>NZ_LMUO01000007.1:20042-67164 GCF_009765905.1 Mucilaginibacter sp. L196 | reverse complement strand
GTTGTACTATGCGGTGGTGACCCACATAAGGTAAATACCTATCTTAAAATCTCCCCTGAATAATCTTCCGAACACCTATGGTGAAAACACCGCACCACTACGGAGTAAACACCCCCCACCAAAGGTGGGGGCTTTATCTATCACCTGGATAATATCGCAAAAACAGATTAGGACTTACCCAAACACTGAATAGCGGTTTCTGGCGTAGCCTCCACCCCTAACCTACCACCTTAGGCGGTGGTTTAGCTATTAGAATCAAACTATGGTGTGGTGAAAACACCGACCATAAGCTAAATAGGAAAGATTTAAGTGATGGATGGTATGACTGATCCGATTTGTCATTGCTGTAACGAAGTAATCGCACGTAAAAAGGCGGTCTTGCAAAGTTCGCGATTGCTTCGTACCCCGCAATGACAAGAAATATTTATAGGCTGGCTAATTATTTAAACAACAACAACACCTGCCCTTTTTCAACCTTATCGCCTGGTTTAATCTTTACCGTTTTAACAGCAACATCGGCAGTGGCTTTTATAATGTTCTCCATTTTCATGGCTTCTAAAATAAACAGGTTATCACCTTTAAGTACTTCGCTACCTTCGGTAACAAACACTTTTAGCACCAGCCCCGGCATTGGGGCCTTTACCTCACTAACTTTTGCGCTGTTAAGGTTATTTAATCCCAACTTATCCAGCAATACATCAAACTGATCTTTTACCGATACCGTGTACACATTATTGTTAACCTTTATTTCCGCGGTTTTATCAGCAGCGTTAAAACTAACCACCTCGGCATTATATGATTTTAAGCGATCAATAATATGATAAGCAGAGGCATTTAATTGCTTCACATCAGCATTAACAACTTCGCCGTTGATCAATAATTCATCGTTATTTTTATCAATCTCGAAATTGTATTTATCGTTAACTTTTACCTTTATCATTGACCGCTGATTTAAATGATTTATTGATTGCGTTGATTGGTCTTGCTAATTTATAATTCTTTCATCAATCATCAACGAAATCCGTTAATCATTTAAATCAACGATCGTGGAAGCTGTTAAAAAAATAATAAAACTATCGTCATTGCGAGGAACGAAGCAATCTCTATACTATACAGAGAAACCTGCAAGCCCGACCTGCCTATGTAGAGATTGCTTCGTTCCTCGCAATGACGCTTTGTTCTTGGTTTTTATATAAAACAACATTGAATCATTTAAACCAATGGTCGCGGATTAGCGGTTTGTGAATATGTATTGGATCAGATTAGCACCCATTTTAAGTGCTTTTAAGCGCGTTTCCTGGCTGTCGCCGGCGTAGGTTCCATAATCCTCCCAGCCATTGCCTAAATCGCATTGGTAATCGTAAAAACAAACTAGTCGCCCCTTATATATCAGGCCGAAACCTTGTGCCCTTTTGCCGTCATGCTCGTGCACTTTGGGCAAGCCATTGGGAAAATCATATTTTTGATGGTAGATGGGATAGTTAAGCGGTAACTCCACAAAATCCAGTTCGGGAAAAACCTTTTTCATTTGCGGGCGGATGAACTGGTCGAGCCCGTAATTATCGCAGATGTGCAAGAAACCGCCACCAGTTAAATAAGCCCGCAGGTTTTTCGCCTCCTGATCGGAGAAGATCACATTACCATGCCCTGTCATAAAAACAAAGGGGTAGTTGAATATCTCTGCGCTGCCGACCTCTACCGTTTCATCCTGTATCTGGAAATTGGTTTTTAGGTTATCGTTGCAAAATTTAGCCAGGTTGGGCAGGGCTGTGCGGTCGCCATACCAATCGCCGCCGCCATTGTATTTCAGTTTGGCCATTTTATAGGTAGGCTCGCTAAAACTGCTCATTAAAAGCAGTGTCAACAAAACGGTTACTGTATAAATGCCTTTTCTCATCATTATCGATTTAAAAAATTCGCTTCGAAGCAAGCTTCCAGCGCCGCGGTTTCTGTACGCAGGCGGCTCTCCCCTAAAGTTATGGCTTTAAAACTATTACTTAACGCATCTTCTATCTCTTTTGGTGTAAAATCACCCTCGGGGCCTATTAAAATTAAATATTTCCCTCCGGGGATGATGGCTTCTTTCAGCTTTATCTTATCTCCTATCTCGCAATGTGCTATAAATTTCTGACCGTCAAACTCACGCGTCAATAATTTAGTCAAAGGCTTCGGTTCATTTAAAATAGGATGATATGCTTTGATGGATTGCTTTATAGCGGCGGTGATAATTTTATTAAGCCTATCGGTTTTAGCTTCTTTACGCTCTGATCGCTGGCAGATGATGAGCGATATTTCATCAACACCTATTTCGGTAGCTTTTTCTAAAAACCACTCCAAACGCTCAATATTTTTTGTTGGGGCGATGGCGATATGCAAATAATGATTGCGTTTATTAAACTCCAGTTTTACCGAGTTTATTTGCAGGATGGTGCGCTTAGGATGCGCATCCTTAATCTCAGCAGCATACAAACCACCACCACCATCTATCAGTTGTACCTCATCGCCCACATTTAATCGCAGCACACGTATGGCATGCTTACTTTCTTCTTCGCTCAGAAAATATTGGGGATGCGTTGGCTGTATGTCGGGAGTGTAAAAAAGATGCATATTAATGCAAATCTACAGCATCTTCCTCATTTATCAGTAGTTCAAGTTTTACTGATTCAATATTCTGATCGGATTTTTTTAGTACGGTAATGTTATAACCGTTTGATTCCTTTTGCTCGCCTACATCAGGTATCTTACCAAAAATATCACCTAACCAACCCGAAACCGTATCATAATCACCGTCTTCAGGTAAATCATGCGGCAGGTGGCTGTTTACATCATATATTGGGGCAAGGGCATTTACGATAAATTCACGGTCGTTTACACGTTCTACAATAGGTTTTTCCTCATCGTACTCGTCTTGTATCTCGCCTACCAGTTCCTCAACAATGTCTTCAAGGGTAACCATACCGGCAGTACCGCCAAATTCATCCAGCACAATGGCTATCTGTATGCGCTTTTGCTGCAACTCGGCCATCAGATCATTGATCTTTTTAGTTTCGGGGATAAAGTATGGCTTGCGGATAATATCTTTTAAAACAATCGGCTCATTACGTGCCAGCAAGGGTAAAATATCCTTGGCGTGTACAATACCAACAATCTTATCGATCACATCGTCATAAACAGGTATGCGGGAATAACCTTCGGTAATTAATATCTCCAGTAGCTCATCTTTCTCTGTATCAATATCAACCCCGGATATTTTAGTACGCGGAACCATGATATTTTTCACCACACGCTCATTAAACTCAAATACATTTTGTATCAGCTCATGTTCGTTAGAATCAATCGCGCCTGTTTCTTTACCTTGCTCTAAAAGATATTGTAATTCTTCTGAGCTGTGGTGGGTTTCGCCCTGCGCGGCATCAATACCAATAAGTCTTAATATAAAATTGGCGAAAGTATTTAAACACCAGATGATAGGTTTAAACACCACGTAAAACAACCTTAACGGAACGGCAATTGCCATTACCGTACGTGTAGAGCGCTGTATAGCGATTGATTTGGGCGCCAATTCGCCAAAGGTGATATGAAATACCGTGATAACCGCGAACGCTACAAAATGGCTTATATTAAGTATTAATGGCGAGGTTATAGCAATACCAATCGACAAAAAGCAATGCAGCATTACCGCTGTTACTACCGATTGCCCAAACCAGCCCAAAGCCAGCGAAGCGATGGTAATACCCAACTGCGTAGCAGCCAGGTATCCATCCAGATTATGCAGTATCCCGCGGGTGGTTTTAGCTAAGCGGCTGCCCGTTTTAGCTTTGATTTCTATCTGCGAACCGCGCACCCTTACCATGGCGAATTCTGCGGCTACAAAAAAGCCGTTTAATATTACCAGAAAAACGGTAAGGAAAAGGTAGAAATAATTTATTGTGAGTTCCGCGGGGTCCATTAGTTATTGTTGATACACTGGGAAAGTAGACTTATAAAGCTCCATACTTTCTTGAATTACTTTGTGGGCATAACGCATACCCAATAAATGCTCAATAGTTACATTTTTTCCTTCTAAGCTTTTATAATCCTGGAAGAAACGAACTATCTCTTTAGTAGCGTGAGGCGGTAACTCATTTAAATCGTTAATATAATTAACCGACATATCATTTTTTGCTACCGCGATGATCTTATCATCCTGCTCGCCGTTGTCAACCATATGCATTACACCAATAACCTTAGCTTCGATGATAGACATAGGGAACACGTCAACAGAACATAGCACTAATATATCCAAAGGATCATGATCATCACAATAAGTTTGCGGGATAAAGCCGTAGTTAGCCGGATACATTACTGATGAAAACAAAACACGGTCGAGTTTTAACAAACCAGATTCCTTATCTATCTCATATTTCGCTTTTGATCCTTTCGGGATCTCGATTATCGCATTTACAACTTCAGGAAAATTATCGCCGGGAGAAACCTGGTGCCAGGGATGTTGAGTACTCATTTAGTAATATTATATTTTTTATTTAATTGTTATGCTGTACATGTTGCCTTTTAAAAAAGGCTAAAATTAATGGGATCGACGTTAGTACAAAAAAGCCAATTACTATGTATTGTGCATAATGCTTTACGTCGGGATACTTTACGCCTAAGAAATAACCTGATAAACACAGCGTTACTACCCATGCCACACTACCCACTATATTGTATAAAGTGAATTTTTTAATATCAACTTTAACAACACCTGCAAAGATAGGCGCAAAAGTTCTAATTATCGGGAAAAATCTGCCCAAAATTAGTGCCATACCACCGTATTTTAGATAAAATTGCTCCGCCATTACCACATATCGCTTTTTAAACAGCAAAGAATCGTTTTTGGTGAACAAAATTGGGCCTGTACGATAACCAAACCAATACCCTGCAAAGTTGCCCAAAATGCCTGCAGCAATTATTGACAAGATGAGTGTAGTGATATTTACATCGAATATGCCATTGGCACAAAGCAAGCCAGCCATAAACAGCAGATAGTCTCCTGGTAAAAAAAAGCCAAAAAACAATCCTGTTTCAGCAAACACAACGGTAAGCAAAAAGTAAAAACCGCCTCTACTTATAATGGATTGAGCGTCGGTTAAATTTTGAAGATGTTCCCAAAAATTTTCCATTCACTATATTTGTAAATCTACAAATATTATATTGAATGGTTATTACCTGAATTATTAAATAAGTCCGGTAATAAATGTTGGGTAAATACCAATTAGTATAGTTACTAATGCCGACAGGCCTAAAACAAACTTGTAATAAGTTGGGATGATCAGCTCCTCTGTTTCCGCGCTGCGGAAATACATCGCAACTATAACCCTGAAATAGTAGAAGATACTTATTATAGCGTTTATCACAGCTAATATCACCAACCAAATTTGGTAATGTGACAATGCTGATGAGAACATAAAGAACTTACCAATAAAGCCCGCCGTTAACGGTATACCCGCCAATGAAAGCATAGCAATGGTTAATGTGAATGCCAGGAACGGGTTCTTTCTAGCCAATCCGTTGAATGCATCAAAATTATCGCTGCCTGATTGCTGGCGAACCAGTATCAGCGCCGCGAACGCGATGATTGAAGCAATTGAATAAGCCGTAGCATATACGAATACCGCATTGGCAGAACTTGCACCTAAAGCCACAATAGCAAACAATAAGTAACCAGCATGTGATATGCTTGAGAAAGCCATCATGCGTTTAAAGCTTTGTTGATATAGTGCTGTTATATTGCCAATAAATAATGTCAGGATAGTGATAACCAATAACGCCGGCATCCAAAAAGATGAAAGCGGCTGAAAGCACTCAGTAAACAAACGAAGAAATGCCGCGAAACCTGCAGTTTTAACTGCTGTAGACATGAATGCGGTGATCAGTGTTGGTGAACCTTCGTAAACATCCGGAGTCCAGAAGTGGAATGGAGCAGCGCCTACTTTAAAGCAAAGGCCTACGATGATCAGCATAATGCCTACGTAAAACATTGGGTCGATAGTGCGTGGATTAGCGATAACGTAATCGCGTATGGCTTCTAAATGGAACGATCCGGTTGAACCGTAGATCAACGCGATACCAAACAATAGAAACCCGGTTGAGAACGCGCCCATCAGGAAGTATTTCAAAGCGGCTTCGTTTGAAGCAAAATCATTCTTTTTGATACCTGCCAATATGTACAAACTTACCGACATGATCTCGATACCGATGAAAAGCATTACAAGGTTATAGTACGATACCATTACCACAATTCCAGCCAGCGAAAACAAGATTATCGCATAGTATTCTGCTATATGGCTGCTTATTTTTTCAAAGTAGCCTTTAGATAATAACAGGATAAGTATGGTTGTGGTAATTGTAATGGCACAAAATGCTATTGAATAATTATCAAACAACATCATATCATGAAAAATTGGTTGCGCGCCATTATTCCATTGCGATATGGCTAAACCCAAAGCAACCAAAAGGCCGATAACAGTAACTGGCAACAGTGCTTTTTGGGCTTTAAACAAGCCTAAATACAAAAGCACAATAGATAAAACAGATATGATTATTAAGGTATTCATGTTGTCTTTTTAATTCTGATCTCTAAATTTTAATTTTTATAATTCCTGTACTAAAATTTAGTGCTGTACCAGTGGTATATTCATTGCCTTGCTATGGATATTTGTTATAAGCTGGTCAACTGCCGCTTGTGAAAGATGCAGTATAGGGCCCGGATATACGCCAATACCAATAATTAATATACAAATTATAGCTAAAGTTAATTTTTCTGATCCTGTTATGTCGGTAAATGTAGCTGTTAACGCATTAGTTTCGCCCTGCATAACATTTTTGTACATGCGTAACAAGTATACCGCTGCAAAAATAATGGTTAAGCCTGCAACTGCGCCTAATACTATATCCGCCTGGAACGCTCCATTCAGTAATAAGAACTCACCGATAAAACCATTGGTTAATGGCAAAGCAGCTGAACCCAATACAATTATTAAAAACGCAGTAGCAAATTTAGGTGCAACCTTGGCTATACCGCCAAGTTGCGCGGTATCATAAGTATTTAAACGCCTGCTGATGATATCCCATATAAAGAATAAACCCACTACGTTTATACCGTGACTAAGCATTTGTATTAACGCGCCTTGCATACCTTCGGTGCTTAGCGTGAATATACCTACAGCAATAAGCCCTACGTGCCCTATTGATGAGTAGGCTACCAGGCGTTTGCCGTTCTTTTGTCTAAAGGCAATTAAAGCACCATAAACCACACCTATTAAAGCCAATATAATTACTGTATTGCCCCATTTAAAAAAGCCAAGTGGTGCACTAGGTATAGCCCAACGCATCATACCATATAACCCCATTTTTAACATGATACCTGCTAAAAGCATGCTACCAGCTGATGGCGCTTCGGTATAGGTATCCGGCTGCCAGGTATGAAAAGGGAATATTGGAATTTTAATAGCAAAGGCAATAAAGAAGCCCAGGAATACCCATGATTGTTGTGAAGTAGTTAAACTAAGGCGATAAAATGCCATCAGGTCATAAGTGCCTTCAGGCGCTTTCATGTACAAGTAAATGATAGTTACCAGCATAAACAGCGAACCTGCAAAAGTATAAATGAAAAACTTAAGGGTAACCTTTATGCGATTCTCTCCGCCCCACAAGGCGCAGATAAAGTATATTGGTATTAATGCCGCTTCCCATCCAACATAAAACAAGAAACCATCAAGCGCTGTAAATACAACCAGTAAACCGGCTTGCATAAACAATATCAACGAATAAAATGCGGCTGCTTTACGGTAGGTATGCTGATAAGTAGTAAGTATAATTATGGGTACTAACAGGGCTGTAAGCAACACCAGTACCATACTTATACCATCTATCCCGGCGGTAAAGTAAATGCCAAATTTGGGTATCCACGGCACATCAACAGCGAACTGTAATGACGCGTCAGGAACAAATTTAGTTAACAAATAAGCAACAACGCCCAATTCGGCAACTGCGAAAAATAAAGCAACATGTTTTGCAACTTCATTTTTGAATATCAATACAGCAAGGGCTGCAACTATCGGTAAAAAAATTAATATACTAACCGTCATTTTTATATTGTAAACGCTATGGTTTATATTTTAACAAAACTATATACTAGCACGGCAATAATACCGGCCACCATCATAAATATGTAGAAGCCTACGTTACCTGTTTGCAGTAAACGTAAACCTTTGCTGGCTTCAACAGGCGAATCGCCAATGCCATTTACCAATCCATCAATACCCATCTTATCAATCACATTGTACAGGAAGTCCGAAAGAGCATCCAGTGGTTTACGGATGATGGCATCATAGATCTCATCAACATAAAACTTATTGTATGATAAGTTCACCAGGAAATTGCGGTTCTCACCGTCAGGTGAAGGCACTTCGCCATTTTTACTGTATTTGATGAATGCATAAAGGAATGCCAACACTGCTGATCCGACAGAAACGCACATCAAAATAATTTCAGTGCTGCCTTTCATTTCAACAACAGGCACAATCGCTGCCGATTTCGCAAATATCGGTGCAAGGTAGTTTGCCAACCAGTGACTCCCCCCTAATGATTCCGGTACGTTTAAAAAACCACCTATTACTGATAATACAGCTAATACGATTAGCGGTATAGTCATGCTTGGGGGTGATTCATGCAAATGATGCTCCTGCTCATGTGTACCGCGGAACTTTCCATAAAATGTAAGGAAAAGCAAACGGAACATATAGAATGAGGTAAACATGGCTGCGATAACACCTAACACGTACATGATAGGGCTTTGCGCAAATGTATGAGCTAAAATTTCATCTTTAGAGAAGAAACCCGCGAACGGAGGTATACCAGATATAGCAAGCGTACCGATCAGCATAGTGATAAACGTAATAGGTAATTTGCCTCTTAAACCGCCCATCTTACGCATATCCTGCTCGTTGTTCATACCGTGGATAACAGAACCCGCACCAAGGAACAATAATGCTTTGAAGAAAGCGTGTGTCATTACGTGGAAGAAAGCGCCTGTGTAAGCACCAACGCCCAAACCTAAAAACATATAGCCTAATTGTGATACGGTTGAATACGCCAGTACCTTTTTTATATCAGTTTGAGTTAAAGCGATCAGCGCGGCGAATATAGCAGTAGCCAAACCAATGATGGCGATAACGTGCATGGTATCCGGAGCCAGTGTAAACAAGATGTTTGAGCGGGCAATCATATAGATACCTGCGGTAACCATTGTTGCAGCATGTATCAATGCGGATACCGGGGTTGGGCCGGCCATCGCGTCGGGTAACCAGGTAAACAATGGTATTTGCGCCGATTTACCGGTTGCACCTACAAATAATAATATAGTGATCAATACAAATGGTACTGAACCTGCATGTGCAGCGGCAGCTCTTGGGAATACATCTGAGAATGCAAAACTTCCAAAATATTGGTAGATCAGGTAAATCCCTAATAAGAAACCTAAATCGCCAATCCGGTTCATGATAAATGCTTTCTTAGCAGCATCAGCATAGTCTGGGTTGGTAAACCAGTAACCGATTAACAGGTATGAGCATAAACCTACGCCTTCCCAACCGATAAACATTACTACATAGTTTGAACCTAAAACCAGCAATAACATGAAGAATACGAACAGATTAAGGTAGGCAAAGAATTTACCGAAACCTTCATCTAAATGCATATAGCCAATAGAGTATAAATGAATAAGGAAACCTACGCCAGTAATAATCAGCAACATTAATGAGCTTAACTGATCAACCACAAAAGCGAATGGTACGTGGAATGCGCCAACATCAATCCAATCGAATAATTGAACATTGATTGCTTGGCCTGAAGATTTTACCTGTAAAAAAGCGGCAACACTTAATCCGAATGAAACCAATACCAGAAAGCTACCGATAAAACCTATCGCTTTTTCGGATAAGCTTTTACGGCCAACGCCATTAATAATAAAACCGGCTAAGGGTAGTACAGGAATAAGCCAGATGTATTTATCCATTTTTTATAAGCCCCCACTAAATCTCCCCCGGCAGGGGAGACTTGAATTTTTATTTAATTGTTAATATTTAAAACACGCCTTAGTCAAGTCCTCCCTTCCGGGGAGGGTTGGATGGGGCTCTATTACCACTTCAACCTGTTCAATACGTTAGTATCAACAGAGTTGGTGTTACGATATATCATTACTATAATAGCCAAACCTACCGCGACTTCGGCGGCGGCAAGTGCCATAACAAAGAATACGAATACTTGTCCGCTAGCATCGCCATGATAAACTGAAAACGCGGTAAGCAACAGGTTAACTGAATTCAGCATTAATTCTATCGACATAAATATGATGATAGCATTACGGCGCAATAACACACCCATTACCCCTATTGAAAATATAATAGAGCACAGCAGGATGTAATGATTAAGCGGTACTGATTTTATGGTATTGGTTAAACTTTCCATTACACTGATTTTGGTTTTGGATCTTTAGTAGCTAATAAAACGGCCCCAACCATTGCTGATAATAGTAACAGCGAGGATATTTCAAACGGTAATAAAAACTCGTTAAATAATACTTTACCTAAATTTTGTACAAGCCCTAATCCGGGATCTTTAAGTAAAACAGGATCGGCAACGCCCACTTGTTTAAGGCAGCCCACCAATACCACTAGTAAACAACCTCCGCCTAAAACAGCGGCAATTTTTACCATGTTTGATTTTACTGGCTCCGAATCCTTATTCAGGTTGATCAACATCAGTGTGTATAGGAACAACACCAATATGGCGCCCATGTATACAATAAAGTTTACTACCGCCAAAAACTGGGCGTTAAGTAAAATGTAATGTACCGTGAAAGTGAAAAATGTAAGTACAAGATAAAGTATGCTATGCACCGGATTTTTGGCAGTTATAACCAATATCGAAAAGAATATGGATAAAAACGCGATGAAGTAAAATGTATTCATGTTTATATTTACAAAATACCTTATGCCCATAAAAGGATGGGCAAAGGTATAAAACTTCTTTATTGATTTAGGGGTGCCTCTACTAATTTGTCCTTACCGTATATAAAATCTTTACGCAGATAATCTGCCGGTACAATATCACCATCTAAATAGATCGCCTCTTTAGGGCAAGCCTCTTCGCACAATCCGCAGAAGATGCAACGCAGCATATTTATCTCATAAACAGCGGCATATTTCTCTTCGCGATATAAATGCTCTTCACCTTTCTGGCGCTCAGCGGCCGTCATGGTAATGGCTTCTGCCGGGCATGATAATGCACATAAACCGCAGGCGGTGCAACGTTCTTTACCGTTCTCATCGCGTTTAAGCGAGTGCATGCCACGGAAATTTTCTGAAAACTCACGTTTTTCTTCAGGATAGCTGATAGTTACCGGTTTCCTGAAAAAGTGTTTCATGGTAATTGATAAGCCGCTGATGATTGCAGGCAAATAAGCCCGCTCCCAAAAATTGAGTGGCTTTGATTCAATTAACTTTCTTTTATTACTTAATGATTCCATTATCCCTCTATCTATAAATAATTGCTAATAAGACCGGTTAATACAATGTTGGCAATTGCCAAAGGTATTAATACCTTCCAGCCAAGGTCCATCAGCTGATCGTAGCGAAAACGCGGGATTGTCCAGCGTACCCACATAAAAAAGAATATGAATAAAAATATCTTAGCAAATAACACAGCTACACCAATCAACGGGCCGATTGTAGGGCCGGTGTGAACC
Organism: Mucilaginibacter sp. L196; assembly: GCF_009765905.1. Lineage (GTDB taxonomy): Bacteria > Bacteroidota > Bacteroidia > Sphingobacteriales > Sphingobacteriaceae > Mucilaginibacter. Next base: position 55,379 of record NZ_LMUO01000007.1, on the reverse strand, counting down.
AATACCCAATCCATACCCGGGTAGTTGTAACCACCCCAATATAAGGTAGCCATTACTGCCGATGAGATAAACATGTTGATATACTCCGCGAACAGGTAAAAACCTAACTTCATGGATGAATATTCTGTGTGATAGCCACCTACCAGCTCGGTTTCGCACTCAGGCAAATCGAATGGTGTACGGTTGGTTTCCGCAAATGCGCAAACGATGAACAGTAAGAAGCCTAATGGCTGGCGCAACACATTCCAGTGCCAGTCATGTTGTTGTGCAGCCAATTCGCGCAAGCTTAAAGTACCGGTTAACATCAACAGGGCGATGATAGAAAGACCCATTGAAATTTCGTAACTGATATTTTGCGATGCAGCACGTATAGCGCCTAGTAATGAGTATTTGTTGTTTGATGCCCAGCCTCCTATCATTACGCCATAAACGCCTAATGATACTACACCGAATATATATAATACACCTACGTTAATGTCAGCAACCTGCAGTTCAACAACTCGTGAACCGATCTGAATATTTTGTCCCCATGGAATAACAGCCGAACCTAAACAAGCTGTTAAAATAGCCAATGAAGGACCCGCAATAAACAGGAACGCGCTGGCATTAGTTGGGATGATCTCTTCTTTCAGGAACATTTTAGCACCATCGCATAAAGGTTGTAATAAACCCCATGGACCCGCACGGTTAGGGCCTATCCTATCCTGAAAAAATGCCGCTATTTTACGCTCGGCATAGGTAGAATACATGGCTACAACCAAGCTGATAGCGAAAATGATCACTACCAATATAAATTTTATTATAATATCTCCTAATTCCATTATAAGCGTGTTTCCCGTTCAAATTGTTCCTGGTTTGCCTCTATTAATACCGGGTTGCTTTTAACAACCGGAAGTGGCTTCATTGTATCGTAGTGGTTTGAGCTGATAACCGAGTGGTTTGATACCTTGCGCGGGCCTTCAATAACCCAATCAGCTGTTTTCTTTTTATCGAAACGGCATTCGTTGCAAATAAAATCTTCTACTTCGCCATAAACATCTTTACGTGCGGTAACACGTAAAACCTCTTCGCCTTTATACCAAAGTGTTACTTTACCTTTGCAGTTTTCGTGGTTGCAATCGCGGTGTGCCTCAACCGGCTTGGTAAACCAAACACGATTTTTAAAGCGGAAAGTTTTATCAGTTAACGCACCTACCGGACAAACATCAATCACGTTACCTGAGAAATCATTATCAACCGCTTTTTGTATGTAGGTAGATATTTCAGAGTGATCGCCACGGTTAAGGATACCATGTTCGCGGTGATTGGTGATTTGGTCAGCAGTGAAAACACAACGGTAGCACAGGATGCAGCGCGTCATGTGTAATTGTATTTTATCGCCGATGTCTATTTTCTCGAATGTACGACGGTCAAACTCATACCGGGTTTTAACAGCGCCATGCTCGTAACCTAAGTTTTGCAGATCGCACTCACCAGCCTGGTCGCAAATAGGGCAATCCAGCGGATGGTTGATCAATAACATCTCCACAATACCTTTACGTGCTTCAATTACCTCTGGCGAAGTAATATTTTGCACTTCCATCCCATCCATTACCGTGGTACGGCAAGATGCTACCAGTTTAGGCATAGGGCGAGGATCTTTTTCAGAGCCTTTGCTTACTTTAACCAAACAGGTACGGCATTTACCACCACTGCCTTCCAGCTTAGAATAATAGCACATTGCAGGTGGCACAATATCACCCCCAATAATCCTTGCGGCATTAAGGATGGATGTTCCTGCTTCTACTTCAACGGATATTCCGTCTATTGTTACTTTCATTATTTTAATTAATTGGCCCCCTCTAAATCTCCCCCGGAAGGGGAGACTTTGGAAGCATTTTGCTCAAACTTTAAGCCCTCCCTTCCGGGGAGGGTTGGGTGGGGCCTATACAGTTTCCACCTTTGGCAACGGATCAGCGTAATGCGCTATTCCGTAATTCCTTTTAACCGCTTCAGCGCCGTTTGTTACGTGCCACTCAAACTCATCCCTAAAGTGGCGGATCGCGCTGGCCACCGGCCATGCTGCCGCGTCACCAAGCGGACAAATTGTATTTCCTTCAATTTTCTTAGATACATCAACCAACAGATCTATGTCGCTCATTTTACCGTGACCATATTCCAGGCGGTGTAAAACTTTTTCCATCCATCCGGTACCTTCACGACATGGCGAACATTGTCCGCAGCTTTCATGGTGATAGAAACGGGCGAAGTTCCAGGTATTGCGCACAATGCATTGGTCTTCATCAAAAGCGATAAAACCACCTGAACCCATCATGGTACCACTCACAAAACCACCTTCGGCTAATGATTCGTAGCTCATCAGGCGTGGTTCGCCAGTTATAGTTTTCATGAACAGGTTAGCAGGTAAAATTGGCACTGATGATCCACCTGCAACAACCGCTTTTAAACGTTTGCCATTGGCAATACCACCGCAATATTCTTCGGAGTATAAGAAATCTTCAACCGGTAAACCTAAGTCGATTTCGTAAACACCGGGATTTTTAACGTTACCACCGGCAGAGATCAGTTTTGTACCTGTACTACGACCGATACCAACTTTCGCATACTCTTCGCCGCCTTCATTGATGATCGGCACTACTGCCGCAATCGACTCTACATTGTTTACCACTGTTGGGCAACCATACAAACCAGCAATAGCCGGGAATGGCGGTTTAATGCGCGGGTTACCACGTTTACCTTCCAATGATTCTAACAAAGCGGTTTCTTCTCCGCAGATATAAGCACCACCACCGGGTTGTACATATAACTCCAGATCGTAACCTGAACCTAAAATATTTTTTCCTAAAAATCCTTTATTTTTTGCTTCCGCGATGGCACGTTCAAGGATGCGGATCTGCGGCATCATTTCACCACGAACGTAGATGTATGATGTTTTAGCACCTAAAGCGTAACTGGCAACAATCATCCCCTCAATTAATAAGTGAGGGAGATAGGTCATCAAATAACGATCTTTAAAAGTTCCGGGTTCTGATTCATCGGCATTACAAACCAAGTAACGGGCAACACCTTCGGGTTTAGCCAAAAAGCTCCATTTCATCCCGGTAGGGAAACCCGCGCCACCACGGCCACGCAAGCCTGATTTTTTAACCTCTTCCACCACATCGTCAGACGACATGGTTTTTAATGCCTTTTCAACAGCAGCATAACCTCCCTTTGAGCGATAAACATCAAAAGTGTTAATGCCGGGTACGTTTATATGTTCTAAAAGTAATTTACGTGCCATTGCTATTTAATATAATTTCTTTGTGTGCTTGTAATGACTAATGTGCCTTACAATACAGCTTGCACATGCTATTGCTATTAACGGTATCAAAATGGCACCGTGTTTTTTTATCTCGTCAGTGGCAAATATTAACACTACAACTAAAACTAATACAATATCTGTTATAATTAAAGTTGAGCTATTCATATCAGTTACTAGCTTTTGCCTTTAAATCCGAGATCAATTGATCAACAGATTCGTTGGTTAATTTTTCGTAAAAAGTATACTCAGGGCTTATTTGCAATACCGGGCCATAACCACAAGCTGCTAAACATTCCACTCCGCGCCAGCTGAATAATCCGTCGGGCGTAACATCACCTTCCTTAACACCCAACTTTTGCTCAATATGATCCATTATTTTCTCGGCACCTACTAAGCAGCAAGGGCCTGTACGGCAAACTTCCAGCATATATTTGCCTTGCGGGCGCATAAAGTACATGCTGTAAAAAGTAGCTACTTCGTAAACTTCAATATCTTGTATATGCAGATAGTCGGCAACCTTATCCATTGCGGGGGCGCTTACCCAGCCAAATTCGGCTTGTACCAGGTGCAGGATCGGCAATAATGCTGATTTCTGTTTTCCTTCGGGATAACGGCTAACTATATCATCAAACTTTGCTACAAGCTCCGGCGAAAACTCTACCGGGATCGCTTCTGAATTGTCAACTCTAAGCATCTAATTCTCCGGCTATAACGTTTAAACTACTCATGTTAATAATCGCGTCAGACAGTAACATACCACGGCTCATTGGCGCATACATCTGGTAATTGATAAAACTTGGCCTGCGGAAATGCAAGCGGTATGGTGATCTGCCACCATCATTAACCAAATAAAAACCTAATTCGCCATTGGCACCCTCAACCGAGTGATATACTTCGGAATTCGGGGTATCTATTTCGCCCATCACTATTTTAAAGTGATAAATAAGGGCTTCCATGTTATTGTAAACTTCTTCTTTTGGAGGCAAGTAGAACTCAGGCACATCCGCGTGGAATATATCTGTTGGTTCTTTTTCCAGTTTCATTAAAGCCTGCTCAATAATGCGCATGCTTTGCCACATTTCTTCGTTACGAACCAGGAAACGTGCATAAACATCGCCATTCTCGCCTACAGGCACTTCAAAATCAAAATCTTCGTATGAAGAGTAAGGATTCATCGCCCTAACATCGTAATCAACACCTGCCGCACGTAAAAGCGGGCCGCTCCAGCTGTATGCTAATGCATCTTCAGCAGTTACTTCTGCTACGCCTTTGGTACGATCAAAAAATATGCGGTTACGGTTAAATAATGCCTCAAATTCTCTTAATACCGGCGGGAAATCCTTTAAGAATTTACGCAGTTTGTTAAAAGCTATGGCGTTAAAGTTACGCTCGAAACCACCTATACGGCCAATGTTGGTAGTAAGGCGCGAGCCGCAAACTTCTTCGTAAATTTCATAAATAGCCTCACGGTGTTCCATCATGTAAAGGAAACCTGTGAAAGCGCCGGTATCAACACCCAATACACCGTTACAAACGATATGATCTGATATACGGGCCAGTTCCATTACTATTACACGTAGGTAATCAACACGTTTTGGTGTTTCGATACCTAACAGCTTTTCAACCGTCATGTGCCAGCCCATGTTATTGATGGGTGATGAGCAATAGTTTAAACGATCTGTTAATGGAGTGATCTGGTAAAAAGGGCGGTGTTCAGCAATTTTTTCAAAAGCACGGTGTATATAACCAATGGTTGATACGCCGCTTATGATCCGTTCACCATCCAACTGCAGCACGTTTTGAAAAACACCATGCGTAGCCGGGTGCGTTGGCCCTAAGTTAAGGGTTGAGGGCGCGGTTTGCGGATCGTTATCTGTATATACCGGGTGGTTCTGCATCTTCTATCTTCCGAAAAAATAATCTTTTTTATCAACACGGTTAGGATCTTCCAGCGGATATTCTCTGCGCATCGGGAAAACCGTCATGTCATCAACATTTAATATCCTGCGTAAATCCGGGTGACCATCGAATATCACTCCGAAAAAGTCATAAGTTTCACGCTCCATCCAGTTAGCACCGTGCCATACTGTTGTTGCAGTAGGGATGTGATAATCTTCGGCAGGCAAGAAAACTTTTATGCGGATACGCACATTATTTACCAGGCTATGCACATGATAAATTACACCGATAGGGTTTGCCGTTTCGGGATAATGCACAGCGGTTATATCTGTTAAATAAATGAACTGGAGTACAGTATCATTTTTCAAAAATTCTAATAGCGCTATTATTTGCTCGCGGCCAGTTTCAATGGTTAATAAACCATATGGTTCGCCAACAACGGTTATTTGCTGGTCAAACTTTTCGTTGATCTTTTTTAAAAGTTCTTCGTTAGTGATCTTACCCATTACTGAATTCCGTATGAAGCTAATAATTTCTGATACTCCGGCGTGTTACGACGGCGCAGCGATTCTGTTTGCACTAATTTCTGGATGCCTATAAAGCCATCAATAATAGCTTCGGGGCGTGGCGGGCAGCCGGGTACGTAAACGTCAACCGGGATAATCTCATCAATACCCTGCAATACCGAATAGGTATCAAATATACCACCGCTTGATGCGCAGGCACCAACAGCCATTACCCAACGTGGCTCAGCCATTTGCAGGTAAACCTGACGAAGGACAGGACCCATTTTTTTGGATATGGTACCCATAACCATTAACAAGTCGGCCTGGCGAGGAGAAAAACTCAAACGCTCGGCACCAAACCTCGACAAATCATAATGAGAAGCCATAGTGGCCATAAACTCAATACCACAGCAAGAAGTGGCAAATGGCAGTGGCCATAACGAGTTTGAACGTGCTAAACCTATTGCTTTATCAAGCGAAGTAGCAAAAAACCCAGCACCTTCTACACCAGGAGGAGCTTCAACTAACTGAATATCACTCATGAACTATATAATACAAAAACCTATCCAAATGCGGAAAGGATAAGCAAATTTACAATTTTTTATACTGTATTTGATACACTATGTTATTGATAGAATATATTTAGAACGAATCTAAACAACCAGCCCCCTCTAAATCTCCCCCTGTAGGGGATACTTTTTAAAAAGTCCTTTTATATCAATCAATTATAATAAAGTCCTCCCTACCGGGGAGGATTTAGGAAGGGCTAACTAATCCCAATCTAACGCACCTTTTTTGATGATGTAGATAAAGCCCAATAACAGCGTAGCCATAAAAATGAACATTTCTATCATCCCGCTGCCACCCAATGCTTTAAAGTTTACAGCCCATGGGTACATGAAAATAACCTCCACATCAAACAATACAAACAGTATAGCTACCAGGAAGTATTTGATTGATATTGGAGTACGGGCATTACCAACAACTTCTATACCTGATTCAAACGGGGTTAATTTATCTTTTGTAGCGCGTTTAGGGCCTATTTTGTGTGTTACAAACATAGTACCAACCACAAACCCAACTGCTACGATCATTTGAAAAATGATCGGCAAAAAATTTACCGGCAAACTTTGTGCTTCCATGCTGCAAATATACTAATGGATCACTAATAAAAAAGGGCCTCATTTAAATGAGGCCCTTTTTTATTAGTATTTTTTATTTTTTACCTTTTCGTTTCATGTAATCCAAGGCTTCGGTATCACTAGGCGAATTAGCTAATGCATTAGTATATGCCTCTGTAGCTTTGGCATCATCTTTAGCTGCAAGTTCATAATAACGGCCTAAATAGTCATAAGCTTCTGCAAGGAATGGCTTATCACCATCTTTAACGCCTTTAGCTGTTGTTAAAGCAATATATTGCTCATAAAACGGCTTAGCTAAACCTTTAGATGATGCTCTGTCTGGCTCTTTAAAATCCTGCTCTCTAGCCTGGTATAAAGCCACAATAGCTACTGGTGCAGTTGCTTTATGTTGTATATAGCTAAATGCGCTATCAGACTTTGTTAATAAAGCTGTATCAGCTACCGGTTTTGGTACAGCTTTGCTGTAATATTCGGTAGTGTACTCTTTATAGAAACTTAACGCTTCTGATAGATAATCATTAAGGGTTGCTTTATGTGATTTATCAATGTATTCTTTATAAGCGTTAGCGGCTTCTAAATACTTTTTGTTGGTATAATCAGATTTAGCAATCTCCTGGAAAACATCTGCTTGAGTAGAGTCAAGGTCATATGCTTTTCTAAGATTTTGTACACCTAATGAATCTTTACCGGTAGCTATTTGCAAACGGCCTAAGTATAAATAATCAGCAGGGATAATACGCTTTGGATCGGCTTTGGTTAACCATGTATTTAAAGCTGCTAATCCTGCGGCATAATCCTTATTCTCATAAGCAGCATAGCCCAAATAGCGGTAAATACGAAGGTTTGTACCCGCTGATTTTGACATATCAGTTGCTAATTGTTGTAATATTTTATAATCAGCAGGATCCTTTGCTGAGATCAAGAAGTCGGCATAACGCATTTGTGACTCAACAGACATATCTGTTAAGCTCAAGAATTTTTGGTAATGCTCAACTGCTTCTTGTTTTTTAGCAGACATTTTAGCCTCACTGTTAGCCCAACGCAGGTCTGTTTCAGCCCACTCACGGTAAGCCGGCCCAAAGTTAGGGTCAATAGCTAATGCCGCCTGAAATTTAGCTTCAGCATCAGTATAGTTATTTGCAAATTTTGATATTACACCTTCAGCAACATCAGCAGATGCCAGTTTTGGATCGATCTCCAATGCTGCATCAAAATCGTTAGATGCTTCTGTGTTTTGCAGTTGCGATAAGTATGCGCTGCCTCTGGCTAATAATAGATCAGTATTTTTAGGGTTGATTGTCAATCCCTTTGTCAATACATCGATAGCTGCTTTAGCATCAGCAGGTGCGATAGCCGCATTTACTGAAGGCACCAACAAATAAGCTTTACCTACATATACATAAGGTTCAACATCTTTTTTAGTTGCTAAGGCAATAGCCTGGTTAAAATTTGTGGTGGCTGTAGCTTTGTCTTTATCAACAAACGCTACGGCACCCAAACCTGCATAGTTTAAAGCAGATTTAGGATTAACAGCCAGGCCTTTATTAAAGATTAATTTTGCTGAATCGGCTTCGTCCTGTTGCAGGTAAACCCAGCCCAGGTAAAAATAGTCCGCATCTTTAGTGGGCTCTGTAACCGTTAGGTTTTTAAGTATCGATTTGGCTTTTGAATATTGCTCGGCATTAATCGCTTTCTTAGCATCATCAAGGCTCTGCGCGTTAGCTACAGAACCTATGCATACCAATCCTAATGCTGCCACAGCTACTTTACTGGTAATTTTCATTTGGAATTATTTATATTAGAATTATGTTAGTTTACTTCTTTTTTATTTCGATCTCTCTTCCTGGCATTACGCTTGGTAATAAACCTGAACTCAAAACTATTCGCTGGCCACGGTCGCTATTTAAAAACATTTCGAAACCGCTACCTAAGCCCTGTCTGCCCGTGCAATTTATAATATACAAGTCTCTTTTTAACGGATATTGTCCTAATGACAATGTTTCCTGCGAAGGCCTGTAGTATTGCGTTCCGTATTTTTTATTATCCTCGTCCTTAACACTTACAATTTTAATATTGTTTACCGCATCTGCATAATCCTTATCGGGATCATCCAGCCAGTTAAAGCCTGTAAAGCCAATAGCGTCCGGATGTGTACTAACGTATTTTATTACCTCTTTATTTGATTTGAGTGCAAAAATATTCTTTAGTTTAAAGTCGGTAACACCCGCTAATGTTTTCAAATATCGCACCAAACTTGAGTTTGGGTTATCAAAAACAATATTCATAGCTGATTTTGCTTGCCCGTTAAGCATTTTTTTAATATCGGCAACAGTTATTGTAGTATCATTTGACGCTTTGTTTACAATTATGGCTACTGCATCAATTGCAAAACGGCTAACTGAAGGCACCAGTCTCCTGGTTTTTAAAACCTTTAATTCATCACTATCCAGTTGCCTCGATATGATGGCAACCCGAACACTGTCCTGTAATAAAAGATTTACTACATCATTTTCGGGTTTGTAAATAATTTGCGGTTGGGCTTTTGGATCAAGTGCTTTAAAAATATAGTTTTCCTCTTCTACAATCGGCTCAAATGATTCATCAGCGGCAAATTTCGCGGTACCCTCAGAAATGGTATCGGTATAAGCTGCGGGCTTTTGTTTACAAGCCTGAAATGCCAATATAAAAACAAAGCATAAGCTTGCTATTTTTAATTTATTCATCATCTGGTTGTGTTTTAAAAATCCGGAATGACCTATAAATACCATAAGCCACAAGTAATCCACCAACAGTCATTCGCTGTGTATTACCCATATTAAGATTAAGTTTATCTGTAAACATAATCATTAAGCCAAGTATGGTAACACACACTAATGTGGCTACACCTAAAATGAGCAAAAACCGCCTTGTGAGCGATTTTTGCTTATCATGTAAATTTGATGACATTGTTCTATTGATCGGCGTCTGCTAATGAGAAAGCAAACGAAATAGTGTACTGCACCCTAACCGCTTGACCGTTTTGTTTACCCGGTCTCCAGGCTGGTGATGACTTTACAACTGATGCCGCTGCATCGCCCATGGTAGGTGATGGTGCACGTAACACTTTAACATCTGTTAATGAACCGTCTTTTTCTACAACGAAGGTGATGATAACTTTACCTGATGTACCGTTTTCCCTATCAACAGCGGGAAACCTTACATTTTTAGCCAGGTAGGCGTTAAACCCTGCGTTACCACCGTTTTTAAACTCAGGCTCTTGTTCAACCGCGGCAAACACCTGGTTAGGGTCAGCTTCAGTAATTTTAGCATCTGAATTTCCAACTGGTCCGTCGATGTTAACATCGGCATTCGGATCACCTTTCTGATTATTCTGACCAGGGTCAGCAGTTTTCAGTTCGGCAACTGTTGGAGGTGGTTCTTTAGCCTCATTATCCGGTTTTACAACTGGAGGAGGGAACTTAACCTGGTCAACCTTCGGTTTTGGTGGTTCCGGAGGAGGGGGAGGTGGTTTCTTGGCCGCATCAACGGGTGGCGGCGGTAATAATTTCACGTCGGTAAGTTTAACTATCGGCGGTGCTTTAGGAATGAATCCCTCAATGGCATTTACAATTGTATTTATAGATAAAATAAATACAAATACTGCTGAGCCAATGATTAGGGCAAGGTTTGTACTCCTTGAATTCTGTTGTCTTAATTCGTAAGCGCCATATTCTTTATTGCGCCCCTTAAAGATAACATCGGTCCATTCCTTTTTAAAAATATCTAATTTAGATCCTAACATCTTTCAGGCTTTTAAAAATAATTTATCAATAATGCTATTTATAAAGGTTGTCCCTTTTTAACAATGCAAGCTCAACCGGTGTAATATCAACTATTGCACGTTGCTCAATACCTGTTATATTTAGTTCATCCATTACGGTAACAACATTTTTATAGGTACTTTGAGCACTTGGTTTTACCACAACAATCATTGGTTGGCCACCATGGCTTTGCTTTATAAGGTTGTTTTGATCAACCAATACTTTACGCAAATCTTCTTTGCCATATCCAATAACCGCAGGTTGGGTTTTACCCGGCTCTCCTACAAACCATTCCAATTTATTATTATCACCCAATAATAGGGTCATTGTTCTTGATTCCGGAACAGGCATTTGGGTGTTTTTATCATCCTTATCAGGCATGATCAACTCCATAGCTTTCGGCTTGTTTAGGGTAGTAGTAAGGATGAAGAAGGTGATCAAAAGGAAAGCCAAATCCACCATCGCTGTTAAATCCACGCGTGTTGCTTTCTTTTTGGTTCTTACCTTGCCACCCTTATGTTTACCCCCGCCGGAGGTATCTAATTCTGCCATTTCTTATTTCGATTTTAACGAGGTTATCAAATTAAATCTGTCGACTTTTTGTTTCTGTAAAGTAGAAATTACTTTAGCTACAGTAGGGAAATTTTCCTCGCTGTTGCCTTTAATTCCTATTTTCAGATCTTTATCATGCAAGTACTTGTCGGCCAAACGTGCAGAGTGAACCCAATCATATAACTCATTGGTATTAGTTGTATCAACTGGTATACCAGGTTGTGCTATTGTTCCTCTTTGTTTGGGATCCAAAGCCAGAAATGTTTTAAGCTGGCTAATTGGCACACCAAATGATTCTACACCTGCAAAGGTGTTCTTTTCGTCGGGCGTGAAGGCTATTTTGTACTTATCTCCCATTATTTCTAATGTTTTTTTACGTACATCATCACCTTCAACATTAAAAAACACTTTTCCCTGGCCTATGCTGATAGTTGAAAAATCAACTTCGGGTATAGGGCCTATTACGGTAGCAGCAGGTATTTGTATCTGCGCCGGGTCTTGTGTTTTAGGTTTTGCTGATAGTATAAAAAAGGTAAGCAAAAGAAAAGCTACGTCGCACATTGCCGTCATGTCAATTGCCGTACTCTTCCTCGCGACTTTTACTCTGGGCATAATCTATTTTATTAAAATGAGTAAATATATAATTCACTTATACCCCGGCAGTAATTGTACAGCCGGGATATAAAATAAACTGTACCTTATTTATTTTTTGTGTGATGCAGCATACGTTTGTACAATGCTGAATCCTGTTTCGTCAATTGCGTAAGTAAGATTATCAATTTTTGATGTAAATACGTTGTACATTACAATTGATAATGCTGAAGTACTGATACCTAAAGCGGTGTTAACCAATGCTTCAGAGATAGCTGCAGATAGTGCACCTGTGTTGGTACCACCACCGTTGTTTGCTAACTCGGCGAAGGCCTTGATCATACCTACAACCGTACCTAACAAACCTGTTAATGTACCAATAGATACCAAAGTAGCGATGATAGTTAAGTTTTGCTCTAACATTGGCATTTCCAAAGCAGTTGCTTCTTCAATGTCTTTTTGGATAGCTAAAGCTTTTTGACCGATATCCATTGTGTCATCAGTTTCCATTTCACGGTATTTTTTCAAACCGGCTTTAATTACATTGGCAACAGAACCTTTTTGTTTGTCGCACTCTGCAGAAGCTGCATCAATGTTACCTGCAGAAAGGAACGTTTGTATTTTTCTAACAAAAGTTTCGATGCTGCTAGTACCTGTTGCTTTACCGATAACAATAAAACGCTCGATAGAAAACACGATAACCATTAATACGTATCCCATTACCAAGGGTACTAATACACCACCTTTGTGAACGATACCAAATACGTCGGCTGGATCACTGGTTGGATCACCACCTTTGAAGTGACTTGCATCACCAAGGAAAAAAATGTAAACAAGTACTGATACGATTAAACAAATTGGAATTGCCAACGTGGCAAAAATGCTCGATGAGCTTGAGCTTTCTTTTACTGGAGCGGTTGGTTTTGACGGTACATTTGCCATTACTTTAAAATTTTAGTTTTTAGTCAGTGTTTATATAAATATGTTAATTAAATGCTTGTTTTTTAGCGGGTAACAAAATTAGAATTTTAATGAAATAAAAAAACTCTTTTATGCTTTATCCGCATTTTTTTAATCTTAGGTACTCATCAAAAACAATAATTGGTGAGTTAGTAACGCCTAAACCCCATAAAATTGTATGTTGAACCATTATTTTTTACAATACAACCTATTTTTTTCAATATTAACAAAAAATAATTTATAAAAAGTATGTAACTATTATGCTATCATTTGGTCTAAGTGCATGTAAACCTACAAATAACACTAATAACGTACATATTTACAGAATATTAACTGTTTCAGGTAGCCGTAGTTTTATTTTCTCCCCTTATGTTTAATATTATTTAAATATCATTTTTAGGCTTATATAACGATAATAAAGGTGTTGAATTGTGTCGATTTCATTAAATTTTCATCTTTTTTATTTATCAAAAACAGCCTTATCCGCCCGCTTGCTTCACTTTGAAGCCATCAGTTTGTAATAAAGTCACAATTTTATCTCTAAAATCCCCCTGTATTAATATCTCCCCGTCCTTTACCGAACCACCAACACCACATTTTGATTTTAGTTTTTTTCCGATTTCTTGCAGCGTGCTATCAGGGCCAACAAAACCCGTTACCCGGCTAACTAATTTACCGCCGCCTTTACGATCCAGAAAAACTTTAAGGTTTTGTTGCTGTGGTGGCAAAGCTTCGTTTGATCCGCTATGCTCCTTCTGATATTGAAAATCGGGATCGGTAGAATACATTACCCCGGTATAATTATTTTTTTTCGACATGATTTCCTGATTTTGATTGTTAAGTCCGAAGCCTTAAGCCGGGATGCAAGATAAAGAAAAAAGTTTTCGGCTTAAAAAGCTATTTAAATTCTATCCACTATCATTTTATGTAAACCGAGCGTCATTGAGGTACGAAGCAATGTCTACATAGGACGAACGAACCATTAAGGCTTCTCTGTAAAGTTTAGAGATTGCTTCGTACCTTACAGCAATGACGCTTGGGCTCTAAGAATTGCGTTTGTATGATTCGCCTGCAATAATTTTTAACGAAGAAGGAACTACAATTATTTCAATATCGGTACCGGCAATACGTGGTTCACCATCCAGGTGCATTGGGCCGGGTTTGTCGCGCCGTACTTTAATGTTTTTGCCACGCATAATTGATACGTATTTTGAGCCTTCGGATGTTTTGGTGAACATACGGATACCCATCTCTATAAATCGCCATAAAGGGAATGGTCTGATCACGCAAACATCTATTAACCCATCCTGAACAGATGCATGGGGCGATACATGCGCGTTGTTACCATATTGGGATGAGTTGGCAAAACTGAGCATGAAGGCTTCGTGCTGGCTTTTAGCTCCGTCTATATCTATATAATAGGTATCGGCTTTATAATTGGCAATCTCGTGAAAAGCAGATTTAACATAAGTGCTAAAGCCCCGCTTCTCTTTATGCGAAAAAACTTCGGCAATATGAGCATCGAAGCCCATCCCTGCCATATTAAAAAACCATTCGCCGTTAGCTATTGCCGAATCAATAGATTCTACATGCCAGTTATTCAGGTTTTTTATGGCAGCTTCCGTATCCATCGGGATGCCTAAAAACCTGGAAAGCCCATTACCCGACCCATAAGGCAAAACGCCCATAACGGCATTGCTACCGGTTATAGCCGAAGCGATCTCGTTAACAGTACCATCGCCACCAACGGCCACCACCAACTCAAATTTACCAATAGCTTCTTTTGCAATAGTATGCGCATGCCTAACGCCATCGCTAAAAACAATGGTGTATTCAAAAACAGCCCTATCCAGGTTTTTTTCTATTAAAGCCGGTACATCATCTTTCTTCTTCCCTCCTGCTACCGGGTTTATAATAAATAAAGCTTTCCTTTTCAACCAGATATATTTTAGTGCCGGCAAAAGTAAATGTATTTTCGGCTTTGTAAAAATTGTTTTATTTTTGCCACCCAACGGTGGACTGATTTAATGTCCTGAATATATCGGGACCGGATTGCAACCACGTAAAAAAGTGCTAAAACCCTGCTTCTTTTTACTGCTATCCAGTTAAATCCCTCTGCTTATTATTTACGTTTATCCTATTTCTTAAGTTTATTTAAAAAAACATGCCATATTTATTCACTTCAGAATCCGTGTCGGAAGGACATCCGGATAAAGTTGCCGATCAAATTTCAGACGCGCTGATTGATCAATTTTTAGCTTTCGATCCTGATTCAAAAGTTGCCTGCGAAACTTTAGTTACCACCGGCCAGGTTTTTTTGGCGGGCGAGGTAAAATCAAAAGCTTATTTAGATGTACAAAAAATAGCCCGCGAGGTGATCAATAAAATTGGTTATACCAAAGGCGAATATATGTTTGATGGCAGCTCGTGCAGTGTGTTATCTGCTATTCATGAGCAATCACCGGATATTAACCAGGGTGTTGACCGCCAGGCGAAAGAAGAGCAAGGTGCAGGTGACCAGGGTATGATGTTTGGCTATGCCACCATAGAAACTGATAATTATATGCCTTTGGCTTTAGATATTGCGCATGCTTTATTAATTGAATTAGCCGCTATCCGCCGTGAGAACAGCGAAATAAAGTACTTACGCCCGGACGCGAAATCGCAGGTTACGTTGGAGTATGATGATAACAATAAACCGACACGTATCGACGCGATTGTTATATCAACCCAACATGATGACTTTGATGAGGAAAAAGCAATGCTGGCTAAAATCAGCAGCGACATCATCAGCATATTAATACCTCGTGTAAAAGCGAAGTACCCTAAATACGCTCACTTTTTTAACAATGATATTAAATACCACATTAACCCTACCGGCAAGTTTGTTATCGGCGGGCCGCATGGCGATACCGGTTTAACAGGCCGTAAAATCATCGTGGACACTTACGGTGGTAAAGGCGCGCACGGTGGTGGTGCATTCTCGGGTAAAGACCCTTCAAAAGTTGACCGCTCTGCTGCATATGCAACCCGCCACATAGCCAAAAACCTAGTTGCTGCGGGTGTTTGTGATGAGGTTTTGGTACAGGTATCCTATGCGATAGGCGTTGCACAGCCAATGGGTATTTATGTAAATACTTACGGTACAAGCAAAGTTAGTTTACATGATGGCGAGATCGCTAAAAAGGTGGAGGCTATATTTAACATGACGCCTTATGCTATTGAAACCCGCTTTAAACTGCGCAACCCTATTTATAGCGAAACCGCAGCTTACGGCCACTTTGGTAAACCAAGCCAAATTGTAACCAAAAGCTTTACTGCTCATGATGGGCATGTGATTACTAAAGAAGTTGAATTATTTACCTGGGAGAAATTAGATTACGTAGATAAAGTAAAAGCAGCTTTCGGGTTGTAATACAGCCCCCTCTAAATCTCCCCCGGTAGAGGAGACTTTTTAATAACATAGATAGCGATGGATGCAAATTCATCGCTATTTTTTTTGTGACAGATATTAAGCCAGCTCTTTACGCATGATATAGTCGTTCATCCAATAAGGGCCAATGGCGATGTCATCTTCATATATCACCTTAAAACCCATTTTTTCGTAAAAGCTTTGGGCCTTGTTGTGGCGATTTACATTTAACTCTAACAAATGCTTACCTGCTTCCAATACTTTGTTGCTAACCTCATTAATCAATAATTTGCCATAGCCTTTGCCCTGTGTAGCAGGCAGGCAGTATAATTTATGTAGTTTATATATCTCTGGATCCTCTTCGCGCGGCGAATAAGCCGCGAAGGCCACAATCTGCTCTTCTTCAATAATCAGCATGAAAGTTTGCTCGTTATTTTCAATTTGCTGCGTTAGCTTTTCAGTTGAATAGATCTCGGTCAGCATAAAGTCTAACTGTTCTTTCGAGAGGATAGACAGATAGGTAGCATACCATATTTCCTGAGCTAATTGGCGGATAGTTTCAACGTCGGCAACGGTTGCGGTTCTGATAGAATACATGGTGCAAATATATCAGAAGTCTTATTTAGACTTACGAAGTTTTTAAAACTTCGTAAGTCTGCTTAGCTAAATATTTTAACATTCCCCCTTCAGGGGGTTAAGGGGCTTAATATTTATACCTATCGCCCCAAAGTTTCTTTAATTTTTCCTTAGCCTCATTCTCGCGGGCATTATTACCGGGGTCGTATATTTTAGTGCCTTTGATGGCATCTGGTAGAAAATCCAGATCGGTAAAGTTACCCTCAAAGCTATGGGCATATTTGTAGCCTTTGCCATAACCAATGTTCTTCATCAATTTAGTTGGGGCATTGCGCAGGTGTAGTGGCACAGGCAGATCCCCGGTTTGTTTTACCAAAGCAATAGCCGCTCCAATAGCCGTAGTAGCCGAATTACTTTTTGGCGATGTTGCCAGATAAATAACTGTTTGTGACAGGATCAACTGTGATTCCGGCATACCGATCTTATTTACAGATTCAAAACAAGCCTGCGCCAGTAGCAATGCATTCGGATTAGCATTGCCAATATCCTCCGATGCTAGTATCAGCATTCGCCGGGCAATAAATAGCGGGTCCTCACCCCCAACTATCATCCGCGCCAGCCAATAAACTGCACCATTAGGGTCGCTGCCACGCATGGATTTGATGAAGGCCGATATAATATCATAATGCTGCTCGCCGCCTTTATCATACAGCGCCATGTTTTGCTGCACATGCTCCAGTACATTTTCATTGGTGAGTTCTATCTTTTTGCCTTTAAAGGCATTTACCAATAGCTCAAATATATTCAGCAGCTTGCGGGCATCGCCACCGGATAGCCGCAGCAGTGCCTCATCCTCCTTTATATCTATCTTTTTATCGCGCAGCACCACATCTTCCTTCATGGCCTTTTTCAGCAGACTAACCAGGTCATCTTCTTCCAGCGGTTGCAAAATATAAACCTGGCAGCGCGACAGCAAAGCCGAGATCACTTCGAATGATGGATTCTCGGTAGTAGCGCCAATCAACGTAACCGTGCCACGCTCAACTGCTCCCAGTAACGAATCCTGTTGTGATTTACTGAAACGGTGTATCTCATCAATAAATAAAATGGGTTGGATTTCGCCTTCTTCTTTTAGCAGCGCGGCTTTTTCTATAACCTCGCGCACATCCTTAACCCCCGAGTTAATGGCGCTAAGCGCGAAAAATGGCCGGTATAAAGTTTGTGATATAATATAAGCTAAGGTCGTCTTCCCCACTCCCGGCGGCCCCCAGAATATCATGGATGGCAGCGAACCCGATTCGATAGCCTTTCGCAAAACCGCGCCTTTACCCACAAGGTGTTTTTGCCCAACATAATCATCCAGATTTTTGGGGCGCATACGCTCGGCTAAAGGAGGCAGGTTTGTCATAATGTAAAAGTCAGAAATTAAATGTTAAATCCTAAAGAAATTAGTAATTTTAAAATAACAATTATATGAGCGAACAGTTTAGCAAATCCAATTTCCATACTATTTGTGACCAGCTTGCTTCAAGGGACGTCGATCTAGCAGCAATTATCACCGCTTATGGCTACCCACCAATGTGGTCGCGACCCAATACCTTCGAGACGCTGGTACACATTATTTTGGAACAGCAGGTTTCGCTGGCTTCCGCACTATCAGCATTAAATAAACTCAAGGAACGTGTACAGGAACTCACCCCATCACGCCTATTATTGCTTACTGATGAAGAAATGCGGGCCTGTTATTGCAGCCGGCAAAAAACCCTCTACATCAAATATTTAGCCGAGGCCATGTTAAGCGGCCAACTCAACCTTACTGAACTAGAATACCTCCCCAACGATGCAATCCGCGCCAGGCTCGTCACCCTGAAAGGCATAGGTAACTGGACTATTGATGTTTACCTCATGTTCGTACTACAACGGGCAGACATATTCCCTATCGGCGACCTCGCCGCGGTTAACGCATTCAAACGGGTGAAAGGCTTAGCTACTGGCATCAGTAAAGAAGAAATAATTGAAATTACCGCCCAATGGCAACCCTACCGAACAGTAGCTACCATGCTATTGTGGCATTACTACCTGTCCCAACTGGCATCAAAAAAATCATAACTGTACCATGATACAAATGGTACACGTGGTACAGTTGGTACACTTTTGAGTCGTTTTTATGCCTAAAACAGGCTAAAAACAGCATTTTTAGATTATATTTTGACCGTTTTAAGTCGTAAAAGCAGGTTAAACAGTCATTTTTTGATTGAAAAAGGCTAAAAAAGCATCGATTTTAAGTCTTTTTTGATCAAAAAATCAACAAAAAATTGAGGTTTTGGAACACGTTTTTTCTTTGCCAGGCCTTTTCTAATCACTAAAATAACATCAAATATTTGTTAGATTTGATTGAATGAAAACCTTATTACGCAAATTAAACTGGCGATTGATTGTTATTCACTTTTTAGCTATATGGTTATTTATGGATGCTTTTAGGGCGTTTGCGATCTTATACGATTATAAATTCCTCCGTGTTATTGAAAAGGCATACACTATTCATTGGACTTTAAAAGAAATAACGCCTATTGCACACATTTATCCCGATTTAGGTATCAGACTTGACGGAGATGATATGCGACTGCATTTATTAGTAATAATTGGATTATTCGGCGCATTTCTACTTTCATTAGCAATAACATTAAAAATGAAATGGTTTTGGCTTAATTCAATAATTGCATTTTTAGCTGCCTTTTTAATATTAAAATATTACAGGTCTATCCCGGGAAAATATGACCTTATCCATTATATTGGTTATATTAAATACATTTTTTCTGATAAATTGAATCCAATTTGGGGATTTGGCGTAACCGCAGCAATTGCATTGGTACTTGGAGTTTTACTTTTGTTTTCACCACTTGTAATCAGGTTTATAGATAAAGGTGCATACAGACCAATGAGCAATCCATTACCTCCAACATCTGAAGAAATGATTGTGGAAACCCCGGAGCTCGATTAATTACAGCCTGTGGTTGGTGTTTTCCGCACCACTAATTTAAGCAAGAATTGACCTTAGCAACCCTAAGATTTACGAAGTTTTAAAAACTTCGTAAATCTGTTTACAACAAATACCTATTGTCATTCTGAGCATAGCGAAGAATCTGTAAAGTAGTTTACGCTCGTACAGATTCTTCGCTATGCTCAGAATGACAAAAATTAAAAGATAGTCCTACTTTTTAAGCGTAGCGAAAAACGTAGCCCCCTCGCCGGGTACCGACCGCACCGAGATATTGCCATTCAATACGCCCAGCAAGTCTTTAACCGTAGACAAGCCAATGCCCGAACCTTTGTCATTGTAGCGGTCGGTTGTTTTTAGGGTAAAGTTATTGCCGAATATTTTTTCGTGATATTGCTCGGCAATGCCAATGCCATTATCCTCTACCTCAAAGCGGTAAAATTCCTCGTCCTGTTCAAAAGCTATCTTCACATAACCCTGCTCTTTGTTATTATACCTTATGGCATTGCTTAGTAAATTAAGCATGATTTGCTCAAACACTATAATGGAGACATAAAGGCTGTGATTTTCCTCTGGCAGAATAATTTCAATATTTTCCGGCACCGCCACCATGGCTATCACTTTTCGTAAAAGGCTGTTTAAGTCAACTTGCTGCTTTTTGGTGATTAATAACGATGGCGATTTAGAGTACTCCAGCATCTCATCTACCAACCCAAGCAGGTTTTTGGTGGACGTAATATTCAGGTCGACCAAACGCTGGCAGCCTTCATTCTGCATTTTATCGAGGCGTATTTTAAGCGCTTGCGAGGTTAGCATAATGGTACTGAGCGGGTTTTTAATATCGTGCGCCGCCATAGAGGCGAACTTCTGGATCAGCACATTAGAGTTAAGCAATTCCTGGTTAGCTTTTTCCAATGTTAAAACTTTCCTGCGCAGCTCAATTTTATCAACCACTTGCTTAGCCAAAGTTTTTAAAGCTTCAATTTGTTGGATTGATAGTGTATGCGTTTGCTGATCGAGCACACATAAAGTACCCAGGGCATAACCATCTTCATTAATTAAAGGTACGCCGGCATAAAAAGCCACTTTAGTTGGCCCGGTAACCATCGGGTTATTGGCAAACCGCTCATCGCGCGATGGATCAGGTATCACCATAATGTCCTCGCCGGATTCGATAGCATGGGTGCAAAAGGATAATTCACGCAGGTTTTCGGTAACTTCGGTACCGTGATGCGATTTAAACCACTGCCGCTTATCATCAATAAAAGTGATGAGCGCTATGGGTATCTGGCAAATAGCCGATGCTAATGAAGTAAGTGCATCAAAATCTTTCTCTTCGCCCGAGTCAAATATATCATACGAATGAAGCGCAGCTAATCTGTCTTCTTCATTTGTTCTTAAAAGTGATTGATCCATTCAGTTGAATAGTTAAACTAGGTGATTTTTACAAGATACGACATTGTTAACTCAAAAGATTGTAGTTTGTTTTTTGAGCCCCCAGAAATGAACTTTATAGGTACATTTATTTAGAGAAAGCACGTGGCATTCGTTCACCCCATTGTTATTCTGAGCGTAGCGAAGAATTTTCTAAAAGCGAAAGTCGAACTCTGCAAGTCGAAGAAGATTCTTCGTTCCTCAGAATGACAAAACCTTTTATTTCCCCTTGTCATTCTGAGCATCGCGAAGAATCTGTAAAGTAGTTTACCTGTACAGATACTTCGTTCCTCAGCATGACAATATTATTTAGATGACCCTGCGGGAGCTAAAAATATTACCCCTGTGCCGTAGGCCGCACCACAATATCGCCCACATCAACATTGGCAGGTTGCTCAATAGCGAAAGCGATAGCACGCGCGATGGCATCCGGCGTGATAGCCATTTTATCCCTTGCTGCTATGATTTGAGCTTTAACCTCGGGGTTGGTCATAGATTCCGCGAAATCAGTATGCACAAAGCCCGGCGAAACACCCGTTACACGCAAATCAGGACCGGCTTCCTGGTGCAAAGCCTCGGTAATAGTACGCACTGCATTCTTAGTAGCAGCATACACACCCTGCTGCGGTACAATTTTAAGTCCGGCGGTAGAAATCACATTCACCACATGCCCAAAACCTTGCTTACGGAAAACAGGCAACGCCGCCGCGATACCATATAAAGTGCCCTTAATATTTACATCGATCATTTCGTCCCAATCCTCCACCCGCAAATCGTCAAAAAGCGAGATAGGGCCGATGCCTGCATTATTAATGATTACATCCAGCTTGCCAAAATGATCAACTGCCAATTTTACCAAAGCGGTTAGATCATCCCGTTTTTTAATATCTGTTTCTGCAAAAATCGCTTCACCACCTGCGGTTAGAATGCGCTTTGCCAATGCCTCCAGTTTATCAGCCCGGCGTGCACCAAGCACTACTTTCGCGCCATGCTCTGCCAGCAGCAAAGCAGTTGCCTCCCCTATCCCGCTGCTTGCACCGGTGATGATGATTACTTTATCTTTTATGTTGTTTTGCATAGTTGGTCGGTTTAAACTACCATTCTGATAAATTAAAGTGTTGCTTTACCACTAATGGGATTATACTCGAATAAGGCATTTTTTTTATTTCTGATAATAATTCAGCCTCATTATTTATATCTGTCATTTGATTAATAATCTTTTCTTTAATCAAATTTTCCAACTCGAAAATTCGTTGTTCAGGCTCAATATTGCTTTCTAAATCAAGCAAATCCTTTATTCTTATATTTTCTTCGGAATTTGTAGAAGCTAAACGATAATGAATATGTGTCGTTGTAGTCAATTCAAGCTTTGCAATTGTAAAACCGTAATTAAGGTAATAGTAATTTCCAAAATCAGATTTTTGAAGATTGACCACCTTCGAAAGTATTTCCCCATTAAACAACCAATTATTTCCCTTCTTTTTAAAATTCAAAGGAAGCAATAGGCTATTAAGCAGTATTATCAAATCTTCTTTTTTCATTAAAAATCTTAATCTCAGGTAAACTCCTCGCAGTATAGATTTACGAAGTTTTAAAAACTTCGTAAATCTTGAATTAAATTGCCTACTCAATTGTTATTCTGAGCGTTAGCGAAGAATCTGTAAAGTAGTTTACATCTGTACAGATGCTTCGTCCCTCAGCATGACAATTTTATTTATGAAGTTCAGCTTGTGGTCGGTGTTTTCACCACAGGTGTTCGGAAGATTAAAAAAGGTGTCATGTTGAGCGGAGCGAAGAATCTGTAAAGTAGTTCACACCTTACAGATTCTTCGCTCCGCTCAGAATGACAAATCATTTTTAATAAAAAATTCATTGGAAAAGAAGCAAATCTCATCTTCCGAACACCCATGGTGTTTTCACCGCACCACTAACCTACACATTAAACAACCCATTCCTTTCCTGCTCCTGGTAATTCTGTACCGTTTCAATAGCGTTATCTACCACATCACTTAGCGCGGTAATAAAGGTGCCCGGCTTGGCCAGACTCATCGCGTGCTTAATGGCATCAATCTCTTTAGGTACTACCTCAAATTGCTTGTTGGCATCAACCGACAATATACCCTCTTTTAATAGTGATAATATATTTTCCTCGGTACGGCCACGCAGGTGTTTTTCCTGCCGCAGGATGATATAATCAAACATCTCTGCCGATAGCTTACCCAGTTCGCGGATGTCCTCATCGCGCCTGTCGCCGGTACCGGCTATGATGCCAATTTTCAGTGGCGAATCCACGTGCCTTAAAAATTCTTTTATGCCTCTGTAACCATCCGGGTTATGGGCAAAATCAATCATGAACCTAAAATCCTTGAACTCAAAAATATTCATCCTGCCCGGTGTTTGCGCTGCCGACGGTATAAAGGTTTCGAGCGAGATTTTAATGTCCTCCGTTTTAAAGCCCCATAAAAATGTAGCTAAGGTTGCCGCCATCACATTCTCAATCATAAACGGAACGGTACCACCAAAAGTCAGCGGGATTTGTATAGTGCGTTGTACACGTATTTTCCAGTCGCCTTTTTTAATGGTGATAAAGCCATTTTCATGAACGCAGGCAATGCCGCCTTTTTTGCAATGCGCCCTGATCACCGGGTTATTCTCATTCATGCTGAAATAAGCGATGTTGCAACTAGCTTTTTTGCCAATGCGCACGCAATACTCATTATCCGCATTCAAAACGCCCCAGCCATCCTTTTTAACCGCATTGATGATCACACTTTTCACCCGTGCCAAATCTTCCAAAGTATGAATATCAGCCAGGCCCAAATGGTCTTCCTGTATATTGGTAACCACGCCTATATCGCAAAAGCCAAATCCCAAGCCCGAGCGTAATATCCCACCACGAGCCGTTTCCAGCACCGCGAAATCAACCGTAGGATCTTTCAAAATAAACTCAGAACTTACCGGACCTGTAGTATCGCCCTTCAGCATCATGTTATTTTGTACGTAGATACCATCAGATGTGGTAAAGCCTACTCTATGTCCATTATTTTTAACAATATGCGCTATTAAACGGGTGGTGGTAGTTTTGCCATTAGTACCTGTAACCGCTATAATAGGTATGCGCGACGATTTGCCCTGTGGATACAACATATCAATAACATGCCCGGCCACGTTACGTGGTAAGCCTTCGCTCGGCGCGATGTGCATCCTGAAGCCCGGCGCGGCATTCACTTCCAATACCACACCACCGTTTTCGGTTAACGGCTCGGTCAGGTTTTCGGCCATAATATCAATACCGCATATATCCAGCCCGATAATTTTCGAAATCCGTTCACAAATAAAAATATTTTGCGGGTGCACATGGTCGGTTACATCAACAGATGTTCCGCCGGTACTCAGGTTAGCTGTCGATTTTACAAACACCTTTTCACCTGCTGCCGGAACAGTATCCAACGTATAACCCTTTTTCTCTAACAGATCCAAGGTATCCCTGTCTACAGTTATTAAAGTCAACACATTTTCATGCCCGTAACCACGGCGCGGGTCTGTATTTTCAATGTCGATGAGTTGTTGCACTGTTGATGTACCATCACCCTTCACATGCGCCGGATCGCGCAGGGCTGCCGCCACCATTTTATTATCAATAACCAAAACCCTGAAATCATAACCGGTCACATATCGCTCCACAATCACCTTGCGCGATATTTTGGCGGCGAATTCATATGCTTCAACAGCATCTTCATGGTTTTTTATATTGATAGAAATGCCACGACCATGGTTGCCATCCAGCGGTTTAAACACCAACGGAAAGCCCACTCTGCGGATAGCTTCATCCACACCCTCAGTTGAAGATATGGTAATACCCTTAGCAACCGGAATAGCCTGCTCTTGTAAAAGGCGTTTAGTTTCTTCTTTATTGCTGGCGATGTCAACCGCAATACAGCTAGTTTTCTCCGTCATAGTAGCACGAAAACGCACCTGGTTTTTACCATACCCTAATTGCACCAGCGATTGATTATTCAACCTGATCCACGGAATATCCCTGGCGATAGCTTCCTCTACTATTGAGCCCGTACTTGGCCCCAAACGGGTAGCCTCACGAATCTCGCGCATTTGCTGTATATCATACTCCAAATCGTAATCCTCACCGGTAATTAAAGTCTCGGCAATACGTACAGCTGCTTCGGCAGCATAAATACCCACTTTTTCTTCCAGATAAGTAAACACCACGTTATAAACCCCGACAGTTTTGGTCTCTCGTGTGCGGCCATAGCCGGTATCCATCCCCGCAAGGGTTTGTATCTCCAAAGCAATATGCTCAATCACATGCCCCATCCAGGTACCGGCAACAATACGCTGATAAAATCCCCCCGGCACACCCGGAGAGCAACGGTGCTCCTGCAAACTTGGTATCAATGCTTTAAGGCGCTCATAAAAGCCATCTATTTTATTAGTAGGCTTATGCTCAAGTTCCTGCAAGTCCAACCGCATCTGGATTAACTTTTTACGGCTCCCACTCCAAATGTTCGGCCCGCGCAATACCTGTATATTTTCTATTTTCATAAAGTGCTTTTCAATGTTAAGGGCTTAAATTTACTAAATCTAAACCTGTAACAAGCTAACAAGATTTTTTGTGGTGAAAAATTAAATATTTTACACCATCTTGAATGACCATCCCGTCGACTCACCCGGCCTTGCTTCGCTCGACCACCCTCTCTATCGCTACGCGACAAAGAGGGAAACTAGAATATATTTTTCACCTCTTTGCGCCACCGGCGTAGAGAGGTCGGCCAGCGTAGCGTAGCCGGGTGAGTAAAACCCCAATTGTGCATAAATACCCCCACTATTAACAAATAACAATAGCCTTTACGCTGCTTTTTATTTTAATTTGTATTTGTTAACAATAAATGATTTTGTGAATGAGCGATTCCGTAATAAAAATTCAACGCTAATATTAATCACTCATTCACACAAGCCCTAATTCACTAAATAAATACAGCATGACCGACCCGAAAGGAAAACTGATAATAATTGGAGGAGCCGTTGATATGGGCAGTAACATTAGCGCCCAGGAGAATATTTTGCAACCCAACTACATCAAGTTTTTTGAGCAGGGTATTTTAAAACGCATCATTACCGAATCGGCTCATCACGAAGCATCAAAAGTTGAGGTAATCACTACCGCGTCGCAAATCCCGGAGTTGGTAAGTACCGAATACATCAGCGCTTTCAATCACCTGGGTGTCCCTAATGTCAATATTCTCGATATCCGTACCCGCGAAGACGCCACCAACCCGGAATATTTAAAACGTATCCGCGAGGCGGATGTAGTCATGTTCAGCGGTGGCGACCAGCTGCGCCTGAGCGCCATTTTTGGCGGCACAGAGTTTTTGCAGATCCTCAAACAACGTTATCAGGACGATAATTTTGTTATCGCAGGCACATCGGCAGGTGCCGCGGCAGCTTCAGCACACATGATATACCGCGGGTCAAGCAACGAAGCTTTGATCAAGGGCCATGTGCAAATAACCGCCGGTTTAGGTTTTATTGATTCTGTTTTTATAGATACTCACTTTGTACAACGCGGCCGTATTGGTCGTTTATTATATGCCGTTGCCAGCAATCCCGGTATTTTAGGTATTGGATTGGGCGAGGATGCGGGTCTGCTTATCACCGAAGGCAGCATGATGGAAGCCATAGGCTCCGGATTGATTATTTTGGTAGATGGCCGTAATATGGTTGAGACCAATATTTACGATGTAGAGATAGGCGCACCCGTATCTATCGAAAACTTGAAAGTGCATGTAATGTCTATTTATGATAAATATGATCTTTTACAACACAAACTGTTGATTAAAAAAGTTGTTAAGGTAGAGAACGGAGTATTTATTAAGGCTGATAAATAATCAACCCCTCCCAACCCTCCCCGGAAGGCAGGGCTTTAGTATCTTATTATTTAAAAGTCTCCCCTACCGGGGGAGATTTAGAGGGGGCTTAATCTAAGAGAAATGAAACTAATCATTCACGGGGGATTTTTTAGCGAATCGCGTACCAACCACGAGGTTAAAAAAGCGAAACAGGAAGCATTAAAGGAAATAGTGGAACAGGGCTACAAGCACCTGGCCAGCCATAATGCGCTGGAAACAGTGGTTTATGTTGTCAGGCTGCTGGAAGATTGTGATCTGTTTAACGCCGGTACCGGCTCACAAATACAAAGCGACGGTAAAATAAGAATGAGCGCATCCCTGATGGATGGTAAAAGCCTGCGTTTTTCAGGGGTGATCAATATTGAAGATGTTAAAAATCCAATATGCATTGCCCGTAAGCTTCTCGATCAGGAAGATAAAGTTTTAAGTGGCGGGGGGGCCCAGAACTATGCACGCGAAAACGGTTTTAAATACTACAACCCCGAAATACCCCAACGCCGTTGGGAATACGAAAAAAAATTAAGCGATTCCATTCGCCTGGGTACCGTAGGCTGTGTGGCCCTTGATATGAATGGCGACTTAGCGGCTGCTACCTCAACAGGTGGTAAAGGATTCGAAATACCCGGCCGTGTAAGTGATTCGGCTACTGCGGCAGGTAATTATTGCAACAAATTTGCTGGCATATCATGCACCGGTGTTGGCGAGGATATTGTTAGCGGAGCAGTGGCTACCAAAATTGTTACCCGTGTAACCGACGGCATGCTCCTATCCCCCGCGACAGAAAAAACATTGAACGAATTAAAACCATTTGATGGTTTTGCAGGGGTTATAGGCATTTCCGCTCACGGCGATATTTATCACGCGGATACACACCCGTATATGGTTTGGGCCTCGCATGATGAGAATCAAATCGAGGTTTTTGCCTGATTTTTGTCAAGCCAAAATAATATTGATCTTATTCCGAATAAATGCTTAACTTTCCCGTTATTAATTACGTACAATTACTAATTAATTAATTTATTAAACTCAAGGGAAAAACGCATGAAGTTTCTTTTAGCTGTAGTACTATCATTAAGTGTTAGTTTATCGGCCTCAGCCCAATGGTACAACATCAGCTTTAAAAAGCATGTTCGCTATCCGGCTATTGCTTTACCGCAGGATCATTCCATAAAAAAAATACCCACTACCTATATTAGCCGGGTAAAAGTAAAGATCCCTAAATTCAATTTCCAACAAAGCGATTATAATATTGAACTGGCCGAATCAGCTATCATGAAGGTGGCGCAACATAACATGCGTTTCAGAATTTATGATATTGCAAGCTATAATTTTAGCGATCTGGCAAAGCTATACATCAAACAAAGCCGTTTTTCTGAAGCTAAATGGTTCTTACTACAAAGCAGCACCATATCGCGCCAGCAAAATAACAATCAACTCACTATTGCAAACTTAATGGACCTGGCCATAGTTAAAGCCAACATGGGCGATGCCTTACAGGCGCAGCAGGATTTGACCGAGGCATTGCAATTAGCTAATGCTAACGGCTTACTTTCAAACGTTGCTACTATTCAAAAAGAACTAAAGTTTGTACAACAATATAAGCCAATTCTTACTAAGGCTGAATGGCGCTATGCATCTGATGCTATGGTTACTGCCGATAAAAAAAATAATTAGTTCCTCGATTTTTTTGTAACAATAGCGTAAAATGAAGGTCTACTAGTTATAAAATTCAAACAATATTGTAATATTGGCATTTCTAATTTGCGAGGCAGCTTCTCAACTGTCTCTTTTTATTTACTTTAGCAACTCACATTAGGCACAAGTATTGATGTTTTATTTTAATCCCCGTTTAAAGACTGTAAAAGATATGTTCAAGAAATTATATTTCGTATTAGTACTTAGTGCTGCCGTAGCCTGCCACGCGGCCCCATCAAAACCAATAAAGGTTGATGGCTCAAATGATTTGCAGCCCGATGCAAGGCAAAATTTGGTTTGTAAAGAAGTTGCTTCGCTGATTTCAAAATACAACTATAAAAAAGTTGATTTGAATGATTCCTTATCGGCAATTATTTATGATCGCTATCTTAAAAAGATCGACCCTGATCATAACTACCTGTTAGCTTCGGATGTTAAGGCATTCGCTAATTTCAAATATCAGTTAGATGATGATTTGAAAGCCGGTAA
This sequence comes from Mucilaginibacter sp. L196, assembly GCF_009765905.1. GTDB lineage: Bacteria > Bacteroidota > Bacteroidia > Sphingobacteriales > Sphingobacteriaceae > Mucilaginibacter. The sequence continues at coordinate 26,097 of NZ_LMUO01000007.1, read as the reverse complement.
CCTGAATGATGCGTTTTACATCTTTAACGTTTTTCAGAAGAGGTATCTTGATCTGATCAAATTTTCTTTGGCGCACATCAATGATAATTTCGATTACAACAAAGACGAAACTTTCACCTACGACCGTGAGGATCTGCCGTATATCGCCACTCAAAAGGACATGGACGAGCTATGGATAAAGCGTGTTAAATACGATTTGCTTAACCTTAAAATAGCCAGCCCTGATATGGCTAAAAATAAGGAAACACTTAAAAAACGTTACGAGAATTTGTTATCACAATCCAACAAATTATCAAACCAGGAAGTGTTCCAAACATTTATGGATGCTTTTACCGAAGCTGTTGATCCGCACACCAATTATTTTAACCCGTTTAACGCGGCACAGTTCAATATGGAAATGTCTCGTTCATTAGAAGGTATCGGCGCTACGCTGACTTTCGAGAACGAATATGTAACCATCAGCACCCTGGTACCGGGCGGCCCAGCAGATAAAAGCCACCAGTTAAGCCCAAAAGACCGTATAGTAGGCGTAGCGCAAGGCAAGGATGGCGAATTCCAAAACGTTGTAGGCTGGAGATTAGATAATGCTATCGCTTTAATACGTGGCCCTAAAGGAACTACTGTAAAATTACAGATATTACCTGCAGGCTCAAGTGCTGGCGGTAAACTGAAGATTGTAGAAATTGTTCGCGATAAAATTGTTATCGCGGATGCACTGGCTAGAAAAGAGATCCGCACCTATAACAGCAACGGCAAAACGGTTAAAATAGGCATTATTAATATCCCTGCATTTTATGTAGATAACAATGGCATGCAAGCAGGCGATCCAAATTACCATAGCACAACCCGCGACGTTAGCCGCATTTTAGATACACTTAGAAATGAGCACGTTGATGGTATCGTATTAGACCTTCGCGAAGATGGCGGTGGTTCATTAGCCGAAGCTATTTCACTTACAGGCTTATTTATTAAAGAAGGCCCTGTTGTACAGGTAAAAGATACAAGAGCTAAAATTGAGGTTGACAGCGATGATGATCCATCAATTGCTTACAGCGGCCCGCTTGCTATTTTAGTTGACCGCTTTAGCGCCTCAGCATCAGAAATTTTCTCAGGTGCTTTGCAGGATTACGGTCGTGCGGTTATATTGGGTACCCAAACTTATGGTAAAGGTTCAGTACAAACTGAGATCGATCTGGATAAGGTTATCGACCCTTCATTGGCTGATATGATCTCAAAGGTAACCGGCGGTTCAGGCAAACCACGTGCAAACGGCAGCGAAAGCACATTCGGTCAGCTGAATTTAACCATAGCTAAATTCTACCGCATTACCGGTAACTCAACCCAGCGCCATGGTGTAACTCCTGATATTAGTTTCCCATCGGTTATTCCTTTGGATAAATATGGAGAAGATACCGAACCTTCAGCGATGCCTTTTGATGTGATCCCTAAAAGTGATTATACCAAATTTGGCGACTTGAGCGGCGTAATCCCGCAATTGAAAACATTGCACGATCAGCGTATGGCTACCAGCGACAGCTACAAGTATTTATTACAGGATGTAGCCGACTTTAAAATACATGATGCCGAAAGGTCAATCACGTTAAACGAAGCGCTGCTTAAAAAACAACGCGATGAGGATGATCAAAAAACATTCGACCGCGACAACCTGCAACGTATTGCCCTAGGCCTAAAACCATTGAAAAAAGGCGACACAAAACCTAAAAACGAAGACCTTGATTTTGTTAAGATAGAAGCCGGCCAAATCATGACCGACTACATTAACATCAACAATAAAGTAACGCAGGTTACCCCGGTCCAACAATAAAAAATACACATATGTTTATTATCAAATCCCGGCTAAGCCGGGATTTTTTATTTAAAAACGTTTTTCACCTCTTTCCGCCGCAGGCGAAGAGAGGTCGGCCAGCGAAGCGTAGTCGGGTGAGTGAACTTCGCCATGCATATGTATCGACTCACCCGGTTTTCGCTCAGCCGCTTAACCTGCCCTCTCTTCTGCTGCGCAGGAAAGAGGGCAAAAGATTTGTTTCACCTCTTTCCGTCGCAGGTGAAGAGAGGTCGGCCAGCGAAGCGTAGTCGGGTGAGTCAATCGCCGCCAAACATCTTGATTCTTGCCTCTCCTTCCCCCACACGTAATATTCCCGCTACACCACATCAAAACATTCCGTACTTTGTTATATCTTCATACACTTTACGAAAATGGAAGAGATCCTGCACATCCTCAACGGCGATGCCACATTGAATAGTTTTGAACAAACCGGCCTCGATGGCGACGTTATTGTTTGGCGCGAGGTGCTTTCAGAAGGACCTGTGGAAGAAAACATCGCGTCAGGCAGTTTTTGGAAAAATCGCTCGGAGTGGATTTCCAAAGCCTTTGATGATTCGCCCGACTCTTACGAGGAAAAGGTAATTAACCAGCTAAGCACGCTAAGCGAACCTTATAAGGAAATAAACCTATGGTTTGAATATGATCTCCATTGCCAAATCAATATGCTTGGGGTGATCGTGATGCTCAGTAAACACACCGATCTCTCTACTCCCGGTATTTATTTAATTTGCCCCGGCAGTTACCCTGGTATAGCAAATTTTAAAGGCATGGGCGAGCTTGATGCCGACCAATTAGAGCATTTATACGACAACATCCGCGTACAACTCGGCGAGCCCGATTTTTATGTAGCCGCCGAAGCCTGGAAATACTACACCGCCAACAACATTGATGCATTAAATAAATGGCTGCACGAAAACAATTACTGGGCAAATCTCCATTTCCTAAAAAATGCATTGCAGGCCCACGTTAAACGATCAACCATAAACCACAATGGTTTAAACTATATTGAACAAACCCTGCTTGATATTTACAACAGCGGCATCCATCATAAAACCGGCATCTACAATGCCTTCTGGCAAACCGAAAACATATACGGCATGGGCGATATGGAAATTGATATTTATTTAGGGAGATTATGGGATAAACAACTAATAGATATAAAATAACTTCTATTACCTTTTGTCATTCTGTGCATCGCGAAGAATCTGTAAAGTAGTTTACGCTGTACAGACGCGTCTCCACCACATCATTGCGAGGAACGAAGCAATCTCTACACAGGCAAATCCGCCCTGTAAAGCATAAAGATTGCTTCGTCCCTCGCAATGACGTTCTAATTAATACACTACGGCATCATCACCGCAATCGTCGGCGAGCGGTCACTCTCATTCTTCAGCCTATCCAGTGCGGTAATAATGTATAAATAAGTCTTACCCTTCTGCACGGTTTTATCCTGGTAACTCAACCCATTATCGTAAGCGATGTGCAAAATATGGTCTGGTTTATTAATATCAATCTTTTCCGATCCCTCAAACCTGTAAATCACATAACCATAAACAGGCTCCTTATCAGCGGCAGGCAATGGTGTTTGCCAGCTTAAATTCACCATATAGTTACCGTTGTTAGCCACCATCCGGGCTACCACATTTTGCGGTACATTCGGTGGTATCGAGTCCAACCAAAGCATAGTTGGCGGCAGAGCCGGATACTTATAAAAATTATATTTAAGCGAATCAGCGAAGCCCCCAAAATTATCTGTCAGCGAATTCGAGCTAAAAAACACACTGCCCTGCACCCGCGGGTTGTTCCGCAAATCGCGCATCTGGTTTGGCAACTCCGAAGGATTTTTAAAGGCTATCGACGCTTTTGAACGCTCAGCAACACGATAAACCGCTTGCCCTATATATAAATGCCTGTTAAATGTATTATTACTCCACCAGTTTAGCAACGTATCAAAGTTAGCCGCACGGCTGTTACGTGGCCAGTATATTTGAGGTACCACATAATCAACCCAACCTTTTTGCATCCATTTGCGGGCATCGGCGTAATTCTCATAGTATGATGAGCCGCCGTATGTAGCTGACCCTTCAGGGTTTTGGCTCTGATTAGCCCATATCCCAAACGGACTAACGCCAAATTTCATGTGCGGTTTATGCTTGTGGATGCTATCGCCCAAAGCCTGTATCAGGGTATCTACATTGTGGCGGCGCCAGTCTTTAATATCGTCATAACCAGCTCCATATTTGGCAAAAGTATCTGCATCATGTATAGTTTGCCCCGGTACTTGGTACGGATAAAAATAGTCGTCCATATGTATCCCGTCAACATCATAATTATCAACCACATTTAATATAATGTGTATGATGTACTCACGCACTTCAGGAATGCCCGGATTAAACAGCTTTTGGCCACCGTAAGTAAAAAACCACTCCGGCTTTAAATTGGTGATATGATTAGGGCTTAACGCGTAATACTTATTATCGTTAGTAGCACGATAGGGGTTAAACCAGGCATGCAGCTCCATTCCGCGTTTATGTGCCTCAGTAATCGCGAACTCTAATGGGTCATAAAACGGATCGGGGGCCACACCTTGTTTCCCGTTTAACCATTTCGACCATGGCTCCGTGCCTTTAGCGTAAAACGCATCCGCCGCCGGCCTCACCTGGAAAAACACCGCATTTATACCCGTCTCCTGGTGATCATCTAAAATATCAGTTAACTGCTCCTTCTGTTCGTCGGCAGTCTCATTTTTTTTCGGCCAATCTATATTTTCAACAGTGGCTATCCAAACTCCCCTAAATTCCCGCTTCGGACTAATGGTGTAACGTTTGGTAGTATCTGCCTGCGAATGTACTTTTTGTATGATAAAAATGGACAGTATAAATGGAAGGATATATTTATGTAGATGCATTAAACGGGAGTATTTTAAGGCCGCAAAGATATAAAACTCCACCTGTAGCTGTTTTATTATGCTACATAATAAATAGCTGTTTTTTGGTGTTTTACCTTTTTGTACTTACTTTAGCAGGGCATCCAAATATAATTTTTACTTAAAAAGGCGTTATATTACCAAAAATTTACACTTTTAAGCAGTTTTAATCAACTAACAGAGCTAATTATTGTTATAGCTATTGTTATTATATTAACCAACCGGATGGATGTAAAAAATTAAATAGCGCCATCTAAATATTTTTAACGTATAAAGCAATTACGCGTTAGGATATTATTTTTAATTAAAAACCGATTACTATGGAAAACCAATCTGGGCAAACACCTAAAAAAAATTCAAATGTAATTTACTTTCTTATTGTTGTGGTAGTGGCTTTGTTGGGTACTGATGTTTACCTGTATCTGCAAAAAAACAAATCAGACGTTATTGTTGTGAGCCAGGGTGATGAGAAACAAAAATTACAAAATGAACTGGATAGCCTTGAATCACAAGTAGAGCAGGTAAATGCGGGCAAAACTAAAATGTCTGCCGCTATGCAGGCCAAAAATGATTCATTGCAAAGCAAAATTAAAGTATTAAGAAGCGAACTGGCAAAAGGAACCTTAACAAAAGAGGAACTTGCAAAAGCACAGGAAAACGTAAAACAACTGCGTTATTTTGTTACCAACTATACTGCGCAAATTGATTCATTGCAAAAAACCAATGCATCTTTAAAGGTTGAAAGGGATACTTTAAGAACTAACCTTGCTGTTGTAAAAACCAAAGCAGATACCCTTTCCAAACAAAACCACGACCTCAGTAACAAGGTGCAAATAGCATCGGCCCTTAAAGTGGCTGTTATTGATGTTGCCGCCTTCAAGGTAAAAAACAGTGGTAAAGAAGTTGAAGTAAGCCGTTCATCTCCCGCTAAGAAAATCAAGATTAGCTTTACAGTAGCCAGCAACGCGGTTGCGCCAAAAGGCATGCACGATATATTGATCCGTGTAATTGACCCGACCGGCAACCTGATCACAGGCGGCGATTCAGGGACTTTTACTGCTGATGGCACCAACCTGCAATACACATACAAAACTTCTATCGATTTTAAAGACGATGGCAGCAATTATATTGTAGACTGGACAAACCCTTCAGCTTTCCAAAAAGGGACTTACACCGTATTGCTTTATGCTGATGGTTACACCATGGGCAAAACAAGCTTAACGTTGAAATAAAGGTTAGAAATTAAAGGAAATAGAGATTAGAAAAGCCTCTTTGCAATATGC
>NZ_LMUO01000007.1:0-20032 GCF_009765905.1 Mucilaginibacter sp. L196 | reverse complement strand
GTGGAGAGCACCTTCGTACAGACGATTCTCAGCGCCTCTATTTTCTTTGAAAAACCACCTCTTTAACTTTAAAGGACTTTTTCAGTGCCCTCCAATATGCAGAGGGGCTTTTTCATTTTTTTTACCATTTTATTAATATTACTTTTAGTGGTATCTTATATCGTGTTTAGTCTTTAATTTGCAGCCGCATTATTTATATATACAGTGATTAATGTTCTTTATGAAACGATTTATATATTTAGTAATCCTTATGCTGTGGGCAGTAGTTGTACATGGGCAGCAAGCCATACCTACCGCTGTTGCAGTACCTACTAACAATGCGATAATATTGCACGTGTACGCCAGGGGAGTTCAGATTTATCAGTGTACGCAAGATATAAAGGATACTTCACATTATGTATGGACTTTCCGTGAGCCGCAGGCAACTTTATTCTCTTCTGCCGATCACATGCAAAAAGTCGGAAAACATTACCTGAATACAACGAAAAGCCCAACCTGGGAATTATCCGATGGCTCATTGATTAGCGGTGTAAAACTGCAGCAAGCGTCTTCGCCAGATAGCGTCGCTATCCCGTGGTTACTGCTTCGTGGAATAGCGGAAAGCGGAAAAGGAAGTCTGACAAATGTTGTTTTTATTCAGCGTTTACACACACATGGCGGCTTGGCACCAAAAAGTGCAGACCAGTCACAAAAAGGACAAACATTGCAAGTGCCTTACACAGCGGAGTATTTGTTTTATAAGTAGGTCTCTTTTTAATTTTCACAGGATCTCTCGAAGAAGACCTTGCGTTTCAACAATACTCGTTCTGCGTGCGCAGGGTCATCTTCGAGAAATCCTGCAGGAACAGGAAATAACAATTGATATATTTGATCATAATCTAACGTATTATGGCAACACCTTCTTTATTTTTTGGCGGGACAGTATCCCAAAACTATGAGGATTACCTTGGGGCTTTCCTTTTTGAACCATTCGCTGTTGACCTTGCCAGTCGATTAAATTTCGACGGCGTAAGCAAGGTTCTTGAACTTGCATGTGGCAGTGGCCGCTTAACAAAGCACATTGCCGAAACGTTGCCCGCCACGGCAGAGTTTACAGCTACAGATTTAAGCGCCGATATGATCAGTGTAGCGAACACCAAAGTAACATCCGACCGGGTAACATGGGCGACAGCTGATATAATGGATCTGCCATTTACAAATGATTCATTCGACCTGATAGTTTGCCAGTTCGGCCTCATGCTCGTTCCCGACCAGATGAAAGCATTCGCTGAAATACTACGGGTTTTAAAACCCGGCGGGAAAGTTGTTTTTAATACCTGGACAGACCGTGATTACAACAAGGTTTGGGCAATTGGCGATGAGGTTCTGCAGTCTTTCTTTGGCGAAAATATAGTCGGCCAAAACCCCGGGCCATTTGCATTGGGAGATAAAGAGGTAGTTTTCGGGATGTTAAAAACGACCGGTTTTTCCAAAACCAATGCAACAAGCATGGAATGCATTGGCGAAACAGATTCCGCAGCAAACGTTGCTTATGGTTTCATACATGGCTTACCAATCGGCAGTTTCGTCCAAAAGCGCGGAGCTGAGTTGATGCCTGAAATTATTAAATCTCTTGAAGAGAATTATAGAAGCGAGCTTGGAGAGCACCCTTTAAAGGCATCACAAAAAGGATTGATTTTTGAAGCGGTGAAGTAACTTCAAGACTTACAAAGTTTTAAAAACTTCGTAAGTCTGCTATCTATTTAACAGAATCAAAACGTTCCTTTAAGAACGCGCCTGTATATGAATCCTTAACCTTGATCAAATCTTCAGGCAATCCTTCAAACACAATCTTACCGCCTTTATCACCACCTTCGGGGCCAATATCAATTACCCAATCCGCGCACTTGATCACATCCATATTGTGCTCAATTACGATGATGGTATTACCATGATCCAGCAAAGCCTCAAATGATTTCAATAGCTTTTTAATATCCTCAAAATGCAAACCGGTAGTTGGCTCATCAAAAATAAACAGCGTTTTATGCGTGTTATTCCCCTTAACCAGAAAAGATGCCAGCTTTATACGCTGCGCCTCGCCCCCTGATAAGGTATTTGACGATTGCCCCAGCTGCACATAACCCAAACCCACATCAACCAATGGTTTTATTTTGGCGATAATCTTCGGCTCTTTTTTGAAGAATTCCAGGCCTTCGTCTATGGTCATTTCTAATACCTCGGATACATTTTTATCCAGGTAGGTAATATCCAGTATATGCTGTTTAAAACGTTTCCCGCCGCAGGTTTCGCAGGTCAGGAAAATATCAGCCATAAACTGCATTTCTATCTTTACCTCACCTTCACCCTGACAAACATCACAACGGCCACCCTCCACGTTAAATGAAAACGCCGACGGCTTTAACCCCGCCGCCTTTGATGCAGGTTGCGCGGCATATAAATTCCTGATCTCGTCCCAGGCCTTCACATAAGTAACCGGATTTGAACGTGATGAACGGCCAATCGGGTTTTGATCCACCATTTCCACCTGCTCAATCTTGGCATAATCCCCCTCAATACTGTCGTATGATCCTGTTTGTTCGCCTGAATAATTACCCAGTGTTTTTTGCAGTGCAGGAGCCAGAATCCGTTTAACCAAACTGGTTTTACCCGAGCCAGATACACCCGTAACCACCGTCAGCACGCCTAACGGAAACTTTGCATCCACATGCTGCAGGTTATTTTCCCTGCCGCCTTTAATTTCAATAAAATCATGCCATTTACGGCGATGGGTTGGTATTTCTATTGCTTCTTTACCGCTCAAATAACGACCGGTTAAGCTATTATCATCCTTTATAATCTCGTCATAAGTACCCGAGAAGATCAACTCCCCGCCATGCGTACCCGCCGCCGGGCCAATATCAATAATATGATCGGCCGCTTTCATAATCTCTTCCTCATGCTCAACAACCAATACCGTATTACCTACATCGCGCAGGGATTTAAGCACAGTAATCAAACGCTGCGTATCGCGGGGATGCAAACCGATACTCGGCTCATCCAACACATAAATAGAACCAACCAAACTACTACCTAATGACGTAGCCAAGTTAATCCGTTGTGATTCCCCGCCGGATAGCGTATTCGACAACCTATTCAGTGTTAAATAACTCAAACCAACGTCATTCAAAAACAATAAGCGATTGGTTATTTCCATCAGCAGGCGTTTACCAACTGTAGCATCCGTTTCATTTAGTTTCAAATTGCTGAAGAAATCCAGGGCTTTGTCCAAAGGCATCAAAACCACGTCGGTAATTGATTTACCATCTATCTTCACATAAGAAGCATCTTGCCTTAAACGACTGCCCTTACACTCCGGACAAGTAGTTTTACCTCTATAACGAGATAACATTACCCGGTATTGAATTTTATAAGTTTGAGCTTCCATCTCAGCAAAAAACTCATCCAGTCCGCGGAAATATTTATTACCGGTCCACAACAGCCTTTGCTCCTTTTCAGTAAGCTGGTTATATTGGCGATGGATAGGGAAGTCAAACTGCAACGCATTTTTAATCAGGTTATCGTTCCACTCACGCATCTTTTCGCCGCGCCATGGGGCAATAGCCGCTTCGTATATACTCTTGCTTTTATCGGGGATAACCAAATCCTCATCAATGCCAATCACTTTGCCATAACCTTCGCAGCGTTTACAAGCCCCGTAAGGGTTATTAAAGCTGAAGAAATTAGCGGTAGGCTCTTCAAATTTTATCCCATCCAGTTCAAACCTATCGCAAAAAAAGCGTTCGGTTTCCTTTTCAGCATCCGGTTCCTGGTAACGCACATAGCAATCACCTTTACCCTCAAAAAATGCTGTTTGTATCGAATCACCTAAACGGCTAATCGTTTCATCTTCTTCATCCTTAGTGATACGGTCAATCACAATACGAACGGCAGAGGCCCCCTCTAAATCTCCCCCAGTAGGGGCGACTTTTTTTGAAGTCCTCCCTTCAGGGGAGGGTTTGGGTGGGGCTTCCCCCTTCAGCCATTGCCCATCATCCACAATGCTCATATCCTCCAGCAAAGCTTCAATTTTGGATAGCTTTTGCAGATACTCCACCCGCACAAAACCCTTTTGCATCAATACAGCCAACTCTTCTTTCAAGCTACGGTTATTGTGTGGGTAAAGCGGACAAAGTATAGTAACCTGCGTATCCGCAGGCAACGACATGATAAAATTGATCACATCCGTAACCGAATCCTTCTTCACCAAATTGCCCGATACAGGCGATATAGTTTTACCTATCCGCGAGAAAAGCAATTTCAAATAATCATATATCTCGGTTGATGTACCCACGGTTGAACGTGGGTTTGACGTAATAACCTTTTGTTCAATAGCGATAGCCGGGGCGATGCCCTTAATATAATCTACATCCGGCTTATTCATACGGCCCAAAAACTGGCGCGCGTATGAGGAAAGGCTTTCTACATACCTGCGCTGCCCTTCGGCATACAAAGTATCAAAAGCCAATGATGATTTACCCGAACCCGACATGCCCGTAACCACTACCAGCTTATTTTTAGGTATGGCCACATCCAGGTTTTTTAGGTTGTGTACACGCGTTCCCTTAATTATAATATGCTTCTGCGGATCTTTTTCTGCTTCTTTAATCATTCAAATGTTAGTTCATTTTGATGGTTCAAAGCCTATGGCAAAGCAGGTTCTTACTATAAAGCATAACCTATCCACCATCAACCTTTCCAAAACGCAAAAATCCTAAAATTATTAGCCGATTCCAAATGCGCGTGAGTAATAAATGGGAATATGATTTTGGATTGATTAATTATTGTAAACAATTAACTTAGAGCCGTAAAACAGACCATGGATAACCCAGTAACCGAAGATTTTAGCCCCGAAATTAATTACGAAAAAAGCATACAAAAACATAGGCTTATCTATAAAATAACAGGTGGTCGCGTCTTTAGCGAGGCAGCAAACTGGCTGATGTTTTCGTTATTTATTTTCATCTCTTTACAACCTTTACTCTTTGGCAGAACACCTTCTACCGGGGTTGTGATTCTTATAACACTATTTATTTCCTGGATGCTGTCAAACGCGCTCCTTAATTATTCACTCGTAAAAATCCCGGGCACAACAATTAATGAAAATAGAGCAGCCATACGTTTAGCAATAAATAAATTTGTAACTGTAAAGGATTTTAAAGTTGATAACGATGTAATGATGCGAAGTTTTAAACCTACAGGTCACCCCTTTTGGGGCAAAATAGTAACTATACTTTTTGATGGGACAGAGATGTATCTCAATATTACTAGTACGGGCAAATCTGAGAATCCCACAATGATACATGGCCTTCGCAACTATATTAAAGCAAAAAGAATCGCCAGATATTATAAGTCGAATTTCATTGATATAAAACACTAAGTTTAAATCCTTATTTACTTAACCCATTAAACTCTAATGGCTTAATTCAGTCAAATGTTAAAAAGTGTTAAAGTGTTAAATACGATGAAATATTTGGTTTTTTTCGATTTTTTTGCTTTATTTGATGTAACAAAAAGGAGACCCTATATAGATTAGACTATACTTTAACAAAAATAATATCTTTTAATTAAGTTTAAAGTAAAGGTTTTCTATGGATTTTCAATTGCAAAGTGATCAGGATTTAATCCATCTATATATCACGGGCGAAGAGGCCGGATTAGTGGAGTTAATACGCCGATACCAATCTAAAATTTACACCTCCATATATTTACTGGTAAAAGACGAGTACCTCGCCGAGGATATTTTTCAGGATACCTTTATCAAAGTCATCAATACGTTAAAGGCCGGGAAATATAACGAAGAAGGTAAGTTTTTACCCTGGGTTACCCGTATAGCGCACAATTTAGTGATTGACCATTTCCGCCGCGAAAAGCGCGCGCCAATGGTTAGCAATGGTGACGACTTTGATATTTTTGAAGTATTAGGCAATTATGATGAAAGCACCGAGGATCGCATGGTTCGCGAGCAAACACATAAGGACCTTAAAGCCCTCATCCAACTTTTACCATCCGAACAAAAAGAAGTGCTCATCATGCGCCACTTCGGCGACCTGAGTTTCAAGGAGATAGCAGACATTACCGATGTTAGCATCAATACGGCGCTAGGCCGTATGCGTTACGCCCTAAACAACCTGCGTAAAATGATGCAGGGTAGAGAGCTTAGCTTGAAGAATTAATTTCATGAAATTTTCATGAAATTTTTTTCATAGTTAATAAAATATTACTTTCAGGCTTGCGTTTAATACTTGTACTTTAAACATTAACAAGCTTATGGGCGAAACCTTTACAAATTCTTTAAACACGGTCATTAAAAACGCGCAGATGAAAGACAGGGAAGTACAAGAAAACCTGGATGCGGATGATTTGATCTTCTATCATTCCATCCGTGCAGATTTGGATCTTCTGAAAAAGAAACCAAAACTGCATACAATCCATTATATACTGGATTACTCCAAAAGCCTGCGTAGCTAAGTTGGCCTTACAAAATTTAAAAGCCCGTTGTAAAAAAGTTATATTAACTAATTACACCGGGCCTCTTTTTTTTAATTATTTTCGACGGCATACTACCATTCAACCATGTTAAAGCAAGAACGCTACCGCCATTTTGTAGATTACTTTTCAAAAAACCAACCCAATGCTGTTACCGAGCTGCATTATGGCAGCCCGTTCCAGTTATTAATAGCTGTTATCCTATCTGCCCAATGCACCGATAAACGGATTAACCAGGTAACCCCTGCCCTATTCGAGCGTTTCCCAACCCCTGAAAGCCTGGCAGCCTCCACACCCGAAGAAGTTTTCACCTACATACGCAGTGTAAGCTATCCAAACAACAAAGCCAAACACCTGGTAGGCATGGCAAAAATACTGGTCGATGTATTTCATAACGAAGTACCATCCGACATTGATCAGTTACAAAAAATGCCCGGTGTTGGTCGCAAAACTGCAAACGTAATTGCTTCCGTAGTTTATGACGCACCTGCTATTGCTGTAGATACCCACGTTTTCCGCGTGGCCAACCGCATAGGTCTAACCACCAACGCACGCACGCCTTTAGCTGTAGAAAAACAATTAGTAGAGTACCTACCACAGGAAACTTTAGCCATTGCCCATCACTGGCTCATATTGCATGGCCGCTACATCTGCGTGGCCCGCAGCCCAAAATGTGATATATGCCCGCTAACATGGTTCTGCAAATACTACTCCCGCACCCATACCGAAAGCTACCTTCAAAAAGAGGAGGCGGCGAAAGCGAAGAAAGTAAAAGACCAGAAAAAGAAGAAATCTTTAGACGCGATAAGTAAAGAGTTGAAAAAACGAAGTGTTAAGTAATTTCTATCCTGATTGTCATTTCGACCGGAGGGAGAAATCTTCTACGACTCACATCCATACTATGTCATTGCGAGGAACGAAGCAATCGCACGTAGAAAAGCAAACTTGCAAAGTTCGCGATTGCTTCGTTCCTTGCAATGACAAGTTTTTATTTAATCATCATCCCCCTTATCAACTCCCCCAAAACCTTAAAACTATTCTCCAGCACCTCATCATAAGGCCTGCCGAAACTTATTCTTATAAAATTGGTAAAACGCGCATCGGTGCTAAAAATTTGCCCCGGCGCAATGCTTATGTTTCGCGCCATGGCGGCCTGGTAAAGCTCAAAAGCATTAATACTTTTATCCAGTTCAATCCACAAAGCATAACCACCTTGCGGCTGGCTTATTTTTGTATCAGGCGGAAAATACTGGGCAATACCCTGCATATAATGCAGGCACTGGGTATATAAAGCCTTACGCAAGTTACGCATATGCAGGTCATACCGACCGGTTTCAAAAAAGTGCGCTATGGCAGCCTGCGTAGGCGTAGCCGAGCTAATGGTATGCATTAATTTTAAACTTAATATCTGCTCCTTAAACTTACCCGGTATACACCACCCAACCCGATATCCCGGCGCAAGTGATTTTGAAACAGAGGAGCATAACATTACCATCCCCTCCGTATCGTAGCTTTTGCAGGTTCGCGGGCGACTTTTACCAAAATAGATCTCTCCATAAATATCATCCTCAATTAATGGAACTTGCTTCTTTGCCAATAGCTTTACCAGTTGCTGCTTACGTTCATCGGGCATGCAGCTACCTATGGGATTGCTAAAATTGGTTACAAACAGGCAAGCATTAACGGTCACCTTTTCCATGGCTTGTTCCAAATACGCTATATCTAAACCAGTCTTTGGATCACCCGGAATCTCCAGCACATTCAAATTCAGGCTCATCATTATGGTAAAAATGCCAAAATAAGTAGGGCTTTCAATAGCCACAGTATCGCCGGGTTTGGTAACAGCCCGCAGGCAAAATACAAGGGCTTCCATACAGCCTTGCGTGGTCACAATATCATCTTCGCTTATTTGCCCACCCCAATTAAAAGCATTTTTGGCAATTTGTTTGCGCATGTCAATGTTTCCCTGCAAACTTTCATAATTAATATTGCCATTGGGGCTTTTGCGGATGGCTTCCATCATTGATTTATTCAACTTAGCCATCGGTATCAACCCTATAGCCGGCGATGAGCGCGACAAACTTAAAATGCTATCCCCACCCATATTGCGGTAAACCATCGCTATCATTTCCACAACACTTACCTGCTCAATCTTTTTTGTCGGAGGCATCATTTCTGGTGATTTGGTATAACGCGAGGTAGAAAACTTTACATAGTATCCCGACTTCGGCCGGGCCTCTATCATGCCCATATTTTCCAGCTCAACATATGCTTTATAAGCTGTGCTGATACTTATCCCCTGCTCCTGACTCAACGCACGTACCGATGGCAGTTTATCGCCACACTTTAATAGGTTTTGTTTGATCTGATTTTCAAACCGCCCAACAATCTGGGTATATAAAAAATCATGATCCGGACTTGCGATTAATTCTTTCATAACATCTGTTATGCTCAAAATTAACAAATCTGCATCTGTTTTTACAATAGTGATAGCACTTTCTTTGTATTATAATTTATTCATGATATGGAACTGCAATTCATCGATTACAAACCCGAGTACCAACCCTGGTTTGAAAAACTAAACAAAGCGTGGCTCGAAGAATACTTTGTGGTAGAGGACTTTGACAAATATGTTTTAGAAAACCCCGAGGAAGCCATTTTAAAACAAGGCGGTAAAATATATTTCGTCGCCGCAGGCGATACTATTGTAGGCACAGTTGGTTTACGCTATGTAGAAGACGGGGTTTATGAACTAACCAAAATGGCAGTCGATAAAAACTATCATGGCGGTGGCGCTGGTCAGTTTTTATGCCAGTCGTGCATTAATAAAGCACGCGAGATGGGTATGGATAGATTGGTGCTATGGTCAAACCGCATACTTGAAAATGCCATACATATTTACCGTAAATTAGGCTTTACCGAAATACCGGTATCGCCCGGCACTTACGGTCGTGCAGATATTATGATGGAAATAAATTTTAAACAGGAAGCAGCAATTCAACAATAAACAATATGCAGACAACACCACTAACCGAACAGGAAATACAACAACTAAGAGCCGAAACCAAAGGCACATCCAACAAAATACACTTCAACAATGCAGGTTGCTCAATGGCGACTGATGTGGTGGTGGGAACTGTGGTAAATTACCTAAACGAAGAAGCCAGTTTCGGCGGCTATGAAACGGAAGCCAAATACAGCGAGCAACTGGATAAAACTTACGATTCAATCGCCCGATTAATCAATGCAGAAAAAAATGAAGTTGCTATTGTAGAGAATGCCAGCACCGCATGGGCGCTGGCTTTTAACGGTATCGATTTTAAACCTGGCGATGAAATTATCACCTGCGAAATGGAGTACGTTACCAACCTGATAGGCCTGGTACATGTGCAAAAAACACAAGGTGTTAAAGTTATATTAATCCCCAATGATGAGCATGGTGATTTCTCATTACAGGCATTAGAAGACGCGATATCACCCCAAACAAAACTGATAGCTGTTACACATATTCCATCTTCTGCAGGCGGTATGATACCCATTGTTGAAATAGGCAAAATAGCCCGCAAGCATAATGTTTTGTATCTGGTTGATGCCTGCCAAAGCGCCGGGCATGTTCCGTTGGATGTAAAGGAAATTGGTTGCGATATGCTGTCGGTAACCGGCCGTAAATATTTACGTGCACCACGTGGTACAGGATTTTTGTTTGTAAGAAAACCCGTACAGGATAAACTGAAACTGATATTTATGGACGGGTTCAGCACCGAATGGATAAGCGAAACCGATTATAAAATGAGAGCTGATGCCCGTCGCTTCGAGATGTATGAAAAAAACAGGGCATTGATGCTTGGTTTAGGTAAAGCTATAGATTACGCCTTAAACATCGGCGTCGATAGGATATGGTTACGCATACAGTATTTAGCCAATATACTTCGCCAACAACTGAACCAAATTGAAGGCATCACTGTTCATGATTTCGGCAGTGAACAATGCGGTATAGTTACATTTACCGTAACCGGGATAGAAAGCGGGGAAGTAAAAGCCAAATTAGCACAGGATAATATCAACGTGTCGGTCGGTCTGGCAAAATCAACCTTATTCTACATGAATAAAAATCACTTAGCCAATGTAGTAAGAGCCTCCGTACACTATTACAATACCGATGAAGAAATAACAATGCTATGCACCAAATTAAAAGATATGCTAGTTAATTAAGCCGAGATCGCTGGGTTAATGATGTTTAAATCGCGCATAAATTTTTTGCGATAGTTTAGCGGGCTCAATCCCATTTTCACCTTAAACATCTTGTAAAAATGCGATACATCACCAAACCCACTCTCAAAAGCTATTTCCGAAATCGGCTTATCACTTTGTACCAGTTGCTGCGTAGCATAATTCAGGCGATACTCAATGATGGTTTCCATAAACGTTTTGCGGGTTATTTTTTTAAAGTACTTGCAAAACGCGTTTGGGGTCATGTTGGCAACTGATGCTGCTTTATCTAATGATACCGATTGCCTGAAATTTTCAACCAGGTAAGCAAAAACAGGATTTATGCGCTCCTGCTGACTCACCGAACTTGTAGCCATACTTTGGTTTTGATCTAACAGAATAAAATCATTAGTTACAGCAAGATGTTGCAATATATCAAGCAGTTTTAACAGCTTATTAAAATTATTTTCATCATCAACCAACCCTCTTAAAAGGACACTGATTTCCGCCTGAATACTGTCACCAAATTTTATCCCACTTACCGACTTTTCAAACAGCTTGCTGATGTCCTGCATTTCAGGACGGTCAAAAAAATCCTCTCCTAAAAAATCAGCGGTAAATTGTATTACAATGGCACCGGCTTCATGTTGGGTCTGTTCAATATTGGCCAGTTTCCAGCAATGCGGCAGGTTAGGGCCTAACAATATCAGGTCGCCTGTAAAAAAATCTTCCATATGCGTACCCACATATCTTTTACCGCTGCCTTTTGTAATAAAGGTCAGTTCATACTCCGGGTGGAAATGGTATGGGCCGTCAAATTCCCATTGGTCAAATTTGCGCACCAAAAATGACTGCCGATTACCCGGTTGCAAAACTTCAAAGGAGGCCTTGATCATCGCATATTTTATTACACAAATCTAATATACAAATATAACAAGATAAAATAAACCATAATTAAATCACTTTATTCATTTTTTAGATCGAAAAGATTATTTTACTTTGAGTTAAACTAATTAACGAATATGAATATTAGTGCATCACAACTCCCTCCTTTAGATAGCTTCAAAAGCTTATCTACTGAAAACATTAACGAATTTCAGGCTAAAGGGCATACGCTTGTAAAGGGTATTTTATCCGCGGAAGAAATAGCAGCTTACCGCCCGGTTATTGTTGGTGCTGCCGAACGTTACAATACCGAAAACCGTAAATTAGAAGATAGGGATACCTATGGCAAAGCCTTTTTACAGATCATGAACCTGTGGCAGGTTGATGCAGCAGCAAAGAAATTTGTTTTAGCCAAACGCATGGCCAAAATAGCTGCCGATTTGATGGGTGTAGAAAATGTAAGGCTATACCACGACCAGGCTTTATTTAAAGAACCCGGCGGCGGCCCAACCCCATGGCACCAGGACCAATATTACTGGCCTATTGATACCAACAATACCCTAACCATGTGGATGCCTTTGGTTGATATTGATGTAGATATGGGCATGCTCACCTTTGCTTCCGGATCATACAGAAATGGCGCGGTGTTTAACCATGAGATTTCTGATGAATCGGAAGCGGCATTTGATCAATATGTTAAGGATAATAATTTGCCAATTAGTCGTGCCGAAACCATGAAAGCCGGAGATGCCACCTGGCACCGCGGTTTTACCATACACCAGGCACCTGGTAATAAATCAAACCAACTACGCGAAGTAATGACGGTTATTTATATGGCTGATGGCGCAAGGATAATTCCATACAAAAATTCACAGCAAAAAAACGATCATCATAAGTGGCTAATGGATAAACCTTTTGGCGAATTGATAAATTCGGAATTAAACCCTTTGTTACTCTGATTACGATATAAGTACGCTTTCATAATCTGCGCGTAAAGGCTGTCATACTGAGCGTAGTCGAAGTATGTGGGCGGCCCTTTACGCACGTCCTTCGACTACGCTCAGGATGACACCCACCGCACAATGGTAAAGAATCTCGCACGTAGCCCTGTGTATCGAAGATCGCCACTAAATTAAGTTGACTATAAACAAAATTGTCATCCTGAGGTACGAAGAATCTGTACTGATGTAAACTACTTTACAGATTCTTCGCCCTGCTCAGAATGACAAATCTTTTCGTTTACTCCGCTAACCAAATAGCATCAATAAACCATTTTTTACTATCGAAGAATATATTCAGCGGCTTAAATCCCGCCCCTGCTGCCATTTGATTGGTTTGTATAACATTATATTTTTGCGAGATCTCCATATAGATGTATTCGTCCTTGGCAAAGCAAATAGTTTCCTTACCGCGAATTTTCACCTGCTGATCGTCTAAACTTATTAGATAGCTTTTACATGATCCTGTCTCCGGATCATACGTTGGGTAATGCTCAAATTTGGTGACGTCAAAATCGGCACCCAACTCACGATTAATGCGATCCAATAAATTAAGATTAAATCGTTTAGTGATACCTTCTTTATCATTATAAGCAGCCAAAATTGTTTTAGGGTTCTTTTTCAGGTCGATACCAACCAACAGCATATCACCAAATGAAAGGTGATTACGTAACTGCTTACAGAAATCCTCTGCATCACTAACAGGCATGTTACCAACATTCGACCCTAAGAACAAAACAACCTTACGGCGCTTAGATAAAGATGCCGCTTTTTCCAGCATGTTAAAATAATCGCCATTCAAACCGGTAACTTTCAACCCAGGAAGCGAAACAGGCAAAGTCATGTTTAAGTAGGAGATCACATTCTCAGATATATCTATTGGCAAGTAGCTAAAATCAGCTTTTTGCTCCAATAAATACTTCAGCAAAAAGGTTGATTTCATGGCATCTCCAGCTCCTAATTCTATCAAGTCGAAAGCATCGCCATTACCCATTATAGCCCGGCATATTTCGGCAGTTTGCTCCGTAAATATTTCCAGTTCGCAATTGGTTGGGTAATACTCATCACAATTCATTAAATCCTGGAAAAGCTTGTCGCCCACCGCATCATAAAAATACTTGGAACTTAAATGCTTTGGGGTTGATTGCAAACCTTTGATAACATCGGCATAAAACTGCTCGGTTATGTCAGCCTGGTTATTTAATGGTTGCATGGTAGCAGTGTTCATATTTTTCATTAGGTTGATTATATGATGAATTACTTAGCAAGCCGTATGCCAGTAAATTGCCATCGTAAATGTGTTTGAAAAAAATTGCGGTAGGTAATGCGTGCATGCCCCGGCGAAGTAACTTCTGATGCACCTCTTAATACTTTCTGGTTCACCATAAATTTGCCATTATACTCGCCTATCGCCCCCGGCGCTTTCGCGAAACCCGGGTAAGGCAGGTACGAACTTTCGGTCCATTCCCAGCTTTTGTCCCAGCTGAACTGCGGTGCTGCCGCTTCCCACTCAAATTCGGTTGGCAGGCGCATACCTTTCCACGCCGCAAAGGCATAAGCCTCAAAATAACTAATGTGGCAAACCGGTTGCTTCATTTCAACAGGTTCCAACCCATTAAAAGTATAGTTATACCATTCGCCATGTATTAAATGCCAGTATAAAGGCGATTGTACCATATTAGTTTTAACCCAATCCCAACCCTCTGCGTGCCAGTGACGGAAATCATTATAACCGCCCGCTTTGATAAACTCAACATATTCCTCATTGGTAACCAAATTCGGACTAATCTCATAAGCATTCAGGTAAACTTTATGCCTACTCAGCTCATTGTCGAAACAAAAACCATCGCCCTGAAATCCTATTTCATAAATACCTTCCTCAATGCTAATAAACGGCGCATCAATCGCCTTTACCTTCGGCGAATGATAATCATGTGAATAAGCCGGGAACAGCGGATTATGCCCTAAAATATATTTAATATCAGTATATAAAAGTTCCTGGTGCTGCTCTTCGTGGTTAAAGCCAAGTACCAACAACTCTTTAACTTCGTCCGGTGGTTCTTCGCACAAAAACTTGTTCATGGCATCATCCACATATTTGCGATATCGCATAATATCAATAACCGTTGGTCGACTCAAATTACCTCTATCCGTGCGGATGACGCGGTTTCCCACCGTTTCGTAATAACTATTGAATACAAAGTTGTATTCCGGGTTAAATTCCCGATAATCAGTAGCAAAAGGCTTTAAAATAAAGGTCTCGAAAAACCAGGTGGTATGCCCGATGTGCCACTTAGGCGGACTAACATCCCCTACCGGCTGCACTACATAGTCTTCCGTTTGCAGAGGGCTGCAAATATGCTCAGTATGCTTGCGGACCTTTAAATAACGTTCAGCAAGGCTTATTTTATCAGTATAATATTCAGTTGCTGTTTCCATTTCGGGTTTATTTTTTATCCAGATAGTTTTTAAGGTCCGTTATTGATTTAACATTTAAAGCCGCAGCTTGTTTTTGCCGCATCATTAAAGCATAAGCATTGTTAAAGCCTATGGGTTGTAACCATTTTATCTGATAACGCTTCTCAAATTCCTCTTTGACGTAATTGTAGGTCTTTTCCTTACTGCCTTCTACCGAATTTATTATTTGTTGTGATGGTTGAAGAATAACTAAAAATCCGGTACCGGTATACTCCGGGTAAAAATCTATCTGGTTATTGGTTAAAGCATCAAAACATATTTTTGTTCCGCCGAGGCCTGTTTTGGTCGTTACGTCGTAATCGGTATAACCTTTAATCAACATGCTGTACATATTTGCCAGAATGTATTGTTCGCCAAATATTTTCGACCCAATCCTAACTATGCCATCACTCCCACTACGGTCCGGTCGCCATAAATTTTTCGATACCAAAAAATCCTTCGCAACCTTCTCAGGGCTTTCGTGAAGATAGTCGGTTCGATAATTTAATTCGGTCATCACCGTATCATTAATTTTACCCGACAGCTGATTTAATGTCATTTCCAGTTCAGGAAACTTTCGCAAAGCATCTTCACGCACAATAGGTGCTGCAAAATATGGCGGAAAAATATTCTTATCGTCTTTTAAAACCACCAGATTATAAGCTTTCAACCTGCCATCAGTTGAGTAACCGCTAATCACATCCAACTGCTTCTCATAGGCCGCTTTATACATCACCGCATCGCTAATAACGATGGTGTGGATCTTTAAATGATACTTGCTTTGCAGACCAAGGTTGCCATCCTGCCTGCCCATAAATTCGGGAGTAAAACCAGCAGTAAGCTTGCTGCCATAAGCTGACGGAATAAAATAAACCGAAGCCAGTAATACAATAACTACCGGCAAAGCGTAAGTACCTGCCTTAATCTTTTTAAAGTTGAGTTTTTGTACCCTCGATAACAGGAAATCAAAGATAATAGCCAGCAAAGCCGCAGGTATAGCCCCTGCCAAAATCATATTGGTATTGTTTAGGGAGATCCCACCGAAAATAAACTCACCTAAGCCACCCGCAGCAATATACGAGGCCAACGTAGCCACACCCACCGTTATCACCGTAGCTGTACGGATACCAGCTAATATCACGGGCATAGCCAGCGGCAGTTCCACCTTAAACAGAATTTGCCATTTGCTCATACCCATTGCCATTGCCGCCTCCTTAACCGCCGCATCCACCCCGGTAATCCCGGTATAGGTATTCCTGATGATGGGCAACAAGGCATACAACAGCAAAGCAACAATAGCCGGCTTAGGACCAATACCCAAAAGCGGTATCATAAAACCAAGCAAAGCTATACTGGGTATAGTTTGCAATATCCCGGCGATGCCTAATACCGAACCCGATAGTTTTCTTCTACGGGCGATCAGAATACCCAGAGGCAAACCAACCAGCACTGCCAAAAACAGCGAAATAAACGTTAGCCCGATATGCTCCAGTGTTTGGGTAGCCAGCTTATCGCTTTGCTGCCGCATAAAATCCCACAAAGTTTGTTGCTGATCATTCATGCGTTTGCTGCTGTTTATATTGATAAAACGCCGACATCAAATCCTCGAACCCAAGCTTCTCAATTTCTCTATCCTGATCGTCGTAAATAGATAAACTTTCGCTTCCTTTAAATTTAAACTGCTCCATCACCCACCACATACTTACATCACGCGATAAAACCACCCCGTTCAACCGTAAAGTTCCCCCTTCAGGGGGTTGAGGGGGTTTGATTGCCTTAAACTCCAATTGTAATCGCTGCTCTTTCAAAAAATCTTCGACAAACTTATTTTTTGGTTTGAAAAGCAAGTCGGCAGGCGTACCTTGCTGCACAATTTTTCCTGCATCCATCAAACAAATCCGATCGCCTAATTCAAAAGCCTCCTGTACATCATGGGTAACCATAATAATGGTTTTCTTTTTCAGTTCATCCAGCACCTTAAACTCCGCATGAATTTTCGATTTGGTTACATTATCCAGCGCCCCAAAAGGTTCATCCATCAATAAAACCGGCGGATCGGCAACTAAAGCCCTAGCCAAACCAACACGCTGCTGCTGGCCACCGCTTAATTCATTTGGATAAACATTAAAGTAGGCTTTAGATAGATGCAGTTTCTCCAACAATTCGCTAACGCGATGCTGTATTTTCTTTTTATCCCAATTAAGTAATTGTGGTACGATGGCAATATTCTCGCCAACGGTATAATGCGGAAACAAGCCGTTATTCTGCAAAACATAGCCAATGCCACGCCGCAAAATTTCAGGTTGTTGTTCCAGGATATTTTTATTGTTGATGAAGATTTTACCATGGGTAGGCTCTATTAGCCTATTCAGCATTTTTAGAGTTGTGGTTTTGCCGCAACCACTAGTGCCTAGCAAAACCAGGTTTTCGTGCTCCTTTACATCAAAAGAAATACCATCTACCGCCTTTACCTTGCCAAAGTGTTTGCTCAGATGTTCAACTTTTATCATAAACGAAGTTAATCTTCCAGACTTAAAAATAAGTTATTCAATGATTCGGAATAAGTAGGATGCGCGAAAACACAATAGCGTATCCTGTCATAAGTAATACCACCCTCCATCGCCATCTGCAATACGGTCATAATTTCGCCACCTTCGGTACCTAAAACAGCCGCGCCCAATATTTTTTTGGTAATAGGATCAACCACAGCCTTCATAAATCCGCGGGTATCGCCAACCTCAATCGCACGGGCTACATGTTCCATAGGCAATTTAACAACTTTTACTTTAAGTTTTTGCTTTTTAGCGTCATCTTCGCTAATACCTATGCGACCTAACTGCGGGTCGGTGAACATACAGTAAGGCACTGGTCTGTCTTTTATTGTTAAATTATCGCCCTCAATCAGGTTTCGATAAACAATGGTATAATCGTTATAAGCAATATGTGTAAATGCCGGGCCACCCTTAACATCGCCCAAAGCATAAATGCCTTTTACATTGGTTTCCAGCTTATCATTTACTTTTATAAAACCTTTTTCATCAACTTTCACGCCTGTTTTATCCAAATCCAGAGCCTCGCTTTGCGGGACCCGGCCAACGCCAATTAATACATGCGAGCATTTGATAACCTGCTCTTTCCCGGCGATGGATACCTTAGCTTTTATATTCCCTTTTTTTGTTTTCTCGAAAGCCAGGGTAGTAGCATCAGTATATATCTCGATATTTTCGTCCGTTAATATTTTGTGCATGGCCTCAGCTATATCTTCATCCTCATGAGATAAAATACGTTGCGACTTCTCCAGCATCGTAATTTTACCCCCAAAGCGACCAAACATCTGCCCAAACTCCATCCCAATATAATTAGCGCCCACTACCAGTAAATGCTCCGGCACATAGTCCAGATCAAGTATGGTGGTTGATGTCAGATACTCAATATCTTTTAGTCCTTCAATCTCCGGAATCAATGTTTTAGCGCCGGTATTGATAAATATTAAGTCAGCAGTTACTTCTAATGTTCCTCCTTCATTCAATTCAATCAACAGCGTTTTTTTACCGGTGAAGGCTGCCTCGCCAAAAATCAGGGTCAAGTTCTTAGTGTCTTCAATAGCTTTTTGTCCTCCATTACGGGATTTCAATACAATATCATCCTTGCGTTTTTTTACCTGGCTCATATCAACCTTGTAACTTTTGATATTAACACCTAATTCCGCGCTCTTACTGGCATCATAAGCTGCCTTAGCCGATGCCACCCAGGTTTTAGTAGGTGTACAGCCATCATTAACACAGGTGCCGCCCACATAGCGCTTTTCTATAATTAAAGTCTTTTTACCGGCCTTCGCCAATTTCTTTGATAAAGGTACGCCTGCTTGTCCTGCGCCTATAATAATGGCATCGTATTGTTCCATGGTATTTTTTATTATTCGGTGATCTTAACTCCCTTCCAAAACGCCACATAATCCTTAATGTTTGCCGCGGCTGCTTTTGGTTCAGGATAATACCACGCAGCATCAGGGTTTTGCTGGCCATCCACCTCAAGCGTATAATAAGATGCCAATCCTTTCCACGGGCAAGTAGAATGGGTGTTTGAACCTTTAAGATATTCAGCATTCACGCTGCTTTTAGGGAAATAGTGATTATTTTCAACAACAACGGTATCATTGCTTTCAGCAATTACCTGGTTATTCCATAAGGCTTTCATATTAATTGGTTTATAGTTTTGTATAAATATATGCATATCAGCACTATAGATTACAATACTATTAGCAGCTTTTTGTTTGGCAATTTTGATTCTGAAACCCCTGAAAAGATATTTGAGATTTTTTTTAAATTTTATTTTTAATTTATCGATAAACGTATATCTTTGCAGTCCCAAAATAAGGGAACGCTTTGGTAGAAATACCATAGACAACATATAAAAACAAGGCCCGTTCGTCTAGGGGTTAGGACGTTAGATTTTCATTCTAGAAACAGGGGTTCGATTCCCCTACGGGCTACTAACGGGATTTACTCCCAAAATGAGACTGGGTTGCTCCAAAAAGAGCAACCCTTTTTTATTGGCAATCACGTAGTTATCATAAAGCGCCTCATTGATCAAAGGTGTTTCAAACCCATTGTTCTTAAAGGTGAGATTATGTTGAAACACCGCCCTAAAAAGCTTATGCTTATCGAATATACTCGCTCTTTCGTAAACCTCTTTAATGCTTTTTAGGCGATCTAAGAACTTTTCCAGCTTATGCCAGATGCTTCTATTCTTAACATTGGCATCATTTATATCTCTTAATAGATGGCCTTTGTCGGTAGTATATTTTGAGAACCATCGCTTATAGGTGCTTAACTCAATATCTTTGCGGAAGTAACTTGCTTCAAGGTGGATATTCCGCTGAAATTGACCAGTGATTCATAGGTAAAGGGTAAAGTGATTCCGCTGGAAATTGACCAGGCATTCCGGGGCAAACTGAC
>NZ_LMUO01000006.1:50675-453660 GCF_009765905.1 Mucilaginibacter sp. L196 | reverse complement strand
TCTTCCGAACACCTATGGTGAAAACACCGACCACAGGCTAAATTCCCAATTGTCATTCTGAGCGGCAGCGAAGAATCTGTACGGCTGGATACTACTGTACAGATTCTTCGTCCCTCAGAATGACAACGATATTATTGCTTCGCACCTCGTAATAGTAAGTTTGAAAAATTACATTAAATAAAAAAGGCGAAAGGTAATACACCTTTCGCCTTTCAGCTTTTATTAAGTTTTAAAGCTTAGTTTGCTTTAAATGCTTTTGCTTTTTTAACACCAAAGTGAGGTTTTCCTTGTGGATGTATTTCCGGAGAACCTACAAGGTCCATTGCGCAACGGAAACCAACTTCAGCACTTGACTCGTCCTCATCCATAAAACGGCGGGTTGCAGGGTTTAACCAGTAAGCCAAATCGTTCCATGAACCGCCTTTGTAAACTTTAGACTGATCGTGAACTAAAGTAGTTGTGCCATATAATACACGGTTTACAGTATCGCTATAACCTCTTTGATCGGCGTTATACGCTTTGCCAACTAAATCACTTCTAAGTGGCGCAGCTGCTGAATTTGCATTTGCAGGTTGTCCTGCTACAGTTGGAGCGCCACCTGTAGTTGCTGGAGGAGTACCACCTTGTGAAGCGATAAGCTCAGCATAAGTTAATTTTTTACGTGATGTAGCCGCATCCTTTATAGGGTGGCCGTATTTATCTTTAGCATAGATGCCTTTAACAGGGTCGGCTAAACGTTTGTTAGTATACTCGTTACCACGGAAAGGGTTAAAGTCATCAACTTCTTCGTATGAAGTTTGGCGATAGGTATCCTGTACCCACTCGTTAACGTTACCTGCCATGTTGTATAAACCAAAATCATTAGGTGGGTATGAACGTACAGGCGCGGTTATGTCGGCCTTATCATTCAAATAACCACCAACACCCGCGTTATCACCTTCGCCACGTTTAAAGTTGGCTAATATCATACCACGTGTTGCTTTTTTAGGTGAACGTACGCCAAGGCCATTCCAAGGGTATATTTTACCATCGTTAATGTTTTCAAACTGCGTATTTCCGGCCAATGCTAAAGCGGCATATTCCCACTCAGCTTCTGTAGGCAAGCGGTATGCTTGTTTCAAGATCCCATCCTCTAAACGTACAGGCCTAACAGATTTACCTTTTCCAGTAGTATTACCGGCGTTCAAATCAGGTAACATTTTTTTACCGTCGATGCCTGCGCCTCTGTATTGGCCATTCAGGTACATATCGGTATTGAATGGAGTTTGACCTGCCGGAGCAGCCGGAGCTTTACCTTTATTATCTTTAGCTGATGCTAATATGCCTTTTTGTTGCAAAATAAATTCGTTGGCACGGTCGGTACGCCATTGGCAGTAATCCTGCGCCTGATCCCATGATACGCCAACTACCGGGTAATCCTGGAATGCAGGGTGCCTTAAATAATTTTGTACGTAAGGCTCATTGTATGATAAAGGCCTGCGCCATACCAATGTATCTGGTAATGCATTATAATATAACTCGTGATCCTGAGGGAAAGTAACGCTTATCCAGTGCAGGTAATCTAACCAATCCTGGTTGGAAACCTCGGTTTCATCCATGTAGAACGATGGAATAGTTACACGCTGGCGAACATTGTTGTAGTCAAATGTTACATCCTGATCGGCACTGCCGCCCAAAACAAATGTACCACCCTCAATAGGAACAAGGCCCGGGCCCGGTGAAGGGTGGGTTTGGCGAAATTTGGTGTAACCACCGTTAGCCCTGTCATTATAAGGGATACCAGTTTTTTCAGACTGTTGCTTTTTCGAACAACTGCTTAACAAGGCTACAACACCCAACATCACAAAAGCAGTTTTAGTAAAAAGTATTTTCATATTTTTACAGTTATATTAAAGATTTTAGAAGTGTAAATTTAAAAACATTTGGGTAAAAAGCTAACTTTTATGCCCAACAGGTCAAATTAAAAAACCTATTTAGGCTTTTAAACGTAAAGAGTGCGAGATGTGTTACATTTACACAAATATTTTTGAGGCAAAAGCATTTATGCTTATGCTTGCATGCCCTAAATGTTTTTAAACAAAGATTAAACTTTAAAATGTTTCGATGATATTTTTTACTAAAAAAGGTCTGCTTGTTTCTGTTACGTTGTTATTGCCGGTTTTAACCTTTGCACAAACCACTTTAAATGGTAGTAATGGCAATGCTATCCCTATAGCAGTACCATCCTTAACCATATCTCCCGATTCGCGTTCAGGCGCTATGGGTGATGCCGGTGTAGCGCTTTCTCCTGATGTAAACGCCAATTACTGGAACCCGTCAAAATTAGCTTTCATACCCGACAATGATGTGGTAGGCGTATCATACAGCCCATGGTTGCGTAATTTGGCACCCGATATTAGTTTATCATACCTGAGTTTCGCGCATAAATTAGATGATCGTAATACTATAGGCGCATCATTACGCTATTTTAATATAGGTACTGTACAGCAAACCGGTAACGAAAATGAGCAGTTGGGCAATTTTACACCATCTGAGCTTGCATTTGATGTATCGCTTGCAAGGAAATTTGGCGATGATTTTTCATTGGGATTAACCTTGCGTTATATCCACTCTAATATATCCGATGGTTCTGCATCTACCCCAACACAAGGCGCGGGTAATGCGGTAGCTGCTGATGTATCTGCCTATTATACAAAACCTGATGGTAACGGAAATATTCTTTCACTTGGTGGCGATATATCAAATATAGGCTCTAAAGTAAGTTATTCTACCGCGGGGCCTGCTGAGTATTTACCTACCAATTTACGTGTTGGTGCAGCTAATACCTGGGCATTGGACGATTTGAGCACATTTACGCTAACTGCCGATATTAACAAACTTTTAGTTCCAAGCAACCCCAATAGCGATGTATCGGTTCCGGCGGGTATTTTTCAATCTTTTTCGGATGTTAGCGCTGCTGAAGAGTTTAAAGAGATCTACTATTCGGTAGGTGGCGAGTTTTGGTATAACCAGGTATTTGCATTGCGCAGTGGCTACTACTTTGAAAATAACGCAGTAGGCGGCCGTCATTATTTAACACTTGGCGTTGGTTTTAAATACAACGACTTCGGTTTCGATTTTTCATATCTGGCGGCCAGCCAGCAAAACAGCCCTTTGGCTAATACATTACGTTTTTCATTAACAGCTAGCTTTGGCGGTACTAAATAACAGTGGGAAAAATTAAAGTAGGTTTTGGGTTTGATGTACACCAGTTAAAGGAACAGCACCCTTTTGTTTTAGGCGGAGTTAATTTGGAGCATCATGCGGGGGCCTTCGGTCATTCGGATGCTGATGTGCTATTGCATGCTATTTGCGATGCCCTATTAGGCGCAGCTAATCTGCGCGATATTGGATTTCATTTTTCTAATACGGATGCAAGGTGGAAAGGCATTAGTAGCCTGGTACTATTGCAGCATGTAGTAGCATTATTAAAAGAGAAGAATTGGGGAATTGGCAATATCGATGCCATGGTTTGCCTTGAAGCACCCAAAATAAATCCACACATCCCGGCAATGAAGGTAAATATTGCCAAAGCCGCAGGTATCAGCGAAGAGGATATATCCATAAAAGCCACCACTAACGAGCAGTTAGGTTTTATAGGCAGAGAAGAAGGCGTTGTTGCCTACGCTGTTTGTTTGATAGAGCGGACGGAGCTAAATTGATTGGCGTCAACTTTGTTTGGGCTAAAGCCACGCTTCAATTCTCTTAATCCGTTGACTAAAGTCAACGGCAATGGTCACAAAAACAAGATTTAATATTCATTGCCGTCCCATTTATGGGGTGGATAGCCAAATAAAAAACGAGGGTTTAGCCTAAATATTAGCTAAACCCTCGCTTGAATTATTTTAATAATTATTAAAAATTAATTTTTCGGAGACGATTCCTTCATTGTTACTGTACCTGTACGTTTAACAGTGCCCCAACCACTAAGCTCACCTTTTAAAGCCCTGCGTATTGATTTAAACAATACGTAATACATTAACTGGCGCCATATAAAGCGTTGCGGGATGATGTAAAATAGCTTTCTGTAATCCTCTTTCTCCATCCAGAAAGCAATAACGCCTACAATAAAATCAACCACGATAAAGGCTACATAGTAAAACAATATTTTACCCGGATGACCGCCAAATAAACCGAATACCATCAGCAAATCGGCAATCGGCGAGAATAATGGTAGTATAATCTGGAATAATAAAATGTTAGGCATGCCTATCATTCCAAAGAATTTGTATTTCTTGTTAAACAAGGCATCCTTGTTTTTCCAGAAGCTTTGTATTACGCCAAAACTCCAACGGAAACGCTGTTTAAGCAGGATGCTTACTGTTTCAGGTGCTTCGGTATAAGCGATTGCATCGTCACAATTTTTAACGATATAGCCCGCTTTTAGTATGCGCATAGTTAAATCGCAATCTTCGGCCAGGGTATCGTAAGTAAATCCTCCGGCTTTATAAATTGCTGACTTGCGGAACGCGCCAATCGCACCCGGAACCACCGTAATACTATTGATCAGGTCGAATGCGCGCCTGTCCATATTTTGGGCGGTGATATACTCGATAGCCTGGAAGTTGGTGATCATGTTGTGTGTATTACCAACTTTTACAGTACCTGCCACCGCGCCAATTTCTTCATCAATGAAATAAGTCATCAAATGGAAAACGGCATCTGTTTTTAGCTGTGTATCGGCATCAATACAAACTACAAACGCGTTTTTCGCGTGCGATATGCCAAAGTTTAAAGCCGTTGCCTTCCCACCATTGGGTTTATCAAGTATATGCACTAAAGGGTTATCGCCAAAAGCTTTAGTTACAATTTCAAGCGTTTTATCCTTTGATCCATCATTAATAAAGATGATCTCAAAATCGGGATACTCAGTTTTTAGTAAGCTTTCAATGGTTTTTACAACGGTAACCTCTTCGTTATAACCCGGTACAATAATACTTACAGGTGGTGATTCAACATCTCCCGGCTTTAAAGCAGTATATTTTTTACTATCCGCATATTGCTTTACGGCAAGTATGCCAATTAATACAACCCTGCCCAATGCCAGGAATATAGCAGTAAGGAAAAGGTAGATTAAAAACCAATTAAGATAGAATGAACCGTTTACATAAATGTTGTAAAAGAAACCCACAAACCCGCTGTTTGCATCATCCTTAATAGGAGGCATTAATTCAGCCTTGGTTTTGTGCAATATATCGGCTATGGTAGTAAACTGGTAACCATGGCTTTTAAAGAAGTGGATAATCTCGGGCAAGGCTTTAACAGTTTGCTCACGGGTTTCGCCACCTGCGTCATGCAATAATAGGAATGATCCGGCATCTTTTTGCCTTTCCACACGGGCAATAATACTATCAGCAGTTACACCCGGATACCAATCCCAAGGGTCAATAGATTCACCAACGGTTATATAACTTTGCTGGCGTGCCATAGCTACCGGGATAATTTCGGCCAGTGTTTGCGGTTCCGCATCTGCATTATATGGAGGGCGGAATAAGATGGTACTGCGGCCTGTTACCGACTCAATAATACGGCGGGTTGCATTCAGTTCCAGGTTAACGCGTTCCAAACTGATGGTTGAAATATCAGGGTGATAATAGGTGTGGTTACCAATTTCGTAGCCTTCATCAAACTCGCGGCGTAATATCTGTATATTCTTTTCAGCCATTGATCCTACCACAAAAAATGCAGCGGGTACATGCTCACGTTTTAAAATATCTAATATACGCGGGGTATAATCAGGGTCGGGTCCATCATCAAAGGTTAAAACTATTTTGCCCGGCGCATAGCCATAGCGGCGTATAACATATTTGGTAGGCAGTTTAATGTATTGCTGGTTGGTTATTACATAGGTGGATGTATCTAGTTTTACATCAATTTGGCCGGCTACCGGGGTAGTTACCAAATCCAATACCTCGCCATCGCCGGTATAATCAATACGGTTATTTAAACCAACCTGCGTTAATCCTTTAATATCAACGCCTGTTTTTCTTAATGAATCAATAGATAAGTTCTTTTGGAAGAAAGTCCACAAACGCGGATCTTCTGAGCCTAAGCGCCATAAGGCCACACCGCCTGTTGCCCAATCATCCGCCATACGGATGATGTTAAAATTGGTAGCAGCATCGGTAAAGTAAACGGTATGGGTAAGGCTATCCTCGCCCAAATAACTGTAATGCAGGTTGGCAGAGCTCGGATCATAAGTGATCTTGCTTTTCATTTCCTGCGCGGTACTGATAGCCTGTTGGTAGCCTATTGTTTTACCTATACTTTTAGCAGGCCAGTCATAAGCGCCGCCCTGTATGGTTAAAATAACTTTTTCGCTTGGTATTTTAGAGCATACAGCATCCAGAATTTCCTCTACCCAATGCTGGTTTGAAAGTTCACCCGCATTGCTGTTTTCATCATGCTGGTCAATAGCCATAATGAAAAGGAAGTCATTCATAGCGGCCAATTTTACCAGATCGTACTGCTCATCCTCCGGTATCACATTTTGAGTAACCAGGAAGTTGTGTGCATGCAGGGTAGCATAAAGTTCTTTCTCAAACTCTATATAATTTGGGGTATTGCGGTCGAGGATATTGTCGAAATCAAGATCGATACCCTTGAAATTATATTTAGTTAATGCCCTTACAATACTGCCGATAAATTCGGTACGTGCTTTTTTGCTTTTTACAATACGGTCAACATCTTTAGTGTCAAAATCGCCGGTATTGCTGCTGTAGTTAATGTAATTTGAAATGGATATTAATACCGGTTTTTTATACCGTTTATTAAGCCTTATTAAGCCTGTATCAATACTAGAAGTAATGGTATCGGCATTTTGGGTGATGGAAAAGCCTTCACTCACCACCATATCCAGCTTGCTCATATGGTCGGCAAGTGAATTGTATGCCTGCGGATCCCATGGCATGTAAAAACCGGCGTTTATACGGTCTTTATTATTTGGCTGTTTAAGCTGATGCAAGCGTTTTGCACGCTCCATCTTTTTAATTTCGTTTACCTGTATGGTGAATTTTTTGTATTTGGCCGTCTTTTTCAGGGCCTCAATATTCTCCTTTGTTAAAGCTTTTGGTGCTTCATTTAAATTAGGAAGAGCTGGATACTGTTTTGATGTAATAG
Organism: Mucilaginibacter sp. L196; assembly: GCF_009765905.1. Lineage (GTDB taxonomy): Bacteria > Bacteroidota > Bacteroidia > Sphingobacteriales > Sphingobacteriaceae > Mucilaginibacter. The sequence continues at coordinate 446,502 of NZ_LMUO01000006.1, read as the reverse complement.
CAATTGCAGCAGCAACTAAAGCGCTGGCAAGTACCAATATTAATACACGGCTAACCCATTTAAAACGAAGCCACCGCCCCTTAGAATCAGCTTGAAAAACCTGCTTGTCTGACATTCAGTAAAAAAGTTTTAGGGAAAATTATTGAGTTGTGATTAGAGTTATATGCAATGCTAATGTTTATTTATGTGTTTTAACGGCATCAACGCCCGAAAAATCAACACCACATTTACAGTTGCTGCCGCAGCCTTTTTTTGCAGACAGGCTTTTATATACCATGCGGCCTACATAAAACAATGCGGCGGCAAACAATACAAGAACTATAATTACCTGGAAATTCATGTCACAAATTTAATACATTTTACATTATATATACGTACAGACAAACTAAATAGTATAAGGTTTACTTTTTTGTAAATGCCACAGTACCACCAACCCAGTCAAAATACTGATTATAACTCACACCAACTAGTTTTACTACTTACTACGGCTTAACCTTGCCGGGTTAATAGTACGGGTTGGCTTATCATCGCCGTTTGGCCACAAATATAATAACCTGTACTCAATTTTAGGCCGCCATCGGGCGGCTTGAATAATAGGTTCATAATTTACTTTTTGCTGTAAGATCCATCGTCCTTATTTGGGAAATAGCGGCCCTGCGATGTTGGTAATAATATCCCCGGATAATCCCTGTCGCCAAAAACAAGCATTTCCATATTATGATTCAGGTTAGGTAAATACCTGCGTGATATTTTTCGGTCAAATGAAAAAAAGATTACTGATGTAAGTTAAAGAAATATTTAATGAAAAAGAAATCTTACCGGCAATGGTTTATAAATACCTAACAAAATAGTTACAGCGTGAAAATGAAGGCTGAATTGCGTTATTGGCCATATTTAGTAGTAGTAATCAATTTGTTACAGGTTTGGGATTAACAATAGCCAAATGGGTGAGTTTAACTTACATAAAAGTCACAATAAGTTTAACTTACACCAACAATTTCAAAAGATGAAAAATCCTATTATTATCACAGTTTTTTTAGTGATGTCGTCTATATTAGCCAAGGCGCAAGTAAATCCAAGGCAGCAAGCAAAGGCCGATAGCATTATAAAGATCATTCCGGTTGGAGAAGGCCGGCATTCTTCCTTCCTGTATACTATTGGTGGCCAATTGGCAACCTCTGACGAAGTAAAGTTGCGACTACTGGCGTATGCACCTTCGGCACCCGACATATCCAAAGCAAAAACTGAGATCACCTGGGCACGGGTTTCAGGAGGGATATTTTTAGCTTCGTCGTTAGCCGCCACATTTGAGTTTATACACGAGAGTAAGCTTGACGGCACATCATCTGTTAACGGGCAGCCCACTTACCAGCACCATGACTTTACGGGCGCGTATGTGTTTACCGGTATTGCCACAGGTTTTTTAATTGCCGGGATAATGCACCTGGTAAATGCCAGCCACCATACCAGTAAAGCGGTTGGTATTTATAATGAACGCTTTCAATAAAAAAAGATTGTTAGCCCCGTTAAACGCCCTTAGTGAGGGCGTTTTTGTTTATAAAGCGGTGCCTAAGTTTTTTGGGCTGAGCGTTTGAGAAATAGTTTTTCTGTTGGTAATCTTTGTCATTATTACTCAATAAGTTGCAAACGCTTGAAATTCTCATATATTAAGCGTACCTTTGCGCCAAAATTAGAGGCGCATTTCAATGCAAAAAATAAGAAACATAGCGATTATCGCTCACGTTGACCACGGTAAAACTACTTTGGTTGATAAAATCCTACATGCTTGTTCAATTTTCAGGGACAACGAATCAACCGGTGAATTGATACTGGATAACAACGACCTTGAACGCGAGCGTGGTATTACCATCGTGTCAAAAAACGTGTCGGTAATGTACAAAGATGTTAAGATCAACATCATTGACACACCTGGTCACGCCGACTTTGGCGGTGAGGTTGAACGTGTATTAAAAATGGCTGACGGCGTATTGTTGCTTTGCGATGCTTTTGAAGGCGCTATGCCTCAAACACGTTTCGTAACACAAAAGGCTTTGGCGTTAGGCTTAAAACCAATTGTTGTAGTAAACAAGGTAGATAAAGAAAACTGTCGCCCTGAAGAAGTTTACGAACAAATATTTGAATTATTCTTCAACCTTGAAGCAACTGAAGAGCAACTGGATTTTCCGGTTATCTACGGTTCATCAAAACAAGGCTGGATGAGCACAGATTACAAACAACCTACTACTGATATATTCCCGTTAATGGATGCTATTTTGGCAAACATTCCACCGGCACCAATTAACGAAGGTACTTTGCAAATGCAAATCACTTCGTTGGATTATTCTTCATTCGTAGGTCGTATCGCTATTGGTCGTGTGGCTCGTGGTACTATCAAAGAAGGCATGGCGGTATCGTTGGTAAAACGCGATGGCAAGATTCAAAAAACAAGAATTAAAGAATTATACACTTTTGAAGGCTTAGGTAAGGTTAAAGCTACCGAAGTTAGTGCTGGTGATATTTGCGCGGTTGTAGGTATTGAAGGTTTTGATATTGGCGATACTATTGCTGATTTTGATAAACCAGAACAACTGGAAGTAATACACATTGATGAGCCAACAATGAATATGTTGTTTACCATCAATACTTCACCTTTCTTTGGTAAAGAAGGTAAATTTGTTACTTCACGCCACTTACGTGATCGTTTATACAAGGAAATGGAAAAAAACCTGGCGCTTAAGGTTGTTGAAACCGAATCGCCTGACTCATACCTAGTGTATGGTCGTGGTATTCTCCATTTATCAGTATTGATCGAGACCATGCGTCGCGAAGGTTATGAATTACAAGTAGGCCAGCCACAGGTTATCATCAAAGAAATTGATGGTGTTAAATGTGAGCCGGTTGAAACCCTGATTGTTGATGTACCGGGTGAAGTTGCTGGTAAAGTAATTGAGTTAGTAACACAACGCAAAGGCGACCTGTTAATTATGGAACCAAAGGGCGATTTACAGCACTTAGAGTTTGATATCCCTGCACGTGGTATTATTGGTTTACGTAACAACGTATTAACCGCTACCGGTGGCGAGGCTATCATGGCTCACCGTTTCAAAGCTTACGAGCCTTGGAAAGGTCAGATCCCGGGCCGTTTAAATGGTGTATTGGTATCAATGGATACTGGTAAAACTACTGCTTTCGCAATTGATAAATTACAGGATCGTGGTCGTTTCCACATCGATCCGGGAGTTGATGTTTACGAAGGGCAGGTTTTAGGCGAGCACATCCGCGATAACGATTTGGTTATTAACTTAACTAAAGGCAAGCAGTTAACTAACATGCGTGCATCAGGTAGCGATACCAACGTACGTATAGCACCAGCTATCAAATTCTCGTTAGAAGAATCAATGGAGTACATCCAGGCTGATGAATACATCGAGGTTACACCGCAAAGCATCCGCATGCGTAAAATATATCTGAATGAAAATGAGCGTAGAATTAACGCTAAGAAGTTTCAAGCTCAGTAATTAAAATATACTAAATACAAAAAGGGGCAAATTTATTTGCCCCTTTTTTTGTGTCTGGATATTTTAATTAAAAAAGGTAATGCTAGGTTTTCTTCAACTTCGATAAAAAGCTATTTACAACAATATTAATATCATCAGATAGCTTTAGGTAGTAAACAGACAGGCCGAAGGTTAATGTAATAAATGCACTTCGTACTATAATATCCACAATGTGATTACTCATTTGCGGGATGATTAAGGTAGACACGAAATACACCGCGACACCCACCAATAAGGCAATTGGGCTGCTCATGGTGAAAGGCTGCATTTTGTATACCTTGAGTATAAACAGGTACCTAAAAACGTTAAATATCAAAAACGTAACCGCCGCCGCAATGGCCGACCCCGTGATGCCATAATAAGGGATGAAAAGTAAATTACCACCTACAGTAACGCCTATCAGGAGTACATAAAAAAGCCCGTCGTACCTGTAATATTTTGAGGTACTCAGGATAACACCGTTTATGCCTGTTGCCGAATCAATTAAATTGCCGAGTGCAGTGAAAAATATCACATACTTACCCAATTGATATTTTTCGGGTAGATAGATAAAAAGATCATCAACGCAGGCCCAAATAATAATGAACAGGAACAGTGTTGTAATTAATTGATTGATGCAGCTCTTCTTATATACCGATTGAATGGTGTTCAGATCATTGGTTTTCCAGGCTTCGGCAATTACTGTTGTCGCGATGCTGTATAATGAGCGTACCGGTAAGGTAATTATAATGGCAACGTAGGATGTAATGGTATAAATACCGGTATCGGTCAGGCCAAATTTTTTGTTGATGATGTACTCGTCGATACTTTCAACAATTAAAGGGGATGAACCTACCATTAGTCCCCAAATGCTGATATTGATCAGGTTCCTGGTCATTTCCTTATCCAGTAAGGAGAAGTCGGGATTTAAAAAGAAATGCCCATCACGGATTAAACGAATGAGTAGCAATGCCGTTGGGAAAGCATTGGCAACCAGCCACAACACCATAAATGTTTCAAAGCTTATCAGCTTAAAATATATCAGCGCCAATGGTATAAATATGAATATACGCTTGGTAAACTCCTTTAACACCTTGCCTGATGTGGCATTGTACATTACCCTGGCGTACAGGTCGAATACGTTAAAGTATACCGTAAAAATGATAAGTGGTATCAGGTACCAGTAATACCTGTCGAACAGGGAAGAGTTTTTATGTTTGCTGCCGATGATCTGAGCTTTAAAAACATAAACCGAGATAATAAATATAATGGTGCCCACAAGCGCCACAATGCAAAAGAGAAACAGATAGCCGTGATGCTTTTTTTCTTCACTCCTGAAATAGGGAAAATATCTTGCCGTACCGCCAAAACCCAGCAACGCGAACTGGGAAAATAGCAAAGAGAACGAGAGTAATATCCCGGTAAGGCCAACCTCTTCAGCCGTTAAGGCATGCGGTTGTATAATAATCATCGACACAAAACCAATAACTATACCTATGTATGAATACATAGTGCCTTTTATTGTTTGCTGCTTTATAACTCCCATTTAATTATGGCTAACCGCCTGTATTAATAAAAAATGTACTTTTGAAAATCAATGCCAAAAATAGAAAATAAAACTTGTGCAATTACGGTTACTTACGGCAATCGATGGGGGCTGGTAAGCCAGATAATTGAGCGATTGCGCAGCCATAAATTCATAAGCCATATTGTTGTTGTAAATAACGGATCGACCTATAATGTTAAGGAAAAAATTGACGAGATAGGTGATGGCCGTGTGGTATTAATTGATCATGCAGAAAATCTGGGTTCGGCAGGTGGGTATCATCACGGTATTGCTTATGCGCATCAGCATTTAGATGATGATTTTGTTTGGTTACTGGATGATGATAATTTACCCGATAGCGATGCGCTTAATGTATTGCTGAATACCTGGGTTGACCTTGATGCTAAAGGCGATACTACAGCGCTTTTCAGTCTGCGAACCGACCGTGAAATTGATTCCAAATTCGCGCAGGGTGCCGATCCATATAAATACTATTTAATACCCGATGATTTTTTAGGATTTTCATTTTTGAAGATCGGTCATAACAAACTGGCTAAAATTGCTAAAAAGTTTAAAAAGAGCGAGGATTCATCAATCCCAAAAACTATCGCCCCAAAAGTTAGAATGCCTTACGTGCCTTACGGTGGCTTTTTTCTGCATAGGCAGATGATTGATAAGATTGGCTACCCCGACGAACGGTTTTATTTATATGTTGATGATGAGGAGTATACCTACAGGGTTACCCAAAACGGTGGAACTATTTGGTTAATACCCGCATCAAAGATCAGCGATATTGATACCACAGATGTAAGGGGGGATTATAAACCGGGTACCTTTTCGTCAAATTACCTTGACTTATGGGGTTTCAGGATGTATTACCGGGTGAGGAACAGTGTTTACTTTCATTATAAAACATCGTTAAAAAATGCGTTGGTATTCAATATTAATAAAGTGCTTTTTATAGGTAAATTGAAGGTGCTAAGTATCTTGTCATCCAAACAAAAAGAATACAAGAAATTTTTAGTAGCCGTTAACGATGGTTTAAACGGAAATTTAGGAAAAGCTAATCCAGAGAAGTTTTGAATTATAAGATCAGCATAATAACAGTTACCTACGGCGACCGGTGGGCTTTTTTAAGCCGGGTTATCGGGCTATTGTTAAAATATGAGCAGGTGGGTAATGTTATTGTGGTAAATAATGCTTCCGTTTATAACGTTAGTGAAAAGATTACTGCGTTAAATGATAGCCGTATTACTGTAATTAATAGCGGGGAGAATTTAGGCTCAGCAGGGGGATATAAAGCAGGGATACAATATGCGTTTGAAAATACTAATAACGATTTCTTTTTTCTGTTAGATGATGATAACCTGCCGCGCGAAAACGTAATACCTGACCTTTTAAAACAATGGAATATAATTGCAGGTGCTAATAATAAAAAAGCGCTGTTTTGCTTACGCGAAGACAGGGCACAGCACGTTAAAATTACCAAAGGCGAAGACCCGTACCGCTATTACCTGATGCCGGATAACTTTTTGGGATTTAGCTTATCGAGAGTGTTTAAAAATCAGTTTAATAAACTGCTGGATAAGTTTGACAAAAAAGGAGGAGAGCAACAACCCGCAGTTATTCCGTATGCGCCTTATGGAGGTATGTTTATGCATCGGAAGCTGATTGCCGAGATTGGCTACCCCAGCCAGGAGTTTTATTTATATGTGGATGATTCGGAATACACCTATCGTATCACCCAAGATGGCGGTAAAATATGGATCATCCCACAATGTGGAATTGAGGATATTGATAAATCGCAGGGGATAGGGTATAAGCCTAAGTTCATGCATTCGGCATTGCTGGATCAATGGAATTTCAGGATTTATTATCATATCAGGAATAGGCTGTACTTTTACTCAAGGGTTGCCGTGAAGAATAAGTCGATGTTCAATATCAATAAAACCTTTTACCTGACTTATTTAAAATTGGTGAGTATCATCAGCTCAAAACAAAAAGAGTATCAAAAACTGCTAGGTGCAATTAATGACGGCCTTGCAGGCAACTTAGGCAAGGCCGATGAAAGTAAGTTTTGAAATACTGCACTTATAATTTTACTTTCGCTACAATCAAATTTAGAATGGTGGACAATTAGCAAAAGCTAATACCGTTCTTTGTGTAAATCAACGCTACATCTATCTTTCAACATGCAAAACCTTGCACCTATTGCATTATTTGTTTATAACCGTCCCGAGCATACGCGTCGTACGCTAAATTCTTTACAGAAGAACCTGCTGGCAGATGAATCGCGCCTGTTTATATTTTCCGATGGTGCTAAAGCGCCTGCCGATCAGGCCAAGGTTGATGAGGTAAGGCAGTTGATAAGCGATGTTAGCGGGTTTAAATCGATTAAGGTTATTGAAGGTAAGCAGAATAAAGGTTTGGCCAACTCTATTATTGATGGTGTTACGCAGTTGGTTAAGGATTACGGCAAAGTGATTGTTTTTGAGGATGACCTATTATCATCTAAATATTCCCTGCAATATTTTAACGAGGCGCTGACTAAATATGCCAACGAAGAAAATGTAATGCATATTGGCGCTTACATGTTCGAATTGGGCGATAAAAAGCTGCCAGAAACTTTCTTCTATCGCATAGCTACCAGCTGGGGATGGGCTACATGGGCACGTGCATGGAAAGATTTTGAACCGGATGTCGATAAGTTGATGGGGCAGTTTGATAAACAAAAGATCAGCCGCTTTTCTATTGATGGCACCATGAACTTCTGGAAACAAATGCAGGAATTTAAAACCGGTAAAAATAATTCATGGGCTATACGCTGGTATGCCTCTATCTTTTTGAAAGGCGGTTTAACATTAAACCCATCAAATTCGCTGGTACATAATATCGGGCACGATGGCACGGGGGTGCATTCCAATATTGAGAATACCTACAAGGTTAAGATCTCGCAAAAAGTAGTTAAAAAATTCCCGACGGAAATAAAAGAAAATGAGCAGGCACACGAAGCCATCCGCAGCTTCCTGAAAAATCGTAAAGGCAGTTTGGTTAAACGTGGGATGGTGTTTATAAAACAGATGAGGATAAAGTATTTTACAAAGGCTAAATAGCTTCTTACAAGACTTACGAAGTTTTTAAAACTTCGTAAGTCTGCTTATTCATCTAATTACATTGTCGCCTTCACCACAATATAAGGTGATAAAGCCTTACTTTCAATCGGGATAATTTTGGTGAAAACCTTACCTGCTACCCATATCGCTTTTACTATTGATTTGGCTATTGCGCTTTGTTCAGATTTATTCTCGAGCCAAACGGTAAACTTGCCGTGGTAGTAAGATTCCACCTCTTTTAAGCCTAATCGCTTACAGGTTTCAGCAAGGAACGCCGGTTTCATACAGTCAATATAATGTTTGTCGTAATTCTCTTTGTCGAAATTCTTCTGCACCCAGCCATTAACACCGGTAAAGTTTGGCAAGGTGATGAACAAAGTGCCGCCAGGTTTTAAAAATTGCAGGTGTGTTTTAATGATGGAAGCGGTATCGCTAAAATGCTCTATCAAACCAAAAGAAAGCACCATATCATACTTTTCTTCGGGCGTATAGTTGAACAGATCAGATTCGATAATTTTGATGTCGCCATCTTTCAAACCGTTTTTGGTTAATAGTTCTTTGATTAAGCCTTCATGGATATAGTAATCAAAAAGCGTAGTGGATAGATTCTGATATTTTTTTAGGTAGACAGAATAATATCCTGGGAAGCCACCCAGTTCAATGGCGTTCTTGATTCCTTTTTCTTTAATCAGTCCAGCTAAAATATCGCCAAAAACATAATCAGGTTTTAAATAAAGAATCAGATTTTTTCTTGATTCCCAAAACGATTTCCAAAACGCGCGGTCGGTTAAATTCTGCTCCATTAATAAATAGCCTGTTTAGCTGATGTTCTCCTGTTTCTTTTCCAATATCCTTGCCGGGTTGCCCACAGCTACACTACCCGATGGGATGCTTTTTGTTACTACCGAACCCGCCCCAATGATCACATTATCGCCAACCACTATATCGCCAATAATACAAACATTGGCGCCAATATCAACATTATTGCCAATACGCGGACAGGCACTATAACTACCGTCGACTAATTTTTTGTGGCCGATGGTGGTTGAGTTCCGTAACGCACAGTTTTCGCCTATGATAACGCCCTGGTTAATTACTAAAGCGTGGCCGTGGTACAAACTTAGTCCTTTGCCAACGGTAAGCTTACGCGGCAGCTCAATGCCCCAAACCCAGTCTACCCAATAACGGTATAATAGTAGGTAAGGATATAATATCACCTTCAATATCATTGATCGGTTGATAAGCTGCGCCAACCTGAATAAAAACAGAACCAATTGTGCCTTAAAATTCTGCCGGTTTGCTTGCCGGTCCTGAAATAAATAAGCAAATATGTTCATTTTATGGCGATGTGTTTTATCTGCTATCAAAAGTAAAATATTTCAGCAATGTACCCATACAATATTTTGCGTGTGTAAAAGCAAATTTCTACTGGAACTTAAATAGTATTATACTTGCGTAGATGAAAGTTATCTTGATCAATACCTCTGATGCCGGTGGCGGCGCACCTGCTGCCTGCCTGCGCTTGTTGAAGGCGCTGGAAGGACAGGCGGAAATTGACGCGAAGCTTTTAGTAGAATATAAAAAGACCAATGAGGCAGCAGTAACGGGCATTATAACGAATGCCTGGGGAAGATTTAAGGCTAAATTTGATTTTTTATATGAACGATTACCTTTCATCGCTTTTCATGAGCGTGATAAAACCGTACGTTTTGCATTTTCTACCGCGAATGCGGGCTTCAGTATAAAAAATAATCCTTTGATTAGGGATGCTGATATTTTGCACCTGCACTGGACTAATTCCGGCTTTTTATCAATAAATGATTTGAAGGAACTGGTTAATTTAGGCAAGCCCATTGTTTGGACGCTGCATGATATGTGGACCTTCACTGGCGGTTGTCATTATGCGGGTGCCTGCAATCATTATATAAACCAATGCGGCGATTGCTATTTTTTGCAGGATGAAAACCCTGATGATATTTCGCACAGCGGATGGCTACGCAAAGTTGCCATGTATGCCGGTAATAAAAATATAACTTTTGTAGCTTGTAGCAGTTGGCTGGCCGGAGTAGCCAGGAAAAGTTCGTTATTAAAGAATTTTAATATCACCTCTATTCCAAATCCTATCGATACGGATCTATATTCGCCGAAGGATAAACTGGATATGCGTGAAAATTGGGGAATTAATCCATTTGCTAAAGTGATACTATTTGGCGCTGCCAATATAAACGACAGGCGCAAAGGGATAAGTTACCTGGTTGAGGCCCTAAACCATTTAGTGGTGGATTGCCCCGATAAAGGTTTGGTTGAGGTGGTGATCTTCGGGAAAAATAAGCACTTTGATGTGAGTCAGTTGCCGTTTAAAGTTGTTCAGCTTAGTTTGATCACATCGCAAACAGAGCTGGCGGAGATATACAGCCTTGCAGACGTATTTGTAACGCCGTCAATCGAAGATAATCTGCCTAATACTGTCATGGAGGCCCTGTCCTGTGGAACGCCCGTAGTGGCCTTTAATGTGGGTGGGATACCAGAGATGGTAGATCATCTGCAAAACGGTTATCTGGCAGAGTTTGAATCGGCGCATGACATGGGTAAGGGAATTTTCACCATGCTTTACGCGGATAATAAAGCCGAACTCTCAGCCAATGCAAGAAACAAGGTGCTGAATACTTTTAATAACGAAAAGGTAGCAAGTCAGTATTTGGAAATTTATAATTCGATATTAAATAATGGCTAAGGCTACACCCATACTTTCTGTAATTACCATCGTTTACAATAATGTAAAGGATATTGAGCGTACGATGTTATCGGTGCTTAATCAAACTTATACGGGTATTGAATATATTGTGGTTGATGGGTTATCCAATGATGGTACGATCGATATTATTAAAAAATATGAAAGTCGCATTACCAAATTCATCAGCGAAAAGGATGAGGGTATTTATGATGCCATGAATAAGGGTTTGGGTTTGGCGACAGGCGATTATGTGATCTTCATGAATTCAGGTGATGAGTTTTTTGATGCTGATACTGTAACTGCTGTTTTTGCCAGTGCCGATGATGCTGATATTTATTACGGCGAAACGGAGATGATTGATGACTCGGGGCGAAGCCTCGGTCAGCGCAGGCATAAAGCGCCGAAGCAATTTAACTGGCTTGGGTTTAATTTAGGGATGAGTATTAGTCACCAGGCTATTTATATTAAACGATCATTAATTGAGCCTTATGATCGCAAATACCAATTAAGCGCCGATATCGACTGGATCATCCGCGCAGCGAAAAAAGCCAAAAAGACTGTAAACGTTAACCGCTACGTGGCTAAATATTTGGTAGGCGGCATGTCAAAAACCAAACATCGCCAAAGCCTTGCCGAGCGTTTTGATATTATGAAACACCACTATGGTTTGGTGCCAACTGTTTTTAACCATTTTATTATTGCCGCTAATTTAGGCTGGTATTGGTTGAGGAATAGACGGACGAATGATTAATTAAATAATTGTCATTGCGAGGAACGAAGCAATCGCGAACTATGCAAGGTGGCTTTTCTTTGTGCGATTGCTTCGTTCCTCGCAATGACATAGTTAAAAGTGCGTTGTCATGCTGAGGTACTCGAAGCATAAGCGTAAAGGCCAGCCCACATGCTTCGAGAGCCTCAGCATGACAGCAGTAAATAACATTAAAACAAAAAATCTCTAAGCTGTATAGCTTAGAGATTGCTTCGTGCCTCGCAATGACGCGTGGTGAGTATATTGCAAGATTTAGCTAATTACGCTTTCTTCCCCTTCTTTTTTTCTTCAGGTTTGCCTTTTTTCTTGTTTTCTACATAAGCGGCACCACCTAAGGCAACTACCAATAGTATAGAACCGGCTAATGAAATATCCTCGCCAACATAGTATGATGCCGGGTGGAAAATGAACTCGATTTTGTGGTTACCTACCGGGATAACTGCTGCGCGCAATAGGTAATCAGCACGGAAGTAAGGTTGTTCCTGTCCGTCTATCAGCATTTTCCAGCCTTCTTTGTAGTATATTTCAGAGAATACGGCAACTTGCGTAGTTGTAGACCCGGTTTGATAAACTAAGTGCTCTGGCTCGTAACTGGTTAATGTGATGGTTGATGATGGATCAACGGCTAAGTTTTTTCCGTCGATCAGGCCCTTGTATTGTTTATCAACAATCGCCTCGTCTTTAGGGTCAAATGCGCTGATGGCCTGCATTTCCTGGTCGGCATTATCAACATATTTTACGCTTTTAACAAACCATGCATGACCACAGGCTGTTTCATTTGCCTGCATACCCGCTGCTTGTGTTTTTTGATCAGCAGTAATGATGTATTTGGTGTTTAGCATATCCAAAACATCGTGGTTCGTTGATTTGGTAAACTGGTTATCGATCAACTCATCATAACGTTTTAACTTGGCTGCGTGGTAGCCGCCAATACTCTTGTAAAAATAAGAAGTGTAGGCATTTGTGAAAGGGCTACCCATGCTCAGGTCTAGTACCCTGTAATCAGGATCGGGATCACGTAAAATGATCTGATCTACATCACGCAGTTTAAATGGCTGTTGATAATCTGCTTTTTCTACAAAATTATCGTTGTTCAGGTAACGTTTATCAACGCTCCAAAGATCAATCAACATCAACGCTATAAATGCAACTGAAGCTATTGTTAAATTTATCTTTTGTTTCAGGAATAACCATATAATACCAAATGCGATAATGATAAATATTAGTGAGCGCAAAGCATCGGCACGGAATAAAGCGATACGGTCGGTTACTAAAGCGCTGGCAATGCTGTTTGCATATGCACTGTCGCCCTGTAACGCTTGTGTAAGGCCTGTAACCAGATCCTGATGGTGGGCATTTTTGAAGCTGAAAAATACATCAGGCAGTGCTAATAGTATCAAAACAATACCACCAGTGATGTATAATGCCAATAATGATTTCTTTAAGATGTATGCCTTGTCGGTTGAAGTAATAACCTCGTTAAGGGCCAAAAATGCCATTATCGGGAAGCATAGTTCGGCGATAGCCAAAATAGATTCAACCGTACGGAACTTGTTGTACATCGGGAAGTAATTGAAGAACAAGTCGGATATGACAGGCCAGTTACCACCTAATGATAGCAGCATTACTAAAACAATAGTAGCTAACAGCCACCATTTTAACCTGCTGCGTACAATTAATAATCCCAAAATAAATAAGAAACAAACCGCTGCGCCAAAATAGAAAGGACCGCTGGTTGATGGTTTTTCGCCCCAATAGGTTGACACGCCCATGTTGCCTAATTGCTGCACGGTGCCTTCGGCTTGCTCTTGAGAAGCACCTTTTGCTTCAAATGCTTTTACCAGATTTGAGCTTGGAACATCTAAAGCAGACATTCCTGACGGGCCACCATACGCATTCGGGATTAGGAAGGTGATGGATTCACCTACGCCCTGGCTCCAGCCGTATGCATACTCTTTTGATAAGCCGCTGCTTGGTTCGGTTGTATGTTGTGTTAAGTTTGATGGGCCACGGTTACTTTCCTTTGCATACTCGGAGGTGGTCCACAGCATGGCTGCGTTTACCATTACTGCCAATATTACGGCGGCAACCAGGTAAATAATCGAGGTGCTGAATGGTTTAATCTGTTTGGTTTTTATGGCATTGTAAAGCTCAACTATCACCAATATTAATAACGCTATTAACAGGTAATAGGTCATTTGTATGTGGTTTGAGCGTATTTCCATTGCGAGGGCAAAGGCTGTTAATGAGCCTCCTAATAAATATTTGCCCCTAAAGGTGAGTATCACGCCCGCCACTATCGGTGCGAAAAACGCGATAGCATACATTTGGTTGGCATGCCCGGCATCTATCAAAATAAAATTATAGGATGAGAATGTGAAAGCTATTGCACCGGCAAGCGCGAGCCATGGGTTAAGTTTTAATACGCTAAATAATATATAAGCCCCTATTAAGCAAAGCAAAATGGTATCAACCGGGTTAGGGAATGTAGCTTTCATGCCTTCAACCACGTAGGTGGTGATGCTGTTAGGGAACGAGGTCCAGATTTGGTAGGTTGGCATACCGCCAAACATACTGTTGGTCCAAAGCGGGGCGTGGCCTGTTTTGGCACGTACGTCCATTATTTCTTTTTGGCTTCCCTGTGCTTGTACCACATCGCTCTGACTAAGGGATTTGCCCTGCATTATTGGTGTAAATACGTAGGCGAAAGAAATTACAATTAAAATTGCAACAATAATGAAGTGTATACTATTGCGCTTGAACCAGTTATTCATCTGAATTATTTAAAATTGGATATATATTCTTCAAAAATAGAAATTTGAACGAGAAAAGGAATTATAAATCGGCATAGCGTCAAGTAGTAAGATGCGGAAATCTATATAAATAATTATGCTTTTTGCATTGTGATTTTTTTCTTACGGTTTTCTAAATAGATTGCGCCGCCCAATGCCGCGATTAATAGGATAGAGCCGGCAAGTGAAATGTCTTCTCCTACATAGTATGATGAGGGATGAAAGATAAATTCAACCTTATGATTGCCTGCCGGGATTTGCGCTGCCCGCAATAAATAATCGGCACGGAAATAAGGTTGTTCTGTTCCGTCAATCAGCATTTTCCACCCCCGGTTATAGTATATCTCTGAAAAAACAGCGGTAGAACTTACAGCAGCAACACTTTTATAAATCATGTGATCGGGTGAGTAACTGGTAAGTTTAATTGACGCTGTGGTATCAATACTTGTTGTTTTTGGATTGATTAATGTGCTGTATTGCTGGTCAACAATGGCGGTATCTTTTGCAGAAAATGCCGAAATCGCATTCATTTCCTCGTCAGCATTTTTTACATATTTTACGGTTTTAACAAACCAGGCATTGCCGCATGCACCGGGGTTACGCTGGGCTACTAATGCTTGCGATTTTGGATCACTTGTTATAATGTATTTAGTATTAAGCGCATTTAGTACATCTATATTAACCCGCCTTGAAAACTGATTGTCAATAACTTCGTCAATCCGTTTTAAGCGTGCTGCCGAATAACCCCAAACCGACTTATGAAAAAAAGGAGTTATGAGATCATATTTGGGAGATTGGGTAAGATCAACAACCCTGTAATCCGGGTCTGGGTCGCGATCTATAGATTCATCAACGGGGCGTAACTGAGGTGTAACAGATGCTTGCGGATCACTAAAATTTTCATCTTTTAAATAGCGTTTATCTACTTGCCATAAATCCGCTAAAATAATTGCCATAAAGGCTATAGATAAAACTGTTATACTTATTTTTTGCTTAACAAATGCCCACAATAAGCCAAAAGCAATAATTATAAATATTAATGACCGTACGGCATCCGATTGCTCAAGATTAGTGCGATCCTTAATTAGTGCGTTTCCCACACTGGCTGCCATGGCGGCGTCGCCTTTTAATGCCTGTGTAAGCGAGGCTATGCCCGTTGCCTGATCGTTTGGTCTAAAACTTAGCAATAACCCTGGCAATATTATTAACACCACTGTAAGCCCTGCCGTAATATAAAATGCAAGCTTTATTTTTTGCCAGATGAATGCTTTATCTGTTGAAGTAGTTATTTCCTTTATAGCAAGTAATGCAAGTATTGGAAAACAAAAACCTGTAACCGCAAGTATTGATTCGACCGTACGGAATTTATTATAGAGTGGGAAGTAATTAAAAAACAAGTCGGATACGAGAGGAAAATTGCCCCCAAACGATAATAGCATGGTTAATATAACCGTAGCCAGCAGCCACCATTTTATACGATCTTTTACAACAAATAAACCCAGCACAAAAAGGAAACAGATAACAGCGCCGAAGTAGTATGGCCCGTAAGTAGAAGGCCTTTTATTGCCCCAATACATGGAAAGACCCGGAATGCCTCCTATTTGTTGTACAGCTTGCACCGCTTGGTCATCAGATGCACCTTTTGCAGTGAAAACCTTAGCAGTTTCTGAATTAGGATCAGTTATTTGTGTTACAGAGCCACCACCGGCGGCATTGGGTACCAAGAATGTAAAGCATTCAGCTACGCCCTGGCTGTATTGATAGGCATAATCCTTTGTTAGTCCGGTGCTGGCCTCTGCTGTTATTTGTGTTAAATTGGATTTTCCGCGGATAGAGTCGAGTCCGGTTTCATAGGTGCTCCATAATAACGATGCGTTTATTGCTAGCGCGATAAGAATGGCTCCGCCTAAAAATGCCATTGACTTTAAAAATTGGCCAGTGATTTTATTTTTTATTGCATGATAAAGCTCAATGCCTGCAAGCAGCAAAATAGCTAATAACAAATAATAGGTCATTTGAACATGGTTCGACCTTATTTCCATTGCTAAAAACAAGGCAGAAAGTGAGCCACCTAACCAATATTTACCCCTTAATGTTAAAATGATACTTGCCAGTATAGGCGCAAAAAAAGCAATTGCAAATGCCTGGTTAGCATGGCCTGCAACAAGTAAAATGATATTATAGGATGAAAATGTAAACGCAAAAGCGCCAGCGGCAGCCAGCCAGGAATTAAGTTTTAAAACACAGAACAGAAAATATGTGCCTAGTAATAAGATGAGTACGGTATCTATAGGATTGGGAAAAGTGGACTTTAAAGCACTAACAATATGAGTTGTTATATTATTAGGATAAGGAGCCCATATTTGGAAAGTTGGCATACCTCCATATATTTGATTAGTCCATAAAATGGTAGTATCCTTTGCCCTGTAATCGTTTATTTCCTTTTGGGTAGATTGCGCGCCCATCACATCGCTTTGGCCCAAAGTTTTCCCCTGGAAAGCAGGTGTAAAGTAAAAGAAGCAAATTGCTAAAAAGAGAGCTGCCACGGCAAAGTGAACGCCATTGCGCTTGAGCCAGTTATTCATAATGGGGTTTTAAAATGAGCATGCATCTTCAAAAATAGAAATTTGAATGAGAAAAGGAATTATAAAAGCCAGCTGCGGAAGTTAAGTTTTTAACATATTTTGTAATAATAGATCATTTGTGGTTGGTTCGGGAGCTATCTTAGCATATCAATTACACAGCTTATGCTTTTCCATTTCCGAGATAAATTTCCACTGTTAAATCCTTACTGGGATAAATATCTGGAATACCAGCAGCGACTGGAACTCCCGGCAAAAACAGTTTTACTGGAAGAAGGAAAAGTTTCCGGGCAATATATTTTTATTGAGAAGGGTTGCGTTCGCTTGTTTTTTAATAATGATGGGAATGATAAAACAGTGCAGTTCTTTTTTGAAAATGAAGGCCTTACATCGTTCGAGAGCTTCATCAATAATGCGCCGAGCGCGTTCACTATTGAAACGATAGAACCATCTGTTGTTTATCTATTACCTAAACAATACGTTATCCAATTGATGGATGAGTTAAGCCATGAGCCCGATTTTTTGAAAATGATGATGCAATTGTCGTCAATGCGGCAAACCCATTATATTAATGAGTTTGTTTCCTTTATCAGGGATACGCCCGAAGAACGCTATCAAAAACTGTTAACCGATAGGTCGCACATAGTGCAGCGGGTGCCTCAGCGCTATATTGCCTCATACCTGGGGGTTAGCACCGTGCATTTAAGCCGTATAAAAAGTAAACTGGCAAAAGGTAAATTACATTTTTAAACTTGATAACATATGTTATCGTTAGGGGGCTGTTTGCTGATCTAATTTTGTCTTAACAAAAAAGAAAGCAAATGAAAGCAGCAGTAATGTATCAAAAAGGAGAATTGCCTCAATATGTAGATTTCCCTGAGCCAATAGCTCAAAATAATGATGAAATAGTAGTTACGGTAAAAGCAGTTGCCATTAAGCATCTGGATAAAAGCCGCGCCAGCGGTAAGCACTATTCAAGCGATGCGCCAGTAAGCAGCGGCAGGGTAGTGGGCGGCGATGGTGTTTGCCTGCTTGAAGATGGTACAAGAGTGTATGGCATGGCTGTAGAAGGTATGCTGGCCGAAAAGGCGATCATCCATAAAGATAGGATAGTAAAAATACCTGCCGCGTTGGATGATGTTACCGCGGCAGCATTACCGAATGCGGTTATTGGCGCAGCTATGGGTTTGCATTTCAAAGCTGATATTCAGCCCGGAGATGTGGTGCTGGTTAATGGCGCTACCAGTTTTACCGGCAGGGTTGCCGTACAAATTGCCAAACACTATGGCGCGAAAAAAGTGATCGTAACAGGCAGAAACCAGGAGTCGCTTAATGAGTTGTTGGAGCTTGGCGCGGATGAGATTGTTTCAGTAGGGCAAAGTGATGACGCATTTATCGCGCAGCTTAAAGCAATCCATACGAAAACACCGATAGATGTGATTATTGATTATTTGTGGGGGCATACCGCGGAAATGATATTGGGTTGTATAAAAGGCGATGGTTCATTTACTAACAGGATAAGGTATGTGTCTGTCGGCAGTATAACCGGGGATATTATCCAGTTATCTGCCGCTAATATGAGAAGTGCTGATCTTCAGTTAACAGGGGCGGGGCTAGGCGCATGGTCAAGAAAGCAGGTTGGTTTGCTATTATCAGAAATACTCCCCGAAATGTTTCAATTGGCGGTAGAGGGAAAACTTAAAGTAGAGACCATTGCCGTTAAGATGGAAGATATTGCTGAACTGTGGAAGCTGGATATTCCCGGTGGAAAGCGGTTGGTGGTAACTATTTGAGAGGCTGTTTAAAAAGGATTGGATGTTGTTTTTATAAACGAATCGTCATTGTCTGAACCTGAATTTATTGAATTAAAGAATTTTCAGAATTCAATAAATTCTAAAAACTCGAGTTCAGACAACTTCATCTGCACATTTGCATATTCGCACATTAAATAATCTGTAACAAAAGATATCAATCGTTTGTCATAAAAACAACGTACATCATAACAAAACAATTTTACCGTTATAATCTTATATTTGTACGCTTAACTTAATACAATGGGAGAACTATTAGACTTTCTGATAATTATAATCGCAGTATTATACCTGATCAGAGTGGTAGTGCGTATGTTGTTGCCTATGCTTTTTCAAAAAGTTGTGAATAAAGCGCAACAACAGCAACAAAACTATCAGCAAAATTATACAAACACTAAAAAACCCGAAGGCGTAAAGGTTGATTATATACCACAAACTCCAAAAAGCAAGATCCCTGATTCTGAAGGTGATTTTATTGATTACGAGGAGATAAAATAACATGCTGCCGCCCGAGCTTTATAAACGCAGGCATTACGGTACGCCGCAATCTATACTGCTTCTTATTGCAAATTTTACGGTATTTACGGTATCGGTTTCACTTTTTGCAAGCGGAAAAACTGTAAATAGTTTTTTTTGGGTGGCGATGGGGCTGCTTGCTATTTACAATTTTTTCAATATCCGTAAGGATCGGGAGGAATACAACCGCTTTCGCATAATCGCTTATGTGCTCAGCATTGTAATCATGATAGCGCTATTCTTCATTTTTCGTGCTAAAGCATATTAATTAGCCCGGGTAACATAATTGAAAAACCATGTCATTGCGAGCGACGAAATTGTCTGAACTCGAATTTTGGGAATTTGTTGAATTTTTAGAATTCTGGAAATTCTTTAATTCAATAAATTCAGGTTCAGACAATGACGATTTGGCTTTGTGTTTACCGGAATTAATTATTTTTTCTATTGCCTTCCGAATCGAAAATGGTTTTTAAATAGACGTTCGTAAAAATCAATGATAATATTGGCACTAGTAATAATGAAATAATAAAAAGAATAGTGAATGCTGCTTTATTAGATGGATTAATAATTATTATAATGATTTTTTGCGCTATTAGTATAAGGCTCCCAATAAATAAATATTGGGCAAACTTTTGATTGCCTTCTTTCCAAGTATCAATATTTCTCATTGATAGATTTGTTCTAGACCCATAAGATGAATTGATTTTAGATGGAGGGAATTTAATGATGACTATACTTAAAATCAACAATAAACTACCCATTATAAGTTGAATTGTGTTATAATCCATATTAAGCAATAACTGTTAATGTAATATTATTAAAAAAAAACTTTCATCCGCACATCTGCATATTCGCACATCTGCACATTAATTAAATTTTTCCTCCATCATTTTTTCAAGTGCAAACATTTCGTCGCGCAATTTGGCGGCTAACAGGAAATCCATGTTTTTGGCTGCCGCGAGCATTTCTTTTTTAGTGTTTTCTACGGATTTTTTCATATCGGCTTTGGTCATGTATTGAACAATAGGGTCTGCCGCCAGGGTTATCATTTCATCCTCAATATAAGCTTTTTGCACACCACCTTTAAAGTCCATTACAGATGTTTGCTCAATAATTTCTTCGCGGGATTTGCCTACGGTTGTTGGTGTAATGCCATTTTCAGTATTGTAAGCAATTTGTTTATCGCGGCGACGGTCGGTTTCTTCCATTGTTACCCGCATAGAATCAGTGATCTTATCAGCATACATAATTACCCGGCCACGATCATTTCGGGCGGCACGGCCTATGGTTTGTATCAATGCACGTTCCGAACGCAGGAAGCCTTCCTTATCCGCATCTAAAATAGCTACTAATGATACTTCGGGTAAGTCTAAGCCTTCGCGCAATAAGTTGATGCCTATTAAAACATCAAACTCGCCAAGGCGTAAGCCTCTTAATATCTCCACTCTTTCCATCGTTTTTACTTCGGAGTGTATGTAGCGACATTTGATGCCGAGGCGGTCCATGTATTTGGCCAATTCTTCGGACATGCGCTTGGTGAGCGTGGTGACCAACACACGATCGCCCATTTTAACGGTTTTATCTACTTCTTCGAGCAAATCATCCACCTGGTTAATTGCCGGGCGGACTTCGATCATCGGGTCCAATAATCCCGTTGGGCGTATCACCTGTTCAACCACCACACCTCCTGATTTTTCCAACTCGAAATCTCCCGGCGTTGCGCTTACATAAATAGTTTGCGGCGCTAAACTTTCAAACTCCTGAAAGTTTAGTGGGCGGTTATCCATGGCAGCAGGCAAACGGAAGCCATAATCAACCAATGATATTTTGCGCGACCTATCACCGCCATACATGGCCCTAACTTGTGGTATGGTTACGTGGCTTTCGTCAATCACCATCAGGTAATCCTTTGGGAAATAATCCAGCAAACAGAACGGCCTTGCACCCGGTTGGCGGCCGTCAAAAAAGCGCGAATAGTTTTCGATGCCAGAACAATAACCGAGTTCTCGTATCATTTCGAGATCGTAATTAACCCTTTCTTCCAAGCGTTTTGCTTCTAAGAAACGACCGTCGTCAATAAATTGTTTTTTGCGGGTTTCCAGTTCCTCCTGTATCGCCCATATGGATTGGATGAAACGTTCGCGCGGGGCAACGTATAGGTTGGCGGGATAAACCACCATGTGTGTCATTTTTTCGATGGTTTTGCCGGTGCCTACATCAAATGTGCTTAATTCCTCAATATCATCCCCAAAGAAAGAAACACGGTAAGCGTGGTCCATATAAGCAGGGAAAATATCAACTACATCACCTTTAACCCGGAAAGTTCCGCGTTTAAAATCGGCTGTGGTGCGGGAGTATAAGATCTCCACCATGCGGTGCAGGAAAGCATTGCGGCTGATGCGTGTACCCACCGCGAATTTGAATACCGAATTAGCAAAATCCTCGGGGTTACCCATACCATAAATGCAGGAGATGGACGATACCACGATTACATCGCGCCTGCCCGACATCAGGGCCGATGTAGTGCGTAAACGGAGCTTTTCAATCTCCTCGTTTATCTGTAAATCTTTTTCAATATAGGTATTTGATGAGGGAATAAATGCCTCGGGCTGGTAATAATCGTAATAGGAAACAAAGTAGTTTACCGCGTTCTCCGGGAAAAACTGCTTGAATTCGCCGTATAGTTGTGCGGCAAGTGTTTTGTTGTGACTTAATATCAACGTAGGGCGCTGCGTTTGCTGTATAACGTTGGCAATGGAAAACGTTTTACCAGAGCCTGTTACACCTAATAGCGTTTGAAATGTTTCATTATTATTCACACCTTCAACCAACTGCCGGATCGCTTCGGGCTGGTCGCCGGTGGGTTTGTATACTGACGTTAAATTGAAATCCATAGACTTTTATAAAGGTACAAAATAGTGCTTAGTTAATCAGTTACCAGTGGTTAGTTTACATTATGATAACGCTTTCGGATTTGTAATGTTCCGTTTGATTTTTGCAAAGTAAATGAGGGGGAGTGACATCTGTATGTCAGTAGGGGGAATTAAAAATTGGAGAGGTTACTCACCCCGACTACGCTTCGCTGGTCGACCCTCTCTTCGCCTGAGGCGGAAAGAGGGTAAGAAAAGGGTTTTTGCCCTCTTTCCTGCGAAGCAGAAGAGAGGACAGGTTGAGCGGCTGAGCGAAAACCGGGTGAGTCGATGCGCCAATGTGTTAACGCCGTTGACTCACCCCGACTGCGCTATACTGTTCGACCCTCCTTCGTCTGCGACGGAAAGAGGGTAAGAAGATTATCATACTATTTGTTTTTTTTGAAGGATTGATATTTAACGATCATTAATTCAATCAATAAGCCATCTAAAATTGTACCTATAGTACCACCAGCGAAGAATACACCCGGATTTGATAAAGAATGATATATATATCGGTGAATAAATATGCAGGATAAAAGATTAAGTGTAGCACCCATCCGGCAAGTAAAAAAGGCAGTTCGTTCCCTGTGCCGGTTTCTTCATAGGCAAAGTATACAAAGAAGGCGAAAATTGCTACGGAAGCTATTGTTGAACATGATATTAATAACCGTATGTAATTTATTTTCAAGTTGTAGCTTTGCATGGTTACCCAATTCCGTATTAACATTATGGTATCGGGATCTAATATATAGAATTCAAAATGAAACACTACCGCCACATTTTCTTCGACCTTGACCATACCATTTGGGATTTTGATAAAAATGCCGAGGAAACTTTACAGGAGCTTTATGTGATACATGGGCTGGATAAAATAGGGCTAACCTCGGCTGATGCTTTTATTGAAACGTATACCCGCAACAACCATAGCCTATGGGCGCAGTACCATATGGGTAAGATTACCAAGGATTATTTACGTGAGGCAAGGTTCAGGACTACATTTTTGGATCTGGGTGTTAAGCCGGAGTTGATACCGGTTGGTTTTGAGGATGAGTACGTGAAATTATGCCCTACCAAAACTAATTTATTCCCGGATGCGCATGAGGTGTTGACTTATTTGAAAAGAAAGTATACCATACACCTGATCTCGAACGGGTTTAAGGAATCGACAGAAATAAAGATTGCCGGAAGCAATATCAGTCATTATTTCGACCAGATTATTATATCAGAAGCGGTTGGGATTAATAAACCCAACAAAGCCATATTTGAGCATGCCCTTAACCTGGCCGGAGCTGTAAAGGATGAAAGCATTATGATTGGCGATAGCATTGAGGCCGACATCCGCGGAGCGTTAAATTTTGGTATGGATGCCATTTATTTTAACCCAATGCAATTGCCTAAGCCTGATGATGTGCCTGCGCAGATAAATAACCTGAAAGAATTAATTGGCCTCCTGTAATCAGGAAAAGGCCATGTATGTATTCAAGTTGGTTTGCAGCTGATTGGCTTTGCTTAATAATGATTTATTAAGTATGAATGCATCGGTATTTATAGGCTTGCTGATTAATTTGTCTTTGTATATATCTTTAAACCGGGAGTATTTCAGCGACAGATGCCAGTGGGTTTTTAGGAAGGAGCAAATATGATCGTCTTTAGTATTTAGCAATGAATAATTGATCATTACGTAAGCAGACTCAGGCAGCGTTTTAATGTTTTTCAGGATCTCTTCGTTGTAGGCAATCCAGATCTTTAAATAATCTTCGGCCTTTTGATTGTATAATTTTTTCAGCCTGCGTTTTCTGCGGAGAACATTCCATACTAACCTGTCGAAATAGCCGCGCGCTAAGTATTTCTTTTCAATAAATACAAAATCACGCTGTAATAATGAACTTACTACTGATTGGTAATCCCTTACCACAATCAGGTAGCGGGCATCTGGTAATAGTTCTTTATAAGTATCTAAGAATAGACAGGTACGAGGGTCTTTCCAACCCCACTGCGGGTAAAGCGCGTTTTTAACCCTGATAACGCTTTTTAACTTTTCGCGGTGATATAACGATACATCAATATTATGCTCATCAGTAAGCCCGGTTGGGGGCAGGTGATTGTCGTTTAGTATCTCTTCGTGTAGTTTTAAAAACTCAATATCTTCGTAATGCCCGTCTACATTTCCAACTCCGGCTGGTAAAAAATTTTCGCCCAACTGTAAGCCGCACTCGCTTAACCAATGTGTAATTAGCGATGTGCCTGAACGGTGCATTCCCGCGATAATTAAAGTTTTATTTTGCATAATCGGTTTTAAAATGAAACATTAAATTTTTATCAGGCTTAGGGGCAGCATGACATTTCTTTGACTATAATAAATGAGAAAAGTTTAATCTCATTCTAATAAGTTTGTAAAAGATCATATTGATCCAAAACTAAATTATATATGCTAACGGATTTGTAACGTGTTGATTACAAATTGGTTTGTAACTGTTTCATTACAATTATAGACTATTAAATCCATGGATTTAATAGTCTATAATATTGAAAAGTCTGGCTATCAAGGAATAAATGCCAACCTGACGGATGATCAGCGGTTGGCATTTATGGGATTGTAATATTGAAGATTATTTTTTTAGGCCGATTTCGCGTAAGCGTTCGTCTAAATATTCACCGGCTGTGGTATCAGTGTATTTTTTAGGGTGTGCTTCATCAATGCATGATGGTAGGCAAGCCAAACTCATTCCCGATTTTGGATGCAGGAAAAACGGTACAGAGTAACGTGAGTTTTTCATCTGATCTTTCGGTGGGTTAACCACACGGTGCGTAGTTGATTTTAATTTGTTGTTGGTTAAACGCTGCAGCATATCGCCAACATTTACTACCAAATCCTCGCCAAAAGCAGTAACCGGGAACCATTCATTATCACGGGTTAACAGCTCCAGGCCATCAGCACTTGCGCCAATTAATAGGGTGATCAGGTTAATATCCTCATGGGCACCTGCACGTACCGCGTCATCAGGCAAAGCATCCGGATTAGTTATCGGGAAATAGTGCAGCGTGCGGAGTATGGAATTGCCTTCTTTAACCTTATCCTCAAAATAATCTACAGGCAGGTTAAGGTAAGTAGCTATGGCGCGTAATAAATGTATACCGGCCTGTTCAAGCCTTTTGTAAACTTCCTGCGTGGTTATATTAAAGTCGGGTAATTCGGTTACGAAAATATTATCCGGGTAATCCGCTTTTAATGGCGAGTCGTTACTTACGGTTTGGCCTATCTGCCAAAATTCCTTCAGGTCCGGGGTTTTAAAACCTTTGGCAGTTTCCTTGCTTTTGCCGGTGTAGCCACGCTGACCTGCAAGATCAGGTATTTCGTATTTTAGTTTGGTGTCTTCGGTGAGAGCGAATAACGATTTTACCTCTATATAAAGCTTGTCTATTAAAGCTTTGCTTAAACCGTGGTTTGTAATGGTTACAAAACCTGTCTCGTTAAAGGCTTTTCCAATTTCGTCAGAAAACTGTTTGCGCTCCTGGTCGGTGCCATGTATATAGGCGTTCAGATCGAGCCTGGGTATGTTTACTTTATTCATAACTATTGCCTGATAATAGATGGTTTATTTAATGAGGTAAATTATACTACAATTATAAGGCATATTAAAATACGTATGAAGAATTTTTAATAACATTTAAAACATTTATTAATTTAAACGTTTACTACATGTTAAGTATTGAAACAAGATTGTTACAAAAGAATATAATCACATGAAAACTTTAAAAGGAGCCCTTACGATAAGCATGTTCTCGCTTGCGTTTATGCTGTTTATGCCTAATAAGGGTAAGGCACAGGACGGATATATATCAGACCAGGAATTTTATGATCAATTAGCACCTTATGGTACCTGGGTACAGGATGATTATTATGGGGATGTTTGGATACCTAATGTAGATGAGGACTTTAGGCCGTATGCCACCAATGGCTACTGGGCACAAACAGAATATGGCAATACCTGGGTATCAGATTATCCATGGGGCTGGGCAACCTTTCATTATGGCAGGTGGCATTTTGATGATTATTATGGATGGGAATGGATACCGGGCCACCATTGGGCACCAGCCTGGGTTAGCTGGCGCCATGGCGGTGGTTACTATAGCTGGGCACCGTTAGATGCAGGTATATCCATCAGCATATCAATAGGTGGTGGTTATAATGCGCCCAATAATTACTGGGTGTGCGCGCCTGAACGTTATATGAACAGCCCGCGGATATACAATTATTATGCACCGCATACCCAGGTGGTAAATATTATACGTAACACCACTATAATTAATAATACCTATGTGTATAACAACCAAACGTATGCAACAGGCCCGCGCCCTGCAGATATTCAGCGTATTACACGCCGACCGGTTACTGTTTACAAGATTAACAATGCCAGCAGGCCCGGCGCAGCAAGTGTGGGGCATAATGCTATAAATATTTTTAGGCCGGCAGTTAACCAAACCGCTAATGCACGCCCGGCAAGGGTGGTAAATGCCCAGGCTTACAGGCAGGCAAACCCCAATGCAGGCATAGGCAGAGCAGGTGGCGTGGCAAATAATCGTGCTAACGCGCAAAAATTAGCAACGGTTGCACACAGCACCAGGCCTGATACAAAATTTGTAAATGTACACCCTGCGCCAATACAAAGTAAAGTTGGACCTGAAAATGGCCGCCCGGCACAAGGTGGTGCCAGGCCATCCCTGCCTTCAAATACCAGTGCACCGGGAAGAAATCAGGCTCATGGGCCACAAAAACAGCAACAACCAGCGGCAAATAATCGCCCGGCAACCAATGCGCCTAACAGGGGGCAGCAACCAGCTGTTGTAAAACCAGCTCAGGAGGCGCAGCATCAGCAACAAGCACATCAGGGTCAACAACAGGCGGAACAAAAGCAACAACAAGCCCGTCAGGTTCAGCAACAGGGGCAACAAAAGCAGCAACAGGCTCGGGAGCAACAACAGCAGGCTCGTCAGGTACAGCAGCAGGCGCAGCAAAAACAGCAACAAGCTCGTCAAGTTCAACAACAGGGGCAACAAAGACAACAACAAGCTCAACAGCAGCAGCAAAAGACTCAGCAACAAGCGCAGCAAAGGCAGCAACAGGCCCAACAACAACAGCAGGCCCGTCAACAGCAGCAGCAAGCTCAGCGCCAACAACAACAGGCTCAGCAGCAACAGCAAAGAGCGCAGCAGCAACAACAACAAGCGCAGCAAAGGCAGCAACAGGCTCAACAACAGCAACAGCAAGCCCGCCAACAGCAGCAAGCTCAGCACCAGCAGCAGCAAGCACAACAGCAGCAGCAAAAGGCTCAACAACAGGCACAGCAAAGGCAGCAGCAAGCTCAGCGTCAGCAGCAACAGAAGCAACGCCCGCAGCCTAAGCCCCAACAACAGGATCAGCATTAAGCGAATCCTGATAACAGTGTTAGCATAAGCGCTGAATAAAATTGAATATCCCAAACCTGTAATATTATTTATAGGTTTGGGTTTATTGTTTTATATGAAATTGATTTGTTTTTATAGATGGAGTGCATTTGCACTTTTAGTGGCATTGATGCCGGTATTCAGCTGCGGACAAAGTGTTAAAAATGATAATGCTAAAAATGCTAATGGAATTGTTTTTATTGAAAACTCATGGATTGAAGCTTTGCACCAGGCCCAATTACAAAATAAATACATTTTTGTTGATGCTTATGCTACCTGGTGCGGGCCGTGTAATTTGTTAAAGAACACCACCTTTAAGGATAAAAAAGTAGCGGAGTTTTATAACCAAAACTTTATAAACCTATCGATGGATATGGAGCGTGGGGAAGGGCCTGATCTGGCTAGTCAATGGGGGATAACTGCTTACCCTACTTTAATCGTTTTCGACGCTAACGGTAAACCGGTTTTTGGTACGATGGGTTATATGGGGGCTAAAGATCTGATGAAGTTTGGGAAGCAGGCTTTGAGTAAAACTGCTAATTAGGTGTGGTAATATGCTGTTAGAATGCAGATAGTAAATTAGACTTAAGTTTGAGCATAGTAATAATCAAATATGCAATAAGTGATTAATCGAAAAATGAAAAAATTTAATGGGCGCTCGATTATTTGGGTTTGTTTACTTGTAGTTTTTTATGCTGCATCAAGAATGATTTACACTGCAATACATGACCCTCAAACCACTACAAAAACCCAAATAAGAAGTTATGATAATTTATTTGCCAAACAAATACAAGGTCAATTACGATTTTATTCAACTATAATAAGCGAACATAGGCAACCCGAATCACTTTACATTTACAATGGTAAATATCACATTATTGTTTATAGTGTACTGCTATCACATGCTTTAAAAATTGGAAACATTGTTAACTATACCAATGAGAGTAGTAGGATTAATATAAATGCCATTTATAATGATCGTTTTGGGCTTAATTATGAAATGAATATAAGAGTAGGTAATACAGACACAATATCAAAAGTAAATTTTAAGTTTGATGGAGATTTAATTAAACCCATTGCCCAAAACGACAGTTTACTTTGTTATTACTACAAATTTAAAACGTTTTCTTTAAGCTATAATAATCAAGATGACACGTATGACATTATTGCTAAGGCCAATGATTCGGCAATCCCCGCAAATATAGAATTCATAAGGAAGGGCAAAATATTATATATATTAATATTAACCACGGCTAATGGGACGGAACAAATGCCACCTGAGTTATTATATAATATTACAAACGTTTAGAAGGGCAAATCAGTTGTAGAAACCTGGATGTATTAGTAATGTGAGTTACAGGATTGGCTATGAATTAATATAAACAGGGCACATCAATATATTTTTGAGAAATTTTTAGCATAAAAAAGGCCGAAACACTCTCGCAGTCTTTCGGCCTACATCTACCTATGAAAACAACCCTTTTGTAAGGGACGCTGATATTAATTCAAAGGCAATGCCAATTGCCCGAAATGTTAGTTTGAACCGGGTACCTTGTTTGTTAAGCAACAGATTGTTTTTGCGTGTAGAATTCCTACCAGTTGTTTGGGAAATTTTTTACACAAATTGGGAATATAGGAATTGAAAATACTACGTTAAATATACCGCGTCTTCGTCGCCGTTTTCGGTTAAAAAAACGTCAACACGCTCTTTTAAAACGGTAGATAGGGCCATGCCTGCGTAATCAGTAGTTATCGGAAAATTCTTGTGGTTACGATCAATCAAAACAGCGGTACGCAGCTTTTTTAAACGCACATCAATAAATACCCCAAAGCCATAAGCCAGTGTTTTGCCTGAGTTTAGCACATCATCCACCAAAATAACCGCTTTATCTTTACAGTCATCTACATTAAAATTAATGTTTGATTTAAGGCTGCTGCTTTGTTTATCCAGTTCGATGGTTAGTAGCTTACTTTTAAAGGGCGCTATCTGGTCTAATATCTTCTTTAGGCGTTCGGCAATGTGGTTGCCACGTGGTAAAATTCCTGCTATCAGTATTTCTTCCTCGTCAAAATTATCCTCCAAAATCTGGTAGGCAATCCTGTCGATCTTTTGCTGCATTTGATGCTGGTTAAGAATAAGAAGTTTTTTATCTGACATGATACTTTAGTTGAATGTTAGAAGTGATTTTAATATTCAAATATATTTAACGGCTAAGGTAGAAATTAAGTTTTAAAGCATAAAGTGAGAATTGAATGGCGTAGAAACACACCCCTGCTGCCGCAAGTCTTTCGCGCCCTCTCGAGAGGGGAATTTGAAAATTTTCTTAATCTTTAACGTACGGGAAAAATACAAAGTTGGCGCCTTCGGGTACTATCACAAAAATGCACATAAAGTCTTCGGGCTTTTTATAAGTATCAATAAAGCGTTGTTTAAGCTCTTTTTTGATGATGCCACGCTCCATGAACTCTTCCAGTGTTGAGGCATTGATGCTCCAGTCGCTGTTGATATCGTCTTTATCCAATATCATTTCGCCTAAGGCTACTTCATGCTGGTGGGCTACGAAGATGGGGTATCTGGATAATCCTTCTACCATAATTTCAATAGCCACTTCTCGGATTGATTCGTTAAATAGCTTCAAATCTATCTCCAGACTTAAAAGCGGGCTTTCCTTGTCTTTTCCGTTATTATCGTTTAGCAGTTCTTCGGGTTCCATATTGTCTGAACCAGGATTTAACGGATTAAACCGATTTTCCTGATGTTTTGCAAATTTACTAATCTATTAATTAACTCTAAGTTGTCTGAACCAGGATTTATAGGATTAAGCCGATTTTCCTGATGCTTATAAAATCAATTATTTCTAAGCATTAACAATACCACATTTTCTACGTGCTGGGTATGGGGGAACATATCAACCGGTTGAATTTTAACCGTGTCGTATTTCTCTTTTAGTACCAGCAAATCGCGGGCTTGTGTGGCGGCGTTGCAGCTTACGTATACAATTTTTGGCGCTTCAATTTCCATCAGGCGGGCAACCACATCGGGGTGCATGCCTGCGCGCGGTGGGTCGGTGATGATCACATCTGGTTTGCCATGTTCGGCTATAAAGTCGGCTACCAAAACATCCTTCATATCACCTGCATAAAATTTGGTATTGGTGATGTTGTTGATGGCGGAGTTTATTTTGGCATCTTCAATAGCGGTTGGTACATACTCAACCCCAACAACTTCTTTCACCTGGCTGGCAATAAAGTTGGCTATTGTTCCGGCACCTGTGTACAAATCATAAACCAGTTCGTTACCGGTGAAGCCTGCAAAATCGCGGGTTATCTCGTACAAGCGCTTTGCTTGTGCCGAGTTGGTTTGATAAAACGATTTCGCGCCTATACGGAAACGGATTCCGTTCATTTCTTCGTGGATATATTCCGGCCCGCGGAAAGCGATAACCTCCTGATCAAAAATGGTGTCGTTCTTTTTTAGGTTGACGATGTACAATAGCGAAGTTATTTGCGAAAAAGTATCGCCAACAAAATTCATCAGTTTAGTAATCTCTTCCTCGGTAGGGTAGGCAAAAACCACGATCACCATCAATTCGCCGGTTGATGAGGTGCGGATAATTAGGTTACGCAAAGCACCTGCATGGCCTTTTAAATCGTAATAAGAATAACCCTCGCGTTTAGCAAACTCATCAATGCTGTTGCGGATAGCGTTTGACGGATCGGCCTGTAAGTAGCAGTGGTGTACATCCAAAATTTTATCAAACCTGCCGGGAATATGGAAACCCAGGGCATCCATATTGATATTATCATCTGGTTTGGCCTCACCATCCATCAGCCAGCGTTTGTTGCTGAATGTGAACTCGAGCTTATTGCGGTAATATTTATCCTCGGGCGAAGCCACAATAGGCATCATCCCGGTTATATCAATTTTAGCTAAGCGGGTTAAGGCATCTTCAACAGATTTTTGTTTGAACTTTAACTGTGCGTCGTAGCTCATGTGCTGCCATTTACAGCCGCCGCAGGTGCCAAAGTGTTCGCAGAAAGTTTGCACCCGATATTCGGATGCTCTTTTGAGGTTGAGGATACGGCCCTCGCCGAAATTCTTTTTGCTGCGGTAAACCAACACATCGGCAATATCGCCGGGGATGGCTTTCTCTACAAAAAGTACAAATTCGTCGGTTTTGCCAACGCCTTTGCCCTCTTCGGCAATGTCGATTATCTCAACGTCTTCAAAAATTTTATCGGGTTTGTTTCTGTTACCTCTGCTCATAAAGCTGCAAAGGTAATATTTTGATTTAGGACTTTGGAATTTCGATTTCGGATTTGATATACTGAGTAAACTGCTTTGTAAGCTACAGACATAAAACGCCTAAATAGGCAATGCTTAATTATCGATAATTCTATCATAATTTGTTTTCTTTTGGCGCAATTGATTGCGTTTAAGGAAAAGTTCGGTTAATGAATTAATCTCTGTATTAACCACTTTATTAACCGTTTTGTTAATACCCAACACCTATTCTTGCTAAGCGAAATCCCAGATACGCGCTAAACCAGCTTTATATAAAGCAAATAATAATAAACCAATTCACTAACCTATAATTTATGAAACAAACCTTTATTATGAAAAAACTGATCTGCACTTTACCGCTTACCTTATGGTTTGCTTGTATGGGCTGCGCTAAACCTTACCACATGCCGCCACCGCAAACATTAAAACCGGTACCAACTACTAAACCCGTGAATTTTACACTAAGCGATGCCAGTACCGCTTATACTGCTTTCAACAAATATTTTTATAATCCTACTGCAAAGCTTTATTACAGTACTACCGACAAAAGTGCACTGGGTGCTATATGGACACAGGCCATTTACTGGGATTTGGCGATGGATGTTTACCAGCGTACAAATGATACTGCCCAACTTAAAATGGTAACTGATATATACGCGGGCGGAGCAAATCAATATGATAACTATAACTGGAATAATACTACCACGTGGTTTATTTATGATGATATGATGTGGTGGGTTACTGCTTTAGCCAGGGCCAATCAGCTTACAGGAAATGCGGCTTATCTGCAAAATTCAATTGCGGGGTTTAACCGTGTATGGGCTGGTTCATACGACCCGGTTGAAGGGGGGATGTTTTGGGATTTTGTGCATAGTGGCAAAAATGCATGCATTAATTATCCCACAGTTATAGCAGCTGTGCGCTTGTATCAAATCACTAAGGATACCAGCTATCTTGTAAAAGCAAAATCAGTATACGCGTGGGCAAGGGCAAACTTGTTTAATGCAACTAACGGTGAGGTAGCCGACCATAAGATAGGTGATGGCGCCCCGGGGTATCAGGATTACACGTATAATCAGGGCACTGCTATCGGCGCCGGGGTTATGCTTTATAAAGTAACTAATGATACTTCTTACCTTGCTGATGCTAAGCTGGCTGCCAATTATACCCAAAATAGTATGTGTGTTAATGGGATATTACCTGCCGAAGGGGATTTTAATGAACAAGGTGTGTTAAAGTCTATTTTTGGACAGTATATAATGATGCTGATAAATGACGGGGGGCAAAAACAATATTTACCATGGATACAGCAAAATATTAATACAGGCTGGACCAATCGCGATAAAGCCCGCAATTTAACATACCGGTCTTATGCGGTTGCATGCCCAACGGGTGAAATACAATCGTACGAAGCGAGCAGTGTGGTAACAATGATGCAGATTTGCCCGCCATCTAATTGATTTCCACAATTGCGCTCATTTGTAACGTGTGCAAGTAAGGTAATATTACAGCAATGACGTGCGTGGTGGTTAATACTTATGACTTTCCGCGTTAGGGAAAGAAACGGATACCGGCCAATCGAGGGCCTTTACGCTTAAGTACTCGTGCAGTATAAGCGTACAGCCCGGGCCGGAGGTAACACCCTAACCTTCATTTTAAAGCCACCAATTGTTTGAATTATACAAGCATTGGTTTGATATGCACAAGCTATTACTCACAACATAAGCTGACATTTGTATCATGAAAAGTAAGATGATGAACGCAAAAAAAGTATGGTATGTTACCGGCGCATCAAAGGGTTTAGGCTTGTCGCTGGTGAAAAAGTTATTGGCTGAGGGGTATAGGGTTGCGGCTACTTCGCGGTCGGCTGCGCAACTGCTGGATGCTGTTGGTGTGAATGAGGATTTTTTGGCTTTGGAGGTTAACCTGGCTGATAATGATTCTATCTGGGAGTCGGTACAAAAAACGTATAAGCATTTTGGTAGTATTGATGTGGTGGTGAATAACGCGGGCTACGGTATTGGCGGCGCGGCAGAGGAATTATCGGACAAAGAAATTAAGGACAGTTTTGATATTAACGTTTTCGCGACCATTAATGTGGTGCAGCATGTGCTGCCGTTTATGCGTGCGCAGGGTTCGGGTAGTATTATTAATATTGCCTCGATAGCGGGTTTCGCGGCAGCTACAGGTTGGGGTATTTATGCGGCTACCAAATTCGCGGTGGTTGGTTTTAGCGATGTATTGGCTGAGGATGTGCGTGATTTAGGCATTAAGGTAACGGTTGTTGCGCCGGGTGCTTTCCGTACGGAGTTTTTGAGCGGAGAGTCGCTGGTGGTATCTAAAAATAAGATAGATGCTTACCAATCGGTTAGGGATTCGCATGCGCGTTACCAAACCATGAATGGCGTGCAGGCAGGCGACCCGGATAAAGCGGCTGAAGTTTTTATAGCTTTGGCTGAAAACCCCAACCCGCCGGTACGTTTGTTTATGGGGACAGATGCTTACAACAGGGCTAACGCGAAGTTAGAGTTGATAAAATCTGAATTAGAGCAATGGAAGGAATTGTCCTTCATTACTGATTTTTCGGGTTAATTGAGGAAAACAAGTGTCATTTCGACCGTAGGGGGAAATCTTCTGCGACTTGTATTTGAAGAAGATTTCTCTCTCGTACCTCGTTCGAAATGACAATGGGGATAAAGAGGGATTTATCACCAAATTGTTTTAATTTAGTAATATGGCAATCACAGAAACCCTCGAAGAATTTTATCAGTATAAATTTGATAAAATGCCTTGCGACCTGAATATGGACACGGGGCATTTTAATGTTTTCAATATGGACGATACCCGCAAAAGCGGGGTCACGCCTAAATATGCACGGCGCGATTTTTATAAGATTTCGCTGCTGCGTGGTGAAAATATTTTTCATTATATGGATAAGAGCGTGGAAGTGTCGGGTTCGACACTGATGTTTTTTAACCCGTTGGTGCCTTATAAATTTGAACGGGTTGACGAAGAGAGTACAGGTTACTTCTGTATTTTTAAGGAAGCCTTTTTCAGCGACCATATCCGTAGCCAGGTTAAACACCTGCCTATGTTTGTGCCGGGTGCGAAGGCGACTTATAGTTTGAGTGCTGTGCAGGATGAGCAGATCACCGAGATCTTCAAAAAAATCACCTCGGAGATTGCCAGCGATTACCCTTTTAAGTATGACCTGATCCGCAGTTATATTATGGAGATGGTGCATTTCGCGCTAAAAATGCAACCATCAGAAAGTTTATACCAATATGCTGATGCCAATGCACGGATAACCGCTGTGTTTAATGATTTGCTGGAGCGGCAGTTCCCGATTGAATCAACTTCGCAACAGCTAAAAATGCGCTCGGCGAAGGATTATGCCGAGCAGCTTTGTGTGCATGTGAACCACCTGAACCGCGCCATCCGGGCTACCACCGGCAAAACCACTACCGAGCTTATTTTTGAGCGGATAGTGATCGAAGCCAAAGCTTTATTGCTGCATACCAACTGGAACATTGCCGAGATCAGCAATTGCCTTGGGTTTGATGAGCCCGCTCACTTTAATCATTTCTTTAAAAAGCAAACCAGCGCTACGCCATCTTCATTCCGGTTGTGACCCGCTAATTATGCTGATGAGGTAATTGATCGCCCCCGGCGAATGTAATGCGGCTGTCGATTCTAAAGTTATGGCCGCGATTTCGGATGCTCTTTTGCGCATTTGCTTTTCGTAAGCGGCAATCGCTGATTTGGTATCGGTATAGCTATCGTTCAATAAACATTCTGCTAATTCTACTGCATCCAACATAGCCATGTTCACACCTTCACCGGCGTAGGGTGGCATCAGGTGGGCGGCATCGCCCAGCATAGTTAGATTTGGTAGGGCTTCCCAGGTTTGGTCGAGCGGCATGCAGTATTGGGGGCGGGGAATGAATTTGGGTTCGGCGTTTTCAAATACTTCCTGCCATACTTCATCCCATCCTGTAAATTCCTGTTTGAACCAGGCTAATACCTGCGCTTTATCGTTAAAATCTATCCCGCTATTCTTGCTCCAGTTTTCGGTGGAATTAAAGCCCGGGTAAAAGGTCATGCTGCCATCACCTTTGGAGCTTACGATGAATGATTTAGAATCGCCCATGGCAAATATTTTGCCATCATTTAGCAGCTTATAAATTTTAGGACTGGCTACTTCTGCGTTGTAAACCGCACCTTCAATGGCGGTCATCCCGGCAAAGAATGCTTTGATGGGGGTGATATAAGGGCGGATTTTTGAGTTCGCGCCATCGGCACCAATTACAATATCTGCAATGGCGGAAGTCCCGTTTTTAAAATGGAGTTTCCAACCATTGCCTTCTGGGGTTAACGATACAAAATTGCTATCCCAAACTACCGTATCGGGCTGTAATGATTCGAGCAGGATTTTGCGGAGTGGGCCACGATCAATTTCTGGGCGGTTGGTTTCTTCGCGTGGGGTGGCATCATCATCCCACAAAATATTGGCATCTTTATCGGCTATGCGCAGGGCATCCGCGCCGGGGCGGTAGTTGGCATTGAAGGCGTCCATTAGCCCGGCTTGATGTAATGCGTGTAAACCTGATTCTTCGTGCAGGTCGAGCGTGGCACCTTGTACACGGGCATCTTTGTTGAGGTCGCGGTCGTACACTTTTACGTTGGCACCATTCATCTGCAGCAGGCGGGCAAGGGTTAAACCACCAGGGCCGCCGCCTACTATAGCTATTGTTTTATTGTTGATTGAGCTCATTGCTTTTATTTTTTAGGTATGAGGATGCCTTGAGTTACTGCCTCGCAGCATGCTAAAATGGTTTCGGGGGTGATGATTTGTTGGGGGCGGGTTTGGTAGTCGAAATACTCGGCAACCAGATCGAGTATTGGCGAAAATAACAGTGCCCGGTGTATTTCCTGCGGGAAATCTTTAATAATACCAGCCTCTACATTCAACGTTAAAAATTGGTGTATCGGCCCAAAAAAATCCCCTTCCTTAATATTCTTTTGCTGAAAGGCGCGATTTAATAAAGGCGATGCTTTGCCATGTTGCAGCAGCGCGAAAGCATGGCGGTTATTGATCAGATAATTAAAACCGTTTAACCAAAGTTTCTGCACGCCTTCCGCGAAGGGCGCAGCGGGATCGAAATTCTTTAATATCGCTTTTTCGTATGCGCCTAATACTTCTTCAATAAAAAGCTTTACCAACAGGTCTTCCTTGTTCTCGTACTTAATATAAATGGTACGGGGCGAAATGCCTGCGGCCTTAGCCAGCTTTTGCATGCTAAGGTTTTCCAGGCCTTCATCGGCTATGATTTGCAGGGCGATGCTGCGGATGGCTTCTTCTTTTATTAGGTTTTTAGGGCGCATGATACAAAAGTAAGTAAACGTTTGCTTACTTACAAAATATATTTCTGTCGTGCCTATTAGGGAAAGCTTTTGGGAAGGAAATTTAATTATCAGACTTGGTCTTTATCGCGTCCCACTCGTACCTTTTTTGTTAATACCTATTAGCGTAACGTCAATAGGATCACCGGGATTAATTTTTACGTTGATGGAGCCATCTTTATTAAGAGGTACCAATCCGTATGATGGTGTGCTCATGGATTATTTATCATTTACCGCCGTATTGGCAACAGACGGGCTGATGAGTGGTTTGAGTGTAATAATAGTCAGGTTAACGGCTATTACGGTTAAAATAATTTTGGTGTAGGTGTCAGTTTTCATGCGTTTGTTTGTTGAATAAGGTTAAGGTATAAATATAGGATTACTTGCTTTGTTAGTCAAGTTTTGGTTAAACTAGAATCTATTAAAGCCCCGGCACTAATTATTATAGGCGACCGGGATGTTATAGAACCAGAGCACTCCATCGAAATGCATAGGCCGCTAACCAACTCAGAATTAGCCATAATCCCAGGCGTACACGGTGAGTATATCGGGGAAATAACAACACTAAAATCCGGCTCTAACGAGGCAAGATATTACGTCAAGGCCAATCCAAAGATGGGTCGACGGTTCAATTTGATACCAGCACGTTAACTTCGGATATGTATTATGTGCATATTATTTATGGTAGCACTGTAATTGAGAAAAAAGTGATTGTATCGCATTAAAATTTACATATTAAACCCTGTCACCTAGCCTTCATTACTATCCCCACAACCGCAAGCGTCCCGCTTGTGGTTGTGGGATTTTTTTTGCATCGTTATAATTGCTTTGCATATTTACCACAAGCGGGACGTATGCGGTAGCAAAGCTCAGTTATTAAAGGTGCTTTAATGCTTAAAATTATAATGATAAATATTAAATTGAATTGTGAACCGTTCTATAGTTTCGCGATTAAGCCCTAACCTGAAAGTATTGAAAATAAAAATATTTTACACCTTAAAACTATTGCTGCTGATCACATTATTTGGATTGGCTGGTAAATGCGCTTATGCGCAGGATAAATTTGGCGGGCGGATATTTGAGAACCACACCCGGATTGCCCTGGGCGGTATTGTAGTAGAAAATTTAAGATCGCAGGAGAAAACGGTTTCTGATGCTAACGGAATATTTGTTATCGGTGCAAAAATTAGCGATCTGCTTTTGTTTAGTGCAGCAGCTTATCATAATGATACCCTGTATATAGCCAACCTAAACTACCTGTATGTATTCCTTAATTTGAGAAGCAGGAACCTGAACGAGGTTGATGTAACGCAGTCGGAAATTAAAACAGGTAAGCTTACATTGCCGGAGACTACAGGGCCGCTTAATAGCAAAACTGTACTATACCAAACTGACGACGCTGTAAAAAATAATGTAGGTGGCATAAAAATTATGCTGAATGACTCGAAAGGCTATCAAAACAAAAAGTTAAAGCAACAGCAGATTGGTATTGATGAAGCGGAAAAAGATAGGATCGCCAAGATCTTTAGCGATGAAAATATACAGCAGTATGTGCCTATAAAAGGGCAGGAACTTCGGAATTTCATTATACTTTATACCCCGGACCTCAAGACTTATAACAGCAGCGGTTTTAATTTGATCTTGTACCTGTCATCTTCATACAAAGCGTTTTGCAAGATCCCGGTTGAGAAGCGACAATCGGCTGATTTTTTAAAGATTAGTGGTAAGTAGCTGTGG
Source organism: Mucilaginibacter sp. L196 (assembly GCF_009765905.1). Classification (GTDB taxonomy): domain Bacteria; phylum Bacteroidota; class Bacteroidia; order Sphingobacteriales; family Sphingobacteriaceae; genus Mucilaginibacter. The sequence continues at coordinate 407,321 of NZ_LMUO01000006.1, read as the reverse complement.
CGGTTAGATGAATTTGCGATACTACAAAGTGAGTTGTCATGCTGATTTCTCGAAGCATAAGCGTAAAGGCCTGCCCGCATACTTCGAGAAATCAGTATGACAGCCACCCCGCGTTAACATTTATCAAAATTATTGCGAGGAACGAAGCAATCTATATGCTGTACAGGGGAGTCTGCAAACTCGCTCTGCCTTTGTAGAGATTGCTTCGTTCCTTACAGCAATGACAATGGTGTTTAATTTATGAACTTTTGGGGGTTAAAAGCTGATATTTTGTTGAAAAATGGCAAAAAAATGATGTGAAACGGGTGTTTTTTGATGTTTTTAGGGCTTAAATCGAGTGTTTTTAGGCTAAAAATAGCTTAAATAGACGAGTAAAAACGGCCTTTTTATGGTTGTTATGGACGTTTTTGGGTCTAAAAGTGTACCAATTGTACCAGGTGTTTCATATGTGCCGTGGTACAGTACGGGCGCTTTTGGTCGCTTATAGAACACACCCCCTGCCTCTCTCGAGAGGGGAACTTGCCTTTATTTGATAATTTTTACGGGTTTTTTGTGCTCATCGATAGCTACCAGGGCGAAGCTGCCGTGTACGGCGAGTTCGCGGCCTTCGGCATACATTTGCTCTATGTAAATCTCTACGGTTACCTTGAGGCTGGTGTTGCCTACATGGGTTACACGGGCCACAAGCTCCACAAAGGTGCCTGCCGGGATGGGCTTCTTGAAGTCGATCTTGTCGCTGCTTACGGTAACCATCACCTGCCTGCTGAAGCGTGTGGCGGCAATAAAGGCAACTTCATCCATCATGCGCATGGCTTCGCCGCCAAACAGGGTATCGTAATGGTTGGTGGTGTTGGGGAAAACGGTTTTAAAAATGCGGGTTTCGGATGCGTTGATTCTTTCTTCTAAAGTCATGATACAAGTTTAATAAAACATGCAGGAATTATCCCTGCATGTTGGTGTTTATTTAGCTGATGGTTTCGCTAATAGCGGCACGCATTTCTTTGGTGACTGATAATGCGCGGGTAGCCCAAATTTTGTGTTAGTATTTTTTTAAATGATTAAATAAATTAAACCTGTTAAAAGCCCTTTAGCTAAACTTCAATAAAATGCCTGTGGATGAAAAAAGTGGGAGGTGCATGGAGTGGGGGGTGCGTGGAATTATTCGTACCCAATAAAAAACAAACCATAACCTGACCAAAAGCTTCATACCGCGAAAGCATTGTCAATTCAGTATATGGCAGGTCTCCTGACTTTGTAACATTTTTGCCGCCCTTCCCATCCGTTAGTTAACGGACAGTGGACAATTATTGGCAAAAACCTTTTGTGTTACTTACAGTTGCGCGACAGCTCGTGATTTGCACACGATTCCCTATTAATCTACAATTAAGTAAAACCTATACCGGTTGATGAAGAAATAAAGTAAACAACTTACATCGGGTGTAAAGATAAGTAATAGGAATGAGTTTTATGGGGCATTCCCACTATCCAGCGGGCCGGGCTTTGCAGGGCTGCGCTGCGGCCCTCCTCCGTCGGGCTAACCCCCAATGTCATTAAGTTAAGCCCCACCTAAATCCTCCCCGGTAGGGAGGACTTAAAAAAACAAACGCGGGCGAAGCTAAAGTCTCCCCTTCCGGGGGAGATTTAGAGGGGGCTATATGCTTGGCGCCCCCTTAACTTAATGACATTGGGCTAACCCCCGCCTATCGCAGGCAGGCTTACAATCCCTAATGCTGTAGTTAACGCATTTAGTTATAAAAACAACTATTTCGTTTTAATTAAATTCGAAATAATAATAACATATTATGGTAAACATTTATGGGGTAATTGTGTTTACTGAGCCTGTGGTACAATAAATTCCACAGAAATTAGTCTATTAATTAATGATTAACAGTATGATAACAGTATGATAAAAAAGACGGTGCTAATTATTGAAGATGATCCCGGTATTTTGGAAACGATTGAGCTGATATTGTCAGGCATGAATATCCACGTGATGAGCGCCCCCGAAGCACTTGAAACCAGCGAAGTTTACGCGCTGGCCCCCGATCTTATTATTCTGGATCATTGGTTACACAAAAAATTGGGCGGCGACTTGTGCCTTGCCCTTAAAACAGATCCTCATACTAAAAAGATCCCTATTATTATGATATCGGCGGATTTGAATATTGCTAATGTGGCCCGTTACAGTTTGGCTGATGCCTACCTCGCTAAACCTTTTGATATAGATGAATTGGTAAATCTTACACAGAAATACCTGGACGAGAGTGTGAATGTTTAAATGAAATGCTTGCGCAAATATATATTGTTAGCTGATTACAAATACTTAATCGGTATAAACCTTTAAACGCCCGTTACAAAGGAGTGAGAGCGAGGCTCAAAATCGGCCACCTCTACCAAGGGGGGTAAATGCATGCTGATTAACTTTTCAGTATTCGCTTTATAATAAACTTTCAGATCATCGTTATAAACGGTTTTTATTGCCAAATCATTGGCAACCATCCATTGTAATACCAGGTAAACACTTGAGCGGCTTATACTGCTGCAATAAGCGCCTATTTTATATAACAACAGGTCAATATCTGTATCTGTGTTTAAAGCTAATATCTGCGCTATGATATACTTTTTTTTAAGTGAGAGTGGGTAACCTTGCTGAGTAAAATAGGTTAGCAATGATTGGGGAAGATCGGGTAACGGCTGATAATAATATGTGGTCATGGGGTATAAAATTGATGAGTGAACGTATACAAAGTTCAGTTTTATTGATAATCTTATACTTGTACTAATTTGATATTAACTTGTATATTTATAGCATGAGCAGGTTAAAGCAATACGATACCTTACTAGTCAGCGATTTTGAAGAGATGGTTTATCACCTGCCTGTTCACGCGCATACTTATTATGAGCTGGTGTACATCTATTCAGGCAATGGGGTGCATGTACTTAATGACATCAGTATGCCTTATAGCGCTGGTGATCTGTTTGTGATATCGCAGGAGGATCAGCACCATTTCCGGATAAATGAAATTACCCGGTTCATTATGATCAAGTTTACGGATAGCTATTTTAAGCATCAGAGCCATACATCTTTTAACGAATCCTTTACCATAGTGCCCGAACTGGTGATGCGACAAAAATTATTAAAAGAGATTAAACTTGAGTTTGAGGAGCCGTATAAAACAATATTGCACAACGCTATAGACAATATTATTTTATACAATAAATATAAAAACCCAGCATCATCGCCTTTTGTGTACCAGCAATTGCTATCGATTTTTGGGTTGATAAAAGAGGTTATCCTAAAACTTGACGAGCGCATTGATAATGGTTTGCCAAAAAAGGAAGCGCTTATTTCATATCTGCACGAAAATATTTACGATCCGCAAAAATACCAGGCCAGGCATGTGGCGGAGCATTTTAATATATCCATAAATTATTTCAGCGGTTATTTTAAACGAAACTTTGAGATCACTTATCGCGATTACATCAACAACTACCGTACAAAGCTTATTGAAAAGCGAATAAACAGCGGGCAGGTTAATATGAAACAAATAGCCGCCGAATTTGGCTTTACTGACGAAAGCCACCTATCAAATTACTTTAATAAGCACCATAAATCAAGACCTTCCGTTTTACGGAAACGGGTGTTGAAATTGGCGGAAACGACTTAATCAACAGCTCTGTCAGATTTACGAAGTTTTTAAAACTTCGTAAATCTTATTTACTTCAATTAGGCGGTTAGGCCTTTGCGCTCATACTTCGACTACGCTGCATGACGGCCCCGTTCTTTTATCATTTCAAGCCCTAATTACCGCCATTAATTCTTCTGCCTCATCAATAGTCATTACTATTTGGGTGGTGGTGATGGGTTTACGGTACAGTCGCTCTATTTGTATAGGTTGGGTGAAGGTGAATAGGATGTTTACACGGTTTTTCATAAGTCCGCCGTTGAAGCAGGATGGGGCGGGTTCAAAGCTGTCGGTTACTTTTTGGGTGGAGGCGATGTTACTGGTATCGACCAATGCACGCCAGCGGAGGCCGGTGCGGAGTAATATTTGATCTTGCAGGATAAGCACAGGGCTTTGGATGATGGCGGCGAAATCGCCGATGAGGAATAGGGTGCCGTATATGCTGAGGATGGTTACGATAAATGCGGTGATGTGGCTGTAATGTAATAAGAACAGGTGGAAGGCAACCAGCTCAATAGCGCAAACAGATATGATTACCCCGAAAAGGCTGGCATAAGCAATTTCTCGGTGGATGCTGAAGCGGTGGGATGCGGTTATGGCCGGTTGTTTCTTCCAGAAGAAGAGGCCGAAACATAATATGGTAAGTTCAGAAGCGATTATTTTTATCGCGGTGGTATTGCCCATTACGGTGGCCATGCTTTGGGGCAGGTTGTAGGCTACATCGGGCAGGGTGGCTTGCAACTGGCAGTATTCGCGCCTGATATGCCTGATTTTGCTGAGGGTGTAGATGAGCAGGGTAACTTCGGGCAGGGCGATCAATTCGCGTAGCTGCAAAATATAGTGGCGTTGATGGGCAGGCAGAATAAGATAGGCTACCGTGCAGCAACAAGTTATAACCAATAAGATACTCCACTTACGCAGTTTAAGCGGACGGATCACCAAAAAATACCATGCAACCGGGAATGTAATCACCATATCGAACAGGAAACCGCTGGCTACCGCGTCCTGATGAAGCGGGGCGACTTTGTGCATGAGGAATAATCCGATTGCAAGGATACAAAGTGCGCTTAATAAAGCGAACCAGATGTTTTTGTGTACGGCGGCGGGTGATATTGTCATTGCGGTGATTGTTTCGGTACCCTCCAAATTTCGGGAATTAAATTGGTAATAGTGCTGACAGAGGTTTGTCAGCAGGGAGAATTTATTGGATTCAGCCTGTGGTGGGTATTTTTATCATAGGAGATATTCGGAAAAATCAAAGGGGGGGGCATACTGAGCGTAGTCGAAGTATGTGGGCGGGCCTCTGCGCTAACCCTTCGACTATGCAGGATGACAGCCACTACACCTAACTCAAGTACTACTGTGCAGTACAACTATTAAATAGTGATGGCAGCTTTAACCAGGTAAGGGAGTATCTCTTTTTGAAAGGATACGAAGTTTTTGCGTATATCGGAATCGCTAACTGAGGTAAATGCGAAGCTGAAAACGATGCTTTTGCTGCATTTAACCAAAAAACGTAGTTTTTGCAAGTAAGCTTCGTGCTTGCGGATGCCGTTTAACTGCGAAAAGGCATGGATCAACAAGTCCTCCAATTCGTTTGATAATCTTTTAAGGAACTCCTGCGAGTTGGTTGATTCACGAATGAAATCCCAGCCGATGAATTCGTTACAGATGGTGTAGGAAAGGCGACAGGTCTTCATGATCAGGTTGTTAAGCTGCGCTTCTTCGCCCATGTCGGCGGTGTTAACGTGTATCAAATCGTCAACACTTACTTTGATATAGTCCATTAATAGGGCGTGCAGAACAGCCTCTTTACTATCAAAATACTTGTAAATAGTGGCTTTGGCAATTTTGGCTTTCTTAGCTATCTCGTTAACGCTGGTTTTATGGTAACCGAACTTTCTGAAGAGCTCCTGAGCAGCCCGTTTAATACTTTCCTTTATTTTATCAGCTTCCATGCATCAGTTTGATACAAATATCTCATAATTAGCGACAGTTACATAATATGATTTAAGTGAATACGTAGCAGGAGCTTTAACGGGGCTACCATCGGCCAGTGAAAACTTTGATCCACTGCATGGGTCAGTAACCGTTAAGTGGTCAGAGTCAAGTGTTACCGCGCATTTTTTTTCAGGTTGATAACTGCTGCAACGGTCATAAGCTGCATAGCTGCCATCGGGCTCATGATACAGGATTATGCCAGCTACACCATAATTCGCCAAAAATACTACACCGCCACCGGCTGTAAGTCCCGCCAGGCGGGGATCTGTTAACGGGGCTTCAAAATTTACGGCCACATTTGGAATGGGGTCGGAGTTTTTACCGCATGATGAAAACAGTACGGCCATAGTAGCAAATGCGTAAATTAACTTCATATTATCTCTGTTTGGAATTGTTTTAAGAAACGAACATCGTTCTCAGAGAATAAACGCAAATCACGTATAACATATTTTAAGTTGGCAATTCTTTCTATACCCATGCCAAAAGCGAAGCCGGTGAATTTCTTACTGTCTATCCCGCAGTTTTCCAATACATTAGGATCAACCATGCCGCAGCCTAAAATCTCTACCCAACCGGTGTACTTACACATATTACAGCCTGCGCCTTTACAAATGGTGCAGGAAATATCCATTTCTGCCGATGGTTCGGTGAATGGGAAGTACGATGGCCTGAAGCGTACTTTGGTGCCTTCGCCATAAAGCTCCTGTACAAAGTGGTATAGTGTCTGTTTCAAATCGGCAAATGATACATTTTCATCTACATATAAACCTTCTACCTGGTGAAAAAAGCAGTGTGCACGTGCTGAAATAGCCTCGTTACGGTAAACCCTGCCCGGCATAATAGCGCGGAACGGTGGCTTGCCCATCTCCATCATACGTACCTGTACCGATGAGGTATGCGTGCGCAACGCAATATCATCCTGACCGCTATTCTTTTTAATGAAGAAGGTATCCTGCATATCACGTGCGGGGTGTTCTTCAGGGAAATTAAGGGCAGAGAAGTTATGCCAATCATCTTCAATTTCAGGGCCTTCGGCAACTACGAAACCTAATCTTTTATAAATATCGATGATCTCGGTACGCACCAAAGTAAGCGGGTGACGAGAGCCAAGGTTTAAACCATCACCGGGAAGTGTAAGGTCGACTTCTGACTTCGAAGTTGACACTTCAGAAGTAAGATTTTCTTTCAGATCATTATATTTTGCTTCGGCCAGTTGTTTAAACTGGTTAAGTACTTTACCGAAAATGCGTTTCTCTTCAGGCCCGACTATTTTAAATTCTTCGAACAGATCTTTGATCAATCCTTTGGTACCTAAAAATTTGATACGGAAGGTTTCCAACTCATCAGCATTAGCCGGTGAAAAAGCGTTGATCTCAGCGGTATATTGGTCTATTTTTTCTTGCATTATCTTAAAACAAGCAATTTATATAAATTATTAAACTATTGTCATTGCGAGGTACGAAGCAATCGCACGTACGCAAGATGGTTATGTAAAGTTCGCGATTGCCACGCTATCGCTCGCAATGACATAAGGGATTATTTTAACACTCCTAATTCTTTACCTACTTTGCTGAATGCGGCAATAGCTTTATCCAGATGCTCCAGTTCGTGCGCGGCAGATATTTGTACGCGGATACGTGCCTTGCCTTGTGGTACTACCGGATAATAAAAACCGATAACGTAAATACCTTCATCAAGCATTTTAGCGGCAAATTCCTGGGCTAATTTAGCATCATAAAGCATAACCGGTACAATGGGGTGTACACCCGGTTTTATATCGAAGCCCACTTCCGTCATTTTTTTGCGGAAATAAAGTGTGTTTTTTTCCAGTTTATCACGCAGATCTGTGGTTTTACTCAACATATTCAACACCGCTATGGAAGCGCCGGTAATAGCAGGGGCAAGTGTATTAGAGAATAAGTACGGGCGTGAACGCTGGCGCAGCATATCAATAATTTCTTTTCGGCCCGAGGTAAAACCGCCTGATGCACCGCCTAAGGCCTTACCTAAAGTGCCGGTAATAATGTCGATTTTACCCATTACGTTATGATGCTCATGCGTGCCGCGACCAGTTTTACCCATAAAACCTGAGCAATGGCTCTCATCTATCATCACCAACGCATTATATTTTTCGGCCAGCTCACAAATTTTATCCAGCTGGGCAATGGTTCCATCCATGCTGAATGCACCATCGGTAACGATGATGCGGTGGCGGCAAGAGGCTGTTTCCTGTAGTTTAACTTCCAGATCAGCCATGTCATCGTGTTTATAACGCTGGCGTTGGGCTTTGCATAAACGTACCCCATCAATGATGGATGCGTGGTTCAACTCATCAGATATGATAGCATCCTGATCGTTGAATAAAGGTTCAAAAACACCGCCGTTAGCATCAAATGCCGCGGCGTAAAGTATGGTATCTTCGGTGCCTAAAAATTCAGCTATCTTTTGTTCCAGTTCTTTATGTATATCCTGCGTGCCGCAAATAAAACGTACAGACGATAGTCCGTACCCATGCGTGTCCATCACAGCTTTAGCAGCCTCAATAACTTCGGGGTTTGATGACAGGCCCAGGTAATTGTTGGCGCAAAAGTTTATTACTTCTTTGCCGCCTTGCACGGTAATATCAGCGCCTTGCGGCGAGGTAATAATGCGTTCGCGTTTGTATAGCCCGGCTTTTTCAATCTCGGCAAGTTCCTGCTGCAAAACGGGTTTTAAGGTGTTGTACATAATAAATTTATCAAAGAGTGCAAAATTAAGCATAAACCCGCAAAACGCCAGTTTAAATTCATCTTAAAAAATATATTACACGCTTAATCAAACATTTATAGCGGTAAATCCATTTTATGAGGGACTACCATGAAGAAAAAACTACTATTTGTTTTTATAACACTGCTTACTTTTAAGGCATCAGCTCAACAATATATACTTTCGGGCAGAGTAACCGATGCTCAAAACCACCCCATATCTTTTACTTCGGTTTATATACGCAACACTACTTATGGCACAACCGCTAATGAGAGCGGCAGCTATCAGTTTAAGTTAAATCCGGGTACGTATCATGTTATTTATCGTTTTGTAGGATATAAGGAACGGGTTGAAAGCGTAACTATCGTCAACCGCAATATGGCACATAACGTGCAGTTGGAAGATGAGATTTTTAACCTGAAGACAGTGGTTGTACAAGGCAAGCGCCTTAAAACAGATACTGCCGCGAATGATATTATGCGCCGGGTAATAGCCAAACGCGAATATTACTTAAACGAAGTTCAGGAATATTCTGTAGCGGCTTATGTTAAAGGTGTGCAACGCCTATTGGGCGCGCCAAAGGCCTTTATGGGCAGGCAGGTGCGTAACACGCTCGATCTGGATTCGCTTGGCAGGGGGATTTTATTTCAAACAGAATCTATTTCAAACTTCAACTTTCAGCAACCAAATAGAATAAAGGAAGTTACTATAGCGACTAAAACAGTTGGCTTAAACCCAACATTCGGCTTTAATAAAGCATCAGATCTGCAGGTTAATTTTTACAAAAATATATTTTACCTAAACGGCGTAAGCGACCATGGATTTGTATCGCCGGTGGCTTACAACGGATTTAAATATTACAAGTATAAACTGGTTGGTACCACTAATGAAAATGGGCGCGTGATTGATAAGATACAGGTTGCGCCAAGGCTGGATCATTCAGCTACATTTAAAGGCAATATTTATATTCTGGAGGGCGACTGGCGTATTTATAGTGTTGATTTGATGCTGACTAATAAAGATAATGGCCTTAGTTTTATTGATACGCTGGAGGTTAGTCAGCAATACATACCCATAACAGATAGCGTTTGGCAGCCCGTATCGGCACAATATACCTTCTCGGGCAAAGTATTAGGGTTTAAATTTGGGGGATATTATGATGCTATTTATAATAACTATAACCTAAAACCTAATTTTCCGGATCGCTACTTTACAGGGGAGATATTAAAATATGATACTGCGTCAAATACAAAAGATTCAGCATATTGGGCATCCAAGCGTCCTATTCCCTTAACCTGGCAGGAGCAAAGGGATTATTATAAAAAAGACAGTGTAAGCAGACTTAAACGATCGAAGGCTTATCTCGATTCTGCCCAGCATTCCAATAACAGGTTGTTGATTCTGCCATACATCGTATTTGGGCACAGCTCTACCTATAAAAGCGGTCGTGATTCTGTTTACCTGTACCCCTTTATTCAAACATTCTTTTATAACACAGTTGAAGGATATGGATTAAATCTTGAAGCTAAATACTCCCACAAACTCAATGATTTTCAATCATGGGATGCCACGCCTAATGTTCGCTATGGCTTTTCCAATAAAATGTTTACCGCTAATATTAATGGCGATTATAATTACGACCCGTTCCATAACGCCAAGTTTTTTGGTGGTTTTGGCAGCGATATTTTGGATTTGAATAATGTGGGTACGCGGTCGCTGTATTTTAATACTTTAAGTACGCTATTAAGCGAGCGTAACTACGTTAAATATTATAAATCGAAGTATGGTAACTTTGGTTACCAGCGCGAACTTGCCAATGGTGTTTTGTGGACAACCAGTTTAAGTTATGCTGACCGTACCCAATTATATAATACCTCATATAACCACATCGAAACTTTTAGCAACAGGCAATATACCTCAAACAACCCGCTGAAATCAGATATTCCCGGCGTTCCGGATGCCCCGGCGGACGACCGCTCCGTATTGTTCCCCGAGAACCAGGCGCTTACATTTTTCACCTCGTTCAGGTTATCGTTTGATCAGCAGTATATTACCACGCCTACACAAAAAATTAACTTACCATCAAAATACCCGGTTGTTACGGTAAGCTATCGCCAGGGTATAAATAACCTGTTAGGGTCTGATGTTGATTATAGCTTCGGATCATTAAACATCGCCCAAAGCGCAATCCCGATAGGGGTGTTTGGTTATTCATCATTCTCGGTAACTGCCGGAGATTTCTTTAATAATAGCAAAATTTATTTCCCTGATTATAATCACTTTTTAGGTAACCAGGGTACCACTTTCGATCCTACCTATGTCGGTAGTTTCCATTTCCTGCCTTTTTATACTTTTAGTACTGATAATGCATTTATAGAAGCGCATTACCAGCATAACTTCTCGGGAGTGTTATTAAATAATATACCATTCCTGCGTAAGCTCAAACTGGAAGAAATTGTGGGTGCCAACTATTTAACCGAAAAAGGCCAACTGAATTACTCCGAGTTTTATGTAGGCTTACAGCGATTGATCTTCCGGATTGATTACGGCGTATCTTACGAAGGGAGCCAGAAATACATACAGGGGATTAGGATATTTTATGGTATAAGGTAAATGATTTCGGATTTTAGATTTACGATTTTAGAATTGTAATTCGCTTGTCCTAAGTTAGTAGCTGCACAAATTCGAAATCGAAAGTCCGAAATCACAAATCAAAATATTATCTTTGCACTTCATTTAACACCGTTTGCAGCGGCATCAATGGATTATGACAAAGTATAAAACACTACTCTATTATTGTTATTCAACAATAGCGGATGCGGAGCAATTTGCTACCGATCATTTAAAATTTTGTAAATCTCTGGGTTTAACCGGGCGTATTATTGTGGCCGAAGAAGGCCTTAATGGTACCGTATCAGGCCCTGCTGATAGCTGTGAGCAATACATGGAGACGCTTCATGCAGATCCTCGTTTTGCTAACATCGATTTTAAGGTTGATGAGGTAGAAACGCCATCATTTGTAAAAATGCATGTGCGTTATAAATCCGAGATTGTGCATTCAGGTTTGAGAAATCCTGAGATCATCGACCCAAAAACAAAAACAGGCAAGCACCTTGACCCGAAAGAGTTTATGGAGATGAAAAACCGGGATGATGTTATTGTGCTGGATGTACGCTCAAACTACGAACATAATTTAGGTAAATTCAGCAACGCCATAACCCTGGATATTGAAAATTTCCGCGATTTTCCGGCGATGATCAATGAGCTGGCTCAGTATAAAGACAAAAAAATATTAACCTATTGCACCGGTGGCATCAAGTGCGAAAAAGCATCGGCCCTGTTATTGCACGAAGGGTTTAAAGATGTATACCAATTACATGGTGGCATCATAAAATACGGTAAAGAAGCAGGCGGTAAGGATTTTGAAGGTAAATGCTATGTATTTGACAACCGTTTATCGGTTGATGTAAATAGCGTTAACCCGGTGACCATATCTAAATGCTATAACTGCGGTGCTACTACCGATAAAATGATTAACTGTGCCAACCCCGAGTGCAACGAGCATTTTACCCAATGCGATGAATGCGGTACAAAAATGGAAGGTTGCTGTAGTGATGAGTGCCAAAGCCATCCGCGTAAGCGTGTGTATGATGGTACCGGTTATTATGTAAAAGTTCCGCAGCCGGTAAATGTGGCTAAAAAGGAATTGAAACTACAGGATTAAGCATATAATTTTATATTTACGGTAATTAAAAAAACATCTTTTGCTCGCCGGCGTTAAAGTATTCGGCTCTATAAAGATCATTGCCTTAATTAAACTTATTTGTATGCACAAAAATATCAGCGCCACACTTCTTGTTATTATGCTTTTTGCTTTGCCATTTTTCTCTAAAGCACAGTTAAGCAAACCAAATTATGAGCGTGGCATATATACCGCTAAAGGCGATACTTTACCTTATCGTATCTTATTTCCAGAAGGATTTGATCCGGCAAAAAAATACCCGCTGATTATTGTTCTGCATGGTTCGGGTGAGCGCGGTAACGATAACCAGGCCCAGTTGGCACATGGCAGCGATTTGTTTTTAAAGGCTGATGTTCGTGAGCAGTTCCCGGCAATTGTGGTGTTTCCGCAATGCCCGGCTAATGGTTTTTGGTCGGATGTGATTTTTAAGGCAGATACTAATGGCAATAAATTCATTTTCCCAACTGATGCCAAACCAACCAAAGCCATGGCAGCACTGATGGGAATGGTTGATGAGTTTTTAGAAAAACCTTTTGTAAATAAACACCAAGTATACGTTGGTGGCCTCTCTATGGGCGGTATGGGTACATTCGAGATCATCGGTCGCGAGCCTAATGTATTTGCGGCGGCCTTCGCCATTTGCGGCGGAGATAATACCCTGAACGCGAAAAAATATGCTAAAAAAGTACCGTTGTGGATATTCCATGGTGAAAAGGATAAAACAGTTTCGGCTGATCACTCCATTGTTATGGTTGAGGCTATTAAAGCCGCCGGTGGCCAGCCTAAGTTTACCCTATATCCTAACGATGACCACGATAGCTGGGACGATGCTTTTGCCGAGCCACAATTATTGCCTTGGTTGTTTTCGCATAGTAAATAATAGATTTTTAATTCTCAAACATCCTTGTCATTCTGAGCGGAGCGAAGAATCTGTACGGTGTAAACTACTTTACAGATTCTTCGCTGTGCTCAGAATGACAGTATAAACAAAATATTCCCGTTTTTTTTACTTAATCTTTGTAAGGTTTTGATCCGTTTGCCGACCAAGCAGTATCAAAACATTATGATTAAAATTAAATGAGCGCCGAAAGCAATCAATTAGATCCGCATACCTGGGTAAAATCGCATGCCGATTACTTGTATGCCTATACCATAAAACGAATTGCTGACGAAGAACAGGCTAAAGATCTGGTGCAGGAAACCTTTTTAGCGGCCTTAGAAAAAGTAGACCGATTTGAAGGCAAAAGTTCCGAGCGTACCTGGTTAACCGCCATCCTGAAAAATAAGATAATCGACGTTTATCGCAAAAAGTCTTCAGGGTTAAGGAAAGAAACTGAGGTAGCAGAGCATGAACAGGAAGATTTTTTTGATCAAGCTGATGGCCATTGGCGATCAGCACATGCACCACAGATTTTCGGAATAGAAGATGTGGATCACCTGGGCAATAAGGAGTTTAATAGCATACTGCAAATGTGTTTACAAAAGCTACCGGCGTTATGGATGGCGGTTTTCACCATGAAACATATAGATGATGCTGATACCACACTGATATGTTCGGAATTAAAGGTTACCCCATCAAATTTTTGGGTAATTATTCATCGTACCAAGCTTAATCTGCGGGCGTGCCTTCAACGGAATTGGGAATAAATTTTAAGCTATGAGCCAGTTAAAAAAGATACAGTACAATTGTAAGAAGGCCACATTTCTAATCGAAAAGAAAATGTTGAGTCGTATTACTTTTCGCGAGCATATAGAACTGCGCATACACCTGATGGGCTGCTCGGTTTGCCGTATATATGGCAAACAAAGCCGTATTATAAATGATATGGTTCGCCAGCTTTTTAAAAGCTCGATGCCGGGTGAAGTTAAATTAGACGATAGCTTTAAAAAGGAATTGCAGGAGCGTATCGAGATCGAACTAAATAAAAATTAAATAAACTGTAAGGTTCGTAAGTTGAGGCCGACTAAATGTGTGAATATCAAAATAAAAACACACATGAAAATCAACGTAAAAAAATCATTATTATCAGTAGCCGCTATGGCAATTTTATCACTTTGTTTAACTATCAATGCTAACGCATCGGCAGTACATACAGTTGCTGCTAGCGATACTGGCAAAATGAGTAAGATGAGCAAAATGAGCAAGCCTTCGAAAATGAAAGCTAAAAAAATGGACAAGATGAGCAAAATGAGTAAGGATAGCTCAAAAATGTCGAAAATGTAAGGGTTGTTGTTTAAAGATGAAGAGGGTGGATTAATTCCCCCTCTTTATTTTATATTTGTGATCATCTCCCTGATTGCAATCCACATCACGTATGAAAAAATTACTTGTTTTATTCTTGTTATGCAGCTCTACTGCAACGTTTGCACAACAAACCAATACCCAGACCCATGAGTTTGCTATAGTCGGCAAGGTTAAAGTAGGATCTATTATTACAATGGATTCTTTGAACAGCTATCCGCTAAAAACCATTGGGAATATTAAAGTTACTGATCATACCGGGGCTTTTAAACACCAGGATGATCAACTAAAAGGAGTTTTACTGAAAGATATTCTGAACCATTCGCAATGGTTGCTTACGCCGCATTTATTCAGTAGCATGTATTTTACCTGCGTGGGAGCCGATGGCTATAAAGTTGTTTATTCGTGGAATGAGTTGTTCAATACCGAAATAGGGGATAACGTATATATTGTGATGGAGAAGAATGGTATAAAAGCCGATCAGCTAACCAGCAGTATCCAAATGGTGTCCATGCTCGATTATAAAACCGGAAGAAGGTACTTGCATAATCTGGATAAAATTGTGGTGAGTATCGCGGAGTAAACTTAATCTGTAAGGGTACAAAGTTATATCCGACTAAGTAATAAAAATCTTTATGAAAAAAATATTACTAATTGCTGTTACTACATTTCTCTGTTTAAACGCAGTAGCCCAAACAGGTTTAAAAAAAGGTGAAACTGCCCCTGCATTTACAGCGGTTGATAACACGGGGAAAGCCCTTAATCTTAAAGCATTATTAAAAAAGCATAAAGCCGTGGTGCTGTTTTTTTATCGCGGACAATGGTGCCCGTATTGTAACAAACAGATTAGCCATTTGCAAGATTCATTGCAGCTATTAACGGCAAAAGGTGCTTATGTTATTGGTGTTACTCCTGAAACAGGTGAGAATATCAACAAAACAATTGATAAAACGCACGCCTCGTTCTCTATCATTCAAGACAAGAACTATACCATTATGAAAGCTTACCAGGTTAATTATGTGGTTGATGGCGCCATGCTGGCCAAACTAAAAAATTATGGGGTCGATCTGGAAAAGAATAATGGTAATACAGATCACGTTTTGCCAGTACCGGCAACTTATATAATTGATCGCTCGGGCAAAATTATTTACGCTCACGTTGATAAAGATTATACTAAACGCCCACCGGTTAGTGATTTGTTGGAAGCGTTGAATTAAATTCCGAAACCCAAATTGTCATTCTGAGCGCAGCGAAGCAATCGCAAACAATACAGAGCGGTTCTGCTTATGTGCGATTGCTTCGTTCCTCGCAATGACAATTAGAAAAGTTATCGCTCCGTATCTATGTCCAACTCCCCATCGCACAACCCCTCCAACTCCTGAGGATTATGAGTTACAATCAAAACAGTCAATCCTAATTCCGTAAATAAAACCTTTAGCTCGCTAATCAGAACCATTTTCATCTCATGATCGAGTGCTGAGAAAGGTTCATCCATCAACAATAATTTAGGTTTGATAGCCAACGCACGCAGGATGGCTAAACGCTGCTGTTGCCCGCCGGATAGGTGTTCTGGTTTATGCGTGGTTAGCGTTTCTAATTTACCAATCTTTAACAAGCGATCGATCCATTCTACATCCTTTGTGGCATATTCCAAATGCTCGCGCACCGTCATGTTTGGGAACAGCGCATAGTTTTGAAATACAAAACCAACCATTCTTTTTTGCGGCGATAGCGTTGTTTTGGTGGATGCGTCCAACCAGGTAATGCCATCAACTTTAATAATACCTTTTTCGGGAGTTACCAGTCCAGCAATGATTTTCAAAAGCGTTGTTTTTCCCGCGCCGGATGGTCCGTGAATTTTGATGATACTGCCATTAGCAAACTCCCGGTTTACCTTTAACCATTGCTGCCCGCTGTAGGCCTTCAGTTTTTTTTCAATGTTGATGATGATCATTCCAGCGGACTTTTAGCTTGTGTTTTGTTGAAGATGAATACACCGATCACTAAAATAAAAGTAATGCAAAATAAGATAAGCGAGTACGTATTGGCCGCCGAATAATCCATATTCTCTACCGAATCATAAACCGCAATGGATGCTACCCGTGTAACATTTGGGATGTTTCCACCGATCATCAGCACCACACCAAATTCGCCTAATGTGTGCGCGAATGTGAGCACCATCGCCGTGAATAATGATGGTTTTATATTAGGCAGCAGTACCCGGAGAAAAGTTTCGCGTTCGCTTTTACCCAGGGTGTAGGATGCTTGTGATAATGATGCCGGTAGTTGCTGTAATGCTGATTTTATAGGCCCCATCATAAACGGCATGCTGTAAATAACAGATGCCAGCACCAATCCCTGGAAAGAGAATACAAACTGCAGGTCAAATGTGTCATGCAACCATTTGCCCACCCCATGCTGCGGACTAAACGCCAGCAACAAATAAAACCCCAATACCGATGGCGGCAAAACCAAAGGCATGGTTATAATAGCCTCGATAATGATCTTGAAGAACGAGCGTCCTTTGGATAACCACCACGCCAGCGGCAGGCAAATAGCAAGCAAAATTAGCGTAGTAATGCATGCCAGCTTTAGTGTGAGCCAAATTGGGGTTAAATCCATTTACTCTACAATATAGCCATATTCCTTAAATGTGCGTTTGGCATCAGCACTCAAAATAAACTGATAAAATTTCTCGGCGTTAGGGTTGGCCTCGCCATGTTTTAATACCACAATTCCCTGTTCAATAGGCGAGTAGGTTTTTGGGTCGATTGCTCTCCAATAAATTTTTTGCTTGCCTTCAATATCCTTTACCAAAGCCTGGGTAGTAAAACCAACATCAACCGAACCTGTGGTGATATAAGTGTTCACCTGCGATATACTTTCACCTATAACGATTTTGCTTTGTATCTCGCTCAAAATACCTTTTAACTTTAATGTTTCAGTGGCGGCTTTGCCGTATGGCGCGATTGTCGGGTTGGCAATAGCTACCTTTTTAATGGCCGGGGTAAGTAGCATGCGTTCCCAGTTATCAAACTCAATATCCTTATTACTGCAAATAATTAAACTCCCTTTTGCGTAAACAACAGGCTTTTTAGAGGCAAATCCACTAGTGTATAATTTCTGCGGGAAATCCATATCGGCAGATAAAAAAACATCAAAGGGGGCGCCGTTACTTATCTGGGTGGTTAAGTTGCCCGATGAACCTACAATGGGCTCAACAATAACACCTGTTCTTTTGGTAAAATCAGCCCCTAATACTTTTATTACTGATTGCAGGTTAGCAGCCGCGGCAACCTTTAAAGTTTGCGCAAATGATGAGACCGTAATTAACAGGCAACTAACTACCAAAGCAAGCCGTATATGTAATTTTAATTTCGTTAAAATATTCATTTTATAGGTATTGTAAATTAATGCTAATATAAATACTAAGCGTTGTATTTAGGAAAGTATTTAGCTTTGTGTTAACATAGATTAATAACCATCATCAAAACAAAATTGTTCTAACATTGTAAATAAGCTAATCAACAAAACCCATGAAAAAACTCATCCTCTTCGCGTTTATTATTTGTAGTAGTGCCATAGCATTTGGCCAAAGTAATATGGCATGCTGCAGTAAACCATCGGCCACAAAACAATTTGCTATGCTGGCAAATGATAAAAGGTTTGTGATGTCGCACCCGACTCCAAAAACAATACATTTTCAAAGCAGTATAGGCAAAGCTATAACTTATAGTACTCCCGATGGCAAAACGGCCGATGCGTATGAGTTTAAAGCAAAAACACCTACCAATAATTATATTTTAGTAGTTCATGAGTTTTTTGGTTTGAATGATTTTGTGAAGAAGGAATCTGAAGATATATACAACGATTTGGGCAACGTAAACATCATCGACCTTGATCTATACGATGGCAAAGTTACCGCAGATCGCACTGAAGCCGCCAAATTAATGCAGGCAGTAAGGGATGATCGTGCTATTGCGATTATAAAAGGTGTTATCGCTTACGTTGGGCCTAAAGCACATATTGCCACTTTAGGTTGGTGCTTTGGTGGTGGATGGAGCTTACAAGCCACCTTATTAGCTGGTAACCAGGCCGTGGCTTGTGTAATGTTTTATGGCATGCCCGAGCAGGATGTAAACAAACTTAAAACACTGCATACCGATGTATTGGGTAATTTTGGTAATCAGGATGCGTGGATCAATCCGAAAGTAGTAGCCAAATTTGCTGCCGATATGAAAGCAGCCGGTAAAAAATTATATCTGCACCAGTACGATGCCGGTCATGGTTTTGCCAATCCAAGCAGCCCAACTGCCAATAGCACCGCCGCAGCCGATGCGTATGAAAATACCATTGCTTTTTATAAGGTGCGACTTAAATAATTTAGTTGATGGTTCATAGTTCATAGTGGAAGTAGTTTCCAGTCATGAACTATGAACCATCAACTTTTTGTAACATTGCAAAAAAACTCGTACCCCTTGTTAACCAAAGCCGCTAAAAAATTATTTTCTCTCCTGATTAAAGTCGGGATACTTGTTTTGGCTCTGGTTTACATCTATCATCAGTTTATTGAAAAAGGCGATAGCTTAAAACGATTTCAACAACTGGTTAATCATATCAGTCAGCAGCAAGTTACTATCACCATGTCGGCAATTGTGCTGCTGATGTTAGTAAACTGGATACTTGAATCCATCAAGTGGAAATACCTGATCAACAGGGTTCAAAAAATTTCAATTTGGCAATCTATCGAAGCCGTTTTTTGCGGTTTGACTTGGGCCATATTTACCCCCAACCGCCTGGGCGAATATGCGGGGCGCGTATTGTTTTTGCCCAATCGTAAACGTATACACGGCGTATTTGCCATGGCCGTAGGCGCATTCGGACAAAGCGTTATAACCAATGTACTTGGCGCATGCGCGCTGATGTGGTATTTATATACATACTCACATTTAAACATCTATATCTACATCTGGATATTTGTTTCAGCCATAATATTTATGGTGTTTTTCCTGGTATTGTTTTTTCATATCCAATGGATAGTAAAGCTACTGGATTACATCCCTTATGTGAAAAAATATCACCGCTTTTTCGACATCATGGGCCGTTATACCAAGCCGGAGTTATTCAAAATAATGGGATTTTGTATGGCGAGGTTCGCTGTATTCTCGTTTCAATATTACCTGGTAATACACCTGCTGATACCCGAAATGCCTGTGGTTAAAATGATGCTGATGGTGCTGATATTATTCTTTGTGCAATCGGCTCTGCCATCGTTGGATCTGCTGGATGTTGGCGTACGCAGCGCTACCGCAAGCGTACTTTTCGCGCATATTACTACCCAATCGTTGGCTGTTGTAGCGGCAGTTTCATCAATTTGGCTGATAAATTTAATTATTCCCGCTATTTTAGGCTCCGTATTTGTTTTTAAACTGAAATTCTTTGATCGTAACGTATAGTATTATCTCTCTATCGCTAACCGGCTTGTACCTGTTAGTACTTATTTATTTGATAAAAGGCTGGTCGA
Source organism: Mucilaginibacter sp. L196 (assembly GCF_009765905.1). GTDB lineage: Bacteria > Bacteroidota > Bacteroidia > Sphingobacteriales > Sphingobacteriaceae > Mucilaginibacter. Next base: position 387,381 of record NZ_LMUO01000006.1, on the reverse strand, counting down.
ATTTAAAACGGCCTAAACTGGATGTAGTTGATTTTAAAACCAAAGTAACCGTGCTCATCGCTGCCCGTAATGAGGAGGAAAAAATAGCCCTAACTATCGATGATATTTTAGTGCAGGATTTCCCCAAACACCTGATGGAAGTTATTATTGTTGATGATCACTCTACCGATCGTACAGCAGATATTATCCGCAGCTATGCCCCACAAGGCATCAAGCTATTACAATTGAACGAGGATAAGCCCCTCAACTCCTACAAAAAGAAAGCAATTGCCGAAGCCATCAACCAATCAACCGGAGAGCTAATGGTGGCTACCGATGCCGATTGTCGCATGGGCCCGCAATGGCTATCATCCATTGTGAATTATTATGAAACCCGGAACCCGGTAATGATCTCGTCCCCGGTAACCTATTTTGAGGAGAAAAGCCTGTTTGAAAACCTGCAAACTTTAGAGTTTGGTTACCTGGTAGCCATGGGCGCGTCGTTCATTGGTAATAACAAGGCATCAACCTGTAATGGCGCTAATTTCGCTTATCGTAAGGATGTGTTTTACGAGGTAGGAGGGTTCAAAGGCATTGATGAACTAGCATCCGGTGATGATGAACTACTACTGCAAAAAGTAGCTGAAAAATATGCTGATAAAATCGCCTTCCTGAAGCTACCCGAAGCCATTGTATACACTCACGCTAAGGCAAACTTAAAGGAATTCTTAAACCAGCGCCGCCGCTGGGCATCCAAATCTACCAAGTATAAAGACAAAAAAATAGTGGCCCTTGCCGTAGGTATCTGGTTGTTTAATGTGCTGATACTGGTAAACGGTATACTAAGCTTTTTTGATGTCAGGTTCTTCTACCTGTTCCTGCTGCAATATGGGTTGAAGTTCATCTTCGAGGCCATATTCCTGCTGCCGGTAACGGCGTTTTTTAAGCGCAGGGGGCTGATATGGTTGCTGTTCCTGCTATCGCCCATACACATCGTTTACTTTGTGTATGTGGGCTTAATTGGCAACACCAAAAAGTACGTTTGGAAGGGCAGGACGGTTAGGTAACCCTGCCGTACTGTACCACGGTACACATGAAACAGTTGGTACATTTGAAACACTTTCAGCCCCAAAAACGCCCTAAAAGCCCCTAAAAAGGCGGTTATTACATGCCAAATTGAGCCGTTTTTACCCCAAAAACACCCAAAATATGCCCTAAAAACATCAAAAAACACACGTTTTTCACTGTTTTTATGCCATTTTTTAACAAAAATTATAGCTTTTAACCCATAAAAGCACCCTATTTTGTTGGGTTTATGCGTGTTTCTGTACCAAAATCACCACCATGCAAATCAGTTCCCCTCTCGAGAGGGGCAAGGGGTATGTTCTTCACCATGCCAGCTTTTTTGCTACCGCAAGCGCTTGTGGCAAACATGCAAGTATATAATAAGTTCAATAGAAAAGCATAAACCACAATCGGGACGCTTGCGGTAGCGGGAGAATTTTAGCAACCAATTTGGAAATGAAAGATATGCATGTATATTTATACTAATATACTTATCCTATCACATGATCCTAAAAAAAGTCAGTATTAAAAATTTCAGGTCAATAAAAGAACTGGACGTTGATTTCTCAAATAATAGCTTTAGAATATTAGTCGGTAAGAATGAAAGTGGAAAGACTAATATTCTGAAAGCACTTTCATTATTAGCTCCAGACATTGAGCCATCAGATGAAGATATAAGGGAGCCTCTTCCAGAAGAAAGGTCGATAGTTGAAGCGTATGTTAGGTATATTTTTAATTTAAATCAGGAAGAAATTCAACAGGTATACAAAAATATTTCTGCCACTATATATTTAAAAAATAGAGACAAGAAAATAATAACAGACGGCAAGTCAGAATATACTTTATTAGAATTTTGTAAACTTCAATATGAAGGTTTGTATAGAATAAACATTTTAGATAAATCAAAAGCATATTCATATTGGACATTAGACTCAAAATTTAAGCTTTTAAACTTTATAAAAAAAAACAAGAGTTATATTAAGCCTAATGCGACAGAAAATATTACAGTTGACAATGCTTTATTTATCGATACAGAAGGAGTTGAAAGTATTATCGCCGAAAGTTATACAACAGCGAATATTTCGGAACTTCATACATTGATAGGTTCTGAAATTAAGCAGATTGTGAAAGCGAAAATTCCAACACTTATGTATTGGCAATATGATGAATCAAATTTACTGCCGGCAACTATTAATATAGATGAATTTGCTGCTGACCCTGATACATGTATACCGTTAAAAAATCTTTTTAAGATTGCCGGAATAAAAGATATTACAAAAGAAATAACCAATGCTCAGGTTGGCAGTAAAAATAAAATACGTAATTTATTAGATAGAGTAGCCGATCACGGAACTAAACATTTTAGAGCTGTTTGGAAAGAATATGATTATATATCATTCTTTTTATCTCCTAATGGAGAGGAAATTGATGCTGGGATTAAGGAGAAAAATAATTTTAGTCTAAATCAAAGAAGTGATGGATTTAAGCGTTTTGTGACATTTTTATTAATGTTATCAGTAAATGATAAAAACAAAGATCTTTCTAACACAGTGATTGTAATAGATGAACCTGATATGGGATTACATCCATCAGGTGTACGAAGTTTAAGGGATGAATTGATAAACATCTCGAAAAACAATTATATTTTAGCAAGCACCCATTCGATATTTCTTATAGATAAAGAAAACATTTCCAGGCATTATATTGTAAAAAAAGTTGAGGAAGTAACTCAATTAGAAATAACGCAAGAGGATAATATTATAGAAGAAGAGGTTTTATACAAAGCTTTAGGATATAGCATTTATGATCAGCTTAAAGAAAAAAATATCTTATTTGAGGGCTGGAGAGATAAAAAGCTCTTTAAAACAGCATTGAAACATCTTACAAAGGAAAAAGCTGAGCTTAAAGATGCATTAAATAAGATTGGAATTAGTAGCGCCACTGGTGTGAAAAGCATAAAAAATATCACTCCAATATTTGAACTTACAAATAAAAAATGTATAGTCATAAGTGATAATGATAAAGCTGCTATAGAGAAACAAAAAGAATTTAAAAAAGAGCGTATTTATGGTGTTTGGAAAAGATATAATGAAATTTATTCTAATGCCTCCATCATTACTGGAGAGGATTTTTTAACATCTGAACACATAGGAAAAGTTGTAAATAAACTAAAAATCGACAATCCTCTGTTACTTACAAATCCGGTAATTGAATCAAATGTTGGGATTTTAGCTGAAATACAATCATGGGTTAAGTCGAACGGGATAGTTGATAATCAAGATATTTCAAAGATATTGGAACAATTCAAAAATCTTATTTTTGATACCTTTAAAGGGACGGATACAAAAAATGACTACTTTTTATTTCTTGAACAATTAAAGGATAGCGTAAATAAACTGTAATACCCTTCTGCTGGCACACGCGGAATGGGTGCGACAGCAAGGGTATTATATTCGCCACATCCCAATTAAATTCATGAAATTAGTGGCTAATGCCCGAGCTCACCCCATCCCAACGCACCTGGAAAACATTTAAACGCAATAAATCTGCTATGGCGGGTTTAGTGTTTATCATCATCACCGCGTTGGTTGCCATATTGGGCTATCTCATCATGCCCGATTCCACGCCCGATGCCAATAACATGGCTATCCAGCTCAGCCTCAAAAAACCGGGATCTAAATTCATGTTCCTCAATATCCGTAAATCGGAGCCTGTAGATACCGCCAGCATCTTCACCAAAATGCTATCGGGACAAACCAGCTTTTATCATGAAATACCCATAACCGGTTACTACTTCGCCAAAGATTCCATCTACATCAACCAATATATCGGCGATGAAGATAAGCCCGAAAAAAAAGCTTACAGTATTGTTGAAGTCGCCACCGGGCAAAAGCATGCATCTGCCCAAATAAGCAATCTCTCCGTATTAAAAAACCAAATCGTTAGCAAACAGATCACACGCAAAACCTTTTGGTTCGGTACCGATATTTATGGGCGCGATATGCTGAGCAGGCTGTTACTAGGCACACGGGTATCTTTATCTGTCGGTTTAATGTCGGTACTCATCAGTATGTTACTGGGTGTAAGCATCGGCGCGATCGCGGGCTACTTTGGCGGTTGGCTTGATGCCTCGTTAAGCTGGCTGATGAACATACTTTGGGCATTGCCAGCCTTGTTGCTGGTTATTGCCATATCGTTTGCATTGGGCAAAGGTTTATGGGAAATTTTTGTAGCTGTTGGCCTTTCCATGTGGGTTGAGGTAGCCAGATTGGTAAGGGGACAAGTGATCAGCTTAAAACAGGTGGAATACGTTGAAGCAGCACGTTCAATGGGTTTTGGTAATGCACGTATTATTATCAGGCATATTTTGCCTAATATTATCGGGCCAATTCTGGTGCTGGCGGCATCAAATTTTGCTACGGCTATATTGCTGGAGGCCGGGCTTAGCTTCCTGGGTTTCGGGGCGCAACCGCCAATGCCAACATGGGGTAGTATGATCCGGGAAAATTACGCTTATATTGTGATGGATGCGGCGTATTTAGCAGTGCTGCCGGGGCTCGCCATTATGTTTTTGGTTTATTCTTTTAATCTGGTAACCACCGGTTTGCGCGATGCTTTTGATATTAAATCTCAAAATACACGAATTTGAAAATTATTCTTTATTTTAGGCTGTTCTGTTTATAAACTATATGATCTTTAACCCCCACGCTTCTCTTCTGTTAAAACAAAAAAATGAATGGAGGCTTTTATTAATATTAAACAATCTGTTAATGGTATCTTTGACAGGTAATTCATTAAACACAGGGGTGTCTGAAAATTTAAACCTTATCTATACTGCCCAATAAATGCAAAATATCGATAAGTCTGGCGAAGATGAACTGATTAGATTACTGCTTAAGAGGCAGTCGGAATTAAACTCGCTGCTCGAAGTAACCAGGGCCATCAATAAAAACATAGCTACACCAGTATTGGTGCAAATGCTCGAGGTTATTTTGCAGAGTTATCTGCAAGTAGGGAAATTCAGGTTTTTGATTGAGGATGATGAAAATTTTATCTGCATATCAAAGTATGGCGGCGCCATTGAACCGGTAAGTGTATTGCATCGCATTTGCACCGATCTAAGCAAATTTAAAACAGCCACTCCGGTTGCTAGCCACTCCGACCCGATACTAAAAACATACGATTACTTCATCCCTATCTACCATAAAAACAAGGCGCTTGCTTACGCGTTTATAGGCGATTTCAACAGCTCGCCCGAGATGTTGAACAACGACCTCAACTTTATACAAACCCTTATAAATGTGGTGCTGGTTGCGCTCGAAAATAAACGTTTATTCAGGGAGCGTTTACAAACAGAACGTTTTGAGCGCGAGATGGAGCTTGCCGTTGAGGTGCAGAATATGCTGGTACCCATCCGGATACATAAAGATGATGGCGTTGAGATTGATGCCCGGTATCTGCCTCACCAAAATATTGGCGGCGATTATTTCGACTTTATCCGCCTGAACGAGGATGAATTTATCTGGTGCATAGCCGATGTTTCGGGAAAAGGGATTTCGGCCGCATTGCTGATGGCTAATTTTCAGGCCAGTTTGCATGCCTGGGCCACGGTGGAGGACGACCTGACCAATATTATTGAGCGCCTTAATAAAATTGTACTCAACAATACCAAAGGCGAACGCTTTATTACGCTCTTTTTAGCCAAATACAATCAAAAAACACGTTTACTTAACTATATAAATGCCGGTCACAACCCCGCGATTTTATATTCAAATGGAGAGGCTATCCCGCTTAAGTTAGGTACTACTATGATAGGTGCTTTTGAAGAGCTGCCATTCTTAAATCAGGGCGAAATAGATATTGATCCCGGTAGTTTGATATTCAACTATACCGATGGCTTAATGGACTACGAATCACAAGGCCCCAAAAGCTGGAACGAGGAAAAGTTGTTAAAATTTGTGTTACAGCACGGCAACGCGTCGCCCGATAGTTTCAACCAAACCCTGCTCGAGCATGTTAACCATGTTACAAAAGGAAAGGCTATTGATGATATTACCTTGCTTACGCTACGGATATTTTAGAACACAATCTCTACCATTTCGTTTTGAGCAGGACTGAGAAGAGCTCTCGTGCGGCGAAGCAGCAAACTAATCAACCTTAAGTTATCCTTGAAAAGGCCCACCAGGCACTCCCCAACCCCATTTAGGCATAGGTATATCCGTTGGTTCGGTGATGTTATCCATATTTGAATTGATGACGGCAATTCGCGTTCCCCATTCCAGATAAGCTAAAAATGCCGAACGAAATTCGGGGTCGTCGGGGAGTTTTAACTCGTCGGCAGTTTGTAGCAGCAGTTCCATCCAGCGCTGGCGGTGCTGTTGGGTAAGGTGTTTTGAAAGATGGTGGCGTATCATTTCGAAATGGCTACCCTCACTTTCGCTATACAATTTAGGGCCGCCCAGCACCTCGGCCACAAAATGAGCTACATGCAACCGGTGCTCTGGTGACATATGCTTAAAAACTGGTTCCAATATATCGTCAGCTAATACCTTATCATAAAACTTATCAAACAGTTCTATAAATATGGGCATTCCCCCCGCCCATTCGTAAAGCGAAGGAATAGGTTTATTATCCATCATGGTCTTATTTTTTTAAATATAGTTATGAATAATAAAATCGCCTAATAAATTGATGATTCGTCAACCCAAATCTTATAATTTATTTTTCATTCTTGTGCGCTTCTTACATTCGTTTGCAAAGAAAAAGGAACGCAAGAAAGGAAGGAAATTGGACTTGTATTTTTCACCTCTTTGTCGCGCAGCGAAAGAGAGAGTCGGCCAGCGAAGCGTAGCCGGGTGAGTAATTTTTCCTCACATCTTTTCCACACCCCTAAATCCTCAATTTTAAAAAACGGATATTTGAAAAACTAGCTGTTGATGTTATTAGCAAGATACCAATTTGATTTGATTGAAGCCGGATGCGATGAAGCTGGTCGTGGGTGCCTTGCCGGGCCGGTATTTGCTGCCGCGGTAATCCTTCCGCATAACTTTGAGCACGAATTGCTAAACGATTCTAAGCAATTATCTGATAATGTACGCTACCAGCTCCGTAAAGAGATAGAGGAAAAAGCGATTGCTTATGCCATAGCCTCGGTTGATAATGTGGAGATAGACGAGATCAACATCCTGAACGCTTCTTTTTTAGCCATGCACCGTGCTATTGATAAACTGCATTTGAAACCCGAATTCTTAATTATCGACGGTAACCGCTTTAATAAATATCAGGACACGCCCCACCAATGTATTGTGGAGGGCGATGCCAAGTATTTAAGTATCGCGGCGGCATCTATATTAGCCAAAACCTATCGCGATGATTACATGAAGCAAATTGCCGAAGAACATCCTGAATACAACTGGCACACCAATAAAGGCTATCCAACCATAAAACACCGTAATACAGTATTGGAATTAGGTTTTACGCCATATCATCGCCGTACTTTTACAGTAAGCAAGCCGCAATTAACTATTTTTCCCGAGGGACTTTGATATAGTCGTTACAGATGGTATTTTTGTTGGAAACCAATTAAGTTTGAAGATACTTATTTTAGCTCACCGTGTTCCATTTCCGCAAAATGGCGGATACCCGATTGTGGTATACAATACCATTAAAGGCCTTGTTAACCTGGGGCACGAGGTATCGTTGGTGGCGTTAAATTCCAAAAAAAATTACCACGAACAACCTAACGACGATGTGATAAGCAAGATAAACTATCGTGCTTATGATATTGATACGCGGGTATCGGTTTTGGATGTGGCTGTTAACCTGTTCAGTAAAACATCTTTTAATATTGATAAGTATTACGATGCCGAATTTGAGCGCCAGCTGATGCGCGAGGTGCGTATAAATAACTATGATATTGTGCAGTTTGATGGGCTGATGGTATCGTTGTACTTAAACGCAGTTCGTAAAAGTTGCAATTCAAAGCTTATTTACCGGGCGCACAATATCGAAAATCAAGTATGGCAGCGTTTGGCTGGTCAAAAGAATGACCCGTTTAAAAAGTCGTATTTAAGGATGCATGCCAAGCGCATTAAAAAATTCGAGTTGGAGCAACTTAATAAAGTAGACTCAATTATTGTATTTACCGAGCAAGATAAAGCCACCATGTTATCGTATGGTACAGAAACACCTGTAAATGTATTGCCGGTAGGTTTAAATCTGGAACAGTATAAACCCGATTATACCAAAACCGAGGTGCCAAGTCTGTTTTTTCTAGGTTCGCTGGATTGGTTGCCTAACCGCGAAGGCATTGAGTGGTTTCTGGAAAATTTCCACAAAGAACTAACCAACGGCGACCTCCCCGTTAAATTTTATGTGGCAGGTAATGATATTCCCGAGCGTTTTGATGATTACGAGGTGATGGGCAAGATTTTTATCCCCGGCGAAGTTGATGACGCGCTCGAGTTTGTGAATAGTAAATCCATAATGATCGTACCGCTGTTATCCAGCGGAGGGGTGAGGGTTAAGATTGTTGAGGGGATGGCCATGGAAAAATGTATTATCTCCACATCACTCGGTGCCGAAGGAATTAATTTTACGAACGGCAAGAATATATTAATAGCCAATAATGCCGACGAGTTTTACGATGCCATAAAACGCTGCATAACCGACGAAGAGTTTTGCCGCAGTGTTGGTTTAAATGCCCGCGAGCTTATAGAGCACCAACACGATATAAATGTAGTCACCAGTAAGCTTTTTAATATATATGAGCGTTTGCTGCCTGTGGGAGTAAGCTAATTTTATTACTTTTGACGGCAATTGACCCAATTCATGAAAAATACCGCATTAACTGATATTCATATAAAAGCAGGCGCCAAAATTGTACCCTTTGCCGGTTACAATATGCCCGTACAATACGCCGGAATTAACGCTGAACACGAAACCGTACGCAAAGCCGTAGGCGTGTTTGATGTAAGCCACATGGGCGAATTTATTTTAAAAGGCGATCACGCTATCGACCTGATACAAAAAGTGAGCAGTAACGATGCTGCCAAGCTTTATGATGGCAAAGTGCAATATTCTTGCCTGCCAAACGAAGATGGTGGTATAGTTGATGATTTACTGGTTTACCGTATCGACGAAAAAACCTACATGCTGGTTGTTAACGCATCCAATATCGATAAAGACTGGGATTGGATCTCTAAGTACAATACCTGGGGCGTTGATATGAAAAACATATCCGACCGCACATCGTTGCTAGCCATCCAGGGCCCTAAAGCGGCCGAAGCGTTGCAAAGCCTTACCGATATTGATCTGCCATCAATGGAGTACTATACCTTTAAAAAAGGCAAGTTTGCGGGTATTGATAATGTTGTTGTTTCGGCAACAGGTTACACCGGTGCAGGTGGTTTTGAGGTTTATTTTGATAACGAACACGCTGAACACATATGGAATGCCATATTTAAAGCAGGCGAACCATTTGGCATAAAACCAATAGGCTTAGGTGCCCGTGATACCTTACGTTTAGAAATGGGTTTCTGCTTATATGGTAACGATATTAATGATACTACATCGCCACTAGAGGCTGGTTTAGGCTGGGTAACCAAGTTCACTAAGGATTTTGTTAATTCAGATGCTTTGCAAGCACAAAAGCAACAAGGCGTAAGCAAAAAGCTGGTTGGTTTTGAAATGATAGACCGCGGCATCCCTCGCCACGATTACGAGATTGTTGATGCCGACGGGAATAACATCGGTACCGTAACTTCAGGTACGCAATCGCCATCATTGCAAAAAGCAATCGGTATGGGCTACGTTAAAAACGAGTTTGCCAAAGAAGGCGCTGAAATATTCATCAGCATACGTGATAATAAAGTAAAGGCAAAAGTGGTTAAGCCACCTTTTTATAAATAACCCCCTAACCCCCTGAAGGGGGAATATTTTATTTAAAAGATATGTTTAACAATCATGCTGATCAAACTCCCCCTTCAGGGGGCCGGGGGGTAGACGTTTGCTTAACCCCTGCGCTTATCCCTCTTTTTGATGTAGAGAACTATATTGTAGTAGTTATCGATATTTTCAGGGCCACATCATCTATCTGTTACGGCATTGAAAATGGCGCAGAGGCTATAATTCCGGTATCAGAAGTTGAAGAATGCCTTGCCTATCAGGATAAATTCGCCGACTATATGCTAGCCGCCGAACGTAACGGTGAAGTAGTAGCAGGTTTTGATTTTGGAAATTCGCCATTCTCCTATACACACGAAAAAGTATCGGGCAAAACCATAGTGCTTACCACCACCAATGGCACCCATGCTTTGCAGCGATCTATCAAAGCAAAAAAAATAATCATTGGCTCGTTTCTCAACCTTACCTCGGTTTGTAATTGGCTAAAAGATCAGCAGGAAGATATATTGCTGGTTTGTGCCGGATGGAAAAACAACTTCAACCTGGAAGATACGCTTTTTGCCGGAGCGGTAGCAGATCAATTAAAACCAGCCGGTTTTATATTGGATGACGCTGCCATAGCTGCTTATGATCTTTTCCAGATCGGGAAAAATGATATTTCAGCCTACCTCAAAAAAACATCGCACAGCGAACGCCTCAAAGCATTAGGTATTGAAGCCGATATTGAATTTTGTTTGCAGATGGACTTGACCACCGCTATCCCTATTTTACAAGGAGATAAACTAGTTAAATTGATATAAAGGGTGGGGTGTCATGCTGAGGTACTCGAAGCATGAGCGTAAAGGCCTCTGCCCACATGCTTCGAGTACCTCAGCATGACACCCTTTTTAAGTCTTTCGAATACCAACCACAGGCTGAATTTTATTTAACAAAAAGAATTTAAAACCACTACATTTACTTTGTGAGCATAACCAAAGAGCATAAGCACCTAAACGCGATATTTGATAACTACCGCGCCCAAATCGATTCCATCCCTGATGACCAATTCGACGAAACACCACCACACGGTGGCTGGAGCTATGCCGAAGTTTACTCGCACATTATGCAGGCTACTATGGGAGCAACTATAGCATTGGAGCGTTGTACCCATCAGTCGGATAAGCCTAACACAGGTAAAGCTAGCTTAATGGGTAAAATGGTATTGCTTTTTGGCCGTTTCCCACCGGTTAAAATTAAGGAACCTCAATCTGTCAGTTCAAAAATGCCGGCAGTTAAAATTAGTAAGGAAGAAGCCCGCAACCTCATCATCAAATGCCGCAAGCGGATGGACGAGATGGTTCCTTTTACTACGGATAAATTAGCTATCCGTAGGGTTAAACATCCTCGTTTGGGCATGTTCACGGCCGCGCAATGGTTTAAATTTATCCGCATCCACCTGGCGCATCACCTCAAACAACTCGACCGCATAAAAAAAGATTTTTCAGCAAGCTAAACCATTGATATTTAACGAAGTCTTAACACTATAGTAACTTATCAGTTTTACCTTTGTTAAAAGCTTTTAAATGGATTTTGAATATTCATACATGGTTGTAATCGCTTTACTGGCAATGCTTGCCGTATTTTATTTCAGCCCTTACGAACTAAAAGTAAGTGAAGAAGAAGACAACGAATAACAGTTGGCTTAACTCACCAAACACCATTTACCGATATTCATTACCGGCAGGAACATTAACCCCCAAATTTTCATGGCAAAACGCGAAGTTGATATCGTAGTAATATCCGACGTGCATTTAGGTACCTATGGGTGCCACGCGAAAGAACTGCTTAAGTACTTAAAAAGCATCAAACCCAAAATGCTGATACTGAACGGCGATATTATTGATATATGGCAGTTCAGTAAATCGTACTGGCCCGAGGCGCATATGAAAGTGATACGCCGCATACTGAAATTTGTTACCGAAGGCATACCGGTTTATTACCTAACCGGTAACCACGATGAAATGCTGCGCAAGTTTGCCGATTTCAACATGGGATCGTTTCAATTGCTCAACAAAATAGTTTTAAATATAGATGGTAAAAAGGCCTGGATATTTCACGGTGATGTATTTGATGTTACCATGCAACATTCCAAATGGCTGGCTAAATTAGGCGCTGTAGGCTATGATACGCTTATTTGGTTGAATAGTGTTACCAATTGGGTTTTAACCGCTATGGGGCGCGAGAAAATGAGTTTCTCCAAAAAAGTAAAAGCCAGGTTTAAAGATGCGGTGAAGTTCATTAACCAGTTTGAGCAAACCGCGGCCGATCTGGCTGTCGATAAAAACTATCAGTATGTAATTTGCGGCCACATTCACCAGGCCGAGATCAGGAAGATAGAATCAACAGAAAAAAACGGTAGTGTGATCTACCTGAATTCAGGCGATTGGGTGGAGAGCCTAACCGCGCTGGAATACCACGACAAAAAATGGAAAATATTTAATTACAGACCCGAGGATTTTATTAAAGATGATAACGAAGATGATAAAACCGATGCCGAGGACCTTGATGCCAAGCTGGATGTAAAAAGCTTATTAGAAAGATTCAGACAAGAGCCATCATAATTATTTGATTAAGCAAAAATGAACTTTTTATAAAAAAAGAGAGGGGTGTCATGCTGAGCGTAGTCGAAGTATGAGCGTAAAGGCCTTTGCCCACATACTTCGACTACGCTCAGCATGACACTTTTCTCTTTACCGTCAGCTAAAGCAGATGGTAATAAATTACAATCAATCATTGCCGTTGGCTTCAGCCAACGGATGCGCAATTATATTATTAGGCTTTAGCCAAAAAAATAGCGACAATTTTGATTTGCACCCTTTTGAATTTGCCTCATGCCATTTTTTGTTGCTAACTTGAGCGCGCATTCATCAGCATGAAAATACTATACGCTATACAGGGTACAGGCAACGGCCACATCAGTCGCGCACGCGAAATTGTGCCGCTTTTGCAGCAATATGGAGATGTTGATCTGCTAGTTAGCGGTACACAGGCCGAGGTGAGTTTGGCGCAGCCTCTCAAGTATAAATTTCATGGGTTTAGCTTTGTTTTTGGCACTAAAGGCGGGGTTGATAACTGGGCAACATTTAAAATAATGAACCTGCCGCAGTTATGGCGCGATATGCATAGCCTGCCCTTAAAAGATTACGACTTGATTATTAATGATTTTGAGCCGGTAAGCGCCTGGGCATGCAGGTTGCAAAAAATACCATCGGTATCATTAAGCCATCAATGCTCGTTTGTATCGCCAAATACACCACGTCCGCAAAAATGGAACTATGCCGAGTGGCTGTTTAAGTACTATTCGCCAACTACATATCATGTAGGCTTTCATTTTGAGCGTTATGCCGATTTTATCCATACCCCGGTTATCCGCAGCGAGATCCGTAATATGGAAACATCAAACAACGGGCATTACACCGTTTATCTGCCCGCGTATGATGATAAAACATTACTTAACCACCTGAGCAAAACAGATGTGGAATGGCACATCTTCTCCAAACGACAAAAAGAAGCAACCCACATAGGTAATGTACATATATGCCCGGTAAATAATCAGGAGTTTAATAAAAGCCTGGCCAGTTGCGCGGGGTTGCTAACCGGTGGTGGTTTTGAAGGACCTGCAGAGGCCTTGTTTTTACAAAAAAAGGTATTAATGATACCAATGACCGGCCAGTATGAGCAACGTTGTAACGCCCTCTCGGCATCAAAGCTGGGTGTGCCTGTTGTTAACGAGATTGATGGCCATTTCAACAACCATATTGCCAATTGGCTTAACGATGATAAAATAATACAGGTAAACTTTCCGGATGAAACCGCTGCTATAGTAGAGAATCTGGTGAAAAAGTATGCGAGGTAAATTGTCAGGAGGTACAATACCAAACTCTACCATGTCATTGCGAGGTACGAAGCAATCTCATGCTATACAGAGCAGCTAAGCATAGTTTGCGATTGCTTCGTACCTCGCAATGACAATAGTTTTATCATTTTTAAATAGTTTATAAGCATACGATTTTAGCATAAGCGGTTTTTCTGCTAATATTGCTCCCTTAACAACAATATTTGATGATCAGTATCTTCAGGAGGTTTAATCCGCTTAACGCTTTATGGCTTTTAATACTGTTGGTTGTACTGCGTATTGGCTATTTATACAATGCGCCTGCTAATATTGAGTTTACGTTTGTTGAAACATTTGCCCGCACATTAGTGCCTTTAGCCTATGAGCATATGTTTTCGCCTGCTGCTAACATATTTATAGCCGCGATATTGGTATTTATACAAGCGTTGCTGCTTAACTTTTTAGTAAACAGGTATAATTTATTAGGCAAGTCAACTTTTTTGCCTGCATTAATGTATATAACCGTATCGGGCTTATTTACGCCGTTCCTGGTTTTAAGTCCGCCGTTGATCTGCAATTTTCTGGTGATATGGATGCTGTATAAGCTGTTTGACCTGTATAAAGGCGAGAGCGCATTATCAACCACTTATGATCTGGGGATGATCGTAGCCCTCGGTACGCTGATTTATTTCCCGTTCATCTTTTTTTTCCTGGTGATATGGATAGCGCTTATAATTTTTAGATCATTTAACTGGCGCGAGTGGATTGCCGGTATTATTGGTTATGCTACGGTGTTTTTCTTTTTAGCAGTGTACTACTACCTGCATAATCAATTTAGCGAATTTTATAAAATATGGCTGCCGCTGGGTACCAAGTTTCCTGATCGTATAAATATAACCAACTATTACAACTACCTGGTACTTATCCCGGTAATAGTAATATTGGGGCTGTGTTTTGTGAAGCTGAGGCAAAATTTCTTTAAAAGTTACGTACAGATACGTAAATCTTTTCAGCTGTTGTTTTTTATTTTTATGGTTGCCGCCTTATCATTTTATGTGCGGGCGCAGTTTAATTTAAATCATTTTTTATTGTGCACCATACCTGCCGCGGTGTTTTTTGCCTACTACTTTTTGCACGGCAACCGTAAATGGTTTTACGAAACCTTATATCTTTTGCTGTTTATCAGCATCATATACTTTCAGTTTAACACTTTTTAACTATTAAATTCGTTCATATTTCAGCTGTTATATTAGTTTTGTAACATGAAGTTTGGAGTAGTAATTTTTCCTGGGTCCAATTGCGACGAGGATATCATTTATACATTAGAGCGATTAACTGGCCAGCCGGTAGTAAAACTATGGCATAAAGACCATGATTTACAGGGTGTTGACTTTATAGTTTTGCCGGGAGGTTTCTCTTTTGGCGATTATTTACGCTCAGGCGCTATCGCCCGTTTCTCACCCATAATGACCGAGGTTATCAAGTTTGCTGAAAACGGCGGCTATGTAATGGGCATTTGTAATGGTTTCCAGGTATTAACCGAAGCAGGTTTATTGCCGGGAGCGCTTTTACATAATCAAAACCGCAAATTTATTTGCCGCAACATCTACTTAAAAGCCGAAACTTCAAACTCGTTACTTACCGCGCAGATCGATCCGCAAAGAGCGCTTAAAATCCCTATCGCCCACGGCGAAGGAAATTATTTTGCTGAGGCTGATGTATTGCAAAGCTTAAAAGATAACGACCAGATATTATTCAGGTATTGTGATGATTCGGCTTTAGTTACCGCTGATGCAAACCCGAATGGTTCTTTAGAGAACATCGCGGGTGTTTGTAATATCAAACGTAACGTATTCGGCCTGATGCCTCACCCTGAACGTGCTGCCGACAGTTTGTTGGGCAACGAAGACGGTTTAGCTATTTTCGAATCTATATTGGCATTGGTTAAGGCCTAATGGCAAACCTGGTTATTGATATAGGTAATACTAATACAAAAATTGCTGTTTTTGAGCAGGATGAATTAGTGCATATCACCCATTATCATGATCAGGATATAAAAGTTCAGGATATACTGATTGATTATAATATTAGTAAAGCCATTATATCTACGGTAAAAAATGAGCATACAGGTTGGGAATCGGTATTGAAGGAAAAAATCAAAGTGATCTATTTTAATACTGGAATGACAACAGGTATCAAAAACCATTATCTTACCCCCAAAACTTTAGGGTCCGATCGTTTGGCTGGTGTTATAGGCGCGGCTTATGCCTATCCCGGTCAAAATAGTTTGGTAATAGATGGCGGAACCTGTATAACTTATGATTTTGTGGATAGTGATTTAAATTATTCGGGCGGCAGTATATCACCGGGATTAAAAATGCGTTATAAAGCATTAAATTATTATACATCTGCTTTACCTGTAGTTAATGAGGATAGCACCTTTAATAAAATAAGTGGTAATAATACCCAAAGCGCTATAACATCTGGCGTGCAAAACGGCATAAAATACGAGCTTGAAGGTTTTATAACAAGCTATAAACAACATAAAAACGAACTTAATATTATACTAACAGGAGGCGACGGTATTTTTTTTGATACCCTGTTAAAAAATAGCATCTTTGCCCCCCATATTAAAAATGAGCCCTACCTGGTTCTTAAAGGATTAAACGCAGCCATAACAAAGCATAATGATTAAATTTACTAAACTATTTATAACGTTTTTACTTGCTCTTACAGTTTTCCGGGTAAGTGCACAATCAACAGCTACTACCAGCTCACCGTATTCGCAATTTGGTATCGGTACCCTTGATCAAATGGCATTACCGCAAACATTAGGTATGGGCGGCTTAGGTGCAGCCATTAATAACTTTAGCGGTTATTTTAACTTAAACCCGGTTAACCCGGCAAGTTATGGCAGCCTGCGTTTAACAATTATTGATATTGGTATATATGGCAGTTCTACCAGCCTTAGCCAAACCGGGCAGCCAAGCCAATCTAATGGTAATTTCAGGTTAGATCACGTTGCGTTTGCATTCCCTGTATCTAAAAAATCGGCCCTCAGTTTTGGCTTGCAGCCTTATAGCGAAATGGGTTATAGCTACAAAACCACAAAAAAGAATTTCGGTACCGGTAATGTTATCGATACTAATGCTGTTAATTATCTATACAATGGTCAGGGCGATTTATCTAAAGCTTATATTGGTTATGGTTTCGGTATAGGCAAGCATTTGTTATTGGGTGCCAATGCATCTTACATATTTGGCAACCTGCATCAATACAGCTCAACAGAAATACCAACCTTATTCAGCACGGTAAACTCTCGTGTTGAAGATAGTTATGCTATTGGTGGTGCAAGCTATGATATAGGTGCCCAGTATACCATTGACTTTAGCGATAGCAAACATTTAATATTAGGTTACTCAGCTACATTAAGCTCTAACCTAAATAGCCAGCATACGAATATCGTAAGTCAGTATACTTATGATGATCAGGGTAATGAAAATGTGGCTTCTGATACACTTTCTGAAACAAAAGATCCTAAAGCAAAACTGCGCTTGCCGTATATAGGCCGCTATGGTATAACATTTGTAAGTGATAATAAATTTTTAATCGGGGCAGAATATAGCCAGGGTAACTGGTCGCAATTAAATATACCCGGTGTAACAGGCCAGGATTACCAAAATAGTAAAACCTATAATTTAGGTGGCCAGTTTACGCCAGATGCTAATGCATTATCAAACTATTGGGCAACAATTGATTATCGTGTAGGAGTTATATATAACCAATCATACGTTGATGTGCAAACGGGTAACTCTAACACAAATATTACTGATAAAGCAGTTACCTTTGGTTTAGGCTTGCCTTTAAGGCCGGGTTATGCCAGTTATTACAAAATAAATTTTGCTGCCGAAATAGGTACACGTGGTACCCTGGCTAATGGCCTTGTAAAAGAGAATTATGTTAATTTTCATTTATCATTCGCGCTTAACGACAAGTGGTTCAAAAAATATAAACTTGATTAATTGAACATGTTAAGTCGGTCAAAACTTCTGTCAAAATTATTTTGGCCGGCAATTGTAACAGGTATCATGCTGTTTTCAGCCTGTGAAAATGACATCAATAAAGTACGTGAGCTATCAGCAAATCAGGTTAATGCCGATGTTGATACTATACACGGTGTTGATATAATTTACAGCGATTCTGCAAAAGTACGTGTTCGTGTGTTAGCTCCTTTGTTATTGCAGTATCACGGTAAAAAACCCTATGACCTGATGCCTAAAACTGTTAATGTTATTATTTTTAATAAAATAGATCTGAGCCAGATGGGTACCCTCACGGCAGATACAGGTATACAAAGCGATGATGATAATAAGTTGGAGTTCCATAAGAATGTGGTTGCCAAAAACGCAAAAGGCGAAACCTTTAAATCAGACGAGCTGATCTGGGATAAAACCTCCAAAACAATACACTCTGATAAGGTTGTTCAAATTAGAATGGCCAACGGAGATATAATGAACGGTACCGGCTTTAAAAGCGACCAAGCACTGGCTCATTGGACCATGACACAGTCAACAGGCATATTTAATGTAACCGATGCGCCAACGCAATAATTAACAGCTTTTTGACTATTTTTTTTTCTATTAAAAAATTTTACTAAAAGTTGTATCTTGCGCCTCTTTTTGGAGTACTAATAATATTATATAATTTTTTTTATGGGAATAATGGGTTTTTTGCGCAACCGGATGGGGATGATACTAGTCGTCGTTATTGGTTTTGCAATGTTTGCTTTCATCGCAGGCGAGGTTATACATTATGGCGGTTCGTTTTTTCATGGTGACAACACCGAGATGGGCGAAGTTAACGGCGAAAAAATCGCTGTTGATGAGTTTAATAAACGGGTTGACCAGAATACGGCCAACTTCCAGGCACAATCTCATCAAACTGAGATGACACCGCAAATCACCAGCTACATACAGGAATCAACCTGGAGCCAGGAGCTAAACGAAAAGATCCTGAACGCTGAGATGGACAAATTAGGCTTGGTTGTAAGCGACGATGAAAAACGTTCGTTAATCCAGGGCGATAGCCCAAGCCCGCAAATTGTACAGGCATTCGGAAACCCGCAAACCGGCCAGGTTGACAGGGCGAAGCTTAATAACTTTTTAAGCAATATATCCGCAGCTAAAAATGATGATCCAATGCTGATTCGTTGGAACGATTTTGTTGGTCACATTGTTGATGATAAACGTTCAGAAAAGTACTTGGCATTAGTATCAAACGGTTTATACGTAAACGCGCTCGATGCACAGGATGACTATGAAGCCAAAAACAAATTGGTTAATTTTAAATATGTAAAACTTGATTATACATCGATACCTGACAGTAAGGTTACGGTAACTGATGATGATTACGAAACGTACTATAACGACCATAAAGGCGAATTCAAAAATCCTGAAGAAAACAGGAGCATTGAATACGTTATATTTAACTCGGCTCCATCAAAAGAGGATTCGGCAGTTGTAAAAACAGAGGTTGATAAATTGGCACCTGGATTTAAAGCCAGCACCAATGATTCGCTTTTTGTTGAGGTAAATGCCGATACAAAAACACCACTTGCATTCCAGCGAAAAGGTCAGCTCGATCCAAAAATAGATTCTATTATGTTTGGCGCAGCTAAAGGCTTTGTTTACGGTCCTTATTTATCAGGCAACAGCTACAAACTTTCTAAATTGGTTGATGAGCAGGTAGGTCCTGATTCGGTTAAGGCAAGGCATATTCTATTGCCAATTACCAGTACTCCTGAAAAGGCATTGGCTACTGCTGATTCAATCAAAAAATTAATTGAAGGTGGTAAATCATTTGCTGATTTAGCTAAGATGTACTCAGTTGATAAAGGATCTGCCGATAAAGGTGGCGAACTTGGAACTTTTGGCCGTGGCAGCATGGTGCCAGCATTTGAAGATGCGGTTTTTGAAGGTAAAAAAGGCGATATAAAAATTGTTACTTCACAATACGGTGTACGTATCATCGATATTGAAGACCAAAAAGGTTCATCAAAAGTAGTTAAGGTTGCTACAGTGGATAAATTGTTAACAGCAAGTTCTGCAACGCAATCAGCGGCTTATAGCAAAGCGCAGGCATTCCTGGGCACATTAAGCGGCGATAATTTTGACGATCAGGCAAATAAAGCAGGTTTAAAAATTGTTCAGGCTCCTGATTTAAACCCGATCGCATCAACATTTAATACCATCACCAGTGGCCGCGAAATTGTACGTTGGGCTTATAAAGCAAGCTCAGGCGATTTCTCCGACCAGGTATTCACCAGCGGCGACCAGTATGTGGTAGCTCGTTTAACACAAATTAACCCTAAAGGTACATTACCTTTAAGCGCTGTTAAAAAGCAAATAGCACCACAAGTACTTCTTGCTGTTAAAGGCAAAGCGCTTGCCGATAAATTGCAATCAGCAGTTAGTGGCGCATCAAATATCAATCAGGTAGGTCAAAAAGCAGGTTCACCTGTTGTTCCTATACAGAATATAGTTTTTGCTAACCCGGTAATCCCTGGTTCATCAGCAGAATATAAATTAATAGGTACTGTATTCGGTTCGCAGCCGGGTAAAATATCTGCTCCTGTTATAGGCCAGTCAGGTGTTTATGTGTTTACTGTTGATAATTTCATTAAACCTGCACCACTTGCAAATGCCTTAAGGCAGAAACAGGAATTGGGCCAGGCTTTATTGCAACGTTCACAACAAGGTATATTAGAAGCACTGAAAGATAAGGCGAATGTAAAAGATTACAGAGTTAAGTTCTTATAACCAAATTAAAAGTAATTTTGTATCCGGGATCAGCGTTAAGCTTTTCCCGGATTTTTTATTTAATAGGATTAGATTGTAGATTGTCATCTCGACCGCAGGGAGAGATCTTCTACAATTAACATAGCGGACTTACAGGGCGAAGAAGATTTATCTCTTCGTTCGAAAAGACAAGGGTGTAGAAACCGAAATAAAATATAGGATTATGGACATTCAGGAAAATATAATCAATAAAGTAGCGCAGAGTGGTTTGGTAACGCTCGATCCGGCTTCTTTCTATCCGCAAGGCGAACGTGTGTTGTATGATATTAAAGATAACCTGTATATGGAGCTTATCCTCCGCGAAAAGGATTTCCGTGAGTTTGTAAAAATGCACGACTGGGTACAGTATGCCGGTAAAAATGTAGCCATAACCTGTACTGCCGATGCTATTGTACCTGCCTGGGCGTATATGTTAATTGCTAATAGGCTGGCACCACATGCCAGTGAAGTTGTTTTTGGTGATTTAGAGCTGTTAGAAACGGTTTTGTTTATAAAAGGTATATCTGGTGCCGACCTTGAACAATATCGCGACCAGCGCATCGTTTTAAAGGGCTGTGGCGACATACCTGTACCGGTATCAGCCTATGTTGAACTGACGAAAAAATTAACGCCTATAGCCAAGAGCCTGATGTTTGGCGAACCATGTTCTACAGTGCCTATTTATAAAAGGAAAGATTAGTCTTAAGTCGAAAGTCTTGAGCCGAAATACAAAGCGCAGGCCTGTGCGATACCTTTCCTTGGAACAGGGAAAGGAGGAGGATAGGGTAAAATATGCGACGGGCTTTAAAGCGATTTCCGACTTACAATAGACTAGTATCACCCCATAAATGAAAAAATACTTTTTAACCCTATTACTTATTACCGGTTCTATCAGCCTAACCTTAGCCCAGGAGTTAACCATGGTTAACGACCCAGTTTTTAAAGTAGGTGAACAATTAAGCTACCGTTTAAAATACGGTTTCTTCACCGCTGCCGAGGCCGATCTTAAGGTTGAAAACACTGACATCAAATACAATGGCCACCCGGCTTACCATATCGTTGTTGAAGGTAAAACTGCCGGCTCGTTTGATGTTTTTTATAAAGTACGTAACCGGTACGAGAGTTATGTGGATCAAAAAACCTTATTACCTTATTATTATGCCGAGAACCGCCACGAAGGCAACTGGAACCATAGCGATAAGGTGACCTTTAATCATGAAACCGATAAGATAACGGCCAATAAAGGTACTTATCCGTATACAGGCAAGGTATTTGATTTTGTATCGGCTTATTATTTTGCCCGTACCATTGATATATCAAAAATGCACATTGGCGATAAATTTGAGTTGAAGTATTTTTTGGATGATGGCATCAACTCGTTAGGGATAACTTATGTGGGTAAAGAAAAGGTAACTTGCTCAATGGGCACATTCAATTGCCTTAAGTTTAACCCAACTATTATTCCGGGGCGTATATTTAAAAAGAATAGTAAGCTATATTTGTGGATTACTGACGATGACAACCGTATACCTGTAAAAGCGCAGGTTGAAGTTATTTTGGGCAGTATAACCATGGATTTGACGGGAGCTAAGGGGCTTAAATTTCCGTTAAATGCAATAAAGAATTAATTATGATGATTGAAGTAGGGAGTGTATTGGTACACGAGGATGTAGTGAAAAATAACTTTGTGTGCAATTTAAGCAAGTGCAAAGGTGCTTGTTGTTTGGAAGGCGACTCGGGCGCGCCGTTAAATGCAGACGAGTTAGATATCCTAAAAGAGATCTACCCAAAGGTAAAACCATACATGAACGCCAAAGGTATCGCGACTATTGAAAGAGTAGGTACCCACGTTACCGATTTTGAAGGCGATTATACCACCCCATGTGTTGATGTAAATAAAGAATGCGCCTACGTGGTATTTGAAAATGGCATCACCAAATGCGCTATCGAAAAGGCTTATGAGCACGGCGACATCACCTGGAAAAAACCAATCTCCTGCCATTTATACCCTATCCGTATCACCAAATACCCTGAATTCGATGTGCTGAACTACGACCGCTGGAGCATTTGCAGCCCGGCCTGTACCTTCGGCGATGAATTACAAGTACGTGTACATGAGTTCCTGAAAAACCCACTCATCCGTAAATATGGCGAAGAGTGGTATGAGGAGCTGGAGGACGCTGTGGCGAATTTGTAGAATTGATTTCTATTAACTTATTTATATATTTAAGCCACCTAATAGGTGGCTTTTTTGTTTATATGAGGCTATCAAATAATAATATCATTGGCTTGTCAATAATTATTTTAGGAATTGGTATGCTTATTTTGGGAGCGTCACTTTTTACTTATCGAGGTAACGGGTTAAGTCCTATAATAAGTAAGTTAGGAATGTATTCTTTCTTCTTGTGGTTGCCGACTATCATCGTTGGATTTATAATAACCCTTTCAAAAAAGAAAAATTCAAACTAATAAGCTGTTTAAAAACCATGTCATTGCGAGGAACGAAACAATCGCACGTAGAAAAGCGGTCTTGCACAGTTCGCGATTGCTTCGTTCCTCGCAATGACATGCTTTGCATTTTTAAACAGTTTGTAAGAACAATACCCGCCTTTTGCAATTAAATCTCTAATATTGTAACATACTTACCGTGGTATAATAATATTATTAATGAAAACAGCTCTGATAACAGGTATTACCGGGCAGGATGGCGCATATTTAGCAGAGTTTTTGCTAAAGAAGGGCTACATGGTGCACGGTATCAAGCGTAGGGCATCATCATTCAATACAGATCGTATCGATCATCTCTACCACGATCCACATGAACCTAATGTTAAATTCAAGCTGCATTACGGCGATTTAACCGATTCTACCAACCTGATCAGGCTTATACAGGAGATCCAACCTGACGAGATATATAACCTTGCCGCCCAAAGTCATGTAATGGTAAGCTTTGATACACCCGAATATACCGCCAACGCGGATGGGATAGGGGTATTGCGGATACTGGAGGCGGTACGTTTATTAGGCTTAGGCAAAAAAACAAGAATATACCAG
This sequence comes from Mucilaginibacter sp. L196, assembly GCF_009765905.1. GTDB lineage: Bacteria > Bacteroidota > Bacteroidia > Sphingobacteriales > Sphingobacteriaceae > Mucilaginibacter. The sequence continues at coordinate 363,669 of NZ_LMUO01000006.1, read as the reverse complement.
GCCTCCACATCCGAGCTTTATGGTTTGGTACAACAGGTGCCACAAAGTGAAACCACACCGTTTTATCCACGCTCGCCATATGCGGTGGCTAAAATGTATGGCTACTGGATCATCGTAAACTATCGCGAAGCATATAATATGTATGCCTGCAATGGTATACTCTTTAACCATGAAAGCCCTGTACGTGGCGAAACATTTGTTACCCGGAAAATTACCCGTGCGGTATCAAAAATAGCTTTAGGTTTGCAGGATGTTTTATACCTCGGTAACCTATCCGCGCAACGGGATTGGGGCCACGCCAAAGATTATGTGGAGGCCATGTGGCTGATGCTGCAGCAGGATAAAGCAGAAGACTTTGTAATAGCAACCGGTATAACCACTACCGTTAGGGAATTTATAAAAATGGCTTTTTTAGAGTTAGGTATCGAAGTTGAGTTCAGCGGCAAGGATCAAAACGAAAAAGGCGTTATTATTGATATTGACGAACAAAAGGTTACTGAATTGGGTTTAAACCCTGATGCCTTACGGTTTGGCCAAACCGTAGTTAAGGTTGATCCGAAATATTTTAGGCCAACCGAGGTTGATTTGTTAATTGGAGATGCATCAAAGGCAAAACAAAAATTAGGATGGCAGCCAAAATATAGCTTGCAGGCCTTAATAAGTGACATGGTAAAGTCGGACCTGCACTTGGTGAAAAGAGACGACTATTTGAAAAAAGGTGGTTATAAAACACTTAACTACTTTGAATAAAATATTAAATATGAAAAGAATATTTACAAGCATTATATTATTACTATCTATTATTGGCGTTGCACGATCTCAGTCGGAGTATATGCCATATTCTTATCAGTCGTACCAAAAATTTAATGCTATCGAATATTCAACCTCAACCAATGAGCATACTTCGTTTAAGCCTTATATTATCGACTCAGTAACTAAAGTTCGTTATGATTCATTGATGAATTATAATGCCGATGGTAAACAACATAGCTGGGGTTACAATAAACTATTTAACGAGCATTTGATCGACATAAAATCAGCAAACAGTACCTTTTATGCTGACTTATTGCCAAACTTTACCATGGGTAAAAACTTATCCGACGCTAAGGAAAGCACCTCATTAGTATCATACGGGGCTCAAATTGGCGGTACGGTAGGCACTAAATTATATTACTATGCCAGTTGGTACGGCAACCAGGGCGATTTCCCGGCTTACGAAACCAATTATATCAACCAAACCGGTATTATCCCCGGCGAAGCAAGGGCTAAAGTTTATGGCCTAAACAACTACGACTGGCAATATTACACCGCCGTTATATCCTACACACCAAACAAGTATTTAAACATTACTGCCGGTAACGATAAAAACTTTATTGGTGATGGTTACCGCTCACTTTTTCTATCTGATTACATATCACCTTATCCATTTTTTAAATTAACAGGTACTTTGGGTAATGTACAATACACCGCCATGTGGGCTCATTTCGATGATCCGGATGATTTGGATGCCAGTGGTAGTCCCCGCCAAAAATGGGGTGTTTTTCATTATTTTGATTGGAACGTTAGTAAAAAGCTTTCCTTTGGTTTCTTTGATTCAGTTATTTGGTATGATAAGGATGACGAAGGACATGAACGCAGCTTTGATGTAACCTACTTAAATCCTATTACCTTTTTACGCCCGCTTGAGGCATCAAATGGCTCACCTGATAACGCTTTGATTGGCTTTACAGGAAAATATAAATTAACCAATGGTATTACAGGCTATGGGCAATTCATGCTTGACGAATTTCAGGCCAAGCAGTTCTTTACTGATGGTGGCAGCGCCCGTAATAAATATGGCTACCAGTTGGGTATAAAAGGCGCGAATATGTTTGGTGTAAAAGGCTTAAATTATTTGTTGGAAACCAACAATGTTAAACCATATACCTATTCTGAACGTGGCCCTATCCTAAGCTTTACAGGTAATGGCGCACCGTTGGCACATCCTTGGGGCGCTAACTTCAGGGAGTTGGTTGGGCAGTTAAACTACAGCTACAAAAGATTTGATTTTTCAGGAGAGGCTGATTACGGGCATTACGGACAAGACCCTTTAAACGGGTTGGATTATGGCATGGATCCATATCAGGACTATACCACCCCCGCTAAACTGGAGGGTAACTACATTGGTCAGGGTGTAACAACCAACATGTATTACCTGGAAGGAAAAGTAGCCTACGTACTTAATCCCAAATACAACCTAAGGATAGAGCTTAGCGCCTTATATCGCGATGAAAAGAATGTGGATTATGATGATAAAACCACCTTGTTTACCATCGGTATCCGCAGCTCATTCCGCCAGATATACGATGATATAGCTGCACCTAAAACGCATTAATGTGGTGAGTAGTTTATTGGTTGATTAGTGAATGGTTGAGAAACCACTTAACTTAATCAACTATTCACCAATTAAGAGTGAGTGGCTAGGAAACCACTTAACTTAATGAACCAATCAACCAATTAAGAAGCAATCGTATGCGCTTTGCGTTTACCCGCTATGGCTTTAACTTTCACGGCAATTGATGTGGCATCATAACCGCATTCGGCCCATAGTTCGGGTTGTTCGCCGTGTTCAATAATATGGTCAGGGATACCCAGGCGAACTACATCAGCTTTGTATTTGTTATCAGCCATAAATTCAAGTACCGCGCTGCCCATACCGCCTTCCAGACAGCCGTCCTCAACAGTAATTACTTTATTGAATTTCTTGAAAACATCATGCAGCAAAGCTTCGTCCAAAGGTTTTACAAAACGTAAATCGTAATGGGCGGGGTAATAACCTTCGGCGTTTAAATCGACAGTAGCTTTTACCACTTCGTTGCCAATGGTTCCTATAGTTAGTATGGCAACTTCTTCGCCATCGCATACCTTGCGGCCTTTGCCAACAGGGATGGCTTTCATTGGGCGTTGCCAATCAACCATAACACCGTTACCTCGCGGATAACGTATTACAAACGGCCCCATATCGTCCTGCTGTGCAGTAAACATCAGGTTACGCAGTTCTTCTTCATTCATTGGCGCGGATACCGTCATATTCGGGATACAACGCATGTAAGCCAAATCATAAGCGCCATGATGTGTCGGCCCATCGGCACCGGCTATCCCGGCACGATCCAGGCAAAAAACAACATTTAGCTTTTGTATAGCCACATCATGTATCACCTGGTCATACGCCCGCTGCATAAAGCTGGAGTATATATTACAAAACGGAATCAATCCCTGCGAAGCTAATCCTGCAGAAAATGTTACTGCATGCTGCTCGGCAATACCCACGTCAAATGCACGGTTAGGCATCGCCTTCATCATCAGGTTTAATGAACATCCTGATGGCATTGCCGGGGTAATGCCCATTATTTTAGGGTTTTGCTCGGCAAGTTCTATTATAGTATGGCCAAAAACATCCTGGTATTTTGGAGGTTGAGGCTTATCATATTTAGTCTTTTTTATTTCGCCGGTTATCTTATCAAACAAGCCGGGTGCATGCCATTTGGTTTGGTCTTTTTCAGCCAAAGCATAGCCTTTACCTTTGGTGGTAACACAATGCAATAGCTTTGGCCCCGGTATATCGCGCAGGTCTTTTAGCACTTTAACCAAATGTTCTACATCATGCCCATCTATCGGGCCAAAATAGCGGAATTGTAGCGCCTCGAAAAAATTACTGCGTTTAAGCAAGGTTCCCTTAATGCTTTTCTCAATCTTCTTAGCGAATTTAAAAGCATCCGGCCCCATTGCCGATATTTTGGTTAGCACCGTAGCAATATCATCCCTAAAACGATTATAAGGCTTTGATGTAGTAATATCGGTCAGATATTCCTTCAAAGCACCCACGTTAGGGTCAATAGCCATGTTGTTGTCATTCAGGATAACCAACAGGTTTGAGTTTTCGATACCGGCATGGTTCAATGCCTCAAAAGCTATACCTGCAGTCATGGCGCCATCGCCAATAACGGCTACGTGCTGTCTGTCGGTTTCGCCTTTATATTGCGACGCAACGGCCATGCCTAATGCCACCGAAATGGACGTAGAGGAGTGCCCAACGCCAAACGCATCATAAATACTTTCAGAACGTTTAGGGAAACCGCTGATTCCTTTATAAATACGGTTGGTATGAAACTGATCGCGGCGGCCGGTTAATATTTTATGGCCGTAAGCCTGGTGGCCAACGTCCCAAACTAGCTGATCATAAGGGGTGTTAAGTACATATTGCAGGGCCACGGTTAATTCAACAACACCTAAACTCGCGGCAAAATGGCCGCCATTTACCGACACTACATCTATAATATATTGGCGTAATTCCTGACAGACCTGCTCGAGCTGGTCCTCTGTAAGTTGCTTTAGATCAGAGGGGTATTGTATGTTTTGAAGTAAATTTCCGGCGGGTACCTGCATTGCCATTCTTAACAGTATTTTAACTTACAAAGTAAGTTATTTAATTCGGAAAATAGATATAAGTTAACGTAATAATTGTTTTGTGGACTTTACTCACCCGGCCACGCTTCGCTTGCCGACTTCTCTATCGCTGCGCGACAAAGAGGTGAAAAAACAAGTCCATTTCCCTCTTTGCCGCTTGCGGTCAATGTCATTAAGTTAAGCCCCACCTAAATCCTCCCCGGTAGGGAGGACTTAAAAAAACAAACGCGGGCGAAGCTAAAGTCTCCCCTTCCGGGGGAGATTTAGAGGGGGCTATATGCTTGGCGCCCCCTTAACTTAATGACATTGCCCTACGGTACGGTATTTATTTCGTTTTATTTTTCTACCAACATGTAACCCCTACGCGGTTTTAGGCTTAACTTAATAACATTGCGCTTGTGGCAGAGAGGGTGGTCGAGCGAAGCAAGACCGGGTGAGTTTCTGCGAGGTGATTAATAAACATTTCTTTTTCTCTCCAATTAACTTATTTTTGGTTGATGACAATAGTAGAAGAAGGCTTTGAAATTAAATTGACCCAGTTTGAAGGGCCGTTTGATCTGCTGCTTTTTTTTATCGAGCGCGATGAGCTGAATATTCATGATATTCCCATTGCCAAAATTGCTGATGATTTCCTGACTTATCTGCACCACATGGCTACCCTGAACATGGAGGTTGCCAGCGAATTTATTTTTGTAGCCGCTACGCTGATGCGCATCAAGGCTAAAATGTTGCTGCCGCGATTTGAGGTTGATGCGGCCGGTAACGAGATAGACCATAAAGAAGACCTGATACGCAAACTGATCGAATACAAAAAAATAAAAGAGGTTTGCGAAGAACTTCGCCCGTATGAGGATGAACGTTTTAAACAAGAAAAACGTGGCAATATAGCATACGATCTGGAGCAGGTAGAGAAAGTGCCTTTGCCGGGTGACGAATTGCAAGAGCTAAGTCTGTACAGACTAATGATGGTTTATGACCGCCTCAACAAAAGTTATGAGTCGCGTGAGAGGCAGGTTACCCATACGATTGTCCAATACCCTTACACCATCGAAAAGCAAAAAGAGGCCATTAAGCAGTTATTGAACATCAATAAAATGCTCGATTTTAAATCAATCGCCGGTAACTCCGATAACAAAGTTCACTTCGTATACAATTTTTTAGCCATGCTGGAGATGCTGCAACAGGAGCTAATTAAAATAGAAGTAGGGTTGGGCTACAACAACTTTTGGATAGCGGCGAAGGAAATTCAATAATTCAATTCTACACTCTTTTTGTCATTCTGAGCGGTAGCGAAGAATCTCAAAACTTTGCTCGCCAATATGCATAGGTGATAGATTCTTCATTGCATTCAGAATGACAATCAAACGAAGAAACAAATAACATTATTTAACATATTGGCATTAAGATAATTACTGATTGTGTTGCACATTTGTAACAACCAAAATATTATCATCATGCTTAAAAGCTACATTAAAATTGCCTGGCGAAACCTTTGGAAGAACAAAGCTTTTTCTATCATCAATATTTTCGGTCTTTCAATAGGCATAGCTTTTAGTTTGCTGATAGGCGCATATGTTTGGGGCGAGTTGCAGGTAAACCGCCAATTAAAGGATGCGGATAATCAATACATCATCCAAAGTAAATGGAAAGACCCCAATATGGGCTTTGTAATTGGCAGCTCCGCGGAGTTACCCAAAGCGCTTAAGGAAAGCTATCCGGGCTTAGTTACTAATTATTACCGGTTTGACGGTATAACCACCAACGTATCAAAAGGAGATAAGCATTTTCGTGAAACGGTACAGGTAGGCGATAGCACTTTGCTTAATATGTACGGTTTTAAATTGCTGCAAGGCGATGCGAATACCGCGTTAAATGACCCTTTTTCGGTAGTGATCACTTCGCAAATGGCGATGAAATATTTTGGCCGTACAGATGTAGTTGGGCAATTGCTGAATTTTGAGAGTTTTTCAGGCGATAAACACGATTTTACCGTTTCGGGGGTATTGGGAGATATTTCGCAAAACTCCGTTACTGCCGTAAGCACCCGCAATATTTCTGACTTCTTTGTTAATGCTGATGCTGCCAAATATTTCAAAAGAAATTTAAGTGGTTGGGATAATACCTATATCGTAGATTATATCGAACTGAAAAAAGGCATAGATCCCAAGGCCGTTGAAAAGGCTATGATTGCCTTGCTTCACAAAAACGCTTCTGAACAGGTCAGCAAAAATTTAACGCCCTACCTGGTTGCTTTAAAGGATTATAATATGATTACTGAAGGCGGCGTAGTTAAAAAAATGACCTATACATTGTCCTGTATTGCTTTGTTTATTTTGTTGATGGCAATCATCAATTTCGTAAATATTTGTATTGGCAGGGCCTCGGGGAGAATGAGGGAAATGGGTATACGTAAAGTAATGGGTGGCTTGCGAAAACAGCTGATATGGCAGTTTCTGGCGGAGTCGACTCTAATTGCTATGATAGCAACACTGGTGGCTTTAGGAATATACCTGTTAGCGAGGCCTTTTTTTAGCAATGTATTAGGCAAAGAGATTACCGGTTTATTTAGTTTTCCATTATATTTTATTCCGCTACCATTTATGGTTGCTTTGTTAGTTGGCTTGTTAGCAGGAATTTACCCGGCACTTGTATTATCGGCCTTAAAAGCTGTCGACTCCCTGAAAGGAAAACTATCTTCAGTAAAAGAAAGTGTATTATTCCGCAAAACGCTGGTGGCTTTTCAATTCACTATAGCGGCTATTGTTTTTATAGGCGCGATTGTTATTTCGCAGCAGATCAGCCTGTTCTTTAGCAACAATTTAGGCTATAATAAAGATTATGTGATCTATTCGCAAGTACCAAGAGATTGGTCGCCAAAAGGTGTCCAAAAAATGGAAGCGATTCGATACCAACTTTCACAAATGCGCCAGGTAGGCAGCATCACCTTATCTTACGTAATTCCAGATGGCGCAAACGGTGGTAATTACCAGGTTTACCGCCAGGGTGCAAACCCGTCACAAACTATAGTAGCACAAGGGTTAACCGTTGATAATCAATACGCTTCAACCTATAATATTCCGTTAAAGGCTGGGCAGTTTTTTAAACCTGTTTTTAACCTGGCAGATAGTAGCGATGTGGTGATCAACGAAACAGAAGCAAAAGCGTTAGGGTTTAAAAATGACGCTGAAGCCATTGACCAAAAAATAATGTCGCCGGGTTACCCTGTTGCATCTATCATTCGCGGCGTTACTGCTGATTTTCACTTCGGATCGATGCAGGATAAGATACTTCCAATCACATTTAATAATGTTAATTATAGTACTTATTACCGTTACTTCTCTATCAAGTTGAAACCGGGTGACATACAACAAAACCTGTCTGCCTTACAAAAAAGATGGGCCGAGCTAATGCCGGGAGCCCCATTTGAATACAAATTTATGGATGATGCGCTTAAACAGCTTTATGCTACAGAATTACAGCTAAAAAAAGCAGCCTATATTGCCACCGTTTTAGCTTTGATAATTGTTTTGCTTGGTGTACTAGGTTTAGTATCGCTAAGTGTTCAAAAACGTACTAAGGAAATCGGTATCCGCAAGGTATTAGGTTCGTCTGTTGCAGGTATAACTTCACTTTTTTTGAAGGATTTTTTAGGCGTGATCATGATAGCAGGGGTAATCGCTTGTCCGCTTGCTTATCTGATTATGCAAAAGTGGCTGAGCGGATATGCTTACAGGATAAGCATATCGCTTTCGCCTTTTGTTTTTTCGATAGCCTTATTAACAGTTATAACCGCATTTCTTATTATGCTGCAAACGATAAAGGCTGCTTTCGCTAATCCGGTAGAAAGTTTGAGAAGCGAGTAGTTAAAGAAATCGAAGTTTTTAAAACTTCGTAAGTCTGACAAATTCTTTCCCCACCTTGTCATTCTGAGGAACGAAGAATCTGTACTGGGGTAAACTACTTTACAGATTCTTCGTTCCTCAGAATGACAAAGCCAATAAAATACATGCAAGGCAGGAACACAAATTCCTGCCTTTTTTGTTTAATAATGGCTAACATCTAATTACTTAACTATCAAAAAAGAGGATTTTTTGCTAACTTAGCGGCGTTTTTAACCCATCGCATGAAAAGAGACAAACTAATATTTAAGCTGTTAGACGAAGAGCAACAACGCCAGGAAGAAGGTATTGAACTAATCGCATCTGAAAACTTTGTAAGCCGGCAGGTAATGGAAGCTGCAGGTTCAGTAGCAACCAATAAATATGCCGAAGGCTTACCAGGTAAACGCTATTATGGTGGCTGCCAGGTGGTTGATGAAATTGAAACTATTGCCATTGAGCGCGCTAAACAATTGTTTAACGCGGAGTGGGCAAATGTGCAACCACACTCAGGCGCACAAGCTAATGCGGCAGTAATGCTGGCATGCCTGCAGCCAGGCGACAAAATATTAGGTTTCGACCTTTCACATGGTGGTCACTTAACCCATGGTTCAGCAGTAAATTACTCAGGTAAATTATATGACCCTCATTTTTACGGAGTTCGTAAAGACACAGGTTATGTTGATTATGACCAGCTTAAAAAGGTTGCCTTAAAAGAAAAACCCAAAATGATCATTTGCGGTGCTTCGGCTTACTCGCGTGATTGGGATTACGAATTTATACGCAAAGTAGCTGATGAAATTGGCGCGCTTGTTTTGGCTGATATTTCGCACCCTGCAGGTTTAATAGCACGCGGTTTATTAACAGATCCGCTGCCGCATTGCCATATAGTTACTACAACTACACATAAAACATTACGCGGCCCGCGTGGCGGCCTGATTTTATTAGGTAAAGATTTTGAAAACCCATGGGGCATCAAAACACCAAAAGGCGAAATTCGCATGATGTCTAATTTATTAGATATGGCCGTTTTCCCGGGCATACAAGGTGGCCCGCTTGAGCATATCATCGCGGCAAAAGCTATTGCCTTCGGCGAAGCTTTGAGTGAGGACTACATGAAGTACATAATACAGGTTAAAAAGAATGCATCAGCTATGGCTAAAGCATTTATTGACCGTGGTTATGAAATTGTGTCTGGTGGAACCGACAATCATTTGATCCTGATCGATCTGCGCAATAAAAACGTTACCGGTAAAGCAGCTGAGAATGCTTTGGTTACTGCCGACATCACCATCAATAAAAACATGGTGCCTTATGATGATAAATCACCATTTGTTACCTCTGGAATACGTGTAGGTACAGCGGCTATCACCACCCGTGGTATGAAAGAAAAACACATGGAACACATTGTGGAGCTGATAGACGCGGTTATCGCGGACCCGGAAAATGAAAATTCAATCAAAAAAATACGTAAAAGGGTACACAAATTGATGGAAGATTTTCCCTTATACAAGCATAACAAGGCGTTGGATTAAAAATCTAAAGTGACCAAAACAACAACTTCTTCGGGTGATGAGAATGAACGCTTAACGGCGCTAAATTCCTACAATGTACTTGATACATTGCCCGAGAAGGAGTATGACGCGATAACACGCTTGGCATCTTATATATGCCAGGTTCCTATTGCCCTTATTTCATTAATTGATGAAGGCAGGCAATGGTTTAAGTCAAAAGTTGGGTTAGATGCAGCTGAAACGCCACGCGCTGATGCTTTTTGCCACTACACCATTCTTGACGATAAAATACTTGAAGTAAATGATGCGCTTGAAAGCGACTTATTTAAAAATAATGTATTAGTAACCGGTGCGCCTAATATCAGGTTTTATGCAGGCGCACCGCTTATTGACCCCAACGGGCATCACTTAGGCTCCCTATGTGTTATTGACCGTGTCCCCAGAAAACTTACCGACGAACAAAAAGATGCCCTGCGCACACTTGCTGATGAAGTAATGTCGCATCTATTATTAAAAAAACAGAAAGAGGAGCTTGAAGCATCCCTAACGGTCCACAAAGATTTTTACCGCTTATTTAACAGTTCGCCCGAGATTCATTTGATTGCCGACAGAGACTCCAACATTGAATTGATAAACGATGCGATAGAAAGCGTGTTAGGTTACACACCACAACAGGCCATTGGCCAATCGTTATGGCAATTTGTTGTTGGCCAGAACCGTGAGCAATTTGTACCGACTATTGAAAAAGCAATAACATCTAAGCGAGCATTTGAGATTGAAACCGAAACAGTTACAGCTGATAATCAGGTAAAGTGGATAGGTTGGTGCGCAATTACAAAAGAAGGTAAATGGTATGCCAGCGGCCGCGATATAACTTATCAGAAGAAGTTGTTGGCAGAGCTTGAACAATTGTCGCTTGTGGCCAGTAAAGTTCACAATGGGGTGGTTATAAGTAATGCTGATGATCAGATAATCTGGACAAATGAATCGTTTGAGAAAATAACAGGATATAACTTAAACGATGTAAAAGATAAGCGTTTACGCGATGTGCTAAACGGAATACCCACTCCTGAACAGAAACAAAAATTAGATTTAGCTATTAGCAAAAAAGAGTCGTACCAGGCTGATTTGTTGGTATGCCGTAAAGATGGTAAGTCGATCTGGGTCTCTGTAATCAATTCGGTTGTGCATAATTCCGAAGGCAAAATTGATAAGTTCATCCGTATAGTAGTAGATATTACATTGCGTAAGAATGCGGAAAAAGAGCTTGATATATTGTCATTCGCGGCCCGCAAATCACCAAGCGGTACGTTAATACGTGATAAAGATGGCAAAGTGATCTGGATGAATGAGGCGCTGGAACGTATATTGGGTTACACGCTGGATGAAATGCGAGGAAAAGCCCTTGGCAAAAGACTGATGGGTAAAGACAGCAATGTCGAAGATTTTAACAAAGCGGTAGAGGCAGTTAAGCAAAAGAAGCCTTATGAACTTGAACTGAAAATATATCGCAAGGATGGCACCCCAATTTGGGCATATTTATCAAATAGCCCGCTGCTGAATGAAATGGGTGAGGTTGAGCGCCAAATAACAGTAGCTGTTGATATTACTGAACGTAAAACTGCCGAGGAACAATTAAAGTTACTCTCATTAGTAGCCAGCAGCACCACCAGCGGGGTTGTTATAAATAACCGCAACGGCGATGTGGAGTGGATAAATAGTGCATTTGAGAAAATTACCGGGTATAATATAAATGATGTTAAAGACAAGCATTTGGGCGATACCTTAAAAGGAGAGCTTACCGATGTGTCGATTATTGAACGGGCCCGGCGGTTATCTCAAAATAAACAATCCTTTGAGGTTGATTTGTTGGCTTATCGAAAAGATGGGCAACCGTTATGGATCTCCGTAATAAACTCGGTTATTTTAACTCCGGAGGGTGAGGTTGATAAATATATTGAGGTTATTATCGACATCACCTCAAAAAAGAAGATTGAGCTGGAGCTGATCTCGGCTAAAGAACAGGCCCTGCAATTAAACAGGGCCAAGGATATGTTTATATCTGTAATGAGCCACGAGATACGCACACCTTTAAACGCGGTTATCGGTATGTCGCGTTTATTGATTGATAATGATCCTTTAGAATCACAAAAGGAAAACCTGGATATACTTAAATTTTCAGCAGAAAATTTAATGACCCTGATAAATGATGTGCTTGATTTTACCAAGATAGAAACAGGCAACATTGAGTTAGAAAAAGCTGAGGTTAATCTGCGCGAAATGGTTCATCGCGTGGTGAATTCTATGCAATACAAGGTAAGTGAAAACAACATCTACCTAAAAGAAACAATTGACGGGGCTCTCCCGGAGTTTATTATAGCAGATAGCGCAAGGCTGGTACAAGTACTTTTAAACCTGGTAAACAATGCTATTAAATTTACAGACAAAGGTGGCGTAACCATAGATTTAAGGGTTTTAGAGGAAACCAACAGTAATATTCGCATACGATTTGCGGTTACTGATACCGGTATTGGGATAGCAAATGATAAACTAGGCACAATATTTGAGTCGTTCAAACAAGCTGAAGCAGATACCACCCGAAAATATGGCGGTACAGGTTTAGGCCTCGCGATCAGTAAACGTTTAGTTGAGTTACATGATTCAAGAATAAACGTTGATAGTGTTTTAGGGCAGGGATCAACCTTTTGGTTTATTATTACGTTTAATAAAGCTAAACATCATACCAATATCACTAACGACAAAATGGAAATAGGACTTCGCTTAAATATACTTGTAGTTGACGATAATCAGATTAACCGGATATTGGTTAATAAAGTACTGCAAAAATGGGGTGCCCAGGCTGATTTTGCCGAAAATGGCGAAGAAGCTGTTGAGAAAATTGTAAGCAATATGAACTATGATGTTGTATTAATGGACATACATATGCCTGTTATGGGCGGGCTTGAAGCCACCCAGCTTATACGCGCCAAACCTGAAGCTTACTTCCAACAATTACCTATTGTTGCATTAACTGCATCAATGCTTAACAGTGAAATTAACCAGATGGATAGCGCCGGCATGAATGATTTTATCCTAAAACCATTCGACCCTAAAACACTGTTTGAGAAACTGAGCAGATACCAGAAAGTGTAATTTATTGAGGTAAGTCCAACCTTAACTAAATTATTCCGCATAGGCGATGGTAGCAATACTTAGCCTTACACCATCAATCTTTAGCAACTCCACAGCACAAGCTTCAAGTGTTGAACCGGTTGTTACAATATCATCCACCAATAAAATGTGTTTGTTTTTTAGTTTTTCAGGGTCAGTGATCATGAAAACTTCCTGCATGTTCTCAAACCGGGTAAAGCGCCCTTTTTTCGTTTGAGTTTCCGTAGCGCGGGTGCGTATCAGGCTGGTAACATCAACCACTGCGTTTAGTTTATGTGCCAACCCATCAGCAAAGCAGGTGCTTTGGTTATAGCCTCGCTGCTTCAGTCGCTTTTTGTGCAACGGGACCGGAATAATAACATCCGCCGAATAAAAAATCTCATTCTTCACCAACTGTACCCCGGCAATATTACCCACCGCATGCCCTATTTGCTGCATACCCTTATACTTAAGATGATGCACCAGGTTCTGCACCTTACCACCTTTAGTAAAGTAGTACAATGCATAAGCTGCCTGTACATTAACCTTACCCCAAAATTGGCGTGCCACAATATTATCAGGCTGTAAATGGAAATTAGTAAGCGGCAAACTATACTGGCAACTAGTACAAATAACATGCTCATTAGCCATCAAAGCCTCCCCGCAAGCCGGACAAAGCTGCGGAAAAAGCAACCCAACAAAATCAGCAATATAACTGCGCGATAATTTCACGCAATGAAATTAGGAAGAAATTTAAAGAATAAAAAGTTCTTCCTATTTGTCATTCTGAACGCAGTGAAGAATCTATCGATAGACTCATCGTTTGTAAATTGGCGGATAGATTCTTCGTTCCTCAGAATGACAAAAGGAATTATTGGATTTATTCCTGAACAGACGCCGCTTTATCCTTAATTGCCAATTGCCCGCAAGCAGCATCAATATCCTTACCGCGGCTGCGGCGCAGATGGGTATTTACACCCTGACTCTTCAGGTAATCAGCAAATTTCTCAATCTTATCCTCACCTGCGTTAATAAAGTTGGCGAAAGCGATAGGGTTATATTCAATGATGTTCACTTTGCAGGGCAGGTGCTTGCAAAACTTGGCCAATTCAATGGCATCCTGTATGGTATCGTTAAAACCATCAAAAACAATGTACTCGTAAGTAACCGGGTTTTTGGTTTTGGCGTAGTAGTATTTCAGGGCTTCTGCTAATGCTTTTAACGAGTTTTGCTCATTTATCGGCATTATGGTGTTGCGTTTTTCGTCGTTTGCAGCATGCAAGCTAAGCGCAAGGTTAAATTTCACCTCGTCATCTCCTAGTTTTTTAATCATTTTGGCGATGCCTGCGGTTGATACCGTGATTCTTTTCGCAGCCATGTTCAGGCCATCTTCGCTGGTGATCTTCTCAATCGAGTCCATCACATTTTTGTAGTTCAGCAAAGGTTCGCCCATACCCATGTAAACAATATTGCTTAAAGGGATGCCATAATTTTCTTGTGCTTGTTTGCTAATGAGCACTACCTGATCATAAATTTCATCGGGATTTAGGTTGCGTTTGCGCTCCATATATCCTGTAGCACAAAATTTACAGGTAAGGCTACATCCCACCTGAGAGGATACACAAGCCGTCATTCGGCCGGGAGTTGGAATTAAAACACCCTCAATCAGATGCGCATCGTGTAAAATAAAAGAATTTTTTATAGTTTTATCAGCACTAAACTGTGAGTTGTTAATTTTGACATTATTTATTACAAAATTATCATCCAGCTTAGTACGCAGCTCCTTTGAAATATTGCTCATATCGTCAAAAGAAAAACATGACTTTTTCCAAAGCCATTCGTAAACTTGTTTCGCCCTAAAGCCCTTTTCTCCCATTTGGGTAAAGTGCTCTTGCAAGGTTTGCAGGCTTATATTACGGATGTCTATTTTTTCTTTTATGGTGCTCACTTTTGCAAAGGTACTCAATTAAAAAAAATGTTGCTTTTTTTAAAGTCATCTTTTTTATTTAATTAGTAAACAATAACTTAAAGTTAATTGTATTTTTATTAAATGATCGGAACAGGTTTTAAAAAAGGTATATCAAGATGCTAAGTTTTATTTAATGAAAAGTTTTACTGCCGATTACGTTTTTCCTGTTTATGCCGATCCTATTAAGAATGGAGTTGTTACTGTTGATGAGGGTGGAAAGATTCTCTCTGTCTCGGATTCAGCATCAGATGCCAGTCCCCCACCCGAAAAATTAAGCGGTATTATTTGTCCCGGTTTTATTAATACCCATTGCCATCTGGAACTTTCGCACATGTTGGGGAAAGTTCCCACCAAAACAGGCCTGGTTGATTTTATCAAAGAAATAACCAAACAACGGGGCACTACCGATAGCAGCCTGATTACTGCCGCTGCCGAGAAGTCTGATAATGATATGTATGAAAACGGTATTGTAGCCGTTGGCGATATATCAAACAACAACAGCACCATAGCCGTTAAAGCTAAAAGCAAATTACACTACCATACCTTTGTTGAAATTTTCGGCTTTTTACCCGATAAGGCCGACGAGCTTTTTGAGAAAGCATTAACGCTGATGGAGGAGTTTAAGCCGCAATCAGTTTCCATAACACCACATGCGCCATATTCGGTATCAAAGGAGTTATTCAGGCTGGTTAAAAAATATTGCGAAACGCACAACAACCTGCTGAGCATCCATAACCAGGAGTGTGATGATGAAAATAAGTTTTTCAGGTATAAACAAGGCACGTTTACAGAGCTGTATGAATACTTTGGTATGGATATAAGCCACTTTAAGCCACAGGCCCGTAACTCCATGCAATCCATAGTTCCGCTTTTAACCAATAAGCAAGAAATATTATTTGTGCATAATACCTGCACAAATTTAAAAGACATTTATTTCCTTAAACGTTTCGACCGTAAAATAAACTGGTGCTTTTGCCCCAATGCCAATCTTTATATCGAACAAAAATTACCTAAGATCGATCTTTTTGTTGGTCAGGGCTTTAACATCACCCTGGGTACCGATAGCCTTGCATCAAACCATGGCTTAAGCATTTTAAGTGAAATGCAAACCATACAGCATAAATACCCGGCTATCAGTACCGCTAAATTAATGGAATGGGCCACTATAAACGGCGCCAAATTTTTAGGTATCCACGAAGAAAAAGGAACATTAGAAACCGGCAAAACCCCCGGCCTAAATTTAATAACCAATGTTAATGGCCTAAATTTAACACCCGAATCAAAAGTTAAACGGTTAATTTAATCCCATGCTTTTAAAAATCAGGTTTGTTGTTCTATTGCTGACCATTTGTACTGTTTGCAAAGTATCTGCCCAAAACAACCCTGTAGTTAAAACTGATAAGGGGTACATCCTCGGTTTAACAGAAAATAAAATACAGGTTTTTAAAGGCATACCTTATGCCGCGCCACCAGTTGGTAACTTAAGGTTTATGCCGCCTGCCGGTCACTCCTCATGGGCCGATACTTTATCTGCAACAAAATTTGGACAGGTAGCCACGCAAACATCAGGCAATAAAATAATAGGTTCCGAAGATTGCCTTTCATTAAATATCTACACCCCAAAAGCCGATAACCATAAACGCGCGGTAGTAGTTTGGGTACATGGCGGCAGCATGACCAGCGGCTCAGGCAAAGGAATGAACGGCCACGCTTTTGCTGATAAAGACGATATTGTTACCGTCACCATTAATTATCGTTTGGGCGCATTCGGGTTTTTGTATTTGGGCGATGTTAATAGGCGTTATGCCGAATCCGGGAACTGTAGTGTGCTGGATGTGATCGCGGCTTTAAAGTGGATCAACAAAAATATTCCAGCTTTTGGCGGCGACCCACAACGTGTAACCATCATGGGCGAATCGGCAGGGGCGAAGCTCATCAGTGCTGTACTGGTATCGCCACAATCAAAAGGATTGTTTAGTCAATACATTGCTGAAAGCGGTTCGGTGCAATGCATCAGGGATACCGTAACCGCTAAAAACGAGCGAATGCGCATTTTGCACCAGATGGGCCTTGGTCCACATGACGCTTTGAAGCTGTTAACGATGCCCGCTGATTCTATCATGAAGATACAGGGTATTGTTTGCGAAGGTATTGGCGGTAATTCCTTCTTCGGCCCGGTTTATGATGGCGAAGTGATTAAAGAGGATGGTTATAAATATGCTGCAAGTGACCGCTTCCCACGTATAAAAGCGCTCATCGGTACAAACGAATATGAAGCGGCATTGTTTTTTTACCGTAATGAAGATTTGGATAGAAATAACGCTGCTTATTTAAGATCATTATTTGGTGACGATTACCCGATGGTTTATGCCAAATATCATCAGCAATTAAAAACAGATTCGCCTTATGCGGCCGGGGTAAAAGTACTTACGCAATACATGTACCAAATGCATTCGTACCGCTTTGCAAAAGTACTGGTGCAAAATAACATCCCGGTGTGGGTGTATCGTTTTAAGTATGACGATGGCAAACCCTTCGGCGCCAGGCACGCCCAGGAACTACAATACATCTGGAATACCCGCGATGTAAATTCAATAACCGATAGCGCCAAAAAGCAACTAACCATTAACATGCACGGCGCCTGGGTAGCGTTCATCAAAACAGGAAATCCCAACATCGCCACCTTACCGCAATGGCCCGGCTATAACAGCAATACCCGCCAAATAATGGCGTTTGATACTACTGATAAAGTGATCGGCTTGAAAGAAGTGTATAATGATACAAATTTCCCTTCACAGGTGTTTATGCTGAAATAAGGTCTTGTTTCTGTAATATCATTGCAGCCGTACAAGAATCAAATTGATTTACCATCAAAACATTCCTATTTTTGGCGGAACATAGCCCCACCCAACCCTCCCCGGAAGGGAGGGCTTTAAGATTAATAAAGTAAAACAAAGTAAAGTCTCCCCTACCGGGGGAGATTTAGAGGGGGCTTAGATTATGAAACATCTCGATATAACTATAAAAGGCAAAGTACAAGGCGTATCCTTCCGCATGTCAACCAAAGCCGTTGCCGACCAGCTTGGTGTTTGCGGCTATATTAAAAATGCCGATAACGGAGATGTATTGATTGCTGCCGAAGCTAAAGGTGCATTGCTTGATATGTTTTTAGATTGGTGCAACGAAGGCCCTGAAAAAGCCGAGGTAACCTCCGTTGAGTCGCATGAAGGCGAATTGAAAAACTATCGTAATTTTGAGGTAGTGAAAAAGAACTTTTTGTGGTAGAAAATACCTTTAAATCGCAGGAAAAACCATTGTCAACAGCTAAAAAATTCGCGGGTCAAACCGCAGTATACGGTATAAGCACCATTGCCAGCAAGGTGCTGATTTTTTTTCTTACCCCAATTTATACAAGGGCTTACGTAACTGCTGCGTATGGTGTTATTACTACGTTATATAGCTATATATCCATCATTAACGCCTTGTTGGCATTCGGGATGGAAACCACTTTTTTCCGTTACCTTAATAAGCATCCTGATAACAAACAACGGGTTTACAACAATGCTTTTGCTTCGATATTTGTAGTAACGATATTGTTCCTGCTGTTTACTATCCCGTTCGCCGGCTGGATAGCCAGCTATGTTGACGTTAACCACACAAAAAATTTAGCAACCAAGGGGCTACTCCCACATACCATTATAGGCACTACTTATGCCGATTTCCTTAAATACGTTTATATCTGCCTTGCTATAGTTATTGTGGATGCATGGTGTGCCATCCCTTTTGCCAAGCTTCGTGCCGATGGTAGGCCTGCGCGCTATGGCCTCATCAAGCTGGCAAGCGTGCTTATCTTTGTTAGCTTCAATTTAATATTTATTTATGTTGTTCCGTTTTGGTTGAGTCATAATTTAGTTGGTTCTGCATGGATCAGCCAATGGTTTACCCCGAGATGGGTGGGCTATGTTTTTGTTTCCGAATTGTTATCGAGCATTGTAACGCTTCTGCTGTTATTACCCCAGTTATTGCAAATCAGGTTTAATTTTGATCGGGAAATGTTGCTCAATATGTATCGTTACAGCTGGCCTGTCCTTATCGCCAATTTATCTTATATAGTTAATGAAAACATGGATAAGATATTGCTGGGCAAGTTACTGCCTGCAAATATCAGCCTGCACGATGTCGGTATTTATGGTGCCTGTAGCAAAATAGCGGTGTTCCTCAGTATATTTGTAAATGCCTTTCGCCTTGGCGCTGAGCCATTCTTCTTCAATCACGCCAAAAATAAAAATGCCACGCAGACCTACGCCCGTATCATGGACTATTTCGTAATCACAGTATGCGTAATTTTCGTAGGCTTAATCGCGAATATCGACTGGCTTAAATATTTCATCAACAGAACTTATTGGGTCGGTTTGGCAGTAGTTCCACCATTGTTATTCGGTTACGTTAGTTTAGGCATATACATGAATTTGTCAATCTGGTACAAACTGTCTGATCAAACCAAATATGGCCTTTATATTTCCGGTATCGGCGCTATTTTAACCATTGTATTGAATATAATCTTTATCCCCAAATATAGTTATATGGCATCGGCCTGGGTGTCGTTAATTGCTTATACCGTGATGATGATACTGTCGTACATTTGGGGGCAAAAAAATTATCCAATTCCATACAATCTTAAAAAAAACCTCGCCTACATCGTTTCATCCATCATTATCGTTTACTTTATAACACGGATTAACGGTAATTACGCACTTACAACATCCGGAAGCACAGCCACACATGCTCCGGTTGCGTTTGACAAAGGGTTTTTTATTGGTGATGGGCTACTATTAGGCTATATTTTGGTTGCATTTTATTTTGAACGCGATAACTTAAGGGCTATATTTAAACTATAAAAAACAACTTTAAGAAATCTCCCCTGCCGGGGGAGATTTAGAGGGGGCTACTATGATTATAAGAGTAATAAACAAATCAAAAAACAGCCTGCCGGCTTATGAAACAATGCATGCCGCAGGTATGGATCTTCGCGCTGATGTGGAAGCAACTGTAACCCTTGCGCCAATGGAACGTAAACTGATACCTACAGGCCTGCACATTGAGCTGCCTGAAAGTTTTGAGGCGCAGATACGCCCGCGCAGTGGTTTGGCGTTTAAGCACGGTATAGGTATTGTAAATTCGCCGGGTACTATTGATGCTGATTATCGCGGCGAAATAAAAGTGCTGCTAATCAACCTTTCAACCGAAGTATTTGAAATAAATACCGGCGACAGGATTGCGCAAATGATAGTGGCGAAACATGAAAAGGTGGATTGGGAAGAAGTAGAGGTTTTAAATGAAACTTCGCGCGGAGTTGGTGGTTATGGTCATACAGGGGTTAGTTAATTAAATGAAAATCAGGCTGCTTACATCTACATTATTAATAATGCCGTTTTTTGCTTTGGCACAAAGTAAAACAACTGGTAGTGGGGCAATTATAGCCTCTGCGAGGCAAATGAGTCAGATGGATAGCCTGATGGTTAAACAGCTCTTCTACTCGGCTATGGAAGCCAAGGTGACCGAAAACTATAGTCAGGCTGCCGAAATGTTTAACCGCGTTTTACAAATGGAGCCCTCAAATGATGCCGCCCTATACCAGCTTGCCGAGTTAAAAGTGAGTAAACAAGATTTTACCAGCGCCCAGGGATTGCTGGAAAATGCTGTTGCTGTAAACCCCAACAATAAATGGTATTGGCTGGCGCTTACCGAGTGTTACGAAAAGACCAATAACGCTATAAAGCTGGAAGGCGCGTTTAAGCAACTGATCAGGATTGATGCGGACGATACCGATTATAGAATGGATTATGCCCGGGTCCTTTACTACGAGCAAAAATATGATGACGCGTTAAACGTTTACGACCAGATTATAAAAATGAATGGTGGCATGGATGATAACGTGCTGGCTGGCCGCCAAAAAATATATTTAAAACAAGGCAAAATAGATCAGGCTGCTGCTGAAGCACAGCAAATGATAGACGCTAATCCGTCAGAAATAAGATATTCCCTGCTGCTTGCCGAGCTTTATAACTCCAATAATTTTGAGGACAAAGCGCTTAAGGTTTTACAAACAGCGGGGAAGGCAGATCCCCAAAATCCACAAGTGCATTTAGCTTTGGCTGATGTTTATCGGGAGCAAAAAAAATATGAGGATTGCTATAATCAAATCGAACTAGCATTTCAAAGCCCTGATCTGGACATCGATCAGGAAATAAAAATAATTTCCGGATACATCCCCAAATTTCCGGATGCTAACGCAAAAGCCAGTGCATTGGAGTTAAGCAAAACAATCACAGTGGCGCACCCCGATGATTATAAAGCCTGGGCCATGTACGGCGATATGCTTGCCCAGAATGAAAAACTTGCTGATGCCGAAAACGCTTATCGCAAATCAATAGTTATTGATGCACAGCATTACGAAGTATATGATCAGCTGGTAAGGATAGAGATTAGTAATAGCGAATACGATGCCGCCATAAAAGATGGCGAAAACGCGTTATCCTATTTCCCAAACCAGGCCTGGATGAATTACCTGGTAGGCATCGCGTATTCACAGCAAAAAAATTACGATAAGGCTATAAGCTATATAAAAACAGCAACGTTATTAGCCTCGGATGATAAGGACCTGTTATCATTAAGCTATTCATCACTCGGCGATTGCTATCACGAATTGAAAGATAACAAGAATTCTGACGATGCTTATGATAAATCCTTGAGCTATAATCCTGATAATGCCTTCTCTCTGAACAATTACGCGTACTATTTATCGTTAAGAGGTGAGCAATTGGATAAAGCGGCGCAAATGTCGGCCCATTCAAACGAATTGCAGCCAAACACGGCGTCGTTCGAGGATACTTATGCATGGATACTCTTCAGGCAAAAAAAGTATGCCGATGCCAAAATTTGGATTGAGAAGGCCATTTTACACGATAAAACAAATAGTGCTGTACAAACAGAACATTATGGCGACATAATGTTTTACTTAGGCGATACCGATTCCGCTGTTGCCAGCTGGAAAAAAGCTAAGGCCCACGGTGAGCAGTCGCCTATATTAGATAGAAAGATAAATGAAAGGAAATACGTTGAATAAGGTTTTGATAGCTTGCTGTTTGCTGGCCGTAGTTAGTTGCAAGGCGCGTAAAATAACCACTGCTAATACTGCAGTAGCAAAACATCCCAGTAGGTTAGCGATCGAACTTAATGATATTCGTTCACATCAACTCATATTCGATACTTTTTCGGGTAAAGCACGCACCAGTTTGGATATAGGTGGCAACAAGAACGATGTTACCATGAATATCCGCATCGCCAACGATAAAAAAATATGGGTATCCATAACCGCTCTGTTAGGTATCGAGGTTGCGAGGGCAGTTATTACTCCCGATAGTGTGATGATCATCAACCGCTTGCAGGGCCTCTACGTTAAAAAGCCATTTAGCTTTATTTACGCTTATACCAATAAGCAAATTAATTATAATATGCTGCAAGCCTTGCTAATTGGTAACGCGATGCCAGCCTTGCTAAATGGCGATGCAGCGTTAGATACAACAAATAACGCCGTTACGTTAAGTGGTAATCTGGAGGATATAGTTTACCGCTTAATGCTTAATACCGATTTGCGGGTTACTCAAACCAATTTAGATAACCATAATCAGGGCGTATCGTTGCAGGTGAGCTATAATAATTTTATACAATCGGGCACGCAAAAGCTACCATCGCAAATAGATATAGCTTCTGTAGCAAAAGATAAAAAAATACAGGTTAATTTGCATTATGTTAAGGTTGACCTTAACCAGGCACAGGATTATCCATTTAGTATCCCGTCGAGCTATTCACCCCAAAATTAAATTATATTTTTGTGTGGATAACAGGCAGGATGATAAACTTGCTGCTGAACACAAACATATTCCCAAATACGGATGAGATCTTTTAAAATATTATTATTCCTGATTTTTGTTTTTGCGGCGATAGGGGCCCATGCCCAAAGCAGCTCTGAACTGAAGCACCGCCGCGATAAACTGAATGAGGAATTACAGGAGTTAAATACGGAGTATCAGCAAACTGCCAGCAATAAAAAAAGCACGCTGAAGCAACTGAACATCCTTAAAGCACAGATAAACCTGCGCGAAGAAAAGATCAGTAACATCAACTCCGAAATAAGAAATTTAGATAATCAAATCTCAGAGAGCAATAATTCCGTACGTAGTTTACAAAGCCAGTTAAGCCAACTTAAAAAGGAATATGCGGCAATGATTATGTTCGCGTATAGAAACCAAAGCGCTTACAATAAGCTAATGTTTATTTTTGCTTCGCAGGATTTTAACCAGGCTTATAAACGTTTAAAGTATTTACAGCAATTTGGTACCTACCGTGAGCGCCAGGCAAATTATATTCAAAGCACTGAAAAGGACCTGAATGTTAAGATTGTTGAGCTAGATAAAACAAAACAGGCAAAGGGTGATTTGCTGAAGGATCAGGAGAAAGAAAAACAAACGCTGGGCGATGAAAGAACCACGCAGGTTCAAGTAGTTGTTGGCCTGTCTAAACAAATAGGGCAGCTTAAGCAGCAGCAAAAAGATGTTCAGCGTAAAATAGCTGCAACAAACCGCGAGATTGACGCGGCGGTACGCAGAGAGATTGAAGAAGCTAGGCGCAAGGCCGAAGAAGAAGCTAAAGAAGCAGCAAGATTAGCTGCGGCAAAAGCGAAAGCCGAAAACAGGGAAGTGGTAGCACCTAAAAGGGCGGCGATAACCAAAGTATCAAGCAATAGCGAGGTATTGAACGCTACGCCCGAGGCCGCCAGGTTATCAAACGACTTTTTGGGTAACCGCGGCCGGTTACCATGGCCGGTTGCCAATGGCATGATAACACAGGGCTTTGGTGTTTATTATACGCCCGAGAATATTAAAAGCGAAAGCGATGGCGTTGATATAAAAAGCAACCCCGGCGCATCGGTTAGGGCGGTTTTTGAGGGAGATGTAATTAAGGTGGCCGATATTAGCGGTACTTATTTGGTGCTGATAAGGCATGGTGAATACTTTACCGCTTACTCTAACCTAAGGTCGGTTAGTGTTGCGAAAGGTGATAAAGTAAGTACCAAGCAAAGTATAGGAACAGTGGCTACGGATTCATCAACAGGTGAGGCTAATGTACACTTTGGTTTATACAAAGGTGTTACAGCGGTTAACCCTAAACTATGGCTGGCGCCAAATTGATTTGAAACTTTGTAATATTAAAATTGTTTATATTTGTAGATTAAAATAGAGAAGATATGTTTAGTCAAGTTTTTTTATTTTTCGAGTTTACCGCACCAGAGATAATGCTTATCCTGTTTGTAGTTTTGCTTTTATTTGGAGGCGAAAAACTTCCCGGACTTGCTAAAGGTTTAGGTAAAGGCATCCGCGAATTTAAGGATGCATCAGAAGGTGTAAAACGCGAAATAACCAGCCAGATAGATACTTTCCAGGCTAAAAAAGAAGCAGAAACAGCTGCGCAAAACCCGGCAACAAACCCGGTAAGCGATGTGCCTGTTGCACCAACTGAAGCCCCGGCCGTTGTTGAGCATCATGATACCGTACCGGTTGCCGAAATAGGATCAATAGCGGCGGTTGAGCCGGTGAAAAATACCATACCCATTGCAGAGCCTGCCCACCTGAAGGAAACACCTATTGAGCGTGTAGTTCCTGAACCGGCTAACACTGCACACGAAGAGCATAAAGCGTAAATAAGAATATTAATCATTACATAAAACTTAAAAATCATGGGATTAGACGGACCAGTGCTGATATTAATAGCCGCGGTAGTATTACTGATGTTTGGGGGTAAAAAAATACCCGAACTGATGAAAGGCTTAGGAAAAGGCGTTAAAGAATTTAAAGACGCTACCAACGGCGAAGGCACTACAACAACCAACAACACTACTACAACTCCAACAAATACCGAAGATAAACCTAAGGTTTAATCTTCCGGTACCTCATACACTTGAAGATCTGGAATTGAATTTGATTTCAGATCTTCAATTAACTGTCTCTTCTCTGAGTAACAGTTATCGCTGGTGCGGTGAAAACACCGACCAGAAGCTAGAATTAACACAAGATATTACTTTCCGGTGTAAACTAATTTGCAGATTCTTCGCTATTGCTCAGAATGACAAGGGGCTTAATTGTCTCAAAAAAAAGTTTGTCATGCTGAGGTACGAAGCATCTGTACACGTAACCACTTTTTAGATTTTCTCTGTTGCTGAAGAGAAACTTACCAGCTGTGGTCGGTTTTCACCGCACCACTTAGCAATAAATTTTCATTGTATATGATCAAAAGTTATCTTTAAGGATTATCTAATACTCCATGCCAAATCTTAAAAACTCTCTTAAATCCCTGTTGTTAATTTTCAACCTGGTCCTTGTTGACTCAATACTAAACGCTCAGGAATTGGTTAAGACCAATAATCCGGCTGAATGGTCTCAAGATTATCAGCCTTTCAGAATTGCCGGCAATTTGTATTATGTAGGCACTTACGATTTGGCATGTTATCTTATCACAACACCAAATGGCAATATATTAATCAACACGGGCGCTCAGGATTCAGGTCCTATGATTCGGGCACATATCGAAGCTTTGGGATTCAAATTTTCTGATATTAAAATACTACTGGCCACGCATGCGCATTTCGACCATGTAGGCGCTATGGCCGATATACAGAAAATGACAGGTGCAAGGATAATGATCAACGAAGAAGATGCGCAGGTATTGGCAGATGGTGGTAATTCTGATTATGTAATGGGCGGCAAGGGCCCAATGTTTAAGCCGGTTAAAGCCGACTGTCTTTTCCACGAAAAGGATACTGTAAATTTTGGTGGAATGCAGATCATCGTGCTTCACCACCCCGGCCATACTAAAGGTGCCAATAGCTTCTTGTTCAATGTTAAAGATGAACATCGTGTGTACCGTGTATTAATAGCAAATATGCCCAGTATCCTTGATGAAACAAAATTATCGGGCATGCCCGGATACCCAAACGTGGGTAAAGATTATGCTTATACCTTGAACGCAATGAAAGATCTGAAATTTGACCTGTGGCTATCTTCTCATGCCAGTCAGTTCGGTCTGCATGAAAAGCATAAACCCGACGACCATTATCGTCCAGAACAATTTATTGATCAAAAAGGTTATGACGCTGAATTAGCTGACCTGCAAAAAGAATATTTAGAAAAGCTAACTGAAAAGTAATACAGCCTGCGGTCGGTGTTTTCACCGTACCACTAACGATATATTCAGCTGATGATAAAAGTTTTCACCACCCCAATTCACCAATCCTCAATTTTTCAAACCAATTACCGGATAAGTTTTTTATTTTAGCCCCATGGCTAAAAAGTATTCCTCTTTAATTGAAATAAAGGGCGGGTTGCAAAGTGGGGAAGTTACTGTTGAAAAACTGGTAAAACATTATTTAGAAAACATTAAGGCTAATGCCCATTTAAATGCTTTTAACGAGGTATTTGGTGAGGAAGCATTAAGTCGTGCAAAAAATATTGATGCCCGCATCCAATCTGGTAATGCAGGCAGACTTGCCGGTATGGTTATCGGTATAAAGGATAACATCTGTTATAAAGATCATAAGGTTTCGGCCTCATCAAAAATATTGGATGGTTTTACATCCATCTACTCATCAACTATAGTCGAACGTTTATTAGCCGAGGATGCCATTATCATCGGCCGTTGTAATTGCGATGAGTTTGCCATGGGCGCCAGTAACGAAAGTTCGTATTTCGGCCCGGTAAAGAACTATGCCGATAATACCAAGGTTTCGGGTGGTTCATCAGGCGGTTCAGCAGTGGCTGTGCAAGCGGATATGTGCCACGCAGCTATTGGTACCGATACGGGCGGTTCTGTGCGCCAGCCGGCTTCTTTTTGTGGTTTGATAGGCTTGAAACCTACCTATGGCCGTATTTCACGGTATGGCGTAATATCCTACGCTTCATCATTTGATCAGGTTGGGCCGATCACTAAATCTGTTGAAGATGCTGCCTTGCTATTAGAAATAATGGCAGGAGTTGATGAATACGATAGCACATTATCAACCAAAGAAGTACCTTCATTTAGTGCAGACTTAAAAGAACCGGGAAAGAAAAAGATCGCTTATTTACAGGAATCACTATCAAGTCCGGGTGTTGATGCGGAAGTGAAAAATGCTTTAACACAAGCCATAGATAAATTACGTGCCGAGGGCCATACCGTTAAACCTATCGCTTTTGAATATTTGGATTATTTGGTTCCGGCTTACTATATTTTAGCCACGGCCGAGGCTTCATCAAATTTGGCAAGATACGATGGCGTACATTATGGTTACCGCAGTCCAAAGGCTACAGATCTGCAATCAACCTACAAACTATCACGTTCTGAAGGTTTTGGTAAAGAGGTTAAGCGCCGTATTATGCTGGGTACATTTGTATTAAGTGCAGGTTATTACGATGCCTATTACGCGAAAGCTCAAAAAGCACGCAGACTCATTCGCGAAAAAACGCAGGATATTTTAAAAGAATACGATTTTATACTAACACCAACAGCTCCCGAACCGGCTTATAATATCGGCAAGGAAGAAACCGACCCTGTTGTAAGTTACCTGGCAGATATTTTTACCGTACAGGCATCATTATCAGGTTTACCGGCAATTTCTTTACCGGTAGGCAATAATAGCAAAGGTTTGCCGTTAGGTTTACAATTATTGGCCGGGCAGTTCGAAGAGCAGGAATTGTTAAATTTTTCTAAATATTTCGTTAAGCTATAAAAAATTGCAACCTTAGTAATGTTTAAGGCGTATCAATACTTTTAGTTAAACCCCTATTGATTGATAAAGATGAAGAGATTATTTATCCCGATTTTATGCTTAATATCTTTGCAGTTCGCAAACGCGTCAAGCATCTTTAAATCAGGTACTTTAAATAAATCTACCCAACTTTTTGGCGATACTACTTTCGCGCATGCTGCGGCTGATAACGCACAGCTTAATGCCGACCAAAGTGTAATTAAACAACGCCTGGATGCTATAAAAAAGGATGTTCCCTTAGATTATAACGAGTTCGTACAGAACTATATCGATATCTACTCGCAAAATCGCGAGGAAATGGGTCACGTTATTGGTCTATCAAAATATTACTTCCCTATTTATGAAAAGATATTTCGCGATGCCGGTATCCCGCCAGAAATTGAATATCTCTCCATAGTGGAATCAAAGCTTGATCCTAATGCTATTTCAAGAGTAGGTGCAACCGGTCCTTGGCAATTTATGGGTACTACCGCCAAAATGTATGGCCTTAATATGGATGGTTACATTGATGAGCGCCGCGACCCGGTACGTGCAAGCTATGCCGCTGCAGCTTATCTAAAAGATGCTTACGAAGAATTTGGCGATTGGTTGTTAGCCATCGCCTCATACAACTGCGGTAAAAGTAATGTTGAAAATGCCATGGCAAAAGCCGGTGGCGCTACCGACTTCTGGTCCATCCGCCAATACCTGCCTGCTGAAACCCGTAATTATGTGCCAGCCTACATCGCGGTAGCATATGTTATGAATTACTATAACAAGCATAATATTACCGCCCAGCCATGCAGTTTCTCATTAAATATTGATACTGTTGTGGTTGACAGGCAAATCTCGCTTAATAACATCTCCAGCATTTTAGGTGTTGATGCAAAGCTGCTTTCGCTGTTAAACCCGGCTTACCGTATGCAGGTTATCAACGCTTCTGCACATAGCACGCGCAGGCTCATCATCCCCCAAACGGATACAAAAAGATACGCCGCATTGTACGATGCCCTGAATAATTCAAGCGGCACTGTTAATAGTGCATCTTCGCAAAAAACTAATGTTCCCTTACATACAAGCTATAATGCTCCCGACGATAAGCCGGCCTACCACAAAGTTAAACGTGGCGAAACCCTGGCCGATATTGCCGATACTTATGGTATTGATGTAAGTGACCTTAAAACCTGGAACCATTTACATCACAATAAAGCTGTAGTAGGGCAAAGGCTTAAAATAAGCCACGGTTAGTTTTTGATATATTTTTAGCTGATTAGCTGAGTTATAAGCCAATAACATCAGCATAGATTATCTGGGTATCAAATTATCATTAACTGACGTATTTCGCCGGATGCAGTGAAAAAGAATCGTAATTTTGTTTCCTTGAATTTTAGAAGATGCATAACAAAACTAATCGTAAACAGGACGCTTTAAATTACCATTCTAAAGGACGGCCGGGAAAAATACAGGTAGTGCCAACCAAACCTACCGATACCCAGCGCGATCTTACTATGGCCTATTCGCCGGGTGTAGCCGAACCATGTTTACGCATTGCCGAAAATGTTGATGATGTTTATAAATACACCGCTAAAGGTAATTTAGTAGGGGTGATAAGTAACGGTACTGCCGTATTAGGCTTAGGTAATATTGGCCCCGAAGCCAGTAAACCGGTAATGGAAGGTAAAGGCCTTTTATTTAAGATTTATGCTGATATTGATGTTTTCGATTTAGAGATAAACGCCACAACGCCAGACGAATTTGTAGCTATCGTTAAGGCTCTAGAACCAACCTTCGGCGGTATCAACCTCGAAGATATATCGGCTCCAACTTGTTTTGAAATTGAACGCCGCCTGAAAGCCGAAATGAAGATCCCCGTAATGCACGATGATCAGCATGGTACGGCAATCATATCCGGCGCAGCCCTAATAAATGCCTGCGAGATACAAGGCAAAAAGCTCGATAAAATAAAAATGGTGGTTAACGGTGCTGGTGCGGCAGCCATATCATGTTCGCGCATGTACCTTTCATTAGGTGTTAAGCAGGAAAATATGGTGATGTACGACATCAATGGCCTCATAACCCCTGATCGCACCGACCTTGACGAAATAAGACTACAATTTGCCACCACCCGCAAGGATATAAAATCCCTTGCCGATGGCATGAAAAACGCCGACGTATTTGTTGGCCTTTCAGCAGGTAACGTGGTAACAGCGGATATGCTTAAAACCATGGCCAAAAACCCAATTGTTTTCGCCATGGCCAACCCTGAGCCGGAGATCGCTTATGATATTGCCCATGCTACCCGTAAGGACATCATTATGGCTACCGGCCGTTCTGATTTTCCTAACCAGGTGAACAATGTACTGGGTTTTCCATACATTTTCCGTGGTGCACTGGATGTTAGGGCGACTGCTATTAATGAAGAAATGAAGATCGCCGCGGTTAACGCAATCGCCAGCATCGCCAAAAAACCGGTGCCCGAGGCTGTTAATCTTGCCTATAATACTAAAAACATCAAGTTCGGCAGGGAATATATCATCCCAAAACCGATGGATCAGCGCCTTATTATCGAGGTTTCATCCGCGGTAGCCAAGGCGGCTATTGACTCAGGGGTAGCCCGTAAAGTTATTACCGATTGGGATGCTTATGTAGAAGAATTACGTGCCCGTGTTGGTGCTGATGACCGTATTATGCGTACGCTTACCAACAAGGCCAAGCAAAACCCGAAACGCATTGTTTTTGCCGAGGCAGATACTTACAAAATATTAAAAGCCGCCCAAATTATTAAAGAAGAGGGCATTGCTACACCAATTTTACTGGGCAACGAAGCTACCATCAAGCGCATTATGCGCGAAAATGACCTATACCTGGATGATGTGCAAATCATCGACACAAAAGACGGTTGCGCACCCAATACACAAAAATACGCCGATCACTTATATACTAAGCGTCAGCGTAAAGGTGTTAGCTTACACGAGTCGAAAAAATTAATGGCCGACCGTAACTATTACGGAGCATCAATGGTGCAGTTTGGCGAAGCTGATGCGTTAATCTCAGGTTTAACAAAGGATTATGTTACCACTATTAAACCCGCCCTGCAAATCATCGGTACCGAAGATGGTATAAACCGTGTAGCAGGTATGTACATGATGCTTACCCCAAAAGGGCCTGTATTTTTTGGCGATACTACAGTAAATGTAAACCCAACCGTACAGGAATTGGTAGATATTACCGTACTGATAGAGCGCTCGGTTAAGCAATTCAACATCACGCCACGGGTAGCTATGCTTTCCTACTCTAACTTTGGGTCGAATGGTGGGGTGATACCTGATAAAGTAAGGGAAACGGTTCAAATGCTGCATGATAAATATCCGGATATGATAGTTGATGGCGATATGCAGGCAAACTTTGCATTAAACCCAGCTCTGTTGAGAGATAATTTCCCGTTCTCAACCCTTACAGGCAAGCCCGCAAATACATTAATATTCCCTAATTTGGAGTCGGGTAACATCGCTTATAAACTTTTGCAGGAAATAGGTGGTGCCGAAGCTGTTGGTCCAATATTGTTAGGCTTGAAAAAGCCCGTACACGTACTGCAATTAGGCAGCTCCGTACGCGAAATTGTAAACATGATTACCATAGCCGTTGTTGATGCGCAGGAAAAAGAAGATGCTCAGAATAACACACTTAAAAAATAACATATAGATAAAACATGTACGCTTATATTGATGGTAAATTAGCTTTTAAAAGCCCTTCGTATGTGGTTATTGATGCCGGCGGAGTAGGTTATCATATCAATATATCGCTGCATACCTATTCGCAATTAGGCACTGCCGAACGTTGCAAGCTGTACACCTGGCTGCACGTAAAAGAGGATGGACATAGCCTTTATGGCTTCGCCGATGAAGGTGAGCGCCGTCTGTTTCTGCATCTGATTTCTATTTCAGGCATTGGCCCAAATACCGGGCGAATGATGCTTTCATCCATTACTCCAATCGAAATACAAAATGCCATTATCAGTGGTAATGTTGCCTTAATTCAACGTATAAAAGGCATCGGCCCAAAATCGGCACAACGTGTAATATTAGAGTTACAAGATAAATTACGCAAAGAAGGCCCGGATACCCTTACCGTTATGCCGGCAAACAAAACCGCTAAGGATGAGGCACTTTCGGCTTTGGTGATGCTGGGATTTGCACGTAATGCCGCTGAAAAGATTTTGGAACAAGAAATAAATAAAAATACTGAAGATTTAACTGTTGAACAGTTGATTAAATATGCGCTGAAAAACTTATAATTACTTTATAATTTGAACGATTTTTGACTAAGAGTCTTACGCTAAAACCTTATACATGTATCTTAATTATTTTCGCGTTATGCGGGGTGGGGCGGAGTTTTGCCCAGCAGCTTCCTGATCCTACAATAGTAACACCCCGTAAAGATTCGGTTAAAGTACAGGAACCTTATAATATTCAGGAATCCAATAACATGCGTTTGCGTCGGGGGGTTTTTGATGCCGATCCGCCAAACCTAGTACGTACCATTGTGTACGATGCCGCCACAAACCAGTATATCTTATATGAAAGCGTGGGCGATATGCTTTATCGCGCCCCACAGTACTTAACATATATGCAGTACCTGGCGATAAAACAACAGGAAACTGAACGGGATTATTTTAAAACCCTTGCCGATAAATATGCCTACCAATCACAACAACCCGGATTCATCCCCCAAATAAAAGTACGCAGCCAAACCTTCGAGCAAATATTCGGTGGCCCCAATATTGATATTAAAGCACAAGGGTCGGCCAATGCGGCATTTGAAGGTCAGCTCAATAAAAACGATAACCCTTTATTTAATTCACAGCAGCGCAACCAGTTTAACTTTAATTTCGATCAGCAGATACAATTAAATGTTACGGGTAATATTGGTA
Organism: Mucilaginibacter sp. L196; assembly: GCF_009765905.1. Taxonomy (GTDB): domain Bacteria; phylum Bacteroidota; class Bacteroidia; order Sphingobacteriales; family Sphingobacteriaceae; genus Mucilaginibacter. Next base: position 330,944 of record NZ_LMUO01000006.1, on the reverse strand, counting down.
CTAACCTTACCGTAGCAACTAATTATAACACCAATGCCCAGTTTCAGTTTGATAACCAGATAAAGCTTGACTACAAAGGCAAGCCGGACGATATTATTCAAGAGATACAGGCCGGTACGGTAAGCATGCCCCTAAATACCACGCTAATAACCGGTGTGCAGGCGTTATTTGGTGTAAAAACCAAGTTGAAATTTGGCAAGCTTAATGTTACCTCAATAATATCGCAACAGCGTTCGCAATCAAAAAGCATCACTATAACCAATGGCTCCGAGCAAGGTAACTTTAAGCTGACTACTGATGCATATGATGCTAATAAACACTACTTCCTGTCGCAATATTTTAGGAATAATTATGATAAGGCGCTGGCAAATAGCCCCATCATCAGTTCAAGTATAAACATTACCAAAATCGAAGTTTGGATCACTAACCGCAACAATTCTACCACTAACTCCAGGGATGTATTGGCTTTTATGGATTTGGGCGAGAACGCTCCATATAACAAGCGTTTAATTCAGGGTGGTGGCGCTTACTCCAGCTTACCTGCCGGTACGGATATCCCGGGCTTTACACAACAGTCAAACAGTTTGCTGAAAAACCTGCCAGTTGGTGCGCGTTTAACAAACTCAAACGACGTTGCCAGTTACTTTAATAATACCGGGGCTACCGATAACTATGCCAAACTAACCTACGCCCGCCAGTTAACCACCAAAGAGTATACACTGCATCCGCAATTGGGCTTTATATCACTTAACTACCCTTTAAATAATGATGAGGTGTTGGCTGTAGCTTATCAATATACTTATAACGGTGTTACTTACCAGGTTGGTGAGTTCTCCAGCGATCGCCCGGTGAATAACAATACGCCTAATGTATTGTATGTAAAGATGCTGAAGAACACCTTGCTGAAAACAAACCTGCCGATTTGGAATTTGATGATGAAAAACATCTATTCGCTGGGTGCATACCAAATTAGTCCTACTAATTTTAAATTATCTATATCGCGGTTAGATAACAGTTCAGGTATCTTAAAACCCATCATGTCCGATGGTAAAAATACCACGGGTAAACTTTGGCTGCAATTAACCGGGTTAGATAATCTCGATCAGCAAAATCAGAAAAAACCTGATGGTTATTTTGATTTTTTATCAGGTATAACCATCGATCCGCAAAATGGCTTGCTTATCTTTCCAGAGGTTGAACCCTTTGGTGCCGACCTCGCCGCCAAATTCGCCCCCGGCGAGCAAAGTCTCATAAGCACCTATGTTTATCAGCCATTGTATGATTCAACGCAAACGGTGGCGCAGCAATTCTATCCGCAATTAAACCGATATGTAATACAGGGTACATATACCTCGCAGGGTGGTTCCGAATATCAGCTTAACGCCACAAATATTCCGCAGGGATCGGTAGTGGTAACTGTTGGCGCGCAAAAGTTGGTTGAGGGTAACGATTATACGGTTGATTATAATGGCGGTACTATCCGTATACTTAATCAGTCTATTCTTTCATCGGGCCAGCCTATAACGGTTAACCTGGAGAATAATGAACTGTTCGGCGTTCAGCAAAAATCCCTTTACGGTTCAAGGTTTGATTACCAGGTGAGCCCAAAACTAGCCTTGGGAGCAACCATTATGCACTTAACCGAGCAGCCCATCTCGCAAAACGAAGCTGTTGGCTCAGAGTCCATCTCAAATACCATATGGGGCTTTGATGCAAACTATAGCTCTCCTTCGCGCATGCTGACCCGTTTGGTTGATGATATCCCTTTGATACATACCAAAGTGCCATCCTCAGTAAATTTTAGTGGTGAGTTTGCCCAGCTTTTACCCGGTACGCCAGCTGCATTAAATTATGCAGGTTCTAAAAACGGTACTGCTTATCTGGATGATTTCGAGAATAGCCAATCAGAGATCGACCTAAAAAGCGCGAATACATGGCAAATATCAAGCACGCCGCAGCTTTTCCCCGAATCGCAACGATTTGATGATCTGAGTTATGGGTTTAACCGTGCCCGTTTAGCATTTTATAATATCGACCCAACATTTTATACTTCAACCACTATCCCCGTTTCACGGGCCGAGTTGTCAAAACCTTATGTGCGCGAAGTATTGCAAACAGAGGTATATCCTGCTATACAATCAGTAACCGGCCAGCCGCAAATATTACCAACGCTTGATTTGGCTTTTTACCCAAATACCCGTGGTCCATATAACTATGCCACTACTGGTATAAATGTTGACGGTACGCTGCAAAACCCGGCCGCCCGCTGGGGGGGGATGATGCGGGCCATATCAACCAATGATTTTGAAGCCTTAAATGTTACCTATATTGAGTTTTGGGTATTAGATCCGTTTATTGGCAAGCCAAACTCAACCGGTGGTGATTTGTATTTTAACTTGGGTAGTATATCTGAAGATATATTAAAAGATGGTAGAAAGAGTATAGAAAATGGCCTGCCTGTAAACGGCGATCTGAGTACTGTTGATACCACCGCATGGGGGCGCGTAGCTAAACTACAGCCGGTAGTAAACGCGTTTGATAATGATCCGAATTCTCGTGCCCTACAGGATGTTGGTTTGGATGGATTGGGAGATGCCGACGAACGCACCAAATTTGCCCCCCAGGTACAGGCAATAAAAACCCAGGTTGATCAGGCTGCCGCTGCTGCTATTACTGCTGATCCATCATCGGATGATTATCAATATTACCAGGGGCCCGCGCTTGATCATGCAGGGGCAGGTATCTTGCAGCGTTACAGCAAATACAATGGTACCGATGGTAACTCCAAGACTGCCGCCCAATCCGAAGCGCAATTAGGCCTGCAAACCTCCGCGTCCACATCTCTGCCCGATGCGGAAGACATTGATCGTGACAATAACATGAGTACGGATGATGAATATTTTGAATACCACGTATCCATTCGTCCTAAAGATCTTGTTGTGGGCACCGGCTTTGTTAATGATAAAGTAACCTCAAGTGTTAAGCTTGCCAATGGTACTACTCAAACTTATACATGGTATCAATTCCGTGTCCCTATTACCAGTTATCAATCTGCGGTTGGTGGTATCCAGGATTTTAAATCCATCCGTTTCATGCGTCTGTATATGACCGGTTTCGCCGATACCTCGATACTACGTTTCGCCGAATTGCAATTGGTACGTGGCGATTGGCGCGCATATAACTCCGATAATAATCCGGCGAATGTACTAGCTGACCCAGCCATCGTAAATCCTGTTACAGATCATTCAACAATGGTTGTTGGTACGGTTAATATCGACGAAAACAGTAACCGCCAGCCTATCCCTTACGTGGTACCGCCGGGTATACAGCAACAAACTAATTACAGTAGCATAAATGCTAATACTAAACTAAATGAGCAGTCATTATCGCTAACAGTAGATAACCTTACTGATGGTTATTCGCAGGCGGCTTTTAAAACGTTTAATAATGATTTGCGCAACTACAAAAACCTGCAAATGTTTGTGCATGCCGAAGCATTGCCCGCTATTACCTTAAACAATGGCGACCTGCATACCTTCATTCGTTTGGGGCTTGATTACACCGAGAATTATTACGAATACGATATCCCTTTAACCGTTACACAGCCGGGTAGCTCGAACCCTAACAGTATATGGCCTGCCGCAAACCAGATCGATCTGGAGCTTGATCTGCTCACCAACGCCAAACTAGCTCGTGATGCCGCTAAATATAAAGGGCAGCCGTGGCCATTAACTGTACCATATACCGTTATGATAGGTGCTGCTAAAATAACCATTATGGGCCAGCCCGATCTAAGCCGTTTAACTACCGTAATGTTGGGTGTACGTAACCCCTTTAAAGGTAACAACCCGGCAGCCGATGATGGCCTCGCAAAATCGGGTATTGTTTGGTTTGATGAGCTGAGGCTTACTGATTTTAACCAGCGTTCCGGCTGGGCCGCTATTGCTAAAGCTGATATAAAACTGGCCGATTTTGCCGATATCAACGTATCCGGAGGCGAGCAAACTGCAGGCTTTGGAACGCTCGACTCAAAAATAGAAGACCGTTCGTTGGATAATAATTCAAATTACAGCGTATCGGCTAATGTGGAACTTGGTAAATTCTTCCCGGATAAAAGCGGGGTGCATATACCAACCTATATAAACGTATCATCGCAGGTAAGTAAACCTTTATATGATCCTGCTTCGCCCGATATTTTGTTGAGTCAAACACTTAAAACGGCCACCAGTACTAAGCAACGCGACTCTATTAAAAATGCTGCTGAAACTGTCACACAGCGTAAAAGCATCAACTTTACAAATGTGCATGTGGCTAAAACAAACCCGACGGCACCAAACAAGGTGTATAGTATTTCAAACTTTAATGCCAGCTATGCTTATACCGATTATGAGTATCATGATTTCAATACTTTGTCTGATTTTGAGAAGACGTACCACCTGGAGCTGGCCTATAACTATTCGAACAAGCCCAAATATTGGACTCCTTTCACTAAAATAGTTAAGAATAATTTATTGCAGGTATTTAAGGATATTAACCTAAGTCTTGCGCCATCACGGTTAAACTTCAGTATTGATTTTGATCGCTTTGATTCCGAAACCACCTTGCGTAATAACGATCCTGATAATATCATTGCCATACCGTCAACATTTAACAACACGTTTACCATTACCAAAGTCTTCGGCATCGGGTGGAACCTAACCAAATCACTCAGCCTTAATTTTGATGCTACCAATCTTGCAACCGTAGATGAGCCGCAGGGCCCCCTAACCGGTTTAAACAGGGATACACTATACAATAACCTTGCGCACCTTGGCCGTACCACTAACTACAACCACACGTTTGGCGCAACGTATGCTATCCCGTTCAACAAAATACCATATATGGACTGGATAAGCGCCAACACCAGTTACAGCGCGCATTTTAACTGGCTTGCTGAACCTGGTTTTTCGGTTGATGATCCGCAGTTTAACGTAGGTAACAGCATCCAAAACTCGCGCACCATATTGGTGACCCCAACCTTTAACTTTACAACGCTGTATAACAAGTTTGCCTTTTTACGTACTGCCAATAAAGACGACGGAGATAGTAAACTTACTAAAATTTTAAAAGGCTTATTAACTAGCTTAAAAACCCTGAATGTTACCTACACCAAAACTCAGGGTATTTTCCTGCCGGGATATCTGCCGCAATCAACCGTATTTGGTGAAGATCCTACTTATAACGCGCCGGGCATCGGGTTTTTATTAGGCAGCCAGGCTGACATCAGGGCACGCGCCGTAGCAAACGGTTGGATATCCAACGATACCCTGCAAAATCAACTATACGTAAAAACCTACAACTCCGATTTGCATTTTAACGGTACTGTTGAACCGATACAAGGCCTGCGTATAATTCTTACCGCATTTAAAACGCAGGATCAAACCTACCAAACCAACTTTAAGTACCTGGATGCAACCAGCAGTTTCGAAAACCTTTCGCCTGTTACTACCGGCGATTACAGCATATCATATATAACAATTGGTACAGCGTTCTCAAAAATCAGCGGTATTAACAATAACTCGCCAACATATAATACATTCATGAATGATAGGGCTATCATTTCTCAGCGTTTAGGCAAACTCAATCCAAATTCAAATCCGGCCGGATCAAGCGGTGGTTTTGCCGATGGTTATGGGCCTAACTCGCAAAACGTATTAGTGCCGGCTTTCCTTGCGGCCTACACCGGTAAAAATCCGTCAACATCCAACCTTAGTCAGTTCCCGAGTATCCCGCTTCCAAACTGGCAAGTAACTTACGGTGGTTTAGTCAAGATTCCTTTTCTTGCCGATATTTTTGATTCGTTTGATCTTAAACATGCTTACAGCTCAACCTATAACGTGGGTGGTTATACAACCTTATTGCAATACACCCAAAACGATGGAAGTTCAAGTGCAAGAGACATCAACAACGATTTTTTACCGATGTACCAGTTTTCGCAGGTAACCATATTTGAGCAGTTCGCGCCATTGCTGGGTATTGATATGCGCTTTAAGAACAATGTAACTACCAGCATATCCTATATGCAAAGCCGTGCCCTTAGTTTGAGCTTGTTAAACAGCCAGCTGGCCCAGCAAAATGAGGATGATGTGGTAATTAGCTTCGGCTACAAAGCCAAAAACTTCAGGTTCCCGTTTGGGTTATGGGAAGATTTTATCCTGAAAAACGACTTAACATTTAATCTTGCTTTCGCGATACGAAACACAAAAACATTAATTTTCCAACCCGATGTGTTGGCTGCCCAGGTATCATCCGGCGCGGATAACATTACCTATCGCCCCGAAATTAACTACGCGCTTAGCGATCGTTTTAATATTAGCTTCTTTTACGATGCTAACATTACTAAGCCATATACATCGCAAAGTTTCAATACATCGTTTAGTACTTTTGGGTTTAATTTGAAGCTGATATTACAGTAAATTGATATTGCAGGTATACATAAAGTCAGTGCCGTGCGATTGTTGGATTAAGGGGACGTAATTTTTCACCCTCTTTCCGGCTTGCCGGAGAGAGGGTCGAACAGCGCAGCGCATTCGGGGTGAGTCAACTGTGCGCCGGGCATTTGCGCTAATGCCAATTGTATAGTTTACTCACCCGGTCTTTGCTTCGCTCGACCACCCTCTATTTTGCAAGTAAAAAAGAGAGTAAAAAAGTATTAAGAAATATTCCCCTTAAATTAATGACATTGACAGGAGGAGGGGGCAATCACCTTTTACTTCCCCGCCTTTTTCAACGCCTTTGCAGCCTTCTTTTCGGCGCGGCGTTTTTGGCGGGCGGCCTTTTTTGTGAGCCTTATTTGCTTATCCGCACTGGCTTCTTCTATTTTGGCTGCGGTAGCCTTTTCAGTTTTTTCATCGAGGCCTGCCGCGGGTTTTATGCCGGTAAGCAAGGTGTTCCATATGGTTTTGAAGAATGGCGATGATTTTGGCCGCACATAATTTACATAAAATGTTCTTGGCGCTTCCCCATCATAATCGGGGTTGTTATGCTTAATGATAAATATATTGGCGTATAACGATTCGATCAGCTTGCTACTAAACCCGTTGAAAGCTGTGTCTGGTGTCAATAATTTAACCTTTAAACCATTATACAAAAGTGTTACCCTGCCTTTAGATATTTTGCTATTGGCGGTAATATCAAAATCAAAGCTTTTAATGTTGCCGTCTGTTATTTTTACCATGGCCAAAGGCATAGTAGCGGTATTCAGGTTTCCCATGTTCATGGGCCCCAGGTCGCCTTTATAGCTATAAGGCAGCTCCGGGTCGGTAAGGTTAATATTGAATAATAAATTAAGCCTTCCCCTGTTCATAAAATGGGTGGTTAATTGTGCCGTGCAGATGTTGTTTTTGCCGAGGGCGATTTTGTTATTGGTGATATTCAAAAACTTGCCCGAAGTATTGTTAAAAGATATAGTGCCAGTTTGATATGATTTAGCATTATACTCGCTATAAGTAACCGTTACGTTATGAATGTAGGCGGTGTCAATTCTTAAATCAGTTTTAATCTCAGCCAAGGCACGCGCAGGGAAGCTGCCGGATTTATCCGCTGTTGGATCGGCTACCTTATTAGGGTTATTAAGCAATGCAAAGGTTCCATTGGAGGCCTCCATCGACGATACGCTTACCGTTCGGAAACGGTGATAAGCCAAATAATCAAAATGGTTTAATACTAATGAATCCAACTGGAAAGAATACCTGTCTTTTGCGGTCCTGTTAAAAAAGGTCTTAGCGTTAACAGGCTCTAAAGTAAGTCCCTTTATGGTTAATCTCGATGTTAAGGTAGATAGCTTCACATGGTCGGCCTTATAGGTGTATAAACCATCAGCTGTTTTACCTTTATAATTGTGCAGCTCGGCTATGATCTCTTTGCAATACAAAAGCCTCGATTTATCTTTTTGGGTAGCCGAATCAATAAGCAGGTCGCTGGCGCTGAAACTCATTTCTTTTAATTCAGAGATAACCAGTTTATTACCAGAGTAATCATCGTACTTAAACTTAATATCATTTAAAAATACATTGCCAATGTGTATAGAACTCAGGCTTTTTGATATTTTTTGCCAGGCCGTTCGGTTATCGTTAATTACCGTGTCCTTCGTTTGGTTGAGTTTATAAGTTACATGCAGGTTGGGGTCATTCAAAACCACCTCGCCTATATCCAATTGATGCCTGAAATAAAGTTTAAACGGATGTATGCTGGTTAATATCAACCTCCGCACGTGTAGTTCAATCAGGTTGTTTGGTGCACGATGCTCACGGCACATGCGGTTGTATACCGCGGTATCGGGCTCAATGGCAATATTATAAAAAATGATATTGCCGTGCAGTATATGCAACTCGGCTTTAGAAAAATCAGCTTTATATAAGCTGTCGCTACCGTTTAAAACGGCATCCCTTATTTTTTGCGCTAAAATAGGCGACCAATATAAATTGATTAAAAATGCTAAAACTAAAAACAGGGTAACAAATACTGCTAAAATCTCCAGTCCTAATTTGTTCCTTTTTAGTTTTAAAAATTTAAACGCCATTATTTATTTTTAGTTGAATCCTTTTGCATTTTGGCCTCCTTTTTGGCCTCGCGTGCTTGCTGGCGTTCTTCTTTTTTTAGCTGGCGATTTGCTTTATATGCTTTAAACTTATCAACCAGGCTGCTAACCTTTACTATGGCTTTATTAACCTTACCCTCTGTTTTTTTATCAAACCCTACACTGGGCTTTAACCCGTCTAATAATGCTTTGTACAGGAAACTAAAGAAGGACACTCTCGGGTCGCGTTTTATATCAATCGGCCCTGGCCTAAATATACCCTTCTTATCCGGATTTTCATCTTCAATAATTAAGGTATTTGCCAATTTCGATATAAAACCTTGTGTTTGCAACCCAGCTTTGCCTTCAACCTTTTTTAGTAACTGTACATTCAGGTTTTTATAATAAAACTCCAGCTGGCCTTTGCCACTATAATTACTGGCATCTACATTAAAATGAAGTTTTTGAATATCAGCTGATTGTACATGAACCAATGCCAGCGGCCTTACCAGCTTATCCATTATACGGCCATCAAATTTGCCTAAAGTACCCGAGTAGTTAAACGCGCCTATTTTTGAATTTAAGTCGAATTTAAAATTCACATTTAAATTAGCCGCGTTCATAAAGCGGGTATTAATGTGGGCGATCATATAAGGGTTCACCTTTTTAATATCGTCATCATTAGTAACGTTATATATGACGCCATTGGTATGGTTAAACGTAATAACCCCGGTATAACCCGATGTCGCATCCGATTCAGCATAGCTAATCAAAGTGTTTTTTATATTGATGCGCTTCAATTGCATATCCAACGCCACATTCTGCAACGATTGCTCCGGGTCTTTGCCTATTTTGATAGATTTTACGCCTTTGTAAGCGTTATTACTGTATATCTGTACACTGGCGTTAGCAATATCAAGTGTGCCTGCATATAAAATTTGGTCACGTAAAAACTCCTGCAGGTTAATATCATTAATCGCTATCCTGTTAAATTTTAGTGTATAAATATCGCCCGCGGCTTCATGCGTTTTAAGGTAGAAGTCAGTCTTGTTATATCTTGGTAAAAACGAAACCCCGTCTAAATAAATCACCCTTTTCGAAGTCGAAAAATAAATCTGGTCGATAGCGGCTTTATATAAACTATCAGGCGTAGCTATTTTATAGTCCTTAATCGTAATATCAACTCCTTTGGTATAATAAAAACGACTGGTGTCTTTATCCGAAAGCGAATCGATTACCACATCAGAGATATTAATGTTGAGGTGTTTTAAAGCTGTATGCTTTTCAATCGGGTTGCTTTTATTAATATAATTCAAGCTAATGTCTTTTAGCGAGATCGAGTCGATATGTAATTGCTTAAAGGTGTTTTTTATCAGTTCATAAGGACTTTTTGGTTTGCCCACTTTTACGGTATCATTAAATTTAAAGCGTTTATTCACTACGGTAAGGCTTGGGTTTTCAATAGTGATACTGGTGATGTTCAATATCTTTTCCTTATAAGCTTTAACCGCTCCTAAATTATTAATACTTAGTTTTTTTACGCTCAGGGTGAATAAATTATCAGGTGCTTTTTTTAAGGCTACTAGTTTGTTGTAAACGGCCGTATCGGGTATCAACTTAAAATCGGTTAACGTCGCGTCACCCGAGGTGATATTCAAATCAAAGTCCGAATACTCAATGTGGTAAAGGCTATCGGTCGATTTTAAAACCAGTTCTTTTAACTCTGCTTGCAACAGGGGTTTCCAATGGTTTGCGGCTATATATTTTTGATAAGCATAGTAACCACCGGCTACAAATAGCACTATAATAAGTGTTATTACTAAAGGCCATCGGGCAAATCCTTTTTTGTGGGTGGTTTCGTCTTTTTTCATTCTATTACTTTTTCGATATACGGAGTAACAATAAAGTAAGGTTTTTGTTAATTTGCTGACAAGATGTCACGCTATATATGAATTTTATGTATTTTTGCAGACTAAATTCTAAAAAGACACGATGGATTTGTTAGTTCCGGATAAGACGCACGACGAAAGCAGGCAAGGGGAGGCATTGGTATTAGAGCCAATTCCAGGGAAAAATAGTGGTCGCAAGTTGTATATTGAAAGCTATGGCTGCGCGATGAATTTTTCTGACAGTGAGATAGTTGCATCTATTTTAACAGAAAGCGGTTTTGAAACCACCGGCGATTTTACATCTGCCGATGTGATATTCATCAACACCTGCTCAATTCGTGAGAATGCAGAAGTACGCGTGCGTAACCGCCTGAAAGAATTTGCAGGCGCAAAAGCTAAAAACCCCGGAATGGTGGTTGGTGTGCTGGGCTGCATGGCCGAAAGGTTAAAATCGAAATTTTTAGAAGAAGAAAAATTAGTGGACGTAGTAGTAGGCCCCGATGCCTACCGCGATCTGCCTAATTTAATTGATAAGGTTGATGATGGCCAGCGTGCAGTAAACGTATTGTTGTCCCGAGAGGAAACGTATGCGGATATTAGCCCGGTACGTTTAAATAGTAATGGCATCAATGCTTTCGTATCCATTATGCGTGGCTGCGATAATATGTGTTCATTCTGCGTAGTGCCGTTTACCCGTGGCCGCGAGCGCAGCCGTGAGCCGCAATCTATTGTTAATGAGTGCCGTGAATTGTTTGATAAAGGTTATCGCGAGGTAACATTGCTTGGCCAAAATGTAGATAGCTACAAATGGGCGCCCGAAACTGAAAAGGTTATTGCTGAAATCGAAAAACCGGTATTAGGAATGGATCTTTTGGATAAGGTACTTGCATCTGGCGAGGATATAAGTGGAATAAATCCGGTTGACCATAGCAAAGCCGGTGTTTCATTTGCTGAGTTGCTCGGAATGGTAGCCCTCATCAGCCCTGAATTACGCGTTCGCTTTTCTACATCGCACCCAAAAGATATTACCGATGATGTGTTATACACCATTGCCAAATACGATAATATTTGCAACTATATTCATCTTCCTATACAATCGGGTAACAGCAGGGTGCTTAAACTAATGAACCGGACTTATGACCGTGAGTGGTATATAAATCGTGTTGATGCCATTAACCGCATTATACCCGGATGTGCCATATCAACGGATATGATCACCGGTTTTTGCACCGAAACAGAAGAAGAGCATCAGGAAACACTGAGCATGATGGACTATGTGCAATTTTACTTTGCCTACATGTTCATGTACTCCGAAAGGCCGGGTACTTTAGCCGCGAAACGTTATGCTGATGATATTCCGGAAGATGTAAAATTGCGCCGTTTGCAGGAAATAGTAGCCAAACAACAACAGCATTCGCACGTTCGTTTGTTAGCATTATTGGGTACTACACAAAAAGTGCTGATCGAAGGTTTCTCAAAAAAATCAAAAAATGATTATGCGGGCCGTAGTGATCAAAATATGATGGTTATTTTCCCGGTAGGAGAAGGTTATAAACCCGGAGAGTATGTGAATGTGCTTGTTGAGCGTTGCACAACAGCAACGTTAATGGGTAGCGTAATAGAATAAATTTTAAGTTGGACTGAGTTGTAGGTCGATATAAGACGATTATAGAAAAACTAATCAACTGAATCAACCCAATCAACCACTCACCAAACAAAATGGAGATACAAGAAATTAAACAACGCTTCGGTATCATTGGCAATTCGCCTTTGTTAAACCGGGCTATAAATATTGCCAACCAGGTGGCGCCTACTGATATTTCGGTATTAATTACAGGCGAGAGTGGTAGTGGCAAGGAAGTGTTTTCGCATATCATTCACCAAATGAGCCCGCGTAAGCATGGCCCGTTCATTGCGGTAAACTGCGGCGCGATACCTGAAGGAACAATTGATTCTGAATTATTCGGTCACGAAAAAGGTGCCTACACAGGTGCTGTTGGCGAACGTAAAGGTTATTTTGAAACCGTAAGCGGTGGTACCATCTTTTTAGATGAAATTGCCGAAATGCCTTTAGGTACACAAGCCCGTTTACTGCGTGTATTGGAGTCTGGTCAATTCATCAAGGTAGGATCATCCAAAGTAGAGAAAACCAATGTGAGGGTCATAGCAGCCACTAATGTTGATGTTTACGAAGCTGTAAAAAGCGGAAAATTCCGTGAGGATCTTTACTATCGTTTAAATACTGTTCCATTACGCATACCGCCATTGCGAGATAGGAAGGAAGATATTTATCTGCTATTCCGCAAGTTTACATCTGATTTTACCGCTAAATACCGCACCCCGCCAATCCAACTGGACGAAGAGGCACAGCAGGTACTCATCAATTATTCATGGCCGGGTAATGTTCGCCAGCTAAAAAATATGGCCGAGCAATTGGCTGTTCTGGAAACAAATCATGTAATAACAGGCCCAATATTGCTTACCTACATCCCCCACGAAGTAAGCGGCAGAAACCTGCCTATGCGTGTTGAACATCCGGGTAAAGAGGATTTCTCGGAGCGCGACATACTATACAAGGTTTTGTTTGATATGAAGCGTGATATGGTGGAGCTTAAAAAATTAGTTGCCGATATTGTTGAACATGGTGGCGTAGCCCCAGCGTTTGCCAATAATCAGCAGGCCATTAACCAGCTTTACCGCGATATTGAAATGCCGGGCAATAGCCACGAGTCACAATTTACTATTCAGCAACCCGTTATTAATAACAATAACAAGCCGGATGCTTTCAATATAACCCATGATGCTGAAGAAGTTGAAGAATCACTATCATTAATTGAAAAGGAATCTGACCTGATACGAAAAGCCTTAAAAAAGCACAAAGGAAAGCGCAAGCTTGCCGCGAATGAGCTTGGTATATCAGAAAGAACACTGTACCGTAAAATAAAAGAATTAGATTTATAATTGATGAAGAGTGTATTTGGGGTTTTAGCTGCCGTTATTATGGTTTTCTCGGCGCAATCATGCAGTATTAAATTAAATGGTGCATCAACACAAGGGTTAAAAACAATTAATATTGGTTATTTTGAAAATACCGCGCCATACGTTTTACCTACCCTGAGCCAGGACTTTACCGAAGCGCTAAAGGCCCGTATCCGCTCAACAACCAGCCTTGCTATTGTACGTACAGAACAATCCGACGCGATTATGACGGGTAGCATCACCGGATATAGCATCGCCCCTGCATCTATACAGGCAACAGCCAACAACGCCCCGCCAATTGCAGGTGCATCAGCTTTAACCATTACAGTTGAGGTTAAATACACCAATAACGTTAATAAAAAGGACAGCTACGAGCAGTCGTTCAGTGAGTCAAAAAACTTTACCGGCGATATTGCTTCGCAGCAAAATACCCTGGTTCCGGCGCTGATTACACAGATAACCGAAGATATTTTTAACAAAGCCTTTGCAAATTGGTAAGCAATTCGTAGTTTCAACCCAAGTGGATCAGCAAGTAAACAATACCAGGACCCAACTTTTATGGGACTTATTAGCCAATCCGGCTGGTAAGCACGGAGAACATGCGTACAATTTACAGCAATTAATTGCCGAAAACCCGCAGAGCGGCATTTTGCATGCATTACTGGTGCATGCCACCGATGGCGAAAATTTAAACCAGGCTGTAGTTTATGCTAACCCCAGGGTTTTGTATAAATTAACGCATGATGCTGATAGCTTATCAATAGTATCTGCGGAGCAAATAATTAAATCAAATAATTCAACTGCCAATACTGTTGAAGCCGAAATTGAAGGCGGCAACGATGACTTGCTCTTAGCGCCATGGGTAGGAGAAGAGGATTTCCCGGTAACAGAGGAAATTGCTGAATCGCCAATAATTCATACCGAAGCTCATCCAAACCCTGTTGAAATACATGAGGAAGAAGCATCGGAAATTTATGAAGAAATAACGCCGGTAGAAGGTGTATTCCATAATAAGGAAATACAGGCTGAAGGCCAGCATGAAGAGTTGCCTGCTAATGGAGTAGAGGATCTTCCGCCGCTTACCGAACAAAAAGATTCGGTATTGGAGCAGATTCCTTATAATGAGATAGAAATTGATGAGGATGAAGAACCAGAAGTCAATACTGAAATCCCTGTACAGATCAATGAGCCGCCTGTCCCTGTTTTGGATGGACTGATAGAAAAAGAAGATAATATTGTTGAGCAGCAAATTTCGCTTGAAGATTTAGATTCGTATTTTGTCCAACCGATTAATGATGATGTTTACGACGAAATTGTAAGCATTGATGATATAAACCTGGCTAACGAAGATATCTTCGCTAAACAGCAGGAAGAACAAGCGGCAACGGAGCACTATGTTCCGCCATTCGCGGATGCATTGGCCGAAGATCAGCCTGCCGCCGCCAGGCAAGAGCCTGCGGCAAATACCGACCGCAAGGTTGATATGAATGATGAAGCTGAAAAGCTGATCATGAACAACATTGTTTCTACTGACTTTTTTGTGTTTGATAAAGCTTTTCGCGAGCATAAAGAGCCTGCCGAAAAAAATGTTGAAGAAACGCAAACAAGAGATTCTTTTGAACCAGCCGTAGCTTCTGTACTTGAAAATAATACATCTGCTAAAAAAGAAGAACCTTACATTACTGTTTCAAAATATCACGACGAAAAAATGCCGTACAGCTTTATGTGGTGGTTGGATAAAACACGTAAGGAGCACTCAGGCATATACCAGCCTTATGTGGAGTTTAAGCTGGATACCACTCAAAGCATTAAGCAAAACCCAGCTGATGAATTGCAGCAACAGTATGTAGAAAATATTTTTCACCTTACTTCGGTTGAAGATCTGGAACAACATACCTCCGATCAGCCTATAGCTTTTAACCCTAAAGTAAAAGAGGATAAAATAATTGAACGCTTTATACAGGAAGTACCGCAAATAAAGCCTCAAACCGGCGAAAAATTGGATAACGAAAACAAAGCCAAAAAAAGTTCAGAGGATCATGCCAACCTGGTAACCGAAACACTGGCTCAAATTTATATCGACCAAATGCTATATCCTAAGGCTATAGCCACTTATAAAAAATTGATGTTGAAATTCCCGGAAAAAAGCCGTTACTTTGCGAGCCAAATTGAAGAATTAGAAAAGAAAACAAATTAATATAAAAAGAAATGTATTTATTATTATTGATCATAGCCATCATCGTTTGTGTGTGTTTAGGCCTTATTGTATTAATCCAAAACCCTAAGGGTGGTGGTTTATCATCTAATTTTTCAAGCTCATCTCAACTAATGGGTGTGCAAAAAACCGGCGACTTTTTAGAAAAAGGTACCTGGGTTTTAGCCATAGGCTTAATGGTATTATCATTAGCTATTAACGTTGCTGTTAAAGGCGGCGCAAATAAAGTTGATACTAAAGATCAATTAGAAAAAACTAAAGAACTATCAAAACCTACCAATAGCGGCGCTGCAACTCCATTTGCTGCACCGGGTACAGCACAGCCTCAACAACAGGCACCTGCTACTACACCGGCACCTGCTAAATAGTTTTTAATAAAGGATTTTAAAAAGCCATCCGTTAACTAACGGATGGCTTTTTTGCTTATAAGTTACTGCCACCTTGACATCGGAATATTTAATTAATGTTAAGCAGGCATAAGCCATTTAACCTTAGCTGACAATAAAACAGAATTAAAAGAATTATATGCCAATGTGAGAGATTACACAGGCTTGGCACAGTTGATGTACAATTGCAACCATAAACACAAACTTTTATAAATTTAAAATAGTTATATCATTATGTCATTAAACGTGAAACCTCTTGGAGACAGAATAATAATTGAAGCTGCTCCGGCTGAGACAAAAACTGCTTCAGGTATTTACATTCCTGAAACCGCACAAGAAAAACCTCAATACGGAACAGTAGTGGCAGTAGGCCCTGGCCGTTATGCTGACACAACCGGTACATTAATCCCAATGACAGTTAAAGCGGGCGATAAAGTTATCTACGGTAAATTTGCCGGTCAGGAATTCCCTATCGAAGGCAAAGATTATTTAGTTATGAGAGAGTCTGATGTCTACGTGATTGTTTAATCACCTGGTATCATCAATTATAATACTTATTAAAAACATCCATCAAATAAAAAATTAAAATGTCAAAACAAGTTAAATACAATGTTGAAGCACGCGACGCTCTAAAACGCGGTGTTGATATTTTAGCTAATGCAGTTAAAGTAACATTAGGCCCAAAAGGTCGTCACGTAATTATCGATAAAAAATTCGGTTCACCAGTTATCACTAAAGATGGTGTATCTGTAGCTAAAGAAATTGAACTAAAAGACGCCATTGAAAACATGGGCGCTCAAATGGTTAAAGAAGTTGCTTCAAAAACTGCCGATATAGCAGGTGATGGAACTACTACTGCAACTGTATTAGCACAGGCAATTGTTACTGCTGGTGTTAAAAACGTAGCTGCTGGTGCAAACCCAATGGATTTGAAACGCGGTATTGATAAAGCGGTTAAAGTTGTTGTTGAAAACCTAAGATCACAAAAACAAGACGTTGGCGATGATTTCAGCAAGATCAAACAAGTAGCATCAATCTCAGCAAATAACGATGAAGTTATTGGCGAAATGATTGCTGACGCGATGAAAAAAGTTGGTACTTCAGGCGTTATCACTGTTGAAGAAGCTAAAGGAACTGAAACTGAAGTTAAAACTGTTGAAGGTATGCAGTTTGACCGTGGTTACTTATCTCCTTACTTTGTAACCAACTCTGATAAAATGGAAGTAGAATTGGATAACCCTTATATCCTTATCTACGACAAAAAAATCTCTTCCATGAAAGAACTTCTTCCAATTTTGGAAAAACAAGTTCAAACTGGTAAACCACTATTAATTATTGCTGAAGATTTAGACGGCGAAGCATTAGCTACATTAGTAGTTAATAAAATTCGCGGCTCACTAAAAGTCGCTGCTGTTAAAGCACCAGGTTTTGGCGATCGTCGTAAAGCAATGTTAGAGGATATCGCTATCCTTACTGGTGGTACTGTAATATCTGAAGAAAGAGGCTTTAAATTAGAAAGCGCTGAACTAAGCATGTTAGGCCAAGCTGAAAAAATCACTATCGATAAAGATAACACTACCCTAATTAATGGTAACGGCGAAGCTGAAGCCATTAAAGGTCGTGTTGGCGAAATTCGCTCACAAATTGAAACTACAACTTCTGACTACGATAAAGAAAAATTACAGGAACGTTTAGCCAAATTATCTGGCGGTGTTGCGGTATTATATATCGGTGCAGCTTCTGAAGTTGAAATGAAAGAAAAGAAAGATCGTGTTGACGATGCATTACACGCAACCCGTGCCGCTGTTGAAGAAGGCATTGTTGCTGGTGGTGGTGTTGCTTTCATCCGTGCGGTTGCAGCTTTAGCTGACCTTAAAGGTGAGAACGAAGATGAGAACACTGGTATCCAGATCATCCGTCGCGCTATCGAAGAGCCTTTACGTCAGATCTGCGAAAATGCAGGTATCGAAGGTTCAATCGTAGTACAAAAAGTTAAAGAAGGTACAGGTGACTTTGGTTACAACGCACGTACTGATAAATACGAAAACCTAATTGCAGCCGGTGTTATCGACCCAACTAAAGTTGGCCGTGTAGCATTAGAGAATGCAGCTTCAATCGCATCAATGTTGTTAACTACCGAGTGTGTGTTAGCTGATGATCCTGAAGATGAAAAAGGTGGTGGTATGCCTCCAATGGGCGGCGGCGGTATGGGCGGCATGATGTAATCGTAAAGCTTCGCTTCCAGTCTCTGATCACTAAAACAAAACCCTTGTCTGTTATAACAGACAAGGGTTTTTTGCTTTAGGGCGATGGAAAAGTCATATCGAAGTAAATCGAGTGTCATTTATTAATCAAATGATTGATTAATAAATCTAAATCACACTTTTCGTCGTAAATTTGAATAACATATCTGATACAATTGATTTCAGGCATGGCATTTGAATAACCGACAACATGAAACAGTTAACACAAAAAACCAGACACATCCAATCTCACATAGTTGAGTGGTTGTTTTTTAAAGGCCCTGAGCTTTTTATATCTATTTACGGTAAATAATTAATTTACTAACTTCGTGCCTTCACTATGAAGCTAACGAAGTTCTACGATAAAGCCTATGATTGGGCGCTCGACATTGGCCCCCTAATCATAATAGGATTAATAATATTATTTATAGGCCTTTGGCTTATAAAAGTTGTAGCCGGGCGCCTTCGCGCTCAAATGTCTAAACGGAAGGTTCACTCTTCACTACAACCATTCTTTCTAAGTCTTACTATAACATCGCTCTACATATTGCTCATCATTTTGGTGATGTCAGTAATTGGCTTCCAGCTAACTATATTTAGTACTATTATTGGCGCATTTGGTGTTGCAGCGGGTTTGGCCCTATCAGGCACTTTACAAAACTTTGCCGGTGGTGTGTTAATATTAATGTTAAAACCGTTTCAGATTGACGATAACATTGTTGCCCAGGGCCAGGATGGTGTAGTAACCACCATACAAATATTTTACACCGTATTAATTACAGCTGATAATAAAACGGTTATCATCCCCAACGGTAAATTATTTAACGAAGTAATAGTAAACGTTACCCGCGAAGGTAAACGCCGGTTGGATTTTGAGATAAAATTAGGTTACGCAGCCAATGTTGAGCAGGTTAAAACAATTATTTTGGATGCGATAAAAGTTACCCCCAATATTTTACCCGACCCGCGTAACAAGGTAGGCATATCTGCATTAGAAGTTGACGGTGTAAAGTTTGTTGTAAATGTTTGGGTAAATCCATCAGATTTTGGAACCACGCGACTTGCGCTGCACGAAAAAATAATAAATGATTTAGTATCCGGCGGTATTAAGTTACCGGGAATGTAACTAGATTTGACCATTGTCATCTCGAATGCAGAGAGAGATGAGACCATAGGTGTTCTAAAGATCAAGAAGAGTGTCATTCTGAGCATAACGAAGAATCTGTAAAGTAGTTTGCACCCTACAGATTCTTCGCTATGCTCAGAATGACAAATCATTTTTATAAAAGATTCATTAGAAAAGAAGCAAATCTAATCTTCCGAACAGCTGTGGAGATGAGACCAATTTAACATAACTGACCCAATGCAAAGAGAGCAAATTTCCGTTTTCGATATGTTTAAGATCGGGATAGGCCCGTCCAGCTCTCATACGCTTGGCCCATGGCGGGCGGCACAGCAATTTGTTCAAATGCTGGAGCAGGAACAAGCTTTAGAATTGGTTGAGGGGATAAAGATCTTACTCTACGGCTCACTTGCAAAAACAGGCAAAGGGCACGGTACCGATATAGCCATCCTGTTAGGCCTCAGCGGCGATGACCCGGTAACGTTTGATGTTAACGCTATAGACTCCAAGATCAACTCCATAAAAACCTCACATAAATTAATGCTGGCAGGCAACACGCAAATTGATTTCAGATTTGATGATGACCTGCTTTTCCTGTTTAACGAAAGCTTGCCGTTCCATCCTAATGCGGTAACCTTTCAGGCATTGTTAATGGGGGATAAAGCTTTATCTGCAACATTTTATTCTATAGGCGGAGGTTTTGTGGTTAAAGAGGGCGCGCGAAACCAAAATAAAAATGAGGTCGACCTGCCGTTCCCGATTGATACTGCAGGCGATTTGCTGCACTGGTGCATGAAAACAGGCCTGAAAATCTCCGAAGTGGTGATGGAAAATGAACTGGCCTGGCGCAGTGAGCAGGAAACCAAATCAGGTGTGCTGAATATCTTCCGGGTGATGAAGGAATGCATGTATCGCGGTAGCCACACCAAAGGCAATTTACCCGGTGGGTTAAATGTATCACGCCGTGCCGCAAATCTTAACAAAAAACTCATCGGCAGTAATACCTACAATAATTTTGATGAATGGGTAAGCGCCATACGCCAAACCGGCGAAGGTTTTAAAAATATATTAGATTGGGTGAGCTGTTTTGCCCTGGCCATTAACGAGGAGAACGCTTCCTTCGGTAGAGTAGTAACCGCGCCAACTAACGGGGCGGCCGGGGTTATACCAGCTGTGCTGATGTACTATGTATGTTTTTGCAATGGTTTTACTGATGATAAGATCATCCAATTTATATTCACCGCGTCAGAGGTTGGCAGTATCTTTAAAAAGGGCGCAACTATATCGGCCGCGATGGGCGGCTGCCAGGCAGAAATCGGTGTATCATCAGCTATGGCAGCAGCTGCTTTAACCGAGTGTTTGGGCGGCACACAGCGACAAGTATTAATGGCGGCAGAGATTGCCATGGAACATCACCTGGGTTTAACCTGCGACCCTATAGGCGGCCTGGTGCAGGTGCCTTGTATCGAACGTAATACCATGGGCGCTATAAAAGCCATTACAGCCTCACAACTGGCCCTGCAAAGTAACCCGGAGAACGCCAAAGTAAGCTTAGATGCCGTAGTGAAAACCATGTGGCAAACCGCGCAGGACATGAACTCCAAATACAAAGAAACATCTGATGGTGGCCTGGCCATAAACATCCCGCTGAGTTTGCCGGAGTGTTAATGATAGGTGTTTGGAAGATTAGAAAAGGAATGTCATTCTGAGCATAGCGAAGAATCTGTAAAGTAGTTTACACCCGTACAGATGCTTCATCCTTCAGCATGACAAATTACTTTTTTATCAAAAAATTATTAGCAAAGAAGCAAATCTCATCTTCTGAACACATATGGAATGTTATTATAAAACCTTAGTTGGCTTTATTGATCCTTGCAATAACCATGGGAAATAACTTGGCTACCCACTGCGCGTACATCAAAGCTGAAGGATGCAAGCCATCCGGTGCTATCAAAGCGCTGTTTGTTGCCGCTTCGCGGGATATGCCGGTAATATCCAGGTAATTTACACCGGCGTTATAACTTTCCTGCAAGTTGATCGCATTAAACGCATCTATCTGTGGGCCTATAGTTGCATCCTCGCCGCCGGCAAAAGGGGTTACCCCATAATCTGGTATCGACAAAACAAAAACCCGGGTTTTATCCCCTTTAGCATAGGCTATTGCGGTGTGCAATAACTGTATAAAATTGCTGCGATAGGCGGTTTGGCTACCGCCCTGGTATTGGTCGTTTACACCTATTAATAAGGTGACAAAGTCGTAGTTGTTTTGTAAAGGAGCGTGTGCAGAAATTGCACTGATCAAATCCAGTGAGGTCCAGCCTGTGGTGGCGATAATTAACGGGTTTTGCGCTTTGAACCCTAAGTTTTTCAAGGTATCAGTAAGCTGATATGGGAAGGATTCAGCAAGCGGCTCAGCTTCACCTATGGTATAGGAATCGCCTAGAGCCAGGTATCTGATGGTGTCGGTATTAACTATTTTCAAAGTAGTAGTATCTTTAGTGTAATTGTTACCGGCCGTCATATCAGGTTTTTTAGTACACCCCGCAAACGCGATTATCGAAAATATTATTAATTGTAATGTCCTCATCCTTTAATCTCCATATTGAATAATACGGAAATATGGTGTTTAAGGATTTTTTTAACTTCATTAATATCAACTTCTTTACCTAATTCTACTTTTAGCGATGTTACCGCCTTGTCATCAATACCGCAGGGTATCATGTTATTAAAGTAACTCAAGTCAGTATTTACATTTAATGCGAAACCATGCATGGTTACCCACCTGCTGCAACGCACGCCCATGGCGCAAATTTTACGGGCGCGTTCATTATCGGCATCAAACCAAACACCGGTGTAGCCGGGGTATCTGCCAGCCTGCAAACCATAATCTGCCAGTGTTAGTATTACCGCTTCTTCAAGGGTACGCAGATACAGGTGTATATCGGTGAAAAAATTATCAAGATCCAGTATCGGGTAGCCCACAATTTGGCCCGGCCCATGATAAGTAATATCGCCGCCACGGTTTACCGGGTAATAAACGGCATCCTTATCCTTTAAGCCTTGTTCATCCAATAACAAATGTTCAAACTTGCCGCTTTTGCCTAAAGTATAAACATGCGGATGCTCGCAAAATATCAGATAATTGGGTGTTAACGTAGTTTCTTCATCAGGCAATTCACCAGCAGCTATAATAGCATTTTGATGGTTACGTATATCCGTTTTTAACTTAACCGTGCTGTTGAATATTTCTTCCTGTTTTTCCCAGGCTTCTTTATAATCAATCAGGCCCCAATCATCAAATAATACCTGTTTATTCTTCATCCGGTTCTCCCTTCACATAGCCTATCATATAATCCCCGTACTGTAGGTATTCAACTTTATAGTTTTTATCAACAATACCTTTATGCAGGCGGGCATTCAGCGTACCTGCTTCAGAAAAACTAAATTGCGTTAAATGTATATTATCCACAAATGATACTTCCTTTTGGCCGTAACACTTATAAATAGCCTCTTTGGCGCACCAGCAAATATACAGGTGTTGTATGCGATGCTCATCCTTATCAATAAAAGCCAGTTCATCGGCCTGCAAAAACTTGTTGGCAATGCGCTCAACCTTTTCCTTTATCAATTCAATGTCTATGCCCACCGTTCCATTTTTACTGATCATCACTGCGGCATAATCAAACGAGTGACTAAAAGATATATGATAAGGCAAATTAACCAGGTAGGGCTTGCCATGCGCATCAACTTTACAGTCGATGTATTCATCGGTACGCAGCATGGTACGTAAAAGCACACGGGTGCCCAGCCAGTGCAGGTGGCGTTTACTGGCGCTAATCTTGTCGAAATAAGCCTTTTCCTGCTCATCCAACTGTAATTGTTTGTACAGATCGGCAGCTTTTTCCTCGATCTTCCAAAGCGCGAATTCTGTATCATCATCAACCCGATGCCGGTATACTACTGCCATAAAAGTAAAATTGCAAAAAGGATGGCAAACTTAAGTCAAATAATTATAATTTAGCCATATAACTACTATATTATGATATTGTCGGACAAACGCATACTCGAAGAAATAGATAAAGGCACCATTATTATTGAACCTTTTGAGCGCGCGTGTTTAGGCACTAACTCATACGATGTGCATTTAGGCAAGCATTTGGCAACTTACCGCGATAGGGTACTGGATGCCAAACTGCATAACGAGATTGATTATTTTGATATACCCAAAGAAGGATTTGTTTTACAAACCAATACCCTATACCTGGGTGTTACTTTGGAGTATACCGAAACACACGCGCATGTCCCGTTTTTAGAAGGCAAGTCAAGCACCGGCCGTTTGGGTATTGATATACATGCCACCGCCGGCAAAGGCGATGTTGGCTTTTGCAATACCTGGACATTGGAAATATCATGCGCGCAACCCGTACGTATTTACGCAGGTATGCCCATAGGCCAATTAATTTATTTTGCTGTTGAGGGCGAAATAGAAACTATGTACAATACAAAAAGCAATGCGAAATATAGTAACCCCACCACACGCCCGGTTGAAAGCATGATGTGGAAGAACAAATTTTAACTGTGCTTGTAACAGTATTGTTATAAACTAAAACCTAACCTTTTTTTTCTGAAATTGCTGTACCATTATGAATCACAGGAAGTTAATTATCAGGTTGCTGTTAGCAGTAAGTGTTTTTACGTTGGCAGGCTTTATTGTTGCCGATAATTATCCCATTCAAAAAATAGCGCTTCAGCTTAATAAATGGGTGCTTAAAAACCCGGTTGAAAAAGTTTACCTGCAATTGGATAAACCTTATTATGCCGTTGGCGATGATATTTGGTTTAAAGCTTATGTAACCCTTGGCAGCCAGCATCAGCTAACCACCCTGAGTGGCGTTTTAAACGTGGAATTGATTGATGATAAAGATTCGGTTAAACAGCATATAAAACTACCTTTAATAGACGGTTTAACCTGGGGCGATTTTGCTTTACCGGATACTTTGACCGAAGGTAATTACCGTATACGCGCTTACACCAACTGGATGCGTAATGCTGGCCCCGAATATTTTTTCGATCAGCATATAAGTATTGTAAATACTATTGATAATAAAGTTAATGCGAGAGTAGCCTATACTTTTGCCAACCAAAACGGACAGCAAAAGGTAAACGCCACAATTAATTATACCGACCCTGAAGGGGTAGCCTACGCCAATAAAGAAGTTAAATACAATATAGACCTGGGGCCAAAGCAAGTTGCAAAGGGTAAAGGCATTACTGACGATAAAGGCAACATTTCCCTTAGTTTTACCAATACACTAAAAGAACCTGTCAGCTCGGGCAGGATCATTACCAACATCCAAATTGATAAAAACAGTCTGGTAACCAAAATGCTTCCGGTTAAAGCTACATCCGGCAATGTTGATGTACAGTTTTTTCCAGAAGGTGGCAGTTTAGTTACCGGTGTAACATCAAAAATAGCGTTTAAAGCCGTGGGCGCCGATGGTTTAGGTACTGATATAAAAGGTACGATTACTGATGATGCGGGAAATGCAGTAGCCACTTTTAGCAGTCAACACTTAGGAATGGGGGAGTTCACCCTCAATCCGCAGGCTAATAAAATCTATAAAGCTCATATTTTTTATGCTGATGGTTCAGATAACACGATCGCTCTGCCACAGGCTATTGATAAAGGTTATGTTTTAGCTATTGATAACAAGGATAGTAGCAAGATCAGCATAAAGATAACTTCAAATAGGCAAACTTACGATAGTGACCCCAATGATACCTTGAGCCTTATAGCGCAATGCGATGGCGACGTTTATTATGCCGCGAAAAGTAATCCGGGGGTATCAAGTTTTGTGGCTACGCTGGATAAAAGCCGTTTTCCATCAGGTATTGTACAATTTACCCTGTTTTCATCAAAAGGTGAGCCGCTGGATGAACGGCTGGTATTTATCCAGAATAACGACCAGCTTAAGCTGGATGTGAAAGCCGAAAAGACTTATGCGCCGGGCCAAAAAGTAAAAATACAGCTAAGCGCGCTGACCTCAGATGCCAAACCCGCTATTGGTAGCTTCTCGGTAGCGGTTACCGATGAAACTAAAGTGCCGCAGGATGAGAATTTCGCGTCAACCATATTAACAAACCTATTGCTAACATCTGATTTGCGGGGTTACGTAGAGCAACCCAATTATTATTTTAATAATGTAAGCGAAAAAACACAAGCTGATATGGATGTGCTGATGCTTACACAGGGCTATCATAGGTTTGAGTGGAAAAAGGTATTAAATGATGATTTGCCCGA
Organism: Mucilaginibacter sp. L196; assembly: GCF_009765905.1. Classification (GTDB taxonomy): domain Bacteria; phylum Bacteroidota; class Bacteroidia; order Sphingobacteriales; family Sphingobacteriaceae; genus Mucilaginibacter. The sequence goes on along the minus strand of NZ_LMUO01000006.1, from coordinate 305,251 downwards.
GGCTGTATATCAACCCGAAAAAACACTGCGGATAAGTGGGCATATAACCACATTAAGTGGTAAGCCGGTGGCTAATGGTAAGGTAACGCTGTTTTCAACCGGTCATGGAACCTTTTTTACCGACACACTTACCGATGCGAACGGACGATTTGCTTTTAACAACCTGACATTCCCCGATAGTATAAAGTTTGTAATACAAGCCCGAACAGGTAAAGACCGCAGGAATGTAAATATAGTGCTTGATGATGTAATACCACAAGATGCAACTCATGATAAAAACGCGGCCGATGTACAGGTTAATATTTATGATGGACTATCTAATTATGTGCAAAGCAGTAAGGACCTGTTTAACCAACAGCTTAAATATGGTCTTGCTAAACATACCATCGTATTACAAGAAGTAGTAATTACAGATAAAAGAATCAGACTTAAAAATTCGTCAAACTTAAATGGCCCCGGCAATGCCGACCAGGTATTAGTTGGTGATCAGATCCCTCTTGGATGTTTTTCATTAGATCAATGCTTACAGGGAGTGCTTTTCGGCGTGGTTTTTCGTAACGGGGTGCCATATTCAACGCGGGGAGGTATGATGACAGTAAACCTGGATGGTGTTTTTATATCAAGCGATGAATTTAATATCGTAAACATGAATGACATTGGCAGTATAGAAGTTTTGCGGACAGGAGTCTATATGAGTATATATGGATCACAGGCGGGCCCGGGTGGTGTTATTGTATTGACATCAAAAACAGGTGATGAGTTGAATAAAGCACGCTACAATGAGCCTATACCCGGTATAGTTGCCTATACGCCAATAGGCTATAGCAAAATACGGATGTTTTATTCTCCGCAATATGATGATCCAAAAACTAATCAAGCCGTTGCCGATCAGCGCTCAACCATATACTGGAACTCTAATATTGCGACGGATAAAAGCGGTAATGCATCCTTTGAATATTTTAACGCGGGTAGCAAAGGTAATTACCGGGTAATTATTGAAGGTATTGATGCTTATGGCAACCTTGCCCGGCAGGTTTACCGTTACAAAGTGCAGTAACAAATTCAACAAAAAAGGCATCTGGAATTTAAATCCGGATGCCTTTTTACTTAGTAGCCATCTAAATTCAATAGTTTTTAGATAGCTTCTTATATATTGTAGCTCAAATTAGTTTTAACCCAATTTATTGAGCTAAATAAAATTTCCCCCAAAAGTCTACACTCTTAGCCATTTCGCCACCGGCTTCATTGCTGGTTGGTCCGCCGCCACGTTTGCCGCCGCCGCCATGTCGGCCGCCGCCACCACCCATGCCGCCTCCGCCTCCCATACCGCCTCCGCCGCCACTTCTTCCACCACCACTACCGCTTTCACCATTGCTGTCATCGGTAGGTTTGGGGCGCTGTATGCCATTTATCCTGATATTAAATGCCCACTCGGCCTTATTATCAGCATGAAAAAACTTTAAAGGGATGGCTTCTTCATAAATTAAATTTCCGGCTTCATCATAATTAACCGCGGTTTGTATGCCGTATGAATTTGATGTGGTGATCATATCATCTTCAATATCTTTAAAGCCAACAACTTTTATTCCGCGTAGCCGTGTTAGCTTTTCCTGTAATAACTCGTTGCGTTCTTCCTGGCTAACTTCTTCGTTTTCGCCCGGGTTGCGGTTAAAAGGGATACTGCTGCCGCCTTGTACATTTAAAGGGTAGGTTAAACTATAAGTTTCTTTCTTTTTTCCTTTTGGGTCGATGATAAAAGTTAGCCCCGCATTTAAAACCCGCATTATTTCTGACCGGTCATAAATCTTTACGGCCAAATAAAGCGTGTCTTTACTATTTGTAATGGCGTAATTTAATCGTTCTTCGGGGCTGTAGTAGCTTAGGCTGTCTCCCCATTCTTTTATACTGCCATCAACAACTATATTTACCGGCGCTGCCTTTAAATGATATTGTGGCGAAGGTGCCTGGGCTTTACAAGCTGTTGTTATAATAAATTGTAAGGCTAAACCGGCAATAAAAACTACAGAAGATTTTTTCATATATCAGGGGATTTTTAAAGGGTAATATTGATAAGTTTTATATCGCGTATAAGTTTTAGCTTAGGTTTATCGCGCCTAATCAGTAATCACCATTTTCCAACACAATTTTAAACGTTTTATTATACTTTTTAAGTAATTTTGCAGTTACATATGCCAACCGAAGTACAGGAAGATACATTTACACTCGAAGAGCTACTTGCGAGTTTAAAAGAACTACACCGCCTTATTTTATGGAACGATGACGTTAACAGTTTCGATCATGTTATCTATTGCATGATGAAATACCTGGATTATTCGGAATCTCAAGCCGAGAAGATCGCATGGAAGGTACATAACGAAGGCAAATGCGCCATACTCGAAGGCTCATTTAATGAAATGGAGATATACCGCAAAATTCTACAGCAGGAAGGTTTAACCGTTTCGGTTGAATAATTTAATCCCTTTATCTTTTATAATCTTATTTCTAAGCTAATCACGCTCGTGATTAAATACTGCTTGTTTGAAACTGCCGTATCAATTCCTGCAATTATTACAATGCGGAATTATAAAAAAGATCATCAAGTAAACAGTCTCCGTGAAATTTTTTCGGCGTATAGGTGCTAGCTTTTTTTGCTCGTCTGCCTATTCCAATATCTCCTTAATGTTAAATAATCTTAGTTTAATATTAATAAATCATCCCGCCATAACCTCCATTGTTAACTCCAAGAAATCATTGTGTTAACAAATGATTACTGTAGTAAAAGCTCAGTTTTTAAACAGAATTTCGGTGTGTATTTGCATGAAAATGCTATCAAAAAGGAATACAAAGCACTCATAAAACCCCTATTAAATGGCCATATCTATACAATTTAAACGTTCTTTTTTATTACTTTTTTTCTTTACAGCTTTTTGCTTTTCTGCATCTGCGCAAACTATAAAAGGAAATGTTTCTGATGCTAAAACTTCAGAAACGCTAATCGGTGCCACCGTACACATTGCAAACGGTAGCACTGTATTTAATACCACAGTTAAACTTGATGGTAGTTATGATTTTAAAAATATCCCTGCCGGTACCTACATTTTAAAAGTAAGCTTTGTTGGTTACAAAACAACTAAGGAATATGCGGTTGATGCCATAAAAGGTCATATAGCTATATTAAACGTTGTTATGTTAGATAACTCTACCGCGCTTAATGAAGTAGCCGTAATTGAATATGCCAGTAAGGAAAGCGACAGATCGGCACGTGGAGATGAGAAAAACTCCAACAATACCATTAACGTAGTTTCTGCACAATCAATAGCCATTTCGCCCGATGTATTGGTTTCAAATGTGCTTCAACGGGTATCGGGCATATCAATTGACCGAAGTAGTTCCGGCGATGCGCAACACGTTATTATCCGGGGGATGGATAAACAATACAATACTACGCTAATAAACGGCATTAAAATACCAAGCCCGGATACTAAAAATAGGTACATACCACTGGATATTTTCCCTGCCAGTTTGGTTGATCGGATTGAAGTTTATAAAACATTAACGCCCGATATGGAAGGTGATGCTTCGGGCGGTGTAGTTAACCTGGTTATGAAAACCGCGCCAGACAGGCTTAAAGTTGAGGGTGATTTTGGCACTGGTTACAGCCAAATATTTTTTGACAGGCCATTTGCTAGTTTTGACAGAAGTACTGTACGCAGCAAAGCCCCCGGAGAATCATTACCCCCCTTTGCTAATGCGCCTATAAGTGCTTTCCCGTATCAAAATCTGATAACCAAAAATGCAAATGCTCCACTTAATAGTAATGCAAGCTTAACTATTGGTAACAGGTATTTAAATGATAAGCTTGGGGTGCTCTTTTCAGGAAGTTACCAAAATTCTTACCAGGGAGAGAACAGCTTTGTGGCTGAACAATCTAATACTGTTGGAACATCTCCAAATGCTCAAACGCCAAATCAGGAAACTGCTTTTCAAAGCTCAAATAATCGTGAGTATTCAACTCAGCTTAAACGCTTAGGTACTATCGCGTCAATTGATTATAAGTTTGATGATAATAACTCCATAAACTTGTTTGCAACCTATTTGCAATTGGACCAATACCGGGTTCGCCAAACCGAAACTTCCACTTATGGTGGTTATTCTTACCAGGGTTATGACGCCACTAATGGTGTTGACAATTTAACGGAAACCCGTAGCGACCTGCAAAATATTTACAACATAACGTTAAAAGGAAAACATAAAATAACAAGAAAGTTTTCACTCGACTGGACAATAGCTAATTCTGAAGCTAAACATAGCCTTCCTGATATAGCAGAGTTTAAAACATCTTACCAAACAAGCCCGGATTTAGTCAATGGTAAAAACGAGCCTAATCCAAATTCTCCGGGTAGTTCGGTATTTGTTACTCCTGATATAATTGATGGCCCGGTAACGGTAGGAAATGAATCCAGGGAGTGGACACGTAATACAGATAAGGATATTTCTCCGTACTTAAACCTGCACTATAACACCACTATTTTTGGCCGTAAAGCGCTATTCTCAGCCGGTGGTATGTACAGGCATAAAACAAGAACTAACTTTAATGATACTTATAGTTTGCCCAATACCTATATCCCTGGTACTGACAATGCGGAACTGTATACAACAATTCCTGCCGCTGTCTTCACTTTCGCAAATAATCCGGGAAATGCTGAGGGTTCGGCACAAGCTGACGCGGGCGTATACAACTTTACCGAAAATATATATGCCGGGTATGGCATGCTTGATTATTCCGCAAGCGATAAATTGAACGTTATATTTGGTTTAAGAGCAGAACATACCTATGAATACTACTTCTCAGATCTACCTGCAACATTCGCTGGTAAAACAGCAACCATTACTTATGTAGATTATTTGCCCAGCATAAATGCTAAGTATACAATAACCGATAATCAGGCATTAAGGGCTTCCTATTTTAAATCAATATTAAGGCCCGCCTTTAATGATTTCGTGCCTTACCCCGATGGCACAATTGACGAAAATTATTTGTCGTTAGGTAACCCTTATTTACAACATACCAAAATAGATAATTATGACTTAAGGTATGAGTTTTTTCCCGGTGTATTTGATGAATTTATGGTAGGCAGTTATTATAAATATCTGATAGATCCGATAGAAAGAGTGCTTGGAGAGACACCTTATGGCTTTGGGTACACACCTGAGAATTTGGGTAACGCGCATAATTACGGTGCAGAATTTGTGGCCAAAAAGTTTTTTGGAAACGTTGGTGTGTCTGTTAATTATACCTACACCAACTCGGAGATTACTACTTTAAAGAAAATACAGATAGGAGACCAGGACCTTGCCAGTATTAATCAAACCAGGCCACTTCAAGGCCAGGCCGCCAACATTGGTAACTTCTCGTTATTATATAAAGATCAAAAAAATGGTATAGATGCCCAGGTATCATTAGCCTATACCGGTGAAAGAATTTCTTCAGTATCAGAATACTATGACCTTGATACCTGGGAAAAGGCATCCACCTATCTTGATCTTTCGGCCCAGAAGAAGATCGGCAAACACTTTATACTATATGTAAAAGCTAATAACCTTTTAAACACTCCTTACGAGCTGTTTTTAAAGCAGAACAACGCGACTGATTACAGCGGATTGTTAAAATATGCACATCAGGAAAGCCCTAATTATACCACTGTTGAATATGACCAGTTTTACGCGAGATATAGCTTAGGTGCCAAGTATAAATTTTAATTCTCAAGTCCATAAACCCCAAAATAATAAAACAAAAATTCAATCATCATTATGAAAAATTTACAAATTCTTTCTTTATGTGTGGCGCTTTTCGCACTAGCCTCTTGCGGTAAAGGCTCAGATAAAGCTGTCGTATCTGCACCATTGGTGCAAATCGGTAAACCAATTAGCAACACAGGTAGTTTGCCTGCAGGTAATTATAAAGGTACTATGCTTGCTAACCAAACCTACACTGTTACCGGCGATATTACCATAAATGCAGGTGATACCCTTTTGATACAACAAGGTGTAAAGCTTAACATGACAAATGGTGCTAATATCATCAACAATGGTATATTTATCAGTTTAGGCTCTAAATCCGATCCTATAACTATAACAGACCCACGCAGGGTTAAAACTACAGGTCCATCCAGTGTAGGTACCGATTCAGCTTACAATGGTGGCTGGGGTGGTATATACAGCAGTGCATCAGCTAAGTTGGTTGTTGTTAAATACACCCACCTTGATTTTGGCGGCGCGGCTTTAAAAACACTTCCTTTCCTAACTACTTCGGGCTTAAAAGCCGGTTCGCAATTCATCCTGTATTTTGAAAATCCAAATGGATTATTCATTTTGGAAGATTCATGGATTTATGGTACTCCTGATGATATTACCCGTTTTTACGGTGGTACATATAACATCATGAGAAACACAGTTGAGAAATCTGGTAACACTGGTGGCGATGGTTTCAACGCTAAAGGTAGCTCAGTTGGTAACATGGCTTATAACCTTATTATCGGTGGTGCAACCAACGGTACAAAAACCGCTAGTGATGGTACAACTGCAGGCCCATGCCAGTTTACTATGTACAACAATACCTATGTGAACGATGGTTTCAGAAACACAGGTGTTTACGGTGCAAGAAGTGGTTCTGTTGAGATAGAAAACAACTCAAGAGCATTAGTTTACAATAATCTTATTGTTGATTGTAACTTTGGTGTACGTATTGCAGGTGGCCCGGGTGGTGCTAAAGTTTATTTAGCCGATACTACTACCAGTACTTCATTATTATTCCCTAAAACAGCTTATGGCTATAATTTCAATTATGCTGATAACGCTGCTATGGCTGGTCAGTTTGTGCCTACAAGCGTTGCTCAGCCGGTAGTTACACATCCTGAAGCTACTGATATTCCAAACATGGTTGCTTTCCTTCAAACTGTTTTACCCGGTGCATATACATTTGGCGAAGTTTATAACGGTGCTTCATTAGTAGGTGAAAACAACCCAATGTTTGTTGATTATCCACTTCCGGCTCCTGCTAACTTCTGGGTTACTCAGGCATCAGTTGATAGCTATAACTTCCGCCTTCAATCAAGTTCACCGGCTATCGGAAAAGGAACAACATCATTTAACCCTATTACAGCAGGTATTATAATTGATCCAACTTTTGGTTCAAGCGGTATTACTGCTCCGGGTAAAGATATGGGTTGCTACCAGTCAAATGGTTCAGGTAACCAACACTAATCAGTAATTTTTATAACAAAGGCAGCTACATACCGTAGCTGCCTTTGTTTATTTAAGCGTATAATACCCCATATTAAACAACAGGATGAAAGCAAAAGCAACAGTAGTTTTTTTAATTTCAACAATATTTTTTTGGGCAGCTTGCTCAAAATCTCCTAAAACTTCCCCTAAAACAATTACTACAACACCAACTACTCCTGTAGTAGTTACACCCGGGCCACCACTTCCAAATACGGTTGATAAAACCGATACATTGAAAGTTATGGCTTACAACGTATTAAGTTACGGCGACCTTTGCCAGGGAAGCACCACTACGCTGAACGGTTATTTTAAAATAATTATTCAATATGCGCAGCCGGATTTATTAAGCTGTGAAAAAATGAATGCCTTCCCTTTATCATCAACCCTGCCGGATAATTTGGCCGATAATATAAGAGATAGCGTACTTAATGCCGATTTTCCGGGGCGATTTGCAATTGCAACACCCACTAATACTGCCGATGGTAGTAACATGTCTGTATTGTTTTATAACAAGCAGAAGTTAACCTATGTAAAAACAGAAGTACTGTACCCTTACATCACTGATTTCGACCTCTACAAACTCTATTATAACGATCCTAATTTGGCTATCACGCATGATACTACTTACTTATACGTGGTGGTAAATCATACACAATCAGGCACGCCAAGTACAACACGCGATATGCAGGTATCAACCTATATGGCAACGCTTAGGGCCAAATTTGCTTACTTCCCCAACCTGATTAACATGGGCGATTTTAATACCGCCAATAGTTATGAGGCCGGTTATCAAAGTGTGATCACATCAACCGACACAACCAAACAGATGAGCGACCCTCCATTTTATCCTGATAAAACGGTAAAATACCCTGCCGAGTGGGAAGATAATTCAAGCGCCTACGCCGCAGAGTTAACAACAACAACAAGGGCTTTAGCAACCGTGCCAAATTCGTGTGGTACAAGTGGTGGCGCGAAATCATGGTACGATCATATTTTTATATCGCCGTGGTTAGTAAAAGGCTCAAATTATATGTCATATATCCCAAATTCATACACTACTATTGGTAACGATGGAAAGCGAATAGGAGTGGATATAAACAGCACTACCCCGCAAGTAAATACTTCAGCTCCGGCTGCTGTTATTAATGCATTGTGGCAATTTTCTAATAAATATCCGGTATCTATTAAATTGCTGATCAAAGCAAACCGGAACGCTTATAGTATTGCTGATCCAACCGAAAAAAATTAATCAAATTCAAACCATGAAAAATAAATTTAAAAGCATAATCATAGCCTTTCTTTTTATAGCGATATGCCCTAAAGTAGTTTTAAGCCAAACTATCCAAATGGTTTTTACTTCGGATGCGCATTATGGCATAACACGCGATAAATTCAGGGGTGATACCGGTGTTACAGGCCATGTAGTTAATGCTGCCCTGGTAAAGCAAATAAGCACGCTGCCTTATCTTACATTACCTAACGATGGCGGTATTAACGCGGGGAACAAAGTTGGTGGGATAAATTATGTAATTGAAGGCGGCGACATTGCTAATCGTATGGATATACCTGTACAAACAGCCGCTGTATCATGGTCGCAATTTGAATCGGATTATATGCATCACCTAACTATTAAAGATGCTGAAGGAAATCCGGCTACTTTACTAATGGTGCCGGGTAATCATGATATTAGCAATGCAATCGGTTTTCCAAAACCTATGTCCCCGGTAACCGATCCAAGCTCGATGGTTGGCATATATAATCTGATGCTGAAACCTGCCCAGCCATTAACGAACGATAATTATGATTATGCGGTAGATAAGATCAATTATTCCCGCAACATTAAAGGCATCCATTTTGAATTTATTACCCTTTGGCCCGATTCTGCCGAACGTATATGGATGCAACATGATCTGGATACAGTGGCTGCAACCACACCGGTAATTATTTTCACGCATGACCAGCCGGAGTGCGAGGCGAAGCATTTTACCAACCCGCTTCCACCCTACAATATGACGGAGAAAAACAAGTTTCAGAATTTAGTTTCGGAGCACTATAAAGAGGGGGATAAAGCACAGAAGGATGATGGCGCTACAGATATTGAACAGCGTGGTTTTGTGAAATTTTTAAAAGCGCATCGTAATATTGTAGCCTATTTCCACGGCAACAGCAACTGGAATGAGTTTTATACCTATCACGGCCCTGATAATGATGTATCGCTAAATGTTTTCAGGGTTGATTCGCCTATGAAAGGCAAATATTCATCGAAAGATGAAACCAAGGTTTCTTTTCAATTGATTTCGCTCGATCCCCAAACCCTGCAACTTACAGTTCGTGAATGTTTGTGGAATACTAAGCCTTTAAGTGCCGATAATAATATTGTTTTTGGCAAAAGTGCTACCGTATCATTAAAGGTTAATTAAAACAGATTTTATATAAACACAAAAACAAAGCGTTATTGCTGCGAAGAGTCGCAATCTCCTAGTTAAAGAGTGCCTGGATTATCTGCAATTAAAATTGTCATTCTGAGGAACGAAGAATCTGTATAGTTTAAACTCCTTTAAAGATTCTTCGTTCCTCAGAATGACAAAAGTTTAAAAACAGCGTTTAAAGAAAATGCCCCTTATTAAATTAATAAGGGGCATTTTCTTTATGCCAAATTTTAATTTAATAAGGTTTAGGCACTGCTAAATTATCACAAAAACGCATCTTAAACTACACGTATAAATACCTGATTTTATAATAACGTAAAAACTATCTAAAGCAAAAAGCCATCCGTTAGCTAATAACGGATGGCTTTTTGCTTACAGAGTTATTGTAATTAAACATTAAAATTCCAGCCATGCGTATCAGCTGTATCTCCGTATTTAATAGCATTCATTTCTTTTAGTATCCTTTGTGAAAACTCACGTGTTTTCGGATCATTTAAAAAGTATTCCTCACCATTAAGGCTGATAGAACCAACCGGTGCGATGGTTGCGGCAGTGCCCGCGCCAAAAGCATCATCAAGCTTGCCATTTTTGGCTGCTTCAATAACTTCAGCTACCGATACACGGCGTTCTTCTACCGGGTAACCCCACTCACGTGCAAGGGTTAAAACGGTATCGCGGGTTACACCATCCAAAATAGTATCACGGGTTGATGGGGTTACCACCTTGCCATCTAATACAAATATTACGTTGGCCGCGCCCATTTCTTCCACAAACTCGTGGTTCTTGGCATCGGTCCAAATTAATTGGTCAAAACCTTCTTCAGTTGCTTTTTTAGCCGGTAACATGCTACCACCATAGTTGCCTGATGATTTAGCATAACCCATGCCACCTTCGGCCGAGCGGGTGTAATGATTTTCAATCTTCACCCTTAAGGTTTTTGAAAAATATGGTCCAACCGGGCAAAGTAACACCATGTATTTATAGGTGGTTGATGGCGCTACGCCCAAAAACGGATCAGTAGCGAACATAAACGGCCTGATGTACAAAGCGTGATCAGGTTGTGTAGGGATCCAGTCGCGGTCAATATCAACAACAGCGGCTAAACTTTGTAAAAATATATCTTCGGGCAGGGTAGGCATACAAAGCCTTTCTGCCGACTTGTTAAAACGTTGCGCGTTTTTATCCGGACGGAAGATAGATACTGTTCCATCAGCATGTTTGTAAGCCTTTATGCCTTCAAAAAATGATTGTCCGTAATGTAATGATGAAATCGCGGGGCTTAAACTGACATCGCCGTAAGGGACTATTTGAAAATTCTTCCATTCGCCATCGGCATAATCAGCCACAAACATGTGGTCGGAAAATGTTTTTCCAAATGGCAGGTTGTTAAAATCCGTTTCTGCTAAGCGAGAATGCGGTGTCTTGGTGATCTTGATGTCCAGTGTCTCAGTCATGGCCTTATGATATTAATTTCGAAAATGGCAAGGTAGGAATTTTTGTTTGAAAATGCGTGGTTAAAATAGTTATTAAACATGTACCGCGATTGAAACATTAAAGCAATTATCACCAGTAGAATAGTTACGCAACTGTTTCAAACGAGTGAAAAATGAGTGCAAGAACCTTTAATTTTCATGCAAAAATGAGTTAAAAATAGGTAAAAAATGCGTTTTTTTAGTTGATTTTGAAGCAAAAAAGGTCGTTTTTACTCAAAAAATGGCCTCAAAAGCAATGTAAAAACCGCATTTTTAGTGCTTTTTAAGGTGTTTTTAGGGTCAAAAGTGTGCCAAATGTACCAGGTGTGTCAATCGTAAATTGTGGTACACTTACAAAAGATAGCCTAAAATCTATGAACCACTAACCTCTTTCAGTACTTTATCAACCCAATGCTTTCCCCAATTTTCTACCTGTTCCTCATTCCATAAACTTGGATAAAAAATGCGTTTCTGAAAACGCGGAGGCAAGTACTTCTGCCAGTTGGTGCCACCGGTTGCCTTAATCTCTTCAGGCTCGCGGTTAAGGTAACGCACGGCAGATTTATAGTGCGATAGCGGCCAGTTAACATTTACATTAATATCCAATTGGCGTAGCTCATCTTCCAGTTGAGTTGTAGTTTGCCCGCTTTGTTTAAACTGCTGTAATAAAGCATTAAAATTAGTGCCAACTGTTGCTCTGCCTAACTCAATAAAGGTTTTGGCGTATTTCTGTTCAAACTGCTTTAACGTAAGTGTTTTTTTGCCGGTGGCGAGTTCCGTAGCGCCTGATTTCCAGTATAAATGCTCAAACTGGTCCTCAATGGTGGCATTGCGCAATTCCTCGCGCTTATCTTTGGCTACCAGGTTGATGAAATCCGAAGCATATATCTCAATCATCCGGTATTGGCCCGATTGGAATCCGCTTGCCGGTAATAACGACATCCGGAACTTTAGGAATTGCTCTTTTTCCATCCCGTCAACCATAATCTCGAAGGAGTGGGTCAACGCCTCAAAATAACGGTTGATACGTTTCAAACGTGCCGTGAAAAAGTCGATGGTTAAGGGTTGCGCAGTTACAATTTGCTTACACTCGTGCAATGCAAGCTTAAAATAAAGCTCGGTTATCTGGTGATAGATGATGAATATCTCCTCATCAGGGAAAGATGTTTTAGGGCTTTGCAGGCTGAGTAAGGTATCCAGATGGATATAATCCCAATAGGTTAAAAAATCAGCATAAAGCAGGCCGTCTAAATAGGAAGGCATATCCTGCCCCATGGCTTCATATTTTTCTTGTAGGCGGGTCAGGCGCTCTTCAATTTCGGGAGAGAAATTCATAGTCAAATGTAGGAAGTTTTGTTTGTTTATGGAGATGGTAAAACTTCAATTATAAATGATGATTAAGTAAAGTGACTACAACAAAACAGGGTTTGGTGTGTTGACATATTGTATAAAGAGCACAGCCATGATAAAGAAAATATTAATAGGTGTTGATGACAGCAAATATGCCGAAGCCGCCGCCAAATATGGATTTGATCTTGCCGAATCACTTAATGCTCATGTTGGCCTGGTAAATATTATTGAACCTGTGGCTATATCAATGCCTATCAACGGTGCGAATGAAATATTAGGAACACCCTTATATGGTTTAAACGGAGCGGAGGATAACAACATCATAAATGCACAAACCCAGGTGTCGGAAAATATAATAGAAAATATAACTCAAAAATATGCTGGCAAATTACAGGTAAGCCATTATAATGAGTATGGTTCTACAGGCGAGGGCATCCTCAGTTGTAGCCGTGAGTTTAAAGCTGACATTATTGTAATTGGAACGCATAACCGTTCTGGGCTTGACCGATTATTCTCCAGTAATATTGCTGAGTATGTTGTTAAACATTCGGTGATACCGGTGCTGGTGGTGCCAACGAGGGAGTGATCAGCGCAATGCCTGCCTCGTCAATATGTACATGGCATTGCTCTACAGAAATATGATGTTTAAATTTTCGGATAGGCTCAATCCAATCTCTCGATGTAAAAACCGGGGCCTGAATATTTACAGATTCTACTAAAACTTCTTCGCCGTCAAGAATCAATCGCCAACACTGTTCAACGCCGTCACTATCAGTGTTATAACGTATCCGGGCAAGGGTTACATTTCTATTCATTGGTTATAATAAAAGGTCAATTCAGTACAAATGTACTGTTGTTTTTATCATATAACCCAATCAATCAGTAACATGCTTAATACAATAGCCTAAATTTTATGGTTTGTTCAATAGCTTTCAACTCATTTAAAACCTGGGTATCATAACCCGATTCCACATCGGTAATTACATAACCAATCTGAGGATTGGTTACCAGGAACTCACCCACTATATTAATGTTATGGCGGGCAAATACATCATTTATTTTGGCTAGTATACCCGGTACGTTTTTGTGGATATGTATCAGCCTGTGCGCGTTGTTAATACGCGGAGGTTGAAGATCGGGGAAATTGCAGCTGGTATGTGTTTTACCCTCGTTCATAAATGCCATTACCCGTTTAGGGATAAAATCATCATTGCGGGGGTTATGCTTAGGATCATCAAAAATAATAATACCGTTTTCGCAGGCCGCTTCAGCCAATTTGCGACTGCTTATTTTTCCGAAAATACCAATCACTTTTAGCCTGCCTGCATTTTGCAGTTGCTCGGGTGTTGGCTGGTTTTCTTCATCACAAAACAAAATACCGGCTTCTTCCAGGTATTTTTCCTCAATGCTTTCACGCTGACGGATGTTGTAACCCTCTTTACGCATTTGCGCTAAGGCATCTTCCTCTATATCGCCCACAACCAAACATTTTATGCGGTTTTTGGGGTACGATATGGCACGCGGCAATTTGTTGATGTATAGAAACTCATCAAAGCTCGGCGTAATGTGATCCGCTTTTTCGGCAACTGATTTACGCTCGATATTCTCGGTAAAAGCAAAGAACTTTTTAATCATGCCCGATTCCTTTAACTGGAAATCGGAATAACCATCGCCAATACCAAAGATCTCACCCGGCAGGTTAAGCTCTTTTAATAGTTTTACCTTGCCACCTTCTTGCGACAGTGGGTTTTCACGATCATAACCTATAATGTTGCCATCATCATCAAACATAAAGGTGTTGGCGTAAATATTTTCCTTTTTGATATGATACTCGGTAACTACCGGGGTAATAAATTCCTTAAACCCGCCGGACACGATCAAAACCTTATCCTGGTGATTTTTAAAGAAGATAGTATTGCGTGAGAAAGAAGTAGATACCTTCTTTTTTAGATGTGTGATCAACTGTTTTAGATGCTCACGATTGGCCTGCAGTAATTTAACACGAGCTTCCAGACTTTGAGTGAATGATAAACGGCCCTCCATAGAGGCGTTCGTCAGGTCATCAATTTGCTGGTATATTTTTTCCCTGTCGGGATGATTTTTTAAAGATATGCGGGCTAATTCGTCCAAAGCTTCAACCTGCGTAAATGTGCTGTCGAAGTCGATAATAAAATATTGATCCATTGAGTAGTGTGCAGCTTGTACTTTGATGTGCAAAAATGCGGATGTGCAAATGTGCGAAAAATGAGCGAGAGGGCAGTTAAGATTTTCTAACAAAAGCCGTTGCTGACTTAATTTGTTGCAATATTAATACTATTTTTTCAAAGCCGCACACACCTCTTTCACCGTCTCACTAATCGGCTTAAACTCAATCCCGATAGCAGCTTTAATTTTAGAGTTATCATAGTTGTTAGTCAATGATGCTGTTTGGGCGGCAACTTTATCCATCTTTGAATCGCGGCCGGTAATAGTAGCCAGCACTGTCGCGCTGCGCCATACTAAGCCCATAACCCATGGTTTTGCCAGCATAGATGGCCGTGCCAATCCAAAGCCATCCGCTATTTGGGAGGTAATATTTTTATAACTGATGTTTTCCGCGCTTATAATATAACGCTCGCTAGTGATTTGGCTGTTCATCAGGGCTATCATGCATTTGGCAACATCTTCCACATCAACAAAACCACCTGTGCCTTGCGTGTAAAATTTTAACCCTTTGCGAACTGTGATAAATAATTGGCCTGTTCCCGCAGTGCCTGAGTTTGGGCCGATGATTAACGATGGATTTACAATAACCGCATCCAAGCCCTCGGCAATGCCGCGCCACACTTCCATTTCGCTGTGCAGTTTTGATATGGCATAACCATCATCCTCACTGGTTTCATCCAAATGGGTATTCTCGTTAATCAGCTTACCCGGCAATGCCTGGCCTATGGCGGCTATCGAACTTACGTGCAGCAATCGTATGCCACGCTCGGTACACAAGTTCACAATGTTTGCTGTGCCGGTAACATTGGTACGGATCATCGCTTGCTTGTCCTTTTGCATTAATGATACCCATGCCGCGCAATGATACACTTGCGTTACGCCTTCTAAAGCATCTTCCAAAGCAAAGATGTCCAGCATGTCGGCATTAACCCATTCAATTTTATCGTGGTAGGGGATAAGCATTTGCGGTATAACCGAACTACTGCGCTTTGTACAGCGAATAGCATTACCCGCATTTACCAGTTGCATGGCGAGCTCCGAACCTAAAAAACCTGTAGCGCCTGTAACCAGTATCATATTTTATTAATGTGCGTATGTGCAAATGTGCAGAATTTTTTGGATGTGCAGATATGTAAATGTGCGGATGTGCAGATAGTCAAAATGAAATTAATTTATTAATCTATGAAATATTCATTTATCAAAACAATCTGCATATTTGCATATCCTCACATCTGCACATCAATATGTCGTTATCTGATTTCTTTACACCTATTGATCTGGAAAAGATCAGCCCCAAAAAAGGATATTACACCAGCCACTTGGGTGATAAAATAAATCAGTATACCGATACTTTTCCTGAGCTTGACGACAAATCTTTTGACATCGCTATTGTTGGTGTGCAGGACGATAGGAATGCGGTAAACAATTCAGGTTGTGGTTTAGCGCCCGACTATGTACGCGAAAGATTATATTTATTAAACGAAGGTGGTTACAATACAAAAATCGTCGACCTTGGTAATATAAAAGCAGGGGCCACAGTTACAGATACCTACTTCGCGCTAAAAACTGTGGTTGCTGAGCTGATTAAATTAGATATTCTGCCAATAATAATAGGCGGCGGGCAGGATCTTACCTATGCCCAATACATGGGTTACGAAATCCTGGAGCAAAAAGTTGATCTGGTAATCATCGACTCGCATTTTGACCTGGAGGATGATACTACGCCTGAAAGCATCGAAACTACATCAACCTCGTACCTCAATAAAATATTTTTGCACGAACCTAATTACCTGTTCAACTTTAGTAACCTGGGTTATCAAACCTATTTTACCAGTCAGGCAGGGTTACGGGTTATGGAAAAATTATACTTTGATGTACATCGCCTCGGTAATTTAAGCGGGCAAATTGCCTATGCCGAACCGATTATCCGCAATGCCAATATGGTGAGTTTCGATATGAGCGCCATCCGCTCATCAGATGCAATGGGTAATACCAACGCTACTCCAAATGGTTTTTATGCCGAGGAGGCTTGTCAGATATGCCGCTATGCAGGTTTTAATGATAAACTTACTTCTATCGGTTTTTATGAGTTCAACCCCGCCTATGATAATAATGGGCAAACTGCCATGTTGCTGGCGCAGATGGTATGGTATTTTATTGATGGCGTGTATAACCGCAAAAGGGATTTTCCGCTAAATCCCAAATCACAATATCTGATCTATAAAACCAGCCTTAAACATGATGACCACGAGGTGGTATTTGTAAAAAGCAAAAAAACAGACAGGTGGTGGATGCAGGTGCCTTACCCAAGCGGCGGCTCAAAAAACGAGCGGTCGCATTTAGTGCCTTGCAGCTACGATGATTATAAAATTGCCATTTCGGGCGAAATGCCTGATCTTTGGTGGCGTACTTACCAAAAACTAACGTAAGTACAATTCTATTCGTTTTTCACCGTTACACTGTTTAACAGTTTTTGTTTTTCATGAAAAAAATATTCTTTTCCATATTGGCTTTATTGCCAGTGCTAGCTTTTGCACAAACGCCAGCGACGCATTCAGTAGCTACACCAGTGGCCGAAACGCCGCAATCTTTCTTATTGCAAATCAAAGTGGGTGATGTAAATGCACCTGCCAAAGCTTTTTTAATATACCGTTTAGGCGCGAATAATGTTATCGACTCTACCGCTATTGTGAATGGTAATTTTGATTTTACCGGCTCAATCATCAATCCAACTAATGCTATTTTATTAATAGATCATAAAGGGGTAGGTTTTTCAAACCTGGATAAAGGAACCGATGCGTTAAGTTTTTACATCGAAAAAGGTAATATATCAGTTGCTACCAGTACCGATTCTATTTCAAAAGCGGTAATTACCGGCTCGCCAATTAATGATGATAATAAAAAACTGATGGCCCAACTAAGGCCAATCCAACTGGCTGCCCAGAAATTATATACTGAAGCAAATTCGGCAACGCAGGATCAGCAAAACTCTCCTGATTTTCAAAGCAGCATGGAAACTAAGCGCAAGGATTTGGAGCTGCAACAGACCGCATCGCTTGAAAAATTCATCAGGGAAAACCCTAAAAGCTATTTAAGTTTACTTGCGCTAAGCGCATTGGGCCCTAAAATGGACCCATCTGAATTGGAGCCTCTATACAATGGCCTTTCACAAAATTTAAAGGATATGGAGGGCGGAAAAATGATTAAAAAATCAATTGACGCCTTAAAACCTACAGAGTTAGGTGCCGTTGCTCCTGAATTTACACAAAATGATGTGAATGGTAATCCCGTTTCTCTTTCATCATTCAGGGGGAAATATGTACTGATTGATTTTTGGGCATCGTGGTGCGGCCCTTGCCGCCAGGAAAACCCAAACGTGGTAAAAGCGTATAACAAGTTCAAGTCAAAAAACTTTACCGTTCTGGGTGTTTCGCTTGATAAAGCTGACGCTAAGGATAATTGGATAGCTGCTATAAAAACCGATAGCTTAACCTGGACACAGGTATCAGACCTTAACTTTTGGAATAATAAGGTGGCTATACTATATGCTGTACAATCAATCCCCCATAACTTCCTGATTGACCCCAATGGCAAGATAATAGCCAAAGATTTGCGTGGTAGCGACCTTGACGCCAAGCTGACGGAGATATTTGACAAAAAGTAAGCATCACATCAATTATTTATTATTTTTACAAGCAGTACCCCACTGACTGTAATTATTATTGATTAAATGAAGAAACTAATTCTATTGGCGTTGGTAGCAGCGCCATCTTTGCTATTTGCCCAGGAAAATTTTGTGATAAAAGGTAAAGTTGGGTCAATAGATGCGCCTGCTAAAATATTTTTAACTTATCGCGAAGGCACCAACACCATTACAGATTCATCTGCTGTAAAAAATGGTGCTTTTGATTTTAAAGGCCAGGTTAAAGATATTACCTACGCAAGTATTGTTGTAGATTACAAAGGTGTTGGCATCCAAAATTTAGATAGAAAGGTACAGCAAGACGTGCTGGTTGTTTATTTAGTAAATGGAACAACCGATATTAAAAGTGCCGATTCTTTATCAAAAGCTAAAGTAACCGGTACTAAGGTTAACGAGGATAATCAGAAATTTAAAGTTTATACAAGGTCAATTGCTGATGCGAATAAAGCATTAGATGCCGAATACGAAGCAACGCCAAGTGAGAAACGCACCAAAGAATTTAATGATTATATTGATAAAAAGGAAGATTCCATCTCTGTAAAGGAAAGGGCATTGGATTCATTGTATATCCAGGCTAATCCTGATTCATACATGAGCTTACAAGCATTAAGAGGTATGGGCGGCCCATATCCTAATTACACACAGTTAGCCCCTGAGTTTGAAAAACTTTCTCCGGCTTTGCGCGCCAGCAATGCAGGTGTGAAATACAAAAAATATTTAGATGTAATTAAGAGCGTATCGGTAGGGGAAATGGCTCCTGATTTTGCTCAGCCTGATACCAATGGTACAATGGTTAGCTTATCATCATTTAAAGGCAAATATGTATTGCTTGATTTTTGGGCATCATGGTGCGGCCCTTGCCGTGCAGAGAACCCGAATGTGGTAAAAGCATTCAATACTTATAAAGGGAAAAACTTCACTATACTAAGCGTTTCTTTGGATCGCCCGGGCAAAAAAGACAATTGGTTGAAAGCTATCCACAAAGATGGTTTAGCATGGAACCATGTATCCGATTTGAAATTTTGGGATAATGATGCTGCCAAACTATATGGTATACAAGCCATCCCACAAAATCTGTTGATCGATCCGAGCGGTAAAATTATTGCCAAAGATCTTTTTGGTGATGCATTGGAAAAGAAGTTAGGCGAGATATTCGGGACGATGTAATCATTAAATCCGAATTCCGATAAGGCAGAAAAGTCCGAAAGTGTTTAGCTTTCGGACTTTTGTTTTTTAATCTATATTTACATCACTTATCACCTTCGTTACATGAAAAAAATATTAGTTATCCTTTGTTTATGTCTGCCGACTATAGTTTTTGCTCAAAAAGGAACGTATACTATTAAGGGAAAAATTGCTGATTTAAATAATCCGGCAACCGTATTTTTAATATACAATGGAGCGATAAATGGTAAAGCAATTTTAAATAATGGTCAGTTTGAATTTAATGGACAAATAGACCAGCCTGCCGAAGCCTATTTAACCATCAACACAAAAGGCACATCATATGCTTATAGTAATGGTGTTAAATTTTATGTAGAGGAGGGTAATATATCAATCACTTGCCGGGATTCATCACTTGATAAGGCAGTTATTACGGGTACTAAAACTAATAATACCGAAGATCATTATAAAACATTGCTACAACCCATAGAAACCCGTGACGAGCAATTGGAAACGATGGATACAAGTGCGACAGAAGCGCAAAAGAAATCGCCGGTATTTTTAAAAGATCTGGAACTCAAAAATAAAAAGCTTGAAGCAGAAAGGGAAGAAGTAAATAAAAAATTTATCATTGATAATCCGTCATCTGTAGTAAGTCTTGATGCTTTGTATTCGTATGCAATGTATTCAGATTATGATGGCATTAAAGCGCTTTACGATCTGTTAACTCCGGAAGTGAAAAATAGCGCTGCGGGTGTAGCCTATGCACAGGAATTGGAAAAAATGAATACTGTTGCCATTGGTAAAATTGCACCTGATTTTGAATTGTCGGATACCAGTTACCAAAAGGTGGCTCTTTCATCACTCAGAGGGAAATATGTGTTGCTTGATTTTTGGGCTTCATGGTGCCCCGTTTGTCGTGAATCTAACCCTGGCGTAGTTAAGGCGTACAATCAGTATAAAAACAAAAGCTTCACAGTGCTTAGTGTATCATTAGATAAGCAAAACGATAGAAAAACATGGCTTAATGCAATCCATCATGATGGCCTAACCTGGACACAGGTGTCTGATTTAAAGTTTTGGAATAGTAAAGTTGTAGGCTTATATCATCTTACCGCGTTGCCACAGAATTTTCTGATCGATCCTGATGGGAAAATTATAGCCCGGGATCTTGATGGCGAGCAACTATCTGCAAAACTGGCTGAATTATTTGCAAAGTAAATTAATAAACTAATCACTATCTACAACAAATCAAACCCAATATCTTTCCTAAAGTACATACCGTCATAATAAATACGGGCGGCATCAGCAGTTGCTTGTTGTAGGGCGGTAAACATATCATTTTGTAATGATGTAATAGCTATTACCCTACCGCCTGATGTTTTGATAACATCGCCATCAACATAACTCCCTGCGTGAAAAATATAAGAATCGCGGATGTTTTCCATACCGGTCATTGCTTTATCTTTCAGGTATTCGCCGGGATAGCCGCCAGCAACCATCATTACGGTAGCTGCTACTTTGTTGGATATGATCAATTCTTTTTCGTTCAAATTGCCCTCGGCTACGCCCAATAGTAAATCCACAAAATCCGATTCTATCCTCGGCATAACGCTTTCCGTTTCCGGGTCGCCCATGCGGCAGTTGTATTCAATCATATATGGATCGCCACCGCAATTCATCAGGCCAATAAAAATAAAGCCTTTGTATGATATGCCATCACTTTTTAAACCCTCAATAGTAGGGATCACCATTCTGTCTTCAATCTTCTTCAAAAACTCAGCATCCGCAAACGGAACAGGTGATACTGATCCCATGCCGCCGGTATTTAACCCGGTGTCACCTTCGCCAATACGTTTGTAATCTTTGGCTGATGGTAGCATTTTATAATTAGTGCCATCGGTCAACACAAAAACAGATAATTCAATACCTTGTAAAAATTGTTCAACTACTACTTTCGAACTTGCATCACCAAATTTAGCGTTGGTAAGCATTTCTATTAATTCTTGTTGGGCTTCTTCTAAGCTTAAGCATATTAGCACACCTTTGCCTGCTGCTAAACCATCCGCTTTTAAAACAATGGGTAAGCCAATGGTAGGCAGGTAATCAAAACCTTCCTGCAAAGTTTCGCGGGTAAAAGTTTTTGATGCAGCGGCCGGGATGTTATGGCGCTCCATAAATTGTTTGGAGAAATCCTTGCTGCCTTCCAGTTGCGCGCCTTCGGCTTGCGGGCCAATAACCGGGATGTGTTTTATTTGCTCATCATTCAAAAAGAAATCATGGATGCCTTTTACCAGCGGCTCTTCGGGGCCAACTAATACCAGGTTTATCGCGTTAGCTAAAGCAAATTGCTTAATACCTTCAAAATCGGTAACCTTAATATTAACGTTGGTGCCGTATTGACCGGTACCGGCATTGCCAGGCGCAATAAAAAGGTTTTTACATTTTTCGCTTTGCGATAATTTCCAGGCGAAGGCGCTTTCCCTTCCACCCGAACCAAGGACAAGGATGTTCATGGCGGCAAAGATAGCTTTTTGTGAGTACCAAGTAGCAAGTATTTAGTATCAAGATTTGAATCGCAAACTGGCAGTTTTGCATGTTATTACGGCTAATTACTTGATACTTGATACTAAATACTTGATACCAATTCCTTACCTTTGCCTGCCATTATGACTTTTCGGATTGCTGTGGCGCAATTGTTGAGTTCATACGATTTATATATCAGATTATAACATGTTAGATTTTATCAGTAAGCTTTTTGGAAGCAAATCAGAACGGGATGTAAAAAGCATTCAGCCTATAGTTGAGAAAATTAAGGCAGAATTTGCCAAACTCGGCGATATAAGCAATGACGAGCTCCGGGCTAAAACCATAACCTTTAAAGAAACTATAAGCACAGGGCTTTCTGGGATTGATGCTGAAATACAAGCAATTAAAGACCGGATAGAAAATGAGCCTGATTTAGATGTACATATCAAAGTTGAGCTTTATACCCAACTTGATAAGCTTGAAAAAGACCGTAACAAAGAGTTGGAAGATATATTGATGAATATATTGCCTGAAGCTTTTGCGGTAGTTAAAGAAACTGCCCGCCGTTTTGCCGGTAATAAAACTATTGAAGTTACTGCAACTGCTTTTGACCGTGAGCTTGCTGCCCACAAACCAAACGTTGTAATAAAAGGCGATAAGGCTATTCACCATAATACCTGGTTAGCTGCCGGTAACGAAGTTACCTGGGATATGGTTCACTATGATGTACAGCTGATTGGCGGTACTGTATTGCACCAGGGTAAAATTGCCGAAATGGCTACAGGTGAAGGTAAAACCTTGGTTGCTACCTTACCTGCTTACTTAAATGCACTAGCCGGCCAAGGTGTACACATTGTAACCGTGAATGATTACCTGGCACGCCGTGACTCGGAGTGGATGGGCCCATTGTACGAATTCCATGGTTTGGCTGTGGATTGTATTGATAAACATGAGCCAAATTCAGAAGAACGTCGCAAGGCTTATTTAGCTGATATTACTTTTGGTACCAATAACGAGTTCGGTTTTGATTACCTGCGTGACAACATGACACGTAGTCCTGAAGAACTGGTCCAGCGCAAGCAACATTTTGCCATGGTGGATGAGGTTGACTCCGTGTTAATTGATGATGCACGTACTCCGTTAATTATATCTGGTCCGATTCCTCGCGGTGATGAGCATGAGTTTTATGAATTAAAACCACGCATAGAGCGTTTGATTAATGCGCAAAAAGCATATGTAAATGGTATATTGAATGAAGCTAAAGCTTTAATCAACGAAGGTAAAACCGGAACGGATGAAGGTGGCTTATCTTTATTACGCGCCTACAGAGGTCTACCCAAAAGTAAAGCATTAATCAAATTCCTGAGCGAAGGTGGCAACAGACAGCTATTGCAAAAAACTGAAAACTACTACATGCAGGATTCCAGTAAGGAAATGCATAAGGTAGATGCCGAATTGTTTTTTGTTATCGACGAAAAAAATAACCAGGTTGAACTGGCTGAAAAAGGTATTGAGTTGATCACTTCATCAGGTGAAGATCCTCATTTCTTCGTGATGCCTGATGTAGGTTCAGAAATTGCCCACATTGAAAAATCAGATATTCCGGCAGACGAGAAAATTGCCCGCAAGGATGAATTGATGCGCGATTTCTCGATCAAGTCAGAGCGTATACACTCCGTAAGCCAGTTATTAAAAGCATATACTTTATTTGAAAAGGATACCGAATACATCCTTGATGATGGAAAAGTGAAAATTGTTGATGAGCAAACCGGCCGTGTATTGGATGGCCGCCGTTACTCTGATGGTTTACACCAGGCAATTGAGGCTAAAGAAAATGTTAAGGTTGAGGATGCTACCCAAACAATGGCAACCATCACCCTGCAAAACTACTTCCGTATGTACCACAAACTTTGCGGTATGACGGGTACTGCTGTTACTGAAGCAGGTGAGTTCTGGGAAATATACAAACTGGATGTGGTTGAAATACCAACCAACACCCCGGCCAGCCGTGCAGATATGCAAGATTTGGTTTACCGTACCGTTCGCGAAAAGTATAATGCAGTAGCCGACGAGATTGTAAACTTAACCCAGGCAGGCAGACCGGTATTGGTGGGTACTACATCGGTAGAAATATCAGAATTATTGAGCCGCATGCTTAAACTGCGCGGTATTAAACATAACGTACTGAATGCCAAAATGCACCAGAAAGAGGCCGATATTGTGGCTGAAGCAGGTAAAACAGGCACCGTAACTATTGCTACCAACATGGCTGGTCGTGGTACGGATATAAAATTAGGTGCAGGTGTTAAGGAAGCCGGTGGTTTAGCCATTGTAGGTACCGAAAGGCATGAATCCCGCCGTGTAGACAGGCAGTTGCGTGGTCGTGCGGGTAGGCAGGGTGATCCTGGATCGTCACAATTCTTTGTGTCGTTAGAGGATAACCTGATGCGTTTATTTGGTTCTGAGCGTATTTCAAACCTGATGGTGCGTATGGGCGTTGAAGAAGGTGAAGTGATCCAGCATTCGATGATCTCAAAATCTATCGAACGTGCGCAGAAGAAAGTAGAAGAAAATAACTTTGGTGTACGTAAACGTTTGTTAGAGTATGATGATGTGATGAACTCACAGCGTACTGTTATCTACTCAAAACGTAAAAACGCTTTATTTGGTGATCGCCTTGATGTGGATTTGAGTAACACCATTTTTGATGTGGTTGAGGATGTGGTTACGGAATACAAAGAGCAAAATAATTTTGAAGGTTTACAGCTGGAGATAATTAGATTGTTCTCTTTAGATATTGAGATCAGTCATGACGATTTTACTGCCTCATCGGTTGATAGCTTGACCGATTTGATATATGCTGAGGCGATGGGCTTTTACAAACGTAAAGCTGAGGCAATAGCTCAACAAGCTTACCCGGTTTTAAAAGATGTATATGATACCCGTGGCCAATATGTAGAAAATATTATAGTGCCATTTACCGACGGTGTACATGGTTTGCAAATTGCCGTTCCACTTAAAAAAGCTATTGATAATCACGGTTTAGAAGTGTTTAAATCGTTTGAAAAGAACGTAACATTGAGCGAGATTGATGACTCATGGAAAGAGCACTTACGCGAGATGGATGAGTTAAAACAATCAGTACAAAACGCGGTGTACGAACAAAAAGACCCTTTGTTGGTTTATAAATTTGAGGCTTTCGAATTATTCAGGAACATGCTTGCAGCCGTGAATAAAGAGATGGTGAGTTTCCTTTTCAGAGGGGGGATTGCGGTGCAACAACAGCCTGATGAAATTCGCGAAGCAAAACCATTGCCACGTACTGATTTGAAACAAATGCGTACATCAAAACCAGAATTGGCTACCGAAACTAACGGTGTACCAACCATGACCGATACCCGCGAAGTGCAGAAACCAACTCCTGTTAGAGTAGAGCAAAAAACTAATAGGAATGATCCTTGTCCTTGCGGTAGCGGCAAAAAGTTTAAAAACTGCCACGGCCAGGGCCAGGCATAAAAAGTTGTTGATGAAGAGTGGGGTATCTGTTTGGAGAACTGTATTCGCCGTGTCGATAAAATGTACGGTATTTATTGGCTTGCTTAGTCTGCCTGCCTTAGTATTAGCGCAAACGCGTGGTAAGGTAGAAGTGGATAGAGACCCAAAAGTTGATTCGCTGATCGGTAATTATTTGGTAGGAGGGGGTAAAACCAATACTGGTGAACCCGCTTTTTCGTCTTCAAATGGTTACCGGATACAAATATTCAGCGGATCTGACCGGAAACAAGCTTACAATGTACAGTCGAAATTCCAAAACAGGTTTCCCGATACGCATACTTATTTATCCTACCGCGATCCAAACTTTAAAGTAAAAGTTGGTGATTTCAGATCGCGCATAGAAGCTGAAAAAATGGTTGAAGAAATGAAGCCTGCTTTTGGCGGACTTTTCATCATATCCGAAAAAATAAACCTACCAAAACTCGATACAGAATAATGAAAGAGAAGATACAGGACTTAGCCAAAACTATTTTTGATGATGTGGTAGCCAATCGCCGCCACCTCCATTCTCATCCTGAACTTTCATTTCACGAAGTAGAAACTTCGGCTTTTATAGCTAAAAAATTAAATGAGTTAGGCTTAGCGTACGAGCGCATGGCCGACAATGGTTTGGTTGCCCTGATAAAAGGCGAAAAACCATCAGACCAGGTTGTAGCGCTGCGCGCCGATATGGACGCATTGCCAATATTGGAAGCTAACGATGTTCCTTATAAATCACAAAATACAGGTGTGATGCACGCTTGCGGGCACGATGCGCACACCTCATCATTATTAGGTACAGCTAAAATATTAACCAGCTTAAGAAGCGAATTTGGCGGCACTGTTAAGCTGATATTTCAACCTGCGGAAGAAAAACTGCCGGGTGGTGCCAGTTTAATGATCAAAGAAGGCGTATTACAAAACCCAACACCGCAGGCTGTTATCGGCCAGCATGTGATGCCTTTTATAGATGCCGGTAAAGTAGGTTTCCGTGCGGGTAAATACATGGCTTCGGCTGATGAGATTTATGTTACCGTAAAAGGTAAAGGCGGCCATGCCGCGCAACCACAACAAAATATTGATCCGGTATTAATTACCGCGCATATCTTAACTGCCTTACAACAGGTAGTAAGCAGGTTTGCTGATCCTAAAACACCATCGGTTTTATCGTTTGGCAAAGTGATAGCAAATGGAGCTACCAATGTTATTCCTAACGAAGTTTATTTGGAGGGCACCTTCCGTACCATGGATGAAGCATGGCGCGCGGAGGCCCACATCAAAATGAAAAAACTTGCTGAAGGTATTGCTGAAAGCATGGGCGGCAGCTGCGATTTTAACATTATGAAAGGCTATCCTTTTTTAGTGAACGAAGAAAAGCTAACGGCATCGGCCCGTGGCTTTGCTGTGGAATATTTAGGCGAAGAAAATGTACTCGACCTGGATATATGGATGGCTGCAGAAGATTTCGCCTATTACTCACAGGTAGCGGATTCATGCTTTTACCGTTTAGGTACCCGTAACGAAAGCCGTGGCATAACTTCATCAGTGCATACACCAACTTTTGATGTGGAAGAATCTGCACTGCAATTGAGCACCGGTTTAATGGCGTATTTGGCTATTAAGCAATTAGGTAATTAAAAGATTTTAAACCATGTCATTGCGAGCGAAGCGCGGCAAACTTGTAGTTAGCATGGCGAACAATGCAAGCTACGAATTTGCTTCGTCGTTCCTCCTCGCAATAACATAGAAGAATAAATATGGTTAAAAAGATAATATTCTCCTTATTCTTCATCACCATCAGTTATTGCTCTTTCGCGCAACAACCACGCTACAACCCCGATACTATCCGCACCATTGTTATTGATTCCGTTGTCAATATCCACTCCCACAAATTAAATGTGCAGGATTTTATTGATGCCGTGCTTGCGGATACCAGCTTCTTTCAGGCGTTTCGCAACATGAAGAAGTATTCTTTTATCGGCGAGAACTACATCTACACTTACGATAAGAATAATAAGATAAACGGAAAGGTATACCGCAAATTCAAACG
The DNA here is from genome assembly GCF_009765905.1 of Mucilaginibacter sp. L196. Classification (GTDB taxonomy): domain Bacteria; phylum Bacteroidota; class Bacteroidia; order Sphingobacteriales; family Sphingobacteriaceae; genus Mucilaginibacter. The sequence continues at coordinate 277,531 of NZ_LMUO01000006.1, read as the reverse complement.
CATCGAATCAGGTGGTAAACAAACCATTGATTATATAGCTAAACGTGATAGTGGTAATGTGTACAAGAAAGACGGTAAGTACCAACTATACACCGTAAATATGTTCGACTACATATTTATGAATGCTTACAAGTCTGGCTACGGTTCAGGGTCGATGATCCAGGGCAAACCCGATAGCAAAGATCAATCTTATAAAGACAAACTCAAGATATTAATTTTCGCGCCCGGGCATAGGGTGGATGGCATCCCGTTCATCAGCAACAAAACAGAAATATTTTCGCCGGATATGCGGCCACTGTATGACTACCAATTCGCGCGGGGAACTTATTTAGATTCTATCCCTGTTTACCGTTTCCGGGTGGTGCAGAAAGCAAGTACATCAAACAGCGATGTAGTGATCAAGGAACTCACCACGATATTCGACACCCGTACATTCCAGATATTGGGCCGCTATGTAAACATTCAATACCACAACTTGTTTATTGATTTGGATGTAAAGATGAACATGGAACTCAACCGCTTTAACGGTGATTTAGTGCCTACTAAAATAACTTACCAGGGCGATTGGAATATCCCCTTTCATAAGGATGAGAAAGCAAGCTTTTTGATTGTGCAGAAGGAGTATACGAAGTAGTTCTTTAACTTTTGTCATTGCGAGGAACGAAGCAATCGCGAACTATGCAAGGTCGCTTTTCTCCGTGCGATTGCTTCGTTCCTCGCAATGACATGGTTGTTATTAAAATTCCGCGTTTTTAGGGGACCTTGGGAAAGGGATCACATCTCTGATGTTACCCATGCCGGTAACAAACAGTACCAAACGCTCAAAGCCCAAACCAAAACCAGCATGCGGACAAGCGCCGAACCTGCGGGTATCTAAATACCACCAAAGTTCATCTTTTGGGATACCCATCTCGTCCATGCGTTGTTCCAGTTTGTCTAAACGTTCCTCACGTTGCGATCCGCCTACAATTTCGCCAATGCCTGGGAATAGAATATCCATAGCACGTACCGTTTCTCGGCCTTGCGCGTCAGGCTCATTTTGGCGCATGTAGAAGGCTTTTATATCTTTAGGGTAATCTGTTAGGATTACCGGTTTTTTAAAGTGCTTCTCTACCAAATAACGCTCATGTTCCGATTGCAGATCAGTTCCCCAGCCTTCAACCGGGTATTGGAACTTTTTCTTTTTATTTGGGGTTGATTCTTTTAAAATATCGATAGCTTCGGTATAAGTCAATCGCTCAAAATCGTTATCCAAGCAAAATTGAAGTTTGTCTAATAACGACATATCCGAGCGTTCGTTCTGAGGCTTCTGTTTTTCTTCCTCCTCTAAACGCTGACTTAAAAACTCAATATCTTCTTTGTTTTTATCCAAAGCATAACGGATCACATATTTCAGTAATTCTTCAGCCAGGTTCATGTTATCGGTTAGGTCATAAAAAGCCATTTCCGGCTCTATCATCCAAAACTCGGCTAAGTGGCGGGTAGTGTTTGAGTTTTCCGCACGGAATGTTGGTCCGAATGTATAAATATCGCTCAAAGCCATCGCGCCAAGCTCGCCCTCTAACTGACCAGAAACCGTAAGGTTAGTCGGCCTGCCGAAGAAATCCTGTTTGAAATCTATTTCACCATCTTCTGTTTTTGGCGGATTTAATAGGTCAAAGTTAGTTACGTGGAAAGTTTCGCCCGCGCCTTCCGCATCGGATGCGGTGATGATCGGTGTATGCAGGTAAACAAACCCTTTCTCCTGAAAAAACTGATGTACGGCAAATGACAGACTGTTACGCACACGGAATATCGCACCAAAAGTATTGGTACGGAAACGTAAATGCGCAATCTCCCTTAAAAACTCCAAACTGTGTTTTTTAGGCTGAAGCGGATATTTCTCAGGATCGCTATCACCCAAAACCTCAATTTCGGTAGCTTTAACTTCTACCGTTTGCCCTTTACCTAATGATGCCACTAACTGGCCAACAACGCTTATAGCCGCGCCGGTAGTGATGCGTTTTAATAGGGTAGGATCAGTATTTTCAAAATCAACAACAACTTGCAGGTTGCTATTAGTTGAGCCATCATTTAAAGCTATGAACTGATTATTACGGAAGGTACGTACCCACCCTTTAACGGTTACCTCAATATTGGTTTGTTCACTTTGTAGTAATGCTTTAATTTTTGTGCGCTGGCCCATGAATATTATATTTTGAGTGGCAAAAATACAATTATTTGATTTATTGTCTGAACTCGAATTTGTTGAATTTGAGAATTTAGAGAATGATTGACGCCATATTTATTCGATTAATTCATAAATTCTCTCAATTCCGGTTCATACATTGTTTAAGTTTGAAACTTATCCACTATCAATGAATCCGAAACTGAGCCTGGCTATAGGCGTTTTATGTATTTCGTTCTCGCCTATATTTGTGAAGTTGGCTGGGGTTTCGCCGCTTGGCGGGGCATTTTACCGGGTTGCGGTTGCCTGGGTTTGCCTGGTGCCTTTTTGCATCATCAAAAACAAATTACGTGTTAGCCGCAAGCAACTCATCATCGCTTTAATTGCAGGTATAGTGTTTGCTTCGGATGTAGCGGTTTGGAATATCTCTTTATTAAAAATCAGCGCTACGGTATCAACCCTAATCGCCAACCTTGCCCCGGTTTGGGTGGGATTGATTAGTTACTTTTTGTTTAAAAAGAAATCAGGCAAATTATTTTGGATAGGCACGTTCATTGCCATTTGCGGCATGGTGATATTGGTGGGTTATCAGCATATTTTACATTTGGAATTAAATGAGGGGATATTATTAGCTACGTTAGCCAGTTTGTTTTACGCCATCTATATCCTCATTACCAAAAATATAATGGCGGATATTGATGTGTTTTCCTTCATGTTTTACAGCATGTTGAGCGCCAGCTTGTTTTTACTGATAATTAATTACTTTATGGGGAACGACATTATCCATCTATCCACTAAAGTGTGGTTATGCTTTATCGGGATGGGGTTAATTTGCCAGTTAGCTGGGTGGTTAACTATCAATTATTCGCTGCGCTATTTGGAATCAACAAAAGTCGCTATTACATTATTGAGCCAAACCGTATTTGCAGGTTTGATGGCTGCGGCTTTTTTAAGTGAGCGCCTGGAATTTAACGAGATCATCGGTAGTGTAATTGTGTTGGCTGGCATAGCTACAACATTTTTAAAGCCACGTAATCAATCAAATAAAATTGTATCTTAACGTTTGTTAATTTTCAATTGACGATTTGCGCTACCTTTGCAGTTGCACATGATAACAAAACCCACCATCGACAGAATAATGGAAGCCACCGATATAGTGGAGGTGATAGGGGATTTTGTGCAATTAAAAAAGCGGGGCGCTAACTACGTAGGCCTATCGCCGTTTGCTAACGAGCGTACACCATCGTTCACGGTATCGCCGGTTAAGGGTATTTTTAAAGATTTTTCAACTGGTAAAGGCGGTTCGGCGGTTACTTTTTTGATGGAACTGGAGAAATTTACCTATCCAGAAGCATTAAAGTGGTTAGCCAAAAAGTACGGTATTGAAGTTGAGGAGACGGTTGAAACAGTTGAAAATAATGAAGAAAACCAGCATCTTGAAAGCCTTAGAATAGTTTCTGCTTATGCCGGCAAGTTTTTTCATGAAACTTTATTAGAGACTGATGAAGGTAAAAATATCGGTCTTAGTTATTTCAAAGAACGTGGGTTTAATAATGAGGTAATTAAAAAGTTTGAACTTGGTTATTCACCTGATCAATGGGAGGCATTTACCAGTCAGGCGTTAAAAGATGGTTATCGTGCAGAATATTTAATTGAAAGTGGGTTATCGGTTAAACGTGATAATGAAACACTTTATGATCGCTATCGTGGGAGGATAATATTTCCAATTCATTCCGCCACTGGCAAAATTGTTGGTTTTGGTGGCAGGACTTTACTAAGAGATAAAAACGTTCCGAAATACGTTAACTCGCCAGAATCGCCGATATACAATAAGTCCAATATATTATATGGATTTTATTTCGCTCAAAAAGCTATACGCAGCAAGGATAAATGCTATTTAGTTGAAGGATATGCGGACGTAATTTCTGTCTTTCAATCAGGAATTGAAAATGTTGTAGCATCTTCAGGAACATCTTTAACTGAACAACAAGTTAGACTAATAAAAAAGCAAACCAGCAATCTAACAATATTATACGATGGTGATTCTGCTGGTATTAAAGCTGCGATTCGTGGGTTTTCATTATTATATAAAGACAAGCTTACAGTCAGGATTGTAACATTTCCTGACGGTCATGACCCGGATTCTTATGTCAGAAGCGTAGGATCAACGGCATTCGAAAACTACATTGAAAAATCATCAAAAGGAATAGTAGAATTTTATTTAACAACTATTCAAGAAGATGAGTTAAAGGATCCCATCAAAAAAATTAAAGTTGCAGATGATTTAGCTGAAATATTGTCAAATAATTTAGAGCCTGAATTTAGAAGCTCTTATACGAGACAAGTAGCTGAAAGATTAAAGATTGATGAAAGAAATTTTATCAATCTTGTAAATAAACTCATTCTTGCTAAGGTCAAAAAGGAAAGCAGCCAAATTAGACCCACTCCTGAATTTGAAGAAGATATTCAAGATAGGGTTGAAATAGATTCTTCGAAATTAAGCGAAGAAGAATCCAGTTTACTATATGCCGAACAAAGCCAGGAAAAAGAAATTGTACGTTTACTTTTATCTTACGGTAATAAAATGATCGATTGGGATGGGATTGCCAATACCTATATCGGCCCGTTTATGATAGCCGAGCTAAGCGACGTGGAATTTGAACACCCAGCCAGTAAAGCATTTGTAGAAATTTATAGTAGAGAAGTGGAAAATGGCGTTTTGCCGGATGAACAGCACTTTATCCATTACCCTGATAAGGACATTGTGGATTTGACCGTAAACCTTATCTCCACAAAATATACCCTGAGCGAAAACTGGTACGAGATGCACCGCATTTTAGTGCCTGATGAGCAGGTGAATATGAAAGCCACTATTTTAGGTGCTATATTTCATCTTAAAAAACAAAAGGTGGGTAAAATACTCCAAAATCTGCGCAAAGAACTCCAAAAAACGGATGTGGAAGCCGACCAGGAAATTTTGCTGAGCCAGTATATACATATGAAAAAGGTGGAGAAAACCATATCCGATTATTTAGGTTCTGTTATATTGAAATAATGGCGGTACACCTGGAGTTGGGTCGCAGGGGCGAAAGTTTGGCCAAAACACATTTGGGAAATGCCGGTTATGAAATACTGGATGAAAACTGGACTCACGGCAAAGCCGAAGTTGACCTGATTGCATACAAAGACAAGGTTATTATATTTGCCGAGGTAAAAACCCGCACCGGCAACGCTTTTGGCGAACCGGAGGATTTTGTTGATGCCCGCAAACAAAAGTTGCTGGTATCCGCTGCAGATGAATATATTTACCTGATGGATCACCAGGGAGATGTGCGGTTTGATATTATCTCCATTTTATTTGATAAACAAGCGAATTATACACTAAAGCATATAGAAGATGCGTTTTGGCCTCATGCCACTTAATACTATGAATAATAAATTTAAATTACTTTTAGCTGCTGTTGTATTGGTGGCCTTTGGTTGTAAACATAAAGTAGAAAATAACTCATTAAGCCTTTCCCCCGAAGCCGGTACATCCTATAAGCAAGGTGATAAGGTTAATTTAAAATTGCATTACGCCAATGACTCCACACCGGATTCGATAGTATATTTTATTGATTCTACCAGGATCGCTTCGTTAAAGGATTCGTCTGCATTATCAGTTAAAACAGATACCATGCTGTTAGGTCCGCGGGTATTTACTGCTAAGTTTTACCAGGGCGGCAAGAGTGTGGATGCGTCAACAAACATCGTATTATTTGCAGCCAAAGCACCGGAGGAGCTTACTTTTAAAGTGATCAAGAAATTTCCGCATGATACCAGCGCGTATACCGAGGGGATATTGTACCAGGATGGTTTTTTGTATGAAAGTACAGGCGGCGCGGGGTCGGATTTAAGAAAAGTGGATTTGGAAACAGGCAAAGTAGTTCAAAGAGTAAAAATTGACCCTAAATTATTTGGTGAGGGTATTTCCATAATAGGCGATAAAATATTAATGCTTACCTATCATCAGCCCGAAACGGCTTTTGTATTTGATAAGAATACGTTTAAGTTGATCAAAACGTTTATAAACAACGTTGGTGTTGAAGGCTGGGGGATGACTTTCGACGGTAAAAAGATCTACTTTGATGACAGCACCAACCGCATCTGGTTTTTGAATAAAGATACTTACAGAGAATCTGGTTATATTGATGTGTATGATGATAAACACGCCATTGATTCAGTAAACGAACTGGAATACATCGACAATAAAATATACGCTAACATTTACCAAAAAGACACCATTGTAGTGATCGACCCCAAAACCGGTGCGGTATTGCAAAGGGTTGATATGAAAAACCTATGGCCATCAAAGGACCGCCCTGCACATTTTGATGATGATGGAAACAATGTGTTAAACGGCATAGCCTGGGATGAAAAAGGTAAACGCCTTTTTGTAACCGGTAAAAAGTGGCCTTATATTTATCAGGTGGAGTTTGTGAAGAAAACCCCCTAACCCCCTGAAGGGGGAACAATAGCCCAATAGTTGCAAAACAAAAAGAGCGTGAAATTTTCACGCTCTTTTTGTTTTGCAACTCCCCCTTCAGGGGCTGGGGGTTTACCTCCAAGCCTTATATTGATTGATCAACCCATTTGTTGATGCATCATGACTGCTTATCTCCGCATCGTTTTTCAATTCCGGTTGAATTTTTTGGGCCAATTGTTTACCCAGTTCCACACCCCATTGATCAAAGCTGTAAATGTTCCAGATAATACCCTGAACAAATATTTTATGCTCATACATGGCTAGTAAAGAGCCTAAGCTGCGTGGGGTGATCTTCTTCAATAAGAAAGAGTTTGTAGGGCGGTTGCCATCAAACTCTTTAAACGGAGCCAGTTTATCAATCTCTTCCTGTGATTTACCTGATGCCTTTAACTCGGCAATTACTTCATCAATGGTTTTGCCGTTCATTAATGCCTCTGTTTGGGCAAAAAAGTTCGACACCAATAACATGTGATGATCACCTAATGGATTATGAGATTGTGCAGGAGCTATAAAATCACATGGGATCATTTTAGTTCCCTGATGTATCAGTTGGTAAAAAGCATGCTGACCGTTAGTGCCGGGCTCCCCCCAAATAATCGGGCCGGTTTGGTAATCAACAGCATTGCCATTGCGGTCAACGTGTTTGCCATTGCTTTCCATATCACCTTGCTGAAAATAAGCAGCAAAACGATGCAAATATTGGTCATAAGGCAAAATAGCTTCAGTTTCTGATTCGAAGAAGTTATTATACCAAACGCCTATCAATGCCATGATAACTGATGGGTTATCCTCAAATTCAGTATTTTTAAAATATTGATCATATTCATGAGCGCCTGTTAACAGCTCAACAAAGTTTTCGTAGCCTAAACTTAAAACTATAGACAAGCCAATCGCGCTCCAAAGTGAATAACGACCACCTACCCAATCCCAAAACTCAAACATGTTCGCAGTATCAATGCCGAATTTTTCAACGCCTTGGGTATTTGTTGATAAGGCTACAAAATGCTTAGCCACATCTTCCTGTTTACTGCCATTAGCTAATAACCAATCTTTAGCGCTTTGCGCGTTAGTCATGGTTTCCTGGGTGGTGAAAGTTTTTGAGGCGATCAGGAATAAAGTAGTTTCGGGATTTACTTCTTTTAAAGCTTCGGCAATATGGGTGCCATCAACATTGCTTACAAAATGCATTTTTAAATGATTCTTGTAAGGGCGTAATGCTTCGGTAACCATTACGGGGCCTAAGTCGGAACCGCCAATGCCAATATTAACTACATCGGTTATTGCTTTGCCGGTAAAGCCTTTCCATTCACCTGATATGATTTTTTCACTAAAAGTTTTCATTTGTGCCAGCACACGATTAACATCCGGCATTACATCTTTTCCATCAACTAAAATTGGCGAGTTGCTGCGGTTACGCAAAGCGATATGCAATACAGGGCGCTGCTCCGTAGCGTTGATCACTTCTCCCGAAAACATAGCACCAATTGCATCTTTTACCCTACATTCCCTGGCCAGTTGCATTAATAATGCAAGCGTCTCATCGGTGATGCGGTTTTTAGAATAATCAAGCAAAATATCCTCAAATCGAGTTGAAAATTTACTAAATCTTTGATTATCAGCTTTGAAATAATCTTTGATGTTTTGCGCTGTAATATCAATGTAATGATCGGCTAAATATTTATAAGCCTGGGTTGTGGTAAAATCAATGTTTGGCAGCATAGTTGTATAGTTTTAAAAGCAAAAATAGGATTAAAAAATTCAGGTGATAATTTTATCTGAATCTTTAATAATTCAGTGTATAAATAACACACCCTCCTTAGTGTTTGTTTTACACATTCAAAATTGCAATATTTAGAAATATATTTCGTTTTTGTTTAGAATATAAAAATTATTATTTCATATCTTTGTGTTAATAATAAAAAAAATCAGCTTTAGTAATCAAATTGTTAATTGGCTTTTAAAATTAAAATCAATGTTTGAAAAACTTTTTATGCTTGTTAAAAATAACGCCGGGACGGCTGTTATGGACAATCCGCTAATACCGGAAAAAAGCCGTGAGGCGGTGATCAATGATGCAACCAGCTCTATCATTGAAGTGTTGAAGGGACAGATGGAAGGTGGTAAATTAAAGGACATGGTGAATTATTTTCAATTCGCCGGTATGTTTAATAATCCCCTTATATCAAGCACGGTTAAAAAGTTTGCTAATAAATTGAATAATTATTATGGTATTGATTCGACGGAATCCCTTAAGATTTCTAAGGCTTTAATAATCCCTGCTATGCAAGAGTTAATAAAGGAGTCGAAAGACGGACAGGAAAAAGAATTTGCATTGAGCACATTGCTATCAAAAATAAGTGGCAACTTTATTGATATGACTGCTATATTAAACCAGGCAGCTTTAGCTTAAATAATTTTAACGACCTCTATATGGGCTTGCCGAAAGGCAGGCCTTTTTTGTCTGAACCAGGATTTAGCGGATTAAACGAATTTTAGGACACATCCTGTCCATCCGTTTAATCTGTTAAATCCTGGTTCTAATTTTTATATTTGCCATATGACTAAAGAACAAGTTCAGGATTTAAGGGATAGAGTAACTTCCCTGAGGAGGCATCTTTGACATTGATAAGAAACTGGATGCACTGCAAATAGAGCAGGATATAACTATTGGTCCCAACTTTTGGGATCACCCTAAAGAAGCTGAGAAAGTATTGGCTTCCATCAAAACCAAAAAAGTGTGGACCGACGCCTTTCAAAAGGTGGTTGCTGTTGTAGAGGATGCCGGCGTAATGTATGAATTTTACCATGCAGGCGATGCTACTGAAGCAGAAATGCAGGAACAATATAACGCCGCGATAAAAGCGGTTGAAGAGCTGGAATTTAAAAATATGCTTTCGGCTGATGAAGATCAGCTGAATGCAGTATTGCAAATTACAGCCGGTGCCGGTGGTACTGAAAGCTGCGACTGGGCAGGTATGCTGATGCGTATGTACATGATGTGGGCCGAAAAAAACGGGCACAAAGTAACTGAGCAGGATTATCAGGAAGGTGAAGTGACTGGTGTTAAAACGGTTACCCTACAAATAGAAGGCGAATTTGCCTATGGTTACCTAAAAGGCGAAAATGGTGTGCACCGTTTGGTGCGGATCTCTCCTTTCGATTCAAATGCTAAGCGCCATACATCTTTTGCATCGGTATATGTTTATCCGTTGGTTGATGATACCATCGAGATCGACATTAATCCGTCGGATATTGAGTTTGAAACCTTCCGCTCAGGCGGTGCAGGTGGCCAAAATGTGAATAAGGTAGAAACCGCTGTGCGTTTATACCACAAACCATCAGGCATCATTATCAAAAACCAGGAATCACGTTCGCAATTACAAAATAAGGATAACGCGATACGCTTACTGAAATCGCAATTGTATGAGGCCGAAATGCGTAAGCGCATGGAGCTAAGCAACGCGATTGAAGGCAATAAAAAGAAAATTGAATGGGGGTCGCAGATTAGGAATTACGTACTGCATCCTTATAAGTTGGTTAAGGATTTGCGTACCGATCACGAAACATCAAACGCTGCCGCGGTATTGGACGGCGATCTGGATGATTTCCTGAAAGCTTATTTAATGGAATTTGGCGGACCTAAAAGTTAATTGAATATGAAAACGATATTATTTGCATTAATGCTGATGACAACTGCAACATTTGCTCAGGAAAAAGCTATTCCGCTCTATCCCGATGGAATCCCAAATTCAAAGCCTACACCGCCTACTTATGTTGAAACTGGTGACAGTGAGAGTTTGTCAAAGGTTTCAATACCAATGCTGATACCATTTTTTCCTAAAGCAGGCACTGCAAATGGTACTGCTGTTGTTATTTGTCCGGGCGGTGGGTATGAGCATTTGGCAATTGGTCACGAGGGAACTGAAATAGCAGCCGCATTTAATAAAATTGGAGTTACTGCATTTGTACTAAAATATCGGTTGCCAACTGATGAAACCATGGTTGATAAAACTATAGGTCCGCTACAGGATGCGCAGCGAGCTATACAAATGGTTAGAGAAAATGCGGCTAAATGGGGCATCGATCCTAATAAGGTGGGTATTATTGGCTTTTCGGCAGGTGGGCACTTAGCATCAACCGCTATAACACATTTTGATAAGGTAGTTATCAGCAATAAAAACAATATTAACCTGCGCCCGGACTTTGGTATGCTATTATATGCGGTAATAAGCATGGGCCCTAAAACACATACCGGGTCTAAAGAACATCTGATTGGTAAAAATGCTTCGCAAGAGTTGATGGATCTCTACTCTAACGAAAAACAAGTTACCGCTAATACTCCACCCACCTTTTTAGTGGCTGCTGAAGACGATAATGTAGTACCGGTTGAAAATACACTGATGTTTTACCACGCTTTATTAGATAATAAGGTAAAAGCTGAAATGCACATTTACCAGGCTGGTGGGCACGGTTTCGGCCTGCACAATAAAACAACCAAAGACCTTTGGTTTGATAGGTTGACAAACTGGATGGATGAGAATGGTTTGTTAGGGAAAAAATAACACCTTTCCCCTTTTTAAGAGTTTGTCATTCTGAGCGGAGCGAAGAATCTGTAAATTGGTTTCGACTGTACAGATTCTTCGCTCCGCTCAGAATGACAAAAGTTAGAATGGCAAGAAAGTACCAATATTTGTTTAAAACTCCTTTTTGTTTTCTAATTACAGATTCCCAATTTCGCCTCCCTGAATTTTGATATATGAGCATCCATTTCAAAAAAATAGCCAACGAATTATCAATTGCCGAAAAACAAGTAAGCGCAACCGCCGCTTTGCTTGATGAAGGCGCAACCGTACCCTTTATATCCCGCTACCGTAAGGAAGTAACCGGTACTTTAGATGAGGTACAAGTAACCGCCATCCGCGATCGTATACTGCAATTGCGCGAGCTGGATAAACGTCGTGAAGCTATTTTAAAATCGTTGACAGAGTTGGGTAAACTAACTCCGGAACTGGAAAAGCTGGTTAACGAAGCGGAAACTATGGTAGCGTTGGAAGACATATACCTGCCATATCGCCCAAAAAGAAAAACACGTGCTACTGCTGCCAGGGAAAAAGGCTTGCAGCCATTAGCCGATCAAATATTCGATCAAAACAGAGTAGACCTTGATACTGAAGCTGAAAAATATATTGATGCCGAGAAAGGTGTAAATACCATTGAAGAAGCATTAGCAGGCGCGCGCGATATTATCGCGGAGCAGATGAGTGAGAATGCCGAGGCGAGAACCAAGATCAGGACTTTGTTTGTAGAGAAGGGAACATTCGCATCCAAAGTAATTCCGGGAAAAGAAGAATCTGGAATTAAGTATAAAGATTATTTTGAGTGGACCGAGCCTGTAAAATCAGCGCCATCACACCGCATCCTGGCTATGCGCCGTGGTGAAAAAGAAGAGATACTGTGGCTGGATATTAAACCGCAGGAAGAAGAAGCGATTGCTGCCTTGGAAAACATGTTTGTGAAAGGCAATAACACTTCCACAAACCAGGTACAGTTAGCTATTGCTGATGGTTATAAAAGATTGTTGAAGCCGACGATGGAAACCGAAATCAGGCTATTGACCAAAAAGAAAGCTGATGAAGAAGCCATCAGGGTATTTGCTGAGAACGCCCGTCAGCTTTTATTAGGTGCACCGCTTGGGCAAAAAAGGGTAATGGCTATTGACCCCGGCTTCCGTACAGGCTGCAAGGTGGCATGTTTGGATGAGCAGGGTAAACTATTAGAAGATACCGCCATCTATCCGCACACAGGCCCAGGACAAGCACGAGAAGCAGAAAAGACCACTAAACATCTTTTTGAAAAACATAATATCGAAGCCATCGCCATTGGTAATGGCACTGCAGGCCGCGAAACCGAAGTCTTCATCCGTAACCTTAACTTACCTAATACAGTTATTGTGATGGTGAATGAAAGCGGCGCGTCAATCTACTCTGCATCAGAAGTGGCGAGGGATGAGTTCCCGGATAAGGATATTACCGTTAGGGGCGCGGTATCTATCGGTCGCCGGTTGATGGATCCATTGGCTGAGCTGGTAAAGATCGACCCAAAATCTATTGGTGTTGGGCAATACCAGCATGATGTGGATCAGAATAAATTACAAACATCATTAGATGATACCGTTATCAATTGCGTAAACGCCGTTGGTGTAGAATTGAATACGGCATCCAAACAGATACTGGCTTATGTGTCGGGCTTAGGTCCGCAATTGGCGCAAAATATTGTGGAGTACCGTGATCAAAATGGCGCGTTTAAACAAAGAAGCCAACTTAAAAAAGTTCCCCGTTTGGGCGATAAAGCTTTTGAGCAGGCGGCAGGATTTTTACGCATCCATCATGCGGATAATCCACTGGATACAAGCGCTGTTCACCCGGAAAGATATGATTTGGTACTGCAAATGGCTAAAGATGCCAATTGTACCGTAAAGGATTTGATGAGTGACGATAAACTGCGCAAAAGCATCCCATTGCAAAAATACACCTCGGAAACCGTGGGTTTACCTACGCTAAACGATATTATGGCAGAGCTTGCCAAACCCGGTCGTGACCCACGTGAACAGTTTGAGACGTTCAGCTTTACTGATGGGGTTAACTCAATTATCGATTTGAAGATCGGTATGAAACTGCCGGGCATTGTAACCAATATTACCAATTTCGGCGCTTTTGTGGATATTGGTGTTCACCAGGATGGTTTGGTGCATTTAAGCCAGATCACTAATCGCTTTATTAAGGATGCTAACGAAATTTTAAAGGTGGCCCAAAAAGTTGAGGTTACGGTTGTTGAGGTGGATGTGAACCGTAAACGCATATCCTTAACCATGAAAGACAATGAAAAGCGTGAACCCGTTGCTCATAAGTCATCATTTAACAAACCGGTTGCTAAACATACGGGCACAGGTTCCTCCCCGAGAGATCATGCGAGGACGGTAAATAAAAATACTACTCCTGAACCTGAAGGTGATTTGCAGTTGAAGTTGGCGGCTTTGAAGAATATGTTTAAGTAGGATTTTGGAAGAAGCTCTTAAAACTCCACGTCATTGCGGAGAACGAAGCAATCTCTACATAGGCAGGTCGGCGTTGTAAGTTCGCTCTGTATTGTTTATAGATTGCTTCGTTCACAGCAATTACGCGGCGGGAGTCGAAAACTATGGCTAATCTTTTCACAATGAAAAGATTTAGGAATTAAAGATAAATAAAAAGCCTGTAACGTATTGACAATAAATACGTCTATAATACAGTTGTCTGTTTATCTTTAATCTATGCGCAAAACCTGCCTTTTCCTGTTGCTGTTCCTCACTTGCTTTTGGGGTAACAGGGTATTGGCCGCTGCCAGGTTTACGCTAAAGGATATCAATAACAACAGAAAGACCATCAACACAGACTCCGACCCTTATGGCGAATTTAAAACCATAGTGGTGCCGATAAAACGCGCGGGTAACCTCATCATCATAGAAGCGCAGCTGGATACCCTTGAAGGTAACTTTATATTGGATACCGGTTCGCCCGGACTTACACTAAACGAAACTTATTTCCGGGATGCGGCGCATGAGGAGGACAAGGAATCAGGTGGCATAAACGGGCAATCCGCCTCTTTTACAACCGTCATCCATAATTTCTCTATCCTTGACCTGCATTATGACCGGATCACAGCTGACGTTACTGATCTGTCGGCTATTGAAAACAGCAAGGGGATTAAGATACTGGGCCTGTTGGGCACACGCCTGTTTGCCAAACTGGCCATTACGGTTGATCTGTTTAACAACCTGCTGTACATTCATAAACTGGATGATAAAGGCGAGATCCTCCCCGGCGAACGCCCGTTTAACCAGCCTGACATGAAAACATCATTTAAATTATTGGACGATGTGATATTTATTAAAGGCAGCATACAGGATGAAGACATGTGGCTGGCCTTTGATACCGGTGCTGAAAGCAACCTGCTTGATTATGATAACTTTAAAAAGCTGGCCCGGCGAATGAAGATCATCAGCCATACTACCGTAACAGGCATAGGTGGCAATGGTTATGAAAATAGCTATGCCTTTTTTGATAAAATGGTTATTGGTAACTATGTGTTTAAGCGTAACCACATTATGCTTACTCGGCTTGATCAGCTGGGGAAAGTTTATAACACTACCGTGGATGCCATATTGGGATATGATTTTTTCTCGCGTGGTATTTTCACCATTAATTTCGTCAAAAAAGAATTGGAAATGTACATTTACACCTACCCGGATAAATAAATGGACAGGTTAAAATATATTATTTCATTACTGACGCTGTTATGGTTATCAGGAGCCTGCGTAGATGGCTATGCACAGCGGCCGGGTAATCAGGTGAAAAGCTATGACCATATTATCTTACTGCTTGATCTTAATCGGCCCGACGACGCGTTAGATAGTTTACTTACTAATGCCGGCGTTGCCAACCCGGAGATCAGAAACATTAAGAACGGTAATTACCAGGCATTGCAGAAAGCAGGGTGGAATACGGTGCTGATGCCCGGAAATAAGCTCCGTATTGACCGGCCTTTAACTAGTGTACCACCCGGAAAGGCGTTTGCCGTAATTCAGCAAAACCAGATCCCCTTCAGGCCTGGCTATCCGGTGGAAGTGTATGGTGTAAATAACTTTGCCCGTGTTACCGTGCATGAGTTACCCAACGGGCTAACACGTTTCTTCGTCCCCGGCAGATCAAACGCCAAACGGGTGATGCTCTCGGGTAGTTTTAACGACTGGAGCACGTTAAAGGGTTTAATGCTTAAAACCGATAGCGGCTGGATCAAAGATGTAAAGCTGGAACCCGGTGCTTACGAATACAAATATATTTTTGATGGTAATTGGGCTATAGATGACAACAACAACCTGCACCGGGGTGATGGCATAGGGAACATTAATTCTGTTTATTACCGCTATAATTTCACATTTAAGCTCACCGGGTACGGCAATGCCCACCGGGTGGTAGTAATTGGCAGCTTTAATAACTGGAACCCCAACCAACTGATTATGGAACCCGGGCATGATGGCTGGCAACTCAATTTATATCTGCACGACGGCATGCACCTGTACCGCTTTCTGGTAGATGGTAACCCTATTACCGACCCGGACAATAGATTAACCAGCAAGGATGTATCCGGTAATAAAAATTCGGTGTTAAACTTGGGTGCCACCGTTAGCTTCAGGTTGAGCGGCTTTGAAAACGCCAAACATGTTTACGTGGCCGGCGATTTTAACAATTGGGTGCCCGATGAATTGTTAATGAAGCGCGTTGGCAATGCCTGGATATATACCCGCGTTTTTGCAGCCGGAAATTACCAGTATAAATTTATTGTTGACGGGCAATGGATGGTTGACCCCACCAATCCGCATACGGCGCGTTTTAAAGGCGAAACCAATTCATTGATTACGGTTGGCCCTAACCACACTTTTCGTTTAAAAGGCTATGCAAGCGCGCGCAGTGTGAGCCTGTCAGGCACTTTTAACACCTGGGACCATTACGGCTATACCATGGAGCACAAAGGCGATGAGTGGGTCATCAGCATGTGGCTAAAACCCGGCAAACAATTGTATAAGTTTATCGTCGATGGCAATAATTGGATCATAGATCCCGGCAATAAATTCTGGGAGCAAAATGCAGAGCATACCGGAAACTCGGTGTTGTGGGTGGATTGAGCGATTAAAAATGGTACGGAAAATACCGCCATGGGCTGAAATCTCAAACTGACAGTCATTGCGAGGAACGAAGCAATCTTTACTTAGGACATTCCAACTTGCAAATCCGCTCTGTACAGTATAGAGATTGCTTCGTTCCTCGCAATGACGGTCTATTAAAGATTCTCCGAATAAAAACAAAAAAGCCACGTTATCTAACGTGGCTTTCAAATGTCAATTTAAGTAAATTTTTATTCCAAAGTTATCTGTCTTTTAATGCTTTCTTCTAAAGATATAAACGTTTCCGTGCGTTGTACGCCGGTTATGCCTTGTATGTGCTCATTCAGTATTTCGCGCAGGTGGGTGGTATCGTGACAAACAATTTTCGCGAAGATACTCCAGCTGCCGGTGGTGTAATGCAGCTCTACTATTTCCTTTACGGCTTTTAGCTGTTTTACGGCCTCGTTGTACTGTGAGCCTTTTTCCAGGTAAATACCCAGAAAGGCCGTTATATCATATCCAAGTTTTTGGGGATCAACCTCTAATGTGGCACCTTTTATCACACCCATCTCTTCCAACTTTTTCATGCGCACATGGATTGTTCCGCCCGAAACGATCAACTCCTTTGCAATTTCCGTGTACGGAGTGGTTGCATTCTTCATTAAAATCGATAAAATCTGAATGTCAAGATTATCAATTTCTAAATTTTGGGCTTTTCTGTGGGTCATAAATTTTAAATTCTATACTAATATACAAGTTTAATTAAAATAAAACTAAAAATAAAATATTATTGTTGAAATATTTGCAAGAAATTGATGGGTCTATTAGATTTGTAACAAGCAAATAACCAATTGCAAACGTTCTTTCAAAACAAAACATAATGTTGGGTGGTGAAATTTTTGGCAGACACACCTCCTTGTCCCGGTGGCGGAGATCATAGAAAACCCGAAGCGGGCTAACTACTCTGTGGAGGTTCGAATCCTTCCCCAACAGCAATTACCTGGCGGTAATTTTATCCTGTAGGATGGTGAAATTTTTGGCAGACACACCTCCTTGTCGCGGTGGCGGAGATCATGGGAAACTCTTAGCAATAAGAATAACCACTCTGTGGAGGTTCGATTCCTTCTCCTACAGCTCTTCTCATAATTTAGGTTTATAATTGGTTAGTAAAGGCCTCCTGCCCATCAGGAGGTCTTACTTGTTTTATAGGCTTTTTTGTTCAAAAAAATAATAGCATATTTTATTCTTGTCATTGCGAGGAAAGAAGCAATCGCGAACTTTGCATAGTTAGATTTGCTTCCTTGCGATTGCTTCTTTCCTCGCAATGGCAAATAAAAAAGGCCATTGCTTTCGCAATAGCCTTTAATTCTTTTATCACAAGTAATTACAATATCTTAAACCCAACACTCAACGACCATATATTCGCCCGCTGGCCATAATCACTATTCAATTTACTTAACCCGCCTTCATAACGTAAATCAACAGTTGCCGCGCCAACATCAACACCGGCACCTACCTGGTAACCTAATGTACTATTGTTATAATGCCCAAAATCTGCATAAGCTCCATCAACATTAGCTGAAAAGCTTTTGTCAGTATTTAAAAGATAAGAATATACCGGGCCGGCCATGATCCTGAAATTCATATTGCTTGTACCAAATGATTCGCCCAACAGCAATGGAACGTTAAGGGTAGTAAACCTCACCTTGCCACTAAAGTCATCGCTATTGTCGTTAGAATCGAATTTGCCACCACTGCTGCCCAGGTATGCTTCGGGTTGTAAATATAACCCTGTACCGAAGCGGGCAAATACACCTGCCTGGAAACCGGCTAAGGTTGATTCATGCAGATTATCGGTATTGATGCTTGAGAAATTAGGCCCGGCCTTGATGCCGAGGCTAAATTGTGCTTTAGCACTAATGCTGAATGCTATTAGTATTGCTAAACTTAGTACATACTTTTTCATAGGTTTTTTAGTTTTGTTAATAACGTGGTTTGATGCAAATGATTGCGAATGGTTTAACCATTATCGGGCAAAAAAAATTTGACTTAAGGGAGAACGTATTTTTTATATTTTTGTTGAAAATATATAACATGGCAGAGATCAGTATATCAAACCAGGAATGGTCGAGGGTAAAAATTAAAATTCAGCGTAAATATAACCATTTAACCGACGAACAGTTGCAGTATACCGAGGGACAGGAAGAAACCCTTATCAATAAACTTATGCAACTGGTTAACCGTAAAAGGGAATATGTGGTTTTTACTTTGAAAAAAGCGTTGGTAAATATTGATAATAACAGGCTGTAAAAGAGATTTGAGATGGGAGATTTGAGACAAGAGACAACTTCGGTTGGATGATTGTAAAAATCTTAATCTAACATCTCAAGCTAGTATCTATATTCCAAACCTTATACTTATTTTTATAATTTACCGTACATATTATTGAGTTAGCGATTTTAGATTTTATATCTCAAATCTTACGTCTCAAATCTCATATCTAAATGAAAAAGAATTATAAAAAGCTGTTGTTGGGTGCCGGTGTATCAGTGCTGGCCATTGGTTTTTGGGGTTTTAGCGATGATTTGTTCCAGGTATCTAAAAACCTGGATGTTTTCGCATCTTTATATAAAGAGGTTAATTTGAATTATGTAGATGATATCAACTCATCTAAAATGATCAAGACCGGGGTTGATGCCATGTTGGATGGTTTGGACCCATATACCGAATTCGTCCCTGAATCGGAGATTGAGAATTATAAGCTGAACTATGTAAGTACACAATATGGCGGCGTAGGTGCGGGTATATTCTCAAGAAATAACAATGTTTATGTATCGGAGGTATTCGACGGGTTCCCGGCTCAAAAAGCGGATATACGCCCCGGCGACCAGATTGTTAAAATAAACGGTATTAACTTAACCAGCAAAAATAGCGATGAGGTAAGCCTGCTTTTAAAAGGATCAAAAGGCGCTCTTATAAAATTGCTGGTAAAAAGAGGTGATGATGCCCCGGTTGAAAAAGACCTGGTGCGCGACGAGATTAAACAACCTAATGTTTCTTACTATGGTATGGTATCAGGCAATGTGGGCTATATTAAGTTGGACAGGTTTTTGGAGAACTCCGGTGATGAAGTAACCAATGCATTGGTGGAATTGAAAAAGAATAATCCTAACGGTATTATTCTTGATCTTCGCTCAAATGGCGGCGGTATTTTGCAGGAAGCTGTAAAAATCGTTAATCTTTTTGTGCCGAAGGGAACCGAAATCGTATCACAAAAAGGGAAAATAAAGGAAAAGGATATTACCTATTCCACTGTTAATGCACCTTTGGAGCCTAATTTGCCCTTGGTTGTTTTGGTTAACAGTCATTCAGCATCAGCATCAGAAATTGTTGCCGGTTCGTTGCAGGATCTTGATCGTGCAGTTATTATTGGTCAGCGTAGTTTTGGTAAAGGGTTGGTACAACAAACATTCTCGTTGCCTTACAATAGTTTAGTTAAAATTACTATCGCTAAATATTACGTGCCATCGGGCAGGTGCATACAGGCGCTTGATTATACCCACCGTAAGGATGATGGCAGCGTTGTTAAAGTTGCGGACTCGCTAATGCACGAGTTTAAAACCAAAGATGGCCGCTCAGTTTATGATGGTGGTGGCATATATCCTGATATTTTTATGAAGCAGGAGCATTTTGCTACCATTACCCAAAGCCTGTTGGGTAAGCTGCTGATATTTGACTACGCCACACATTACCGCGAAACCCATGCTAAAATAGCTGATGCACATGTTTTTGCCATGTCAGATGCGGATTATGACGATTTTGTAAAATACTTGTCGAATAAAAATTACAGCTACAACAGCCCTGCCGAAAAAGCACTCGACCAAATGAAGGATGAGGCAACAAAGGACAAGCAATTTAGCGCCCTACAGCCTGAGTACGACAACTTGAAAGCGAAGCTATTGGCAACCAAAAGTAACGACCTGCAATTGCATAAGGATGAAATAAAACAAGTGTTGGAAAACGAGATAACTTCCCGTTATTATTTTCAGCGTGGCCGTTATGAAACTAACTTTAAGTACGATAAGGACATTGCGCAAGCCGTAAAAACCATGCAGGATAAAATGCAGCTTGATTCTATTATAAAAGGTGAAGGCCAGTATAAAGTAATTGGTAAACCCATTACGGCAACCGCGCTAGCTGCCGCGAAAAAGGCAGATGCTGACAGCGATGACGACGATGATGGCGAATAGCTAAAATATACCCGGTATAATTTTGCTTACCCGCTTTTTGTAATTGATATATTGTTCGCCGAACTCGGCTATAAGTACTTGCTCTTCCACCTTAATGCGGTGATTGATTGCCCAAAATGATGGAATAAGTATAATTAAGAAGCTAAGTAAACTATCAGTACAAAGGCCAAACCCTGCAATAATCATTATCAAACCCAAATAACTAGGATGCCTTACTATTTTGTACCGTCCGGTTGTTTTTAGGTTGTGTTCATCGGTAATGGTTACATCAACTGTGAACATTTTGCCCAGTTGTATAACTGCCGCCCACCGGATGGCGAAGCCAAGTATGCATATAGCCATGCCGATATATTCTATTATTGTGTAATCACCCAGTACCCATATATGATAGGCAGAAGAATATGGGCCAATAGTAAAACAAAGAAATATTACTATCCAAAGGATCAGCAAAGATCGCCTGTCTTTATTATTCTTTTCGCCGCTATTTTTTGAGCGCTTAAAAATTAGTAGCGCTACTTCGGAGGCGAAGAATAGGATCTGTAAATAATAATACGGCGACATATTGATTGGTTTAGGTGAAGATAGCGAAAATATTTCTTCTTGTCTTAGAGCGTCATTGCGAGGAACGAAGCAATCTCTATACTATACAGAGAAGACTTGCAAGACCGACCCTTCCTAAGTAGAGATTGCTTCGTTCCTCGCAATGACGCGGTTGGTTGAGATGTGTGTTTCCTTTACCAGGTTATCCCAATATTCTGAAACATAAATGCCCATTTATCAGCCTGCTCATTAATTACCTGCGCGGTTGATTTGCCTGCGCCGTGGCCTGCCTTGGTTTCAATGCGGATGAGTACAGGTGCAGGGCCTTGCTGATCTTCTTGCAAGCGTGCCGCGAATTTGAAAGAATGGGCAGGTACTACACGATCATCATGATCGCCGGTGGTTATCATGACTGCCGGAAAATTACCCGGTTTTAAGGCGTGGTATGGTGAATACTTATATAGATATTCAAACATCTCCTGCGAATCTTCCGCTGTGCCATAATCATAGCTCCAGCCTGCGCCTGCGGTAAATTTGTTGTAGCGCAGCATGTCTAACACACCAACTGCCGGGAAGGCGACTTTAAATAGATCTGGGCGTTGGGTGATCATTGCGCCGATCAATAATCCACCATTTGATCCGCCTGAAATAGCCAGGTAATCTTTAGAAGTGTATTTATGTTTGATCAGGTATTCCGCAGCAGCGATAAAATCATCAAATACATTTTGTTTTTTTAGCTTGGTGCCTTGTTTATGCCATTTTTCACCATACTCGCCGCCGCCACGCAGATTGGCTACGGCGTAAATTCCGCCATGTTCCAATAATATAATGTTTGATGTGCTGAAGGCAGGCGTAAGGCTCACCCCGAAACCACCATAGGCGTACAATAACAATGGATTTTTACCATTTAATGCCGTTCCTTTTTTAAAGGTAATGATCATCGGGATTTTGGTTCCATCTTTTGATGGATAAAAAACCTGTTCAGACTGGTACTGCTCCGGATCAAATTTCACACCTGATTTTTTATATAGGGTTGATTGTCCGCTCGCAATATCATACTTAAATATAGTGGATGGATAAACATAGTTGGTGAAGGTATAGTACACTTCCTTTTCCTCGATCTTGGCACCGAAACCGCTTGCGGTACCAACTGATGGCAAGACGATGGTACGTTCCAGCTTGCCATCCATATTGTATTGTTCGACTAACGAGGTAGCATCTTTTAGATACTCCGCGAATAACTTCCCTCCGCCGGTGGTTACTGTTAACACATTTTTAGTTTGGGGGATCAAATCCTTCCAATAAATAGGTTTTGGCGAGGACGCATCAACAGTCACCAATTTATAGTATGGCGAATACAGGTTGGTTAATATATAAAGCATACTGCCTTGATTGCAGATAATGCTATTCTCGTTATCAAAATTATCAACCACATTAACAATAGGGTTGCCGGGTTTGCTCAGATCTTGAAAATAAAGTTCGTTACCCGTGGTGGTATTCGCGGTGGTGATCACCAAAAAACGTTCATCTTCAGTTAAATAAGCACCAATATATCGACGTGGAGTTGCATCGCCACCAAAAATCAACTTATCAGTACTTTGTGGTGTGCCTAGTTTATGGTAGAACAGTTTGTGATGATCTGTCATGCCGGATAGCTGGCTGCCTTCTTTTGGGTTATCATAGCTGCTATAGTAAAAGCCATCGTTACCATGCCAGGCTATTCCACTGAATTTAACATCGGTCAGCGTATCGCCAACGGTGCCTTTATCCGCAGTATTAATAATGATCACCTTGCGCCAATCAGAACCGCCTTCGGATAGTTGATAGGCCGCCATGCTGCCATCTTTTGTAAAGTCGATGCCCTGCATGGATGTTGTACCGTCTTTAGAGAATGTGTTGGGATCTAAAAACATTTCGGGTGCACCATCGCCTAATTGGCGGTATAAAACTGCCTGACTTTGCAGGCCATCGTTCTTATAAAAATAACTGTATTTGCCTTCTTTAAATGGCGCGCTGTATTTTGCATAGTTCCACAAAGTTTCCAGCTGCTTGCGTATGGCTTCGCGGTAAGGTATTTGCGAAAGGTAGTTCTCAGTCACCTTATTCTCGGCTATAACCCATTCTTTAGTGTCCTCGGCGCGGTCGTCTTCTAACCATCGGTAGGGGTCAGGCACCTGGGTGCCGAAGTAGGTATCAACAGTATCAACTTTTTTAGTGTGTGGGTAGGGAAGGGCTTTTATATTCATTTGTTGGGCGTACAGGTGGCTGCAAATTAAAAATGCGGGTGCATATAAAAAGGCAGTTTTCTTCATTTTGTTTATTGTATAGAGAGATAAAGATAGTAATTTGGAACAAAGAGGGAAGAGCGGAGTGTGAGGAGCGGGCAATGTCATTAGGTGAAGTTTTTTTACCCTCTTTCCGGCTTGCCGGAGAGAGGGTGGTTGAGCGAAGCAAAGACCGGGTGAGTAAACTATACGAGCGACATTGACGCAAATGCCCGGCGTACAGCTGACTCACCCCGAATGCGCTGCGCTGTTCGACCCTCTCATCGCCTGTGGCGGAAAGAGGGTGAAAATAAATAGCTCCTTAACTTAGATGGCATTGGAGGAGCGGTAGCGTATTTTTGAGATTGATGATTTTTGACATGTAGTAATAGTATATTTTTTTAATCTCTAACGAAATAATAACTCGTATAATATGCGATTAATACGATCGTTTTTAAATAAACTAAACCTTTTGCGTTTATAGTTGTCATACAGCCAAACAACAATATACTATTTATGAAAAAGTTAATTCTTACCGCAGTTATATTATTAAGCTGCTTAACATTCAAAAATGCCAATGCGCAATTGCGTTTAAGCTTAGGTGTAAACATTGGAGCACAACCTGAGTGGGGCCCTGTTGGTTACGATCATGCTGATTATTATTACATACCCGATGTAGGCGCTTACTATGACGTTAACGCGCATCAATATGTTTATTTAGAGAATAATGTATGGGTACACCGTGGCTTTTTGCCAGACAGATACCGCAACTATGATTTATACGGTGGTTACAAAGTAGTAGTTAATGGCCGTAACCCATGGATGCGTGATAATGTATACCGTGCTCGTTATGCAGGTTACAGAGGCCGTCGTGGGCAGTCAATAATTCGTGATAGCCGTGATAATCGTTATGCTAATCACTGGCATGGCGATGATGGTCACGGTGGTGGAAACCGCGGTCAGCATGGTGATCACGGACATGATGGCGGCGACCACGGACATGACCACTAATATTTAATAGCGTAATAATAAATAGAAAGACTCTCCACATTTGGGGAGTCTTTTTTGTTAAAACTAAAAGAAATCCCGATAGCATTGTTTTACAGCGGGGATGCTGTTTTAAGTATTATATTTGCCGCATGGAATTGGACGAAAATAACGTACCTGAAGAACAGGAAGGCGACTACGTTGAAATTTATTCTAAAAAAGCTATCTTTTGGTTTTCGGTATTGGCAATGCCACTTATTGGCGGCGTATTACTGGTAATGAATTTAAGGGCAGCGGGTTTAAAAAAGGCCGCCTACATGGTCGCAATATTCTCGGTTTTATATACCGCAATGTCCGACTTAGCGGTAAGCGAGTACCTGATGCATTATAAGGTAGATTTAGCGGTATACAACACTAATTTATTCGTTTTAAGTTTAATGTCTATAGGGCTAAATATTGGGGGCGGTTTAATTCTGTCAGAGTATTTCTTTAAAAAATATTTCCCCGAAGACGATTATTACCCTAAAAGCATTGCCAATCCTTTATTTATCACCGTTATTTTAGTAATCGCTTTAAAGTTTTTGGGTATTAATGCAGGTCTTTAATTAAAAAGCTTCAACAAAACTTACATTTGTATTTTTTAGTCCGATAATATATCCCATACAAATGGCCGAACGCTCTAAACTTTATTTCGCTTCTGATGTACACCTGGGTGCCGGTACTTATGCCGGTAGCCGTGAGCGCGAAGCCAGGTTGGTGCGTTGGCTGGATATGATTAAAACGGATGCTGCCGAAGTTTTTTTAATGGGCGATCTGTTTGATTTTTGGTTTGAATATAAAACAGTGGTGCCCAAAGGATACATCCGTTTGCTGGGTAAACTGGCCGAGCTAAGTGATGCTGGTATTAAAATATACTTTTTTAAAGGCAACCATGATATGTGGATGTTCAATTATTTTGAAAAGGAACTTGATGCAACAGTTGTGAGCGATGAACTGGTGATAGAACGTAACGGCAAAAAGTTTTTCCTTCACCACGGCGATGGGTTAGGACCAGGTGATAGCTTATACAAAGTGCTTAAAAAGTTTTTCCGCAGTAGGTTTTGCCAGTGGCTTTTTGCCAGGATACACCCCAATTTGGGTATTGGGATAGCCAATTACTGGTCGCAGCACAGCCGCATCGCTGGGGCAAAGGATAAGGATAAAATTGATACTCAACAGGAGTGGCTGGTGATTTACTGCCGCGAAGTATTGCAAAAAACTTTTTATGACTATATGGTATTTGGCCATCGCCATGTACCATTGGATATTGCACTCGACGAAAAAAGCCGCTATATTAACCTTGGCGAGTGGGTTCATTATAGCTCTTATGCGGTGTTTGACGGGGTGTATATAAAGCTGGAATACTTTGTTTAGATGTGCACATTTATTCATCTCACACATCAAAAATACGGCCCATATCTATTTACAATCAGGTGAATTAAAATCTGCCTAAAAAATCGTAATTTTGTGGGCTTTTTAAACGAAGCAATAAACCTAGTGTGCCGGGAACAATATAAGCGGTAAGGGGTTAATTATTTTTCAGAAAATTATATGTTAGAGAAATTAGAAGCGATATTTCAACGCTGGAAAAACGTTGAAGCAGAATTAAGCAGCCCTGATGCCATGGCTGATATGAAACGCTTTGCCCAATTAAATAAAGAGTATAAAGATTTGGCTAAGATTGTTGACGAGTATAATATATACCGCAACATCATGAGCAATATCGACAGCAATAAAGAAATCTTAGCTACTGAAAAGGACGAAGAATTTCGTGAAATGGCTAAAGGTGAGTTGGACGAGTTATTGGTAAAACGCGACGAAATGGAAGAAATTATCCGTTTAATGTTGATACCGAAAGATCCGGAAGATTCTAAAAATGCCATTGTGGAAGTTCGCGGTGGTACAGGTGGTGATGAGGCAGCACTTTTTGCAGGTGATCTTTACCGTATGTACATGCGTTTCTGCGAAAAACGTGGCTGGAAAACTGAACTGGTTGATTATACCGAAGGTACATCAGGCGGTTATAAAGAAATTGTATTCAAGATCATCGCCGAAGATGCTTACGGTACTTTAAAATATGAATCGGGTGTGCACCGTGTACAACGTGTGCCCGATACCGAAACTCAAGGCCGTGTACATACCTCGGCAGCAACAGTGGTGGTATTGCCAGAGGTTGATGAGTTTGACATCGATTTGCAAGTGAGCGACATCCGTAAGGATTTGTTCTGCGCATCGGGCCCGGGTGGTCAGTCGGTAAATACAACATACTCGGCTGTGCGTTTAACCCACTTACCAACAGGTATTGTTGCACAGTGCCAGGATCAAAAATCTCAGCTTAAAAACTACGATAAAGCATTACAGGTATTACGTTCGCGTGTTTACGAAATGGAGCTGCAAAAGCACCTGGAAGAAACATCTAAAAAACGTAAAACCATGGTTTCTACGGGTGATAGATCGGCTAAAGTGCGTACCTACAACTATCCGCAGGGCCGTTTAACCGAGCACCGTATTGGTTTAACCATATACAACTTACCGGGCGTAATGAATGGTGACATTCTTGAAATAATGGAAGCCCTTCAGTTTGCTGAAAACGCCGAAAAACTTAAAGAAGGTACGGTAGCGTAACTCTTTTTAATGTGCATTTTTAGATGTGCAGATATGTAAATGTGCGGATGTGCGGATGATGAACTTCATCTTGCGGTCCGCACATTTCTGTTTAGGATAATACTTATCATCAATTTAATCATTTGCACATCCGCAAACCTGCACATCAAAACATTGTCACATTGCTGCTAATAAAACATCGCGCAATCTGTTTTCATCTCATTTTCATAAAGGCCCGTTACTTTAGTATATAATATTAGAAATAATATGTAATTGCCATTAAATTATATGGTACTTGCATAGGCTGATAAGAGAGTGGAGAGATTTATTTGATAACGGAGATTTAATTTATTACGATGCTGGCAGTAAAAACAATAAAGAGTAATTCAAATATTTTCAGGCGTGCAATATGGCTGATGGGTAACCAATTTGAGATTAGTATTGTAGCAGATGACATTATGTGGGCTGAAGAGCGTATTGCTAGTGCTATAAATGAGATTAACCGTGTTGAAAAGTTACTTAGCGCGTTTTCTGATAGCAGTAATGTTACGGAGATCAACCGTAATGCTGGTATACAACCGGTAAAAGTTAATCCCGAAATTTTTTGGTTGGTTGACCGCGCTATTAAAATATCTGAACTTACATATGGCGCATTTGATATTACTTATTTTTCAGGTGATAAAGAATTAATAACCGCCAATAATAAAGCCACAAAAAAGGTAACCACATTTGGTAACTACCAAAGTGTAATGCTTGATGATAAGGCAATGACGGTTTTTTTGAAAGAAGAAGGCATGCGCATTAGCTTTGCCGCCAACAGTAAAGGCTACGCTGTTGATAGGGCAAAGTATATTCTACAATCACAAGGTGTAAGCAGCGGTGTTATAAACGCCGGTGGTGATTTATTAACCTGGGGATTGCAGCCCGACAGCCAACCATGGACTGTTGCCGCAGCTGATCCGGAATTACAAAATGTAGCTTATGCCGATTTAAATATCAGCAATATGTGTATTGCAACAGCTGTTAACAGTGATGAAAATGTTGCTATTACCAATAAACAGGCTATCAAAAAAATCAACCCTAAAAAAGGTTTCCCGGTTAGTGGTATTGTTAGTATGAGTATTGTTAGCCCAAGTGCCGAACTATCAGGTGCTATGGCAAACCCGATGATTACTATTGGTGTAAACGCCGGCTTATATTTAATAAATAAATTAAACCAGATAGGTTGTGTGATTATTGATGATCAGCAACGTGTTTATACTTCAAAAGGCATTTCCTTAACGGAATAATGCTTTCCGTTAAGTTTTTGTCAAACTACCTATGCTAAATTTTTGTGATGTAAATTTGAAGGGCCTTGTGGGTCTTGTCGTTGGCACAAAATGTTGGTAGTAATTGGCCTGTTTAAGCAAGTATCTAATTAAATATTGCCGTATCCCCTACGGCAGTAATATATAAAATTATAAATTTAACATATTTTTAAGTTTTTCTCCTTCTGAATGATAAAGTGGTTTGCGTATATTGTCCTGTTGTTGATCATGACGCCCGGTTTATCATCAGCCAAAAAAAGAGCCGCTTCTTGTGCTACTTTTTATAATGGCGTACCTTTACTGGTACCTGGTAACGCGTTGATTGATACCACTTCATCAAAAACTACTAAACATCAGCAAGACGCGGACGATAAAAAGAAAATTAAGGAAATAGCAAAGGCCAGGCGACAACCAAAACCCGAAAAGATTGTTCCGGTTGATGGGGCTCCTGAGGCTAAGAAGCAGAAGCCAAAACGACAACGCCGGCCTGAAGGGTTGGAGCAACCGCCTGAAATTCCGAGAAGAAATGATAATTAGTAATTAAATAAAGCTGAGAAATGAAATATTTATGCGTGATGCTTTTTTTGTTAACTACCGCAACTGCCAATGCGGATGTATCAAAGCTGCGCGCTATTTTTGCTGATACCCCGCATAAAGTTGTCGATACCGATAGTGTTGTTCACAAACGATCATTAATAGTAGGTGTTAATTATGGCAGTGATGCTATGTTTTTCGGTCGTACGGGCCCCATCAAATATCCTTTTGTATCAAGCGATGCCATCTACAATACCAAAAATGGCATATTTATTTATGGTTCGGCATTAAAGGTTTTGGGCTATGGGCAGCTATATGACGAGATTGACTTAGGTGGCGGATATTTGTATAAATACACTAAGGATTTTGGAGGTTCGGTAAGTTATACGCGCTTTTTGTTTAATTCGGATGCTCACGTTATCAAATCAGGATCATCAAATGATATTAACTGGATGAACGCCTATGATTATGGAATCATGAAATCGGGCGTTACCTTCGATTATCTTTTTGGTAAATCACATGACTACTTTGTAACGCTAAATACTTCCCATCATTTCGAATCTAATTTTAGCATTTTTGATGATAAGGATTATTTGACCGTTACCCCGGGTGTGAGCGTTATTTTGGGTACCCAAAACTTTGTACAGCGTTACTCGCTTGATTATGATTACAGACAACAAGCCAATAATATATTTGATAATGGCCCCAATGAACAACATATGGCCGCGTTAAATGGTATGTTTAACGTGCTCAACTATAGTTTTAAAGTACCTATAGCTTATAACAGGCCGCATTATACTATTGAATTTGCCTACAAATACTCTATACCGGTAAACGTGGAGGGTGTTTTAATGAATACCAAGGAGTCATTTTATAATTTAACATTTTATTATGTTTTTTACTAAAACCGCATGAATGTTTTAATTATTGAAGATGAGAAAGCGCTCGCTAAAGAGCTTGAAATATTTTTAACCAATTACAATTATGTATGTGAGGTTTGCTACGATGGCACCTCGGCATCAGAGCGTGTGGCGGTTAATTTATATGATTTTATATTGATAGACCTTGGTTTACCAGATTATGAAGGCCTCGATCTGTTAAAGGAGGCAAAAGCCAGTAACCCCGATGCCGCCTATATTATTTTAACCGCCCGTGCCGAAATTTATGACCGCATTAAAGGTTTAGATATGGGGGCTGATGATTACCTGGCTAAACCGTTCTCGTTACTTGAATTGCAGAGCCGCATGCAGGCTATCACCCGCAGGAAATTCGGACTAAAAAATAATATTGTTGAGTTGGGCGAATTTCAGGTGAACCTTACCGACAGGGTTATCACCCATAATGATATTGAAATATCAACTGTAACCAAAAAGGAGTTTGACCTGATCGCTTATTTAATCTTACATAAAAACCGTACGGTAACCCGTAACCAGTTAAGCGAGCATATTTGGGGAAGTATTATAAATGATGATTACGACTCAAATTATATTGACGCGCACATCAAAAACATCCGTAAAAAATTAAATGCATTCGGGCCGCCGGACTGGCTGGAAACCGTACGTGGTTTAGGTTACAAGGTGAAAATTAACGCATAGTATTTGAAACTCAGAACAAAACTTACGCTGTTTAATACCATATCAA
Organism: Mucilaginibacter sp. L196; assembly: GCF_009765905.1. Lineage (GTDB taxonomy): Bacteria > Bacteroidota > Bacteroidia > Sphingobacteriales > Sphingobacteriaceae > Mucilaginibacter. Next base: position 246,973 of record NZ_LMUO01000006.1, on the reverse strand, counting down.
AACTGGTAATTGTAACCTTGTTTGTTTTGCTTTTGCCGGTGCTGATTAAAAATATCAATATAAATTATACTGACAGCCGCCTGCGCAAGCAACGTGATGAGGTATTGCAAACGGTAAAAAACGTAGGTATTAAATACTATATTGAGGATGGGACAAACTATGCGGGCTATACACCTATAAAGGATGTATACGTAAGTTTGGATCGGGATACCACTGCCGAAAATCTTGACAATATAAAAAATGAGGCCCGTAAAGTAGAGGCCGATACCATCCAATACCGCATATTAAGTCACGATTTTAAGGCCGACAACAAAAAATATTTATTGGAGATAGGTATAAGCCTTGATACTGTAAATGAGCGTACGGCCCCCCTGCAAAGTATTGCTTTTATGGTGCTGGTAGTAATGGTTATTTTAACCATCCTGGCCGATCAGCTGTATTCCGATTATATCCTGCGGCCATTGGGCTTGATTATTAAGACCAAACTTATCGGACAAAAGTTCCCCAATTTTGGGTCCTATAAACAAGTTGAAACAAGTACCGACGATTTTCAGCACCTTGACATCAGTATCCATGAAATGATACAGACGATTGAGAGTACCTTTCAAAAAGAACGGGAGTTTATCTCCAATGCATCGCATGAGCTGATGACGCCAATATCTATACTGCAATCAAAAATTGAGAACATGTTTGAGGAGGAGGATATTGCTGACGAGATTAAAGGCCGCCTGCTCGAGATGCAAAAGATACTGAACAGGTTAAAAAGCATCACCAAAACTTTGCTATTGATATCGCAGATTGAAAATGATCAGTTTTTAAAAGAAGATCAAATCAGGATTAGTTCATTATTACAGGAAGTATATGACGAAATATCTATCCGTTTTCAGGATAAGAATATTAATTATTCTGTAGAGGTGCGGCATGATTTTTTATTGGTGAACGTAAATAAGTTTTTACTGTTTAACCTGCTTTTTAATTTGATTAATAATGCCATAAAATATAACCGTGAAAATGGTGATATACACATTGATGCATCGCATGAAAACGGTGAATATGTGGTTGAAATTATTGACAGCGGCGTAGGTATTAATCCTGCCGATATTCCATTTATTTTTAATCGGTTTAAAAAGTTGAAGCAATCTTTGCAACAGGATAGTTTTGGATTAGGCCTGCCAATTGTAAAATCCATTGCCGATTTTCATCGCATCAGGATTGATGTGGCATCAGAAAAAGAAAATGGTAGTACTTTTAAATTGATCTTCCCCGCGAGTTTGATAGCAAAGTAAGTGCCTGTTTTTCTTGTGCTTTGTCAAAAGATAAAAATCAATTTAAATGGCAAACCAAGCTTTGCTACTTTTGTAATATGGTAAATACTACCGCCGTATCTTTTAATTTGCTCGATCAGGATCTTCTTCTTCTGCCGCAAAAGGCTATTTACTGGCAGCAGGAGCAGGCGCTTATTGTAGCCGATGTGCATTTGGGTAAAGTTGGGCATTTTCGTAAAGCCGGTATAGCGGTGCCACGGGATATGGAGCAGAATGATTTAGCCATGTTATCCGATTTGATTGATGAGCACAAGCCCAAGAAGATCATTTTTTTGGGTGATTTTTTTCACAGTGATTTAAATGCGGATTGGGATTGGTTTGTTTTATGGCGAAAGCATTTTCCTAAACTGGAGCTGATCCTGATTCGTGGCAACCATGATATTATTAACGACCAACATTATATCGACCTTGATGTGGCGCTTCATGATGAACTACTGATCGACCCGTTCCTGATGCTTCACCATCCATTGAATGATGAAGCTTTAAAGAGTGCCATGGGTTATGTTCTTTGCGGGCATATCCATCCGGGTGTTAGCTTAAGCGGCAAGGCCCGGCAGCATATTACTTTGCCTTGTTTTGCTTTTGGCAAGAAGCAGGCCATTTTGCCGTCGTTTGGTAAGTTTACAGGCAGGGTAGCCATCCGCAGCCAAAAAACTGACCGCATTTTTGCCATCGCCCCCAATAAGGTTATCGCTATTGATTAATTATTTCTTCAAATCCTTGTCTATCTCGTCGTATAGATCGTTAAAATCAACATCTCGTTTGATGATGTGCCAGTTACCATCAACCAAATCATAAGTTGGGATGGTGCTAACCGCCCAATCGAGCATATTAGGTGAGGTTTGGCCTTGCAGGTCGCTTACCTGTATCCATGGTAATTTTTGCTGTTGTATTGCATTTACCCATTCATCCCGCTTGGTATCCATTGAGACGCTTACGATAGTGAAGTTTTTATTGGCTAACAGATCGGAATAGGCATTGAGCAATTTAACATGATTTAGCTTGCATACATCGCTGTTAGCTTGCCAAAACTCCACCAAAATTATTTTTTTATCACTAATACTGCTTTTATCAAAAGGTTTGCCATCCAATGTTTTGCCTGATATTTTTGGTGCCGGTGCACCTTCGGCAAGTTTCATTAACTGGCCAAGGTCATCAGCTTCGGCTTTGCCATTATCGGTATTTTTTTGCTCAGTAGTAAACTTTTGATAGATGGGATTATAAGCTTCAGGATTTTTTTTATAGTCAACCTGTGCCATTACAAATGCTTCAATATCATTCTGCGGGTTTTTGTTTACATAATCAGCTAAACTTTTGGCTTGTACGGTACTTAAGCTTGCCGTTACCAACTTCAACTGTTTTTGCAGATCGAAATATTGATCGCTACCTACAACAACAGGCGAATTTTTGTCGTACAGCATATCAGAGATGCTGTCGGCCTGTTCAGTTATATCATGTACTTGCTGAAATGAAGTAGCATAATAATTCGAAAGCTCATTCTGGATTTTTGAATCAGATTTTATGGTTGGATATAGATATAATTTATCCTTATCAGCGGCAATGGTATAGTTTCCGCCTTCTAAATAAACCTCGTATAGTTTTTTCTTGTAATCTTTCTCCAGATCAGGTACAATAAACAGGTCATAAAACCCCGGTTTTTGTAGTACATTTTTGGTGTGGAATTTACCATCAGCTATCAATACAGATAAAAGCTGGATGCCTTGCGGGTCCTTTATTATAATGGCTCCATTGCTTATGCCATCTATAGTGCCATTAATCTCAACATATTTTGTACGGTTACAACTACTAATTAAAATAACAAAAGCAAAAAAGTATAAATATTTCATTGGGTGATATTAGGTCCGCACTAATATAAACCAATACCAATGGAGTGCAAATTATAATCAAAGCTTAGATTGTTTCTAAATAGCTAATTCGGCACTAAATAGCCAAAAGCATTTATATCTTTTGGTATTTAATAAATACTTTTGCGGAAATAAATCTAATTCATAATGAGCGAATTTAAACAAACCTTTAACTCATCGCTGGGCAAAAAGCTAATAATGGCTTTAACAGGCTTGTTTTTGTGTACTTTTATAATTGTACACTTAGGCGGTAACCTGTTATTATTTAGTAACGATAATGGTTATGGTTTTAACTTATATGCCAACTTCCTGACGCATTTCCCCCCAATTGAGGTTGTTGCCTATATATTATACGTTGCTATAATAGTACATGCATTATATGCCCTTATTATTACCGTAAAAAACCGCAGGGCACGCCCGGTAGGTTACGCTGTAGTAAATAAATCACCAGCATCATGGTCATCAAAAAACATGGGGCTTTTGGGTTCTATCCTGTTTTTCTTCCTGGTGGTTCACATGAGCGATTTTTGGTATAAATACAAATTTACCAACGATGTAGCGTTTAAGGAATACCGTACCGACCTGGCTACTAACCAAACAATAGAAAGCGATTATACTCCGGTTTCGCCAACATTTGAGCATTCAGCAACTGTTGAAAATAACGTAGAGATTGTTCGTGTTAAGGATATCCACGCAAAAGTAGCGCATAGCTTTAGCAACATTTGGTATGTACTATTATATGTGGTGGCTATGGGCGCATTGTCATTCCATTTACTGCACGGTTTTCAGAGTGCTTTCCGTACACTGGGCTGGGTACACCGCAAATACACACCAATTGTTGAGTCTGTTGGCACCTGGTTGTTCGCGGTTATTATTCCGTTAGGCTTCGCCGCTATGCCAGTTGTGTATTATTTTATGAGTTTAAATAAATAAGTTAATTAAGTTGAATGGTTGATTAAGTTAAGCGGTTTGCCTACTCACTCAATCAACAATCAACCGATAAACCAAATATAAAATGAGTTTAAGTGCTAAAATTCCAGAGGGCCCATTAGCCGAAAAATGGAGCAAGCATAAGTTCGATCTTAAGCTGGTTAACCCTGCAAACAAACGTAAGTACGACATTATTGTGGTAGGTACAGGTTTGGCGGGTGCTTCTGCCGCAGCATCATTAGCCGAATTGGGTTATAATGTTAAAGCATTTTGTTTCCAGGATAGCCCGCGTCGTGCGCACTCTATTGCTGCGCAGGGTGGTATTAACGCTGCTAAGAATTACCAGAATGATGGCGACAGCGTTTACCGTTTATTTTACGATACCATCAAGGGGGGAGATTACCGTGCCCGCGAAGCTAACGTTTATCGTTTAGCCGAGGTATCAGTAAACATTATCGACCAATGTGTTGCACAAGGTGTTCCTTTTGCACGTGAGTACGGTGGTTTGCTTGATAACCGTTCATTCGGTGGCGCGCAGGTATCACGTACTTTTTACGCGAGGGGCCAAACGGGACAACAATTACTGTTAGGTGCTTACTCGGCATTAAACCGCCAGATACACCACGGTAAGGTTAAAATGTATACCCGTACCGAAATGCTGGATGTGGTTGTTGTTGATGGAAAAGCGCAAGGTATCATCACCCGTAGCTTAACTACCGGCGAAATTGATACACACACAGGTCATGCTGTATTATTGTGTACAGGCGGTTATGGTAATGTGTTTTATTTGTCGACCAACGCGGCAGGATCAAATGTAACAGCAGCCTGGAGGGCACACAAACGTGGTGCATTCTTCGCTAACCCTTGTTATACACAAATTCACCCTACTTGTATCCCTGTAACCGGCGATCACCAGTCGAAACTGACTTTGATGTCGGAATCATTGCGTAATGATGGTCGTGTTTGGGCGCCAAAAACTCATGCGATAGCTGAGCAATTACGCAAAGGCGCGATTAAAGCGGCACAAGTTGGTGAAGCAGACAGAGATTACTTTTTAGAAAGAAAATATCCATCATTCGGTAACCTTGTTCCGCGCGACGTGGCGTCACGTAATGCTAAGGAAATGGTTGATGATGGCCGTGGTGTTGGTGGCTCGGGAGTAGCAGTATTCCTTGATTTTGCTGATGCGATAGCCAGGCTTGGTAAAGATGCGGTTGCTGCTAAATATGGCAACTTGTTTGACATGTATTACCAGATCACGGATGAGGATCCTTATTCTCAGCCAATGCGTATCTACCCTGCGGTTCACTATACTATGGGTGGCCTTTGGGTTGATTATAACCTGAGCACTAACGTACCGGGATTATATGCTTTAGGTGAGTGTAACTTCTCTGACCACGGTGCGAACCGTTTAGGAGCATCTGCATTAATGCAGGGCTTGTCTGATGGTTATTTTGTTATCCCTTATACTTTGGGCGATTATTTGGCTACTATCGGTCCAAAGCCGGTTGATGCTAATCATCCTGCTTTTGCTCAAACCAAAAAAGACGTAACCGACTATATAGCTAAATTATTAGCACTTAGGGGTACCAAAACAGTTAACGAATACCACCGCGAATTAGGCCTAATTATGTGGGAATATTGCGGAATGGCCCGTACTGCTGAAGGTTTAACCAAAGCAAAAGGACTGATACACGCTTTAAGGGCTGACTTCTGGAAAAACGCTATTGTTTTAGGCGATAACGAGGAAGTAAACGCGTCGCTTGAAAAAGCTGGTCGTGTAGCTGACTTTTTGGAGCTTGGCGAACTTATGGTTGACGATGCGCTGATGCGTAATGAATCATGCGGTGGCCACTTTAGGTTAGAGTCGCAAACACCGGAAGGTGAGGCTTTACGCGATGATGAGCACTTTGCATTTGTTGCCGCCTGGGAATATACAGGTGATAACCAACCAGAGAAACTTAATAAAGAAGCCCTGGAATTTGAATACGTGCATTTAACACAAAGAAATTATAAGTAGTAGCTAGTATTTAGTATCAAGTATCAAGATTTTTTATCTAGCTACTTGATACTAGCTACTTGATACTTAAAATACAAACTCTAAGAAAATGAGTACTAACGGAAACATGAACCTGACGCTGAAAGTATGGCGCCAAAAAAATGCACAAACAGCGGGCAAGTTTGTGACTTACCAGGCTGAAGGTATTTCGCCGGATATGTCGTTCCTGGAGATGCTGGATGTGGTAAATGAAAGCCTGATCCATAAAAACGATGAGCCTATACATTTCGACCATGATTGCCGCGAAGGTATTTGCGGTATGTGCTCGTTATATATCAACGGTCACCCGCATGGTCCAAAAAGGGCAATTACAACCTGCCAGCTGCACATGCGTACTTTCCACGACGGACAAACGATTACTATCGAGCCTTGGCGCGCTGCACCTTTCCCGGTTATAAAGGATTTGGCAGTTGACCGTTCAGCGTTTGATCGTATACAACAGGCTGGTGGCTACGTATCGGTAAATACCGGTGGTGTGCCTGATGCTAACGAAATCCTTATCCCTAAAGTAATAGCTGACGAGGCATTTAACTCGGCTACCTGTATCGGTTGCGGTGCCTGCGTTGCGGCGTGTAAAAACGCTTCGGCTATGTTGTTTGTATCGGCTAAAGTATCACAGTTCGCGTTGTTGCCGCAAGGTCAGCCTGAGCGTTATAGTCGCGCGCAATCAATGGTAGCGCAAATGGATGCCGAAGGTTTTGGCAACTGTACCAACACCGGCGCCTGCGAAGCAGAATGCCCTAAGGAAATCAGCCTAACCAACATCTCGCGCATGAACAATGATTATTTAAGTGCCAAGCTTTTCAGAGAAGAGCATGCGCATGAGAATAACGGATAATTAGATCCAAAGCCCTAATTTATTTATATAGCAGAGCCCTTGGAAAAGGGCTTTTGCTTTTTATGAGTTTTTTCTACGTCATTGCCATAACGAAGCAATTACGATGGAATTTTACTGTTTCAAATGGTACAAAATTGCGGTTAAAATATTAGATTAGTGCGGTGAGCACCGACCAGAAGCTAAATCTCTATATAAGCAAATTTCTCTGTGAAATATATAGATTGATTCATTCCTGCAATGAGGTTATTTTATGTCAATGTGGATACACGCGGCACACATGCGCCAGCAATATTTTGTTTTAGACTGTGAAATATTTCCGTTTCCCCCTATACAGACTTTATTGAGCTGAAAATCGATGCTTAAATTATAAACTGAACATGGCAAAAAAAAGAAAAACTCTTCCTAAAAACTTTAAAGAACTTATTGAAGCATCAAATATTGGCGATCTGATAGCCGTATTTGAAACATGTGAGCTCAATGCTACAGGAGGATATCCCAAAGAAACCGCACTCAGCTTTTATGATGTTCCAGAAGAATTAATACGGTGGCTTATAGCAAACGGGGCAGATGTAAATATTGCCGATGATATATATAATAGAACCCCACTTCATGAGCATGCAATGCGTTGGAATGGAAATGTAGCTGTTTTGCTTGAATTGGGTGCTAATATTGAAGCTAAAGATACGAATGGTAATACGCCTTTGCACATGGCTGCAGGTAATGGTTTTAATTTAAATAATGTACAGTTGCTGGTTTTAAAAGGTGCAGATATTACAATAAAAAATGATCGGGATGAAACGCCATTATTATATGCATTAAAACGCGCAAATAATATAAACATTGTAAATCTGGTTGCGATTTCCGATATCTTACTTCAAGAAGGAACAGTGTCTATTACCGTAGAAATGCAAAAAGCAATTACGAGTATCGGAGAATCTTTTGAATTTCACAGAGAGGGTTTTAAAAAAGAATCTTTGACGGCAACGGACGAGGCCTTATCTCAATTGTATAAAAAGTTTAACGTAACTCCAATAAAAAAGAGATTGCTACATGATGGCATATCTCCAATAACTGTTACCGCATTAAAATGGGAAGATCAATATAATGAATTGTGGGATTTATTAGTCCCATCCAGCGGCCCGGCAAAAACGGTACAAGGCGAAGTTGTACGTATTACAGGAAAAGTGAGAGATGAAATATATAGAAATGGTGGTGTTAATTGGAGCAGCGATTTTAAAAGAATGTTGGATGATCTAATTAGCCACCTTGGGACAGGTGTGTCATTAAATGAAACTTTGCTTAATGAAGCGACGGCTATTGCTAAAGAAATTCGCCGCACCGGAAATGGTGATGATGAACCGTCACGCTTATGTGAACTGGCAACAACATGGGTTATGACTAACCCAAACTCAATATTATTAAGTAAGCCTAAATATAACATATAATAACGCATGCGCCAGCAATAGGCGGAATACCGAAGAAATGTAAAAAACGTGCTGAAGTACGAAGCATCTGTACAAGCGTAAACCAACTTACAGATTCTTCGCTATGCTCAGAAGGACACCCTTTTTTAATCTTCCGAACGCCATTAGGCTCCACCCTAGCGAGTGCAAGAAATTTTACTGTTTCAAAATGGTGCAAAATTGCGGTAAAAACGCTATAAAATGCCTCAAATAATGGCAAAAAATGGTGAAAAATGTGTGTTTTTTAGTGCTTTTTGGGGCCTAAATTGGGTGTTTTTAGCCCGAAAAGCCGCTAAATAAGTGGGTAAAAACGGGCTTTTTAGGGTTGTTTCGGGCGTTTTTTTGGCTAAAAGTGTACCAAATGTACCAGTTGTTCCACTTGTACCGTGGTACAGCGCCACTTGCAGAGCCACACCTATCCCCATCTTCCCAATAGCGTACATTGCCATGTCATCGCTCCCAATCACATAAATTTATTTTTATCTTTAAATCGATTTTAACCCCACTCATTTTTATCAATGTATCATAATGAAAAACAGGATTCTTATTTTGCTATTTCTAATAATTTCGGGTATGACAGCTAATGCCCAAAATTTACTTACCCCTGAATTACTTTTAAAGCTGGGTCGCGTTAGCGGCAAGGGGATTTCTAAAGATGGTAAGTATGTGATCTACACCGTGGGTGTGCCCGATATTGCTGGCAATAAGATCGTCACCAAAACATATAGCTTGCCTATTGAAGGTGGTACGCCATTTTTGGTTACTGATTTGAATGAGTGGATGGCCGATGATAAAGTATCGCCGGATGGTAAATATAAGATCAGCAGCCAGGATATTAAGGTGGAAAAAGTTTCGGGAACTGATTATTATCCTGACCTGAAAAGAAGCAATGTACTGATATATGATAGTCTGAACTATCGCCATTGGGATACCTGGGAGGATGGTAAATTTGGCCACGTAATGCTTGCGCCAATGGTTAATGGCAAACCCGGCAAGGCCAAAGATTTGATGCCTGGTGAGCCTTATGATTGTCCGCTGAAACCTGATGGTGGTGATGAGGATTTTGTGTGGAACCCGGATAGCAAAAGAGTTGTTTATGCCTGCAAAAAGAAATTCGGTACTGCTTATGCCATTAGCACCAATACTGATATTTATAGCTATGATATTGCTACGGGCATAACCACCAATTTAACAGCGGATAATCCTGGTTATGATTTGCAACCAACCTTCAATAAAAAAGGACAAATGGCCTGGCTGCAAATGAAGCGTGATGGTTATGAAAGCGACAAACAAGATTTGGTTGCTACAACCGGCACCTTCAAATTAAACCTTACCGCACAGCGTGATGATATACATGTGGGAAGCTATAAGTGGGCTGAGGATGGTAAAAGTCTTTTCTTTATCGCGCCGATAAATGGTACTTCGCAATTGTTTAATGTAACTTACCCGGGGCTTACCAAAATGATGCCTGTTATTACCCAGGTTACTGCAGGCGATTTTGATGTGAATGATATTGTTGGCCAAAAAGGGAAAACCCTGATAGTTACCCGTGGCGATTTTAACCATGCGAACGAGCTTTACACCGTAGATATTACCAATGGCTTTATGAAACAATTAAGCCATGTTAATGATGAGATTTACGGCAGTTTAGCCATGTGCAAAACAGAGCGTCGTTCCGTTAAAACGGTTGATGGTAAGGATATGCTGGTTTGGGTGATCTATCCGCCAAACTTCGACAAAACTAAAAAATACCCGACTTTGCTTTATTGCGAGGGTGGGCCGCAAAGTCCGTTGACGCAGTTTTATTCTTTTAGGTGGAATTTGCAGTTGATGGCATCGAACGGATACATTATTGTAGCGCCAAATCGTAGGGGTATGCCGGGGCATGGCACTGCATGGAATGAAGAGATCAGTAAGGACCACGGTGGTTTAGCTATAAAGGATTACCTGAGCGCGATAGATAATGTAAGCAGCGAGCCTTTTGTTGATAAAGCAAGATTAGGTTGTGTTGGCGCGAGTTATGGCGGTTACTCCGTGTATATGTTGGCGGGTGTTCATAAAAAGCGTTTTAAAACTTTCATAGCGCATGATGGTATTTTTGATTTCCGTAGCATGTATGGTACCACAGAAGAGATGTGGTTCCCGAATTGGGATTACGGCGGCCCGTATTGGGATAAGAATAATGCCGCTGCCCAAAAATCATATAGAGAGTTTTCGCCAAGCAATTATGTTGCTAATTGGGATACTCCGATATTGATCTTCCACGGTGAAAAAGATTTCCGGGTGCCTTTGGAGCAGGGTTTACAGGCCTTTCAGGCTGCGCAATTACAAGGTATTAAAAGCAGACTGATTGTGATGCAGGATGAGAACCATTGGGTGCTGCATCCGCAAAATGCGCTGGTGTGGCAGCATGAGTTTTACAGGTGGTTGAAGGAGACGTTGTAACCTTTCTTTTTTGTCATTTCGTAGCGAAGAATCTTCTGCGATTTGCATTCGAACTATGCATAATGCAGAAGATTCTTCGTTCCTCAGAATGACAATTTTGTTCAAACCCTGTTATACTTACGAAGTTTAAAAACTAAGTCTGCTTCAACTGTACAGATTCTTCGCTCCGCTCAGAATGACAAAGTAGTTTATTCCGTTTCCAATTGCCCGTTAATTTGCTCTAATCTTGCTATTATATCATTCAACGTCTTTTGCTTTTTCCGGATATTATACGGCCTTAAATAAAAAAAGGTAAACGCCAGGCATAACCCTATTATCAGGTAAAAGATAATTCCCCAAACCGGCGTCATGCGCATTACCGGCTGCACCATGAATAAAAATACTCCCAGGGATAGGCATGCGAAATAGATATTCGTTATCACAGTATTTAAAAATGCATCTTTTCGCTTTATAGTGATCAATTGGTTTAAATAGTCCTGGTTACTTATCTCAGGATTAGTTTTTAATATTAGGGGAATCAATTGATTGTATGCTATTAGATATGTTAGGTAAGCTATCACTTCTAATATCACACCAATTTTAGTTGTCATTTGTGCCTTATCCATAGTAAAACCTACATGTATTACCAATGCAGCAGTCGCCAACAGCACTACGTTCGTGATTACCAGTTGATACCGGAAAATTCTTTTTAGTTTTTCAGCTCTCATAGTTATTTGTTTAATATCAGGTTTGGCATCAATGGGTTGTTTGTTCCATAATGCTTTAAAGTCCATTTCAGTGCTCATAACTTTCAAATTTTTTGGCTAATCGTTCCTTTATGCGGTATATTTTAACCCGTGTGTTTGTCTCGCTTAGGCCTACAATTTTGGCTATCTCTGCCTGTTTAATATCTTCCAGTTCCAATGATATAATTAGGCGATCCGTTTCGGGGAGTTCCGATATACATTTATATAAAAACTGAACCGCGGGTTCAATATCATGTGCAATAGTTTCTTCTATTTGCTCGGGCATCTCGCTGCGTGGTATGCGATTTTGCCGCTCTATCTGCCGCAGGCAATTGTTGGATGCAATGCGAAATATCCAGGTACCAATGGCCGATTCGTTCCTGAATTTTGGTAGTTGCTGCCAAATGGTAACAAACGTTTCCTGCGCTATATCTTTCGCCCAGTCATGGTCATTAACATAGCCCATGCAAATGCGGAAAACCTTGCTCCAATAGGTTTTGTAAATTTCCTCAAATACCATTTAAATGCTTTTTTGCCATATATGCTTATTTTACCTTTAGATACCAAGATTTTAAAAATGCTACACTTTTTGAGCTTATTAATATATATTAATAATATATATTAGTGGAATATTACTTCATTCCCCTAATCCCGGTTTAACAAACCAAGTTGTTGATAATTATTTATGGAAAAAAATACCACCAAGTGTCCTAAGTGTGATACCGGGTTCCTTAATTCGCGCGTAAAAAGAGCACAGATTGTTAAAGTTTTCTTGTTTTGGCTTCCTATTAAAAGGTATAAATGCAGTAATTGCTCCCGGAAAACTTATGTCTGGAAATAATATAAAGCAATGTCATTATGAATAATAGGAAGTGGATAGACTTACGAAGTTTTTAAAACTTCGTAAGTCTATCTCACCAGTACAGATTCTTCGTTCCTCAGAATGACAATTAAATATTGAATTCAATTCATTCTTTAATAATGCCGATTAAAATCAATCGTATTTTTTATGTTTACGTTAAACATCAGCATTGAAAAAAATACGCCCTATACAGCTTGTTGCTATTATTTTCTTCACAGTTTCCGGCGGGCCATATGGGCTCGAACCTTTGCTTACTTATGCCGGGCAGCATGGCGCAATACTTTTGTTGTTACTTACCCCTTTACTTTGGGATGTACCTGCCATATATACGGTGCTCGAGTTAAACAGCATGATGCCCGTAACCGGCGGCTATTACAAATGGGTAAAATATGCTTTAGGAAACCGCCTGGGCTTTTACGAAGGCTGGTGGACCTGGCTTTATACTTTTGTTGATCTGGCCATTTACCCCGTGCTGTTCGTGATTTATGCAGGCTTCTTTTTTCCTGGTGCTGATGCTTATAAACTTCCATTATGCCTTGTATTTATATGGATATCGGCGGGGCTTAATATATTGGGGATAGTACCGGTAGGTAAGGTGTCGTTATTTTTAGGGGCGATTGTTTTAATGCCTTTTATCATATTGTATGTATTAGCTTTTTACCATCATAGTGGGAGTATAGTTTTGCCTGCACCGAGTTTAAAAGGAATTACTTTTCCGTCATTAGGTATGGCATTGTATACTATTATGTGGAATTGTTTGGGCTGGGATAATACTACCACTTATGCCGAAGAAGTGGAGAAGCCTATCCGCTCGTATCTTACCTCCACAATAAGCGCTTTCGCTATAGTAATTGTGGTTTATTTTTTGGTGATATGGGTTTCGCAGTTGTCGGGTATCAGCGCGGCGCGATTAAAGGATGAAGGTTTTCCGGTGGTAGCAACCATTATCGGCGGGCATTGGCTGGGCGCGCTTATCGCTATTGGGGGCATGGCCAGTTGTTTGGGTATTTATGCGTCGGTACTGCTGTCGGTATCGCGCGTGCCGATGGTGATGGCTGAGGATAAATTGCTTCCATCTAAATTAAATAAGCAGCATAAGCGGTTTAATACGCCGTATATATCCATCATCGTATGCTCTGTTGTAGTGAGCGCCATGGTACACTGGGACCTGGAGGCTTTGTTTATTATTGATGTTACCATTTACGGAGCTGGTTTGGCATTGGAGTATATTTCGCTGATCAAGCTTCGGATTAATGAGCCTGATACTTATCGACCATTTAAAATACCTTTAGGAGTTAAAGGACTGTGCATGGTGATAGCTTTGCCAACTATTATTTATTTTGTGGCTTTTACGGGTGCGCTGTCATCTACCCAAAATGGTGTTATGGCAGCGTTATTTGCCTTGGTACTTTTATGCAGTGCCGAGCTGTTGTGGCAGATAGTAAAGCGCAGAAAAGCATTTACTAATCAATGATTTTAAACCTGATTTGGATGTTTTTCCTTTAAAAACCTGATGGATTCTCTTATCAGGCTTTCTAAAACATTTATATCAACATCATCTAACTTTTTAATATAAAGGCAACCTTTGCCTGATTTATGTTTCCCTAACTTCTGAAGGAGTTCTGCTTGTGCTGGGAAGCCGGCTAATACATATAACGTAATATTAGCTTTCCTGGGAGAAAAACCGGTCATGCATATTTCACCTGAACGGCCGCTTTCGTATTTATAAGTGTATTTATCAAAGCCAACAATCGCAGGGCCCCACATCCTGGGTTTTTCACCGGTAACCTTTTCCATTAAATTAATGATGGCATAACAATCCGCACGAACCTTATCATCTTCTACAGCTGCTATAAAACTGTCTACAGATCTTTCCGTAAGTTTTGTTTTTGCTTCAGTCATTATAATAATTGTTGATAATTATTATAAAGCTACTATTCTATTGAATGAATTCAAAGGCTCTATAGCGCTATCATTCACGAAAAAGACGTTTTGGCGGCCTTGTTTGCTTTTGTACTTTTATGCAGCGCGGAATTATTATGGCAGATAGTGAAGAGAAGAAACGCTTTTAAGGTTACTCAATAACGTTGGTCTTCGCGTTGAGGGTATAGGAAGATAATCTGCTTGTTAAAAGAGAATATATAGTATCAAAGTTGCCCTTTAAGTTATTGGTTGCTATACTCAGGGGTGCGCCAAAATTTTTATAATTGAGTTTAAGGGTTCTTTTAATCCAGGCTCCTTTTTGTTGTTCGATATATTCTTCGGGATTTTTTAGGTGTACCCCTATCAATTTTGTTTGTAGCACCTGTTGTATGCTGAATTTTTCAACTTGATTCCAGGGAATAAACCTGTTTGAAAATATACCAGGGTTTATGGTGATCCCTTTATCATCAACTATTAAGCCCGGATTATTGTTAAATAGCATGAACAAGAATGCCAATGAGCATCCACCAAAAAAAATAATAGAGGAAAATCCAGCGATTAGGCCCTTCCACCGATGCCAATTATCCAGGTTTTCGGGTGAAGAGGCATTCTGGATAATCCATAGACCCAGGGCCACGAAGGTTAGGGATAACAATAATAATAAAGCGAGTTTAGTTTTGCTTTGTGGAATGGCTATACTGCCAGCATTAACATCATAATCAACTTTCATGAGTTATCTATTGTCTGAACTCGAATTTATGGAATTCGATGCATTTTTGGAATTTTTGATTGTTCTTTAATTCTAAAAATTCCAGTTCACACAATATCTGCAATGATGTTTTGATAATTACGCACCCTTTTTCAAGCTCTGCATCAGTTTTTCGTACAGGTCATCGCCTGATGTTTGGGCTTGTGGTTTAAGCTTTTTAACGGTAGCGCGTTTGCCTTTTGATTTATCTTTGATTATTTGCAACAGCTGGCTGCTGTATTCATCCTTAAATTTCGATACATCAAATTTTTCGGCGTATTGGTTAATGAGGGTCATGCCCATATCCAGCTCTTTTTTGCTGACCTCAATTTTATCCGGCAAATTTAAATCCTCGGTACTGCGAATTTCCTGCCCGAAACGGATGGTGGTTACTACTAATACATTTTTTACCGGGTGTACTATGCACAGGCTTTCGGTATTGCGCAGTACAAAGCTTGCGAGCCCTGCTTTTTTTGATTGGGTGAGGGCTTGTATCAGTAGCGCGTAGGCTTTGTTGGTTTTGGTATCGGGTTCGGTATAGTAGGATGTTTCGTAAAACATGGGGTCGACATCAGCTATATCCACAAAACTTTCTATTTCAATTACTTTGCTTTTCTCGGGTGCGGCATCGGCAAAATCCTGTTCGTCCATTACTACATAGCCGTCATCCAGTTTGTAGCCTTTTACAATTTTATCATATGGTACCTCTTTATGCGTTTGTTCGTTAATCCGTTGGAAACGGATGCGGGAGTGGTCGCGGCCATCGAGCATGTCAAAATCAAGCGAACTTTTTTGTACTGCCGAATATAGTTTTACCGGGATGCTTACCAACCCAAACCCTAACGAGCCTTTCCAGATAGACCTCATAACTAATTTATTAATGTGTTTTATATAACTTAATAAACCTGAAAACAGTTTTGTTTAAAATTTAGATGTTTATTGACGGTAAATAAAAAAGGCGTTTCATGTTGTATGAAACGCCTTTTTTATAAATATTTTCAGCCTATATTGCTGTTGGCCTTCTGATTATGCCTAAAATTAAGGCTATAATAGCTATAACCAATAAAACATGTATGATGCCTGTTGCAGAATACAAAAATACGCCTAATGCCCAGCCTATGAGCAATATAACGGCTATAATATACAGTAGTGAATTCATGGTGGGGTTATTTAATTAATGATTCTCATAGATGACAGTAGTAACATTACTCTTTACAGGAATGTTTTAATTGTTATGAAATGTTCACAAATTAATTAACAACCAGTTATAATTTAAGCCATTTGGTCCTCACTTTTAGTTGTTGTGCCGATGGGGTTGCCACCGTTTCTATCTTGTATTTTACCAATTCGTTTCTGAGTAAAGTTACAGGTAATACCAGTGATAAGCCATCGCGGTTTATGGTTATGGAGAGTTTATCGCCTACTTTTTTATTGGCGAGTATACTGTTTGCATCAGTAACGGGTATGCCATCAACCGATACAATTTCATCGTTAACGTTTATACCATCAACCCAGGCGGAGCCGTCGCGCAGCACACTTGTTACAAATATTTTGCCGCCGCTGTTTGCGGTCATAACGCCTAATGATGGGTCGTTACTGCCTGCAGCCTCGTCGGTAAGCTGGTAGCCTGCATAGCCCAGGTATTTGTTGTAATTCACATCAGCCACGCCGTAAACGTATTTTTTGTAGAAATCGTCCAAGTTCTTACCTACGAATTTTTCGAGTCCTTTTTTAAACTCGGCATCGGTATAACCACGTTTCAGGGTTTTGTAATACTCATGGTACATGTATTTCATCACATCATCCAATGAATATTTGGTATGGCTATCATTAATAATTTCCAGATCAAGCAGCATGGCTGCTACAGAGCCTTTGCTGTAATAGGATATGGTACTGTTGTTTGAGTTTTCGGTAGGGCGATAAGCCTTTATCCAGGCATCGTAGCTGGCATCGGCAATACTTTGGAATTTTTTGCCCGGTGTGTTCTCCACCTGGTTAATATCATTAGCCATAACGCCTAAATAGTTATCGGCATCAATAAGGTTGGCATGCCTTAAAATAATGTCCTCATAATAAGCGGTAAAGCCTTCGGCTATCCACAGGTCGGTGGTGTAGTTTTCGTTGTCATAATCAAACGGGCCTAATGCTATCGGGCGTAGGCGTTTAACGTTCCATAAATGGAAATGCTCGTGCGCAACCAGGCTTAAAAAGTTTTGATAACCACGCGGCGTGCCATAAGCATCGCGCGAAGCGCCCAAAACAGTTGAGCTTAAATGTTCCAAACCACCGCCGCCACGCAAATAATTGTGTACAATAAAAACGTAATGCTTGTTTGGATTTTCGCCATAAACCGAGGTTTCCTGTTCTACAATTTTGGCTATATCGGTTTTTAATTTATCTCTATCATAATTACCGCCGCCGTACATGGCTATCTGGTAGTGTACACCCGCTGCCTCAAAACCAAAAACATCCTGGTTGCCTACTTCAATAGGCGAATCATATAAAATATCGTAGTTGGGAGCATGCACGGTGAAAGGATCATTACTTACCATATCTAAACTGGTAGATACTTTATCCCAGCCGCCGAAAGGCACAATGTGTATGGTTGAAGGCTGATTAAGCATTCCTTCGGGATAAATAAAAATTCCTGATGTTGACAGGAAGGCATGCGAAATATCAACAAAAGCGGTACGCACCGAAACTTCAAAACAATATACTTTGTACTTGATGGTTACATGATTTAATCCTTTTGTGTTAATGCTCCACCAGTTTTTGCGTGTTTTTACAAAAGGGATTTCTTTGCCATTAGCACTTACTGTAAAGCCTTCTACGCTTTTGGCAAATTCACGTACAAGGTATGATCCGGGAGTCCAAACGGGCATTTTTAGTACTAATGTTGACTGGTTAAGGTGCTCGATATTCATTTCAATATCAGCATAATGGGCTTGTACCTGGGGGAAAGTAACGTTGTATGAAATTGTTGCGGGGCTTGCAGCGTTACTTGTATTCACATTCATAAAAAATAGTATTAAAGAAAAAAGGGCAGTTACTTGAGTTTTTTTCATTAGGGCAATTTATAAAAATAGTTAATTGTCTTAAAAAGCAATATTGTTAAAATAAATGATAAAAATACCATGTAGCACGCTATCAAACCAATTAATACTCATGAAATATTTTATACGTACACGTATATCAAAAAAAATTACATACATTAACGTTGTAAAACCATATCTTTAAATAATATTACACGTATAAATCCTAAATACTACTTTAGTAATTAACAAAAAGAATGACGGCCGCACGCTACAAAACTTGTTTACTCATTGACGATAATTACATCGATAATTTCGTTACAAGGAAGATTTTGGAGAGCGGCAATTTTGTTGAGGATGTTATTGTAAGGCAATCGCCGGATGAGGCTATTGAATCATTACTTGCGGGCACGATAGCACCTGATGTGATTTTCCTAGATATAAGAATGCCTTTAATGAGCGGTTTTGAATTTTTGGAAGAATATGATAAACTTGTATTCCCAAATAAGGAGAACATAAAAATATATATGCTATCATCGTCGCTCGATCCGACTGACATGCAAAAGTCGGAACTTAATAAACATATCACTAATTTTATTCATAAGCCTGTAACCCAAAAGGCACTGGAAGAGGTATTTTCAAATGATCTTAGTTGCTGATAGCGGTTCTTCAAAAACAGACTGGTTGCTGGCCACACCACAGCAGGAAACACAACAATTCAGAACATCGGGACTAAACCCTTACTTTTTAACCGAGAAGGAGATAGCCAAGATTTTACGCGACCAGGTGCCTGAACTAATTGCGCAGGGTAGCGAAATTACTGAAATTTATTTTTTCGGCGCGGGATGTTCAAGCCCCGACAGGCACGAGATCGTATCGAATGCCCTGAGCCAGTATTTCCCCAAAGCGTTTATTAGTGTTGATAGTGATCTGTATGGCTCAGCTTATGCTACTTGCGGGCATGATAAGGGCATATGTTGCGTGTTGGGTACGGGCTCAAATATTTCGTTTTTTGATGGCGAGGAGATACATGCCGGCAAACATGGTTTAGGTTTTGTTTTGGGCGATGAAGGCTCGGGAACCTGGTTCGGTAAGGCGCTGGTCACCGGGTTTTTATATGGCAATATGCCTGATGACATTAACGCTAAATTTGAAAAAACTTACCATCTTACCCGCGAGGATGTAATAAAAAATGTATACCAAAAACCGGGTGGTAATTCTTACCTGGCTGCATTCTCTAAATTTCTTACTGAAATAAGGACTACCGAATATGCACAGACTTTATTGAAAGATGGATTTCAGGAGTTTATTGATACGAATATTAAATCGTACCCGGAGTATCATAAATACAAATGCCACTTTGTAGGTTCTATATCCCATGTTTTTGCTGATGAGTTAAAGGCGCAATGCGAGGCTAATGGTATACGTGTTGGCAAAATTATCCGCCAACCGATACATGATCTGCTGGATTTTATGCTGGAGAAGAGTGCCTGAACTCGAATTTTTGGAATTTGTTGAATTATGGGTTTGTAGTGTTTTTTTTACTCCTTGTCATTCTGAGCGCAGCGAAGAATCTGTAAAGTAGTTTACACCGTACAGATTCTTCGTTCCTCAGAATGACAAAAGGTTTATAGTGCTATTCTTTTACTTCCTTTGTTAATGAGGACACTAACAAAGGATAAGAATTATGGTAATTCTTTAATTCTATGAATTCAGGTTCAGACAATGTTTATTCTTTTCTTCCTTCTCACCAATACCCAAACAATTCCAAGCACAGCTAAAATGCAGCCTATATGCGCTATGTAATCGCCATGCAGTACGTAAAATGTTAAATCTGAATTCAGATTAATATCTTGTTTGATTACCGTTTTTACCCACCAGCCGGTTTGCTGCACAATATCGCCACGTTGGTTAATAAACGCCGATATACCAGTATTTGCCGAGCGGCATACCCACCTGCGGGTTTCGATTGCCCGTAGTTTGGCATAATCAAGGGCTTGGTCTTTACCTGATGTGTTTCCCCACCAACCATCATTAGTGATGATAGCGATGAACTGCGCCCCCATGTGAACCGAGGTGGCTACGTACTCGCCCCAGATGGATTCATAGCAGATTACAGGATCGGCGCCTATGCCACTTTGAGAATAGAATACAGTTGGTGCTGGCTGACTGCCATAGCTGCCTGTAGCGCCTCCTAAATGCTCAAATACAGGTTTTAAAAAGAACAAGGCATTGCCAAAAGGTAATGATTCGGCACCGGGTACCAGTTTTGATTTATGATAGAATTGTACTTCGGCAGAATTCTCAATATTGATGGCCGCGTTAAAGCTATCGAAATATTCACCCGGATTCTCGGTAGGACTGGCAGTTTTGGTGAGTCTTGTGTTATATATTTTAAAGGTTTCGGCACCGGTAATAACGTTGCCATTTTTGTACTTGTTTAAAAAGTGCTGTATCTGTAAAAAGTAGTTATTGCTGCGGATCTTATTTTCATCAACCTGATCGGCGATGGCCGTTTCGGGCCAAATGAAGAATTCGGTATTGGCTTGTCCGATTGAATCAGATAAATGAGTTAAAATGCCTATCTGTTCCTGCGCGGGGAAAGTTGATTCCTTGGCATAAGGATCAATATTGGGCTGCGCGACAACAATGTTTGACGGATTGGGTTGCTCCTGGTAAGTATCATAAGTATAGTACGAGCAGCCAAGCGGTAACGCCAGTATCAGCACAAAACTTGTTATTAAACTTAATCTGGTGGCTTTGCTTTGCGCTTCGCGGAGGCCTGCGTAAAGCAAGAATATCAGGATATTTACTACCCAAATCCATAGTGTACCGCCGTAAACGCCGGTGTACGAGTACCATTGTATCCATTTATGGCTTACGGCGAAACCGTTGCCTAAGGTCATCCAAGGGAAATTTAAATCCCAACTTTGGTGTAGGTATTCGTAGGCTATCCAAAAACAAACCAGGCCAATTAAGCTTAACCAACGGCTTGTACTTAATCGCATACGATAATATAACCAACAAGCCGACGACATTAATAAAGGACCCAGCGAGTACGGAATCAAAGTGATAGGCACAGCCACCAGCGGACCAATAGTTTTAAGCGAATTATAAACCCAGTAAATACAAAGTGTGTTCCAGATGAAAAAACCTAGAAAGGTGATGTAGAAGATTTTCTTCCCCTTTTTAGTGATGTTGGATTGGATGATGTTTTCCATAGCTATCAGCATCGGCACAAAACCAATGAAGAGCAGGAAAGTAGTGTATGGAGTAGGTGGCCAGGCTATCCACAATAGTAAACCTGAAAGGATGGATAGGATTATGCTTTTTTTCATTTGTTAAATTTCTCGGCGTTAAAATCGTCAGATTTACCCGGTGGGATTGATAATGGCTTCCAATCAGGAGCAAGCATTTTACCTATCAATACAATTTGCCCAACATGGTAGGGGTAATGTGTTAATTGCCTGTTTATGGCATCAACCACACTATGCGGCTCGTTACGGATGTACACCGTTTTTTCCCAATCGGCTTCGGTAATAGAATTTAAAGCATTAAAAAGACATTCCCAACCCGCATTCCATTGGGCTAATAATTCCTGCCGTGTTGTTGTTACGGTATCAAATTCGGTGTCACGGTTTCGCCATTCCTTTTCGCCATCGGTATTTAAAAAACCTGTCCAACGGGAAAGCATATTTCCGGCCATGTGCTGTACAATTATAGCAATGCTATTGCTCTGCTGATTATATTGCCAAAGCAAGTCTTCATCTTTTAATTGATTAAAGGTGCTTTCGCCAAGTGTTTTATAGGATTGAAAACGCTTAACAACGCTATTTAAATATGTTTCCATTAGTTATTTCGCTTACAAAATTGAGCGAGGCTAAAATTATGGATTTATATAATGGTTTTCACTTTAATAATGGTCGGCATTTTTCGTCGGTGCATGAGACTTACCATCAACAAAATCCTTAAAATATCCGCATTCGTTTAAAACATCCTGATAATAGTTGGTTTGCGAGTAGTTGGCTTTTAGCTCTGTAAAGTATTTTTCTGTCCAGGGTGTGGTTACGTCACTCTCTGGCAGGCTGTAATAGTTGTTGTGCTCGCATTTGGCTGCCATAAATGTGCATTTGGCTTTTTGATCATTAGTTTGGGCATAATTGCGGGCTAGCAAGTAATATTTCTCAGCGATTTTTTGCGAGTAGATTTCAACGCCCGTAAAAATATCGGACCCATAAAACGGCCGGTTGTTTCCGTAATAGCTGATATTGTAATAAGCATTCGCCAATAACAGGGCATTCCGGTATCTGTCCTTACCAGCGTTCAAATCAGCTTTAATATTGCGAAGTGTTTTTAAAAACGTTATCGAGGTGAATTTTTGCTTTTGCTTGGCTGCCTGGTCGCAATCGTGGCAATCCTGGATATGGATATTGAAAGGGTTAGCTGGCAAGGTATCATATCGGATGGTATCTATCTTACTCCTTATCGCGATTGCCTTATCAATGTCTTCTTTATAAGCGCACATGATCGCCTGGTGATAATAAAGATTATTAATGGTATACGGATAATATCTTAGCATCGTTTTTTCAAAAGGCGTTTTATTGGGTTTATTGATCAGGTCGATCATTTTTTGTACCCATTTGTTATTGGTATAAGGTATAATCGTATCTATAAAACAGCCTGCTTTTAGTGTATCACCTTGTTTTAGATATACGCTGGCTATTGCATACGAACAATTCCCAACTCTTAATCCTTCAATAGTGCCATTCTTCTGTACATCCCTAAGCCAGTTTAACGGCTCTACCAATCTCGCTTCGGTTTGTGCATCTATGCGTTGCAGTTGGTCTGCATCCAAAAATATGCACAGCATTTTATATTGCGCCATCACGAGTTTATCATCAGCTGGGAGCTGATCTTTCGCTTTGGCATAAAACTTACCGGCTTGCGCATAGTCTTTATGGATATAATGCAGGTAACCCGCGGCAATATTCCAGAAATAAGGTTTTGCGGTATTGTTTTGTAAGGCTATTGAATCTACTACCTTTCGCTCGTCAATAGAAATCCCCAAATTCTCAACTGAATTAATGCTATCCTGAGTCTGGTATAGGTTGTGGCGGGGTAAGTAATAGATGCTGTTGTCGCTGGCTTCCCGGGCATTAATCACCCTACTTAATAACAGGGTTACTTTTTCTGATTTTGGGTCGATAGCTACAATCTCTTTAATAGCCCTCAGCGGGTCATATTCCATGCCGAGCAGGTGCCACAGCGTGATTTTTTCTTCGTTGTTTTTTGCCAGTTTGAGCGTTTGCTGCCAGTCGGCATCATCCTGTGGATGAAAGCTAAACTTGCTTGGGATCTTCATCTCGTAAGAAAAATCGTAACAACGGCTATATAAATAATTGGCAAGCGCGTAATTATGCATGCTGCGATAGTAACCGGCCACGTAGCCCAATGTACGGTAATAGGTTAAATTTTGCGGGAACTTGGTTTGGTACTTATTAAACAGTAATAAAATTTTTGCCTGATTATTTACCTGGTGCTTTTTGCGGCCAGCGGTATCTTCAAAAAAGTAATAGTAGCGTACCAATTGAAATAATAACCGCTGTTTGATAAATGGCTTTTTAGATGAATTGAAAGCGGTGGTAAGTTGCTCTTCCAACCCGTCGGGTGCGATAGGGGCGGGTCCTGGATCTGAGTACCACCCTCTGTCTTCGGCAATTGCAAACTTTTCGCAATCCTTGGCCAGCCGCAAATAATCAAATAAATTATTTAAGGTGTTTTTATCCAGCTTGCCTATATCCATGCTGATGGAATCTTGTTTGGGAGGCGGAGTAGTGCCGCTGAGAATATTGTATACAGAATCTATTCCTTTTCTGTCGCCTTTTAACAGCAAATAGTTTAAGGTGGCGGGGTTTAATTTATGTTTAAGATAAGCATCCCATTCATCAATTACCTGGTTGTTGAACCGTTGGTTGTTATCATCAACTTCTACATTTTTACCATAATACCAATTCTCGCTATCGTAAAAAAATGGGGTATATTGTTTTGAAACGAATGCTTCCGGACTAAAAATTGAAGCTGGGGTGTCATCCTCAAAGGCGCAAGCCCAAACGGTACCGGCAACAGCCACGCTGCATATACTAAAGATCAGCAGAAACCTGGTTGATTGTTTCAGCTTTAAATTCTGATAAGTTGAGGTTACCCAGTTCATAATAAATGATAGTTCTGTTTTTTTGAAGCGACAAATGAGCCGATAGTTGGCTTGCCGCCTTTTTCAATAAATTTACATCTGTTACTTCAAGTTTAAAAATATCATTTTGTTTGATGTAAACGCCGTTTAAAAAGAAACTTTTTTTTGCTGTGAAGGCGTTGCCTCTACAGTCGAAATTTTGAGTATTGGTAAAGTCTTTTTTGTCGGGATTACTATAAAGCTGCATCAATCGCCCTTCACGAATCTGGATCGCCCATGAAAAAAGCGGCAAAGCCACATCAAGCTGAATCGGGTATTGCGGGATATAAGTAATATACTTTTCGGCATCGGCCGG
Source organism: Mucilaginibacter sp. L196 (assembly GCF_009765905.1). Lineage (GTDB taxonomy): Bacteria > Bacteroidota > Bacteroidia > Sphingobacteriales > Sphingobacteriaceae > Mucilaginibacter. The sequence continues at coordinate 222,213 of NZ_LMUO01000006.1, read as the reverse complement.
ATTATAAATAGAATTTGGCTGTTGCAAATTATTATTCAGCGTACCCATGTTGTAAAACATTAGCACCGCTTTATCTACTGGCGGTACACCTGTAAGTTGTTTGTATTTAACCTGGTGCAAGCGTATGGTGGCCTGTAGCTGGTGTTTATTTAGTGCTTTAAAGGCCTTTAAAAAAGTGAAATATTTATCGCGGGTGGTTAATGTCCAGTCGCAATCAAATTGTACCGCCTGGTAGTTTATGTTTGCTTTTGCCGCAATGCGGTTAATAAGGTTGTTGCTGTTTGCGGCGAGGCTATTTATAGCAGTATCGGGTAAGTTTTCAAACGTTTTATTGGCGATAAAGATAACCGGGGTTATGTTTAATTGAGCTACAGACTGGGCGAAAATGACTACCGCGTTTGGAAACGCTTTTTGTGTATTATTATCCCAGCTTATATCAAAAAAACGCAGGTATAATTTATTGCCGGATGTTGCCTTTAAAAGCTGGCTTTGCTGCGCGTTTAGGCTGAAATTGCTTTTCCAATAATAGAATGCGCTGTTGGCCTCGGCGTGTTTTTTGCAGGATTGTAATAAGCAAATGATCGCTAAAAAAGGTAATAGAAAATACTTTTTGCCAGCTGAGAAACTGTTTAAAAATGACTCCATGTTGTTATATAAACACAAATAAAATCGTGATTGCTGTAAGCGTAACATATAGGTCTCTGACTTTGCAAATGCAAACCGTGTCATTGCGAGGTACGAAGCAATCGCGAACTTTGCGAGGCTGCTTTTCTACGTGCGATTGCTTCGTACCTCGCAATGACATGGTGTTTTATTATTGTTATTCGTCGTCCTCGTCCTGAGAACTTTTTTTGTTTGATACGCTTTGTTTTGGCCCAATACATATTACAAACTCGCCTTTTACGGGATGTGTTTCGTAATAAGTTTTAACTTCTTCAACGGTGCCGCGTACTGTTTCTTCAAACATTTTGGTTAGCTCACGCGATACGGAGATCAGGCGGTCGGCGCCAAAGTAGGTGATCATCTCATCCAGCGTTTTTAATAAACGGTGAGGGGATTCATACAATATGATTGTCCGCTCTTCTTGGGCTAAAAACTTATAACGTGTTTGGCGGCCTTTTTTTAATGGCAAAAACCCCTCGAAACAAAACTTATCGGTTGGGAAGCCTGAGTTAACCAACGCCGGTACAAACGCGGTTGCGCCAGGTAAGCATTCAACAGCCAGATCATTTTTTAATGCTTCGCGGACCAGAAAAAAACCCGGATCGGAAATAGCCGGTGTGCCTGCATCTGATATTAGCGCAACGTTTTTGCCCTCTTTTAAAAATTTAACTATTTCGAGTGACGACTGGTGCTCGTTATGTTGATGATGCGAAAATACCTTTTGATGGATGTCGAAATGCTTTAGCAGCGGGGCAGAAGTACGTGTGTCTTCAGCCAAAATCAGGTCGGCTTCCTTTAAAACACGGATGGCCCTAAAGGTCATGTCCTCCAGGTTGCCTATGGGGGTGGGTACTAAGTAAAGTTTACCGCTCATAATTTTTTTGTCATTGCGAGGTACGAAGCAATCTCGTAGCTATGCATTTCATTAAATATATACGACGAGATTGCTTCACTACGTTCGCAATGACAATCAAGTTTATATCTTTGCCTAAAAAATAAAATAATGCTGCAAGTTAGTTATATCCGTGATAACAGGGAACAGGTTTTAGAACGTTTAGCTGTAAAAAACTTTAAACAGCCACAATTGGTTGACGAAATTATTGAACTGGATGAAAAACGCCGTCAAACACAAAACCAAATGGATAGTGTATCGGCCCAAGCTAACTCCGCTGCAAAACAAATAGGCGAGCTGATGCGTGCTGGTAAAAAGGATGAGGCTGAAACCATCAAAGCCAACACCGGTGCATGGAAAGAAGAGATAAAAACTTTGGGTGATGCCTTAGCGGCTACCGAAGAGGAATTGCAGCAAAAAATTGTGTTGTTGCCAAACTTGCCGCATAGCTCTGTACCTAAAGGTGCAACACCTGAGGAAAATGAGGTAGTGTTAGAGAATGGTGCTAAACCAAGCCTTTATGAAGGGGCTTTACCGCACTGGGAGCTTGCCACTAAATACAATTTGATTGATTTTGAGCTGGGTGTTAAAATAACCGGCGCTGGTTTCCCGGTATATAAAGGCAAAGGTGCTAAACTGCAACGCGCGCTGATCGCTTACTTTTTGGATGAGGCAGAAAAAGCAGGTTACAGCGAAGTGATGTTGCCGTTACTGGTTAACGAAGCATCAGGTTTCGGAACCGGGCAGTTACCGGATAAAGAAGGACAGATGTATTTTGTGGGGCAGGATAACTTATTCCTGATACCTACTGCCGAGGTGCCTATTACCAACTTATACCGTGATGTGATTTTAAAGGCTGATGAGCTGCCGGTGAAGAATTGCGGATATACGCCATGTTTCCGCCGTGAAGCGGGTTCATACGGTGCGCACGTACGTGGACTAAACCGTTTACATCAGTTTGATAAGGTAGAGATTGTACAGGTGGTGCATCCTGATACTTCATATGAGGTATTGGAAGGCATGAGCGCACATGTACAGGGTCTATTGAAGAACTTAGGCTTACCATACCGTGTACTACGTTTATGCGGTGGTGATATGGGCTTTACCGCAGCCTTAACTTACGATATGGAAACCTGGAGCGCCGCGCAACAACGCTGGTTGGAGGTTTCATCAGTATCAAATTTTGAGACATTCCAAGCTAATCGTTTAAAATTACGTTTTCGTAATGCAGAGGGTAAAACTCAGCTTGCCCATACCTTAAATGGTAGTGCACTGGCATTGCCACGTATAGTTGCCACCCTGCTGGAAAATAACCAAACCGAGGATGGTATTAAAATACCAGAGGTATTGGTGCCATACACAAAATTTGAGTGGATCAATTAAGAGATTTTACCGGCTAAAAGCGGCTAAAATGGTTCTTTTACGGGTGATTTTGGGTGGGTAGCGGTTGTAAATTGCCCTTTTTAATGCTTTATACTGTTTTTTATAGTAGAAATATAGCGGAAAATGGGTTAAAAAGGCTTAATTATGCACGTTTGACAGCGTGCCTAAAACCGGTCTTTCTAACATTTCGGTGAAAATGCTGAAGATATTTTTGCTTTTTTGGATCGCTCTTAGCTCTTCTTCGTACACAAAAAAATCAACCCCTATGGCTTTTAACAGGCTATCGGCTTTTGGCTCGACCTTTGATTTATAGCAGCAGATCTTGATTTTACTATAGAAATTGTTGGTTCTGATTCTGCGAATGATCTTTTCCAGATCTTTGCTGATGAAATTATAGTCAAAAACAATGAGGTTAGGGGTTGATTCGTAGATAGACGGGAATATATTATTTATGGTATGAATGTGCCTAACATGCTTATAATCAGCAGTTAACTGATGCGAAGATATTTCTGGTGCAACTAAAAGCACCTTCTTAAAACGGGTACGAATCATGCTTAAGCAATTAGGTTTTTAAATATAGAATGTAAAATTCACATTGTCAAGCAGTTATTAAATAAATTTTGAAAGATTAAAATTTATTTACGATTTCTTAACATTTATTAAAACAAATTGCCCAATAAATTGCGATGATGAACATTCTATCGCCCGTATACGCTTAATGCATTTCAGAAGTTACTCAAAATGTGAGAATTACGTAAATATTTTTATTTAACTATCTCAAACACCGCGTTTACCTGGAAACTCAGCTTAATCGTCTTGAAATCGATGTCAGAAACGGGAGCTGAGGCCATGCCAACCGACATCGTTTTTGCCATATACATTCTTGGTTGCGGGTAGTTACTGTTATCAACTTCGGTGATATTAATCGGGTCGCCCAATTTGGCACCGATACCGTTTAGCAGGTATGTCGCTTTATCCCTTGCTGCAAGCAGGGCTTTTAACTTTAATTGATTTTTTAGCTGGTCTGCTTTTGAGTATTCGTAGCTATCGATATTGGTAGACTGTATGCCTTTAGGGTCAACTGCGCTTAGTATCTGATCGAATTTATTCAAGTCGCTTAATTTTAGGCTGTACTGTTTACTTGCTAAAAAATCAGGAGATTTCTTTTTCTGGTAATTGTTATTCCAGGCAGATATATTGTTTATGGTGAAATTTTCCTTAGGTATACCTGCCTCTTTAACAGCCGCTTCCAATTGATTTTCCAGTTGATCAATAGTAACCCGTGTTTTGCCGTTCATGTATTCCTGTAGTGATATTGACACATAGATCACATCGGGAGTAACCTCCTGTTCGGCAGTGCCGCTCACTTCAATTTTGCGGCGCAGATCAACACTTTGGGCGAAGGCAGAATAAGTAAAGGCAAAAAAGGCAATAAGGATGAATAACTTTTTCATAATTGTGTATTTGTACCGGTATGACGGCTTGAACGAAGATATAGTTTAACGGTTCACAAATTAAACCACATTATCCCAAAAAAGTTTGGTGACTATAAATAATCCTGAAGCGAAATCCTTAAAATATCGATCAATTCGGGGGTATTGAATTGATAGTTATCCTCGATGTCTAAAACAATAATTGGCTTATGGGTAATAGATTTTTGGAAATTCTGCTCTAGTATTTTACGGTGTTTGCGTTCCATCACAAAAATAAAATCAGCCCAATCAATCATTTTCTGATTGACCTTAATACGCGCTTTATCACTGGTGCCGGCAGATTTTGCCGAATGTATAGCGTGATTTTTAAACAGTAGCTCAGCTGTAGGGCTGCGCCACTGGTTTTTGCTGCAAATGAATAGGAGGTTGGGCAATTATTGATAAAAGCCTATGAGGTCAATAGTAAAATCAAGCACTGCATTAGGTGGAATAGTTACCGCTCCGGCGGTGCTTCCCGAATCGGCGTAAGCAAGTGCAGATGGGATGATCAACCTGATTCTGGCCGCTTTGTTAATGTGGTCGGCACCTAGCATCGGAATGCCTATTTGCCAGCCTTTAATAAGACCAGGCATGCCCAATACAGTTGCAGTTTCAGTATCGAATACCGTACCATTGAGCAGTTTTCCAACGTAAGATACCTGTACGGTGTCTGTTACTGTTGGGTGAGCGCCTGGATTTTGGGTTACTATTCTGTAATATAGGCCGGATGGATCTTTTGTGAGGCTATCAATATTGTTAGCTTTTATATAAGCCTGTATTTTCAGCTCATCAATTGTAGCCTGCCTGGTATCATTAAACGTTTGCTTTTTGCATGCAGAAAATAGAATGATAAGTAATCCGGATAGTAAAAGTATTCTCTTCATATTGTTGTATAACGCTATAACTGATTTTTTGAGTGAAAATTATATGCTGTACTAATTTTAACAGTTTATATTAATGGTGCCAAGTTAATAAAAAACATTTTATGCAGGCTTACCCAATTATTGCAGATACTGTAATTTTATTGTTAGGAAAGCCGCCGTTATTATTAATTAGTGAAACTAACCAGTTGAATGGTAAATATTAGTACTGAATTGTTTGGTATTAACGCACTTGGTGAATTATTGCCATAGCCATAACGGGATGGTAATAAGAGTATTATAGTGCCGCCTGTATTAATAAATGGGACACCTATTTGCCAACCTGTAATCAAATCAGCTAATGGAGACCCTCCGATATTACCTTCGGGCGCAAATACCGTTCCGTTAAGCAGCGTGCCCTGGTAATTAACATTTACCGAAGAGCTAGCCGTTGGATATGCGCCTGTACCTGTCGCGATTATTTTATAATAGATACCTGAAGACGAATCTTTTTTTACACTATCAAGGCTATGTGATGATATATAGGCTTTTATTAATCCGTCATCAATGATAGCTTGTTGTGCTGCACTAACTGTTGCAGTGTTTTTTTTGCATGATACAAACCCAACAGTTAGTATCGACAGGATTATTATAAAAGTTTTTTTCACTATTAAAGGGGTAAGGTAGTGGTTATTTTAAGTTCATTTAATTGAGCATCTGATATACTTGATGGTGTATCGATCATCACATCGCGGCCTGAATTGTTTTTGGGGAACGCTATAACATCACGGATTGAATCCAATCCTGCGAAAATAGAGCATAACCTGTCGAAACCAAAGGCAATACCACCATGCGGAGGTGCGCCGTACTCAAAGGCATCCATCAAAAAGCCAAACTGTTTTTGAGCTTCTTCTGGTGAAAAGCCTAAGTGTTTAAACATTAAGGCTTGTAAAGTCCTGTCGTGTATACGGATAGAACCACCGCCAATTTCAGTACCGTTGATTACCAAATCGTAGGCATTGGCACGTACTTCGCCGGGTTCGGTATCCAGCATGGCTATATCTTCAGGTTTTGGCGAGGTGAATGGGTGGTGCATAGCGTGGTAACGCTCGGTTTCCTCGTCCCACTCTAATAATGGGAAGTCCAACACCCAGAGTGGCGCGAAATCATTTTTATTACGCAAACCTAAACGGGTGCCCATTTCAAGGCGTAGCTCGTTCATTTGCTTGCGTACTTTTTGGCTTTGGCCTGCTAAAATCAGGATCAAATCGCCCGGTTCAGCCTTTAATGAGGCAGCAAGGTTGGTCAGGTCATCTTCACCGTAGAATTTATCTACCGATGATTTTAAAGTACCATCAGCTCCGTAACGACAATAAATTAAGCCTGTTGCACCGATTTGAGGGCGTTTTAACCATTCGGTTAATTCATCCAGTTGCTTGCGGGTGTATTCGGCACAACCTTTAGCATTGATGCCTACTATTAGTTCAGCATTATCAAATATGCTGAAGTTTTTGCCTTTCATGATGCCGTTTAGTTCCACAAACTCCATCCCAAAACGAAGATCTGGTTTGTCTGAACCGTATAAACGCATGGCATCAGCATATTGCATGCGTGGGAATTTGATCAGGTCGATACCCTTAACTGTTTTAAACAGGTGGCGGGTAAGGCCTTCAAATATGTTTAATATATCTTCCTGGGTGATGAAGGATAGTTCACAATCAATCTGGGTAAACTCTGGTTGACGATCAGCTCTTAAATCCTCATCCCTGAAACATTTCACGATCTGGAAATAACGATCGAAACCACTCACCATCAACAACTGTTTAAAGGTTTGTGGTGATTGTGGCAATGCGTAAAACTCGCCCGGGTTCATGCGGCTTGGAACCACGAAGTCACGTGCACCTTCGGGCGTTGATTTGATCAGTACCGGGGTTTCCACCTCGATAAAATCAAGTCCGTCTAAATATTTACGAACTTCCTGGGCCATTTTGTGGCGCAGCATCAGGTTGTTGCGTATTGGGTTACGGCGCAAATCCAAGTAACGGTATTTTGCACGTAATTCCTCACCACCGTCGGTTTCATCTTCAATGATGAACGGCGGTGTTTTTGATGAATTTAATATCTCTATATCAGTAACAGCAATTTCAATATCGCCGGTTACCATTTTTGCATTTTTGCTGGTACGCTCAATTACCTTACCGGTAACCTTTAATACAAACTCGCGGCCTAAGCCTTTAGCCTTTTCGCGCAGGGTAGCATCGTTATCAGTATTTAAAACCAATTGAGTTAAGCCATAGCGGTCGCGCACATCAATAAATGTGGTAGCCCCCAAATCGCGCGATTTTTGTACCCATCCGCATAAAGTAACGGTTTCGCCTAAATTGCTGATGGTTAATTCGCCGCAGGTATGTGTTCTTAGCATAGTACGTATTTATAAAGTTTGCAAAAGTAGTTTTTTTGAATGAAGTCCGAAAGGTGGAAAGTCAGAAAGTCCGAAAGAGATGAGATCAGAAAGCCGAAAGTAGGAAAGATTTATAAATAATGCTTATTTGTTTCTTATGTAAAGTGTTTTTTTAAAGAAGAGCATAGAGTGGATAACTAAATGTCATTGCGAGGAACGAAGCAATCGCACGTAGAAAAGCGGTCTTGCAAAGTTCGCGATTGCTTCGTTCCTCGCAATGACATGGAGGTTTAATATGCCAAATTCCGAAATCATTTCTATCTTTGCCCTATAATTCTCAAGGGGTGCCTTGCTTTGAGCAATCAAACTGAAAGACAGGCTGAGATCAAACCCATTGTTGTTTTAGAAGTCGTGATTAAAAATCATCGACCTGTAAGACGAACATGCACCTGATCCGGGTAATGCCGGCGTAGGGAGAGGTAATAAGTTAAGTGTACTGCATATTCAACCCTTTGGTATGCAGATGGTTTAACAAGTTTTATTTATTCGTATTGAAGAAAAATTTACTCGTGGCGTTTTTCGCCTTGCTGTTGCCTGTTTTGGCATCGGCCCAATTCTCTATTTCCGGTAAAGTTACCGACCAGCAGACCGGCGAGCCATTATCAGGCGCTACCATCCGTATTCAAAACTTAAACCTCAGCACCAGTTCGGGCACCGATGGCAAGTACGTTTTTACCAACTTAAAAGCCGACAATTACAGCATCAAGATCACGTATATTGGTTATCAGGCTACCATCAAAACCATCAACTTAAAAAGTAATATCACTGTTAATTTGTCGCTTAACACGACAACTATTTTGAACGATGAGGTTACTGTAAATGCTACACGGGCAGCCATTAACGCGCCTATCGCTTTTACCAATTTGAGTGGTAAGGATATTCAAAAAAATAACCTTGGCCAGGACCTGCCTTATCTGCTGGATCAAACCCCATCGGTTGTTACTACATCAGACGGCGGTACGGGAATTGGCTATACCTATATTCACATCCGTGGGTCTGATGCTACACGTATAAATGTTACCATTAACGGCATCCCATATAATGATTCGGAAGAGGAGGGTGTTTACTTTGTTGATATACCGGACATTGCTTCTTCGGTTAATGATATACAAATACAGCGTGGCGTGGGTACATCAACCAATGGCGCGGGTGCTTTTGGGGCTAGTATCAACATACAAACAACTACCCGCCGCGATACCGGTTACCTGGAGTTGAATAACTCAGCCGGTTCATACGGTGCGTTGAAAAATACCTTAAACATAGGTACAGGTCTTTTAGGCGGTAAATTTACTTTTGATGGCAGGCTATCGAGCATTACCTCAAACGGGTATATCGACAGGGCTTCAGCTAACCTGAAATCATACTTTTTAAATGGTGCTTACTATGGTAAAAATACGCTGATCAGGTTAGTAACCTTTGGTGGTACCGAGCATACTTACCAGGCATGGAATGGTGTACCCGAAGATAGTATAAAGGCAGGTAACCGTACTTATAATGGCCTTGGTTTAGAACCCGACGGCAGCTTCTATCCAAACCAAACAGATAATTATACCCAAATACACTATCAATTATTGGTGGATCAAAAAATATCGGACAAAATATCATTTAGCGGTGCGCTGCATTATACGCATGGGTATGGTTATTATGAGGAGTACAGAACGGCTGATTCTGTTAAAAATTACGGGTTAAAACCTAACGCCAATGATACTACCAGTAATTTAACCCGTCGCCTGTGGTTAAATAATAAATTTTATGGCGTTACTTATAACTTTAAATATCAGCCTAACCACAACTTTAACTTTAATTTGGGCGGTGCTTATAACGAATACCGTGGTGAGCATTATGACAATATTGAATGGTCGCAACAAAATTTGGGTATCGGCCCGAATTATCAATACGAAAGTGATAACGCCTTTAAAACCGATTTCAATATTTATGGTAAGGCTGATTACAAGTTAGGCAAATTCATTTTGTATGCCGATATGCAGTACCGCCATATTTATTATTCGTTTTTAGGTTTTAACGATGCCTTACAAAACGAGCAGGAGCAGGTGAAGCTAAACTTTTTCAACCCGAAGGCAGGTATCACCTACCAGATCGACCCCAAAAGTAATATCTACCTATCATTTGGTGTAGGTAACCATGAGCCTGATAGGGATGATTATGTACAATCAACGCCTGACAGTCGCCCCAAGCCTGAGAACTTAAAAGACTGGGAACTGGGTTACCGTACTACCCAAGGTATATTTACCGGCGGCATCAACGCCTTTTATATGCTGTACTACAATCAGTTGGTTGTAACCGGCGCGCTGAATGATGTAGGCGACCAGATACAGAGCAATGTGAAAAACAGTTTCCGTGAAGGTTTGGAGTTTGATGGCAGGATAAGGCCAAACAAATGGTTTATATGGTCGGCAACGGCATCGTTAAGCGCTAATAAGGTTAAAAACTTTAACCAGTACTTGTTCGATTACGATAATAACACAACGGTTGATTATCAGTATAAAGAAACGGATATAGCTTTCTCGCCCAACTTTGTAGCTTCCAGCGAAATTGGTTTTATGCCATTTAAAGGCAGCGAGATCGCTTTGATCAGCAAGTATGTAAGCAGACAATATTTGGATAATACATCCAATATCAATCCTCCGGGCTATGCGGCTTCTGATCCTACATCTAATCGCTACTTAAACAGCTATTTTGTGAATGGCCTAAGGTTGAATTATGACTTCAGTATAAAATCGGTTAAAGACATTGGCATTAGCTTATTGATAAATAATATTTTCAGCGAGAAGTATGAATCAAACGGCGCAACCTACCCGGATATAGAAAGCGGCAAAGTGGTAAACTATAACTATTTGTTCCCACAAGCACCAATTAACTTTTTGGTTGGGTTGAGTTTGAAGTTTTAATCAAGTGCGAGGAGCGTAGTGTAAGGTGCATTGGTTGCGAGATTGAAGTTTAAGGAGATAGACCAATTCCCCCCTTGAGAGTAATAGCCCATGAATAGACATATATACACATTTTTATGTCTATTCATGGGCTATTACTCTCAAGGGGGGAACCCAATGCTCGCTATTGAACTTTAATTTAAACTTCCCTTAACATAAGCATCACGTGAAATTTTTATTACATTACTGATATTTGCACACTAACCCAAAACAATGAAAATTAAACATTTACTTTTAGTAGCGTTTGCATTTATTGCTGTTAATGTATCGGCACAAACAAAAAAGAAAAAAACTATAATAGCCGCGCCAGTCGCTCCGGCATCAACTCAGATTCCCCGCCCTAAATTGGTTGTGGGTATTGTGGTTGACCAAATGCGCTGGGATTACCTGTACCGCTTTTATAATCGTTACCAAAGCAATGGTTTTAAACGTTTATTGAATGAGGGTTTTAGCTGCGAAAATACCCAGGTAAATTATATCCCGACCTTTACCGGCCCGGGACATACTTGTATCTACACGGGATCGGTGCCATCTATACATGGTATTGCCGGTAATGATTACATCGTTCAGGCTACTGGAAAATCAATGTACTGTGCCGAGGATAACAGCGTGCAAACTGTGGGTAGTGAATCAAAGGCAGGACAGATGTCGCCGCGTAATTTGCTGGTGACTACCGTTACTGATGAGTTGAGGTTGGCGACTAATTTCAGGTCGAAAGTTATAGGTATAGCCTTAAAGGACAGAGGTGGGATTTTACCTGCAGGACACACTGCCAACGGCGCTTATTGGTTTGATGACAAGAGCGGAAACTGGATAACCAGTACCTATTATATGAAGGATTTGCCACAATGGGCAAAAGACTTTAATGACCAAAAGTTACCTGAAACCTACTTAAAGTTAGATTGGATCTCACTATATCCGGTAGAAACCTACCTGCAAAGCACCCCAGACGATAGTAAATACGAAGGAAAGTTTAGTGGAACCGATGCGCCAACTTTGCCGGTAAAAACATCAGCAATTTATAAGAAACTGGGTCTTGGACTAATCCGTTCTACACCTTATGGTAACACCTTAACTATTGATATGGCAGTTGCCGCTATAAACGGCGAGCAATTGGGCCAAGGGGATCAAACCGACTTTTTAGCAATGAGTTTATCGTCGCCGGATTATATTGGTCATCAGTTTGGTATTAACGCGGTGGAGATCGAGGATACTTACCTGCGTTTGGATCGAGATATAGCTAACTTCCTTACCTTTTTAGATGCCAAGGTGGGTAAAGGTAACTATACAGTTTTCCTTACTGCGGATCATGGCGCGGCGCATAATACCGCGTTTTTGAATGATCACGATATTCCGGCAGGTGTGTGGGATGAAGCATCGGTTTTGAAAGATATGAACAAGACGCTGATGGATAAATACAAAACAGATTCGTTAGTTTTGAGCCTGAATAATTACCAGGTAAACTTTAACTATCGCATTGTAAATTATCTGCATATTGATCAGGACGAGCTTAAAAAGGAGTGCATCAAATACCTTCAGCAACAGCCGGAAATTGAATATGCGGTAGATATGACTAAAGTAGCTTCGTCCAGCATTCCTGAGCCTTTGCGCGAGCGTATAATCAACGGCTATAACGCTAAAAATAGCGGTGCTATACAGATCATATTAGATCCGGCATGGTTTACAGGTCACGGTTCAGGCGATGGCGGTCCAACGGGCACCACACACGGCACCTGGAATCCTTATGATAACCATATTCCGCTGGTATTTATGGGATGGGGTATACAGCACGGCAGCGCGGTACGGGAAGTGCACATGACGGATATTGCGCCAACCATTGCCGCTTTATTGCATATACAAGCACCAAATGGTTGTATTGGTACGCCGATACCTGAGGTGTTGAAGAAGTAGTAGGCCCCACCCAAACCCTCCCCGGTAGGGAAGGCTTAAAACTTTATTTAAAATAAAAGTCTCCCCTACCGGGGGAGATTTAGAGGGGGCTTATGAAAAAATACATATCAAAATTCCACTATCTAACACAAGACTTGCCTAACCGCAGCCATGTTGAACAAGCAGAAATAGCTTGTGCCGCAGGCGCTAACTGGCTGCAATACCGTTGCTTAACCAAAACGGACGAGGAACTGATAGAAGAAATAAACCAGATAGCCGAGATCTGCGATGAATGGGGGATGACACTGATCGTCACCAATCATTATCATTTATTAGATCAGGTTGATGCGCAGGGTGTTCACATTGAGGATTTTGAGGCTGACCTGAAATCCATCCGTGAGCATATAGGAGAGGATAAAACTTTAGGAACTTCGGCCACCAATACTAAAGACCTGATAAGGGTACAAGCTACCAGGGTGATTGATTATTGCGGTTATGGCCCGTTCGCGCATACCGATACTAAACCAAATAACAAACCGCTGCTTGGTTTTGAAGGTTATCGCTTGGTGGTAGAGCAGTCTATTGAGATCCCTGTAATAGCGGTAGGGGGCATACAATTGGTTGACGTTGAACCTTTATTGGCAACAGGTGGTATTTATGGTATAGCCGTATCGGCAGCTGTAAATAAAGCTATTGACCCGGGTAGGGCGATAAAGGAGTTTTATAAGAAGTTATATTAAGAAAAACAAGATCATCGTCATTGCGAGGAGTGTAACGACGTGGGCAATCATCGACTATACAGAGTGGAATTGCAAGTTTGACCTGTAAGTCGGGGATTGCCGCGCTGCGCTCGCAATGACGTTAGTATAGTCACCTCCCCGCCATAGTTCAAACTTTATTATCGTATTAAAATCAGTCTGCGTAAATTTGCGGTTCAATACTGACACTAAATTATGAGAGTTGCAATAAACGGTTTCGGGCGAATAGGAAGAATATTTTTAAGGAATGTGTTAAGCAAGCCTGATATTCAAGTTGTTGCCATAAACGATTTAACCGATACATATACGCTGGCTCATTTATTTAAGTATGATTCCGTTCACCGTGGCTTTAAGGGAACGGTAACCGCTGATGATGAGCATCTTTACATCAACAATCAAAAAATAAAAATACTCTCAGACCGCGAACCATCAAACCTTCCCTGGAAGGAAATAGACATTGATCTGGTAATAGAATCAACCGGTAAATTCATCACCCGCCAAGGTGCAGAGCAGCATCTGGCCGCCGGTGCCAAGCAGGTAATTATCTCAGCGCCATCAGGCACTAAGGATGTTCCTACGGTGGTTTTAGGGGTGAATGATGGTGAGGTTGATTTGCGTTCGCCAATACTCTCAAATGCCTCCTGTACCACCAATAACGTAGCAGTAATGGTGAAAATATTGGATGAAAACTGGGGGATTATCGATGGTTATATTACCACCGTACACTCCATGACAGGTGACCAAAGTCTGCATGATGCGCCACATAAGGATTTGCGGAGGGCGAGGGCGGCATCAGCCTCCATCATCCCCACAACAACAGGGGCGGCAAAGGCTGTAACCGCCATTTTTCCTCATTTAGATGGACGATTAGGTGGTGCCGGAATACGTGTACCAGTACTAAACGGCTCATTAACAGATTTTACCTGTAGCCTTAAAAAGCTGCCAACAGTTGAGGAGATCAACGCTGCATTTAAGCAAGCGGCGCTTGGCCCAATGGAAAATATTTTAGAGTATACCGAAGATCCTATTGTATCAACCGATATATTGGGCAACCCACATAGCTGTATATTTGATGCACAGCTAACTTCTGTAGTTGGCGGCCTGGTAAAAGTGGTTGGCTGGTACGATAACGAAATGGGATACTCAAGCCGTTTGGTTGATCTGGCTCAAAGGATTAGCGAGTTATAATTATTTTAGAGATAGGTACAGTACACTTGTACTTGTTGTTGTAGCAGGGTAATCCTTGCCAAAATAAGCAAACGAACTAAAGCTTATCTTATCAGTAGTAACAGTATTTACAGAATCTTTTTCGGCAGTTGCCAGTTGGGCATTATTGTAAACTTTGCTAAAGATGAATGGCCGCTCAACGGTAATATTCTTCATCGCGGTACCATTGATGGTCGTATCGGTTATTGTTTTGGTAACGTTATTCAGGTTGTCATCAGCCCAGTCATAGGTATAATCACCATATTGGTCATACGCGTTATAGTTGAAATTCTTTAATAAGGAACCGCTGAAATCCTGGGTTAAATGCAATGCATACGATAGGTTCAGTCCGTTAGGAGGAATAAACAAACTTACATTCTCGTAATATATCATCTTAAGCGTATCGCCGCTTACACTGGTTACCACGTATTGAATTGGGGCGTTAAACTTTATTTCGTGTATCAAAACCTCCGTATCGATAGCAGCGTTTTTCATCGAGCTGACACCCGTTTTCTTGCAACTGGTAATGGCAAAAATTAATATTAGTACCGGTAAAATGAGTTTAACGTATCGCATCGATCTTAATGTATGCAATATGCGTGCTACAAGTTTAATTTGACCCTATTTGGCTGTGAAGTTTACTTATAAAAATCGGATACAAATTCACTATAATTGCCTTTCGGGCATATAATGCCCATTTTGTGAAATTTTCACAACAATAATAAAATGATAGAATTTATTAAATCCACCGATATACTGCAAGTTCGGAACATTGTTTTACGCGATAATAAGCTTACACCCGACGAATGCCGTTTCCCGACTGATGAGATCGAGGGCGCGTTTCATTTAGGATATTATGATGGTGACACCTTGGCTACAGTGGTCTCTCTGCATCCCCAAAATTACGGTGAGTTTACTGGCAATGGCTACCAACTGCGCGGTATGGCTACGTTAGCCGAGTATCGTGGCAAAGGCTTTGGCAAAATCATGGTTGATTACGCTGTAAACTACCTTCGACAAAAAAATGCAGGCTATATATGGTGCAATGCCCGTAAGGTGGCTTCAAAGTTTTATCACGACTGTGGTTTCGAAATAATTTCAGATGAATTTGAGATCAAAGGCATTGGCCCGCACTATGTTATGAGCCGCCAATTATAGTGGTAACATTTAATTAAAACAGCTTTTTTACTTTTACGTTCAGGATTTAGAATTAAAATGCTGAATTTGGCGCCCGATTACATTAAGACTAAACAATATGAAAACCATAGATCAAATAAGTTTTGCCGGAAAACATGCCCTTATCCGTGTGGATTTTAACGTTCCTTTGGATAAGGACTATAACATTACCGACGATAACCGAATGACGGCTGCCCTGCCTACCATCAAAAAGATATTAAATGATGGTGGTGCAGTAATACTGATGTCGCACTTAGGACGTCCAAAAGGTGGTCCGGAAGAAAAATATTCATTGAAGCATTTAGTGCCTCATTTATCTGATCTGTTAGGTCAGCAGGTTGAATTTGCTAATGATTGCATTGGCGCAGAGGCTATTGAAAAAGCAAAAAAACTAACTAAAGGCGAAGTGCTTTTGTTAGAGAACTTGCGTTTTTATAAGGAAGAAGAAAAAGGTGATGTTGATTTCGCTAAAAAATTAGCCGCTTTGGGTGATGTTTATGTGAATGATGCCTTTGGTACTGCTCACCGTGCACACGCTTCAACAGCGGTTATCGCGCAGTTTTTCCCAGATGCCAAATACTTTGGTTACCTGATGGCAGGCGAACTTGCAAATGCCGAAAAAATATTAAATAACGCTCCTAAGCCATTTACGGCTATTATGGGCGGTTCAAAAGTGTCCGACAAAATTGAACTGATAGAAAAGCTATTGGATAAAGTTGATAATCTGATTATTGGTGGTGGTATGGCCTACACTTTTGCTAAAGCAGACGGTGGCAATATAGGTACTTCACTGGTTGAAGCCGATAAACTGGAACTGGCGCTAAGCCTTAGACAAAAAGCAAAAGAAAAAGGTGTAAACCTGTTGCTTCCGGTTGATAATATTACGGCCGATGCTTTTTCAAATGATGCAAATACCGGCTTAGCCAAAACAGGCGAGATACCTGACGGTTGGATGGGCTTGGATATTGGTCCTGAAACAATTAAGATATTCAGCAAAGTAATTGAAGAATCGAAAACCATTTTATGGAACGGCCCGATGGGGGTATTTGAAATGGAGAAATTCCTGATTGGCACCAAAGCTGTTGCAGAAGCAGTTGCAAAGGCTACCGAAAATGGCGCTTTTTCATTAATAGGTGGCGGCGATTCAGCTGCGGCAGTTGCCAAGTTTGGTATGACTGATGAAGTTAGCTACGTATCAACAGGTGGTGGCGCATTGCTGGAATACATGGAAGGCAAGGAGTTACCTGGCGTAAAAGCAATAAATGAGTAATCGCTATTTCCACTATAAATGATAAATAAAAAGCCCCGCTTCGGGGCTTTTTATTTACCTAATTTATATATTGCAGCTCATCTAATTATTAAATCTATTAATGAATGTTCAGGTTTCCAGATCCGGCTTTATCCATTTAATTAGGTGGTTTGCAGCTGTATTGGTCGTGGTGAATCACCTGCGTTCATTTATTTTTAAGGATTTTGTAGATCTTCCTTACTCCAATTTATTAGTTAAGGCGTTTTACTTTATTACAGCGCTGGGCCATACAGCAGTAGTGGTGTTTTTTGTAATAAGCGGGTACCTCATTTGCGATTCGGTCGTTAAACACACCCTTAGAGGTGATTTTATACTTAAAATCTATTTTATAAAAAGGGTGAGCAGGCTTTACGCTGTTCTGATTGTAGCCTTGCTGTTAACCGCTTTGTTTGATTTTACAGGAAATTACTTCGACAGGTTCGGCGTATACCAGCACCACATGATTTTCTCAAGCCTGCCATATAACATATCCAGTACAGAAAATATCGGGTATTTTCTTACTTCATTGTTCATGCTGCAAAACATTATTCACCCTGCATTTGGCAGCAATGGCCCGTTATGGAGTTTATCCTATGAATTTTGGTATTATGTGCTTTTCCCGTTGTGCTGCATCTTGTTTTTCTACTTCTTTAAACGTCTGTTCAATATTAAATACCTTATTGGTTCTGTTATCGGGCTGATATTGGTTACACTGCTGCTTACCAAACCTATCCTGCTTTCCTATCTCATCTGGCTAACAGGGCTCATACCAATTTTTCTGCACTTAAAAAATCGGGCATTTAAATACATAATCCCTGCGGTTACAATTCTATACTTGATTATGAGCAAGACTATAGTTAATTTTTTGCCACCCGGACTTATTGATGGTCTATTCGGTATCCTTATCGCTTTATGGATCTCCGCTTTTGATAATGTGATACTTAAAAATAGGTTTTATTTTTTTAACGAACGTTTAGCCAGTTTCTCTTATTCGCTGTATTTGGTCCATTTCCCTTTTATGTTAATGATTCTGACTTTGCTGTATAACCTCAATGGAACAGGTTTTAAAATGGTACCTTCAATAGCGAGCTTTAGTTTGTTTTTTATAATGCTGATCGTGATCATGCTGTTCTCTTACCTGGTGGCTACATTCACCGAATATAAAACACCACGCATTACTCATTTTTTAATTAAACGATTTTCTTGATCCAGCACCTACTGACAAAATATCGTCAGTGCCTTTTTACTTTTATCCCATATATTAGTACTTCTCCACGGCATAAACCGCTGCCGTTATATTATGCGGTGGCTGATTTAACATATTTGTTCAACCTGTTAATTTGAAATTTCTGTAATTCTAATGCAGACATTGCTAGTTTTGTATTTTAACTGATCATCCATGAAAAAACTATTCACAGCTATTGGCTTTATGCTTTTAGCTACATTCTCCTTTGCGCAACAACCACAAGCTCCGGATGCCGAATACATAAAGGCAAGCTATACTAAATACGAGTACGAGATCCCAATGCGTGATGGCGAAAAGCTATTCACATCGGTTTACGTTCCTAAAGATCAGTCAAAAAAATATCCCATCATGATGGATCGCACCTGTTATAGTGTTGCGCCTTATGGGGTTGATAAATATAAAACTGCAATAGGCCCGTCTTCATTATTCACACACGATGGTTTCATCTTTGTTTATCAGGATGTGCGTGGCCGTTTCATGAGCGAAGGTATATTTCGCGAAATGACTCCCGAATTAGAGAATCATAAAACCAATAAAGATGTTGATGAAGGCACCGATACTTACGATACCATTGATTGGCTAATCAAAAATATACCCAATAACAATGGCAAGGTAGGCGTATGGGGAATTTCATACCCCGGCTTCTACACCACTACATCTTTGCTTAGCAGGCACCCTGCTTTAGTCGCGGCATCGCCGCAGGCACCAATTGCCGATTTGTATCGCGATGATGCCTTCCACAATGGGGCGTTTATGCTGGCTGCAAACTTTGACTTTTATCCATTTTTCACCAACAGGCAGGACGATAAACCAACCCAGGGCAAAGGGTTTAATTTAGATTTTGGCACAAAGGATGGTTACGAATATTACTTGCGCATGGGGTCAGTTACACACACTAACGACATCTACCTGCAAAATTATAAAGACACTGTTCGCCTATGGAACGAGATGCTTGAACACCCGAATTATGATCAACATTGGAAAGATCGTAATATATTAACTCACCTGCACGATATTAAAACCGCTGTATTGGTTACCGGCGGATGGTACGATGCTGAAGATTTATACGGTGCAATAAACACCTACAAAACATTAGTAATGGATAACCCAACCACGCCAATATATTTCGCGATGGGCCCATGGGTACATGGCGGTTGGTCGCGCGGCCCTGGCGATCATTTAGGCGATATTGAATTTGGGGGTGCGCAAGGCCCTTATTATCGCGAAAAGATAGAGTTTGCTTTCTTTAGTCATTATTTAAAAGGAACAGATAGCGATATTCCAAAAATATCCACTTTCGAAACCGGTAAGAACGAATGGAAAACCTACAAAGCCTGGCCTCCAAAAGATGCTGAAGACAAAAATCTTTATTTCCTGCCGGGAGGTAAATTATCTTTTACACCGCCAACTAACACAGGTGATTATAGTGATGCTTATGTATCCGATCCGAACAAACCGGTGCCATTCATTAGCGATATTACCGATGATATGAAACGTGAGTATATGACCGCAGATCAACGATTCGCATCACGCCGACCGGATGTATTGACCTATAAAACGGATGTGCTGGATAAAGACGTAACGCTTGCAGGCAACATTATCGCAAACCTAAAAGTATCAACCACGGGCACCGATGCTGATTGGGTAGTTAAAGTGATAGATGTTTACCCTGATTCCGCTCAAAACAATAGGTTCACTGCGCCAAATACCTTCATGTCCAACTATGAGCAAATGGTACGCAGCGAGGCCATGCGCGGAAAATATCGTAACGGCTTTGATAAACCCGAGCCTTTCATCCCCGGAAAAATAACCCCGGTAAATTTTGAATTGCAGGATGTACTGCATACCTTTAAAAAAGGGCACCGCATTATGGTACAGGTACAAAGCACCTGGTTCCCACTGATCGACCGTAACCCGCAGATATTTGAAAACATCATGAAAGCAAAGGATAAAAAGCAACAAATAAAATTTATACTTCAAAAGAGCATCCAAGTTATTTGAAGGTTAGGGTGATGTAATATGAATTTTGAGTTATGAAAATAATATGTGTCCCAAAGGATTCTATTGCAGAAAAACGGTTAGAATATGATTTAGCTGAAAGCGATGAATTAATAGAATTAAACTTTGAGGATGAATCATTCTATAAGCTTTGGAATACTGGTTTTTTCAATTCAATTAATAAAATGATTGGCATAATAATAGACGATTTCGAGGATGAACATATTTCGAATATAACTGAAATTAAGAAAGTTATTGATAGTGATATATTTAGTAATTATTCACTCGACAAAAAGCTTGATATCATAACTGAAAAAATTAAATCATTATTTGAAGAAGCATATAAACGTAAAACAAGTATTCGTTTTTTCTTTTAGCGATAAACTCATTGCCGTCCCATTTATGGGGCGGTTAAAAAAAATAAAGAACGTTGGCTTTAGCCAAACAATCTAAAATAAGTTTAATTCGCGTTCGTACTCGCAGGCTTATTCTTCAAAAAACGATTTTTAATAACAGCCAATTGCTGGTCACTCAATTTTGATGATGATTTCAGCAAACTCATAAAATAAGCCACTTCATCAGCCTCAGCAGGGCAGCCAACATTATCTTTAGCAGTTCCGGTTGTAGCGCCAAGTGGTGGTTTGTAGGAGTTACCGTAGGCTTTGCCGCTTGGGGTCAATATCACCCAAAAAGGTATGCCGCCGTTAGGGTCGCCGTTAAAACTTTTCATCACATCAGTACCGCCTGGATTTTCAAGGTTTTGTTTGCCCGGGCGTTCTAAAATATCCAGGTAAACAATAATGTAATTATCATTAAACAACTTTTGGCAATCAGGGTCATTAATAGAGGCCTCCATCTTTTTGCACCAGCCGCACCACGAAGCATGAAACATCAGGATCACATTTTTATGTTCGCTATGCGCTTTTGCATAAGCTGCATTTAATACAGTGGTCGAAGAGTCGGGAGCGCTTTGTGCAAAGCTTCCAAAGCTTAACAGCACCAGCATTAAAGTGAATAATGTTTTCATGGTCAATCTATTATGTAAAAATACATTTATCGGCGGTAATCGCAATACTTATTCAGTATAAATCTGAAAACAATTTCTGTTATCGTATAGTTAGTTATTCAAATGCTTAAGAAAGGAAATTAATACGATGGCCCAGGTATCAAGTTCGGTAAAGAAGATGCATTTCGCTGAGATCGTGCTTATCCTTTCTGTAGTGGTAGCAACCATTGTAAGGTATGCGTTCGGTTTTCAGTCATTCTTTTTTCTGGAGATATTCTGCATCTTGCTGGCACTGATGTATTTTCCTTTCGGTTTTTACTTTATAGGCAAACCGACTGATAATTACAATAATACCATAACTATCGTACTGGGGTTTATCTATGCTTTAGGGATGATGGCTATATTGATAAGCGAGGTAAATATCGATAGTTACCGCTATCCGCTCATTGCCGATTTCTTTGTTTTAGCAGTTGTTATAGGCTATTTACTTTACAGGCTCCGTTCTGCCGAATTTCCTCGAGTTTACATAAATGCGCAATTAATCAGGATTGCTTTCATTGTGTTTGTCAGTCTTTTTATCCTGATCGCTAAATAATACCCCGTTTTTTGAGCAATAATTTTAGCCCTTCCCAACTTATGGGCGCTCGCTATTTGCTCAAATAAACTTATACACCTTTAACTAACATATTGTCGCCAATTATTTCCGCAAAACTTGCGGGTAAACCGGCTTATACCCAGTTGTTTCAGCCTGAAAATCAAAAAATAAGCTATAGCCAAAAATGTTGAAAACTTTTGGTGTTTCAAAGTGGTAGAAAGTGGTAAAAGTATTTACTTTTACATAACAATTAATGCTATAGTCAGCTAATGTCGTATTTGACCGGAGAATTTGAATGTAAATTGGATCCTAAATCAAGGATGATGATTCCCTCTGGCCTCAAGAAAAAACTTCCTGAGGTAGAAACAGAAGGGTTAGTCATTAACCGTGGTTTTGGTGCCAAAAAACATTTAGTAATTTTCACAAAGTCGCAATGGGACAAAAAGCTGGACGAACTTAGCAAACTTAACGAATACGAAGAAGATAATATTAAGGTGATTCGTTATTTCACCCGTGGCGCTACCGAGTTAAGTCCGGATGCTGCCGGGCGCGTGTTGTTACCAAAATTCCTATTGGAATACGCTGGTATTAAAAACGATATAATCCTTACTTGTTTGATCAATAAGATCGAGGTTTGGGATTCGTCGACTTATAATGAGATGATGGATGAGGAGCCGGATAACTTCGGGCCGTTAATGCAAAAAGTATTGGGCAACAACAAAGCAGGAGGGAAAGATGAGTAACACTTACCATACCCCTGTAATGCTTGCCGAATGTATCGAAGGTTTAGATATAAAACCAAACGGTACTTATATTGATGTAACCTTCGGCGGTGGAGGGCATTCCCGCGAGATTATGAAACATTTGGGCGAAGATGGCCAATTGTTGGCATTCGATCAGGATGTGGATGCGCAGCAGAATATCATTGCTGATGATCGCTTTACTTTTATTGATCAAAATTTTCGTTACATAAAAAACTTTACCCGTTTGCATGGCGCTGTTCCGGTTGATGGTATTTTGGCTGATCTGGGTGTTTCATCTTATCAGTTCGATCAAGCCGAACGCGGTTTCTCCATCCGTTTTGATGCGGCGTTGGATATGCGTATGAACCAGGCATCAGGTATTAGTGCAAAGGATGTTGTGAACACTTATTCCGAAGCCGATTTGCATAAGATCTTCGGTGTTTATGGTGAAATAAAAAACGCGAAATCATTAGCCAATACAATTGTAATGGCTCGATTGATTGCGCCGATAGTTACCATTGCTGATCTGAAAAATGCTATCTCGGCACGCATCCCGAAAGGAAAAGAAAACAAATACCTGGCACAGGTTTTTCAGGCCTTGCGCATTGAGGTTAACCAGGAGCTGGAAGCATTAAAGGATTTCCTGACCCAGTCGGCTGATATTCTGGTATCTGGCGGCAGGTTGGTAGTAATGTCTTATCATTCGTTAGAGGACAGGCTAGTGAAAAACTTCATCGCCAAAGGTAAGTTCAGTGGCGAGGTAGAAAAGGATTTTTTTGGAAACGATCAAAAACCTTTGGAGGCGGTAAGTCGCGGTGCGATAACTGCATCCGAAGAAGAAATAAAATTGAATAACAGGGCACGAAGCGCGAAATTAAGGATAGCTGTAAAAAAATGACCAATCGTTTACGCACAGAAATTCAGGAAGAGGTAGAAGCCGAAAAAAAGTTGGTTGTTGAGGAAAAGACTGTAAAGGAAATCCCCGATAACTTTTTAACGCAGTTTCTAACCAAAGGCTTTATTACAACTGAGGCAGCTACCAAAGCACTGCCTTTTGTGTTGTATGTGGCCCTGCTGGGTATGGTGTATATCGGCAACCGTCATTTGGCCGAGAAAAATATCCGTGATATTGATAAGCTCACTAAAGAAGTAAAAGAACTAAGCTGGGATTATAAATCAACCAAAGCTGATCTGGCTTTTAAAAGTACTTTAACCGAGGTTGAGAAGCGTGCCGATACTTTAGGTATCAAAACATCTATGCAGCCGCCGCAAAAAATAACCGTGAAGGAGGATGCGCAATGAGCATAAGAAGTAACATACTACTCAGGGTTTATTTGGCATTCGGGCTGATATTAATTTTAGCCGGGGCGGTAATGGTGCAGGTTGTTCGCCTGCAATTTGTGCAGGGTAAAAAATGGAAAACCATGTCGGCCAAGCTATCTACGCATTATGAAGCGGTAGAGGCGGCCCGTGGTAATATTTTGGCTGTTGATGGCAGTTTGCTGGCAACTTCAGTACCTGAGTATGAACTGCACATGGATATGATGGCCGGTGGTATATCCGAAGATAAAGTATTTTATGGTAAGGTAGATTCATTGGCGCTTAAGCTTTCGCGGTTATATCCTGATATGTCTGAAAGTGGTTTCTCCCGTTTGTTGCGCGATGCACGTAAAGATAGCTCACGCTATGCGCTAATCAGGCGTAAGGTAACTTATCAGGAATTAAAACTGATTCGTAAATTTCCCTTATTTAACCTGGGTAAATATAAAGGTGGCTTAATTGTGGTTGAGCAAAACCTGCGCATACTACCATTTCGCACCTTGGCAGCCCGTACTATTGGTTATAAAAACGAAAACGTAAAAAACGCGGTAGGCCTTGAAGGTGCATACTCTAACTATATTAATGGCGAAAACGGTAAACGCTTAATGCAGCGTACTGCCGGCGGCACCTGGATTCCTGTTAATGACGATGACGATGAAGTTCCTGCAGTGCAAGGTGCCGATATCCTATCGACTATTGATGTTAATTTTCAGGATGTTGCGCAACAGGCGCTTAAGGCTGAATTGGTAAAAAGTCAGGCCGATCATGGTTGTGTTATCCTGATGGAAGTAGCTACCGGCGAGATTCGTGCTATTGCCAATTTTACCCGTACTAAGGATGGAGATTATCAGGAAAAATTAAATTATGCCATTAGCGATGCTACTGAGCCAGGGTCGACTTTCAAGCTGGCAACCTACATGACTTTGCTCGATCAGCATAAGATAGATACCAGCTCGACCGTTGATGGCGAGGGCGGTAAAAGTCACGTAATACCGGGTAATAATAAATACACGGTTACTGATGTGGAGCATAACAATATTATATCAGCCAAAGAAGCATTTGAATTTTCGTCTAATGTAGCTGCTGCAAAATTTGTATATAAGTATTACAACTCAAATCCTTCAGAATTTATTGATAAACTATACAGCTATCACTTGAATGAAAAATTGGATTTGCAAATCTCCGGAGAAGGTCAGCCTCTTATAAAAACACCAAAGTCGCGCTCATGGAGTAAATTAACATTACCTCAAATGGCTTATGGTTACGAAGAAAAATTAACGCCGTTGCAATTGCTTGCCTTTTATAACTCGGTAGCGAATAATGGCAAAATGATAGCGCCAATATTTGTTCGCGAGATACAACGTATGGGTAATACGGTAGAGCAGTTTCATGCAAGAGTGATCAATCCTAAAGTATGTTCTGATGAAACTTTAGGTAAGCTTAGAGGAATGCTCGAAGGTGTGGTAACCGATGGTAATGTTAGAAAGATAATCAAAAACCCATTGTATACGGTAGCAGGTAAAACAGGCACAGCGCAAATTGCTAATGGTTCATCAGGCTACGGGGTTAATAAATTACACCAGGCATCTTTTTGCGGATATTTCCCGGCTGATCATCCTAAATATTCTATGATCGTGGTAATCAATAACCCAACTGTGGGTTCATATTTAGCAGCCTTAGTTGCTGGTCCGGTTTTTAGGCAAATTGCTGATAGGGTTTATGCCAGTGATCTGGATATTAATCAGGCTCCGCCGGTTCATTTTGTTGGTAACACCACCTTGCCTTCAATTAAACAGGGAAATACAAAAGCATTGCACACGGTTTACAATGCGCTTAATGTTAAACCATTGTATGCATCTAATACACCAAGTGTTGATACCAGTAACGGTATTACTTACCAGGAAACAGACTACAAAAGTGGCGTAGTGCCCTCAGTAGTAGGTATGGATTTAAGTGATGCCTTGTACAGGTTGGGTAATGCGGGTTATAAAGTAATAGCACGTGGTAGTGGCATGGTTACTGCACAATCAGTAACGGGTGGTAGTGAAATACCTAAAGGATCAAAAATAACAATTGAATTGCAATGAAGTATTTGAGCGAAATAATAGAGGGGCTTGCATTCACTGAACTACAGGGGAGTGCCGATGTTGAGATCACCGCGGTAGTATTTGATTCACGTAAGGTAATACCGGGCTCACTGTTTGTGGCTGTAAAAGGTACTGTTGTTGATGGCCATGATTATATAGACAAAGCCATAAAAGATGGTGCTATAGCTATTATTTGCGAGGATCTTCCCGCTCATACAGCAGGTGAAGTCGACTTTTTGATGGTTGCTAACTCAGCTATAGCTTTAGGCATTGTATCCGCTAATTTTTACGATAATCCATCCAAAAAATTAAAGCTGGTTGGCGTTACCGGCACTAATGGTAAAACCACCATCGCCACTTTATTATATCAATTATTTCGTGATTTGGGTTATAAATGCGGCTTGTTATCAACCGTGGAAAATCAAATCAACGGACAAATAATCCCATCTACCCATACCACTCCCGATCAGGTTGAACTAAATAGGCTGATGGACGAAATGGTAGAAGCAGGTTGCGATTATTGCTTTATGGAAGTAAGCTCGCACGCAATTGCGCAGCACCGTATACAAGGTTTGGTATTTGCTGGTGGTATATTCACCAACCTAACACATGACCACTTAGATTACCACAAGACTTTTGCAGAATACCTGAAAGCTAAAAAAGCATTCTTTGATGGTTTGCCTAAAAATGCCTTCGCGTTAACCAATGTTGATGATAAGAACGGCAATGTAATGCTGCAAAATACCATCGCCTACAAAAAATCATATGGCTTAAAAAACATGGCCGATTACAAAGCCAAGATCTTGGAAAATCAGTTTGGTGGTTTATTACTGCAGATTGATAATCAAGATGTATGGTTTAAAATGGTGGGTACATTTAACGCCTACAATTTATTAGCTGTTTATGCTGCCGCGATGTTGTTGGATCAGGACAGGGCGAAAGTGTTAACAGTACTAAGTAAACTATCAGGCGCCGAAGGTAGGTTTGAATACATTGTTGCTGCCAATAAGATTATTGGTATTGTAGATTATGCCCATACCCCTGATGCTGTACAAAACGTGTTAAGTACCATTCACGACATCCGTAAAGGAAATGAAAAAGTAATAACCGTTATTGGCTGTGGGGGCGACAGGGATAAAACCAAACGCCCTATTATGGCTAAAGTTGCCTGTGAGTGGAGTGATAAGGTGATACTGACATCCGATAACCCACGCACTGAAGACCCTACGCAGATTATCAAGGATATGGAAGAAGGCGTTGACCCGGCATTTAAAAGAAATACGCTGAGTATTGCTGACAGAAAAGAAGCGATCAAAACAGCATGTCATTTAGCTCGCCCCGGCGATATTATATTATTAGCCGGTAAAGGCCACGAAAAATACCAGGAAATAAATGGCGTAAAAAATCATTTCGATGATATGGAAGAATTAGTTAACCAATTTAAATTAATGGAATTGTAAGCCAATAAATAAAAGAAGATGCTATACTATCTGTTCAATTATTTAAATAAAAATTACAGCATTCCGGGAGGAGGGGTGTTCCAGTACATCACGTTCCGTACGGCTATGGCTGTGATAGTATCGTTGATCGTAACTACGGTGTATGGCCGCAGGTTAATCGATTATCTGCGCTACAAACAGGTAGGCGAAAGTGTAAGGAACTTAGGTTTAGAAGGCCAGATGCAAAAAGCAGGTACACCAACAATGGGTGGTATCATTATTATTTTGGGCATACTTATCCCAACGTTGCTATTTGCCAAGCTGGGTAATATCTACATCATCATGATGATAGTTACTACCCTGTGGTTGGGTGCTATTGGCTTTTTAGATGATTACATTAAAGTATTTAAAAAGAATAAAGAAGGATTAGCCGGAAGATTCAAAATTACCGGGCAGGTTGGGTTGGCGCTTTTTATAGGTTTCACCATGTATTTTAATACCGACATCATCATTCGCCAGGAAGTTAAGCTGCCGGTTAAGTATGATGCACCTGTGGCTTTTCACCTAAAAGGTAACGCGCCTGTTTATACGCAGGATATTAAATCTACCAAAACTACCATACCATTTTATAAGAACAATGAGTTCGACTACGGCAAGGTGTTGAAATTCATTGGTAATGGGTACGATCATTATTCTTTGGTAGTATTCCTGTTTTTCGTAATCGTGATCATAACAGCGGTATCAAATGGTGCCAATATAACCGATGGTATCGATGGACTGGCGACGGGAACATCAGCCATTATTGGTATTACGCTGGCAATACTGGCTTATGTGTCAAGTAATACAGTATTTGCGGATTACCTGAACATTATGTATATCCCCGACTCAGGCGAATTAGTGATTTTCGCGGGAGCATTTGTTGGTGCATGCGTTGGTTTCTTATGGTACAACTCATACCCTGCGCAAGTATTTATGGGCGATACCGGTAGCTTGGCAAT
Organism: Mucilaginibacter sp. L196; assembly: GCF_009765905.1. Taxonomy (GTDB): domain Bacteria; phylum Bacteroidota; class Bacteroidia; order Sphingobacteriales; family Sphingobacteriaceae; genus Mucilaginibacter. The sequence goes on along the minus strand of NZ_LMUO01000006.1, from coordinate 193,784 downwards.
CGGTGGTATCATCGCGGTATTCGCCATCATGATCCGTAAAGAGTTAATGGTGCCATTGCTTTGTGGCGTATTCCTGATAGAAAATGTATCGGTAATCATGCAGGTATCCTGGTTCAAATTCACCAAGAAAAGATATGGTGAGGGTAGAAGGATCTTCCTGATGGCGCCGCTGCATCACCACTACCAAAAAAAAGGTTTCCACGAGGCGAAAATTGTAACACGTTTTTACATCATCTGCATACTGTTAGCCATATTAACAATAATAACATTAAAGTTGAGATAACCCCCCGATCCCCTGAAGGGGGAGGATAAAATATAAAGAGAGTATAAATATATAATGATAAACGAAAGCACCCATACCGCTAATCAAAAACTACTCCTTCAGGGGGCTGGGGGGCGTATTGCCATCCTCGGCGCCGGCGAAAGCGGTGTGGGTGCGGCATATCTTGCCAAACAGCAGGGTTATGATGTTTTTGTATCTGACTTTGGCGCTATTGCTGATAATTATAAAAAGCAGTTAACCGACTGGAATATACCTTTCGAAGAACAACAACATACAGAAGCTGAAATTTTAAAAGCTGTTGAAGTAATAAAAAGCCCAGGTATACCTGATAAGGCTCCAATCGTTAAGAAGATAAAAGAAAAAAACATACCGGTTATCTCCGAAATTGAATTTGCAGGAAGATATACTGATGCGAAGATCATCGGTATAACCGGCTCGAACGGAAAAACAACCACAACCAGCTTAACCTATCATATCCTGAAAAATGCGGGTTTAAATGTAGGTCTGGCTGGTAATATTGGTAAGAGTTTCGCTTACCAGGTAGCCACCGAGAAATTCGAGTATTATGCATTAGAGTTAAGCAGTTTTATGCTGGATGACATGTATGATTTCAAGGTTGATATTGCAATACTGCTAAATATAACGCCTGACCATTTAGATCGTTATGATTATAAAATGGAGAACTATGTGGCATCCAAATTCCGCGTAGCGCAAAATCAAACCGCGGCTGATTATTTTATTTATTGTGCTGATGATCCTGAAACCATTAAGGGAATGGAATCGAGGAGCTTTGCGGCACAATTGTTACCATTTTCGATAGAAAAAAGCATTGAACCGGGAGCATATCTCGATAAAGACAATATTGTCATCAACACACACCAACAACATTTTCAAATGTCAATCAACGAACTGGCCCTGCAAGGCAAGCACAACATCTACAATTCTATGGCATCAGGTATTGTAGCAAAAGTGCTCGAATTACGCAACGAAACCCTAAGGGAGAGCATGGGTAATTTCAAGAACATTGAACATAGATTAGAGTCTGTTGGAAAGATTTCCGGCATCAGTTTCATCAATGATTCAAAAGCTACCAATGTTAATTCAACATGGTACGCGCTTGAAAGCATGACCAGCGACGTGATCCTGATATTGGGTGGCGTTGATAAAGGTAACGATTACAGCATGCTGAAAGAACTGGTTAAGCAAAAGGTAAAAGCCATTGTTTGCCTGGGTAAAGATAACAGCCGCATACATGCTGCTTTTGAAGATGTAGTTGACATTATAATAAACACTTCATCAGCGGAAGAAGCGGTGCAAATGTCGTACCATCTGGCAACCAAAGGCGATACGGTTTTATTATCACCAGCCTGCGCAAGCTTCGATCTTTTCAAAAATTATGAAGATAGAGGAAGACAATTTAAACAAGCAGTTAAAGAATTATAAGAGATAAGTAAATCGGTGAAATCACAATAAAATCGGTGAAATCCAAAGACAATGAATAAGATACTCAACAATACAAAAGGCGACAGATGGATCTGGCTGATAGTAATATTACTCTCGGTTATTTCGTTGCTGTCTGTTTATAGCGCTATAGGCAGCCTTGCGTATAAACGTGGGGTAGGTGCTGAGTCTATTTTGATGAAACACGTAGCGATGATGCTTGCCGGTTTGGCGTTAATGTACATCTGTCATCGGTTGGATTATCGCTATTATGCAGGTATATCAAAATTACTGATGTACATAACTATTCCGTTGTTGATCTATACCCTTGTTTTCGGTAGTCACGTGAATGATGCCAGCCGTTGGATAGCGATACCGGGTACGGGATTAAGTTTCCAAACATCCGATTTGGCCAAACTTGCGCTCATTACGTACCTGGCAAGAACGCTCTCCAAAAAGCAGGAAAATATCAAGAATGTAAAGGAATCTTTTGTGCCGATTATGGGTGCGGTTTGCGTGGTATTTATATTAATCGCATGGGCCAACCTTTCAACTGCTTTAATGTTGTTCGGTGTAAGTATATTGTTGTTAATAATGGGCCGTATCAGCGTTAAACAAATTGCCATTACCTGTTTAGCCGGAGCCATATTATTGGGCGCGGTAGTAATGCTCGGCCCGCGGAGGCACGTGTATATGGCTCGTATAGATACGTTTCTGCATCCCGAAAAAGCTAATCCCGATAAATCATACCAGGCAGATCATGCTAAAATAGCTATCGCCACAGGCGGTATCTTCGGTAAAGGCCCGGGACAAAGTAGCGAGATAAACTATTTACCAGAGGCATACTCAGATGAAATTTATGCCATCATCATTGAAGAATATGGATTGGTGGGTGGCTTTCTATTAATAGCCATTTACCTATTTTTATTATATCGCTGCATAAAAATCGCTACCAAAGCGCCAAAAGCCTTCGGTACATTACTAGCAGCAGGATTAAGTTTTAGCTTAACCATACAAGCATTTGCTAATATGGCAGTAGCGGTAGGTTTAGGGCCGGTAACAGGTGTTCCTTTGCCATTTGTAAGTATGGGTGGTACATCAATACTGTTTACAAGCATAGCGTTTGGTATCATACTATCGGTTAGTCGTGATAATGATGAAGCTAAAGTGGTAGTGGGTGAAATAAGAGAAGTAGCAGTAGCGTAAGCTTTGCGATTAGTAATAAAACCGGCAGGTATCCGTCGTAGGCGGAAAATGTTGGTAGAAAAAATAAAAATTAATTCCGCCATAGGTGGAAAATATAACATAAAGCAATGTCAGGCAAAAAAATAATAATAAGTGGTGGTGGTACAGGAGGGCATATCTTCCCGGCTATTGCTATTGCCAATGCATTAAAAAAGCTTGATCCAACAACCGAGATTTTGTTTGTAGGTGCGCTCGGCCGTATGGAAATGGAAAAAGTTCCTGCTGCGGGTTATAAAATTATAGGTCTGGATATTCAGGGTATACAGCGTGGTTCGATAGTTAAAAACCTGCAATTCCCAATCAAACTGATTGGCAGTTTGAGGAAGGCGTTAAAAATAATAAAGGATTTTAGACCAAATGCGGTTGTAGGCGTGGGGGGGTATGCATCGGGGCCGTTATTATATGCGGCATCTATCAAAGGCATCCCTTATTTAATACAGGAGCAAAACTCGTATGCTGGTATTACCAATAAATGGTTGGGTAAAAAGGCCGCCAAAATATGTGTGGCATATGATGGCATGGAGCAGTTTTTTCCTGCTAAAAATATCATCAAAACCGGCAACCCTATCCGTAAAGAGTCGGTTGATATCGCAGGCAAGAAAATGCAGGCGATTGAGTTGATGAAATTATCCAACGATAAAAAAACGATATTGGTAACAGGTGGTAGTTTGGGTGCGCGTACACTAAACAATAGCGTGATGGCAGGCTTAGATAAGATTATTGCTGCCGATGTGCAGGTTATATGGCAGACAGGTAAATTCTATTACAAAAGCATCATCGAAAAGCTGGGCGAAGATTACAACCCCAACATTCGCATAATGGAGTTTGTAAACCGCATGGACCTGGCTTATGCAGCTGCTGATATAATTATATCACGTGCAGGGGCAGGTACAATAGCCGAATTATGCGTAGTGAAAAAGCCGGTGATATTAGTGCCTTCGCCAAATGTGGCCGAAGATCATCAAACTAAAAATGCACTGGCATTGGTACATGATAACGCGGCTGTTTTTATTGCTGATAGAGATGCCGAAGCAAAATTGATATACAGAGCTATTGAGCTCTTAAATGATACAGACAAACGAAAAACATTAAGCAATAATATTGGTAAACTGGCACTGCCTGATGCCGATGAGGTGATTGCGAAAGAAGTTATGAAAATAACAATTAATAACAATTAGTTTAATCTTAGCCTCTTCCTCCGCGCTAGGCGGGGGAGAGGTTTTTTGAAACAAGGAGTAAAAGTAAAATGGAACTGCAAAACATAAAAAGAGTTTATTTGGTAGGCATAGGCGGCATTGGCATGAGTGGCCTTGCGCGCTATTTTCATCATTTAGGCTGTATTGTTTGTGGTTACGATAAAACTTCAACTGATTTAACTAATGAACTGAAAAACGAAGGCATCCAGATCATTTTTGATGATAACGAGGAATGGATACCGATGAGCTTCCGGCAACCTGACGAAGGTACGCTGGTAATTTACACCCCCGCTATTCCAAAGGATTCGGCAATTGTTGGCTTTTTTCAAAAGCGAGGATTTGAACTATTTAAACGCTCACAGGTTTTAGGTCTGATAAGCAAAGGAAAATATACAGTAGCTATTGCGGGTACACATGGTAAAACTACCACATCAACAATGGTTGCCCATATCTTGAAAGATTCTGGTAAAGATTGCTCTGCATTTTTGGGTGGTATCGCATCAAACTATAACAGCAATGTGCTTTATGGTAAAAACGATATAGTAGTGGTTGAGGCAGATGAGTATGATCGCTCATTCCTTACCCTATATCCGGATATCGCGGTAATCACTTCAATGGACGCCGATCACCTGGATATTTATGGCGATCATCAGCATTTAACAGATTCTTTTAAAATGTTCGCCTCGCAGATAAAAGCAGGCGGCGTTTTAATTCATAAACAAGGTTTGCCTTTAGATACAGGTTATACTTATAGTATTAAAGATGCCGCCGATGCTATCGCGTTAAATATTCGTATTGAAAACGGTAGTTTCTATTTTGATTTCAGGAATGTAAATACTGATATTAAAGATATTCAGTTAGGTATTCCCGGCTTCCACAATGTAGAAAACGCCACTGCCGCTATCGAAGCAACATTACGTTTAGGCGTAAAAAATGATGCGATAAAAAGTGCTTTAGCATCATTCCGCGGAGTACACCGCAGGTTTGAGTACATCGTGAAAACGCAGGAGCATGTTTATATTGATGATTACGCGCATCACCCGGAAGAATTGCGTGCTGCCATCAACTCCGTAAAAAAATTATACCCAGACAGAAAATTAGTAACCATTTTCCAACCACATTTATTTACCCGCACCCGCGATTTTGCTGATGGCTTTGCCGAAGTGCTGGATATGACGGATGAATTAATCCTGTTAGATATTTACCCGGCCCGCGAGTTGCCAATTGAAGGTGTGGATGCAGAAATAATATTAAGTCGCATGAATTTAGTTAACAAACGTAAGCTAACTAAACAGCAAACTATTGATGCCATAGCAAATGAAAAACCAGCCCTATTGTTAACAGTAGGCGCGGGCGATATTGATCAGTTGGTTGAACCTTTAAAAAATGCTTTAAGTAATGTTTAAGAAACCCATTGTTAGGTACATCCTTATAAGCCTTTGCTGGTTAATCAGCTTGGGTGGCGTGGTTGTGCTCATGAGTTTCATTGAAATTAAAAAGGCACAGGTTATTTGTAAGGATGTAAAAGTTTATATCCCCGGCAACCAATATTTTATTGATCAACAAGAGATCGATAATATTTTGCACGTAAAAAATCATACGTTAATAGGCAGGCCAATTGAAAATATTAACATACATGCATTAGAGGATAAGCTAAAAGCTAATCCTTTTATTGAAACTGCGAGGGTTTATATTGATATGGATGATGTGATCAGGGTTGAGATCACCCAGCGCCAGCCCATATTGCGTATCATGAATCAATACGATCAGGATTTTTATGTGGATTCTCATGGCTTGAAGATTCCGTTATCCAATAACTTTACCGCGAGGGTATTGGTAGCTAACGGTTTTATTGATGAACCGTTTAGTGGTAAGGTAGATACATTGCATACTGATATCGCTACCCAGATTTATAAAACTGCCGATTATATCCGCAGGGATTCGCTTTGGGATGCGCAAATAGCGCAGATCTACGTAAATCAGGCACACGAAATTGAACTGATACCTCGTGTAGGCAGTCAAAGGATATTATTAGGTAATGCGGATTCGCTGGATGCGAAGTTCCACAACTTGTTGATTTTTTACAAAAAAGCATTGCCGCAGGTAGGGTGGGGCATGTATAAAATTATAAATATAAAATATGCAAACCAGGTTATCGGTGTAAAAAACCAAATAACCAAACAGGATTCGCTTGCCGCTATTGCCGCCAAAAAGGATAGCGTGATAAAGAATTCTATTAATACAATTACAGACACATCTCAAATAGTGAAATAATATGGACAAAGTTTTAAGCCAGGAAAAGAGTTCGCCAATCGTGGTAGGGTTGGATATCGGAACTACAAAAATATGTGCCATCGTTGGCCGCCGAAGCAAAAACGGGAAGATTGAAATACTGGGTATCGGAAAGGCTGAATCGGCGGGTGTAACGCGCGGAATGGTTTCAAATATTGACAAAACCGTGCAAGGTATCATCCAGGCAGTTGAAGTTGCGGGCACACAATCCAATGTAGAGATACGTGTGGTAAATGTGGGTATCGCTGGTCAGCACATCAAAAGTTTACAACACCGTGGGCTAATAACCCGTCGTGATTTAAATAGTGAAATCGGCCGCAAGGATATTGACAAACTAATTGAGGATATGTACAACCTGGTAATGCCTCCGGGTGAAGAGATCATCCATGTATTGCCGCAGGAATTTACGGTAGATAGTGAACCGGGTGTAAAAGACCCTATCGGTATGGCTGGTGTACGTTTGGAAGCAAACTTCCACATTATATCTGGCCAGGTTACTGCTATCAAGAACATTGTAAAGTGTGTAAATAAAGCAAACCTGGAAAGCCAGGAATTGATACTGGAACCATTGGCGTCTTCTGAGTCGGTTTTGAGCGATGAGGAAAAAGAAGCCGGTGTTGTTTTGGTTGACGTTGGTGGTGGTACTACCGATGTGGCTATTTTCCACGAGGGCATCATCAGGCATACCGCTGTGATTCCTTTTGGTGGCAACAGCATTACCGAGGATATCCGCGAGGGCTGTTCAGTGATGCGCAATATCGCGGAGCAATTAAAAGTAAGGTTTGGTTCTGCCCTGGCCGAAGAGAACAAAGAAAACGAGATTGTATGTGTACCCGGATTACGTGGGCGTGAGCCAAAAGAAATATCTGTTAAAAACCTGGCTTTTGTTATCCAGGCCCGTATGGAAGAGATCGTTGAGCATGTGTATTACGAGATCAAATCTTCGGGTTATGAGAAAAAACTGATAGCAGGTATAGTAATAACAGGTGGTGGCGCACAGCTTAAACACCTGACACAATTGGTAGAGTATGTTACCGGTTTAGATTGCCGTGTAGGATACCCTAACGAGCATTTGGCGAAAAATGAGGTGTTGCCAAAAAATATATACGAAGAGCTACAAAGCCCAATGTTTGCAACAGGTATAGGCCTGTTGATAAAAGGCATCCAGAAAATGGAATATAACGGACAAACACAGTCTGCTACTGAGTTAAAAGTTGAAAAAACTAAAGTTGTCGAGGAAAGAAAAACCGGCGGTTTATTTGCCAAAATTCTGGAAGGAAGTAAAAAGTTTATAAAGGATGATATAAAGGATGAGGACTTTTTAAAATAAGAATAAATAAAGCTAAACACATCAAAATTGATTGTGATTAGTATACTTATTCACATATAGTAACTTTTCCACATTGTTAACGATTGTGGAAAAACCTTGTGGAAAAAGTCATATTATTACATTAGTGAAATCTAATAATTCGTCAAAATAGATATAACTGAAAATAAGGATTATGCAGTTCGAGATGTTAAAAGAAAAGTCATCAATCATCAAAGTAATTGGTGTTGGCGGCGGCGGCGGTAACGCGGTAAACCATATGTACAAGCAAGGCATTACAGGTGTCGACTTTATTATCTGTAATACTGATGCGCAGGCTTTGGAACTTAGCCCTATCCCAAACAAGGTACAATTAGGAGCTAGCCTAACCGAAGGTATGGGTGCAGGCTCAATCCCCGAAGTAGGCAAAAACTCGGCTATTGAAAACATTGACGATATAAAACAAATGCTGGGTTCCAATACCAAAATGTTATTTATAACAGCAGGTATGGGCGGTGGTACGGGTACAGGTGCAAGCCCTATAATTGCCAAAGCCGCACGTGAGTTAGATATATTAACCGTAGGTATCTTCACCACTCCGTTCTCATTCGAAGGCAAACGCCGTAAGATGCAGGCCGATGCCGGTATGGAAGAACTGAAAAAATATGTCGATTCATTTTTGGTGATTTCAAATGACAGGCTTCGCCAGATATTTGGTAACCTTACCCTAGGATCAGCATTCGCGCAAGCAGATAACATTTTAACAACTGCCGCTAAAGGTATTGCTGAGATAATCACGTTGCCGGGTTATATAAACGTTGACTTTAAAGACGTACGTACCGTTATGAAAGATAGCGGCGTATCTATAATGGGTAGTGCAACCGGCGAAGGCGAAAATCGTGCTTTAAAAGCTGTTGAGGGCGCTTTGTCATCACCATTATTAAAAGATAACGAGATTGAAGGTGCACGTTATATCTTGCTTAACATCAGTTCTGGTACTACAGAAGTAACTATGGATGAAGTAAGTATAATTACCGATTACATACAGGAAGAAGCCGGTTTAGCTGCCGACCTGATATGGGGTAATTGTGTTGACGAGAATTTAGGTGATAAAATATCAGTTACTATTATAGCTACCGGTTTCCAAACCAAGGATGAGCGTGAAAAAGAGAATAGCAGCAAGAAAATTGTTTCCATGCTCGTTCCTGAAAACACACCATTGGTTAAACCGGTTAATGAATTTATAAATCATGTAAAGGAAAACGCACCTGCCGAACCTTATATGAAACATGCTGCGCAAAAAGAAGAAGCAAAGCAAACCGGCTTATTTGATCTGTTCGCATCGCGCAACGAAGATTCGGGTACGGTAAAATATAACCTTGCTGACGAACCATCAATGGAAGAAGCGGAACCTGATATGGGTGAGTTTACTTTCAAGGTAGCGGAATCTATCAGTTATGAGCCTGCTGCGGAAATTCAGACACCGGAGCCGCAAATTGAAAAAGAACCTGAGCCTGTTGTTGGTGCCGATGATTTGAAAACAGAAGAATCAATGGAAGAGCAATTGCGCAAATCTCGCGAGCGTATTATGCGCTTAAAAGATCTGAGCATGAAACTGCGTACCGGCAACATACAGGAAATGGAAAGTGTGCCGGCATACAAACGTAAGGAAATAGCCTTGCAGGAAACCCCTGCATCTGATGAAAGTCAGGTATCGCGCTTTTCCTTGTTGCCTGATAGTGAAGGGAAAATAGAGATCAGAAATAACAACTCTTTCCTGCACGATAATGTTGACTAATTACTTCAAAAATATGTTTGAAGCCTTTGCGTATAATACGCAAAGGCTTTTTTACGTTTTGTGGATTGTTAAGGCCCTGTAAAACGGCTATATTTGTAAAATTTTTAACGCATAATTTTACCATTTTGGATTTATTTGACAAGATTTTAAAAAGCATGGGTGGCCCGCTTGGGCAGCATCAAAAATGGTCGCATGGTTATTTTTCCTATCCAAAATTGGAAGGCGAAATAGGCCCGCACATGATGTTTAACGGTAAAGAACACTTGGTTTGGAGCCTTAACAATTATTTAGGTTTAGCTAATCACCCCGAAGTAAGAGCGGCTGATACGCAGGCAACTGCTGATTACGGTTTGGCTTATCCAATGGGCGCCCGCATGATGTCGGGTAACTCCATCCATCATGAAGAATTAGAAAACGATTTGGCAGCCTTTGTAGGCAAAGAAGCTGCATATTTACTAAATTATGGTTACCAGGGAATGTTATCTATTATAGATGCGCTGGTTGATCGTAATGATGTTATCGTTTATGATGCGGAATCACATGCTTGTATTATTGATGGTTTGCGCATGCACATGGGCAAACGCTTTGTGTATCAGCATAATGATTTGGAGAGCTGCGAAAAACAATTGGAGCGCGCTACTAAATTAACAGCGCAATCAGGTGGTGGTATTTTGTTAATTACCGAAGGTGTATTCGGTATGTCGGGTGCGCAGGGTAAATTAAAAGAGATCAGCGAGCTTAAAAAGAAATTTAACTTCCGTTTATTGGTTGATGACGCGCATGGTTTTGGTACCATGGGGCCAACTGGTGCAGGTACCCACGAAGAGCAGGATTGTGTTAATGATGTGGATGTTTACTTCGGTACATTCGCCAAATCAATGGCAGGCATCGGTGGCTTTGTAGCAGCAGATCGTGAAATCGTTAATTACCTGCGTTATAATATGCGCTCACAAACATTTGCTAAAGCTTTACCAATGCCAATGGTTATCGGCCTTAAAAAACGTTTCGAATTGCTTAAATCCAAACCTGAATTGCGTGAGAAATTATGGTTGATCGCTAGAACGCTGCAAGCGGGTTTAAAAGAACGTGGTTTTGATATAGGCGTAAGTAACACCATGGTTACCCCTGTAATTTTGCAAGGTGATTTATACGAAGCAACCGCTTTAACCCGTGATTTGCGTGAGAACTACAGTATCTTCTGTTCTATAGTGATTTATCCGGTAATACCAAAAGGTATTATTTTATTAAGATTGATACCAACCGCGGCACACAGTCTGGAAGATGTACAACGCACATTAGATGCTTACACGGAGATGGGCGAAAAATTAAAAGCAGGATTTTACAAAGAAAACAACGTTCCTGTTATTTAAAGTATAAAGAAACATTTACATTAGCCTTTCGGATAGCCGAAAGGCTTTTTTGTTTATAAACCAATTTTAAACTATGATCTCACGCCGCAACTTTATAAAAGTTAATGGAATTACAACCGCCGGTATCGGCATGGGTTTAAGGCCTGCCTGGTTCGCCAATAAGCTTGCTAAATTTGAAAGCCTTCGCCCTAAATTAGCCGACCGCAAGTTTACTAGCGAAGCTGTTGAAGCAAAAATAAAAAGCATCAAAGCAACTATAAAAGATCCCGAACTGGCATGGCTATTCGAGAACTGTTATCCCAATACCTTAGACACTACGGTTAATTACAGTGAAGCCAATGGCCGCCCGGATACCTTTGTAATTACAGGCGATATAAACGCCATGTGGATGCGCGATTCATCTGCGCAGGTTTGGCCTTATATGCCACTGATAAAGTCGGATGCGAGGCTTAAAAACGTAATTAAAGGCGTAATAAACAGACAGGCTAAGTACATCCTGATTGATCCTTATGCTAATGCCTTTAACTTCGGTCCAACGGGTAGTGAGTGGGATTCTGATAACACCACCATGAAACCCGAATTGCACGAACGCAAATTCGAGGTCGATTCACTTTGTTACCCGGTAAGATTAGCCTACAACTATTGGAAAATAAGCGGCGACAGCAGCTTTTTTGATGAAAACTGGCAAAAGGCAGGCAAGCTAATTGTGCAAACATTTAAACAACAACAACGCAAACACGATTTAGGCCCATATCATTTCCAGCGCAAAACAGAAGTATCTACCGATACCGCACCACTTGGTGGTTACGGCAACCCTGTTAAACCTGTCGGATTAATATGCTCAGTTTTCCGTCCTTCGGATGATGCCACTATTTATCCATTCCTTGTTCCATCTAATTATTTTGCGGTCATCAGCCTAAACCAAATGGCCGAAATGTATCGTAATATTGCTAAAGATGATATAACTGCAAATGAGTGTACAGTTTTAGCAAAAGAAGTACATGCTGCTTTGGAGAAATATGCAACTGCTCAGCATCCGATATACGGTAAAGTTTTAGCTTTTGAGGTTGATGGTTTCGGTAACCAGTTATTTATGGATGATGCCAATGTGCCAAGTTTATTGGCGTTGCCATATTTGGGAGCTATGACTGAACAAGATCCGCTATATCAAAATACACGGCGAATGGTATTAAGTCATGATAACCCATATTTCTTTAAGGGCAAAGCAGCCGAAGGTATTGGCGGCCCTCACGTTGGGTTAAATTATATATGGCCAATGAGTATTATAATCCGGGGCTTAACATCAACAGATAAAGCAGAAATAAAAACCTGCATCAGTTGGCTACGATCAACACATGCAGGCACCGGTTTTATGCATGAGTCGTTTAATAAAGATAATGCTGCTGATTTTACCCGTAAATGGTTTGCCTGGGCTAATACCTTGTTTGGCGAATTGATCATAAAAACACATCAAAATCATCCGGATATTTTAGCATCAAACTTTTAAATATTTTTTTTGAAGATATTTTAGTCAATTGTTAAAACGTATAAGAGGTAAAGGCTTTACCTAATGGAACTATATTATTATTAAATAATAAGGATATAATATCCGAAATAATGCAAAATGTTGAAAAAAACCACTTTAAAGGCCGTATTTTTTTTGGTTTAAAGTTTTTTTTTAGATAAAAAGATTTTAGATTAGCTTTAAGTTAACAATAAACCCTCATTATTTAAAAGGAGTAACACAAATGAAGAAATTTACTGAAGTAAAGGAATTGATTGCATCACTTGAGGCAGACGCTGACAAGTTTTACAACAAAGGTAACAGTGCGGCAGGAACCCGCGTTCGTAAAGGTATGCAAGACCTTAAAAACCTTGCTCAGGCGATTAGACTGGAAGTCCAGGAATCTAAAAATACGAAATAAAGAGCCTCTGGAAAAGAACTTTACATGATGTGTAAAAAGCCCGGTTTAATCAACCGGGCTTTTTTTATTTGATTAGTTTTTGTGTTTCTTGTATTATTTGTTGGGCGGTGGAATCGCTAACCTGTACCAATGGTAACCTTAGCGTGTCGCCGCAGATTGCTAAATGTTTCAAGGCTGTTTTAACCCCGGCCGGGCTGCCTTCAACAAACATTAATCTGGTGAAATCGATAGCCTGCAAATGAGGTTTTTGCGCAGCTTTATAATCACCGTTAAGGCATAAGCGTATCATGTCTGAAAAATGGCGTGGTATTGCATTAGCTACTACCGAAATAACACCTACAGCACCTAATGCTATCATAGGCAAAGTAATCGGATCATCGCCTGATATTACTACAAAACCTTCAGGCTTATCGCGCATAATCTGGTTAAGCTGATCAAAGTTTCCTGAAGCTTCTTTGGTGCCGATAATATTCTTAAAATCCTTAGCAAGCCTCACAGTAGTTTCCGCGCTTACATTGCTGCCTGTACGGCTGGGTACGTTGTATAAAATTACCGGTAGGGGCGATACTTCGGCTATGGCTTTATAATGTTGATATATGCCTTCCTGTGTTGGTTTATTATAAGCGGGACTGGCAGATAATATGGCATCGTAACCAGTAGTATCAAATTGCTTTATCTGCTCAACTACATCAAGCGTATTATTGCTCGCAATGCCGGCTACAAGGCCAACTCGGCCTGCAACAACTTGCGCGGTATGGGCAAATATCTTCTTCTTTTCTTCCTGGCTCAATGTGGCGTTTTCGCCGGTTGTTCCTAAGGATACGAGATAATCAATCCCGTTATCAATTAAATAGTTTACCAGGTTTGTAAGCCCGTCGTAATCAACCTGCCCGTCTGCCTGAAAAGGAGTCACAATAGCCACTCCAGTTCCGTGAAATTTGTTCATGTTTATTGTTAAAGGATGCTAAGATAAGATTTTATGATTTTAGCTTATAAATTTTTGATCTTTTATCTTAATATCGCTTTAATGATTAAACAAAAAGGGAAGGCCGCATATATGTTTTGCGTTTTTATGAAGCCTTTTGCACCGGGGCATCTTTTTCAAATACCTTATGGGCCTTATTCTTTAAATTCCAGTCACTAACATCTGTTAAGCCAGGTTTCGTACTGTAATGGTTCGGGTTATTTGGGCACATTACGGTATATTTTGATTTTTCTAATTTCAAAACCGGCCTTGCGCCGCATTCTTTGCAGGGCTCGCAAAAAATAGCTGATTGTATTTGGTAAATTTGAGACATGGTAATAGATAATAGGTGGGCATGGTTATAGATCCCTATTAGTTAAACGAGGGAACCTTGATAAGGTTTAATTCATATCAATTTTATTACAAACTATATTTAAAAATCAGTTTAGCATAGCCAGCAACTCCTCGTCTGAAATAATTGGAATATTTAATTTTTGGGCTTTTTCAAGTTTGGCGGGGCCCATGTTATCACCAGCAACCAGGTAATTTAATTTAGCCGATATACTGCTCAAAATTTTCCCACCGTTTTGTTCAATAATATCCTTTAATTCATCTCTCGAATATTTTTCAAAAACGCCCGATATAATAAAGCTTTTACCGGATAAGCTTTCACTATCTAGCTTTAATTCTTTCTCTTCGGCTATAAATTGTAATCCTTGATTTTTTAGCTTCTCAATCTCGTTGATATGCTGTTCATTATCAAAATATTCCCTAATGCTTAAGGCTATGCGATCGCCTATTTCTTCAGCAGCTATCAATTCGTCGTAGTTTGCTGCAATCAGGTTATCAATAGTTTTAAAATGATGTACCAGCTTTTTAGCAACTGTTGCACCTACGTAGCGTATCCCTAAACCAAATAATACTTTTTCAAAAGGCATTTTTTTTGACTGTTCAATACCTTCAATCATATTATTGATGGATTTCTCACCAAAACGCCCCATTTGTTTTAACTCATCGCTATGTAAATGCAGGTCATAAATATCATTTATACGTTTTATAAAACCCTTTTCATACAATGTCTCAATTGTTTCATCCCCTAACCCATCAATATTCATGGCTTTACGACCAATAAAATGCTGCATCTTACCAACAATTTGTGGCCGGCAGCCTTCATCATTAGGGCAATAGTAAGCGGCTTCGCCCTCTTTGCGTTCTAATAATGTTCCGCATACAGGGCAGTGGGTTATGTATTTTATTGGTTGTTCCGATGTTCTTTTAGTCAGGTTAACACTAATGATCTTTGGAATGATCTCACCACCTTTTTCAACATATACCCAATCGTGCTCATGTAGTTTTAAGCGTTGCTCAATTTCATCGGCGTTATGCAATGTGGCGCGCTTTACGGTTGTGCCTGCTAATAATACAGGTTTTAAATTTGCTACCGGGGTAACTGCTCCGGTACGGCCAACCTGGTAGGTTACCGCTAAAAGTTCCGTTTCAACCTGTTCAGCTTTAAATTTATAGGCGATAGCCCACCGTGGCGATTTAGCGGTAAACCCAAGCTCCTGTTGCTGCGAATAATTATTTACCTTGATAACTATCCCATCAATATCGTAGCTCAACTTATGCCGCCCACTGTCCCACTGGTTAATAAAGGCTAATACATCGGTAATATCCCCACATAATTTACTATGCTCATTTACAGGGAAGCCCCAACTTTTTACGGCTTGCAGACTTTCCCAATGTGTTTTAAATAAGGGTTTATCGGTATATAAAAAATACATAAAACTATCCAACGGGCGTTTAGCTACCTCCCCTGAATCTTGTAGTTTTATGGTGCCCGACGCGAAATTTCTGGGATTAGCGTAAGGTACCTCACCATTTTCTATCCGCTCATTATTCAGGCGTTCAAATGCTTTAAGATGCATAAAAATTTCGCCACGCATTTCAAAATGATCGGGGTAGCCGCCTTCAGTAATGTGTTTAGGGATACTATGTATAGTACGCACATTAGTTGTCACCTCATCTCCCTGCACTCCATCTCCGCGTGTTACCGCACGAACGAGTTTGCCTTCTTCGTAAGTAAGGCTCATTGATAACCCATCAAACTTTAACTCACACACATATTCAAAATTATCACCAATGGCTTTGCGTATGCGCTGATCAAAATCAAGCAATTCCTGTTCGTTATAGGTATTGCCTAAGGAAAGCATCGGCCATTTATGCCTCACGGTTTTAAACTCTTTAGTTATAAAGCCGCCAACTTTTTGGGTAGGGGAGTCGGGGTCAGCAAACTCAGGAAATTGCTTTTCAAGGCCGATTAATTCTTCAAGCTTTTTATCAAAATCATAATCTGAAATGGTTGGCATAGCCAGCACATAATAGTTGTAATTATGCTGCTTTAATTCGGCATATATTGATGAGATCTTCTTTTTAGCTTCTTGCGGTAACATAGGAACGAAGATAATAAATTAGTATGTAGTGATATTTAAAACAGACCATTCTGCCAAAGATTAAAACTAAATTTATTCTAAATAGTTAAGTATAAGCGTTTGTAATTCTACTCCTATTTGCTATAAATGAACGCAAGCATCAATTTGCGTTGATGCAGTCAACTAATTTAAGTAACCTTTAAATCTTGTTTTTATGAAAAAATCAATTTTGTACTTATTAGTTTTAGGTCTATTGTCTTATTTTAATGCAAGTGCTCAGGATATAGCAATAGGCGTTCGCGGAGGTATTAGTATCCCAAATTTAACGGCGGGTGGTAGCCAGCAAAATCCCCTAAATACCGGTTATAGCTCGCGGCAGGGGCCGGATGCGGGAATATTTGCCGAGTTTAAGTTCAGCGATCTGTTTTCATTACAACCAATGCTTGAATATTCATCTCAGGGAGGAAAAAAAGATGGGTTGCAGGCATTCCCTACACCACCACAGGTAATTGAAGCGAATCAGGCACAAAATCAAATCTCGCCAACATATTTGTATGCGAATTATAAAAGTGAGGCTAAGTTAAATTATCTTATGTTGCCTGTTCTTGCAAAATTTGGCTATAATTTTCATCAATCACCTTTTAGAATTTACATTGATGCCGGGCCATTCTTAGGTTTGCTTGTTTCGGCACATCAGGTAACCAGTGGGTCAAGTGAATTTTATGCTGATGCATCAGGCCAACAGCAGCTACCTTATGGCGAACAGTCTTTTAACGATAATAATAATATTAAATCCCAGCTTAACAAGGTGAACTTTGGTATTGAGGGTAATCTGGGCCTAGCTTATAAAATAAAGCGAAGCAGTATTTTTATTGAAGGGGGAGGGAATTACGGCTTTTTAAATATACAAAAAGGGACTGCAAATGGTAAAAATAATACTGGTGCCGCTACTGCTGATGTTGGTTATGCATTAGCATTTGGTAGATAATAAATAGCTGTATTTGAATGAAAAGGCGGTAGTTAAAATCTAGCGCCTTTTTTTGCTAATTCGCAGGCCTCAACAAAAAAAACATACCCCAAAGCAAATTTCAATTAAACCATTTTTAGATTTAGGTATCTCATTATTATAAAACAAATATCAATCTATTATGAAAAAGCTAAGTAAAGTTTTAATGTTATTTATGGCGGTATCGTTATTTACTGCTGTAAAAAGTAATGCACAAATTATAGTAAGAGTACGCCCTGCACGCCCACGTACGGTTATTGTTGCCCGCGGTCCTGCACCATCTCCGCGCCATGTTTGGGTTGCTGAGGAATGGACCAATAGGGGTGGGAGATATGTTTACCAGGCTGGTTATTGGGCATTGCCGCCACGCCCACATGCTGTTTGGATAGCAGGCCACTGGCGTAACCGTTCAAGAGGATATGCTTGGGTTCCTGGTCACTGGGCATAATTATTAAATAAGAAAGGTGATATATTTTATATCGCCTTTCTTATTTGGATATGCTTATTTAAAACTAATTAGCATCCTTGGTTATGATTTGTTTTTTCATCATTGCCTCTTTAATATATTTAACCGGGGCACTGCCATAGCTTAAAAACTTCTCGTTAAAATCTTTAAGGTTATACTTATCTCCCTGGTCTTTTTTCCAGGCTTCACGTAAATCCATTATTTCTTTGTACCCGGTAAAATAGCAATCCAATTGTACGCTGGTTTCAGTTACACGAGTCCATTTATTTTCAGCCTCAGCCTGTTGTTGAAACGCCTCGTGAGTTAGTAGTTTAATGGCATCCGCCTTAGTCATACCGCCTGCATGTACGCTGTAATCCAAAATTGCATTACACACCGAACGTAAGTGCCACTTGTACCACATTAACCTCATTTCAGGTTCAGTACTATCATAGCCGTTATCCATCATCATTTGCTCGCCGTAAACAGCCCATCCTTCAATCATGGCATTATTACCCAGTACTGATTTTATTAAACTTGGTGATTGATTTGCATAAATTAACTGAACATAATGGCCTGGTATAGCTTCATGAATGCTGAGGATTTGTAGTGTATAGTTATTGTACTCGCGTAAATAACTCTCAGCTTTTTCAGGTGAATAATTCGCTAAGCTACCAACGTTATAATAAGAGTTTCCATCTTTATCATAAGGGCCAGGCGAACTCATGGATGCGCCCGCTACACCAGCCATATAAGCAGGTTCTTTACGAATAATAAGTGGTTTTGAAGCATCAAGCGTAACCAAATCCTTTGTTCTTACAAATGAGGTTAACTTAGGTATTGTGTTTTCAATAGTTGATTGGAAATCTGCAACTGTGGTATGTTGAGCAGAGATAGTATCCAATAATTCGCCAATTAAATCAAGGCTATCTTTTGGCATTGCTTTGGTGCCAAAATACTTAGGCCATAATTGTTTGCTAAGTTTTGCCATTTCGCGATGCACATATTTTTTGCGCTCCATAGCAGCATTAAATATCTGTTGCGATGTGTACTGTGATTGCAGAACATATTTAAACTTATCATCATAAAGCTCCTTACCCAACCTAAAACTGCGCGGATGATCGTTTTTCATATTTTTTAACCAATCCACAAAACCTTTTATAGCAGTAATTGATGCAGTTGCCCGGTCAAGCATTAATTTCTTTTCTGCTTCAGGTATTTTGGTTTTACTTAACGAGTCAGCAAAATCTTTTTCAAAAACCCCTGAACCACCTGTTAGCTGTTCTTCTGCAAGATTAGTAAGCTCAACAACCGGGTCCTTAATTTGCTTCTGCGCTTCTTTATAATACTCGGGAATAAAAGCCATCTTCTCATAAAAATTACGCAGGCGCTTATCAAGCGGTGCATAATGCTCATTCAAAATGGTAGCAAAAGAGCCAATTACATTATATTGGCTTGGGTCCCACATGTATTGTTTTGAGGTGGTAATTTGCCATTGCGAATATTGCAATTGGTTTTGCATTATGTAATAATCTATCCTGTTGTCCTGCGATAATTTCTCTACCGGGTAATGATCCAGTGAATCAAGCTGCACTTTGTCAAAATCAAGCATCTTGTCGCGGTTTTTATTGCTCGGAGCATATAAAAGGCTATCATACTTATGGTATCCTACCGATGTTGCCCAATCCGGGTCATGTTTCCATAACGCGTCCAGAAACGCACTTTCATAAACGGTAAATGCGGCATCATCTTTAGTCGTTTCTGGCCCAACAGAGCCATCTTTTTTACAACCTGTAAAAAATGCCGCCGCAAGCAGGAGTGGTATGATTATTTTATTCACAGTGGAATCAATTAATTTTTTAAAGGTAAACTTAAAACTTTTAGCTGAAATAAAATCATTTCAAATAAAATCGGTAGCAGCGATCAACAATTGTGGCGATTTTAAATTATCGAATATTGGCAACTAAAAACCAGTATGGCTGTTATTAAGTAAAATTACATCAATGGATAATCAGAATAAGAAATTAGTTGCCGAATTATCAAAATTGTTACTGGGTGGCAGCGCGCATGCCGATTTAAAAGAAGCACTGGCTGGTTTACCTGCCGAATTACGGGGTGCTAAGCCCGATAACTTACCTTACAGTATTTGGCAGTTAGTTGAACATATTAGAATTGCGCAATGGGATATGCTAAATTTTTGTATCGATCCCAATCATCAATCTCCTAAATGGCCCGATGAATATTGGCCTAAAGAAACAGCACCAATTGATGATGATGCCTGGAAGGACTCTATTAAACAAATTAACAGCGACAGTGATGAATTTATTTCGCTTGTTGAAAAGAGTGATTTGTATGAACCAATACCGGGTGGAAACGGACAAACCATTCTATTGGAAGCGTTGCAAATGGCTGATCATACTTCATACCATATAGCCGAAATTATTATTATAAGGAGATTATTAGGCGCCTGGAAAAAGTAAAGAGCATTTAAATTATATCTTTGCTGTATACAGATATGGATATTTTAAATACAGCTTTGGCGCATGATAATAAAACGTTTGAAGGTATAAGTTATACCGGAAAATCGATTAAAAATAGAGAATTTCAGAGCTGTATTTTCAAAAAGTGTGATCTTTCTGATACGGATCTGTCACACAATAAATTTTTAGAGTGTACTTTTCAGGATTGTAATCTGTCTATGGTCGCGTTAAATGGCGCTACACTTAATGATATAAGTTTTATCAATTGTAAAATGCTAGGTGTAAATTTTAGTGATTGCCTTAGCTTTTTATTTGGTGTGAAATTTGATTCCTGCATATTGGATTATTCATCATTTATGGGCAGGAAAATGACAAAAACGCAATTCTATAAATCATCCATAAAAGAAGTAACCTTTAGCCAGGCTAATTTGGCAGGATCATCTTTTAGCGGATCAGATTTAATGGGTGCTGTTTTTAATCGTACCGATCTTAGTTCAGTTAATTTTGTTGATGCCCAGAATTATATCATCTATCCTGAGCTCAACAACATTAAAAACGCGATTTTCTCTTCACAAGGATTAGCAGGTTTATTAACTGCTTATCAAATTAAAATAGTTTAATACACGGTTATTTTAACTTTTGTATAAAATCAACTATATCCGTCACCATTTCTGTATTAAGTGGCAGGTCGGGTTGTTTATAGGTAGCTAAGTTCGCCTCTTTGTCTGCTGGTGCTGTTTTTAACACATAATTCATGCCTCTTATCAGCATTAAATAAGCGCTTGATTTTGCACTTTTTAGTTTCTGTCCATTATCAACAGTTACCTGTAAATCGGTAGTGCCTTGAATAAGAAGTATCGGCATCCTTAATTTCCTTATTACTTGTGTGGGATCATATCTGCACCACGACATCATATAAAATTGTACGCTTGGCCGTGCAATAGAGTATAATTGCGGGTCTACATTTGGATTTATTTTTCCTCTTTTTAAACTATCCAATATGTTTTTTATACCATCAGCCATATACTGCGGTTGGTTTTTCATTTGGTCTGTCAATATCTTTTCGCCCGGGTAGCCTGCTCCCTCCAATGATATAAATCCTTTTATAGGCTCATCAGTAGTTGCCAGCATACCCACTAGCGCACCTTCACTGTGCCCTGCTATCACAATTTTTGAAAAACGTGCATCACTTGTCAGCAAATCAATTATGCTAACAACATCATCAACATTGTCCTCAAACCTTAGCTCGCTTTCTTTTTGGTTGCCGGTACTTTGGCCAACCATTCTTCTGTCATAACGTACAGATGCGATTCCGCTTTTACCTAATGCCTCAGCCAATAACTTGTACATGTTTGTATTTAGGCCGGTAGTACTGTTGCCATCGCGATCAATAGGGCCTGTACCCGGTATAATTATTACAACGGGAATTTTTCCTGATACATCTTTAGGGGTAGTTAATGTGCCCGAAATTGTTCCTACCAATGTTTTTATAGTGACAGGTGTTTCAACCAGCGACGGATCAAGTGTATTATTAAAAGTTATATTACTTGCATTGGGTGTTAACCTTAAGCCGGTAAACTGATTTTTAGCGTTTAATGCAATATTTAATAAAAAAGCATCATTTTGAAAAATTGCTTTATATATGCCCAGAGGCTGGTTGTATTTTACAAATTCTGTTTTGTTTAGATTGCCTAGTTGCGATTTTAACTGCGTAGTTGTAGTTTTAAATACATCAAGCGGTAATGCCTGTTTCATGTCGGGGCTAAACATACTGTACACACTATCAGGCTGATTGCTGTTGTAAAAAGTTTTAAATTTGTTTACAGCTATGTGGTAACTGGTAGGTTCTGCTTGTGCCCATATTTTAACAGCGCACGATAGTAATGTAACACAAAAAATAAATTTCCTCATTTTAAATCTTTTCACTTTATAGGCTTAATTAGCGGACTAATTTAAGGATAATTTGAATATTCGGGCAGTAACAGGGTGATTAGTTATCTATCAAAATTTTTCACGGTTCATTTTTATTATTAACTTAGCGTTTAACTATAGTTACCTTAACACAAAATATAGCAGTTTTTACTGACAGTCATTAATGAAATTTTTAACCGGGTTCTTTTTAACGGGAATCATCGTAATCACACATTCCTTCTCGTACGCACAGAGTAAGTACTCTATTACAGGTAGAGCAATTGTTACAGGTACATCATTTGCCGGGGGCGCTACAATCTCATTGCTTCAACATTCCGATTCATCTGCTGTGAAATCTACCGTTTGTAATAATCAAGGTGTTTTTGAATTGAAGGGCATAGCCCCAGGTAATTATATAGTTTCAATTAATAAGCTTGGTTACAAAAAGTTTTATAGTGCACTAATCCGGGTTGCAGATAGTAATATTCATTTACCGGATGTTTCGCTATTGCCTGCAACCAGCGATTTAAAAGAAATAACAGTTACAGCTAAACGGGATTATATTGAAGTTAGGCCGGATAAAACTATACTTAATGTAGATAGAAGTATACTGGCTGCAGGTAATTCAGTTTTCGATATATTGGGTACTGCACCCGGCGTGCATATTTTAGATAACGGAATTTATGTTAAAGGTGGCCAAAAAGCCCTGATAGCTATCGATGGTAAACCTATTGGGCAATTGACTGATGAGCAACTGGCAGATTTACTGAAAAGCTATCAAAGCAGTATGATAAGCCAGATCGAGATCATTAGCAACCCGCCGGCCAGATACGATGCATCTGGTGGTGGAGTTATCAATATCATATTAAAAAAGAGTAAGGATTATGGCTTTAAAGCGAATATCACTGAAAGTGCCGCCGCCGGTCAGGATTATAAATTAAATTCAGGTATCAACCTGGATTACCGGATGAAAAATTTAAACTTCTTTGGTAGCTATAATTTTAATGACAGTAAAACCCCACGCGTACTTGATATTGATAGAACAATAGGCCAAACGACTCTTAATGAAAATTATTTGGGTGTTACTCACTTGTTAAATAATGGTTTTAATGGTGGGATAGATTATAATTTAAGCCCCAAACAAACTGTAGGTGTTTTAATGTATGGTTATCACAATCAAGTTGATATTGACAAAAGTAATACGACAGATATTTTGAATCAAGGGGTGTTAGATTCTGACATTACCACAAACTCTCATATCAATCGGTCTATTACTAGTCTTAACTATGATTTTAATTATAAAGGCAGTTTTGGTAAGGAGAGCAACACTACATTAAGTGCCAATTTTGACTATTCAACCTATAGAAGATACTCAACTGAGTTATTAGAGAATAATTTCTTTGATCCTGATGGCATACAATATCGCGATCCTTTTTTTTATATAGATAATTCACCATCTCAAATTAATGTAAGGTCAGAAAGAATAGATTTTACTCAGGCATTATCTAAAACAGGTACCCTTGGCCTTGGTTTACGAAATGATCAGGCAAATAGTAATAACAAGATTGATTTCCAACAGCGGTCTTCTGCTGATTCCGTTTATACTCCCGTGCCATCATTAACGGATCATTTCACCTACAATGAACGAATTAATGCGGCCTATGTTAATTACGATGATAAGTTTAATAACACCGGCATTTCATTAGGACTTCGTGCAGAGCAAACCAGTTCATTAGCCGAATCACTTAATCCAAATAAGACTAGTTCAAACAGCTATTTCGATCTTTTTCCCAATGTGGAAATTACACAGCCGGTAGATAAAGATAATACCCTGGTATTGGCTTATAACCGTCGTTTAACACGCCCGCAATACCAGGATCTTAACCCTTTTGTAGCATACATTGATGAATACTCCTATAGTACTGGTAATACCTTTTTAAAACCGGAGTACTTTACCACGTACCAGGTAACTGATGTATTTAAACAGAAATATAAATTAGATTTAAGTGTAGAGGTAACAAACGATTTCTTTGTGCCTATATTTCAGCAGAATGATGCAACTAAGGTATTCACCTCAAAAGTAAGTAATATAGGTACGCGTTATGAATATGATGCCGAGGCAACTTTGCCTGTTGATATTACTAAATGGTGGAACGCCAATGTGTATTTATATGGGTCGTACCAGCGATATGTTTATTACAGCGGTAACCCTGATAAAAGAACAACGGATTTTGAAATAAAAGTTACTCAAAACTTTACTATCACCAATACCATACGGGCGGAACTATTTACAGGTTGGGAGTCGCCAACTTATTATGGTATTAAACAATATGCCGATGAATGGTCTACACGAGCAGGGGTTAGCAAGTCGATTTTAAACGATAATGGTAGTATAAAATTGGCTATAAGCGATATATTTAATTCGCAGAATTATAGATACACTTCACAATATCAAAATCTTAATCTTACCGGTTTTGAAAAAGCCGGCAGCCGTTTTGTAACAGCCACATTTACTTACCGTTTTGGTAAACAGACTGTTCAAAATAATAAGCATTCCAGCGGAAATACTGATGGGCAAAAAAGATTGAATCCAAGTACTAACGATAATTAAGACGAGTTAGCCTACATGCCCGCTTATTGAGCTTATGAGTATTATAAGCAACACTAAAAGGCTTATGCCCAGATATAAATAATCCTTTTCAAGTACAAAACTTACGGTTGAAAATACTATCCGGAAAATAGGTGTAGCAATAAGCAATATAATCCCTGCCTGTATTATTGATCTGCCCTTTAGGTTGATAATTCCATTTATGAGGCCGTGCAATTGCACAAAATTTGGTATACCGTTAAACTTTGAATAATCGGGTATTGAGCCGCTATGCCTGGATATATATATAACGCCGCCAACAAATACTACAGTAATAGATACAATTACACCAATACGCAGTACCCAGCCAATAACTGCCTGCATATCGGTATCCTTAAAACGTGCTTTAGCTGCCATATTATATTTTACCAATTAGTCCGTTATAAATTAATTGTGATGCCAACCCTATCACCACAACAACAAAAACCCAGCGTAACCAGCCTGATGATTTTGTTTTTACTAATATTTTAGATCCCACCAGCGCGCCTATCAATACACCAATAACCACCGGCATTGAAATTGACGGTTCGATATATCCTCGTTGTAAGTATACCACCGCGCTTGCCGCCCCGGTAACTCCTATCATAAAATTACTTGTAGTGGTTGATACCTTAAAGGGAATACGCATTATATTATCCATGGCTAAAACCTTTAAAGCCCCCGAGCCTATACCTAATAAACCCGATAACAAGCCTGCAAAAAGCATCATTACAAATCCACCGCCAATGCGGCTTACGCTGTATTCAACAGTGCCATTTTCGCCGGGATAGCTTCCGTTGAGTTTTAATTTTTCAGCTAGGATATTTTTTTGATGCACTACTTGTACCGCCTTTTTGCGCAAAGTAAGCAGTGCCGATGTAATTAAAATTACACCTAATAAAATGGCTAAAAGATTGGTTGGAAAATATACTGCAACCATTGCACCGGTTACAGCGCCTAAGGTAGTGGCTACTTCTAAAAACATGCCCAAACGCATATTGGTTATACCCTCCTTAACATAGGCCGCAGCCGAACCTGAAGATGTTGCTATGATAGATACCAGTGAAGCGCCAATGGCATAATGTATATCAACATGCAGAAATACAGTAAGTAATGGGATAATTATAAAACCGCCGCCAAGGCCGGTTAACGAGCCTAATAACCCTGCAAAACATGAACCAACTAGTATAATTAGGGTGAATTCAAGTACCGGCATATATTCCTGAGATCGATTAAAGTGCTAAAGTAGTAATAAAATAAGGGAGCCCGAATTGTTATGGATAAATGTTATTTACATAAATCAGACACATTTACAACAACAATAAGCTTAAGTTAGTGTTATATATTTCAACCTTTAAACATAATTTATGGCCTACAAAAAGATACTTGAGCTATTAGGTAATGATGCCGATAGTTTGCTGCAGCATAAATGCACAACTTTTTCAAAAGACTTGCTGCATGTTCCCTCACCTGATTTTATTGACAACATTTTTATAAACAGTAACCGTAACCCGCAGGTTTTGCGCAACCTTGCGGCTATACATAATCATGGCCGACTTGCCGGTACCGGCTATATGTCTATTTTACCTGTCGACCAGGGAATAGAGCACACAGCAGGCGCATCATTTGCGAAGAATCCCTTATATTTCGATCCTGAAAATATTTTGAAACTGGCAATTGAAGCGGGGTGTAATGCAGTAGCAACAACTTTTGGTAACCTAGCTATTGTGGCACGTAAATACGCGCATAAAATTCCATTTCTTGTTAAAATTAATCATAACGAGTTATTAACTTATCCAACAAAATACAAGCAAATACCTTTTGGTAGTGTTGATGATGCCTGGAATTTAGGTGCTGCCGCTATTGGCGCTACCATATATTTCGGTTCAGAGGATTCTGATAATCAAATTGTGGAAATTGCTAAAGCATTTGAGCGCGCGCATGAGTTAGGTATGGTTACCGTTTTATGGTGTTATACACGTAACAATGCTTTTACCAAAGATGGCGTAAATTATGAAACCGCTGCTGATTTAACAGGACAGGCTAATCATTTAGGTGTAACCATTCAGGCCGACATCATTAAGCAAAAGCTACCCGATGTGAATGGCGGTTTTACAGCTATAAAATTTGGCAAAACCGATCCGTTAATGTATAGCAAGCTTACTACTGATAACCCCATTGATATGTGCCGTTACCAGGTAGCTAACTGTTATATGGGCAGGGCAGGACTAATAAACTCCGGAGGCGAATCGCACGGAACAAGTGATATTGCCGATGCCGTTAAACAGGCTGTAATTAATAAAAGGGCAGGTGGCTCAGGATTAATTATGGGCCGTAAATCATTCCAGCGCCCATTTAAAGAAGGGGTGGAGCTAATAAACCTTGTTCAGGATGTTTATTTGGCTAAGGAGATTGATTTGGCATAGCCAATTATCATATTAATCACTTTTTTACAGCTTTAATTTTTTTTAATTGAGCTGTTTTTAGATATTTGAGGCGATCGCTGTTAAAGCGGTCGCAAATTCTCTTATGGTGCAAGGGTAACATGTCTGATTCTGGTTCAGAAGATCGTGGTTCGAATCCATGTAAGAGAACAAATCCTCAAATTTTATTGGTTCTGGTTATTGAATGGTAGTCATAAAGGCTTTCTTCAATTCAAGCAAAAACTGGTTAAAGCTAACAGGTTTCGATAAAAAGTAATCCATCCCTGCCTTTAGCGCTGCTACTTGTCCTCGGCCATGGTGCTGGCTGTCATAAAAAATTGCTATGTATAACGACTCGCCTTTAATAAATAATGAAACCAATCATAGTTTTGAAATGATTGTTGAAGGACAGCGCGCGTTTATTAATTATAGGCACATAGGAGACACCTACCTGTTAATCCATACGGAAGTGCCTGAAGCTTTACGCAATCGGGGAATAGCTAAAATCCTTGTTGAAAAGACCTTTGAATATTTGGGAAAAAATCATCTTAAAATGCGCCCTTATTGCGCATATGTTCAAGCTTATTTAAAAAACAACCCGGATTGGAAGCGATTGATAGATAAGTAGTATCTGGCCTTTATATATAGAAAGCCGTTTTTTCATTAACCATTTTGGGTGTATTTACTTCTTCGTAATAAGCCGGTTTAATTGCTTTTGCCAATAAAGCTTGTTTATGATTATCCAGCAAACGCTTCCACCAAAATTTATAAACTCGCGGATAAATTACTTTTTCCATATTCTCCTCCCTGGTGAGGTTCTCCAATACAAGTAGTTTATACATTACCCTGCGCGAATGATCAACCAGGCAGTGTGATCGTTTAGTGTAGCCAAATTGTTTATTTAGCTCCCAATTTGTTTTACCTGAAACAAGTATCTGTTCAAATATTTCAATATGCAGTGTTGAGAACTGTTTGGTTCTTAAATTGGGGCGTGTTCCTGTTTTTATATTCCTATCCATCACTTTTCTTTTTGTGTTGTATGTTATAAAACTTTTGGCGTTGAGCTTGCCTCGCCAAAACGATAGCTAAGCATAATTTCATGTGTAGCATTATTATAGCCACCCAGGTTCGCGCTATTGGTGCCAAATTGGTAACTATAGCCTATATGTATGGCGCCCGCATTCAAATCGAGCAAGATTGCAGCCTGGCTGTTAGTTGTATAACTTGCTCCAAGGCCTAATACATCTTTTATATAAAATAAGCCTGCGAAATCAGCTGTTACAGGCGATCCGCTTGCGTAGGTTGCTAATACCGAAGGTTTAAGTTTAAAATCATCACTTAATTCGGCTATGTATGCTCCCGCGAAATAATAGTGGTTTTTGAAGTAATTGTTATTTTGTAATGATGCTGTACCAAGGCTGCGTAAAGTAAGCTCCGGCATCGAAATACCGATATAATAAGTATCGCTGTACAGCAATACACCAAAGCCTAAATTGGCTTTAGTTTCACTGATATTACTATCAAACAAAGGGTCATTATTGTCATCAATTGATAAGTAGTTGGCTTTGTATGATCGTATACCCGCATTGGCAGAAACAGCCAAAAAGTTCTGATCATCCAATTGTATCGATTTGGCGAAAAAGAAACTGGCCTCGGTTTGTTTCTCAATAGCGATCTGGTCATTCTGTACAATAAAACCTGTTGAGGCGCCCATGTCAGGAAGTGGGATACTTGCATCAATAAGATAGGTTGATGGTGCCCCGTCTATCCCTGTAAACTGTTTCCTTATCACCCCGGTTACTGATCCAGCCTGGTCAATTAAGGAATAGGCCGAATTAATAGGAGTAAGGTTATTCATGTATTGTGTGTAACTGAATGGCGCAATGCTTTGAGCCGATGTATTAAGCGCATAAAGTACCAAAGTAACCGCTAGTGCAAACAGTTTTAAAGCCTTTTGCTGTAAGCTTTGGATAATATTGAGTCTGTATATAATTAGGTCCATTTAATATTCCCGGTAAAATTTTTGAAACTGTCGGCGGTTTAATTCAGGTATTCGATGGGTAATTAATAATGCCAGCAGTAAGGTTTTTTGATATAATCCTTTACTGCCGGCATTATGTTTACCATATGTTTGGTTAATATTTAAGTACTATATAACCGGTTTTAGTTTTTGTTATACCCTTAGCTTTATATTGCAGCACATAGAAGTATGTTCCCTGTGGTACCATGGCTCCGGTTACACTGGAATGCCCATCAAAAGTTTTGGTCGTATTGTCGTATCCCGCCGATTCAAAAACCTTTGTGCCGCCGGTATTCATAACCATTATTTTGTTGTCAGGATAGCTGGTAATGTTATCAATAGTTAACACATCATTTACACCATCACCATTAGGCGAAAGCGCCGAGTGTACCAATGGATCACCATTGTTAGGCGTAGCAATATTGTAGTTTGCTACAGCGGTGGAGTCAGCAAGATAGTTCCTGTCATTTGATTGCGCCATACTTACCGGAGTGCCATTTACAAATTGCCATTCGGCGCTGTAAAAACCTGTAGCTGAACCACTGTATTGAGCATATCCGGCTAACGCCTGTATGTTTATCCAATCACCTGTTTGCCATCTATTTTCCAGATAATTCCAACCATCACCGGTCGAAACTACCGACCACATAGCGCTATACCATGTGCTGTTACCAACATTGGCTTCAATAGCGCCATTCTGATCTTCAACATCCATCATATTACCTGTAGCACGGTTTACAATAAATATGTATCCGGTAGGGCCTGCAACCTGCGCCCATTGATAATTGGTATTGCCAGATGGACTTGTGCCATATTTAACCTGGCCATTGCCACCATCGTACAGGTAAGTATTAGCCTGCCATCTATTTAAAATATTGTAATAAGTGGTAGTAGTACCTGATGAAGTAACCGTTATAGCGCATGTTGCAGTTTTGCTTCCACTTGTTGTTGTAACAGTTATAGTGGCTGTACCTGCTGCTACAGCTGTTATTAAGCCGGTACTATTTACAGTTGCTACTGCCGTATTACTTGATGACCAGGTAACCGCCGTATTAGTAGCATTACTTGGCGCAACGGTAGCAGTAAGTTGTTGGGTCGATCCTGCTGTTAACGATGCTGTAGTAGGGCTAACAGTTGCGCCCGTAACAGCTATAGCGCTTACTGTAATGGCCGATGTTGCAGTTTTGCTGCCATCGCTGGTAGTAACGGTTATAGTGGCTGTACCTGCCGCCACTGCAGTTACCAAACCGGTTGAGCTTACGGTAGCAACCGCCGTATTGCTTGATGACCAGGTAACCGCGGTATTAGTAGCATTACTTGGTGTTATGGTAGCTGTAAGTTGTTGGGTAGCTCCCCCTGCTAAAGTTGCTGTAGTTGGGCTAACCGTAACACCGGTAACCGATACCGGTGTACCAGGGTTAGTGGTGTACCATGTATTGTTTTCGTACCACGCGGTTGTACTTTGGCTAAGGTTACCCGTTTGATTTGTGCCATCGTCAAATATCAGGTTGGTTGATGTTATGTTGGTAAAGGTATAGCTCCACCACCCATTGCCATCATTGGTCATGTTTACACCTGGCCATGTACCATCAGCCAATACTCCTGAAGGTAGTGCACTCCACCAATAAATTTTTATGGTTGAACCCCATCCCGCAGGAGGATAAAAATAAACTGTAAAAGTTGGTGCGGCTGTAACAGTAACTGCACATGTTGCCGTTTTGCTGCCATCTGCTGTTTTAACGGTTATTGTGGCTGTGCTTGCTGCTACTGCTGTAACCAAACCGGTAGCGCTAACTGTCGCTATCGCGGTGTTGCTTGATGTCCAGGTAACTGATTTGTTGCTGGCATTTGCAGGAGCAATTGTTGCGGTAAGCTGTTGTGTTCCGCCTGTATTGATAGATGCTGTTGTAGGGCTCATAGTAACGCCTGTAACTGCTACCGTAGCTGCTGTTATTGCACATGTTGCGGTTTTGCTGCCATCGGCTGTTGTAACCGTAATGGTGGCTGTTCCTGCACCTACGGCAGTAACTATACCTGATGCACCTACAGTTGCTACGGCTGTATTGCTTGATGTCCAGGTAACGTTTTGATTGGTTGCATTAGCAGGAGCGATAGTAGCGGTAAGTTGTTGTGTTGAGCCAACTGCTACGGATGCTGTTGTTGGGCTCATGGTTACGCCCGTTACGGCAACAGTTGCAACACTTTGATTGGTTAAAACAATGTATTGAAAGGCTGTTAAGGATTGTGTTGCACCCGATGTTAAGGTAACAGTTGCACCTGTATATGCATTTTTCCAGGTACCTGCGAAGGCTGATGGGATCACATAACTCTGCGTGCTGTTCCTCATGTTTACCATTACCACAACTTTTTCTGATGTTGTGGTAGATGCTTTGGTAAAGGCGCAGGTATTATTATCAGAATAATTGGTCATCGTACCCCGCCTTACGGCTTCACTTAAGGTGCGGTAATTATTTACTTTCTTAAAATCAGCGGAAGCACCAAGATTTGCTGTCCAGTTTATTTTTACCGTTTGATAAGGCCAGGGGATGGTTTGATTAAAGTCAACTTCCTGCCCGCTGGTTAAAAACGGAACACCACGCATATATGCGCAAACTAAATAGTTAGCTATTACACCTGCATGGCCGCCAAATTCCTGAATGGCAGTTGTAGTGGTTTCAATATCATGGTTTGAAGTGTACCTAGCCATTTGCTGGCTACCGGTTGCACTGGCATATTCGGTATTGGTTGTAGTTTGTATAACGCTTACTGATGATCCTGAAACAATTGGAGTTAAGGCATCATAATAAAAATCATCACCAAAATCATAATCAAAACCAGCTGTATAATTTGCCTGCCGGTCACCTTCGGCCAGCATGATTAATTTATGGGTGGTGATCCCTCTTAAATTAGCGATAGTATTGGTCCAGAAATCAATGGGTGGGTTATTTGCGTCATCGCACCTGAAACCATCAATATTGGCAGCAAATATCCAATACCGCATGGAGGCCACCAATGCCGCACGCATAGCCGTATTGGTGAAATCAAGAGCGGCAACGTCGCTAAAATTGGCTAATTGCTGAATTACACCCCCGCTTTGAACATACCAGCTAGGGTTTGCTGTTATCCACGGATGATCCCATGATGTCCCGTTCACGGCAAAGTCGAGTATCACTGCCATTCCCCTGCTGTGGCATCCCGCAACCAGATTTCTGAAATCTGTTAATGTACCATACTCTGTCGCTACCGAGGTATCACCTTTAATTGAGTAAGGCGATGCGGAGCTTCTTGAATCCGTACCATGCGGATAGATAGGCATGATGTACACTACATTGGTGCCTAATGCTTTAATGCTGTCTAACCGGGCTATTATACCGGCAAAGTTTCCTGCCGCGCTATACGGGCGGTTATGTACCTGGTACATATTTACATCCCTGATGTCGGGCACGCCGGTAAATGGTGTTCCATACTGGGGGGGATCTGTTTGTGCTTTGACGATGCTTGAAAACAGCAAAGCAATAGCCATTAGCGAAAAAAACATAATTTTTTTCCAGACATGCCGGAATTGTTTTTTGTGTAATTCTTGATTCATAATTATAAAGTTTGGTTGGTTATTAGGTTGTGATTATTTCAGCTATGGATAACAAGTTTTTTTAGCTTGTAAATATTTCATTTCCATAAGGTTATAATATAATTGGTGGGTGGATTTGAATTGGTGGCAAATCCGAATCAAAGAAAAGGAGGGTAATTTGTATTATCAATACAATTAAAACCTAATATAGAAAATTGACAAAATATTTTATTTGTAAAATATTTATAATCAGTTGATTATGTATGTGTGGGTGTGTCGGCTAATATAGATTATAAAATCTAAGTCGCTTGAGTTAAAGCGTTTAGCATCTGGAATTAATGCAACGAAATCACAGTATTTTTCATCATAGTTAAGATTTAACAATACTGCATTTATGACAAAATAGATATTAATAACAAAAAGCCCTAATTATAATATTAAGATCTTTTGTTATTACGATGTTGCTGTACCATGGAACAGGTGAAACAGTTGGTACACTTGGTACAAAAAACTGTCTAAAAACGCCCTAAATAGCCCCGAAAAGGTGGTTTTTACATTGGTTTTGGAGTGCTTTTTGGCTAAAAAAAGACTGTTTTAGACTAAAAAAGGGGTAAAAAACAACGCTTTTTACCCCTTTTTTGCTCATTTTTGATGGAAAATTGAGCTTTTTTATAGCTTTTTACTCAATAAATTCCAGCTCGTTTTCCACCGGGAATTTATTATAGAAATCTTTAAAATCAATACCAGGATATTTACCTTGAGCAAGGTGAACTGTATGCTTAAAATTACCATACTCAAATTTCCCTATTTCAGGATAAGTCCAGGCTTTTTGCTTCAAAGCATAAGGCATCAAAAATAATATAGCGCCCTTTATGCCTTTGCCATCAAGGGTTTGGGTATGCCATAAATCAATATTCAATTCATCTGCAATAACAGCAAGCCTTGCCCATGCATTCAGGTTCATATTTGAATAATCCCAGGCACGGGTGCGTACCAGCTCCAGTGGTTGCATGCCATCTGTTGTAAATTGCTGGTCTATCCGTGGGATGGTAAACTCATTTATAACCTTTTTTGCCAAGGTGCTATTATCGGTAAACAAAGCAAAAGTTGCGAGTTGTAAATCATAGTTAGTACCGTGATTATTGATCTGTGAGCGTTCGGATTTGCCATTTTTACTAGTCAGCATCCACTCCGCATATTGTTTATACCAGTTTTTTACATCATTAATAAGTGATGCATCAAAATATTTACTGTTATGTAATAAACTGATAGCATCAGGTATCGCTGTTAAACTCAGTGTTTCTATAATTCCTATTCCCCGGCCATCATTAATTCCTGGAATGTATTGGGCATAATTCAGATTAGGGTTCATCCGTGTAACGGTATCAATGAACCAAACTTTCAACAGTGTGGCGGCCTTTTGGGCATATTGCTCTTTTCCGGTAAAGTAATAAGCCAGGGCCAGTCGTTTAACAGCAGAGCTCATTTTACCCATTTGGCTGCCATCGTGCAATAAATAAATCTCAGGATTACGCCTGCCATCCTTTCTGATGTATGGCTTCCCATTCGCTTTTGATGAATCCGCCCACCAGTATGGTGCCTGGCTCACATAATCATGTTTATTATTGCTTGGGGCCAGTTTGGCTTTATTAAAAGTAACGGAGTAGGGGCCAGCTTTCAACAAGCTGTCAGCATCATTTATCAGTTCATTAACCTGTTTTACGGTGATCGCATTGCCTTTATGGTAATTGTCATTCACCGTTTGCAGTTCATGCTGGTCTAGTAGTATAAAACCGGAATTACCGGCCTTGCTTTGCGCAAAACCGGTAATTACTGAAAATATACATAGTGTTAAACTAATATATCGCTTTATCATATTGTGGAGCTTAATATCCAGGGTTTTGTTTTAAATTTTTGTTGGCATCTATCTCTGTTTGAGGCAGCGGCAATAAATAT
Organism: Mucilaginibacter sp. L196; assembly: GCF_009765905.1. Taxonomy (GTDB): domain Bacteria; phylum Bacteroidota; class Bacteroidia; order Sphingobacteriales; family Sphingobacteriaceae; genus Mucilaginibacter. The sequence goes on along the minus strand of NZ_LMUO01000006.1, from coordinate 159,098 downwards.
TGGTTTGGACTAACTGTAAACCCATTTACAGCCTGTTCAACGGATGCAAATTGACCTAAACGAATCAAATCCCAACGACGGTGTCCCTCAACGCAAAGCTCTCTTAAACGATCGCGCAATAAGGTATCAACAAATGCGGCCGAAGTAGGGGTGTTAGCTAAACTAAGCATCTGCGTAGCACCTAAACCAGCTCTTGTTCTTACTAAATTAAGCCCGTTAAATTTGTTTGGATCGCTTGCGTTAATATTATTCATCGCTTCTGATTGCATCATCAGCACATCCGAGTAGCGTAATACTATCCAGTTCATTTGCGAGTTATTGCTACCCTTAACCCATTGCGGGTCGCGGTATTTATAAATGTATGGAGTAACGATAACACCGGCTACGTTGTTAGAAACATTCCATGTTTTTCGTACATCGCCTTTATCATACACGCTATTTAACAAATATGGATTCGCGTTAAATGATCCTGAACCACCTAGCGCAGCTGGTGAAAACATACGTACGGTTATATTTTGTGTAGTGCTGGTATTGTTAGCGCCAAACTGTACCGCGAATATAACTTCAGTTTGCGCGGGAAAGTATTTCAGCGTCCAGTTAAATACATCGCTATAATTCGGCATTAGTTTGTATAAGCCGCCATTGATGACTTTATTACATTCTGCCAGGGCATTCGTATTATCATCCGATGCTGCAAAAGTGGTACTTGCACGCTGCAAATAAACCCTCGCCAACATTGCTGATGCTGCTCCTGATGAAACTTCGCCTTTATTAGCAGCGGTTATTTTGTCTTCAGTATAGCAGTTAGCTTCGGCATATTTCAAATCGCTTATAATTTGTGTATAAATGGCACTTGATGCTGTACGCGAAGGATATAAGTTCGGGTCAGTGGCGCTAGTAATTGGTTTCAATATCAACGGTACATCACCAAAACTCCTAACCAAATCAAAATAGGCCATGCCGCGTAAAAACATGGCATTACCTAAAATATTGTTTTTAGTAGGTATATCCATTGTAATACCCGGTACATTAACAATAACATCATTTGCCCGGCTAATTAACTTGTAGCTATTGGTATACCAGTTGTTGATCTCGATGTTTGACGATGTATATTGAACTTTATACATATCAATACGTTCCTGGTTTTGTGTTAACAGGGGTATCATTTCATCACCAGATAAATCACTCATTATATAAACTGTTCGCTGGTAATAAGCCTGCGGTTGTAATTGGCTAAACACCCCAACCAAAGCTGATTGCGCGTCATTAGCATTTTGGTAAAAATTGGCATTGGTTAAAATGCTGTAGGGCTTTTCTGTCAGTGCCTTTTTGCATGCTGCCATGGTAAACATTGCACCGGCAGCTAATAATATATATATCTTTTTCATGTCTTTTATCTCTAATAATTAAAAACCAAATCTTACACCTAATAAATAAGTACGCACATTAGGGTATGGGTTATAATCAGTACCTAATGATGTATAGTTGCCGCTTGAGTTGGAGTATGAATCAACTTCAGGGTCATAACCTTTGTATTTGGTTACGGTAATTAAGTTTTGCCCTGTAACGTAAATGCTGGCGCTTTTAAATACACTGGTAAGTTTAGGTAAAGGCAAATCATATGACAGCGTGATGGTTTTAAAGCGCAGGTAACTGCCTGGTTCAAGCACATCACTTGTTGGGCCTAAGCTGCGGCGCAGGGTGCTGCCTACACTTGGTAAGGTATTGCTGGTTCCGGGGCCATTCCAGCTTTGGGTCAATACATAAGCTTGTTTGTTATCGTTAGTGGTACCGTTTTCAGATTCTATTAAATTCTCATTTAATATTTGATTACCATATACACCCTGTATCAACACGAATAGGTTAAAGCGCTGTACGGTTAAATTACTGCTAAAACCATAGTTAAACTTAGGTACGGCGTAACCAATAATGGTTCTGTCGGCGGCTGTAATGTTGTTGTCGCCATTCAGGTCAGCATAGCGTGGGTCACCTGGTTTAACAGCTTCTTTAGTTCCGCTTGCGGTAATTTGTGCCTGGCTTTGCCATATACCTTCAAACTTGTAGCCGTAGAACGCGCCAATTGGCTGGCCAACCTCTAATATACCTGAATTTTGCCCACCAGGGTATAAACTGGAGCTTACGTTACCGGTAAGTTGAGACTGTACACCACCTAAGCTTAAGATTTTATTAACGTTGCGCGAAAAGTTAAAATTGGTTGACCACCTGATATTTTGCTGCTGGATGTTAATGGTGTTTAATGAAAGCTCGATACCTTTATTTGATACCGCGCCTATGTTTTCTAACACTGTGTTAAAGCCGCTTGATGCCGGTATCGGTTCATTAAACAGAAGCTTAGTGGTTTTTTTGTCATACCAATCAGCATTAAATGTGATCCGGTTTTTTAACAAACCTAAATCCAAACCAATATTGGTTGATGCTGTTTGTTCCCATTGCAAGTTGGTATTGCCAATATTATTGGGCGATGTGCCAACTACGCGGCTACCATTAAGTACATAATTATTAAACCCGTATTGAGATAATGATGAATATGCGGGAATATTAGAGTTACCTGTGATACCATAACCCACACGTAATTTTAAATCACTTATAGCGGTTACATCTTTCATAAAGTCCTCGCTTGAAATACGCCAGGCTAATGCTCCTGATGGGAAAACACCGAAATCATGAGCTGAACCTAATACCGATGAACCATCACGACGGATAGATGCCGTTAACAGGTACTTATCCATAAAGCTATAATTGATCCTGCCCAGAAACGACTCTAATGAATTGCTGTTGGTTGATGAGGATGACGACAAGCTCCCGCCAACACCTAAATTATCTGTACCTAAATTATTGGTGGTAAGCGATTGCGCTATAGCAGAACTTGTTGTGTATTTAAACTGCTGAAAAGTATAGCCCGCCAGTGCGGTTATTGTTTGGTTTTTATCAATTTGCCTGGTATAAGTAAGCGTATTTTCATTTAACCAGTTAAAGTTTATTGGGTTATTTATTTGTGCATATCCGTTGGTAGTTAAACCCAAATAGGTAGTATTTGGCCTGAAGATATCTTCACGATTAAAACTATCATCTGTACCAACACTAACCTTCAGCTTAAGGTCCTTAATAATCTCATAATCTAAAAAGCTGTTTACAAATACTCTAAAAGTTTTACTTATGTCAGTATTTAATTCGGCTGCGGCAATAGGGTTACCAACCAAATCAACATAGCCATTAGGGCCATTCTCAAAAGTGTAAGCGCCTGTATTATCATATATTGGCACAATTGGGCTTATACGTAAGGCATCAAGCAATGTACCGCCGGTGCTGCCACCGTTGGTATTCACGTTAGCCAAATTTTGCTGACTATAGGATAGTTGTGAGCTTAAGCCAAAGGTTAATTTACTGCTGATATTATGGTTGAAGTTAAAACGCAGGTTGCCACGTTTGTAACCAGAATTCAGGATGATACCATCCTGACCAAAATAACCCATGCTTATAAAATATTTGCTATCCGCTGAGCCGCCGCTAATAGCCCCGTTAGCATTAACTATAGGTGCTTGTCTAAAAAGCGCTTTTTGCCAGTTTGTACCCGGGCCCATCGCGTCAATTTGCGCCTGGGTGTATGGTAAAGCTGTTTGTGTAGTATTATATTGATTGTTGTAGGCAGTTACCCTATTAAGATAAGTAGCAAACTCCGGTGCATTCATCATAGGCAATGTACGGCCTACATCCTGCACACCATTATAAACATCCGCGGTTACTGTCTGTTTACCTGCCGAACCTGATTTGGTGGTAATAATAACCACACCATTAGCACCACGGTTACCGTAAATTGCTGTCGATGACGCGTCTTTCAATACATCCATTGATGCAATATCATTAGGGTTTAACGCGGTAATATCGGCACCTGCAAAACCATCAACCACATATAATGGATCGCTGGAATAGTTAATAGAGTTTGTGCCGCGTATCCTAACGGTAAATGAAGCGCCCGGCTGTGAGTTTGTTTGCGTTACCTGTACACCAGCCACCTGGCCTTCTAAAAGTTGGCCGGTACCAAATACCGGTGTTTTTGCCACATCGGTAAGCCCTACAGATCCAACAGCACCGGTAATATCACGTTTCTTTTGCGTGCCATAACCAACTACTACTACCTCGTTTAGGTTTTTAGAATCGGTTACCAACTGCACATCAATTTTTGATCGTTTTTTTACTTCGATCTCTTTGGTTAAGTAACCTACGGAGGTGAATACTAAAGTGGCATTTTCATCCACCGATATTGAATACTTGCCATCCGCGTCGCTTGTAGTGCCGATGTTGGTCCCCTTAATCATAATCACAGCTCCTGGTATAGCCAAATTCCTTTCGTCTGTAACTGATCCTGTCACTTTAATATGATCGTTACTTTTTATACCTTTTAATGATGTTCCTGTGCTAACAACATCTTTGTTGATAGTTATTATTCTGCCGGAACCATTTGCCAGGGCAGTGCTTGCCAATAAAAATATTGGCAGTATAGGCAAAAAGGTATGCTTAATGATTTCAATGTGTAAAGCTCTTTTCTTCATACGAGTTGTGTTAATGTTGAATATTTTTCTATATTTTTGACAAAAAAAAGCCCCGTACAACTTCTGTTGTTTCATTTTTTAGCTAATCTGAAATGGGGGACTTTTAAAAGCCGGAGTGGTTGCAACACTGCCGGTTTTTATTTTTTAAATGTGCACTGGATTTTACATTCGTTTAAATTTTAAATTCTGTTTACATTATTTATTTTTTAGTCGCCTGGCTCAATAGCCAGCTTGCAAGATCATTGGCGGCTTTATCATTTTCATAACCTGCCGGCAAACGCCCGTTAACATATTCATTATAAAACCAAGGGTCGCCTACGGCAAATACAACTCCTTTACCATAATGTGCAATTGCCGCTATAACAGCCCCGTTTGTTGCACGTAATGCCGGTTTAGCATTTCCGGTAAGGCCAATACTACATACATCTTTCAAGAAAACCTGTTTTGCGGTTTTAAATATTGGGTTATTAGCTATTACCACAGTTCCATCGGCAAAATGCTTGTCATCAATCACATGGTTTTGCAGGTCGTCATTAAAATGCATTCCAAAATGCGCGGTAAGTATGTTAAAGTGGGGTAACTCTACGTTTGCACTATCATTAGCCATTAAAACAAGTACACCTCCGGCTTTTACCCATTGGGCAATCTGGTCGGCATCCTGTGCATTAATATAGTTGGGGTTGGGATTTTCCTTTTTAGTATCCGGGTCAACAATAATGTATACAGCCGATCCTTTTAAATTTTGAACAGTAGGAGCAACGCCTAATGTATCTAAAGTTGCTCCCTGGTTTTTGAATATATCACCCCATATGGAGAACCCGCTGCTGGCCTTATCTGTCCATAAATAATGGTACCGGGTTGTTACCCCTTTAACCGTATGTACCTCGTGGTTAAAAAAATAATCAAGTGTTACCCTTTGGGCAAATACTGAATTAGTAATGCTTAATAACACGAAGGAGGCACAAAGAATTATTTTGCGTATCATTTAATAATAATTTAATATATGCAGTGGTTTATAATTGGATTAAAATAGTTGGTATTTCACTATCTGCACTAATCAAAATTAGGTTATTAAGCTTTGTTTTATAGCGCTTCGGCTTATTTATTTACGAAATCGTTTTCGGAGAAATAATATTATGGAACAATATTAATAAGCTGATTGAAAATAAATATAACAAAGTTCAAAACACTAAGTATATTCATTTTATAGGCAAATACAGTGGTTTATTTCTTTGTTTTTGTGGATGATTCCCGTATGAATAAATGGGTTGGTAAAACAACGGTTTCAAACTCTGTAACGGGCCATTTACTTTTAATAAGGCTTAGCAACATCTCGGTTGCTTTTTGGCCAATCTCAAACCCTTGTTGATGAACAGAGCTTAGTGGGGGATTTAAAACATCGGCAAGGGTGGTATTGGTATAACCAACTAAAGCAACGTCTGCTGGTATGGCTACTTTTAGTTTATTTAATAAGAATATAGTTGTGGTAGTAATCCTATCCGATGTTGTAAATATAGCATCCGGCTTATCTTCAAGATTCAGCAAAAAATTGAGCGCGTTCTCAATTTCGCTAATATCTCTTCCGCCATGCGGGCAATAGCTAATGTAATAATCCGGTGTAAAAATGCCTGCATCGGCAAGGGCGGCCTTGTAACCAGCCAATCTTTCTTTAGTAATTGAAATATTGGGGGGGCTGGTAATATGCGCTATCCGCCGGAAACCTGAATCAATAAGATGCTTGGTGGCATCATAGGCACCTTTATAATTATCTGAAATTACTTTATGAGTATTTATTTCTTCAGTTACCCGGTCAAAAAATACCATTGGCAGGCCCTGGGCATGCAGTGTTTTCAAATGTTCAACATCGGGCGTTTCAGTAGAGAGCGATATCAGTAAACCATCAATTGATCTTGATGTAAGGTGGTTTACATTCTTTACTTCCAGATCGTATGATTCATGTGTTTGGGTTATAATAACATTATAGCCTTCTTTATGGGCTACGGACTCGATACCATTAATAACCTGCGAAAAAAATTGATTCTCAATGGTAGAAACAACGATGCCGATGGATTTAGTATTGCCCTGTTTTAAACTTTGTGCTATGGGATTTGGGCGATAATTATTTTTTCGCGCGCATTCTACAACCAGTTTTTTGGTTTTCTCACTAATCTCATAACTATCGCGTAATGCTTTCGACACTGTTGAAACAGACAGGTTTAGCTCCTTTGCAATGTCTCTTATTGTAACCGCGTTAAAATTCATATTGTATCAATAGCCTGCAGATTATTGAACCCCAAGCATAGGGTACAATATATAAAAAGTTAAATGAAGATTGATAACTTAATCGAACTTTACCTCAATTCAGGAATGTTGAGGGCCTATTACCTCTATATTAAATTTGTTACTAAAACGATTGCGTAGAAATATAGTGGCCTACCCCATCTATATTAAAAAGATAGATTGTAATATTGGATTAAATTAACGGGAGTATTCACCAGTAAAATTGCTTTTAAGAGTTTTAAACATCTTGTAGCTGGCTTTAATCCCCTCAATGTAGAATGCGGGGGACTTGTGTGATACCTTTCCCTAGGATAGGGAAAGGAGGAGGATAGGGTAAAATAAAGCGATAGGTTCTAAAAGCGATTTCCAGGTAGTATTCACCGTTAATCATAAAAACCAATTAACCGATTAAAATATTTAATCATGAAATTACTAACTGTTATTTCAGCATCGCTGCTTGCTTTTACCTTTTCAACAATGACAACAAACACCGTACACGCACAAACTAACGAGAAATCAGCCCGCGAATGGGTTAACAGTAAACAATGGGCCAATGGCATTTCATTAACCGTAGCCCCATCAGTTGATGCTCAGGAGTTTTATAAACAATACCATGCCAGTAAAGCCGTTTGGGATAAAGTATTCCAGTTTTTGAAGGATCATAACCTGGACACCTTATCGGTAGGTAAATACCCTATTGATGGTGATAATGCTTTTGCATCCATCACCTACGGGCCATCAAAAACGCTTGATGAAGCAAAATGGGAATCGCACCGTAAGTACATCGACTTACAATATGTAATTAAAGGCGAAGAAAAAATAGAGGTGGCGCCGGTAAGCACTGCAACTGTGGTAACCCCTTATAACGAAGCCAGAGATGCCGCGAATTACACAGCCGATGGCACCTATTATATTGCTAAACCCGGTACTTTTTATTTATTTTTTCCGCAGGATGCGCATCGGCCAAATATTAAGGTAGATGGTTATGACGAGGTGAAAAAGCTGGTTATAAAAATTAAAGTGGTTCAATAAATTATAATTCCCGATATGAAATTTACAGCTATAGCCGGCGTACTTTTAACTTTATGCACAACGGCTTCAATTGCACAGCAGGCAGCCAAGCCATTTTTATTTGCAGAAAAGCAAACAGATGAATTATTGCGTAATACCGCTGAAACAAAGGCATCATCGGTAAAAGCTGATGTGTTTTCTCCACGCTCATTAAATCCGGATGGTAGCCTTATTTTGGTAGCGCCGGGTGATTGGTGTGCCGGCTTTTTCCCGGGCAACCTATGGCAGCTATACGAATATAGCGGCGACCCGAAATGGATGGACCAGGCCAAAGTGTTTACACATACAATGGAGGTCGAAAAAGAAGATGCCCATTCGCACGATGTGGGTTTTAAGGTGTACTGTAGCGTTGGTAATGCTTACAGGCTTACCCACGATGAGCATTATAAAGAAGTAATTATTGAAGCAGCTAAAACCTTGAGTACACGGTTTAACCCTATAGTTGGTTGCATCAAATCCTGGGATAATAAAAAATGGAAATATCCTGTGATTATTGATAATATGATGAACCTGGAATTGCTCTTCGAAGCCACAAAACTAAGTGGTGATTCCAGTTTTTATAAGATAGCCGTTACTCATGCCAATACCACCATGAAAAACCATTATCGTGCTGATTATAGTTCATATCACGTGGTTGACTATGACCCGGAAACCGGCAAAGTCTTACATAAGCAAACAGCACAAGGCTATGCCGATGAATCTGCATGGGCGCGCGGGCAGGCGTGGGGCTTATATGGTTTTACCATGTGCTACCGCGAAACAGGTAATAAAGTTTATTTAACACAGGCAGAAAATATAGCCAAATTCATTCTCAATAATCCTAATCTACCTAAAGACCTTGTGCCTTACTGGGATTTTAATGATCCTGCTATCCCTAATGTTCCGCGCGATGCTTCGGCGGCGGCAATAATGGCGTCGGCTTTGTATGAGTTAAGTACTTATAGTGCTAATGGTAAAGTTTATAAAGCGACAGCCGATAAAATATTAAACAGCCTTAATAATAACTATCAAGCTCCTTTGGATGCCGATAAAGGCTTTTTATTATTACACAGCACCGGGAATAAACCGGGAAATAGCGAAATTGATGTGCCTATTATTTATGCCGACTATTATTACCTGGAAGCATTGCTTCGCCAAAAACATTTGAAGCAAGGTAAACCGGTACTTAATACAGCAGGTGTTGTTAAATACTAATTGTCATTGCGAGGAACGAAGCAATCGCACATAAACAAAGCGAGTATGCAAGGTTCGCGATTGCTTCGTTCCTCGCAATGACAGATGGTTTTATGATCAAATAAAGAAGAAGATTCAAGAATAGACTTTCTTTTATCTTCAATAAAAAATATAAAAATAAATGAGCTTAGAACAAACATGGCGCTGGTACGGCCCAAATGACCCCGTTTCGTTATATGATGTAAAACAAGCCGGAGCAACAGGCGTGGTAACAGCCTTGCACCATATACCTAATGGCGAAGTATGGCCGGTGGATGAGATCATCAAAAGAAAATCAATAGTTGAAGAAGCTGGCCTGACATGGTCGGTTGTGGAGAGTGTGCCTGTGCATGAAGACATTAAAAAACGCACCGGTAATTACGAATACTATATCAATAATTATAAACAATCTTTAACTAACCTGGCTGCATGCGGCATTCATATTGTTTGCTACAACTTTATGCCCGTGCTCGACTGGACACGTACCGACCTTGATTACCTGATGCCCGACGGCTCGACAGCTTTAAGGTTTGATACCGCGGCTTTTGCGGCGTTTGATATTTTTATTCTGAAAAGAGAGAACGCTGAGAAAGATTATAATGATAAGGTCATCCAAAGATCAAAAGAGTTTTTTGAGGGTTTGAGTGACGGGGGCAAAGCTCATTTAGTAAAAAATATTATTGCAGGCTTACCCGGATCGGAAGAGGGTTATACACTGGAATCATTTCTACAGGTGATCAACAGTTATAAAAATATTGGTCCCGGGGATTTGAAAGCCAATCTGGGCTGGTTTTTAAAACAGATTATTCCTGTTGCTGAACAAAATGACGTATTGATGTGCATACACCCTGATGATCCGCCATTTCCTATCCTAGGCCTGCCGCGGGTGGTAAGTAATGAACAGGATATCAGAGATATTTATAATGCAGTAGATAGCCCTAGTAACGGTTTAACTTTTTGCACCGGTTCATTCGGCGTAAATGCCGATAATGATCTGCCCGGTATGGTTCAGCGCCTCGGAGACCGGATTCATTTTATACACCTAAGAAGCACCAAGCGCGATGAATACGGTAACTTTTTTGAGGCGGATCATTTAGCAGGAGATGTTGATATGTATTCGGTTATGAAGGTTTTGCTTGAAGAACAAAAAAAACGGATAAGCGCAGGGAGAAAAGATATTACCATGCCTTTCCGGCCGGATCACGGCCATAAAATGCTTGATGATCTGCAGAAAAAAACCAATCCCGGTTATTCGGCTATTGGCCGTTTAAGGGGTTTGGCTGAATTACGTGGATTAGAACTTGGTATAAAAAAAGCTTTCAATTATTAGAAGTTGTTTAAAAATGATTTAATATTTTTTACATAACACAAAACAAAATGTCATTGCGAGGAACGAAGCAATCGCGCATAGGCAAAGCGAATTTGCAAGGTTCGCGATTGCTTCGTTCCTCGCAATGACAGATAGTCTTATTATTTTTTAACAGTTTATTAAATGAAAAAACTTATCGTTTTTATCGGCTTACTGATGTCATATGCTTATGCAAATGCACAGGTTGTTAGTATGACCAATGTAGAAATTAAAAGTTTGCGGAATGATATTGATACCAATAATTCGGCGCCATCGACTTATAAAAAAGCATTTTATCCTTTTTTGATCAACGCGCAAAAGGCATTAACAGAAACGCCTGATCCGATAGAAGAAATACGTTCTGAGGGTTTACTGGAAGGTAACCCGGCAAAAACAGCCACCATTAAAGCAGTTGCAGATGCTTATAAAATTTACGCCCTCGCATTGGTTTACCGGCTTTATGGTGATAAAGCTTATCTTGATAAAGCCACGGAATTTCTTTTAGCCTGGAGTAATACAAATAAAGCAACCGGCGACCCTATAGATGAAACCAAACTGGAGGATATGATTACCGGCTATGATTTAGTGCGGGATCAATCATCAACCGAGAATAAAAAAACAATTGATAACTGGCTGGAGAGTGTTGCAGATGCTGAACTAAACAGCGCTTCCTCAAAACCGGGCAGGGGCACGGCCATTAATAATTGGAACTCGCACCGGATAAAGATTATCACACTAATTGCCTATACCATTCATACTAAAAAATATGATGGCTTTATTACCACCGAACTGGAAAAACAGCTTGCTATAAATCTGAATCCGGATGGTACCACGCATGATTTTGTAGAGCGGGATGCTTTCCATTACCATACGTATGATCTGGAACCGCTTTTAACAACATGCATCGCTATTTACAGGGCCACGGGTAAGGATTATTTCAACTACCAAACACCTAACGGCTCATCCATTAAAAAATGTGTGGATTTTATGATCCCTTATATGGTGGGTGATAAAACTCACGGCGAATTTGTAAACAGCAAAGTCCCGTTTGATTTGCAGCGTGCCAAAAACAACGAGAAAGGATACAAAGCGGGTACACTGTTTAACCCGGAAAGTGGTTTAACTACATTATCACTAGCGGCTTATTTTAACCCTGACTATATATCTGTTATTAAGCGAACCATGGTTAAAGATCCTTACTATTTTAACTGGCAGCTGGCATTAAATAGTGTAAAAAAGAAATAGTAAAGCATTTATTAATTAATCATTACTGGATATGAAATCATTAGGTCGGGTGTTTTTTATTATGATATTGTGGTGCTTTCAAAGCGCGTTTATTAACGCACCGCATTCAAAAACGAAGTCGGGTGTTGAAAAAGCTGCCGAGGCTATCCTGAGAAAACAAATTTTAGCAGAAGCCGACTGGGCAATGCAACAAAAACCGATCACCGTAACGGCCTCTTTCAGCCCGAGAAGCGCGGGAGGGAAGCACGATTTCTTTTCTGAAGCCGACTACTTCTGGCCTGATCCTAAAAATCCGGATGGCCCATATATTAACAGGGATGGGGAAAGCAATCCTGCCAATTTTATTGAGCACAGAAAAGCAATGATCCGTTTCAGTGAAATAATTGGTGCCCTTGCATCAGCCTATAAAATAACCGGCGACCAGAAATATGTGCGGCAAGCCATTATCCACCTAAAAGCATGGTTTATTGATCCTGAAACATTGATGAACCCTAATCTGCAATTCGCGCAAGCTATAAAAGGTAAATTTACAGGTCGTAACTATGGCATAATTGATAGCATCCATTTAATGGAAGTAGCACAGGGGCTAATTGTAATGGAAGATTGCCCGGCTATGGATGCGCAAACAAGCGAAGGGGTTAAAAAATGGTTTGCTGAGTACACCAATTGGTTGCTTACCAGTAAGCCCGGTATACAGGAAAAGCTCACTAAAAACAACCATTCCACCTGCTGGGCTATGCAGGTAGCCTCATTTGCCAAACTTTGTAATAACCAGGCAGAGCTCGACTCAATATCGGTTATGTACAAAACTGTTTTATTGCCAAGGCAAATGGGTACCGATGGGAGTTTCCCGCTGGAGTTGGCCCGCACTAAACCTTATGGCTACTCTATATTTGATTTAGATGCCATGACAACACTTTGCCAAATATTATCAACCCCGAAAGATAACCTATGGGCCTTTGAAACGCCGGATGGCAAGTCAATTAAAAAAGGTATAAGCTACCTGTATCCTTACGTTGCAGATAAAAGTAAGTGGCAACTAAAACCAGATGTGATGTATTGGGACAGCTGGCCTGTTGCACAACCATTTTTATTATTCGGGGCGAATGCTTACCAACAAAATGATTGGTTTAATACATGGAAGCGACTTGACCATAAGCCGAAAACAGAAGAAGTTATCAGAAACGTGCCTATACGCCATCCTTTAATCTGGATGTAAAACAAAAAATCATTGCAAGCGAGTTTAAAGACTTAGCTTTTAAACTTCGCAAGTCTGACGGGATAGGGGTATTAAAAAACCTTTAAGGCATTATGTTATTGTCATTGCTTAGTTTCTCGGAATGACAATTGGGAATAATAAAATTGTCATTCTGAGCGCAGCGAAGAATCTGTACAGTAGCATCCGGGCGTACAGATTCTTCGCTGCGCTCAGAATGACAAACCCGCCTCCATCACATTCCTATTTCCTTTGCTTCCCTGCATCAAAATTGAATTTCAGGTTAATCCCTCCCGAACCAAAAAGAATATGCTGATCACCCAAACCATTCAACGGATATTTAAAAAATGGCTCAATAACTAAGTGATTTTTACCCAAAGGATAACCTACGCCAAATGCCAGGTTAACCATTTGCGCAAAATAAAAGTTATCAAACGATTTATGACTACCTTCCTGAGATTGCAAAACCGTACCATTGTCGGGGGCATTATAACTGTAGGTAGTGTTATAGCTTTCGTTAATGAACGTACCTGAACTCAACCCGGCTGCAACGTAGGTATTACCTGTTTGTGGATTAAAGTTGTATTTTAAATTCACCGGAACATCTAAATTCACCAGGTTTGCATTCAGGTTTTTAGATGCCGGAACAACTAAAGGCAACGCACTTGTACTAGCCGAAAAATTATGAGAATTTATTGCCATCAAAGCAACCGGCATGGATGGCGTTGTACTGTTGTAGGCCAGGGTGTTTTGGCCGATAGCCACTCCTGTGGAGATGCTGAGATTATCTGTTAATCTAATATCTGAGGATATACCGGCGCCATTATTAAATTGTCGCTGGCTTCCCTTAGCGTAATTAACATACGAAGCCGCATATATTCCCAAAGCGATCCTGTTCGCTGCGGTTTGCTGTTCCTCTGTATTCTTCTTTGATTTATCTTCTTTATCAAAAAGTTGCTGCATGGCTTTGCTTACCGCGACAGGTTGTTGCTGATCAGCCATGATACTCTTTTTGCCGATTGAAGAAGAGTTGGGGGTTTGTATATTAGTTTTAACGCTATCAACCACCGCAGGTGCTTTATTTGCTGCGGTAAACGTTGCTGTAGGCGTTTGTTTTGATTCACTATCTACAGGAAAACCAGGCAGACCATATTTATTAAGCGATGATTGATCAACATGAGCCAGGATACCTGATTTACCGGCAACAGGAGATTGCTTAGTGCCAACAGTTATTACTTTAGAAATAGTAGTCGGTTTAGACCCATTAACTCCCCCGATGGAAGAATCCCGTTGAATCGTCTTACCTCTGGTAGTAGCCATTGCGTCAGAATCAATACGATGTTCAATTTTATGAATGCCCGCTATCTTTTTCTTATACCCGCTGTCATCTCTATACCACAGAAAAATATTTAGGAACAATAGTAAAAACGCGGCAACTCCCGCTACACGATACCAAAAGATAGCCCGGTCTTTTTTCTCCTCCGGGTATTTTTTCCTGAGTAAAAGCCAGCCTTCTTCCGCGGTGTCATCCTGATAATCATCAAACACCTGCTTAATGCGGTCTCTTAAATCATTATCTAACTGATCGTCGCTCATTATCGGTTCTGATTAATAATAATTTTCTTAATTTTTCTTTAGCTCTAGTTAGATATACCCGCGAAGAGCTGGCTGCTATCCCCAACATTTTACCAATTTCCTCATGGCTGTAACCATCAACCTCATACAGGTTAAACACAGTGGTTTGTATTAATGGTAAAAGCTTTAATAGATTGAGTATATCCTGAGCCTCCAGATTCCCAACAGTGTCTGATGAACTCAACACCATCACGGCTTCGCCCAAATCAATATTCAATTGATATTTTAGCTCCCTCCGGCGTTTATCTATAGAGGTATTGATTACAAAAGTGCTGAGCCATGCTTTAAATGGTTTGCCTGCATCATAATCTTTAAAGTTTTTAAATATTTTTATAAAAGCATCATTTACGGCTTCAAGCGCGTCTTCACGGTTCATGCTATAGCGTAGGCTTATCCCCATAGCAAATCCGTAAAATTTGGTATATAGGATCTCCTGGCACCTCAAATTACCTGTTTTACATTGCGCTATAAGTTCGCTCTCTGCAATGTCCGACGGTCTCAGCATTAACCTTTTCCCACTATATATTGATGAATACCAGAAATTAACACAGCAGTGTAACATTTACTATCACAACTGCTGTTTCCATAGAATAACAAAGTTAACCCTTAGATAGTGTTAAGGATTAATTGCTTTTGGCAAAATTGTATTGTAAACTTAAGGTATCCGCATAGTTCACGTACATTACCAGTTGAGTGCCATTATAAAGGTAATTATAAACACCTTGTAAATGATACTTACTACCTGGCTTTGCCGCGTTATAGGTCTGGTCAACAAATTGTATATAATACGCGTTTGCAGCATATGATCCGTAACTGCCTGCATGCAGCGTTGTAGTATCACCTGTAATAGTGAAACCTGTACTTTGTGAAAGCGTCAATTGAAGATTAGCCTTCGACGTATCATATTTCGATGTTACAGGGTTTAAATGAATCTTCAAAAACTGGCCGGTAAAAGTACCGGTTGGTAACACAACGGTTGGCTGGTTATCATTAATTTTAGAACAGGCAGATGCGAAGAAAACAAAAACCGCGATTGGCAAAAGATAAAATAATTTCATAATATTTGATTACAACTACATTACGTTAGTAAATACAGTTATGCTACATGATTTTTAATTTAAAACGTATTAATAGTAAGCGTTAGCAATAATGTCGGCACTTAATTTAGGGCTGGTACCTGTTGTTGAACCATGATACCAAATAGTATATACACCACCATTTCTAATATTGATGCTATCGAGCGAAGCCAATACAGTTGTAGTGCCTGTGGCGCGAACCTCAAAATTATATTGTACATTTCCTGAAACGGGTGTAAATACTGGAGCAGCTTTAGCGGGTGTAGATATTGAAACACCTCTATAAGGTTCGTTAGTTACTAATGTTGTGGTGTTTGCTACAAGGTCAACATTTCCGGAGCCTGCGCTTACATTAACAAAACGAATCGTCGCTTTTCCGGATGCTGGTCGTGCAAGGCTATCTGTAAGTAACACAAAGTCAGGTTTGGTATAAGTGTTGGCCAGAAATAATGAATAAGCATTGTTATTAGCTAAATGAATACTATCTGAAGCAATTAAAGTAGACGAGCCATAGCCAAATAACTGAACCAGTCTGCCACCTGTATAGGCATTAAAGTACCCCAAATGATCCCCGTAATTAAATGCTGATTGATTAACCTGGTTTGGTTTAAGAAATATACTTTCTGAAGGAGCATCAGGCGAGGCTTGTATAACCATTAACAACGCAGTTGGATTTATTACGTAGTGGTTATTATCTTTTAAACAGGATGTTAACCCAATAGCTGATAAAAATATCACGCAAGCTAATGTCGCCGCCGATTTTAGATTTTTTAAATTTTTCATAGCCAATAATATTAGTCCCTTTAAATACATTACGGGCAGCGATAACAAAACGCTACTTGAGCCGCAAAAATAATTTCAGTGGTGGCTAATATATTTAATAGCACCAGCCGAATAGGTTAGCTTCTTAGAATAATAATTGCCAAACCGGGCAAATGCTCAATAATTCATGTAATATCCATAATTGTTCAGATATTTAGCGCAGTGAGTAAATTGATCAGCGATCAGCATGACGATTCCAGGAACCATGAGGTCATTTTTAAAGGCGTTCGTATAAGTACATTAACCGAGGTCCTTATTGCACAGTACGCTACAGGTCATATATTCACTGATAACGCCGCGCAAATTTCACCGAAGCATCTGGAAATCAATCATGGTTCGTTCATCAATTTATTCGCTACCATCGCTTTTCCTGAAGTGATCGTTACCCAGCAGGAAGACCAGCTATCTTTATCATGTGACTGTTATGCAGAGCGTAACAAGCTTTGCGAACACCAGGCATTGGTTTTGACTGCTATCCTGAAAAAAGAGGAATTCCGTGTTTTTTATGATGAAAAGTTGCGACATGAAAAATTAAAGAGGTTCGCGGTAGATTACGGCATGGAAAAGGAAGCTGCTTTAGACGATTATTTCAACATAACATATGCCTCAAAAAAACTGACGATAACAACTAAAAATCCGGCCCTGTTGCCCGTCACCAAAGAAAGCTTAATGGCTTTAAAGGCCGCTCTTGTACCGGAGCCAATCCTAGCTGTTGAACCCGATACCGTTTGTGTCATCATCAAACAGCATAAATACTACAAGTACCTGTTTATTGAATTGTACTCGGCACAAACAACGCTGGAAGGTAAGATCAAAAACCCTTTAAAAGTAATTGCCCCGCTGGATTTTATCTGGGAAACAGAAGATCATGAGCAGTTGAAGTTTTTTACGGGTATACATAAATTTCAAAATCACCTGAATAATAAAACATCCGAAGCTGACATTACAGCCTTAAAAGCCATTGTCAAAAATCCTTTGGGCTATGATTTCTATTATCATGATAACGAAAAATCTGAGAATATAACCGCGGGTTCGCTGGTGCCGGTTAATGTAAAACTATTACCCGGCGAATTGCAACTAAATGTAAGCCCTGAGGATCGTTTTTATGAAATATCCGGTAAAATAACGATTGAGGACAGGGCTTTTGAGCTGAATGATTTAAGTATCAGGTTCACTTATTTTATACAGGCAGGAGATACACTTTATCTTGCAGGTAATTTGCAGCTGCTTAATGTAATTAGCCTGTTAACCAAAAAGCAGGATAAGTTATTGGTACATGCCGCTAAGTTTGAGGAGTTCAAATCGCAATTGCTCACAAAGCTGGAAGATAATATTGATATTAACTATAAGCATATTCCGCGCGCAACACCTGTTCAGCTTAAACAACAGGGTTTTAATAGCGAAAATGAAAAAATAATTTACCTGTCGGATTTTGGCATACACGTCATGATCGTTCCGGTGATGCGGTATGGTGAAGTAGAAATATCAGTACGTACTAAAAGGCAGATTTACGGGGTGGATAACAAAGGCCATGAGTTCCTGGTTAAACGGAATGATGCCGAAGAGCTGGATTTTACAGCTTTGCTTATTAAGCAGCACCCTTACTTTGAAGAACAACTTGATAACGACCTGTATTATTTCTATCTGCATAAAAAGACGTTTTTAGATGAAGATTGGTTTTTGGATGTTTTTGAAGAATGGCAAAAGCAGTTGGTTACGGTATTGGGTTTTAATGAACTGGAGGGCAATAAGCTAAATGAGCATAAGGTTAAAATAAACATCCAGGTGCTGAGTGGCTTAAATTGGTTTAACACCATTGTGGATGTACGGTTTGGGCGTAAGAGAGCTGCCTTAAAACAAATATACCGGGCTGTAAAAAACAAAACAAAGTATATACAGCTCGACGATGGTACAATGGGTATACTGCCTGCGGATTGGATTGAAAAATTCAAAGCTTATTTTAATGCGGGCGAAATAGCGGATGATGAAACTTTGCGCATACCCAAAATAAACTTTACAGTTATTGGGCAGCTTTATGATGCCGCCATGCTGGATGAAAAGGTAAAGGAGGAGATCAGCGTATACCATAAAAAGCTGGCCGACTTTGATGTCATAAAAGCGATTGATATGCCAGCGGGTTTAAACGGCACACTTCGCCCGTATCAGCAGCAGGGTCTTAAATGGTTGAATTTTCTGGATGATTTCAACTTTGGCGGTTGCCTTGCGGATGATATGGGCCTGGGTAAAACCATACAGATTATTACTTTTATATTATCCCAACGAGAAAAAGTAAAGCATAATACCAACCTTATTGTGGTGCCTGCTTCCTTAGTATTTAACTGGCAGGAGGAAATAGAAAAATTTGCGCCATCTATAAAAATACATACTATTTATGGTGCCGATCGAATCAAAAACATTGATGAATTTGATAAGTATGAAGTAATATTAACCTCCTACGGTACCTTGCTTGCCGATATTAATTTCCTCAAAGATTATGTCTTTAATTATGTCTTTCTGGATGAATCACAGCAGATCAAGAATCCCGTATCTCAGCGCTATAAAGCGGCTAACTTGTTACAATCACGCAATAGGATCGCCATCACGGGTACTCCTATAGAAAATAGCACTTTTGACCTTTATGGCCAGCTATCCTTCGCCTGCCCGGGCTTACTGGGTAGCAAACAATACTTTAAGGATATTTATGGGGTACCCATTGATAAGTTTAAAAGTAACAAGCGTGCTTTGGAGCTTCAGCAAAAGATTGGCCCCTTTATTCTGCGCCGTACTAAGCAGGAGGTTGCCGCTGAGCTGCCAGAAAAAACAGAAATGATCCTGCATTGTGAAATGCAAGCTGAACAACGCGGTATTTATGATGCCTATGAAAAGGAGTTCAGGGATTATATCTCGGCCATTAATGGCGATGTGTTAAAAAAGAGCGCTATGAATGTGCTGAAAGGTATAACCAAACTCAGGCAAATTTGCGATTCGCCCCTGTTACTCAGCGGGGAAAAGATGCCGGGGAATGCCTCCGCCAAAATCGATACACTGCTGGAACAGATTGAAAGCAAAAGGCCGCAGCATAAGATCCTGGTATTTTCACAATTCGTAACCATGCTTGACCTCATCAAAAAGGAGTTGAATAGTAGAAGTATAGGTTTTACTTATCTCACCGGGCAGACCCGCAACAGGCAGGCTGTGGTTAATGAATTTCAAACTAACCCGGATGTGCGTGTATTCCTGATCAGCTTAAAAGCCGGAGGAACGGGCCTGAACCTAACCGAAGCCGATTATGTTTACCTCGTTGATCCCTGGTGGAACCCGGCCGTAGAGAACCAGGCGATAGACCGTTGCCATCGCATCGGGCAAAACAAAAACATTGTAGCGGTAAGGTTGATCTGCCCCGGTACCGTCGAAGAAAAGATGATGATCATGCAACAGGGGAAAAAGGAACTCGCTACTAACCTTATTCGCACAGATACCTCGATGATCAACTCGTTGTCAAAAGATGATTTGTTAGATTTATTGAATTAAAAGCAGATTGATTGCAAATCTAAAAACCTATCCTATACGGGTTGAAGATGGTGAAGTGTATATTGGTATAGTTTAATTTCCTAAGTTTCGTCGTCGGCAGTTAATAATAGCAGCTTCTCTTTATCTATAACTTTTATGTATTTGTCATGGGCGGCTACTATGTTTTCATTCAGTAGTTCCGTTATTACCCTGAATACGGTCTCATAGGTAGCGCCGATAAAGGAAGCCAGGTCCTGCCGGGATAGTCTGATATTAATAAAGCCATCTTCTTTTAATCCAAATTGTTTCTCCAAATATATTAAGGCCTGCGCTACGCGGCCTTTAACCGGCATATGGGCAAGGTTACGCATCTTGTTTTCAGATTCTTGTAAATCCTTTACAAAAAACATCATTAATTGGTACGTAAATTCATTGTTGACTTTTAAGCAGGCCTCGAAAAAATCCAGATCAAAGTAACAAAGTATTCCGTCCTCAAGCGCAGTGGCTGATATGGGATATATTTTAGTATCGAGCCCCCGATGGCCAAATATCGCACCATCTGATGCGAATCTCAAAATCACCTCCTTGTCCTGTCCCCATTTTTTATGCACCTTAACGTTGCCGCTCAATACAAAATAAATTCCTTTTACCGGATCGCCTTCCTGGAAGATTATTTCATTTTTTTTAACGAAAAAATTCTTTTTGTTAGTAGCAATTGCCCCTTTCCATTCCGGAAGGCAATTTCTGCACAAAAAACAGCTATTCATGTCACATGTAATTAGCTTTTTTTTCATAGGGGAAGTGTTTTTTACTTTTTTTTAATATTGCAATCAATAATTGATGCAATGTAAGTTATTTGTCTGTTTTTGATTAGTGAATTGATTTAAAAATGATATAAATAATTAATATTTTGATAAATGTCTAATTTGATTATTTATTAAGCTGGTTGTCGTCATGTAAATGGCCTGTAATGTGATTTTTGTACTTCAATTTTAATTATTTAATTATTTTTTTTAACTATTTATTGCTTTTGTTGTAAAAGTAATCGTTTTTAAATCTGAAAATTGATTAAAATCATTAAATGAATTGTATTTATTGCAGTAAATATAAAGTTAGGATCAAATTTTATTATCCTATTGGTAAAATAAACAAATAATACATAAAAAAGCCCTGCCGGGAGGTCGTATTCCTAGGCAGGGTTAAACAGTTTTCATTGCTTTAGTTGCGCTATTTCTATGGTTTTTGTCATGTTATTCATTCTTTCTGACAGAAACACAACCTCTTAAGACTAATCAATTTCCGGCTACACATAATATTAAAAATAACCCTAAGTATCATTGCTCAAATTTTGATCCTTTTCAATCAAATTTTGACCCTTAATTAATTACTTCCTTTTTATGTTTGATTGATCAAAAAGATAATCGCGTGTGAATTTTGCTTGCTTCAGGTAATTAAGCGTTAGCCACAACAATTAACGTCAAACCATAAAATAAATCTTCAATGAATATGTCGTTTTACAAGACCCCCTTAAAGTTTTTAGTCATTTTTTTTCTTTTTTCTGGTGGTATATTTAAAGCAATAGCTCAGGCACCGCAGAACATTCAGCAGGTTATTTCAAAAATAGATACCTTACACTCCCGCATGCCGGGCGAAAAACTTTACCTACAGCTGGATAAGCCTTATTATGCCGTTGGCGATACGATATGGTTTAAAGGCTATATCCTTAACCCTCTGCTTAATTATTCTCCTTTAAGCGGCCGGTTATATGTAGAGTTACTTAATGATAGCAATAAGATTGTTAAAAGAATCGCTCTGGCGGCTGGCTTAGGTATAACCTGGGGTGATATTGAATTAGCCCCGGGTGAAATTAAGGAGGGAGCCTATACCATCAGGGCCTATACCAACTGGATGCGTAACTTTGGGCAGGAATCATTTTTTTATCAAAGCTTTTATGTCGCTAATCCTGCGTCACAGAATTGGCTGGTTGATGCAAATGCATCACTAGTCCCTATTGATAATAAAGTGAAAATGAATATTAAATTGAGCAATATGCAGAATAGTGCGATTGCTTCAAAAGAGTTGCAGCTAAAACTTCTGAATGGTAATCATATCATATACAAAGGAGCTGCTCAAACTACTGCCGACGGGGCATTAAATGTTGATTTCCTCTTACCGGCGAATGCTGCAATAAAACATCTGGCTTTGGTAGCGCAGGATAAAATCAATATTAAACAATCAGTAACTATTCCTGTAAATGTAAGCCGGGCAAAGGACGCGGATATACAATTTATGCCAGAGAGTGGTGATATGGTTGCAGGTATTCCGTCACATATCGGCTTTAAGGCAATTGGCGAGGATGGTAAAGGGATTGATATAAGCGGGGTGATTACAGGTAATACGTCAGGAAAAGAGATCTTGTCCTTTCAGTCGCTGTATAAAGGCGTGGGAATAATTGACCTGCTCCCTGCGGCGGGCGAAACTTATACCGCCAGGGTAAAATTGCCCGACGGTGAAAATAAAGAAGTTCCTTTACCTGTGGTAAAATCATCCGGTACCGTATTACGTATCCGCAATCCTGCCGATAAAGATACGATTGCCGTTTCTGTTTTTATAACTGATGACATCGTGAAAAAAAACATGCCCCTATACCTCATCGGGCAGTCAAGGGATGTAGTATGTTTTGCCGCAACCATTCCGGCAGGGGTGCCAACAGTTTCGGTACGCGTAGCCAAAAGCCTTTTTCCTACAGGCATTGCACATTTTACATTGCTAAATGCCAATAATATGCCGGTTAATGAAAGGTTAATATTCATCAATCATAACGACAATCTTAAAATTGATATTAAAACAGGTCAGCAAAGTTATGGGCCAAGGGATAGTATTCCTGTGAAAATAATCGTAAGAGACATCTCTGGTCAACCGATAATTGGCAGCTTTTCCGCAGCCGTTACAGACGATGGCCAGGTAAAAAAAAACAAAGCTACTAACTCATCAATATTAACTCATTTTTTATTGACGGATGATCTTAAGGGATTTGTTGAAGCCCCCGGATATTATTTTACTGAAGATAAAGATGCCTGGCAAGCACTCGATGCGCTTTTACTTACGCAGGGCTGGATTGGTTATGATTGGAAGAATATCAGCACATTGCCCAAACCTCTTTTTGAACCGGAACTTTCGAACCGGGTAAAAGGTAGCGTAACCACGCTATTCAATAAGCCGATGGATCACGCGGATGTGGTCTTAATATCAACCGGTAAATTCCGTTTTGTGCGCGATACGTCAACTAATTTACAGGGCCAATTTATATTTGATAAACTACCGGCGGTAGACAGCACCACGTTTGTTTTGGAAGCGCATAAAGGCAAAAGCGGTAAAGCCATAAATGCCGGAATAAGTCTTGATGAAGTGAGCCCGCCTGACACCAGAAATTTGAGTTTGCCTGTTGTTGCCCCATGGTATATTAACAGCAGCGATACGGTATTAAATTATGTAAGATCAAGCTCAGATTATTTCAAAGAACTACAAATGGCACAATATGGGCATGTGCTCAAAGAAGTTGTAGTGAAAGCGCAGGCTGAAATTAAGGGCTCAGATAATTTAAACGGGGCAGGCAACGCCGATCAGGTAATAGGGGAAGACGAGGTTAAGGATGCCGGAAAAATGAGTTTGTACGATTTGATATTGAAAAAAGTTGAGGGCTATACAGTTAGCTTTTTACCTAAGTCTCAGGATCGTAACTTTTTTTTAAGAGATAAAAAGGTAAGGTTTGTTTTCGATGGTGTCGACCTTACCCGTTTTTACGAACCCATTACGGGGCAAACTGATGAGTATTACTATTACATTAAACAATACCTGGATAATTTTACAGATGAAGATATTAAAGGTATCGAAGTATTATACAGTGCTAAATATATTGCATCCTATATTAATAGGAACATAGCCGATAATGATGAACTGTTAGCATTGGACGCGACCGGGCAAAGAGGATCGGACAATGCGTTCCTGGAAATAACCACCCGATCGGGTAATGGGCCATTTATGACTAAGGCTAACGGCGTGTATGTGTATAAACCAATGCCAACAACGCTGCCCGCGAACTTTTACCGGCCACGTTATTTAAATAAAGATATAGGACGGAAGTTTGCCGATCTGCGCTCAACAATTGATTGGGAACCTAATATTATTACCAATAAAAGTGGTGAAGCTTCCTTCACTTTTTTCGCGGCTGATAAACCGACAACCTATACTATTGTGCTGGAAGGCAGTGATCTAAACGGGGCCATCGGTTATCAGGTAAAACAGGTTACTATAGCCGGTAAATAATTTATCAGCTAAATATTTACCTATACTAACAGTGCTTACTCCTTTGTTATCACGGCGCTGTTAGTATAAATTTCTAATCAATTGTATATGAAATAGGTTGTTAATGCAACACCATCACAACGATGATAGTAATCATGTTTTTCGGCCTTATAACGGTAATTAATGAACTTCTGAAGCTCTGGATTTTAAATATTCCGATGGGGTGATGTGGTATTGTTCTTTAAAACAAGTGCTGAAATACTTGGCGTTGTTAAAGCCTACAGCATAGGCAATCTCGGCAATGTTATGATCGCCGGCATCAAAATATTGTCTAGCCCTTTTTAACCGCATTTCCCGCACAAATTCAACCGGAGCCAAATCAGTCAGACTTTTAAATTTTTTGTAAAAGGCAGACCGACTCATGGCTATGGTTTCTGCAACAGTATCTATATTAAATTCAGTATCCAGCATACCGTCTTCTACAATCTTTATCACCTCTTTTAAAAATATTTCATCCTTTGAAGTAATCATAATTTCTCCGGGACCCAGGTTGATTGTTTTCTTCCCGTTTAAAAAAGATTCGAATATCTTTTTACGCTGCCTCAATAAATTTTCTATTGACATGAATAAATAATCATTACGGAATGGCTTGGTTATATAACAGTCGGCCCCATATTTTAATCCCTCGATCTGGCTTTCAACAGAAAACTTGGCCGACAGCAGCACAACCGGAATATGACTGGTCGAAAGATCATTCTTCAATTGATCAAGCATCTGGATCCCGGTCATTTTAGGCATCATAACGTCGCTTAAAATCAAATCAGGTAATAACTGAATAGCCTTTTGTAATCCTTCTTCGCCATTTTCCGCCTCTTCCACCCGGTAAAACTCACTCAATTGAATAACCAGGAATTTTCTTAAATCAATATTATCTTCCACAAGCAAAACCAGCGGAACATTAATGTCATTTTGCCTGGTTACAGATAGTGTAAGCGAATAAAGAGATTCTTCGATTTCCTGAATTTGCTGTGATGCCTCCCCTAAATGGGCCAATGCGCCCTGATCTCCGGTAAAATAATCGTTTTCTAATTTTAGTTCAATG
The DNA here is from genome assembly GCF_009765905.1 of Mucilaginibacter sp. L196. GTDB lineage: Bacteria > Bacteroidota > Bacteroidia > Sphingobacteriales > Sphingobacteriaceae > Mucilaginibacter. The sequence goes on along the minus strand of NZ_LMUO01000006.1, from coordinate 133,705 downwards.
GCAATAGTAAGGCCGCCTTCGGCGTTGTTTTTAGCCACAATTTTTCCCTGGTGCAGTTCTATAAATTCTTTTGAAAGCGCCAGGCCTATGCCAGTACCTTTTTGATGATTGCCCTGGCGGTTATCGCCTTCATAATACAGCTCAAAAATATCATTTAACTTATCATTAGCCACGCCAATTCCCTGGTCAATAATTTCAATCCGAAAATAATCATCGGTATCAAACTGGTTCAGTATAATGCAAATGGTCTTACCTTCAGGAGTAAATTTAAAGGCATTGGCCAGGATGTTATAAATAACAATATCAATTTTATCGGCATCAATGTATGCCCAAAGCTCGTCTGCATTGGCTGATATCTTTAGTTCGATCCTTTTTTCACGGGCGATATCTGTAAAATATTCTCCGATATTCCTTATAAAGGACACCATTTCGGTCCGGGTTATGGTTAACGTAGCCTTCCCGCTTTGTACCTTTCTAAGGTCCAGCAACTGGTTTATAAAGCGCACCATCCTGTTGGCGTTTTTGCGTACCACATTAATGTATTCATTGCCTTGCATAGAGAGTTCTTCTTTCCTCGCAATCTCTTCAATCGGGTTCAAAATCAAGGTTAACGGCGTTCGCAGTTCGTGCGAAACATTAGTAAAAAAGCTTAGTTTTAAATCAGATAGTCGTTTTTCAACCGCAATTCGATGCCTCAACTTTAGCATGGTAAGTGCAATCCTGCGGATAGTTTCAATAGCAATCACCGCTAATAACAGGTAGATAAGATACGCCCACCAGGTACGCCAGGGAGGTGGAAGAATGGTTATAGCCAGGCTTTTTGCCGGTAATTTAGTATAAAGGTCATTACTGAGGATTTTTACCTCAAAGGTATAGTTGCCGGGGGGCAGGTTAGTATAGGTGGCCCGGCGTTGCCCCTTATTGTTATGCCAAACCGTATCAAAACCTGTCAGGCGATAAGCATAGGCTTGTTTAAAACTCGATCTGTAATCCAGCACCGTGTAATCTATGCTGATGATGTTTTGATTATATTTAAGCTTGAGCTTATTCATATAATCAATATTGTAGTTTACAGCGTCGTTGTCCCCGGGCGCTATATCCTCATTATTGATCTGCAAATTGGTTAAAGCCATATTTGCTTTGAACCGGTAATTGGTAATATGATCAGGATTAAAGGTTAAAAAACCTTTAATATTCCCGAAAACAATATCACCGCCCGGTGTCCTGATGCAGGAAGCCTCTGAAAAACCTGTTTTCGGCAAGCCATCATAAGAATCATAATTCCTGAATTGCTTTTTAACGATATTAAATTTAGAAAGCCCGTTTTGAGTAGCTATCCATAAGTTCCGGTGATTATCTTCCGCGCAGCTTAATACATAATCATTAGGCAGTCCATCCCTGGTTGAGTAATCTTTAAACGTTAGATATTGGAATGGATCGTCGCCTATCGCCTGATCCAGGCCACCGCCTGATGTCGCCAACCACATCGTGTTTTTCGAATCCCGGTAAATAAATTGGATATCATTATTACCCAGGCTTTGCTTGTTCCCCGGTATTTTACGGTAAATAACATAGCGATAAGCTGGCGAATGACCGGAAACCGGGTCTACCACCAGTAAGCCGTCGGTGGTTCCTATCCATAGGTTCCCCTGCTTATCTAAAGCCATATTTCTGATTTTGCGAAAAGCCTCCTTAGGGTAATGTTTAAAAGCAGCCCCTGTATGACTGAATTTGACGACATTATGATCATTTACAGCAAGATTTAAGCCCTCATCAAACGTCCCGATCCAGATTCTTCCCTCATGGTCTTCCTGTAAGGCATAAATTTCATTGCTGTTCAGACTGTTCGGATCCTGCTTGTTGGCCGGGTAATTGGTTAACCGATAGGTTGTTTCTTCCGTATTAATAGGCGAGGCTTTATATAAACCACTCGCTTTTGTGCCTAACCAAATGTTACCCAGCCTATCCTGCAACATCGAATAAACCAAACCAATCCCACCCGGAGGCTCGTTGATAAACTGGATATTTGTTCTTTTATTATTTTGATAAATGTACAGTTTGCCGCTTTTTACCCCAAGCCATAACCTGCCTTTCCGGTCGTAAAGAATACCTCTAACTTCATTGTCTGATTTAAAAGGTGCCTGTTCAACCAGCTGTTGCTGGTTAAAATCAGTATTCTGGAAAATAATCTTATCAATTCCCCGGTCATCTGTACTCAGCCATAATATACCGGCAGGGTCATAATACAAACAGGTCACAATGTTGGAGAGCTGGCGATTGGGATCATCAGGATCATCATAAAAATAATCTACTTTAGCTTTAGCTTCGTTATAATAGCCAAAGCCCCCGCCTTTCATATTTATCAGAATTAAGCCGCTGTTATCCTCCAAAACCTTAAAGTGATTACCGCTATTATTGTAAAGGGCGTCGTTTTTTTGTGAAAAATATTGGAATGACCGCTTATAAGGGTCAAACCGCACTACTCCCTGGCTTTTTGGTTCTATCCATAAATTTCCGCCGCGATCTTCGTATATGGAATTAAGGCCCCCTGCCGGGGTGAAAATCGATGTGGTGATCTTGTTGTCATTCAGATTTACCTTGATCAGCTCTCCCGCCGAAGTTGTGCCATAAATACAACCGTTTATTTTTGACAGGATCAATGCATTAAGCGTATTAGAAGTGATTTTTTGGCGAGTGGTTTTTTTTGAGGTTTTGTTGTAAATGATTAAATATCCCTGGCTAGTGCCGAAATACAATTGATGATCATCCTCATTAACAGTAGTGAAATTTAAGTTTGCCGCAAGGTTTGTTTCCAAAGGAATACTCCGGTAAGCTCCCGATGCTGACTTGGTTAAAAGGCACACTCCATCCGGTGTCCCTATCCATATATTGTGATCATGGTCTTCATGAAAAAAATTAATAGTATTTGAAGGCAATTGATAATCAGGTTTAAGTCCCTTCTTATAACTGATAAACCAGGGAGATGGTAAGTTGGTTTGGGGAATAAAGAGTAGTCCGTTCCTGAACGTAACCAGCCAGATGCTTCCGTTTTCACCCGCTATTATCCGGGAACAATTTATTTTTTGTTTGCCGTTAGTATTAATAAAAGGCGATATCGGGAGAAATTGTTCCGTTTTTTTATCAAACCTATAAATTTCCTTATCATAGGCCCTAAGCCATAGGTGGTTTGACCTGTCTTCTACAATCTGATCTATCCTGTCATTTTTTACTTGGGACTGATCCCCGGGTGAAGATTTGTAGGAAACAAAATTGTGACCGTCAAAACGATTAATGCCATCCCAGGTGCCAAACCACATAAAGCCGTCCCGGTCTTTCATCATACAGGTAACCGCATCATGCGATAAGCCATCCTCTGTTGAGTATCGTTCAATTTTGCATTTTGGCTGACCGGTTGCTTTTACAATGAAAAACAATAACAATATTGAAAAGTGGATTTTTAATCGGTTACTCGCATGCATAATAAAAAAATCAATTGCTGATTGAACCGGTTTAAACATTCAATAGCGGTAAAGTTTATTGGTTATTCAAATCCATTAACGTCATAAATAATCAAATCAGTTATGCCGGAAAAAAATGGGAAGGTATTTTAATAATTAGGTTTTAATATTAAATATTTATCTAATATCAGAATTTGCTTAAAATCTATTATCTAATTTGAAATATTTATTTTTTCTTAATTCGTTCATATGCTAAACTATAATCACTAAAGCTCAATTAATTTACATTGACGAGCGAATAGATAAAGTAGACAAAGATCTTTTGTAAACATATTGCATAACCTGCCATGCATCCCAGGATTTAATTAGCATGAATTGAAAGCTGAACGGTACGTTGTTGTAACGGAAGTATAACACTCTTTCTTGAAAATAACATAAATACGGATCTGACTATAAACACTTCTATACCTCGTTTTAACTTGAAATAATAAAATTTGGACCTATTAGCCTAAATTTTGAACCCTCATTTTATAGCCCCTTTATAAGTTTGTACAGCCAATACCCAATAAAAACCATTAATAAACAAAGTTTCTTGTAAGGGTCTTTTTGAATTACATGATCATATCAAACCCATCAGTGTTTATGGCTGATGGATTTGGAAAATGATTAAAAGTGCATCAAAGTTGTATTCGCTTTTATCAATCGTGTAACTCGGACAACCACCGTTACCGGGAAAAGCACTGAAATCTAAAATTTAATTATACCGATTAAGACCAATTATATAACCCGAAAATCAATTAATTATGGAAAAAACTAATACGCAAACTAATCATTTAAACAGTGATGATTCCGGAGGACGAGGGGCCGGGATGGAAAGGAGAGCCTTTTTAAAATATGCAGGTACTGGCGCCGCGATACTAGGTTTAGCAGGGTCTTCGTGTAAAAAGTCTACCGGCAATAGTCCGGTAAATAAAAATACGGTCGATTTAGGCAGCGGAGATACCGGCATTTTAAATTATGCTTATGCTCTGGAACAACTGGAAGCTGCATTTTATACCCAGGTTATTGCTACACCTTATACAGGTATAACGGCGGCTGAGACGGCAATTCTTACCGACATCAGAGATCACGAAGTAGCGCACAGGGCTTTTTATAAAGCCGCTTTAGGAAGCGGAGCCCTGGCCCCCCTGGTGGCGGATTTTAGTCAGATTAACTTTGCCGACAGGACAAATGTGCTTGATGCAGCCAAAGGGTTTGAGGATCTGGGCGTTGCTGCCTATAATGGCGTTGCATATCTTATTCAGGATGCAGCAAATCTGACAATTGCGGCCAAGATTGTTTCGGTAGAAGCGCGCCACTCGGCAGCTATCCGTAATATATTAACCACTGGTACAGCTTCGCCATTTTCCACTTTTGCCGATGCTACTGTAATTCAGCCTTCTGCACTAAATAATGTTGCCAATCCATATAACGGACTGGAAGCATCGCGGTTACCGTCTCAGGTATTGCCTACAGTAAACCAATACATAACGGTTAATTTAACAGCAACTAAACTACCTTAATCAGTCACACTATGAATATTTTTAACATACTTGAAGAAATAGAAAAAGCGGATCCGGATTTTCATGACCGGATCAATCCCCGTCGTGCTGCAATTAAAAACATAACCAGCTTTGGTTCAAAAATTGCCGTGGCTGCTTTACCTTTTGCTATGGGAACTATTTTTCAAAAAGCATACGGACAAACATTGCCTCAATCAGTAACCGACATCCTGAATTTTGCATTAAAGCTGGAGTTTTTGGAATCAGCCTTTTACACCCAGGGATTAGCGGCGAAAAGTTTAGTTCCGACTGGCGGAGATACAACGGCAATTACCACGATGTCGACCCAGGAGAAAGCACATGTTGTTTTCTTACAAACTACGCTTGGCAGCTCAGCAATATTGCAAACTACACAGGGTACAAATGGTACCTATGATTTTACCGCCGCCGGCCTTTTTTCAACAGTATTTACCAATTATGATACATTTTTAGCGGTTGCTAATGGCTTTGAAGATACGGGTGTTCGCGCTTATAAGGGGCAGGTACCTGCTTTAATTGGTAATCAAACTGTGCTTACAGCAGCATTATCCATCCACTCGGTTGAAGCACGTCACGCGGCAACCATACGTCAGTTGCGCAGTTTGCGGCCAGCCGGCCCGGCAACCATAAAGCCGTGGATAACCGGGGCAAATGATACAGGTAATGCCAATTTATTTAACAACTATGTTGGTGAGGACAATGTAATTCAGGATAATATAACTATAACCAGTCTGAATGCGCTAAACGGAACAGTGGCTGTTAACGCTGCTACCGAAGCGTTTGACGAACCGTTAACGCTGGCCCAGGTATTGTCGCTGGTGGCACCCTTCGGAGTTAAATAACTGAAATATTATTACCAATAAATATGTATTAATTACTAAAAAATATCTGGCTAATTAAACCTTAATATGAAGAAAAACTTACTACTGCTGATGCTTGTGTTAACAATTTTATTTGTAAAAGCACAAGCACAAACCCGGCAAATATCTGGGACAGTTATCGACAAAACAACGAAAGATCCGTTGGTTAGCGCTTCGGTAACTGTTAAAGGTACTTCGATCGGAACCCAAACCGATATTAACGGCAAATTTAAACTGACAGTTCCGGATAAGCCCGAAAGTGTCCTGGTTTTTCATTCGGTAGGCTATAAAAACCGTGAAGAACCGCTAGCCACCAGCACAAGCTTTAAGGTTACCATGGAAAGTGACTCAAGGCAGTTGGATGAAGTTGTGGCCATAGGTTATGCCTCCGTAAGGCGCAGCGAACTCCCTGGAGCCGTTTCGTCAATAACAAACAAAGACTTAAAAGATGTACCGACTAATTCGCTGGCTGAGGCATTGGAAGGCAGGCTCGCGGGCGTACAGATCACCGTTTCAGAAGGTGCCCCGGGGGCGGCTGCTGATATTAACATCCGCGGCCGGAATTCGATTACCCAAAGCGGTTCCCCACTTTTTATTGTTGATGGTGTCCAGGTTGATAATGCCTTGACTGTTATTTCGCCACAGGATATCGCTACAATAGATGTACTTAAAGATGCCGCTTCAACAGCGATTTACGGTTCGAGAGGATCTAACGGGGTTATTTTAATTACAACCAAGGGCGGTAGAAATACCAACGGCAAAATATCGGTTAATTATAATGCTTTTGTAGGCGTCTCAAAATTAGCTAAGGAATTAAGTGTTATGAATCCTTACCAATATATTATGGCGATGTATGATAGGTATAAACTAACTGGTGACTCTTCCATTATTGACAGATACACCAGGGTGGGCTATAATTTTGACACGATCAAGACTTATAAGGGACAACCGGGGATTGATTGGCAAAATCTGATGTTTGGCCGTAAAGCCATTCAACAAACACAAAATCTAAGTCTGTCCGGTGGAACAGAGAAAACACAGTTCAATTTGAGCGTGACCGATAATGGCCAGCAAGGCATATTATTAGGATCGGATTATAACCGCCAACTGCTGAACTTCCGGTTTAATCAACAGGTTAATGAACGCTTATCGGCGGGTTTTAATGTGCGTTATAGTCAGCAGGTTATTGATGGTGCCGGAACTTCGGATGTAGGAGGCTCCGGAACTAACAACCTGCGGCAGATTGTCCGGTATCCACCCTTTCTGGCATCCGGGCTGGGTGAAGGCGACTTTGATCCGGCACTATACGCTTCAAACCCCGGAAACGGACTTACGTTGGTTAATCCATTGCAGCTTTTACCGGCAACGTATCGTCAGAACAAGGCAAACACCACCGATATCAACGGAAATATTACCTACAATATCGTAAAAAACGTCACATTCAGGTCTACCATAGGTTATGATATTTATAATACTGTGGCCAGAGCGTACAATGATACGCTTAACGCAGATGCGCAAACCAACCTGCTAATGCCTACGTTAACCTTAACAACAGGGCAGGTAACCACGTTTGATAACTCAAATACCATTGATTACAGCAATCCGTCATTCCTGCACACGAAGGGCAGTTTCGACTTCCTGGCGGGGCAGGAGTTTTATCAAACAGATACTAAATCCAATTACATTAGCCTGCGCTATTTTCCTGTTGGCTTAACCCCCGATGAAGCTTTTGCCAACCTCGGTCTAGCCTCGGCCCCTCCTGGTTATACGGAACCCTCACCCACGTCATCGGAAGTGCCGGTGCATACCCTATCATTCTTTTCGAGAGCCAATTACACTTATAATGAACGATACATTTTGTCATTAACGGTACGGGCTGACGGGAGCTCTATCTTCGGGCCTGATAGAAAATGGGGCTATTTTCCATCGGCATCTGCTGCATGGCGCATCATACAGGAGGATTTTATGAAAAATCAGAATGTTTTTTCTGAATTGAAACTAAGGTTCACTTATGGTTCATCGGGTAATAACCGGATCACGCCCTATTCCTATGACCCGGCATATTCAACAGGTAAAAATTACTACTTAAACAACGCGGGGGCGCTTGGCCTGGCACCTGGCAGCACCTTGAATAACCCTGATCTTCAATGGGAGACATTAAAGTCTAAAAACCTGGGCTTAGATATGGGCTTTTTAAAAGGCCGCATACAGCTAACTGTTGATGCCTATGATAATGTAACCACTAAATTATTGCTAAATAATACCATACCCTTAAATACCGGCTATAGCACCCAGTTTCAGAATGTGGGTTCAACAGGTAATAAAGGTTTGGAGTTTACCTTACAGGCTAACATTATTCAATCACGTAATTTCTCATGGAATTCCAGCTTTAATATATCATTTAATAAAAACACTATATTGAGTTTGGGCGATCAAACCCAGTTTTCAGCAAATTCTGGCTGGTACAGCAGTTCTAACGGACCCGCTGATTATATTGTAAAGATTGGGCAGGAAGTAGGAACGATGTATGGCCTGGTTAACGATGGGTACTACAAACCATCGGATTTTTATACCGCTCCTTACACCGACAGGAATAATCCGTGGGCTACAACACAATACCTTGGTTTAAAACCAGGTGTGCCAACCTCCAGTATTTCATCAACCACAATACAGCCCGGAACCCAAAAATTCAAAGATCTGAACCACGATGGTAAGATCGATGTTAATGATGAAACCGTTATTGGCCACGCTTTACCAAAATTTGTAGGAGGGTTAAATCAAACGTTCCGGTACAAAAACTTTGATATGAGCATATTCCTTAATTTCGATTATGGAAACCAGGTATATAATGACAATAAACTGGAGTTTACCAGCGAATATGAAAATGGTGCCAACCTCCTTTCTATCTTCAATAACCGCTGGGTAGTATCCGATCCCAATACCGGCCAATACCTGCAACGGGTTTTAACTAATCCAACCACGGTAATTGGCGTGTCACCGGCGCAATTGAACGCTGTTAATGGTAATGCAAAATACTGGATCCCGGTAACCGGCATAGAATATACATATCCGCAGTCGTTCGCAGTCGAGAATGGTTCTTTTATCAGAATTAATAATGTATCAATTGGTTATACTTTTCCTAAGGTGCTATTAGGGAAATTAAGCCTTACCAATTTCAGGATTTACATTACCGGCAATAATTTAGGCACTATAACCGGTTACAGTGGTTATGATCCCGAAGTAAGTACCAGGCGTAATACTACTTTAACACCGGGTGTTGATTATTCTGCTTATCCTAAAAGCCGCACTTTCATCACTGGCGTAAATGTTTCATTCTAAATAAAATATTGAATATGAAAACTAAATTTTTAACATTAACATCATTTTTAATGATGATACCGATTGCCATACTATTTGTAAATTCATGTAAAAAATATATCAGTCCGAACCCTCTATCCACTTTTAGCCCTGCGATTACTTTTGGAAGCGTTACCCTTGCGCGTACAGCTGTAATGGGTGCTTATAACAGCTTAACCGGCGATTATGGCTACGGCATCAGGATCAGCATGTATTATCCCTACGACAGCGATGAGATGATGGGAGCAGGTGGCAATACCCAGGATAATGACAGGAGGGATATTGCCAGATATAACCTTACTTCCAATAATGCCCAGCTACAACCTATTATGGCTCAGTCTTACCAGGGTATCGAAAGATCAAATCTGTGTATTTATTACATTCCGCGCATGCCTCAATACACCAGCGGCACGCCGATGGACCAAGGCGAGCTTAAAAGGCTTTACGGGGAGTCATTAACGTTAAGGGCTCAGTACTATTTTGAGCTCATTCGTAACTGGGGAGATGTTCCGGCACAATGGATACCATCTCAGTTTCAAACCAACTTGTTTTTACCTAAAACAGACAGGGATACCATATACAATCATATTTTAAATGATTTGTTAATTGCCGAAAACCTGGTTCCATGGCGCACCGACGTTGGAACTGTTGGTGACCCGGTTGATCAACGTATTACCAAAGGTACCGTAAAAGCACTAAGAGCAAGGATTGCTTTGTTCAGAGGAGGATACTCCCTAAGGGCAAAAAGTGGTGTAATGGAGCGCGGTAGCGATTATTTGACTTATTATAAAATTGCTTTTAGCGAATGTTCCGATTTATTGGCCAGGAGGGATGAGCATACGCTTGATCCCAGCTACAAGGCCGTTTGGCAAACCTATATATGCGGGCATAACGGAAATGACCCCAGCGGAGAAATTATGTTTCAGGTAGCGATGGGAGGGGCAACCTCCACAAGTGACAGTAAGCTTGGTACCTATAATGGTACAAAATTTGGCACTGTCGGCGGCGGATCTTTAGCCATTATGCCTACCTATTTCTATATGTTTGATTCAACTGATGTAAGAAGGGACGTAACCTGTGTGCCTTTTGAAACAAATACTGACTACGTGACACGTAAAGGGCATAGCATCAATGCTATAGTTGACGGCAAATGGAGAAAAGAATGGTTAACGAACCCGGCGTTCCCGGCGAACCCTACATCGCCGTCAAACCTGGGGCTTAACTGGGTTATTCAGCGATTTTCAGATGTGCTGTTAATGTATGCTGAGGCTGATAATGAAATTAATGGCGGACCGTCGGCTGCTGACATTGCCGCCGTTAAAGAGGTAAGTACACGGGCGCATAGCGGTAATGCCAGCTTGGTGCCCCCGATACCCAATGATTACACCGGCTTTTTTAAATATATTGTTCGGGAGCGTATGCTTGAATTCGGAAGCGAGGCAGTCAGGAAATATGATCTGATAAGATGGAACCTGCTCACTGCCGCCATTAATGAAACCAAGGCAAATTTAACCAATATGGGTGCGGCAACGCCCGCGGCTATGAACCCGCCATCGTATATGGCTCCCCCTCCGGCTTATTGTATGAGTGCTAATTTACCTAAAACGATGTATTACAATGCTGATTTTAAAGGGGATGACAGTTATTGGAGCCCTGCTAACGGCGCCGGAGCAGGTAAGGGTTTATGGGCCAATTCATTATATCAACCTGCTCCTGCAAAGGCGCCTGTTGATTTAACTATACCGGGAAATACCACTACGCTAACTACTCACGTATCCTGGCTTGGATATACTGGTATCAACACAAGCTTTACGTCAATATTTGCCTATGCGTTTAAAACCAATCATAGCGAATTATTGCCATACTACTCTCAAACCTTAATTAATAACCCGGCCCTTGGCGGTAATAATTACGGCTATTAACTAAACATTATACTAATAACAAAGGCAGTAATATCACTGCTTTTGTTATTTGCTGATCTACCGACGATTAGCTATTCGGGATGTTATTATTCAATGAATAGAAAGACGGCAAATTATCCAGGCGCCTGCTTTGCTTTACGCCAAAAAGATGCGGTAAATGACAGGAGTAGGAGAAACAATTAAACGAAATGAATAGCTCACATCAGCTAAACAAGTTAAAAAACATTAATGAAAATTCTTAAGGCTTTAATTGTCTTTTCTAGCTGCCTGCTGTCAGTTGTAAGTACTGCGTTTGCGCAGCAGGACCTGAAACTTTGGTATAATAAACCGGCTGCCAATTGGAATGAAGCGCTCCCTATCGGAAATGGAAGGCTTGCCGCGATGGTGTTTGGTACGACTGGCATTGAGCGCATCCAATTAAACGAGGAAACTGTTTGGGCTGGCGGTCCGCATAACAATGTAAATCCCGATGTGAAAACAGTTATACCGGAATTAAGAAAATTGATAGCCGAAAAACAATTTGTGGAAGCGCAGCGCCTTGCCAACAGTAAAATGTTTTCAAAACAGAACGGTATGCCTTATCAAACCATAGGAAGTTTGTATATCCAGTTTCCGGGCCACGATACGGTACAGGATTATTATCGTGATCTGGATATATCAAAAGCGATATCATCGGTTAGTTATAGCGTTAATGGTATCCGTTATAAACGGGTGATGTTTGTCTCGTTTACAGATCAAGCTGTGATTGTTCATCTTACTGCCGATAAACCCGGGTCAATCACCTGTAACCTGTCAATGCATTCGCCAATGCATAACTACCAGGTGGCGGTTACGGATGGGAAACTGGTCATGAACGGAAAAGGCGATTCCAGAAGCGGTATTGATGGCGCTATTAAATTTCAGGCCTTGGTAAAGGCGGTAACAGATGGCGGCAATATTATACAGGATGATACCTTGCTATCGGTCAAAAATGCGAACGCGGTAACCATTTACATTGCAATGGGCACCAATTTTAAAAACTACCACGATGTGAGCGGCGATGCCGGAAAGCGGACTGCAGGGTTCCTGGATATGGCTTTAAAAAAACCATATGATATGGCAATCAAAGATCATATCGCTTTTTATCAGCGTTATTTTAACCGCGTGGGCTTCCGGCTCGGAGAGGGTGTTGTTTCATATAAACCGACAAATGAAAGGATTAAAGATTTTGATAAAGGCGGTGACCTGGGCTTGGTCCCGTTATTTTATCAGTTTGGCAGATACCTGTTAATTTCCTGTTCACAACCTGGGGATCAGGCCGCTAACCTGCAGGGTAAATGGAATGAGTTGGATTCGCCGCCATGGGGAGGGAAGTATACCATCAACATCAATACGGAAATGAATTACTGGCCCGCGGAGGAAACCAATCTTTCCGAGCTTACCGAACCATTAATTCAACTGATCAAAGACCTTTCAGTTACGGGTCGGCAAAGCGCCTCAGAAATGTATGGTGCTCGCGGCTGGATGGCACATCATAATACAGATATCTGGCGAATCTCTGGTCAGGTTGATAAAGCGTTTTATGGTATTTTTCCTACTGGCGGCGCATGGTTAACCCAACATTTGTGGGAACATTATCTTTTTACAGGCGATAAGGCCTATTTAAAAGAAATATACCCAGTGCTGAGAGGCGCCTCGATGTACTTTGTCAATGCACTGCAGGAAGATCCTGATCACCATTGGCTGGTTGTATCGCCGTCTATGTCGCCTGAACATGATTTCATGCATGATAAAACTGTTGGTGCGATTTCGTTAACAGCCGGCACCACAATGGATAACCAGATTGTATTTGACCTTTTATCCAATACAATCGCCGCTGCTCATGCATTGAACACAGATGAGGCATTTGCCGATACGCTTTTAGCAAAAAAAGACCGCTTACCGCCTATGCATATTGGTAAATGGGGGCAGTTACAGGAATGGCTTGATGATATGGATGTAAAAGGCGATAAGCATCGCCATATTTCACAATTGTTCGGTTTGTTTCCGGGTAAACAGATATCTCCCTACAGGCATCCTGAATTAATGGAAGCAGCCAGGAATATGCTGATCAGTCGCGGAGATGTGTCAACCGGCTGGTCTATGGGTTGGAAGGTGAATTTCTGGGCGCGTGAGTTAGATGGTGATCATGCTTTCGAACTCATTAAGCAGGAATTAAAACCAGCTCCTGTATGGAAAGGTAAAATTGAAGGTGGCGGCGGAACCTATCCCAATCTATTTGATGCTCATCCTCCATTCCAAATCGATGGAAACTTTGGTTGTACGGCCGGTATAACAGAAATGCTGGTGCAAAGCTACGACGGCGATATTCATTTATTGCCTGCCTTACCCTCGGCTTGGGATAAGGGCTCTATCAAAGGCATCGTTGCGAGAGGGGGATTTCTAATAGACATGGATTGGGACAAAGGGAAGATTACTAAATTGGTGATCACATCCAGGTTGGGGGGTAATTGCCGCCTGCGATTACCAAATCAGTTGCGACCGGCCGGCAAGTTTTCACTTAGAGCTGCAAGTGGCCAAAATCCCAACCCATTATTCCTGGTGAACGAAATCAAAGAACCCATAATCGCCGATCCGGATCAGCTTAAAGGGATGACATTTGAACCGACAAAAGTTTATGATTTTAATACACTGCCCGGTAAAACATATACGCTGGTAGCCAACTGAAAAAACTTAAATACTGAAACTATATATAAATGAACATCAACAAAAAAATATTATTATCATCACTCGCTATTGTACTGTCAAGGCAGATAATGGCGCAGACAGGCAGTGAGAAATATTCATGGGAAAATTTACCCCGGGCTGAACAACCGTTGTTCAAAACGGACACATTTAACATTATCAAATACGGTGCTAAAGCCGATGGCGCTACCCTAAATACAGAAAGTATCAATAACGCGATTACGGATTGCAGCAACAAAGGCGGGGGAGTGGTGCTGATACCGCAGGGTTTATGGCTTACCGGCCCGGTTGTACTCAAGAGCAATGTTAACCTGCATATTGACCGGGCAGCATTGCTACAGTTTACTGATGATAAAAGCCAATATAAATTAATGCAGGGGAACTATGAAGGGCACAAGGCGATTCGCAACCAGTCGCCTATATCCGGAACCGATTTAACCAATATCGCTATAACCGGCGAAGGCGTGATAGATGGACATGGCGAGGTTTGGCGTGCCATGGGCAGAGATAGGATTACTGAACAAGAATGGAAAGAACTGTTGGCTTCCGGGGGCGAACTAAGCAATGACGGCCGCACCTGGTACCCGTCGGCCAGCTACGCAAAAGGTGCAAAAATACCCAATGCTGGTTATGTGGATCCTGAAAAGTCATTAAAGAACTATGAAGCCATTAAGGACTACTTCCGACCGAATTTAGTAGTGATTAATAATTGTAAAAAGGTGTTGTTACAAGGTGTCACATTTCAGAATTCGCCGGCTTGGTGCCTGCATATGCTGTTATGTGATGATCTGACGCTGGAAGGTGTCAGGATACGCAATCTTCCCAATGCCCAAAACGGCGACGGAATGGATATCGAATCCTGTTCGCATGTATTGGTTGAAAACAGTACGGTAGACGCTGGTGATGATGGTATTTGTATAAAATCGGGTAAGGACGAAGAGGGGCGGAAGGTTGGTAAAGCTTCCCAATATATTGTCATTCGCAATAATATAGTGTATAAGGCGCATGGTGGCTTTGTGATTGGCAGTGAAATGTCGGGCGGCGCTCATGATATTTTTGTTTCTGATTGTACTTTTATCGGCACAGATAACGGCCTCCGCTTCAAAACGGTTCGCGGCCGTGGCGGTATCGTGGAGAATATATTTATCAGGAATATCACCATGCGCGATATTGTGCATGATGCTATTTTATTTGATATGTACTACTTTGCAAAGGCTCCAACGTTGGCTCAAACAAACGGTAAAGTGGATATCCCCGCTGTTGATGAAGGTACTCCACAGTTTCGCAAATTTTATATCAGCAATATTGTGTGTAACGGGGCGGAAAGGGCCGTGTTTATACGTGGGTTGCCAGAGATGAGCATTAAAGATATCTACCTGGAAAACGTATTTATAAAAGCTAAAGCGGGGGTTAATATCATGGAGGCACAAAACATTAATTTAAACAATATAACCCTGGAATGCAATAATCCCGGACCGCTGATTAATATTGAAAATAGCAATCACATCACGTTTAACCAAATAGTTACACAAAACAGCCCCGGTTTATTTTTTAGCATAAATGGAGATCGCTCCGGACAGATCAGCGTTCAGCATACCAGCATATCAGCAGCAAAAAACGTAACCGAATTTAAATATGGTGCTGATAAATCAGCATTGACAATAGATAAATAATTTATCGGAAAACTAATCTCTATGCATATAAAATTGAATTTTAGCTGGTTCCTGCTTCTTGTGTTTATTTACCTCCCCGCGGGCGCCAAAGTGACGGTGGCATATGACGCATTGGTTGCCAAAGATGGTAGCGGAAAATTCACAAGCATTCAGCAGGCAATAAATAATGCGCCGGAAGGTAGGACAACGCCTTATAAGATCTTTATTAAGGCGGGTATTTATACTGAGCAGATCATTATCCCCGCCACAAAACCCTTTATAGAATTGATCGGGGAAGATGTAGCACGGACAACAATAGCCTACGGTGATGGTAAGGGCGGTACATCCGTAGTGGTTATTAATGCCAACGATTGTATGCTGATGAATATCACCATGGAAAACACGCAAGGACGTCTGTTTGACGGGCCACAGTCGCTTGCGGTCAAGACCAACGCTGACCGGATTGTATTTTTTAACTGCAGGTTTATCAGCGGGCAGGATACCGTTTTGACAAACCGGGATGGGAACCGGGTGTATTTTAATAATTGTTATATTGATGGTAATACCGATTTTATATATGGCGCGGCAGTGGCTGTTTTTGACCATTGTATTATCTTTCCACGGGATCGGGTCGATGGTGGTAAAGGTGGTTATGTAACAGCGGCAAGTACTCCGGCTGGACAGCAATACGGCCTGGTATTCAGAGACTGTACGATGCCAAACAATCATGGCTTAACGAGTTATACGCTGGGCAGGCCCTGGCAGAACGATAGCCGCACCGAAACCCGGGGGCGCAAGCGGGCGGAAAATAAGGTGGTATTTTTAAATACCGCAATGAGCGCTTCTATCGTTCCATCCGGATGGTCAATATGGGATGATGGTACAAAGACATCTGTAATAACTTATGCGGAATATAAAACAACTAAATTTGACGGTACACCGGTTGACTTAACGCACAGGGTGCCATGGTCTCAACAACTTACCGATAGCGCTGCTAAGACCTATTATGATAACAAACTATTGTTCGGCGATTGGGATCCTTTTGCCATTTGGAAGGATTTGCCCAAAGAGACAACTGGGCATTCAATAGCCATAGCTAACTTTATGGCGCGAAGCATTAATAATATGGCGATATTGCAGTTTAACAGCAGTTGGCCACAAAATGGGATTACCTACCAGTTGCTTACAAGTCCTGATAAGCTTATGTTATTTAAAAACACTAGCAGGTTGATTACAAAAACGGATACCATAGCGGCTTACCAGTTTAACATAGCTATGCCTGCCGAAAACCAGGTTACCTACTATCTTATCCGGGCATCCAAAGGCAACGCTATTGAAATGTCAGATACGCTGTCGGTTAGTCTTTCCGTTTTAAATAAATCACATAATTTAAGGGAGAAATAAATTTAAGAATGAGCATACACCTTGAAAATACTGTACAATAACCATAAAGAATGAAAAAACAACTGCTGTCATTAGTTTTAATGATGTGGTGTTGCAGGGTTGTAGCACAACATATCCCCCTTGTGCAAAAGGGCGGATCAAGTTATGTGTCAAAAGTCTGGGTGGCCGATCAGGGAAACGGAACCTATAAAAACCCGATATTGGATGCCGATTATTCCGATCCGGACGCGATAAGGGTAGGTGATGATTTTTATCTTATCTCATCCAGTTTTGAAGCTATTCCCGGTTTGCCTGTTTTGCATTCGAAGGACCTTGTTAACTGGGAGATTATAGGGCATGCCTTATTGCGGCAACCCCCGTTCGATCATTATAATATTCCCCGGCATGGTGACGGTGTTTGGGCACCATCCATCCGCTGCTTTCATGGTGAATTTTACATCTATTATCCCGATATCAATTATGGCATATATCTAATAAAAGCCAAAAATCCTGCCGGTCACTGGAGTGATCCAGTGCTGGTTTATCCGGGTTTAGGCCTTGAAGATCCATGCCCGCTGATGGACGATGACGGCCAAATGTACCTGGTACACGCATTTGCCGGCAGTAAGGCTGGCATAAAGAGCATTCTAGCAGTGAATAAACTTAATGCAGATGGAACGAAGGTGACGGATGAGGGCGTAATCGTATATGACGGCCATGAAACCGACCCCACCATTGAAGGGCCAAAGTTTTATAAGCGTAATGGCTATTACTACATATTTGCACCTGCGGGCGGGGTGTCAACAGGTTGGCAATTAGTGCTCCGCTCAAAAAGCGTTTATGGACCTTATGAACGCAAGGTCGTGATGGATCAGGGTAAGAGCAGCACAAATGGCCCTCACCAAGGTGCCTGGGTAAGTACCCAAACCGGCCAGGATTGGTTCCTGCATTTTCAGGATAAAGGCCCCTACGGCAGAGTGCTTCATTTGCAGCCCATGCAATGGAAATATAACTGGCCCGTGATTGGTATCGATAAAAGCGGAAATGGGAAAGGTGAACCGGTTGCAAGCTATAAAAAGCCCAATGTAGGCAGATCGTATCCCATTAATACACCTGTCGAAAGTGACGAATTTAATGGTAATACGCTGGGCTTGCAATGGCAATGGATGGCTAATCCCGGCGAAGCTTGGTATTATATGAACCCGGTTAAGGGTGCCCTGAGGTTGTATTCGGTAATGATACCAGATAAGCAAAATTTATGGAGTGCCGGAAATGTACTACTGCAAAAGTTTCCCGCTGATGAATTTATGGTAACGACTAAGGTAGATTTCGTGCCCAATCCAAAACTGAAAGATGAAAAGGCAGGCTTGACCATTATGGGTTTAGACTACGCCGCGATAGCTATGGAAAGCTCAGCCGATGGGAATTACCTGGTTTATAAGGAATGTAAGGATGCGGGTAAAGGCGGAACAGAAGATGAAAAAAAAATAACTAAGTTGTCATCTTCGATAATTTACCTGGGGGTGAAGATTGAGGCCGGTGCGAAGTGCCATTTTGGTTATAGCCTAAATGGCATCGACTATGTGTGGTTAGCTGATGAATTTCAGGCGAGGGTGGGACAGTGGATTGGTGCAAAAGTAGGTCTGTTTTGCACTCGCGAAAGCCAGTCAAATGATTCAGGTTATGCGGATTTTGATTGGCTTAGGGTGGGCGCTTTAACAAAATAGGATGACAAATTACATACCATAGCTAATACACCGCATATATTTATACTTTTCGACCATTGGTTTAACCAGGCCTTGAACTATACAAACAGGTTTTTTAGATCATATATTTAAAAATAACTAACCGGCTGTCAATTATTCATTGTACCTCAACCATAAAGAGAGTATTTTAACAAATATTAATAGAAATAAGACCTATTCAGTCAATTTTTGAACTCAATAAATCGATTACCTTTTTACGTTTGTAACGATAAAACCAATAAGTAAACAATTCAAAAAAGTGATTCAGGTTAGTTAACAACCAGTAGACCTTTGATATAAACTTACTTTGTAATTTGACTATAACCAATAATTATGAAATTTAAAATAACAATTCTTGTCCTTGCCTATATTTTTTTAGCCGCGATAGCCAATACCGCTGATGCACAGGGTAGTGAAAAAGATCTGGCTTATTATCTTGCTCACGCCCCGTTTAAAATGACGATAAATGAACCTCATTTTAACGATAAAGCTTTTAATATACAGGACTACGGTGCAATTGGCGATGGTCAAACACTCAATACAACCGCCATTGAAAAAGCGATCTCGGCATGTAATGCCGCTGGCGGCGGTGTAGTACAGATCCCCCCTGGGTTGTGGCTTACCGGGCCTATCGAACTGCAAAGTAATGTGAACCTGCATGCCGATCGCGGTGCACTGATAATCTTTACTACCGATCATGCTCAATATCCGGTTGCTAATGGTAAGGCAAAGTTGCCCTTGTCAGGAAATAACCTCCATAATGTTGGAATTACCGGCGAGGGGGTTTATGACGGGGGGGGCGATACCTGGCGGCCACTCAAAAAAAGCAAGGCTGCACCAACTCTTTGGGGAGACCTGGTAAAAGCTGGCGGCTCGGTTAGCAAGGATGGCAGCATGTATTATCCTACAACAGAAAATACTCGTCCGACAATGGTGTCGGTACAGAACAGCACTGGGGTAATCATAGATGGACCCACATTTAAAAATTCACCTCAGTTTGCACTCAATCCCCGGAACTGCACCGATATGATCATTCGTAATGTGACTATAAACAATGAATATTATGCGCAAAACGGCGATGGTATTGATTTGTCGTCCTGCAAAAACGCAGCGGTTTATCACTGCACAGTAAATGCTGGTGATGACGGTATCTGTATGAAATCAAGTGGTAATAAAGGAGATGCGGCTACTGATCCTGCCCTGAAAAATATCATTATTGCCGATTGTATCGTTTACCATGCGCACGGTGGGTTTGTAATAGGCAGCAATACAGATGGTGGTATGCAAAACATATATGTTACCAATTGTGATTTTGTAAATACGGATGTTGGCATACGTGTAAAAAGTAGCCGTGGCCGTGGTGGCTTGGTACATGATGTATTTGTGGATCATATTTATATGCGCGATATTTTAAATGAAGCCATACTTTTCAATACCTATTATGACGAAGATGCTAAGGACGGCACATCCGCACAGGTGGCGGTGAATAGCAGAACACCACGTTTTCAGGATTTTCATATCAGCGACATTTATTGTAATAATGCCAGATCCGCCATCGCCATTACTGGGCTGCCTGAAATGCCGGTGAATCATATATATATGTCGAATATGGTTATATCTGCAAAAACTGCATTCAGCGCGGTGGACGCGGCGGATATTTCTTTGGAAAATGTAAAGCTAATTTCGCCAGCATCAACATTGATCGAACTGAATAACGCGCAGAATATAACTTTTAACAGCATTGGATTTAATAGTAACACCTCAATATTTATTTCGGCAAGCGGAAGTACAAAGGGTGTTAAAGTGTCAGATACCAACCTGAAAAGTTTAGCTGAGCCGCTTAAACTTGAAAAACACTTGGATAAAAGCGCAATAACTATACAATAATATTATACTAATATGTTAAATAAACTTTTCGCAAAAAAAAACGTGTACCAACGTGTACTAATCGGTTCTTTTTTTTTAGTCCTGATGGGATTTACGCAATTACAGGATCCTATAACCATTTATATGATAGGCGATTCTACCATGTCGATAAAAGCGAAATCGGCATATCCCGAAACGGGATGGGGAATGCCCTTTGCCATTTTTTGGGATCAGACGGTAACTGTTGACAATCGTGCACAAAACGGGCGAAGCACGAAAACATTTATCAACGAGGGCCGGTGGCAATCTGTTGCCGCCAATATGAAAAAGGGCGATTATCTGCTAATACAATTCGGCCATAACGATGAAGTAAAAACCAAAGGCAGCTATGCTACACCGGATGAGTTTCGTAGCAACCTTACCCGTTTTGTAACAGAGGCCAGAAATAAGGAGGTTAACCCGATATTAATAACACCAGTTACCCGCAGAAATTTTGATACTACCGGTAAAGTAGTGGATACCCATGTGGAATACGCGCAAATAATGAGGGATGTAGCGGCAAAAAATAATGTGCCTTTAATTGACCTGGACAGTTTAAGCATGCAGTTGCTGCAAAAGCTTGGTCCTGACCAATCAAACCTGTTGTTTAATCATTTGCTGCCCGGAGAAAATCCTAATTACCCCGAAGGCAAGGAAGATAACACGCATTTTAATGAGTTGGGTGCCCGTAAAATGGCCGAACTGGTATTGGCCCGCATAAGAGTTATACAGCCCGAACTTGCTGCGAGGATAATAAAAGGAAAAGATTTACCTATAAAATAGCAATACAAGGAAATGAAGCTGAAAAAGATCTTTACCGCCGGTTTTCTGCTAGTAGCGGTTACCTTACCACCCAAACCTATCAAAATTTATATGATAGGTGATTCTACGATGTGCCTTTATACCAAGGACCGGCTACCGCTTACTGGTTGGGGTATGCCTTTTGCCGATTATTTTGATAGTTCGGTAAGTATCAGAAACGAAGCCAGGGGCGGCAGAAGTACCCGTACATTTATAAGTGAGAACCGCTGGGCACCCATTGTTGACAGCCTGCAGGCCGGTGATTATGTACTGATACAATTTGGCCATAATGACGAGGCAAATCAACCTCAGTTCGCCGACAGGTACACACCGGTAAGCGATTACCGGAAAAACCTGATCTTGTTTATTACCCAGGCACGCGGCAAAAATGCTATTCCGGTGTTGATCACCCCGGTTACCAGGTGTAGTTTCGATAAGGATGGTAAAATAAAGGAAACACACCTCGAATATTCAAATGCGGTAAGAGCCGTCGGCGATTCACTAAAAGTGCCGGTTATTGATTTGGATGAACGGAGCCGGGAGTTAGTCGATAAGCTGGGGCCGGAAACAGCTAAAATGATCTACATGCAGGTTGATTCCGGGGAACATCCTAATTATCCATTAGGAAGGCGCGATAATACCCACTTTAATGAATACGGTGCGAGGCTGATGGCGGAACTGGTGTTAAACGAAATCAAGCGCTTGCACCTCGACCTCGAAGACCGGATTGTTAAAAGTAAGCAAACCGGCAAATGAAGAAAGTTTTATTGTTGTTGTGTTTCGAACTTTTAATGAGCTTTTCTTTTGGCCAGGCCAGGCGCCTGATTGTGGCAGCCGATGGCAGTGGCAATTATAAAACGGTGCAGGAAGCCATAAATGCAGTCCCCATGAATAATCAAACCCGTATCGTGATTTTCATTAAGCATGGCATTTACAAGGAAAAACTTCATTTGGACTCTGGTAAAAACTTTGTAGAGTTAAGGGGCGAGTCGCGCTTTAATACCATTCTGACTTATGACGACCACTCGGGTAAGGTATCCGCGAGTGGAAATAATATCAGTACACGTTCCTCTTATAGTTTTCTTATCAATGGCTATAACTTCCAGGCACGTGATATTACCTTTCGCAATGATGCCGGTTTTAGCGCAGGGCAGGCCGTAGCAGTCGAGGCGGATGGCGATAAAGCTGTTTTTACAGACTGTCGCTTTGTCGGTAACCAAGACATTTTATTCCTGAACAACGATAAAAGCCGTCAGTATTACAAAGATTGCTATATAGAAGGAACAACCGATTTTATTTTTGGCTCCGCTACAGCATGGTTTGAAAACTGCCATATCCACAGCAAAAAAAACTCACATGTTACTGCTGCCTCAACACCTCAAGATCATCCCTATGGCTTTGTGTTTAACAATTGTACCCTAACCGGCGATAGTGCCCTGCATATGGTGTCGCTTGGCCGTCCATGGCGTCCTTACGCTTGTGTGATTTATATGCATTGTTACCTGGGCGAGCAAGTGAAGGCCGAGGGCTGGAGCAACTGGAATAAAACCGAAAGCTATAAAACAGCACGCTATGCGGAGTTCGAAAACTATGGTCCGGCAGCTGATGTTACCGCCAGAGTGACCTGGTCAAAACAATTAACACCTGCTCGGGCGGGGCAAATTACGCTTCGGAATGTTTTTGGCGATTGGGATCCGCTTCAAGCTATAACTAATATTGAGTGATCATCAAGGTCTATAACAGAAAAAATGGCAAACTCATTTAAATACAGCTTTATTATAATCTTAATGTGCTGTTCCTTGGCGGCTTACGCTCAGGATTTTATACCAATATGGCCTAAAGATAACATCCCGAATTCCAGGCACCTGAAATTAAAAGACAGCATAGCTAATGATCGTGTTTTTCGGGTTATGCTACCCGGCATGTATGCTTTTTTTCCGGGTAAACAGGAAAATAAAGGCGCGGCGGTAGTTATTTGCCCGGGTGGCGGGTATGAACACCTGGCATACGTTATTAGTGGTTTGCAACTGGCTAAATGGTTTAATACCATGGGGATAAGTGCGTTTGTGCTTAATTACCGCCTGCCAAATTCGGCGGACCTGAAACAGCGGGAAACCGGCCCGCTAATGGATGCCCAGCGTGCCATCAGGTATATCAGGGCGAATGCGGTCAATTGGGGCATTAACACTGACAAGATCGGGATTATGGGGTCGTCTTCTGGCGGGCATCTTGCGGCATCAGCCGGAACCATCGGCGATGATGTATCGGCTATAGGTGATAGTCTGGATAAAGTGTCCTTTAAGCCGAATTTTATGATCCTTGTTTCTCCGGTTATAGACCTGAGCACATCATATGCCCACGCGGGCAGTGTTAAAAGTTTACTGGGTCCCGGCGCATCGGATGAGCTAAAGAAAAGGTTTTCGCCGCAATTACTGGTAACGCCGGCTACGCCACCGTGCTTTATAGTCGACGCGGTTAACGACAAAACTGTAAACCCAATGAATAGCCTGCTGTTTTACCAGGCCTTGCTACAAAATAAGATACCGGTTAGTTTTCACGCCTTCCCGCAGGGAGGTCATGCTATCGCTTTAAGAAATAATCCCGGTTCTACAGAGTTATGGACACAGCTTTGCGAAATGTGGATGGTAGAAACAGGGATTATACCGGAAAAACTTAACGCTAAATAAAAACGATGCTAATGCCTGGTTACTGCTTGGTGTAGTTGGTAAAGCGGAGTTTGCCAAATCATTGGTTGCTGCGAACAATGATGAATACGCACGATCATAAAATAATGTTGTGGAGCTGATTGAACAAAGTTGGATAATAATTAAAGATTGTCCTTTAAATCAATATCTCAACTGAAATTGATTTAATGCTATCTGTATTGGTAGTAAGAGTTAGTACATCCGTGTGAATTTAATGGGAAAGGTTCTTCTTTCTGCTCATTTCAAATATACGTTTCATTTTCGGCGGGAGATCAAAAACGAATATCCGCCCCCCGGCTTTCAACTTTAATACAAAACTATTTAAACTTAATACATAAGTTTACGTTAATTAGTGCAATTGACTGAACGATCAGCATGAGCAAAATATTTACGATAACCACGGGATTAGAGAATATGGGTGCCCTGCGTACAGGCGGGCAGGGCTCAGTGTATAAAGGCAGGCGAATAGGACCAATAATTACTGCTGTTAAAATATTGCCCACTCCGATCCATAGCGAAAGCCTGGAAGATAAAAACTACCGGAACTTTATAAATGAAGTAGAAAAGCTGAAAAAAGTAAATGAAGTTCCAAACCCTAATGTAGTTAAGATACTCAATTCAGGTATTACAGAGAGCGGTTCATTCCCTTTCATCGAGATGGAATTTATTGAAGGCCCAGACCTGGAAGAATTGCTGAAAGTGCCAAATGAAAAAATATTCACCATTAAGGAAACCATTAAGCTGGCCGACCAGCTGGCCTGCGCATTGTCGCACTGCCATAAAGTAGGTGTAAAACATGGCGATATTAAAAGCAACAATGTAAAGTTCAATATCCATTCAGGGAATTATGTATTGCTCGACTTTGGGTTGTCAGTAATGTCAGATGAGCAAAGGCGGAGCAGCATGCGGCATGCGGGGGCGATAGAATTCATGGCGCCGGAGCAAAACGAGGGCAAGATGCTTTTCGGAACAGATATCTATAGTTACGGCATCATACTTTACGAATTGCTGGCAGGGCAGGTGCCGTTCCCGTTACATGATAACGGGGAAACAGCGAGGAATACGGTAATGCTCGCGCACATGGAATCACCTTTGCCGGACTTGCTGAAACTGCGCAGAGAAAACCTGCCAAAAAGCTGGCCAAGCGCACAGCAGGAAAGAGAGATGCAGGTACCGGGGTGGTTACTGACTTTAATTGGCAGGTGCCTGGAAAAGCAACCTGAAGGGCGCTATAGTGACGGTACAGAACTACATGAAGCGATAGCACAAAGCAGCGTAGCTGAAATAAAAACAGAGATAGCTAAGGAAATCAAGGCGGAAACTCCATTGTTACAACCCAATGCCGGCGATGGAAAAATGACAGTTTCCTCTCTCGTTTTTGCAGTATTGGTCATCTTGCTCTTGTTTTCTTTGGCTTATAACACTTACACATTGTTGAGCAACAATAGGCCTGTAGAGAAAGCGATACCACACACTGTGCCCGATTCGATCGCTAAGCCCGACAGTAGTCCACCGATAATTCAAAAAGAAGATAATACCGATTATCAAAACAAACGAAAACAGGCAGATTCTACTACACAAAGTGCGATTCAGGGTGTTATACGATCAGAGCAAAATAAAGCAGGAAATACGGACAGCACCAATACGGATACAACAAATAATAATCAGAATTAATGGACTCAAAACCTTCTATCTGGCAGCGTATCGGTATCCATGACTGGTTTTTAACCAGTGAAAATACCGGCAAAAATAAAAAGCAGCTTATGCTTAGCCCTGATGATGTTTATAATTATATTATCGACAAGTTTACCGATAGCATTCGCCAATTATCATTCGCGGGCCGCATCGTATTTTACCATGAATACATCATCAGCCTTAATGCTGAAGATTATAAGGAGTTTATTAATAACAAAACAGGCATCCTGGGGCTGATCGTAGATGAAAGTGTAAAAAGATTTTACGAGTTATTAAAGCAATATCGTGAAGCGGGCAAAACAGTTGAGCCTTCAAGTTCTAAATGGGTGTTCCGCTTGGTATCGCATCCTGATTATGCAAGGGGTGATATAGGTTTTATTGGTAAGCTATTGCCCGATAGTAATAAGAAAGAAGACAACCTGCGGGTAACTTTTATACCCAGGCAAACGGGTATAGCGCAAACATTTGATATTAGCGAGGACATACTTAAGGGCTTTAATTATTACAGTGAGGGGTATTATGAAATCCCTTATTTAGCGGACTTGTCATACGACGAAAAAGATGTGGTAAAGAAAAAGGAAAAATACCTGGCAAGGCTGGAAACCATTCTCCCTGAAAAACAGTTAGCCGGTAAAAAAGTAGAGTTCCTGATGAATGACGAGGAAATTATAGTTTCGGGCGGGGAGGAGGAAAGAGAAGAACCATACATCTTTCGGATTCCTTCGGAGTGGGTAAACACCCCGCATCTTTTGATCCGTTTTAATAAGGCGGATAGCAAATTTTACATGGCGTCTGTAGGTGAACAAACTATTTTGAATGAAGAAAGTGTGCCCAGGAGCGATATCAATTCACCCGCATGGCAGGAACTGCCTGTAAATTCTAAAATATTGTTGAACGGCATTGTTGGTATCAATATTTTCAAATCATAAATATGTCACAAGTACTATCCATAGGGTTATTAATTGTTAGCGTGGCATTGCTGGTTTCACATTTTTACGACATAAAAAAATCACGTGAGATAAATGAATGAGCAATTTTTCGGATTATCCGACACCGGCAAACAGCGTGAAAACAACGAGGACCTCTTTATTGCGCAACAGGTTCACGGCAGTAAATTTATACTGGCTTCGGTTATTGATGGTGTAGGCGGTTATGCCGGAGGCGAAATAGCAGCCGAACAGGCACAAACGGCTGTAATTGAGTGTGCCGGGAAACCTTTTAAAGAAGCTATCCCAATGCTTGTCGAATGCTTTCATTTAGCCAATAAACGTGTTATTGCTGAAAAGAAACGCAGTAACAAATACCAGGAAATGAGCTGCGTTGCTACTGTTGCACTGGCCGATATATCGGCTAACCGCTTTTACTATGCGCATGTGGGCGATACCCGGCTATATTTATTCCGTGATGGTTCGTTAGTGAAAATATCCCACGATCAGTCGTTCGTTGGTTTCCTGGAAGAATCCGGGCGTTTAACTGAACAAGCCGCGATGGAACATCCCCGCAGAAACGAAATTAACAAGGCTCTGGGATTTGAAGAAGACTTAAATCAGCATGCTGATTATATAGAAACCGGCCAATCGCCTTTCCTGCCCGGTGACATGTTGCTTTTGTGTAGCGATGGCTTGTCGGACATGTTGAACAGTACTGAAATTGTTTCCATTTTAAGCCGGCTAGGTTCCTTAAAAGAGAAAACCAGGTTGCTTATTGACATGGCCAATGAAAAAGGAGGTCGGGATAATGTTACTGTAGTATTAGTGCAAAATGACAAAACACCTCAACAGTATGCGGCAAATAAAGTCACGGAAAGTGTTACTAAATCGCAACCGGCTGTGCAACAATTCGAACAACCTGTGGCTAGCATAGCTGTTCATCAAAAGAAAAATAATATTGCCGCTATCCTTTTTGCTATCCTGGCATTGATATTCCTGAGTACCAGCATTTATTTATATAGTTTGCCCCCAGTTGTTAAAACAATTACCCCTGCTAAAAAGACCCTCAGCAAAGGGGAAATTAAATTGCAGCAGACGATAAATAATGTAAAAGGGCAATCAATTATACTTATAGATACCGCCTTTACCGGCCCGATTATTATTAGTCAGGCTATCAGGATTGATAAAGACTCATTATTACTTAAAGCAAAAGGAAATATTATACTGCAATGTGATAGCGGTTATAATGGCCCTGCTATTATCTTATCTTCAAAATGCAAACACATTGTGTTAGATAGCTTATCATTCGGCGGTTTTACTACCGCGATTGATGTAACAGGAAATGTCCTGTCGCTTAAAAACGTACGATTCAATAATTGCAAATCAGCAATCAGCCAGTCTTTTACACTGGCAGATAAAAAATACTTTAGCGGCCAGCTACCTGTATTAATGTTAAAGGCCGATTCATTACCTGTTAAAACCAAATAGACCGATGGAGCAGGCAAACACCACATCAGTTTCACGAAAAAAGGAACGTTTGTTCTTGTTGCTTGTGAGCGTGCTTTTGGGGCTGTTATTCCTGCGTTTATACCAGGTTAGCCAGCAGAGCTTTGCCGATGTAGATAAACGCCTGCAGGATGGCACAATGGTTAACCTGAATGCAAAGGACGCTGCGGGCAACTTTGAAAAATTGCTGCAAAAAGGTTTTTACTTTGACGACCCCAAGGACATAGAACTTATCGGGAACGTAGTCGCCAAACAAATAACAAGTACCGCGTTTGATAACATTGGCGATTTAAATAAATCAAGGTATAATATTGATGCCGATGAAGCCTTTGCTGTTGGCGGCCAATCGTTTAAAGACAGAGTTTTGGTATCCCGCGCCTTATTGGGTTATACCGGTAACGATTCTTTACGATTTTTACAGGAGAAAAATAATCCTCCGCAATTGCCGGAGCAAACCGATATAGGTTTAAGCGGTTACAGCATAAAGGGCGAAGTGTTCGATAAAAGATCGCCTGCTGGAGGTGTATTGATACGCCTGCAAATGGTTATTCCACAGGATAGTACATTCACCGATGAGGAAACGGATCAAACCAAAGTAAAAACAATAAGGGGTAAAGGCTACCAGCTAACTTATGTTGCCGATGTGCAGGGACAAAGCCACCTGCAAACTATCATCGCATATGCCCGTACAGGTTCAAATGGCGAATATGCATTTCACGATCTACCGGCGGGTAAAGCATTTGTTATACTGCCGCTTCAGCCCGGTTACCAGTTTGGCAGGTCGATGGGTACCGAAAGTTTGGATAAAGATCAGACTTTTAATTTCAACCGTTCACCACATACCATCAGGTTGTTATCAACTAAAGATTTCAATATCTTAAAAAAAGAAAAGGCGCTTATCATTCGGACGCCGTCCGAATTTAATTTTTGGTATGTAATTATAGTGGCCAGTTTTTTCCTGTGTTTTTTTATCATGCACGGCTTGTTAAGCTTGAAGTTTACTGCCACCGACCAGGTTATACTGCCATTAATAATGATACTTACCGGTATTTCTTTTTTAATGCTGCTTAGCATACAGGACCCTTTGCGTGATCGGTTTTTTGCTAAAGATTCACTTATATACTTAGCGCTTGGGTTTGTAGCTATGATCGCATTATTATGCTGTAATATCAGGCGGTTTAATGCCGATTCAGGTATTTACAGGCTGTTCATATTCAAGAATAATAAAAAAGCAGCAAACGGCTGGCCATGGATAATCGTTGCAATGGCTTTATTGATGCTAACAATTCTTTTTGGCTCAGGCCCTGAAGGCAGTGGTGTAAAAGTGAATCTGTTCGGCGTCCAACCCAGCGAAATAGTTAAATACCTCGTTATTATTTTCCTGGCAGGTTTCTTTGCCATCAATGAAAAATTCATCAGTGAATACGCCACCTGGCGAAAACGATGGTCGTTTTTTTCATTTGCATTAATAGCTATAGGTGCAACGCTTTTCCTGTTCCTGATACTGGGCGATATGGGGCCTGCTATTATTATTTGTTTCACTTTCATTATTCTCTTTTCCTTTTCACGCGGCGATTTTATTTCAATGGCAATGGCAGTGGTGTTTTATGTACTGCTTACCTGGTTATTTAAAAATGTTTGGTTATCTACCTTAATTACGGCTATTATGCTGGTTGTAGTTATGCTGTTTAAAGGCCGGCGATTAAGTGAATCTGCTATTATGGCGCTGATCATCATATCCGGATTTTTAACTATCGATAAAATACCGCACTTGGATAAGCTCATACCCGGCCCGGTAGAACGTTTGTCGGATCGTAAAGCGATATGGGAAGATGCATGGAATAACGAAGTTTACGGCGGCGACCAGGTAGCCAATGGTTTATGGGCCATGTCGGGCGGCGGGATCACCGGGCAGGGCGTAGGCCGGGGTTTTGCAAAAACCATCCCAGAGGCACACACAGATATGATATTGCCTGCCATTGGTGAAGAATTTGGCTGGACGGGCATAGTTGCTATATTTTTATTGTTCCTGTTATACCTGCACCGATCCATCATTATTGGCCGGCGAACCGGTGCGCCTTTTCTCTTTTATTTATGCTCAGGTATAGGTGTTTGCACATTCATCCAGTTTTTATTGATAGCGGGCGGCTCAACCGGGGCGTTACCATTATCGGGAGTAGCATTACCATTTGAAAGCTATGGCGGATCTTCCCTGGTTGCTAATTTTTTAGCCGCCGGATTTTTATTATCGGCATCGAGGGTTAAAGGAACCCCTGTGCAAATGTCGTTTATCACCAAACAACAGGACCATAACCTGGTGCCTGCTTTAATGGCCGCATGTATAGGCATTATATTGCTGGTAATTAATATATCAAGTTACTTGTTTGAAAGTAATAAATGGATAGTGAAGCCCGCGTTAGTAGCAGATAAAAGCGGCGCCCGTATGTTTAGTTATAATCCGCGCATCGCTATACTAATGAATAAACTACAGGCCGGTACCCTCTATGACAGGTTGGGGCTCATATTGGCGACGAGCGATCCTTCACTAATCAGGAAACAACAGAATTTATTAAATACCGCAGGGGCCGGTCAATATGACCTGGATTCGGCCATGCATAAACGGCTTACACGATATTATCCATTTGACGCGCAAATGTTCTTCTGGGTAGGCGATGCCAATACAGGTATTTTCAATGGCAGCATAAACGGCTATTTTGCCGAATATGAACATGCCGCTGAATTGCGTGGTTTTCAAATGCCGGTAACTAATTATAATGTACAGGCCAGTCATTACCAGGAGGATCGCTTTTTGCCACGTGGTGTAAAGGAGATGTCGGTTCAAAAACGGGATTACAGTGCGCTGGCGCCCTTGCTTATTGCAGGTATTAATAGCGATGAAGTAGCGCAATTCAAAAAACGTAATCGTGATGTACAATTGTCGGTTGATGCGGAACTGCAGACCGGTATACAGCAAACTATGGCTGCGGATACATCACTTGCAGATAATCGTGTATCGGTTGTAGTGATGGAAGCTGCAAGCGGTGATGTGCTGGCCTCTGCGGTTTACCCTTTGCCGCCAATACATAATTACGATCAGTTGACCATGCCTGTCCCTGAACAAAATAAGCTGTCGCAATGGATGACCACCAGCGATATTGGCTTTACTTATGCCACACAACCAGGCTCAACCGCTAAGGTGCTTACCGCTATGGCATCATTTAATAAATTTGGTATGGCTGCAGATGACGTTAAGTTTAATGTAAGCATGGCTGAGCGTATCCGGACAAAAGGTGTGGAACCGGATGAAACAGGGCTAATCACCCTTGAGCGCGCAATCGCCAAATCCAACAACGTTTACTTTATTAAGTTAGCTAACCAGGAACACCTGCAAGAACAAATGGGCGACCTTTATTTAAAAACGGGAATGTTCCTGCATGGGGTTGGTGGTTATTTTTACACCAAAGCGCCTGATAATGAACAACAGGAAGAAAAATGGAGAGACTTATGGCGCAAAACAGAATTTAACACCAAACCAAAGTATGACCCTGATAATATCCACCGCACCCGCGCTAAAGGTATATCGGGCATGGCATGGGGGCAGGGAGCGCTGATTGCTACACCTGCCGCGGTTGCGAGGCTGGTATCGGGTGTTGCTAATAATGGGACATTGATAGCTAACCGGTTCGTGTTAAAAGTTAATGGTATTCCGCAACCTGTGAAATCCGGTATAAAACTAGCTAATGATCCGCAGTATACGGCTACTATTACTAAATACATGATTGAGCAGAGTGCCCCTAAAGCTGAAATTTTAGGCATAAGTGTTGCTGGAAAAACAGGTACACCCGAACGCATCTGGAAACAGCAAAGCATAAATGATGGCTGGTATGTATTTTTTGCGCCTATGGCAAACGGTACGGGTAATTTAGTGGTTTGTATACGGATTGAAGCCACCAGAGGATCGTCAGACGCGGTGCACCTTGCCGGGCGAGATATTATACCATTATTGTTAAAAAAGGGTTATATAAAAAGTATTGCAGATAATTGATTTACCATGTTTGATCTATTTAAGAAGAATGAAAATAAAGGCCCGCAAGATGTAAAAAGCCTGCGCGACGCGTTGCTTCGTTTTATAAAAGCCGAATTACAAAAAGCGGAAGGCGGCGAGGGCAGTCACATTAAAGGAGTGAACCTGTTCATCACAGCGAATAGTAATGAAAAACATATTTACGAGGCCGCGATTTATGCCGCTGAACCGGATAAGTTTAAACAGGAAATTCAAAAGATAGCGGATGATTATGCCCTTGACCTGCCGGCAAACTGGGTATTGGAAGTTAGCTTTGATGAACCGATCCCGGCTGAGGCTTTAAAATCAAAAGAATTGGATGCTGCTTTATTTATTCGCACAAAAGAGCATACGCTGCTCAAAACAGGGAGCGCTTATATTGCTGTATTGAGCGGGGAGGCGGAGCAGACGGGCTACCAAATTACTTCCGATGCCGGTAAGATCAATATTGGCAGGGAGAGAAGGGCACAGGTAGCCGGTGGTTTTTTTCGTACCAATTACATTGCTTTCCCCGGCGATAGTGCTAATCCAAGTAATAAATTTATTAGCAGGCAGCACGCGCATATTGAATGGAATAATGACGATGGATATTTTATGCTTTACGCCGATGAGGGAGGGGTGCCCCCAGGTAATAAAATTAAGGTTAAAACATTAAAGGGTGATAACCTCATCAAACTGCACTCGACTGAAATAGGCCATTGTTTGGCTGGCGGAGACCAGATTATCTTAGGCGATTCAGCTGTACTGGAGTTTAGCTACCATTCTGTAAAAGAGGCATGATTCGGTGTTTGACCAGTGTCGGGAACCACCGTCCGTCTAAATCGAACGACTTAACTCAACTCATGAAAATGCAAATTATAGGCAGCCGTATGCTGCCTATTGCCACCATTTTAAAGGAAAGGTGATTTTGTCCACAGAGCTCGCAATCATGTCTGGTTTAAAAGCATGATAGCTCAATTGCTCTTTGCTGGCTATTCCTGACAATACTAAAATGGTTTTATAGCCCATTTGTACCCCTCCCTGTATATCTGTTTCCATCGTGTCGCCAATAACTGTTGTCTCAGCGGTTTCCAGCCCAAGAAATTTACGGGCCGACCGCATCATCACCGGGCTCGGTTTTCCCGTTACAAAAGCTTTTCTTCCTGTAGCTTCCTCTATCATCGCTGTAGTTGCCGCTATTCCTAAGTTATTCCAGCCCGGTTTCTTTGGTGAAGGGTCGCGATTAGTCGTAATAAACTTAGCACCTGCTAAAATCATATCAACGGCACGCTCCACCATTTCAAGTGTGAAATTTCGGCCTTCTCCTAGTACAACGAATTCAGGGTCAGAGTTCACTAATGTGATTCCATTTTCATGTAGACTCGTCAGCAGGCCACCTTCTCCAAGAACATAAGCTGTGCTGTTAGGGCTTTGATCTCCCAGAAATTTTCCGGTCGCCATTGCGCTTGTATAAACGTGACGGGTTTCAACTGTAATCCCAAGCCGCTTTAATTTTCTGACTACCTCAAGGCTTGTTCTTTGACTATTGTTGGTCATGAAGGCAAAAGGAATATCAGATTTGACCAGATCATTGATAAAGCGATCAGCACCTTGTATAAGTTGTTCGCCGCTGTATATGACACCGTCCATGTCAATTAAAAGACCATTTTTCATTTCGATAAGTGTTATAGGCCGCAAATGTATTGAAATATTTTACGGTTAATTGGATATTCAAATTCTTAATCAGAAACTGACTGCGCGATTTCCGATTTAAATCATTTCTATAAATACCTAAAATTGTTTGTAAACAAAAAATGACGCAGACAATTTGTGAATGCAAAATCCGTTTGTTAATTTTAAGCACATCACCTTTAAAATTTACGTTATGACAGATGACCGCAACTCCCTGCTAACTGTAATTTTGAGCAAGTTCAGCCCTGCTGATATTAGCTTGAAAGAGAATCGACTATTAATCGCTGAACGTATTGAAATATTACTGCGTCAGAACAGTTGGTCAAGGCGACATTTCGCCGTTTTGATGCGCCGGGAAATACGGCCGTTAAGAGCCTGGCTCGGTAACACATATACGCATACCTCCGAAAGCCTAAGCGAGTTATGCAGGCTGCTTAATGTGTCCCTGGGTGACCTTGTTGCTGAGTAACGCATACATTAAGAAAGAAAGGAGCACAAACATAGCTCAACAATATGCTATGTGATAATGGGGCAACCGTTTTGCTATTCCGGAACAAGGTAGGTGGTAAAACCTTCCGGAATATTCAAAATGGGAACCTCCATATTGAGAAATAGTATTCATGATTGTTATAATCTATCTTCTTTCTGGTTTTTAATATCTTGCGAAAATTGCGAAGGCGTTTTACCAAATTCTTTTTTAAATGCTTTTGTAAAATACGACTGCGTTTGTATCCCTACACGATACATTACATCAGTTAGCAAAATATCTTCGTGGGTGATAATGTTAGCAGCTTTTTTTAGTCTGAACGATCGTACAAACTCGCCAATTGAATAACCGGTGATGCCCTTTATTTTGTTATATAATTTTGTTTTACTCATGCCCATTTCCTTACATATATAGTCAACATCCAAATCAGAATTACTTAGTTGTAATTCAATAAGGCTTATTAATTGATCAAGAAAAACCTTATCGTTTTCCGAATCAGTGATTTCCTGGGCTTCTGAAAAATAATTTTTCAGATAACGTTCCTTTAAAGTGCTTCGTTGCTCAAAAATATTTTTAACAGAAAGTAATAATAGATGGATACTTACAGGTTTTGGGAAATACAGATCAGCTCCTGAATCTGCACCTTCTATTTTTGATTCAATAGCATCTTTTGCTGAAAGTATAATAAACGGAATCTGGCTGGTTTTTTTATCTTTTTTTAACGCCCTGCAAAAATCTATCCCATTCATCTTTGGCATCATCAGGTCACTGATAATTAAATCAGGCATTTCAGCTCTAGTTATGGCCAAAGCAGCAATTCCATCCGCGGCCTCAATTATTTGATAAAACTCAGCCAAGCTATGATGGATAAAGTTCCGGAGTTCTTCATTATCATCAACAATTAAAATCTTATAGGCCCTGTTATTGTTGCTTATAATATCAGCTTTAGTAAATTCCTGTAATTCTCTGTTTTCATTTTGATACGCAGGTGCGGTTAAGCTTTCTAATTGTATAGCCCCAGTTATTGATTTTGAAACCCAGGTTTCATTAATTGAATAATCGGTTTTATCAACAGGAAATCTTATTATAAAGTCACTTCCCGCATTTTTTTTACTATTAACATATATACTTCCTTTATGCAAAAGTGTAAGGCTTTTTACAAAAGCTAAACCTACGCCCGATCCCATATGTGCATCGGTAATTCGGTAATAGCGTTCAAATAAATGTTGTATCGAATCATTCGATATTCCTATTCCATTATCAGAAACACGTATGTATGCATACTTTTTACCCTTATAATTAGCGTTAATAGCAATTTGATGTTCATATACAGAGGTAAAGTCCCGGTCACTTTCGTAAAGCTCAATAGTGATGCTCCCACCGGTTTGGGTATATTTAAAGGCATTGTTCATCAAATTCAATATTATTTTCTCTATAATTTGACGGTCAAACCAGGTTTCACCTAAATCCTTATCTGTTTTTAAATATAAATTGATGTTTTTTTGTAGGGCCACGCTTTTAAAATCTTCGGCAATCTCTTCAATAAATAAATTTAAGTTTCCGGGCATAACCCTTAGTCTTAATACTCCTGTTTCTGCCTTTCTAAAATCCATCAGCTCATTAATTAATAACAATAGCCTGTTGGCATTACGACGTATAGTTTCATAATATTGATGAAAAATTAAACGGTCATCTTCCTTCATCATTTTTTCAACTGGCCCTAAAATAAGGCTGAGGGGTGTCCTGAATTCGTGAGAAATATTGGTGAAAAACTGCAATTGGATATTGTGCATTTCTTCTCGTTTTTTTTCATCAATCTTTTTAAGATCAAGATTTTTTTTGAAAAGGAGTAAAAAATAAGCCGATGTGAAAAATAACAGGAAAATTAATAATTTACACCACCACGTTTCCCAAAAAGGAGGACGTATATCTATTTCAACATAGGTGAGTTTATTATTCCATACACCATCGTTATTAGCAGCTTTTACATAAAATGTATAATGCCCAGGGTCAAGGTTAGTATAATTAGCATTGCGTTCTGTATGGCTATAATGCCATGTTTTTTCAAAGCCATCTAATTTATAGGCGTATTGATTATTCTCTGGCGCAGTATAATTTAACAGCGCAAACTCAAACGAAATTGATGACTGTTGATAGTTTAAATCAACATGGTGCGTAAAGCTAATATCATTCTGCAATGGAGAGTTTTTCTGGCCGGGTTGTACCGTTTGATTAAATAATTGAAAGTTAGTTATATAAACAGGGGCTATAAATTGATTGATTTTGATGTCACGAGGGTAAAATGTATTAAACCCGTTAATGCCGCCAAAATACATTTCACCATCTTTTGCTTGCATGTATGATCCGGCTTCAAACTCCAAGCCTTGCAAACCATCGGCGATGTTGTATTTTTTTATTGAATAATTATCCGGGTTTAATTTTGTTAATCCATTTGAGGTAGATATCCACAAATGACCTTCTTTATCCTCAGTAATCCCTTTAATAAATTCGGATGATAAGCCACCTTTATCAGTAAACAAATCAAATCGGTTAGCAAATTTATTATACAGATATAGCCCTGCATGGCCAACCCAAACCCTGCCTTTGCTAT
This sequence comes from Mucilaginibacter sp. L196, assembly GCF_009765905.1. GTDB lineage: Bacteria > Bacteroidota > Bacteroidia > Sphingobacteriales > Sphingobacteriaceae > Mucilaginibacter. The sequence goes on along the minus strand of NZ_LMUO01000006.1, from coordinate 96,651 downwards.
CAGTAAAAATTGTTCTTATATCTGGTATCTGTTGGCCATTAACAAAATAATGTGTGAACTTATTTTTTATTAGGTTATAGCAATTTAGGCCGCCGTCATCAGTACCTATCCATACATTCTTATCCTTATCTTCATTTAAGGAAACAACGTTGTTTCCAAACATACTGGTTTCCTGTTTCGGGTCACTGGTTACTCGCCTAAATGTATGTGTCTTAAGATCGAAAAGATTTAGTCCGCCGTAATAAGTTGCAACCCAAAAGTTCCCTTCGCTATCATCAAGTGTTGCTTGCACATAATTTGAGCTGATTGAATTTTTGTTGGCCGGGGTATTGGTGAAATGAACGAAAGTATTATTGTTTCTGTCCATTAGGTTTAAACCACCACCCCAGGTACCTACCCATAAATTGTTTTCATGGTCTTCATTAATACTTAAAATGGCATCAGAGCTAATGCTTTTGGTGTTATAAACATTATACTTATAATGCTGAAATGTATTGTTAGCGGTATTATATAAGTTTAAGCCTCCTCCATCAGTACCTACCCATATATTACCCAGATGATCCTGGCAAAAAGATTTAACATCATTATAGCTCAGGCTATTGTTGTTATCAGCTTGCGGTTGTACCAGTTTAAATTTATCAGCTAACGGGGCATAAAAATTAACACCTCCGCGATGTGTACCCACCCAAAGGTCATTCTGGTTATCTTCAAAAATAGCGGATATAGTTTTTTGAGATAAACTAAGTGGGTTGCCCGGTACGTTTTTACAATGGATGAAGGCATTAATGGCAGGGTTAAATAAATCAAGGCTGCCGTTAATTCCCCCCGCCCATATTTTACCTTTTTTATCAATAAATAAACTTCTTACCTGGTCGGTACTCAGGCTAAATGGTTCTTTATCATTATGGCGGAATTGTTTAACGGTCTGAGCTTTCTGATTAATTACAACTATTCCATCATCTAGTGTTCCTATCCAAATATTTCCTTGTTTATCTCTCTGTATTTTAGTTATAGCATAGCTGATATAAGAATTTGATTTTCCGTTTAATTTAAAAGCATTAAAAAAGGTATCGCTTTTTTGGTTATAAACCGATATTCCTTTATCTGTCCCAATCCATAAATTTCTATCGTCGTCTTCATACAAATCATTTATTTCATCATTTGCAGGCTTAAGCGGATCTTTTTTGTATTGAAACTGTTTAAATACGTCATTCTTAACATCGTAGTAGTTCAAATCACTGCTACTTGTGCCAACCCATAATTTACCTTCTTTATCACTATACAAACAATTTATTTCGCTACTCGATAGGCTATTTTTATTTGAAGGATCATGTTTATATACCGTAAATGAATTTTTATATGGATCAAATTTGTTCAGCCCATTTAAGGTGCCTATCCATATATTATGCCGGGCATCTTCACAAATACATTTAATATAATTATCGCTTATGCTTTTTAAATTGGTTGCATTGTTTCTAAATATCCTGATGTTATAACCATCGTATTGGTTTAATCCATCCCTTGTGCCAAACCAAATATATCCTCTGCTATCCTGAAAAATAGTTTCTACCGTATTTCCTGATAGTCCCTCCGTTGTCGTGATGTGCTTAAACCTCAAACTCATGCTTTGGGCCATCAACGGTAATGGCGTAATTACTTTAAAACAAACAAGTACACAAGCTACCCATAAGCATAATTTATTAACCACTCGATAGTAATAATCACTAAAATATTTATGAACCATTTCTTGGTTATCGGTTATAATTGGTTTTGGCAATCTGTGAGCAGATTGCATTATTGGCTAATTTATACATCCTTATTTAACAATGAGTTATATGGGGATGGAAATGTAATAAAATGACTAATCGGACTAAATATTTGACTAATTGAACAATTTAATTACGTCAAAATTGTCTGTTATTTGTCTAAGCCTAATTAACTGTACCTTTTACATTTGATGCTTCAAATATAAATAAACTGTTAATACAGTTGCCACTTTGTTCTCAGCAAAATGGCTCCGCTATAAACCAATTTAATTATTAAACCATTAATTATGCAAAAATTTACTTTTCATTATTGTAAAAGATTTATCTGGATGCTCGTTTTCCTGAGCGGATTGCAATCTTTTTCCGCACATGCTCAAAACGGGATAACCGTAAAAGGGATAGTCATTAGTAAGGATGATAATAATACGTTACCAGGGGTAACGGTTAGTATCAAAAACACCAGCACAGGTACTGTGGCAGATTTAAACGGCAAATATACAATCAATGCGCCGATAGGAGCAGTGCTAGTATTTTCCTTCGTTGGATACCAAACGCTGGAGCAAACTGTAACAGGGCCTACTTTAAATGCGACGTTAGCAACACAAGCGCATGGTTTGAATGAAGTAGTTGTTATTGGTTACGGAACAACAACCCGTGCAAATATCAGTACTGCAGTATCGAAAATCGATCCTAAAAATGTTCCTCAGGCCGCCAACAGTTCTGTAAACGATCTGTTGTTCGGGCGCGCAGCGGGCGTAGATGCTGTTCAGTCCAGTTCACAGCCAGGTGGTGCAGTTAATATATCTATTCGTGGCAGAACAGGTAACCCTTTATATGTAGTAGACGGGGTGGTTTACCCTAATAGCAGCCTGGACCCATCCAATGGTTCCATTGCAGGTGAGACAAATGGCGTGGATCGTGGCGGGTTGGCCAACATCAATCCGGACGATATTGAATCTATAGAAATTCTAAAAGATGCCAGCGCCGCCATTTATGGTGTGAACGCAGCCAATGGTGTGGTTTTAATAACTACTAAAAAAGGGAAAAATGGCAGAATGAATATTAACTACGACGGTAGCTACTCTGTCATAAAAAATTATCCTTATTTGACCCCATTAAACGCAACTCAATACGAAACCTTATTCGACGAATTTACCAAGGATCAGTATTTAGCTACAAATAACATGGAACCGTTTGGTACCGCAACGCCATCCGGCTTTACACCAAAATATTCTGATGCACAGATTGCATCCGCAGGTGTAGGCACTAATTGGCTTAGCAAAGTATTACAGACTGGTAACATTGATAATCAAAACTTGACTATCAATGGCGGAACCGAAAAAACAACCTACTTCTTTTCCGGTGGTTTCTTCGACCAGAATGGTACGGTAGCTAATTCAGCCCTGAAAAAATTTACCGGAAGATCAAATGTATCTTTCATACTAACCAAGTTTTTGACCCTGAATACCAATATATCGGGTAATACTAATCAGTATGGAAACGGATCGGTTGGAGGCCAGACCGGCGGCTCCGGAACACAGGGCTTCAGTATGCTTCAGGCTGCCTTGGGGTATCCGGCTAATGTACCCTTTACAGACGCTAACGGTAATAATTCTCAGTTTGGGTTAATTCCGAACCCGGTAGCTTTGCAAGAAGTTATAGATAATACTTATTATCATGCGTTAGACGTCAATATTTCAGCAGACGTTAAAATCTTACCTGGATTAACAGGGCATTTATTGTTTGGCGATCATTATGAGGCTGCTAACCGTGACTTTTTTGTTCCTAGCGATGTTTATTATTTCCAGCAGTATCTTTCCCGTGCCTCAGTTAACTACAATAACCGGGAAAACCAAACCTATGAAGGTACTTTATCTTATAAAAAGGATCTGGCCAGCTGGATCAACCTGGATGCTGTAGGTGGTATGGGACAGTATCTGAGTTCTTATAACACTGCTTCTAGCCAGGGTGCAGGAGCTCCCGATGCGTTTACCTATACAACGCTGGGTGCGGAAACTTCCAACATCGGCATCAGCTCTTCCGAATCAAGAACAGCGCTTAGGTCATATTTTGCCCGTGCGAATTTCAATATTTTAAATAGATACCTGATCGGAGCATCATGGCGATATGATGGCTATAGTTTCTTCTTCCCACAAAATAAATATGCCTCGTTCCCATCATTATCATTGGGCTGGAAAATTAATGAAGAACCATTTTTTAAAGACATAAAATCTGTTGATTTATTGAAATTGCGTGCAAGTATTGGTACCACAGGCCAAACCATATCTGGTGGTGCCGCTTATGGTTATTATGCTTCTGACGGTAATATTATTTATTTTAATAATGGCAGTACAGACTATGCAACTATCATTAAACAGCAAAATGATAATCCAAACTTGTCATGGCAAAAAACATCAAATAAAAATATTGGTTTGGATTTCGGATTGTTCAACGATCGCATCACAGGTTCAGTAGATGTGTTTAAGGACGACATTACGAATCTTTTGGCTTATGCGCCAACAGCGCCTTTGTCAATTTTCCCTAGTGCGCCGGTTAATGGAGGCCACGAGGTACGTACTGGTTATGAGTTTTCAATCAATACAGATAATGTCAGGTCTAAGAATTTCAGCTGGAGTACAGTAGTCAATATTTCGCATTACTTTTATAAATGGCAAACGCAATTTCCGTTTACCACCCTGCAACCTTATCAAAGTGTAACAGATCCTGTTGATGAAATTTACTTCTATAAAACAAACGGAATATTACAGATCGGCCAAACCGCACCGGCCTGGCAGCCAAAAGGCGCCACATTACCCGGGGATCCAATATATGTTGACAAAAATGGCGATGGAAAATTAACCGACGCGGATATTTATAAACTTAACCCTGATCCTAAAATTACCGGTGGTATCGGAAATACGTTTAAATATAAACAAATGGATCTGTCCATATTTTTCTACGCACAATTTGGTGGCACCGCAACAAACGAGAACTATGTTTGGGGAGATCCTACTGCAATAGCGTCCCAGTCTCAAAGCGGAACTATACAGGCTCTTGATGTTTGGACGCCAAATAACACTAGTGGTACCAGGCCCGGTGTAAATTATGTTGAAAGTGCTTTAGGCTTACCTGTCGGGACAAATATCAATCTGCAGAGTACGAATTTTGTTCGCTGCCGTAATATAACTTTTGGTTATACCTTTAATTCAGCGGCCATTAACAAATTTGCCAAATCAATAAGGGTATTCGTAGATGCCCAAAATCCGTTTATCATTACCAATTTCAAAGGTGGCGATCCGGAGCTTTATTATGATACTTCTTCAAAAGGCGGATATGCTCCATATCCGATGACCAGGACATTTTCAGTTGGCGTTCGCGCAGGATTTTAATTTAAAAAGACAATTAGTATGAAAAAGATATTCTTATTAACAAGTGTAGTTTTTATGGCCTTAACCAGCTGTAAAAAAGGATTAGAGCCTCAATTATATGGTGCTTTACAGACGACCAATTATCCCAAAACAGAGGCAGACTTTACTAATTATGTTTTAGAAGCTTACAAACCATTTCAATCGAAATGGGGGTATACAGATGCGGATGGTTCTTATCAAAGTGATTGGTTTAGCCCCGAATACGGCGATATTCAAATGTTCGATTATGGCACCGACATCATTAACACTTACACATTGTGGGGTGGTTTTTATACCCAGTTCAGTGAAGCGAATTATGCTTTCCTGGCTAGTTATGGCGTAGCGCAAGATCAGTTTACCAAAATTAGAACGGTAACCCGGATCACCCAAATTATAGCTGATATTGCTAATTCCAGCATTAGCGCTACCGCCAAAGCGGAGCTGACTGCCGAGGCGAAAATGGCTCGTGGTTGGAACATGTATTTCTTGTTGCAGTGTTATGGGCCTGTTCCTGTTATTTTGGACCCCACGTTAATCGGTACATCTGCAGAAAGCAATATGACCCGTCCTGCAAGAGCTGCTTTCGTTGCCGACATCGTTAGCGACCTCACTTTCGCGGCGGCAAACTTACCAGTTACGCCAGCAGAATATGGTAGGTTTAACCAGGGATTGGCACTGACCGTTCTGATGCGGACTTATATGAACGAAAAAGATTTCACCGATGCCGAAAAAGTAGGTCGTCAGATAATCGCGTTACCTTATACGCTGGTAACCAATTACGCAAGTTTGTTCCAGGAAGCGACCGAGCAAAATTCAGAAACAATCTGGGCGGTTTCCTGTATGGATAACCAGGATGGTGCAGAAAATCACGGAAGTTTCAATCCATGGGATTTTTATACTTACCCGGCTGATTATCCGGGCGACAAGGTAACTGCCTCTTATGCGCCGGGTATTGTCGCACCATATTCCGTAACCTGGGCATTCTACAATTCGTTTGATCCTGCCGACAAAAGAAGGATTCCTTTGATAGCGAGCTATACCAATAAAAGCGGTGGTACAACTAACCAGGCTTCCGGTCTTCCAGGCGCTGTGATTGCTAAGTATCCCGATCAGGGCGGCAATGTAGGGTCTTACCAGGGAAATGATATACCTAAAGCTCGTTTAGGAGAAGTGATGTTATATCTTGCTGAGGCTATCAATCAGAACAGTGGTCCTACCACTGAAGCTATTGGTTTCGTTAACCAGGTTAGAGCAGCCCATGGTGGTTTAGGCCCGGTTCCGGCAGCCGAAACTGTCGATAAAAATACTTTTGATCTTTGGTTACTGAAGGAGGAAAGCTGGGAAACCTATTTTGAAGGGGAACGCCGGATGGATCTGGTAAGGCATGGGCAATACACTCAGGCACTTACTACAGTCAATAAAACTACGGCCCCTTACTTGTTTCCAGTGCCAACCTTTGAACTTGTTGCAGGTAATAAGGCGCTAACTCAAACCCCTGGTTATTAATATATATATATCCAACCATCAGCCAGTATATCGGCTGATGGTTAATTTACTTTAAGTATTATAATGAAAAATATAATCTGGCTTATAGGTGTCATTTTGGTTTGTAACATAGGGTGTAAAAAAGGCGATAGCACTAAAACTACCAGTAATAATACACCAGTTATTGTAGTAAATAAGGATACTTCTTTTGCTAAAGGAGCTGATGTAAGCTGGCTCACCCAAATGGAAGCATCTGGCTATCAATTTTACAATAATAGCGGCACGCAACAGGATTGTATGCAAATACTAAAAGGTAAAGGCATGAATGCCATAAGGCTGCGGGTTTGGGTTAACCCGGTGGGTGGGTGGTGTAATACCGCGGATATGGTAACTAAAGCCAAAAGGGCTACAGCTCTTGGTATGAAGATATTGATCGATTTTCATTACAGTGATACCTGGGCCGATCCCGGCGACCAAACAAAACCGGCCGCATGGGCAAATATGGATTTTAATACATTGGTCACTACTGTTCATGATTATACAAAAGCAGTAATTGATACCTTAAAGCTAAATGGAATTACACCAACCTGGGTACAAGTTGGTAATGAAACAAGCGACGGCATGTTATGGGAGGATGGCCGTGCATCTACAAACATGGGGAATTTTGCCAAATTAATAGCAGCAGGATACCAGGGCGTAAAGGATGCAAGCAGCACAACTAAAGTTATTGTACACCTGGCAAACGGATATGATAATACCACATTCCGATGGCTGTTTGACGGACTTAAGAGCAACGGAGCTAAATGGGATATTATTGGCATGTCGCTTTATCCAACAGCGAGTAACTGGCAAACCTACGATACAGAGTGCCTGGCAAATATGAATGATATGGTTTCGCGTTACGGTACGCCGGTAATGATATGTGAATCGGGTTTTAGTGCCTCAGATGCAACAACAGCCAAAGCTTTTCTAACAGATCTTATTAGTAAAACAAGGTCGGTTAGCAATAACAATGGTTTGGGCGTTTTTTATTGGGAACCAGAGGCTTACAATTGGATGAATTATGGATTAGGGGCTTTTGATAATACGGGCAAGCCAACTGTTGCACTGGATGCTTTCGCGAACTGAATACTGCAATACAGAACAGCCACAATTTACTAACCAATAAACTAATATTATGAAAAAAATTATCATTCTTTCATCAGCTTTATGGCTTTGTTTGGGCATAAGTTGTACAAAAGATGCTACTCAAAAACAACTTACTTTAGTTAAGCCAGTAACGGCTACATCTTCATTTGCTACCAGTACATCATTTGCCTACGGATCTGATGTAAGCTGGGTTACACAAATGGAAGCGTCAAATTACAAGTTCTACAATAGCAGTGGTACACAACAGGACCTTTTTACTGTTTTGAAAGGTTTAGGCATCACTTCTATCAGGCTACGTGTTTGGGTTAACCCATCTGCCGGATGGAATAACATAACAGATGTGGTGGCAAAAGCAAAAAGGGCCGCCGCCGCCGGAATGAATATCCTGATCGATTTTCATTATAGCGATACCTGGGCCGATCCGGGCGATCAAACAAAACCCGCTGCGTGGACCAGCTATAGTACCAGTACATTAATAAGTACAGTTTATAGCTACACTTATGGCGCGTTAAATACGTTAAAATCAAACGGGATAACACCTACATGGGTGCAGGTAGGTAATGAAACTAGTGACGGTATGCTTTGGCAGGATGGGAGGGCCTCGGTATCAGCTACTAACTTTCAAACCTTTGCAAGCATGGTCTTAAACGGATATAACGCGGTTAAGGCGGTATTCCCATCAGCTAAAGTAATTGTACATGTGGCTAATGGGTTTAACAATACCACTACCCGCTGGATATTTGATGGGCTTACAACCTATGGCGCTAAATGGGATATTTGCGGCTTTTCTATATACCCTACAACAAGTAATTGGTCAACAATTGATAGTGAGTGTTTAACCAATATGAATGATATGGTTTCGAGATACGGCAAGCAGGTAATGATATGTGAAGCAGGTATGGATGTTACAGCACCAACTACCTGTAATGCTTTTTTAACCGATTTGATAGCTAAAGTTAAATCGGTATCAGGTGGTAATGGTTTAGGATTGTTTTACTGGGAGCCCGAAGCTTACAATAGCTGGCAGGGATATACTATGGGCGCGTTTGATGCTACAGGTAAACCAACCGCGGCTATGAATGCTTTTGCACATTAAAAAATGAAAACAGGTATGCGATATGTTGTGGGTCGCATACTTGTTTCATAAATTGAACTGTATATAATATAATATGTATATATGAAAAATAGGATCATACAAAGTTTGAAAATTTCATCCGGAATATTAATTTCTGCACTTATGGTGTATATGCTATTTGCATTTAAGCCATCACCGGCTAAAAAGCATATTCACTTTGACAAAATATTGGGGGCTGATATTTCTTTTCTTCCGGAGTTGGAAGCCGAAGGTCATAAATTTTATGATAACGGTATTCAGAAAGATCCCATACAGATACTTAAGGACCACGGATTTAATTATATAAGACTGCGGATATTTAATAATCCTTCAGCAGATAGCGGATACTCTAAGAAAGGCTATTGTGATCTGGAAAATACAAAGAAAATGGCCTTGCGTATTAAGGCTGCAGGTATGGGGTTTTTACTCGATTTTCATTACAGCGATAATTGGGCTGATCCCGGCAAACAGTTTAAACCCAAAGCCTGGGAATCGGCAAATTATCAACAATTACAGGATTCATTAAGAGCCTTTACAAAAAACACATTGCTGGCGCTAAAACAACAAGGTACATTACCCGATATGGTACAGGTTGGCAACGAAATAAGCCATGGTATGCTATGGCCTGACGGTAGATTGAAAAATTTAGATACCCTTGCCGCTTTTTTAAAAGCAGGTGTACAAGGAGTAAAAGATGTAGATAAGTCGATTAAAATAATGCTGCACATTGCCTGTGGTGGAGAAAATGCTGAATCGAGGTATTTTTTAGATAATATGCTAAAGCGTGATGTGAAATTTGATATCATAGGGGAGTCTTATTACCCCGAGTGGCATGGCCCACCGGATAGTTTAAGCAGAAACCTGGCAGATTTAAACCACCGCTATAAACAAGATGTTATCGTAGTTGAATACTCGCAACACAAACAGGCTGTAAATGATATTGAATTTTCCCTGCCGGGGAATAAAATGAAAGGCACCTTTATATGGGAACCCCTTAGTTATGGCGAAGCGGCGTTTGATGAAAAAGGTAATGCTAATGCGTTTATGAAAACTTATTCTGAGATCAGTAAAAAGTATAATATAACTCAATAAAGCCCCTGTAAACTTTAAAATAAATATGTTAATGGTGCATTGCGAATAAGCGATGAACCTGTTATTTAATTCTTATAAATGAAAAAATATCCATTTTACTTTTTGCTTATAATCGCTGGTACATTACAAGTTAAAGCACAAACTAATCTTCCTTCTGTTAAAAATTTCAATGCTGATTGGGCATTTGTAAAAGATATTGATACTGTTAATTGTGGACAGGTTTTAAGCAATGCTCAAGTAGTTAATATTAACTGGGAAAAAGTATCATTACCCCATACACCAAATATTGAACCGGTAGAAAAAGTTAATGAACAATGGCAGGGCACATGCTTTTACCGTAAGTTTTTTACAATTTCTCCAGAAAGTAATGGTAAGCATATCGCTATTCAGTTTGATGCCGCCATGCACGAGGCCGATGTGTATTTAAATGGTAAACATATCTATGAGCATTTGGGTGGTTTTCTTCCTTTTTATATTGATGTATCTAATTTTGTAAAAATCGGTCAGCAGAATTGTATCCTCGTAAAATTAAACAATCAGGATAATGCAGTTATCCCACCGGGTAAACCAATAAAGGATCTGGATTTTAATTATTATGGTGGAATCTATCGTAATGCATGGTTAATTATAAAAGATAAACTATATATAAGTAATGCCGTTCAAGCCAATCATTTGGCAGGTGGCGGGGTGCTTATTCATGATGAAGATGTAAGCGCTACAAATGCAAAGGTTGTTGTTAAAACCGAAGTAAATAATGATTATAAAATTGGAAAAGAATCATGGGTAAAAGCAACCTTATTTACAAATGATGGAAAAGTAGTAGCATCATCAGCATCCGGCAAACAATTAATTGCAGCTAAAAAGCACGGTATATTTATTCAATCGCTTACAATTACCAATCCCCAATTATGGTCACCATCCCAACCATATTTGTATCATGTTAAAGTACAGGTATTTAAAAATACAGAAGAAACGGATGAGGTAACTTTAAATGCGGGTATCAAAACAGTAAAATTTATAGCAGGCGGGTTTTATTTAAACGGAACAAAGTTAAATATAGTAGGCACTAACCGCCATCAGGAATACCCATACATAGGTTATGCTTTATCAGATAATGCGCAATACCGTGATGCCTGGAAAATTAAAAGCGCCGGTTTTAATTTTGTAAGATGTTCTCATTATCCTCCTTCGCCGGCTTTTTTAGATGCCTGCGACGAATTGGGTATAATGGTAATGGATGCCATACCCGGCTGGCAGTTTTTTGGCAACCAGCAATTTCAGGAAAATAGTTTTCAAAATATCCGGGATATGATCCATCGCGACCGCAATCATGCTGCTATTGTTTTATGGGAAGCTGCATTAAATGAAACCAATATGAGCAAGGATTACATGGATACTGCAAATAAAATTGTACATACTGAACTGCCTTTTAAAGATGTTTTTAGCTCGGGATGGATGGATTATGCTTATGATGTGTTTAACCCTGCCCGCCAGCATTTAAAGGCCCCTGATTACTTTAAAAAATACAATCATCCTAAACCACTGTTACTTGCAGAGTATGGAGATTGGGAATACTATGCCCAAAATGCCGGATTTAATCAAAAGGAATACGCAGGTTTAAAAAGCGAGGAACGCAGTTCAAGGCAATTAAGAACAGATGGGCAACAGCGAATGTTACAACAGGCGTTAAATTTTCAGGAATCACATAATGATAATTTATATGGCCCAGGCGTTGGGGATGCCAATTGGTTGATGTTTGATTACAAAAGAGGATATGCGGCTGATCTGGAAACATCGGGTATAATGGATATCTTCAGACTGCCTAAATTCAGTTTCTATTTTTACCAAAGCCAATACCGATCAGCTACCGATGCGAATGGATTTGGAAAACCAATGGTTTTTATTGCAAATTATTGGAATGAGGCTAAACAAAAAACTGTAAAAGTATTTAGCAATTGCGATGAAGTGGAATTATTCCTTAACGGTAAATCTCTTGGTGTTCAAAAGCCAGATACTGATTCGTTCTCGCATAACTTATCACATCCGCCATTTACTTTTACCCCGACAGCATATATACCCGGCAAATTAACTGCAATTGGTTATATAAAAGGCAAAAAGGTTGCTGTCAATACCATATCAACACACGGTAGTGCATTTAAAATACATATCCAGGCAGATTTAAGTGGCAAAAATCTTGTTGCAGGTAAAAATGATGTGATATTTATTCATGCCTATGTTACCGATAGTAATGGAACGGTAATACCTGATGCCGGTAATATCATAAGGTTTTCGATTAAAGGTAATGGTGAGCTTATTGGCAAACAATCAATTAATGCCGAAGCTGGTATTGCTACAATATTGCTTAAAGCAGGAGATAAGCCCGGATCTATTAAAATAGAAGCTTCGGCTGATAACCTAATTGCAGGAAACTTACTGTATGTTACCAAATGAACAGAGTAGCCATACTATAAATAGGGGAAAATGTCCCACTTTCTATTCAAATATTTATTGAATAGAAAGTGGGACATTCCAGAATGCCTCAAACACTATTTAGCTATTCTGATTACGTTTTGGTTGTCCTACACCAATTTATCAACCGATAAAAAGCTGTAGATAGCTGTGACTGTAAAAGTAAAGAACACAGCTGCTGTTGCCGGGAAAGAAGTCACTCAGCTATACATCAAAGCGAATATAAAATTATGGCTTCCACCTCGTCAAAAGATATCAGAAAGGTAATATTCTTTTATATTTGTTAATAAAAAAATAGCTTATTAAATGAGTGTTGATAAAAGTTCTCCAAAAGGAAAAAAGCTACTGTTATTTAAAATGCTGGCTATTTTATTCCCCTTTGTGCTATTGTTTTTCCTGGAAGTGGCTTTGCGTATTTTTAATTACGGGCACAATACTGCTTTGTTTGTTAAATACCCGAAGGACGACCGCTTTATGCAGATGAACTATTATGCATCTGATAAATTCTTTTCGGATACCATAAACGCCACCAAGGGCAACAGCGAGCTTTTTGCCATAGATAAGGCACCCAATACCTTCAGAATATTTGTTTTGGGTGAATCAACAACCATTGGTTATCCGTATTTTCATAACGGTTCATTTCATCGTTGGCTGCAATACCGCCTGGAACAGATGTACCCGGATAAGAATTTCGAGATCATAAACCTGTCATTAACTGCGGTAAACTCCTATACTGTGCTTGATTTTGGCAAACAGCTTGCCCAATACAAGCCGGATGCAGTTTTGATATATACCGGCCATAACGAATATTACGGAGCCTTAGGCATTGGCTCAACCAGTTATATTAGCAGCAATCGCTTTTTGGTTAAAACGTTACTTAAACTGCGCGAACTAAAGCTGACACAATTGCTAAATAACACCATGAAAAAAGTAGCGGGTGTGTTTTCTGGCAAAAAAATAGATGACCGCGAAACCCTGATGAAACGCATGGCTGCCCGGCAGGAGATAGCTTACGGATCAAATGATTACCGGGCAGGCATTAACCAGTTTGATAAAAATATGACCCAGTTGTGCAGTTTGTTCAACGAGGAAAAGATCCCTGTATTTTTAAGTACGGTGGTAAGCAATGAAAAGGACCTGCCACCATTTATCAGCAATGGTAGCGGGCCTGGTTCGGCAGCTTACATTTATAAGGCAGGGCAGCAGGCTTACGCTCAAGGTAACTTTGGCCTTGCCAAAGCCGATTTTGATAAAGCGAAGGAATTGGATGAACTGCGTTTCCGTGCGCCGGAGGCTATAAATACCATTATTAAAAAGATAGCTGCTGAATATACTGAAGTTCATTTAGTTGATACTAAGAAATTGTTTGAGCAGTATTCACCTCATGGTATTATTGGCAGCGAAACTATATTGGAGCATGTACACCCTAACCTATATGGTTATGCAATAATGTCGGAAGCATTTTACCAGGCATTTATGCAGCAACACCTGATAACAGACACTCCGCAAATGGTGATGACTTTTGACGAACTGCAAAGGGAAATGCCGCTAACCCGCATGGATTCATTAAGCGGGCAGTACCAGGTAATGATGCTAAAAACCGGCTGGCCGTTCAATCAACCAATACCAAAACAATTTAGGTTGGGTAATAACATCGAGGATACCCTGGCCGATAGAGTAGGCCTTGGTCACATGGAATGGATAGTCGCGATGGGGCAGGTTTATGAGCATAATAAATTGGCAGGCAATGTAAAGGGCAAGTTAAAGGTTATAGAAGCCATGACGCTTGAATTGCCGCAAAATGAGCAATTCTGTAGCTATGCGGCCAACTTAAACGCTTCTTTAAATAATTTTGATAAGGCCGCCTTCTATTATAAAAAATTATACATGCTTAGCCCTATTGATCAAACAGCCCAAAGCATAATACAATCATATCTGCGTGCCGATGAACCGCAGTATGCCCTTGCAAATGTAGGTTATCTTCCACAAGGCCAACAGGCCCAGCTTAGAAGTTTATTATTGCAGATAATAAGTGACAAAAAAATACTTAAAGCCGATCCCTATGAAAGTCAGGCCCTGGCACGCATAGCCGCATCTTATGCACAGCTAGGGATAGTGAAAAATAAGCAGGAGAGTAAACAATAATTTTTATCCGTCACACAACCCTGAAAATTGAATAAACATGACAAGAAGTTATGTTATGCCTATATGATTTTTAATATAGCAAATACACAATGAATTTAATTTGTAAAGCTTACAGGTTGTGTACACTGGGGGATGGGCAGCCATCATCGAATAATATATGCAATCGATTGTCGATATTGTTTTTATTTCTATATTAGCATCAATAAATAGGTGTTCGTTTCCATTACAGCATCTAAAATTATTCATTTTCCCAAACCAATTAGCCAACCATGATAAGAAAGTATCTTATAGCAATATTATGCGTTTTCGTTTGCTTGACAGCAGCGGCCCAAAGCACTAATAAGAAAAGAATCATTGATGTGAATGTCACTCAGATAAAGGGACAGTTGCCCAAAAGTATCAATTTATGCGTAGGTGCCGGGCGTGCCAACGAAGGTTTACGGGCCGATTGGCAAAGACAATTAAAGGTTGCGCATGATGAATGTGGGTTTAAATATATTCGCTTTCATGGCCTGTTATCTGACGATATGGGCGTTTATTTCGAGGATAAAAACGGAAAGCCCATTTATAACTGGCAATATATCGACGAATTATTTGACTATTTGCGATCTGTCGACATGAAACCCTTCGTTGAAGTAGGATTTATGCCCGGTGCCCTGGCAAGCGGCAGCCAAACCATTTTTTGGTGGAGAGGAAATGTTACACCGCCGAAAGATTATCAAAGATGGAACGACCTGATAAAAGCATTGGTTGAGCATTGGACAGAGCGCTATGGAGAAAAAGAAGTGGCCAGCTGGTATTTCGAGATATGGAACGAACCTAATCTAAAGGGTGGTTTCTTTACCGGTACGCAGCAGGATTATTTCAAGCTTTATAAAGAAACAGCTACGGCTATTAAAAGTGTATCGACCAGTTATCGCGTAGGCGGTCCTGCTACCGCGGGTAATGCATGGATACCTGAAATGATCGATTTCTGCGCGCAGCAAAAAGTACCGATAGATTTTATCAGCACTCATGATTACGGCGTAAAACAAGGGTTTCTGGATGCGACAGGTAACACCGGAACGGTGCTCAGCCAGGACAGGTACGCCGTGGCAGATCACATGCGTAATTCAAAAAAACAAATATTACAATCCACCATGCCGAACCTGGAACTGCATTACACCGAATGGAGCGCCTCTTATACCCCAAGTGACCCTATTCATGATAGTTACCACGAAGCCGCTTATATTTTGAATACGGTTAAACGCGCCGCGCCGGATGTAAACTCGATGTCATACTGGACATTTACCGACATCTTCGAAGAGGCAGGTCCAAGAGCTACGCCTTTTCATGGCGGTTTTGGCTTAATCAATTACGAGGATATTAAAAAGCCGGCTTTTTATGCTTATAAATACTTAAACGAACTGGGTAACACGGAACTTAAATGCGCGGATTCAAGTGCTATGATTTGTAAGGATGGAAATGGCGGCATACAGGCCCTGGTTTGGAACTTTACGATAGATCATCCGGGAGATAGCGTAAATAACCAGGTATTTTATAAAAGGCTTCTCCCTTCTAAAGCGTTAGCGCCGGTTGACCTTAAACTCCATGGGTTAAAGCCAGGTAAATATATGATCAGCATATACAAGACAGGTTTCCATGCAAACGACCCCTATTCGGCGTATTTCGAGATGGGTTCACCATCGCAGCTTTCGATAGCACAGGTAAAAAAGCTGAAGCAGCTGGATTCTGATGAGCCTATAGCGCAAAGTACCATAACAGTTAATGCATCCGGAAATTTTGAAAAACAGTTACCTATTCGACAGAATGATGTTTTTTTAATTAAAATAACAAGAGCAAACTAAGGAATAGAACCCAATCATATTACTATGATCATGTATAAGATAAAAAACACCGTTATAACAACAGTGCTCGTTTTGCTGGCGTTTTTAGCTAACGCACAAGATCAAACACAAAGTAATCCAAAAGGAAGAGCTTATTATGTCAATCCTGTTTTTGCAGGTGATTATCCTGACCCCAGCATCATGCGTGACGGCGACGATTATTACATCGTCCATTCCTCCTTCGAATATTACCCGGGCCTATTGATCTGGCATTCAAAAGATCTGATCAACTGGACGCCGGTCACACATGCCCTGCATAAATATGTTGGTTCGGTATGGGCGCCGAGTTTGATAAAGTACAAAAACAAATACTACATCTATTTCCCGGCTGGTAATACTAATTATGTGGTTACAGCAGATTCTATCAACGGTCCATGGAGTGATCCGATCGATTTGAAGATCGGCTTTATTGATCCGGGGCATTTTACCGATGCAGCAGGCAAACGCTATCTCTATTTCAGTAACGGCGGGTATGTTCCTTTGGCAGATGATGGGCTTTCAGTAACTGGCGAAGTTAAATCGGCTTACAGCGGTTGGAAAATACCACGCGAATGGTCGATAGAATGTTTCTGTATGGAGGGGCCTAAAATGCTTAAACGGGGTGATTATTATTACCTGACGGTAGCCGAGGGCGGAACAGCCGGGCCTGCAACAAGCCATATGGTAATTTCTGCACGTTCCAAGTCTCCATTCGGGCCGTGGGAAAATTCTCCTTACGATCCTATCATCCGTACCAAAGATAATTCAGAAAAATGGTGGTCTAAGGGGCACGGTACATTGTTTGAAGGGCCCAATGGCAAATGGTGGATGATTTTCCATGGCTATGAGAACGGTTATTACAATATGGGCCGCCAAACCTTGCTGGAGCCGGTTGAATGGACAAAAGATGGCTGGTTTAAAATACCCGATGGTATCAAAACCGATGCGCCGATCTTAAAACCGATAAAGTATGCTTCGGCAAGTACCTTTTCATTGAACGACGATTTTGGCGGTCATGATCTGAAAGCACAATGGCAATTCTTTGGAGAGTATGATACGGCCAGGTTCCATTTGTCTGATCAGAGCTTAACGATAAAAGGCAAAGGGAATTCGGTCGCTAATTGTGCACCATTATTGTGTATTCCTTCAAACCATTCCTATACAGCACAGGTAGAGTTATTTATTGAAGGCAATGCCACAGGTGGTTTAGTGCTTTTTTATGACAATAGGTATTATTCTGGAATTTTGGCAGATAAGGAAAATATCCTGGCCAACCTTCGCGGCTGGCAGTTCCCAACTGAAAAAGACGTGATAAAAAGGCATGTGTTTTTACGGATAAGAGACATCAAAAATACCGTTGATATGTATTATAGCATAGACGGACAAAAATGGAATAAAATAGAAAACTCTATCGAAGTTTCCGGTTATAATCATAATGTCCTTAGCGGATTTCTAAGTTTACGATTAGGGCTTTGTAGTATTGGTGATGGAAATGTTAAATTTAAGAATTTTATTTACAAACCATTGAACTGAAAAATCCTCCTAAACATAATGCCAACAGGTCTTGGAGAAAATACGGTTATCTAAGCAATCAATTAATTGTACCATCAACAGGAAGACGTATCGGGGTAATAATAAATTACATCACCGTTTTCAGGATCGAAGAAAAAAACATGGGTTGCTGACATCTTTCAAATAAAAATGCCGAATTCAAAAATATTGCTAGTATTGTAATGCCAAATTATTAACTGTATAAAAAACATTATATATGAAAAAAACACTGCTATTTATATTGCTATTTGCCGGATTTTTAACCGCCACTGCACAAAATGTTCCCCTGGTAGATGGCTGGAAGTTTAAAACCGGTGACTCAACCCAATGGGCCGCGCCCGGTTATAATGACAGGGACTGGCAACCTATCAGCATACTGCATAGCTGGGAATCACAGGGGCATGACAAGTATGATGGTTTCGGCTGGTACAGGCTACACACACTTATACCATCAACATTAAAGGATAAAGCTTTTTTTAAGGACAGTGTACGTTTTGAAATGGGATATGGTGATGATGGTTATGATGTTTACCTGAACGGCAAACTAATTGGCCGTAATAACAATGGCGATATAAAAACAGGCTTGTACGGACTATGCAAAATAGTAATTGGTGCCAATAACCCGGCTATTTTGTGGGATAAGGAAAATGTGATCTCAGTTCGCATTTTTGACAGCGGTGGTGACGGCGGTATTTATGGGGATAAGGATAAGTTTAAGATCAGTATGGTTGATGTTATGGACAACGCTTATTTAAATACTGATGGTGATTTTATTTATGGGGATAAAAACAGCTTGAGCAAGAGCATAAAAATTGCAACAAACAGTAATTACAGCTACAAAGGGAAATTGGATTTTAAAGTTACCGATCCAGAAACAAATGCCGTAGTCTATCAAAAAACAAACGATGTTGATTTTTCGGCAGGGAGGCCGTTTACTTATGCTTTCAGTATTGGTGAACTGGCGCAGAAATCATACCTGATCACTTATACTTTCACCGATGAAAAATCGGGTGAGAAATTAGTGAAGACTGAGGGTACGCCCTATATCCTAACACCATATGTGAGCGCCAAAGTTAAAATAAATGGTCCAGATGTGTATGGCGCGCGCCCCGGCAACGCGTTGTTATACAAAATACCGGCAACAGGTGTAAAGCCTTTGACTTATAAGGTTGATAATTTGCCCGCGGGTTTAACTTTAGACCCTGCAACGGGTATTATAACCGGATCGGTAGCTCAAAAAGGTGATTACCCGGTACTCATCAGCGTACATAACAGGCTGGGTACTGCATTTAAAAAATTTACCATTAAAATTGGAGACGTTATAGGTTTAACACCTGCTTTGGGATGGAATAGCTGGAACGCCTTTGGCCTGAGTGTGAATGATGCTAAAGTACGTGTAGCGGCTAAAACTATTGCCGATAAGCTAAGTGCGCACGGATGGGCTTATGTAAATATTGATGACGGTTGGGAAGCCCCTCAACGTGCTGCAACGGGTGAGATAGTAGCGAATGAAAAATTCCCGGATATGAAAGCGCTATCAGATTATGTGCATAGTCTGGGTTTAAAGTTTGGGATCTATTCATCGCCCGGGCCAAAAACCTGCGGTGGGTATTTGGGTAGCTATCAGCATGAAGAACAGGATGCCAAAACCTATGCCTACTGGGGCATTGATTATTTGAAATATGATTGGTGCTCTTATGGCGAGGTAGCGCCGAGCGAACCAAGTATTGACGATTACAAAAAACCTTACCAGGTAATGCGCGCGGCATTAGATAAAGTGAACCGTGATATTATGTTCAGCTTTTGCC
The DNA here is from genome assembly GCF_009765905.1 of Mucilaginibacter sp. L196. GTDB lineage: Bacteria > Bacteroidota > Bacteroidia > Sphingobacteriales > Sphingobacteriaceae > Mucilaginibacter. The sequence continues at coordinate 76,800 of NZ_LMUO01000006.1, read as the reverse complement.
AGTATGGTATGGGCGATAGCTGGAACTGGGCCGGCGAAGTTGGCGGTAACAGCTGGCGTACCACCGGTGATATAAACGATAGCTGGCGAAGTATGAGCGAGATTGGTTTCTATCAGCAACGAGAAACTCCACATGCTCGCCCCGGGCATTTTAACGACCCAGATATGCTGGTTGTAGGCAAAGTGGGTTGGGGTGATGCGCAGCACAATACAAAACTAACGCCTGATGAACAATATACCCACATCAGCTTATGGAGCTTACTGGCATCCCCATTGCTTATAGGCTGTGATCTTGGGCATCTGGACAGGTTTACACTTAACCTGCTTACCAATGATGAAGTTATAGCCATGAACCAGGATGACCTGGGTAAAGAGGCTGTACAGGTGCTTAAAAAGGATGGCTATTTGGTGTATGTAAAGGAGTTGCAGGATGGGAGTAAAGCTGTGGGAATATTTAATATATCAGACAAATTTCAAACAATAACCTTGAACTGGAGCGACTTGGGTATAAGTGGCTACACCAAAGTTCGTGATGTATGGCGCCAGAAATATTTAGTGACCGATAATAAGCTGTTTAAGGTTTTGGTGCCAACGCATGGAGTGGTGCTGGTGAGGCTTAGTAAATAGGAAGCAGGAAAGGAGTGATTTCGGTTCCCCTCTCAATAGGGGACCAATCGCTTACCTCATCATCTTATTCGCTAATCCCGCTGCGCCTTCAATTAATAAATTAGGATAAACTATGAATTTAAACCTGAAAAAAGTGGTCTTCAACGCTGACATTTTATTAAAATCAGTTACGTTTTGGGCCCCAAGTCCAAAGCTATCAACATGTTATTAAGTGGATTAAGTCATACTACGATCGATGGACATCCAATGCCCTCTTTCAGCTATTTGTCAGACAAGCAAATCGCCGATGTCCTTACCTATGTAAGAAGCGGCTTCGGAAACCGGGCAGCGGCTGTGAAAGCAATTGATGTAAAAAATGCAAAACTAAAGCTACATGAAAAATAGATCAATTTTATTCCTGATTGGTAGTTACCTGTTGGTAGCTACCACAGCCCGGGCGATCTCTCCCGGAACAACCAGTTATAATGTGAAGGACTACGGTGCCAAAGGCGATGGGATAGCCCTTGATTCAAAGGCGATAGATAACGCTATCGACGCTGCCGCTAAAGCCGGTGGGGGAACTGTTTTTTTACCTGCAGGCAATTATTTGTCTGGCTCCATCCATTTAAAAAGCAATATATCCCTTTACCTGGACCAGGGCGCAGTAATAATAGCTACAGAATCAGAAGCGAACGGTGAATATGACCCCGCAGAAGAAACCGTTAGTACAACCTATCAGGACTACGGGCACAGTCATTTTCATAATAGCTTGATTTGGGGTGAAGACCTTCATGATGTTTCCATACTGGGACCCGGGACGATCTGGGGTAAGGGGCTGCTTAGAGACTGGAAAAAGGATAGCAAACTTGGAAATAAGGCGATAGCACTTCTGCGATGCAGGAATGTCATTATCCGGGATGTTTCCATTCTCACTGGTGGCTGGTTCGGAATACTCGCTACCGGCACAGACAATCTTACTATTGATAACGTTAAGGAGGATACCAACCGTGATGGCATGGACATTGATTGCTGTAAAAATGTTAGGGTGTCGAATTGTTTTGTTAATTCTCCATATGATGATGGGATATGTCTGAAAAGCACTTATGCTTTGGGATATGCCCGTAATACCGAAAATGTAACGATTACCAATTGCCAGGTTAGCGGTTATAATGTGGGATCGCTTTTAGACGGAACTTTCAAGCATTCTGTATCCCACCCCACAGGCCGGATTAAATTAGGGACAGAGTCCAATGGAGGTTTTAAAAATATTACGATATCTAACTGTGTATTCGATTATTGCAGGGGACTGGCCCTCGAAACGGTTGATGGTGCAGAGCTCGAAGATGTTGCGGTAACTAACATCACAATGCGGGACGTTGTAAGCGACCCAATATTTCTTCGCTTAGGCTCACGCATGCGGGGCCCTGCCGGCACACCTGTTGGCCAGCTACGGAGAATATTAATTAGTAATGTAGTGATTTATAACGCCGACCCTCATTACGTATGTACCATAAGCGGAATCCCTGGTCATGATATAGAGGATGTTACATTAAGCAATATAAAACTCTATGTAAAAGGAGGATTGACCCCGAATAGTACCCAGGCGGATCCGCCGGAAAATGAAAACATGTACCCGGAGCCAGGAATGTTCGGCGAAGCCCCGGCCTATGGATTTTTTATACGGCACGCCAAAAACATAAAAATCACAGCGGTCGAAATCAACATGATCAAATCAGATGCGCGGCCTATTCTCATAGCTAATGATGTACAAGGTCTATATTTAAGAGAATTGAACGCACCCGGAATGACTCTTGATAATAAGCCGGTCTTCAATAAGGTATCAGATTTACAACTTACAGATTGTGCTATAATTAAATAATCAAGTCGTAATGAAAATGATTAGTGATTGGCAAAAAATTTGGTACTCATTGCTTTCTTCCTTTTTTAGTTCGAAAGGCTGGAAGTCAATAAGCATTTTATAGCATTTATTACAATGCAAAAAAATAAAGCTTACGACTGTATTGTCGGTACAATTACTTGCTTGAATATTTTTGAAAAGTTCTTCTGGCCCTATTAAACATTCATGCAAAATGAAATTGTTTGATAGTACTATTGTTGGGCCGTGGATAGCGGATGAAAATTCAACGTTTTTTGATGGTTTTTACAGATGAACACACGTGTCAAAATTCAATTCAGTGGTATAAAAAGAAGCGGATAATGTGATTATTTCAAATACATCTCCTCAATGTGGCGTAACGATTCCTGTAACTTTTAGTACAACTTATATGCAGCTAATCAATAAAGCCAATACAAGCCGGTATTTTTGCTATGAGATAACCGGTTTGACTAATTCGTCATTAGTATTTAGAAGTGTTGATATGGGACCAGTCAGGCTATTTTACAGGCCATAAAATCCATTGAGTTTTGATGTTTTGCAATAATGATTCAATTTTTATAAACCATTTTTTTAAGTTAAATCATAGTTCTTTATATTGAAAATCAACAAGTTGTAACTAAGTCCGGATAAATTCGGTAACGTAATTTCGGCAAAAGGAATAGGTTACCGATTACTTTGCGTTACATTGATCTGTATTGAGTTATGAAAAGTGGGTTTTAAACGAAAAAAGCCACTTTTTCAAGTGGCTTTAGTTCTTTTGAGATGGTTTGGTGACCATTCTGTGATCCCGCTGGGATTCGAACCCAGGACCCCAACATTAAAAGTGTTATGCTCTACCAGCTGAGCTACGGAATCAACTTTAAACGTTTCCGTTTTAAGTGGTGCAAATATAGGACTATTTGCTATTTGGTGCAAGTCTTATTTTGAATTATTTTCAAGTAAATAATAAGCGCTTCATTGTCAACTTTCTATGGTTTGTAAATCGCTATTTTACCATTATTCCCGGCTAATAGAATTATTTTTTTATGCATTGAACTACGGCAAACGTTAAAACTTGCGTTGTTAATCTTATGCCATGTTCGCCCATTATCGTTAGTTATATTAGATCCTGATGTGCCGGTAGATAAAAAAGTGCCAGCATTAATAAATTCTACACATGATTGATAGCCGGCTGGTGGTACTGTCGCTAAATGCCAAATATATCCGCCATCAGTTGAATAGCAGGCTGTTGAATCACTATTGGTATCATGTTGATAGTCGCCGCCAACCACAACCAGGTGATTGTTATTTATTGCAATTGAAAATGCACCTTTACTTAGCTTACCTTTAAAAATAGGAATTTGATGATGGGCCCATCCGCCATTTTGGTTTGATATATCAACCTCTGCAAATAATCCTCCAGTGGCTATATATTTATTTTTTGATGTAATGCGGAGGCAAGTGTTGCTTGCCGCAAAAGCCGCTTCATTTGGTAAGGCAACAGGATTCTGAGTGTAATTACCCCAGGTTTCACCACCGTCAACGGTTTCCAGCATGAAAAACTTATTATTAATGGGATCGCCCAAAATAAAACCATGTTTTGGATCTATGAAACTAATTGCATCCATAAAACAAGAGGAGTCTGTGTTTTTATATTCAAGCTTCCAGTTTGCACCACCGTCAACCGTTTTCAATATTAAAGCCGGTGTTCCTGAACTCATAATAATGGCTTCCTTATCTGAGAATGCTTCGATGCCTCTGAAATCAGCAGTTTCATAACCTTTTACTTGTTGCCATGCCCATGTTCTACCGGCATTGGTAGTAATAGCTATATAGCCTTTACTGCCACTTATCCAAGCTGTATTATCGTTTACAACGCATAATCCTCTTATGTTGGTTGGCTTACCTTGTTGTAATAATGTGATGTGTTGGGCTTTCGAAATAGATGCAAACAAAAGCATCGAAAGTAAAATTAATGGCCTGATTTGTTTATCAATCATTATACGAGGTTGTGAGGATTATTCCGAAATTAGACCTTCGGAAATTAAGTTACAAGGTATCGCCAATAATTATATTTTTTAAGGCACATTTTAGTTGAAAAAAGTATATTTGCAACCCTGTATAAGTTTAGCCGAAAGCTTAAATATATACTTGAATGCCCGGATGGCGAAATTGGTAAACGTTGCGGTCTCAGAAGCCGTTGAGAATTGTCTCTTGAGAGTTCGAGTCTCTCTTCGGGCACATCCTTTAATAAGTTAAAAGTCTTTAGTTTAAAGTGTATTTTGCTTAAACTAAAGACTTTGTATTGTAAAGCCTGGGTGGCGAAATTGGTAGACGCACCATCTTGAGGGGGTGGCATTCGCAAGGATGTACGAGTTCGAATCTCGTTCCAGGCACATAATTAGTTAAGCAGCTGCTTTATCCACATTCTGGTAGTACCACTCTAAAATATATACGCCATCGCCCCACGTTAATTTTCCATCGGCAGCTACTTGAGCTACTAATATGGAGATATTGTGTAGAAAGGCGCTTTTAATATCTCCGTCTAATCCCTGTAACATCGTTATAGCACAAGCTGTAATTTGAGCAGGATCAGTAAGGCTGCCACAACTGTCTGCGAGCTTTAATTCGGTTAATATCGCCGGTAGTTTTGCACGAAGTAAGTTTTTAATATCATCATCAATACTGCCGGGTATAATGTCGGTTAGTATATCTGCTTCGGGACTGTCAACAAAAGTTTTAATGGCTTCGGTTACTATTACACCGATGTGCACGGCAATTTTTAATTCTGATGGAAAGCCATCGAACAGATTTTTTATCCCTGCCCATATTTTTGTAAGAAATGTTGTTAAACTCATGATTTTGGTGTTAATTGTTTGTTGTATTTTATTTCCTGAACTTGTTGCTGTAGAATATTTACCTGACTTTCTAAAACCTTCAAGCGTATTTCGTTAACCCTGTCTGTGGTTTCTTGCCGGTCGCGTAGCTGGGACATATCATTTTTTAAATTGAAATATGTTGTCATTACCGATGCAACTATGCTGGCGGTGCTCACTATGGTTACAATAATATTCTTAATTGTAATGCCCTTTAGTTCGTGTTGTTCAATGGCTGTCATGATGATTTAGGTATAGTTTATCAATCTTTTTGCCCATACTTTCCCCCATTCAGTGTAACCAACATCGGTGCGATAGCTTGCTTCACGTTCGAGGTTTATTTCAGCATTCAGCATTGCGGCGGGAAGAGCATTAAATGCAAGCAATGTGGCAGGGCCTATGTGATTGTCAATTATTAGAGGTTTTATTATTGATTTTTGAGAAGCGATAACATAATTGCATGCTATCTGCATAAATCGCCGTGCCCGACCCTCACCCTGGTTAACTGAGCAGTCAAACAGATTATTTGCCAGCTGTTGATCTGTTATGCTATCCAGATTAATGGTATCCCAATAATTCACTTTATAGAATTTTTCTATATTGTGTTGTAAGGCAATGTTTTGAGATAGCAGTACGTCCATTTTTTCGATACTTAAATTGGGGTTATTTTTTTTAATGCCGTCGATAATTGGCCAGCCATCCCACCTTGGATTGGCTCCTCGGTCAATGCCCCTATAAGTTTCTTTTTCGCCTATGCCAGGGTTGTAACCACCCTCGTTGCCCATGATGGTTATTTTATATGCTTTAGTAAAATCGGCCATCATTAATTATTTACAGGGGTTTTGATGGATGGTGCCGTAAAGAAATTTTTACTGATATAAGCTATTCCAGCGCCTAAGGCCACAGTGCCAATCAGTTTCCAGTTAAAACTTAACGAGCCAGCCTGTAAACTGGTTTGAATGGTTGCAATTACTGCACTTCCTACGGCTACTATTAGTCCTTTTGCAAGATCTTTTAAATCGATGCTGTATAAGTTTGATGTTTTCATGTTATTTTAAGAGTTGATTAATATTATTGTTAATTATTAGAAAGTATTGTTATGCTTTTGCATGGGGATACGCAAATAATCAAGTTGATAGCCTTATATGTTTAAATAGCTAGGCAATATTAAAACTAAGCTGTTTGTTGAGATTACAGGTGCCCCCGAAATATTCAAGCATTAGCATTTAAGGGGTTTAGATGGTACGGGGTATGTCAATAATTATAGGGATTATTGGACATACCTTTTGGAACAACAAATTCGAATACCTTTCGATTGGCTCTGTTGACGTTGACCTTTTCTTTGTGATTAAAGGATTTCTAATAGCAACTTTGTTGCTCAAAGAGAAAGTGAATAGCGGGGCTATCTCTCTTAAAGGGTTTATATTAGAAGAGTGCTAAGGATTATACCGGTAGCTTATCTTTATTTGATAATGTATCTAAATTTTATAGATTGATCATGGTTATTATTACCACTCAGATACCTTACCCCAACTTAATATTTGAACCGTCTTGAAGTGGAGAGAAGTTATAGGTTCTCGAACTTTCAAGGGTAAGCCAAGTAAAAAGATTTTCATTTGTTAAGAGATTATTGTCTACGCCATTATTATAGTTTGCTTGTATCTCAATATCATGTAATATTTTATTATAAATTCTAAACTCGTCGAATGTTTGTTATCATACAGTCTAATTTTTCAAGGAAATGTTACAATTAGTTGACTTACATATTCAGGATTAATGGACTCAATATTTTTACCTTCAAAATCGGTTATTTTTCCTCCAAGCTGTTTTATTTTTTCAAATACATAAACTGGATTACCTACATTGTTAAATCCTAAAGGGTGCATTTCAATAATAAATTTTTTGTTAGATAGGTTTTCTACATCAGCTATATCAGTAATAACAGCGGCTTCAAACCCTTCTATATCAATCTTAACAAATGACTTATAATCACTATATCGATTTAATACTTTAGATAATTTAATAGATTGTATTTCTTTACCGAATTCTGATACATGCCCTGTAACTGAACCTGTTTCATCAAATTTTACATAGCCATCGGTAATGCCTATAGCAGCATTAATTACCTCACAACGTTGTTTAAACATATTGTATGTCAACGATTTTTTGAGCAACTTAATTGCTGCCACATTTGGATCAACTGCAACTGCTTTGATTTCATTATTTGCAAGAAGCACGCCTATTGTCATTACTCCTATGTTGCTGCCTATGTCAATAAAGTAATCAAATCCTTTTGATGTTTTGTAAATAAAATCTTGCAATTCAGCATCGAAATTATTATAGTTTCTTTCTCCGGTCCACGCCCAAGAATGTTCAACAGCATTTAAAAAAATATATCCACCATGAAACTTTTGCCTGATGTTTATTTTTCTACCTATTTTCTTTGCTATTAACCTTAAAGTCTTTGACCGATGAAAGAGCTTTACAATTTTCATATTTTGTTAAAATTATATTATCAACAAGTATAAATAATTTAATTAGAAAGGTTTTAAGTTATAGCCAATTTGCGTTGGGTCTGTTATCATATTTATAGGCAATCCATGCCGATTATTACCACTCATGTCCCTTATGCCAATTTGCATGTTTGAACCGTCTTGATTTTTTGAAAAGTCTAACAACTCAAACTTTTCAAACGTATACCATACCATTGAATACTCGGTTATAGCGGGATTATTACCTATACCATTATTCCAATCTTGTGTAATCTGGGACTCTGATATAGCACTTTTATATATTCTGAACTCATCAGTTAATGCTGTAGCATACACACCCTGACTGGTCAATGCAAATAGATTGAAAAGTTCAAAAATTCCGTTATATGACGTAACCAATAACTCACAATTTCCACGTACTGCACCTTGTATATTGCCATTAAGATATCCAGCAGATACTTGGTTTATAAAATCAAATGTGAAAACCAAATGGTTTCTTTGATTTAATGGTATGCCACCTATATTTAATTGGCCGAAATTAATTCCAGCTGTCTGACCCAAAATAAAAAAAACGTTACCATACACCTGCGATCTTATCTCAGCTCCATTACCTTCACCGCTTCCTGTCGGGTAATTATCATTGAACTGCAACCAACCTTCATTACTAGCAAATCCATCACCAGGGTTAACCCATAATTCAAATGTCAATTGTTCCGGTATTGAAACACCTACAAGCCCTGGTATTGTGATATATTGAGCGCTACCATTAGGCTTTATTCCGTTTCCAAATCCAAATGCATTGGGCAAAGCTCTGCCAAACCCAACTCCTTTCGGTCCTCTTATTTTGGGGTTTAATCCGTTTCTGCTTGCCATAATTATGCTGCGTATGAACCTCCTGAGGTTGTTACTGTAATTGTTTCTCCTGATGCTAATGCACCTAATAATCTCATTTCTATGTTCATGTTTAAATTTAGATCAATGAATGGATTGCCATCATTGTCTATTTGTATCCAGGGTAAATTGCCACGATTTAAGCCGGATACTATTTGTACTGAGCCATTTGTTCCCGAACCGGCGGGTACTGTAATTGTGCCTAACGGTGCTACTGTTGTGCCGTTATTTATTTGTAATGTCAAATACTGCTGGGTGGCAGATGTTGAGGATATGGCTAAAAAGTTGATCCTGCTGGCTGGATCATCAGGGGCATAAATTTGTTTTGCTGTGGTGCCGTCGGTACTGGTAAAGGATACCGGCCTTACGCCAACGCCTTTTGTAAAGGCTACTATTTCGTTATAATCTGCCATTTGGTTATGAGTAATTAGATTTTTTAAAGATTTTTAGGATAACATTATCCTGATTTAGTGATGAAAGGCCCTCGGAAACTTCATTAATTGCTTCTACCAGATTATTCTTGTCATCTGTTACCAGTGTAGTTTTGTCACCAATAATGCTGTTGAATGTGGCCGATGTAACATAATCTGCGCTCGGGGCATTTCCGGTTGTACTACCGGTGGGGCTGACTAGTGCAAAACCTACCTCGACACAACTTGAGGGTAAGGAGGGTTTTACAGGGTTAGCTGATGGTGATCCCTCTAAAACCTGAATTGCATTGCTTGTATTTGCGTAGATCAGATCTATACGATTATTTACAGGATCGGCGGTTGCCAGTGTGATGTTTGTTGCTATTGTTGTTTGATATACTACACTACTAATACGCCATGAGCCAGCAGCCACACTTAAAATAGAACTTGCTACAGTTAGTGCCAGACCGGTTAATATCCCGTCTGCTGCGGGTGCGCCTGTGGCTGGTGGGTTGATCCATTCAGTATTATAATCGTTTGCATCAATTTTAGACAATACCTGGCCTGCTGCACCATCAGCTATTACACCTGGACCGGTTGGGCCTGTCGCTCCCGCTGCGCCATTTGCTCCGGTCGCTCCGGTAGGACCCTGCAATCCGGTTGCGCCTGTCGCACCCACTACACCATTTGCTCCCGCTGCTCCGGTGGCACCTTGTGGTCCAGTTGCGCCTGTTGGGCCTTGTGACCCGGCTGGACCTGTGTCGCCGATTAATGAAACTCCTGTTCCCCAGGCGCCAGATGCTTTAGGGCCGAATAATGCATAAGTTGAAAGGTTTATGTAATAATCGCCATTATTGCCAATAGTGTTGGATGGATCGGTAGTACCGCTTAATAGTGTATTGCCGTTGGTGCCATCTGTTCCGTTAATACCTGCCGTTCCCTGTGGTCCTTGCGGGCCTGTCGCCATTGAGAAAACTTGCGACCAGATACCTGATGTTCGTAAATAGAATATACCGGTTGTAGTATTGATATAACTATCGTTATCGGCACCAATTGTACTACCGGGGATACCCTCACCATAAAGTAAAGCACTCCCGGTGTTTGTTGATGCTGCCGGGCTGTAACTTTGTGCCCAGGTACCGTTTGTTTTCTGATAAAATGCAGTTGTATCGGTCTTGAAAAATACATCGCCATTTTTACCAGAGTTGTTTTGAGGAATAACGGCCCCGAAAGTGATAACAGCGCCAGTACTGATGTTTGATGATATGAATTGCAATAATAAGGCGAAGTCAAACTGATAATCGACATTGTTGCTGACTAATACAGATACATCTGTTATACCTATGGCGGAGGCTACGGGAAGTTCGGTTATTGTTTTATCTGCCATTAGTTTAAGAATTGGGTTATGGGTAAAAAGCCATCATTTTGACTAAAGCTGCCGCCAGGATAATTAAAATCATTTTTATCAATGCCACGGATGCGCGGGCCTGCTTGTCTTGCGCTCCGGTTTTTGCCATTGTAGTTCCAAAGCGGAAAATCGGCGCGGTTATCCCATAAAAACTTTTCAACCTCGTTGGCATGCGCGTTGGCTACGCTGCGGTGCTGTTGTACGAGTTTGGTTATTTCCTGCGGCGATAACGTATCGCCATTATCATGATGTTTGATGATAGGGCCGGTTGCGGTATAATGTATCGCGTCAGCTTCAATAAAGCGGGCGAAGGTGAAGTATACCAACATAGGTAATAAGCCTTCATATAGTACAACATGGCCATAGCGGTCGAGATATTCGGAGCCGTTCAGCAGGTCTTTGTATTGTTGCGGTGTATTGTCCTGCAGGGTGCCATCTACGTTAAAATATTGAATAAAATCGTAGTACAGGGAATGGCCTAAAAAGGGTTTCAGGTCGAGTTCCTGGGCTTTTTTAACGAATACTCTTATACGTTCGGGTTTAATGTTTACAGAAAGATCCTCGTAATTCTGAAATGTGATCTGGTCGATCAGGTATATTTGGTTCATTTTTTAGTGAGTGATGGAGTGGATTAGTGATTGAGTGAATAGTTAGGAAGAATAGTGATTAGTATTACAACCAATCAACCTATTCAACATACTCACTACTCACCTAAAGAGACCATTGCTTCAGCTTCGGCTTGTTTGAAACCGTAGGCATAAATCAGCACGGCAATTTTGTTCTCGGCAGGGATGTCGGATAGAATTAACTGGTTAATGCTTGCACCTGCGGTTATTCCCGCGTTGTCATCAGCCACGTTTGTTGAAACCGGAATAATATTCCAATTGCCAGATGGGTTGATATTGGTAAAGAATAGGCCGAATATATCGGCAAAGGTTTCTGATAGTTCGAGCCTGTCAGCTTCGGTACTGTCATTAAATTCTTTGATCGCTTCTTTTTTTTCGCTGCCGTTACTCAGGCCTGATGCTTTTTCGGAATTGATGAGCTCTTTTGGTATTGAAAAACCTTTGATGATACGTGCTTCAACTGATTTCTCTGTGCTTTCAAAAAGTTTGTCGTTATTCTGAATAGAATAAGGCTGAAATTCTGGTTTTGAATTTTCATCTTCGTACTCAATCACGATGATCTTCTGGGAGCTTTTTGTTCCCTGAAATGCACCCAAATCTTGTTCCAATTGTGACGGGGTATTATAATAGTGCTGTTCATCGCTGTCAGGCCGGGTATTGTCGGCTTCCTCTCTTCTGCTTTGCATAAACAGCATTGTCGATGGGAGAAATCCTGTCGAAACCTCTCGGTTATTGAAAATTTTAATACCTGCTTCGGTTTCAAAATCTTCCCAAACGCTGTCTGCTTCAATTAGTGGATAGTCGTTTATCTCGGGGTTGCAGTAAAGCAATTGGCCCTTGTAATTTTCCCAGCCCCCGGCATCCATTACCTGCTGTTTTATTGCTTCAGGATTTGGATCATAAGCATCAAGAAAAGTGATCTTGTTGCGCATGATGTTTTTCCAGGTTTTGCGTCCCCAGTCGGAATAGATAGCGAACTTACCGGTGGTATTCGGGCAATCTGTATCACCCATACGGATATCCTCGAACTTGATATAATTTACAGATGCTATCTTAAAATTTGCATTGTAATTTACATGAATGCCGAAACCGGTGAAGAGTGCTTTATCGGTAGCAATGGCTTTTAGTAATTTGGCAAGTGTTAAACCGTTTGAGTTGATGATCTGCTTACCTAAATCCGATTGTTCGAAACCATTACCGGCAATGAACTTGGCGCGTTTATTCCAGCAGTCTTTTGCCGTTGGCGAACTTGCCACTAGTTCCAGCATACGTTGTGGATAGGCGTTATCCATATCGTAATTAAGTATGCCGAAAGTTTGGTTTGGCCTTACTAATATGCGGCGTTCAATTTGTGGTAGATAGGTCTTCATTGTTCCTCCCGCCCCCCTGAAGGGGGAGTTAGCAATTCAGCCGGATAATCGGTTTGAATTTGGTTGTCATTTGATTCTGTTTTTTCTTGTAGCATATCTAAGTTTTTAGTATGTGTAATTGAATGTGATGATTCGAATAACATGACTATATGCGGGTATTTTTCCAGGTACCACTCTGCTTCGGTATCGCTTAGATTATCATTGTGGTGTATGGCTGCTGAACCGGGTGCGAATTGGTGTTTGCCGGGTTTTAGTATATATTTCTTTTTTATGTTGGTCATTGTGTCATTAGTCATTAGGTCATTTGTTTAGGTTTTTTAGGCAGGTCATTAGCCATATCGATGACTAATGACCAATGACTTCTGACTAAGAAGTTGCTACCAATGCTACCAATGCTTCCAATGCCGCTATTGTGCTGGCGAATGTTGCGGTACCGCTTGTTGGTGCAATAGATACTGCGCGCGGTGGGTATGGCTCCCTTAATTTATCAGGGTTGGTTAGTTTTAATTTGTAACCACCATCCATAGTTTCGTCGGCTGCAGTGCGTTCGGCATCGGTTAATATTAAGCCGTTTACCGCGCCGAATAGTTCGATTGCTGTATCGCTGGAGTTGTAGTTGTTTACCGAGATAGCGCATACACGACCGTAGCCCATTGCTTGTAGTTGAGTTTTAATGTCGACAGAAAAACCAGCCACATTAAAATCTATTTCCTCAGTATAACGTGGGCCGACAGCTGTTTTTGCCAGTTTTGAGGTGGTATTAAAACTGTTGTTAGTGCCTTCGAATTTGTAAACCTTAGCCGCGTTTACAGCAGTAAGTCCGGTAACGATCAAAGGGTTGGTTGTATCAAAAGTAAGGGTGAAATCATCCTGGTTAAAGACGTAGATCAGATCCTCTATCCCAGCGGTTACGGGTTCATCGGTTCCTAAAGCGAAACCTGCGTTTATTTTATTGTAGATTGACATTTTTGTTTTAGTATTTAGTAGCTAGTATCAAGTAGCTAGTATTTTTGATTTTTTTGGAGAGATTAGCATCAAGTAAAAAGAAAAGAATCTTGCTACTTGATACTATGTACTTGCTACTTCACTTATGCTGACAGGTAGAATATTTCGTTAGCGAATTTGAAGTTTACGGCAGCTTTCATGCGGGCCTTCATGCGGACAACGTTATCGTTAGTGTAGGGCTTCATGTAGACTGTTGACAGTTCGGATTCATCGCCTAACAGATCGACACCTAAGAATAGGTTTGATGCGCGGGCGCCTAAAATGGTGTTTGCCTGCCAGTGATTCATTAATTGCAGGGGCATGCCTAAGTAATCCATTTGTTTGCTATCGGTAAATGCGTTTAATACGTTAACCGCTTTATTTGCTTGCGCTTGGGCATAAGCGTAGCCTACGTGTAAAGGGATTTGCAGGTTGAAATCATCCTGACTACGATCGGCAGGGTCAAGCTGGGAATAAACGCTTGATAAAACTGATAATACGTTGCTTGCGTTGATATAGCTTACTGTAGCATCTGTTGACGTACCGGTGAAAGTTGCTGCTTTACGGGTATTGATCTCGTTGTAATTACGTACCAGCTTAAAGCTTGTTGCGCTTGCAATCTGGATGAAATATGACTGCCCTTGTAAGCTGATGCCCGGCGTGCCGTTAGTAGTGTCTTTGCTGGTACCTGTAACATTGGTAATGGTTACTACATCACCATCAGATAGGGTAGAGGTATCGGATACGGTTACTAGGCCTGTCGCATCAATCGCGCTGGCTTCTATTGAGGTTGCCGGTTTGCCTAAGCCTACTTTGTAAACGCCTGAAGCTGCTGAAATAGATGGTAATAAACCAGTGAAACCTGCGGTAAATGCCGCCTCTTTGGTTGCTGATTTGCCCAGCCAGTACAAACGCTCATTAGCTATTTGTATTTTGGTTAGATAGCGCTGAACCATAAAGTCGGACAGGTCGACTACGCCTTCGTAATCCATAAAGGCGCCGGGTTGCAGGCTTTGGGCTTCCCATGATTGTACGAGTTTGTCCCATTGTTCCTGTTTCATAAATTCGTAAACTACCGGGTCCAGATAGCTTTCGTTTTGGAGGGCGGTTGTGCCCTGATCGGCAAATATGCCTGATGGGTCCTGGAGCACTACGTCGTCATCCACATCAAGTATTACCTTGCGTGATTTTACGTCGTTAATAACTGTTAGTAAGCCGCGTTTTACCGAGTCGGCTTCCAGCAGCGTGCTGGCCATGAACCCGGCCAGCGCTTCGCCGGCATAGGTGTTGTTTGTAAATGTAAATTGAGCCATTTATTTTGAATTGGTTTTTTTGAGAGTATCAAGTAGTTAGTATCAAGTAGCTAGTACTTGGTTGGGTTGATAAGGCTTGATTTAGAATCTTGATACCAGATACTTGCTACTAGTATCTATTTAGAAATTGCTTTTTTAACTGCGTTTTTTGCCAGGGTGCTGGTAGGGGCGAAGAAGGGTGTTTGTTCGGTTTTGGCTTTGTTGCTGCGTTTGGAACCTTCGGGGGTGAAGTTGGATTGGATCTCGTTCTTTACTTCTTCGCGGGTTTTGCTAAGGCGATCGTTAGCTACTTTTAGGGCTGCCTGTGCTTCGCTTAATAGAGCGTTTTGGGCATGCAGTTTTGCTTTGATGGATTGAATTTTGTTTTGTACATCACCAGGCTTCGCTTTTTTGAATTTGTCTGACGGCGCATCATCGTCATCATCCTGAAAAGTATCGGGATCTGGATCAGCATCTGGGTCAGACAGGGGTGGGGTAACCTGTTGCACCGTGCCGCCTTTAACCGCGATTTTGCTGCCGCTTGCAGTGGTGTAGGTGTCGGCCGGGGCCGGGGTGGTCATGTCGGCATCCTGGTAAACTTCGGTGCCTTCGTCCATTTGGCCAGCGTGATGCAGGGTGCCTTTGTCGGTAATGGTTTGTTTGTTCACTACTTTTTTAAAGTAGTTCATAATCTTATCCAAAACCGATGAGGTTTTTTCGATAAGTTCTCTGTTCTCCATGTTCATGTTGTTTTTACTGTGTTTATTATTGTTGTTTAAGAGCTTGTTGATGCAGCGTTGGTAAACCGCTGGCGCGGCGCTGGTGTAGTTTTTAATCAGTGCGCTATTGGTGATTTCGGTGTTGTAATCTTCGATGACGTCTATAAAGCCAAGGTCGAGCGCTTGATCGGCGGATAACCAGGTGACGGAGTTGATTAGACTGTTGATAGTAACTCCGTCCAACCCGGTTTTATCCATGTAGATTTGCGCAAGGCGCGATTGCACTACATTTAGCATTTGCACATCTTTTAGCAGCTCATCGGCATTACCGCCGGAGCCTACCATGGGTTTGTGGATCATGAGGAGCGCATATTTGCTCATCACCACGCTATGGCCGCCCATGGCGACAATGGAAGCGGCAGAGGCAGCGAGCGCATCGATGTAGGTTGTTACGTTGCCGGTGTATTTTTTTAGCAAATCGTAAATGGCTATGGCATCAAAAGCGCTGCCACCAACAGAGCTTATGTGCACTTCTACATCCTGGCCGTTTGCTGCCTCTAATTGCCACTGAATATAGGATGATGACAGGCTGCCGGAGCCTATGCAATCAGTATCGGTATCGTATAGGTAAATTTTGTAGGGTGTGTTTTGGTTCATAGTTTTTAGTTGATGGTTTATAGTTCATGGTTGATAGTCCATGAATCATAAATGAAAGTATTTATCAGATTTGATTGCCTATCTTTTAGATGGCTTTAATATGCCGATTGGCATAATTCAAAGGTCGGTATTAGTTTTTTAATTAGTGCTGACACTGTTTTGTCAGTAGTGTTGGTTTTGGATTTCACCGATGGTGATTTGGTTTATTCAAAGATCGGGATAAGGTTTTAATAAAGTGCTGACACTGTTTTGTCAGCACTTTATTTGTGTTAGGGATAGGAACGGATACCAGCCTCGTGGCTAAGGCTAGTGCAGTATGAGTGGATAGCCCGGGCCGGAGGTAACGCCCAAATAGTTTGCTTTTGCGCGCTTCGTTGACTCACCCCGACTACGCTTCGCTAGTCGACCCTCTCTCCGCCTTTGGCGTAAAGAGGGTGAGCTGCAAATTAATTTATAGGCCTCAAAATCCTGCTCCAGCGAATTTTGTTGAATAAGCCTTTGTTAGGATCTGTGCTGAACCAGGTGATCATGGCTTTGCCGATGATGTGGTCTTCGGGTACATAGCCCCAGAAACGTGAATCCAGTGAATCATGACGGTTATCGCCCATCATCCAGTAGTAATTCATTCTGAAGGTGTAGGTGTCGGCTTTTTGGCCATTTAGCGTATAACCATTGCCTGATTTGCCTAAGCGGTTACCTTCATACTTCTCAATTGCTGTGCTGTATAAGGTAACTGTAGAATCATTTAGTTTGATGGTCATGCCTTTTTTAGGTAAGGTGAGTGGGCCAAAATTGTCAATGTTCCACTTGAATTTTGGATTACTCGGGAATACCTCAGCATCATACTGACCTGCGGGGGCAACTACCGGGGTTATGCTCTTTATGTTTGAATAGCTTTTTAAAGCAGCCAAATTATCAACCGGAATAATCATCTCGTAAGTATTGGCGGCTGACTGGTTGACTATGGTGATATTCAAGTCCTGGAATATTTGCGGATTCATGTCGGCGCCATCAGTAACTACAGTGTATGATGTTTGCGCTTTTGGCGCACTGGGAACTATTTTGCCATTTATATAAACCTGCGCATTAACAATGGTTAATACATCGCCGGGGACTGCAATACAACGTTTTATTAAGGTTGTTTGCTGATCTACCGGGGTGCCGGTTTCTGATGGTTTGTTAAATACTACAATATCGCCATTTTTTACTGTTGTAAAGCCCGGTAAACGGAAGTAGGGTAGTTGTACACCACTCCAGTAGGTTTTCGCACCGTACATTTCGGGCTCGGTAAATGGTATGGAAAACAAGGTAATCGGCATACGTGCACCGTAGCTGAACTTGCTTACGAAAAGATAGTCGCCGGTTAATTCAGTGCCTTCCATTGATCCTGAAGGGATTGCATACGCAGAAAACAATAAACCACGGATAATAGTAGCTGCTATAAAGGCAAAAATTAAGGCATCAACCCACTCGCGTGTTTTTGATTTTTTAACTGTTGGTGTAGTTTTTTTGTTTTTTGAGAAGAATTTCCAGTTCATGATAAACAAGTTTATCACTTTAGATTGAAACAGACAAATCTTGTTACAAAATAATCTCGTTAATTATCATCAAAGCTGTTTAATGCACGCCAAATGGTACGTTCATCTTTCTTAAATTTTACTTCGGCTTCCAGTACTGCCTGGCGTTTGCTGAGGTTACGGGTTTTAATCTGTGCTTGGATCCAAAGGTAGATTTCGCGATAAATGAAAACTTTGGTAGTGATAAAGCCGGCTTTGTACATGGCTGAGAATGTTCCTTCATCGAAGAGGAGGTTTGCAGTTGTTATATTCATTTTAAAGTGATTTCGTATAGGTCTATGGTATCGCTGACGCTAAGTCGTCACGTTTTTCGGTTGTTTGTTTTCAATGGCTCTCAAGAGGGCTCCGCCGTTCTTTTTCCGCAAAAGAAAGTAAACAAAGAAAACTCCTCGCTGTGCCTGCCTCTATTATTGTTGGTGCTTTTAGTTGGGTCTGTGTTTACCGAGCCAAACAATGCCGGTTTGGGGCGGTAAAAGCAGGCCTGTGCTTTTGAGGTATTAACTTAACTAGGTACTGATTTTTAGGAACTATATAGTATTTGATACTATGTACTAGCTACTTGATACTAAAACTAAAGGTTCACCCTGTTGATGGTTTGGGCGAGGATGTTTTGCTGTACCGTTATGAAACTCAAATATCCTGTCGGTTTTATTATAGTTTTTGACCAGGTTTTTTAACTGGTCGGAACTGTTATAAATATTCAAGGCATCGCGTAGGGCACCTGCTTTAAGATTGGGAATATCTTGGCCAACAACAGTTATCACCTGTTTATGATTTTCGCAGGCGAGGCAAAATAGAACCTGCTCGATAGCATAGGTTTTGCCGGAGCTGGTGCCGCCCTGGTTTACGACGGTTTGGGCTGTGGAATGATAGTTTTGTGTGAAGAGGATGGTTGAGGTCATTGGGTCATTGGGTCATTGGGTCATTGGGTCATTGGGTCATTGGGTCATTGGGTCATTGGGTCATTGGGTCATTGGGTCATTGGGTCATTGGGTCATTGGTATGATTTTGATGCTGAATGGCATTGTTTGGCGGTGGTTCTATTGTTTCTTGGATGATGACTTCTTTTTCGGAGCTGACCGGTTTTGGGCCGCTTTCGATGATTTTTATGCTGATGGTTTTTAATGTGGTATCATCGGTTGGCTTGCTTTCGTGCTTTTCGTTCCATCCCATGCTTTTCAGGGCGAAGATGGCTCCGCTGGTGGAGTGCTGGTGTAAACGGCTTTCGTAAAATGCTTCAACCCGCAGGCAGCCACGTTTTAGTATATCGGAGTATTTGCCCCTGCGCATGCAATCGTCAAAAACCTGCCGGCTACTGAAGCCGAGGAAGAGTGCGAGGCCGCTAATAGTAGCAAATTCAGGCTCGCGGTCCCAGGTTTTGGTGCGGGTTGGTTTGTCGCCTTCTTTTTTTGGTGGCGTTTTGGTCATGCGGTATTTTCCTTTGATGCAGATAAAATATTGGTCAATAAGGTTAGTGAGTTCATTGGCTGTGAACTTCGGATATTTAGGCTTCATGAAATTTATGATTAAAATGCCGGATGGCATAAAAGACAATCAAAGATAACTAAAATAATTAGCATTTGCAAGGGTTAGAAAGAAAATAACTGGAGAAAATATTGGTTTTGATTTTAATTAATTATTAGCCAGCTTTTTGGCTGATTTTTTGTAGCATTTTTTTTACGTGTTAAAAGTTGTTAAAAAACACTTAGCGTAATTTATACACAACTATTTTAACTATTTTTACGTATAATTATAAGCGCTATAGAAAATAAAGGTCCGGCATGAGAAATAAGAGGTTTACTCAATATTTCATTTTAATTTTTTTGCTGCTTTCGGGGGTGATCGCATCATGCCAAAAAGATCAGGAAGTTAAGGATGATGCTTCGGGCAAACCTGACACCACCTTTACCGCACCAGACAATTATCTTGCTACTAAAGGAACTCTAAAAATAACCTTACAAGACTCTACTTATAGCTTTGACGCTGCTATCGACTCCATAGCTTTTGTGAATGTGCATAATGGCAACAACCAGTACTTCGGTATCACTGCGATTAATAAAGCCCATAACATGAGCTTTGGCATAAGCAGCAGCGGATATGCCCTAAGTAACATTAATACTAATGTTGCAGGCAGTCAGTTTATTTTGAAGCCAGATAAAGGAGATGCCGATCAATACGCGCTAACCGATAGTGCCACTGTTCAGGATTACGGCAAGATAAACCTTAGCGCTTACAAGCAAGATAGCGTACTGGCAAAAGGCACATTTTATACTTACCTGGTTAAAGCGGGTTTAGGCAAACCTACTACCTATAAGGTTAAAGGTACATTCAGCTTACGGTTGAAATAACTTACCAAGGTGCCGGCGCGGGCTTGCAAGTGTGGACTCTTTTTTTATTTCCGCTCATCTTTACAGCCATCATTTTTCACTTAGTAACCCTTAAGTCAAAAAGCGTTTAGTACAGCCTTATTAGTGGCGCAGATAGCGTAAATACGGCCTTTTTTGTGTATCTTTGACTAAATTTTAAAACATTGATGAAAGTATTTATTGCAGGCTTGCCACTTGAAGTGGATGAGGCCGAATTAACAGCTGTGTTTGGTGATTTTGGGCCGGTTAAGTCCCTCAGGATCATTAAGGACCGCGAAACAAAAGAGAGTAAGGGTTTTGGATTTGTGGAGATGGTGAACGAGGATGAAGCTAAAGAAGCTATCAGGTGCATGAATGGCGCCAGCTACTACGGTCGTCGTATTACTGTAAACGTTGCTGAGGACAAAGGCTTTAGCGGCGGTGGCGGCAAAGGTGGTTTTAGACACAATTAAGCTATTATAACATATTATTCTTTTTTGAAAAGCCGGGCATTGCCCGGCTTTTTGCGTTTATGCTGTTTTGGAATGTTATTTATAAAACGATGATAACAAAAAAGCCATCCGTTAGCTAACGGATGGCTTTTTTGTTTGTTAATTTTATTTTGGACCGCTATCCGGAGTTTTGTTAGGCGTTGTTGTATCGTCGGGTACATCTTCCTTGGCAGGTTTCTTGAAGTCGAGCTTGCCAAACTTGTAGGTTAGGCTGATGCCGAATGAACGGAACGGAACCTCGCGTGTGCTGGTTTCATATGAGTTGCCGGTGTTTGTGGTAGCGGTTTGCTTGATATAGTTACTGAAGGGATTTGCAGCGGTTAAGCCAATGCTTGCTGTTTTTTTCCATAGCTGCTTACGTACCGCGAAATTGTAAAAGGCAAATGCCGGGCTTGTGCCCTGTATAGTACGTTGTGATGATCGATAGTTGCCAAATACCTCGGCAGCAAAGCTTGGTGCAAACTCGTACGAAGCATTCAGGTTAAGGCGGTAAGCAAAACCGCTAACTCTTGTTGGGTCACCCGGGTTCAACGGATCAAACGGGTTTTTCGAGATCCTATCTGCAAAAAAGTTGTTTGACCTTAGACTGAATTTGCCGGTAACCGGGATGGAGATGAACAGGTTAGCGCCTTCGTTAATTTCGGAGCCGATGTTTGAACGGGTTGTTAGTTCTACATCATTATAATCGGTGCCATTTACATTGTAAGTATTGTAATAGGTAGTTAATGATTGGATATCGTTGGTATTATACCTGTAAAAAGCCGACAGGTAAATGCTTGGGCCGTTGTTGAATGATTTGTTATAGCCTAACTCGAAGTTGTGGCCAAGTTCAGGTTTTAGGTTAGGGTTACCGGTGCTGATATTATGCGGATCGGAAACATTGTAAAATGGATCCACGTCGCTATATTCCGGGCGTTGTAAACGGTAGCTATAACTAAATTTAATAGACTGGTCATCACTCAATTTATGCTGTAACACAAAGGAAGGGGCCAGTATACCATAACCTGGAACATTTGTGTTTGCATAACTGGAACTGGTGCTAGTATATTCATAACGAAGGCCAGCCATACCATTTATAAAATCATGGAAGAGCGAAAATGTGCCTGATATATAATAGGCAAAAACATCGCGGTTATAATTGAAGTTGTAGGTTTGTCCGGCGTCCGGAGAATATCCACCATTATTTAATAAGGTGTCGGTAGCTACACTATTACTTATATCCTCAATAACCGCTTTTGCACCTGTTTCTAAAGTGAAGGTTTTGCTAAATGGATAAGTATAATCCAGGGATATATCAGTTTCCCTGTCGGTACCCGGATTTGTACTCATTGAGCCAGATGTTGGCAAGCTTCCATCTAAATAAGATTGTTGCTGCGAGGCATAGTTATAGTTACTACCAAGACTTGATGAAACCAGGAAATCAAGCTCTTCATCTTTCTTGTCAAATGTTTTTTTGTATCCAAGGCTAACGTCCGATGAATTAGCATGAAAATGGCTAACCGAGTTTAGCGTACTAAACTGATCTTTTAAAATATCATTTGAGACCCCGGTTTCTAACTGTTCCTGGTTGGTTGTACCTACATTGTCGTTACCAAAATGGTTATAACTAAATGAGGCTGTTAACTGGTCCTTTTTAGTAACATCCCATTGGAAATTAATACCCGACTGGTAGCCGCTCCTTTTAAAAGCGCTGGAACCGTTCTGCAATAAATCTGTTGTGGTACCGGTAGTGGCATCGGTTGATTTGGTTGTCGCGTTAGTAAGTGTTGTGGTGTTTATACGTTCGTTACCATTAAAAAAGGCGCCTACACCAAAATTGCCTTTTTTTGCATTTATATTAAAGGAGCCGTTCTCGAGCCTGGTTCCTGCCGATAGATTAACAGAACCATTTACACCCTGTACATTGTTTTGTTTTAAGATGATGTTGATGATACCGCCTGTACCTGTAGCATCATACTTAGCACCGGGGTTAGTGATTACCTCGATGCTTTGGATCTGGCTGGCTGGGATAGATTGCAATGCCTCGGTAAGGCTTGACCCAAATATGCTGGATGGTTTACCATTTATCAGGAAGCGGATATTTGAGTTTCCCTGCAATTCCACGTTGCCATCAATATCAACAGATATTTGCGGTACTTTTTGTAAAATGTCGATAGCCATACCTCCCTGAGCAGTAAGATCGTTTTGTGGATTGTAAACCATCTTGTCGATCTTGTTTTCCACTGTAGGCCGTTTGGCGGTTATCACTACATCCTGTAGTTGATTTTGCACCGGAGCCAAAAATATATTACCTAATGCAGCAGTAGGGGCGGCATCGGTTATTACCGCGTGCGCTATTACTTTTTGTTGATAGCCAATAAAGTCAATTTTTACAACATAATCGCCCGTTGCGAGCCCTTGTACAGTAAAGTTGCCTTTCTCATCCGTAACAACGCCATTAAAAGGAGCGGTAGCACCTTGTTTGTATAAGCTAATAGTGGCGTAATCAATTACTTGCTTGGTTGTGGCATCGGTGACCTTGCCGGTGATCTTCCCTTTGTTTTGAGCGTTAGCAAAAAAGGTAGAAATGGTTAAGGCTATGAAAAGAACTATGGTACGCATGAGGGAGTTTAATTTCCGCAAAGGTGTAATTTAAGTTTGAAGAAAAACTGTATATAATGTATATGTTACAATTTAATTGGTTTAAGATTACCAAACACACTTGATGTTTAAAAGAAAATGCCGACGGTAAGGCGCATTTTACTTTAAATTTTTCAGAAGAGTTATTTCATAGCACCCATTATAGATTTTGTATCATAGTACTGACCATAGGAGACTATTTTACCATCTTTATTAAAAGTATCAAAAAAAACTCTTCAAAGGCAGCTGTTTTTTTAGTTTTCTTATTCACCGCCGTAATTGACCACCAAGATTGTATTGTGAACGGATCGGCGCTGTATTCACGAGCGTCAGAATAATCTACCTTTTTAATTGTGATTTGTTCCCACTGGATCTGCTTTTGAATACAATCTGGTCAATTGTTCAACAG
This sequence comes from Mucilaginibacter sp. L196, assembly GCF_009765905.1. GTDB lineage: Bacteria > Bacteroidota > Bacteroidia > Sphingobacteriales > Sphingobacteriaceae > Mucilaginibacter. The sequence goes on along the minus strand of NZ_LMUO01000006.1, from coordinate 53,132 downwards.
CAGTAATGTAGGTGATGCTCCTTATAAATAGTTCCGTTTTTAACGATTTCCTGAGAAAAGGGAGCTGCGGAAATGGCTACTAAGCCAATTGTGATTGACTTTTTCATGTGCCTTCTATTTAATAAATTAAAAAGAATGTAAATAAATTTTAAAGAAATTTATTGGATATTATTAACGTATTGTAAATCAATATTATAGTAAATTATTGGTAACAATAAATAGCAAGTTGCTTAACATGAATAATTAAGTCGATTGGCTTATTTAACTAGTACGTTAGTCTGTTTTGCTTTATGATAGATAGATTATCTGTTCATTTTAATCATTGTGTAAATTCCGTTAAATATCACAACTTATAGCTGTAATATTGCTTTATAGTAAAAAACTCGTTGTCGATAAACTTCTACACCGATGCCTTATAGTGTAAATAGATACCAACCTCGAAACCTTCGGTTTTTATTAAAGATACTTTTTAGTGGATTGTTCTTTCTGTTGCATAACATTTACAAAGCATCAACTAAACTTGATTCCAAGTTTTATGCAGATGATTTACCTGTTTGTTTTTCATTCAATAAGTTTTGTATATGAAAAAACAATTACTGAAATTTCTGTTCACCTGTATATTATTAACGTGCTTTTTTCAAAGCAATAAAAGTTACGGGGCGGTATATGATTGGGTAGGTGGTGTAAGTAGCGATATAACCGATCCACATAATTACCTAATTAACGGAAGTCCTGCCCCGATTTTGTTTGCTACTGCTCCGGGTTCTAGTGATAATATAAGAATAGGTGTGATTCCGTATCCAACCGCCAATAACCAGCCGGCTCTTTTATCAACGAGTGGTAATATTACGTTTGCTACGATGGAATTTGGCCCGAATAGTAATAATAATACTAGTTTAACCATTGACAATATTGTACAAGGGTTGGGTTCTGCCAGCTATACACCACTAACCTTATCGCAAGGGTTAATTGTTGATGCTGGTGCTAACCCGGTTTTACAAAGTTATAGTTTGAACTACTCCTATATTCTTTTGGGCATCACTATCTATGTCAACTACTATATCCCCAATATTAGCGTAGGAGGTACTTCAAGTATCGCCTCAACAGCGTCATTAACATTAAATAAGCAAATAACAGTTACCAATACAGGTGTTTTTACATTAATGTCCGATGCAAGCGGATCTGCAAGTATAGGTTATAATTCTTCCGGTGGAACATCTTATTTCGCGGGTACTTATAATGTGCAGCGTTATATAACGGGCGGATCGTTGGCTTATCGGGGGTATCGCTTGCTATCCTCTCCTGTAAATATCAGCGGCAGCTTAAACCAGACATCCATTCAGGCGAATATCGGTTTAATATATTTGGGTGGCGGGATATTGACGGGGGGGCCGGGTACGGGTTTTACAATCTATACACTTAACCCGCTTACCTATTTATATAATGAAACCCGGACTGTAAACCATACGGCTTATAGCGGTGGGCAGAATGTTGGCGTTACTTCGGTAACAGGAGCTGTAACGAGGCCGGGAGTAACACCTTATTCGGTATCCACCCTGGCCACGGACCTGGTTACGGTAACCTCCAATGTAGTGGTCCCGGTAGGAAACTCTTACCTGGTATACTTTGTAGGGAATAATAGCAGCCCTTACAGCGTTGCTGCATCGCGTATACCTGAAACCACTTGTGTGGTAACAGATACAGGTTATCTTAACCAGGGTAATATCTTATTACACTTTTTTGATGGCCAAGCAGGTAATAATACATTGATGACCTATACAACGACATCAGGAGCTGCGACCCCCGGCTTGCACCAGGTTGGTAATCCGTATGCGAGCACGATAGATATTGATAAAGTATATACTGATAACGCGACCTCCATTAGCTCTACTTTTTGGGAGTTTAAACAAACAAGCCAGGCCTATTATGCTATTAATGCAATAAGTAACGCTACACAAACAATGTCATCTGCTATCAGTCGTTATATAGCAAGCGGTCAGGGCTTTTTTGTTGGGGCTATAGCTTCTGGTGGTACAGTAACATTTCAAGAAGGTGAAAAAGTTGCATCACAACAGCTGGTTTCTGGTGGTACGCCATTATTATTACTCAACCAAAAACAAGGCTCATCAATATCGGCAGCTCAAGTAGAACCTACAAATGTTCTTAGCGGCCTGCACTTGCAGATAACAGAAACACAAGATACGCTTATCTCTACGCAAACGGGCATTTACTTTAGTAAATTATGGTCTGATAGCTACAACCCCAAGGAAGATGCTATAGATCTTGACGGAACAAGCGTATACCTTTCGAGTTATTCATCAGATAATAAAAGGTTAGGCATAAACGAAATGAGTGATTATAGTACTACAAGCAGAAAGGTTGTAAGATTATTTGTATCAGCAGCAAGTTACGGCGCCTATAGTTTAAGTTTGGCCGATATTTTTAATATCGATCCGC
>NZ_LMUO01000006.1:44184-50665 GCF_009765905.1 Mucilaginibacter sp. L196 | reverse complement strand
GAACGTGAGGCTTTGCCGCCTTACCAGCTGTTAACGTTTACCGGCCAAAAAATAACCAGCGGTGTGCAGCTAAACTGGGTAGCGAGTAATGCGGGTACTTATACCGGTTTTGTACTGGAGAAAGAAGGCGCTGATAATACCTTTAGCCCGATATATACCACCCAAAGCAATAATAGCAGCAAGTACGGTTTTGTAGATAACAACCCGGTGATAGGCAATAATATTTACCGTTTGGCACAAAATGATATCAACGGTAATATCACTTATTCATCATTAATAACCATCGGCTATAATAATGTATCCTCAAATGGTTACTTTAGTGTTTACCCAAATCCTTCAAAAAGTATAATTAACGTATTGGTAAATTCAACCACGGCTAACAATGCTAATTACACAGCTGATATTTATAATGCCTCGGGCGTTTTAATGGATCATCGTTTATTAAGCACTTATACCTGGACAGAAGATGTAAGCAGTTATAAAGAAGGCGTATATATTATCGCATTGAAAAATACGAATGGCGATGGGCTCGAAATGGAAAAATTTATCAAAATAAAATAAAGCTGTTTATTTAAGAAAATGTCTAAAAACGATTGACTTTTGTTTTTATATAAACACAAAAATAAATCGTCATTGCGAGGTACGAAGCAATCTCTACATAGGCAAGGTATTTAAAATGGTATTGAACCTGCAGGGTAGCTCTGTACATTATAGAGATTGCTTCGTGCCTCGCAATGACAATAGGTTTATCATTTTTAGACAACTTTTTAGAAACATTGCAGAAGATTGTATATTTGTTTTATGCGATACTTCCTATGCTTTATATTCCCACCAGCCGCTGTTTTAACCACAGGACGCATCGGCTCCTTTATCCTCAGTATTATCCTGACACTTTGTTTGTGGATACCGGGCGTTATCTACGCCATTTTGGTAACCAATGATTATTATTCGGACAGAAGAAATAGAAAAGTGATCCGGGCTATCAAATCAAATAGATAGTTCACATTCAATTATGAGCATATTTTATATGTTGTAAAAAGCAATGTTGGTAACTATAAATTAGTATTGGTTAATATGTTATCATATTGATTAATAGTGGTTAAGGGCGTTTATATAATCCCATTTCTTATGTGATTTTTATATTTTTGTTGGCGTTTACGGTAACTTTTGAGGTGTGCTATCCGTATATAGCCGACGATACACCATCTGTTAAAAGGTGCTGATTAAAAACATTGATTAAACCACAAAATTTGAACATACTGTTGCATAACATTTACAAAGCATCAACTAAACCTGATCACAAGTATTATGCCGCTGATTATTTGTTTGATTTTTCATTCAATAAATTTTGCATATGAAAAAACACTTACTTTCTTTTAAAATATTTTTTACAGCGTTAATAACTATTGTTTTGTTTTCTTTTAACAATGCAACTGCTGCTACTGTAAGCGCAACAGTAAATACTCCAGCTAATGGAGCAACGGTTTATGTTGGGAATGGAATAAATCTCACCTCAACGCTTAATAATAATCCAGGCCATGGAATAGTCTCAACAACCTATTCTGTTAATGGAACGACTGTTTCAACGCCATATACACCCACAACCCCAGGTCCTTATTCAATTACTGTAACTATTGTTTATTACCTAACCAACGCTCACAACACTACAGCATCGGTAACATCACCGGCAAATAACTTTACCGTTATAGTATCAGCTGTAACTACAACTATAACAAGCCCTGCCGGCGGCACAACAGTTGTCGCGGGTTCAAATTTTACAATATCAGCAACTGCAACCACGAGTTGTCCGGGTAATATTAACTATGTTACTTTTAGCGGAAATGGATTTAGTAATAATGATGGTATTTCTCCTTATAGTCAAAGTTTTACAGCTTCAACAATACCTGGCGCATATGTATATACAGTAACCGGCGTTGATAATTGCGGATCAAGTAGTAGTGCACCTCCTATTACTATAAATGTTGTACCGGTTGCCCCAACTACTACTGGCGGTTCAACTTGCGGGGCTGGGCCAGTAACCCTTAGTGCTTCCGGCTCGCCAGGCGGGGGTACTTATAACTGGTATACTAGTGCGGCTGGTACCACACTTTTACAAAGTTCCACAAGCTCAACTTATACCACTCCTTCGATAAGTTCAACTACAACTTATTATGTTTCTTACACTTTAAGTGGAGAAACAAGTAGTCTGGCACCTGTAACTGCAACCGTAAGTACTACATCACCTGTTTTATCAACAGCCCCAACAGGTGGAGGATTAACATTCTCGTATCCATTTAGCGGTAATACTACAGATGCATCCACAAACGGCAATAATGGCACAGTTACAGCTAACGTAGCTCTTACTACCGATAGGTTTGGTGTTACCAATAGTGCTTATGCTTTCACCGGCACGAGCAGTGCAGGTGCAGCTGGCTATATATATACAAAAAATTCATCGGCGGGCCTCCAGACTTTTACTATTAACATGTGGTTTAAAACTACTACGGCCCAAGGTATGTTAATTGGATTTGGCGATACAAAAAATACAACCAACAGCACGAATGATGACCGGAAAATATATATGAATGGTGCCGGGCAGCTTATATTTGGTATATACAATGGCGCAACAGATACTATTCGTACAGGTACCAGTTACAATGATGGTACCTGGCACATGGTTACAGCCGAACTTTCAGCTGCAGGTATGCAATTATATGTTGATGGTTCGTTAAAATCAAGCAAGGCAAGTTATACTGTAGCACAATCATATACAGGCTACTGGAGGATAGGGGAAGATATTCTTTCAACTTGGCCGGATGGTACAGCAAACTTTTGTTTTAACGGTTCGTTGGACGATATAGCGGTTTATACTTCTGCTATTCCCGCTTCTACCATTTATACCTTATATGGTGCAGGGAGCCCGCCGGTTTGCGCGGGATCGCCGCTTACCTTACAGGCTAATACTGTGTCCGGGGCTTCCTATTCATGGTCGGGGCCAGGCGGATTCTCGTCTTCCTTGCAAAACCCAACGGTTGACCCTACTGCAAATACAAGCGAAGCGGGAAAATATACCGTTACTATAACAACTCCAACACAATGCCCTGAAATTGTAAATGTTACCGCTGTGGTATATGCAGCACCGGCACCAACAATCGCAGTAAGTAACCCTGCGCCAGCTGCAAATGCGGCGACTACGATTTCGCTATCCAGCGCGGTTGTAGCAGGAGATACTTATAGTTGGAGTTTTGGTACAGGGGCGTCAACAACCACTGCTACAGGTACCGGCCCTTTCAGTATAACATGGAGTACTACTGGTGCGCAAACTATTTCTCTTACCGAAACTAATGCCAACGGTTGTAGTACTACCGTATACCAAAATGTGGCAGTAGGTGGCCAATATGTTACTACGGGCAATTATGCGTTTACACAACCCATTACGTTAAAAAGCTCATTAATAAATGCGGGGTCTGTTCAGGGGATAAGTTCAACTCTTTACAATTTCCCGGCATTGGTATCTATAACTGAGCCTGCTTTAATAAAGTCTGCTGCCCCAAGTTGTACTAATAATATTATGTCTCCTACGGGAGGGCCAAATGGTTATGATTTTGCTTTTACGACACAAAATAGTACCGCGGAACTGAATTACCAGGTAGAAAGCTATAATACAACTACAGGAACCCTATTGGTTTGGGTACAAGTGCCTGCTTTAACACCTACTGATGTTGGACTTAATTTTTATTTTGGTTCCACTACGCCAAACCATTCCACTACGTTTACAGCAGCAACCTGGTCGAGTGACTATAATGAAGTTTACCATTTTGATGAAGTTGCTGCCACTGGGGTTGTGGGGGCAATTATAGATGCCACAAGTAAGGGGAATAATGCCACTCAAACTAGCTGTACACCCTCTGCTGGTCAAATAGGTGGTGCTTACGCTTTTAATGCAACTAATTCAAGTTATATCAAAAGCACTGCTACGAGTCCAGCTATCACAGGTTCATTCACCTTATCGGCATGGGTACAACCTACGTCTTTTTCAATATCACCATCACCGGGTTCGAATGCATACGATTATAAAATAATATGTAATGAAACTACTACTTCTGGTTATAAATTAGGTATGTATGGAGCAAGTAACACCACCGTATACCCAGAAGTTGAGACCCGAAGTAGCAGTGGAACATCTTTTGACCGGTATAGTTCAGGCACTCCCACTCCCGTGAACGCGGTAAGTTTAAGTGCCTGGCATTATATACAGGGGGTTTACGATAGCTCTACCGGTACCTTTTATTCTTATTTAGACGGCAATTTAAATTATTCAGTTACCGGAGCTACAGGTTCGGCTAGTACTGCTTCAAATACACTTATTGGTACAGATTTAAACTTAAGCAATTACTTATATGGATTGCTTGATGAGGTAAGGGTATCAACCGTTGCTAAATCAGCTGATTGGATAAGGGCAGAGTATTACAATCAAAGCAATCCAAGCTCCTTCACCGTTTCAAATACCGCTATTACAACTAATAGTTTATCAATGGCAAATACAATTGGCGGTTCAATTCAATATACTTGGGCTGGCGGTAGCACAAACCCGGCATTGGCTGCAAACTGGAATTGTACAGGTTCAGGGGCTACGGGTATCCTGCCTCCAACTGATGGTACAGCCAGCCTGGTTATCCCTGTTAGTACAAATTACCCATCATATACTGCAGCTCCGCCTTCTATTTACTCATTAACTATGTCTTCCGGATCGCAGCTTTATTTAAATGGTAATACCCTGAATATTGGTTGCCATGTTTACAATTACGGTGGCACAATATCTTCAGCTGCCAGCAGTTCAAGCCCTACTATTACTGCAGCTTCAACAGGTGGACTGAATTTTATCAGTTCCGTATTGGCTACTCAATATCTTTATGGCTCAACAGCATCAGGTGCTACCAATGTTGCAAATTTAACAGTAGCTAATACCGCCACCAATGGTACTGTAGATATTACAGGCGGTCCGGTTAATTTGTATAATACACTTACTATGACGAGTGGTAAATTGTTGATAGATAACGCGAATAGTGGTGTATTAACCTTAATGTCCAATGCTGCGGGTACTGCAGCTGTTGATGTAATACCGTCTACTAGCAGTATCACGGGCAATGTTAATGTACAGCGTTATATAACGGGAGGTTCAGCATACCGCGGTTATCGTTTATTGTCGTCCCCTATAAATATCAATAGTAGCTTAAACCAGACATCCACTCAGGCGAATATCGGTTTAATATATTTGGGAGGCGGGATACTGACTGGTGGGCCGGGTACAGGTTTTACAACCTATACACTTAACCCGCTTACCTATTTATATAATGAAACCCGAACTGTAAACCATCTCGCCTATAGCGGTGGGCAGAATGTTGGCGTTACTTCGGTAACAGGAGCTGTAACGAGGCCGGGAGTAACACCTTATTCTGTATCCACCCTGGCCACGAACCTGGTTACGGTAACCTCCAATGTAGTGGTTCCGGTAGGGAACTCCTACCTGGTATACTTCGTAGGGGACAATACCAGTCCCAACCTGGCGCCATCCCGTACGCCGGAAAATAGCGTTGTAACGGATACGGGTTACCTTAACCAGGGAAACATCTTATTGCACTTTTTTGATGGCCAAACAGGTAATAATACCTTGATGACCTATACAGCGACATCGGGAGCGGCGACCCCCGGCTTGCACCAGATTGGTAATCCGTATGCGAGCACGATAGATATTGATAAGGTATATAATGATAACTCGAGTTCCATTAACCCCACTTTTTGGGAGTTTAAACAAACAAGCCAGGCCTATTATGCTATTAATGCGATAAGTAATACTACGCAATCATCGAATATCAGCCAGTATATAGCAAGCGGTCAGGGCTTTTTTGTTGGGGCGAAAGCTGCGGGTGGTACGGTGACGTTTAAGGAAAGTGAAAAAATTGCATCAAAACAGCTGGTTTCTGGTGGTACGCCATTATTATTACTCAACCAAAAACAAAGCTCCTCAATATCTGCAGCTGAATTACAGCCTGCAAATGTTCTTAGCGGTTTGCACCTGCAGATAACACAAGATACGCTTACCTCAACGCAAACAGGCATTTACTTTAGTAAATCATGGTCCGATAGCTACAGCCCCAAAGAAGATGCTGTAGATCTTGACGGAACAAGCGTATACCTTTCGAGTTATTCATCAGATAATAAAAGGTTAAGTATTAACCAGCTTGGAGATTATAGTGGTACTAATAGGAAAGTGGTAAAGTTATTTGTATCAGCAGCAAGTTATGGTGCGTATAACCTAAGTTTGGCCGATATTAAGAATATCGATACGTTATATAATGTTTACCTGCGCGACCACATGCTAAATGATTCGGTGAACCTGCGTACTGCGAAAACCCCTTACAATTTTAATATCACAACCGATACGGCCAGTTATGGGGCGAACCGTTTTGACCTGGTGCTG
>NZ_LMUO01000006.1:0-44174 GCF_009765905.1 Mucilaginibacter sp. L196 | reverse complement strand
TATATACCACCCAAAGCAATAATAGCAGCAAGTACGGTTTTGTAGATAACAACCCGGTGATAGGCAATAATATTTACCGTTTGGCACAAAATAACATCAATGGTAATATCACCTATTCATCGTTAATAACTATCGGGTACAATAATGTAACTTCAAATGGTTACTTTAGCGTTTACCCCAATCCTTCAAAAGATATTATAAATGTGCTGATAAATTCAACCACAGCCACAAGTGCTAATTATACGGCTGATATTTACAACACTTCTGGTATATCGATGGATCATCGTATATTGAACACCTATAGCTGGACAGAAGATATCAGTAGTTATAAAGAGGGGGTTTATATCATTGTGTTAAAAAGTATTAATGGTGATGTATTGGCCAAAGCAAAATTTATAAAAGTTAAATAGTAAGATTATCATGTTTATTAAACCGCGATCAAAAGCCTATCATAAAATTGTAGTAAGTATTTTTATTTTACTATTGATTTTATTGCCAGCTATATTACTGGCACAAGGTCCGGGTGACCCGGGGGGCCCCGGTACACCATGTGATGTTAATAGTGGGATAATTGGAAGTAGCCAAACCTGCCCGCTGGATACCGGGGTATGGATACTGGTTGTTGTTGTTGCAATATTGGGAGCTATAAAATTATATGCTCGTAAAAATGAGCAAAATCAATACAGCTAGTAAATTTAATAATCACAACGGATGTGTAATAACTAGTACTAATAGTTGGACACAAAACACTTTTTATTACAAAATAATGTCTGTTTTTTACAACTAAAAATGATATTATTTGTATGTAAGACTGCCTACGGTTAAGATAATTAAATTAATTATTAATCCGTTAATTTAGTTAAGTTGCTGATTGTAAGGAAATTGTAATTTATTTATTGTCATATTTCGTGTAGGTTAATGTTTTTTACAAACAAAACGGCATCTTATTTGTTACAAATGTTACAAATAGATGCAGCGTATGGAAGATCTTATAATATTTCGAATCTTTTTAACATTCCCCCTGGTAGGGTTGTTTGTTCCTAAGGCCGGTATTATTTTCGCCGGGGCTAAAGGGTATATTTCAGTTTCAGATGTTATTATCGCGATAACATTATTAACGAGTGTCCTGATTTGTTCACTAGGAATAATGTATCATAAGCGTAAGTTGGTTGGAACTATGAAATCAGACAAAACTGTTATAGTTACATAATCAGCCTTTTAATATTTAACCTGCTTTCTGATTTTTAGCAGGATATTCTACTCTCAACTCATTTAACTCAATTTCGTACGCACGCATTCTGGCATGCAAAATATCAACTTCTGTACGCAACATCTGGATCTCGGTAATTAGTTTGGCTGAATCCGGTTTGTTTATCATTTTTTCTCCTGTGCCAAGTATAAGCCATTCAGGAGAGTATTTTAGCTGGAAGCACAGCTTACGAATAAGGTAATAACTCATTTCTTGTTTTCGGTTAATTACCTTGCTTATAAAGCCTTGATCAACCCCAATTGTGTTGGCTAAGCCAAGTTGGCCTCCATGTTCCTTAACAATTACTTTTAAACGTTTTATTACTGCCTCGTCAGTCATACCGGTTGCAATAATAAACAAAGTAGGTATAAAACAAAAATTACTTATTTAAAGATTATATGATGCTGATTAATTGTTTATTTGTTCAAAGTTCAGGTACTTAACTTGATTAACAGTCTGAATCATTTCGCTAAGCTTACTATTGTAAGCTTTTAAACTTAATTCGCCTGAATTATAGTCGCTGGTCAGCCTACTTAGTTGTGAAGTCAGCATTTGTCTTGCGCCTTCATTAATATTAATTCTGCCACTGTGCGCGCCATTGGCTATTAAGGCTATATTACCATATAGTTGTGTGTTTAACTCCTTTAATTTTTGCTCTGTAGCACGCATCAGGAATAAAGGCTCAATATTATGAGTGTCTTTTAAAACCTTTTTTATTTTACGATTTTGTTTTGTATCAAATTTAAGAATCAAAAATAAGGCTGTTGGTGCAAGGATCAGAAGTAATAAAATGCTTTCCATAACTTTTAATTAAAATAAATTTATATAAAAGAGAAAAATTAGGGTAGGGCTGTAATGTACCTTTTCGCTATAATTCTATTTGTATTTATACGATAGCGGATGTATGAGGTTTCGCCTATATTTCTTTTGTAGAAAACTACTTAAATAAAAAAAGCGGCACCGGGCCAGGAATGGTCGGAAGAAATTCCGACCATTTTTTATGTCTTAAAAAAGAGGCCGGGATCTCCACCGCATTGTACGACAATCAAAGCAATAGCCAAGTCTCTAACCTCCATAGCAAAACGCCTTTTGGGTGTTTTATAGCCCTGATTGTTTCCCTTTTTATAGATTAGTATCAGCATGCTGGTTATCAGTGTCATGTATAACATTACTTGTAAGCCGTTCTTGTTAAGAGAAACCAAATGACTCATGTTGAGTTCTTGTTTAAGGAATCGGAAGAAAACCTCAATATCCCAACGTCGGCGGTAGGCCTGAGCAATCTCTTTGGCGGACAGGTGGAATTCATTGGTTAACAGCCAGTATTCTTTTTCTTCTTCCACTTTGCTTTTTACAATAACCAAGCGAAAAGGCTGGTCTACCAATTCCTGCCTGTAGTGTTTGTTTCCACGTTTGTTAGCTATGGGCATGCCTGTATAAAGACGGACTGTGCAATCCCGGAGCAGGATGGATTCTCCCATATCCATGTCCTGATCTTTGACAATCAGCGATTCCAGCAATTCAAACTTCCTGTTCTCCTTTGAACGGCAGATGAAAGTCACTTGCCCCTCACTAAAAGACTTCATCGTCCTGGTGGATTGAAGGCCCCTGTCCAGTATGTAGATGTTCCGATGGCTGGTTTCTTTCTTTACATGCGCCATGACAGCCTCCGGCAATGCAATATCTTCGCTGGCATAACCCGGGTCGGTGAATACCCCTGCATGTCCGGGCAAGATGCCATCAAAGGCAATGCTGTATTTGACTGCTTTCTTCCCGCTTTGGTTATCTATGCCTTCGGTGAGTTTACCTGCGGCTTCACTGATCATTGTACTGTCTACACGGATCAGGTTATATTGCTTTCGTTCTCTTAAAGCATACGATCCGGCAAACTGCTCATAAATGCATTCGTAGATCTGCCTGAAATAGTCCGGATCAACCTTCGATAATCTTTCAGAAATGGAGCTTCTGCGTACTTTTTCATCTTCATCAAGGTTGAAAAGTATCTTGAATTCCGAATCATTGAACGTATCCTCAAGACTTCGCTGGCTTAGTCTGTCATTGTCTAAAATTCCATAGAGCAGTAAATAAAACAGCTTATTACCATGCAGGACCTTTGCATAATAATCGATACGGGTAGTAACAGCCAAATTTGCTATCAGTGCCTCGGGAATGAAGCCTAAGAGCTGTTTCGCGGTAATTTTATGATCTTTAAATATTGCCATATCTCATTGATTTACAGCATTTAATACACCTAAAATCAACGAGAAAAGTAAATTAAATATCTGATAATCAAATAGTTAAATAAAAGTAATCAATGGCGTTAAATAAAAAAGGTCGGAAGAATATTCTTCCGACCACGACTGGCACCGGGCCGCTTTTTTTATTTAAGTAAAATGCTATTTCAGCTTTTTAATAAGGAATACACTTTTTTCTGAAGAACGGAATTTTGTATTTCGCCTTTTTCATAGCTGTTTACCAACGAGGATATTTTTTTGTCTACCAACTCGGGCTCATTATCCTTTATAGTATCCCCGCGGGTATGCTTATACTCTAGCGCGGTAATTGTAAGCAAGTGTTTTAAATTATTTGTATGCAGATTAACAGTAACCCTATCGCGTTCGCGTTTGTAAAACTCCAATATAATTATTGCTGCAATAATTATAACAATTGTATATAATGATGTTAAGTCCATTTATATAAATTTTTAGGTGCGCAATTGGTTGTATACGCTATTGGTTATTATATACTAATAACGTAAATAAATTGTTAACGATTTTAAAAAAAGACAATTATTGTAATTTTTAATAAAAATTATTTACTTACGCTTGAAAAATAGAAAATCTATATTCTAAGCCATTCTTTTTTAACAACTATTAAAAAAGAAATTAGATATTCGAAGCTTAAATGCTCATTTAAGAGCTGATTTTTAATTGGTCAAATAAAAATGGCCATTTTATGTGAATTTTTGATGCGAAAGTTATTAACAACTAAACATTTTTCCTCAAGAAATTCGTGGCATCTAATTAAATTAATTTCTCATAGCAATAGAACCTTAAATTGGGCCTAAAGGATAGGTTTATCTCGCCTGCAAATTCATAACCTAATTTGGGGAAAAGTAGGCGGGTTGCTTTATTATTACTATTGGTATCTATCCTTAAAATTTTAATGCCACGGCTTTGCGCTACAACCTCGGCTTGCTTTAATAAAGCTTCTGCAATACCCTGCCGGCGGTGATTCACGCTAACTGCAAGGCGATGGGTAACAATAGCTGTTTCGGTAACATCCCAGCCAACCGCTGTATATTCTGCATCCTGATCGGTGGTTATAGCCGTTATGCCACCAATCTCGCCATCAACATCTGCAACCCATAGTTGGTTTAATGCAATATCATTCTCAAAAACTTTGCTATTAGGGTAGGTGTTATCCCATTGGAAGTTGCCTGATGCCTGCATAACCGGCACAACAGCTGCTACCAATTGCGTAATGGCAGGAATATCCCCAAGTGTTGCAAGGCGTATGGTCATGATCAGAAATTATTCTTCATCGTCATCAACCCGTTCAATTCCCTCCGCGGCATCAAAGTAGTTTAGTACGGTTTTAAAAATATCCTGGTCCTTACCATCAACCCAACGAAGTGATATAAATACCTGTTTCCCAAAATCAGAATCGAACTTCAGTTCGAAAACCAGCATGGCTGTGCTGCGGCCCGGTCTAAGGCCTATATCCTCAATATCTTTCCAGTCCAGTATAATGTTGCGTATGTAGTCTTTTACACCGTTCTCGTCCAGCTCGAGGGCTACCTCGCCTTTAAATGCAGGAATAAGCCTGGTTACGATCATCAACCCCAACAAAAACAATATAAACAGAACGAATACGCCAAAAATGCTCGCCCCTAATATATCATGCACCAAATAGTTGGTAACTGCTGTTCTTAGCAAGAATGACATCAATATAAGTAACACGGCTAAGCCGGCATATCCTGATTTTTTGCTGTAGGGAATTTGAATGACTTCTGGGGGCATAAGATTGTTTATGTATCAGCTAAATATAGTAATTCTAATTGAAGGGATGTTTCGTCCGTTAATATTAAAATTAGTGGTTGTGTTTCTTATGAATATCCTTCACTAAGCAAAGCTTTTTAATATCATCAATCTTCACTACAAATGGCGCATATTTTAAGCGATTGCCAATCATTTCAGTCGTATTATCCGAGTGAGCGATAACCTCGTCCGGATGATCACCGGCAAGGAGACGTTTGTACATGCGATAATCGCCCCATTCAATATAATAGACCTCGCCTGGTAATATTTTTTTATTGTGGATGATCTTTAACGCTACCCAACAGCCGTTCTCCAGGTAAGGATACATGCTGTGGCCCCAAACAGGTAATGCAAAGTCGCATTCTTCAATGCCCGGGAAATTCATTCTACCCACGCTTTGGGTATCGTTAATGTCGTTATAAACCTCAACGCCTGATGCTGTTGCTATAATTTCGTACATAGGTATGCCGGGTTCGGCTGGTTGTAATACAGTATTCTCTGTGGATTTCTGTGGTGTTAAATAATCTTTATAAATTTCTTTAAAAATTTTAAGTTTTTCAGGGTCGATGTTTTGGCGACTTTTAACAATCTCAGTTATAGAGCTTGTTGAGTTAAATCCCAACGCCTCGGCCAATTGTGTGTTGCCAGAAAATGCCTTTCCTCTAAGCTGGTTATACAAAATAATGAACTCCAAAGTCTCCGGGCGTACTCTTTTTATCTTATTGGGTTTTGATTGATCTTCCATAGCGATTAAAATAAGTTTTCAACAATTCTTTATTTAAACAAAGAAATATCTTTATATTTGTATTATTAAACAATGCTAAATTATACTTAATAAATAAATAATACAAATGATTTATAAAGAAATTAAAGAAAAAATACAAATAAAGTGCTCGTTGCTTTATTATTACGCCACGCACCCCGGATAATAGGTTTAAATAATACCAAACAAGAGAAAGATAAGACGAAGAAAGAATATAATACAACCTGAACCATGTACATAGCCTACTCCGCGCTGCAAACTGCCAGCCAGCATAACGCGCCTATCCAAACCGAATCACAAAATAAAGAATTATTATTGCGCTATCAGGCTTACCAAAGCATCTGCCAAAAATATCATCACGAAATAACTGCCATACAGCAGTATCTACCCGGATGGACACCAGCGTTTAAATAATTTTCGCGTATCAAGTAGCTAGTATCAAGTATCAAGATTTTTTTCTTGGGTGGGTTCTTATGCTATTTACTTGTTATCAGATACTAAAATTCAATCAAATCAACCGCAATAAGTACTAGCTACTTTATACTAAAACTAAACACATGATAAAGATCACACAAAAACTAAAAAACCACTTATGGTGGCTAATTATAACGGTCGACTATGACTACAGCCGCATCTCTATTGCTGACCATGAAATAAATGGCGACACTTTAACCCTTTGGTTAGAGGATAAGCATGACTTTAAAAACTCACTCGATGATTGTTTGCAGGTAGATCTCACCTTAAGACAATTCGCCAAAACAATTGCAGTGGAAAACCTGAACAGTTATGAAGGCACCAAAATGCACCCAACTAAAAAGTTTGTTTATAAAGATCGCATCGAAATAAATAAACCCATCAAGTGGTATCTTGAAGATGCCAGCCCAACCGAACAACAATGGGCACGAGAAGCCATATTAAAAGCGCTGCTTACCCAATTGGTAGAAACAGAGGTATACGATGGTAATCAGGACGATGTCCTTTTTGTTTAATCAAGTATGCCATTTGGCATACTTTGGCGTGTTGGAATTTGTAACTAAAAGAGGAGGGCGGAGGGGCAATTAAACAAAAAAGGCCGAAAGATAACTTCCGGCCCCTTAAAAGTGTTTTTAGTAAAGCTTATGCACCTGTTAAAGCGGCTGCACCACTCACAATTTCTGTAAGCTCTGTGGTGATAGCTGCCTGGCGAGCCCGGTTATATGAAAGTTTAAGGGCTTTCAATAAGTCTCCGGCATTCTCAGTAGCTTTATCCATAGCCGTCATACGTGCGCCATGCTCTGATGCATGTGAATCTAACACGGCTTTGTAAACCTGAATTTTAATATTCTTTGGTATCAGTTGCTCAACAATTTCTTCCTGAGATGGCTCTAAAATATAATCAACCTGTGTCGCGCTGGCATTAGCAGGTTTCTCTGTTTTAGGAACCGGCAATAACTGCTCAGCAACTAAAATCTGCATAGCAGCATTGCGAAACTGGTTATAAACCAACTCAACCCTATCATATTGGCCTTTTAAAAAGCCATCCATAATGCTTTCAGTTATTTTTGAAACATTAAGGAAGTTAAGGTCTAAATAAACATCGTTATTGTTGCCAATAACTTTGTAATTACGCTTTTGGTAAAATTCCTGGGCTTTTTTACCAATTGCAACTATTGATACATTACCGGCACGTAGCTGCTTGCTGTATTTTTCAGCAATAAGGTTATTAGCAGTTTTAATAGCATTCATGTTGAACGCGCCAGCTAAACCACGGTTTGAGTTAACCACAATTACAAGTACTTTGTTAGGCTCGCGTTCCTCCAAAAAAGGAGAACAGCCTTCTTCTAAACTTGCAGATAGGTTTGCCAGTAGTTCATTAAGCTTGGTTGCGTATGGGCGTAACGCTACTATGGCATTAGTGGCACGCTTTAACTTAGCAGCCGAAACCATTTTCATGGCCTTGGTGATCTGCTGCGTTGAGCTTACCGATGCTATCCTGTTTCTTACTTCTTTTAAATTAGCCATTCTTTTTTGAGTATCAAGTATTTAGTATCAAGTATCAGGATCTGACGCTATCTGCTATTTACCTTACTAATTCTTTTAATTATGAAGAAGCTGTATCAAGTAGTTTTTTGTCTTGCTACCTGATACTAGCTACTAAGTACTAATTAATATTTCCCTGCCAGTTCTTTAGCTACTGTTTCCAGTACGCTGGTAACAGAGTCATCAAGTTTACCTGCTTTTAGTGCAGCTAATACTTCTGGGTGACGCTCTTCTAACTGATCAGTATATTCTTTTTCAAATGTACGTATGTCTTTTACAGGCACGCTACGCATTAAATTCTTAGTTCCTAAGTAAATAACGGCAACCTGTTTTTCAACTGTTACAGGTGAAAATTGTCCTTGTTTAAGTATCTCAACGTTACGCGCACCTTTATCAAGTACGTTTTTGGTTGATGCATCAAGGTCAGATCCGAATTTTGAGAATGCCTCAAGCTCGCGGTATTGCGCCTGGTCAAGCTTTAAAGTACCTGCAACTTTCTTCATTGATTTGATCTGCGCGTTACCACCTACACGTGATACCGAAATACCTACGTTAATAGCCGGACGAACACCCGCGTTGAATAGGTTTGATTCCAGGAATATCTGGCCATCGGTGATCGAGATCACGTTGGTTGGGATATAAGCTGATACGTCGCCTGCTTGTGTTTCGATAATTGGCAATGCGGTTAATGAACCACCACCTTTTACAACTTCTTTTAATGATTCAGGTAAATCGTTCATTTCTGCAGCGATCGAATCATTTTGGTTGATTTTAGCGGCACGCTCTAATAAACGGCTGTGCAGGTAAAACACGTCACCAGGATAAGCCTCGCGGCCCGGTGGGCGACGTAATAACAATGATACCTCACGATAAGCAACCGCTTGTTTTGAAAGATCATCATAAACGATCAAAGCAGGGCGTCCGGTATCGCGGAAAAACTCACCGATAGCAGCACCTGCAAACGGCGCGAAGAACTGCATAGCAGCAGGGTCGGCGGCGGTTGCAGCAACCACTACTGTGTAAGCCATAGCGCCATTTTCTTCCAGAGTACGAACGATGTTCGCAACAGTCGAAGCTTTTTGGCCACAAGCTACATATATACAATAAACCGGTTTACCGGCTGCATAAAATTCTTTTTGGTTGATGATGGTATCAATACAAACCGCAGTTTTACCTGTCTGGCGGTCACCAATAACCAACTCACGTTGTCCGCGACCGATAGGGATCATCGCGTCAATCGCTTTAATACCTGTTTGTAAAGGCTCCGTTACCGGCTGACGGTAAATTACACCCGGAGCTTTACGCTCGATAGGCATTTCGTAAGTTTTACCTGTGATTGGTCCTTTACCGTCGATAGGCTCGCCTAATGTGGTAACAACACGGCCAAGCATGCCTTCGCCAACGTTAATTGAAGCGATTTTTTTGGTACGTGATACTGTGTCGCCTTCTTTTATGCTATCCGACTGACCTAGTAATACAACACCTACGTTGTCTTCTTCAAGGTTAAGCACAATGGCTTGCAGGCCATCAGCAAATTCAACTAACTCGCCTGATTGTACTTTAGTTAAGCCGTATACACGGGCAATACCGTCACCCACCTGGAGCACGGTACCTACTTCTTCTAATTCAGATTCTGACTTGAAGCCTGACAATTGCTGGCGCAATATTGCTGATACTTCATCTGGTCTTACCTCTACCATTTTTTAAATTTTATTTAGAGTTTTGATTTTTTACTTAATTAAACTGCAGCCTGCGAAAATTCTTTTTTCAACTTAGTTAAGCTGCTTGATATACTGGTATCAACCTGTATGTCGCCTACTGTTAAAATAAAGCCGCCAATTAATGCGGGGTCTACCTTAGCGGTAAGTTTAACAATTCCTTTGGTTGATGCTTCAATCTCAGCTACAATTGTTTTTTTGTTGGCTTCTGATAATTCAGCAGCCGAAACAACTGTTGCTTTGGTAATGTTATTGATAATATCATACTGGTTGATGAATTCCTGCGCTGCAGGATATAAAACTTCAGCACGGTTTTTATTTACCATCAGTTTAAAAAACGCGATGGTAACCGGGCTTACTTTGCCGCCAAAAATGGCATCAAGTATTTGAACCTTTTTATCATGATAAATGATAGGGTTCACCAAAACCGCGTTAAGCTCCGAATTTGCTTTTATAGTACGTACAAAGAATTCCATGTCAGCATTTACCGCTTCTAAGGATTTTTGTTCTACTGCAAGGTCAATAAGTGATTTGGCGTACCGTATTGCTACCGTTATTTCTGACATATTTTTTGAGTTGAAAGTTGAAGGTTGAAAGTTGAAAGTGAGGAGATGAACCTTAAACTTTTAACTTTCTACTTTTAACTTTTTACAATTTCACTTCTTTTAATAATTCTGTTACCAACGCATCTTGTTTGCTGGCATCTTCGAATTGTTTGCGCAATACTTTTTCGGCAATTTCTAATGAAAGCGAAGCTACCTGGTTTTTAACATCAGCAATAGCTAAAGCTTTTTGCATGTTAATTTCCAATCTTGCTTTTTCAATCATTTTAGCGCCTTCTTCCTGTGCAGCTTCTCTTGCATCACCAACAATCTTATCTTTAAGTTTGCGGGCTTCCTGCAAAATAATGTCACGCTCGGCGCGGGCATCTCTAAGTAAAGATTCATTCTCGCTGGTTAAGCGGGCCATTTCTTCCTTAGCAGCTTCTGCCTTCATTAAAGCGTTCTCAATAGATATTTCACGCTCGTTTATCGCGGCTAATATTGGTTTCCAGGCAAATTTGCCCAGTATGAACAAGAATATCAGGAATGATATGGTGGTCCAGAATACTAAACCTATTTCGGGTGTAACTAACTCCATAATGGATATATACTTATGTTAGATTTTATTTTTTAATAATTTCTTTTCAAAAAACATTTCCGGAGCCAATCGCTCCGGAATGTTTTTTTGATTTTTTTAGCCAATCATGGCAACAACCACCGCAAATAACGCAACACCTTCAACAAGGGCCGCAGCGATGATCATGTTTGTTTGGATTTTAGAAGCAGCTTCTGGCTGGCGGGCAATACCTTCAACGGCTTTACCACCAATTTGACCAATACCGATACCTGCACCGATAACAGCTAAACCTGCACCTAATGTTCCAATTTTACCTGTTACTCCTGCTACTGCTGCAGCTTGAGCCAGGGTTCCGATCATTCCAATCATTTGTTTAAATATTAATATATGTGTATGTAAAAAAATTAAATTTCATGCTGCTCACCGTGATGCTCCTGAACAGCCATCCCGATAAACAAGGCAGTTAACATGGTGAAAATGTATGCCTGTAAAAATGCAACCAGTAACTCAATAGTATCCATAAATACTACGAATACAACCGATGCAGGCGATACAGCCAATGAGTTAAAAATAAATATTAGTGATATTAAGCTTAGTACGATAATGTGTCCCGCGGTAATGTTCGCGAACAAACGTATCATCAATGCGAAGGGCTTTGAAATAATACCGATCAACTCCACAGGAACCATGATGATGTATAACCAAAGTGGGATTTCAGGGGTGAAGATGTGTTTCCAGTAATATTTGTTACCGCTAAAGTTTATTACCAATAACACGATAAACGATAATGATAAAGTTACCGCTATATTACCTGTGAGGTTAAAACCTCCCGGGAAAATTGGTATTAAGCCCAGTAAGTTATTTATCAATATAAAAAAGAATAGGGTAAGCAGTAAGGTCATGTATTTGCTATGCTTAACACCAATGTTGGGGATAGCAACATCGTCACGCACAAATACTACCAGCGGTTCCATAAATGATTGTAAGCCTTTTGGCGCTTTGCCAACACGTTTCTTATATGATGAGGATACGCTTCCGAAAATAATAAATAATATTATCATACCTAACCACATACTCGCAACATTGCGGGTGATCGAGAAATCATATACTTTTTTAGTAGCGTCGACATTACCGGTTTCATCGGCTATTTTAATTTTATCCTTTACCAGAACATAATCATTTTTGCCGTGATAAACTTCGTCTTCATGTAAATTTGAAGAGCTGAATATTTCAATTCCTTTATCTGTATATAGTATTACAGGCAACGGTATTGCGAAGGGTTTAACCAGCGGAAGGCTAACATGCCATGAGTGCGCGTCGCCAATATGTTCGAAAATTGCAACCTTAGGATCGTAGGGTTTATTACCATCCGAAGCAGCCTTTTCCTGCGAAAATGCCATGACCGGAATTGCCCACAATGCTATAAAAAGAGCACAAATACGTGAAAGCTTTAAAATTTTTGAGTTCAGAATCAACCTTTTTTCCATTTAAAATGAACTTTTTTACCTTGAATTTTGGTTGCGCAAGTTACGCAACAAACCGTAAATTTCAAAGACCATATTCAAGAAATATAAATACATGAAATCTACCACGAAAACTATCTTTTCAGGCTTGGTTTCTTTTATGAAAATGAGCACAAAAACCAGGCAGGCTAAAAGCTTAAAAGTGGTAGCTCCTAAAAATGCCTGCGCATACATTTCACTGTTTTTTTGTTGAACGATAAGCACCGCTAAAACGGTGATAAGGGTTAGCGCCGATACAAAAACAAAGATGCCCCAAAAGTCGGGTATTAACCAATATCCGTTATCAACGTATGTTAAAATAATCGGGGGCACTGCCAGCAGGGCGCTAAATATTATAAATTGCAGTAATACTTTATATAATTTCAATTTTTAAGGGATTTAAATACGGTATAAAAAGAAATAAATACGCCAATAAGTGAAAGCATAGCTGTAACCCATTGCGTTTGGTGATTTTCGGCCTTGTCAATACGGTAGCCAATATAAGTAAACGCACCTATAATAGCGATCATTTGGAAGGCAAGCCCGGTGAATTTCAAATAGTTATTAGGCCCGGTGGAATCTTCGGGTTCAATTTTAGGCTCATTTTTTGGCATCTGCAAATTTATTAAACCTATTGCATACTATTTAGTATTTTAGCAAAGCTTTTTATAAACGAATATACTTTGAGGCGAGTTTTTAAACCTTCTTTATCAAAACCAATTAAATTTTTGCTTTTGATCCTGTTTATTATCGGGATATTTTTTGTGGGTTGCTCTACAGAAAAACATACCGGTTTTAACCGTACTATGCAAAACTTAACTGCGCATTATAATATCCTTTTTGATGCCAATTTAATATTGGATCAAAAGCAGGCCGATTATGATCTGACGTTTGTTGACTCCTACAACGAGATACTGAATGTTTACCAGGACACTACTACCGGCCCCAAATCATACACATTGGATAAGAACCTGCAAAGCGCGGTAGATAAAGCCAACAAGATTATCGGTTATAAAGATCAGAGCCATTATATAGGCGATGCGTACCTGGTGTTAGGTAAAGCCAATTTTTTAGGAGGACAATACTTTAATGCCGGCGAATATTTTAACTATGTAACTGAAGAATTCGGTACTGAAAAGAATTTAGTAGAAGAGGCTTATACTTGGAAGGCACGTACCTTAATGTATTTAAACAAGCTGCCGGATGCTAAACTGGTGTTGGATACCGCCTTGCAAAACATCAATCCTAAAAAAAATACTACGGCTGATGTTTATGCCACCAAGTTACAATACGATATTAATATACAGGACTATGTTGATGGCGAGGCCATGGCCAAATTAGCTATCCAATATTGCCGTACTAACAATCAGCGCCTGCGCTGGATGTTTATTTTAGGGCAATTACAGGAATTGAATAACCATACTGCCGACGCTTATGCCAACTATACCAAAATTGCTAAGAGCAATGCTGTGTTTGAGATGTCGTTTAATGCCGATTTAAATCGTATACGTATTGAAGATGCGCAAAATGGTATAAAATTGACCCGGATTCAAAAACTGAGCAGCTTGCTGAAAAACCCTAATAATAAAGAGTTTAAGGATCAGATATATTATCAGATAGCGCAGTTATATTTTTCTGATAAGGACATCACCAATGCCATAAAGAACTACAAGCTGTCAATCAGTTCAAGTATAAAAAATCAGAATCAAAAAGGAATATCATATCTGCGTATTGCTGATATCAATTTCAGTATTAAGGCCGATTATGTAACCGCTAAAAAATACTATGATAGCACCTTAACTACACTATCGCCTAATTACCCTGGTTACCTGATCATCCAAAAGAAAACCAATAACCTGCAACTACTTACCGATCGCCTGAAGATAATATCACGCGAAGACACCTTACAAATGCTGGCAAGTCTTGATGAAAAAACTCGTCGTGGCAAAATTGATACCATGGTTTTGGCTCATACCGCGCAAATGGAGGCTGACGCTAATAATGCACTCGCGGCAATTAAATCAAACGGTAATACAAGTGGGGGTAATTTGTATAATACTCCTGGTGGTAGTAACAGCACATTTTATTTTTACAATTCAAATGCGGTAAGTCAGGGTTATCAGGAATTTCAGCGTTTGTGGGGTAGCCGTAAACTGGAAGATGATTGGCGCAGAAGCAATCGTTCTTCAACAGTTGGGGCAAATACTGCGGTTAGCCCAACCCAGGGTACTTTGGCAACTGCCGGTCCTGCCACAAAATCAGGTGAATCGGTAGCCGCGGCAAATTATCGGCAGCAAATTGTATTAAATTTACCAACAACGCCTGATCTGCTGGTCCAATCAAATCTGCGTATTTATAATGCGCTATTTGATATTGCTAATTTTTACCGTGATATTTTGGATGATAAAAGAGAAGCGATCAATACATATGAAAATATATTAAAACGCTTCCCGAATAACCCCAATAAACCTGCAATTGATTATAGCTTGTACCGCCTCTATTCCGAGCTTAATGATCCTAAGGCAGATGCTTACAAAAATGATCTGTTAAAAAATTACCCCGAAACGGCTTTTGCCAAAGTCATCCTCGACCCTGAATACAGCAAAAAATTAGATGATAAAGAAGCCGAATTTAAAGCGCTTTACAATCAAATCTATGACCTGTACGCCAGCAGAAAATACACTGATGTAATAAGTAGGGTTGATGAGGTAATGAAGCAATATCCAAATAACTCGTTGGCTGCGCAGTTGTATTATCTGCGTGCGGTATCTGCAGCGCATAACGAACCGGTTGCTGCTTTCGTGAATGATTTGCAGCAGATAGTTAAAAACTATCCGAATGACCGGCTGATTACGCCATTAGTTAAGCAGCATATTAACTACATAAATGCCAACCTGGTTGATATGTCGGCCAGGCATAACGCATTATTATACAGTGATACTACAGCGGTACCGTTTGCTCCATTGGTTGAAAATAAAAAGGAAACGCCATACCGCGTTCCGGGCAGGCATTTTGATTTTGATAACCAGGTTGCTGATGTTCGTAAGCCGATAAAAAAGTTGGATACAGCGAAAAAGGTTGATTCTGTAAAAAGAGCTCCGACACAGATGGCTATTCTTACACCAGAGCAAAAACAGCCGTATAATTCCAAACTGTTTTCAAAGCGCGATAGTACCAACTACTATTTTATAATAAATATTAGTAACGATAATACTAACCCGGCATCTTCACGTTTTAGTATAGGTCAGTTTAACCGTACCAATTATGATGGTAGGGGGATAACGCATCAATTGATGCAGGTTGGCGATAATAACCGGTTGATTTATGTAGGCAGATTTTATAGCCTCGAAGAAGTAAAAGCGTATGCAAGGGCGATTGTGCCACTGTTAGGCGAGATTATGAAGATACCAAAGGATAAATACAGTTTTTTTATAGTTACCAAGGAAAATCTGGATAAATTAGCCGACAAAAAAACATTGGATAGTTATTTCGATTACTATCAAAACAATTATTAGTATGCAAAAAAAGGAAGTTAAATTATCACCACAAGAAATAAAAAGATATAACTGGCTGATATGGAAGATTGCCATAGGCTTTGTGGTGCTTTTTGCTTTGTTGATAACAGTTACGGCTTTTGGTTTATTTGGCACGCTACCGCCATTCCGCGATTTAGAAAACCCTAAAAGCAACCAGGCATCTGAGATCATATCGTCCGATAAAAAAGTTTTGGGCACCTATTATGTTCAAAATAGGTCAAGTGTGACTTATAAGGATTTGTCGCCTTACCTGGTGAACGCCTTAGTAGCAACAGAGGATAACCGCTTTTACCAGCACTCAGGTATCGATTTTCAACGCTCATTCAGTATTATATTTTACAATTTAATAGGTAAGCCACAGGGAGGGAGTACAATCACCCAGCAATTGGCTAAAAACTTATATAATGGCGGTGGTAGTCACAATCCATTTGTGCGTATCACCCAAAAATTAAAGGAGCTGATCATTTCTGTTCAATTAGAAAGACATTATACCAAGCAGGAAATTTTAACCATGTACTTAAATACGGTTGATTTTGGTGCTTACAATACCTATGGCATAAAATCGGCCACACGTACTTACTTTAATACAACGCCTGATAAAGTAAGTCCCGATCAGGCTGCTTTATTAGTAGGGATGCTAAATGCACCGGGTTTATATTCACCTATCAGGCATCCGCAGAATGCGATCGGACGCCGTAACCTGGTATTGGAGCGTATGGGTAAGGAAGGCTATTTGACCTCGGGACAGGTGGATGAATTCAAACAGAAACCATTAGACCTTGAGTTTACCCGGATTGATCATAATGAAGGATTAGCTCAGTATTTCAGGGCGGTGCTTAAAAAGGAAATACAAAAGATATTGATTGACAAATCTATCACCAAACCCGATGGTACACCTTACGACCTTGACCGTGACGGCCTGAAAATATATACTACTATAGATGCTACAATGCAGGAATATGCAGAAGAATCGCAACGCGAATACATGCGTGGCCTGCAGGCACAGTTTAATGATCACTGGAAGGGGCACAGCCTTTGGAAGGAGATCAAAAACTATAAGCTTTTGCTTGATCAGGGCATGCGCAGGAGTGATAGGTATAAAGAACTAGTTTCAGAAGGAAAATCAGACGACGAGATCAGGGAAAATTTTAATACACCCGATTCTATAAACCTGTTTACCTGGAGAGGGGATATAGATACGGTAATGAAACCTATAGACTCGATTGTTTATTGCAAGATGCTTCTGCGAAATTCACTAATGAGTATGGATCCTACAACAGGCTACATTAAAGCCTGGGTTGGTGGTATAAACTTTGAGCATTTTAAATACGATCAGGTTAAGGATGGCGCCCGCCAGGTTGGTTCAACAGCCAAACCCTTTACTTACGCCGTTGCTGTTCAACAGAGTTATTCACCTTGTATGGAGTTTAATAATGTGCCGGATACAATTGATTATGATGGTCAAAAGTGGTGTCCGCGTTCAGGAAAAACAGAAACTATACCCGGTATGTTAACGATGAGGGAAGCCCTGGCGCATTCACAAAACTGGATAACCGCTCACATCATGAAGGAGATCACCCCTCCGCCTGTTGTTGAATTGGCTAAAAGAATGGGTATAACTACTGATGTCCCACCTTATCCATCCATTTGCCTGGGTAGTTTTGATGCTTCCGTTTTTGATATGACCGGTGCTTATGGCGTATTTGCCAACCACGGTGTATGGACACAACCAACATTTTTATTACGGATTGAGGATAAAAATGGTAATGTATTATATACAAACCATACACAGATTAAGCAAGCAATGGATGAGCAAACCGCTTATGTAATGACTTATATGCTTAAAGCTGTTGTAACGGATGGCACAGGTGCAAGGATGGGCTTTAAATATCACCTAACTAACCCAATAGCTGGTAAAACAGGTACTCCGAATGATAACTCCGACGGATGGTTCGTTGGGTATACACCACAATTGGTGACTGGTGTTTGGACAGGCTGTGAAGACCGTGATATACACTTCCGTACTGAAAGGCTTGGCGAGGGTGCTAATACCGCATTACCTATATTTGCACTTTATATGCAAAAACTATATGCAAATACATCGCTCGGCTATAAGAAAAATATTGACTTTGATCTACCAAAAGGTGGGCTCAGTATAACGCTGGATTGTGGAGCTTATGACCAGCAGCAAAAAGGGACTAGCCCGGTGGATAAGAAGTTGGAATTTTAGATTGATAATTATTCATAACGTCATTGCGAGGAACGAGCAATCTCTACTTAGATACTTCGCCCTGTATAGTTTAGAGATTGCTTCGCTCCTCGCAATGACGTGCGAAAAGTTGAGTTAGAATAAGTGAATTAATGGCTGAGAAATTCGATTACCGGGCAGCGCTGAAGAATGTGCCTCACAAACCCGGTGTATATCAGTATTGGGATAGCGAGAAGGAACTGATATATATTGGTAAGGCCAAGGATTTACGCAACAGGGTATCCTCATATTTTAATAATCCCAACGTAAATGCTAAAACAAGGGTTTTAGTTTCCAAAATACGCGATATAACTTTTACCATTGTTGATACCGAAATTGATGCCTGGCTGCTGGAGAACAGCCTGATCAAAAAGCATCAGCCACGCTACAACGTAATGCTAAAGGATGATAAAACATATCCCTGGATCATTATTAAAAACGAGAATTATCCCCGTATCTTCTGGACGAGGAGGATTGTGCGGGATGGGTCAAAATACCTGGGCCCATATGCATCTGTAAGCATGATGCATAATATTTTAGGGTTGATAAAGGAAACGTATCCACTACGTACCTGTAACCTTGCGCTTACCCGCCAAAATATTGAGAAAGGTAAGTTTAAAGTTTGTCTGGAATATCAGCTAGGGAACTGCAAGGGGCCATGCCAGGATTATCAAACCGAAAGTGATTATGATCATAACATCGGCGAGATAACCGATATTTTGAATGGTAAGATAGGAGCGGTGTTGCGCGGCTTGCGTGCCGATATGGAAGAGGCAATCAGCTCTATGAATTATGAGTATGCCCATAAGCTGAAAAGAAAATTTGAATTGCTCGAGAATTACCAGAGTAAATCAACCGTAGTAAATTCATCTATTACCGATATTGATGTGTTCAGCATCGCATCCGAAGAGAAATATGCCTTTGTTAACTTTTTAAAGATAATGAACGGCACCATCATCCAAACTCAAACCATCGAACTTAAAAAGCGATTGGATGAGAGTGATGAGGAATTGCTTACGCTGGCTATCTCCGAGTTTAGGACACGCTATAATAGCCATTCTAAAGAGATCATAGTGCCTTTTAGGGTAGATGTTGAAGATAGCTCATCCATTAAGTTTACCGTGCCTAAATTAGGCGAGAAACGCAAGCTGCTTGATCTGTCGCAAAAGAATGTGCAGTTCTTTAAGAAGGAACGCATCGATCAATACGAAAAACTAAATCCGGAGATACGTACTGAACGTTTGTTAACGCAGATGATGAAAGATTTGCGAATGAACCAATTGCCGCGACATATTGAATGTTTTGATAACTCCAACTTCCAGGGTAAATACCCCGTATCGGCAATTGTGGTTTTTAAGGATGGCAGGCCATCAAAAAAAGACTACCGGCATTTTAATGTGAAAACAGTTGTTGGTCCGGATGATTTCGCGACGATGGAAGAAGCTGTACAACGTCGTTACCGCCGCATGCTGGATGAAGGAACTGAATTACCCCAATTGATTATTATTGATGGGGGCAAGGGGCAATTATCATCTGCCATGAAAAGCCTTAAACTGTTAGGCATCGAAAAGCAAGTTACTATTATCGGTATAGCTAAACGCTTAGAAGAATTATATTATCCGGGCGATCAGTATCCTTTATACCTGGACAAGAAATCTGAAACTTTAAAAGTAATACAACAGTTAAGAGATGAGGCCCACCGCTTCGGCATTACTTTCCACCGAAAGAAACGCGATCAGGGTACCTTAGTTACCGAGCTCGACCTGATTGATGGTATAGGTAAAACAACATCAGGTAAGCTGTTGACGTACTTTAAATCAGTTAAAAAAATAAGAGAAGCTAGCGAAGCTGAATTGCTGGAAGTGGTGAACACTAAACAAGCCAAAGCAATTATTAGTTATTTCAGCGCTAAGGTTGTTGAATAGTAAGCGATTCTAATTTGACTAAAACAAAAAAAGGAGCGTAAAACGCTCCTTTCCTAATTTCGATCAAATCACTAATCTTAATACTGCCATAAGTTAAGTTCCCAGTCCATAAGGGATTTCTTCACTTTTTCGGCTTCGTATAACTTATCTATACCTTGTGCGTAGTCTTTTATACGTTCGTCTTTATCGTTAGATACTTTTACAATGTAGCTATCAAATAAGCGTTTCATAAATACATCATCAAAGCTTAAACCGGTAGCATCACTGTGATGATTCACTACCTCTTTAACGGCTAATACCTGGCGTGCATCCGGGAAATAGATCCAGAAAGCGGGTTGGTAATCAATATCAACACTACCTGCTTTAGGCTTAATCATAGGAGCTATACCGATGATACGTGGCTCGAAAATTCCACGCTGCCTGTCAAAAATCCAGTCTTCTTTTATGCGGAATTTCACAACGCTGTCAGGGTTAAACTCACCTGCAACTATTGTTGATCCCAGTTTATTACCGTCTTTATCAAATTTATCAACTACAGAGCTATCGGCCATTCTGCTTTTTGCTTGCTCTGGAGTTAAAGGGTGGTAAAAGCTATCACCATCCGGATCATTTTTAGGATCAGGGGTAGCATCATAAGCAGTAAGTTCACCGTCGGCTATCGCATTCATTAAAACATCAATCAACCTTGATTTAGGCGAAGCCAGGTAAGTATTCATCTTCATACGAAGATCAATCTCGCGCCAGATACGTTTCGCGTAAGCAACATCAGCCTCGCGTAAGCTTGGGTATGGCGTTACTTTGGCGCTCAGGATATTGGTTTTTTTGTAATAGCCATCTAATGGTCTATCAAAAGGTTTTAATGGGGCAGCTGTTGCAGATGGAGCTGCAGACTGAGCCTGTAGAGCTGTATTTTGTGGAGCAGGCGCTACTTGTTTTGCAGCAACCGTTTTCTTTTTAACAGTCTTCTTTTTTCTTTGCGCGAAGGTAGCAGTGCATGCTAAGCAAAGTACAATAAGTAAAATGTTCTTTTTCATATCTTTTTAATTTGCACTAAATGTAATAGGGTCAAGTCCACGCTGCGTACCATCAGGGCCAACAGCAACAATATCTTTAAACACAACAGTAGTTCCGGGGGTAACCGAAGCCATTGCAGTACGCATACTGCCTGTTATTTCACTGCCGGTAGTTGATAATATAATCGCATCCTGGCGTGGTTTTATTATTACAACGGTAAAGCGGGTTACATTAAACTTTGCATCAAATTCAAAATTATCAAGCTTGGCGAAAATTCTGTCCTGACTGCGGATGTTAGCAGCACTGGTGTTGCCACCACTTTTGCCGGCAAACTCAGGCTTTGGGTCAGGTATACGTTTTACACGGAATAAAGTTGAGCCTAATACGGTAGTTTTGCCCGGGCTAACATCAGCTGATATTGTAACAGTGGTAGTGCCGGGTGTTGTAACATTGCCTATAAAGTTTCCTTTTGAGCCGCTTATAGATCCGCTACTCATGCTCACATGTAATTTCTCTAATGGTACTCCCGGTGCTGATACGGCAAGAGGGTTTGGTAAACCGATGTATAAAACATTCATTTTTGTAGGCGATACAACTGCAGATGGTTTTGCTACCTGGTAAGTTTGTGGCCCTGTAGAATAAGTTTTGTAAGTACCATCGTTTTGTTTTACCCTAATTGTACCTATCCATGTTTTAATGCCTTCCGAGCTGGTGTTGCCAGTGTAAACACCTTTACCTCCTTGTACAGAAAGCTTGCTGCCATCAACACTAATATCTGGATTTGACTTTGAATCAGAGGCTGTTAAGAACACCTGTGCAGTATAAGGTTGTCCTTGCAGTACATAGCTCGAACTTGCTACAGCCACAGCCGAGAATTGATCAAGATTTACAACTGCCTGATCAACCTCACCTAAAATCTTTTTAACAACTTCGTTTTCAGCGTTTTTTGTATCTGATTGAATTTTGATCAGTGCAGTCATCGCTGCTGCCATTGGTATACCTTCACCAAAATTGGCATTTTCCCAATCTTTATCAGGGAAACCATTTCTGTGTTGAGGGGCAGTAGCATCTAAAGAAAGATTTACACCTTCTCTTTCCTGCGGGTTTAATAATTCTAACAGGCCATTCTTTGTATCGTCAATCTTTTTATGCAATTCGTAAGCATATTTTTGATCGTTGATCATCATACGTACAGAAACGTCAAGATCTTCGCGGCCTTTGTAATCGTTTGTTGCAGGGTCTACATCACCTGTTTCAGATAAAAATTTAGCTTTAATGGTTTCTATATATTCGTTCAGATCGTCAGACAATTGTTTTGCCTTTAACGCTTTATTAAGTATCGGTTGTGCCCTTTGTGGTTGATCCTTTAATTTAGTCGCTTCAAAGGTTCTGAAGGTTTGATCAATACCTGTTTGTACGTTTGTTTTAGAAACCGTTAAGCTATCGCTGATATGTTTAAATGCATCCAGCAAACTATCGGGTACATCAAGCGCTATCAGGCCCAAAAGAACCAGATAGAGGATACCCATCATTCGCTGTCTTGGGGTTTGTTTACCTCCAGCCATTTGCTTTAAATATTATTTTTAGTTTATAAAAAACTGTTATTATCAATTATATGTATTAAGCGCGTGGTTGGTTCATTGCCGATAGCATGTTACCATAAACCGCGTTTAATGAAGATAGGCTTTTGGCTAACTGGTTTACTTCAGTTTTAAACTGTTGTGATCCGTCAACCGATTCTGTAAAGTTTTGCATGGTAACTTCCATGTCTTTATAGAATTTGTTCATTGATTTTAAATGATTGCTTGAATCCTGAAGCTCCAGTTCATAAACCGCATTTAAAGCCGAAAGGTTTTTTGCCATTGTGACTACCTGCTCATGGTAAGTTTTTGAATCTATTTCAGAACCGGCCATTTCAGTAAGATTTGCTGATGCTTTGTCAAAGGCAACGCTTAGTTTATCATAACTTTCACTCGCTGTTTTAATTTTCTCTGTAAATACAGTAGTAGCATTACCCGCGTCAGTTACACGTGATATAGCTGCTACTTTATCGCCAAAAGTTCTTAAGCCATCACCTAAGCTACGGATCAGCTCCGGGCCGATATTGGCATCTTGCATCATCTTATCTAAAGCCGCGGTTTCTGAAAAACTACTTACTGAACCAATAGCGCCTCTTGGGGCAGATAATTCTCCTTTGTAATCTTCTGATAATTCAGGGTAAGCTCTTGTCCAGTCAAGTTCAGTAGTATCCCTTTGAAAACCCAGTATGGCGAATAAAAATGCCTCCATACCTAATCCCAGTGAAATAAAGAAACCACCATACGGCCAGTGCTGTATTTTAAACAGCAAACCGATGATAACTATTGTAGCACCCCATGATACAATATTGTTTATTCCGTAAGGTTGTTTTTTCCCAGCCATAGCTTTATGTAGAATATTTATTTTTTATTAAATGCTAATTTAGTGTTTATCCTTAATATCGCGACCAAGGAAGTGTGTTACACAACGGAAACCGATATATGATTTCGCGGTATCCTGATATTCGTAAGTACGGGTTGAATTTTGCAGGAAGTAGCCTACATCTTTCCATGATCCGCCTTTTACTACTTTACGTTTCAACACTTCAGGATCGCTTGCTTTTGCATTATACTCAAAAGTAGGAGCTAAATCATGAACAAATGTTGATGCAGACTCATTGAATGCTGATGATGTCCATTCAGCAACGTTACCCGCCATGTTGTATAAACCGAAATCATTCGGGAAGTAAGATTTTACGTTTACAGTGTAAGCGCCGCCGTCATCGGTGTAGTTACCACGGCCCGGTTTAAAGTTTGCCAATAAGCAGCCTTTCGCATTTTTAATGTAAGGGCCACCCCAAGGGTAATCGGTGCCAATTCTTCCGCCACGTGCAGCGTATTCAAACTCAGCCTCGGTAGGTAAATCATAACGTAAACGGTGTGGTAAGTGGCGTTTATCTTTGGCAGCGTCGTTTAAACGGCTACGCCATATGGTAAAGGCCGTTGCCTGGCGCCAGGTAACCCCAACAACGGGATAATTTTTGAATGCAGGGTGAGAGAAGTAACCTTCAACCATTGGTTCGTTGGCAGCGTATGAGAAATCGCTTAACCAAACCAATGTATCAGGATAAACCTCAACAGTATCTCGGAAAATGAAGTCAGAACGTTTTTTTGTTTTATCGCCTCTGTGGTTAGCCGCATCGCGAAGCTCCATGATAGAGTATTGATATTTTAACAAGTGAACGTCAATTTCGTTTTTATCAAACACACGGTCATCACCCTGGTAGTACATGCCATCAAGTTTTGAAGCATTTGCTGCACCAGACTTGCTGTGCGCGTTCCAGATAGGGTTTTTGCTTACGTACGCCCAGTTGATGTATTTTTTGCCACTTGTATTGGTGGTTGCACCTTTACGTGGGGTTAAATAATATTTCTGATCATTTAAGTAGTTGGTGATGGCGATTGAATCACGTACCCAGAATACAAATTGTTTGTATTGGCTGTTGGTGATTTCGGTTTGATCCATAAAAAATGGCGGTATTGTTACCTGTTTTGTTTGGGCGATTTGCGAAAAGGTAACATCCTGATCGGTTTGGCCCATTAAAAACGAGCCACCTGGTATGTAAACCATACCATACGGCACCTCAGCACGGAAATTCCGTTGCGGTACGCCTGTTAATTCACCTTCACCTCCGTTGCGGCAACCGCTGAAAATGACTGCAAAAACAATTACAACTACTAAAGAGTATATCTGTCTCATATAAAATTCAAAAATTTAGCTATATAAATATAACATAAATGAAATGCCCGAATATATTAAATATTGATGAAGCAAATGCTTAAATAAAACATTTTTATCATCGGTTTGCAACAAAACGTTTAAAGTGCGTGTTAATTACCCCGAAACTTTGATATAACCTAAAATTTAAAGTGTTATATGTTAGTTACTTACAAAATTGGGTAATTAACAAGCATTGTTACGTAAAATCAATAAGAAAAGTTGCAATCCGGTTAATAATTTATACTTAAAATTATTTATTTACCTGTTTAACATACTGTTCTATTGCCATAGTCATGGATGGAGCTTGTGGAGTAGGTGCCGGAATATCCAAAATTAATCCCGATTCAAGCACGGCTTTGTGGGTTGTTGCCCCAAAAGCAGCTATACGGGTATTGTTTTGTTTAAAGTCAGGGAAGTTTTTGTATAAAGATTGTATGCTTGATGGACTGAAAAAAGCAATCACGTCATAAAACACTTCAGCCAGGTCGGAAAGGTCACTACACACTGTGCGGAAAAGCACAGCAGGAGTAAAGTTGTATCCGTTTTCCAGCAAAAACTTTTGTGTTTCTTCGGCAGCTACATCTGAACAAGGGTATAGGAATTTTTCGCCAGAGTGTTTTTTCAGTACTTCAGCCAAATCTGCAGCGGTTTGTTTGCCGAAGAATATTTTGCGTTTGCGATACTGTATATACTTTTGCAAATACAGCGCGATAGTTTCTGAAAGACAGAAGTATTTCATATCAACCGGTACTTCAAAGCGCATTTCTTCACATATTCTAAAGAAATGATCGGCTGAGTTGCGACTGGTAAATATTACAGCGGTAAAATCAACAAGGTTGATTTTTTCTTTGCGGAAATCCTTAGCCGGAACACCTTCAACATGTATAAATGCTCTGAAGTCAATCTTCAGGTTATGTTTCTTGGCCAGCTCGGCATAGGGGTTCTTATCGTTCTCGGGTTTTGGTAAAGTAACCAAAATACTTTTTACCTTTTTCTTTCTATCTTCCAAAATCAATTTTATAAAGCCTGATTGCTATAGGTTAAGTACTTTTATCAATATCAAAATGGGGCAAATTTCGAGGGCACAAAGATAGATAAATAAATAAAACTTATGAAATCGAATGTTCGAAATAATGTTAACACTGCTGCGAAGGTATATCCAAATGAAAATTACCACTATCAATATAAGCGCTACAGCTAATAAATAAGGGATTAATTGGGCCGCTATTAAACTAAAGCAAACCGCCACCGGTAAAAAAACAAAGGCTATATTAAAGTAGGTTAAATACAATGTGGTAATGTATTCGCCAACAATGCGGTCAATATCAAAAAGAAACCCTATGATTTTTAGTAAAAGAAACTTAAATGCAAAAAGTGATATAATAATGAGCGACAGGGCAATAAAAAGTTGCATGCCACTTATACTATAGTAAACACTGTTATAGCTTGCCAGTTGATATAAGAATAAGCCAAATGTTAAGCCAAATAACAGGAATAGACCGATAAAAGCCCATAAGTTTATTCCTCTATCTTCCTTATCCATCATAGACCCGCGCTTACTGTAAAACGACTGAAATATGCTTTTAATTTCGGTACCGAGCGTTAAATTAAGTAATGCTGTATATAATAAAAGGCCAATAATAATGGCTATTATCCATGGGTCGCGGTTTTGGCGGTTATGCCCATACCCGAAATTTCGTTTTGACGCAAAAGGGATATCTAAAAAAGTGCGCCCTGTATATAACTCATGAGCCATTACATAAGCAGTAAACTGGTTTACCCGGTTTGAGTCGGGGATGATAAACATGTTTGTTACAGAATCCTCTACAAATTGTTGCCTTGAAGCAGTGGCCTGCGCAACAGAATCCAAAAAAGCCATGTGATGCGGCTTAGCCCGGGCAGAATCTACGTAATGTTGCGGTGTGGCGGTTGAGGATTGGTCAGCTGTTTGCACGGAATCCTGAGCAAATGCTCCCCGGCAGGCTATCAGCAAAAAAAGAAAACTCAGGGCGAAAAAACGCATTAATAAACCGGGCTTAATTATAAGCTGCAAAATTACCGTATTATTTGATTGTTTTATAGGCTGATGATAATTTAATGAACCGTTAACTTAATTTAACAGTACAATAAATTGGTTTGAGATTGTTATATTTTTTTTGCTTCATATTAATATGTTAACTGGTATCATTTTTATTAAGAAAATTGAACTGAAACGGCATTGTTATTAATTTAAAATAAATTTTTTTACGTTAGAAATACTATAAAGTTAATAATGGAGTTACTTTGCAAATAGTGGACAAATGGATTTATAAAAATTTTTACTCGATATAAATGATAATTTGATTTACATTTGCGGATTATTAGCTATCGGGTTATAGTTGTTAGCTTCGATATTTTTTACGTATGAATAAAATTAACCTTAGCGCAATACTACTTATCCTCCTGATTTTTTGCGGATCGATTAAAACGGTTTCGGCTCAAAGTAATCTTCAATCCATGTCTTCAGTAAATGTCGATGATCTTTCAGACCAGCAAGTGATTCAACTGATGCAACAAGGTCAAAATGCAGGATTAAGTGATGCGGAAATAATACAACAAGCTCAAGCCAAGGGAATGTCTGCCGATCAGGTACAAAAATTGCAAACTCGTATTAAATACCTGCGTAGCAAAAGTGGCACATCAACCTCAAGTGCGGCTGATACCAATACGGTTGGCAGGCGCCTTAATTATACACCTGCAAGTACCGATACTTCCAATATAGTAAATAATTTGTTCGATAGCTTGAACCCCAAAGTTTTTGGTGCAGATATTTTCAAGAATAAAAATAGTTCATTCGAGCCAAATTTGAAATTGGCTACCCCTCTAAATTATATAGTTGGCCCCAATGATGAGCTTGATATTAACGTTTATGGTAATTCATTAATAAATTGGAAATTAACGGTTTCGCCCGATGGCAATATAAATATACCCGGCATTGGGGTTTTAAATGTTAGCGGTAAAACCATTGAACAAGCAACAGCACAAATAAAAAGCAAGCTGGCCGCTAATAACTATGCCATAGGCCACGGCACAAATGTTAACGTAACACTTGGCAATATACGCAGCATACAAGTAATTATTATTGGCCAGGTTGTAAAGCCAGGTACATATACGCTACCCTCACTTGCAACAGTTTTTAATGCGCTTTATGTAGCCGGAGGGCCTAATTATAACGGTAGCTTAAGGCAGATTGAAGTAATCAGAAATAACCGTATAATAAAACATTTGGATGTTTATGATTTTTTGGTGAAAGGCGATCAAAAAGATAACATTACACTACAGGATCAGGACATAGTGCGTGTTCCTACTTATAGAACCAGGGTAGAGCTCGCTGGCCAGGTCAAAATCCCTGCGTTGTTTGAGGTTTTACCCGGAGAAACATTGCAGAATATATTAACCTATGCAGGTGGCTTTACTGATAGTGCCTACACCGCGCGTATCAAGGTTTCACAAATAAATGATCAGCAAAGAAAAATTACAGATGTTCTTGAGGCTGATTATAATGATTATATTCCTTTAAGAGGGGATAAATTTACGGTGGGATCTATTATTAACAGGTACGAGAACAGGGTTACAATTACAGGAGCGGTTTTTAAACCCGGAGAATATGAACTGCAAAAGGGATTAACATTGTATCAGCTAATTGCAAATGCCGCAGGTTTAAAGGAAGATGCTTTTACCGAACGTGGTACAATTACAAGATTAAACCCTGATAATACAACTGCGATAATAAGTTTTAATTTAAAAGATGTTGAAAACAAGGTGGTTGACGTACCGCTGCAACGTGAGGATGTTGTTAGTATATCTTCCATATTTGATTTACGTGACAAGTATACGGTGACTATTAATGGTGAAGTTAGAAAACCGGGTAAATTTGCTTTTGGTGATAATATGAAGGTAGAAGACTTGATATTAAAAGCAGGTGGATTTGCCGAAGGTGCCAGTACTAAACGTATTGAGGTAGCCCGACGGGTATCCGACTCCAATCCAGAATCAAAAAGCAGTACGGTAGCCCAGGTTTTTAGTGTTGATGTTGATAATCAAATAACACCCGGAACGGCTAATTTTGTGCTACAACCCTTTGATATCGTTTCGGTATACAGTTTACCAGGATACGAGAAACAAAAAGTTGTAAAAGTTGAAGGCGAAGTTTTATATCCCGGGTCATATACTATTAAGAATAAGAACGAAAAAATATCAGATTTGGTTAAACGTGCCGGCGGATTAACAGTGTTTGCTGATGTTGAAGGCGGATCATTAAAGCGAAACAATATTGCCATTTTAGGCCTTGATAAAAGCAAAACAGACTCCACTGCTTTAGCACTTGAACAAACAACAAAATCTAATAGACTGAAACAAGCCTATAAAGATTCAACCAGCAATGATGACCAACAGCAACGTAATGATTTTGTTGGTATTGATCTGAAAAATATATTGAAAAAACCAGGAACGAAAATAGACTTGTTACTGGAAGACGGCGACGAACTAAGAATTCCAAAAGAACAGCAGATTGTACGGGTAAACGGGCAGGTTTTATATCCAAGTGCTGTGGTATACGATAATTCAAAATCATTTAATGATTTTGTTTCTAATGCGGGGGGATATGCTCCTCGGGCACTAAAATCAGGTGCATATGTCGTATATCCGAACGGGACCGTGAAGGGTACACGTAAGTTTTTGTTTTTTAACATCCACCCAGGTGTAAAACCCGGGAGCCAGATATACGTGCCGTTAAAACCGGCACCAGTTGGAAATTCATTGCAAACTATATTAGGGCTTACCACTGGTTTAGCTTCAATAGGGGCGATAATTTTGGGTATTTTGAGTTTAAATAGATAATCGCTTAATTTTTCCCAACTATTAATCTATGAATCCGAAAGAGAACGAAAAGATAGCTATTGACTCTGATGAGATATCAGTTAAAGATGTTTTAATAAAAATTAACACGACAATAAAGTATTTAAAGACCAAATGGCTAACCTTTTGCATAGTTGGATTTATAGGCGGCGTTATTGGATTAGGGTACGCTAAATTAAAGAAACCAATTTACGTCGCTAATTGCACTTTTGTATTGGACGAAGGCAGTAAAGGCGGTGGACTAAGTCAATATGCCGGATTGGCATCATTAGCTGGTATTGATATGGGGGGCGGAGGTAATACCGGTTTATTTCAGGGCGATAATATTATTGAGCTGTATAAATCCCGATTGATGATTGCAATGGCATTATTAAATAAGTCAAATTTCGATGGAAAAGATGAATTATTAATTGATAGATATATCGATTTTAATAAACTACGTACTAAATGGAGTGAAAAAGATCATATAAATAATATCTCATTTAATGGTGATCCTGCAAAGTTCAACCGAACGCAAGATAGTATAGTTAATGATTTAGTTGAAACATTTAATAAAAAGATATTAAGTGTTTCAAAACCCGACAAAAAATTAGGTATTATAGATGTACAAGTTTCTACAGGCGATGAACTATTTTCCAAGGAATTTACAAACGTATTAGTACAAACGGTAAATAACTTTTACATACAAACCAAAACAAAGAAAGCTTCTCAGGATGTACAAACTTTACAAAAGCAGGCCGATAGTGTACGAGTGGTTTTAAATTCATCAATCTCGGGAGTCGCATCAGCCTCTGATGCCTCGCCAAATGCCAACCCGCTGTTGGTATCACTTAGAGTTCCTTCCCAAAAAAAGCAGATTGATGTGCAGGCAAGCAGCGAGATATATAGTGAGATTGTGAAAAATCTGGAAGTTTCAAAAATGATGTTACGGCAGGAAACACCGTTAATCCAAGTTATTGATGCTCCTATATTACCGCTGAAAGTAAATAAAATCGGGAAATCAATCAGTACGATTATAGGTGTAATATTAGCTTCATTTATTACAATGTCATGGTTGCTCATCAGGAAATCACTGCGCAAGATTTATAATTAAACGTATTAATCAAGAATGATAAAATTATTAGTAAGGAAGTTTAAAGGTTTTTTTTTAGTTGGGCACGAGCGAACTTTACTTGCAAAAAAAAATATTGCTTTTTCTTTAGCTATTAAAGGTGCAGCAATCTCAATAAGTTTACTGTTGGTTCCAATTACAATTAGTTATGTAAATCCTCTACAATATGGTATTTGGCTCACACTAAGTTCAATTATTGGATGGTTTGGTTTTTTTGATATTGGGTTAGGTAACGGGCTGAAAAATAAGCTGGCAGAATCAAATGCGCTGAATGAAACGGTAAACTCCAAAACATACATTAGTACAACTTATGCTATGATATCATTAATTGCATTATTGCTTTTTTTGATTTTCTTGATTTCAAATATCTTCCTTAATTGGAACAAAATACTTAATACCCCAACAATTAATGGGTTAAATTTAAATCTTTTAGCCTTAATAGTTTTTGGTTCGTTTTGTTTACAACTTATTTCGCAAACACTTAATAGTGTGTTGCTTGCTTTTCATTCGGTATCTAAGGTTTCACTAATTAACCTGGTAGGGCAGTTTGGATGTTTAGTATGTTTAATTGTATTGAAAAATGTGTCATCCGAATCATTATTATACCTTGTATTGGCTTTAGCCGGGTTGCCATTATTAGTACAAATAGGGGCAAATATTTGGTACTTTAGAAAAGAGTATTCCTTGGTTTCACCAAGTTTTAAAATGGTTAATTTTAAGTATGCTAAAAGTTTGTTAAGTGTTGGAGGGCTATTCTTCTTTATTCAAATTGGTGCATTGCTTTTGTTTCAAACCGATAATATTGTGGTTACACAACTTTTTGGGCCGCGAGAGGTTACCGTTTACAATATATCTTATAAATTATTTGCGGTAATATTTTCAGTTTTCTCAATAATAATGACACCTTTTTGGGCAGCCTTTACTGATGCTTATTCCAAAAAGGATTATTTGTGGATCAAGGATATATTCAGAAAAATGTATAAATATTTGATTATAGTGGCTGTGCTAACCTTTATCATAGTTATATTATCGCCCTTTATAATTAAAATTTGGCTAGGCGATAGTATAAAAGTGCCGTTTATCCTGTCTTTTGTAATGGGTATATATGTTATTACGTGGTGCTGGCAATTAATGCACTGTTATCTTATAAATGGAATCGGTAAAATACGAATGCAATTTTATTTATTTATTATAAGCACTATTATTAACATCCCTATAGCATTTTTTTTAGGAAAATGGATCGGTGTTGTTGGAGTTACGATTTCCAATATCATTATTTTATTATTTCAGGATATTGTATTATATATTCAATGCAATAAACTTTTGAATGGAACGGCAAAAGGTATTTGGTATAAATAACACGATCATCTACAAAAAACCAATTATAAAATGGATGTTGTAATTATTTTTAATGGCTTAGGCAATCAAATGTCGCAATATGCATTATACCTGCAAAAGAAAAAAAATAACAGTTCTACACGCTTCATAACAATCGGTAAAGCACATAATGGATTTGAGTTAAATAAAGTTTTTAAGATTGATTATTCGGTAACACCTTTAAAAAAAGCGCTTATTTTTTTATTCAGAATATTACGCATAGAAAAGATCAAGGCGATAAGCACACCGTTAAAGAACTTATTAAAATTATTTAATTGCCGAATAGTTGGCGAGAATTTCGATTATACGTTTAAAGAAGAATATTTATTGCCCTCAAGCGGGGTCACATTTTACTATGGCGGCTGGCATTCTGAAAAATATTTTTCAGGTGCAAAAAATGAAATTAATAAAGCATTTGAATTCGGAACGCTAACAGATGATGTGAATGTTAATTATATAAACGATATAATTAACAGTAATAGTGTTTCAATCCATGTAAGGCGCGGGGATTATTTAAATGCAGAGAATTATAATCTTTTTGGAGACGTTTGTAATAAGGCATACTTTCAAAAAGCAATTGATCTGATTGAAAAAAGCGTCAACAACCCCCGGTTTTTTGTTTTTTCAAATGATTTTCCTTGGATAAAGGATAATTTAACTATGAAAAACGTTGCCTATGTTGATTGTAATGTCAAAGAGAATTCATGGAAAGATATGTATATGATGACATTATGCAAGCATAATATTATCTCCAATAGTTCATTTAGCTGGTGGGGGGCGTGGCTGAATAAAAACCCCGATAAATTAGTTATTTCTCCAACTCGGTTTTTAAGGAACGATATAAGTACTGATATATATCCGGATTCATGGATTAAATTGTCTGATTATTGAAAAATTTAAAGGTATATAATCTTTAGGCTAAAAAATAATAATGAAAAATGCAATTTTTACTATTTGTGCAAAGAACTATCTGGCACATGCTAAAACACTTGGCGATACTATAAAACAGTTTCATCCTGAGTGTGACTTCACTATTCTATTGTCCGACGAGATTGATGGAGAAGACATTAAGTGTGACTATAAAATAATAGAGTCGAAAAACATTGGTATTGTTGAGTTTGAAAAAATGTCATTTCAATATGATGTAATTGAATTTAGCACGTCGGTTAAGCCATTTTTCATTAAAAAACTTTTTAATGAAGGTTTTGAAAAGGTTTTATATATCGATCCTGATATGGTTGTATACAGTAGCCTTGATTTTCTTTTTTATCACCTTGATACTTATCATGCCATTTTAACCCCTCATCTGTTAAAGCCATATGTAAATTACACAGGTGCCACAACCGAAGAGGAGTTACTGTTTGTTGGAATATATAATTTAGGATTCTTTGGCATTAAGAATTCGGCTGTTGGGATAAATATTGCTGATTGGTGGATGCAAAAATTATCTAACCAATGCTATGCTGACAAAGAGGATGCTTTACATGTAGACCAAAAATGGATGGATTTTCTTCCGTCATTATATACAAATGAAGTTTTAATATTAAGGCATCCCGGCATGAACCTGGCTTTTTGGAACTTCCATGAAAGGGCATTGTTTAAGCAAAACAATACATTTTATGTTGATGATACCAGCTATCCGTTAACTATAATGCACTTTTCGGGTTTAGATGCTGATAATGCAGAAGCTGTTTGCAGGAAACAAACAAAATATACCTTATCTATAATTCCTGAATACCGTGAAATATTTGAGGATTATGTAATTAACCTGTATAAAAATGACTTAGAGCGGTTAAGTATAATGCCTTATAAATACAATTATTTTGATGACGGAGCGGGGATATTAAAATACCATAGAAGGCTATACCGGGGTTTAGTAAATGAGGGAGAGAAATTTGACAACCTTTTTTCAACAAACGCCGGCTCGTACTATTCTTTTCTTGAAAAAAACAACGCCATGTTAATTGATAACGACGGTAAATACAAGGCTTTAAAGAAAACATACGGAAAAGAACCTGCGATATTTAAGAAAGTGTTTAAAGCATTATTGCTATTTAAAGCAGTGTTTGGTATTAAACGGTACTACTTAATGATGCGTTTTTTTGCAATATATAATAGGTTTGAGAAGCAAACATTTTTAGTGAAAAAATAATTAAAAAGCTTTATGAAGATTGCAATAGATGGCAGGCCATTGCAAGGCCAGTTAAGCGGCGTTGGAAAGTACGTGTTAAAATTGGTGCTAAGTTTAGCTGAACGCATGCCTGATGCTGCAATTGTAATTTTTACAAACAAACCTTTAGATATTAGTTTTACATCATCCAATATTGTTGTTAAACAGGATTCAAAGTTTGAAAAAATTAAACCTTTGATTTGGAGTAAGTTTTTCCTTGGAAGACTATTAAGAAGGGAAAAATTTGACTATCAACTTTTCGGGGGGACATTTACACCCTTGCAAAAATCAGCGGGTAAAAAGATTGTGGTTGTGCACGATCTTAATCATATTTATGCCAGGGAAACTATGAGTAAATTACATCTGCTAACACATATCCTTTTTTTTAAAAATGATATAAAAAATGCCGATTATGTAATTTCCAACTCACATGGAACTGCTAAAAAATTAGAAAAAGAATATAATATTGAGGCAAATTATATTCTGCACCCGCCGATTGATGCTAGCTATAAAGTTATTGCTGAGGCTAATATTAAGGCGGTATTGTTAAACCTCAATATTAAATACCCATATGTTTTGACAGTGGCTACCCAAGAACCAAGAAAAAACCTTGTAAAAACTGTCGAAGTGTTTTTGCAATTAAAAAAAGACAAT
The DNA here is from genome assembly GCF_009765905.1 of Mucilaginibacter sp. L196. Taxonomy (GTDB): domain Bacteria; phylum Bacteroidota; class Bacteroidia; order Sphingobacteriales; family Sphingobacteriaceae; genus Mucilaginibacter. The sequence goes on along the minus strand of NZ_LMUO01000006.1, from coordinate 9,038 downwards.
CGTATTAACGGGCATAAATTGGTACTTGCGGGAAGCAAAGGCTGGAAAAACACCAATTTGCAGCGATTAATAAATCAGGATGATGATATCATACAATTAGGCTATGTTGCCGAAGAGCACCTGCCTTATATTTATAATGGTGCTTCGTGCTTTGTGTTCCCCTCAAAATATGAAGGATACGGTATGCCTGCAAGCGAAGCCGTGCTGTGTGGACTAAAACCGGTTGTAACAGACATAACAGAGCTACATGAAGCAGTTGCTGAGTACGCTTATTTTATTGACCCGGAAAATAAAAGTCAATACATTGACAGTATAATAAATTGCATTGCAAGCCAGCAACATTTTAATACATCAGCAGCAAATAAATTACGCAAGAGTTATGAAGTAGAGTTTACTGGCTTTGTAAAAAAACTTAAGTTGATTTAAAAAGCAGGCTCAATGAAAAAAATAATTCCGAATCTTTTTTTTCTGTTTTTAACAGCTCCTATACTGTCACCATTTGTAGGCGGGGTAACAATTTATTTGTCTTCAATAATCTTGTTTTTTGATGTGTCTTTTCTTTTATGGGCCATAAATAAATTTAGCAGAGATACTATTATTATAACATTGGCCTTATCTTTTTTAACAGCCTTATCTTGCTTAAATGTTGTTGTTTTCGTTAAAATACTGATGCTTCTTTCTTCAGTGGTATATATGTTTTACTGCTATGAAAAAGAATATTTTTATTTATACAGATGGGCCGTAGTTAATGTAATTGTTGCAGTTGCGCAGTTTGTCTTGATTTTTATTGATCCGGCTGTGGCGTATTTAATAGGCCCAACAAATATTGCAAACGTAATATGGGGGCCTTTTGCCGGGCCGACATTTACAAACTTTTATGCTATTTCAATTTTGCCAAGGGTAAGTGGATTATCACGAGAAGGGGGCTTTTTTGCGTCGTTATTGGGTGTGGTTTTTTTTGTTATCATTAACGATCCGAAAGTAAATAAGAAAAAGAAAAAAATCTATCTGTCATTTATAATTATAGGAATTATAATTTCGATTTCAAAAACCACAACTATATTATTAATAGTTCCTGTTATTTTATTATTAAAGAAGTACATTAATATAATTGAGGGCTATGTGGTAGCAATTTTATATGCGATTGTTTTAATCTTTTTTTTTAATTACATTTTACTTCATACTAGCTTTTTTTACGATGAACTAAATATTTCACTAATACAAAGATTCTCTGGTTACGCATTAACTCCCTACGCTGGTATATCAGATTATATTAGAGGTACCAATATTACCAGTTTAATGCTCAATTCACGAACTGGGTTAGAAGCTATAGTGGCAGAACTAAAAGATGAGAGTTTAATAGACTTCTGCGGTTTACCAGCGTTATATTTAGGTTATGGAATAATTACGTTTGCATTTTTCTTGTTATTTACTAAATTTTTGAAGTTAAGGGGTGCAGGATTGGCTATCATTATTATCTTAACAACCAACGTGGTTCCCATCACGAATGATGGTTTTGTTGTTATATCTTGGTTTTTTGGATGTTTTATTAGTTATAATTATTCAAAAAAAGCTATTTCGGATACTCATCAATTGACAATTTAATATAAGATACTCTAATTACACTAATTTGAGAAATACACAATCCATTATTATAAATGCCAGATTCCTAACGCAAAAGCTAACCGGTGTTCAGCGTTTTGCTGTGGAGATATGTAAACTTTTGAAGGAAAAGATGCCGGGCATTACTTTTGTTGCCCCCAACAATATTATAGATATTGAATTAGCAAAAATACTAGATGTTAAAGTCATCGGTAGCCATACAGGTGTATTATGGGAACAATATGATCTCCCCGTTTATTTATACCGAAATAAGCAACCTCTTTTAATAAACTTTTGCAACGTTGCGCCTCTAATCTATAAAAACCAAATAATTACCATACATGATGTTGCCTTTATGGTTAATCCAAGTTGGTTTAATAAAAAATTTGTTATATTTTATAAATTTTTGATACCAAGAATAGCTAAAAAGGCGAAGATGATATTAACCGTGAGTGATTTTTCAAAACGGGAAATAGTCAATTATCTGAATGTTCCATCCAATAAAATTAATGTAGTATATAATGGGATTTCAAACTTAGCAATACAACAATTTGAACCCAATAAATATGGGAGTTATATTTTAATTGTTGGATCAATTGACCAAAGAAAAAATATTCATCGGCTGATACAAGCGTTTAATAAAGTGAATAACAATAATATTAAGCTTTTGATTGCTGGTGATATAAGCCCAATATTTAACAATAAAAATAATAACTCATTAAAAAGCAATGAAAAAATCATATTTTTGGGCCGTGTAAATGATGAGTATCTTGCTACGCTTTATACAAATGCTTTACTTTTTGTTTATCCAAGTTTATATGAGGGTTTCGGTATTCCACCGCTTGAGGCAATGTATTACAATTGCCCAACAATAGTTGCCGATATTGAAAGTTTGAAGGAGATATGCGGCGAAGCAAGTTTGTTTGTTAACCCTTATAATATTGATGACATCGCGGAAAAAATTGAATTCTTAACGTCCGACGAACGCTTAAGAAATAATTTAATTGAAAAAGGAAAAGAAAATATCAAAAAATATAGTTGGGAAAACTCGGCGAATATTGTTGCATATATTATTAAAAATCTAAACCAATAGCATTTGAAAATAGCACTTATACATGATTGGCTCACCGTAATAGGGGGCGCTGAAAAAGTTTTTAAAGAGATAGCATCACTTTATCCGGATGCTGATATTTATACACTTGTGGCGAGGGAAGAGACTATAAAATCATTAAATCTTTCAAGACACAAGGTAACAACTTCTTTTATTCAAAACCTTCCCTTTTCTGAAAAACGGTATAGATCTTATTTACCCTTATTTTCGTTAGCAATTGAGCAATTTGATCTATCAGGTTATGACCTTGTTATATCTTCATCGCACGCAGTGGCCAAAGGGGTTTTAACAAATTCTAACCAAATTCATATTTGCTATTGTCATACGCCGGTTAGGTATGCCTGGGATTTATACCATCAATATTTGAATGAAGCAGGATTAAATAAAGGTATAAAAGGATTCATTGTTAAATATTTTTTACACAGGCTTAGGCAATGGGACATCATAAGCACTAACCGTGTTGATTATTTTATTGCTAATTCACAATATATAAGTAATAGGATAAAGAAAATTTATGGCCGGGAAAGTAAAGTAATTTATCCTAACGTTGCTGTAGAAGACTTCATACCAACAGAAATAAAAAAGGACTATTATGTCACCTGTTCAAGGTTTGTTCCATATAAAAAAATTGACCTCATTGTAAGCGCTTTTGCTAAAATGCCCGATAAAAAGTTATATATAATAGGAGATGGGCCAGACTTGAAAAAGATAAGCAAATTAGCAAAATCAAATACAGTAATTCTAGGGTATTTGCCGTTCAATGAGTTAAAGCAATACCTGGCAGAAGCAAAAGCCTTTGTTTTTGCGGCCGAAGAAGATTTTGGAATATTACCGGTAGAAGCCCAAGCTTGTGGAACGCCGGTTATTGCTTATAAAAAAGGCGGAGCGTTAGAAAGTATCCTTGAAAATAAAACAGGAGTTTTTTTTAATAAGCAATCTGCAGAATCAATAATATCAGCCATAAATACATTTGAACGTACAAATACACTTTTTGATTATAACGAAATAGCCGAGCATGCTTCCTGTTTTTCAACAGACAGATTTAAAAATGAATTTTCTGCCTTCGTCGATGAAAAAACCATGGCCCGAATTAATGAGTTAGCATAATTCATTGCATTAATATTATTGTCAATAATAGCGAGGTGTTGATGAAATTATTGATGTTTTTTGACCAATGGAAGTTAACAGTCTTTAAAAGAATAATATTAACTTCAGTATTGCTAGTTGATGAAATATCAAAATTGCTTTCGTTTTTCATTTTTGTCTACACAACTGAAATAGCCATATAAACTGGTTTTATTAAGATAACCTAATACCATCTTTGTCCCTTTATTGGTTTTGAAAGTTTCCTATTTGTAAGCATGGCAGTACATCGGGCTAGTACTGAAATATAGGCTTATAAACAATCTTTATTGAGATAAGTATTCACAGATGCTCTTAATTGCGCTTACCTTTGGTCCTATCTAATTAAAATAGCTCTATGGCCGGTATCTATCTTCATATTCCTTTTTGTAAACAGGCTTGCCATTATTGCGATTTTCATTTCAGCACATCCTTAAAATACAAAGGCGAGCTTGTAGAAGCTTTAATTAAAGAAATACAGCTGCAAAAAAAATATTTAAATGGTGAAAATATTGATACCATTTATTTTGGTGGTGGAACTCCATCATTATTAAATGAAGCCGAGATAAGCTTATTGATTAATACTATTACTGGTTTACATTCCGTTGCGTCCGATGCGGAAATAACTTTGGAAGCCAATCCTGATGATTTGGATAAAACCAAATTGCAGGCGTTAAGACAAACACCCATAAACCGCTTCAGTATAGGCATACAATCCTTTTTTGATGAAGATTTGCAGTGGATGAATCGTGTACATCGCGCTGATGAGGCAGAATCAGCAGTAAAAAGGGCACAGGATATGGGCTTTGAGAATATTACTGTCGATCTAATCTACGGCTATCCTTTACTTACCGATCAAAAGTGGAAGTTTAATACCGATAAAGTTTTTGAGCTGGGTGTTCCACATGTATCAGCTTATTCTATGACTGTTGAGCCACGCACAGCGCTGGCATCCTTTATCAAACAAAAAAAACAATCCGCCATGAGCGACGAGCAAAGCGCCGCGCAGTTTACTTTTTTGATGGAGGACATGCAGAAAAAAGGTTTTGAGCAATACGAAATATCAAACTTTTGCAAGCCGGGCTTCTACTCGCGGCATAATTCTAACTACTGGAAAGGTGTAAAATATTTGGGTATTGGTCCATCTGCACATTCTTATAATGGCGAAACCCGCCAGTGGAATGTAGCTAATAATACTAAATATATGCAAGGCCTGGGTTCGGGACTAATAGATGCCGAAACTGAAATACTGTCGGATATAGACAAGTTGAACGAATACATCATGACCTCGTTACGCACCAGTTGGGGGCTTGATCTGGATAAATTAAACGGCATTGCTTCTGCATCAGCCGGTCATCTGCAAAAGGTTGCAATTGATTTTTTTGACAAAGGATGGTTGTCTCAACAAAATAAAATAATATACTTAACACAAACTGGCAAGCTTTATGCTGATCATATAGCCTCGGAGCTGTTTTTTAGCAAAGAGGATAATTACTAGCTTTGCCGGCCATGAAAATTAAAGTCGTTTTATGTTTATTACCGTTTATCATCGGGTTGGTAAGCTGTCAGGCAATCACCGATGACATGTTTCCGGGTAAATACGCTTTGAATGTTGATAAAAAGGATTCCATTATTTTAAATGATGATTATACCTACGAGCATACATATGTTGACTCCTTAAATAAAATGCATAAATGCATTGGTAAATGGGACCTGAATTTTAACAAGACCATTTTATCCTTACATAATTTTGATTCTTTTAACTCGCACGGTGTTAACTTTAAGGGGACCTGGAAATCATACCTTGGTATGGATGATGACTCTGTAAGGATATTATATACAAGCTACACAGTAGATGACGAAGATGTAGAATTGCATTACGGCATGAAAATTACAGATAATTAATAGCGCCTTATAAAGGCTGTATCTACGAATAAAACCCCTACCTGGTTTAAAAAAATATATAGCCCTAAGCTCTTAACAGTTGGAAGCTGTTTGAAAACCGCTAAGCATATTGCGCCGTATCTTATTTCATATTACCTAAAGAAACAATATGAAAAAATTAATTATCTCGGCCTTTGCTTTAGCAGCTATCGCATTTGCGCCAAACACTTTCGCACAAACCAAAATGGTTGGTGGCGCAGAAATGTACCCTACAAAAAACATTATTGAAAATGCAGTAAACTCAAAAGATCATACCACACTTGTTGCCGCTGTTAAAGCCGCAGGTTTGGTTGAAACTTTAGAAGGCCCGGGCCCATTCACCGTATTTGCACCAACTAACGAAGCATTTGATAAATTACCTGCCGGCACAGTTGATTTTTTGGTTAAACCAGAAAACAAAGCAACACTAACTAAAATTTTAACGTACCATGTTGTTGCAGGCCGTTTAAGTGCTGCCGATTTAATGGCTAAAGTTAAAATGGGTGGCGGCTCTGCTACCTTAACAACTGTTGAAGGTGGTAAACTAACCGTTATGGAAAAAGGTAAAAAATTATACCTTGTTGATGAAAAAGGCGGTAAATCATGGATCACCATTGCCGATGTATTTCAAAGCAATGGCGTAATACATGTAGTAAATAGTGTATTAATGCCTAACTAATTATTTGCGGTTTTTACAGGCAGTTTGTAGGTGATAGGTGTTGATGTACAAACTGCCACCGCAAATGCTTAAAATATTTTTCTGCCTATAAAATGAGATGCCCGGTTGCAAAAGCGCCGGGCTTTTTTGTGTTATGTTTTCTGCAAGTTGTTTTATCTATCCTCCTTGTCATTCTGAGCGGAGCGAAGAATCTGTACGGTGTAAACTACTTTACAGATTCTTCGCTCCGCTCAGAATGACAAAGGGGACATGAATATTGCTCTTCGCAATGAAGGTAGTTTATTGTCAAAAAAATATCAAAAAACAATTTTACTTTTTTCAGGTTTGTCTGTTTAACTACTTTTGGCTGTTAATTAATTGTAAATATGGGTATTATTTTAAGTCCGATAGATAGAGTTGATAGCATTAGTCGGGAGGATTTCGTTAACAATTATTTAAAGCCGCGTAAGCCGCTTATCATCCGTAAAGCCACCAAAAGCTGGCCTGCACTACAGAAATGGACCTTCGATTATTTAAAAGAAACTGTTGGCGATGTAGTTGTGCCGCTTTACGATAGCTCTAAGGCCGACCCATCAAAACCTATTAATGCTTCTGCAGCCGAAATGAAATTCGGCGATTATATTGACCTTATACAAAAAGAACCTACCGACTTACGGATATTTTTATTCGACCCAATAAAATACGCACCGAAACTGCTGGATGATTACCGTGCTCCCACTGATTTACTAGGGGGCTTTTTGGATAAATACCCTAACATGTTCTTCGGTGGTAAAGGCTCAGTTACTTTTTTGCATTACGATATTGACCTTGCACATATATTTCATACCCATTTTAACGGGCGTAAGCATGTGGTTTTGTTTGATAATAAATGGAGCGAACGACTGTATTGTATCCCTTTTGCTACCTATGCTTTAGAAGATTACGATATTGAAAAACCAGATTTTACTAAATTTCCAGCATTAAATGGGGTAGAAGGCCACGAAGCGATATTGGAACACGGCGACACTTTATTTATGCCTACCGGTTTTTGGCACTGGATGAAATACCTGGATGGTTCATTCTCTATTTCACTACGTGCCTGGGATAAATCATGGGGTATTAAAGCCAAAAGTTTGTATAACCTGACAGTACAACGCAAGTTTGATGACATCATGAAAAAGAATTTCAAAAAGCGTTATATGGATTGGAAAGAGGAGTTGGCTATTGAAAGGGCTAATAAAGCTTTGGCTGAGGGACAACCACGATAACAACCGTTGCGTCATTTTTAATGTTGTCTTAATACATCCAATTAAATATTTACGTTACTTTGCTGAACTTCGGTGTTATGGCTTGCCTTTGGGTGAATTGTTGATCCGACAAAACATCAAAGTATGAGCTTCATCCTCCGTCCGATTGACACTGTCGAATCGATTAGCCCTTCCGATTTTAAAAAGAATTATTTAGATAAGCGTAAGCCATTAATCATTAAAGGCCTCACCAAGAGTTGGCCTGCCCGCGAAAAATGGACTGCTGAATACTTGAAAGAAGTAGTAGGTAAAAAAGTGGTTCCGCTTTATGATAACTCTAAAGCCGATCCATCAAAACCCATCAATTCATCAGCAGCCGAAATGCCTTTTGATGAGTATATCGATTTGATCAAATCTACACCAACCGAGCTTCGGATTTTCTTCTTCAATATATTTAAACAAGCACCGCAATTGCTGGATGACGTTGTTTTACCCAAGGATTTAATGGGTGGCTTTTTAGAAAGCATGCCTGCCATGTTTTTTGGCGGATCAAACTCGGTAACTTTTTTGCATTACGATATTGATTTGCCGCACATATTCCATACTCACTTTGGCGGTCGGAAGCACATCATCCTGTTCGAAAATAAATGGAAGAACCGTTTATACTGCATCCCTAATGCTACCTATGCCCTAGAGGATTATGATGTAGCCAACCCGGATATAACAAAATTCCCGGCATTGGATGGGGTAGAGGGCTTTGAAACCTTTTTAGAGCACGGAGATACCCTGTTTATGCCAACCGGTTACTGGCATTGGATGAAGTACCTTGACGGCTCTTTCTCATTAAGCCTGCGCGCCTGGGATGCTTCACCGATACGTAAAGCAGCCAGTTTATATAACCTCGCTATAAAAGGAGGCTTGGATAGTTTGCTTAAAATGACTTTTAAAGCTAACTATGCTAAACGCCGTGAAAAAATAGCAATAAAAAGAGCAGATAGGGCGTTAGCTGCGGGGCGGCCCTATTAATTATTTAGGCTAAAGCCGGGATTTTCCTGATTTTAATCCGTTGACTAAAGTCAACGGCAATGAAAAATAAAAGATTGGCTTTAGCCCAATTTACGAAGTATGATCACAAACAATCTTCCACTCCCCATTAATTTTCTTGAACCACAGGGTGAAGTAGCCGCCCAATGCACCGGCATCACGGGTTAAATGCCAACCGCCGAGCATAAAGGCATTGTTTTTATCTAATACATCCAGCTTAATTATGGTAAAAGCCAATTGTGGATATTCCGCTGAAATTGACCAGTGATTCATAGGTAAAGGGTAAAGTGATTCCGCTGGAAATTGACCAGGCATTCCGGGGCAAACTGAC
>NZ_LMUO01000005.1 GCF_009765905.1 Mucilaginibacter sp. L196 | reverse complement strand
CTTCTTCGTCCGTAAAACGCCGCCTGACCAAAAATTGCTTGTAGCGCAGCAGGTCTATGGCCTCATGGGCAGGCTCATAGCCTCTTGGGTTGGTCTTCACGTGGTCGCCTTCCAAAGTCTTAAAGTTGCTGACAAAAATCGCATCGTTTAGGATCGTTCGCAAGGGTAGCTCATCAAATGCTATATCCTCGCGTATCAATTTCAGGTCCTGCGCGTTCGGGTTCCAGAAACCACATAAGATGAAACTCTTGTTTCCAGGTTCCAAATGATAGTAATAGCCGCCACGCCGCTGTTTGCCCGCGCGTTTGAACCTGCCGCCCCAATACGTACTATAAGGCGTTTTGTCTTTAGAAAAACGCACATCGCGGTAAATGCGGTAAAGACTTTTTGCGCCGCTTTGTGTTTCGATCACATCATGCCGGTTCAATTCCTGCAACAGCGCATCGGCAAATTGAGCCACCTTGGCCGATTCCAATTGATATTCGTCCTTATGAACTGCGAACCACGCCCGGTCATTATGATTACCGAGTTCCTCCAAAAATTCAAAAACAGACCCTGGTAGTATAGCCATCTCTCAACGCAATTTTTCAAGTTCAACCGCGATCGCCCGCAATAGTCCGACATTCACCGCCTTATCCGCCAGTGCCCTATAACTCCCCTCCTCATCCGGCTCAAAGATCACCGCCGTTTCACCGATCAAAACCTCCACCCGGAACGTATAGCCATAAGCGTACATCTTTATGGGCAACTCCAGTTCCTCACCACCATAAATCAAAGGCAATATCAATTCATCCATTCGCCATCAAACATAAATAATATCTTTGTGCTATACTTATGACTACCGAAAAACGAATAGCCACCGACGGCAACCGCACCTACTCTTTTTATCTAACCAATAAAACCGACACGCTGATCAGCATCGAGATGTATAATTCTCCCTATAACTTCGTATTAAAGGACGAAAATTGGGTCAACCATTCCTCTAACAAAATGGAAATGGCCCCGCATCTTATTGAGGCCGTAGTTGCTGCAACCTGATCTACGGCGTTACCACTCTAAACGTTAAATTCACCCTCGCGCGCATCGGTTTGACCGACTTCGCGACCCTATGCTCAAATGCTTCCTGCAAACCCGCCTTCATCATCAACAATGAACCATGCTCCAGCCTGACCGAATAATGTTCTTTGTGATCCTGTTTGCTGCGAATATCAAAGCTTCTAACCTGCCCAAAACTCACCGAGGCGATCACCGGGCGCTTGCCCAAAATGCTTTCCTTGTCGCTGTGCCAGGCTACCGAGTCATTGCCATCACGATAATAATTTAACAACACACTATTAAATTTAACACCCGCCAGTGGTTCCACCATTTCCTTGATCATCAACAACTCATCCGTCCAGGGCATGGGATTGGAGATTTTCCCGGATACCGAATAATCCGTACCCACATCACCATACCAGGCCGTCAGCCGTGGCGTCAGGTATTCTTTTTCCCACATCTTTTGAGTCGACTGTTTCCAGGGCATATCCCGAATAAACTTAGCCAAAAGCCTATCGCCGGTTTCGCTGTCGATCAAACCCGGCCTGTATTCCAGCATTTCCACAGGCAAACCCCTACTCTGTCCCGCTTCCGGGAAAAAACACAACTGTTCCATCATATCACCTCCACATAATTCATGATAAATTTCGCCACCTGCTCTTGCTCCACAATGCGCAGCACCTGCCCGTCATAAATCCAATAACCCGCTGCATCAAACAATATCCGTCCTAAATGATCCGGGGCAGGTTCATAGGCGGTATATAAATCATAACACAAGCCCTCACCTTTCCATACCAAGTCAGGCACGATTTGCACCACTTCATTTGCTTCGGGTCCTCTTTTTACCCAGGCTATCGCTTCTTTCATCAGGTTCATAAAACAAAAGTGAAAAAAAAATTGTAAAACTTTATACAAAATACTAAAAATATTAGCAAACTTTACAGTCCCAAACGCGAACGACATGGCAGCATTTACAATTGAACTTAAAACTGGAAATGATCTTTTGATCATTGTCGTACAAAAATTAGATCCGTGGCCGGACAATAACGGCTATGAGCGTTATGAATTAACAACGCGGGGAGGCAATTCGGTGATCAGTTTAGATGCAGATTATTGGTCAAAGCCCAGCCTGGAGCCAACCCAACGTCCGTTTTTCAGTGACAACAATGTTTTTACTAACGCCGAGTTGCGCAAGATCGCCGGTGAAATCACTAAACACCTAGCTTATGCAAATCAATAAGACTGACATCATAGACAAGCTCAGGCAGGACATCCTCGGGTGGGAAGGTTATAAACCGCCGGTTACGGGCGCGCGGTCATTGATCGGTCTGGGTCCCTTAGAAACGGCTTTCCCTAATGGTGTATTCCCGCTTGCAGCGGTGCATGAACTGGTTTGCGGTTCGAGCGAACAGGCAGCAGCGGGCGGTGGTTTGGTAACGGGTATCCTTTCCGTGCTGTTACAACGTGGCGGCATTTGTGTCTGGATCGGACGGGCGCGGCGCTTGTTCGCGCCGGCGCTGACGGTCTTTGGCGTAGCGCCGCATAAAGTGATCTTTATCAGCCTGTCCAAAGATAAAGATGCGCTTTGGGTGATGGAGGAAGCGCTGAAATGTTCCGGGCTGAAAGCGGTGGTTTGTGAAGTACATGAGCTGAATTTTAAGCAATCCCAGCGTTTGCAGTTAGCGGTAGAACAAAGCCGGGTAACAGGTTTTGTATTGCGTAATGCGGCGGATAAACTGGGTTCAACGGCCTGCGCGGCGCGCTGGCGGGTCAAATCTCTGCCCAGTGCGAATTTAGGTGACCTGCCGGGTTTGGGCTTTTTTCGCTGGCAGGTGGAATTGTTGAAAGTACGCAACGGGCAACCGTGTAAATGGATATTGGAATGGCAAGACGGGCATTTTGTCCCTGCCGCACAAATACTATTAAACGAAGAAAGGCAGGCCGGTTGAACCATGCAAAAACGCTTCATGTCCATTTGGTTCCGGCATTTGCTGACGGACGGGCTGGCGCTCCGCCGGGCTGATCTAAAAGAGGCTCCCTTTGTACTGGCCGCGCCGGTAAAGAACCGGGTGGTCATTACCGCAGCCAGCGCTTTAGCGGAACAGCAGGGCGCTTTTACGGGTATGGCCGTAGCGGATGCCCGGGCGGCAGTGCCTGAACTGTTGAGCTTTGATGATACGCCAGGAAAAGCGGCTAAACTATTACGCTTATTGGGTTTATGGTGTATCCGCTATACGCCTGTGGTAGCGGTTGATTTGCCGGACGGATTATTATTAGATATCTCAGGCTGCGCCCATCTTTGGGGCGGCGAACGGAGTTATCTCAAAGAGATTGTTTTGAAATTAAGGGCGGCTGGCTTCGATGCGCGGGCCGCGATAGCCGATACGCCGGGAGCGGCATTTGCAGTATCACGCTTCGCACGGGTTTCGCCTATCGTTCCTGTTGGTGGGCAGGCAGGTGTGCTTGCGGGTTTGCCACCGGCGGCTTTACGATTGGATGCTGAAATATTGGAGCGCCTGCAAAAGCTGGGGTTCCGAACCATCGGGCCAATACTTTCCATGCCGGCCTCAACGTTACGCCGGCGCTTTGGTAAGGAACTGTTATTGCGTATTGACCAGGCTTTAGGCAGAGTAGATGAAGCCTTGGTGTCATTGATACCGCCAGCGCCTTACGTGGAGCGCCTGCCCTGCCTGGAACCGATACGGACGGCGGTAGGTATAGAGATCGCTATTGAAAAATTGCTGTCGGCTTTATGCCTGCGTTTGCAAGCCGAAGGCAAAGGGCTACGTAAGGCGGTGCTGAAATGCCACCGTATCGATGGCCATAAGGTCCAGGTAAGTATCACTACGACCAAAGGTTCACATAGTGTATCGCATTTGGTGCGCTTATTCCAGTTACAGATCAGTAAGATCGAACCGGCTTTAGGTATCGAACTGTTCATATTGGAAGCCCCGCGCGTCGAAGATATGGAAACCGTGCAGGAGCAGATATGGGCGGTAGATAAAGGTTTGGCGGATACAGCGCTGGCGGAACTGCTTGACCGCGTAGCCGGCAAAGTTGGCGCGGAAGCGATCCGGCGCTATCTGCCGGCGGAGCATTACTGGCCGGAACGATCTGTTAAAATAGCCACTTCACTAATAGAAGAACCTACTACGGCCTGGCCGGAACAAATGCGGCCGATACGCTTGCTTTCGGTGCCCGAGCCTATTGAAGTCATGGCTTTGCTACCGGACAACCCGCCGAAAACTTTTGCTTATAAAGACAAGCGGCATATCATTATAAAAGCGGACGGTCCCGAACGCATCGGGCGGGAATGGTGGCAGGACAGCGGTGAGCATAGGGATTATTACGCCGTCGAGGACAGTGGTGGACAGCGTTACTGGGTTTTCCGCTCGGGCCATTATGACGGCGGGGACGCGCGCTGGTATTTACACGGATATTTTGCCTGACATGAAATACGCTGAACTACAAGTCACTTCCAATTTTAGTTTTTTAAGGGGCGGCTCGCATCCGCATGAACTGGCGGAAAAGGCCGCAGCGCTGGGCTATTCCGCCATCGCGATAACCGACCGTAATTCTTTGGCGGGCATCGTCCGTACGCATATGGCGGCCAAAGCGGCGGGTATCCGTTATATCCCGGCCTGCCGGCTGGACTTAATGGATGGTACTAGCTTATTGGCCTACCCTACGGATATAAATGCATACGGGCGGCTTTCCGCTTTGTTGACTTTGGGCAATTTGCGAACGAAAAAAGGTAAATGTGAGCTGTACAAGGCTGATGTTTATGAATATTGCGAAGGTATCCTGTTCGTTGCTGTGCCACCGGACAAGCTGAACAGCCGCTTTGAGTTGGATACCGGATTTCTGAAAGACATGTCCGAGTACCGCCAGCAATTTGGACGCTCACTTTATTTAGCTGCTTCCTTTAACTACCAGGGACAGGATGCCAAACGCTTATTCCGGTTGGCCGAAACCGGTGTACCTTTAATGGCCACGGGTGATGTGCATTATCATTGCGCCTCGCGGCGGGAACTCCAGGACGTTTTGACCTGTACCCGGGAGAAATGTACCATTCATACCGCAGGTTTTAAACTACATCCTAATGCGGAACGATATTTAAAAGACCTAAACGAAATTGCCCGCTTGTTTCGTGGCTATCCGGAAGCTTTGTCTAATGCCAATGCGATAGCGGACGCCTGCCATTTTTCGCTGGATGAACTCAAATACCTGGAGCCGGAAGAGCAACTGGTAGACGGCATGACCCGGCAGCAGCGTTTGGAAATCCTAACATGGAACCGTGCTAAAGCTTGTTTAGGCGACCCTATCCCCGAAAAGCACCGCAAGCAGATTGAATTTGAACTCGCCTTTATCCAGCGGCGCAACCTGGCCTGGTATTTCCTGCGGGTCTATAAAAAAACTCAAAAGGCCGAAGACCTCGGCATCCTGCACCAGGGACGCGGCTCAGCGGCCAACTCCACCGTTTGTTTTTGTTTAGGCATCACCGCCGTCAACCCGGCCAAGTCCCGCATGCTCTTTTCCCGTTTTATGTCGGACGCGCGCGATGAATGGCCCGACATTGACGTTGATTATGAGCATGAACGGCGCGAGGAAATCATCCAGTTTATCTATAATGATTACGGGCGCGAGCGGGCGGCTATTGTAGCGACGGTAACGCAGGAGCGGCATAAGGGCGCGATACGGGATGTGGGCAAAGCGATGGGCCTGTCTGAAGACACCATCAAGCGCATCGGTGCCACCATTTGGGATTTCTACGAGGAAGGCTTTGATGAGAAGCGGCTAAGTGACCAAGGTTTAAATCCCCGCGATCCGTTGATCTTAAAAGTATTACAACTGACCTGTCAACTTATCGGATTCCCGAGACAATTAGGTCAACATACCGGCGGCTTCGTCATTACCGAAGGCAAACTATCCGACTTCTGCCCGGTACTCAACGCCCGCATGGAAAACCGCACCCAGGTAGAATGGAACAAAGATGACCTCGAAGACCTCGGCATCCTCAAAATAGATGTACTTGGTTTAGGCATGTTGACCATGATCCGCAAAGCTTTTGACCTGGTGTTGCGCCATTATGGTATTCAGCTCACTTTAGCCAATGTGCCGCAGGACGACCCGCTGGTCTACGACATGATCTGCCGCGCAGACACCATCGGCGTATTCCAGATCGAAAGCCGCGCCCAAATGTCCATGCTCCCCCGCCTCAAGCCACGGGTATTTTACGACCTGGTAATTGAAGTCGCTATTGTTAGGCCGGGGCCGATACAAGGCGACATGGTACACCCCTATTTAAGGCGGCGAAATGGTGAAGAACCCGTAGTCTATCCCTCCAAAGAACTCGAGGAAATATTAGGCCGCACCCTGGGTGTGCCGCTTTTCCAGGAACAAGCCATGGAGATCGCTATCGTGGCCGCAGGCTTTACCCCCGCCGAAGCCGACCAGTTACGGCGGAGCATGGCCTCCTTTAAAGCCAATGGCAAACTCCACCTCTACGAAAAGAAAATGGTCGAGGGCATGATGGCGCGAGGCTATGAAGAAGATTTCTCCCGCCGCGTCTTCAAACAGCTGCAAGGTTTTGAAGGTTATGGCTTCCCCGAAAGTCACGCAGCTTCCTTCGCCCTGCTGGTCTACATATCTTCCTGGCTCAAATGCCATTACCCTGATGTCTTTTGCGCCGCCTTACTCAATAGCCAGCCCATGGGCTTCTACCAACCCGCCCAGATCGTACAGGATGCCCGCAACCACCAGGTACAGGTACTACCGGTAGACGTCAATTATTCAGAATGGGACAACACTCTTGAAAATTCATCTGTTAGATTAGGCTTCCGCCAAGTCAAAGGCTTAAAAGAACAAGACATGCTCCTCCTGGTCACCATGCGCGATAAAGGCTACCGTCATATCGATCAACTCCGGGCAGCGGGTGTGCCTGACGCAGCGCTGGAAAAACTCGCAGATGCCGATGCCTTCCGCTCCCTTAATGCCGACCGCCGCATGGCCTTATGGGAAGTATCGGCACTGGCAGACAGGCCCATCGGTTTATTTGATGGCCAACTATCCGAAACAGCATTGGAAGCAATGGTTCTCTTACCGCTCATGAGCCGGGGGGAACACGTCCTCCAGGACTATATCTCCACCGGGCTTTCACTCAAAGACCATCCCATTGGCCTGGTGCGCCCGCAATTATCCCGGATGCGAAACGTCAGGGTCAGTGACCTAGCCAAATGCAAGGACGGCGACGAGGTCCGACTAGCCGGGCTCATCACTGTACGCCAGCGCCCCGGCACCGCCAAAGGCGTCCTGTTCATGACCCTCGAAGACGAAACCGGCTCCGCCAACCTCGTCGTCTGGCAAAAGCTTTTCGACCGCTACCGCAAAGAGATCGTCCAATCCAAATTATTGATGGTCACCGGCAAACTACAAGTCGCCGAAGGCGTTACCCATCTGGTCGTCCGCCAATGCTTTAACCTCAGTTCCCTCTTACAAACCCTGGCCCAGGCAGGCGCAGACACCCTGCCCCAAACCCTTGCCCGCGGCGACGAAACTACCAAGCCATATGATTATGACGGGCGCTCAACTGTACCGGTTGAAGGCGCTTTCCACAAAGGACGAAATTTTCATTAAGGGAGATATTCGTTTAAAAACGTTTCTATCCGTTTAATCTACGCCTTTCCAAATTCTCTCTTCTCAATTTTGCCTTACCGGAATTCACCGGCCATTTACAATAAGCAAAAATGAACACCTTAAACAACAGCGTACGCCTCACAGGATTCTTAGGCAGCGCACCAGAGATCAAAGTAACCGAAAGCCAAAAGAAAGTTGCCAAACTTAACCTTGCCACCAACAGCTACCGTAAAAATGCGGAAGGCGAGCGTATCACCGAAACGACCTGGCACCAGATCGTACTATGGGAAAAGCAAGCCGAACTTGCCGAGAAATTCCTGGACAAAGGCAGCAAAATTTCTATCGAAGGCAGATTGTCAAACCGTTATTATACAGATAAGGATGGCATGAAGCGTTATGTTACCGAAGTGATCGTCAATGAGATAGATTTTTCCGGTAAAGCCGGTCAAAACTAAATATGGCAGTTTGCATCAACAGTGCAGCGCTAAACGGCATCGATGCGCTGATCATTCATATTGAAACCCGCATCACAGCCGGTGTACAATATTTTATCGTGGGCCTGCCGGATGAATCTGTAAAAGAAAGCTTGATCCGGGTAGAAAGCGCCATTTGTTCTGCTGACTTAAATATGCCCCGGCAAAAGATCGTCATCAGCATGGCCCCTGCCAGCATACGCAAGCAGGGCGCCTTGTTTGACCTGCCCATCGCGTTAAGTATTTTAGCGGAATCCGGGCAGATCGATCCGGGTTTGCTGGATGGCGTGGTTTCAGTGGGCGAACTATCGCTGAATGGTAAATTGCGCCCGGTCAAGGGTGTTTTATCAATGGCATTAGAAGCCCATAAATCCGGCTACAAACGCATGATCGTTCCTATGGAGAATGCTGCTGAGGCTGCCCTGGTTGACGGGGTGGATGTATTTGGCATACCTGACCTACGGGCCGTGTTTGATTATCTTTCCGGGCAAAAATCTTATGCCCCTGCAAAAAATAATGCGCATTGTTCGCAGGAAATTGAGCCAGCCACTTTTCCTGTAGATTTTTCGGATATAAAAGGTCAGCCTGCCATGAAACGCGCGATGGAAATTGCGGCAGCCGGCGGTCATAATTTATTGATGATCGGTCCTCCCGGTTCCGGCAAAACCATGATCGCAAGGCGTTTGCCAACCATACTCCCACCGCTAACGTTGCAGGAGGCGCTGGAGATCACCCGCTTATATTCCATTTCGGGAAAGCTCGACGGCCATGGCTTGGCAACTGAACGGCCTTTTAGGGCGCCTCACCATACAGCCAGTAATATTGCCCTGGTCGGCGGTGGCACTAATGCCCAGCCAGGTGAGATCTCGCTTGCACACAATGGGATATTGTTTTTAGATGAGCTGCCCGAGTTCGAGCGCAAAGTATTGGAAGTGTTGCGTCAGCCCTTGGAAGAACGGGCCATAACCGTTTCCCGTGCAAGTTTCAACAATACCTATCCTGCCGGTTTTTTATTTGTGGCGGCTATGAACCCCTGTCCTTGCGGCTTTTATCGGAATCCATTTCGGAAATGCACCTGCACTATAACCATGATCCGCAAATATGCGCGTAGGCTTTCAGGTCCATTGCTTGACCGCATCGACCTGCATGTGAACGTTACCCCCGTAAAATATGCCGACTTAGGGTCAAACGGTTGCGAAATTACCAGCGCTGAGGTTAGGGAACACGTCATTACCGCAAGAAAAATTCAGAGTTTGCGTTCAGGCGGTACGATCAATGCGCAAATGACACCTGAGCAAACAAAGCAGCATTGCCGCCTGGGTGTGCTCGAACAAGAGTTGCTGATCCAAGCCATGGAAAAACAAAGGCTTTCCGCGCGGTCCTATGACCGCATACTTAAAGTAGCCCGCACCATCGCTGACCTCGATGGGGCTATAGATATAACCCTGGTACATCTATCAGAAGCAATTGCATACCGCTGTTTTGACGGCGAATACTTCAGTATTTAATCGACTTCCCGCCTGCGACAGACAACGATGACATATCCGTTTTCCTCATAGTAACCATATTCGAAACAAAAATGATATACCCTTCCCGACTCGGTTGGTTCAGCCTCGCTGGTAATAAATTTAGTATTAAAACCCTTACCGATTAAGTCCCGCATCCGGATACGACCCGCCCTGTCCTCGCTACACAACCCTTCCATGATCCGCCTGTTGTTTAATAGAATTTCCTGTATTCGGGTAATGTAGTCCGGAATACTTAATTGCTCAGCTTCCGGTCGCTGGCTGATCTCTTCATGACTTTCATTTCCCTGCTGATTTTCTCTCCGCCTGCGATTATTGTAATTAGTTTTACAATAACTGTCACAATACAGCCGGCCTTCCCTTCCAGCGCCGAGTGGTGTGCCGCAGTCCTTACATTTCCGTTCTGCAACTGTTAATGTTTCGATTTCCATTGATTTTTCTCCTTGCGTCCGAATATAAGTCCAGATAACTCTTTTAGTGGTAGATAAAAAACGAATACAAACGTTTCTATCCGTTTTTATCCGGGAATATGCAAAAAACGCCTCGCAACTTTGCCTAACAAAACGAAAGAAAAATGGAAAATAAAAAAACAAAATTCACTAACATCCTTGACACAGAGATGTTTGGCGACGAACGGAAACAATACTATTTCGACATCAAAAAGGCGAAAAATCAGAAACTCTACCTACGCATTACCAATCGCCGGCAAGAACCAGACGAAACCTTTAAACGCACCCAAATTATCCTCTTTGAGGAAGACCTCGCGTTTTTTGTCGAAGCGATCACGATGCTGCTCGGCAGGCACGCCACCGGCAACCTGGGAATTAGCTGCTAGCCAATGGAAACGGAACTAAAAAACATTAAGGAGTTGTCAGTAGCTGACCGCCCGAGAGAAAAGCTGATCCAGCTTGGCGCGCAGGCATTAAGTAATACCGACTTGATCGCTATAATACTGCGCATGGGGAACAGGTCAACACCACTCGCATCGATCTGTAAATCATTAGTAGAATCTATAGACAACAATGTTTCAAACCTGGATGCGTTGAGCGTTGAGCAAATTTCCAAAATCAAAGGCGTTGGAGAAGTGAAAGCGGTGAGTCTGCTGGCTGCCATCGAATTGGGAAAACGAAGCCTGCGACAGGCGGCCCCATTAAATCTAAAAGACGATTCATCTGTAGAAAAATTGATCATAGCTTACCTTAAAAATGAACCTGGGGTGCAATACCATTTAGTACTCATGAACAACCGAAGCGAATTATTGGCGACAAGCAAACTGGAAACAGAAAAAGGGAAATTACCAGACCTAAAAGGGATCATGAAATTGTCCCTCGAAGCGGGTGCCGCAGAAATTATGCTATGCCGGAATGAATCAAAATTGCCAACCCGATTTTGTAACCAGGAAAAAGCTTTCATCATTCAATTAGATGCCGCAGCAAGCATGCTGAAGATTAAAATGCGTGGTTTGTTATCGATAAATAAGCCTTAAGATTTATTTTGGGGGCCGTTTCCCGCTTTCAGCGCGCCGGGCTTTCCGCTGTATCTGCTCCGCAGGATGCCACTTCCAATCCCTAACGGAAAATAACACTACGGCTGGAAAGCCTGTCGCCGCGCCCGGTAACTGTAACCGGGTAGGCTTCGGCTTACCAGCCTGTTGGGAGTTTTTTTCGATCAAGATCATCCCCCGCTTTTTTATTACTACGGATGTTTTCGATCCATCATTTGACCTTTGCTACAGGCAAATTTATACCTCCCCGGCAGTCAAGGCCATGCACAGTGCCGCTAAAAAATCTCCAGCCCTACGGGTAGTATTTTTTGCGTCAGCCTTGCCGGCCCGCCCCACGCGCAAATGTTTTGCCTCTATCAAAGGCCAAAAGAGGGTTTTGCCGAATTGGACTGGCGAACAAGTTTATTTAATTATTAAAAATTTATTTTATGTTATTCTCAGGAAGATTGACCGCTGATGCAGAGGTCAGAAATGTCAAAGGCGAAAGAAAAGTAACTGGTTTTACCGTTGCGATTAATGACCGTTTTAAAACGAAGGACGGCGAAAAAAGAGAAATCACGACCTACGTGGAATGTTCCTATTGGGTAAACCCAGGTTTAGCCGAGTATCTTAAAAAGGGCGTTATCGTTGAAATTTTCGGGCGGGTTGAAGCAAGGGCATGGAAAAAACAAGATGGCGAAGCAATGGCTAACCTATCCTGTAATGTTGGCACTATCAAACTGCTTGGTAAATCCGCAAACAATAACCTCGAAAGACAGGACACCAAATCCACAGTGGCTAAGGCGGGTGCGGACGATGATGATTTGCCATTTTAATTAATTCATTCAGCCGTGTGTGAGCAATCATGCACGGTTTTAAAACCAAAAATCAGATGCCAAATTGGTGCTATAACAGGGTTGAATTTACAGGAAGTGAATCAGCTCTAACAAGGGTTAACTTAATGTTCGAGGAACTTTCAGCGAAAGGAGAAGCAGAACAGCAAGGTCAACTACCAGATTTTATTGAAGAAAAAGACGGTTATTTTTTTGACTTACGGGTCGAAGACGAAGTGATTTATTATGAAACGAGGTGGTCACCCAATACCGATATAGTGCAAGAGATTGCAGAGCATTTTGACATTGAGTTCACCCATCATTACGATGAATCGGGAACTTGTATTTACGGCGAGGCCATTTACAAAGACGGTATGCTAACCAAAGTTGAACTTGATATGGCAGATTTCGCTGCGTATAAATATGACGTAGATGAAGAAACCTACCTATTCGAGGGTCAATATTATGAGTGTAGCGAGGAAATAAAGGAAATTTTATTGGAGAGAAAAAAGCAGCTAACCCTTAACATCAAAAACTATGACACGCTCTAATTTATTTATAACACTTAGTGATGGCAAAATTTTGAATTGCGTTGTGGAAAGCAGTAGCGCACCCGAACAGGGGTACTTTATAGAAAACTTTTTATTACCGTTATTAAACCGAAACAATGCTGAAAGTCAATTAAAATTAATCGAAGAACATTGTACGCTGAACGAATTGAGAGTAAACGCAACCTATCGCTATTACATCAATTTGACTAACGGCAAAGTCAAATTTTACGAGGAAAACTACAACTATAAAACTGACAAATTCTATTTGGGCAAAAACCTTACCGACAGGTTAATCACTTATCTGAAAATTGAAAGTGAAATCGAAAAGATAATAAAGCCAAGATTTTCAAGCTATTCAAACAAAGCGTTAGTTGCCCGCATCAATTCGTTACCTGACTTTAAATGGGACGATGAGGGTGTTGAATTAAACCGCAGATGGCGGGTATCAAACTTTGAATTTGATTTTGAAATGCGAAAAAACACTTTAGTAATTATAAAAGACAATCAATAAATTATGAAAACGAACTTTTTTAAAAATATAGCAGAGTTAAATATTCCGGGCAACTGGAAGTTTACTATCCATGCGGACGATAAAGGATTATTGACCGTATCGGCATTATTTAACGCAATCAAAAATGAAGATAATGCCAGCAAGCTTGTACCGCCCATGCTATTGCGGGGGACGGCAGACGAACTGGACGAGGGTTTTTTCGATACCATCGAAAAGCCCGTACAGGAAGCTGCGGGTTTATTCAATAATATGGAAACCTACATGAAAGGATTGGAAGAAGCCAAAAAGCAATCCAAAATGGAACAGGATAAAAAGACACAGGAAAGCAAAGCGAAAGCTTTAGCCAAAGCGAACGAGCCAAAAGACGGCATCGAAGTTTCAACCGAACCGAAGGTAAGCAAAGAGGAAAAGCGAAAGATTTACGATGAAGCTATGAAGAAAATAGGCGAACTAAATGATACTTGTAAGTACGAGGAAGCATTGAGCCTATTACCCTCAACCGAGGACTATCCTGGATATTCCGCTGAAATTGACCAGTGATTCATAGGTAAAGGGTAAAGTGATTCCGCTGGAAATTGACCAGGCATTCCGGGGCAAACTGACC
>NZ_LMUO01000004.1 GCF_009765905.1 Mucilaginibacter sp. L196 | reverse complement strand
TGCTTTTACAGCATTTGCTGCAACCCAAAAGTCAGCTAACCCCTGGGTCAATTTGGCCCGAAATAGGGTGGTCAACATCTCCATAATATACAGCTAATTCCGCATTGCTTAAAAAGTCCGCATCACCTGCAATAACTATACGTTGCTGCTTGCCGTTAACCATCCGGGTTAAAGCCAGGGCCGTAGGAAATTTTCTTTGCTCGTCCCCTTTTTCGGGTGAAAAAACAACATCAGCAGAATCCAAGACAAATTTGTCTTTTTTGTTCCACGTCTCCTTTTCATTTGTAAGTAAGAGTGGTTCAACATGAAATTCCGATTTAACCGAATAGTTGAGGGCAGATGCATTTGGCATAGAAACACTCAAACTGTCGGTGTAGTGTTCTTTTAGTTCACTTGAAAAACCAGCAGCAACTTTCGTTATTAAAGGCCTGATCAAATCCGGAGCAAAGTCTTTGCTCTTCTGTACAAGTTCACCATCAATAAAATTTACCCCTAATGCCTGAATAATCGGATCGATTTTAGCCTGTTTTCCGGGTTCACCGGCAATCAGCAAATTACCGCCATTATTAATGTATCGCTGTATTTTGTTTAGTACTTCCTGACTAAAACTAACCCTTGGATCTGCTATAACCAAAACTGCAATATCTGAGGGTATTTCCTGCTCTTGCAATATAAGAGATTCCACATCGAACCCCTGGTTTACCAATGCGTACCTGAAAGAAATATCATTAGTTAATTTTTCATAGTCCTTGTCTGTAAACTTATCTATACTGCGTTCAAACTCACCCGTTACAAATGCTATTTTTGGAATTTTTATGGTTAAACGCTGTAAGGCTGCTGCTATTTCCGCTTCTCTTGGATATTTCAGCTGATCGTCAAAAAGCCTTAAAAAGGTACTTCTTCCCTGATATTTAAGCTGCATTACATACCTGTTATTTTCTGGCCGAAGATTAATGATCTTCCTTATTTCTTCAGGTGATTTAAAATGCTCCAGGTCAAGATTGTAGTTTTTGAGATAATGTGTTGTTATTTGCTTTAATGATTTTCCTTCATACCCCCTGTACATCATTTTATTGGTGTAAAGGCTATCATAAAAATAGACGTAATTTATTTTGATGTCCGATTTGAACCTTAAATACGGTTCCCAGCGGGCCAAATCTTTATTCCTTTGCTGTGGAGAACCGTCATAAAAATTGTCATCAAAAAGATTAATGTAAGACGTTACTTCCAAAGGTCCGTCTTTTAAACCCTTCACAATGTTTTTCACATTAGGGCTTAGTGATTCTGTTAAAGTCGATGTTGCATCATAATATCCAGCAAATCCCGGTATAGCTGTAATATATCCGATAAATAAACCAGAGATAACCACAAGAACATACTTTCCAATTAATAAAGCTATTGATTTTGCTTCTCTTTCTGCCTGCAGTTTTATAATGCTTAGCCCAATAAAAATGTATACAATTACAAAGAAATAAAATATGTCCTTCGTGCTGATTAGGCCTGATAGCAAATGGTCGGTACGCCCGGAAATGGAAAGAAAAAAAGTAAGATTCCGGACAAAATCAATATTTTGCCAAATGGTTCCAATATAACCTAATATGGCAAATAACACCAATGTACTAATGGCGGATACTACCTGATATGAGGTTAGGCAGGACATAAAAAGACCTATGGCCGAGTAGGCACATAAAAGCAGATAAATACCTAATAAACCCGAAAATAAAAGGCCCTTGTCTGCTGAATGGATGCTAAGCATTCCTGACACTACAAAAACCGCAAGGATCATAATTAGCAACAAATTGTAAGCCATGATGGCTAAGTATTTCCCAATTATAATCTCCCGTATTTTGATGGGTGACGAATAGAGTAACTTAATTGTTCCGCTATTTATTTCACGGCTTACAAGCCCCATGGTGAGCAAGGGGATATAGAGGAATATCTTAGTAGTCACCATTGCGTACAACCCCTGAGGTAACCCGAATACAACTGAAGTAAGGTACGACAGCCATCTTGCATAGATGGGTCCCATTTCCTGTTGGTTTACCAGATTTTCCATGGTGGAGGTATAAGCAAAGCCACATTGGATTAGAAACACAATGGACAGGAACCAGGCAATGGGGGAATAGAATAATGTGTTAAGCTCGGCTTTAGCTATTTTAAGTGTCGTTTTCATTTATTTACGGTTCTTGTATTTTGGGATAACTGTGCGAATATTTCATCAATTGAACTTTTGTCAAGCGTTATTTCTCTTGGTTTCCACCCCCTGAGCACACAGGTTTCAATTATTTTTTCGGTAATTTCCTGGTTCCCATTAAAAAATAAGCGCCACTGTTTTTCTGTAAGCATGTCAACCCGGTTTATGCCGGGAATTTGCAGTAGTTCTTCTACAGGAGGTGGATTTCCCAGGTGAATTAATACACTATGCGGTTCTAAATAATTATTAAAAGCATCCATAGTATCGGCAAAAACGATCTTACCACCCTCTATCATTACGATATCATTACATAGCAATTGAACCTCTGACAAAATATGGGAGGAGAAAATAACCGCCCTTTCTTCGGCAATTTCTTTAATTAATGTCCTTACCTCCACAATCTGATTAGGATCCAAACCATTGGTTGGTTCATCCAGTACGACTAACTTTGGATGGTGAATAATAGCCTGTGCTATACCGGCACGCTGGCGATAGCCTCCGGACAAATTACTGATGAGCCTATTACTAAAATGTGCAATACCGCACCGCTCCATGGCATATTGAACAGCTAATCTAATTCTGTTTTTTTCAATAAGTCGTAAATTAGCACAATAGGTTAAATACTCCTCAACCGTAAAGTCCATGTAAAGAGGTGCGCTTTGCGGCAGAAAACCGATTAACTTTTTAGCCTCCTCAGGTGTTTTTCGCATGTCGATGCCATCTATGTAAACATTGCCCTTGGTTTGATTTAGAACTCCGCACATAATATTCATCGTAGTAGACTTCCCCGCTCCGTTTGAACCAAGCAAGCCTAAAATTCCGGTTTGGTTAATGCTTAAGTTAATATCATGGATGGCCCAGGAATTACTATATTTATGAGACAGGTGCTCAATTTTTAGAATTGGATTTTGCATTTATAAATTATTAGAATGTATAAGGAGGCACAAGCCAGGAACTGTTTGTACAGATTTCTTTCGAGGGATGATTACAAAATCATACCGGAGGATTAATAATCAAGATCTGAATGAATTATTCAGGCAGCGATAACGCTAAAAATGGAGCAGGAAGAGAGATTTCATTTGTTTAGTTGTTTAATGATAAATAGGATTGTACAAGCAATTAAAAATTATGGTGACAGCATTTAAGTAAGCAGTGTTGGAAGCACGCAAACCTATCTTATCACCATTCGAAACTATCAGGGCATGACGGTGATTGTCCTCCCTTCTATCTTAAAATGAACAGTTTTTGTAAGTTCAAGTACCTTTAAAACTTCTGATACATTTTTATATCTTGAAAAGGAACCGATGTAATCATTTCTGGTTGGGGTTCCTTTGTAGATTACATCCACGTTGTACCAGCGGGAAATATCCCGCATTATACTTTGTATACTTTGACCCGAGAATATGAACTGCCCATTTTTCCAGGCGATAACTTCATTCGGATCGATGTGAGAAACTACACTTAAAGCGTTTGCATTATTTATCTGCACTTGTTCTCCTGGCTCCAGCATTGCTGTTTGCCGGTTAACAAAAACCTTTATCCCGCCTTCCAAAAGTGTTGTTTTTGCAAATGGTTCATCCGTATAGGTATTGACATTAAAATGAGTGCCAACATCCTGTATTAGTTGCGCATGGGCAAGTACCTGAAATGGCTTTTGGTCATTGTGTATCACTTCAAGGTAGGCCTCGCCATACAACAATTCAACGCTGCGGTTATTGCCTGAAAAAGTTTCCGGAAAACGTATTGCAGAGGCTGAATTCAACCATACCTTAGACCCGTCAGCCAAAGTAAGATGGTAAGTACCTCCTCTTGGAACTGTTAAGGTGTCGTATTTAAAAGTTTGATTTTCAATGTCTGTGGAAGAATTATGGTAAATCAACTGACCATTCTGCAGGTTAATTAAGATATTGGCCCGGTTGGAAATCATCCTGTTTTTGGAACTGTTCAGCACAATCGTCTGCCCGTTCCCCATTGACAATGTTGCTTTATTACTTCCAGGTGCAATATCGTTTTTGTAGTTATTTTGGGCTGTTTTCAGGTGGTTGGGGTGATATACGAAGAAATAGCCCAATAAGCCGAAGATAATCAGGATGGAGGCGGCAGCAGAAAGACGCGGCCAAATAAGTGCTTTTTTTTGAGGATTCAAAACGTGTAAATCCATCGCCTTTACATCCTCCGTTTGTTCCTCAGCACTTAATATATGGCCGTTTTCTAACCGGTGCTGATTATACCAGGACTCTACAACAGCTTTTTCTTCTTCCGTAGCCGTGCCATCAAGGTATTTTCTTATTAATTCTTTGGGAGACATTGTATATTATTCATGTTTAGACGAAATCATGTACAATACAATTAAATTACCTGATTGTCCCAGATGAGTTTTAAAAAAATTAGCGCTTAAAGAAAATTTAATAAGATGACGGCCTTAAATTTCCCCCTTAAAATTTTAAGTGCGTTATAAAGCTGATTTCTTACCGTTTTTTCTGAAATATTTAATTTTTCAGCAATCTCGGTATTAGAAAGATACATATTCCGGCTTAATGTAAAAACCAAGCGCATCTTTTCAGGAAGCTGTGATACTTCCCTTTCAATACTGGCCTTTAGATCATTTTCTCTAACTAAATGATCGGTAACTATTTGACCACTATTCATAAAATCCTTGAGGGAATCCATATATTTCGAAGCCAGCTTATTATGCGCTACAATATTAAGAATCCTGTTTTGCAGCGTTCTATAAAGATAGCCGGGTAAATTATCATTGGATTCAATCTGGTTTCGCCTTGTCCATAACATAATAAACAATTCCTGAACCTGATCCCTTGCTTCCTCACGGCTTTGCAGCTTAGAAAAAGCATGCCGGTAAAGAATACCCTTAAATCTATTGTAGATTTCATTATACGCATCCCTATCATCATTCTTTAGTAAGAATGCAAGTTGCTGATCAGTTAGGGTGCTGTACTTGTGCATCTTGAGTGGAAAATAACGAATGTAATGAAAGAATTCCAAAAATATAACACATAGTTCATTTTGAGATGATGAAGAGATTATAGTGAAATAAAAACACCGGAACTGTACATGGATATTCCGGGAAGACTTGACCATGCCATTCCGTATTACACGTTCATTCAATTATGTAAAATTAAGCCAGAAAATGCACATTGAAAATCAGGTATAAACTTTGTAAAAGCGTCTCCGAATGATTTAATTTGGTCCATATTGCCAATATAAAAGTTGATTTTAAATTTATCTTATAAAATTCAATCAGCAATAATTAATGTGCGCCAAGATGTAAAATAAAAAAATGATATATTAGAATTTCGAGTTAATAGCGGATAAAATACATGGACAAAAAAGGAACAACTATTCAATTATTAGGACATGCTACTTTTAAAATTATAACGCCTGAAGGCAGAACTGTTATAATCGATCCATGGTTAATCAATAATCCATACATTCCGACTAATCTGGTCAGTCAGGATAGAATCGACCTGATCTTAATTACACATGGTCATGAAGATCATTTAGACATTCATATCAAAGAAATTATAAGTAGTACAAATCCAATAATAATCGCCAATAATATTTGCAGATGGTTTCTAATAGAACAAGGCGTAAGTGACGCTCTTTTTGAGCCCATGAATTTAGGCGGAACAATAGCGATCCTTGACTTAGAGGTGTCGATGGTAAATGCGTTTCACCATTCCCATGTGTATATTACCGAAAAAGCCATTGCATTTCCACACGCTGCTAATGGATTTATTATCAAAATGTCGGATAATACAACAATATATTTTGCTGGCGATACCTGTGTCTTTGGTGATATGAAACTCATATCTGAAATATACAAACCAAGTATTGTTGTGATTCCTATCGGTAATCGTTCAATGATGGGGCCTCTTGAAGCGTCTTATGCAGTGAAATTACTTAATGCTAAACATGTAATCCCTTTCCATTACGGAACTTTTGCTGAGTTTACCCAAATACCTGATGAATTTATAGCCTTTACAAAAGAATACATAGATACTAAGATCCATATCATAAAAGCAGGTGAAATGATTCACTGCTCAGAACTTAACTAATTAACTTAAGTTGATTATTAATTGGAAGGTCGAAGCTATTTTCCTTGCTCGCAAAACTGTTACAGGTGTTATTAAGTAGTCCGATAAATATTCATAAAAATGACAGTAAATGAGCAACGAAAACAGATACGGTATAAACGACTCATAAAAAAAAGATTGAAAGATGTGATGCCTGCCTTGCACTATTTCATCAGACGAGCGACTGAAGGAAGATCAAGCTTAACAATAAAACTTTATTGCGGAACAGGGCTATTAACAGTGACTTGGCCAAAACAAAACTATTTCTTGATAAATCAGAACAACTAAAATAAGGTGATTGATATTGATAGTGAGCTGATAATGTGATAGATTTGTATACCGATTTAACCAATATTCCCAATTCATCTAAAGGTATGCTAAGTTACGCCAAATGAAATTCAAGTTTATTTTTTTGACAAGCTTAAGCCTGGGCCTGATTTTTATTTTCAGCCCGATTTATATTTATGCCCAATCAGTGAATATGGGGTTTCGGCATATCACTTATAAAGAAGGGTTATTGCAAAGTCCGATCAATTCTTTGATACAGGACCGGGACGGTTATATATGGGTAGGCAACCTGAGCGGCCTGTCCCGTTATGATGGTTCGACTTTTACTAATTTCCGCCAGAATGATGCAGACAGTACACAGATTAGTCATAATCGGATCAATAAAATTTTCGAGGATTGGACAGGCCGGATGTGGATCGCTACTGGCGGCGGCTTAAATCTATATGATAAAAAGACAGAGAACTTTCGGCATATCGGTTTATCCACCGCCAAAGGTGGAACTAACTTTATTACCGATATCCAACAGGATCAGCAGGGGCAAATATGGATAGCTACCTTTAAAGGCATCAAAAAGGTTGGCAAAAGTGGAAACACATTACAAAGCATCAAATACTGGAAGCAGACGGGTGAAAATGAATTATATCAGGGTATCGCATTCTCTTTATTCGCTGATAAAGCTCATACCATTTGGGCCGGTATCAAACAAGGACTAAAAAGATTTGACCCAGCCACGGGGGAGGTGCTACCTTTGCCTGGACCATTACTGAAAAATAAGGAACTAGCAGCAGCAAAGATCACTGTAATTAAACAAGATAGTAATGGTGACCTCTGGTTTGGTACCGAGGAAGATGGGGTTTTTCGTTACAGCATCAGGAATAATAATTGCGTCAGGTATATAGCCGGGGATAATGATTCCCGGTGTATAGCTTCAAACTGGGTAAATGATATCTTGATCCATGCTGGTAAAATTTGGGTGGCTACCCGAAATGGGCTGTCTATTTATGATGAGCAAAAGGACCTTTTCACGACTTATCATCATGACAGCGCAGATTTCACTACCCTTAATGATGACTCGGTTTGGAGTTTAATGGAGGATAAAAACGGCAATGTTTGGATTGGCACCTACTCCGGGGGAATCAACATTTACTCTCCTGGCAATACCAATTTTTTAAATATCGGTGAACGTATCGGTAATAATATGGGCTTGAACAAACCCCAGGCAGAAGCGATCATCGAAGATAAAGATCAGGGATTATGGATAGGTTCTTTCGCCGGCGGCTTGAATTTTATCGATAGAAAAAAGAATATTGTCCGTTACTATCCGCTTAAAGACGCACGTAATCATAAATACACTTATGAGATTAAGGCTTTGGCTAAGGATATCAGCGGTAATATTTGGGCCGGTACATTGGATGGTTTATATAAATTTAACACGCATAATAAATCCATTCAATATATTAAGCTGGAAACCACCAACAGTAAAACCGGGGGCAAATTAATCAATTCCTTATTAACGGATCAAAACGGCATTTGGATCGGGACAAATGGTAACGGATTAAGATTTGTAAATTATCAGGGTATCGAAACTCGGAAATTTATCAGTGAGCCTAACGTAAAAAATGGACTGAGTGATAACTATGTGAACGCGATATTAAGCGATGGCAATGTCTTATGGATTGGCACGCAGAATGGATTAAATAAGCTCGATAAAACTACCGGTATCTTTTCGCTTTACAAGCGAACCAGGCATACAGGGTTGGGTAATAATAACGTACTATCACTTTTTAAAGACAGTTTTCATCGTTTATGGATTGGCACAGATGGTGGTGGGCTTAACTATTTAAACGAAAAAACAAATCAAATCTCCATTATTAAACAAGCGGACGGACTGGCCGATAATGTCATCGCTTCCATTGTTGAAGATAACTCAGGCGCTTTGTGGGTCAGCACCAATAATGGTTTATCCCATGTGAGTTTCAAAAATAATGCATTAGCTCCAAGCAGGGAAAACCTTACTATTAGAAATTATAACTCCGACAACGGTTTGTTAAGTAACCAGTTTTTGGTAAACAGTCGTGTTAAAACTAGCAGTGGCGAAATTCTTTTTGGCGGTATGAATGGTATTACCACCTTTTACCCAGACAAGATCATCAATAACAGGTTCAAACCCGCGATCCTCTTTACCGGTTTTGCAATTAATAATAAAGAAGTCAGGTTTGGCAAACAATCTGAACTCCAAAGCCCGATCAACGAAACTCATAAAATACAGCTGCCTTACGACAAAAACAATATCACGATCAAATTCTCGGCACTTAACTTTATTAATCCGGAGAAAAATAGTTACGCCTATAAAATGTCTGGCCTCCGTAATAATGATAACTGGCAAATTATTAACAATCAAAAGGAAGTAAGTTTTACAAATTTGGCACCAGGTAATTATTTATTTAGTGTCAGAGCATCTAATAACGACGGGGTGTGGAATAATGAAGGCCGCCAGATCCAGCTAGTGATCGCACCGCCCTCGTGGCAAACCTGGTGGGCCTATCTGATTTATCTGTCGCTTGCCACGACTGTTTTTTATAAGATTATCCAGTTCTTTCAGATCAGGGCAAGGCTGGAAAGAGATCTCTATAATGAACATCTGCAAAACGAAAGGCAGCAGGAGTTTTATCAGATGAAACTGGATTTCTTCACCAATATCTCTCATGAAATCCGAACCCCGCTGACCCTGATTCTCGGCCCGGTAGAAAATCTATATCATCATACGATGGAAAATGCCGGCATTAATCGCCAGGTATTGCAGATTAAAAATAATGCAGAGAGATTATTACGCTTAATTAGTGAGTTGATGGACTTTCGAAAATCTGAAACAGGCAATATGGTGCTCTACATCCAGCGGAATAATATGATCTCGCTGATTAAAGAAATTTATCTATCATTCTCGTCCCTGGCTGAAAGCAGGGGTATCATCTATGAATTCCAGTCAGAAATACAGGAAGTGATGATATGCACCGACAGGGACCAGATGGAAAAAGTTTTTTTTAATTTACTTTCAAACGCATTTAAATTTACGCCCGATCAAGGTAAGATCCAGGTAAGAGTAACGACAGATCAGGCAGACGTCCTGACGATCAGTATTACGGACAATGGCAAAGGAATTCCTGAAGCTTTTCAGGAGAAATTATTCAGCAATTTCTACCAGGTGCAACCTGATAAAGCCAATCCGGGCACAGGTATTGGATTAGCTCTATCCAAAAGTATTGTTGAACTGCACAAAGGGAATATAACCGTTGTTAGCCAGCCGCAAATTGAAACGCAGGAAGGACTTACCGTATTCACTGTTAAGCTACCTTATGAATTTTCGCCTTCGGAGCATGTTCATTTTATTGAGGATAACCTGTCTGCTGAAAATCTTACAGCGTTTCGTTTGCAGTCAGACATTGATGTATTGACAGAACAGGTGCCCGAGACGAATGGGCCAAAGTATACTATTCTGCTATGCGAAGATAATGATGAATTGCGGCATTTTATTGTTGATTCATTGCCTCAATATCAGGTTATTCCTTTTGAGAACGGAGCAGCTGCCTTTGCCTGTGCAGTAGAAGAAATACCGGACCTTATTATTAGTGATGTGATGATGCCAGTCATGAACGGGCTGGAATTATGTAACCGGATAAAAACCGATGACAGGACCAGTCATATCCCGGTAATTCTGTTAACTGCTCTGGCTGCTCATATTCATCAGATTAATGGATTGGAAACAGGTGCAGATGCCTACCTTACCAAACCCTTTTCTATCAAGTTGTTGTCTTTAAATATCCATAATTTATTGGCTGCCCGCGAACTGATGCGAAAGAAGTTCAGCCAGCAAATGAGCCTATCTGCACAACAACTTAATAGCAGAAATCCCGATAGTAAATTCATTCAAAAGCTAATGCAGCTGATGGATACAAATATGGAAGATCCTGAATTTGGTGTATTAGAGCTGAGTAGTGAGATTGGCATGAGTAAATCTGTTTTATATAAAAAAGTATGCGCGCTGACCGATCAATCGCCAGCTGATTTTATGAAAACCATACGGTTGAAGAAAGCTGCCGAACTCCTGGTGCAGCAAGGGCTTACTGTAAATGAGGTGGCTTCATTAGTTGGATTCAATGACCGAAAATACTTCAGCCGTGAATTTAAAAAGCAACATGGCAGATCTCCCTCTGAAATGATCGGCCAGCATAAATAGGTTGTTTAGTATAAGTACACAACAAAACAGGAAATTCATGGTCCTGTACTCCTGAATTGTAGGCAAACCACGCTAAAAAGTCATTTTTTACCCCTAAAAAAGTCTTTTTTTAATCCCCTTTACCATTTCGTATCCCCAGTTTTGGCCTAACCAATTATGCCGGAATATTCGGCGCACAATCATTTTATTAACCAAATTTAAACAGCAATGTATTAATGATGAAAGCTTCAGTTTTCCTGGTAGTCCGGCGTTGCAGAGATCCGACTGACCTCCATTTACTTTACAAGGATAGACAAATCTGAAACAGGTATTTGTCATCGAAAATCAATTAAAACATTAACCCAATAACACCAAATTATGAAGATATTATACTTGCAGTTTTATAGCCGCCCGGAGGGAAAACGGATGAGCTTGGTACTAGGCTGTTTTTTTCTTTTTGCATTGCTATTACCTTGTGCTCCCGTTTTAGCACAATCCTTTACGATTAAGGGACGTGTAACAGATGTTAAAGGTGCCCCTCTTACAGGCGCTTCCGTAACAATCAAAGGCACAAACAAAGCCACTACTACCGCTACAAACGGTACATACAGTATCTCTGTACCCAGCCAGCAGACGATATTGGTATTTAGCTTTATCAGTTTTATCAGTGAAGAACGGTTAGTCGCAACCAATTCAGAACTCAATGTTACCTTAAAAGAAGATAGTAGGATGCTCAACGAAGTTGTCGTAGTAGGGTATGGCTCGCAGAAAAGGAAATTACTTTCTACTTCCATCAGCACGGTAACCGCCAAACAGATGGAAGACCGCCTGGTGGCCACTCCCGGTGAGGCTTTGGAAGGACAGATTGCCGGTGTAAACATAACGCAGGCTTCAGGCGACCCCGGCAGCGCCCCGGTAATACAAATTCGGGGATTAGGATCAATAGGTGCAGGTAACGGCCCGCTGTATGTGGTAGATGGGTACCCGCTTAACAGCGCCGACGATTTTAATCAGATCAGCCCGGCAGATATAGAATCGATACAAGTACTAAAAGATGCTGCTGCTGCTGCGATTTATGGTTCAAGGGGCGGGAACGGAATTATTATCGTGACGACAAAAAGAGGCAAAGCAGGAACAACGAAATTCAATTTCACCGCGGCAAGCGGAATACAGGATATAACCAAGGAAGTGGCTGTCCTTAACACGGATCAATATATTGACTATGTGCGCGACGCTTTCGTTAACGCAGGGAAAACCCTTCCTGTGTTTTATAAGAATCCTGCATCGTTGCCAAATACAGATTGGCAGGACCAGATATTTAAAACCGGGTATGTAAATAACTACGCGTTATCCGCGTCTGGCGGAACCGACAAAATTACTTTCAACGTAACCGGATCATACTTTAGCCAGACAGGGATTATAATCGGAACCGACTTTGACAGATACACGCTTCGTGCCAGCCTTGATGCAAAGCTGGCTTCAAAACTTAAACTTAGTTTTAATGTCGCACCATCCTATACAATAAATGACCAGACGTCCACTGGGGGCGGTTTGAATAATTCAGCGATCTACGGGATCGGAACCAATCCTACTGGGATTGGTGGAGCTGTCCTGAGCGCGCTGTTACAACCACCGGTTTTGCCTGTTAGGATTGCCAATGGTGATTATTCCTACGCTCCGCTACAGCTCGCGGGCACTGGTCAAAACTTTGCCGGAAATCCTTATAACCCCGTTGCTGTACTGGATTTATATAAAGATAGAACCACAACAGGCAGAGTGCTCTCCAACACTGCAATTGAGTACGATATCATAGATGGTTTGAAGTTTCGAAGTAATTTTGGATTTGAAGCAATTATCAATAACCGTAATTGGTATGTGCCAGCTACCTTACAATCCGATAATGCTCCAACAGCAAACCTCTCTACGCCTCTTATCAGTAATGTAAGGTCAAGGACAACAGAGGGATTAAATTATAATTACGTTTCCGAAAATACGTTGACCTATGATAAGGTCATAAATGGAGTTCATAATATTTCTCTTCTCGCCGGATATTCATTTCAGAAGAATACCTATAATGAAGACAGCCAGTATGGGCAAAGCGGAACAACAACCAACACATTGGTACAATAC
The DNA here is from genome assembly GCF_009765905.1 of Mucilaginibacter sp. L196. Lineage (GTDB taxonomy): Bacteria > Bacteroidota > Bacteroidia > Sphingobacteriales > Sphingobacteriaceae > Mucilaginibacter. The sequence goes on along the minus strand of NZ_LMUO01000004.1, from coordinate 171,629 downwards.
CCTACGGATGCAGGTATTATACTTGGCACTGTAGCCTATACTGCCAATGCATTGATATCTACTTTCGGCAGGTTAAACTACAGCTATAAGGACAAATATATTTTTTCAGCATCCCTTCGCTCTGACGGTTCGTCCCGGTTTGGTACAGACAAACAATACGCCATATTTCCCGCATTTTCGGGAGCATGGCGAGTGGGTGAAGAAGACTTTATAAAAGAAGTGCCGGAAATAAGTGAATTAAAAATCAGATCAAGCTATGGTGTTAGTGGAAACAACAACATAGGAGACTTTTCATCTCAAAGCTATACACAACAAGTAAACTATGTGTTCGGAGCCGGTCAGGCAAGCCCGGTGTTTGGTTTCTCTCCAAATTCACTGGCAAACCCGAATTTGACATGGGAAATAAATAAACAGTTGGATATAGGGCTTGACCTGGGCCTGTTTTCAGACCGAATTTCTTTTACCGGTGATGTTTATCGCCGTACCACAACCAGTTTATTACTTAGCCAGGGAGTACCTGCTATTTTCGGATTTGCGACAAGCGTATTGACCAATGTAGGAGAAGTAAGAAATGACGGGCTTGAACTTGCTGTTAGAAGCGTGAATTTAACCGGAAAATTAAAATGGACGACCGATATGAATATATCGTTTAACCGCAATAAAGTGATTTCTTTATCCGGCGGCCAGGCATTTGTTGGATACGATGCAGCTTTCGGCTACACCAACTCAATCCGTTTGGTTCCAGGACAACCTATGAGCAGTTTCTATGGATATAAACAAATCGGCGTTTATAAGAATCAGGCTGATGTAAATAACAGCCCCCAATGGGCGGCAGGCGGATCAAGTCCGGGTGACGTGAAATACGCAGATATAAACGGCGATGGAAAAATTGACGCAAACGATATTACTAATATAGGCAGCCCCTTGCCCAAATTCACCTATGGAATGTCGAACAGGTTCAGTTATGGCTCATTTGATCTTAGTTTTCTTTTACAGGGATCATACGGTAATAAAATCTTAAACGCAGCTGATAGGTATACCGATTACTACAGTGGTGCATTTAATGTTCGCACTAACGCGTTGAACCGCTGGGAATCACCGGAAGATCCGGGCGATGGCATGACACCGAGGGCCGATTTGACAAACCCCTCATCTACAACGGTGTTGTCGACCCGGAATATTTTTGACGGATCTTATCTGCGGATAAGAAACGTAACCTTAAATTATGTACTCCCAGCTAAAATTATCAATGCACTTAAAATAATCAGCGCCCGGGTTTACCTCACAGCCGAAAACCTGTACACATTTACCCATTATTTCGGATATAACCCGGATGTCAATGTGTTGGCGGCCTCCACCCAGCCACGTTATGGCGTTGATCAGGGTACGTACCCGATTGCCAAAACATTCTCCCTGGGATTAAATATTGGTTTTTAAGTAATATTAAATAAAGAAATTATGAAAAAATATTTTGTTTTAATAATGATGCTTGTTTTGTGGGCTACATCATGCAAAAAGAGCTTTATCCAGCTCGAAAACCCCACACAAATTTCTACAAACGATTTATATAAAGATGCCACCGGCCTTTCTTTAGCCGTCACTGGCGCTTATGGAGCACTCCAGAATATTTATGGAAAAAGTTCCGGGGGCGTTGGGATTTACTTGTTCGGAGATGTACCATCTGACAATAGTTCAGCCGTGGTAACAGGCGCCGGGCTTGGTGATTTCGAGTATTTCACTATTGCACCGGAAAATCCGAATCTGGAGACTATGTGGGCCAATTTATATACATGCATAGCGCGTTGCAATATTACAATTAGCAGGGCACCCGCAATTGCTATGGATACTACGCTGAGAAACAGATATATAGGCGAGATGAAATTCCTTCGAGCGTTATCTTATTTCAACGCCGTGAGAATATGGGGTGGTGTGCCGCTGGTAACAAAAGAAATAACAACAATTGCTCAATCACTAACCTACAACAGGGCAACCACCGCCAATGTCTATGCCCAAATTGAACAGGACCTGAAAGATGCCGAAACGGTGCTTCCGATAAGTTATACTGGCACTGACCTGGGAAGGGCTACAAGCGGAGCGGCCAAGGCTATATTAGGCAAAGTCTATCTCACTGAAGGCAAATTCGATCTTTGTAAAGCGGAATTAACAGGATTGCTGCCGAGAGGTACAAACCCGTATGGATATGATCTTGTGACCAATTATTCTGACGTATACAGTTTGACGGATGAGCTAAATAAAGAAATTATTTTTGCAGTGAGATATACTGGCGGCGGTTTCGGTACCGGTAGCCCTTTTTACAATTGGTTTTTACCAGAGATAAGCGGTTCCGCGATTGCTAAGGTAGGTGGATCTTCCGGGTTTAATACAGTAAGACAGGACCTTTTTGATGCCTTTCCGACAACCGATCCCCGTCGTGATCTTTCCATAGCTAAATATACCGGAACTACCGCTTCGGCGTTGTACACCCGCAAATATATAGATGCACCAACAGCGGCTTTTGACGCCAGCAACGATTGGATAGTTATACGCTATGCTGACGTAATGTTGATGTACGCGGAAGCTGAAAATGAACTTAACGGCCCTGCAAACGCCATTAGTTATGTAAACGATGTGCGGAAACGGGCTTATGCTGGAGTAGCTAATAATCTGACAGCAGCGCAGACAAGCTCACAAGCCAATATGAGGCTTGCAATTGAAACAGAGCGAAGACTTGAGCTTAATATGGAGGGACACCGCTGGTTTGATTTAGTGAGAACTAACCGGGCTATAACAGTAATGAATGCCCACTTTACCAAATATCAAATTAAAAGTGGTACAACAGTGGTCCAAATTACCAATCATGACCTGTTATTCCCGATACCGCTCCGGGAAATTCAACTTAACCCCAATCTAACTCAGAACCCATAATACGACTACAAAAACGCAGGCTATGCTTAAAAGACAACTTGTTTTTTCTTTGATCTTAATTGTTAACGGAGCTTTTGCACAAATACCGAACGAGTATACCTTAACAGTAGGTGCGAAAATATCAAACCAGGGTAGCGGATTAAAGCCGGCTTTCAGTGAATGGAAAGAATATCCTACACGAACGGTATCGACATTGATTGGCTTTACACAGGCAAAACCGGTAGAGCTGGATCAATATGGAGGACGTATCGATTTAAAGACCAAGGCTACCGGATTTTATTATGTTGCTAAAATAAACGGACGGTGGTGGTCTGTAGATCCCTTAGGGAATCTGTTTATTGATAAGGGTGTAAATGAAATCCAGCCCGGTGCCTCTGACAACAATCAAAAAGCATTTGAGGCGCAATTTTCCGGCAACCATGACTGGGCGGTTAAAACGACTCAAATGCTGCAAGGACTCGGCTTTAATAGCGTTGGTGCCTGGTCAAACTACGAAGAACTGAGAAATATAAAACCAGGCACGCCGCTCGCTTACACCGTAATATTAAACTTCATGGGTACTTACGGACAAAAAAAAGGCACCTATCAGCAATCAGGGCATTTGGGGTATCCCGATAACACCATATTTGTTTTTGATCCCGAATTTGAAAAATTCTGTGACGGTTATGCAAAGCAGCTATCAGTTAACAAGAACGACAAAAATCTCTATGGGTATTTTTCAGATAATGAAATGCCTTTTAATAAGAAAACGCTGGACGGCTATTTGTCCAAGAAGGATACCACCGATGCCGGCTATCAGGCTGCTCATAAGTGGTTAAAGGAGCAAAATATTAAACAGGCAGATATTACCGATCAGGATAGGAACAAGTTTTTGGGGATAGTTGTCGACCGTTATTTCTCGATCGTGTCGAAAGCCATAAAAAAATATGATCCGAATCACATGTATATCGGCTGCCGATTTCATGCTTATGAAAAAAATGTACCGGAGGTATTGAAGGCGGCGGGAAAGTATCTTGACGCGATATCAATTAATTATTATGATAAATGGACGCCGGAAGCAAAGGATATGAAAAACTGGGAAGAGTGGTCCGGCAAACCATTTATCATCACAGAGTGGTATGTAAAAGGTGAAGATTCAGGAATGGGTAACTATTCGGGGGCTGGCTGGGTAGTGAAAACACAACTGGAACGCGGTCTTTTTTACCAGAATTATACATTAGGCTTGCTGGAATCCGGTAATTGTGTAGGGTGGCACTGGTTCAAATACCAGGACAATGATCCGACTAATAAAAACGTGGACCCTTCCAACACAGATGCCAATAAAGGCTTATTGGATAATCATTATCAGCTTTATTCAGGCCTGACGGATAAGATGAAAGAACTGAATGACCTGGTATATAACCTGGCTGATTTTTTTGATAAAAGAAAAATGCAATCCGATAAATAGCGCAAGTTTTGGACCAAAACTTTACTAAATCATAACCTGCCTATACTCGGATTATCCGAGTATAGGTGGTTTGTTGGTTGTAGTGATTTCATAAACTTGAACCAATCAGACTGTCCATTTTATAACTAAATAATATTAACAGCTAGGTAATGAAAATTACTCTATTGTATTGTTTTGTGATCTGTCCGCAGTATATCCGGCTGTATTTGCAAGCGCTTTTATAATTTTTATATGATTTGTGTCCAGCCATTTCAACCAGTTATTGATTTGCAATCAATTCACCAATACCTAAGTTATAAACCAAAAAAAGTTAAATTATGAAAAGAACAACATTAAACACAAGCTGTATTTGCTTGTTGTACATTTGTTTCATTACAAGTTGTACCAAGTCTCACCTTAGCCAGGGAACCCCAACCCAAATGAAACTGGCACATGCATCGCTCGAGTCAAATAGTCTCGAACCTTTAGACGCAACAATCTGCGAGAACGGTCAGGGTGTTTACATCGATGCCAATAATAAACTTAATAATAATATATGGGCTGCAACAAGTAGCGGTGCGGGTTCACAATGTATGTGGTACCAAAGTTCATCCGGGAAATGGGGGGTTAATGCAACCCACAGTTCAGGAACATTGCAGAATATAAAAGGTTATCCTGCCATTGCGCGTGGGTGGTTATGGTATGATAGCTCGGGTAGTATTTGGGTAAATAATAGCGACACTTCATACCCTTGCCAGTTAAGCCAGATTGAAACACTGAGAAGCAGCTGGAATGTAACGGTTCCAACTAATGGAGAAAAATATGACACCGCCTATGATCTATGGTTAGACCCGTCAAGCAACCCTAATTACCGTGCACAATATGAGATCATGATCTGGATAAACTTTCAGGGACCTGGTTATAACAGTAGCAACGGTGATTTCTCACCGGTTGGGACAAAGATTTTTTCTAACATATCGATATCCGGACATGTTTGGGATATTTATGAAGGATGGAACGGATCTAATAATGTGATGACCTTCAGAAGGACAACAAATACCAGTTCTGTCACCAATCTGGATATCCGCAGCATCTTATATTACGCAAAAAATGCCACTTACGGCAACAATGCTAATTTCTTTAATGGCCAATCGGTAAATTTACTTGGTATTCAGGCCGGCTGGGAAATCATTGCCGGCGGTTCGTTTACCACGAACAGTTATTCGACAACATTAGAAAAATACTGAAATTAGTTAATCGACTGATTCAATTAAGTGCTTATAGATCCGCTTCATGTCAAACGATTAAGCGGATCTATATAAATATACCGCTGATATTGCCTACATGGCCATCCTTATTTAAATAATATTAATGACCTAACTGATGAATTTAAGAGTTTTTTTCATTGACAGATTTTTAGGCTGGTTAGCAAATCAATAATCACCTTATTGATTTTTTTAAAAACAGGCACAAATTTCAAAATTAATAAGCACTTATTCCATCATATCACTCTTATCGTAAAATAACATGTATTCGCTTCGTTTTTCAATTATTTTTTTAGCCCTTCTAGTCAGTCATCAGGTAAATGCTCAAAAGCAAAATCCTACTATTCTTCATAAAGTCAATCTATTGATTAAAAGGATGACGCTGGAGGAAAAGGTGGGGCAACTTAATCAATACTCCGGCAAAGTAATGACGGGACCTGCCAATGAAAAGAAAAACGACCTGCAGGTTGAAATTAAAAATGGTTGGGTGGGTTCAATGTTGAACGTTAAAGGTGCTAAAAATACACGCGAGGTTCAGTCATTGGCAATGCAAAGCCGTTTAAAAATCCCATTGCTTTTTTCATTGGATGTGATCCATGGTTATCAAACAACTTTTCCGATACCGCTGGCCGAGGCAGCATCCTGGGATATGAGTGAGATCAGGTTGTCGGCTCATTTGGCAGCCAGGGAAGCTGCCGCATCCGGTATTCATTGGACTTTCGCCCCTATGGTAGATATTTCCCGCGACCCGCGTTGGGGACGTGTTATGGAAGGTGCAGGTGAAGACCCTTATTTAGGTAGTTGTATTGCCGAGGCACGAGTAAAAGGGTTTCAGGGAGAACATTTGGGTAGTACCGATGCTGTAATGGCCACAGCTAAACATTTTGCTGCTTACGGTGCCGTAACGGCGGGCAGGGATTATAGCGCGGTGGAAATGAGCGACCATGAATGGAAATTCCGGAGCCAGTGACCACCGCGTTCCGGCAAAGCAAACAATTAATTCCGGAACACTTTGACCATATCAATTTATTGATACTTACTAGCCATTTTCTATAATAATGAGTACACAAATCGGTGCTCTAAATCCTACAGAATCACGTGGTCAAGCCTCTCGGAATATCTAGTTGAGGATCATTCCTACGTGATTGGCGATTTTGTATGGACAGCCTGGGACTATATTGGCGAAGCAAGTATTGGCTGGAGAGGGTATCCGTTAAATAACAACTTTTATCCCTGGAACCTTGCGTTTTGCGGAGATATTGATATATGCGGCTGGAAACGCCCGCAATCTTATTATAGGGATGCATTATGGAAAACTAATCAACTATCGGTTTTTGTAAAACCACCGGTTCCTTCCTTTAAAGAAAATCCTAATAAGGAGGTCTGGTCCAGATGGAATTGGGTAGACGCGGTGCCCGAATGGAACTGGAAAGGATATGAAAATAAACCTTTGGAAGTGAGTGTGTATTCTTCCTGTGATAAAGTGGAATTATTTCTTAATAATCGGTCTTTGGGAGTAAAGCCCACTAACAGATCAACTAAATTTATAGCTACTTGGAGTGTTTTATATCATGCCGGAGAGTTAAAGGCAATTGGTTATAGTAATGATAAACCAGTACAGAGCTCGATTTTGCGTACCGCGGAGGAACCAGTAAAAATTAAATTGATTCCAGATAAAACCCATTTAAAAGCAGACGGACAAGATCTAAGTTATATTACTGTAGAGTTGATTGATAATAAAGGTCAGATTAACCCACTGGCTGAAAATCTGGTAAAATTTTCAATTACAGGTGATGCGAAAATAGTTGGTGTTGGTAATGCAAACCCCGTAAGTTTAGAGAGTTTTCAAAATCCGGAAAGAAAGGCTTGGAAGGGAAGATGCATGGTTATTGTAAAAGCAGGCAAAACTCCTGGAAGAATAATATTAAAAGCCCAATGTGAAGGACTAAAATCTGCTTTAGTCAGCTTATCAACAGAAAATCAATCCCTTTAATTGCACAATTGATTTTTTTGATTAAGCATCCAGATACCAAAGATGAGCACTTAAAGCACTCATTTTTGGTATGTTGGGATATGGTAAGGCGAGAAAATTAAAAGATTGATCTCAGGTTACCGTATTATAGTTATTTTAATTTAAATACCGGATACGTTGAATATAGCGATACTGCGCATCACAGCAGGTTTAGACACAACGCCGGTTACTTTGAAACGTAAAGCGGTAGCAGTTACTGTTGGGAATTGATCTATCCGCTTATGTCCTATAGTTTCACCTGTAACTATTTGATTCCACCGGCCATTTATTTTTGCTTCTATGATATATTTCGAGATTTTTTGCCCGGTATGTAAATCTTCCATAGTGACGACATGATTGAAGGTTTTTGAAACCACAAAATTAATTATTTGTACAGGTGCCTTGGATGTAGAAACGGCAACCGGGTGGCCGAAACGTCGTTTAATCTCGTCACCGGTTTCCTTTGCAGCAGCGACGAGATCTGTTGGAATTAGTCCGGATCGGTCGGGCGTTAAATTGATAATTATGCTGGATCCACGCCCTACAGTTTCATAATAAGCTTTCATGCGTCTATCAAGAGGCTGGGGCTTGCGCGGGCCATTCCACATCCACCCCCCGGTACTGAATGCATTGGTTGTCGGTGCAATTTGCGGGCGATATAACCTACCTAGTGGATCGCCTGTATTTGCGTGATCCCATTTATAGGTTTTACTTACGGTGTATATTGTACCGTCTATTGTATTTAGCGCGTTCCACAATGGATAACTCGCATGCGCGTTTTCATTCCCAACGTGTTCCACGTCTCGTCCTAATAATAAACAATGTGGCTGTAAACTATGTGCATAGCTGGTTATCTCCTTATAAAATTCTCTAAATCTGCCACCAAGCGGAATCGAATCCAATACATCGGAGCGGCCAAAATGGTCGTCCCAGATAAAAACTAAAGGGCCATAATTGGTCATCAACTCTTTAAGTTGCTGTTTTTCCTTTTTTAAATCCAATTTGTATACCACAGGGTCATTAAGTTTATTAATATTGGCAGTTTCACCACCCTTGTAACCATTATGAATCGATTCCCAATGTGAGTCAATCCAAGGGGGGGTGTATAAGCCCACTTTCATGCCATACTTCCTACACGCCGTTACAAACTCTTTCACTATATCACCATGCCCATTTTTATAAGGGCTCGATTTAATGCTATAATCAGTTGTTTTGGTGGGCCATAAACAAAAACCTTGTTCATGCCTGGCAGTAAGTACTACATATTTTGCACCCATAGCTTTAGCGGCGAGCACCCATTGGTCGGCATTCAAATGGGTTGGGTTAAATGCCGAAGCAGGTGTGCTTCCCTGAATTGCCCCAGGTGCGGCATAAGTGTCAATGCTGAAGTGTATGAAAACGCCCATCTCCATATTTTGGAAAGCCAGTTGATCGATGGAAGGCTTAGCTAACACAATGGATTGGGTTCTTCCGGTAGCTGCAAAAATGGTTAGTAAAAGAGTGAGTATAATGCTCGGAAGTGATAGGCTGATTTTCATGTATGAATGTTATAGGTGACTTACTTTTAAATATTATGGTTGAAAATAATTCTTATTCGCTTTTTTGATAAACTCTTACATAATCCACTTCGAACCGGGCCGGAAAGGTTGTCTTAGAAGGATCACCTCCCTGAATACCCCCAATTGCAAGATTTAAAAGGATATATTGAGGTTGTTGAAAAGGGTATGATCCTGGTGCATCTCTGTTATATAAATCTTTCATACGTACCTGATTCATTAACATATCATCTACATATAACATTATTCCGTCTTTATCCCAATCCATCCGCCATACATGAAATTTTGTCGCCCAGTTCTTGTCTTTAAATGTCGATATATCCTTCCTGTTGGAGTACCATAAGGCTTTATGTGGTTTAGCTTCTACCGCGATATTCGCTAACAGATCATGCCGGTAATATTCCATAATATCTATTTCTCCGTTTGATGGCCATTGAGCCTGGTTTCCTAGTGTCCAAAAGGCTGGCCATAATCCCATAGCTGTATTTATTCGCGCACGCATTACAAAACGACCGTATTTCCAACTTTTTTTCCCTGAAGTATTTATGGAGCCTGAAGTAAATTCAACAAATTTTCTTTGCCTTTTCCAATTTGTATCTACCTGGTTATACAATGGATTAGGATAATGAGTCCTTTTACCTTCGATTATTAAATAACCATTTTCGCATCTCACATTTTGCGGCTGATACCATTGAAATTCCTTATTCCTTACAAAGCCGTTTTCAAAACCCCAAACTTTCGGATCTACAGGCCCATTTTTATTGAATTCATCTGCCCACACTAATTTGTAACCGTCACTTTGAGGATCAATCAAGGTGTCTTTTTTTATTGAAAAGCTTCGTGCCTTAATTTGTTCTACAATAATTTTTCGACTGGCGTGACTCCAAACCGACAGTGTCAGTAGTAAAAGGGTGAAAGATAATTTGTTTAGTTTCATTTTTTGGGTTAGCATTTTACTGATTATATCGGCTTCAATTGTTTCCTGAGATTTTTAACGTATAAGCATAAACAGGGGTGATGGGGAGGCGTTCACAAGGTCGACCCGTTGTTTTAAAATCAGTTTAATAATGTCAGGTTTTAATAACATAAATTTCTAACGCTAATTGGTATCGCAAATAACCAAAAAGATGTGGTGGGTTATGCGCTGAAATAGATTTAAATAACGCTCAAATCACTTTTCATTTTTGGCGGCAGCCTTAGGTACGTTATGGCACCCGGTTTCTTAGAGGTATGAAGTATTAAGAAATTGAGCAAGCCAATCAACTCAGCAATTGTGCACTTAGCACTATACTTTCATCTACTCTAATTTATGCTAATAACACTTAATAAAAAGATAATTGTTAATATAACAACATTAATGATAAGTATTTTATTTGCTGGTGAAATGTTAATGATAGCTTGTCTATTTAAACATTGTTTATCAGATCGCTTATTTGTAAACCCATTTTCGCTGCTGTAATTAAAATTCGAGCCTAAGTTTTAATAAATTGTTTTCTCTGGTTTAATTGATATGGAATTTTGAATTCCGAAATTGAAATCGGTGCTGCTCTCCGCAGCACCTTTCAACGAATTGACCTATCAAAAATGACCGGGAGTAAATGTCGTAGAACTAAGATGTTTTGCCAGAAATAATAACAGCCAATTAATTAGTGTTTTAATAACATTTATTTTTGAAACTGAAAAAAATATATTTAGCTTGCCTTCATTATACCTAAAATAATACCAATATAAATTATTGAGCTTTAATATGCCACATAACCTGGTTTATTGCTTTGATTGACTTTAAAATTATTCTTGTTAAAATAAATGTACTTTTTATTGATATCAGAATGAAGATTATCGCTATAAACCACGCGCTGAATTATATTTTTTGAGAATTGAAATGAATAAAGGAAAACTAGTATTTAGAATTTTTAGCGGCCTTATAACTGCATGTCTTTTGATGTTTTTTATTAATGGGAACGCTCAAACTGTTAAACCAACAAATACCTTAACTGCCTATTTGTTTACTTACTTCACAGGTGGGGAAAAAGGAGAAGAGGCAATACGCTTCGCTATTAGTAATGATGGTTATAATTTTCGGGCATTAAACGCTAATAATCCTGTTTTGAATTCTTCATTGATCAGTTCCACTGGTGGTGTTCGTGATCCCCATATTTTACGTGGTGCAGATGGCCACAGTTTTTATATGGTCGCAACAGATATGCAAGTTGCAAAAAACGGATGGGGACCAAATTATGCTATGGTTTTTATGCATTCCGAAGATTTGATTAACTGGAAAACCAGCATAGTAAATATACCGGATAAATTTCATGAATTCGCAGGGGTTAACCGTGTTTGGGCACCACAAACAATATATGATAATCATAAGAAAATGTATATGGTTTATTGGTCCATGCGCGAGGGAAACGGCCCGGATAAAATTTATTACGCTTATGCAAACAAAGATTTTTCAGGACTGATTACTGTTCCCAAGCAACTCTTCTTCAGCCCGGGTGGTTTTGCCTGCATAGATGCGGATATAGCCTTTAAAAACGGGAAATATCATTTGTTCTTCAAAACCGAAGATCAGCTTCCAGGTATAAAACAAGCAATTTCATCTCAGCTTACCTCTGGTTATATCATTGAAGATAACCATTATCTGCAAAAAACAGATGAAGCGGTAGAAGGGTCCGGAACATTTAAACTTAATAATTCTGACGAGTGGATTTTGATGTACGATGTTTATAAAAAAGGTAAATATCAATTTACCAAAAGTAAAGACCTGAAAAATTTTACGGTAATTGACCAGGAAGTTTCAATGAATTTTCATCCCCGCCATGGCACAGTAATGTCCATAACAGGAAAGGAAGCACAGGCATTGATAAATAAATGGTATACAACCGATGATGTAATAACGTATGCAAGTGCAGGGGCAATAAAGAAGCAGAATATCGCCCTGGATACAGCTCATCATGAAGTTTATTTACCGGTTAATTCAAACGCGCAGCTTCATTCTTTTAACCCCTTGTTTTTAATATTTCCGGGAGTGAAAATATCGCCGGCTAAACCGCAGAATTTTACAAAAGGACCAGTTAAATATAAAGTCAGCATCACAAATCACCTGGCACAAACCTACCAGGTTAACGTTCAGGAAGATCACAATCCGGTACTAAGCGGATTTTATGCCGATCCTGAAATTCTATATGCTCAAAAAACAGGCAAATTTTATATCTATCCCACAAGTGATGGCTTTACCAATTGGTCCGGAACTTATTTTAAGGTTTTTTCATCAGCTAACTTGGTTGATTGGAAAGACGAAGGGAAAATATTGGATTTAGATAAAGATGTAACGTGGGCGCATACAAATGCCTGGGCACCTTGCATCATCGAAAAGAAGATCAATGATAAATTTAAATACTTCTATTATTTCGTTGCCGCGCAAAAAATTGGTGTCGCTGTAGCAGACGATCCCCTGGGCCCATTTATTGATTCCGGTAAACCTTTGATAGACCATCGTCCCGAAGGCATCACCGGCGGACAACAGATCGACCCGGATGTCTTCTCTGATCCTAAAACCGGAAAAAGCTATTTGTACTGGGGAAATGGTTATTTGGCTGGAGCTGAACTTAATGACGATATGATCTCCATTAAAACCGAAACGACCCGCATTTTAACACCGGATGCTACTTTTCGTGAAGGTACTTATGTTTTTTATCGGAATGGAAAATATTATATCACATGGTCCGAGGACGATACGCGAAGCCCGAATTACAAGGTTCGTTATGGCATTACCGATTCACCGCTTGGGAAAATCAGCATTCCCGATAATAATATTGTAATTCAAAAAAATGTAGCGGCGGGTATTTATGGTACCGGGCATAATGCCGTACTCCAATTGCCTGGAAAAGACGAGTGGTATTTAGTTTATCATCGGTTTAACTATCCAAATGGTATTTTTATGGGAGACGCAGCTGGATACAACCGAGAGGTTTGTATTGATAAGATGGACTTTGAAAGTGACGGACGGATTAAACAGGTCATTCCGACTAAAGTGGGGATAAAGGCCGTTACGCTAAATAAACTCAAATAAGAATGAAAAGTCGATATATACAGCAAATTATAACTTTAACCATCATGGGGCTGATGTTTTCGCAGAAGTCCACCGCCCAGGAAAAAGCAAAGCGGGATAGTGCATCAATTGTGATAGATTACAATAATGAAGTTGGAGCAATGAACCCTATTTGGGCGTGGTTCGGTCATGATGAACCAAACTATACCTATATGAAGGACGGGAAAATACTTCTTTCCGAGCTGGCTTTATTAAGTCCTGCACCGGTACACCTGCGGGTACATAATTTGTTGACAACAGGCGACGGAACCGCAGCCTTAAAGTGGGGGTCGACTAACGCCTATACCGAAGATGCGAATGGTCATCCTATATATAATTGGCGTATCATCGATAGTATTTTTGACGTCTATGTTAAACTGGGAATTAAACCATATGCCCAAATCGGTTTTATGCCCGAAGCTTTATCAACGCATCCCAAACCCTATAGGCACAATTGGCAACCCGGTAAGTCAAACGAACTCTTTACGGGCTGGACATATCCGCCAAAAGATTATCATAAATGGGAGGAGCTTGTTTACCAATGGGTTAAACATTCAGTAGAAAGGTATGGCCAAAAGGAAGTTGAAAGTTGGTACTGGGAGGTCTGGAATGAACCCAACATTGGTTATTGGTCCGGGACGAGGGATGAATTTTTTAAGCTTTATGATTACGCTGCTCATGGTGTTAAAAGGGCTCTGCCTTCAGCAAAAGTAGGCGGTCCTGAAGTTGCAGGGGGCGGGAGTCCTGGCGGCGTAAATTTTCTGAATGCTTTTATACAACATTGTATTCACGGCACCAATTATGCAACTGGTCAGATAGGGTCTCCCCTGGATGTCATTTCTTTTCATGCAAAGGGTCAGCCAAAATTAGTTGATGGCCATGTAAGAATGAACATGGCCCCGCAATTGCAAGATATTGAATCAGGGTTTAAAATTGTTGCTTCTTATCCTGAAACTAAATATATTCCAATAGTTATCGGTGAATCTGACCCTGAAGGATGCGCTGCATGCGGAATGGCAACAAGCCCGGAAAATGCCTATCGCAACGGGACCCTCTACTCCAGTTACACAGCGGCTTCCTTTGCACGCGAATATTTACTAGCTGATTCATTGCAAATCAACCTGATGGGTGCCGTTTCCTGGTCATTTGAATTTGAGAATCAGCCATGGTTTTATGGTTATAGAGATCTGGCAACGAACGGAGTAGATAAGCCGGTTCTGAATATATTCAGAATGTTAGGACTCATGGGGCCTATCCGGTTGGGGGTTACCGGTAGTCAAATGACAAATCTTCAATCAATGGTAAATTCGAGTGCCAGCGGAGTAAAATCAGATATAGGCGCTTTGGCAACCAAAAGTGCAGCCTCAGTTATTGTAATGGTTTGGAACTATCATGATGATGATATTCCTTCGGTTCCTCAACCCATATCAATTGTTGTTAACAATCTACCCGTCAAAACGGTACAGTTGACGGAGTACCGCATCGACGATCGCTACAGTAATTCATATCAGGTTTGGAAAAATATGGGATCGCCGCAGCATCCTTCGGCAAAGCAGATTTCAAAACTGGAAAAGTCGGGTCTGTTACAACAGAAAGGGGTAATCACCAAAGTTATGGTGCACGGAGGGAAGGCCGAAATGAATATTTCATTAAAAAGACAGGGAGTCTCTCTTTTAAAATTAGCATGGTAACAGCCTCAGATAGGTGTTTTTAAATATTAAAAAAGGAATAGAATATTACTAATTTGGTTCATATATTCACTAAAGTTATTGTCTCCAAACAGCTTTTTAAGAAAACGGAAAGCAGATGAAGATTTCAAATTCATAAAGGATTTTATTAATGAACTTAAAAAAAGGGCCAATAAAATTTCTCAGAATAACATCAATTCTGTTTGTTGTTCTTATTGGGATATATTCAAGGGTAAGTGCACAACAAAATTCTTTAAAGTTTTCTTATTTGACAGTTGATGACGGGTTGTCGCACACTGATGTAAAAGAAGTAAAACAAGATAAGCTGGGCTTTATATGGATAGCAACTTTATATGGCTTAGACCGGTATGATGGATACGAAATCAAGCGTTTCTATAATTCAACTGTCCCCCGAAATAATTCATTTAAGAATAGGATCCGCAGCATGTGCCTTGATGAGAATGATAGGATTTGGCTGGGTTCAGAAGATGGCATACAATTTTTTGATCCACAATCAGAAAAATATACTAACGTTGATAATCCTGAACATAATACGGAAAAAAAAACATACACCCGTTTGATCGCATTAAAAGGCGGGCTATTGGCAACCCTTGCCGAAAATAAATTTAGGATATTTAAAGTAAACGGCTCCATATTAGAAGATACCCCACTAACTTATCCTACAGGGACCAGTTTCACTGATATGATGGCGGATGGTGACAATAATGTCTGGTTATCAGCTAATAATGGATTATGGATGCTTGACCACAATCATTTGTTCAGGCATTTTTTTATTGGTAGCGATAAAAAGCCTGATAGCTTACTCAAAGTTTTTCGGAACCGAAAAGGGCAGCTGATAACAGTAGAAGGCACGACCATTTTACTGACCAGCGAGACCACATGGTCGGCTGAAAAAAACAGAACTGATGTTATACATCAACAGCAGCGTTGTTTTATACCGGATTGCTCAGCAATTCATGACATTGTACAAGATAGAAACCTTGATTATTGGGTTTGTACGGATGATGGATTATTCCTGCTGGATAAGGATTTCAGGTTGAAGCAAACCATTACTTCACAAAGTTTTACGCATAGCCTCAATACCAATTTTCTCGAAAAGCTATTTATAGACAAATCGGAATGTTTGTGGATAGGTACTTTTGGGGGCGGACTTGATTATTGTGACTTAAATGCAAAGCAATTTTATACGTTTCAGCGTAATCCGGAAATGTCAAATACCTTATCAGGTAATCATATCCGGTCGATTTTAGAAGAGGCAGGACACATTGTTTGGCTTGGTACAAATTCCAATGGTTTAAACGAATACGACTACACAACAAAAAACTTCGTTCATTTTAATACGGCAACGAAAGGGGTAAGACTAAAAAGTAATGAGGTGGATGCCCTGGAACTGGATAAAGAAGGAAATTTATGGATCGGTAATGATAAAGGAATCGATATTATTAACAAGCAACGTAGCGGCTTATATAAACCGCCTGGTTACGAGAAATTTCCGGTAGCTGTTACCAGCATAGCCAAAGACAGTTACGGTAATATATGGTTTGGCAGTTATTATAACGGATATGGCAATATCATACCTGATAAGAATGGAAATTTTAAGGTTAGTTATAAAAGTTTAGGCTCGGGCTACCAAATTTGGACTGATAAGAAAAGGCCTGAAATAATGGTTTCCGGTATAAACGGATTGCAGCGGCTGATCGTCAACCGGTTGGGTGAAGTTGTCAAAAAGTTCGTTTATCAGGTAAACAATAAATCAAATTCCTTAAGCTCCAATTATATCTTTCCTGTACAAAAGAAAAATGACAGTGCTTTTTGGGTAGGAACTATAGGCGGTGGTCTGGATTATCTGATGCTGGATAAAAACGATGAGTATTCGGTTAAAATATATGATAGCAGATACGGGGTTTTTAATGATGTGGAAGCGATGGAACTTGATGACAAGGGAAACGTTTGGATGGGTGGGAATGGATTGGAACGATTGGATCCTAAAACAAATCAATTGACAAGATATGATAAGAATGACGGCTTACAAAGCAATAGTTTAAAAGTCGGAGCGTCTTACAAGGGCAGTGACGGGCGGTTATATTTTGGTGGGATAAACGGTGCCAATTATTTTTTTCCGGATAGTATTAAACCCAATAGATTACCGGCGCATCCCATATTTACTGATTTAATTGTTAATAATAAAAATGTTCGAATTGGTCAATCCACTGGATCCGAAAACATACTTCCAATATCTATTCCTTATAGCCATAGGCTGGTCCTGAATTATTTGCAAAATAATTTTGTAGTCTCTTTTTCCGCGATGCACTACGCAAACTCCGAAAAGTGCCAGTATCGTTATAAGCTGGAGGGTTTCGACAAAGGATGGAAATATACCAGCGGCAAGAATCCCACTGCGGCTTACACGAACCTGGACTACAGCGATTATAAATTAATTCTTGAAGCAACCAACAATGACGGCATATGGAGCCGGGATAGGGCCGTACTTCAAATAGAAATTACCGCCCCGTGGTGGAAATCTTCTCCGGCAAAAGCAATTTATTTGATATTGATCCTTTCCATATTGATTGGCATCTATGTTTATCAGGCCAGGTGGTTCCGGCTAAAGAAAGAACTGGCAGTACGCGATGTCGAAGAAAGAAAAAGAGAAGAGATGCATATTCAGCGGGAGGAGCTTTATCAGCAACAATTACAATTTTTCACAAATATCTCACACGAGTTTCGTACACCGCTAACATTGATATTAGGGCCGCTTGAAAATTTGCTCATGGAAAATGCAAATACTGTTTATCAGCATACCTTCCAAATTATGCACCGAAATGCGAAAAGGCTCATTAATTTAATAAATGAACTAATGAATTTTCGTAAGGTTGCCGACAATGTTATCCCTTTGCAAGTCGCTGAAGTCAAACTTTGCGACTTTATGGAAAAACTTTACGAGGAATTTAAACCATTGGCGGAGCACAATCAAATAGGTTTCTCTCTGAAAATAGGCGATAAAGAAGCGACTTCTTATTTGGATATGCAGATTATCGAAAAGATTTTATTTAACTTATTAAACAATGCTTTTAAATACACCCCCTCAGGTGGAAATGTAATGCTCGAATCATTTACTGATTTTGACACTTACATGCCTTTATATTCTACTGATTTCAAACTGATAAACGACTCAAGAGCGGAAAATTATACTTTTTTTAGAATTGCTGATACAGGAATTGGGATTTCTAAAGATTCTATAGGCCAAATATTTGATCGCTATTACCGCATAAGTAATGATCATATCGGATCTGGGGTCGGGCTCGCTTTGGTTAAAAGCCTTACTATTCTACATCGTGGCGATATTTATGTTTCCAGTGACAGATATAAAGGAACAGAAATAATTATCGCATTACCTCTGGGGGCTCAAAATTATTCTCCTGAAGAAAAACTACATTCTGAAGATGGTAATTCCTCGGTCAAACTCGAAGTGTTAGACAATTCAGTGGGATTAAATGCCAGCAATATAGTAAATAATATAAGGGAGGAGGTGAATGATACCCATTGCACCAAACAGCATATTTTACTCGTTGAGGATAATGAT
The DNA here is from genome assembly GCF_009765905.1 of Mucilaginibacter sp. L196. GTDB lineage: Bacteria > Bacteroidota > Bacteroidia > Sphingobacteriales > Sphingobacteriaceae > Mucilaginibacter. The sequence goes on along the minus strand of NZ_LMUO01000004.1, from coordinate 153,064 downwards.
GAGTTAAGAGGATTCCTAAAGGAAATATTGCAGAAAAAATATTTTGTTTACGAAGCGATCAATGGGAAGGAAGGCTATGATATCGCGGTCGATCATATTCCGGATCTGATTATAAGCGATGTGATGATGCCGGTAATGAATGGTGTGGAAATGTGCCAACTGATCAAATCTTCTTTTGAGACAAGCCATATACCATTTCTTTTCCTTTCAGCCAAGAGCGCTCTTGAAGCCATGCTCGAGGGACTGGAATCAGGAGCTGATTACTACATTGCGAAACCGGTAAGCATAGACTTATTATTGCTAACCATTGGTAACTTATTTGAACAGAAGCGAAAACTAAAACAAAGGTATACCGAGGACTTTTATTCGGAAGCTACCGATCTGGTTCATACTAATCAGGACAAACAGTTTTTAGAAAAATTAATTAACGTGATAGAACAAAACATCCATAAACATGAACTGGATGTTGACTATATCTGCAGCCACATGTTTACTAGCCGGTCAAAACTATATAAGAAAATTAAAGGCATCTCCGGACAATCCATTAATGAGTTCATCAGAACGATCCGTTTAAAAAAAGCGGCGTATATCATGACACATGAGGATGTGACCCAAAATGAACTCGTGGAAAGAATTGGCATTTTGAGTGTGTCTTATTTTCAAAAAGCTTTTCGAAAAGAATTTGGAAAAACGCCTTCTCAATTTATCCAGTCAGCCAAAAAATAAGCATAATTCTGGCACTATTCCCAAACGGTGTATTTTGATGATATTTTGCTCTTTTTATAGCTGTTTGAGCGCATTTAATACCAATAACAGCGCATTAATAACCTCTATTTATACATTTATTTGTATTACCAATTATTAAAATAAGGCGGGCAAAGCGTATCCCGTATTTATTAGTAACATTAATTAATTTAAACTAATTACAAATTATGAGTAAAACCTTACCATTTACTAATGGACGAAAACCCATTAAGTTCAAACGAATTAAAAAATTAAAACAACAGTCCATGTTTGGGGGCTTGTTGTTCTTGTTCTTTGCGTTACTAACATTCACCCCGTTCATTACACAAGCGCAATCCGCCAAAGTTAACGGTATCGTAAAAGATGAAAAAGGGGTAACCCTTCCCGGGGTAACTGTGGCCGTGAAAGGTACAGGGACCGGAGTAGTTACCGATAAGGATGGCCATTTTTCTATTAATGTAGACGCCGCTAAATCAACTTTGCTCTTTTCTTATTTAGGCTATGTCGCGCAGGAAGTGGCAGCTACAGGGGGAACAACGGTTAATATTACATTAGCTCCCGATAACCGCGACTTGAATGAAGTAGTGGTAGTAGGTTACGGCACGCAAAAAAAATCTGATCTTACCGGATCATTAGCAAGTTTATCGCCTAAGGACTATCAAGACCAGCCGGTAACCAGGATTGATCAGGCCTTGCAGGGTAGGGTAGCAGGTGTAGAGGTGGTTAACAATTCCGGAGCGCCAGGTGGTGATGTTTCTATCAGGATACGAGGAGCAAATTCAATTCTGGGCGACAATAATCCCCTATATGTGATTGACGGTTTTATAGGAGCAGACTTTAATGATTTGAATCCTGATGATATCGCCTCCATTGAAGTTCTGAAGGACGCTTCCAGCACCGCTATATATGGCAGCAGGGGCGCAAATGGTGTTGTTTTGATCACCACAAAAAAAGGGAACTCGAAGAAACCAGAAATTGATGTCACCTCAATTTTTTCCTCATCTCAGGTATTGAAAAAAATGGACCTGATGAGCGCCGCTGTTTTTGCTAATACGGTAAACGAGCGCGATGCGGCTACAGGTTTATCTCCAACTTTCACTCCAGCGCAGATAAGTAATTACGCAGCCACCGGCGGTACCAACTGGCAGGACCTGGTGTACCGTACTGCACCTACTGAAGAATATAAGCTTAGCCTTTCTGGCGGTAGTCCCATAACCTCTTATTTTATGTCTGCCGACTATTTAGATCAGGACGGTATCATCATTAATTCAGGTTACAAACGCTATGCAATCAGGTCTAATGTCAATTCACAAATTTCGGATAAACTTACTACCCGGGTGAACATTTCTGCGGTTCGCAGAGAAGCGTTAAACAATACCCAGGAAGGGATTGGCAGCCCGGCGAACCAGGCATTGTCATGGGCACCAACAACGCCACTCAGAGATAGCCAGGGCAACTATACTGCAGTTGATCCAACCAGTTCCATTTATGGTAACCCGGTTGCCACTGCCTATGACAGTAACAGTCTGTTGAACACTACCAATATGACCTTGAACGCTGGCGGTAATTATCATTTCTTTAAAGATCTTTCGTTGGATGTGACTTTTGGTGTTGATTATTCCAATATTCAAGGTGAAAATTATGCTGGAGACGCTTCGGTTCCCAATGATATTGCCAGCGCAAGCCGCACATCTGAGGAAATGATCAATTTGCAAAATACAAATACTTTAAACTACTCTCACATTTTTAATGGTGTGCACAGTTTGAATGTTACCGCGGTATTTGAACAGGAAAAGTATACCACAACAATGTTCAATGCAAATGCAAATGACCTAACCTTTCCGAACCTGGGATATGATAACCTCGGTTTATCCTCTAACCAATCTATAGGTTCATCTTATTCTGAATCTGCGTTGGTCTCGCTATTAGGTCGTATCAATTATGCCTATAAAGACAAATATTTGTTAACGGTTTCTATACGACGTGACGGTTCTTCAAAATTTGCCCCAGAGAACCAGGAAAGTACTTTCCCGTCGGTAGCTTTAGGTTGGAGGTTATCTGAAGAACCTTTTATAAAAAACCTGAATTTATTTGATCAGTTAAAACTGCGCGGCAGCTGGGGTTTAACAGGCAGCCAGGCAATTAATCCGTATGCTACACTTGCTACCTATCTTACTGACGCTTTTGATGGAGCGGCCAGCTTAAATAATAATTCTGTAACTTCTGGTATAGTACTTGGAAACGCAGCCAATCCTGCCCTAAAATGGGAAACAACACAAGCCGAAGATTTGGGCTTAGATGTTGCAATGTTTAACAACAGATTGAATTTTACTGCAGATGGGTATATTAAAAATACCAGAGACTTATTGCTTTCCCTGCCATTACCTGCGTTTGACGGAGGAGGCAGTATTATCAGCAATGCTGGAAAGATGAAAAACAGCGGTATTGAATTTAATATTGGTGGTATCCCTGTTCATTCCGGAAAATTCACCTGGGCGAGTTCATTTAATATATCCTTCATGAAGAACAGGGTAGTGAATATTGGAAACCTATCAAGTATTTTCTCTAATTCTATTACCGGAAATGCTGGAGCAGGTCTTTCTACACAATCTGAATTTATTATTAAGCCGGGATATGCGCTAGGATCTTACTGGGGCTTAAAATATTTAGGTACCTGGAAACCCGATCAGGCTGCTGAGGCCGCTAAATATGGTGAAAAACCAGGAGATTCACATTACCAGGATCTAAATGGTGATGGCGCGATAAATGGCAGCGATTTCCAGATCATAGGGAACGGAAACCCAACCAAATCACTTGGGTGGAACAATACCTTTACTTATGGTAATTTCTCGCTGAATGTATTTATCCAGTCATTATTAGGCTTCGATAAGCTTGATTATGCTTATGCGAGTTCTATTACGGCGAATGCTGATGCTAAACAAGCAACAAATGCTGCTGTTTTGCAGCGATATATTCCGGGTGTAAATGAAACGTCCAATATACCCGCTTTCAGCTCAACGAATATTGATTATTTTGAATCAAGCCGCTTTTTAGAAAATGGCAGTTTCGCGAGATTGAAAAATGTCAACTTTTCGTATCACCTGCCAACCAACACCATTAAAAAGGTTGATGTGAAAGTATTTATAGGAGCTACCAATTTATTCACTATTACCCAATATAAAGGTATAGATCCGGAATCAACCAACGCATTGTCAACTTCTGATGTTGCACAAAGTATTGATTTGGGATCCTATCCAAACTCCAAGACTTATAACATTGGATTAATTGCGAAATTTTAATAATATAAAATATATGAAAAAGATTCTCATTCTTATTTTAGCAAGCCTATCTGTGATCGGCTGCAAAAAAGCGTTGGTGGAAAATCCATCGGGCCAGGTGGTTGGCGATGTGGCGTTGAAAACGGTTGATGGCTTAAACGCGGCGCTTGTTGGGGCTTATAAGCCGCTTTCAGTTTCTTATGTTACAGGTTTTAATAACGCTGCAGTAGTTGCGGTTCTGATGGGATCGGACGACTTAACCACGCATCCTGCAAGTAATAAAGCCGACTTAAGGGAATTCGACCAGTATCATGTGTCGAATCTTAATGATAGGATGCCCACTATTTGGAACGGTTGTTATAAATCAATACAAGGTGCTAATAATATCATCAGCAATTATACATCTACCGTAGGAAGCGCGGACACCATTAACCAAATTCTTGGGGAGGCTTATTTTTTACGCGCATTTAATTACTATTGGCTGGTTAGGTTATGGGGCCCGATTCCTCTTATCACTTCCGCAGTATATTCAGCGGATGTTTTAAAAACAACAGTAACGCAACCAGCTGATGTCTATAAATTAATTGAAAGCGATCTTGGCAATGCAATTAAACTAATGGGCGACGTGAAATTGGCCGACGGACGGGCATCGAAAGGATCTGCATCAGCATTGTTGGCAGATGTTTATTTAACAGAGGGTGGATGGCCCATCAATGATAACAGTAAATATGCATTGGCAGCAACCCAGGCGCTGGATGTAATTAATAATAAAACTGCTTATGGTTTTGACCTGGTGGCTGACCTGCCTACACTTTGGCTAGAAACCAAGGAAGGAGTGGCAACATCCGAAGAGGTATTTGCAATCCATAATTGTGGTACATGTAACTGGTTTAATGGCAATGTATTGTTCGGAAATTCTCCGACACCGGGCGAAGAAAATGGTTGGGATGATTATTTCACAGAAATAAACTTCTTTAATAACTTCCCTGCAGGCATCAGGAAAGATGTTACATTCCATACGGTGATAAAACTGGCAAATGGAACTACTGAACCTTGGCAAAGTGACGCTGTAAAACACCCTTATTTTCAAAAATTCCGTGCACCAGTTGAAGATGGCCTTAATAATGCGGGCAGTGCAACCGTACCTTTGATTCGTTATGCCCATGTACTATTAATTTATGCAGAGGCACAGGCCAGAAGCGGAACAGTTAATGCCCAGGCTTATGCCTGCATTAATGCTGTCCGTTCCAGGGCCGGTTTGGCACCATTGAGCGGATTATCAAGCTCCGATTTTATTAATGCGGTTATCAATGAGAGATCATGGGAATTCGCCGGCGAATATACACGCTGGTTTGACATTACCCGTCTCCAGATATTGCCTCAGATTATTGCAAGTAGAGATTCTTCTGAGAACCCGGTGATTGGTACGCCTCAGTATTATTTGCCAATCCCAGCCTCTGAAGTACAATTAGATCCAAACTTGTAAATCAGTGCAAATATTTGATTTTGGGGAATTAAACTAAGTTGTTTTTAAATGAATCGAAAAACAACATTTATTAAAAAGGTGATTGTGTCCCTGATGCTGGTATTTACATACCTGGCATCAGGGCAATTGCCTGTTAGCATCAAAAATGTAGACAAGCTCGTCCATACCCATCTGCCAAGATTACTTAAACAACTCGTTAGCAGAATAACGGATAATGCACAAACATCCGCTGCAAAATGCGAACAAGTAAAGCAAGTCACGTCCTGTTATTTGATAGAACTATGTCATGTCGGGTTAGGAGAAAAGATTACTGCTGAGCAAGATTTTAATGCAGCGTTGAAAGCAGTTCCGGACTTTCAGTCGGCCAAAGTGGCACTGCAATAATTATGCTGAAACGAAAAGAGATCCTATCGGTAATGATGAAACTTGCCGGTAGGTTTTTTAAGTAAAGAAACGGCTATTAGCGATTCAAATTAATAGCTTAATCTGCAAAAGAGCGTCAATTGCCGCTATGCAATAGCTGGGGTGCTATTGATCGATACCAATGAAATAAAAGAAAACCATGAACTACACAAATATGAAATATTTATTGACGCTTGCACTAACGATTACCTTATGCCAGTTATCTTATTCAAAATCTATTAAAAATCCGGTAGATACGGTCTCAAATGGTAAAACTATTTTGGATGAGGATGGGAAGCCGGTAAATGCCCATGGAGCAGGTGTACTGTATTATAAAGGCGTTTATTATCTTTTTGGTGAAATTAAAAAAGGGAAGACCTGGCTGGTGCCAGACCAGCATTGGGAGGATTACAGGGTTCCGGCGGGTGGTGTTTCATGCTATTCTTCTACTGATCTTATTCATTGGAAAAATAGAGGGGTTGCGCTAAAACCCACAACAAATAACCCTGCTTACGACGTTGACACCAGCAGGGTAATTGAACGCCCCAAGGTGATTTATAATGAGCGGACGAAGAAATTCGTAATGTGGATGCACATTGACAAGAATGACTATAAATATTCAAGAGGTGGTGTCGCAATTAGCGATAAACCGTACGGCCCATATCATTATCTCGGAAGCGTTAAACCCAATAACCAAATGCTCAGAGACATGAATTTATTTAAGGATGATAACGGAAAAGCTTACCTGATTTATTCCTCGGAAGACAATAAAACCATGCAGATCTGCCTGCTAAGCAGTGATTATCTTAAACCGACCCGGCATTATTCCAGGATATTAATCGACAAAAAGAGGGAGAGCCCCGCTATATTTAAGCATGCCGGTAAATACTATTTAATTACATCAGGATGCTCAGGATGGTCTCCTAACGCTGCTTCTTATGCGGTAGCAGATCATATTATGGGGCCATGGAAAGAACATGGGAACCCTTGCAAAGGACCCAATGCGGATTCATCTTTTTATTCGCAAGGAGGCTTTGTGGTACCTGTGGCTAATAAACCGAATTCGTTTATCTTTATGGGGGATGTTTGGAATAAAACCAACCTGGAAGAATCAAAATATCTTTGGTTACCTATCCGTATAATAAAAGACGAAATCGAAATTTATAACTAATATCGATCTGTTTCACTAACTAGAGTAGAAAAAAACTAATGTAAAATATGGTTGGCCCGTTTCTACAATGTTAGGCTTATCTAAGTCTCATTTTAAGATGAATTTTAAAATTATCTGTTTTTACTTATTAATATTTACATTTATCATTAGTTCGTACCGAGGGTATGGGCAACAACATCAACCTGTAAAATACGCTGATAAACCACTATTCAGAGACCCTATTTATGATGGGGCTGCGGATCCTACTTTAATTTGGAATCAACGTGAAAAGAAGTGGTTTATGTTTTACACTAACCGCAGGGCTAAGGATACAGTGGAAGGAGGGGTAGCCTGGGTTCATGGCACCCGTATTGGAATAGCAGTATCATCCAATCAAGGCCGGACATGGAAGTACCTGGATACTGCTGATATTGCTTACCGGCCCGATACCGGGTATACTTTTTGGGCACCGGAGGTAATAGCATATAAAGGGTTATACCACATGTATGTAACTTACGTTCCGGGAATTTTTAAAGACTGGAATCACCCGAGGTTAATTATTCATTTTACAAGTAAAAACCTTATAAATTGGAAATACATAGGGACGCTAAAATTAATAAATGATCATGTTATTGACCCTTGCATTATTAGATTGCCAAACGGTAAATGGCGAATGTGGTATAATAATGAACCGGATCACAAATCGATTTATTATGCCGACAGCCCTGACTTGTATACCTGGATAGATGGTAAAAAAGCGATTAATGATCAACCGGGAGAAGGACCCAAAGCTTTTTATTGGAAAGGCACTTACTGGATGATTACTGATGTATGGCAAGGCTTAGCGGTTTATAGTTCGAAAGATTTATTGCGATGGAAGCGCCAGCAAGGAAATTTAGTAGAAACACCGGGAAAGGGAAAGGACGATGGGGCAGCGGGTGATCATTGCGACGTTGTTGTCAGTAGCAACGGCAAAGCTTATCTCTTCTATTTCACTCAACCGGGGAGATCTGCATTGGCACCAAAAGGAAGTCAATATGATCGGCAACGGAGCAGCATACAGGTTGCCGAACTAATGGAAAAAAATGGAACGCTTTATTGTGACAGAGATCAGCCAACATTGATAAATCTAATTCCCTGACGCGAGGTTTGCCATCAGACATTATACAAATTTTACCAAATGCTAATAATGAAAAACATATTTAAAAGGACGGTCTTCTTATTGTTGCTTTTTCCGGGATTTGCCCAGTCTCAGACGCGTACCGGTCATGCCGTAGGGATAAAGTCTTTTTCATATCCTACTAAGCAGATTAGTGATGACCTTTTTGGTGTTTTCTTTGAAGACCTCAGCTATGCCGCTGATGGCGGACTTTATGCGGAATTGATTCAAAATCGTTCCTTTGAATACAGCGCGAGTGACCGAAAAGGATGGAACTCGCTCACTGATTGGGAATATACAACCAAAGGATTTGGCTATGGGACGATATCCGTCGAAACAAGCCATCCGATTAATCCGAATAACCCCCACTATGTGGTTTTAGATATAGATGACCCCGGACAAAATGGGGTCGGCATTACTAATCTTGGATACGATGGTATAAGGCTTAAAAAAGGTGAGCTTTATAACTTTTCTATATACGTTAACCAACTATCCTTAAAATCTATTCCGGTTGAGGCGAAACTATGTGGAAAAGAAGGTGAAATTTATGGCGTTTTTAAATTTAAAACAAATGGAAAGGGATGGCACAAATATGCCGGAAGTATACAGGCCACATCCAATACCGATTCCGCGATGCTGACTGTTGTCGCGACACAAAAATCTATACTGGCACTCGATGAAATCTCTCTCTTTCCGCAGCAAACTTTTAAAAATGAGCATAACGGCCTCAGAGCTGACCTGGCGCAGGCAATTGCCGATATTAAGCCCAAATTTATGCGCTTCCCAGGGGGATGCCTGGTTCATGGCGACGGAGTAAATAATATCTACCGTTGGAAAAACACGATAGGCCCGGTTGAAAACCGAATACAACAACGTAATATATGGTCTTATCATCAAAGCGTCGGGCTGGGGTTTTATGAATATTTCAGGTTTTGCGAAGATATTGGAGCGAAGCCATTGCCGGTGATCGCCGCTGGTGTAAGTTGTCAAAATTCTGGTGGAACCTGGCAAATTGGAAGCACCGGTCAAAAGGCACTTCCATTTACGCAAATGAAAAGTTATATACAAGATATTTTGGACCTAATAGAATATGCAAACGGGCCGGCTAACTCCACTTGGGGGGCTAAACGTGCTGCAGCGGGGCATCCAAAACCTTTTCACCTTCAATATATTGGGATCGGAAATGAGGACAAACAAACTGACACATTTAGAAGCCGTTTTAAGATGATCTATGAGGCAGTACGGGCAAAACATCCCGAGATAACTATAGTCGGAACAGTCGGGCCTTCTCCTAGTGGAGAAGATTATGACCTTGGATGGAACTTCGCAGATAGACTATCTGTTCCCATTGTCGATGAACATTTCTATGAAACACCGCGATGGTTTCTCGATAACAATCATCGCTATGACAATTATAGCCGATCACGGTCGGGTATATATATTGGCGAATATGCTTCTCAAGGTAATAAACTGATTAACGCCTTATCGGAAGCCGCCTTTATGACCAGTTTGGAACGAAACGGAGATATTGTGAAAATGGCTTCCTATGCGCCATTACTGGCCAATGTTAACCATACTTCGTGGAACCCAAACCTTATTTATTTTAATAACGATACTTTGGTTCGTACAGCGAATTATTATGTGCAGCAATTGTTTTCTGTTAACGAAGGTGATACCTACATTCCTGATATTATTTCATTTGAACGTGACAAATTAAGCAAAGATTCCACACTAGCCTCATCATGTGTGAGAGACAGCAAAACAGGTGATATTATATTAAAAATCGTAAATGCTGGTCCTCAGTCCGCTATTGCAAAGATCAATCTCTCAGCTCTGAAAGTGACCGGTAACTTGATTGTTTCAAAGACGTTAACAGGAAACCCCAATGACCAAAATTCTTTAGATCATCCCAAAGCCGTCATACCGATAGATACCCGTATTAAAATAACCGATCTCGACAGTTTCACTGCCCCGGCCTATTCTTTAACAGTGATACGCTTCGCTGCTAAAGTCAATTAAACCAACTGAAAATAAAAAAAGATGATGCTAAAAAATAGCCTTATTTACTTTGGTCTCTGCCTGTTATTATCGCTTTGCAATATTGAAAACTTAACTGCACAATCCCGGACGAACATTATTTTGTTTAATGATAACTGGAAATTTCACAAGGGCGATATAAGAGATGCATCGGATGTGAGATTTTTTGATGATAACTGGGACAATATTAACCTACCTCATGACTGGAGTATTCGCGGTCCATTTAGCAAACAATGGGCTAGTGCAACAGCATATTTGCCCGGTGGGATTGGATGGTATAGGAAGTCTTTCACCGTACCGGCAGGTTATAAAAGTAAACAAGTCTACATTTATTTCGATGGGATCTATAAAAATAGCTCTGTATGGATCAACGGTCATTTGTTAGGATTTAGACCCAATGGCTTTATATCGTTTCAATATGATCTCACTCCCTATTTGAAAATTGGGCAAAGAAACCTAATCGCGGTAAAAGTTGACCATTCCCAATTTGCCGATTCCAGATGGTATACCGGTTCCGGAATTTATCGAAATGTTTACCTGATAACTTCAGATCCACTTCATATTGGGCAATGGGGAATTCAGTTTACAACACCAAAGGTTTCAGCTGAGCAGGCTGAAGCAAATATCGCCGTATCTGTCATTAATAACAACAATATCAATAAGCATGTTACTGTTCACTGTTCGCTAATCAACGGGAAAGGGGAGACGGTTAGTCAGGTACATGCCAATCTGTTAGTTAATAAGAAAGACACCGCTGTTTCTAAAATGACTTTAACTGTAAAAGATCCTCAGTTATGGTCTGTCGAACATCCACAGCTTTATCACCTCGTTGTTTCTCTTGCGGTTAACGGCAAGCAAACAGATGAATTACGGGAACAGGTTGGCATAAGGAGTATTCGATTCGACCCCGATAACGGTTTTTTTTTAAATGGCCAAAGCATGAAACTTAAAGGTGTATGTCTTCACGATGATGCGGGCGCTTTGGGAGTTGCTGTTCCTGAAGCCGTTTGGTACAGGCGTTTGAAAATTTTGAAGGCTGCAGGATGCAATGCCCTTCGCATGAGCCACAACCCTCATGCTGGTTATTTGTATGATTTATGTGATGAGTTGGGTATATTGGTTATGGATGAAGCCTTCGATGAATGGGAATTTGGTAAAAATAAATGGATTCAGGGATATAATGTCGGGGCTCCGGGAACTGACGGCTATCACCAGTATTTTAAGGAGTGGGCCGATAAAGATTTGAAAGATATGGTGCGTCGCGATCGTAATCACCCCTCGATTGTGATGTGGAGTATTGGTAACGAGATCGATTACCCAAATGATCCTTATACGGATACCGTTTTGAATGCCGGTAGTAACCCGCAAATCTATAAGAGGGGGTATTTGAAGGATCATCCTCCGGCAAGCAGGCTCGGTGAGCTTTCCAGGCAACTTGTTCTCGTACTAAAACAATACGATGTTTCCCGTCCGGTTACAGCTGCATTGGCTGGCGTAGTGATGTCCAACAAAACTACATACCCGGGAAACCTGGATATCGTAGGGTATAACTATCAGGAATATCGCTATAGCGCAGATCATCAAAAATACCCTAAACGGGTGATATATGGGAGCGAAAACGGTATGTCGCTGGAGGCATGGAAAGCCGTTGATACTAATAAATATATCGCTGGCCAATTTTTATGGACAGGGGTTGATTATATGGGAGAAGCAAACAGCTGGCCTGCACGAAGTAATGGTCAGGGGTTGATAGACCTGGCCGGATTTCCTAAGCCGATGTATTATTTCAGGCAAAGCTTGTGGTCGGAGAAACCTATGGTATTCCTGAGTACTTCTAAAATCCCAAATAGCACGCAAAAATCTAAACAAGCATATTTATTTGAGTCTTTGCCTGCCTGGAATTATAGCGCCGGTGATAGTGTTCGGATATATTGCTTTACCAACTGCAAAGAGGGAGAGTTGTTTCTAAACGGACATTCGTTAGGTAAAAAGCAGTTATCTCAATTTGCTGATAGGGTTATCTATTGGGATGTGGTTTATCAACCAGGTACGTTAATGGTGAAAGCATATGTAGGTGGTGGAAATGAGATCAACTATACCTTAAAAACAGCTGGCGTACCTTATGGGCTTATTGTAGATACAGACGTAACTCCGGATAAACTACAGCACGATCCGCTTCAAATAGTAATAAAGGTAGTTGATAAGAATGGCGTGCTTGTTAGTAACGCTGACAATCTAATCAAAATCAAAATACAAGAAAATGGGAGATTATTAGGCTTAGAAAGTGGTAGTTTAACTAGTCATGAAGATTACCAGGCTGATAACCGTAAAGCACTCAACGGAAAATTATTAGCCTATATAAAAGTAGTGGATGAGCATAGGCCTATCCAATTGGTTTTTCAATCTTCCGGTCTTAAATCTAAGAAAATAAGAATTAATGCATCCGGAATTGTAAAATGACGATCGTGTCTTTTCCCTTGCCGGATTTTAATAAAATCAACAAATTAATCATGCTTCAATTTAAGCTTATGCCGTTCAAACTGGTAATAATAATATTTATTTCTACATTAATTTCACTTAACGTTCATGCCCAGCAGATGGGTAAGGATGAATTAAAATCAATGGAAAAGAGTAATTCCGCTTTTAAGGGCGGTATAAGAGGCGTCACAGGGCCCGGGCTTAATCTGTCGCCAGAAAAAATGCAATGGTGGGAAGATGCCAAATTCGGGATGTTCATCCATTGGGGCCTTTATGCCATACCGGCTACAGGCGAATGGACCATGTTTAATAAAAAGATGTCTCCGGATGAATATGCAAAGCTGGCTGATCAGTTCAAACCACGTTATTTCAACGCTAATCGATGGGCGGCAATAGCGAAAGCTGCCGGTATGAAATATATGGTAATGGTTGCCAGGCATCATGATGGTTTTGCTATGTGGAACAGCCCTTCCAGCTATCATCACTTTAATAGTATGGAAACAGCAGCACATACAGATTTTGTTGCTCAATATACAGCCGCATGCCGCAAAGCGGGCCTACGGGTGGGTATTTATTATTCGCCGATGGACTGGCGCTTCCCAGGTTATTTCGACCCAAAAGGGCAAGCTGAAAATGCCGCGCTAATGAAACAGCAGGCATACGGACAAGTAGCGGAGCTAATGAAAAATTATGGTAAAATTGATATTTTATGGTACGATGGCGGATGGCTTTCTCATAAAGGAACAGATGAGGATGCAGCCTGGTTTTGGGAGCCATTAAAACTAAATACAATAGTTCGCAATTACCAACCAAACATTGTGATCAATCCACGATCAGGTATGTTTGGTGATTTTCAGGTTAATGAGGGCGATGCCGAAGTAAAGGGGCCAATCTTAGAATTTCCATGGGAAAAATGTTTGAACCTGAACGGTGCCAGCTGGGGATATAATAAAACGCAGCATTTAATGTCGCTGGCGGGTATACTTCAGATGCTGGTTAACGTTGTAGACAGGGGCGGCAACATGCTACTAAATGTAGGTCCTGATCCTGATGGCGTTATCCCGCAAACCCACGTGGCTCGCTTAAAGGAAGTAGGCAGTTGGTTGGATAAAAATGGCGAAAGTATTTATGGTACCCGGGCAGGGCCTTTCCAACCTGTGGACAGTTTGTATGGGAGTACGCATAAGGGTAACAAGGTGTATATTCACCTGATAAATTCAAACAAGGTCACCAATGAATTACACCTGCCCAAATTTGACCGGCAAATACAATCATGCCGTTTAATAAATGGTCAGGATTTACCGTTTAGCCAGGATCGTAATGGCATCAATATTGGGATTCAGAAAACACACCTGGAACCGGCAGTTACTACCATTGTTTTGACGTGTACAAATTGATGGTATACAGGTCAGCTAGCGATGAAAACGCTGGAAATTCGGATCTATAAAAGGGAGCGTTAGTAATCCGAAAATCATTGTTTACTATAACGGTTCACGACAAGTAGTTAACTTAAAAAAAATACATATATATCATTTTTTAAATCTCTACGAATGAAAGAATATTTCTTAGCAGTATGTGCTATTGGTGCTTGTTTGTCGGCTACGGCTCAACAAAAAATCGAGAAAACTTATGTTATTAATACCAGCCTTGTAAAGGCACATGTTCAGCCTACCATGTATGGGATATTTTTTGAAGATATAAATATGGCTGCCGATGGTGGTTTATATGCCGAGTTGGTGAAGAACAGATCTTTTGAGTTTATTCCGAATCTAATGGGTTGGACTGAAATAAAAAAAGATAATGGTAGTGGCGATGTACAGGTAATAAACAGAGCTGCCGAACGCCCGGAAAACCCGCATTTTATTACGCTTAATGTAAAATCAGATGAGGGGTATTACGGCCTGTCTAATGAAGGTTTTAGAGGAATGGGGATTAAAAAAGGCGAAGATTATAAGTTTTCTGTCCTGGCGCGACAACATGCCGGTAGCAAAATAAAATTGTATGTTGAATTGGTTGATGAAAATGGAGCAGTATTGGGTACAGCTACATTAAGCCCTGATGCATCCGACTGGAAAAAATACGAAGTGAAGTTTCAATCCAACGGTACGGTTAATAGGGCACATTTAAATTTATGGGCGCAAAATACCGGTTCGATTGATCTGGATATGGTTTCACTATTCCCGCAACATACCTGGAAAAACAGGCCAAATGGTTTGCGTGCTGATATGGTGCAGAAACTGGCTGATATGAAACCAGGTTTTCTGCGTTTCCCGGGTGGGTGTATTGTAGAAGGACGTGATTTGGCAAATCGTTATCAATGGAAAAAAACCATTGGCGATATTGACAAACGCGAAAGTATCATCAATCGCTGGAATACGGAATTTAAGAGCCGTTCAACGCCAGATTATTATCAAAGTTTCGGTTTGGGCTTTTTAGAGTATTTTCAATTGGCCGAAGACATTGGTGCCGAGCCTTTGCCTATACTAAATTGTGGTATGGCCTGCCAGTTTAATACCGGCCAATTAGTTCCGTTAGATCAATTAGATCCCTATGTTCAGGATGCTCTTGATCTGATTGAATTTGCCAATGGATCAACAGATACCAAATGGGGTAATCTGCGAGCAAAATTAGGCCATCCGGCACCATTTAATTTAAAAATGATGGGTGTTGGTAATGAGCAATGGGGGGATGAATATATACCACGTTGGAAGATTTTTGTAAAAGCCATAAAAGATAAATACCCTTATATGAAATTGGTATCAAGTGTAGGTCCTGATCCGGATGGCCCGAAGTTTGATTTTTTAAATACCACATTCAGGGGATTACATGCAGATATACTCGATGAGCATTATTACCGTGCGCCCCAATGGTTTTTAGATAATGTGAAACGTTACGATAACTACGACAGGAAAGGCCCGAAAATATTTGCCGGCGAATATGCGGCTCAAAGTGTAGGGATTGCTAGCCCCGATAATAAAAATAACTGGGATTGTGCAATGTCTGAAGCGGCTTTTATGACTGGCTTAGAGCGTAATGCCGATATAGTAAAGATGGCTTCGTATGCCCCTTTATTTGCTCAGGTAGATGGCTGGCAATGGACTCCCGACCTGATATGGTTTAATAACCTGGACTCATACGAAACGCCTAATTATTATGTGCAAAAACTGTATTCGCTTAATAAAGGGACTGATGTTGTACCGTTAACTTTAGATAATGCAGCTGTTACCGGGCAAAACGGAGCTTATGCGACGGCGGTAATTGATAAAAAAACCAATGAGCTGATCATTAAGTTTGTAAATACATCTAAAGAAAGCCAAAATATAAGCTTTAATGTTAAAGGCTTTAAACAGATTAAACCTACCGGAACTCTTACAACTTTACAGAGCGATAACCTGGATGAGGTAAATTCTTTTGATAAACCCGCAGCTATTTTCCCTAAAGAACAAACTATTACAACAAACGGTAATAATATCAACCTAGTAGTAAAACGGTATTCTCTTAATATTATTAAGGTTAAACTGAGCAATTAGACTAATACTCTTGATGAAAAATTATTGCGCTGGTGGTTTTCTTGTGTTTGAACCATGTATTAGTTTATAGCCAGGAGCTTAAAACGGTATTTATGTATATGGTCCTGTTATGATAAAACTTGATAGTAGTTATCGCCCTATTGTGCCAGGTTTGGTGTTGTTTGCTGGTCATCAATAGATTAAATGAGCGGTAGGAATAGAAAAAGATTTATAACTGTTGGAGCTTGCTTGGCTATAAGTACTTATTGGGCCGTTTTTCACCATTCTTATTGTTTTTGATTGTATTAGTGGCGTGTTGGTATTAGCCGTTGGTAATATTGCAGTTTTACTTTAGGATAAAATAGGTCCGTTTTTATTTTAATACGTTGAGCAATGCAATTGCAGTGGATGCTAATGAAGAAAAGCTCCAGCTTTGTTAGGGCAAAGTAAATGTGGCTCATACGATCTATTTGCAGTCAAGAAGTACCTTATCATTTAGTACATTAATAACATATATTTTGATGTTATGCGCTTATTTATAACAGTTTAAGCTTATTTAATACCAATAACAGCGCACCAATAACATTTAATTATATATTAATTTGTATCAACCAATTATTAAATAGTGCGACAAAGAATAATCTCGCATTTTCTAATAGCATATTCATTAATCTAACCAATTATCATTATGAGTAAAATCTTACTATTTGCTAATGGACGAAAACCCATTAAGCTCAAACAAATTAAAAAATTAATTCACCAATCTCTGTATTTCGGTACATCCTCTTCTTGATTTTCTTAGTGCTGACCTTGTTACTAAGCAGGATTCTAAACCATTCCAAACAACTCACATTAAAATATCACAAAATGAAAACCATTCTAAACTTTAAAACGACTTTAATGACAACCGTGAAACTGCTGGCTGTTTTTATTTGCCTGTGCTTTTCGGTTGAAACCCATGCCACAGTGGTAACTTATCCCCAGGTTCCTGATGTGCAGGCATGCCAGTTTTCATATACCCTTAAGGCAAGGGATCATGGAACCACAACGTGGAATACGGTGTATTTATACAACACGCCTGTCACAAATGCTACCGGAGCCGAAACGAACACTACTTGTGGCTATCTTAGCTGTAGTGGTTCAACAGATTATAAAATTATCTTTTCTACTACTGTTACCAGCGCGGCAGTATATCCTGCACCGATGAACGTAACGCCAACCTTTGCTGGTGATTCCATTATGTTCACCGTTTCTGGCCCCAAAAAATTCTATGTTGACATAAATGGCGACCATTATAATGATTGCATACATATTATCGCTGATCCCCTGGAAGTGAACCCGCCGCAACAAGGGGCTGCAAATGTTATTTTTATCCCAAGCGGCACCTTTGTTGACAGCGTTATAAAAGTACCCAGCGGAAAAACACTTTATATACAGGGAGGGGCAGGTGTGATGGGGGTAGACCTTGATAGCACAACAAACACCAAGGTGCTGGGAAGAGGAGTTATTTTCCGCCCATGGTATGACGCAGTTTCCATAGTACGTGCCAGTAATGTTACCATTGACGGTATTCTCGACTTTGATCATGGTTGGGGCGGAAATGGTGGTTGCGGGATCCGGTGCGGACAAAGTACCAATGTTTCTATTAGTAATGCTGTGTCCTTTAGTTCTAAACCCTGGGGGGATGGCTATGATATTTTTTGCTCTAACGGTGTTACAGTTAATGATGTTTTTCTACGTACAAATGATGATGCCATTGCTTTTTATGGTGGAGGAAAGGATGGTTTCACGGGAAATTGTCATAATATAGTTGTTACCAATTCAACACTTTTGCCCGATAATGCACACGAGTTTTCCGTCGGTGTCTATGGCGACCAGAATATAGACACACAAATACGTGATATCACAGTGGCGAATATCGACATTTGTAGCTGGAGCAGATCGTCAGGCCAGGGTTGTTTCTATTTTAGTGTTGGTGATAGGGTGAGGGTGGCTAATATGAAGTTCAGCAATATCCGGGTAAAGGATTTTATAGGCAGTGCACTGATTCGCATGGCGATAGTTTATAATTCTACCTACAATTATAACCCCGGGCGTGCTATTGATAGTGTCTTTTATACGAATGTCAATTATACCGGTACCATTGGCACTCCCGCTTCATCTGCCAGCGGTTACGATGCAACCCGCGAGACCACAAATATTTTCTTCAATAACCTAATAATTAACGGGACCACAGCTACCAGCGCTACTGCTGCTAATTTCACTGTAGGTAGTTACGCCAGTAACATTACGTTCTCAGCCTTACCACTGACCATCGGTCAAACATATGTATTGACCGCGGAAAATAGTGGTCAGTGTGCTAATCCAAGTGGTGGTTCATCAGCTAATGCAACAGATATTGTACAGAATACTTATGCTAATCACTCTTACCAGCAATGGGTATTAGAAGATGCCGGGAACAACTTTTACCAATTCAAAAATGTAAATAACGGCCTGTACATGGATATTAATGGCGCCTCGATCGTAGCCGGAACCAATGCCATTCAATGGCCATCAGATGGTGGATTGAATCAACAGTTCCTGGTCATCCCGCAACCCGGCGGATATTACTCCATTATGGCTCTCCATAGTGGACAGGTCCTGGACGTTGACGGGAACTCAAGCACTGCTGGTGCAACAATTATACAATGGCCATACTCAGGAAATAATAATCAATGTTGGTTATTCGGAAGCCCAGGTACCACCGTGGCCGCGGCAATGGTCCAACCATCTCTGGCAATAATACCAGAACCTGTTGTTAATTCCGCGTTGTCACCTAATGGCGACGGGGTAAATGATGTGCTTACGATAGCCAATATTCAAAATTACCCAGATAATAAAATAATGGTGATTGACGTAAACGGTACCAAAGTTTATGAAGCCAGTCATTATGACAATGTAACGCAGGTATTTAACGGGCATTCAAGCGTTAACGGTCGACTACAGCCTCAGGGTACTTATTATTATCAGCTGCAATACACTGACAAAGGGGTTGTGAAAAGTAAAACCGGATTTATCGTGCTGAAATATTAACAAATGTTTGGCAGCATACGTGTTTGCGACAAACAAGAAATCAAAAAGAGCAGTTGGATAATCCCGGCTGCTCTTTTATTAAACTCATATTGAGTCTCGAAAAGAAAAGTACTACCGCCAATGGGAGTAGACTATATATAAGAAAATAGCGACAAGCATCTTATTATTCAATAATTATAAGCCGGGTTTCATGATTCCTTCGAAACCCTTTCTTAGCAATAAATATTTGAACCGATTGTTTCGGGTATACAGAAAGGTAAAATAAAATTGATTACATAAAAATATTATGGTATTTGTTTATAAATGTTGTTTATACATTTATAAACAAATATATTTGAGCCTCCTATAGAAATTATAAATAACCATATTATATTATACAGCAGTTGTAATTTGCCGATTGGATCAACCAATAATAAATGTGATTTGAACACATATAATAAAATAATGATGAAGCAATTTAATGCAAAAGCACTTGGACTGAAATGTCTTTTAATATTTACACTTTTTTTTAGTTTTTGCGGCAACGCTAAAGGTGTAGTTTCACCATTCCGAATATCAAGCCCTGACAACAAATTAAGTGTCATATTAACTATAAAATCAGGTAACTTATATTATCAAATTATCAAAGATAGTCAGAAAGTCCTTAAGGATTCCAGGTTAGGCTTGATTCGAGATGACGGGGACTTCTCCGAAAACCTTACTTTTTTAAATGCAGACGGTGTTAGGGAAGTATCTGATACTTACGAATTACTTACCATCAAGCGAAAAATAAATAATTATTTAGCTAATAAGAAAACATTTCATTTCAAGAATAAAGATGGACATCCGATGGACATCATTTTTCAAGTATCTAATGACGGCGTCGCCTTTCGATATTATTTCCCCGATTCTTCCAGTGAAGTAAAGCATATCATTCAAGAAAAAACTACATATCACTTTGATATGGCAGCTAAAGCCTGGATGCAACCCATGAGTAATGCAAAATCAGGTTGGGCAAAAGCTAATCCGTCTTACGAGGAATATTATCAAAAAGAGATTCCTGTTGGGACTACCTCGCCAATCGCCGCCGGCTGGGTGTATCCCGCTCTATTTCATACTGGGAAAAATTGGGTGGCTGTTACAGAAT
The DNA here is from genome assembly GCF_009765905.1 of Mucilaginibacter sp. L196. Lineage (GTDB taxonomy): Bacteria > Bacteroidota > Bacteroidia > Sphingobacteriales > Sphingobacteriaceae > Mucilaginibacter. The sequence goes on along the minus strand of NZ_LMUO01000004.1, from coordinate 132,623 downwards.
CATTCCCTAACGGAGATTATTGCGTAACGCGTTTAAAAGCGGAATCACCCGATGGGGAATACAGCATAGGTCTCCCTCAGTCACTTGAGGTTTTCACCAACGGTATTCTCGGCCCTGAATCGAAACTACCGTGGTATACCCCTTGGCGGGTAATAGCTATTGGCTCACTGAAAACAATCGTAGAGTCGACCCTGGGGACGAATATTGCACAGCCTGCCATAGTGGAAAAAAAGGTTGTTACGAAACCTGGGATTTCTGCCTGGAGTTGGGTACTGTTAGGCGATGACTCAACTACTTTTAGTGTGCAAAAAAGGTTCATTGATTATGCAGCAGATATGCACTGGCGCTACTGCCTGATTGATGCATTATGGGATACTAAGATCGGTTATCCAAAAATGAAAGAATTGGCGGACTATGCGCGCACTAAAAATGTTGGATTATTGTTGTGGTATAACTCGGCTGGAAAATGGAATGAAACGCCTCAAACGCCAAAGGATAAATTGCTTACCCACGAAAGTCGGTTAAAGGAATTTGGCATTTTAAAGGGAATGGGTGTAAAGGGCGTTAAGATCGATTTCTTCGGTGGTGATGGCCAGTCGATGATCCAATATTATATAGCTATTTTAAAAGACGCGGCGGACTTTGGCCTACTTGTTAATTTCCACGGCACAACACTTCCGCGGGGCCTTGAACGTACTTACCCCAATTTGGTCACTATGGAGGCGATAAAAGGTATGGAATTTGCCACGTTTTCTCAAGCCAATCTGGATGAACAACCGATGCATTGTACTACGATCCCTTATACCAGGAATTTATTCGATCCGATGGATTACACGCCTATGGCTTTAAATCATGTCCGCAATTTGAAGCGTGCAACCACCAGTTGTTTTGAACTGGCTTTGCCTATAATTTTTCAGTCAGGTATTACGCATATAGCTGAAACTCCTGAAGGCATGAGCACAGTACCGTTTTATGTTAAGGATTTTCTAAAACACCTACCGGAAAGCTGGGATGATATTCGTTTTATACAAGGCTACCCCGGTAAACTAGTAGTATTGGCCAGGCGGTCAGGAAAACATTGGTATATAGCGGGAATAAATGGTGAGCATATCGCAAAAACACTTGATCTCGATCTGTCTTTTATAAAACGAAGTAGCGGGTCAACTATGATAGTTGATGGGAACCAGCCCTTATCTTTCAAAAAGATAAGCGTTACCTTCACCAATCATACAAAAGTTAAGGTAGAACCATATGGCGGGTTTGTAATTGACGCGGAACAAGAGTAACTAATTTAGTAATTACAGAGCTGCATTATAAAAATTTAGATTATTAAGTAATATAATTAACGATACGATATCGGCTGTGCCTATAGAATGATCTGGATGGTGATAACCCTTTGAAAAAGGAATCTTTGGGTTTCGCCAATCTATTTTGTAGTGACAGATTTAAATTCCCCAGTCGCGACATATTAACCGAAATAGCTGCCCCTTGAGGTATTGACTCTGTCCCCTTACCATTCTTCGTCATATATATAAATTTCTCACCCAGCCATAATTGCATTCAAAAATATTTCGAAGCGGTTTGAAGAACGCTGATAATTTATTTCATCAGTCAAAAAGTAATGAATCATTTTGGCGCTATTGCTAAAGTGTATTTTGATGTTATAGGCTTATTTATAACTGTTTAAGCTCATTTAATACCAATAACAGCGCATTAGTAACATTTAATTATACATTAATTTGTATCAACCAATTGAATAATGCGGTGACACGACCGTATTGCTGATAACCTTTAATTAACTTAACCAATTACCTAGTTATGAGTAAAATTTTACTATTTGTTAATGGACGAAAACTCATTAAGTTCAAACAAATTAAAAAAGAGAACAATCTGCGTATTTCGGTACCGTATCTCTTGTTTGATTTTCTTAGTACTGTCCTTATCCGCTAAGCAGGACTATAAATTATTCCCAACAACTCACCTTAAATATCACATAAATGAAACCCATTATAAACCATAAAACGACTTTGATGACAAGCGTAAAGCTGCTGGCTGTTGTTGTTTGCCTATGCTTTTCGGTCGCAACCCATGCAACAGTGATAACATATCCCCAGGTTCCGGGTGTACAGGCATGCCAGTTTGCCTATACCCTTAAGGCCAGGGATCATGGAACCACAACATGGAATACGGTGTATTTATACAATACCCCTGTCACAACTGCAAGCGGGGGCGCAACAAACACTACTTGTGGTTATCTCAGCTGCAGCGGTTCAACAGATTATAAAATCATCTTTTCCACCACTGTTACCAGCGCGGCAGTATATCCTGCACCTATGAACGTAACGCCGACCTTTGGTGGTGATTCCATTATGTTCACCGTTTCGGGCCCCAAAAAATTCTATGTTGACATAAATGGCGACCATTACAACAATTGTATACATATTATCGCTGATCCCCTGGAAGTGAACCCGCCGCAACAAGGGGCTGCAAATGTCATTTTTATTCCAAGCGGCACTTTTGTTGACAGCATTATAAAAGTACCCAGCGGGAAAACACTTTACATACAAGGAGGGGCCGGTGTGCGCAGCATAAACCTTGATAGCACCACAAATACCAAGGTGCTGGGCAGAGGAGTTATCTTCCGGCCCAATTTCGATGCAATTTCTGCATCATATGCCAGTAATGTTACTATTGATGGAGTTCTTGATTTTAACCATGGCTGGGGTGGGGGCGGTGGCTGCGGGATCCGATGCGGGCAAAGTTCCAATGTCTCTATTAGTAACTGCGTGTCTTTCAGCTCGAAGACCTGGGGGGATGGCTATGATATCTTTTGCTCTAACGGTGTTACCGTTAATGATGTTTTTATACGAACAAATGATGATGCCATTGCTTTTTATGGCGGAGGAAAGGATGGTTTTACAGGCAATTGTACCAATATTACCGTCACCAATTCAACACTTTTGCCTGATCTGGCGCATTCGTTTCATGTCGGTGTATATGGCGATCAAAATACCGACACACAAATACGCAATATTACCGTGGCGAACGTCGACATTTGTGATTGGAGCCGGACGGCAGGTCAAGGCTCCATTTATTTCACTGTTGGCGATAGGGTGCGGGCTGCCAATTTTAAGTTCAGCAATGTCAGGGTAAAGGATTTTGTGAATACTGCATTTATTACCATGGCAGTAGTCTATAATTCTACCTACAATTATAACCCCGGACGGGCGATTGATAGCGTTTTTTATACCAATGTTAGTTACACCGGCACCGCCACTCCCGCGTCATCTATTAACGGTTATGACGCAACACGCGAGACGACGAATGTTTTTTTTAAGAACCTGCTGATTAATGGGACTACGGTTACCAGCGCAGCTGCCGGTAATTTCACTATAGGCACTTACACAAGTAATATTACGTTCTCAGCTTTACCATTAACCATCGGTCAAACATATGTATTGACCGCGGAGAACAGTGGCCAGTGTGCTAATCCCAGCGGTGGCTCATCAGCTAATGCAACAGACATTGTACAGAATACCTATGCCAATAACACCTACCAGCAATGGGTACTTGTGGATGCCGGAAACAACCTTTACAAATTAAAAAATGTAAATAACGGCCTGTATATGGATATTAATAATGCCTCGACTGTAGCAGGAACCAATGCCATTCAATGGCCATCGGATGCAGGACTAAATCAACAATTTGCACTCATCCCGCAACCTGGCGGATATTACTCCATAATGGCATGTCACAGTGGACAGGTACTGGATGTTAATGGGAATTCCAGCACTGCTGGTGCAACAATTATACAATGGCCATATTCTGGAAATAATAATCAGTGTTGGTTATTCGGAAGTCCGGGTACCACAGCTGCTACTGTAGCCGCGGCAATGGTCGAACCTTCTTTGGCAATAATAGCAGAGCCTGTTGTTAATTCTGCGTTGTCTCCCAACGGCGACGGCGTGAATGATGTGCTTACGATAGCCAATATTCAAAACTACCCCGACAATAAAATAATGGTGATTAACGTAAACGGCACCAAAGTATATGAAGCCAGTCATTACGACAATGTAACCCAGGTATTTAACGGGCATTCAAGCGTTAACGGTCAGCTACAGCCCCAGGGCACTTATTATTATCAGCTGCAATACACTGATAAAGGGGTGCTAAAAAGTAAAACCGGGTTTATCGTGCTGAAATATTAACAAATCTTTGGCAACACGCGTGTTGGCGACAGCCAATAAAATAAAAAGAGCGGTTTGATAATTCCGACTGCTCTTTTATTAAACTCATATTGGGTTGATGGAAGAAGGGAAAATACTACCGTCAATGGGAGTAGACCAGGCATAAGAAAATAGAAAAACTTACAAAAGCATAACAATGAAACAAATTGTACTTAAACTTAATATCATTAAAAAATCGCAAGGAAAAGTATTTAAATTATGCTCACTTGCCATTGGTTTCATGTTTTTTGTCTATAACTCATCTGCCCAAAGCATTGCACCATTTAGTTATACGCAGTATATGAATAATCTTACGCCTATCAATTCGGCGTATTCACTTACCGATCAGGCTGGGTCAGTAACCGCGGTTACAAGAAAACAGTTTACCGGGATAGACGGGGCGCCGTCAACCTATCTTTTAAATGCAAGCATTCCGCTTCCGGATATGGGGGCATCAACCGGCTTTATTGTACAAAATGAACAAATCGCTGTCGAGAAACAAACGGAGGCCAGCTTTTTTTTTGCAAAATCAATCCAGCTAGATGATCAGACTTTTTTAGCGGTCTCTGCCAATGCGGGTATACGCTCATATAAAGCTAATTATCTATCAATCGATGAGAATAACGATCCTCTATTTAATAATAATATTAGTGAAACAAAAGCCAATTTAGGTTTTGGAGTATTATTATACAGCGATACTTATTATATAGGCTTGTCATTGCCGGAGCTTACTTTACGCAGCCTTGGAACAGCGTCAGTCCAGGATGAAAATTATTTAAAAAATCACTACTATTTAGCCGGAGCTTACCTTGCTGAATTGAGCGATGATTTCAAATTTAAATCTTCCGGATTAGCAACTTATGCAAGTGGCTCTCCGGTAACGGCCAATTTTGCAGGTATATTTTATATAAAGGATGCATTTGGTTTTGGTGCTAGTTATGCTACTAATAGCCAGGCTGCACTTCTGCTCGACTTGAATATTAGTACAGTACAGATAGGCTACAGTTATCAGTTTGGCACTAATAGTTCGAATTTAGGCGGCTATAATAATGCCGTACATGAAATTATGCTTAGTTATCGTTTTGGTGAAGGAAGCTCCACACCAAAAGTTTTATAAATATGACAAAAGAAAAGTGATCAAACGGAATATGAAAACAGCTACGCGTCCTAATTTAAAATCTAAGCAATTCTCTACACTGCATATTGAAATATTTGAACAGCTACTTATTTCGGGCAAAACTAACTGGGAACTAAATAAACAATTTGGATACACTAAACGGTCGCATTGTATCGTAGACCATTCGCGCAAAGTAATGTACAAACTACTTGCACTGGAAAAACTTACCAGGGAAGACAATATGGAAAAAGTGATTTATCCACGCATATACAAATTTTGGTGGAAGCGTTTGCTTGATAATCACAGACAAGCTTTGTTAGCCAAAGCGATCATACCTGTGTATTACGAAAATATGCCCCCTGAGAAGATTAATGAAAACGTGGTTGTCTGTTATAAGACAGTCAAAACCTTAAATATTTTACATTTGTATCCTGCCTCAACTGAACATTAAAAGCAATCTATACTTTTATACAAATGACATGTGAGCTTATGAAAAGATGTACCTGTTATTCATTTTTCAATAGGCGAACTTCGTAAACGGATCCTGTAACTGAACCGGCATCGGCTAAAAACTTCGTTTTTAAAATACCATTGGATGATTGTGAAACATTTTTTGGAATAACATAATCTTCCGTGAAAAATCTGTTTACATAGGAATCACCCATGTTAACTTTAGTAATAAGCTGATCATTGATAAGAATGGAGAACTTGTGATTCTTTTCCGAACCCAAATAAGTCACGCGTAGTATTCCCGCCCGTTTGTCTTTGTCGGTAAGATTATAGGTAAACCAGCCGGTTGCATTTCGATAGTGCCGGTTATTGGTAACTCCGGTACTGGAATTTTCACTCTCAATGAAATGATCGGCTTCCGGCTGTTGTTCTCCGGGGGTTACCAAATCGATCGTAATTGCGGCAAGTCGAGCTGTACTATCTTCTTCGGCCGACAGTTTTTTCTGGATTGCGGAAATACTATTTGTCGTTTCCCTTTGCCAATAAATTACATAACGGGCAGACTGTATCTTGTAAAACGGTATCAATTTCAAGGAACTGAATTTTGCGGGATAAATTAGTTTTTGCGCTGTAAATGTTAATGGCTTGCCTGGAACCTGCTTGATTAAAGCCGCGTCATCGTTCGAATTATTTACAAACATTGGCATTTGTTGTAGCGGGTACAGTTTACCGTTGGCTACATGCCCCATACGGCTACTATCGGCCAAAAGTCCCTCCATATTATTGGTATCTATTATTGAGGCCAAAACAATAGGGCCATGTAAAACTGCCTCGTAGTTCGAGCTATCTGTCAACCGCTCAATTGTGTTTTGCATCGGCAAATGAACGGATACTATATCTCCTTTTTTCCAGGTCCGCTTAATGGTGATGTACGTTGACGGCTTTTGGGCAACATTTAGCTTTTGGCCGTTTACTAACACCGTCAGGTTTCCTGTCCTTACCCAGGAAGGGTATCTTATATTTATAGCGAAAGACCCATTTGGTACCGCATCAACTTTAATTGTTGTGTTTTCACTTTCAGGAAATGAGGTAGATTGTGTTAATTTTAATCCTTTTTGCCGCCAGTTTAATTGGGATGCGATAAAAAGGTTAACATATAGATCGTTGTTTTTATAGGCGTATATCAATTTACCATATTTCGCGTGATTTTCCATGCCGGTGCCTACACAGCACCACATGCTGCTTTGTGGTTGGGAATAAACCCGGTAGTGGCCCGGCCGCATTGGCGTAAAATAAACAAATCCCCCTTTTCCAATTCTTTCTGATGAAAGGATATGGTTATAAAGCACTCTTTCATAGTAGTCGATATAACTTGGTTTAGGATCAGAAAAGTACAATGCTTCTGTAAGTTTCAGCATGTTATAAGAATTACAGGTCTCGGGTCCTTCAACACTGGCTATCATCGTCGAAAAATCGTCCGATGGATTAAAGTGCTCCCTTACGCTGTTTCCACCAATAGCCACTGACCGGTGTTCTGTAACGGTTTGCCAAAAAAACAGGGCGGCCTTATTGTAGCTGGTATCGTTATTTAAATCTGCTATTCGTTTGAACCCAATAACCTTGGGTATTTGTGTATTGGCATGAAGGTTATTAAGCTCGTCACGGCCGTGTTCGAGCGGAAGTAGTAACGATTGATGTGAGAAACTATATGCAGCCAAAAGATATTTTTTGTCACCTGTGATGCCATAAACGTCCGCCAGGACTTCATTTATGCCGCCTTGTTCTGTTTGAAGTATTTCCTGTATTTTTTGTTGAGATAGCGAGGAACTTATATTCACAAACCAATCGGCGAATTTGATCAGCATTAGCTTAGCGGTTTTATTTCCCGTATATAAGTAAGCATCACGCAAACCGGCAAAAACTTTATGGATGTTGTAGAAAGGGACCCATTTCTTATTAAAATCTGTTAGATTTCCCGCCCTCACCTGTGCCCATAATTCCTTACTTCCAGGAACTCCTCCAACGTAGCCGTCACCGTTTTTATCCTGGCATATTTTAAGTTCACTAATCATATAATCCAGCCGTTCCAGTAGCCGGTTATCTCCTGTCGAAGCATACATCATCGATAAGGCCGAAAGGTAATGACCCGCCATGTGGCCATCCAAGCCTGAATCTTCCCAGTTCGGATAGCTCTTCGCTTTTGGTCGTAATCCGGCTTCACGGCGATATGGAGCCAGAAGCCTGTCCGGGCTCATCGCCATCATATAATTAAAGTCAGTGATTTCGGCGTCTTTAAATATTCCCGGCAATAGTTTTACGTCCTGTAAAGGAAAAGCATTCAACTTGGTTGCTTTTTGAGCATCAACTGAAATGTATAGAAAGAAAAATAGGATCAATATATATTTCATAATCAACTAGGTGTTTCCAAAGTGTTTTATATCTTGTTTAAGGTCCTAACCACTTTCCAATGCCAGTAATATCCTGAATCGCTACTGAAGGTAGTTTTCGGTTTGACATAATAATTATGCCTACCAATATCAAGTGATTGAAACTCAAATAATGAGCTACTAGATAAAATTCAGTCTATAATAATTGGAGGAAACAGGCTTATAAATCCCAAATATAATTATAATTGTTAAAATAACACTTATGAAAAAGAAAATTAATATTTCTTGTTGATCAAGGCAATCCTTTTGCGGGTTATTTGTTTGAAAAATTTGTAAAAAGTGGTGAAATTATTAAATCCATTTTCATTATAAGCGATATATTTAAATAGGCTAAGCGTCTGAAAATCCTTGTGTCCTCTTGTTCGAATTCAGGTAGTATCACAAAACAAAATAAGCTTCTTAGGTAACTCTAAGGAACCTTTTTATTTTAAAATGTCTTTTTAGAGTAAGTGTAGGTTTTTTTAATTACCTGTATCCCACCAAACTCTTGCTGTCAAAACATCGCCACCTTGTAATCGTGCAACAGCGGCTTTGTAATTCACCGGGTTTGTCAATATTTCAGTGGACAGGTAGATCATTCGTCTGGGTATTGTGCCCATGGTTATATTTCCCGGATAATTTATAGGGGTAAGATTCGGGTATCCGGATCTTTTCCAGTTAAACCAGTTTTCAATGAAATTAAAATCAGTTCCGGTCGCTACCCAATATTGCGTATTGATCATCTGAAGCGAATTGCTTACCGAAGACATGTCTAAAGGATGCGAATTTAAATAGTTAGTGATCGAAGGTTGACTTACTTCCGTTTGCGCATTTAACTGAGTAAGCGATTGAAAAGCGCCGGTAACTCCGTTAGCGTAATGTTGTTGAGCGGTCCCGTTTATATTCCATCCTCTTGCGCTTGCCTCTGCCAGTAAAAACTCTGTTTCTGCATAAGTCAGCACAAAGATTGGGCCTCCAAGGTTCAGGTAAACACTTGTTCTGGGGCGGGAGTAATTCCCAAGCGGCGCGAAATCGGCCCCCGAGCCTGTACCGCCGGGATAGTCGGGCGAGTTCTTGATATCTGTTGAGCCGCCCAGCAGGTCATAGCCGTTTGGCAACCCTTGTTGCAATGATGAATCCGGGTTACCTGTGAGGTTTTCATTACCATTATTTGAAAGACCAGCCGGAGGGATTTCGCCAATAACGCTTAATCGCGGGTCATTATTTAGCCGTAAGTAATCAATCAATGTTTTACTCCATCTCACCTGTTCATAGTCGGTAAGCGTTCTTAGAGCGATTGAGGAGCCATTCTGACTGCTTGCATTAGAGGCATCCGTCTGCACGATCGCATTATCGCTGACATCGGCAAACGTGCCACCTGCGGCCGCCGTTTGCGCCCATTTCTGAGCTGTGGCTGGGTCTACCTTTGTAAGGCGCATGGCTATTCTCAGCATTAATGAATAACCGAATTTTTTCCATTTGCTGATATCGCCATTATAAAAAAGGTCCGCCGTTGGTTTGGGCTTATTCACATCAAGTCTGGAGATCGCGTTATTCAATTCAGACAGCATGGCGTTATAAATATCCTGCTGGTGATCATAAACCGGATATTTTATTCCTTGCTCTGCCATGTCAGCCTGCGAGTAGGGGCAATCGCCATACATATCGGTAACTCTTTGTAAGATCATCACGAACATAATATTACCAATATTGATGAGATTGGAATAGCTTGCTGAATCCTTCTGCATACAAAGCTGCTGCATTTGCCTGATGTCACCTGCTTCGGTGTAACCCTGGCTAAAGATAGCCCCCTGATAGTCGGTAAAATTGCCCTCGTTTATATATTTATCACCATTGTTATAATAAAAATAGGTAGACGCAAGTACCTGCATCATCGTACTTTCGTATACCAATTGGTAGTAACCGGTATTAGCATAATTCAGTTGCGCAGTTGAAAGCAAATCGTTGGGGTCGAAGTTTGTTGCGGTTGACTTTGTAGGATCCGTATTGATATTGTTCAACTGTGCTTTGGTACAGCCCGTTAAATAAACAAGTCCGATAAGTGATGTAAAAAGAATTATTCGCATAGCCTTACCTGAATTTAAAATTTAAATTTAACCCCATAGTTCTTGTTGCCGGTAACGATTCGCCTTCTATTCCCGCATAGCCCAAAGTTGGAGCAAATTCTGATTCGGGATCGATATTCTTAGTGTATTTCAGAATAGTAAACAAGTTACGGCCAACAAGACTAACAGATATAGTTTGGAATACACTGTGTAAAGATTGTGCCGGAAATTCGTATCCCAAAATAAGCTGTCTGAATTTGATAAAACTGCCGTTTAAAACAGATAACGCTGAAATATTCGTAGCTAAGTCGGGATAATAAGTATAAGCCGGTACATTGATCGTATTACGCTGCCCATTCTCATTTACGCCATTTGCGACAATGCCAGTTTCGCGCCCGGGTAAAGTTGCTTTATTCAATCCATAAACGTAAGAGTAATCCTCTGTAGCCGAAAGTACTTTATTGCCAAATTTGTAATCGATTAAAAAAGACAGGTTGAACCTTTTATAATGAAATGAATTGGTAAAACCACCGTAAGACGTTGGCAACGTGCCACCCATTGCGTCTAGGTTTCCGCGTTCGGGTATGCCGTCACTCCCTATAATGATATTTCCTGCCGCATCTCTTTTGTAATCATAAGCCATTATTTGCGTGATGGATTTGCCTACAACCAAGGCTGTGTTTGCATTTAACGGCCGGTAAGTGCCGGTCAGCAGGTACTGGCTTGAACCATCAATAGATAACAGCATATTATGAACCAAGCTTAAATTAATACTTGTCTTCCAGTAAAATGAAATTGTTTTTATTAGTGTCCCGGTTAGCAATAACTCAATGCCTGTATTCTTAGTTTTACCGACATTAACATAGGCAGATGTAAACCCGGTCGCAACTGACTGTTGGGCATTCGCTATTTCGTTGTGGGTGATCCGGTTGAAATAAGTGGCATCTACGCCTAAACGGTTCTGGAAGAAGTTTACGTTAACACCAGTCTCAAATTCGTTAAGCGTGAACGGTTTCAGGTTGTAATTGGGCAGCTCAGGAGAAAAACTTCCTAAAGGGATACCATTTACCGTGTTATTGGAGGTGAAATACAATTGCGTAGTATAAGGTTGCGATGGCTCCCCACTTGTTTTGGCATAACTAATCCTAAATTTTCCTGAACTCAGTTGTGGCAGGTGCAAGAGATCTGAAAATAAAAAGCTGCCCGAAACGCCCGGAACAAAAATCCCTCTGCTATTGGCTGGTAACGTTGAAAAAACATCGTACCTGCCGGTAGCAGTTATGTCTAGCAGATGCATAAAATCAACATCGGCCGAGTAATAGGCAGACTCCGTTACAATTTCAGATACGTCATAATTTGTAGCTATACTTGCCAGGTTTGCAGGAGTATATAAATAAGGGGTTATAAATTGAGAACCGGTAATCTCTGTTAGATTATATTGACGTTTGCGGAAATTACCGCCTGCCGAAAAATCGAGATCAAGATTTGATGTCAGTTTTTTTTCCGCGACAAAGAGTAGATCGGTGTTCAGCTCGGATGTTTGTGATTTGCTCAAGCCATTCAATCCACCCTGTTCGTTCACGGTGAACGCAGTTCCGGTAGGCAAAACATTTAACAATCCATCATTGCTAATATCGTATCCGAGCCTACCCTGTAGATACATATCCTCAGAGAATTTGTACTTTAAAACGCCGGCGGTTATAAAGCGGTTCCGGGTGGAATTGTCTACCTGTTTATTTACAGCGAAGTACGGATTGGTAATGTACACATCGCTGTTCCATTGTGATTCATCGCCGTTTGATGGATTGTAACCGGGCTTAAGGCTGGCCTGATTGGCACTTGTCGCCAAAAACTCAATACCATAATTAGGATTCATCGGGCCATCGCTTAAGTACGATCTGTTTTTATCGAGTTCATAAATATAGTTGCCATTAAAGCTGAATTCTAGTTGGTCAGTAATATCGTAGGTGGTGTTTAAGTTGAAGGTTTTTCTGTTCAGTCCGCTATTGGGAACAATCGATTCATCTTCAAGATCAGAAGCGGATGCCCTAAAGGTAGCTTTGGAGTTACCGCCACTTACTTCAATGGTATTGGTAAGTGATGGAGCTATCCGGTAAAACTGGTCAACATTATTTTTAACGGCTGAATATGGGTATAAATTACCGTCGAATTGAATGGTTGGTTTTCCATCTAGCTTTTGCCCCCAGCTCAGCAAGCCAGATGCTACTGCACTCGCCACATCCGTAGGCCTTTCGTTTTGTGAGCCCTGACCGTATACATACTGAAAATCGGTATTATTTACAGCCTGGCTGTAGGCAAGATTGAGATTATATTCAATTAATGTTTTTGAGTTCTTTTTTCCGGTTTTTGTCGTAATCAGTATTACGCCATTTGCTGCCCTTGCCCCATACAATGCCGAAGCAGCAGATCCTTTTAAAACGGTAATACTTTCTATATCATCCGGATTTATATTACTGAATCCATCGCCGTAATCCGCGCCGCCGTATTCATTTGCCGCACCGCGCTGAGTATTGTCTATTGGTATGCCATCCAATATGAGTAAAGGGGAACCGGCGCTCATGCTGGCAGCTCCCCTGAGCAGTAATCTTGAAGATGATGCCGGTCCTCCGTTAACGCCACTCACATTTAATCCAGCCACCTGTCCTTCAAGTGACATAGCCACGTTCGACTCCCTGGCCTCGGTCAGGTCTATTCCCTGTATAGTCGACACCGAGTAGCCTACCTTCCTGTCCGCTTTCTTTATATTTAAAGCCGTCACAACTACCTCATCAAGGGTATTAGCAGTAGGTAGCATAATTATTCTTAAGGGTTCACCGATAATGCCAGCCCTTATCTCCTGGGTGATGAATCCAATGCCGGATATTTTAATAATACTGTCCTTAATAGCGTTAATGGTAAACTTACCATTCTCATCCGTTTCTGTTCCATAAGGATTATTTGTTATCCTGACGGACAGTCTGCTTAGCGGATTGCCGTCTTCATCAGTTACAAATCCAGTTATCGGTAATCTTTGAACAGTATCTCTTGGAGCGCTGATGGCTATTAAATTATCTGAAACTACATGGAAGGAATAGCCAGTGCCCATTAAAAGGTTATGTAGAAGAGTCAGTGCCTCCTGGTTTCTGATATGTAGTGTAATAGGCCATCCGGGTAACTGATCTGGGCGATATATGAAATGGTAGATCGTTTGGTTTTTAATATCATTTATTACATCTTCAAAAGTTGCATGCCGCAAATTGAGTGTAACTTTTGTTTGGCAGTACCCTTGTTTTGAGTTCCAGAAAATGAGAATCAATAATAGTAACCTGATTAATTTCATGAATTAACCTGTAAAACATTTTGCATATCAGCCCTGGCCCTGATTGGTCTATACAGGACATGTTTTGAAAAAGAATAAATAATTGGTTAAAAAATATAAATGTTATTACCCGAAATTTTGTAATTGAATCGGGTAACTATTTGTAACGATAATAAAATCTGATTTATATCTTCTTTTTCAAACTCACCGGTAAATTTAATGGATTTTAATACATCATTTTTGAAAAATATGTTATTTCCATATTTTCTTTCCAGGCTGTTGGCAAGTTGCTCAAAGGGTTCATTTTTAAATACGAGCTTATTATTCATCCATGCTGTTTCGATATTTAAGGTATTCGAATCATCAAAGTAAGTTTCCTTGGTTAAAGAATAAGATGTATGCTGAATAAGTAGCTTGTCTGTTGGCTTTAGTATAACTTTTATAGCAGGATTATTTTTTAATGTAGCCTGAATGCTTCCTCTAAAAAGTGTTGCTTCAAATTGCGGGTCATTTTTATAGCTTTTAATATCAAATGCAGTACCCAGCACCTGGATATCTGATTGATTTGTATGCACGATAAACGGATGTTTATGATCTTTAGCTACATCAAAAAAAGCCTCCCCACTTAAAAAAACTTCTCTTGTTTTACCAGTGAAGTTTTTCGGATAGCTTAGCGTCGACAAAGCGTTTAGCGTAACCAATGTGCCATCAGCTAACCTGATTTTAGCAATTGATCCATTCTTTGTTTTTAGTTCGGACAAGCGTGTAGTGGTATTTCCGGGGGGATTTATTCTGAAAAAATAGAAAGAGGCAGATAACACAATAAGCGCGATAGCAGCTGCAGCAATGCTGCGCAACCATAACAAGTTCTTTTTGGGACGCTGTATTTCAATTACACTAGCTGTGTTTTCGTCGGTGTCCGTAATTCCTGCACGCTGCTTGATTTTTTCAAGAATGCCCACCATGTTGTCATAAGGCTCGTCGTCCTGCATCCAGTAGGACCTTACCGATTCATATTCTTTTTGAAAAGAGGTATTGCCTGCAATAAGCCGGTTAAACTCAGCAAACTCATCAGGAGTAATCTCTCCGGATAATTTTTTTGCAAGTAATTCGGTAAATCTCTTTTCTTCCATTGGTGTATTGTGTACAATATGATAATCTCTTTTTTATAAAAGATGCCTACAAGTTGGTTAAATAATTTATTGAATAAAAAAATAGGATCAAAATACCCAGGATTTTACCTTTCATCCCGGAGTTATGCTCATTTTCCGGCAGCGACTTCAAGGCTTGCCTCAGTTTATCAATCGCCCTGAAAAGCTGCGTTTGCACCGTTCTTGGTGAAATCTCCAGTATCTGGGCAACCTCTTTATACTTTAAGCCGTTTTCTTTAATTAGCCTGAAGACCATACGTGCCTGCATAGGCAGGGTTTCAATGGCCTTATCAAGGCGGTGATGTAATTCTTTTATTTCCAGTTTTTTGGATGGATCAGCCAGATCAACCAACCGGAACTGATGATCTTCTAATTCAACCAGGTGTATATTGGAATATTTTTTATGATATTTTAACGATTGATTTTTAACAGCGATAAATAAATAGCTTTCCGGATATTCAATATGGCTCAGGCTGCTCCTGTTACTCCAGCATTTTACAAAAACCTCTGATACAATTTCTTCAGCCGCTTCCCGCTGATGAACATAATAAATGCTGAATTTAATCAATTTGCCAAATAGCGTATAATAAAGCTGCTCAAATGCTTTAACATCATCCGTTAAACAGATTTTTTTCCAGAGTTCAAGTAAATCAGGTTTCAATCTCTTCTATGGCTTAATGATCAGATGAAAGTAAACGCAATGTACTAATTCGGATTATAATAGAATAGTTTTAGTATTAATTTGACGCTTTATCAACCTCATTGTAATAAAATATAATGATAGCGTTTCCCTATAATCCTTGGGGCACAATCTTTTTTTATAAAACAAATGCAGTGTTTATTAAAAAAATAAAAATTCTTGTAGGCAATTCTTTAGCAAAAAGGGATATAACCTTAGTAACTGATAGTAAGCGCGCCCAAAAACCAATTAATGGTCGCCATTTATCCGGCTGCTAGTTCTAAAACCAATTTATTAACAGTTTAATTAATCTAAACATGAGTATGAAAAAAAGCTTACTTACATGCTTGATTGTTTGTAGTTCCGCGGGAGCATTTGCTGCCGGGAGTGTAATTACATCAGGAAGCGCAATCAATCATCATTTATCGAACCCCGCCAAATTCACCAAGCGTTTGTATGCTCAGGGTACAATTACCGGAACGGTACGCGACAGTACAGGAACAACGCTCGGGGGTGTTTCCGTTGTTATCAAAGGTACCACCACAGGCACGCAAACCGATGTGAATGGTAAATTTTCTTTATCAGCCAATCCGGGCGATATACTTGTTTTTAGCTATGTAGGCTATAATACCAGGCAAGTTGTTGTTGGGACAGAAACGAATATAGTTGTAACGCTTGGAGCTAATTCAAGCCAACTTAACGAGGTTGTGGTAACAGCTTTGGGTATCAAAAGGTCTTCAAGGTCGCTTACTTATGCTACCCAAACGATTAGCAGCGATGAAATAAACACGGTAAAAACGGATAACCTGATGAACTCATTAAGCGGCAAGGTAGCTGGCGTAACCATTTCACCCAGTGCTTCTGGTGTTGGCGGTTCAACAAAAGTTGAACTCAGGGGGATACGTTCATTCGCAGGTAGTAACCAGCCTTTGTATGTGATAGATGGTGTACCGCTGGGTAGTCCATCAAATGGGAGCCAACCTACCAGCATACAAGGCGGCTCTCCTGATGGCGGGGATGGTATATCAAATTTAAATCCCGAGGATATAGAAAGTATTACTGTATTGGAAGGCGCTTCTGCCTCCGCGTTATATGGTAGCCAGGCTTCAAATGGCGTAATTTTGATTACCACTAAAAAAGGCAAGGCAGGACAAGTTCAAATAAATTTTTCGTCAAGTTTTCAGGCTTCAAATGCGGTTTCATTGCCTAAGTTTCAAAACCAATATGGGCAAACTCCAAGTGCCTCCGATAGTTACGGGCCTGCAATTTCTGACCAACCTCATAATAATTTAAAAGAGTTTTTCCAAACCGGTACCAACTTCACCAACGCTATTGACCTTTCCGGCGGTTCTGAAACAGCTCAAACTTATTTTTCATACGCTAATACCACCGCGAGCGGTGTTGAACCCAAAAACGATCTGAAGAGAAACAACTTTAATTTACACGAAACATTAAAATTGTTGAACAATAAATTAACGGTTGACGGCAATATGGCGTATATTGATCAAAATATTGCCAATACCCCGGAATTGGGAGTGAGTGCTAACCCATTGACAGGCCTATACTTGTTTCCACGAGGGGCTAACATATTACCCTACAAAACCAATTATCAAAATCTTAATTCGTCAACCGGCGTGGCTACACAGAACTGGCCGAACCTGGGAGGAACTAATCCCCCGCAGCAAAACCCGTGGTGGCTTATCAATAATGATCCGAATAGTTTGCAGCGTAACCGCATAATAGCCAGCGCCAATGTGAAATATGATTTTACCACATGGTTTAATTTACAGGTAAGGGGAAATGTTGACCGTACCAATGACGTTTATAACTATGATCAAAGCGCCGGAACCGTATTTAATGGTGTTACTGCTCCTAATGGGGCGTTCGCTTACAATAACGGGGTAACTGAGCAAAAGTATGGCGATATTATTGCCAATTTTAACCCAAAAAGCTGGGGCCAATTCAAACTGGATGGTTTAGTAGGCGCTTCCATAAGTGATTTGAGGACTAATAGTTTAGCTGTTGGCGACGGTGCTAACGGAAATAATGGTCAGCTTTTAACACCCAACTTTTTTTCTCTTTCTAATATATTTAATGCTGCAGGTAATCCAATTGCTCCAAACACCTATTTTTCCCATACGCAAACCCAATCAATTTTCGAAAGCGCCAACCTTTCCTACAAAAATTGGGTGTATTTAGCCTTAACTAACCGTACTGAATGGAATTCAACCCTGGCATTTACGCCTAATGACCATTACGATTATGCTTCGGAAGGTCTTACGTTTATTTTATCGCAAATGTTTGCTATGCCCCAGGCTATTTCCTACGCTAAAGTGCGTGGAAGTTATGCCAATGTTGGTAACGGCGTACCCTTTAATGTAACTTTAGGACAAAATACACAAAATAGCAGCGGTGCCGAAGTACTTAATAACAATGCGCCATTAAAGACCCTGAAGCCTGAAATGACCCATTCTTTTGAATTGGGTACGGACTGGAAATTTATAGATAACCGCATCAGTTTCAGTGCCACCTATTATGATACCCATACTTATAACCAATATTTCTCTATACAGCCGTCTCCTTTCACCCTCATTTCAAATGCTTATGTTAATGCGGGCGATATCCAGAACAAAGGTTTTGAAATTACTTTGGGCGCTGATGTGATACGGGATAAAGCATTAATATGGAATACTTCCTTTAATGCTTCCATGAATAAAAATAAGGTAATACAGGTTGATGACAAAGATGGTTTACCTTTAGCTATTTTAACCGGTAGTGGTAATGGCCAGTATGGGTATGAATCGGTAATGGCAGATGGCGGTTCCGTGGGTGATATATACGGATACACTACTTTAAAAAACGCCAATGGCCAGGTAGTGTTGTCGGGTACTAACGCAAGCAACTATGCGCCGCAAAAAGTTGGTACATATAGTTATTTAGGTAATCCTAATCCGAAATTTCAATTGGGGTGGAGCAATAGTTTTGATTTCGGCCACTTTAACCTGAATTTCCTGGTTGACGGAAAATTTGGCGGCCAGGTGCTTTCCTATACCCAGGCAGAGATGGACTATTTCGGCGTTTCACAGGCTTCCCTCGGCAATGGCCCCAACCGCACAGTTACAGTCAATGGGGTTAATTCCTCAGGCCAGTCGGTAACTTCTGTTACCGCGAAAAACTGGTATCAGGCAGCAGGTGGCCTCACTGGTTTAACAGATCAATATATTTACAGCGCTACGGTTGTTCGCCTGCGTGAAGCATCACTTGGCTATACATGGCCAATTACCAACAGTGCCATCAAAAGTGTGAAATTTGCATTAATAGGTCGCAATCTGTTCTATTTCTACAAAAAAGCGCCGTTCGATCCTGAGGTAAGCACCTCTACAGGTAATGGCCTTGGAGGTGTGGACGCATTTAACCCGCCTGCAACACGTAACCTCGGTTTTTCGGCTAATGTTAGCTTTTAATAATATTGATTATTTTAATTATAAAACAATGAAAAGGAACTTTAAATATATAGCATATAACCCAAAAGGTAAATACAAGTTTATTGGGATTATGTTCATAGCCTTAGCGCTGGCAGGGTGTACCAAGAATTTTGAAAAATACAATACCGATCCTACCAAATTATCTTCTACCCAATCCGTTGCCATAGCTTCTACACTCTTTGGCCCTCTTGAAGTAGATATTTTCGACGATTACCAGCGCGCCCAAAATCTTAGCGCGGATGGTTATGCCGGATACCTGGACGCATGCGCTTTTAATCAAGGTAGCAATTTGGACTATGGTATGCATGAAAGTTGGAACGCACCGGCATTAGGAGACATTTATGGCGATATTTTGCCAAGTATGCGCTCGTTGTCGCTCACCACCAACATTAAAACTTCGCAACCTCCGGTATGGGGAATAGGATTGCTCATACAGGTTACAGCTATGGATAAGGTAACCGATAGGTTTGGCCCGGTTCCATATTCAAAGGCTGGTTCCTCTTTAACAACAACTCCTTTTGATAGCCAGCAAGCAATTTACCAGCAGTTTTTTAAACAGATAGATACTGCTGTGACAAATCTTCAAGCGGCGATAAGCGCGGGTATCACATCATCGCCATATGCCGCAAGTACTGACTATGTTTATGGATGGAACTATAAACAATGGCTCAAATATGCCAATTCGCTTCGCCTGCGTTTGGCTATGCGTATAGTAAAGGTTGACGCGGTAACTGCAAAAGCACAAGCATTAGAAGCGATCCAGAATTCAGGCGGTTTGTTAGAGACGACTGCTGATGATGCCAACGTACCATCATCAATAAACGGGTTCACTGGCTTTTATGCAATTGCTACTTATGGGGGGGGGCAAATGGTTATGGATGCGGCCATACAAAGTTATATGCAGGGTTATAATGACCCGAGGTTTACAGTTTATTTTGCCCCTACTACGGCGGCACCAACCGGCTCATCTCCATACGCCGGGCAGTATCACGGAGTACGCACCGGTACTTATGTTAGTGATAATGCGACCTACGCGTACTTTTCAACCGGAAACATAGCAACTGCCACAAATCCCAATGCATATTTTACGCCTAGTGTCCCGCAGCCAATTCTTACTTCTGCTGAAGTATGGTTCCTGAGGGCCGAGGCTGCTTTACGCGGATGGACCAGTGAAAGTATTCAAACCGATTATGAAACCGGCATAAGAAACTCTATGACTAAGTATGGTGTTGCATCCGGTGCCGACGCTTATATAGCGGGTACAACCACAGAAGCCAATTATGTAGATCCTCTTGTTCCTGCCAATAATGCGACCGCGCTATCAACCATTAGCGTAGCCTGGAACCCGAATGGTACCAAGGAGCAAATGCTGGAACAGATTATTACCCAAAAATGGCTGGCTTTATTTCCGGATGGACAAGAAGCCTGGGCTGACTACAGACGTACAGGCTATCCAAAATTATTTCCAATAATCAACAATGACAGCGGCATCCCGGGAGCTGTAGCACTTCAGATACGCCGCTTACAATATCCGAGCTCGCTCATTCTAAAAGATCCAACTGCTTTTAATAACGCGATAGCTAATTTATTAAATGGCCCTGATAATATTACTACCCGCTTATGGTGGGACGTTAATGGGCCAAACTTTTAATACAATTCTGATCCTACATACTACCACAATTGAGTTTTGATTAGTGTTAAATGAGAGCGCTCTGGTGTAAAACCCGGAGCGCTTATTTCAATCAATCTTGCTCATTAATTAATAACAAATACCTCCGTGAAACAAAAGATTGTACTATTCCTCATTTTTATATCGCTATTTAAAATAAATACTCAAGCTCAGCAAAAATTAATAACCTATGTCGATCCGTTTATTGGTACCGGTGGTCATGGGCATACTTTTCCGGGAGCTACTGTGCCATTCGGGATGGTTCAATTGAGTCCCGATAACGGCCGTACAGGATGGGACTGGTGCGGTGGTTATTTTTATGGTGATTCAGTGATCACCGGATTCAGCCACATGCATTTAAGCGGTACCGGGATAGGTGATTGGTGTGACATATCAGTCATGCCTGAAAATAAATTAATTACAGATACAGCCGACCATGGGCGAACTACTTTCAGTCATGCAAATGAACAGGCAAGTCCGGGCTATTATCGGGTAAAAATGGATAACGGCATCGAAGCAAAATTGTCGGCTACAGAGCATTGCGGCTTCCATGATTATGCATATCCTACTGGGGTTTCCCCCGTCATCAAACTGGACCTTGGATACCATCAAAATTGGGATAAGCCAACAGGTACCTATATTAAACGACTTAATGATTCAACGCTCATCGGCTACCGTTACTCTACGGGATGGGCGCAGGTGCAACGCGTATATTTCGCATTACGCAGCTCTAAACCCTTTAGTAAACTATACCTTACTGCCAATGGCTCGCCGATATCGGTTGGTGAGGCAAAGGCCGAGGATGTTGTTGGACAGTTAGTGTTCAATACAGAAAAATATAATCATGTAAAACTTAAGGTAGCACTTTCAACAGTAAATACCGATAAGGCTCTTATTGCATTAAACGAGATTAAGGGTTGGGATTTTAATACCGTTAAGGATAATGCAGAAAAGAAATGGGAGCATGAGCTTTCTAAAATGCAGATCAAAACTAATGACATCCACTTAAAGCGTGTTTTTTATACCGGGCTTTATCATACCTGTATCGCACCCTCGCAATATTCTGATGCTGATGGAACTTACCAAAATGCAAAAGGCGAAATTCATCAAATGCCTGCCGGCCAGCAACGCTACACTGCTTATTCCTTATGGGATACCTTTCGTGCATTGGATCCGCTTTATACCGTTATTCAAACAGAGCGGTATACAGGCATCGTCAATTCCATGCTTGCATTTTACAAAGAGAATGGTTTGCTGCCGGTATGGGATCTGAGCACTAATGAAACCAATTGCATGACCGGATACCATGCGGTGCCGGTATTAGCTGATGCTGTACTAAAAGGTATAAAAGGAGTTGATATTAATCTCGCTTATCAGGCTATGAAGGCAAGCGCGATGGAAAATATCAGGGGCTGTAATTATTACCGACAATATGGGTATGT
The DNA here is from genome assembly GCF_009765905.1 of Mucilaginibacter sp. L196. Classification (GTDB taxonomy): domain Bacteria; phylum Bacteroidota; class Bacteroidia; order Sphingobacteriales; family Sphingobacteriaceae; genus Mucilaginibacter. The sequence goes on along the minus strand of NZ_LMUO01000004.1, from coordinate 110,593 downwards.
ACCGCAGGATAAATATGGCGCAAGCGTAACTAACACGCTTGAATATGCTTATGACGACTGGTGTATAGCTCAGGTAGCTAAAAAAATGGGTAACGCTAATGACTATAAGTATTTTATGCAACGGTCGGCCGGTTGGAAACAAGTATTCGACCCAATTAGCGGCTTTATGCGCGCTAAAAACAGTAACGGCACCTGGGTAACTCCATTTGATCCTTTTTATTCAGAGCATGATCCGGATAAGGCTATGTTTATGGAAGGTGACGCCTGGCAGTATTCTTTTTTTGTTCCGCAGGATGTTGATGGACTAATTGCGCATTATGGTGGCAAACAACGATTCGTAAGGAGGCTGGATTCGCTTTTCTCGGTTACTTCCGTTATGCATGGGGAGGATCAATCGCCGGATATCAGCGGAATGATAGGTCAGTATGCACACGGTAATGAACCAAGCCATCATGTGGCTTACTTATATGATTATGCAGGAATGCCATGGAAAACCCAATCCAGGGTAAGAATGATTATCGATTCTTTGTACCACGATCAGCCGGATGGTTATGCCGGTAATGAAGATTGTGGACAAATGAGCGCCTGGGCAATATGGAGTATCGCCGGTTTATATCCTGTAAATCCAGCCAGTGGGCGTTATATGTTTGGAAGCCCGGCTGCTGATGAGATTACCATAAAAACGGCTAATGGAAAGTTTACTGTAAAAGCGAAAAATAACAGCGCTAAAAATGTATATATCCAGGCAGTAACCTTAAATGGGAAGCCATACGCTAAAGATTATGTGACCCATACAGATTTGCTGAACGGAGGCGTGTTGGAATTTATGATGGGGCCTAAACCTAAATTGTAATACTGAAGATAATTAACCGAATACCTAACCAATCACAATGCCTATGGAGAAACAAAAGATGAAAAGAACCAGCCCAATTATGTTTTAAAAAATTACCAATTACTTAACCAAAAATTATGAAAACATCTAATAAAGCTAATTTAAAAAATGCTGCAACTGGAATAGTTATAGCAGCCGTTGCTTTTCTGTCATCATGCGATAAGAAATCAAATTCAAACCCTGTACCGGAAAATTTAAAATCTTCTTCAACGGCTTCTTCAAATGCCTTTGCTATCGGTGTGAGCGGCCCAAAGAGTGTGTGTTATATGGAGGTGAACAATTATGATTTCAGGGATGTGGGTAAGTATACCTTGTCTACCGGGCAGCAATTATTCGATATTGGGATTATCTTTGCGGCTAATATCAATCTCGATGCTTCAACCGGTAAAGCTGTATTGTATTACAATACACAGGTTACTAATGTATTAAGTAATGCATCAACCTATATTCAGCCAGTTCAGGCAAAAGGGATCAAAGTATTGTTATCCATTTTGGGTAATCATGCAGGAGTGGGCATATGTAATTTTCAAAGCCAGGCTGATGCACAAGCTTTCGCGCAGCAGTTAAGTAATGCCGTTACTACATATGGGCTGGATGGTATCGATTTTGATGATGAATATGCTGATTATCCAACCAGTGGCAGCGGTCAGGTAAATTCATCTTCATTTGTCTACTTGGTTACCGCTCTTCATCAATTGATGCCAAATAAGATCATTTCCTTTTATGATTATGGACCCGCTGCATCGTATTTATCGTATAACGGTGTAACTGTAGGCTCACAAATAAATTATAGCTGGAATGCCATTTATGGTACTTATTCAGTACCAAATGTTCCAGGCTTGGCAAAAAGCGCCCTAGCACCTGCCGCTATTGATGTACAAAATACATCTTCTTCCACAGCTGCTTCTTTAGCTACCAAGACGGTGAGCAATGGCTATGGTGTATATCTATATTACAATTTACCTGATGCCGATTCTCACACTTATTTGTCAAGCGTGTCAAATAAATTGTACGGAACAAGCACAGTATATACTAATTGAGAACACTTTTTAGCAGTTATAAAAACTAATTTATTAAAGATGTAGGCAATTTTTCTAATTGAAAGATTATAAGATATATCATTGAATTAGTTTAGTGAAAGGTGTTGTTGCCTAGAGCCCCCTTCCGGGAAGGGGGCTTTTTTTGTTTAGTAGCATCGTTTTTAATAATCGAACTTCATACCGTGACTATCCAAATAATTAAAGGAAATGAATCACTGCTTTACCCAATAAACCGGTTGATTTATATATGATTTTATTATAAATAATACAAAAAATCAAAAACAATACAGAATTGATCGCTATATTAGAAAAATACTTTTCAGTTTAAACCTATTTTATAAAACACTTTGCCCCTGGTCCGGTTTAAATTTAAATTATTAAAGCAGTTTGGTACTTATTTATTGGGATTACATTAAAAATAACGTCCCTACTTGGTGGCGAAAAACTCTTCTACCCCTAAGCTTTAAAAATGGTAACCTTACAGGAAGGTGGTTCTTTTTTTATTTGCTGATTTTTTCATTTAATGTATCTGCTCAGCATATTGATAGTCTAAAGCAAACAAAAGATAGCCTAAAAATATCAGATACGACCAAGCAAAATAAGAGCCCTGTTTTAGAAATAACTACAGTCAGCGGGCGAATAACTGATGCGTTAACCGGCAAGCCAATACCAAATGTTACTATTACATTTTCTCAAAGTGCCCATGCTACTAGCTCAGATAGCCAGGGTAAGTTTTTTTTGAGCGCGCAGGGATCATATAAAAGGGTTTCCTTTTCGCTTATGGGGTCACAACCATTAAATAAGGAAATAAAGCCCAACCGCGTTAATGAATTACAAATACATTTAAAGTCCTCACAACGGCAACTCCAGGAAGTTAGAATTTCCGCCGGTAAGCGAAAAAAATATCGAAACAAAGGTAACCCTGCTGTTGAGCTTATACAGGAAATTATTGATCATAAAAACATTAACCGGATGCAGAGTGCCGATTATTTGCAATATGATCAGTATGAACGTATCGGGCTTTCGTTTTTTCACTTATCGCCCAAATTTATAAACGGTAGCTTCTTTAGTAAGTATAAATTTATGTTGGATACCACGCAGGTTATTAATGGCGAAACCCAAACGTCGTTACCTGTGTTTTTTAGCGAAAAGCTATCTCAAAATTTCTTCCGCAAAAAGCCTTCAAAATCAATTAAGTTTTTACAGGCTCAAAAAGAGCTCAATATTATAAAATTTGTGGATACGGTAGGGGTTAATATTTATATCAACCGGATATACGGTGACAATATTGACATCTACGAAAATAATATTTTCATCATCACCAACCAATTTCTAAGCCCGATAGCCGATCACGCGCCGGATTTTTATAAATTTTTTATAGCTGATACAATCAAAATAGGAAACGAGAAATTTATTGAGGTGAATTTTACACCACGTAATAAAGGCGACCTGTTATTTGAAGGCAAACTGTTGGTTACCATGGACGGAAGGTACGCGGTTAAATCATGCGAGTTAGATGTAAATAGCCAGATCAATATCAACTTTATGCGCAGCCTGAAAATTGTGCTTGACTTTCAGAAACATGATGATGGGCGCTATTACATGAATAAGAGCGATGTGAAGGCCGACTTTGGCATTTTTAAAGAAAAGGGGCTTGGTGTTATAGGTGAAAGAACGGTTTATCGATCTAATTATAAATTGAATTCGCGACTACCAGATGGGTTTTATAAAGGAAAGGATTTACAAATTGCTGATAACGTAAATCAACCGGATACCACCTTCTGGCTGCATCACAGGACGGATACGCTTAGTAAACAACAAGAACTAATTTATGAACATATAAATAAGCTGGAAAACATGCGATCGTTCAAAAGGACGACTTGGATAGCCTCTGCGATTACTAATGGATTCGCTGATCTTGGGGCGGTGCAGCTTGGTCAAATAGGTTCGGCATTATCATATAACAACCAGGAAGGTGTTCGTTTTCAAGGAGGTGCGAGAACAACGCCCGAGTTTAACAAAACCGTTTATTTAGATGGTTATGCAGCCTATGGCACCAAGGATGGAATTGCCAAGTATGATTTAAATACCTATTTCTCATTAAATAAAACCGCTCCATACCGTTTCCCGAATGATTATTTTAAGATAGGGTATCTTTATGATGTTAGTTTACCCGGGCAAGATCTTGCCGCAGTTAATACACAAGCTGCGCTTACATCGTTTACTACCGGTAAAAATGATTATTGGTTGTATAACAAAATTTTCAATTTGGTTTATGTAAAGGATTTTGAAAACCATTTTTCATACAATCTAGGTTTTGTAAATTGGAATCAACAGGCTGCCGGTACATTATTATACCAGCTTAATGATGCTGATAATACCATCGTACGTAACTTAACAACCAGCGAAGTTGATCTTGGATTGCGTTATGCACCTCATGAACAAATTATACAGGGAAGTATGGTGCGGTTTAGCATTTATAGTAAATATCCCATTATCAGCTTACAGATCAATCATGGTATTGCAGGATTTTTGGGTGGTTCTTATAACTATAATAACATTACGGCTAATATTGCTAAGCGGTTTTATTTTTCACAGTTAGGCTATTCGGATGTTGCCTTATTGGGTGGTTATATTACTGGCAAGGTTCCTTTTCCATTACTGGATATCAGCCCGGCAAACAGATCTATTGCGTATGATCCTAATGCTTATAACCAGATGGGTTACCTGGAGTTTGTAAGCGACCACTATGTAGGGTTAAACTTTACACAGAGCTTTAATGGCTTCTTCCTGAATAAAATACCTTTAATAGATCATCTTAAATGGCGCGAATATTTTTCGTTTAAAGTTTTATATGGCGGCCTGCGTAATGAGAATAACCCGGCCTATTCATCAGGTTTATACAAGTTCCCGGTAGGGGGGAACGGTACCAACGGCACTTATGCTTTAGGTAATGTGCCTTATATTGAAGGTGGCGTAGGAATAGGCAATATTTTCAAGATCGTGCGGGTCGATCTGATAAAAAGGTTTAATTATTTAGATCATCCTGGTATATCTCAATACGGAATTAAACTAAGCTTTAATCCTGATTTTTAATTTAAGATATGTACTGTACCACAGTACAAGTGAAACACCTGGTACATTTGGTACACTTTTCGCCCCAAAAACGCCCTGAAAAGTATTAAAAATGGCCTTTTTACATTGAAAATTCGACTCAAATAAGCCCAAAATTGCTCAAATCGACCCGAAAATGATTGATTTTAGTCCGTTTTTTGTCGAAATTTCGATCAAAAACACTAAAAATTGCCACATTTTCCGGGCATAATACCTAAATTTTTTTCTTGTATGAAAAGAAAATTTAAGTACTTTTAGCTCCATAAACTTAATTGTCAATAACACATTTATGCGCTTAAAAATACATGCAATGGTTTTATTGCCATGAGCCATATTTCTTGCTATACATTATATGTTCGGTTTTGTATTTATTGCGACCGATGATTTAGAAATTAAACTATACCTACACTATCGATAATCCTTTACATAAAAAATATGATTCAGTTTAAGAAAGTATTGTTCTTGTTCCTTGCGATAATAACCACTAAATATACATTCGGCCAAACACAATCCTCGCCGCGTGAGCATTTGTTGATGGATTACGACTGGCATTTTGCATTTGGCCACCCATACGATACAAATAAGGATTTTAATAATGGTACAAGCTATTTTTCCTATTTCGCGAAGGCTGGTTATGGCGACGGGGCTGCCGATCCCCGGTTTGATGACCGTGCCTGGCGAAAAGTTAACCTACCGCATGATTGGGCTGTGGAGCAGCCATTCTCTCCCAAAGGAAGTTTTAGTCACGGGTTCAAGGCTATCGGCCGCAATTTTCCTGATGCAAGTGTAGGCTGGTACCGTAAAACTTTCTTCATTCCGGCTTCGGACTTAGGCAAGCACATCAGTATCGCTTTTGATGGGGTTTTCCGTAACTCTATAGTATGGGTAAACGGGCATTATTTAGGTAATGAGCAAAGCGGTTATAGCAGTTTTGAGTATAATATTTCTGAGTACCTCAATTACGGCGGTACTAACGTTGTAGCAGTAAGGGTTGATGCCACCATGGAAGAAGGCTGGTTTTATGAGGGCGCGGGTATCTATCGCCATGTGTGGCTAAATAAATCCAATCGATTGCATATAGCACGCAATGGTACTTTTGTAACCACTAAATTAAAGGATGGTCACGCTATAATATCAACCCATGTAACGATGGACAATGATGCCGATAGCAGCATATCTAACTTTAGTGTAAAACAAACAATTCTTGATGCTGATGGCAAAATCGTCGCATCTGATGAGCAAAAGAATTTGAGCCTCAATTTATTAGAGAAAAAGGATTTTTCAAGCAATCTCAAAATAACAAATCCTAAACTTTGGTCGATAGATACACCTTACCTGCATAAACTGATAACTACGGTAAGCAAGGATGGCGCTATTGTAGATCAATACGAAACCACTTTTGGTATCCGCACTATTAGATTTGATGCCAACCAGGGCTTCTTTTTAAACGGAAAGCACCTTGAAATTACCGGAGCCGACGATCATCAGGATCATGCAGGGGTAGGCGTAGCCATGCCCGATGCTTTACAAGATTTTAGGATCAAAGCCCAGAAAGCTTTCGGATGTAATGCCATCCGCTGCTCACATAATCCGCCTACACCTGAGTTTTTGGATGCCTGCGACAGGTTGGGGATGTTGGTGTTGGACGAAAATCGTTTGATGGGCGTAACCGATTATCATCTGAATGAGTTAAAACAAATGATGGTCCGCGACAGGAATCACCCGTGCATAATAGCTTGGTCAATAGGTAATGAAGAGTGGAATATGGAAGGAACAGTTACCGGAGCACGGGTAGCTACAACCATGCAGGCCTATGCAAAAACAATTGATTCAAGCCGGTATATTACGGCTGCATACAGCGGTGGCATAGGTAGTAATGGTATTTTAACCGTTATGGATTTGTTGGGTTATAATTATGTGTCCAACAAAAATACTGATGAGCAACATCAAAAATTTCCTAACCAGCTTAGCTGGGGTACTGAAGAAGGGGCAACGACAGCTTCCCGGGGGATTTATGTTGATGACATAGCTAAACATCAATTAGCAGCCTATGACCGGCCGCGAAATAGTGAATCTTTCAGCATTGAGCAAGGTTGGAAACATTACGCGACACGCCCATATCTGGCCGGTATGTTCATTTGGACAGGTTTTGATTATCGTGGCGAACCTACTCCATTCGGTTGGCCGTCTATTTATTCATATCACGGTATGTTAGATGCCTGTGGATTTGCTAAGGACGACGTTTGGTACCTAAAGTCGTGGTGGATGGATAAAGATGTGGTACACATTTTACCACATTGGAACTGGAAAGGCAGAGAGGGCCAGGATATACCGGTTTGGGTTTACAGCAATAGTGATGAAGTGGAACTATTCCTGAACAAAAAAAGTCTCGGCAAAAAAACAATGCCACGAAATGGGCATCTGGAATGGTCTGTGGCTTATCAACCTGGCAAGTTAGAAGCCATTGGTTACAAGGCGGGCAAAAAAGTGGCTAATGACATCGTACAAACAACCGGCGACCCGGCAGCGTTATTGGCCACAGCTGATCGTTTGGTGATAAAAGCGAATAAGGTTGATATATCGGTCATAAAAATTCAGGTAAACGATAAAAACGGCTTGCCTGTGCCTACAGCCGATAACCAAATCGCATTTAGTATACAAGGCCCTGGAAAAATCATAGGGGTAGGCAATGGCAGTGAAACATCACTGGAACCTGACCAATATATAGAGCAGGTGATACCGGTTAATATTGAAAACCTGAAAGAGAAACTGGTTGAAAGCATCGAAAACCGCCCCGAAGTCGCCACCGATTTTGATGATGCAAACTGGCAGCCTGCTTTTAAAAACGTCAGGTTTCCCGAAACGGCCAAAGCGGTGGTTTATCGTGGTACCATCCAAATGCCGGATAATATTGACGATGCTGCGCTTACCTTTTTTTACAATAATATTGGTAAAACACAATCCATTTATATTAATGGGCAGTTTATACAAAGCAACGATAATTCGGCTGAGCGTAAGGAGCTTAAGCTCACTAAAAATATTCTTCATCCCGGTAACAATAGCATAGCTATTGTTACCACACCTTTCATTAATAAAAACAGCTGGGATTATAGCAATACCAACCCGGGTGTGGTACAAGTTATTATACCGCCTGCGCAATGGAAACGAAAACTATTCAATGGCTTAGCTGAGGTAATTGTACAATCAAGCGGCAAACCCGGACGGATTATTTTAACATCAACATCACCAGGGCTGAAAGAAAATAAGTTGGAAATTACCACTGTCCCAACAGAAATGCCAGCTGTAGTAGCGTCGGTAGAGAAATAGATGATTGAGTGATGATCTAAAACAAACAAGCGCACCAGTATAAACTGGTACGCTTTGTTTGTTTGATAAGGTTTAGGTTATCCCTTCGGATTTGTTATGTAAATTTAGGAATGAAGCCCGTTATCAAAAAGGGTAGAATTGCCTTTTTATCAGGTTGTTTTTAAGGATAAAAAAAGTTTGAAACACATTGTTTATCCACATATAAATAATCACTTTCGATAAACCTTAATTCATAACTATCATGACCATTAAAAAGACATTAATTTACCTGGGTTTGGCTGTATTTGGCTTTAGCTCATGCCAGCAAAACCAACATGCCGACTTAACTACTAAAGTCACTTCTTTAGATTCTGACACGGTGAGCGTAACTGTGGCAAAACAATATGTGAACAATTATGCAAAACATGCAGGCTTTGTTGATTCTACTTATACTGACGTGCAGTTGAGCAAAGTGAAAAAGTTACCTAATAGCCGTACTATATGGTTTGGTATAGACAGGTTGCAGGCAATGGTAAACAAGATAAAAGCAGAGGGTGGCGATGGTGTACGTTTTTACCTGGCTACATATGACACCGTTTATACTCCAAATAGTAAACACAACCATATACCTGAGCGTAAATATTGGGGGCATACCACGCTGGTAATGGTATCTACAAAAGATAGTCTTAAATTTCACCGTGATTATTATAGTAACAGTATTGATCCATCATCCAACTCAAAATCCGATTCAAAAGGGTTTATACTTGGTGTAGGTTCAGCACCTGAAAATCGTGGAGAAATGTGCCCGCCACCAAGTAACTGTGCCACTATTGGAGCTACTTTAATTACTCAATGATATATATAACATTTAATACAATATCAGAACTTGCATGCTTTCTGGCCGGATTAATATTTCTATTTAAAGATAAAGATCCGGCCTGGAGGCTGCTGATATTGTATTTATTATTAACCTGTATTATTGAACTGGCCGGTATATATATCCGCACATCATTACATGTATCAAATATTCCGCTTTATAATTTATCTGTTTTGCCGGAGTGTTTTGTTACCAGTTACTTTTTTTACAATCTGTACAAAACGTATCATCCTAAAATCAAGTGGCTAATAATTTGGATCAGTGTTTTCCTGATCATGTATTTTGCTGAGCTTATCCTAAATCACTTTAACAACTTTGTATCCATAACAGCCTCCGTCATGTCGGTTGTATTTGTATTAGTTAGCCTTTACTATTATTACTTAAAACTAAAAGACGAGCATTTTGAAAGGTTATTGTTTTATGCTCCTTTTTGGTGGGTTAGTGGTACGCTATTCTTCTATTTCGGAAGCACAGCATGCAACTTGTTTTTTGATTACCTTATTAAATATCCTTCCATTAGTTACGAATTCTCTATTAGGTATATCATTTTTTGTATATTAGATGTAATTCTGTACTCCTTTTGGTCTTACGCTTTTATATGCAGATATCTTCAGAGGAAATCATATTCCTGATAGGCCTAACTTCTACTATCTTTTTAATAGCTCCTTGTTTTTTAATCTTGTACGTGCTCTCCTACAATCGCAGGAAAAAAAAGCATCTGGAAGAAAAAGTTTGGCTGAAAACAACATTTGAAAATGAATTGCTGAAAACTCAAATGGAGGTTCAGGAACAAACATTAAAAACTGTTGCTAATGATCTTCACGATAATATTGGCCAGCTATTAAGCCTGATAACTATTACATTAAGTACTATCGATTTAGAAGAAAACAGCAAAATAGCCAGTAAAATAACACTTACAGATGACCTTACAAGGCGTTCTATAAATGAATTAAAAGCACTATCCCGTTTATTGCATGGCGAAGAATTGATCAGTAAGGGGCTTGCTGCAGCCATTGAGTTTGAACTGGAATGGTTAAAAAGATCTGAACGGTATCAAATAAGTTTCGAGAAGAACAGTTTTAAATCAGTTGCAGATAGTGCTAAAGAAACGATGGTTTTTCGCTTATTTCAGGAGTGTATAAATAATATAATACAGCATGCTAAAGCATCAAAAATAGTTATTATTTTAGAGCAGGATAACAGCTACTTTAAACTAACTATTAGTGATAATGGGATTGGATTTAATGTTGATGAAAAATTAAATCTTAAGATGGGGATGGGGCTTTACAATATAAAAAGACGTGCGGCTATGATAAATGGTACAGCCACAATCACTTCAATACCCGGTAACGGATCTGTTATTGCAATTACCGTACCTTCTAACCAATAATGCAAACACAAAAAATAGCAATAGCAATAGTTGATGATCATACTTTATTTCGGCAGGGTTTAGCTCATTTGCTCACCGAATCAAACGAGATAGAGGTGATTTTTGATGCAGGTGATGGTGCTGAAATGATACGGAAACTGCCTATGCAGCCCCTACCCGACGTTATACTTATGGATATTACCATGCCGGTAATGGATGGGTATGAAAGTACCCGATGGATAAAACAAAATTACCCGCAAATTAAAGTGTTGGCATTAAGCATGTTTGAAGAAGATGTGCCCATTATAAATATGCTGAAAAGTGGGGCAGGGGGCTACATGCTTAAACAAGCAAAAGCAGCGGATCTAATTAACGCTATTAAAACTATTGAAAAGCAAACCTTCTTTATTAATGATCTCGTATCGGGTAAATTGTTGAACAATATTCAAAATAACCTACCCGTAAAAACATCTAAAATACAGGTAAGTGCAAATGAGTTGAAGTTTTTGGAACTATGTTGTTCTGATCTTACTTACAAAGAAATAGCTGATATGATGAATTTAAGCCCATTCACCATTAATAATTACAGGGAAGCACTTTTTGAAAAATTCGAAACAAAGTCAAGAACAGGTTTGGTGATTTCAGCACTCAAATGCGACCTTATTAAATTATAATTCCCTTTTAAAATTACTTTGTTAAAACCAGGGGCTCTTTTTGAATATAGCCTCCAATAGTTCAATAATAGCATGTATTTTGATGATTTCATCTCAATAATACTTATAAAGTGCATTTTTATTTTAAAAAAAAGTGTAATAATATCTGTATGCTATTTATTAATATTATTTAATAACGTAAAGTTTATATTAAATCACTAATAATTAGATATTTTTGTAGAAATATACCCCTATTTAAATAGTGAAAATTCTACATATTGTTGCTTCTCTTAACCCCGCTATGGGTGGTGTCGCCGAAGCTGTAAAGTCTTTTGTTTCAATATCTGAACAGCAATCGGTTTGTAATGAGGTTGTTACCTTAGATCCTCCAGGGGTTGATTATTTACAATCTGATGTTACGCCTGTTCATGCACTCGGCCCGAGCTATGGCTTTTTGAACCATACAAGACAATTAATACCTTGGTTAACCGAAAATATTACACGCTTTGATGCCATTATTATTAATGGCTTATGGGGGTTTCACAGTTATGCTGCATGGAAAGTAATACATAGGCTTAAAAAAAATGGTTCTGTAAAAAAAGTTCCAAGTGTTTTTGTTATGCCTCATGGCATGCTTGATCCTTATTTTCAACGGGCTAAAGAACGGCGCTATAAAGCTTTAAGAAACATATTGTATTGGGCTATAGTTGAACGAGACGTAATAAACGATGCTGATGGGTTATTATTTACCTGTGAAACAGAATTACTATTAGCTCGTGAAACATTCAAATCATACAAACCTAAAAAGGAATACAATGTAGGTTATGGTATTAATACCCCGCCAGAATATAACCGGGATATGCAACTTGCTTTCAATCAATCCTGCGCGGGTTTAACAAACGAGCCTTATCTTTTATTTCTTGGCCGTATTGACTTAAAAAAAGGCGTTGATTTGTTGATAAAAGCATATTTGAAGTTACAGGAAGCCGCCAAAATAACCAATACTCAATTACCCAAATTAGTTGTAGTCGGGCCGGGTTTGGATACCGATTTCGCTAAGAAAATATTACTTGATATTTCCAGGCATCCTGAGGTGAAAGATAAGATCTACTTCCCTGGTATGTTAACCGGAGAAGCTAAATGGGGCGCATTTTATGGTTGTGAGGCGTTTGTGTTACCCAGCCATCAGGAGAATTTTGGGATAGCCGTAGTGGAGGCAATGGCTTGTGGGAAACCTGTTTTAATATCAAACCAGGTAAACATATGGCGTGAAATAAGTAATGGAGGGGCAGGGATAATTGAAGATGACAATTTAATTGGTACGGAAAGTATGTTAAAGCAATGGCTGAATTTAACTGCCGATGAAAAATTAAAAATGGGAAAAAGAGCCACGGAGTCGTTTAAAAAGTGTTTCATTTTGGATAAAAGTGCAAGCAATATGATTACTGTTATTCAGGATACGATAAATGAACGCTTGAGCAAATTGTCTAATTAAACACTGGATATATCTTTCTTAATTTATTTAAAAAATATTCAAACTTTTCTTGTTTAACTGTATTGTAATTATATGGATTTACAGGATGAAAATATCACAGTAACAATACGCCTGCGTAGAAAAAAAGAGCTACCACCAATCGGCAAGGTACTTACACGCGAGCAATATCTGAATGATTATTCCTCAGCACAGGCAGATGCGGCAAAGGTTGAAGCCTTTGCTCATGAACACCTGCTAAGTACTGCTGGAATTGACCTGGCCCGCCGAAGTGTAATGCTTACCGGTAAGGTTAGTGATTTTGAAACAGCGTTCAGTATCAAATTTCAAAAGCATAACAACTATCGTGATTTTAGTCCAGGGGTGCAAATTCCGGATGAGCTAAAAGATATTATTGTTGGTGTATTTGGATTGCAAAATAAACCCATAGCGCGCCCAATGTTTCAGGTAGCTAAAAAAAACGGTAAAATCATTTCGCACGCCGAGGCACCGCAGGCATTTACTCCTGATCAACTATCCAAAATTTATGGTTTCCCGCAAAATGTTAACGGTAGCGGAGAATGTATAGCTATAATTGAACTCGGTGGAGGATTCCGGCCTGCTGATATTACCAATTATTTTAAGAGCTTAAATATTACTGCGCCCCAGGTTAAAGCGATAGCTGTTGATGGTGGAAAAAATGACCCAACTACATCCGATGGTGCCGATGGAGAGGTGATGCTGGATATTGAAGTGGCTGGTGCCGTTGCGCCGGGCGCAAACATTGTAGTATACTTTACCACAAATACCGATCAGGGCTTTTTGGATGCCATAACCACCGCGATACACGACACTACCAATAATCCATCCGTTATTTCAATCAGTTGGGGATCGGCAGAGGTTAATTGGACACAGCAGGCTATGGATAACTTTAACGAAGCTTTTCAAACCGCTGCATCATTAGGGGTTAGTATTTGTATTGCCGCTGGCGATAGTGGCTCAAGCGATGGTGAAACCGATGGAAAGGTACACGTTGATTTTCCGGCATCAAGCCCTTATGCCTTGGCTTGTGGTGGTACCAGTTTGACGGTTAACAACAACGTTATTACTTCGGAAGTAGTTTGGCATGATTCCAATACCTCAGCCTCTGGTGGCGGCGTAAGCAGTTATTTCCCCTTGCCCGATTATCAAGCCAATGCTAACGTACCTTTAGAAATTGACACTCAATTTAAAGGCCGTGGTGTGCCCGATGTAGCTGCGGATGCTGACCCGGATACTGGATACAAAGTTTTGGTTGATGGGCAGGAGTTGGTTATAGGAGGCACCAGTGCGGTAGCTCCGCTAATGGCAGGTTTAATAGCATTGCTTAATCAGCAAAACGGAAAACCATCCGGTTTTATTCATCCACAACTTTATAGCACACCAGGTTTATGTCGGGATATAACGAGCGGAAATAATAAAACTACCTCCGCCGATACAGGATATACCGCCGGGCCGGGCTGGGATGCTTGTTCAGGCTGGGGTGTATTATCAAAATTATAGCAGGGCGAGAAACTATTGATTGTTTTCGTGCATCCAATGCATTGTCTCTTTCAAATCCTGGTACAATTTTTTAAATATCGAAAAGCGGTCTGTATAAATTTGCTTGTTGCTTTTATTGGGCGATACCATTACTTCGTTATCCATTTTGGGTCGCTTGCCAAGTTTATTTAGACCCAATGCCTCATCAGCCAGGAATATCGCCCCTAAAGCGGATGCATCGTCCTGTTGAATGGTAATTAATTGTTTTTGAGTAATATCAGCCAAAATTTGCACCCAAACAGGCGAACTTATAAATCCGCCACTGATATGCAACCGCTCAATTGGTGACGATTTCTCAACCGATTCTATTACATTATTCAGGGCAAAGCAAATACCCTCTAAGCCTGCGCGTAAAAAATGTGATTGCGTATGTTGTGGTTTGATGTTGAAGAATACGCCACAACTTTTGGTATCCCAAATAGGGGCACGCTCGCCATATAAGTAGGGTAGGAATATCAACCCGTCATTCCCCGCAGGGATATGGGCAATATCTTCAAATAGCAATTCATAATCAGTATGGGTTAGCGAGCTTTTGGCTGAGAATGTTTTGAATAACCAATCCAATACAATGCCGCCATTGTTAATTGCCCCGCCACAAACAAAAGTGTTCTCATTCAACAGATAGTTAAATATCATGCTTTGATAATTATATACGGGCTGCTTACTGGTTATACGCACCGCGCCACTTGTACCAATTGTTAGCGATGCTACGCCGGGTTCTGTAACATAACTGCCCAGGTTGGCACAGCAACCGTCGCTGGCGCCAATAACAAATTGTGTGCTGGCATCAATAGTTAGCATTTCGGCTATTGAGGTACTTAAATCTGCTCTTTTGTAAGTGGTATTTACCGGTGTCGAAAGTTGATTTTTTGTTATCCCTGCCAAATCACAGGCAACAGCGTTCCAGTTGAGTTTTATAATATCGAATAGCCCTGTTGCCGAAGCGATGGCATAATCAACCTCAAAAACATTAAATAACCGGTGCCATATATATTCCTTTATCGAAATAAACTTATAGCTGGCTGCAAATAATTCGGGCCGGTTTTCCTTTATCCAGATGATTTTACAAAGCGGCGTCATGGCATGTATCGGTGTGCCGGATGTTTTATAAATATCAGGGCCTTGGTCTGAATTTCTTATCCGCTCCGCGATATTCTCACTTCTGGAATCCGCCCAGGTAATCATAGGGGCCAATGCATTGCCATTTTTATCAACCGGGATAACGCTATGCATGGCGCTGCTCAAACTTATGGCTATAGGTAAATTACCAATTGCTTTCACTACATCGGTAACACAGTTAACAAAGGCTTTGAAAATAATCTCAGGATCTTGTTCGCTATAACCAGCCTGCGGACTATCCACTGGATAATAATGTTGTGAACTCCCAACTGATTTTCCTTCCAGATCAACGGCTACCGCTTTTGAGCTGCCGGTGCCAATATCAATACCTAATAAGTATGCCTGCATTAAAATATATTATCGCCCTAAATTACAGGTTTTAATTTATGGTTGATGCCTGCAAATTGTAAGTTTAATACCATACAAACCATAAATATTACCACTGTACATCTGTGAAATTACCTTAGCTTGCAATATGGAACAAAAACTGCCCTTACCGCCTTTTACTTTTGAAACGGCCACACAAAAAGTTCAACTAGCCGAAGATGCCTGGAACAGTCAGGACCCGCACCGCATCGCGCTTGCTTATACTATTGATACCGAATGGCGCAACCGTTCGGCTTTTATAAACGGTAGGGATGAAGTGATTAAATTTTTAACCGAAAAATGGAAAAAGGAACTCAGCTATAAATTAAAAAAGGAGTTGTGGGCATTTACCGGAAATAAAATAGCCGTAAGGTTTGAGTACGAATACCATGATCATTCCGGGCAATGGTTTCGTGCCTATGGTAACGAAAATTGGGAGTTTGACGAAAATGGCTTAATGGAAAAGCGTTTTGCCAGTATTAATGATCTGGCTATAAATGAGAGCGACAGGAAGCTTTAGAGGTGTTCGGAAGATGGCCTAACTCCCTCCCCTGGGAGGGGTGCGACCAATGTCATTAAGTTAAGCCCCACCTAAATCCTCCCCGGTAGGGAGGACTTAAAAAAACAAACGCGGGCGAAGCTAAAGTCTCCCCTTCCGGGGGAGATTTAGAGGGGGCTATATGCTTGGCGCCCCCTTAACTTAATGACATTGGGGGTGCGACTGGAATGAGCGATAGCGGGGAGGGGTGTTTCGCATGATAGATGGGCGGCTAACCCCCTCCCTACACCCTTCCGGGGGAGGGAATCGCACAGGCTGCCGCTTCTTTTGAAATCTTCAGAACAGGTATGAGGTGTAATGTTAATATTTTCAATACATTGTTTGATTATGAAGCAATGATATTGTTTTAAATTATATATTTACAATCTCAATAAATCCTACATTATGAGCCTTTGTAAAAACTATGCAACCAGTATTATGCTGGTTATGCTTACTGCGAGTTCCATCACCGTAAAAGCGCAAACAAAACCTGTACCCCAATTAGGTAAAAACACCATACAAGAAGTTATTGCCGCCATGACGCTGCAAGAGAAATGTTCCCTTGTAGTTGGTTCAGGTAAAGCCCCACGACCAAAAATGAAGGCCGGTGTTAGCAGCGGTTACGTGGCACCACCACCGATGATCGGTAAAACAGAACGCAAAGTTCCGGGTGCAGCAGGTAATACCACAGCTATTCCCCGATTAGGTATCCCGTCATTAGTATTAAGCGATGGCCCTGCCGGAGTTAGAATTGATCCACATCGCAAAGGCGATAGTACACACACCTATTTTGCTACTGCTTTCCCGGTAGGAACACTATTGGCATCAACCTGGGATCCATCGGTAGTAGAAGGAGTAGGACGTGCTTTTGGTAACGAGGTTAAAGAATATGGTATTGATATTTTATTGGCGCCCGGTGTAAATATCCATCGTAACCCTTTAAACGGGCGTAATTTTGAATATTATTCTGAAGATCCGCTGGTTGCAGGTAAAATGGCCGCAGCCTTAATAAATGGTGTACAATCAAATGGGGTTGGTACATCCATCAAACACTTTGACGCGAACAATCAGGAAACAAATCGTAATTCTGTTAATGCAATTATTAGTCAAAGGGCTTTAAGAGAATTATACCTCAAGAATTTCCGCATTGCTATTACAGAATCACAACCGTGGACCGTAATGTCATCATACAATAAACTAAACGGTACTTATACAGCAGAAAGACATGATCTGATCACCACTGTTTTGCGTGATGAATGGAAATTCAAAGGTTTTGTAATGACAGACTGGGGCGGCGGCTATAGTGCTGTGGCTGAAGAACGTGCCGGTAACGATCTGATCATGCCGGGACGCCCTGACCAGATTGAAGATTTAATGAGCGCTGTTCAACATGATTCATTAAGTATGAAAGTTTTGGATGAAAATGTGGCGCATATTTTAAACATCATCCTAAAATCGCCATCATTCAAAAAATACGCTTACTCCGATAAACCTGATCTAAAGGCGCATGCCATGGTATCCCGCAAAGCGGCAACCGAAGGTATGATCCTGTTAAAAAATGAAGACCATGCACTGCCTATCAGCAAAAACATAAAATCAATTGCTGCTTTTGGTAATGCGTCTTACTTTACTATCGCGGGCGGTACAGGTAGTGGCGATGTAAACAAGGCCTATGTAATTTCGGTAGCTAAAGGTCTGGCAAATGCTGGTTATACTTTGGATGCTAACTTAGAAACAAGCTATACTACTTTCATTAATGATACCACTCAAAAATTACGTGCAATAGCAAGGGCAGCACATCACTGGCCTGGCCCGGTGCCTGAATTGATAGCCGCTGATGAAACGATCAACCAAAAAGCTGATAACAGCGATATGGCGTTAATTACTATTGGCAGAAATGCCGGTGAAGGATCTGACCGTAACCTGGAAACCAATTATACCCTTACGCCTAACGAGCAACAACAGATCAAAAAGATCGCCGACAGTTTTCACGCTAAAGGCAAGAAAGTTGTTATCGTGTTAAACATTGGTGGGGTAATTGATATGAATGGCTGGAAAGATAATGCCGATGCGATATTATTAGCATGGCAACCAGGCGAAGAAGCCGGTAATGCAATTGCCGATATTTTAACCGGTAAAGTTGACCCATCAGGTAAATTGGCAACTACTTTCCCTGTTAAGTATGAAGATGTGCCTTCAGCTAAAAACTTCCCGGGTTTACCCGCGGGCAACCCCGACCATGTAGTTTATCGGGAAGGAATATATGTGGGGTATCGATACTATGATACTTACAAAGTAAAACCAATGTATGAGTTTGGTTTATCATACACCAATTTCTCTATAAATAATCTTAAGATAAGCTCACCTGTATTTAGTGGATTGTTAACTGCTACCGTAACCGTAAAGAATACAGGTAAGGTTGCCGGTAAAGAGGTGGTGCAGGTTTACATCAGCGCGCCAACCAAAACCATCGACAAGCCTGCGCAGGAGTTAAAAGCATTTGGCAAAACCCGTTTGTTACAACCGGGCGAATCGCAAATATTAACCTTCAAAATAAATGCGGCTGATCTTGCATCGTTCCACACTGATGCATCATCATGGATAACTGATGCAGGAAATTACGTACTTAAAGCAGGTGCTTCATCGCGCGACATCAGACAAACAGCAGACTTTAAGGTTTCAAAAACTATTGTTGTTGAAAAAGATCACAACGTTTTAAAACCTGAAGTAGCTATTGAAGATGAGTATAAGGGAAACTAATCCAATATTATTCACCATGTCATTGCGAGGAACGAAGACAACCGACCAAAGGGAGCTCATTAATACCGATAAAAAATAAACCGCTCATTAATAATCGCAAGGAAGCAAGCCGAACTATGCAAATTCGCGATTGCTTCGTTCCTCGCAATGACATTAATTAACAGAAAGCCTTTAGATTAATTTCTAAAGGCTTTCTTAATTTATCAAATAACTGTCATATCAAAATATATAATTGGCATATCGGAAAAAGTCGATATATCTTTGTGGTATGGATCAGGTAGAAATATTCAAAGCACTTTCCAATAAGTCGCGATTGCAAATACTTAACTGGCTTAAAGAACCGGAAACAAATTTCCCGGATCAGGCTGTGCATGGTTACGCCAATGGCGTTTGTGTGGGGCAGATACAAATAAAAGCTGGGTTAACACAATCAACCGTGTCCGAATACTTGTCAACGCTACAACGTGCAGGCTTGGTAAAATCAAGCCGGGTAGGGCAGTGGACCTACTACCAGCGCAACGAAGAGGGCTTTGCCCTGCTGAACCAGATCATTCAATCAGAAATTTAAATTAAAAATTATATGAGTACCGATAGCTTATTCAGGCCCTTTAGCCTAAAATCATTAAATATAAAAAACCGCATAGTGATGGCGCCGATGACGCGTTCATTTTCACCCAATGGTGTACCGACTGCTGATGTCGCGGCCTACTACCGTAAACGTGCGGAAGGTGAGGCTGGTTTGATCCTTTCAGAAGGAACAGTGATCAATCGTGTATCATCATCAAATGATGCTAACATCCCACATTTTTATGGTGCCGAGGCTTTGGCAGGATGGAAAAACGTTATCGACGGTGTACATGCAGCAGGGGGCGCAATGGGCCCGCAAATATGGCATATGGGTATTATGGATAACCACGCTTCAGGTTGGGTTCCCTCTCAGCCATTTGAAGGGCCGTCTGGCTTAAACAGGCCGGGTTTCAACAATGGTAACACCATGACCGATAGTGACATTGCCGATACCATAAAAGCTTTTGGCCAGGCAGCCGCCGATGCCAAAGCGTTGGGTTTTGATTGCGTAGAGATACACGGCGCGCACGGTTATTTGATTGACCAGTTTTTCTGGGAAGGAACTAATGAACGTACTGATATTTTTGGTGGTAAAACATTACCTGAACGCAGCCGCTTTGCGATAGAAGTAATTAAAGAAGTGCGTAAACGTGTAGGCGAAGATTTCGCGGTGATCATCCGTTTATCACAATTTAAACCATCGGCCTATACTAATCAGTTAGCCAAATCACCGCAGGAACTGGAAGCCTGGCTAAACCCATTGGCTGATGCCGGTGTTGATATTTTCCATTGTTCACAACGTCGTTTCTGGGAGCCTGAATTTGAAGGTGCTGATCTGAACTTTGCAGGCTGGGCTAAAAAAGTAAGTGGTAAAGCTACCATCACTGTTGGTTCGGTAGGTTTATCAGGCGATTTCTTTGGCTCATTTGCAGGTGAAAGCTCACAAGCAAGCTCATTGGATGAATTATTAAAACGTTTTGATCGTGGTGATTTTGATTTGGTAGGTGTTGGTCGCCCAATATTAGCTGATCCTTTCTGGCCTAAAAAAATACACGAAGGCCGTACAGATGAATTAAAAGGATTCTCTCCCGCTGCTTTAGGCGAGTTGGTAATGTCATAATACATTAAATAAATACAAATAAGTGGAAGCCCCGGAATAATCCGGGGCTTTTTTGTTTTATGAAATTTTGGTGAAACGCCCAATTAAAAAATACTTAGTTTTGCAACAACATGACACATATCGAAGACTCCATAGTTGAAGGTGTTGAGGAGGATATTAAACCCAAAACCTGGAAACAGACACTTTGGAATATCACCAAAACAGTATTAAAAATTGTTATCACCGCTGCACTTTTATACTATGTATTTAAAAAGGTGCCGTTTGATTCAGTAGCTACAAGGTTTGTACATGCAAATTACTGGTGGATGTTTGCAGGTGTCGTGTTCTATTTTGCTTCAATGGTGGCATCTTCCTGGCGTTTGTTAAGTTTTTTTAAGTCGATAAACTTACGACTTGATTCAAGATTTAATTTCAGGCTGTATCTCTTAGGTATCTTCTATAATTTCTTACTTCCGGGCGGTATCGGTGGCGATGGCTATAAAATATACCTGCTGAATAAAACTTATAAATTACCGGCAAAAAAAGTATTCTGGGCAATTCTTTTTGACAGGCTTAGCGGTTTATGGGCAATAGGATTAATTATAGTTTGCCTTAAAATATTCATCCCGCA
Organism: Mucilaginibacter sp. L196; assembly: GCF_009765905.1. Lineage (GTDB taxonomy): Bacteria > Bacteroidota > Bacteroidia > Sphingobacteriales > Sphingobacteriaceae > Mucilaginibacter. The sequence goes on along the minus strand of NZ_LMUO01000004.1, from coordinate 89,210 downwards.
AATACCAATTAATTTTGCCATTCCTGCAAGCATTTTTGTGGTAGGCAGTATTGTCTATTACGTGGTAGTCAGGATTTTCTTTAAAGAATTTGGCAAACATTTTTTTAAGGGACATGCAAAAGCCATTGTAGTGCAGGCTTTCCAGGTGCTAACTATCATTATGGTACTTTTGGGGCAGGATTTTACTGGCAAATTTGCACCATACCTGTTGGCCTTTTTAGTTTCGGCGCTTGCCGCTGTAGTGCCTATTAATATCGGCGGTGCCGGGGCGCGTGAACTTGTTTTCCAAAAATCAGCTGGTTTCTTCCATATAGATGCCAGTTTGGGTATTTACCTTAGTATCTCATTCTTTTTAATATCATTATTAGTTGCTTTAAGTGGCATCTATTATTTGATACGCCCGAGTCGTTTACAAGAAGGCTTGCCAAAAGCAGAAGAAATTAAGGAATAGTAAAGCTATTTTCTTAATTTGCACTTTTTATAAACTGACTGACCAATGGCTTCTTTTAATGATTTTGGCAACCCGCAAGTTGCCGCATTGCCTGCGCATTTAAAACAATTTATTGTTGAGCAAAATTATGACCATTATACCCCGGTAGATCATGCTGTTTGGCGGTATGTAATGCGCCAGAACTATAGCTATTTAAAAGATATAGCTTACTATCCATACATCCCCGGGTTAACTAAAGCCGGGCTTTCCATAGAGAAAATACCCAACTTACAGGAAATGAACGATGCCCTTGCCAAAATAGGCTGGGGAGCTGTTACGGTTGATGGGTTTATTCCGCCTGCCGCCTTTATGGAGTATCAGGCTTACCGTGTTTTGGTTATTGCGGCAGATATTCGCCAGCTAAATCATATAGAATACACACCTGCGCCTGATATCATCCATGAGTCTGCTGGCCATGCGCCAATTATCGCAGATCATGATTATCACCAATACCTCAGTTATTTTGGTTCGATAGGGGCTAAGGCCATGTTCTCTGCACAGGATTTTGACCTATATGAAGCCATCAGGGCGTTATCGATATTAAAAGAAATGCCGAATGCCAATGAGGCCGAGCTTAAAAAGGCAGAAGATCTGGTTGCCTGGCAACAGGAAAATATGGGTGAGCCGTCAGAAATGGCATTATTAAGTCGCCTGCATTGGTGGACAGTTGAATATGGGCTGATCGGCACTTTGGAAAACCCCAAAATATACGGAGCGGGCCTGCTTTCATCTATTGGCGAAAGTGCGAGCTGTATGAATCCTGATGTTGAAAAGCTTTGGTATACTATCGATGCTATAAAATACTCGTACGATATTACCAAGCCTCAACCCCATTTATTTGTAACCCCAACGTTTCAAAACCTGATAGATGTATTGGAGGAATATGCCAATACCATGGCATTCAGAGTAGGTGGTGCAAGTGGATTGAAAAAAGCACTCGACAGTAAAAATACCTGTACAGCGGTTTATAGCTCCGGCTTGCAGGTTACAGGCACTATTGCCGAGTTTAAAATAAATAAGGATAACCAGCCTTATTTTATAAAAACAAGTGGCCCGAGCGCTTTATCAGTAAACGACAAGCAACTGCACGGTCATGGTAAAGATTACCATAAAGATGGTTTCAGCTCGCCGGTTGGAAGGTTGAAAGGGAATGATAAACCATTGGAGCATTTTTCGGAAGAGGAACTATCTGCCATCGGCCTAAAAGAAAATGAAACATCGACACTCAATTTTGAGAGTGGTATAACTGTAAGCGGGCTTGTAAAATCAATTTTAATAAATAACGAAAAGATTCAACTGATCACATTTACTGATTGTACTGTTAAAGACAAAGATGGCAATATATTATTCGATCCAGCATGGGGTGTTTACGATATGGCCGTAGGTGAGAAAATAGTTTCCGTTTTTTGTGGCGCTGCCGATAAGGAAGAATTTATTGAGGTTCCGCATAAATCCACAACGGGTACTCATCACGTTCAATATGATAATAATACGCTCGAACTGCATCAATTGTATCAGCAGGTGCGCAATCGCAGGCATACAGGTGGTGATTATGGGTTTTTAGGTAATGTTTGGCGCAAACTGCAAGCCAATCACTATGATGACTGGCTTTGCGCGCTTGAAATATTGGAGCTATTAGATCATGAAAATGCTGAGCCGCGATTAGCTGTTGAGATCAGGAGCTTTCTTGAACAAAAAGCTGCTCATGAGCCTGAATTTACCAAGCTTATTAATGATGGATTATATTTAATAAAGCATCCGGTTGAGCAAAATTTAATATTTTAGCATTATTAAAAATTATTCTTCCTTTAGCTGGGAGCGGACTTATGAATATTATAATAACAGGTGCCAGCAGCGGTGTTGGTTTTGAAGCGGTTATCGAGCTAATATTATCAGGCAAACATAAGGTGATTGCCCTTGCGCGTTCGCAGGACAAATTGGAGCGACTATTGGAAATTGCCAATAACCTAAATCCTGAATGCAACCTATACGCCATCGCTTTTGATATTGTGCATGATGATTATGATAGCCTGCAGCAATTTATTGCCGCTAATTTTGATAGCCGGGTAGATGCTTTAATCAATAACGCGGGTGTGTTAATCAATAAACCATTTGCGCAAATGCTTGAAACTGATTTTGTGGAAATGCTGCAAAGCAACTTTATAGGCCATGTGCGCATGATACAAGGCGTTTTGCCATTAATGCCTTCGGGATCTCATATCGTAAATATTGGCAGTATGGGCGGCTATCAGGGCAGTGTTAAGTTTCCGGGACTATCTGCCTACTCGGCAAGTAAAGCTGCTTTACATACACTTACAGAGTGTTTGGCACAAGAGTTTATGGAACAAGGTGTTAAAGTGAATTGCCTTGCATTGGGTTCGGCACAAACAGAAATGCTTGAGAAAGCTTTCCCCGGTTACCAGTCGCCGGTTATGGCTTTTGAAATGGGTAAATATATAGCCGATTTTGCATTAACGGGACATCAGTTTTTTAATGGAAAAGTATTGCCTGTAGCACTATCTACGCCTTAATTTGCTAAACTTTTAGCTTTTTAGAGCTAGTGGTCTATAAAATCCATTATTTGTGTAGATTTTATTTCTCATAACGTATATAATGTTTCTCTTTTTGGGGAATAATATATACGTATTTCGTTCATTATATTCATTGGTTTAATAAATAAGTCTATATGCTATTGCGTTACCGTATATTATAAAACAGGAATAATATTTGGTATATATAATACATCACAATTGCAATTTATATTAATTTTTAAGCCATGAACAGCACATTTATTATCGAAGCACTATTGGTAGCGGCTCCGGTGTTTATGATCATCAGAACATTAGTTTTACGCGGTAAGAAATTGCTTGACTAAAACTCAGAAAGAATAATGTTTTTTGTAGCTCTTCAAAAAGAGTGGTTAAGGTTTTATGCGCTCAACGCAAAAAAACAGAAGAACGCTTACGCGCCCCCCTGTTTGTGATAAGGATAGGTATAAATATTTAGGCTTGTTTGTTCATCTTTAAAAACTCGTTCACCACAACTTCAGTTACATAGCGTTTATTACCGTCTTTGTCGGTATAATTGCGGGTGGCTAATTTGCCTTCAATAGCTACCTCATCGCCTTTTTTCAAATAATCTTCGGCAAGCTTGGCTTGTACACCCCAAAATGCCAGCGAGTGCCATTGCGTATCAACCACTTTTTCGCCTTTATCATTTTTGTAGCTCTCGTTAATAGCTATAGATAGGCGGGTTAGTTTCTTGTTGTTATCAAAGTTTTTCACATCAGGGTCCATACCTAGGTGACCTACAAGGCGTACACTGTTTCTTAATGTATTCATATTGCTAATTTTTATTTATCGTTTGTTATTGCTTGATACAAAGGTGAGGGTGATGGTGAAAATTAGTCGGTTGCTAAGTGCTTATAATCGACAATTTCCATTTGCAAGCGTTTGCAAATGGATAATGAATTTCATATATTAGCATGATGAATACCGAAAAACACTGTTTGGATTGCGGCGAAGTGATACACGGCCGGGCAGATAAGAAGTTTTGTAATGATATGTGCCGTAATAATTATAACAACCAGCTCAATAGCAGCAGTTATAATTTAATACGTAATATCAACAACATATTACGCCGTAACCGCCGTATAATGGAGGAGCTTAATCCATCCGGCAAAACAAGAACTACTCGCGAAAAGATGTTGGTTAAAGGTTTCGACTTTGATTATTTTACCAGCATCTACCAAACCAAAAATGATAAACGATACCATTTTTGCTATGAATATGGTTACTTACCGTTGGACGGTGATGATCTGCTATTGGTTAAACGGGAAGACAAATCAGAATAAATCATCCTATGAAATTAAGGCTTGAATACTATTAAAATATTGAACGCGTTCCATTATTTTAATGTTCCGGAAGCATTAGATTATCTCAATCTTACAAGAAGTTTAAAATAATAAAACTATCTGTCATTGCTGTAAGGAGGAAGCAATCACATCTCCACCATGTCATTGCGAGCAGGGCCACGAAGAGCTTGTGCGGCGAAGCAAACTCGTCGCGTTCACTTGCATGCTACGAGTTTGCTTCGTCGTTCCTCCTCGCAATGACATGGTGTTTTGTGTTTATATAAAAACAACATAAATCATTTTAAACAGCTTCTGAGAAGAAACTCAAACTAACTTTCAAAATCAGTGTTACCCTGCTGGGTGCTTAATCCTTGTCGTTTGGTAATTAGTAAACCTAAACTCAGTATTAAGCTGGTGCCTAATATTACCACAAAAAGTAAACCTGTTTCAATTCCTTTAATTTTTAGTTCAGCCGGGAGGCTGTAAAATAACAACACGCTTATTAATCCGCGCGGTATTAATACCAGCTCAGGCATAAGATCTGTTTTTGATACCAGTTTGATATAAAGAAACCGCACCAGGTATATCCCAACTAACATCGTAGCGCCCGAAACCAAAACCGACCAGTTTTGCAGCTGGTAAATGTCCATGGTGTAACCAAACATGATAAAAAAGAACGTCCGCATTAAAAACGCGCTTTCTGCTGATAGCTGAAATAGCTGTTTAATATCATACCTTAATTTGGGGTAGATAAAGTATTTTCTGAAGATCGGAAGTTTGATCTGGCTGGCATTATTAAGGAATAAGCCCAGTGCTAAAACTATTATAAGTGATGACAGGTGGAACATCTGCCCGATTGAATAAACCAATATCAATATGGATATTACAAGGAACGATTTTACATGGTGTGTTAACCTACCAATGAGGTAAAGCAATAATAGGCAGGAGCAAATCACCACCACGGAAATTACACCTAACTCGGCACCTAGCTTAGTGAATGATGAAAAACTGATTTGTCTGTTGTTCACCATAAAGTTGAATAACACAACGGTAAGGATGTCGGAAAAAGATGATTCATAAACAATGAATTCTCTTTTCGCCTTACTCATATTGGCCGCCGCCGGTATGGCTACCGCCGAGCTGATCACACAAAACGGGATTGAGTTTATAAAGCAACGGTAAAAGTCTTGCCCGCTAATGTATTGGATGATTAAGGTAACAACCAATGAGGTAACCAGCAAAATAATTAATGCCGAAAAAAACGACTTTTTAATAACACTGTTTTTATCCTTACTATACCTCAGCTCAAGCGCCCCTTCAAAAACAATAAGCACAAGCCCGAGTGTACCCAGTGTGGGTAAAATATTGGTGAAATTTAGCGCAGTAAAACTGAAATAATCCAATATCTGTTTTATGCCAATACCCAGGCACATCAATAAAATAACTGAGGGGATTTTTGTTTTCCCGCTAATCAGATCAAACAGATAGGAAAATATTACCAGTCCGCTTAATATGATTAAGGTGGTGTACGATGTCATATTCAGCAGTTTTGTTATTAGTAAATATAGAAGTTTAGAATCAAGAGTTAAGAATCAAGAGCCAAGGCATGCGGATTAATGCCCCTATCTTGACTCTTACATCTTGATTCTACTCTTTAGCTGTTCTTCATAAAAGCTAAAGTAAGTGCCAACGCGTCTTTCGAAGCCATTTCGTTGTACGAAGGTCTTTCATCACAACTGAATGCATGGCCTACAAATGATATTTTTACGTTGATGTAATCCTTACCGGCTTCATCTAAAGCTTTTAAGGTTTTGTTGATGGTTTCATCCGGGATGTGGGTATCCTTTCCACCCCAGAAGAATAAATGCCTGCCGTGCAGATCTTTTGCTTTATCGGCAATTTGCTCGATACCGCCACCGTAATAAGATACTGCTGCTTTTAATGGCAATACCGCGTTAGCTAAAAATGATACCCTGCCGCCTAAGCAATATCCAATGCTAAATACCCTGCCGGTATCAACGCTGCCTTGTTTGGTTAGCCATTCGTAGCATGCTTTAAGATCAGCCCCAAGGCCTTCATTTGTTATCGCCGAATAATGAGGCATAACAGCCTGAAAGTTATCATAAGGACCTTCAAAATATTTTGGAGCGCTGCGATGGAATATCTCCGGTGCTATCACCACGTAACCATCTTTAGCAAAATGATCGGCTACGTTACGTATATGGTGGTTTACACCAAAAGCTTCCTGTATTAAAATAATGGCAGGTGTACCGGCTTGCAAATTTTCGGGTAGCGCGATGTAAGCTGCCATTTCCGAGCCATCACTTATAGCCAGGTCAACATAGTTTTGTTTGTTTGTCATATTGTAGTGTGTGTATAAAACAAATATATGGGTTTATACATTTATCATCGGGCGCTGCTTTGTAAAATACAATTTACAAAGCGGTGAGATTACAGTAGATGTTACTCTTCATATTTGTACAAAAAGAATATATGGCACATTTGTTTTCCCCTTTAAAAATAAAAAGCATCGAATTTAAAAACCGCATTGTCGTATCGCCGATGTGTGAATACTCCAGCGAAGACGGTTTTGCCAACGATTGGCATTTAGTCCATTTGGGTAGCAGGGCGGTTGGTGGCGCAGGATTAATCATTACTGAAGCCACAGCTGTATCCCCGGAGGGCCGTATTACAGCTTCGGATTTAGGAATTTACAAAGACGAGCATATTGAAAAGCTTAAGCAAATTACAGATTTTATACATGCCCATGGTGCTATAGCCGGAACGCAACTAGCACATGCTGGCCGTAAAGCCAGTCATCAGGCACCATGGGATGGTGGCAAGCAAATAAAAGCCGACCAGCCGGGCGGATGGAAATCAGTAGGCCCAAGTGCAATTGCATTTATAGATAGTGAAGATGCTCCGTTAGAACTGGATAAAGCAGGTATTGAAAAAGTAAAAGCCGATTTTAAGGCAGCAGCTGCACGGGCAATTAAAGTAGGTTTTAAAGTAATCGAACTGCATGGCGCGCATGGCTATTTATTGCATGAATTTCTTTCGCCCTTAAGCAACCAACGTACCGATGAATATGGCGGATCATTTGAAAATCGTATTCGGTTGTTGTTGGAGGTTATCGCATCAGTTCAGGAGGTTTGGCCCGAAGATTTGCCGTTGTTTGTAAGGATCTCCGCAACCGATTGGACAGAAGGTGGATGGACCGGCGATGATTCTGCTGCATTGGCTAAGGTTTTAAAAACTAAAGGTGTTGATTTGATCGATTGCTCAACAGGTGGAAACGTAGCAACAGCTAAAATTCCGGTTGGGCCGGGTTACCAGGTCCCGTTTTCAGAGCAGGTGCGTAAGGAAGCTGGTATATTAACCGGTGCGGTAGGAATGATTACCGAACCCTTACAGGCAGATAGCATCATCCGGAATGGCCACGCCGATATGATAGTTATTGCCAGGGAATTCCTACGCGATCCATATTTCCCGTTACGCGCGGCACATGAGCTTAACCACGAGGTTAAATGGCCGGTACAATACGAACGTGCTAAATGGCATAAAGAAAAATAAAGGGCTAATTCCCTCTTTGCGTCGAAGACGTAGAGAGAGATTAAGCGAAGTATAGTCGATGAGTCAACTTCACCATGTATACGTATCGACTCACCCGGTTTTCGCTTAGCCGCTCAACCTGCCCTCTCTTTCGCGGTACGACAAAGAGGGCAAAAAGATTTTTATTCCCCTCTTTGCGCCGCAGGCGTAGAGAGGGTGACCAGCGCAGCGTAGTCGGGTGAGTAGTCTATGTAAGCATAAATAAGCTATATCACATAGATATTATTGATATACAACTATCAAACAAAAACGTAATTTTACATCAACAAAAACTAAAAAAACACTAATATGAAACGCACAGCAAAAGCACATTGGAATGGAAATTTAATGGATGGTAAAGGCGAAATAACCACCCAAAGCACCATTCTTAACAATACCCAATTTTCATTTAAAACCCGTTTCGCAGATGGTATTGGTACCAACCCTGAAGAACTGATTGCCGCAGCGCATGCAGGTTGCTTTACCATGGCAGTTGGCGCGGCTTTAACCCAGGCTGGTTTTACACCGGGTGATTTAAATACCGAAGCAGTTTTAGATCTGGACATGCAGGCATTAAGCATCACCGGTATCCATTTGTCATTAGTCGGTTCTGCTATCGATGGTGTATCTGAAGCTAAATTTAAAGAAATTGCCGAAGGCGCTAAAGCCAATTGCATTATATCGAAAGCCTTAAGCGTTCCAATTACTTTAGATATTCAATATAAATAATAATATCAAATTTTACAGAAAGGGCGATCGTTTAATTACGGTTGCCCTTTTTATTTTACAGCAATTGTAACACATTTGCTTACCTTGAGTCTTAAAAGATGTTAATTCCATCCTCATTTTAATAATTACTGATATATTTATCAAACTAAAACTAAATCTTACTTTATATGACCTCAAAACTTATTAAAAGCATTACTTTAAGTATGGCTTTGCTGTTTATTGCGGCCGGTTCATTTGCCCAGTTACGACTGCCCGCCGGCTATTACTACAAAAAGCTGCCAAACGGTTTACAGGTAGTTGTAATAGAAAATAGCAAAGTACCTCTGGCAACCGTAGAGATAGCAGTGAAGAATGGGGCGTTTACTGAAGATTCGGTGTACAATGGCCTTTCGCACTTATTTGAGCATATGTTTTTTAAAGCAAATAAGGATTATCCTACCCAGGCACAATTTTTAAAACGCACACAGGAGTTAGGCGCTATATGGAACGGTACTACCGGAAATGAACGTGTAAATTACTTTTTTACGTTTGATACTGATAGCCTTTATCAGGGCTTAAAGTTCTTGAATGCTGCTATCCGTTTTCCAATATATCGTGTTGAGGACATGAAGAAGGAAAGGGTAGTGGTTGATGGCGAATTTCAGCGTATGGAGAGCAATCCGTTTGCACAGTTATACATAGCAGTTAATAAAAAGGTTTGGGGCGATCTGTTTACCCGTAAAAACCCGATTGGTATCCACGAGATCATCAATACCGCTACACCTGAAAAAATGATGGTGATAAAAAATAAATATTATTTCCCTAATAATAGCTTGCTTACTATTTGTGGCGACGTTAAGCACGAGCAGGCCTTCGCCATGGCCGAAAAAATATTTGGCGATTGGGAAAGCAGCGGTTTCGACCCAATAACAAAATTCCCGATACCGAAATTTAAACCAATTGAAAAAACAGACCTGTTTGTAAAAGAATCAAGCTTAGCCCAAGTGCCATTTGTTATGTACGTATGGCAAGGCCCATCCTACGAAACTGATTCAGCATCAACCATTGCTGCCGATGTATTCTCAACTATTGTAGGTTTAAATTCATCAAAATTACAACAAGCTTTGGTTGATAAAGGTTTGGCGAGCAGCGTAAGCGTTGATTATTCAACCAGCAGATATGTTGGCCCTATTACAATAAGCGTTGTGCCAAACCCAAATAAGGTTAAGGAATGCTATTACGAGCTAAACAAACAAATAAACATGTGGGGCCAAGCAGATTATTATACCGATGAGCAGTTAAAAGATGCCAAGGCGATATTATTGCGTAATGATGAGTATGCTAAAGAAAAGCCATCATCTCTGCCAAGCCAGCTAAGCTATATGTGGGCAAGCACATCGTTAAATTATTATACTGATAATACAGACGATTACCAGAAAGTAACCCGCGAAGACATCAAAAGATATTTGGATACCTATGTTGTAGGTAAACCATTTGTTGGCGGTATCATCATCAATCCCGAATTAAATAAAACAGTTAACGCTGCTTCGTTTTTCGCGGCACAATAATTTAAACTTTATCACACATGAAGAAATACATATATACCCTGCTGATCGCCTCAGCAATAGGAAGCATAAAGCCGGCAATGGCACAAACCAAGGCTTACGAAACCACAGTTGATGGCGTAAAAGTTATTGTGCAGCCAAGCGGTAACAATATTATTGAGATACAAACAGTAATAAGAGGCGGCGTAGATACTTACCCTGCCAGTAAAATGGGTATCGAAGCAATGGCCATGCGCGCTTTAACCGAATGCGGTACAGTCAAACACGATAAAAATAGTTTTAAAGATGCATTAGATAAAGTTAGCGCATCTGTAAACGCTTATACCGGTAAGGATTACGCGGTTATTGCTATGAGCTGTGTAAAACCTGACTTTGATACTGTTTGGCCACTTTATACCGAGGCGATAACCGAACCGAAGTTTGATACAACAGAATTTACCCGCATTAAGCAGGATGCGATAAACGCCCTGCGTGCAAATGAATCGAAACCGGATGCATCTATTGATAAAATGGCCAATCAAGTAGCATTTGCCGGAAGAGATTATGCAAAAGAGCCACAAGGAACTCCCGATATCATCAATGGCCTTACTGCGGCTGAAACTAAGGCATACTACAATTCTATATTGACAAAATCGCGCATGTTTATTGTTATTGTGGGCGATATAAGTCAGGCTGATATTGAAAGTAAGGTTAAAGGTTTGCTTTCAACAATTAAAAAAGGTGCGGCTTATGCTATGAAGGAATCTTTCTTCAGGGCCTACAATAATTCGTTTAACGCAGAATCGAAAGAGTTGGCAACAAATTATGTTGAGGGAGTAACCAGCGGTCCACAAGTAAGCGCACCTGATTATTACGCTTTCCAAATAGCGATGCGCATTTTTGCCGACAGGCATTTCCTTGATGTCCGTACCAATAATGGACTTTCATATGCTCCGCAGGCATGGTTTAGCTCAGGTTCCATATCTGTGGCTAAGTTCTCCGTATCAACCACACAGCCTAACAAATACATAGCCGTATTTGATAAACTTGTTGACAGCACCAAGCACAATGGCTTTACACCGGCTGAACTGGCCGATATGAAGGTAACCTACCTTACCGGTTTCTACTATAAAAACGAAACTAACGCCGCGCAGGCATCATCAATTGTAGCCAATGAAGTATTGCATAACGATTGGAGGAAATCATTAACGCTGATAGACAACGTTAAAAAAGTCACCTTAAACGATATTAACAATGCATTTGTAAAATACATTGGCAACATTGTTTGGGTTTACCAGGGCGATACCAAAAAGGTTGATCCTACATTATATAAAAACGGGACATTGCATACTGGCGATAACCCGGTGAATAACTAATTATAATCTTTCGTGAACAATATTTTGCATACTACCTTGTCTAATTATACCGCTGTCTATGATTCAAAAAAGAGTCATAGTCAGGGTATAATAGCATTAATGATTACTTTTTTTATGATCATCTTTTCTTCTATGACTTATGCTCAAGATGAAGATCACGAAATTCACAATGAAAACCTTAAAGGAATTGCTAAAAGTTTGACCTTTTATTGCTACGAAGCTATCTCAGGAAATGCCCAACCTGACAACGCTATGTTGAAATATACAAGCATTCAAAAGTATAATGATCGAGGACTGATTGTCGAATTTAAGATGTTTCGTCAGAATAATTCTGAGGCAGAAAACACAGATTCTTATGAGTACGACCAAAAAGGACAACTCACAAAAGTTAAATATGAAAGTCATGATGATAACTCTATCGATGACATTGAATACGATAATCAGGGTAACAGGATAAAAGAAAAAAGCTATGTCTCAGGTAACCTCAAATATATCTCAACTAAAACATTTAAAAATAAAAAATTAATTGAAGAGGATATATTAGATGTAGACCAACCTGAATACCCTTTAAAAAGAATTTATACATACGATTCAATGGGGAATAATATTTTATTTAAGTTAATAAATCGTGAAGGTAAACTAACCGTTATAACAACTACTAAGTATTCTGGTAAAGGCAACTATAGTTATGTAACCAAAGATTTTGAAGATAATACTACAGAATCAGGATCGTATACATGTAAATACTTTCCTAACGGAAAATTAGAAGAAGAAACTTATTATTCAGGAAAATATCCGAAAATGAAAACCATTTATGATGACAAAGGCAACAAATTGCGCGAGATTAACTATGGTGGGCAGGGACTAAATGATATTGCATCTAATGAAGAATATAGATATGATAAAACGGACTCTCATGGTAATTGGACGCAACGAAGCAGATATAATAATGGCCACAGAACAACGCTTGAAATAAGACAAATCGTTTACTAACGTTTACGAAGTAAGCTCAATCAAAAAAGCCCGCTAATTTAAATTAGCGGGCTTTTTTGATTATAAATGATACCCAACAGATACCAATGAACTATTGAACTAATAAACCAAATGAATTATCCCAAAAGGTTTCTCCAGCTCACCATATCGCCAATAATCTTTCTCAGGTCATCAGCTGCAACGCGCTCCTGGTCCATTTTATCACGGTAACGGATGGTAACCGTATTATCTTCTAAAGTCTGATGATCTACCGTGATACAGAAAGGTGTACCGATAGCATCCTGGCGACGGTAACGTTTACCGATAGCATCTTTCTCTTCGTATTGCAGGTTGAAATCTGTTTTAAGACTATCCATTATCTCGCGGGCCTTTTCAGGCAGGCCGTCTTTTTTAGTTAATGGGAATATAGCAGCCTTTACCGGTGCAAGGCAAGGGTGTAACCTTAATACAGTACGGCTATCCTGTCTTTCTTCTGTACTCAGATCCTCTTCCTCAAAAGCATTGATCATCGTAAGCAAAAACATACGATCTAAGCCTATCGAAGTCTCAATAACATAAGGCACATAGTTGCCGTAAGGTTTGCCGTTCTCATCCAATTCAGGATCAAAATATTGCATTTTTTTGCCTGAGAACTTCTGGTGCTGACTCAAATCAAAGTCAGTACGGCTATGTATGCCTTCAACTTCTTTAAAGCCGAATGGGAACTCAAACTCAATATCAAAAGCAGCATCAGCATAATGCGCCAGTTTTACGTGCTCATGAAAACGATATTTATTTACATCGGTACCTAAAGCAAGGTGCCAGTCAAGGCGGGCTTGTTTCCATTTATCAAACCACATAGCTTGTGTGCCAGGGCGGACAAAGAATTGCATCTCCATCTGCTCAAACTCGCGCATACGGATGATGAATTGCCTTGCAATAACCTCGTTACGGAAAGCTTTACCTATTTGCGCTATACCAAACGGAATTTTCATCCTGCCTGATTTTTGCACATTCAAATAATTCACAAATATACCCTGCGCTGTTTCCGGGCGAAGATAAACCACATCGGCATCATCAGCCACAGCACCCATCTGGGTACTGAACATCAGGTTAAACTGGCGCACATCGGTCCAGTTAACTGTACCGCTTACTGGGCAGACAATTTTATGTTCGATGATTAGCTCCTTCAGGCGTGGCAGGTCTTCATTTTTAAGAGCCTCGTCCATATCGTTCTGTAAAGTTTCTGCTTTATCAGTTTGGCCGTCGGTATCATATTTAGCTATTTTGTCTTCCAGTAACTGGTCGGCACGGTAACGTTTGTTCGAGTCTTTGTTGTCGATCATCGGGTCGCTGAAACCATCAACGTGGCCGCTTGCTTTCCAAATTTTCGGGTGCATAAATATGGCACTGTCAATCCCGACAATGTTATCATTCATTTGCACCATGGCTTTCCACCAATAGGTTTTTAGGTTGTTTTTCAACTCGGCGCCCATTTGCCCGTAGTCGTAAACCGCGCTTAAGCCATCATATATCTCGCTTGATGGGAAAACAAAACCATATTCCTTAGCGTGTGCTATTACATTTTTAAAAAGTTCGTCGGGTGCATTGCTCATAATAGGGGCAAATATAGTTTTTAACAAGCAAGTGAGAAAGTATCAATTAATAAACCTTTTACACCAGTTGACTCACCCCGACTACGCTTCGCTGGTCGCCCCTCTCTCCGCCTGCGGCGCAAAGAGGGTAAGAAAGAAATTTTGCCATCTATATCGCGCAGCGAAAGAGAGGGCAGGTTGAGCGGCTGAGCGAAAACCGGGTGAGTCCCCCGCCAATGCAAACACACCAAGCGAAAACTATCAATCCCTCAAACAAATCACCATTAAATAAATTATCTATAAAAGCATTTCATCATGTCACACACCGTCAAAATTATCTCGATAGATCCTGTTACTCATAATGTTAACAGGTACAGGGTTGAAAAACCCAAGGGCTTCAGCTTTACACCGGGCCAGGCAACCGATTTATCCATCAATCAACCTAAATGGAAAGACAAAAAGAACCCCTTTACCTTCACCTGCCTTAACAGCGACCCTTATCTTGAATTTACGATAAAGAGTTATAGTGACAGCGAGGAAGGGGTTACCGAGCATTTAAGGAAGTTAAAGCCAGGCGATGAACTCATCATTAGCGATGCCTGGGGAGCGATAGAATATAAAGGCCCCGGCTATTTTATTGCCGGTGGCGCGGGGATTACACCATTTATTGCCATACTAAGGCAGTTATATAAAGACGGCAAGATCGGCTACAACAAACTATTCTTCAGCAATAAAACTACCGCCGATATTATTTTGGCCGATGAACTTAAACAGATGCTTGGCGATAATGCTATTTTTACCACGACAGAACACAAGGAAATTCTTGGCGATCATCGCCGTATCAATGCTGCGTTTTTAGAAGCCGAGGTTGACGATTTTAAAACGCACTTCTACGTTTGCGGCCCCGATCCTATGGTTGCGGAAATCTCAGAAATACTCGCAAAGCTAGGTGCAAAAGCAGAGTCGGTTGTTTTTGAGAAGTAGTTGGTGATGCTTTTTACCCTCTTTGTCGCGTAGCGAAAGAGAGGGTGGTCGAGCGAAGCAGAGACCGGGTGAGTAAACTATACCAGCGATATTAGCGAAAATCCAATCTTCCGAACGCCTATAAATTAAATACTGACAAAACACTGTCAGCACTTCTCTAAATTCTTGTGCGTAAATTTGGAGGTATCAAATGATGTTTATGAATAATAGTAAATAACAATTTCTATGATTGTCAATTTGGGTTGTAGTGATGATCGACACAATTCTCAATTACGTATTTAATCATATCAAGAGAATATTCAACTTTGATTGGCCAAATGTCCCAACCGTAATATCGATGTTTATGAATTATAGCTCCATATTTGCCGTTTGATTTGACTATAAAGCAATCTGCTTTTTTGTATATATAGTTTTCTATTGTATCATATTGAAATTTTATAATGGTATCTCCTTTATTGTTAATGACACCATACTTTTTAATTTTTGTATGAGCCGAAGAAATATAGCAATGCTCTTCCCAATCAACAGTTGTATCGATCTTTGATTTGTTAATTATTGAATCGTTTTTTTTAAGCGAGAGATGTTTATTAATAGAAAGATTGTAAGTTATTATCTTGTGCTCATTATAAATTTTGTCAAACGGATTTTTTAAAGAAGGATTTATCGATTCTGCAATGCTATACTGCTTAAACGCTCCGGCGGTATCTTTTTCTGCATTATCAGATGCTCCGATGTTATAATGAATCCATTCATTGTTTGGATTAAACTGTTCACCTATTTTATATTCTTTTTTTGCCTCAACGGGTAAGCCTTGATTTAATAAATCATTCCCAATGAATAAATGACAAAGTGAAATGAACTGTTTATTCTCAGTGTTTTTGTTTAGCTTCAAAGCTTGTTTGAGTAATTTAATCGACAAAATATAATTGCCATTATTTCGATATAATAATCCAAGGATAAATTTTGAGACAACATTTGTTTCATAATCGATTGTAAAATGTAACGTTTTTGGATTTTGAATATAAATTATTGTAGAATCTTTTGTTTTGCTGAACCCCTTTGCTTTATAGTTCAGAAAATTAAATGAATAAATTCTGCAATTAAAAAAAGTATTATCTTGTCTGTTTCCAAAAATAATTAAGCCAGCTTTATTGCAATTATTCGAAAAGATTGATTTTATTTTATTCAAATAATCAGGATCAGTTTCATTAATAAAATTTGAAAGTTCTTTTACGTTAAGTGTATCGACATTTTGCAAAACAGAATTTAAACGACCAAATAAAGAACTTGTAAAACCGTCAAATTGTCCTGGAGTCGAGCTGAAATTAGCTATGTACAAGCCTTTTTTCTTTAAGTTATCTTTACATAATTGCTCATCTGACTCAGTGAGTTTAATAAGTAATTTATATGCAGGCTGCAATAAGTATACAGGAATTACAATAAGTAAAAAAACGATTGAAGTAACTTTACTTATTTTGGCAATTAATATTTTATTCTTTGAATGGACTTTTGGAGATAAGAACCCCTTTTCTTTAGAAGTTATAATTCGATTTAGAAATTTATTAAGAGGAATGAATATGATTATTGGAATTAGAGTTAAGTATATTCTTAATGAAAGTGCATCTCCAATAATATTATATCTTTTCGCAACTAAGTTGAGAATTATAACTGCCAAATAAACAAGTATTTGAATATAAATGGACTTCTTTTTTAAAAGACTAAAAATAAAATCAATAGGGTTCATTATGACAAGGATACCCGATAAAGATATAAAAATTTAGATAACTGTTCTTTGTTAGGCATTAAATGGTTTATACAATGATAAAATCTTCAATCTCCTATCTCATATCTCAAATCTAAAATCTATTTTTACCCCATGAGTATCCGTGTTGAATCCCTAACCAAAATTTACGGTAAGCAAAAAGCTGTTGATGGCATTTCTTTTTCGGCGCAGCCGGGAGTGCTCGGTTTTTTGGGGCCGAATGGCGCAGGCAAATCAACCACCATGAAGATACTCACCTGCTTCATCCCACAAACATCAGGCACTGCCTCGGTTTGTGGTTTTGATATAGAGAAGCAGTCACTTGATGTTCGTAAACACATTGGTTACCTGCCCGAGAGCAATTCCCTTTACCTGGACATGTATGTAAAGGAGTCATTAGGCTTTATCGCGGACATCCACAAAATATCATCACCCGAAAAACGCATAGCGCAAGTTATTGAGCAAACCGGCCTGGGCCCCGAGCAACACAAAAAAGTTGGTCAGCTTTCAAAAGGTTACCGCCAAAGGGTGGGACTGGCGCAAGCTATTCTACACGATCCGGAGGTTTTGATTTTGGATGAACCAACATCCGGACTCGATCCAAACCAATTAATTGGCATCCGCCAGCTAATAACCGATTTGGGTAAAACCAAAACCATCGTGTTAAGTACGCACATTATGCAGGAGGTGGAAGCTGTTTGTAATAATGTCATCATCATTAACAAAGGACAAATAGTGGCAAATGATAGCCTGCAAGGTTTGCGTGACAAGAATGCGGGTAAATCCTTGGAAAATATTTTTATTGAACTAACGAATAAATAAGCAACGTGTACAGTATCCTAAAAAAAGAAATAACCTCGTATCTCAGTTCGCTGGTGGCATATGTAACCATTGGCGTATTTTTAATTGTATTGGGGCTTTTTTTGTGGGTTTTTCCTGATTCAAGTATATTGGATTATGGCTACGCTGGTTTAGATAGCTTATTCAGCACCGCGCCATACTTATTCATGTTCCTGGTGCCTGCCATCACCATGCGCTCGCTGGCCGAGGAGCGCAGAGAAGGTACATTTGAATTACTCCTTACCCGCCCGTTAACCGACTGGCAAATTGTTATTGGTAAATATTTAGCATCGCTGCTAATTATCGTATTCGCTTTAGTACCAACACTGGTGTACTACTATTCAGTTTATACCTTGGGTAATCCGGTTGGCAATATTGATACAGGCGCGGTTATCGGTTCCTATATCGGTTTGTTTTTGTTGGGTGCATCATTCGCGGCAATTGGCTTGTTTGCTTCATCCGTAAGCAAAAATCAGATCATCGCCTTTACTATCGCCGTATTCCTTTGTTTCTTTTTTTACAGCGGATTTGATTCATTGAGCCAGATACTATCCCTGCAAAACCTAACGCTGGAGAATTTTGGCATTACCGAACATTACCAATCTGTAAGCCGTGGTGTATTAGATACCCGCGACCTGGCTTACTTCATTATCCTTGCGGGGATATTCCTTTGGTTAACCCTGTTTGTACTGCTTAAACAACGCCAAAAAACGGTATTCAATAAATTTACTTTTGGTTTTATCGGGGTATTGGTAGTGATAGGAATTATATCTGCTGCAACGTTTACCCGTTTCGATTTCACCAAAGAAAAACGTTATACCATATCGCCAATAAGCAGGCAAATAATGGGTGATTTAACGCAGCGCATCAAAGTAACCGTTTATTTGAAAGGCGATAATTTTCCATCATGGGCCAAGCGTTTGCAACACTCAACCCGCGATATGCTAAGTGATCTGCAAGCTTACACACACGGGAAACTGCAATTTGATGTTGTTGACCCAATTGCCGATATAAAAAGTCTTCCTGATACCGCGCAAAAAGCTGTCTATGATTCATTAGAAGCTAAAGGCATAGTAGGGCAGGGCTACAGCGTAAAAACGGATAACGGTGTATCGCAACTACTGCTTTTTCCCGAAGCACTGATTCAATATCAGGGAAAACAGATTGTGGTGAATCTGATGCAATCACGCATTGGTTTGTCTGATGATGAAGTGATCAATAACTCTATCCAAAACCTGGAATATGCATTTTCATCAGCCATCAAAAAAATTACCAGCGGCGGCAAACCCGAAATTGGTTTTACCGAAGGTCATAACGAGCTAAGTGATATACAGTTGGAAGATGGTATGAAATCCTTATCCGATGGTTTCGATGTAGGCAGGGTGGATCTGAAAACTATTCCTTTTGCGGGGTTAATGGGTATCAAACTGTTAGTGATACCAAAACCTGATAAACCTTTCACCGAACAGGAAAAAT
Organism: Mucilaginibacter sp. L196; assembly: GCF_009765905.1. Lineage (GTDB taxonomy): Bacteria > Bacteroidota > Bacteroidia > Sphingobacteriales > Sphingobacteriaceae > Mucilaginibacter. Next base: position 70,019 of record NZ_LMUO01000004.1, on the reverse strand, counting down.
ACAAACTCGACCAATACATTATGCGTGGTGGCCGTGTATTATGGACGATAGATCCTGTAAGCGCCGAATTGGATAGCCTTCGTGGTCACGGCGGCGAAGAAATGGCCTTCCCTAAGCAATTAAATCTGGATGATCAATTATTTACTTATGGTGTTCGCCTGAATTACGACCTGATTGCTGATTTAGAATGCGCCCAAATTCCGTTAAGTACAGGCAACGTTGGCGGGCAGGCGCAGATACAGATGGTGCCATGGTTGTTTTACCCGGTGTTTATGCCTACATCCAAACATCCGATCGTGAAAAACTTAGATGGTATCCGAAGTGAATTTGCCAGTACTATTGATACGCTTGCAGTTAAAGGCTTAAGTAAAACAGTGCTGTTATCATCATCGGCATACAATAAAAAATTAAGTACACCCAAATTGTTGTCTTTACAAGCAATAGAGCAGGAGCCTGATCCTAAAGCTTTCCAAAGTACGCCAAAAACAGTAGCGGTATTGCTCGAAGGTTCTTTCCCATCCGATTTCCTCAACAGGCCAATTCCTGAAGGGTTGAATGAGAACATTCCACAATTAAACCAAAGCAAACCCACAAAAATGATCGTTATAAGTGACGGCGATGTGTTTAAAAACCAGGTAGGGGCCGATGGTTCGCCATATCCTTTAGGGTACGATCATTACACCCAGCAAACCTTCGGCAACAAAAACCTATTGCTGAATATTGCCGATTATATGACCGATGATTCCGGCCTTATTGCCCTGCGTACAAAAGAGATTCAGATCCGCCTGCTTGATCGCGCCCGTATACGTGCCGAAAAACTGAAATGGCAATTAATTAATACCATTTTGCCTTTGTGTTTAGTGTTAATATTTGCTATTTTTCAACATTATATTCGCAAGCGGAAGTATGCCCGTTAAATTTTATACTTTTGAGTGATAAATTATAATTTATATATGAGATTCATTGTTTCTACATCAACATTACTCAAGCAACTACAGTCGGTTAGTGGCGCGTTAAGCAACAGTACCGTATTGCCTATATTAGAGAACTTTTTGTTTGAGATAAAAGATGGAAACTTAACCATTTCGGCTACTGACCTACAAACCAGTATGACCACTTCTTTAAGCGTTGAAGCTAAAGAAAATGGCCGTATTGCTATACCATCGCGCATATTATTAGAAACATTAAAATCGCTGCCCGAGCAACCGGTTACTTTTTCGGTTGATGACAGCACCTTTGCTATTGAAATAAGCGCAGGCGATGGTAAATATAAATTGAGTGGCGAGAATGGTGAGGATTTTCCTAAAATACCTACTGTTGAAAACGCTTCATCAGTAAACCTTCCGGCATCAGTATTAGCCGAGGCGATCAATAAAACTATCTTCGCGGTAAGTAATGATGAATTACGCCCGGCTATGACAGGCGTTTTTTGTCAGTTAACAACTGATTCATTAACCTTTGTAGCTACCGATGCACACAAGTTAGTGCGTTACCGTCGTAAAGATGCTAAGGCAGCCAGCACAACATCATTCATATTGCCTAAAAAAGCTTTAACGCTTTTAAAATCGGCTTTACCAACTGATGATGTGAATGTATCAGTTGAATACAATACCACCAGCGCGTTTTTTAAATTTGGCAACATCAATATGGTTTGTCGTTTAATTGATGAGCGCTACCCTGACTACGAGGCTGTAATACCTTTAAATAACCCGAATAAACTAAGTATCGACCGTCAGTCCTTTTTAGGATCACTGAGCCGTGTTGCTATTTATGCCAATAAAACCACGCACCAGGTTCGTTTGAAAATTAATGGCAGCGAGTTAAACATATCGTCAGAAGATATTGATTTTGCAAACGAAGCGCATGAGCGTTTAAGCTGCCAGTACGAAGGTGAGGATATGGAAATTGGTTTTAACGCGAGATTTTTAATTGAAATGTTAAAAAATCTTGCTTGTGAAGAAGTATCGCTGGAAATGTCGACACCTAATCGTGCCGGCTTATTATTACCACAAGGTGGGGATGAGAACGAGGATGTATTGATGTTGGTAATGCCGGTAATGCTTAATAGTTACGCTTAACCCGCCTGCCGGCTGGCAGGGTTGTAAACTTAAATTATAAATCCCAAATGAGTCCGGTGTAAAAACCGGACTTTTTTGTTCGTTAAGATAACAAATACACCGTAATAGCAGTTATATAGCATTTACTTATATGAATTTCAGGATACCAATATTATTGATCGCTGTTATCACAGGCTTTACTTCATGTAAAGAGAAGGATATCGTACCTCCGTTGGATAAAAATCCACCTGAAGTAATCACGGTTAATACTACCACTGATACCATAAATATCTATCAGAATAATATAAGGCAAAATAATACTTCAAGCATTTATCCCAATGGGGCAACAGGCTATTTACCCTTCTTGCGTGGCACTCAAAATTTTCAAATCAGGCGTACCGGAACTACAGATGTATTGTTTACCAAGGCTGTCACAATTGATTCTGCCACTAATTATACTTTTTTTGTAGCCGGCACAACCGCCGATAAGTTTTTTACAACAATTGATCCAATAGCCGTTGCGTATGATACTGTTGAGAATGATAATACCTTTACTCGCTCTGTAATAAGAATCGTTAATGCTTCCTATAATTCCGGTCCGCTTAATGTAACTGTGGGTACAGCGGATACTGTTAAAAGTTTAGCTTTTGGTACAGCTACGCCATTTATGAAGTTTAATGCATCTACTAGCCAGGATATTAAAATTTATCTGGCCAATAGCAGCACCGTCCAGCTTGATACGACTATAGCTTTTCAAACAGGGCTAATTTATACCTTATATACAAAAGGTTCGCCAACTGGTGCAGGTAATGCTGCTTTTAGCATAGGTTTAACCACTAATCAATACATTCCTTTAAATCAATGATCGGTAGCAAAAACAATACTTTAAACGGGTTTTTATTGTTGATTATAGCAGCAGTATTTTTAACCCCATATCTATCGTCTTGCGGCAAATCCGGCAACGCGAGCAGCGTGGGGTTAAACGTACAGTTTGAGGTATTAAACCTTAGCCCTAATATTCAGCCGGTTGATTTATATCTTGGTTATATAAAACAGAATACTAACTCCTATTCATATCCATATTCTTCCGGATATTTCTACCTTAACTCTATTGATACACCTTTGCAGATCAAGTCATCGGCAACTACTCTTGCAAGTAATAATTTTTTCACTATAAATCACCTTGGCTTTCAGGCTAATCATAAATATTCCTTGTTTATTACCGGTCTTTATAATACATCTGATACATCCCAAAGTACTTTAACCACAATATTAACAACAGATGATACTGCAAGTATCCCTCCGGTTGGTTTTGGTAAAATAAGGTTTGTTAACGGCGCCATACAAAGTACAGGCCTGGATATTGCAGCAAATGGCACTAAAGCTTTTTCTGCCGTTAAATTTGCTCAGGTTTCGCCATATGTAATATTACCGGCAGGTAACTATATTTTTCAGGTAACACAAACTGGGACACCGGGTACCATCCTTAGTACAAGTTTAGGCTCAACCACTATACAGGATGGGCATTTGTATACATTATATGCTTACGGTATTCCGCTTCGTACCGATTCATCTGCATTCAACACCGGTTTGATTACAAACAGGTAAGCGCTATTGTAATATATATTTATATTTTTGCTGAAAATTAAAAAATATTGGAACTCATAAAAAGCGCTGTCGATTTCATATTACATATTGATAAACATCTTGAACACATCAGCAGCCTGTACAATGGCTGGACCTACCTGTTTATTTTCGCTATAATATTTGCTGAAACCGGCTTTGTGATCACCCCATTTTTACCCGGTGATTCACTTTTATTTGCTGCCGGAGCTTTAATCGCCAGCGGCAGATCAGGGTTAGATATTATCTATATGGGTATAATTTTAATTATTGCCGCTTTTGCAGGTAATACATTAAATTATTTACTCGGCGGCTATTTCGGCCCCAAAGTATTTAAGCCCGAAAATAAAGTGCTTAAATTAGAATACTACACACGTACTAAAGCTTTTTTTGATAAACATGGTGGCAAAGCGGTTATATTCAGCAGGTTTATGCCAATTATTCGTACCATAGCGCCATTTGTTGCTGGTGTTAGCGGTATGCCACTATTGCGTTATAGCCTTTACAATATTATTGGTGGTGCGTCGTGGATCATATTATTTCTGTTCGCAGGTTATGAACTGGGAAATGCGCCTTTTCTCAAAGACCATATTTCAGCAATAGGGATAATCGTTATTCTACTTTCTATTGTTCCGCCAATATTCGCGGCTGTAAAAAGTAAGGGCAAGAAAACTAGTACCCAATAACAAAAAAATTAATTAGTCGCCTCACCCCGCTTTGCTACCGTTCCATACCGGTTTAAAACTATAATTTTGTTGTTTTTAAAAGTATGAAAGCCATTGAAACGTGGATCGGCGCGCCAACGCCGCCACCGTTGTAAGGATATTAAATGTATTGGAACAACTCCTGAGTCGTCCAAAATATCCCATATATAAATTTTGAAAGTTTTTGGCGCAACAAAAAAATGAAAGCTCGTTCTCATCATATCATAGTTACTGATACCAACTTTAACCTGGTAATAGTTCCAGATCGTATCGGGGTCACCATCTAACATTACCAACGGTTCGGACTTTTTGTGATACTTTATAAAATCCTTCACCTCATATAACGTGTTTATGCTGGCCAATGCATGGGCTTCCATTTTCTCTTGTTTGGTTTGAGGAGTAGCAGCGCGATGCCTGTTTTGTGCATTAGCAGCAATAACCAATGCAAAAAGGGTTAATAAACATATTATTCGGGCATGCATGGGTTTAAGTTATTTACTCCTTAAATCTAACACTTTACCTGCTTTAAACATAGTCTCTTCCTGCTGTATTTCTTTCTTTTGACTGATGGTTAACTGTGCAGCTATCAATTTATTCAGGTCAGGTTGCCCGGCATCCACCCAAGCCGAATACCAATAACTCCCAACTGATTGTATTGATGATCGAAATCGCCGCTGAACCATGCCATTCAGCATTTTCTGATAAGCGAGGCTATATTCCGGCGAATAATCCTGCACTTGTTTGCGGCCACGTTTTGTATTTACATACTTTTTATCTGCCGGGAAGGTTTTGTTCAATATTCGCTCAAACCGCAAAACGGAATCAACCTCAGCAAACGAGCTGCGGCATATTCTGAACGCTTCTTTCAGCGGATCGTCAATATACCTGGCCTTGCCTGCAAAGTAGTTGTAGTGATCGCCAAATAACTCAGGCAGGCGGCTTTCCCATAAGGCATGTATCCCGGTTTGATTAGTTAATTGTCCGTTATAATTTAAAGTGAGGTGTAACGGCACATGTGCATCAGCAACATAATGCCCCAAATTAGCCGAAGCATTTAGTATTTCGGTGGTATCATGGGCCTTAAAAGCCTTTACCAGTTTATAATAGTTGTATTGAATAGCCCACGGAACGGTGCCATATTTATCCAATGTATCAGCCGAGTATTTGTGCACGGCATCGCCCCAATTTTGTGGGATGTGGCTGAATGGATTTTTACCATAATGGTCCGCGTCTAAAAAATGTCTGGGAGCTTCGGTGGAGTCAACATAGCGGCGTTTATCAGCGCTTACGGCATGTTCTGTAATGTATCCAATATTGGCCTTGTAAAAGCCCGACATGCCTTTAGGCAGCGTAAAAACAGCCAACCGGTTAATGCGGTAATGTGCGAAGAAGCCCCAAGAGGAGCACAGCACAATCAACAACAACCCGCTTAATAACCTGCCGGTCTGCTTCATTACAGGTTTGTTATTTTTGCGATTGCTGATATTTGTAATGCAATTGTTTAAGCGCCTCTTCAGATGCCTCGTCAGACGATGCGCCGTAGCCTGCTACCAGGATGCCTTTTACACCTTCTTTATTAGCAAGGGCATAAACAGTTGCTTCATCTCCCGGATCTGATGGGCCTTCGTAGCGGTATACATCCACTATCTCAAACTCATTGGCTGTGTAGGCTTTGTCGCCCACTATAAACTGGTTTTCTTTCAAATTGAAGTCAAAGGTAAAGCCTTGTCTTCTTAATAGCTCAATGGCTTCGGTAACGGTGGCGTAGTGGAATTGCTGTTTCATAAGTTTTGGTAGCTGTTAATGATCTGCATTGTAAAATTATGATAAAATACTTAGATAATTTACTCAAATTAGCCTTTATAACCTCATTAAAATATGGATAGAAGAAAATTTATCAGCTCGGGCACTGTGCTTGCCGCGGGTATCAGTATTTTACCCTCCAGCGTTGTGTTTGGTAGAAGCATGCAAAAAGTTAGATTAGGCTATATTGGTGTTGGCCTTCGCGGGCGCAATCACATTGATGAAGGCTTACTTCGTGATGATGTGGACATTGTAGCTATTTGCGATACGCAAGAGCAATCTCTTAAAGAATGCCGTGCTCAGTTTACCAAATCAGGCAAAAAAATGCCGCAGGAATATACCGGCAGTGTTGATGCTTATAAACGATTACTCGACCGTAAAGATATTGATGCCGTTATTATTGCCACGCCATGGCAGTTTCATAAAGAAATGGCCATTGATGCCATGCGATCAGGTAAGTACGTAGGCTGCGAGGTGATTGCAGGTATAACTTTAGAAGACCACTGGGATATTGTAAAAGTGCATGAAGAAACTGGTATGCCATACATGACCTTAGAGAATGTTTGCTACCGACGCGATGTAATGGCTATTCTAAATATGCAGCGCCAGAACTTGTTTGGTGAGATGATCCATCTGGAAGGCGGTTATCAGCACAACCTTCGCGCAGTGTTATTTAATGATGGTCAACACTACTATGGCCACGGAGCTGAATTTGGTCCGAAAGCGATCAGCGAAGCACAATGGCGCACACAGTTTAATATTGATCGTAATGCGGATATTTATCCAACACATGGGGTAGGGCCGTTAATGCATTACGCCAATATCAATTATGGTAACCGGTTCACTAACCTGGTTTCCTTCTCATCAAAAGCGCGCGGTTTGGCTTCTTATGTAGAAGAAATATCACCCGGCAACCCAAATGCTAAAATAAATTATAAGAATGGTGATGTGATCACCACCATGATCAACTGCGCCAATGGCGAAACCGTGATGCTATCGCATGATACGCATCTGCCTCGTCCATATTCACTGGGCTTTAGGGTGCAGGGTACAAAAGGTTTGTGGATGGACGTAAACAATTCCATTTATATTGAAGGGCAATCCAAGCAAGATGATGCCTGGGATAAAGCGGATGAATGGCTGGATAAATATGATCACCCCCTTTGGAAAAAATATAACAATTTCGCCGAAGGGGCAGGGCACGGCGGCATGGATTGGTTTGTGTTCAATTCTTTTGTCGAATCGGTTAAACGCAAAGTACAAACGCCAATTGATGTTTACGACTCTGTAACGATGAGCGTAATTACACCACTTTCCGAAAAATCAATCGTCGAAGGCAACATGCCCCAGCAATTCCCTGATTTTACGAAGGGTAAATGGAAAGATAGGGTGAGTAAGTTTGCTTTAAATGATGCATATTGAGTTGCTTTAGTATTAAAGCAGTGTTAATAAGCTTAAAGTTTTTTGTTGAAAAAACGTTTGCATAATTAAATTTATCATCCTATATTTGCAGTCCTTAAATAAAAGTAGAATAATAAGGCTATACAATGGCAAATCATAAATCATCATTAAAAAGGATCCGCTCTAACGCTGCGAAGCGCTTACGTAACAGGTATCAGGCAAAAACCACCAGGAATGCCATCAAAAAATTAAGAGGCACAACTACCAAAGTTGAAGCAAGTGAACTTTTATCAAAAGTGATCTCAATGCTTGATCGTTTAGCCAAAAAGAACGTTATTCACAAGAATAAGGCTTCAAACAATAAATCAAAGCTTACTAAGTTTGTAAATACCTTAAAATAATTAGGTTATACTTTTATAAGAAAAGGCGATGAGTGTTAAACTCATCGCCTTTTTGCGTTTAAATCATTGTCTGAACTAAGATTTAACGGATTTTAATGATTTTGAGATATTTAAAAAGATCCCTACTTTGGCAATTGATAACCTTATTAGGGCAATCCCTAAATCCAACGAATCATGGTTCAGACTCCTTACGAAAATAAGATCAGTATAAAATCCTGGGCCGAAGAGGATCGCCCCCGTGAAAAGTTAAGCGGACAAGGCCGCCGAGCTTTAACCGATGCGGAGTTGATTGCTATACTTATTGGTTCGGGTAACCGTGATGAATCGGCTGTTGAACTAAGCAAACGCATCCTGCACCATTATGAAAACGACCTGAATGTATTAGGTCGTGCTTCTATAGAAGAACTCTCCAAATTTAAAGGTATCGGCGAAGCCAAAGCAATTTCCATTATCGCGGCACTCGAGATTGGCCGCCGTCGTAATGATACCGAAGAAAAGGCCCCGGAATTAGTCACTTGCAGTAAAGATGCTTACAACTTTTTGAAACGATTTTTGGTTGATATACCGCATGAAGAATTTTGGGTGCTGATGTTAAGCCAGAATTGTAAAATACTCGGTAAAGAGCTAATTAGCAAAGGAGGAATCAATGCAACCATTGCGGACCCGAAAACTATTTTCTCTGCAGCATTAAGGTATTCAGCAGTAAATATTATGCTGGCACACAATCATCCCTCAGGTAGTTTAAAGCCAAGTCACCAGGATGTTGAACTAACCAAGAAAATATCCGCCGCAGGCAAGTTGCTGGATATTAAAGTATTGGATCACCTGATTATTACCGATAGTAGTTATTATAGCTTTGCGGATGAGGGGGTGATTTAGGTTTTCCTCTTGTCATTCTAAACGCAGTGAAGACTCTTCTATAACAAGCAAGTTCGTTATGCTTATCGAAGAAGATTCTTCACTGCGTTTAGAATGACAAGTACCTGGATTAAATTAAAATTTCCATAAACAACCCTCAAACTATATCGTTACATTTATAAAACTAAAACAAAACGATCATGATAACTCCAGGAGATGAAATACCATTAGACGATTCATATGAAAATGATTCGGAAGATCAGCAAAGCCAGGAAGATATTCATTCCAACGGTTTTGATGAGGAAGATGAACCCGATTACAACAATTTGGATGATGATGCGGATCCCGCTGAATTAAAACAAGCTTATGATGCTTCGGAACCATCCTATACGCTTGATTTTGATGATGACGATGATTTGGATGATTAATCGATCCATAGCTATAATCCATTTGTCATTCTGAACGGAGTGAAGAATCTGTAAGTCTGATTACAACTGTACAGATTCTTCGTTCCTCAGAATGACAAGTCGCTTTATTTACCACTTGTCATTCTGAATATAATGAAGAATCTTCTTCGATAAGCATAACGAACTTGCTCGGTGCAGAAGATTCTTCGTTCCTCAGAATGACAACTGCTTTAAATTTCCACAACAACCTTTCGCCTTTATCCTTTCAACCTTTCACCTTAAATCCTATCTTTGCCGATTATCATTTCGATATAATGAAGATATCTTATAATTGGCTCAAAGAATTTATTGATACGGATAAAACTCCCGAAGAAATTTCAACCATTTTAACCGGAACAGGGTTAGAAGTGGAGAGTTTAGAAAAAGTACAGGCCATCCCCGGTGGTTTGGAGGGTTTAGTTATTGGGCATGTAAAAGAATGCGCCGATCACCCTAATTCCGATCACCTGCATATTACCAAAGTTGATGTTGGCACAGGCGAAGACCTGCAAATTGTTTGCGGCGCAGCTAACGTAGCAGCCGGACAAAAAGTAGTAGTAGCCGTTGTGGGCGCCTATGTGCACCCGCTGGAAGGTGAAAAATTCAAGATCAACAAATCAAAAATACGTGGCGAAGTTTCCGAAGGGATGATTTGCGCCGAGGATGAAATAAGCCTGGGCAAATCGCACGATGGCATTATGGTTCTAGCTGATGATGCTGTTCCCGGTACTTTAGCTAAACACTTTTTTAAAGTTAAGGATGATTATCTGTATGAGATAGGCCTTACACCAAACCGTGCAGATGCTGTTTCGCACTTAGGTACGGCACGTGATATTGCAGCATTCCTGAAAATCAATATTAAAAAGCCTGATGTTTCTGCTTTTAAGGTAGATAACAGCAATCTTAAGGTAGAAGTTATTGTTGAGAATGAGCAGGCTGCTCCGCGCTATGCAGGTATAACTATTTCAGGTGTAGAAGTAAAAGAATCACCAAAATGGTTGAGAGAACGTTTGGCTGTTATAGGCGTGCGTGCTATTAATAATATTGTGGATGCTACCAATTATGTGCTGCATGATTTAGGCCAACCATTACACGCTTTTGATGCTGATAAAATTGCAGGCGGCAAGGTAATCGTTAAAAATTGTACTGAAGGAACCTTGTTTAAAACATTGGATGATGTAGAACGCAAATTATCTGCAGATGACTTGATGATCTGCGACGCTGAAAAACCTATGTGTATTGCTGGTGTATTTGGTGGTGCGAATTCAGGTGTTAGTGCATCAACCAAAAATATTTTTTTAGAGAGTGCTTACTTCAATTCTGTATCAGTCCGCAAAACAGCTAAACGTCACGGTTTAAAAACCGATGCATCGTTTAGGTTTGAGCGTGGTACCGATCCAAACATGCCGGTGTTTGCTTTAAAACGTGCTGCTTTGTTAATACAAGAAATTGCGGGTGGGGCTATCTCATCCGATATTTTTGATAATTACCCTGCTCCCGTTGCAGCGTTTGAGGTTGAAATAACTTACAAAACTATCGACAGATTAATCGGTCAGGCTATCACTCACGAAGAAATTAAAGCCATTCTAGTTGGCCTGGATATCGAAATCGTAAATGAAACTGCCGAAGGTCTTTCATTAAAAGTGCCGCCTTACCGTGTTGACGTAACCCGTGACGTAGATATTGTTGAAGAGATATTACGCATATACGGTTATAATAATATCCATATCCCAACACAAATCAGGGCATCATTAAATACTTCTATCAGGCCTGATAAGGATGCGGTGCAAAATCAATTATCTGATCTGTTAACGGCTAATGGCTTTAATGAGATCATGTCGAACTCATTAACCAAATCAGCTTATTCTGATAATTTAGATACCGCGGTTAAAATATTAAACCCACTAAGTAGCGATTTGGATGTTATGCGCCAAACTATGCTGTATTCGGGTTTGGAGGCTATTGCCTACAATCAAAACAGGCGCGCTACCGATTTGAAACTTTATGAGTTTGGTAAAGTTTACAGCGTGCAGGAAGATAAATATACCGAAACACAACGTTTTAGCATCTTTATTACCGGTGCCGATACAGCTGAAGCCTGGAATCAAAAAGCCAAACCGGTTTCTTTTTATAACCTGAAAGCAATTGTTGATGGCATTATCGAAAAACTAAATGTTAAAGATATTACTGTTGAAGATACAACTTGTAAAAAGCTTGCCTATGGCTTGCAATACGTACGCGGCAATAAGCAGTTGGTTAAATTCGGATCAGTAGCACCATCAGCCTTGAAAAAAGCTGATGTAAGCAAAGAGGTTTTTTATGCCGACTTTAATTTTGATTTGATTATCAACCTTGCCCGCAAGAACAAGATAGTGTATCAGGAGATCTCAAAATTCCCTGCAGTCAGGCGGGATCTTTCCATGCTGATCGATCAAAATGTTTCGTTCGGTGCATTAAAACAAATCGCCCAAAAAACAGAACGGAAGCTGTTGAAAGAAGTGAATGTATTTGATGTTTATCAGGGTGATAAATTACCTGCAGGCAAAAAATCATACGCGTTAAGCTTTATCATTGAGGATATAGAGAAAACCCTTACCGATAAGGCAATTGATGCGATAATGCAGAAATTAATTTATAATTTAGAGAAAGAAGCGGGAGCGGAGATAAGAAAATAGTTTGGTGAGTGGTGAATTGTTGATTAGGTGAGTAGTTAGCTGCTTGCAAATCAAAACCCACTCACTTAATCAACCACTCACCCAATCAACCAACAAAATGAGCCAGGTAGCAGAACAATTAAATAAAGTTATTGATAAAACCGAGAGGTTGATTGAGCTTTGTGCTGCCTTGCAGGAAGAGAATGATCTGCTAAAATTGGAGAATGATAGCTTTACGGCAGCGCTTAATGCCAGCAAAAATAAGACGAAGGAACTGGAAGAAAAGCTTCGTGTATTGAAGTTGGCAAAATCTTTTTCAGAAACAAATGAAAAAAGTGTTGATATTAAGCAAAAAATTAACGAATTTGTGCAGGAAATAGATAAGTGCATTGTATTGCTGAAAAAGTAATATAAATAGTGAAAAAGCTCAATGGGAGAAATCTCTATAAAAATAAATATTGCTGACAGAGTTTACCCCTTAAAGGTGAACATGGAGGAGGAAGAAATAATACGTAGGGCAGCTAAGCTGATCAACGACCGCATAAAGGAATATCAGGAAAATTACGCGGTAAGGGATAAACAAGATTTGCTTGCGATGAGCGTGCTGCATTTTGCAACATCATCATTAAAAGCAGAGAAAAAGGTTACTGTTGAAGATACAGATGTAGCCGAAAAAGTTTACCAGTTGGATCATTTACTGACCGAGTTTTTCTCGAAGTAATAAACGTTCTTTACATAAAAACAGAGCATTTAAGATTTAACCGCAGTTAAATTTTAGGTTTCACTATTAAAAACTTAACGCTTCAATATTCAGCGGATCAAGAGGCATGCGTTATTCGTCGAACATTAACGGTAACCCATGGTCCCAATATCTGTGACGAAGTTTTTCAATACATGATACTTAAAAGTTAGTTGCGGTTTTTTTATTTATATAACCTAAAAGAAGAATGAATTCATCATTATATGTTATCATCGGGCTCCTGATTGGGGTCGGTGTAGGCATCATCGTTGGCCGTTTCCTGTTGCGCAAGCTTTTTAAATCACAGGAAAATCAGGCCCAAAACAAAGCGAAACTTATTTTAAAAGACGCTGAAAACAACGCGGAAATTCTTAAAAAGAACAAACTGCTTGAAGCAAAAGAGCGCTTTTTACAATTAAAGGCAGAGCATGAGCAGGAGTTAAATGCTAAAAACAACGCTTATAACCAACGCGAAAATAGCTTTAAACAAAAAGAGCAGTCGTTAAATTCTCGTTTAGAAAACCTTACCCGTAAGGAAAATGAGATAGACAATGTGCGTAAGAACCTGGAAAAACAGACCGACATCGCGGTTAAAAAACAGGAAGAAGTTGAGGTTCTGAAAAATCAGCACGTACAGCAATTGGAAACAATCGCAGGCGTATCTGCCGAAGAAGCGCGTAACCAATTAGTTGACAACTTGCGCGAAGAAGCCCGTAGCAAAGCTATGGCGCAGATAAAAGATATTGTTGACGAAGCCAAGCTTACCGCTACCAAAGAAGCTAAAAAGATAGTTATTCAAACTATACAACGTACCGCTACCGAGGCTGCTATTGAAAACACTGTTTCAATTTTTAATATTGAAAACGATGAGATCAAAGGTAGAATCATTGGTCGCGAAGGTCGTAACATCCGTGCGTTGGAAGCAGCTACCGGTATTGAGATTATTGTAGATGACACCCCTGAAGCGATCATCCTTTCAGGATTTGACCCGGTTAGGCGCGAAATTGCCCGTTTGGCAATGCACCGTTTGGTAACTGATGGCCGTATCCACCCGGCACGTATTGAAGAAGTTGTTGCCAAAACCAAAAAGCAAATTGAAGAAGAAATCGTAGAAATAGGCGAGCGTACCGTGATAGATTTAGGTATCACAGGCTTACATCCGGAATTGATCCGTATGGTTGGTCGTATGCGTTACCGCTCATCTTATGGGCAAAACCTGTTACAGCACTCGCGCGAGGTAGCTAACTTCTGCGCTACTATGGCTGCGGAATTAGGTCTTAATGTAAAATTAGCTAAACGCGCGGGTTTACTGCACGATATAGGTAAAGTGCCTGACGATAACCCGGAATTGCCACACGCTATTTTAGGTATGCAATTAGCTGAAAAATATAAGGAGCATCCTGAAGTTTGTAATGCTATTGGCGCTCACCACGATGAAATAGAAATGACGTCGATGATATCACCGATTATACAGGTTTGTGACGCCATTTCAGGCGCGAGGCCGGGTGCAAGGCGCGAAGTGGTTGAAGGCTACATTAAGCGTTTAAAAGAGCTTGAGGAGCTTGCTATGTCGTATCCAGGTGTTGAAAAAACATTTGCGATACAGGCAGGCCGTGAGTTACGTGTAGTGGTTGAAAGCGAGAAGATAAGCGATGCTGAATCAGAAGTTTTAGCGGCTGATATTTCAAACCGTATCCAAACTGAAATGACCTACCCTGGGCAAATCAAAGTTACAGTGATCAGGGAAACCAGATCAGTTGCTTTCGCTAAATAGCAAAACATCATATTGATCTTAAAAATACCGAACGCCGAAGTGTAAAAACTTCGGCGTTCATCATTCAATAATTAATCTATTCCGCAGTTGTGAGTAAAAAGAAAGTTGAAAAAAAACAAGCCGAACCCGAAGTAAAGCCCGGGAGCGTAGAATTTCATTTTGACAAATTTGCTGCCGCGCACCAGGATCCGGCAAACATTGTTATTCATATTATATTTATTTCGCTATTGCTGTTTAGCCTGTTTGGATTATTGTGGGCGATACCTTTCCCTTACATTAAATTTCTGGGGCAGTATAATGCCGATTTTAATTGGTCATCTTTTTTATTGGCATTCAGTATTTATTACTACTTAAAGCTTTCACCTGTTTTAAGCTATTTTATGCTGTTTATTATGCTGGCCTATTACTATATCATCACCCTGCTGGTGCAGTGGCAGAAGGCCGGAGGGCCGCAACTGGGGGCTTTATGTGGGTTGATATTTGTAATATCATGTGCTGCGTTATATGGAGGCTATAAAAAAGAAGGTAAAAACCTTTCTTTTGAGTATCGATATAAAAATATACTGGTAGCGCCTTTGTTTTTAGTGCATTTGGTAGTGAAGCGTTTTAATATAAAATATTAAGCTTAACCCAATATTAAATTATTCACCTTCCTTGTAAGTTCATCTAAACCGAAAGGTTTTGCTATCACAGCATCGCAACCCCAGGCAGATAAGTTCTCGTCTTTATTAACATAAGCTGAACATATAATAACAGGTATATGCCCAAGTTCGGGGTGTGTTTTTAACTGCCGGCAAATTTCGTATCCGTTTCGGCCAGTTAAGTGGTAGTCTAGTATGACCAGGTCTGGCTGATAATCAAGTATTAAATTGATCATATTATTACTATCCAGAGCTACTTTAACTTCGTATTCCTGGTAGGATAAGGCCTCCTGCATTATATCCAAAATATCCTGGTTATCATCAAGTAATAAGATTCGCTTTTGCATAAATAATTAGGTAAGGGGTATTTTTATAACGAATTATTGTAAGCGTGATTGCATCGTTTAATGGTTTACAACAAACACTTTACAATAAAATGGTAAACAGGTGTAACGTAAAAAGAGGATGCCGATTTTCAACATCCTCTTTAGCTATTTATAATTTATGCCTTGTGCAGGTGACGTTTAACACCGTCACGTTTAGCTTCGCGTATATCTTTCTTCAGATCCTTTTTGTCGGCTGTAGCTGCAGCTTGAGCCGCCTGTGCGCCTGTGATATTACCGGCTTTAACATCTGTTTGTTCTGTAGCCTTAGCTGTTTTTAAATCAGCCTTAGTTGCTTCAACCTTCTTTACGTCGGCTTTCTTAACTTCTTTGGTAGCTAATTTTACAGGATGAGCTACCCCTTCGCTTTTTAAGGTTTTGGCATCTGTTTTAATGTCGGCCTTGTCGGTTTTTGCAGCTGCCAAATCAGTTTGGGCGGCGGTTAAATTGCCTTTTTTAATTTGAGCCTTTGCTTCCGCTTTTTTGTTGTCGTAAGCACGTACGTCTTTACGCAGATCTTTCATCTGTGTTTTTTCTGTTGGGGTAGTGGTAGCCGGTGT
Organism: Mucilaginibacter sp. L196; assembly: GCF_009765905.1. Classification (GTDB taxonomy): domain Bacteria; phylum Bacteroidota; class Bacteroidia; order Sphingobacteriales; family Sphingobacteriaceae; genus Mucilaginibacter. The sequence continues at coordinate 53,975 of NZ_LMUO01000004.1, read as the reverse complement.
AGTGGCTGGTGTGGTTGTTTGTGCAAAAGATGCAGCCGAAAACATTGCGGCAACAACTAATAATCCTAGTTTCTTCATTTTTGGGGTTTTTATAATGATTGATAACTCATTGACCTTACAGACTAAATATTTAATACATGGTTTAATATATATAAATATTTTTTGATGTTAAACCATAGCATAAAATATATGTCATAGGCTCATATCAACTTAAAATACCCCTAATGCACAACTTTCTTTACAAAAACCTTCTTGTTTTATTATTTTTAGGGATCAGCTTCAATAGCTACTGCCAAAAAGTTGCGGATTCCACTGCTACAGATACAGTTAAAGCCAAATCAACCAAAAAGTCCTCATTTAAAATAGGCGCGGATTATTTAAACAACAATGTTTTTATGGGCCGAACCGGCCTTACTACCACACCACTTGTAAGCCCGGATATTAAATATACTTTTAAACCAGGAATATATATATCGGGCGGTATGGATATTCTGCCTGATAATAAGAAAAATAAAGTGGATGGCGGAAATTTGACAGCTGGTTATGATTTTGATATTACCGATGACTTTTCCGGTGGGATATCATACAGCAAAATGTTTTATAACCCAAACAGTACCTTAATAGGGTCATCAATTACCAATACATTCAGTGCTGATTTTGATTATGAAATAGGTGACATAATTACACCAAGTGTAAGCGCTAATTATAGTTTAAACAATGGGGCAAATGCTGATATTTTTATAAATGGCGGTATCTCACATGATTTTATTGTTATTAAGCCATTTGCAAATAATGATGATTTGATCATTTCGCCAACTGTAGCTATCAATTTAGGCACACAAAATTTTTATGACGCTTATATCAAGAAGAAAGTATTCAAAAGCAAAAAAGTAGGTGCCGCGGTAGCAGCCTTTGAATCTAATTTAAGCAAATTTGAAACATTGGACTATGAGTTTTCAGTTCCTTTAGAATATAAGATTGGCCACCTGATATTTGAATTTATACCTACCTATGCTGTTGTGCAAAATGGATTTAAATCCGCAGCAGTGGCAAAAGCTGTCGGTTTATCTAACAATAATGATATAGTTTACTTTGAAACAGGTCTGTCTCTAAAGTTTTAAACTTTCTCAATATTATAACAGTTGTACGATGATTAAAAATCATGATACAACTGTCTGAATGAAGCTCTTACTCCAAAGGTTACCAGCTTTGTGTTTTGAGTTCCCTGGCTATTCTCTTGTTTACGGTATAATCCGCCTAATTCAAACCGAAGATTATATTTAGGATTGATCAGATAAGCGATAGTACCTTCACCATAATAAAGGTGAGTAGGTAACCCTTGCCCGGTGGTGCTACCCTCTACTGTACCGGGGTCAAAAGCAAGCATTATATTCTGCCCATAATTAACCGAGGTATTCGGATCAAGCCCGAACGACGCATAATTTATCTGTCCCTGAAAACTGAAACGGCCTATTGAATAATCCAATATAGCTATCGCTTCTTTAAAGTTAGAACCAAGCGGGTCGCCCAGAGGTTCGCTATAGTCAGTATAATTAGTAATTACCTGCGGGGATGAATAGGTATACGGTTTTACCGTATTAAACTCAAACAGATAATTAAAGTTAGTTATGTTAAAGAGGTCAGCTCCGCGGATACCTATTTGATAGCCACCTGTGTTTTTAGGAGCAAGACTTTGGTTTAATCTATCTAATAGCAACTGTGCGTAGATAGCTGTTTTATTAAAAATTTTATACTTGCCGGTAAATCCGGTTAATATATTATCGGGGTATGGTGTTTTGGGGCCTAAAGCGGCTGCAAATACTAGCGGATTAACATAATTAGCATCAAACCCATGCGAATTACCGTTATCATCAGCCTCGGCCGCAATCATCGCATTAAAATATCCTAATGAAAATCGGTTAGTTACATTCCAATCTACATAATGAAATGCTGCCCACTTGCGGCGGTTATTACCATAGGTATCATATTTTGGTACGTTAATGTCTTCCATGTTGGTCCACATCATCATGTATTGTACCTTACCTAAATTTGCAGTTACACGCAGTAAAGGATAAGTGGCTGCAAAATCAGATAACAGTAAAGAGCGGTAACCATCACCAATAAATGTTTTATCTTGTCCTAAAGTGATATTAAGCTGTTTTATTGGTGCATAAGATAAAACAGCAGTAACGTACGACCAGTCGTCCTCGGTAGTAGATTGATATTCCCTGTTATAAGCCTCACCCGGAATAAATCCTGTTTTTTGAACAACAGCCTGATAATAGTTTGCAAATCGCGCCTGATCCTCATAACCGCTTGTATAAAAGGAAAATTTGTCGCCTATTGTTCCACCAAGTTGGTAACCACGTGTATTAAGATAGGTGGTAGTGTTATTCGCAAAATCTCGTCCTATCTGCAAATCAGCTATATAATCTGCATAGAAGGTATATTCACTGGTTCGCTCATCAAAAACATGCTCATTAAATATTTTACGTAAAAAATAGTTCTTACGGCTGCTATCAACACCTATACTGGTTATGGCATTATATTTTGGGGCGATAATGCTATCAATAAGATATGGCTTTAATGAAGTGTGAAACGAACTGTTAACACTATAAACGTCAGCATTAAATTTTTGATAGAATTCGTATGAATATGGGGCATATACCGATTGTGAACGGCTAACCTGTGTTAAGATAATTATAACACCCAGGAGCAATAATATTTTTTTAATAGGCAAGTGGTAAGCTTTTATCATGCTCAATAAAATAAGAGTTGTTTTTACAATCTAAAAAACCAAAGATAATAAAATATAAAAGTGAGTATTAAATTCTTAACGATGTATTATTTAGTAAGTTTTAATAATATCAATATAGTGTTGAGAGATAAATTAATGAAGCCTAAAAAAAATTATGATATTCGCACTTTATTCAAATTGAAAAGTTAATTTCTGTTAAATTGTGTTATTGTAATACCGTTTTTTTAAAATAACCTATAAAAATTCTGATATTTACGCCTGCTTTTAAAATCCTTATACATGCAATACAAAAAAATTAATAATTTATTAGGCTGGTTGTGTTTTGCTATCGCCTCAATTAGTTATATCATGACGCTGGAGCCCTCAGTAAGCTTTTGGGATTGCGGCGAGTTTATTTCTTGCGCATACCGCTTACAGGTAGCGCACCAGCCGGGTTACCCGGTATTTGCAATGCTTGGCAAAGCATTCTCATTATTATCAATGGGAAATAATGCTAAGGTTCCATTTTTTACCAATATGGGTTCGGCATTAGCCAGCGGCGCAACTATAATGCTACTGTTTTGGACGATAACCGCATTGGCAAAAAAATTACTTGCTTATAAGGAAAGCGAAGACGCCGATCAATCGAAATTTTACATGATCATGGGAGCAGGTTTGGTGGGTGCTTTAGCATTCGCTTATACCGATACTTTTTGGTTCTCTGCTGTTGAAACCATCGTATTTGCATGGTCATCATTCTGTACAGCGTTAGTATTTTGGGCCATTTTAAAATGGGATGCCAATGCTGATGAACCGGGTGCCGATAAATGGATCATATTTATTGCCTATGTAATAGGTTTATCAATAGGTATACACTTACTTAATTTATTAACTATCCCTGCGTTAGCATTAGTTTATTACCTGCGAAGGACTCAGAAAATAAACTTAAAAAGCAGCATTTTAGCCATTTTAGCGGGCATAGTTATATTAGTGTTTATTCAATATGGTATCAGGAATTACACCGTTGTTGGTGCAGCTTATTTTGATCTGTTCTTTGTAAATACACTTGGTTTTGGTTTCGGTAGTGGCGCGGCCGTATTCCTGGTATTATTAATAACAGTATTGATAGCCGGTATATATTATAGCATTAAATATAAAAAGCCAATGCTAAACCTGGCGTTTTTATGTTGCACTTTTATTTATTTAGGTTACAGCTCATTTGCCTATATACCAATAAGGGCAACGGCTAATACCAATTTGGATAACGCGCACCCCGATAACGCATTTACGTTAAACAGTTACTTAAACCGTGAGCAATACGGTGAAACACCTTTACTTTATGGGCCATATTTTGATGCGAAACCTATTGATCAAACAGAAGGTGCAAACATCTACCGTAAAGGGAATACAAAATATGAAGTAGCAGGTAAAAAATTAAATACCGTTTATGACCATACAACTATTTTGCCACGTATATATAGCAGCGATGGCCAGGACCCGCAGTTCTATAAAGAATGGTTAAGAATACCTGACGGACAAGCACCTGGCTTTGGCGATAACCTGAAATTCATGTTCAGCTGGCAAATATACCAGATGTACTGGCGCTACTTTTTATGGAATTTTGCAGGCCGTTATAATGATGCCGACGGACAAGCAAGTATGGCAGGAATTGATGGTAATTGGACTACCGGAATATTTGATGGCGGCAGACATTTACCAAAATCTGTTATTGGGGGTGATGCCAGAGATCCGTTAGCAGGTGTTACTTATACGCCATTATTCGCTTTGCCTTTAATCATTGGCTTATTTGGTTTAATATTCCATTTTAATCGCCGTAAAGAAGATGCACTTGTTGTTACCTTACTGTGGTTCTTCACCGGTATTGCAATTGTATTATACGTTAACCAGCCATCTATACAACCACGTGAGCGTGATTATAGTTATGTAGGATCGTTTTATGCTTTCTCTATATGGATAGGGCTGGGGGTAATTGCCATTGCCGACTTGTTACGCAGAAAGATAAATGCTAAAACCGCGGCCTTTACTGCTACCGGCATATGCTTATTAGCGGGCCCAGTGGTGCTGGCTAAACAAGAATGGAAAGATCATGACCGTTCAACCAAATTAACGCCGCATGATATGGCTTATGATTATTTAATATCATGCCCGCCAAATGCAATTCTGTTTACCTATGGCGATAATGATACCTATTCATTATGGTACGATCAGGAAGTTGAGGGAATCAGGCCGGATGTACGTATTGTGAACCTAAGCTTATTCTCCGCCGATTGGAATATTAAGCAAATGACGCGTAAAATGAATGACGCAGATGCATTGCCTATCACCATGCCTTTTGATAAGTATAAAGATGGGATACGGGATGTGATTTACTTTGATGATAGAAAAATACCTGGTTTTACTGAATTAAGTGAGGTGTTTGATTTTATAACATCAGACAATCCTGCTACGATGGTACAATACCAAAATGGTGATAACGCCAATTACTTGCCAACCAAAAATTTCAAGATTACCATTAATAAAGATGAAGTTATAAAGAACGGTGTAGTGCCTGACAGCGACAGAAGCAAGCTGACTGATACGATGAAGTTTAAATACAATTCTAATTACGTAATGAAGGGCAATCTGGCGATGTTTGATGTTTTGGCTCACAACCATTGGAAACGCCCTATATGCTTTACTGTAACTGTTGGCTCTGAGAATTTGATGGGTTTACAGCCGTATTTATACAGAGAAGGTTTTGTTTACCATCTTATTCCTTTCACTCCAGATACTGCCAATAGGGATCAGATGGCTAAAACGAATCCTATAGTAATGTACAACAATGTAATGAACAAGTTTAAATGGGGGAACTTTAAAACTGCCAAATACCTGGATCATGAATCAACTAATATGTTTTATCCTGTTTTATTGGAGACATTCCTTGATTTGACTAATGATTTGATAACACAAAAACGCCCTGACCTTGCCGTGAAGGTTTTAGAGAAATGCCAACAAGTATTACCTGATATTAACCCATTTATTGATGTGAATGTACGCAAGTTGTATTTAGCGGAGGCAGCTTATAAATTGAACGATGTGGTGGTAGGCAATAAGTTTACAGAGGATATCGATGATTATCTTACCGATCAGTTAGATTATAATTATTACCAGTTGCAAAACAATGGTGATGATGTAGATACCCGCACTGTTAATATAGGGGTACAATTGATTGGTGCTTTAACTGATTTTACAAAAGGAGCGCACCAAACGGCTTTGTATAATAAATTAAATGCACAGTATAAAGACTACCAAACTAAATTTGCTAATGTTTTAAGCAGGCAACAATAAAGCTAAACGATAATGCGATTAAAAAGGCCACTTCAATTTGAAGTGGCCTTTTTGTATTTAAAATATCTGTTTACCTAGGAGTTGTTTAGAAATGATAAAACTATAGTAATTGCGAGGTACGAAGCAATCGCTATACTTTACAGAGCTGCTCTGCAGGTTCAATGTTCTTGCTTATGTAGAGATTGCTTCGTACCTCGCAAATGACACTTTGTTTTTGTGTTTATATATAAACAAGATTCAATCGTTTTTAGACAGCTTTTAGGATCATCCAATTGGTAAACTAAAGCTAAATGTTGATCCTTTATTTTCTTCGCTATTAACCCATATTTTGCCCCTATGGCGCTGTATAATCTCACTAGCCAGGTATAAACCAATGCCAAAGCCCGAGATGTTTTTAATCTCATCGTCATCAACCCTGTAAAAGCGTTGAAATAGCTTCTCCTGATCTTTGAGTTTAATCCCAACGCCAGTATCAGAAACAGAAACTTGTATTTCGTTTTCGCAGGTTTTAGTGGTTATGGTAATTATAGTATCCTTTGGCGAATACTTTATGGCATTGCTTAAAAAGTTATTAATCACTTGTCCTATTCTTTCTTTGTCAGCATGAATCATAACTACACCATCTGCATCAAAAATAATTGTATGGCCGTTGTTGGTTAGTTGAGTTTCTGCAATATTTTCTACAAGGAGTTTGTTAATATCAAAATCTTGCATTTTAATTTGCAATTTTCCGGACTCCAGGCGTGAAAGATCAAGAAAGCCATATATCAGGTTTGCCATTTTATTTACCTGGTTATCTGCTTTGGTAAGGGCATTGGCAATAAACTCGTCATTGTTATTATTTAGTTTTTTCGCGAGCAGTTGAATATATGCTTTAAGAGATGTGAGCGGGGTTTTTAGTTCATGACTTGCCATTGCAATAAAGTCATTCTTTCTGATCTCGTCGCGTTTACTTTCAGTTATATCCAGCGTAGTTCCCAGCATGGTTTCTGGTATATTATTCTCATCAAAAATAATAATGCCCTGTGTTCTTATCCAATGTTGCGATTTATCTGGCCATACCACTTTAACTTCAAACAAATATTCACCCGAAGTTAATGCTTGTTGATAGGAGGGTAGAATAATGCTTTTCATATCTTCTTCCGCTATCTGGCTACGCAACATGTCAATTGTGAGTGATGTTCCAGGGTTCAACCCAAATATCTCGGCCATACCTATAGAATAAGAAAAAGCGTTATCAATCAGGTTCACCTCCCATGTTGCCAAGCCGGTTGCTTCAAGAGCGAGATTTAGGCGTTTTTCATTCTCCAGAGCCGTTTCTTTCGCTTTTACCTCGCCGGTAATATCTACTACAGTATTTAAAATATAGGCTATTTCGCCGCTATCCCCTGTTATTGGTACGTTACTGCACGACCAATGATGCTCTTCATAACATTTGTTCTGCTGATTAAAAATGTCATATCTGTAACGTGGAATATCTATCTTTTTTCCGGTATTAACTACACGTATAAACACATTGTGTGCTTTGATTTGCTCATCTGTATTTCCATTATCAGGAAATACTTCGCTAAAACCACGGCCTAATATAGCATCCCGGGTGGTATCTGTAAATTCTAAATAACTATCACTGGCAGCAAGTATGGTGAAGCGCGGCATATCTGCCTTAATTAACAATGAGCCTGGTGATTTTTCAAATATGGTTTGAAAAATATCTACCGGTAAAATATGCTGTGATTCAGCGCTCATTTTATGTTGGTATAGGTATTACTGTTGTATAAGTTACCAAATCTGTATTATACTATTGGCTTAGTGAAGTTAATATTATGAATCAACTTATAGAAAAAATGCGCCCAATATTTGAAGCGCATTTACATAGTGTGTTGTTTATAATAAAATTAGTTATTGATTTTTGTATCTGCCGGTTCTACAATAGGCTTTTCCACTTTTTTGCTTTGTAATGCCAATGCAATCGCATTATCGCGTAACTCTTTAATATGGTCATGGGTGGCTTTAAGCTCCTTTAAATGGCGGCTTAGTATGTTTACTATACGCTCATCCTTCCATATAAGTTCCTTATCATCTAATGCATTTCTATATGCTGTATTAGCAACATCTTCTCCATATTCACAATCAGATAATATCGAAACGTTATCTTTTTTAGAGAATTTAGCTTTAACATCAATCCATGTATGATAAAATTTACCCGCCAGTGTTGTTCCGCTTGCAGGGTCTCCACCTAAAAAATGTAAGTGTTCAGTTAAATCGCCTACATATTCTTTACTATCTTCTATGTAATCTTCGAATAGTTTTTTTAGCTTTTGTTCTTCAGTGCTCTCAATCGCTTTTTGATAACCTGTTGCACGATCATTATTTATTTTAATCAGATCATTTAGTGCCGATATCTGATGTTCAACGTGTTGCAAAATTCCCATGGCCGTATTGTTTAGTCATATTAATAACATTACACCGTAATCAATTGTTTTTGGCATTTAGCGCTATTGCAAGAGTAATTGTTAATTAAACTTATACAAGAATTACAACGTGAAAAACATGGCAACGGCCGCTGCACCCATAGCAACAAATGTAAACCATACTAAACTATTTGATAGTAAACCACTTTTGTATTCACCCATAATTTTTTCATTACTGCCAATTTTAGCGATCAAAAATAGTAGAGGTACGGCTGCAACGCCGTTTAATACCGCGGCGTATACCAATGCTTTAACAGGATCTATCCCCACAAAATTTATCATTAACCCTATAAGGGTGGCAATGGTGATAATGCCATAAAAGCCATGTGCTTGTTTTAATTTAAAATTTAAGCTGGCTTTCCAGTTAACAGCTTCGGCAACAGCATAGGCTGCTGAACCAGAAAGCACCGGTACTGCCAATAAGCCTAAACCGATTATACCAATAGAAAAGATCAGTTTTGATAAAAAACCGGAATTTGGGAATGAATGCACCAAGGGTTCTAAAGCTTTCGCGGCATCCGCGGCAGTATTAATATCATGTACGCCACTGTTATGTAAAACAGTTCCAGCGACCACCAATATGCACCAGGTAGTAATCTCAGATATGATCATACCTGCATTATTATCAACCCGCATGCGTTTTATGCGTTGCCAGCTCATAACAGGTTTACCTGTTATCATTCTGTCTTCTTCTTTTACTTCTTCAACCTCCTGAGATGCCTCCCAAAAAAACATATATGGAGATATTGTAGTACCTAAAACACCAGTAATGATAAACAGAAATGCAAAACTGAATTCGAAATGAGGAACAACCGTTGCTTTTAACACGGTTAACCAAGGCTCATGTACGATGAATACCGTAATAGGGTAGGCCAGCAGAGCCAGTGCAAGCCATTTAAGTATTTTGGAGTAAACCTTGTAATTAGTAAAAATTTCCAGGACTAATATTGTCACAGTGAAAAACAAAGTGAGGATAACAAATGGGATAGCGGGTATTAATAATTGCGCGGCAGATGCCATTGCGCCAATATCAGCACCTATATTTATAGTGTTAGCAAGTACTACCAGGCCAACTACCGCATATAATACTTTACGGCTGTAGTGTTGTTTAACAACAGCAGCTATTCCCTTGCCGGTAACTAAGCCAATACGTGCGCAGGCCTCTTGCACAGCAGTCATAAATGGCAGCATGTACAAGGCTGTCCATAGTTGCCCGTAACCAAATTGGGCGCCTGTTTGTGAGTAGGTGGCAATGCCGGATGGATCATCATCGGCAGCACCGGTGGTTAAGCCTGGGCCTAATAGGGTGAAAAATTTCCAGATTTTTTTGCGGGGATGTTTTGGTGCAGATTTTGCCGGCATTTTTGGGGTGTAAAATGTATAATATATGGTTATTAAATATACACTTTACATACCTAAATGTTTAAATATAAAAGTTATATAACCTTTACGCACAATGATATTGTTAAAAGCTATAAGTACCTGGTCAAATCCTCAATTTTTTTTAACAGCTCATTCATTTCAAAAGGTTTAGCTAAAAAATCATCAGCGCCTGCTTCTATAGCCGATTCTTCGATATCACGACTGGCCGATACCATAATAATCGGGATGTTTTTTGTAAGTGGCTCCTGCTTTAACTTTTTGCATATATCCCGGCCGTCTTCGCCTGACATCCATATATCTAATAATAAAAGATCGGGAAGATTCTCTTTCATGTCCAAAACAGTGCTGCCATCAACGGTTGATATTACATCATACCCTTCAAATTCCAGCAGCATTTCAACTGCATCAACTATTCCGGGATCGTCGTCGGCAATCATTATCTTTTTATGCTTTAAGCTCATTGTTTCGGTTAATAAGTTAAATTAATTATTAATGTAATCAGGGCATATTCATATTGATGAATCATATGCAGGCAAAGCGAAGCAAAAAGTAGACCCTTTTCCTTCAATGCTGTTTACCCACATTCTGCCTCCTTCACGTTTAATAATTTCTGATGAAATGTATAATCCTAACCCCAATCCGGGGAAAGTATGCTGTTTATTCCCACTTACACGATAAAATTGTTCAAATACTTTATCGGTTTTATCATTAGGTATACCAATTCCAAAATCCTGTACGCAAACAATAATTTCTTTATCTTCCAGTTTAGTGCTGATAATGATTTTATCTGAATGCGGCGAGTACTTTATGGCATTAGTAATTAAATTAATGACTACTTGTCCAATCCTGTCCTTGTCCGAGTAAACCTGTCCCGCTTCGGCAAAATCCTCAATTAGGTTATGTTTTTTAGTGGTATGTTGTAAATCTTCAATACACTCCCTAATAGCCTGGTTAAAATCGAACCATGTTTTATTAAACTGTAATCTGCCCGAATTTATCTTGGTAACATCCAATAAATCCCCTATCAAATTGGTTAGGCGGTTTACCTGGGCGTCCATCCTTAAAACCATGTCGGCTTTTTTAGTTTCGCCTTCTTTGGTCAGCATAGCGCCTAATACCTGGGCATAAGCTTTTATACTGGTTACAGGAGTTTTTAACTCATGGCTGGCAATACCTAAAAAATCATCTTTTTGGCGTTGCAATTGTTTTTGATCATCAATATCGGTATTGGTACCAAACCATTTTACAACCTCGCCATCGTTGTAAAAGGGCAGCGCACGCGTTAGGTGCCACTTATAAACACGATTCTTATCACGCAATCTAAATTCAAACTGATAAGGCTCTCCGGTGTCTAAAGAATGTGACCAAACTTCAATGCAAGGTGTAAGGTCGTCAGGATGAATAAGATATTGCCACCCGGGTCCGATAATTTTTTCAGTAGGTAAGCCAAAATATTCAATGGTACGATTATTTACAAAATCAATTTCACCATCAGTTGTGGCGGTCCATAGCTGTACCGGCATAAATCCTGTTACAAACTCAAACTGTTTTATCTGGTTGTTTAAATCCTCATTTGTTTGTTTGATTTGCTGATCGGATAGTACTTTCTCAGTAACATCTGTACATGCACCTATATAGCCTGCAAAGGTGCCATCATGTTTATATTGAGGGTTACCGGTTGCGGTGCACCAGCGTATCTCGCCATTTTTAAGCTTTATCCTAAAATCAACCGTGTAGCTTTTACGAGCTTTTAAATCTTTAATGAATTGGTCAATTGCACGTTGCCTGTCTTCCTGCACAATGGCCATTGTCCAACCCCGGGCCATGCTTTCTTCAAAACTCAGGCCGGTCCAATCTATCCATGTTTGATTGATATAGATAATATTCGCCTTGTCATCCGACATCCAAAGTGCGGTAGGGCTTTCTTTGGTGATATTTTTTAGCAAATGTTCACTTTCAGCAAGCGCTTTCCTGTCGGCAATTTCACGTCTTAAATCGCGGGCTATACTTGCCCTGCCTTGTGGTTTGCCTGTTACGGCATCGTAAACCAGCATGCTTGTGGCAAAAACAGGAATTGGCTCACCTGTTTCGAAGTGGCGATAGTTGATATATCCCGACCAACGGCCTTTCTCCGTCAATGTTTTATTAACCTCATTTTGTAGCCTATCAATCTCGCCAGGCATTATATACTCACTATTATGCTTGAAAATAGATGACGAGGTAATTCCCAACATTTTCATTCCTGCTGCATTAACATAGCTCACATTGCCATCAAGATCGGACAAACTTATAAAATCAGAACTATGGTCAATGAGTGAAAGCAACTTAGATTGCTCATTACGGGCTCGTTTTTCAGGGCGCAGGTCTCTGGCTGATGATGCCCTGCCAATTGACAGCCCTGTTTCAGGATCATCTATTCTAAAAACATTTAAATAAACAGGAATAGGTTCACCTGTTTTAAAATGCCGGTAATTCATTTCGCCCGACCATCTTCCTGTTTTTATAATTGCAGGCAGTGCTTCTTCGTACAGTTTTTTGGCATCTGTGGGCATGTAATAATCGGCAGGTGATTTTGGTGCTTGATCCGGATCATCTAAGCCCAATAACTCATAGCCTGCTTTATTTAAATAGGTTACAGTGGAGCTTAAATCCGTAATGCCAATAACATCAGCACTGTTTTCAACCAGGGCTATTAGTTTTTGCTGTTCCTCGCGCGATTGTACATCTTTAGTAATATCAAGCGTTGTGCCGGCAAAGCGATAACATATGCCCTCGTCATTAAAATAAGCCTTTCCTTTACACTTTACCCAACGTGTTTTTTTAGTTACTGCATCAATAGTTCTGAATATATCATCATAACTACCACCTGTTTTGGGGTCGGTAGCAATTTTTACAGAATTAGTTATACGTTCGGCATCATCAGGATGTACATTGTCACGCACATTATGTATGGTTACTTGTGTTCCTTTCGGAAAACCGTAGAGCTCGCTGCTGCGATCATTCCAAACAATGGTGCCTTTTATCCGGTCAATGTCCCATGTACCTATCTCTGCAGAGTCAATAGCAAATTGTATACGTTGTTCAGATTCGGCTAGCTTTTGGCGGGTTGTTACCAGTTCTGTTACATCCGTAACTGTATTAAGCACTCCCCAAACATTACCTTTTTTATCTTTTAGTGGCTTGTATATTAAATTAAAATAGAATATCTGCATTTCCCTATCAACAAGCAAATCCACACGATCTTCTGTGGCTTCGTAAGCAATACCACTGGTGTAAACGTTATCTAATAACTGAAAGAAGGGTTGCCCCTCCAATTCGGGTAATGCCTGGCTGAATGTTTTACCAATGATGGATTCATCTTTCCCCCAAATATTCAAAATAGCCTTATTAGCCAACTGAATAACCATTTCGCGCCCGATATATAATCCAACAGGCGTAGGTGATTCCTCAATCAGTGTTCTGAAAATATTCTCATTTTCCGGGTACAATAAGTTAGGGTCGCTATTCATTTTTAAGCTGGAAAAACAAATACAATTTTAAAACAAAAAATCAGGTAACGGGTGTAAATGTTTTAAATAGAACATGATAATTTTTCAACTAAAGAGATAGGCTTTATCTAAGTTATGTATAAGTAACCATTAATAGCTACTTTTTTGTCAGCAGCGCTATTTTAATGCCTAAGCCAATTAATATAAATCCTGTTATTTTTTCCTGTATCAACCACACTTTCGGGTTCTGCTTAAAGAAATCTTTTGTTTTTCCTAAAATGCAGGCGACAACAATTAGCAAAAGCGATCCCTGTATATCAAACCAAGCGCCTAAAGTGAATAGCTGAACTTTAAAATACGGGGAAGCAACATCAATGAATTGAGGTAGAAAAGACAAAAAGAAGATAGCAACTTTTGGGTTAAGTGCATTGGTAATTACGCCCTGCTTAAATAATTTCCAATAATTGGCCTTGATTGGTTTTTCGTTTTTCGTATCAACATTTGGTTTAGTGATAATTGATTTTATACCAAGGTAGATCAAGTACCCGGCTCCCGCAAATTTAACGATCTCGAACGCGTAAGCTGATTTTGCGATGATGATGGAGATGCCCAATACCGCAGCCAGTATATGTACAAAACAGCCCACGAATATTCCCAATGCAGAAACTATTCCAGCCCTGGTTCCTTGTGAAATACTCCTGGATGCCACATATAGCATATCATTACCGGGCGTTAGGTTAAGCAATAAGGATGCTATGAAAAATAAGTAGAGATGTTGGAATGTGAACATACTTTTATCTTTAAATTATTAAGCTGTAAAATAAGTAATTTTATAAATCTTTATACATCCATTTATTATCTACATATGTCATCAGCCGATAACGGAAATGTGTCTTTAAACATCAGCAATAGCGGTATTGCAACCATTAGCTTTTATCATCCCGCACAAAATTCATTGCCATCAGCACTTTTGGATGAGCTTACCGAGAAAATTGAAAGCGCCGGTAATGACCCGCAAACCCGTATTATCTTGTTGAAAAGTGAGGGCGACCGTACCTTTTGCGCAGGCGCCAGTTTTGATGAATTATTGCAAATAAAGGATAAAGAGGCAGGTGCCCAATTTTTTTTAGGCTTTGCCAGGGTTATAAATGCCTGCAGGAAATCATCCAAAATTGTTATTGCCCGGGTGCAGGGTAAATCTGTAGGTGGTGGGGTAGGGCTTGCTGCCGCAGCAGATTACTGCCTGGCAACCGAAGCGGCGTCGATAAAATTGAGCGAGTTGGCTATTGGTATCGGTCCGTTTGTAATATCTCCGGCTGTTACCCGTAAAATTGGTTTACCGGCATTTTCTCAGCTTACTATTCGTGCTGTTGATTTTCAAACGGCACAATGGGCTAAAGAGAAAGGTTTGTTTAATGAGGTTTATGCTGATATAGCCAGCCTTGATGAAGCGGTTAACGCACTTGCCGAGAAGCTGGCATCCTATCATCCGGAAGCATTAACCGGCTTAAAGCAAATTTTATGGGAAGGCACAGAAGACTGGGATGAGCTATTAAAACAACGGGCTGCTATTAGCGGGGAATTGGTGTTATCTGAATTTACACAACAGGCTTTACATGGCTTTTTGAGTGGCAAACGCTAATAAATCACCCTGAATATTTAAACACCTATCACGAATGATTTATTGGATACTAGGGATCATACTAATTATTGTGCTTATCGTGTCGTTAGCTTTTTATAGAAGATGGCTTGATACAAAAAAGAAAATAACCGCGATAAAGGAAAAATGGGGCAAGCCTTATTATAACGACCCGAATTTTAATTTGGTGAGAATTTACCTGGACTCAGATGTTAATCCCGGTAAAATTACCGGTACTACAGCAAATGATCTTGACCTGGATAACGTTTTCGCTTACGTCGACCGGACAAATTCGAAACCCGGCCAGCAGTATCTATATAAAAAATTACATGATCCGGAGCTGGATATTGATGTGCTTAAACAGTTAGATGAGGATATAACATGGTTAGGGAAAGATCGTGCTAAACAGGAAAGAATTGAACTGGAGCTATCAAAACTCAACACAATAAATTCCTGCTACCTGCCGGAGTTGTTTGTAAAGGAACAGCAGCCTTTATTTACGCCACTGCAAACATCATATATTCAAATTTCGTGGATAGTGATGATATGCCTAATTGTAATGTTGTGCCTGGTTCATAGCCAGGTTTATTTTTTAGCATTACTGGGATTGGCAATACTTAACACAGCCCTTCATTATAAAAATAAAGGTAAGGTAGCACAGTATACACATTCATTGCCACAATTGCTTTTACTAAATAAAGTAGGTTGGTGGCTAATAAGGAATGTAGCCGTACGCGGAAATGAAACCGTTTTAAATAGCTTGAGCAAGGTTGATAAATTAAAACGTTCCCTACTCTTTGTGAACTTTCAGAATGGCATCGGAAGCGATCCTACTGATATTTTTGCGGCGATATTCGAGTTTATAAAAACCGTGTTTTTATTGGAACCATTAATGTTTATCACCTCAATTAAACGGGTAAATAAATCCCGTAAGGAAATTGAGACGGTTTATAAATATGTTGCAGAAATTGATATACTGATCTCCATTGATTCTGTAAGAATTGGCTTACCCTATTATGCCAAGCCTGAATTTTCTGTTAGTGATGGTGAATTAAAGATCACAGAACTATATCATCCGTTGGTTGAGAATTGTGTAGCCAATTCCATATTCAGCAATGTAGATAAGGGGGGATTGATTACGGGATCAAATATGTCGGGTAAAACTACTTTTATACGCGCCGTTGCTTTAAATACTTTATTGGCCCAAACTATTTATACTTGTTGCGCAAAGGAATACCATGCGCCTTTGCTGAATATACATACCAGCATACGGGTTAGCGATGACATTGAAGAGCATAAAAGCTATTTTCAGGCTGAGGCATTAGCTGTGCTGGATATTGTAAACAAATGCGGAATTAACGAGCCCTTCAGAAGTCTGGTGATCATCGACGAAATATTCCGGGGGACAAATACTATAGAGCGAATAGCCGCTGCGAAATCAGTATTATCATACCTTACGGCTAACCGCAACTTTGTCTTTGTATCAACCCACGACCTGGAGCTTGCCGAATTGTTGGGCGATGAATATGCGATATACTCTTTTGAAGAACTAGTAGACGATAAACGCCTGGTATTTGATTACAAAATAAAAGAAGGTTTGCTTAAGAATAAAAATGGTATAGCTATACTCCAATCTTTAGGCTATCCGCAATCTGTTGTTAATGATGCGGGTAAGGTAAGTGAACAGTTAAGAGAAAAGTATCAGCTATAATTATTCGTCTTCGTACAAACGTAAGCGGTTTCTTAAACCACGCATATTTTCCTGCATTTGCTCTACACGATCAAGTAGATGTGTGATGGCTTCGATTCCCGCTACGTTTATTTCCAGGTCATGATGCAGGTGTATCATGCGTTCCAGTTTTTGCAGTTCCGTTTCTGGTATATAGGTGGTTTCATTAACCGTTTTGATCTGCACCAAACCAGCTTCCTGTAACGAATTGATGAAGGTATATTCAATATTATAATACACACAAAAATCAGTTGTCGCTATTAAGTTTCCTGTTGCCATCTTGTTTTATTTAATATCACAGTTTTGATAACTCTTCAAATAATTCTTTTTGTTTGTCGGTAAGCTTAGTTGGTATCTCTATCTCATAGGTCAAATACAAATCGCCAAACTGACCTTCTTTTTTATATACCGGCATTCCTTTGCCTTTTAGCTTTACTTTGGTTCCATTCTGCGTTTCTGCAGGAATTTTTAGTTTTACTTTACCGGTAAGTGTTTCGGCAGTTATTTCTCCGCCCAGCACCGCTGTATATAAGTTAAGTTTAATGGTATTATAAAGATCGTTTCCGCTTCTTTTAAATCTTGGATCGTTGCTCACTGAAAATGCTATAAATAAATCACCTGCTGGGCCACCATTAACACCCGGTCCGCCATGGCCGGTAATTTTTATGGTTTGGCCGTTCTCTACACCTGCCGGTATAGTTATACGCAGATTTTTGCCGTTAACGGTAATGGTTTGTTTTTGAGTTTCGCTTACATCGCGCAAGCTCAAATTGAGTTCGGCATTATAATCTTGTCCGCGGTATTTGGCTTGCCTGCCGCTACGCCCGCCACCGGCCGCACCACCAAACATCGAATTAAAGAAATCAGAAAAATCTTCGCCTCCGCTACCACCACCAAATCCGCCAAAACCTTGCGCACCGCCATAACTCTGCTGGCGGCTTTGTTGCTGCTGGCGTTGTTGTTCATAAGCTTCGCCATGTTGCCAATTCTCGCCATATTGATCGTATTTTTTACGCTTTTCAGGATCGCTTAATACTTCATTAGCTTCATTCAGCTGCTGGAATTTTTTGTGCGACTCGGAATCGTTAGGATTAAGATCAGGGTGATATTTACGGGCCAGTTTACGGTAAGCACTCTTAATGTCTTTGTCTGATGCTTTCTTATCCAGACCTAAAATTTTATAATAATCAATAAAAGCCATATAGCTATGTAAGTAGTAGTTGGTATATATTAACCGCAAAAAGCGCGGCTTAGTTTTAACAATAAATGTTTATTAACAGATAAATAAAGGTAGCACTTATTGCTGTGAAAAATACAATGCAACTAAGTGTGAAAATATGAGTCTTATCATATATCAATCAATAATTAGCTAAATAACTTGGGTAAAAGCCCAACCCTCCCCGGAAGGGAGGACTTAAAAAAAACGAAGCTACAGTCTCCACTACCGGGGGAGATTTAGAGGGGGCTTA
The DNA here is from genome assembly GCF_009765905.1 of Mucilaginibacter sp. L196. Taxonomy (GTDB): domain Bacteria; phylum Bacteroidota; class Bacteroidia; order Sphingobacteriales; family Sphingobacteriaceae; genus Mucilaginibacter. The sequence goes on along the minus strand of NZ_LMUO01000004.1, from coordinate 35,711 downwards.
GATATTGGGGTACAAAGCGTACTTATAAATATGCGGGCAGCTTTCAACGTTCTGCAATTTACGGTGCGCGGCGTATCCCTGTTTTAAAGATCGGTAACGCGTGTATGTACGCGTTTTACGTAATTGCGAATATCAAGCACTATACCGGCGAATATGTAGAATATGAGCGGGAAACCTACTGCCAGGAACGACGAGTAGATGAAGAAAAGCCTGATTTTATTGATAGATATATTAAAGCGCTGACCTAAATAGGTACAAACCCCAAAAGAGTATCGTTCAAAAAATGTAAGTATTCGCTGTAACATATCAGGCCAGTTTCAATATTTTGTTACCTATACCGCATTGCAGGCACTTTTTAAAGTTACAATAATTATTCCTTAACTCCAATAAAGCCTGTGACTCGAATGCATTTTTAACTTTCACCCCTAAAACGTCAAAATCGTTAATAATATTGTTTTCTTCCTTGGGCAAACTCTCTAAAAGCTTCATGCTGCGGCTTATATAATATTCCAGCTGCAAGTGCTTCCCATAACTAAACAGGAAAACCGCTAAAGTGTTTAATAGCAATACATCAACCGATGATTGCCCCAAGTTTTTTGATGACGGCTTGGATGGCATATCAAATCGATAATGTTCTTCCCAATAGGGATTTACCTGTATTTCGGTAAATAGGTCACGCAACCCTTTTACTTCACGAATGTCTAAAATTTTAGAAAATAGGTGATTGGATTTTATGATTAACGCGGCAAATTGCGCCAGCCTGATGGTTGGGAAATTCTGTGGCCGCATGCGCAAAAACTTCCATAAATGGTTTTCAATGGGGGTAAGGCTATATTTTTTGCGCAGAAAATCATATTCTGTTTTTAGTTTCTTCGGATATTCATCCACAATATCTCCCTCCAAAAAACCAGCCTGACCGAATATTAACGCTTCAATTTGCAGTGGGTTGTTTTTATGCTTCGCGAGGATATTTTGTGGTAATGATTTTGCTAGCATTTCAAAAGGTAAAGCATTGGTTTTGAAACCGAAGTTAGCCGCCAAAAACTGATAGAAAGTTTCTTCCCAGTCGCCACGATTTTGATCGAGTGCTTTGATCACCGTTTCTGCACGTTTTTCCAAACGCTCTACCAACACGCGGGTAAGCCATGAGCGTATAGTCATATCATCAATATGACCAATGTTTCCTTCGCAAGGAATAATAGTTTGATTACCATAAACCAAAGAGTGAAACCGATTATATAAATCTGGTGATATGCGGTTTTCCAATTCCAAAGTCGGCAACTTATTGCCATCGGCTGTAATCACCGGTTCATCGTCACGGTAAACTACGTGCAGTATTACGTTTTTATAAGCTTCATCATTGGTATGATTATGCTTTCGCCAATCTGACGAGGGTACATGTATCTCCACATTACCCGCCCATGTGGTATCGCCAATACGGATCCGGGCATTACTGAAATCCGGACCGGAATGGGTGTTATGGATGCCTGCGGAGAAGATATGAATAGCTTCACCGTCAACAGTTTTCAGGTCAGTGTTATCAAATAACCTGAATTTCCATACATAGTGTAAAAAGTCTTCGGTGAAAAGCATTCTAGTTCAGTGAGTTGATGATTTGGTTTAAGTTTAATTCTGTTATAATAAATATATAATTTATAAATGTATTTTTAAACTATTGAAAACCTCTTTTCTCCATCACCAATTATGCAGCAAACAACCGCAAGCCGAATAAAATCAATCATAGGTGGATCATTAGGTAACTTGGTTGAGTGGTACGACTGGTATGTGTACTCTGCATTTTCCCTGTATTTCGCTCATGCTTTCTTTCCATCCGGTAATCAAACAGCCGAATTATTAGATACTGCCGGGGTATTTGCCATAGGCTTTTTAATGCGACCAATTGGCGGTTGGTTAATGGGTACTTTTGCTGATAAACGGGGGCGTAAAACTGCTTTAACATATTCAGTACTGTTAATGAGTTTAGGCTCATTAATAATAGCGGTGATTCCTGGTTATAAACAGATTGGTATTGCCGCGCCAATCATATTAGTATTAGCCCGTGTTATTCAAGGTATAAGTGTTGGTGGAGAGTACGGCACCAGTGCCACTTATTTAAGTGAAATCGCTACCAAAAAGCATCGTGGGTTTTATTCCAGTTTTCAATATGTAACGCTCATTATGGGGCAGTTAATAGCATTAGGAGTATTGGTTTTATTGCAACGGGTGTTCCTGACCGAAGCGCAACTACATGCATGGGGTTGGCGTATCCCTTTTGGCATCGGGGCATTTTTGGCGATAATTACTATGTATTTAAGGCGTAGTTTACAGGAGTCGGTAGAGATAACAAAGGATGAACGCTCTATCGCCAAACGCGGCACTTTTAGCGAGTTATTGAAGCACCCCAAAGCGGTGCTCACGGTTATTGGCTTAACGCTTGGCGGTACGGTGGCTTTTTACACCTTTACCACTTACATGCAAAAGTTTTTGGTAAATACTTCTGGGTTCTCTAAAAACAGCGCTACGTTAATATCTACACTTACGTTGGTGATTTTTATGCTGATACAACCTGTAATTGGCTTGTTATCTGATAAAATTGGGCGGAAACCTGTACTGATAGCATTCGGTATTTTAGGAACAATTACAACTGTGCCAATCCTTTATTTTTTAGCAGATACCCGTAATGTATGGGTTGCTTTTGCTTTAATTATGCTGGCATTACTTATTGTTAGTGCTTATACCAGTATAAATGCGGTAGTAAAAGCCGAGCTTTTTCCGGCAAATGTAAGGGCACTTGGCGTTGGCTTTCCTTATGCCATTGCGGTATCATTGTTTGGCGGTACTGCTGAATATATTGCGCTTTTATTTAAGAACGAAGGCCACCAGGGGTGGTTTTACTGGTATGTTGCAATTTGTATAGCAGTATCCTTAATAGTTTATGTGAGTATGCTTGATACCCAAAAGCATTCGAAAATAGAAGGCGAATAAACTATATCACTGGGTTCGCGATATAAGTTTTCCATAAATCATCCAGCGATTTACCGGTTAACTGTTGCCATGATGCATCGGTATAAACATGCTTACGCATTTGATCATCTAAGGAGATCACAGTTTTGGGATTGTAGTTTTTCTCTATCCAAACCAAAAAGCGGGCAGTTACCCGGTAAGCATCGGTGTAATTTTGGGTTGGTTTGTAATCAGGAAGTTTCCAGTTAGCCGCTTTGTTGTTAATACCGAATTTATAACGGGCATAATCGGCAATTCCTTCGGTTAACCAGCCTGGGCCGTCGCTATTGCCATAATCCTGTACAATGTGCATTACCTCGTGAGTTATCACATCAATATCTTCCGGGTGTTTGTGCATCCATATATTGCTTATGGTAACCTTGCCGTTATCAGTTTCGGCAACGCCTTTATAAGTGGTATCAATCACCATCGTAACAGCCTTTAGCGTGTTTTTATTATAAGCTTTTGCAAGTTCAGGATATACAATGTAAAAGGTGTTTACCATGCGGGCTTGTTCGGCGCTATCAAGCGTAGCATCATAATTTATAAAAGTAAGTTTGTAGCCGTGATTGTTATAAATAGTAGTTTTTTGCCCGTTTGCGTTGATAACAAGGCATAAGAATAGCATAAGTATGATGGAGGCAGTTTTCATGACGACAAGTTAAAAATTATAGTTTAAACAGCCTTTTTGTGTTTGTAATATTATAATGACTATACAATATAGCCGCTATATACCCGCTATCTTCATAAAAAGATTATTTTTGCGCACATATATTTATGACCGATACAGAAAAACTTTTTGATCAGGCAGTAGCGTTGTTGCAAAAACTGATTTCGATACCATCATTCAGCAAAGAGGAGGATAAAACCGCCGATACCATCCAGGAATTTATGAAAGGCCATGGTATTACCATGCATCGTAAATTAAATAATCTTTGGGCCTGGAATAAACATTTCGATCCGGCGAAGCCTACAATTTTATTGAATTCGCACCACGATACCGTAAAACCAAATTCAGGTTATACCCGCGATCCTTACGATGCTAAGATTGAAGATGGCAAACTTTATGGCTTAGGCAGCAATGATGCCGGTGGATGTTTGGTATCGTTGATAGCAACCTTCCTTTATTTTTACAACAAAGAAAATCTAAAATATAATTTTTGTTTGGCCACTACTGCCGAAGAAGAAATATCAGGCGTTAATGGTTTAGAACTGATTATTCCTGAATTAGGTCAGCTTGATTTTGGTATAGTTGGTGAACCAACCCTTATGCAGTTAGCTATTGCCGAACGCGGTTTAATGGTGTTGGATTGTACTGCACATGGAAAGGCTGGTCACGCTGCACGCGAGGAAGGCGAGAATGCTATTTACAATGCGTTAGCGGATATTGAATGGTTCCGGACCTTCCGTTTCCCTAAAGAATCAGAAGTTTTTGGACCGATCAAGATGTCGGTTACTATCATAAATGCGGGTTCACAGCATAACGTGGTACCTGCAAGCTGTGTATTTACCGTTGATGTGAGGGTAACCGATGCTTACCGTAATGAAGAAGTGCTGGAAATAATCCGTCAGCATGTGAAATGCGATATTAAACCGAGGTCGATCAGGTTAAAACCATCATCAATAGATAAAGAACATCCGATTGTGCAAGCAGGTATAGCTTTAGGTAGAACAACTTATGGTTCGCCTACTACATCTGATCAATCGTTACTGGATATCCAATCCATCAAAGTTGGGCCCGGCGACTCTGCACGCTCGCATACTGCTGATGAGTTTGTTTATGTGGATGAGATTAAGGAAGGGATTGAATTGTATGTGAAAATGTTGGAGCGTTTGGTGTAATGATTTACGATTTTAGATTTACGATTGCAATTTTAAGATATGACTAAGGATGAGTTATTGCTTCGTACTAAAAACTATGCTATTGCAAATGCGAGATTAGTACTTAATATTCCTAATAACATAGTAAATCGTAATTACGCAGATCAGTTAAATAGAAGTGCGAGTTCTGTCGGAGCTAATTATCGCGCTGCTTGTAGAGCTAAATCCAAAGCCGACTTCATCAATAAGTTAAAGATTGTAGAAGAAGAATTAGACGAAACACTGTTTTTTATGGAATTATTGGTAGAACTTAATACCGAAATGCGAGAAAAAATAGTGCCTATTTATAAGGAAGGTAATGAACTTCTTTCTATAATTGTTGCAGCAATAAATACATCACGTGGAAATTGATTTATTATTTACGCGTAATCGTAAATCGTAAATCGTAAATCGTAAATTGAATGAGTAAATTGTGGCAAAAAACTACAAATGTTAATCAACTGGTAGAAAGCTTTACCGTTGGCCGTGATACGGAATTTGATCATCAAATGGCGGCTTTTGATGTGCTGGGATCACTGGCGCATACCCAAATGCTGGAAAGCATTGGATTGATGAGCAGCGATGATCTGAAATTAGTTCAGCGCGAATTAAAAGCCATTTATAAAGATATTGAGCAAGGTAATTTTACCATAGAGCCTGGTGTTGAAGATGTGCACTCTCAGGTAGAAATGTTGCTTACCCAGCGCATTGGCGATGCCGGTAAGAAAATACATAGCGGTCGCTCCCGTAATGACCAGGTTTTGGTTGATCTCAAATTATTCTTCAGAAACGAATTACAACAAGTGGTTGAGGAAACTCAAATTTTGTTTCGCCAGTTAATTGAGCTGAGCGAAAAATATAAAGATGTTCTTTTGCCGGGCTATACCCATTTGCAGGTAGCTATGCCATCATCCTTCGGCTTATGGTTTGGTGCTTATGCTGAAAGTTTGTCGGATGATTTGGAACTGGTTTTGGCTGCTTATAAAATCACTAATAAAAATCCATTAGGTTCGGCTGCGGGTTATGGCTCTTCATTCCCGTTAAACCGTACTTTAACTACCAAATTGTTAGGTTTTGATAGTCTTAACTATAATGTGGTTTACGCGCAAATGGGCCGTGGTAAAACTGAGCGTATCATCGCGCAAGCTTTATCATCTATCGCGGCTACATTGGCTAAAATGGCTATGGATCAGGCTTTGTATTTGAGCCAGAATTTTGCTTTTGTAAGCTATCCTGATACCTTAACTACCGGCAGCAGTATTATGCCGCATAAAAAGAATCCTGATGTTTGGGAAATTATGCGCGGCAAATGCAACCGCATACAGGCGTTGCCAAATGATGTGGCCATGATGACTACCAATTTGCCATCAGGGTACCACCGCGAATTGCAGTTGCTTAAGGAATTGTTATTCCCTGCGTTTACGGAGTTGAAAAGCTGCCTGCACATGGCAACTTTTATGCTGCAAAACATTACCGTAAAAACGGATATATTGAATGACCCGAAATATGCTTACCTGTTTAGCGTAGAAGAAGTGAACCGCCTGACTTTAAGCGGTACCCCATTTCGTGATGCTTACAAGCAAGTGGGCTTAGCTATTGAAAAAGGCGAATTTAATCCTGATAAAAAAGTCAACCATACCCACGAAGGCAGCATCGGAAACCTGGGAAATGAGCATATTGAGGAAGCATTTAACAAGCTGGTAAATAGTTTTGATTTTGCGAAAGTGAAACAAGCAATTGAAGAATTAGTGAAATAACATGAACGGCCAAAACAGAGCAGATATTTATCCGGGATTGGAAGTTGATATCATCCTGAAAAAAGATCAGCGTTCAGGAAAACGTACCCGTGGGTTTGTGAAGGATCTGCTGACAAGCTCCGCACATCATTCACGTGGTATTAAGGTGCGATTGGAGGACGGGCAGGTTGGCCGGGTTATTGAAATCATCGAAGAAGATTAACAAACAATGGCAAATACAATAGCAACTGATAAACGTTTTTTCTACAAAATTGATGCGCACTACCGCTTAATGATGGCATTGGTGGTTAGCGTAATAGTCTTCTTTATTTTTTTGGACAAACTTACTATCCCGGAGCTTGCCCTGGTTACCTGGATAGCTTGTGCATCTACCATAATTATTTTTAATTGGATCATTATCTTAACCTCTCATCCCCGTGAGGTGAAAAAAATAGCCAAACTGCAGGATTCCAGTCGCACGTTTCTTTTCGCGTTTATAATAACAGCATCTGTAATAAGTTTGGCTGCTATTATATTTCTGCTGAAATCACCTAAAGGCATATCAGAGACGGGTAAAAATGAACATATTTTATTAGCTATTGGGGCGGTTGCGGTATCGTGGTGGCTTGTTCATACCGTATTTTCATTGCGATATGCCCATTTGTTTTATGATACAGATACCGACGATGGTGGAACCAAAAAAGGTGGAGGACTTGATTTTCCGGACACCAAAGAACCTGATTTTCTCGACTTTATTTACTTCGGATTTGTTGTTGGGATGACTTTTCAGGTATCTGACGTGCAGATCACCGATAGGAATATCCGTCGACTATGCCTGCTGCATGGACTGATTTCTTTTGCTTTTAATACTGCTATTGTTGCATTAAGTATTAATGTAATATCGGGTTTGATAACGCAATAGTGAACCAGGATTAATCAAACAATCCCGGTGCTGGTTTATCCCTGTCAATAAATTTTGGTCGCTGTAATTGTGTGCCCAATTCCTGATTCAATTTTTCAATTACGTAATCTGCTAATTCAGGCGAGTAGCGCTCGTCGTGCTGATGCATAAAGAACCAGGCAGATTGCAGGCCCATGTTTCGCCATTGCTTTATGCGTTCCACCCATTCGTCGCAGCGGGCATAATCGGAACGGTGAAGGCTGTTACCCACAAAACGGATGAAGGCATGTGGTGTAGGTAGTTCCATGTGTACAACATCTCTTCGCCCGGTTGCATCGGTTATTACCGCACCTATATTTAGCTGATGGAACAGCTCGAATACTTGCGCACGTACCGTTGCATCGGCAAACCATTCTTTATGCCTTAACTCTACAAATACCGGTACATCTTTTGGCAGACTTTCAAGGTATACTTTTAATTCCGGGAAACTTTTAGGTGTATAGTTATCACTTAACTGCAAAAACAACGGCCCTAATTTATCGCCGAAGGCCATAATGCCTTCATAATAAACAGTGGTTATGTCATCCGCGTTTTTTAAGCGACGAATATGGCTGATACTTTGCGAAAACTTGGGACAGAATTTAAAATCAGGGTTACTATTCGCCTTTTCTTTCCATTTACTGATTGTAGGCGGTGGATAAACATTGTAAAACGTCGCATTCAGCTCAATGCAATCAAAATGCTTTACATATTCGTCTAAAAAATTGGCGTCTTTTGTTTTTAGGGGATATATTTTACCAACCCATTCCTTACGTCCCCATTTAGCACAGCCTACATGAACCTGAAAAGGTTTATCATTTTTTGAGGCACCAAGCGTTTTTATCGTTAGCTGTGGGTCAGGCGGTAACGTAAAATCTGCTTCCTCTAATTCTCCCGGTGTTACTCTGCCAAATTCCATGGTTTATTTTTTGGCAAGATAATATTTTATCAGGATTGAAGACAAAAATAAGGTTGGAATTACTCGCGCTTAGCTGTGAATGAACCGTTGGTTATTGTATAGATCAAAGCGGAGGCGTCAAAATCGTCTGAATTAAATAGTCCTCCGGAGAATGTTCCCCTAATCTCGTTAGAAGTAACCGCTGTTATAGTTACCGATCCTATTGGCTGAGCTACCTGAGTTACGTAAGCATTAGTTGTATCCGGAAAAAAGAACAGCGTCATGCTATGTGGTTGTTCAAATATAGTGGAAGCGGGAAATACCTGGCCAACCTTTATACTATCAATATCAGCATATAAATCTACCTCAAAACTATTATCGCTAATTTGGCTTTTAGTTACATTATAGCCCGATATAATTAATTGCTCACTCCCGTTAACACTACTCTGAATTGCAATGCAAGTGTTAAATGCCATGTTTGTATTGTTATATGCCAGTTTCATAGAAGATGAACCGGTGGTACTAGTTGACGTGGTTACAGTGGTTTTATTACAAGCAGTAAAGGCAGTTATAGTAGACAAACCAGCAATAAAAAGTTTTGTAAAATTTTTCATGATAAGGATTAAGTTACAAAGATACCGTTTTGATTGACAAGTTGCCACAAGATTGCCTTTAGTGATTTGCCGCTTGTATTTTAACCTAATAAATCTACCTTAAATTCAGGAATAATCCTTTTTTTAGAGGCCTGCTCATAGGCATACGCCAATTTAATAATATCAGCCTCCTTATACGCGGTACTTACAAATGATAAGCCAATTGGCAAGCCATGCGCCGCGCCCATAGGTACGGTAATATGCGGATAGCCTGCCATTGCAGCAGGAGTAGAGAATCCAAAACCATTATCATAATCGCCGTTCACCAGGTCGATAGTACAGGCGAAACCGTTTGTTGGCGCGATGATGGCATCGAGTTTATTATCGCTCATAATCGTATCAATTGCTTTGCGGGTGATAACGGTAGTTTTTGCTACAGCATCTAAATATTCTTTATTGTTTAAATCGCCTTTTGCCTGCGCTTGCTCCATTATTTCCTGTTTAAAGAATGGCATCGCTTTAGCCGCGTTAGCTTTATTAAAGGCCATTACATCAGTCAGCGATTTTACTTTCGAGTTGGCAGTGCTTAGGTATTTGTTTAGCCCGTCTTTAAATTCATAGAGCAATACGGTAAATTCATCGGTACCTATTGGTTTTAACTCCTTTACCAGTTCTACATCAATAATGGTTGCGCCTTTACTTTTTAAAATTGTAATGGCATCCTGTAATAATGCTTCCATATCAGGGTTTCCGGTGTAGGCAGTTTTTTCGATGCCTAAACGTTTGCCATGTAAGCCATTCGCATCTAAAAATTTAGTGTAATCGGGTTGTATTTTACTTTTATCTTTTGGCGCATAGTTATCTTCAGTATCTATACCTGCTAATATTCCTAATAGAATCGCGGCATCTGTAACACTCCTTGCCATCGGTCCAGCGGTATCTTGTGTTTTTGATATAGGGATGATGCCCGCACGGCTTAATAAGCCTACTGTAGGTTTTATACCAACAATGCCGTTTACGGACGACGGCGAAACTACTGATCCATCCGTTTCGGTTCCGATTCCTATCGCACATAAATTTGCTGAAACTGCAGATCCTGTACCCGCGCTTGATCCGCTAGGGTTACGATCTAAAATATAAGGGCATTTGGTTTGCCCTCCTTTACTGCTCCAACCGCTGCACGCACGGGTGGAACGGAAATTTGCCCATTCGCTTAAGTTTGTTTTGCCTAAAATTACAGCACCTGCTTCGCGTAGCCTATTTATAATAAAGGCATCCTTACCAACATAGTTATCAGCTAAAGCGAGTGAACCTGCAGTTGTGGCAATTTTATCTTTAGTGTTGATGTTATCTTTTAAAAGCACGGGTATACCATGTAACGGCCCGCGAATTTTACCTGATTTGCGCTCATTATCCATTTCGTCGGCTATAGATAGTGCATCGGGATTTAACTCAATAATGGCGTTTAGTTTAGGGCCATTTTTATCAATATCATTAATACGGGTGAGATATAATTGGGTAATAGTATGTGAAGAATATTTTCCGCTTTTCATGTACTCCTGTAATTGCGCTACAGTTACTTCGTTAAGCTCAAAGTTGTCATTTGCAGGTGTATCGCTTACTGACTTTTTAGGTGCCGGAGTACAGGCATTGATACTTAAGGCCGATAAAGTAATCCCGGCTATAGAGCCCGTTTTAAGGAAATTTCTTCTGTGCATAATAAAGTCGGTGAAATGAACTACAAGAAACAAAATTTTTATGAAAATGTATTCATTAATGAAAGCTTATCTGCCAGTAATTTCTTAATTTTCCAAACGTTAATATAATTAGTAATAAAATCTACCCAAAATATGTCCACAATGTATAAAGCCGTGTTAACGGCAGCCTTCGTGTTGGTAATTAATACCTCATTCGCGCAATCAAGTGTTCTTCGTCCTCAAATTGCAGAAATCGCTAAATCTGCCAAAGGTATTGTTGGCGTATCTGTTTTGGGTTTAGAGGATAGAGATACAGTAAACTACAATGGCAACGCCCGGTTGGTGATGGAAAGCGTGATGAAGTTTCCCATTGCTATGGCGGTATTGCATTTGGTTGATTCGGGTGTATTAACGCTGAATCAAACAATTCATATCAAAAAGAAAGATCTACCTCCAATATATAGCCCCTTACGCGACAAATATCCTAATGGAGATGTTGATGTGTCGATAAATGATTTAATGAGTTATATGGTATCTCAAAGTGATGATGATGCCTGCGATATTTTACTTGAAAAATTGGGTGGTGCTGATCAGGTTGAGTATTACCTGCATATGATCAAAGTTAGAGGCATCAATATTGAAGCATCTGAAGAAGATATGGCGAAAACACCTGAAAGCCAATATACTGATTGGTGTAAACCGAAGGCCATTATACAACTTTTAGATACCTTATATACCGGGAATGTTTTAAAACCTGCCAGCAGGGATTATTTAAATAAATTAATGGTTGCAACTACAACCGGGCCTAACCGTATTAAAGGCTTATTACCTGCGGGTACAATTGTTGCACATAAAACTGGCACATCGGGAACTAATGCTGTTGACTTAGCAGTTGGTACAAATGACGTTGGCGTTATCACCTTGCCTAATGGCAAACATGTGGCTATCGCTATATTTATAACAAATTCAACCGCGGATGAAGCCACCCGCGATTTAGTAATAGCAAAGATTGCAAAGGCTGTATATGATAACCAGTTATTGAAAAAATATAAATAGTTAACTCACCCGACAACGCTTCGCTGGTCGACCTCTCTATCGCTGTGCGACAAAGAGGTGAAAAAAATAAATTGAATTCCCCTCTTTACCGCAAGCGCAATGTCATTAAGTTAAGGGGGCGCCAAGCATATAGCCCCCTCTAAATCTCCCCCGGAAGGGGAGACTTTAGCTTCGCCCGCGTTTGTTTTTTTAAGTCCTCCCTACCGGGGAGGATTTAGGTGGGGCTTAACTTAATGACATTGACCGCTTGCGGTAGAGAGGGTGGTCGAGCGTAGCAAGACCAGGTGAGTACTCTGCAAGCGACATCAACTCACCCAGCTACGCTGCGCTGGCTGACCTCTCTATCGCTGTGCGACAAAGAGGTGAAAATATAAGTTTAATTTCCCTCTATGTCTTCGGCACAAAGTGATGAAAAAATATTTTATTATTTTTAGCTATGCAATCTATAACCGAATTATGCCGGGAATTAAGGCAGCGAGAAACTCCTGCTGAAAAAGTTCTTTGGTATCATCTCAGGAACCGCAAATTATTTGATCATAAATTTTTACGGCAATACCCAATTTGTGCAAAATCAACCTTTGATAAAGATTTGTATTATATCCCTGATTTCTATTGCGCTAAAGCTAAATTGGTTATTGAGGCCGATGGCTCGATTCATCAATTAAAAAAAGAATATGATAAAAACCGTGACGAAGTATTAGGCTTATTGGGACTAACCATCTTAAGGTTTGAGAATAAGCAGATATTGACAGATATACGAACTGTGTTGACGGAAATAGGCAAGCATTTGTAAGTTTCTTTATGGCGAGGTTAACTCACCCGACGACGCTTCGCTGGTCGACCTCTCTATCGCTGTGCGACAAAGAGGTGAAAAAATACTTTACTATTTTAAAACCTCATTAGCTAATTTCTTTGTGCCATCAACTTTGTTGGTATAGGTTAAGCCTAATATCTGGTTGATCATCGGGAAAATATCTACGTTGTTAAAAGCCGGGATAATTAAATCGCTTTTAAATGCCGGTCCCCATGCATAAAAAGTAGCGTGCATATCCTTAACTACAGTAGGATCATAACCATGCCAGCCCGGATCCATTTTTCTGTGATATAGGTCGAATACTTTTGGCCAGTTAGGGATCAGTAAAATATCGCCTATGCGGTTATGCCAGTCGTCTTTTGCACCGTAATGCAGTTTTTCGGGTACGTTTGTTTTTAAGTAGACAGCATAATCAGCCGTTTTATTCTTTAAAAGTTCGTCGTAGGTAGCTTGAATATATTTAGGGTCTTTCGCGTATAGTTCCAGCAGTAACCCATCGCCCGAAACAATAAACTTTGAGGTATCTATGCCTGCAGGTGTTTCTATTGGATGTTCAGTATCAGCTTTGGTCATGCCATGATCTGATACAAAAACATAATTCACGTTTAATCCGGTTGTTTTAACGGCCTTGGTTAGCTCATATACCGATGAATCGATCAAATGTACAGCGTCGGCCACTTCGCGTGAATCCGGACCGTGTTTATGCCCTTCGTGATCAACCTGCGGAAAGTAGAAGGTGATGATATGCGGGCGTTTATCAGCTGGCATACTTAACCAGTTTACTACGGTTTGTATACGATTATGCATTTCTATTTTTTCATTGTATCTGTAGTAATAAGTTGGGCGCACGCCCTGCACCTCAGCTTCTGATCCAACCCAGTAAAAGCTTGCGGATAACATTTTTTGTTGTTCAGCTAATACCCAAATAGGTGTCCCTCCTTTGTACCAGATAGCATCGGTACCGGTTTTGCCTTTATAGGAAAAGAATGATTTGGTATCGGCATCGTAAAAAGAGTTGTTAACTAAGCCCTCGTGCGATGGGTATAAGCCTGTAACAATAGAATAATGATTTGGAAAAGTTACCGATGGATAAGATGGTAACATTGACTCTGCCTGAACGCCCGATTTTGCTAAAGCGAGCAGATGCTCAGCATGATATTTTTGCGCATAATCCCAGCGAAAGCCATCCGCGGAAATTAATATTACATAAGGTTTTTGTTGTTGCTCGGGGCTGTTTGTACGGTCCGGAATAATCTTTTGTGTGGTATCTACCTGACCAAAGCTGGCTGAGGTAATTAAGAGGAAAACCAAAAAGGATAAGTAATATTTCATGAGCGATCAGTTTGTATCCAAATTTATATAAATAAGATTATGGAACTGTTAAGGAGCATGAAGTTTGTGTGATTTTAACCTTATATGATAGTTTTTTTACAACATCCATCTTCGCCCCAAAAAATATCCTATCTTGTTTTACCAATTATGAAACAAGCAGTATTTATTTTCCTGGTGGTTATTTGTGCAAACAGTTTGCTATCGGCACAAACCCCTGTAGCGCGAAATGGCGCGTTAAGTGTAAAAAATGGCCAGGTAGTTAATCAATATGGAGTGCCTCCTGAATTGCGGGGCCTTAGTTTTTCATGGAGTATTTGGCAGGGTAGAAAGTATTATAATACCGATGTTGTTGACTGGATAAGTAAAGACTTTAAAGTATCGCTTATTAGAGCAGCCATGGCGGTACAACCCGAACATGGCTATTTGGAAGAACCGGATTCGCAAAAGCAACTCATTGAAACCGTAGTTAATGAAGCCATTAAAAAAGGGATTTACGTATTGATAGATTGGCATGACCATAACGGTTACCTGCATATACCTCAATCAAAAGCGTTTTTCGCGGAGATGGCACAAAAGTATAAAGGCGTACCTAATGTTATTTATGAAGTTTGGAACGAACCTGAGCGTGTAAGCTGGGATACTGTGAAAAATTATGCGGTACAAGTTATATCGGAAATACGCAAATACGATCCGGATAATTTAATTGTTGTAGGCAGCCCGCATTGGGATCAGGATGTAGATGTTGCAGCGGCAAATCCTATTACAGGATTTAAAAATATTGCTTATTCTTTCCATTTTTATGCGAGTGATCCAAATCATCAGGATCAATTACGGGCTAAAGCAGACAAGGCGATACAAATGGGTTTACCGCTACTAATTACCGAGTGGGGTGTTGGCGAGGCAAGCGGCAACGGCGTATTTGATATTGCTGAAAACGAAACCTGGATAAAGTGGATGGAGACGCACAAGTTAAGCTGGGTAAACTGGAATATCACCGATAAAGAGGAAACTACCGCGTTATTAAAACCCGAAGCATCTGCCACTGGTGGTTGGGCAGAAGATGATTTGACACTTGATGGTATTTATTTACGTAAATTATTAAGGGCGCTGAATAAATAATATAGCTTTAAAAACCACTTAGCTTCAGCCAGGTTTCAAACAGGCCTGGCCAGCTATCGCTTGCCAGATTTTGTTTTTTCATACCAAACCCGTGGCCTCCATTTAAAAATATGTGTAACTCGGCAGTGTGTTTGGCCGTTATCCATGTATTATAAAGCTGTGCGCTGTATACAGATGATCCGTCATCACTGGCTGCTGCCAAAAACATTGGTGGTGCATCTGCGGGGACATTAACCTGCATTTCAGGTGGAAAATATGCATATATCGGGGCAACAAAATCAGGTCGGTTTTGCGGAGTATAGCCATACGCTGTTGATGCTGCAATGGTACCGCCTGCCGAAAAACCTATTATACCAATACGATCCGGTGAAATTCCATATTCAGCAGTATGGCTGCGTACGTAGGCTATTGCCGCACGTCCGTCGGCTACAGCTAGTGGTGCAACAGGTGCTTGTTCCTGTAATACAGTATTAGCTTTCATTTTAGCAAGCATCTCTTTGTATGGATCAGGTCCTAATGTGTGCATTAATCTGTATTCCAATAAAAATGCGGTTATACCATGTTTCTGCAACCATTTACCAACATCATAACCTTCATGATTTATAGATAGTGTTTGTAAACCACCGCCGGGACAAATAATAACAGCAGTACCCGTGTTGGCAACTGTACTATCGGGCAAGTAAACCGTAAGGGTAGGGTGGCTTACATTGTAAACCACATTACTGTGATATACATTATCCGCGCTTTCAGATTGGTTCCATGTCCAGCTTTCAGAGCCCGGTGCTGCGCCATTATATAGTTGAACCACCTTTTGTTGAGCTTTTGTCACAAAAGCGAATAATAGAAATATTGGAAGTAATAGTTTCTTATCCATATATATTATTGAAATGGTAGCAGATGTTAAAACTTTAAAACCAGATTATGGTATAAATATAAAATTGCGAAAATTAAGTGGTTATGCGATTAAACTTTTACATCAATCAGATAGTCATATGGGCGGTGCTTATAATAAATATATTTACCTTCATAGTATGATACCCCTAAAATCCATATTTGGTGTTAAAGTCTTTGCTTTTGTGGCGACGGTACTAACACTTCAAGCCTGTAATCACCCCAAAAAAATTTATGAAAGCAGTTGCGATGATGAACGCACATTTAAACAGATAAGCTTTAAGAATTTAGTTGACAGTTTTGCAAACTACGATAATCAGTACGTGCAGGTAGAAGGCAAGTATGAACAGGAAAAAGATCTATCATTACTGATTGATGATAGCCTGGTAAGTAAAGGAAATAAAAAGGTGATTTTGGTTGACTTTAGTCAGGATTGCCCTTTGTTTATAAAAGCAACCAGAACCGGTTTTTTTGATTATGATGCCAATAACGGGCAGCTTACACCTGTTAATAATAAAACTATAACCATCAGGGGGAAAATAAATTGTCGTAATAGAGGGCATCTTAATGCCTATAAAGGGACAATTGAGCATATTAGCTATGTTAGCCTTTGACCAGGAAACCAATAATTTTTAAAGAATATCAAGCTTTAAGCCATCATAGGCAAACTCAATACCGTAAGGTAAATCTGCCGACATGGTTTTATGCAAACCAAGCCGGTGACTGATATGCGTTAGATAGGTTTTCTCAGCGCCTATTAGCTGTGCAAAGGTGATGGCTTCATCCAGTGTAAAGTGTGAGATATGGCTTTGCGTTTGCAGCGCGTTTATTACCAGGGTTTTTGTACCCTTTATTTTTTCTATTTCACTTTCAGCTACGGTTTTAGCATCGGTTATATAAGTGAAATCATTTGTGCGGAAACCAAGTACCGGTAGCTTGTAATGCATCACCTCAACAGGTATCAAGTGTAGCGATCCAATATCAAATGGTGTTAAATCAATAGTGTGCATATTGATCTGCGGGATACCCGGATATTTAAATTCGGCAAAAATGTATGAGAATTCGCGTTTTAAGGCTTCTTGAACGCGCTTGGTAGCGTAAACATCTATTGGTGCGTTTTGGTGATAATTAAAGGCGCGTATATCATCCATACCGGCTACATGATCCTTATGTTCATGGGTGAAGACTATGGCATCAAGTTTCTTAACCTTTTCGCGCAGCATTTGATAACGAAAATCCGGGCCGGAATCAATAACTACCGTTTTGTCAGCGGTTTCGATCAGGATTGATGAACGCAGGCGATTATCACGCGGATCGGTTGAGGTGCAAACCTCGCAATCGCATGCAATAACAGGTACGCCCTGTGAAGTGCCGGTGCCTAAAAAAGTAATGGTCACAATTGCAGGTTAGTTTGTTTTAGTTGCTGCAAAAATGCAACCTGTTTATCATCCAAAAGTTTATAATCAATTTCCAGCTCGCGTGCCAGTTCGGTTATAGAATTTATCCTGCTCTCGAGGTTCGAGAATTTGTTGATCACAATTACCTTACTGTTTTGCAATAGGCAGGCATTTGTTTTAAAATTACCTTTCTCGTACCTCACCTTGTAACCTGCTGTTTTTAACAGCATTTCCAGTTTTTCAAGTGTGTGGTTAGTGAGGGATAGCATTATTCAAATTTACGATTCGGGATTGAATTTAACGATGCCTAAACCAATCTAAAGGTAAATTTACTGTCTCAAATCCACAACCTCAACGCCAGGATGCGCTTTGGTATCGAAAGTAAAGGTGCTTTCAGGGACTTGTACATTAGGTACAAATGTTTTGATGGTGTAGCTGTATTTATTACCTGATTTATCAAATATAAGGGCGCTATAGATCTGTTTTTTGGTTTTATCGATCATCAGCCTGATCTTGAAAAAAGACTTATCGATATCCTCAGGTGTAAGGTCGATGATTTGGTAAACGCGGCCTTTTAGGGTTTCGCTGCCGGTGTAAATGTACTTGTAGCCCTTCTCATACATCGTGAAGATCTGTGCCGGGTTGAAATTTTGGTCGGTATTATCAACTTTGTTTAGTTGTACTTCTTTGTCTTTTTTGGTATAAGTCCATTGGTTTTTGCCATCGGTTATTATTTCCTGTTCAACCTGATTTTTAGCGGTAGGATCCTGACTGTAAAGGCTTAACTTATACTTATTGGTTTTGGACTGAACAATGATGGTTCCTTCCTGAGTTTGTGTTTCCTGAGCTTGTGGGTTGTCTATCACAAATGTAAAATCACTTTTTACAATGTTGTAGGCTTTGTATTTGGCGCTTACCTGGTTTAAAATAACTTTCGCTTCAGCATCTTTTTGGGCGAATGCAGTAGTGTTTATTCCTAAAACTAATAATAAGTATAAAGTAATTCTTTTCATTTTTTTTTGGGGGGTGGATGTATTTGCTAAATATACAGTTTAGAGGGTTAGATGTTTGTAAGGTTTAATTCCTTTATGCAGCATTCGTTTATTTGTCATTCTGAACGGAGTGAAGAATCTATCCGGTATATATGGCGTTGAGCAAAGTTATTAGATTCTTCTCTGCGCTCAGAATGACAAACAGGGTGTACAAAGAACATTCTGTTTGTAAGGTTTAATTCCTTTGTCATTACTTTTACATTTGTCATTCTGAACGGAGTGAAGAATCTATCCGGTATATATGGCGTTGAGCAAAGTTATTAGATTCTTCGCTGCGCTCAGAATGACAAACAGGGTGTACAAAGAAAGGCGGGATAGAGAACATTCTAACCTATCCCTTCGGCTTATCCAGTGTTTCTAAATATCTTTCTAAACTATATTCATCAGGATATAATACCTCGCGTGCCTTGCTGCCTTCAAATGGGCCAACTATGCCTGCGGCTTCTAGTTGATCAATGATACGGCCTGCACGGTTATAGCCCAGTTTCATTTTGCGTTGGATAAGCGAGGTAGAACCCTGCTGATGCATTACGATTAACCTGGCGGCATCTTCAAACATCGGGTCGCGATTATCCGGGTCATATTCTTTAGAGCTGCTGCTGGCTTCGCCTTCGCCAACATATTCGGGCAGGTGCATAGCGCTTGGATAGCCTTGTTGGCTGCCAATAAAATCAGATATCCGCTCTACCTCCGGTGTATCCACAAATGCGCATTGCAGGCGTATCAAATCGCTGCCGGTAGACATCAGCATATCACCACGACCGATCAACTGATCTGCACCACCCGCATCTAATATCGTACGTGAATCTATTTTAGATAATACCCTGAATGCCAAACGAGCCGGGAAGTTAGCTTTGATGGTACCAGTAATTACGTTTACTGATGGGCGTTGTGTAGCGATAACCAAGTGAATACCGACCGCACGGGCTAACTGCGCTATACGTGCAATCGGCATTTCAACCTCTTTGCCAGCAGTCATCATTAAGTCGGCAAACTCATCAATAATTAGTACGATGAATGGCAGGTAACGATGTTTCTCCGGGTCGCTTATTTTGCGGCTAACATATTTGGCGTTGTATTCTTTTAGGTTACGTACCTGTGCATCCTTCAATAGATCATAACGCTGATCCATCTCGATACATAAAGAATTTAGCGTGTTTACCACTTTTTTAGTATCGGTGATAATTGCATCTGCTTCATCCGGCAATTTTGCCAGGAAGTGTCTTTCTATTTTGCGGAATAAAGTTAACTCCACCTTTTTAGGATCGACCAAAACAAATTTTAACTCGGCTGGGTGCTTTTTATAAAGTAGTGAAACTAATATGGCGTTGATACCAACCGATTTACCCTGACCGGTAGCACCAGCAACCAATAAGTGAGGCATCTTAGCCAAATCGGCAATAAATACCTCGTTTGATATAGTTTTACCTAAGGCGATGGGCAAATCCATGGTATTATTCTGCCATTTTTCGGTTGATAATACCGACCGCATAGAAACCATTTCCGGGTTTTGGTTAGGTACTTCGATACCGATAGTTCCTTTACCCGGCATAGGGGCTATGATACGGATACCCAAAGCGGCAAGGCTCAAAGCTATATCGTCTTCCAGATTTTTTATTTTAGAGATACGAACGCCGGGAGCGGGGATGATCTCATACAAGGTAACTGTTGGGCCAATGGTTGCTTTGATCTTATCAATCTCGATGTTGTAATGATTCAGCGTTTCAACAATTTTGTTTTTGTTGGCTTCCAGTTCATCAGAGTTTACCGATATTTTGTTGGAGCCGTAATTCTCCAGTAGATCAAGTGTTGGATATTTGTATTTAGCCAGATCAAGTTTTGGATCATAAGCACCAAATTGGGCTACTAAATCCCTTGCCTTATCATCATCACTTTTTTCGATGTTGAGTATAGGCATCGGCCTGTCAACTGCCACGGTTAATGGTATTTCGCTTTCAAATTCAGGTTCATGCGCGTTTGCCGGATCGGGTGTTAACACAACAGGTTCATGAAATATAGGGTTTTGAACCAGGGGCTCAACTGGCCTGGTTATATTAGTATTAGTGGCGCGGTTTGTATTGCGGGGCCATTCTACAGGCAGTGATGGTTCTTCTTCCGATAATTCAATAGGATCAGCCGGAAGAACTTCCACAGTAGCCCCCTCTAAATCTCCCCCGGTTGGGGAGACTTTTATTTTTCTTTCAGGGAATTTAAAATCAATATTGTAAGCGATGATCAATACGGTTAGCGCTGCAAATATCAAAATACCCCCGGTGCCTGTTTGCCCAATCTGCGCATCAAGCAACAGGTTTGTCCAGTAGCCGAAGCCACCCTCCAGCATGTGTGGGTAATCACCAATAAAAGCATGAATGAACCCAATAAAAATGGAAAGAAATATAATGCAGAAAAATGAATAGCCCAGTGTTCTTGGGATAGAGAAAAGCCTTACCTTAAACAGCATACGGTAGCCTATCACAAAAAATACAAATACAAAAATAAAGGAGGCAATACCAAACCACTCGTAAATAAACTGATCAGATAGTAGTGCGCCGAATTTGCCCAGCCAGTTTTCAACTACGGGGCTTTTTATACCATTGTCCTGCAATTCCTGTGTGGTTTTAAACAGGTTGTGCCATCCGCCATTGGCAGGCGAAACATAGCTTTGATCCTGCTGCCAGGTGAATAGGTAGGAGGTGAATGCAACCAGGAAAAAGATAGTTAGAATCAGGAAAAACAGGCCCACAATTTTCACCAATCGCCCGTTACTAAGGTCAAAGGTTGGCATTTTAGGCACTTTAGCCCTTGCATACTTTTCCTTCTCGCTTTTTGCGCTTTGGCGAGGCTCGTTATCTTCTTTAAAACTATTTGATTTGAACTGATTTCCTTTTACCGGCATCCCTGTATACAGCGTTTAGCTTACAAATATAAAGTTAATAGATTAAACTTATTTGGCGCTAAATTTTTAATTTTTACTTATCTTAGAACTAAGATGTTTATTCTGCGTACAACGGATATAGATTCTATGCGCAATAAATATAAATTGCATTGATAACAAAACGATTAGAATAAGGATGAATCAGAATCAACTTGAACAATATATTATAACAGGTGATTTAGTAGGTCTGAATACTTTATTGACTCAAAATCCTGCACTTGCAAAAACCACGACCAGTCACCATGTATCACCATTAATGCTTTCATGCTACTATAAAAAGCCGGAGGTTACCGCTTTTTTAATGAAGTATATTGATGAGGTGAATTTGTTTGAAGCTGTTGCTGCAGGAAAATTTGATGTGGTTGCTCATCTGGTTTATACCTATCCTGATGCTATAAATTATTATGCCGAAGATGGTTTTACACCGCTTGGCTTAGCCTGTTATTTTGGTCAATATGAAATCGCCCGTTTCCTGATTTTAAAAGGAGCCGATGTTAACATGGCATCAAACAATGGCTATAATGTATATCCTATACATTCTGCCGCGGCAGGCAACCATACCGATATTGCCGCTTTGTTAATTGAGAGCGGAGCCAATATTAACGTAAGGCAACAGGCTGGCGTTACGCCAATACACTCTGCCGCGCAAAATGGAAATCTTGAGTTACTGATATTGTTGTTGGAGAACAATGCCGATATAAATATCCGTATGGAAGGTGGCAAATTACCTGCTGACCTTGCCCGTGAAAAAGGTTTTATGGAAATTGCAGAGGCTTTGAGTGAAGAGTAGGTTGAATGTCAGGTTAATTATTCATCGTCATTGCGAGCGGAGCATGGCAATCCCCTTCTTACAGAGAAAAATAGAAATATTTTCGTTTTATAAATTATTCTGTCCGCTCATTGCCGCTGGGCTAGTAGTTTTTCGCAGTGTGTTTATTTTTTTGATGGAGCTCAAGATGGCTTCGCCGTTTTGTCTTGACACAAAAGAACCAAAAACTAAGCGGAGCGTCTCATGAACACCTTAAAAAAACAAATAACAGGTGAATAATTCAAGACGGAAAAACCTTATGCCCACAGGGCCACACTTCGAGTACCTCAGTGTGACATGGACCGGTTTTCCGTCGGGCTTTTGCGCGCTTTGGAACTTCGGTTTCAGTGTACCAGAATTAATTCTAACAAGTATAAAAACTATCGTTTTTTGATCGAAAATGAGGTAAAAACGACAAAATTATTCGTTTTTTGGCTGTTATTTAGGTGAAATATGCTGTTTTTGCGCTGAAAATACATTCGAAAAGGAGTTAAAAACCCGCTTTTTAATACTTTTTAGGGCATTTTTGAGGCTAAAAGTGTACCAAATGTACCACTTGTTTCACCTGTACCGCGATACAGTACAGCTAATCGGGTTGCTGGAAAACGGATTTGTTCAACAGTTAAATGCAACGTTATTTCAGTAAAATGGTCGTTTTAATGAAAGGTGGCTGGTTATTTGTGCAAATTGATTTTTGCTAATACGGGTATAATTAATGCAGACCACAGATATATTAATAATAGGCGCGGGTGCCGCGGGTTTAATGGCGGCTTACAGGCTTTCGGCATCGGGCAGGAAGGTAATAGTACTGGAGGCACGCAACCATACAGGTGGTCGTATTCATACCATAAGTCATGAGTCTTTTTTTAAGCATGCCGAACTGGGTGCTGAGTTTATTCACGGTAATTTACCCGTGACCTTAAATTTATTAAAAGAGGCCAATATTAAATACAGCGCCGCCGGCGGAGAAATGGTGAGATATGATAAAGGGCGTTTTATTAATCATGAAGGGTTTATTGAAAACTGGGAGCTGCTATTGCAAAAACTGAATGAACTTGAGGAGGATACTGATATTGCTAGTTTTTTACAAAAGCATTTTCCGGGCGAGAAATATATTGGTTTACGGGATGGTGTATCAAAATTTGTAGCGGGTTATGATACTGCTGATCCGAAGAAAGCGAGTTCCTTTGCCTTAAGAAATGAATGGAATAATGAAGATGATGATGCCCAGCACCGCTTAGATAATGGTTATTGCAGCATGATCAACTACCTGGCCGACAAATGTAAAGAGCATGAGGGTAAGGTTTATTTAAATTCAGTGGTGACGCAAATAGACTGGAAGCCCGGTGATGTAAAGGTGATCACTGATTCGGGGGAAATTTATAGCGCTGAAAAGATTATTATAGCGATGCCGCTTGGTGTTTTGCAAGCAAACAGAGGCGAAAAAGGAGCGGTGGTATTTCATCCTGCTATAAAGGAGCAGATAAATGCTATAAATGATTTAGGTTTTGGTGCGATAATTAAATTTTTACTGGAGTTTAAAGATGCTTTCTGGGAAAACAATGGTACCAAAATGCTGGCAGGGAAAAGTTTGAAAGATATGGCCTTCTTAATATCAGATGAAAATATACCTACCTGGTGGACTCAATACCCTAAGCATTCCACATTACTTACTGGTTGGTTAGGTGGCCCAAGGGCAGCAGAAAAAAAGGAAGATACTACAGAAGAACTTTTACAACAGGCCCTCCAATCGCTAAGCAATATATTTAAGCTAACTGTTGATGAGCTGAAAGCAAAATTAATAGCCTCAAATATTATGAACTGGACGGCTGAGCCGTTTACGCGCGGCTCTTATAGTTATGATACCGTTGCTGCACCCGAAGCCCGGACGATATTAGATGCAGGGGTTAATAATACCCTGTTTTTTGCAGGTGAATATTTATATGACGGCCCGGCAATGGGAACTGTGGAGGCTGCTTTAACAAGTGGCCAAAATGTAGCAAAGAAGATTTTAAATCATCAGGTATTCTAAGGCTTCCAGTAATTGCCTGATACGATAAGCATATCGAGCATTTTTACAGTGTTGTCGTAGTAATCAAAATCTTTCAGTTTAAACTGTACGGTATAATCCCATATGCTGTTTAACCATTGCTGGTTACTTTTATCAACCATGGCCGATACAGCGAATGGCGCTATAAAACTTAACGCTTCAAAATGGCTATCCTTAATATCATCGCCAGCTAAAGTATACCCTGCGGATAGGTTATAAGTGCTATTGCTGGTTGTCTCCCTGATCCAATGATTTATCTTTTGAACAAATGTTTTCGACCGCCCATCACCAGATAATAAATAGTCGGTAGCTATGCGCCATGGAACGCGACATGCATTGTAATTATAATCACCATCATAAACCGATTCCAGGTAGTGCGCTGGGGCGGGTTTTGCTTTTTTGTTTAAACGTATTATAAAGTCAGGGACTAATCCCGCATCCGGACTGTATTGTTTTTGCATATAGCTAAAAAGCTTGTACTCATCATCTATAACATTCTTCCAACGGGTATCACCTGTAACCTTCTCAAAAGCTTTAAAATTAGCAGGCATAAAATCAGATGACCGGGTATCAAAATAGTCTCTGCTGTCAGCCTCAACTCCATTGCTCAATAAAACCGACCATGTTTTACGGTTGATGTCATATCGCATAATATCAGCAATTGTAATTTTCGCCTCCTGTAAATAATTAATAGGGCCTTTGCTTCCCCATTGTGCGTTTGCTAGTAATAGCGAATAAGCAATGTCTATATCCCCATCACTTGCCGATGTTTCATCAATGTCTTTATCGTGTGTGTTTTGTGCCCATGCCATTAAATGGCGGCCCCGGTTGCTGGGGTGTGCATGGTAATACCGGTATAAATTATTAAATGTGTTTTGGGCTGATGGGTCAAATCCGGCCATTAGGGCCACTATGACCATGCCGTAACCCTGCCCTTCGGAAACGCATTGTTTACCATCCGTGTCTTCAAACCAAATGTAACTTTCCTGCTTATGAGGGATTGATCTTATATATCGTTTTTTCCATTGGTTATAAAAAGATTCTACAGTTTGATCTAATTTTGATTGAGGAACTTTATTGGGGTTGATAACCCCCTTTGTATAATGTACATGTTGGGGGAAGGGCTCATAAGCCGATTGAGCATCCGCTGAAAGACAGAGAAAAAAAAGACATATCAAACCAAAAAACTTCATCTGTAGATATTTATTAACCCCTCCGGGTAAAGAGGGGTTAATGAAATTAATACTGATAATTTTTAAACTCCTGAGTCGTGCTGGCTGCTACAGATGGTCGTGTAAAAACAGCGGTAGCGGCTGCTAATTTTTCAGGATAGTGTATTTTAACAGAATGTTGTTTAATAAGTTGTTCTTTTTCAGTTGTGTTGATGCTCATGTCGGCCCCTGAGAAATACATCTTCAGGCACTCTAAAAAGTTCTGTATGGCAGGCGTCTGTTTACAAGTAGCCGCAAACCATGATCGGCTGGCAACGCTGTGGTGCATTGGCTTGGAAACAATGTTTTTATTTTTTAAATAAGGTTCAACAATCCAGTCGGCCATTACGCTTATGCCCAAATTAGCGTTTACCATTTCAATGGTTGCATCAGTATAATGTATACGATGTAGTGTTTTTGGCCTAACCTGCTGTGCCTGTATTAATGATTCAATCATCGGCGTATCCTGGTATGACGGATCATATAAGGGCAAAATCAATTCCTGGTCTTGAAAATCAGCTATTTCTATTACATCTTTTTGCGCAAGCGGATGATCTTTGCTGATGATAGCCGTAAGCCTGTCGTTAAAAATAGGTTCGTAACGTATTTTGGTATTTACCATTTGGGTACGGATGATACCTATATCTAAATCACCATTCATTAAATATTCTAATGGACGGCTGGTAGCTTCCGACATTATTTGAATGTTAATATCTGGCCAGCGGGATTTATAGTATTTTATAATGCCCGGTAACCAATGGTAAGCAGTATAACATTGCATACTGATGGATAACTTGCTGGTTTGGCCATTTTTATAGTTGTTTATATCTTCTTCAAGCGACTTCAATTCGGCTAATATTTTCTCCGAGCTACGCAAAAAACGATAGCCTTGTTCAGATAAATGTAATTTTTTGCCATTTCGATTGAATACATCTATGCCTAATTCCTTTTCCAACTCCTTTAACTGGTGGCTTAATGCCGACTGTGTTAAGTGCAAAGTAGCGGCTGCTTTAGTAAGGGTTCCGTCTTTTGATATAGTATCTATAAGTCTGAAGTGATGTATCGCGATATTCATTATTACTTTTATTAATGATTAACACAAAATTAATTCATTTTTTTCATATAAAATATAGTTTTAATTTTGCGGCATCAAAATACCGAATATGTTAGTTACAATTTCTAAACGTCTATTCTTAAGTTTATCAGGTATTTTAATTTTAGTAAATGTACAGGCCCAACAAAAAGTACTTAGTATAAAGGATGCCGAACAGTTAGCACTTTCAAACTATGGCACTATTAAAGCTAAAGCAAACCAGCTAAACGCTTCGAAAGCCTCGTTAACAGAAACCAAAACTGAATATTTACCTGATCTTAGCGTATCAGCACAGCAAGCTTATGGCACCATAAACGGCACTAATGGCCCGATTGGTTCATACGGTGGTTTAGCTGTTGCGTCTTCCGGCCCTGCACTACCTAATCAAAACTGGAACGCCGCTTTTGGCTCACTTTACGTAGCCAACGTTAACTGGAACTTTTTTGCTTTTGGCAGAGCAAAGGAAAAAGTTAAAGTTCAAAACTCCGTAGTAACGCTTAATGAAAGCGATTTAGCCCAGGAGCAATTTGAACATCAAGTAAGAGTGGCAAGCACCTATCTTAATTTATTGGTTGCCCAGCAATTAAGTAAAGCACAGCAAGATAACCTTAACCGCAGTTTAGACCTGCAAAAGGTGGTTATCGCACGTGTGAAAAACGGCTTAAACCCGGGTGTGGATTCATCATTGGCAAACGCCCAGGTATCAAATGCAAGGATATCATTAACCAATGCACAGCAAACAGTTGCTGAGCAGGCTAATCAGTTAGCGCAATATTTGGGTATACCACCACAGGAGTTTGTGCTGGATACTACCTTTATAAGTAAAATACCTGCAAATATTTATGCCGAGCCGGCCAGTGGTACGGAAGAGCATCCTGTTTTAAAATACTACCGTAACCGCATAGGCGTGAGCGATGAGCAGGCTAAATATTTAAATACATTTGCCTATCCAACATTTAGTCTTTTTGGGACATATCAGGGTAGGGGATCAGGTTTTAAATCTGACATTGCATCAGATGGAAATGATTATAGCAGCAGCTACGGTGCGGGTGCAGATCCAACACGTTACAACTATTTACTAGGTGTAGCTTTTGTTTGGAACCTAACTAATCCGTTCCGGGTGCATTACCAGGTAAAATCACAACGATACACATCTGCACAATACAGAGATGAATATAACCTGGCTGATGAGCAGATACGTGATCAGGAAGCGTTAGCTACCATTAAGATAAATAACGCATTAAAAAACTATTCAGAAGCACCGGTTGAAGTAAGGGCAGCAAACAGTGCCTACATTCAAAAATTCGCGCTATATAAAAATGGGCTTGCTAATATAGTTGACTTTACGGATGCGCTTTACACGCTGAACCGTGCCGAAGTTGACCAGGATATTACATCGAACAATGTTTGGCAAGCTTTATTGTATAAGGCGGCCGCAACCGGCGATTTCGGGGTTTTTATAAATAACTTTTAACATACATAATATACACTAATGGGAATGATAAAAGGGGCCCTTCAAAGGCCAATCACCATACTGGTTATAGTAGCAGCATTGTTTTTCTTTGGTATTAATGCTACGCGCAGCATTAAGATAGATATATTCCCCGACCTTAATTTGCCGGTTATTTATGTATCGCACCCTTATGGTGGTTTTACACCTAACCAAATGGAGGCGTATTTTGCCAAATCATACGTTAACTTACTACTATTTGTATCTGGTGTAAAAAGCATCGAGACAAAAAATATACAGGGCTTAACCCTGATTAAAGTGACATTTTACGAAGGCACTAATATGGCACAGGCCGCGGCGGAGGTCACGGCGTATACTAACAGGGCACAGGCAGGTTTCCCGCAGGGATCTCAGCCGCCATTTATTTTGCGTTTTGATGCCTCAACATTACCGGTAGGCCAGCTTGTATTAAGCAGCCCTACACGTAGCAATAACGAGTTGCTTGACTTTGCATTAGTTTATATACGTTCGGCATTTACAACTGTACCGGGTTTGGTTGCACCGGCGCCGTTTGGTGGTAACCAGCGTACTATAGTTATTAAAGCCGATCCGCAACTACTTCGCCAGCATAATTTAACACCGGATCAACTGGTGCTTGCCTTGCGGGATAACAATCAGAATACGCCTGCAGGTAACGTACGTATAGGCGATCTCAATTATCTTACACCTGCTAATACCACTATTAAAAACGTTAGCGACTTTGGTGATATCCCCCTGTATAAGAATGGTGTCCAAACTATATTTCTGAAGGATGTAGCTACTGTTGAAGATGCTGCCGACGTTACAGCAGGATATGCGCTTATTAATGGTAAACGCTCGGTTTATTTGCCAATTACCAAATCGGCATCGGCGTCAACATGGGATGTTGTACAGAATTTAAAGAAAGCGATACCTCGTTTTCAAGGTTTGGTACCACCGGATGTTAAACTGTCTTTCGTATTTGACCAATCGATATATGTAATAAACGCGGTAAAAAGTTTAGCCGAAGAAGGTGCTATAGGAGCGATACTTACCGGCCTAATGGTATTGTTGTTTTTGGGCGACAGGCGCGGTGCGCTCATCGTTATCATGACTATTCCTACCTGCGTTATTTCCAGCGTTTTCTTCCTGTACTTATTCCATCAAACAATAAACATCATGACGTTGAGCGGTCTGTCGCTTGCTATTGGTATCCTGGTGGATGAGTCGACGGTAACCATTGAGAATATTCACCAGCACTTTGATATGGGTAAACCCAAAGCATTAGCTATATGGGATGCCTGTAAAGAAATCGCTTTCCCTAAGTTGTTAATCTTGTTTTGTATTCTGGCGGTGTTTGCACCAGCCTTTACCATGACAGGTATCCCGGGAGCGTTATTCCTGCCATTATCATTGGCAATTGGTTTCGCCATGATCATATCATACCTGCTTGCTCAAACCTTTGTGCCGATTATGGCAAACTGGATAATGAAAAATGAGCATGAAGACAAGAGCCATAAAGATGGTTACGCCCTGGATGATGAAGGTGACCCATGGGATCAAAAAGAGAAAGCAATTAAGCATGCTACCGAGGAACATGGCAAAAATGAAACTAAGTTTGACAAGTTCAGAGTATGGTTCCTTAAGGTAATCGATAAAATGATGCTGCGCCGCAAATTAATTGTTGGTATTTATTTAGTTGTGGCTTTTGCGTTAGCTTTCTTGCTATTCGCGACAATTGGACGTGACGTATTGCCTAAAGTTAACTCAGGCACCTTCCAGGTTCGTTTGCGCGGTGCGGATGGCACCAGGCTTGAACGTACGGAAACATCAACCTTAACAGCATTACACGTGCTTGAAGGTTTGGTAGGTAGAAAAAACATAGCTATCACCTCAACTATAGTTGGTACGCACCCGTCATCATTCTCAACAAACCCTATTTACTTATTTATGGCAGGCCCGCAGGAGGCAGTTATGCAAGTGCAACTTGCAGAGAGCTATAAAGTAAACTTGGATGAGTTAAAAGACAGATTCAGGGACTCAATGAAAATAGCGCTACCGGATGTAAAAATGTCATTCGAGCCTATTGAGCTTACTGATAAAATTTTGAGCCAGGGATCACCAACACCAATCGAGGTGGCCTTTACCGGAAAGAATAAGAAGCAGAATGTTGCTTTTGCTTTAACGATGGTGAAAAAACTGGATAGTATTAAATATTTGCGCGATGTTCAAATAGCACAATCATACCAGTATCCATCTATCGATATTAATATTGACCGGACTCGTGCAGCTGAATTAGGCGTTAGTGTAAATGATATATCACGTACATTAACTGCATCAACCTCATCATCCCGCCTTACCGAAAAGAACGTTTGGATTGATGAAAAAGCAGGCCTAAGTTACCAGGTACAGGTTGAAGTTCCGGAGTACCAGATGTCCAGTTTGAACGATATTCGTGAGATACCTGTTTTGGCGAATCAACCAAGGCCTGTATTAAGTGATGTAGCTGATATTAAGGTGGACAGCACCTACGGCGAAAATGATGATATAGGCGCAGTGCCAACACTATCGGTTACGGCCAATATCAATAAAGTGGATTTGGGTACAGCTACGGATGATGTGCAAAAGGCAATAAAATCATTAGGTAAATTACCACATGGCTTAACTGTTGAGCTGCGGGGTATGAGCCAAACGCTTACCGATACGTTAAGCAGTTTGCAAACCGGCTTGTTAGTGGCTATTTTAGTAATATACTTAATGCTTGCGGCTAACTTCCAATCGTTTAAAGTATCGCTGGTGGTATTGTCAACTGTGCCCGCGGTGTTATTCGGTTCCTTGTTCCTGGTGAAGATAACAGGAGCTACACTTAACCTGCAATCCTATATGGGTATGATCATGTCCGTCGGTGTATCTATCTCCAATGCGGTGTTGCTCGTAACCAATGCGGAGGAATTAAGAAAGCATAACGGCAATGCGCTACAGTCGGCCCGTGAAGCGGTTGCCTTACGTGTACGCCCTATATTAATGACCAGTTTGGCCATGATTGTAGGTATGATACCGATGGC
The DNA here is from genome assembly GCF_009765905.1 of Mucilaginibacter sp. L196. Classification (GTDB taxonomy): domain Bacteria; phylum Bacteroidota; class Bacteroidia; order Sphingobacteriales; family Sphingobacteriaceae; genus Mucilaginibacter. Next base: position 4,693 of record NZ_LMUO01000004.1, on the reverse strand, counting down.
ATCGGGCTTAGGCGAGGGTGGTGATCAGACATCACCGTTAGGCCGCGCGGTAATCGGCGGATTGATAGCCTCAACATTTGCGGCGTTATTTATTTTACCACTGGTATTTGCCTGGGTACAAGGTAACGCTACAACAGATTCTGTTTCATTAGACCCTGAAGATAAAGAAAGTAAATTTTATATCCCATTGCACCACAATCATGAACATCCAAAAAAATAAATTAATAATTGTAGTAACCGCTTTAGTTATTGGTACAGTACTTTTTAGCTCATGCGGCGAAAGTAAAAAAGACAAAGAAGAACAGGATTTAACCGTGCAGCAGGAAAATGCATTAGACACGCCTACTGTAAGCCTGGTTGCTGTTAATAAAGGAAAATTAAGTTCAAATATTACCGTGCCGGGTGAATTGCAGGCCTATCAACAAACTGATCTGTACGCCAAGGTTAATAGTTATGTAAAAACGCTTTTGGTTGATATAGGCTCGCAAGTACACCAGGGGCAGTTACTAGCTATGCTTGAGGCTCCTGAGTTAAACTCACAGCTGGAAGAAGCAAAATCAAGAATTCAGCAGGCTAAAGCGGTATACTTTGCCAGTAAAGCAACTTTCGACAGATTATACAGCACTAGCAAAACTCCGGGTACAGTTTCTGAAAATGATTTGGAGCAGGCGCAAGCGAAAAAATCATCAGATTCGGCAAGTGTAGAGGCTGCTAAATCTTCATACCAATCATTCGCGGCTAACTTAGGTTATCTGCAAATAAGGGCACCTTTTGATGGTGTTATAACTTTACGTAATGTAAACCTTGGCGCTTATGTTGGCCCGGGTGGTGCGGCATCAAACCAAGCCTTATTTAGGTTAGAGGATCATAACAGGCTGCGTTTGGTAATATCGGTACCTGAAAACTTTACTGGTGGTTTGCATAACGGGGATGAGGTTAGTTTTGTTATACGTGAGCTGCGTGGCGAAAAATTCACAGCTAAGGTTGTTCGTTTAGCGGGTGCATTGGATAACACTTTAAGATCAGAACGTTTGGAAATGGACGTTTATAACACCAGCAAAAAATTGTTGCCAAACATGTATGCTGATGTTAACGTACCATTGGTACAAAGTGACAGTGCATTTATTGTGCCTAAAACAGCAGTGGTAACATCAACAGAAAAAGTTTTTGTTATTAGAGTGAAGGATGGAAAAGCGGAATGGCTTGGTGTGCAAAAAGGACTTGAATCCGGAGATAACATAGAGATCTATGGTAAAATTGATGCAGGTGACCAGATAGTTAAAGCCGCAACAGAAGAGATCAGAGATGGATCGCCAATTAAGATAGGTTCGGGTGATCAAACAGGAATCGCTAAACCTGAGAAAGCAGATACATCAAAAACTAAAAAATAATACCACAGGTTAGTTTTATTGTTTTTTTGAGGCCGGTTTGATTAATTTCAGATCGGCTTTTTTTGTAGCAGTTACTGCAATTTCTTTAGAATACCCACCCCAACCAGATCAACACTTTCGCCACAATTTGATAATATCACTATGGCTATATTCTTTTCGGGATTAAACGCTAAAAAACTGCTGCTGCCATATGTACCACCATTGTGGAAATAATATTCTACACCATCAACCTTAATAATATGCCAGGCAAGGCCAATTTTAATGTCCTTGTCAAAGGTTACCTGGTGGGTTAATTCAAATGCTTTTGAGAGCCTGGTATTGCTTTTAACCATATTGGCTTTAGCATATACCAACAGGTTATTTACAGTTGATTTTAATGAGCCGCAAGGTGCAAGGGCGCTAAAGTCCCAAGCTTCGGTGAGTTTGCCGCCGTCGTTATAAACGCTTACAAAACGCGGTTTAAGTAATGGCGTAATATGCTGTACCGTGCTGCTCATTTGTAAGGGTTGGGTGATGTTTTCAGTTACCAGTTGTTCAAATGTTTTACCACTGACGCGTTCTAAAATATCGCCCAATAAACCCACTGCCATATTAGAGTATGCGTACTTTTCGCCAGGTTTGCTGTTTAGGGTACAGGTTTTAAGATAGGCGTACAGTAAGCGCTTCGTATAATTCTTGTACGGGTTTAATGTGTCTGTAACGTGGGCAAAGAAGTCGGGAGGGAGGCTAGGTAAGCCAGAGGTATGATTGCTCAGATCCTCCAATGTAATAGCATGTAGCGCAGGATTTGCAGCCACAGAGTCTGGTAAATATTTAATTATCGGGTCATTCAGTTTTAATTTGCCCTCGTTAACATACAAAGCCAGCAGGGTAGCGGTAAAAGTTTTAGTTATTGAACCGATCTCGAACAGAGTGCTTCCTGTTGGTAGCTTGCCATTGCCACGATCAGTTTCGCCATACTCGTAGTAGCTAATTTTATTATCTTTTAATATCCCAATGCTTAAACCAACGGTATTTGCTTTTTGAATGTAAGTACGTGCGACAGTATCAATTTCCTTGTCTTCAATTGTTTTTAGTGGATTAGATGATAAGGCTAATGATTTTTTCCCTCCCTCAGCTTTTTTGTAAGGCTGAAAGAGGAAGACTTCCAGTTTATCATTCCTGTCAAGACTCATTAATAGCTGTAATACCTGGCCAGTACTGAAAGTTAATTTGTATGTAGCTACCTTATTATTCTCAAAGCTGATAAGCGATGATTGCTTGATCTCGCCCAAAGTAAAAAGCTGGTTATTGCATATGTTCCGAAAGGTTTCAATGATAAGATCCCGTTTCAGATTAGAGCCTGTAAGCGTATAAAGCTGATCAGCGTTTTTAGCATTGAATTGAACCTTAACCAGTTGGAATACCGAATCGGTTTTGTGTTGTTCAACACTTTGAGCTATGGTATTTAGTGAGATACAGCTTAATAAAATAACAAATACAGTACGGCAAATGGGTTTGGCTATCATAAACATCGCAATATTAACGAATATGCGAATAATTTATTGGCTACGGTGTTTGCCCGGCCAGCAAGTACAGTACTGCCATACGTATAGCTACACCGTTTTCAACCTGATCAAGTATGATGGATTGCTTGCTATCGGCAACATCACTGGTAATTTCTACGCCGCGGTTAATAGGGCCGGGATGCATTACGGTGATTTCTTTGTCTAAAGAATCCAGTATCTGTTTATTCAAGCCGTAAAGCATGGTATACTCACGCAGGGAAGGGAAATACTTAATATCCTGACGTTCCAATTGAATGCGCAGCATGTTGGCTACATCGCACCAATTTAATGCTTTTAACAAGTTATGCTCTACCTTTACACCTAACGAGCCAATATATTTGGGGATAAGCGTAGTAGGGCCACAAACCATTACCTCGGCGCCCAAATGTTTTAGGCAAAGTATGTTTGACAAGGCAACACGCGAGTGCAAAATATCACCCACAATAACCACTTTTTTACCAGCTACATCACCATAGCGCTCACGGATAGAGAAAGCATCAAGTAAAGCCTGTGTAGGGTGTTCGTGTGCGCCGTCGCCTGCATTTACAATTTGTGCTTTTACGTGTTTTGATAGGAAGATACCGGCACCGGCGTAGGGATGGCGCATTACCACCATATCTACTTTCATGGCTAAAATATTGTTTACGGTATCTATCAGCGTTTCGCCTTTGCTTACTGATGATGAGGATGCCGCGAAGTTTACCACATCGGCCGATAAACGTTTTTCCGCCAGCTCGAAAGATAAACGGGTACGGGTAGAGTTTTCGAAAAAGATATTGGCAATGGTTACATCACGCAGGGAAGGAACTTTTTTAATGGGACGATTCAATACCGATTTAAAAGTATCGGCTGTTTCAAATATTAATTGAATATCTGCCGGGTTCAGATCTTTTATTCCTAATAAGTGCCTTGTGCTCAGTCCTGCCATTTTCTATGTTGATTTCGGGTTTCGGATGTTCGATTTCGAAATTATTGTATTCTGTTTTATTTTGCTTCCGATAGTAAAACTATCCTGTCTTCGCCGTCTGTTTCCTTCCAGCTCACCACCACTTTTTGCGATGCGATAGAATCAACCTCAATACCTACATAGTCTGCTGCTACTGGTATATGCCTCGAGTATCGGCGGTCAACCAGGGTAAGCAATTCTATCTTCTCTGGGCGACCGAAGGCAAGCATGGCATCCATTGCTGCACGGATGGTGCGGCCAGTCCACAATACGTCATCCATCATGATGACCTTTTTGCCTTCTATAATAAAATCTATTTTGGTTTGATTTGGTACCAATTGCTCACCACGGCGACGGAAATCATCGCGGTAGAAAGTAATATCTAAATCACCTTGTTGTATAGTGCTATCGGGTAATATTTTGCGTAGTTCTTCGGCAACGCGCTTGGCTAAATAAATGCCGCGGGGTTGTATGCCGATAAGTACTGAGTTTGAAAAATCATCATGATTTTCAATTAACTGACGACATAAACGCTGTATTGTAATCTGAAATTTTTGACCGTCGAGCAGCGTAAGATTTTGCATCGTTTGGGTGGATTTGGGCAAAGGTAGGAAAATTAGTGATTAGTTGAATAGTGATTTGTGATTTGTTGTGGTAAAAGTTGCAAGATTTCTTTACTTATATCAAAACAAAAAGCGCTAATAAAAAGCCTGTGGTCGGTGTTTTCACCATAGGTGTTCGGAAGATTATTCAGGGGAGATTTTAAGATAGGTATTTACCTTATGTGGGTCACCACCGCATAGTACAAC
>NZ_LMUO01000017.1 GCF_009765905.1 Mucilaginibacter sp. L196 | reverse complement strand
TATCTGACTCCTCCGCTTATTGATATGCTTAAGTTCAGCGGGTAGTCCTGCCTGATTTGAGGGTAAATTGTCATGGATGAAGCTTGTCCATTGGACCATTGTAAGCAGAGGACCCTCCTTGACTGCTCAGCTAGCTTGGGGCATGAACAACTTATCAATGCCAAGACAGCAGCAGACAAGGGGGAAGTTTTAAGGCACTGCTAATGCATTTCAGAGGAGCTAGCCTTCAAGAGAGTGAAAGCCAGCACGCTCCAATTCCAAAAGAACACTGGAGATTCTTTTGATGTTTCAATGACACTCAAACAGGCATGCCCCTCGGAATACCAAGAGGCGCAAGGTGCGTTCAAAGACTCGATGACTCACGCCAGT
>NZ_LMUO01000001.1 GCF_009765905.1 Mucilaginibacter sp. L196 | reverse complement strand
TAGCAACATGATACGGGTAGCCATGTCATCGATCCTTTCGATTGGCACGGAGCCATTCAAGACGGCAGTAGTCAGGTGCTCTCCCCATAAGCTTTTGCCATCCTGCCAGCGTAGCCCATCGCCGGGCATGTCCATGTCAAGACCCGCAAGAGCGCTTGCGACGCCACTTCGTTGAGCCAACCAGTCGGACTGGACGAATCCCTGGAATCCGAACTCGTCTTTGAGGATGCCGTTCAGCAGTTTGCTGTTCTGGCAACCATAGGAATTGTTGACTTGGTTGTAAGAGCACATGACGGAACGTACACA
>NZ_LMUO01000020.1 GCF_009765905.1 Mucilaginibacter sp. L196 | reverse complement strand
ACGGCTCCCGGACTACTAGGGTATCTAATCCTGTTTGCTCCCCACGCTTTCGCACCTGAGCGTCAGTCTTCGTCCAGGGGGCCGCCTTCGCCACCGGTATTCCTCCAGATCTCTACGCATTTCACCGCTACACCTGGAATTCTACCCCCCTCTACGAGACTCAAGCTTGCCAGTATCAGATGCAGTTCCCAGGTTGAGCCCGGGGATTTCACATCTGACTTAACAAACCGCCTGCGTGCGCTTTACGCCCAGTAATTCCGATTAACGCTTGCACCCTCCGTATTACCGCGGCTGCTGGCACACGCTTT
>NZ_LMUO01000019.1:1388404-1454341 GCF_009765905.1 Mucilaginibacter sp. L196 | reverse complement strand
CTTGCCTGGCTGGCAAACACTTTGGAAAGGCTATGCCTTTTTTCAGTCCTTAATGATCGGCTACAAATACGCTAATAACAGCCCGTGATTTTGTGGGTTAACTTAAACTCGGAAAGGACCCTGCGGAGACTGGAAACTAAAGCCAGTGTGGGTTAGAAATATAGCTCCTGCCGCAAAGTTTTCCGCTCATTGTTTCAGGTACCGAAGTGCAACAGCCCCCGACTTAAAAACCGTCGGCTCAACAAGCTTTAATTGTAATTTCTCTTGCAGGTTGATACCTTCAAACAACCGTCTCCCGTCTCCCACAACCAGCGGGTGAACCACAATACGATATTCATCAATCAGACCGAGCGCTGCAAGCTGCGAAGCAAGATCTACACCGCCGACTAAAATATTTTTGCCTGGTTCCTGTTTCAATTTAAGCACTTCTTGGTGCAGGTTTGTACGAACGATCCTTGTTTTTTCGTCTTCAACGCTGGTTAATGATTTTGAGAAGACAACAATTTTTTCGACGGCAGTAAATGCATGGGCATATTCTATATCTGAATCCCTATCACCTTCAGGATTTTTTGCAACATCGGGCCAATAAGGAACCATCAATTCATAAGTTTTTCGTCCGTAAACGAATGTACCGGTACCCCGCACCAACTGGATAAAATAGTCCATAGTATCTTCACTGGGGAAAAATTTGGTATGGTCGCAGCAGCCATCTAAGCTCGTGTTGATTGCGAAGATTAACTTTCTCATTTGATTGCTTTTAGTTTTTTGGTGACTAAAAATAATAAATTTTCAAAATAGTATTAGTGGGTTTTTTATGGGTGTCTTAAGAGGTCTCCATGCACCATATATTTACTAATCGCGGACTAAACCCTACGGAGACTGGATTAACTTTTCGATAAATACAAAGTACCCGGCAGACGTTAATTCAGTTTACACCATGCAGCTGTTGCGGCTATAGCGCTCCGGCATTTATGCTATCTGTTTTTTTCGTAAATCGTTTGTTTGATTATTTCAGCTTCATTTCCAATACTTCATTCTCGTCTTTAATCTCAACAATAGTATTCAGTAGATCTGCATGTGCAACATTATAGTATTTGGTATCATAATAGTCTGTCCGGTCGCCGTAATTGCCGTACCCGCTACCTGTATACTGGTTGTATGAGCCTGTAGATGTCCAGTTTAGCAACCCTTCGATGTAGTATTTTCCAGGCTTTAAGTTTGGAAAAGTAAATTCGCCGGCACTATTAGTAATAGCGTAATAATGATACTTCCATGCTTCATTGGACATATAGGCAAATTTCAATTTTTTATAATTAGCTTGTTTCCTGAGTTCCAAGTATTCAAGTAAATACGGTGTTACCGGAAACAATAATATTTTAATCCTATTAGCATAAATACGCGGAGCAAATGGAGCTTTATATCCAAACGAGGTTTTGGGTTTTGTAAATGCTACGCCTTTAATTGTTGCTTTCCCCGGTGCAAGTGCACTTTTTGCTGCTATAACATCAAAATTTGTTTGTGGCATCAGCTTAATAGTGTCTATCGTTTTTTCCGGTTGAACATACTGGGCCATACTCAAACAATGTGTGCAAAGTATCAAGAGTATTATTGTACTAAATTTAAAGATCTTCATAGTAATAGTGCTTTTTAATGTTTTATCTTAACAATATTCGGTAGCTTTTTGTTTTTTGGCCGACGGCTTTAGCTTGTTGTCGGTGTTTTCAACATGGGTGTTCGGAAGATCAAAAAAGGGTCATGCTGAGCGTAGTCCAAGCATGCGGGCAGGCCTTTACGCTAACCCTTCGACTATGCTCAGGATGACCCCCACTACACCTAATTTATTCGAGTACAATTGAATTTTTTTAATATTCTGAACACCTATGGTGTTTTCACCGCACCACTTTTATCCACAAAAAAAGGGCACAGTCCTAAAACTATGCCCTCTTGAATCTTACTTCTTGAATCTAGTACCTGTAGTACTCCGGTTTAAACGGACCTTCAACCGTAACGCCGATATACTCAGCTTGGTTTTGATCTAATACTTCCAGTTCAACACCAATTTTGGCAAGGTGCAAACGGGCAACCTTTTCGTCAAGGTGTTTAGGTAGGGTGTATACTTTGTTTTCGTATTTATCGCCATTGTTCCAAAGCTCTAATTGAGCTAAAGTTTGGTTGGTAAACGAGTTACTCATCACAAAACTTGGGTGGCCAGTTGCGCAACCTAAGTTTACTAAACGACCTTCAGCAAGCACGATAACGTCGCTACCGTCGATGGTGTATTTATCAACCTGTGGTTTAATTTCAATTTTGGTATTGCCATAAGCACCGTTTAACCAGGCCATGTCAATCTCGTTATCAAAGTGACCGATGTTACAAACAATCGCTTTGTCTTTCAACGCGCGGAAGTGTTTCTCGCGTACAATGTTCATGTTTCCGGTAGCGGTAACAATAATATCAGCCTCGCTAATTGCCGTATCTAATTTCTTCACTTCGAAACCTTCCATAGCTGCCTGTAAAGCGCAGATCGGGTCAATTTCAGTAACAATAACACGTACACCCGCGTTGCGTAATGAATCTGCCGAGCCTTTGCCCACATCGCCATAACCGCAAACAACAGCCACTTTACCGGCCATCATCACATCAGTAGCACGACGGATCGCGTCAACCAACGATTCACGGCAACCGTATTTATTATCAAATTTCGATTTGGTAACCGAATCATTCACGTTAATAGCTGGCATTGGTAATGTACCTGCTTTAACACGCTCATATAAACGGTGAACACCGGTAGTGGTTTCTTCTGATAAACCTTTAATGCCGCTGATCAACTCAGGGTATCTATCTAATACCATATTGGTTAAATCGCCGCCATCATCCAAAATCATGTTTAATGGCTTGCGGTCTTCACCAAAAAATAAAGTTTGCTCAATACACCAGTCAAATTCCTGCTCATTTAAACCTTTCCAGGCATAAACAGAAGTTCCGGCAGCTGCAATAGCCGCGGCAGCATGGTCCTGAGTTGAAAATATATTACATGACGACCAGGTAACTTCTGCACCCAGTTCAATCAAAGTTTCTATCAAAACTGCAGTTTGAATAGTCATATGCAGGCAACCTGCAATGCGCGCGCCTTTTAATGCTTTTGATGGTCCGTACTCTTTACGTAAAGCCATTAAACCCGGCATTTCTGCTTCGGCTAATTCAATCTCCTTGCGGCCCCATTCAGCTAATGAAAGGTCTTTTACCTTGTACTTGGTGTATGCTGTCTCTACTGATGACATATTGTTTCTGATTATTTGATTGCAAAATTAAGTAATATAAATGTGAATTAAAACTTGTTTAACCTCACTCGGCCTTATAACCTCTACCCGGCCTCCTCCTAAATTTAGGGGAGGTGTCGACAAAGGGGGCGGAGGGGGTAAACTTTTGGGCGTTGCCTGCGGCCCAGGCTTTTCAGGGCTGCGCTTAGCTCTGGCCCCTCCTCCGTCTGGCTCAACCCTTCCAATCCTTAACGCGAAACTCACCCCGACATCGCTCGGCCGCTTGTCGGCCCTCTCTTCGCCTACGGCGGAAAGAGGGCGAAAGAAAATTGAAGACTGATGTTGACTGATACTATTTGCTTTTAATAATTGTACCTACCCTCTTTCCGCCGCAGGCGAAGAGAGGGTGGTCGAGCGAAGCAATGACCGGGTGAGTCAACTCTGCATTCAAAATCATCCTAAAAATCTCATAAATCCTAAAAGTCAAGGTGCGTTCAAACCTTTTCCCCCAAAAATCATTGTCCTATTGAACAACAATACATAACAAGCGACACCCCATGATAGAGCACGCATTCATCATAGCCATGATCGTATTATTCATCCATGCATGCAGTTGGCAGGGGATGATATTTGAAGGGATAAAAAAGCTGATAAAACCCGAGGGGCATCTCTACAAGCCAATATACGGCTGCCCCATCTGCATGACGCCCTATTACGGTACCATCATGTACCTGTTGTTCTTCAGGCTTTCATTTGTAGATTGGCTGCTGACCATCGGTACAGCAGCCGGTATGAATGTAATATCGGTATTATTGATTGATATTAAAGATGGTGTTTGCCTAAGTGCCAAAGTAGAGGAGCGTAATAGCGACAACTAAACCTCTATCAATTTGGGTTTTGCTTTACTTGCCGTTTGGTTACTTTGCGCCAGTTTAGCATTTTGCGTCATCGATAAACTTCCGTTATACACGGCGCCATTTTCAACTTGTAATGTTTGGGTGCGTATTTCGCCGGTTACTTTTCCGGTTGCCCTTATTTCTAACGAAGTAACTTGCAAGTTACCGGTTATCGTACCGTAAACTACCAATTCCTTGGTAACTACATTGCCCAATATCGATCCTTTTTCACCCAATATCAAGCCTTCATCAACCATCACATCGCCTGTTATCTGGCCGTCGATGCGTGCAAAATCGGGTGCTTTTAAATTACCATCCAAAATACAGCCTTCGCTAATCAGTGTCGAAATGGATTGCATATCAAGGGCAACTTTATCTTTTTTAAAAAGTGACATGGTATATTGTTTGTTAGTTGTTTAATGATAAGTAACTGATAGGATTTACAGGCTTGCCATTTTTGCGTACCTCGTAATGCAGGTGATTGCCTGTTGACCGCCCGGTTGAGCCAATTTCGCCAATTTTTTCACCCGCGGTAACTTCCTGCCCAACTTTTACGGTAATGCGCGAAAGGTGGCCATATAAAGTTTCGAAGTTGTTTTTATGCTGAATGCGTACGCAATTGCCATAACCGCCAAACCATCCGGCAAAAACAACCCTGCCATTAGCGGTGCATTTAGCCGCGTCGCCGCGTTCACCTTTAAAATCAATCCCGGGATGAAACTCTGCATGGCCGCCATCAAATGGATCGCTCCGGTAGCCAAAGTATGATGTTAATGAACTAATGCGCGGATAACCCATCGGTGTAAAAGCCACAGCAGTTAAAAAACGACTCAAATAATCATCATATAACGAGTATTTTTCTTCATCAGTAAGTTTGCTGGCATCTTCTTCGCCGCCATTGCCACCAACCGCTTTGGTCGAAAAACCACGCAGACCACGTTTCTTTAAATAAGAGTTTATAGTTTGCAGCTTGCCCTCAATTTCCTGTATATAAGTTTGTGCTTTGTTTTGGCTTGGAGCATTCACAGCCGGGGCTGGTGGAGGAATTGCATTTTTAAGTTTTATTATCTGGGCCTGCAATTGTGCCTTTTCTATTTCTTGCTGTTTGTTTTGTCTGTTTAAGTAAAAAATAGTGCCCGAAAGTATCACTATTAAGCCCAGTACGCTTGCCACATAATGCTTTAAACGGCTAATATGTTTGGTTTTTACCTGTAATGTTTTGGACGCCCCTTTGGTTTTATCCACAATTATTACCGTACTTATACCGGAGGGTTTAAATTTCATTTTTATTAATTAGGGATTGCAATATAAATAATCAGCTTAAATAAACCAACCCGTTGTAATGCACCGGCTTGTACGTAAAAGACGTAATGTTTGTTTAAACGTGACATAATAACTGTCGTAACAAGTCTTTATTGCGTCAGTAAAGTGTTAATATTCGGTTTTTTGGGTGTTAACTGCTAATCATTTATTATTTTTGTAATCAATTTAATTAGATAAAAATGTACCCAGAATATTTAGTTGCCCCCATGCGGGCCGAATTAACCACTGTAGGTTTTGAGGAGTTAAAGGATTCAGCGTCAGTAAAAAAAGCTATTGAAAGCGAAGGAACCGTATTAGTTATGGTGAATTCTGTTTGTGGATGTGCGGCAGCTAATGCCCGCCCTGCTGCACGCATGGCTACCCAAAGCGAAAAACATCCTGATAAATTCGTTACTGTATTCGCAGGTATGGAAACCGAAGCCGTAAACGCTGCACGTAACTACATGTTGCCTTACCCTCCGTCATCACCGGCTATTGCTTTGTTTAAAGATGGTAAATTAGTACACATCATCGAGCGCCACCAGATTGAAGGCCGCCCGGCACAAATGATCGCTGATAACCTGATTGGCGCGTTTGAGCAATATTGCTAAGTATTTTAAAAGAAATATCAAAAAGCCTGCATGTAAAACATGCAGGCTTTTTTGTACGCTAAAATTGAAACAAAAAAGCCGGAAGAATAATCTTCGGACCCTGACCGGTTTGTTGCCAGCATGTTTTTTAATTGTAATACGTTTTATTCTTCATCTTTCCACATAGATATGGTTAAAAAATTGCCTACCACATCACCAATATCCTGGTTATAGTAAACAATATCATTGGCAGGCATGGAAACTTCGTCTACAGTCTCATCTACGGTATTGTTATTTGAATCATTAAAATTAATATCTGCACCAAACCACCATTCGTCTCCTTCAACAGAAATGTCAATGGTGTAAACACCCGGCGCTATATAACCGAAATCATAATTGCCATCTGGACCTCTTTGAAATTCAGCCGTGTCGAATGTGTAATTGTTGGATCCGTTAGATATGCTAACCGAATACTCCTCAGACTGGTAAGAGGGCTCCTGAAGGTAAACCCGGACATAGTTTACCGCATTACTTTTGTTTGACTGCAATTTTGGGTTGAGAGCTTTTACAACTGTTAATTTCCCCGTTGATAAATGATGTAAATGTTTTAGCGGAAAGTATTTCATTGCCGAAAAGAGCGTTTGGTTTTGTTTGGCAAGCGGCTGCTTATTGCCTGGGTCAATTGCTTTTGATGTGTTAAAAGTAAAAATACACAACAACATTGCCAATGGCAAAACGGGTTTAAAGGTTTTCATATTATTGAGATTATGGTTTATAATTAGCCTAAAGATAAAGCCATATTTAACTATTAATTTATACAATATTGCCCGGTCTTTTTAATATATTATCCGATATGAGATCAAAATATTCTTATAAATTCCTGAAATAGAAGATAAGATTAAGGCAATAACATTCATAAGTGTAATCACAAAAACTCGCGAGGCTTCGTTACATTTAATCTAATGCTTAGCGCAGCTATACCAGAGAAAAAAACATGTGCCTCCGCACAGACAAGGCCCAAAAAAGCACCCCAAAAACGCGTTAATTTAAGTTATCAACAGCGTTAAATTCCTGTAAACAAGCATTCTGCAAAACTGAATACGAAATCAAGGTACTTTACCCACAGGGTGTTGAAAACTCAAAATAGAATTCTGCTTTTGAGAATAATAGATTTGAGTAACGGCCTCTAAAATCTTTTAGCCGGCCAACTCACTATAATTCAATACGAAAATGGGCAGCAAAATATCAAAGAAAACACCAGGCACTGGCGGAAAAGGATTAAAGGTTGATAGATACTTCACCAAAGATGGAGTAAACGTGTTTGACCTGTTCAAATATGAGAAACGCTCGTCGGTAATCCGCAACCCTTCCGGTGATGCGGTGTTCGAAATGAATAATGTTGAGGTGCCCGCCGCATGGTCGCAGGTAGCTACCGATATCCTTGCTCAAAAATATTTTCGCAAAGCTATGGTGCCGCAAGCCGATGGTACAACCGGGTCAGAAAATAGCATTAAGCAGGTGGCCCACCGCATGGCTAATTGCTGGAAGGACTGGGGCTCACGCTACGGTTACTTCGCATCGCAAAAAGATGCTGATATATTTTATGACGAAATAGTATATACTATAACCGGTCAGCTGGCAGCACCAAACTCACCGCAATGGTTCAATACAGGCTTACATAGCTCTTATGGCATCACCGGCAAACCACAGGGCCACTATTATGTTGATCCAATTACCGAAAAGTTAAGCAAATCGACTTCAGCCTACGAACGCCCGCAGCCACATGCTTGTTTTATTTTATCAGTGGATGATGATTTAGTGAACGAAGGCGGCATTATGGATCTTTGGGTTCGTGAAGCGCGCATCTTTAAATATGGTTCAGGGGTTGGCACCAACTTCTCCAAAATCCGTGGCGAGAGCGAAAAACTTTCAGGTGGTGGTTACTCATCAGGCTTAATGTCGTTCCTTAAAATAGGCGACAGGGCAGCCGGAGCAATCAAATCAGGCGGAACTACCCGTCGCGCAGCCAAAATGGTTTGTCTTGATCTTGATCACCCGGAAATTGAAGGTTTTGTAAATTGGAAGGTTGAAGAAGAGAAAAAAGTAGCCGCATTAATAGCAGCAGGCTATTCTTCGGATTATGAAGGCGAGGCTTATCGCACCGTATCCGGTCAAAACTCAAACAACTCGGTTCGTATACCCAACAGTTTCTTCAATGCCTTGAAAGAAGGCAAAAATTGGGAGTTGACCAGCCGAATGACTGGCAAACCTATCAAATCTATCTCTTCACAAAAATTATGGGATGATATCGCTTTCGCGGCATGGGCTTGCGCCGATCCGGGTGTGCAATATGATAGCACCATCAACGAGTGGCATACCTGCCCCGAAGGCGGCCGAATCAATGCCTCAAATCCTTGCTCAGAATATATGTTCCTGGATAATACGGCTTGTAATTTAGCATCCATCAACCTGGCACATTACTTCGATCCAAAAACACGTGCGTTTGATGTAAAGGGTTTTGAACACACTTGCCGTATCTGGACCATCGTTCTGGAAATATCTGTTTTGATGGCACAATTCCCTTCAAAAGAAGTTGCTCAGCTGTCCTACGATTACCGCACCCTTGGTTTAGGCTACGCCAACTTAGGTTCTGCCTTAATGGTGAACGGTATCCCATACGATAGCGATAAAGCCCGCGCAATTGGCGGCGCTATCACCGCGATCATGACTGGTACTGCCTATGCAGCATCCGCCGAGATGGCACGTGAGTTAGGCGCATTTAGCGAATACAAAAATAATAAGCAACATATGCTGCGTGTAATGCGCAATCACCGTTACGCTGCATATAACTCTACCGGAAACTACGAAGGCTTAGAAATTTTCCCTCCGGGAATCGATCAAAAACAATGTCCGGATTACCTGCTTTCTGCCGCTTGCAATGCGTGGGACAAAGCAGTTGAAATGGGCGAACAGTATGGTTACCGCAATGCCCAAACCACCGTTATTGCGCCAACCGGCACCATTGGTTTGGTAATGGATTGCGATACTACCGGTATCGAGCCTGACTTTGCTTTAGTGAAATTTAAAAAGCTATCAGGTGGTGGTTACTTCAAGATTATTAACCAGGCAGTTCCTGAGGCCTTAAGCAACCTGGGCTACCAGGATCATGAAGTTAAGGCTATTGTAAATTACGCCAAAGGAGCAGCTACCTTAGCAGGAGCTCCGCACATTAACGTAGATACCCTAAAAGCAAAAGGCTTTACCCAAGATGAGTTAGAGAAATTAGATAAAGGATTAGTTTCCGCATTCGAGATTAGCTTCGCGTTCAACATCTGGAGCCTCGGCGAAGAATGCTTAAAACGCTTAGGTATCACTGCCGAGCAATACAATGCACCTGACTTTAACGTACTGCGTACTTTAGGCTTTAGCCGCAAACAGATCAACGAAGCCAATGAGTATATCTGCGGCACGATGACGCTTGAAGGCGCCCCATATTTAAAAGAAGAACATTATCCGATATTCGATTGCGCCAATAAATGCGGTGCAAAAGGCGAGCGTTATATCCACGCACATGGCCACATTAAAATGATGGCAGCTGCACAGCCGTTTTTGTCAGGCGCTATCTCAAAAACAATCAATTTGCCAAATGAGGCTAAGGTTGATGAGATAAAAGATTGTTACGAATTATCATGGCAATTAGGCTTAAAGGCCAATGCACTTTACCGTGATGGTTGTAAATTATCACAGCCATTATCTACCAAATCCGACGCTAAAGAAGAAGCCGAAGAAAAGCTGGATACCGTTGAAGAAGTTTTAGGAGAAGCTGCTAATGTAAAACTAAGCGACTTAACGCCCGAGCAAGTATTAGAAGCCGCCATGGCCATTATGGAGCGCTCAAAAGACACCAGCTTTATGCGCCAGCTATCTCGCGTGGTACAAAAGAAGAGCCTGCCATACAAACGCCGTGGATTTACCCAAAAAGCAACTATTGACGGCCAAACGGTGTTTGTTCGCACAGGTGAATATGAGGACGGAACTTTAGGCGAAATATTTGTGGATATGCACAAAGAGGGCGCGACCTTCCGCTCGTTGATGAACTGCTTCGCTATCGCGGTATCAGTAGGTCTGCAATACGGTGTTCCTTTAGAAGAATATGTGGAAAAATTCACCTTTACTCGCTTTGAACCGGCAGGTATGGTGATGGGGCACCCGAATATTAAAAGCTCAACATCAATCATCGACTTTATATTCAGACTATTAGGCTACGAATACCAAAACCGCACCGATCTGGTACATATAATTACCGAGCAAAACGCGGTAACCGGTAATCCTCAAATGCAGGATAGCGATGTTAACCCTGATGAAACCAACGTTTATGCCCCGGTAAAAAACGATAGTGGCGTAACCAAAAAACAAGCCATGACAGTGGATCTAAGCATGGGTGTACAAAGCGATGCGCCGAGTTGTAATGTTTGCGGACATACTACGATAAGATCGGGTACCTGCTACAAATGTTTAAACTGCGGTAACTCTATGGGTTGCAGTTAATCACGAATTTATACAACTAATATTCAGGTTCTCAACCACCTGGATATAGTGTTCAGTTTATATGTTAATTATTTGAGCCCTGCCCGGTTGCCATCGGAGCAGGGCTTTTTTGTGAAGATGATCTAATTCCCTATTCCTGCAAATATACCGGCTTCCATAAAAAAGCGGTTCAGCGGCGGGATGCTATTAATAGTTACACTTTTATATGGAACGGTTGTAGTGCCATCGCTATTAATGGTAGTATGCGCATTATCATTGTATCCATAAGTCCATTGCCGGTCGTTAAACGGATCATAACCTGCGCTTAAATAGAACCCAGCGTTAAACGATGTTTTTTTATGCTTGCCGAAATGAAAATGCAAATTGTTAAGATAGTTTTTACTGGTTAAGCCAATATAATACGAACTATATTCCAGCTTTAACTTTTTACCTTGTTGGTCGGGTGTTGGCGTATAATCGATTGGTGCCATATCTGTCCGTTTAATGTATAACTGGCCAAAATCAAAATCTACCCATGATGACAGCCTGCTTTGTGCCGTCGTTAATTGCAGGCCCAGGTGCGCTGTGGTAAACGCAAATGAATTTGCACTATACTGAAGCCCCACATCATAGGTTTTTATAAAGAAAGTAAGGTCGCCTTCGATATTTATGGGGTTATTTATTTTTCTGTGATAGTTTGTTAATGTCCAGTTGTTAAAGCCGGGGTTGTTCATAAATGTTTGATGCGCTCCGAGTGATAGAACAAAAACGTTTTTAATAGAGTCGTTAGCGGCAAGCTGTGCAAATGATCCTCCCGCTGCTGTTAATAAAAAAAGCAGCAAAACTATCTTCTTCATGCGGATAGAAATTGGTTAGTATAAATCTACAAAAAGATATAATTTATTGATTTTTAGTTGAGTAAAATTGGAGTTACACGAGACGATAAACCAGTGAAATGATAGTTACAAACTTTCTTACCTTTGCACAATGTTCGAAGTAATTCTTAAAAAAGGTAAGGAAAAAGCGGTACTACAGCGCCATCCATGGGTGTTTTCCGGCGCTATTGAGCGTGTAAAGGGCAGCCCGGAAAATGGTGATATTGTAAAATTATTAAATGCCAAAGGCGATTTTATGGCTTATGGTTTTTATAACGATCAATCGCGCGTGGCCTTACGCTTGCTGGAATGGGACGAGAACACTGTGGTAGATGATACTTGGTTCCGCGAGAAAGTAGGTGTTGCTGTAAAAAGCCGTGCCAATATTTTGGCAGATGGTACTACAAACACCTGTCGCTTGATTTTCAGCGAATCGGATTATTTGCCGGGATTAATCGTAGATAAATACAATAACCATTTGGCTGTACAGATCCTTACCTCGGGTATTGAAAAGGTAATGCCCGTTATTATTGATGAACTGAATAATCTATTAAAACCCGAAAGCATTTTCGATAAAAGCGACGCTTCATCGCGCGAGCACGAAGGTTTACAAACCTCAAACGTGGCGCTTACTTTAAACAGTCCGCCGGAAAATGTGGAAGTTAAGGAAAACGGCATCGTTTACAACATCAACATCGCCGAAGGCCAAAAATCAGGTTTTTACTGTGATCAGCGCGATAATCGTAAAATAGTGGCAAGCCACGCCAAAGGCAAAAAGGTATTGGATTGCTTTAGCTATACCGGTGGTTTCACTTTAAACAGTTTACACAACGGCGCATCATCAGTTACCAGTGTGGACAGTTCAGCCTTAGCTATTGAGACGCTGCGCGAAAACATCAAGCTAAACAACCTCGATGCAGCAAAACACATCGCCATACAATCCGACGTTAACAAACAATTAAGGGCTTTCAGGGAACAGGAAGAAAAGTTTGACATCATTGTGCTTGATCCACCTAAATACGCCCCATCGCGCTCGGCGTTAGATAGGGCATCCCGTGCTTATAAAGATCTGAATAGATTAGCGATGCTATTGCTTAACAATGGCGGCTTATTAGCCACCTACTCCTGCTCAGGTGCCATGAACATGGAAACCTTTAAGCAAGTACTAGCCTGGGCTGCACTGGATGCAGGAAAGCAGGTACAATTTATCTATCAATTTTGCCAACCCGAAGATCATCCTGTAAGGGCATCATTCCCAGAAGGAGAATATTTGAAGGGACTATTGTGCCGGGTCTGGTAAGAATCAAGATAGCTGCGAAAAAGATATTATAAAAAAGAGCCGGTAAATTAGTTACCGGCTCTTTTTTGTCTTGATTCTTGACTCTCTAATTAAACTTCACATTACCATAGTTCGAATTAATGGCAATCGTTTTACCACTATTGGCTCTGCCTATATACCCTTTATAGCTTTTGGTTGAGTGGAAGCCTTTTTCACCATCATCGGGTGTTTTAGCGGTTACGGTAAATGCATGCTCGCCGTAATTAAAATCACCGTAGCGGGTTACTATCGCAAAGTCGGCATTTTCGTCGCCGCTAAGACCAATGTCTATATTGGAGTAGGATGAAGATATGTCTAAACTCTTTACTGTTCTATCCAGATCGCCAATTTGTAAACCACCGCCATATCTTAAGTTTATAGTTGCCGAAGTATGCAATTTGCCTATTTTAACCGGGCTATAACTTACATCTGCCGTAAGCGCATTTACCGATCCAACAGTAAGATCACCGTAAGAAAGCTGGATAGTGGAATTGTTTAAATTGTCTATGTTGGCATTGCCATATTTTACTCTTAGCGTGCTTTCATTGGTTAATGACCTGGCCTTAAGACTGCCGTAAGAGCTATTTATAGTAACTTTCCCGTCCAGATCCGGTAAATAAATGCCGCCGTAACGATTATCAATTACCAGTTCGTTTTTTGCAGGCATATAAACAATGTAGTTAATCTCCATTTTCCTGCTTGAGCCACCCTGAAATACCGAATACCATGAACTTTTTACTTCGCCTATAATCGTTCTGAAGCTGATTAACGATCCATTTTTAGCATCGCTTATGTTAACATTATCCAGTAGTTTCTGTGTGGCATCGTCACTTCCGGCCGAAACCTTTATTTGAACATCTACTTTAACCTCATTCCTGTTCCAGGTGTTAACTGTAACATTACCATATTTATTTTCTATCGATATTATATCATTTGCGTCAGCAGGATAGGTTTTGCTATAATTTTTAACCCTGTCGTCATCATCATTGGTAGTAGTTGTTGTGATAGTATTAACACCTGCATTGCTAACAATAACATTTACCTGCGGGGCAATATCATCTATATCAGCATCTACATTGATGTTTTTTACTGCAGCCATTACCTGTGCATTGGCTTGTACGCTTAATTTTTTTAGCTGTGCATTTAACTTATGCAGCTTTACTTTAATAACTCTTGTATTTATAGTGGTTGATGTATTGGTTGATACAATTACCGGTTCCACATTAATATCCGCTGGAGCAACAGGCTCTACTACTGAATCTGTTGGCGCGATTGCCTTAACCGGAGTTTGGGCAAGGCTTGTTAAGCTTATGGCGAAGCAAGCGGCAACTATTATAATTGCGGAATTAAATATCTTTGGTTTCATTTTTTTGATCTTTTTTATCATGGTTGTATTGCTCAATCGCATTCAATTGCTGGTTAAGCACCTCTGTTTGTATCTGTAAATTCTGTATCATCGCCCGCAAAACAAGCTCCTGGTTGGGGCTGTTGGCTAAATCGCTATTCAGTTTTTTATAAGTCGAATCCATTTGCGCTATTTCCTTACTAAACTCCTGGTACAAAGCCGGGTCGCTTTTAGCAATTTGTTTAAGCTCAGTACGCTTAGTTTCCACAAGCGATGCATAGTGCATTTGTTGTTTGGCATATTCCGGGTTAATATCCGCTAGGTCAACACCTCTCTTTTCTATACTCTTTAAAAATACTATAAAGCTTATCCCCATTACCAATATTACGGTAGCCGCCACACGCAGCACAAAGCCTATGGTGAATGTTTTGGCTTCACGCTTTTTTGGCTCTTCGGGTAATTGTTTTTCAATCTCCGCCCATAAGCCCGCTCTTGGTTCAAGGTCATCAAATTCCTCTCGGTTCGCCCTGATAAAATCTTCTAATCGCTTGCTCATTGTGTTATCCCTTTCCTTTTTAATATCTCTGCTAATTTTCTTTTTGCCCTTAAAAACTGTGTTCTCGAGGTGTTTTCTGTAATGTTTAAAACCTGCCCTATTTCTTCATGGTCGTAACCCTCTAATAAATACAAGGATAATACCACCCGGTAACCATCCGGCAACTCTTTCATAGCATCCTTAACCTGTGCTACTTTAAATAACGTTTCTTCGTCACTTTCAAACTCTTCATCCGGTATATTGTCCAGTTGTTCGCCGTCAATATCAACCAGGTCCATTTTACGCTTCCGTAAAAGATTGATGGAACGGTTTACCACAATTTGTTTAAGCCAAAGGCCAAATGTGGTTTCCTGCCTAAAATCTTTCAGTTTATTAAAAGCATCTAAAAACGATTCCTGTAATACATCTTCAGCCTCGGCAATATTGCCCACTATCCTAAAGGCGACGTTTAACATCGCTTTAGAATATAACTTGTACAGCTCGTAGCAGGCTTTTTTACTACCCTGCTTACACTCAACCACCAGGTTGTAATGCTTATCAATGTATACAGATTCCAAATTTTGCAGCTTTCATATAACAAGACACAGCGTTTTTTAGAACGTTGCATGAAGATAAGATTATTTTATTTTGATGGAGGAGGAGTGTTTAACAAGAGAAGTGGATTTGGGCGTTCCCGCTGATAGAAGCGGGCAGGCTATTCGCTCATACTACATAGGCCTTAACTATGGGCCGGTATCCGCTACTATCCTTAACGTGAGGAGCACCTCCCGATAGCTCTACAGATTTGTCATTCTGTGCATAGCGAAGAATCTGTACGATGTAAACTACTTTACAGATTCTTCGCTATGCACAGAATGACAAAGTTTAATACTTTCAACATATTCTTTCACATCGAGGCAGATACCTACCCAATAAACTCATCAATAGCTTTAATCGCGTTATCATAACGGTCATCGCCTGTTCCGGAAATAAGCACATAACGGGCATCCAAAGCCTGCAGCTCTTTCAACCAAATGCCCATAAAATGCTCACGCATATGCGGGAAATCGCGTAACGGGTCTTCCTCCCAGGGTAAGTCAATATCTAATAACAGGTAAAGGTCATAAGGGTGCTTGGGCAATTCGTCCAAAACCTCCTGTGGCGTACGACCAAAGGTATAATCGCTCCATATTTTTACCGTAATAAACGTGGTATCGCAAATAAGCAACCCATTGGCCAGCGGTAGCATAGCGGCTTCCAAATCCAGCTGGCCATAAAACATATTGCGTTCATCCTGCCATGTGCAGGGCTCGGTTAGCTTTGCGCAATAATCGCGGGCGTATTCAGGTACCCAAATGGTATTATAATACTTCGCCAAATAAGCCGACATGGTTGATTTACCCGTCGACTCCGGCCCTACAATAGCAATTTTTGGTATAGCCATTATTTAACTTTTGAGGATAACCAGCTATTGCGGAAATCCTGTTGTTCCTTAGTTAATGTTTTGCCCGCTTTTTCAAAAGTAACCACTTCAAAGTATGGGTTTTCTTCTAAAGTTACCGTAGCAGTATGCGCGCCGGTACGGTTTTTATAATCAACCACTATTTTATCGCCAATGTTTTTTGAAGCAACAACATCATTAAATGATTTTGCATCGGTAATCACTTTACCATCTGCCTTTAAAATAATATCACCTGCATCTAAACCTGCTTTATAAATAGGTGAGCCAGCCAAGGTTGTCGACTGCAATGCAAGCCCTTCGGTAGCCGTTACATTTGCTGAACCAGCTCTTCTCCGTCCATAGCCATAACCCAGTGGACCAGCCCAGGCTTTACCCGGAGCGGCTTTTTGTAATATTAAACCCGCTTTAGCCAGCAATGCTTCATAGTTGTTTTTTTCTACTCCGTAGATGTAACGGGTAAAAAAGTCATCAGCGAATTTAGGATTGGTAAGCTTGCCCAGTATTTTTTGCAGATCGGGGATGGTATAAGGCCTTTGTACCTTGCCTACAGCAAGCCAAACAGCTTTCATATAATCGTCAAGTGTCAGGTTAAACTCGCTGCGTAAACGCAGGTCAAGCGCTACGGCGGTAGCGCCTCCGTAGTAATAATAAGACAGATAAGTATTGTTGCTGTTAACCGGATCTATAGATACCCCGTTATCGGCATACACCGCGTAACGGCTCATTTGTGTTTGCGGATATTTAGCCGCCGCCGGTGAGTTTAATACAGAATTGATTAAGCCCGACAATGTTTGCGTATAATCATCCACACTATGAAAGCCTGCACGCACTAATAGCATTTCGCCATAGTATTGGGTAAACCCTTCGGCAAACCAAAGTTCGCTGCTCATGTTGGCATGTGAAAAGTCAAACGGTTCTAATGATTTTGGGCGGATGCGTTTCACATTCCAGCAATGGAAATACTCGTGCGCGAATGTGCTTAGTTCGTCAATTTCGTTACCGGCAATTTGCTTGTCCGTTTCCACAATACAGGTGGAGTTACGGTGCTCCATGCCATCGCCGGAATTTGACGGATAAACGTCATCTAAAAAGGTGTATTCGCCATAGTCATATGAAGGTAGCTCGCCATAAACAGCCTTTTCTTCCAGTACAACTTTTTGTACCATTTTACCAAAGTTGTCTATCGTTTCCTGGCTATCGTCGGAGTGAGCTACCAAGTTTATTTTTTCTGTTTTGCCGTCAGTATTTACAACAGGCCAGCTGGTTTCTTTAAAGTTGGAAAGCTCGGTAGGGCTATCAAACAAATATTGCAGGTTTGGCGCCGAGTAAATATTATCGCCAACATGCGGTAATTGCGTAGCTACTTTCCATCCATAAGTATCCAGATCATTAAATTCAACTTTTATCGGGCGGGCATCCTGACCTACGGTCCACAGAAAAACAGCAGGAAAATTTAGGTGGGCGTGACTTGGGTCGATGCAGGCATAAGTGCCGTCTGTCCAATCAGCAAAAAGGGTATAGCTTACTTTTACTATTTCGGGATGTACCTTTAATTCATATAAATCGCCTTCAAGTTGTATCAGATCAAGCACATTGCCATCAACATCCGTAGCCTTAACATTATAGATGTTTTTCCCAAATTCGTGAGTTGCATATCGCCCGGCGGATGAGCGGCTCATTCTGAATTTTATAGGGCCATCAGTAGTTTGCGGCAGGGTCATTACAATTTCAGCCTCGTGGTGGGCCGCATTAGGGAATGATATGGAATAAAATATTGGTTTTAGGGCAGTTTGAGCAAAAGCACCAATGGCAAATGCCGTTGCAACGAGTATTAAAAACAGCTTTTTCATATTCAGTTAAAATAAAGCTGAAATTAATATAAAATCACTAAACGGAAGCTATCAATTTCATTACAGATTGGATTCAATCAACAATCAGCCCAATCACCTTTTTCTAACATATTTCAACGTCAGCAAATTCATCCCGTTAACACAGTAGCCACTAATATTATTCTGATAAAGGTTTACCAAATTGTCATAATACAAAACCACCACCGGCGATTGCTGCATCATTAAATTGTCCATTTGCTGATAAAGCGCATAACGGGCGCTATCATTTTTTTCGAGATAGCTTTGGTTATACAGCGCATCAAATCGTTTACTACTAAACACGGTATAATTTGGGCCGATAGGCGCTCTATTCTTCGAGTAAAAAACCGACAAATAATTCTCGCCATCAGGGTAATCCGCATTCCACGATGCCCGAAAAAAGTTCACCCCGTTTTTGGCGATCAGTTCTCGCAGGCTTGCACCTTCCATCACTTCCACACGGGTTTTAATTCCTATTTGGTTAAGTTCGCCTTGTATATATTCTATCAGGTCGCGGTAACTGCTTACAGTGGTCAATGTAATTTCGGGCAAACCGTTGCCATTCGGGAAACCAGCCTCTGCAAGTAACCTCCTTGCTTTTTCAGGATCATAATTATAGCCCGTAACCTTTTTGTCATCAAAGCCAGGCATGCCCTTAGGTATAAACCCTGCATTACCCGGCGTACACATGCTGTTGCGCAAATATTTTATCATGCTTTGCCTGTCGATAGCATAATTAATGGCCTGCCGTATCTTCAAAAACCTTAATGGAGAATGCTTTAATATCGAAAGATTAGTATCTACTATTATCCCTAAATATTCCGTGTTTAAATAAGGGTGGGTAACAATAATAAACTTGCCTTTATATTTTTGTGTGATATGGCCGCTTTTTGTCAGAATATCATCGCGGTAGCTACCATTTATCCCGTTAAAAAAATCCAGGTCTTTTTTAATGAAAGCCATAAAAGCCGTTTGCTTATCAGGGATAAAGCTGGCCCGCACCGCATCTAAGTAAGGCAATTTGTTACCTATACTATCCCTTTCCCAATATCTTTCATTCTTTAAAAACACCAAAACCTCACCCTCTTTCCAGTACTTAAATTTAAACGGACCTGTACCCACTGGATGGCTTCTGAAATCCTTACCATAAAAATCGACTACTTCATACGGCACTACCGAGCAATATGCCGAACTCAACAAACTTAGTAAAGGAGGGAATGGTTGTTTTAATTGTATGCTAAAAGTGCTGTCGTTCAGCGCCACGAAGTTGTGCATCCCCGCAACCTTATCACTAAATATCCATGATCCGGATGAACCGACCTTGGCATCTATTAATCGCCCAAAGCTGTAAACAAAATCGGCTGCGGTAACCTTTCGCCCCAATCCATTTTTAAATCGGTCATCATCCTGAAAAAACACATCATTCCTTAAATGAAAAGTATATTGTAGCCCATCTGCGTTTATTTCCCAGCTTTTGGCAATACAGGGCTTCACCTTTAGGTTATCATCCAACTGTACTAATCCATTATAAAGCTGGTTATCCATCCAAATGGCATTTTGGTTCCGCGCAAAAGCAGGATCGAGCGAGGTAAGGTCATCATCAAGGTTAATATTGAAAATAGTTTTATGATAATCGCTACTATTAGTACCACAGGCGGCAACTAATAGCAACGAAATAGCCAAAAACCAATTAACCATTTTGTTCATATACTGCTAATATCGTTAAAATGTGGTTGTTCATCTTAACTTAGTAACACGCTCTATTTATTATTTTACAATAAGTGGTTTATTAAAATCATATTGTTTAATATTTATTAATAAATATTCTATAGTTAAAAAAAATTCGCATAACTTAGATTATTAAGTTTTTTGTTTTCCCTAAGAAATAAAAACTATTGTGAAACAGTCTAAACCTCTATTATTTATAGTATCCTTTGCAATATTTTTTTATTGCAGTTCATATACTTTTGCCCAAACTAAACCTCTGCGGGCAAATAGCCAACGCAAAGATTTTTATCTTTTATTAAAAGAAGCTGATCTTCAGTTTGCCTTCCCAACAGGATTTAATGAAGTTAAAGCAATAAACAACGACTACTTCTCTTTTGATTTCGCACTGGAAGAACCTCAACATAATTGCGAAATCTGGGTAATGGTTCGATCACAAAAGCAAAATTGGTTGAGCTATGAAAACGCCCGGAATAACAAAAAAGCGGAACTTGCTAATCCCGATTCTATGTATGTGGATATTGGCAAAGCCTATGCGATAGGGTTAACCGGCAACAACAACTATATGGTTCGTAATATACCCGCGGATGTACTCGCTGAGTATAACGCGGATGCGGGTAAATCATATTTATTAAACCTGCGCGATATGCCGGTAATTCATCATTACAAATATGCGCTGATTGTTTCCCTGCAAAAAAATCATACCGGAACACTGGTCGCCATCTTTTTTACCAATTATAAAGACCCTGATTTTTACCGCGATGTAAACAGTGTTAGCCATTCTTTTAAATTCACCCCCTGAAACCCCCGATTTTGTTAATAAGTTAACATAATTGCATTCGCATTTCAGCCCCAATATTTTATTTTTGTAAGAACACATTGCCGAAAATGTGTTTCACCCTCTTTCCGCCGCAGGCGAAGAGAGGGTCGACCAGCGCAGCGCAGTCGGGGTGAGTCAACTCAACGACTTTGCAGGCAATCTGATACTAAATACTTGATAATAAAAATGGCAGAAGTAAATTACGATGATGATAGTATACGGTCGTTAGACTGGAAAGAGCATATCCGTTTACGCCCCGGCATGTATATTGGCAAGCTGGGCGATGGATCGGCTTATGATGACGGCGTTTACGTTTTGCTGAAAGAAATTGTAGATAACTCTATTGATGAGTTTGTGATGGGCGCGGGCCGTTCTATCGAGATCAGCATGAGCGATCATAAAGTGGCTGTGCGCGATTATGGCCGTGGCATCCCTCTGGGAAAAGTGATTGATTGCGTATCTAAAATAAATACCGGTGGTAAATACGATAGCAAAGCTTTCCAAAAATCGGTAGGACTAAATGGCGTAGGTACCAAAGCGGTAAACGCTTTATCCAATAGCTTTACCGTACAATCTTATCGTGATGGGCGTACCAAAATTGCTGAATTTGCTAAAGGTGAGCTGATTCGCGAAGAAGCCGAAAAAGAAACGTCCCAACGCAATGGTACCGCCATTAACTTTTTACCGGATGATACCATCTTCAGGCATTACCGCTTTATACCGGAGTTTGTAGAAAACATGATCTGGAACTACGTATTTCTGAACGCCGGGCTAACCATCAACTTTAATGGTCAGAAGTATTTATCGGAACGTGGCCTCTATGACCTCCTGAATAAAAACACCGATGTGGAAAACATCCGCTACCCAATTATCCACCTAAAAGGTGAGGATATTGAGATAGCCATGACCCACGGCCAGCAATACGGCGAAGAATATTATTCATTCGTTAACGGGCAGCACACTACTCAGGGCGGTACACACCAGGCGGCTTTCCGCGAAGCGGTGGTAAAAACCATCCGTGAGTTTTATAAAAAAGAGTTTGATGCTTCGGATGTACGTGCGTCTATTGTTGCCGCCATAGCCATCAAAGTTCAGGAACCGGTATTTGAGTCGCAGACCAAAACCAAATTAGGCTCGCAAAACGTTGGACCAGACGGGCCATCTGTCCGTGGGTTTATCAATGACTTTCTTAAGAAAGAACTTGACAACTATCTGCATAAAAACCCTGCTGTCGCCGATGCTTTGCTTAAACGCATTATGCAATCAGAGCGGGAGCGCAAGGATATTGCCGGCATTAAAAAACTGGCTAACGAGCGCGCCAAAAAAGCATCATTGCACAACCGTAAACTCCGCGACTGCAAATTGCATTTTGAAGACACCCACGAACGCAAGCAAGATACCACCCTATTCATCACCGAAGGTGACTCGGCCAGCGGATCAATCACCAAATCACGTGATGTACAAACTCAGGCGGTATTCAGTCTAAAAGGAAAACCGCTAAACTGCTATGGGCTAACCAAAAAAGTGGTTTATGAAAACGAGGAATTTAACCTGCTGCAACACGCTTTAAATATTGAGGATGGTTTGGATGGATTACGCTACAACAATATTGTAATAGCTACCGATGCCGATGTTGATGGCATGCACATACGCTTGCTGTTAATGACCTTCTTCCTGCAATTTTTCCCGGATTTGGTAAAAGCAGGACACGTATTTATCCTGCAAACGCCATTATTCCGTGTGCGTAATAAAAAGGAAACCATTTATTGTTACAGCGACGAAGAGCGCCGCAATGCCATAGCCAAGCTAGGCACCAAGCCCGAAATAACCCGATTTAAAGGTTTGGGAGAAATCTCGCCTGAAGAATTCGGTTTATTCATCGGTAAAGACATCCGCCTCGACCCGGTTATACTGAAAGATGCCAACATCAAAGGCTTACTGGAGTACTTCATGGGCAAAAATACCCCAACCCGCCAGCAACACATTGTAAACAACCTGCGCGTTGAAAAGGATGATGAAAGCATTAACCCATTAGTAGCTGAGGATTTGGAAAGTGTTACGCTGGATGTAGCGGTGTAATATTTTCAGGTATCTGCTTTAAGTTCCCCTCCTTGGAGGGGGTGAAGTGGGTACGTGAACTGGCAGGGGTGGGTTCGTCGCTATGTATTAAGGCACTCTCCACTCCTCTCTCAAGAGAGGAGGCGCCAGCCCATAGTTTATCTATGAAAAGATAGATTTGACAATAAATAAATACTCCAGTTAGTTTCTTAATTAAATTTTTATCTATCTTGTATCCCCCCACAATTTTACGGGGATACATAATGGTAAATCACGAAATAAAAATAGCTTTTCAGGAGTACGATAACTTACACGAACTTAATACATCCGACAAACACCTGTGTCTTGAAAGCGTTAAATCGCTAAAAAACTCACATTCACCATATTCAAAATTCAGGGTGGGTGTGGCTATGGAATTACAAAGCGGTAAAATAATACATGCCAGTAACCAGGAAAACGTAGCATATCCATCAGGCCTATGTGCGGAGCGTGTAGCGCTATTTTACTGGGGAGCTAATCACCCCGATGATCCTATCGTTACGATGGCTATTACAGCACATTCTGATGAGTTTACGATCACTAAGCCAATTACCTCATGCGGCTCATGCCTGCAAGTTTTAGCCGAATACGAAAAAAAGCAGGATCAGCAGATCAATATTATCCTTTATTGCCAGCAAGGCCCCATCTGGAAAATAAAGGGCATACAAAACCAGCTGCCTTTTTTATTTTTTGAAGACAGGTTGATTACGCAGTAAACGCCCGGTTAAAAAAAAGCGGGCCCTCGGTCGCTGCCAAACGCAAATTTAGACCGGCCATGCGAATGATCGCATAGTGAGTGCGTTGAATGGTTAATTTGAATGTGGTTTTGAGGCATTAACACTTCTGGCTTGATAGCTTCAGTCTTATCCGGCTGATTAACTACAGTAGATTTCTTTTTCATAGCGATTTCTCCTGGTTTATCTTTTTATTGCAATTGGGGTTTGCAAATTGGTTACACTAAGTTAAGTACAAAGTCGCTAATTTCCAAGTGTTTTGTGAAAGTTTTTTTAACAGTACAAAACACCTTTACCTGGTGTGTTTCGAGGCCAAAATCTAATTTATCGTATCCTTTTTCGCATTAACCGGCGGTCCCAAACTAATTGGTTTAACGCTGGTTGAGTCCTTCCTGGTATTTATTACAGCAGGCTTAATAACCGGTGTTTTTTTAGTGGTGCTATCAGTTTTACTATTGGCTCCTGGTGAACTACTTGGTAAGCCTCCGGGTTGCTTATTCAATACACTATCTGCCGCGGCCTTTACACCCGGCAAAGCCTTGCCGTCTTTACCTGAATACATCTTCTTAGGGCGGGGAGCCCCGGCAGCATGTTTGGTAGTGGTATCGCGCAACTTATTGTATGATGGCAGCACCGACTCTTTGGATATTGGCCTGTCCTTCGGTTTCCATAAAAAGCCTTTTAATATCTTTTCATCCTCCTTAACCTTGTCAATAGGTATATAACGATGGTCTGGTTTGGTTAAAAATGCAAGGTCGGTTACCTCGTTATTCTTTAAGTTTAACCGCATCCTGCTCGCAAATGACCGCTGCATATCTGTAACTAAATGGGTTGTACTGTCGTGTACAAAGTATATACACTCCACATTCCCATCAAAAAACACACGGCCTAATTTATTATCTTTAAAAAAGCCCCGCATTTTCTTGCCGCCAACCTGGTTAAAATGCGTAGAATCATTTTTCTCTATATTTACAATAAAAGCATTGGGATACATATCCATCTTATCCAGCTTTTTGTTTTTCATGATGAGGTTAATAGTATCGCCGGATAATTGCGAGCCCTGCGTCCATATCATTGGCTTGGTATAACATCGTATGGTGGAGTCGCTATTACTATAAAACATCGAATCTGCCTTAGCCTGCAAGTCCGATTTAAATATTTTCGCGCTATGGAAAGCATACAATATCCTTATCCTTGCGGTATCCTTCAACACTATTTTCCGGTCTAAAAATGTGGAATCAATTTTAACAACCTTTTTACTCTTAGCTATGATCTGGTCCTTCTTAGGCTTTACGTGTACGGGTTTAGGTTTTGGGTGCCCAAAATAATCCCGGTGATGATAGCTGGTATCCCTTGCAAACTTTGGTGCTTCTATGCTCAAAAACTTAGGGGCAACCTTATAAATAATAGATGGTGTTTTTTTAATCGTAGTGTCTCTAATATGCGATAATCGTTCCTGCTCCTGTAGTACAATAAGTTCTTTATATGTCAGTATTCGCGTCTCAATTGTATCAGCCGACATATAGACCGAATCCTTTTTAACTTTGCTTGTATCTTTGGGTATAATCAGTGGCTTACTCGTTACAATTTCGTTAGTATCAAGCTTGTTTTTTTGCAATTTCTTTATGCCCGATTTTATTTTACCCAGATCAGGCATACTTATTTTTTTGCTTTGTGCCGATAGTATTTTCCCGGCTGAGTCCGCACTCATTTTGTTCGGAATCTTTTTACGGAATGAATCGATAACCGGCATAGTCAACTTCCTGCTTACTGAATCAATTAATTGCTGTTGGCCGCCAGTCAGTTTCTTGCTATCTATCTTAGTCTTGTTATTCGCTAATGCTTTTTTAAGTTCTTTTTTTGTGGGAATTGACAAAGGATGTACTTTTGAAGTATCCTTTTTAGTCGAATCTGAGTTTTCAGTAACCAAAATCACGTATGGGTCGCGGGTAACTATCGCCAGGTCGTTCTTCTTAAAATATGTTCCCAAACCGCCCCTAATGGTTATTTTTTGCTCATCATCATTAAAGATTACGTGTTTAACAGATCGCCCGTAGCCCTTCAACCTATCATAAAACAAGGTATCGCCGGTTAATGACTTGGTACCCTGTTTATATAAGTTATTTTTGGTGAACAGCGCCTGTTCAACTATGGTATTGTAAGTGCCGTTATCTGTTAAAAGCGTATCCTTATCCTTGGTGCCATAAATACGTGTTGGTCCATAAAAATAATTTATACGTGTTTGCGAGTTATAGCGCATAGTATCGGTATAAATCATCGCGTCATTTGTAGTACAAACCACATTATACCTGAAATAGGCATCGTGTGTACCTGCAAAATAATAACCGTTCTGGCTTACCAGTGTATTGGTTTTACTCACCAGCTTACCACCGTTTGTATAAGTACCAATGCGGGTAGCGGTGTTATAATTAAAAAAGTTGGTGGTTAGGGTCGCTTCTTTATCAACCATTTTTACATTATCGGTTAATATGGCAACTTTGGTATTACCGTTGTAATTCAGTTTATCTGAGTAAATATTTAGTGTATCTCCCTGGTTTATGGCTACATGGCCAAAGGCATCAAAAGCGTTGGCGCTTTGGTAAAAGTAGGCGCTATCCGAACTCATGCGGGTGCGGTCCTGGCTCCAGATACCATTATATACCTTAATTACATCCAGGCCATTGATCTTAACACCCTGGCTTTTACTAGATGAAATTAAATTTACTTTTGACGCTTTTTTTTGGGCGATAACATTACCCGCCGTCAGCAGTAATAAAAAAATTATAAGGTATTTACTCACAATGGCAAAATTAGTTTTTTGTTGGGGTTATTAAATTAATAATTTTGATGAATGCTGCCGGTTAAACAATTTACTGATTTTATTGAACAAAACAAACTGTTCAAACCTGCCGGCAAAGTGCTTGCCGCGGTTAGCGGTGGCATGGATTCTGTTTTAATGGCGCACCTGTTAAAAGCGGCCGGGTATAATTTTAGCATTGCTCATTGTAACTTTCAGTTGCGCGGCGATGATGCCATTGCTGATCAGGAATTTTGCAAAAACCTTGCTCAACAATTCGGCGTACCATTTTACACCATCAACTTTGATACCACCGACTATGCCGCCAACCACAAGATCTCCATCCAGATGGCAGCCCGCGATTTACGCTATCAGTGGTTTCAACAACTTAAACAACAGCATGGTTATGATGCTATTGCACTCGCGCATCATCAAAACGATACGATTGAAACTATATTGTTAAATCTTACACGTGGCACGGGGATAGCGGGTTTACATGGCATCTTGACTAAAAATGGTGACCTGGTGAGGCCATTGTTATTTTTGAACCGTGAGGATATTAAGCTGTTGATTAAGCAAAACAGCCTGCAATATGTGGAAGACAGCTCCAATTTATCCGTAAAATATGCCCGTAACAAAATACGCCACGAAGTTATTCCCAAGCTTAAGGAACTAAACCCCAGTTTGGAAAAAACATTCGAAAACAATTTGCAGCATTTCAGGGATATGGAAACGCTGCTGGAATTAAAGTTGTCAGAATTAAAGAAAGAGCTGCTTATCCAACAGGACGATGAAATTCATGTGCCATTGGAAGCGGTAAGAAAGTTAGAACCCAAACGGCTGCTACTATTTAACCTGCTGCAACCTTATGGTTTTAATGAAACGGCCGTTGATGATCTGATCGCTTCGCTGGATAAACATTCGGGCAGGATTTTTGAAAGTTTAGGTTACAGGCTGATACTCGACAGGGAGAACATCATCATCACCCTAAAAAAGGATCATCCTACTGAAATAACCATCAACCCCAATGAGCATATGGTTAATTATAACAACTACAAAATAACCTTGCTACATGATGAGAGCCCGCTGATTGTAAAAGACAATCCCTTAGCCGTAAGTATTGATGCTGATTTGCTGGTTTATCCATTAACTATGCGTGCCTGGCAGCAAAGTGATTATTTTTACCCGTTGGGGATGAAAACCAGGAAGAAACTGAGTGATTATTTCATCGACCAGAAAATACCCGTGCATCAAAAAACACAGGTGCCATTATTGGTAAACGGTAATGGCGACATCATTTGGCTTGCCGGTTACCGAAGCAGCGAACATTACAAAGTGAGCAAAAACACTAAAAAAGTTACTATATTCAAATTAATTAAAACATGAGCGATAAACCCGATTTTATTGAAAAACAATACCTGGGCAGGGAGTTTATTCCCATTACCATACGCCTGGTAATGTCAATGTTCTGTTTTGCTGCCTACTTTTTTACCGATCAGCGGTCTAATGCTTTATTGGTGGTGGTAGGTTTTGCCATTTTGGTTATTTCTATCATTATGGGCTTTCTGCTGCATTTCCGCACACGCGTTATTAATAAAAGTATTTTGCTTGACGGTTTGTGGACTACCCGCCTGGTAAAAATTGATTTAAACAGCATTGTTAAAGCAGAAAAAGGCGAGTATAGCCGCTACCTGTTTAACAATCCGGTTTATAACTTGCATAGTAAAGGAACCATCCGTTTTTACACTGGCGGCAAAGAGGCTATACACTTAACAGACCGGGATGGTTTGGTATATATTATTGGCT
The DNA here is from genome assembly GCF_009765905.1 of Mucilaginibacter sp. L196. GTDB lineage: Bacteria > Bacteroidota > Bacteroidia > Sphingobacteriales > Sphingobacteriaceae > Mucilaginibacter. Next base: position 1,426,384 of record NZ_LMUO01000019.1, on the reverse strand, counting down.
CACAACAGCCTAATGAATTTTTAAGAGCCATACTTGCTGAAATGAAAAACCGCCCCTAAGCATTAAATTATCCTAATTCAAAAACCGTGTAAGTAATCATCTCGTAAGTACACACAATAACAATTGTAGTATTTATGAACGAGGGATTAAATCTCAAGATAAAAGCTATTGCAGCTAATATCCGGAACAAAAGAGAATACCGTAATTACACACAAGAGTATTTGGCCGCAAAGCTGGCTATCTCGCAAAATGCATACAGTAAAATTGAACTTGGTTATACTAAAATAACCGTTGAGCGACTTTTTCAGATAGCGGAAGTTTTAGGTTTCGAAGTAGCCGACTTGATTGATACCAAGCCCCAAGGTGCGCCTCATATGGCTAAAGTAAGCTAACAATAATATCTTTGCAGATATTATTGAATGATGAATAAACCTGAAATAATTAATAAAACCGTTCAGTTTGTACGTACAACTCTCCAAAATGCTGAAGGCGGCCACGATTGGTGGCACATACACCGCGTACATGCCAATGCGAAACTAATTGCCGATACTGAAGATTGCGATCTGCTTACGGTTGAACTCGCTGCCCTTTTGCATGATATTGCCGATAGTAAATTTCACAATGGAGATGAGGAAATTGGCCCCATTACTGCCGGAAACTTTCTTTATAGTATCAATGTAGATGAGCATATCATTGTTCATGTTCAACAAATCATACGCCACATCTCCTTCAAATCAGGTTTTGATAAATTAAGCTTTCAATCACCCGAACTCAGTATTGTACAGGATGCCGACCGACTTGATGCCATTGGTGCAATTGGCGTTGCCCGCGTATTTAACTACGGTGGTTTTAAGGGTCGTGAAATATATAACCCTGAAATAAAGCCTAACCTTAATATGAGCAAGGAGGAATATAAAAATACTACCGCACCCAGCATCAACCATTTTTATGAAAAATTGCTTTTGCTGAAAGATAAGATGAACACCGCTACCGGTAAAAAACTTGCCGAACAACGCCACGCGTTTATGGAAACTTATTTGCAACAGTTTTTTATGGAATGTGGCAGCATGAGTTAAACAAAACTTTACACTGTGTTTAAATTGTAAAACTTAAATTTGCCAATTAATAATGCTAATTGATTTAATTATGAATGTAAGCACCGAACTAAAGCTGACAGATAAAAAAATCAATCCAACTGCAATGCGCATTTTGGTACTGGAATCGCTATTGAAACAAAAAGCTGCCGCCAGTTTAACTGATATTGAAAAAAGCCTGCAACCTGCCGATAGAATTACCATATACCGCACATTAAAAACTTTTGTTGAAAAGGGATTAATACATGTAATAGATGATGGCACAGGTTCGCCTAAATATGCCATATGCGCCCCCGGCTGTGATGAAGGGCAGCACCATGATTTGCATGTGCATTTCAATTGCATCGTTTGTAAAGAAACTTTTTGCCTTCCAAACAGTAAAATCCCGGAAGTATTATTACCCGATGATTTTACATCAATAGAAATGAATTTAGTGGTAAAAGGCATTTGCAAACAATGTAAAAAATAATGCAATCCCATTGCACAATTAAAAAGCGTATCTTCGCAGAAATATTAAAAAACAAACAAAATGGATACTGGTCCGAGTCGAAGCTCATATCATCTATTACAAAACTCCCGCTAACCAGGTCTGCTCTTTTAAGCTGCCCGGCCACGGGTAATTATTATTACTATGCTTAAGAGAGAAAAATTAAAAGCCGCTTTAGGTAAAAACAACGGTCATCAATCTACAGAGTTCAGCACCGCATCAGCATTAAAAATTAAAGAAGTTGCTGCACAGGACAAAGCGACATTCTTATATACCCTAAAAAGTCACGAGCTTGGCCTTTCGTCGTCGGAGGTAAAAGATCGTTTTCACACTTATGGCTTAAACGAGGTTGCGCATGAAAAAGCACCCAAATGGTATGTGCAGTTTTTTGAGGCTTTTTTAAACCCTTTCATTGGTGTATTAATAGTGTTGTCTATCATCTCCCTGATTACCGACGTAATTATACAGGCGCCTGCCGATAGGGATTATACCACGGTTGCTGTAATATCTATTATGGTGATGCTAAGCGCCATGCTGCGTTTTGTACAGGAGTTCCGCAGTAACCAGGCGGCTGAAAAGCTAAAGTCGATGGTTAAAACCACTGCTACTGTTTTACGCGAGCAAACCGGCAGAGAAGAAATTGATATTAAACAACTGGTTCCCGGCGATATTATTTTGCTTTCAGCGGGGGATATGATCCCTGCGGATGTGCGTATTATGCAGTCGAAGGATTTGTTTGTGAGCCAGGCTATATTAACCGGCGAGGCATTGCCTGTTGAAAAAACAGACGCTGCTAATAAAAAGGCCGACAAAATTTCGCCGCTTGATCTGGATAATGTTTGCTTTATGGGGACCAACGTTGTAAGTGGTACTGCCCATGCCATCGTGGTAAATACCGGCAGCGAAACTTATTTCGGCTCACTATCAAAATCATTAGTGGGTAAACGTGCCGAAACCAGTTTTGACAAAGGTGTAAACAGTGTAAGCTGGTTACTGATCAGGTTTATGCTGGTGATGGTTCCGTTGGTGTTTTTAATTAACGGATTTACCAAACACGATTGGTTGCAGGCATTGCTTTTCGGCATATCCATAGCGGTTGGCTTAACCCCTGAAATGTTGCCGATGATTGTTACCGCCAACCTGGCTAAAGGCGCGGTAAACATGTCGAAACGCAAGGTGGTGGTAAAACGCCTTAACGCTATACAAAACATTGGCGCCATGGATATTTTATGTACTGATAAAACAGGTACATTAACCATGGACAAGATTGTTCTGGAGCGCCATTTAAATGTTTTCGGCCACGAAGATAACGAGGTAATGAAATGGGCCTACCTGAATAGCTATCATCAAACAGGATTAAAAAACTTGCTTGATTTGGCGGTACTGGAGCATGTGGAACTGCATGACTGCCTTAAAGAAGGCGAAGCTTTTGAAAAAGTAGATGAGATCCCGTTTGATTTTCAGCGCAGGCGGATGTCGGTTATCCTCGAAGAAAAAAACCATAAGCACCTGCTGATCTGTAAAGGCGCGGTTGAAGAAGTGCTTGATTTGTGTACCCATGCCTTTGATCCGGGTGAAGACAACCAACTACAAATAAAAAGCGATGCTATCATCCCAATGGATGAAAAAACTAGGGACGCCATCCTTAAAACATCCCGTAAATTAAATGAGGAAGGTTTAAGGGTATTATTGGTTGCCATTAAGCAATATGATGAAAGGCCGCTTACCTACACCGTTGCCGACGAAAGCAACATGATATTAACCGGCTTTGTGGGGTTCCTTGACCCGGCAAAACCATCTGCAAAACCGTCTATCGAAGCATTGCACAAGTTGGGTATTACCATAAAAGTGTTAACCGGCGATAACGAGGTGGTTACTAAAAAAATCTGTAAAGATGTAGGTATCCCGGTTGTTAATATTTTGCTGGGTAAAGACCTGGAAAACATGAGCGATGAGGAGCTTACCGCCCGTATCGACGACATCAGTATATTGGCTAAGTTAAGTCCGCTACAAAAATCAAGGGTAGTAAAAGTATTACAGGCCAAAGGCCATACCGTTGGTTTTATGGGCGATGGTATTAATGATGCCGCAGCCTTGAGGGATGCCGACGTAGGTATCTCTGTTGATACCGCGGTAGATATTGCTAAAGAGAGTGCCGATATTATTTTGTTGGAGAAAGACCTGATGGTATTGCGTAAAGGTGTTATTTATGGCCGCCGCACGTTTGGTAACATCATCAAATACATTAAAATGACGGCCAGCAGCAACTTTGGCAATATGTTCAGTATGCTGGGTGCCAGTGCGCTGTTGCCATTTTTACCGATGCTGCCTATCCAAATTTTGATCAATAATTTACTGTACGATATTTCGCAGATCTCTATCCCATGGGATAAAATGGACGATGACTATATTATTAAACCCCGTAAATGGGATGCCAGCGGTATCAGTAAGTTCATGATTTATATTGGCCCTATCAGTTCCATATTTGATTATGCCACCTTTGCGGTATTGTGGTATGTATTTAAGGCAAACTCTACAGCGCATGCAGATTTCTTTCAAACCGGTTGGTTTGTGGAGAGCTTACTATCGCAAACGCTGATTGTGCACATGATACGTACCCGTAAAATACCATTTATACAAAGCTGGGCGGCTACCCCGGTAGTAGCACTTACATCGCTGATTATGCTGATAGGTATTGCGCTGCCATTTTCACCTATCGCATCGGCCTTTAAGCTGGTGGCGTTGCCTTTAAGCTTTTTCCCATGGTTAATAGGTATCTTATTTTGCTATTGCCTGCTAACGCAAGTGATAAAAAATTGGTTCATTAATAAATTCAGCCAGTGGCTATAAGCTAAAAATCATACACAATATTTTAACCTTAATATTTAGCTTGTTTTTTGTAAGGCTGTAATTATAGAACAAACAAGAAATTTATTTACACAGTTTTTTATGAAAAATAATAAATTTAGACAAGCCTAAAAAAATTGTTAGCTTTGTTTAAATTAATTATTCTTTTAAACACTCATTATGAAAAAATATTTAACCTTTATAATAATCTCATTATTATCAGGACACTATGCGCTTGCACAGGACACTGTTAAACAACAGCGTTACAGCCTTCACTTCCAGGAAACTACTATTACGCAGGACAAACCACCATTCAGCGCTTCTTATTCAGGGCTGAATAGTTTATCAACCCTAGGCGAAACACAAACATCCATAACCAGCACCTTATTTGGGGATGCTAGATTATGGAAAGGTGCCGACATTGTTTTTAACCCGGAAATATCCGGTGGCAGCGGCTTAAGTAAAACTACCGGTATCGCGGCTTTTCCAAACGGCGAAGTTTATAGGGTTGGTAGTACACAACCAGCCATTTATATAGCGCGGCTTTACCTGCGCCAAACATTTGAGTGGGGGAAAGAAAAAGACACCATTACCGATGACCAAAACCAGATAGCCGGTTTAAAAAGCAAGCGTTACTTTTCTATAGCCGCCGGTAAGTATGCTTTGGCAGATTTTTTTGATAACAATCAATTCAGTCACGACCCACGCATGCAATTTATGAACTGGGCATTGATGGATAACGGTGCCTGGGACTATGCCGCTAACACCCGTGGTTATGTATTAGGACTATATACCGAATTAGGTCAGCCAGACTGGACCCTGCGTTTTTCGTTTACAATGGTGGTAACACAGGCAAACGGTTCGGTTTGGGATGCTAAAGTTTTGCACGCAAATACGCAGAATATTGAGTATGAAAGGCGTTATACTATCGGCGGACAAAAAGGTACCGTGCGGTTATTGGGTTATTTAAATAATGGAAAATTTGGCAACTACGACCAGGCCATCGCCCAAAATCCGAAAGCACCAAATGTAGATTCAACCGAGGCTTATGGCAGGCACAAAGTTGGGTTTGGTATTAGTGCCGATCAGTACCTAACCAGTGATTTTGGTGTATTTGCCAGGGCAAGCTGGAATGACGGCCATACTGAAACCTGGTTTTTTACCGAGATCGACCGCTCAATAAGCTTTGGTGCTGAGTTAAAAGGCACATCATGGAAACGCCCGGATGATGAAATAGGATTAGCTTTTATAGGTGATGGCTTATCGTCAGAACACCGCAATTATTTAGCTGACGGCGGCTATGGATTTATTATTGGTGATGGAAAACTAAATTATGCACCCGAAATGGTAGCCGAAATTTATTACAAGATCAACGCTTACCAAAAGAAATTGTGGATAACACCTGATTACCAGTTTATCCTAAACCCGGCTTATAATGCAAGCAGGGGCCCGGTAAATGTGTTTTCCTTAAGGATGCACGTGGAGTTTTAAACCTTCTTTAAAAAATCAAGTAAATCAGCCATGGCAATAGCGCGGTGGCTGATTTTGTTTTTCTCTGCTAAACTCATCTCTGCAAATGTCTTGGTATAACCATCCGGCTGAAAAATGGGATCATAACCAAAACCCGCAGTTCCGACGCGCTCGTTTCGAATGGTGCCGTTTACTACACCTTCAAAAAAATACTCGTCGCCATTCCATATCAGCGATATAACCGTGCGAAAGTTTGCCTTACGGTTAGTAATGTTTTTTAGAGCGGCAAGTGTTTTATCAATATTTGCAGCATGATTGCCATGCTCGCCTGCATAACGGGCAGAGAATACGCCCGGTTCGCCGTTCAGCGCTTCAATTTCAAGGCCGCTGTCATCGCCAAAGCAATTGATGTGGTATTTATCGTAAATAAACCGGCTCTTTAGTGAGGCGTTCTCGCGAAATGTGTTGCCGGTTTCGTCAATATCTTCAATACAGCCAATATCGGTCAGGGTTAATAATTTTATTTTGCCTTCAATTTTGGCGGCTACTTCTTCCTGCTTGTGGGTATTATTGGTTGCAAAAACTAACTGTTGCATATCGAGTCAAGATATAAGATTCAAGAATAAAGATAAGCTCCGATTACAGCAATTTCATTTGCTCCCAAAAAGCTTTTTTATAATCGTTGCGGTCCATCATCTCATCAAAGCTAAAACTGAATAACATTGCGCAGTTACCTTGTGTTTGCTGTTCGTTCAATTTAAGGGAAGAAACATTTTTCGGCCATGCGCTTTTACCCATCAAGAGCATTTTTTTAGGGTTGAAAAAGCTTGATATAGTGTCATGATCCACTTCGATGTGATTTGCTATATTTAAGATCGCTACATCATCGAGCTCAAAACCCAGACGTTTTAGAGTGTTTTGCAGGGCCGTTAAATGCGCATCAGCCATAAAATCAATACCGGGATAGTGAACCGTAATCAGGAAGTTTTTTTTGTTGCCGCCTAAATAATTAAACTCAACTTGTTTCGTTTCTACAGCAACTAATGGGGCAGCCTGTGGTACAGGTTGTTCCGTGGGTAAAGCCGTGTGGCTATACGCTTCCCGGTCCTGGTTTAATAAAAAAATATCATCCTGCAATATAAAATGCAGCGCTGCTGGATTTTCGGTTTTCACTTTAACAAATTTTAACCAAAAGTAGTTAAACAGTTTCAAGCTTTATCAGCATATTCGCATAATTATAGCTGGCTAAAATTTAAACCCACTATTTTTAATAAATTTTACCGAAATTTGATTTTTTAAGCGGATACTGTCCGCATACTATTTAGCATCAGAAATATACATGAGAAAAATTGGGTTAGCCATTCTGGGGATATGTTTATCAGTATCAATAGCCAGCGCACAAAATAAAGACAGCCTGGCAATGGCAAGTGCTCCAAAGCACACACTTGATAAAATAGCCGCGGTTGTAGGCAATAATATTATTTTACAATCTGATATTGAATTATCATACGCCAATTACCTGGCGCAGGGCGGTGCCCCTAATCAGGATATCAAATGCCAGATATTACACGGACTATTAGCACAAAAAATATTAGCGCAACAAGCCATAATTGATAGTATTGAGGTTAAGGATGATGAGGTTGATAATGAAGTTGACCGCCGTATGCGTACCATGACCCAAAGAGCCGGTGGCCAGGACAGGCTTGAGCAATTCCTGGGCCGTTCAGTTATCCAATATAAGGATGAGATTCGCCCGGATATTAAAGAAGCATTGGTTGCCGATAAAATGAGGGCCAAAATAACTGAAAAGTTAAACGTTACCCCTCAGGACGTTGAAAACTATTACAAAAAAATACCCACAGACAGTTTGCCTACATACAATAAAGAGGTTGAAGTTGGCGTAATCGTTTTTCAGCCAAAATTGAACAAAGATGAAAAATCTTTTTACCGACAAAAGGCCGAGGACTTACGCACACGTGTAAAAGCTGGTGAAGATTTTGGCACGCTGGCGCGTTTATATTCGCAGGATCCGGGTTCAGCGCCCGATGGTGGTGATTTAGGTTTTGCTGATCGTAACTCGTACGTTAAGGACTTTGCCGGATGGGCGTTTAAACTAAAAGCGGGTGAGATTTCGCCAGTATTTGAAACTGACTTCGGTTTTCACTTTTTACAAGTTATTGAACGCCGCGGAGAGCAAGTACATGTTAGGCATATCTTAATTATCCCGGCCATTACACAAGCCAGCCTAAACCGGGCAAAGGCCAAAGCCGATAGTGTTTACAATGATTTAATGACAAACAATAAAATAAACTTTTCAAGTGCTGCTGCCTTTTATTCGGATGACAAGGAAACCAAATTTAATGGTGGTATGTTGCTGAATGCTGAGGATGTACAAAACAGAAGTACCATTATTCCAAGTGATAAACTCGACCCACAAATCGCATTGGTTATTGATACTATGAAAGTTGGTGGTTATTCAAAACCACAATTGTTTACAGATAACGCAGGCAAGAAAACCTACAAAATTTTATATCTAAAATCAGTTACCGATGCGCATAAGGCTAATTTAGGCCAGGATTATCCTAAGCTACAGGCGGCTGCCTTAAATGATAAAACCAATCGCACGGTAAGCCAGTGGTTTGAAAAAAGAAGGAAAGAAACTTATATCAAGATCGATCCGGAATTTAATACTTGCTCTGATTTAAAAGGTTGGGCTACTCCACCAGCACCGGTACAAGCTAACGCCACTAAATAATATCTATGCAATACCCATCGGATGTTGAAGCCGCCGACGCTTTAAACAAGGCCTACAAGCAATTGCGCGCCGAGATAGGTAAAGTTATTATCGGCCAGGACGAAGTGGTTAAATTCGTCCTGATTTCCATCTTCAGTAATGGGCATTGCTTATTGGTTGGTGTACCCGGTTTGGCTAAAACCTTGCTGGTACAAACCGTTGCTCAAGTACTCGATCTGGATTTTAAAAGAATACAGTTCACACCGGATTTGATGCCATCAGATATTATTGGCTCAGAGATTTTGGGAGAGGACAGGAATTTTAAATTTATACCCGGTCCGGTTTTTTCCAATATTATACTGGCTGATGAGATTAACCGTACACCACCAAAAACACAAGCAGCTTTATTAGAAGCCATGCAGGAAAAGGCCGTTACCGCAGCCGGTGTAACTCACCAACTTTCGAAACCGTTTTTTGTACTGGCAACCCAAAACCCAATAGAGCAGGAAGGTACATATCCTTTGCCGGAAGCCCAATTAGACAGGTTTATGTTTAATGTGTCGTTAGATTACCCATCATTTGCAGAAGAACTACAAGTAGTTAAAAATACAACCAGCTCAAATCAAGCAAAGGTTAATCATATCTTAAACGCCGAGCAGATCACTTATTTTCAGCAATTGGTGCGAAATATCCCCGTTACGGATAACGTATTGGAGTATGCTGTTAAGCTGGTAGCTAAAACCCGCCCCAATGGCGAATTTGCAGCCCCTCAGGTAAAACGTTTGCTAAACTGGGGCGCTGGCCCGCGCGCATCACAATATTTAATCCTGGGCGCTAAATGCCACGCTGTGCTTAACGGTAAATATTCGCCGGACATTGAAGATGTGCGGGCTATTGCCAAACCCATCCTTCGCCACCGTATTGTGCGCAGTTATCATGCCGAGGCGGATGGCTTATCAACTGATGATATTATAGAGGGGTTGTTCTAGAAAATATATTTCCTATTTGTCATTCTGAGCGCAGCGAAGAATCTTCTTCGATCTGCAAGGCGAGCTATGCATGATTTAGAAGATTCTTCGCTGCGCTCAGAATGACAAAGGTTCAATACGGCAAAATTTCGCCCCTAAAAAAGAAGAGGGATGATTCGCAAGAATCATCCCTCTTCTTTTTTAATTCTACAGTTGTTAATCGTTTTCAACTGCTGAAAATACTTCCAGCAAAATATCCCATTTGTGATTCTTGTCAATTTCCCAAATACGAACATAGTTGTAGTTGCTAACAACCTGTCCTTTGGTTATACGAGCAGTTCCGTAGCTATAAGCAAGGTCATTACTGGTTGAGCGGCCTGCATCTGTAGTTTCAGCTGTGATAGAGATGGCTTCGTTATCAATAAATTTCATAATCCTGTCCTGGCCAACCATTGGTTCAAAGCCCGGGAAATAATAACGGCCTTCGGGGCTTAAAAACTCTTTATAGCTTGCTAAAGTTGATATGGATAATGAATGATTAAATATTTTATCGGTAGCCAATATTACGCTTTTGCCGTTAAATGGATCTTTACTTGGCGCAACCAGCTTTGATGAATCAGGCTCTTGAAAGTCGGTAATAGCATCCTGCTCAGGTTCCGGGTGTTGGATACCCAAATCCATCAGCAATTTTAATTTGTTGTTCTCATCTACGCGCCATATGGATACATAATCGCCGTATACTTTATCGTCATCAGTTTTACCATTTTGGTAAACGTACGGGCCTGCTGTAAAAGCCAAATCGCCATTGGCTGATATACGCGCAAATTTAGGCTCCCAGGTTAAAGTGCCCGGTTGCTTATCAATGTTGGTATAAAAATCGGTTATTTTAACCGGGTTCGGTTTAAAAACTATTCCTTCTATGTCTGCAACTTCTAAAAAAGCATCTTTAATTCCTTTACGGGCAAGTAACTTGTTAAAGTTATCCTCTGCTTTGATAACTTTATCTACATGTGCCAGATCGGGCTTTTGGGCCATGGCTAAATTTGCAAAGCAAGTTAATATAACAGCGGCTGAAAATATTTTTCTCATATGATAATGAATTGTGAGGGGGAAATTTAGTGATAACATGGGAATTAATCCTGTATCGATTTGTAATTTTTTTAAATTTTAGTCCAGTTTGTTCCTTCTTTGGTGTCTTTTAGCTGAAAGCCTATCTGTTGCAAGCCATTCCTTATCTTGTCTGACGTTGCATAGTCCTGACTGCTTTTTGCTTCGTTGCGCAGGTTAACAATAAAGCTTAATACCTGTGGCAAATCATCGCCTGCTGCCTGTTCATCTTTCAAACCCAAGACATCAAGTACAAAACTATTCATCAATTGTTTTAACAATTCCAGATTTTCGGCATCAATTTTTAGTTTACCGTCATAAACTGAATTGATAATCCGGGATGCCTCGAACAACTCTGCGATAAGCACAGGGCTGTTAAAATCATCATTCATAGCCTCATAACAACGATCAGAAAGTGATTTTATTTCAACCTCAGTAGTAGAAGATGTTTTTAAATCTTTTAGTAAACCGAATGAATTCATCAGGCGTTTAAATCCTTTTTCTGATGCTTCCATGGCATCATTACTAAAATCAAGCGTACTGCGGTAATGCGCCTGTAGCATAAAAAAGCGTACCGTCATCGGGCTGTAGCCTTTATTCAGGATGGAGTTTTCTCCGCTGAATAACTCATGCGGTAAAAAGCTATTGCCTAATGATTTCGACATTTTTTGCCCGTTAACCGTCAGCATATTGGTATGCACCCAGTAATTGGCAGGTGTTTTACCGCAAGCTGCCATGTTTTGAGCGATCTCGTTAGTATGATGCGTCGGGATCAAATCGATACCGCCGCCGTGTATATCAAAATGTTCGCCAAGGTATTTCTCGCTCATGGCAGAACACTCGAGATGCCAGCCCGGCAAGCCAACACTCCACGGCGAAGGCCATTTCATTAAAGTTTCTGGTTTGGCTTTTATCCAAAGCGCGAAGTCTAGTTTGCCCCGCTTTTCCTGTTGCCCGCCTAATGAACGTGTATTCGTCAACAGGTCATCCAGGTTACGGCCGCTTAAAACGCCGTAATCATTGGTGCTGTTGTATTTCTCTACATCAAAATAAACAGAGCCATCTACCTCATAGGCGTAGCCTTTTTCCAATATGGTTTTAACCAGTTCTATCTGCTCAATAACGTGGCCGGTAGCTAGTGGTTCAATACTTGGCGGCAGGATATTCAGTATCTGCATCACATCATGAAATCCTACGGTATACTTTTGTGCGATCTCCATTGGCTCCAATTTAGCCAATTTCGCTTTCTTTGATATTTTATCCTCGCCCTCGTCCGCATCGCCTTCAAGGTGACCGGCATCAGTAATATTGCGTACATACCTTACCTTATAACCCAAATGGTTTAGATACCTGAAAATAATATCAAACGAAATATAGGTACGGCAATTGCCCAAGTGTGCATCACTGTATACGGTGGGGCCGCAAACGTACATGCCTACATGCGGCGCATTTATTGCTTTAAATTTCTCTTTTTTGCGTGTTAAAGTATTGTAAACAAACAAATCCTGCTTCATGGTGGCAAACTTACAATTTTTTCGGCTTTGGTTGTTGTTTAGAATCAAGAGTTAAGAATCAAGATTCAGGACAAAAGTAATAACAGCGTAAATTTTTCATTGTCTTGAATCTTGATTCTTAACTCTTGATTCTATTTTAGTTGCAGATCACTGATTACCGGGTAGTGGTCGGATAAGCGCTTTTCTACAATATCGTAATTCAGCACGTTGAAACCAGGCCCCGCCATAATATAATCTATCTGAAAATTGGGAAAATCACCGTTATAAGTTTTACCAAAACCCGAGCCTTTTTCGCAGAAAGCGTTTGTCATACCCTTGCTCATTTGGTTTACGGCAAAAGAGCTTGGCGTATCATTAAAATCGCCGGATATGATATAGGGATAAGGGCAGGCTGCGGCACTCTCCTTAATTTTAAAAACCTGATTAGCACGTTTAATAAAAGCTGCTTTTAATTTAACCGCTAGCCTTTTAGTGGCGTGTACATTAGGTTTCCCTTGCGATACACCTTTTAGATAGCTGTAATCCTCCGATTGGAAGTGCACGGATTCCAGGTGAACGCTGTAAAAGCGGATAATCTTGTTTGATCTTTTAACATCGATGTAAAGGCACTGGTTTTCATCCGTTCTATCAGCAGACACCATAATTAAACCGTGGGCTACAATTGGATATTTGGAAAATATGGCCATGCCTATTGAATCGGTCGAGTTTGATTCAAAACTTACAAAATAATAGCTGTTTGTTTTTAAAAGCTTTTTTAAAGCATTAACCATGTGATATGGCCCGTAATTACGGGTATAAAACTCTTGAAATCCTAACAAATCAGGATTTTCCTGTTTTATGATAGCCAATATATCATTTCGGGTTGAGGTGTCATTATTCGCGCCATAACGTTTAAAATCATGCACATTGTAAGTCATGATGCGTATAGCGCCTGAATCTTTGGTTATTCCGGGTTTGGTTGCTAAGCGCAAGCCAAAGTTTTTATTTAGCACGCGATAGCCTATACCAATAACTAGTAGCGGTAATAAACCCCATATACTTTTGCGCAGAAGCCAGTAAAAAGCGAATAGTAAAACAAGTACCAATAAAATAGGATAAGCCAGGCCAAAGAAGGCGATGATCCAGTAATTTGAAGGGCTTGTTATAGGGGCGAGGTAACTAAGCAGCAATGCGGCACAACACAAAATGTTTAGCCACAATACAAGCTTATCAAAAAAATTAAGCCCGCTTTTTCTAATTGTCATCTTTACTGGCGCGGAATAATATTTCTTTTTCTTCGTTGCTTAAGTGTTCATAACCCACCTTGGATATTTTATCAAGGATAACATCAACCTCATCCTGCCTTGGGCGGGAGTTGGTTCTTTTATTGCCGTTGCGGGCAACTACTTTCAGTTTGGACAGTTTAGGGCCTGATTTGAAAAGATTGGCGATGTTGCCTACCCAATCGCTGCCTTTTTGCAGGCGTTTAATATAAATGAAACCAAGTACTGCGCCGCCAATGTGGGCGATCTCGCCACCAGCATTTGGCCCTGCAATGCTCAGAAAGTCAAGGATTACATAAAAAATAGCCAGCCATTTAAGTTTAACCGGACCAATGATCATCAGAGGTATAGAATAATCGGGCATCAAAGTGGCGGTAGCCACAATAATAGCCATCACACTAGCCGATGCACCAACAGCCGTGCTAATTGGTAATACGGCTGCAAATACCGGGAAAAAGTTATAGCTGAGTATGTAAAAAAGCGCGCCAGCCAACCCGCCTAAAAGGTATACTCCAACAATACGGTGTTTACCTAGGTACTCCTCGAATATTTGCCCCAGCCAGTACAACCACAACATGTTAAACAGGATGTGGAAGATACCAGCATGCATAAACATGTAGGTAAGCGGCGTCCAAAAGCGTACCGCGAGCTTGGGTAGATATGCCGGTATAGCCAGGTATTCGTTAGAATAGTATGTGATGATTTGCGAACTACCGGTAAACAGCCATTCAAAAACAGACGGGATGCCTATCAGCAAAAAAACAGCAACATTAATGGCAATAAGCAGGTTAAGCTTACTATCCGACTTAAGTACTTTTGATTGTATATTTTGCCAGCTATTACTCATGTTATTATATTAATACTAAACGTAGATCAATAGAAACTGTTTGGCTTTTTAATCCCCCAAAGCTTTATTAAAAGGAAGCCAAATAAAGCTCCGCCTAAATGTGCCAAATGCGCTACATTATCGCCCTGGCTTTGATTTAGGGTTAAATAAAGCTCCAATGCCACATAGCCAATCATGATGTACTTCGCTTTTATCGGCACCGGTATAAACATAATCATCAACTCCATATTGGGGTATAACGTTGCAAAGGCAATCATAATGCCGAATATAGCGCCTGATGCGCCAACCATCCCTCCGGTATAGATGTCATACATCTTTTGCCCATGTACGCCGAATTGGTAAAAATAGCTAACATCGGTAGTAGGATTGGGAATAGTAAAAGCACCCGTTATGGCATGAACTTCTATACCCTGTATAAACATTTGTAAAGCAATGGCGCCCAACCCGCATATAAAATACATGTTAAAAAAGCGCTTTGATCCAAGCGCATACTCCACAATAGGCCCAAACTGAAACAACACGAACATATTAAAAAAAATATGCCACCAACCACCATGAATAAACATATAAGTAAGCACCTGCCACACCCTAAAATTGGCAGAATTAAAGTAATATACACCAAACCAGGTACCCATCGGGTCGAAACCCGGGATGGAGAAATTATGGCTTAGGTATACAGAAGGTAAAAAACAAAGTATGTTGATGATCAACAAGTTTTTTACAACGGGAGGCAAATTTGTAAAAGGCGATTGCATGTCAGTTTTTAAATATTATATGTAGCCAAAGGCTATTTTTCAAATCGTTCAATTAACTCAGTTAATGTAAAGGTACTAATTACAGGCTTTCCATTTAATGCAAGATTAGGCATTTGGCAGGCAAAAAGTTGGTCTATTAGTAAATTCATTTCTTCTAATGACATTTTAGTGCCTGATTTAATCGCCGCGTTGCGCGCCAGCGATCTTGCCAGGTTATCGCGCTTATCCAGTTTCAATATGGCAAGGTTATTTTTAAAGCCTTCCAGCAATTGTTCTAACAACTGTTCTTCGCCAACATTATTCAAATCGGCAGGTATGCCTTCAACCACTACTGTGTTCTTACCAAACTCGCGTATATCGAATCCTAAAGCACGCACATCGGGTAATAGCTCTTTTAATAACTCAAAATCGCTACTGTTTAGTGTGACCGATTGTGGAAACAGGCTTTGCTGACTAACACCTGAGTGGCTTTGCAACTGCTGTAAAAAACGCTCGTACAATACCCGCTCGTGTGCCGCTTGCTGACTTATCAGCATAAAACCTGATTTTATTTGCGATAGTATAAAGCGGTTATGGATCTGAAAAAGTTGGCGTTCGCTTGACTTGGTGATCTCCTGCTCATCTACTTCAATATTGGCCTCTTCATGCAGCGTTTGCTGAACCGGCGAATCCCGCTTGCTGATCTCGTAAAGCGTGTCCCAGTTTTGCGGGATGGGTGTGTTACGATATTCGCCGCTGCTCCTGAAAGCAGGCGGTAGTTCACGATTAACTTTTTTCTCCGCAGCGAAAGGATTAAAATCCGGGTTGAAGGCGATGGTTGGTGCAACAATCTCTTCAAACGGCTTTGGCGTTATCAAATGCTCAATGCTGTTCTCTTGGTCGAAATCCAAACTTGGGGTGATGTTATATCTACCTAAAGAACGTTTTACCGCCGAGCGGATGATAGCGTAGATCGACTTTTCATCCTGATATTTAATCTCTGTTTTGGTGGGATGAACGTTGATGTCAATTTTTGATGGATCTATCTCGATAAATAAAACATACATCGGGTAGCACTCATCGGGCAATAATTCCTGATAGGCAGTAGACACCGCGTGGTTAAGGTATGCATCCTTGATAAAGCGATTATTCACAAAAAAGAATTGCTCGCCACGGGTTTTACGGGCAAACTCGGGTTTACCAACAAAGCCATGCAGTTTAATGATGCTGGTATCCTCTTCAACCGGAACCAAACGCTGGTTATAGTTGTTGCCAAACAGATGAACTATACGCTGCTTTAACAGCGATGCCGGCAAATGATAAACTTCCTGCCCATCGTGGTGAAGCGAGAAAAATATTTGCGGGTTTGCCAGCGATACCCGTTGAAATTCATCAATGATATGACGCATCTCCACCGGGTTGCTCTTTAAAAAGTTGCGCCGGGCAGGAGTATTGTAAAACAGGTTTTTTACCGAGATAGATGTACCGGTATTAGCCGAACATGCTTCCTGGCTTATTACTTCCGATCCTTCAATTAAAATACAGGTGCCTAATTCATCCTCATGCCTGCGGGTTTTTAGCTCCACTTGCGCAATAGCGGCGATAGATGCCATAGCTTCGCCACGGAAACCCATGGTACGAATGGCAAACAAGTCCTCGGCTTTTTTTATTTTGGATGTAGCATGGCGCTCAAAGCTCATGCGCGCATCGGTAAGGCTCATGCCGCAACCGTTGTCGATCACCTGTATCAGTGCTTTGCCTGCATCTTTTAATATAAGCTGTATCTTATCCGCACCCGCGTCTATAGCGTTCTCCACCAATTCTTTTACTGCCGATGCAGGTCGCTGCACTACTTCGCCCGCGGCAATCTGGTTGGCAACGGCATCCGGTAAAAGTTGTATTATATCTGACATTTAAAATTAGTTCTCCCTTATCCGGCTCTCATGAAAACGATACATGGATGCACGAATTGTATTTGGATGCTAAATTAAATATAACTTTTTTATCATTTGTCAGTTGTATATAGTTTATAGTTTTATTTAAACTTGTACCGCTCTACATTTATGAAAAAATTATGGCCCGCCCTCTTCCTTCTTGTTCTATCATGCCAACAAAAAAAGGAATATAATGCAGATCTTTTAGTTAAAAACGCGCTAATTTATACTGTAGATAGCAGTTTTAGTACTGCGCAGGCTTTTGTAGTGAGCGCAGGCAAAATTATTGCCGTTGGCGATAGTGCTACGCTTGATAAAAAATATTCGGCCCGTGAAGTGATTGATGCAGGCGGGCATCCTGTTTATCCCGGCTTTATTGATGCACACACCCATTTTTATGAATATGGCATGGGCCTGCAACAAGCCGATTTAACCAATACTCACAGTTGGGAAGAAATTGTCGACACCATAAACACCTATGCCCGCCATAATCCTGATGGATGGATAATTGGTAATGGATGGGATCAAAATCTTTGGAAAAACAAAACCTTTCCAACAAAAGCAAAACTCGACTCCTTATTCCCGGTTAGGCCGGTGTTGCTAACCCGTGTTGATGAACATGCCGCTATTGCCAACCAGGCAGCATTGAACATTGCCGGAATTAAACCCGGGCAAACCATTACTGGCGGCGAAATTGAAACCATAAAAGGTAAACTCACCGGAATGTTACTGGATAACGCGATAGGTATCATCAGACGAAAAATACCGCCACCCGATGATAGCGTAGTGCAAAACGGCTTATTAGCCGCTCAGCGTAATTGTTTTGCCGATGGATTAACCACTCTTGACGATTGCGGCCTGCCGTATACCATGGTGAATACCATAGCCGACATGCAACATAAAGGCGACTTAAAAATACGCATGTATGTTTTGCTACTGGACAAGCCAGAGAATTACGACTTTTTATTTAAACGCGGAATTATTAAAACACCACGTTTGGATGTGCGTGGATTTAAAATGTTTGCCGATGGAGCTTTAGGTTCTCGTGGGGCTTGTTTATTACAACCTTATTCCGACCAGAAAAACTGGAGAGGCTTTTTGTTGAGCGATCCCAAGCATTTTCAGCAGATAGCGGAAAAGATCATCAAAAGTAATTTTCAATTAGCTACCCACGCCATTGGCGACTCGGCAAACAGAATGATGCTGAAGATATATGCGAGTGTGCTAAAAGGCCAGAATGATCGCCGCTGGCGGATAGAGCATGCGCAGGTATTGGCGCCATCGGATATTGACATGTTCGGGCAATACAATATTATCCCATCGGTACAACCTACCCATGCAACATCTGATATGTATTGGGCTGCTAGCCGTTTAGGTAAACAGCGTTTAAAAACAGCTTATGCCTATAAACAATTGCTGGATCAAAATGGATGGTTGCCATTAGGTACCGATTTTCCGGTTGAAAATATTAACCCCATTTACACTTTTTATGCTGCTGTTGTGCGTAAGGATTTGAAAGGGTTCCCGGCAAATGGCTTTCAACCTGAGAATGCTTTAAGCCGGATGGAAGCCTTACGTGGAATAACCGTATGGGCCGCCAAAGCAAATTTCGAGGAAAAAGAAAAAGGTAGCATAGAGGTTGGCAAGTATGCCGACTTTGTGATACTGGATAATGATATTATGAAAATAAAAGGCGCCGACTTGCCAAAGGTTAAAGTGTTAAAAACGTATGTTAATGGTGAAAAGGTATATGAAAAAAAATAGGGTTAATGGTGTTATAGTGTTTTTGTCGGCGTTTGTATTGTTTAACTCTGCCTGCGCGCAAAACCCACCGACGGGCGTGGCATATGTACAGGAAGAGGCCTTAGTACAAAACGCCACAGTTTTATTAAACAATGCTGATTTTACCATCCCGCTGCAAAACCTGAATACCGCTAAAATTGCCAGCGTACACTTCTCCAATCAATATGCCACCGGCTTTGATAGTTTGTTAAATAAATACACTAAAGTTGACGCTGTAAATGGAAACTTATATAACGGCCCCAAAAACATTAATGATCTTTCTGCTGATCTGAAATGGTATAATATCATCATCGTGCAACTAAACAGCACCGATGCAAACAACCCGCAGATCATCGATTTTATCACTCAAACACAAAAACTAAAAACGGTTATTGTTGCCCTATTCGGCAGCGGCGATTCATTTAATAAACTGAATGGGATTACCGCGCCTATCATTTGGTCGCAACGGGTAACACCGGTATCAGCCTATTTTAGTGCGCAAGCCATATTTGGCGGCGTGGCTATCACCCAAAAGCTTACCGGTACATTTACGCCTCGCTATGCGGCTAATATGGGTTTCCTTACGGCAAAAACACGCCTGCAATATACTGTTCCGGAAGATGCGGGGGTAAATTCCATCAACCTGATTGCTATTGACGATATTGCTCGAGAGGCTGTTGCAGCACACGCTACTCCCGGTTGTGTAGTATTGGTTGCCAAGGATGGTAAAGTAATATTTAATAAATCATACGGCTACCATACCTATGACAATCAACTGCCTGACAAAATAACCGACATATTCGATATTGCCTCCTTAAC
Organism: Mucilaginibacter sp. L196; assembly: GCF_009765905.1. Classification (GTDB taxonomy): domain Bacteria; phylum Bacteroidota; class Bacteroidia; order Sphingobacteriales; family Sphingobacteriaceae; genus Mucilaginibacter. The sequence goes on along the minus strand of NZ_LMUO01000019.1, from coordinate 1,406,785 downwards.
CAAAGTTACTGCTACCACAATGGAGGTAATGAAGCTTTATGATGAAGGAAGGATCGGTCTGGATTCAACTATCGGCGATTATATACCGGGTGTGCGTAACTCGAATAAAAGCGATATCACCGTTCGCGAATTGATGGAACACCAGGCAGGATTAGTGCCTGATATCCCAACCTACGAAAAGTTAAAACCAAGCGATCACAGCATTGATTCATCCGCCGCATACCCCACAAAGGTTTCCGACAATTATTTTTTGAGGAAGAATTATTTTAAAGACGTAATGTGGCAGGACATATTAAAATCGCCGCTACGCACCCGCGGACAATATGTTTACAGCGATGTAAGTATGGTACTGATGAAGGAAATTGTCGAAACCATTACCTCAATCCCATTAAATGATTATGTATTGCAGCAGTTTTACCTGCCACTGGGCATGAAAACTGCTGGCTTTTTACCGCTTTACCGTTTCCCGGTGTCGCAGATAGTACCTACTGAACAGGATGCGATTTTTCGCCATACTTTACTGGATGGTTATACCGAAGACCAAACCGCGGCATTAATGGGCAATGTATCGGGCAATGCGGGCATATTTGCCAGCGCGAATGATTTGGGTATATTATACCAGATGCTTTTAAACCGTGGAACTTATGGTGGCGTTCAATATATCAAACCTCAAACTGTTGATCTGTTTACGGCAAAGCAGTCGGCAGTTAGTCGCCGTGGCTTAGGTTTTGATCGTTGGGATCCATTGGAAGATCATCATTATCCGTCAAAACTGGCTTCGCCACAAACTTACGGGCATACAGGTTATACAGGTACCTGTGTTTGGGTTGATCCAAAGTATAACCTGGTATATGTATTTCTATCAAATCGTGTAAACCCGACTGTAGGCAGCAAGTTATCCAGCCTGAATATCAGACCACGGATACAGGATGCAGTTTACCAGGCGATACAGAAGGGGTTGTAATACTTAAAAAGTATAATCCAACTTACTCGGCCAGCAATTTATCTGTCAACTTATCAAACTCATCAACAAACTGGGTGTAATAATCACCTGTGCCTGGGCCGCTGAAGCCGGTATGTATCTTACGCACGTTACCCTGTTTGTCGATAATAATGGTAGTTGGGAAGCCTTTAAAATCAGCCAGCATGGGCAAGCTTTTTTGCGGATCGCCATGGCTTGGAGTATAACCGGTTATCAGTATCGGGTACTGAATATTAAAATGTGTTTTTAACTGCTGCAAAGCCTTTTTTGATTGCGCGAAATCAGGTGTGCGCTCATAAGCCAAACCAATAACCTCAACCCCTTTAGGATGATATTTTTGATAGTAACCACCGTTGATAAAGGCTGTTTCATCCATACAATTAGGGCACCACGAGCCTAATATTTGTACAATAACCACTTTGTTTTTATAACGAGCATCGCTTAATGATACCGTGTTTCCTTCCGTATCCTTAAAAGTAAAAGCGATAGTTTTATATCCTGGTTTTAAAAACGTTAAGGAGTAAGCATCGGGCAATTTCGCATTTTCGTTCCTGTAAGCGGTCCAATGGTCTAAACCGGAGTATCCAGCATACATCTTACCATCGGTCAACGTGTTATCAGTATTTACTTTGGCAATGAATATAAAAGCATGCCCGCCATCAAAGCATGATAAGTATAAGCTGTCATCTTTAACTGTACCTTCTAAAAAGCGGTAATCGCCGGTAGTAGTTAAAAAGGTACCGGTAACATCTTCGCCGTTTTGTTTAAATTCACCTACTGTGGTGTCCCTGCTGGCGCCATCACCAAAAATAGCGGTCCATCTGCCTGCTACGTTCAGGTTTGACGGCTGTCCCGGCGCAAAAAAGCGGTAGGTAGTATTAGCAGTAGCTTTAAACGGTAAAAGATATTGCTTATCAGCAGAGTGTTTTATCCAGTTCCCCTGCAAGTTGTCGCTAACCAGCTTTAATTTAAATTCCGAATCAAACAAAGGCATGTGTATAAATACCGAATCGCCAACAAGCTTTACGTCAGTTACCTTTAAACGCTCACCACCATTTATAATAGCTATTTGCTGATGCCCGGCTATATCGCTAACCTCAAAATTAAAAGGAAGATCGTGCCCGGAAGTATTGGTGATCACCCCGCGCCAAACACCAGTAGGCAGTTTACTTTGGGCGAATGCCACATTAATTATTAAGCAGAAGAGAGCTATTAGCAGTGCTTTATTTTTCATTTTACAGGTCAGTTATATACATGTTATTTTTACCCTCTTTTCCGCGCAGCGGAAGAGAGGGTCGCCCAGCGCAGCGACGTCGGGATGAGTCGAAACGCCATGCCCGCTGATACAAACCCAAATGTATATAAACTTAGTGGATTATTTTAACACCTCGCGCGATATGACAATCTTCTGAATTTCTGATGTGCCCTCGTATATCTGCGTGATCTTGGCGTCGCGCATCAACCGCTCTACATGAAACTCCTTTACAAAGCCATAGCCACCGTGTATCTGCACCGCTTCAATGGTGGTGTCCATCGCTACTTTTGATGCGAATAACTTAGCCATAGCGCTCGCTTGCCCGTAAGGCAGGTGATGATCTTTTAACCAGGCAGCTTTTAAACACATTAAACGTGCAGCTTCAATTTCGGTAGCCATATCGGCCAGCTTAAACTGTATGGATTGCAGGTTGGCTATGGTTTTACCAAAGGCCTTGCGTTCCTTGGCATATTGTACCGCCAATTCATAAGCACCTGATGCAATCCCCAGGGCCTGCGATGCAATCCCAATACGCCCGCCTTCCAAAGTAGTCATCGCGAATTTAAAGCCGAAGCCTTCTTCGCCTATGCGGTTTTCCTTGGGTACTTTAACATCAGTAAACATCAGTGAGTGCGTATCCGACCCGCGTATGCCCATTTTGTTTTCTTTTGGGCCGATGGTAAAGCCTTCCATGCCGCGCTCTACAATTAATGCATTAATGCCATGGTGTTTTTTACTCGCATCCGTTTGAGCAATAACAAGATAGGTCGATGCCGAATTACCGTTGGTGATCCAGTTTTTTGTACCATTCAGCAAATAATAGTCGCCCATATCAATGGCAGTAGTTTGTTGTGATGTAGCATCTGATCCCGCTTCGGGTTCTGATAAGCAAAAAGCGCCTATCTTTTCACCTCTGGCCAGGGGGATTAAATATTTTTGTTTTTGTTCCTCAGTACCGAACCTCTCCAGCCCATAACATACCAATGAATTATTTACCGATATAACTACCGAAGCTGAAGCATCAACCTTTGATAATTCTTCCATTACCAATACATAGGATATAGCATCCATGCCGCTGCCGCCATATTGTTCCGATGTCATCAGTCCCATAAAACCCAGTTCGCCTAATTTTTTTATCTGCTCAGCCGGGAATTTTTGGTGTTCATCCCTATCAATAACACCTGGCTTTAATTCATTTTGGGCAAAGTCACGCGCGGCCTGGCGCACCATTAGTTGTTCTTCGGTAAATTCAAAATTCATGTTTGGTTAATTAGCTTGTTGTAAAAATAATATTATGCATGCATAGTAAAAAATTATAGTAAAAAAAAGAGAGCTCTTTTGAAGCTCCCTTTCCCCTAATTAATTTAAACTATTGATTAAACCCAAAACAAAGAACAAAAATTTTCAGCTTGGGTGTCTGAGAATTCATTTTTAATAGGTAGATGTTGTTTTTATTCTACAGGTAAGTGTAGGATCTATACAGTATGTACAAACATGTTGCCATTGTTTTAACGGTAGCAAAAAAACTAACCCAATAATTAATAAATTAAAGGTTAACAACTATAAGTTGTGTGAATTATAGATGATTAGCCTTAAGTATAACTTATTCATTACATTCATAAGATGACTTGTTGAGCCTGACTTCTGTCCCCAAAAAACATCAATTCTGTTTTTCCATACAGGCGATGTATTAAATTTTATACAAGTGTGTTTTTTAAGGAGGTTGCAATTTTTATTTGATGCATCCTATATTATCGTCATCTGTAATACCTAATTATTACCTTTAGCCATGCAAATTATTCATGCCCTACAGCAGTGGTGGGCAAATCAAAGCTTGTTAGAAATTGTAGGTGTAATTACCGGCCTGTTATGTGTTATTTTAGCGGCCCTGAATAATATATGGAACTGGCCTATAGCCATCATCAGTGTAGGTATTTACATCTTTATATTTATGCAATCACGCCTGTATGCCGATATGGGCCTACAGATCTATTTCCTGGTCACCAATATTTACGGCTGGTACTTTTGGAGCAGGAATACCGTTACCGAAATAAAAATACCCGTAAAGCTTATCACGGGTAAGCAAACTATAATTTCTGTATTAATTATCGCGGTAGCAACGCCTTCGCTGGGTTTTTTGCTGATAAAACTATCTCCTATACTTCACTATCAACCGGCATCGTACCCATATCTGGATAGCTTTTGCACGGCTTGCAGCCTGGTAGCGCAGGTTTTTTTAACCCGGAAAATTTTAGAGAATTGGTTGATCTGGATTTTTGTAGATATTATTTACGTAGGTGTTTACATTTTTAAAGGCCTTGATGCTACCGCTTTCATGTACGCTATATATGTACCCATAGCCCTGTTAGGTTACATTGATTGGCGAAAAGACTATAAAAAGCAACCAATATCAGCATAAAAAAAGCCGGCTGCCATAACAGCAACCGGCATAAACTGCCAAACCTAAAACCGGCTATTTAATAGCCATTATTAAATCGTTATTAATAAAGCTATCTTCTCTAAAACCACTCTCGCGCACAACTTTTACAAAATCAAAGTAGGAGCGTTTGTAAAAATCACTATCGTTGGCATACAAAAATTTGCTTTTTAAAATAGAAACCAATGCTTCTATTTTAATTAATTTAAAATCTGCCTCATCGGTTAAACGAACCAAGGGTTTTATTAATTCATGAACGCAAGCCTTGTTATTGGCATATAAATTCATGTTAACTTTAAGCAAATAAAAGGAGGCCAGCATAAACGGTGTATAAGTATGGCTCTCTTTAGCATATAATTTCACAACATCATTATAAATGGTTGTTGCAAGCTCCATATTACCCGATTGCATATTAGCGCCGGTTATCATCATTTTTAAAATAAAATTATAGGCATCAGCATCACCACCCTCTCTTTTATATACTTTGTTAAGTACGTTGGTAAACCGCAGCAGCTTAACCGGGCTTTTGCAAATAGAAAGTGTGTATACAGCTAACAGGTATAAAACATCATTTTCGGTATTTCCTGCCAGTTTATCGCCAGTTTTTGGCGGATTAAAATAAAATGTGGTTAGTTCGGCAAAAGCTTCTTTTTTAATTATTCCGTATTTAAAATAGTAGTATATGGTTTCGAGGCAGCTTAGCGGGTTAATCGCTAATTGCTGTAATTCTTCCTGCGGAAAGCTTTTTAGTCTTAATAAATATTCTTCAAGCTTATTTATATCAAGCTGCATAACCGCAATTACGGCCAGGCCACTATAAACCATTATTCTCTTTTTGGTAGATAAATTAAATGATAGCAATACTTGAAGCGCTTTTTTATAATCGGTATTTATAAATTCAAGTCCAAAAAAGTAATTAAATAAACTATCGGTGCAATCCCCCTGAAAGTATTCAGTTAATGCCTCTGCCCGGGTTAATGATGAATATTCCTTGGCAATAACCTCACCCAGAAAAATAATAATTTCTGATTTTTCTTTAGAGGATAAGCCCATTTCGGTCAAATACTCGCAAACGTTGGTTTGCCCATTTTTAGCCGCGTAAATGATAAGCCATTTTAATATAGATACCTTACGATCATTTTTAAACAGGCTGTTCAGGCTTGATACCAGGCTTGAGTTAATGGTATTGTTGTTATGGTACAGCAAGTGGCGGGCAATGGTGTAATTAAGAAAGTTATGGTTGCCAAACTCAATAACGGTATTGTATTGCATGTCACCGCTTTTATTAAGCTCATATATAAACCCTATGCCCAAAAGTTCAATATACGCATGGTGATATTGTTTAATCAAATCGTTTATCTTGAATTTATCAACCACAAATTTATTATTTGCAAGATCCATGTTTTCCAACATCATTTTCACAAAAAGCGATTTTTCAACGGCGTATGCCCCCAGGTAAATTTTGTTTAATATAAAGGTTGAAACAAGGCCATATATACTTAGTTGGTCGGCCTTTTGAAGCGAAAAATCGAGCTTGTTTTGTTTATAATAATATTGAAAATAGAGTGGATAGCTAAAGTTTTTCAATATCTCAAAATCAGAATTGGTTTTTGAGTCAGGGTTTATATTGTAACTAAGCTCATTTATTTCCTGGTTGCTAAATAAAGGCACGTTAGTCAGGAGGTCTTCGCGGGTAGGGAAACCTAAGAAACATTTTCTATTAAAGTCTTCAAGTTCAGCCCTGTTATTTAGCCAGGTGGCTGCCCGCATTGTTAATATCATTTTAAAACTTTCATGCTGCTCATAAAATGAAAAAATATCCATAACCTGGTTCAATAAAAACTGAAACTGGTCGCTTTTAAACATGTGTTCATCAAGCCCGTCTATTATCAGGTAAAAATTGCCGTTATCGTTTTCCCTGACGTCAAGCAGGGCCGACAAATCATCCCAACTACCATAGCCCAGTAATGATAATAACCAATCGTTAATATCTTTACCGCTTATAAAAGCATTTATAAGCGCGTTACTGCTAAAAAACAGAATAATGTCATTGCTCTTACCGGCGGTATTTATGGCCATCTTTTCCTCAACCCAGTGGCAAAGCGCAATGGTTTTACCATACCCTGCCGGCGCGGTGATAATAGTAGCGGCATAACCATCTTTTAAAAAAGCATCAAAGTGGTCGCCAATAAATTTTCTTTTTATGGTTTGTTGATAGGGGATGCCTGATCGGTTTTTTAATGCCTGTAAGGTAAAGTTGGTTATTTTATCGGCACTTTGTTTAATACTATTCCAACCTATATCGGCACCGGCGGCATTACTGGCTTTAGTGCTGTTACTATCGCAGTATTGGGCCCAGCCTTCGGATCCGCAATACCTGGCCATCGCATCCATTGTAAATAACGAAGGTTTAAATTTGCTGTAGGCAAAGCCATATACGCGTTTTAAAGTGGTTTCACTTACCTGCTGATTGGTTTTTCGGAAAATTAATACGGAAAGTGTTTTACAATCGGATGGTGAAATATTTTTGAATTCCGCGATAGAAAGTACGAGCTTCTTTAGCTTTTCGAAGTGCTGAATTAAAAATGATGTCATGGCGGCTAAGATTAGGTTGACTATAGTACGTTAATAATTATTGCTATCACATAGTGCTGTTATTATTGTTTTTTTAATATTAGCATATATACCGAAATTGTAGAGCTATAAGTTTTGTTAGACGGGGCAATGAACAAAATGAACAAAATTTAGTGTGTTTACAGCTCCGCGGACATTGTACGGGTTAGTTAATAAATATATTAAAAAGTTTAAAAAATGAAACTATGCGAAAACCATTTTTATACACTCGCTAACGGTATGATGTTTAGATACATCGCCGGGCAGTATGATTTTCCCTGTTTGGTATTGAGAGGCTATTTCCTGTAGTTTTTGTTCTAATAAACGGCAAAGCCCCTCGTTTTGGGCGTAACTAAAAAGGTCAAGGGTTAAGTTACCCGGCAAATTATAGGCTTTATGGGTTGGCTGGCCACATATTCTTAATATCTCCAGTTTAATCTGATTACTGATAAATATCTTCTCCATCACACATACGTATTTAATAGTTTAGGTAAATTAAGTACTTTATACGCAAATATTAAACCTATGTTTTATAATGTCGCAAAAGATTAAAAAAAATATAGTATTAAGAAAGGTTTCTGTTTCCTGCAATGAAATATATTGGCAATCGACTAAATAAATTTGTTCAATAGTTAACAATATCAATAACTAATACAAGGCCTAAGCCGAATCAGGTATTTATACGTTATTTAAGATTCAGGTATAAATACGTATGCAAAAAAAGGCTTAAACCGGTAATTGAAACAGCGAATACTTTATAGCAAATAGCACAAGCCCCGCTGTATTTCGACAGCCGGCTTTATTTATAAGGTTATTTCTGTGCCCTTCAATGGTGCGTGTGCTTAAAAAAAGCTGCTCACCAATTTCAGCATTATTATATTCTTTACAAATTAATTCTAATATCTGTTTTTCGCGCGCTGTTAATTTTACCGGTATATTACTGATGTTTTTTTGTGTTTGCGCCCGGTAATTAGCGCTTTCCCTAAGCGCCACTAATGCACCCGCGTTAAAATAAAAGCCGGTTTTGTAAACCGTTTCAATAGCGGTTATTAATTCATTTTTATCGCAATTTTTTGCTAGATAGGCAGCAGCTCCGGCATTTATCATTTGCGTAATAAGCATTGGCTGTACGTGTACCGATAGTACTATTACTTTAATATGGGTGTATTGCTGGTGTAAAATGGTATTCAGCTCAATGCCGTTCATGCCGGGCATATCCATATCTATAATGGCTATGTCTGGTAGTACCGCTCCTTTTGTATTCAGTTTTTCTAAAAATGAATTCCCTTCCTCCGATTCCGAGATCAGCCTAAATTGTTCTACCGAATCAATCAGCAAACCCAGACTTTGCCTAAACAGGTTTTGATCATCAACAATGGCGATTTTTATTTCGTTCATATTTTAGTTAGCCGGTAGCGGGTAATTGATATTCACCCTGAAACCTTGCCCGGCGGCGGTGTCAATTACATAGTCAGCGTTTATTACGGTTAACCTGCTCTCAATGTTTTGCATGCCCATCCCAACAATTATTGCTGATGCATCCATTCCCTTACCGTTATCACTATAGGTAATTAATAAGGCATTGTTGGCTGGCGCTATTTTTATAATGGATTGTGTAGCCCCGGCATGTTTTATAGTATTATTAATTAACTCCTCTAAAACCCGGTACAAAGCAACCGATGCCGGTAATAATATATCTTTAAGCACTTCTTCAGCATCATTAATTAAGGTTATGGTTAACTGCCCTGAATTATTGATGAATGACGCTTTCTCTTCAATAGCGGCAGCCAAACCGTAATAGCTCAAAGCCGGAGGCGATAAATTATGCGATATGTAACGTACATCCCGTATCACCTTATCAATAATTTCCTTACTTAGCTTTACATGCTTGTTATTATTGTCCTCTTCGCTCGCGGGTTTAAACATTTCAATGGTTAGCCTCAGGCTTGATAGCGCGGTGCCAACATCATCATGCAGGTCCTGCCCTATACGCTTGCGTTCTGTCTCCTGCGACTCGATGATCGCCTGCAACAATTCTTTCTGATGCTCGATCTCCTTAAACTGAAGCTGCTGGCGCTGCTTTAAAATTTTGTTCTGGTTTCTGACATATAGTAATATGAATGAGCCCACCATTAAAAATGAGCCCACCATGGCTAGTATTATCAGTATATATATATTATCTACGTTTTGCATTTGTAAAATCCGGTTGCAAATAAAAGAGATTCGACCACTAAAATAGTATCAAAAACCGACCAAACGATAGCATTTACGCTTACACTGGCATGTAAAAGGTAATTAATGGAGATAAACATGAATAACCCGCAGCCGTAGTATATTAAAAGTGCTATGTTAACCCAATTTAATCCGCTCTGCCCCCAGCTATCGTTTGTTTCAATGTTGCTTTGCTGGTTAAGGTACAAAACACTGTATGCTATAATTATAATAGCCTCAACCGTATCGGGATAAGTATCTACCTGAATACCAGGCTGAATAAAAAGGAAATCTACCAGGCAAAATATGCTGAGAACAATCACTAACGCCACCATAATTTTCTGCCATGTTCCCTTAAACAAATAGTTATAAAACAAGGATATACAGGCAAATTCAATAGGGGTATAAATGTGAAACATTATTGTGGTGGGTATATGATGCAAGCTAAGTGTAATATTAACTGCATTTGCAATGGCTGAAAATACCAGGAACCCCAAAAGCACTTTAAACGGAGGGTTAAGTAACTTGTATCTTAATAACGCTACAATAATAGGTATTACAATAGAAGCTGGGCTTAGGTAAAGCATGTAGTAACGTAGAAAAGCCATCAGATATGTTTATTCTGCCTAAATATTGCTATTTAAGCAGAATAAACATAATAAATCCCAATAATTATTATTCAGATAATGGGCTTCCTGTGGCTGCGCACGTTGGCGGACAAACCGAAGTGTAATCATAAATATTACTTGGTGGGTTGCCAACACCACCATCTCCGCCACCATTACCTTGTGGCAAAGAAACAATATCCTGCCCTCCACTTACCGGTGCCAGCAATAGCTGCGCGGTAGTTGGGTCGGTTGGGTCTTCAAGCCCAATATATGCCCGCACGCTATCAGCATCAGGGTTATATTGCAGGATGTTTTGAAAATTGATGATTGGGATTAAAAAAGATTGCGCTACAAAAGCTTGCCCCGATGTGGCAAGATAAACGCGCCAGTTTGCCGCTAATTGTACAGCCTGGTTAACAGGGATAGTTCCTTCCGGATCTTCATTTAGATTGTTTGTGCTCATGTTAAATTGTGATGACGGTTAATTTATTTTATTATTATGCTAAAACGGGTTTAATAACGTTTTAGGTTTTATACCTCGCTCCTAATTTATATCAAATTCTTTTTAAAGGCAATGAATAAACTGAACAAAATATAAGTTTTGTGAACAAAATATTGTGCCCTGACTGGACTGAACAAAGTGCTCGCGGGCAATAATAACTGAACAAAGTGCTTTGGGGATATGCTGAAAGAGCTGTTTAATTTTAGACGACTGAAATAGTTCATCTAAAACTTAAACAACTCAATCATGAAAACCTTTACCTGTGTGGCCAGGTACGTTCTGATATTGTGCCTGCTACTTATTTACTCTTTAACTTCCAGCGCTCAGCGTATCTATGCCTCCAGTCAGGACGTTGGCTCAACTGGCCTGTTGTGCCTTGGTTGTAATGTAACCAACCAGGCAAACGCTGCGGATGGCAATGTGGAAACATATTCAACCCTCAATGTTACTGTTGGTTTAGCGGCTACAACCTACCAGGAGCTTATATTTGGTACCACCCCAGTTGCGGCTAATACACCCGTAACTGTTAAGTTGGGTACAGGTAATAACCTGCTGAGTGCTACTGTACTTGGGGGGATTTCGTTACAAGCCTATAATGGCACAACGGCAATTGGCCAGCCAGTTTCTGTATCAACCCTGGTAAGCATATTAGCTAATAACGACCAGATAGAAGCAAGCATAACCCCTACTGCAGCTTATGATCGTATAAGAGTAACACTCAACGGTGGCTTACTAGGTGCGTTAAGCACTTTATATTTATATGAAGGTTTTTATAATGGTACCGCCGCCGGCGCGTGTAACTCGCCCGTCGACGAACTGTATGGTATTTCATCAGGCTTACTCAACCTGGGCCTGGCGGTTGGTGGGGTGCAAAACCCGCAAAATGCCGATGATGGTAATTTAACCACATATTCAACCCTTAATGCGGGTGTTGGTTTGGTTGGCGCCTACGCGCAGCAAACCATCATCTACGAAGCGCCATCTGTAGTAGGTGATTCCATCAGATTGACAATGTCCGTACCGCAATCGCTGCTTTCCGCGGGTGTATTATCAAATATTTCAGTCTCTACATATGATGACTATAACGGTGCCAACGGTACTGCCGAAACTTATACCATAAACTCATCCTTATTAAACCTGCAATTACTCGGGCTAATAGGCGGGACCCAAAATTTCACGGTCACCTATGCCCCGAAAAATATATTTGACCGGGTACAGGTTACCTTGGGTGGAGGTATAGCCAACGTGCTGTCAACCTTAAACCTGTACGAGGCGCAAAAGCTGATACCTCGACCGGTTATACAATTTAGCAATGTAGTTACAAATAACGCGGCTATATGTAGTGGCACCTCGGCTACCCTAACTGCTGTTGCGCAGCCTAATACTACATTTTTATGGTATGCAACTGCCACAGGCGGCTCACCTGTTTACACAGGTAGTAGTTTTACAACTCCTGCATTAACCGCCAATACAACTTATTATGTTGCCGCCATGCGCTCGGGCTGTACGGATCAATCCGCGCGAACAACCATTGCAGTAAGTGTAAATGCCGTACCGGGAAATGTTACTGTGACCAACGCGGCGGTAACCGTTTGCCCCGGCCAACCGGCCACCTTTACGGCGCAGGCAGTTACGGGTGTAACCGTAAACTGGTATGCTGCCGCTACCGGCGGTACGCCAATTGCTACCGGCAACAGTTTTACTACCCCTGCGTTAACAGCAACTACAAGTTATTATGCCGAGGCGCAATCCGGAGGCACTTGCGTAAGCCCTGGCCGGACCTTGGTTACGGCAACGGTTAGCACGCTACCTGCCGCACCGGGCATAACCACACCAAACGTAACCATCTGCCCAAATAATGTCGCGGTATTTTCAATTACCACGCCTGTAACAGGCGTTACCTATAATTGGTATAGCACCGCTACAAGTGGTACATCATTATATACAGGTACTAACTTTACCACCCCGGCATTAACCGCCACCACAAGTTATTATGCCGAAGCCGAAAATATAACAGGCTGCCCAAGCGCAACCCGTACCCAGGCTACAGCAACCGTTAGTCCCGCCCCTGCCGACCCGGTCTTGGCTGCGAATAACCAAACTATCAGTGCCGGGCAAACAGCTACTATAAATGTAACCAATGCACAAACAGGTATTACCTATAATTGGTATACTTCGGCTACGGCATCATCATCTATTTTTACCGGCACCTCGTTTACCACCCCGGCGCTTTACAGTAATACTACTTATTATGTAGCTGCGGTAAATACCACAGGTTGCCAGTCGGCTGATAGAGTTGCTATTACCATAACTGTCACCATCAATACAAATACACCTTGTGCATTTGCTAATAACCAGGCAAGTAGCGTAAATGGTCTTTGTATTGGATGCAGCATTACCAATAACGCGCTCTCGGTAGATGCTGATACAACCACAGCCTCAACCATCAGTGTTTTGGCTGGTTTAATAGGTGGTTCAGCATCGCAACAACTCATATTCCAGCAACCGGGCTTCGCCGGCGATACGGTGAAATTAGAGTTGGGCTCACCTGCAAATCTACTAAGCGTAGGGGTAGCAGCTAATGTGCAAGTGGCGCTATATAACGGCACCACGCTGGTTGCAAACTATGCTTTAAACAGTTCTTTGATTACAGTAAGCCTCTTATCGGGTAGTAGTCGTTATGCGGTTTATGTACCAGCAACGGGGGCTTATGACAGGGTACAGGTAACGCTAAACTCCGGCATCGCGGGTTTAATAAACTCCTTAAATGTTTATTACGCCGTGCAGGAATATCCAAAACCGGTGTTCACCCCTGCCAGTCCTGAAATTTGTATGGGGAGTACAGCCACAATCAATATTACATCACCAACAAATGGTACTTTCCAATTTTATACCGCACCAACCGGCGGGACATTGGCGGGCACAGGTACTAGTTTTACAACACCTGCTTTAACTGCTAATACTACTTATTATATAGCCTATACCCGTGGTACATGCACAAGCCCTAATCGCTACCCGGTACAAATTTTGGTTGATAGCCCGCCTGCTGCCCCGGTTGTTAACCCATCAACCACGAGTATTTACAGCGGACAAACAGCAACCTTTACGGCAACTGTTCCAAATAATGTAACCGTTAACTGGTATACAGCAACAAGCGGTGGTACCCCGGTTTATACAGGTACAACCTTTACAACACCCGCTTTAACTGCTAATACCACATATTACGCCGAAGCTTCATCAGGCAGTTGTGTATCAACAACACGTACGCCAGCTACAGTAACAGTACAGCCTATTGTAGTGCCAGATGTAACCGTAACCCCGCCAACACAGACCATAAATCCGGGTACTACGGCTACTTTAACCGCATCATCTACCACGCCTGGTACTGTATTTAACTGGTTTACTACCCCAACAGGCGGTACCAGCATTTATACCGGCGCAACATTTACCTCTCCGCCATTATTTGCAGGCACAACATATTATGCGCAAGCTACTGTAACCGCTAGCGGAGCAGTATCTGCCACCCGTGCAGCTGGGGTTATCACTTTAACTTCATCAACAGTAAATCCAACACCATGCGATGCCGCCATTGCGGAAACAACCGCCACTAGCGGATTACTTTGCGTGGGTTGCGCGGTAAATAATGAAGCAGCCGCGGTAGATGGCGACCGGAATACATTCTCTCAGTTAGAAGTACCGGTAGGTTTACTTAACGCTTACGCGGAGCAAACACTTCGTTTCGCCAACACAGGCATCGCGGGAGATACCGTTGTTGTGGAATTGGGTGTACCTGGAACGCTGGCCAGTGTAGGTGTGCTATCCGGCATAAGCCTGGCTACTTATAACGGTACTACTTATAATAATGATAGGTTCGCTATTAATGCATCATTGTTAAGTGTTACAGTACTTAACGGAAGTACTCGTTTCAGATATGCTTTTGTTACTACCGCTCCTTTCGATAGAGTAGAGATCAGGCTGAACTCAGCTGTGAGTGTTTTAAACGCACTAAATATTTATGATGCTTATGAAGAAGTTGCGGCACCGGTTGTAAGTACGTCATCAGTTACTGCCTGCCAGGGAACGCAAGCCACGCTTACCGCTACTGCAACTGCAGACGCGACAGTGCGCTGGTATAGTACAGCAACAGGCGGTACACCATTATATACAGGCAATGTATTTAATACCCCTGCGCTAACAACCACTACAACCTACTATGCCGAAGCAAGCCGCACAGCTGACGGATGTACCCAGGCGGTACGTACCCCTGCAACGGTTAACGTGGTGGCATCGCCTATAGCTCCGGTAGTAACCGCGGCAACACAAAATATATGTTCCGGCTCTACAGCTACCTTTGCGGCTCAGGCGGTAGCGGGTGTTACTTTTAACTGGTATAGCGCTGCAACAGGTGGTACGCTATTATTCACAGGTAATTCATTTACCACTCCTGCTTTAACCACATCAACAACCTATTATGTTGAGGCTGATAACGCTGGATCATGCGCCAGCCCAGCCCGTACATTGGTTACTGCAAATGTTACTACTACGCCATCAGTGCCAATAGTATCATCAACTCCGGTACAAACCTGTTCAGGCTCAACGGCTGTTTTAACGGCTACATCGGCACAATCAGGTGTAACCTTTAACTGGTACACAACAGCAACCGGCGGTACTCCAATTTTTACCGGCGCCCAATATACCACTCCGGCGCTTACCGCAAATACAAGTTATTATGTTGAGGCAGCATCAGGCACTTGCGTTAGCGCTACAAGGGCCGAAGCCGATGTTATTGTAAACCCTACCCCTGCAAATCCGGTTGTCACCACGACCCCTGCAAACGGGCAAGTAACATCCGGCCAAACAGCTACACTTGCCGCAACATCAGCTACTGCAGGTGTAACGTTTAATTGGTACACCACAGCCACAGGTGGTACGCCAGTTTTTACAGGGGCAACCTTTGTTACACCTGCTTTATTTTCAAATACAACCTATTATGTTGAGGCTGCAAACAGCACAACAGGCTGCGTGAGCCCGCAACGTACCGCGGTTACCATAACTGTTAATACTATTTTTAACACTACGTGCGATTTTGCATCATCACAAAGTAATACCACGAGCGGCGTACTTTGCGTAGGATGTGGAGTTATTAATCCTAATAACGCTGTTGATGCCGACACCACAACATATTCTCAGTTAAATTTAACAGTGGCTTTACTGAATGCCTATGTATCACAAACCTTAATGTTTAGTGATCCGGGTATAGTGGGCGATACTGTTGCTCTGAGGTTAAGAATACCTGCCACCCTTCTTTCTGCAGCGGTATTAGGCAACATCCAGATACAATCATATAACGGTGCCACTGCTAATAACGACGCGGTAACGTTAAATAGTGCTGCGATAAAAATTCAGTTGCTATCAGGTAGCCAGGATGTGTTGGTGAAATTTGTTCCCGGCGCGGCTTACAATGCTGTGCAGATAACCTTGGTTGCTAATGTGCTTGGTGCACTTAATACATTGGATGTATTTTATGCTACCAAGCAAGTCGAAAAACCACAACTTGCTGCATCTACCGTAAATATTTGCTCTGGCACTACGGCTACCTTCACCGTAAATAATGCCCGTACAGGTTTAACCTATACATGGTACGATAGCGGGGGTACGGTAGTACATACCGGTACAAGCTATACCACTGGTGCGTTATCAGCTACTACTACATATTATGTGCAAAGCAGCCGTACCGCAACAGGTTGTGCTAACCCTAATAAAGTAGCGGCTACAGTAAACGTAACGCCATCACCGGTTACTCCGGTACTGGCCCAAAGTGCTGTACAAATATGCTCAGGCAGTAACGTTACGCTATCAGTAACCAATGGTACAGGTTTCACCATCAATTGGTACGATGCTGCAACAGCTGGCAACCTATTGTACACAGGTGCAACCTTCCAGGTATCCCCGGTAACAACCACCAGTTACTATGCCGAGCTTACCAACGGTACTTGTACCAGCCCATCGCGTGCAGTGGCTACCGTTACTGTTAACCCATTGCCATTGCAACCGGGTGTGCAGTCAAACAACATAACAGTATGTTCAGGCAGCCCGGCAACTATTACTATAACCAGTCCTCAAACTGGCGTAACCTACAACTATTACGCGGCAGCAACAGGCGGTACTATTTTAGGCAGCGGTGTTACCTATGCCACACCGGCCATCACCGCGAATACAATTTATTATGTTGAGGCTGCAAATACTACAACAGGCTGTATCAATAATGGAGGCAGAACTGTTGTGAATATTAACGTAACCAGCCCGGTTGCTGCGCCAACGCTAAGCGCTACGCAAACCCAGGTTTGTAGCGGCGGTAGTGTATCAATAAGTGTAACCAGCCCGGTTGCAGGCTTAACCTATAATTGGTACGATGCTGCAACAGCAGGAAACTTAGTATTCACCGGTACCACATTCACCGCGAATAATGTTACTGTCGATGCGAAGTACTATGTAGAGGCTGTAAGCAGCATAGGCTGTTTAAGCCCAACCCGTACCGAAACAGATATAAATGTAACACCGATACCAACCCCGCCGCTGGTTCAAACCTCAGCTGGAGGTACATCGGTTTGTTCAGGTTCATCGGCCACGTTAGTTATTGTTAGTCCTGTAGTTGGCAACGTTTACAACTGGTACAATGCAGCATCCGGTGGAACACTACTGTTCACCGGCACAGAGTACGTTACCCCAGCCTTAACAAGCGCTACAACCTATTATGTTGAAGCAGCTACCGCTGGTAATTGTAACCCATCCGCCCCTACAGCGGTAACCATCACCATTAATGCCTTACCAACTGATCCTGTTTTGGTTAATAACGCGGTATCGGTATGTTTGGGCAACACTGCTACATTGGCAATCAGTTCGCCACAAGCAGGGGTTAGCTATAACTGGTATGATTCTCCGGCAGCAACAAACCTGTTGTTCACCGGTACCACTTATATAACCGGGCCTATCACCAATACAACTAATTTTTATGTATCGGGAGTAAATGCCTCAGGCTGTACCAGCAGTAATATGGCTATTGCACAGATAACGGTAGCACCTGCACCTGCTGCGCCCGCCTTAACCAATACTGGAACAGTAACAGCCTGTACAGGCACAGTGGTTACCTTAAGCATTGCTAACCCGCAAACCGGCTACACGTATAACTTTTATACAGCAGCAACCGGCGGTGCATCAGTGGCTACAGGTACTAGCTTTACAACGCCTGTATTAACCGCTACTACCACCTATTATGCCGACGCTACAAATAGCGGTGGTTGTGTTTCAGCAAGCCGTACCGCGGTAACTATAACTATATCTATACCACCGGCAGCGCCAACAGCGGGCACAACTGGCACAAGTATATGTACAGGTAATGCCACCACTATAACCGCTACAAGTGCTGACCCAAGCGCGACCATAAGCTGGTTTGCCGATGCAGCAGGAGGTACAGCGTTAGCCACAGGGAATAGCTTCATCACGCCTGTATTAACCGCTACTACCACCTACTATGCTGAAGCCGATAACAGCAACAGTTGTCCATCAGCAACCCGTACAGCGGTAACCGTAACAGTATCACCATTGCCGACTGCACCAATTGCGGGTACGGGCGGTACATTAATTTGTAATAATAACGTCACCACAATAAGCGCAACAAGTGCTGACCCAAGCGCGACCATAACCTGGTATGCTGCTGCCACAGGTGGTACAGCATTAGCCACAGGCAATAGCTTCACCACGCCTGTATTAACA
>NZ_LMUO01000019.1:1378196-1388394 GCF_009765905.1 Mucilaginibacter sp. L196 | reverse complement strand
ATATCTGCACCACCGGCAGCGCCAACAGCGGGCACAACTGGTACAACTATATGTACAGGGAATGCCACCACAATAAGCGCCACAAGTGCTGATCCAGGCGCGACCATAAGCTGGTTTGCCAATGCGGCAGGAGGTACAGCGTTAGCCACAGGGAATAGTTTCACCACGCCTGTATTAACTGCTACTACCACCTATTATGCCGACGCTACAAATAGCGGTGGTTGTGTTTCAGCAAGCCGTACCGCGGTAACTATAACTATATCTGCACCACCGGCAGCGCCAACAGCAGGCACAACTGGTACAACTATATGTACAGGGAATGCCACCACAATAAGCGCCACAAGTGCTGACCCAAGCGCGACCATAAGCTGGTTTGCTGATGCAGCAGGAGGTACTGCGTTAGCCACAGGCAACAGTTTCACCACGCCTGTATTAACCGCTACTACCACCTACTATGCCGAAGCCGATAACAACAACAGTTGCCCATCTGCATCACGCACACCGGTAACAGTAACGGTATCACCAACTCCGGATGCAGCAATTGCAGGCACAGGTGGCACATCAATTTGTATTAATAGTGCCACAACCATAACCGCTACCAGCACCGATGCTACCGCTACAATAACCTGGTATGCCGCTGCAACAGGTGGTACAGTTTTAGCAACAGGTAATAGCTTTACTACGCCTGTTTTAAATAGTAATACCACTTATTATGCACAGGTAACTAATAGCACCGGTTGTACTTCGGCAACACGTACCGCGATAACCATCACCATAAACGCATTACCTGCCGATCCAACATTGGCAAGCGCTAACGTTGTTGTTTGTTCAGGTGCCAATGCGACATTAATGGTGAGCGCGCCAGTGGCGGGTACAACCTATAATTGGTACGATTCTGCTACATCAACCGCCATACTGTTCACCGGTGCTACTTATGTAACCGGGCCTATAAGCAGTCCGACAGTTTATTTTGTATCTGCAGTAAACGGCACAGGTTGTACAAGTTTAGACAGAACACAGGCACAGGTATCTATACAGGCTGCTCCTGCCGCACCGGCAATAGCGAATGCGGGTACGGTACAAACCTGCGCGGGTACATCGGTAACGTTAAGTATTGCTAATCCGCAGTTGGGATATACCTACAATTGGTATACAGATGCAACAGGTGGATCATCAGTATATACAGGTACTGATTTTGCAACCCCTGCGCTAACATCAGGCACTACTTATTATGTAGATGCGACTAATAGTACAGGTTGTACATCTGCAACACGCACTGCGGTTAACATAAGCGTAACCAATGCGCCAGGCGCACCTACAGTGAGCAACACCGGTACATCGGTTTGTCCGAATAATGCCACTACATTAACAGCAACCAGTAGTGATCCGGGCGCTGTGATATCATGGTACAGCGCTGCAACAGGCGGCACAGCTTTAGCAACCGGAGGTAGCTTTACTACACCGGTACTAACCGCTAACACTACATACTACGTTGGGGCAACAAATACAGCCAGCGGTTGTATTTCAACCTCGCGTACGCCTGTAACGGTAACCATATTGCAACCACTACCTGCACCGGTTGTCGCTGTGTCTGCAACTACTATCTCTTCAGTAACCTTTGCATGGAGTTCAATAACAGGGGCAACCGGTTACCAGGTAAGTCTGGATAACGGTACCACATTTATTGATCCCGGCTCCGGATCGCTAACCTATACGGTGGCGGGGCTCAACCCAGGGCAAAGCGCTACGCTGATCGTCCGGGCAGTGGGAGCTTCGGGTTGCGAGCTCAGCGCTAACTCTGCTGCGGCTACCGGTACAGCGCAAAATCCATTCGGCGACGGAATTTTTGTACCGAATGCATTTACGCCTAACGGAGATGGCAAGAATGATGTTGAATATGTGTATGGAACAAGCATAAAGAGCCTAACCTTTTATGTCTATAATCAATGGGGAGAGATGATCTTTAAATCCGACAGTAAGGCAAGCGGATGGGATGGCACTTTCAAAGGTACCAATCAGCCGGTAGGCGTGTATGTCTACTATGTCCAGGCTACCATGAACGACGGAAAGCAAATAATGAAGAAGGGGACAATAACATTGCTGCGGTGATCAATTCATCGCAGCCCCTAACGGGGTATTAACCTTTAAATAATTCATTCATCACCAAAAAGATTCTCAACATGAAAAAGATTATAATCACCATAACCATACTGTTGCAAATTGTAATAGTTAGCCAGGTAAAAGCGCAGATAGATCCGCACTTTTCACAATATTATGCATATCCATTATTTTTAAATCCGGCATTAACCGGTGTTATGAATGGCGATGCCCGCGTAAACGCCAATTTTAAAGATCAATACGCTACTGTAGATAACGCCTATGAAACAGGTGCCTTATCGGCAGATGTAAGACCTAACGACAGGATGGGCGTAGGATTAACCGTTTTAGATGAATCAGCAGGCACTGCCGGGTATAATTATTTTACCGCTTATGGCTCATTCAGCTATAACATAGCCATATCAAGTAACGGCACCCAGAAGATAAACTTTGGCGTACAGGCAGGTTTAATAAACCGCAGCTTTGATCCAAGTAAGTTGCAATTAGGCGATCAATATAACCCAGCCTTGGGATTTGATTCTAATTTGCCAACTTACGAAACCTTTTCAACCACAAATTCTACCGAGTTTGATGCGGGCGCGGGTGTTTTTTATTATGATGGCGATCCGGCACATAGTGCAAATCCATTCCTGGGTTTTAGCGTAGCGCATCTTAATGGGCCAACTGATCCATTTGCCCTTGCCGGTGAAAACGCCAAACTACCCAAGCGTTATATTGTACATGGCGGTATCAGGTTAAAAGTTGATGACGCGATTGATCTTACGCCGCACTTTATCTACATACGGCAACAAAAGGCAGAGGAAAAAGCCATAGGCGCATATTCTGAATTTAAGTTACCTAATGATAACGGGTTAATATTAGGTGCCATGTACCGTTTTCAGGATGCGGCCATTGCTAACGTAGGGTATCACTTTGATAATTACATCGTAGGCGCGAGTTATGACTTTAATACATCACAACTTCGTTCAGCAACTGCCGGGCAAGGTGGTTTAGAGTTATCCATAAGCTATGTGTTTCACAAACATGCAGATGAACCCGAACCCGTTTGCCCACGCCTGTAATCCTATTTATGAATTAGCCTGCGTTTAGCAGTCAAAAATTTAACACGATGAAAAAGATCATATTAATAAACCTCATAGTAGTTGCCGCCTTAAATGCATTTGGGCAAAAACCTGATGATGTAAAGGTGTTGGGCGACCAAGCATTCGCTAATAAAAATTATTACGCGGCTGCATTTTATTATAAAGAAGCGGCGACAGGATTTAACGTGGAACCGCAAACAGTTATTCCTTTCAGGGGTGATACAAAAGCGGGCAAAAAGGTAAAAGCTGAAAACAGCGATTATGTAAGCTACCAACTGGCGGAATCATATCGCCTTTATGAAAATTATCTTGAAGCTGAAGGCTGGTACTATAAAGTGGTTACCAGCGGCAACTCTGCCAAGTACCCGCTGGCAAGGCTTTGGTATGGCATATGCCTGCGTGCCGATCAACATTTTGATGAAGCCGTTAAGCAACTGCAATTGTTTATAGCCCAATATAATGGTGCAGGAAGATACAAGGATATGGCCTACGAGGAGTTGCGCAATTGCCAATTCGCGAAAGAGCAGTATTTATATCCCGCCCTGTTGGATGTAAAGATGATGAATGGTAAAGTTAATAATGATGGATCGGACTATGCGGCCAATATAAATAACGGTAAGCGTTACTTCACCTCATCTAGGATGCTGAAGAGTGATAAGAAACACCTTAACCGCATATATATATTATCAGATGATGCTAATACCAACCCAGAGTTGGTCAGCTTCAATAATGCCAACGATAAAAAGGAAATTGAGTACGGCACACCATCAATTGACCCCACAGGTAAGCACATGTACATGACACGCTGGTATAAAACGGGCGATAAAACTGTACACGCCATTTATATGAGCACACTTGGCGGCAATGGTTGGGAAGAGCCGGTAAAACTAAACACCAACGTAAATAATGAGGGTTTTAGCTCGATACAGCCCTTTATTACGGCCGATGGGAAACGTTTATTTTTTGTATCGGACAAACCCGGGGGCCAGGGCGGGGAGGATATTTGGGTAAGCGATATTGGCGCGGATGGTTTACCGGTAAACTCACACAACCTGGGCGCGACGGTTAACTCGCCATTGGATGAACAGGCGCCATATTATGACATCGTTGAAAAGAAATTGATATACAGTTCAAAAGGTTTTACCGGTTTAGGTGGATTTGATTTTTTTGTGACCTATGAAACCGTAGGCCAATGGTCGACACCAAAAAACATGGGCTACCCGATGAACTCCGCAAAAGATGATCTATATTACTTACCGGATAATAATGATCGTAAAAAAGCCTATGTAAGCTCAGACCGTGAATCGGATTGTTGCCTTAACCTGTTCACTGTATATGACAAAAAATATATACTGAAAGGCATAGTAACTGATTGCGACGCGCATATAGCTTTAGCAGGCGTTAAAGTGAGTTTTGTTGATTCACTGAGTAAGCAAACCCTGTATGAGCAAACTTCAGGTGCTGATGGCGTATATGCATTTAGCGTAACTACCAAGCGCCCGTACACTATGGTGCTCGAAAAGAAAGGTTATTTTACCAAAGTGGTATCTGCGCCAACCTCGGGCAGAATGAGTGCCGATACCTTGATTAATCCTGATATATGCTTACAGGCTTTTGTGATAAACAAACCCATCGTTATAAAAAATATATTGTATGACTTTGGAAAATCAACATTAAGGCCCGAATCAGAAAAAGTGTTGGATTCCTTAGTGAAAATTTTGGTAGATAATCCAAAAATGAAAATAGAACTGAGTTCGCATACCGATTCTGTGGGTAGCGATGCTTATAACATGAAACTTTCACAAGACAGGGCACAATCATGTGTTGATTATCTCGAAACTAAAGGTATTCCGGAAAGCCGCCTATTTGCTAAAGGTTATGGAAAATCAAGGCCGATAGCGCCAAACTCTTTACCTAATGGCAAGGATAACCCGGAAGGCAGGCAGTTAAACAGGCGTACAGAGTTTACAGTACTAAAAGTTGAATAAAGATACTGGGGTTGTATTGAACAATTGGCAATTAAACAAGAAGTGTTATGGAGCAGGAAATAGTATCATTAAACAGGCCATTATTAAAGTCAAGGGGCTTGTCGACACATCATATTGAGATTTTTGAAATGATATTGATGGGGAAATCAACAAGGGAAATAAACCAGACGATGGGTTATTCGCAACGCTCACATGCCGGGGTTGATCATTCGCGCAAGGTGATGTATAAATTATTAGCGCTGGAAGGTTTGTGCCGAAAGGATCATCTGAAGCAAGTTACATTTCCACGGCAGTACTATTTCTGGTGGAAAAATGTATTGCACAAGCATATGGAATTGTTAATGAAGATTGCGATTAAACCTGAGTACTATAGTACATCTGTGTTTAAATAACGGCTAAAATAAAGTCAGTGAATATTCACTGACTTTATTTTTTTATGATAATTAAACCTCGACACTTTCGATACCTTTTTCCAAAGCAGCATCTTTCAACGCAGGTACAGCAACACCTTCAACCCTATAAACAGTCAAGTCAGTCATGCCTAAAGCACCTAAAAATGATTTTAAGTATGGCGTGGCAAAATCATAACTGGCAGTCGGTCCTTCAGAATAAACACCACCTGAAGCAAACGCCAGGTATACCTTTTTATCTGTGATCAATCCATGTAGTCCGTTTTCGTCATGTGTGAATGTTACACCGGCACGTGAAATATGATCTATCCACGCTTTTAAGGTAGATGGTATGCTGAAGTTGTAAAACGGCACACCTATTACAATAATATCAGCATCTTTAAGTTCTGCTATCGAGGTATCAGAATGTTTTATCGCCTCGGTCATTTCAGGCGTGTGGGTTTCTGCCGGGCTGTAAAAAGCGTTCAAATGCAGTTCTTCCAGATGCGGGAATGGTGTGTTGGTTAGATCATGCTCTTTTACAATACTGTTGGGGTATTTTGTTTTCAGTTTTTCAATTATAGCATTCCCTAATTTTATGCTGAAGGATGCTTCGCCTTTCGGGCTCGAAATAATGTGTAATATTTTCATTTTGTATGATTTTTTATATCTGCACCAAAAATATGTACCTTTGGTATATAAAATATACTACTATACAAAAGGATACCACTATCCTTTTGTATAGCAATAATCAGTTAAAAATGGGTAACGAAAAACATACAACCGAAGAGTGTAACGGCCGTGTAAGTTCAGTAAAAGACGCGCTGTATGTGCTCAGCGGAAAATGGAAGCTGCCGCTGCTTATTGCTTTGATGAACGGGCCGGAAAGATTTAAAGATATTCAGCGTTCCCTTGATGGCATTACGCCCAAAATGCTGTCTAAAGAGTTGAGAGAGCTCGAATTGAATGCGCTGGTTGAACGCAAAGTATTTAATACTGTACCGGTATCTATCACGTATGAACTAACACCATATACCGAAACTGTAATGCCAATTATTAAAGCTTTAGGCGACTGGGGTAAACAACATCGTGAAAAGTTGGTTGAAGAACGCCGCACCGAAGCTGTTGATACAAACTGATTATTTTTCCAGTATCACCACCGCTGATGCCGCCGATTTAATATGGGTTAATGAAACCATTATGTTAAAATTGCCAAAAGCGCTAATGGTTGTATGGGTTAAACCCAACAATGCTATTTCCGGCTTACCCTGGTCGTTATTAATTATCTCCACCTCGTTAAATGCTGTGCCATCGGGCCAGCCTGTTCCAAGTGCTTTAAAAAAGGCTTCCTTAGCCGCAAAACGGGCGGCATAATGCTCATATTTATATGTCTTGCTTTCGCAATAGGCTATTTCACTTGCTGAAAATACTAACTCACGGAAACCATTATCCTTGGTTATCTTTTGAGCGATGCGCTCCACGTCAACAATATCAATACCTAAACCAGCTATCATGGTTAATCTGTTTTAATCAAATTTATATAAATTCTAATAATCGGCTATAATAGTTTATGATTTGATGGTTTATAATGCTACCGGTTAAATGGTGCCCATCTTTAAAATTGGGATATTTACATTACTTTTACCGAAGGATTCTGCTTTAAAGGCGAATATTTAGGTCTAAATCAGAGCCTCCCTGTTAAAATTATATTATATGAAGTGCGCGTTAGTAACCGGTGGTTCAAGAGGTATTGGTAGGGCTGTTTGCTATAAAATGGCCCAAATGGGTTACTATGTTTTGGTTAATTATAAAAGTAATATAGCCGAAGCCGACAAAACACTGGCCCAAATTAAACAGGATGGCGGTGATGGCGAATTACTGCAATTTGATGTTGCCGACAAAAACGAAATTAACCAACTGTTAGGTAACTGGATCGAAACCAATAATGATAAATACATCGAAGTATTGATAAACAATGCCGGTATTAAGGATGATGTGCTGATGGTTTGGATGCAGGATGAGCAATGGGATAACGTAATAAAAACAAGTTTGGATGGATTTTTTTACGTTACCCGATTGGTTTTAAACGATATGCTTAGCCGTAAGTATGGGCGTATAGTTAACGTAGTTTCCTTATCGGGTTTAAAAGGTTTGCCGGGGCAAATCAATTATTCGGCAGCTAAAGCAGGGGTAATTGGTGCTACTAAGGCATTGGCCCAGGAGGTTGGCCGCAAAGGTATAACCGTTAACGCGGTAGCTCCCGGCTTTATTAAAACTGATATGACCGAAGGACTTGATGAAAAAGAATTAAAATCAATAATTCCGGTTAAACGTTTTGGTACCCCCGAAGAAGTGGCATACGCGGTAGGCTTTTTAGCATCGGCAGAGGCCGCTTATATCACCGGGCAGGTATTGTCAATTAATGGCGGCTTGTATTCTTAAAATCCACCAATGATTGTATCTCAAGATAATATTACAGCTATCATACCGCAAAGGCACCCCTTTGTAATGATAGATCAATTAATTACTTGTGATGAAATTTGTTCAAGCACAACGTTTCACATCAAAGCTGATAATGTACTTGTTGACGATGGTGAATTAAGTGAAGCAGGTATTACTGAAAACATAGCGCAAACAGCAGCAGCAGGGTTTGGATGCATCACCCAGCAAAACAAAAAACCAATTGCAGTCGGCTATATAGCAGCTATTAAAAACCTTGAAATTTTTGCGCTGCCTAAAGTTGGTGAAACAATTGAAACCAATGTTGCTATTACAGATCAGGTTTTTGATGTTACCATTATATCAGGAAGTGTTAAGTGTAACGGCAAGTTGCTGGCATCATGCGAAATGAAAATCTACATTAAAGAATAAGATAGATAATGCTGCACCCCCACCTTTTTACTTTTACTGATTTGCAGGCAGAGGGCGATAGGCTGAAAACCATTATCAAGCTTAATGCGGGGCATCCCATATTTAAAGGTCACTTTCCGGGGCAGCCGGTTTTGCCTGGCGTTTGTATGATGCAGATGGTAAAAGAGGTGACGGAAGTTTATATCGATAAAAAAATCAGGTTGCAAAAAGCCCGGGAGCTTAAATTCCTTTCTTTTATCGATCCAATAGAATATTCATCTATCCAAATGGAGCTATCCATAAAAACTACAGACGATGAAATTAAGGTAGATGCGCGCTTGCTTAGTGATACGATACTTTTCTTCAAATTTAGCGGGATGTTTATTCAGCGGTAACGCTCCTCTATTAAAATTGAATTGACTAGCCTGTATTCAATTTGCATTTAATCCAAACAAAAGTTCATCTGGGATTATTATTCTGATATGAAAAATGAAAAATGGTTAATTGCCCTGGCCGCTGGCATTGGACTTGGGGTTGTTATTTACAAATTAGTTTCAAAAAACATTCCCGATGGTGCAGCAGCGGTGGAGCCATTTGATATAAACCGATATTTAGGTAAGTGGTATGAGATAGCGCGCCTGCCAAGCCGTATCGAAAAAAATATTACCAACCTTACAGAAGACTACTCCCGTGTTAATGATGATACTTTTAAAGTGATCACTAAAGGCTATAACACTAAAAAAGACGAATGGATAGAGATGTCGGGAAAGATAAAATTCGCTGGCAAAAACGGTGTTGGTATGTTTAAGCTATCCTACTTGGGTCCGTTTTATGCTGCTTATAATGTACTTGAGATTGATTCGCGATATAAATATGCATTAGTTTCGGGTAGTGGATTAGATTATCTCTGGATATTATCACGCGAGACAACTATCCCCGAGGATGTTAAACACCAATTCTTATTGAGAGCAATGGATATCGGCTTCGCGGTGGAACAATTGGAGTGGATGGATCCTATCTCTTAAATATAAAAGCAGTTATTCTTGAGTATTGTTCAAGAATAGCTGCTTTTATATTTAGAATATTTTATTGGCAGGAGAAAGCCATTATAGCGGCTATACCGGTAGTAGGATTTGGCAAAGTACCATTGTAAACAGTTAACAGCGTTCCTGCTGCTATAGATACTCCACTAATGGTACACTTATAGGAATTAGCAGCATTTGTTGTACAACTACTAATAGTGGTATATGCACTAGCGGATGTAGGCGTTGCGCCACCCGTATAAGTAGCCTTTTGCAATGCCCATGTAATTGTATTATTATTTGAATAAATAGTGAGATATGCAGTGCAAGTTGTCGGTACAATAACAAACCCCGTCGATGCTAGCCCGGCTGGTGTTGCATTTGCACCACTTGCTATTGGACTAGCATAGTTGGCCGTATAACTACCTAGTGCATGTGACGTTACTGTATATGGTATACCCGTAAGCACATTTCCAAGTTGTGATGAGGCAGCAGCACCAGTTGCACCCGTAGAGCCGGTAGCCCCAGTTGCACCAGCAGCTCCTGCGGATCCCGCCGATCCTACATTTCCAGTTGCACCCGTAGAGCCGGTAACTCCTTGCTGACCAGTTGCTCCTGTAGTTCCAGTTGTACCAGTAGCTCCTTGCTGCCCGGTTACACCAGTTGCACCTATAGCACCAGTTACACCAGTAGCTCCCTCTTGTCCTGTAACTCCGGTAATACCTTGAGCTCCAGTGTTACCAGTAGCT
>NZ_LMUO01000019.1:1376493-1377920 GCF_009765905.1 Mucilaginibacter sp. L196 | reverse complement strand
ATCGCTCCGGTTACGCCCTCAGCACCAGTTACGCCGGTTATCCCCTGAATGCCTTGCGCTCCGGTACTGCCAGTGTTACCAGTAGCTCCAATCGCTCCGGTTACGCCCTCAGCACCAGTTACGCCGGTTATCCCCTGAATGCCTTGTGCTCCGGTACTGCCAGTGTTACCAGTAGCTCCAATCGCTCCGGTTACGCCCTCAGCACCAGTTACGCCGGTTATCCCCTGAATGCCTTGTGCACCAGTAGCTCCAGTGTTACCAGTAGCTCCAATCGCTCCGGTTACGCCCTCAGCTCCGGTGACACCGGTTATACCCTGAATACCCTGCGCTCCGGTACTGCCAGTAGCGCCCGTAATTCCTTGAATACCTTGGGCTCCAGTTACACCAGTAGTTCCGATATTACCGGTAGCGCCCGTTATGCCTTGTATACCTTGCGCTCCGGTACTCCCAGTAGCACCAGTTACACCTTGAATACCTTGTATGCCCTGAGCTCCAGTGGAGCCAGTAGCACCAATAACCCCTGTATTGCCTGTTATGCCTTGTATACCCTGTGCGCCGGTATTGCCAGTTGCCCCTTGAATACCTTGTATGCCTTGCGCACCAGTAGCGCCAGTAGCGCCAATAATCCCTGTATTGCCCGTTATGCCTTGGGCTCCGGTACTGCCAGCTGCACCAGTATTGCCAGTTACACCTTGAATGCCTTGTATACCTTGCGCTCCGGTATTGCCTGTTATACCCTGAATGCCCTGCGCACCAGTGTTACCAGTAACACCTTGCGCACCAGTAGCTCCGGTCGCACCAGTTAGGCCTTCAGCACCAGTTACGCCGGTTGTCCCCTGAATGCCTTGCGCACCAGTAGGTCCAGTGTTACCAGTAACACCTTGCGCACCTGTAGCTCCAATTGCACCCGTTACGCCGGTTATACCCTGAATACCCTGCGCTCCGGTACTGCCAGTAACGCCTTGTATGCCTTGTGCACCAGTATTACCAGTAACACCTTGAATGCCCTGTATACCTTGAGTTCCTGTAAAGCCAGTAGCCCCCGTAATGCCTTGTATGCCCTGAGCTCCAGTAGAGCCAGTAGCACCAATAACCCCTGTATTGCCCGTTATGCCTTGCATACCCTGTGCACCAGTATTACCAGTAACACCTTGAATACCTTGTATGCCCTGTATACCTTGCGCTCCGGTATTGCCAGTAATGCCTTGAATGCCCTGCATGCCTTGTGCTCCATTATTACCCGTTACGCCTTGAATGCCTTGTATACCTTGCGCTCCGGTATTACCAGTTACGCCTTGAATTCCCTGTATGCCTTGCGCTCCGGTCACACCTGTAGGCCCGGTTACACCCCGTGCACCAGTAACGCCCGCTATACCTTGTGTCCCTACGGGGCCAACCGCGCCCGGTAAACCAGGCACACCTGCAAC
>NZ_LMUO01000019.1:850291-1376483 GCF_009765905.1 Mucilaginibacter sp. L196 | reverse complement strand
GTTCCGGTATTACCAGTAATACCTTGAATACCAGTTATTCCCGTTACACCTTGTATGCCCTGTACTCCTTGAGTTCCGGTATTACCAGTAATGCCTTGAATACCAGTTATTCCCGTTACACCTTGAATGCCCTGTATTCCTTGAGCACCTGTTATTCCCGTTACACCTCGAATGCCTTGTATCCCTTGAGCACCGGTGACACCGGTTATACCCTGTATGCCTTGAGCTCCAGTTATTCCCGTTACACCTTGGGTTCCTTGTATCCCTTGAGCTCCGGTGACACCGGTTATACCCTGTATGCCTTGAGCACCAGTATTACCGGTAATTCCTTGGATTCCTTGAGCCCCTGTATTGCCGGTTATACCTTGAATGCCCTGTATGCCTTGTGCGCCAGTATTACCAGTAATTCCTTGGATACCCTGAGCGCCGGTTACACCGGTTGTGCCCTGAATACCTTGAGCCCCGGTAGCCCCTGTAACACCGAGTGCACCAGTTACCCCTGTTATACCTTGTATTCCCTGTGCTCCAACAGGCCCAACCGCACCCGGTAAACCAGGTACACCTGCAATACCTTGAATGCCTTGTGGCCCTTCAGCGCCAGTTGCACCTTGTAAACCCTGCGCCCCGGTAGCACCCGTTGCGCCCTTAGGCCCACCCGGGTTAAAGGAATAAATCGCATAAGGAACACTTAATAATTTAGAAGCACCCAACAAAACATAGCCCGATCCCAGGTCAACTTCTGTTTGGATATATATTTGACTGGCTGCCCATTTGATTCCTGCATACGAGCCCTGGGTAACATCACCGCTCCCCACCTCAATAGCAAACAAGCCATAGGCGTCCGTGGTAACGGTTTGCGTTTCCTGGTACTCGGTAGCCCCTGTTGGTGATCCCGACAAGATAGATATCCGGATATTGATCTGTTTATTGGTAAGTAATGCCCCATTGGAGCCTCTTACAATGGCCTGATATTTAAAGGCCTGTGATTGTGCCATAACAGTTCCGCTAATAGCGAAAAAGGACAGCGTTAACAGTAGTAAAAGTTTTTTCATATATTGTGTATATAAGGCTTGCTAAAACTTAATCAATTTCACCTCGCCATGGAAAAGCATGGGGTTAACCACCTGTACAAAGTACATCCCAGCGGCGTAGTGAGAAATATCTATCGGGAAATAATAATAATTTATGCTTTTGTAGTCGACCGTTTGGCTTTGCAGGATCTTACCTGAAGCATCAAATACATTAATGGTGTAAACACCATCAGGCACATGGTTAAAGGCTAGTTTAACTACGCCACCGTTTGCGGGGTTAGGGAAAATAGCCAGTGACTTTGGTAAATCGGCCAAAACTTGTGAAACTTCGAGGTCGGGTTGTTCAAAACCGGTGGTTAAATATAAATGCGGATTAATGGTGGTATTATACAAGAGGCCGCCAATGGCTTCACCGGCTACATAACTTAAGGTAACATCAGCATTTTTATAGGTATCGCCAGCACTGCATACCACAGTACGGGTTATGTATTGTGCATGGGATGTGCTTATAGTCAAAAAGACTACGCATAGCGCAAGTAATAATTTGTGAAAGGTTTTAGTCATTGTTTTAACGGCATTAAGGTAGAAATATTTTATAGATTAAAAAAAATAAAGTGAAATATTTTTTTCTGAACTATAATTTATCTTTTTGCTACGCTTACAAACTCATTAAATTTAAAAAAGTAACCAATCACCCGAGGGAAAGGAAATGAATATTGCCTTGTTGTATTAAAGTCAATTTGTTTCAGCAAATTTTTAATAGTTGCAAAATCCATAAATTGGATGTGTGTATCGTCTGATTTAAATCCCTTTTCTTGAGGGGTAATAACAATAACTCTTCCATTGTTTTTTAAAAGATGGATATATTGATTTAATAACGTGATAAAATCATCACCTGTCATATGTTCAGCAACGTGGGCTAATAAAATAGAATCAAATGTTTCAGGTTTATTATATGTTGATTTCAAAAAATCATCTACAGTATATGCCTTTAAACCACGACTTTTTGATACATCTATTGAAGTTGCATTATGATCAACCCCTATACCGTTACCATTTAAATGTAATAAGTTTCTTCCAATTCCACAGCCAATATCCAATACGAAACCTGGTTTCAGGCTTTGTATATTATACTTATATGGATATTGCACATTAAAAAGCTTTTTCCACCAGGCAGATTGTCTGAATAATAATCCATCGGTATAGTTTTTTTCATTAGTTGGCTTTCCTTGTGCAATTTTTGGGGCGCTCATTGTTACTTATTATTAAGTTGCTTTTTAGCCCATTGCAAATTACCTGCGGCTAGTTTATGATTCGGATTAATTTTTAGCGCCATTTCACATGCTTCGATGCCTTTATTCCATTCTTTTAGCTGATTATAAGCTGCTCCCATATTGCTGTAAGCATCTGCATAATCAGGTTTTAAAGCAATGGCTAGTTTACAGGCATCAATACAGCGTTGGTAGTTTTGTTGATTATAATAAGTAACGCTCATATTAATATAATCAGCTGCGGATAACGGCTTAGCAATAATTGCGTTAGTTACCAATGGTTTTTGCTTAGTGGATGCTTGTAAATAACTCTCAGCAGTAGGGTCATTTGGCAAAACCGATAATGTTTGTTGAGCTGCTTGTCTTAAATTGTCCCATTGTCCCAAATCGCTATAAGCGCCCATTAAGGCTTGTAATGCAATTACGGAATATGGATTTATTTGTAAAGCCTTTTGTGCCATTTGTATAGCTTCAGGATCACGATTCACTGTTTTTAAATATCGCGCATAAAAAGCGTATGAATCATAAGTGTTAGGGCTGTATGCAATGGCCTTTTTAAAGTTTTCATCAGCCTCTATAAATTGACCTGTTGCTCCTTTTAATATACCTATATTAATATATAAAGTATTATAATAAGGAAGGTACTGTGCAGCTTTTTCAAAATATTGATCAGCAACGGCGTAATTCCCTTTTCCCATTTGTGTTAAGCCGTAATTCATTAATCCTCTGCCATTCAGTGGGCTTTTAACAGTAACATCGTACCATAATGTTTCATCATTATTCCATATTTTATTACGTTGATGAATACCGTAGGCGTTTAATCCTAAAACTAAAAAGATGCAGGTTCCAATTAATATCCTGTATTTTTCACTTGCGATAATTTGCTTGTCACTTTTAAATAAAAATAAACCGATATAGGTTGTCACACTAAGTGAAAGGCCAATAAATGGAAAAAACATTCTGTGGTCATTAGTTACTTCGGCAAAAGGAGCCAAGGAGGTAGGCAATAATGCGGCGGCAAACCAAATTAAACCAAAAGCAATAGGTTTGGTTTCCTTTTTGGCAGATGTTTTAAAAATAACTAAAACTAATGCAATCACGAATATCAAACCAATAATTATTCTTTCATCAAAATGATTACTTAAAACGGTCCAGTCGCTATCTGCACTTAAATTTACAGGTAAAAAGAATGATATAAAATAGTGCAGCCATATCCATGTTTGCGTAAGTAAATACGGAACTAGTGGGTTTGATATACCCGCAATGGTGCCGGATTTAGAAAGTGTATAAATCTGTGTTAATAAAACTGCTGTTAATATGGGTAAAATGTTCAATAATGTTTTACCCAGCTTTTTTAGGTTTTTTGATTTGAAAAGATCTCCAACGGATAAATCATACTCAAATAAAAGCAGGTAAAAGAATAATAAGATTACCAATACTAATACAGTTTCTTTAGCAAAGACCCCTATAACAGCAGGAATGATATATAAGCCCCATTGACGCTTAGCAGGGTAGGCTATATAAATAAGAAATGATGCTACGATACAAAAAGTTGATAATACATCGGAACGGGAAATAATATAGTTGACAGTTTCGGCATTTGCGGTATTTAAAACATACCATGCGGTTGCCGCAATTGCTATGTAACCAACCCATGGATGATTAATTGAACGTTTAAGTAAGTTGTTATACATGAAATACAACAATACCCCCAGTAATACAAACCAAATAAATGTAGAAAGCTGGAAATAGAAAGGATATAATCCTCCACCTATCCAATAGTCGATAGCTAAAGTGGTGGTAACTAACGGGCGTAATCCCCAATGTAGAGGGTCTGCACTAAACATTTTAGGATCGGTGAAAAATTGGGGTATATTCTTCAGATCTCGTATATGAACATTATCAACAACTGCGTGCGAATCATCAAAATGAAATCCGTTATTAAAATGGTTGGCATAAGCAGCAATTAATATCGCGAATAATATGATACCTAAAATTAAAATTTTACGGTTTGGGTTAGTCATTGGTTAATTAATAGGATTTTTTTAATAGCTACTGCTAAATAATGAAAATTATGTAGTTAAACAAAGCGTACTTTAAATTTGACTTTGTTTAATGCTTACTCGTTTACAAAATTATCGCTTCATATTTGTTTAGTGTACACATCCAACTTATCATTTTGTGAAAAGGTTCTACATTTAACAGGGTAGCATTTTTATTGTCGTAACACATTTCGTACCACTGTAGTAAGAGTGTTTCTTCGATTTTTTCAAGGTGATAAACTAAGCCGATCTCTTGCAGAAAACAGCGTATTTTGGCTGTAAGTTCGTTCATGCTTTTAATAAGGTTTTAGGCCTCAATATTACTATTGATTTTGAAAATTT
This sequence comes from Mucilaginibacter sp. L196, assembly GCF_009765905.1. Taxonomy (GTDB): domain Bacteria; phylum Bacteroidota; class Bacteroidia; order Sphingobacteriales; family Sphingobacteriaceae; genus Mucilaginibacter. Next base: position 1,371,797 of record NZ_LMUO01000019.1, on the reverse strand, counting down.
GCAAACTCCTGATTTTTTCAAGTTCGGTGTATAAAATAAATGCTTTTGTTAGATCAGGTAATACTTCTTTATTTGAAGGTTCTTCTTTAAATACCTGATCAGGAAATTTAGCATTGTATAAGCACCTTTCATGAATAAGGGTTCTGTAATTTTTATCAATATCAATGTTGATATAACTCGCCAGTCTGTTTATGATTTGCTCAATACCTTCATCGTAATTTGCCAAAAATGATAAATCATCGTTTTGGGTAATTTTAATTAATGATGCATAATATGATTCAAGCACTTTAATCATATGCCCATCAAAATTCGCAATATTTATTTTATTGGATTGAATACCCAATATACTATCTGAGATTAATCCAGGTACCGCATGCATACCTCTTTTCTTTTGTTGGGAACGTAGTACCTCATCGGGCTTTCTAAATAACAGTAGGAATAAGGTAGATGGATAAAGTAGCCTAAATAGTGGCAAATAATGTAAATGCCAGCTATCGGTTTTTACAAATAGTCTTTTTTTATTTGTATTATCACTTCTTCCATAAAGTTCGATTGCCGCTTTTAAAATTGCCTGGTATTCTACATTAATTAACCATTCATCTATGGTCAATAATTTTAAGAGGTCATCAATAAAAGGAACTTCAGATAATATGATGTGTTCATCATTTAAGCCAAGTGTTTGAGACAGTAAAGTAGATCCGCAGCGCGAAATATGAAATATAAATACTGTAGGTTCAACAGAATGAATAGCATTTACCCATTCTGTTAAGATGCTCAAATCGCTTACCGGCCTATAGTAGCGTGAATTGATTTCCAGGCAACTTGCTTTTAAAATAGTTTCGTTAAAAAAAGGATCTGTAAATTCAATGCTCTTAAAATATCTCCATCTGCATTTAAGCTCATTATCTTCTGAATACAATTTTATTGGGTACCAATTATTTAAATGTTCGAGGTCCATTTTATATTTTATTAGATGCTGTTATACTTTTTTTTAGAAATGCGTTCAGCTCATATTCCAACTCAGTAGCAAGGTTTGTTGCCACCGGTGTTTGCTGAAGTCGTAGCGCCTCAATAATTAATATTTTTTCGGCTACATTATAATCTTCATTCCTTGATGTTTTATCAGCCTTTTCAAACAATTCAATTAACCCATCATTTACAACGCAATCAATTACCAGGTGAATCCTATCTCTTTTGCCGTTGTTTACCACACTATGCTTAAGGTTTGCATTAATATACCAGCACTCACCTTCATTCATTCTTACCAGATTATCTTCTACATAAAACTCAACTCCATCATTGGTAAATACAGGTATATGTATACGCGCTTCACCTTTTTCAAAAGCCAGTTCATTATCTTTATGTGGTTTGATTTTAGCCCCGCTTTTTAAATTTAATAATCGCACGGCCATTATAGGGCAAAGTAAATTCTCCGTTATTTTCTTTATTGAAGGGCACGTAGCCATTAGTGGGGTGTCCATAAACACAGATCCATTAATAATATCTGGAATAATGGTACTACTCGCGCCTCCGGGTGATCTTAAAGATAACACCTCCCAATTGCCTTGATAATCAAAAGTGTTAAGGTGAGGATACCAGGATTCCGTTATTGAACTTACTTCGTGCTGCATATCTGTGATAGATACTTTTAAAGGAAGCTTAGCAAAACAAATCATATTTTAATAAGTAATTTAGGTTTTGAACAGTATATTTATAGCACTAATCCTTTATGCAAATCACAGTGAAAGATAGCGAACTTTTACAGGCTTTAAAAACCCAACTTGCACAATACAAAACTTTTGATTGCAAACTACGGCATGAGAATATTATAGATGTTGGATCGAGTGAAGGTATCGATAGCATGGATTTACCATTGGAACCAATTGTTAATCGTGTAGGGTTTTGTAATCATAGTTTTAGATCTGTCGCTATAAGTTGTGCTCATACAACTGCTGCTCTTAAGTTCAAAAATTTAATAGGAAAAATTTCACAGCAAGTAGAAATACCCCAAAATGACTTACTTATAAAAACATTCGACGATTTGTTATGTGAGATTTATTTACTGGATCATAAAAAGGGGAATTTAGAAAAAGAATACGCATTTGTTGAATTTTATGATAAAAGCGGGGTTGATCGTGAGGAAATAAAGCTCGAAATAAACAAGGTAGGGGAACAGCATTCAAAATTAGTGGCAGCACTTGAATTACTACGACAGACTATTCTAACAGCGTTAGACCAACTTATCTATTAATTAGAATTCTAATATCTTTTATGAAGATTATACTTTTAGCAAACCATGTTTATGCGATTCCTGCAATAAGCTTTTTAGCATCTAAACAATTATTAAAAGCTGTAGTAATGCCTGATGTTGTGCACGAACATAATTTACAGGTTGAAAATGCAGCTACGTTTAATAACATACCTTACAAACGGTTTGCAAAAGAGGATTTAAAAACCTCATTTAAAGAGTGGCTTACACAACAAGAGCCAGACTTAGTGATAGCATATACATTTTCATATAAAATACCCGCAGATTTGTTTTCAATTCCTGTTTATGGGTTTTATAATGTGCATTATAGTTTGCTGCCGGCATATATGGGGCCATTCCCGGTATTTTGGCAAATAAAAAATGGTGAAAAAAAAGGAGGTATAAGCATCCATCACATGGATGAAAATTTTGATACCGGCCCGGTTTTTATACAGCAAGAAATAGCCATTTTACCCGGAGAAACGCAAGGATTATATTCAGCAAAGCTGAGTGTTTTTTCGGTGAATCTTATACAGGAATTTATAAGTAAAATTAAGATAGAGCAGCCATTAACCTTAACTCCAACCCAAAGCTATCATCCAAGGCCAGAACCTAAAGATTTTACAATTTATTGGGACAAAAATACAGCAAGCGAGATTGAAAATCTCACAAATGCCTGTAATACTGAAATAGGAGGGGCTATAACTAGTTTCAGGGGGCAAATGATTAGGGTTTTAGAGGTTGCAAAAGCAACAGTTAATGGTGCCGCAGCCTCGCTTCCCGGAACAATTGTTTATAGCGATACAGCTAATGGTATATATGTGGCTTGTAAAAATAATGAATATTTGAAATTGAATGTTTTACAAACTGCCGAAGGTATATTCTCAGGAAACAAGTTTGCTTCAATAGGAATACAGGCTGGTGAATCTTTTAATTAATTTTTTTTAAAATATTCTAAAAAGATAAAAAAAAAACTAATTTAGTACTCAATAAAAACTAAACCACAATCTAAAACCTTAAACAATGGACACCTACATGGGAACTATCGTAGCTTGGGCACCAAACTACGCACCACAATCTTGGATGTATTGCCAGGGACAAACGCTTTCAATTAGTTCAAATAATGCATTATTTGCAATAATTGGCACCACTTATGGCGGTAATGGACAGACTACCTTTCAATTACCTAACTTAGCAGGAAGAGTTCCTGTAGGAGTAGGAACAGGAGCCGGACTATCAACTTATGCTTTAGGGCAAGTTGGCGGCACAGAAAAGGTCACACTTAATATTAGTCAATTGCCTTCGCATACACACGCGGCAACAGTATCAGGTATGGTAGTTAATTCTATAACTATTCAAGCATCAAGCCAGGATGCAACAGATCATGCACCTTCTGTTACAGCTAACAGCTTAGCGGCGCCTATTTATCTTGGCGATGGTACCACGGTTGCCGGGTTTAATAATTCAGCACCCGATACTGCACTTAATGTGGCTGCATCTGCAACCATCTCCGGAACTGTAACAAACGCTTTAACTGGTGGCAATCTTCCTGTCCCTATAGTACAACCATACCTGGCGTTAAATTACATTATTTGTGTGCAAGGAATTTTCCCTCCACGTAATTAATATAATTTAATATAAAGCTTCAATTTATATACACTATATTGAAAGGTTCCGGTAATTCCGGGACCTTTTTAAATTAATACCTAATGGCAAAAATAAAAGTAGGGGTATTTGTCCCTTATTCAGGAATATATAGGAATTTAAGATCGGATTTTTTAAATGGTATTGATGCTGCAATCCCGGAAGCGCTAAAAAAAGATATTCTTTTTCAACCTGAATTTATTCAAACCGGCAGCACCAAGCAAGTTGAGGATGCCTTTCGGAAACTTGTTCTTTTTGAATCCGTTGATCTGTTAACCGGAATTGTAAGTACAAGTATACTTGCTAATCTTATCCAATCAATCAATACAGAAAAAATTCCTTGTATTATAAATAATCTTGGTGGCTATATGCCAATTGAAAGGCTTTCATCTCCATACCTTTTTTATAATAGCATGCACCTGTGGAAAAGTGAGTGGGCAATAGGAAAATGGATGCAAAATAAGTTTGGCGGTATTCCGGCCATAGGTTCCCATATTTATGATTCCGGGTATAATATGCATGAATGTTTCAGGATAGGCACTGTGGCATCTGGTGCTGATGAATGCAGACTTCATATTTTAAAATTAGAAGGGTTGCAGGGGTTTGCAGATACCGCGCCATTAATTGAAATTTTCAAGTATGAAGAACCATCTCACGCTCATATCATATTATCAAGTAAAGAAGGTACAGAGTTTATAAATAAATTTTATTCAGATGCTATTGCAGATAAAATACCAATTTCTGTAAGCCCTTTTATGGTTAATGACGATGACATATTTGACTTTAATAAATCGCCAGAAATTATAAATGCACTCTCATGGGATTATAATATTAACAATTCGGAAAATGTCAGATTTAAAAACGATTACGAGCAGGCTTTTGGCACTAAACCAAATGTGTTTGGCCTGTTAGGTTACGAAACAGGGCTAGCAATAACCCAAGCAATAGATAAATTAAATAATGGCCGTCCAGATAAAAATAAACTTACCGAGGCATTAAGCCAAACAGATATGAATGGCCCGCGTGGTAAAATAGCAATAAGTACGATTGATTTGAATACACCACAACCTATATATATCCGATCGGCAAAAATAGATGGAAACAATCGCCAAATTAAAAATGAAGTGATTGATGTTGTTAACGGAATAGAATGGAACGATAAAACATTAGCATCGGTTCGCCATGGCAATCATAGTTGGCAAAATCCATATTTGTGTGTATAATATTATAATAACAGAGTATGCGCTATTTTACAGTCCATACTCTGTTATTAAGATTTAGGTTTGTTTATTATAGGTAGATATAATATTGATAGTTACGCACGGTAAATAACTTGCGTCATTGTTGTTGTTATTATTGTTGTATTAGTAGTTGGATCATTACCAACATTCATCCCGCCGAAATTATCTTTTTTAAAGCCATACACCTGTTTGGTTTTAAGTTTTTTCAATTTTTGTAATGTTGCTTTCATGTCTGATTGTTCTAATTCTCACTCAAATTATGAAAGCATTAACACTTCAAAAAAGTTATTACACCAAATGCGGTATTGTATATATCAGTTGCATTAATTGGCTGATATTATCGGTTTGTTAATATTGAAAATCATTATTGAATTTAATTTTCAAGAGAAAAATTAAATTAGGTATGTTTGTTATGCCTAATAAACATTGTAAACTTTGACTAAAAACGTAAGATTAAGCGACCTAAAACCACATATTATTTTCTGGGCAATATTTATCACTTATGAAATAGTTTTTATTTATTGTCTGGTAAACAGACTTTCAAGTTTAGGTGATTATGTTGGGTCTTATTTTTTAAATATTGGTTTGTTTTATTTTAATGCTCATTTTGTATTTGAATGGGCAATTAATGAGAAGAGAAGAAATTATTTTTTACTTATTTTATTAATTATATTAGAAATTATTGCCTATTTAATTGTAAAGAGAGGATTATATTATATATACGATATATTTAAAATCCCTATTAGTCCTCCTTATACCACAATTAAAGCATTTTTTCTCCAAAGTGTGTGGAGAGGTGTTTATTTTACTCTTTTAAGTATCGGTTACTGGTTTGCATTATCTACACTCAAAAGCAGAAAAAAAATATCTGATCTTGAAAACATTCAACTGAGAAATGAACTTCAAAATCAGGTACTGGAGAAATCATTATTGTCAGCAGAGAACGCGTATTTAAAATCGCAGATTAATCCTCATTTTTTATTAAATACGTTGAATTTCTTATATAATTCAATTGCTAAGTTTTCCGAAAAAACTGCTGATAGTATATTATTACTGTCTGATATAATGCGTTATGCATTAACCAGTACTGATGCGGATGGAAAAGTAAGATTAGATCAGGAAATTGATAATATTGAAAGCTTTTTAAAGTTAAACCAGGCCCGATTTAATCAGCGCTTGTGTATTGATTATGAAACTGATGGCGATACTTATGGTTTACGAATTATTCCGCTAGTGCTAATTACATTTGTTGAAAACGTTTTTAAATATGCAGATTTGTTAAATTCAGCCAGTCCTGCAAAAATTTCTATTCAAATTGTGGGAAATACTTTGATTTTTTCTACATATAATTTGAAACGTAAGTCTGTACAATTCGATAGCCATGGTATTGGAATTGAAAATGTTAAAAGTCGACTGGATAATTATTATCAGTATGAGTTAATCATTGATGATAATGAATCTGACTATAAACTAATGCTAAAAGTTAACCTGTAATATTATGAGTACTTGTTATGTTATTGACGATGAGGAGCACGCTATTGATACGATAGTTGGGTATATTAATAAGTACCCAGGATTAAACCTGATAGGAAGTTCTATTAATCCGCTTCAGGGTATAGAAGATATAAGGAACGCAGAACAAGTTGATATTGTATTTTTAGACGTAGATATGCCTGAATTATCGGGCATGGATGTCGCCGACATAATATCGTCTTTTACATCCGTTATATTTACTACTGCATTTCCTAATTATGCATTGCAGGCTTTTGAGAAAAATGGTTCGGATTTTTTATTAAAACCTATATCCTTTGAACGATTTGTTAAATCTGTAACAAAAGTTCAAAATTTGATTAAAGCAAAATCAACGTTAGACAATACCTCCGAAAACGATCAATATTTCTTTATCAATCCGGGAGTAAAAGGAAAAATGATTCAATTGAATTATTCAGACATATTATATATAGAGGGACTAAAGAATTATGTTGTAATTTATACAACGGATAATAAGTACATCACTTATTTATCAATGAAAGAGGTTGAAAAAGCCATCCCTCAAAATAGATTTATACGAATACACAAATCCTATATTGTGAGTTTAAATAAGATAAAATCAATAGATGGTAATAATGTTATTATGTCGCAAAATAGCGAATTACCAATAGGTATATCATTTAAAGATAGCTTTATTGATACGATTAACACTAAAACCCTCAGAAGTTCCAGAAAGTAATGATGCCGTTTTTGTTCTTCTGGCTTCCAACGATAAATGATGCTTATAAAGCAAATAGTAAATAATAAACTCTTGTTTACGATGGTTTTCTATGAAAACTCTGTTTAAGTGCATGTGAAGCAGGTCCGCTACCAATTTATTAAGCTTCTCATTAGAAAAAGTGCTGGTTTTAGTTTTTAATAAATTTAAAGCTTTTACATAGTTGTTAAACTCTTTTTTTCCTGCAATAATAATTATGTTGTTTTTATTAGCATCCATGTTATTAATAAATGCAGAGTGTTCTCGATATTTATTATCCAATTGAATTTTTACAGATTTGCTATCCTCAAACTCATGCTTCATACTTGCATGAATAAGATGGAGTAAATTAATATACTCTGTCGAAGATTTAAGAAAAACCACAAGTATGATATTTGCTGTTAACAAGGCTAAATGTAATTCGTAATAACCTGATTCTATTTTTGGATTTTTTCTAAGGAAATTAACAACTAGATCACTACTAGCTTCAAACATTCTTTCTGCATATTCAATGGTATAGGCTCCGTATCTTTCTATTTCTCTTTTGTAAGTATCTAATAGTAAGTTACTTACACTTCCTTTTTCAAAACCACTCCGTATGCTTTTTTCAAAATATTGTATAACTGCAGCGGTGTTGTTTCTGTTGATTAGTACCCTTACTCGTAAATGATTGTCAGTATCAATATATCTTATAAAATACCAGCATTTTAATATGTTTTGTTTTCTTAATCCGTTTATAATCTTATTTATGTTTTTTAGTAAGATATTGTTTGATACGGAAGGGTGGCTATATAATTTAAAATATAGCCACTCATCACCAGGAAGATAAGTCCTTTTTGTTTTGCTTTTTTTTATTGATAATGGTTCCATCGACATCGGGTTATATGTAACACTATTACTTATAACAGATGTTATGAATTGCCCGCAAAGAGGCTGATCATCTATATTTTTGACTAATGCAGTAGGGTCAAGGAATACTTCTTGTAGTATTATAGAACTTTTACTGCTGATCACCTGCATAAACATTTGTACCGATTCATGATCATCACAATCAAAATACAGTTGATTATCACCTTCAGTAAGGGCGAAGTTTTTTTTTAGTCTTAAGTTTTTATATAAAATGTTGCTATCACCTGTGTTTTTGAATTCTTTTTTTAATTCGGTGATTTCATCTGTGTTTAATATCCATGTTGCGGGAAAAAGAATGCAATTTTTATATTCAATCCTGGGATAAAAATTAAGGCCGGGGAGTAAAGATTTTAAATCAATGATGTAATTGGATTTTAGCCCCTGATGCTGTAAGTCACATAAAAATCTATATATTGAAAGATCGCTTCTTGTATAATTATAGGCCGAACTTAATCGGGGGATTATAATCTTATTTAACTTCTTAGATCTTATGATGATTTGATCGTTCATTACAGAAACCGTAATATCAGATAGGCTTATTATATTATTTCTGTTTAATGTTGAGTATACGCCAATAGGAATTTCATATTGGCGTACACCCGCATTAGAGTTGATATTAGCCGAGTGTTCGTCGTTAAAGCATGAAATCTCAACAAAAATAACATCTTTGTTAAGTTCCCTTTCCTGTAAGTCAATTGCTTGGCTTTTAGCTAATATTTCGGTATTGAATTGCGTAAACCGACCTAATAAGGATGTTGCGGTACAGCCACCGGCCTGTTCTATCCAAATTTTGTTGCCATATATTCTAAATATGACTGAAAAGCTAGGCGGTGTTTTAGATTCAGATTTATGCTCGAGTTTTTCAAGATCTTTATCTGAAATTATAATAGCTTGATCGTCTTTAACTTTTGAAAGTTTCGATAAAAAAAATTCATGAATGGGTGTCCAACTAAAATTCAAGTTGTTTGACTGGATGTCTAAATGAATGCCATTTAACAAGCCACTGCTAATTAAATTACTTTCCAGTCCTTCATATCCTACACCAGCTTCGCGGTCAAGTGCTACTAATAATGGTATTTCTTGATTTTCAAATCGGGCTATAAACCGATTTTTAAAATTTGTAAGTGATTTTGATTTAGTATCATATGTTAACTTATCAAGACAATTTAAACCCTCTTTTATATCTTGTTGATACTTTATATTAAGTAATGAATTTGTCTTTTTTTCGTAACCCACATAGAACTTAGATTTTAATACTCGCTTACAATTTATAAACTCACTACTTTTAGTTAAGCTTTTAATATTTACATCATTGTAATGCTTAATGTTATCAATAATGTATTTGTACTTTAAAATGCTGTCAGGTAAACGACCATTGGCCGAGCTTTCGGATATCATATCTGTTATTCTTTCAAAGTACCTTTTGCCTGACATGTTTGGATCTAGTTCAGAAACCAACAAGCCTGCATTTATAAGATCGTTAATATAATCATCAATCTCATCATCAAATCCAATTAATTCATTAAGCCAGTTTGTTAATTGAGCCTTAGTTTTTCCGTTTTTACAGAAAATGATAATTTTATTAAGTAAACGATCAGACTTGTAAGAGGAAATTAAGAAAAGGATTCTTTCTTCTTTTATGTCATAATTGTGAGTTAAATATCGCTTTTCATTTTTAATGCTATAAATGGAGTTATTTGAATAGTATTTTAAATTATCAATTATGTTTAATGTTTCAATCTCTCTGGCTACATCAATTATAAACTGAAAATCAGGATTAACATATAAACGATCTTCTCCCAACAAAATACATGATCGTGCATCCTCAAATTTGCACCAGTCAAGTGACGTAAACGCTGAAAACATACCAAATGGAGTTGGGCGGTAACACATCCGGTTGAAATATTTTTGTAGGCTGAATTTTACTTTTTTATCAAGTAAATGGTAATTAAAGTCATGACGCATTAATTCCATATAAAGGCTTTCACTGGCAAAAAAAATTGCTAGTTGAAAAAAATGTAGTTTAATAATACTCTCCGGGTTAGAGTTGTAATCATTATAGCTCAACGTTGGAGTTCTTAAAAAAACATATGAACTAAAACTAACATTAATCATTTGTGAATTGTTTATTAAATCATGAGTATCTATAGACTTATGTAAATATTTTATAGAATTACTACTGAAATTTATATGGAAAAATATAGTCAAAGGTTTTAGATCTGGTATTGAAATATTTTAATATTTCGACACAGCTAAATATACTAAAAGATATATTTAATAGGTTGGATTGAAGAGAAGCTTTTTTATTTTGTATATCAAAAAGCCTAAATGGTATATGTTAAAACCGTATTAGTGTAATTATTTTTCTTTTGGTATAAGGATGGCTATCTTTATATCAACAAAGAGGAAATTGATTGAATTTTATAAGTGAGTATCAATATAGGTTGCACTTTTCTGATCTCACTATACCCGATATATTTAAACAAGAACTTAAACCTTATCACAATTATATCTAATATTTCTATTCAGAAATAAATACTTCCAACACAATTTCAATTATTCTGCTTCAATATTTTAAATATTTTGAAAAGATTATTTAATACCCTTAAAGAGCTGCTATATACAACATTTATTATATAGACATACGATTATGATGCTATTGTTGTAGCATGATTGTATTTAGATATTGCAGCTGGTATAGCTATTAAGTTGATACTTTATCCGAAGGTAGTAATCACTGAAGAAAAATAATAAAAGTTTATCCTAGCTTAATTGAGGATGATTATATAGCTGATGATTTTTATCAAATAATTCAACTAATTTTCTCGCAGTCTCATCATATGCGTTTTTATCAGACCACATATCGCACGGATTCAATAATGCTTGTGATGATAAACCTGGGCAACTTTGAGGTACTGATAAATGAAAGATAGAATGCTCCTGGTAATGTGCCGTATCCAGCTTGCCACTTAATGCAGCATTAACCATAGCCCTGGTATTATTGATGCTAATACGATAACCCTGTCCGTAAGGGCCGGCTGTCCATCCGGTATTCACTAACCACACTTTCACCTTATGCTCTTTTAATTTTTTGCCAAGTAGAGTAGCATAAAACTCCGGGTGTAATGGTAAAAAAGGTGCCCCAAAGCATGCACTGAAAGTTACTTTTGGTTCAGTAATACCAACTTCGGTACCTGCAATTTTTGCCGTGTAACCGTTTATAAAATAAAACATAGCCTGTTCTTCGGTTAAAAGGCTTATTGGAGGCAATACCCCATATGCGTCACAGGCCAGAAAAAATATATTTTGAGGATGGCCGCCTAATGCCGGTGCTTTGGCATTAGGAATATATTCAAGCGGGTAGCTGGTTCGAGTGTTTTCTGTAATGCTTTTATCCGAAAAATCAATATGGTTTGAATTCTCAAATTGTATTGCATTTTCTACCAATGCACCCGGTTTTATTGCATTGAATATTTCCGGTTCGCATTCTGCAGATAGATTAATTATTTTTGCATAGCAACCACCTTCAAAATTAAAAACACCCTGGTTGCTCCAGCCGTGTTCATCATCACCTATCAATTTACGCTGGCTATCAGCGCTTAATGTTGTTTTGCCCGTGCCGCTTAAGCCGAAAAACAAAGCTGTATCTCCGTTTGCTCCTTCATTGGCGCTACAATGCATACTTAATACATTATGTTCATAAGGAAGAAGAAAATTTAGCGCCGTAAACACTGCTTTTTTAATTTCCCCTGTATAACCACTGCCGCCAATTAATATAGTTTTATGCTTGAAAGAAAGAATAGTGAAATTTTTTTGCCGGGTGCCATCAATAATTGGATTTGCTTCAAAATTAGGGGCCTGTATAATCAACCATTCGGCGTTGAAACTCTTTAGCTCGTCTGCATCTGGCTCAATTAACATATTGCTTGCAAAGTGATTTGACCAAGGGTTTTCGTTAATCACACGTACTGATAATTGGTAACGATTATCGGCACAAGCAAAAAGATTGCGGGCCCATATTTCCGGTTTGTTATTAAGATACGCGATAAGTTTATCTTTTAATTGCAGGAAACTGTTTTCGTCAATTGGATTATTAAACTTGTTCCAGTCAACGCTTTTTATATTGATGTTGTCCTCTACTAAAAATTTATCTTCAGGGCTTCGTCCTGTAAAATTTCCTGTTTTTATCAATAGTGCACCGGTATCAGTCAAGGTACCTTCTTGTCGTGCAATAGTTTGGCCAGCCAATTTTTCAATAGGCAATTGCTCGTGTACAAGCGTTGTGAACATTGGGTTATTCATACAGTTATTTTAATCGTTAATAGCTCCGGATTTATAGTTGTTGCTATTGTGGTTTATAATTTGTTTAAAGTGCCAATAATCACAGCCTTTATACACTACAAAGGTGGGTTGTTTGGCAGGTGAAAACCATATGATTGGGTTAATTTGGTGAAAATAACTTTAAAAGCCATTTTTTTTAGTTTTAAAGCGAATTATTGCATGATGATTTGAGCTTGTTTTAGTTTTTTGAACTTTATTTCACTTAATAATCTAATCTCAATACACTATCAATATTTATTTTTGAATGATAAATATTGCTATTTTGTGCTAATAAATTGTTTTATAGATGTTTTTGTGCTTTATTTGCTTATCTGTATTAGATGGTTTATGTTGTACATTTTACACTAAGTATATGTTTGGATTAAAAACTTTAGGACAATTTATTATTGAGAAGCAATCGGATTTTCCTTATGCCAAAGGCGAGCTGTCTCGCTTATTACGTGACATAGGCATAGCCGCAAAAATTGTTAACCGGGAGGTAAACAAGGCGGGACTTATGGATATTTTGGGTAAGGCTGGTAGTACAAATATTCAAGGCGAGCAGCAACAAAAGTTGGATGTGTACGCTAATGATCAATTTATAAGTGCGCTTAGCAGTGGAGGAGAGTGTTGTATTGTTGCTTCTGAAGAGAATGATGAAATAATTCGTATTGATTCAGCAGTTTCTAAAGGTGCAAAGTATATTGTAGCTATTGATCCGCTTGATGGTTCGTCAAACATTGATGTTAATGTACCGATTGGGACAATTTTTTCTATTTACCGACGTAAAAATCTTGAAGTACCAGCTTCATTGGCTGATGTATTGCAAAACGGCACGGAACAAGTAGCGGCAGGTTATATTATCTATGGTTCATCAACCATGTTGGTTTATACAACCGGAAAGGGGGTTAATGGCTTTACACTTGATCCTTCAATTGGTGAATTTTGTTTATCGCATCCAGATATGAAAACCCCGGAAACAGGAACAATTTATTCAATTAACGAAGGTAATTATGTTCATTTTCCTCAGGGAGTTAAAAAGTATATTAAGTATTGCCAGGTAGAGGATAAGCAAACACAAAGACCTTACACGTCGCGTTATATTGGTTCTATGGTGGCGGATTTACATCGTAACTTATTAAAAGGCGGCATTTTTATATATCCTGCCACTGCATCAGCACCTAATGGTAAATTACGATTGGTTTATGAATGTAACCCGATGGCTTTTATTATTGAACAAGCCGGAGGTAAAGCTACAAATGGAGAAAGCCGGATACTCGAGTTGCAAGTAACGGAGTTACACCAACGTTCGCAGATATTCATAGGATCGCGTTGTATGGTGGAAACAGCTGAACGATTCATGCTAGAAGCCGGTAAGTTATCATTTGCTGATATACCTGCTTTAACTATTTAACTTCGATTATGATTAATAAAGAACTTGATAAAATTGATATTGGTATCCTGAATCTGCTTCAAAAAGATGCTACGATTACCCATAAGGCTATAGCGCATATATTAAATATTTCACCCACTCCGGTACATGTTAGGGTAAAACGTTTAGAAGATGAGGGTTATATAAAACGTTATGTGGCCATTATCGACCATAAAAAAGTTAACCGGGGTTTAATTGCCTACACACAAGTGCAGGTTAAGCCACATGCGGAAGAGAACTTGATAGCATTTTTAGATGAAGTAATTAAGCTGGATGAGGTGCTCGAATGCAGTCATTTAACAGGTAAATTTGATTTTTTACTGAAAATTGCTGTAAAGGATATGGATGAATACAATCGTCTGCTCAGAAATAAGCTGGCCAGACTTCCCAAGGTTGATAATATGGAAAGCTTATTTGTAATGTCACAAGCGAAACAGGAAACAGGAATAAATCTTGGTAAATAATTATCAAGATTTATTTACTTAAACAGTTAAATAGTCCCAGGCACTTTGATAACCTCCAATTGATTCTGAATAACTGATTAAATCTGTATAAAATGGCAAACGCGCCAATGTTGAGCTGTCGCCAACTATAACTAGTTTTTTCTTTGCCCTGGTCATGGCCACATTCATCCTGCGGATATCAGCAAGAAAGCCAATCTCCCCATCAGGATTGCTGCGAGTCATGCTAATAATAACCATATCACGTTCCTGTCCTTGAAAGCTGTCGATGGTATTTACAGATATATTAGCCGCCATTTCTGAAAACAGCTCTTTTAACAATCTGATCTGTTCGCGGTACGGTGAGATTACCGCAACAGAGAATGGCTCAATCCCTGGTAGAAAGTTTGTTATATAATTAAATACAAATGCTGCCTCTTCCGGATTAGCCATACTGGTTCCTTCGCTCTTTTCACTAAAACCACAACCGGCCGTATCAATAAAAAGAAAAGGAATGTCATCATTAAAAAGCAAGCCTGAAGCTACGCTACTATGCGCCAGTAATTTACCTCCGTAAAACTCTTGTGACGAAAACTGCATAATGTTCTGGTGCATTCTATATTGCTCATCCAATAATATCACCGCGTTTGGGTGTAGCGCAACGCATTTTTCTAAAAGAGTAACATTCAAACCACCGCGTGCTGCATTATCAGATTTTATGGTAGGGGGGAGTTGATGATGATCACCGGCCAATATTACTCTTTGCGATTTTAATATAGGTATCCAGCAAGCAGGTTCCAGTGCCTGCCCGGCCTCATCAATAAATACTGTTTTAAACTTTTGTTTTCTAATCGTCCAATGATTTGATCCGGCCAGCGTAGCGGTAATAATCTGGGCTTTGCTTACCAGATCATCAATTATAAATTCTTCTGTTTTTGCAACTTCCCGCATAATTTTGTGCGCTTCATCAAACAAAGCTTTACGTTGTTCACGTTCCGCTTTGCCAAAATTGCGCTTATACTTATGCCCCATGTTTTTATATTCGGATGCTTGTTTTTTTAGTTTTTTGCTTTCCTTCATATAAGGATGATTAGCCATCTGACTATCCAAAGTCAATGACATTAGCTTATCAGAAACTCTGGTTGGATTGCCAATTCGTAAAACATTCAATCCTTCTAGCGCAAGTTTTTCGCTTAGCAAATCTACTGCCGTATTGCTTGGTGCTACTACCAAAACCTGTTCAGTTTTTGCCGTTAATTTAATTGCTTGTACAAGTGTTGTAGTTTTTCCAGTTCCCGGGGGACCGTGAACGATAGCCATGTCGTTAGCGGTAAGTATTTTATTAACAGCTAGGTTCTGGCTTTGATTTAAATTAGGGAGTGTTACATCAGAAATGGCAAAGATGGGTTCCCTTATGCCAATTAATGTGTCAACTAACCGATTATCTTTTAATGCTGAGGCTTGTTTAAGGGCCGCCTGCATATCGTCATAACTATTATCGTCAAATAGCAATTCTACACCAAGTTTTCCCTCTCTGCTCCAATCAGGCAACTCCTCAGTGAACAGATTGATTTTTAGTCGATTTCCATTTAGATAAGAAATAATACCTTCTACACGGTACGACGGATCATGATTTGAGAATAATACTGCGGGGCTACCAAAGCGTATTTGGGATATAATATCCAGGTGCGTTTTTCGCTCAATTTCTACATTTAAATAATCACCACGTGTTGGCTCAGTGCCTGTAATCGAAATGGGGTACCAGCAAAGTCCTGCCGACCTGCGATCAGTAACCGAAGTGGATGAAGTAAGTTTCAAATAAGCGTCGCGATCTTCATTGCGTTCAATTTTTAATAATTCCTGTAGCTTTTTGAAATAATCCATAAGGAGCACAACTTAATAAAATTTTATATAAGCTAACGTCTTTTCTTGATTTTACTTGACGTTAGGAGCTACTATAAATTATTTTTCAAAAGCGAGTCAGGGTAAGATATCTATTGTGTGTCATTGCTGTAAATAAACAGAATTACACATGAAAATTGAATTGTACAACCACAAAATTACAGCAGCGCTTACAAAAGCTGCAGTGCTGTTACTAGTGTTATTTACAAATAATAGCATTTATGCGCAAAATAATGAGCGTGCCCGGACTAATATAGGATTAGTCTATCCATTAAGCAGTAACTACACCAACGCGCCCAGAGATACCAATAGCTTTTCATTGAACCTGATAGGAGGGGTGTCTGCCGGGGAACATGGTTTTTCGCTAGCTGGTTTAACAAATGTTGTTCGCGGAGATGCAACGGGATTACAATTGGCCGGTTTTTCAAACCACATTGGTGGCAATGCAAATGACCTTATGATTGCAGGCTTTATAAATACCTATACAACGGGAAAAGGAATAGCTGTAGCCGGTTTTGCCAATATCGACCATGATGACAGCGGGATACAAGTAGCCGGTTTTACCAACATTGCCCATAATAACAGCGGTATACAGGTAGCCGGGTTTCTGAATACGGGTGGCGATGAGGCTGTGTTGCAGGTAGCAGGCTTTATGAATGTGGCCAAAAAGCTTAAAGGTACGCAGGTGGGTTTCATAAACATTGCCGATAGTGCAGGTACACAGGTCGGTATCATCAATATTGCAAAAAATAACGAAAAAAGTATAGGTGTATCTATTGATGAAAATGAAACTACTATGTTAAGTTTCCGCTCAGGTGGCAATCGCTTTTATGGCATTATAGGCATTGGCGGCAATCTCAAAAATAAAAAAGAAAAATATGCCTATGAGGCGGGACTTGGTATTAATATAATAAGGGAAAAAGCATTCAGCCTAAAAACAGAGCTTATTACCAGCGGGCTGGAAAGTTTTAAAGGCGATGAATACTTCAAGTCGTCGTCCTACCTGATGCCTGCTTTCAAAATTACCCCTTCAATTGAAATATTTGCCGGACCATCTTTCAATTATGTAGATACGGATAACGCGGAAGGGAGAGAAATAGTTAAGAAATATATAACCAGCTGGACCAGAAATAACGGCAACGATTTGTACGGATTATATTTTGGTTATACGGCAGGAGTTCAGTTCCACTTTTAAATAAACATCATCTAATTATTAAATACAATTTAAAACAACATCAAAAAAATGAAATCATTTAAATTAATCACTACGGCTATCTTAATTGTACTGGGTATCAGTTCAGTAAAAGCGCAATCTACTACACAGATTGATTTCGGAATAAAAGCGGGTGCTAGCTTTTCAACCTTAAAAACCGGCTTAGATGCCGTTACCGATAAATCGGGTAAAGTTGGCTTTAATGCAGGGGTATTTGCCAGGATAGGTAAGGACTTTTACTTTCAGCCAGAAATTAACTATGTTACTTTTAGTGATAAATACAGCTTTAACGCTAATTCATATGATGCTAAATTTAAACTGATTAATGTGCCCTTAATGGGTGGTTATAAAATAGTTAACACCGAAGCCCTGATTTTTAGAGTATCGGCGGGCCCTGATCTTTATTACAATTTAAAAGATCCGATTGCCCCGGAGGGTTCTAAATATAAAGACCTTACTGCCGGAGCGGTTGTAAATGCAGGTGTTGATATCGGGAGCTTGACACTGGATGCTCGTTACAGTCTGGGGTTAAGTAAATTTAACGAGGGGCTTGGTCAAAAATCAAATATTTTTAGCCTGGGCATTGGGTTTAAATTTCAATAAATAATAAGCAAATAAACCGGATGGCTGTATTATTTATCTGTCCGGTTTATTTAAATAAGGTTAATTTGCCGAACGTAACAGTTAGTAATGGATAGTACGGAAATAAAGATCGGTTTGATAGATAAAACCGAGGCCGCTTTTGAGCTTCTGTTTAAAAAACACTTCAGGGAATTACATGCGTATGGTTTCTCTTTATTGAAGGACTGGGATGCTGCTGAAGAAATTGTACAAGCCTTATTTCTTAAGCTTTGGGAAAAGAATGAATGGGAGCATATACAAACCTCTGTAAAATCATATTTATACAAATCGGTTTATCATGATTGCCTTAATTACATCAGGCGGCAAAAAAGCCATCTAAAATACCAAACACAAACTGTACATACAATGGACAACTATGTAGATAATACTGACGGGAAGATAAAATTGAGTGAGTTGGAACAGCACCTGCAAACGGCGCTGAATAAACTTCCTGAAAAGTGCAGGGCCATATTCCATTTAAGTCGTTTTGAGCATCTTAAATACCAGGAAATAGCTAACCAATTTGAAATTTCCATTAAAACAGTAGAAACACATATGGGCAAAGCATTGCGAATATTGAGAAAAGAAATGAAAGAGTTTCTACCCCTAATTGCAGTAATTATATTTAATATGTTCAGATCATGAAACAGGATATGAGTGAAGATATATTGATCAAATTTATACTTGGGGAAGCCACAGCAGCCGAGGCCAGGGAAGTTAAAGACTGGATAGCCATCAGCAGCGCAAATGCCAAAAAGCTAGAAGATATAAAGGATATCCTTGAAACCAGCGAAAGGTTAGCGCAGATTAGCCCATTAGGAGAAACGGAAGCCTGGGAAAATTTCAAACGCAACAGGGCATCGGCAAACGAGCAACCGGCTAAGGTAATACCCATAAGAACCAATACCAATTGGTTGCGCATTGCTGCGGCGGTTCTGCTTTTGATTGGCAGTGGGTGGGGAGCTCTTTATTTATACAACGGGCAAAAAGGTATAACATCGGAAGAAGTAAACCTAAAGACGACAAACAAAGTGTTAATAGATACCCTGCCTGATGGATCAATAATCCATGTGAATAAAAACTCAAGCATCGCTTATAACAGTGACTTTAAATCACAAAGAGTGGTGAATTTGACAGGAGAAGCATTCTTTAACGTTAAGCATAATGCAGCTGTACCATTTACCGTGCATGTAAATGGCATTAATATAGTTGATGTAGGTACGGCTTTTAACGTAAAAAGTAAACAGAATAATACCGAAATTATAGTTGAAAGCGGCATAGTACGTGTAAGTAAGAATAATAACGCGGTACAATTGCATGCCCGGCAGATGATCAGCATAAAACCAGACGACGAGGCATTTAAAATAGAAAGAAGTGATGATATGCTATACAACTATTACGTAAGCAATACTTTTATAGCCAATAAAACCCCGCTTTGGCACCTGATTGATGTATTGAACGAAGCTTACAACGCTGATATTAAAATTGAAAATAATGCCTTGCACAACGTGCCAATAACAGTTACTATCAGGCTGCAGGATTCATTAACAGATATACTAAACTTAATAAAGGAAACAACACCTGAAATGCAGGTTGATAAGACCGGCAATACAATTGTAATCAGATAAGAAAATAAAGCGGGATGGCCTTACCACATCCACTGTAACCCGCAGGTTATTCCAACGGATACAGTGTTTTTGTGATTATTACTAGTGGAGTTATTGATAATCCATCCATGAACTTTAATCGCATCATCTGCCTCCGAAGAAGCCAAATCTATGGATGGACCTGCAAACAATCCAAGATGTTTGCTTAGTTTATATCCCGTTAAAACTTTCAATGAATTTGTGTAATACACATCATTTTTAAGAGCTGTATTTAACGAGGATGTATTAACATATTCTCCGTTTAAAAAGAACCTGTTATGATTGATGATATGTGCCCCTAATCCAATATCAAATAAATATTTAACTTTATTTGAACCTGATTTATAACCTATTCCCAATACGCTATATAATACATTGCCACCAGAACGAAAATCGACATGTGCATATAGGTTTTCATCAGTACTTACTGCAACACTTTTGCCGCCATTTTTAATAATATTGATGATACCGATCGGGTAATTGCTGCTATCTGCAATATTTAAGAAACTCACCTGAGGGCCTTTAACCTTTTTAGCAACATTCATAAAACCGGACAATTGCATTCCTGCCACATCTCCGCCTATGTTCAAAAATCCGGCTAGCTGTGTACCGCTGCTATCACGGGCGATGTTGGTTAGCCCAGCAACAGTAGCTCCTTTATCGGTATTGTATTTATTTATGATACCAGCCACCTGCAGTCCTTTAGCGGTTTTATCAAAGTTTGCTAAGCCAGCCATTTGTATCCCATTGCTAAATGTATGAGTTTGATTTACCAGGCCCCCAATTTGTATTCCCCTGGCGTTGTTTAACACATTGTTATAAGCGCCGGCCATTTGTATACCTTTGGTACTATCGCCAACAAAATTAAATATACCGGCCACTTGCAAAAAGCGCATACTTTTGCGGTTAATATTAAATACCCCGGCAAGTTCAACTCCATTTATCCCCGCGGTGTATCCGCCTAACAGATTCAGAGAAAAATGATCAATAACTTGGCTGCTATACATACCATGTGTACTTAAGCCGGGTATAAGTGAGGCCTGATATGGGCTTGTTGCAAAAAAATTACCGAGATTTAAATCCTGTACCAATTGCTTCGAACTGATAAAAAACCTGGCAAAACGGTTATGCTCAATTCCTTTGTTCGATCCATTATCCGGATAATAATTGTAATTTTTATTGATCTGCTTATCACTCACAATAACATCAGCCAGCATATACAGGGAAGTATCGCGATAGTTTTCTTTACTTGCCGTAAGCTTTATTGATCCGTTATAGTTCCTTAATTTAAGCTCGAAGTATCCTCTATCGTTAGTGATCGTTGATATCAGTAAGTTTTTTTCATAAACACTGGCTCTTATTATTCCCTTGTTATCATACACATCGCGTACATATCCTTTTATTACAATTTGCGTTCCCTGATCTTTAATTATATCAGCGGTAATGTTCAATTTGTCGGGTGCAAATGTTAATACGATATATCCGGGTACTTCCTTAAACTCGTAGTTTCCCCCCAACAACTGTTCTAAAAAAGTGAAGATTGTTCCATGGAAGCCTGAAACAGACACTAAACTGTCGGCTGGGATAATTCTGTTATTATAGGCAAAGTAAAAATCCTGCTTGCTGGAGATTTTATTTAATATGCTTGCTATGGGTTGTTGTTTTATTTCCTTGATGGAGACTTCTTTCATCAGATAACTTTGGGCCGATAGCCTGATGTTAGAAGTTAGTAAAAGCAATAAAATGATTTGAGATATTCGTTTTAGATTTAAAGTCATTAAGCTTGTGTATTTATAATTTAACCCGCAAAATTGGTTAATGTAACTGGGAGCGTATAAAGACACCTATCTTTTGCTTTACCCTGACTCTGTTTTAAAAATTAATTTTAATTAACATAAACATGCTTATTTAATATTGGAATAAGGCTATTTATATTTCGGCTAATCTACGGAATAGTTGAATTACAAGTCTGGCATCCTAGTCCTTAAGCGAACATGATCCAATAAATCTTTATATGCCGATAGGCCAATAGAAGTTCTTCATAACGAACCGCTATTGACCTATTGGTTACTGAAAAAAATGACCTTTATTATTTTCTTTAAACAGGTCTCATGTCAATCATTATTTTACTACAGCTGACTTACTACTTACTGTTTGTGCACTGAAATAGCCCAGACAGCCGCCAGATATATTTGAAGTGGGAGTGGCAGGTGTTGCCAGCTGGTCATTATAAAACGCAATATTTTCTGCTTCTTGTAAAAAATTATATGCGCCCTTGTCTATGCCGTCAAGATTCACCAATACCAAATTATTCTTCTTAATAGCTCCTGTATCGGTTACCAGGTCCTCATTTATATATTTGCCGTTCATTAGCCGGTCTTCATCCGTTTGAAACCGGTTAAGTTTTACGCCATTTACCGTAATATTGTATTTATAATAATTGACAAACGCAGCCGGATCCTGGTAGTGAACAACGGGTTGAATCATGTTTTTTACAGAGGTATAATCAAAAGTGATGGAATCAAGCGCTACCGGAAGAGGCATTGTAGAAACAGCGGTATAGTTTTTCCCGTTAAGTACAACTTGAAGTTGGTAGGTATGCCCGGGGGTACCGACGATGCTATGCGTAGTGTAAACCCCTGTTGAAGTTTCAGTTAACAGGTCATTTACACCTACTGTTTGATCAGTGATCGTTACCGACGCACCAGATACATTAGGATAGGTATTGTCTGCGTAAAAGCTGACAGTTTTCGAAATGTTAATATGATAAGGTCCGGTAGTATCACTTACCGCGCCTTCAATAACCAGTTGAGGGGCACCGTTGGATAATTGTGGCGTTATTACTTTTTGGCAGGATGAAGAGAACAAGATAAGCAGAACTAGAATTATGATGGGTGTTTGAATTCTCATGATTTTAAAATTTAAAGTTGTAAGTAACTGATGGAACCATTTTAAACAGGGTTGTCTGCTGCACCTGGGTTTTGTTGGCATTATTTGGATCGGCCTGAAAAATTATATCATAAGGGTTTGACTGGCCGTAAAGATTGTAGATGGAAAAGGTCCAGCTGCTTTCATATTTGGTAGTTTTTTTAGCCAAAAGCGTTGCTCCGATGTCGAGCCTGTTATAAGCCGGAAGGCGGTTACTGTTCCTTGCGCCATAATAATATACAGGAGCGCCATCAACAGAAAACTTTCCTGACGGCCAGGTGACAGCATCACCCGTATTGTAAACAAAATCAGCTGAAAATGTCCACTTCTTAGTAGCTTGATACATACCTACCAATGAGATGTGATTCGTTTGATCTTGTGTTGCAGGATAATAATCTCCATTATTTATCCCCGGGATTTTAAGTTCCGTTTTTGATAGCGTATAACTGATCCAGCCGGTAAATTTTCCACTTTTCTTTTTGATATATGTTTCCCATCCGTAGGCTCTTCCCGAACCATAAAGCAGGTCAGCTTCAATATTCGGATTGCCCACCAGGTCAGCGCCATTTTTATAATCAATCTGGTTCTGCAGGTTTTTGTAATAAATTTCGCTTGAAAACTCAAAGCCGTTGTTATGAAAAGTATGGTAATAACCTAAAGCAACCTGATCGGCTATTTCCGGCTTGATATTATTACTACTAGGCAAATAAACATTTGTTGTAGATAAATAAGCTGAGTTATTTAGGAGGTGTATGTTCTGAACATTTCGATCATAAGATAATTTAACAGAGCTGGTCGGATTAAGCTGATAGCTGGCGGCAAACCTTGGTTCCGGCGTAATATAACTTTTAACAATTTTGCCGCTTTTATAATAAGTGCTGTCTGTTTTATTGCCGTCTTTATCATAAGTATAAAAGTTACCGGGTCCCAGTACACTTAAATCACTTAATCTTACGCCATAAGTTATCTTTAGCTTGTCAGATGCATTCCATTCATCGGATAGATATAGTGCGCTTTCCAAAGCATACTTCTTCTCTAAAAAAACATCATTATAACTGGAAGATGCGGTTGCTACTGCTGTGCCGGGTTGTGTGATGTGATAGGTTGATTCTAAGCCAAATCCTAGCTTATTGCTTGCGTTCAGGTAATACGTGAAATCTTGTTTAAAATGATAGTCAGTTATTGCTGAAGATACTTTTATGTTATCTGTATTGTCATCAATATTAACATCGTAAGTATAATTGCTGTAAATTAACGAGGTGTTTGAAAATAGCTTGCTACTGAAAATATGGTTCCATCTTAACGTTCCGGTTGAGTTGCCATAGTCAAGCCCATAACTGTTTCTGAAACTCATAACATCTTTTCCAAAATATCCTGATAAAAAGATGCGGTTAATAGAGTCTAGCTGATAATTTCCTTTTAGATTGACATCGTAAAAATATATTTTACTGTGTTTGGTAGTGGTGTCAGATGCAAAACCGGTAAACAGATCGACATAACTTCGCCTCGCACTGATAATGAAAGAGCCTTTGTTATTAAACAGTGGCCCGTCAACCGTAAGCCTGGATGCGATTAGTCCGATTCCTCCGCTGGCGCCAAATTTCTGATTGTTACCATCGTTCATCTGAATATCCTCTACCGAGGATAACCGACCGCCATAGTTAGCTGGCATCCCGCCCTTGTAAATTGAAATGTCTTTGATCGCATCCGAATTAAATACGGAGAAGAAGCCTAAAAAATGTGAAGGATTATATACGGTGGCTTCATCTAACAAAATCAGGTTTTGATCTGCCGCTCCGCCGCGTACAAAGAATCCGGCATTACCATCTCCTGCCGACACAATACCAGGAAGCAGCTGGATGGTTTTTAACACATCTTTTTCTCCTAATAACACCGGCACATTATTAATATCTTTAATGTTAAGCCGCTGAACACCGGCGGGTGTTGTCAGGATATTATTGCTTCGTGCCGTGCTGCTTTTGATTTTAACCTCCTGTAGCTGACCGGAAGCAGATGCTAAGCTTTTATTAATCAGCATATTTTTAGTTAATAGAATTTTTAGCGTATCTGTAGTATACCCGGTATAGGTGGTTAACATGGTATAAGAACCTTCCGGAATGGAAATAGCATAAAATCCATAAGAATTGCTGGTTACGCCTTTACCCGGCAATTCCACAAAGCTAACTGTAGCTGCCGGTAGGGTTTCGCCGGATGCTTTATCTTTAATGGTGCCTGAAATTGTGAAAGTTTTTTTTGATTGTGCCAGTACCAAACCCGGCGATAGTAACAGTAAGATGATAACAAGGTGTTTTAGCGGTAGCATGTTTAATTATTTCTAGTTAAAAGGGATGATTGAGATAGAAGAAGAGTCATTTGCTTATTTTTTCCCATATGACACGCTTTAGAAGCTTTACCCTGATTACTAAAAGTGAATACTTAGTATTTCTTTAAAATCGTCGCTAACCTGGATTTTGGGAACCACTTGGGACAGCAGGAGCGGAGTTGCTCTTGAAGGTATTTGTACGAAAGAAATAGTGAACAGATTAAACAGGCTATAGTATAGAACGTTAGCAACGTTTAATCTTAAGTATTCTTTATTCAATTAAACGCATTAAACAATTGTTTCCTCAACAACAGGGGACTGCTGTTTCCTTTTTTTAGTCAGGAAGCTCGCGAATCCCAATGCTACAACAATCGATATAATGCCTTGTGCTAATACGGTTGTTGGTGCGCCAATGTGTTCTGATACAGCGCCGATCACCACACTGCCAAGCGGCATCATCCCGAAGATAGCCATTAGTAAAATACTGATAACCCTCCCGCGCATTTGTGGTGCCGATTCAGACTGAACAATAATATTGGATACAGTAAACTGCGCAATTGCACCAAACCCGGTTAAAATAGCGAAGAACATGGCTATGGGGAATTTGGTTATTTGCGAAAAACCGATCAATCCAATTCCCATCATGATGGTACTCACAAATAATATCCTTTTTAAATGTGTGCCGGGTTTACGCGAAGCAAGGAAAATGGTACCCGATACCGCACCTACGCCAATAAAGCTGGTGATGTACCCAAAGGTGGATGCATTGCCTTTAAATATTACTTTAGCGAATATGGGTATAACCGTATTGTAGGGCAGCACAAATAAACTGATGATTGCGAGCATTAATATAACCATGCCGATATCAGGTGTTTTTTTAAGATAGCTAAAACCTTCAGCAAATTCTGTTAGGATCTTTTTCTCTGATTTTTTTGGTTGATGAACAGGTAACTTCATCAACAGCAATGAAATAATAACAGCGCCAAAGCTTGCAGCGTTGAGCAGAAAACAAACGCCAGCACCAAAGGCACTTAAAACAATACCGGCCAAAGCAGGGCCTAATAATTGTGCCAGGCTTGCAGTAGCTGTAGTAAGCGATAAAGCATTTGGAAGGTCGGCCTGATCCGCGACAACATCATGTACTAATGCCTGCCTTGCAGGTACGTCAAAAGCATTAATTATGCCTAATATCACACTTAAAACAAGTATCGCCCACACAATAGTATGGCCTGTAATTACCAATGCGGCCAATAATATCGCCTGTATCATTGATGTGATTTGGGTGAGCTTTATAACCTTGTACCTGTCATAACGGTCGGCTGCAACACCGCCGAAGATTGAGAACAGGAACGAAGGGAATTGCTCTGCAAATATGGTCACCCCTAACAGAAAGGCCGAGTGCGTAATAGAATACACCACCCATATAACCGCAGTGCGTTGCATCCACGTACCAAATTGTGAAACAGCCCTGCCAGTAAAATAAAGCGTGTAATTAACGCTGCGGAATGCCCTGAGTACTGTAAAATCACTGATTTTTTTCATTGCAGATATTAAGGGACAAAAAAAGCGAAAATATCCTGTAAAACAGGTGGGAAATTTTAATTTTCAAATAAGTAACCACTATAAGCTAAACCTTTGGCTACGCTTTTAAAGTTATCTCCCGAGTTTAGGTTAACATGTGGAAATTTGTTTTTAAAGAGTTTTTGAATGCTACCCACCATAGAAGTGCCGCCTGTTAAAAACAAACTATTAATATTTTGAGGATCGATGTTGTTTTGCAGCATAAACTCATCCAGATAGTTTGCAATCCGATTCACGTCTTTTGCGATAATCTGCTCATAATCCGGTAGTGGTATTCCTCGTCAATATTGATATCCATATTGTTGTAGCTAAACACAGCACTATCCGCATTGGTAAGCGTGATTTTTGTTTTTTCGATGGATTGAAATACCGAATAGCCCAAATTATTTTCAATAAGCGTGATTAGGTTTTTAAACTGAGGATCTTCACCTGAAAAGTAATAGTAATCTTCTATGTCTTTTCTAATACGCAAACCATTAAAGAAATTCATTTGTTCCCAAGAACAAATATTTGCGAAAAGTGATTTTGGAACCGTTAATACCTTACCCGGAGTAGCTTCATATTGGGTGTTTTTGCCGAAGTATGGGGTGCCCTTCTCCCACATAAAAGAAGAATCAAAGCTATCTCCCCCTATGTAAATACCACCATTAGCCATCATGTCGTTCTTCCTGTCTTTACTCCCTACTTTTTCAGGATCAAGCACTAAATAAGTAAAATCTGTGGTACCACCACCCAGATCGGCCACCAGTACATTTTCCTTTTTTACGAGGCTTTTTTCATAGGCGAAGGCCGCTCCAATAGGCTCGAATTGAAAACGTATGTCCACAAAGCCAGCGATTTCTGCTGCTTTATATAACCTGGTTTGTGCTAACGTATCTTTTTGCACGTTGTCGTCGTCAAAAAAAACAGGCCTGCCTATTATTGCTTTTCTGCAATCTTGCCCGATCAATTTATCTGCCCGATCCTTCAACTCCTTTAAAATGATAGCCACAAGATCCGAAGCATTATACTTCTTATTATGAATACGGGTTTCTGAGAAACTGCTCCTTGATAATATTTGTTTAACAGACTTGATAAATCGCCCTTTCATATCATCTTTGAGGTAGGCTGTGATCGCCTCTTCGCCTACAACATAATTTGAGGAACTTGCTGCATTGAACTGATGATAGAAATAAATGAGTGAAGGAATAATGATGGTACTATGTATTTCTTTTGACTCTTCATCGTAAATAGCCAAAGCAGAGTTAGTTGTTCCAAAATCAATTCCGTATAAAAACCTTTTCATAGCAGCGGGGTTAAGACAATAAAATTTTAGGGGCGGCGAAGGTATTAAAAAATAGATTAGAAAGGAAATTGATGTTAGGTAAATTGTTTTATCTGAGTGTTCACTAAATCATGGAAATAAGGGAATTAACTTCTACATCCTATGTGTTCTATCAGAATATATAGGTTCAATGTAATTTAACACCTCTTTAATATTTACGCGATATCTACATTGTTTTTTACAAGAAAAAGTACAAAAGAAAGTTATTAATTATTTTTTCGCCCTTTAAAATTCTACTTTAGCAGTATAAATTTAATATTAAAAAAAAATACATTCTATTGAAGAAAACCTTTAATGCGAGAATTATTTAATTGTTTACGTGGCCGTTTTATAGCTTTTAAAATTGGCTTATTCTTTTTATTCTTTCATATAATAGGAGCGCAAGCCCAGGGTTTGATGTTTAATTCAAATGACAGCCTGCTAAACAAGCGCACATCTTATGATGTTTTCAGTACGCACCCCCAATTATTTCAGGATCGTTTATCAATTAGCTTTGATCTTTCGTTATGGGATACTAAAAACCTTGGCTACATATTTAACCTGGCCGGCAAAAATAACTCGTACAGCTTAAGTTATTTATATTTTAACGGGGCAGCCTATTTAAATTTCAATATCGATAGAAAAAGTAATAAACTAAAAATACCTATACAAACATCACAACTGCATCAGCGTAAATGGATAAAAGTTAAGGTGGATTTTAACTTAAAAGAAGATAATGTAAAAATTTATATAGATAACCAGTTATATCATGCTAATGGTTTAGGTTTAGAAGATACGATTACGGCAAAATTAATATTTGGTAAAAACCAATATTATATGGAAGTGCCGGATATGGCAATCAAAAATTTGGTGGTTGAGGATAATCAGAAAAGCTATTCGTTCCCGTTAGATGAATCTGGTGGAAATATTGTTCATAGCGATAATGGCGAAGAAATTGGCTTGGTCGAAAATCCGGTATGGCTAATTAATGATTCATACTACTGGAAACTTAGCTATGAGCATGCTTTTAAGCAAGTAGCCGGATTGAATTTTACACCGGTTGATCAAAACTTGTTTATATATACAAGAGACTCGTTAATGGTTTATGATAGTGAAAAGGGGAGTGCAGTTTCTACGGCTTTTAAAAAGCCAGCGCCGGTAGCAATGTTACTGGGTAAAAGCATATTTAATGCTAAAGAGGATAAATGCTATATCTACGAAGCCTTTAATGTGCCGCCTGGTACACCCAGTATAGCCGCCCTTGATATGAAATCAATGGTATGGGAAACAATAGGCAAGGCACAGTTTATTGGGCAAAGGCATCATCATAATATCTTTTACAATAAAACTCAGGATAGTATTTACCTTTTTGGTGGCTATGGGCTTTATACTTATTATAATAACTTTTTTAATTACAGCCGGAAGGATGATAAGTGGCAGAAAGTTGTTTTTAAAGGAGATACTATCACCCCTCGTTTTTTCTCGGCAGTAAGTAACGTTAATGAGAATAACGAAGTTTATTTATTTGGCGGGTACGGTAACGAATCCGGCAGCCAGATTGTAGGAGGCAGGCAATATTATGATTTGTATTGTATCAATCTTCAAACCCACACTATAAAAAAGATATGGAATATTCATCCTAATGAGGTTTTTGTGCCTGCAAATAACTTGGTATTATCAAGTGATGGTAAATACTTTTACGCTTTATGCTATCCTCACGAAATATTTAAAACAAGTATAAAACTATATAAATTCTCGATTAAAGATGGTTCATATCAAATTGTAAGTGCATCAATACCGGTTGTATCAGAGAGGATAGAAAGTGATATTAATTTGTTTCTCAATAACAAAACCAATCAATTGCTTTGTACTATTCAGGAGTTTACCGATCCTAATAATTCTACTATAAAAATATATTCACTTTCGTATCCGCCGGTAAGCGCCGCCAGCTATTCACAATTCCATAAATGGCAAATTAAACATTGGTTTAAGTTAATATACATTGCGCCATTATTAGTTATTGTATTATTAATACTTGTGCTAATATGGTTGTATAAAAAGAAAACGCCAAGGAACATTATCCCGGTTATTGATGAGTTTGAAGATGAATTACTGGATAGGCAAAAAACAGATGAGCGCAAAATAAATGCAGTTTATTTGTTGGGCGAGTTTATGGTATTTGATAAAAAAGGCAGGGATATTACCTATCTGTTTAGCCCCAAAATTAAACAGTTATTTATATTGATATTATTATACAGCAAAGACAATAACGGTATCCCATCAAAAAAAATATCACACTTACTTTGGCCTGATAAGGATGTTGCTAAAACTAAAAATATTAAAGGTGTTACACTTAATCACTTAAGAAGTGCCATAGGCGATATTGATGGTAT
Source organism: Mucilaginibacter sp. L196 (assembly GCF_009765905.1). Lineage (GTDB taxonomy): Bacteria > Bacteroidota > Bacteroidia > Sphingobacteriales > Sphingobacteriaceae > Mucilaginibacter. The sequence continues at coordinate 1,341,405 of NZ_LMUO01000019.1, read as the reverse complement.
TGAGCTTACCTTTTTTAATGATATTTACTTTTTTAATACTGATGAAGTTTTTTACTGCGATTACTATATAGTTTGGGACATACTCAAAAAAGGCGGTAATGGAAAGCAGGAATCAATTATTAATTATTTTGAATTGATTAACCGCGGCTCTTTTTTAAGCAATATGACCGATTTATGGCTCGACGGTTTTAAATCAGATTTTGAAGAACAGCTATTGAACCAGTTGTTACCTCAACTTGATAAATTATACGCTGAAGAGAACTACAAACTATTATTAGAAATAAGCAGGCTTATATTAAACGTTGATGTTTTTAATGATACTGCATTAAAATATCAGTTAAAAAGCTATCGAAGAGTAAAAGGTATTGATTATACCAAAAAAATATATGACCAGTTTGTAACCGAATACAAAAAATCCCTAGGCGTTGATTATGCAATTAGCTTAGATAAAATCTTACACTAAGTACTTTATAGCGGTCTGTATTACTCCATTATTATTAAAATTCCAATTATACATGCATAATATGTACAAAGGGATTGAAAATATCAATATCTTATTTATTGCCTTTTATATATCTATTCATGTTATACGGGCACTTAAATTACTCATTGTGTAAATAATTTAAGGGGATTAATAATATTATTTTGCCTATTAACCCATTTTTTAACCCTTATTTTAATACCACTCAACCTATCATTGTGTAAGTAACCAAGTGGTCAACCCCGAAAAAAAGCCGTCCTGGCTCTCGGTAGGTAATCACAATTATTAACCAATTAACCAAACTTATTATGAAGAAAACTTTTACTAGTTATGGTCGGCTCGTTACACTATGGTCGGCAAAACTAAAAATTATCAGGTCGCCGCAACTGGCTTTGCTGGCGTGTCTTTTAATGTTCTCCGCATCAGTTTTTGCCCAGGGATCAAAAATTCAGGGCAGAGTTGTAGATGAAAAGGGCGATTCAATGCCCGGCGTAAGTGTTCTTGTTAAAGGAACTAACTACGGAACTGTTACTGATATTGCCGGCAATTTTTCTATCAATGCCGATAAAGGCGCTACACTGATTTTTAGCTTTGTTAGTTACAACAAGAAGGAAATTATTGTAGGCGAGCAAAAAACTTTAACAGTTAAGCTAATCCCCTCAACGTCGAATTTAGATGAGGTTGTAGTAGTTGGTTACGGTACACAAAAAAAGGTGTCTCTTACCAATGCGGTATCATCAATCAGCGGACAAGATATCGTTACCACCAAAAATGAGAATGTTGAAAATATGCTAACAGGTAAAGTTGCCGGTTTGCAGGTAGTTCAAAACACAGCTGAACCGGGAGATTTTGCAAATAATATTTCGATACGAGGAATGGGCAACCCATTAATTGTAGTTGATGGTGTAGAGATGCCCGATTTTTCTGTTACAGGTGGTAATGGCGATAATAATGTTGGCACAAGCAATATATTATCAAGGCTAGACCCGAATGATATTGAAAGCATTTCGGTTTTGAAAGATGCCGGCGCTTCCATTTATGGTGTTAAAGCTGCAAATGGCGTAATTTTGGTTACTACCAAAAAAGGAAAAGCTGGTTCGCTTCAACTTACTTATTCAGGTACGTTTGGTGCGCAGGTGCCTTCCGGTTTACCTAAACCGGTGGATGCTACCCAGTATATGACACTTGTTAACCAACAAGACCTGCATAATTCTAATGGTGGAATTATAGCCTATACTCCGGCAGATTTTGCAGCTTATGCAGATGGTAGCAAACAAAGTACAGATTGGTACGATGCTGTTTTCAAAAAATCGGCAATGCAGGAACAGCATAACCTAACAGCAACCGGTGGAAATGAGAATACAACTTATTTATTAAGTGGAGGTTTTCTTGATCAGGATGGTATTTTAACCAGTAATGATCTTAATTACAAACGTTATAATATACGTTCAAATGTTACCAGTAAAATAGGCAAAAACATTACGGTTAACTTAAATATGAGTGCCATAATGGATCAGAAAAATTCTCCGGCACAATCTTTTTGGTACACAACCCGGGAAACCTGGAGGGAATTACCCACCCAAACAATTTATGCCAATAATAATCCTTCGTATTTAAGTGATGGTATAGTTGATGGTGGAAACCCGGTAGCTTACGAAAATTCGAATATTAATGGTTACTCTACACAAAATAATAAATTTTACAACGGTTCGCTTAGTATTGATTATAAGCTGCCTTTTGTTGATGGATTAACTTTAAAGGGCCTTTACAGCTATGACGATCAGATACAGGACAATAAGCTATACCAGATAGCTTATAATCTTTATATTTATGATGGTGCCACACAGGCTTATAACCCGACGCTAAATAATTCGCCAGGCTTTGTACAAAGGCAGTATTACGATTATACACAAAATACGGATCAGTTATCACTTAACTATGCCCACTCTTTTGGAGGCATCCACAATGTAAGTGCCTTATTACTTTATGAAGGTAACGGACAAAGCGGTGATAACTTTGCCGCATACAGGCAGCTTGCAATACCTGTTGATCAACTGATTGCAGGTAATAGCGCATTACAAGCTGCTACAGAAACTACAAACGGATTGTATCAATATGCAACTAACTCAATTGTAGGACGGGCTACTTATGATTTTAAAGGTAGATATTTAGCTGAATTTAGTTTCAGGGATGATCAATCATCTAAGTTCGCACCTAAACAGGGATGGGGATTTTTTCCGTCTGCTTCATTAGGATGGCGTGTATCTGACGAGGATTTCTGGAAAAACTCTTCTGCATTATCGTTTATTGATAATTTAAAGTTTCGTGCTTCGTATGGTGTGCTAGGGGATGACGGACCGCTATATTATCAGTTCCTGAGTGGTTATAATTACCCTGCAAATGGTTCAAACAACCAAGTACCTACCGGTTCAGTATTCAATAACACGTTTATAAATGCTGTACAAAGTACCGGGTTGCCAAACCCAAACATTACCTGGGCAACCTCACATACTTTTGATGTAGGTGTGGATTTTGATGTCTGGAAAGGATTATTCGGTTTTACTATTGATTATTTTATTCGTAACAGAACCGGGTTATTGACTGCTCCTGTATTACAAGTGCCTGATGTTTTGGGTACTCCGCTGCCAGAGGCCAATATTAATGGCGATAGAACCCAGGGCTTTGATTTTGAAGTAACGCACAGAAATCATATCGGCAAATTCACTTATAATATAAAAGGTACTTTTTCTTACACCAATACTATGAATACCACATATGCTGAGTCAAAACAGGGTAATTCATATCTTGATTGGTTAAATAACCTGGCAAACAGGAATCAAGGTATCCAATGGGGAACCAGTGGAGCAGGACAATACCAAAATTATGGTCAGATTGTTAACAGCCCTACTTTTGTTAGCCGCAACACAGTTGTTGGCGATTACATTTACCAGGATTGGAATGGCGATGGCCAGATAGATGGTAATGATAATCATCCAATTGCTTATGGCGGTAACCCTAATGGCACACCATTAATACCTAAAGTAACTTATGGCCTTACTATTGGCGGTGCATATAAAGGCTTTGATATTAATTTGTTGTTCCAGGGGACTGCAATGTACAGCGTTTCCTACATCGAGCAATTAAATATACCGCTATGGGGTGGTGGTAGCGCGTTAACACAATTTTTAAACGATTATCATCCTGCTAATCCTAATGCCGATCCTTATAATCCAAATACTGTTTGGGTGCCGGGCCATTTTGCTTACACAGGCACTACTGCTAATACCAATTCAACATTTAATTTTCAGAACGCGGCTTATATGAGGCTTAAAAGTGCTGAACTAGGCTACACATTACCCGGAAATTTTTTATCACAGATAGGGGTTAAAGGGGTGCGGATATTTACAAATGGTTATAACTTGTTTACCATAACCAATGTTAAATACGTCGATCCGGAGCATCCATCCGGCACGTATGGGTATCTATATCCGCTTGATAAAATATATAACGTTGGTGTAAATGTTAAATTCTAATTGAAAAAATCATGAAAAAATATAACTATATATTATTAACAATTTTGATTCTGGGCACTGCGGCTTGCAGAAAGCTCAATATTCCACCAAAAAATATAATTCAGGATCCGGATGTATTTTCCAATTCAGCAGGTATTCAGGCTTATATGGCACGTTTGTATAGCGAATTGCCTATTGAAGATTTCAGGTATTCGCCACAAAGAGGATTAAATTTCTTTTGGATCATCAGCCCAACCCCAGCTACTACAGGTGAAGCATTAAGTAAAGATCAAACAAGCTCGATGCAGGAGAATTTTGGAGGTTGGACTTGGGATATATGGGGTGGTTCTTATACGGTAATACATGATTGTGACTATTTTATTCAGACATTGCCATCGTATGCAAGTAACTTCACTACGGCACAAGTAAATGCCTGGTTAGGTGAGGCCTATTTTATACGCGGTATGACTTATTTTGCCTTAGTAAAACGCTTTGGCGGTGTACCTATTGTAAATAAAACATTAAACTATGTGGTAGGTACAAGTACCGACGAACTGAAAATACCCCGTTCTTCAGAACAAGCGGTTTGGGACCAGGTAGCCAGCGATTTTGATTTCGCGATTGCTAATTTGCCTGCCGTAAACGCTGATGATGCTGATGGCAGCAGGGCAAATAAATACGTTGCCGCTGCATTTGAATCAAGAGCGATGCTATATGCCGGTACTATTGCTAAATACAACACCACTACCTTATTTGATGCAAATCATAACGAGCTTTGCGGAATGCCTGCTAGCCTGGCAAACGGCTACTTTCAAAAAAGCTACAATGCTGCTGTAATGCTCGATGGTGTGTATAGCCTTTATCTGTCAGCATGGAGCGCAACTGATAAAACTGCTCAATACCAAAACTTTGTAAATCTGTTTTCTGATGCATCAAGTAAAGAAAGCGTATTTGTAAGAGAGTACCAATATCCAAACTCGGTGCATGGTTATGACGCTTATAACGTGCCTCGTCAGTTGATAGGGCCAAATGGTTACTCATCCGAAGTAAACCCAACGCTTAATTTTGTGGAGATGTTTGGCGGTATACCTAAAAACCCAGACGGTACTATTCAAACCCTTAATTCCAGCGGGCAATATAATTTATATACAAATACAATGGATCTGTTTGCAAATGTTGAGCCAAGGCTAAGAGCCACGGTTATTTTGCCGGGAGATGTGTTTAAAGCTGAAAGTATTGAGATACGTCGTGGTATTTATACAGGCAATGCATCGGCAGGTATTAATCCTTTATTGCCGGCAGGTTCAAGGTCGCAATATCCAACTACGAATTTAATAACTTCTGCAACAGCATCACAAACACCCTACGCACTACCTAATGGAACGCTGATGAACCCCGCGGGATTAAGCGGGGTTTTTACTAGCGACGAAGCCTGTGCCATCTCAGGGTTCTCTGTGAGAAAATGGCTTAATCCAAATTTGCCAACATCACAGGTGCTTGAAAACAATGAAACACAAACATGGATTGAAATGCGTTATGCCGAAGTTTTATTAAACCGTGCGGAAGCAGCTTACGAATTATATACTGCTGGCCAAGCTGGTACTACCAACTATCAACAGGATGCCTTTGATGATATTAACCAGATACGCTCCAGGGCAGGCGCAACTTTATTATCGAACGCCGGTTCAATGACCATCGATAGTGTACGTATAGAAAGAAGAAAAGAGCTTGCATTTGAGAATAAGACCTATTGGGATTTAAAAAGATGGAGAACATTCTCAAAAGAGCAAAATGGAACTATATACAGGGTTTTGATGCCATTTTATTCGGCACAGGCCGGCAAATATTTCTTTGATGCACGTACCGATGAGCATAACAGTGTTTACACTTACGACCCAAGATGGTATTATGAACAAATACCCCAAGGCGCAATATCAAAAAGCACAAATTTAATTCAAAACCCAGGCTATTAAATTTATTAAACATGAAAAGACTATTTTATTATACCGCATTATGCCTGGTAGTTGTTGCCGGCAGTTCATGCAGCAAGATTGATAATTATCCGGCCCCATCTGATACTATAAATGGGAGTACGATTGACGAAGTGACAGGTGCTACAGTACAGACAGAAGTAGGGGGTGGAGGTACTCGCGTGGAATTGCTTGAAACAAGCTACAGCAGCAACCCTGTGCCTATTTATTTTCAATCGATGCAGGATGGTACATTTAATAACACTAAAGTATTTGGTGCAACCTATAAAGTTTCAGTGCAAGGTCCATTTGTGCCTCTTATCCTAACTGATAGCGTTGGCAATGTTTTAACAGATTCCAGCAAAACCATCGTTTTAAAAAATACGGCAACTTTAAATTTTAAGGTTCAGCCTTTTTTAAGAGTAGAGTGGGTTGGCAAGCCGGTATTTAATGCTGATAGTACCGTTACAGTACAAGTTAAAATTACACGGGGTACCAATAATCCGAATTATCAGCAGCCAATAACTGATGTTAACCTGTACGTATGTAATACACATTACGATGCTAATAATAATTATGATCCAAGGTACTCAACATTAACCTCGTACAGCGGTACGTCAGGTAATAGTATTTTAGGTCAGGTTATTACCATAACCACTACAGGCGGAGCTTTGCCAGCACAGGATGTATTCTTCCGGGTTGGGGCGAGGATAAACGCAGTGTATGATGAATATAACTATAGTACTCCTGTAGGCCTCACTTATCCATAATTTCTTTTTATCAGGGCAGGCTTTCAGTCCGCCCTGATAAAATTACGATCATTAAATAATAAAAAATACCTATGAAAAAAACTATCCTTTTTTGCGGGCTAATAACTATCTCATGCGTTGGTTTGGCACAAAATAAGTCAACCGTTATTAATGAGCCACGACAAAAAACAGCTTTTCAAACCAGCATTGGCTGGATACCCCAAATCGATGTGCGCTCAGATGTAGCCATTGTATATGGCACGAATGATAGAAAAGGTGAAACGTTTGAGCAACGTGTAAAATCATGGCGCGACCGTGGCTACCAAACTGCTTTTATGACGGGTATTGCCTGGGGATCATACTATGATTACTTCCTGGGTAAATGGGACGGAAAAAATCACTTGGGTGTAGGCCAGGTAACGCAAAAAGGTGATACTATTTTTCATGGCAGAAATATGCCTTACGTAGTGCCGGTACAGTCGTTTATTGACTATATGAAGTCTGCCGTTGTAAAAAGGGTTATTGATGCCGGTATTACTACAATATTTTTTGAAGAGCCCGAGTTTTGGGCACGTGCTGGATATAGCGCACCGTTTAAAGAGGAATGGCAAAAGTTTTATGGATTCCCGTGGAGGCCGGAGGATGCATCTGCTGAAAATACGTATCTGGCAAGCAAGTTAAAATATCAACTGTTTTATAATGCTATAAAACAGGTTTCAAACTATGCCAAAGCTTATGGCAAGAGTAAAGGCAAAAATATTAAAGTTTATATAGCTACACACTCGCTTGTAAATTATTCTTCATGGCAAATTATAAGTCCTGAGGCAAGCCTGGCAACATTACCAGGTATTGACGGCTATATAGCACAGGTTTGGACCGGAACATCGCGCGAGCCGACTTATTTTAATGGCCAGGAAAAGGAAAGGGTATTTGAAAATGCTTTTCTTGAATATGGCTCAATGGTATCCATGACGGCACCTACAGGCAGGAAATTATTCTTTTTAACCGATCCGGTAGAAGACAGGCCGCGCAACTGGGCCGATTACAAACAAAATTACCAGGCAACCATTACCGCAGAATTATTATACCCGACGGTAAATAATTATGAGGTAATGCCATGGCCTGAACGTATCTATACCCATCCGTATAAATTGGCTAATAGCGATTCAAGCGTATTGATACCTAAATATTATTCAACCCAAATGCAGGTGATGATAAATGTGTTGAATGATATGCCTTTATCACCAAACAAAGTAACCGGGGTAAATGGCATAGGTGTGCTGATGAGTAATTCGCTGATGTTTCAGCGTTTTCCAACACACAATGGTTTTGAAGATCCGCAATTTTCAAACTTTTATGGCCAAACCTTTCCACTGTTAAAGCGTGGTATACCGGTGCAAACGGTTCATATGGAAAACCTTGCCTACGCTAATACGCTTAAAAATATTAAGGTTTTAGTGATGAGCTATTCCAATATGAAACCTAACAGCCCTCAGGTACATCAGTATATTGCCAACTGGGTAAAACAGGGTGGTGTTTTGATCTATTGCGGCAGGGATAATGATCCTTATCAAAGCGTAATGGAATGGTGGGATACTAAAGGGAATAAATATACCGCACCGTCACAACATCTTTTTAAACTATTGAATATTGATACTACCGGTAATAAAAAGGGTTATAAAGTTGGTAATGGCATGGTATACATTGTTAGGCAAAATCCTAAAGAATTTGTGTTGCAGGCAAATAATGATGATAACTACATAAACCTGGTAAAACAAGCTTATGAAAAAGATGCCCATGCCGGTAAAATAGCCTACAAAAATAGCTTGTACCTTGAAAGAGGGCCGTATGATATTGTTTCGGTGATGAATGAAAATGCTGATAGCAAGCCTTACACCATAAAGGGCCCGGCTATTGATCTTTTTGATCCGCAATTACCGGTTTTAACTCAAAAAACGGTTCCTCCGGGCGAGCAGTCATTATTGTATGCCCTGAACCGCGTTGTAAATAAAAAACAACCGAAAGTTTTAGCTTCAGCATCAAGAATATATGATGAACATATACAAGCTGACAGTTACTCTTTTGTGGCAAAAAGCCCGATAAACACAGTAAACAGCATGCGTGTGCTGTTGCCCGTACAGCCAAAGCATATCAGGGTTACGGATAACACAGGTAAAATTATTACAGATGTTAAATCATCATGGGATGTAAGCACTCATACATTATACCTGGGGTTTGATAATAGCCCTGATGGCATAAAGGTTAATTTAAAATGGTAAATTCTTAATATCTGATTTACGCTGAGCTATATAACAAAATCCAAACGGGCCATTGCCCGAAACAAATTATTTTGATGAAAAGAATATTCTTTATTGCATTAACCTTTTTACCGCTCATAACATTAGCCCAGGTAAATAAACAAGCCGATCTCACCGATTATGTAAACCCGTTAATGGGAACAGCATCCAAACCCATCATGTCAAACGGGAATACCTATCCGGCTGTAGCTGTACCCTGGGGTATGAATTTTTGGACACCACAAACCGGTAAAATGGGAAGCGGCTGGCAATACACCTATGATGCCGATAAAATCCTCGGCTTTAAACAAACCCACCAACCATCGCCATGGATGAATGATTACGGGATGTTTTCCATATTCCCCGAAACCGGTAAAATAAAGCTGGATGAAACGGAACGTGCCAGTTGGTTTTCGCATAAAGCCGAAACCTCCAAACCGTATTACTACAGCGTTTATTTGGCGGATTATGATGTCACTACTGAAATTACACCAACCGAACGGGCGGCCAATTTCAGGTTCACTTTCCCTCAAAGCGATAGTTCGCATATTCTGATCGATGCTTTTGATAAAGGATCATACGTAAAGATCATCCCTGAAAAGAATGAAATAATAGGTTACAGCACCAAAAATAGTGGCGCAGTTACTGAAAACTTTAAGGATTATTTTGTTATTTATATTGATAAGCCTTTTAAGGATGCATCGGTATGGCATGATCTGAAAATGGACGCCGGCGTATTGGAATATAAAGGCAACCACGTGGGCGCGTTACTCAGCTTTAAGACCAGCAAAGGGGAACAGGTACACCTTAGGGTAGCATCGTCTTTTATCAGCATAGAGCAAGCTGAGTTGAATTTAAAGCGTGAACTGGGAACCGATAGCTTTGATGTTACCGAACAAAAAGCAAAAACCATATGGAACAAAACATTAAACCATATAAATGTACAGGGTGGTACCATCGATCAAACACGTACTTTTTACTCCTGTTTGTACCGGATGCTTTTCTTCCCGAATAAATTGTATGAGGTTGATGCTAATGGCAAGTTAGTACATTACAGCCCTTATAACGGCAAAATAATGCCGGGCTATCTGTTTGGTGGTACAGGTTTTTGGGATACCTTCAGAGCGTTATATCCTTTTCTTAACCTGGTTTATCCATCCATCGTTAAAGAAATGCAGGAAGGTTTAGTAAACGATTATAAAGAAGGTGGATGGCTGCCGGAATGGTCGAGCCCGGGTTATGCCGATTGTATGGTGGGTAACAACTCCGCATCGGTGGTTGCCGAAGCTTATTTAAAAGGTCTTCGCGGATATGATATTGAAACTTTGTACAAAGCATTAATACACGGTGCCAATAACACCGGGCCAAACGCCACAGGCCGCCGTGGGGTTGATTATTATAACGAGTTAGGTTACGTACCCTATAATGTCGGCATTAATGAAAATGCAGCCCGTACCCTGGAGTATGCTTATGATGATTTTTCTATTTACAGTTTAGGTAAAGCACTGGGTAAACCAGCATCAGAGATCGACATCTACAAAAAACGGGCGATGAATTACAAAAACCTGTATGACCCTAGTATTGGGTTAATGCGTGGTAAAAATAAAGATGGTTCATGGGAAACACCTTTTAACCCATTTAAATGGGGCGATGCCTTTACTGAAGGTAATAGCTGGCATTACACCTGGGGCGTTTTTCAGGATATTCAAGGTTTAATAAATCTGACGGGTGGCAAGCAAAATTTTGTTGCTAAGCTTGATTCGGTATTCACGCTTCCTCCTGTTTTTGATGATAGTTATTACGGAACTGTTATACACGAAATACGCGAAATGCAGATAGCCGATATGGGGCAATACGCACATGGTAACCAGCCGATACAACACATGATTTATTTATACGGTTATGCGGGTGAACCCTGGAAAACCCAATACTGGGCTCGTGAAACAATGAACCGCATGTATAGGGCAACACCTGATGGTTATTGCGGCGATGAGGACAATGGGCAAACATCAGCATGGTATGTGTTTTCGGCAATAGGTTTTTATCCGGTGTGCCCGGTTAGTACACAATATGTATTGGGTGCACCATTGTTTAAAAAAATAACAGTTAATTTGGAAAACGGTAAACAGTTAATTATTAATGCGCCAAAAAATAGCGCAGATAATAAATACGTTAATACCATGACCTATAACGGCAAGTTTTATGATTTAAACTGGGTGGGCCATGCTGCATTGTTACAGGGCGCAATTATTAATATGGACATGACAGCTAAACCAAATAAACAAAGGGGTATAAAAGCAGCAGATGTTCCTTATTCTTTATCAAATGAAAAATAAAAATATTACATTGATTTATAAGCACAATAACTACATGAATAAATTTGGTTTTTTACTCCTGTTAACGTTTTTAAATACCAGTGTATTTGCACAAATTGAAAAGGTTCCGGCTTATCCGTTAATTACGCATAATACCTATTTCAGCATCTGGTCTTTTTCTGACACGTTGAATACTTCTACAACCCATCACTGGACCGGGAAAGATCAATCGTTGCTTGGTTTTATTAAGGTTGGTGATAAAGTGTATCGTTTTATGGGAAAAGAACCCGAGGTATTTAAAACAATACTCCCGGCAGCTGATGAAACCCATTACCCAGTAAAGTATACCGAAATCGAACCCAAAGGCGATTGGACCACAATACAATACAAAACTACAGAATGGAAAGATGGTTTGGCACCGATAGGTACCGATGAAAACATAGATAAAACCATTTGGAAAACGCATGATATTTGGGTTAGGCGCATATTCTCTGCATCAAATGTGGGTGATATTAATAAACTGATACTGAAACTATCACACGATGATGATATAGACGTTTATTTAAATGGCGAGAGAGTCTATCAAAAAGTTGGGGTTACCAACGATTATGGTATGGTGCCAATTACCAATACCTTAAAAAATGGCGAAAATATTTTAGCTATACATGTTATTAATACGGGCGGCGGTTCCAGACTGGATATTGGGCTGGTTGATATGGTAAAGAAAAAAGCGCGACAAATAGAAGCGGCTAAACAAACCAGTGTTGATATAAATGCAACACAAACCATATACAATTTTAAATGTGGTGATGCTGATCTGAAGCTAACTTTTACTTCACCATTATTATTAAATGACTTGGCGCTATTATCAAGGCCAGTATCTTATATTTCATATAAAGTAAAATCAAATGATGGTAGGCCACACAATGTAAAAGTGTTTTTTAGCGCATCAGCAGATATTGCCCGCAATAATCCCTCGCAACCGGTAATTGCCGAAAAGGTTGTTTCACCAGGTTTATCTATGTTAAAAGCGGGTACAGTTGAACAACCTATTTTGAAAAAGAGTGGCGATGATGTACGGATAGATTGGGGATATATGTATGTAGCTACACCTAAAAATAGTAATGCGATACAATACATAGGCAGCAGTATTGAGGCAGTTGGTTCTTTTGTAAATAACGAGAGCAAAACGACCGTTAAACAAGGTACGGATGTTGTTTTAAATACTGTAATACCGTTTGGTATAGTTGGTAAAGCTCCTGTAGCGAAATTTATAGAAATGGGTTATGATGATATTACCCCGATCCAATATTTCCATACCAATTTAAAACCATGGTGGCAAAATGCACAGCAAAAAACATTTGTGCAGGTGTTAACAACCTCGGCTACGGAATATCCAACTGTAATAAAAAGATGCGAGGCATTTAATACCTCCATGTATAGCGATGCTGTTAAAGCAGGCGGGGAGAAGTATGCCAAATTATGTGCATTGGCCTATCGCCAAAGTATTGCAGCACATATGCTGGTAAAAAGTCCGCAAGGTAAGTTGCTATGGCTATCTAAGGAAAACTTTAGCGGTGGCTTTATAAATACGGTTGACGTAACCTACCCATCGGCGCCTTTGTATCTAATTTACAACCCCAAATTGCTAGAGGGAATGCTTAATGGTATTTTATATTTTAGCGAAAGCGGTAAATTTAACAGAGATTATGCTTCGCATGATCTGGGAGAATATCCGTTGGCCAATGGTCAATTATATGGCGAGGGTATGCCGGTTGAGGAATCGGGTAATATGATTATTTTGATAGCGGCCATCGCGAAAGCAGAAGGTAATGCTGATTACGCTAAGCCTCATTGGAAAACATTAAGTAAATGGGTTAATTATTTGGTTGAGGAAGGATTTGATCCTAAAAATCAATTATGTACCGATGATTTTGCAGGTCACCTTGCACGTAACTCCAACTTATCAGTTAAGGCCATAGTTGGTATTGCCTGCTATGCGCAATTGGCTGATCAGTTAGGTGAGAAGGAAACAGCGACTAAATATCGTGAGATAGCTAAAGGAATGGTTAGTAAATGGATAAAGTTATCAGGCGATGGTGACCATTCTACTTTAACATTTGAAAACCCGGGTACATGGAGCCAAAAATATAACATGGTTTGGGATAAAGTACTAGGGCTTGATCTCTTCCCGCAAGATGTTTATGATAAGGAAGTGAATTTCTATCTAACCAAACAAAATGAATTTGGATTGCCATTAGACAGCCGTAAGACCTACACAAAATCTGATTGGATAATGTGGACCGCAACATTAGCAGGTAACCAAAAAGATTTTGAAGCACTAATTGACCCGATTTACAAATATGCTAAAGAAACCCCAACCCGTGTGCCATTAAGTGATTGGCATGAGACAACCGATGGTAAGCAGGTTGGTTTTCAGGCAAGGAGCGTTGTGGGAGGATATTTTATGAAATTGTTAGATGAAAAGATGTCTGTTAAAAAGTAAATAAAGGCGTTTATCTTCCCGTAGGGTTAACTGATATTAGAAAAAGAAAGGCTATTCAACAATAGCCTTTCTTTTTCTAACACTAAATTTTAATGAGATTATCCTGCTATTTAAATCATTTAAAAAACCGAACTTTGAATTAAGTGTTGCAACAACTAAATTCAAATATAATGGAAATTGGAGTAGATAGCTTTGCCTCGGCGATGTATGGTAGTAACTCACTAAGCAGCGTTGACGCGATGGAACAATTATTGGATAGGATAGTGTTTGCCGATGAAGTAGGTCTGGATGTTTTTGGGATTGGTGAACATCATAAAAAGGAATTTTTGGATTCCGCCACTGCGGTAATTCTCGCCGCGGCTGCTGCACGAACCAAACGTATCCGCCTAACCAGCGCTGTTACTGTATTGAGTGCCGCTGATCCTGTTCGTGTATACCAGAGCTTCGCTACACTTGATCTGATTTCTAAAGGCAGGGCGGAATTAGTAGTTGGTCGCGGCTCATCTATAGAAGCTTATCCATTGTTTGGCTTTAGCCTGAACGACTACGACGCTTTATTTAGAGAAAAACTTGACTTGTTGCTTAAAATACGCGACCATGAGTTTGTAAGCTGGTCGGGTAAGTTTAGGGCGACTTTGGACAATCTACCGGTTTACCCAAGATCGTTACAAGAAAAATTACCTGTTTGGCTAGGTGTAGGCGGCACACCGGAATCATTTGCGAGAGCAGGAACACTGGGGCTACCTTTAATGGTTGCTGTTATTGGTGGCGAAACACATCGTTTTCGCCCATTAGTTGATCTTTATCGTGAAGCCGGGCACCGGGCAGGATTTAAACCGGAACAATTAAAGGTCGGTTTACATTCACCTGGTTATGTTGCTGCGACCAATGAACAGGCGATAACTGATTACTATCCCGGTTACGCAGAGCTTTGGACAAAGTTGGGAAGAGAACGTGGCTGGCCACCGGTAACCAAAGGGCAGTTCGATTCATTAATTGCGCCAAAAGGTGTACTTGTTGTTGGCGGGCCAGAGCAGGTTGCAGAAAAATTAATACGCCATAGTGAAGCATTGGGTGGGGTTGACCGGTTTACCTTCCAGATGGATAATGCCGGGCTGACGCATAGTCAATTAATGAGCTCGATAGAACTAATTGGTAGAAAAGTTATACCATTGATTAAAGCTAACGGTTAAAAACCAGAAAGTAGCAAATATCTAAGAAGCTGTTTAAAAACTATTAAACTATCGTCATTGAGCGAAGCGTGGCAATCCCAAGCTATGCAGAGCCGCCCTGTAAGTAGGGGATTGCCACGCTCCGCTCAATGACGCTTTGTTTTTATATAAAAACAAGATTCAACCGTTTTTAAACATCTTCTAAAATTTTATAAATTAAAAATACAAAATGGCGAAAATGAATAAATAATTGGCATAGTATATGAAATTAATTTTCAGGTGATTCTTGAGCTTTGTACCGGCTTATTAAGCTGCTTAAAAGATCAAATCATGAAAAAAATATTAATTCCAATTGATTTCAGCCGCTCATCTAACAACGCAGTTAATTACGCGGTTGCATTTAGTGAATACCATCCGGTAAATCAAATTATTTTGGTGGTGAATGTTTACACCACTGAATTTGAGCAAATAATACCTACTGCTGATTTTATTCAGTATTCAATGGATAGCGCAGCCGAATTGGACGGCCACTTAAAGGTTCAATTTGCAGAACTTAAACGAAGCATATTGCATAAATTAAAACAGCATGTTAGGGTTAGCTTTATTTTAAGTAAAATTCCCTTCTTGCAGTCTATAAGAAATCTCATTGACCAGGAACGACCGGATTTAATGGTCATCGGCAGTAATCATGGTGTTTCGGGTGAGGAAAGTTATATCGGCGATCATCTAATTAAAATTGCCAAGGCAAGTACAATACCTGTACTCATTGTGCCGGAACTAACCCGTTACCAGAAAGTTAAGCGTGCATTGGTGCCCTTTAACTTCAGCAATATTTCTTCAGTAAAATTGATAAGTAAGATGAGCCAGCTGAAAGAATTGTCACGTCCGGAATTGCTTTTTTTAAATGTAGATAACACATCCGATGCGGTGATTGCCGATGAAGATAATTATAGAATAGCATCAGAAATCAAACAAAACCTTCAGGACTATCCTCATCATTTTTATTATTCTACTGAAAAGGATGTCTTAAAAAGTGTCAATCATTTCTCATTTGCGAACGAACTTGAACTCATTATCGCATTACCCGGTAAACACAGTTTTTTGTATAACCTAACGCACCGCAGCATCATTAAGGGGCTTGCACGGAATAACTATAAACCGGTATTAATTCTTAAAGATCCTAATGGAGATGATGTATAGATATGAGAACATGGGTGAATTGTATATCTGATCACAACCCAATTGCTGAAAGTCTTATAGTTGTAGTTGCTTCGCAAATTCGGATGGCCTGGTTCTGGTTAGCTGGTAAAATATATTACTAAAAGCGGATAGATTGTTATAACCTAAAGTATAGGCTATTTCGCTCATAGACTTATGTGTTTGCAACATCATTTCGATGGCTTTAACCATGCGCAATAATTTGAAATACTGTAAAAAGGATATTTTCATCGTTTCCTGAAAAAGACGGGATAGCGTTCGTTCACTAAAGCCTGTTTTAGCACAAAGTGTTGTCAGCGTTAACGGTTCCAGCAAATGATCTTGGATATATTGTATTACCGGCTGCATCCTTTCATTTTCTGTAGTAGGCAGTGCAATTGGTAATGCCTTTTTACTGATTTCGGGCAATATGTTTTTTATTCCTGCTAAAAAAGCGTAGGCTTTATTTCCTGGTTCAATATCACCTTCCCATCTGGTAGTATAGGAGAGCATCTGCATTAAAAGAGTATTGATAGGGTAGATACCGCCTTTGTTAAAGAAAGGATGATCTTCATCGTCATCAGCATAAAAATAGAGGGATATAATGATAACTGACTTATGCATTTCTACATAATGCTTTATTTCTTTAGGTATCCATACATAATGTCTTGCCGGAATGATCAGCGTTTTTTCGGTAAGATGGATATAGGCTACTCCTCCTTCAATATAAATTAGCTGCCCTTTGTGGTGGGAATGCCAGGGCAGCAGGAATTCGCTACGCTCATGCATCACATAAACCGATTCAGGTATCAGGTCAATTGCTCTTAAAAAACTGGAAGTCTGAATCATGTTTTGGCCGGAATGAATAAATTATTGGCAATGTAGTTAAAATTTAAGTCCCACAATACGCCGAATTTTGCTTTCTCAAAAGATATGAAAGTAATATATAAATTTTTACCCCTGGTGCTATTAGCGATCCTTAATGCTTATTCCACTTCTGCCCAGCAGATCAGGGTTGATTCACTGCCTGCTTTGCCGCTAACCCTGGCCCAGGTATGGGAAAAGGCGGCCACCTTTAGCAAGTCTGTGCAAATGAAACAAATAGGTGTGGAAAGCAGCGTAGAGCAAATTAAGGACGCTAAAAACGAAAGGCTACCGGAAGTGACCGCCGAAGGCGAATATGCCCGGATTAGTAATATGCCGGTTTATGAGAATGGTTTGTTTAAAACACCCGAACAATTTGAGGTAATACACTCTACTTATACCGTGGGTGCCGAAGCCTACTTAAACCTGTATAACGGCAATAAGTTAAACATTGAAATTGATGCCCGGAAAAGCGAAAATAAAATCGCATCTGAACAAAAAAAGCTAACGCTATCAGAAGTGAAACTTCAGGCCGCCGCATATTATCTGGATATGCAACGCAGTATAATTTTCAAAGATCTGTTACTTAAAGACCTTGCTGCTCAGGAAAAGCAACTTGTTCAGATACGGACTTTAAAAGCTAATGGCGTTGTTTTAAAAAGTGACGTATTACGGGCTGAATTAAAACTATCACGTCAAAAATTGTCGCTGGTACAGCTAAATAATGATTTGACTATTGCTAACCAAAAGTTAAACATATTAATTGGTTTGCCGGATGAACAGCGAATTGAGCCAACCGAAGGAAATATGCTGGATTCCACCAAAGTGAAATCCAATGGGGAGTATCTTGCCGAAGCCGGAACTAATTCTTATCAAGTTAGGATTTCTACCCAGGAAACTGAATTGCGCAAATTACAGCTTCAAAATGTGCGGGCCAATATATCGCCAAAGGTAGGGTTGTTTGCTACATACAATTACAGCTATCCCCAGATATTTTTATACCCTTATTCGCCATATGTATATGGCATTGGGCTGGCCGGTATTAAAGCTTCTTTTTCTATTTCTTCCTTATATCATAACTACCACAAAACTAAAGTGGCACGATTAGAATATGAGAGTCAGGAAATAGAACATTCACAAACCGAGGATAATGTAAGGCAGCAAGTTAATGAAGCCTACCTGCGCTATCAGGAGGCGCTTAACCGGGTTGAAGTAAGCAAAACCAATATTATACAGGCTACCGAAAACCGCAGGATTGTAAGCAATACTTACTTTAATCAAACTTCGCTGATTACGGATCTGCTTGATGCGGATACCCAATTACTACAAACACGCTTTGATTTGGCTGCGGCAGAAATCGCGGCTCAGCTCCAATATTTTCAATTACAAAACATCACAGGAAATTTATAAAATGAACACGCAAAATACTTATACGCAAACAGATAAGATCATTACCAAAATAACGGCATGGATTGCCGGCTTCATCGCTTTGGCCTTATGTGTATGGGGCGTAATAACCCTATATGACTTTTACAATTATGATGAGACCAACGATGCCCAGGTTGAATCCTACATCAATCCGATTACGTCGCGGGTTAGCGGCTATATCAAAGAAATCAGGTATGACGAGAACCAGGACGTGAAGAAGGGTGATACTTTACTGATAATTGATAACCGTGAATATGCCTTAGAGCGCGAAGAAGGCGAAGCCGGGCTACAAAATGCGCAATCGCAGGTGAGGGTACTGGAGAGTAATGTGGAAACCGCATCTAAAATGGCGCAGGTTAATAACGCACAAATAGCCGCAGCAAAAGCCAAATTAACCAGGCAGCAACAGGAATATGACCGTTACCAAAAGCTGTATGATGCAGAGTCGGCAACGAAGCAGCAATTGGAAAATGTGAAAAGCGCTTTAGATGTTGCACAATCTGATTATGAGGCTGCATTAAATAATTACCAGGCATCCTTATCAAAAGTTAATGATAGCAAATCACAAATATCCCCTGTACTTTCTGAAATAAAACGCAGGGATTTGATGCTGCAACGCAATCAGCTGGATTTTTCTTATACGGTGATCACTGCACCTTATAACGGCAAGATGGGAAAGAGGACGATTCAACCAGGGCAGCAGATACAGGTAGGCCAGACATTGGCTTTCATTGTTGACAACGAGACAGGTAAATGGGTTGTCGCTAATTTTAAGGAAACTCAATTGGAGTATCTTCAGGTAGGAAAAAAAGTAGAGATCACGACTGATGCCTATCCGGATATAAAAATAAAGGGTGTTGTAGTTTCTTTTTCACCGGCTACGGGTTCCCGTTTTTCTTTGTTACCGCCGGATAATTCTACCGGAAATTTTGTGAAAATAGCGCAGCGTATCCCGGTAAAAATCAAAATTACAGACAATAATCCTACAGTGGGCCTGCTAAGCGCAGGTATGAATGCTAGCGTAAGGGTGAACAAAACCGAAGCTGATCATGAGTAATACGATACCTGTGTTTAAATCCTGGGTTCCGGAATGGCTGATCCGCTTTGGCTTACTGATAGTGGTGTTGCCGGGGGTAGTGCTTTTTGCTTTATCAATTAGTAATGTGAACGCGGCGGCGGGTTATTACGGTATCTCTCCGAATGATGTACAGTATTCGTTAATTATTCTTTATGGCTCAATGGCCAGTTTTATTGTGCTGGAAGGGCGCTTCTTTAAAAATATGGCCAGTAAAGAGTATTTGCTGGTAGGGGTTATCCTCCTGATCGCAACCTGCTACTTGTGTTACCTTACCCATTCATTTTTCCTCCTTTTAGTGATGAGGTATATCCAGGGCTTGTTAACTTGTGGAACGATCAATATTACATTAACCTTAATGTTCAGCAAGCTCCACAGCGAGCGATCAAAAGAGATTGGATATTCTGTGGTATATTGTATTCTGTTATGTGTGTTACCTGTTACCACACTGATCACCGCTTCGATTATAGATACTTTTGATTATAATGTCATCTACAAATGCGCCATGTATTCCTATGTGCCTGGTGCTGTACTGATGTTCTTTATTATGAACAACGTCAGACTCAATAAAAAAATCCCTTTATACAGGCTTGACTGGTCGAGTTTCTTACTTTATTCTGCCGGATTATGCCTTATTGGCTATGTATTAATTTACGGCCAGCAATATGACTGGCTCGACGATCCCCGTATCTCTTATCGGCTGATAGCCATCGTATTGCTTATGGGTATTTTTATTATTAGACAGTTAAGTCTTAAAAAGCCATATTTATATTTACAGGCATTTAAAAATCCTAAATTTACTTTAGGGGCCGCACTGCTTTTTATATTTTATATTGTCCGTGGTTCGTTTGGCATCACTACTTCGTTTCTGGGAGGGATATTGGGCCTCGATCCCATACATATCGGCCTGTTATTACTTTATAATATCGCCGGTATTATTATCAGCGTTATTCTCGCATCGCGATTAATCCTGTTGAAAAGATCAACCAGATTGATCCTTATATCTGGTTTCGTTATCCTGCTTGTTTTTCATATCTGGATGTCAACCCTGTTTACTACACAGGTAGATACTGCGGATCTTATTGTTCCATTAATCCTTCAGGGAATGGGCGCAGGAATGTTGATGGTTCCGATCATTCTTTTCTTGATTTCCTCCTCACCTGTACAATTTGGTAATACAGGTTCGGCCGTTGGCATCTTCGTCCGTTTTCTGGGTTTCACTGCCAGTATAGCATTGATCAACTTTTTTCAGCTTTTCGGGCAGCGAGATCATCTCAATCGCTTGCAAGATCAGGTGAATTCACTAAATCCAGTTGCAGTTCAAAGATTGGCTGACTATAAAGGAGCATTGATGAGCCGTGGCAGCGCCCCGGAACAAGCTATAAAAACAGCAAACGGGCTTTTAAGTAGAAGTATGTCTGCACAGGCGCAATTGAAGTTTTCTGTTGATTATTACCACTGGATCAGTTGGCTGCTTGTAGGGACAATTCTAATGCTCGCTCTTTTTCCTTCAATAGGGGATACAACCATTAAAATTAATGAGAATCAGCCTGCGTCGGTAGCGTTTTGATCGTCTCGTTGTTCTATAACCTGTTCCGATGTTAAGGGCATAGGTCGGTGAGATCATAAAATGTGATAGTTCGTTTATGTATTCTACATAATGTCTTACTTATCAATGTTTTATTAAAGATGAGTTAGTGTTCTCTTTTGCAAGTTTCAAAAGCTGGCTTGTATTCAACTCGTGTGAAAGAAACTCAACTATCTTCTCATTATTTATTTTTGCTAAAATAAAGACTATAAAATACGTAGATTTTATAGTCTATTTATTATACTTGCAATATAGTATACCAAAGCATAAATAAATTTATCTAAATCCCAGTTAAAATGGCAGATCAAAAAACAAAACAAACCGCATTAGGCGACGTTGCCGCGAGGCAGTTAGCTATAGCTACACGTACCGTTCCTCAATTATCAAGAATTACACCGCGCTGGTTACCTCAACTACTGAACTGGGTGCCGGTTGAATCGGGTGTATACCGTTTGAACAAAGTAAAAGACGCGCAAAATGTAGAGGTTGATTGCTCCTCACGTGATGAACGCGAATTACCATCAACATTTGTTGACTACGTTGAAGATCCCCGTGAATATAATTTAAGCGCTGTAAATACCGTATTAGATGTTCATACAAGGGTATCTGATCTATATAGTAAACCTTATAACCAAATAAGTGAACAGCTGCGATTAACTATTGAGATTGTTAAAGAAAGGCAAGAAAGTGAACTGATAAATAACCAGGAATATGGATTATTACACAGCGTAGTTCCTAGCCAAAAAATTAAAACCAGGTTAGGGCCGCCTACGCCTGATGATTTGGATGAGTTGATCACTAAAGTTTGGAAAGAGCCTGGTTTCTTTTTACTGCACCCATTGGCAATTGCCGCTTTTGGCAGGGAATGTACTCGCCGGGGTGTACCGCCGCCAACGGTTTCTCTTTTCGGTTCACAATTTATTACCTGGAGAGGTATACCGCTTATCCCATCGGATAAATTACCTATCGAAAATAATAAATCCAAAATTATACTATTGCGTACCGGCGAAAGCAGGCAAGGCGTAGTCGGGTTATTCCAACCGGGTTTACCTGGAGAGCAATCGCCAGGCCTTTCTGTTCGATTTATGGGCATTAATAATAAAGCTATAGCATCGTACTTGGTATCATTATACTGCTCTTTAGCTGTTTTGGTGGATGATGCTATTGCTGTTTTGGAAGACGTTGACTTAGGAAACTATCATGAGTACAAATACTAATTCGGGGAATTTACCCGATATTCAGGAACTGCAAACTCTAGCCAATCAACTCTTTAAGGCACAGCCCAATGAAGATATTGTTTTACCTGAGTATAATCCTTATGATGCCACCAAACCGCCTGTTTCAGTAGCAGGTAGTGGCGTTAGTCCATCGGGTATCCATCATGGCAATGCGGTTAATCTTCAGGACCCGCAAACAGGTTTTAATGATCCTGGGTTGAATGCTTCTATTCAACCCGTTGAGCAGGATTTGGGGCGCAGTTTTTTACCGTTTGAACTAATTCCTGATAGTCTTTTTCATTTGCCTTTTCAACAAGAGCAGCCATTTGAAAAGCAATTACAACAGGTGTTAAATGGCATTGTAACTACCCCCAATTTACCACAAATACCCTTAACCGGATTTGGCACCGACCCCGCTGCTTATTATTTTTTAAAGGATAAGCCCGCGGCGACACTTCCCGGATTTGACGTAAATTTCATCAGGAAAGATTTTCCGATACTTTCAGAAAATGTAAATGGTAAACAGCTGGTATGGCTGGATAATGCCGCCACTACACAAAAGCCAAGGCAGGTTATTGACCGTATTAGTTATTTTTATGAACACGAGAACTCAAACATACATCGTGCAGCGCATGAATTGGCAGCCCGTGCCACAGATGCCTATGAAGGTGCCCGCAAAAAAGTTCAAGGATTTTTAAATGCCGGTTCGGTTAATGAAATAATTTTTACGCGTGGTACAACAGAGTCTATAAACCTGGTAGCAAAAAGCTGGGGAGAACAGTATCTGCATGCGGGCGACGAGATCATTATAAGCCACCTGGAGCACCATGCTAACATTGTTCCGTGGCAGCAATTGGCGGCTAAAAAAAATCTAACAATTAAGGTTATACCCGTAGATGATGATGGACAGATTTTGCTGGATGAATATGTAAAACGGATAACGCCTAAAACCAAATTAGTTTCCTTTACTCAGGTATCAAACGCACTGGGGACGGTAACACCTGCTGCACAAATTGTTCAAATAGCGCACTCAGCGGGTGCTAAGGTTTTGGTTGATGGCGCGCAATCTGTTTCACATATGCCGGTTGATGTAAAATCGCTTGATGCCGACTGGTTTGTTTTCTCCGGCCACAAGGTTTTTGGGCCAACTGGTATTGGTGTGCTTTATGGCAAAGAAGAATTACTAAATGTCACACAGCCCTGGCAGGGTGGTGGCAATATGATAAAGGATGTAACTTTTGAACATACTACTTATCATAATGCACCGGGCAGATTTGAAGCAGGTACAGGCAACATTGCCGACGCTGTAGGATTAGGCGCCGCCATTGACTATGTTACACGAATTGGCATGGGCTTCATTGCGCAATACGAACATTTTCTGCTTGAATACGCAACTGGTCTGTTGAAACAGGTTCCGGGTTTACGACTGATTGGTACCGCTGCTGAAAAAGCAAGTGTGCTTTCGTTTGTACTGGATGGTTATAAAACCGAAGAGGTTGGCGCCGAACTAAACAAACAGGGAATCGCGGTACGTTCAGGACATCATTGCGCGCAGCCTATTTTGCGCCGTTTGGGTGTAGAGAGTACGGTAAGGCCTTCGCTAGCATTTTATAATACCTGTGCTGAGGTTGATTTACTTGTAAAAACACTCCACGGTCTTAAAAAATAAACATGGAAGAAAACCGCATAAGCACATTTATTGAGCACCTGTACCAGGTTCACAAGGCAGAGTGGGAGGCAACCCCATCTTTTAGGCAAGCGGTAGATTGGCTATCAGATCTTTTTGAATTTCTTTTCCCCAATAACCGTTTAAACAGGCAGGCTATATATGAGGGACAGCTTAAAAAGAACCAAATTGATCTTGAAAATATTTTGTTGAGTTACCTTGACCCATCAACCATTAATATAGATGAGGTTGTTTATAAGTTCTACGCTTCGCTTGAAGAGATCTATCAAAACTTGAGGTTAGATGCAACAAAAATTTATGAAGAAGACCCCGCCGCGATCAGTATACATGAAGTAATAGTTTCTTATCCAGGTTTTTATGCAACAGCGGTTTATAGGATTGCCAATAGGTTATCACAATTATCAGTTCCTATTTTACCTCGTATACTAAGTGAGCATGCACATGGTAAAACTGGTGTGGATATTCATCCAAATGCCCAAATTGATGTTCCTTTTTTCATTGATCATGGCACTGGCATTGTCATTGGTGCCACGAGTATTATTGGTAAAAATGTTTGTATTTATCAGGGTGTTACTTTAGGAGCGGCGCAGGTAAGCAAGGTCTTGTCTGATGTTAAAAGGCACCCTACCGTGGAAGACAATGTGATTATTTATGCCCGAAGTACTATACTTGGCGGAAGAACAGTTATAGGGCATGATAGCGTTATCGGCGGTAGTGTGTTTTTAACAAAAACGGTGGCCCCATATTCAAGAGTTTTCAATACACATCAATTAAGGATTGAAGTTAACGAAGAATAATAGCCATATTCAGAAATTAACATTGTTATATGGATTTATACGCGATAATTACGGGGGCAAGTAAAGGAATAGGTCGGGAGATATCAGTCTTATTAGCAAAAAAAGGATATAAATTAATTCTGATTGCACGGTCGGCTCCTGAACTTGAAGAGCTGGCAACTAAACTTCCGGGAGAGGCATTGTATTTTACCATTGATCTTTCCGAAGTTGGTGCTGCAAAAAAAGTGGCTGAATTTTGCAAGAACCTTCCTGTTTCCATTTTAGTCAATAACGCAGGTTACGGTTTGTGGGGTAATTTTGATGAAAGCGACATTGGCCAGCAGTTAAACATGTTGCAGTTGAATATAAACGCAGTTATTGAGTTAACGTATTACTTATTGCCGCAGTTAAAAAAACAACCTTCTTATATCTTAAACGTATCCAGTACGGCAGCGTACCAGGCGGTTCCAACATTAGCTTTATACGCTGCTTCCAAAGCTTTTATACTCTCGTTTAGCAGGGCTTTAAGAATAGAATTAAAAGGCTCGGTATCGGTAAGCTGCCTTTGTCCAGGGCCTACCGATACCGGCTTTGCAAAACGCGCCGGTATGGATTCCTTAGCAGAGCTTGCTGAAAAATTTAACATGCAACCCAATGAGGTGGCAAAAATAGGGGTAGAGGGAATGTTTAATCAAAAAGCAGAAATTATCCCAGGTTTGCTAAACAAGCTATCTGCAACTGGATCACGTTATATTAATAAGTCATTAATTGAGCGTATTACGGCCGGTTTATATAAAAAAGTAAAATAAATTTTTGTTTTATAAACATTTGTCTATATTTGAAATGTCTATAAAGTTAGTAGACATTTAAAATGAATCAAAACAGTAAAATAAACACCGCAAAGTCCATGCGAATGCCATCCACCCGGATTGGCTTGTGTTGCTGTTGTTGTTATTAATGCCACAAGTATTTAATTAACTAATTCATTTATTTTTCTTTTTATTTTTCATGGATATGGCCTATCAAAGGTTCAGCCTTGGCGCTGAAATTACTGCCGAACAACAAACTTTTTTTAACCGTAACGGTTTTATACACTTTAAGAATTTTATTAACCCCGAAACTGTTACAGACTTTATACGGGCCTCAGAACAGGTGCAACAAAACTGGATCACTAACAAAGTTGAGAAAGTAAATGGTGTACCTATTAAGTACGGAAAGGATTTAGATGGATCTGCCATTGTGCAGCGTTTCGCGTTTATTAATCTGCATCATCTTATATTTTCTGAGTTTACAAAAGATCCAAGGTTTAATGTATTGCTTAACCTGGTAGGGGCGGGAGCAAGGTTAGGTGCTACCGAAAAAGACGGAATGGTATTTAATCATTACGTAAATGGCCCTGATAGTGGCTTCACCAAAATGGGCTGGCACACTGATGGTTTGCGGGACGTTTTCCAGGGTCAAAAACTAAATCCGATGCTCAATGTTGGGATCCACTTGGATTCGCTAAAGCCTGAAAATGGCGGCTTAAGAATACTTCCCGGCACACATAAACAGAATTTGTATCGCATGTTGTTTCGTAAAAAATATTTCCTTGATAACGGTGCTGATAAAAACGAAATAGCAATTATTCCGGAGGCTGGAGACTTGACTATACACGACGGCCGTTTATGGCATCGCGTAGCGCAATCATCTATATCGGGTGAGGCTAGCCGCAGGAGAGTGATTTATATCCCCATCATCGCCGGGAAATTTGAACCCAAACACGAAGGTAGCCCTACCGCATTCTATCAACGTTTTGCAGGCCTCGTTAAATAAAATAGCTATGATCATTGCAATTATTATAGGCTACTTTATCAGGAGGAAAAAACTAGCAGCGGTTAAGTCAAAGCATTTAGTTCAGCCATATATTTAAAAAGACACTTATGATTAGTAAACTCAGCTCTACAGAAATCATCCATTTTTTATTGATTCTACTGCTTATCCTGATACCAGCAAGATTTCTGGGTGAAATTTGTCGCAGGTATAAGCTCCCGGCAATTATTGGTGAAATTTTCGCAGGAATAATTGTAGGGCCTACTTTGCTGGGCACTCTGTTCCCTGAGCTATTTAAAAGTATATTCATTGCCGCCCCAGCTGCTAGTGGCGCATTTGATGGGATAGCTAATATTGGTATAATCCTTTTAATGTTTATAGCGGGTTTCGAAGTTGATTTAAAACAGATAAGGCAAAATGGTAAACAGGCGATTGCCATTAGCTTATCCGGGATATTGTTTCCGTTTGCCATTGGGTTTTTAACAGTATGGGTTCTGTTTAAAGATCATTTTGCTAATGGTGTCAACAATCAGTTGGTGACATCGCTATTTTTTGGCACCGCGCTTTCCATTACTGCGCTGTCTGTCATTACTAAGATATTGCTTGATTTGGATATCCTTAAAACGAGGATCGGTAATATTGTACTGACCGCAGCGATGGTTGACGATTTTCTGGGGTGGATATTGTTTTCAATCATTATCCAGATGATGAACTCGGGAAAAGAGCAAGTTTCCTTTTGGTCGGTTATCTCAGTTGTATTATTCGCTGTCTTTATGCTTACCGGCGGGCGTTGGGTTATACACAAGTTACTTGCCTATGCCGGTAAAAGCGGGAAGGCGAGTAATGTATTTACTGTGGCTGTTTGCCTTTGTTTTATAGGCGCCGCAGTTACCGAAGCCTTGGGTGTACGCGCAGTTTTCGGTGCATTTTTAGTGGGTGTTGCCATTAGCGACTCTGAATATTTTACTGAAGCGCATAAACAGGTATTGCACCAATTTACCCTAAACGTTTTGGCCCCTCTCTTTTTCGCTTCAGTAGGTTTAAGATTAAATTATGTAGCCAATTTCAACTTCGAAATTGTAACCCTCATCCTAGTAATTGCATTTATTGCAAAGCTGATAGGAGCCCGCATTGGAAGTTCTTTAAGTGGAATGACCAGGAATGAATCGGTGGCTGTGGCTTTCGGAATGAATGCCCGTGGTTCACAGGAGATCGTTTTGGGGCTAATCGCTTTACAAGCAAAAATTATAAGCGGGCCTGTATTTGAAGGATTGGTTGTAATGACGGTGGTTACCATGGTTATTTCGGGGCCAATAATGAAGTATTATTTTTTGAAGGAACAAAAATTACAAGATAAGCTAAAATTGACTATAGCATAATATAATAATGAAGAATTTGCTAAAATGGCTAGCCTATTTAAAACCGATTGATAAGTTTCCTTTATTACAGGATAGTTTCAGCAATCATGTTAGGTTTAGTATTGAAGAATTATATAATAATGAAGAATTTGCTAAAATGGCTAGCCTATTTAAAACCGATTGATAAGTTTCCTTTATTACAGGATAGTTTCAGCAATCATGTTAGGTTTAGTATTGAAGCATTTTATTAGGTCAGATGGCCGAGTAGTTAGGCACAGGTCTGCAAAACCTGGTACAGCGGTTCAATTCCGCTTCTGACCTCGATTATCTAAGCGGAAATAGATAATCAAGTGATTTTCAGTTTTTTTATTCAGAACAAACAAGGGAGAGTGGCAGATAGCTGCTCCTATTGGTCGCTTTTCCTGTTTTTCTGAATAAATTGTCAATCTAATTTTAAACAATAAGGCGGAGTGGCCGAGTGGTTAGGCGGGAGTCTGCAAAACTCTTTACAACGGTTCGAACCCGTTCTCACGCCTCATATGAGAACTCGGAAAATGGGTTAAACAATAGGCTAAATAAATATTGATCTTCAGGAATTATAATTAAATGTTCCAGGTTATGTTCAGATAATTGATACCAATGTCAGTTTTATAATTATCTTTTTATCTATAGGTTTTATAGGATATATTTGCCGGAATTTAAAAGTAGTGCGGCCATTTGTTATTTCGCATGAACATTCGGGTTGCTTTAATCCATTGTTCACTGAAGTTTAGGAATGTAAAATACCCTACCAAACAGTAAATCGAAATTAAATCTCTGCTCGCATGGAAATGATCGAACTAAAAAATATCACCAAAACTTTTGTTAAAAAGAACAGCCAGGTAACGGCTCTTTCAAACGTATCACTCATTGTGCCGCAGGGAAAAATACTCGGTGTTGTTGGCGCCTCTGGTGCAGGAAAGAGTACTTTAATTCGCTGTGTTAACTTACTCGAACGACCAACATCTGGTGAGGTACTCATTGGAGGGGTCAATCTTATTAAACTTTCGTCTGGTGCGCTTGCTAAAGCAAGACGAGAGATAGGGATGATCTTTCAGCATTTCAACCTGTTATCCTCTCGAACCGTAGCGGGAAATGTGGCCCTTCCTTTGGAGCTAAGCCATACACCGGTGCAAGAAATAAAGAAACGTGTAGCTGAATTATTGGATTTAGTAGGCCTTTCGGATAAGGCTAATGAGTATCCGTCAAACTTATCCGGTGGGCAAAAACAGAGGGTAGCTATTGCCAGAACGTTGGCGACTAACCCTAAAGTGTTGCTATGTGACGAGGCTACAAGTGCCCTTGACCCTGCGACTACGCGTTCTATTCTAAACTTATTAAAGGATATCAATAAGCGGTTCCAGATTACTATCCTGCTGATCACGCACGAAATGAATGTGGTAAAAGCTATTTGCGACGATGTAGCGGTTATTAGTGAAGGCAAACTGATTGAACGTGGTTCAGTAAGCGATGTGTTTGCCTATCCGGAAACTACCATTGCAAAACAATTCGTCGCATCCTCGTTGCACGCGGTTTTACCTGCCGAATATGAACAGCGGCTTTCACCAATCCCTATAGGTAAAAACCATCCGGTTATTAAACTGGAATTTAACGGGCACTCAGCCGAAGCGACCATTTTATCTGAGGTTAGTAGAATGTTTAATGTAGATAATAACATCATCAGCGCACAAATGGATTATACAGGTGGGGTGAAGTATGGCGTGATGCTAATTGAAGTGACCGGCAGTGAAAAAGATACTAATGGCTCCCTTGAATATTATAGAAGCAAACAAGTGGAAGTGGAGGTACTGGGTTATGTCTGAACCGATGTTGATGATGATTTTACAGGGTTTATGGGAAACCATTGTGATGACTTTTGTAGCAGGCTTTTTTGGTTTCGTGTTAGGGCTCCCAACAGGCGTATTGCTTTTTATGACCCGGAAAGGGCAGGTGTCGGAAAGCCGTTTGGTTAATGGAACCGTCTCTGTGCTGGTTAATATTTTTCGGTCTATACCGTTCATTATTCTAATAGTATGGATGATTCCGTTTACCAGGGCATTGGTGGGCACATCAATAGGCGTGCAGGCGGCATTGGTGCCGTTGAGTATTGGTGCGGCGCCGTTTATTGCACGGATGGTGGAAAACAGTTTGATTGAGGTCCCTAATGGTTTAATAGAAGCAGCCCGGTCAATGGGAGCTACGCCATTGCAAATAGTTTTTAAAGTACTCTTACCGGAAGCGCTCCCGTCCATTATTGGCAGCGCATCAATTACTCTTATTACATTGGTTGGTTACTCAGCAATGGGTGGTGCGGTTGGAGCAGGTGGTTTAGGCCAGATCGGTTATCAATATGGCTACGTAGGCTACGATGTAGTTGTTATGAATACAGTACTTGTGCTTTTAGTACTGCTCGTATTTATTATTCAAATAGCAGGTGATTTTATTGCGAAAAAAGCAGATCACCGCAAATAATTTATAAACAAAAAATGAAAAACTTATCACTAATTACTATAGCTGTTTTGTATCTCGGATTATCGGCATGTGGAAGAAAAACTCAACCTAATAATTCTAACCATATTAAAGTTGGTGTTGAATCCGGGCCGGAATATACGGTTGCGCAGGCAGCCCAAAAAGTAGCTAAAGAAAAGTATGGACTTGACGTTGAGCTAGTACAATTTAACGATTACGTGATGCCCAATGAGGCGCTGAGCCAAGGTGATATAGATTTAAATGTATTCCAGAATAAACCATACCTGGATGTGCAGGTAAAGCAGCGCGATTACAAATTTGCGATACTTGGAAATACCTTTGTTTATCCTTTGGCGGGATATTCCAGAAAGATTAAAAACATCAACGAACTGCAAGATGGCAATACAATTATTATTCCGAATGATCCGACTAATAGCGGCAGGTCTTTACTGTTATTGCAAAAAACAGGCTTATTAAAACTAAAAGATAATGTTGGCTTACTTCCAACAGTAAACGACATTGTCGCCAATCCGAAAAGTTTAAAGATTCTTGAATTAGAAGCTCCACAATTGCCAAGAGCGCTGGATGATCAAAAAGTAACCATAGCAATTATTAATAACACTTTTGCAGGTCCGGCGGGGCTGGTTGCTAAACGTGATGGGCTATTTATCGAGGATGAAAAATCTCCCTATGTTAATATCATAGTATCAAGGGACGACAATAAGGATCAGAACAATGTTAAAGAATTTGTAAAAGCATATCAATCGCCCGAAGTAGCAGCAGCTGCCGAGATAGCTTTTAAAGGTGGGGCGATTAAAGGTTGGTAAAAGTTTAGGTAGCGAAAATATTTGCCTGGAATTGAGTTTTAAGCGTGGTTACAACCCCGCTAATTGATTTTCAATCTGGTTTTTACAGATTTTTGTCATCAAAACGCAGGTGCGGATTTTTGCGAATTATCCGGTTTTTAACACAATTATTATTTATCAACAAGTGTATTACGGATTTCGTGAGCATTGGTTCGTTTATTATGTTTGCTGCCAATGATAATACAAACGGATATCGTTCAAATAGTTTCGCAATACACCAACCTTCAACAAGGTAGAAAAGTGATGAAGGGAAATTGCCCTTTTCATGAAGATCTTCATTCCTCATTCAAAGTATACCCATCAAATAATATTTTCAAATGTTTTGCCTGCGGACTGGAAGGTGGCCCTGCTGAATTTCTCCAAAAAATAGGTACGACAATATAGGCCTGTATTTATTTTAGCTTTGTATTCAAAATATTATTCTAAATGACGGAACAGCTAACTACCTTAACTCAAAATTTAAAAGAAAAGTCGCTTGCATTTAATCAGGTTATTGAATTTATAGAGACTTACTACCAGCACCAGCCAACGGCATTTAAAAATGGTGAGGTGTACAATGAAGCCACTCAAAATCAAGGTAGCGCAAAGGTTTTTGCTTTTGCTCAGATAAATGATTTGAATGTGGAAGACACTCTTTATCTATTCGCAGAACACTACCAATCGGTATTGGATAATCCTAATGGTATAGATCATCAAAATATCAGGCAGTTTATGGCCCACGGTTGGCCGGGAATAGCCTTTGAAGGAACAGCACTGCTTTTAAAATAAAAGGTAGGTTCGTTACCGATCAGATATAGGTTATTAAATCATCTTTAGTATTAAAGATTACATTGTAACAAATGTATGTCTATATTGTCTAACAAAAAAGACAAATAAAGATGTTAATTAGTTGACATAACTATCATGCATCAACAGTTATATTTGCCTGACACAAACGTCAAACATTTTAGTAAGACAATGGCAGTTAGAGATACGGGCACCGAACAGATGATTAAGGATACCGCAAAACAGATTTTCTTTGCTGAAGGAAAATTTAATGCGACTACCCTGGATATTGCGGAGGCTGCCGGGGTAAGCAGAACTGTTATTAATTATTATTTCCGCTCTAAGGACATCCTTTTTCAACAAGTATTTCGGGAAGCCATGGCAGACACCGGGCTTAAAATGAACGAGGTATTGGGTGCAGATATGCCTTTTAAGAAAAAAGTTATTTCGTTTATCGATATGTTCACTGCTGAATTAACGAAGTATCCTTACAAAGAATCCTTTTTAATCAGCGAAATAAACACCCATGGATTTAGCCTGCCTACTAAGGATTCATCACCTGGCATGCAGCAATTTTTAAAAGAGATAAAACTGGCATCTGATAATGGTGAGATCAAGGAGGTATTACCTATTAATTTCATGATCAATATATTATCCCTGGTTGCCTATCCATTGTTAACCCGGCGTTTATTTGAACGAATGCTTGAGCTTAACGATACAAATTTTGAAAAATTGATGCAAGAAAGAAAGCAAATGATAATAGATATTTTATTTAATTGATTTTTTTGAATAAATACTAACAAAACCGTCAAACATATACGTCAATCACCAAATCTAATTATTAAAAGATATGAACACGATACCTTATAAAATGAAGAAGACCATTGCCGGGTTAGCTATTATTAGCTCGATGATCATTACATTAAGCTCCTGCGGTGGCAGCGCTAATACAAACGCAGGAGCAACACAGCCGCCAGCAACCTACGAAGTTTTTAGCGTGACAACACAACCTGCTACGCTACATACCAGTTATCCAGCCGTAATGCAAGGTGAACAAACAATAGATATTCGCCCTAAAGTGGATGGTTATGTTGAGAAGATATATGTTGATGAAGGTTCGGTAGTTAAAAAAGGACAGCTATTATTCAAACTTAGCGCACCGGAATACGAGCAAACCGTTATAAACTCCATCGCAGCAATAAATAGTGCAAAAGCGGATATCAATTCAGCAGAAATAGCAGTAAATAAAACCAAGCCATTAGTTGATAAAGGCATCATCTCCGAATACGAACTGCAAACAGATCAAAATACCCTCAATACCAAAAGGGCTGCATTGGCACAGGCTCAAACTACTTTGGCCACCGCCAAAGTAAACCTGGGTTATACGTATGTTACCAGCCCGGTAGATGGCGTTGTCGGCTCAATACCTTATCGTTTGGGTAGCCTGATCACCAGTGCTACTGCCAACCCGTTGACTACTGTAGCCAATATCGGCAAAGTATATGCCTATTTTTCATTGAATGAAAAACAACTCCTGGATTTCTCCCGGTCGGTAAAGGGTGCCACTTTGGATGAAAAACTGAAAAATACTCCCGACGTTAATTTAGCATTGGCTGACGGTTCGGCGTATCCCGAAAAAGGGCGTTTAGAAACCATTAGTGGTGTATTGAATACCACTACAGGTTCAGCAAGCTTTCGTGCCGCGTTCCCTAATCCTATGCACTTGTTAAGAAGCGGTAGCTCAGGAAGTGTAGATATTCCCCAGGCATTAACTGCGGCTATTTTAATTCCTCAAAAATCCGCATACGAATTACAGGGTAAATATTTCGTATACGTGCTCGACAATAACAACCTGGTAAAGAACCAGGAAATACAAATAATGGAACTTACAGCAGGCCAGTATTATGTAGTTACCGGTGGTATAAAAGCGGGTGATAAGATCGTTTATGATGGCACGATCTCATTAAAAGATTCTACTAAAATCGGACCACAAGTTATGAGTTCTGACAAAGTTTACGGCGATCTAAAAAACTAAAAAGATGATAAAAACATTTATAGAAAGACCGGTATTATCTACCGTAATATCGGTCATATTAGTTATTTTGGGTATCATTGGACTCATAGAGCTGCCGATAACTCAATACCCAGACATTGCTCCGCCTACTGTAGTGGTATCTGCCGCCTATTCAGGTGCTAACGCCGATGTTGTACTGACCAGCGTAATCGTTCCTTTGGAGGAACAGATCAACGGGGTAGAAGGCATGACTTATATGACTTCTACCGCTGCTGATGACGGATCCGCGACCATTACCATTTTTTTTGCTTTAGGTACAAATCCAGATATAGCAGCAGTAAACGTACAGAATCGTGTTTCTAAAGCAGCCAGCTTACTGCCTGCAGAAGTTACCGAGGCTGGCGTAACTACACAGAAACAGCAGAGCAGCGATATCCTGATATTTTCACTGTCAAGCAGCAACAAATCGTACGACCAGACATTCTTGCAGAATTATGCGAATATTAACTTGCTGCCGCAGATCAAACGTATCAGTGGGGTAGGGGACGCAACAGCTTTCGGCAGTAAAGATTATTCTATGAGGATTTGGCTGAAGCCAAGCGTTATGGCTGCCTATCATTTAATACCCGATGATATAAATACCGCCCTTGCAGAACAAAACATTGACGCGGCGCCAGGAAAGGTGGGCGAAAACAGTAATCAGTCCTATCAGTATACGCTTAAGTACAAGGGCCGTTTAAAATCAGTAGCCGACTTTGAAAACATCGTGATCAAATCAACCAGTTCCGGACAAACATTGCTGCTAAAAGATGTGGCTCGCATCGAATTGGGTTCACTCGATTATAGTGGTTATACTACTACCGATGGCAATCCATCAATTGGTATAGCTGTTTCCCAGGTAGCAGGTTCCAATGCACACTCATTGATTCAACAATGCGAGGCTACCATCGCCGAAGCTTCAAAATCTTTTCCACCGGGTGTAAAGTACACTTCGTTGCTAAATGCCAATGATTTTTTGGATGAATCTGTATCCAAAGTTATACATACACTTATAGAAGCGTTTGTCCTGGTTTTTATTGTGGTATTTGTGTTCCTGCAGGATTTTCGTTCAACATTAATCCCGGCCATTGCTGTTCCGGTGGCTATTATCGGTACATTCTTCTTTTTAAACCTTTTTGGGTTCACCATTAACTTACTAACGCTGTTTGCGATGGTGCTGGCTATTGGTATTGTGGTGGATGATGCGATTGTCGTCGTCGAGGCGGTACATGCCAAGCTTGACCAGGGTGCCAAATCAGGGAAAGAAGCCTCCATAAGCGCGATGCGTGACATTAGCGGAGCCATCGTTTCTATTACCCTGGTTATGGCCGCGGTATTTATCCCGGTATCGTTTATTTCCGGCTCTTCGGGGGTATTTTATAAACAGTTTGGTTTAACGCTGGCTATTGCCATCATTATTTCGGCAGTTAATGCACTAACACTTAGTCCGGCGCTATGCGCTTTGTTTCTAAAACCGCACCCCGAAGGTGAGCATAAGGATTCCAGTGTTATTCAACGATTTTACACTGCTTTTAATACCGGTTTTGAATCGGTAACAGGAAAATATAAGCGTTCGGTACATTTTCTTACTGGAAAAAAATGGATTGCCGGACTAGTCATTTTAATCTTTGCAGGTATTTTCTACTTCCTTATCAAAACCACTGCAACCGGTTTTGTTCCGAATGAAGATCAGGGCGTGCTATTCGCCAATATTAGTTTACCTGTTGGTTCATCGCTTGAGCGAAGTACGGTAGTTGCTAAACAAGTTGAAGGGATCATCAAAACGTTGCCGGAAGTAGAATCAACCTTAACCATTACCGGGCAAAGCTTTATTGCCGGTGCTGGTGGCTCATATGCTATGGTGGTAATTAAGTTAAAACCATGGAACCATCGTACAGGAAAGGGTGAGGATATTAATAGTGTCACCGGGCAACTTTTCGGAATGACAGCGGGCATCAAAAATGCACAAGTCATATTTTTCGCACCTCCTACTTTACAAGGTTTTGGTATCAACAGCGGTTTTGAGTTTCAGCTACAGGACAAAACCGGAGGCGATATTAATAAATTTAATGACGTGAGCACTAAATTCCTTGCTGCACTTGCCAAGCGTAAGGAAATACAATATGCTACAACGTCTTTCAATACCAATTTTCCGCAATACATGATCAATGTTAATGTGGCTAAGTGCCACCAGGCGGGCGTAACTGTAAATAGTGTACTGAGCACACTGGAAGGTTATTATGGAGGTGTTTATGCTTCAAATTTTAACGAATTTGGAAAGCAATACCGTGTAATGATACAGGCTGATGCTATATATCGTGGCAATACCGCAAGCTTAAATGATATTTATGTGCGAAGCGACAGCACCAGCGCTATGGCGCCGATCTCAGAATTTGTAACGCTTACCAAAGTATATGGCCCACAATCCATCAACAGGTTTAACCTGTATACCTCTATTGATATACAAGGCGCGCCAAATGCTGGTTACAGCTCAGGCGATGCCATCAAGGCTATTAATGAAGTGGCAGCGCAAACGCTCCCTGTGGGCTACGGCTTTGAATACGCCGGTATTACCCGTGAAGAGATTGCCGGTGGAAGCCAAAGCGTTTATATATTTATATTATGTCTCATTTTTGTTTACTTCTTGCTTAGTGCGCAATATGAAAGTTATATACTGCCGTTTGCAGTTATATTATCATTGCCTGTAGGTTTAGCGGGAGCATTCATCTTCGCGAAAATATTTGGAGTTGAAAATAATATCTATTTGCAGATAACGCTTATTATGCTTATTGGCTTATTGGCCAAGAATGCCATCCTGATTGTTGAATTTGCAGTAACCCGCCGGCGACATGGCCTAAGCCTTGTAGATGCCGCTATTGAAGGTGCAACAGCAAGGCTACGACCAATCCTGATGACGTCATTCGCTTTTATACTTGGATTACTTCCGTTGATGCTATCCACCGGTGCCGGTGCAGTAGGTAATAAATCAATTGGTACGGGTGCTGTGGGGGGGATGCTTATCGGTACGCTGTTTGGCGTTTTCGTAATACCTATATTATTTATCGTTTTTCAGGGATTGCAGGAAAGGATCAGCAGTAAACCGTCTGTTCAACCCGAAGAGCCGATAGTTAACTAAATTTTAAGCTTAAGTTCAATCAAATGAAAACAAGATATTTTTTATTAGCCGCAGCCGGATTGCTCATTATTGCATCCTGTAATGTGTCAAAACACTATAAACGGCCAAATGTAAATGCGGCCAATTTATACCGCGATAGTTCTGCAGTAGATTCTAGCTCCATCGCGGCCTTGCCATGGCGGTCGCTATTTGCAGATACGATATTGCAAAACCTGATACAGGAAGGGATTAACAATAACCTTAACCTGAAAACTGCAATACTAAAAATAGCTGAAGCTAATGCGACACTGAAAGAAAGTAAGGCAGCTTATTTTCCAACATTAAGCGCAGGTGTTTCTGTTACAAAAGCAAAAGCTTCACAGGCTGCACAAACATTTCCGGCAGGTTTAGGTATCGATTTGA
Organism: Mucilaginibacter sp. L196; assembly: GCF_009765905.1. Taxonomy (GTDB): domain Bacteria; phylum Bacteroidota; class Bacteroidia; order Sphingobacteriales; family Sphingobacteriaceae; genus Mucilaginibacter. The sequence goes on along the minus strand of NZ_LMUO01000019.1, from coordinate 1,303,671 downwards.
ATACAACAACTTACCAAGGAGATTTCAGTGCCAGCTGGACGGTTAATGTATGGGGGCAACTAAATAGCTTAAAACGGCAGGCGATAGCCCAATTCCTGGAAAGTGATGCCTCAAAACGTGCTGTTCAAACAGCACTAGTGGCCGATATTGCTAATGATTATTACGCACTTTTGTCTTATGACCAACAGTTAGCCATAACACAGCAAACCGTAAAAAACGATATACAGGATGTAGAGACTAACAAGTCGTTACTGAAAGCAGATGTGGTTACCGGGGCTGCCGTTGTACAAAGCGAAGCCAACAGATATGCAGCAGAAATTACCATACCTGACCTGGAATCGAATATAAGAGAAACAGAGAACGCCCTATGTATTTTATTGGGACGTAGACCTGGATCCATCAAACGCCTGACCATGGCGGAGCAGATACCGATTGAAACATTGAATGCCGGCCTCTCAACTCAGCTGTTAAAGAACAGACCAGATGTACAACAATCAGAATTTGCTTTTATGGCAGCTTTTGAAAACACCAATGTGGCCCATTCGTATTTTTATCCAACGCTTACTATAACGGCTGAAGGCGGCCTTTCAACGCTGCAATTAAAAGACTTGTTTAATAATTCAATATTCTACAATTTAGTAGGTGGATTAACCCAGCCCATATTCAACCAGGGGCAAAACAAGGCACGCTATCGCATTGCAAAAGCACAACAGTTAGAAGCCTTTAATGCGTACCAGCAAAGCATTTTAACAGCAGGCCAGTCAGTAGCTAACGACTTGTTTTCTTATCAACAAGCATTAAAAAAAGCAGCTTTAAGAAAAAAGGAATTGAATGCATTGGAAAAATCGGTTGACTACACTAAACAGCTGTTAACCTATAGTTCAGCCACAAATTATACTGATGTTTTAACTTCTGAACAGAGTTTGTTAGCAGCCCAATTAGCCGGTGTTAATGATAAATTGCAGCAATTACAGGCCATTGTTAATTTGTATACCGATTTAGGCGGCGGTTGGAAATAACAAATAACGAGTTTTCTGCCAAAATATGAAATTCTGATTACGGTTTACGGCCTTTACTACATAGTAAAGGCCGTATCATTGATATTTAAAATATCAAATTTTTATAATGAAAGTGGTATAGGCATATATTTGTTCACAGCACTACCGCCTGTATATAAATCTAATATTGCATAGCCGGCCAGGATGCGTTTCTTCATAATATCCGTTACCTGCAGAGTGCACACCACCTTAAACTTCAACCGAAGAGAAACTAAATTCCATTTGCCAGACGATGGGCTGTATTAAATGATTTTATTTTTGCTTATCGCTCATTGCTCAATGTATACCTTTCCTCTTTAGTAAACCGCCGGTTGTATCGTCAATACTTTGCTGAACAATAAATGCTGTAGGGTCAATAGCTAATATGTGTTGTTTTAAAGCGGGGATTTCAAGCCGTGTGGCGACAGTGAAAATAATGTCACGCGGATCATTGATTTCGCCGTCTTTTCCATAACCATTTTTCCCCTGGTAGATCGTAACGCCCCGGCCAAGCTTTTCGGTAATAACCTGCCTGATCTCCTCGCTTTTGATTGAAACTACGGTTATACCAGTATATTGGTCAACACCATTTAAAATAAAGTTTATCATTTGGGAAGCGGCCAGATAAGTCAGGATAGAGTAAAGCGCAGGTTCGATTCCCAAAAAGAAAGCAGCCGCCGAAAAAATAACTACGTTCAGCAGTAAGATCACATCATTTACCTTTAACAGCTGGAACCTTTTGCTAAACAACAAAGCGGCTATCTCAGTTCCGTCCAGTACAGCGCCGCCCCTTATCGCCAGCCCGATTCCCACGCCGATGAAAAATCCACCAAATACAGCGGTCAACAGCCTATCCGGAGTAACATCCGGGAAAGTAATAAACGCCAGACAAAGTGAAAGCCCGGCGATGGCTAATGCGCTTCTGATCGCAAACGCAGTGCCCAGTTTGCGATACCCTATAAAAATGAAGGGGATATTAATAATAAAGATCAGGATAGATATCGGCAGGCCTGTTATATCTGCCAGTAGCATAGATATGCCAGTAACGCCACCATCAATAAAATGGCTGGAAAGTAAGAAACCCTTCAAACCCATGCCCGCAGACAGGATTCCGAGCGTTATCAATAGCAGGTTTTTGAAATGGGTCTTCATTTTAGAGTCAAATATAACTTTAACGTTTTAAAGAGAACGAAGCTTTGGAGCATCTTTCTTTTCGTACTGATTAAATTAGGCCAGCGTTAGGGATTGGATCTGTCTTGTTTTCGGGTAATACCTTAAGCAACCAAAGCTGAGCCCGATTTCTTCGCTATCTTTGTATTAGGGATATACATAGTTATCAAAAGCAAACTTGTATTCCGGCGCAAAACGAATTAACGGGCTTGCATAGTAAATAAATAATAACACTTTTATAGCTTAATTTGCAGAATGACCGATCTTAATGAATACGATTGCGAAATGCTGGATGCTATGTTGGAAGCCTTTGGTATTCCGGATAGTCTGACACGCAATCAGCTGCTCGAACTTTTTGATAATGACGAAGCCACCGCCTTTGCCATGGTACAAACACTAATTAGGGAAGGGCTTATCGCCGAATCTGGCAAACATGGCGATTTTGAATTGCCTGAAAAACTAATTCTAAAACTCAAAGGTGACAAATTCCTAAAGGCAGGAGGCTTTACCCGCCGCTACCAGTTGGAGCAGGAAAAACCGGTAGAAGTAGGGGGGACACTTGCGAAATTACAACAGCAAAACATGCGGCTGCAAAATGAAAAGCTCTCTAATAGGTCAGAGATTAGCGACCTCCAAAAAACAGTACAAAGTTTGCAAAATCGGCAATATTACTGGTGGATGTTGATTGTCGTTGCTTTGATTATCGGCTATTTAATCGGACATCTTCGTAAATATTAGCAGCGCCTAATAACCGGTTGCAGCAGACAATCATTCTAATCCGTATTCCTTCAGCTTCCTGTACAGCGTGGCGATACCGATATTAAGCAGTCTTGTAGTTTCGGTGTAGTTGCCGCTGGTATAGTTGAGACTTTATCCCTGGAATAAGAGGAGTTTCATTATAGTATAAGGCGAGCAAGTATTATTTCTTATACCTAAGAGCTAGCTAATAGAATTTCAATTTTATTTTCTTTCAGGAATTAAGAAATATTTAGCTGTAAAGCCGCTATTAATAACCAATTCCTAACATTATTAGGTTAAATAATCAAAAATAAATTATTATTTCTTGCGTCATATAAATGTAAATCTTACCTTAGGTGCATTATGTATTACATAATGCATTATGTATCAATTGCTAATAAATCAGCGGTAAAAACAACACGAACAAAACCGGAAGCAAAATCATGGCTTAGATATGAGTTATTGGTGATGCGGGCAATAAGAAGTTATTAAGCCAGCTTTAAAAAATGGTTAATAATTGCGTTTTCATAATTAATTAAAATTAGCTACAAAATGCCCCCTTGAATTAAAAAATGATCCGACAAAACTCACATAGTTGATTTTAATAAACACATTATCAAACGCCTGAGTAAATATTTACTTTGATTTTATATTTTGAATGAATAGATTGCACGCTAGAGTGCCCCTGGTTTCTGCCATAAATGACCAATTATACTAAATTCACGGATGATAAATTACTTGAGCTTATGGCCCAGGATGACCATGTTGCGTTCAATACAATTTATAACCGTTATTGGGTCAGGGTGCTTAATCTTGCTATACATAAAATCGGTGATATTATGGAGGCGGAGAATATTATTCAGGATATTTTTGTGTCTTTATGGAAACGCAGGCATTCATTGATAATTACTAATGCTTTAGAAAATTTCCTTTTTGTTTCTGTTAAATACCGCGTAATTAAGGTTCTGAATAGTCAGCGTACGGAAAGATTATATAATGAAATTGATGGTTTAACTGTTGATGTGCTGGATGACTCGACCCAACAGTATTTATCATTTGAAGAATTGCGTCAAAGGCTGGAAATGTTGATCGGTAAATTACCTGAACAAAGCAGGCTGATTTACCGGATGAATAAAGAAGAAAACATGAGCTATAAAACAATCGCTGAAGAATTGAATATAACTGAACGATCTGTTGAAGCACACTTAGCACGTGCTAAGAAAACCCTAAAGACAGCTTTAGGATCTTTCCTTACCACATTTTTGCTGTAAAATTAAACTGCTAAAAAAAGATTAAATATTTTGCGGGTTTTTGCTTTTTGCGGGTACTTGTTATAAAAGCACCTTAATAATGCCTATTGATCCGCAAAAAATTAGAATTCAGGAATTAGCCAATAAATATTTAAAAGGCCAACTAACTCATTCAGAACAATTAGAATTTGATGAATGGTTTAAGAATGAAGGCAGCGAAAATATTTATATTGATGCAAATATTGCTGAATCTGAAGATAAACACCGGCAACTGATATTGAGCCGGATTAACGAGCAGATTAAGTCTGTTCAAGATATTAAAGTTAAAACGATATGGCCCCGGATAGCAGCTGCGGCTTCGATTTTGTTATGTATTTCCCTTGGTGGTTATTTCATTCTTAATAAAAAGCCAACCCAGCAAATAGCCAAAAATCAAAAACAAGAGATTCTCCCCGGAACCAATAAGGCGACCTTAACGCTAGCTAATGGTCAAAAGATAATCTTAACTAGAGGTTTAAATGGCAGACTGGCGCAACAGGGCAGTGCGCTTGTGCAAGTTAATTCCAGCAAATCCATTACCTACACGGCTTCAGGCATTAATAGTTCTTTAGCAACCCAGGTGCAGTTCAATACGCTTTCTACAGTACGTGGTGAGCAATCTCCTTATCCATTGGTTTTAGCAGACGGAACCAAGGTTTGGTTGAATGCAGAATCATCAATTACTTTTCCAACTAGTTTTAGCGGAAATGAACGTGTTGTGAAAATTACAGGGGAAGTTTATTTCGAAGTAGTGCATGATGCATTGCATCCATTTAAAGTAAAGGTACGAGATCAAACAATTGAGGATTTAGGAACGCAGTTCAACATAAATGCTTACCAGGATGAACCTACTATGAAAACCACGCTTATAAATGGGAAAGTTAAAATCTCAGTAGGTTCTCAGGCAACTCTCCTTAAACCAGGTTTTCAAGCAGTTGTATCGCCATCAGGTTCTTCTATCATAGTGCAGGCCGCGGATTTAGACGAGGTTATGGCGTGGAAAAATGGAAATTTTGAGTTTGAAGGTACACCGCTGAAAGACATTATGCGCCAAATCAGCAGGTGGTATGATGTGGATATAAGTTACAAAGGAACTATTGAGGATGCTGAATTTGGCGGTTCAATTTCAAGAACAAAAAATATCAATGAAATTCTTTCTGTATTAGAAACTACAAAAGGTGTACACTTTGAATTAGAAGGAAGGAGGATTTTAGTTATGCCATAACATTCATAATCTATGGATAACTGTAAAAGAAATCGGAGGCGTTGGACCGCCCCCGATCAGATTTCAGGATTCCCACATAATTTAACTGTTGCGAACAATATCAATTATTAAAACCCTAACAAATGTATAAATTTTACAATGTAAATGGATACGGCTTAAATAGCTGTACTAAATATTTGTCATCAAAAAATAAATGGCTTACAATTCTTAAAGATCCGAATTTAAAACGCTGGCTTATGAGGATAAATCTTACTTGCTTTTTATTGTTTTTTGCTTTTTTACAAGTGTCAGTGGCGGCTGATGGGCAGTTTGTTACCCTGACAAAAAAAAGCACATCCTTAACTAAAGTATTTAAAGAGATTAAAAGACAAACAGGTTATGATTTTGTATATGAATCGAATTTACTAAAAACTGCAAAAGAGGTTGACATTCAGGCTAAGAATGAACCATTGATAGAGGTTTTAAATAAATGTTTTGAAAATCAGCCATTTACTTACTCAATTAAAGATAAGACAATTATCCTTCAAAAAAAAGAAGCTACAAATATCCTCTCAAACAAATCGGTTATAGCCCCGGTACGTGTATCAGGGAAAGTAGTGGACAGTAATAACATGCCTTTGCCGGGCGTAACCGTAAAAGTAAAGGGCGGCAAAGCAGCTACTCAAACTGATGCCAACGGTAAATTTACATTAGAAGCGCCAGATAATTCGGTATTGAGTTTTTCATTTGTAGGATTCGTTACCAAAGACGTTCCGGCAACTCCGGGAAGTGAAATGATCATTCACCTGCGACCCAGACCAACTGATCTTAATGATGTAGTCGTGGTAGCCTATGGTACCCAGAAAAAGCTGGACCTTACAGGCGCTGTAGATCAGATAGGACCTAAGCAACTAATAGACAGGCCGGTAACCAATATTGGTGATGCTTTGCAAGGTTTAATGGCCAATCTTAACATAACTACTGGTACTGGTGGTGGCGCTCCTGATGCTACAAAAAGTATTAATGTGCGTGGTTTTACAGGGTTCAGCTCTACTAGTGCTACCGGAGGTAATCTTAGTGGCCCGCTGATCCTGGTTGATGGTGTGGAAACCGATATAAACAGCTTAAACCCAAATGATATTGAAAGTGTAACCTTATTAAAAGATGCCGCCTCATCGGCACTTTACGGGTCAAGGGCGCCAAATGGGGTGTTATTAATTACTACAAAACAAGGCAAAAGAAATCAGGCCCCACAATTAAGCTACAATAATAATTTTTCATATGCCCAGCCAATAGATGTGCCGGTAATGTCTAATTCACTTGTTTTTGCAAATACTTTTAATGAGGCAAACGTTAATTCAGGTGGGGGATTATTCTTTAGCCAATCTAACATTAACAGGATCATAGCATATATGAATAATCCCAGCGGTACCCCAACTACCATTGCTCAAAGTAATGGTGTTTGGGCGGCTTATGGCGGGGGAAATGCCAATAATGACTGGTTCAAAATTTATTTAAAAAAATGGTCTCCCAGCCAGCAGCAAAATTTTAGTGTAAGCGGAGGCAGCGAGAAGATAAACTACTTTGTTGGAGTGGGTACTGAAAATCAAAATGGTTTATTTAACTATTTTGCCGATAGTTATAAACGCGACAACCTAAGAGCAAATGTTACCGCCGATATTAATAAGTATATCACCTTTAGTGTAAAATCATCATTTGCACAAGAAAATGATAACTCTCCTTATAATGGCGGCGCAAATACCGGCAGTAACTTTTTTCACCAGATAGCCAGGACATGGCCCATTATTCCTTTGTATGACCCTAATGGGGGGCTGGATCCATCCTCATATTTAGCTCAACTCCAGCAAGGTGGCCGTAATGTATCCCGCAATAATCTAAGCAGCATAAGTGGCGATGTCATCATTAAGCCCCTGCCTGGATGGAATATAACCGGCCATTATAGCTATAATTACACCAGTTACAATATCAATTCCTCTATTTTGCCTTTCTATACTGCTAGTGTAGCGAACCCGCAAACTATTAGTAATACCATAAGCTCTATAAATGAGGACTATCAGTTGAGCAGTTATTACATGTACAATGTTTTTACCAGTTACGAAAAACACCTCGGCGGAAATTATTTTAAAATACAGGTGGGTGAACAAGCAGAACAGAAAACATACTCAGAATTGTCCGGTAATGCACAAAATTTATATAATCTTTCCCAACCATCAATTAGCCTGACCGACGGTATACAAAGCACAGCCGATAATGGTTATAGCTGGGCTACTAACAGTTTAATCGGCAGGATAAACTATAACTATGAAGAGAAATACCTGGTTGAAGTTAACTCCGACTATATGGGTACTTCATTATTCCCCGCTGATACACGCTATCATGATTTTCCATCAGCGTCTGCAGGCTGGAACATTTCAAAGGAAGGTTTTTTTAAACCTTTAGCAAAATCAATTGACAACCTCAAGTTCAGGGCGTCTTATGGCAGCTTAGGCGATATTAGCTCACTCCTTAGTGGCGGTAATTATTATCCTTACATCAGTAATCTGCCTGTCACCGCACCTACAGGTACCAGTTGGATATTTAGCCCTTCAACCGGCGGCCGTCAGCCCGCTATATCCAATCCGGCTTTGGTAAGCCCTACAATTACCTGGACAAAGCCATCTGAACTTGATTTGGGTATGGATGTGACTTTCCTGACCGATTTTAGCGCTACATTTGACTGGTATAACAAGCATATAACCGACCAGTTGGCCCCTGCAAGCACTCCTCCGGCTACGTTAGGCGCTACTGCGCCACAAATAAATAATGCAGCATCAACTACAAAAGGATGGGACTTGACGGTTACATGGCAACACCAATTTAACCAGGTTCATTTAATGGCAAGGGCTACATTGTCGCATTATTCGGGCAAGGTAGATCAGTATAGCGGAAACCCCACGGACTTCATTAATCAACCTTATGCGGGCGAACAAATGGGTGCTATTTGGGGATTCAAAACCTTAGGTAAATTCCAGTCGCAGGCACAAATTGCCAACGCCCCAAGCCAGGCAGCAATCAGTGGCAGCACCTGGTACCCGGGCGATGTTCAATATGCTGATCTTAACCATAACGGCAAAATCGACTATGGAAATGGTACTGCTACTAACCCAGGTGATGAGGAAATTATCGGCAACAGCACCCCCAAATATTTTTATGGCTTTACTACCGGCGCCAGTTGGAAAGGAATTGACCTGAGCATATTCATCCAGGGACAAGGCCCTGCCGACTACATGCCAACTAACGAGTATTTTTGGAACATTACCAGTACCTATCAAAGTATGGTAACTCCCAAAATAGCAGACAGGTGGACACCTTCAAACCCTAATGGCTATTTCCCACGGATTGACTTGGCCAATGGAGCAGCTAAGAATGAAATTTCTCAATCGGGGTATTTGTTAAACACCGCTTATATGCGTTTAAAAAATGTTCAATTGGGCTATACTTTTCCCGACAGGCTCACCCAAAGGTTTCATATTTACCAGCTAAGATTATACACCAGTGTTGAAAACCTCCTTACTGTTTCAGGAGCATTTGCACATCAATATGTAGATCCTGAGCTATTGCAGTCGACTGAAGAGATTTATCCTTTGGAGCGGACCTTCTCGTTTGGTGTAAAAACGAATATCAAATAATATAAAAACATAACATATGAAAAAGTTACAGATCATATATACCTATTCAATCATAAGCATATTATTGGTTATTGCTTCCTGTAAAAAGAGTGCATTGAACCAGGCACCGCCTACCAAATTGTCTGATGCCACCTTTTGGCATACCACGGGTGATTTGCAGAATTACATGAATTCACTTTATAGCATTTTTCCTCTTTATACGACGAACAATGGTGTTATGGGCATCTATAATATAGATAATAATAGCGATAATATGGTTCCGTCAGGTGCAAATGCACGCTTGAATGGCCAATATACCGTTAACGGGAACTCAGGGTATCCAGACTATACACATATCCGTACTGTAAATTATTTTTTAGCTAATTATACAAAGGTTAGCGCAGCCCCCAGTGCAATTGCACCGTTTGTGGGCGAGGCATATTTTTTTAGGGCCATGCTATATTTTCAGGCCCTTCAGTCCTATGGCGGGGTGCCTTACATAACCTCCCCGTTAAATTTAAATGATGAGGCAGGATTAAATTCCCCAAGGCTTCCAAGGAATGTGTTGGTAGATTCGATAATAAACGACCTGAACAGGGCTATTACCAATCTTCCTACAAAAAGCCTTGCCCAAACACAACGCATATATAAGGAATACGCCGAGGGTTATGAAGCAAGAGTGTGTTTATATGAAGGTACATGGGAAAAATACCATGCTAATGACGCTTTTGGTGTTAGCGGTCAAAATGGTGTTAATTTCTTGCAGTTAGCCGCCACTGCCGCAAATACAGTAATAACATCAGCCGTATTTAAGCTGGATAATGTACCCGTGCCTAATGGTTATTTTAATTTGTTTAACCAAACAGATTATACCACCAGTAAAGAGATAATGTTCTGGGGAGCATTTAACCTGGCGGATAACGTTGTATCCTACTGGCAAAGTTTTTTCTCGGCAGGTGGCAGTACCGGTTTGTCAAAAGCATTAGTAGATGATTACCTGTGTACTGATGGTAAGCCTACTAGTGTAAGCCCGTTATATAAAGGCGACGATTCGCTTGCACACGTTTTTAAAAACCGTGATCCCCGTTTAAGGCAAACTATTTTTTTCCAGGGGGATACTGTTGTATCAAATGCTCCTGGTAACGTTCCAGACGCATTGTTTACCTATCCGCAGTTTTTTAACACTACTCCTAATACAACAGGCTACCAGATAAAAAAAGGGTTTGATTCAGATTATTTGCAGGATTCTCATAACAGCGCCGGTGGCACCACTGGTGTTATCTATATGCGTTACGCCGAAATTTTACTGATTTATGCTGAAGCCCGTGCGGAATTGGGTTTATTAACTCAAGCGGATGCGGATATGACAATTAATGTACTGAGAGATAGGGTTGGAATGACGCATTTGAATATAGGTGCTATTGCTACTGACCCTAAATGGAGTTACCCGGAACTCTCTCCGGTTATCAATGAGATAAGGCGCGAGCGCCGTGTTGAGCTGGCTTGCGAAGGCTACAGGCTTGATGATATTAACCGCTGGGCCGCCGCGCCTGACGTGATAGTAGGCAAACAACCATTAGGTGCCATGGCAAACCAGTTTGTTACTGTTGTTCCGGGCTTTACTATTGGCAATACTATATATGTTAATGCACAGGGTTATATTGAACGCTATGCGAAGACAACTGCTATGGCAGCCGGTTACCAATTTAATGTGAAGAGGGATTACCTTTTACCACTTACTTTGGCGCAAACAGTTATAAACCCGCTAATAACACAAAATCCGGGGTGGTAATTTTTTTTAAATCTTAAATAGTAAAAAATGAAAAAGATATTAATGATAATATGCGGAGCAATTATTTTTCTTAATAGTTGCAAAAAAACGGTGAACGAGACGGTAGCGGGAAGCAATACCTTATTGCTGGCTTACCCCTCTGGTACCATTTTTAATACCTTAAGCAGCGGTTTAAATTATTTCAATAATTCACTGCTTACTTTTAAACTCACCGATAAAATAGATACGCTGAATGTTTCGGCTAATATAGGCATCCCGGCAAGTAAAGATTTGACCATAACGATAGGAGTGGATCAAAACGCCTTTGATGCCTACAATGCAAATACAAGCAATATCGTTAAATACGCGGTTATGCCTACTACCTATTACACTATTGCAAATAATAATGTAACTATTAAGGCCGGGCAAACCAGTGCTATATTTAAAATCGCGTTTTATCCCTCCTTATTTGATATTAGCCAAACGGGGTACCTTTTACCATTAAGTATCAACAATGATCCGGGTTACGCTGTAAATAGCAATATGAAAACCGTTTATTTCCATATCAATGAAAAATAGTGGTAAGGCGTGGGCTAACCTTGAAAAATTGAAAACCTATTAGCACGGTTTCAACAAAAGGCCTTCAGCCAAATTATATTATAAACAGTTGCCTTTCACAATGGGGTGAAGGCAACTGTTATTGAACTTAAGTCTTATCACTTTTAAATTAATGTGAGTTAGATCTGAGACAAAATGACTGCAAATTAATATTCACTAAATATAAATCGACATGAGAAAACAGTTTTTTAATCGAGTAATTGTAATTGCCCTTTTTATTGCATGTATATCGTCGATAGCATGCAATAAAGCAAGCGTGAAATCAGAGCCAGCAATACCAGCGCTGAATTCCTCTAGCAGCTTAAATGCAACAGACTCAACCTACCAGTTAGTCTGGTCAGATGAATTTAATGGCACAGGGGCATTTGATTCAACTAAGTGGGCTTTTTGTCCGCGCCAAACTTCGGCATGGAACGAATATTTAACCTCTTTACCCGCGTATGCATCCCAGGATGGCGGTGGTAATTTGGTGCTTAAAATGGATAATGCTACGATAGCCGGTGACCCTGTCCCTTATCATTCTGGCGGGATACAATCGTTGGGAAAGTTTAGCATTGCCTATGGCAAAATAGAAGTGAGCGCGAAATTTACACAAGGGCAGGGATCATGGCCGGCAATTTGGATGATGCCAGTGCCGGCAACAGCCGATACAAGTAGCTGGCCTGGTTGTGGCGAAATGGATATTATGGAACATATAAACAACTCTTCGGTTATTAACGAAACTGTCCATAACCTCTCGGTAGATAATGCTAATGGAGCAAGTTCGGCTACCCATACAGCGTCATATAATACAACTGGTTATAATACCTATGGCTTGGTGTGGACCCCAACTGCTGTTCAATTTTACGTTAACAACGTCCTTCAGTATACTTATAACAAGGTGGCTAGCGGAGGATGGCACCAATATCCATATAATGTACCTTTTTATATAATACTTAACCAGTCAGGGGGCGCTGGCTGGCCCGGGCCGATCACCAATTCTAATCTTCCTTTTACGATGCAGGTAGATTATGTCCGCGTGTATCAGTTACAATAATCAATAATGATTTAGAAACTAAGATAATTAACATGTTTAAAAAGTTATTTCAAGTTATATTATTCCTACAAATAGTAGTTTTTGGAGTTTACGGACAGACCTCAAAAAGCACAAATTATGCCATTATAAAACCAGCTACCAATTTAACTGCCATAGTCAATACAGCAGCAAACGTAACACCATCCGCCCGGCAATTACGCTGGCAGGAGTTAGAGCTTACCGCTTTTTTTCATATTGGTATGAATACTTTTACCGGGAGAGAATGGGGAGACGGAAAAGAAGATCCTAAATTATTTAACCCTACTGCACTTGATACCCGCCAATGGGTTCGGACGGTTAAAGCGGCTGGTTTTAAACAGGTGATCATTACAGCCAAACATCATGATGGTTTTTGTTTATGGCCAAGCAAGTACACCGAACACTCGGTAAAAAATAGCCCCAGGAAAAACGGGCAAGGAGATGTTGTTAAAGAGGTAGCGGATGCTTGCAGGGAATATAAAATAGGATTTGGCATTTACTTATCCCCCTGGGACAGAAATTCGCCGCTTTATGGCAGCGGTACTGCTTACAACGATTATTTTGTAAATCAACTTACCGAACTGCTTACCCAATATGGCCGTGTTGACGAAGTATGGTTTGATGGCGCAAACGGCGAAGGCTCTAATGGAAAAAAGCAGGTATACGATTTTGATAGGTGGTATAAAGTAATACGTAAGCTGCAACCTTCGGCGGTTATCGCTATAATGGGACCGGATGTACGCTGGGTGGGGACTGAAACCGGTTATGGCCGTGAAACCGAATGGAGTGTTGTGCCTGCAAATAATTTGGATCAGTTAACAATAACCGCTAAATCCCAGCATGATATTACTTTTAAGCCCAAGGGCGATATGAGGGGGGATGATTTAGGCGGCCGCGATAAAATAAAAACTGCCACTGGATTAATCTGGTATCCGGCAGAGGCTGATGTTTCTATCAGGCCGGGATGGTTCTTCCATGCAGCGGAAAACGATAAGGTAAAATCCCCTGAAAAACTGATGGATATTTATTACAATTCGGTTGGTAAGAATTGTGTATTGCTCTTAAATATTCCACCCGATAAAGAAGGCTTACTTAATGCTAGTGATGTAAACGCGTTGCAGGGCTGGAAAAAGTTGAGGGATGAAACTTTTAAAATAAACCTGCTCAAAGATGCTTCTGTAGAATGTAATAACGGAGTGAATTTAAAATCGATTTTAGATGATGATTATAATACTTGGTTTACTACCCATAATAAAGATACATCTGCAGTAATCACACTTAATTTAAAAGGATCAAAAACGTTTGATGTATTACTCTTACAGGAAAATATAGCCATCGGTCAGCGAGTTGAAAAATTTGAGCTGGATTATTGGGATGGTAATGATTGGAAGAAAGCGACAGAAGGTACTACCATTGGTTATAAACGGTTATTGCGGTTTTCGCCGGTAACCGCAAATAAGGTGAGGCTAACAATTGAATCATCAAGGTTAAACCCTACCATAGCAACAATGGGGTTGTATAAACAGCCATAAATTTCGGAAGCAAATATCATGAAGCAGCGAAAGGAATTAAAATACAAACAAACATCATTTGTTTTAAAGAGAACAGCCAACTAGGTTGGTTAGTTTAGTGTAAGTGTTAATGAGGCCGGCTTCGGCCGGTCTTATTATATTCTGAACGAGGGCGGAAATTTAACCCTAAAGTCCCGAGTGGGACACGTAAAAAGAAAGTTATTATGAAAAAAAAAATAATCCCCGTACTCTGCCTGCTTTTATTAAATACCATATCATTTGCCCAACAGGCTGATGAAGTATCAATAATCCCTAAACCAGCCTCAGTGGAAAAAGGCATAGGGTCGTTCATTATTAGCAAACGCACAAATATAGTAGCAAAGGGAGCCGATGCTGAAAAAGTGGCTGGTATGTTCAACTATTTTCTGAATAAAAAGTATGGCTTCGTATTAAAGGTTAATAATACGGTAACTAATGGCGCTATTGTTTTAAATACCACATCGCGTGTTAAATTGCCCGATGAAGCCTATCAACTAAAAGTAACCAATCACAGCATAAACATATCAGGAGAACGAAGCGGTGTTTTTTATGGCGTTCAATCCCTGTTGCAATTAATTCATAAAAATGGCAGGCAACTATCAGTTCCGGCAGTAACGATTAATGACGCGCCTAATTTTGCCTATCGCGGACTTATGTTAGATGTAGGTCGGCATTTTTTTGAGGTAGATGAAATCAAAAAGATTCTCGATGTGATGGCTTCGCTCAAATTAAACAGGTTCCACTGGCATTTAACAGATGACCAGGGGTGGCGATTAGAAATTAAAAAGTATCCAAAATTAACTTCTATCAGCGCATGGCGCGATTCAACTACTATTGGGGGATATAATGAGTTTAAACCATTTATTTATGATGGACAAAGGAGCGGAGGTTTTTATACCCAGGATCAGGCACGCGAAGTGGTAAAATACGCTGCTGAAAGAAATATTGTGGTGATCCCGGAAATTGAGATGCCGGGCCATAGCACGGCCGTGTTAGCTGCCTATCCGGAATTAGGCAATGGAACCGGCCCTTATAAAGTGCCGGGTTACTGGGGCGTGCTTCATACCATTTATAGCCCCGGCGAGCAAACCTTTAAGTTTTTAGAAGATGTGCTGACCGAGGTTATGGCTATCTTCCCAAGTAAATATATACATATCGGCGGAGATGAAGTTCCTAAAGATGAATGGAAAAATTCACCACTTGCGCAACAGCTAATAAAAGACAATCACTTAAAAGATGAAAATGAACTGCAAAGCTGGTTTATAGGTAGAATAGAGAAGTTTTTAAATAAGAACGGCAGAAACCTGATAGGATGGGATGAAATATTGGAAGGCGGCTTGTCGCCCAATGCTACAGTAATGAGCTGGCGGGGTGAACAGGGGGGCATAGATGCCGCAAAACTAGGGCATAATGTAATTATGTCGCCAGGTGCTTATATGTATATAAACCGTGCCCAGGCTAAGGATAAAGCAACAGAACCCTTGGCTATGGGTGATTTTTTACCGTTGAATGTGGTGTATAATTATAACCCTCGTCCTGCCGCTTTAACTCCCGATCAGCAAAAATACATCTTAGGTGTGCAGGCAAACATGTGGACGGAATATGTGGCAACTGACAATAAGCTGGAATATATGTTATTTCCTCGTGTTGCAGCTCTTGCAGAGGTTGGCTGGACAAAACCAGAAAATAAAGACTATAAAAGTTTTACCGAAAACAGGTTGCCGGATTTTTTTAAGAATATGGATCAAACAGGTATAAACTACAGGATACTGGAAGCTGATATAGTAATTAATGATAACGCGCAAACAGGGAGAAAAACAATAATGATCATCCCTTTTGTTGCAGACAGCAAGGTATATTATACTGTTGATGGCCACAAGACAGATAATACGGCTAATTTATACATAGGTCCAATACTTACCCCATATACCAATGGCCGCCCGCTAACTTTAAAATATATAATAGTTACAGCAGGTAATAGGGTGAGTAATGAATTTAGTGTAGATATAAAATAGGTTTAACATAACATCGACCTATCAATAACTTGTCCTACTTAAGGAAGAAGGCAAGTTGATTTGAGTTGCGAAAAATGAAATTATTAATATAACGATAAATAGAATGTATAAAGATTTATTTAGAATTACAAGGATGGCTTTGAATAACTCATCTAAACTGATTACAGTTGCTACACTGGTTTTCATCTTAGTCAACCAATGCCATGCTCAAACAAAACCTAATATCGTAATAATTATTTCGGATGACCATGCTTACCAGTCCATTAGTGCTTACGGCAGCAAGCTGATGCAAACGCCTAATATTGACCGGATAGCCAACGAGGGGGTAATCTTTAATAAAGCCTATGTTACCAATTCTATCTGCGGCCCTAGCAGGGCTACTATTTTAACGGGTAAATACAGTAATAAAAATGGTTTTAAGGATAATGAGCATTCCACGTTTGACGGTTCACAGGATTCATTTATAAAACAGTTGCGTGCCTCGGGTTATTTAACCGCGTGGATCGGCAAGTGGCATCTGGAGAGCCAGCCGCAGGGTTTTGATTACTGGCAGGTACTGCCGGGACAGGGCCAGTATTACAACCCGGACTTTTTGATGATGGATGGTTCAAAAAAACAAATAGAAGGTTATGCCAGTAATGTAATTGAAGATGTTAGTGAAAATTGGTTAGATCACCGCGATAAAACCAAACCGTTTTGCCTGGTGATAGGGCATAAAGCAACACATCGCACCTGGCTACCGGACACCACTGATTTGGGCCTTTTTGATAAGGTGACATTCCCTTTACCACACGACTTTTATGATCAATATGTTAACCGGGAAGCAGCAAAGATCCAGGATATGACCATTGCCAAAACAATGCTGATGGGATACGACTTAAAAATGTTTCCTGATCCGGAGTCGGAAGATAGGGAAAGCACAATCAACAGGATGAATGCTGCGCAAAGAAAAAGAATGGATGCTTATTACAAACCCATATATGAAGATCTAAAGGCAAAAAATCTATCCGGGAATGCCTTAACGGAATGGAAATATCAACGTTATATGCGCGATTACTTAAGTACCGCAACTTCGTTAGACCGGAACATTGGCCGCACTTTGGACTACCTGGACAAACACAACCTTACTAAAAATACGATTGTGATCTATATGTCTGATCAGGGCTTTTATCTGGGCGAACATGGCTGGTTTGATAAGCGCTGGATCTATGAAGAATCGTTCCGTACGGCAATGGTCATGCGTTATCCGGGTAGAATAAAACCAGGAACAAAATCAAGCGATTTTGTGCTGAATTTAGATATCGCCCCTACTGTTTTAGATGCTGCCGGCGTGGCTATACCAAAAGATATGCAGGGCGAGTCGATGCTGCCATTGTTTGCAAAAAACAAAGCTAAAGGTCGGAACGTGATCTATTATCACTATTATGAAAATGGAGAGCATGCTGTATCACCGCATTTTGGCATCAAAACCAAACGCTATAAACTTATACGTTTTTATACCCGGGTAAATAACTGGGAGCTTTATGACCTGCAAGCTGATCCTCACGAAATGAATAATATTTATGGCAAAAAAGGATATGAAAACCTTACCAGGCAGTTAAAAGCAGAATTAAATCAACAGATAGATAAGTTTGATGACAATGACGCGAGACAAATATTGATAAATGGTAAAAGTATCATATAGGTTTATAAGTTTAAATTGTCATAACAAGTAATTTCTAATACTATAAATGTTTATCATGAATAGAAACCTACTATCCTTGCTGTTTATTGTAACCGCATTTACTGCGGCCGGGCAAAGCCCATCAAAATCAAAAGCCAATCGCCCAAATGTTATATACATTTATGCTGATGATTTGGGCTACGGCGATTTAAGCTGTTATGGGGCTACTAAAATTCATACGCCAAATGTGGATAAGATAGCCGCGGCAGGTATCCGTTTTACTAACGGGCATTGTACCTCGGCAACGTGTACGCCATCCCGGTATGCCCTGATGACGGGCGAATATCCCTGGCGCAAAAAAGGTACAGGCATTTTACCTGGTGATGCAGCTTTAATTATTCCTACTGACAGTACCACCTTACCCAATATGTTTAAAAAAGCCGGGTATAAAACCGGGATTGTAGGTAAATGGCATTTGGGTTTGGGAAATGCCGTGGCAAAAGATTGGAATGGAGAAGTTAAACCGGGGCCAAATGAGGTAGGCTTTGACTATTCTTTCATCTTCCCGGCAACAGCAGACAGAGTGCCAACTGTGTTTTTAGAAAATCACCATATAGTAGCATTAGACCCTAATGACCCCATTGCGGTAGATTATACCAAAAAGATAGGCAATGACCCTACAGGAAAAGAACATCCGGAGTTGCTGAAATTAAAATCATCGCCAGGGCAAGGCCATGATGGGACTATTGTAAATGGAATAGGCAGGATTGGCTATATGAGTGGTGGCAAATTAGCGCGATGGGTGGATGAAGAAGTATCGTCAACCTTTTTAGCAAAAGCGGAGGGTTTTATAGAGGAGAATCAGCATAAACCATTCTTTTTATACTTTGCTATGACGGAACCGCACGTGCCCCGGATGCCCGCGACCCGTTTTAAAGGCACAAGTGGTTTAGGTTTGCGGGGCGATGTTATTTTACAACTGGATTGGGCAGTTGGGGGAAATAATGAAGCAGCTTAAATACCTGGGCCTGGAAAAAAACACGATAGTTATTTTTACCAGTGATAATGGGCCGGTATTGAATGATGGCTATCAGGATGAAGCTGTGGCAAAACTGAACGGGCACACACCGGCAGGCCCGATGCGAGGCGGGAAATACAGTGCTTTAGAAGGTGGTACACGTATTCCGTTTATTATCAGTTGGCCGGGGAAAATCAAACCGCAAGTTTCAGATGCTCTGGTATCCCAAATGGATATGCTCGCTTCTTTCTCCGTGTTTCTTAAACAACCTATTCCAGCCGGTGATGCAACCGATAGCGAGAACTTAATAGATGCTTTCCTGGGCAGATCTGATAAAGGGCGTTCGGTATATATAGAGCAGGGAGGGGCGCTTGCCATTGTTAGGGATGGATGGAAATATATTACGCCGAACAATGGTGCACCTTATAATAATTTAGTAGAGATAGAAACAGGAAATTCAACAGAGCCTCAATTGTATAACTTGAACAATGATATTGGAGAAAAGCATAATCTTGCCGCCCAATATCCCGAAAAGGTGAAAGATTTGAAAGCCTTATTAGCTTTAATGGTACAAGGTAAATAGAAATTATAGCGTTGCACTATCAAATACGCGTAATACAAACATTCTTGTAATTTATTGAACGTAATACCCGCATATGAAATTTGTTTATACTGCCCTATTCTTTTTTTTAATAAGCCATGCGGCTTTCGCTCAACGGGATACCATTAACCTGAATGATTCATGGAAATTCTGTATCGATAAAAAAACAGAAGGGCTGACCGGAGAATGGTATAAAAAAGACTTGAAGAATGGTGCCGATGTGAAAATACCGCATACCTGGAATGTAGATAAAAACACTCAAAATTATTATGGCTGGGCATGGTATCAAAGAAAAATTATGATACCCGCCCAATGGAAAAATAAGCATATTGTTTTACAATTTGGCGCCATTAACCATACTTCATTTATTTACATCAATGGGAAAAAGGTTAAGGAGAATATTGGAGATGGGTTTAACAAGATCTTTATTAATTTAGATGACCAGGTCAGATACGGAGCTGAAAATACTATTACTGTAGCTTGCAATAATGATTTTGGGCGTAATAAAGTACCTTTTGGAGATTCATTTGATTGGCCAAACGATGGAGGAATAATCAGGTCGGTTAATCTTATCGTTAGTGGCAAACCGGCAGCAAGTTATTTAAATGCAGAGCCGGTTTTAAATCCTGATCATCAATCCGGAAAATTAAAAATCAGAATAGATTTCGATCAAACCGTTAATAAAAATATTAAATTACTGGTTTCTATCTCAGAAGAGAACCAACCCACCAGGAAAGTTGTTTTACAAACAACCACCCAACCAGTTTGGGAAAATGGTGAGGCTATTGTTAATTATACTCTGCCTAAAGTAAACGCATGGCATTTTGACTTTCCAAATCTTTATCACATAGATGTAACTATTTTAAATGGTAAAAAAGCGGTAGATAAAATTAGCGCCAATTTTGGTTTCCGGGAACTAAAGTTTATAAATGGTCAAACTTTTTTGAATGGTGAAAAGGTAAAGTTGATGGGTATAGAGTGGACTGCGGGCTCTAATCCCAATTTTGGGCTTGCGGAGACCAAAGCAGAGATACTTCGCAATTGTAAATTAATGAAAGATGTGAATGCGATCTTCAGTCGTGTGCATTTTCAGCAAGATGATGTTTTTTATGACTTTTGCGACCGTAATGGTATTCTTTTACAGGAGGAAATTCCATTATGGGGGGCAGAAACGCCTGTAAATGATACTATTCATACCATCGCCAATAAACAACTCGGTGAAATGGTCCGCAATCATTACAACCATCCATGTATTTTCGCTTGGGGAGTAGGTAATGAATTAAATGGCCGGAACGAAAAAATGAAAGCGATGATCCAGGCCCTTATAAACAAAGCGCGCCAACTGGACCCAACACGTATGGTAAGCTATGTAAGCAATACATTAAAAAGTGGCTTTATTAATGATCCCGGTTTTGTTGCAGATGCTGGTAGCCAGGGTGATTATTTGATGATGAACGAATATGCCGGAACCTGGTGGGATATACCAGTTGGTAAATTGTCGAATTATCTGGATAGTATTCACGTTTCCTATCCTGACAAACCCTTCTTTATATCAGAATTTGGTTTATGCGGCCCTAATTTTAAAGGAGGAGATGAAAAGCGCATAGAAGATCTGATCTATCATATGGCTGTATACGAGACGAAGCCTTACATACAAGGTGCCATTTATTTTGATTTAACAGATTACAGGACGCATTATCCGGGTACTTCGGATACCACTAAGTTTAGAAGACGTATTCATGGCGTTTATGATATGTATGGAAAACCCAAGCCATCGATGGCTGTATTAAGAGAGTTGTCTTCCCCTATTGAAGTACAGCAAATGTCTAAAAAGGGCAATAAATTGAGTTTAAGGATTTATGGAAGTATTGGGCTTCCGCAGTATATTGCAAGAGGATATAAATTATATGTTTCTGATAAAACAGATAATTATTCCTCCTATAAAGTGTACGACTTACCTGAAATAAAGCCCGGACAAAGAATAGATTTTGAAGTGGATAATTTATTTGGTGGTAAAGGCATTGTAACAATAGTTACGCCACTCGGTTATATCACAACTCAAAAATCATTTTTAGAATAATCAAATAAAGCCCCTGCAAAAATGAATTGGATGAAAAAAAAATATGCCGCTATTATCATCATAAATGTATTGCTGTTGACTTTCTTTAATTTAACAACTCAGGCACAACAGAAGCCCAACATCATATTTATCCTGACAGATGATATGGGTTATGGAGATGTGGGTGTATTCTTTCAAAAACAGCGGCAAGAATCAGGCGATAGGAGCAAGCCTTATGAGCTAACTCCCAATTTAGATATAATGGCAAAAAAGGGCGCGAAATTTACCCAGCAATATTGCGACGCGCCCGTTTGTGCACCATCCAGGGCATCTTTATTAACAGGTGTTAACCAGGGAAATGCGAGTGTTAGGGATAATCAATTTGATAAAGAACTGGAAAACAACCATACTTTGGCCACAGTATTGAAGCAGGCCGGTTATAATACGGTAGCAATTGGAAAATGGGGGCTGCAAGGTGTTAAAGAAGAAGGCCCAAATTGGCCCGCACATCCCCTAAAAAGAGGATTTGATACTTATTATGGGTACATGCGGCACAAAGATGGGCACGAACATTACCCCTTTGAAGGTATTTATGATGGAAAAAAAGAAGTTTGGAGCGATTATAAAGAAGTGTCGGCTGGTTTAAGTAAATGTTACACGGCAGATTTGTGGACTGCGGCCGCAAAAAAATATATAATAGCACATGAAAGAGGTAAAGATGCTGCCAAACCTTTCTTTATGTACCTGGCTTATGACACACCGCATGCGGTTATAGAATTGCCTACCCAGGCCTATCCACAAGGTGGGGGATTAAAAGGCGGCATGCAATGGCTGGGCGAGTCAGGGCACATGATCAATACAGCAAGCGGCAAGGTTGATTCATATATGTATCCCGAATATGCCAATGCTACTTATGATAATGACAGTAATCCTGCTACCTCCGAAGTAGCCTGGCCCGAAACTTATAAAAGATACGCCACAGCTAACCGCAGAATAGATGATGCTGTGGGAGATATTATGCAACTATTGGTCGATTTAAAGATAGATGATAATACGCTGGTCATTTTTACCTCTGATAACGGTCCGTCTATTGAATCTTATTTGCCAGCTTCCTATATACCCAATCATCCCACCTTTTTTGGAAGTTACGGGCCTTTTGACGGTATAAAAAGAGATTGTTGGGAAGGTGGCCTGAGAATGCCAACACTGGCTGAATGGCCTAATCATATAGCACCCGGGAAAACAATTGCCACACCCAGCATGCTGTCAGACTGGATGGCAACTTTTGCCGACGTAGCACACATTCAGCCTCCGGCCAGAACGGATGGTGTTTCCTTGCTGCCTGATTTAACCGGTAAAGAAAAACAACAAAATAGCTTGGTTTATGTAGAGTATTATGAAGGCGGAAGAACTCCGGATTTTAAAGAGTTTGAAGCCAGCAGACGTAACAGAAAAAGAGACCAGATGCAAATGATACGAATGGACGATCTGGTTGGTGTACGGTACCAAATTGAATCTGCCGATGATGATTTTGAAATATACAATGTAGTTAAAGACCCAAAAGAAGCAGATAACCTGGCGCTGAAACTCGGGTATGAGAAAATACAGGCGCAAATGAAAACCAAGGTATTGCAGGTGCGCCATACAGATGCTGAAGCGCCCCGCCCTTATGATAACGTACTGATCCCGGCGGATACGGTTGCAGGGGAATTAATGCCGGGAGTTAACAGGAAGTTTTACAAGGGAAACTTTCCCTGGGTAATTTCTGAAAAGAATTTGACCCCGAATGAGAAAGGATTAACGGATAATGTAGCTGGAAAAGAAGATGATAAAAAAGAAGGTATGATCTGTTATCAGGGGTTTATAAAGGTACCGGCCGATGGTATCTACACTTTCTCCATGCAAACAACAGGAAAAGCTTATTTACGCTTACATGAAGCCACGTTAATTGATGAGGATTTTAACTATCAGTCGAATTCAGAAATCACACAGGATGCTTATCTAAAAGCTGGCTATCATGCCATAAAACTAAATTATTTGTTGCAAAAAGGAATATCACCGCAATTAAAGCTGAGATGGAAAAGTGATAAGGGTGATTGGGCCAATATTGATAGAAAAGTTCTTTATCATTTATAAATAGAAATTGATTGAATGAGTAAATAAAATATAAATTATATTGTTTATATAGTCTTTGTAATCAATTAGTTAAGTAATGTTTATTTAATGATAAGTTGAGATAAATCTACTCATCGAATCACTTACCTTTTATTTGAGAAAAGATGCATAATTTGGATGGGGGCAAATAAAAAGCCAGTAATCGTTTTATTTGCAGGTTTTTAATATGTTTTGATATTGATACCAGCGGAGAGTTAGAGGATTTCGAACCTTGATATAAACGAGATATTTTACGCATTTATTGTAACTTGGAACTGCCTGGTTAAGCTTCTCTCAATATCTACTTAGGCCATTATTCGTTTGATTTATGGATGCTGGATTGTAATAGTAAATATTCTCCGTCTAATTGTCGCCAATGTAAAACCCGTACTGCTTTGTATTCAAGGACATTTACCACAAACGATAAATCATATACCCCCCCAAAAAAGCCTTATTTTTTTCGTTATCCAACACTATTTATTTCCATCTTTTCTTTAGCACGCCCTGACAGGTTCATCATAATGAGAGTCTCCAAAATAAAAACAGGCTGCGCCAATAAGCATTCCCATTATAACCATTGGCTGCAACCGCCCCAGGCGGCGTTTAAAAAATCCTCCTATAGTGAGCTTACCCCATCGGTCATCGTAAGCGTAACCTATCACAAACCCCGATAGAACAAAGAAGAAATCGACTGCCAGATAACCGTGATTAATCAGCTGGTCATATGGGCCGGTGGAATTTGCTTCACAAATATGGAATAGTACAACAATCATGGCGGCAACCCCACGGAGCCCGTCCAGTATCGGGTAATGTGGTTTGGATTTTATAGAATTTGCGTCCAGCATTATTTTTGTTTTAAATTTAATTTAGGGTGAATAAGATTTTTGTCCTGATATCATCCGATGCGGCCCCTACAAGTGCTGTGAAGTCGCCCGGTTCGGCAACCCAGCCATGTTTAGCAATATCAAAATAACTTAATGCTGATTTGTCAATTGTGAAAGTAACTGTCTTCTCCTCGTTTGGCTGAAGCGTGATTTTTTCAAATCCCTTTAATTCTTTAACAGGCCTTGGGACGGAACTTTTGAGGTCGCTAATATACAGCTGAACGACTTCTTCCCCAGCCCGAGTTCCTGTATTTTTCACTTTGACCGAAAAGGTAATTTGATCTGACGATGACATGCTTTTTTTGTCACTTGTCACTTTTCCATATTCAAAGGTAGTATAGCTGAGCCCATGCCCAAAGGCGAACAACGGCTTGATGTGTTTTTCTTCCGCCCAGCGATAACCTACAAAAATGCCTTCTTTATAAGTGACCTGGTTTGTCCCCGGAAAGGCATCTAAAGCCTGCGCACCATTATCATCAAGTTTTACCGGGAAGGTAAAAGTGAGCTTTCCCGAAGGGTTTACATCACCCAACAGGATTGCTGCAAGGGCATTGCCCGCCTCTGATCCCAGGAACCATCCCTGAACAATAGCTGGTACCTGATTAACCCATGGCATGGCAACGGCATTACCGGAAATATTTACATAGACCACATTTTTGTTAACCCTGGCAATTGCCGCAATTACATCATCCTGCCCATAAGGAAGGTTTAGACCGAGCCTGTCGAAACCCTCATCGTCCTGATGAGGACTCTTGTTCAGGCCGCCTACAAATATCACGACGTCCGCGTCTTTTGCTACACGTACAGCTTCATCGATGAGTTGGGCCGGTGTCCTGTTATCAGTGAGGTGCTGCCCCGTTACCACTCCGTTATAGTCTCCGGTTGTATCGCCAACGTAGCCGCGTGCGTAAACAATTTCGGCCTGATTACCGATTCTTTTTTTGAGTCCTTCAATCGGCGAGATCTCGTACTTTGCTTTCAGAGACGAGCTACCGCCGCCTACTGTCATCCATTTGATCGCATTTTCACCGATAACCGCGATTCGTTTTACTTTATGCACATCGATTGGCAGTACATGCTTATCGTTCTTTAACAGTACGATTCCTTCTTCGGCAATCTTGCGCGCTGCAAGCGAATGTTCCTCCGACCCCAGTGATCCTACAGGACGGTTCTTATTCATGGTTGTTAGGAAGCACAAACGGAGAATGTGGCGGACTTTATCATCCAGTTCTTTGGTGCCTACCTCACCGGATTGAATCATTTTTAGGTATGGCGCAGCCAGGTAATAGTTGTCATAGGCATTGCTTTTCCCAAAGTTCAAGCCATTTGTCCAGCTACCAAATTCCATATCCAGCCCGTTAAATATAGCTTGCTTGGTGTCGTGAGTACCGCCCCAGTCGGATACGACGACACCTTGAAATCCCCATTCTTTGCGTAGAATATCATTAAGAAGATATTCATTCTGGCAACAATACTCCCCTTTGTACATATTATAAGAGCCCATTATTGCCCATGCTCCGCCTTCCTGGACTGCGGCCTTGAATGCAGGTAAGTAAATTTCGTAAAGAGTTCGGTCATCAACATTTACATTAACTGTATTGCGGTTACTTTCCGAATTGTTCAGTGCAAAATGTTTTACACACGCTGCGACACCATTTTCCTGAATCCCCTTGATATAAGGGACAACCATTTTGGAAGTAAGAAACGGATCTTCACCAAAATATTCGAAGTTTCGACCGTTCAATGGGGAGCGGTAAATATTGACACCCGGTCCGAGTAGTATATTTTTATTGCGATAGCGGGCTTCTTCGCCCAGTGATTTGCCGTATAGATGGGACATATCCCGGTTCCAGGTCGCGGCCAGGCAGGTAAGCGCCGGAAAAGCCATACAAGAATCATTGGTTTGCCCTGCTTGTGTCCACTCATCCCACAGTACATCCGGCCGGATACCGTGAGGCCCGTCATCGGCCCAGTTTTCAGGAATGCCAAGGCGAGGAACACCTGGTGAGCTGAATTTGGATTGTGCGTGGATCATATTAATTTTTTCCTGTAAAGTCATTCGTGATAAGGCGTCGTCGACCCTCACATTGATTGGCTGGCTGTCATCCAGATAAACCGGGACATGATTTTGTGCCTTGCTGATTGTAGTGGCAACTACAGAAATAAAGAGTAAAACAATAAATTTTTTGAACATAAGATGAATTATTTAAGAGTCAATTTTGTAGATTTTACATCCCGGCTATTGGTACCGATCATGACATCGAAATCTCCAGGTTCGGCCTTATAGGCCAGGTCTGCATTATAGTACTTAAGCATGTCGTTATCGATGGTAAAGCGTACTGTTTTTGCCTCGCCCGCTTTTAAATGGATCCTTTGGAATCCTTTTAGCTCCTTAACTGGGCGTACAGTAGAACCTACACGCTGATGGATATATAATTGAACAATTTCGTCACCATCTTCCTTGCCGTCATTTTTTACTTCGATAGCGGCGGTAACGTTACTTTTAGTACTAAGTTCCGAAGCGCTTAGTTTTATATCGCCGTAGGAAAAATGGGTATAACTTAAACCATAGCCAAAGGGATAAAGCGGTGCGTTTTTTTCGTCCATGTAATTGCTCCTGAACTTTTCAAATCCGTGATCGGAGGCAGGACGGCCAGTGCTGAAGTTATTGTAATACAGCGGTATCTGGCCAACGCTCCGTGGAAAGGTAGACACTAATCTTCCGCTGGGGCTAACTTTACCATATACAACATCGCCGATAGCATTTGCGGCTTCGCTGCCGCCAAACCAAACGTTCAATATGGCAGGGACATTTTTATCTTCCCATACTAGTGTCAGCGGCCGGCCGGTAAAGAGCACCAATACCACAGGCTTGCCGGTTTTTACCAGTTCTTTAAGCAAGTTTTCCTGCACATCGGGAATAGAGATGTCCGTGCGGCTGCTGGATTCGCCGCTCATTTCCGAAGCTTCACCCATAACCGCCACAATTACATCTGCCTTTTCAGCAGCCTTGATAGCCTCCGCTCTGAGTTGGTTATCGGTGCGATTGTCGCGATCCAGTTTTCGCCCGAACATTGTCCCATTGGCTTCCATGGTTGAATCGGCAAATAGATTAGAGCCTTTAGCGTAAATAATTTTGGTGTCCGGTCCGGCGGCAGCTTGCAAGCCTTCCACAACGGTTGCCGGTTTAGTAAGATCAGCTGCAACGCTCCAGGTGCCAACCATGTTTGAGCGTGTGTTTGCAAGGGGGCCGATTACAGCTATTGTTTTTCCTGGCTTCAGGGGTAGCAGGTGTTGTTCGTTTTTAAGCAGTACAAAACTTTCTGCCGCGGTTTTACGGGCAATTGCTAAATGTTCAGGCGTGTAAATGGATTTACTCGCGCGGCTTTCGTCACAATACTTATAAGGATTAGCGAAGAGACCCAGCTTGTACTTTGCTTCCAGCATTCTGCGACAGGCTGCATCGATTTCTGCCAAAGTAACTTTTCCTTCCTGGTAAGATTTCTTCAAGGTAGACAAGTACCCCTCCGAAACCATATCCACATCAAGGCCGGCTTTCAGGGCACGTGCGGAAACTTGCTGAATATTTCCAAGGCCGTGGTTAACAAGTTCACCTACGCCGCCATAATCTGCCACTGTGAACCCGTTAAAGTGCCATTGCTTTCGCAGCACGTCTGTCAACAGCCAGCGGTTAGCATGGGCGGGGGTGCCATTTACCGAATTGAAGGAAGCCATTACACTACCGGCACCGGCATCTACTGCAGCCTGGTAAGGGTATAGGTAATCATTGAACATACGGAAAGTGCTCATGTCCGCTGGATTATAATCACGACCTGCTTCTACAGCCCCATATAACGCAAAATGCTTAACACATGACATAATATCCGTGTTTGAGGAAAAGTTGTCTTTACCCTGGTATCCGGTCACCATCGCTTCGGCGATCCGGCCGCCAAGATATGGGTCTTCGCCGCCAGCTTCCGCCACGCGGCCCCAACGCGGGTCACGGGTGATATCAACCATCGGGCTGAAGGTCCAGCAAATGCCGTCTGAACTTGCTTCAATTGCCGCAATACGCGCGGATTGCTCAATTGCTGGCATATCCCAGGTACATGCCAGGCCAAGAGGAATAGGAAAGATCGTTTCATAACCATGAATCACATCCATGCCGAATAGCACCGGTATCTTCAGGCGGCTCTGCTCAACTGCTATCTTCTGTATGGCCCTGATTTTTGCCGCGCCTTTTATATTAAACATCCCGCCAACAAGACCCTTTTTTAGCCTTTCTGTACTTAGGCTGTTACCGCCTACACCGGTAACGATGTCTCCTTCCGTCTGAAGGTTTAGTTGACCGATTTTTTCATCGATGGTCATCTTTTTCATCAGCTGCGTAACGAACACATCCATTTTGGCATCTTTGGGTTGCTGGGCATGCAGCGTCACAGCAATGGCGCACGCCAGGAGCGTGGCTAATAATTTTTTCGGCATGGTATAGTTTTGGGTTTATATAGTTTGGTTGCCGTGAGACAACCGAGTGTAAAATTAGCGGGATAGGTTGGAAGGTTAAATAGCGCTATAAAAATAGTAGTGGATTTGTGTACCTACAAGTCTTATAATCAATTATTTATAAGATTTGTAGGTGCACAAAAAGTAGTATGAAGGAGTACTTTTACGGCTGGAAATCGATGCTGCCTATTTTCATCACTTGTGACTCAAACGTATCACGGGATACCGCCGCTTTATTACGCGCTGCTGTGCGATAGTTATAGATTGTACTTAGAGAATAGCGCAAAAAGGATGCGATTTTAACACTATCAGTGATGCCCAACCGGATTAAAGCGTAGATTCGTAATTCAGTGTTTAAAAACTCGCTGGCTTTTACTATTATTTTCTCCTCTGGCATCAGCAATGAATTGAATTCACAAACAAAATTCGGGTATAGGCTTAAAAAGATATTGTCAAATATTTTATAGAGTTCATCAGCCTCATTGTGGATCATTTGGGTAGAACGCAACATCCGGAACAGGTCTTCCAACTGTTTATCCTGCGCCTTTTTATTCAAGAGCTTACGGTAGTCTTCCAACTTATTGATGTACGTGGAGCAGAGATCGAAAAATTGCGCGATATATGTTTCCTTAACCTTGTTAGCTTCCGATAATTCTCCGTTAATATCATTCAGATGTACATTTTTCTCACTTATTTCTTTGTTTAGCGCGCTTAACTGCTTTCCGGTTTCATCCAGTTCCTCCTTTATCCCGGATATTTTCTTCATTTGCTTATAAAGGTAAATAACGGTTATTATAAGAAAGCCAGACAGGATGCTAATCAACGACAAATAGAATTTTAGTTCTGATTTTCCTTTTTCTTCTTTCTTCTGATAAGCGGAGTTAATTATGGTATACAGTTCGGACATATACGCTGTGCGAAATTTCACATTGCTAAAGATTGCATCCTGAATTGCCGACTGGGTAAATATATAAGCATGATTGATGTCACCGGTTTGATAGCAGGCTAATGCCAATGCCTGCATGGAGGCGTTATCCTTAATAGCGTTTTGCACGTCCACAATTGCTGATAATGCGTAATACCTTATGGCGGAATCTGGTTTATTCTGTGATTGATAACTGGATCCTAAAAGGTAGCTAGCCATAGCATAGTCGGCAAGACTTTTCCCTTTGGTAAGAAGCATAGGCTTCAATAGATCATCGGCAGCCTTGAAACTGTCGGAGTTAATATATTGTTGTGAAAGATTAATATCATACGCTGTTGAGGAACGTGGCAATATTTTTAACAAAGAATCACGATAAGATTTTATGCGGTTCCGGTTTGTCTGGGTATAAGTGCCGGAATTATAATGTTCATAAAGTTGTATCTGAGATTGGTAAAAGTCAATTAAATTCTGTCCGGATAAAGTAACCCGGTTTATGGAATTCAGCAAGTCTTTGGCTTCAAGGTATCGGTCTGAAGACGAATAAAGATTGGTTAACTGCAATTTGGATTCAACCAACAGATCGCCTCTATTGAGCTGTTGTGCTATATTTATGTTCCTGGTTGCATAAATTACAGCGGAATCGATCCGGAATTTTTGATACTCCTCGTATAGCAATTTATTAGCCTGATACTGATTGGTAGGGGATAAGGCTCGTAGGGTCATTTTTTTAATGACTTCAATGCGCGCCTCTTTTTGTACCGCAAACTCAGCTTTTTGACCAATAGCCAAATTGAGGGAGTTTAAAGCAATGGTTTGCGCATAGGTATTTTGGAAAAGTAAAGTGGTAAAGACAATGAGTATGATTGAAAAATATCGTGTGCACATCAATGTTGTAGTCGTATATTTTTTGACAATCTTATCCGTAAACTCATATAATGCGACCTTTTTTGATTGGTTATTTAATTCCACCATTCGAATTTACCTTTTCTGTTTAGCTATTTTATCATCTGTTAAATATGCATTTATGCCAATCATATATTTTTTTAAAGATAAGATCAATAGTTAAGAACTTTATTGGGGATTAGCATTCGCTGGCAGCTTATTCGCTCCAAGCAGAATGCAATCGCAAAAATTCTTCCTATGGAAATTAGGTATCATAAAGGCACATACATCAGCTTTAATATTACCAAAAGTTGTAAGTTATCCGCTCAAAACCAACAACTACACTTTGATCATTTACAACTAACTCAGGTCTTTCTGATCTTAATCCGATATGTGTTTTGCAAGACAGCTCAATACGTCGATGGTTAATAAATTGTTATTTTGTTAACATTAACTTTACATTAATGCTTTAATTATAGGCTAATTTTATAAACACTTAAAAATGTAATTATTATGGAAAGTTCAAATCAATTTCAGGAACAACAAAGTAACTCACATTTATCTGATGATGAGCAGGAATTAAACTATTGGTCTGAAGAATTTGGCATAGCTAAAGAAGAGTTATTAGCAGTACTTAAACACGGTGGTACAGTTGCAGCTGCGGTCGAAGCTTATGTTATGAAGCTTAAATTTGCAGTTTAAATCATAGTCATTTTAACAAATCCATCTCAAAAGCTGTACTGTACATTATTTCATCAGTATCTTGACTATTGCAAAGAGTTAGCTTTAATATTTTACAAAGTCATTAGTTGACGAACTGCGCCATTTTCGGCGTTAAGGCTTTTCGGAAAGACTCATCAAAAATAAAGCCCTGTAAATATTTACAAGGCTTTATTTTTTTGGCGGAGAGCTAGGGATTCGAACCCCAGGAACCTTTCACAGTTCAACAGTTTTCAAGACTGCCGCAATCGACCACTCTGCCAGCTCTCCGGGGACAAAAGTACAAATCCGGGCTGAATTGGCAAATATGATATTGCTTTTTTTTTAATACGGGGAAAATAGTCGATTAAGTGCGTGATAATGACATAATTAATTTTACAATTTATGCCCTTTTTCGATGCGAAAAGCGTTAAAATTGGGTTTTACGACCTTAATATTACGCTTAGCGAAGTCAATATTGGCGTTTAATTCGAATCCCATCAGAATAATTAACGAGTTTAAGTACAACCAAAGCATCACAACGATGAGGGTACCTATCGAACCGTATATCTTATTATAGGAAGCAAAATGGTTAATATAATAAGTAAATCCCAATGATGTTACTATAGCCAGGCCAGTTGCTAAAAGAGATCCTGGATTTAGAAAATTCCAGCGTTGTTTATGGGCAGGGCCATAGCGATATAATATGGATACTGTTACAAAAAATATAGTAACTACAATAATCCATCTTATTAAAGTAAAAATATAAATCCAAAAATGATGTTTGGTGAATATATGAGCTTGCAAAAAACTAAGTACTACCTGGCCACCAATCATAATAAGAATAGCTATCAATAAAGATATGCTTATGTAGATAGTAAGCACAAGGGCTACCCAACGCCTTTTAAGCCACGTACGGGTTTCTAATACTAAAGAAGACCTGTTGAATTGCCGCATCAAATTGGCGACCCCATTTGTGGCAAAAATTAAAGCTGATAAAAAACCGAATGAAAGCAATTTTCCATTTTGGTTTTTAATAATATCAACAATATTTGAATTGAAGAATTGGGTAGCTTTTTGGTTGGGCAATACCAATGAAATAAGGTCGATGAGGTTTTGCTGAAAATTATGAATAGGGATGTAGGGGATGAGCGTGAACATAAATATAGTTGCCGGAAAAATAGCCAGCATAAAACTATAAGCTAAAGACGATGCCTTATTTACCAACGTGCCGGTAAGAAATTCCTCAACAAAAAAAACAACTACAGAATATAACGAAAGCGAACCAAAGCCAGCGGGCTTAATGGATTGAGTCCACTGTATAAATGATTTGTAAAATTTAAATCGTAATAAAAAGCGGTTCAGCCATCTCATTTACCTCAAATCTACTTAAAATATGGCTTTAATTTATTAGCTAACTCTGTTGGAATAAAGCAAATACGATTAGTTTTCATATTAACAAATACCAATAACGTTTCCCCAGTATTAATCAGTTCTCCGGCTTCATTGGTTAGTTCATATGTAAAGTTCATGCGTGCGCGTGGCATTTCGGCAATAATAACTTTTATACTAATCTCCTGATCGTATAATGCCGGTTTTAGATATTTACAGTGCAACTCCACTACAGGCATCATCACACCTTGATCTTCCATAGATTTATAAGTCATGCCTAAACTACGCATCATTTCAACACGTGCTACCTCATAAAACTCAGCATAATTACCGTAGTAAACATAACCCATCTGATCAGTCTCGCCATAACGGACACGGATTTTAGTAGTGAACTCAAACATTAGTGTTTAATATTTCGCTCGTTAAGTGCCTGTTGAAAAGCATGCGCGTTTTTCAAATGATCGGTAACATTTGTAGCAAATGCATGGTATCCCGAGAAGTCTGCTTTAGCACACATGTAGATATAATCGCTCTTTTTGTAATCAAGTACCGAGTTAATTGCATTAATTGAAGGCATCATTACCGGCCCCGGAGGCAACCCGGTATGCAAATAAGTATTGTAGGGTGAGTTAATGGTTAAATATTTATTTAGTACGCGATGAATGGTGAAATCATTTTCTGCGAATATCACTGTAGGATCTGATTCCAGTTTCATACCCTTTCTTAAACGATTTAAGTACAATCCGGCTATAGTTGGCATTTCATCGTCATGCAATGCTTCTGCATCAACAATTGAAGCTAATATGGATACCTGTACCGGACTTAAATGTAATTCGTTGGCTTTTTGTGTGCGCTCGGGTGTCCAAAATTTGAGATAAGCGCCATACATCTTTTTAAAGAATTTCTCTGGCGATGTATTCCAGTACAATTGATAGGTATTCGGCAAAAACATGGTATAAACGTCATCCGTCGTAAACCCATATTTTTTTACAAAATCAGCAGAATCAAGCAAGTTGATAATTTTGGCTGAATCCGGTTCGATCTTTTTGCCTAAAAATCCTGCAAAATCAGTTTTTAACCGCATGGTGTGGAACGCTAATGTAACCGGGGTCTGCGTGCCTGAAGCCAGCATATTGATTAATTTCCTGTTACTCATCCCGGCATGAAGATGATACCTACCTGCTTTTACACGGGTAGTATATTTCATATTTTGCGCAGCCCAATTAAATGTTGTGGTGTCTTTTACTATACCTTCCTCTCGAATGGTTTTGTAAACATCATCATAAGTAGCACCCGTATGTATATATAAGAACTCCTGTTTATCGGTAACATTTGGCCCGAAGTAATTCAAATAATAAATAACGCAGGTAACGCCAAGGGCTATTACAATTATAAGTATCAGGGTGATTATAAATTTTCTTAATAAACTCCCGTTTGACTTTTTCTCAGCCATAGTAGATAACGATTTTTTTTTATTGTTTAATTTTTTGTAAAGCTATTAAGCCACCAGCTAAATTCCGAACATTTTGGTAGCCTTTTTCCTGTAATAATTTACATGCGGTTTCGCTGCGCATACCAATTTTACATATAACAACAATTTCATCAGTTTTGTTATAATCCAATTGATCTATACTGCTGGGTAGTTTAGATAAAGGTATGTTTTGGCCACCAATATTATAGGTCGAAAACTCAATTACTTCCCGAACATCCAAAAGATTAATAGCATCTCCGTTTTGTAATCGGGAATAAACTTCAACAGCACTAATTGGCAGGGACATCTGATTTTTTAGCTTGGGAAACCGTAAGATTTATCCTTGTACCTAAACTGGTTTTACTGGTAGAATCTGTTTTTGCAGGATATTGGGCTGTAACCACTACACTGCTCGAATCAGTAATCGTTCCCTCGTAGGTAATCGTTCCAACGCCTAAGCCCGCACCTTTTATCACAAATTTAGCGGCATCAAGGTCTTGATTTACCAAATCCGGTATATCTACTTCACTTGCACCGGCACCATTACCTATTACAAGGTCAACCTTTGAGCCTTTTGGCAGTTTCGTGCCCGGTTTGATGATCTGCCCGGCAAAATGAACTTCTAATATATGGTTAGCAATATCTGATTTTGTGGTGGTATCGCCAACCTTTAAGCCATAGTTTGATAGCGTAGCCACAGCCTCCATATAGTTCTGATCTTCCAGATCGGGGAGGGCTACGTTAGGTGCTAAACGGGTAACCATAGTCAGGTAAATAATACGGTTAGCTTTTACCATGGTACCTGCATCCGGATCTTGCTCAACAATGGTTCCGGGTGGTTGATCTGGTACATAAACGGAATCTATCTGGTAACCAAATCCCTGGTCGGTTAAGGTACTGATGGCCTTGTCTACCGACATCCCTTTTACAAGTGGTACAGGTGCACCCGAACCATGACGGGTATAATAATCTAAGCTTAAATAAGCTATAAAAACCAATAACAATACGGAACCAATTGCCGCGAAAAATGTATTACGGAATGATGTAGTTTTTAAGTAAGCCCAAAATCTGTTCATGTATCAGTAGGATATTAGCGTACCAAACATAGTGAATATTTCGGAATTTGGATTTATCGATGCCGGAATTTGCTGATTAACAGAACCAATTAAATTTTAATACTTCCAAATAAGAATTATAACAACAAACAAATATCTTTGATTTATCATGACAGTTAAAAATATCGCCCTTTGTGCCGGTGGTTATACCGGGGAGTATGAAGTATCTATCAACAGCGCCAAAAATATCGCCGCTAACCTCGATCCCGCTAAGTACAAGGTTTATACCGTGCTCATTAACCGCGACAGCTGGTTTCACGATACCGGCCACGAACACATCAGCATAGACAAAAACGATTTCAGCCTGACTATAAAAGGTGAGAAGATTAAGTTCGATTTCGCCTTTATAACCGTGCACGGCACTCCCGGCGAAGACGGCAAACTGCAAGGTTACCTGGATATGATGGGCGTTCCCTACAACACTTGCGATGCAACTACATCCGCCATTACCATGAACAAAGCCTACACCAAAACCATAGTACATGGTATACACGGGCTGCACGCCGCTCGTAGTATGCAACTGCACCGCAAGGATGGCCACGATGTAGCAACTATTGCTGCTAACCTTAAGTTCCCACTGTTTATTAAGCCGAATAACGGTGGTAGCAGCGTAGGCATGAGCAAGGTACATAACATTGCCGGACTGCCAGAAGCTATCGAGAAAGCTTTCCACGAAGATGATCAAGTATTGGTCGAAGAGTTTATCAAAGGCCGCGAGTTTAGTCGTGGTATAGCACGTATTAAGGGTAAGATTACCGTGCTGCCTGGTACCGAGATCATTAGTACTAAAGAGTTTTTTGATTATGAAGCCAAGTATACCCCCGGCGTTTCGCACGAGATAACCCCGGCTGATCTGAGCCCTGAAAAAAGCGACGAAATAGCCGAAATCCTAACCGAGATCTACCTGCGACTAAACTGCAAGGGCATGGTACGTATTGATTTTATTTTGTTGGATGATACGCAGGATTTCTATTTCATCGAGGTGAACACTACGCCCGGCCAGTCTTCAGCCAGCCTGATACCACAGCAGGTGAGGGCAGCTGGTATGGATTTAATGGAGTTTTACGGCGACCTGATAGAAGGGGCTTTCTAAGTACTGTACCAACATGGTGCATTGAAACAGGTGGTACATTTGGTACACTTTTTAGCCCAAAATCGCCCTAAAAGGTACTAAAAAGGCCGTTTTTAGATCTATAATTCGACTGAAATCGAGCTAAAAATGACTGTTTTTGCCCTGAAAAGTATCAAAAAACGCTTGTTTTAGCCGCTATTTCGACCAAAAATGCTAAAAATATTTGCATTTTTTAAGGTTTTTTCCGATATTTGAATACACCAGAAGCCTATAACTGTTCCGTTCTGATACAGTTTTACCGGCTCCCAAATTTATCTTCATGTATTATTCTAATAAGCCCGACCATTACGTGGAACGCCCCGCTGTGATCGAAGAAATTCGCGATGCTATCCGTGGCATTCACCCAATTACCAAACCTAATCAGCCCAAGCCAACCGCCTGGCAGCTCAAGCATCCTAAAAAAGAGATCAATGGTTCCGAACCCGAGTTTATCATCAAACGCGCAGGCAAATGGCTCAGAGATGGCGCTAAACTACCCGAACCCAAAATGCTATTCGATCGTTTTTGGTTCGAGGGTGAGCTGTGTATTATGTTTGCCGACACCAACTCAGGCAAGTCGGTACTGGCGGTGCAGATAGGGGATAGCATCAGCAAAGGCGAACCCATTGCACCACTGCAAATGACGGCTGCGCCATGTGGCGTGTTATATATTGACTATGAACTGAGCGATAAGCAATTTCAGCAGCGTTACTGTACCAAAAATAACTGGAACTATAAATTCAGCAATAAATTTTGTCGAGCGGTCACCAATCCGCAGGCTAATAAAATGTATAAGTTTAGTACATACCAGCAATATCTCGAAAACGAGATCGAAAATTCCCTGCTCATCGCCAAAGCCAAAGTGCTCATTATCGATAACATCACCTGCCTCAATTACGATGCTCACCACGCCACCGGCGCCCTAAACCTGGTGCGCAGCCTGCAAACCATCAAAGCCAAATACAACATCTCCATTTTGGTGCTGGCACATACTCCCAAACGCAACCCCGTAAAACCCATCACCAAAAATGACTTGCAAGGCAGTAAAATGCTCATCAACTTTTGCGACAGCGCCTTCGCCATCGGCGAAAGCCAAACCCAGCCCGGCATCCGCTACCTCAAACAGATCAAACAACGCAGTACCAAACAACACTACGGCCCCGAAAATATCTGCCTCGGTAAAATTGAAAAGTCCGGTAATTTCCTGCGTTTTAATTTTGATGGTTATGATTTAGAAACTGCGCATTTGCAGCGAAATAATGAAAAGTATCGGGAAACTGTGGAAGCGAAGGTAATGGCTTTGAGTAAACAGGGGATGAGTATTCGGAGGATTGCTGTGGAGTTGAATTTATCGGCGAGTACGGTTAATCGGGTAATAAAGCGAGTAAATTACTAACATTAGCATAAGGTGCTCATAGTCAAGTGTATTATTGCTAATAAATATAGCTATTTTAATGTTTTTTGAATGTTGATAAAAATAACGCTAATAAAAATAGCAATAGTGAATTAGTCAATATATTTGAATATATATATGCAATGAATATGGCTGACGAAATTATAACACCAATAGAGAAAAAAAAAGTTGTTAAAAAAATAAAATCCAAGGATTCTAAGATAATTTCCAAAGCAACTAATAAAGCAAATATTACGATCAAAAAAGATGCCTCAAAGCCTCAGAATAAAAGTAAAATAGAAAAACCTCAAAAAAACTATCCTTCTGTAACTTTAGAAAAATGCCTAAATATAGCATTGAAAATAAAAGAGTTGAATGGTGGAAATCCTTGGACGCCTAAAGAAGTCTCTCAGGCAATCAACGTTAAGGGCACAATGGATTTCTTTTATACAACATCTTCCTCCAGAGA
Organism: Mucilaginibacter sp. L196; assembly: GCF_009765905.1. GTDB lineage: Bacteria > Bacteroidota > Bacteroidia > Sphingobacteriales > Sphingobacteriaceae > Mucilaginibacter. The sequence goes on along the minus strand of NZ_LMUO01000019.1, from coordinate 1,265,218 downwards.
TTTTGGATTAACCGTCGGTACAAGTAGTGCAAAACAAATTGAATTAACAGAATTTGGCAGAGCTATAGTATATGCACCTAATCCTGATGTCGAAAGAAATAATAAGATTCAGGCATTTTTAAATATACCAATTTTTAAAAATGTACTTGAATATTATAAAGGAAGTATGCTTCCTGAAATGAAATATTTAAGTAATACACTTGAACATCAATTTAAACTAAGTCCTGATTTTCATGAAGAGTTTTCGCGAGTTTTTAACGAGAACTGCAGATATTTAGGTATAACAACTGGGGAAAATTTAACTGGTAAATTAAGTAATACCTCAAATGGTGTATCTAGATTTACCCCAACCACAATAGTTGTCGGAGAAACGAAAAAAGGAAAATTGAAGGCTTTTGTAATAATGCCTTTTGTAGAAAGAGATAATAAGCGGCCTTTAGGTTTTTTTAAAGAAGTTTTAGATAGTCTATTAATTCCAGCTGGAATTGACGCTGACTTTACAATAGAAACTGCGAATAAACAAGGTTCGGATGTAATCCAATCTACTATTATAAATGATTTACTTGAAGCAGATTTAGTAATTGCTGACCTAACCGACCATAATCCTAATGTACTTTTCGAGTTAGGTGTAAGGATGGCTGCTGACAAACCTGTTGCATTAATAAAAAGTAAAGATACGGGGCGAATATTTGACGTTGACAATATGCTTCGGGTTTATGAATATAATCCAAACCTTTGGAAATCAACAATAGAAAAAGACGTTCCCGAATTAAAAGAACATTTTAGAGCGGCTTGGGATAATAGAGATAGTGAAATGTCTTATATGAAGATATTGAGAAGAGAGGCTCAAAAATAATTTCTATTAAAAGTGTTTTTTATAACAATTACAACATCCAATAACTAACTAATTTAGTTTAATTTAATTAATATATATCAATAATTATGCAAAGAGTCATTACTATATCAGACACCGGTTTTACACATTCAAACAATTCTGAAAACTTTAATGTGGATGAACATGTTGAACTAAATAAAATTTTGGCAGAGGGTTATAAAATTCAAAATGTTATAGCAAGGGAAAGATCAGTAACATATGTTTTATCCAACAGTGATCATGATAATAGACCAGTGGTCGCTATATAGCTGATATTTTTTAGTTTCCGCAGGGTCCCCCACTGGTTTAAGAGTTAGCGCAGCGCTCTTAAACCCACCATGAAAAACAAAGACTCCGTCTGGCTTATGAAACGAAAATTTTGTGGTATACCAAATATTCCCTCACTGGTTTAAGAGTTAGCAACGCGCTCTTAAATCCACCATGAAAAACAAGGACTCCGTCTGGTGTATAAAACGAAAAGCTTTCCAATAAACAAACATTCTGTTATTTTACCCGGACGGAGTCCTTCATCTCCTGCTTGGATTTAAGAGCGCTGCGCTAACTCTTAAACCAGTGAAACTTTTTTATTACCTTCAGCGCCATAATCTAAACTACATGGCTACCCGCTACCATTTCGGCGATAATGAAAAACCACATTTTATAACTTTTTCGGTTGTTAACTGGATAGATGTTTTTACCAGAGAGAGCTATACACAGATATTACTTGATAGCCTACGATTTTGTATTGAAAAGAAAGGTTTACGACTGCATGCATGGGTAATAATGAGTAACCATGTGCATTTAATCGCGTCAGCAAAAGAAGGATTTAAATTAGCTGATATTATGCGGGATATGAAAAAGTTTACCAGCCAGCGAATTATTGCTGCCATTACAGAAAACGAGCAGGAAAGCCGTAAAGACTGGCTGATATGGATGTTTAAAAGAGCAGGGGCACGTAATAAGAATAATGAAACTTACCAGTTTTGGCAACAGGATAATCACCCAATTGAACTAAGTACCAATGAAATGATGGATCAGCGATTAGATTACCTGCACAATAACCCTGTAAAAGCTGGTGTGGTTTGGGAGCCACAGCATTACAAATACAGCAGTGGTGTCGATTACTATTCAGAAGGCAAAGGGTTACTACCGATTGAAATATAGTTTAGGCTGTTAAGTATTTATGTGCTTTACCGGACGGAGTCCTTCATTTTCTGCTTTGTTTAAGAGCGCTACACTAACTCTTAAACCAATAGGAGAGGAACCCGAATAGAAAAAAGCACAAACTCTCCGTTAACCGCCCAAAAACGGCATCGTCTGGCTCGGCTATCACAGGCCAACTAAAAGCACTGACAATAACAGAGGCAGACGCAGCCGGGAGTTTTCTTTGGTTACTTTTCTTTGACGGCCAAAGAAAAGTGCGCGCTTAGCGCAACGATACCAAAGAAAGTCAAACGACAGTACAGTAAAAAGCTTGCCTTATTCCTCACAACAATGACACGCGAATATTCCCCAATAATTAAAAAGAAGAAAAATATATCCAACCCTCCTGACATACTGTTGTCACCACGCCAATTTACCTTCGTGAAAAACAAATAACACATCATGAATTTAACATCATTAAGAATTATAACCGCCGACATTAAGCGTTTAGTTCAATTCCTTGAAAAAATAACCGGTTTAACTGCTACATGGTACACGGAGGATTTCGCAGAAATAGTTACCAGTACATCGACCTTAGCTATAGGAAGTACGAAAACAATGGCCCTGTTTGGCGGAGAAATTGCACAGCCTGCCAGTAACAAAAGTGTAATTATAGAATTTCGGGTTGAAGATGTGGATACTGAATATGAAAGGATTAAAGATTTAATCAGCGATGTTGTTCAGAAACCAACAACAATGCCATGGGGAAACCGCTCGTTACTATTCCGCGATCCGGACGGTAATTTAATAAACTTCTTTACTCCGGTTACACCCAAAGCCATCGAGAAATTTAGTTAATATGAACAGCCGCCTCACAAGTAATCATGAGGCGGCTGTTATTGTTTTGTTACTTCAATTACCAGGCAACCTCTCCTCGCTACCGCAAGCGCAATGTCATTAAGTTAAGCCCCACCTAAATCCTCCCCGGTAGGGAGGACTTAAAAAAACAAACGCGGGCGAAGCTAAAGTCTCCCCTTCCGGGGGAGATTTAGAGGGGGCTATATGCTTGGCGCCCCCTTAACTTAATGACATTGACCGCAAGCGTCCCGCTTGTGAGTTCGCTCTGTACAGCAACGAGTTTGCTTCGTTCCTTAAAACAATGCTCTTTGTGGAAGAGCAACAATCACCAACCCAATGCCTATACTTCGACTACGCTCAGTATGACACCCTACTGCGCTTAAGGCAAAGAAATGCTCTTCTTCAAAAAAAGTGGCCTAAACTGTATAATTTAAGTCCTTTGAGACAGCTATTATAAACAGTAATTTTGAATATGCCCAGGAAGAAAATCGTAATTGTAATATTATCCCGTAATCATTTGATGGATTTTTCCGGGCCGGCTGATGTTTTTACGTATGCTAATGAACTACGAGATTGTTATGACATAAAATTGGTTTCGCCCACTGATAACCTGACAGAGTTTTACGGAGGTATTGATACCTTACTGCTAACCGGAAATGCCGACGAGCCGGGCTATGAACTTTTCTTCTCCTGGCTGAGAGGAGAACACGACAATATCCGCAGAATAGGTTTTGTAGGCGTTGGTTCTGCCATTTTAGAGAAAACAGGACTACCTCTCGATCGAAACTACTTCCATTCCAGGGACGGACATGTTTATACATCTGGCGGGGTATCCTCAGGGATTGATCTTGCTTTGGCGATGGTGGAGGAAGACTGCGGCAAAAGGGTTGCATCGCACATAGCCAGTAAACTTGTATTTTTTTATTTGAGCAGACAGGTTTATCAGATCCAGTTCGGCAATATGGTTGATAGTTCGCCTTTGGTAGAACAATTAAAGGGATGGTTAGCAGCGCACCTGCACGAGTCATTATCTGTTAACTTGTTAGCGGAAAAAATGAATATGAGCACTAGAAACTTCACCCGTGTATTTACCCGACAAACAGGGCTTTCACCTGCGAAATTTATTGAAAAACTCCGTGTGGATGAGGCTTGCAATTTGCTGGTGAAAACTGATGAAGCGCTTGAAGAAATTGCTTTGCGTTGCGGGATGGGTGGACTAGTATCTATGAGGCGGTTATTTTTAAGGCACCTGATGGTTACACCATCTGAATACAGAAGACTTTTAAAACTACATAAACATGAAAATAGCTATTAATGGCTTTGGCCGAATCGGGCGCATGACGCTTAGGGCCTTGCAAAACAAACCTGATATAGAGGTTGTTGCGATCAACGATCTTACAGACTTGCAAACGCTGATCCACCTGTTGAAATATGACAGCGCGCATGGGCGTTTCCCTGGTACAGTTGAGGAGGAGGGTGGTTCGATGATGGTTAACGGAAAGAAAATTCTTTTACTGAGTGAAAAAGACCCTAAAAATTTGCCATGGGGAGATTTAGGCATTGATGTGGTGATCGAATCAACCGGCCGTTTTACAGATAAGTCTGCCGCTCAGGCGCATATTGATGCAGGTGCTAAAAAGGTATTGATCTCCGCTCCGGCAACTGGTGGGATAAAAACAATTGTACATGGCGTCAACAATCATTTAATCGGCGGCGACCAAATTTATTCGACAGCTTCTTGTACTACAGGAAGTATAGCCCCGGTTTTGTATATATTAGATAAAGAGTTTGGAATTGAATCGGGTTTTATGGCAACGGTACATGCTTTTACGGCTGATCAGCATTTACAGGATGCGCCACATAAAGACCTCAGGAGAGCACGCTCTGCACCTCATTCGATCATTCCAACCACTACTGGCGCAGCCAAAGCGATAGGGGATGTGCTACCCGAATTAAAAGGAAAACTGGACGGTTTTTCATACCGCGTTCCGGTAATTGACGGCTCAATTGTTGATCTGTCAATCAATCTTAAAAAAGAAGTTTCGGCTAAAGATCTGAATGTCATATTAAAACACTATGCTGACAACTCGTTGAAGGGCATTTTAGAATATACCGAAGAACAGTTTGTATCGGCGGATATACTTGGCAACACCCATAGCTCTATAGTAGATGGCAATCTTACAAAGTCAATTGGAAAACTGGTTAAGGTAGTTGCTTGGTATGATAATGAAGTAGGTATTTCCAACAGAATAGCCGAATTGGTTTCGGAACTTTAATCTGGCTTTTTCGTTTAGTTCCCGCAGGGTCTCTCTCAAAGAGAACCCTGCGTTACTTCATCCGTAGACTTTCTTTATTTATCCCCTTTTTTACATTTGATCAAAAAGAAAGGATAGCTTTCATCGATCTCTGTGATTTCAAATAATCCACTCTGGTCAAATTCTGCATGGATCGATTCTCTATCATAAAAAAACATTTTAACCCCATCAAATATTTCATAACGATCTTTACTGATGAGCTTGCCTTTGCCATAAGTTGCAGCTTCTTTCGAAATAACTGTAAAAACCATATAGCCACTATCAGTGAGTTGATTATAGCAATCACCAATCAACTTTTTCCGCTCGCTACTGTCTAATAAATGAATTAAAGCATAGCAAAATATTCCATCATATTTGCATTGATCAAATGGCATATTAGTTACGGAGCCATGATAAATAGTCATACCAGTTCCGTAATGTTTTCCTGCCATTTCAATAGCTGTTTTTGATATTTCTATCCCTGTTACTGTTATTCCACTATCCCTGAAAATTTGTGCATTGCGCCCATAACCAATTCCGGGGATGAGTATGTTCTTTACAGATTTTTGAATAAAAAAATCTCTTGTCAACACTGCAGAATGTGCTGGTTCAAATCCCCACATTTCTTGCTTCTCAATAAAATTAGACTCCCAAAATTCGGTCTTTCCGGCCTTATCTGCCATAATCTCTTGTCTATATGTTTAATAATACCATTTATACCTTTAATTTCAACAGTTTGTCAGCATTACTATGAGCAATTTTCGCTACCTGTTCATCAGGTAACTCAATCGCATTCAAAAATTCAATACCCATTTCGTTTGTGCTGAATGGATAATCAACAGAAAACATAATGTTATCGATACCAAAAGTATCTAAAGCAATCTTTAATGGTGGCTGGGTAAAAAAGCCGCTGGTAGTAATGTGAACCTGATCGCGGAAAGTATCGGTGAGCGTACGCTGGTTAGCGCCACCGTTTCCGGGTTTAAAAGCTTTTTCCGACCTTGCCATCATCATCGGCAGCATTTCTCCCATATGGCCAATAATTAATTTTAGTTTGGGATACTTATCGAAAATGCCTGAAAAAAGCAGGCGTAGAACATGAAGCGCTGTTTCTGAGTGCCATCCCCAGCCATAACAGGCTAAAGCTTCCGCCATACCCGAATAGTTGGGCAGTCCGCTATAGTAAATGTCAGCAATGCCTTTTGGGGGAAGGCCAGGGTGCAAATAAATCGGTACGTCCAACTTTTCAGCCCGTTCAAATATCGGTGCAAATTCAGGCTGATCTAAAAACTTATCTTGTGTCAGTCCCCGAATCATTGCGCCACGAAAATGGTATTCTTTTACAGCCCGTTCCAATTCATCGGCCGCGGCGAGGGGGGCTGTCATCGGCAAATGAGCAAAAGCTGTAAACCGATTCTCAAAACCAGCAATCCTTTGCGCGATCAGGTCATTGTATTGCATCGCAAAAGCCGGACCTTCCTGTGCACTCAATAGATTAGCGCCTGAGCTATCCACAGAAAGTACCTGCACTGTAATGCCGTTATCATCCATTGATTTTAAACGCTCGCCGGTAATATCGGCCAGTTTTGGAGCTATTCGCTGCATAACTTCCGACTGGCCAAATCCGCCCAAAGCCTCTTTGGGTATTTGGTTAGCCATCTCTGGGAAGGATATATGTTCTTCAAGTGTAACTATTCGCATGTTAAATTGATAAATAAGATGTCTGCAGCATACTATGGATGTTCACAATATACAATGCAAAGAAACGCACTCAACTTACAAACCGCAATGCACTATTGATGGTAGTAATAGGATTATTCATGGATTAAAATGGATTTAATTCTTCAATCCACCCAATACGCATTCTATCAGCAATTTATTAGCAGGTGATTGCGTATTGTAATTGCCTGCCGTTACAACAGCTACCATATTTTCATCGGGCCAAATAAAAATACGCTGACCGCCGTTACCTTTGGCCGCGATGCCTCTATATTTTACGCCATTAGGAGCGGTCAAATCATCGCACCACCATAAATAACCGTAATTTATTCCATCAACCACACTTTGTTTGCTTAATGATTGTGCTACATAATCCTTTGGTACTACTTGTTTGCCGTTCCATACGCCGCCATTTAAGTACAATAGGCCAAATTTAGCCATATCGCGCGGAGTAAGGTATACCTGTCCGTAGTCATCCTGGTGGCTTTTGTTGGGTGCATAGTTCCATATAAAATCAGTAATGCCTAACTTATTAAATAGATTCTGCTGGGCAAAATCATGTAACGATTGGTGCGACACATTTTCAATGATCTTATCTAGCAATTGTATATTCCCTGAGCAATACGAAGCAGCCTCACCAGGGTTACCTGCCATTGGCAAGTCGAGCATAAACTTAATCCAGTCCTCAGTAGGGTACATCTTACTCTCGTTTCCCGGCGACTTTGGATCATAATCATAACAAGCAAAACCCGACTGCTGGGTAAGCAAATTTTTTATGGTGATCTGATTTTTTCTTGGGTCAGGGTTTTCCGGGTGATATTCCGGTAAATAAGTAAGCATAGGTGTATTCAGGCTTTTGATAAGGCCCTTGTTTATGGCAATACCCACCAATGCCGATGAAAAGCTTTTTGTGGCCGATCTGAGCTCTTGTAGCGTTTCAACATCGTACTCATAAAAATATTCTTCTAAAATCAGTTTACCATCCTTAATAATCAATATGCTATGGATCCCCGGATAGGTATGGTCAACAATACGGTTCATTAATGTTCGTATAATCGCGGTATCTAAACCCGAATTAACCAAAGATCCTGTTTGTAACCCGTCGTTTTTTTGTTTCGGTATAGTGTATTGGTAAACAAATTTCTCCCCGTTAAGCTGCCTTGCATACCACATTTTATCAGAGAAGGTCACTTTCGGAGTAATCAGTTTATAAACAGTATCCGGTTTATCATTTTGTTGCTTATAGCCAATAATATTGCCACCATCCCGAATAAACTGAACCTGGGTATTTCCTCCATCTAAAAAAACATCCTTACTGTAAGGTCTTAGTTTATACATCGAAGTACCAATCATCGCGTAAAGCATGGTATCAATAGGCGATGCCGCTATTTGTAACGTTTTATTGTTTTCGTATTGATATATACCCTGGTAAGTTTTAAGCTCAGCGTAGGGAACCTTATAAGTTGTTTGGGCGAAACCGTTCGTGATGGTGAACAGCCCAAAAGCAATTAATAAAAAAAAATGGTAAACTTTCATGGTGGTAATATGATGGCTACGAGGGCTTACAACTAATTCAAATATAGATGTTTTAATAAGATTATTTGATACATACTTACGCTCATTTATAACGTGAATTAGTCTGCTTTTCAATAATTAATTAGCAGTATTTCAAAACATTATATGGTTTTACTGTTATATAACTGTAGCTACTTAACGTAATAAATTAAGTTATTTCGCATTCGTCCTAAACTTGTTATTGCAACAGCTTTATCATCACATTTTAGCCCTACCTTTTATATGTCATATTCCCATAAAACAAAAGAATTTAGAGGTACCCTGCATCAGGAAGAAGACACCAGTGCAGCTGAATTGATCATTGCTAATAAGGAATTGTTATTTCAAAACCAGGAGAAAGAGGCGCGGGCAGCTGAATTGGTCATTGCTAATAATGAACTTTTATTTCAAAATAAAGAGAAGGAAAACAGGGTTATTGAACTCGCCTTTCAGAATAGCGAAAAAGAAAAACGTGCAGCGGAGTTAGTTGTAGCCAATATTGAACTTGCGTTTCAGAATGAAGAAAAAGAGAAACGCGCGGCGGAATTAATAATGCTTAACCAGGAACTTACTTACCAAAATGAGGTGAAAGATCAATTCGCTTTTGAATTAAAGCAGGCTTACAAGAAAATAAGAAAAGCAGATGAATATTTAAAAGAGCATATGAAAAGCCTTGAACAAATGACGTTTATGACGTCTCATAGGGTAAGAAAGCCTGTAGCCAACATTATTGGACTAACTGGCATTATCGGCGATTTTATAAATTCGCCGGCTCAGTTAAAAAGACTAATAAATTATATTAAGCTGTCTGCCACGTCGTTGGATATGTTTGTAACTGAATTCACCTTGTTTATAGGTGAACTCGAGAAGAAAGGGATAGCCGCTAGTGATTTTACTACCCAATCTATTACGGATGATCGGGATGTCAATCGACATATTGCTTAGTATTTGGTCGATTTTCATCACAGGTGTTCGGAAAATTAAAAAGGGGGAATACATACCACTTTCTTACTCCGCCACACAATTCTTGCTATCCACATAATGCTCAATTATATCCTGTGGTATAGCCATTCCTTTGCCGGTAGTCATGTTTATCATCACAAAATCAAACCAACCATCGCAGCTGATTTTGCCGGTTGCTTTGCTTAGTATCTCAAAATGAACCCTACACTTTTTCTCGTTGATGCTATCAATACGGGTTCGCACCAAAAAATAATCGCTCATTTTTAGGGCACGCTTGTAGTCCATATAAACCGTGCTTACCAACCAGCCCATGCCCCGTGCCATAAATTTCTCCATACCCAAACCGTAGCAACGCTCCATCTGATCATATCGAGCAGCCAATACATAGTCAAAGTATTTGCTGTTATGCACATGGTTAAACATGTCTATATCATCAGGGCGAACACGTAGTTCGGTTTCGTAGGTCTTATACATGGTGGTAATTCAAAAGTAATAATTCAAAAAGTATCGGCTGTATATAATAAATACAAAATTAACATTATTGTTTACTCAATTTGTGGCTATAACAAGTTGCAAATCACTTTTGAATTTTGATTTTTTACTTTTGAATTTAATCCCTATCTTTGCGCCACAATTAACAAAAATTATTAACACTTTAGTATTATTCACGTAATGTATTTAAGTAAAGAATGGAAATCAGAGATTTTCGAAAAACACGGTAAATCTGCTACCGACTCCGGCTCAACCGAAGCACAGGTTGCTTTATTTACCAATCGTATCGCTCACTTAACCGGGCACTTAAAAAAGAACAAACACGATTTTTCAACCCAGTTGTCTCTTCAAAAATTAGTAGGTAAGCGCCGCGGGTTGCTTGCATACTTGTACAAAAAAGATATAAACAGGTACCGTGCTATCATCAAAGCCTTAGCGCTTAGGGATATCATCAAGTAATATCTGCAAGTTTTTAATAAAAAGCCGTCTCAAATTAAGGAGATGGCTTTTTTACTTTAACCACCAAAATTATTCCCCTAAAATACCAATACCCCCCTGTACTATTTAGGTACAGCATATCCGCTCAAAAACAATATATTTACACACAAATAAAATCGATGCGCCCTAAAGATGAAAGCGCATCACAACACAAAAAAGATGAATGTAATTAAAAAAGTAATCGATTTAGGTGACGGCCGCACCATCGAGATCGAAACAGGAAAACTGGCCAAACAAGCTGATGGATCAGTAGTAATAAAAATGGGTGATACCATGTTATTGGCTACTGTGGTTTCATCACCCGATGCAAAAGAAGGCGTTGATTTTTTACCCCTTTCTGTTGATTATCAAGAAAAATACGCTGCCACAGGTCGTATACCAGGTGGATTTTTACGCCGCGAGGCTCGTTTATCAGACTATGAGGTATTAATCTCTCGTTTGGTTGACCGCGCATTGCGCCCAATGTTCCCTGAAGATTATCATGCTGATACACAAGTAATGATAACTTTAATTTCAGCTGATAAAGATATCATGCCTGATTGCTTAGCTGGTTTAGCTGCATCAGCTGCATTATCAGTTTCTGATATCCCTTTCAATGGCCCAATATCCGAAGTTCGCGTTGCTAAAGTTGATGGTAAATTAGTTATCAACCCAACTTTAACCCAATTGCAAACTGCAACGTTAGAATTTATTGTAGCAGGTAGCGAGCATGACATTAACATGGTTGAAGGCGAAAGCGCCGAAATTCAGGAAGCTGAATTAGTTGAAGCCATTAAATTTGCACACGAAGCTATTAAAGTACAATGTTTTGTACAAAAGCAATTAACAATTGAAGTTGGCAAAACCGAAAAACGTGCATACAGCCATGAGCACAGTAATGATGAGCTAGAAAAAGCCATTTACGCTGCTACTTATGATAAAGTATATGCTATCGCTGCTGAAGCTTCAGGTAAAGACGAGCGTGGTGCTAAATTTAAAGCAGTACGCGACGAATACATCGCTACTTTAGGCGAGATTGATGATGTTACTAAATTCTTAGCTAAAAAATACTATCACGATGTGGAGTATGATGCTATCCGTAACCTGGTATTAGATGAAGGCAAACGCTTAGACGGCCGTACAACTACCCAGATCCGCCCGATATGGAGCGAAGTTGGGTATTTGCCATCTGCACACGGTTCCGCAGTATTTACCCGTGGCGAAACGCAATCATTAACCACTGTTACTTTAGGTGCTAAGGATGACGAGCAAATGATTGATGGCGCGTTTATCAACGGTTACCAAAAATTCCTATTGCATTACAATTTTCCTGGTTTCTCAACTGGTGAGGTTCGCCCTAACAGGGGAGCAGGCCGCCGCGAGATTGGTCACGGTAATCTGGCTATGCGTTCATTAAAACGTGTATTGCCTGCCGAAGACGCAAACCCATACACTATCCGTATAGTTTCTGATATTTTAGAATCTAACGGTTCATCGTCAATGGCTACGGTTTGTGCCGGTACATTGGCTTTGATGGATGCAGGTATCAAAATCACCAACCCGGTATCAGGTATCGCTATGGGGTTGATCACTAATGAAATGGGTACTAAATACGCTATTCTTTCTGATATTTTAGGTGATGAAGATCACTTAGGTGATATGGACTTTAAAGTAACAGGTACTAAAAATGGCATTGTTGCTGTTCAAATGGACTTGAAAATCAATGGTTTATCATACGAAGTTTTAATAAACGCTTTAAACCAGGCTAAAGAAGGCCGTTTGCACATCCTTGGCGAAATGGCTAAAACCATTACAGCTCCACGCGAAGATTACAAACCACATGCACCACGTATCATTACCATCCGTATTGATAAAGAGTACATTGGCGCGGTAATCGGCCCGGGAGGAAAGATCATCCAGGAAATGCAACGCGAAACCGGTGCTACTATCTCTATCGAAGAAGTTGGCAACCAGGGTGTAGTTCAAATATTTGCTGATAACAAAGAAGCTATTGACAAAGCTGTAACCCGTATCAAAAACATCGCTTCAAAACCTGAGGTTGGTGAAATATACGAAGGTAAAGTAAAATCAATTATGCCATTTGGTGCATTTGTTGAAATTATGCCGGGTAAAGATGGTTTACTCCACATCTCGGAAATCGACCACCGCCGCATCGAAACTATGGATGGAATATTCCAGATAGGTGACGAGGTTCGTGTTAAATTGCTTGATGTAGATAAACAAGGCAAATTAAAGCTTTCACGCAAAGCATTATTGCCTAAACCAGAATCTGCAAATCAATAATTTAATTGAAGATAAAAATTGTAAGGCCCTCCAAAAGAGGGCTTTACTTTTTAGATTAAAATATTTTTAATTTTTTAAAACAAATACGTTTTTTTGGCATTTATAAATGTTAACACGAGTTAAATCCATTTGATAAAATAATAAACCCCGGCTCTTTATAGAATAATGACATCTACTACTAATGATCCTTTAGATTTTCTTAATAATAATTCGGGCGGGATAGAGTCAGGTTCGCAAACCGATATTATTCAGCATTTATTATATGAGATTATCAGGGTTAAAGAATTAATAAAATATTACGACTCCATTCCCAATGGTGGCGGGCAGCTCGGCTCTTCGATTTTGAATGAGCTGGTAGCCGAAGCTTATAATTCATTAGTAAACTACGATGTCGTCCTCATGAAAAAATACTACGACTTGCTTTTGAATTGTGACTAATTCGAATAGATATTTTTTCAGCCAAAGTTCAACTCTAATAATTCTTTAATAAGAAAATTCTAAACTGCCTAATTAAGCTATTTGGACAAAATATTTTTTCTATATTAGACAAACGTAATTATCCTAAATGCCGCTATTACAAAATGACACAGGTTTATATACATTCTTGGTACGTTATAAGAAACTTCTTATAATACTGTGTATCGTCTCTCTGCTGTTTCTACCATACGAAATTCTTCATGCTCCCTCTTTCCAATCTTGGCAAAGGTATCAGGCCATGGGATTTTGGTTTGATACCTTTCTTGAGTACGGATTTCTTCCAATACTTGGGCTTATTTATATACGGAAAGCTGTAAAGGCTAACAACGCTCAGCAATAGTAAACAGTTATTCAAGTTTAATTCCTTTCCGGACTTTCCGTCTTCCCGACTAAAACATTATATTTGAAACCATGAGCACCCACCTAGTAGCCCCATCAATTTTAGCAGCGGATTTTGCTAATCTACAGCGTGATGTTGAAATGCTTAATCAAAGCGAAGGCGACTGGATGCATGTAGATGTGATGGATGGCAGGTTTGTACCTAACATTTCCTTTGGTTTCCCGGTTCTTAAAGCGGTAAAAAAGTACTCCAAAAAGTTTTTGGATGTGCATTTGATGATTGTAGAGCCCGATAAATACATAAAAGAATTTGTAGAAGCTGGTGCCGATAGCATAACAGTTCACTTTGAGGCTTGCCCAAATTTGAATCGTACTATACAGTTTATAAAGGAATTGGGTTGTAAAGCCAGCGTGGCCTTAAACCCGCATACTACTGTGGCTTCTTTGGAAGATATTATACTGGATTTGGATATGGTGCTCATCATGTCGGTAAATCCAGGCTTTGGGGGTCAAAAATTCATCCAGAACACTTATAAAAAATTAAACGATATTAAGGCTTTAAAACGCCGCTACAACACCGAATTATTAATTGAGGTTGATGGCGGGGTTGATATAAATAACGCGGCTAAGCTGGTTGAAGCAGGCGCCAACGTCCTGGTGGCGGGCAGCTCTGTATTTTCATCCCCCGATCCGCTTGCAGCTATTGCAGCTTTAAAAGAAGCATAGTAGCAATTTCAGGATCGGCAAAAATAGATCCGGGACTTTCCATCACCTCTTTGTCGCGCGGCGAAAGAGAGACGGCCAGCGAAGCGTAGCCGGGTGAGTCAAACAATTCCGGTATAACCGATACCATTCATTACATAACTACCTCCCGTTTAAAATCTGACTTATCAGGTTATTGTATTTTTTTTGAAAAAAAAGCAAATAAACTCTATATATTTTGTCGAATTAATTAACTTCGGCGCGGCTAAGTAGCAATTTAACAATTGCGTGTTTGGCTATAAATCCTAATAACATGAAACATAATTTTGGTGCCGGACCAGGCATTTTACCTCACGAAGTCTTAAAACAGGCTGCTGCCGGCGTAATTGATTTTAACGGAACAGGACTTTCCATACTGGAAATTTCGCACCGTGCCCCGGAGTTTGAGGCGGTTTTAAACGAGGCTGTAAAACTGGTAAAGGAATTGTTCGAAGTTCCTGAAGGTTATTCAGTTTTATTTTTACAAGGTGGCGCAAGCATGCAATTTGCTATGGCTCCTTATAACCTGTTACCTGAGGGTGGCAAAGCTGCTTATGTAGAGTCGGGTGTGTGGGCAAATAAAGCTTTAAAAGAAGCTAAAAACTTTGGCGAAGTTCAAGTTGTAGCTACAGCAAAAGAAAGTAACTTTACTTATATCCCTAAGGATTTCACCATCCCTTCGGATGCCGCTTACTTCCACATCACATCAAATAATACTATTTACGGTACGCAAATGCACGCGTTCCCAAAATCACCGGTTCCTTTGGTTTGCGATATGTCGTCAGATATATTCAGCCGTAAAGTAAACGTTGCCGATTTTGGTTTGATATACGCCGGAGCTCAAAAAAATATGGGCCCTGCAGGTGTTACTTTAGTTATTGTAAAGGATGATATTTTAGGCAAAACAGGCCGTAAAATACCTGCAATGCTAAACTATCAAACACAAATAGAAGGTGGTTCAATGTACAATACACCACCGGTGTTTGCTATCTACGTATCAATGCTTACCCTTAACTGGTTAAAATCAAAAGGTGGCGTTGAGGCGATTGAAAAAGAGAATAAAGCGAAATCGGCTGTTTTATATGAAGAAATTGAACGCAATCCATTGTTCAAACCGGTATGTGCTACCGAAGATCGCTCAGACATGAACGTTACCTTCGTAGTAAACAACCCTGAGCACGAAAAACCATTCCTTAAACTATGTGACGAAAAAGGCATAGTAGGCATAAAAGGCCACAGAAGTGTAGGCGGTTTCCGTGCATCAATATACAACGCGTTGCCAATCACCAGCGTTTACGTACTGATTGACGCCATGAGAGAATTTGCAGAGAAAAATAAATAATTACAATCATTGAGCCATTGGATCATTGTGCCATTAGTCTTTTAGGCTGATAAACAATGACCCAATGACTCGATGATATAATGATATAACAAAATGATCAAAATATTAGCTAACGATGGTATTGATCCGATAGGCAAAAAAATGCTGGAAGATGCCGGTTTTCAAGTAGATACCAATAACATCCCTCAGGATGAATTATTAACTAAATTACAGGCTTATGATGCCATCACTGTACGTAGCGCCACAAAAGTTCGTAAGGCTTTGATAGATGCTACACCAAATCTTAAATTGATTGGCCGTGGTGGTGTTGGTGTTGATAATATAGATGTTGACTATGCCAAAGAAAAAGGCATTGGCGTTTACAATACACCAGCTTCTTCTTCATTATCAGTTGCTGAGCTGGTATTCGCCCAATTGTTTGGCGGCGTTCGCTTTTTGGCGGATAGCAACCGCAGAATGCCCGTTGAAGGAAACACCAAGTTTAACGATCTGAAAAAAGCTTACGCTAAAGGTGTTGAACTACGTGGTAAAACATTAGGTATCGTAGGCTTTGGCCGTATCGGTCGCGAAGTAGCTAAAATAGCTATTGGCGTTGGTATGGATGTTTTGGCTTATGACTTATTTCCATTCAAACCTGAACTTGAATTAGTTTTAGGCGGCGGTATCAAAGTAAACGCATCTGTAAAGACTGCAACTTTAGAAGAGATCATCAAAAACGCTGATTTCATCACCCTGCATACACCATTTGTAGACAAGGCGCTTATCGGTGCCGAAGAATTAGCGCAAATGAAAAAAGGAGTGGGTCTTGTTAACGCATCACGCGGTGGCCTGATTGATGAATTAGCTTTGGTTGATGCTTTAAACAGTGGACAGGTATCTTTTGCTGCGCTTGATGTTTACGACAACGAGCCTACACCTCGCGAAGAGATACTTAAAAACCCTAAAATCTCCCTAACACCGCACATTGGTGCCGCAACTAACGAAGCACAGGAAAGAATAGGGGTTGAGCTTGCCAGCTTGATTATCGAGCATTTCAAGAAATAATCTATTTCAAAGAATATACAAACAAAAAAGGAGCATAATGCTCCTTTTTTGTTTGCTCAATTTGTCATTCTGAACGGAGTGAAGAATCTGTACGGTAGCAAACGCTTTACAGATTCTTCACTCCGTTCAGAATGACAATCGAGAATATATAATGCGACTATATCTCATACGAAATCCCTTTTTCAGGGATAACAGTCTTATATCCTTCAAAATCCAAACTATCAGCCAAAGCCTGCATGCTTTCTGTTTCGCCATGCACCAGGAATACACTTTTCAACAATGCTTTATCCTGTTGTTTAACCGTATTCATCAAATCCTCATGATCTCCGTGTGCGCTTAATACATCTGTTTGTTTAATGGTGGCATACACCGCAAGGTCGCGGTCTTTTATATGTACAATGGAATCGCCGCGCAATAAACGGTGTCCTAATGTACCTTTAGCACAATAACCTATAAACAGAATTGTGCAGTAATAATTCTGGATATTATAAAATAAGTGATCCTGTATACGCCCACCCTCCAGCATACCCGCGGAGGATATAATAATGCAAGGCTCAAAATAATTAGATACCTGTCGGCTATCCTTTAAATTCTCAACGTAAGTAAGATTATCAAACTCAAACTCATCGCCGGAGTTTTTATAAAAATCTTGTGCTTCCTGATTTACCAAGCTGTGATATTTCCGGAAGATGCCTGTAGCCATTGATGCCATCGGACTATCAACAAAAACTTTAACAGGCGGCAGCAAACCGCTGCTGAATATTTTATTCAGCGCGAAAACTAACGATTGTGTACGCCCGATGCTAAACGCCGGGATAATCATACGGCCTTGTTCCTTAATACAGCATTTCTCAATCACTTCAACCAAAGTTTCTTCAACTGATTTTCCTTTGCTATGAAATCTTCCGCCGTAAGTGGATTCTGAAACCAGATAATCAACAGGTGGCAAAACTTCAGGGTCATTTAAAACAGGGTAATTTTTGCGCCCTATATCACCGGTAAAAGCAATAGATTTCTCAATCCCATGATCATTGACTTTAAACACTGCCGCCGCCGCGCCCAGTAAATGACCAACAGGTATAAAGGTTAACTCAATATCGCCATTCACTTTAAAGGGCCTGTTAAAACCAATGGTTACAAAACGTTCAACCGTATCCATCACATGCTTTTGCAGATATAGGGGTTGGCTATTGGTATTAAATTTGCCTCTGCCTTTACCGTATTTGCCTTTTGTCTGTGCCTTCCGCATAAAAATACTCACCGAATCAAGCAATAGCAGTTCAGTAAGATCAGCAGTGGGAGGGGTGCACAGTATTTGGCCGTTAAAACCCAATCGTAATAATGTAGGAAGATTTCCCGAGTGATCAATATGCGCGTGCGTTAACACCACAACATCAATTTCACCCGGATTAAATGGAAAATTTTCGTTGGATTGTACACTGCGGTCTTTTTCGTAATCCAGCCCACAATCAATCAGTATTTTATATTGGCCAACCTCCAGCAAATGCATGCTGCCGGTTACCTGCCGGGCCGCCCCGTGTATGGTTAATTTCATTTCAGCGTTTTAATTGTTCGCTTATTGCAATAGGGGTATAATTAGTAACGAACAACTAATTCTTTTTAACGTATTTGGCTCTTAGTAAAAACAAAATAATAACAATAAGTGCAACAACAATGGCAAGGGCCCTGGTTGATACTTTTTTATGATCTTGCTCAGATATTTCGGCATCGTGTTTAAGTCTATCATTATCAGCGCGCAATTTATTGATAGTAGCCATGTAGCCTGTTGCGTTATTATCCACTTCAGCAACGTGGCTTTGCGCCTGGCTTTGCTCAAAAGCGCGATAATCCAGTAATATTTTCGTCTGTACAAAGATGTCATTATCCGTCTTGACAATATCCATCAAAATATCATTAGAATGACGAATATCTTTCTTAGTCTGTAAACCGAAAATACCAGTATGCTGGCTCAAACTCTGGTCATATTGCCCAAACTTTTGTGTCCGTACAGTCAGCATGTTATTTATTTTTGCACGCTGAGCTTGGTAAGCCGCCGAATCGCTACCAGCCTGCGCGAAAGCATTAACCAGGAAAAAAGAGAGTAGGGCAAGTAAAAGTATTTTTTTCATATTTTTTATTGAAAGTCCAATATAACACTATCGCCCAAATTTAAGCCTAACAATCCGCTTGCATTACCTTTATTAATTGCGATTTCTAAATGATCGCTTATGCCGAATAAGCATAGTTTTTCGCCTTCCGGCACTTCACTGTAGTGCCAGCTTAAATCGCTGATAGTCTCATTGCGCTTAAAATACAAAATAAAACGGCGTCCTTGCTGTATGCTGTTAAAAAACTCCTTAGTTATATTAGTAATAACGTTCTGAAACGAGTCGATATAAATCACAGAACCTTTAATTACGTTTTTTTCAACCACAGGTTGCAGGTTCATTTTTTTCTCGATGGTATCAATCGGCTCACCAATTTCTTCCAGTTTTCCACCGCTCGCCAAATGGCAGGCAGCTTTAACAAAAATATCTGCCAGCGGAAAGTGCAAAAATTTAAGGTCCTGCATAATGTTTATTTCCACCATTTCATCAGGGTCGGCGTTAAACATCAGTGAGAATATGCCATTATCAGCCCCAACAAAATAATGGTTCTTATATTTTATGGCCAGGTATTTTGTGTTGTTATTAAAAACAGTGTCAATACCAATTAAATGCACCGTATATTCAGGAAAATAATGAAAACTATTTTTTAATATGAATGCTGCTTGCTGTATATTAAAGGCGGAAACATTGTTAGTAATATCAACTATATTTACAGAAGGCAAAAGTTTCAGGATGCTGCCTTTCAAAGCGGCCTGGTAAATATCCTTATCGCCTAAATCTGTAGTTAATGTTATTATTGCCATTAATATTTTAAAATTTTATTACTAATCTTGTAGAAGCATTAGCAGCTGCAAATATTCAATTTTTAATTCATAAAAATCTGCAACTAATTAAATCAATTTGTATTGAACGAACTTAAATTATCAATTGAAAATGTTAACCCCGCTGTTTTATGGGGACCGAATAATGATCATTTTGAGATCATTAAAAAGCAATATCCTAAACTTAAATTAGTTGCCCGTGGCAGCGAAGTTAAGGTATTGGGTGATGAGCACGAGATAACGATTTTTCAGGAGCGGTTTAGCCATTTAATTGCTCATGTAGAAAAATATGAAACACTGAATATTACCGATCTGGAACGGATACTCGGCGCTAAGGCATCTTCATCAACTACCACCGAAACAACTGTTGATAAATTCGCGAGCGGCGAAGTTATCGTCTTCGGCCCTAACGGTGTGATGGTAAAGGCCCGTACGGCAAACCAGCACAAAATGGTGGATTGTATTAACAAAAGCGATATACTTTTTGCCATTGGCCCTGCGGGTACCGGTAAAACTTATACCGCGGTTGCTTTAGCGGTACGTGCTTTAAAAAATAAAGAGATCAAACGGATCATATTAACCCGCCCGGCTGTTGAAGCAGGGGAGAACCTGGGCTTTTTGCCCGGCGATCTAAAGGAAAAGATAGATCCGTATTTACGCCCTTTATATGATGCACTGGATGATATGATCCCGGCTGAAAAGCTGAAGGTTTATTTAGAAAACCGTACTATCGAAATCGCACCACTGGCATTTATGCGTGGCCGTACCCTTGATAATTGCTTTGTGATATTAGATGAGGCACAAAATGCGACCGATATGCAGTTGAAAATGTTTTTAACACGTATGGGCCCATCAGCCAAATTTATTGTTACGGGTGATGTTACACAGATAGATCTACCAAAAAAACAACAATCAGGCTTGCACACGGCTTTAAGGATACTAACCGATATCAGTGGTATAGAAATAGTTTACCTGAGCGGAGAAGACGTTGTAAGGCATAAATTAGTGCGTAAAATACTAGCAGCCTACGGAGATATACAATAGTATCAAGTATCAAGTATTTAGTATCAAGACAAAAAAAACTAAATACTTGAAGCCAGTTAAATACTTGCGACTTGATACTAATTACTTGATACTAAAAAAATGAACGCAATAAAAGAAACACATTTTAACTTTCCGGGACAGACGAGCTTTTACAAGGGGAAAGTACGTGACGTTTATACTATAGATAATAAATACCTGGTAATGGTGGTTAGCGATCGCATCTCGGCATTTGATGTGGTTTTGCCTGAACCTATTCCTTACAAAGGGCAGGTATTGAACCAAATTGCAGCAGGTTTTTTGAAAGCCACTGCCGATATTGTACCAAACTGGGTAGTTAATGTACCTGATCCAAGTGTTACCATTGGCCGTATATGCGAACCTTTTAAAGTAGAGATGGTGATCCGTGGTTATTTAGCAGGTCACGCTGCCCGCGAATATGCTTTAGGAAAAAGGGAAGTTTGTGGAGTTAGTTTACCTGAAGGTTTAAAGGAAAACGACAAACTGCCTGAGCCTATTATCACCCCAACAACAAAAGCATCAGTAGGGCATGATGAGGATATATCGCGCGAGCAGATATTGGCTAAAGGCATCGTATCCGAGGAGGATTACATCCAGTTAGAGAAATACACCCGTGCTTTATACCAGCGCGGCACCGAAATAGCTAAAAAACAAGGCCTTATTTTGGTAGATACCAAATATGAATTTGGCAAAGCCGACGGTAAGATATTTTTAATTGACGAGATTCATACACCAGATTCATCCCGCTATTTTTATAGCGAGGGATACGAGGAACGCCAGGCAACAGGCGAGGCACAAAAACAACTTTCAAAGGAGTTTGTACGTAAATGGTTAATTGAAAATGGTTTCCAGGGTAAAGACGGACAAGTGGTGCCTGAAATGACACCGGAGATTGTACAGTCAATATCCGACAGGTATATCGAGCTTTATGAGAAAATTACAGGTGAGGCATTTGTAAAGCCCGAAAGTGGTGAGGTACTGAAAAGGGTAGAAGGTGCAATTAATCATGCGATAACTTCAGTTTTATAAAAATATTATAATTAAAGTTAATATATTAGCTTAAATAATTTTCGAAAATGAAATTTGCTGTTGACAAACACGAGAAATACATTTTGGTTAAGCTTAATGAATCCAAATTAAATTCATTAGTAACCCCGCAATTAAAATCAGAACTTATCTTGATGAACACTGAAGGTCAGCGTAATATAATACTTGACCTTTCGCAGGTAAAGTTCGCCGATTCTTCAGGTTTAAGCAGTCTGTTAGTTGGTCACCGTTTATGTAAAAACGCTGGTGGTGTATTTATACTTTCGGGCCTTTGTGATGCCGTTGCAAGGCTGATAACTATTTCACAATTGGATAATGTATTATCTATAGTTCCGGGTACGGAAGAAGGTATTGATTTAATATTTTCTGAAGAAATAGAAAAAGATCTAAAAAAAGAAGCAAAATAGTAACAATTATTGTTTACCCTGTATGAAATTCGAGGTAACAATACTTGGCAGCAGTTCTGCAACACCCATTTTTAACCGAAACCCTACATCACAAGCGCTAAATATCAACGAACGCTTATACCTTATTGATTGTGCTGAAGGTACACAACAACAAATGTTGCGGTTCGGTATAAAATCCACTCGTATAGAATATATTTTTATCAGCCACTTGCATGGCGATCATTATCTTGGCCTTGTCGGTTTGTTATCTTCATTACATTTAAACGGCCGTATTAAACCCATCACTATTTTTGCACCGGCGCATTTAAAAGAAATCATTAACCTGCAACTAAAATATTCCGAAACAACGCTGCAGTATCCAATCAACTATATAGATACCAATCCAAATAAAGCCGAAATAGTATTGAGCAATCAGGATGTAACTGTGGAAACCATACCGTTGGATCACAGGATTGATTGTACCGGTTTTTTATTCAAGCAAAAAAAGCGTAACCGTAAACTGCTTAAAGAAAAACTGGAAGAATTAAAAATACCTATCGAATATTATACAGCGCTGAAAAAAGGAGTGGACTATACTGCGAATGACGGCACAGTATACAAAAATGACACGTTGACTTTAGATCCGGATGAACCCAAGAGCTATGCTTTTTGTTCGGATACAATTTATAACGAACAGTATTTTGATCAGATAAAAGGCGTTACCTTATTATATCATGAATCCACTTTTTTGCATGATATGCTGGATAGGGCACAGAGCACCTTTCATACCACATCGCTCCAGGCCGCCACAGTTGCTTTAAAGGTTGGTGCACATGAATTATTGTTGGGGCATTTCTCAGCCCGATACAAAACGCTGAATGAGCTGCTTGAAGAAGCCAAAACAGTTTTCCCAAAGACAGAATTAGCCATTGAAGGCAAAACCTTTGTTATAGGTGAATAAGCTTAAGTTGCTTATTATCTGTTATTTATAACGAATTATGAAGTGTAAGCAATCACACATCTGTATATCTATACATCAAAAAATTAACTTAGTCTTTCTTTCCGCCAAATACCGAGAAGCTCACATAACGCTTAGGATGTGCTTTAATATCGATAAACAGGTTGTTTAAATTAGCAGTCGCGTCATTTAAATTCTTGTACATGTTATTATCGTTAATCAGTAAGCCTAAAGAGCCTTGGCCATTATTTATTTTGCCAATGGTAGCTTGCAGATCGGCCAAAGCCAGGTTGGCGCTTCCTAGAGTTTGTTTTATGTTTGATGATGCCAACTGATTGCTAAAGCTTTCAAAATTGGTTGAGATCGCATCTAAATGCGATGTGCTGGTTTTTAAGTTATTTGAAACAGCTTCGGCATTGGTCATAATACCATTGATATGGTCAGACTGTGTGCCAACCAAAGCATCAATTTTTTTGGTAGTACCCTCAAGCGTTTGCAACGAGTTAGCAATACTGGTAAAGCTGCGGTCAACATTTTTCTGAAAATTCGGGTTCAGTATTTTATTGATAGATGCCAATGATGAATCTAGTTTTGAAATTAAATTCTCTGCCTTCATCTGTATCGGTTGCAGGCTTTCGGCCAAACTGCCTTGTATGTCAGCCGAAAGGGTATCCCTATCAGGGGCCATTTGCTTGCTGTCACCATATTCAAACTTAATCGCTTTACCACCCAAAAGGTCGGTGCTTATTAACTGCGCGTGAGTATTTAAAGGCACGTTATATTGAGGATCTATTCTAAATTCAACTACAGTTTTTCCATCAGGGCGTAAAACCATTTTTGATACCTTGCCTATCTGAAAGCCATTTACCAATACCGGTTTTGATACTGATAAACCATCAACACTATTATAAACGGCATAGTATTTATTTGAGTTGGAGAAAACATCATTACCACTTAAGTAACTGTATCCTAGTATTAATACCGCAATACCAATGGTGGTAAGTATTCCGACTTTTGTTTCGTTTGATATTTTCATTAATTATATATGTGTTGTAACAAGTGTCAAATTTAATTCAAATGCTTAATAAACCTAACACCAATTAGTAAACTTTGTTACTCGGCCGCGTCCTCAACCTCTTTTTTGTAATTGGTTAAGGCCCTAACTAACGAAGCTACAATTTCATCCTGTCCGCTTTCCGAGTTTAAATAAGCCTCATCATCAGGGTTATTTATAAAACCTGTTTCAACCAAAACCGATGGCATCGCGCTATGGCAAAGCACCAACACACCCTGCTCAATTACACCGTCACTATGCCTGCCATCATGGTCAACAAATTCTGTATTTATCAAATCGGCTAAATGGATGCTTTGTTTTCGGTATTTGGTTTTTATGGCATTCATCAAAATAACCGTGGTAGGGTCATTCGGGTCGCCGCCACCGTTTCCGGTTTCATCAACAGCCTCATCCTCATTTAGTTTTTTCCGGATAACAGATTCTTCTTCTTTAGTTCGATGGAAACCATACACGAGCAACAATACGCCTTTACCCGAGCGGTCAGGCACGTGTATACGTCGTCCGTGCGAGTATTCAACCTTATCAGGCAACGAGTTGCAGTGTATCGAGATAAAAACGTCTCCATTGTTCTCATTCGCTATTTCCGAGCGTCTTTCCCACGATACATCCTCAGGTGTACTGCGTGTTAAAACTACTTTAACTCCTGCCATATCTTTTTCTATAGCGGTTTGCAATTTAAGTGCAATTGCAAGCGTTACATCTCTTTCATTAGAATATGAGCCTGATGCACCAAGCGAAAAATGCCCACCGGTTCCTGGCGGGTTTTGACCGTGCCCCGCATCAATAATCACAGTTCTGAGCTTATAACCTGAACTGGTGAGTGTATCGATTTTAAATTTATATAGAGGGAAAGAAAATAGCGAAAAGGATACTAATATCAGGGAGAATGTGCAAATCAATCTTTTCAATATTTTATTTTTCATTATGTTTGGGAGCTGTTAAGTTATTTCTGCAAAAATACTATTCGTAATCTATTTTGAAATTCATTAAACTGTTTTTTCTGCTCGAAATTGTGTTAATAGTGAATGTTTCTGCTGCTTCTAAAATTGGCATCCGAAACAATTACAAGCCTGTTATTGATACTATTATAAAGCTCGATACTGCAAAAGACAAAAAACTTCTTAAAATTAAGCAATCTGCCGGTAATAAGAATGTCAAAACTGCAAAAACTGACACATCTAAACGAAAAAGTAAGGACGGTTTAGATTCAGAACTAAAATTTAGTGATGACGATTCCACAATAACCGATAATGTACACAAGATTTTGTACCTATATGGAAAAGCGCGTGTAAAATACCAGGATGTTGAAATGGATGCCGATTACATCCGTGTCGACCAAAAAAACAACCTCATATTCGCCAGCGGAAGCACAGATCCGGTAACGCATCGATATATAGGCAGGCCAATAACCAAACAGGGGAAAGATAAACCTGTTGAATCAGATTCGCTATTATTTAATTATAAAACAAAAAAAGGAAAGATTTATAATCCCGCTTCTGAGCAGGATGGTAACTTTATATCGGGAGGGCAGGTTAAAAAGCTTAATGATGACGAAGCCGCCTATCGCAATGTACTCTTCAGTACCTGCGATAAACCATTCCCCGAAACTGATTTTGGTATAGTGATTACCAAGGGTATCGGCGAAAAAAACCGTATCATTTCTGGCCCGGCTTATCTTGAGATTGAAGGTGTGCCGCTGCCATTGGCCATACCATTTGGATTTTTCCCAAAACCAGATCATAAAACATCAGGAATTATATTGCCAACTTTTGGTGAGGACAATCAATTAGGCTTTTATATAAAAAATCTCGGTTATTACCTGGCCCTGAATGATTATGTTGATTTTACCACACAGGGAACTTATTATTCAAAAGGATCGTATGATTTAAACGAGACGGTTCACTATTTAAACAGGTATGAATATTCCGGTAATCTTTCACTAAGCTACGGTTCTCATAACTATGGCCTCGAAGGTGATCCCCCGGCAAAAGATTTTAATATCACCTGGTCGCACACTAAAAACCCCAATTCCAGCCCCGGTAGTACATTCAGCGCTTCGGTAAATGCAGGTACATCAACATTTTATCAAAATAACGCGGCAGCTGTAAATTATAATCTGTCAGCACTTACGCAAAATAACTTAAGCTCAAGTATATCGTACAGTAAGCAATGGATTGGTACCCCATTCAACCTTAACGTAGCCCTGTCACATAGCCAGGATCTTACAGCTAAAACCATTACGCTTGATTTACCTACGATCAGCTTTAACATGTCAACCCTTAGTCCGTTTGATTCAAAAGACAGGGTGGGAGAACAAAAATGGTATCAAAAAATCACCGTAGGGTATAGCCTACAGGCAGAAAACAACATTAATGCCGTACCCGAAAATGAATTGTTTAAAGGCAATACGTTGTTTAAGCGTATGCAAAACGGTTTACAGCATCAGATACCAATCGGTTTTAACCAAACATTCCTTAAGTACTTCCAGTTTAGCGCATCGGCAAATTACACCGAGCAATGGTATTTACAATCAATAAAGGAATACTATGACCGTAATAACCTTATAAATCCAACCTTACCGGTTATTGATACCGTTAGCGGCTTTAAAAGGGCAGGGGAATATACCTTAAGTACGGGAGTATCAACCAAAGTATACTTCAGGGCCGATTTTAAAAATAGCAAACTAATAGCTATAAGGGAGGTAATGACACCATCCTTGTCTTTTTCCTACCATCCCGATTTTTCTGATCCAAGCTTTGGTTATTATAAAACCATTGTTAGCAACGCAATTATACCATACCCTGCCACCGTTGCCAACTATTCCATTTTTCAGAACGGTGTGTATGGCGGGCCTTCACCCGGCAGGGAAGCTGGCCTTAACTTAAGTATCGATAACACTATCGAAGCTAAAGTGCGCCCAAAAGCCACAGATACTTCGCAAACGCCTAGAAAGATAAAGATAATTGATGGCTTAACTTTTGCTACATCATACAACTTTGCCGCGGACTCCTTTAAATTATCCCAGATCGCGTTTTCTGGTCACACAGCTATATTTCATGAAAAAGTTAATATAAGCTTTTCCGGCTCTTTAAATCCATACGTAACCAACGTGCGCGATTCAATAGGTGGCGGAACTATACAGAAATATGTACAAACGCTTAACCATTACACCTTTCAGGATGGTAAACTTCCAAGCTTACAATCTTTTTCCATATCTATAAGCGGTAGCCTTAACCCGGCCACATTTCAACCGCATACCACGACCGCACCGATCGGAGCCCTGGTGGCAAATCAAAGCCCCCAACAGGCGCAAAGGCTGGCAGTAATAAATAGTGACCCCGCCGCATATGTCGATTTTAAAATTCCATGGAATATTTCATTCAATTACAACTTCTCATATGCAAATCAATACACTTCAACCAGTATAGCTAATACATTAATGTTAAGCGGTGATATTAACCTTACCCCAAAGTGGAAAATACAATACACCACCAACTATGATATTAGGGCAAGGCAATTAGGTAGCGCCACTTCGTTTTCTATTTATCGCGATCTGCACTGTTGGGATCTGTCGATGCAATGGTTACCGTTTGGCTATTACAAATCCTACAACGTAACCTTACGCGTAAGATCAACAATTTTGCAGGATTTGAAATTAAGCAAGAAAAGCGATTACACCAGCAGCCCTTATTATAACACTCAATAATATTATGCTTGCAGAAATAATAACCATAGGCGACGAAATATTAATAGGCCAAATTGTTGATACAAATTCAGCATTTATAGCCCGTCAGTTAAACAATGCGGGTATCAGTGTAAAGCAAATCTCATCGGTATCTGATGATCGTGAACATATTTTAACCGCGCTAGATGAAGCTGCGGGCCGGGCTGATATTATCCTGATAACCGGCGGCCTAGGGCCAACAAAAGATGATATTACCAAGAAAACCCTTGCTACCTATTTTGGTGTTGGACTAATTGAGAATAAAGAAGCTCTTGAAAATGTTCAGCGTATTTTTAAACGGATCAGGGGTGAAGATGCCATTATGCTTGATATTAACAAGCAACAGGCCTTGGTACCCGAGAATTGCGAAGTTATCCTGAACAATAATGGCACTGCGCCGGGTATGTGGTTTAATTACAAAGGTAAGATTTATGTATCGATGCCAGGTGTGCCTTTCGAAATGATGTATATGATAGAGGAAGAGGTAATACCCAAATTAAAGGCTACACTGAAACTACCTTTCATCATTCATAAAACTATTTTAACGGCTGGAGAGGGAGAATCTTATTTAGCCACCAGGATTGCTGATATTGAAGATGATTTACCATCGGATGTTAAATTAGCTTATTTACCCAAACCGGGGCAGGTTCGTTTAAGGTTAAGTGCCTATGGCGAGGATGAAACTTTACTACAACATAAAGTGGATGAATTTTCAGCACGGATAATTGAGCGTGTTAGAAATGTAGTAGTAGCCGAAGAAGATATACCTTTTGAAAAGGTTATACTGAATATTCTGGACAAAAAAGGCCAAACCCTGTCCATTGCCGAAAGTTGCACCGGAGGATATATATCGCATTTGATAACCCAACATCCGGGTGCGTCAAAAGTGTTTTTAGGTGGAGCGATAAGCTATTCTTATGAATTAAAAGAAAGCATGTTGGGTGTTAAACCCGAAACTTTAGCACAATATGGCGCTGTTAGCGAACAAACTGTTACAGAGATGGTTGAAGGCGCGTTGCATGCTTTTAAGTCTGATTATGCCTTGGCGGTAACAGGTATTGCCGGCCCGGATGGCGGCACCGAAGATAAGCCCGTAGGTACAGTTTGGATAGGAGTAGCAACTAAGGGTAAAACACAGGTAAAGAAATTCACATTTGGTAACAAGCGTGCGCAAAACATCGAAAGAAGCGCCATTTCAGCATTAATTATGTTGAATAATTTAATAAAAGATAGTGGAAAGTAAACTATTCTTTGATTAATTTTGACCAGACTAACTATATAATTTTTGTATGGCCAAATATCAGCTATTGTTACCAAAAATGGGCGAAAGTGTTGCAGAAGCAACAATAATCAAATGGTTAAAGCAACCGGGCGATTATATTGAAGCCGATGAATCGGTAATGGATATTGCAACCGATAAAGTTGATTCAGAAGTTCCATCGCCTGTATCAGGTACATTGGTAGAACAACTTTATAATGTAGACGATGTTGTACAGGTAGGTGCTGTTATAGCTGTAATAGAAACCCAGGAAGCTGGTGAAACAGTTGCAACTAATGCTATTGAGACCCCAGCACAAGTTATTGCTGAACCTGTAGCAGTAAAAGAATCTGCACCTATTGCGCCTGAAGTTAAAGAACAGGAACCAGCAATCGCAACCCTTGATGCTATACCGGGTACAGAACAATTAAATCAAAACACAGCTCCGGTAAATCATTCACCGGTTAATGATAATGTAAGATTTTACTCTCCACTGGTTAGAAGCATTGCTTCACAAGAAGGTATTGGTGTTGCTGAACTTGATAGGATACCCGGTACAGGCGCCGAAGGTCGTTTAACCAAAGATGACTTGTTGCTTTATATACAAAACAGATCAGGAAATGGATCTGTAAGCCAACCTGCTGCCGCAACCGTAACTGCTCAACAAGCGCCTGTTTTTAGCTCGCCAAAATCGCAAGCTCAACCTGTTGCAGAGCAAAAAGCCACCGCTCCTGAAAGTAAACCCCAACCTGCTCCTCAGCCAAAACCTGAGCCAAAAGTGACCTCAGTTTCCGGTGAAATTGAAATTATCGAGATGGACCGTATGCGTAAGCTGATTGCTGAGCACATGGTTTATAGCAAGCATACATCACCACACGTAACATCTTTTGTTGAAGCTGATGTTACATCACTGGTTAAATGGCGTGATAGGGTTAAAGATAAATTTGAAGCCAGGGAAGGCGAAAAAATCACCTTTACCCCAATATTTATTGAAGCTGTTGTAAAAGCTATTAAAGATTTCCCGATGATAAACGTATCGGTTAACGGTACGCAAATCATTAAAAAGAAGGATATTAACATCAGCATGGCTACTGCCTTACCAAACGGAAACCTGATAGTGCCTGTTATTAAAAAGGCTGATGAACTTAACCTGGTTGGTTTAACCAAAGCGGTTAATGATTTAGCAAATCGCGCCCGTACAAGTAAGCTACTACCTGATGATGTAAAAGAAGGTACTTTTACCATCACAAACGTAGGCTCATTTGGTAACGTAATGGGTACGCCAATAATCAACCAGCCACAGGTGGCTATATTAGCAGTAGGTGCCATAAAAAAGAAGCCTGCTGTAATTGAAACTAAACAGGGTGATATGATAGGTATTCGTCATATGATGTTCTTGTCATTATCATACGATCACCGTGTGGTTGATGGTGCCCTGGGCGGGATGTTCGTAAAGAAAGTAGCCGATTACTTAGAGAACTGGGATCCCAATAGAGAAATATAAACTCCTCATAAAACAAAAAAGATTTCTTCACGGAAATCTTTTTTGTTTTAAATAATATTTTTTGTTATTCCCAATTGTCATTCTGAGCGACAGCGAAGAATCTGCACGATTGGATACTACTGTACAGATTCTTCGTCTCTCAGAATGACAAGGATTCTTATTAAGAATGAAGCAACCGCAAACTTTACATGATTGCTTTTCTTCGTACGATTACTTTGCTAACAATGGCCATTATTTTCAGGCAAATTCTTATAGAAAATATACTGTTTAGAACGATTCTAAAAAGAAACAATTCTAATTATCGCTTGCTATATCAATTACCTTTGCGCAAATGCTCAAACGGATAATCTCCATATGCTTGCTTGTAACACTGATCAGTTCAAACTTTTCACGTTTCTTCATATATGCAGGTTTTGAGTTGAATCAAAAATACATAGCTGAAAATCTTTGCATTAATAAAAACAAGCCCTGGATGCACTGCAATGGGAAATGTTTCTTTATGAGAAAGATTAAAGAAGCACAGGATAACGAAAAAAAGCAGGGTAGGGCCGACCAACAAAATCATTACCAGGAAGCACTTCCGGTAGTGCAACCTGTGTCAACTATAGCATTTTCCACAAAAAATATAAAAGTATCTTATCCAGATACTGAAACACCTGAAACCATTCAGCGTGCATATTCCATATTATTACCCCCAAAAGTCGTTTAATTACCCTTTAGACTTTAGCTGTTATATTCAGCGGCACAAAAATCTCATTTTTAATTTAATGCATTCATTGCTGGTATAAACGGGCGATACGATAGCATTAAGTGTGGATTCATTTTAAACGAATAATATGTTTACTATTTCAAAAAAAGGCACGGCTATGGCCTTATTAGCTGTATGCAGCTTTATATTCATCTCAGCTTGTAAAAACAAAATTGATTACACAGAAGCCCAAAAACAAGTATTGACCATGCATGATAAAGTAATGACTGATGGGGGTAAGGCCGAAGATAAGGAAATGCAGTTTAATGCATTGCTCAAATCAGGCTTAAATAAGGTAACAGTTAGCCAGCCTGCACTGGATACCGCTGCGGTAAGGGTTCAAATTATCTCATTAAATAAAGAGCTTAGCGATGCAGACGACCAGATGGAAAGCTGGATGCATACCTATAACAACGATTTTAAAGGGAAAACAGATCAGGAAACACTAGATTATTTTATTGATCAGAAAGCTAAGGTTGCAAAACTTGATAGCTTGTATCAATCTGCCTTAAAGCTATCTGATGATTATTTAAAGCAATTGAATATTAAACCTACTGCCGCGATAGCGCTTGATCATAAGATGAAAATGTAATATCATCAATTCTATTTAAACATACACATGCTCAAACGATTCACCATATGGTTTCTGATTTTCGCGGTTTTTGCCGCTAACTTCTCCCTGGTGTTTGTATATGTAGGTTTTAAATTCAATCAGCAATATATAGCGGCTAATCTTTGCATAAACAGGTTTAAACCCAGTCTGCATTGTAACGGAAAATGCTACTTTATGCGAAAAATTAAACAAGCCGAAGACAACGATAAAAAGCAAGCTGCCAAAGATGGTTCAAGCAGGCTCGAAATGTCTTTTATACAGCCGTTTTGCATTACATTTTCTGAGCCTGTGATAATTGATACATTATCAGCAGGTTTCCCGGTTTTTGATTATCAATACACCAGTCGTTATTTATCTTCCATTTTCAAACCACCTAAATCTGTAGCTTAAATAAGAAATAGGGGCAATATTCCCTAATCTTTTGTTCGGCAATTTGCCAACATTATTTATGCTGACAACATGAATTAGCAAACCATTTTTTGCTTAGGAATTACATAGAAAGATAATTCTCGGGTCAATTACCGGGTAATTACATTCTTATATGGAAAAGATATATGAAATTTGAATTACGATTTATAAGAACATTTTACATCCTGTTGTTTCTGTGCATTAGCATTTTCGCTAAAGCAAAAACCATAACAGGCATCGGAAGCATAACCGGAAATATAACCAATAAAACTACCGGCTTGCCAATACATGGCGCGACTATTTTTATTCCTGATTTAAATATTGGGACAAGTACGGACGAAAAAGGCAACTATTTATTAAAACAACTACCGGAAGGCGAATACCTTATGCAGGTATCAGCAATTGGCTATGGCAGTGTTACCAAAATGATTAATCTGAGCAATACCTACTCAGTCGATTTTAAACTATCAGCTTCAAATTATGAGCTTTCGGATGTTGTGGTAACAGCTTTGGGCAATACAACAACCAAAAAGCGCGCCCCTATACCTATATCGGTGGTAACACACAACATGATTTTGCAAGGTGTTGCCAATACCGCTGTCGACTTAATAGCCTCACAACCGGGTATTAGTGAAACAACCGAGGGGGCAGGCACCACCAAGCCGCAGATTAACGGACTTGGGTTTGACAGGGTATTAACATTGATGGATGGCGTACCACAAGAAGATTTTCAATGGGGGGATGATCATGGTTTACTGGTTGATCCTTATGGTGTTTATGATGCAGAGATTATTCGTGGCCCGGCTTCATTACAATATGGTGCCAGTGCAGAAGCCGGGGTTATAAGCTTTAAATCTGAGCCCTTACCTGAAAATGGGACTGTACAAGGTAGCGTGCTTACAGAATATCATACCAATAATGGATTCCTTGGGACCTCTGTACATGTAGCAGGTAATCATAATGGATTTGTATGGGCACTGACTGCAAGCGGAGAGGAGGCACATAGTTACTCCAATCCAAAAGATGGTTATGTTTGGGGAACAGCATGGAATCAAACTAATACCCGTTTAATACTTGGTATCAACAAATCATGGGGTTATTCGCGCCTTACACTAAGCGCATTGCACCGTAGGATAGAAGTTCCTGATGGCAATCGCGATAGTACAGGGCGTTTTATGTTCGACTCACCTCAAAATGGTAAAATATATCCAACAGGATCTGACTTTTTATCCTACAGCGCTGATATAGCCGGGGATAAGGTTTTGGACGAATACCAAGCCTGGTGGCAAAATAGTGTGAACGTTGGCAAAGGCAGAATTGGCCTGGATGTTGGCTTTACCAAAAGTATTCACCATGACATAGATACCGGACGCATTGGGTCAGGCAATCTATTGGTTAATGATATTCCTTACTCTTTAAAATACCAGATAGCAGGCGAGCATTCTGGATTGAAGCTAACCACCGGCATTAACGGTATTTACGAATTTCAGAATAATGGGGCAGCGCCACCAGCGCCTTACATAGCTGATTATGAAATACCTAATTACACCAATTTTGAGATAGGAGGGTATGTTGTACTGGAGAAAAATTTCAAAAACTTAACGCTTAGCGGTGGGGTTCGCTTTGACCGGACTGATTTTGTAGGAGATCCGATGTCGTTGAACAGTGCCGGTAACATTGTGCCACCGGGGACACCTGGATCTGATGTTCAATTTACAGGTTTCAATAATAAATATACCGGCCCGTCCGGAAGTATTGGAGCATCCTACCAATTGCCTGACAATAATTACGTAAAGCTTAATATTTCAAAAAGTTATCGTGCACCGGCCATTAATGAATTAACCAGCAATGGTTTAAATATTGGCTCAAATGCAGTGCAATTAGGTAACCTTAACCTGAAAGCTGAACAAGGTTACCAGATAGATTTTGCCTACGGTTACGATGGCAAAGATGTAAGTGTAGAAGCAGACGGTTTTTATAACCACATCAGCAACTTTATATTCGCTAACCGTACCGATTCTGTTTCGGAGGGGTACCCGGTTTACCAATATGTATCTTCTAATACCGCTATTATTACCGGCGTTTCAGGATACCTGAATATACATCCCGCAGCTGCAAGATGGTTAGAGATAGATAATGGCTTCACGTATATCTATTCTCATATCCCCAACGCGTCTGATTCAACCAGTCATCTTCCGTGGATACCGGCCCCGCATTTAACTTCTGAAATTAAATTACGGTTGAACGATGGGCGTAATTCAATTATAAAAGGCACCTACTTTAAGTTCGGAGTTCAGCATGATTGGGCGCAGAATAATATATACAGCGCGCTTTATACCGAAGTGCCTGCTGCACAATATACTTTGTTTAACGCCGGTATAGGAACTAATTTTGTGAACCGAAAAACAGGCAGAGTGATATGTTCATTCTTCGCTAATTGTACCAACTTAACTAATGTGGCTTACGCTGATCACCTGAACCTGGCACAATACTTCCTATCGTACAACGGTACGCCGGTTACTGTAACCAAGCAAAATCAGGGTATTTATAACATGGGTAGAAATATCAGTTTTAAATTAGTATTCCCCTTTGGCAGTACAGAAAATAAACCCGTCATAACACAGTAAATTAAGGCGTGTGTAGCATAAGGATTAAGCGTTAAATCCATTGTTTGCAAATTAGAACTTTCTAATGTAGATTAGAAAGTTCTAATTTATAATACTGGCATAGATACTTGGGGTATCTTTGCAAAAGATTTTATAGAAACCCCACTATGAATATTTTGTTAATTGAAGATGAACCCAAAGTTGCCGCCTTTATAAAAAAAGGCCTCGAAGAACAATTCCACAAAGTTACTTTGGCATATGATGGCAACATGGGACGCAAGATGGCGCTCGAATCAGATTTTGAATTAGTTATACTTGACGCAGTACTACCTGAATTAAATGGCTTTGAAGTTTGCAAACAAATAAGGCAATTTAAAAAAGAGTTACCCATATTAATGCTAAGTGCCCTCGGAACGGTAGATGATAAAGTTAGAGGTTTGGAAAGCGGAGCCGATGACTATCTAACCAAACCCTTTCACTTTGAAGAACTACTTGCCAGGATAAAAGCACTTGACAGACGCAGATCGGCCATACTACCCGGGACTGTT
Organism: Mucilaginibacter sp. L196; assembly: GCF_009765905.1. Lineage (GTDB taxonomy): Bacteria > Bacteroidota > Bacteroidia > Sphingobacteriales > Sphingobacteriaceae > Mucilaginibacter. Next base: position 1,229,731 of record NZ_LMUO01000019.1, on the reverse strand, counting down.
TATGAAGTAGCTGACCTGCAAATGGATTGTTATCGAAAAACAGTTACCAGAAGCGGCAATTTGATATTGCTAACTGTAAAAGAGTTTATCTTGCTTGAAGTACTCATGTACAATAAGAACCGTGTTTTATCACGAACTTATATAGCGGAGTCTGTTTGGGGTATAAATTTCGACCGCGGCACCAATCTTATCGATGTTTACATTAATTATTTGCGCGCCAAAGTTGATAAAGGCTATCCTAGTCAATTAATCCATACGGTAATCGGCATGGGTTATATGATAAAAGATTAAACACGGGAGGTTTAGATTGAAAGTTAAAGACAGATTATCTTTTCAGTTTACTTTTATGTTTGCCCTGTTGCTGTTGCTGGTTTTAACAGGCGTATTCCTATTTGCCGGGCACAATAGGGTTAACACCTTTTTTGACAAACTAGATGACCGGGCCATTAACGTAGCGCAATTCTATCTGGCAGAAGACAACCTGTCGAAGGAGAATTTCAAAAGCGTCATTGAAAAATTCCCGCAATCGTTAGCGAGTGAAAACATCAGGATATATACCGATCACTATCAGCCTAAATTTATTCCTGAGGATTCTGTTCATTGGGATAGGCGCATTTTGAAACAGGTTATCGAGCAGAAAAAAATTCATTTCTCCGAAGGCAACCGTCAGGTTACAGGTATTTATTATGTAGACAACTCAGGTAATTTTATTGTGATCGTTTCTGCAGTTGATGAAGCAGGATACCATTATCTGCACGATCTAAGCCTTGTAATGGTCTTCTTTTTTATGGCTTCACTACTCATTACATTTTTTATTGGGAAGATCTTTTCAAAGATCGCATTACACCCAATTGTAAGCATTACGGGAAATTTGAAAAGAATAAGGGCATCAAGCCTCGATCTGAGGTTGCCGGTAGCTGAACGGAAAACGGATGAAATTGATAATCTTTCGCTTACCATTAACAAGTTATTAGAACACCTTGAACAATCATTCGAGAGCCAGCAATCATTTATCGCCAACGCTTCGCATGAGTTGCGCACCCCTATAACCACTATACTTGGCGAGGCAGAAACCACATTGGTTCATGAACGGCCAAAAGAAGAGTATCAACTAACATTGGTAAATATTATTAAAGAGACTGAAGGCTTAAATGAGATTATTAATAGCCTGATGGACCTGATGCAGATGGACCTGGCTCATTATGAGCTTCAAAGTGTTAGGATGGATGAACTACTTTGGGAGATTGTAGATGAACTTGATAACGATAAAGTAAAGATCGATTACAACATTCCTAATGACAGATTAAAATGCACCATAATGGGTAACCGCAGGTTATTATTTATTGGCATTAATAATGTGATTAAAAACGCCGTCAAATTTTCAGATGGCAAAGATGTTTTTTGTGAATTGTTTTGCAACGAAGTCGGCATTAACATTAAAATACGCGATCAGGGTATAGGTATGACCCAAAAGGATATTTTAAATATATTCCAGCCATTTTTCAGGGCTTCTAATGCGCTTAATTATGCGGGGCATGGTATTGGCCTTTCGTTAACACAAAACGTTTTAAAATACCATAATGGGATTATTGTAGTAAATTCTGTTGTTGATACAGGCACTGAATTTCACCTGATATTCCCCAATTAGTACCCTTATACACACAAGATTTTCGCCGACATTAGAATTTTTTAATGTACATCTAATGTATCTCTAATGGTAGATTAAGTATTCGCTAATAAGAGCCATGTACCTTTGTTATATCGGATGGCGTTCAAAAACGTACTGCCGCCGGTTTATACAATTTGCAGCATGTACATAAAAAATATCGGTATCCTATTTATATGGTTTGGGTGTTTAACATTATCCCAATCTGCCCGTGCGCAAACCGCTACTGATACGGTTAGCATTACCGTAAAACAAGCCGAAGATCAATTTATTAAAAACAACCTAAGCTTAATTATCAATCATTATAATATTGATAATGCCAGCGCGCAGCTAATAACCGCCCGTTTGTTTAATAATCCAAATTTTAATTTCTCGAATGGTATTTACGCCAATAATGTAAGTAATGGCCCTGCTTATAACGAACAATCTTACGGTATCTCTCAATTGTTAACCACCGCAGGTAAACGTAATAAAAACATACAGCTTGCTAAATTGGGCATCACACAATCCAGGTATCAGTTTTTCGATTTATTAAGAACGCTGAAGTTTACGCTGAGAAATGATTTTTACACCATCTATTATCAGCAACAATCGGCTAAAGTTTATGACGAGGAAATAAGCTCATTAAGCAAAACATTGGTGGCCTACAAAGAACAATATGCTAAAGGAAATATTGCTGAAAAGGAACTCCTTCGTATACAAGCCCAGCTTTATTCTTTACAGGTAGAATACACTGGTTTAATTACCGGGATAGATACTACCGAAAGTCAGCTTAAGTTATTGTTAAAATTACCGCCACGCACAACAATCAATCCTATTGTATCTTCTGATCTTACTGGTCAGGATGTTTTGGCAACTGTTTCTTATCAGCAATTGCTTGATTCGGCATATGTTAACCGCTATGATTATAAATTGGCTAAGGTGGCAGTTGATTACAATAATGTTAATCTGCAACTACAAAAAGCTACCGCTATACCTGATGTTTCTGTTTCCTTAGGTTTTGACAAATTGGGTGGATATGGTAATGATTATTTAGGCGGAGGTATATCATTTGATCTTCCGTTTTTTAACCGCAACCAGGGCAGCATTAAGCAGGCACGTATTGCCATCGATCAAAGTAAAGTGCAGTTGCAAAGCCAGCAAGACCAGGTTGAAAGCGATGTGGCTACCAATTATAAAATGGCACTTACACAGGAAAAAATGGCCAATAGTTTTGATCCTAAGTTTAAACCCGAGTTTTCGCACTTGATAGCAGAGGTATATAAAAATTATGAAAACAGGAATATTGGTTTACTGGAATTCCTGGATTATTATGATACCTACAAAACCAACACGTTACTCATCAATAATCAGCTTTTAAGCAGGGTTATCTCGCTTGAGCAACTGAACTACGTTACGGGCACACCTTTTTTTAATCAATAAAATATCTATCAACCACCTCCATGAATAAATCAATCGTTAAATATAGCCTTCCGCTACTTTCGTCACTCGCGCTGCTGCTCACTGTTTTTTCATGTAACAGACAAGAGGCAACAGAAGACACGCGTGCGCCTTACGTAGTGCCGGATTCACTGATGAAAACACTTGTTGTCGACACAGTAAAGACCTCCAACATAACCGATGCCATTAAATTTAATGGACTGGTAGATTTTAATACAGACAAAGTTGTAAACGTATTCCCGCTGGTTAGCGGTAATGTACAGGGAGTAAATGTAGTACCCGGCGATTTTGTAAAACAGGGGCAAGTATTAGGCGTAGTGAAAAGTGCCGAGGTGGCAAATTACAATTCGGCATTAATAACCGCGGCAACCAATGTGCAGCTTACCGCTAAACAACTTTCGCAACAAAAAGACTTATTTAAAAGCGGGCTTGCATCGCAAGTAGATATTACTAACGCCGAGGTTGCTTATGAACAGGCGGTAGCTGGCAAAACTGCTGCTGAAAAGATATTAAGCATTAACGGTAACAATACCAATGGCGAGTATTTGATAAAAGCGCCAATAGACGGTTTTATTGTACAGATGAATATCACCAATGGCATGGCTATTCGTCCCGATAATAACGCTGGCTTATTTACTATATCCGATCTTAAAAATGTGTGGGTGCAGGCCAACGTTTACGAGGGTAATATTGGTAAAGTACATCAAGGCGATTCTGTTGATGTAACTACCATTTCTTATCCTGATAAAGTGTTTAAAGGTAAAGTAGATAAGATGATGGATGCGCTTGATCCGGCAACAAAAACATTAAAAATGCGCATTGTATTGCCTAACCCTGGTTATTTATTAAAACCACAAATGTTTGCTACCGTAACACTGGAGAACAACGAGAACAGAACCGCTATTTCGGTATCAGCAAAATCGTTGGTTTTCGATAACAGCCAGTATTATGTAGTGGTGCTTACCGGTAAAAATAACGTAGAGATAAGGCCGGTGCAGCTCATCAGTAACAATGGCATAACCGCTTATATCCAGAGTGGTTTAAAGCCCGGCGAACGTGTTGTAGCATCAAACGCCATACTTATTTACGGTTCATTAAATAGTTAATATAACATATACAGAAAATGATAAAATTTCTTAGAGGTGTTATAGGCTTTTCGTTAAAAAACAAATACCTGATCCTGTTTTTAGCAGGAGCATTGATAGTAGGTGGTATAATTACATTTATTCAGATGCCTATTGAGGCTTTCCCGGATGTAACCAATACCGAGATAGATATTATTACCCAATGGCCCGGCCAAAGCGCCGAGGAGGTTGAAAAACTGGTTACCATTCCCATCGAAATCGCTTTAAACCCGGTTCAAAAGAAGGTTAGCTTGCGTTCAACTACCATATTCGGCTTAAGCTATGTAAAAGTAATTTTTGATGATCATGTAGAGGATCAGGAAGCAAGGCAGCAAGTAATGTTCTTACTGGCCAACGCTACCTTGCCTAATGGTATTACTCCATCGGTGCAACCACCAACCGGGCCAACCGGCGAAATTTTTCGCTACACCTTAAAAAGTACTTTCAGAGATGTACGGGAACTTAAAACCATACAGGATTGGGTGATTGACCGCCGGTTAAGGGCTATCCCAGGTATAGGCGATATCAACAGCTTTGGTGGTAAAACTAAAACTTATGAGATCACGGTTGATCCGGGAAAACTAACTACGTTAGGTATTACCCCGCTGGATGTTTTCGCGGCCGTACAAAAAACCAATATCAACGTTGGTGGCGATATGATCATCCAAAATAACCAGGCATTTGCGGTAAGGGGGCTTGGTTTGATAAAGGATATCAACCAGATTAAAAATATTGTCATCAGCAATAATAATGGTGTACCCGTTTTGGTTGGCGATGTAGCTAATGTTTCTATATCAAACGTACCGCGTTTGGGCTGGGTAGGAAGAAGCGATGCTACTATTGATAAAGATGGCAAAAGACATGTAACTGACGATGAAGATGCCGTTGAAGCAATTATTGTAATGCGTAAGGGCGAAAACCCAACAGATGTAGTTACCGCATTAAAGGCTGAGATAAATAAACTAAACAACGATGTATTACCGGCAGATACCAAGATCGTACCTTACTATGATCGTTCCGATCTAATTGGTTATGCTACGCATACCGTATTGCATAATCTTATTGAAGGTATTTTACTTGTTACATTCCTTGTATCGTTATTCATGTTCAATTGGCGCACTACGCTAATTGTGTCTATAATAATACCCATGGCGCTGCTGTTTGCCTTTATATGCCTGCATTTAATGGGCATGTCGGCCAACTTGTTATCATTAGGCGCGGTCGATTTTGGGATTATTATTGATGGCGCGGTAGTTATGGTTGAGGGGATGTTTGTTATTCTGGATCATAAAGCCATACAAATGGGGATGGACCGTTTTAACAAACTATCCAAACTTGGGTTGATCAAAAACAATGGCGCCGTATTAGGTAAAGCCATATTCTTCGCGAAGCTAATTATCATTACAGGGCTATTACCGGTGTTCGCTTTCCAAAAAGTGGAAGGTAAATTATTCTCGCCATTGGCTTATACATTAGGTTTCGCATTACTGGGTGCCTTAATAACAACATTAACATTAGTGCCGGTATTAATCAGCATGCTATTGAGGAAAGATGTACATGAAAAGCACAATCCTTTTGTGCATAACCTAACCCGGTTTATGCTTGGTGGTTTTACCCAGGCATTCAAGTATAAAACACTGGTAGTTACGGTGTCGCTTATCGTGATGGTTGTTGGTCTGTTTTCATTTAAGTTTTTGGGCAGCGAGTTTTTGCCTGAACTTGATGAAGGTGCCATTTGGCTAAGGGTGCAGTTACCATACAGCGTATCACTCGACAAATCTGTAGAAACAGCGAAACAGGTACGATCAATATTAATGACCTTCCCACAGGTGCAATATGTAGTGTCACAAACAGGGCGACCTGATGATGGTACCGACGTAGCGGGCTTTTATAATAATGAATTTGATGTGCTCATGTATCCGGAGGATGATTGGAAACCCAAGGTAACCAAAGAAGAGCTGATAGCCCAGATGAATAAAAAGCTATCCATACTCCCTGGTGCTGATCTTAACTTTTCGCAACCGATAAGTGATAATGTGGAGGAGGCTGTGTCAGGAGTTAAGGGTTCTATTGTGGTAAAAGTATATGGTGATTCGCTTAACTATATGGAGCAAAAAACCGACGATATTTATAAGATACTGAAGGGCGTAAGAGGTATAGAAGATTTAGGCGTGTTAAGAAGTATCGGGTTGCCAGAGCTGGATATTAGCCTGAACCAGCAAAAAATGGCACAATATGGTGTATCAACCAGCGATGCTAACGCAGTAATATCAATGGCAATAGGCGGGCAGGCGGCATCAACACTATATGAAGGTGTCAGGACATTTGATATCAGGGTACGTTTTCCGGCGGCTTTTCGGGAAACACCAGAAGATATTGGAAATCTGTTAGTTCCTACCCAAAGTGGTTCAAAAGTTCCGATTAAGGAAATCGCCGATATTAGTCAAAAAACAGGTCCATGTTTAATTTTTAGGGATGAAAACGAGCGCTTTGCAACACTTAAATTCTCTGTTCGCGGTAGGGATATGGGTAGCACCATTAAAGAAGCACAGCAAAAAGTGAATGCTAAAGTTAAACTGAAACGTGGTTACCACATGGCTTGGCAGGGTGATTTCGAGAACCAGCAGCGTGCTGAAAAAAGGTTAACCCAGGTTGTTCCAGTTAGTTTGGCACTCATCTTTTTACTGTTATTCGTCATGTTTGGCAATTTTAAAGATGCAGCACTAGTATTCCTGAATGTACCGTTTGCGATTGTTGGTGGTATAGCAGCATTGTTAATCACCGGGACTAATTTTAGTATATCAGCAGGTATCGGTTTCATCGCGCTATTTGGGATATGTATACAGGATGGCGTATTACTCATCACTGTATTTAAACAAAACCTGGAATCCATAAAAGGCGACCGGTTAACGCTATATACCGCCATAAAATTAGGTGTAAACTCCAGGATCAGACCGGTAATGATGACGGCGCTAATGGCCGCTATCGGTTTATGCCCGGCAGCACTATCACATGGTATCGGTTCAGAAAGTTCAAGGCCGTTAGCCAGGGTAGTTATAGGAGGTATATTATGCGCCATGCTATTCAGTCTTTGGGTATTCCCGTTAATTTTTGGATGGGCATACCGTAAAACAGATAATACAACAAGATAATGATCAGCCGTTTAAGGCAAAAAAATACTTAATACCCCTAGTCCATTAGGTATGTTGAAGGCAGTGCAGCAATAGCTGCACTTGCCAGATACATTGATCGGGGAGGGGGCCTCTTAAAAAATAATTATTTAATTAATTGAATCCCATATCTATCAATAAATCAAAGTTATATGTTTAAAAACTTTTACTTACTTATTGTTTTCTCGCTGGTATCTATAAGTGCAACCGCCCAACAAATTAACTTTTTAGGGGAGCAAAACATGTTGACTGACACCAGTCAATTAACTAAACCAGCCTCAGTAACCCATTCAATTGATATACATTTTAATGCATTAGCATTTTTGGATAACCGTGAATACAAAGCATTTATTCCGCGTTCACGTACTTACTCAGGTACCCGTACCGAGCTTGATTTTGGATTTAACGTAGATAGCATGAACATGTTTATTGTGGGATCAAACGCGATACATGAATTTGGTGCACAGCCTTATTTTTTGAATGCTGTTCCGGTTGCTTATTATCATTTCCAAAATTCAAAATGGATGTTTAACGCAGGTGAATTTCCGAGGGAAGGCTTAATAGACGACTATCCACGTGCCATGCTTAACGATACGCTAATGTATTACAGACCCAATGTGGAGGGACTTTATACAGCCTACCACAGCGAGCATTTTTGGCAGTCGGGATGGATTGACTGGTTGAGCCGTCAAACAGACACTCAACGCGAAGAATTCCTGTTTGGGTCTGAAGGTAAATATACACCCAATACCGATGGCTCATTTTATGTAAGGGATTACTTCCTAGAAGAACATGATGCCGGTGCAGCGATACTATTACCAAACGACCATATTTTTGATAACGCAGCACTTGAGGTACGTTTAGGCCTAAACCTTAGTCATAAAACAGTTTTAGACTCACTATCATTTGAAGCTGGTAACCTTTCATCATTTCTAAGAGAACGCGGTGTTACCGGCTGGCAAGCCAGAAATGGTTTTGTATTTAGCGCATATGCGGGATACCATCGTTTTGGTGTATTTGATGAGTTTTACAGAGGGCAGGGGAGCATCATTTATTATGGCGACTCTTTCTATGAAAAATCATTTTATAACAGACTTGATTTAAGCTGGACTCCTTTTTTATCAGGCAGAGTTAAGGGCCAGTTTATAGCAAGCTTCCACTTTTCGCCCGGTCACTTTAACGACAATCAGGAGGTTTTTAGAATAACCTACGATCTTGGAAGAAAAATCCTTGCAAAGTTTAAGGATGACAACTAATTTTAGTTGTACCGTACCAAGGTACAACTGAAACACTTGGTACAAAAAAGTGCCCAAAAAGCCCTTAAATGGTACCAAAAAAGCGGTTTTTAGATTGTTTTTAGGCTTACTTTTAGTCAAAAAACGACTGTTTTACTACCAAAACAGACTGAAAAATGTTTGTTTTTACTTATTTTTTGATAGTTTTTGAGTGAAAATGTGCGTTTTTATAAAAAGCTGTTTAAAAATAAGGCCCCCTCACACTCGCTGTTTGAAGGCCTAAACCTAAACCTTATCACAATAGACAAAAGAATTTTGCCCGTATGGATTGCAAACTTATATTTATTATATAGTGAATTAAGTTAGAATCGATGAATAGTAACAATAACTCGACTAATTAAAAGCGAAGGGTAGATATAATAGGTGTTAATCCCTCTCAAACCTCCCGGTCTTCTTACTCAAAACAATTTTATACAAAATCAATTCTACTTCATCACCCACATTACTTGCAGCTGAGGTAAATCCATGTGAAGGTTGCGCATCTACGCCTTTCATCAATGGCATAACTTTATTGATGATCTTCTGCATGGCATGCTCACGCTCCAGCATATCGGTTATCTCTTCAAACCTGCCCCAGCAAATTACACTCTCCCAATTTTGCAAATTGATAATGGCATCTGCCTGGAAACAAACCTCAAGATTTTTACGCATCATATCTATTTTCGTTCCTTTTACAGAGTGAGCATAAATATTAATACCATCGTATGCATAATTTATGGGGACAATGTAGGTAATGCCATCTGCATGGCAGCCAATGCGCCCAACTGGTAGTTCCTTTAGCAAACACTCAATTTGTTCTGTATTTAATTCTCCTAACATGGTATCAAACCTCTGCAATATCAATACGCAAGGCAATGATGATAAGCACTTTAAAAAGTGACGGTTATCATTCCTTAGGCAAGCAGCTATATGCAGCTTTGTATCACCATGAAAACGTTACTTTTCCCCACCGATTTTTCAGCCGATGCAAAACATGTACTGGCTTATGGCTATAGCCTTGCCAGGCAAGTGAAGGCCAACATCATCATTTGTAACGCCATAATTGAGCCTGCAGAAATTCCACAAACCGGAATGGTGAGCTGGCCAATGGAAGAATCGGACCTGCTGGCAAAAGACAGCAAACATGAACTGGATATTTTAAAAGAGTACCTGGAAGATAAAGAGGAAACCACAAGCTTTAACCCTGCCATCAGCTGCATAAGCGAAGCCGGTGCTGTAATCGATATTATTAATAATGTTAGCCACAGTCATAATATCGGCCTTGTAATTGCAGGCACGCATGGCAATAGCGGTTTAGGAACTTTGCTATTGGGTAACCATACCAATAAGATAATTGATTTTGTAAATAAGCCCTTATTGCTCATTCCACCATCAGCCGATATTATTCCGATAAAGAAAATAGCTTTCGCTACTGATTTTAAAAACCCGGATTATGACCTGCAATGTATTTTAACATTAATAACATTTGCCCGGCCGCTAAATGCCGAGATCCTGATCACACATATAGTTGATGAAGGTGGGCACGATGCTGAATTTCAGCACCGCGTTGATGAATTTATGGTTAGCGTAAGTGATAAAGTCAATTATCCACACATCTACTACCGTGTGGTTAATGCAAAGCATACCAATAAGGGGTTAGACTGGCTGTGCGACCATGGAACCATAGATATAATGGCAATGGTTCATCGTTCACATAATTTCTTCAATGAAGTTGTTAACGGTAGCCATACCAAAAAAATGGTTAAGCATATTGCTATTCCTTTACTTGTTTTCCCTTCAAATTAATTATTATGAAAACTTCAAACACAATAAATCCCTATCGCAATGTTTATTTGGTTGGTGGCGGCATAGCCTCATTAGCCAGCGCCGCATATTTTATCAGGGATGGAAAAATACCGGGAGATCAAATAACCATATTTGAAGAACATCCGCTTATGGGGGGGAGTTTAGATGGCTCCGGCTGCGCGGAAGATGGATATGTTTTAAGAGGTGGCCGCATGCTTAACTTTAGCTACGTATGCACTTATGATCTTTTCTCCTTTATTCCCTCACTTACTGATCCGGCGGTAACGGTTTATGACGAGATCATAGCCTTCAACAAAAAAATAAAAACTCATGCCAATGCCCGCGTAATCTCAAACGGAAATATAATTGATGTTACCTCAATGGATTTTAGTTATAAAGACCGTTTAGATCTGGTTGAAATGATGGCCGTTAGTGAAGAATACCTGGGGGCAAAGCATATAGACGAATGGTTTGATCCGCGTTTTTTCGAAACAAACTTTTGGTACATGTGGGATACCATGTTCGCTTTTCAGCCTTGGCATAGCGCGGTAGAGTTTAAGCGCTACCTACACCGTTTTATACACGAATTTGAACGGATAAATACCCTTGCAGGGGTTGATCGCACGCCGTATAATCAATATGATTCATTAGTAAAGCCATTGATAAAGTGGTTAACAGAGCAAGGTGTTAAATTTGAAATGGGAGCGGAGGTTACTTCTTTAGACTTCAGGCGCCTGGATGATAAGGAGAGAGTAGAGCGCATCCACTACAAACAAAACAATACTAAAAAAGAGCTGGAGCTTAGTACGCATGATTTGATTTTGGTAACTGTTGGCTCCATGACCGCGGATTCGAGTTTAGGGTCGATGCAAACCCCACCGGATGTAATATTAAATAAAGCAGGTGGTAGCTGGAAGTTATGGCATAATATTGCTGAGCGTAACCCTCAGTTTGGTAACCCCGAAGTTTTTGATAGCCACGTTGACCAATCAAAATGGGAGTCATTTACTGTAACTTGTAAGGGGACTGAGTTTTTCGACCTGATGGAAAAGTTCACAGGCAATGTAGCGGGTACCGGTGGTTTGGTGACCTTTAAAGATTCTAACTGGTTAATGTCAGTTGTATTACCACATCAGCCGCATTTTATCGGTCAGCCTAATGATGTAACTGTATTTTGGGGTTATGGATTATTTCCGAATAAGGAGGGCAACTTCGTAAGAAAACGAATGGCAGATTGTACCGGCGCCGAGATTATGGTCGAATTATTATCCCATCTGCACTTTAATAATGTGGCGGATCGAATACTAAAAACGAGTAATTGTATTCCTTGTATGCTGCCTTACATCACCAGCCAGTTTTTGGTACGTGAAAAAGGCGATCGCCCATTGGTAGTGCCCGAAGTATCGCACAACATAGCGTTTATCGGCCAGTTTGCCGAAGTACCCGAAGATGTAGTTTTTACTGTTGAGTATTCTGTGCGGACTGCGCAAACCGCGGTTTATACCTTGTTAGGATTGGATAAACAACCAACTCCACTATATAAAGGAGAACAACATTTGAGGGTTCTGTTTGATGCTGCAAAAACACTGCTAACTTAACTGATATAATTATCAATGTTAAGGCATCTTGGTACTAAACGAACGTATGCGCATAATGTTAAATTAGCATCATTACTTTGCGTAACTGCGGGTTTTGTAAATGCCGCCGGATTTTTAGGTTTTTCGGTGTTAACTACCAACGTAACCGGACATGCCGCGCTATTTGCAGAACGGATTGCCATGCAGGATTGGAAAACTGCGAGGGTAGTAGCATTGTGGATGTTCATGTTTTTGGCGGGAGCTTTTGTGTCGAGTTTAATCGTCTCTTTTATAGGCCGAAACCAGCGTTTCTCCTATGTCATTCCAATACTGATTGAAATGGCGGTATTGCTTGGGGTATCTCTGTTTGGCTATCGATACAATCATAGCCTTGTTGCCAAAGAAATCTTCGCAGGCAGTTTATTATTTGCAATGGGGCTGCAAAATTCCCTTGTATCTATTGTTTCTGGTTCAGTAGTCAGAACAACACACCTTACCGGCACCTTTACCGATCTTGGGATTGAGTTAGGACAGGTGTTTCAGCAAAACACAACAGATAAGCCAGCTTTAAAAGCACGAATCAAACTGCGCTCAGCTATTATCTTTTTCTTTATGTGTGGCGCTTTGTGCGGCGCATATGTGTTTCGCTACTTTAGTTTTCACGCCTTTTTTATCCCACTTTTTATATTGGCATTTACTTTACTATCAGATGTTTATAGGATAAGAGTCAAGCGTTATTATAGAACTCATAATCCATTTAATTAATGTCGAAAATCATTTTTAGAATGACGGTGGTCATGCTTTAAGTTATTCATTTACAAGAGATTTGTACTACAAAAACAAATCAAAATGGAAACTGCAATAAACACATCAATCGTAAGGGAAGATCAAAATTGGGTAATTGTTAAAGAAACCCATATATGGGCAAACCTAATGGCCAAGTTAGATAGCCAGGCCGAGCATAAAACTGTTTGGTTCCTATTCTCATTAATTTTTCAGGGTGTGCTTTTTCTGCCGATACCAGCCGTGTTGATGTATTATTATAATGCATCAATCATAGTATTACCAATAACATTTGGCTTGTACCTGGCTAATATAATTGTGGGTATGGGTGGTTCAGGCATCAGGATGGTGATTGGGTTTTTCATGTTTACCATATTGGTAAATTTATTCATGTTAGCGCTATACATCTTTTAATACCCCTTATAATCTGTCTAAAAACAAATCGTCATTGTGAGCGAAGCGCGGCAATCCCAAGCTATGCAGAGCCATTCTGTAAGTCGGGGATTGCCGCGCTTCGCTCACAATGACGATTATTTATCATTTTTAGACAGCTTCTTACATATGCATAAAAAAGCCTCCATTAATGTCCGGAGGCTTTTTTATGTCTTGATTATTGCTTGCAAGCCTTGGCGCAAATACAGGCTTTGCCTACACACTTATTCATTTCCCACATATCCAGATTTCTGATTGTCTGGCCTGCTATGTCCAACTCGTTGGGAGCATTGGCCAGTTTAATGCCGTGTATGCTTGCAGCAACCCGGTCAATGTTAGCAGTAATGGCAGAACGGGTGGTGATGTATTTAACACCTAATTCCGCCAGCTTATTGATCACTTCGGCTGAAAGGTCATCCGTAGAAAATACAATGACAGCCTGCTTGCCCGTGGCAAAAATCGTCGTCTCTAAACTCAGCGAATTAAAAATTAATGTAATATCATGTTTTTTTTGATTGGCCTTGGCCAGGTGTTCCTTTTCAAAAGGTTTTACACTATAAGCTACTACTTTCATGCTGCAATAGTAGTGTTACAGGCATTCCTGCACCATGAGCATAGTCAAACAGAAAAATGATTTTTGTCAATTCTTCATTTTTGTCAGTTTATTAAGGTCGAGGATGGTAATGGTGCTACCTTTCTTTTCTATCAGGCCCTCTTCTTTAAAATCTGATAGGGTGCGGCTAACCGTTTCGGTAGCCATAGCTGCCATAGCTGCCAGATCTTCACGGGCAACTTTAAATGTATTTTCAGTACTACCCGGTTGGCGATGTAATCTCAAAAGAGCTTCCGCCATTTTTTTCCTTACGGAATGATAGGCCATCTGTAACAATTGTTCTTCCTTTTCGCGAATATCATTGGCCAATAACTTGATGAATTCCCGCGCGACTTCAGGGTACATATTCAACAACTGTTCCAATTGCTCCCGTGGTATTAAGCATAGTAAACTATCTTCCAAAGCGGTGGCAGTATCGGCATAGGGTTCGTTGGATAGCATGGCGTTAATACCCAAATAATCATCAGCCGAATAAATGCCTGTTATCAGTTCACGCCCATCCTGGGCCAGTTTAACACTTTTTACTTTTCCGCTGATCACCAGGTAGAGGCCATTTCCTTTATCACCCTCGTAATATATTACCTGGCTCTTTTTAAAAGAGCGCGCTTTGCGTTCCTCAATGATCTTTTTTAAAGCATCTAAACCACCATTTTTAGCAACTAATGAGTTTAACCTGTCTAATGATTTACTGTAAAAAGCCTGCTGGCCCTCTTTCTTTTTTAACCTGCTTTCAATGGCACTTAAAAGCTCCATATCATCAAAAGGTTTGGTAAGGTAATCATCAGCGCCCATTTCCATGCCCTTACGGCGATCAAAATGTTCGGCTTTCGCTGTTAAGAATATGAATGGTACCGCAACGGTTTCAGGGCGTTTGGATAGCAGGTATAAAACGCCATAACCATCCATTTCGGGCATCATAATATCACAAAGTATAATATCCGGGGTATCCTGCAAAGCCAGTTCAACGCCGGTTTTACCATTGTTTGCGCTGGAAACCTGGTAACCCGCGAGTTCCAATATTTCAATTACATTTTCGCGTATATCGTCATTGTCTTCAATGATCAGTACTTTTTTACTCATGATATTGGGAAGGTTATAGTAAATAACGTGCCTTGATTTACCTCGCTCTGAAAAGCGATAGCACCGTTCATTAAATGGGTATAACGGGCAACAATGTTTAACCCGAGCCCGGTGCCGGGAATATTTCCCGTATTGTGGGCGCGGAAAAATGCTTCAAATAAATGCCGTTGGTCAGCTTCGGGTATACCAATGCCATTATCACTAATGGTAATAACACATTCACGCTCATTTATTTCGGTAGTAAAACCAATAAACGAGTTTTCACCCGAATATTTGATGGCGTTATTAATCAAATTGACAATACAGTTCTTCAAAAGGTTTTGATCTAATCGTATCGTGCTTCTTGTTCCTGTATGCTGGTAGATAATATTTTGATTTTGCTTAGCCAGTACCTGCATTTCTTCGGTAATAGTTTCAGCAAATTTCACCAAGTCAAAATCATGGTAGGAGGGTTCCTGTTTACCCGATTCCAACTTTTCTAACGAAAGAAAATCATTCAATATAGATGTTAA
Organism: Mucilaginibacter sp. L196; assembly: GCF_009765905.1. Lineage (GTDB taxonomy): Bacteria > Bacteroidota > Bacteroidia > Sphingobacteriales > Sphingobacteriaceae > Mucilaginibacter. Next base: position 1,214,254 of record NZ_LMUO01000019.1, on the reverse strand, counting down.
ATTCCCTACCGCGCTTTTAATTTTGCCTACATGTTTAACAATATTGCTGCTGTTAAAAGGTTCTGCATGTTTTTCAATTAAGGATACAGATAACTGGATAGATGTTAATGGTGTACGAAACTCATGCGATGCGATTGACACAAATCGGCTTTTTAATAAACCGAGTTCTTTTTCCTTCTCGAGCGATAAGCTAACTTCTTCTTTTGCCACTAATAAGGCATCTACCGTAGCATTTAGCGATTGAGTCCTCTCTACAACCAACTCTTCCAAATGAGCTGCATATTCTTTTAACTGGTTTTCTGCTTCTTTTTCACGACTCAAATCATGAATAAATCCGGTGTAGATTTTTCGGCCCGAATACTGAACCTGGCTTATCCCTAAACGGAAAGGAAATATCGAACCATTTTTTTTTAATCCTTTTACTTCTCGGCCAATACCTATAATATGCGCGTGCCCGGTTTGCTGGTAACGGTGCAGGTATTCGTCGTGCTGCTCCTTATCTGGTGGAGGCATCAGCATCGATACATTTTTGCCGATCACTTCTTCGGGAATATATTCAAACAACTTACATGCTGCCGGATTGATAGATTCAATCTTTCCGCGTTCATCAATGGTGATGATACCGTCGATAGCGTTCTCAATAATAGCAACTAATAGTGCGGCATTTTCCATATATCAAATATGAGCATTGCTAAACTGTAATAGGTGATGAATTTCAGGCCAAAAAGTGACGGTGGTCACTTTTTTAATTTAACAGGTGATCAATGTCAGCATAAATACTGACGCCCGTCACTCGGTGCGTCGTGTTTTAACGGGAGCTTTACAGCATGAAAACCATATTAGTATTAACCGACTTTTCTATCAATGCCGATTACATAGCGCATTATGCTTTAAAGCTAGCACAAAAAATAGAAGCCAACTTGTTGTTATGCAATATATATGAAGCATCTACTGATGAACAAAATACAACCCGCAATCAATGGCCAATGCGTGCTTGCGAGGAGAACAGCATAAACGATTTAAGCGAGCTTGCCATGCGTTTAAAAGCGGAATTAGACAAAGAAAAAGGCGATACTAAATTTAAGCCTGATATTGAACAATGTAGCGAAGAAGGTTTAGTTGTCGAAAAGTTGAATGAGTTAGCCGCGAATCACGAAGTGTTATTAGCTGTAATTAGTATGCACAGCGCTAATAACCTCAGTAATTTTTTAGGAACTAACCATGCCTGGAGCATCATTGAAAATGCCAGTTTCCCGGTGATGGTTGTCCCTTACCAGGTGCGGTTTAAGGATTATAAGCTGATAGCTTTTGCCAGTGCCATGAATTATTCGGATATAAACGTTCTTGAATCTTTATCCGGTTTAGCTAACTACTCTGATTCGGAAATATTGCTTACTCACGTTGCTGATGAAAATTCAGACGATAAAAAAGAAGAAAATATGATCCGGCAGTTTTTTAACCAGATCCCTTCAAAAATAACCTATCCAAAAATTATTTATCATAACATAAAAAGTGATAACGTAACCAGAAGCTTAAAGTGGCTCACCGCCCATATCGATATTGATTTGTTGGTATTGGTTCACCAAAGACGCAGTCTTTTTCAAAAAGTGTTTAACAGGAGTGTAACCCAAAAATTGGCCGAGCATCCCGGTAAGCCATTGCTTATATTCCCTTGTTCAAAAGTAAAAGAAACACTTACTGTATTTTAAACTAACATATCGATTTATTTAAATGCCCATCCTCAATTATGAGGGTGGGCATTTTTTTTAACTATAAATCGTGATCATTATCAAGATATGTAATTAATTGATTTACATCATATTTCCCATTAACCCTCATCACTATTTACACGTGCTATCAGCAATACATTTGACCTAAACAAAAACATACTATGAAAAAATTAACCCACTCATTTGCCGCTGTCAAGCTTATCATAGCGGCAATCATTTTTTTAGCCATGCCGCAATTAGTAACAGCACAAGCAACTTACAAATTGGTTCAAAGCCCCAATGTAACCATTAAAGTTCTTGGTTCTTCAAACGTACATGATTGGACGATGGCATCCACTGCAATGGAAAGCCAGGGCGATTTTACTTTTGTTGGCGATAAATTGCAAGCACTGCATGTCTTCAGTTTTCATCTGGCAGTAAAAAGCCTCCACAGCGACCATGCTTCTATGGATGACAGAACCTACAAATCTGTTAACGCCAGTAAGTATCCAAACATCAGCTATAAACTTACCTCGGCAGTAGTTACACCGATAGGAGGGAACAAGTACTTGATTAAAACCAAAGGTGACTTAACCATAGCAGGTGCCACCCAGCCAATTAGCATGGATGTTACTGCAACCGTTGGTGCAGATAATACGATAACATGTACAGGAGCAAAGAAAATCCAGTTAACAGATTACGGCATTAAGCCACCCACATTTATGTTAGGCACCATGAAGGTGACCAATGATCTTACTATTCAGTTTAACCTTATTTACAAGAAATAATCATGAAAATCTTATATATATTATTAGCCGCGGCATTATTACCTGTAAGCCTTAAGGCACAGGAATTACAATTCTTTCGTCCCAATAACCAACAGGGCGTTAATGTATTTGAAACCTCAAAAATTGATACTATTCCATTTACCGATTTAAAAGTAAAGGTTGGCGGCAATTTCGAAATGGCTTTCCAGGCTTTAAGGAACTTTAATACGGCTACACCATTAACCGAAACCGGTTTTAAAGGCAATGTTAATAGCCTCGAAAAACTGACTAATGGTTTCGACTTACCAATGGCTAATCTTAATGTTGATGCCCAGTTAGCAGATGGTATCCGAATGGACATTACTATGTACCTGGCATCAAGGCACCATGAAGATACCTGGGTGAAAGGTGGTTATATCCAGTTTGATAAACTGTTGTTTCTGAAAAGTGATATCGTTAACATGCTGATGAAAAACATTACTATCAAAGTAGGCCAGTTTGATGTGGATTACGGCGATCAGCATTTCAGGAGATCTGACGGTGGTAACACAATTTACAATCCTTTTGTAGAAAACTACATTATGGATGAGTTTGCTACCGAAATAGGTGCCGAGGTTTATATCCATACCAATTCCGGCTTCTTTGTAATGGGCGGTATGACCAATGGCGAACTGGATGCTACAGTGGTTGCAGGTACTAAAATTGATTCTGCCACAAATCAACCCAACCAATTTGACCCTGCCTTCCACGGGAAAATAGGGTTTGATAAACAAGTAAATAAAGATTTAAGGGTACGGATTACAGGTTCAGGTTATACTGTGCATAGCGCTAACAGTAGCACCCTTTTTGGTGGCGATCGTACAGGCTCTCACTACTTTAATGTAATGGAGAATCAAAATATAGCCAATGGTACCACACTTTCTGATGAAGCAGATTACAGTCCATTTTCAGGTAGATTAAACCCAGGCTTTAGTGAAGAAGTAAACACCGTTATGGGTAACGTATTCCTAAAATATAAAGGCCTTGAGTTTTTTGGCACAGCCGAAGATGCTAAAGGGCGTGCAATAACAGAAGTAAAGGAACGTAAAGCAACACAGTATGCGGCAGACTTGATCTATCGTTTCCCGCAGGGTAAAGAAAACTTTTGGGTAGGCTTTAGATACAATACCGTAACTGCTTTACTACAAGGTTATACATCCAACATTACCATCAATCGCGAAGCGGGTTCATTAGGTTGGTTCATCACCAAAAATATAATGGCTAAGGCCGAATATGTAAACCAAAATTATGAAGGTTACCCGGCTGCTAATATTTTGAACGGTGGCAACTTTCATGGTGCAGTGTTGGAAGCTTCTATAGGATTTTAATCATGACTGGCAAGATAATGATCATACTGACCTTAATAAGTCTTGGAGCAAGGCCTCAAACTAAATGGCTCATCAGCGAAAGCAGTAGCCTGAGTGTAAACGGAAGCACCAACATAAATAAGTTCTCCTGTGATATCGCGAGCTGCGATCATGCAGATACGTTAACAGTTTGCGAAAACGAAAAAGGTGTTAGCCTTACAGGGAGCATTAACCCGGCTGTATTAAGTTTTGATTGCCATAAAGCCATGATGACGCATGATTTGCGTAAAACGTTAGAAGCTAAAAAATATCCGAGGCTCCATATACGCTTTTTGTCTTTGAGCGAGTTGCCAAGGCTTTCTATCAGGCCGATTAAAATTACCGGCCAGGTTGAAATTGAAATAGCAGGAGTAAAGAAGCTATATACTGTCAACTATCAAATTTCTGACACAGCTAAAGTTGTGCATTTAATCGGATCACAACAGTTAAATTTCTCCGACTTCGATCTCATACCGCCTCATAAATTGGGCGGTATGATAAAAACCAAAGACCAATTAACCGTTTCGTTCCATCTTAAAATGAAAAATATATTATGATACCTAAAACTATGAAAGCCGCTGTTGTCCATGAATTTGGAGGCCAGTTAACCATCGAAGAAATGCCGGTTAAAGAACCGGGCGAAAACCAAATATTGGTTAAAGTGATTGCCTGTGGCGTTTGTCACACCGATTTGCACGCCGTACAAGGTGATTGGCCTGCTCAACCGAAAATGCCGCTAATACCAGGTCACGAAGCTTTAGGATACGTGGTTGCCTTAGGCCGCGGTGTTAAAAATGTAAAGGAAGGTGATATTGTTGGCGTGCCATGGCTGTACAGCGCCTGCGGATGCTGCGAGTTTTGTATCACCGGATGGGAAACACTTTGCGATACACAGCAAAACGGTGGTTACAGTGTAGATGGTGGCTTCGCAGAATATGTAGTGGCCGATTCAAGGTACATAGCGCACTTTCCGCCTAACATCAATTTTACCGAAATGGCGCCAATTATCTGCGCCGGTGTAACAGTTTACAAAGGCATAAAACAAACAGAAGCTAAACCGGGAGAATGGATAGCCATTTCTGGCATCGGTGGATTAGGCCATTTGGCTGTTCAATATGCCAAAGCGATGGGCCTGCATGTTGCTGCTATTGATATATCAAACGATAAACTAGAACTGGCCAAAAGGCTGGGTGCAGAGCTAGTAGTAAATGCTAAAGAACAAGATCCGGGCGAATTTTTAAAGAAGCAAACAGGAGGGATGCATGGCGTATTAGTAACTGCTCCATCACCAATTGCTTTTAAACAAGGAATATCAGCACTAAGGCGTAAAGGCACTATTGCCTTAAATGGTTTACCAAAAGGAAGCTTTGACTTACCGATTTTTGAAACTGTTATTAATGCCTATACCGTTCGAGGTTCAATTGTAGGTACCCGTAAAGATATGCAGGAAGCTATTGAATTTGCTTTAGAAGGCAAAGTTAAAGCAACGGTTCGTCCAACTAAATTGGAAGATATTAACGCCGTATTTGACGAGATGAAAAAAGGCGAGATTGAGGGCCGTGTTGTGCTTGAAATAGCAGAACCACAACACTATCATCGTGGTTAAGCTAATGCTATTTGTTATGTTGCTGGCACCTTTTCAATTAAAGGTAGCTAGCGACACAACAATTTACCATGCACTAAATAGGAGCAGGGCAAGTTTGTATTACCCACTGTCTGTTAAACGATTTTATAAAGCAAATGGTTATAAATTAGCCTGGATAGCTGCTGACACCGTTAAAACTCATATATGGGATGCCATGATGTTATTGGATTGTGTAAGACAATACGGTTTAAATCATGAAGACTATCATCCAAAACAGTTATTGTATCCCGAATTATATAAACTCATCAAACAAAACAAGAAAGATGAAGCGGCAGCTTTGTATGATGTTTTTTTAACAGATGCCATCATCCGGTTCATTAATGATTTGCATTACGGGAAATTGAACCCAATTTATTCTACCGGAAGAATTGATCAAAGCATAAAGTTTAAAGCCTACGCAGAATTGATGCTGGCATTAAATAATAATGACTTTGATAGCGTGATAAACAGCGTACATCCAAAATCGAAATTGTATTTTGATCTACAAGATCATATGCGGCTGTTAGTTGGCCAACGTAGCGGGGATTGTTATGTGATTCCCCAGGGATTAATTCGTAAAATGGCTATTAATATGGAGCGTTTGCGTTGGATGTATACAATGAGGTTTTAAAGTATCAGCTGAAGAATATTAAAGTAGAACCGAATAAACTATAATATTGGCCTGTTTTATTAACAAAGTGTATCATTGGATGGGTAATGAAAGTTACGGTATCAATCTATTCCTGTAACTAAAAACTGTAAAAAAAATACTCTATAAATTACCTCATAATTAACATTATGTTAAGTTGATATTCAAAAATGAAGGGCTTTTTTACGGCCCCTCATTAATTCTATTTCTACTTGCCCCCTAACGCATCCATTTGTTTTTGGATCTCATTAGCTTTAGCAGTGTTTTGTGCACCTAAATAATAAGTTTTTAAATTATTTAAAGCATCATATGATTTTGGATTTAAATCAACAGCTTTTTGCAAATATGGCCTGGCAGCTTCAAAGTCAGCTTTTGATTTTGCCAGTGCTGCTTCATATTCTTTTTGCTTGCTTGATGGCAGCTGATTTGCTGCATTATATTCATCAATTGCAGGTTTTAAAGTTACATAACCTAAATTCAGGTTAGCTTCAAAATAACTAGGATCAATATCAACAGCCTTTTTATATTGCTCAGCAGCTAAATGATAATTATCTATTTTCTTAGTTTCTAAAGCTGTTTTATCAGCAATAACCTTAGTTTTTATTTGTTGGTTACCGTAAGATTCAGCAATCTGAGAATAAGTTAAACCTAAATAATAATATAAGGTTTTGTTTTTAGGATCAGCAGCTATTGCACTTTGTATTTTTTCAACCAAAATATCCTGTTTGCCTGATTGTAAGCCAATTTCAATTTCCCTTCTGCGTAAATTATTGTCTGCCGGATATGCAGCAACCCCTGCACTTACTGTTTTTAAAGCGTTAGTAGTATCTTTCGTAGCTAAATAAATATTAGTAAGATCGTAATATATAGCTGGTTTATTAGAATAATTTGTAGTCAACAATTTAGTGTATGATGATATTGCATAGCCATAATATTTGGCATTACTATCACCTGCATTTGCAGCAGATATGCCTGTAACGTATAATGCCAAAGTATCATCCGGTGCAATCTGATGATAATAATCGAATGATTTATAAGCATCTTCAAATTTCTTGTTTTGGAATTCTGTTCTGCCTAAATCAAATTGATATGATGCTAAATTAAGGGCAGCATCATGTATCATGGTTTTGTTTTCCTGTTTAACAGAATCTAAAGATGTTGCCTTTTTTAAAGCTTCTTCTGCTATTGTAAAATTTGCAGCTTTATTGGCAGGAATAGTATCCTGGGTAACCAATGATGAATATATGGCCCCTTTTAAAGCAAAAGTTAGTGGCAGGCTTGCCGTTTTTTCATTAACAGATGCTTTATCTATTGATGTTTTTGCATCCGCCAGGTCTTTTACGCCCTGTACCTGTGTTATTTTATTCGCTTTTTCTACCGAATAACTGTCGTATTTTTCTTTGGCATTATTTAATTCGCCTTTTTGTGCAAATGCTGCTACTGATACTAAGCCCATTAGGCCTGTCATCAAGAGTTTTATTTTCATAGTGATGTTATTGATTATTTAACTGTTTTAATTTATTATTTACCCTTATTAGTTGGTTTTTGTTTTGTGTTTGTGCATAAACAAGTTGCAAAACCTGTAGCGCTCTGATATCATTCGGTGATATTTCATTAGCTTTTTCAAGCATTGCCGCTGCAAGATTAATGTTTTTTATTTTCTCCGACGGAAAAATCAAACTTTCTTTGAAATATAACAAACCAAGATTGAATATTGGGTCATAAACCGATCCGTTAATATCTATAGCCTGTAAATAGTATGTTTCCGCTAGTTTGTATTGATTAAGATTATCATAACAATTGGCGGCAACAAACGCTACACTGGCACTGTTGGGGTAAGTATCTGTCAGTGGTTTTAATAATGGTTCTAACGCTGAATACTCTTTTTTATTACTATAAATATTGGCCTCGTTCATCAACAGCAGCTTGTCATCAGGGAAACGACTCCTTCCCTTTTTGATAACTTCCAGCGCTTTGGAGGTATCCCCTATTGATTTATAGATATTTGCAGCGGCTTCAATATATTCAGCCCTTGCCGTGTCTGCATCAATTAAATGGTTATAATATTTTGCGGCATCCTGTAAATTACCTAGTTTATTATTGGAGTAAGCAATATAAAAATCAAGCTGCTTAAAGGATGGTACATATTTTTGAGCATTTAAAAATGCTTGCTCAGCATTTACAAAATCGGATGTGTTCATATACTGAAAACCAATCCGGATATAAACATTTGCAAGGCATTTCTTTATATAATCAAGCTGATCCTGAAAACTCGCGCTTTTTTTACTGATACACAGCTTATTAACCAAATCTGTAGTTTGGGTAAACAGTGTTGCCGTTTGCTTAAGTTTATTAAGCGAATCAATATATAAAATGGTGGAATTTACCAGTGCCCTGTAAACGCTTTTCTTATAATCCGCAGAATCAGCGTGGTTAGTAACAAGGCTATCTATTGATTTTTTAGCGGCTGCTAGAAACTTCAGGTCCTTTTTTTGCTTATATAGCGCCAAATTATTCACTACAGGCTTAAACACTTCCGACTGGCAGAAGGCTAAGCTTGTAGCGAACGTTAATATTAAAACCGGTATTATTATTTTACGGTTCAGCATATTTTAGTTTTATTCAGTTACTTCATCAGTTGAGGGCTCATCACCTTTGGTTTCAGTATCACCATCAGTATCCACTGCTGCTTCCGCCTCACCTGCTTCGGCAATAGCTTCATCTAATTCCTCCTCTTCGTCATGCTCAATTTTTGCAACTGATGCTATTTCGTCATCACCTTTAAGGGTAATTAAACGTACACCTTGCGTAGCACGGCCCATAGTCCTTAATTCACTAATAGCAATACGGATAATGATACCTGATTTATTGATGATCATCAGATCCTCTTTATCAGTAACACCTTTAATGGCAACAAGGTTTCCGGTTTTATCAGTAACATTAAGTGTTTTAACACCTTTACCGCCACGGTTGGTAACCCGGTAGTCATCAATATCGGTACGTTTGCCGTATCCTTTTTCGGATACCACTAAAACTGTAGTTTCCGGATCATCAATACTAATCATACCTACAACTTCGTCATTATCTCCATCAAGCGATATACCACGAACACCTGTCGCCGTACGGCCCATCGGCCTAACTGTAGCCTCGTTAAAGCGTATTGCACGGCCTGATTTTAATGCCATTACAATTTCGCTGTTACCGCTAGTTAAGTTTGCTTCTAACAATGAATCACCATCATTAATGTTGATCGCGTTGATACCATTTGCACGCGGGCGTGAGTATGCTTCAAGCGAAGTTTTCTTAATGGTACCTTTCTTGGTACACATAATGATATAGTTATTCTCCAGGTATTCCTTGTCTTTAAGGCTGATCAACTTAATATAAGCCTTAATGTTTTCTTCCTTAGGAATATTGATGATGTTCTGAATAGCACGGCCTTTTGAAGTACGCGTTCCTTCCGGAATTTCAAATACCCTCAACCAGAAACATTGCCCTGATTCAGTAAAGAACAACATGTAGTTGTGGTTTGATGCGATCAACAGATGCTCAATAAAGTCAGCATCGCGGCTATTACTGCCTAATGATCCTTTACCGCCTCTGCCCTGCCTGCGGTATTCCGTTAAGGCCGTACGTTTAATATAGCCCTCGCGCGAAATGGTAATTACCACATCCTCATCCTCAATAAAGTCTTCGGTATTCATTTCTGCCGATGAGTGAACCATCTCGGTTTTGCGCTCATCACCATACTTTTCTTTGATCTCTAAAAGCTCGTCCTTGATGATCTGCATACGTAAAGCTTCATCACCCAAAATAGAATTCAAGTAATCAATGGTTTTCATCAAGCCATCATATTCATCCTTAATCTTGTCACGTTCCAGTCCGGTTAACCTTCTTAGGGTCATATCCAGTATGGCGCGTGCCTGTATATCACTTAGGTTAAATTGAGTGATCAATCCTTCTCTCGCATCATCAGGTGTATTTGAACTGCGTATTAAGCGAATCACTTCATCCAAATGATCTAAAGCGATCAACAAGCCCTCTAAAATATGGGCTCGTTTCTGAGCTTCAGCCAATTCAAATTTTGTACGGCGAACTACAACCTCATGCCTGTGTTCAACAAAATGATGAATAAGATCTCTCAAATTCAACATCATTGGCCTGCCATGCACTAACGCTATATTATTTACACTAAATGATGTTTGTAACGATGTGTATTTGAATAAGTTATTTAATACTATCGCGGCATTAGCCTCACGTTTTATTTCATAAACAACACGGATACCTTCCCTGTTTGATTCATCCCTGATGGATGATATACCTTCAATTTTCTTTTCGTTAACCAATTCAGCGGTACGCTCAATCATTAACCCTTTATTAACCTGGTAAGGTATTTCGGTAACAATGATGCGTTCACGTTCACCGTTATAGGTTTCAATTTCAGCTCTTGCACGTAAAACTACCCTGCCGCGGCCTGTTTCCAGGGCTTCACGCGGGCCTTCAAAACCGTAGATGATACCACCTGTAGGAAAATCCGGACCTTTAACATATTGCATCAGCTCGCTAACCTCAATATTACGGTTATCTATTAATGCTATGGTAGCATCAACAACTTCCGATAAATTGTGAGGTGCCATATTTGTAGCCATACCTACCGCGATACCTGATGCCCCGTTGACCAATAAGTTAGGGAATTTTGCAGGCAATACAGTTGGTTCCTGTAGCGAATCGTCAAAGTTTAACTGGAAATCAATGGTGTCCTTATTAATATCGGCCAGCATTTCTTCAGCAATCTTTTCAAGTCTTGCCTCCGTGTAACGCATTGCCGCGGGGTTATCACCATCAATTGATCCGTAGTTACCCTGGCCTTCAACCAACGGGTAACGAAGGCTCCACTCTTGCGCCATACGCACCATGGTATCATAAACAGATGAGTCACCATGCGGGTGATATTTACCCATTACCTCACCCACAATACGGGCTGATTTTTTATAAGGTTTGTTGTTATTTAAACCAAGGTCGAGCATACCGAAAAGCACCCTTCTGTGTACCGGTTTTAAACCGTCGCGTACATCAGGCAGTGCCCTGGAAACGATTACAGACATTGAGTAATCAATGTATGCTGATCGCATTTGCTCATCAATATTTATCGAAATTATTCTGTCTTCTTTTTGTGGATTATCGTTTTCTGTTCCTTCGGCCATTGTATTTTTTTGTGAAAATCTTGTTTATAATTTTCCGTTAAAAATTGGGGTTTTTAACGACTTGCGAAGTTAAGAAATTATATCATTTTCACGCATGATTTTACTAACATTAGGCTCATTTTTTAGCTAAATACAGGTAAATTAAGGCAGTAAATTGTTAATAAAGGTAGATCCGCTTTTTTGTGCCTATTTTACCTTTTTCCAATACTCTTCTACAGCGGTTCCATTTGGCAAAATACCGGTTAAAACCAGTGTGTCGTTAACCACATGCGAGTGATAATGAATGGCAATATTTAACAGATTGGATGGTTGTACGCACCATGTTTGTGTTTCAAGGCAGGAGTCGCCATTTAATTTATAATTACCTGTTTCATATTTCTGGGGCTCGTACCCTTTTTCAATTACAAACCCTTCGTAATTTGATGATGTATAATTCCGTTGAAGTGAATATTCAGTTGGGGCGGCTTCCTTTTTCCCGTTGGTGATGTCTCCGGCATATTGCCAGGTACCCGACAGGTTATCAATCTGATGAAAAGAAGAAAATAAAATAATGGCTAAAAATAATCCCGCAACAATTCTCATAACTTATGCCCAGTTAATCCCTTTTTTTAATAATCCTAATGTTCTTTCTTCTTCGCTACCGGGTTGCGGCTGGTAGTTATACACCCATTTAGCGGTTGGTGGCAGGCTCATTAGTATTGATTCAATACGACCATTTGTTTCCAATCCGAATTTTGTACCGGCATCATAAACCAGGTTAAACTCGGTATAGCGGCTACGACGTTGGTATTGCCAGTTTTGATGATCTTCGGTAAATGCTTTATCACGATTACGGTTAATCAGTTCGGTATAAGTAGGGATAAATGAACGACCTAATGCCTGCGAAAAATCAAATATGTTTTCCCATGTAAGCGTATCGCTGGCTGTTAAACGGTCGTAAAATATACCGCCTATGCCACGTGTTTCATTACGATGTTTAATATAGAAGTAATCATCAGCCCAATGCTTAAAGCGTGCATAAAAATCGTGGCTGAATTGATCACAAACCGATTTTAAATTTTGATGGAAAAACTTAGCATCATCCTCAAAAACATAATGTGGAGTAAGGTCTATCCCTCCGCCAAACCAGCGTACCGGGTTTTCGCTGTCTTCCGATGGCATTTCGAAGTACCTGATGTTCATGTGAATAATAGGCACCATTGGATGATTTGGGTGGATAACGATGGATACACCAGTGGCAAAAAACTCATCATGCTCAACATTCAGCGCTTTTTTTATACCTAAAGGTAATGGGCCATGTACGGCTGAAAAATTAACTCCACCTTTTTCCAGTATATTCCCGTTTTGGATAATACGTGTGCGCCCACCGCCGCCGCCTTCCCGCTCCCATTTTTCTTCTTCAAATGTCGCTTTGCCATCAACCTGTTCAAGCGCGGCGCAAATTTCGTCCTGTATTAATTGGTAAGCCGCACTTATCTCTTCTTTGGAAATCATTGGAGCATATATTAATGTTAAGCAAAATTAAACAAACAATTGACTTATCGGTCAATCATTCCGATACTAATTCTCTTCTAAATAATTCAAATCTTTCCCAAAACTTTCTTTTAACTGACTAACTGCAAATAACGAGATGAGTGTCAGCGCCCCCATCATAATATAAGCGGCATTTATCATGCCATACCCTTTAGCAAGCGCCACAAAAATAAGGTTTATAGGTATTAATGAACCTCTTACAAAATTCGGAACGGTAGTAGTAACCGTAGCGCGAATATTCGTGCCAAACTGCTCCGCCGCAATGGTTATAAAGGTTGTCCAGTATCCCACACAAGTGCCCATAAACAAGCATATCCAAATGAATTGCTCGCTATTAAGGCCTTTAGCGGTCAAATAAACTACTACACTAATTGCTGATGCGGTCAGGAAAATAAACATCGTTAGTTTTCTGGATTTGGTGATCTGTGAGATCAAACCGGCAAATAAACCACCTAGGGCTATACCCAAATAAGTGTAATATATACCATCCCCCGCGCTCAACACATCTTTAGCACCCAAAGCTTTACCAAATTCAGGGCTGAGTGTAACCAGCACGCCTACAACGTACCAAAGCGGCGCGCCAATTAAAATACAATAAATATATTTTTTGAACCTGCCCCAGCTGGTAAACAAGGTAAAGAAGTTGCCTTTGGATACCTCTTTTTGTTCCATACTCTTAAACATGCCCGATTCAAAAGTGCCTAAACGTAATAAAAGCAAAATAATGCCTAAGCATCCACCAACAAAGTAAGCATCGCGCCAGTTAGCATGATCGGCAGAAAAATGGAATGGTAACCCGTGTTTAGCAACCAGATTGGCCGCGGCGGCACCAAAAAGGCCAACTACGGCCACAATCATGGTTCCGTAACCTCTTTTTTCTTTGCTCATGGTTTCGGTAACAAGCGTTATGCCCGCACCTAACTCACCGGCAAGCCCCACTCCTGCTATAAATCTTACAATAATATACAGGTTAACATCGTGCACAAAGCCATTCGCGAAATTGGCTATGGAGTATAATAATATCGACCCAAAAAGTACTTTTATCCTGCCCAGCTTATCGCCAAGAACACCCCATAAAACGCCACCTAATAGTAAGCCGAACATCTGCCAGTTAATGATTGATAAGCCATCGCTCAGCACATCAGCGGGTTTTACGCCGATGCCCAACAAGCTTGCTTTTCTTACTATCGAGAATATCAACAAATCATATATATCAACAAAATACCCTAATGAGGCTACAATTACTAAAAAAATAACGTTCCTGTTAGTGCGTGCTGATGATGGTTCGGCCATATAGTTTAAATTGGTTTGGCTAAAATATATAATTACGGCCAATTTTAAACAAAAAAAACCTCCGTAGTTAGCGGAGGCTTAGTTTTTAGTTTAGTTAGTTTAGTTGAAGTGGTTAGACTATGCTTTTTTTACATTTACTGCTTGTAATCCTTTTCTGCCTTCTTCCACATCATAGGTAACGCTATCGTTATCCTTAATGGCATTTACACCGCCTTGTACATCTTTAAAGTGTACAAACAGATCTTTGCCATCATCAGTTACAATAAAGCCGTAACCTTTTTGTGTGTTAAACCATTTTACTTTTCCAGTTTTCATAATAAAATAATCGTATTAATAATTCGTGTTAAAAACATTATAACTAAAGCCAAACTGAATATAAATGGATTTAATAATCAGAAAGGAAAATAGAAACCTGTCTTTTTCAAATATATAAAATAATTAATAACCAAATAAAATTATTTATTTGGCTAAATAGTTAATTCTTAATAGGGTAACAGCCGTTTGTAACCATCTGAAAATTCCGTTAAGCGTGCGCGGATACACATCACATTTACCCGGTTTTTTCAAATATTACACTAATATAAATTTGTTTACGCTAAAAATCAATAGGTAATATAAAATTGTAATCTATACTCAACATTATGCTTTAATGGTTGTTAAACAGTACTTAAAGCAACGTAGGCTTATATTTTATGGCAAAACACACTTATAATACCGGCATTATTGGTAATTGCGCCTTTTTAGCGCACATTAATACAAATACTAACATTGAATGGCTATGCTGGCCACGTTTCGACAGCACTTTTATTTTTGGCGGATTATTAGACAAAAAGAAAGGTGGCGAATTCTCCATTTTACCACAAAGTGGATACACTTCTCATCAATATTACCTGGAGAACACTAATGTTTTAGTAACTGAAATTACCGTTGATAATGGGAATTCTTATCGCGTTACGGATTTCGCACCACGCTATTACTATAATCAACGGTATTATAAACCGCTGATGCTGATCAGGAAGATTGAAGCTATAGAAGGCTCGCCACGGGTTACCGTTAAATGCACACCGGTTTCTGATTATGGTAAAACTAAATTGAATGTTAACCGTGGAAGCAATCATATTCAGTTTTTGGGTGGAGATGAAAATATCAGGCTTACTACCAATATTCCCATCAGTTATGTTTTTGATGAGCATGCTTTTGTGCTGAACGAACCCAAATACCTGGTGTTAACTTATGGTGAGCCATTAGAGGCCCCGCTTATTTCAACAGCAGAGCGTTTTTTAAGGGAGACAACCCAATACTGGCAAACATGGATCAAGCACTCGTCGATAGCTACATTTTATCAACCTGTTGTGATACGCTCGGCTTTAACGCTTAAAATTCATCAGTATGAAGACACAGGAGCCATTATTGCTGCCAGTACCACCAGTTTACCCGAATCACCGGGAAGTGGGCGTACATGGGATTATCGCTATTGCTGGCTGCGTGACACTTACTATGTGATAACTGCCTTAAATCACATTGGCCATTTTGAAGAAATGGAGAAATATTTTGGTTATGTAACGGATATTTCTGTTGCCGAAGACAAACGGTACCAACCGCTTTATGGCATAACCGGCCAGAAAAAACTTACCGAAATTATTTTAGATGATTTAGAGGGTTACGAGGGTAATCAACCGGTACGCATTGGTAATCAGGCTTATGAACATATTCAGAATGATATTTACGGGCAGGTTTTGATCTCGCTTCTTCCTCTGTATACTGACCACCGTTTTATTTTTTCTGAACGGAAAGATTCCGCGCGATGGCTGGAGTTTTTATTGGCAAAAATAGAAGCCACGATAGATGAGAAAGATGCAGGCATTTGGGAATTTAGAAACATGGCCGATGTGCATTGCTACAGTAATCTGTTTCAATGGGCTGGTGCTTCCGCTGCTGAAAAAATGGCGAGAACAATTAAAAATGATGATTTGATTGAAAGGGCTGTCGCGATGAAAAATCGCGCGGCTGAACATATTGAAAGTTGTTACGACCCGGTAAGAAAGGTTTACACCAATGCGGCCGGAGGCACAAGTTTAGATGCAAGTACCCTGCAATTAATTTTGATGAATTACCTTGACCCTACTTCGGATAAAGCAAAGGATCATTTAATTGCATTAGAGAAGGAGTTGAAGACAGATAATGGATTATTTTACAGGTATTTATATAAAGATGATTTCGGCAGGCCTAAAACTACATTCCTGATATGCGCATTTTGGTATGTAGAAGCTTTAGCCGCCGTTGGGCGCATGGATGATGCCATAAAGGAATTTGAAAACCTTTTACAATTCTCCAATCACTTGCTATTGTTTAGTGAGGATGTAGATGAAAATGACGGCAGCCAATGGGGTAATTTCCCGCAGGCTTACAGCCATGTAGGTTTGATGAATGCCGCATACCGGATAGCTATGAAGTTGGATAGGCCTATATTCTTGTAAACATATATCATAAACCATTGTCATTCTGAGCGTAGCGAAGAATCTTCTAACAGTGCAAAGTTCGCTATACAGATCGAAGAAGATTCTTCGCTACGCTCAGAATGACAAGTATTATTAAATAGATTTATCATTCAAAACAGTACTTTCTGTCAAATCAAACAAAAAGCGCCTAACCTCAGTTGGACTTCTAAGATAGAATTTAGCGGCTGATATATTGCTTCCTACCTTTACGGTAATTGCAGAGTCGGGCAAAGCTTTAAACAAATCTTCATCGGTATAATCATCGCCGAAGGCCATAATAAAATCGTAATCCTCATTCGTGGTTAACGTTAAAGCAGCTTTACCTTTATTTATCTCCATATTCTTTATTTCCAGCACCTTATCTCCGGGTAAAAGTTGCAACCCCTTGTCATTTGCCTGGTACTTTAAGTTATCTATCAATTCATTTGCCCTTAATTCACCCAAACCTTTTTGAGCTTTACGATAATGCCAGGCCAATGAATATGTTTTCTCTTCTATAAATGATCCAGGTGTTCGGTCAACATATGTTTCCATTATCGGGTAAATGTCCTGTTTCCAATTGTCTGATAAGCCTTGTATTTTATGCCAACGGGTATTTTGCTGTTTATGCCAAGCCCCATGCTCGGCAATCAGGTAAATATTTCTATCATCAAACCAATTGTTCAGGTTCTCGTGTTTCCGGCCACTTATTATTACCACATGATTCGCCGGATCTTCGGTAAGATGGTCTAATAGCAGGTATAACTCCTGATCCGGGCTGGCATCGGCAACATTAGATTTGAAAGCCACTAATGTGCCATCATAATCTAAAAAGATTAATCTTTTTTTAGTTTTCGCATAGCGGTTAATTATAGATTGCCCGGTAGCCCCGCTCACGTGCCTTGTCTGCATCGATCGTTGCAATGTTTTTACCTCTTTCAGGCGCTCCATAAAAATTTTAACCCAATGTGTAATATTAAACTTTGCAACTAACTGACGCATTTGCTGCATCCTGGCTTGTTGTTCAACCAGTGGCATATTTAATGCTTCTATAATAGCGCGGCATATCTCGCCAATGTTATTTGGATTTACAATAACAGCATCAATTAATTCTTTAGATGCGCCTGCCATCTCACTTAATATCAGTACACCATCATTATTTATTCTGCTGGCTACATACTCTTTACTAACCAAATTCATGCCGTCGCGCATTGGTGTTACCAGGCAAACGTCGGCCGAATAATATAGCGCAGAAAGTGCCTCTATTGGGAACGACCGGTAATAATAATGCACCGGTGTCCAGTCCATCGTACGATAAATTGCATTAATGCTCCCCACCTTTTTATCGATCTCATCATGCAGGTGCTGATACTGAGGAACAGTATCACGCGAAGGCACAACGATCATGTAAAGGGTTATGTTATTAATATACTCTGGGTGTGTATTTAACAAAAGTTCATAGGCTTCCAATCGTTGTAAAATACCTTTACTGTAGTCTAACCTGTCAATTGATAATATCAACCGGGTATGCTTAAAGCTTTCTTTTATCTGTTTTATCTGATCGATAACCTCCTTTTGTTTTGGCAGCGTAGCATATTTATGTTCATCAATCCCCATAGGGAACGATTCAACAACTATTGACCGGTCATTAGAACTGATAATATTGGCTGATGACGTTACGGGTAACACCCTGGTAACTGCACTCAAAAAGTGCCGCACATCATCAAACGTATGAAAGCCTATCAGGTCGGCACCCAGCATTCCCTCAAGTAGCTCGGAGCGCCAGGGTATCAACCTAAACATTTCATGCGATGGAAAAGGTATATGTAGAAAAAAGCCTATAGAAACATCCGGCAGGGCATTTCTTACCAGTGCGGGCAGCAATAATAATTGATAATCATGTATCCAAATGGTATCACCCGGTTCAGCAACTTTTAAAACAGCATCTTTAAACTTCTCATTTACTAGTTTGTAATAGTCCCAGTTAGACTGGCTATAGCTTGCATAGCTTGATGCATAATAATGAAATACCGGCCACAGTACTTCGTTCGAGAAACCTTCATAATATTCACTGATCTCCTGTTGTGTTAAATACACCGGCAACAGGCTTAAGTCATTTAGTTTTTGGTTGATGGTATCCTGATCCTGCGGATCCTCAACCTCAAGCCCAGGCCAGCCAATCCAAACGTTATCTCCGTCTTTGTATATCGATCCTAAACCTGTAGCTAAACCGCCCTCACTTGGCGAAAGTTGGTACTCATTATTGTTTTTAGTAATTTTTACTGGTAATCTGTTTGATATAATTATCGTTTTAGGCATAATAAAATAGTATTACTTAATAATGCCTGGAGTTCAAATTTGTTTTAGTTAGTATATATCTGCGTTTAGTAAAATACTATAACAACAAAAAAGCCACTGCTTACGCAATGGCTTAATAAATTGTATTAGAGCAATTTGTTATTTTACTTTTTGAAAAAAGAAAACATCATTACTTTGATTTACTCTAACTAAAACTTCAGCAGCGCTGCTTTTTAAGTCAACAAAGTAAACAGTTTCAGCAAAATTTGTGTTTGCACCGTTTGTTTCCAATTTAATTACTTCATTAACATCATAACCAGCATATTGAGAAGCAATTTCTTTTTTTGCTTTCTCGTCGATAGTGCTGTAAGCAACATCCTGGGTTAAACCAAGGTACTCGCCGTTCATGTTGTAAAAAGCAGTCTTTTTAACACCATTTGATAAAAAGGTTGCTTTTTGAGTGTTTGAGGTTATTGTCCAGGTTACATCTTTTGCATCACTGAAATTTCCTTCAAAGTCATTTTGTACAGCGTAAGAAACAGTTGCAGTTTTTTCGGTTTTTTTACCACCATCAGCGGCATAAACACTCGTGCCTAAAAGGCCAATTGTTGCGATTGTTAAAAATATCTTTTTCATGTTGTTTTAAATTTTAAATCCATAACAAATGTATGGCATAATTATTAAATTACTCAATAAATTTGAATTTTTATGAATTTTTAATAATTAATAGGCTTTTAAGCAATAAAATTTAATTTTTCGCAATGAACTTAGTGTATATATTACAATATGTAGCCTTCTTAATAACTTACTTCTAACTTGCTAAATCGATACAAAACCTTAAATTAACCCTTTTTTAACAATAAATTCACCCATTATCGGCAAAGCCAGGGTATAAGGTCATTCCTCCATCAACAAAAATGGTAGTACCTGTGATATAATCAGCCTCATCCGATGCCAGCCACGCGGCCACTTTACCAATATCATCAGGCTCACCTATCCTATCATAAGGAATTAAGGTTAATAAACTCTTTAATGCTTCGGGTGTACTCCAAGCAGATTGGTTAATATGCGTTTGTATAGCACCCGGCCCTATTGATACCACCCTGATTTTGTGCGGAGCCAGTTCCTGGGCCATACTCTTCATCATCATCATTACGCCGCCTTTACTGGTAGCGTAGTTTACGTGACCACCCCAGGGGATAACTTCGTGCACACTGCTCATACAGATGATTTTTCCGGCAGCCTTGCTCCTGCCTTCAATAACGCCTCTTTTAATAAACTCCTTTGCCGCTTCGCGTGAGCATAAAAACTGCCCGGTTAAGTTTATACCGATCACTGTATTCCATTCCTCCATGGTCATATCCACAAATTTGGAGTCGCGTTGCAGGCCAGCATTGTTTACTAAGATGTCAATTGTACCGTATTGCTGGTACATTTCGGCAAACATGGCTTGTACATCGGCTTCATTGCTTACATCTGCATGTATAGCGTAAGCCTGGCCACCCGCAGCCGTAATTTCGTCGACAGTTTGTTCTGCAACCTCGTGCGCGTCAACATGGTTTATAATAACTTTTGCACCAGCCATAGCTAAAGCCACGGCTACGCCTTTACCTATCCCGCTATCAGCGCCGGTAACCAAGGCTGCCTGGCCCTGTAATGTTTGTATTTGATTCATATTGTAAGATGTAATGTTTTACCTGTTAAGATAAGGAATGAAATTGTAAGGATTTAGTTTTGGTAAAGAAAAGATATACCCAATTGTTAGCTTATGCTTCACAACAACAAGCTATCTATAAAACATCCAGATTCACTTAACCTGCAAAGTCCACTTAGGTACATAGCCGGTATTGCTATTATAACGTACTTTATAATAACGGTCACCTTTTTCAAGCACATCAACTTGTGAATAGTTAGGAATCGATGTAACAATTTCGGAACTCAGATTATCCTGCTCGCGCATATTTACAATACCGGTTACATTAGCTTTTACCATGGTAGTATATAAAAAACCATTATTTACCGCTATAATTTTAACAGGTTTGGTTTCAACACGCGCTGCTTGTAGCTGCTGAATCTTTGTAGTATCTGATTTAGCAGGTTTAGTAGGCGAAATTTGTTTTGGAATAGCATCAACAATTTGAGTATTTAAACCATGCTTTTTCTTGTGATGCTTAGTTTTAATTATTGGTTCAGGGGTAATAACTTCGGTTATTTGTTTGGCTTTTGAATGATCGGGTGCATTCATGGCCTTAATTACATAATCGCCAAAAATACAGGTGATTAAAATTAAAATAATAGTGAATATTATGTCAATAGCCATGCGGGTTCTGTTGCTGATTGAAGGAGTAGCCTTGTATTTCTCACTTGCAGATGTATGTGCGTTTTGGCCGGTTTTAAATTTGTTTAGTGCTGCATCATATTGCTTGCGTTTAAAAGGATCATTTAAAACTTCATAAGCCTCCTGGATCTCCCTAAAACGGCTTTCAAAGTATTTGTCATTCTGATTAAGATCGGGATGAAATTTTTTGGAGAGCTTACGGTAAGCCTCCTTAATTTCAATTGACGAACAATTTGTATCCGTACCAAGAATGTAATAGAAATCCTTCATGCTCAATCAAAACAAATAGTTAGCCCCTATTTGATTAATTATTAAGCATTTAGTTTAATTAAGAAGGGTAATAATTTTAAAGTTCTTTTATATACTTCAAAAACAGGTGTAGCGCCTCTCTTTTTCCTTCGGTTAAATCAAAATCCAGTTTGTGCATCAGGTAGTCTTCCAGGTTGAAATCATTGCGGACGGGCAGTTCTTTAATTACATCCGCCCGATGATCTAAACCAAACTTTAAAACCTGGTTAAACTCGTCAACAAATTCCTTAGGAATTGGTTTATTAGCGATCCAGGCCGCAAAGCAAAATGGCAACCCTGTAAATTTTCGCCATTCTTCAGCCAAATCATATACGTATTTGTATTTTTCTTTTTGGCCGAATGTACGATCACCTATCAGCACAAACGCTGTTTCCGGATCTGTTGAAGTTGTATAATCATCAGCACCTTCAATTAACTCCGGACTCACCTTCCAGTAATTTTTCAGTAATACCTTTGATAGATTGTTTGAAGATCTTGATTGCGGATCAAGCTGAAGCTTTTTCACATCCTTAATATCGATATTGCTAAAAATAAACACCGAATTAACCGCGCCAACGGCACCAATGCAATAATCTGACACAATCTCCCAGTAAGGTAAATTTAACGTGGCTGCTACTGGAATAAGGCCAATATCAACCACATCGTCAATCAGCTTCTGCGCGCAATCTGTAGGATTATCGAGGCTGAGTTCTATTTTATTAATAAAGTCGGTATGTTGTATGCCGTATATAAATGGTTTGGTGTTAGTATAGCTAACGGCCGATATTCTGAATTTCATTTTTAGTCTAGTATCAAGTAGCTTTTTTAGTATCAAGTCGCTAGTATCAAGTAGCAAGACTTTTTTGTTTTTGGGTGATGATTTATAGTATTCTGTAGTTCGTATGCAGATCAGTCTCGATACTTGATACTAACTACTTGCTACTTTCAAATGTTCTGAGTCGTTAAAATCTACGATCTCGAATTTATTGCCATCGTAGGTAACTTTATATAGCACCAGGTTTTGATGCGGAAAGGTTTCCATTTCACTCAATGGTTTACCGGTTAACAGGCAAAGCAATAAACGCATTGCGCGGCCATGCATGCATATTAAAACAGTTTTTTCCTCCGGATGGCTCATGATAATGTCCAACGCGATTTTTTGGCGGGCCTCCACTTCGTTGGGGCTTTCGCCTCCTTCAAACTTGGTGTCGAGTTTACCATCAACCCAATCACGTACCAATTTTAAAAACTGCGCAGTGGTTTCAGGTGTGCTGGGTTGGCCCTCGTGTATACCCCAGGCTAGCTCATCAAGGCCTTCCAGTTTTTCGTAAGGTATACCCAAATCAATAAATTGCTGTATGCTTTGTTGGGTACGTTTTAATTCCGATATGTATATTTTATCGAATGGTACATTCTTATAAGCATTAA
Organism: Mucilaginibacter sp. L196; assembly: GCF_009765905.1. Lineage (GTDB taxonomy): Bacteria > Bacteroidota > Bacteroidia > Sphingobacteriales > Sphingobacteriaceae > Mucilaginibacter. The sequence goes on along the minus strand of NZ_LMUO01000019.1, from coordinate 1,191,261 downwards.
AAAACAGCCTGGCCTGCTTGCGGCCTTCTTCGTTTAAATCGGTGTTCATCCCCCGCCCTTGTACAATTCCCTGTTTGTTAAGGTCTGTTTGCCCGTGGCGAACGATGTATAATGTTTTTTGTATCATTTATATTTGACCAAAACAGTCAAAACAAAACTAAGCTTGTTTTACTATTTAGTTTTAGTTAATTACAGGCAATTTATAGAATGAAGGCTTAACTTCTTCCGGGAATTGGTAATCGTTATAATCTGTAACTACATTGTATAGCGTATCACGTTCAATAGGATGCCTGCCTACGTGCTTGATTAACTCAACCAGTTGCCTGGTACTCATACCCGGATGCTGCTCCTCACTACCCGCCATTGTATAAATTTTAGTGGTATCATCAAGCGTTCCATCTATATCATCCACACCAAAATTCAATGAAAGCTGAGCGGTAGTACGACTGATCATAGCCCAATATGCTTTAATATGATCAAAATTATCAAGGTAGATACGTGATATAGCATAGTTGCGTAAATCTTCAATAACAGTTGATTCCGGCACATCCGACATCTGGTTATCCTTATTCCTGAATTTTAGTGGTATAAAGGTTTGGAACCCTCCAGTCTTATCCTGTAAGGTACGTAGCCTGTCCATGTGATCAATTCGGTGCCAATGTTTTTCGATGTGACCATAGAGCATGGTAGCATTTGAACGCATACCCAGCTTGTGCCATTCCTCATGTATCGCCAACCATTGGTCGCCGGTACATTTATCTTTGGAGATCAGATCCCTAACTTCCGGATGGAATATTTCTGCACCACCACCTGGTATCGATTCTAAACCGGCTTCCTTCATCAGACGCATGCCGGTGGCATAATCTATTTTAGCTTTTTTAAATATGTAATGATATTCAACCGGTGTAAGTGCCTTCACATGCAGATCGGGGCGATGTTTTTTGATCCTGGTAAATAGTTCCGAATAAAAAGCCACATCGTATTGAGGCAATACGCCACCAACAATATGCACTTCGGTAACAGGTTCATTATCGTATTTTTTTACGATGTCGAACATTTCATCCATGGTATACTCCCACCCTTGCGAGCGTTCTTTTATCAACCTTGAATAGGAACAAAACTTGCAATCATAAACACAAAGATTGGTAGGCTCAATATGAAAGTTACGGTTAAAATAGGTGTTGTCGCCATGGCGCTTTTCGCGTATGTAATTGGCAAGGATGCCAAGATAACCCAGTTCGCCTTTTTCAAAAAGTAAAACACCTTCATCAAAGGTAATGCGCTCGGCATTCAGCACTTTTTCTGCAATGTGTTTTAAATCAGCAGGTAAATCCGGGTTTTGTATTAATAGCTGTAAATTACGTGCTGCTTCCATTAAAAATCCTTTGTACAAAAGTAAGAAATGTAAATGTAATGCCCATGTAATATCTAATCTATCTGTTTAAACATTCTTTTTAGGGCTTTGAACAGAATGCTATAGACCTAAACTTAAGCTTACTAAAAGGTGTTTTGATAATAATAACTATAAAAATTAACCTGCCCTAAATGCACGACAAAAAACGACTATTATTTTAAATAATATTAATAATATCAAACAGTATAAATAGATTATTACTTATAAATAAGCACATTACAAAAGAAATAACGTTATGGAATGGTTTTAGATGATACTAATGAAACTAACACAACAAAACCATGACAAACCTATTGTACATCATTGCAGTCATCCTGGTAATATGCTGGGCTATCGGATTTTTCGCTTATTCAGCAGGCGGAATCATTCACGTATTATTGATAATCGCTATCATAGCATTAATCCTTGGCGTTATTCGCAGGGCATAATATCTACATTTAAACTAAAAAGCCAGGTTAGTATTACCAATCTGGCTTTTTCATTATTAAGATTTCTTTTTAGGTACTTTAGCCCCTTCTTTTCGCGCTTCAGATAATCCTATCGCGATGGCCTGTTTTCGTGAGGTCACTTTTTTATCGCTGTTGCCGCTTTTAAGCTTTCCCTCTTTCATTTCGTGCATGGTTTTTTCTACTTTTTCCCCTGCTTTTTCTGAATATTTTGCCATGTTAGTATAGTTTATGGTTAGCAATGCTATAATAACAATCGCATAAATTATAGGTTTTAATTTAAAAGAGAAAATACCTGTTATTTGAAACAGAAAAAGGCGATGATATTCATCGCCTTTTTATAATTCTCCTATTTTGGGAGATGCAGAATAGTTACTTCGCAGCAACGGCTTTTCTTACAGTAGTTTTAGCGGCCCCTGCTTTTGCAGCTATCGTTTTTTTAGCTGTTGCGGTTTCACTTTTTGCTTTATCGCTTATTGTTTTTGCTTTGGTAACTGCTTTAGCTTTTACGTTTGCCGCTTCTTTTTTGGCAGATGCAGCTTCAGTTTTTACTTTTGCGGTTATTTCTTTCGCTTTGGTATCAGCTTTGGCTTTTACATCGGCTGCAGTACTTTTAGCTTTGGTTGCAGCAACAGATGCTTTGTGATCAACGGTAGCTTTAGTGGCAGTTGCCTTTTCAGCAACAGTTTCTTTTTTATCCGCTACCGACTTTTTAATGCTGTTTAATTTATCTCCTGCTTTATCTTTTAGCTCTTCGGCATTGTCTTTTGTATCATCCCAAAGATTTTCAATTGTTTCTTTAACCTTTTCAAAAAATCCTTTTGTTTCAGGTTTAGTGCTTTTTGTGCTCATGGTTTTATGTTAGATTGTTTGGTTATAATTTTATATACAGCAAACAATGCAACTATTGTACCAATCTTATTAGCACCTTTAAAAGTTAGGTTTCAGCACATATTTATCGTAGAAACGGAAAATATGATCTGTTGCCTCCTCAGCGGTATCAACTAAACGATACAAATTCAGGTCATCTGGCGCTATGTTATGTTCATGCTCCAGCATATTCTTTTTAACCCAATCAAACAGTCCGCCCCAGTAATCTACCCCAACAAAAACAATCGGAAAACGGGCTATCTTCCCGGTTTGGATCAGGGTCATCGCCTCGAAAGCCTCATCCATGGTACCAAAACCGCCCGGTAATACGATGAAACCTTGCGAATACTTCATAAACATCACTTTACGTACAAAAAAGTAGTCAAAGTCCAGTATTTTATCCCGGTCGATGTACCTGTTGTGAAACTGCTCAAATGGCAACTCTATGTTTAAGCCTACTGATTTACCACCGGCTTCAAAAGCGCCTTTGTTAGCTGCCTCCATAATGCCCGGCCCACCACCAGAAATTACACCATAACCACGCTCAGAAAGTAAGCGGGCACAGGTCTCAGATATTTGATAATATTTATTATCATTATGCGTACGCGCCGAACCGAATATAGATACGCACGGCCCTATCTTAGCCAGTTTATCAAAGCCATCAACAAACTCAGCCATTATTTTAAATATCTGCCAGGAGTCGGTAACCTTAATTTCCTGCCAGTCTTTATTTTCAAACGCGCGCCTTATTTTATCATCATTTGTCATAGTATATAAATAGAGTAAAAAGTATTAATTGGAAACTACGGTTTTTGTTTTGGGAGATGAAGTGATCAGCAAGCCAAGCATGGTGATCAGCCCGTTAACAATGATCAGCTCGTTATCAAAAGTATAACCGAATAACTGGCTTGAGTGTGAACTTAAAAAGTAACATATTGCCGGTGAGATCAAACAAATAAACGGCACCAGTTTATCAAAAACCTGTCGCTTACTAAAAAACAACCCGAAGCAATACAAACCCAATAAAGGCCCATAAGTATACGATGCTACCGAGAAAATAGCCGTAACCACAGCTTTATTATTAATAGCGTTAAATATGATAATGGTTAACAACATTAAAAACGAAAAGCCCACATGCACAAAATGCCGGGTATTCACTTTTTTCTTACTGTTCATGGTATCACCTTTCGCGAAGCCTAAAAAATCAACACAAAAAGATGTAGTCAAAGCCGTTAATGCTGAATCTGTAGTCGCGAAAGTAGCCGCGGTTAATCCCAGCATAAATATCATAGCGGGTACTATACCCAAATATTGCAGGGCGATGGTTGGATATAGATAATCTGTTTTATCAACCTTAATACCGTAGTGAGCGGCATACATATATAGCAAAGCGCCCACACTTAAAAAGAAAATATTGATCACCACGAAAACAGCCGTAAAGCTGAACATGTTTTTTTTCGCTTCGCGGATATTTTTCAAGCTGAGGTTCTTCTGCATCAAATCCTGATCGAGGCCTACCATGGCTATGGTGATAAACATGCCCCCTAAAAATGCCTTGGCGAAAAAGAATTTACTGGTCATGAAATTATCCCAGAAGAATATTTTGGAGTAGCTGCTGTTTTTCACCGCCTCGAAGGCATCAATAGCATTTAAATTAAGGCTTCGGCAGATAAAATAGATGGATAAGAATACCGATGATACCAGGAATAAGGTTTGCAAACTATCAGTAATAATGATAGTCTTAAGTCCACCTTTAAAAGTATACAGCCAGATAAGCAACAGGCATATCATCCCGGTAACGGCGAAAGGAATATGATAACTATCAAAAATAAACTTCTGCAACACGATCACCACCAAATAAAGCCGAAACGCCGAGCCAATAATGCGACTGATTAAAAATATCCCCGCAGCGGTTTTATAGCTCCACTTTCCTAAAACGCCTTCAATATAGCTATAAATAGAGGTTAATTGTAAACGATAGTACAATGGCAGCAATACCGTAGCCACTACAATAAACCCAGCGGCGTTACCTAACACAAACTGGAAGTATTCGAATTGATCCCCAGTTGGTGCGCCAACTTTACCGGGAACGGATATAAATGTTACCCCGCTCAGTGCTGTACCGATCATCCCGAAGGCAACCAAATACCATTTTGAATTGCGGTTGGCCACAAAAAAGGTATCGTTATCGGTGGATTTGCGCGAGGTTAGGTATGATATAACCAGCAATACCAAAAAGTAACCGATGATAAAGGATAATAATACAGCTGGAGACATTTTTAAACTTTAGTGTCAGTATCAGGTAGCAAGATAGGAATAAAACGGAAAAAAGAAATTTTGATTAAGTTTAAATCATATAAATAATGATCGAAACTATGCAAATAATTTAACTTTGATTGGTTATGAAATTCACTAGTTACCTGTATAATTTAGCACATGCATGAGCATTTTTCAACTGAACAAATCGGAGTATTTATCGCATGTGATTTATATTATAAAATGCCTGTTAGGTGTTATTATCTGCTATGTTTTATATACAGCAATTCCGCAATACCCTTTTTACTGGTCGCTGGTTTCGGTAGCGTTAGCTACCTCGATTGATAGCACCAACAACCAGGCTTATGATCGTATTAAAGCGAATGCATTGGGTTGCGGTGTTGGTATCTGCCTCTACCCGCTTCAATTGCCCGAGCTAGCCATCATTTGCATAGGTATTATCATCACCATTTTTTTAGGCATCGGATTTAAAATAAGCAGCACGATCAGGAGCGCCCTTGCCGGATTGATCATTGTTACTTTACAGGTAGAGCAAACCAAACATTGGTATATCGCTTTGGAGCGGGTGGTTTGCGTAGTGGCGGGATGCGTGGTGGCTTTATTTATAACACTGGCCTTCAACTGGCTAAAGCCGGAGAAGTGGTTTGTAAAGAAAGGTAAATAAAAACCGTTTACAATAGAATTTTCCTGTTTCATTTTGAAACATATTTGCTATAAAAAAGCACACAATAAGGTGAATTTTGTGCTTTTTTTGATGAAATTTAAGGTAAAAATGAGCTAAAATCGAGGTTTTTTAGGCCAAATTTGATGTTTTTAAGGTCGATTTGAGGTGAAAAACAGGTCTAATAACCGCGTTTTTGGTACTTTAAAGGGTGTTTTTAGGGTAAAAAGTGTACCGAATGTACCAAGTGTTTCACTTGTATCAAGGTACAGTACACAAAATTGTCATTCTGAGCGTAGCGAAGAATCTGTAAAGTAGTTTACACCGTATAGATTCTTCGCTACGCTCAGAATGACAATGAGGGAATTGAATATTATTATCTTGTATAATTCGGAGCTTCCTTAGTTATCGTAATATCATGTGGATGTGATTCACGGATACCTGAAGATGTTATGCGAACAAATTTAGCGTTTTGTAATGTTGGGATGTCCTTAGCACCGCAATAGCCCATGCTGGCGCGTAAGCCACCAACGTATTGATAAACTACCTCAGCTAATGTTCCTTTGAATGGTACACGACCTACTATACCTTCAGGAACCAATTTTTTAATATCATCTTCCACATCCTGAAAATAACGGTCTTTTGAACCTGATTCCATCGCTTCGATTGAACCCATACCACGGTATGATTTAAAACGGCGGCCTTCGTAAATAATGCTTTCGCCCGGTGATTCTTCAACGCCTGCAAATAATGAACCTGCCATGATCGATCCAGCACCTGCGGCGATAGCTTTCGCAATATCGCCTGTGTGTTTTATACCACCATCAGCAATAACAGGTACACCTGTACCTTTTAAAGCCTCGGCACATTCGTATACTGCATATAATTGAGGTACACCTACACCTGCAATAATACGGGTTGTACAAATAGAACCCGGACCGATACCCACTTTTACACCATCCGCACCTGCATTGGCTAAAGCTAAGGCAGCTTCACCGGTTGCTACGTTACCTGCAATAACTTGCAAATCTGGGTATGCGGCTTTTACTTCTTTTAATTTATTGATTACACCTAATGAGTGACCGTGAGCAGTATCAATAGCAATAACGTCAACACCTGCTTTGTATAATGCTTCTACCCTCTCCATAGTATCGGCAGTAACACCAACAGCAGCACCTACACGTAAGCGGCCATGCTCGTCTTTACAGGCATTCGGGAAATTTCTGAATTTTTGAATATCCTTAAAGGTGATCAAACCTATTAAAACCCCGCTTGCATCAACAACAGGCAGTTTCTCAATTTTATGGTTTTGCAAGATCTCTTCAGCTTGTACTAAAGTTGTTCCTTTTGGCGCGGTGATCAGATCAGTTTTGGTCATGATCTCACTTACCGGTTTGGTAGCGTCTTTCTCAAAACGAAGATCGCGGTTAGTCAGGATTCCTTTCAATTTGCCATTGCCGTCAATTACCGGGATACCACCAATGCGGTATTCTTTCATTATTTTGAAAGCATCACCCAATAAAGCATTTTCATGTAGTGTAACCGGGTCCTGTATCATTCCGCTTTCAGAACGTTTTACTTTACGAACCTCATCAGCCTGGCGTTGGATGCTCATATTTTTATGAAGCATACCTAAACCACCGGCCTGCGCCATAGCAATTGCCAAAGCAGCTTCGGTAACAGTATCCATTGCCGCTGAAACCAACGGAATGTTTATTTTTATTTTTTTTGTTAAATAAGAACTGGTGTCAACCTCACGTGGTAACACTTCAGAGTAAGCGGGAAGTAGCAGGACATCATCGTAGGTTAAACCTTCGGCAACAAATTTGGAGGGGTTTGATTGCATGGCAAATATTTTATTATTTGCAGGACAAAGGTACAAAAAAAATCGGGTTTTGAATACCCGACTTTAGAATTATTGATTTGATGATTTGCGGATGATAATTCCGTTTATCAATATTTACCTACAATCACTTTATAAAATTTATTAAAATCCAGGTACTGATTAGCTAATTTAAGTAGCTCATCGGCATTAATGGTTTTAATAACTTCGGTATAACGGTCATAATATTCATAACCTAATCCAGCGAAATGCAAGGTTTTGAATTTATCAGCATGAGAAAAAACATTTTCCAGGCTGCCTAATAATGAGCCTAGCAGATAGTTTTTCACTAAGGCAAGCTCATCTTCAGGTATCAATTCTTTTTTAAGAATGTTAATCTCTTTCTCAATTTCTGTTACAGCAGCTTTGCAAACCTCGGCACCAACTTCTGTAGCGATGAATAGTGTGCCTGCATGTTTTAATGAACTCATGCCTGACCCTATCCCGTAGGTATAACCTTTATCCTCGCGGATATTGGCCATTAACCTTGAACCAAAATATCCACCCAAAACAGTATTTAAAACCTGTACCGATGGAAAATCATGATGGGTACGATTGATAAGCGGCATACCCATACGAATAGCAGATTGCAAAGCATCGGGCTTTTCAGTAAGATAAAAATGCTCGGCAGCCGGTGTAACAGGGGGCTGTGTTGTATCAATTGCTTTATCAGTATTATCCCAACCTTTATCGAAGGTGGAAATTAGTAGATCCAGGGTTTCCTTTTCTATTTTACCAGCAATGATAATGGTACAATTTGAAGGTTGATACATTTGCTGATAATGTAATAACAGGTCATCGCGCTTAAGCGTTTTATAATCATCAGCGCCAGCGGCAAAACCATAAATGGTATCGCCAAAAATAGCTTTATTAAAATTGCGACGGGCAACAACATCGTTCTTTTGTAAGCTTACTTGTAGCTTTTGTTGCTGATTGCGCACATATGTTTCCAATTCCTTTTCAGGAAAAATAGCGTTGGTGAAAATATCCTTTACAATAGGCAAAGTACTCGCCAGGTGTTTATTTAGGCTAAATAATGTTACCTCCGAATTATCGTAGCCATATTCAGCCTGTAAAAACGCGCCATAAAAATCTATGGCATCAGCAATTTGAGCGGCGTTCATGGTTTTTGTGCCATCGGTAAGCATGCTGTTTACTGCCGCGTTCAATAATGGTTTGGCGGGATCAAAACGCAGATTACCGAAGATCCATTCAATACGAACCAGTTCAGCATCACCGGAGTTAAGGCAATAAATGTTGCAACCGTTGCTCAATTTAGTATGCTCCGGTTGTAATAATTTGATATGATCTATAGCCTTAAATTCAGGCGCTTGTTTTCTTTCTAACATGTTTAGTTCTTTATTCCGGATGTGCCGAATATGGGCAAGACCGGAAATCTTATTCAAAAAAATATTTAAGCAGATATAGTTTCGGCTTCATCAACTTCCGCATTTTCTGATTCAGCCAGGTAAATAAGTGTGGATGAATTATCTCTTCTAAATAATTTGTTGGCCTGCTCTTTTATATCGGCAGCGGTAACGGCAAGATATTTTTCAGTTTCTTGATTTATCAAATCAGCATCGCCAAGTAATTCGTTCCAGGCCAGGTTCATCCCCTTTTCCAACAGCGACATTTCGGAGAATATCATGGTTGATTCCGTTTTGTTTTTTACCTTGGTTAGCTCATCAGCAGGGATTTCGCCTGATTTTAAGATCTCTAGCTGCTCCCAAATTGCTGCTTCGGCTTGTTTTATGCTGATGTTTTCTAAAGGTTTCCCCTCAAATACAAACATACCGGTATCTAAACTACCACTGATGTAAGCATGTACCTCGCTAAATATTTGGGTTTCCTTTACCAGGCTTTTATATAAACGTGACGAATGCCCGCGCGAAAGAATGTCGGACATCAATTCAGTAGCATAATATGATTGAGCTAAACGACCCTCCATCTGGAAAGCGATATAAACATCATTCAAAGGTACCTTGGCGGTAACCGTTTCGCGGCGCTCATCATGTTGTTCAGGCTCCTGCGGCAGATTACGGTGATATTTTTCTCCTGCGGGGATCGGGGCAAACCATTTTTCTGAAAGTTCTTTCACCTGAGCTAAAGTAACATCGCCGCCAACAACCATAATGGCATTTTGCGGGGTATAGTGTTTCTTGAAAAACGCTTTTACATCCTCTATTTTGGCATCCTCAATATGCTTTATCTTTTCGCCGATAGTGGCCCATCGGTAAGGATGTTTTTTATAAACGAGAGGGCGTAGCTTTAACCAAACATCACCATAAGGTTGGTTCAGGTAGCGCTGCTTAAACTCTTCAATAACTACATTACGTTGTACCTCAAGGCTTCTTTTGCTGAACGCCAGGTTAAGCATGCGGTCACTCTCCAACCAAAAAGCGGTTTCTAAATTGGCCGATGGCAGAGTAATATAATAATTGGTAATATCATTGCTGGTGAAGGCATTATTCTCGCCTCCTACCCTTTGCAGCGGTTCATCATAGCTCGGGATGTTGACTGAACCGCCAAACATCAAATGCTCAAACAAATGGGCAAAGCCGGTTTGCTCAGGGTTTTCATCGCGTGCGCCAACATCATAAAGTATGTTTAGCACAGCCATCGGTGTTGTATGATCTTCGTGAACAATTACGCGAAGGCCGTTATCAAGTATGAATCGATTAAATTTAACCATATGGTAATACCCCGTTTAAAAACGAGTGAACAAATGTATAATTTTTGGCGTAAGGTTATAAATTTTTTGATTTTAAGGTTAAAATCAACTACTTATTTTTGTATGATGATGACGCAAACAGAGTTAATTAAACACTTGACCACTACTTTTGGCAAAACTAAGGTTAATAAACTAAAGGCGATACTCATAGAGCAAGGATTGCCTTTACGTGATTTGATTGACCTTACTTTCTACCCAAATAAAACTATTGCGTTTCGAGCGGCTTGGTTGTTGGAAAATTTGATATTATCTAACCCATTAGCCTGTTTAACTGAAATTGATTACCTGCTAACTCAATTTACAAAAGTTAACTATTCAAGTTGCCAACGGCATTACGCCAAAATAATTATGCACCTTACATCACCTAAAATACATCCATTGGTAAAAGAGCAACTGCAAAATAAAAATCTTAAACCCATTATAGAGCAGTATTTTGATTGGATGATAGCCCCCAAAGTTTTAATAGCGGTAAAAGTATTTTCTGCTGAAGCACTATTCAATTTACGATACCGTTACCCATGGATTGCTCAAGAACTTACTAATCAACTGCAATTCTTAATGATTAATGGTTCCGCAGCTATACAATCGCGTGGCAAAAAAATATTGAATGCTTTAAAAGCAGGCGATTAGCTCACACCACTTTACCATTATTAATGCCACCACTTCCACCTTTATTATCAGCAGTAGGTTTATCTTTGCGGTGTAGATGCCCGCTAATTTGCTCATGGTTTAATTTTGCATGCACAGCTGATGAACTGGTGTTGGCATAGGTACCGAACGCGTTAATCAATACCCCCTTTAAGTGATATTTATCAGATGTTACCGCATAAACAATCGACATATCCGACGGATTGCTTATACCTTCAAAACGATAGAACTCATCAATAACAAAATCATCAGCCGTCATTTTAATATGATTTTCCTTATCGTCAATGGTATCATCATCTAAGCTTAAGTTAGCGGTATATCCGCGTTTCATTAAATCATTAGTGGCCTCTACAAGATTGTTATATGTTGTCATGATTATTTTAATTAGCTGTTAAAATAATAACCCGCTTACCATGCGTTTGTTTTCGATTTTAACTATTGACAATTTAAAGACGCTGCTTCTATTAAATATTTAATTAATAATTTATTGCAGGTTATTATTCAGTAAAAACAATTATTAATGTCAATAATTGGGGTATATTTAAAGTTTTATTATAAAAATTTGTTTTATACAGTTTATAACTTTCCTTTAATTTGAAAATGAAGTCTTTTAGTTTTACCGTTTTATTTCTGGCTATTACCTGTGGCGTATGCAGTGCTCAAAACCAGGTTACAGATACACACCCAACAGCCGTTATTTATGTTGTAGACCCACAAAGCGGTCAGGAAGTTTTGGCACAAGATGATGCCGCTACTTTATTTAAAGATGCTTTTATTGATCTGGTTAGCAATACCAATCGTGCCAAGGCAACTATAGCACCCGGTCATAAAAACCTGGTGATTACCCAGATGGATCCATCCGGCGGTAATGCTTATCAGCTAACGCTTGATACCAAGATTTTTGGGCAAACCGTAAATATGTATACTTTCTCCTATAATGTAGATCAGAATACATTGTATTATTATGATAAAGTTGCCCAGACCTGGGAACCTGAATTGATACAGGGCTACAATGTTACAAACCTTAACAATTGCCTTGCATTTGGTAAGTTTAATGAGCAAGCACCATCCGGTCCGCCGGTTCCGGCTGCAATGGGCCAAACGGCGAATAATGACCAACAAGCAGATGATGAATCTGATCAACCTGTTTACACGGATAACGCGCCGCCTGTTTTAAGAACTGACGAGCAGCCCGAATGCCCTGTTGATGGCTATTTATGGCAACCGGGTTACTGGGCTTATAACCCTGCAGGTGGTTATTACTGGGTAAATGGTAGTTGGGTTGCCCCACCAGAAACAGGCCTGTTATGGACTCCACCTTACTGGGGATTCGGGGGTAACCGTTATATGTTTCACGCTGGATATTGGGGAAGCGAAGTAGGTTACTATGGCGGAATATATTATGGTTATGGATATGGTGGCCGTGGTTACAACGGTGGAAATTGGTCTGGAGGCCATTTTAGATACAATACTGCTGTAGTACGTGTTAATGTAACTGTTGTACATAATACGTTTGTTGACCGTACAGTGGTTCAGACAAGCCCGCATGCACGGGTTAGTTTTAACGGCCCGGGTGGTGTTAATGTAAGGCCAACCACCACAGAACTACAGGCAGCAAACGAGAAACATATACCTGATCACTCACAAAATCCAAGAGGATTTAATAATAATAATAATAATAATAATAATACTGCAAGAACGCCGGGTAATAACAATGCCCCTGCACAACGCGGCGCTAATAATAATTTTAACAGGCCGAACAACACAGGTACAACAAACAATAATCCTACTAATACAAATGATAGCAGGCCTGCGGTTAACACTCCAAATAATAATAACACAGGTGCAAATGCTACTGTGCAGCGTGGCTCTAATAGCAATTTTGGCAAGCCAGACAATGCCGGTACAACAAATAATACCACTAATTCAAATAACAACAGGCCTGCTGTTAACACTCCAAATAATAATAACACAGGTACAAATACTATTGTACAACGTGGCCCTAACAGTAATTATACAAGGCCTAATGCAGCCCCGGGAAATAGTAATGCACCAAAGGTGCCTGCAAATAACAATACGCCAAAAGTACCTGGTGGCTTTAATGGTCAAAGGACGCAGGGTGGTAATAACTTGAATAAAACACCTGCTCAGCAAGGACGAGCTAAACCTGTTCCTGCCAGACAGGCACCTCCTCAAACTGACGATAAAAAACAATAATAATCTGCCATAAAAAAAGAGCTTCCCCAAAAGGAAGCTCTTTTTACTTATATGATGCATTTAAGTATATTAAACTTCGGCAGTTTCTGACGTGTTTAGGAAAACAAAATTGTTATCAAACACATCCAGCTTTATCTTGCTGTCGCGATCAACTTTGCCCGATAGGATTTGTTTGGATAGCTCATTCAATATCCGTTTTTGTATCACCCTCTTTAACGGCCTTGCGCCAAATTGCGGATCATAACCTAACTGTGCCAGCCAGTCGAGTGCTTCTTCAGATGCTTCAAGGGTTACGCCCATTTCGGCAAGGGTTGATTGCACTTGTTTAAATTGCAGTTTAACAATCTCGCCTATTTCGTTACGCGTTAACGGGGTAAACATGATGATCTCGTCTATCCTATTTAAAAATTCCGGGCGAATAGTTTTTCTTAACAGATCAAACAACTCGTTCTTTGTTTTCGCGATGATGCTATCGCGGTTATCGTCTTCCAAATCCTGGAAATTTTCCTGGATAATATTTGACCCGATATTAGAGGTCATGATGATGATGGTGTTTTTAAAATTCACCACCCGACCTTTGTTATCGGTCAGCCTGCCATCATCCAATACCTGTAATAAGATATTGAATACATCCGGGTGAGCTTTCTCAATTTCATCCAGCAAAATCACACTGTATGGTCTGCGACGAACGGCTTCTGTTAATTGTCCGCCTTCATCATAACCCACATAGCCCGGAGGCGCACCGATCAATCTGGATACCGCATGGCGTTCCTGGTACTCACTCATATCAATTCTCACCATGGCCTGCTCATCGTTAAATAAGTAATCGGCTAATGCTTTTGCAAGTTCCGTTTTACCCACACCAGTTGTACCCAGGAATATAAATGAACCAATTGGTTTCTTCTTATCCTGTAACCCGGCACGGCTGCGGCGAATAGCATCACTTATCGCTTCAATAGCTTCCTCCTGCCCTGCTACACGTTTGTGCAGCTCATCTTCCAGACTCAGTAATTTCTCGCGCTCGCTTTGTATCATTTTATTAACCGGAATACCTGTCCAGCGGGAAACCACGCCTGCAATATCATCGGCAGTAACTTCTTCCTTTAGCATACGGCTATCGGATTGGTTTTCTAACAATGCTGCTTTTAGCTTTTCAACTTCTGCCTGCGCTTCAATAATAGTACCGTAGCGTAATTCGGCTACTTTACCGTAATCACCAGCACGTTCGGCTTGTTCGGCTTCCAGTTTGTAGTTTTCAATCTGTTCAACTTTTAGGTTGATACCATCTACCAAATCTTTTTCACCTTGCCATTTGGCGCGTAAAGAATCACGATCGGCGGATAAGTTGGCTATTTCCTCGCTTAAAGCAGATACCTTTTGGGTATCTTTTTCACGTTTGATTGCTTCGCGCTCAATCTCCAACTGCATTATCTTACGCTCCAGTTCATCCACCGCTTCTGGTACGGAATCCATTTCCAAACGTAATTTTGATGCGGCCTCATCCATTAAATCGATAGCCTTATCCGGTAAAAACCGGTCAGCAATATAACGTTGCGACATTTCAACGGCGGCAATAATTGCTTCATCTCTTATTCGCACTTTATGATGAGCTTCGTAACGTTCTTTTAATCCACGAAGGATAGAAATCGCGTCCTGTGTATCTGGTTCATCAACCAACACCATCTGGAAACGGCGTTCCAAAGCTTTATCCTTTTCAAAATATTTTTGGTATTCGTTTAAAGTGGTTGCGCCAATGGCTCTTAATTCGCCACGGGCTAAGGCAGGTTTTAAAATGTTAGCCGCATCCATAGCGCCTTCGCCGCCACCCGCGCCTACAAGGGTGTGAATCTCGTCAATAAATAAAACGATCTCGCCGTCAGCCTGAATAACCTCTTTTATTACGGATTTCAACCGCTCCTCAAATTCACCTTTGTACTTAGCACCCGCAATAAGCGAACCCATGTCCAACGAATAAACAGTTTTTGTTTTCAGGCTTTCAGGTACATCACCCTTAATAATTCTAAAGGCAATACCCTCTGCTATGGCTGTTTTACCTACACCCGGCTCACCCACTAAAATTGGGTTGTTTTTAGTCCTGCGGGATAGAATTTGGATCACACGCCTGATCTCTTCATCACGGCCAATAACCGGGTCAAGTTTACCAGATTCGGCATATTCATTAAGGTTACGAGCATATTTATTTAAGGCATTGTAAGTAGCTTCCGCATTTTGATCCGTAACCTTATTGTCGCCACGCAAACTAAGAATGGCTTTTTTAAGGTCCTTTTCATTTACACCAAAATCCTTCAATACGCTGCTGGTTGCATCACTTGTTGCTAAAATGCCTAACAAAATATGCTCAACAGATACAAAATCATCTTTAAACTCTTTTAAATATGATTGTGCCTTTTGCAGAACCGTGTTTGATGAGGATGATAAATAAACATTGCTCCCGCTAACTTTTGGGTATGACGCGATTTGCTGATCCAATATCTCGTTTAACCGGTTAAGGTTAACGTTTAGTTTTTTTAATAAATAAGATATAACGTTTTCATCAACCAGCAATAAGCCTTTCAGCAAATGGGCAGATTCAATTGCCTGCTGCTGGTTGCCGCTGGTTATTTCAGAAGCTTTTTGTACAGCTTCCTGTGCTTTAATTGTAAAGTTGTTAAAGTTCATAGTGATTAATGCTATTCAAAAAGTCGACCATGTATTCATTTATGAAAAATTGTCATTTAAAAACAAAATTGCATGCCCTTTTGTCAAAAGAGATAATAGTGATTTGATTATAAGATAACAGGTATCACAATTGGAAAGTTTTAAATCATATTTAGCAATCATCAATAGAATTTCAATAGACCATTCTCTTTTAATTTCTTTATTTTTGCTTACACCTTATAGCTATAAAAATTGAATACCCCATTTTTAAAAAAGATACCGAATAAATATGCAATCGCATATCGTAATACTTATACGCTACAAAATCTGATAGCGGTTCGCACTTGCAGCGCTTTTTTTTTAATACTTAATTTAATCATAAGATCGCTATATCTTATCTTTCCGGAGAGTCTTACCAAAGCGCAAAATTTCCCGGAATTTGATTATACCAATTGGCTGTACATTATTGTAACGCCTCTTTTTTTTATCTGTAGTTACTTGTTGATAGCTTATTACAAAAGAAACCGTAAACCACTCGCTATTATAAGCGTTTTCTTTTTTTTGTTCTCTTTATACCTGATAGCGTGCGGTATTATATCAAGTTTTATTGCTACATCTGATCCAAGTAATTCGCTAACACTTTACATGCTACCGCTGGTAATTATTAGCGTAGTATTTGTTTTTGAACTGTACGAAACCTTACTGCTTATAATTGCTATAGCAGTAGTTTTTACCTCAATGTTAATTTATGCACAGGTTAGCCCTACTGAGATAGTGTATAATGAGCTGATTTCTATCATCTTGTTATGTGGGTTTTATTTAACCTCACGCTATTTTTACTCTTACAAAGCCAATTACTATAAACAGGTTATTGAGATACGCGAAAAGAACAACGAGATTGAAAACGCGGCCAGCTTTAAAGATCAGGTATTGGGGATGGTCGCGCATGATCTGCGTAATCCATTAGCTGCTGTAGAATCCACTGCTATGATTATGGAAATGGACGAACTTGATGATGAAACCCGCGATAACATCAATATCATCAAACAATCATGTGTAAAGGCCAGGGGAATAATTCTTGATCTGCTAGAGGCCGCCCGAAACGATGATCAAAATACAATAGAAACTACCCAGGTTGATTTAAACTTATTTATCAGGAAGGTTATTGATAGCTGGAAAATACACAACGAAACCCGTAGCACCATCACCTTTAATAGCTCTTATATTCCTCTGTATGTTGAAATTAATAAAGAGAAATTCCACCGGGTGATGGATAACCTGATTAGCAATGCGCTTAAATTCTCAAAGGAGAGTGGTAAGATAGAAATACAGCTCGATAAGGTAAATAAAATGGCAATTATTGAGGTAAAGGATCATGGATTAGGGATTCCCCAAGATATGCTACCGCACTTATTTGAACGTTTTTCGAAAGCTGGTCGTACAGGCATCCATGGCGAACAGTCAACCGGGCTAGGATTAAGCATTGTAAAGCAGATAGTTGAACGGCACAAAGGAAAAATTGAAGTTCACAGCGTTGAAAACCTAGGCTCAACTTTTACAATAAAGCTGCCTGTTTTTAATTAATTACTCCACCCCTTTCACATTCATTTTTACCGTATAAATAGCTGTTGATGCTGTGATAAATAGTACATCCTTATTTTTACCACCAAAGCACAAATTCGCTGTCCATGGTTCATTAATTGCAATATGTCCAATCTTTTTACCTAAAGGGTTATAGATAGTTACACCGTTTCCGCATAAATAGATATTACCTTCTTCATCAAGTGTGATACCGTCGGCTCCTTGTTCAATTACCAGCACTCTATTGCTTAAAGTACCATTTTTGTTGATGGTGTATTTATAAGTTTTATTATCGCCAATATCTGCAACGTACAAATATCTGCCATCAGGTGTACCTACAATACCGTTGGGTTTTTTAATAGTACTATCAACTATTATAGGTTGGTGACTGCCTTTGGGTAGATAATAAACTTTTTGCCCGTCCAATTCTGATTTAGTCCTTGTCCAGTAATTACGTTGGTAGTATGGATCGGTCATATATATACCGCCTTTGGCATCTATCCAAATATCATTAGGGCCGTTCATCAAATGGCCGTTAAAGTTGGTCAGCAACACTTTTATTTTCTTTTTGGGGCTGATGCTCCATAATTGATCATGTTCGTCGGCGCAGGTAACCAGGTTGCCATGGCGATCAAAGTACATTCCGTTTGATCTGCCCGCACTATCTAAAAACACTGATAACTTACCATTGATGTCATATTCCCATATTTTGTTATTGGGTTGATCGGTAAAGAACACATTGCCATATTTATCTGTAGATGCACCCTCGGTAAATGCAAACTGACAGGATATTAATTGTGGCTTTACGGTTGTATCATATGGGGCAACTTGAGCAAAAACAGGTAAACAACTAAATGTTAATCCCAAACAAATAATTACTTTTTTTAAATTTTGCATTTTTTAAATTTCTAACAATTTTAGCTAAAACAGGTGACTCATCAATGGTTTCCTTATTGTATAAACCGAAATCACTTAAAGCAATACGAGGGACTGAATTTATAAAGTTTAATTGAGATTTTGTTGGTGATGGGGCATAAACCGGTTGTACTATAAATAGCTAGTATAGCTATCAGTAAAAACTTTTTGATAACAGCCGTTATCATGCGAATCTATCACTTTAAATGTCAAATTTACAGCAGAAATAATATTTTATGGGTAGTTTTAGTGCGTAATATTATTTAAATGAAAATACAATTTATAGCTGCTTTACTGGGGTCTTCATTGTTATTTGTACAACCTGTAAAAGCGCAGGATAAACCGATCTATAAAGATAACTCCGAACCGTTAGACATTCGTGTAAAAGATCTGGTATCAAGATTAACCCTCAAAGAAAAAGTTGCTCTGCTGGGCTACAATAGCCAGGCAGTACCACGATTAGGAATACCGGCTTATAATTGGTGGAACGAGGCTTTACATGGTGTTGCACGTGCGGGTGAAGCCACTATATATCCGCAGGCTATTGGCATGGCTGCTACTTTTAATGATGATTTGCTTAAACAGGTTGGTACCGCGATCTCTACCGAAGCAAGGGCCAAATATAACCTGGCTATCGCGCAGGACAGGCATATACAGTATATGGGTTTAAGTTTTTGGACTCCTAATATTAATATTTTCCGCGATCCTCGTTGGGGCCGCGGACAGGAAACGTATGGCGAAGATCCTTTTTTAACAGCGCATATGGGAACTGCCTTTGTAAAAGGTTTACAGGGTGATGATCCCAAGTATTTAAAGGTATCGGCAACAGCAAAACATTTCGCGGTACACAGTGGCCCCGAGGCTGTGCGCGATTCGTTTGACGCAATTGTGGATGAAAAGGATTTGCGCGAAACTTATCTGTACGCTTTTCATGCACTGGTAACAAACGGTGTTGAATCTGTTATGGCGGCATATAACAGTATTAACGGCGTGCCCAATTCCATTAATAAAACCTTACTTACAGATATTTTAAGAAAAGAATGGGGATTTAAAGGCCATGTAGTAACTGATTGTGGGGCGCTGGATGATGTTTTCCAAACACATAAAGCATTAGTTGGCCCTGTTGAAACTGCAGCGGCCGCTATAAAGGCCGGTATAAACCTGGATTGTTCCACCATTTTACAGGATGATGTTATAAAAGCGATTGACCAGCATTTACTTACTGAAAAGGAAGTTGACCAGGCGCTCTCGGCTGTATTGCGTACTGAGTTTAAACTTGGCTTTTATGATGATCCTAATCAAATTCCTTATCATGCTTATGGCGCTGATAGCGTGCATAACGAAGCTCATATTGCTTTAGCCCGTAAAATGGCGGAACAAAGTATAGTACTGTTAAAAAACGATAATAACATACTGCCTTTAAGTAAGAGCAAGTATTCTAGTATTATGGTAGTTGGCCCTAACGCAGCTTCGTTTGACGCGATGATAGGAAATTACAGCGGAGTAAGTGACCGGGTTGTTAATTTTGTTGAAGGCATTACCGGAGTAGCCGGCCCGGGAACCCGTGTTAGTTACGATATGGGGTGCGATTATAAAGACACCAAGCATTTCGGTGGTATTTGGGCGGCAGGCAATGCTGATGTTACTATTGCGGTAATAGGTTTATCTCCTGTTTTAGAAGGTGAAGCAGGCGATGCTTTCTTGTCTAACAACGGTGGGGATAAAAAAGATTTAAGTTTACCGGCAAGCGAAATAGCCTATATGAAACAACTGCGTAAAGACGTACATAAACCCATCATACTGGTAATTACAGCAGGAAGTGATATTGATGTGGATGCTGTTGCTCCTTATGCCGATGCCATCATTTTTGCCTGGTATCCGGGAGAGCAGGGTGGCAACGCGCTTGCAGATATTGTGTTTGGTAAAATATCACCATCCGGGCATTTGCCATTAACTTTTTATAAGTCGATTGATAATGTGCCTGATTATAAAAATTATCATATGGCAGGCCATACTTATCGTTATTATAACGGCCCGGTACAATATCCGTTTGGTTTTGGGTTGAGCTATACTTCGTTTGCTTATAGTTTGCAGAATGCGCCGAAAAAAGATTATAAAACTACCGATACGATAACAACCACTATAAAAGTTAAAAACACCGGCAACATGAACGGTGATGAGGTAGTACAAGGCTACATACAATATCCATCAATTGATCGTATGCCTTATAAGGAGTTGAAATATTTTAAGCGAATTTCTATTACATCAGGTGGTGAACAAACGGTTACCGTGAAAATCCCTGTAAAAGAATTACAGAAATGGGATTTGTCAACACATAAATGGAAGATATATCCCGGTAATTATAAATTAACCTTAGGCAGCAATTCGCAGGATAGCAAGGTGGATATGAATTTTGCTGTGAGATAATATGTATTCAAAAGACGAAAGCTCAAATATTAAACAAACCTTCTGGACAACCTTTGGCCAGTATATTGCCCCGCACCTATCTGCTGATGGTTTAAGGGTGAATTGGGTAAATTATAAAACCGGGATAAAACACCTGTATTTCAAAATGGAAACGGCTAATCGCTCGGTGTCAATTGGTATCGTGATTACCCATCAGGATAAAGGTATACAGGAATTATTTTTTGAACAGTTCGCAGAATTTAAAAACTTGCTGAAAAATACACTTGACGAGGATTGGACCTGGGTTTTGCATGATACTGATGAATATGGAAAAATCGTCAGTCGTATTTATAAGCAATTGGATGGTGTGAGTGTTTACAACCGGACAGATTGGCCTCAGCTTATTTCCTTTTTTAAACCCCGTATTATTGCATTGGATGAATTTTGGAGTACCGCCCAATATAGCTTTGAAGCCTTAAAATAATTTGCTAACTTTGTTAGCATGAAGCATTCCGGAACTGCTGACTTACCTTTACATGGTGGCTATGTACCCATCTGGCTTGCCGAAAGAATGGCGAAGCTGGGTCTTGCTATTGTACAAAATATCCTGTTAGATTATGGTAAGGACGACTTGCTGCGCCGCTTGAGTGACCCGTTTTGGTTTCAAAGTATGGGCGCTGTTATGGGGATGGATTGGCATTCTTCGGGGATTACTACTTCGGTTATGGGGGCTTTGAAACGAGCAGTTAATCCGCATAGTAAGGAGCTGGGTATTTATATATGCGGAGGAAAAGGTAAATACTCCCGGCAAACACCTGATGAACTTTTAAGGATCAGCGATAAAATCGGGCTTGATGGCAATTACTTAGTCAGATGCAGTAAACTCAGCGCTAAGGTTGACAATACCGCTATACAGGATGGTTTTCAACTATACACCCATAATTTTATTTTGAGCGATACCGGCAAATGGGCTGTTATTCAGCAAGGAATGAGTGATGCGAGCAGTACTGCCCGCCGTTACCACTGGCATTCCGATTCGTTGACTTCCTTTGTGGATGATCCGCATACATCCATCTACGGTAAAAACACCGGGCTTATTTTAAATATGGCCGATAAGCAAGCCGATAGTTCCAGAAAAGGCATTATGCAAATAGCGAGTGAAAAGCCGGAGTATATGCTCAAAGAAATCAACAAACTGGTGCTTCCCTCCCATCATGATGTAAAAGCTAAGGATGTCGACCTTAAAAGATTAGGTGCTGTATTGTGGCTGGCACATGAAAAGAACCCGGCTGATTTTGAGGATTTGTTATTACTGCAAGGTTTGGGACCGCGGACTTTACAATCATTGGTTTTGGTAAGTGAGGTAATCCATGGAACACCGTCGCGTTTTAAAGATCCAGCCAGGTTTTCCTTCGCGCATGGCGGTAAAGATGGACATCCTTTCCCGGTACCAACTAAAGTTTATGATGAAACTATAGCTACACTGCAAAATGCGGTTTATAAAGCTAAACTCGGCCAATCAGAAACAACCGAGGCCATTAAACGCCTGACGAGAGTTGCCCAGGATGCTGAAAAGGGTTTTAGTCCCAATGCCAATTTTGACAAAGTTATTGAGGAGGAGCGCAAAAACTCCTATAAGTATGGCGGCAGAACCGTTACAGGATGGGTTAAGCCCCCGGTTGAAAAGCAATTGAAGCTATTCTGAAACTTAGTCATTCTGAACGCAGCGAAGAATGACAAGTAGGAAAAGGAAGAACAAAAAAGGCGATGATAATTCATCGCCTTTAATATTTTCAAGAATAAGCTTTTACTATTTCAATGAAGCATCAATATCCTTTGCCATTTCTAAGTGTTTTTCGATAGTTGGCAATGTTTGGCGGGCAAAATCCTGTATGGTTTGGTTTTTGTTGTCGCTGGCATCTTTAAACAAATCGATAGCTTCTTTATGATCATGTATCATCATGGTAACATAAGCCCTGTCAAACGCGGCTCCTGTTTTTGTTTGCAGGCTGTCTAGTATTTCTTTGTGTTCAGCGCTGATGGTATCTTTTTCAGATATTAGTTTGTCACTTTCAATCCACAATAAGGTGCTATCAGCTTTAGAGTGATCTGCGATCATCATTTGCGCTAAACTTACTACCTGTGGATTTTGGGAATTTTTCAATGCAATTTTTGATGCCGCTATTTCGGTCATCCCGCCTTCAAGCCCGTTTTTGATAAGCGATATACCGCCATCATCGGCTAAAGTTTTTTCATTCAGGTACTTAGCTTTGTAATTATCCATACATGATTGTACCGAAAACATAAGCGCTAATCCCAATACCGGGTAAATAAGTTTTTTCATTTTAATGTGTTAAGATAATTTCTAACAAATAATAAACCTTGTGGTTTCTTATTTACTGCAAAACAAATCATTTTCTGTATAATAAGCCAACATTGACTTAAAAAAATTACAATTTATGCCAGGTTTCTTCCCGCGTTAACAATTCCATACACTGTACGTATTACCAGCTTATCATAAATCTCCGTCAATGCCTCTTCGCTATTATCGTTGTTCAGGCATTGTAGCGCATAATGTTGTATAATAACCAAAGGTAATACAACTCGTTCGCGCAAGGCTATAGAACGCCTTTCAACCGGGTATTCCGGCATTAGGGTATCGCTGGCCGTCAAGTCATTCATCATGGTTTTGGTAAGGTCGTACTCATCCTTAAGCATCTGCCAAAAGGCACCGAACTTTTCATCGTCGTGTAAATATGCAGTAATCCTGAAATCAGATTTCGACATCGACATCATACAGTTATCCAACATGGTTTTGAAAAACCCTGATGTTTGATACAAAAGTTTAATTTCATCCCAGTGGCCTTCGTCTTTCATCTTTTTCAAAGCAGTACCTACCCCATAAAAACCGGGAATATTTTGTTTCAACTGGCTCCAGGAAGTTACAAAGCTAATCGCCCGCAAATCTTCCAGCTTCAACTTAGAGTTGCCGTTACGTTTGGTTGGCCTGCTGCTGATATTAATACGCGAAAGCAATTTAAGCGGACTAAATTTCTCCAGGTATTCCACAAATAGTTCATGCTGGCGCAGATCCATAAATAGTTTATAACTGGCATCCGCCATTTCAGAGATCAGTTCTTTCTTCTTTTTATCAAGCACATCGTTCTTACTTGGGTATAATTCGGAAACTATACCCGCGTTAATCAACTGCTCCATATTAAACCGAGCTGTCTCGACCGAACCGTATTGCGAACTTACCGTTTGGCCCTGTATCGTTAACTGGATATGCTCATTAGCAATCTCATCGCCCATAGAAGCATAAAAACGATGCGTTTTACCACCACCACGTGCCGGAGGGCCGCCACGGCCATCAAAAAATGCCAGATCTATTTCGTACTTACGCGCCATGGCTGTAAGCTCAACTTTAGCTTTATATATCGACCAGTTAGCCATCAAATAGCCGCCGTCTTTAGTACTATCCGAGAAACCAAGCATAATGCTTTGGCGGTTGCCTCTTTTCTTTAAGTGCTCTTTATAAAATGGATGTGTGTATAGCTTCTCCATTATCTCACCAGCCACCTGTAAATCGTTAACCGTTTCGAATAATGGCATAAAATCAACACTCAGATTATCCGCGTTCCATCCGCTCCATAAGAACAAATCAATCAGTTGCAATATATCCGATGCCTGCTGGCAATTGCTGATAATAAAACGTTGACAAGATTTTTCACCATTACTATGCTGAATTTGTTTCATCAGCCTGATGGTATTCAGCGTGTCTTTTATTTCGCTATCGGCATTATTAGGACATTTAAAATCAAAATCTTTAAAAGTGATTGCTTTTAGTTTATTGTCTTCATCTAAGCTATTGTATCCGGTAGATATATTTTCCTGTATACCAGTTTGTTCTGTAGCGTAATTAAATACTTTCCTTAAAACACGGCTATCCTGCCTGATATCAAGCGTAGCAAAATAACAGCCGAATAGTTTAACTTTTCTGATCAGGTTCTCCACTACATCAACAAACAAACTATCGTGGTCGCTGATTAATATTTGCCTTGCAGATTGTAATTTATCTAATATATCTGCCTGTAAATCTGCCTGATCATCACTTGGATTAAAGGCGTTTTCATAAAGTATGTTTTCCAGCTTGGTTAATGTATCATCAAAACCCCTGAAGGTAATGCGACGTTTCAATACCCTGAAATCACGGTAATAACAACGGAATACGATTTGCCTTAAAAACTTGGCAACCTCTTTAGTGGTTTCTGTTGTAACGTTAGGGTTTCCGTCCCTATCGCCACCCGGCCAAAAGCCCAATTCTAAAATCTGGTGCTTGGCAGCTAAGTCAATATCAAACTCCTCTTCCAGCGTTGACTGAATACCTGAGATAGCATGATAAAATATATTCTCAAGGAACCAAACCAAACTAACTGCCTCGTCTACAGGCGTTGGTGAGGTTTTATTGAAAAAAGGTGTTTTACCTAATTGCTGCAATAAGCCATCAATGCTGTTTATGTCGTTGGTTTTCAAAGCCTCGATCAGATCGGTCATAATACCTAACACACTGCCCGGATAAAACTGGGTGGGGTGCGCGGTAAGAACAAGCCTTAATGAGAAATCCTTTAACTTTTCACTAATATTTTTCCTTGCCTCATCGCTTATGGCCGCTTGTTGCAATAAGCTTTGCAATGAACCGGAATCATCGGCGCGCCCAATTTTGCTGAATGATGAATCTTCAATTGCATCAAACAAAACAACCTGCCGTTCGATATATTGAATAAACCGAAATAAACGGTTTATTTGTTCTTGATGATCAATACCGGGAACGTATTTTTCGAAAAAAGATTCAATAATTTCCTTGGGTGATTGTTGGTTTATTGTACCTTTTTCACAATGTGAACTGAAAAAAGGCAACAAAATACCTGTATCTTTTACCTGGTAAAAAGGCAGTGTTTGGAATAAACTGTTATATAACTCAAAACGGGTAACTACTTCGTGGTTGAAGGCAGTTTCTCTTTGGCTGAGTTTTAACGTAGATGACATAGTTTTTGAGCTGGATATTTGTATAAAAAACGGTGCTATTAATGAGGTCGCATTAATGCCGTGAATTTAAATATCTAAAACGTAAAAACAGCAAAAAATTGAATATTTATTAATAATAACAGGTTATTGCTGCCAATATTAATTATAAAAATAGCATCCGAATTAAATTTTTTAAATTTGCAAGGTAATCCAATTATAAACGTGACCATTAACATTCAACCAAAAGAAATAAAAAGTTTTTTTTACAGTCAGTACTTTTCTGATGGGTTACGCATTACCATCGGAGTATTACTGCCTGCCCTTGTATTAACACAATTCCACAATTTGGGCTTCGGTGTAGATATGTCTTTAGGGGCGCTGTGCGTAAGTATTGTTGATACTCCCGGCCCGGTTGCACACAAACGCAATGCTATGGCTATAAGTAGTTTGTGCATATTTTTAGTTGCAATAATTACATGTTTTGCACGGCTAAATCTCTATGCGTTAGGTGCCGAGGTTACTTTATTCTCCTTCTTTTTTTCTATGCTTACAGTATATGGCAACCGGGCTGCCTTTGTGGGGACCGGTGCTTTACTAGTGATGATATTGATGATGGATGAGCCAATCACCCCAGATCAGATTTTAACCGTAAGCCTTGTGATTTTGTTGGGTGGGATATGGTATATGATTTTTAGCCTGGTGTTTTTTGGCATCAGGCCCTATCGTGCCGCTCAGCAGGCTTTGGGCGAGAATATATTTGATATAGCGCAGTTTCTTCGCATAAAAGCGGACTTTTATGATCCCTCCACTGATATAGATGAGAATTACCGTAAACTGGTATCGCAACAAATACAGGTTAGCCAACATCAGGATCTGGTAAGGGAAATACTGTTTAAAAGTAGGCTACTAGTGCGGGAATCCACCACCGAAAGCCGCGTATTGGTGTTGACTTTTGTTGATTTGGTAGATCTGTTTGAAAACATAATGGCCACACATTATGATTATGCTTATATGCGCGAAAGCTTTAAGGGTACCGGGGTGCTTGAGAAAATTTCGCGTATTATTCATCAAATGGCGAATGAGGTGGATAATGCCGCCTTTATTGTATTATTAAATACTAAACGCAAACAACCGTTTGACTTTTTACCTGAGCTTGAGGAACTAAAAACTAAAATTGACGCATTAGACATCACTCATGAAACCAGCAACCTGGTATTGAAGAAAATACTGATAAACCTACGTGACGTTAACTCGAAGATTGCCTCTATTTATGGTTACTACAGTTCTAATTCGGCCCGGTTATTATTTGAGGATCGCCGCAAAATCGAATATTCCAAATTCGTAACCAGTCAGGACTATGCTCCGCATGTTTTTACGGATAACCTGTCATTTAATTCCGCAGCTTTTAAGCACGCGTTAAGAGTTTCGGCTATGTGTTTGTTGGGATTTATGGTTGCAAAGTTTATTTCTACCGGGCATCATAGCTATTGGATATTGCTGACCATCATCGTAATCCTTAAACCCGGCTTCAGCTTAACAAAACAACGCAATTACCAGCGACTAATAGGCACTGTAAGCGGCGGCATTATTGGTATTGGTATTTTGCTATTAGTACATAACAAAACTGCCGAGTTTGCTTTTATGGTATTTTTTATGCTGGGATGTTACAGTTTTCAACGGTTAAATTATGTGGTAAGCGTTTTATTGATGACACCTTATATATTAATATTATTTAGTTTTTTGGGGGTAAATAATATTGTTACCGAGCGTATTACTGATACTATTATAGGCTCTGTTATTGCCTTTATTGCCAGTTACTCAATATTCCCGTCGTGGGAGTTTGAGCAGGTAAACGGATATTTGAGCGATGTGATATGCGCGAATGCTAATTACTTGCAGAAAATTGCCGAAAGCCTATCAGGAAAACCGATGGATATTACCGAGTACAAACTGGCGCGTAAGGATGTATTTGTAAAATCGGGCAACTTATCGGCCGCTTTTGAACGCATGACATCAGAGCCTAAAAGCAAACAACGCAATGTTAAAGAGATGCATAAATTTGTGGTATTGAACCATATCTTATCATCTTACATAGCCACTGTAGCAGCGGAGCTAATGGACAAAAGCGTGCCTGATCCACAACCGGAAATCATCAGATCGGTTAGAAAAAGTTTGGCAACTTTGAACGATGTATCGAAAAAACTCGGCGGCGCAAAAACAGAGCTATTGAGTGAGCATGTGAACATAATAGCTGATACCAACCCCAAAACTCCCGAACCTTTCACTGATGAAACATTGTTAAAGGAACAGTTAGGCTTTATTAATAAAATGAGTACAGATATTTCGAGGGTAACGGATAATTTGGTTGCGTAATTATAATAATTCCGTAGCCAAATTAGCCAATTCGCTACGCTCGCCTTTTTGCAGGGTGATATGCGCATACAATGGATGTTCCTTTGCTTTATCAATTAAGTAGCTTAAGCCGTTGCTTTCCGCATCAAGGTAAGGGGTATCAATCTGGTAAATATCACCGGTGAATATAAACTTACTGTTCTCTCCTGCCCTGCTGATGATAGTTTTTATTTCGTGGGGAGTTAAGTTTTGCGCTTCATCTACAATGAAAAATATCTTGCTTAAGGTACGCCCACGGATGAATGCCAGTGGAGCGATGGAAATTTTATCGTTGGTTACCAGTTCATCAATTTTAGCCTGCATCTTTTCATCATCAACAAACTGATCTTTGATAAACTTAAGGTTGTCCCAAATTGGCGCCATGTAGGGGTCTACTTTTGATTTAATATCGCCTGGTAAAAAACCAATATCCTTATTGCTGAGTGGCACAATTGGCCGGGTTACATAGATCTGCCTGAAATGCTTGCGCTGCTCCAATGCACTCGCCAGCGCTAATAAGGTTTTGCCTGTACCCGCGTTACCTTGTATACTCACCAGTTTAATGTCCGGATGGAGTAATGCATGTATGGCAAACGCCTGCTCTATATTTTTAGGGAAGATATTGAATATGGGCTGCTCGGTTACCTTTTCCAACTGCCCGCTTTGCGAGTTATAAAATGCAGGTACTGAACTATTTTTGCCATTTAATATATAAAACTGATTATGCGTTGGCGTAGGTATATCAAGCGCATCATTGGGTAAACTGTCGTTCTTTTTTAATTGGATTAACAGTTTGTCGGATACTTTATTTAAAACTGTCCTGCCGGTGTACAACTCATCAACGTTTTTTATTTTACCGGTTTCATAATCCTCAGCATACAGGTTAAGCGATTTTGCTTTTAGCCGCAGGCATATATCTTTTGATACCAGCACCACTTTTTTCTCCGGATGCTCTTCCTGTAAAACCAAAGCAGCGTTTAATATACGGTGATCCGTTTTCTCGGAACCAAAAATGGCTGCGGCATCGGCGGCAATATCTTTTGTATCAATGATAACTTTAAAGCTCCCTTTACTGGCCCCGTTGAGCGGTTGCCAATCATTAATTAAATTATTACGGGATATGTCATCCATTAGCCGGATAAAGCTGCGGGCCTCGAAGTTACGGGTATCGTTACCGCTCTTCATATTATCTAACTCTTCAAGCACCTGAATGGGGATAGCCACATCGTGCTCCTGGAAGTTTTCAAAGGCGTTATGATCGTACAGGATAACAGAGGTATCTAATACAAATATTTTCTTTTTACCGTCAGCTTTACTTTTGCTTTCCTTCTGCATAAGGCTAAATTAAGGAAATTATTGGAGAGGTTGGGGTGAAACCCTGAAGGTTTATGATCTATAATTCCGCAAATCCAATTAATTCATCAAAATTCGAGTTCTGACAAAAAATCCTATAAAAACGAAAACGGAAGCCTCCTCTTTCGATTTGAACTTCCGTTTCCAAACTCTCTTCGAGCCATAGCCCTTAGAAAGCACCAAGTTTTGTGTAAGCTGACCGACCAGATCTTGTCATCGTTAATTGCTGACGCTGATTAATCTTTATTCTCGCGAATGCTGATTTATCAATTGTTTTGCTTATGCGGACTTATGTTATTACCCCTACGGATGAAACGCTGTCTTTATTCTATGTAACTTTTCAACTTTCGTTACCCTCGCGGGCACCGTGTAGTGTTTCATTGAATGCTGATTTTGTTATTACCCTGCGGATAAAACGCTGTCGTTATTCGCGCAACGCTGATGCTTCTTTATTCTTTGTGAATGCTGAATTACCATTGTCTGCTAACGCTGATTGCTTCATGGTCATTATTTCAAACTGCTATTCTTCGTAAAGTATTGCAGTATCCATAACACCTTTGAATTACTGTCCCGGTGAATCACTTTCGTCATTTTCCCGTTAAGTAATAAGACTCCTCCCTGATCTTTAGTTTCCCCGAAGGTTCCCCCGAATTTCAGTTTGTGTATCTCAAGGCTGTCAAAGTACGTCGTTCTTGATGATTTCAATATCGGGACAGGATCGCCATTTCGCAAATATATTATCAGGTTTTTATTAACAAGTTTTTAACAATAGTTAAGTCATTTTCAACCATTAATAATAATTATTTATAGCTGAATAGCCGGTTACAGGTTAAGTTTATCAACCTTTTCAACAGTCGTGTTATCCACAAATCGAGATAGAATTGAGTATTTCTATCAGTCTAGAAAAGCTTAAAATTTAAATTTTAGTGATTTTCTCTGCCAAACGCTGTCTATTTTGAATACGTAAAACGAGAATAATTATTTATTTAAAGACCAACATATCTATATCACGGTCGGTTTTCGTTACTTGCAGACCTAGGCTAAGCAAAACGTTTTCAAAATCACCTTTTTTTTCAGGCAAGTAAGTAAACGCGATATCATAGTAATGGCTATCATTTGTTTCATCAAGTATGGGGGCTCTAATTATCCCGGATTTCTCAATATAAGATGCAATGTCCTTTAATTGCACATACTGCCCGTTAAAATTTCCCGACATATAAGAAAATTTATATGCTTGCGCTGTGGATGGTTTTAGATGGCCTATTTTAGAGGCATCGGCAATAGTTAATACATAAACCTGTTTTGTTCGCTTTTCAAAATCTGCCTGCAAATCAAATTTTGCTTTTAGTTCGCGTTTAAGTGTTGGTAGCAGATCAGCAGCAGTGGGTACAATAATATCCATACAATACATGCGCCTGGCTTCGATTGAATCTGATTTAGAAGTTAAATCTAATACTCTTCTGTAAGATATATCTCCATAAGCTATCCTGTAAAGATCCATCAATGGGAAATTTATAATAGTAAGCCTTCGGCCGTAAAACGCTTTATTGTTGTTATAATTCTTTTTGCTACTGTTTAATCCTTTAATTTCAGGCTGTAGAACAAAAAGGCTTTGTGTTGTTGAATCCGCAGGAAAATAAGTCGCGTAAGGATCAGCGACCATATTATCATCTTTTAATGGTAAATTAATTTTCTTATCTACCATAACATCCGCGATAACTTGTTTAGTTATATTTTGAGGTTCGGTGATAGCTACCACTACTCCATTCTTATCAATTAATACACTTTCAGGAATTGTACGTAAAGGAAATGACTGTTGTAATAAGTTGGCACTATCTACAGCAAACCATAAATTGGATGGTTTATTTTCAATAAACTTTTTAATCCTGCTTTCTTTTTCGCTGGTAACTGTAATTATTCGGAGTTTGCCGGTGCATTCTTTTTGAAGCTCCTGCAGATGAGACATAGCAGTTATACAGGGGCCGCAATATGTCGCCCAAAATTCCAGCAATATTACTTTTCCATTGAAGTCGCTTAGTTGCGTTTGTTTAAGCGGGGCATTAAGTAAATTTTGAATGGGTATATTTGTAACCCGCTGGCCGACTTTAATTTGCGAAAACGCATTAAATGAAAGGAGTAAAAAGAGAGTGGCGGATAAGATTGTCTTCATATTTTGATTAAGGCATAGGTGCTATAAGCTACTTCTTCCCAACTACATTTAACATAACCCAGCTGGTATGCTTAATTCCCAATGTAGAACCCGGCGTTGCAGTCATGTATGCCTTTAAATAACCATCAATTATCGCTTTTATTGTTTTGATGGTAGATTCTCTGAATTCAGGCATAATATAATCTATTGACCGATAAAAGGTGATCTGCCCTTTAGCACCCACACAAACCCAAAACGAATAAGCAAAATCTTCATAAGCTTTATTTATGGTGATATTAAACTCTGGATCCATGTAATAATCTGAGGCATCATAATTATTAGAAATGTCAGGCTTAACATTTACCCTGTCGATAGTTAAAAGCGGATTCAAGCTCCTTAACGTTACCGGCTGTCGCCCAGCGAAAGCACTGTCGGGATTTTTTTTCGCAACAGCGGTTTTGTGCTCAATAAATAAGGTATCGCGTTTGTCGGGTTTACCTAAGGTTTTCGCGTCGGTATGCAGTACATTTTTCAGGTAATTATTAGCATAAAAAGTCATGTAGACTAAAGAGTGTTTCATGTGCAGCGTATCGCCCTGTACTTCAAGCACCTGTAGCACCAAGCTATCTTTACTCATGTGCTTCATTTTAAAATACGAACGCGCCACGTTGAATATCGAATCCGGCTCCAAAAACACCAGGAAGTTGATAAATGCCTTTTTATCCGGGCTCCAAACGCTGGCTGAATCGTTTTTAAGGAAAGTAATCTTATACCCTGGTTCGGCTTCAAAACCATTTTTGTCAAAGGATAATCCATTGGCCATTCTGCGGCGAACTTCGGTAAAATCAATATTAGCTATAGATTTAAAAGATAATGGTGCTGACGGCTCGGAAACGGCTGTATGTGGTATGGAACGATGGCATGCAGCCGTTAATAAGATTAATAATGCAAATACGTAAATGTTCAGCTTTCTTAAATTATAACTCATATTTATATAACAACCTTTTGCTCTTAATTAATACAACGCAATATATAGGAAATTCGTAATTTCAGCTTTTAAATTTTTTATGAAAACATTATTTATATTACCATTAGCGACAATGATGGGAATTATGGCCTCATGTAACAGTAATAACAAATCTGCAGCCAACAGTTCAGATACGTCATCAAGTAATCCATTACTTACAGCCAGCTCCCTCCCGTTCCAGGCGCCACCTTTTGATAAGATCAAAGACAGCGACTTTAAACCGGCCCTTGAACAAGGCATGAAAGACCAACTTGCCGAAATTCAAAAGATCGCGGACGACACCAGCGCACCAACTTTTGAAAATACCATATTGGCGATGGAAAAAAGCGGTGTTTTGTTACGCCGGGCGAACAATGTGTTTAACGCACTTACAGGCGCAAATACCGACAGCGTATTACAAAAAGTACAGGAAGATATAGCACCCGAAATGGCTGCTACTGATGACGCCATCCACCTAAATTCAAAATTATTTAAACGGGTTGAAGCTGTTTATAACGACAGCACAAATTCAAAATTGGATGCGGAATCAAACCGTTTGGTTAAATTTTACTACCAGCAGTTTGTTCAGGCCGGTGCAAAACTGTCTGATGCTGATAAAGAGAATTTAAAAAAACTAAATGGCCAGGAAGCATCACTTACCGCTAAATTTAATAATCAATTATTAGCTGCTGCAAAGGCCGGTGGTTTAGAAATTAATAACACTGCTGATTTAGCCGGATTGGCACAAAGCGATATTGATGCATTGGCTCAAAACGCGAAGGCTAATAAATCTAAAAGCAAATATCTTATATCGTTACAAAATACAACGCAGCAGCCTTTGCTGCAATCGTTAAGCAATCGTGATGTTCGTGCGAAGTTGTTTAATGCATCATGGATACGCGCAGAGAAAAGTGACTCTAATGATACCCGCAAAACCATTGTTAACATAGCGAAGTTAAGGGCCGAGAAAGCAAAGCTTTTAGGTTATCCTAACTATGCGGCTTGGGTTTTACAGGATCAAATGGCTAAAACACCTGAAGCGGTTGATAAATTCTTCGCGCAATTAGTGCCTGCTGCTACAGCTAAGGCAAAAAGTGAAGCTACTGATATACAAGCGGTCATCGACCAACAAAAAGGTGGCTTTAAATTACAGCCCTGGGATTGGGATTTTTATGCAGAACAAGTGCGCAAGCAGAAATATGATTTGAATGAAAGCGATGTAAAACCATACTTTGAGTTGAATAAGGTTTTGCAGAATGGGGTATTTTATACAGCTAACCAGCTTTATGGCCTAACATTTAAAGAACGCCACGACATACCTGTTTACCAAAAAGACGTAAGGGTATTTGAAGTGATAGATAAAGATGGCAAAACTATTGGCTTGTTCTACTGCGATTATTTTAAGCGTGATAACAAAAATGGCGGTGCCTGGATGAGTAATATGGTTGATCAATCGAAATTATTGGGCACTCAGCCTGTTATTTATAATGTGTGTAACTTTACCAAGCCAGCACCGGGTCAACCTGCTTTAATCAGCTTTGACGATGTAACTACCATGTTTCATGAATTTGGACATGCCTTACATGGTTTCTTTGCCGACCAACAATATGTAAGTATTTCAGGAACCAGTGTAGCGCGTGATTTTGTGGAATTTCCATCACAGTTTAATGAACACTGGGCTTTGTATCCGCAGGTATTTAAGAACTACGCTGTGCATTATAAAACTGGTCAGCCAATGCCGCAGGCTTTGGTTGATAAGATCAAAAAGGCATCTAAATTTAACCAGGGATATGCTTTAACAGAAATATTAGCAGCCGCATCATTAGATATGAAATGGCATGAGCTTAGCGCAGCAGCGCCTTTACAGGATGCTGATAAATTTGAGGCTATGGCCCTGCAAGAAACCGGGTTGAACTTATCGCAAGTTCCACCGCGTTACCGTTCAAGTTACTTTTTACACATCTGGAGCAACGGTTACGCTGCCGGTTATTATGCTTATTTATGGACCGAGATGCTGGACGATGATGCATTCTCGTGGTTTACAGAAAACGGTGGTTTGACAAGGGCTAATGGTCAGCGTTTCCGCGATATGATCCTTTCACGTGGTAATACCATTGAGTATGGCAAAATGTTCCGTGATTTCAGGGGACATAACCCGGACATTAAACCAATGGAAAAAAACCGTGGTTTAATTCCTGAATAAGGCAACCTATAGGTTTAATATGCGTTATGATATTATAGTTAACGGATAAATACGATGGATGT
The DNA here is from genome assembly GCF_009765905.1 of Mucilaginibacter sp. L196. Classification (GTDB taxonomy): domain Bacteria; phylum Bacteroidota; class Bacteroidia; order Sphingobacteriales; family Sphingobacteriaceae; genus Mucilaginibacter. The sequence goes on along the minus strand of NZ_LMUO01000019.1, from coordinate 1,156,366 downwards.
AAAAGAAGTTGAAAGGCTAATTAAAATAAGTAAAGAGCATCCATTAATGCCGGAAACGTATATCCCATGGCAATTAGAACCTGAAGCTGATGATATTTTCCTCCCTGAAGTGCTTGCCTCACTTCAGGGATTGGAGTTTTACAATACCCTTACCCCCACCCAAAAACTGGAACTTGGCAGGCACGAATTGGTGCAGGTGATTTCTTCCTATGCCTGGGGCGAATGTATGTTTTGCCTGTTCATGACCAGGCATATCCTGACAATACCACAACACGATGCTGAACATCGTTTTTTATTAAGAGAACTGATAGAAGAATTTCGTCACCAGGAAATGTTTGGGCAGGCTATTCAAAAATTGGGTGGCAAACCTATAGCGCAAAGCAGGTTGCATAAATTCTTCGGTGAGTTTAGTAATAAATACCTTCCAGCTGATTATTTATTTATGGGCAGTGTGTCAGTTGAACTGGTTACCGATGTTTATGGTAATTATGCACGTCGTGCACCTAATATTTATCCTGTTTTGAAAAAGATGTTTGACCTGCATAATATTGAGGAAGGCAGGCATATCCTATTCACCAAAAGTTTATTGAAAACATACTCCGCTAAAGCCGGATATATTAAACGGACGCTTTATAGTTACGTTATTCTGTTCAATATTCTTTTTGTTAGAACGATGTACGTTAAGCGGGAGATTTACGAGCGTATCGGCATGGAAAATCCGGATTTAGCTTATAAGCTGGCGCAAAAAAACTTCAAGCAAAAATTTGCGGATAAATGCCTTAAGGATATTATTGAGTTTGTTGATGGTTGGAAAGGATTTAACAACCTGACTCGCTGGGCATGGAGGTGGTTGTTGGATGCCAAGGTGTAGTTATTTTTTATTTTTTATACTATCTAATTGAGACACATCGTGCCAATCTTTTTCACGATGTGCCAAAATCTTCATACTTCTTAAATAATCGTAATCTACTACGTTTAAAATTAAACCATAACCCGCATCGTGCCTTATCATCACCTTTTCGGCATCGTCGAAGCTGAGATTTGGATGAACTATGGTAAGGCAGTCAATCGTATTTGGCATTTCGCCTATTTCGCATTTAAAGAAGGTTGTAAAGTCTTCATCTTTGTAGTCAGATATCTCTTCTTCAGTATATCCAACATCGATTAATACTTTATAAAACAGATTTCTATTTTCATTTGTCGGTGCAAGCCATATATCCATATCCAAGGTGTTACGGATATATCCATGAAAGTTAACTGCGATACCACCAATTAACATGTATCTCACCTGCCTATTTTGCATAGCGGTGAGGAATGCGACAAAAGACTCATCTGCAATATCAAACTGCATTGTGCGAATAATATATTTTAAACACCCTTCCCTTTACTAAATCCTTATTATGAAAGTTAGTCATATCACGTAGTTTAAAGTAATACCTTAAACGTTCGCTGTAGGAAAGATTTGAATAAAACTGATTTCGCTGTTCTTCATCCTCCTCAAACGTGGTATTTACTTTAATTCGTTTCATTCTATCCAATTACCTCATTAATACTCATTTCTTTTATTTCCTTGCTTTCGTTAGGGCGGCCGTTTTTAAATGCTTTGCGTGGGCTTAAGCCTAGCAATTCAAACATAGCCATGTCGGTATCAAAAGAAGGATTTGGTGTGGTTAATAATTTTTCACCGGCAAATATTGAGTTGGCACCGGCCATAAAGCAAAGCGCTTGCTCAACCACACTCATTTCAGTTCTCCCTGCTGATAAACGAACTACAGTTTTAGGCATAATGATACGGGTAGTAGCAATCATCCTTACCATATCCCAAACAGATACACGTGGCTGATCAGCCAGAGGCGTTCCTTTAACTGGTACCAAAGCGTTAATTGGCACTGATTCGGGGTGTTTTGGTAGGTTTGATAATGTTTTAAGCATTGATATTCTGTCTTCAACAGTTTCGCCAAGGCCAATTATACCGCCGCTGCAAACGGTTATTTTAGCTTTACGCACGTGTTCTAAAGTTTGTAAACGATCATCATAAGTACGGGTGGTTATGATACGTTTGTAATCATCCTCTGAGGTATCCAGATTGTGGTTATAGGCGTATAATCCTGCATCGGCAAGGCGTTGTGCCTGGCTTTCGGTAAGCATGCCTAAAGTACAGCAAACTTCCATATCCATAGCGTTTACGGCTTTCACCATATCAATTACCTTATCAAAATCTTTGTTATCACGTACTTCGCGCCATGCAGCACCCATGCATAACCTTGATGCGCCACCATCTTTAGCTTTTTGCGCTACCGCGACAACTTCTTCTTTAGGCATAATGGCATGAACATCAACACCTGTATTGTAACGTGCTGCTTGTGGGCAATAAGCACAATCCTCAGGACAACCGCCTGTTTTAATTGATATTAATGAACTGATTTGTACTTCTGAATAATCTTTATTCTCGCGGTGAACAGTAGCTGCCTGATAGATCAGGTCTAATAGTGGAGTATGATATATTTCAGCGATTTGCTCTTTAGTCCAGTTGTATCTTACTTCTGTCATGTGTATTCCGTTTTAAGGTATGATCAAATTTTAAATAAAAAACTATTTTACGTGTGTATGCAACAGCAAATGCGTCGCGAACCATAGCGGCAGTAAAAAACCTGCACAATCGGTAAATGTTGTTATGATAATGGATGATGCCACGGCAGGGTCTATCCCTATCCTTTTTAATACCAATGGGATGGATGAACCTGTTAAACCGGCAACGATGAGGTTACCTGTCATCGCCAAAAATAATACCAGCCCAAGCATTGGGTTGCCGTCATAAAACAGGGCTATAAAAAACACTACGATACCATTAGCAGCACCATTTAATAATCCTACTAAAAATTCTTTTAAAACTGCGTTGTATGCTTGGCTATCGGTAAGGTCGGTTAAAGAGATACGCCTTACAGTTACCGCTAACGCCTGGGTGGCTGCGTTGCCGCCCATCCCAGCAATAATGGTCATATAAGCAGCAAGTATCGGCAACTGTGCAACCGTAGAATCAAAATGGCGAATTATAGAGGCCGCCAGATATGCTGTGCCTAAGTTAATAATTAACCAGGGCAGGCGGCTTTTAACAGCTTCTTTCCAGTTACCACTTAGTTCTTCATCTTCGGATACACCGGATATTTTCAACATATCCTCGGTACTTTCCTGCTCCATTACGTCAATGATATCATCAACTGTAATTCGGCCAAGCAGTTTCATGTTATCATCAACAACAGGAATGGTTGTGAGGTTATATTGTGAAAAAAGCTTTGCAACTTCTTCCTGATCTAGCTCGGCTTTTACATAAACGAAATCGTTATTAACTAGTTCGTTTATTTTGGCATTTATACGGGCCTTTATTACATCCTTAAGAGATAAAATCCCTTTTAGAATGTGTGCATCATCAATAACATAAACGGTGTAGAACTCCTCCATCTCCTCAGACTGGCGGATGATCTCATCCAATGCCTGTTTTTTGTCCATCCCCATTTTTACGCAAATCACCTGAGGGTTCATTAAACCACCCGCAGTATCCTCGTCGTAATTCATCAAGGCACGAATACTGTCGGCATCTTCCTGGTCGAGGTCTTCTAATATTTCCTTCTGCTCATGTTCGTCTAACTGCGAGATAATGTCAGTAGCATCATCATAATCGAGTTCTTCAACAATTTCAGAGCGCTTATCAGGATGCAGGTTGATTAGTAGTTCACCGGGGCGGTGTTCTTCATCCATTTCTGAAATAACCTCGGAGGCAATGTCAGTCGGCAGGATATTGATGATCTTTTCTTTCGCTTCCTGCGGAAGTTTTTCAAACAACATTGCAATCTCCGAAGGATGGTACTCCTTCAGAACCTTCTGTAATTCAGCATCATCGCCTTCGAGCGCGGTTTTGATGCGCAGTAGGTCGGTTTTATCTATTTCAAAAGATTGCATGTTGCTACGAAAGTAATGATTTAAAGCCTAAAAACAGACATCAAAAAGAATCTTGAATGTTAAAAAAATATTAAATATGGTATTTATATGGCTAACTTAATTATAGCGCCTTCTACCTTCTCTAACTTATTAATACTTCTGTTTACCTGCATTTTTCGGATGGTTATTTTTACCATGCAGTTGTTATCGAATTGCTGCTCCAGAATGGTCAAATTATCTTCTTTGACGATCTCCATTATATCATTCATCTGTTGATAATCAAAACTGATAGTATAAGTGTCATCCAATGTTTTTTCAATGATAACAACGGTATTCAAAGCCTCTTCGGTAGCAGTTTTATAGGCGTTTATTAGTCCGGGGACACCTAATAATGTGCCTCCGAAGTAACGAACAACCACAACTAATATGTTGGTGATATTGCGAGAAAGTAATGTGTTTAATATTGGCCGACCGGCAGTTCCTGATGGTTCTCCGTCATCATTAACGCGGAATACAGAGCGGTCGATTCCCAGGCGCATGGCCCAGCAATGATGGTTTGCTTTTGGATGTTCTGTTTTTAAAACAGTAAGAATAGTTTTAATATCAGCCTCAGAATTTATAGGGTAAGCAAAACCTAGAAACTTGCTGCCGCGATCACGGAATATGGCTTCGGATGGCTTTTCTATGGTGAGATAAGTATCGTCGAATAGCATTAAAATATATTAGCGTAAGAAATTACAACAATAGCGATAATAGCCAGCCCTATACCCAGCTTGTTTACTATGCTCAATTTCTCTTTAAACACAACCAAGCCTACAACAGCACCTAAGGCAATAACGCCGATATTCATGGCAGAAAAAACTGTAGACGGACTTTTGGCTAAAGATTGATGTGCCTTTAGATAGAACAAGATGTTACCAAAATTAGCTATGCCTAATATCCAGCCAAATACAATATGCGGCCACGAAAATTTTGATTTTTTAGCGCCGAAGCGATAGGCTAACAATACTAACGATAATACAAAAGCGATAACATACACCATAAAAAGCGAAGATGTAAATGACATTCCCTTAAACTGGCTTACTTTTTTAAGCAGTACATCAATTATCCCCATACCTATAAAAACAACAAATAAATATAACCAGGCATTGGTGGCTGTTTTTTTATTTGGAGATTGCTTTATTTTCCAGGGAATTGAACACAATATAGCTGCAATCCCAATACTTATACCAATGATTTTTATTGTGCTTAACTGTTCACCGAACAATAAAAAGGCTGCTACAATTGGAATGAATAATGAAAGGCGCTCGGCTACATCCGTACGTACAATTCCATTGTATTTAATAGATAAAGCCAGGATTACAAAAAGTAATGGTAATAATATCCCTAATGCAGTATAGGTATAAATTGGCGATGCGTGTAAATTATGCAATTGCGGTTTCAGGAATATCCAGGTAAGCACAATGGCTATGGAATAGTTCCAGGTTATGGCTTGAAAAATATCTATCTGGTATCGTTTAGCAAGCTTTAGTAAGATTGAAACGATTACGCTGCAGCAAATACTTAAAAAAACGTAGAGCATTGTTTGGTTGATTGTGTTGATAAATTAGATTATGTTGAGTGTTTTTTAAACTTATTCAACTTAATAACCGAATCAACTATTCATTAATATTGTTAAACGGTCGGTTCCTGATAGAACTTCTTCTTCAATTATACCATTAATTCGCGGTGCTTTTATGCCTTCATTCAAATTAGCAGGGCCGGTAAATATGCGGGCTTCGTCCCATAGCCCAGCTTCAATAAATGTATTTAGGGTGTGGGCGCCTCCTTCAATAATTACTGATTGTATATCCTGCATATACAATTGATATAGAATGTATTGGGGCACATATCGCCCAAAATCTTCTAAAGCAATGTATTTGTTTTTACCGTAGATCTTAGTTTCAACTTCGTTAAATATCAATGTATCAACTGATTGATCAAATATATTTAAGCTTTTATTTAACTTTAATTTTCGGTCGATAACAACACGTTTTGGCGATTTACCTTCACCATATCTAACGTTTAGTTGGGGGTTATCGGCAACAACCGTTTTAGTCCCTACTAAAATAGCATCCTCTTCGCTACGCCATTGGTGTACCAGTTTGCGGGATTCCATCCCCGTTATCCAAAACTGACTACCATCCGCCGGAGCAAAAAAGCCATCGGCTGTTTGCGCCCATTTGAGGATGATATAAGGGCGATGCTTTTGAATACGTGTAAAAAAACGACGGTTTAGCCATTTGCATTCTTCTTCTAAAACACCTAAAACTACTTCCGCTCCTGCCGCTTGTAGTTTTTCTATTCCTTTACCATTTACTTGATCAAAAGGGTCGCGACAGCCCACTACCACCTTTGGTATCTGATGTTTGATGATCAGATCGGCACAAGGTGGGGTTTTGCCATAATGCGCGCAGGGTTCAAGCGAAACGTATATAGTTGCTTGCTTCAGTAATTCGGCATAGTTATCGAACTTGTTGATCACCTGGTTAACCGCGTTAACTTCGGCATGTGACTCACCATATTTTTGGTGATAGCCCTCGCCTATTACTTTGTCATTTAACACGATAACCGCGCCAACCATTGGGTTCGGACTAACATTGCCAATGCCTAGTTCGGCAAGCTCCAGGCAGCGGCGCATATATATATCATGTTCGGGCATGCTACAAATATGATCAGAATTTACAAAATTTAAGAATTGACAGGATCATGCGGGTTTTATAACGTTAATTTGCAGCTTAATAAAATTCTCGAAGCTCTATATTTTAATCCTGCATGAAAACTATTAAGGATGTATTTACTGTTTTTAAACGAAGGCTTGGTGATGTTTATGATGCTAATGAAACAGAAGCACTTACACTTCTAGTTGTTAATGAAATAAGTGATTTATCAAAGGCACAAATCAAAGCTTTTCCGGAGAAAGAAATTACAGTTGGACAAGCTGAAAGCCTAAATAGGATAGTAATACGCTTGCAAACCGGCGAACCTGTCCAATACATTTTAGGCCATACTGAGTTTTATGGTTTGCCATTTAAAGTGAATCCATCGGTTTTAATACCACGGCCTGAAACTGAGGAATTGGTGGAATGGGTACTCACTTCTGTTGACAGTTCATCACTAACAGATTACAACATTTTAGACATTGGTACCGGCAGCGGTTGTATCGCGATCAGCCTAAAAAAGAATCTACCAAATGCTTCAGTTTCCGCTATTGATATTTCTATCGGCGCTTTAGAAACTGCCAAACAAAATGCTGATTTGAATAAAGTTAAAGTTGACTTTATTCAGGATGATATATTGAATTCAAAATTCAAAATTCAAAATTCAAAAATATCAGGTGAAAACAATCAAAGGTTTGAGGTAATCATCAGCAATCCTCCTTATGTTACCCTGTATGATAAAACACAAATGCATAATAATGTAACCGATTTTGAGCCTCATTCTGCATTATTTGTACCTGAAGATGATCCCTTGATTTTTTATAAAGCAATAGCTGATTTTGCTTTAACTCACCTTACCGCAAGTGGATTATTGTTTTTAGAGATTAATGAAAGTTTGGGTAATGAAACTGTGGAATTATTACAAGCAAAGGGATTTAATAGTATTGAGTTGAGGAAAGATATGAGCGGTAGGGATAGGATGATAAGAGGAATACGATTTTAATTCGCCGCGTCATTGCGAGGAACGAAGCAATCTCTACATAGCCAACTTGCAAGACCGACTGCCTATGTAGAGATTGCTTCGTTCCTCGCAATGACGAGCGGGGCCAACGGTCAATTCCTTGGATGAAACTGAATAATCGTTCCCTTTAAAAACTCCCTGTCTAAATGTGTATAGATCTCGGTAGTGGTGATACTTTCATGGCCAAGCATTTCCTGTACGGCACGCAAATCGGCACCTCCTTCTACCAAATGCGTTGCAAATGAATGCCGGAATGTGTGTGGACTGATTGATTTTTTCAATCCAATCATCTCCGCAAGTTGTTTTGTTAGCGTAAAAATATAAATACGGCTCAACCTGCTGCCTCGCTGGTTTAAAAAGACCATGTCCTCCTCTCCTTTTTTTATTGGTGTGTGTATACGAACTTGTTCTATCCAAATTTTTAAAGCTTTTATAGCTTCGCCGCCAATAGGTACCAGGCGTTCTTTGCTTCCTTTGCCGGTTACTTTTATAAATTCTATATCGAGGTATAGGTTTGATAGTTTAAGCTCGGTTAATTCAGATACCCGTAAGCCACAGCCATAAAGTACTTCCAAAATGGCTTTATTACGTGCGCCATCCGGTCGCGACAAATCAATAGCAGCTATCAATTTATTGATGTCTTCATAACTCAATGTATCTGGCAGTTTGCGCTGTATTTTGGGAGATTCTAATAATTCTGATGGATCATCATTTATAATATCCTCCATCAGCATGTATTTATAGAATGCTTTTATACCGGATAAGATACGGGCTTGTGATGATGGGATCATGCCTAATTCATTTACCCAATTAATAAATAAACGAAGATCACCCAGGGTAATGTTTTCGGGTTTGAGTTTAACCACTTGAGCCTCGCTGAATTGATATAACTTGTCAATATCGCGACTGTAGGCCTCAATTGAATTTGGAGAAAGCGATTTTTCCAGTTTTAGGTAGGCCTGGAAACCTTTTATTGCCGAACGCCAATCCAATTAATTTTAGTTTTAATGATTTTATGTAAGTTTGAACTAATGAAGATACAAATTATTAACGGCCCTAATTTAAACTTGTTGGGCGTTCGCGAGAAATCAATTTACGGTAATACAGGTTTTGAGTCTTATTTAGAAGACTTACGCAAGCAATATCCTGACATACAGCTTGATTATTATCAAAGTAATGTTGAAGGCGAATTAATTAACAAATTACACGAAATTGGTTTTAGTTATGATGGCGTGGTTTTAAATGCAGGTGCCTATACCCATACTTCGGTTGCTATTGCTGATGCCATTGCCGCTATAACCGCGCCGGTTATTGAGGTACATATATCTAATGTATATAAACGCGAGGAATTCAGGCACCATTCAATGCTGGCTGCCAGCTGCAAAGGCGTTATTGCAGGCTTCGGATTAGAATCTTACCGTTTAGGTATAGAAAGCTTTATAATTTAGTTAGTATTATTTATTATTAATATTTGAACAATAAGACTGTATTTACGTTAAAGATCAATGCTTAAAAAGAATAAATATCAGCTATTAATAATATTTTTATTTGCGTTGGTAGTTGCGCCAGCTGCGTTTGCGCAACAAAAATCGCTCACTGCAAGGTTTTTAAGGGAACGACAAAGGCGGGCCATGCATTCGCGCGATTCGTTGTTGCGCTTAATCAACAAATCTGACACCTCGGTAAACAGCTTACTGCAAAGGGTTGAACAATATACTACTGCCTATAACCAGATAGGCAATAACTTAGCTGAGGGACTGGATACAGCCGATATAGGCCAGCAATTACCTCCAATAATTAAAAGACTTGGCAAAATTGATACACTTATCAATACCCATAAAGCGAGCACTTTACGTTATTTATTTGTTTTAAGAGATATTTTAGATCGTAGTCAGACGCAACTGGAAGACTGGCAATCTGACTTGCAAGATATTAGTACCTCGTTAATACAGAATCAAAATGACCTTATAAAATTCACGAAGGATTCATTAATAAAAACCAACCCCAAAGACAGTTTATTAAAAAGCGCCTTTTTTACCCAGAGAAAAGCGGTTTGGCTTTTATGGCGAAATACTGATACAAAGAATAGAAGTGATCTGTCCCAAATTAATTTACTGCAAGATAAAGTATCTATAGCTTATACAGAGGTTCTTGATGCATCTGATCATATCGATTCTAAAATAAAAAAATTTGCTGATAAGGCCGTTGAGGGCGAATTTGGTTATATATGGGAACCTGCCCCGGAATATGCTGGTTTTAAATCCCCGTTTAATAGCACTATAAAGGTTAATAAGTTATTGTTTAGCTATTTTATTATGAACGAGACATTAACCCATTTAGTGGGCTTTTTGTTCCTTGCGGCAATACTTAGCTGGATACTATTTAACCGTATAAAAGTTAAGCGAAATACAGAGCTTGCCCAATCACTATCTGAAAAGATCAATTACATTTATAAACAGCCTATAATTTCGGCGCTATTGGTTGCTACTGCAATTGTGCCTTATTTCTATAATCATCCACCTGTGGTGTTTACTGAGATCTTGTTTTTATTCCCGATGATATTTGTGCTGGTATTTGTAAGAAAAGAGTTTCCCCCAACCAAACTACATTTCTTACGTGCTCTTTTTGGGATAACCATAGTGTATGGAGTAAGCAACTTATTTATTGAAATATCAAACATCGACAGGTTTGTTATACTTGCTCTAAGCATCATCTCTATCGCGGCGGGATTACTTTTCTACAAAAAAATCAAGGAAACACCAGAGGTGTACCTTCCCTATTCAGGTTTAATTATAAAGATTTTTATCGGCCTGCAATCTTTGTCGCTATTATTAAACCTAACCGGCAGATTTAGTTTAGCCAAGATAATTGGTGTAACCGCCGCTTTTAATTTATGGTTGCTGGTTATACTTTATTTTGTTGTTCAAATTATTATCCAGGCTTTGTTTTTACAATTTCAAAACAAAAAACCTGGCAGCATACTTGATTGGGTTGATTATGCAATTGTAGAACAGAAATTCAGGAAACTGCTTGTTATATTGGCGAGTCTGGTATGGCTGTTCTTCCTTTTCCAGAATTTAAATATTGATGATGCGGTACGTGATTACGTTAGCGATTTCCTGGCCCAATCGCATACTGTAGGCGGTTCATCATTTACCATTGAAGGTTTTGTGATTTTTATCGCGGTGATATGGTTGTCATCCATCGTATCGAGGATCATTAGTTATTTTTATGACGTTTCATCGCTGCGTGTAAAGGATGATCTGTCGGTACAAAAAAAGAAAAACCGAACATCAACACTTTTAATCAGGTTAGGTGTATTTTCAGTAGGATTTTTATTGGCGGTGGCCGCTTCGGGTTTTCCTTTGGATAAGATCACCATAATCATAAGTGCCTTTGGTATTGGTATAGGTTTTGGTTTGCAAAATATTGTAAATAACCTGGTATCCGGATTGATACTGGCGTTTGAGAAGCCGGTACAGATTGGCGATGTGATTGAAATAGATAGCCGTTCGGGTACTATCAGAGAAATTGGAGTACGCTCCAGCAGGTTGACGACCAGCGATGGCGCTGAGGTAATTATTCCTAATGGGGATATGATATCCCACCACGTGATCAACTGGACACTGAGTAATAATAACCGCCGTATAGAGCTGATTGTTGGTGTGGCTTATGGATCTGACATTGCCAAGGTTAAACAGATGTTGAAAGACATGTTGGCTGACAGAGACGATATTATGAGCACTCCGGCGCCATCTGTATTTCTGCATAATTTAAATGATAGCTCGGTTGATTTCAGGATGTTCTTTTGGGCGGCGGATATTGCTACCTGGCTGGAATTGAAGAGCAGGGTTTTGACCGATATTTATGTAAAATTTGCTGAGGAAGGTATAGAAATTCCATTCCCAACCAGAGATATTAATTTCCACTTAAAAGATGAGCATATCTCTATCAATAAATTTGAAAAGGAAGATGCTGAAGAAAAGGGGAAAATTATTCCGGTTAAAGGTGAAAACGATAAAGCCGAAGATATAGCACCCGATGATGCTAGTAAAAGTTCTTCTGATCCAGAGAAGTAAAGGAGCGTTTCTTTTTGATAAAGAATTCGGCTATTATACTGCCTTTGTACATACCTTTTAAACGGGATTTATCTTTATGGATAATCGTTTTTTCGGAGTGGAAAAGATGCCTTATAAAGTTTCTGTGCGCTTTGCTAACGGCTGCCGCGTCTTTACGTTTGCCTTCGTTTATGAATCTTAGCAGGGCCATAAAATCCATAAAATATCGGGTGGTTATTACGTAAACTGATCGACCGAAAGGCAAATTCTTTTTAAGCAATAAGAGGTTATTTCTGAAGTTGAGGTAAGTTTTAAAAGGGTTCTCTGTGTTTAATGTACCACCACCAAGGTGAAATACTTCGGATTGTGCGCAGTACATGATCTTGTAACCCATGTTCTTTAATCGCCAGCAAAGGTCAATCTCTTCCATGTGGGCAAAAAAGCGGTCGTCGAAACCATCGGCTTCGTCCCAGCATTTCTTTTTGATGAATAGCGCTGCTCCCGATGCCCAAAATATTTCGCCTGATTGATCGTACTGGCCCTTATCCTGTTCTATCTCATAAAATACACGTCCGCGGCAAAAAGGATAGCCGTAGCTATCAATAAAACCACCTGCCGCGCCTGCATGCTCAAAGCTATCTTTTTGTAAATAAGCTTTTATCTTGGGGGCTGCCGCTGCTATCAGCGGGTCGCTTTCCATTAACTCAATAACAGGAGCTATCCAGCCAGGATGAACTTCTACATCAGAATTTAGCAGGATATAATAATCTGCTTCAACTTGTTTTAAAACCCTATTATATCCTCCGGTGAAACCATAGTTTGCACCGGTTTCAATTATTCTTATTGAAGGGTACATCCCTTTAACAAAAGCAACCGATCCATCGGTTGAGCCGTTATCACCAACAACAATATCCAGATTAGGCCAAACAGAACTTAGTACAGAAGGGAGAAATGTGCGCAAATGTTCAACGCCATTCCAATTCAATATAACTATGGCAACTTTAGGTGTATAATTCATTTCTATATAATATCCTCCGGCTTAAACTTCCATCTTCTGTGCGACCATAGCCAGTATTGCGGCTCGCGTTTAATCATGCTTTCCAAATACTTTACATGCGCTTCAGTTATAGCATGCGGAGCGCTTTCTTTGGCATTCTCTTCCAGGGGCACAAAGGTATAAGTATAATAACCTCTTTTTATACGTTTTACATCACAAAATATAACCACCGAATTGGTGAGCTTTGCCAGTTTTTCCACGCCTAAAAATACAGCGGTTGGTTGGTTCAAAAATTCGGTAAAGTAATGCGCTTCATGTTTAACGGGGGTTTGATCGGCCACTAAAACACTAAAACTTAGTTCATTTTTATATTTGACCATGGCACGTGCGGTATCTTTCATGGCTACCAAGGTAGCTCCAAAGCGCGAACGCATTTTAATGAAAAACTGATCAAAATAATCATTAGTCAAGGGCTTGTATACAATTATACGCCTGTTCTCGGTAAAAAAGCCAAATCTTAACCCAGCTAATTCCCAGTTACAATAATGCCCTACGGCACCTATTATACTTTTACCCTGAGCGAAATAATTATCGATTACTTCAGGATTAGTTGGCCATACATGCTTTATGATCGTCTTTTTTGAGGCGCTGATCATTTTTATGCTTTCCATTATCAGGTCGGCAAGGTATCTGAAATAATCTTTTTCGATCTTATGGCGTTCTGCTTCTGTTTTCTCGGGGAAAGCATTACGCAGGTTTTCCTGCACCACTTTGCGGCGATAACCTACTACGTAGTAAATAATTACGAATAAAAAATCAGCAATGATGTACAAAAACCAAAAGGGTAATAATGATACCAGGTACAAAAAGAATGCACCTAATCTTGAAAGCCCTTTATTTATCATTATTTTCGCCGTGTTTTATCTGCAAACATAAAAAATATTATGATTGAAAGCGGTGCTGTTTTACCGATGTGCTATCTTCCGCCGGTTGAGCTTTTTGTTGAGCTTAATAAATACAAACCTAATATACTAATTGAGCGTGAGGAGCATTTCCCAAAGCAAACCTATCGTAACCGGGCTAGTATTTATTCGCCTGATGGTGTGTTAACACTTACTGTGCCCGTTGCTAAAGGATCAAAAAATCATACCGTGATTAAAGATGTTAAAATAAGTTATGATTTTAAGTGGCAGCGCGCGCATTGGATGGGTTTGCAAACATGCTATCGCAGTTCAGCTTATTTTGAATATTATGAAGATGATTTCGCCCCGTTTTATGAGAAAAACTTTGAATATTTGTTTGACTATAATCAACAGTTAATGGAACTTTTGGTTAGACTCACGAAAGTAAAGGCATCATTAGCTTATACTGAAACTTACGAGGACGAATACCCTAATCTTACCGATCTTAGAAATACCATCAGCCCTAAAATACAAAACGAATCTTTTCAGCAGAAGACATATTTCCAGGTTTTTGAGGATAGGCATGGTTTTATTAAAAACCTGAGTATTGTTGATTTGCTATTTAACCAGGGGCCGCAGGCTTTAAGTTATTTGTAGTCTACCCTATCCTCCTCCTTTCCCTGATTCCAGGGAAAGGTATCGCACGAGGCCTGCCCTTTTTTTAATTTTTTGTTATTTACCTTTAACACTTATCCATTCACCGGTAGTAAAATCATATTGTTTGATGATTTTGGCTGGATTGCCCGCTACTACTGAGTAAGGCGGCACATCTTTAGTAACCACAGCACCACCTGCAACTACGCTGTGCTTACCAATAGTAACGCCTGATGTAATGACTGAGTTGGCAGCTATCCAGCAATCATCTTCAACAATAATGGGTGAAACCACTATTTTTTGTTTGGATATGGGGAAGGTTACATCCCTGTATTCGTGGTTTAAGCCACTTGCTACGATGTTTTGAGCGAAGATTACATTGTTACCGATGGTTACCGGGCCAATGATCACATTACTCATTCCAATTAGTGTATCATCACCTATAATCACATCGCCAACACCGTTGTTTATCGTGCTGAAATCTTCAATTACGGCATTTCGGCCCATGGTGAATTGGTTAAAAGGCAACACATCAATACGTGTGCGCCATTTTATGCTCGCGCCCCTGCCCTTTTTGTGTACAATAGGGTTTACAAACCATTTAACCCATAGGCGTGGCCGGGCTCCGCCGATTGGTATCAGCAACCAGTGAACAAACTTTTTTAACCCGGGATTACTTTTGATCTTATCTTTTAATGACATGTTATTGCTCCCTTTTTGCTTTTTCCCAAATAGCGCTTTGCTTGCCCGAGAAGTATCGCCCTATACCCATAACTACGGCATAATTCATCATGCAAAAATAGTATGGGATAAAAAATATTTTGATCTTAATGTGTCGCTCTTCCATTATCCAGCCGGATATCGCTAGTAAATAAAAACCAATCTGGGCAAGTAGCAACAGTTGATAGGTTAATTCAATACTTCCTGTAAAAACAATATATAAATTAATAAGCAGCGCTAATATCATCAGGAATGGTACGATAGTCCACCGTAATACCCGGTGACTTACATATTGAAAGGTTAAAACCGGATATGGGATAGGATTAAGCAGCGCTTTTAACCTGATGATGGATTGAATACCTCCGGCGGCTATCCTGATCTTCCGTTTTAATTCTTCAGTAACATTTTGTGATGCGGTTTCGGTAGCAAAGGCAGCAGGTTCGTAAATAACCCGGTAACCTTTTTGCGCCACGATGAGCGAGATCATGAAATCATCCAAAATGGTATCTGGTGCAACAGGTTGATATAGGCCGGTACGAATACTGAACAGTTCGCCTGCTGCGCCAACTACTGAGTATAACTCTGAGTCCCATGCTTTTAACTTGGATTCGTATTTCCAGTAGAAACCCTCACCTGCTGTGGCATTAGCGCCTGCGGAATATACCCGTTTCTCTCCTGCTACCGCGCCAACTTTTGCATCGCTATAATGACGACAAATATTTATAAGTGCATCGGCATTTAAAAAAGTATTGGCATCTGTGAAAACAACAACTTCGGTATTTACAGTTTCCATAGCACGGTGAACGGCTGCAATTTTACCTTTACGCTCATCACTGTGCATTGCCCGTATCTGCGGGTAAGTTTTAACTATAACTGCTGAACCATCGCTGGAACCATCGGTAATAAAAACAAATTCTAATTTATCGGCAGGGTAAACAAGTGACAATGTGTTTTTGATCTTGTCATCCATTACCCCCTCCTCATTGTAAGCGGCTACAACTATGGTACAGGTTGGCAGGGTATCGAAATTAACTTCTGGAACTACTACATCGCCTTTAATTACCCGTTTTATTTTAACGATAATAAACAGCAGTATACCATAACCGAAGAATGCATAAAAGGCGGTAAACAGGCTTAACCAAAGGAGTATTGTCATGCTTTTTAATTAATTGGATAACCCAGTTTTTTACTATTAGTTGGTTGGGTAATATTCCACCAAATTGCTTTAAGTAACAAAACGGAAAACCCTTTATATCCTTTTGTTATATACGATAGCATATTGCGTGGTGTTACCATACATACAAAGTAAACATAAAAAAACAATCGAGCCTGTACAGGTGCGTTTCTGCGGATAAACAATATCCGGTTACGATTCATGAAATATTCCTTTAAACTGCTTGCTTTGCCTACTGATATGGATTCTTTATGATATATCATCGCCTGAGTATCAACCCAAACTTCATAACCTGCTTTTTTTATACGGTCGCACCAATCGAACTCCTCGTAGTATAAAAAAAAGTTTTCGGCCATTAAGCCTGCTTTTTCAATAGCTTCACGCCTAACCACCATGGCGGCGCCATGTATGTAACCTGTTGGCGCAGCTATATTATCATACTGCCCATTATCTGTTTCAAACTGGCCGATGCAATGGTTTCGACAGGTGTAATAGTTCATGGGGGTATAACCAGCGTATTGGATCATATTGGGTTTGTCGAAGTACATGATCTTTGGAGAAACCATTCCGATTTGAGGAAAATAATCCAATGTATTAGCAAGCGTAGCTATCAATCCGGGCGTGAACTCGGTATCGTTATTAACAAAAAATAGATATTCTCCGGTAGCTTGTTGGATACCTAAGTTGTTACCGCCTGCAAAGCCAAGGTTTATTTCAGACCGGATAAATTTGATGCCGGGGTATTTAATTTGCCATTCTGGTACATCATTTGTTTTACTTCCGTTATCAACCACAATAATTTCTATATTCGGGTAGGTATTGGTGGTGTGGATGGATGACAATAGTTCTTGGGTAACGAAACTTTGATTGAAGTTTACCGTAATGATGGAAACACTGTTCATCTAAAAAGGAAATTTGAATTTGGCAGTTTATTTATTGAAAAGTAAAGATTAGAATCCATTATCAAAAATAATATTACAAAAGAGCATACGGCGTTTCCTTATATGGCTGAGAACAAAGTAGAAATTGATGAAAAAATGAATGAACTGATAGCCTTACTGGCTAAAAGTGATCTCAGCAGCGAAACAGCTAAAGCTATACGCGACCGGTTTAACGCAGCTATAAAAAGCTCGGGCCCCAAGCTTGAGCAAATAGAGGCTTTTCATAAATTGGATACTGATAATACCCCACGAGAGGCTTTGCTGGATGAGTTCAGCATATTATTGTCAAATAACCAATTCGATAGTAAAATATCAAAGAAACACCTGCGTGGCGAACGCTTATCAAAAATAGTTTTAGTGGTAATAGGCGTTGTGATGATAACGCTTGGTTTCGCGATGATCATTATGCCCGCTCCGCCATTTTTTGAGATGTACACCATATTTTACTTCACCCGGGATGATGGGATTACTTTAATGGATTTGATATCCCTACTGATAGTTTTGGCTGGAGTATATTTTTTAATCAAGGGCATTTACCGTAATTCGGCACGTAAATAGCAATGGCAACAGGTACACAGGTAAAAACTATTTTATTGGTTGATGATAACCAATTGTTTTTAAAAATGCTGTCGCAGGCATTTAAAAAAGCAGGGATAGCTTGTGTTACCGTGGAATCAGGTAAGGAAGCGCTTAAAAAATTGGGCTCACTTTTACCTGATGCCATATTATCGGACTATGAAATGCCAGGCATGAATGGCATGGAATTTCGGCAGCAGCTGATGGCCAATGATGCCTTTAAGGATATTCCATTTGTTTTTCTGACGTACATTACTGATAATGACTTGATGGTTAAAGGGCTTGATATGCAAGCAGTGGATTACGTAATTAAAGACACTCCGATAAACGTCATCGTATCAAAAATTAACAACCTGATCTACACAGTACAAAAACAGCAGGAATTATCAAAAAGCGAACTAAAAAAGGCTGCCGAGGCGCTCAATGTAAAATCTATCCCCACAAAAACACCTAAAATTAGTGGCTTTGAAGTAGATTTTTGGCATCGGCCTTACCAGGATACTCCCGGTGGTGATTTTATTGACTTTATACAAGCCAATGAACGCTATACTTTTATTGTGTTAGGTGACATTATGGGAAAAAAATGGATGGCATGGTTTTTTACGTTTAGCTTTTTAAGCTATATCAGGGCAGCTATCCGTTTTTGCGTGCTTAGTCGGGATTACTCAGTGGGAAGTATATTGCAAAAGGTGAATGATGTGATTTGTTTGGATGATGTGTTGAAAGATATTTTGTCAAGCCTTTCGTTATTAATGATAGATAATGAAACACAAATCATCACCTACTCGGGTGCAGGAGATTTGCCGTTATTGCATTTTGAAGCCGATACATCAACATTAAAACAAATAAGCGGAGGTGGCCTGTTATTAGGTCTTTTTGCGGGAAATGAATATACAGAGCAGCAAATTACATTAGCTAAAAATGATCAATTATTGATTTTCACAGATGGTATGATTGATTTTTCGAATGATGCAGGCAAAAAAAGCGATTACAATAACTTCGCGCATAATATTGATTTGATGCTGAACAAGAAATATTCTTTTAAGTGTATACAGGATGAATTATTTGAGCCATCGTTAGCTGTGCAGGTTGATGATTGCAGTATAATAAACATTCGCAAAACCGCATAATATGATCAAGATTATAAAAGATACAGAAAACCATATTTTGATAGAAATTGAGGTTTCCGAAGCAAACCTGAATAACTCAGATCTGTTTAAAGCACAAGTAATACAGCTTTTAGATCGCCATAAAAAAACTGTAATTATTGATCTTAATAAGGTGGAATATATCGACAGTTCGTTTTTAGGTGCTTTGGTGGCTATATTAAAACATGCAATCGGCATGAAACTTGATGTTATACTGGTAGGATTAAGAAATGATGTGCATGACCTGTTAAAGCTGATTCGCTTGGATAAGGTTTTTAAGATTTTTGGTAATTATAACGACGCGATTAATGTTTAGCTTTTTATACAATGCACAGTAAACAGTTTGAGTTTTTAAAAAATAGTTACCATTTAAGTTCGGATATACAACAAATTATTGGATTCATTAATGATGAACTCCCCTCTACAGCTCCGATAGATGAATTGTTGTTTAAAGCTAAAATCGTCGTAACGGAATTGCTTACTAACTCATTAAAACATGCGGGGGTAAACAGTACGACAATCGACGTGAAAATAAGCGGGCATGATTTAAGTATTTTGAAGGCTGATTTTGGTAACCCTTTGTCGCTTATTCAGAAGAATTATCCTATCAATACTAAAATCCCTATAAGCAACGATATATTGCATACTTTATATGCGATACTTGATTCCGGGAAAAACATTAACTTTTTTTGTGATGAAATTAATATGGATGATATTTTAGCTGTAGAAAATATTGTTGAACATTTCGGGTTACTCATTATAACTAAAACCGCCGACAAATTTACCTATCATTACAACGAGCAAACCAAGGAAAACCTTTTTGAGATTACCTTAAGATTTAATACAGCTGCTATTTTTCCGGCCTGAATTTTTTCAGGGTGTTTATTAATAACAATTTACTCTCGCTAAATCCCAGGGAATAGGAACCCCAGAATGAAAATTTGTGGTATTTGTTGAGTGCAAAATACCCCAAGGCCACTCCTGCCATTACCCAGATTGCTGTGGATAGCGCCGCACCGTAAATATTTCCGAAAAGATAAATCCCCAGGAAGTCCATGGATATGTTAATAGCTAACATGATTAATACTTTGTAGAAGTTGACTATCGGGCGATTGATAACATCCAGTGTTAAGCCGAAAAAACGGTCGGCCGGGTAAAGGAGTGAAAATGCCAGGAATAAACGGAAAACATTGGCGGCTTGTGTGCCAATGTATTTACCACCGCCTATTATGTAGATCGGCAGATCGGCTAAGGCCCAGCCGCAGATGATGATGGGTATTAGCACCACGGTTAGCATACCAATGTATTTCTTCATGATATGGATCACTCCTATCGGGCTTTCCTGCTTAAAGGCGGCGGATAGTGATGGCATAGCTGTAGCGGCAAAACTGCGGAGTAAAATTTCGACCAATTGCATCAGGCTTTGGCCGAGGTTGTAAACCGCAAGTGCGGCTTTACCCAGCATCAGATTGATGATAAAGGCATCGGATGCACCAAAAAGGTTGGCGCTGATGGTGGTCCCCACACTAAATTTACCAAAGTGGTACAGTTCTAATATGGTTTTGCGGCTTTTATGTCTTATAGTGTTTATACGTGCCCATCCCATTATAATAACATACACACTGGTTATAAAATAGGATAGTAAATAGGAAAAAAGCACGCCCATTAAGCTGATCTTCCCTATTATGATCAACACTAAAATAAATAACAGGAAACCACCCTGATTTACCCCACGCACATATAACATGCGATCAAACCGCTGTTCGCCTTGTAATACGCAGGTGGCAATAAATGTTGGCAGCATTAAAATAAAGCAAAGACCCGACCATTTGAAAAAGAGCATATAGCCGGGATCGCGAATATCTTTAAGGAAAAACATTACCGGTATATTTACAATTACTAATATACCGGTGATACATAAACCGACGATCCATGCCGAACCTGCTATTTCGGCGGTACGCTCGGGATGGGAACCGGCATAAAACTTTATAAACGCGGTAGTTAAAAAGCCCGAGCGAAATGTATCTACTAAAAGCAAGGTAGACTGAAACAGAACCCATACCCCAACCATCTGTATATCCAGCGAGCGATAAATAATAGCCATGGTAAGCATACCAAGCCCCGACATAATAACGTTACCTGATAGTGAAAGAAAATATTTGTTTTTAATAGCAGAAACTATTTTTGAGGGCATACGGGGGTAAAATATATCTTACGGTAATAATAAAGGAAATATTACGCATTATAAACGAAATTTTTGACATCTTAGCCTCACCATGGAAATAAAAGAAAGTTATTTCGAAGAGATTACTTTATTGATTACCCATTATGACCGTAGCGCATCGTTAGAAAGATTACTACAAACCTTTGCTAAACAACACATAAGCTTTGGTGATATTGTGGTATCTGACGATGGCAGCAAGCCCGAACATCTGGAAAGATTAAAGGTGCTGCAACCTGTTTATAATTTCAGATTGATAACCACGCCTGTAAATAAGGGTTTAGGTAACAATATAAATAAAGGCCAGGATGCAGTAACTACCCCTTATACTTTATATATCCAGGAGGATTTTGAGCCAAAGGGTGCATTTCTAACTCATTTTAGAGACGCTCTTGATATAATGCACGCAGATCATGGTTTAGATATAGTTCGTTTTTATGCTTACTTTAAGTATCCGTATTTAAAAGCCTATGCTAGAGGTTTTTCTGAAATGATATTTAAACCCGGTTTCTTCGCTAATAATCATCTTAAATTTTATGTTTATAGCGATCACCCGCATTTAAGGCGGAGCAATTTCCTTGAAAAGTTTGGCAGGTATCCCGAAGGAATAAAAGGCGATTTGACGGAATATAGAATGGCTTTATCCTTTATACAGAAAAAAGGCAGGGGTTTGTTTTTTGATCATTTTAACGATTTGTTCTATCAAAGAAACTCAGCAGATGAACCAAGCACTATGGGGCGTAGTAGCTGGCGCGAAAGTAAAAACCCGGTAGCACTGGCAGTCAGATCTGTATACTTGCAGTTTAAGTTATTAGGTTGGACCTATGATTACTTTTTTAAACACTAAACAATTACTTTACACTAAACGTAGATTAGCGAACATAACAGCATAATGCAGCCCGAATTTAATAAGATCACTTTATTAGTAACCCATTATAACCGCAGCGCATCGCTAGAACGGCTTTTAAGGGCGTTTGCCGATCAGGAAATTATTTTCGGGGACATTGTAGTATCAGACGACGGAAGCAAACCTGAGCACTTAGAACGATTAAAATCGATACAAAGCACCTACCCTTTCAGGCTGATAACTACCCCTGTTAATAAAGGGCTCGGCAACAATATTAACAAAGGGCAGGATGCTGTAAATACACCCTATACCTTGTATGTTCAGGAAGATTTTGATCCATTCCCTGGTTATAAGAAGCATTTGCAAGATGCTTTGAGTATTGCCGAAGAGCGGGCTGATATTGATATGATCCGTTTTTACGCTTATTTTAAATATCCGTACCTTAAACCCTATCGCGATGGGTTTTCAGAGATGGTATTTAAATTCTGGTATCCGGGCTATCGCAAGTTTCATTGCTATAGCGATCATCCTCACTTAAGGCGGAGTACTTTTTTTAATAAGTTTGGCAGGTATGCCGAAGGTATAAAAGGCGATCGCACGGAATTTTTAATGGCGATGTCCTTTTTGAAGAATAAAGGTAAGGCCATGTTTTATGAAGATTTTAAGGGGTTATTTGATCAGGTAAATTCAAACGATGAACCCAGCACTATGCAACGCAGTGATTTAAGACAAAGCCCTAATTTTGTTATTGCTTTTGTAAGAGGTATTTATCGTAACATCAAACATAGCTACGATTATATCAACGCGAAAAAAATAAATTAAGCTTTGTCGTGATATTTTAACCGGAGTTCCTTTTTAATTATTTCAACAAGCCGATTAGCGCTTGCATCCCAGGTATTTTCATTAGCTATAGCTTGTCGATCCGCTTTATTTTGTTCGTTATCAGTAGCTAAAGTAGTGTTTATAGCCATATTGAATGCTGTCGCATCGGCACAAAAAACTACAGCATCTTTGGTATAATCCTTTAAGTCGGGGTTAAAATCAGTTATTATAACTGGTTTTCCTGCTCCTAAATATTCAAAAAGCTTTAGCGGAAAAATGGTCGCGCTTACCTCATCCTTTTTAAATGGAATAATGGCTATATCAAAACCTTTAACCATTTGCGGCATTTCACTGTAAGGAATTTGCCCGGTTAAATATAAATTGGGTGTATTAAAAAACCAATCCGGAATGTGCTCTTTTATTGCGGGCCCAGCAAAAACAAAGCTTTTATCAAGGTTCGCCCTCACCACATCAAGTATCAAATCATAATTTATTCTTCGTTCAATACTGCCAAAATAGCCAATTATAGGCCTGGGAATATTATCTAATAAATGATGCACAGGCAATGCCGGATCTAAGGCCTTTGAGCTGTGCGACAGATCAGCAGCGTTTGGTAAAAGATAGGAATGACTATTTATTTTTGATTTTTCAAGATATAGCGCTTTACTGGTACAAATAATAGTGTCGCTCTCCTTTACCAACTGCAGCTCGGATACAAAACCATGTTTTAAATCATAAGGGGTTATCAAAGGATCAATACAATGATAAACCATTAATTCCGGCTGTAATAATTGCCCAACACCGGGGTAATAAAAATCAAAAGAATTTATAAAGATAAAATCCTCAACAGATTGCTTTTGGAGTACTGCTTTTATCCTTTTAAAAATGAATTGTTCATTAATCTTCAACAAGTACCGGTATATTTTACCTTCCGGAATGAAGTTTATAGAAGCAACAATTGGTAGAAATATTTTTTTAAGATTTGGCGTATCTGAATTAACCAAGGCATCGTCAACGTTAAAAAAACTATTTTTTACAGCTAAAAATCCCGGCGAGTTCTTTTCCCCAAAATAATCCTTTATTGTTGAAGGATATTCGATGTAAAAAACCTGATGATCCCTCGCTAATGATCTGGCTAAAAACAGAGACGTAGCTTCTATAGGGCTATTAAACCGCATGTTACCAAAAATAAGTATAACCTTATTTTTTAGTCTGGATTTTGAATTGAGGGTTTGGTTAATCGCCTCATATATATTCTTTACACTGTTTTCCCATGTATGTGTCGATGCGAATTTTATACGCTGCAGTTGTAGTGATGCTGAGTTGTTTTTTAATGCGTCATGAATGGCAGCAATATAATCATCCGCGGTATCGCATAAATAAACATAATCTTTAAAAACATCCATTGCTAATGTTTTTGTGGCTATCACTGGCTTGCCCATAGCCAGGTATTCATCAATTTTACGCGGATAATTACCTATAGTTATATCATTAATAACCTGAGGATTTATACATACATCAAACGACTGTATGTAAGCCGGCATCATGTTAGTGGGTTTAGCCCCTAATATATATATATTATCAATTGTATGCAGGTCGCTGTTCTTAAAAGTATCGTCCTCCGGCCCTACTAAAACAATGCTTACATCGGGTAACTTTAGCGCGATTGATTTTATAAGATCAATATCAAGGCGTATATTTTGTATAGCACCAACATAACCTATTATTGGTGATTTGATATTAGCGACATCTGGTGGCTTAGTACCTTCAAATTGAGTAAACTCTTCAATATCGCATCCCTGGCCTACATAAAATGAATTGGGATTATATTTTCTACAATAATCAGCCAAATAGGTAGAATTTGTTACACAAATGTCGCTTTTAGCAATTAGTTGAGGTTCTTTTTCTTGTCCATGCAATTTCCAATAATCTACAGCCAATAAAAAATCCCTTGAATAGTAGATACTCAATTTCGGCTTTAATAACTCTTTTAAATAGAAACTGCTTAAAATGTCATTATCATTAAATAATATATAATCCTTAAAACCAAGTCTTTCAATGGCCTTATCAATTGACCGGGCAAAACGTTTATTGTTGAGTTTATTTAAACACGAGTACAGGAATTTGTTGCTGATCCAATTAATGGATTCAATCATTTCATCAGGATAATATACCCAAAGGTTGGGTTGTATTTCGGTTAGGCCATCCTGTTTATGATTTATAACATTAAGCCTCTTGATTACCTGTGGGTCAGATCGGTGTTTAACAGCTGTTATCCTGCTTATAGCAGAGTTTACATATAATACCCTGTTGTTTTTGCTGAACTGAACAGCAATATTTTTATTGTTACTACCGATCTCTACGTCCCAGGGTTGCTGGCCTACCATTATAATATCGCAATTATTTAAGATGCTTTTATCAATCATTGCGTTATATAATATTTGGAGCCATCATTAGTCTGTCCCTTTCTGCTCTTTGTGCTATATCTAATCTAAGCGTTATATTTATTAAAGCAGCTTCCAGGTAAAATAAAATGCTGGATGGAAATTGCACAAGTGCCTCCTGTGGGAAATTCGCGAGGTTATAGGCAAAAATAATCAGAGTCATGGCGAGGCAATAGGTTTTGAGTTCCTTATCCTCAATTAAATAGTAATTATTTATGCCCGTTTTCATAATAACGAACATGAAAGCGCAGAAGATAAGCAACCCTGCCCAACCATCTTCTACCGCGACACGAATATAACCACTATCAGGTGGAAAGTGAGCAAGATACGACTCTGGTGTAAAACGTTCACCCCACTCGCCTGTTGACCCTAATCCCCCACCCATTATGTGAGACACAATGTAGGGTTGTATCCTTTTCTGGTTTCTTTTTCGAAGGTTATATGAATCATCATTACTGGGCTTAAAAGCCGTTTGAAAGCGATATAAGTTAGGGTTTGATGTTGGTACCATAATTAAAAAAGCAAGGAATATAGCCGCTAATATGGTAGCTATTAAAATTCTGCGGTTAAATTTAAGCACAACAAATAAACCCAGGGCTGCCGGTATTAATACGTTAGCACCACGCGTACCCGAGAATAGCATGGCATCTAAAAAAAAGCCGATAAGGCAACCAAGTACTATTTTTTTCCAGCGTTTAATTTCCAGCGTTAACATACAGATGCAAAAGATACTCGGCATCACCATGTTATAAGCAAAAGCAACGGGATCAGAAAAAATGGAAAATTTACGCCAATGCCCGTTAATAAGTAAAAGATCGGCTATGCCGGGCATGGCCAGATAGGACTGCTCATGAGCGTTAAAACCTATGTATTCCTGTTTAAATGCGTATGCGGCACCAATACATGTTAAAAACAGCCATATTTTTAATATAAGCCTGATGTATTTAACAGAGTTGATGTTGTACATGAACACAAAATAAGTTAACGTGGTAATTGCTACCGGCCTTACCGTATAAAGCCACGCCATATTTGAACCTGCATTCGGGTTAAGTAGTTCAATTAAATTATAGCCGAGCCATAATAAGGATACCCAAGTTATAGGGCTTTTGAATATGGCCCAGTTCTTATCCTTTTTCATTTGGATAAACATGCCGAGTACCAATAATACCTGTAAACCATCCATTAATGTACCTATAGGCCCATCCAAACCAAATTGTGTGAGCACGAACAGCGTATACGACATAATGAGCAATACGATAATTCCGAATTTGGGATAGGCTATTATGGCATATAACAAGGGTAATGCAACAATACCCATTATGAGCAGTACGCCAAATACAATACCAGCATAAGCGGTACCCACAGCAATTAGTATTGCCAGAGCTGATAACAGGATGAAACCGGTGGTATTGTATAGTTTTTCAACAAAAAAAACCCGCTTAAATGTTTGCGAAAATCTTTTGTTTGATTTGTAATGCGGTATTGGTTTAGTATTTTCCATTAAAAGTATAATATTTTAAAGAAAAATATAAACGTGCTTATGAAGGCAATTATAATGGCTATAACCCTGGTTACACGATTGATTTTGGCTTGTAGAATTGCTTTTTTTTCTTCGGGTGATAATTCTAAAGCTTCCCTTATTTTCTTGGCTGGCTCAACTCTCATCGCTCTTTAGTTTATCATTTTCAACAGAATCAGTATTGTAATAATGTGTGGTTGCTACTGAATGTTTGTTTGCCTTCCTAACCTTTAACAGCGACAGTACCTGGTAAAAAATAAATTTAGGGATATTTATTAATGATTGCCAGATGCGTTTGTCGGTATCGGATTTGGCTAAGGCGATATAAAAACCAAGTACAAACGCAATTAACCCAACCAACCATATAAATACCGCGGTTATGCTTATAAATATGTTAGCCAACATACATATTACCGATAATATCAGAAATATAAATAATGGCGGCCTTAACAGTATAAAACCAAATATAAACTGGTTGCGGCTAAAGTTGGTTATGCCCTTAAATACCAGTGTAAAACCGAATTTAAAATACTTAAACCAAGTATTTATCCAGCGTGAGCGTTGTTTAACCAACTGATCTGAATGGGTGGTTTTTTCGTCGTAAACTATGGCCTTGTCTGTAAATGCTATGCGCAGATTTTGACCAACTATGATGGATTGTAAAACTTTATCAAAACCAGCGCCGGTTATATCCCTGCTTTCGAGGCAATCGCGATAGAGCTGGGTAGTAAATGCCATTCCTGAACCTGCTAATGTTGCTGATGAACCAATCCCGAATAGAATTTTGCCATCATAAAAATGGTAGTAAATATCGCGGGCGGCATCAAGGCTGGCGTAAGTTGTGTTTAGGTTTTTAGCTTCGCGGATACCCTGGACTGCTGAAAAACCTGTGTTGAAGTACCTGTCTAGTTCGTGTAAATATTCAGGTTCGACCAAATTATCACTATCAATAATGGTTAAGCGGGTATGAGGGCGTTTGAAATTATGTATCGCGTAGAAATGCGAGCGGGTGTTGCTTGCCAGTATTTCGGGCGGGCGAAGGATTACTACACGTTCATCATCAAAACTTAAGCCGGATACATCGCATTTATCAGCAACAATGTATACTATAAAATTGGTGTAACTAAGCTTTAATATAGATGCGATTACATTAGGTATTGAATCTACCTGTTCATAGGCGGTAACAATGATGGCGTAATCATTTTCGGCTGCTAATGGCGGGAGAATTTGTTTTGATGGCCTATAAAAAGTGAAAAGAATTAGAGGCAGATATAGATTGTATCCGACTAAAACCTGTAACAGTATCCATATCGCCCAGATAATTGCCATGTGTAATTATTACGTATTATCAGCCAGTATTAAGCGGCATTAGTATGGTCTTCATCAGCTGCATCAAGCTTGTTTACCACATTTAAAACCCAGCCCATGAATTTACCATTTAAACTTTTAAGATAGTTTATGTGCTTCATTTCATTATCGCGAAGCCTTTTACCTGCCTCGAATATAGTTAGTATCTTATCAGTAAACTTATTCCACTCTTTTGATTTGTTTAAGGTGTTTAATGAAGATGCTTCAATAATGATGATATCAAAAACGCTTTTTAGTTTTTCAAATTTCTCGCGAATGGTTTTCTCATCGTTCACTTCGAGTAATGAACCATCGCCACCCTTGTTGCTGAATACGGTTATTTTTGATAGGTTATACTCGTTAAAATCAGGCAATGTACCTTTAAAATAATCCTCGATGTATAATTTCGACTTAACTGAATGGGTAATACCGGGATGATGAAAATTACCGTCAATAAGCAAAACCTTTTTATTTACCAGCGAATATGCATAGGCCAGGTTGGTAGCTAAAAATGTTTTCCCTTCGCCGTTGGCGAGGCTGTTTACTAACAATACTTTGTTTGGGCCCAATTCGGTATCAACCTCAAACCTTACAGACTGTAGCAAATTTCTGAATTGGTAAGTTTCCAGGTTGGGATGCGGATCGCTCCACACCTGCCTTAAATCAATTGTTGAGGTGCTCAATAGATTCAGGTATCCAAGTACCGGGGCTACTGTTCTATTGGCAAGTTCTTCGGGGGTTTTAACTGTATCATCAATAAAATACAGTATGAAGAATATAACTACACAAGCTATAAAACTGATTATACCGCTTAATATTACCAGCAACATTTTTTTTGAGGGTGATATAATACCCGGCATTGCGGTATCAAGCTGCTTTAACTGGTCGCCGCTATAGCTTGCATCCAAACTGGTTTGATTGTACTTGTTTAAAATATCAAGATATTCCTTTTGCGCTACGTCAATAGCACTTTCATCCTGCTGTACTATAGCTTCGTGCGGCACAACGGCATCAAGCTGGGCATTGAGGCGGTTTAAAGCCTGCTGAATAGAGCCAATACTGTTTTTTGCAAGCTCATATTGAACCTGAAGGGTTAACCGCTCCTGAACAAGGTTTTGCTGCGTAGCTAAAGGGCTTACAATATATTTATCTGAAGATTGGTTTATCCTTTCCGAAATAATACGCTGTAATGAATCGATCTGCACTTTATAAATAGTATCAAAATTGCTTTCGATATATCTTTCGTTTAATATTTTAAGCTGATCGGTAGTGCTTACCAGGCTTTGGTTTACCGGTTGCAGTAAACTTTCAAGGTATTTACGTTGCCCAGGCTTAAATTGGTTATCAATACTATTGATTGCCCCTTGGGTTGAGATCGCGTCTCTTTGAGCTTGTTCAAGGTGTGTTTCGTAATCCGCTAATTGCGAATAAAGCGCCCTTGATTGCTCGGGAATACTTAATATTCGGTTTTGGATCTTATAATTTTTAAGCTGGCCAATTTTTGAATCAAGCGTATCGCGTTTGGCGTCAACTAATTTACCCAGGAAAGTAACCGCTTTGTGCTGGTTATCTTTTACGATGAAACTGTAATAAGAGGTAAATTCATGCGCCAGTGTATTTACTACAAAGGCGGTTAATTGCGGATCGTCATCATTGTATTCAATATCAATAAAATCACTGCTTTGCGCCCTGTAAATATTCAGGTTTTTAAGCAACGACTCATCATCATATTTCATGGAGAGTAGTAAACTGTGCAAACCGTTCTGATCCGGATTGAATAGCGAGAGTTCTTTTCTCCTGTTATAATAATCGGTATAAACAGCCAAAGCATGTTCGCGTGCAGACTGGTTAAGTTGCAATAATAATTTACTTGGTGGCCTGAAAGGTGTCTGGCTTGTTAAATCGTGGATCATTAACTGGTATGATACCTGTTCAGTGATTCTTTTTGAACGTAAAATTTCAATCAGGTTATCGAAATCCTGTGCAACTTGTGATTCAGCAGCCGTAGTATTATCGCCCAGGGTTACTTGTGTTTTATCAACCAACCCGGTTGCTATTTGTGTTTGCGATGTATATACACTTGGCTGATTGCGTACAAGAAAGTAGGTAATAATAATAGCGATAATAGGAACTATTATCAGCGTAAGTTTATGCCGGGAAAGAACCTTGAAAAAATCACCTAACTCCATCTATCTAATGTTTTCTAATTTATCGCCCAGCAATTCTTCCAGATCAGCTTTGGCTATTAATAAAGCGGTTTCAGCTTGTATTTTGGCCTGATAACTTGCGGTTAAACTACTTTGTGCTTTAGTATAATTATCAAACGTTTCCTCGCCTTTTTGAAACTTGTGTTTTACATCGTTGGCAACATTTTCATTATCAATACAGGCCTGCGCGGTAAGTTTAAGTATCGATATATCCTGCAGGTAAGTATAATATCTTTTTTTAACCTCGCTGGTTATGGTTAAATAGTATTGATTTTGATCATTATTGGCAATTTCAAGCTCTTGCTTTGCTTGTTTTACGGCATATGGTTTTTCTAAAAACGAACCCAGGTTAAAAAATATCCCTGCTTGTATGCCGTTAAAATAGTTGTAGTTTGATGTTGTGCCAGATACGTTGCCAAGTGTGTTTATCCCCTGGGGTTGGTATATGTATGAAAATGTAAAAGCATCAAGGTAGGATACTTTGGCTTTACCAATATTACCCTGCGCTATGTTTATTTTGTTTTGGTTTGATTTTACCTGCGGATAGTTTGCTTCGGCATGCGCTACTAACCTGGCAATGTAATCCTCAGAAATATCATTCATGATAGTTTGCTGGGCACATACAAATTTATCTACTGATAAAAATACTACTAATAAGAAAAATAGTTTGGACTTATTCATACAGGTTTTCCGGCGCCGTTTTTACATATCCAGGTGATTTAATATGCCTAAAATATTATAAAATCAACTAAAACAAATATTACTGTAATTAAGCTAATTTCCGGTAGGCATTTATCAACAACTGCAATAAAATGTTAATAAAACACCATAGGTTAATATTAAACTTATGAGCACGCTGAAATTTCCTTTGCTTATTGAATTTTCTTAAAAACAATAAAGCGGGATAATTTTTAATTAAAAATTATCCCGCTTTATAATTAGTAAAATATATTTACCGGATTATTTGCCGGTAGAATCAGGCTTAACAGGCGGCGGACCGTCGTGATGCATCATTTGCGGGCCGTGATTTTTCATATCCGGTGCAAATGCCGCCTCATCCGGATGAGGGCTGCCGTGGTGGCAAGTAACGCATTTAATATCGCCTATTACCATATTCAATGAATCCTTTTTACCCTCAAAATATTTGGTATTTATTTTGGCTGTCATTTTATACATTTCACGGGCCATATTCTTTTCCGGCTTGGCATCGCTTGCAAAATCAAGTTTACCGCCCTCTCCGCCGGCATGGCAAAAATTACAATGCACGCCTAATGCTTCAGACCAGTCGTCCATCACTTTATGAAGCATTTCATGCGGGATATTTTTAGGAAGAACTTTTAAATTTTTAGGGCCATGATGTTCATCATGATCAGAGCTCATCGATGTAAGCGCTGCGAATGTAACTGCTGCTAATAAGCAGATGATTGTTGTTGTTTTTTTGTAGACAAGCATTTTCATAGAGGTTTGAGAAACTAAGATAACAAAAAAAATATAATGGAATATTTTGACGTGAAAAAATCACGTCAAAATACTATTACAATTGTAAGCCCCCTCTAAATCTCCCCCGGTTGGGGAGACTTTAATTTAAAGCCCTCCCTGCCAGGGGGGGTTGGGTAGGGCTTATACCGTTTTTAGCTCTTTATTTCTTCTGAAAATTGATAGTAAAAAGCCGATAATCATGATAAGTGTACCAGTCCACAAGAAGTTGATGAACGGGAAGTTAATAGCACGCATAACCACATACGGCCTTTTCCCCTCGGGCTGGTCATAAACCATTATCTCGAATTTGTTTTTCTCAGGTATTATTTTGGTTAACCGCAGCTTTAAGCCTGCATCATCAATCTTACGGGCAAAATCAAATACTGAACCATTTTTTACCATGTAAACCGGCTCGGCCTGGTAAGTAATACCATGCGATACTACCTTTAAGTCAGCGCCTACGGCAACATCGTTAGCTGTAACCGGTATATTTTGTACGTGAGCATCTTTATTTAATTTTTCCAATATAATATAGCCATCCCTATACTGAATAGTATCTCCTACTGCCATATCGTGCGCGATTGGGGCATTGTAGTTGTCGTCATCGTTAGTTTCCTGATCGTGACCTAAATCCATACCTGCCTGCATCACGTTAAGTGGCGCCATGCTGATGTGGGTATACAAATCATGAAACAAATAGTGCTTGGTATCTGGCGATGAAACCAAACCCATTTTATTGTTATACTGCGAGTTCGGTTTTAAGATGAATTCCTCTTTGATGTTGCCGTTTGCATCTAAAAGCTTATAATCAATCTTAAAATAGTGATTTGGTGCTGCAATGGAATCGCCCACATAAGTTACGGTATAATCGCCCATTTTTATGGGTACGTTTTTGTATAACATTACGTTTTCGCGGGAGTTATTGGCTTTATCAAAATCGGCACCGTAATCCGTACCACTTGTGTTTTGCGATACTACATTACTTGTACCTGCTGATATTAAAGCACCCACCATGATCAGCCCAAAGCCAATATGCGCTACTGCCGAACCAGCTAGTTTGATCTTTCCTTTGAATGCATCAGCCAAAACTTTTCCATTTACTAAAATAGAGTAAATAGCACCCAGCATCACCAATATAAAAACAAATTTAAGCTTGTAAACACCGGTTAGGTAAACAATTACCCCGGTAATTACAGCGGCGAAAACAAGATAAAGTATGGTGCTGATGAAAAAGCGGGTAATATCTGTCTTTTTGTATTTTAAGAACTGTGTAATACCTGTAAGTAAGGTTACCACAACCGCAAAACCAGCCTGGAAAACATTGTATAAAGTAACCGGGTTTGATGGCGGTGCGATGTTTGTTTTAAAGATGGCGTTCCATACCGGGATTGAGGTTACTACCACCAATTGCAGGCATGATAAAGCCAGGAATACTGAGCCAACAAACATCCAGAATTCGCGGGAATATGTATCTTCTTCTTTTTTGCTGATAGGCATTTCCTTAAACCGTATTATGAGCAAGGTTGCCGCTATAATGGCAAATACCACCACATCAACCACTAAGTGCCAAAACATACCCAAATCGGTGAAAGCATGTACCGAGGTTTCGCCCAGGATACCGCTACGGGTTAGGAACGATGCGTATAGTACCAATACAAAGCTTATCAGCGTTAAAAAAGTAGCTGTAAAATAGGCGTGACCGGTATTTTTGTAAACGATCATGACGTGAACAGCGCCTATTAACGTTAGCCATGGGATAAGGGCTGCATTTTCAACTGGATCCCATGCCCAGTAACCGCCAAAGTTTAATGATTCATAAGCCCAAAGTGAACCCATGATTACACCTGTACCCAATACCATTACCGCGAATAAGGCGTATGATATAGCAGGTTGAACCCATTCTTTATAGCGTTTTTGCCATAAACCTGCAACCGCGTAAGCAAAAGGCACGATCATGGATGCGAAACCTAAGAACAGCGTTGGCGGGTGGATCACCATCCAATAGTTTTGAAGCAGCGGGTTTAAGCCGTTACCATCTTTAACGTATGAAAGGTATTCCGGGCGACTAAATATTGGCGCTTCCATTGCCTGGCGAAGTAGGATAAATGGTGAGCTGCCTATACGTGAGCCCAATATTTCGACACCTAAAAGCATAGATGCTAATAGTGTTTGTGATAACGCGATAACGGTAAGCACGGGTTTTTCCCATGATTTAGCACGCCAGATAAGGATATTGCCTAAAACTGCCTGCCAAAAGCCCCAAAGCCAGAAACTGCCTTCCTGCCCTTCCCAAAAGCTGGAAATGATGTAGTAAACAGGTAGTGTGCGTGATGAGTGCTCCCATGCGTAATTGTACTCGAACAGGTTGCTATAGATGATATAGAATAAGCAAGCGCCAATACCAATAACGGATACACTGTTTAAAAAGTAACCGATACGGCCCAAGTATAACCACGATGTATCCAACTTATTGGTGTTGGTTGTAGCAAAGTAATAGCTGATTGTGGAAAAAAGAGCAGAACCGAATGCAAGAACGATGAAAAATTGGCCCAATTGACCCGGTAAAAGGTGTTCGCCCTGGTAAGCTATATTCATTAAGATGATTTTATATGGAGGCTTTTTTAGTATCGGCCTGAACGTCTAATTTATCCTGTTTGTATTTCGATGGGCACTTCATCAGGATATGTGAAGCATGAAATTCGCCTTTGTTCATTTGACCAACAAGCACAATTTTATCTGTCCTGTCGAAATCCTCTGGCTTAGTACCAGTGTAAACAACTTTACATTCGTGGCCTACGGTATCGCGCATATAAAAAGAAAAGTAGTTTGCATCCTTAGTTGCATCATATACCATTTCTTTTTGTTTATCGATGTGACCGATGATATGCAATTCGCCGCTGTTATTGTCGGCATCCTTAAAAGTACCATAAGTACTTGCAGAACCATAGGTGCAAATGATTATCGCGATAGCTACAGCAATGGTTACAATACCAAAAATTGATGATTTCTTCATTAAGGTTTCTCTCCTTGTAATTGAGTTTACAAAAATACGAAACGTAAAGGTAATAATGTTTATTACAAGACATTAATCTTATTTAGAATCATTATTGACAAAATTAGTGATTGGTCTATTAAAAACGTCATTGCTGTAAGCGATAGCGTGGCAATCCCAGACTTTACAGGTCGATATGCATAATTGCTTGTCTGCTACTTCTGGTGTGTTTGCCGAACCAGACGATGCCGGTTTTGGGCGGTTAACGATGGTTTGTGCTTTTTCCTATTAAGAGTTTCTCTCCTATTATCATTGCTGGAATAAAGCAAATTCGTTGCATGCAGATGAGCGCGACGAGTTTGCTTCGCCGTAATGACATAGTGGAGAGTTAGTGGTATAAAAATCAGACGGTGATTATTTTTGGTGGGAATTAATTAAAAGAATGGCGGAATTCCAACGGTGAAAGGCTCGTCTTAGTCTTAAAGAGTTTACTAAACGATTGTAAATGTTCAAATCCCAGCTCATAGGCGATCTCACTGACTGATAAGTTAGTGGTAGAGAGTTTTTCTTTGGCCAGATCGATCAGCTTGCAGTGCAGATGTTGCTGTGTGCTTTGGCCGGTCAGAGACTTAAGTAGGCTGCTGAGATAGCCCGGAGAAATATTAAGCGATTCGGCAATTTGGGTAACACTGGGCAGTCCTTGCTTGGCTAGTGCTCCGCTGTTGAAATAGTTAAATAAGAAATCTTCCATCTGCGTTAGCAGTTCGTGACCAGCGATCTTCCGGGTGATGAACTGCCGCTGGTAAAACCTTTCAGAATAGGTCAGTAATAGTTCAAGTTGCGCAATCATCACACTTTGGCTGAATCGGTCGATATTGGTGTGGTATTCTTGCTCGATCTGGTTCACAATAACCGTTAACATATTTTCCTCTTTATCCGACAGATAAAGTGCTTCATAAACTGAATAACCGAAGAATTCATATTGTTTGATTGTCTTAGCCAGCGGTGTACTCCATAAAAAATCTGGGTGAATGAGTATTATCCATCCTTCGGGCCGTTGTAATGTGTCTACAACGATGTCCACGCCAAATAGCTGTCCGGGTGCCATAAAGAACAACACGCCTTCGTCAAAATCACCGGCTTGCTGCCCGTATTTAAATTTGGCGTTTTGCACCTTTTTTAGCGAAATGGAATAAAAGTCAAAGATGAGTCTGAAAGGTACTTCTTTAATGGGCAACTTAAGCTCTTCCATACGGACCAAGCTAATCAGCGGGTGTGCAGGTTTAGGCAGCCCCGCAGCCCTGTGATATTCGGTAATCGTGCTAAAACGGAAAAGCTGATGGTTGCTCATAAACAAAGTTTAATATATTATTTATTTTTGAAAATATGCCATGGAAAATTCTTTGGCAAAATCGGCAAGCTTTACCTTTCCCATTTTAGGCTTATTCTGGTGAAAGTTCTCCAACGCTCTACCGCTATGCATAGCCGCTTGCATTTCCACCAAGGTCTCAGCCAGTTTTTCCGGAACTTTGGCCATCTTCAATCCTTGCAGCATTTCTTTATCTGAAAGCAGCACCCATTTTAACCAGGGTTTACCTACAGCGCTACCAATGGTTTTTGCCGCTTCGTTACAGCTCATTTCTTCGCTACCCACATAACGAATAGTGGTATGATCAGGATGCAGTAAAAGTTCCTCCGCTACCGCCTCAGCTATATCTTTCGGCGACACAAAAACAACCCGGTCATCCCCGCCATAATTCCCCATCAATAGGCCGGTCTTACCGGTCAGTAGCGCCCAAAGGCCGAAATAACGTAGTGTCAGGAACTTGCCAATCAGCCCTTTACCTTTAATTAGATCTATGGACTGATAGAAGTTGGTGTAAAATGAGGCGGGGCGCATGATAGTGAGAGAGG
Source organism: Mucilaginibacter sp. L196 (assembly GCF_009765905.1). Classification (GTDB taxonomy): domain Bacteria; phylum Bacteroidota; class Bacteroidia; order Sphingobacteriales; family Sphingobacteriaceae; genus Mucilaginibacter. The sequence continues at coordinate 1,119,748 of NZ_LMUO01000019.1, read as the reverse complement.
TGTTTAGGTCATCAAAAACATCTTCGATATTTTCGCCGCGCACCAGGTCTGCCGCCCATCCACTCATAATTATCACACGTTTGCTGCCGGCTTGCTGCAATGCCTGCACATAATTTTGCGCCATCCGACGTAAATAATCGCCAATGTCCGGTTCTGTAAAACTTAAAGGAATCATGGCGTAAACGGCATCCGCTCCCTGGAAAGTTTTGGTCAAAAAGGCGATATCTGAAATCGAGCCGATGGCTGGTACCGCTCCCAAAGTTTCGATAGCTGCTTGCTTTTTGGGATCGCTGCTTATCACGGTGACCAAATGCCCCTGGGCAACTAATATTTCTGTCAGTGGCTTGCTGATATTCCCTAATGAACCTGTAACGATTATTTTCATGATGCAAATAACGGCTGCGTATGTCTTAAAAATTTATCCAAATCTGCTTTTGATTTAGCCGAATCCCACATTTAAACTAAGCTGTCCCATTTGCTAACTTCGGACTGCTATACCTTAATGCAACTACAGGACCGATAATCCGCAGGGGCTGATCAAAAAGGCGGTCCCAACAGTGCTAGTGAAGCTGATTAGTGTATCATTCTAAAATCTAACATGCGTAAAAAGACGATTTTTACATGCCTTTTTAGTCAAATTTTGATAAAAAAAGGTAAAATAAAGATAGTTTTGGGGGCTAAATAGGTGCTTTTTATTCAGTTTTGATACTAATTATTGGGTTAAAAACCCTCTTTTTAGTACTTTTCAGGGCGTTTCTGGGGTAAAAAGTGTACCAAATGTACCACCTGTTTCACTTGTACCGTGGTACAGTGCAAACAAAAGAGCCATTGTATAAAATTATACAATGGCTAAAACTACTCTACTTATTAATATTCTTTATGGCCAAACACCAAGGTTTTGGTAGGATACTGCTATTTTGTTGATAGCGCCTACAAACGCGGCTGTACGTAAGGTATCAATGCCGGGTGTGGTAACAAAGGTTTCCCTGATCTCGTGATATGAGCGGATCATAGTATCCTCTAAACCAGAGTTTACCAACTCCAACTCAGATGCACCTTTGATAATACTTGAACGCTGCGCGCTGTTTAAGGCTACACCTGTAATGCCTTCAACCATGTTTACCAGGTTTAGGTTGGAGTTTTCTTCAAAACGCCTGTTCATACGGCCGAATGCTACATGTGAAAGGTTTTTCAACCATTCAAAGTAAGATACAGTTACACCACCTGCGTTAGCATACATATCAGGGATAATTAAACCACCATTTTTATAGAAAATAGCTTCAGCTTCGGGAGTTGTAGGTCCATTGGCACCTTCGGCTATGATCTTGGCTTTGATGTTTTTAATATTTCCAACGGTGATCTGGTTCTCTAAAGCTGCGGGAACTAATATATCACATGGTTGCTCCAGGCCTTCCATTGAGTTCTTGAACTCAGATTTAGCGCCTGCATAACCCAGAATTGATCCAGTTAATTTACGGTGCTGGAATACTGCTTCAATATCCAAACCATCAGCATTGTATATAGCGCCTTCAAATTCGCATAGGCCAACTACTATCGCACCAAATTCAATCAAGAATTTAGCGGAGTGGTAACCTACGTTACCCAAACCCTGCACAATTACCTTTTTACCTGATATACCTGCGGTAAGGCCAATTTTCTGCATGTCCTCACCAACACTAACGCATTCGCGAATAGCGATGGCTACTCCCCTGCCTGTAGCCTCACGACGGCCCGCAATACCTTGCAAGGCGATTGGCTTACCAGTAACAGCACCCATAGCATCTAATTGACCTGGGTTCATGGTAGCATAAGTATCAGCAATCCAGCTCATCTCGCGTTCGCCTGAACCGTAATCCGGCGCGGGAACGTCGATACTTGGGCCTATGAAGTTTTTCTTGATTAGCTCAACAGTATAGCGGCGGGTGATATTTTCAAGCTCGCCAACTGTGTAATTTTTAGGGTTGATCTTGATGCCGCCTTTAGCGCCGCCAAAAGGAACATTAACAATAGCGCACTTGTAAGTCATCAACGCGGCAAGTGCCATTACTTCATCCTCATTAACCATTTCGCTGTAGCGGATACCACCTTTGGTTGGTGATTGGTGATGAGAGTGCTCTACACGCCAGGCATCAATAACCTCGAAGCCATTAGCTTTGCGAATAGGGAAACGGAAGCGGTATACGCTATTGCAGGATTTTATCTGGTCGAGTAAACCAGCATCATGATGTGTGAACTTTGCTGCATGATCGAAGAACTTACATACATCACCAAAAAAGTGATCATCCGGAACGGCAGCATTAATATTGGTAGCCATAATTTGTTAGATAATTATTATATTGTTAAAAAACAGCGCAAATGTGATACTTTTTTTATCAATATTGCAAATATAAATACAGGTGTATTATCAATAATTACTAACAGACGACACAATACTATGTTTAAACTATTTAAACATAGTATTTGAACTATTTTTCGTTTTCGATTTTTTTCAATCTTCTGTCAATTGAAAATAAATATAAGGCTAATCCTACAAATATGATAGCGATTATGGCAACAACAACATATATTTTACCAGAGCTTTGTAGGGTGTCATCCATCGTTACACCAAGGTTCGACTGTGCAAATACGCCTGTGCAGGATAAAAGCAAAAGCAACAAAAAAGTTAATTTCTTCATATTAGTTTATAGCATTCTTTTTGTTTTCAATTAAACGGATCCGATAACGAATGGTGGCAATCCACAAAGCAATAAAACTCCAACCCAGCATAGCAGGATAAAAGGCGATCTTCATACCATTATCTAAATCATATTTACCAAATGCAGGGTTACCACCACTACCCGGGTGTAAAGAGTCTGTCATTCGTGGTAAAATGAAAATCAGTACGATCATTATCGGAAAAGCGAAAATGTTGTAAATGGCTGAAATTTTGGCGCGCTTTTGCTCTTCGTCAATTGAGTTACGCAGTACTAAATAAGCACAGTATAGCAAAAATGCTATAGCAGCACTATTTTGCTTAGGGTCACCGCTCCAAAATTGGCCCCAGGTATATTTTGCCCATAGCATTCCGGTAACTAAACCCATGGCATAAAATAATAAGCCAGTGTTTACACATTCTACTGCAGCCAGATCATCCTCTTCCCTACCATTACGCAGATACTTTATGCTGAAGTAAACCGATAATACGAATACAGTAAGCATTCCCATCCACATAGGTACGTGGAAATACAGGTTACGTATAGTTTCGTGAAGTACGGGTAAAGCAGGTACATGAAGCAGTAAACCTGTAAAAAGTGTAGAAAATACCAGCAATACGGCTATTACTTTCCACCATGTTTGATAAATGAACTTCATATTATTTGTGCTGGCAAAGGTAATGATTTAAAAATCACGAATTAAATCATTTGGCTGTAATTGGTATCGAAATTAGTGATATTAATCGCCCGGCGTATAATCAACAGGTAACAGATCAGATAATTTTGATTTTGACCAGGTGCCTTCATATAATGGAGCTGAATCGCCAAATACCACACCGTTAGTATCAAAAAAATATGGTTTTGCGGTAGTTACAATACTTGTTTCATATGTTTCCATATCCAGTGGCCGGTATAGGTCCTTAAAATCTGATGTTTCGTGTTTTTTAGTGTAAATAACATACAAACAATCGGAGAAACTAACCGCATAAATACCGTCTTGTTTAGTACTGAACAAGAAAGTATTCAATGGTTGAGGATTTCGATCTAAATGTTCATGAAAATATTTAGACATATTTTGCATACCTATCCAGTAGTTTATTGAATCGCGGTGCATGCCATCGTTGAACTTTTTAATTTTTTGTTGTATAACTATTTCCTGCGGACGATTAACGTTGTTTTGCCTGGTTAATTTCATTACAACAAAACCGTCAGAGTCAAGCTTGCCAGTATATAAAGATCTGTAGAAATGCATTGGCGAGCCATAATAAGCTTCTTCACGCTTTTTTTTCCACTCTTCCAATTGTTTTTTAGTCCCGGGTAATGCCTGAAATAACCTTTGTCCGCTATATCCTGTAATATTGGTGAGTTTGCTGCTGGTGAACTCCTTTACCAAAAATTTAACTCGATAACCAAGTGCCTGGTTATCTACCACTAAAAATTCATCTGTATAAGCTTCCAGTTCCTGTTGAGGCTTGTGGTAAATTAGATTAACTGAACGGGGATTAAGCACATAACATTGCTTTGCGTTATCATCAGTACCAATAAACTCTTTAACAAACTCATCGTAATTTTTTTTCCAGTTTGCGGGTGTTGTTACAATTACTTCGTGGAGCTCAGTTACTTTGGCAGATAGTTCAATGTTTATATTTATCGGCTCCTGTGCTACTGAAACTGTGGTGGAATAGTCTTCGTAACCTAAGATACTTACTACCAAGGTATATTGACCAGGCTTTAAGTGGCTCAATGTAAAGGTCCCATCGGATGCACTTGAAGTGCCCGATGTTGTATTACTCAAAAAAACGTTAGCTAATGGTAACGGGGCTTTATTATCAGCACGCGTTACTTTACCCGTTATTATGCCGTTTTGCGCCAGCGTAATAATCGGGAAAAACAATAGAAGGATTAACCAGGAAAAGCGCATCAAACCAAAAGTTTAAATATTTTTTGAAGATGCTAATTAAAGGTTTAGAAATGAAGTTGAAATGAAATTTTAATCCAATTCTAATCTTAAATAAATTTCATGGATTAGAATTGGATATTGAATTGATTTACAATAAGCTAAGCTTAAAAATAAGTTGATAGACCAAAGCTTAAACCGGCAGTTGGCCCAATTGCAGCTCCTATTTTATTACCGGTTATATCGTTTTGTGTTTGGCGGCGATAATTAAGGCGTAAAACTGTTTGAGGTGTTGGTCTAAAACTGATCGCAGGCATTATACTCCATAAATCGTTATACATTTTTTGGCCCGTTGCTACAAAATTCCCGTCATTCCAATCTACATATTCGCCACGTACAGCAATATTAACAGTAGCATTATCCCAATCAAGTATACGGCCGTGTATTATCGGCTGTACCACATCAATAAATCCACCAAATTGCTTATGTGCATACTCGGGTGTATAATCAGGTGGTATATCTACAAATATCCATGCCCACTCAGAAATTATATTGGTATGCAAACCCGGTATTGTTCCATTAAAATTCACATCAAACACATTAACACTTCTTTTATTATCAACCTGCGCACCTTCTACACGCCAGGTATTATAAACACCTCCCATATATGATAAACCAATCTCACCTATTTGATCATTACCGAATGATAGTTTACCGGTATAAAGCGGTTCGCCGCTGGCACTTGTGTTAAAACGTGTAATGCTGCTTTTTGCTGCCGGTAAGAATGTTTTTCCTTGCGAATTATTAATAATAGAATCATTAAAGCCACCGGTAACATAAGCTTCATAGCCATACATCCAATGTCCGCTGTATTTTTTTCCATATAGCCCAAAACCAGGGTTGTTCCAGGTATCAGGCAACATTTGTGTCATGGCAATGGGCCTGTCGGTAAATTCATATTTGGGGCCATCATGATTTTCGTTAAAACCACCTATCGGGTTCAAGATCATACCGCCGCGTAAATTAAGCAAGGGATTAAATTCAATATCTAAAGCAGCATATTCAACACCAAACTCAGGACCGGCAGCTTCCCCCGCATCTCCAGAAGGGTCATCTTCATATTCTATTTCAGAAAGGAATTTAATATGCGGAGCTATGGTTGACGATACAAACAAGCTGAAGCGCCTGAATTGGAACTGATCGCCATTGGTTATACCGGAGGTGTTGGTATATTGAACATCAGATTCAACATACCCACCGATAGAGAGTGATGAACTGCCTAACTTTTTAAATGGACGATTATAAATTGCATCCATACTTAGTGTATGTTTTGCAGTATCTTTTTTAGCAGGACTATTAAGTAAACTACTGTCTATCTGAGCTGATGCAGGCTGAAAGTAAAAGAGTAAAATTGTAATAAATAAGACTGATAAAGTTATTTTCATTTGAGTGAAATAAGAAGTTGATCATTTTGAACAATTACCGGGAAAGTGCGCAGATTGGTATCTGCAGGGCCATTTTTTACCTGGCCTATATTGCTAAAAGTGCTGCCATGTGCAGGGCATTCTAATTTGTCGCCAAACACTTGTAGCTCTGCGCCTTGGTGAGTACAACGCATCAATACGGCTGAATATTCAGTTTGGCTAAAGCGATACACACAGATCGGATATTTTAATTGTTCCTGTTGTACCACAATATACTTATTGTAAGCCCCGTTGCTTTGAAACGCGGTTATAGGTACAACCAGGTTTGAATTGTTGATAGTGCCTGTTACCATTTTACTGGTACCGCAACTTTCAAGTGCACCTATTAGCACTGAGCCACCTAAACAGGCGAAGCCACAAGTTTTTAAAAATGCCTTTCTTTCCATTATAACGATTGTAAAAACTTAATTACCGCTGTTTGGTCTGCTGACGAAAGTTTGCTAAAGTTTGCTGCGCTAACAGCTGATTCGCCACCATGCATTTGTATTGCCTGTTGGATGCTGTGCGCCCTGCCATCGTGCATTAAATAAACATCGCCGCCTTGTACGCACGGTGCCAAACCTAACCCCCATAGTGGAGTTGTACGCCACTCAGAAGTTAAAGCATCACCTTCAGTATAATGGTCATCATCACCCGGCCCCATATCATGAACCAACAGATCTGTAAATGGCTGGAATGTTTGATAAGCAAGACCCTGTATTGCCGAATATCCTGTAGTAAGATTCTGTTTATGACAATCTGCGCAACCTATTTTAACAAATGCATTCTGCCCTTGTATAACGGTAGCATCGGTGGCATTACGCTGTATAGGGGTTTGTAAAGCTGTTACATAAAACACAACAGAATAAAATGTATTATTATCTATTTCTGGGGTTGCAGGTGTTGTAGGCATCGCCTCATCCTGATAATTAAATGGATTATATGGCATATAACTTGAAGTAATACCCATATCATGATTGTAAGCCAATGCTACCTGTTGAAACAAATTATAAACAGCTGCCTTGCGGCCAAAGCGACAAATATATTTACCATCCGCCCTTTGTATAGCACCACTTAATGGTGTTACATATGATGGAATAGCATTATAATTAGGATGGCCTCTTACACCATTAGGGTTATTTACATTAGCATTAGCCATTGCTATAATTTCAGAATCAGGAACTGCTTCCAGAAAGCCCACACCTGCTGTAATTGGGGCTATTAATTTTGTACTGGTTGCACCTGCCGGGATAGTTTCAGGTGTATATCCCGGTAAACAAAACGTACCTAATTGTGGGCCGCCTTCTGCTAAGAATTTATTTCCGGTACTATCTGTTTGACCAAAACGGGTTAGTATAGTAAAAGGATGCCCTCTATTATCACTGGAGTGGCAGCTACCGCATCCAGTTGCTACAAAATACGGCCCAAGACCTGTTGCTGATGTACGGTTAGCAAAGAACTGATCATTTCCTGCTGAAAAAAGTAGTGTTTGCGAGCTTGTAAGTGTTATAGGCCCACACAAACCATTTTCGGGATTAATCATTTCCGGAAAAATCTTATTACATGATGTAATTGAGACTATAGTTGCAGAAAATGTAAGTATGAAAAGTATAAGGATAAGTAAATTTCTTTTCTTCATAAAGTTGAATTAGTCTATGCCGTTTTTTGTTTCAATTGCAAAAGAGCATTTTATTTAGACTTAATCCAAATAAAATGACAAAAAGATTAGATAGATTCTAAACTAGGGCAGACTTGACTTATTATCAGCTTATTAATCCCGCCACAAATACGGAAAAAGCAGTAAAGATGTAGCTATTACAATAACATTTATGGCAAAAAGTATACCTATGTTGCCATACAATAAACTACGCTCTACCCCATCCATTGCGCTTTTGCTGATGCGTATCAGGAGTAAGATAACTGGTATAATAACCGGAAAGCTTAAAATGGCCATTAAAGTACCATTGTTGCCTGCTTTGGAAGCGATGGCCGAAATCATAGTAAAAACTGTGGAGAAACTAATACTGCCTAAAAGTACAGCTAAGAAATAAAAAAGCGGGTCGCCGATAGTATTAGGGAAAAACAATAGGTAAACAATTAGTGCCAATACACTGAGCAATGACATTAATAAAATATTATAAATTGTTTTTGAAAGGATTATAGCCTGTGGGCTGGCTATGGTATAGTAATACAATAAACGCCCTTTGTTTTCCTGAATAAAACTTTTGGCTATTGCATTTACAGATGCGAACAGGATGATGATCCAAAAAAGGATATTCCAAACTATTGGATACCCTTCACTGCCACTAAAACCAGGACTTAGGTGAAAAGATATATAACAAACAAACACGGTGGATACCACATATAATAGCACCCCATTGAAAGCATATTTTGAACGCCATTCCAACAGAATTTCCTTTTTCAGTAAGTTCCAGGTTTGATTAAATATCATGGCGCGAAGATAAGAATTAGGATAGTTAAATTGGCTATCAACTTACAGTGGTATAAAATTATAGCACCAAATCTATCTTCAACATTTTTTGTATTTTATCATGTAATTCATGAGGTTGAAATGGTTTTGATAACACATCATTCATACCCGCGGATATAGCCTCCTCTTTTTCATGATCTAAGGCTGCGGCCGATAGAGAAATTATAGGAATACTTCTTTTAGGTTCCTCAAAATCCATCCGGATAGCTTTAGCCGTCTGATAACCGTTCATATCCGGCATATGGGTATCCATCAGTATAATATCAAAATTTTGTTGATGCAGTTTTTCAATAAGCTTACGGCCGTTATCAACCATTTCAACATTCACGTTCCAATCCTTTAACATTTTTGCCAGGATAAACTGATTTACCATATTATCCTCTGCAACCAATACACTCAATTGGTTAAATGGTGGAAGCTTTTTATGATCTGCCTTATTATCCTTCTTAGGTTCAGGTTTTTCAGCTATAGTAATCCAATTTATTATATTAAATACGCTCCCCTTGCCGATCTGGCTGCTAACAGTTAGTTCGCCCCCTTTTAATTCTACAAGTTTTTTCACTATGGTGAGGCCCAAACCAGTACCACCATATATATTAGCCGTATCAATGTCAGCCTGCTCAAACGAATCAAATATTTTTAATAACTTTTCCTCAACTATACCTATACCAGTATCCTCAACACTGAACTTAATTTTTAAATTATCTTTATCCCTATCAAGTACAGCTACTTTTAGCTTAACATGTCCCCTATCGGTGAATTTGATAGCATTACTTAACAAGTTCATTAATACCTGATTTAATCTCAAGGCGTCAATCATCATATACTGAGGCAAATTCGGGTCAATATCCAATAACATATCAACCATCTTCTCATCGGCTTTAAACTTCAATAATTGAAATACAGAAGCAATAACCTCACGAATGTTATTTGGGGCACGAATAATATTGAATTTACCAGATTCGATTTTTGATATGTCCAGTACATCATTAATCACACCAAGTAACGATTGCGACGATGTCTCTAACAATTCCAGCATACTCAATTGCTGATCGTTCATAGGGGTTTTACGCAGTAATTGAGTTAAACCAATCACCCCGTTTATTGGCGTACGTAACTCATGGCTCATGTTAGCCAAAAAGTTCTCTTTTACCTTTTTTCCATATTCAGCCGCTTCTTTCGACTTAACCAACTGCTCCAGATAGCTTTTTTGCGGAGATATATTACTAATGTTGATGAATATAGTTTTGTTATGATATGATGCCCTGCATTCAGCCCATATTACATTTTTATCAAATGTTTCAAACTTAAATTCAAACACAGCGAAATTCAGGTTATCATTAATAATCTCGCCTAGTTTTTTACGAAATGCCGGTCGATCAGCCTCTACGGCTCTGTCAATTATACTTTTACCTATAATCTCAGAAGCCTTATAGCCCAATATTTTCTCAACCGTTGGATTGATTGTTTTTACCCTCAACGTTTTTGCATCAACCGCGCAAATAATATCAGCTGAATTGTTTACTACGATAGAGAAATTTTCCAACTCCTCATTTTTACGAATAATTTCAGTCTGATAACGTGCCAATTGAATAAAAGAATCAACCTTAGCAGATGTAATATACGGATCAAGGGGCTTATATAAATAATCTACCGCACCGCTACCATAACCTTTAACAGCATATTTTGATTCTTTTGAGATAGCGGTTACAAAAATTACCAGTATATCTTTGGTGCGAGGATTTGATTTGAGCATCTCAACCAATTCAAAACCATCAATTTCAGGCATTTGAACATCAATTAACGCTATTGCAATATGATTTTCCCAGGCAATTTTTAAGGCATCATTGGGCGACGTAGTGGAAAATATTTTAATATCATTACGCTTTAATAATGCTTCAAGCGCAACAATATTTTCTTCTCTGTCATCAACAATGAGAATATTAACAGGGGTCATCTAAAATTGTATAAGTTTATCGATAATTATTATTGTTGTAAAAGTCCAAAAATTTCCTCAGAATTTAATATATATTCTGCTGCTTTAATTTCAATTGCTGCAAACGGCATTTGGGGCATTTCGGCCTCTTCCGGATTTTGCGCTATTGTTAAACAACCGTTGTCGCGTAGTTTTAATAATCCCTGTGCCCCATCCTGGTTTGCGCCAGAAAGAAGTATTGCTGTACAACGCCCCTTAAAAGCTTCAGCGGCACTTTCAAAAGTTACATCTATAGAAGGCCTTGAATACCAAATTGCCTCCGAAACATCAAGCCCAAAGCTACCATTCTTTTCGATAAGAGTATGATAATTTGCAGGGGCAATGTATATAGTGTTTTTACGAATTACTTCCTTGTCTCTAATTTCCTTAAGGGATATACGGGAATTTTCGGCAAATAGTTTTTCTATCTCGCTAAAAAAATTCTTTTTTCTATGAATTATTATGATAACCGCTTTATCCAAATCAGCATTAAAATTCTTTACGATGTTAAATATCAATTTAAAAGACCCGGCAGATCCCCCTATCAGTAAAAATTCTGATCTTTTCCAGTGTGCTATTATATTATTATCAACTGACAATTTTTTGATATATATTTTCTTTACTATTTATAACCTTAAACTTCTTTTTAAACTTATCCGAGCGTATAGTTTCTTTACTGCCCATACATAAGAACCCAAGAGGAGCTAAACTGTTATAAAATAATTCAAGTATTTTTTCCTGTAGCTCACTTTCAAAGTATATAAATACGTTTCGGCAACTAATTAGTTGAAATTCGTTAAATATCGCGTCAGATACCAGGTTATGTACGGAAAATAATGTATTATGTTTCAATTCGCTATGCACTGTTGCAGCATCATACATTATTGTAAAATGATCTGTTAATGATCCTTTCAACCCTGAGTATTGATAGTTTTCGGCATAGCTCTTTATTTTCTTCAGACTATAAATACCTTTACGCGCTTCCTTAAGCATTTCCGTATTAATATCAGTACCATAAATAAAGGATTTTTTACTAAGGCCTGTTTCATTCATTAAAATGGCAAGCGAATAAACCTCCTCGCCTGAGGAACAGCCAGCACTCCATATTTTTATGTGCTGATAGGTAGAAAGATAAGGGATAACCTGGTTGTTAATCGCTTTATAGAAAGATGGATCACGAAACATTTCAGTAACGTTTACTGTGATCTCATCTAAAAATTCCTGAAAAAAATGCTGGTTATTTACCAGGGTGTGTTTAAGATCATAAAAAGTTTGCTTTTTGTTCTGCATTATTCTTATGACCCTGCGTTTTAGCGAAGCTTTGGAATAGCAAGAAAAATCAAACCCATGAAACTTTTTTATCAGATCAATTAACTCATCTAATTGCTGTGCCGATAAAACTTCTTGTTCCGTACTCATCATATTAGCTTCCTAACCACAACTGCATCAATGCTATCAATCTATCCATATCAACCGGTTTGGTAATGTAATCATTAGCGCCGGCCGCTATGCATTTTTCACGATCATCCTTCATTGCTTTCGCGGTTAAAGCTATTACAGGCAACTTAGCCCATTTGTTTTGCTTGCGTATATATCTGGTGGCTTCATAGCCATCCATTTTAGGCATCATAATGTCCATCAACACTATATCAATGTCGTTTATCTCTTCAAGTTTGACAATAGCTTCCTCGCCATCGTTGGCAATCTCCACCACCAGGTCATAGGATTGCAGCGCACTGCTTAGGGCGAAGATATTACGCATATCGTCATCCACAATAAGTACCTTTTTACCTTTAATTGCATCCTTACCTTTATTGATAACCCTTGCAGCAGAACCTATTATTGGCGATTGTTTTTTGTTAACCTCGCTTATCTTATTCAGAAAGAGGTTGACTTCATCAATTAACCTGTCGGATGATTTACTGGTTTTAACAACCATTGCATTGGCGTATTTCATCAACCTATTTACCGATGTCCTATCAAGTTCCATCGCCGTATTTACAATAACCGGTAGTTCGGCAAATTCATCAACTTCCTTAATCTTGTCTAACAGGTCAAGCCCTGAAATGTCAGGAAGGTTAAGATCGAGTATCACACACTGGTATTCATTTTCATGCAGCATCCTGAAAGCAGATTCACCGTCAAAGGCTTGATCGACAGTAATACCCTGTCCTTCCATCATATCCTTTAATGCCTGGCTTTGTGCTTTGTGATCTTCTACCAGTAGAATTTGCTTAAATTTAGCCCCACTTTGAAGCATAATGTCGGTAAAGAGCTTATCTAATGCGCCGGTATCTATTGGTTTTTTAAGGAAACTGATAGCCCCTTCACGGCGAACCCTATTAGCGGCGGCATCCCCTGCCGACATCAAGTGAACAGGGATGTGCATTGTTTCAGTCAGGGCTTTTAATTCCTTCAGTATCTGCCAGCCGTCTTTTCCTGGCAGCATAATATCCAGTATCACTGCGTCAGGAAGGTGTTCTTTAATAATTTCAACAGCATTAGTGCCCTCACTTACCATGATAGATTTATAGCCATGGTCGCGGGAGTAATCCTGCAGGATGTTAGCGAAATTTTTATCATCCTCAACAATAACTACCGTTGGTTCCCTGTTAGGATCGCGTACAATTTGTGCCGATGGTTTTAGAAAGTTTTCCTTTACAGGATTAAATGTTTCAACTGTTGGCACTTGTTCATCCTCGATTGAAATCGGCACAACTTTAGCTTCAAAAGGTACGGTCAGGATAAATTCACTGCCTATTCCCGGCTCACTAGTAAGTGTGATTGCACCGCCCAATAAGGTGGTTAACTCCCGACTAATAGATAAGCCTAAGCCTGTACCGCCGTATTTACGGCTTGTTGAGCCATCTGCTTGTTGAAATGCCTCGAATATAATACGTTGTTTTTCTTTCGGGATCCCCACACCGGTATCTTTAATACAAAAGCTTATTGTTTTTTCTATAGGCCCGGGGACAACATTCAAAGCTATAGCCCCCCCTTCTGGAGTGAATTTAAACGCGTTAGATAATAAATTCTTGATTACCTGCTCAACTCTTACTTTATCAGTGAATAAGGCTTTAGGTACATCTTTAACACTATTAGTAAATTTAATGTTTTTATGGGACGCCACTTCGGCAAACAGCATGTCCATATCTTTCAATATATCAGATATTTTGATTTGCTCATTTTGCATTTCCAATTTACCGGATTCAATTTTCGATAAATCGAGAATATCGTTAATAAGCGTTAATAAGTCGTTACCTGCATTAAATATTACACTGGCATATTTTATCTGATCTTCTGATAAGTTATGAGGTTTGTTATCTTTTAAGATACGCGCTAGAACCAAGATACTATTTAATGGAGTACGCAATTCATGACTCATATTAGCCAGGAATTCAGACTTGTATTTACCTGTAGTTTCCAGCTCCTGAACTTTTACATTGATGGATGCACGGGCTTCTTCTATGGCCTGGTTTTTTTCTTCGAGCAGGCTTGCTTTTTCTTCCAACTCTGAATTAATGCTGCGCAGTTCCTCTTGCTGTACCCTAAGTTCTTCTTCTGATGCTTCTAACATTTCTGTTTTATTCATCAGTTCTTCATTGGTAACACGCATTTCTTCTTGTTGAGCTTCCAGTTCTTCGGCCTGTTGCTGGGTTTCTTCAAACAGATCATGCATGATGGTACGGGCTTGTGAGGTATTTATAGCCACCCCTACATCATTTGTAATCCTGCCTATGTAATCCAGTATTCCTGATCCAACCTTACCCTGAAAAGCTAACTCCATTACTCCCTTTAACTGTTTATCAAATGAGAATGGTAGAATTATGCTTTCTATAAGATCATCATGAATAATTGAGCTTTCAAAAGCCAGCTTATCATTTAATTTACCTTTTATGGTTACCGTCTTTTTATCTACAGCTACCTGTCCTAATAATCCTTCTGAAAGTTTAACAGTTTTTTTAAGAGCGTTAAGATCATGGAATGCATAAGACGAGTATAATTCCAGTCGTTCTTCACCCTCATTATATAAATAAAATGTTCCAGTGAAAGCTTTAGTATAGTTACAAACTTCGGTAAGTATATTTTCGGCCAGTTCTTTTTCACTTTGCTGGCCTTGCATTTTTTCATTAAGTAACCCAGTACCTGTAAGCAGCCAGTTTTTAGCTTCGTTTTCTGCCAATACTTCCTCAAGTTCGATGTTTGCCACCCTTATTTCTTCTTCTATCTTCTTTTGTTGATCAAAAGTCTTCTGTATGTAGATGAATAAGATGATTATTATAGCCAGAAATACAGCCGAACCAATAAAAATTGTTAATATGGTATAATTGGCTGCACTTTGAGTTCTTGCCCTGCCAGTAGCTAAAGCTTTATCTTCTCTTGTATTGATCCTATTAATGGTTTCACGAATGTCATCCATAACATGTTTGCCATTTAACAACATATTATGGTCAACCATGTACTGTAGGCCTACTACATCCCGTACATCAATATTATTTTTAACCAACTCTAATTGTCTATCGGTTAACCGGTAAAGCGAATCTAGATCTTTTTGTTGGTATGGGCTATTTGGGGCCAGTTCTTTCAGTTTAGCAACATTATTTCTTATTAGCGGCAATGCTGCTTTGTAAGGATCAAGGAAAGCCGGTTTATCCATGGCCACAAAACCACGCATACCTGTTTCGGCATCAATAAGGTTTTGTAAAATATCGCGGGAAGTGTGAATGAGGGTTTCACTTTGTTCAACCTTAGCCTGATCTTGCTCTAATTGTGTTATACTCCTAAAAGAAAATACAGCAACTAAAAAAACAAGAATTATAGAAACTGCAAAACCGGTAAGCACCTGGTTTCTAAAAGATAGTTTTAACATTTAGGATAGATTAATTATAATACAAATATGTTAAAAAAAATTAATTCATAATATAATCCTATACAACCTCTGGTTTTGGTTTCATATAAGATAACAAGAATTAATCGACTTTAAAGTTACTTGCTTTTTTACTAACCAATGTCCCCCCAACAGAAAGTAATCCACCGAAAAATAACAGGTACCATCCCCACTTAAATTTCAGTTGGCTGCTTAAAAAGCCAGCTATTGAATGGAATGGTATAAAGCTGAATGAAGTTTTTACTTTTAAAATGGCCGCTATGTAAAATACAAATATTAAAGCAAAAGATAACCAGGCCGCGAGTCTGCTTATTTTAACCTGGTTAAATACGGTTCCTATTATGCCAACTATGGCTATTAGCAACATAACCATGGCGTATGGTTTATTTAAATCGTATGCATCCCAGTTAGCTAAATGAAATGGGCGTAATAGCGGGCAAAATGTTGCCGCTATTACTAATACAAACCCAACAAAAGATAAAAGCGCGGGCAGTCTCATTTTATTACTGTTGTTTTAAATCCATTTTATCAGCAAAATGCGCGCAATAATCGCGAAGGTCTTCTACGATATTAGTTTCGCCTGTAGCGCGTAAAAAGCTATCGCCCATAGTTTGTAATGTTTCGTAAAAGAAACGTTTCATGTCGTCAACAGGCATATCTTTAGTCCAGAGATCTATACGTAAGGTGTTTTTATAATTATGATCCCATAATGCCAACATCATTGATTTTACGGGTAATGCCTCTTTAGTTTGTGAGTCTGTTGATTCCCACATAATGCTATCAGGCACGTTATTCTCGTCCATATCAATGGTTAGTTTGATCTCGGCTTTTTTCATCGTTATTATTGTGTTTTAAAGGGGATGAAGCTATCATGAGCTAGTCATTTTGCTTTTGAGCTGCCGCCCATGATGGTTTCATTTTTTATTATCTTACAAGTAAAAATATTATTGCGGTCAAAGTTATAAAGCTTAGCTCTACAATCCATATTTTTTTGGTTTCGGGGAAGAAATTTCGAAGCATAACATCTAAAAATGACACAGCGAAAGCAAAGAATAAAAATATCCAACCGATAGCAGTGCCCAATTCCCGCACCTTCATGCCTACTGTGGCGGCTCCATAAATCCAAACGTAAACTGCCAGTACTAGAAACAACGCACTGACAACGTTCAAGGGGGTAATTCTAATCTTCATGTATTGTATTAGTGTTTTTTCCTATAGCTTTTTGGCGATTTTGTGCGGGGAGATTTCGAATTTGGGTTCTTTTTATCTCTTTCAGCTTTGAACTTGATTTTTTGGTTCAGGGTTTTCTTTTCGTGGAAAGCGCCCTTAAAATCAGGGTCATCGCGGCGTTTCTGCATATCAATCTCACGTGCCTGATCCTGTTTTTCATCATATCCCGTAACCTCAATAAACACCTCGGTAGGTATAGCCGTTACCGGGATAGTTTGCCTGATGAGTTTTTCAATTTTGTTTACGTAATATTCCTCGGATGGCGTACAGAAAGTAATTGCTTCACCAGATTGAAATGCACGGCCTGTACGGCCAATACGATGCACATAATCCTCAATAACTACCGGCACATCAAAGTTGATAACGTGACTAACATCGCTCACATCAATACCACGCGAAGCAACATCCGTAGCAACCAATATCTTCACCTCATCGTTTTTAAAGGAGTTAATGCTATTGATTCGTGTATTTTGACCTTTATTAGCATGCAAAACCTTTACTTCTTTTTCACCGAATTTGCGGAGCAGGAATTTATACACATCCTCAGCTGCAGCACGGGTTTTACAAAAAACAATTAGCTTTTTAATATCATCAGGTGCATCCAGTAAATTTTTAAGTAGGTTGATCTTGGTTTTCACATTGGGTACATGGTATAACACCTGGTTTACCGTTTGTGCCGGAGTTGCCTGTGGAGTAACCTCTATAATGGTTGGAAACTCCAAAAAGTTATTGGAAAGCTGATGAATTTTATCAGACATCGTAGCCGAAAACAACAAATTCTGACGTTTAACAGGCACAACCTCTAAAATACGATTGATCTGTGGCATAAAACCCATATCCATCATTTTATCGGCCTCGTCCAAAACCAATACTTGCAGCGTTTTGGTTACGATATGCCCTGCAAGGTAAATATCCATAAACCGGCCGGGGGTGCCTACAATAATGTCAACACCTTTATTGATGATCTCTATTTGCGTTTTTGGGCCTAAACCGCCATAAACAGAAACTATACGCAAATCGGTATAAACAGCAAATTGCTTTGCATTCTCCTCTATTTGCATAGCCAGTTCGCGGGTTGGCGCTATAATAATAGCTCTGGCGTTATCGCCTTGTGCATACTTAAGTCGCATGATAATAGGCAACATGTAAGCGGCAGTTTTACCTGTGCCCGTTTGCGCTATGCCCATTACATCCTGCCCATTCATTATGGGCGGTATAGCTTTTTGCTGTATAGGCGTAGCCTCGGTATAACCGGCATCGGCAATGGCATTTAGTATTTGCCGGTTAAAATTAAAATCCTCAAAAGTTACAGCCATTCGGCAAAGATAGTGTTTTCTTTTAGTCGGGAAGTCCGGAAGTCTGATAAGTCGGGAAACCAAGAACATATTTAAACAATTCTTTCCGTCTTTCGGACTTTCCGACTTTCATTCTATATTTGCATTATGTCATCTATCCTCATAAAATCCGCCACTATAGTTAACGAAAACAAGCAATTTGTTGCCGACGTATTTATTAAAGATGGTTTTATCGAACAGATAAATAACCAGATTAACAAAAACGCCGATCAGGTAATTAATGCTGAGGGATTATATTTATTCCCTGGATGTATTGATGACCAGGTGCATTTTCGCGAACCGGGTTTAACTTATAAGGCTGATATTCATTCAGAATCTCGTGCAGCAGTGGCTGGTGGTATTACCTCTTTTATGGAGATGCCAAATACTGTACCCAATACGTTAACGCAGGAATTACTTGAACAAAAATATGAGATAGGAAAGCGTAACTCTCTGGCTAACTATTCTTTTTTCATGGGTGCGAGTAATGATAATATTGATGAGGTATTAAAAACAGATACCGCCAACGTTTGCGGTATAAAAGTTTTTATGGGTTCATCAACAGGTAATATGCTGGTAGATAATCCAACAACATTGGAAAATATTTTCTCTCAATCACCTATGTTGGTTGCAACCCATTGTGAGGATGAGGCTACTATCCGCAGCAATTTAAACCATTACAAACAATTACTTGGTGAAAATATCCCGGTAAAATTACATCCAAAGATCCGCAGTGAAGAAGCTTGTTATTTATCATCATCAATGGCGGTTGAATTGGCTAAAAAGTATAATACCAGGTTGCATATTTTACATATCTCTACCGAAAAAGAAACACACTTGTTTAGCAATGATATTCCCCTAAAGGACAAACGCATAACAGCCGAAGCCTGTATACATCATTTATGGTTTAGCGATAAAGATTACGAGACCAAAGGCAACCTGATAAAATGGAACCCGGCAGTTAAAACTGAAAGCGATAGAGACGGTATTTTAAAAGCGGTTTTAGATGGACGGATTGACGTAATAGCCACCGACCATGCCCCGCATACTATTGAGGAGAAAACACAACCATATTTACAGGCACCATCCGGCGGCCCGTTGGTACAACATGCTTTGCCTGCATTGTTGGAAATGCATCATCAAGGCAAAATAAGTCTTGAACACATTGCGGAAAAAACGGCACATAATGTGGCGGTTTGTTTCCAAGTAGATAAACGTGGCTTTATCCGCGAGGGCTATTGGGCTGATTTGGTTTTGGTTGATCTCAACTCAAACTGGCAGGTAAATAAGGATAATATCCTTTATAAATGTGGCTGGAGCCCTTTTGAAGGCACTAATTTCCAATCCAAAATAACACACACTATAGTTTCTGGAAATGTAGCCTACAGCAATAACAAACTGAATGAAGGTATACCCGGTAAAAGGTTAAGTTTTACCAGGTAAACCAGTTAGTTTATTGCAAGTGAAATCTTCATGCCATGTTCATTAGCACCCGAGCTATATAAATCAAAGTCGGCAGTATACTTTCTATTTATATCGCTTTCCCATATCTTTTGCCATGCTGCGCTTATTACTTCGGATAATTTATTTTTTAATGAATAAACCTGGTATTTGCCTGCCGATATAGCTACAGCTGTAAAGCTATTGTTGATTTTTGTTAAAGAATTTACCTTACAACCCAATACCGCGGTATATTTCCCGGTATGGTCTGTTTCATAATCTGTATAAACACAATACACATCATCTGATGCCCTATCGGGGATGTATTTTATCAAATTATCATCCATAAATTTGAACCAAAGCTCTTCTATATCTTTTTTTGCTTGCCCATTGTGGTTACTTGTACGTACAGATATACCAACAATGTGAAAGCCTTCTTGCTCTATTATTTCTGTTTTCATCATTATAAATTTTAAAGAACATCCCTCAATCCATTAAATACTGATTTCCAGTTTTGCTCTGAGTGTTCTGCCGCTTGTTGGTTTTTAACACCATCTTGCGTAATTATTAGTGTAGTTATCCCATTATCTTCACTAAGCTCATAAGTGATGTTGTTATAATTTTCCGGCTTGTCTTCAGTACCCGACATGCTACTCCAGTAAGTGTATTTCAATAATTTGGGCTCGTCGATAGCTAATATGATACCGCCATCCTGGTATTTATGCCCTTCCCATTCTCCGCTAAAAGTAATTGGATGTCCTACTTGCCAGTCTGATTTTAGATCGGTACCCCAAAAGTATTGTTTTACAATTTTGGGATCGGTTACCCCCTGCCACACTTTTGCTATTGGCGCGTTAAATGTGATGGTTGTTTTTGATGTTAATGTTTCCATAGTTTTGTAGTGGTTGATTGATAAATCAAAAATACAACCAGCTAATGACAACCCTATGTCAGCAGCAAAAAAAGAATTATAAGTTTTTTTTAAGTATAGTTTGACCGATGGCTTTAATTCGCTCCTTTAAACTAGCAGGCTGTAAAATTTCGGCACGATCACCAAACATCATATACCAGTGAGCAAAACCCTCTATTGACGCGGTTAGGAAAGTCATCTCGATCATATTGCCAACTGTTTTTTCGGATACAAAGCCACTCCAATATTTTTGATAGCTTAGGTTGCCGTGGATTTCTTTATCTACCTTAATAATAACCGTTTCTAAATGCTTCTCTTTAGCGGTTTGAGCTATATAGGCTTTTAAGGTTGGATGTTGGTTGCCGTACAACTTATCAGTCACACTTAAAGTTTTTATACGGTCTATCCTGAAATCACGATAATCCTTGCGTAACAGGCAATAGGCTATCAAATGCCAGTAACCATCCATGAAAAATATGCCTACAGGCTCAATTTCTCTTTTGGTATTTTCCTGGCTATGATGTGCAAAGTAATCAATACACAATATTTGTTTTTGCGAGATGCTGTTTAATATAGTTTGAATATAGTCATTATGTGCTGCCTGTGGCTGCGACCGGTTTTTAAATACCTGAATATTGCTGTCAATATCCTCCAGCAAATCCTTTTCAGCATTACGTAAAATAGCCCTTATTTTATACATGGCCGATTTATGATTGGCTACCGTTGATGCATCTGTTAGTTTTTCAATAAACTTTTCAGCAGTTAAAAAAGCGGTAGCTTCTTCTTTAGTAAAAGTCACCGGGGGCAGACGGTATCCATCCATAATCGAATACCCCACACCAGCTTCGCCGATTATCGGGATTCCTGCTTCTTCCAGGGTTCTTACATCGCGATAAACTGTACGCAAGCTGATATTAAAACGCTCAGCAATATCAGCTGCTTTTACAACCCTGCGCGACTGTAATTGAATGAGAATTGCTGATATGCGATCGATACGGTTCATAAGCATCAATATTAAAGAAAATGCACATAATTCATACATACATTTAGCTAATTTTTATATTAGCAAAATGTATAGCCGTCGTAAATTCTTAAAAGTATCTGCTGCAAGTGCATCATTAGCAGCCATATCTAATTCAATATTAGCTAAGCCCATTATTAAAAGCGAGCCGGTTGGTTTCCCAATAGTAATTTCAACGTGGAATTTCGGCATACAAGCTAATCAGGAGGCATGGAAAACGCTTTCCACTGGTGGTCGTGCGCTAGATGCTGTTGAAGCCGGTGTACGTATACCCGAGGCCGATATGAAAAACCATACCGTAGGTCGTGCCGGTTATCCTGATAGAGATGGACATGTTACCCTCGATGCCTGTATAATGGACGAGTTAGGTAATTGCGGATCGGTTGCTGCAATGGAATACATTGCGCACCCAATATCTGTTGCTCGTTTGGTGATGGAAAAAACGCCCCATATTATGTTGGTAGGCGAAGGCGCTACACAATTCGCCGTTGAACAAGGCTTCAAAAAAGAAAAACTACTTACACCGGAATCCGAAAAAGCATGGAAGGAATGGTTAGTGACCGCCAAGTATGCTCCAGTTATGAATATTGAAGACCAGCAACATACGCCCGGAAGTAAATATAACCATGATACCATAGGTATGTTGGCAATTGATGCTAAAGGCAATATTTCCGGCGCTTGCACAACCAGCGGCATGGCTTTTAAAATGCATGGCCGTGTTGGTGACAGCCCAATTATTGGAGCCGGTTTGTTTGTTGATAACGAGGTTGGTGGTGCTACATCAACCGGTGTTGGCGAAGAGGTAATACGTAACGTAGGCAGCTTTTTAGTTGTTGAACTGATGCGCCAGGGTTATCATCCGGAAGATGCTTGCAGGATGGCAGTGGAGCGCATCATCAAGAAAAAGCCTGAAACATCTAAGAACATACAAGTTGGCTTTTTAGCTATAAACAAAAAAGGCGAGCATGGCGCTTATGCCATACAACGAGGTTTTGAATACGCTGTTTGCAACAGCAAAACGCAGGATTTACTAATCCCCGGTAAAAGTGCCTATCAAACAGTAGGTTATTAATAATAATCACATAAAATAAACAAAACTCTTTTAAATGAGCCTTGTTCGTATATCACCAAATCACAAAGATGATCGCTCTTGAAGTTTGCGCGAATTCTATCAATTCTGCCTTAGCAGCGCAAAATGGCGGTGCTATCCGTGTAGAGTTGTGCGATAACCTGAAAGAAGGCGGCACCACCCCATCTGCCGGACAAATCACCCTGGCACGCAAGTTTCTACATATCAAACTATATGTATTAATACGCCCCCGTAGTGGAGATTTCCTATATAACGATATTGAGTACCAAACCATGCAGGCCGACATAAGATATTGTATTGAAGCTGGTTGCGATGGAATTGTGATAGGTATACTTAAGGCAGATGGCACCATTGACAAAGAACGCAATCTGGAGTTAGTGCGCATGGCTAAACAATTCGGTTTAGGTGTTACTTTCCACCGGGCATTTGATGTTTGTGCCGATTTATACCAGGCGCTTGAAGATATTATTGAACTTGGTTGCGAGCGCATCTTAACCTCAGGTGGCAAAAGTAGCGCGATGGAAGGATCGGCGATGCTTGCGCATTTGGTTGAAAAAGCTGCCGGGCGTATCAGCATAATGGCCGGCGCGGGTGTAAATGAGCACAATGCCGCCGATCTGGTACGTTATACAGGTGTGCAAGAGATACATTCATCAGCAAGGGTTATGATTCCAAGTCAGATGCAATTTCAAAACGACCATATAGCTATGGGTGATGCCATGCATGATGAGTACAGTTTCGACCAAACGGATGTAGAGCGGGTAAAAAAGCTCATACAGCTGGTTAATGCCTGAGTGTACCACGGTACATATGAAACACCTGGTACAGTTGGTACACTTTTCGCCCCAAAAACACCCTTTTTACTCCTAAAAAAGCGGTTTTTAGATTGAAAATTATTGCTTTTAAGCCTGTTTTAAGCCCCAAAATGCCCCAAAAACATCGTTTTTTTACTCTTTTTGGCCGTAAAACAGCGAAAAAATGATGCTTTTTCATCAAAAAAATCAACAATTTATACTTGTTAGATTTTTTTGGGGAAACAGTTTTTATCTAAAAAATACTCACCGGAACAATCAACTCAAACCTGTTCCTGCCGCTGCCGCCGTACAGGTCGGGATCAAGCAAGCGGTCATATCTGAAACCAAACGAAATAGCTTCCTGGTTAAACCACTTGGTATCAAAATAAACCTCTAAACCGGTGGAATTGAAATTGGCTTTGAACTTAGAGCCATCTACATAAAAATCATTCGCAAGCGTATAATCATAAAAAGCGTTACCACGGATACGCATAATGTATATCGTATTAGCTACTCCCGCATCAGGATAAGCTATCGGGAAACTATAATTCGCCCCTAACTTATCCATTTTATAAAAGTTTTCGGCGGTATACCCTCTCGAGAACGGGAAATTATTTGAGTAATCAATCACATTATCAGCGCTACCCTTTTGTTGATAGGCCGCATTGAAAAATAAGCTGTGATTAACAGACAGGCCCGGGAAATAAAAAGTACCCGTTGCTAAAAACTGTGTAGAGCTTTGTCCGGTCACCGCGTTTTGATAGCCTAGCTGTATACTTTGCGCGAAATGCGGGAATATATTTTTTTGCGCTTGTAAGGTGCTATTATAAAAATAAAGATAGTTGTTCAGGTATGCGTATGATTGATCGGCAAACAAAGCACGATATGCCTGCTGAAAACTACTGCTGCTATACACCAAATCGCTGCCGATAGCCAGTGAAGTACTGCTTTTGCCACGGGTAAAATTCAACGGCAACTCTAAGCCACCCTGTACGCTGGTTTCGTTCCAATAAATATTAGTGCCGCGGTATAGCTCCCGCCTGTCAATGGTATAATCTACACCGCCGGAAATGTAGGGGAATAAAGCCCCGTAAATGGCATTAAAGCCAAATTCCTTGTAACCCTCATCACGGTTATAGTTAAATAAGATGTTTGACTGAAAAGTATTCAGCACATTCTCGCCCTGTATCTCTAAGGTATAATTCGGGTCGTCGATATTGGGGACAAGACTATGAAAATTAAACAGGTGATAAGCTTTATTGTATTTGGTAATCCCCATCGGTTTGTTTTGTACCGATGCCAGTAAATTGGTGGATGAATCGCGGGTTAATGCAGTGATATTAAAGTTAGGCAACGTACCCGGGATAGCGCCATCCGGTAATTCTTGCCATTGGATTGCGGTATTATCAATTTGATGAATTTGAAAACCATACGAAGTAAGACTTACCCAAGCTAATTTCTTGTCTGAAACCGAAGTTTCATAATTACCAATAAACGTTTGCAGCGAATCGCATTTTAGCTCGTATAGTTTATCATTCTTTAAATTGACGGCGAACAATCGGTCATTAATATTACTGGTCGCTGAAAAGTAAGCGGTATCACCATGCAAGTGCGGGAAAACAATAGGCTGAAAAGTGAACGGTAGCAAATATTTAGCTTCGCCGGTTTTGATATTAATAATAGCCAGCGACATTTTGCCTTTGCTGTTCCTTACCGTTGCAACTAAATTATCCTGCCCATAAAACTTAGGGTAGGTATAAAATAAACGCTGTTTATTAGGCACCACCGCTAATAATTTACCGGTTGTCGCATCAAGCAAATGCACATCACATTTTCCGGATGGTGCTTCTTGTACCACGGCAATCGTTTTGCCATCCGGACTAAAAGATGGTGCGAAGTATTTTGTGCCTTTAGTGATGCGATGCTCTTTACCGGTTTTTACATCCAATAATATCAGTTCACTGTAATCCCGATAGGTCCAACGCAGGTCAGGGCGGTAACTGGCATAAATTATTTTGCCATCATGATAATCAAAATAATTATCCAACGAATAGCTGCGGGTACTGATGGTCTTCTCGGTATTACCCTCTCTGATTACAAAAACAGGCGTTTTATCGTAGCTGGTTTTTGAATAAATAAGTGTATGATCATCAATATAAGCAGGGTATTCCCTATCTGCATCAAAATGCTTTTTAGCTTGAGGTTGATTATGTTGGTCAATCGCCACAAATTGCTGCCTGAAATAATTCAACGCGTCATTCCTAAAATCAACAAAATCCTTACCCGAATATTTCTTTATCGCCCTTTCGAATGGATAAAATCCACCTTTATAAGCCGCAGCATCATGCGTTACTTTTTTCCAAAAATCATCTCCATATTTTTCCCGGCCATAGCTTACCATCATATAACCCAGCGGATACCAATCCGGCGTATAATCAATATATGATCCATTGCGGATCTTCATATAGCTATAATCCGTACCATCAGCCCACAAAGCCCTAAAGCCATCTAAAAAGAAAGGTAACCTGCCTCTGCCCTGTTCGCTCACATGGGTTTCGTTAAAAACGGCATCGCCCTCAAAAAACCAGTTCGGTACAGCTAGGTCGTTCGCTAAAGCTTGTCCCCCCTCGCCAAACAAAAACCGCATGGTTTTGGATAAGCCGACATCAAAATTATTATACTGCTGCACATGCCTAAACTCGTGTATAGCCAATTGCTCGGGCCATGGCAAACTGCCTATATCAAAACTGTTCTGCTCTGGTGTCAAAAAAAACTCACTTCTAAAAGGCGCTAACTGTACGTAAGCGTTGGTAATGGTTGTCTGGTTTTGCATTAATATGCTTACCTGCCGCTGTTTAAAACCAATAGTAGGTTGTATAGCGCCATTCATTTGCGTAACAATGTTAGCCACCCTCAGCCCTTCCGTATCCAACCCCACCGGGAAGATCACCTTAGCAGCAGGGGTATTTACCTGGTTCCATTTAATGGATGGTGGGTTGCCCCCAAACTCCTGCGCACGGGCAACACCCACAAGCAATAACAAACTTAAAATGAGTGGAAATAGGGGCTTATTCATCGAGATGTGAAAGTAATTACAAAATATCATATTCGGAATTATCAGCATTAAAGATTTAGGAGCATAATTGTTTTGTTACAAGAAGATTCCCTAACCCTCTCCATCATGTCATTGCGAGTGGGATCGAGTAAAGGCATGTGCGGCGAAGCAAACTCGTAGCCATGCAATAACCAATTTTTTAAATTAAAACGGTTAACCTTATTTATTGAAAATAACCTTTTATCAAACAATAATTTTTATAATATTTGATTAATGGACGACGCTCAATACTGTATTTACATTGTTACCAATAAATCTAACACTACGTTATATATTGGTGTTACAAGCAATCTACAAGAGCGTATCTGGCAACACAAACAAAAAGTCTATGTCGGTTTTACGTCAAGATACGATTGTGATAGATTGGTGTATTTTGAAGAATACCGTTTTATACAAGATGCTATTGCAAGAGAAAAACAATTGAAAGGCGGATCACGCCAAAAGAAGATAAACTTAATAGTTTCTAAAAATCCAGCCTGGAAAGATTTAAGCGAGGATTGGTATGATTAATGCCCGCGTGGTGGTCAACGCCTCTCCACCATGTCATTGCGAGCGGGCCTGAGAAAAGGCATGCGTGGCGAAGCAAACTCGTAGCTATGCAATAACCAACTGCATATATATCATGCTACGAGTTTGCTTCGCACCACAGCCCACGCCAAACCCCGCTCGCAATGACATGATGTTTTAAATTCCAATCAACAAATCCGAAATTCACATGACACATCATCCCCTAAAACTAAGTACATTTGCGGCTTGTTAATACCCTACTATGGCTAAAGTATCTATCAACCTGGCAACAGGTTCATTGCAAAAAGAAGAAATTATTGTCGGCATCGATCTGGGCACTACCAACTCATTGGTGGCTTTCATCAACCCTGATAAACAACCACAGGTAATTAACGATTTGGGTAAGGGTGTATTAGTACCATCTATTGTCCACTTTTCTGAAGCTGGTGACATCACCGTAGGTAACGAGGCAAAAGAGTATTTAACCACCGATCCGCATAATACCATCTTCTCTGTAAAAAGACTGCTTGGCCGCTCATACAAAGACATTGAAAACTATCAAGACTTTTTTAGCTATAAAGTTATTGATGATAATACCGAAAGCCTGGTAAAAATAAAGGTTGGCGATAAGTTTTATACACCGATCGAACTTTCAGGATTGATCCTAAAAGAACTTAAAGCCCGTGCCGAACATGCGCTAAAAACGCCTGTAAACCGTGCGGTAATAACCGTTCCTGCTTATTTTAATGATTCACAGCGTCAGGCAACCCGCGATGCCGGTAAATTAGCCGGACTTGACGTATTACGCATTGTGAACGAACCTACCGCCGCAAGTTTAGCTTATGGCATCGGTTTGAATCCCGAAGAAACAAAAACCATTGCTGTATATGATTTAGGTGGTGGCACATTTGATGTATCCATCTTGCAAATTCAAAATGGCATCTTCGAGGTTTTAGCCACTAATGGCGATACTTTTTTAGGTGGAGATGATTTTGACAGCGCGATTGTTGATTACTGGATTGAAAAGAACCAGTTGAACAAAGCGGAGATCATTCAAAACCATGAACTTGCCCAGCAGCTACGCTTAAAAGCAGAAGAAACTAAAAAAGCATTTTCACACCAGAATTTAGTGAACGATAAGATTGGCGACATATGGTGTACATTGGATAAGCAAACTTTTGAGTCGCTGATCCTGCCTAAAGTGCAGCAAACCATACAAGCTTGTAAAAACGCGTTGAAGGATGCCGGTTTAGGTGTTGATAAAATTGATGAAGTGGTAATGGTTGGCGGATCGACACGCACATCCTTAGTTAAAAAAATGGTTGCCGAGTTTTTTGGCCGACCAGTACATGATGAAGTAAACCCGGATGAAGTAGTTGCCCTTGGCGCTGCCATTCAGGCTGATATATTAGCCGGTAACCGAAGCGATATTTTATTGCTGGATGTTACCCCACTTTCTTTAGGTATTGAAACGATGGGTGGATTGATGGATGTGATTATTCCCCGCAATTCAAAAGTACCAACCAAAGCAGGCAGGCAGTATACCACATCTATCGACGGACAGGTAAACATGAAAATCGCTGTTTATCAAGGTGAACGTGATTTGATCAGCGAAAACCGTAAACTGGCAGAATTTGATTTGAAAGGCATCCCATCTATGCCTGCAGGTTTCCCTAAGGTTGATATTAATTTTTTACTGAATGCTGATGGTATCTTAACAATTCAGGCGATTGAACTGCGCTCAGGTGTAAAACAAGAGGTTGAAGTAAAACCTGCCTACGGTATAACCGATGACATGGTAGAGCAAATGCTTTTAGACAGCATCACCCACGCCAAAGAAGACGTTGCCCAGCGCATGCTGATCGAAGCCCGCACCGAAGGCGAACAAATGGTTTACACAGTGGAACGCTTCCTCCAAAAAAATGCCGACCATGTAAGCATTGCTGAAATGGCTGAAACAAACAAATACCTTACCTTGCTAAAAGCAACACTAACCAGCGGCGATAAAGACGCCATACACAAAGCGATTGATGAGCTTAACGAATTCACCCGGCCATTCGCCGAGCGCCTGATGGATCATGCGATCAGCACAGCGATGAAAGGAAAAAGCATAGAAAACGGCCCGGAATAGCGGGTTGTGATGCTGAGGGCACTCGAAGCATAAGCGCAAAGGCCTAGCAAAAATTGTCATTCTGAGCGAAGCGAAGAATCTGTAAAGTAGTTTACAAACGTGCAGATTCTTCGCTTCGCTCAGAATGACAGGGCACAAAAAAACCCCCGTTTTCGGGGATTCTGATTTTATAAATTCTTAATTTCTTCCTGTTCCTTTAAAGCCGCGATATTATTGCTGTTGCTATATTTATCGGTCTGGGTTGCGAAATCTTCCAATATCGCCGCGATAGTATCCAAATTATCCGCGACACGCTGGTGCATATCCGGCAAATCTTTTTCAAGGCGTTTATCACCCAGATCTATATTGTCAACTTCAATTTTAGCGAGTTTCTGTATGATTGCCTGCTGACTATTTTTTAAATCTTCCAATTCATGGACTATCTTTTCCATCAGCGCAAATTTCTTTAACTTATCCATAGTAGTATATTTTTAGATTATACTAGTACAACTATGAAAAGGCGATTTTGTTTATTTTTTTGCGAACGCTAGTATTTTTATAGCTAAAGTTCCCATTCTGAAAATTCAGGTTCAGACATTATCTGTTCATCAACCTCGCCACATACTTACCAATAATATCAAACTCCAAATTCACCACCGAACCCTCACGTACATGTTGCAAATTAGTATGCTCAAAAGTATATGGGATAATAGCTACTGAAAAACTATTAGCCTGAGAATTAACCACAGTTAAACTGATACCATTAACACAAATAGAGCCTTTCTCCACGGTCACATTGCCAATAGCGGCATCATACTCAAAAGTATATTCCCAGCTACCATCAAGCTCCTTAAAACCGATACATTTCGCGGTTTGATCAACGTGGCCTTGTACAATATGACCATCAAGCCGTGCATTCATCTGCATACAACGTTCCAGATTCACTAAATCGCCAACCTGTAAATATCCTATACTGGTTTTGTTCAGCGTTTCTTCAATCGCGGTAACAGTGTGTATGCCATCAGCAACGGCCACCACGGTTAAGCAAACCCCGTTATGCGCAACCGATTGATCAATCTTCAGCTCAGCCGAGATAGCAGACTCAACCGTAATATGTAAGTTTCCCTGATCTTTTTGCAGATCAACAACTTTGCCTAAAGTTTCTATTATTCCTGTAAACATGTTTCAAAACTAACTAATTGCGGTTATTTATGTTAATTACATAACTAATATTACAATATGTCCATCAAACAAAGCGCGGGTATCCTTTTGTACAGAAATACAAATAACATTTTAGAGATATTCCTCGTTCATCCCGGCGGCCCGTTCTTTAAAAATAAAGACGAAGGTAGCTGGTCGATCCCTAAAGGTGAGTTTTTGGATGATGAAGAAGCCCTCGCAGCAGCCAAACGCGAGTTTCAGGAAGAAACCGGACAAGCCATTGATGGTAATTTCATCTCATTAGGTTCAATCAAGCAAAAAAATGGCAAAACCGTTTATGCCTGGGCCGTTGAGGGTGACATCAACAACGAAACAATCCTGAGCAACACCTGCGAAGTGGAATGGCCTCCCCGCTCCGGCAAAAAAATAACGATCTCCGAAATTGACCGGGCCGGATGGTTTGAAGTTGATGAAGCCAAAGGAAAGATCAACCCGGCACAGGCTGAATTAATAGATAGGCTTATAAATTCACAAGCCTGATATGTGGGCTGTCATGCTGAGCGTAGTCGAAGCATGTGGGCATAGGCCTCTACGCTTATACTTCGACTATGCTCAGCATGACCCTAATGCTTCCTGTTTTTTACCCAATTACTGCTTTCAACAGCAACAGTGCTATTGGCGCTGAGTTTTTTGCTACTTAATAACTTCTCTACTAACAAAGCCGCTATCATTGCCTCTTCTTCATTACCAGTTTGTAAAACTTCTGGGGTAAAATATTTCTTTACAAAGTGTGTATCAAAATTACCTGAAGTAAAGGCCTTGTGTTGCATTACAAATTTTCCGAAAGCTAACGTAGTGGTAATACCCGTTATATGATACTCATCAATTGCCCTTATCATCCGCTCAATAGCTTCCTCACGATCTTTGCCGTAGGTTATTAATTTGGCAATCATTGGGTCATAATAGATCGGAATTTCCATGCCTTGCTCAAAACCATCATCTACCCTAACACCGGGGCCTTTGGGTGTAACATAGGTTTGCAAAGTGCCAATATCCGGTAAAAAGTTATTGGCCGGATCTTCCGCATAAACACGCAGTTCAACAGCATGGCCATTAATCTCCAGGTCTTCTTGCTTAAAGCTGATGGCTTCGCCCCTTGCAATACGGATCTGCTCTTTCACCAAGTCAATCCCTGTGATAAACTCCGTTACCGGGTGCTCAACCTGTAAACGGGTATTCATTTCTAAGAAATAGAAATTCAGCTGGTCGTCCATAATAAATTCAACCGTTCCCGCGCCGGTATAGTTAACCGAACGAGCCACATCAATAGCGCATTTCCCCATAGCCTTGCGGATCTCAGGCGTTAATACTGATGATGGTGCTTCTTCTATCACCTTTTGATGCCTGCGCTGTACCGAGCAGTCCCGCTCAAATAAATGCAGGATATTGCCGTGCGTATCACCCAAAACCTGTATCTCAATATGCCGTGGCGATGATACATACCGTTCAATAAATACCGAACCATCCCCAAATGCTGATGTTGCCTCGGATACCGCCAGTTGCATTTGCTCTTCAAAATCACCAACCGAATCCACAATGCGCATACCTTTACCACCGCCGCCTGCTGCCGCTTTGATCAGGATAGGGAAACCGACTTCAACCGCGCGTTGCTTGGCTTCGTTAACATCGGTAATCGCTTCCTCTGTTCCCGGTACCATGGGGATATTATACTTCATGGCGGCGGCCTTAGCCGAAAGCTTGTTACCCATCACTTCCATTGCTTCGGGTGACGGGCCGATCAATATTAATCCAGCTTCTCTTACCTTACGGGCAAAAGCAGCATTTTCCGACAAAAAACCATAACCCGGATGTATGCCCTCTGCGCCTGTTTGCTTACAAGCATCAATAATCTTTTCGCCAACCAAATAGGATTGGTTGGATGGCGCTTCGCCAATATGCACCGCCTCATCGGCATAACGCACATGCAAAGCATCACGATCAGCATCCGAATAAACAGCTACTGTTTTAATTCCCATTTCCCGCGCCGAGCGCATTATCCGTAAAGCAATTTCGCCACGATTGGCAACCAGTATTTTTTGCATTGATAATAAATGTAATTTTTTAAATAACGATTCTTAAACTATGTCATTGCGAGGAACGAAGCAATCGCACGTAGAAAAGACACCTTGTATAGTTCGCGATTGCTTCGTTCCTCGCAATGACATGATGTAAATTAACTCGTAGCCTCATCCACCAAATACAATATCGATTCGTAATTCTCATTTACCGCCTGGCTCATCGCTATTTCACAGGTTTTGGTTGATGAATAATACCCCTCGTATTTGTGTTGATTCACCTCTAAAGCTTCCGGCATAGTGGCGGATGCGGTCAACTCTGGAAACAGGAATCCTCTGTCGCCTGCCATGCCGCAACAGCCTGCGTGCAGTGGCACAGTTACGTTATCAGCGAATTTGTGAGCAATGTTTACAAACTTATCCTGCGTGTTCATCTTTTGTAACGAACAAACCGGGTGCAGCACAATATTGTTTTTTTTATGGTCGATGTTCAACAATGGCATCAACATATCATGAAGATAATCAACACTATCATAAATAGATAACTGGTCATACTTCAACTGATTATCAACCTTAAGTATTGGTCTTAAATGTTTAAGTGAATATGCGCATGAACTAACGTCGATCACAATTTTTGTCGAACCTTGCTTGCTATCAACCCATAGCTTTTCAATTATTTCATTAGCCTTAAAGGTATAAGCATCTTTATAACCCTTAGACGAAAATACCTGACTACAGCAACTACCCGAATTATTTTTTAATACCTCAACGTTGATACCCGCCTTTTTAGATACACTCATAAAAGTTTCCATTACATTCTTTTTGCCTTCTTCTCCGCTGCCCATCGTCCTTGAAATACAGCTCGGGAAGTAAAGCACTTTTTCGGTCGATATATCAGCCTCGATATTTGTTTTCAATATAAAAAGATCGGGCGGTAAAGCGATCTGCTCCGACCATAATGGCACGGCAGGAATAATTTTCTTTAAACCTGCGGTGAGCCTGGTCATACTTGCCCTACCAAATAGCTTGTTTACCGCATGGCCCGTCTTTAATCCCAAACGAGCTATTCGCACAACTAAACCAAAATTTTCAGCAACCAACAAAGCCACACGATTTGCAAAGACTGAATGGTTTTCACGCCTCAATCTTTTTACCAGGTCGCCGGTATTAATATCAACCGGGCAGGCAGTGGCACACAGCCCGTCAACCGCGCAGGTATCCAAACCATCATATTGATATTGATCGAGCAGTATCTTATAATTGGCTTTATCGCCTTTCTGCTCCATTTTCTTCAACTCCCGCCTGATCACTATCCGGCGGCGTGGTGTGGTGGTTAAATTACGGCTTGGGCATTTATGCTCACAATAGCCGCATTCGGTACATTTATCTACCTCGTGCTCCACCGTTGGCAGCAGTTTTATATTTTTTATGTGGATGTCTTTATCAGCATTAATAA
This sequence comes from Mucilaginibacter sp. L196, assembly GCF_009765905.1. Classification (GTDB taxonomy): domain Bacteria; phylum Bacteroidota; class Bacteroidia; order Sphingobacteriales; family Sphingobacteriaceae; genus Mucilaginibacter. The sequence goes on along the minus strand of NZ_LMUO01000019.1, from coordinate 1,086,098 downwards.
TAACACCGGGATTTAATAACGATTTTGGATCGACAGCCTGTTTAATCTGCTTCATCAAATCATACAATTCACCGCCCCATTCCGTTTCCACAAATGGCGCCATGTTGCGGCCCGTACCGTGTTCAGCTTTTAAAGTACCATGGTTTTTATGCACCACCACATCCACCATTTCCCGCATAAAGCGGTCATATCGATCAATTTCACTTGAATCATTAAACGATGGCGTTATCAAAAAATGAATATTACCATCCTTAGCATGCCCAAATACAATAGCATTATCATATTCATATTTTTTGAAAAGGCTATGCAAATCCAGTATCGCGTCACCCAACTTTTCAACCGGAAAAGCCACATCCTCCAAAATAACCGTCGATCCGCTTTTACGTACCGCGCCAACTGATGGAAACAATCCCTTGCGCACTTTCCAATAATATTCCTGCTCAACAGGGTTGCTGGTAAATATGGGCGCTTGTAATAACGAAAGTTTTGAAACGCTACTTAGGAAACCGTTTACCTTAGCCTCCAATTCTGCATAAGTACTTTCCTGAAACTCTATCAGTAAAGCAGCCGCATTTTCAGGCAGTTGTTTAATGATAGGCGGAAGATTAGGCATATCCTCAATAGCGCGTAGCGATGCCCTGTCCATCAGCTCCACGGCCCTTGCCCCCGCATTAATCAACGGCACTAAAGCCTGGCACGAAGTATATATATCAGGGAAATATAATAATGCAGTCGATTTATATTTATAATCAGGAATAGTTTCCAGTACTGCTTCTGATATGAAAGCCAAAGTCCCTTCAGCACCGATAAGCAAATGCGCCAGAATATCCAAAGGATGCTCAAAATCTATTAGCGCGTTTAGCGAATAACCAACCGTATTTTTTTGGCGATACTTTCTGCGGATCTTGTCGTGTAATTTACTATCAGCAATAATCGTATTTTTCGCCTGCTTAAGTACCTCGCTTAATTGCGGGCATTCAGCCATAAAGCGATCATAATTATCAGGATTCTCTGTAGTATACCGCTTACCATCAGGCAAAATAAAGCGAATGTGTTTTACGGTGTGATAAGAGTTCAATTTCACACCACAGCACATCCCGCTTGAATTATTGGATAATATCCCGCCCATCATAGCCGAGTTGATACTCGCCGGGTCGGGGCCAATTTTTGTTTTATAAATACTTAAGTATGAATTAACCATTGCACCGGTAACCCCGGGCTGCACCCTAACCGCATTACCTTCGTTTTCAATAATAACTTTGTCCCAAAACTGGCTCAGATCAACCAAAATACCATCGGTAATAGATTGGCCGGATAAACTGGTGCCGCCTGTACGGAAGACTAAAGGAATGTTTTGTGCTGATGAAAAGCGGAAAAGTGCAATGATCTCATCTTCGTTGGCAGGCTGTACAACAGCTTTAGGTATCAATCGATAAAAACCCGCGTCCGATGCATAGGACACCAGGTCTATTAATCGGGTTTTAATTCTGGTGGGCGGTAATATGGTTTGTAATTGCGTTCCTAAATCCATACAAGTACTATTCTAAAACAGGTTCATTCAATTCACTTTTGTGAATATCGATAACCTGATCATTGAATTCAAATGTACTATTTAAGCAATTACTATAGTGAAGAATTATTTGCCTCGGCTTTATTTTCGGATTTACTATTCACCCAGGCAGTATAATAGATGTTTACATAATATAATAGATAAATAAGCGCTGCGCCGAAAAACATCCCTGTAACAAAAGGTGATTCCGAAGTATATTGCCCAGGATAAAAACGATTCATTGTAATGCGGACTAAAGCAATTACAATAAGCACGATAGAGGCTACAGGTATTTTTCCAACTTTCATTATGATGCTATTTATTCAAATATAACTAATGATTTATTAAATGCAAACCGGCAATAATCGCCAAAAACTTTATGTTTGCTTTATGAAAATTGAGACTATCGCTATACATGCCGGTAACAAGAGAGACCAATCAACAGGCGCCGTAATTCAGCCAGTTGTATTATCAACTACTTTTGAACGTCACGAAGATGGCAGTTATACCAACGGTTATATATATGGTCGTTCGTCAAACCCTAATCGCACCTCGTTGGAGCATGTATTAGCTCAATTAGAAGGTGGTGCTGATGCCGCGGCATTTTCATCCGGCAACGCAGCGGGTATGGCGGTTTTCCAATCGTTAAAACCGGGCACCCATGTTATTTTACCAAGTGACATGTACCACGGGTTACGCAACCAGGTAAAAACTTTATTTGAAGGAATTTTAGAGTTCGATTTTATCGAGATCAATAATATCGAGGTTCTGCAACAACATATTAAACCCAACACCGGATTAATATGGATTGAAACACCATCGAACCCATTATTAAAAATTACCGATATAAAGAAAGTTATCAGCGTAGCAAAAGCGCATAGTATTAAAGTTGCTTGCGATAATACTTTTGCAACCCCTGTTTTTCAAAAACCGCTTTCATTAGGTGCTGATCTGGTGATGCATTCATCTACCAAATATTTCGGCGGGCACAGCGATTTAATGGGCGGCGTATTGATCACCGCCGAAAAAAGCGACTGGTGGACAAAAATACGCCAGGTGCAGGAAATGGGTGGCGCAATCCCCTCACCTATGGATTGCTATTATTTAGTGCGAAGTATTAAAACATTACCATACCGCATGGCCGGGCATGCTAAAAATGCCCAGTTGCTGGCCGAATATTTAGAAAAACATTCCAAAATTGAAAAGGTATTGTACCCGGGATTGCCATCGCATCCCCAATATGATGTCATCAAACAACAAATGACAGGCTTTGGCGGAATGCTATCTATATTAATTAAAGGCGGCGAAGAAGAAGCGAAACGAGTAATAAACAGCTTAACCCTATTTGCCCAGGCAACCAGCTTAGGCGGCGTTGAAAGCCTAATTGAACACCGTGCAGCTGTTGAAGGCCCTGACACCAAAACCCCACGAAACCTGCTTAGAGTATCGGTTGGTTTGGAGCATATTGATGATTTGATCGCGGATATGGAGAAAGCGTTAGGATAGTATTGATGATTTGAATTTAAACTCAAATTTGCTTAAATTTGATAGTAATGGAGTCAAACATAAAAAAAACAAAATTGAGTGAGGCTGATATTGCCTATCTTAAAGAAGGTTTAAAACGTACCTATACTGAAAGGTTTGAAATGACGACCCGTCTTTATAAAATCCATCAAACCATGAATAAAGCTACGATTACGCATAAACCATTTATCCAAAAATAGCTGTGGATATTTTTGACGAAGACATTTTAAATGTTTGGAAAGCCCTTCAGGAATATAATGTAGCATTTATTTTGATAGGCGGCTATGCTACAAACCTACATGGCTATCACCGATTTACCGGTGATATGGATATCTGGATAAAAGATACTATCGAAAATAGACAAGCTCTTCGTAAGGCCTTTAAAGCTTGTGGTATGGGAGATTATCCGATGATCGAGACCATGCAATTTGTACCTGGTTGGACTGAATTTCATCTGAGCAATGATTTCACCGTCGATATACTTACTGAGATGAAAGGTTTGGAAAACTATACTTTTGATGAGTGTTTACAAATGGCTTCTATTGCAGATATTAACGATGTTCAAATACCTTTTCTTCACATTAATCAGTTGATTGAGAATAAAAAAACTGTTAATCGGCTTAAAGATCAATTAGACGTTGAAATGCTGGAAGAGATACGAAAACTACGGGGTGATTCATAGTATTTCTAAACCCAATTACCCCTAAAATCTATCTTTTTAAAATAAAATTTGGTTCTTAAACATTTATCACCCTATATTTGTAACAATATTTGGTAGCGATACTAAATCAGATCAAATCCCTTCAAAAAGGTTTTGATTTATAAAGAAGCGGCGAGAGATCAGGCTCAACTACCCGCTGGCAACCCTTAAAATTTTAAGAAGGTGCCAATTCCTGGCCCGGTAAATACCCCGGGGGATATAAATTAACGACCATGAAAAGTTTAAAAAACATCCCGTCATTCAATGATGCCCAAAGAGGCAATTTAGTTTATACATATAGCTATTCTACAGGCTGTATTTGTATGTGTTGCTGTTGAAGCAGTACACGTCCTTTCTTTCTTAATTTCTGAAAAAAACGCGTGTTACCTCCGGGGGATAATATTATCCTTTCGTGACCCAGCCCAACAAATCCAAATTTTCAATCACCTGTAAAATACAAATATCATGTCAAACTTAAAATTCGAAACACTACAATTACACGCCGGTCAGGAAGCAGATTCAGCAACAGGTTCACGCGCGGTGCCTTTATATCAAACAACATCTTACGTTTTCCAAAATGCGCAACACGGTGCAAACCTGTTCGCGCTTAAAGAATTCGGCAATATCTACACCCGCATCATGAACCCCACTACCGATGTGTTTGAAAAACGCATCGCGGCATTAGAGGGTGGTGTAGCAGCTTTAGCAACCGCATCGGGTCAGGCATCGCAGTTTATCGCCCTAAATAACATATTACAAGCAGGAGATAACTTCGTAACCTCACCATATTTATATGGCGGTACTTACAACCAGTTCAAGGTAGCGTTTAAGCGCCTGGGTATCGAAGCTCGCTTCGCGAAAGATGATCAGGTTGAAAATATCGAAATCCTGATCGACAAAAACACCAAAGCCATCTTCCTGGAAACTATCGGCAACCCCGGTTTTAACATTCCCGATTTTGAAAAAATAGCAGCCGTAGCTAAAAAGCACGATCTACCTTTAATAGTAGATAATACTTTTGGCGCAGGCGGATACCTGTTTCAACCATTAAAACATGGTGCCAACGTCGTAGTTGAATCAGCCACCAAATGGATCGGCGGGCATGGTACTACCATAGGCGGTGTAATTGTTGATGGTGGTAATTATAACTGGGGTAATGGCAAATTCCCTCAATTTACCGAGCCATCTGAAGGTTATCACGGTTTGGTTTTCGCTGACGTATTCGGCGTTGACGGCCCTTTTGGTAATATCCAATTCATCATCCGTGCACGTGTTGAAGGTTTAAGAGATTTTGGCCCTTCGCAAGCACCATTTAATAGCTGGTTGTTGTTACAAGGACTGGAAACATTGTCATTACGCGTACAACGCCATGTAGACAATGCCCTTGAGTTAGCCAAATGGCTGGAAGCACAACCGCAGGTACAAAAAGTGAATTACCCGGGCTTGACTTCATCACCATATCATGCATTAGCAAAAAAATATTTAAAGAATGGTTTTGGTGGAGTATTGTCTTTTGAGATAAAAGGCGATAAAGAAAATGCATCCCATTTTATTGATAGCCTGCAGTTAACAAGTCACCTGGCTAATGTGGGTGATGCTAAGACATTAATTATTCAACCAGCAGCAACTACTCATCAACAGCTTAGCGACGAACAGCAATTGGCTGCCGGTGTTACACCGAGTTTATTGCGTGTATCGGTTGGGATTGAGCATATAGATGATATTAAGGCCGATTTTGAGCAGGCCTTTGTTAAAATAGAGGAATTAACAACAGAGTTAATATAGTTTTTTTAGTGATAATAGCGTTGTTGCCGGATGCGGTTGCTTATTAAAGCAGCTGCACCTGTAACGGCAAACAGAAACATGAATACACAGATATTTAAAACTTCACAAACATTTGAGTTTGAATCGGGGCAAAAAGTACAAAACCTTGAAATAGGTTTTCACACCTACGGTAAGCTAAATGCCAATAAAGATAATGTAGTTTGGGTTTGCCACGCGCTTACTGCTAACTCGGATGTATTGGATTGGTGGAAAGGTCTTTTTGGTACCAATGACTACTTCAATCCGGAAGAGCATTTCATCGTTTGTGCCAATATTTTAGGTTCGCCTTATGGCACTACTAATCCATTAAGTGAAAACCCTGTAACCGGGCAACCGTATTATTTGGCTTATCCTCAATATACCGTACGCGATATTGTTAATGGCCACCGTTTATTGGCCGAACATCTTAAAATAAACGATATTGAAATATTGATTGGTGGCTCTTTGGGTGGTCAGCAAGCTATGGAATGGGGTATTATTGAACCGGACCGCATTAAAAACCTGATTCTGATTGCTACCAATGCCCGCCATTCTCCTTGGGGAATCGCCTTTAATGAATCTCAGCGTTTAGCTTTAACAGCCGACCGCACATTTTACTCCAACACTCCTGATGGTGGACAAAAGGGTTTGAAAGCTGCGCGCAGCATAGCGCTTCTATCCTACCGTGGTTATAAAACTTATACTGTAAGTCAGCAGGACGATGATGATAACATTAGCGATGATCACCGTGCATCATCCTACCAAAATTACCAGGGCCAAAAACTGGTGAACAGGTTTAACGCTTACAGCTATTGGTATTTAAGCAAAGCCATGGATTCGCACAATGTAGGTCGCAATCGTAAAGGCGTTGAAAAAGCACTTAGCCTCATCAAAGCAAAAACGTTGGTAATCGGTATTAAATCTGACGTATTATTCCCAGTTGAAGAGCAACAATACTTGTTTAGGCATATCCCTAAATCAGCCTTTGCCGAATTGGATTCTTTTTACGGGCATGATGGATTTTTAATTGAAACAGAAGCATTAACAAATATTATCACCTCCTTTTTTAAAACAGACGTTAAAGGAAAAATTATAGAACTGCAAAGAATAGCGTAATGAGTAAAAAATTAAATATAGGTTTATTTGGATTTGGTGTAGTTGGCCAGGGATTGAATGACATTATCAGAACAAAAAACCTTAATCTGGAAATAGTTAAAATCGCCATCAAAAATCCGGACAAAAAACGTTCATTGTCGGCTGAGTTATTTACTACCGACAGAGACGAAATATTAAACAACCCGGAAATAAATACCATTGTTGAGCTGATCAATGATACCGAAGCCGCGTTCGAGATTGTATCCCGCGCATTAAGCTCAGGTAAAAACGTAGTATCAGCCAGCAAAAAAATGATAGCCTTGCATTTAGAGGAATTGATTGCCTTGCAAGAAGAGTATGGTACATCTTTGTTATATGAAGGCGCGGTTTGCGGTAGTATTCCCATCATCCGTAACCTGGAAGAATATTATGATAACGAATTACTGCATTCAATAAGCGGTATATTCAACGGATCATCCAATTATATCCTTTCTAAAGGATTTTTAGAGAATATGGATTATGATACCGCGTTAAAACAAGCCCAAGACCTTGGCTTTGCTGAAACCGACCCTACCATGGATGTTGGTGGTTATGATGCTAAATTTAAACTGGTAATAGCCGCTTCACACGCTTATGGCGTAATTGTTAACCCTGAAGAGATCCTGAATATTGGTATCCAAACTCTTGCAGCAAGCGATATACAATACGCCCGCGAGAAAAATTTGAAAATAAAACTGGTTCCTGTTGCTAAGGAGTTAGATGATCGTCATATTGCTATGTTCGTTCTACCAAAATTCGTGAACGAAACCGAGTTTTTATATAATGTAGAGTACGAATACAACGGCGTAACAGTACAAGCCGCATTTGCCGATCAGCAATTCTTCTTCGGTAAAGGCGCGGGAGGCCACCCAACAGGTTCAGCTGTATTATCTGATATCGCAGCCCTGCGTTACGACTATCAATACGAATACAAAAAAGCCAAAGCCAAAAAAGATCTAGCCTTCACCAATAATATCGAACTAAACATCTATTTACGTTATGAAGATGAAGATTTGGTAGAAGCGCTTCAATTTAAACACATACAGGAGCGCTATTATTCTGATAGCTACAAATTTGTTATCGGAAAGATCAATCTTCAAAGTTTGATCGATAATCAGCACCGCATTGCAAATAACAAAGCATTTGTGGCATTTGCCGATCAATTAGCTGGAGTTACTTTGGCCGAAGAAGTTAAGTTTGCTGCTGAAGTACTTAACTAGAATAATACCTTGTCATTCTGAGTAGCAACGAAGAATGACAATTAAGAATAATAAAATGTCATTGCGAGGAACGAAGCAATCGCACGGAAGGCAAGCGAATATGTAAAGTTCGCGATTGCTTCGTTCCTCGCAATGACATTGATTGTTAAACAACTTTTCATCAGCTCATAAAGTCCATTGTTTTTTTAATTATTTGTCATAAAAATCAGGAACGTTACCATTTTGATTTTTAATTTCAGATATTTAAAGCCTATGCGGGTATCTGAAAATTTGTTAAAATGGGCTATGCGAATTTACCCGCCGCTATTTTTCCAGCGTATCTGGGTTAAAAAGTTTGATAAAGACTTTCGTGGTGTCGAGATAGTGATCAGGAAAAGTATCTGGAACAGGAACTATAATAACTCCATTTTTGGTGGGACAATTTTCGCTGCTGCCGATGCCTTCTACCCCATCCTGTTTTATAAAATATTCACCAATAAAGGTTACAAACTGCGCGCCTGGTCAAAATCACTGGAGATTCAATATATAAAACCTGGATTCACCGATTTGTATTATACTATATCAATTACAGATGACCAGATAGCAGAGGCTGAAGAAATATTAAATACGGTTGGGAAATACTCGATCTCTCACCCCATCTTGATTTTTGATAAAAATGGCGTTAATGTAGCTTCGGTTATGAACGAGGTGTACATGCGCAATTTAGATTTTATGGAGACTAACAATGCACACAATAATTAACGACGAAACGCTTATAAAAAAGGGCTACAAAATAAGTACAGATCAGGAATTGCTAGATTTAGATTTGATTCATGATTATTTATGCAATGAATCATACTGGTCTAAAGGAATAACCAAAGAAAAGGTACAACGCTCAATAGAAAATTCCATGTGCTTTGGTGTTTATAAAGATGGTAAACAAGTTGGGCTGGCACGTGTTGTTACCGACAAAGCCATATTCGCTTATTTATGCGATGTATTTATATTGGATGAATACCGGGGGCATGGATTGTCAAAATGGCTATTGCAAACCATTTTGGCGCATCCCGAACTGCAAGGATTAAAACGATGGACTTTAGCTACGCTTGATGCGCATAGCTTGTATAAACAGTTTGGATTTGCTCCCCTAGGCAATCCCGACAGATGGATGGATATTTTTACACCTATAAAAAACGATTGAGAGGAAATCAGGGAAAATGAATATTAAGAGGCTGATTTTTGAAGGTGAAGGGGTATCGCTCGACTTTAAAAAAACCATTTCCAGCTGCGAAAAGATCGCACGCACTATGTCGTCATATGCTAACAACAAAGGCGGTCGCCTATTAATTGGTGTAGCTGATGACGGCACTATCAAAGGCGTAAAATCCGAGGACGAAGAACGCTATATGATCACCAAAGCGGCGCACATGTTTTGCAAACCTGCCCTGGAACCAACCTTTGAAGAAGTTTACGTAGATGACAAACTGGTTTTGGTTGTTACCATTGATGAAAGCAACCTGAAACCCCATTATGCCCTGGCCGAAGACGGCAAATGGTGGGTATACGTGCGTGTAAAGGATAAAAGTGTATTGGCAAGTAAAATTGTGGTTGATGTACTTAAACGTTCAGCAAATGAAAACGGTGTGTTGATTGAATATTCAGCCAACGAAAAAAACTTGCTGGAGTACCTGGAGAAAAGCAACAGGATAACCGTAAGGGAATTTTGTGAACTATTAAAACTCACCCGCAAACGCGCGCAGCGAATTTTAGTTGATCTGATCCTCTCGGGCGTTATCCGTATCCATACTACTGAAAAAGAAGAATACTATACAGCGGTATAACTAAGCCATCCCGGCCAAAAAATCTACCTTTGCCTTACTGACCACATGAAAGCCGTATACAAAAAATACAAACACCACTATCGTGATAATCTTAAACTAGCAACGCCAGTAATGATATCACAGCTCGGGCATACGCTTGTTCAGGCTTCGGATAGTGTGATTGTAGGGCATTTTGCCGGTACGGTTTGTTTGGCAGCGGTATCGTTAGTTAATAGCATTTTTGTTATACCGATGATTATCGGCTTGGGCATATCCTATGGCGTTACCCCACTCATCGCGCAAAATAATGGCCGTAAAGATTATGCTGAATGCGGTCGATTGCTTTCAAATAGCTTATTCATCAACCTCATTTGTGGGGCTATACTTTTCGGTGTTTTATTTTTAGGTTCGATATATGCCTTAAATCATTTGCATCAATCGCCGGAGGTGGTCGAGCAGGCAAAACCATTTTTAACCTTGCTAGGGTTGTCACTTATCCCAATGTTAATCTTCAACACCTTTAAGCAGTTTGCCGAAGGTTTGGGATTCACTAAGCAAGCCATGGTGATCTCTGTAATTGGAAATATCCTCAATATCTGCGTCGGCATTATTCTTGTAAAAGGGTTATTTGGCATTAAACCCATGGGCGTTCGTGGTGTTGGTTACAGCACTTTAATTGACCGTTGTTTAATGGCTATAGTAATGAGCGCTTATGTATTCCGCTCAGAAAACTTCAAAGTGTACTTAAAAACCTTTGCCATTAAAAACATTAACTATTTGCGCAGCATCCAAATTTTACGCATCGGTACACCCATCGCATTACAATACACTTTTGAACTAAGCGCCTTCAGCGGAGCAGCCATTATGATCGGCAGCATCAGCCTCGTACAACAAGCCGCCCACCAGGTCGCCATTAATCTGGCCTCCATGACTTATATGATCTCAAGTGGAATAGCCGCTGCTGCCACGATAAAAACCGGCAATTATTTTGGTGTAAAAGATCATAAAGGATTAAGATCATCTGCTATATCAAATTATCACATTGTGATTGCATTTATGGTATTTACCGCATTGCTATTTAGCTTAGGCAGCCCTTACTTGCCTTATATTTATACTACAGATAAAGCAGTTATAATTGTTGCATCACAGCTACTTATCATCGCAGCGGTATTTCAGATATTCGATGGAACGCAGGTTGTCGGCCTTGGGATTCTACGTGGCATGGGCGATGTAAACATTCCTACCATTAGTACATTTTTAGCTTATTGGGTAGTTGGTTTACCTGTCGGTTATTACTTAGGGATAGAATTAAGCTGGGGGGTTAAAGGTATTTGGTACGGCTTGGTTTTGGGGTTGATGGTATCCTCTGCGCTAATGTTTTTCCGTTTCCAATCCATCAGTCGTCGGCATGAAGTAAAAGCAACAAGCTAAAAATAAAGCTGGTTGGCCACACGATAAGTATTGCAATGCGCCTCCACAATATCTTTGATCTTGGGTGAATAACCACCACCCATACTTACCTGTACCGGTATGTTGTGTTTTATGCATTGTTCAAAAACAAACTGATCGCGCATCTTGCATTCTTCGCGGGTTAAACCAAGCTTACCCAATTTATCAGATGCAAGCACATCCACCCCTGATAAATAAAATATAAAGTCAGGCTTTTGTTGGGCGATGAGTTTTGGCAATGCATCATACAAAAGAGTCAGATAATCATCTCCGTTTATGCCATCTGTCAAAGGAATATCCAGATCAGATTTCTCTTTCCTAAAAGGGAAATTATTCGCAGCATGCATCGAAAACGTAAACACTCCGGGCTCATTTTCAAAGATCTCTGCAGTGCCATTACCCTGATGTACATCTAAATCAATAATTAATATAGACGTAGCTAATCCTTTATTTAACAAATAATTAGTTGCCATAGCCTGGTCATTCAACATACAGAAACCCTCGCCCCAATTGGAGCCCGCATGATGCGTACCTCCTGCTACATTAAAAGCGATACCATTCTCAAACGCGAAGCGGCAACCATCGATAGTTCCCTGTCCAATCCGCACTTCGCGTTCCACCAAACGGGCAGATAGTGGGAAACCTATACGACGTTGTTCTCTGGCCGGTAACGTCAAATCACGCAATTGTTGCCAGTAAGCGGCATCGTGCGTCCACAAAATTATTTCTTCCGATATTGGTTTTGGAGAAAATAAGTTCTCTTTAGTAATGAGCCCTTCATGCAACAATTGTTCAGGTATCAGCTCATATTTCAGCATCGGGAAACGATGTCCTTCAGGCAAAGGATGAGCATATATCGGATCGAAAGCAATTTGAAGCATAAATAAAGCCCTACAATCAAATATTTTCCACAGAACCAACAAGCAATTGCCCGGCATAAAAAACATCCGTAAATGAGCTATAAAGCGGCACAGGGCTCAAGCGAATTACATTAGGCTCCCGCCAATCACCGATAACACCATTTTGGGTTAGATAATTGAAAATCCCTTTAGCATCACCTGCGCAAACCACGGAAAGTTGACCACCGCGCTTACCAGGTTCTTTTGGTGTGATAATCTTAAACAACTCTTTACCTTTTTTAAGATTGATCTCATTTATTAGAAACTCCAGGTAACCCGTTAACACCTCGCTCTTCGCTCTTAACACTGACACCCCTCCGGCTTCTTCAAATATATCCAGCGAAGCCTTGTGCAGCGCCATTAGCATAATGGGCGGCGTACTCACCTGCCATCCTTCCGCGCCCGGTTCAGCTTCAAAGCCAGGGGCCATTAAAAATTGTTTATCCTTACGGTATCCCCACCAACCCGCAAAACGATTATGATCCTCGTTAAAATGTTTCTCATGTACAAATATCCCACTTATGCCGCCGGGGCCTGAATTCATGTATTTATAAGAACACCAGCAGGCAAAATCAACACCCCAATCATGCAACTTCAATGGCACATTACCGGCAGCATGCGCTAAATCAAATCCTGCGATAACGCCAACGTCATGTGCAGCCTTAGTGATTGCCTCTATATCAAAAAACTGCCCGGTGTAATAATTAATCCCGCTGAATAATACCAAAGCCAATTCATCCGCATTATTCTTTATCGCGTCAAGTATATCCTCCGTGCGTAAAGTATATTCTCCGCTGCGCGGAAAGATCTCAATAATGGCATCTTTAGGGTCAAAGCCATGAAACCTAACCTGACTATCCAAAGCATATTGATCGGATGGAAAAGCGCCACCTTCTATTAATATTTTATATCGTTTAGTAGTTGGTTTATAAAAGCTTACCATCAGTAAATGAAGATTTACTGTAAGTGAATTCATTACACTAACTTCCTTCTCATGTGCACCCACAATAGCCGAAAGTATCGGTGTAAGCTTCTTATGATAACTCAACCATGGGTCATTACCTTCAAACCATCCCTCTACACCTAATTTCTGCCAATTAGTAAGTTGATCACTCAGGTAATCTTTCGCTGCAACAGGCTGCAATCCCAAAGAATTACCGCATAAATAAATAGCATCCCTACCATTGTACTGTGGGATAAGAAATTTATTTCTGAATGCTTTTAACGTATCCTGTTCATCAAGCTGCTGGGCGAAATCTAGTCTATTTTGGTACTGCATAACGCAATATTACTATTTATTAGGTTTACTTACATAGGGATTACCCTTAACATAAAAGCGATATGGCAACAAAGCATCCACGCCTGCATAATCAACACCGACACGTGGCACAGCGGCAATTTCCGCATCAGTAAATGTTAATCCCCTGTCTTCAATCCACAAAGTATCACTTTGTAAGCTAATAGCATTTATTGCGCGTGAAATCCCTAAAGCCTTAGCCACCGATCCCGGACCTTTGGTGATGTTTGGTTTTAGCGCGACCATATTGCGTCGATATAACATGGCCTCTATCCCTTCGATTGGTTGTATAGCGCGGATTAGAATTGCATGTGGTTGCCCCTCTACAGATGTAACTATATTAAACATTTCGTGAATGCCATAACACAGATAAACATAAGCAACACCGCCCTGCATAAACATGGTTTTAGTGCGTGGTGTTATTCGGTTACCATAGGAATGCGAAGCTTTGTCAATTATACCATTATAAGCTTCTGTTTCAATAATATACCCACCAGTAGTTACACCATCAATGTAAGTAAGTAAATAAATACTTACCTAAGAGGTTTTTAGACAGATGAACAACATCCGTATTTAAATAAAATGATTCCGGTAATTTCACTTTTTAAGAATTGGTTTTAACCATTTATTTACTTGTTTGGCTTTGTCAAATATCATGATATGTGAGCCGCCTTTTACAATAGTGGCGTCCCTGATATTTTTAACCGGGAATACACGATCCTTGTCGCCATGTATATGGTAAACATTTGGCGGTATGGTCAAATTATCCCATTTCAACACAGCTCCCATCGCCCATTTCATGAATTTTGGAGAATTTTTGGAAAGCATATCATTAAAAAGCCAGGCATCACTATCCTTTAAATGCCCAAACAGGGGCTTTATCAAAAAGCCCAATTTATTTAACACTCTGCCAGGTAAGAATTTATAAATTGGTAATATCCTAAACACCGAAAAGTAACCCGGAGCTTCCCTAACTGTTTTGATACTAGAAATGAGTATAGCCTTTTTGAGGTTAACTTTTTTGGCGATCTCTATCGCAAGCATACCGCCCAGCGAAGTACCGATCACAATAGAACTTGGCCTTATATCATATTGATAAATAATCTTTTGCGCATAATTTGATAAAGTATCTGTTTCATGTGGTTCTATCCAATCAACCGGCACTACTTCATCATCTTCGGGTATATCAACGTTATTATAAAGCCGCGTATCAGCTCCCAGGCCTGAGATCAGAAAGACTTTACTCATGCCAAATTAACCAGCGTAACAAGCTGCTCCAGAAAGTTTTTATCAGTCTCATCAAAGTGCGCCAAATGCTCGCTATCTACATCCAAAACTCCTGCAACCTCACCATTATGAAATAACGGCACAACTATTTCTGATCTCGACAATGAGCTGCAAGCAATATGCCCTGGAAATTCATCCACATCAGCCACTATAAGCGTACTTGCTTGCTCCCAGCCCCCCCCGCATACACCTTTACCCTTTTTAATGCGCGTACAGGCTACAGGCCCCTGAAAAGGCCCTAGAACCAATTCGTCATTTTTTACCATGTAAAACCCAACCCAAAACCAGTTAAATTGTTCTTTTAGCGCTGCGCTGATATTTGCAAGGTTGGCAATTAAATCTTCCTCCCCGCTTATCAAGGCCTCTATTTGAGGGATTAATGATTGATACTGGGTCGCTTTGTCTGTTGTTTGTATGATGGTTAAATCCTCTGCCATGATGCAAAAATAAGTATGAACTATTACATTTAAATAAGACAAATATCATATTTAATGTTTTAATTAGTCGCGATGATTGTTAGTCTTACTATAGTTCGCTACCGTAAATCCTTAATACCTTTTGCTTTATTGGCTATGGCTGTGCATCGCCTACCCTTAACGCTTAACAGAAAATGTACTTTTTGGAAACTATTGGGCAGCGGCCGCAACGGCACTTTTGACTTGCAACCCGATTGGCAGCAATGGGGCCTATTAGCTGTATGGGACAACCGGGGGGCATTTGATGAGTTTTATAATAAATCATTCATTCATAGCTGGTGGAATGCCTTCACCACTGAAAAATGGACGATATTATGTGAACCATTACAAAGCCATGGCAAATGGGATAGTAAAGACCCCTTTGGCAAACCCGATACTAAAGTAATTAACGGCCCGGTAGCGGTGCTCACCCGAGCAACTATTAGACTTAACAAAATAAAAAGTTTTTGGGCCAATGTTGATAGCGTGGCTAATATTATGGCTGACGCGCCGGGATTCATCACCTCATTTGGTATTGGCGAAGCTCCTGTATATCGACAGGCTACATTTTCTATATGGAAAAGCATTGATGATGTAAAAGCTTTTGCCTACACATCAAAAGAGCACGCCGAAGTCATCAAAAAAACAAGAAACGAAAATTGGTATAGTGAAGAGCTTTTCGCAAGATTTAAAATTGTGAATAGCCTTGGCACAATAAATGGTAAAAATCCCCTAAAGGGAATAGAATTATAAATTATGAGAATTATTGCAGAATTACCCCATCCGGACTTTAAGATTTCAATCCTTAACATGAACCAGAAATTCATTATTAAGATTGAGAAGGGGAGCATTGAACAGAGTTACAAAATACCGGAGATGGATTTAACCGACGGCGTAAATAGTGTATTTGAAATACTTGACGAAACATTTTTAAAAGCCGTATCGCTTCGTTTTGAAGAAATGAAGAAAGATTTTAAAGAAACATACTTCAGGTATAACTATTAGATGATATAATTCACACAAATTGCTGTACAAAAGTAATTTAAGTATCAAAACAGAATTTAATTTGGAGGCAATTAACGATTGTCTTGTTAAATTTAACCATTGGTAAATATATTCCTAAAATGTTTACAACCTTTATTCAGCAAATCATTTAATCCATCTGATTTACTTTACTTTATAATTCATAAAAAATTATATTTGGTTAACTTATAGAACATATTTCAGGAGGTTTTTAATTATTAAACAGTAACCCACTTAAAAAAACACTATTTTTAAAATTGTAAAATATACACTTATGATTAGCAGCAAACAGTTTTACAATTTACATACTACCCAGGGTATGAAATTGATCAACATCAGAAACATTGCATGTATTGAAGAAGTAAACACATACCCACAGATCACCCTGAATGTAAAACGTGCAGATGGGAATTACATTGAATTTATTACCAGCGATGTGTATGATAAATTAGTAGAAAGCATTTTGAAAATGGACGCTGAATTGTAGAGATTTTTAAATAGGAAGTAAATCACAATACCAAAACCCGGATATTTTAACCCGGTCACTTCCTGCGCAATCGTCACCCGCTTTGCTGGGGGCTTTGTACTCTTTAAATATCTTTTCGCCGGTTTTATATTTTATTTCTTCTTTGAATATCGGCCCCTTAAAGGCATAGGTATGAAACTCTCCGTTTTCACCGCACACATCTACTGCTGCAGGTAGATCATTTATAAGCTGCTGGGTAATCTCCTGCCCTGCCAGTCCACCCAATTCTTCCCGGGTGCAGGCTATAACTGTACCAAATCCTAAATGTAAAAACTCATCAATTAATTCTCGAGTATCACGTTTCCATAGAGGATAAATCCCTTTCATATTTACTTCAGCTAGTCGGGCATCCCTATAATTTCGTAAATCCTCCAAAAAAATATCGCCGAATATAGAATGCGTAATTCCCTCCGCACCCAATCGGCTTAAATGACCACGCATTACGTCATTATATTCTGTCATACCCGGCATTTCAGGCAAACGAATTTGATATAGAGGGATTCCGATACTCTGTGCTTGTTTAATCAGCAACTCCGTCCTGACACCATGCATCGAAATTCTATCCACGGCATCATTTATGGTAGTTACAAGATATTTGATATCCAATTCAGGATTTTTCAGGCAATGATATAACGCCAAAGCGCTATCCTTGCCACCACTCCAATTAAATATACACTTGACTTTATCAGACATTACTATTATTTAATACTTATTCAACATTAATTCTTCTACCAGGTCTGGGATACCAATTGTAGCCTTAGTCTGTATCTCAACCACATTCGTTAACCGGCGTACAGCAGGTATATTAGGATCAACGATATACTTTTTAACCCCTGATCTTACATAATGAATAAGCCCAGCAGCTGGATAAACCGCTAATGATGTACCGCTCAAAATAAACAACTCCGCATCAGCGCAAATTTTAGCGGCGTATTCTATCATCGGTACATCCTCGCCAAACCAAACAACATGTGCTCTTAACGGCGATCCTAACTCGCAAACCTCATTCATTTTTAATTCCCATCCCTCAATCGGGTAAGTTAATTCCGGGTTTATACTGGATTGCGATCTAGTAATAATACCATGAAGATGAACAACATTAGTTGACCCTGCCCTTTCATGCAGATCATCTATATTTTGCGTAATGATGGTTACATTGAATTGTTCTTCCAGCTTTGCTAAAGCATAATGAGCTGCATTGGGCTGCGCCGCTAATACATCCTTCCGGCGCATATTATAGAAATCCTGCACCAATTGCGGATTGCGTTGCCAGGCTTGTGGTGTGGCTACATCTTCAATATTATAACCCTCCCACAAGCCATCGCTATCTCTAAACGTTTTTAAGCCGCTCTCAGCGCTTATTCCCGCACCTGTCAGTATAACTATCCTTTTCATTATTTAGTACTATATCATTAAATCTACCCCATAAAAAAAGCGATGTGAATCTCACATCGCTTTAATCAAAAAAGTATTTAAATTAAACAGCGAGTTGTTTTTTACTGCGTAGTATGGTATACTTGCTTTGAGCGAACTCAAACCCACCAAATAATACCGCGCAATAAAATACATCTGCAAGCAACATATTTTTCTCAAACGGTATAGCCGCAACCAATGATTGCCCATATCCCGACAGGTTATGCGCATAAAAAGTACCATATATCCATGGCAAATCAATAATTAGCCAATGCACGCAAACCGAAACAAGTGAGGCTATAGCTACATTAGTTACATTTACCTTTTTAATTAGTGTACCGATAAACACCATAAGCGCAAAAGTTAAATAAACCCAGGCCGAACCGCTGTACCAGAACACTAATTTCGAGGTATATAGATAGTTAATACCAATATCGCTTATAAACAACGTTAACAATACTACCAAGTAAGCTTTCCACTTATCAGTAAAGTAAGCCCCGCCAAACAAGGCAACTGCACCAACCGGGGTAAAATTACTTAAGGTTTTGTACTCATAACTCACAAACCGCAAGGCAATTGCGGCCAGTATCATTAAAACGAGTACAATATTACGTGCGTTTATTTTTTGTTGTGACATAATTTAATCTGTATCGTAAAATTAAGAATTTTTATATCAAATCTTAAAATTACTTATTTACTAATATAATGCTCCCCGGATTGATACCTGTAGTTAAGCTATACTCTTTCTTACCTGTTTTGTCAAAGGCGTATATCAAGCCGTTTGATGAATAGTTTTTGGCATCCGTTACAAATACTTCACCACTTAAGGGGTCGGTAGCTATAGCGAAAGGAGCTACAAACGTTGTTCCATCGGATATAAAGTTTGTAGTAGTTGCTGTGAATGTTTTAACATTGAAAATTTTAATGGTACCATCGCCATCAATATAAAAAGCATTATTACCATTAATTGCAAATGGGCCACCGGTGTAACTATTATTTCTTGATGTAACTGCATCTGTACCACTGTTAATAATAGTTAATGACGCGTTTGAACTACCATAAACACCATAAGCCGCAACATAAACATTCCCATAGCTATCTACACTTACCGCATAAGGATCAGGCCCTACAGTTATTGTTTTAGTAACTGTTGAGGTAGAAAGGTTAATAACCGATACGGTACTATCAACAGCCGGATAATTTAAACCACCACTATTAGCTACGTATAGTTTCCCATTTGCTACCGCCAATTGCTCTGGGTCGTTTCCTACCGGAATATATTTACTTACAGTATAAGTTATGGTATCCATTACAGCCACAGTACCATTGTACAAAGAGATATAAGCGTTGCCATTATAAAAAGCTATACTACGAGGTTCTTTTGACGTGCTATCTTTATCTCCATTTAAAAACTTCACTTGTTTAATAGATTTTGCAGTTTTGGCATTCAATACCTCTACCGTTCCTGATTTATCAACAGTAATGTACATTTTAGATCCATAAATTTCCACGTCATTCGCAGTATTACCTAAACTACGACCATTAACTGATGAAAAAATATCAGGTGTTAAGGTTTTTGTTGTGTAATCATAATAGGTAAGCGCACTAAGTTGGCTCGAGTATCCTTGATCAAGTATATAAATGCCAGCCCTTTGAGCGGTTGGTGTAGTCTGATTATTTACAATTTTATCTTTGTGGCAAGATGTTATTGCGGTTAAAAGCGCTATTGAGCCGAGTAAATAACTGAGTTGAATTGATTTCATATTGATTTATTATTAAATGGTGATTTGAAATGTGAATCTGAACGATCGCCCTGGCATTGGGAAACCGTTAACAATGACGTAGTTTTTATTATATAGATTGTTTACCTCTACAGAAGCCAAAACCGGAATTGAATTAAGCTTGAAATTATAAGCCGCTGAAGCATAGCTCACCGAATATCCGGGTAAATAATATTGCGGGTCGTTATCGCTTTCAGAGTAACGGTGCGAAGCCAATATCTGGTTATAATAAACGCCAAATTGCTTATACATAATACCCGCATTTAAAGCCAATGTATTTTTAGGTGTATATGGTATCTGCTCCAGGTAATAAGAATCCGTCGGATCGGTAATATCTATCGCGTTTTGATAGGTATAGTTTGCACTCAATGTCGCTTTCCAATTATAAAATGGCTTAAACTGGCTTTTCAGCACCACATCCAGCCCTCTGATGTCAACCTTGCCTAAATTAACAACTGATGGGGTTTCAGGCGAACGTGCTGGTATATAGATAATCTTGTTTTTTACATTGTTATAGTACGCATCGGCGCTTACGGTCAGGTATTCCAGCACACCATCGGTAGTTTTGGTATAAGCTATACCCGCATCATACTGCGAGGTATATTCAGGCTTCAAAGGTCGAGGCGCTATGGCATAATAATATTGTTCGGAAAATGTAGGATTACGGAATGTGCTTTTATAAAATGCCCTGAACTCGAGCTCTTTTGTGGTGAGTGGATGATAACTTGCAATGACAGTGGGTGTATAAGCCGATTTTGACGAAGCAGCGGTACCGGATTTCACACGATCATCAATATAAGTGTTTAATATATTCCCCTGGAATAACCATCTGCCTAGTGATAAATTGGTAGCTAATACATTAAATAAGCTCAGCCTTGTTGGAAAAGCGTAATTATAGGCGTTTGATTGAAGATTGCTAAGGTCAGCATCAGAAGAATAAGACAATTTCCAGTTTGGCAAAATGTGATAAGCAATAGCCGCCGATTGATAGGCCTCACGCTGCATGTAATTCTCATTGATCATGCCTGTTGCATTATATATCCCTCCGGTATCGGTATAACGAACGAAGCTTTGCGACAATTTGGTATTCAGCAATAATTCAAAGCTATTTTTGGCTATATGATGATACCCGGATTGAATAATATAATCTCTATTATATAACCGTTGTGTGGAGGGTGCAGCATAAAGCACAACAGCTGATGGCAGCCCTCTATTAGAATTGTAAAAATTGAACTGCAGATTAAATTTATCACTATCCGACTTTGCCCAGTACAACTCAGCATCTATCTGTTGTGTGTGCACATCTGTATTTTTCCGGGTAGCTAAGGTATCTGAGCCGTCAGCATTTTCCTTGTATTTGTATTGCCCATTAGCATTTTCATCATAACCATTTATAATAAACGACCAGTATTTATTTATGCGCTGCTGCCATTGCAGATACGGGTTAACCAAACCAAATGATCCGCCTTTGACCCCGGCGACAATTTTAAATGGCTTCTCAAAACTTAATTTAGGTTGGATTGTTTGTATGGATAGCACATTCGCCGCCGCAAAAGCCCTTGCTGTTTGGCAGATATCCAGCGGCTGCGCGTTAAATAACGTTATTTGCTGAATATTGATCAGATTAAATTTACTTAGATCGATCTCGCCGTTTTGAGCATCGTTCATCTGAACACCATTATATAACACCTCTACATTATCAGCACCCAAACTGCGTACAGATACGGTTTGCATGCCACCTATGCCCCCATAATCCTGAATGTTTACACCGGCGAAATTCCGGATGGCATCAGCAACAGTAAAAGCGCTATACTTAACAAAATCGGAATTGGTAACTGTTTGAGATGGGGTTACCGTTTGTATTTGCGGCACCACTGGCGAAGATACTTTTACTTCTTTAAGCTTTTTAACAGTATCCAACTGTGCAAATACATGATAAGGCATCAACCCCAAAACAAAAAACGGCACATAGCATCTCGATTTGCGCCATAAATGCCTATAATCGTATTGTAGCGTTTTTTGCATGTTGATTGAATTTACAACAAACAGGAAATGGTTGAAATGAAAACACTTTAGAAGAGCATTCACATCCAAGCTTCAATCCCCGAAAGCTGTGAACAATTATAATGCCTTGGCAGGTCTTCTGACTTGCTCCCCTCTGCCCGGTCTTCCCTACCTAATACTGTGGGTAAGTGACCAATTGAATGAACGTTGGTTATAGAGCTTACAGCTGCGGGACAGTTATGGATTTACACCATATTCCCTTTTAATTCTTTATAATAAATTTATAAAGAAACCTAAAGCGATGCAAATGTAATAATTACAGATAGGAATTATTAGTAAAATCTCACAAAATGATATAAAACAAAAAAGGCCTGCATAAATGCAAGCCTTTCTAATATCTGTTATGCTATATTATTTTACAGCGTCAACAACTGCTTTAAAAGCATCAGGATGATTCATTGCTAAATCAGCTAATACTTTACGGTTTAAACCAATTTCACTTTTAATTAATTTACCCATTAATTGTGAGTAAGAAATTCCGTGTTGGCGTGCACCTGCGTTGATACGTTGTATCCATAAAGCCCTGAATTCTCTTTTCTTGGTCTTACGGTCACGGTAAGCATACTGTAAACCTTTTTCTACTGTGTTTTTAGCAACGGTATAAACCTTGCTTCTTGAACCCCAATAACCTTTGGCGAGGTTCATGATCTTTTTCCGGCGTCTTCTCGACGCGACTGCGTTAACTGAACGTGGCATTTCGTGTTGTTTTTGGTAGTGAGTGCCGTTTAAAGGACTTTAATACTCTAATACCTGGTTAAAAAATTTGTTTAATTACTTCCCGATACAAAGCATACGTTTAACATTACCCATATCAGCATTAGAAACTAAGCTTGTGTGAGTAAGGTTACGCTTGCGTTTAGTCGACATCTTAGTTAAGATGTGACTTTTGTATGCGTTCTTTCTTGCAATTTTACCGGTTCCAGTAAGCTTAAAACGCTTTTTTGCACTGGAATTGGTTTTCATTTTTGGCATATCCGTTATTTATTTGTGTTTTATATCTACGTTTTCGCAACGTATTATCTTTAATCAGACTTAGGAGTTCAAGAGTTGTTTTACCTAATCTCTAGCCTCCAGTCTCTAATCTCTATTTCTTAGCTGCTTTTGGGGCTACGGTTAAAAACATCCGTTTTCCTTCAAGCTTTGGCAGTTGTTCAACTTTACCTACTTCTTCTAATGCCTGTGCAAAACGCAGCAATAATATCTCGCCTTGTTCTTTGTAAACAATTGCACGGCCTTTAAAGTGTACATAAGCCCTTACCTTTTCGCCAGATTCCAAAAACTTTTGCGCATGCTTTAATTTAAATTCAAAGTCATGGTCATCAGTATTCGGCCCAAACCTTATTTCTTTAATAACGGTTTGCTTGGCATTGCTTTTTATTTCTTTTAGCTTCTTCTTTTGTTCGTAAACAAACTTATTATAGTCTGTTACTTTACAAACAGGAGGAACAGCATTAGGCGAAATCTCTACAAGGTCCAGTTCCTGCTCCTGTGCAATGGCTAACGCATCACGCAGTGAAAAAACACCCTGCTCCACATTATCACCAACAAGGCGAACTTCAGGAGCTTTTATAAATTGATTAATGTTGTGTTCAGCTTCTTTCTTCTTGAAAGGAAGCCTTGGTCCTCTATTGAAAGGTTTGTTTAATGCCAAGTTATACTGTTATTTCTTTAATTATTTGTTTCTTAAATTCTTCTATGCTCATACTTCCCAAATCTCCCTGACCGTGTTTGCGTACAGAAACCATCCCTTCGGCAGCCTCTTTTTCGCCCACAATCAGCATATATGGGATCTTTTTAACTTCAGCGTCACGTATCTTTCGACCGATTTTCTCATCCCTGAAATCAATAAGCCCGCAAATATCCGAATCTTTTAACGATTCTGAAAGTTTTTTTGCATAATCTTCATATTTTTCAGAGATAGGTAATATCACAAACTGCTCAGGCGATAACCATAACGGGAAATTACCAGCGCAATGCTCTATCAGCACAGCCACAAAACGCTCCAGTGAACCAAAAGGTGCACGGTGGATCATTACCGGGCGGTGTTTTTGATTATCGCGGCCAGTGTACTCCAGCTCGAAACGCTCCGGCAGGTTATAATCAACCTGAATAGTACCTAACTGCCATTTACGACCTAAAGCATCCTTCACCATAAAATCAAGCTTAGGGCCATAAAATGCCGCTTCGCCTAATTCAACTACAGTGTTTAAGCCTTTTTCTGCCGCTGCTTCAATTATCGCTGATTCAGCCAAAGCCCAATTTTCATCAGTACCGATATATTTTGCTTTGTTCTCCGGATCGCGAAGTGAAATTTGCGCGGTATAATCATTAAATCCTAATGCTTTAAATACATAAAGCACCAGGTCAATTACCTTTTTAAATTCCTCTTTAACCTGATCGGGGCGGCAAAATAAGTGCGCGTCATCCTGAGTGAACCCACGAACACGTGTTAGGCCATGCAGTTCGCCGCTTTGCTCATAACGATATACAGTACCAAACTCAGCCAAACGAACCGGAAGATCCTTATATGAGCGTGGTTTTGTTTTATAAATTTCGCAGTGATGCGGGCAGTTCATTGGTTTTAAGAAGAACTCCTCACCTTCCTGCGGTGTTTTTATAGGCTGAAAAGAATCAGCACCATATTTTTCGTAGTGACCCGATGTTACATACAGGTTTTTATGCCCGATATGCGGCGTAATAACTTGCTCATAACCAGCTTTAACCTGTGCTTTTTCAAGAAAATTAGTTAAGCGCTGGCGCAAAGCGGTACCTTTTGGTAGCCACAATGGTAAGCCCATGCCCACTTTTTCAGAGAAAGCAAATAACTCCAATTCTTTACCCAATTTACGGTGATCGCGTTTTTTAGCTTCCTCTATCATGTGCAGATAGTCAGTTAGCTCGCTCGCCTTAGGGAAAGTTACACCGTAGATACGGGTTAACTGCTTGCGGCTCTCATCACCACGCCAGTACGCACCGGCAACACTCATCAGCTTTACAGCTTTGATGAAACCACTGTTAGGGATATGCGGCCCGCGGCACAGATCGGTAAAAGCACCTTGTGAATAAAAGGTAATTGAACCATCAGGCAGGTCTTTTATTAAGTCGAGCTTATACTCGTCGTCTTTCTCGGTAAAATATTCAATCGCATCGGCTTTAGTAACCGGTTTGCGAATAAATTCTTCTTTGGCTTTAGCTAATTCAATGATTTTGTCTTCGATCTTTTTGAATTCATCTGAAGAAAATTCACGATCGCCAAAATCAACATCGTAATAAAAGCCGGTTTCAATAGCAGGGCCTATACCGAATTTTGTACCCGGATAAAGTGTTTCTAAAGCCTCGGCCATAATGTGTGCCGATGAATGCCAGAAAGTTGATTTACCTGCGGTATCATTCCAGGTTAATAGTTTAACCTTGGCATCCTGCTCAATCGGGCGTGTTGAGTCCCAAACCTGACCGTCAACCTCGGCTGCTAATACGTTTCTTGCTAAACCTTCAGAAATTGATAAGGCTATTTGCGCGGAAGTGATGCCCTTGTCGTATTCACGAACAGAGCCATCTGGAAGTGTAATGTTAATCATCTACAACTATGATTTATGTTTTATAAAAAATGTAATTTATTAAATCACCTACAAAGTGATCTGTTATTTATGGATGCGAATTTATGATTATTTAGCGAAATATTAGTCAGCCAAATGACTAATTTATTTGATTCTAGCCTCGTAACGGTCTTTTACATGCTGATTGATATAGGTGGTGAGCCCCGCTCCTGCCTTAGCTAGTTTTTTCATTTGGCTGATAGAGTCCCTACCTGCACTTTTGTTGGTGTATAAATACATCGTTCCATCTTTAAACTGAACAGCGATGTGATCCGGTCCATTTTGATAGGCGATGACGCCGGTGTCGTGATTTAAACTTTGGTAAGGATGCATATTAAATATGCGCAACAATTATACCGCAGAATCATTATTATATTCAAACCGGCTTTTTATACAGCTTGCTTATCCCGACTAATAATAAAGAAATAGCGATAAAGAATAAGGTGATACCACAAGCATTGATTATAGTAGTCTTAAGCCCCAATTGAGCGAGATCAATAAAATGATATGGATAAAAGCCAGTGATCGCACCAAAAATGAATACATAAATAGTATATATGATTGGATATAATAACCACGGCCATACACTATTCCATTTTAGTTCATCTTTCCTAACAAAAATCAGCCAGTAGATTAAAAAAAGAATCGGAATAACAGCATGCAGTAATTCATTCACAATTAATTGCAGGCCTTCTGGCTTCCATATAATACGCAGTAAAACATTGTAGATGATTCCTACAACCAGTATATAAGATGTTGTCGCGGTCAGTGTTTTTTGTCGACCAAGAAATTCACCTAAACGAGAGTTAGGCGCAAGCAAAAGCATAACACTGATTATGGTTACAAGTATATTGGTAGTTATGGTAAAGTAAGCAAAGTATCTAAAAAACACAATATGCGGCGGGGCCAAACCACTCTCAATACTTAAATAAAATTGTGTTAATAATGAGAAGCAGCCTAAAACAGCTATGAGCAATAAATAGAGTTTGGCGATGGTTAGGTTAGATTTTGTCATTGTTTAATAGCCTTTTACGTAAAGCTATCTAAAACAATTGATAAAATGGGAAGAAATATTTACACGTTACCCCAACCATGTGCCAATACATCTGCCAAATGCATCGTTTTTATTGGGAGCGCGTTTTTATCGATATAGCCCTGTAATTGTAACAGGCAGGAAGCATCAGTACTGATAATATATTCAGCGCCCACAGCTAAGGCATTATCCACTTTTTGCTGTGCCATCGCGGTTGAAATGGCTTCAAACTTAACGGCAAAAGTACCGCCAAAACCACAACAGGTATCATTATCCTTTAGCTCAACTAATTCAAGACCTAAAACTTTTGACAATAATTGTCTTGGCTCTTCTTTGATCTTGCACTCACGCAATGCACTACAGCTATCGTGATACACCGCGCGTCCTTCCAGCTCCGCTCCGAAATAATCAAACTGCAATATATTCACCAGGAAATCCGACAACTCATATATGTTACCCTGTATTGCCCTACATTTATTGTGCAGAACCGTATTAGTGAATAAATCATTATAATAGCTCTTCACCATACCTGTACACGAGGCCGACGGCGTTACGATAACGCTCTCCTCTGGAAAATCATTTAGAAATTTGCTGCCTATCGTTTTAGCCTCATCCCAAAAACCGGCATTAAATGCAGGCTGACCGCAGCAAGTTTGGTTGGGGTTATAATTCACCTTGCAACCTGCTTTTTCCAATACTTTGACAGTATTAAATGCGGTTTCAGGGTAAAGTTGATCAACAAAACAGGGAATAAACAATTCTAAATTCATCGGCAGCTAATTTCAGAAAAAGTTTGGGTAATATGATATATTGATAACCTAATAAGATTTATATTTTTGAGTAATTAATAACAGATACTGTTTTGACAAATAAAATCATTGACAGATATAAAGGAGAAATAAATATCTCTGAGCGTTTTAGAATATCCAAATTCACTACAAAAGAGCAATTAATCAGTTTTTTTGGCAAAGAGAATATTTCAATTAATGATATGGAAAATGGCTATACGCATTATTACATTAAAAATATTGATATCGGAGATTCCAGCTTTAATTTTATTTTAATTTTCAATCATGAACAACTCCATTCAATAATATTTGGATTTGATTACTCACCTGATGATAACTGGGACAATTGGTCACAAGAAAAAGAATTGAAAAGATTGGATAAATATAACAACTGGTTAACCCAACAAATAGGTACAAAAAGAAAGTACCCATGGGGCGAGATTGGAGCCTTCTTCAATCCAAAAGGGGGCTCAACAAGTATCACATTGCGATATATCTATAACTAAATCTCTATCAGCTCCGCCTGCGGTGCAGTTGGCAAATTCTTCTTTTTCTTTTCAGCATAAAATAATGAAATTAATAAGCCGAAACCTATCAGGAAGAATAGATCAAGCGTAAGTGCAGCTATACGCATTTCGTGGCTAATGGCTTCAACAAGAGAAAAACAAAGCAAACCTACTACTATCGCACTTTTTTCTGTAACATCATAAAAACTGAAGTATGATGCCGTGTCGGGAATATTTTGCGGCAGGTATTTTGAGTAAGTTGATCTCGATATAGCTTGCACACCGCCCATTACCGCACCAACTATTACCGCGGCAACAAAAAACTCAGGAATACTGGTAATAAAATAAACGGAAAGGCATAATATCGTCCAAACACCTACTACCCAAACCAACGTACGCACATTACCATATTTTTCTGATAGTTTGGAAATACCTGCAGCCCCGACAACGCCTACCACATAAATAATAAGAATAATAATGATTAGTGTATCATCAGGCATATGCAATTCTTTTGATGCAAACTGTGCGGCTACCAGCATAATAGTTTGAACTCCGACAGAGTAAAAAAAGAATGATGATAAAAACCGGCGAAGCAGTGGCATAGTTTTTACCTTTTGGAATACTTTTATTAATTCTTTAAAACCGCCTGTTAATACGTTATAATTATGTTTACCGGGATTGGGTTCACCTTTAGGTAATAACCTGAATGGAATAATAGAAAAACCCATCCACCAAACAAATACGATAATAAAAGTAATACGCGCGGGTAAAGAATCATTTTTAGGGTCGATACCAAACCATTCAGGTTTCTCTACAATGGCTAAACAGCACATTTGAACAACAAGGCTCCCTACGTAGCCATATATAAATCCCTTTGCACTCACACTATCTTGTTTAGCTTCTGAAGCAATTTGCGGCAAATAAGAATTATAAAAAACAAAACCACCGCAATAACCTATACATGCAAGTGCAAAAAATATTAGCGGCATTTCAAGTGATGGGATCCCATGCTCAACGGGTTTAAAAAAGAACAGTCCTGCACACGATAATGCACCAAGCCAGGTAAAAAATTGCAGATAGCTTTTTTTATTCCCTTTGTAATCGGCAATTGAGGTAAGTATCGGCAGCATTAACACAATGATCAAATAAGCAATCCCCAATACAAAATTTGATAATACAGTGTTAACGAACTTATGCCCAAAAAAAGTAACAACGTCACCATTAGGGTTGTGCCATGTGGTGTAGTACACGTAATAAAAAGGGAATATGGTTGTTGTGATCACCATATTATAAGATTGATTTGCCCAATCGAACATGCACCATGCCCAGATGGTTTTTTTATTGTCTTTAACGATTTCCATTATGGCTTAAAAATATACAAAATATGGTACTTACAAAGAATGAAGATATTTATATTGTTAACAGTACCTCCAAACCAGGATTGTAATCTAAATTATAATCTGCATAAAATAAATCGCAATTTAGTATCCTGAATTATGCAGGATATTTTACGAACTGTTAATGTAACCCGGTATGTAACGCCTCTACGCGAAGGAGGCTCCCTACCCGCTATTGCCGAAGCAGACGATGGCTTTTTATACGTACTGAAATTTCGAGGTGCCGGTCAGGGGACTAAAGCACTGATAGCGGAATTTATCGGCTGCGAAATCGCACGCAAGCTTGGCTTTAAAGTACCTGAAGTTGTCTTCGCTTATTTAGATGAGGCCTTCGGACGTACCGAACCTGATGAGGAAATACAAGACTTGTTAAAAGCTAGTGTAGGGTTAAACCTTGCCCTGCATTATTTGCAAGGTGCAATCACTTTCGATGCTACAGTTACCAAAGTAGATACCAAACTAGCTTCCCAAATTGTGTGGATGGATTGTTTGTTAACTAATGTCGACCGCACAGCCCGAAATACTAATATGTTGGTATGGCATAAAGAATTATGGCTGATAGATCATGGCGCGGCATTATATTTCCACCACTCTTGGCATAACTGGGAAGAACAGGCAAAACGCCCCTTTGTACAGGTAAAGGATCATGTATTGTTATCTCAAGCTACCGAAATGAATGAAGTTGATGCCGAATTCCGCACCATTCTTACCGATAGTGTTATTAATGATATTGTAGATTTAATACCCGATGAATGGCTGGTTGATGAGTTTGAATCAGTGGCAGAACATCGTGCAGCCTATGCGCATTTTTTAATAACAAGGATAGCAAACTCAGCTGTTTTTGTAAACGAAGCTCAACATGCACAACAGAACCCTATTTGAGTACGCCGTAATACGCGTGATGCCAAGGGTTGAACGCGAGGAATTCCTGAACATCGGGATTATCCTGTATTGTGCCAAACAGAAATATTTGAAGATGTTGTACATATTAGATGTACAACGTTTACAAGCCTTCTCTGATTACCTGGACATGGACGAATTGAAGGAACATATGTGTTCTTTTGAGCGCATTTGTTCCGCCGATGCGCATGGCGGTCCTATTGCTAAATTAGATATGCCGTCGCGTTTCCGTTGGTTAACGGCTACACGCAGTACGGTGTTACAAACATCAAAAGTACACCCGGGTTTATGTGTTGATGCGGAAGAAACTACAAATAGGTTATTTAGCCAGTTAGTCCTCTGATATTCTTTGAGGTTTTAAGTTTATTTTAAGCAACGATATTAGCGGCACTGCCTTTGATAGTTTATTGTAAATAAATTTAACTACCATGAGCAAGCAAGCAAATATTGAAGCACAAAAAAAGTTTGGAGAAGCTATTAATAGCGGTAAACTTGAAAAATTAAAAGACCTGGTTTCTGAAGATGTAATTGAAAATGATCCGGCTCCGGGTCAGGCAAAAGGTCCGCAAGGATATATCGATTTTTTCACCATGCTGCATACTGCTTTCCCTGATATGAAAATAGAGGTTGAACAATTGGTGGCTGATGAAGATAACGTAGCCTTTGCCTACACCCTGACCGGCACGCATAAAGGCGACTTCAATGGCATATCCGCAACAGGTAAAAAAATAAAAGCACGCGGCTTACAAATAAGTAAGTTTAAAAACGGCAAAATGATTGAACGCTGGGGAAGCTCAGACGAATTAGGCATCCTAAAGCAAATAGGTGCTGAAATAGAGGCGTAATTATAGAATAGAGATTTATAATTAGAGATTAGTTGATTATCTCATAAACCGCAAGGCATTCAATTGGCTTGCGGTTTTTTTACGGTGGTAAAAGTTTAATTAATTAAAGGAAAATCAATAAATTCCGATATTCAATTAAACAACATGGCCGAACCCTCAACAAAAAACAAACTTGGACTATGGACAAGCACCTCATTGGTTGTAGGCAATATGATTGGTGCGGGGGTGTTTTTAATGCCAGCAGCCATGGCATCGTTCGGCAGCGTGGGATTGTTAGGCTGGTTGTTTTCGGGTATCGGATCATTCTTTTTGGCAAAGGTTTTTGCCAACCTGAGTAAGTTGTTACCTCACGGTACAGGTGGCCCTTACGCCTACTCACAAAGCGGCCTTGGTGATTTCGCGGGTTTCCTGATGGCATGGGGATATTTTATATCCAATTGCGGTGGGCTAACGGCTATCACAATTTCATTTATTGGTGCAATGAGTACCTTCTTCCCTATTTTAATCACAAACGGCTTTGTTGCGGTCGGTACTGGCTTGTGTACTGTTTGGTTACTTACTTATATCAATAGTCTTGGGGTTGTCACCACCGGAAAAGTGCAATTAACCACCACTATTTTAAAAATTACGCCGTTGTTACTTGTTGCCGTAGGTGGTTTATTTTTTATAAAATTTAAATATTTCCTTCCATTTAACACCAGTGGCGGTTCTGTATTAAGCGCTATTGGTATAACCGGCGCTATGACTATGTTTTCGTACATGGGTATAGAGAGCGCTACCATCCCCGCAGGTAGTGTGGAAGATCCGGGGAAGATTATTTCTAAAGCAACAATCTTAGGGTTATTTATTGCCGCAGCGGTTTACATTTTAGGCAGCTTTAGTGTTATGGGCCTTATCCCCGCAAAAGTATTAGAGCATTCGGTTACTCCATATGCTGATGCTGCGGTAATCATCTACGGTAATAGCGCCCGGTACTGGGTAAGTGCAGGTGTTGCTATTTCAGCTTTTGGTGCTTTAAACGGATGGATATTAGTACAAGGGCAAGTGCCTTACGCCACTGCAAAAGATAAATTATTTCCTATTCCATTCGGTAAACTCAATAAAAAAGGCGTACCCTATTTTGGTATCCTGATAAACGCCCTCATGATCTCCATTTTCATCTGCATGAATTATACAAAAGGTTTGGTTGAGCAGTTTAAATTCTTCTTATTGTTCGCCGTATTAACCTCGCTCATACCCTTTCTTTTTTCAGTAGCCGCCTACCCTATTATCCGCGCCAGAAAAAAGATAACCGGTGGATGGACAGCCGCTCTTATCCTTACTTTTTTGGCTTTCGCTTATACCATGTGGATGATTGCCGGAACCGGTAAGGATGCCGTATACTATGGCTTTTTAATGCTGATGCTGGGTGTACCGCTTTATATGTGGTTAGCGTACAAAAAAGAAAATGCATAAAAAAGACTGTATCATTTGTTTTATGATACAGCCTCTTTTACTAAATTTTATCCCAAAGATGTATTTATCGAATTTCCGTGATCTTCACTTTTGGCGTTAATACCTGTTTTACTTTCTCAACAACAACGTCCTTAGCTAATTTAAAGGCAACTGTTTGTTTAATTTGTAACGATGACGCACCTATTTTAATAGTGTAATTTCCGGAATCGGCAATCCAGGATGATTTATTGGTATTGAACGACGCCAGATCCTCCGGAGCGATGGTAAATGTTAGGGTCTGTGTTTTACCTGGCTGTAATAGCGCGGTTTTGGCAAATGCTTTCAATTCGTAGGTTGGTTTATCCATTTGCTTTACAGGCGCGCTTATGTATAATTGAACGACCTCTTTGCCCGCAACTTTACCTGTATTTGTAATATCCACAGTAACGGTTAGAGGTTTAATTGCCATCGCATTCCCGCTTATTTTTATATTATGATATTTAAATTTAGTGTATGAAAGGCCATAACCAAACTCATAAGCTGGTTTAATATTAAAGGTATTATAATACCGGTAACCTACATAAATCCCTTCATCATAAGTAACCTCGGCAGGCTGCCCCATTAACGGGTTACCCGGCGTTTTGCCAGTAGAATCAAGCAATTTACCGGGGAACGTTTTTGCAGAAGGCACATCGCTGTATTTAACCGGGAATGTGGTGGCGAGTTTACCTGATGGGTTCACCTTACCACTTAGTACATCAGTAATCGCGTTACCGCCTTCCTCGCCTGGCTGCCAGGCTAATAAAATGGCATCTGCTTCATCGCGCCAGCTGGCTATTTCGGTTACACCACCAATATTAAGTACCACAACAACCTTTTTATGGTTAGCATGAAATACATCAGTAACCATATTTAGATTTTGACGCTCAATGTCAGTTAAGGTAAAATCATTAGCCTCAGCGCGATCATTTCCCTCACCCGCATTCCGGCCAATAGTAATAATGGCAATATCAGTTTTATTACATTCTTGTTTCAAGAATTCCTCAGTAAGTGGCATCTCGCTGATTGGTGTCGGTGTAAAGAAAGCCACTTTTGCTTTTGGGCGATTTAGCTTTGCGGTTATGATATAGTGCTTATATTCTTTTTGTAAACCTTGATCGATAACGTAACCAGTATTGGTTAAACCCTGGTTTAAAGAAATTACATAAGGCTTATTTACATCGCCACTACCAGTACCACCGGGAATCAAATCATACGAAGTATTACCAAATAAGGCCACCTTTTTCTTGTTCGCCATAGGCAAAATAGCTTCATCATTCTTTAACAAAACCATACTCTCATCAGCAGCCATGCGGCTTACCTGAGCATGCTTAACCAGGTTTGGTTTATCCGAATATTTATAATGTCTGAACGAAGGCGATTTTAAAATGATATTCAATATTCGTTCCACATTTAAATCCAGCTGTTGCTGGCTTATTCTGCCATCCTTTACACTCTCTAGTATTTCGGTCGTTTGGGCATATATTCCCGGCATTAACATATCGTTTCCGGCATTTACCTGGGCCGTGGCACTTTTACCTCCAAACCAATCGGTCATTACCAAACCTTTAAAATTCCATTCGTTACGTAAAATATCCGTAAGTAATCCCCTACTTTCTGAAGTATAAGTCCCGTTGATTAGGTTGTAGGACGACATTACCGTCCACGGATTTGATTTTTTTACTGCGATTTCAAATCCTTTCAAATAAATCTCGCGCAGTGCCCTTTCACTTAAATTGGTATTTAACTGCATACGGTTAAACTCCTGGTTATTGGCGGCGAAGTGTTTTATTGAAGTGCCCACGCCATTAACCTGAATACCTTTTACAAAGTAAGCGGCCATATTACCCGCAATAACGGGGTCTTCAGAATAATACTCAAAATTACGTCCGCCAAGCGGATTGCGCTGTATATTCATGGCTGGTGCCAATAATACATCTATCCCATATTCCAGCACCTCATTACCAAATGCAAGCCCTACCCTTCTAACCAACGAAGTATCCCAGCTTGAAGCCAATAAAGTGGCAACAGGAAATGCTGTTGCATAATAAGTTCTTTTATCACCTTTACGCTTCGGTTCTATGCGAACGCCTGCCGGGCCGTCAGACAGTGTCATGGACGGAATACCTAACCGGGGAATAGCATGAGTGCGACCGGCGGCACCCGGAACCTTTTCCGGAATCTTGGCATCGGCCGGATCTTTGGGCGGTAATATTCCATCAGGGATGTTATCATAGTTCATCCCCATGCCTACAATCAATTTAACTTTTTCTTCAACAGTCATGGCTGCTATAACCTTTTTTAAGGGGGCCTTACCCAACTGGGGAACGCGTGTTTTAATTTGTTGTGATAGCCCTACTAATGGAAACACACATAACCATAGCGGTGAAGTGAGTAGTTTTTTCATAAAGTTACAATTGGTTAAAAAGCAATAGCAATCTATTGCTTCAATAAGAAGCAATAATAAATTATTTTTATTATATTTCCTAATCATTACTTTAGCCCAATAATCAAAAGCGCTGATGATATCTGAACGTGTGTTGAAAAATAGTGAAGAGCTTTGGGCTACATGTATACCACATCTATCTGTAGATAATGTGGTTTTTGGCTTTCATGATACTCAATTAAAAGTATTACTGTTGCAAATCAATGAGGGTAAAGACTGGATATTACCCGGTGGATATGTCCGTAAAAATGAAAACGTAAATGACGCGGTTAAACGGGTACTAAAAGAGCGCACCGGTGCCGATAACATCTTTCTACAGCAGTTTGCTACGTTTGGTGATGTTAACAGGTCTGAAGCTTTTTTTACAGACTATCCTGATGACCTGTGGCATAAACAGCGTTTTATTTCAACCAGTTATTATGCATTGGTTGATTATACTGCGGTTGTGCCCGTAACCGATGAATTTTCCGATGCATGCAAGTGGGTTAATGTTGAGGAAATCCCTAATTTGGTAATGGATCATACATCGATATTAAAAAAAGCTTTAGAGGTATTACGCGAGCAGTTAATATATAAACCAATAGGTTATAGTTTATTACCCGAAGAGTTTACACTAACAGAATTACAACGCTTATATGAAGCCATATTGGGTATCAAATTAAATCGTGGTAATTTTTATAGGCGGGTAATGAAGTTTGGGATATTGATAAAATCAGATAACGTGCGAAGAGGCGGGGCTCATAAAGCACCCGATCTGTACAGATTTGACCAAACTAAATATCACGAATCATTAAAAAGTTATAGCTGGTAAAAAAACAAGGGTTAATCAAGTTTATCTATTTCTTCCTGAATTCCCTGTTTCTCGGTTTGTGTTTTGGCTAAGGCTTTAGCTCTTTCGTAATTACTTTTAGCCTTCGCATTGTCAATGGTTTTATATAATTCGCCCAATAACAGGTAATAAAAATGGTTATTCGCCAGCTTTAATTTCTCAGCTTCTATTAAAGCTGCATGCCGGCCATTGGCTTTGTATAAAGCGTAAGTACGGTTCAGTGCCACTATGGGCGAATAGTTAATCAACAAAAGCTGATTATATAACTGCAAAATATTTTCCCACTTTTCGTGCGTATCCTCTTTCTGACTATGCCAGTAAGCAATCCGGGCTTCCAGGTGATATGATGTGATCTCGTTTCCCTGAGTAGATAAATTCAAGAAATCTATGCCTTGATCGATTAATGACCGATCCCATAGCGTCACATCTTGTTGTTCGTAAAGTATTGGGGCTTCCTGCCCAGTTTGGCGGGCATTAAATCGCGAAGCGTGGAAACACATGAGCGCTATCAGAGCGTTAGTTTTAGGCAGATTGGTTTTGGCATATTCAGTCAGCATTAATCCTAACCGCATGGCTTCAATACATAAATCTTTACGCAGTATCTCATTTTGAGTTTTGGAATAATAGCCTTCGCTGAAAAGCAGGTAAATGATGTGTAGCACATTATCCAGTCGCCGGGGGATTTCACTTTCAGGCGGGAGTTCTAATTGTATCTTTTCATTCCTTAATTTTTCCTTGGCACGGAATAAACGTTTATTAATGGTTTCCTTATTAGATAAAAATGCCTCGGCAATTTCATCAATACCAAAACCACACAGGATACGCAATGCTAGGCCTATCTGGGCCTCGCTGGCAATAGCCGGTGTACAGATGGCAAAAAGCATCTGTAATTGGCTATCCTTAATATTTTGGTGCGAGAAATTCAATTCGGCCATCTCTTCGGACTCATTTTGCTGTAAGCTTAACTGGGGCATCACCTTTTCGGCGTAAATTTTATTACGCCTGAAATGCTGTAGCGTTTTTTGTTTGGCCACAGTATAAAGCCAGGCTGGCGGATTAAGCGGAATGCCTTTATGTCCCCATGTTTCGGTAGCTAATAAAAAAGTTTCGGTTACAATATCTTCGGCAATTTCAATATGCTGCAAGCCATATAGCTTGCTTATTACCGCTACCATTTTGGTAAATTCTTGCTTAAATAAATGTTTTAATGCTGCCTGATGCTGTTCCATTTGCTAACTAAACCCCGACCGGATAAGCCAGCCGGGGTTTCTAAAAAAAAAGGTGTTATGCGAATGCGGTTCTGATTTCAACACTGCCGCCTACATCAATGCCTGGGCAGCCGTGAGCCAGGGTAATGGCATCATCCATGGTATCAGCTTTAACTACTATAAAGCCGCCCAATATCTCCCTGATCTCTACAAAGGGGCCATCGGTAACTACACCGCCGGCTTTTAATACACTACCTTCTGCTGCTAAGTGGATGCCGTTGCTGGCTAATTTTCCCTGCGCGGCAATGCCACCAACCCAATCCATCCACTTTTTTTGGAGTTCTCTCTGTCCTTCCGGGCTTAGATTTAAAGCCGGTTGACGGAATAAAAAAACGAACTCATTTACTTGATTCTTGTTCATGATTTTTAATTGATATGTGAATTTATATTAATTATGTTAGATAAAGCTGGTTATTACGACTTAAATTGCACGGGTTTATAACTGCCTCCCGGAGTTTGGAAAGCAATATTAACGCGGTTATAGCTGTTAATAGTTATAATACCCACAGTTAAGTCTATCAGTTCCTGTTCTGTAAATTCGGTAGCGGCGGTGGCATATACCTCATCCGATACATGAGTTTTGGTAACACCTTCGGCAAAAGCAAGGGCAGCGCGTTCCCGATTGGTATATACGGTTCCCTCGCGCCAGGCATCAAGCATATACAGGCGTTGTTCTGTTTCGCCTGCCGCGCGTAAATCCTTTGAGTGCATATCCAGACAATAGGCGCAGCCGTTAATTTGAGATACACGGAAGTAAAGCAGGTGCAATAACTTTTGTTCAATTGGCGATTTAGCCAGGTAAGCGCCTAAACCATACATTGCTTTCATTGCGTCTGCTCCTTTTGCGAAAAAGTTGATTCTTGGTTCCATTTTTGTCGATCTTTAATGTTATTTTTTGTTTTATACCTCAATAATGATTGAGATAGGACGAATTGGACATCGCACAAAAAATATTTTTTGTAAAAGATATTAAATGGAATTTTTATTAAAACGTAAATTTAAATTTCAAATAATTGTGCGGAACCTGTACAGGAGTTAGAACAGCTTAGAGACATTTTATTAATTGTCAAAATATACTTAACAAATAGAACATGAGCGGAAAAACCAAACGACTGAAACCGTCCACCGTAGAAGAACAAATACTTGAAGCACTGAATGCACACTGGCACGCATCGGCAGTTGGCGATGCAAACGCGGAACATGATATT
Organism: Mucilaginibacter sp. L196; assembly: GCF_009765905.1. Lineage (GTDB taxonomy): Bacteria > Bacteroidota > Bacteroidia > Sphingobacteriales > Sphingobacteriaceae > Mucilaginibacter. The sequence continues at coordinate 1,047,886 of NZ_LMUO01000019.1, read as the reverse complement.
TATGATGACGATGCGATATGTGATTACCCCCAGTCTGGCGAGCAAATCCTGGGACGAGGCAATTTGCAGGCCTTGCGGAGCCATCATCCGGGTAAACCGTCAGGCTTCAATGTCAAGCGTATTCTCGGAAAAGGCGATCTATGGATCACGGAATATATAATCACCTATCAGGAACGGCGAGCATACACAGTGAGCATTATGGAGTTTCGCAATGGCAAGGTGGTGCACGAAACACAGTATTTCGCAGATCCCTTCGAGGCGCCGGCCTGGCGAAGTCAATGGGTTCAGCAGATCGTTTGACACAGGATTGAGGCAATTTTGATGAATGTCTGCGACTACGCTGATTTCTACCCATCCCCATGAATAAAGGGGTGATATCGGATTTTGAAGAAATAAAAATACCGGAATCAACTTTAAGCAAAAATCTCCAAGTGTACCAACTGTTCCACTTGTATTATGGTACAGTGCGGGCAGAAAAGCATTAAAAATATCAAATAGGGAGATAAGTGAAATATACCTCCCTAATTTGAACCGATCAATCCGCCGTTAATGCAACAGGAGCCAGTTGCCTGGGCGTACCATCAGGACCTACCGCAATTATATTATCGAATATTACGCGTGAACCGGGTTTTATGTTTTCTAATGAGGCATGCATTTCTGAATTTAAGCTATTGCCCGATGTTACCTGTACGGATGCTGTTTCGCGAGGATTGGCGACGATCATGCTGAACCGGGTGATCTTGAACTTGGCATCAAAATCAAAATTATCCAGCGAAGCGAAAATGGCATCCTGTGCTTTTAATGCCACTGTAGGTACATTACCGCCGGTTCTTCCTGAGAATTTTGCAATAGGATCGGGTATTCGTTTAGCACGGAACTGGGTGCTGCTCAATAATTCGGTATGGCCCTTGTTTATTTCTGCTGATACCGATACGGTAACCGTGCCGGGGTTATTCACCTTAACCATATACCTGCCGTTGCTTCCGTTTAATGAACCTGCTGATATACTTATCCTGATGTCCCTTGATGGAATACCCGGAACGGATACTGACACAGGGTTATCAACCCCGATATAAAAAACATTCATTTTATCAGGAGATACCACTGCCGACGGGCGTGACACAATATACTGCTGCTCGGGTGTGGTATAGGTTTTAATGGTGCCATCGGTTTGCCGGATTCGGATTGTCCCTGTCCAGTTAAAAACACCCTCGCGTGATGTGGACACATTATAAACGCCCCGTCCGTCTGAAACATTTATTGGGGTACCACTAACTTCAATATCAGGTTTTGATCTTGAATCATATGCGGTTAAAAACACCTGCGCGGTGTAAGGCTGGCCTTGTATCAAATAAGAAGTTGGGGCTACTGCAACAGCCTCGAACTTGTCGAGATTAACAACAGCCTGATCCATTTTACCCAATATCTTTTTTACCACTTCGGCTTCGGCATTTTTGTTATCTGCCTGTATGCGCGACAGGATAGTAAATTCAGCCGTTAATGGTACTCCTTCGCCAAAGTTCAATTCTTCCCAGTTGCGGGCATCTACCCCTTTTTTCGGCGGGTCATCGGCGTTAAGCGTAAATGAAACACTGCGACTATCGTTGGGCCCAAGTACAGCCATCAATTGCTCTCGTGTATCATTTATCTTTTGTTTAAGTGCATATGCCCTTCTTTTATTGATCATAACATCAAAACCAATATCGAGATTATCACGTTGTTTTAAATCGCCGGTTTTGCTGTCATAACCATCACTCTGGTTTACCAGTTCGGTTTTTATGCCTTTTATAAAATCGTCCAGATCCTGGGTTATTCTTTGGGCTTGTTTAGCCTTATCGTAAATAGGCTTTGCCCGCTCGGGCGATTCTTTAAGCCTTGTTTGTTCAAAGGCTTTAAATTGCTGCTGTATTGAATTATCAACGTTGCCTGCGGAGGCAGTAAGACTATCGTTAATTGTTTTAAACGCGTCTAATATTGTTTCAGAGATATTCAGGGCCAGCATAGCCAATAGAATCAGGTACATGAAATTTATCATTTTTTGCCTGGTAGTTTCTTTTCCTGCAGCTGCCATTTTCTTAATTATTAAAATGTGAATACTAAATTTTGTCCATAACATTCCCCTCCTGCCTAAGTAGGTGGGTTGTTATGGTAGTTCTATAGTGGGATTATCGGCCGCTAAATACGTGGCTGCGTCATGGCTGAAAGCATATTGGCATAGAATACATTCAGCGATGAAATATTCTTAGCCAGCTTATTTACCTCATCCTTAAACAACCTGCTATCATCGGCAGATTCATTCAGATTTCTGAGGGTATCATTTAACCCGATATAAAAATGGTTGATCTGTTTTAAACTGGTATCGGCCCCTTTTAATTCTACCTCATAAAGTGAATTTAGCTGAGATAAATTGGATGTTAATCGTGCAACCTGCTGATGGTAGGCTTCACCGTCGGATTTGTTATCAGCCATACTAGCCAACCCCAGTGTGGCGCGCTCGAATGCTGCACCCAATACATCAAACTTTGAAGATGCCTGCTTCAGTTTATTTGAAAACGCGTCAGTGTCTAATGATATATCGGTAATAGTGTTAATGCTGCCGATCTTGTCAGCAAACTTTTTCAGTCCCTCACCAAGGTTGTTAAGTGCCTCCGGACTAACATCCGCATCATGCAATAATTTATCCAGTGCTGCAACATTACCTTTTGCTGGAGCGGCATGATGATGAACACCGGGCAAGCCGTCATAATCCACTGCCAGCTCGGGATAAACCTTTTCCCATGCAGGATCTTGCGGTGGCGGGAAAAATCCCAGTGTAAAGAATAGTATAGCTTCCACGCAAAGGCCCAACCCTATCATATAGGTACCGGCTACACCGCCCCAGTGATTGATTTTAAACATTGCCCCTAATATTACTATACTGGCTCCCCATGAGATTGCTACATGTAGCCAGTTGAATTTTTTTGTACTTTTCATGATGTTATTTTTTAAATGTTCTTAGATTAAAATTTAATATAAATAGTTCCGGCAGTGTTTAAACCGGGCAAAAAACCTGCTTTATCTGCATTAGCCGGGATGGTTGAGGTTGGGGCGGTTAGTGGTATATAATACCCCATATCCAGCCGTAGCCCTAAACTGTTTGTTAGGTGTATATTACCCAACCCAGTACCTATATAAGGCCGGAACTTGGCAAGATAGATAGTATAGTCAGCCAGTGGGTTCGGCTTTTGGCGAAATACTGAATTATTAAAATAATTAGCTACCCCGGCAGATAAAAACCACTTGCTTGCAAACCAGGTGCTACCACCATATTCAGGCTGCCAGTCAACTATGGCATATACAGAATTTCTATTGAAGGTGACATCCCTGCCTTTATATTGCCAGTTGCCAAACATGCTGGTAAAACCAACCCTTATGTTAAATGCATTGGCAAAACTGTAACTTCCCTGTAACCCCAATCCTTGTGTACCTAATTGTGCACCTATAGATGATGAGGGAAATGCGCTGTATTCAGGCAGCACCTGCGCGCTTGCCTTACCGCAGATGAATAGAATTGTTGACATTAGGAGCATCCAAAGGAACTCTCTAATTAGTTTTACTGGCTTTATCATTGCTATCCTCCTTTTTAATTTTAATGTCTGATGGTTGTACTAGGTTCTTGTTATTAACTCCTTTTGGGCTTTGCCAAATGGTTTTCTTTAAATCAGCTATTTTCTGTTCTAACTTTAATGCTTCGGGGCTGCCAGGGTCAAGTTGTTCAGTTTGCGTACCGCCGGGTGAAAACTCTTTTACCAGGTAAGCGGTGAATTTGTGCTGCATAAACACGTCATCCATGGTTACATCAAACATATTCTTATCGGGGTCACTCAAATCCTGCTTAATAAGCGCGTAACGCAACTGCGGGAAATATATCCAGAAGGCGGGTGTTGTCGACATATTATCCGGCAGATCAACCGACGCAGAAATGGTCATCATGGGCGCTATAGCAATTATGCGCGTATCAACACGGCCGCGTTGCTTATCGAAAAACACATCTTCCTCTATCCTGAACTTTTTAACCTTGTCAGGATTAAATTCATTAAGTACCATTTTTGATGATATCTGGTTACCGTCGTTGTCAAACTTTGGTACTAATACAGAGTCTGCAAAACGTTGCTCACCTTGCCTTACGGTTAGTTTGGTTTTAAAGTCATCCTTTTGGTAAGGGGTTAACTTACCATCGTCCAAACCTTTCATAATGGTTTCCATTAGTGATTTACCGGGTATGGTAAGTATTGCATTAGCCGTATCATTCAGGTCAATCACCCGCCATATCCTTGCGTACAGCCTGATGTTTGCCTGGGTGGTTTTAGGGTACGGAAATGGCCTTACTTGTCCCGGGTCTAACTTTTGCAGGTAACTGTCATAAGCTGGCAATGTATCAGTAAGTGTACTATCCTTTGCAATTGTTTGGGCAATAGAAGCCTCCGAGCCTATCCACATTAGCAGTGGAATGGCTATAATTATTTTTAATATGTTCATGATTTTATTTTTTAGCGATGTACTTTCTTGTTTTAACCTGTTCACCTGTGAGTTCAAAGGCTGCCATCACGCAGCGGAAGCCGATGTAGGAATGCGCCGCGTCCTGATCTTCAAAACTGCGGGTATCGGTATTCAGCATGTCGCCATTGTCTTTCCACGATCCGCCGCGGACTACCTTACGCCTCATCAACGGTGCGTCTTTATCAGTAGCATCGTAAAGCAGTGCAGGATTAAGGTCATTCACCAGTTCTGATGCCGACGGGCTAAAGGCATCCAGTGTCCATTCAGACACATTACCTGCCATGTTATAAATACCAAAGGCATTTGGTGTGTAAGATGTAACCGGTAGCGTAAATGTAGAGCCATCGCTCGAATACATACCTTCACCCTGTTTATAATTAATTGAGAGCTGCTCCTTGCCTGTGGCTTTATCAATAGTGGTTAACACAGTTCGGGATACACTATCTTCAGGATTCAATTTAGCTTCGGCAGCATATTGCCACTGTGCCTCAGTTGGCAGACTAAAGCTGAGTTTGAAATTCTTAAGATTCGGATTGTTTTTTATCATCAACATTAGCTGGGTGCCGCGCCAATCGGCATAAGCGCGGGCCTGTTTCCAGGTTACCCCAACAACCGGATTGTACTCATAAATCTTGTTGGTGAAATAATTGGCATCCATTACCGTCATCTGCGCGTTTGGAAAATCCGCAGACCATACTGATTCATGTGGGTAGATGCCTACTGAATCGGCAACGTATTCGCTATTCTTTATGCCGTCCATCCGCACATAATAAAACCGGTAAACTAATAACGCAGGGTTAGGTACACGGGCGCCGTTAACCATCGTCATCATGGGTGCAAGTTTTTCTTTTATATCCTGCGGGGCTTTCTTCCACAGCGGCGATATTTTGTTCACTTTGCTCCAGTCAATAAGCCTGATTTCCTTATTATCCGCGCCAACAGTTGCCCCTGTTGCGGGCAGATAGAAAGAATCGTCGTGCAAATAATCCGTAATAGCTACTGAATCGGCAACCCAGTTTACAAACGCCTGATATTGTTTGTTGTTAACCTCGGTTTTATCTATAAAAAACGCACTTACACTAACCCTTCTTTGCTCGGATTTATCATCATTCAGCATTTTGTACAAAAAGGTACCTGAGGGTATATATACCATCCCTTCGGGTGGAATAAGCTTCTTTGTAGATACCGCTCTTGTTTTAGGGGTGTTGTAGAGACTGGTTTTGCAGGAGGCTACCAATAATAGTAGTAGTCCTGTCATTTTGATTAATGATTTCATATGACTCCTTGTTTACTTGTTTATTAATAAGTCGATATGAATTCATAATCATTTATTTTTTACGGTTGAAATATTGAGTCAAATATGATCGTCAAATTAATGTACTACATTCATTTATCGCTAAATGAGCAGAATTTATCGACAAACGATTGATTATAAGTACAAGGTTTAATTTATAGAGACAGATAATGTGCAGCCGAATAAACCGATAGAATATAACTCACCAGCTAAATTCCGCTAAGCCAATATCACTATTATCCGTTCGTCTATACATAGGCGTTATTCGCCGATTTATTTTTGTTAGCCCACAGCTACGTACTGATTTTTACCGACGCTTTTAATAGAGGGTTATTGTAAGGCCTGTTGTTGTTCTGTTTTCATGAATGAGCACCTGCTACTATATCTGCAACTTATTCAGTTTCTGACATGTATGGTTACATGATCAGCGGCGAGATAAGTGAAGATCTATTATTGTAAAATATGCAAAGCAAAGTCTATTTTTGATTACTTAACCAATATGATACGTTCAAAATTCATTGCTTTTTTTATTCATGCTGTAGGATGGGTGATCTTTCTGGGTTTCCCGCTGCTATTTATGAATAAAACCCAGGAGAGCATACATAACAGCTATTTTATATTGCTTTCACCATTTTACTGGCTGTTTTGCTTTACTTACATATTCATGTTTTATTTAAATGCATGGTACCTGGTACCGAAGTTAGTATTTAGAAAGAAATATGTTAGCTACGGTTTTATCGTATTACTGTTGTCTGGCTGTGTATATTTTTTGCAACCTTTTGATAATTTACTTGGACATAATCTACTGAAAAACCCGAAATATAATGCTGCTCAATCTGCACCGCTATTGGTTGATAGTTCGATCCCGAATGCAGGTATGAATTCATCAGAAGCAAAGAATCTTCCATTTGGCCCCTTGCCGAATCAGAATTTGCGTATGGAAGACCCGAGGGATAAGCCCACTAATCAGATCATATTTATACACCAGTCAGGGAATATTGATATGGTAGGTTTATTTATATTTATTTTAGTAATAGGCTTGAGCATTGCGGTAAGTACTGTACAAAAGTGGCAGCTTACAGAGCAAATGGTCGCCCAAACACAAGCAGAGAAAGCGCATGCTGAATTATCATTTTTAAAAGCGCAGATTAACCCGCATTTCTTATTTAATACTTTAAATAATATTTACGCGCTATCGGTTACAGATAATAAGAACACTTCTGAAAGCATTATGAAGCTTTCTAATATTATGCGTTACGTTACCGATGAAGTAAGCGAGGATGTTGTGCTGTTGCAAAGCGAGATAGATTGCATCAAGGATTATATAGACCTGCAAAAGCTGCGATTGGGTAAGAAAACTAAGCTCGATTTTGTATGTACTGGTGAAATTGTGAACCAAAAAATCGCTCCCTTATTATTAATGACCTTTATTGAAAATGTCTTTAAATATGGTATAAGCAAACATAATAGTGCAGTAATCAGTATTAGGATAACGGCAGATGAACAAAAAATAAGTTTTTTTTGCCAGAACAGTATTTTTGAAAAGCCACAAAACGATAAAAGGAAAGGCATTGGAATTAACAATACCAAACAAAGATTGGAGCACATGTATCCGGGAAAATATAACCTGGATATAGATACAAGCAACAACTTGTTTACAGTCAAATTAGAGATTTTCGGTTAAATAAAACAGAAGTATGCAATTAAAATGTATCGCTATTGATGATGAGCCGTTAGCGCTTGAGGTAATTAAAAAACATGTGAATGATTTCCCTGAATTAAAATTGCTACAAACTTTTGATGATGCTATTTCAGGTGCAGAGTTTTTGAAAAAAACTGCGGTTGATTTGCTTTTTATAGATATTGACATGCCCGATATCTCGGGTATTGATCTTGTACGGACATTGCAAAATAAACCGTTGGTAATATTTACGACCGCCTATAAAAATTATGCTTATGAAGGTTTTGAGCTCGAGGCAATAGATTATCTGTTAAAGCCAATTGACCTCAAGCGATTTACCTCGGCAGTTCAAAAAGCCTTAGATTATGCTAAATACAAAACCCAGGATAAAGATGAAGAAGGTGAATCGATATACGTGCACTCTGAATATCGAATGCTTAAAATAAATTTAAAAGATGTTGAATACATTGAAAGCATGCAGGATTATATCAAAATTCACTTGGTTGGCTTGGAAAAGCCGATACTAACGCTTATGCCTATGAAAGCTGTGCTCGAAAAATTGCCCCCAACGCAATTCGCCCGGATTCATCGCAGCTATGCTGTAGCGATAAAGAGAGTAAAATCAATCTATAACCGTAAAGTTAAAATAGGCGTTGTAGAGCTTCCTGTTGGTAATAGCTATGCGGATTTCATAAAAGAATGGTCAAAATAGATCGGGTTTTTGTTGTTTGTCGGTAGATATGTCCTGTTCAGCGACAATTGCTTTTTTGTAAAATTTTAATATGCCAATTTTATATAAAGCATTTAAAACTATTGGATTATGGAACTAATGAGCAAACCAAAAAAGATCCTGGTATTGGATAACGGGGGACGGATGTTACCAGTTGTTGATGAAATTTTAACTTACAGCGATTTCGATATACATATTATATACGACGCTGGAGCCATTTGTGAAAGAGCCAAATCAATCCGGCCGGATCTGATCATACTAGATTACTTGTTGCTGAACAATGAGTGCGAATTGATATGCGGTGACCTAAAACAGGAGGCTATGGTGAAAGATATACCTGTAATTATTGTGACCGGTTATAGAACTAAAAAATTAAAATCAGATATTTACCACTGCGACGCGTTGTTCTTAAAGCCGATAGATATGGAAGTGCTGGCATCACGTATTGACTATTTAATAGCCTCCTGATATACCTAAAATCGCTACATTTATATCCTTATTTACCATCTTTTCGTATAATGAAGATCAAAAAGAATATTGCTACCAGCGAGAACGGGTTTGTTTTTAACCCGGCTACCGGCGATTCGTTTTCCGGCAATGCAATGGCATCAGTCATATTGCTTGCCATGAAGAACGGCGTTAACACAACGGAGATAAAAGCAGATATTTTAAAAAAATACGATGTTAGTGTAGCGCAGCTTGATCGGGATTGGGAGGATTGGGTAATTCAGTTAAAAGAGGCTAATCTGTTGGAATTAGAATTGAATCATGGCAACTAAATACACCGGCTTATGTATTGGTGTAACGGGCCTCAATGCTAATGACAATCCGGGCCCGGGAATAGCGGTGATCAGAGCGCTAAAAGAAGGATTAGGTGATGATATCAGAATTATAGGCTTCGCTTATGAATCATTAGAACCCGGTATATATATGCCGGGATTGGTTGACAAAACGTATCAGCTACCTTATCCGACTGCGGGAACCGGCGCACTACTTGAAAGGCTAACTTATATTAATAACCAGGAGAACTTAACGGCAATCATCCCAAACTTTGATGCCGAGCTGCATAACTTTATAATAATAGCTCCATCGTTATTAAAAATCGGTATCCGCACGTTTCTTCCTTCGCTGGCACAATTACAGGTTAGGGACAAAGCGAATCTTTTTGAATTTGGCAATAAAAACAAACTTCGGGTGCCGCCGCATTATAAATTGTTTTCAGCGGCTGATTTACCACATGCTACTGAGGAATTAGGCTTTCCATTGGTTATAAAAGGCAAGTTTTATGATGCATATATCGCAGTCAATATGGATTCCGCTCTGAAGGCATTTAAACAATTGGAAGCGGCCTGGGGATACCCTGTGATAGCGCAAAAGTATATTAAAGGAACTGAAATAAATGTTGCCGCGTTAGGTAGCGGAAACGGTGGCAACCTTAGTATTGTGCCTATGCGTAAACTTTATATCACCGAAAAAGGGAAAGCCTGGGCTGGTGTTACTATTGAAGATAATGCATTGGTTGAACTGGCAGATCAATTTGCAAAAGCAACCCAGTGGAGAGGCGCATATGAACTGGAAATTATACGGGATGCGGATGATCAACTTTTTATAATAGAAATTAATCCCCGCTTTCCCGCATGGATATACCTGGCAGCGGCAGCGGGCCAAAATCAACCGGCTACATTGATTAAAATGAGTATGGGTGAAAACGTTGACCCATTTAACAGTCATGAGTCGGGTAAATTGTTTATCCGGCACTCCTGGGATCAGGTGGTTGATATTGCGGAGTTTCAAAAAATGTCTGCCTTCGGCGAATTATAATTATGACTTAATCATGGAAAAACTTCCTTACGAAAGGCCCTACATAAAAAAACTCACCCCGGGTGTCATGAATAAATTTGGCAGCCACAGTGGTGCACAGCCTTTTAAATATATTGATGGTATACAGGTAACTAAACTTATCGAGGCTTATGGATCGCCACTTTTTGTGGTTTCAGAGAGCCAGATACGTCGTAACTATCGCTCAGCTTATCGTGCTTTTAGCACCCGGTATCCCAAAGTGCAATTTGCCTGGAGTTATAAAACCAATTACCTTAATGCTGTTTGCCAGATATTTCACAGTGAAGGCAGCTGGGCTGAGGTCGTTTCAGGTTTCGAATACCGTAAGGCATTGGGCAACGGCGTAGTTGGTAACAAGATTATATTTAACGGCCCGAGCAAGTCAAAAGAAGATCTGATGCTTGCAATAGAAAATGATTCGCTAATCCATATTGATAATTTAGAGGAATTAAATCTTTTAATTGCCCTGAGTGAAAATTTAACGGATAAACCTCGTGTAGCTATCAGGGTGAATATGGATACCGGCATATTTCCGGCATGGGACAGGTTTGGTTTTAATTACGAAAACGGCGAAGCATGGAATGCGCTTACTAAGGTGGTTAGTTCAGGTAAATTGCAATTGACGGGTCTTCATTGCCACATCGGTACTTATATACAATCAACATCCGCATTCGGTATTGCGGCTACTAAATTAGCAGATCTGGCTTTGCGTTGTAAGACTATACTAAATCAAACCATAGAATATCTTGATCTCGGCGGTGGGTTTCCTTCAATGAATACCTTAAAAGGTGCGTATTTACCCGGTACAGACACCTTACCATCAATAGATGACTTTGCAGAAGAAATATGCAATAAACTGATTAATTCGGATTTTGCGCCTAATGAATTACCATTGCTGATACTGGAAAGTGGGCGGGCGTTGATTGACGATGCAGGATATTTATTGGGCACAGTATTAGCCAATAAACGTTTGGCAGATGGCAAACGGGCGACTGTTGTAGATTTTGGGGTCAATATACTCTTTACTTCGTTTTGGTATGATCATCAAATAAGTCCTGCACAGGATTTCTTGCCGCATACTGAAAATATGGCGATTTATGGCCCGCTATGCATGAATATAGACGTGATCAGGGAAAACATAAATCTACCTTTATTAAATCCGGGTGACCATTTGGTGGTACATAAAGTGGGTGCTTACAACATGACGCAATGGATGCAGTTCATAACCCTTAGACCTGCAGTTGTCCTAATTGATGAGCAACGAAACATCCATTTAATAAAAGCCGCCGAAACATTGGATTACATTGAGGAAAATGAAAATGTCCCCGGGCATTTAAAAGCAAAATAGATGAAAAGCAGGTTTTTATTTTTTATTAAAACCATACTTAATAGCTACGCCATACTGTTCTTTTCACAAAACAGCGTATTGGGTGGAATTTTGCTTTTGGTATCCTTCTTAAATCCCCTTGCCGGTATGAGTGGGTTATGCTGCGTTATGTTCACTGCTGCACTCATCAAGACGTCGGGCTACCAGCGTGAGCATATTCAAACGGGTATTTACAGCTTTAATAATTTACTCCTCGGCCTCGCCTTTGGTACATTTTACCAATTTAACATGTACTATGTAATTTGGCTGATATTTACTGCCTTATTATTGCTCATGATAACGGTTGTTCTCGCCGAAAGGCTTGGCAAATTAGGGCTGCCTATTTTATCCATACCGTTTATCCTGTGTTTTTGGATTTTGTTATTGAGCGCTGACAGTTTGTTTAAAATCGGGCTTGTATCCAAAAGTAGCGTTGTTATGCAAGAGGTTTACGGGGCGACCGCAAATTTGTCTTACCTGCATAATTATCTATCATTCAACCTTCCCGATTTGCTTTGCTTGTTTTTTCGCTCGTTCAGCGCTATTTTATTTCAGGATAATATTATAACAGGTGCATGTATTGCTATTGGCCTGTTGATTCATTCCCGTATTGCCTTTAGCTTAGCCGTACTTGGTTTCTTAGTCGCTCATGGTCTTAACGCCAGCCTGAATATTTATCCGGATGATATCAGCTATTATCATTTGGGCGCTAACTTTATGCTGGCCACTATTGCTATTGGTAGTTTTTTTACCATTCCTTCTATACGGTCTTATTTATGGGCAATCGCTTGTATCCCGGTAATATTTATCCTGATAAATGCCTTTTCAGTTATATTGGCGGCTTATAATTTACCGGTATTTTCTTTGCCGTTTTGTGTGATAAGCTTCACGCTGCTTTATTTCCTGTTACTACGGAAAGATGTAGCGCATTTGCAACTGGTTAAGTTGCAGCATTATTCGCCGGAACGAAATTTATATCAGTTCATCAACCAACAAAACCGGTTAAATAATCTGCAATATTTTAGGCTTAGGCTGCCTTTTATGGGTAGTTGGACAGTTTCACAGGGGTACGATGGCAATATCACTCATATTAACGATTGGGGTAAAGCGCTTGATTTTGTGATTGAAGATGAGGATAAAAAAACCTTTAAATTTCCAGGCACATTGCCTGAGCACTTTTATTCCTTTAATAAACCTGTTTTATCCTGTGGCGATGGTGTTGTAGCCAATGTTGTTGATAATGTGGAAGACAATGCTATAGGTATCGAAAACCTGCTGGAGAATTGGGGAAATACCGTAGTAATTAAACACATTGACGGCCTATATAGCAAAGTATCACATCTTAAAAAACAATCAATTAAAGTAAAAATCGGAGATACCGTTAAACAGGGAGAACTGATTGGTTTATGTGGTAATTCTGGTCGCTCTCCTGAACCGCATTTGCATTTTCAGCTCCAGATTACGCCGTATATCGATGCAAAAACACTGAGTTATCCTTTTTCATATTACGTTAGCAGAAAGAACGAACAGGAAAGAATGGCAAGTTTTACGATTCCTAAACAAGGCGACGTTGTAAATCCTGTTGCAATTGTTAACGCTACTGCAAAGGCATTTGATTTTCAGCCAGGCTATACTGCCACACTTGTTGGTGAACCAGGCGTTAACGAGCAATTAGAGGTTTTCAAGGACGAGTTTGGTCAAACCTATTTTTACAGTATAACAAGCGGAGCAACAGCCTATTTTATAAACGATGGTACACAGTTTTACTTTACCAGCTTTTATGGTAGCCATCAATCTTTATTATTTCTTTTTTACCTGGCTGCGTATAAAATTACATTTACCGATAATGACCATGTTGTTGTGCACGATGTATTCCCTTTACATCTATTAAATAATAAACCATTGCTTTGGTTGCAGGACTTTGTTTCACCTTTTTTTAGATTTATCAATTTAACGTATCGTGCGGTAAATCCCCCCCCTAAAAGCGGGGCTATCCAGTCAACACAAGTAAAACAAGTATTTGGTAAACAAAAGATATTAATGGAGGCGACTATCAGCCTGGCAAATGATAATATTCAGGGGTATTGTATCACGGTAAACGGTAACCACAAAAATATTGAATGGGTAAAATCAAATACGTATTAACTATCGTTTTTATTTTATTAGCGGGCGGTATAAAGGCACAGGTTAGCACCATGCAGGTGGTGGATAGTACTTCGACCGGCCTCTATAACAGTGGCGACTGGAAGGAATTAATCGTGTTTGGAAATCAATCTGTCAAAAACGGCATTGATTTTCCGGGCCTAAGATTAAAGATTGCCTACGCCTATATGATGAGCGGTAATTTTAAGCTGGCGCTGAAGAACTATGACGATATTCTTGCTAATGACGGCTATAACCCAACCGCCCGTTTTTACGCATATTTATGTAACAGCTATTTAAATAATAACCTTGCAGCATCTTACAATGCCGGATATATCCAAAACAAAAATGGTTTAAGACCTTTTACCTTTATAGATGCAGGTACCGAATTTAGCACGAAATTAAATAATGACATCAACCGGGGAGATGCGTCCTATTCGCGAATTTCATTGAGTAACCGCTTGTCATGGTGCTGGCAGCTGGAGCAATCGTTAGTTTACTACAACCAAACTATTTTCAGGTTAAGCGATAATGATAATTCGATAGACGCGAGAGACCAGCAAAAAGAATACTATGCTAAATTAAGTTATGCCGCAAGCGCCCATTTTAGTATCTTAGGTGCTTATCATTACGTTAATACTAGCTTTGAAACCTCTGTCGGCAATAGTAATTTGGGTTTTGTAGGAGCGCGGTTTACAGCCCCATATTTTGATCTGCAAGTAGACATGAACTTTGGAAGTCTTGATGAAAAGCCGGTAGAACAATATGATGGCAAATTTACCTTCTATCCGATGGGAAACTTTAATTTCTATACAATTAGCCGTGCATCCGACCAGCATTTAAACGCATCCGACCATATAATATTGAGCCAGGCTATAGGCTTTAAACTTATTAAAAACACATGGCTCGAATCTGCTGTTACCATTGGCGACCAGGATGATTATTTAGATGCCGATGGATTGTATATTTACAACGCGATTGACAAAACAACTTTTAAATGCGGAGAGACTTTATTTTACCAGTTAAGCAAGCACATGCAATTGCAATTAGATTATGTTTATGAAAAAAAGGATGACACCTACCAGTCTTTAAACTATGAACAAAATTCTATTACTTTAGGTTTAATATGGAAGTTTTAAAAAAGGTTCTTTCGGTTTGTTTTTTTAGTTTATGGGCAGCCGGCACATTTGCACAAAGCAATGGAGTATTACAGAAGGCTTTTCATAACAGCTATACTGACGAGCTGAATAAAAACTATACTGCTGCCATCAATGATATATCTGCTTATTACAGCAATAATAACTATGAGATAAATATCCGGCTTGGCTGGCTATATTACCTCAACCAAAATTACAATGCGTCTCAAAGCTACTATCAAAAAGCGGTTAATATTAAACCGGGATCAATCGAAGCCAAATTTGGTTATGTAAAACCCTTGTCGTTCCTTCAAAACTGGGATAAAGTTTTGCAGCAATATATTGATATTTTAAAGATCGACCCGCAAAACACGCAGGCTTGTTATTGGGCCGGTGTTATTTATTACAACCGTAAACAGTTTGATGTATCAACCAAATACTTTAAGGTTGTAGCAACGCTATATCCGTATGATTATGATGGGAATCATATGCTTGCCTGGTCGTTACTGATGGCGGATAACAAGACTGAAGCTATTGGTTATTTTGAAAAAGCGCTCATCATAAAGCCTGCCGATGCCTCAAGTACAGATGGCCTTGCCAGGTGCAGGTAAATGACTCAAATTTACTTAGTCGGTAAATAATATCCATTCATCGACAAATAGTTCTTCGCTGCAGATTTCGATCATACATTTAATTCATACAAAGGCATAGTGCCTTGGCTTTAAATTTATGAATCAAAATTTACAAAAATGAAAACCAAAGTTATTTACCCCTCGCTAATTTTGCTGAGCATTTTTAGTGTCGTGTCTTCATGTAAAAAAGACGTAAAGACATCTTCATCTTCAACAACCACCTCCTCTTTAACAACTGCCACACTCACAGCTGACGGAGCAATAGCATTGGCCTCAGTTGACACTGCAGGTGTCAAAGACAGCATCTACATGGTTAATTGTTTCCCGCCGAATGGCAACAAACCAGATTCAGTAGCTTTTAGTGCATTACCGGCTGCTATAGGCACCTATTTAACTGCAAATTACTCCGGATACACTTTTACAAAAGCTTACAAAGTTGATAGTGCAAAAGTGCTTGTGAGCTATTTGGTGGTTATTAAGTACAATGGTTTGTTTGTAGGTTTAAAATTCACCTCGACAGGTACTTTTGTCAATGTTTTAGAACAAAAGGATGGTGCCAACATGGGTGGTGGCGGCAAAGGCTGGCATCCCGGTGGCCCCTTCTGCGACCGTGGCGGTATACAACATGATACCATTGCGATTGCATCGGTACCGGCGGCTGTGTTAACATATTTTACCACAACTTATCCCACAGATACTTTACTGCATGCTTATAAAACGCCGGATACAACGTACATCTTAATCAGTAAAGATACTGTCTTATATGCAACCAATATTTCTGCAACCGGAACTCTGATAAAACGTCTGAAAATAGAACCGCATGGTGGCAGAAATACAGAGATAACTGCTGCAAAACTGTTGTCTGCGATTACTACTTATTTAACCGCAACCTACCCTGGTTACGTATTTGACAAAGCCTATGTTGAAAGCAACCAAACAGGAATAACCGGATACCATGTGTTTATTACGGTTAACAATACTAATTACGAAGTAGGCTTTGATGCAACCGGCACATTTGTTAAAGCGGTTACCATACATTAACAATTAGTTTTTTCATAATGCTGATTACCCGGTTCCATTTAGATGGGCCGGGTTTTTTGCTTGAAATAGTTTGAACGTTATATCCCGTTAGTCGACTCAATTCTAATATTCGTCGATAAACTCTCGACGTTTTTTTTCGTCCTCTCATGATCTCCAATAGGGCCCTGCGAAATGAGGATGTATTTAACGAAATGCCGGTATTTACAGCGTTTGTTGATAGCTAATTTTGTGCGTTTCGCCGTTCCATCTTAAATTGGAACGCCTGCACTGTTCAATTCGCCCCCTGAACTGTGGTTAAATACAAATAAAAATCCGCTCTACTTTAGTAAAGCTGCTTCGTAGCCCATTAGAACGCCCTACATCAACCCGGCATTCAAACATAACTTGCAGATAATCAACAAACACCCCCCCACCAAAGGTAGGGGCTTTATCTATCACCTGGATAATATCGCAAAAACAAATTAGGACTTACCCAAACACTGAATAGCGGTTTCTGGCGTAGCCTCCACCCCTAACCTACCGCCTTAGGCGGTGGTTTAGCTATTAGAATTAAAAAGGGCTGCTCTTTTTGGAGCAACCCTTTTCGGGATTTACTAGAATCCCATGTGGTGCGGAAGAAGGGACTCGAACCCCCACGCCTCGCGGCGCCAGATCCTAAGTCTGGTGCGGCTACCAATTACGCCACTTCCGCATTAGGATTTTGTGAGGTGCAAAGATAGCTTAAATTAATAAACAATAAAATTTATTTAACTATTTGTGATAACCACCTGTACGCTAGTCTAATTAATTTTAGACTATAGATCCAATCACCGATGAAAAGTATTCAGGTGCCAATAATAGCCTATTGCCATACCACGAAAACATTTCGCCATCAACCAAAATAACCTTTGCATTTGGCAAAATTGCTTTGAATTCCTCGATATGCTTTTCAGTAAAAGGGAATGGCTCCGACGATAAAAAAACTAAATCAGGATTAGCATTTATAAGTATAGTAGCATCTACATGCGGGTATCTATTCAATTCAAAAGCATTAATAAAGCCGCACAATTGCAACATGCTGTTAATAAACGTGTCAATCCCTGCTACCATATAAGGTTTACGCCATATTAAATAGGCTACAGTCAATGGTTTCTTAACTTTAATTAAGGCATTGAATTGATTTGAAATAGCTTTTACAAGTGCATTTGCTTCAGCTTCCCGATTAACTATCGCCCCTACGCTTTCAATCATTGCAAGCGCTTGTGGTAAATCATTTATATCACTTATCCAAACCGGAGAAATATTCATTAAATCATCAACCTGGCTTTGTTCATTTTCTTCTTTATTAGCAATGATCAGATCTGGTTGTAATTCACGTATCAATTCAATATTTAATTGTTTGGTGCCGCCTATTTTGGTTGTATGTTTAGTTTGATGATGTGGGTGGGTGCAAAATTTTGTAACCCCTATAATATTATTACCCAAACCTAAATAGAACAAAAGTTCGGTTTGCGATGGTACAATGGAGATAATTCGTTTAGGTATTTTATCGAGTAATACTTTTCGCTTGAGCTGATCGTAAACAACAGGCATCAGAATGCATTTTTATCACCTCTAAGAGTACCAAAGAATGTCAGGAAAACGATTTTAAGATCAAGCAGGAACGACCAATTTTCAAGATACCATACATCAGCTTCTACTCTCGCCAGCATATCTTCGGTATTCTTGGTTTCACCCCTTAAGCCCCGTATCTGTGCCCAACCGGTAATACCAGGTTTAAGAAAATGCCTTACCATAAAAGTATCAATAAGTTGGGAATACTGTTCGGTATGGCTTATCATGTGCGGACGTGGCCCAACAACAGACATATTTCCACGCAGTACATTAAAAAACTGTGGAAGTTCATCAATACTTGTACGGCGCATAATAGCACCTATTAATGTAATACGTTTATCGCCACGCGTGGCTTGCTTTTTATCCGATTCATCATTAACCCTCATGCTCCTAAATTTATAGCATTTAAAAGGCTTATTATCTCGTCCGGAGCGTATCTGCACAAAAAATACCGGCCCTTTTGATTGTAGCTTAATAAGTATGGCCACTATTGGAAACAGCCAACTAAATATAAACACAATAATAAGTATGGAAAAAATAGTATCGAATGATCGCTTTAAAAACCTGTTCAACATATTTTCAAGTGGTTCTGGCCTTACAGATATAATCGGAATATGGCCAAAGCTTTGTATATAAGTTGGCTTTTTCGCGTAATCGTAATATTCAGGTACAAACTTAAAACGTATTAGGTTTTTATCAGCATCAAGCATTAATTTCTCAATAGTATCAGCTTTGGAGTTTGGCAGGGTGCAAAAAATCTCGTCGACATTATTGGCAATTACATAATCAATACACTCATCTGTTCTGCCTAAGTATAAATTTTTCTCTTTAACCCGTTCGGGTGCATCGTCAAAAAAACCTATCAAGTTATAACCACGTTCGGCATTGTTACTAAAAAATTGATAAAGATCATATCCTATCCTCCCACCACCTATTATAACCACATTCCTGGTATCAAATAATGAACGGCGATTGCTTTTGCGTATACCAAGAAATATAAGTTTCCATAGTCCGAGTAAAAACCCAAACAGCGCAAGAGAATAAAAAAGATATTCGCGGGTTACAAAATATGGTTTCGTACCTATAAGTATTATAATAGTAAAACATATAAAGCTTACAAAAATGAAATAGGTTTTAATAACCCCCCGATAAGTATTAATGGAATCCTTATTTAATACCTGTTCATACAAACCGCTTATATTGGCCGCCAGCAGCCAAATAAGGTTGAATACAAGTACTATTGGAAGGTAGTTTTTATTATTGATCCATATGTATGATGATTTATCAATTACAACATATGAAATCACCATACTGATATTTAGAATTAAATAATCAGTAGTGAGGTTAACAGCCTTAATAAACGTTGCGTATCTGTGGATCATACTTTTTCTTCTTCTTATCGTAGAATAGTTAAACCCAGCATTTGTTAAAAATTTGCAATATCAAAAAATTAAACAACAGGTATTTGTATATGTGTAACAAAATTAGAAATTTATGGTTTAGATTTTAATAATATTGCAAACTTATCAAAGTTTACAGATTATATATCATCAATTAAATATTTGATATACGCCGATAATACTTCTTTCTACTTCAGAGCCAACTAATATAGTTGTTATCTTTTTTTCAATCATCTGGCTTTCAGCTTGCTTAATAAACTCATCGCCGGCAACTATTACCGGGTTGCGTGTCATCATATCAACAATGCTTAACTTTGATGTATCGGCATTTTTCAATAAAGCCCTTCGCAAATCGCCATCCGTGATAATTCCTTCAAAAAAATCCTTACTACCAACGATTACCATCCCCAAACGACCTTCGGACATCGAAAGCAGTAATTCGGTAAATGAAGCATCTTTTGAGATGTATGGAAGGTTATCCGAGCGCATCAAATCTTTCACCTTAGCCAATAACTTATGCCCTAGCCTTCCACCTGGGTGAAAACGAGCAAAATCCTCTTCCTGAAACTGGCGCGATTCCATCAAAGCAACCGCCAGCGCATCGCCCATTACCAACGTAGCCGTTGTTGATGATGTTGGCGCCAATGCCAACGGGCAAGCCTCGCGGGTTATGCTGATATTAAGGTGATAGTCGCTGTTTTTCGCTATAGTTGAGTTCGGATTACCCGTGATACTAATGATCTGATTTTTATTCCATTTTAAAAATGGAATAATTTTCAAAACCTCCTCTGTTTCGCCGGAGTACGAAATAAGCGTTATAATATCATTCACACCTACCATTCCTAAATCACCATGAAAAGCTTCGCCGGGATGAAGGAAAAAACTTGGCGTGCCCGTGCTTGATAATGTAGCAGCGATTTTTCTGCCGATATGCCCGGATTTACCAATGCCGATAACAACCAGTTTGCCTTTGGTGTTCAAAATAGCTTCAACTGCTTGTGTGAACTTTTCATCAAGCAAACCCGCCACATGCTGTAATGATTCTATTTCGATATCAAAAACCCGTTTGGCAATATCCCTCATAGCCATATTATTATCCTAATAATGGTTTTATTACTTCTTCAAGGTTGTGCAATTTCACCATATTAGGGCCATCGCTCAAAGCATTGTCCGGATCAGGGTGGGTTTCCATAAAGTAACCATCAGCACCAAAAGCTTTAGCAGCAAGGGCCATCATGGGTACAAATGTGCGGTCGCCACCGGTTTTACCACCAGCAGCGCCGGGGCGTTGTACCGAGTGTGTGCAATCCATGCAAACAGGGTGGCCAAATGATTTCAGATCATGAATATTTCTAAAATCAACTACCAAATTATTATAGCCATACATATTACCGCGCTCGGTTAATATAACCTGGTTATTGCCTGCTTCAATTACTTTTTGTGCCGGATAAAACATATCCGCGCCTGATAAAAACTGTGCTTTCTTAATATTCACAATTTTACCTGTTTTTGCTGCTGCTACCAAAAGATCCGTTTGGCGACATAAAAAGGCAGGTATCTGCAAAATATCAACCACCTCACCTACTAAGGCTGCCTGATAACTTTCATGTATATCGGTAATCAATGGTAGTCCAAAACGTTCTTTTACTTTTAATAACATCTCCATACCTTTTTCCAATCCCGGCCCGCGATATGAATGAATGGATGTACGGTTCGCTTTATCAAATGATGATTTAAATACAACAGGAATATTGTATTTGTGGCCAATTTCGGCAACTTTTTCAGCAACGGTATATAGTAATTCCTGGTTTTCCATTACACATGGGCCAAGTATAAAGAACGGCTTCTGCCGCATTTTTTCAAAAAGCATAGTAGTTTGTATTATTAAGCAAAGATGTAAAATTTTATGATCAGACACTAATTGCGCGATTTGGTTTAATACTGATTAGTATAATTGGACATGTTACTTAACTTTGCAACATGAATTATTTTGATTTTTATGGATTGCCTGAAACATTCAATTTGAATGATGCGGATGTAAAAAAGAAATTTTACCAATTAAGCAAGCAATACCATCCTGACTTTTATGCGAATGAAGACGAAGCAAAACAGCAGGAAATATTAGAATTATCTACGCTAAATAATAGGGCTTACCAAACCCTTGCCAACCCGGCAAAGCGCCTGGAATACATTTTAAGGCTCCATAATTTGGTTTCGGACGGTGCAAAACCACAATTACCTGCAGATTTTTTAATGGAGATGATGGACATTAATGAACGAATAATGGAGGTTGATAGTGCAACGGAGTTAGGATCAATAACAGCGGAAGTACTTGCCATTGAGGGTGATATGAACGAAGAATTATTAGCATTAACTACTGATTATGTGACTTTGGATGACACAGCCAAGGAAAGCCGACTGAATGATATTGCAAATATTTATTTTAGACAAAAATATCTATTGCGAATTAAAGAGAGTTTAGATACATTTGCAGCCCGCTACTGAGAAATTAATCCACTCTCAGCATGCAAGCCCAGCTGGCGGAATTGGTAGACGCGCTGGTCTCAAACACCTGTGGGAAACCGTGCCGGTTCGACTCCGGCGCTGGGTACAAAGCCTTTCTGAGCAATCAGGAGGGCTTTGTTATTTTAGGATGTTTGTGGCAAGCGCATGCAGTGAAAACTCTCCGTTGGCCGTAAAAGGCGATTCCACGATTGCCGGTCAGAAAGAATTTGGTTTCAAAAATAAAGATGGCAGAAGTATTAATGTTTTATTAATTCTTTATTATTCGGCGGAGTGTAATTTACACCCGATTCCGCAAGGCAAGATTTCTTTATGCGCTTGTTGGAAAACCAAATTATCAAACTAATATTTGCATGCAAAACTTTTTTTTAAAAAACACACCAACACATTCTTTGAAGACAACCATTATTCTTGCATTTGCTGTTGCAGCTATATTTTCAGGTTGCAAGGCACGAAAATCGCTTACTGCTTCCAAGTTGGCACAGAACCCATTTATCCGGAATATATATACTGCTGATCCATCTGCCAGGGTATTCGATGGCCGTTTATATGTTTATCCATCGCACGATGTGGATCCACCACGTGGATGTGATTTGATGGACAAATACCATGTTTTTTCGACTGATGATATGGTAAATTGGAAAGATCACGGTGAAATATTGCAGGCTAGCCAAGTGTCATGGGGCCGCCAGGAAGGTGGCTTTATGTGGGCTCCGGACTGCGTTTATAAAAATGGCACCTATTATTTTTATTTCCCGCACCCTAGCGGAACAGATTGGAATAAAACATGGAAAGTTGGAATTGCTACCAGTAAAAAACCGGCAAGTGATTTTGTTCCCCAGGGATATTTAGATTTGGGCAACGATAGCAAATCCATGATCGACCCCAATATTTTTATCGACGACGATGGACAGGCTTATTTTTATTACGGCGGAGGCGGCAGATGTGTAGGCGCTAAATTGAAAGACAATATGACTGAACTGGACGGACCTTTAACAGCGATGGAAGGACTAAATGATTTTCATGAAGCTACTTGGGTGTTCAAAAGAAACGGGGTATATTATCTTACTTATGCCGATAATCATACCGAGAATGGAAAGGGTGCTAACCGCCTCAACTATGCTACTAGTAAAAGCCCTTTAGGACCATGGATCTACGGTGGGGTTTATCTCGACCCAACGGGTTGTGATACGAGCCACGGTTCAGTAATAGAATATAAAGGGCAGTGGTACGCGTTTTATCACAGTGATGTCCTTTCGGGACGTGGCAATCTTCGTTCTATTTGTGTAGATAAACTCTTTTTTAATGCAGATGGAACCATTCAAATGGTAGTTCAAACTGGGCTAAAGGCAAATAAATAATAATATTTGCCGCATTACAATTTGATTACGATTATAAATACCAGCCATATACCCATATTTAGCATTTATTAAGAAAAAATTAATATTTCCACATTGATTTGTAGGATATTATATACCAATTAAAACTTAATAAAAATGAATATTCTTCTACGCAAAAGAAAAGCAAGTTCCTTGCTTTTCTTTCTACCCCTGCTGGTTTTGAGTACATATATGCAGGCCCAATCGTTAACAACAAGTTCGCCTCAATCAGTAGTTGACAAGATTAATCAATACAATGAAAATTTACCCGGAGAGCGATTGTATCTCCATTTTGATAAACCCTATTATGCCATTGGTGATACCGTATGGTTTAAAGGATATCTTGTTAACTCAGCTATAGCATACTCCCCTTTAAGCAGCCGGATATATGTTGATCTGATAAGCGATAGCAATAAAGTAGTACAGCACTTTATCTTCTCGGTATCACTGGGTCTGGCTATTGGTAATATTTATCTGGATGAAAAGCTAGTACATGAAGGAGCTTATACCATACGGGCATACACCAACTGGATGCGTAATTTTGGCCCCGACCAGTTTTTTTACAGTAACTTTTATGTAGCCAACTCCGGCAACAAAAACACCTTACTTATTAACTCAAACGCCTCTTTTGCAGCCAACAAAGTTAAGGTTGACTTAAAATTCGGCGGGATTGATAAGCAGCCAATTGGCATCCGTGACTTGCAGTTGAAATTGGTTGACGATAAGAAAACAGTCAATCATAGTAACGCGCAAACATTAGCTAATGGTGGTTTAAATTTAAACTTTGATTTGCCCGACAACGTGCCAGTTAAAAATCTCACACTCATTACGCAGGATAAAAAGGACAACACAATTGAAAGGATCCCTCTCCAGATTAATAGAGCATCTGATGTTGATGTGCAATTTATGCCCGAAAGTGGTCAAATGGTTGAATTATTACCCGCACATATTGGGTTCAAGGCTGTAGGTAATGATGGAAAAGGAATAGCCGTTAAAGGAGTATTGATTGACAAGGAAAATAATGAACAAATAAGCTTTGAATCAGTGCACGATGGCATGGGCGTATTTGATTTTGTTCCGCAACCGGGTGAAACCTATACAGCCAAAATAACCTTGCCTAACGGAGAGATCAAAACAGTAAATATTTCGGAAATAAAAAATTCAGGAACCGTACTAAAGATTAAGAACCCCCTGTCGGATTCTCTCGAAGTTTCTATTTTTTCAAGCAAAGACATACAAAGCGCGACTAATGATTATACCATTATGGGGCAATCACGAGGAGCCATTTACTACGCTGCTACTTTTAAGCTAAACCGGGATATAGTTAATTTCAAGGTCCCTAAAGATTTATTTCCAACTGGCGTGGCACATTTCACCTTATTCAACGCTCAAAACCAACCATTGAATGAACGGTTGAGCTTTATCAACCATAATGACAATCTTAAGGTAGAGATTAATGCAGGATCAGCGTTGTACGCCCCAAGAGATAGCATACCATTGCACATTACCGTGAAAGACAATAAAGGGAACCCGGTAGTGGGCAGTTTTTCACTGGCGGTTACAGATAACGGGCAGATCAAAAAAGCAGACATTAGCAAAACGAATATATTTACTCAACTGCTACTGGCAGCAGACCTAAAAGGATATATTGAAGACCCAGCATGGTACTTTACCCGGGATAATGATGCTGCAAAAGCGCTCGACATCCTATTACTGACCCAGGGCTGGGTAAGTTACAATTGGAAAGATATTTTAAACACGCCTACACAACCAGCTTTTACCGCCGAACCTGAATATATGGTCAGTGGCAAAGTCAATAATATATTGAATAAACCTATGGTCAACTCAAATATAATTTTAGTGAGCACGGGCAAAGTAAGGCTGTATAAGGATACCGTTACCAATGCCGCCGGGCAATTTGTTTTTAAGAACTTTCCGCCAATAACCGATAATACAACATTTGTGCTGGAGGCCCGCAAAGCCAAAGGAAAAATTATTAATGCCGGAATATCGGTTGATGAAAACAGGACGCCGTTGAATGTTGCATTGCCTTATTTCCCTGCGCCCACTCCATGGTATATCAATAGCGACAGTACTGTTCTAAATTATGTTAAAAAAAGCGCTGATTATCACGATGCATTGGCGGATTCAAAAAATGGCCCGGGCAGGCATATATTAAAAACGGTAACAATAAAAGCCAAGGCCATAATTAAAGATTCAAAAAACCTAAATGGTGCGGGTAATTATGATCAGGCCATTGCCCAGGATGACATAGAAAAGGCAGGCAAAATATCCTTACTGCAACTAATTAAGCAAAAGGTAAATAGTTTTCATGATGGTTACGGGACTAAAGGCAAAGGCTTAACCTTTATGTTAAAAGATAAAAAAATACATTTTTGGATAGACGGGATTGACATAGACAGATTTTATGATCCATCAGACAACCCGATTCCGGACGAGCATTACAACTATCAAAAGGATATACTTGAATATTTTACAGCTGAAGATATCACAGGCATAGAAGTGTTGTATAATCCGCAATATACTGCTTTATATGATGACAAAAATCTACCAGCGCTATATGATGATCAAAATCTGCCAACACCGCCGGTATCCGGCTCAAATGATATTACCACTGCCTATATTGAAATTACCACAAGGTCGGGCCAGGGCCCATTTGCAAATAGCCCTAAGGGTATTTATGTTTACAGGCCAGCGCCAATCACTATACCGGCACAGTTCTACACGCCAAGGTATCCTGTTAAAAATATGTATCCCGGCTTTACGGATCTCCGCTCAACAATTCATTGGGAACCTAATATAATTACCAATAAAAATGGTGAGGCCAATACATTCTTTTATGCGGCCGATCCGCTAACAACATATACCCTTGTTTTACAAGGAGCCGATTTGAACGGAAATGTAGGTTATACATCCCAGGAAATAACTATAACCAATAAAAAATAATACCTAAACCTTATATGTAAAAAGCTCAGGCATCCTTGTTGATACCTGAGCTTTTTTATTAAGTGATTAATCAATTATTACACTATCATCTTAAATCCAATTATTTAATAGTATAAACAGTACCTTTTACTATAACTTTTCCGGCAGTAATATTAGTTGCTGTATGCCCTTGGTGATCTGGCTGCGCACCGCCAATGAAAATTCGCGAAATGCCCGCCCGTTCTGTTTGCTTATTATTTTTATCAACCAGCGAAAGACTTTCCGGATTTATATTGAAACTTACCGTTTTAGTTTCCCCTGCCTTAAGATATATCCGCTTAAAACCTTTAAGCGCTACAATAGGCTTCCTTATACCATTATCCAAGTGTTTTACATACAGTTGTACTACCTCTTCACCAGCCACCTTTCCGCTATTTTGTACTTGTGCGGTAACTATATAGCTTTTGCCGGTAATTAACGTTTGTGGAACTTTAATGTTACTGTATTTAAAAGTAGTATAGCTTAATCCATAACCAAATGGATAAAGCACTTCTCCGTTAAAATAACGATAGGTACGGTTTCGCATACTATAATCATCAAAGGCAGGCAAGTCGGCTGTACTTTTATAAAAAGTAACAGGTAAACGCCCGGCCGGATTATAATCGCCAAACAATACATCGGCAATGGCCCTACCGGCAGCCTGGCCACCATACCAAGCATCTATAATAGCGGGTACATTTTCAGCTTCCCAGTTAATTGCCAATGCACTACCATTTAACAATACCAACACCAGCGGTTTATGTAATTTACTGAGGGCTTTTATCAAATCTTCCTGTGGTTTTGGCAGATCGATAGTTTCGCGGTCGCCTCCAGAAAATCCTTTAGCCTGTACTTTCATTTCCTCACCTTCAAGGCGCGGAGATAGCCCTAAAAACATAATCACTACATCAGATTTTGTGGCAACGGAAATAGCCTCATCAAAATTCCGTTTTACCTGCGCGCTATCAATTGCTCCTGTTGATTCGGCAAGTTCACAACCACGCGCGTAAACAATATTTGCACCAGGTAATTTAGCTTTAATGCCCTGTAATGGTGTTACTGTTTCTGCCGGTGTGCCATTATAATTGCCCCATAACATTTCTTTATCATCGGCATTAGGGCCAATAACAGCTACGTTTTTAATATTTTTGCTTAACGGCAGTATTTGATTGGCATTTTTCAACAATACAATAGATTTCCTTGCCGCTTCAAGCGCCAGTTGCTGATTAGCTTTTGAGTTAACTATACTATAAGGTATTGATGCATACTTTACCATGTTATTAGGGTCGAACATACCGAGTTTAAAACGGGCCATGAATAAGCGTTTTACAGAAATATTGATCCTATCCTCACTAATTAGCCCGCTTTTAACAGCATCAACCAGTGCCCGGTAGGTGCTGCCGCAATTTAAATCGGTCCCGGCGGTAACGGCCATGGCCGAAGCCTCTTCTTTATTTGCCGCCTCTTTATGTCCCTCATAAATATCGGCTACCGCATCGCAATCAGAAACTACATAGCCGTTAAAGCCAAGCTCCTGCCTTAAAACCTTCGACAATAAAAAGATATTGGCCGATGCTGCTACACCGTTATAACTGTTATAGGCACTCATGATAGAAAAAGCTTTGCCCTCCTGTACCGAGGCCTTAAATGCAGGCAAATAAGTATCCAGAAAATCATATTGATCTGTAGTTGCATTAAAACGATGCCGTTCCGATTCGGGGCCGCTATGTACCATATAGTGCTTGGCAGTCGCTACCAGTTTCAGATATTTTGGATCATTACCCTGTAGTCCTTTTATAAAATTTACGCCCATTGCAGATGTGAGGTAAGGATCTTCTCCATAAGTTTCCATTCCCCTGCCCCACCTGGGGTCACGAAATATATTAATATTGGGCGACCAGAATGTTAATCCTTCGTATCGCTCGTGCTTACCCTGACGGATGAATTCGTTATGTTTTGCCCGTGCTTCATCACTTGTAGCGTTTCCTATGCGATTAATCAGGCCAGCATCAAATGATGCGGCAGAACCGATCGGCTCAGGAAACACCGTTGCTAAACCAGCCCTGGCCACGCCATGCAGGCACTCATTCCACCAATTGTATTCGGGTATACCCAGGCGTGGTATTGCAGGCGCTTCGTCCACCATCTGGCTTACCTTCTCTTCCAAAGTCATCCGCGAAACTAAATCATTTACCCGCTGTTCAAAAGGCAGCTTTACATTTTGATAGGGCAATACTTGAGCTTGTAATTGCCCTACGCCAAACAAGCTTAAAACCACTGAGGTAATTATTCTCTTTTTCATTATAACAATATTATAATAATAAACTGATATTAGTGATAGGTTCAACTAATTGCTCACATCCCTGTTTCATAACGAGTTGCTTAAGATCTATTCTACGCCCCAACTTTTATTGGGTTTCGGCCCCATCTCTAGTTCCAGCGTCCCGCCGTTTACTAATTGTTCATGTGTAAACCAGGGTGTGTTCAGCACCTGCCCGTTCATTTTCGCGCTTTGGATATATTTATTTACAACAGAACAATTGTTGGCGATCATTGTAAATTGTTTGCCGCCGGGCAGATCAATAGTCACTTTACTAAATACCGGGCTACCGATAGTATAAATTGGCAATCCTGGTGTTATAGGATAAAAGCCCATTGATGAAAATACAACAAAGGCCGACATTCCGCCACCATCTTCATCGCCGGGAATACCGAAGATATTATCCTTAAACCATACATCTAACAGCAACCGTATGTGTTTTTGTGTTTTCCAGGGTGAGTTAGTAAAATTATACAGATAAGGAATGTGGAAGCTTGGCTCATTCCCATCAGAGTATTGACCAACCAAACCTGTAGCATCCGGAAATTTTGCCCAAAACGCATATTTACTGCGCCCTAATGGTTCGCGGAATAATTGGTCGAGTTTATTTTCAAACATGATTTTGCCGCCCATTAGCTTAACAAGACCTGGTATATTTTCCTGTACCTGCCATAAATAGGTCCATCCGTTGTTTTCATCATAGTAATCTCGGCCGCCCATGCCGCCATCAAATTTAGGGTCGATGTTAATCCAATTACCGCTATTATCCTTAGGCATGAACATTTTCACATCATCATTCCATAAGTTTTTGTAATTGCCTGCACGGATGCTGAATCTCGTTTGATCATCTTTCTTTCCCAGTTCGCCGGCCATTTCACTAAGTGCCCAGTCGTCATAACTAGCCCCAAGTGTTACCGCGACAGCTTGTCTTCGCTCTAAAGGATTAACCTGTGGCACTGTTTCAACTTCTCCCTTTTTTAAAGCTGGATAGTAACCTTTCGCGTAATAAAACTCATCCAGACTAGTTTTCGGTCCATTACGCCATGGTAGCAGAGTAGCTTCTGTAGCATTTTTAACCATTCCCTCATAAGCTTTATTAACATCAAAATTCCTAAGCCCTTTTCGGTAATCATCCAGTATCATAATAGTAGAATGAAAGCCGTTCATACATGCATAATCGCCAAATAAAACCGGGAAGGTGGGCATCCAGCCTCCTTGTGTATACATGGTAACATATGAATTCACCATATCCTGCTCCATAACCGGGTTAACAATAGCCCGCAATGGATGTAGCGCCAGATAGGTATCCCAGGTCCAGTCATCTACATAAAAAGGCCTGTTGGTATTGTGTATCTTTTTATCATAGCCGCTATAATATTTGCCATCTTCGGTAATATCCACCATTCGCTCATTACAGCGGTAATATGCTGTATAAAATGACCGTCGTTGCGCTTCAGTACCACCTTCTACCTGAATGTTGTTGATAGCCTTATCCCAGGCTTTTTCACCATTGGCTTGTATATCTGTAAATGATTTTCCGGCTATTTCCTCTTGAAAATTAGCCCGTGCCTGCTCTGGGTTGATATAAGATATAGCATAACGGAACTCAATTACCGAAGGTGCATCTTTACCAAAGCTGATCCACGAACGCACACCTTTACCCTGTATTTCAGTATCATTACTTAATTGATTGTTCCTAATTGTACCTGGTTGTCCAGCACTGCTAAACTCACCGTACATATATACTTTAATGTCATCATGGTAAGTTTCTATGCCTTCCATCACATTACCGTTTATAAATTTCCAGGAGCCCATGCCTGAATTATATAAATCAAACAACAGGTTTTTGTCTGTTTTACCGGTAGGGAAAGTGAATCGGTAAATACCGGTTTTCTTTCCGGCAGTAAATTGCACGGTTATCTCATCATCAATTAAATAAGTCGAATAATACCATGGCCGGGTTATTTCTAAGTCATTATCATAGGTTAATTTCTGTTTCCAGGCATTAACATTAACCGATTTGTTCCAAGGTTTTAAGGCAAAAACCTCACCTAACCTGTGCGATACAATCGTAAGCGGGAAGCTTGATATCTGATCATCCAGATAGTCGCTACGTTCAGGATACACCCTGATCACTTGATTAGGTAACTGTACCGTAGGGCGCGTTGGCTGCAATAGCTGGCCAACATTTCCTATCCGCGGATCAATATATTTCAGATTACCCGTGCCCTCGTTTGATGAATTATCCTGAGCGTGGCTATTTCTTATACCGAAACAGCAGCAAAACATCGCCAGATATAATACGGTACGGTTAAAAGGAGTTGATATCAACCTTAATTTGTGTTTTAACATTATTGGTAGAATTTATATAGAAAAAAAATGTCCCAGAGGGATAAGTAATAATCGGTTCATTAACCCCCGCAGGCAATTACTCCTGCAGGGGATAAAATTTTTATTGACTTACTTTAAATGCAGTCCTTGTAATATCCAGGTAATTAGTCCCATAAAATTGAGTAGGTTCAATCTGGGTGTCAGAAATAAAGTTATTAAACGAGTCTACGAAAATGAGCCTGCTTTTTGAGGCATTCCGTTTGGCGACATTGGTATATGTTGTGTACCAACTGCCATCAGCGGTTCTTGGCACGCTTACTTCCGTACTGGTTGGGCTATTGATCTGATAATTCCAACCCGCTTGAACGCATGGTACAAATTCCATGTTCCATGCTTCAATAGTTGATTTCCAATACGCCCAGTTTTGATCGCACATTTGAGGAAATAAATTGCGCCTATCTAAATCACTTCCTCCATAATCAGCCATATTTGCCTCATACATAGCATCTACACAATTTTGAAAACGATAGTAATATCTCGCCGGAGGCGTCCAATTGTTTTGCATACCTACGATATACAGTTGAAAGCCCATTGCTGATAAATTAGTCCTGAGCTGTTGATATAAGGTCACATTATTATTGGAATTTAACTCATAGGCATTGTTTATAATCAATAAATATTTTCCGTTAACTTTTTGATAGTTACTTTTGCTTAGCCAGAAAGCTAGTCTTTTAAAATCATTATAAAATCCTTGCAGTTTTGCTGCATTACTTTCTACTGTTGTACCAAAACCGGTAGTACCTCCAGAAAGCGTTATTCCTAATGTTGATTCACTCAGATTATAGCTTAGGGCAAAATTCATTGTAGCAGCATTAGGCTGGTTTATGAAAGTATTAACCAGTAAAGAATCTTGCTTGTAATTGGCATTATCAAGCGTAGGCGAACGGACAGAGAAAATAAAATAATCAATTTTGGCTGTTCCGGCATCGGCAATATGCTGCTGCATTATTGATGGTGTAGCTACACCGCCAACAGTAGGCACACCGTTAACATAGTAATATTTACCTACTGTTGGTACCTGGGTAATATTGGCATTAAATGAGCCAAATGAATAATAGAATGCACCTACAAGATAATCTGATGTAACCGGTACATTCGGAATAGTGTAATCAAGGAAATTATCCGCTGGGGTGGCATCCTTCTTTTTACAGGAAAATAACCCTGCTATCATTAGTAGCATAAAGCTGCTATAAATATAAAAATGTTTATTTTTCATCTTAAATCTTTATTATTAAGGTTATTTAATAAGTTGATAATACAGAGTATTTTATACCTGCTGCTTGTAAACTTTCTATAGTAGTTCCATACCATTTTTCCACAAAGCTGTAATCAACAAAGGCAGAAACTTTTGTCCAATCAATTGGCGTATAAGCTGGTTCTATTTTTAAGTGTGTAAATACATAATCACCACCGGAGCCTAATAATTTCACACCATTGGCATAACCTATCGGATTACGGTTAACCTCACTTTGAATAGGGTAAAACCAGCGGTCGGGTAAATCTGCATAAGTTCCATTTTCACCAGGATTATTACCGGGGCTAGTATGTGGAGGAAGGACAAGATTTTGTGTTCTGCGTTGTAAAGCCCATGCATCAAATGCCCCATCATCATAATAATTGAGCCACTCCTGTATCCAGATCTTAGTGGCGTTACCGGCAGGGATACTGGTATTAATGAAACCTAGGTCATAATTAAACCCGCGGCCTGCGGTACTCCATTTAATCCCGTTTTGAGCCTCATAAGCTGTGGCTTGGGCAGCTGTTAAGCCCCAAAAAGCAAAGTTGGCGTTTATTCCGGCGTAATAATACTGGTCGGCTGTTTGTGTGCCTCCATACCCATTTAATGCTGCCTCCGCCTTCATAAAGCAAACTTCTGCATAGGTCGTGATATAGAACGGGCGTGCGGCTGCTGTAAGCGCAGGCTGCATCGTACTATAGTTATTTGGTATTGTCGCTCCTGAAAATGGAGGAGTCGTTATATCCCATTGCGCAAGCATAACGGGAGATTTGGGCGTACCTAAATAAGGTATTGGGTATGAAACAATATAATGCAGGGCACTATTGACACTGGTTAATGTATCGGTTATATTGAAAGGAACAGCTGATGGCTGGAAATATGCGCCCAGGCGAGGATCCTTATACGATCTGAAATAAGTAAATGCATAATCACTCATCACAGGGGTTGCCGTACCGGTATAGGATGTACCTTGAACTAATTGCAAATAATAAACAGACTGGCTGCCGGTAGCAGTTCCATAAGTTAATTTAGCATCATCAGCATCTGAGGTTGGGAGCATGCTCTCATTTGACATTACATCCTGGATATTGCTTGCAGCCAAAGTGGGTAAATTAGTTTGTACCCTTAGTGCAATCCGTAATCTAAGTGTATTAGCAAATTTAATCCATTGGGTTAGGTTACCGTTAAATATAACATCCGTAGTAAGTTTATCACCATTAACATTAACCGCAGCTGCATCCGCCTTTAACCTGGAAAGCAGTGAGGTATAAACGGTATTTTCATCGTCATAGTTAACAACTGTAAGGCTTGTGTTAAAAGCATTACTATAAGGTATAGGCCCGTATGTACCTACCATATAGGCAAACACATAACATTCCCACATATCAGCAATGGCCATCCTGTTTGTGTAGGCTGGATTACCCTGATATAGTTTTTTGATTTGTTCTATATTTCCTAACACATTGATATACATAGTTGTCCATGTAGATTCATTTCCACCAAGATAGCGTCCGGATGGATCTACGATATGTCCACACTCCCATAGATATACGATATTATTAGTTTCCATTTGGTTTATCGTATTCAGATATACACCTGTTAAAACTGATTCAGGTGAGGTTGTTGTAAAGCGTGAAGGATCTGTATTAAGGCTCGTGAAATTTTTCGTACACGAAAAAGTAGTGCTAATAAGCAGTACAATTAAAATTTGGATAATCTTTTTCATAATAATTATAATGACAGTTTTAAATCAACACCATAGGTTGCGTACGGAAGCGAACCTCCCATTTCAAGCCCTTGCCCGTTTCCTGAAGAAGAAGCAGATTCTGGATCGATTCCAGGTGGAGTTTTTTGGAATATAGTCCAAATATTACGTCCTACTAATGATAGGCCCATGCTCTTGAACACTGTTTTCCTTAAAAACCGCGGGTTGAAAGAGTATCCGATGATAACCTGGGTTAGTTTAACAAAGGATGCATCATAGGTATACATGTGGCCAATGTGCCCTCCTACTTGCTGCCAGTAGGTTTGTGGAGAGATATACCTTGTATTAGGATCATTTAAGTTGGCTATCATATTGCCATTTGCATCCAATAAAGGTTGGCCATTTGAGCCTAACACAGGAAAGTAGCCCTCAAATATAGAGCCCTGTGCACGGCCGCCCGTCGGATAAGGCAAATTGTATGATGTTGTGGTACCATTTAGCTCATTTCCGCTCTCGCCCAATACCCCGTTGCTAAATAACCACGCGCTACGCCCACCCAGCGTTTGCGCTGAAGCTCCTGAAGTGAGATACCTGAAAGCAGTTCCTGAATAAATAGAACCACCAATATGGCTGGAAACCAAGAAATTAAAACTAAATCTTTTATACCTGAATGTGGAACCGAATGACATTAGTGCCTTGGGTTCGGCGTTGCCAAGTATTGGATTTGTAGTGGTATAATAAGGCACACCGCTGGTTGCATTAATAATAGGCAAACCAGAGGATGAGTAAGCTTGATCCTGTGCCCTTATTACTCCAATAGGTTGCCCTACTTGTGCATAAACATTACCGGTAACAGCCTGACCCAGTAAAATGGAGTTTATTCCCGGGGCTAAGGCTAGTACCTTGTTCCTATTTAGTGAAAAATTGTAAACAGCATCCCAACTGAAATTTTCTGTTTTTATAGGGGTAGCTGATAAGGTGAGTTCAATACCTTTATTTTGTACTGATCCTGAATTAATTATTTGTTGATTGAAACCATATTCAGGAGGGGTATAACCTGTAAGAATCTGATTGATTGATTTTGATTTGTAAACGTCTGCGTCAAGATTTAACCGGCCATTTAAAAAATGGAGCTCGGTTCCAATTTCATCAGATGTGGTTAACTCAGGTTTTAAATTACTGTTTTTCAGTAGCTGATCAAATGTCGTATAGTTTATTCCATTAAAACTACCACCGTTACCAAACTCCGAATATAAGTTATACGGGCTTGTGTCATTACCCACCTTAGCAATAGAAGCTCTTAATTTACCAAAGCTCAAAATACTTTTAGGGATATTTAAAAGTTCGGTAAAAACAAAACTTCCGCTAATGGAAGGGTAAAAGAAGGAGTCGTTTGCTGTAGGTAATGTTGACGACCAATCATTACGACCAGTTATATCTAAGTATAAAAAATCTTTATAACCTACAGAAGCGGTACCGTATACAGAGTTAACTTCTGATCTGATTAATGATTCACTCGCGGTGTAAATACTGGTTGTGTTAGAAAGATTTTTAACATCATGCACCGCTAAAGAAGCTGTTCCGGTTGTAGTATTATAGTAATTTGTGCTACGCAGATTCCCGCCCAGGTTAGCTACAATGGAAAAATCTGAAATATGTTTATTATACATAAACAATCCTTCGGAATTCCATACCTTATTGTTTTGCTGAAACTCATTATAAGAGCCTGGAATATTAGTCAAAGAACCTTGTTGAACAAAAGTATAACGGTTACCCCAAATCAGGTCGCCGGATTCTTGCGCCCTGAATTGCAGGTCCTTATATATTTTAAGGGTAGCTGTAATACCGCCGATAATGGTATTATGAATATCCTGATTTGCATCTTCATTGATGTCCCAATAAGGGTTTTCAATACCGCTGTTATTTCCTAGATTAATCGCATTCCCATTAGCATTTTTCCAGGGGGTTAAGCTACTGAGCGGAATACTCAATACTGCATTATTAAGATAATTCATTGGATTGGTAGGATCTTCATTACGAGCTGTCCTGTCATTCACCTGCTCCTGTATATATTGAACACGTGTATCTATCCGTAGAAATGGCGTAAAATCTCTGCTCGCAGCAAATTGGAGATTATTTTTTGCCACAACATTCTGCTTCTGGATTATATCATCACCATCTACCCTGGTGTAAGAGAAGCGAAGTGAAGAGTGGTCATCAGCAGTACTTAATGACAGATTCTGTGTAGATGTATACCCCGTTTGAAACAGACTGGTTACATTTTGTGGAGAATAAGTATCTAATACACCATTGTACGCAAGATAAGGCTGTCCAAGCATCGGCCCACCCCAATTCCGGCCACTGCCGGTACCTGCCTGTAAAACACCTGAACCCAATGGACCTACCAATGTACCAGTCATTTCGCCATTAACTCCCTCACCATATTCATATTGGAAGTTGGGATACTGTAAAACACGAGATATCATATAATTCCCATTATAGGAAATTCCTAACCCGTTATTTTTCTTTCCTTTTTTGGTGGTAACTAAAATTGCACCGTTAGCGGCCTTTGAGCCATACAATGCAGCAGCATTTGGCCCTTTCAATACTTCGATACTTTCAATATCGTCGGGGTTTAAATCGGCAGCGTTATTACCGTAATCCAAATTCCCTACCTGGCCATTTGAATCCGTGTTATCAATTGGCACACCATCAACCACCCATAAAGGTTGATTGTTACCAGTTATTGAGGATGGCCCCCGCAACACTACCCTTGTTGAACCTGTTGGCTGGCCGCTTGTAGTAATTTGCAAGCCTGAAACCTTACCATCCAATAAATCGGTTATGTTAGTAGCCCGGGCTTCAGTCATATCATTAACATTCACACCCTGTACTGAATAACCCAGTGATCTTTTCGCCCTTGGTATATTCAGCGCTGTAACAACTACATCCTGCAAATCCTTTGACGCAGGTATCATTTTAATATCTATCGTCAACTTACCAGTTATATCAAATTCCTGAGACTGATAGCCAATAAAACTTAAAACAAGTATTTTACTGACAGATTTTCCTGGGTTTAAAGAAAAGTAACCATTAACATCGGTTGCTGTTCTTAGCTGGGTTTCTTTAAGAACTACGGTTACTCCGGGTAAAGCCTCTCCTCTTTCATCGGTGACTTTTCCTTTAATAACATTGCCACCTGAAGGTGGATTTTGCTGGGCATACATTTGTGCTGCCATACAACAAAAAAATAGCATAAATAAAAGTTTCTTCATGTTTTTAATTTAATTGGTTGTAAGAAAAATGACTTATAAGTCGGTTATAATTGAATTGTAAATTAAGTAGCCGTTAATTAATAATTGTCTAATTTTTGATTAACCGGAGGCATAAAAAGCTTATTTTTTACGTTATAAGCCATTATTATATCTTTTTTTACTTTTTGTTGCCATATGTGTTAAATACTATCGTAACTATTTGACAAAAAGGCTTGTGTTGTTTCTAAAAAATGCTAACTGGGAGTTATTAATCACATTGAATATGACTTTCTTTATGATGATGCCTGTATTTTTAAAGCACCTTGCTGTTTTGCTTATGTATTATTTGCTAATTGAGGTATTCGCTATATATAATATTTGCTTACCGGTACACTACAGAGATATTGCCTGGATATAGGAAACATGGCAGGGAGCGCCAATTTTTCTTTTTTGTGAAATCTAATTATGAATGATTTTGAGTGGCTAGCTTAGCGCTTTTATCAAATAATAATATTCATAAACCTGGGAAGGATTAATAAGAGATTAGGTATAGTTTATTTTATCAAAAGATGCTGTATTAACTTTCGTTATTTTAATAATTTTTAATAGAAAATTGGAATGGCATATTGAGAATATGCCCCGGTTATTCAAGCACGGAATGAAAATCCTTTTTGAACTCTTCGCCATAAATCACTTTATATTCCTTAATAAAGTTTTCAAACGTATTTTTCGCCAGTGAATGCTTGCCCAGGCTGGATAAAGCTTTGCATTTAATAACCATTGCTTCCTCATTAACAGGATCGAAATAAAATATAAAGTTGGCCAGTTCGACCATAAATTCAGAATCAT
This sequence comes from Mucilaginibacter sp. L196, assembly GCF_009765905.1. Classification (GTDB taxonomy): domain Bacteria; phylum Bacteroidota; class Bacteroidia; order Sphingobacteriales; family Sphingobacteriaceae; genus Mucilaginibacter. The sequence goes on along the minus strand of NZ_LMUO01000019.1, from coordinate 1,009,850 downwards.
TAGTGTGACCTGAATGAGCAAAATGAATATAAGTATCAATTACTTCGTTTGATATTTCTGACTTAAAGGTATCCAGCCATTCATATTCTATATTGGAAAGAAAATTTCCACGTTTGGTAATTGCAGAAAGGCATTTAATTCTTTCTATATCCAGGTCCTTTTTATCTTTTACAATATTCAGATAGTTATGGTAATCTATATATATGTGATTGTAATCAATATCAATTTTCCAGTAACCGGTATCCTTTGATAAATAGCAATAGCCCATTTTATCAAGCAGGGTTTTTAATTTGCCAATATTTACCGAACGATTGTTACGAGCACTCTTGGCAGATTTATCGTGCCATAATATTTCATTCAGCTTTTCTGAGCTAAGCCCTCGCCCCCACCTTATAGAATATAAAAGAATAACTAAAAACAGCTCCTTAATTAATGGCGTAAAATATTTAGTAATATCAACACCTTCGGCATCAAATATCTGCAAATCTCCAAACAATAATATAGCATTTTTGAAATCTGCATTCTGGTTAAATACCCTTGCATCGCTTACAGGCATGTTAGTGGCACCGGCATTAATAGTATTATTTAGGATAACAACAGGCTCAGGTTGATGAACAATATCGATAGGTACTCCTTTCCTGTTTTTAAGGTACACCCATAACATAATAAATGCCGCTAATATTAGCATGCCAATAACATACCATTTGGTTGTACTTTTTGCTATTACAGGTAATGTGCTTGTACCGTAAGGAGGAGATAATAAGGTGTAAATTTGAACTTTAGTTTCGTTGTTATTTTCAGTTCTTAAAAGAGTTACAGCAATAAAACGTTTACTAAGCGGGCAATAATAAAGATCAGCAAATGAATGGGTATCATGGAAACTATAAGGTATGGCGTTGCCCATTAAAGTATAAGTAGGGTTTGTTAATGACCCCTTGATTAATTGCAACGTTGAATTATACTTATGCTGCGGAAAAATCAATCCATAATACGTTTGTGCGCGGTCGTCAATTACCAGCGAGTTAGCAAAAGCAAAGTCCTCGCCGTTTACTTTTAGCTCAAATAACTTTTTAAACGTTTTATCTTTAACAGTAAAACGCATCATACTGTAAATATTCCTGGGGTCTAATATTTGCTGGCCGCTAGTGTTGCCGTAACCACCTAAAACATACACCGTGTCCCCATCGGCTGTTGAACCTAAGCCGGCCAGATAACGCGGCGTAAAAAAGTCGCCTTTTGTTTTAACTTCATTATTCCAGGCTCCGGTTTTTAGATGATATTGCTGTACAATATTTTTATAGACCAGATGACCATAGCCCCCCAAAAAATACAATGATGTATCAGTCTTTGAGAAAAATTTATTTAGTTGCCAATAGTCTGTTACAGGCCAGGCTAGAAATTTTTTATTCCACTCATTGTTTTGAAAACTGTATTTTGAAACAAATTGCTGATCAGGAAAAAAATTATAAAGACTATTGTCAAATGGGTTATAAATAGACTGGTTGCCTTTGTTTAGTTCCAATTTATCTTTTGCATAGGCTTTATCATTCCACTTAGCCGTACCTACCGAATAGGAATATAATGAATCAGACGCAATAACATAAACTTCTTCTTTTTGGGCATCAAACGCTATACTGGCTATTCCCTTAACAGAAATATTTTGAACTGGTTGCCAGTCACGATGCATGGCCGTAACCCATACCGGGTTTATAGTAGCCGCGTCATTTTGAGCAACAATTTCATGAGCAACCTGGCCACTTATCTCATTTAAGGGCCAGTTATATTTCAACTGATTGTTTTCTGTAATCTTGATATCCCTTATTTTCATTGGCGGAATATCAGTTGTTTGGAATTGCTTATAATTATTTACACCGAACAAAATTTTATAACAGCTATTTTTTTTCAGGTGAAGGCCAGTTTCCGTATATGTGGCTTTGCCATTGTACAATATGATCTTGTCATGCTCAGTGTCAAATTTTATACGCACATGATTCCATTGATTAAATAACTTATCATGATCAATATCAAAAGCAATATTTGACAAGCGATCACCTACAATAATATTAAAATGCTTTTTATTAGCTTCAGCATTATAAACCAAATCAATATTCCGGTTGTCATCTTCAATTATTCTGATGATGTAACCAAAATAAACTTCATGGTTAGGTATGAACGACAGATCAAATGAAATATCAAAATTATCGTTGAAACAAAGTGTTTTATCAGGGCTCAGATCAAGGCTTGTTCTTTTATCCTGAAAAACCTCGTGACTTGAAAAAGCCAGTCCATAGGATTGACCGTAACTATTCGCTGTTAATATGATAAATATAAAAAGAAAGCAAAATACTATCTTAAAAATCCGGGAACCCAATCTCATTTTTATATCTATGGTTAACTTGTGCCAAAAATTGACATATTAATTTTTGACCGGTTTATTATGCTGTAATGGTTTATAACACCCGTAAACTATGGAATTATATTAAAACTCCATGCAGTTTCTTCAATCAAAATTAAGAGGATAATTAACAATTTCAATAGCTGTATACTGAATTACGTTTTTAACAATTTTTGCAACATTATTTTAAATAGTTGCATGTTAATTACTGTTCATTCATACATATTAAAGAAATACAATCGATTGTGAAACCAACCTTTATAGCCAACCATTACAAGGTCATTATAGCTAAAAAATATGGATGTTTTACTATGCTTGTGTTGGACAAATACAGGAGATGATATAATTAGTAAAACGAATACGTAAAATTTCGCCATAGTATATGTTTTAATAAAGAAATTTGGTTTATAAAATGATGATGGGCTTTTGACCTATCATTCTCCAAAAAAAGCATTGTTACATTAATTAATGTATAATAAATGATTAATTAAGCAGGGTGCCGATAACTAATTTTATCTATTTGGGGGACATTTTTTTAATCCGTATTAATAATTCGACAATCGATTGTTATTTAATTTAGAAGTATGCACTATAATTAATTTTTTATTAATCATTAATTATACAATCCTTGTTTCTTCGTATTCATATTTAGATCATTATATTCCTCTAACTTATGTTTAGTAAAAATTATTTTACCCGCCGGCTCCTTCTTTTTATGCTGGTAACTTTAAGTACAATACCTGATATATTTGCACAGGTGAACTTTAAGCATGTTTTTGCCCCCAACGATGAATTTGTAAAACCGCAGGAAAAACCCTTCCGCAGTAGCTTATGCCTCAACGGCGAATGGCAATTTCTACCAGTTGAAAAAGCAGAAAAACTAGGGATCGACAAAATCAAAAATCCCGATCTACCTGAAAAACCTGATTGGGAAACTACTCCCGTAAAAGTACCTTCACCATGGAATGTGAATAGTTTTGCAAAGGATGATGGTAGTGGCGGCGATTTTCTAACCTATCCCAGCTATCCAAAAAAATGGGAGAACATTAGGGCCGGTTGGTTAATGCGCACCATTTCTTATAAAAAAGAGTGGAAGAATAAAAGATTAATACTGCATTTTGATGCCATTGACGGTTACACGCAAATATTCATCAACAAACATAAGGTGGCCGAAAACTTCGAGATGTTTTTACCTTTTGAAGTTGATATTACCGATGACTTAAAACCGGGACAAGATAACGAGCTGCTAGTTTGGGTAGCTGATGCCCAACTATTTAATCAGCCCGGTAAATATGGCCGCCGCATATATGTTGCAGGTTCTTTTTGGGGGCAACATGCCATTGGAATTTGGCAAGATGTAAATCTGATAGCTAAACCTATTATAAATATCCAAAATACATTTGTAAAACCATCTTTAACAACAGATCTGCTTACAGTTGAAGCAACCATCACCAATACCTCTGATAAAGCACGCGAAGTAAGTATTTCTGGCGATATATCGCCATGGATAAACCTGGCAGGCCAAGATGTGATCAGCGCGCCGGAACCCAAATGGGATCTGGGTAAAATCACCCTCACTTTACCCGCAAACAAGATCATCATCCAGCCAAATTCACAAGCAACGATTAGTTTGAGTGTGAAAGTAAACGGCAGGCTTAAAGAATGGACCACCCAGCATCCTAACCTAAATGGCCTGGTGCTTACACTAAAAGATGGCGACCATGAAATTGATAAGCAATACACCCGTTTCGGCTGGCGCGAATTTACACTACTGGGAAGCAAATTATACCTTAATGGCAAGCCAATTATATTAAAAGGTGATTCATGGCACTTTATGGGCATACCACAAATGACACGCCGTTATGCATGGGCATGGTTTAAGCTATTGCAAGATAGCCATGCTAACGCGGTGCGCCTGCATGCGGAGCCTTACCCACAATTTTACCTGGATATGGCCGATGAAATGGGTATATGCGTGCTGGATGAAACAGGGATGTGGGCCAGTGACGGCGGACCCAAAATTGACGCCCCGGCATACTGGAAAAACACTGATGAACATTTAAAAAGATTTATTTTGCGTGATCGCAACCACCCTGCTGTTTTTGGGTGGAGTGTATGCAACGAGAATATGCCAATAGTGCTGAATGTATTCCATGCACCTGATTCGCTGGTAAAAAGACAAGTAACTGAAATTAATAATTGGATAGCCATTACGCAGGGATTAGACCCTACAAGGGCATGGATATCCGGCGATGGCGAAACACAAGCAATTAATACTATGAATTCGCCTGTTATTATTGGCCATTATGGCGGCTCTGATGAGAATTACAAGAACTTATCATCCCAGGGCAAGCCATGGGGTGTTGGTGAAGCCGGAATGGCTTATTATGCCACACCACGCCAAACCGCAGAATATAATGGTAACAGATCCTATGAATCGCAAGAGGGACGAATGGAAGGTGTTGCCGATGAAGCTACCAAACTCATTAATATGCTTAAAAAGTATCAGGCTTCATACATGTCTATCTTTAACCTGGTTTGGTATGGTGTAAAGCCATTGGAACTAGGTTTGGCTGATACAACAAGAGCGCCTAAACCATCCGACGGTATATTTTTTACTAAATATCAAGAAGGCCAACCGGGTGTTCAGCCCGAAAGATTAGGCCCATATACAACTACACTTAATCCGGGATATGACCCATCCCTGCCGCTTTATAAGACATGGCCTCTACAAACTGCTATAAGCGCATCATTTGCTGATACAACTATGCAGAAAGAGGTAACGGCACCTATTGAAAACGTATCTATAAACACTAAGGCTGTAGCAAACACAGTAATATTATTATCAGTCGACAAGGATTCTGTTCTGTATAAAACATTAAGCGATATGGGCGTTTTAGTGAGTACGCATCCTGCTAAAAATGGGCATAACCTACTCATTATTGATGGTGAGCATACACCTGCTGATGCCAAATCACTTGCGTTACAAAAAACAGTTTTACAACAGGGCGGCAAAGTGTTAATATGGGGAGTTGATCCTTCGGCTGTTAAAGCAGTTAATAAATATCTGCCTTTCCCTTTACAGCTTACTAACAGAAAAGCTACATCATTTATTACCTACAAAACAGACCAGCTAATTAACGGATTGGGTAATGCCGACTTTTATTTCTCAGAAATATCGGATAAACCAATCATGACCCATGGATTATCAGGCGATTTGGTAAAGCATAGCGACATTTTGCTGGATGCCTGCAATACCGACTGGAGAACATGGAATAAACGCGCAGAATATCTTAAAACCGCATCTGTATTGCGCAGCGAACGTGAGTACAAACCAGAAGGAAAAGCTCTGATATCAATAAATGCAGGGTCGGGTAAAATATATGTTTTTGCTATTGACCCTACATTGCTTTCAGCAACATCAATAAGCCTGGTGCGCCGGATGCTGGTTAACCTGGGCGTTGATTTTCCCGGTAAAACAAGCAGTAACACCGCCATTGGTGCCGATAATAAATTACATAATGCTTTGCTGCTTGCTTCATTTGATATATCGGGTAAAAGCAATGCGGAGATCAGTAAGATAAACCAGCTGAAAGATTTAAAGCCAGACGATTATTTTGCAGGAAAACAGGTAGAAAATATTTTTTGGGAAAACGTTACAAACCTTGATGGGGTATTTGATTTTAGCAAAATGCATTTTAATGGACCTACAACAAATGCTATCGCGTATCTGAGTTTTTGGATATACAGCCCGCATTCATTAACTAATTTATTATTGGAACCAGACCTGCCCCGCCTGGATATGTATTTAAATGCTGATGACGGTTACCAGGTTTATTTGAATAACAACCTGATTAAAGAAACCATGAGCGCCGGTGGCTTAACAGCACCTGCACAAGTTATTAAGGCGCTACCACTTGAGAAAGGCTGGAATCATTTTGTAATTAAAACCATTCAAAAGGGTGGCGAATGGAAACTTGCCGTCGGGTTTGATTGCGATAAAAAGGACTTTCTGAACGAAATTAAAACGCAGGTAACACATTAATAAACAATATTATATCAACTTAAAAAGCTATTAGTATTTAAAATACTAATAGCTTTTTAAGTTGATATAATTTCTTAAGCACTAATAGCCCTGCATTTAATTATAGCAGGCCGGAATAAAACGTTTAAATTCTGTATCAGGCATACCTTTATCCCACACATAACCCTTTTCTATATTCTCATATTTCACGAGTATTTCATGCTTTATAATAGCGCCGGTTAAACCCAATATGAAAGTATGTGAACAATCCAACTCCCACCCATCTGGAAACCGCTCATGAATAGCCACAGGAAGCTCCGGCCGGAAGATCGGCGGAGGAATACTACATAAAAACCCACCTATTTTAACCCGGTTAACTAATGACCATGATCTGTTAATGCCATAGGCAACAGCATTTTCCATGTTTCTTTCACTTGTTAAGTCAATCAAAACAATATTTTCATCATAATTATAAGAATCTATTACTCCGGGTATATCCGAAGTAAAAACCCATGTACCAACCCGTTTACCATCGTTATAGATTCCTTTTGCTACAATCACATTTTTGTATGGGCTATCGCTGGGCTCCTGCCATGCTTTTTTACTCGACCTAAATAAGTCTGTGCTGATCAACGAGACAAGCGTATTTAGTCGCCTTGCAATATTCAGGAGGTAAGTGTAAAAACTTTTCCTTAATAAAAAAGACGACACTAAATATCTTTTCATTGTTTAATATTTTTCAGGCTCTCTTATTAACTCCCCATCCTTTTATTTAGCCAGATCATTCAACATGTTTACTAATAATTTACCTGCTACAGGGTCTGTTACTGTTTTATCCAGCCTGATCTCAGACAACAGTACATAACCTTCATGATCCTTTATTTTGACGATAGGGAAACCTTTGATTTGATCCAGTCTTTTCATACGGTCAGTCACCTGGCCCGATAAATAGCCGTGTATTTTAATAAATGATGCCAGCGCCTCTACATTCGGATCGCGGTTGATGCGAAAAACACCAGAAATTACAGCCGGGCTTTCGCGCTTATTGTTGTTCAGGTAACGTGTTTCCAATGGCTCGATGCCATCAAATACATCCGATTCAGGAATATCCATCATCGTGATCTCGCCATTCTCTTTCAGCAAACTCCTAATGTATTCAGGATATAAAACAGGCGCTATACTACCCGATGCTGATAATAAAACCTTGCCACCTCTTGCTATTACGTTCCTGATACTTTTTATCTCATCCGCACTTGCCGAGATGGAATCGAGCCCGGATAATACATATATATCGGCCTTTTGCTTCAAGGCATCTGTCAATATTGTTTCTGTTGTATATTTAATACCAAGAAAATCAAGCGACGGGGCGATATCATTACCAGCATCATATACTACTATTTTTTTACCTATTAATTTAGCTGCGTTCAGTCCGGTTTTATTGGCCAGCAGTATGTCATAGTAATTTTCTGAAACGGTTTTTCCGTCGGCCACAAGCTTTAACAACAGTTTGCCTTCAACTTTATCTTCGGGCAAGTTTGCCGGGATATTGATTTTTGGCTCGACCCATTGGCGGGTATAATGTTCTACCTGCGGCACCGGCATTTTACCACTTGCTAATGCTGCTCCATTATTATCTACCAGCTGCCATTGTAATTCTGAAGCTGGTAAAGCTGTACCATCTTCCTTGTCGTCAATTATGCATATCCGGGTTGGTAATTGAGTACCTGCGTAAAAATGCCTCCCCCATAACTCCGCCGATACCAGTACTGGTTGCAACGCCTTTTGCATATCATAATATACCGGGAAGGGTTTAATACTATTGGCCAGGTAAACATTACTAAACCAAGTGATCAGCGAAAAATGCAATATCCCGGCTGCCTTATCATCACTGCGGCGCAGTGCTTCGGCCAACTCCTTGGTGATAAAGGCCTGTGGAATCATGAAATATTTAGGATCACTAAATTCATCGGTATATTTCCCGGCCAACGATTCAGGATTTTGATGCACATAATTATAAAAGCGCGTGGCATGACCGGTTTCATCGGTATACCCGGTTGACATTTCCTGGCTGATAAGCGGACGCCCATTATTCTTATTTTTTTGCTGAAACTCGCCCTTAAAAAAATCAAATATGGAATAATCATACCAATTGTAATAAGCATGTATATCATCAATATCACCATCATCAATCGTATTAAAATAATCCGCGCCAAACTTCTTAGTGTTACGTCTGTAATTCGAATCGAACACGATAGGCCGTGTAGGATCAATTACGCGCATATGCTTTACAACATCTGATATGATGTGCATTTTAATATTTGTGCGTACAGGATCAGGATCATTTTCATAAAACTTCATCTCGTTATTCACTGTCCATATTAACAGCGAAGGGTGGTTGCGATATTTTTTCAACAGATCATAAAATTCATTTTTCCAAAGGTTAATCAGGTTTGGTGCAGGCATACTGCTTTCCAAAAACAACCAGGGCCAGGTACCCTCGTAGCTTACGCCGATGCCATTGGCATCAAACGCATTCATCCAAGTTTCAGTACCCGGTACGGTATGTGTCCGGGTGACCATTATATTACCAGCTTTCATCAACTTAGTGAATTTATCAGCCAGCGCAGTATCATTAGGGGCCAATGGTAAAGCTGTTTGGTTACCACCACGCAACCAATAACGTTTGCCATTAAGATACAGGTAATCACCAATGGATTTAAAGGTGCGGAAGCCCGAACGGATAATTTTTGAATCGATCTCAGTGTTGTTACCTGTTAATAAAGTAAACCCAAAATCGTATAAATTCGGATGCTCTGGTGACCATAGTCTGGGTTGTAAATTGGCAATACTATAAGTAAATGTTTTTTCTTCGCCGGGTTGTAATTGTAGCTCTTTTACGGAGATTGCTTTATACAATTCATCCTTCTCCTTACTACCGGTAATGTTAGTACCTACTGAAAAAATGGCAGTTTTGTTGGCATCATTTTTTACGGTGATGTCAAAATCGGCACCTGTAAGGCTGGGCTTGATAAATACATCCTCAATCCTGAGCGGATCAGTGATTACGAGTGACACGGGTTGCCATATGCCGGCAGGATCGTCATCAAAAAATCCGTGAGCCAAATCGTGTACCATCTTTTGAGTAACCTCAACGGTAACGGCAACCCCTGCTATCTTATCAGCATCCTTAATATCTTTCACATAATCGCGCATCACTTTTACCGTAATTAAGTTTTTTCCCGGCGTAAGCAAACCGGTGGCATTGACTTGAAAATCGCCGAACATACCAATATGACTGCCAGCCTTTATGCCGTTGATATATACCTCAGCCACTTTAGATACGGCATCAAATGAAAGTTGCAGGTTTCTCCCATTGACCCCATCAGGCAAATAAATCCATTGGCGATACCAGCCTATGCCGGTCTTTTTATAATCAAAGGTATAGGCCTCACAACGGTCGGTCTCTTTTTGAAAGTAATTGTCTGACACGCCTTTGCTGGCGGTATTATATTTTTCGCCATGCAGCCAAACCCGGATGGGATTCCAAAAGTTTGGTACAGTCATTACATGCCAGTCTTCATCACTTTCTTTGGGATTTATAGCAATACTGTCATTCGTAGATTCATATCCCGGTGAAAACAGCCACTTACCATTTAATGATACCACCGTGCGCCCACTGTTAACATTATTAATTTTTATAGGCTGATAGGCTTTGCGTTGCTGCTTGCGCAATGCCTCTTTATTTACAGTAGCAACTGCATATTCCTGCACCCGGCCTGAAAGTTGATGAGCGCTGATAGATTTGATAGACAAATTGGCAAACTCATTAGTGATCCAACTACCGCCCAAAGTTATTTTACCCGCAGGCACCAATGCAGTGAGTTTATCTGTCACATCAATTCTCGGAAGCTTTTCATTATTTAGATACACACGGATACGGTTGCCTGCTACCTCAATCTTAAAATCATACCATTTTCCTGGTACCGGTTGAAAATCCAGTTGGCGCAAGGCCAAAAAATCATCACTACCCATATAACCTAGTCTTGCCAGGTACAGCTCTTTTTGTATACCCCCCTTTAACATTACAAAATAACGATCGTCGCGATTGGCGGCACGGAAACCTGCGCAGATCTGCACCTGCTCGGCTGTTTCAGGCACCCTTGCCCTGAATTTGATTTCATAGTTTGCCCAGCTATTTTCGCCAAAGCACAGGTAGGCATCTTTAGTGGTTAGTACCGAGTTTACTATACTAGCTTCGCCCCTGCCAATTTTCTCATATTTAGTATTTGAATTACCGAAATTCTCATTAAGATTAAAATTATCCTGCGCATATGAACTGGTGATCGTAAAAATCAATGCTAACGCTCCAGTGAACAGGTATTTGATTACTTTCATTTTAAGTATATTGTACTGCATTTATAATGAACTAAAGTATAGGTCTATACCTACCTTGATTGTAAACTGTTAGCCAGCAATCGTTCGCAAATAATGCGGTTAATAGCAAAATCACCTTTAGCTTGCAGGCTTTGTACTAACTGCGGCAAACAGTAAAGTACAATTTGCCCTTTACCATAAGGTATTACACATCCAGACATACCTACTTTAGGATTATGATCGGCCCCATAGCCAATAAACGCATCAATGCCCTTACCGTCAATCAGCAAACCATCTGTATTAGTACCTTTTGGGCTTTCTTTTAACCATTCCGGGCCCCCAAACGCACTGATGCCGTAACGCCAGTCCATAGCACAATCGGTTGGCAGGCCATCAAGCAACCAATGCTTGCGCACAAAGAACCATGAACCGAACCATGGCGCATTCAGGTTGCCCACTTTCCCACTATATTTTATAATGTTTCGTTTAGCCAGCTCTTTGGCAAAGGCATCGGCTCCGCGATCATTATCCGGCCACAATACCAAACGGGTGCCATCATTTTTAACACGTTTAAGTGCCTCTTCAAATTCTTCAGGCGATATGCCTGATTGTGTTTGTACCTCTGCCGCGACAGTTTTAGCCTGACCCGAAGCAGCCTGTCCTTCAGGAACTAAATTTTGGGACATTGGCGCATTTGTTATCGGTTTATCTGCTTTAAACAAATCATTAGTGGCCATTTTGGTAGATAGCACAATAACATCCAGATGTTTATCTGCAGGCACATCATTCAATTTTTGAGCATCAACATTCCATTCATTTTTCAGTGTATGAGTTAGTTCATTGTCTGATTCTATTAGCGCCACATTTTTAAATACCGGTGCAGCCGCTATGTCCACTACGTTAATCTCGTCTGATCCTGCCAATGGTTTTACACCCGGTTGTTTAGGTGTAATTACAGCCTCAATTTTTAATATACCGGCTGCATCAGCATTAAATTCAATGCCGTCTTTTAACAGTTGCCCATAGGTATCACCACCTATCGCGTTTACTTCTTTTTCGGTTTTAAAGGCAACGGTGCCGTCAGGCCGTTTAACAGTGAGGTTAAGCGTATAAGCACCTTTTCTGTTTGTTTCATTTACCAGAAAAACATCAACAATATCCTTATCTCCTTTTGCAACAATCATGTGGCGGGGTTCAATTACCAATATTTCAGGCTTGGTTGCCGCAGCAATTTCGGCCGGATTTCCTTTAAGAAAACGGTGGTTATCAACTAAACCAGAATGATTATCAATGGTAGTACTTTCCCACCCGCTGATCACCAGGTAATCATTATTGTTTTCGATGCGCGACTGCTCCATCATTTTTTTCCAGAAATAATACATACGGTAACCAATAGCAGTAAATAGCGATGAGTCTGTAGGGAAAGCTTTTCGGAAACCCCATTTATCTAGAAACTCATGATAGCCGCCAAGCACCTGGGTAGCATCTTCCTTTTCATATCCATCGGGATGTTTTTTATCAAATGAATGCACCAGCTGATCATAATTATCAGGCGTAGCCGCGCCCAGCATTTCGCCCCACATATTAATATTGGTGTGCGCATCTGATTTTTGTTTCTGGCGATAGTTATTAGGGTCTTTATATAGAAAATCAAGATAATTACACGGGCCACCGCAGGTGTGGATATCCTGCCAGCCAGCGTATGGGTCGTGCGTCCCGGCATAGCTGATATTTTCGCTATACGGCAGCATCAAAACCTGTGCTGCTTTAGGGTCGCCGCCGGAGTAAAACGCGATGATACGACTTGGATCAAGCGCATGCATTTCTCGGAATAATCGATAAATACGCGGATTACGTAAATCAAGTTCGCTTGATTCATTCTGCACGGTATACATAATAAGTGAGGGGTGACTACGATCCCGTTTCACCATTTCCAATATCTTCTCTTCTTCGTATTTTTCCCAGAATGTTTGGCCATCGCCATCCGGGCCTGCGCCACTGGTATTTACTGTATCAGGTTGCACATAATCGGCTTTAGGCTTAAAGGCATCCAGCAACTTTTCGTCTTTTGCCAAAAACTCACCATTTGGTCCGTAGGGCCCACGTGAGTAACGCGCACCAATGGCAAATTTACCACCTCCCGGTTCTTCGCAGCGTAGTAAACCCATACGGTCCTGCACGTCAAGCACGGCAGGTTTGCCAATATTGCGATGGAACTGCAAAGCGGTTAACCCCATCTTTTTAGCATTAACAACTTCACGTTCGGCCATCTCTGCATCCGGCCAAAGGCCGTTACGCCCCCAATAACCCCATGATATGGCAGAAACCGGAACGATACGCTTGTTATTAAACACCAGTTTAGCATCGGTACCAATACCCTTTGCAGTCATAAATCTAAAACCAAAGTTAACCTGACGGTCACTCGCCACTAAATTTAGCAGAGAGGCTTTGGCCTGGTATAATACCGGGTGATTTAATTGCCATGGTTCCGCTGAGTTTACCTGAGCATCAAGTTCTACTATTTTAGTTTCACCGGCATTAAGGTTAACTGTTTTGGTGCCTGTCCAAATTATTTTACCATTATGCGATATGCTGAATTTCACAAGCCCGCTATATTGCTTTCCATGGCTGCTGACTTCAGCTACTAAATGTACCTGATGCAGATCGGGCTTGTTAATGGCGGCCAGATCAGAAACGGAAACATTATCACGAACAGTTAGCTGTATATCATTATCCAACCCGCCAAACCCATGCGAGGGTGGCAAGAAGTATTTACCCCATTGTATGCGCATCTGGGCAAAATCAATCCAGTCCAGATGACCGCCGGGATTGGTGATTCGTACAGCAAGCTGCGTTTTTTCGCCGGGTTTTACAGCATCGGTAATATCAGCCTGAAAAGGAAGTTCGCTCATAATTGAGTAGCCGCATAATTTGCTGTTAACATAAACCTCTGATCGTAATCTTGCCCCCCGAAACCATACCAGCACCCGTTGACCCGGTTTAAACTGTGGAACTTGTATCGTACGCCACCACCAGGAAACACCTAAATAGTTTCCGTTTCCGAACGCGGTACCCGCGCCACGTTGCGCTTCATTTTTAGTATATGGCCTACGGCCGAATTTACCCCAGTAATGTTCTTCAACTGTGCTGGGCAATGTTACATTAATTCCCTGCTGATCATTAAGCGCTTTCCACCCACCTGTAGGTTTATTAACCGCCATTTTACTCAGGTTTACATCCGCCGGAAGATAAATATCATCGTTCTGCCAGGTTGCGTCCCTATCGGGCCACAGCCGCCATCCTGAACCGGAAATATCGGTTGAAGCAGATGAGCTCTTATTTGCCGTAACAGACTGAGCATAATTGTGCAGAGAGATAAATAGTACTACCAAAACAAGCAGTAATCTTTTTAGCATCATGTAGATTGTATTAAATAGGTTAAATAATAATTGGTGATACAAAAAAACAGATAGAAGTTAATTATTCATTAATAAATAATTAACTCGGCTGTTATTAGCAGGTATTATGAAAAAATCTGCTCTTTTATTATAATTATATATAAAACTATTGCTGCACTATTTTCCAGCGCAAGTTATCAATAGCTGCATCAGCGGCTTGTACAAGCAAAGAATTGGTGTCTGTTGATCCGTTATTACTTATTGCTTTGTGGCTATGTTTGTTTATTAACCTGCAATAACCTGTTCCGTCCCATTCCAAATGCCATTTTACGTTTTCAATATTTTCATCGTCAGTTTGGGTAAGCGGACTATTATCCGCTGATACATTGCCAACGCTGAGTAGCTTACCAGTCAATTTGTTTTTGATTTTAAAATAACCCGCGCCATCATATAATATCTGCCAATATTGGCCATCGGCAACTGCATCTGCAGATTGAATAATTTGCGGATTTGTTCCATTTTCGCTACCCAACTCCAATCCGCTAGTCCTATTCTTTAATTTGTACCATTTGCCGGAATCAAACGGAGAAATAGGAATTACCGGTGTAATTGGAGTATGTTCTTTCAGCATCCTGGCTCCCACACCTACCAAACGCAGATAATAATCGCTGGTAGCGCCATCATAAGTAAGGAATGGAGCCTGTACAGGCGGATTATTGTCGATCTTCATGATTTGGGTACCTTCATTTATTTCATCAAACATGGCCACAAATACGCTGTTGATCATCCCTATTTTTGAGGCTGCTACAAATTGCTCCCAAAGATAATTACCGGTACGGCGGGGCACAGCTGGCCCTGCCGGAGGTATTGGAGGCGGCCCAGCTATATGTGTACCTGAATTAAATACAGGCATAAATATTACGTTATTAACTTTACATTTTTCAATATCGCCAGCCCATTCAGAGGTATTTTGTACAGCATAGCCGGTTGCTGGGTCTTTAATCCTGCGGCCTACACTCCAGGGCTGCAAGCCTTGCATCCGCATCAGCATAGCCTGGAATTCCGGTGTGCCCTTTGAACGCCAGGTGTTGTCAACCCCGCCTACAAGGGTAGCCTGGTATTTTCCAGGTGCCAAAAGAAAATCAATTACCGGATTCATGTAATCGGGCTGAGACGCGGGGCGGCTGGGGAAAAACCCCCATATCAGCAGTACAGGCTTGCCATTATGATGCATGTATCGGGGATCGTTGGTAACACCTTCATCAACCATTTTTTTCCACTGGTTTATGATGATATTATAAACATCACTTTTAGACATTCTGGTATCAAAACCACTCATATCCCACATAAATGCCCAGGTACGCCCAGTTGCTGTTGCCGCACGCCTAACGTTATCCATTATAGTAAGTACGGCAGTACTATCGCGCTCCCCTCCGGCACCCGGAAAATGACCACAAAATTCAGATAACCATACGCCATCAATACCATAAGTTTTCATCCACTGGAAATGGCGTAATACAGTTTTAGGGTTTTGCGCACTGTAAAGGTAAGCTTGGCTTCCATTAGGATAAGTGAATCCCGATACAGGATATTTTTCTCCACGTGTTAATTCACTCATATCCGGCCAGGTATCAAAACCCAGTTTTGCCGGGCTTGGAACGGATGAGTTGAATAAGTGTGCCCAGCCCCTGTTTCCGTCATTATCACCAGGGGTGCGAAACCAACCCTGATAACCCGCCATTACCTTATTATTCATGGTGGTAGCATCCACGGTTTGCGCATGAGCACAGCTTACAAAAACACCGGGCGCAAACAGCATCATTACCATTAGTAGTGGTATGAATATGTATTTTTTCATCTTTTTAGGTTGATGTTTAAATATCATCTGGTATATCATATTTCAGTAAATAGTATTCTAAATTTTATTGCGGCCTGTTTGTCTCTAGTTTACCAAAGTTGTAGTTAGGCTTATTCCCCATCACAATTTCGAGTATTCCCCCATTTATAATATCCTCATGGCGGATGTAAGCCTTCTGATATTTTTTTCCGTTTAGCGACATGCTTTGTATGTAAATATTTGCGGCATTATTATTAACCGCGTTTACTGTGAATTTTTTGCCATTGTCGAGGTTAATAGTCGCCCTATCAAATAGCGGACTCCCGATAACATAGGTTTCTGAAGCGGGAAATACCGGATAAAATCCAAGCGATGAAAAAATGTACCAGGCCGACATCTGTCCGCAATCCTCATTACCAATAATACCATCAGGGCTGGCGAGGTAAAAGTCTTTCATGATATATCTGACTTTTTCGGCTGTTTTCCATTGCTGTCCGCTGTAAGCATACAAATATGCAATATGATGGCTGGGCTCATCCCCATGTGCGTACTGACCGATCAAGCCAGTCAGATCAGCCAGGCCATCTTCATCAGTTGACTTAAGTTGAAAAAAATCGTCCAGCTTTTTATTGAATGATTGATCGCCTCCTAACAGGGAGATAAGTCCCGGAACATCCTGCGGCACCAACCACAAATATTGCCAGGCATTGCCTTCGGCATATAAATTATTTTTGCTTTTAAGCGGACTAAAACCTGGTGCCCAACCGCCATCAGATAATCTCCCTTTGAAGAATTGATCAGATGGATCAAAATATAGCTTATAGTTCTCAGCCCGTTTTTTGAAATAATTATAATCAGCTGTTTTGCCCATTCGTTTGGCCATTAAGGCAGTGCTACCATCGCTAACACCATACTCCAGCGCTTTGGAAACAGACCGGCTTTGTTTATCAGCCGGGATAGGTTTAAGATTCTTCACATACATCATACCCAAAGAATCAGACATTGCTGTGCCTTTTACTGCCTGATAGGCTTTATTGACATCGAATCCTTTTATTCCTTTTAAATAAGCCTCGGCGACTACCTGCATGCTGCTGATACCTACCATAGTACCGGTTTCGTTACCCATTAAATGCCATATAGGTAATTTGCCTTGCTGCTGATAGATAGCAAACATGGTATTGATCATATCTCCGGCTCTTTTGGGCTGAATAAGGTCAAACAGCGGATTTTCTGCGCGATAGGTATCCCAAAGTGAAAAAACGGTATAATTATTAAAGGCGGCATGTGGATACACTTTTTTATCAGTCCCCCTATAATCACTGTTATGGTCATTGAACAAGGCCGGGGCGATCATGCTGTGATAGAGCGCGGTATAAAAAATACGCTTATCGGTAAGGCTTTTTGTTTCCACAGAAATCTTCGCCAGTTCCTTATTCCATTTGGCATCAGCTGCACGTACCACCTTTTGAAAATCCCATCCGGGAATTTCAGTATTGATATTAGCCAATGCATTTTCTGAACTCACCGGCGAAATGCCAACTTTTAATTGAAGAGTTGCTGGCGCGTTACCAAAGCTAATTAATCCCTTTATAGCCTCCCCTTTGCCGCTATTGCCTTTCAACAACCTGCTATCATCATATACCATAAATTGAGGTAGTGGCTCAGATGACTTTATAGCGAAAAACAGCCATTGGTTTTTGGCCCACCCTTTTGAAAATCGATAGCCCTCAATGGTATACTTATCTATTTGTTTGATATAGGTATCGGTACTTTTATCGTTTATTCCTTCTTTCAGATCAATTATAACATGAGCTTCTTTTCCTGTCGGGAAGTGATATTGATGAAAGCCCACTCTTTCAGTGGCTGTTAGTTCTACATTGATACCTGAAGCATCTAATTTAACGGCATAATAGCCGGGCCGAACATGCTCGTTTTTGTGTGAATAGTGAGATGCATAACCACTGCCGGGGATTTTCTCCTGCCCTTTATCTGTTTTAACCGGGCCAGTGTAAGGCATAATCAGTATGTCTGAAAGATCGCCAATGCCAGTGCCGCTTAAATGTGTATGGGAAAAGCCTATTAATACACTATCGCCATAATTATAACCGGAACACCAGTCCCAGCCTTTATAAAAGTTTTCCGGCCCTAACTGAACAGCTCCGAAAGGAACGCTAGCCCCGACAAATACGTGCCCGTGGCCACCGGCACCAATATAAGGATCAACATAAGAGGTTAAATGCTGATTATTGCGATTTTGCGCATTAACTGTATAATTGATACTCAACAAAAGAGTAAAAATAACAGCTAAGCTAAGACGGGTTTGATTCCTGTAATAAAGGCTCATATTTAATTAAAAACTGGTTATATGTTGATTGCTTGGTTAAACAATAAAACAAAACACGTTTTTAATATTAAAAAAAGTATAATAAAGTATTAACAGAGTTAATGAATCAGATAAAATCCATCGCGTATCATATTCTTTACATTTCATCTTATCTGCTAGCCAACAAAATTTCACATTTAGTCAAGCTGAACTAAAACAATTCAAATAACAGTCAAATGACGGGAGCAAATAAGCGATTCTAAGTAAATGATATACTGAATTGATGATAGGTATTTTATTAAAACTGATTGCATTCTTAATTATTTACAAGAAATACAATAAGTATTAGTAAATCCTCTGGGAATACTCCCCTTCTTTAGTTATCGATATTATTTTGTCGCGATATAATGGTTTTGAAATAAACTCTTTCACAAAATGGTAACTCAACGCCTCACGTCTTTCAGTAATATCTATTGATGTTGATATAATGTAAACCGAAATAGGTTTGGCCAAACGGGCATAATTTTTTTCCAGAGATTCCAAAACGCCCCAACCATCCATTTCAGGCATCTTGAGGTCAAGGAATATAACATCCGGAAGATTAACCGCATCATCTATATTGGATTTAATGTAATCCCATAAAGGCTTCCCATCATTAAAATATAGCACATGACCAAATACCGCGTTTCTTGCCAAATTTAACCTGATGATCCGCAAATCAAGTTCATTATCGTCTGCAACAAAAAGAGTTTTCATAAATTGTGATATTCGCTCAACAGCGTTTTGGTCATTTAGACGTAATTACGGGCATAGGGTTTAGTTAAGTTATCAAGATATTAACATTCCTGCTGTACTAAGCTGAATATTGGGTTTATTTTAAGAAAATATTTTGACGTTTGCGGGCTTTGTTTCTCCAGCGCGGTTGCCTTAATCAAGGGCCGATACAGTCAATTTAATAATATCATCAAATACAGCCCTGTCGCTTGTAGATTTAGCCGTTACCCGTATTCCTTTCACTGTATTGAAGATAAATCGCGATAACGCTCTCGCATCCTGATTTTTGTTAATCTCTCCGCTATCCTGGCCTTTTCTGATCACTAAATAAAAAGCGTCTTCCATTTGCTGATCGTTTTTGCAAACCAGGTTATTTATTTCTGTATCATGCGGCGCTACTTCAACTTCGGCGTTCACCATAAAACAACCTTTCTGTTGTTTATCGCACAACAATTCATTAGTAACAAATTTTAGTAACTGAATTATGGTTGCTTTTGCTGATCCTGAATTATTTATAATTTCCTGAATTTTACCGGCACCAGAATTTTGATAACTTTCCAATGCTTTTACAAACAAGGTATGCTTATCGGTATAAGTATCATATAAACTCGACCTGCTAATGCCCAAGCCATCCACCAGGTCTTGCATAGACGTACCATTATACCCCTTGTGCCAAAAAATTTGGATCGCTTTGCTCAATACCTCGTTCTCATCAAAATCTTTTGTCCTTGCCATAACCGGGAATAGCCTTGCTAATTAAAGCAAAGCTATTCATTTTAAATTATTTTCTGTTAAACGATGAGGATTACCTCACGCCACCGCTTGCCAACAATATTTCACCTGTTAACCAACGTGAATCTTCAGATGCAAGAAATGCAGCAACATCAGCAATATCATCAGGCTGACCAATACGGCCAAGCGGTGTTGTTTTTACGAGCTCTGTTTCAAAATCACTGCCTATAAAACCTGCAGTATGTGTACCTTCTGTTTCAACCATACCCGGATTAATAGAGTTTACACGTATTTTTTTTCCGCTAAGCTCTTTTGCCAGAACATGAGTAATAGCATCAACTGCACCCTTAGTGGCGGTATAAATGGAGCTTCCTGGAGGCGTGATGTTACTAACAGCTGAACCTATATTGATAATGCTGCCGCCATTTGTATTAAAGTTTTTCACCGCGCCCTGGGTGGTTAACAATAACCCAAGCACATTGGTATTAAATTGAGCGTGAAAGTCCTCAGCATTAATTTCTTCAATAGCGCCAAATTTGTATACACCTGCGTTATTTACAAGTATATCAACCGGGCCAAAGGCTTTTGTAGTTTCATCAAATAAACGGGCGATGTCATCAGCGTTTGATACATTACCTTGTATAGCGATAGCTTTGCCTCCTTCAGCGGTTATTTCGGCAACTACTTGATCTGCGCCTGCTTTTGCCGATGCATAATTTACAACAACGCTTGCCCCTGCTGCTGCAAGCCTTTTTGCAATACCTGCCCCAATCCCTTTTGATGCGCCTGTTATAACGGCTACTTTATTTACTAACTTTTTCATGTTGTGTTTAATTATTTTCTATTTTTGGAATAAACGTTCCGCAAATCTATATTCATTTCGGAACAATCATTCCAATTAAAATAATTATTAGCCAGGGATGACAAAGCGCATCAAAGTCGCACATAATTCAGCTATCAACAATCGAAATTGTTCTTACCTGATCTTTTACCTACCTTCATATTATGATTAATGTAACTCCGGAACTACTTCAATCTTTTGAAGCACTTAAAGAAGTCCCACTGGAACAACTGAAATGGTTGATTGACAATAGCGAGCAACGTATTTTGCCGGATGGTGAATTTCTGTTTCAACCTGGGCAGCCTATTAATGCTACCAATATTTTTATAAGTGGGCGGGTAAGCATGTATATGATGCAAAATAATGAGACCCGGGAAATGGCAGTTTTTGAAGCACAAACCGTTTCCGGTTATTTACCTTTTTCAAGGGCTAAAACAGCCCCGAGTTTTGCTAAAGCAGCAGAAGATACACAACTACTTAGCTTCCCGGCAGCTAAAATGCATGAAATGATTGCTGATCATTTTGAGCTGACACAGGCCCTGGTACATGTTATGGCAAGCCGTATCCGCGACTTTACAGCCTTGCAGCAACAAAGTGAAAAAATGATGGCATTGGGTAAACTATCCGCAGGATTAGCACATGAATTAAACAACCCAGCATCGGCCATAGTACGCGGTGCGGCATCGCTTAAACAACACCTGCTTCACGCGCCTAAAACATTTAAGGATATTATCGAAATGAAAATGACCGCGGATCAGGTCACCATTGTAAACGATATGCTGATAGCCGTTTTGAATGAAAAGGAAAAGCGCATATTAACCTTGATGGAACGCAGCGAACTGGAAGATGAAATGACCGACTGGATGGATGCCCATGAAGTAAATAATGCACAGGAAATTGCGGAAAACTTTGTAGAGTTTGGCCTTAAAGTAAGCGACGCCGAAGCGTTTAAGCAACATATTCCGACCGAATATATTTCGCAGGTAATGAACTGGATCAACAGCAATATGGTAACCGAAAAAATGGTAACCGATATTGAGGAAGCATCACGCCGTATTACTGACCTGGTGGGTTCAGTAAAGAACTTCACCCATATGGATCAAGGGCATGATAAGCAATATGCCGATATACACAGCGGCATACGCAACACCTTAACTATGCTTCACCATAAAATACATAAGAATAATATTGAGGTAGTGGAGCATTTTGATACTACACTACCACCGGTAAAAGCCATGATAGGCGAACTTAACCAGGTTTGGACTAACTTAATGGATAATGCGCTGGATGCCATGGAAGAAACCGGAAAAGGCGTTTTAGAAATTAAAACGTTAAAGGACGGAGCGTTTGTAGAAGTATCAATAATTGATAACGGGCCTGGCATTCCTGAAGACTATCGTTCACAAATATTTGATCCTTTTTTTACGACCAAGGAAATTGGTAAAGGAACCGGACTTGGCCTTGATGTGGTAAGCCGGATTGTAAAACAACATCGTGGTTCTATCAAAGTGCAATCGGTACCTGGCAGAACAGCTTTTATCGTTTGTTTCCCTATTGATGGATAATTTTATACTTACAACAAAAACTAAATGAGTCTCCCTATAATATTTTGTATTGATGATGATGCCCACGTATTGCGGGCGCTTACTCGCGACATGAAAAATAAGTATCGCGATACCTATAGAGTTTTAAGCACTACAATTATACAAGAAGCATTTGATAGCCTGCTTGAATTAAAGAATAAAGGCGAAACAGTTGCCATGTACCTGTCGGATCAACGTATGCCCGAGATGGAGGGCGTGGATTTTTTGGAACAGGCAATAAAATATTACCCAAATGCTAAACGGGTACTGCTTACCGCCTACTCTGATACCGACGCGGCTATTAAAGCTATAAATACAGTTCAATTGGATTATTACCTGGTTAAGCCCTGGGATCCACCAGAAGAGAAGCTTTATCCCGTAATTGATGGTTTACTGGATGACTGGTTAAGCACTTATCAGCCTGATTTTAAAGGAATAAAAGTATTGGGGTATCAGTACTCTGGCTTATCGCATGATATAAAAGATTTCCTTGCCGGTAATTTAGTACCATACCAATGGTTTGATGTACAGCTTAAAGAAAAAGCGGAAGAAAAGCTGGCCCTCAATAAGCTAACCCTTAAAGACCTACCTGTGGTGTTTTTTGAAGATGGCTCGCACCTGGTTAAGCCTACTATCGCACAGATAGCTGACAAAATAGGCCTTAACCCGGAGCTTAAAAATGACATGTATGATGTAGTGATTATCGGTGCCGGACCCGCAGGGCTTGCGGCTGGTGTTTATGGCGCATCAGAAGGATTAAAAACCCTGATGATTGAGCGCAGGGCACCCGGCGGACAAGCAGGCACCAGCAGCAGGATAGAAAACTATCTAGGTTTCCCTACGGGCATCAGCGGTTCGGAACTTACCCGGCGTGCTATGACGCAGGCTACACGTTTAGGTACTGAATTTTTATCGCCCCGATCTGTAAATTCTATCTTGCAAAAAGATGGCTACAAAAAAATAATGCTGGAAGATGGTAATTGTATAGATACCCGCAGTATTATTATCACCACCGGCGTTGATTATCGTAGATTGGAAACCAAAGGCATACCAGACTTTGCCGGTGCTGGTGTTTACTACGGAGCAGCGATGACCGAAGCTACTGCCTGCAAAGATAAAGAAGTGTATGTAGTAGGCGGTGGAAATTCAGCCGGGCAGGCAGCCATGTACTTATCTAAATTCGCGAGTAAAGTATATATTATTATACGCAAGGCGGATTTAACAAGCACCATGTCGGCTTACCTTATTGATCAGATCAATGAAACCAGGAACATATTTGTACTTGGCAGAACTGAGATTGTTGAGGCAAAAGGTGATGGGCAATTACAAGAGCTTGTATTATGCAATATCGACACCAAAAAACAACAAACGTGCCCGGCATCAGCGCTATATATATTTATTGGTGCAAAGCCTTTTACTGAGTGGATACAGTTAGATATTATAAAAGATGACAAAGGTTTTTTAGAAACAGGCAGAGATTTGAAAGTATATGAAGGATTTACCAAAATTTGGAAAGAATCCCGCGACCCTTATTTGCTGGAAACAAGCTGTCCCGGTATTTTTGCTGCTGGCGACGTACGCTCAGGTGCTATGAATCGTGTAGCCGCCGCCGTGGGTGAAGGCTCAATGGCTATCAGTTTTGTACATAAATATTTAGCGGAGGTAAAATAATTGAATAGCTATAGGTGGTATTAAAACATCTTTAGTGATTCAATAAATGAGTATCGGTCTAATGTTATTTATGACAGCATTAGACCGATACTTCAATTTGTTTCTTCCTGGTATTGATGATAAGTGCTAAAACCAAACCTGTAAAAACCATCAGCATACTAAACAGAAATATGTACGTCATCCCAAAATGACTGGCAACCGCCCCTACTAATGGCCCAGTTAAACCTAACGAAATATCTAAAAAAAGCCCATAGCCTCCAAGTGCGGCCCCTTTATTTGAACTAGGCACTATTTTAACAGCCTCAACTCCCAAGGCCGGAAACACCAGCGAAAACCCCAATCCGGTAACTCCTGCTCCTATTAATGCTACATGGGGCATATAAGCTAGCCATATTATTAACAAACCTATAGTTTCGAGGGCGATGCAACATATCGCTATTTTCATGCCGCCATATTTGTCTATCGAATTAGCAAATAAAATACGACCAACAATAAACATTGAGCTAAATACAGACAAACATAAAACCGCACTTTGCCAGTGTAAATAAGTATAATACAGTGTAATAAAAGTAGAGATTGTACCAAAGCCTAAGCCGCTTAATGTTAAGCAAATACCATAAGGACTTACTGCTTTTAAAACCTTCAAGAATGATTCGCCCGGTATACCCGCATTTCCTTTCAATGGAGTTTTATTTTTGGCGTAGATAAAGCCTGCTATACCAATAAAAAAGATCAATATTCCGATACTGCCAATACCATAACCGTTATGTAATAAAATGCCTATCGGTGCCCCGGCAGCAAGCGCGCCATAACTGGCTATGCCATTATATGATATTGCTTTAGCTGTATTTTTATCGCCAACGGCCAGTATTGCCCAATTTATGGGGCTTGCGCCAATTAATCCTTCGCCAAAGCCTGTCATTAATCGTGTTATAATTAAAATGATCAGGCTTAATGTTGTATGTGCCCTTAAAGCGTATACTGCAAACAATAAGACACCACTTAAAGTGAAGCCAATCATACCTAAAACAACGGCGGGTTTAGGCCCTTTTTTATCTACAATATTCCCGGCATATCCCCTAAAAAGAAAAGTAGTAACATATTGCAGGCTGATGACTATCCCTGCAATCATGGCATTGTAACCAAGTTGCTGATGGATAAAAACAGGTAATACACCCAGCGCTAAACCAATAGTAAAATAACCTAAAAAGGTAAATGCCACATAGCTTGCTATGTGGACCCCTACCTTTGATGATGAAGTATCTGCAACTGTTTCTGCCTGCATAAAGTTAAATACTACACAAAGCTACTCATATTAGAGATTGCACCATAGTGTAAAATTGACACTTTACTTTGTTTTAACATTAATTAAGCATACCAACTCAACTTATCTATTAATTAAAGAATCACAAATGCGATGGCGACACACCAAAAGCTTTTTTAAAGGCGAATGAGAAATGGGAAAGGTCTTTAAATCCAACCTCCAGGTAAACATCTGACGTGCGTTGACCTCTTTCTTTAATAAGATACCAGGCATCATTCAGCCGTTTTTGTTGTAGCCAGCGATTGGGTGATTGTTTAAAGATACGCTCAAAATCACGTTTAAAGGTTGCCAGGCTACGGCCTGTTAAATAGGCAAAACGACTAAGATCAACATTGAATTTATAATTTTCGTTCATGTAGGCTTCAAGGTCTATTTTACCCGGCTCGCTGAAATCAAATAATACATCCTTTAATTCGGGATTAGTTTGAAGCAATATCATCACAGCCTCTTTTACCTTTAACCCAGTTAAAACTTTATTGCTACTTTCAGCATCATCAAGATATGGCGTTAATGAGTCAATATAATTTTTGAATAGCGCATTGGGTTTGAGGATAAGGGTGTTATCTCCCTTATAGTGCTCATTGGCGTGCAGATCATACTCAGCGCTAATATTTCGTAAAGTTTGTTGGTCGATACGTATCGAAAGAGATTTATACTCACCATTTACCGGTGGATATTTTATGTACTTAGTTAGCTGATTTTTTCTAAAAAAGCGAAAATCGCCTTCCTTAAACAAATATGTTTTACCAGCGATATAGGATTCTGATCCACCGGAAATAACATACCCGAACACGTGTTCGGGTATGAATTGTTCTCCTTCCCTGCTGATATGACTATAGCAGGAATACAATATCTGTTTCGGATCTTTTTCTGTTTCCTTTATCGGCATAATCAAATTTAATTATTTATTGCCTTTAATATTCATAATGGTCTTTCCGGCTTCCGTATCCAGGAAATTGGGTGCTTCATCATGGTCGGTAGATAAACTTACCGGCAGCCATTTCTCCATTTCCTCTTTTCGTTGCTCATCAGCCATTTTTAATATGTTTATCGCTTCGCTACCTAAAACCAAATGTACAGGAGGTTCTGCGCTATCAATTAAATCGATCATTGCTTTAGCGGCTTTATCAGGATCACCCATCGGAACAAATTGCCCGCTTTTGAAAAAATCATAGCGCTTATCTACTGTTTCTTCGTATCCTTCAACTTTAGGCGCATAGCTCATGGATGCTCCGGCCCAATCCGTACGAAAACCACCGGGCTCAACACAGGTTACACGTATACCTAATGAGCTAACTTCCTTCGCTAACGCCTCGCTAAAACCGCCCAAACCAAATTTAGCGGCCTGGTACATGGTTAATCCGGCATTACCAACCCGTCCGCCTACTGAACTTATCTGCAAAATATGCCCTGAGCGTTGTTTACGCATGTAAGGCAATACCGCGCGTGTAATTTCAATTGGCGCATATAAATTGGTTTCTAGCTGGCTGCGTACCTGTTCCTCTGTAAAAGCCTCTGCAGCCCCAATAATACCGAAACCGGCATTGTTTACCAATACATCAATCCTACCAAAATGCTTTACAGCATCTGCTACTGCCTTTTTAACTTCAGTATAATTGGTAACATCAAGTTTAATTGGGTATACCTGGTCTTTATATTTTTCAATCAGATCATTTAATACTTCGGGGTTGCGGGCTGTTGCTGCAACTTTATCGCCGTTAGCTAATACTGCTTCTGTAAGGCTGCGTCCCAATCCGCGGGAACTGCCTGTTATAAACCAAATCTTTTCCATATCCTTTATTTATTTAAAACAAAGGTAGGTTATGTTATAAAGCTAAGGTTTGTTAAAAAGCTCAATTTGCTTTGGTAAAAAGCTCATGAGATATTACTTTTCATCAACCATGGCTGCCATAGCTTGCAGATACCATGCTGCGTGCGGAATCCATTGTTCAGTCCAGCGCCATTCGTTGCCGGCATCTTCGGTTTTATAGTCTATCCCGCTACCATCGCCATTACCTTCTTTGCCAGTGATGCCATTGGATATCCCGCCACGTTCAGACCCATGCCCAAAATTTGAATGCATGTAAGGCACATTATTTTTGCCGAACTTATACATAAAGCATACCTCATAAGGGTTATCACCCAAAATCCAATTGATCTGGTTATAAGCAAACGCCATTAAGGCCTTTCTTGGTTTGATTTGATTTGGAGAATTATAAACCAATCTTGAACCAATTATTGCAGCAGTAGCCAACGAGCTTAACCGGGCATTTTCGCCTTGCCACCACCAGCCGGTTTCATTATCATGCGGTATGAAGAACCCGTTTTTAATGCTGTCCTTATACCTAAACGTTTGCCTTGCGTAGCCAAATGGGTTGCTTATATCATTAGTTACCTTTAGTTCATAATCCAAGGCTGATTTAATAGTTTGCAATGCACTTGACCGATAGACAGGATCTTTCTCTATTGTCAGATACCTGGCGAGAGCGATAATAGGCAAGCCAGCATCAGAGGCATGCCAGTATGGGCGGATACCATCATCAGCAATAAAATAGCCAGCCTTTGATAAACGCATTGCCAGATGATGCGCTCTTTTACGCGCTTCAGTTTTGTAAATACTTTTATTCGTAGCTATCCAAAGCTCAGTAGAAGCCATCAGCGCGCAGTAATCATCAATTATATTTTCTTTATGATTATCGTCGTATTTTGTGTTGTAGATTAGTAAATGCGCGAAAGCACGTTCGGCACCATCCAAATATTGTTTTGAGGTAAAGTCGCCATGCTTTTTCCAGCGGGAAATACGGGCCAATGCAGCTATTGCCATGCCACCACCCTCGCGGAAAGCGCATTGGTACTCATTGGTCGTTACGCTGTTGGCGTGTAAACCTACTATTCTTCGTGCATCAGGGTTTTTATTAAAATAACTAAACACCGTCATATAGAAATAGTCGCTATCTGACAGCGAACGCATCATATAATCAGCACCCCATAAGGCTTCATTTTCTAATGAATCTTTTACGCCCAGTTTCGTTAATAAACCGGGGATAGCCTCGTCAGCGCTGATCATTGACCATGTAACCAACGGCGTTTGCTGCGGCGACATAAAATTGGCATATGCCAGATGTGAAAAATATTTACTTACATCGCCGGAGGCATCGCACCATCCACCATGAACGTCAACTGTTTTATCGCTACCAAAAAGTTTCATTTTTGAATCGGCAGCAAGTTCAGCAGGTGTATTTGCCCGTTGTTTGTGATAATAATGTATTACTGATGGGATAGTGAGTTTAGCTAACTCATTAACGCCGATATTAAATGCATCTGAAGTATATGTTTTACCTGATAGGGTTACGGATAAACGATATTTACCGGCTTGTGTAAAGGCGCTAAAATCAGCTTTGTAAAAATGCTTGCCGGGAGCCCATTCGGTTATTTGCATCTCGCAGCCAAGTTTACCTGTAAAAACTATTTTGTGAGTATTTACTGATACTAAGGCAAAACCTGGGTTATCTGTAAAACTTTCATCGTAACCAATTAATGCAACTTTAGGTGCATCGCTGTTAAAAGCAACCTGGTTAATATAAATTATTGGTTTTGCGTTGGTGACGAATGATAGCAGGCATCCGCATAAAACAAACAATAATTTGATAGACTTAACTTTTGACATATAATTGGTTTAATACCCCCAAATTTAAACACATAAAATGAGATAAGTGCTGACAGTAGTTTGTCAGCACTTAGATATTGTCCTTATAAATGCACTTCTTATTAAACTTTATATTAATAACGTATCAACACGGTGTGCTAACACAATCTGATCGCAGGGCGACCAGGAGAAAATAGTAAAACGACCATCCTGGGATGCCACCAGAGCAAATGCATCATGCTGATCATACACAAACTGGGCCGCTGAGAAATGACGTGTACCGCCATCGCTTGAGGGTGGTATAATTACAGCGGGTGTATTAATGATGGGTTCGGTAACCATTATCTGCCTAACTGTTTCATGTCCGGGCGAACGGGAGATCTTTGCACCAAAGGCCAGCAATTCATGCTTATCGTTAATAATTGTTGCGCCATCTACCGCGGTAAGGCCTCCTATCAATTCAATTTCATCGTTTAGCTTTTCCTGCCAGGCTGATAAATCCTTCTCACTTACTTTTTGTTCCATCAGAACAGACAAAGTATTAAAAGCCGGAGAAACCGGGTATGACATTGGATGAATGATTGATTTGCGCCAGCCTTCATGATCGGATGGGACGATCAACAATGTACCTCCGTGCCCATGTGCCCGCATGGATACCGCAAGCTGTACATGAAGGTTTACAGCATTATTATGCGTAAAGGTATTAGTAAAACCAAGTAATGAATTCAGCATACCCGGGCAATCAGGCATGTTGATGCTATCTTCATCAACAATTTTAACTTCATCGCCTTTTAATACAGCTACGTTAACATATTTACCAAAACCATCAACCCGGCGGTGCTTAACAACCAGCAAACCCGGTTCAACAACTTCCAGCACAAAGCAAAAACCGGGGATAATTTGTGTAGTACCCCATATATATAATTCATTATCATGCTGCCATACGCCGAGGTGGATGCCTGGACGTTCAACGGCGGGAGCAAGTTTTGTTAGAATGTCGGCAGTTAAAGCAAGTGGATATTCAAATATGAGTGGTTGGCTTGTACTCTCAGGAGGAAGAAAGGCCAGCGATATTTTTGGCGAGCGCCCCTCCTCTTTCCGCAAGCTTGCCCAAAAAGCAGTATCTATGATGGACGCTATTACTTGTTTATCCGGTTTTGGGGCAAGGTTTTCTTCGCCACGTAATTGGGCTTGTTGCTGCTGATGTTCAAAATGTGCTTCAATGCCAGCAGAAGCACTAATAGCTGCTTTATAAGTAGGTTGCGGTAAAGATTGTTGAATTTGGCTTTCCATATTTTATAATGGTATAAAATTAGGCCTTATTCGCCTTTATACAATAATAGCTATAAAATATGACGCTGGAATGCTGGTTTGTTAGATAAGATTTAAAGAATATAACAATCTACTTTAATAATGGCGAGTTAACCCTATTGTTTTCTGTTTTCGCTAGAAGTTTTCCGAGTGCGACCAATAATAATGAAAAGCCCAGGAAAACTATCACCAAACCTCCGATATTTAAAAACACCTTAGCATACCCTAAACTGCCTGCATCCATAAAGGGATATGAATAATCCCCGGTTAATGTACCACGAATAATCACATATACGGCATAAATTAATGGATATACTAGCCATAAACCTACATTCCATTTTAAATTTAGTTTAGATGTGCAAAATATCCAATACAGGATGAAAAGAGCCGGCATTACCACATGCAAAAGCTCATCACCAAATTTTTGTAAACCTTGCGGATTCCAGATCTGCCTTAATATAAGATTATAAATTAAGCTTACTATAATAATATAAACGGTTAAAGCGGAAACGACTGAAATACGAGAAAAAAACCTCCCCCACGAAGATTTAAGGTTAAATAGTGCAAATATTACGCAAGCAGTAACTAAAATATTGGTTTGGATGGTAAAGAAGCTAAAGTATTTAATCAGCGTTGCCCCAATGGGTATTACCCTGTTTATAATGGTTGCATATAATTGTAATATGATTGCAATTACACCTGTTAAAGCAATTATGCCCAAAAATATCTTTTTGCTTTTTCCATCTATCATATATAAATGTAGGCAGAATATTTAACCCTATATAATTTGATAACTGTTAATTATTCAAGGCTTATGCTTGCTACTCTTTCTTTTTACCAATATGTAATCCTTTTTTCTCTCTTTCTAATTTATTTTGCTCACGCGATTCAGCTATTTCGTATTCCAACTCCGGATCAATATTTTGTTCCTCTACTTTTTTAGCTTTTTCCAATAGCAATTCATGGTTTGCTTGTAACCATTCCAATTGTTTTTTACCATAGGAGAAACGTGTAAACAAGACAAACAATACCGGAACAACAAATATTGAAATGGTTGAAGAAGCTACCATCCCGCCCAAAACCGTTACCCCAATAGTGTTTCTTGATGCGCCACCCGCTCCTGTTGCCAGCGCCAATGGTAATACGCCAAGTATAAAGGCCATTGAGGTCATTATTATCGGCCTTAAACGTAAGCGGACCGCCTCCAATGTCGCCTCCAGTAATTCTATACCCTGATCCACGCGTATTTTGGCAAACTCTACAATTAAGATGGCATTTTTAGCGGATAAACCGATAAGTGTGATCAAACCAATTTGGGCATACACATTGTTTGTAAGCTGATTTTGTGTAACGAGCGGCCATAGCGTTAAGAAAACTATTGCACCAAAAGCACTAACCGGTACCGCAAGCATTACCGAGAATGGTACTGACCAACTTTCATATAACGCAGCCAGGAATAAGAACACGAACACAATGGAAAACATGAAAATATAAACCGTGAGCGATCCTGCTTTTATTTCTTCATAGCTTAAGCCCGAAAACTCAAAGGTATAACCACGTGGCAATACAGTCTCCGCAAGATGTGTTAATTCATCCAACGACTGTCCGCTACTATATCCATCAGGTATCGATCCATCAACTTCAGCTGAACGGAAGATATTAAAGTGACTGATCAGCGGTGCAGCTATAGTAGGCTTGTAACTAATAACGCTGCTTAAAGGTGTCATGTTACCTACCGAATTACGCACATAGTATTTATCCATGTTTGATATCAATGCACGATACTGTGTATCTGCCTGTATAACAACATGATATGTTCTATTGTATAGCGTAAAGTTGTTTACAAACAAACTACCCATATACGCTTGCATTGTTGAAAATACGTCTGAGATATTTATACCCAACTTCTCGCACTTAGCTCTGTCGACGGTTAGATCGTAACTTGGTGTATGTGCTGAAAAATAACTGAATGCCGTTGATGTAGCAGGTTTTTTTTGAGCTGCCGCTACAAACTTATGTACTGCCGCTTCAAACTGATGTATATTATCAGTCGAATTTCCCTGCTCAATTTGCATGCTGAAACCAGCTGCGATACCGATACCCCTTATTGGCGGCGGCTGTATCACCACAACACTGGCATTTTTTATACCGGCCTTGGCAAATCTGGTTGTAAGCACTTTCATTATCCCCGGGAACATAGTACCTGGTGTTGTACGTTCATCCCATGGTTTAAGCATCAGGAACATAGAACCACTATTGGAAGTAGCACCACCGTTAAGTATGTTAAAACCGGAAGAAGCGGCATAATGCAGTATCCCGGGAGTGCTTGTTACTATCTTCATTAGCTTTTCCATCACCTGGACAGATTGCGAAGTTGAGGAAGCATCGGGCAACTGGTAAGTAATGTACAACCTTCCACCATCTTCCGATGGTACAAAACCCGATGGTTTTAATTTAAACAGGTATATCGTGCCCACACAAATACAGGCAAGCACCAGTATTACAACCCATGAGTATTTAATGCACCTTCTCACCCCATTAACATACCTAGCAGTTATTCTTTCGAAAGTATTATTGAAAAACTCGAAGAATTTCTCGGTCCACCTTACGAGTAAATTTTTGCTTTTAACCTCGTGGTGTGATGGACGTAATAATAATGTACAAAGTGCCGGTGTTAAAGATAGCGCTACAAATGCAGATATGATAACCGATATTGCAATGGTTATAGCGAACTGCTGATACAGCCGCCCTACTATACCGGGTATAAAACCTACCGGGACGAATACAGATGCCAGGATAAGAGCGATAGCTATTACCGGAGCTGATATCTCCTTCATAGCCTGGTAGGTAGCTTCCTTAGGCGACATATGCTGCTCATCAATATAATGCTGGACGGCTTCCACCACGATAATAGCATCATCCACGACTATACCTATTGCCAGTACAAAACCGAACATGGTTAAGGTATTGATGGTAAACCCGAGTGGTATAAAAAAGATGAACGTAGATAGTATGGATACCGGGATGGCTACTATAGGGATGATGGTAGATCTCCAGTTTTGAAGGAATAGTAATACCACTATCGCAACTAGGCCCAAGGCTTTTAGAAGCGTGCCAACCACTTCATCCATGGATACTTTGATGATAGTAATTGATTCAAATGGTACACTATAGTCAACATCAGCCGGAAATGTTTTTTTCAGCAAGGCAAGCTCTTTATAAACATTATCGGCGGTTTGTAATGCATTGCTGCCCGGCGACTGGAATATTTGAAGTATTGACGCACGCTTACCATCAACAAATGAGTTACTGGCAAAGGTAAATTTGCCTAATTCTACTCTGGCTATATCTTTTAAATAAACCATTGCCCCTGTGGTAGGGTTTGTTTTAACAACTATCTTTTGGTAATCAGAGGCTTTGTTGAGCATACCGTTCACCAAAATACCTGTTTCAAAAGATTGTGAACTACGTTGCGGCGGGGAGCCTACTGCACCGGCTGCTACATAAACATTTTGGGCAGTTAAGGCCGAATCAACATCGCCGGTTGTGATATTATAAGATGCCATTTTATCCGGATTCATCCAGATACGCATACTAAACTGATCGGCACGCGCGGTTACATCACCTACGCCGGGTACACGTAATATTGCATCTAAAATAAATGTGTTGGTATAATTATCCAAAAATGTAATATTGTGCATTCCATTTGGTGAAAATATCCCAACCAGCATTAGCATATCCGGGTTACTTGCACGTACAGTTAACCCTAATTTACTTACTACTGCCGGTAGTGCAGGACTTGCAATACCCACGCGATTTTGAACGTTTAAGGCGGCTATCTGTACATTGGTACCAATGTTAAAGGTAACCCTTATGCTCATACCGCCACTATTGGTATTGGTGCTTTGCATGTACTCCATACCCGGTGTGCCGTTTACCTGTTCCTCTATCGGCGTAGCTACTGTTTGCTCAACAGTTTCCGCATCGGCACCGGTATACGAACCTGATACCGAAACACTTGGCGGAGATATATTAGGATACTGATCGACTGCCAAATTAAAAAGACATATCAACCCGGAAATCATTAAAACCAGGGAGATAACAATAGCAGTTACAGGCCTTTTTATAAATGTGTTAGCGATCATGCTTGACCTGGTTTATTCAGTTCGCGAGATTTTTGTATCTCAAATTCAAGTTCAGGATCAATATTTTGCTCTTCAACCTTCTTAGCTTTTTCCATTAACTCTTTATGGTGAGACTTCAGGTATTCTAGTTTTTCCTTACCATAAGAGAACTTGGTAATAATTACATACAGTACCGGAACCACAAATATGGCTATGGTAGATGCCGCAAGCATCCCGCCTAATACAGTGTAGCCTATGGTTCGTCTTCCTACGGCACCGGCACCTGTTGCCAAAACCAAAGGTAGCACACCTAATATAAAGGCTAAAGATGTCATTACAATAGGGCGTAAACGTAAGCTAACTGCGTCCAATGTTGATTTGAGTAATTCCTCACCCCTATCTACACGCACTTTGGCAAACTCTACGATCAGGATAGCGTTTTTAGCAGCCAGACCTATCAGTGTAATTAAACCTATTTGCGCATATACATTATCTGTTAAGTCAGGTACGCATACCAATGCCAGTATGGCCCCAAAAGCACCGATAGGAACCGCTAATAGTACCGAGAACGGAACAGACCAGCTTTCATACAAAGCAGCTAAGAATAAAAATACAAACGTGATTGAGAACATGAAAATATAAATGGTGGTTGAACCAGCTTTTATTTCCTCATAACTCAAACCTGAAAATTCGTACGCATATCCTGTAGGTAAATCTTTCGCTGCCAATTTTTGCAAAGCATCCAGCGCTTGTGTGCTGCTGTATCCAGGCTTGTTAGAACCGTCGATCTCGGCTGAACGGAAAATGTTAAAGTGCGATATTAATGGCGCTGCAACTGTTGGCGAATAACTAACTAAAGTTCCTAATGGCACCATTGTACCAGCCTGGTTACGTACATAATATTTATCAACGTCTGATATCATGCCACGATAAGCTGTATCAGCCTGAACTACTACGTGGAATGTACGGGCATAAGTAGTGAAGTCATTAATATATAAACTACCCATAAATGCCTGCAAGGCGGTAAAGACATCGTTGATGTTAACTCCGAGTTTTTCGCATTTTTCCCTATCGACTGTTAAATTATAATTC
This sequence comes from Mucilaginibacter sp. L196, assembly GCF_009765905.1. Taxonomy (GTDB): domain Bacteria; phylum Bacteroidota; class Bacteroidia; order Sphingobacteriales; family Sphingobacteriaceae; genus Mucilaginibacter. The sequence goes on along the minus strand of NZ_LMUO01000019.1, from coordinate 974,401 downwards.
GGTGTGTGCGCTGTATAAAAAGTATACGAACTGGTAATAGCCGGATCCTTATTAGCATCCGCAACAAACTTATTCATTACAGTTTCAAATTGCTGTAAATTATCGTTTGTGCTACGCTGTTCAACCTGCATACTGAAACCTACTGTTGATCCAACACCTGGCAATGGTGACGGTTGTATAACTTCTACAGCAGCATTTTTTATTCCCGCCGAGTCTATACGTCTTTGTAGTTCACCAACGATACCCGGCACCTGTTCTGTTGATTTGCTACGCTCATCCCACGGAGAAAGCTGGCAGTAGATTGTACCATTGTTGGAGTTACTTGCATTGGTAACTACGTTTAAGCCTGATAATGCTGCATAATGTGCTACACCCGGTGTAGTGCCAACAACTTTCATCAGTTGCTGCATAACATTTGTTGCAGCCACCGTTGATGATGCCGGTGGCAACTGATAGGTAACATACAGGTTTCCATCATCCTCTGAGGGAATAAAGCCGGTTGGTTTAACTTGAAACAATAAATATGCTCCAATACACACGCAAACTAATAGTATAACTATGTATTTAGCACCGGCAATACACCTTCTTACACCTTCAGTATAGCTATCGGTAATACGTTGAAACCAATCATTAAATTTGGTAAAATATTTGGTGAGACCTTTATTTTTCTGACTCTCATCAGTAGGTTTTAACAGTAACGTACAAAGTGCCGGTGTTAACGATAAAGCTATAAATGCTGATATAATAACTGATATAGCGATGGTTATTGCAAACTGCTGATATAAACGGCCTACAATGCCGGGAATGAACCCAACAGGAACGAACACCGCCGCAAGGATCAACGCGATAGCGACAACCGGGGCCGATATATCTTTCATGGCCTGATAAGTTGCTTCCTTAGCCGACATTTTATCATGATCGATATAGTGCTGTACGGCCTCCACCACAATAATGGCATCATCCACCACAATACCTATCGCCAACACAAAACCAAACATGGTTAAGGTATTGATACTAAAGCCTAATGGAATAAAAAAGCAGAATGTACCAAATATAGATACCGGAATAGCCAAAATAGGGATAAGCGTTGAACGCCATGTTTGAAGGAATAAAAACACTACTACCCCAACCAAACCCAGGGTTTTTAACAAGGTACCAACAACGTCTTCCATCGAAACCTTTACCACTGTAACCGCTTCAAACGGAACGCTGTAGGTTACATCAGATGGGAAGGTTTGTTTTAACTTGGCAAGTTCATCATAAACACCTTTTGCAGTTTGCAATGCGTTACTGCCCGGTGCCTGGTATATTTGCAAATATGATGCGCGGTGCCCATCAACAAATGAGTTACTTGAGAAGGTAAACTTGCCTAACTCAACCCGGGCTATATCTTTAAGATATACTAAAGCACCTGTAGAAGGTATCGTTTTAACAATGATGTTTTCAAACTGTGGAACTGTGCTTAAACGACCATTTACCAAAATACCTAACTCGTAGGTTTGACTTGATGACTGTGGTGGTACACCGGCGGTACCCGCGGCAACCTGCACGTTTTGCGCATTTAACGCATTGATAACATCTGTTGGAGTTAAGCTGTAGGATGCCATTTTATCTGGGTTCATCCAGATACGCATACTGAAATCATCAGTAAACTTGCTGATACTACCTACACCAGGTACACGTAAAAGCGCATCCTGTATAAAGATGTTGGTGTAATTATCTAAGAAAGTAATATTGTGTGTGCCTTTAGGTGCATAAATTGCCACCATCATCAGCATGCTTGGGTTTACCGCACGTACAGTAAGGCCTAAACGACTTACAACGGCAGGTAATAATGGAGTGGCAATACTTACACGGTTTTGCACATCAAGCGCGGCAACATCAATGTCGGTACCTATTTTAAAGGTAACATTCATTTGCATCAGCCCGTTGTTGGTGCTGTTGCTCTGCATGTATTCCATGCCAGGTGTACCGTTTACCTGTTCTTCTATCGGGGTAGCCACTGTTTGTTCAACAGTTTGGGCATCGGCACCGGTAAATTGGCCATTCACCTGTACAACAGGCGGCGTAATATCCGGGTATTGGTCAATAGGTAAAACAAGGATACTAACGATCCCCGTGATCACCAATACAATAGATATAACTATAGCAGTTACCGGTCTTTTTATAAAAGTATTAGCAATCATATATTAAATTTCAATGGATAGAAGCTGTATATAATCATTCCGGTATTATTTCCCTTTTTTACCACCAGATGCAGGCGGTACTACATTCTTGGTTGTAATTGGCGCACCATCATGTAACGTTTGAACTCCGTCAGTTACTACCCTATCGCCTATATTAATACCGCTTTTTATAATAATGTTGCCGCCTATAACCTGGCCAACCTGCACTTTTTTCTCTACTGCAATCAGCTCTTTCTTTTTATCTTTAGCAGAGTCAGCTTTGGCTGCCGGATTGTTAACCATGGTGTCTTTGGCCATGTAAATAAAATATTCACCCATTTGCTCCACAACTGCTTTATTCGGGATCACCATTTGTGGTGCTTCATCCTGATTATGCACCCTTACTAAACAGCTCATACCCACCCTTAAATCTCCTTGGGGATTAGGGAATACCAACCTGATCCTGATAGCACCTGTTTGAGAATCAACCGCACGATCAATAACCGAGATTTTTCCTAAATAGGGATAAATTGAATTATCAGGCAAAGCGATGGTAAACAATGAATCAACAGGTTTCTTATTGCGCAGCATTTTTTCAAACCTTGGCAACTGTTTTTCGTTGATGATAAAATCAACCGCCATTGGGTTATCAGTTGAAATGGTATTTAATATAGTAGTGTTAACCGATACCACATCACCCAATTTAACATTACTGAAACCGATTGTACCATCAAACGGGGCGTAAATTGTTGCAAAACTTAAATTTGTTTTTGCTGATTTTACCGCTTGTGCCGATGCTTTCACCTGGCTTTTTGAATTAACAAGTGTGATTACAGCATGATCATACAATTGTTTAGCTACCGCGTTATATTTATTCAAATATTCATAGCGATCGGCATCTTGTTGAGATTGCACCAACGTACCTTGTGATACCTTTAGGTTGGCTACTGCTGCATCATAGTTATCTTTGTAAATTTTTGAATCTATATCATATAACTTCTGACCTTTTTTCACATGAGTACCTTCTGTGAAGAATATTCCAGTAACATCACCTTGTACTTGGGGTAATATATTAACCTGCATTAATGCCTGTGTAGTTGAAGGGTATTTATCATAATACAACACCGTTTGTGCCTTAACCTTCATTAAATTAACGGGTACCTCATTATTTTGAGGGGGTTGTTTTTTACCGCAAGCGCTTAGAATTAAGCAGCTTGCAAAAACCATATTTAAAATTATTTTGTTCATGCCAGGTTGTGATTTTTGCGTTAGTATGTGATGGTGCCCATTGCTTTTTGCAGGTCGATCTTGTTAGATAGTACCGTAAATAAAGCGTTTAGATAACTGATTTCTGATGATATTAAATTGGATTCGGCTGTGATAACGTTCAAATATGCCACAATGCCTTGTTTATATTGTAACTGAACAACAAAGTAAACCCTTTTGGCCAATGTTACATTTTTTTGCAATAGCTCAAGGTTATACATATTGCCCTTATAATTAGCTAATGACGAGGTGTACTGAGAATAAATTTGTGATTTTAGGTCGACAGCATCCCAGTCCAATTGCCTTTCTTGTAATCTGGCTTTGCGTAAATTGTTTGTACGGTAAAAGCCAGTAAAAATTGGTATGCTGACTGATAAGCCAATCAATGATGTTGGATAAGAACTATTAAACAGCTCGGAAGCTTTGTTACTTTCAAAATCAAGATTATAATTATAGAAGGCTGATACTGTAGGCAGGAATGATAACCGGTAATAATTAACCAATTGATTTTGTAATGCCAGTTGTGTTTTTACTTGTTGAACTTCAATGCGTTTTTCATAGTCCAGTTGCTGAGTGGTATCGATATGAATATCCCGCATCATTTGCAGCGTATCAAAATCCACATTAAATTGCTTTGCAGGCGGATAGCCCATGTATTGCTTTAATACAGCATACTCAGGAACAACATTTTCATTTGCCTGTTTAAGTTGAGCTTTTGAGTTATTTAAAGATATTTCTGCCTCTTCATAATCGGTTTCGTCAACAATACCACCAACATATTGATGATAAGAATCGCGCAAGCTTCGGCCTAAGCGGGCGGTGTCTTCCTTTAAAACATTAATTTGCTCCAGCGTAAGCAGCACGTTATAAAATGATTTGCTTACTGTAGATACGATGAATATTTTAGTACTATCGCTTACTTGTTGCGCTTGCTGTATGTAAAAAGGCGCGCTTTTGGCGGCATACAACAAACTTGGGTTAAAAATAGCCTGCGACACCTGTAATTCGGGTACGAATGTATTACCATAAGTGGTACGAGTACTTGTTGCAGATGTTCCTGTTGATGTACTAGTTGTTGGTACAGTAGTGCCACTGCTGCTTTGTTGTATATAATGCACCAGATCGCCATTGGCACTAACCTGTGGCAACCATCCTGATAAATTTATAGAGTTTGTTGCATGGGCAATATCAACACCTATCAATGCTTTGTTTATTGAAGGTTGATGTTCAAACGCGTAATTGATACATTGCCTAAGTGTGAGATAATCAACAGCCTTATTGCTGGTATCTCTGCCAATGGGTACAAATAATTTATTTGTATCGGGGGTTTGTGCAAAACTATGTATTGCTACAACTGAAAGACAGGCGATTAACAAAACCCTGCGGGTTAGAATACCTGGAAAATCATTGATTAATTTAGCTAAGCAAGATAATTTGTATTTCATAATTTCATAGCGGTACTAATTGTGCTGTATATACACCCGTAAACCGTAACTGTTTGCAAAAATGATAAAATACCTGATTATAATAAGTAACAATATTGTTAAGCGTTCAATAATAAACTATAGATATAAGATTGTTACTTAATAATATAAATAATATCATTGTTTATATGCTATTCTTATTGTTATTTATACTACCTATCTAACAATAAAACAAGTACTTATTTAGTTTTTCCTGCTAAAAAAAATGAACTTATAATCACTGAGATTTAATAGAAATACAATTTGAGGTACACCTATTTTATCAATCGTTTTATATTTCAAAACCTGAGGTTTTATTAAAAACTGGCATAATAACAGCGAAATTAAAATATAACAGATACCTTAGTATACTCTAATTGACTTTATAATTGTTTTATCAGGATCAACACAATTCCACTCCCCTATCTTTAAACGAAGACGAGCGATTAGCGTCACTTCGTTCATATAATATATTAGATACCGCAGCAGAAAAGGACTTTGATGAACTAACAACACTCGCTTCTGTAATTTGCCAAACACCAATAGCGTTAATAAGTTTAGTTGATACAGAGCGTCAATGGTTTAAATCACATATAGGTTTAGCAGGTTCTGAAACGCCAATAGAACAATCATTTTGTGCACATGCCATCGTTTCTTATAATGAGATTATGATAGTTGATGACGCACGTAAAGATGAGCGTTTTGCAGATAATCCATTAGTTACCGGTAATCCTAAAATAGTATTTTATGCAGGCGTACCATTAATTAATGAAGAAGGCTTTGCACTGGGAACACTTTGTGTTATTGATCGGAAGAAAAAACAGTTAAGCGCCGAACAAACTACTGCTTTAAAAGTACTGGCCAAACAAGTGGTTGACAAATTGGAGTTAAGAAGAAAAATTACGGATTTGCAAATTGCTAATCAGGAGCTAAGAGACGCGAATGTATTTATACAGAAGTTTGCTTCGACAGCGGCCCATGATATTAAAAACCCTTTAAGTAGCATATTGTTAACATCACAGGCGTTAAAAATACGCCTGCAAAAACTACAGGATGAAGGCTGTAGCCGTCTTATTGATCTTAATATCACATCAACAACGCGTTTAATTAGCCTGCTTGATGAAATGTTGGATTATTCAAAAGATCCATCGTTGCTGTTAGTGAAAAAATCTGAAATAGATTTAAAACAATCTATAAAAAAAGTTGTCAGTATGATTAATATACCTGATAATCTTGAAATTATTTTACCGGATACCAATCCTAAATTAACACTTTCCATAGTTGCTTTTGAGCAGATATTTATCAATTTAATAAGTAATGCTATCAGGTATAATGATAAACATCAAACCATAATTGCTATTCGTTTTGCAGAAGACGACGAGTATTACAAATTTGAGGTAGAGGATAATGGAATTGGTATAGCAGAGGCTTACCACGAAAAGATATTCAGCAATAGCTTTACCTTAAAAATCACCGATCGCTATAATAAAAAAGGCACCGGAATTGGGTTGGCAACTGTAAAAGACCTTATTAAGGCCTTAAAAGGCAATATCTACGTAAAATCTACTCAGGGTATAGGCACTACATTTTTTCTATCTATAAAAAAATAAAAAACTCCTATTTCTTGGGCCTATTGTAAAGCTTGCGCAATTTATTCTTTGCTTTTTCGAGCGTTTTTTTTCAAACTTGGTTGTCCGGTGAATACTTATTTTAATTTCACCGCTTAATACTGGTATCGAGCTTAATTAAACCAGCTCCACCGTTGGCGCTGTAATCCATTGATTGGGTATCGCCGGTATACCTGATGATATTCGCTGTATCACTCTTGGTTTTATCGGCAGGTACCTGATAAGAGTTTTGCGCAGTATCCTGGCCGCTTCCAGCCGTATGATCGCCAATACATCCAGTAAAAGCTGCTGTAGCCAATAAGGCAAATGCTATTTTTATATTTTTCATAATTTTTATAGTAATAACAACTATTTAGTTGTACAGTTTTAGCTAATTAAATTCTATTAAACAACAACGCCCGGTATTAACCGGGCGTTGTTAAGTGTGATTCTCTTAACGTTATCTACGATGACCGCCGCCGCCACCTTGATGACCACCGCCGCCTGCCGGACGACCGCCACCGCCCGTAGGACGAGCCTGCTGCCTTTGCTGTTGCATTTGTGGACGAGCTTGTTGCTGCCTTTGCTGTTGCATTTGTGGGCGAGCTTGTTGTTGCCTTTGCTGCGGGCGTGCTTGCATACGTTGTTGCTGCGCCTGATGACGTACAGCTGTATTTTGTTGGCTATGCTGAACCTGTGTATTCCTTTGCGGAGCAGCAGCACGATGTGAAGTTGTTGCAGCATTGCGAGTTGCACCACCTCTGTTAGTAGCACGCACAGCAGGTGCAGCATGCCCCTGAGCGCCCAACCTACTACCATTAGCCCTATTCATGGATGCAACTGAAGGCCTGCCCTTGTTTACCGAAGCACGCTGATTGCGGTTACCTCTGGCGCTGTTTTGAACAGCCACCTGGTTACGTGTAGCCTGAATATGATGACCACGTGCGGCTAAAGCATCCTGCCTTGTTGGCCTTGCATTTGAGCCGCCGGGGCCGTTAAAACTATAACGATTATTGTTGCGTACGTAATTGTTGTTAACGTAAGTATTACGAACCACGCGTGAATTTACTCTCCACGCAGCAGTATTATACCTAAACCTGCCGCCAGACCACATACCGCCGTAAAACCCTATGCCGCCGTAACCGAAGCCATAATTAATACCCCCATAATAGCCCACACTTAAGCCCCAATAGCCTGCATGGAAACCATAATAACCACCTGCGAAAGCCCAATAAGGCGGGGTCCATAAATAACCAGGGTCAGGTGGAGCCACCCAAACCCCCGGAACCCAGTAATAGTCATTATCGTTATTGTCCCATGCCCAATAACCCGGAGTCCACAAGTAGCCATCAACCGGGCATTCGGGTTGTACATAAACAGGTATAGCTGGAGGCGCTATACGAGCTGATATTCCTATGCCCACACTTACCTGGGCATAGGTACAGGGCGCTGCTATTGCAAGGCCCGTAATCAACAGTATACTTTTTATTATCGTTTTCATTATAGTATGTTTTTTATATGAACACGATAATTAGGTAAAGGTTTAAGATACTGGTTTATTAATTGTAATATATATTAAAAGTTTATCTTTAACTTTTAAACCAATATGATTTAATTGATCAATTATTATGAAATTTTTAGAGGTTATATCGGTTCCTGTTAGTAATCAGGAGGCGTCAAAACAGTTTTATTTGACTATTGGATTTGAGGTAATTATTGAGGCACCGATGGGCGATGGAAATACCTGGATACAATTAGGCATCCCGGGGCAGGCCACATCTATTTCACTGGTAACCTGGTTTGCACAAATGCAACCCGGCGGATTAGCCGGTGTGGTAATAAAAACCGAAGATATTGAAGAGGACGTAGCCGAACTTAAAGCCAAAGGTGTAAATATTAAAGATATTGATCCAACACCATGGGGTAAGTTTGCAACTTTTTATGATCCGGACGGTAACAGTTTTGTTTTACGCGAAGGGGAATGACCTGAGCAAAATATCATAATTACAAGTATAAATAAGGAATTGTTCATTTAATATACCGCTTGATGCGCCCCCTTAAAATCCCCCCATACATAAACAGCTATTTAAAACTCGACTATTTTTCAAAAGATGTGTTAGCGAGTATTGATAAGATTTATCATAATTTATTAAAGGGCGAACCGGAAGTTTCAATAGTTATGCCCGCTTATAACGAGGAAACCAATATTGTGCAAACACTTGCATCCCTTTGCAATAATGTTACAGGCCGATCGGTGGAGATAATTGTGGTAAATAATAACTCGAGGGATAAAACAGAAGAATTAGTAAAAGCCTGTGGTGTTACCTGCATATTAGAAACTACGCAAGGCATCACCCCTGCCCGTAACACAGGATTGGGAAAAGCTACCGGTAAATATATTTTGAATGCCGACGCGGATACCATATACCCAAAAGATTGGATAGAGGAAATGGTAAAACCTTTGGATAATGATGCTAATGCTATTACTTATGGCCGGTTCTCATTTATCCCAGTGGGTAGCACAGGTAGGGGTACTTATTTCTTTTATGAATATTTCTCTGATTTAAGCAAGTTATATAACAAGCAATTTAAAACCGAAGCTGTAAATGTCTATGGTTTTAATTCGGGTTTCAGGCGTGAACAGGGTTTGCAGGTTGATGGGTTTAACCATCCGCCGGGATCAAACGAAGATGGTTACCTGGCACTAAAATTAAACAATAAAGGGTTTGGGAAACTTTACCAGGTAACCAGCCCCAAGGCTATAGTTTGGACAACCGACAGGCGCATACAAATTGATGGTGGCCTAATTAAAGGAACCATAAAACGTATAAAAAGGATATTTAATATTACCTAAACACAGCCGGAAATTCTTCTTTTAAACCCATCAGCACATTACCCATCACATTATCAAGTTGATTTACCATCGCTTTAAGATAGGATGGATCTGTACCACTATTATGTTCCAGCCCACGTATAACATCCGTTAACGATGTTATACCAAAATGACTTAATGAGGGTTTTATTTTGTGTGCCAGCTGGCCAACTTCTGGCCAGTTATTATTATCGGCCGCAACCTTAAGAGCTGTAATATCATTACTTACAGCATCCGTAAAAACAAGTAAAAGCTTTTCTAAAAATTCCGGATTATTATCACTTATGGCGTATATAGTAGTTAAATCGTAAGGTTTATTGGCACTCATTACTTTGTATAGTTTCAGATAAATGTATAAACTTTTATCAATGTAAAAAATATCATTTATAACATTTCTTATGAAACATTTGGCGCTATTTTACGTAAGCCAAACATAATAACAAAGCATTCCGTACACTGTAATTTTCTTAATATTAAAAAAATTACAGCGTTTTTTGTTTACATTAGCTACATCGTTTAATTTATATATGAGCTCAGCCACCGCTACTAAGCAAATCAGGATTCTTATTGTTGAAGATGATTTATATATGCAGCTTATTTTAAAGGAGTTTTTAAGCAATCAATATAAAACTGAAATCTTTGTTAATGGTATGGATGCTTTAGCCTCTATACAAAACGGCAATATCCCCGATTTGATCATTTCTGACTTAAATACTGCTAAAATTACCGGCCTTGAATTACTTGCGCAATTACAGGCGAGTGACTTTTTTAAGACCATACCTGTTATAATTGTTTCAGGCGAAGATAGCTCTGAAAAAAGAATATTATGTTTGAATAGCGGCGCAGATGATTATATAGTAAAACCATTTAACCCGGCAGAACTAGAAGCAAGAGTGAGAGTAGTTTTAAGAAGAGTTGGTAAATAGCCCCCTTAATACCATGACGGATAGTGCTGTGATACCTAAAAGCGATCAAACAATTGCTTTATTGCGTGCCGATGAAGATTTGTACGCAACCCTTGCAAATGAGTGCGATTTTGGTGGCCGCCAGCTTATCAATTTCAAAGATGATGAAGAATTATTTTCGGACTGGGAGCAAAAAAAGCACAACATAGTAGCCATAATTTCCAAAAGCGATATACTGGGTAGATACGGGGTAAACCTGATTGAAAGCCTTAATAAGCGGCATTTTAATAAAGTACCGGTATTATTAATTGGCAAACACATAGACAAAAACCTACGCAAGATTGCATTAGATGCAGGAATTACTGATTTTTTCGCTAGGCCCATCAAAGTTAAAAACATTGAAAACAGGGTTAATTTTTTAATTGATCATTGGGGCGAAATACATGTTAAGTTAAAAAAGAATAATCAGGTAGTATATAAAAATCCATTTGGCAAACGTGCATTTGATATATTCTTTTCCGGGATGGCACTGCTGTTTTTGTCGCCTATATTTTTGGTGGTTTATATCTGGATAAAATTGGAATCAAAAGGCCCCGCCTTTTATTACTCATATAGAGTTGGAACAGGCTACCGGGTGTTTAAATTTTACAAATTTAGATCGATGTATGTGAATGCGGATAAGCGATTAAAAGATCTTAAACATTTAAACCAGTATGATATAGAAGCAGGAACGGGAGAAAAAATAACAAATGATAGTGGCTTTTTATGTAACGATTGTACCATTTACGGAAAATGCCAGTTCCCGCTATATGCAGACAAGATAAGATGGTGCGAAAAGCAATACCAGGATTCAAGAAAATTAAATCACGATTCGGCATTCTTTAAGATAAAGAATGACCCGAGGATCACTAAAATTGGCAACTTCATCAGGAATGCGAGTATTGATGAACTACCGCAGCTTTGGAACGTATTTATTGGCAACATGAGCATTGTTGGCAACAGACCGCTGCCTTTATATGAAGCTGAAAAATTGACTACTGATAAATATGCCTTACGCTTTGCTGCTCCCGCAGGAATAACCGGCTTGTGGCAAGTTGAAAAACGTGGCAAGGGCGACATGAGCGAAGAAGAACGTTTGATGCTTGATAATACCTACGCCCAAAATCATAGCATGATTAACGACCTGAAGTTGATATTCAAAACTATCCCCGCCCTATTGCAAAAAGAAAACGTTTAGATAATCTTAATTTTCTTTCCACATTGCTTGTTGTTACTAATATTTTTAGCAATTTTGTTATATGAATCAAAACTCCATACAAGTAAAGGCTGAAGCGAGGGTGTTGTTTGTGGATATGAACAGCTTTTTTGCCCGTTGTGAACAGCAGGTAAATTATTGGCTGCGCAACCGCCCTGTTGGTGTATGCGTTTATACCGGCAAATATGGTTGTGTGATCTCATTATCTACCGAAGCAAAGGCGTTGGGTATAAAAGCAGGCACACGTTTAAACGATGTAATGGCTTTGCACCCTGATTTCATCCCCGTTGAAAGTAATCCGGCCCGTTATCGGCAGTTTCATACCAAAATAATTAACGTATTACAGCAATATTGTCAGGACGTAGTGCCTAAAAGTATTGATGAAGCTATCATAAACCTAACCAATTACGAACATTCAGACCCGTTAACCATTGCCCGGCAAATTAAGCGGGATATTTTGACCCAGGTTGGCGATTGGCTGGAATGCTCTGTTGGTATAGCACCCAATGCGTTTCTGGCCAAATTAGCCTCTGTTCGTGGTAAAAAAACGGGTGGGTTGATGATGATTACCCCGCAAAATATTGATAGCGTTTTGAGTGAATTAAAGCTTGGTGATTTGCCGGGTATCGGGGGAAATATGTCGTACAGATTAGAACGTGCCGGAATTAAAACGCCACTTGAAATGCGCTATGCAACGCCACAACGCTTAAAAGGTATTTTTAAAAGTATTGACGGCATTTATTGGCACTATCGTTTAAATTTTATTGAAACCAATATAGTAGCGCATGATTATAAAGGCATGCAGGCTATGCGGCAGATCTCCGCAGAAAAAAGAAAACAGCCTGAATATATAGAGCAATTATTCATGACGCTTTGCCTCACTTTGGAGAAACGCATGGTGTATCACAAATTTTATTGTAAGTCGATAGGTTTTACTGCCCGCTATGAAGATGGCACCCGATGGGATGATGGCTTTGCTATAACCCTCCCCATACAGGATGCCGTAAGCCTGATGCGCATGATAAAATTAAGAGCGGATAAGTTTGAAAAACTAACAGGTACCGGCCCCATATTCAATAACAATATCATCCAGATGCGGGTAGCTGTAACCAACTTTGTGAATACCGGCAATATGTTCTATAGTCTTTTTGACGATATGGAGCGCCAGGATACCGCACTAAAAACCATGCACGAGATAAAGAACAAATTCGGCTCTGATAAACTGATCCGTGCTATGGAAATGACCGATGGTAAGGTTATTAAAGATGTTATCGGCTTTGGTTCGGTAAAAGATTTAACAGAATTGGATTACAAAATGCCATCTGCAACAGCCAAAAACCTATTACCAGACGAAGACTTTTTTGATCAGAGATATTAATATAGATGAGGGTTTACCTGCTTAAATCGGGCTTTTATTATCCGCCTAAAAACCCTACTTTTGCGCTTCAATGAAGCACATTCGTAATTTTTGTATCATAGCGCATATTGACCACGGTAAGAGTACTCTTGCAGACAGGTTATTAGAATATACTAACACCATTACTCAACGTGAGTCGCAAGCACAATTGCTTGACGATATGGATCTTGAGCGTGAGCGCGGCATCACCATAAAAAGCCATGCCATACAAATGGATTACGAAATGGATGGGCAAAAATATACGCTCAACCTGATTGATACTCCAGGCCACGTTGACTTTTCATACGAAGTTTCACGTTCAATAGCTGCCTGCGAAGGCGCTTTATTGATTGTGGATGCAGCGCAGGGAATACAGGCGCAAACCATATCGAACCTGTACTTAGCTTTAGAAAACGACCTGGAGATTATCCCGGTTCTTAATAAAATGGACCTACCTGGTGCTATGCCCGAGGAAGTTAAAGACCAGATTGTTGAATTGATCGGTTGTAAACGCGAGGATATTTTAGAGGCATCAGGTAAAACAGGTATGGGTGTGCACGAAATGTTGCGCGCCATTGTTAACCGTGTCCCCGCCCCGGTTGGCGACCCGGATGCGCCATTACAGGCGTTGATATTTGACTCTGTTTTCAACTCGTTCCGTGGTATTATCGCTTACTTTAAGGTGGTAAACGGCGAGATACGCAAAGGCGAAAAAGTAAAATTCGTAGCTACCGAAAAGCAATATTTTGCTGACGAGGTTGGTACGTTAAAACTAAAACCTTTTGCAAAGGATGTAATTAAAACCGGTGATGTAGGTTACATCATTTCCGGTATAAAAGAAGCCCGTGAAGTTAAGGTTGGTGATACCATTACCAGTATTGACCGCCCGTGCGAAGTGGGTATACAAGGCTTTGAAGAGGTAAAACCAATGGTATTTGCCGGTATTTACCCGGTTGATACCGATGATTTTGAGGAGCTGCGCGAATCAATGGGTAAGTTGCAATTAAATGATGCCTCTTTGGTTTTTGAACCGGAATCATCAGCCGCGTTAGGCTTTGGTTTCCGTTGCGGTTTCTTGGGCATGTTGCATATGGAGATCATCCAGGAACGTTTGGAGCGTGAATTTAACATGACGGTAATTACTACCGTACCTAACGTTTCCTATATTGCACACACTACCAAAGGTGACCCGATAATAGTAAATAACCCATCAGATCTACCTGACCCAAGCAGGATAGATTATGTGGAAGAGCCATATATCAAGGCTACAATCATTACCAAATCTGAATTTGTGGGTTCGGTAATGTCATTATGTATCCAAAAACGTGGCTTTATCAAAAACCAGTCGTATTTAACGTCAGATCGTGTAGAGCTGATATTCGAGATGCCAATGGGTGAAATCGTATTTGATTTTTACGATAAACTAAAAACTATATCTAAAGGTTATGCCTCGTTTGATTATCACCAGATCGGTTACCGGCAGTCGGATTTAGTAAGATTGGATATCCGTTTAAACTCAGAACCGGTTGATGCGTTATCATCATTGATATACCGCGGTAACTCGTTTGATTTTGGTAAAAAAATATGCGAAAAGTTGAAGGAATTAATTCCCCGTCAACAATTCGAAATAATTATACAGGCATCTATCGGCGCTAAAATTATAGCCCGCGAAACAGTTAAAGCTTTACGTAAAGATGTTACCGCCAAATGTTACGGTGGGGATATATCGCGTAAGCGTAAATTGTTGGAAAAACAGAAAAAAGGTAAAAAGCGCATGCGCCAGGTTGGTAATGTAGAGATACCACAATCGGCTTTTATGGCGGTGTTAAAACTGGATTAAGCCCCCCAGCCCCCTGAAGGGGAGCGACTAGCACGCTGCGGGAGCTATAAAAATATTTATTCACTATTCTTCCCCCTTCAGGGGGTTAGGGGGTTACAATGCAATTACTTGACGGAAAATACGTATCAGAAAAACTTAAGGTTGAAATAGCTGAGGAAGCGGCTAAAATATTGGCAGACACAGGCCGCAAACCACATTTGGTGGCGGTATTGGTTGGTCATGATGGCGGCAGCGAAACTTACGTTGCAAGCAAAATAAAAAACTGTGAAAACGTAGGCTTTAAATCGAGCCTGGTTCGTTATGAGGATACCGTTACCGAAGAAGAGCTACTTAGAAAAGTTGAAGAACTGAATGCTGACGCGGACATAGATGGTATCATCGTACAACTTCCCCTACCCAAACATATCGACCCTGAAAAAGTAACCGAGCGTATTGATTACCGTAAGGATGTTGATGGTTTCCACCCGGTTAATTTGGGGCGTATGCAGCGTAATTTGCCATCATTCATCCCAGCAACCCCCTATGGCATTACTTTGATGCTAAAAGAATACGGTATTGAGACCGCAGGCAAGCATTGCGTGGTAGTTGGTCGTAGCAACATTGTTGGTTCGCCGATGAGTATTTTAATGGCGCGTAACGCTAATCCCGGTAATTGCACCGTAACTATTTGTCACAGTCGCACACCAGATATTAAGAAATTCACGTTGGACGCTGATATATTGATCGTAGCTATCGGCAAAAAGAATTTTATTACCGCAGATATGGTTAAGACAGGCGCAGTGATCATCGACGTAGGTATGAATCGCGAAACATCAACCGTAACCAAATCAGGCTTTAAGCTTTATGGTGATGTTGACTTTGAAAATGTAGCACCAAAAGCGTCATGGATAACCCCGGTACCGGGCGGCGTTGGTTTGATGACCATTATTGGATTGTTGAAGAATACTTTGGCATCGGCTAAGAAAGAAGTTTATTCTTAAGTTGATCGGGTTAAGTAGGTTGACTGGGTTATAAATCCAACTTAATCAACCTACTTAACTCAATAAAGTATCAATCAACATCATTTAAAAGCCTGTTTTATCTTTTCCCAAAGGCCAGTTATACCGATGTAAATATCATCACCCCTAACTTCAACCGGATAAGTTTCCACATAATCATTTTGGCCCGGACTACCCCTGCCTGTATGTAGATTAAAAGAGAAGCGATGTACCGGACAAACAAGCTTTCCTTCAGCGCACCATCCACGGCTTAAATCTTCGCCAGCATGCGGGCATATTGCTGACAAAGCAAATAGCTCACCCTCATACCCCACTAAACAAATGCTTTTGTTGCCGACTTTTACTTTTTTAATGAATGGCTGATCTGTTTTCTTTACATCCGGTATTTTATACCACTTCATCTATCAAAAATCGATCTTTAAATTCATAACTGAAGGATCTTTTATTACAGCATCCATATTAGTTATTAATGTTACGCGTTTCCTATCGGCAGAAACAATGGCTCTGGAGTTTGACACCTTTTTAACGGGCTTAGCAAAATTAAGCACCACCTTGTAAGGCATATCTATTAGCATAGCCTTAGCCATGGCGAGTGTTGATTGGGTCTTCTTTAAAAAAGCGTTAAATTTAACTTTATCAATTATGCGGTAAAATCTGTGGGGGGTAATATCGTACGAATAATAGTCCTGCCCGGCAACAAGTTCCTGCGCGTCGAAACCATTTGAAGGGCCGCTTTCTTTGGTGACTGAGTTAAGTTGTTTGCTGCTCATCGATATTTTTGAGATATGCTGTAAATAGTATTGCAGGTCGGCAGTATTTTTTGAGAAGTGATTGATACTTACTTTCATCACACTTTTTTGCAGGTCCATTTTAACATCAAGAGTACTACTTTTTGCCATGTTTATATCATCCAGGTTCATTTTCATCTGGGTGCTATCGGGCAGGGCACTGTAAAAGTTGAGCGAAGTATCTTTTTTTATGGCGAATTGCGGAGTGGCGCGAACGGAATCAGACATCAGGTTCATCAATACTGATACGGCTTTACCCATATCAAACGTATAAACTACGTTACATGATCCATCAGCCTTAAAATCATAATGTTCTTCAATATCCACGCATGAGCTGAAGCTAAACAGCACTAAAAAACCAAGTAAAATTCTGATTTTTTTCACAGCGTAAAATTTAAGTAATAATAAATAAAAATAACAACAATTAAAACACCAAGTAACTGAAACATATTAGATTATCATTAGAAAACCACCTTTTACCTTTCAACTTTAACCTTTCAGCTTAAAAAAGTACCTTTGCGGCTTATTATGGCACACCAAATACCGGATGACGGCACATTGCTTCCTTTAATGGAAGAGTTTTATACCATACAGGGAGAAGGATACAATACCGGTAAGGCAGCATATTTTATACGCCTTGGCGGCTGCGATGTTGGCTGCCATTGGTGCGATGTAAAAGAAAGCTGGGACGCTGAACTACACGCCCTTACCGCTGCTGATATAATTGTAGAGAACGCGATGCAGCACCCCGCTAAAGCTGTTGTAATTACCGGTGGCGAACCGTTGATATATAACATGGATTACCTTACTGCGCAACTACAGCAAAGGGGAATCAAAACCTTTATTGAAACATCCGGCGCTTACCCGCTTTCAGGTAGTTGGGATTGGATTTGTTTGTCACCCAAAAAATTTAAAGGTCCAACGATCAGCGTTGCTGAAAAAGCGCATGAGCTTAAGGTTATTGTGTTTAATAAATCGGATTTTGAGTGGGCCGAGCAGCATGCCAAACTGGTATCACCTGATTGTAAGCTATATCTGCAACCGGAATGGTCGAAATCAAAAGAGATGATCCCGCTTATTGTGGAGTACGTAATGAATAACCCACACTGGGAAATATCATTACAAACACACAAATATTTAAATATCCCTTAATAAATGTAACTTAGGGTACAAAATATCGTATCAACAACGATGAAGATTGTATTCTGTTCGGTTATTCTTATTTTCTTATCAATTTTCAGTTTTGGCCAGGGCCATTATTCGACCACAAACGAACAGGCCATAAAGCATTTTGCATTAGCCAGTCAAAGTTTGGACTACCATGAGTTTGAAACCGCGGTAACTGAATTAAAAAAAGCGATTGAAGAAGACTCAAATTTTGTTGAGGCACATGAACAATTAGCTGATGTTTACGGCTTACTTCATCAAAATAAGGAGGCAATCAAAGAATACCTGACTGTTATTAGCCTTAACCCTGATTTTACACGTGCTGTATACCTAAAATTAGGAACCATGGAGATCAGCATGGCGCAATACGAGCAGGCACAGCAACATCTGCAGAAATACCTCACCTACCCGAATATTACAGATCAAAATATCTTTCTTACAAAAAAACTGTTGAAAGACTGTGTGTTTAGTATTGAGGCCATAAAACACCCGGTACCTTTTACCCCTATTAATATGGGACCTGCGATAAATACCGCAGATGATGAATACTTGCCGGAAGAAACCGCTGACGAAAGCACCTTAATATTTACCCGCCAAATAAACCATAATGAGGATTTTTATCAAAGTGTTAAGGTTGATGGCAAATGGCAAACCGCTACCTATTTAAGCAGTAATATTAACACGCCTAATTATAACGAGGGGGCGCAATCGATATCGCAGGATGGAAAATATCTGTTTTTTACCGGATGTAACCGACCTGATGGTTTGGGCAGATGCGATATTTACATAGCTAAAAAAGAGGGGGACGGCTGGGGCAAACCCTATGACCTTAATCCGCCGGTAAATACACCGGGCTGGGAATCGCAACCATCAATCAGTTCTGATGGGCGGACGCTTTATTTTGTAAGCAACCGTAAAGGCGGTTATGGTGGTTACGATATTTGGAAATCAACCGTTACAGATAAAGGTTGGAGTGAGCCTGAGAATTTGGGGCCCAATATCAATACTTCGTTCGATGAGCAGTCGCCTTATATACATGCTGATGATAGCACTTTATATTTTTGTTCCGATGGTTGGCCGGGTTTAGGCGGCAAGGATTTATTTATGAGCCGATTGGGTAAAGATGGTAAATGGCAAAAACCTACTAACCTGGGCTATCCGATCAATTCCAGCGGAGATGAGAACGGACTAAGCGTTACCCCAAGCGGGCAATATGCTTTCTTCGCATCGAACAAATTAGATGGCTATGGCGGGTTTGATATTTATACTTTTGAATTACCTCTTATTGATCGCCCTCATGTGGTAACTTATGTTAAAGGTATAGTGATAGATGCCAAAACCAGGGAACCATTGGAAGCTGCTGTTGAAATTATCGACCTTGAAAAAAACACACCTGTTTACCAGGATTACAGCTCGGCAGAGCATGGCGACTTTCTGGCTACGCTTACCGCCGGAAAAAACTATGGTTTGAACGTTTCAAAGGATGGGTACCTCTTCTACTCTGCTAATTTTTCGTTAGTTGGGCGGGAAACTAAAAATCCGTTTAATATTGTTGTTGAACTATCGCCAATTGAGGTCGGTAATAAGGTAATTTTAAATAACATATTTTTTGATACCAATAAGTATGATATTAAACCGGATTCAAAAGCTGAATTACAAAAACTGATAGACTTTTTAACACAGAACCCTACCATCCATATTGAAATTTCGGGTCATACTGATGATGTTGGTAATAACCAGTTAAACCAGGTATTATCGCAAAACAGGGCAAAATCTGTTTATCAATACCTGGTAACTAGTGGTATAAGCCCAACCAGATTGGTTTACAAAGGTTATGGCGAAACGCAGCCTATTTTACCTAATACCAGCGATGAAAACCGCAGTAAAAACAGGCGTACAGAGTTTAAGATAATTGCTAAATAGTTAAACTGATCTCAATAAACTAACAATATCTATTTCCAGTATATCGCATAACAGGGAGAGCCTGCAGACCGTGAGCTTTATTTTATTGGATTCGATTTTGCTGTAAACATTTTGGGTAATATGCAATTTTTCTGCAATAAACATTTGGGTATAGCCTAATTGCGATCTTCTCTTTTTTATGGTGGCTAAAATTTTATTTATTTCCTTTTTGTACATCATTGATTAAGTAGTTGTATAAATACATATACGAAACCTAATCAATAATAATTTTATAATTAATTTATTATTTTTTTAATTAATTATAAAATCGTAATTTATGCGATCTGATTCAGATGATGTTGCATGTGTCTTACGTAATCTTCTGCCAGCCATTTAACTGAGTGTGATTGAACTTCGGTTTTGCCAGTGTCACAGGTTACTTCTAATCTGTCTTCCGGATAGTTAATTAAAACCCTGATGATTTGCCGGTTAAGTAAAATCCATAAATCCAAAACCTCTTTAATATCCGCATTTTGATAATGTGAAGCCGCTACCCATTCATCCTGGGCATATACCAGTTTAAAATTTTGTTCATAAGTACAGCGTACAAAACGCTGAAGATTAACCTGTGCACTGTCAATTAAATGCCCGATGATCTCTTTATTCGACCACTTTTCTTCTCTGATCTTAAAATCCCAGTCGATGTTTTGTTGTTCGATCTTTAAAAAACTGTCAATCGCTTCCGCTAAATTTTGTACTATCTCTTCCATATCAGTAATGTGCCTAAAGTTTGATAATTTACCAATAATTATTAAAAAACAATTATCTTCAAACCTTCAATAGTATATAATGGCGCTTAATTATATCTGGGTATTCTTCTTTTTGATCGCTTTTGGAATCGGGCTGGTTAAGCTGATTTTTTTTGGCGATACCGAGATTTTTAGGCTAATGGCAGATGGCACGTTAGATTCAGCCAAATCTGCTGTTATGGATATTGCGTTGCCATTAGTCGGCATCATGTCGTTATGGCTGGGTATTATGCGCATTGGCGAGAAAGCCGGAGCTGTTAATTTCTTATCAAGAATTGTAGGCCCATTTTTTAATAAGCTTTTTCCTGAAGTACCTAAAAACCACCCTGCTATAGGCCAAATGATGCTAAACTTTTCGGCTAATTTATTGGGGTTGGATAATGCCGCTACTCCACTTGGCTTAAAGGCCATGAGTGATCTGCAGGAGTTGAACCAGGATAAAGAGACTGCATCCAATTCGCAGATCATGTTTTTGGTGTTGCATGCTTCGGGGCTTACTATTTTACCTATCGCAATTATAGCGCAGCGTGCTATTTTTCATTCTAAAGATCCTACTGATATTTTTATCCCCTGTATAGTGGCTACTTATGTAGCAACCGTTGCCGGTTTGATTGTTGTATCCATCAAACAAAAGATAAACCTTTTTGATAAGGTTGTTTTAAGCTGGCTGTTGGGTATAAGCGCTTTTCTTGGTTTGTTGATATGGTATTTTACTGCATTCTTGAATAAGTCGCAGATCAGCGCGTTTTCAGGTGTGTTTAGTAATATGATGTATCTGGGCATACCGGTTATTTTTATTTTAGGCGGATTACGCAAAAAAATAAATGTATTTGAAGCTTTTATTGAAGGCGCTAAAGAAGGATTTGAAATATCAGTCAAAATAATACCTTATTTAGTGGGTTTACTGGTAGCGGTAAGCTTATTCAGGACAAGCGGTGCATTAACATATTTGGGCGATGGTTTTAAATGGTTCTTTAGCCATTTTAATATGGATACCCGTTTTGTTGATGTGTTGCCGATTGCTTTCCTGCGACCACTAAGTGGTTCAGGTGCCCGGGCATTGATGCTGGATAACTTAAAAATTCATGGGCCGGATAGCTTTATAGGGCATATGTCGAGCGTTTTATATGGCACTGCTGATACCACATTTTACATTGTCGCCTTATATTTCGGTGCGGTTAATATTAAAAAAACACGATACACTGTACCGGCAATGCTCATTGCTGATTTTGCAGGAATAGTTACGGCAATATTAATTTCTTATCTCTTTTTTGGTTAACCTGACAGTTAATTCCATCACGGAAATTTTAACTAATTCTTAAATTTTTGCAACAAGAATATATCCTCTTTCGTAGAAAAGGCAACTGATGAATAGCAACATATGATATGTTTATGGAATGCTATTTTTCTTACTAATTTAAAATGACTTTTTAGCTGAAGCCCGTGTAAGTGGATGAATAAGTTTTTTGCCAAAAGTGTATTTCTGGTTTTACCCCTATTATTTGCATTTACCTCATTAATTGCGCAAACAATTACTGTTGGCAGTGTTGATCCGGGGCCGTATGGTAGCGGATCAACAATCGCGGTACCATTTACAGTTAACGATGCCTCCGGATGTATAAATACCAATAACGTTTACAGCCTTTATTTATGTGATGCATCCGGTAACCCCATACCGGGCGCTCCGGTTGATACGATCCAAAACTTTTATGGTACCGCATTTAATTTTAAAGTACCTGCAGGTACAGCGGCCGGGACATATACTTTCCTTATTAAATCTTCCAGTCCGGCGGTGGCCAGTACTATATCAAATACATTTACGATATCAGCAGCCACAGGTATCACAGCTGCGGCAACCTGTCCATCTACGGAAATAGGAAACGCCACCTATCCAGATACTTATGGCACATGCAGCGGATCAAACGGGATGCAATATATTTTCACCAATGCATCATCAAGTGGATCTACTACTACAGCTACATTTTACAACGAGTCTACTCAAACTGTTGAAGCCGGTAATGTTGGTCTAAATCCCTCATATACTTTTACAGCAAATGCAGCTACCTATTTAGTAACAGTTAGGTCGGTAAGTGCTTCCGGTGTTGTAAGCACCTACTCTTATCAATTAATAAACAATGTTGTAAACACAAATTTTGGCACAGTTGGCGGTGCCCAAGCTTGTTTGGTCAATGGAGCTGCGCAGTTAACTTATACTGTTGATTATACATCGGCTACAGGTATTCAGAATAATTTCCCAGGTAATTTATACACCATTAGTTGGGGAGATGGTACACCAAACGGTGTTTATACATTCTGCCAAATAAGAGCGCTTAACGGATTAATTACACATACCTATACAAAAACATCATGCGGTTATACGGCAGGAACGAATACAGACGCATTCCCGGTAAATTATTATACAACTAACCAGTATTGCGGTAAGATAGGCACTGTAGTAAGCGATGATGCACAAATATATAATGTACCTATAAATGCTTTTACAGGGCCTGCGGTGGCCTGTACAGGAACTGCTGTGTCATTTATAAATACATCAATCCCTCAACCTTGTAATAATGCGTCAAGTGCCAGGTACAATTGGTCGGTTGATGGTACTATCGTTGGAGCAGGTTATCCGCTTAACAAAAACTTTGTTACTACGCTCACCGAAGGATCGCACATTATATCGCTGCATTTAGTGAATCCGATTAGCGGTACGGGATGTCAGCCGACTGACTTTACTCAAACTATTTGTGTGCAAAACCCGCCTCAGCCAAGTTTTACTATTGCACAGAAAAATATTTGTATTGGGAATGGCCCTGTAACGCCTATTAATACATCGATTGTTGATACTACCTGTAATAACAGCTTAACTTACACATGGTCGGTAACACCATCAACAGGTGTTACATTTAATGCTACCAGCGCGCAGCCGAATTTCACATTCACCTCTAGCGGTATATATAAGATATCACTATCTATCACAACAGCCAGTTGCGGTACAGTAAAGGCCCCCATAATTGATACCATTGTAGTTGATGCAACAGCAGTAGCAAAGCTGTCTCCCGATTTTTCGATATGCGGAACGAATCAAACACTAAAGTTTGATTCGTTAACAACAAGTAAAACCTATACCATATTAACCGGCACAACGCAACCCCAGGCTAATACCTACGCGTGGACAGTAACAGGCGGTGCTTATAATTATGCACCAGGATATTCATCGAGCAGTAAATATCCTCACATAATTTTCACCGATTATGCTACCTATACTATAACTGTAACACAGCAAAATATTTGTGGCCTGGTTACTTCTACACCGCAACATATCACATTCCAGCAATCGCCTACAGTTATTGCCGGTAATGACACCAGTATTTGCGCCGGAACCAGTGCCAATTTAAGGGGGAAAATTACCGGCACAGGAATAATTAATTATAAATGGATAGGTGGCGCCGGCACGTATACCCCAAGTGCAGATTCATTAAGCACAACCTATAAACCTTCCGCCGCTGAAATAACTGTCGGGCATGTTACCCTTAGTTTACAAGCTACAACATCTAACGCGTCACCCTGTAATTTAATTACCAGTAGTGTTATTATCACCATTACACCAATTGGTACTGTTACCAGCGCCCTTACAAAAACTTTATGCAGTAACCAACGGCTAAATTACCAGATCACATCCAATAATGCAGGCAGCACTTTTACGTGGACAGCCCAACTTATATCTGGAAGTGCTACTGGCTTTGGTGCGTCAGGTACTACAAGCATCATTGTCGATTCGCTTATCAATACGGATCCTACAGCAACTACAAATGCGGTAATAGCATATACCATTACCCCTATCAGCAGCAATGGTTGCCCGGGTACGCCTGCAACATTAAACGTTACAGTTACGCCATTACCTATACTTACGGCAACAGCCACCAATGCTATAACTTGCAGCAATCAACCTGCAAATATTAATCTGACCACTAAGCTTGGCGGAACAAAATATACATGGACCAGTACTGCGCCTACAGGTGTTAGCGGCAATACTAACCAAAGTACAACTGTTAGTACTACTACCATAAAAGATATATTGATAAACAATGGAACAAGCCCGGCCAATGTAACTTATACCATAATACCTTACAGCGCCGGTGGTTGCCAGGGTAGTTCCGTAACCGCTGTAGTTACTGTTGACCCGGTACCGGTAACCGCAGTTGCCGGGAAAGATACAGCCTTATGCGGGGCAAGCTCATATACCTTAAATGGCAATTCACCTGAATTTGGCAATGGTAAATGGACCGTATCGAGCGGATCTGGTGTTACTTTTAGTAATGATACGACAGCAAACCCAACGGTTTCAGGCTTGATACCCGGCAATATATATCAATTTAAATGGACTATAACCACAGGTTCGGGCTGCCAATCACAAAGTGTAGTTACCATAACCGATAATAAACAAACGGTATCCGGTGTTACGGCAGCAACAGGGGCAACAACTGTTTGTGCTAATGCAAACAGTGGGCAAATAAATTTAACCGGGCAGGTAGGAAAGGTAGTAATGTGGCAACAATCTGTAGATAATGGTGCTACATGGCAGGCCGTTGCTCCACTAGATACGCTTACAACACTTTTATATAAAAACTTAACCGAAACAACTCAATATAAGGCGATTGTTCAAAATAACGTATGCAGTATACTTGCATCTACTGTTACTACTATTACCGTAAACCAACCTGCGCCGACAGCAAATGCAGGAAAAGACACAACACTTTGTGCAGCTACCACTTACAATTTACAAGGGAATAGCCCGGGTGCGAACTCCGGCGTTTGGCATCAGATTTCGGGGCCGGTCGTTACTTTTTCCGACTCCACCAATTACTCAACTACAGTAAGCAATTTGCAGGGTGGTAGTATTTATATGTTTAGCTGGACCATAAAAGGAGCTTCGCCATGCGCCAATAGCCAGGCAGAAGTTACAATAACTGATAACGTGCAAACCGTACCCGGCGTTACTGCAGCTACCGGGCCAACAACTGTTTGTGCAAACAACAATAGCGGCCAAATAAACCTAACCGGCCAGGTAGGAAAGATAATAATGTGGCAACAATCTGTAGATAATGGCGCTACATGGCAAGCCGTTGCTCCATTAGATACGCTTACTATACTCTTGTATAAAAACCTTACACAAACAACGCAATACAAGGCTATTGTTCAAAATAACCCATGTAGTACTTCTGCATCTACTATTACTACTATTACCGTAAACCAACCTGCGCCGACAGCAAATGCAGGGAAAGATACAACCCTTTGTGCAGCTACCACTTACAAGTTACAAGGGAATAGCCCGGGTGCGAACTCCGGCGTTTGGCACCTGATTTCGGGCCCGGTCGTTACTTTTTCCGACTCCACCAATTACTCAACTACAGTAAGCAATTTGCAGGGTGGTAATGTTTATATGTTTAGCTGGACCATAAAAGGAGCTTCGCCATGCGCCAATAGCCAGGCAGAAGTTACCATAACTGATAACGCGCAAACCGTACCCGGCGTTACTGCAGCTACCGGGCCAACAACTGTTTGTGCAACCAGCAATAGCGGCCAAATAAACCTAACCGGCCAGGTAGGAAAGATTGTAATGTGGCAACAATCTGTAAATGATGGCGCTACATGGCAAACCGTTACCCCATTAGATACGCTTACTATACTCTTATATAAAAACCTTACACAAACCACGCAATACAAGGCTATTGTTCAAAATAACCCATGTAATACTTCTGCATCTACAATTACTACTATAACTGTAAGCCAACCCGCACCTATTGCCAATGCCGGTCGCGATACCAGCCTTTGCGGGGCTACAACGTATACTTTAATGGGAAACAGTCCGGGCAGTAATGCCGGTGTTTGGCATCAAACATCAGGGAGCCCGGTAACTTTTGCCGATACAAGCAATTATCAAACCACGATAAGTAATTTGATAGGTGGCAACGCCTACTCGTTCAGCTGGACCATAATTGGTGCCACCGCATGCGCCAGTAGCCAGGCACAGGTTACCATTATTGATAAGGCCGATGTAATAGCAAGCTTTAAGGGTAGTACTATTAACTCCTGCGGCTCACAAACGGTTACCTTTACAAACACATCAAATAACCAATCCGGATCTTCGTTTTTGTGGAATTTTGGCGATGGTACAACATCAATCTCAGCAAGCCCACAACATTTTTTTAAGGAAACAACAAACGGAACCGATACAACTTACATAGTATCGCTTAGTGTGCTGAGTAATTGTAATCAGCGCCCGCCGGTTTATGATACTATACACATCACATCGGATAAGGTAATAGCCGCGATATTGCCGCTACAAACAACAGGATGCGCGCCGTTTACATTAGATGTACAAAACGTTTCGCCGGGCAACAATGTATCGTACAAGTTTTATTTATATAACGGCAATACTTTAGTGCAGGAAATAGATAAAACCGACAAAACCGACGCCATATTTACCTCCCTTAATGTTAACACACCTACACAGTATACCGTGTATATGACAGCATTTGGGCCTTGCGGCACATCTGCTACTACTAATAATATACCTATAGTTATTTCGCCACCAACAGTAACACCGCAGATGTATATTTTAAATAATGTAAGCTCCGGTTGCGCGCCGCTGAACGTATCATTTGTAAATAATTCAAGTGGTGGCAGTTCTTATCATTATAATATTTATGATGTTAACGGAAATTTAATTGAACAACCTATTGCAGGTACAGCCAACTTACCTTATATATTTACTATTGCCGGCAGTTATTCGGTAAGCATAACAGCGGCTAACAATTGTTCGCCACAGGGCATAGAGTCTGCGAAAATAGCTATTACGGTTTACCCTGTTCCACAGCCGGCGTTTACGACCGATGTGAATTGTGCTGCCACGATATCCTTTTTAAATACCACTACCCAAAACGGTACTACCCCACCCGGATCATTAAGCTATACCTGGAATTTTGGTGACGGATCGACGCCAGAGTATAGTTTTACCCCAAAGCCGCATTATTATAATTTTAAGAAATCGCCATTCACCGTTACATTAACTGCAACGAATACGGTTACCGGATGTGCTGATTCAACAGTACAAACTATAAATGTGAATGCCCCTCTAATTGCGCAGTTTACTGAACAACCCGATAGTGTGGTTACTATACCCAACTATGAATTCTCGTTTATTGATCAAAGTACGGGTCCACCATCTAGCTGGGCATGGGATTTTGGTGATGGTACAAGTTCTACAGGTCGAAATCCCTCGCATCGCTATGCTGATACTGGTTATTATCAGGTAAAGTTGATTATTAGCAATAATGGATCATGCACCAGTGAGGTTACACATATTGTAAGGGTTACCGGTACACCTGGCCAATTATTTTTGCCCAACGCGTTTATGCCAACCGGCTCTGCTTATGATCTGCGGTTATTTATGGCCAAAGGTTCAGGTATTAAAACATGGGAATTACAAATATTCAATAATTACGGACAATTGCTTTGGGAAACTAATAAACTTGATAGCAAAGGATCGCCGGTTGAGGGTTGGGATGGCATGTTTAGGGGCGTGCTGATGCAGCAGGGAGCTTATATATGGCAGGCATCGGCCACTTTTATAAACGGGTCGGTTTGGAATGGAATGTCCTACAATAATTCTTTGCCCAAAAGAACGGGAACAGTTAATTTAATAAGATGATGGATTTGAGAAAGCGATATATATTATATGTTACTGTTTTGCTGCTTGCAGGATTGAATGCCCGTGGGCAGGATCACCTATATTCACAATATTTTAATGCCCCGGTTTATTTAAATCCAGCTTTAAACGGCCAGTTTCAGGGTGATTTTAGGGCGAACTTTAATTATCGTACACAGTATACTACATCCGGTAGTCCGTCTAATTATTTTACCGCCGAGATGGATTACAATATACCCCAATTTGGTGGCGGTGTGGGCTTAATGTTTAACCGCAGTAGCGAGGGAGGCCAATTTTTGAATACAAATAGCATTGCGGGCATATACTCGTATAGTGTGGGCTCTGATGATTATATACTATCGTTCGGGATACAGGCAGGTGTTGGCAACAGGAATATTGACTACAGTAAGTTAGTATTTGATGATCAGATAGATCCACAACTCGGGATAATTCCAGGTGCTTCATCGGCGGCGGATGCGTTAGCATTTAACAATAAATATTATTTCGACACCGGTGCCGGGATTAACCTGGTGGTTGGAAATTTCATGGTGGGTGGGGCAACACAGCATCTTAACAGCCCTAATGATTCATTTACAGGTGTGCCTGTTAAATTACCATTCCGTACTACGGCTTACATGACATACCGACTGGATCTGGACGCTGATGAGAACATGAGCGATGATGAAAAATCATACTTAATCCCATCTGTGGTGTACTACAGGCAATCTTCGTCACAGTCGACTGCTGCAGGGATTGAATATAAGCACCGCAGTGTAAGTGCCGGGTTGATGTATCGTTCGGGCGGGCAAAGTGGCCCGAGTGCGTTGGTACTGTCGCTTGTGTTTGATTTGTTTGTAAACAGAGACTCGGGAGAGAAATTCAGGTTAGGGGTAAGTCACGACGCTCAGGTTTCAGGCTTAAGTTACGGTGGCACAAGTGGCAGCAGCGAAGGAAGTTTCAATTATCAAACCATAAACCCTAACCGTGTGGATACCCCTCCTAAATTTGAGGGTAATACACATTGTTATGACTTTTACTAATTTTATAACATAATTAGCCTTACAACAATTTTAATGGAGCCGCAAAAGAATTATCTGGCGCATAAAAAACAGAAGAAAAAATCAGCCAAAAAAGCGCTATGGATAATATTTGCTTTGGTAGTAATATTTATAGTGATCGTTGTCAAATTTGCCTTATCAGGCGATAATGATATAAACACATTGTTTACTGGCATGCCATCAAGCAACGAGGTGTATAACATTGCTAAACAATTTGTACTGCCAACATTAAAAGGGAACGGTGCAAGTTTTTCTGAAGACGGGTATGAATATGGCAAAAAAGCTGATTCCATTTTTATTATACGTTCAGTTGTTAATACTAAGACCAATGGTGGTGATGCTTTAAAAACAAACTTCGAAATAACGTTAAAATATAAAGGTGGCGCAGTGGCTGATGAAAGTAGCTGGAAGCTTTTAAATTTGAACGAGAATTAAAAAAAACAGACCGAAAGAATAATCTTCCGGTCTGCTATCAATCACTCTAAACAACCACCTCTAACCAAAAAGTAGTACTTATAGTATCTTAATTTAAGATTTGTAAACCTATTTGAAACCTCGCCTTTAAGACGTCCAAAAATACCAATTTATTGTAGGCGTGTGCGTATACAACATGTTTTTTACGTACGTTTGACAGTTGTTAATTTTTTACGCGATTTGGATGAGCCCTATCCCCGCTCCCACTACTAAAGCATCTTCAATTGCGCCAATAATGGGGTCAAATATTTTGGTTTTTTTCACTGTGTTTTTTCGCAGTATAAAGCTCAAATAAGTTGATGCCGCCGCCGAAGCAGAACCCAACAACGCACCCGCTAACACATTGCCGCCAGTGGCTTTATAAATGCTGGCACCTGCTAACGCTCCTGACAGGCAACGGAATACAAAACCGGTTGGCCTGATACGGTTTGGAGTTGAAGGTAATTTATCCATTATCACTTCGCCTACGGTTAAAAATGTAAGCGTGTTTGCAACAGTTTTTGATTGCATAAAATTAAGCGGCGAATGCTCAAGTCTTTTTGAATGATGGTGGCTTAGTATTTGGCTGGTAATTGCAGGGGCTGATGATGTGCGCATTCCTGCAAGCGTACCTATGCCTAACACCTGCCAAAACGGGTGTGATATTTCTTTGATCTTCATAATTAATTTCCTTTTACTGATTTTTCTTTCTCTTTGAATATCATCCATGAATCCGGGATCTCCGGGTAGCAGTGTTTTTAGATAGATGATTTAATATCGGTATAAATACAATAATCATTCCCAAATGCATTGGTACATTAATTGTGTGTAGTGCTTATCAAAACCATCAACATGAAAATACATCAAAACAATGTCCTTGGCGAATTGGGCAGCGCGATAGGAAAAGGCTTGCTTGCGGGCCTGGCAGCAACAGCCGCGATAACTATTTCGCAAATGATCGAGATGAAAATAACCAAGCGCAAACCAAGTGATGCCCCGGTTAAAGTTGCTGAAGAAACCGTAGGCGCAAAACCAGTACCCGGCGAAAAAGAAAAAATGTCGCAGGAATTGCATTGGGCTTATGGTACAACATGGGGTGTTGCAAGAGGTATTATATCACTTACCGGGTTGAAAGGCTGGCCTGCAACATTAGCTCATTTTGGAGCAATATGGGGTACATCAATGATTATGTTGCCTATGTTTAAAGCTGCGCCACCCATAACTGAAGAAGAACCTAAATCCATCGCGATTGATGGCTTGCACCATGCTATATACGCGATTACAGCGGGATTAACCTACGATGCGCTTGATGCGGGCAGCAGGCACGAAAAGCGATTTAATAAACTTGAAAGTTTACTCGATATAAAAAAGTTGATCAAAAAAATCAAAAAATAACGCATATAAAAAGAGCCACTCCGATTAATCAGAGTGGCTCTTTAATTATACAATGTTATTATTATTTAGCAGTGGCAGCTTTTAATTGCCTTGCTTCTCTTCTTTTTCTTACACCTTCTTTTAAGTTAAAACGTATCAGGTACATACAAGGCACTATTATCAATGTAATAATAGTAGCAAAACCTAAGCCGAATATCATAGTCCATGATAATGGGCCCCAGAAGGCTACGTTATCACCACCAAAATAAATATGTGGTTTACCTTCTGCAAATAATCCCGCAAAATCAATATTAAAACCTACCGCCAAAGGTATTAAACCTAATATAGCGGCACTGGCGGTTAATAGTACCGGCGTCATACGGGTACGGGCAGCTTCAACCACTGCATCATGTATGCTTAAGCCTTGTTCTAACAGCATATCCGAGAACTCAACCAGTAGGATACCATTACGTACCACTACCCCGGCGAGCGCGATAATACCAACACCCGACATTACGATAGAGAACGTCATGTGGAATAAACTTAAGCCCAGGAATACCCCGATAATACTAAAGAATATCTCACTTAAAATAATTAACGTTTTGCCGATGGAGTTAAACAACGCCATCAATATTACAAGTATCAAACCAAATGAGATCATCAAGGCGCTACCCAAGAATGCACCTGTTTCGGCTTGATCTTCCTGAGAACCACCCATTCTGAGAGACACGTTTTCAGGCAATTTAAAGTTTTTGAGCGCCTGCGCTATCTGAGCATTCACATCAGCAGGTGTAAACGGTTTTATAACATTCGATCCCAGTGTAAGCACACGCCTTTGCTGTTTGTGCTTAATATTAGCATAGGTATTGGTATACCTGATATCAGTAAACGCGGAGATAGGAACCTGCCTTATAGCACCACCGCTCGCAATATCACGGAAGGTGATCTTTAAGTTGCGTAAAGCGTCCACATTATTGCGTTGATCCTCCGCGGCGCGTACATCAATTTCATAATTATCTTCGGTTGTGTTCCTGAAATCACCTGCTTTGTAGCCATAAATTGAAGTAAGCAAAGCCAGGTTAATTTGTGAAGTACTTATACCTTCACGATTAGCGCGCTCCCTGTCTACATCAAAAATGATTTCGGGTTTGTTGGCCTGAACATCCGGAACTAACTCTTCAATACCAGGAATTCCCTGCGCATCCAGATATTTTTTCAGACGGGCGCTGGTATGTACCAAAGTATCCAGGTTATCACCAGCCATTTCAATACTGATGTCCTTTTGTACCGGCGGACCACTGGCTTCCTGAGCTACAGCTATTTTAGCGCCCGGGACACCCTGTACAGAGCTACGGATACGTTGCAATATCTTTTTGGTATCCTTCCCGTTTCTTTTACCAAACTCAACAAATGCCACAGTGATTTTACCCTTATTGTAATATGTTCCCTGATCTTCATCAGAAGGATCGGTTACCCCTACGGATACGTTTGATATGATGGATGATACAATATCCTTATCAGGTTCAACTACCTGTGCAACTTTCTTTTCTAGCCCACCAATAACCTGATTGGTATATGCCTGATCCGTGCCTATTGGCATGGTTACATACACGTACACAAAGTTTGGATCGGATGATGGGAATAATTCAACATCCAACTTGCTGGCAACTGAAAAGCCTATGGTAAAGAAGAATAAAACCACCATACCGCCAAGTACCCACCATGGGCTGTGAACAGCTTTCTCCAGCACATTGGCATACCATGTTTGAAAACGCGGCCACAGGTTTTTTTGGAACTTATCAATCACCTTTAATAATATAAAGTGGTTGAACAGAAATAATACAATTAACAGTACCACAAAGTTCCCTACCCCAATACTTACAAAATGACCAGCCGCAAGCAAATAAAAGAATACCGCTACTGCCGCCATGATGATGGTTGTACGCGATGTTTTGCGATCAAATCGTTGGTGGTCATGTTCACCCTCGTGATGCGCTTTCATAAAATCAACTGCGAAAACCGGGTTCATTATATAGGCTACCACCAACGATGCCAATAAGGTGATGATGAGCGTTATTGGCAGGAAGAACATGAAACTACCTATTAAGCTATGCCAAAATGCCAACGGAATGAACGGTGCAAGCGTAGTCATGGTGCCTGAAAATACAGGCATAAAAACTTCGCCAGCTGCTATTTTTGCCGCTTTTGTAATAGGAACAGCGCCGTTGTTAAATATACGGTGCGTGTTTTCAATTACCACAATGGCATCATCCACTACTATACCTAATGCCAGCAGGAAGGAGAATAGCACGATCATGTTGAGTGTGAACCCGATGACCGGCATTATGAGGAACGCGATAAAACAGGACAGCGGTACCGACAATGCCACAAATATAGCGTTGGTGCTTCCCATGAAGAACATGAGGATAATGGTTACCAATATAAAACCGATGATAATGGTATTGATCAAATCGTTCAAGGTTGAACGTGTTTTATCTGACTGGTCACCGGTAACAGTTATGTTTAATCCTTTAGGGAAAATGCTGTGTTGTTTTTGTTTGATTAATGCATAAATCTCATCAGAGGCTTCAATCAAGTTCTCACCTGAGCGTTTACTTACGTTTAGTGTGATTACGTTTTTGAAGTTGGGATCATTAGGTGTTTTAAGACGCGCATAACTTTCCTGATCCTGAAAACCATCTTTTATCTCAGCAATATCACGCAAGTAAACCGCTTTCCCCTGAGGGTTTCTGATAACCATGGCGGCAACTTCATCGGCGCTTTTAAAATCCTCTTTAATGTCAACAGCACGCTGCTCACCGTCGTTGGTGATTGTTCCTGCGGTAGACAGAATATTCTCATTACCAATAGCTTGTGTTATATCATTATAGCTGATCTGCGCAGCCGACATTTTGTTAATATCTACATTGATCTGGATGTTAGGCTTTAATGCGCCCACCTCAACCACTTGTGATATTTGTTTCATGCCTTCAATATCATCCTTCAAATTATCGGCGTACTCTTTTAATTTTTTAAGATCGTAATCACCTGAAAGGTTGATATATAATATTGGCTGATCGGCAACATTGATGTCAGATACAGTCGATTCTTTTAGATTGTTATCGTTTTGGGGAAGATCCTGCTTAGCCTTATCTACCGCATCTTTAACATCCGTTTTGGCATCCCGTATTTTAACATCTGTGTTAAATTCAGCAGTTATTACCGATACGTTTTGTTGCGTATTAGAGGTAACTTTTTTCAATCCTTTTAAGGATTTTAACTGCTTTTCGAGCTGGCGTGTAACCAGTGTTTCAATATTTTGTGGTGATTGGCCCTGATATATTGTTGTGATATATACCTTGGGTATGGTTATATCCGGAAAGTTTTCTTTAGGCAGCGAATTATAGGCTGAGAAACCCAGCAACGTGATTAAAAATATAAGTACGTATACCGCCCGTTTATTATCGATGGCCCAACTCGATGGGCCGAATTCTTTTTCCTGGTCTTTCATTTTCTGAATCCGATTATATGATTAATTGCCAGATGTTAATATACTTACCTTATCGCCATCACTTAGATCGCTGGCACCTTCAGTTATCAACTGGTCGCCGCTTGATAGGCCGGATTTGATCTCGGTTAAGCCGCCAGAAGTAGCACCTTCGGTTATTGATTTGCGTTTAGCGTAACCGTTTACGTTTATGTAAACATAATCGCCCTCGTCCGACTTTTGGATAGCGTTTACAGGGATAACAATGGTATTACGTCTTGAATAATCAGCAATTTTCAACACAGCTGTCATATTTGGGCGATACTCTTTGTTATGCGGTAATTTTATTTCGATACCAAAACTGCGTGATCCCGGATCGATAACTTTAGCAGCAAATGTTATGCGGGTAGTTAAAGAATCAGCCACATCCGGGAATAAGATTTGAACGCTGTCGCCTTGATTTACGCTACTTGAGTATGACTCCGGTACATCAGCCTTAACTTTTAAATTATCGGCATTTATAACACGGATACCAGCTGAACCCGGTGCCCCAACCTGCCCTAATTTAAGATCCATCTGATCAACTGTACCACTTATAGGTGATACAATGCGATACATATCTGCCTGTTGGCGCAATGAAGAAACTTGCTTTTGGGCAGTTTGCAATTGAGTTTGTGCCTGTAAAAACTGCACTTCGGTACCAATTTTTTGATCCCAAAGATTTTTTTGACGTTGGTAAAGTGTGTTTGACAAATTAGCCTGTGCTTGTGCCTGTGCTATATTTTGCACTAATACGCTGTTATCTAACTGTGCCAATACCTCGCCTTTGTTTACATGATCACCAGCCTTTACATAAATGGCGGTAATTATAGCCTGTGCCTGCGGATAGGCGGTAACGTTGTCCTGTGCATCAATTTTACCCTGTATCTGCACATAGTTTGTGAACATACCCGGTTTAAGCGTAATAGCACCTACGTCAGCACCTTTTGTTGAATCCTGGCTACCTAATTCGGCCTGTAAAGCGGTGATTTTTGAAGCGAGGGTAGCCTGCTGTTTTTTCAGATCAGTTAGCTCGGCTTTTTTATCCTTTGGTTTGTTGTTTGAGCATGCTGCCAGAAACAGTACTGCTGATAGGTATAATATTTTTTTCATCTGTCTTATTTTATATCGTGATATGTTTATTTAATACGTCCGTAAGCCTGGTCAAGATCAACTTTACTAACTAAAGCGTCGTATAAGCTTTGTATGTATGAGTTATCTGCGCTATCGAGATCAGTTTGTGCCTGAGTAACCTCAATGCTTGAACCAACGCCCTGTGAATATTTAATTTTTGCTACCCTTAACACTTCTTCGGCAAGGCCCATATTTTCTTTCTGGCTTTTTAGGGATTGTAAACCATTAATATAAGTGATACGGGCTTTGTTAGCCTGCAGACCTATTCCGTTACGAAGGTTAAACAAATCGTTTTCAGATTTTATGATAGCGATTTTTGATTCCCTAACCTGGTTAAGGTGTTGAAAGCCTGAAAAAATCGGCACATTTAAAGTTAAGCCGATATAACTGGATGGATAATTAGCAGAATATAAATTGCCAAATGAATTGTTTTGAAAACTTGTACCGTAATTTGCAAAACCCGAAAGGCTGGGTAAATACTGCGCTTTTTTGCTCTTTAAATCATATTCATTTAATCTTTTCTGAGTTTCCAGTAAGCTATATTCAATCCTGTTGTGATAAAAGGATGTATCAGCACTATTTGCTATGGCATCATCAAAATTGATATTTTCCAGTTTATCGGTTAGTGTAAGCTCATCGGTAATAGCCATTCCCATTTGGAACTTTAATAGTTCGTTATTCAGTTCCAATAGCCTGACAGTATTATCTCTCGACGTAACCAGGTTGTTGTATTGAACAGTTAACCGTTGCACATCTATTTGTTCAGCCAAGCCTTGTTTATTTTCGGCAGTTGTTTGGTCTAATTGCTGTTTTAACTGTTTAATATTTGCGTCAAGCAATTTGATTTGCTCGTCGCTTACCAAAACCTGATAATAGGCTTTAGTTACACTAACGTTAGCTTCGATACGAGAGCGTGTTAAACTGCGTTCGTAAAGTTCTTTATAAGTTTTACTAGCCTTTACACCAACCAGATAATTACCATCAAAAATCTTTTGGGTAAGATTTAAAGCGGCAGTAGTCTGATAATTTAACCCAAGCTTAAATGGCGCTAAAGTACCCTTAGGTACGGTTGATTCAAATGAAGACACATCAACCAACGTTACCGGCAGTCTAAGGTAATCCTGAAATTGGGCCGTTCCGCTAATTTGCGGTAAACCCTGGCCAATGGTTTCTTTAACTTTATAGCCGGCGCTTTTCACATCTAAACCTGCGTTTACCACAGAGTCCTGGTGTTGGTAGGCATAGCTTATACATTCGGCCAGACTATAGTTATGAGTGTGTCCGGTATCAGGTGGGGCTTGTTGGGCGTAGCTTTTAACAGCTATGCCACAAAGTAAGGCTCCGGCAATAATTAATTTTCTCATTTGTATATATGTGTGAATAGGGTATTTATTAATTTTCTCAAATATGTTTAGCGGGATTGACAGCAGTATGTCAGCAGTCTTATTAATCCGGTTTATTGTTTTTATATTGATCTAAAAGTTTATAACCTTCTAGTGTACATACGCCATAGTTAAAATGCTCCTGAAACTGTTGTTGTACCTTCCAGGTATTATATTCAGCTATTGGAAATACTGATGCGTCAAACCCAAGTTCAATCTGATTCACCCGCATTCTGGATATTATTTTAACATCAATGTCGGGCCTTATATAACCCTGGGTTATCCCCTTGGTTAACAGCTCTTCCAGCGTTTGTATTACTACACCTGATTTAAAGTTTTGAAACTCTTTCCATGCCTGTGGATGATACTTTTGCATATCATGGATCACAATAGGATTAATCCGGGAAATTATTTCTTCAGAACAATTCATCATATTGATCATTTCCTCTATCACATTGCCCGACTTGCTGATAATCTCAGCCATATCGTCTTCATCTTCCTTCAGCTTCTTTTTAACCAGGGCAATAACCAAATCATTCTTGTCCTTGAAAAAGTGATAGATAGTTTTTTTTGATATTCCCAAATGCCTGGCGATATCATCCATGGTAACGCTTTTTATGCCAGCCTTTAAAAAAAGCTCTTCGCCACCCTCAATTATTCTCTCTATTGTGATCATCTGTAATTTCCGGAACAAAACTATGGAAACATTTTTAGATTTCAAAGTTTCCATTTCAAATTACTTTTTACAGACAATCGGCATAATTGTTACCTTTGCAAAAAAATATATTTATGTCACTTTCTCCACTTTCAGCTATATCGCCAATTGATGGTCGTTATCACAATGCAACCGCTCAATTAGCCGGCTACTTTTCTGAATACGCATTAATTAAATACCGGGTATACGTTGAAATTGAGTACTTCATCGCCTTATGCGAACACCCTTTACCTCAATTACAAAACTTTGATAGAAATATAACAGAAAAGTTACGAAACATCTACAAAAATTTTAGCGAAGTTGATGCGCAAAGTATAAAAGACATAGAAAAAGTAACCAACCACGATGTTAAAGCGGTTGAGTATTTTATAAAACAAGAGTTTGACAAGCTTAATATTGCTGAATATAAAGAGTTCATCCACTTTGGCTTAACCTCACAGGATATTAACAATACGGCTATTCCCTACAGCTTTAAATTGGCTTTGGCAGATGTTTACTATCCTTTGTTTGATGAGTTGATTGGTGTGTTAAAAGTATACGCTGCCGACTGGGAAAAAATCCCTATGCTGGCCCACACGCATGGCCAACCTGCATCACCGTCTCGTTTGGGTAAGGAGATACAGGTTTTTGTGGAGCGTTTGGAAAACCAGTTACACCTGTTAAAGCAAGTACCCTACTCTGCTAAGTTTGGTGGCGCTACAGGTAATTTTAACGCGCATAACATTGCTTATGGCAGCATTGACTGGAAAACATTCGGTAATAACTTCGTAGATAATATTTTGGGATTGAAACGTTCGCAGTTCACTACCCAGATTGAGCACTACGATAACTTCGCTGCACAATGTGACGCATTGAAAAGGATCAACAACATCCTGATCGATTTGGATAGGGATATGTGGTCTTACATATCCATGAACTACTTCAAGCAAAAAATAAAAGCGGGCGAAGTAGGATCATCGGCTATGCCACATAAAGTAAACCCGATAGATTTTGAAAACTCTGAAGGTAACTTAGGCTTAGCTAACGCTATATTTGAACATTTAGCGGCTAAGTTGCCGGTATCAAGGTTACAACGTGATTTAACCGACTCAACCGTATTGCGTAACATTGGTGTACCGATTGGCCATACGGTTATCGCCATGAAGTCAACCATCAAAGGTTTAAATAAATTATTATTGAATGAAGGCGCAATTAGCGCTGACCTGGAAGCTAACTGGGCGGTTGTTGCAGAGGCGATACAGACTATTTTACGCCGTGAGGGTTATCCAAATCCATACGAGGCTTTGAAGGAACTTACACGCACTAATACACATATTAATGCGCACACTATCGCGGAGTTTGTGCATACTTTACAGGTAAGTGATAGCGTTAAAGAAGAAATAAAAAAGGTATCGCCATCGAATTATACAGGGATTTGATTTTAGGATGTGCAAATATGCAGATTTAGAAACTTTAATGCCATTCGCACATTTGCATATCAGCACATTTGCACATGTCATAACCCGGTCATAACAATTTAACATTGTTAAATAAATCAAAAAGCTACCTAAATTTGTTAAAGAATATTAAAGCGTAATTAAGATGAATATCAACGTATATACTGAGTCTACCCCGAACCCGGCAACAATGAAGTTTATTGTAAACAAGTTGCTGATTAACGGTAGTGCCGATTTTGCCACTAAAGAAAGTGCTGAAAAATCACCTTTTGCTAAGGAGCTCTATAAGTTTTCGTTTGTGAACGGTGTTTTCTTTGCCAGTAACTTTGTTACAGTGACCAAAACCGAAGGCAGCGATTGGGATGACCTTTTGCCGATACTGAAAG
Source organism: Mucilaginibacter sp. L196 (assembly GCF_009765905.1). GTDB lineage: Bacteria > Bacteroidota > Bacteroidia > Sphingobacteriales > Sphingobacteriaceae > Mucilaginibacter. Next base: position 934,790 of record NZ_LMUO01000019.1, on the reverse strand, counting down.
AGTTTGTTAAAGGTGCTGTTGAAGCTGAATTAGCTGTGCAATTAGAAGAACAACCTGAACAAGGCGATTTTGAAGGCTCGGATATTGAAGTTAAAATACAGCAGATACTACACGATTATGTACGCCCGGCCGTGGAATCGGACGGTGGCGCTATTACTTATAAATCATTTAATGATGAAGGTGTGGTTACTGTGGAACTTAGAGGTTCATGCAGTGGATGCCCGTCATCAACTGTTACCTTGAAAGCCGGTATTGAAAGCTTATTGAAACGTATGGTGCCTGAAGTTACCGAAGTGGTTTCTGAAGCGCTGTAATTACATAGATATTTTATTATTGCACCGATTGCTTTGTGAAGTGATCGGTGTTTTTGTTTGTAAGTGTGGGCCTTGAAATACGGTTACTTATCGCTGGTATCGCTGGCCGCTAAGGCGTCACTTTCTTTTTCCGCAAAAGAAAGTAACCAAAGAAAACTCCCGGCTGCGCCTGCTTCTTTTAAGGTTAGTGCTGCTACCTCTGGTGTGGTTGCCGAACCAGACGATGCCGGTTTAGAGAGGTGTCGGACGGGTAGTACTTTTGGTTGGTGAATAAATTACTTAAAATATTTTTGGATGTAATCGAGCAATTCGGCTGTTATTTTGCCGTTAGTGGCAACCATTTCCCGGGTATCAATTACTTCATCGCCACCGCTGAAATTTATTACATCCCCTCCTGCTTGTTTTACGATTAGTATCCCGGCTGCTACATCCCAGGCGTTTAAGTTATATTCATAGAAGGCCTCGAAACGTCCACAAGCTGTATAAGCCAGGTCGACGGCTGCTGAACCCATACGGCGCAAGCCGTGTGAGTTTTTCATCAGTTCGGTGAATAGGTTGATATAGGCCGCTTGCTTGGTAAAATCGTAATAAGGGAAACCTGTAGCTAATAAACTGGTGGCTACGGTTGGGTTGTTGCTTACTTTAATTTCTTTACCGTTTAAATAAGCGGGTGAACCTTTGCTGGCGTAAAAGCATTCATCCTGGTTAACTTCATAAACTACGCCTACTACCAATTCGTCATATTCTTTAAGCGCGATGCTTACCGAAAATACAGGTAAGCCATGGATAAAATTGGTGGTACCATCTAAAGGATCAATTATCCAGTTGAAACGTTCGCCTATTTTGGTTTTTGTTTTTTCTTCGGTGATGAAGCCTGCTTCGGGGAGGATTTCTTCCAATCCGGCTACAATGATCTGCTCGGCGGTCTTATCTACATAAGAAACCAGATCGTTTAATCCTTTATATTCTATTTTGGCAGGATCGAAAGTTCTCCTTTGTTCGCGGATAAATGCGCCGGCTTTTTTGGAAACCTCAATAACTTTATTGGTTATCTGACTGTACTGCATGGTGCCTTAATGACAAGCTGAATGAGAATAATTTATGTACAAAAAAGCTGGCAAAAAACAAACTTAGCGCAGCTACGATACGTGCCACCGGTGGATACATGTTAAAGTCCTGAATCAGAATTTTAATTGCGCCCAAATTGGCAAAGAAGCCAATAGTAGCAACAGACATGAAGCGTGCAAATTGTTTATAAGGAGCCAGTTTCGATTCCGTAAAAACAAGATACCGGGTAATCAAAAAATTCACCATCACACCTAAAAAAAATGATATAGCTAATGATATGGTTGAATTACGCACAGTAGCGTTGAAAACATGATAAGTTTTTTCGGTAAGCAGGTTATGATAGAAAAGGTAAAAAGCGGATATATCCACCAAAAAACCGGCCCCTGCCGAAAGCACAAATCGTACAACCTGGTTATTGATTAGTTTTTTTGTAGTACTAACCATGTTTTACTTCGTGCTTTTGGTTGGATTTTAATCCTGGTATAACTAAAATTACGCCTGCTATAAAAAGGCAAACAGCTATTAATTGTGCTTGTGGGAAAGAAAAATCGCCTATATGGTACCTTGTATTTACCCGTATAAATTCTATTAAAAACCGCTCTATACCGTTAAGTATTAAATAAATACCAAAGAATACACCAGGCGCCTTAATTCTATCACGTATGCTCCATAAAAACAGGAACAACAGTATACAGGTAACACATTCATAAAAAGATGTAGGCCAAACCGGTGCAGGTAAAACATGGCAAAACTTGCCAATACAACCCGGTATCTGGAGACCTTCGTCGTTTACGTTATGCGGGAAACTGAATGACCACATCCAATCGGGTAGCCAACCTAATAAATGCGGTTTTGGTAATAGGTTTACTTTCCCCCAATCGCCGTCGCCGCTCATCTGGCAACCTATACGGCCTAAACCGTAGGCTAGCATCATACCCGGGCCACCAATATCCAGCATGGTTAATGGTTTTATGCCGTGCTTATAAGCAATATATAGTACTGCCGCACCGCCGCAGATCAATCCACCATAAAAAGTAAAACCACTGGTGCCTATCAGCATACCAACCGGGTCTTTTACAAAATCGTCCCAGTTTTCAAGCCCGTTAAACAACTTGGCACCTACAAAACCGCAAATAGCAGCCCAAAGTAAAATACTCCCCATTAACTCATGAGGATGCACATTAACAACTTGTTCTTTTGGCTGAGGTAATACCTGCTTTTTATTTTCGGCGTAAGCCCAATAAATTAAAACACCAGCCATAATAATACCACCTATCCAGTTACCTTTTGTTGATAATAAAAAGTCCTGCGGATCTTCAATAAGTGCGTGGTAATTAAATATGGCATCGACTATTTTATAACCAATGATAAAGCCAAACACCCCGTTGCCAACCAGTTCGGCCGCTGAAATTGGTTTACCAATTGTGATGGTTTTTTTGAATGAATGTATAACGCCTAATTTCTCTTTGCGTTTAAACTCTTCAGAAAAAGCCCAATAAGCCCCTACAAAAGCAATGGCTACAAAAAAACCAAATGTTTGTACAGGAAGCAGAATTGTGATGCCAAATAAGTACTGTATAAGCGAGGTTAAGTTTGGGAACATGTAGTATAATTTGTGGCAATATAGCCTTTAATGCGCTAATATCTCTTCAGACTCTGTTATTTCAACATCACCATCCGGTGAAATTTGTGTTAAATGAACGGTTTTCAATTCGTTAACTAAAACAGGATCGTATTTGGTTTTAACTTTTACATAGTTACGGGTAAAACCATGCATAAAACCATCTTTAATATCACCCTCAAACAATACCTCATCCGTTCTGCCTAGCTGGGTTTCGTAAAAAGCCCGGCGTTTTTTGTCTGACAGGATATGCAGCATTTTACTCCGTTCAGCACGGGTTGAACCCGGTACTGTACCTTTCATTTCACTTGCCGGGGTATTTTCCCGCTCAGAGTAGGTGAATACATGCAGGTAAGAAACGTTCAAATCGTTTAAAAAATTGTACGTGTCGATAAAATCCTCGCGTGTTTCGCCGGGGAAACCAACAATCACATCCACCCCTATGCAGCAATCGGGCATTAGCTGTTTTATTTTAGCTACGCGATTGGCATATAGTTCTCTTTTATAACGGCGGCGCATCAGTCCCAATATCTTGTCCGAGCCGGATTGCAGTGGGATATGGAAGTGCGGTACAAAACGTTTTGATGTAGCTACAAATTCTATGATCTCATCGGTTAAAAGGTTAGGTTCTATGGACGAGATGCGAATACGATCAATACCTTCAACTTTATCCAAAGCTTTAACCAGGTCGAAGAATTTGTCTTCACGTTTACCATCTCTAATACCGAAATCGCCCAAATTTACACCTGTTAATACAATTTCTTTTACTCCTGATGCCGCGATCTCTTCAGCTTGCTTTACCGCATTCTCAATGGTATCGCTGCGGCTTGCGCCACGGGCTAAAGGGATAGTACAAAATGTACAAGAATAATCGCAACCATCCTGAACTTTTAAAAAAGTACGTGTACGGTCGCCTATTGACCATGCGGAAACGAACTGATTAGCTTCGGTTACCGGTTGGTTATAAACTAACGCTTTGGGATTTTTAGTAAGATCCGTAATGTAATCAACGATCTGGAATTTTTCGGCAGCACCTAAAACCATATCAACGCCGGGTATTTCGGCAATTTCTTTGGGTTTTAATTGCGCATAGCAACCTACAATGGTTACGTAAGCGTTAGGCGATATTTTAAGGGCTTCCTTAACTACTTTTTTACACTTTTTATCGGCATTTTCGGTAACTGAACAGGTGTTGATCACGAATACATCGGGTGTATCGGTAAAATCAACTGTACTAAAGCCCGCGTTGTTAAATAAGCGGCCAATAGACGATGTTTCTGAATAATTCAGTTTACATCCCAGTGTATAAAAAGCTACCTTTTTGTTCATTTTGAAGCCGCAAAGATAGGGATTTTAAATATTAGTTGCTTGCCACTTAACAATGAGATGCATGATGTATTAAAAATTTCAGTTGCCGATTAATTAATCGGCAACTGAAATTAGAAGTATTTTTAAGACAATACTTTACCTTTTTGTATATTATACTCTTCTTCGCTGATAATGCCTTTTTCTTTTAGCTCGTGCAGTTTATGTAATTGCTCTGTCACACTTGGTTGAGCTGCTTGTTGAGGTTGGCCCGGAACATTAACCACAATATTATTTACATTGTTATTGTGATTAGCCCCCATTTGCCTGATAAATAAAGCATTGTTACAAGCATCCACCTGGCTGCCTAATGTAAAAAGATCTATAAACCAGCCTATACCAAATAAACCAAATGTAAAAAAATAGAGTATTCCGATGCCTACTTTTTCTAGGTAAAACTTATGCGCACCTAAAAGACCCAAGAAAAACCATAAAATGTAAGCTGTAGATTTTGATTTCATAATTGTAATAAATAAGGTTAAGTGAGCAATATAAAAATATTAAAAATAGTATTAAATAAATTGTGCTATTTTTTTTCAATAAGGCTTATTTACCAGATTAGTTATTCTTCTCCCCAGCGGTAACTTTCGTTTTCAAGACCTGTCAGATCAATTATCCGGTTAACAACCGTCATTGCAAGTTCCTCAATTGTTTGCGGCTTACTGTAGAATGATGGTATTGCCGGGCAAATGATGCCACCAGCTTCGGTAACTATTTGCATGTTACGGATATGGATCAGGTTAAATGGGGTATCACGGGCTACCAGTATCAGTTTGCGACGTTCTTTTAGGATGACATCCGCGGCGCGACTAATCAGATCGTCGGATATACCGCCAGCTATCCGGCCTAAGGTACCCATGGAACATGGTACGATGATCATGGTATCAAACCGGGCTGATCCTGACGCAAAAGGCGCCATGAAATCATATTTAGAATAAAATTTAAAGGGATAGTTTTTGTAATCCTCATTATCCAGCTCCACCTGCCATACCTGCTTGGCATTGTCTGACATTACAACGCCAACCTCGGCTATTTGCGCGCTTAGTTGCTGCAATTTATCCAGCAATAATTTGGCATAAATGGCACCGCTGGCACCTGTAATCGCCAAAACAATTTTCTTCTTCATAATAAATATGGCGGCAAGATAGGCAGATAAAAATCAGGGCACAAAAAAAGGGTCGAATATAAATACCCGACCCTACATCTACCTATGAAAAACATGCCCTAAAAGGGCACTACAAATGTAGTAAAACAGTTTGTTAATTTTTTAATAATTAATTAAAATAATTTTAATATGACTTTGTAAAGTTCTTCTCAATAAGGGTTTGTATAATTCCATCAACCATACCAACACTTGGTACGTAAATATTTTTAATGTTTGCCCACTTTAAAACGGTTATATAAATTTCGCAGGCCGGGATGATCACATCTGCCCTATCCTGGTTTAAGCCGAGCACATTGATGCGGTCTTTAAGCGAGAACGAATTCAAATAATTATACAACGTTTTAAGTTTGGCGAAAGACAATGGCATACCGCTTTTCTCCTCAGATAGCTTGTATAATTTATTGATATTACCGCCTGTACCAATACCGTAAACACCTTTAAATACCTTAGTATGTTCGCGGATAAAATCGTGCATTTCGCTCCATGTTTCTTCCTTGTCCTGGTTATCCAGCATGCGAATGGTGCCAATATTAAATGATCGCGAAGCAAACAGCTCACCATCTGAGAATAAGGAAAGCTCGGTACTACCACCACCTACGTCAATATATAGGTAGGTTTTATTTTTGTCGATAGTTTGCTCTGCGTGGCTGGCGTAGATTATCTTGGCTTCTTTTTGGCCGTGGATGATCTCCAGATCAATATTGCCTTCATTTTTAACTCTAGCTACAACTTCATCGCCGTTTTTGGCTTCGCGCATGGCGGATGTAGCGAAGGCCATGTAATCCTTCACCTTGTAAACATCCATCAGGTTACGGAAAGCGTGCATGGATTTTACCAGGTCATCGGCCTTTTTATCGGAGATATGCTGATTGAGAAACGCGTCGTCGCCTAAACGTAAGGGTACTCTTATCAATGTGTTCTTTTTAAATGATACCGAACCATTGTTTTCAATAATATCGGCTATCAGGAGCCTTACGGCATTAGATCCTATGTCAATCGCGGCGTATCTCAATTTTTATTTGGTTTTATTTTTTAGGTAGTTGTAAATATCTATTTGTGCCCTGCTCGGTATTTCGCTTTTTGTTTTGTGGTATTTGTTGGTATTGTGGCTGTTTATTTCGCGCGCTTTGGTGTTGTCGCTTAGTTGTATGTTGATAATTTCCTTAACTTCTTTACGCAAGTTTTCATCATAAATCGGGAAGCCAACCTCTACCCTGTTATCAATATTACGGGTCATGAAATCAGCCGAGGTAAGGAATAGCAGCTCTTTGCCATCATTGCAATAAATATGCACACGGGCATGCTCCAGATATTTATCTACAATACTGATTACTTCAATATTTTCGCTGTAGCCTTTGATGCCCGGTATCAGGCAGCACATACCACGTACTATCAGTTTTATTTTTACGCCGGCGTTATTTGCCTGGTACAGCTTGGCAATCATTTGCTCATCGGCCAGGCTATTCATTTTAAATATCATGTAGGCTTCTTTGCCGGCCTTTGCATTTTTCATTTCGTTGTCGATCAATCTATAGATCGCAGGCCTTGAATCTATTGGCGAAACGATTAAATGTTTTAATCCTTCGGCTAAAATGCCTCTACTTAAAGCCTTGAATACTTTTACCAGATCACCGGTTAACCTTTTATCGGCAGTGAGTAAGGTATGATCGGCATACATTACCGCTGTTTTTTCGTTAAAGTTCCCGGTAGATAAGCAGGAATAATAGGCGGCCTTGCCTTTCTCCATACGCTTAACCAGGCATATTTTTGAATGCACTTTATAGTTTTCGATACCGTACATCACATTCACACCTTCATCTTCTAACTGGCGGCTCCAGCCGATGTTATTTTGCTCATCAAACCTGGCCCTTAGTTCTACCAGGCAATTTACTTTTTTACCGTTTTTAGCGGCATTGATCAAAGCGTGTATTACTCTTGAATTTGATGCGAGGCGATAAACCGCGATACTTATTTCTACTACTTTTGGGTCGATGGCGGCTTCGCGCAGGAAGTGGATTACGTAATCGTAGGATTGGTATGGGCTACTAATAAGATAATCCTTTTTGGCAATCATGCTCATTAAACTTTTACCAAAGGATAATCCATTAACAGGTAGCGGCAGGTATTTCTGATATTCCAACTCCGGCCGACCAATGTTAGGGAATTTGATAAAGTCCTTAAAATTATGGTAGCGGTTACCCGGTATGAGGCTTTCGCCATGCAGTCCCATTTTTTGCACCAGGTTTTTAAGCATATCCAGTGGCATTTCGGTATCATACAGCAAACGCATGGGCTTACCCTTTCGGCGTTTTTGCAAGCTTTTAGCTAATGAATCGATGAATTTGCCGCTTACTTCCTTATCCAGGTCAAGCTCCGCATCACGGGTAAGCTGGATGGAATAGGCTGAAATACTATCGTGCTCAAAAATGAAGAAGATGTCTTCGAGGCTATACCTCAACACGTCATCCAATAAAATAAGAAATTTTAAATTATTAGTTTCGGGCAGTACAATAAATCTGGAAAGGTTATCCGGTATTTCTATCAGCGCATACCTTACCTTTTTTTTATTGACCAGCTTAACGTAGAAATAAACAGCACGGTCGCGTAACTCAGGTAATGGTCTGCCTTCATCCAGCATGATGGGTACCAGCATGGGCAACAGCTTTTCCCTGAAATATTTTTTAACGAACTCACCACGTGATACGTTAAGCTGGGTATCGTTTAATATAAATATCTTTTCTTCGGCAAGCTGCTTTACAATGATGTTTTCGTACAGGTTATTGAACTTTCGCTCCTGCCTTACTACGATGGTTTTTATCTGATTGAGGATCTTTTTAGGGTTATATCCTAAAATCTCTTTCGCTTTCTCGTTCAGGTTAGCTAGGCGACTAAGTGTTGCTACCCTGACACGATAAAATTCATCGAGGTTTGAAGAGAATATGGCTAAAAACTTGATCCGTTCAATCAGCGGGACGGTTGGGTCGGCAGCTTCCTGCAAAACCCGGTCGTTAAAATAAAGCCAGCTTATTTCCCTGTTAATTAGAGGTATGTGTTTAATATCCATATTATTACCGGCTTTATGGGCGCGATTTTACAAAGCTGCTTATTTATTTGTTAACTTAATATTAACTTCTTGCTATGTTAAGTGTTTTTAAGGTACAAAGAAATTACTTGCATGTTTATAATGAACTGCATTTACTTTCTTTTTCCGCAAAAGAAAGTAACAAAGAAAACTCCCGGCTGCGTTCTGATCCTATGAGCGGTAGTGCTTTGGCTGGGCCTGTGGTTGCCGGATCAGTCCTGATGCCGACTTTAGGAAAATTTTGGTTGTGCTTTTACAATAGCGATTGACGTAGTTTTTGCTAATTTTGTTTAGTTAACAAATAAACCATTATGCCAACTTTTGATATTGTAAGCAAGATTGACGGCCAAACGCTTGATAATGCTATCAACATAGCCAAAAAAGAAATATTGAACCGTTATGATTTTAACGACTCGAAAAGCACCATCGACCTTGATAAAAAAACTAATGTAATTACCGTGCTTACGGAGAGTGATATGCGCCTGAAAGCTATTCAGGATGCGATCATCAGTCGCATGGTTAAACAGCAGCTTGATCCGAATGCATTGGATTTAGATGGCAACCAGCAAGCGGCATCTGGAAATATGATCCGCAAGGAGATCAAGATCAAAGAGGGTATTGATAAAGAAGCGGCTAAAAAGGTCATTAAGAAGATAAAAGACAGCGGTTTAAAGGTACAGGCATCTATAATGGATGATCAGATACGTGTACAGGCTAAGAAAATTGATGATCTGCAGGCGGTTATTAGTCTTTGCAGGAGTGATAATTTTGGGCAGCCTTTGCAGTATATTAATATGAGGAACTAGTAGCCAGCCCCCTCTAAATCTCCCCCTGGAGGGGAGACTTGAAAAAAAATTAAGCCCTCCCTACCGGGGAGGGTTTGGGTGGGGCTAAAAAAAGACCGCCCCTTGCGGAGCGGCCTTCTCTATCAAACTAAACCACTTATTATGAAAACAAAACCTTATTATTTTATAGCTATTTCTCTGCTTTGAAATTTAGCTTCTTCTCTTTTTGCCACTGTTAATTTTAATACGCCATCGATATATTCGGCATCAATTTTTGAGTGGTCTACGGTTTCAGGCAAGGTGAATGACCTTGTGAATGAAGTGTAGTTATATTCGCGTTTGCTGAATTTTGTTCCTTCAACATTTTCTACTTTTTTATCGGCAGATACGCTTAATACGTTTTTATCTAAGTTGATTTTAAAATCTTCCTTTTTTAAGCCGGGAGCGGCTAATTCAATATGAAACTCATTCTCGTTCTCGGCGATGTTTACTGCCGGTACGCGTGATACTAATTTATCACCTATAAATGTGTCGTTTAAAATACTATCGAACACATCATTAAAGAATGGGTTCACCGGGTAATTTTTTTGTCCGTTTCCAAATTTCACTAAAGTCATTTTTATATCCTCCTAAAGTTTTGTTTTTATTACTTTCGTAAGTGATTGGTCAACTGTTGTACCAATGCCTTAAAAAGCTACTTATACAGACATTATGACCGCCAAAACCTATTTCTTACAGACTTTTTGACACCTATGGCTGAAAATATTTCAAAATACAAGTACAAAACACCCATCGCTATCCGTTTTTCGGATATGGATGCTTACGGGCACGTGAACAATGCTGTTTATTTAACCTATTTTGAGATAGCGAGATCGCACTACTGGAAGGATGTAGCCAAGTGGGACTGGAATGAAAGCGGCGTTATTTTAGGCCGATCAGAGATAAACTACTTGAAACCTATTGTAATGCACGATGAAATTGCTTGTTATGTACGGGTTACCCGCATAGGCAACAGCAGTTTTGATGTAATGCATGTATTGGTAAAAATAACCCCTGAAGGCGAAGAAATTTGCACTACTGGCAAAACGGTGTGCATTAGTTACGATTACACCGCAAATAAATCGGTAACCATACCAGCGGCTCAAAGGCAACGGATGATTGATTATGATGAGCCGGGATTAATATCCAATACTCACTAAAAAGATTTGATGTGAGGCGTGACTAGCAGCTCCTGACTAAGCTTGTTAATGTGTTTTTTATGCCCCGTAACCATTACGGCTGCATGTAAGTTATCATTTTGCTTATTTACCCTTATCACCCGCACTGTGAGGTTGTGCGCTTTAGCCCGGTCTTCCATAGTGAGTAAATGGCTATATTCTGTATCATCAAAAATAATGGTATATAACCTGTCGTGGTGTATTTTATCCAGATAGTTCTCCAGAAAGTGAAACACTGTTAGCACGAAAATAGTAATCACCGATGAAATGATGCCGAGCAGGTAATCGCCAGCCCCTACCGCCATACCAATAGCTGCTGAGATCCAGATAACGGCTGCGGTTGTTAAGCCTGTTACGGCAATATCATCCTTAAAAATAACACCTGCGCCTATAAAACCTATACCGGTTATTACGTTGATGTTTACACCTAAACCCGCGCGTTGCGCTATCAATGTAAATATGGCTGAGCCAAGACAGATGAGGATTATAGTCCTGAATCCGGCGGTTTTGTTTTTATACTGACGCTCGATACCTAAAATACCGCCGCATAAAATAGCGACACCTATTTTTATAAGATCTTCATTAGCAATATGAAATTCGGCTGGGCCCATTAAAATATTTTTTCGGGGTTTAATATATTATTTTTATCGAACACTTGTTTTATACCTTTCCATAAAGCGAAATGCACATCAGTATATTTTATCGGCATAAATTCCCTTTGAACGAGGCCAATGCCGTGTTCGCCTGAAATAGTACCACCTAAAGATACAGTTAATTCGAAAATTTCACGGATACCTTTATTCAATTCGTTAACCCAATCATTAGCATTCATGCTTCCCTGCACTATATTTAAGTGCAGATTACCATCGCCAGCATGGCCAAAGCAAACAGAATCAAATCCAAACTTATCACCTATCTGCTTAATTCCCTTTATCAATGCAGGTAACTCGGCACGGGGGACTACCATATCTTCCTTTTTATAAACGGAGTTTATTTTCACTGACTCACCTATGGTGCGCCTAATCTTCCACAGATTGGCTTTTTGTGCGGCGGTATCAGCAAATAGCACATCCTTACAACCGAATTTTTCCAATACTTGGTTTATCTTTTCACATTCGGAAAATATCACATCCCTGTCGGTTCCATCTACTTCAATCAGCAGGAAGGCGTTATCCCCATCCTTCAAATCAAATACAATGCCGCTGTATTCAATCACCCATTCAATGCATTTACGTTCCATATACTCTACCGCAGATGGCACTACCCCTGCCATAAATATTTCCGCTACTGCGGCGCAAGCACTTTCGTTAGTACGGAATGGCGCCAGCATTAAAACATCGGCTGTTGGATGCGGAATAAGCTTGGTGACAATTTTGGTGACGATGCCCAGTGTGCCTTCGGAACCGATCATCAGTTGGGTTAAATTATAACCGGATGCGTATTTCAAGGTATTGGCACCTGTCCATATAATTTCGCCGGAAGGTAAAACTACTTCGAGGTTCAAAATATATTCGCGAATAGTGCCATATTTAACTACTCTTGGTCCGCCTGAACCATGAGCCACATTGCCGCCAATGAAACAGCTGCCCTTACTCGCAGGATCGACAGGGTAATACAAACCTTTCTCGGCAACCGCATCCATAAATACTTCGGTAATTACACCGGGCTCAACAGTAGCTTGCAGGTTGCGCTCATCGACATTGAGAATTTGGTTAAAGCACTCCATTGAGATGAGCAAGCCACCCAAAACGGATAACGCGCCACCGCTTAGGCCTGTACCCGCTCCTCTTGGCGTAACGGGAATCAGATATTGATTACAGAGAATTAATAGTTGAGATATTTCTTCAGCAGAGTGCGGTTTTACAACTACTTCAGGGTAATAGCTGAGGTCTTCTGTTTCATCATGGCTATATTTTTCCAAATCATCGTGATTGGTAATAACCGCATCACTACCTACAATGGCGGCAATTTTTTGGAGAATATCGGCAGTTATTTTATGATAAGCCATGAGTGCAAAATTCTATATCAACCTAAAATAACAACACTGGAATAACCAACTTTTCCCTTTAATGGTGGATTTATTTTTTGTACGGATACCCTGCTATTTTTAACAAACGGATATTTTTGTTTGATGGTATCGGCAATGGCTTGCGCTACGGTTTCAATCAGCTTGCGGGTGATTTTCATTTCTTCGCAGGCTATGTTGTATAGTTGCTCGTAGTTTACTGTGTTGAGGAGCTCATCTTCGGCAAGATTAGCTGTGGATAAAAAACTTACCGATATATCTACCAAAAACCTGCTTCCTAATAGTTGTTCTTCAGGATAATAGCCGTGGTAGGCGAAAAATTCAGCGCCGTTTAAATTTATTTCAACCATAAATCAAATGTAACAAATTGCCCAATCTAAATTGCTTTCATTAGCTTTACCGCACCAAATATAATGCTATGCCAAAAACTGACCTTTTTGAATCGCCTGATTATTATCAATTAGATGAACTACTTACCGATGAGCATAAACTTATCCGATCAACCGTAAGGGATTGGGTAAAAAAAGAATTAACCCCCATAATTGAAGAGTACGCCCAAAAGGCAGAATTCCCTAAACAATTAATAAAAGGATTGGCCGAGATCGGTGCTTTTGGGCCGACCATACCTGTTGAATATGGCGGCGCGGGGTTGGATTATATGTCGTATGGCATTATTATGCAGGAGATTGAGCGTGGGGATTCCGGTATACGTTCAACTTCATCGGTACAGGGGTCATTAGTGATGTACCCGATTTATACTTATGGATCTGAGGAACAGCGCAAGAAATATCTGCCCAAATTAGCTTCCGGTAAAATGATTGGTTGTTTTGGGTTGACAGAACCTGACCATGGATCAGATCCCGGCGGTATGACCACCAATTTTAAGGATATGGGCGACCATTACCTGTTAAACGGCGCCAAAATGTGGATCTCTAATGCGCCATTTGCTGATATTGCTGTGGTTTGGGCCAAGGATGAAACCGGCAAAATAAAAGGATTAATAGTTGAGCGTGGTATGGAAGGTTTTACTACTCCTGAAACGCATGGTAAATGGTCGTTGCGGGCATCGGCTACCGGTGAGTTGGTGTTTGATAATGTTAAAGTACCTAAAGAAAATTTATTACCTAACGCGTCGGGGCTTAAAGGCCCGCTGGGTTGCCTTAACCAAGCCCGTTATGGCATTGCCTGGGGCGCACTTGGCGCGGCGATGGATTGTTATGATACTGCACTGCGTTACTCCAAACAACGCATGCAATTTGGTAAGCCAATAGCGGCCTTCCAATTACAGCAGAAGAAATTGGCCGAGATGATCACCGAAATAACCAAAGGACAATTATTGGTATGGCGACTGGCCACCTTGAAAAATGAGAACCGCGCTACCGCGGCTCAAATATCCATGGCGAAACGGAATAGTGTTGAGGTTGCCATAAATATTGCCCGTGAGGCCAGACAAATGCTGGGTGGTATGGGAATTACCGGAGAATACTCAATAATGAGGCATATGATGAACCTTGAGTCAGTTATTACGTATGAAGGAACACATGATATTCATTTACTGATTACCGGGATGGATATTACTGGCGAAGAGGCTTTTAAGTAATTGTACTTTTTTCTTAATAGTTATTTGTTTTGCCAAACATGTTCATCTGTGCATGAATAATTGAATATATTTGTTACAACAATTGATTAATGTTTACGAATAACTATTTACGCCAAAGGTTTAACTTACCCCATGTGAGCCTTATGTTTGGGCTTACTGTAGGCTTGGCGTTGATATTTTTCTCTTCCTGCAAAAAAAAACAAATAATAGATAAGGGTGAATTTTCACCTGAGTACAGTGCTATTAATGATAGCGTTTCGCGATTAAATACAAATAAAAAGGAACGGGAAGCAATAATTTATCTCAATACTAAATACAGCCAGTTAAGCAACCCCACCCTTTCGGATAGACTGCAGTACTACCGCTCGCATTTTATGTATAGCAAGAAAATTTCTCGCGACAGAAGACAAGAGTTACTGTACAGCGATACCATGATGATGCTAGCGGGTAAATTCACCGATTTAAAGCAGTATGTTTATAATACTGCCGATGCGAATTTTGCTAAAGGTGATGCTTATTTCGATTTAAACCAATATACCAGCGCTTACCGGTACTATTATGAAGGCTACGTTTTAGGCAAAAACTACCTGGATAATTCTTTATTAGCCGAATATACTTACCGTATGGGTATGGTATCATTCAGGCAATCGCATTATAACCTGGCGGCTAATTATTTTAAGGAAAGTTTTGCTCAAAGTTCGGCTTATCGTGATGATTTCAGGGCGTTTTACCAAAGGCAGGAGCTGCTTAACGATATTGGCGAAAGCTATTTGAACGCAGGTAATACTGACAGCGCTGCTTTATATTTTAATAAAACTTTAGCATTCATCAACAAATACAACAATCGATTTAAGGATATTGGTTATAGACTTGATATAGCACGCGCTGTAACCTGGGGTGATATGGGCAGATTAATGTCGGATAAGGGTAATTACGTTGAGGCTCAGAAACTTTTCCAAAAAAGCATTGGTTACGACCTCAGGAAATCTTATGACAATTACGATGCTGAATTGGTTGAGGCTGATCTGGCTGATCTTTATCTGAAACAACATCAGCTTAAACCATTATTCAGCTTATTGCAGGATTTACACAGGCAAATGGATACGGTAAAAAATCTTGGCGCATTAACTGCCTGGAACAGGTTAATGAGCGCCTACTATGTTGAGAATAAAGATTATGCGCAATCATTAGCTTATTATAAAAGCTATAGCGAGCTTAAGGATTCGTTGAGCAAACTTGACTTATATATCAAAGAGACAGACATTAACCAACAATTAGCCAATTACGATAAGCAATACCAAATACAGGCGCTTAAAGACAATAACCAGTTAGAAAAGACTTTTTTATACGTAGCTATTTTAGTTGGAATAATGGCTCTTGTAATTTTGCTACTTGTTGTCAGGAATTGGGGGCGATCAAAGCGGGATTTAAAGGCGATAAGTGAACTAAATCAGCAGATTAATTCACAAAAAAATGATTTGGAAGCTACGCTGGAAGAACTAAAAGTCAACAGTCAGGAAAAAGACCGGATATTGCGCACCGTAGCACATGATTTAAGAAACCCAATTGGCGGCATTGTATCACTAACCAACGTAATGCTTGAGGATGGATATACCGATGAACAAAAAGAATTGATCAGTCTGGTAAACTCAACGTCGAGCAATACACTTGAATTGATTAATGAGATATTAGAGGCTACCAATCATAAAATAGGAAAATCAAATAAGGAACTGGTTGATATTAACTTGCTTGTTAGCAATAGCGTTGAGATAATGAATTTTAAAGCTGCTGAAAAAGATCAAAATATAGTAACCGAATTACTAGATACCCCTGAAATGTTGTTAGTAAGCCGTGAGCGGGTATGGCGGGTAATAAGTAACCTGATAAGCAATGCTATAAAATTCAGTCCTAATGGCGCCAGTATCCAGGTAAAACTGATCAGCAATGACAAAGAGGTTAAAATATGTGTTTCTGATAAAGGTATAGGTATCCCCGACAATATAAAGGAGAACGTATTTAATATGTTCACTGATGCGAAACGCCCAGGTACGGCTGGTGAAAAGTCGTTTGGATTAGGGCTTTCCATCTGCCAGCAGATCATCGAGAATCACAACGGTAAAATTTGGTTTGAGAGCGAAAACAATAAAGGCACTACCTTTTTCGTCACCCTGAATAAACCCGCGGCTTAAGCTTTTATAAAATCACCATACCATTGGCCGGATGATTTTATGATGCGCTGCTGAGTATCGAAATTCACATGTATCAGTCCAAAACGGGGATTGTAACCTTCGGCCCATTCAAAGTTATCAGTCAGTGTCCACACAAAATACCCGCTTACTTTGCAGCCTTCGTTTTTAGCTTTTAATACCTGTTGCAAGTACTCTTGTAGATAAGCGGTACGCTTTACATCATTTACAGCATCATCATTTACCTCATCGGGGAAGGCGGCACCGTTTTCGGTGATGTATAGCTTACGGATATTAGTATATTGATTAAACTGTTTAAGTATCTCATAAATAGATGGTGGGTATACCTCCCAGCCCATATCGGTAAGCGGCACATTACGTTTTTTTGCCTTCACGATATTGGCATGGATGTACGGCGTAAGAAAAGAATACTCCACAATTTCGCGTGTATACAATTGTACACCGATAAAATCAAAATCAAATTGCATACTTTCTACATCGCCCGGCCGGATGTATTTCTTCATCTTTTTCAGCACCGGCAAATCCTTTTCCGGGTAACCCAGGCCTAATATAGGTTCGATGTATAACCGGTTTAACAACGTATTAACCTGATTAGCAGCTGCCACATCGCGGGGTTTATCACTTTTAGCTTCGATATATGAGCAAGAGAATGTGGTACCTATTTCGGCTGTATTTGGCAGCAATTCACGCAATAACCTGCCCCCTGCCGCTATCGACATAAGCGCATGATGTACGGCGGGTAAAAAATTACCAAGGCCCAGCCTACCCGGTGCATGCACCCCTAAAAAATAGCCCGCGCCTGTAAAAACCGATGGTTCGTTCATCACCATCCAGTTTTTAACTTTATCGCCAAAGTTGCTGGCGCAAATCCGCACAAATTCACTAAACCAGTTCACCACTTCGCGATTAGTCCAGCCGCCTTTAGCTTCGAGCACCTGCGGCAGATCCCAATGATAAATGGTAACCCAGGGTTCAACACCCTGTTCCAGGCAATAATCAATTACCCGGTTATAATGGTCGATTCCCAGCTGGTTTATTTCGCCGATACCCGATGGCAGTATCCGCGACCACGATATTGAAAACCTAAAATGAGGAATATTAAGTTGTTTGATGAGATCGATATCTTCTTTATATCGATTGTAGAAGTCGCAGGCTATGTGCGGTTTATCGCCATTTTTGATCTTCCCCCGTTTAGCCGAGAAAACATCCCAAATGGATTCGCCCTTACCGTCGCAATCGCATGATCCTTCCACCTGGAACGCGGCTGTTGCCACTCCCCAAATAAAATCATCTCCAAAATTCTGTCTGTTAAAATCCTCTCGCTGCGTAGTAAGTTCCATTAATTTGAGCCAATACAATGCCCAAATTGTGCATTATATTCTTATAAAAGAAAAATTTCTGGAATTACAGCTTAGTGCATGAATGATGAGCGCATGCTTCTAAGCATTATCCATTCAGGAAAACTACCAACAAGCCTTAAAAAATTTGCTATAAGTTTCATATCCTTTAATTTTTACTTAAAGGTATAACATCATTGTGTAGCTATTGTGTTGGTTGTGTTATGTTATTGTTAACTAGTGGTTTAAAATTGACTCACCCGGCTACGCTTCGCTGGCCGACCTCTCTTCGCCTGTGGCGGAAAGAGGTAAAACAATAGCATCTTTTATATCTAATTACCCGGTGGGCGCCTTGCCAAACTTTTTTTTAAAGGAATGAGAGAAATGAGAAAGACTTTCAAAGCCAAGATCGAGGTAGATAGCAGATGCTTTCTTATTCCTGTTTTCTATTAAATGCCGGGCTTCCGTCAACCTTTTTTCTTGTAGCCAATGCCGGGGCGGCATGCTGAATATTTTTTGGAAATCGCGCTTAAACCCGGCAAGGCTTCTGCCTGTAAGTTGCGCGAATTTTTCGACAGGGATATTGAAGTGGAAATTATTGAGCATAAATTTTTCCAAATCCATTTTATAGGGTTCGGAAAAATCGAACAGGAAATCCTTCAGCTCGGGAATGGTATGCAGCAATAACAGCACAACCTCCCTTATTTTGAGCATACCTACCGCATTGGTTATCTTTTCTTCGGAATGGCGCACATAAGGAATAATCGATTGAAAAAAGGCGTTCAAAAAATCATTTCCAGGGATGAGTATATTACTCGGGCCTGAATATTTTTCTCCAGGTTCAATCTGCTCCTCCAACGCGATCTGCCTGAGCAAGTCTTCCTTCAAACAAATCACAATGGTTTGGTAACTCTCATCATTTAATGGTGTTTTAGTGAGTTCCCCCAATTGATTCCTGCGGATCAACAGCATCTGCCCCTGCTCCATGGAAAATTTTTCGCTGGCGGTTTCCATTGTAAAACGGCCTGAAACCTGCATTACAAGGGTAGTATGTTCTAAAAATGCAACCTTATCTTTCCTAACAGAAGCGTAATAGGAATAAAAAAGAACTCCTGGAATTATTTCAGTAGGATTTATCATTACGTAAAGATATAAAATAGGCGGGGCTTACAGGCAGCCCCGCCTATTCCTGCTAGCGCTGCAGGTATGTACCGCCAAGTATAGCACCCGGAGCAAATTGTGTGTTCAGGATGTTCAATTCTTCAGGAGTAAAAACAATACCCATGGCTTGTGTATTTTCCGGCAGGCGTGATCTGCGGCTCATACTTACCAATGGCATAATGTGATCGCCTTGTACATTTACCCAGGCAATTGCCAATTGTGTAGGGGTATATCCTTTTTCCTTTGCCATAGTTTTTAATACTTCAACTTTCTCCAGGTTCTTAATTAGATTATCACCCTGAAAACGGGAGAAGTGAGTATGGTAATCATTAGCCGGAAGAGGTGCTTTCATACCACCGGTAAGTAAGCCTTCTGCTGTATTGGCAAAGGCTACCACACCTATGCCTAACTCTTTGGCTGTTGGTAGAAGTCCGCTTTCTATTTGGCGATCAGCTAAAGAATAACCTATTTCCAATGCGGTAATAGGGTGAACAGCATTGGCCTTACGCAGTTGATCAGCGGTAATTTCAGAAACACCGATATAACGTACCTTTCCTTCTTTAATCAGGTCGGCTACAGTTCCAATCACATCTTCTACAGGAACGTTGTCGTCCAATCGGCACGGCTGATAAAGATCAATGGTATCTATGCCCAAACGCACCAAAGAATAATTAATAAAGTTTTTGATGGCTATTGGGCGCAAGTCTAACCCCAACCATTGGCCGTTATGAAAGATAGCACCAAATTTCACACTGATAAAAGCATCATCTCTTCTGCCTTTGATGGCTCTACCTACCAGCAGTTCGTTGTGGCCAGCACCATAAAAGTCGCCGGTATTTAGGAAGTTAATACCACTGTCTAATGCCGACTGAATGGTAGCGATACTTTCACTCTCATCATTTGTGGGGCCTCCCCAAACTGACGACATGCGCATGCAGCCTAAGCCGAGTTTAGATACAAGCGGGCCATTTTTACCGAGATTTATTTTTGTTATGTTTTTCATAGCTGATATTTTCTATATTAATGAAACAAAGATCAGCTTTATATTCAATAGCAAATTTCTTTCACGGCTCAATTTACTTGCCTGTACAGCTCAGTTCGATGAAAGGATATTACTTCGTTCTAGGTAGATTTAAACTTTGCAGAGCATTAATAGAACTATAGTTTAATACCCTTTATGATTCAATGCTTGTATTGTTACCAGGGGCAGCTTGCCGGTTCCGGAAAATATTCCTCGCTAATGAATTTTCCGGTTGGGCCATCCTGCCCAATTAATGCATATTTTGCAATACGTTGCCCTGCCTCTTGTACGGTGCTTGTACCCTGGTGACCGGTGAAATCGGTTTTTGTATATCCCGGGCAAACCATGTTAACTTTAAATGGCGTATCACGGAGATCGTAAGCAAGATTTATCGTGTACATGTTAAGCGCCGACTTACTTGATTGGTATACTGCCATTTTATTGCCATTGGAAAGATCAGCTGCGAGGCTAAGCGACCCCATAGCCGAACTCACATTTACGATGCGTGGTTCGGATGATCTTTTTAACAAATCAATAAAAGCCTGCGTAACACTGACCACACCGAACACATTGGTTTCATATACTGCCTTGAATTGATCAATGGTTGCGTTAAGTGCCGATTGCGGAAGTCCACCGGAAATTCCTGCGTTATTGATCAGCACATCCAACACCTCCGTTTTTTTGCCTATTGTTGCCCGGGCCGCACTAACCGATCCCTGATCAGTAACGTTCAGTTGTACGGCTTCAACATTATCTATCCCATCATCTTTGAGTTTTTTTATTGCTGCTAACCCATTCTCCATGTTGCGGCAACCTAAGTAAACGAAGAATCCGTTTTGAGCGAGCTGTCGTACTACTTCAAGTCCTATGCCTTTGTTGGCTCCTGTTACTAATGCTATTTTCATTTAATTAATGGTTTTATAAACTAACAAAACAAAAGTAGCCGGAAGGAAACTATAAAAGACGGACAAATCATTTTAGTTACTGGACTAATCGTGATGATCTGTTAAAAATGCACTAATGCTCTTACCTGTGCTTTTTTTGAAGAGCCGAGAAAAGTAATCCGGGTCATTAAAACCCAACTCGTAAGCTAATTCCTTTACCGAAAGTGTGGAATATTGCAGCCTGCGCTGCGCTTCCAGCATAAGTCGATTGGTCATCCATTCTTTTGGCGAAACTCCCGAAAATTCTTTTACAACACCATAAAGACTGCTTGTAGTCATTGCTAATTTTTCGGCAATGATATGCACATCATGCTGTTCGGTTAAATGCGTTTCTACAGTAAGCTTAAAAGCAATGTATTTAGATAGTTTAGCATTTGATGTGCTATCCTGGTGACCCTGTCCAAAATAAGCGCTGTTGAACTCAGTTAAAAGCGTATTTAAATGTGCTAGAATTATCTCCGTTTCTTTTGGCTTTCCCGGGGAGTGAAGCAGTTGAAATAAGTTGGAGAAAACAGATTTAACACGCTCTTTAGCATCCGAAGTAAAAGTGATCGTATTTGAATTTAATGGGTTTAGCAGGAACGGAAATGAATTTGGGAGGAGTGCCAATACATTTTCATCAAAGGCTGCTTTGTAATTCAGGCTGTGGTTACTTTTAGGGGGATTTAAGAATATCTGGTTAGGCAGCCCAAACACCAACTGGCTATCGGAGATGGTAATATCCTGTAAATCTACTTTATAAGTTTCTGTACCCTCATCCAAAAAAACAAAACAATAGTGGGCCAGTTTGTGTGGCTTAAGCAGTTTTTCTAAAACATCTTTCGGCAAACTGATCTTACAGTTTTCATTCACTGTAATTGACAATTTATCGTGGTGCTTGATTTGGTCAAATAACTTCTTAGTTTCCTGCATTTGTCCTCCTATTATGACAAAGATACCAAAAGAAGACTATTAGACGAAGCAGGGACATATGTATGAATTCCTGTCTTTGCAGATATTAGGGCGGGAAGAGTAATGACAAATAGTTATTAATTTTGTATCATGAAAACCTATTTCCTAAAACTCCTCAACTACGATCAATTTGCCAATAAGGCTATATTAAAATCTATTATTGACGCAGGCGAACCGGAGCCGGCCGTAAAACTGATGGCGCATTTATTGGCGGCGCAGCAGATATGGCTCAACCGTTGCAAAGGCTTGCCTGCTATTGGCGGCGCTTTATGGCCCGACTGGAAAGCTGATACCTTTGAAAAATTGATTGACGATAATCACACTGTTTGGATAGATTATATAAACGGACTTAGTGAGGCAGATTTTCAAAATATCATCCCATATAAAAATTCCAGAGGCGATAGTTACGAAAACCAACTGGAAGATGTGCTGGCGCATTTAATTAATCATGGTACGCATCATCGTGCACAGATCGGGCAGCAATTAAAATTTGCCGGGGCCGAAAAATTACCGTTAACTGACTACATTTTTTATATAAGATAGGCAATTGATGCCGTTGTAAAGCGTTTATTTTTGATATTTGCCACTGATAATATTCTCGCCCATGACAAAAAAAATATTTATTCCGCTACTAGCCTGCGTTGCTCTTTTTGGCTGTAATGACGATAAAAAGCAGGAACAAACACTGTTAAACGATGTAATAAAGACGCATGATAAGTTAATGGTTGACGATGGCGCTATCATGAAAAACAAAATGCTGTTAAAAGCTATAACGACTACTGATGCCAAGGATTCGGTTGTTTTTTATACAAAATCATTAGATGACGCAGATAACGCTATGATGGGATGGATGAATAAGTTCAGTCCGGATTTTGCCGGTAAAACCCATGAGCAGATCATCGATTACCTGACTACCCAAAAGGCTGAGATCTTAAAAATAGACTCGCAAATAAATGTTACCCTAGCTAAATCAAACAGCTACTTATCTAAAAACAAAGTAAAATGAAAAAACTGATTGGTGGCCTGGTGTTGATATTGCTTTTCGGGGCTTGTAAATCAAATACGGTTAAAGTACTTCCTATTTATGGTAACCGCAGCGCCGAAACAAAAACGGTTAACGGGCAACAGGTAACAGATACGGTTTACCAAACAGTGCCAGCTTTTAAGTTTGTGAACCAATATGGTGACAGCGTAGGCAGCAAAAACCTGCAAAATGATATTTATGTTGCCGATTTCTTTTTCACCTCCTGCCCTTCTATTTGCCCGGGTATGCAGCGCAATATGCTGAATGTATATAATGCATTTAAAGATACTGCCGATGTGAAGATCATTTCCTTTACCATCGACCCAAAACATGATACCCCGGCAGTATTGAAAAAATACGCTGATAAATTAGGTGTTAGCGGCAATAGCTGGTGGTTTTTAAATGGCGATAGAGATGCCGTATATGGCCTGGCAACAAAAAGCTATTTGGTTGGTGTTACGCAAGACAGTACCGCAGCTGGCGGCTATGTGCACCAGGGTTATTTTGTGTTAATAGACAAGCAACAGCGCATCCGCGGATCATATGATGGTACCGATCCTAAACAGGTTGATCAATTGATTGCCGATATAAAAACACTGAAAGCAGAACCTGTAAGCAAATAACACACATGAAAACCACGATCTTAGGCGGGATTTGCCTGTTAGCGTTTTTTGCCATGATCTATTCGTGCCAGAGTGATGCATCTATTGAATACAGCCGTTATTACTCGGCCGGGGCTATAGTTTACCAAAACCATTGCCAAAATTGCCACGGCGATAAAGGTCAGGGTTTAAATGGTTTGATACCACCGCTAACTGATACTGCACTGCTTAAATCATACAATAGTAAGCTGGCTTGCCAACTCAAAAACGGCCTCAGCGGCAAGATAACTGTTGGGGGTAAGGAATTTGAAGGCACCATGGCCGCCACCGACCTGTCACCTATTGATATGGCTCAAGTGATCACTTATGTCACCAATTCCTTTGGTAACAAGCAAGGCCTTTTTACCGACGACCAGGTACAAACTGCGTTAAATAGTTGCAGCAAATAAGGTAAAAATCGCTTTTTAAACCCTGTCGCACATTTTACCCTATCCTCCTCGTTTCCCTATTCTATGGAAAGGTATCGCACAAGCCTACGCTTTATATTTTTTGAGATTAAACCGTATCACGGTGCTTAAAATTCTACACTAATCCAGCTAAAATTCACTAAAAAACGTCATTTTTTTGATAATTACGAGTGCTTTGGGGGCTAAAAACGACCATTTTTCAGTGTTTTTTATGCTTTTTTCAGCGTAAAAACAATCTAAAAACCCACTTTTTGTGGTGTTTTAGGCCATAAATCGGGCTAAAAGTGTACCAACTGTACCACTTGTTCCACCTGTTTCGTGGTACAGTTCGGCTCAAAATCTTACCTTTGCTGGGCAAAACGTTCTATCGCTTCGATTCGTTGAAGAGGAAAGTCCGGGCAACATAGAGTATCCTGCTTCCTAACGGGAAGGCGCCGGCAGCCGGCGACAGCAAGTGCCACAGAGAATATACCGCCTTTGATTTATCAGAGGTAAGGGTGAAAACGTGAGGTAAGAGCTCACGGCTTTTCCGGGTAACCGGGATCGCGGTAAACCTCAGGAGTTGAAAAACCAAATAGGTCCTGGATCGGAAGTTACTCGCTTTTGACCCATTTAGATGAGTCGCCAGGATGGGTAGGTTGCTCAAGCCTGTCAGCAATGGCAGGATTAGATTAATGATAGAAACCGCTTTCGGGCGGCACAGAACCCGGCTTACAGGTTTGCTGCTGAAAAAATTCCCCTTTCTGCAAAACAGAAAGGGGTTATTTTTTGTATATAGAAAAGTGTTTAATTTTCTATACAAATCCTATATATTAGTACGCTTAACATTTACCCCGTTTTCGTTGAGAAACAACAGATAAACTATGGCCAAAATTTTAATTATTGACGATGAACGTGCTATACGCAGCACACTGAGAGAGATACTGGAATACGAAGATTACCAGGTTGAGGACGTAGATAATGGCATTGACGGGCTGGAGATGATCGCCAAAAATGATTATGACCTTGTACTGTGTGATATTAAAATGAACCGCATGGACGGCATGGAAGTGCTAACTGAAGGCTTAATTATAAAACCCGATCTGCCGTTCATTATGATATCGGGCCACGGAACGGTAGAAACCGCCGTTGAGGCCAGCCGCAAGGGGGCATTCGATTTTATATCAAAACCACCGGATCTGAATCGCCTTTTAATTACCGTACGTAACGCGCTTGACCGTGGAAGCTTGGTGATTGAAACTAAGGTATTAAAGCGCAAGGTATCTAAGGTTCGCCCAATTTTAGGTAATTCACAGTCTATAGGTAAGATCAAGGAAACTATTGACCGTGTTGCCCCTACCGATGCCCGTGTATTAATTACCGGTGCCAATGGTAGCGGAAAGGAATTGGTTGCACGTTGGTTGCACGAGAAATCAAATCGCTCAAATGCGCCTTTAATTGAAGTTAACTGCGCGGCTATACCATCAGAACTGATTGAAAGCGAATTGTTCGGACATGAGAAGGGTTCATTTACATCAGCTGTTAAACAGCGTATAGGTAAATTTGAATCTGCCAGCGGCGGTACTTTATTTTTGGATGAAATAGGCGACATGAGCCAATCGGCTCAAGCAAAAGTATTGCGTGCCTTACAGGAAAGTAAAATAACCCGCGTAGGTGGCGAAAAAGAAATTGAAGTAGATGTGCGTGTTGTTGCGGCAACAAATAAAGATTTACTTAAAGAAATTGAAGCCGGTAATTTCCGTATGGACCTTTACCATCGCTTAAGTGTGATCCTGATCCACGTGCCACCTTTGTCGGAGCGCAAGGATGATATTGTTTTGCTTACCCAAAGCTTTATCGACGAGATCTGCAATGACTATGGTATGCCGCCTAAAAAGATTTCAGAGGCCGCCCTGGATGCCTTAAAAGCCTTGCCTTGGACGGGTAATATCCGTGAGCTTAGAAATATGGTAGAACGCTTGATCATCCTAAGCGATAAAACCATTACCGATAATGATGTTAGGGCATTTGCTAACCCATCGGCTCCCGCGCATGATGCCAACGGTTCCGCAACATCATCACAAACCGACTTTAACCAGTTTAAAAACTTCCAGGAGTATAAAGATTACGCCGAGCGCGAGTACATTAAATTCAAGCTTGAAAAGAACAACTGGAATGTATCGAAAACCGCTGATGATATTGACATCCAACGCAGTCACTTATACAGCAAGATTGAGAAGTACGGACTAAAAAGAGGAGAATAAAACCCAATATAAAAAAGAAGCCCTTGCAAATTGCAGGGGCTTCTTTTTGTTACATATTTTGATATTGCGGTTTCAGCTGAGATTTTTCCATCTTCCTCATTTTCTCAACTTTTGGTTTAGAAACCGCGTCGATGTATGAATCATCTGGGTGCAGCTTGTAGTAGTTTTGGTGGTACTGCTCCGCCGGATAAAAAACAGTAAATGGCACAACCTGGGTAACGATAGGCGCGTCATAATGCTTTGATGCATTGATTTCCTTAATGGTATTTAGCAGTATTTCTTTTTCTTCCGTTGTACGATAAAAAGCTATTGAACGATAGCTCGTACCCTGATCCGGCCCCTGATAATTTAATTCCGTTGGGTTATGAGCGTAAAAGAACGCTTCAACCAATTTAGCATAACTAATTACTTTAGGATCGTAATAAACCTGTACGGTTTCCGCATGGCCAGTTTGGTCGCTGCAAACTTCTTCATAAGTTGGGTTTGCCGTTTTACCACCTGCGTAACCAGCTATTACCTTATCCACTCCCCTAAGTTCCGACATTGCTTCGGTAGAAGCCCAAAAACACCCGCCTGCAAAATCAGCTACCATTTCACCTGGTTTTACCTCAGGTAACTTCGCGAATTTATTGGATTGCCCGTTAGCGGCACATCCTGCTAAAAAGAACACACATAATGTATACAAGATCGATTTCTTCATTTTTTATATTTTAAATATGAATACATCCGCGTAATTTGATGTGCGGTTCATCTATATATCAAAATACGCTTAATAAGCTTAAATGGTTTGTCATAGCTGCGTATAATGAATACATAGATTACAGTGTTAGTCGCAGTATGCTGTATTTCCTTACATCGCATTTAATTACAATTTACCATCTCTTAGCGCATTTTTCACCATAGTAATGATACTACTCAAACCATTGGTTTTTATTTCAAAAACACTGGCTAATAGCATACCCAATTTTCCGGGCGGAAAACCCTGGCTGCTCATCCATTCCAGATAATGTGATGGTAAGTCGCATATTGGCGTTCCTTTGTATTTACCATAGGGCATCCTGGTTTGAACAATTTCAATGAGGATCTTTGAATCGGGGCGAACAGGTTCCATGGGCTAAAGATAGCTTTATCGACAGGTTGTTTATACTGCTTTTATAAACATTCTATCTCAATTGATAACTGACCTTGGACATTAATCAGCTTATTTACTTCTAAAGAAGGGGTAGTTTAAACTTATGTGTAAAATTGCTGTTGTTTAATAGCATATTCAGTTGTTAATTTGTTTTTAACTAACTTTACATCACACCAATAAACACTTATGAAAAAGAACAGAATATTGCAATATATATTACCATTAATAGCAATCCCGGCTTTAGTAATATCCATCGCCTCCAAAAACCCTACTCCTCCGGCGGATGGCGCAGGATTAACTCTACCATCCGGTTTTGAAGCCAATATAGTCGCCGATAATTTAGGTAGTGCAAGACATATTGCAATTACAAAACAAGGCGATATATATGTAAAATTAAACAGAGTAAAAAATGGCAAGGGTATTTTATACCTGCATCAAACAGGCGATAAAGCAACCGTTGTTAATAGTTTTGGCAATTATGCAGGCACAGGTATGTACATTAAAGATGGCTATCTATATACCTCATCTAATGAGGATGTTTACCGTTATAAATTAAATGATAAAGGTGAAGTTATTAATCCGAATGAACCGGAAAGAATAGTTGTTGGACTATTAAATCGCCGTGAACACGAATCAAAGTCTGTTGTGTTAGATAACAACGGGAATATCTATGTAAACGTTGGCGCGTATTCTAACTCATGCCAGGAAAAAGATCGTCAAAAAGGATCAATGGGCAGAAAAGGTTGCCCTATTTTAGATTCTGCCGGTGGCATTTGGGAGTTTAAGGCTGATAAATTAGATCAGCATTATGGTGATGGCATACATTATGCAAAAGGATTGAGAAATGTTGTAGGCTTAGATTGGAATCAACAAGATAACCAACTGTTTGTAATGCAACATGGTCGCGATCAATTACATGATCTTTTCCCGGATATGTATACAACACAACAATCAGCTATTGAACCGGCAGAATGTTTATATGCTGTAAAAGAAGGTGACAATGCAGGTTGGCCATACATTTATTATGATCAGGAAAAACATGAAAAAATACTAGCACCTGAATATGGCGGCGACGGCAAAAAAACAGCAGGCGAAGGCACTATTGATCCGGCAGTTGCTTTCCCGGGTCACTTAGCACCAAATGGTTTATTATTCTATACTGGCAATCAATTCCCTGAGAGATATAAGAATGGCGCTTTTATAGCTTTCCATGGTTCATGGAACAGAGCACCTGAACCTCAGGCTGGTTACTTTGTAGTTTTTCAACCGTTTAAAGATGGAAAACCCGATGGCAAATGGGAAGTATTTGCTGATGGGTTTGCTGGTACACAGGCACAAAAGGAGAGTGGTAATGCAGTACATCGCCCATGTGGCTTAGCACAAGGCCCGGATGGTTCATTATATGTAACCGATGATAATAAAGGAACCATTTACAAAATCAGCTACAAAAAATAATGAATTTTATAAAATCCGCTTCCATTCTTTTATTCTTAGTTATTGCTTGTAATAGTTTAGAAGCACAAGTAAGGCATTCATCAAAATCCGCAAAATCACATTTAGCTTTATCAATAGCTAATGGCAAACTAGTATACACACAAAACTGTGCAAGTTGCCATCAGGTTGATGGCCATGGCGTACAAAACATGAACCCGCCATTAATACAAACAAGCTATGTTTTGGGCGATAAAACCAAACTAATAAAGATAATTCTGAATGGTTTTAATGAGGATGTGGAAATAAATGGCAATACCTATTCAAACACAATGGCTTCGCATGATTTTTTGAAAGACAAGGAGATTGCAGATGTACTAACCTACATTAGGCATAGCTTTGGCAATAAAGCAAGCGCAGTTTCAGTCGCGATGGTTAAAAGTGTAAGGGCAACAAAGAAATAACTTAAAGATAAAGGCCCAGGAATTAGGATAAATTTATTTACCTGATTCTGGGCCTTTTATTTTCGCCAAGCGTATATAATATTTAAACTATTTATTATACAAACAATTAACTATCAATCCGCTCCATCCGGTTTGATGTGACGCACCTGCTCCTCGCCCATTATCACCGTCAAAATATTCATAGAATAACAAGTGATCCTTAAAATTTGGGTCGGATTGTATTTTATCATAGCCTCCAAACACAGCTCTTTTACCGGTTTTATCACGCAAAAAAATACTCGATAACCTACGATAAAGCTCATTGGCAACCTCGTTCAAATTCATAAAAACACCCGATCCTGTTGGGCATTCTATTTTAAAATCATCACCATAATACTGATAAAAGCGTTGAAGGCTTTCTATCAACATATAATTAATAGGAATCCATATCGGCCCACGCCAGTTACTATTACCTCCAAATAAACCGCTATCGCTTTCGGCCGGAGTGTATTTTACGATAAACTCCACCCCATTTACTGTAACACAATAAGGATTATTTAAATGGTATTTAGATACTGAACGTATACCATAATCACTTAAAAACTCATTTTCATCCAGCATATATTTAAGTAATGATTTCATTCGGTAACCGCGAAGCAGGCTTATTAAATGTTTACCATTCCCCTTTGTCTCATTCCAACGTGACACCAATCCGGCGAGATCAGGACGGTTATCAGAAAACCATTTCATCCTATTACGAAAGATTGGATTGTTCATAATATCGTCCGTATCCAATATTTCAGCAGCAAATAACGGCGTAAGGCCTACAATGCTACGCACACGCATCTTCTCGGTAGTATTATCCGGCAATCTCAACTGATCATAAAAAAAACCATCCTGATCGTCCCACAAACCTTGATTATTTTCACCTAAATTAGCCATGGCCCCGGCAATATAGATGAAGTGCTCAAAAAACTTAGAAGCTATATC
Source organism: Mucilaginibacter sp. L196 (assembly GCF_009765905.1). GTDB lineage: Bacteria > Bacteroidota > Bacteroidia > Sphingobacteriales > Sphingobacteriaceae > Mucilaginibacter. The sequence goes on along the minus strand of NZ_LMUO01000019.1, from coordinate 904,594 downwards.
CGAATAAGCTTTATTATAGGAGGCCAACTCAGCCGCGATACGCAATAAATTTAGCGAGTACATAGCCATCCAACTGGTACCATCGGCTTGCTCCAAATGTTCACCCATTGGTAAGCGCGAGTTTCTGTCGAACACACCAATATTGTCCAAACCCAAAAAACCACCTTCAAAAATATTATTACCTGCAGCATCTTTACGATTTACCCACCAGGTGAAGTCAAGCATTAATTTATGGAAAATACGTTCCAGGAAAAAAGTATCTCCTTTTCCATTATTAGCCTCTTTGTCTTTTTGATAGATAGCCCAAGTTGCCCTTGCATGTACCGGTGGATTAGCATCCCCAAAATCCCATTCATAAGCCGGTAACTCCCCATTAGGATGCTGGTACCAAACCCTAACCAGCAACATTAATTGATTTTTAGCAAAATCCATATCAACATTTGCCAGTGCCAGGCAATGAAAAGCCAAATCCCACGAAGCAAACCATGGATATTCCCATTTATCAGGCATCGAGATAATATCGCGAGCGTTAAAATGCTGCCATTTACTATTACGGGCATTTTTCCGCTCAGCAGGAGGTTTCGGCTCCGCAGGGTCTCCGTTTAACCAGTGGTTTATGTCGAAATAATAAAACTGTTTTGTCCACAACATACCGGCAAACGCCTGGCGTTGTACAAATACGCTATCAGGATTGGGGTTATTTTGCTGAATATCTTTGTAAAACGCATCAGCCTCGGCTACCCGCGTATTGAATATAGTGTCAAAATCACCAAACCCGTTCTTCGCGTTTGATGAAAACCTTAAACGGATTGTATAACTATCTTTTGCCTTTACCTTAATATCGTAGTTAATGGCCGCTTTGGTACCTGTTTTTTTAGGATTTACAGTATCTGCCCCATTAACAATATGATTATTTATGCCATCCTTGCAATAAGGTTTGCCATCAGCATAATTATATAATTTAGGGTTATTTGTTTCGTTATCGCAAAACAAAATATCCGGCGATCCTTCACCGTTTAACCATAGCTGACCAAGCTTATTATGGTATACCTCAATTACGCCATGCGAATCTGCAGTTAGTTCAGGCAGGTAATTATCATAGCCCCATGCCCAGGTATTCCGAAACCAAATGGTTGGCAGCACATTCAGCTCGCAATCGTTCATACTGCGATTATTGATGGTTATTTTTATAAGAATATCATCCTGTGTATTTTTAGCGTACTCGGTAAAAACGTCAAAATATTCATCATTATTTAAAATACCGGTATCAATCAATTCAAATTCAGGATCATTACGACCGCGACGCTTATTTTCATCAACAAGCCATTGATAAGGGTAGGTTTGCTGCGGATATTTATACAACGTTTTCATGTATGAATGCGTTGGCGTGTTATCCAAATAATAATACAACTCCTTTACATCCTCGCCATGATTGCCTTCAGGATTAGTTAAGCCAAAATAACGTTCCTTAATAATAGGATCTTTTTTATTCCATAGCGCAACCGAAAAGCAAACGGTTTGATCATCGTCGCATATCCCCGCAATACCTTCTTCACCCCAGCGATAAGCCTTGCTACGTGCCATATCATGTGTGATGTAATTCCAGGCATCACCATTGGCGCTATAATCTTCTCGTATAGTGCCCCATTGCCTATCACTTACATAAGGGCCCCATTTTTTCCAGGTTGAATCTTTTAATCTCGATTGCTCTGCATTCATAAACTAATATACATTTTGGAGGCTGTTATGTTCTATTATGATTTTTGGGGGATGATATTTCGGTTAAGCCCAGGCTTTTCTTAAAAATCTAAGCCAATTACCGTGCATTATATTCTCGCAATCAATTTCAGTGTAACCTCGTTTTTTTAATAACGCGGGTATCTTTTGTTCATCAGCGATAGTGATCAAATCGTAAGGGCATTGTTCTGTGCCAAATGCACCATCAAGATCAGATCCTATACCAACATGTAATGTATTACCCGCCAACTGACAAATATGATCCATATGATCAATCAATACGTCCAAATTGCAATTCATATCCTTTGGGTTCGATTCTCCCCTCACCCATCCCGGCACCATCATCCATGCATCCATCGCACCACCTATAACCGCACCACGATTTATCAATTCCTTTATCTGCTCATCGCTAAACTGGCGATTATGGTTAACCAACGCACGGCAATTATTATGGCTTGCCCAAACATGCCCATTAAAATGATCCATCGCTTCGCAAAAACTATCATCACATAAATGGGTAGCATCTAAAATAATATTCAGGCGTTCCATTTCTTTTAATAGCTCCTGCCCTTTCGGGCCCATAAACCCAGTTGCATCTGTGCCTTGTGCATATCTTCCGGGGCCATAATGTGCAGGGCCAACCGCACGCAATCCATAATTATAAGCCCGCTCCAAATGGTTTATGGTTACAATGGAATCAGCACCCTCTAAACTTAAAATATAACCGACAGGCTTATTTTCAGATGGTGTGCCATCTTGCCAAAGTGTAATATGTTTTTCAAGGCTTAGCAAATCATTAACCTGTACCATTTGCCCATCTTCTTCCATGGCTTTATACCACGCTACTTGGGCCTGTGTTTGTGCCCAAGCTTGTTCTGGCGAATGCCACCCGGGTAAAAGGTTACCGAGTGCAACGTAGCGTGCTATTTGCGTGGCCACAACCAAGCCAATATTACCTTTGCGCAATTCAGGTAATGAAACTGTTGCATTCCCGCGGTCGGGTTTATCTGTTAAACCTTCTTCACGCACATTAATTGCATCAACAGACTGGCGCAGGTCGCGGTTCCACTCCATCGCATTCATGCTAAGGTCTAAATGAGCATCTATGGTGAACATATTATGGGTTGAAGATTATTATGAATTAAATAGTAATTTTCCGATCGCGAGCTATGTTTAGCCATTGACCTGTGATATTGTTATTTTGAATGGTGATGGCACGCTCGTATAGCGCTACTGTTGGGCAAATATGATACGGCAAGCCATATAACACATCACCCACTTTATAACTATGTCCCTTGCCTGCGTCAACAACTAAATGTTCTTCGCTTTGGCTGATGATCTTTACATCTGGTGCATTCAAAAAACATATACGCTTAGCCAATACATTTTCAGCAGCAACTGATTTATGTCCGCAATCTATACAAAGCAAATTTTCTTCGGGTAGCGATAAAATTCTTGTAACCAGTAATGCTGCGATTAAAAAATGCTGCTCTTCAAAAGCTAGTTGGTAACCCCTATCCCAATAAATAAAAGTACCGGGGCTGCATTCTATACTTTTTTTTGCTGCGAGGATAGGGAACGTTGGCGAACCACCTGCAACAATTACAGGCTTTGGATAACCTGAATCTAAAATTTCATCTTGCAGCTTAATAACGACCTCATACCAGGCGTTTACTTTTTCTGCACGAATAATAATATCCGCGTCATGTATATGGCCATCATAAGCATGCAGGCCAATTAAATTTATCCCCGATAATTGGAAACATGCTTTATACAGTTGTAAAGCTCCATCTCCCGGAGATATACCTGTACGGTTCATACCTACATTTAAATCGATATAGATATTAACCGACAAATCTTCTTCAACAGCTATGGTTGACACAGCATTAGCCGAAGCCTCATTATCAACCAAACAGGAAAATTTAGTATCAGGATAAGTTTGAATTAATTTAATGAATCGCAATAGCTTGGGTCCGGTGGGTTGGTAAGCCAGTAAAACATCAGGGGCATTACACATCCCCAGCATTTCGGCCTCAGCAATAGTAGCGCATTTAAATTTGGTAATGCCCGCATCCATCATCAACAGCGCCGCTTCCTTATTTTTAAATGTTTTGATATGCGGGCGCAGGCGAAACACATCATCTATCATGTATTTCAGCATGTCGATATTCTGTTTCACTCTTTTTGGATAAACCACCAAAGCAGGTGTATCCAGTTGGTCAACATCCTCGATAGTATACCAATGCTGCTCGGTCATTGTGAATTAATTATACAAGTTCAAACAAAGCCTCTATTTCAACCGGGATATTATCAGGTAACGAACCCATCCCTACCGCGCTACGAACACCTATACCGTTCTCTTCGCCCCAAACTTTAGCAAATAATTCGCTGCAACCATTTATAATAAAAGGATGTTTTTCAAAGTCAGATGTACAGTTAACCATACCCAATACCTTTATTACCCTTTTAACTTTATCAAGGCTGCCTATGTTAGCTTTTATGGTAGCCAGCATAGCTAAACCAACCTGGCGGGCAGCAAGCTTCCCATCTTCCGGTGTAATCGTATCACCAATGCGGCCAATAATCAAGCTACCATCATCCTGTACAGTTCCATGGCCAGATAGATAAAGATATTTACCATCAACCAAGCAAGGTTTATATACACCAAGTGGTTTTGGAGCGGGCGGCAGGCTTAGGCCTAAAGCGGCAAAATTTTGTTCTGCAGTATTCATTTTGTAAAGTAATTGTATAAAACAAACATAAAAATAAAATATAGGCTATCCTATCAAAGCAAGCAATGCAAATCAAGTTTACATAAGCATGTTACTTAATTTTCAATTCGAACAAAACATTACAAATACAATTAATTCTGCATTTTAGAATTGTTCTATTTAAACTTACTGATTAGTATTTGTCAAATCATACTATTACTAAGAAGTATATTTGTGCCATTAGTATAATATTTATCATACATGCTATTATGAATGATTTTATAGCCGCCAGATCACAAATGGCCTTATCATTGGGCTTCCACATTATTTATTCCTGTATAGGCATGGTGATGCCTGTGTTTATGGCTATATCAAACTATAAATACATTAAAACTAAAAATCCTTTATACAAACATATAACACAAGCCTGGAGCAAAGGCGTAGCCATATTTTTTGCAACCGGAGCGGTATCGGGTACTATGCTTTCATTCGAGTTAGGTTTACTATGGCCTAAATTTATGGAGCATGCCGGTCCCATATTTGGTATGCCTTTTTCGTTAGAAGGTGTTGCATTTTTTATTGAAGCTATTGCCCTGGGATTTTTCCTTTATGGTTGGGATAAGTTTAATAAATGGTTCCATTGGTTTACCGGCATTGTAGTTGGGGTTAGTGGTGTGGTATCGGGTATTTTGGTGGTATCAGCAAATTCTTGGATGAACAGCCCTACCGGGTTTGATTACGTTAACGGGCAGTATACAAACATCGACCCAATAAAGGCCATGTTCAACGCTGCCTGGTTTTCCGAAGCTTTACACATGACTATAGCCGCTTTTGCCGCTACAGGCTTTGCTGTAGCGGGTATTCATGCGCTTATGATATTCAGAAAGAAGAATGTAACCTTCCATACCAAATCATTCAAAATAGCGATTGCCTTTGGTGCAGTTGCTGCAATATTACAACCCTTAAGCGGCGATCTGTCAGCCAAAGGCGCTGCGCAAAGGCAACCAGCTAAATTAGCTGCAATGGAAGCCCATTTTCATACCGAACCATACTCAAAATTATTGATAGGCGGCATACCAGATACCGTTAACAAGAAGGTTAATTACGGTATTGAATTACCTGGTTTATTAAGCTTTTTAGTACATGATGATTTTAAAACACCGGTTAACGGATTAGATAAAATCCCGCAAAAAGATCAACCTAATGTACCGGTTACGCACTATGCATTTCAGTTAATGGTTGCAATTGGTATGTTTTTGTTAGCAATTGGGTTGCTTTACTTTTTTGCCTTATGGAAAAAGCGTGAATGGCTGAATAAAAGCTGGTTCTTGAAATTATTTATAGCGGCCACACCGCTTGGCTTTATTGCCGTCGAAGCCGGATGGACAGTTACTGAAGTTGGCCGCCAACCGTGGATTATACAAGGTGTAATGCGTACCAGTGAGGCGGTTACACCTATGCCGGGCATCCATTACTCGTTTTATCTGTTTACGCTTATTTATTTTACGCTGAGCCTTGCAGTAGTATTTTTACTGAGCAGGCAAATAAAAATGGTTCCAGAGTTGTACGATCATAATTAATAATTATATGCTGTACGTTGTCATCATCTTCTTATTCTTTTCCATACTGCTATACTTTTTGCTTGGCGGTGCCGATTTTGGCGCAGGGATAATTGAATTATTTACCTCAAATGATAATAAATCGCGTACACGCCGTACCATGTACAAGGCTATAGGCCCTATTTGGGAGGCGAACCATATGTGGTTGATAATCGCAGTAGTAATAATGTTTGTGGGCTTCCCGGTAATTTATAGTGATATGTGCACCTACTTGCATATACCTTTATTAGTTATGCTTTTAGGTATCACTGCCCGTGGAACGGCTTTCTCATTCCGTAATTACGATGCGATAAAGGATGACAAAATGCAAGACTTATACAATTACATATTTGTGTATTCAAGCTTCATTACCCCACTGTTTTTAGGCATAGTTGCAGGAAGCGTTATTTCGAGGCAGATAGATCCTGGTGCTACCGATTATTTGAGCACCTATATTTTTAGCTGGCTTAATTGGTTTTCGGTAATGGTTGGTTTTTTCACAGTTGCGCTATGCGGTTTCTTAGCCGCTATCTATCTAATTGGTGAAGCTAAAGAACAGTTTGACATTAAGCGATTCACCAAAAAAGCTGTAATTATGAATGCTGTTGCTGTTGGTTTTGGCGGATTGGTATTTATAGCCGCAGAACACGAAAATGTACACCTTGCCCATTGGATATTTGGCAACCCTGTTAGCTTAATTGCAGTTATTGCTGCATCATTGTCATTGGTGTTGTTATGGTATTTATTGAGTAAAGGCAACACTAAAGTAATCCGCATATTAGCTGCGTTTCAGGTTACTATGATATTGGTATCTGTAAGTTATCGTCACTTTCCCAATATCATCATGGTGAAGGGTGGTAATAATTTATCCTTACTTAAAGATCACGCACCCATGACTACGATCAATGATCTTGGATGGGGACTTTTATTGGGCAGTTTATTGATTCTACCTGCTTTGGGCTATTTATTTTATAGCTTTCAAACAAAACAAAGTAGGGATAATTGAATCATCAATATATTTGCCCGCATAATTTATTTAACATGAAAAAAACTATTGCTATTGATATGGACGGCGTAATTGCCGATATAGATACTCATTTTATAAACTGGTACGAACGAGATTACGGAATAAAGGTACTGCCTGAAAATATACTAGGCCTTACGACAGCCGAAGCTTTCCCTGACGGCGCCGTAAGAAAGTTTGTTTATACCCCCGGATTTTTTTTAACCGCACCGGTTATGCCAGGCGCGGTAGAAGCTTTAAAAACATTATCTGAAAGCTTTGAAATATACATTGTATCAGCTGCTGTCGAGTTTCCTCAAAGTTTATCTGAAAAATTGCAATGGCTAAATATAAATTTCCCGTTCATCACCTGGAAGAACATTGTTTTTTGTGGCGATAAAAGTATCATCAATACCGATTTTATGATTGATGATATGATCCATAATTTGGATACCTTTAAAGGAGAAACACTAATGTTCAATTCTATTTTCAATTACAATCATAATCATCACAGGCGGGTTCACAACTGGCAGGAAGTAGTTGAGCTGATGAAAGAAAAGGCCTAAACAAAAAATGCAACCAATATGGTTGCATTTTTTGTTTAGTTATATTTTTTTAATTGTTTTTCAAACCAATTTGATGGCCTGTATAATTAGTTAAAAACTCATTAGTGGTAAAGAACTCCAAGCTAAAAATAGTGCGATAATCGTTTGTATTTTTAGGATTTTGCACCTCGGTAACGTTTGTTGATTTGGCTGTAGTGTAGGTATAAGTAAATCCGTCCTGTGTTTTTAAGGTTATTACCGAATTTGCAGGTAAAATACCAATACTCTGCGTAGCCTTAGGATCTTCAATAATTGATATTTGCGGGGTACCTGTGTCAAATAAAAAGTTTGCTGATATTGTATTACCATTGTAAGTTATTGTTCCAGGTATATCAGGTGAATAACCGTCCTGTGCTGTATAACTTGAAGAATAATTATGCATAATGAAACCTGATGAGTTCAGATCAGCATTGGTTAAACCTAGCGTAAGAATATTTTGTTCAAATACACCAGCATTTGTAAAATCCGCTTGTATAAGTTTTGATAGTTTAAATCCATTTGTTAAACCTGTACCCGGTGTATAATAACTTAAAGGGCTTTGAATTAGTGTACTGGCATAACTATATTCCGGGCTAACTCCAAAAATATCTGCTCCATGGCGTACCGTTTCCTGAACTGAATCTTTACCAGTAATATCAAGCACTTTGTAATACAGAAAAAACGGCACTCGTTTAATAGTTATGTTACCGGTTGATGGATCGCCTATGGTAATACTTGTATATGCAACATTTCCGTATACATTAGTCGAGGAGAGCGCATCACCGTACTCCATTACAGATGTTGTAGTTGTTATGGTTACACCATTTACAACTAAAGAGTCACCTGTAATTTTAAAACCTTTACTGGTATATAGCGAGTCGGGAATTATCCCGGAGGCATCCAATGTTAAACCTGCTGACCCTGTATCAAAAACGTCATCATAATTTACAGATTGGGTTCCAACCTTTGTTATTGGTATCAAGATCCTGTAATAAACATCATTGGCATCAACACTATCTTTATATTCAAATAAACCAATGCTAGTTGCCGTAGAAGTAGTTATTGTGTTTGTTTTATTTGTTGCTTTATCTTTTTTGCATGAGACAACAACTGTTATTAATAAAACACACATTAATGGTAGGTATTTGGGCAGGTATTTGTTTTTCATATTTACTCAATTAATCCTTTAGACTGTGTATACGGCATATGGTTTAGTCTGACAAAGTTTAAATTAAAATTCAATATTTAAAAAACATTATCGATAAACTTGAACTTTCAATCGATGAAAACCATCATATTACATTATAACATTACGTAGAATGATTACCTATAGTTGTAATAAAAATGCTTTCTAAAAAACAAAACCCAATAACACCTCTGTTTATCAACAGTTTAACGAGAGTAGTTTCACATTATTATTATATTTAGTACTTTTATTTATGACAATTAAATGTACATCAATATAAATTATCGTTGTACATTTGCTTAACACTGTTAAATGATTTAATAGAGTAAACAAAATGGCAAGCAAGGATAGGATATTACGATTAAAGGAAGAAACAAGGTGTAACATACTGGACGCTTCACTTCAAATTGTTAAAGAAGAAGGATGGCAAGCATTAAGCATGCGTAAAATTGCCGATGCTATTGAGTACACTGCTCCTATTATCTACGAATATTTTTCAAATAAAGAAGCTATACTACTTGAGTTAACCCGTAAAGGTTATTTGATATTATCGAGAGATTTACAAGAAGCAAAAAGCAAACACAGATTACCTGCCAAACAACTGGAGGCCATGTGGATAGCTTACTGGAATTTTGCCTTTGCTAATAAGGAACTTTATCAGGGGATGTTTGGTGTATCAACAAATTGCTGCGAAATGGTAAATAAGCTACCCGAAGCAGATATGCCGTGGGATATTTTTACCGAAGTGATAGGCGAACTGATCGGAATTACCGACATGGAATCTGAAATTATCTGTAAAAAATATTATACTTTTTGGTCTGTTGTACATGGTTTAATATCCATTAATCTTTTAAGCAGGGGTTTCTCTGACGAGATGAACCGCCAAGTTTTGAGAGATGCGATAGGTGGCATCATAAGGACAATAAACGATTAGTTTTTTCACTGGCCAATATTGCCATTCGTTAACAATATCAAAATTAAGCATACAAACACAATACAATAATTAATAAAATGAAAATTAATACCCACAGTATTTGCCAAATGGTTAACACTGTTAGAAAATCTAATGGCATTAAACCATATTTATGGTATATCACCATGAACGTTACTTATTTCATCAGCAAATTAATGCGCATACTTAATTATTAACACTCACAACTCCATCATATATATACTAAGCACTATCTATTAACACAAAAATTAAAATCAGTATCATGAAACAAATTATCTTAGGACTCATAACCATAACACTATTATATAGCTGTTCGCCGAAACCACAGGCTGGCAGCGCCCCACCTGCTCCATCGTTGCCTGTAGCAACTATTGTTTCAGGAACAGACACTACTTACCAGGAATACCCAGCTTCTATTGAAGGCACGGTAAACGTGGAAATTCGCCCGCAGGTGAGCGGCTCTTTAGACAAAGTATTTGTTGACGAAGGCGCTTATGTAAGCGAAGGTCAGCCTATATTTAAAATCAACGATCTGCCATATCGCGCAGCATTAAACAATGCCCTTGCCAGTATGCATGCAGCCGAAGCATCTGTTGCCAATGCACAATTAGAGATTGATAAATTAACTCCTTTGGTACAAAACAAGGTAGTTTCTGATTATCAACTTAAAACAGCTCGCGCGGCTTATGATGTTGCAAAAGCAAATGTTGAACAAACAAAAGCCAACGTATCTACCGCGCAAATTAACTTGGGATATACAACCATTAAAGCCCCTGTTAGCGGCTATATCGGTCGTTTATTAAAGAAACAAGGAAGTTTGGTTTCTCCTTCGGATGTTGACGCACTTACCTTACTATCTGATGTGCATAACGTACATGTTTACTTCGCTTTAGGCGAAAAAGACTTTGTAAGCTTTAAAGAACAATATGCAGGCGAAACTTTAAAAGATAAACTTAAAGGCTTACCACCCGTAACATTATTATTAGCCGATGACAGCCAGTTTGCTAAACAAGGCAGCATTGATATGATAGATGGTCAGTTTGATAAAAACACTGGCGCTATTACTTTGAGGGCTAGTTTTCCAAACGCTCAAGGCTTGTTACGCTCAGGAAATACAGGCAAAGTACGCTTAAGCTTAGTACACCATGATGCTTTATTGGTACCGGAATCTGCTACTGTTGAAATGCAAGATAAGGTATTTGTATTTGCCGTAGGCGATAGCAGTAAGGTAAAAAAACAGGCTATTACCATTGTTGGTAAAACCGGCGACAATTACCTGGTTAAAGACGGCGTAAAAGTAGGCGACGAGATTGTATTAAGCGGCATTGATAAATTGCAGGAGGGTATGGTGATCCAGCCTGAAAAGGCGACAGATAAAACTGTCGCACTAATAAAAAAATAATACATACACTTAAACTTTAAAGTCATGTTTCAGAAATTTATAGAAAGACCGGTACTATCAACAGTTATCTCCATATTATTGGTGATAGTTGGTGTGCTTGGTTTAACAAAGTTGCCCCTGGAGCGGTTTCCAGATATTGCCCCCCCGTCGGTATTAGTATCTGCTGTATACCCGGGCGCTAATGCCGAGACTATTTTACGTTCCGTGACCCCGTCATTGGAAGAAGCAATTAATGGTGTGGAAAACATGACATACATGACTTCCACTGCCAGTAATGATGGTACTTTAAGCATCACGGTTTACTTTCAACAAGGTACCAACCCCGATCAGGCGGCTGTGAACGTTCAAAACCGTGTTTCACAAGCAACTAGCCAATTACCGGCCGAGGTTGTACAATATGGTATAACCACTACTAAACAGCAAAACAGCTTTATTGGTGCTATGGCTATCTACACAGAGGATCCCAAAAAATATGATCAGACCTTTGTAGCTAACTATGCACAGATTAATATCATTCCCGAAATTAAACGTATTCCGGGTGTAGGTTCTGCAAGTATATTTGGTGGTGTTAAGGACTACTCTATGCGTGTTTGGCTGAATCCAAGTCAAATGGCAGCTTACAATGTTACTCCCGCCGAAGTGACGGCAGCTATACAGGACAAAAACCTGGAAGCAGCACCCGGTAGATTTGGGGAGCAAAGCGATGAATCATTTGAATATGTAATTAAATATAAAGGTAAACTTACCACGCCAGAGGAATACCAAAATATTGCTATCCGTGCAAATGCAGATGGTTCTGTATTACGCTTAAAAGATGTAGCACGTGTTGAACTGGGTGCTTATTCTTATAATAGCGTAAGTAACCTTAACGGGCACGATGGTATTATTATCGGTATTATACAACTGTCAGGTTCAAACGCCAACGAAATTCAGATAGCCATTGATAAGTTGATGGAAAAAGCATCAAAGAGCTTCCCTGTTGGCATCAAATACAATCAGTTTTATCGTACTAAAACCGATCTGGATGAATCAATTAACCAGGTTGAGCATACATTGGTAGAAGCTTTTATACTGGTATTTATCGTGGTATTTATATTCCTGCAAGATTTCAGGTCTACATTGATCCCGGCTATAGCGGTTCCGGTTGCCATTATTGGCACATTCTTCTTCATGAACCTCTTCGGTTTCTCAGTTAACCTTTTAACCTTGTTCGCCCTCGTATTAGCCATAGGTATTGTGGTGGATGACGCGATTGTGGTGGTGGAGGCGGTGCATGCCAAAATGGAACACGACCCGAGCCTTACCCCGAAAGAAGCAACCACAGGGGCTATGAGTGAAATTAGCGGCGCAATTATATCCATTACACTGGTTATGGCGGCGGTATTTTTGCCCGTTAGCTTTATGACTGGTTCAACAGGTATATTTTACAGGCAATTTGCATTAACAATGGCCATAGCCATTATCATATCTGCTGTTAATGCTTTAACCCTGAGCCCTGCCCTAGCTGCTTTATTTTTAAAAAACAAGCATACCCTAGATGGCCACGAAGCACCTAAAAAAGGTTTTACTGAGAAATTTTATGCGGGCTTTAATGGCGGGTTTAATTATATGACCACCAGGTATGTTGGGGCCCTTAAAGTTCTTATCCGTCATAAATGGATCAGTATGGCTGGGCTTGCATTAGTAGTTGTCGCTACGGTTTACCTGGTAAACAGAACAAAAACAGGCTTTATCCCTACTGAGGATCAAGGATTTGTGGCTATCGCTGTTTCTACACCATCGGGAACTTCATTAAGCGGTACTAATAAAATATTCAAACAGGCCGAAGATCAGTTGAAGACTTTGGAATCAGCAAGATTTGTTACCGCGCTGTCTGGTTTTAACTTTTTAACACAATCCAGCAGTCCATCAGCTGGTGTAATTTTCTTGCTGTTAAAACCTAATGATCAAAGAGGCGCGGTTAAGAATATTGATGCTATACAAAATATAGTAAGGGGTAAAATGGCCGGTATACCGGGCGGTACCTTCTTCGTATTCAGCTTTCCAACCGTTCCTGGATTTAGCAACGTAGAAGCCCTCGACGTAATGTTGCAGGATAAAACTAATGGCAGGTTAGATAAATTTAGTGGTGTAGCCAATAACTTTATAGCAAAGCTGATGGCCAAACCGGCAATCGCTTATGCCTTTACCTCTTATAAAGCAGATTATCCTCAATTACAATTAGAAGTTGATGACGAAAAGGCTAATCAGCTGGGTGTTAATGTTAAAGACATCCTGTCAACTATGCAGGCCTATTTCGGTAGCGCCCAGGCATCAGACTTTAACCGCTTTGGTAAATACTATCGTGTGATTGTTCAGGCTGATATTGCCGACCGTACCGATCCGTCAGCTATTGACCGTGTGTTTGTTAAAAACAAGGCTGGAGACAATGTGCCTATCAACACACTGGTTAAACTAACCCGTGTTTATGGTTCAGAAACCGCTTCACGTTATAACCTGTTTAACTCTATCGAGGTAAACGCGATCCCTAAACCGGGCTATAGCTCAGGTGATGCGATCAAGGCTATACAGGAAACAGCTCAAGAGGAATTACCATCAGGTTTTGCCTATGAGTTCTCTGGTCAAACACGTGAGGAAATTTCCTCAGGCGGGCAATCAGCTGTTATTTTCGCGCTTTGTTTGGTATTTGTATACTTCTTATTAGCAGCACAGTATGAAAGTTACATCCTACCATTGGCAGTAATACTTTCAATACCTACAGGTATATTTGGTGTGTTTGTTGTATTAGGTTTAACCGGTATTGAAAACAACATCTATGTACAGGTAGCCCTCATCATGCTTATTGGCTTGTTGGCCAAAAACGCCATCCTTATTGTGGAGTTTGCGGTACAGCGACGCAAAGCTGGTTATAGTTTGGTTGCTTCGGCTATAGAAGCAGCAAGGCTAAGGATAAGACCAATCATCATGACGTCACTGGCGTTTGTATTTGGATTATTCCCGATGAGTATCGCGACAGGTCCATCTGCGCAAGGTAACCACTCTATTAGTATTGGTGCTGCGGGCGGGATGGTATCAGGTGTAATACTTGGTCTGTTTATTATTCCTGTGTTATTCGTGATCTTCCAGGGATTACAGGAAAAGGTAACCGGTGTGCCTCCTGCTGCCCTACTTGATGAGAACGGACATCCGCACGGTAACATCAATGGCCATTCAGTTGCTGAATTACAGGATCAATTTTCAGCTTAACTTTTAATAATAACAAAAATGAAAACATATATAAACGGGTTATTACTGCTGCTGCTTTTAAGCGCATGTAAGGTTTCGAAAGATGTCCAAACACCCAAAAATGCTGCGCCTGATACTTTCAGAAATGCTACGCTTACAGCAGATACAGCAAGTGTAGGCGACATGCAATGGAAAAGCTTTTTCACCGATGCTACACTGCAAACTTTGATTGATAGCGCCATAGAACGGAACTATGATATGCAAATCGCAGTGAAAAATATAGAGGCATCGCACTTGTTATTTAAACAAGTAAAATGGAACTATTTGCCACAGACTGATTTAAACGTTACGGCAAGTAGTAGCCGCCCTTCAGATAATAGCTTGGATGGATTAAGTTTAGCTCAGGATAATATCAAAACAAAACATATTGAGGATTATTCAGCCAACTTATCTTTATCATGGGAAGCTGATATCTGGGGTAAGATTCGCAATCAAAGCAAATCCGCTTTAGCTGCTTATCTTCAAACTATTGAAGCTAAAAAGGCCATACAAACAAATATTGTTGCTACCGTATCGCAAGGTTATTACAACCTTTTAATGCTAAATGCGCAATTAGATATTGCCAAAAAGAATGTAAGATTGAATGATAGTACACTTCGTATCATTCGTTTTCAATATGATGCGGGTCAAGTTACATCGTTAGCTGTACAACAGGCACAGGCGCAACAGTTGACTGCCGCACAACTAGTTCCTGAGTTTGAGCAGAATATTGCCGTACAAGAAAACGCGTTGCGTATTTTAACAGGTGCCATACCAAGCAGTATTACGGTAAGCACAAACTTAGACGAAATTACAGTGCCTGATAATCTTTCTGCCGGTGTACCATCAACCATGGTAAGCCGCAGACCTGATGTAAGAAGCGCTGAACTAGCTTTAACTATAGCTAACGCTAATGTGGGCATTAATAAAGCTGCTATGTATCCTGCTTTGCGTATAACCGCAAGCGGTGGTGTAAATTCATTTATGGCGAATAATTGGTTTAATATACCAGCATCATTATTTGGTATAGTTTCTGGTAGCGTGCTGCAACCACTATTTGATCACAAAGAATTATCAACCCAATACAAGGTTGCAGAAGTTGATCGTGAAAAAACCGTATTACAGTTCAGACAATCAGTTTTAAATGCAGTTGGCGAAGTAAGCGATGCTTTAGTTAAGATAGAAAAGCTTAAACAACAACAAGCAATTGTGCAAACACAGGTAAATACATTAAACCAGGCAACACAAAATGCAAACCTGTTGTTTAAAAACGGCATGGCGACTTATCTGGAAGTTATAACTGCACAAAGCAATGTATTACAAAGTCAATTACAACTCGCTACGATAAAAAGAGATGAGTTAAGCGCCGTATCTGATCTTTACAGATCTGTAGGTGGTGGCTGGCGATAAATAAACAGCCTTTAAACAAAAAAGCCCTATGAGAAATCATAGGGCTTTTTTGTTATATAATTTTATATCTTCTGCCATTCTTCCAACGCATGTACATCGGCTTGGCGAGGGAATATTTTTGTGGTTAGCACACGATGCACTTCTTCATCACCATCAGCACAACAATCGGCTAATACAGTAACGCGGTAATCCTTATCAGCAGCTTCCCGTAAGGTTGATAATACAACACCGCTGGTAGCAATACCAGTTAATACTAAATGCTGTATACCAAACGATCTTAGTACCACTTCAAGATCGCTACCAGTAAATGCACTTACACGACGCTTAATAACCGTTACCTCACCTGCCTGTGGCGCAATGCTACCATGCACCTGCATAAATGCAGTCATATCCATATTGGAAAACTTTTCTTTTCCAGCTGAGAAACTCTTATTATTAATACTGATTTCTGGGGCACCTTGTCTAAAGCCAACCACTACATAAATAACAGGTATATTTTTGCTACGGGCAGTAGCAATGGCCGAAGATACCTTATCAAGTATGGTTTCGGCATTAGGGAGCATGGCAAGTATACCAACTTGCATGTCCATTACTAATAGAGCTGTGTTTTGAGTGTTCTGTTCCATTTTTTTTAATTAATTATTGATCTATTTTTTCTACTGCAAGCGCTTCGTCTGCCTGTAATTCCTCTTGACTTACTATTTTATTTATTTTCTCTTTACTGAATATTTTATAAAATACAGCGGCTATGATAAGTGCGATTATTCCCTGGCAAAACATTGTTAAGGGAGCAGTTATTTTTTGTGAGATAGTACCGATAAGTAAGCTACCTAATGGCAACATGCCAAAAAACCCCATAGCTACATAACTCATCACTCGTCCCCGCATATTTGGGGCGGCTTCTATTTGTATGGTAGTAATACAGGCCGTCATCGGCATCAGGGAACCAAAGCCTATCAGAACCGCGAATGGTATCGAGATAAGAAAATTCGTCACCCGCGAGAACAATACTAGTCCGATCCCTAAAACGACTATTCCCATAAGTGAAACAAACCGGAGATTAGTGCCTTTCTTCAGCGAAGCAAAAAATAAACTTCCTGAAATAGCACCTAAACCCATAACACTAGCGATGTAACCAAAAGTAGAGGCATTACCTTTGAATACCACTTTTGCAAAAACAGGTAAAACAGTATCATACGGGAAAACCAATAAGCTCGATATAATAATCAATAATATAATTGAACCTATAGCCGGTTCTTGTTTCAGGTATTGCAGGCCCTCGGAAAGTTCAGTTATAATCTTCTTTTTTACTAACGGCTGCGTAAACTTTGGTAATTTCATGAGCAATAGCGATGCTAGTACTGCTAAAAAGCTCACCGCGTTTAATGAAAAACAAATGCCAGCTCCAAATGCCTGAAGTACTATGCCTGATAATGCCGGCCCCACCAGCCTGGCTATATTAACCATGCCTGAGTTAAGCGCTAACGCATTTGGGATATCTTCCTTATTGTCTACCATTTCATGCACCATTGGTTGCCTTGCAGGCACATCAAATGCATTAATTACACCGAGCATAGCACTAAGGGTAAGTATTTCCCATACTACATAATGATTTGTTAAAATAAGTATGGCTAATAACACAGCCTGTACCATGGATGCGGTCTGGGTAACCAATAATATCTTGTGTCTGCTATATCTATCAGAAACAACTCCGCCATGTAGTGAAAGCAAGAATGATGGAAACTGCTGCGCAAATATGGCAAGCCCAAGCATAGAGGCAGAATGTGTTATAGAGTAAATAACCCAGCTTACCGCTGTGCGCTGCATCCAGGTACCTATTTGCGAAACCGATTGCCCGCAAAAAAATAAAGTGTAGTTTTTATTCCGGAATGCACGGAATATGTGTGACGTTTTTTTGGGTTTCATCTTTTAGTTTAATAATCAATTCGACATAATTTGTCATTTTGTCTAAAATATTGCAAATTTTTTTATCCTCTCAACCCACTTATAGCCATGTTGGCTAAAGTCCTCGCTGCAGGTTCAATCTCTTCAAAATTATCTTCCATTATCATTTCACGTTTTAATCCGCGTAAACTACTTAATAATACAAAAATCAATATGTCTTTTTTACTTTTATCTATAACACGAATTTCGCCTTTATTAATCGCATCAGTTAAAATCCGTCCAAGCAGATCGCCCTCCAACTTCATGATAACCCTATGATGAATAATTTTCGTTTTGTTAAATTGTGAAATAGCATCTGCATCCATCCCAGCCTCGAATGCACTGTAAACCGTTTTTTTGTCACGAAGAAAATTTAATTTTGTCGCACAAAAAGCATTTATTTTTTCTTCTACACTATTTACTTGATCTGTAGCGCGAGAAATGGCCGCCATCATTTCTTTTATTTCAAGATCCATTACGGCGTCAAAAATCTCATCTTTACTTTTATAATAATAGTAAAGCGAACTTCGCCCCTTGCCAATAGCTTTAGCTACATCATCCATAGTAACCTTATGCAGCCCATAAACTTGAAATAATTGTTTAGCAGCCTGCAAGATTTGCCTTTGGATTATATCTTCTTTTATTGGGTTAGTAACAGACATTAAGTTTGGATTAACAATCAAAAGTACACATTTTAAACAATTAAACAAATAATGTCCAAATGTTTTCATTTCGATATTTATCATCCAAAAACTTTTTAATTATTGATTGGAATAATTAATTCAACATTTTATATAGCTTTACAAAAAACTTTAGGGGTGCCTTGTGCTGAGAAATACCCTTTGAACCTGATGCAGTTAGTACTGCCGAAGGGAAAAGTAGAACAACCCTCCAAGGTTGTTTTCATTCCTTAAACGGGTGCATTCCTATAGTTAGAAATTACTAACAAATGGAAATTACCGTAAATCAACAAAATCATTCGGTTACCGACAATTGCACCTTGCAACAAATGCTTGCCATTGTTATTCAACAGCCTTTAACTGGCGTGGCTGTCGCCATTAATCAGCAAATTATCCCAAAAAACAACTGGGATTCTCATCTGCTCAAATCCAACGATAACATTATTCTAATTAAAGCAACCCAGGGAGGTTAGTCTACATCTATGAAAAACGAAAAAATTCCTAATGAACAGGCGATCAGCCGTTCGCCATTCCCGGCATCACGAAAAGTATACGTTAAAGGGCAACTGCATAACATTGAGGTGGCTATGCGTGAGGTTATCCTGAGTGAAACCAAACTGCATGGTCGATTTGGAGAAACCGAATCCAACGCTCCGGTAACTATTTACGATACCAGCGGGCCTTACACAGACCCCGATATTGATATAGATGTTAAGCAAGGTTTACCCCGCCTGCGCGAGCAGTGGATACTAGGCCGAAATGACGTAGAGCAATTGGGAGAAATCTCTTCCTCCTATGGTAACCAGCGGGCCAATGATAAAAGTCTGGATGCGCTGCGATTTGCCCATATCAGTAAACCCATGCGCGCTAAGCCGGGGATGAACGTATCGCAGATGCATTATGCACGCAAAGGGATAATTACACCCGAAATGGAATATATTGCCATAAGGGAAAACCAACGTATCGATCTGCTAAAAGAACAATTAAATGGCCAATATGAGGTAATGGCGCATCAGCATCAGGGGCAAAGTTTTGGCGCTAACACACCCAAAGACTATATCACAGCTGAATTTGTACGACAGGAAGTTGCTGCCGGTAGAGCGGTTATCCCAGCGAATATTAATCATCCTGAAATCGAGCCGATGATCATCGGGCGTAATTTCCTGGTAAAGATCAATGCTAATATTGGAAACTCTGCTGTTACCTCCAGTATTGAAGAAGAGGTTGAAAAAGCAGTATGGGCATGCCGTTGGGGTGCTGATACCATCATGGATCTTTCTACCGGTAAAAACATACATGAAACCAGGGAGTGGATCATTCGCAACTCGCCGGTACCAATTGGTACCGTACCAATTTATCAGGCATTGGAAAAGGTAAACGGTAAAGCCGAAGATTTGACCTGGGAGATATTTAGGGACACTCTAATTGAGCAAGCCGAACAGGGCGTTGATTATTTTACTATACATGCCGGGGTATTATTGCGTTATGTGCCGCTTACAGCTAAACGCATAACCGGGATTGTATCGCGCGGTGGCTCTATTATGGCTAAATGGTGTTTGGCTCATCATCAAGAAAACTTTCTGTATACGCATTTTGAAGAGATCTGCGAGATTATGAAAGCCTATGACGTTTCGTTTTCATTGGGCGATGGTTTAAGACCGGGCTGTATTGCCGATGCAAATGATGCCGCGCAATTTGGCGAACTGGAAACTTTAGGTGAACTGACCAAGATAGCATGGAAGCATGATATACAAACAATTATTGAGGGCCCCGGCCATATCCCTATGCATATGATTAAAGAAAATATGGATAAGCAATTAGTGCATTGCGGCGAAGCACCTTTTTATACCTTAGGCCCGCTAACTACTGATATAGCACCCGGTTACGACCATATCACTTCGGCTATCGGCGCGGCTATGATTGGTTGGTTTGGCACTGCCATGCTTTGTTATGTTACACCAAAGGAGCATTTGGGCCTGCCTAATAAAAAAGATGTAAAAGATGGTGTGATTACCTACAAAATAGCCGCACATGCTGCTGATCTGGCAAAAGGGCATCCCGGAGCGCAATACCGCGATAATGCATTAAGTAAAGCCCGTTTCGAGTTCAGATGGGAAGACCAATTCAATCTCTCGCTTGATCCGGATACAGCAAAAGAATTTCATGACGAAACCCTGCCTGCCGATGGTGCTAAGATCGCCCATTTCTGCTCTATGTGCGGCCCTAATTTCTGTTCGATGAAAATCACACAGGACGTTAGGGATTATGCCAAAGAAAATGGTCTTGACGGTAATGAAGCGCTTTCAAAAGGCATGGAAGAAAAGTCGAAGGAGTTTTTACAAAAAGGAAGCGAAATTTATTTATAAATCATGAAGCTGGTTGTTATTTCAAATCCCGATACGGTAATCGATGAAAATATCATCATAAATAATCTGTTTAAGTTGGGTTTGAAATACTTCCATATTCGAAAAGCCAATCACAATGCCACGCAGGTAAGCAAGTTGATTGAAGAAATACATCCACAATATTATAGCTATATCTCATTGCATCAACATCACCAGTTGGCAAAGGAATACGGAATAAAAAGGCTGCATTATACCGAGCAAGCACGTGCGGAATCTGATATAAAAAAATGGCAGGCGCAAATTGATGCAGGTTATAGTTTAAGTACATCCATTCATAGCCCCACCTTGCTGCACACATTTAAATTGTTCGATTACGTTTTTTACGGGCCGGTATTCAACAGTATATCAAAGCCCGGTTATCAAGGCAATGTACCCGCAGACTTTAAGTTAGATAAAGACTACCCTAAACCGGATCTATTTGCTTTGGGCGGAGTTGATGCATCGAACTTAAGAAAATTAAAAGCGATGAATTTTGATGGCGCAGCAGCATTGGGTGCAATATGGAATGATCCAGATAAAGCAATAATTAGTTTTAAGCAATTAAAAGAAAACTTGCCACTTTAAACACAAAGTAATGATTGATAAACTTCACTATATTTCACAACAACCGCAAAACGGCTCACATCTTACTGCCATCAAACAAGCGCTTGATGCGGGGTGTAAATGGGTACAATTAAGGGTTAAAAACCAAGCTGATGATGTTATACTTGAATATGCTATAGAGGCGAATAAAACATGTACCCGATACGGTGCAAAACTCATAGTTAATGATCACCCTGAAATAGCGCTTAAAGCAGGCGCCTATGGTGTGCATTTGGGTTTACAGGATATGTCTATTGCCGAAGCGAGGGATATTGTAGGTAAAAAAACAATAATAGGCGGCACAGCAAATACCTTTGAACATATTAAACAAAGAATAGCTGATGGCGCTGATTATATCGGTCTCGGCCCTTTCCGCTTTACAACCACCAAACAAAATTTAAGCCCCATTTTAGGATTAGATGGTTATGAAACCATTATGGCACAAATACGATCTGCCAACCTGCAGATTCCAATTATTGCTATAGGCGGTATACTACCCGAAGATATTTCTGCACTTACGCAAACAGGAGTTTATGGTGTAGCCATATCGGGTACTATAACCCATGCCACTGATCCCGCGCAAATAGTTAAACATATGTATCAGGAACTTAATACCAAATATTTAAACCAGGTAATATAAAACGCCATGTTAAAAATAGCCGATAAAATATTTACATCCCGCCTTTTCACCGGCACCGGAAAATTTAGCTCCTCCACGTTAATGGAAGATGCCTTGCTGGCTTCGGGATCTGAACTGGTAACCGTTGCTTTAAAACGTGTAGATGTTAAAAATAATGAACATGATGATCTGTTGATCCGCCTAAAATATCCACATATGAACCTGTTGCCAAATACGTCGGGGGTGCGAAATGCTAAGGAAGCCATTTTTGCAGCACAACTGGCGCGCGAAGCCCTTGAAACCAATTGGATTAAACTGGAAATACATCCTGATCCAAAGTATTTGATGCCAGACCCTATCGAAACATTAAAAGCGACCGAAGAACTGGCTAAAATGGGATTTATTGTGCTACCGTATATCCATGCCGACCCTGTGCTATGCAAAAGATTGGAAGATGCAGGCACTGCTGCCGTTATGCCCCTCGGCTCACCAATTGGTAGCAACAAAGGACTAAAAACTATAGATTTTTTAGAGATCATCATCAGTCAAAGTAATGTACCTGTTATTATTGATGCCGGTATAGGTTCACCTTCTGATGCTGCTAAAGCTCTTGAGATTGGAGCCGATGCCGTATTGGTGAATACAGCCATTGCTGTTTCCAGCAACCCTGTACAAATGGCAATGGCATTTAAATTAGCTGTAGAGGCCGGGCGCATGGCCTTTGAAGCAAAACTAGCATTACCTGTAACCAATGCCGTAGCAAGCAGCCCACTAACCTCTTTTTTAGATGAATAGCTTCGCAGATATTTTTGAGCTACATAGTTGGGACGAAACTAAAGCCAGCATTTATGCAAAAACAAGCCGTGATGTTGAGCAAGCTTTATCGGCTGATAAACGGACGCTAGAGGATTTTAAAGCATTGATATCCCCTGCAGCCGCGCCTTACCTTGAGCAGATGGCCCAAATTAGCCAGCGACTAACGCTTAAACGTTTCGGTAAAGTTATACAAATGTATGTGCCACTTTACCTATCAAACGAGTGCAATAACATTTGTACTTATTGTGGTTTTAGCTATGATAATAAGGTAAAACGTAAAACGCTTACTCCGATGGAGATTATGCAGGAAGTTGCTGTAATAAAAGACATGGGCTACGATCATGTACTTTTAGTTACAGGAGAAGCTAACCAAACTGTACATGTAGATTACTTTAAAAAAGTGCTTGACCTTATCCGTCCGCATTTTGCTCAAATATCTATGGAGGTTCAGCCCCTCGATTTGGAGGATTACCAGCAACTAACGCCGTATGGTTTAAATACCGTTTTGGTTTACCAGGAAACCTATCACCAGGAAGACTATAAAAAACATCACCCTAAAGGGAAAAAATCCAATTTTCAATACCGGTTAGAAACCCCCGACCGACTGGGGCAGGCTGGTATCCATAAAATGGGTTTAGGTGTGTTGATAGGACTTGAAGACTGGCGTACCGATTCGTTTTTTACGGCATTGCATTTAAGCTATCTGGAGAAAAAATACTGGCAAAGCAAATACAGCCTTTCTTTCCCAAGGTTAAGGCCTTTTAGCGGCGGGTTAGAACCCAAAGTGGAAATGAGCGACCGGGAACTAGTGCAATTGATATGTGCTTACCGCTTATTTAACCAAGAGGTAGAACTTTCTATTTCTACGCGAGAATCACCCAATTTCAGGAACAATATCATCAAGTTAGGGATCACAGCTATAAGTGCAGGTTCAAAAACTAATCCCGGCGGATATTCTGTTGAACGGGAATCACTCGAACAATTTGAAATCAGTGATGAACGCAGCCCCCGACAAATAGCCCGGGTTATTGCCGCTCAGGGCTATGAAGCGGTATGGAAAGATTGGGATAATAGTTTAGCAACATAAAAGCATGTTAGGGAACGTAAAATTAAAGCGGTACAGCAGGCAGGTCATATTGCCCGAAATAGGTTTGCCGGGCCAGGAAAAGCTAACAAACGCAAAAGTGTTAATGATTGGCGCCGGAGGCCTCGGTTGCCCGGTACTCCAATACCTGGCAGCAGCAGGGGTTGGCACTATAGGTATTGTTGATGATGATGTGATTGACATCAGCAACCTGCATAGGCAAATATTGTATACCACAGCAGATGTTGGCAAACCCAAAGCCTGCATTGCCAAACATAAGCTTGGACTGTTAAATCCGCATATTAACATTACTGCCTATAACGAGCGGTTTACCCCTATCAATGCACAAAATATATGCAATGACTATGATTTAGTAATAGACGGATCGGATAATTTTGAAACACGTTACCTGATCAATGATACCTGCGTAGTATTAAACAAAGTACTGATATTTGGCTCCATATTTAAATTTGAAGGGCATGTTTCCGTTTTTAATTACCATAATGGGCCTAATTACAAGGATATGTTTCCGGAGGCTCCACCCAGTAACGAAGTGCCTAACTGTGCTGAGATAGGTGTGCTGGGTGTATTACCCGGAATTATTGGAATGTATATGGCGAATGAAGCAATCAAGGTTATCTGTGGTATTGGTGAAACCCTGTCAGGTAAATTCATGAGCATTAACGCGCTCGACAATACAAGCAGCGTTTTTAGAGTAATAAAGCAGCAACAAAAATTCATTAAAGCTCCGGTTGCAACAATTGTCGAACCTATTCCAAACGAGAATCATGAAATAACCATTGAGGAGTTAAACAAATGGCTACAACAAACTCCCAATGAAATATATTTGGTTGATGTTCGCGAGGGTTATGAGTTTGAAGATTACAATATCGGTGGGATTAACATCCCCCTATATGAGTTGAAAGAACATATTGAATCATTGCCTCCTGATAAAAAATTGGTATTTTGTTGTCATACCGGGCAACGAAGTAAAATGGCCATCCAATTATTAAAGCCTGTTTACAAAGGCAAAATGTATAGCTTAAAAAATGGCATAGTTTAATTCACAAACATATCTATGAACAATTACAGATACCGTGTAGTGCTAACGATTGCCGGATCAGACAGTGGCGGCGGGGCCGGGATACAGGCCGACATTAAAACCATAAGCGCACTGGGTTGCTACGGCACAACAGTTATTACTGCAATAACGGCACAAAATACCTTGGGTGTAAATAATATCTACGCCATTCCAGCTGAAATTGTGGGTGACCAAATGACCGCTGTAATAAATGATATACCTCCCTCTGCAATAAAAATTGGCATGGTATACTTAAAGGAAAGTGCAGAAATCATCGCGTCAGTATTAAGGCAACATAGTGAAATACCTGTAATCTTTGATCCGGTAATGGTTGCTACCAGTGGTACTAATTTGATGAAAAGTAATTGTTTATCCACATTTAAAAATCTCCTATTTCCATTAACAACACTCTTAACGCCTAATCTTGATGAAGCCGGGTTAATAACCGGAATGAAAGTTAACAATCTTACTGATATGCATACAGCGGCTTCGCGTATCATCGATCTAGGATGTAATGCGGTGCTTATTAAAGGGGGGCATTTAAAAGGAAATGACTTGTACGACGTCTATCTGGATCGCGATGGGCGGCAGCGGCTATTTAAATCAAAAGTAATCCAATCTAATAATACCCATGGTACCGGATGCACTTTATCATCGGCTATCGCATCCTATCTTGCGCTCGGTGAGGATTTGATGCTATCGATAGAGAAAGGAAAAGACTATGTTCACCAAGCGATTGAGCATGGAAAAAACATTAGGATTGGAAAAGGTATTGGCCCTTTAAATCATTTTTTCAATCCAATAAAGTAAGACTAGTTAAAAGACCGTCTAAATTCCAGTGGGGAAAGATTGGTTTTTGTTTTGAATAGTTTGCTGAACGATTGCGGATGTTCAAACCCCAATTCGTAGGCGACCTCACTTACTGATAAACTGGTTGTAGATAATCTCTCTTTCGCTTTTTCTATGAGTTTATGATGTATGTGTTGCTGTGTATTTTGCCCGGTTAGGGAACGCAACATATCACTTAGATAACTTGGTGTTATATTCATCTTTTCGGAAAGGTATTGAACTGTCGGAATTCCGTCGCTTAATGATTTTTCGTTGTTAAAATATTCGTCTAAAATTTCTTCCAGCTTTTGTAACAAGTCGCTGCTTACTGCTTTGCGGGTAATAAATTGGCGCTTGTAAAAACGATTAGCGTAATTCAGCAATAACTCGATCTGGGAAACAATAACATCCTGACTAAAATCATCTATCCTGCTGTTCAACTCTTCTTCAATGATCTTAAAAATGGAAATGATAGTTTCCTTTTCTTTATCGGAAAGATGTAATGCTTCGTTGGCCGAATAGGAAAAGAAACCATATTGCTTAATCTTTTTTGCTAAAGGATAAGTCAGAAAAAAATCCGGGTGTATCAGCAATGTATATTGCGAACAATCCCTGGTTTCTTCGACATTATTGCCGCCAATCACCTGGTTAGGGGCAGCGAATAATAAACCACCTTCATCAAAATCATAGTAATCCTGGCCGTATTTTAGTTTCCCGCTGAGTTTTCTTTTGTAAGATATTTTATAAAACTTCAGCACGTGGGAGCCGGATGGACGGTTTATCTCAACCGGGCTATTGCTGCTATTTATAAGCGCTATCAACGGATGCTGGGGCTTGGGTAAACCTAAAGCCTGGTGTATCGCCGATAATGAATCCATCATATGATGGGTATCTTCTTCCTTCTTCATTCTTGAAAATTAATAAAATTATAACCGATAATGTTTTTAATTACCGGTTATAATTAATTCTTTACTAAGCAATTACTTTGTATTACCCTGCGCCGCGCTTGATACAGCATCCCATGCTTCCCAGGTTGCCAGCCGCTCAGCATAAGCGGTACGCACCCATGGCAAGTTATGGCTGCCAAGATTAAACCTTAACGGCGGGTTCTCCGCATCTACAACTTTAAACAGGGCTTCCGGCGTTGCATTCGGATCTCCTCTTTCCATTCCTCTTAATCCTCCGAAAAATTGTGTCTTAAAATCTTCGTATATGTCTAGCCCTGGTGCAAACTTCAAAGACTCCTGACTCCCGAACTCGGTGGCATAGGCACCTGGCTCGATGATGGTTACTTTGATGCCAAAATCTTTAACTTCTAAGGCTAAACTTTCGTGAATCGCCTCGAATGCCCATTTTGAAGAACAGTAATAACCGATTACGGGCAGGGTCACATGGCCAAGGCCGCTCGAGGTACCGAGGATATGGCCCCAGCCTTGTTTTCGCAGCAATGGTAAAGCCGCCTGTATCACAGCAAGTGTGCCGAAAATATTGGTTTCATATAGCGCCCGCACATCTTCAGCGCTGGCTTCTTCAATTGTACCAACAAGCGAATAACCTGCATTATTAAGCACAATATCAAGCCTGCCGAAGTGAGCGTGAGCCTGCACCACGGCAGTTTTCACCTGATCAGGCTTGGTTACGTCAAGTTCCAAAGTCAGCACGTTTGCGCCATACTTTTCTTTGAGATCTGCAATACTTTCCAACTTGCGCGCGGTAGCAGCAACTTTGTCGCCTCGCTTTAGCGCTGCATCAGCCCAAACGCGCCCAAAACCCCGGGAAGCTCCTGTAATAAACCAAACTTTATTTATACTTGAAATATCATTTTGATGTGTCATGATTTTATGTTTAAATGAATAACACAACAAAGGTCAACAGATGCCAATTGCTACTTGTAGCCTAATTGAGGATTTTCGTAGGCAAAATGAGAAAGTCGGTATATGTGACGCTTGTGCCTTATCCATCAATTCTCAGGCTCTTAGCTAATCTAATCCTAAAGCAAAAGCTATAAAAAGATCGAATTTTTTATCAAAAATGAGTGAAATTTGAGCAAAAAATGCGTTTTTTAATCGTTTTCAAGCCTAAATCAAGCTTTTTTGGGTGAAAAATAGCGTCAAAAACAATGTAAAAACCGCCTTTTACGGCTATTTTAGGTGTTTTTTGAATGAAAAGTGTACCAAGTGTACCACATGTTCCACTTGTGCCGCGGTACAACACAGGGCGATTGAAAAACTAAAGGCACTAAAGTCGCTCTTTATATGCCCGCTTAGGCTCTAAATCAATATTGAATTTTAAAGGTGGCCGTGTGCAATAATTTGTTGTTGGCTTGTAAAGCCACCGGTATAATTACTTTTACGCTATTGTTGGTAACTGAATATTTTAAATTCTTATCAACCCCAAGCAAGCTAATTTTTTTGATCTTTTTAATGTCTGTTAAATTAAAAGAGATGCTTGCCGGTAAAGTAACGTTATCAGTAGCCGGTAAAACAAATGCGTAAATAGTATTCGAGCTTTTCAATTTGGTGTAGAATATATTTTGCTCGGAGTATGGGGCTATCGGTTCTGTACCGTATATACCTTCGCCGTTTATTTTTATCCAGTCGCCAATTTCATTTAGCCTGCTGTACGCTACAGGATCCCAGTCTCCATCCGGGCCCGGGCCAATGTTCATCAGTAAATTCCCCCCTCGCGATACTATCTTCACCAATAAAGTAATAATTTGCTGTGCGGATTTATAGTGATCGCCCGGCACATAACTCCATGAGTTACCCATTGTGATACAGCTTTCCCATGGATAGTCTAAAGGCTTATCAGGCACCTGCTGTTCCGGAGTGGTATAGTTTTCATATTGCCCTGCAACAGTGCGGTCAACTACTATCAAACCCGGCTGTTTTGTACGGGCCATGGCAGCAATTTTAGGCATATCAATATCCTGGTCATAAGGAATGGTCTTCTGCCAGTCAACAGTTGAGTCGATGGTGCTTTTAGGCCTCACCCAACCACCATCGAGCCATAAAATATCAACCTTGCCATAACCGGTCATTAATTCCTGTATCTGGTTATAGGTATAATCCTTAAACTTTTGCCAGCGTTCGGGGTATTTAGCCGGATCATAATTTACATTCCGGTCCTTAGGCGGAAAGTAGGACCACCAGTAATCGTCCGAATGCCAGTCGGGCTTTGAAAAATAAGCCCCTATCATAAAATTCTCTTTGCTAAACGCGTTAAATATCTCCTTAGTTACATTGCTCCTTGGGTTTGTTGAGAATGGAGTTTTTGTACTGGTTATTTTATAATCGGTTTGCTTTGTATCAAACATGCAAAAACCATCGTGGTGCTTGGTAGTGAAAATAACATATTTCATACCGGCATTTTTAGCGGCCTTTACCCATTTTTCAGGATCGAAATGGGTTGGGTTAAACGTAGTTTGCAAATTCTCGTATGCTTTTTTGTACGTATAGTAATCAGCGCCGTAGAGGCCTTTACGCTGTGTCCAGCCTTCATCTTCGGGGCATATGCTCCAGCTTTCAACCACTCCCCATTCACTGTAAGTACCCCAGTGCATAAATAAGCCAAATTTCAGGTCCTGCCATTTATTTAACTTTTGTTGTACCAACGTATCTGACGGCGGCACATAAGTTTTTGACATGTTATGCTGCTGGGCAAACAAACTGCCCGCAATAAGTAACAAAAGTGGTAAAATACTTTTTTTCATGAGTTTGTGATCCTGTATGTTGATTCCGGTTGCCCGGTTATGTTATGCTATTAATTGCCGATCTATTTAACCTTTACACCCAGCTCGGCAACGGTAACGCCATTACCGCTAACCACATGCAATACCGCAAATTTAAAATAGCGGCAACTAACCGGCTGCTCTAATGGAATAAGCTGTTCAATTGGGTTCGATTTGATATTTGAAAACTCCCCTATAGTGGCTTGCAGCCAGTTTACACCATCGTTACTGGTATAAAACACATACTTATCTGCAATGCCACTAGTTATTTTATCCTGGCGGGGCAGGTAGGTAAATGCCTTCACATTTTGTGTTGCACCCATATCAATATTTATTTCCTGCGGATATTGAGCAGTTTGGGTTGAGTCTTTCGACAAAGTGCTCCAAACGGTATTAGCATTTTCATCAATAGCATTTGATGGTTCGTTACCATTTTTGGGATTTGTGCCGATAACTTTCCACCCTGATTTTGAAAGATAAAATTCTTTAGTGCCGGTCTCGCTTGCCTGGTTAGCTTCAAAACCACGGGCTTTAATAATGCCCCCGTTAGTCAATAAAAAAGGTTTTAAATACACCGGTGAATGCAGCGTTGGTTCTGTTCCATCTGTTGTATAATGAATGGTGGCAACCGGTGCGCTGGTGCCGATACTCACTATACAACTATTATCCCTGCTAATGAGTGGTGCTGTAAGATGAACAGGTTCTTTAAACAAGCCAAAATCACTTAAGGCTATACACACCGGCGAGGCGGTAATACGCAACCTTACTTTGCTTGCGGTAATGTTATTGGGCAAGCGTATTAAGCGGTTTGCACCTATACTCGTTACTGTGGCAATTTCTTTCCATTTGCCATTCACCCAGACATCAACTGCCGCGCCTTCAATGCGCTGGCCTAGTTTTATATTCTCGCGCAGGCGGATAACATTGAATGTTTTAGGCTGATGCAGATCGATGACCAGTTCGGGTTTGGTAACAGCATCATCGGTTGCCCAGTAGGTGTAGCGATTGTTATCCAACAAAAATGCAGGACCAAATTTAGCGGCATTATCACCCCTGATATTGCTGGCTTTAAAACTTGCTCCGGCGGCCAAATTAACCGCAAACGTTTGTTTTACCAGCTCGCCAAATTGTTTTAATATGCGTACATCCTCATCACTCAATTCTCCATCCTTATCCGGCGAAAGGCCAAGATCAAGACAAGCACCTCGGCCTACGCTTTTATAATACAGATCAAATAGTGCATAAGGCGATTTACTTTGCCCATCCTGCGATTGATGGTAGAACCAGCCCTTTCGCATAGGAACATCACATTCGGCAGGGATCCAATATTTGCCGTTGCGTGTACCTTCGGTAGCCTTTTCATAAAGTGAATAGCCGTTGGCGGGTTGTTTTCCGGCATTCGGAGCTTCGGGCGTATAAGTTGCCCAATAGGTTTCTCCCGCATGGCCCTCCTCATTACCTACCCAGCGCACATCAGGCCCAACATCACCAAAAATACAAGCGCCGGGTTGCATTTTACGGGTAATGCCCCAGGTGTTAACCCAATCATAATAGGTTGAGCGGTCAATAGTGCGTACTTTACGTTCGCCGCCATAATAACCATCCCCTCCATTAGCGCCATCATGCCACGACATAAACAGTGGACCATAATTAGCATACAATTCTTTCAGTTGCTTACGGTAAATATTTGTTAAATATTCAGGTTTGCCATAAAGCGGGTTGTTCCTGTCCCATGGCGAACAATAAATCCCCATTTTCATCCCCATTTTTTGACAGGCAAGCTGATATTCCTTAACAATATCACCCTTACCGTTCTTCCACGGGCTCTTGGTTATGTTATGCTCTGTAGTTTTTGTAGGCCACAGGCAAAACCCATCGTGGTGTTTAGCCACCACTACTATTCCTTTAAAACCACCTGCTTTCGCTGCCCCTACTATTTGCAGGGCATTAAAATGTTTAGGGTTAAAAATTTTAGGGTTCTCATCCCCATAACCCCATTCCTTATCGGTGTAAGTGGCTACGCTAAAATGGATAATGCAATACATTTCCGTTTCCTGCCATCTTAATTGCCTCGGAGCAGGCAATGCGCCGTAGGGCTTGGGCGGTACCTGCGCATAAGCAGTATAAAATGTACTTACCAGTAATAAAATTAGCGTTAACTTTTTCATTATAACATTAATTCTTGAGCCATTGCGCCGGGATGTCCTGCGGTGTAGATCTGTTTAAACTGTATTTCAATTTCAGGGTATAACCACCGCCGCCTTCAATAAAATCAAGTGCGATACTGTGTAACCCTTTTTTCAAAGCTATTTGTCCGTTTTTTTCAATGGCGGAGTGCAGGCCGTCATTATCAACCACTTCCCTGCCTGCAATTTTCAATGTGCCACCATCATCGCAGGTCAAATAAAAACTATAAATACCATCCTGCGGAACATCCAGGTAACCCCGGTATTTAAGGCCGAAAGCCGGAGCCTCGGCAAACTTGGGTACGGTGATGGTTTTGGCTATAAAAGCTGTATCGGGTTTGGTATCTGGTATTAATGCCGCCAGTTTATAAAACTGTTTATAATCCCTGCATATTAATCCATCGCTTACATGAGCAACGTTTTCGGGTTCAGCAAGGCTCTGTTTATCGTACTGTAAATTATAAACATCGCCATGGGTACCATCGGGTTTAAATGCCGTTAAGCGTATCGATTGTGATTGGGTAATAATAAGCGGTCTATTTAATAAAGTTGAAGTTACAACCGGTAAAGTGCCATCAGTAGTATACCTGATGGCTAAATTTGGCAACGGACTGGTTACAGATAAGGTATCCTGATCTGTAAATACATTTGATTGTAAGAAACCCGAAAGATCAGGCAAACGGTAATTAACCTTCAGTATATCCAGCCGCGCATACTGACTATCCAGCCGTTGTAAATAAGAATCATAATCTGAATGATTCGTCCATAACACTTCTGCCAGTGCGGTCATACGGGGCATATACATATAATCGGCACGCTTTTCAGAGGGAATATTTTCAGTCCAGATGTTCGCCTGCGCTCCAATAATATTCTTGCCTTCAGCAGCAGTAAGTCCTTTGGGGATGATATTAAAATTATAAACCGCGGGTATGGAATTTTTATCCGGTATCGCATCAAAATATAAAGGGCTACCCGGCGTCATAATTACCTTATTACCAAGCTTAGCTGCTTTTGCAGGTGCATCGGGCACCCAACTACGCCAATACATAATAATAGCTGTTTTGCTTACACCACCTTCCAGTATCTCGTCCCAGCCTATCATTTTCCTGCCGCGCGAATTGAAAAAAACCTCCATGCGATTAATGAAATAACTTTGCAGCGCAGGCAGGTCTTTTATTCCCTCGCGCTTCATCAATGCTTTACAGGCATCAGATTTTGCCCAATCGCTGCGGTCAACTTCATCGCCGCCTATATGAATGTATTTGGATGGGAAAATATCCATTATCTCACTGAATACATTTTCGGCAAAAACAAAGGTACTTTCATTGCAGGGGCAGATAGGTTTGGTAAAGTCTTCGCCCCATGTATTTTCGCCATTGCATGTTAAAAATGGGTAAGCATTTATGGCTGCCATCATATGGCCGGGCATATCAATTTCGGGAATAATATCTATATGCCTTGCCGCGGCATAAGCAACAAGGTCTTTCATTTCCTGCTGGGTGTAAAAACCACCATACAGGGTTTTGCCACTTTTGTGGATGATATGTTCCGTATCGAGAGCAAAATCAGGATTATCGGGAGCACGTTTCATACATGCCGAATCATTTTTATCAAATGTGCGCCATGCGCCTTCTTCGGTTAGTTTGGGATATTTTTTTATTTCGATACGCCAACCCTGATCATCAGTTAAATGTAAATGCAGCTTATTCATTTTGTAAAGCGACATTACATTAACGAATTTTTTAAGGTAAGCGATAGAAAAGAAGTGCCTTGCCACATCAAGGTGCATACCGCGCCAGGCATAAGCGGGCTCATCCTTAATATAAACAGCCGGCAGCGACAGGCTTTTAAATGGCTTTTCATTTGCAACTTCAACATTGGCTGGCAGTAATTGCCTTATAGTTTGTACTGCCATAAACATACCCGCAGGTGTTCTGGCTGTAATTGTTATCTGTTTTGGGGATATTGAAAGCGTGTAGCCTTCATCAGCAATAATCGCTGCATCATATTTTAATAATATGGCGTGATTTAGGGGTTGCGTACTTTTTTCAAGCGCTTTACCAAAGCTATTGACAAAAAAACTGTTGAGCATAACGGCTTCGTTAGTAAACAGATGTTTGCCCGGTACAACTATATGTGTAGCTGGCGTTATTACAAAATTCCCGTTTTCGGGGGTCAAAGATGTTGGATAAGGTATTATTGGATATTTTACAGCTGTTTGCTGGGCATTGGCATAAATATTTACAAATATTATCGCCCAAAATAATAAAACGGTAGTTGTGTATTTTATCTTCATTGTTATTAATTATTCTTAAAAATTGCTAGCATAAGAGCTGTTAAAGGTAACCAGTCATTTTCTTATCATATAATCCGCAACCGCGTAATAATAAAGTATTTTTTAACAGATAAACATGGCCCTGCTTTTAAACACCTGCAATTTTATGAAAAATACATAGCCCGGGCCCGCCCGGGCTATGTCCACTACACACTAAACTAATCGATTGTAATCATCGTTAGTATTTTCAATGAATGATAATAATGATTCAAAAGAACCAGGGTCTTACCATCTTCATTATTGCTTATCGAAAGCACACCGGCATTCACCGGATATGCTTTCAACTAAACCATTTTATTGTTTATCCCACCAAACTATGGCTGCGGAGTTAAATGTATTTTCGTTGCCGTATGCTGCGAGCGCGGCATTTACATTGGCATTATTCAAATTAAATTCGCTTTGCGGGTATACCATTTTACGTGGAATAGTTTTTGAAACACTACCCGGATTTGGCGTTAATACAGGGTAACCTGTACGGCGCCAGTTGGCATACTCATCTTCCCCATCAAAAGCAAAACCTGCCAACCAGTATTCTGTATTGATCCTTTCTATCTGAGCCTCAGCCGTCGCCGGAAGAGGGTTTTGAGTCAGGTAGGCATTGATCTGTGTAGTTGTGATGGTTGGGTTGGTTGGCAGTAAAGCCAACGATTTCATTTGCCCTGTTACACCTGCGGTATAAAAAGTATTCGCATCGCCGGTAATATAACCGCGTACTACTGCCTCCGCTTCCAGAAATGCAACTTCAGCATACTGATAGTCAAAGAATGGCGTAGTCTGCTGGCCAAATACTGAAGCATTTATCCTCACTGTTGGCTGCGGATCGCTACTTGAGAAACTGTAACCAATAAAATTAGCGGTAGTATCACTTATAATTACCCCACCCGCCGAAACTGGTTTATCATAAATTGCACCATAGATTGCCAGACGCGGATCATTTGCCGTCTGCATTTCCGATACTAGTGTTTTATGTAAAAAGAAATGTTCAACACCATCTTCAACCACGGTATAAATACCGTTAGCAAAAGTGGCGCTATGGACTAATATTGGCATATCAGTATTACTGGTCATTACACCATCTGCTACTGCTTCTTTAGCTAATGCTGAGGCTTGTGTAGGATCCACCTTAATTAAACGCATACCAACCTTTAACAATAACGATGCTCCCAATTTTTTCCATTGTGACGCACTGCCGCTGTAAAATTGGTCGCCTTGTACAGTTTGTGAACTGTTTGCAGCTAACAAAGCTATTGATGCTCTTAGCTCGGTTATTAAACTGGCATATATTTGCTGCTGCTTGTCATAAACAGGGGTATATATTTTATCAGTTAAGGCTAAGCCCGATTGGCTGTAAGGGATATCGCCATAAAAATCGGTTAGCTTTTGAAAGATAAATACACGCCATATACGGGCAGCAGCATATGTACTTGCCTGTGTAGCATCATTTTGCGTTTGATTTATTAAATAGTCAAGACTTGTTAATACAGGGGTGTAAAAGTTATTCCATAGTGATGACGCCGGGCCATCTGATATTATATAATTAGTACCCGACCAAAATGAGCTGTACCCGTATTGCATAAACGCATGGCAATAATTAAAACGGCTCTCCATATCTACAGTACTTGTTCTTACAAGCGCATCAGACAAAAGCGCGGCTGAAGATACTGTTGTGGTAGCATCCGGGTTTGTGTTGATCTTTTCAAAATTCTTTGTACAACCTGTTGCTAAAGCAGTTACAAAAAGAAAAGATAAAAATTTATATGTTATATTTTTCATGATTATTTTTCTCCTTTATGTTAAAAACTTGCATTTAAGTTAAACCCATAGGTACGGCTGGTTGGCGAACCTCCGCTATCATAACCAAAACCGGTACCTATACTGTCAGATGCTTCGGGATCAAACGTAGGCAGGTCTTTCCTGATATAGAAAAGGTTACGCCCGATGAGTGAAAAAGTAGCTGACTTGATAAAGGTTTTAAGCAGTATGCTCTTCGGAATTTTATATCCTAACGATACCTGGCGGAATTTAATAAAGGTCCTGCTGAATACATTTGATTCATTGATGATCTTGTCTGCATTTCCGTTATCATTAAACTGGATATATGCGCTGTAAGGCAATGTATTTTTTACATATACCGGTGCAGCTGCAGTACCCGTATTAATTACACCATTAGGTATGTATGTACCATCGCGACCCAAAAGTGAAGCCATTGAATTACCGAAGTAATTAGTCCATACCGCATCGGCTTCATAAACCTGGCCACCAAATTGACCATCGATCAGAAAGCTGAAGGAGAAATCTTTATAAGTAAATGTATTGGTTATACCGCCTGACCAATCAGGATTAGCTGAACCTAAATAGTTATCACCACTGTTTTTAGCAATAATAACAGAGTTAGGTGTGCCCGAGTCGCCGGTTTGCGAGTTTTCAAGTTGGTAAACTATTTGCCCGCTTGGCGTCCTTTGATAAGTAGAGCCAAATATAGAACCCAATGGGTAACCTACCCTAGCCTCAATGTTATAATACAGATCGATACCTGTGCCAAGGCCCGGTGCAAG
Source organism: Mucilaginibacter sp. L196 (assembly GCF_009765905.1). Classification (GTDB taxonomy): domain Bacteria; phylum Bacteroidota; class Bacteroidia; order Sphingobacteriales; family Sphingobacteriaceae; genus Mucilaginibacter. The sequence goes on along the minus strand of NZ_LMUO01000019.1, from coordinate 867,902 downwards.
CGCGGTAACCATATTTTTATTTTTAGCTGCATTAAAGCTCACATCCCATGCAAAATTCCTGGTTTTTATAGCTGTACCGGCTAGTAATACTTCAAAACCTTTATCATACATATTACCTGCATTCACATATACCGAGCTAAAAGTGGTACTGTTACTTATAGTTATTGGCAACAGGAAATTATCTGATTTTTTGTAGTAGTAATCAGCATCAAGTGATAATCGGTTGCCAAAAAACTTTAACTCCGTACCAATCTCCGACTCAGTAGTTACTTCAGGCTTTAAGCTCGCTGGCGGAGCAGCATTGTTGGTTACTTCGCTTAATGGGATGCCATTCAACGCGCCCTGTGAAGTAAATGTAAGATCGGTTTGCTGTGGTGTAGGGTTACTGCCTGTTTGTCCAAAGGCTGCCCTTAATTTACCAAATGATAACACTTTAGGATCGATATGCAGCGCATCACTAAACACATAGCTTAAGTTAGCCGACGGGTAAGCCAGGTAGTTTTTAGAATTATTTGAATTTGATGTAAGAGCTGAATACCAGTCATTACGGCCAGTAACTTCAAGGAATAAATAATTCTTATAACCGAGATCAGCCTGGGCAAAAACAGAATTTGTTTCAGAACGAGGACTATGAAGCTCCTGCGGCAAATTCACTGTTTTTAAATTGCTGAAATTTAACTGGCTTGGATCAATAAAATTTGAGCCACCCATGGTAAGTGAATATTGACTTGCATTTTGAGACTCAACACCGCCTAAAACATTCAGCGTGAAATCACTGAACTTGGTATCATAATTCAACGTAGCGCGTACATCAGTTCTTTGTTGTTGATAAGTAGAAGTTTGATAAATACCGGTATTGTTGGTTACATTATTGGGGAATACTGCAAATACACCATCGGTATTAATATAATCAAGGCCCGATATAAAGTTAGCATGCAAATGATCTGTAATATCATAAGTAAGATTAGCCGAAGTTAATACCCGGTTTTGTGTTTGATCATTTTTTACTTTTTCTATCTGTACGTAAGGGTTGGCAGTATAGGTTGATAAAAAGTTACCATCAGCGTCCTTTTCATCCAACAGCGTAATATCGGTAGTGTTGGCTATACGCGGATAGCTCTGCCCCATTGAACCACGCCCGTCGCCACGCTCAAGCGGGGCGTTTAAACGCAGTACTCTCGACAGATCGACTTTAAAAGTTGTATGAAAACGCTTACCGAAATCCTGATTTAAATTAAATACGGCATTATAGCGCTCATATCCTTCTCCTGGCGTAGGCGAATCATCTCTGGTATCAGAAAGAGATACGCGATAAGACCCGTCATCATAACCCTTGGTTAATGCAACGCTATTGGTTGATGTTATACCGATATTATAAAACCTGTCGAAATTTTTTGCAGCACTTTGCAAAACATAGGGTTTTATTTTACCATCAATATCTAAAAATGGCTGGCCCTCTATTTTCGCACCCCATGACCATCCCGGAGGGTCGCCCGAATTGTTACCAAGGCCACCGTAAAAGAAACTTACCGTATCATCGGCGGCTGTATATAACCTGCCATAATAACCACGGCCATATTCTGTTTGCAGGTGATCATAAGGTATCATTTTTTCAAAAACGGTGTTGGTATTAAAAGTGATTCCAATTCCTGCACCTTTTTTCCCTTTTTTGGTGGTGATCAAAATAACACCGGCCTGTGCGCCGCCACCATAAAGTGCCGCTGCCGAAGCTCCTTTTAATATACTGATACTTTCAATATCATCAGGATTGATGGAGTTTAAGCCATCGCCCGGATCAGAACCACCGTACACTTTACTTTCGTCATTTGTATTTTCACGGGTATTGCTGTTAATAGGCACACCATCAATAACATATAAAGGCTGGTTTGAACCCGAAAAAGAGGAATATCCACGCAGGATAACCCTTGATGAACCACCATCGCCATTGGGCGGGCTTTGAACTACCAAACCTGCTACCTTGCCTGCTAAAGCATTTACAAATGTGGGCTCACGGGTAGTGGATACCTCATCGCCGCTAACCTGTGTTATAGAATAGCCTATACGCTTTTCATCTTTCTTAATACCCAGTGCAGTTACAACAACTGCATTAAGGTTATTTGAGCTGGGTAATAACTTTACCACCATTGCACTACCAGTGTTTACCGGTAATTCCTGCGGAGTAAAGCCAACGTAAGTAAAAACCAGTATGGCTTTATCATCGGGCACACTAATGCTAAAGTTACCGTTAATGTCTGATGCGGTTGATGCGGTACCATTTTTCAGCTTTATAGTTACACCGGGTAACGTTTCATTTTTATCATCGGTTACTTTACCTTTAATAACGATGGGGACCGTTCCATAACTTTTAGTAACCTGATCATCCTGTTGTAAAATAATGGTTTTAGCGATTATTTTATAAGACAATGCCTGGTTTTGCAAGCATTTGCTTAATGCTTCCTCAACAGATGCGTCTTTTAATTGCACACTAACGTTTTTATTTGCTACATCTTTTGAATCGTAGAAAAAAGCGTATCCTGTTTGTTTATTAATTTGTTGCAGTACCTTTTTTAAAGGGGTATTTATTTCATTTAAATTGATTTTCTGACTAAACCCCCTGGCACTGCACTGCAATAGAGCAACTAATATAATTAGGGTTGTCAATTTCATGATCAATGAGATTTTTTTCAGCCATGGTTTATGTATGACCGTAGAAAAAGCATTTAATTTCATACTTTTGTTGAGTTTGGGTTAACAGATAGTTAGAGAGACACTAAACTTATTTCCGTTTTACGGTAAGGGTTAACTCAGATATTACACGCATTCCGATTGCCGTCGGAGTGCGTTTTTTTTTTGAATTAACCTCATGAAAGGCGGCCGGAGCCTGCCGGGGTGAGTTAATTTTTCTTCATATTTTCTTGTTTAATAGTTTTCAATTTAGTTAGTTTTTGATTGTTAAGGCATTACAACAATTGTTTTGCCCTGTAGTTTGTAGTGTATTTTCTTAAAGTTGAGTATATCCAACATTTGTGTTGCATTAATATTACGTGGTATTTCACCCGAAAAGTGCCTTGAAGGTAACTCTCCATCATACTTAACATCAACATCATACCATCGCGCAAATTGCCGCATTACTTCCTGTATGCTGCTATCCTCAAAGTAAAACAGGCCATTTTTCCAGGCTACGGCTGCATCAAGATCAACACCGCTCACCACATTTATTTTACCGTTATTAAACTGCGCCTGCTCTCCCGGTTTTATAACACTACTGCTACCGGCCGACGATACTTTCACACTGCCCTGCAGTAACGTTGTTTTCACCTCATTTTCATCGGCATAAGCGTTTATATTAAAATGCGTACCCAAAACCTCAACCGTTTGCCCGTTTGATACTACCCTGAATGGTTTAGCCGCATTGTGCGCCACTTCAAAGTAAGCTTCGCCGCTAAGCTCAACCCTGCGTTCATTACCAATAAAGCTAACAGGGTATTTAATTGATGATGCTGAGTTTAACCACACTTTAGTACCATCTGACAGGATGAACTGGTACTGCCCTCCTTTTGGCGTAGTAGCTGTGTTATATACTAAAGTGTTTGATAAAGCATTTTGACTTGAACCGGCATATTTAACCTGTCCGTCGGCTGTTTTGCTGATCACTACCCCACCCTGGCTGGCAAGCTTGCCATTTTTAGCATCGGCTAATACCAGGGTATTGCCATTTGCAAGGGTTAATATAGCTTTATTACCACCCGGGGCTATATCATTTTTAACTGGTTTAGCAAACGCAAAAAAATGTTGTTTCGGAAACTGATGATGCATAAAAATTAAAGCACCGGCAGTAATAAACACCAGCAATGATGCGGCGATTGCAAAAACCCTGGCATATGATTTTTTTGACGTGGAATTTATACGGAATAATAATTTATTAAGGCTGTCTTCCTGGTCTTCTTCCAATTGCTGGTGCGATGCGCCGGGCGCATCATTATTATAAGTAAGGTACCACGATTCAATCAATGCCTTCTCCGCAAGGGTGGCTTTGCCCTTATTATATTTTTCCAGCAAATATTCTATTTCTTTTAGCTGCATAATAGTCCAAGGATAATTATCCTATTTATAACCTATACAACTTAAAATGGCGGTGGGAGTAGATGAAAAAGAAATAAATTAAAAAAATATCATAAAAAAATGAGTCCCTAGTTTAAGGCGCAGTACTTTAAGTGAATTATTCACTTGTTTTTTTACTGTAAGAGGGCTGATGTTTAATTGTTCGGCTATCTCATTGTGTGAGAGATGAGCATTTCTGCTCATTTCAAATATAAGCCTCATTTTTGCGGGCAGCGATTTAACTTCAGCATCTACAAGAGCAATCAATTCTTTTACACGCAGGCTTTCATCGGGAGTAGGCTCATTGTTTACCAAAAAGCTTTCTAATGATGCTGCGTAGTCTGATTTTATTTTTTGGTGTTTATAAACATTCAATATCTTGTTCCTTACAGCGGTATATAAATAGGCCTGCAGATTAACGTTTAAATTAATCACTTCCCTATTATTCCAGATACAGGTAAAAAGCTCTTGTAAAATATCCTTAACTTCTTCCCTATCTGCCAGTCGTTTATAAGCATGGCTATATAAAACGCCATAATACCGCTTATGAATAGCTGTAAAAGCATTCAAATCACCTTGTTTAAGGAGGATAATTAATTCATCATCGCTATAAGAATTATACCCTGACATTGGATTGTTAACTAATTTATAACAAAATATTAAACCAATATTAATGATTTTTTTTATTGTATTATCAACACTTGTATCATTTTTTTTACAACAAGTAATATTTTCAAAGTGTATCCGGCACACTAACAGGGAAGAGAATATAGTTATATTAACATAAAAACAATCAATTTTCTTTAATTTATGCAAAAAAATATAGCCTATTTTATATTAATTACATTCTCATTCAAAACCCTTCAATTGATCAAGTTTAAAGCGGATCACTTCAATAGATTCTTTTTGGCGGGAGATGATCACATACATATAACCATTCCAAATCATAGTATGCGGATAGCCGTACTGGCCGCCTTTATATAAACCTTTAGTTTTTAACTGGTATAGTTCATCGGCAATAATATATTGTTTATTAAAGGACCTGCCATCTGTTGAAATTGCGAGCACCAGCGGGTTACGGTCATAATGGTGCAGCGTATCTGGTATCCCTACATAATAGTAACGCTTATCGGGCAGGCGACCAAAATGGAATTTACTGTCATTATCAGTAAACCCGGTTTCACTTGGTTTTGACCATGCTGAGCCATTATTCCGGCTTTCGGTAAGCCACAGCTTACCTTTCCACCCTTTACCTGTTACCCGTAACAGCATGTGAATAATACCATCATCGGTCTGAAAAAAGGAACCCTCGCAAAGCGGCGGCAAGCCCAGTTTTTCTGCCGGCTTATAAAATGCCGCAGAGTTATCCTGTTGATACAACGAATCAGGGTAAAAGCTGGTCATTTTCCAACCTGAAAGGCCGGTATGGTCATCAGTGTAAGGAAAGCTAAAATTACCGCTGATGATAAGCCTGCCATTTGCTATTGCTTCGGGCCCGTGATTGGGTATTAAAGGAATGTGCATATCAATGGGGTTACTCCAATGCTCACCATCAGTGCTTGTCTTAGCCCATAAATGAGTATGGATCCTGTCTTTCTCATACTCACCATAATATGCTACAAGCGTGCCGTTATACTGGTACAAGCCCGCTGCGGTGAGCACTTTTTGTATGCCGTTCGCGGCTTTCGATGGTTCGGCTATTATACCCGGTGCCGACCAGTGTTCAAAATCATCTGATACAGAAAAAACAACCCGCTGGCCCGGCGAATCTTCATCGATCAGTCCGTTTGACCATGTAGCGATAAGCTTTCCCTTAAATTCAATAATTGCAGCGTGGTGATTATATAGCCAGTTATTTCCCGGCGTATATATCATTTTACGTTCAACTTTTAAACGCGGTAAACCGCTTTCGTCCTTATAATTATTGCGGATTGTTACTTGCTGGGCATTTGCCAAATTACATAAAGCGATGGCAAAGCCGAATACAAGGTATTTTATAGTCATGTAAATTTAATGGGTATATGACTGCTAAACTAACAGTTTCTGTCAATAAAGTCAGAATTATGCTGTTTACCTTATAATAAAGTCGACGGATAATTGGCAATAACGGGCCCAAACCTAATATACACTGAGATACTCGCACCGAACCAACGGATAATTGGTGGTAGCCGGGATAGCTTTCTATATCGCTCGATAATTGGGCTCCTCGCAATCGTCTGTTCCATTTCTTTCAGGCACTGTTCAACTTCGCTCATCTTCATATATAATTCAGAATTGGCCCGCAATTATTTAATATTAAAAAATTATTTTTCATACTTATTTGCAGCTTCATCAGCACCAATTTTGTGATAATCTAATGCTATCTGTCCCATCAAGTCTTTATTATTTGGAGCAATAATCATTTTATTTTTCAGGTCGATAACCTCGTTAACCAATGATAACAAACCATTAAGTTGTTGTTTATTGCCTTGTATCTGTATTGCCGCTTGGATGTATTTGATAGACTTATCTGGTTGATCCGTCTTTAATAATACCAGGTACATATCTTCAGCATTTTCAAATGACGGATTTGCATCATACAGCTTTTTTAAATAAAATACAGCATTAGCATAATTCCCGGTATCAAAGCTTAGTCTGCCTGCATATACCTGGTAGGTGGTATTTTGCGGGTATTCTAGCATAACCGCTTCTACAGCTTTAAGCGCCATCTTTTTATTATTTGATTTGATGCCATATTGAAATAACTGATTCATGGCATCCAACCAACTAATACGATTTGTTGATAAAGCTCCCGCCAACTGTTCCTCTGGTGTATCTCCCCTTTTAAAACTCGCTGGGATGGGTTTGTTAAAGGGCCAACCAGTTTCCAGCATCATTATTGTATAAGCACCATTTAACGAATCCAATTTAGTTATCGGCATTTGATCTAACAACTCATTAAACGACATTTCTTTATCAACCTCAGCCTTAATAATATGCTCTTTTTTTATGGCTTGATAAAATGCGTCAGAAAGCAGCGCATAACCGTAAAGATTTGGATGCACATGCTCCAATATAGTTTCATTACCTAAAATTTGGTTAGGTGAATGTTGTTCAAAAACCGTTTTTGCATCTACTAAATGTACATCAGAATATTTCTTAGCCAATTGAATAACAATTTGATTCATAGCATCAGGCGCCCTGAAACGCAACATATCCAGTTCCCTTGCTTTATCAAATTGCTGTTTAGCTAAAGTATATTTCCCGGCTTTATATGATGTATTACCTGAATTATATTGTTCATCTGCTGAAATGGATTTATTAGTGTCGCTAATAAAAGGTTTTATATCTTTTTCATTACTTACCAGGGTACTTAAAAACATGGGGATATGCTTTTCTTGCATTACCCGGCATAGTTCATCCATATTTTTCTGATATTGATCAATACCCGTTAAATAAGCTGCTGAATTATAAGGTATTTGCTGACTGGCAGCCATTCTTTTCATTAAATTTTCTCGTTCATCAATAGCTCCTGATTTATTGGATCTGAATTTGTTAATGATATTATCATACAATTGCACCAACCTAAATTTGCGCAGATAAAGTACGGCTTCAATCAAAAACCGATTATTAGCAATATGGCTGGTTGATCCTACGCCTAACGCACCGTAATACTCGTTATGCCCGGTATAAACCAATACCGCATCCGGTTTGTAGTTTACCACCTCTTTACCAAAATCAAGAACAGTGTAAGAGTTTACAGCGGTAAGAGAGACATTTACAATTTCAAAATGAATATCGGGATAAGTATGCATTAGCCTGTACTGAAGCCAACGGTGAAAAGAACCATTATGGAAATAAGGATAACCAGCTGTAGTTGATTCACCCAAAACAAATATCCTGAATGTGTTTGCTGATTTTTCGACCCTAAACGGTTCTATACTACCTTTAGTAGCATTGGCAGTATCAGAAAAATAAGGTGCCGAAGCATATTTATTGATCACCCAATAGTTTTGATCATCAGGATATTTGATAAATAAACGGGTATCATGCCCATAATCAAAAAGCCGAAGAAGTAATTCAGCAACAACTAAAATAATCAGGGGTAAAACTATTGCTATAGCTTTAAATAACTTTAATTTCCTGCCTGTTACTTGTTGGTTTTCCATGAATATTAGTCTATATACTTATCTTACTTTGAGGCTAATTCTTTTGCATCCGGAAACCACACTGTCATTTCACCCTTGCCCCTATTAGCCCACGAATAATATGGTATTGCTGTTAATGATACCTTTTCTACAGTTCCGCTTGTGCTATCCTTTCGCATAACATCTGCCTTTAGCACCATTACACCATTTAATAAGTCCGCTTTAAATTCAGGCTTAAATATGGTATTGTTTGGTATGTACAGGTTGCTTACTTTACCATTATTGTCTTTCCATTCGGCACAATAAATTATGGGGCCGCGTTGCAAAGCCACTTTACCAATATCAGCAGTTAAAGCTTTATTTGCTATTACTTGTTTAACATTCATTGGTAAGTTCATTTCTATCTTATCACCTTTTTTCCACTCGTTATTAATAACTGCATAGCCATTTTGTATTATATATTTAACCGGATGGCCATTAAGTTTAATAATAATATTTGATGCTGATTTATTTTCAAAGTTATACAGATCTGACGGTATGGCTTCTGAGCGGCTCCACCCCGGTATGCGTACCAACATATTAAAACGGGCAGGTGATTCCGGATCTACGTTAATTGCAAGCGAACCGTTCCATGGATAATTATTAACCTGTGTAATCTTAATATTCTTATTTTTTAGTTTGATATCCGCCGAACCTGCTATGAAAAGATTAACATAGATATTATTTTCTCGCTGAGCATAAATATATCCCGGTAACGATGGTAGAAAACGCACCATATTGGTTGGACAACATGAACATTCAAACCATCCAGATCGGCCCGGTTCAAGTGCTGGGTGGGTAAATCCATCGGTAACCTGCATAGCATTTGTATAAAAAAATGACTTTCCATCCAAACCTACCCCCGAAATCAAACCATTATAAAGTACCTTCTCCAGCAAATCAATATATTTTGAATCACCATGCAATAAAAACATACGCTGGTTCCAAAACACTTCCCCAATGGCTGCACAGGTTTCATTATAGGCGGTTGAATTTGGCAATTCGTAATCAGCGCCAAAACGTTCACCATTAGGTACAGCCCCTATACTTCCCTGCACATAAATCTTCTTACTTACCATATTATTCCAAATCCGGTCTATAGCTTCTATGTATTGTTTATCGCCCGTTAAGGCCGCAACATCTGCCATCCCTGAATATAGATACATTGCCCGTACCGCATGTCCTTCAGCTTCATCCTCGTCAACAACAGGTACATTATCTTGCCAGTACATCCCGTTTTTCCACTCATCACTGCTATTTTTATCATATTGGCGCTTACCACGTTCATCGATAAAAAACTTAGCCAAATCAAGGTATTCCTGCTTGCCGGTTATGCGATACAACCTGACTAAGCCCATCTCAACAATTTCGTGACCCGGTGCAACATGCCTTTTACCCGGTCCGAATGTTTTAACCAACAAATCGGCATTTTTTAAAGCAATGTCTAAAAAGTTACGTTCGCCAGTGGCCAAATAATGTGCGCTCGCCGCTTCAAACATGTGGCCAGAATCATATAACTCATGGCTTAATTCATTTTCCTTTACCCACCTTTCCGGGCCCGACCACGGGTGTGGATGCAATGGATCAATAGTACGTGCAGTATAAAGATAGCCATCAGGCTCCTGGGCTTTACCAACTATAGTTATTAATGAATCGACATAAGCCTTTAACTTTGGATCAGGGTGTACGGCTAAAGAGTAAGAAGCGCCTTCTATGGTTTTATAAATATCTGTATCATCAAAAGGGAACTTAGTACAAAAACTCCCTTTACGTGCTGCAGCCATTTCAAAGTTTTTTACTCTGCCTGTGTTTTCACAACGTGCAAATGATGCTGGTATAGTTACTGTGCGATTAGTTTCAATACGTGGCACCCAAAAATGATCGTCGAGTTTTACATTTGTAAAAGCTACCGGCTTTATAGGATAGTCTCTAACCTGGGCGTAAATACCCCCTGTATACATTAACAATACAATTAATATTTTTTTCATCTCTATATTTCTGTCAATCACTCTTTTTAGTAAACTCACTTAATGAAAGTTAAAAAAATATAGGACAGTTGTAGCTGCCCTATATTTAACAATCGTGCTATGAGATAGCGCTACCAATTTATAAGTAACCACACTTACAAATATCCTTATCATTAATAACCTGTATTTTGTTTAAGGTTTCCATTTGTTTGGAGCGCGGTTGTTGGCAACGGCAGCAAGGTTCTGTAAGCACCATTAGGCGAATGTGACAACCATGATTTTGTAGTAAAAACTCCAAACCTGATCAAATCCTGCCTGCGGCGCCCTTCTTGTGAAAATTCCCACCCCAGCTCATCAAGCATACGACCATATTGAATATCGCTTACAACATCATGCGTAGTTGCTAGATGGTTTCTTAACCCATAATCATATACAGTAGGCTGGCTTAACTGCGCTGCGGTAACAGTTGCTTTGGCAGGATTTGATAAGAAATCCCTTTGCCTAACTTGCGTAACTAACGTTGCTGCGGTAGTTGCATCGCCCAGCCTGAGTGAAGCTTCCGCTTTCATCATTAAAATATCAGCATATCTAAATAAAGGAAAATCGTTGCTCATACCTACTAATTCGCCTTGCGCTATTTCGTATTTCCCTAGCCTGAATCCATGTACTTCTTCTGAAGAATCAACGCCTGGCAATACATTAATATAAGCTAACGGCTTACCTGTGTAAGCCCCGAGCCCACCGATCAATATTGCGCCTGATGCACTATATTGCTGGCCCTGAATCCAGTTGGCTGTTAAACGATTATCATCCGGATCGAACGTATTGATAAACTGTGGTATGGCGCAAATACCACCCCACGGTGAATTTTGAAAATTATAGGTAGCCTGGTTTTCCGGCTCCAGGGTTTCCATATGCAGTGTCCATGCGGTTGAGCCGTCAGCTGTATATACATTATCAAAAGGAATGGAAAAAATTATTTCCTTTGAGTTTTGATTCTCGGTGGCAAAGACACTTGCCTGAACAGGTTCCAAACCGTAAGCATTAGAATTAATTACTGCATCACAAGCAGTAATACAATCTGCCCAATCAGGAGTACCGGTATAAACACCTGCATTCAAATACATCTTTGCCAATAAAGCTTCTCCGGCCCATCTATTAAATCTACCATAAGTAGTTTGATCAACAGTTGTGCTTAATAAAGGCACATTGGTAGTCAACTCAGAAATAATGAAGGCATATACCTGTGCCCTTGTACTTTGTGAAGGTAAATATCCTGCTGGCACATCGAATTTAGTAACGATAGGTACGTTGCCAAAAAAATCAATAAGGGCGTAGTAAAAGGATGCCCTTAGTACTTTCAACTCTGCTTCAACCTGCGTTTTGGTTGATGCAGTTACCGGTATTAAATCGGCATCAATCTGGTAAAGTAAACGATTACAGTTAGTTATTCCCTGATAGGCATTCGTCCATATCTGATAACAGTTATCTTCATCAGCTGTCCACTTGTGATAATGCATCCTTTGGTAAATACCCCCATCAACCCAGCCATTCGGCCTCTGCGGAATCACCTCTTCATCGGCTGAAATTTCATTTGTACGCCATATGGCATTTGCGCTCCGGCCCAGTTCTAATGTTCTCCAGTTGGTGTATGGCACCCCAATTAATGCTGCCACGTCCTGCGCGGTCGGATTAAACTGCGCCGAAATAATTTGCGAATTATTTTTATCATCCAGTTTAGTGCAGGAGTATAATCCAATAAGGATCATTAACCCGCTAATCATAAAACAATATCTTTTTTTCATGTTAATTAAATTTAATTAATTATATATTTCCCTAAATTCTATGTCTGTTAGAAGCTGGCTGAAAAACCAATTGTAAACGTTCTGACGCTAGGGTACGAATCGCGTGAATCTACGCCTGGATTAAGAAAATTTGATCCTGACGTAAGAACCTCCGGATCAATCCCTTTGTAGCCAGTAATAATAAATGTGTTATTAGTTGATAGAAAAACCCTCGGGTTGTGAATCCATTTTGATCTTATTTGCTTAAAGGTATAACCAGCATTAATATTATCTATCTTCCAGAAATCACCGTTTTCCAAATAATAACTATTAAACTCTTCCGGAACATTTTTATTCAATACCGCTACACCAAATATTTTGTCTTGAGATGATGCTAAACGGTTATAATTTTGAACAGAAGTATTTTCATCACTTAAACGTAAGCCATTTAATACCTGGAAGCCGAACGCTCCGCGCATAGTTACACTAAAATCCCAATTTTTATACCTGAAGGAATTGTTCCATCCCGCGTAGAATTTAGGCAAACCATTACCAATAACTTGCTTATCACCAAATGCATGGTTAAAATCATCATACTGAACAACCTTTCCATTAGGTTCCTGGTAGATCCATTTTCCATCTGTTGAAATCCCCACTACTTTAAAGCCATAAAAATCACCTATCGGCTGTCCAACCTGCACAATATTTGTGAAAGTTGTTATTGGATCGCCGGTACCACCCGTTGTAAAATAATTTGTTGACGATTTATAAACATCATTAGACAGACTGATCAATTTGTTCCTGTTTGTGGAAAAGGTAAAACCACTCGTCCATTGAAAATCTTTTTTTCGTATAGGATTAATATTAATGGCAACCTCGATTCCTTTATTACTTAAATCGCCTACGTTAAGTTCGGTTTCAGGATAAAGGTTCGGAGGGCTTGGAACATTGTAATCATACAATAAGCCCACCGTTTTGTTAGAATACACATCGATGGTACCGTTTATTAAACCTTTAAACATGCTATAGTCCAAACCGAGATTTGTTTCGCGCTTCTCTTCCCATTTTAATGATGGATTAGCATTTTGGCTCGGGCTAAGTGTTTGTATCCAGGTGCCATTATATAAAATATAGTTTCCATAATTCAACAGGCCGACACCAAGAAAACCCGCAAGTGGTTGATTTCCGGAAACTCCGTATCCGATTCTTAATTTCAGGTCATCAAATATGTGCTGATCCTGCATGAAATCTTCTTTAGTGATTCTCCAACCTGCCTGAACGCCAGGAAACTTCCCGTAAGGTTCTTTTGCACCATATAATTGACTGGCACCATCAATACGTAAGCTTGCCAGCAACAGGTATTTATCTTTATAATTATAAGTTGCCCTGGCGAAATAACTGATAAGATTTGTTTGATTAAGACTGCTCCCAATCCCATTAGGATTATTTCCACTAGCCTGCGCTGCACCTATATAAACATTGTTAACCCCGAATAGATCGGTCGGAAAATCATGATTATTGATATAGGTTTGGAAATTATTATCATCCTGGTATTCATAACCTGCAATCACATCAAAGTGATGATCTCCCAATGATTTCGAATATTCAGCCTGTAAATTCAGATACCTGCTCACATCCTGTCCTTGCCCTATATAGGCAACGCCATCCTGCTTATCCCTAAGAGTGGATATATTATCGAAATTTTGAAAAGATTTATTTATATAACCACTTTTGGTGTATGCGCCAGTAGCAACTAAACGTAATCCTTCAAGTGGCAATACTGTAATAGTAGCGTTATATTTACTACGATACGATGTTTGCGGCTGGCTAGTATTATATATATCTGATACCGGGTTTTGATATTCAAAATTGTTTGTATCCTGGTAATAACTGCCATCTGCTTCCTTAACCGGCGCGGTAGGATTCATTTTAAATACCTGCTCATAATCATAAGTATTAAATGGATTATCGTCGAAATTGGTTTGCAATATCCCGAGGTCGAACCTTAACTTACCATTAAGCATGATATGATTGATATCAACACGGCCAGTGATTTGCTGGTGATCGGATTTTAAAAACGAGCCATCAATATATCGGTAATTAAAAGATGCCAGGTAATTGGTTTGGCTATTGCCTCCTCTAAAGGTCAGGTTTTGAATGTCTGATACCGGCAATTTATTACTGATAGCCTTCAACCAATCCGTGGAACTACCTAAATCATAAGTACTAAGCCTTGTTCCGGCAGCTATCTGATCTCTATAATCCTGTGCGGTAAGTAATTTAGGCGTACGTGTCAATTCGGTGGCGCTAACATTGCCGGAATAGTCGATCTGGTTGATCACATCTCCGTTGGCATGCTTGGTAACGATAATAATTACACCGTTTGATCCGTTAACACCATAAATAGCAGTCGCTGATGCATCTTTTAAAACAGAAATCTCTGCAATATCTTCAGGAGCAACGGTTAAAAGGTCGCCAGGAACACCATCAACAATTACTAAAGGAGCAGTGTTAGCTCCACCAATGGTATTAACGCCGCGGAGTACTATGTTTGATTGCGCATTAGGATCTCCTGAGGGATTCGATATGGAAAGACCTGCTATTTTCCCTTTTAATAACTCCGCTGCATCGGTAACGGGACCTGTAACAAAATCCCTTGACTGTACCGTAGTAACAGCACTGGTAACATCAGCTTTACGCTGTTGACCATAACCAATTACAACCACTTCGTTTAATGAACTGGGTACAGCTTTAAGCTGCACATCAATCGTAGACTGCCCGGCAACTACCACTTCTTGCTGCACATACCCAATAAAAGAGAAAACTAATGTTGCATTGGCATCCTGCACACTAATGGTAAACTTACCTTTTACATCCGTTTGTGTGCCTAATGATGTACCTTTAATTTTAACAGTTACCCCCGGTAAGGGTTGATTTGTATCGTCTATTACAGTGCCGGATACAGATTTACTGGCATCTGCCAGAGGGGTAACCGGTTCTTGAGTATCCGGCTGATCTGTTGGGCTCTCAATAATGTTTACCTTACTCAATACTACTCTACCGCTAATTATTTCAAAAGCAATACCCCTGGGTTGCAAAAGCGTTGTAAGTATCTTTTTCAGTGTTTGCTGCTTTGCATCAATGGATATTTCTGCTTCACCTTCTACAAGGCTTTTACGATAAACAAATTTCAAATTTGCGTCCTTCTCCAATTGCTTTAATGCAGTGCCAAGGTTAGAACTGTGTATATTAACATCAAAGCGTTGCTCCAGAACGGTTTGCCCTTTGCTTCTTGTAGCATACGACATCCCCGTAAATATGAGTAATATTACTATCTGACTAAAAGTGATCTTCATAATCTTGCACCAGTCAAAATGGTTTTGTAAATAAATTTTCATAAATTTAAATCGTTTATTTTTTGTTAAAAAAATGAGACAAAGAAACCCGATCACCTTTATAAGGCGTTCAATAGCGGGTTTTAAAACGTTTAGGAGTGTCTTCAGCACTCCTATTCTTTTTTCAAGAAAGTTTTGATGAGTGGTGTATTAAGTTCTTTCCATAATATTCATAATTTAATTAAGGTTTATTTATTTATAATTTGGTTATTTATTACTTATCAGAACAAATTCGCTACCATTAACTGCGTAATTTACATCCATGGTATTTTTCAGCATTTCCATAATAGATGGAAGGCTTTCATTAGTAAAATCTGCATTTAGATAATCAGAGTTGACTTTTTTATCGGCTGACCAGATATGAACTTTGAACTTTTTACTAAGGATCTTAAATACATCAGCCATAGGCGCATTATCAAAAGCAATGTTTGTCTTTTTCCAGATATCAATGGTACTATCAGTAATTTTTATATGCTTTTTTAAATCATTGAGCTTATTATCATACGTGACTTCCTGATTAGGCGTAAGCATTACTTCTTGTACTGATTCTATTTGATCAGACTTATTTAAATCGGGCACCGGCATACCAGGCTTAGGTATGCTTACAGAAACTTTCCCGGTAACTACATCAACCTTTGTCTCTTCATTTTTATAGGAGCATATACGGAAACTTGTCCCCCACACCTTAGTTATTATATTTCCACTAAAAATTGAAAAAGGCCTATTATGATCTTTGGTTACTTCGAAAAATGCTTCACCTATCATAGCAACCCGCCTGCTATGTGCACCTAATATCTTGGGATAAGTTAATTGCGATTTAGGGCTCAGCCATACCCTGCTTCCATCAGAAAGTGTTATCTTCTGAATAGTCTTTGTCATATTATCAACCACCATCTCCTCATTGGTTACTATTTCAGATTTGTTCGGTATCCTATATTTAATAAAAAATACAACCAGGATAACAGCAGCGCAACCCGCAAGAAAATAAAACAGAGAACGAATGGGTCTTATTTTACGTAAACTAACTATGTTAGTTGTTTCTTCTGTGTTGATATTCTTCCTAATGTTATTTAACATTAAATTTCTGAATGCTTCTTTTTCCATATCCGACAAATTGGAAATATCGTTCCCATCATGCTCAAATGATTCATACCAGAAATTAATTTGGGCAATTTCAGATTCATTACAATCACCTTTGAAATATTTTTCCAAAATATCGGCAGATAGTTTCTTTTCCATTAAAACGTAGGTATAACAGGAATTAATTATGGTTTATAATAGTATGTAACTTAAGAAAGGGTTATCCCCTAGTCGTAAAAAAATAATTTCAGAAAAAAGTAAATAGTTTCTTAACAATACTATTGCAGTATTAAAAAGTATTGTTTGAAAGGCAGAGAATAGCGTTCTGTTAAATGTTTTTATTTTTAATGAAAGAAGAAGAATAGTAATAGGATTGCTGTATCAATATTTACCCTTAAATATCTAAGAGCCCTGGTTAAATGATTTTCTACAGTTTTTTCAGAGATATCTAACAACTTAGCTATTTCCTTATTAGTTTTATATTGATTTCGGCTAAGTTCAAAAACAGAACGGCATTTGGGTGGTAATTGATTAACCCCAGCATCAATGTTTTCCTTTAGTTCTTTCCAGGTGAGATACTCCTCAGTTGAATTATAAAAATTTGTTTTGTTAGCTAACAAAAGCAATTCACAATAAGATGTTCTAACAGTTTCTGCCCGTTTATAATTCAATATAGAGTATTTAATTGCAGTAAATAAATACCCCTGAAGCGAAGAATGTATTTTAAGTTGTGCCCTATTGATCCAAAAACTTATAAAAAAGTCTTGTACTATTTCTTGTGCAGCTTCTCTTTCTTTTAATCGGCTATAGGCAGAACCATAAAGCTTTAGCCAATACCTGTTATAAATTTCTTCAAAAGCTGCAATATTATTTAGTTCGAGAAGTTCGAGTAATTTATCATCCGAAAGATCATGCAACTTCATCATTTTATATTAGGTGAAAAACCGATACCAGTAAAAACAACGTATTTAAATGCCTTTATTTTAATCACTTAATTGTAGCGCAAACACTTAAATTATACTACACAATTTTTCAACTGCAAGCCAATTTAACAAGTCACAAATTCATCAATCTAATTATTAAAACAGATATTAAATCTACATTCAATTTGCATATAA
>NZ_LMUO01000019.1:608417-850152 GCF_009765905.1 Mucilaginibacter sp. L196 | reverse complement strand
AAAAAAAAATAATTGTAATAATGACACAAATGATTAATTCGATTTTTAAACCTGTGATGATTAAGATAAACAAGCTACGCCCCTTAAACAATTCTAATTTACCATGCAATGGAAATCTATTAGAAGTGCCAAAGAACTGTTCAGTTGTAAACGCGTAAAATGGAAGGTAAGCAAATTCATGATGGATATTTTTCGGCCCGGTTCAGCAAGGCCTGCTTTTGGCTGGATGTTACCTGCGGATCAGGATCGTTGTATTCATTCAGGAATTCTTTGACCGCGTACAGCGAATCAGGGTGCATGCCTAACAGGTAAACAAGTTCACTTGCTTCAGCCTCGGTCGCTTTACCCGAGATAAATAATTCAACCAGAAACCAAATATACTCTTCCATGATGCAATTTTGGGATGTACCGACAAATCGCTGCATTGATTATGCCATTGATGTATCAAGTTGATATTAAGCAATTTATTTGTTCATTGCCAACCAAGAACGTGCGATATCGAACACTTACTGTACAGCAAGTAACAGGTTAATAACCTGATTATCAACTGCAAGATTTGTACAAGTACTGCTGGCTTTGTTCTGATTAAAAGATCAACGGATGAGATAAGGCCATAATCAACAATCACATGATATACAGTAAATTATATTTTTTTAAAAAAATACACCATAAACAAAAAACCACCTTTAAATCTCTTTAAAGGCGGTTTTGCGTAGTCGTAAATAGCAATTTTCCGGGCAATTCGGTAGGCAAATCTTTTAATAAATGAATAGCGGGATGAGAAAAGGCATTAATTCTTGATTATTAACCAAATAAAAATACTTTATTTCTTTTTTTGTCCGGCAAACCAACCCGTTGAATGGTCTAATGGCTTCCTCAACCTTTTTGACCACGAAAGAATCATTAGCATAACTTTTAACTTAATCGTTCACAGTTTCCTGGCCTCCACTTTTTATAATCAGTTTTCTTGACTGTGGCGATAGAGCTTATTTCCTTTATTGATGCAATATACCTGCCGTGTGAAAAGTGCCTGTAATGAACAATCTATAATACCACGACAGAATATTTCAAAAAAACGAAATTATACGATTTCTTGTATAAGGCATTTTCCCGTTTATAAGCTTTTTTAATATTACGGTTATTTCCGATATGTGATAAAAAATTACAATCGATTGCGGAAAACATTTCAAAAGCCCCCTTTTTTATCGCATTAACGGTTAACATTAATCTTTCATTAATTTTTCATTAATGACCACCTTTTATTTCGTGTTATTATTATAAACCAATTATTATAATAATAAACCAATCATAATACCTGTTGACCGTCACAATTCATCAGTCGATTATTTAACCAATTAAAATTAAAATCATGTACAACTACGAATTTAACCCGCCGTAAGTATGCTGCTGCAATGCACTATTTATTATCCTAACCTTGGTAAACCAACCAATTAAACTCAAAAATTAATAGAAAGACAATATGAAAAAAATAAAATACTTACTAATGCTTCTCTTTCTTTTCCCGCTTAGTTTGTTAGCCCAGCAACCTTCGATCAGTGGAAAAGTGATAGACTTAACCGATGGGTCAGCACTTCAGGGGGTAAGTGTAAAAATTAAAGGCACAACCACCGGTGTTATTACTAATATAGGCGGAAAGTTCCAGCTTACAGTGCCTGGCCCCGATGCTATTTTACAGGTATCCTATGTAGGTTATCAACTCAGGGAAATTGCAGTTAAAAACATAAAAGGTGGTACAATCGCCTTAGAAGCTACAAATAAAAGCCTTGATGAGGTAGTGGTTGTGGGCTACGGCACACAAAAAAGGGCAACGGTAACCGGCTCTGTTACAACTCTTCAAAATAAAGAGATCATGACAACGAAAGACGAAAGCGTTGTAAACATGCTAACCGGTAAAATACCGGGCATACGTATAGTTCAAACAAGTGCCGAACCGGGTTCTTATGCTAACGATTTGAATATAAGAGGTTATCAAACTCCCCCATTAATCGTAATTGATGGTATAATTGAGGGAAACGACCAGTCAACATTAGGCAGGATGGATCCAAATGAAATTGAAAGTATCTCTGTGCTAAAAGATGCCGCGGCATCTATATACGGTGTAAGGGCTGCTGGCGGTGTAATTTTGGTAACAACTAAAAAAGGATCAACAAATGGAAAAGTTAACATCAATTATTCAGTTAACCGTGCAGTGCAAACATTTTTAGGAATGCCCCAGGGCGTAGGCGCTGTAGATTATATGATGCTGGCTAATGAGGCTGCTAAACGCGATTTCCAAAATAATTTTGTTAGCAACGTAACTCCAGTATATTCTTATGCAGATATGCTGCCATATCTTAACGGCACTGAAAAATCTGCCGATTGGACAGATCTTGTTTTTAACAAAACAGCC
The DNA here is from genome assembly GCF_009765905.1 of Mucilaginibacter sp. L196. GTDB lineage: Bacteria > Bacteroidota > Bacteroidia > Sphingobacteriales > Sphingobacteriaceae > Mucilaginibacter. The sequence goes on along the minus strand of NZ_LMUO01000019.1, from coordinate 847,742 downwards.
AGCCAAATCAGCCATAATTTAAATATTGATGGCGGAAGTGATAAGATAAGCTATTTCTTCAACTTTGGTTACCAGAACCAGGACGGCGTTTATAAAAGTGGAGATTTAAACTACGACAAGTATAATTTTCGCTCAAACGTTACCGTTAGCATAGCCAAAGGGTTAAAAGCACAGGTATTAACATCGGGCTGGATGGATCAGAAAAACTCGCCTGACGTGCAAGAATACACGGTATATAAGTATACCTGGAATCAGATCCCTATTCACCAGATTTATGCTAATAACAATCCTTTATACCCTTCTGTAATGCCTGATAACATGAATCCTGCTGTCATAACTAATGACAACGAGGTAGGTTCAATTGTTAACAAGAATAAAAGCTTTACAAGCCAGTTAAACTTAACGTATGACATACCCGGCATAACCGGACTAAGTGCCAAGGCTTTGTTTAACATTGATTACTCGGTTGCTGACAATAATCAAATACAAAACACCTATAATTTATATACTTACGACGCTGTTACTGATATTTATACACCACAAGCAATAAATTCACCTTCTAGTATAACCCGTCAGTATTACACAAATTTTAATACGCTAAGCCAGGTAACATTAAATTATGCGCATACTTTTTTCCATGATCATAACATATCTGCCATGGCTACCTATGAGCAAAGCCATAACACCGAAGATAATTTTTATGCTTACGAGGATACTGTGATACCTGTAAACTATTTATTTGGTGGCGTGCCAAATACAGATATGATTGGTGGTCAGTATCCCAATGCTGTACAGGATTATTCGCACCAGAGTTATATAGGACGGCTTGACTATGATTTTAAAGGAAAGTATCTTGCTGAATTCACCTTTCGCCGTGATGGTACCAGTTTGTATCAACCAGGTTCCGATCAATGGGGCAACTTCCCGGGCGCATCAATAGGCTGGGTTTTAACTAAAGAAAGCTTTATTAGTAACCTGATTTCTAACAAAATCCTCTCCAACCTAAAGATCAGGGCTTCTTGGGGTCAAATGGGTGACGAGTCTGGTAATGCATATAATTATGTAACCGGGTATACCTACCCTGCCGTAAATACTTCTGGCAACTTAAACAATGGCGTCGCAAACTCTTATATTTTTGGCACAGCTCCGGTGAACGGCTCAGAGCCAAAACTTGGCAACCCTGGCCTAACATGGCCGGTAAGTACCCTAAAGAATTTAGCACTTGATTTCGGCTTATTTAATGGAAAAGTTAACGGAACTCTTGAAGTTTTCAGAAACGACAGGACAGGGTTGGTAGCCACACCTTCCACAGTTCTACCGCAAACTGTGGGTGCTGTTACGCCACAGATCAACTACAACAGCGACAGGGTGCAAGGTTTAGACTTTAGCCTATCGTACAGGAACACATTTGGCAAACTGGGCGTAAACATTAGCGGTAACATAGGCACAACCCGCGATGAAAACATGACTGTTCTACAAGGTACTTTTGGCAACCAATTTCAACAATGGCAGTCAAGCCAAAGCAACAGATATACTAGCATATGGTGGGGACCTACTTATGCCGGGCAGTTTACCACTTACAAGCAAATACAGAACTATGGTGTGAACATGGGCGGAGGTAATAATAGTGTGATTCCCGGTGATTATTATTATCAGGACACGAATCATGATGGGGTAATAGATGGTAAGGATAACACGCCTATTGCCACTACCGATATTCCGTTATATAACTATGGTTTTACGATTGCCTTAAGTTATAAAGGGTTTGATATGAACATGCTTTTACAAGGCGCCGCCGGTGTTTACGTTCAATACGGCGAGCAATTTGCACAGCCGCTGATGTATCAAGGAAGCGCGTTAACCCGCTTTCTTGACAGCTATCATACCGTAAATCCTACTGCAAATGTTTTTGACCCTAACACGCAATGGGTACCAGGGTTTTACCCTGCAATGGGCTCGCCAGAAGCACAAGGCACAAAAGCAATACAGAATGCCAGTTACCTGCGTGTAAAAACACTTGAATTTGGTTATTCCATATCCCCTTTAGCTTTGAAGCATATAGGTGTTAAAAGATTAAGGGTGTATGTAAGCTGCTACAACCTGCTAACATTCACCGGACTTCAGAACTATGATCCTGAACACCAGGGAATTAGCCAAGGTGGCACCGCCGGAGATGGTGCCAATTTTAGTACTACATTCGCAGGATACACATACCCTGAGGATAGGACTTTTAACCTGGGAGCTACAGTTTCATTTTAAACTGCGAAGCATATTATGAGTGCCTTTAAAAGGCAAATTATTAACGAATAATTATTGAAATATGAAAAGTATAAATAAATTAATTATTGCGATATCCGTGACTACAGGAGCTTTGGTAACCTCCTGCCAAAAGTTAGATATTGCGCCACCCAATATCTTCACGTCTGATGTTATATTTAACAGCCAGGCGGGCGTTACATCGTTTTTAGCAAGTATATACCAGGATTTACCCATCGAGGATTTTAAATACGCGCCCAGCACCAATGACGGTGCTTCAACCAATGGCTATGCAGGCTTTCAACACGGAGCTAATGATTGGACGGAGTTTTATAACGAAGCCGCGGCTACAGGCGAAGAGGTTGGCCCTTGGGCCGGTATGGATATTGGCACAGGCTTTGGCTACTGGCCATACGCCGATATCAGGAATGTTAACATAATGATAGCTGAGCTGCCTAACCATGTTGCTTCATTAACCCAAACAGGTGTAAATCAGCTTTTGGGCGAGGCTCACTTTTTAAGGGCTTACTATTATTTCGGTTTGGCTAAACGTTACGGCGGTGTACCAATTATAACAACTGTTCAAGATCCGAGCGCACCATTGGCAACATTGCAGGTACATCGCGATAAGGAACAAGCCGTTTGGGATTTTATTGCCTCCGAGCTTGATTTGGGTTACAATATGATGCCCGCAACCAGCGTTGCAGGAAGGGCTAACAAGTATGTTGCAGCAGCGTTAAAATCGCGGGCAATGTTATATGCTGCGTGTGTTGCCAAATATGGTTCAGTAAATTTTGTTGACGGACAAGCAGTTACAGCAGGTTACGCAGGCATCCCCGCCTCAGCAGCTACCGGATACTTCCAGGCAGCTTATGACGCTGCAAAATTACTCGATGGTGTGTACACGCTTTATAATGGATACCCGAATGACAAGGTACAGAATTATGTTGAAGTATTCCTGGACGCAGCCAGCCCTGAGAATATTTTTATAAAACAGTATTCTATGGCTAACAAAACAGCCCATAGCTGGGATGATACCATGTCGCCGCGCTACTTTACAGCTAATGCACTTTCGCGCTCATACCCAACATTAGATTTGGTTGAGCGTTGGGGTAATTTGCCGATAACCAACTCCGATGGTACACCTACGCGTTATGATAACCGTGCACAACTAATGCAGACGCTTGAACCAAGATTGCAGGCTACCATTTATTTCCCAGGAGCAACCTTAAGAGGGCTTACCTTTGATATGCAAAGAGGTATTTACCCATCTTTTAGTGGAACAGCTGCCGCTGAAGTTGCAAAACCGGCTAACTCACGCTCATATATACTTGCAGGTTCTACAGCTACACTGTACCAGGGTATGCAGGTTATTGGCAATACAGGGCCATGGACAGGCGATGATGAATATACGCGCACAGGTTTTTATGTACGTAAATATATTAATTTCAATGAGGCTCAGTCAGCTGTAAATCTGAACACGAGCGTACAGCCCTGGATAGACCTTCGTTATGCGGAAGTATTACTGAACCGTGCCGAAGCTGCTGTTGAATTAGGCAATACCAGCGATGCATTAACCGATATCAACCTGATAAGGGCCAGGGCCGGTGCAGCACTTTATTCGTCTGTCACCCTGGATCAGGTACGTAATGAAAGGTGCATGGAGCTTGCCTTTGAAAACCAATATTACTGGGATCTGAAAAGATGGCGCACCGCTGATGTGGTGTTAGACAAAGCACATTTTCAAGGCCTGATGCCATATTATGTATATGATGAAAATAAATACATTTTCCTTGCGGAACCCGAATTGTTTAACCGTGAATATACTTTCCCTAAACAAGACTATTACGAACCTCTTCCGGGTGGAGAAATTGCAAACAACCCGAACTTGTTGCCTAACAATCCTGGTTATTAAAAATTAAAATATTAAAAAATTTAAGATATGAAAAAACTGATTAGTAGAATTTTGATGGGCGTAGCGATACTTGCGAGTTCTGCGTGCACAAAAACAGATAATTACCCTGGCCCCAACGCTTCATTTCAGGGTACTTTAATATCATCAACAGGCGGTAATTTCCCTACATCAGGTGGCAGTACCCAAATCTGGATGCAACAAATTGGCTGGACTGCCCCTCAAACTATCCCAAGTAAATTCGATGGGACCTTTGAGGACACTCAACTATTTAGCGGGGGCTATAAGGTTGTACCTACCGGAGGTGCCTTTTGGCCTGTTTTTGACACTGTAACCGTCAACCTTACTAAGGGTACAACGCATAACTTTACCGTTACACCTTACCTGGTGATCAAAAATTTTACCGCGACTTTAAACGGTACAACGCTAACCCTGACGTATGATATTGATGCGCCGATAGTGGCGGGTTTACCCACCATTAAGGACACGCAACCTTATGTTAATACAACCAGTTTGGTAGGTACAGGAGCTTCAATACAGGTTTTCTCTGACGATAACGGCGTAACCATCAATAAAGACTTTATTGATATGGTCCCAGCCGATAAATCGAGAACCTTAACGGTGCCTAACCTTATACCGGGCCGTACATTTTATGTACGCGTTGGGGTGCGTTTAAACGATAGTTACCTCAGCTCCAATTTTTCTAATATAATAAGGGTAGATGTTCCTAGTAATTAATCTTTAAGTAAAAGGAAATGAAATTCATTAAAATAATGATGGCATGTACCATCTTCGTAATAGCACTTACAGTTATTAGCTGTCAAAAAGTGCAATATAAATCCAGAGATACCTCGAGCCTGAAACCACCGCCTGTGGATACAACTAAACCGATAATTGATACCTCGGCTGTATTTGATAATTGCGATGCGCTTGGTGCATGGCAGGTAGTTGGAGCACCGGCTGAAGTAACAACCGGCCAAAAAGAAGGGAAGGGCTTTATTCAGGCAACGTTAGCTACAGGGCAAAACTTTGAGCAGTTTATTGATGCGCTGCCCACCCCTGTTAATACAAAGGTAACCTTAAGTACAGGCGAATTAAAATTCTGGTTTTATGTTCAGGATGTTACCCAACTGGCAAGTGGACAGATACAGTTTAGCAGTTCCGGCACGCCTGACAATAATCGCATTGGCTGGGATTTGTCTAAAATTATCGACACATTACACACTGGCTGGAACTTTTTACAGCTGAAATTTAGCGATCCAGGAGCAGAAATTACGGGAGATGGGGGCCCGGACCTGACTAAGATGAATTTTTTTAAGCTATTTTTCAGTACCACAGGCAATGTAACAGCAGCCCAAAACTATGGCATCGACGATATAAGGGTTGCAGTAGTGCCGCCACCGCCGCCCGTGGAGATTGATAACTGCGATGCACTTAATGCCTGGCAGGTAGTGGGGTCACCAACCTTGGTAACAACCGGTCAAAAAGAAGGGAAAGCCTATATCCAAGCAACATTAGCTGTCGGCCAAAGCTTTGAGCAGTTTATTGATGCGCTGCCCGCCCCTGTTAATACAACCCAAACCATTGCAACAGGACAGTTTCAATTCTGGTTTTATGTTCAGGATGTTTCCCAGTTAAAAGATGGACAAATACAGTTTAGCAGTTCCGGGGGGCCTGACAATAATCGTATTGGCTGGGATTTGACTACAATTATCCCGACATTAAAAAATGGCTGGAACCACGTGCAGTTGAAATTTAGCGATCCAGGGGCAGAAATTACGGGAGATGGGGGCCCGGATCTGACTAAGATGAATTTTATAAAGATATTTTTCGATACCACAGGCAATGTAACAACAGCTCAAAATTATGGCGTTGATGATTTCGAAGTTGTTGCTAAATAAATTTTTCCTAAAACTTATTAATTTAAACTATCAAAAATGGCGGAGAGCATGTCTCTCTGCCATTTAACTTTTCATTTTATAATTAATAATACCCTTAATGATATCTATATCTCAGTTATTAACCTATTAACCATATCAATACTAAAGAATATGAGAATAAGAGAAATGAATGCGTTGTTACTTATAGCGCTGTTACCCGTGATAATAAGTAGCTGTTCAAAGAAAAGCAGTCCTACGTCACATCCCACCAATACGGATACCACAGTTGTTCGTACTCAATCGTCTGTAGGAGATGTGGTAGGTAAAGTTATTGTGGGTTACCAGGGATGGTTTGCCGCAATAGGCGATGGATCGCCTATTAACGAATACTGGCATTGGACGCAGAACTGGGCACAGGAACCATCGCCTACCAACACAGGTATTACGTCGTGGCCTGACGTGCGCGATTATACCAGCACCTATCCAACCCAATATCCCAATTTGAATAATGGCTCGCCGGCAAACGTGTTTTCATCTTTTAGCGATCAAACTGTTAATATTCAGTTTCAATGGATGAAAGAGTATGGCATTGATGGTGCTGCCTTGCAACGCTTTAACCCAAGCGGCATTGAAGGGCCTATACGCGATGCCATGGCCGCTAAGGTAAAAATAGCTGCCGAAAACAATGGTGTTAAGTTTTACATTATGTATGATGTAAGCGGTTGGACAAATATGGCTACTGAAATGGAAGCCGACTGGACAAACAAAATGTCGGCGCTTACTTCATCCCCGCAGTATGCCAAACAAAATGGCAAACCGGTAGTGTGTATCTGGGGCTTTGGTTTTAACGATGGTAACCACAATTTTACTGCAGCAACCTGTATCGCTGTGATCAAATGGTTTAAAAGCCAAGGCTGTTACGTTATTGGCGGTGTGCCAACGCATTGGCGAGATCAGAATAGTGACTCCTACCCTAATTTCATCAGTGCTTATAATGCTTTTGATATGCTCTCACCATGGATGGTTGGAAGAATTGCCAATGCCAATGATTCTGATGGCTTTTATTCAAACACAAACCAGCCCGATGAAGTATATTGCCGCGACAATGGCATCGACTATCAGCCATGCGTATTACCAGGCGACCTGAGCGCCCGCCAAAGGGTGCACGGCGATTTTATGTGGAGGCAGTTTTACAATATGACAAAAGCCGGAGCCCAAGGCCTTTACATTTCCATGTTCGACGAGTATAATGAAAGCAACCAGATAGCCCCAACAGCCGAAAGCCAACAATTTGTACCTGCAGGCTCAGGTTTTTTGTCGCTTGATGAAGATGGTACACCTTGCTCATCAGATTATTATATGAGATTAACAGGCGATGGCGCCAAAATGTTTAAGGGCCAAATACCGTTTACGGCAACACGGCCAACAAAACCGGAATTGTAATAAACATTTCTACCTATGAAAAAAGCCGCCGGGTCAAATTGATCTCGCGGCTTTTTTGTGCAATTAAACAGTTTATTAATCCCGGCAAGCCTGCGGGCTTAACAAACTGTCAGTTAAGCATATCATCCGAAAATCAATAATCTTTTTGTTGGATGTAAACGGCCAGTACTTGTTCTTATATAAAACAATGGAGGGATCGGCCGCCTCTCGGCGGGTAATGCTAACGCCAAAGGTGTTGTTAGCTGTTTTCATAATGTCAATTATTAAGTTACAATAGCATCAGATTGGTGGTCTTTAGCGGCTTTTGCAGTGGAGGCAATTTACCAGGTTTTTAAGGGTGCTTCAAAGGGCACTAAAAACCATCCAAATAAACTAAATAATCAACTGTCTATCAAATGCTTAATATACCATTTACGCTCCCAATATAAATGATAAACTAAGGGCACCGAATAGGGCACATTTTCCTTGATATAACTTGAATGAATTGGGCTGAATAAAACAACAAAGCCTGTAAATCATTGATCTACAGGCTTTGAATGGTATCGTCGGGATGGCAGGACGATTAATCCTTTCCGCAAATAACTATATATCAATAACTTGATGGAGACTTTTTAGAACTACTCACTGTTTTGCTCACATAATCTTTAACAGCGATTGATACAAATTTAACAATCTGTTTTTAAGTTACACAACAATAATTTATAATAATTTCGGTTTAAGGGTCGAATTGCAATTAATCGGTATCTTCTTCTACTCTCTTTCCTGAACTGTTAACTTGAAAAGCTTTTCCTTTTAAAGTAACTTTTGCTGAGTATCCATCATACGAATCTGCTTTGTTATAAATTGCCGGTATTACCTCTTTGCCTCTAAAATTCACAAAACCATATTTACCGTTTCGCTTAACTACCGCCAAACTATGAGAAAAGCTCTCAATTTTGTCGTATATAACTGGAATAATAACTTTGCCATAACTATTGATCAGTCCTTTTTTTCCTTTTATTCCAACCTCAGCTAAGCCATTTTCGTATGCATTTACATTGTCATCCTGAATTGGATTTATAGAATCATATCCGAAGCTATATAGTAATTTTCCTGCCTGATTTATGAAGCCAATTTTCCCTTGTTCCCGAGCTGCAATTTTATCAGGAAAAATCATTTCAAGAGACTCGTATTTGATCGGAATTTTGATCCGAAAATTTGAGTCTAATACCCCAAATTTGTTATTGATTGACACAATAAAAGACTTTTCATTTTTATTGAATTCATTGATTGTTTTATAATTTAAAACAACGATCTCTTTTCCTGAATAATCGAAAACATGTTGTAAAGAGTCCTTTAAACCGATAATAAATTTGTCATAATATCTTCTAAGATTTGCTTGGTCTAGCGCTTCGAAGTTTGGAGAAATAATTTCTTTTCCGTTATTATTAATGTAGCCCACGTGTTGCCAGCCAACCCAAACTTTAGCAATATTGTTTCTAAAAGATTCTACCTTGTCATAGTTAAACTGCACAACAATTCTCCCGGTAGTGTCGACAAAGCCATATTTTCGGTTCTGAGCCATTGCTGCCAGTCCATCACTGAAGTTATAGACATTTTCAAGCCATTGATAAATTGCAGGTACCACCACTTTTCCGTTCTTATTTATTACTCCAACCTTTATTTCACCATCTTTTGGGTTTGTGTAAATTAGTGCGTAACCATTGGTAAATCTGTCAATACGCCCATAATCAGTATAGAAAAGTTCTTTTCCGGTTTCATCGATCACACCATATTTTCCTTTTTTCTTAACGAGAGCGCGTCCACAATAAAAACCATCAATCATTTCAAACGCATGAGGAAGAACTTGTTTTCCATTGAGATCATATAGGCCATATAAATTATCATCAGGAGAGCTATCAAATTTAGATGCAACACAGAATCCTTCGGGAAGTAAATGCGCCTCCCTGAATTTAAAAGGCAAGATCGTATCATTGTTAAAATTTATCATTCCAAACTTGTCGTCTCCCATAGTAATGCGCTTCTGGCAAGGCAAGATTCCTGTTATTCCGCTAGTCATCGGCACGACAGATTTTCCGTTGGTGTCGATAATAACGATTGGTCCGTAGCCAACTTCAAATGCAACACATCCGCATTTGACATCCATTTTTTCAGGAGAGTCGTAATTAGGTTCGACAACTACTTTTCCATATTTATTTATTAGTCCATACTTACCGTTTAATAGAACTGTGGCGAATCCATTTTTAAAGTTCCAAATCTTTTCAAAGGTGTAACCTAAGACCAATTTGCCAGTTGCAGTATCTCTTAACCCCCAAAAAATACCATTCGGATCTTGTTCGGCAATAACGCTGACTGCAACCTGTGAGGTTGCTTTTTCAATAGTTTCAATTTTGTTTTTCGGATTTTTTTCATTGCGACTATCTTTCTCGCTTTTGGAAGAAGAGTTGATACAAGCCGGAAATAACGATAATAAAACATGTATGAGAATTAATCTACCAGTAATTTTAGTTTGTATTTTGATCTGACGGGTCATGCGTTAAAATTAGCGAATATTATTTAATCTCGTTATCCATGGGCTTGTACTGATAGACATATATACTGCATCAAATGGTATTGCATATAAATTCTGTTTGTAAACAAAAATAGACGGCACGAAACTGATCGCCGGATTGATGTTAAAGCTTTGGCCGTGTGCCGGACTGTGCGGCTTTAACATCAATCTGGCGACTGGCCGGGCGCACCGGCTAATGTTAATTACCGGAATTGGGTTGTCCCGGCCTGGCTTGCACAGGCCCCAATAGAAACGGTCCTTTAAATGCTTACTGCTATTGTTTTTTGCGTTTCTGTTTACCTGTTGTTTCGGCTTTTCCTTTTAATTTTTTAAGCTTATCATTCGCCAACTTGCTTTCTTCGGCGGCCTGTTTTGCTTCGAACGCGGCTTCTGACATGGTTTGTTGTTCATCAATATTAGCCTTTGCCTTTTTAATCAGGAAGTCTGCATTAGTTACATAGGCGGTATCAATGGCTTTTGCCACATCGGGATAAAAGCCCCTTACAATAAGGAACTTGTTCGTTTCATCAGCCCTGCGGCTGTTCTCAATCCATAAACTTATCGAGATGGCAAGCATAATGGCAGTGGCAAGCCCTAAACCTAAAATCGTCCTGATAACAAATTTTGCTTTAGTATCAAACTGAACATTATACTTAACGGGTATCTCTTTAGGTATAGCATTTATCTTTTCATCAAACCCATTCAGTTGTTTGTCAAAACGTTCTAATTGTTGGGTATTTTCCAACGTTTTCATTTCGGCTGTTTCCGTTACCTTAGTTTCCAGTTCCTTAACTTTTGATGGTAAGGCATTTAGACCAAGCTCTTCAATTTTAGACTGTCTTTTTTCAAGGTCTGTAACCTTTTTAGCCATACTATCTATGATCTCCTGTTGCATGTTATTTTCTTCGTGTGTTTCCATGTCTTTACTACTTTTTGTTGTTCATTAATATTATTACTTACTACCTGCTAATGCCCTGGCTTTGGTCTTGATCATTACTCTGACCCTTTCTTTTTCGTCTGCGGTATGGGTCGGGTTCCGGTTCCGGTGTAATGATCGGGATGCGGCCAAACAAATCAATTGCAGAATGGTGGCCGGATTGCTCTTTAACCGGCTCTTTGTTTATTACTTCCCTTAACTGCTGCGCTAATGATGGGCGGTTTTCCTCTGCCTGTTTCTGTTGCGCTTGCTGCTCGATCTGCTTGCTTAACCTGCCATAGCTTAAACTGCGGTCAATCTCTGACCCTTTGAATTTATAGTCACCTTTACTGAAGCTGATACCCTGTTTCTCCAATGTGCCGCTTTTGTATTTGAACTGCATACCGATACCCTGCTTTAACAATTCCTGTTTAAGCTCTGCCATACTGGTAACCTTTCGGCTTATCGCTTTAATGGTGTCGTATAATTCATACTTCAACTTGGCAATACCTTTTAGCTGCTGACGGTTAACCTTTTCCTTGCCCTGCCCTATGTGCATTCCGTGATTTAAAGTAAGCTCTTTGCTTACCTTAATATTTTTCAGGTGCTGGAAATTATCAGGAATGGTTTTGCCTACATTATCGACCCGGTTATAAACGATATGGATATGGGGGTGCGCCCGGTCTTTATGCTTAACGATCAGTAACTGTGTGTCCTGTATTTTCATTCTTTGCAGATACTCTTTGGCAATGCTGACCATTTTTTCATCGTTTAATCTTTCCTTATCCTCGGGGCTCCAGCTTAACGAAATATGGCCTACTGCCTGACCTAAGCCGGGGTTCATCTTGCGCTGCATATTAAAGTCGGCAATGGTGTGTGCTACCTTATCGATGCGTACGCCATCCGCATAAAGTATGGCCGCCTCTTTTTTCAGTACGTTATACTCGATGCAGCCGCCGAAACTTTTGCCGGGTTTAGGTATCTTGCCGATCATCGCTGTTAAAATATTTTAATGCCTGGTCTATTTCAATCAGAAGATTACCGCATTTATTGGCAATCGTTAAGATGCCATCCCGGTGAGCGAGCTTCGTTAACTGGTTCAGATTGTTGGCTAAACCTGCGAGCATTCGCATGATCTGTAAATCTTCCGGCTTTAAACGTGCCATTACTTTTGCGGCTTTTGCCGCCGCCCTTATCCAGTCGCTAAGACGCATACCTGCGTCTTTGGCTTTCGTTTCAATCATAAAACGTTCCGTAGCGGTTAGCCTGATTTTAACATGCGTTTCGCGCCTCACTTTTACTTTTGGCCTGCCGCCTTTGTGCTTCGGCCTATCCGTTCTCACCGATAATTTTTCGGTCTTTTCCATACGTTTCAATCTATCTTATCCCATCACTTTTTTAGTTTCCCTTTTTGCGACCATCGGGAGCAAAAAGCAAGTTTGCCGTTCAGCCGTAGGCTGCAACGGAGTTTTTGGGTACCAAAAACACAAACTTGCTTCTTCTTAGCAGATGGATAGGTAAACGGCCTTTGGCCGTATATACCGATATACATCTATACCGCTTTGCGGTATGGTTTTCGCCCCGCTCAACCCAAAGCTCCGCTTCGGATTTGTGCCGCTAATCTTACTTGCTGTCGCCCTCCAAAAGTTTTTCTATGTCCTCTAACTTGTAATATAGCAGGCCACCGATCTTGGTATAACGGAGTGTTCCGTTAACCCTTAAATTCTGTAGCGTTCCGGGCGAAATATTTAATAGCTTCCTGACCTCATAGCTTTTCAGCCATTGTTTACTTTGTCCCTGACCCGGTTTTAAGAGATGCTTCATCTCGGTTAGCATCTCGTTTTTAAATTGCTTTAAGTCTTCCCTTGTGATTAATTCAACGTTCATCTTTTCCTCCTTGCTCTTTAGTTTTTTGTTGCATGATTGCGAGCACCTCGCTTTTTTTGAAATACACCCGTTTGTGTAGGCGCAAAAAGGGTAACCCCTTTTTCATCCAGTCAGTAAGCGTTACTAACGACACGCCTAATTCTTCGGACAGTTCTTGTTTGGATAATAGCCGTTCATCCTGCGGCGGATGGCTGCCGACCGCTTTAAAATGTTCCTGTAATTCTGCCCTGACTGCATCCCTGATACACCGGCTTAGGGCTTCTTGGTTGATTAAATCCATGCCGCAAATGAAAATAAAAAACCAGCGCACGCATGACCACGCAGATTTGCGTGGTTAAATTGAGGGTGTTTATAGCAAGCTAAGGCAAGCTTGTATGTGATTGTAATTTAAGCTGTTATGAAGCTAAGGATGGTATGATTAGTTAGGTTAAGTTGTGCGAGTTTTAACTCCGCTTTTTGGCAGGTGTGAGTTTAAATAGCTTTAATTCCGGTGGAACTTTGGCGTATTTGATGCCTGGGTCTTTCTTATTTCCCGGAAAATAGCGGCGTAAAGTTTCCAAACTGATCTCATTGTTACCTTCTTTGAAGTACTTGGCAATCATCTTACTCCATACGATCTGCGTTTGCGAGAAAACGAGTTCTTTGCCAGTGTCCGGCAATAGGGCTTCTTGTGCTTGCAGACAAATATCTATGAAGCTTAACAGGTAACCGTCCGCTATATTGATAAACTCCTGTGTTTCCAGTTTCCTTGCGGCCTTTAAATCTTCTTTTAATTCGGCAATTTGTACTTGTTGTTTTCTGATTTCTTCCTGTTGGTCGGCAATAATTTCGGGTAATGTTTTTTGGGTATTCCACTGGTCGATAGAACGGAGATACTTTTGAAAGGTCGTTAGTTTAGCCAATAACTCCATGTCGGTAGCATGGCTTGAATTAAACGGATCTTTGGTTTCAATGTATCGAATGCGTATTAAAACGATCTGCCAAACGAATGTAAAAAACTCCTGTTCACCCTGCGGCTCCTTGCCTAAGAAATAGGATAAGTGGTATTGGTAATAATCGGGGTATTCCTGTTCAATCAGGGTAAATAATTTTTTGATGAAAAGATTATCTTCATAGCCTTTTTTTAACCCGGTAAATATGCCAATATCATACTTATGTGGGTTACGATCAAAGCGTTCGTGTGGTTTGAAATACTTATTGGGCATAATTATATGTTTAGATTGTGAAAACATATAATGTAACCTATAATCTTTAAAAGTGTTTAAACTACCTTATATGGAGCAGCTTACAATTTAATAGACAGTTCAAGATGTCCACCTAATCCTACTTCAATGATCTTTCTTAAAGTAGCCACCCGTACATCCTGTACATCATTTTCCACTTTGGATATATAGGCTTTGGTTGTCCCGCATTTATCAGCCAATTCGGTTTGTGTTAACCCTTTAGCCTTGCGGGCTTCGTGAATTAATACACCTAATTTAAATTCTTCATAGCCTTGTTCAAATTCTTCCCGCTTAGGTGTTCCTTTATGGCCGTACTCTTTAACTATAAAGTCGTCCAGTGTAATTAGATTATCGTTTTTCTTCATGATATAACTCTTTTATTTTTAATGCCTTTTCTATTTCCTGTTTGGGTGTCTTTTGTGTCTTTTTTTGAAACCCGTTAGCCAATACAATTAATTTTCCCTCGTCAAAAAAGCAAAATATCCTAAAAATATCATTGCCCGATTGCACCCTTATTTCAAACAATCCTGCTGTACCCTCCAAATGCTTTAAATAGGTTTCAGGTACATGCTGTACTTCCTCGATCAGTTTAAACGTCCAGATGATCTTATCTTTAACTTTCTGTCGTTGTTTAGATAAGAACTCCGGAAAATATTGCTTATAGATCGTTATGGTTCTAAATTTGATACTTGCGCTCATAACTTATACAAATATAAATAAAGTTGCCATTTTCGGCAACTTTTGATTTAATAATATATTCTCTCTCTTATTTAATTGAAATTACTGGTTAGCCATTCGCTTTTTCAGGTTCTGCATATCCTCGCTAAGTTTTTGCTCCACTACCTTAGCATATACTTGCGTGGAGCGTATCGTAGTATGTCCAAGCATTTTACTTACTGATTCAATCGGCACACCATTGCTTAAGGTTACGGTAGTAGCAAATGTATGCCTTGCTATGTGAAAGGTGATCGCTTTGTTAATATTACATAGGTCGGCTATCTCTTTGAGATAAGCGTTAGTCTTTTGATTGGAGATTACCGGGAATAAGGTACCGTGATTAACAGCTTTCGGATGGTCTTGATACTTCTTTATCAATTCCTCTGCTTGTGGTAGTAACGGGATACGTACATCGGTATCGGTTTTCTGTCTGCTGGTGATTAGCCAATCGTTGCCATCTATGCCTTTAACGATGTTTCCGGCGGTCAGGTTCATCGTATCGATGTAAGCCAAGCCAGTGTAACAGCTAAAAAGAAAAAGGTCTTTGACCACCTGTAAACGCTCTATAGTGAACTTTTTCTTTTCAATGGCTGATAGTTCTTCCTTAGTCAAATAAAAACGCTCTACCTTATCAAAATGCTGTTTGTATTTAGCAAAGGGGTCTTTTGTAAGCCAATCCATAGTAACAGCCATATTGACCATTTTACAAAGCCTTTCGATGTGCTTCATGATACCATTGTTATGCAATGGTTTTTGATGGTCTTTCGGTTGATGCTTGCTTAAGAATGTTTCAAAGTCCAGGATAAATTTGTAGTTCAGTTCGGCCAGGCTTATGTCGTTTCTGTGATATTTATCCTTTAAAAACTTAGCGATATACTTTTGCGTGGTATAATAGTTTTTCATTGTACCATCAGCCAGTTTATCTTTCATTTCCGTGTTATGGTACTCACCAAGCTTAATCAAAGTGATTTCGTTATCATCTGCACCAATGAACAGGGACTTAACGGCATCAACAGTAACAACTTTTTTCTGTTGCACTAATTCATGATAACCATCGGCAATTAAGGTACGCACCCGTTCTATATGCTCATTGAGTTTGCGGATTTCGTCTTTTGTCCCCCTTGCTTTTCCTTTTGCCTCATCCCAATTTTGCGGGTTGACTTTTTTCTTTAGCGAGATTTCGCATCTTCTGCCATTTACCGAAATACGCGCAAATACGGTGGCCTGATCGTTTTTTTGTTGTTTGGGTAGTCTGATTACAAACTGAATACCAAATGTGTTACTGCTCCTCATATCAATTCATTTTAATTTTACTTGATAATCCTTGACGCAGGTGATGAATTTTACTCACAATAACAGCGGGTAAAACCCATCAAAAGCAATCAAAATAAATGATATAATAAATTGATAATCAATTACTTATACCCTTATCTGTGAGCGAATTTAAAAAACTAAAATCACTCACGCAATTGCTCACATCTTCCTTGATATTGATTGGTGTTTTTTGGTGGGAATTAAAACAAAAAACCCGCAAATCAGTGTGATTTGCGGGTTTTCGACTTCGATTGGTATCGCTTTAGTCGGGATGGCAGGATTCGAACCTGCGGCCTCCACATCCCAAATGTGGCGCGATACCGGGCTACGCTACATCCCGAAAGGGAATGCAAAGGTAGAATTTAAAATTATTGATGCAAATCTTTTTTTCAAAGAATTTTAAAATTGATCCGATCGTTAGAAACAGGCAAAAAAAACCATTCAAGTAAATCCCTCTGTCACAACAAAATGGAATAAAATACTTCCTCAATGTGGTTGTAAAAAAATTAAAATATTTTTTCTGGAGGCACTTATAAAAGCGATTATCAACAGAAATTACACTCGATTTTGTTTTTTTTAATTAAAAAATGGGGAATTACTTATTTATTCCCACTCTACGTTAATCAAAAACTCTAATCAGTATTAACTATCTTTGTGTTCAAAGTTTAACTGATGTCTAAAAAGAAAAACAACTCTTCAATCAAGCTGGTACTAACTCAAATGGTACTGGATGTGTTTGAACAGAATGGAAATACACCACTCAACTATAAACAAGTATCTGCAAAATTAAACGTTCGCGATCCTGAATCGCGCGAAATCATATTTGAAATATTAAAAGATGAAGCATTTAGCGGCGTATTAAAAGAACTTTCTCCAGGTAAATTTCAGCTACTAGAGTTAAAAACTTTTATAGAAGGAAAAGTAGACCTAACCAATGATGGTTCCGCATTTATAGTAACCGACGACGAGTTTGAGAGCGATATTTTTGTTGCTCCCCGTAAATTACGCAACGCGTTAAACGGCGATCGGGTTAAGGTATATGTTTACGCTAAAAGTAAAGGCAAGCACAAAGAAGGTGAAGTAATCGAGATCATCCAACGGGCTAAAACTGAATTTACTGGTATTTTGAAACTAAGTGAGCGTTTTGCTTTCTTCGTGCCGGATGACCGCAAAATGATGCATGACATTTTCATCCCGATGAATCAGTTAAACGGGGCTAAAAATGGTATTAAAGCAGTAGCAGAGATTACAGATTGGCCAAGTGACGCTAAAAACCCTATAGGCCGGATAAAACACATCTTAGGGGCACAGGGCGAGAATGACACCGAGATGAATGCTATCTTAGCTGAGTACGGGTTCCCGCTATCCTTCCCTGCCGAGGTTGAACATGAAGCCGAAGAAATTCCTGAAGTTATTACCGAACAAGAAATAGCTAAAAGACGAGATTTTCGCGATATTTTAACTTTTACCATTGACCCCTTTGATGCGAAGGATTTTGATGATGCCATATCCTTTAAAAGGTTGGAAAATGGCAATTATGAGATTGGTGTTCACATTGCAGACGTATCACATTATATCATCCCCGATTCTGCTTTAGATAAAGAAGCACTGGATAGAGCCACGTCGGTCTATTTGGTAGACAGAGTGATTCCCATGCTTCCTGAGCGACTTTCAAACGGATTGTGTTCATTGAGGCCTAAAGAAGATAAACTTTGTTTCTCGGCCGTTTTTGAGATGAATGAAGAAGCGCATATTATTACAGAATGGTACGGCAAAACTATTATTCACTCCGACAGGCGCTTTACTTACGAGGAAGTACAGGAAATCATCGAAGCTAAAGCAGGCGATCATGTTGATGAAATATTAAAGCTGAATGAATTGGCTTACATTTTAAGGGCACGTAAGTTTAAAAATGGTGCTATCAGTTTTGAAACCACCGAGGTTAAGTTTATGCTGGATGCAACTGGCAAACCTACCGGTGTATATGTAAAAGAACGTAAAGACGCGCATAAATTGATTGAGGACTTTATGCTATTGGCTAATCGCAAAGTTGCCGAATATGTAAGCAAATTAGGTAAAGGAAAACATAAATACACCTTTGTTTACCGTGCGCACGACTCTCCTAAACCGGAATCCTTAGCGAACTTTGCAAAGTTTGCTGAACGTTTTGGTTACAAGATCAACACCAAATCGGATAAAGAGACCGCCAAGTCGCTTAACTTTTTGATGGAGGATGTGGAGGGCAAAAAGGAGCAGAATGTGCTTACGCAATTAGCTATACGCTCTATGGCTAAAGCTATATATACCACCAAAACATCAAGCCATTACGGTTTGGCGTTTGATCATTATACACACTTCACCTCTCCTATTCGCCGTTATCCCGATGTAATGGTGCACAGGCTTTTATTTCACTATTTGAATGGAGGCCAGTCTGCCAATGCTGAACATTACGAGGAGCTGTGCAAGCATAGCTCGCAAATGGAAAAGAAAGCCGCAGATGCAGAACGTGCATCCGTTAAATACAAACAGGCTGAGTATTTACGCGATCAGGTTGGTAATGTGTTTAGCGGCGTTATCTCCGGTGTTACCGAATGGGGCATGTATGTAGAGATCATCGAAAATAAATGCGAAGGCATGATACGCTTACGCGATATCTCGGATGACTTTTATACCTTAGATGAGAAAAACTATGCCATTATTGGTCAGCGTAAAAAGAAGGTTTACCAACTTGGCGACGAGGTGACAATACGGGTTAAAAATGTTGATCTTACCAAAAAACAAATAGATTTCTCATTAGTTCAAGACTAATTTATATCATATTACATGACTGAATTAAGCGATCTGCAGGCGATTATAAGTAACGCTGTTGATAAAATATCGTATCCTAAATATCCTGAACAATTATACGAGCCACTATCCTATATTCTATCGATAGGCGGAAAACGAATGCGCCCTGCCCTATTACTAATGGCCTGCGAGTTGTTTGGCGGCGATATTAATAAAGCTATTCCGCCTGCATTGGCCATCGAGGTATTTCATAATTTCACCTTAATGCATGATGACATTATGGATAATGCCCCTTTGCGCCGTGGTAAAACTACCGTACACGAACGCTGGAACAGGAATGTAGCGATTCTATCAGGAGATGTAATGCTGATAGAGGGTTATAAGCTGATGATGCAGGTAGATGATCATTTGTTGCGCCAGGTGCTTGATATTTTTAACAATACTGCCGTTGGCGTTTGTGAAGGCCAGCAGATTGATATGGAGTTTGAAACACGCAGCGTGGTTAACATTGAGGAATACATCAATATGATTCGCCTAAAAACCGCTGTAGTGCTTGGTGGCGCACTGAAAATTGGCGCATTAATTGGTGGCGCGTCACAAGTTGATGCTGATTTACTGAGTGAATTTGGTGTGCAGTTAGGCATAGCATTCCAATTACAGGATGATATATTGGATGTATACGGCGACCCGGAAAAATTTGGCAAACAGGTTGGTGGCGATATTATATCAAACAAAAAAACCTATCTCCTGATCAAAGCACTTGAATTAGCTGAGGGTGAACTGGCCGTGGAACTGAACGCTTTATTAAATGCTACCCATTTAGCCAACAATGAAAAGGTAGCCGGTGTAACCAATGTTTACAATGAGCTTGACATAAGGCAGCATGCTGATACAGCCATGCAAACTTATGCGGATAAAGCTTTTGAAGCACTTGAGAAAATAAATCTACCTAAAGAACATAAACAATATTTGCAGGATTTTGCAGATGGGTTGTTGGTGAGAGAAAATTAACTGGTATAACTTCCACTAGCTTCAGTTTATAGCCATGTCATTGCTGTAAGGTACGAAGCAATCGCAAGTAGAAAGGCAGCCTTGCATAATTCGCGATTGCTTCGTTCCTCGCAATGACGTAGTTTTACATTTACAACTTCTCCAACAAAAAAGCCCCAATCTTTTCAGATCAGGGCTTTAATATTTTATGCTTGTTGCTAATTACTCAGCAGCAGGAGCTTCTGTTTCTTCAGCGGCATCAGCTTTTTTAGCTTTTGGTGCTGCTTTCTTTTTTGGAGCCGCTTCTTCAGCTACAGGAGCTTCAGCAACTGGTGCTGCTACTACTTTAGGCTCAACTTTCGCTTTTGGAGCAGGTGCTGCTACTTCAGCAACCGGTTCAACTGCAAAAGGTAATACTGATACGTATGAACGATTATCAGCTTTCTTTTTGAAAGTTACAACACCTTCGGTTAAAGCGAATAATGTATGGTCACGACCGATACCTACGTTTAATCCTGGGTTGTGTTTGGTACCACGCTGACGAACGATGATGTTACCTGCGATTGCTGGCTGACCACCGAAAATTTTGATACCTAAGCGTTTGCTATGCGACTCACGGCCGTTTCTTGAACTACCAGCCCCTTTTTTGTGTGCCATTTTTAATATCTTTTATGGAGTTGCAAGCAACCCCCGTTAATTATAATGTTATACCTGTGATCTCTATCTTGGTGAATTGTTGGCGGTGACCGTTTTTCTTTTTGTAACCCTTTCTTCTTTTCTTTTTGAAGATAATTACTTTATCACCTTTTAAATGAGACACGATCTTAGCTGAAACTTTAGCGCTTTTCAAATCAGAACCTAATTTGAATTTACCTTCATTTTCTGCTAACAACACATTGTCAAATTCAATACTAGCGCCTTCATCACCTTGTAATCTGTGTACAAAGATCTGCTGGTCTTTTGCAACTTTAAATTGCTGTCCGGCTATACTTACTATTGCGTACATTGTTTGTTAATTATTGTTTTAAAATTCGAGGTGCAAATATAGGAGTTTATATTTAAAAATAAAACCTATTTTAAACTTATTTCCCTATTCTCTTCATCAGCCAAAACCTTTTCAATTACTTTGATCATTTGCTCGTTGGCATCTTTCAGTTTAGGGTCGCCGTCAAAACCATCATCAAACATCACCGTTTTACTCTTACGAGCATAATTAAACTGGATGTAATAGTGTGTAGACTTTATCCCTTTTGCCTTTAAGGAATCATTAATTTCTCTATTTGGGAAGTTCCAGAAACCTAATTCAGCTGCTTTACGGTGCAGGTATAATAAATCATCGTTACGAATATGCAAATGCTTTTTAACCAATGAATCATGACTGTTCAGGTATTGGTATTCGCCGGTTCTGGAATCCCATTTGTTAACCAGACTATCATCTGTTCCGTACTGAAATACGATGGATTTAAACTCGCTGAATTTATATGGTGCATTGCCTATCATCATGGAATAATAATATACACAGTATATTAAAAAGGGCAGCGCAATACTCAATATCAGGAATGCTGTTTTTACTTTCTTATTCATTTATAGTATTCTATTATTTGCAATTAATTTATGCTGCTTCATTATTCAATTCCAGATCACTTGTGGTTAGCTCTCCCTCCCACTTGCTTACCACGGCGGTTGCCATGGCATTCCCCAATACATTTGTTGCTGAGCGCCCCATATCTAACAACGGATCAATACCTAGTAATAGTGCCAGGCCAGCTTCTGGAATATTAAACATGGAGATAGTACCGGCAATTACCACCAGTGATGCCCGCGGAATACCAGCCATACCCTTACTCGTAAGCATCAATATCAGCAACATGGTAATTTCATGAATAAACGACAGATGAATACCATACGCCTGGGCTAAAAACACCGATGCAAAGGTCATATACATCATGGAGCCATCCAAATTAAAAGAATAGCCTAATGGTAATACAAAGCTCACAATTTTGCTGTTACAGCCAAACTGTTCAAGCTCCAATAGTAATTTAGGATACGCGGCTTCGCTGGTTGAGGTACCGAAGGCCACCAACATGGCATCCTTAATACGGTTAACCAAATTAAACACGCGGGTTCGCAGCACAAAGAATCCTGCTAAAATTATAATCAACCATAATATAAATAGCGAAAAATAAAACTCGCCAATAAATATTGCATAGGTTGACAGTACACCTAGGCCCTGTTTGGCAACCACAGCGGTTATGGCACCAAAAACAGCTAACGGCGCTAATAGCATTATATACCCTGTTATCTTAAAAATAACATGCGCTATAGCATCCATTGCTTTTATAACGATGTGCCCCGTATCGCCTATTGCTGCTGTCGCGATACCAAAAAATAAAGAGAACACTACAATTTGCAGTACCTCGTTATTAGCCATCGCCTCAAAGAAACTCCGGGGCACTACATGACTTATAAAATCTTTCAGCGTGACTCCGGTCGCTTTTATATCAGTACCCAAATGGCTATCAGGTAGTACGAGGTGCATTTCTGTACCCGGTTCAAAAAAGTTAACTAATAACATTCCCAGCAATAATGATACTAAGGTCGCGCTTAAAAACCATAGTAATGTTTTGCCACCTATTCTGCCGACTGCGTTAATATCCCCCAATTTAGCAACGCCAACTACCAGGGTGGTAAAGATCAGCGGGCCGACGATCATTTTGATCAACCTTAAAAAAATGTCGCTCAAAATGGTAAAACCCTCCAGTTTATCGTCCCGTAAGGAATCATTGGTACTACGGATTGTTACTTGTGTAGTTTTTGCAAGCTTAAGCAATTTATATTCTGCGGTTGTGGTATCCTTTACCGTAAGTAAACGTGTGCTAATACTTTTTATCGCAGCATCTGCGGTACTAATTTTGCTATTGATATTGCCGATAACATTTACGTTATATATATAGCCGGCTATCACCCCTAAAATTAGAGCAATAAATATATATAGCGTCAGTTTGCTTTTTTGCATTTACCTTAATGAGGGCGCAAAACTACAAAATTTAGTTACTTTGCTGAAATATATAACATGAGCATAACAGTCTACGGATTACAGGACATCAAAAAGGAAATTCAGCATTTGCCACCTGAGCAAATTACTGAGTTATGCCTGCGGCTGGCTCGTTATAAAAAAGAGAATAAGGAACTAATGGCCTATTTATTATTTGAGGCCGATAATGAAACCGCATTCCTGGAAAAAGTAAAAGCCGAAGCGGGTTTTATGTTTAGTCAGTTGCCGGTGCATAGCTATAATGCTGCTAAAAGTATGCGTAAGATATTGCGCTTGCTGAGTAAATATACCAAATTCACCGGATCAAAAGAGGCGGAGATAGACTTGTTGATGAACTTTTGCAATAACTATATCAACTATACGGATAGAAAGGTATTGTACAAACCGTTGCGTTTAATTTTAATTAGACAGGTTATTAAAATCAGGGCGCTTATTGCTAAGTTGCACGAAGATTTGCAATTTGAACACAATCAGGAATTTAACACGATGCTTGAAGAAGCGGAGAAGAAATTCGCTTGGTTTGATAAACATAATTATGTTTTGTAACATATACCAGGTTGCTACATCTAAACATAAAAACTATTAATAATAAGTGGATACTAAAGAACTAGCGTTTAAGAAGATTTTTGAAGCTAATTCAAAAAAAATATTCCACTTATGCTATGGATACACGGGGGATGATGATGCTGCGAATGACCTTTTACAGGAGACCTTTTTAAAAGTTTGGCAAAATTTAGATAAGTTCCGTAATCAGGCACTGATATCGACATGGATATACAGGATTGCTGTGAACACCTGTTTAACTTACCTTCGAACGGAGAAGCGCCAGGGTAAGGAAGAACTTACACCACAACTGGCAGAAACACGAAGGGAGGAATTCTCGGAGAAGAATGAGCAGGTTGCTTTGCTATACAAGTGTATATCTAAACTGGAAGAATCGGAAAGAATTATTATAACATTGGTGCTTGATGAAGTGCCTTACCCTGAAATAGCAGACGTATCGGGAATATCGGAAGGAAATCTCAGGGTAAAAATTCATCGTATTAAACAAAAGTTGACAGAATTATATAATCAATATGAAAGACTTTGATCACTTAATGTCGGTTTGGCAAGCGCAGCCAAAGCAGGATCAGCTTTCGGTTGACGAGGTGCTGAGGCAAGTAAAAAAAGGAATAAGAAGTATCACCAGCCAACTATACTGGGGTATTGTGGCGATGGGGGCTGTGCTGGCTTTAACATTTTTAATATTATTCTTTTTTGTATTCCAATCGTGGTTAACTTATGTGGGTATTACTATTATGCTCATAACCATGTTATTGTATTCTATCCTGATTATTCGCAATTACCGGATATTGAATAAGCGGGATTCTACGGTTAACCCAACTGATTATTTACAAGACTTAAAAGAATATCAAAAAAACAGGGCAAAAGTTGCCGGTTGGTTCTATTACCTGTATGTATTGTTAATTAGCCTGGGACTGTCTCTTTATTTTGTGGAAGTGCTGCGTAATTCTACTATTTTGTACAAGGTTCTGGTATACGGCTTAACTTTTGTATGGATCATGTTTTTAACCTTCTACTACAAAAAACGGATTTTTAAAAACGAGGAAGAAAAACTCAACCTAATTATTGAAAAACTGGAAAGATTGCAAGGGCAATTTGAATAGGCAGTCTTTTGAAATTTCTCGTATTGCTGTCGCGAGTTTAGCGCAGCGTAACTCGTGACATTGCATGAAGTAAGCTTCCAGCTTACTCATATATTTATTCTATATTATAATATCAATTAACCCCTTATCACCGGCATAATCCCTTGCACTGCTATATAAATAGTGAGCGGGTTCATCAACCCAACCAGCCTTAACCGGGTTGTTGTGGATGTAATCCATCTTTTGGTCGATAACGTTATTACTCCACAATTCAATTGGATGATTACCTTGTTGCCAAAACTGATATTGTTCGTTATTGGGATTAGCTTTGCCTTCCCGTTCAAAAAACCACAACAACCAATCTCTCCTGCTTTCTTGTATATTTTCAGCAATGGCTTTAACAAGCGTTTTTGAGGTGTGCCTTTTCATATCTCTTAAAATGTCAGGCATCGGTTTGTTTAATCATATGAACATGATTACTCATAATAACCCAGGCATATAATTCAAGCCCCTTATTAGCTATGCAATAATTGATACTATCAACTAAAATATCTTTGTATTGCCTTCTAGTAAAAACGTCTATCCATCTTATAACTTAACTGAAAAGGTTACAAAATATAGTCCTTCTTTGTTGTGAAACTTATAATTACTACTCATTTTAATTAATATTTTCAGTTTAAGCTGAAAGCTTTAGCAATACTTGTCACGAGTTACGCTGCGCTAAACTCGCGACAGCTCCTTAATCCTTTAAAAACGGGTTGAAATTCCGCGTTCCGATTTCCATTCCGACGGCCCGGCACACGGTTTTGTCGCCAAATTTAAAGTTGATCTTGTCCATAGCCTGATAAAGCCTGATGCGCTGCTCATTATCTTCAAACAAATTTATTTGGTAGCTTCCCGTGCAAAGCTGACTTAGCCTAACTCCTATTAACCTTATTTCCCGGTGTTGGTTCCATGCATTTTTAAACAGATTTTTTATCCCTGGTATTAAAATATGCTCTGCCGCTGTTAGTGGTATTTTTTGCTGCTGGGTATGCGTTTCAAAATTGCCATAACGGATCTTTATAGCAAGGCAGGATGCTAATTTATTTTCCCTGCGCAGTTTGCCTGCCAATTCTTCCGTCATAGAGGTGATGATGGTTTCCAGTGTACGTACATCTGATACGTTGGTATTAAAAGTGTGTTCTGTAGATATGGATTTTCTATCTGAGTGAGGCACGATCTCGCTGTAATCAATGCCCCTAGCCTTCTCCCAAATCCATCTGCCTGCCTTACCGAAAACTGTTTCCAAAAAGCGCAACTCTACCCGCTGCAGGTCACCAATCTTTTCAATTCCATATTGATAAAGCTTAGCTGCGGTGCTTTCGCCAAGGCCGGGGATTTTTGATATGGATAAAGGCGCTAGAAACTCCATTTCTTTGCCATGCGGCACAAAAAGCTGTCCGTTTGGCTTGGCGTAATTGGTAGCCATTTTAGCGATTGTTTTGCCTGATGCCATACCGAATGAAATGGGCAATTGAGTTTCCTTAATTATACGCTGGCGCAGCTGCGATGCCAGTTTGTAAGGATCATAGAAACGATCAGTCCCGGTTAGATCGATGTAGAACTCATCTACCGATGATTTTTGATAAAGTGGCACCGTTTCATCAATAATCTTTGTGACTTGTGCCGAAGCCTCGGAGTAGCGTACGTGATTGCCATGTATCACGATTGCATCGGGGCATAATTTTAAAGCTTGTCGGGTGGGCATCGCCGAGTGCACCCCAAACTTTCGTGTTTCATAACTGCATGACGCCACCACCCCACGATCTGACGAACCTCCAATTATTACCGGCTTACCGATTAGCGATGGATCAAACAATCGCTCCACTGAAACAAAGAACGAATCAAGGTCAATGTGTACTATATATCGCTTGCTACCCACCTAACAAAGATAAATAAATATTTACAATATTACTAATATTTTTAGCAATTTTGATTTAAATTATTCATCATGAGTGACTACAAAGATTATATGATATTACTCTCGCCTCCGGAGAACATCAATGCGCAAGTGAAGAAATTTAAACAGGCAAGTGTGCGGTTGATCGGCGAGTTTGAAAGCATGCACAGCAAGGCTCACCTCACCTTAAAAAATTTGCACCGCCAGAAAGCTCATTGGGCAGAGCCATTATTTGACCAGCTGGAAAAAGAACTATCATTAATAGAACCCATGACTTTACAAATTAATGGCTTCGCGACATTTTTACCAACTGATTTCACTACCATTTATGCAGTTATCAAGTCAACACCCGAAATGGAAGACTGGTTTAAGCGAATAAGAAAGAGCCTTAACGAGAACAAAGCTGTGCCGCATATTACCATCGCCCGGCAAATACCCAATGTGCTTGCCAAAAAGCTTTGGCCTAAATTTAAAGACAGACAATGGGATGATGATTTTGAAATTGATCGCCTCACCATTTTGCAGCGAGAAACATTTGGTGGAGATAAGCACTGGAAACCCTTTAAGGAAATCCGTTTTAGAGGAATTGCTGATTATAATTACCTGATGCGGGTTAAAAAAACGAAAGAAAGCAAGGCGATTAAAGATATTGACGACCAGCAGATCAGTCTATTTTAAGATTGTTTTTGATTTTACTAAAATGTAAATCAATGGCTTATCCCTATTTTAACAATTTATTAACTGCAAACAAACGCTTTTTCTATATTTGCGGCGGGATAAGTCTTTTACGGCCAGCTCCTCTTGAACTCCCCCAGGGTGGGAACGCAGCAAGGGTAGAGAGTTGAGCGGCGCGATAAAAGTAGCTTATCCCATTTTTGTTTCCCCTGATATTTCGCTATAACTCTACCGAATAAATATCTATAGCCTCCTCTCCCTTTCTTAACAAAACCTTTATATTCGCTGTGCAATCATTAAACTGAATCATTATGCACATCATTAAGAAAATCAGCACTTTATTGTTGTTGTTTCCCTGTACTGTCATCGCGCAAAGCGCAATGCAAACTAATCCATTGCTAATTCACTCAAACAGCCCCATCGCTTTTAACAAGGTAGATGCAGCTTCTATTAAAGAAGCAACGGAAACTATCATCAAGATTTCTGATTATCGCATCCATAAATTGGTGGCTATCCCGGCAGGTAAAAAAACTGTCGCCAATACTTTAATGGGATTTGACGAATTGAGTTATGACTTGACAGACCTGGGTGCCAAGCTAAGCGTTATCGCATCCACTTATCAGGATGATGCTACCCGTAACGAGGCTAACAATCAATTGGAAAAACTGTCATCCTATGGCAGCGATCTGTATTTAAATGAGCCGTTATATAAAGCGTTAAAATCTTTTGCATCATCGGCAGTAGGGAAACAGCTATCAGCAACGCAAAAGAAATTTATACACGAAAACCTTATTGATTTCGAGATAAACGGCATGAAGCTGGATGCCGATGGTCGCAAAAGGTTAAAGGTTATAAACGATAAAATAATAGACTTTGGCAATCAGTTTGATAAAAATCTGGCTGAGTTTAAAGACAGTGTAGCATTTTCACATGCAGAGCTTGATGGCCTGCCGGAGCAAATAACAGCCCCATGGAAAAGAGCGAATGATAAATATATGGTTAGGGTTAATGGCCCTAATTATATAAACATTATGCAATCGGCAAATTTGGGCAGCACACGCCACACCATGTATTTAAAATATCAAAACCGTGCATATCCTGCAAATATGACAGCGTTGGACAGCTTATTTCATTATCGCCAGAAGCTAGCTGATGAACTGGGGTATAAAACTTATGCTGAGTATGCTTTGGTTACAAAAATGGCTGGCAAACCAAGTACTGTATGGGCATTTCTTGATGATTTGCAAGCGAAGCTGACTCCGCATGTAGGCCCTGAACTTGCCGAATTAAAAGAGATTAAACAAGCACAAAATCCGAATGAAACTGCGACCATACAACCCTGGGATATTGCTTTCTACAGCAAAAAATTATTAGATAACAAATACAAGCTAAACACCGACGAGGTAAAACAGTACTTCGAAATGAATAATACCATACAGGGTATGTTCACTGTATATCAAAAACTGTTCAACATCAGCATACATGAAACTCACGGCATACCGGTTTGGAACGACAAAGTAAGATCATATGAACTATACATGGATGGCAAAAAGATGGGGACATTCTTTCTTGATCTTTATCCTCGCCCTAATAAATACACTCACTTTGAAACCTCACCTATCGCGCAATATCGCATAGCTAATGGCAAGGAGGTTTTACCTGTTGGTACGCTAATATGTAATTTCCCGGAAGGCACGGCAACAGAACCATCGTTATTAGAACATGAAGATGTGATCACTATGTTCCATGAGTTTGGGCACCTGATACATTTCCTGCTTTGCCACCCGGCAATAAGCTCACAATATGCATTTGCAGTAAAGGGTGATTTTGTTGAAGCACCATCTCAATTTTTAGAGAACTTTTGCTGGAACTATGATTGCCTGAAGCTTTTTGCTAAAAACTATAAAACTGGTGCAGTTATGCCGAAATCGTTATTCGATAAGATGAAGGCTGCACAAAATGCCGGCGTTGCCATTCAATACATCAGGCAGGTATCATTAGCGAAATTAGATTTTACCTATGAAGATCGTTACAATAATATAAAAGACAAAGGAATTGACCAGGTAGAAAAAGACCTGTGGACTTTAAACCAAACCCCTTATCCGGAAGGAAGTCATTTCATCTGCGGATTTACGCATTTGAATAGTTATGGTGCAAATTATTATGGCTATTTATGGTCTAAGGTTTATGCGCAGGATATTTTCTCGATATTTGAAAAACATGGTGTACTTGATCAGGCAACAGGTGTGAGATACCGTAAAGAAATATTGCAGGAAGGTGCCCAGGAAGATGAAATGGCTATGTTAAGGCACTTTTTAGAAAGAGAGCCAAATTCGGCAGCATTCTTGAAATCATTGGGTATAAAATAAATAATAACCCCTTGTCATTCTGAGCGTAGCGAAGAATCTGTACTGCGTAAACCAACTTACAGATTCTTCGCTACGCTCAGAATGACAGGATGGTAAATAAAGATATAATACATGCTTGATATACTTATAATAGGTGGCGGCCCAATTGGATTAGCTTGCGGATTGGCGGCACAGCGGGCCGGTTTAAGCTTTCTGATTATTGAAAAAGGCTGCCTGGTTAATTCGTTATACAATTATCCGTCTACCATGACTTTTTTCTCTACATCGGAGAAACTGGAAATTGGCGGGATACCTTTTGTCACCATCAATAACAAACCGGTACGGGCTGAGGCCTTGGAATATTATCGCCGTGTAGCGGTATCAAGACATTTGCCTATTAATTTATTTGAGGAGGTTACCGGGCTTACTAAAGATGACAATGGATATATCATCACTTCAAGAAAAGGAACGTATCAAGCTAAAAATGTAATACTATCTACCGGTTTTTATGATATATCGGTTAATTTGAATATCCCCGGTGAAGATCTGCCCAAAGTAAAACACTATTACCTTGATCCGCATTATTACGCCATGCAAAGGGTGGTTGTAGTTGGTTCAAGCAATTCGGCTATAGATGTCGCATTAGAAACTTATCGCAAGGGTGCTGATGTTACCTTAGTTGTTCGAGGTGATGAAATCAGTAGTCGTGTTAAATATTGGGTAAGGCCGGATATTATCAACCGTATTAAAGAAGGCAGCATTAAGGCCTATTTTAATTCAAATCTGAAAGCTATACGGGAGTATGAAGTTGATATTGAGACACCCGAGGGTATCATTACCATTCCCAATGATTTTGTGATGGCGATGACGGGATATAAACCCAATTTTAGTTTTCTGAAAAAACTGGGTATTCATTTATCCGAGGATAAGTATATCCCACAATACAACCCTGATACCATGGAAACCAATATGCCTGGGATGTACCTGGCCGGTGTGGTTGTAGGTGGTTTGGATACCCATTTGTGGTTTATTGAAAACTCCCGTATTCATGCGGATATGATTATTGATGATATTGTGCGTAAAAGGCTGGGATAGACCTATATTTTAGTGTATTCATTACACAAAATATCATTTTGAACACTCCCTTGTAATAAAATAGGGTTTAAATGATTTAAAAGCATTTTTTACTTGCATAAATAAAAATTAATGTAAACTTTTGCAGTAAATTAAAAAAGCATAAAAAATGATCCACCAAAGCATAAATAAGTTAGTAACCAAAGCAAAATTTGCTCCGGTTGCCGCTGCTTTGTGTACCACTTTCGTTTCTCCATCACGACGAAGGCTATTTATGCCCAGGGTTTAATTTACATTTCTAAACAACCCAAATGAAGTTTAAATTAAACTTCTTCCTCCAAAAACCATTTAATAATTACGGCTTCATGGCCAATAATTTTACGGTAATCTTTTTACTATAATGACTATACAAGATTTTGACATACTGGTTGCTACTGCACAACACGTTGATTACGCCCAGCAAATTTGCGATGAAATGGCTGAATCGGCAAAAGCGCGCGGGACAGGTATTGCACAACGCTCGCCGGAATATGTCGCGGATAAAATGCTGGAAGGCAAAGCAGTAATTGCACTGCACAAGGAGGGTACCTGGGCAGGTTTTTGTTATATTGAGACCTGGAGTCACGGCGATTTCGTGGCAAACTCGGGATTAATTGTTAATCCGCAGTTTAGGAAAGTTGGTCTGGCTAAGGCCATCAAACATAAAATATTCGAGCTATCACGCACAAAATACCCCGAAGCAAAGCTGTTTGGCTTAACAACCGGGTTGGCAGTAATGAAAATCAATAACGAACTTGGCTACGGCCCTGTTACCTATTCAGAGCTTACGCAGGATGAAGATTTTTGGAAAGGCTGCAAAAGCTGTGTTAACTATGATATTTTAACCAGCAAAGAGCGCAAAAACTGCATGTGCACCGCCATGCTTTTTGATCCTGCCGAAAAACAAAAAGAGATTGAGGACAAGATTAAGAAGCTAACGCATAAGGCTACCTTGCTTGAGCGGATTGAAAATGCTATTAAGAAAACCATTCACCACGAATAATATTAAGTTTCACAACATATACACCCAATGAAGAAAAAAGTAGTATTAGCTTACAGCGGCGGTTTAGATACCTCATTTTGCTGCATATATTTAACTCAGGATTTAGGTTATGAGGTACACTCGGTTATTGTAAATACCGGTGGCTTTAGCGAAGAGGAACTAAAAGGTGTTGAAGAACGCGCCTATAAAATGGGTGTAACATCGCACCATGTAGTTGATGAAACTAAAAACTTTTACGATACCTGTGTTAAATACCTGATATACGGTAACGTATTAAAAAACAACACCTACCCGCTTTCGGTAAGTGCTGAGCGTGTGAGCCAGGCAACAGCGATTGCCAACTATGCTAAAGAAATCGGCGCAGAGGCTGTTGTCCATGGTAGTACTGGTGCCGGTAATGATCAAGTACGTTTTGACATGATATTTAATATCCTGATACCGGACGTTCAGATCATCACCCCTATTCGTGATTTAAAATTGAGCCGTGAGGCGGAAATTCAATACCTGAAAGATCATGGTGTTGAGATGAATTTCGAAAAAAATAAATATTCAATTAACAAGGGCATTTGGGGAACTTCAGTCGGTGGTAAGGAAACTTTAACCTCAAATTTAGGTTTGCCTGAGGATGCATGGCCAACCCAGGTAAGCGAAACCGAACCACGTGATATAGAATTGGAGTTTGAGCAAGGCGAATTAATTGCTATTGATGGCAAGAAATATGATCACCCAACAAAAGCTATTCAGGCTTTACAGGCTATCGCGCAGCCATATGGCATCGGTCGTGATATACATGTGGGTGATACTATTATTGGTATTAAAGGCCGTGTAGGCTTTGAAGCCGCTGCACCAATGGTGATTATCAAAGCACATCATACTTTAGAGAAACATGTATTAACCAAATGGCAGTTATCGTGGAAAGATCAGTTATCGTCATTCTATGGCAACTGGTTACATGAGGGACAATTTCACGATCCAATTATGCGTAACATAGAGGCCTTTTTAAACGATACACAGCAATATGTTAGCGGTAAAGTATTTGTTAAATTATACCCGTACAGGTTCCAGGTTGTTGGTATTGAATCGGCACATGATTTAATGTCGAACAAATTTGGCAGCTATGGCGAGATGAACAACGCCTGGAGTGGCGAAGATGTGAAAGGGTTCTCAAAAATATTTGGCAACCAGGTAATGATCTACCATAAAGTAAATACCCCCCAGCCCCCTGAAGGGGGAGCAATTAATGCTTCAAAAAATTAATATGAGCACCATTAACAATACATCCGGCGAAGTTCCCCCTTCAGGGGGCGGAGGGGGTGCTTTTTCGAAAAGTGAATGCTTGAGCCACTATAAATGGGGTGATGATTGTTATGGATGGAATTTTATTGACACAGACGTTCTATCGGTAAAACAAGAGTTGATGCCACCTGATACTGCTGAACAACTGCATTATCATGAAAAATCTTCCCAGGTATTTTTTATCCTGAAAGGAAAAGCAACTTTTACCATTGATGGCGTTGAAAGCGTTTTAAAACCGGAACAAGGAATTGCAATAAAACCGGGACAAAAGCATTTCATCAGTAATAAAGAAAACAGCGATTTAGAGTTCATTTTATATTCAACACCATCTACAAAAAATGACAGGATCAACATTGAATAAAATTAAAGCCGGAATAATTGGGGGTGCTGGATATACAGGCGGTGAAATGCTGAGGATATTAGTGAACCACCCGAACGTTGATATTGCTTTTGTAAACAGCAAGAGCAATAGCGGCAACTATATTTACGAAGTGCATACCGACTTGTTTGGCGATACTGATTTAAAATTCAGCGGTGATTTGTCGCATGATATTGATGTGCTGTTTTTGTGTGTAGGCCATGGTGATGCGAAAAAGTTTTTGGCAGAAAATGATATTCCGGATAACATTAAAATTATTGACTTAAGTCAGGATTTTAGGTTAAGTCAAAATGCGCAAATCAATAATAAGAGTTTTGTTTATGGTTTACCTGAGTTACAGCGTGACGCGATAAAATCAGCTCAAAATATAGCTAACCCTGGTTGCTTTGCTACTTGCCTGCAATTGGGATTATTGCCACTGGCTGCAAGTAATAACTTGAACAGCGAAGTCCACATCACAGCTACTACAGGTTCAACCGGTGCGGGACAAAGCCCATCGGCTACTACACATTTTACGTGGAGAAACGATAATTTGTCAATTTATAAAGCATTTGATCATCAGCATTTGGGTGAGATTGGCCAATCCTTAAACCAATTACAACCCGATTTTGGTCAAACGTTAAACTTCGTCCCTTATCGTGGCGATTATACCCGTGGTATTATCGCTTCTATCTATTTAGACAGTGATTTAACTGGAGATGAAGCATTTAAACTTTACGAAGATTATTATGCATGGCATCCGTTTACGCATGTAACCAAGCGCAATATCGATCTTAAACAAATAGTAAACACCAACAAGTGCTTTATACAAATACAAAAGCATGGTAAAAAACTATTGATCACAAGTATAATTGATAATTTAACCAAAGGCGCATCAGGTCAGGCAGTTCAAAACATGAATTTAATGTTTGGCTTTGATGAAACTGCAGGACTAAAACTAAAAGCAACCGGATTTTAAGGTAGTTAAAGGTTGAAAGTGTAAAGTTGAAAGTAAGAAATGCAAGATTATAAAGAATTAATTGTTTGGAAAAGATCACATGATCTTGCATTAAGCATTTACAAATCAATGTCGGAATTTCCTAAGGAAGAGACATATAATTTAGTAAGTCAACTTAAGAGAGCGTCTACTTCAATTCCTGCAAACATTGCAGAAGGAGCTGGCAGATTTACGCAAAAAGACTTTGCAAGTTATTTACAAAACGCTTTAGGCTCCTCGCACGAAGTTGAATATCTTGTTTTACTATCAAAAGATTTGGGGTTTCTTAATCTTGAACTATATAATACGCATACACAAAACATTAATGAGATCAAAGCAATGCTAATCTCTTTAATTAAAAAAGTGAGAAATTAAAAAATTATGAGCAGTACTTTTCACTTTAAACTTTTAACTTTCAACTAACATGAAGCTATT
This sequence comes from Mucilaginibacter sp. L196, assembly GCF_009765905.1. GTDB lineage: Bacteria > Bacteroidota > Bacteroidia > Sphingobacteriales > Sphingobacteriaceae > Mucilaginibacter. The sequence continues at coordinate 812,998 of NZ_LMUO01000019.1, read as the reverse complement.
CGACGTTTATCCAATCAATCCGATCAACATTGTAAAAGGTGTTGGCAGCCTTGTTTATGACGACAAGGGCACTGAGTATCTTGATCTTTATGGCGGTCACGCTGTAATTTCTATCGGGCATACTAACCCACGATATGTTAAGCGATTGGAGGATCAGTTACATCAAATAGGTTTCTATTCAAACTCTATCGAGATCCCTTTGCAAAAAGAACTGGCTGAAAAATTGGGTAAGGTTTCAGGTAAGGAAGATTATCAATTATTTCTTTGCAATTCAGGTGCTGAGGCAAATGAGAATGCTTTGAAGCTGGCATCTTTTTACAATGGCAAAAAGAAGGTTATCGCTTTTAAAAATGCATTTCATGGTCGTACTTCATTAGCTGTCGCGGTTACTGATAATCCTAAAATTGTAGCACCTGTTAATGAAACTGACAATGTAATTTTTGTACTATGGCAGGATGAAGCGGCCCTAGAGCAGGCATTTGCTACCAATGAGATTTCATCAGTAATTATTGAAGGTATACAAGGGGTTGGTGGCATACAGGTAGCAAGCGAAAGTTTTTTAAGAAAGATACGCACGCTATGCGATCAGCACAACGCGGTATTTATAGCAGATTCTGTACAATGCGGATACGGCCGTACCGGTAAATTCTTCTCGCATGATTTTGCCGGTATTAATGCTGATATATACAGTATGGCAAAGGGAATGGGCAATGGTTTCCCGGTTGGTGGCATCATCATATCACCAAAAATACAACCCGCCTATGGCATGTTGGGTACTACATTTGGGGGTAACCACTTAGCTTGTGCTGCAGGATTGGCTGTATTAGAAGAAATAGAGCAAAATAATCTAATGCAAAATGCCGCTGAAGTTGGCGGTTACTTAATAAGCGAGTTGAAGAAATTTAAACAGGTTAAGGAAATACGTGGCCGTGGTTTGATGATTGGCATTGAATTACCTGCTGAATTAGCCAACGTTAAAAAGGACTTGCTTTTCAAGCATCATATATTTACAGGCGAAGCCAAACCTAACGTGATCAGGCTTTTACCGGCGCTTAATTTAACTAAAGCGCATGCGGATAGATTTTTAGAAGCATTTACAACAGTATTAAATCAACAATTAGTCCCTTCTTCGTAAATGAAGAAGGCCATTAGCCTATGAAACTTTTCACTTCTGTACACGACGTAACTGATATTAATGCCCTTGCAGCCGAGGCTTTGCAATTAAAGCAAAACCCATACGCGCAGCAGCATTTAGGTAAAAACAAAACCTTAGGACTTGTTTTTTTAAACCCAAGTCTGCGTACACGTATGAGCACCCAAAAAGCTGCCTTAAATTTAGGCATGAATGTAATGGTACTTAATATGGATAAAGAAGGCTGGGCTTTAGAGCTACAGGATGGCGTAGTGATGAACGGTTCTACCGTAGAGCATATCCGCGAAGCGGCAGCTGTATTAGGCCAATATGTTGATATTATTGGGGTTCGCTCCTTCCCGGGTTTAAAGAATCGTGAGGAGGATTATAACGAGGAGATATTTAACAAGTTTGTTAAATACTGTGGCGTTCCAGTGGTAAGTTTGGAATCTGCTACACGTCATCCATTGCAAAGTTTGGCTGATTTGGTTACTATCACTGAATTAAAAACAAAACCTCGTCCAAAGGTCGTATTAACATGGGCACCACATATAAAACCATTGCCACAAGCGGTACCAAACTCTTTTGCGGAATGGATGTGTAAGGCTGATGTGGATTTTACGATCGCGCATCCTAAAGGTTATGAATTAAGTACCGATTTTACTGATGGCGCAACAATCACCCATAATCAGGACGAAGCTTTGGCTGATGCGGATTTTATCTACGTAAAAAACTGGTCGGCTTTTGAACCTTATGGCAAGATATTGCCGGGTAACGATGATTGGATGTTAACCAACGAGAAGTTGAAGGTTACCAATGATGCTAAAGTAATGCATTGCTTACCCGTACGACGCAATTTGGAGCTATCAGATGAGATTTTGGATGGGCCTTCATCTATTGTAGTGCATGAAGCCGGAAACCGTGTATGGGCTGCTCAGGCTGTACTAAAACAGATGCTTGAGAATTTATAACAATGTATATACCAAACTTCAATACTTTCCCGGATAAGCAAGAAGTGCTTACCTATATGCGGAAGTATAGCTTTGGTACCATTATAACATCTGCAAACAACTTACCCGTAGCAACACATTTACCTTTTTTAATAGATGAAAAGGATGGTCAGATAATTATCTCGTCGCATTTTGCCAAGGCGAATCCGCAGGCATTGGATGTGTATGGGAATACTAATCTCATCATTTTCACCGAGCCGCACGCTTACATTTCCCCCAAAAATTATCCAAAGGAAGCCGAAGTACCTACGTGGAATTACATAGCGGTACACGCTTATGGAAAAGCTCGTTTATTGAATGGCGAGCAAGAGCATCTTGACCTGTTGGAACGTACCATCAAGAATTATGAAGCTGGATATTTTAGGCAATGGCAAAATCTGCCTGATGACTACAAGTCAAAAATGATAAAAGGCATTGTTGGATTTGAGATAATTGTAACCGACCTACAGGCCAAAAGTAAACTTAGCCAAAACCGTAGTGAAGTTGAAAAGGACAATATTATTCATTCCTTAAGCGAAAGTCCATCTGAAAGTGAGCGGGAGATAGCACAATACATGTCTTCGTTAAAAAAGCATTAAGCTGGTTTATTTCTAAAGGAGAAATTGATAACCCTATTAAGGGTGAGCCCTTGTATCACTATAGAAAATATCACTACAAAATAGCTGCCTGCTAAAATAATTTCCCTATAAATAGAATGCGGCAGCGAAAGCGCCAATGCTATGGATATACCGCCACGTAAACCTGCCCAGGTTAATATATTTACGTTTGCATAATTAATTTTCAGTGAATGCCTTAGGAAAGTAACCGGTAAAGCGATGCTGACCCACCGGGCTATCAGCATTAATACAATCACTATACCGCCTGTAATAAAGTAGTTGGTAATAAACGAAAGGTTTATCATTTGTAAACCCAGCATAACAAACAATATGGTGTTTAACATTTCGTCAACCAGTTTCCAGAATTTCCCCAGTGCTTCATTGGAATGTTCTTTATCATCAGAGTTGATGGAGCGGTTGCCCATAAACAAACCCGCGGCTACTACAGCCAGGGGAATTGATAAACCCGCGTAAATACATATTAAGGAAATACTCATTACCAAAGCCAGGGAAACCAATACAATGGTTTGAAAATCGCTAATGGAACGCATTAACCGGTATGCAAAAAATCCCATAAATATCCCTAAGGCTATACCACCAAAAACTTCCCTTACAAACAAGATAGCCGTTTTCGCAAAATCTATATTATCGGTGCCGGTTCTGGTAATTTCAAGAATAGTGATAAACAGCACCAACCCTACTCCATCATTAAATAAAGACTCGCCGGTAATAATCATCTCTAAATGTGTTGGAAGCTTCGAGCCTTTGATAACAGCCCCTACGGCAACCGGATCTGTGGGTGATATTAATGCGCCAAATAGAAAGCAATAAACAAGGTCGACATGAATATTAAATAACAAACCTATATAGTGAAATAATAAACCGAAAACGGCTGTGGATATAATAACGCCAACGGTACTTAATATCATAACAGGAGCCATTTCCCGTCGCAGCTTCTTCGTGTCTACATTAAGTGCACCCGCAAATAACAGGAACCCCAGCATAATATCGAGCACAACCTTAGAGAAATCGATATTTTTTGCCAGCAATGTTAAGTACCGGGCAAAATAAGGGTCGGATTTATCTACGATCAGTGTTATAACCGATGCAATTACCGCTATGGTAATGATACCTATGGTACCCGGCAATTTAACAAAGCGAGCATTTACATAAGAGTAAACAGCACTAACTATTACAAGAAGGGCGATAATTATAAACAGATCCATACCAGTTGAATTAAGAGCCGCTCCGGCAAAAATATATTGTTATTTAGCTACAGGCTCCGTCATCATGGTTTCAGTATTAAAATATCTTACTACCAGCCTATTGTCACTGTTTCTATTAAAATAATTAAGGAACCATGTTAAAAATACGCTTAGCTTGTTACTAAAACCTGCAAGCGTTAGTATATGCACAAAGCCCCACAATAACCAGGCAAAAAATCCCTGAAAATGAAATATACCCAAATCTGCCACTGCTTTATTGCGGCCAATAGTAGCTAACGATCCTTTATCAAGATATTTAAAGGGGACGGTAGGTTCGCCTTTAATCATACGGACAATATTTTTTGCCAAATGTTGGCCCTGTTGCATTGCCGCCGGTGCCACGCCGGGAAGCCCGTTAGGCATATCGCTGGTAATCATTGCTGCCACATCCCCTATTGCGAAAATATTTTCATAGCCATTAACCCGGCTAATTTCGTCGGTTAGTATGCGGCTTCCCCTAGTAATAGTATCCTCCGGGATTCCATCAATTAACTCGCCTTTTACGCCTGCTGCCCAAAATACATTTCGAGTGTGAATTACTTTGCCATCATCAATTTTAAGTTCATAACCATCATAACTTTGTACATGCACGCCATTGTAAATAGTTACTTCGCCTTCCTCTAAAAACTCTTTTGCTTTTTGAGATGCCTTTGGCGTCATGGCAGCCAGCAGCCTGTCCTTACCCTCTACCAAATACACTTTCATGTGCTGCTTTTTTAGGCCATGGTAATCTTTCACTAAGATCAATTGCCTCATTTCGGCTAACGCTCCTGATAGTTCCACTCCGGTAGGTCCGCCGCCAACCACCACAAAGGTCATTAGGGCTTCTCTCTCATTATATGTCTTGGTTACTAGTGCTTTTTCCAGATTTTGCAGGATCAGGCTCCTGAGATTTAACGCTTCCGGGATATTCTTCATCGGCATAGCAAAATGCTCAATCTCCTTATTACCGAAAAAATTGGTGTTTGATCCGGTGGCAATTACTAAGTAATCGTAGGTTATATCACCAATATCGGTACTTACTGTATTACTCTCCGGGTTAATTCTTTTAACATCAGTCAGGAAAAATCTGAAGTTATCTTGTTTAGTGAATATCCTGCGAATAGGAAAGCCTATTGAGTCAGCAGGAATGGCTCCCATTGCTACCTGGTAAAGTAAAGGTTGAAAGGTATGATAATTATGTCTGTCAAGCATCATCACCTTTACAGGTGCGTTCTTAAGATGCTTAGCTAATTGTATTCCTCCAAATCCCCCGCCGATTATAACAACGCGAGGTACGCTTTTATTTGGTGTATCCATATTGTAGTATAAGCAATAAAACTACCATTTGTGTTTTGAAATAATGTAATACGGATGTTATTTATACTATAGCGATTCTTAAAATCTAAAAATTACTAAATTTCCAGCCACTTCGGTAGCCAAATGAGTTTGACGAAGTGATAATATTAATTTACACTAATCGCTGTATTACCGTATCATTTTACGTTAAAATAATACGAAGCTTAGGGGTATAGATTCTATTTATCACCGTTTTTATTAGTTTTAAATGACAAATATTAAAACGTTTACCATTTTGGGGTGGTATTTTATCAAAAAAAGATATTAAATGATTATTATTTATTAATAAACAACCAAAAATTACTATTTTTAACCCACAAGTGTTAAAAAATGAAAAAAATAACCCTTTTTATTTGCTTCGTGTTATTTATATTTGTTTCACAGGCTCAAGTAAAAAAGGTTGACAGCTGGACCGACGGTAAATACGTAACCGTAAATGGTGCTAAGCTTTGGGTGGTGATTGTTGGTGAAGGTGACCCGATCATTTTTATTCCCGGCGGACCGGGCGGAAACCATTTAGGATATAGAGACTTTGATCCGCTTGCTGAAAATCATCATCAGTTAATTTATTTTGATGCTTTTGGCAGAGGAAAATCCGACACCGCGAAAAAGATTAGTGAATACACACTTGCCCGTGACATTGAGGACATTGAAAGTTTACGAATTGCCTTAAAGCTGGATAAAATAACGGTATTGGGTCACTCCTATGGCGGAGTGGTTGCCCAGGGTTATGCATTAAAGTACCCAGACCATCTAAGCCATTTAATTTTGGCTGATACCTTCCACAGTTTTGTAATGTGGCAGGAGAACGATGACAATAGCAACCGGGAGATCAAAACGAACTATCCGGAGATATGGGATCAGTTGATGGCCATACGTAATGCAGGCGCGGTTTCAAGTGATGCTATACATCAGGAAATTTATGGCAGAGTGCCATATGGATTTTTGTATGCTTACAACCCGTCAAATTTTGAAGGCGGAGCAAAGGGGGATTATAAACCCTATCCTAACCCGATGAATACGAAGCTTTACTACCAAATGGTAGGTAAGGATGGTGATTTTATAGTAGGAAGCGATATTGGCACATTTGATTATCGCAAGCAGCTTAAGGATTTAAAGATGCCGGTATTAATTGAAACCGGCCGCTATGATCGGGTTGCTGTACCCTGGATGGCTATTAAATTTAAGCAGTATTGCCCGCAGGCAGAGTTTGTAATGTTTGAACACTCAGGGCACAATCCGCAGGTTGAAGAACCTGAAAAGGATTTTAAAGTTATTAATGATTTTTTAGCGAAATGATAGTTAAAGTACTTCTACTTTCGTAAAGGTATTTACTAAACTTATGGATAAGAACAAAAGAAGAAACGCTCTACATATTATAAAAATTGGCGGGAACGTTATAGATAATTCAGAAAATCTGCACAATTTTTTGAAGGATTTTACTGAACTGGAAGGATATAAAATATTGGTGCATGGTGGCGGTAAAGTAGCCACTCAACTTTCCGAAACATTGGGCATCGAAGCAAAGATGGTTGATGGCAGGCGAATTACCGATATTGAAACATTGCGCATAGTTACCATGGTTTATGGTGGCCTCATTAATAAAAATATTGTTGCCCAACTGCAACGGTTTGGCAATAACGCCATTGGCCTTACAGGTGCCGACGGTAATTTTATACGTACAAAAAAACGACCGGTAAAAACTATTGATTATGGTTTCGTAGGTGATATTGACGAGAAGTCAATCGACCCCGAAAACATAAAAAAATTAATGGATGCCGGGTTCACCCCCGTTTTTTGTGCACTTACACACGATGGAGAAGGACAATTACTAAACACCAATGCCGATACCATTGCATCGGCGCTGGCGGTTTCATTAGCTGATTTATATGAAACCACGTTGATTTATTGTTTTGAGAAAAAGGGTGTATTAAAAGATATTGATGATGAAGAATCATTAATAAAAGAAATTGACCTTACACAATACGAAGAATTAAAACAACAACAAATAATACACAGCGGGATGCTGCCTAAGCTTGATAATGCTTTTACTGCTATTAATTGTGGCGTAAAATCGGTAATTATTGGCCATGCAGCTGACCTCGGCAAGTTAAAACAGAATAGCTCATTTGGAACTCGTTTAAGTAAAAACGCATGAATTCACAACAAAATATTGCCATAATTGGCAGCGGAAACATTGGCTTATCATTAGCTAAAGGATTGGTAAAAGGGGGGATATGCAAACCGCAGCAGATTATACTTACCCGTAGAAACATTACAACGTTGGACTCATTGGCAGACGAGGGTTATTACGTTACCGATAACAATATTAAAGCGGTTAAACGTGCAGACATTGTTGTGCTGGCTGTATTACCACAGCAGTTGAATAAACTACTCGACGAGATTAAACCGGCCATCAAGTCCGAAAAACAATTGTTGGTTTCTGTTATATCCGGCGTTACTTGTGCCGATATACGTAAACAATTGGATATTAATGTTCAGGTTATACGCGCCATGCCTAATACGGCTATTGCCATAGGCCATTCCATGACCTGTATTGCTACCGATACCGGTACTACCAAGAATGTCAACCTGGTAAAATCATTATTTGATACCGTTGGGGTAAGTATCCAAATAAACGAAGAATTGATGACATCGGCTACAGCACTTTGTGCCTGTGGTATCGCCTTCTTCTTAAGGTCGATCAGAGCAGCTTCACAAGGTGGCACTGAAATTGGTTTCCATTCTGCCGATGCGCTTAAAATGGCTGCACAAACTGCCAAAGGAGCCGCTGATTTAATTTTACAATTATCATCACATCCGGAGCAGGAAATTGATAAGGTAACTTCGCCAAGTGGTTGTACCATTGCAGGCTTAAATGAGATGGAACATAACGGTTTTAGTTCGGCTATGATAAAGGGGATTAAATTATCGGCAGATAAGGCTGGTGAGTTGTATCATAACGAGAGCTAACACTCAGCTAGTTAATGGATTTTGTACCTTTTGATACAGTTGGACTTACTGTAAGTCAGTTTGATGATTTTTATCAAACTTATAATGTACTTAAGGAGAAGTTTGATATTCAACCAACTGGTAATATCAATTTCAATTTAGATGATTTTGAGACGTTTAAATTTTATACTGACACTAAAATCAGAGGTTCATTTGTAATTAAGCGTGCCAAAAATGATTGTTATATATTATTTGTAGAGGTACGTTACAAAACAATGGGCGGTAAATCTGGCTACGCTTATCATCAGGATTACCAAACCTGGGCTATCTCTTATTTAAAGCAAGATTTTGGCCGGGTACTGATTCGACGAGAAACTTTAGCAGATAAAATAGTGGAGCTGGTTCATCCGGTGGAGATAGATTTTGCGGAAGATAAAGCCTTTAGCGATACCTTTTATGTGTTAGCTAATGATCATCAGAAAGCTGTTGCGGGGATAAACCGAAATTTCAGGAACGCGGTTATGGATATCAGATCAGATAATTTTGTGATCGAGATAAATGAGCACTCGTTGATTATCGGCAACCGCAATACGCTATCGCCAGAAAAATCAGTTCACTTAGCAGAATTTATTGAGCGGATCGCGAATTTATGTTGACGGTAAGCCGTTAAACTTTGATGGTACTTCTGTCAACCTTATGAATATCGGTATTTAAGTAATCTTTTTCAATTAATCCATCGCGCATGCGCACAATACGGTGGGCATGCTGGGCAATGTCTTCTTCGTGCGTTACCAAAATAATGGTGTTGCCTTTATCATGAATATCTTCAATCAAGCCCATTATTTCAATAGAGGTTTTGGTATCGAGATTACCTGTAGGCTCATCGGCCAATATGATGGATGGGTTATTGATCAATGCCCTTGCTACAGCTACACGCTGCCTTTGTCCGCCTGAAAGCTCATTAGGCTTGTGCGTAACACGATTACCAAGCCCTACATTTTCAAGGGATTTTTTTGCCCGGTCGAGCCTTTCATCTCTACCTATTCCAGCATAAACCAATGGCAGGGCTACGTTTTCCAACGCACTGTTACGTGGTAATAAGTTGAACGTTTGGAATACGAAACCGATTTCTGAATTACGAACCTCAGCCAAATCATTCTCCGTCATGTGACTAACGTTGATCCCGTTAAGAATGTATTCACCTTTACTTGGGGTATCCAAACAACCCAGAATATTCATCAGGGTTGATTTACCTGAACCGGAGGGCCCCATCAATGCCACAAATTCACCTTTATTTATCGTTAACGATACCGATTTAAGCGCATGAATAATTTCAGTGCCTATCACATATTTTCGTCCGATATCTTTAATGGTAATTAATGGCTCCATGCGTTTTTGTTTGTTGGACTAAGGTTGGGATTGTTTTGTTACACAGGTTTGTTTTTATTCCTTTTATTGTCATTCTGAGCAGAGCGAAGAATCTATCTGTCATGCATGACGTTTGCAATGTTCTGAGATTCTTCGCTCCGCTCAGAATGACAAAAGGGGCAATTACTTCTCGATAACCTTCGCTACCAAAAAATATTCATCAGTATGCTTAGGCGAGTTTTTTAAACCTTCTTCAGTAGTGATTTCTTGTTTAATAACATCCTCACGCAAAACGTTAACCTCGTCGGTCATGTAAACCAGAGGTTCAACGCCTGTGGTATCAATTTCATTTAGCTTGGCCATAAAGTCCAGTATCTTGCTCATATCCTTTATCATCTCATCCTTTTCATCTTCTACAAGTTCAAGGCGAGCCAGATTGGCTACTTTTTCAACTGTTTCCTTATCAATTATCATAATGCTGATTGTAATTTTTGATCCATTATTGCATAAACCTTATCGCGCAGCGCATCCGCGTCATCAACGGTCATATCCTTTGTTTCGATGGGCTTATGCACAAATATATGACAAACGCCCGGTTTACTGCCATATTTAAGGCCATCATCCCATAAAACTTTCCAGGTATCCAGCGCGGTTATCGGGATTATTGGCACTTGCATTTCAATAGCCAAACGGAACGGGCCATTTTTAAATTCTACTAATCTGGGTGGATAATTACCGGAGATGGTTCCCTCCGGGAATACTACCATACTCATTCCACTCTCCAAACGCTCTACTGCTTTTTTGTAAGCCCGAAAGGATGCAATTGTACTTTTCCTGTTTACTGGTATATCTACAGTGCGAAAATATAATCCGGTAACAAACCCATTCAACAATTCTTCTTTTCCCATAAAAGAAAAGTTATTTTTTGTGAGGATGCTTACCGCGGTAATATCCAGATTAGAGGTATGATTTGGGCACATGATATATGTGCGCGACCAGTCAATAGGTTCTTCAAATTCGAAATGATATTTTATTCCCGCAACCCTTGAGCTTAAATACCCCCATAAACGCCTCATTTTATTCATGGATGAGTATCGCTCCGGCTTACGCGAAAAGTAATACATCAGCGGCCAAAGGATAACATAAAAAGTGCCCACACTATAACGATAAAAATAAGTGTGTACTTTTTTTAAGAATAATTTCATTACCCCCAAATGTAAATAAATAGTTAAGTGTTAGGCAAAGTTTATGCTACCAATTTTTTATTGATTATACCATAAACTTTATCACGCAGAGCATCAGCATCATCGGCGGTTAAATTGGTAGTATCTATAGGTTTATGCACATAAAAGTGACAAACTCCTGGTTTGGTGCCATATTTAGTACCATCATCCCAAAGCATTTTCCAGGTATTGGGTGATGAAACCGGGATGATGGGAACTTTTAGCTCGATAGCCAGTTTAAATGGCCCATTTTTAAATTCATGTAATTGTGGCGGATAAACATCGCTTATTTTACCTTCGGGGAAAATAATTACGCTTTTACCATGTGTTAACTTTTCACCTGCTTTTTTAAATGCCCGATAGGACGACATTTTGCTGTCTCGATTTACAGGTATATCTACCGTTTTAAAAAACAAACCGGTCACCAGTCCGTCTACTAATTCTTCTTTGCCCATAAAGCTGTAATCGCTTTTAACTAGCAAACACATGGCAGCAATATCTAAATTAGAGGTATGGTTAGGGCATATAATATAAGTTTTGCTCCAATCTATTGGCTCCTCATAATCAAACTTAAAGAAAAAGCCTACCAGTGCCGAACTGATGAAACCCCAGAAACGCCGTATTTTGTTCATGGCTTCATATCCTGTTGGTTTTAATGATAATAGCTTGAAAAACGGCCATGCCAAAAAATAAGTTAGTGCAACGCTAACCACGTACAGGTAAATGTGTACCTTTTTTAATAGTTTCATCTTTACCAAAAATATAAAAAATCCTTACTTTCGCCACATGGAAACAGTTGTAAGTGGTATCCGTTCAACGGGTAATCTGCATTTAGGTAATTATTACGGTGCTATTCAGAATTTTATAAAAATGCAGCATGAATTTAACTGCTATTTTTTTATTGCCGATCTGCATTCATTAACCACACATCCCACTCCTGCCGACCTGCATAAAAACGTTAAACAGGTTTTGGTAGAATATTTAGCAGCAGGTATTGATCCTGAGAAATCTACTATTTACGTACAATCTCACGTACCCGAAGTATCTGAGTTGTACTTGTATTTAAATATGAATGCCTATTTAGGCGAGTTGGAACGCAGCACTTCATTTAAAGATAAAGTACGTGCGCACCCTGATAATGTGAATGCAGGTTTATTGACCTACCCGGTATTAATGGCTGCTGATATTTTGATCCACAAAGCCACTAAAGTACCTGTAGGTAAAGATCAGGAGCAACATTTGGAAATGGCGCGCACCTTTGGTAATCGATTTAACCGATTATATAATAACGAATATTTCCCCGAGCCTTATGCTTTTAATTTCAGTAACAACCTGGTAAAAATACCGGGACTGGACGGAAAAGGCAAAATGGGAAAATCGGAAGGTGAAGGTAATGCGGTATTTTTATCAGATACTCCTGAAGCCATCCGTAAAAAAGTAATGCGTGCAGTTACTGATGGTGGCCCAACTACCGAAAATCAGGAAAAACCGGTTGAGATACAAAACCTGTTCGATTTAATGACGGTGGTATCAACACCAGATACTTACGAGCATTTTGATAACCTTTACAATACTTGTCAAATTCGTTACGGTGATTTGAAAAAACAATTAGCCGAAGATATGATTATAGCTACAGCGCCAATCCGCGAACGCATTAATGATATTGCTAATGATGAGGTTTATTTGCGCCAGGTTGCACGCCATGGTGCTATAAAGGCCCGTGAGAGCGCGCAAAAAACAATTCGCGAAGTAAGAGAAATTATCGGTTTCAGAAGTTTTTAATTTCAGTTGGCAGTTGATAGTTCATGGCTGATGGTGTATATTAGTCGGAGTTATTTTTGTTAATAGTGCACTGTGTAAATTATTAACTATGATCTGTGAATACTTAACAACTAAAAAATGCACATTGCTATTGTAGGCAACATTGGAGCCGGAAAAACTACCCTTGCCGAATTGCTGGCCAAAAGCTATGGATGGGACCCACTTTTTGAAGCCGTTGATAACAACCCTTATTTAGAGGATTTTTATAACGATATGAAACGCTGGAGTTTCAACCTGCAGATCTATTTCCTGAATAGCCGCTACCGTCAGTTGATGGACATACAGGAATCTGGTCGTAATGTGATACAGGACAGGACTATTTATGAAGATGCCTTTATCTTTGCGGAGAACTTGCACGACATGGGTTTAATGACCACCCGTGACTATGAGAACTACCGCGCGATATTTGATAACATGACCGCCTATATTAAACCGCCGGATTTGTTGGTTTATTTAAAAGCATCGGTACCTACCCTGGTTAATAACATACAACGCCGTGGCCGTGAATACGAGATTGGTATTCGGATTGACTATCTATCTAAACTGAACGAAAAATACCAGAAATGGATTGGTGGTTATGATTTAGGTAAGCTGTTGGTGATAGATAAAGATGTAATAGATTTCGCCAATAACACCGAAGACATGGCTACTGTTGTGCAATTGATCGAAAGAGAATTAAACGGACTTTTTTAAGTTGAAGGTTGTGTGTTAAAAGTTGAAAGCTAAAATACATACAACTTATAACTTACAACACACGACTAATGAAAATACTCGGCATCATTCCCGCACGTTACGCATCTACCCGATTCCCAGGCAAGCCATTAATTGACATTGCAGGCAAGAGTATGATTCAAAGGGTTTATGAGCAGGCCAAAAAATGTGATTCTTTAGCTGAAGTTATTGTAGCTACCGATGACGAACGTATATTTAAGCATGTTCATGACTTTGGTGGTGTTGCCTTAATAACATCACCCGACCACCAAAGCGGCACAGACCGTTGCGCGGAAGTTGCCTTAAAACATCCGCAATACGATGTAATCATCAACATACAAGGCGACGAACCTTATATAGATCCAGAGCAAATCACTAAGGTTGCAACTTGCTTTAATAATGCCGATATACAATTATCTACCCTAATAAAAAAGATAACTACGCTGGATGAGTTGAATAACCCTAACTCGCCAAAGGTTATTATTAACAAATATTCCGAAGCGATATATTTTTCGCGTACTCCGCTCCCTTATTTGCGTGGCCACGAACCCAAAGACTGGTTAAATCATTTTACTTATTTTAAACATATCGGTATTTATGGTTATCGCGCTGATATTTTGCAACAGGTAACTAAACTGGCTATATCCTCATTAGAAAAAGCTGAAAGCCTTGAACAGCTACGCTGGGTAGAAAATGGCTACCGCATTAAAGTTGCCGAAACTGAATTGGAGACCCATGCCATTGATGTACCGGAAGACCTGGATAAACTGAAGCATTATTTAGCAGATTAGTGATTGTTTTTTGAAAAAAACGCTCATTTTTCACTCAAAAACCATCAAAAAACAGACAAAAAGAAGCATTTTTTAGTCATTTTAAGTACTAAAACAGTCATTTTTTGACTAAAAATCGACCTGAAAGCAATCTAAAAACTGCCTTTTTGATACCATTTAGGGCCTTTTTGGGTACTTTTTTGTACCAACTGTACCAGGTGTTCCACTTGTACCGTGGTACAGTATAGTAGTTAAACCCCTTTTAGCGATAACTAAATCCGGGTTCACATTTTTTTTTCTTAAATTACTTTCTATATTTGCAGCAGCTTGTCATATAGTCATACTATAAAAATGGGACGTTTTAACTTACATCATCTTCATCTGCATCATCGCCACCATATAGCGATCAGATAATTGTATGTTTCAGCACGAAACTCGAACCTCCTTTTTATTTATAGTTAACACCACATCAATTGAAAACATTAAAAATAGCGATCCAAAAATCGGGTCGGCTCAACGAAAAATCCGTTGAATTACTGAAAAACTGCGGTCTGAATTTTGAAAATTACAAAAGCTCATTGATCTCACCGGTTTCCAACTTCCCCTTAGAAATTCTTTTTCTTCGTGATGACGATATTCCTGAATATGTTCAAGACGGCATTGCCGATTTGGGTATAGTTGGCGAAAACGTTATTGAAGAAACCGAGGTAAAGGTTAATTACCTGCAAAGGTTAGGATTTGGTAAATGCTCATTAAAAATAGCAGTACCTAATAACAATTCCATAACTAAGTTAGAGCAACTGAATGGCAAATCAATTGCCACTACCTACCCGGTAATTTTAGGGAAATTCCTTAAAAACCAAGGAATACAGGCTGATATCCGCACTATTTCCGGTTCGGTTGAAATATCCCCGGGCTTAGGTTTAGCCGACGCGATCTGTGATCTGGTATCAACCGGTGGTACACTTAAAAGTAATGGATTGGTACCATTCTCTGACGTTATGTCCAGTGAAGCGGTATTGATCTGTAACGAAAGCAATTGCGAATCTGATTTGATCAAGGAATTGGTTCAACGCATACAATCGGTGCTACGTGCAAAGGAAACCAAATACGTGGTACTGAATGTACACAGAGATAACTTAAACGATGTTATTGCACTGTTGCCGGGTGTAAAAAGCCCATCAGTAGTGCCATTGGCCGAGGATAACTGGGTAGCAGTACACACTGTAATCCCGGAACGTGATTTTTGGGACAGGATAAGTCAGCTTAAGCAAGCAGGCGCACAAGGTATTGTAGTAATGCCAATTGAGAAGATCATTTTATAATCACTTAGTATCCGGTAATGAAAACGTATAATTATTCAGATCTAAGTTCATCCGAAATCAACTCACTGGTGCAGCGCAATGTTGACCCGGCAAATGAAGTTCGTGATATTGTTGAAGAAATACTGTCCAATGTAAAGCTGCATGGCGATACGGCGCTATATGATTACGCGCTTAGATTTGAACACGTAGTACTGAGTAAATTATATCTGACCAAATCAGAACTTACTGAATTAGCCAACGGTATATCTGTGGAGCAGAAAGCTGCTTTAGATACTGCCTATAAAAATATATACGCTTTTCACCAAACGCAGTTAAAAACGGAAGACAAGGTAGAAACCATGCCCGGCGTAACTTGCTGGCGTGAATTAAAACCGATAGAAAAGGTTGGTTTATATATACCAGGTGGTACCGCGGTTTTACCAAGCACTTTCTTAATGCTTGGTATTCCGGCACGTATTGCAGGCTGCCACGAAATTGTGGTTTGTACCCCCCCATCAAAAGATGGCAAAGTAAACCCATTTATTGCTTATGTAGCGTTGTTATTGAACGTAGATAAAGTATACCTATCCGGTGGTGCGCAAGCTATTGGCGCGATGGCTTACGGTACAGAAACTATCCTGAAAACGGATAAAATCTTTGGCCCGGGAAACCAATTTGTAACCAAGGCAAAAACTATCATCCAATCAACAACTACAACCGCTATTGATATGCCTGCAGGGCCATCAGAAGTTTTAATAATTGCTGATGAAACTGCCAATCCTGTTTTTATTGTTGCTGATTTATTGGCACAGGCTGAGCATGGTGTTGATAGTCAAGCTATATTAGTTACTAATTCGACAAACATCGCGCAGCAAACTGTTAAAGAGTTAACGCAACAGTTGCTTGTTTTGCCACGGGCCGAGATCGCCGCTAAGGCAATTGACAATTCCTACATCGTTATAACAAACGATTTAAATGAAGCTATGCAATTCAGCAATCAATATGCTCCGGAGCATTTAATTTTAGCTACTGAAAACTGGCAGCAAATAACGCCGAAAATTATCAACGCGGGTTCTGTTTTCTTAGGAAATTTAACCCCTGAAAGCGTTGGCGACTATGCATCGGGCACAAACCATACTTTGCCTACCAGTTCCTATGCCAAAGCGTATTCGGGTGTATCGGTAGACTCATTTGTTAAAAAAATCACTTTCCAGCATATTACGCCTGATGGGATTAGGAACATCGGGCCAACAGTGGAAATTTTAGCAGAGTTAGAAGGTTTACAGGCGCATAAAAATGCGGTCACCGTTAGAATGAAATAATCATGTTCAGCATAAATAATATAATAAGAGAAAATATAAAAAACTTAACGCCCTACTCTTCCGCAAGAGATGAGTATAAAGGCGAAGCAAGTGTTTACTTAGATGCCAATGAGAATGCCTATGGCTCACCATTGGAGCAACAATACAATCGTTATCCAGACCCTTTACAATACAAAGTAAAAAAGCGTTTAAGCGATATAAAAGGAGTTCCTCCAAGAAATATCTTCTTAGGCAATGGCAGCGATGAAGCTATCGACATCCTTTTCCGCAGCTTTTGCAATCCAGGAGTTGATAATGTGATATTGGTACCACCAACCTATGGTATGTACCAGGTTTCGGCAAATATTAATGATGTACACGTTAAAAACGTATTGCTGACCGAAGATTACCAGCTAAACATGGAAGGCATTGCCGAGGCGATAGATAAGAATACCAAAATGATCTTTATTTGCTCGCCCAACAATCCCACCGGTAATTCTATCAATCGCGAGGATGTTGAAACCTTGCTTGCCAATTTTAATGGTTTGGTTGTTGTTGATGAAGCTTATATTAACTTCAGCAGGCAAAAAACCTTTATACAGGAACTTACCGAGTACGCCAACCTGGTAGTGTTGCAAACCTTATCAAAAGCATGGGGTTTAGCCGGTTTGCGCGTAGGTATGGCCTTTGCAAGCGAGGAAATCATCGAGGTAATGAATAAGGTTAAACCACCTTACAACATCAACGAGGCTTCACAGGAATTGGCTTTAAAAGCATTGCAGAACGTAGCGCAAGTTAACGACTGGATCAAAGAAACGCTTGCACAGCGCGATAAACTGGTACTTAATCTTAAAAATTTCGATTTCGTGCTGGATATCTATCCATCCGACGCTAACTTTATATTAGTTAAAACAACCGACCCGAAAGCGATTTATAACTTTTTGGTTGAAAAGGGCATCATTGTGCGCGATCGTTCTAAAGTAGACCTCTGCGAGGGGAGCTTACGTATAACGGTGGGCACACCCGCCGAGAATGATATTTTATTGAATACTTTACAGGAATATAAATAACAATGAGTAATCCGAAGAAAATACTCTTCATCGATCGCGATGGTACGCTGATAAAAGAGCCGGCTGATGAGCAGATAGATTCATTTGCCAAATTGGAGTTTTATCCCGGTGTTTTACAATATCTACCCAAAATTGCTGCAGAGCTGGATTATGAATTGGTAATGGTGAGCAATCAGGATGGTTTAGGTACAGCTTCTTTCCCGGAAGATACATTTTGGCCGGTACAAAATTTCATTTTAACCACGTTGAAAAACGAGGGTATCGAATTTTCAAATATTTGTATCGATCGCACTTTTCCTGCTGAGAATGCCCCTACCCGCAAACCGGGAACGGCGCTACTTACAGAATACTTCGATACAGAGAAATACGATCTAAAAAACTCTTTTACTATCGGTGATCGTAAAAATGATATTTTATTGGGATATAACCTTGGTGCAAAAGCCATCTGGTTAAATGACAATCCAGGTTTGGGTGACAAAGAATTCACACAAGATGAAGCAATTAAAATAAAAAGCACTGTTGCTTTAGAAACCACCCATTGGGAGAAGATATACGAATTTTTAAAGTTAGGCGAACGTGTGGTTGAGCACCGTCGCACTACTAAAGAAACCGACATCTACATAAAAATAAACCTTGATGGTACAGGTGAAGCGAAAGTGAGCACTGGCTTGCATTTCTTTGATCACATGCTTGATCAGATAGCACGCCATGGTAGTATCGACCTCGAGGTTATTGCCAAAGGCGATTTGCATATTGATGAACACCATACCATTGAAGATACAGGTATTGCTTTAGGTGAAGTTTTTGCTACAGCGTTAGGAAATAAAAGGGGTATTGAGCGTTACGGCTTTTGCTTACCGATGGATGATTGCCTGGCACAGGCAGCTATTGATTTCGGCGGGCGTAACTGGATAGTTTGGGAAGCTGAATTTAACAGGGAAAAGGTTGGCGATGTACCTACAGAAATGTTTTACCATTTCTTCAAGTCATTCTCTGATGCGGCTAAATGCAACCTGAATATAAAAGCAGAAGGACAAAACGAACATCATAAAATTGAAGCCATATTTAAAGTTTTTGCAAAGGCAATAAAAATGGCTGTAAAGCGTGATGTAAATAATATGGTTTTACCGAGTACTAAAGGCGTTTTGTAATGATTGATGTTATCACCATACAACAAAAACTATTGTTAAGTTCTGACTTGGAATGGTTTGATTATATGTGTGACTTACTCAAAAAAGAAAATGGCCTGACAGTTTCTTTTTTGGAAAGAATAATTGGAATCGAAAATCCGCAATATCCAATCGAGAACAGAGGATCGAAATTTCTTATTCCTTTCGATAAGAGATTTAAATCATCAGCTATTAATCCAGACATTGATATTAATAAAAAAGACGCAAAAATCGAATACATTTCATTTGGCGGCCCAAGTTTTAATTTAATGATTGAAGATGTAAAAAGAAGATTTGATAATCTACTTATTACATCAAACGTATATGATGGCGGCACACAATTATTTTTCTATCCAATACCTTCATGCTATGAATTTTCAGCTATTAGTTTTGATCTCAGAGAAGAAATAAAAGATATTAAAAATGTTAATGATACAACAGTCCATTCTGTCGAATTCCAGTTTGGAAAAAATTTAATAAAACTAAGGGACGGATACACACTGACAAATTAATGATAGGTATAATTAGCTATGGCGCCGGAAATATATTCTCACTTACTGCTGCTTTAGAGCGGTTGGGGATTGCCTATGGCATGATCTATAAGGAAGAGGATTTTGAACATTACGACCGTTATATTATACCGGGAGTTGGTCATGCAGGTGCGGCAATGCACAAACTGGAGCAAACCGGGCTTATCCCTAAAATAAAATCGCTTACCAAACCGGTTTTAGGTATTTGTGTGGGGATGCAGCTGCTTACTTCTTATTCCGAAGAAGGTGATTCCAAATTGCTTAATCTATTTCCGATAAGAACGCTTAGATTTAAAGATAGTCATGATTATAAAGTTCCGCATACCGGTTGGAACACTATTTTTCCGGAAAAAGAAAGCCCTTTATTTGAAAATATTCCATCCGGATCACATTTTTACTTTGTACATTCATACTTTATTGAGTATGATTCTGCATATACCTTATCTTCAACGAACTACAATTCACAATTTTCGGCATCAATTTGGCGGGATAACTTTTACGGGGTGCAGTTTCACCCTGAAAAATCCGGCAAGTACGGTGAAACTTTATTAACTAACTTTTCAAAAATATAAACGACATGTACATTATTCCTGCAATTGATATTTTAAATAAAAAAGTGGTAAGGCTGCGCGAGGGTGATTATGAGCAGGTAACTGAATACGACGTTACTTTAGAAGAAATGATAGAAAGGTACCAATCATACGGTACAAATTTCATCCACATTATCGACTTGAACGGCGCTAAAAATGATTTTAGCAACCAGCAATACCTGTTTGATGTAATTAAAAAAACATCTATGCAAGTGCAATACGGCGGTGGTATCCGCAGTATTGAAAAAGTTAAAGAATTATTGGATGCCGGTGTGCAACGTGTAATTGTTGGTACACAAGCGATCTCTAATCCAGATTTCTTAAAGGATTTGAGTAAATCACTCGGAAGTGCCAAATATCTTGACCGTGTCGTTATTGCTATCGATGTTTTAGATGAAGTGATCAAATATTCAGGCTGGATGGAAAGCTCACCAATTAAATTGATGGACTACGTTGATAAATGCCTTGCTTTAGGCTTTTTTCGTTTTTTATGTACCGATATTAACAAGGATGGCAAATTAGGCGGTGCCGGAATCGATCTGTATAAAAAGCTGCTTGATCATTCGCCATTTATTAAACTGATCGCATCTGGTGGAGTAAGTTCTATGGCTGATATTGATTCTTTAAGCAAAATCAAAGTAGAATCATGTGTGGTTGGAAAAGCTATTTACGAAGGCCGTATCAGTATAGAAGAAATAAAAAACTGGAATCTGGAATCATTGGTGACGATATAACTCCCTACCCCCCAGCCCCCTGAAGGGGGAGCTAATTGTCCTAAATCAGTTAAATGAGAAAAAAACTATTTCTTGGTGCTAATGCAGAGATATTTGAGAATGCCAAAGCATTAAGATATAATATGACAGCTGCAGAGAATGAGCTGTGGGCTTCATTAGGCTTAAAGTTTCCAAATACTAAATTTAGAAGACAACATCCGCTCGGGCAATATATTGCCGACTTTTATTGTCATCAACATAAATTGGTAATCGAGGTTGATGGTAGTATTCATAGTTTACCTAAAGTAATTCAGAATGATTTTGAAAAACAACAGTTTTTGGAAGGCCAGGGATTAAAAGTATTACGATTCACAAATAATCAAGTATTCAATAATTTAGAGCAAGTTTTGGAATCTATAAATAAAAATATTAGCTCCCCCTTCAGGGGGCGGGGGGGGTTAGCAAAGCGTATTATACCCTGCCTCGACGTTAAAGACGGTCGTACTGTAAAAGGTGTGAACTTTGTCGACTTGCGCGATGCCGGCGACCCCGTTGAACTGGCCTGGAACTATTCTCGCCAGGGAGCGGATGAATTGGTTTTCCTTGATATTACAGCAACCCACGAGCGCCGTAAAACCATGGTCGAACTGGTTAAATCTGTTGCTCGTCAAATAAATATCCCATTTACCATCGGTGGTGGTATTAATGAAATTGCTGATGCTGATGCGCTACTTAACGCAGGTGCCGATAAAATATCTATTAACTCAGCAGCGGTACGTAACCCGGCTTTTATTGACGAACTGGCAAAAGCATTTGGCGTTCAATTTGTTGTGGTTGCTGTGGATACTAAATCTATC
This sequence comes from Mucilaginibacter sp. L196, assembly GCF_009765905.1. Taxonomy (GTDB): domain Bacteria; phylum Bacteroidota; class Bacteroidia; order Sphingobacteriales; family Sphingobacteriaceae; genus Mucilaginibacter. Next base: position 791,278 of record NZ_LMUO01000019.1, on the reverse strand, counting down.
GGCGACAAAAACATTGTACACCTTAATGGTGGCAGAATTCCAACCGAAAAAGAAACATTGGATTGGATTTTAGAAGCTGAGAGTCGTGGTGCGGGTGAGATATTATTAACATCTATGAACCATGATGGCACTAAAAATGGCTTTGATAATGGGCTGTTAAAACTGGTTAACGATGCCGTGCATATCCCGGTTATCGCTTCGGGCGGTGCAGGATCTGTACAGCATTTTGTGGATGTATTTGAGAAAACTAATGTTGATGCAGCATTGGCAGCCTCAGTATTTCACTACGGCGAAATATTGATCCCGAATTTAAAAGAGATACTAAGGCAAAACAATATAGAAGTTCGTACTATTGCTGAATAAGCAGAATATATAATAATGGAAATAGATTTTGATAAAACAGGCGGTTTAGTCCCCGTAATTATTCAGGACGAGCAAACTTTAGAGGTGCTGATGCTGGGTTACATGAACCAGGAGGCTTACGATAAAACCGCAAAGGAAAATATAGTTACTTTTTTCTCTCGTACTAAAAACCGTTTATGGACAAAAGGCGAAACCAGTAACAACTTTTTGCACGTTAAAAGTATCACCATCGACTGTGATAATGATACGCTTTTAATAAAGGTTAAACCTGATGGCCCAACCTGCCATACCGGCGATCGCAGTTGCTTTAAAACCGAATACAACCAAAACTTTATATTAGAACTGGAAGCTATTATAGCCGATCGTTACGAAAACCCGGTTGAGAGCTCATACGTTAACAAACTGCGCACACAAGGCTTAAATAAAATTGCGCAAAAGGTTGGAGAAGAAGCAGTTGAAACCGTAATAGCTGCTTTAGCTGAAACGGAGGTTGACATGATCAACGAATCATCCGACTTGGTATTTCATTTATTAGTTTTGCTTCGCGAAAAAGGATTGAGCTTAGAAACCATCGCTAAAAATCTGGAACAAAGACATAAGTAATATGAGTTGGAAGTGCAAAATTGAAAGTCAAAAATTATGGCTTTCAACTTTTAACTTTCAACCTTCAACTTAAAAAATGATCACAGTAGAAAAAACGGCCGAACTTACCGGGCATAACAACCCTATTTTCACTTTAGAACTTTCACAGAAACCAGGTATATTATTTACCGGGGGGAATGATAAAGGTGTGGTGGAATGGAGTTTAAAAACTAATAGCTTTATTAAGGTAATGTTCCCGGTTCCGGCATCTGTTTATGCGCTACATTGTCCGTCAGGTTTTGCTTTGATGTTCACTGGCTTGCGCACCGGCGATGTGCCGGTATTTGATTTTATACAGCAAAAAATTATTACCATTCTTAAGCATCATACCAAACCTATATTTGATATTAAAGCAGTAAACTCCAAAAACGAGTTGTTGGTAGCTTCGGAAGATGGAACAGTATCGGTTTGGAATCTCAACACGTTTGAATTACTGCACGTTATACAAATATCAGCTGATACAGTACGCTGTATTGCTATCAATGATGTAAATCAACAGGTTGCTTTTGGCTGTCGCGATAACAAGGTGAAAATATACGATCTGCTTGATTATTCTTACATCACCACATTAGACGGTGATGCAGGGCATAGCATGGCTGTATTTTCAGCGCAGTACTCCCCTGCCGGTGATTATTTGGTAACTGGCAGTCGCGATGCTCAGGTTAAAATATGGAATACCATCGACTATAAGCCTATACAAAATATACCTGCGCATTTGTTTGCCGTAAATTCTATCGCTTTTCATCCCACCCAGCCTTACTTTGCTACCGCCAGTATGGATAAAAGCATTAAACTTTGGGGATCAGATGATTTTAAACTGTATAAGGTAATTAGCCGCGAAAAGGGGCATCCCGGGCATGTATTATCCATTAACAAATTGGTATGGAATGGCGATGATTTACTGTCAGTAAGCGATGATAAGAAAATTATCGTTTGGAAAATACAGTTCGATTAGACAGGTAATTTATCATGCCTTTTGATAGAATGAAGCGTATGGGTATAACGTTTTAATTCTTCAGAGTAAATGCCATCTTCATTAATACTATCAATCTTAACTTTTCCGGACGCATGAATAATCTGCTTATCATTGAGCATTATCCCCACATGAACTACGCGCCCGTCCGCATTTTTAAAAAATGCCAGATCGCCTAAACGAGCTTCCTCTAAACTTGAAACAAAGGTACCTTGCTCTACCTGTTGAGAAGCATCCCTTTTTAATTTTGCACCATGCAATTTGAATACTGCTTGCACATAGCCAGAGCAATCAATACCGAAATGCGTGCGGCCACCCCATAAATAAGGCGCGTTTAAAAAAGACTTGGCCGTAGTAACAAAATTTTCAATATCGCCCTTAGGGCCTATTATCTCGAATTTTTCGTTACCTATTTTACACCTGTTGCCCTCCAAAAAAGATAATGAACTGCCTACAGGTAGATATACTATGGTATTATCTGATTTTTTCCAGGCCTGGGTTACTGTTCCGTAGGTTAAAGGGGAAGGTTTTTGGCTTAAATCCTGATAAGCCATGTGCCCCAACATAGTAAACTGTAAACGACCTATCCAACCGGTATAATTATCATAAGTTGTGGTTATTTTAGCCCATTTGTCTGTCCACTCAATAATTTCGAATATTTCGCCAAATAATACCTGCGATATCATCTCACTTACCTCACTTGGCTCAGCGCGCATGGGTATCACTGCTAAATTACAAATACCGTATTCCATAGTTAATTAAGGCAGATACTTTAACTTTTATTTGGGGCTAATAAGGTTAAGTACTAATAAAAAATAAACATATAAAAAAAGGAAGACAAATTGCCTTCCTTTTCATAATAATTAAATATTATATTTTTATTCGTTCATGTGAAGCCATTCTTTTTTAGCAAGAAGTTCTTCTTCAGTTTCACGTACATTTTCGTCATCAACACAACAGTCTACCGGGCAAACTGCAGCACATTGCGGTTCATCATGAAAACCTACACACTCGGTACATTTATCAGGTACAATGTAATAAATATCATCAGATAGGGCCGCTTGTGTTTCTTCAGCATTTAAAGTAACACCATCGCCAAAATCAATAACACCCTTTAAACCAGTACCATCAGAAAAACGCCATGCTGCTCCTGCATCATAAATTGCATTATTTGGGCACTCTGGTTCACAAGCTCCACAGTTTATGCATTCATCGGTGATTATAATCGCCATATTTTATAAAATATCTTATATTCTCAATTAACTTTGCCTTGTCCTTAAACAATTACGCAAATATAACAAAAAAACGGTTTAAGGGTTTATTTTACTTACCATTTATATGTCAAAATTCAACATACAGGAACTAATCAGGTCATTTTCTGCATTGGGCGAGCAGCTTAGCAACCCGGATGAACATTTAAGCGACGTCATTAATGACGAGTTACATTACAATGCCTGGTTCACTCCTGAGAATGTACGAAAAGCAGTTATTGCTATAGGACAAATGCTTAACAGTGCTGATCTTGAAACATGGCTAAGCAAATACAGCTTTAATTCATCCAATAAAAAAGTGGGGCTTATCCTTGCAGGTAACATCCCAATGGTTGGCTTTCACGATGTTTTATGTGTGTTAGCCAGCGGAAATCATGCATTAATCAAAGCATCATCACAAGATAATCACCTGATAAAATATGTACTTGAGAAACTGGTTGAAATCGATAACCGATTTGCAGGGCAATTTAGTTTTATAGAGCGATTGGAAAACTTTGATGCGGTGATAGCAACCGGAAGTAATAACACGTCTCGTTATTTCGATTACTATTTTGGCAAAGTGCCTAACATTATCCGCAAAAACAGAAACAGTATAGCAGTACTTACAGGTAATGAAACAGCTGAACAGTTGCATAATCTCGGCCATGATATTTTTGATTATTATGGTTTAGGCTGTCGTAACGTATCGAAATTATTAGTTCCGGAGGATTATAAGTTCAATTTCTTTTTTGAGTCGATACAGGATTATGAGGCTATCATCCATCATCATAAATACAATAACAATTACGATTATAATAAATCGATATACCTGGTAAACCGCGATGAACATTTGGATAATGGGTTTTTACTGGTAAAAAAAGATGAACGTTTAACCTCTCCCCTTGCCGTGCTTTTTTACAGCAATTATTCAGATCTGCAATCGCTTGAAAAAACAGTCAATGCTGAAAGTGAAAAAATTCAATGTGTAGTAAGTGCCGAAGATCTAAAGATAGATGATCAATTGGTTAATTTCGGCGAAAGTCAGCAACCCAAACTGTGGGATTATGCAGATGGAATCGATACGATGAAATTCTTGTCAAATCTTTAATGGTTAATAGTTGATAGATCATGGTTGATGGTAACAAAACTTTTGTCAAATCTTTATACCTTTGAAAAGATGATATTTTATAGGATTACCTTGTTTTAGGCTATGATCTATGAACCATCAACTACGAATAAAATGTATATAATTAAAGTTAAAGGCGTAGCTAAAATACCGGATTACGTGCAGTTAAGGGATGATAAGTTTACTCTTTTGGCTTACTTTAGGGTAGATAGGCCTGATAAATCGCTAGATAAGGTGGGACTTGCTGATAAGGCAGAATATATAATGAACATTGTTAAAGAATTGCCTTTCGGGCAAATATTGAAATTAGACCTTTAAGATGATTGGAAACTCAATAATAAAACTGACTAACGTTGATATTTTTCAACAAAAGCACCTGGTACTTTCAAATGTTAACCTGCATATTGATAAAGGCGATTTCGTTTGGTTGATTGGCCAAACCGGTTCAGGAAAGAGCAGTTTATTAAAGGTACTTTACGGAGATCTGAGTATTAAAAACGGTACAGGACATGCCTGTGGATATGAGTTAGATAAATTAGAGAGTAAAAACATACCGTTTTTACGCCGTAAATTGGGTATAGTTTTCCAGGATTTTCAATTGCTGACAGACCGTTCGGTAGAGCAAAACCTGCAATTTGTAATGCGTGCTACCGGCTGGACAGATAAGAAACTTATTGCCGACCGTGCACTTGATGTATTGGAGAAAGTAGGATTACGTTCAAAACTCAAAAAAATGCCGCATGAATTATCAGGCGGAGAACAACAACGTGTAGTAATTGCACGTGCTTTGTTAAATGATCCTGAAATTATACTGGCTGATGAACCAACAGGCAACCTTGATCCTGATACATCTGAAGAAATTGTATTGCTGCTTAAACAAATAGGCCAGCAAATGGGTACCGCTGTTGTGGTTGCTACCCATGATTATCATATCATCCGCACTTTTCCTTCCCGCATTATTAAGTGTGAGAATGGCAAGGTTTTGGAGGATGTGCATATAGCTTAAGGGAAATATAACATTTCACTTCCTGCCAGTTTTATTGACGGTATGCCAGTACTGCATTGTCGGCCTGTAAAATTCTGACACCATGTCGCTTTTTAACAAATGGCAGGATACTTGATTTGCACTATTTAATCATATTAACACATGCTAAAGAAGAAAAAAACAGAAGAAATGGATTCAACTGAAAATATAACAGGCGAGATGGATGAGACTACACAGAATGCTGGCAACAGTGCTGTAGAGAACGAATTATCAGCTGAGGAAAAATTAAAGAATGAGCTGGTAGCTGCCAATGATAAGTACTTGCGCCTATTTGCTGAATTTGATAATTTTAGAAGACGTACTACAAAAGAACGTGAAGAAGCGAGAAAAACCGAAGGAAAAGATGTAATTGTTGCATTAATTCCGTTGATGGATGATTTCGAACGCGCTATACGCTCTATGGATAACGCAACCGATGTTGCAGCCGTTAAAGCAGGTGTTGAATTGATATACAATAAGTTAAGCAGTACACTTGCTCAAAAAGGATTGAAGCCAATGGAAGCCTTAGGTGAAACTTTTGATGCTGATTTGCATGAAGCAATAACTAACATCCCTGCCCCTACTGATGATTTAAAAGGTAAGGTAGTAGATCAAATGGAAAAAGGTTATTACCTGGGCGATAAAGTAATAAGGTTTGCTAAAGTAATTGTTGGTGCCTAATAATTAGTGATGGATTGATTTAGTGAATGAGTGATTTGAAATTCGGATAATCCCTCATTAACTAAATCGCTAAATCACTCAATAATACAATATTTCCCTAATTACAATATTTTAAAATGGCTAAAAGAGATTATTACGATGTACTTGGTGTTGCCAAAGGTGCTGAGGCGGACGAGATAAAAAAGGCATATCGTAAAATGGCTATCAAATATCACCCGGATAAAAACGAGGGTGATAAAGCTGCCGAAGAAAAATTTAAAGAGGCTGCTGAAGCTTACGAAGTACTAAGCAACCCTGAGAAACGCCAACGTTATAACCAATTTGGACATGCGGCTAATGCTTCATCACCAAACGGTGGTGGCGGTTATGGCGGTGCGGGCATGAATATGGATGACATATTCAGCCAGTTTGGCGATATTTTTGGCGGTGGTGGCGGAAGTCCTTTTGAAGGTTTTTTTGGCGGCGGTGGCAGGCAAGGTGGAGGTGGCCGTCGTGTAGCACGCGGTAGCAACCTACGTATTAAAGTACGCCTAACTGTTGAAGAAATTGCCAACGGTGCCGAGAAGAAAATAAAAGTAAACAAGCAAATACTTTGTAAAACCTGCGATGGTACTGGCGCGAAGGATAAATCATCTTTTCAAACCTGTAAAACTTGCGGTGGACAAGGTGCTGTGCGCAGGGTAACCAACACCATTTTGGGCCAGATGCAAACTACCAGCACCTGCCCTACCTGTAACGGCGAAGGATCTGTTATTACCTCTAAATGTACTGTTTGCCACGGCGATGGTTTAGTTCGTGGTGAAGAGACTATTAGTATCAATATACCAGCCGGTGTAAGCGAAGGCATGCAATTGAGCATGAGCGGTAAAGGCAACGCTGCCCCACGCGGCGGTGTTCCGGGAGATTTGATTATTTTGATTGAAGAAATCCCTCACGAAACATTAAAACGTGATGGTAACAATATCATTTATGATTTGCACATCAACTTTGTGGATGCCGCTTTAGGTACCAGTGTTGAAGTACCAACTATTGATGGCAAAGCCAAGATAAAAATTGAACCAGGCACCCAGGGCGGTAAAATACTGCGCCTTAAAGGTAAAGGTGTACCGGAAGTAAATTCTTATCATCGTGGTGATCAATTGATTCATATCAATATCTGGACACCAAAAGCTTTGAGCAAAGAAGAACGCGAGTTATTAGAAAAACTACAAAGCTCACCTAACTTTAAACCTAACCCGGGTAAAAACGAGAAAAGCTTTTTCGAACGGATGAAGGAATATTTTGAGTAAAAGGTGAAAGGATAAAGCTGAAAGGCAAAAGGTTTAAAAAGCCCGAAACTATAATGGTTTCGGGCTTTTTTGTTTTTATGTACCAGATTCTTTTATAGCTTGATGTAACATTCTCTCAACCTTCGTATCTAAAAACGAAAAACTAAAACAAAAACCTTTACCTAATGCTAAGCATTCGAAATATTGTAAAACAGTACGCGGGGCATACCGCTTTGAGTGACGTGAGCCTGGAAGTTGAAAGCGGCCAAATATTCGGCTTGCTTGGGCCGAATGGCGCCGGGAAAACCTCGCTTATCCGTATCATTAATCAAATTACTGCTCCTGACTCCGGTGAAGTTTATTTTGATGGTGAGAAACTCAACCAATCCCATATCGACCGTATCGGTTACCTGCCTGAAGAACGCGGACTGTATAAAAAGATGGAGATCGGCGAACAGATGATCTATCTTGCCAGATTAAAGGGTTTAAGTCGTGATGAAGCCATCAAAAGGTTAAAATATTGGTTTGAAAAACTGGAGATGCAATCATGGTGGAATAAAAAGATTGAAGAACTATCCAAAGGCATGCAACAGAAGGCGCAGTTTGTAGCCACTATTCTGCATGAACCCGACTTGATTATTTTAGATGAGCCATTTAGCGGCTTCGACCCGGTAAACGCGGAGATCATTAAAGATGAAATACTGGAGCTTAACCGCAAAGGTGCCACTATCCTGTTTTCCACCCACCGCATGGAATCTGTTGAGGAGCTTTGTAATTCGATTACTTTACTCAATAAATCAAAAAAGATACTGGATGGGAAAGTAAGAGACATTAAAAACTCGTATCGTAATGCTACTTATATTGTGGAATACACTGGCGGAAAATTACTTTTTAACGGATCACAACCGTTTACTTTGGTTGAAGAAAAGCAAACAGATGATTCCAATATCATCAAAATAAAATTGACTGATGGGGCTTCTTCCAATGATGTATTACAATATCTAATACCTAAAACCAGCATCAATATGCTACAGGAAGTTATTCCTACCATGAATGAAATCTTTATAGAAAAAGTAAACCAAAAACCTGCCTTATCATGAATAAAGTGCTATTAATTATACAACGCGAATATATGGTTCGTGTAAAAAAGAAATCGTTTATATTGATGATATTCCTGGTACCGGCATTGATAGTGGCCATGTTTGGTGTCATTTATCTGATTACTACCTACAGTAACGATATGAATAAAACCAGAACCGTTTGGGTTATGGATGAGAGTGGTGTTTTTACCGGGAAATTTCAGAATAAAAGCAAACTGGCGTTTCAAACGGTAACTAAATCTTTGGTTGATGAAAAATCAGATCTTCGAAAAAATGAAGATGATTTTTTGTTAGTGATACCAACTGATTATTCAAAGACGGATGCAGTCCAGATATTCTCGAAGAAAGAGGCAAACTTTACTATAGCCGGCGAAATTGAGGATCAAATGAACACCATAGCTACCGGTAATAAAATGGTTACTGCCGGTATTGATACGTTAAAACTACATGCGATAAAAAGCAACATATCCATAGCTGCCAAACAAATAACAGACAAAGGTGAACAAGATTCAAGTATAGGCGCGGCTTACGGCGCTGGTATTGCTGGTGCTATTTTAGTTTATTTAGCGTTATTTATTTATGGGGCACAGGTTATGCGGGGTGTTCTGGAAGAGAAAACAAGCAGAATTATCGAGGTAATTGTATCATCGGTTAAGCCATTTCAGTTAATGCTTGGTAAAATAATCGGTGTTGGTTTGGTTGGCCTTACGCAATTTGTTTTATGGATAGTATTATCTAGTGGGGTTACCTATATCGCAGGCAACATGCTGATGAAGGATAAAATATTACCGGCAAAAACCGCACAAATGAAGGAGCATCAGCCTATAAAAATTCAAACATCACCAAGCAATTCCACTGTACCTCAAAGTCCGGCAATTACAGCATATAATAGTTTTAAAACTGTTAATTTCCCTTATATATTGGGTTGCTTTTTGTTTTATTTCCTGAGCGGTTTCTTTTTATACGCTGCCTTATTCGCGGCAGTAGGTTCAGCAGTTGACAGCGAAACGGAAACGCAGCAATTTATGTTTCCTATTACCCTGCCGTTGTTATTCACCTACATTATTTCTTTTTCTTTCCTGATCAACAACCCCGACAGTACATTAGCAATTTGGTTATCGGAAATACCATTTACCGCCCCGGTAGCCATGATGGTACGTATACCTTTTGGTGTTCCCGGTTGGCAACTGGCTTTATCCATGTTTATGATGGTGGTTGGGTTTTTATTTACCACATGGGTTGCCGCACGGATTTACAGAGTGGGTATTTTAATGTATGGCAAAAAAGCAAGCTATAAAGAGCTGGCGAAGTGGTTTTTTTATAAGGAGTAATTATAAATTTAAACTATTAACCTATTATTGGGTTTAGCTTTTAATTATGACTGATAAACAAACGCCGTCATCAGCCAGCCGCAGTATCGTTGCTGTAATGGACCTTGGCACAAATACTTTTCATTTGCTGATAGCCCGTGGGGATGCTGCCAACCCTGAAGAACTTTACCATACCACCGTACCTGTACGCTTGGGCGAAGGTGGTATAAACAATGGCATTATACAACCGGCTGCTTATAAGCGTGGTGTTGATACCATGGTTCAGTTTAACGAACGGATTGGGGAATTTAATGCTGAACACGTTAGCGCAATCGCTACCTCCGCCCTGCGCAGCGCGGCTAATGGTAAGGATTTTATAGACGAAGTAAAAGCAAAAACCGGCATCGAAATTGAAACCATTGACGGTGATCGCGAAGCAGAATATATTTATGAAGGTGTAAAAGCCGGAAATTGCCTATCCAAACAAAACTCCCTGATATTGGATATAGGCGGTGGTAGTGTTGAATTTATTTTGGGGAACGATGAACAGATCATCTGGAAGCAAAGTTTTGAAATAGGCGCTGCCCGCATGCTGGATAAGTTTCACAAAATCGATCCAATACCGGAAACATCAATACAGGAGATGAACAACTATTTGGAACAAACGCTTCCCTCCTTTTTTGATGGTATTAAAAACATTGAAATAGCGAACATTATAGGTTCATCCGGCGCATTTGAAACTTTTGCCGAGGTTATTGAGCTACAAAAAGGTAATGAGTTCGACCTGAAAAAGAACAGGAAATATAAATTTGCTCCGCAGGAATTTATCAATATCACCGATTGGCTCATCGCCTCATCTCATCAGGATCGCGAAAGCACTAAAGGAATTATTCCAATCCGGGTAGACATGATTGTTTCCGCATCACTGATCACCCGCTTTGTGATGAAAAAACTGAGAGTTTCAGAGATCTTAATGTCTACCTATTCATTAAAAGAGGGTGTTTTGGCAGAGGCTTTAAAATCATTATAGAGTATTTCCCATTAGTGAGACACAAGTTGAAAACCCAATAAGTAAAATTGCCAAAGCGGCTAATGCCCAAACCCATCTTTGTACAATTGCGGCGGCAAATAGGCATATTAAAAAATGAATGGCGATTAAAAGTGCATCAATAATTATTCCGCCTTCAATTACTTTTGAAATGACCGTATATATTGCAAGCAATCCAATATTTAAACCAATGATATAACCATTGCTAATTGGCTTTTCTTTGTTATTATTTTCTTCTGTCATACAACAATTTCATTTCTTAGTTGTTCAAGATATTCTCGTTTATCGTCTCGATAAAAAATATTCATAGTTTCAAAGGGAATAATCTGCATATCCTTATTTACAATATGCACACATGATTTTTTTATAGCGCGAACATCAAAGTTTTGCGCATCAATAAACTGCATAATAATAATTCTGAAAAGATTATCATATCCTAAGCCTGGTGCGTCAATCTCCGGCAGGCAGCACATTATTGATGCCAGATGTTCTTTTGCCTTATCAACAGAATTCCCGGTACTGAACATATTTAGCAGATGCATTTTCAATTGCTCATCCTGCTCATAAATAATGGTATTTTTCGAGTTATCCAACAAGTCATCAGGATTTATCATCCGTGTTAATGGGAATACCTGCCCACCTAATTTTAGTGCGTATCCCATTACCAGTGCATCTGGGTTACAAGGCACCGGTATCAGATCATTGGCATTAAAAATGTCGGTTTGCGCTAAAATTGCAGATCTAACTTCAGTTAAAGTATATCTGTCAGTTTCCGGGTTAAAATTATCTAACCGCCCTGCTTGTTGTGTTGGTTGAAATGTTACGCCGCGCACACAAGGCTGTTTTAATGCATACTCAATAATTGCACCTATTTCATCAGTATTCAGTCCCTTTTGTAGCGTTACGACAAGTGTTGTGGATAGATTGTATTTGTTAAGATTTTCGAGAGCCTTAATTCTTACCTCTCTTAAATCTTCACCCCTTAATAGCTCAAGTGCTTCTTTTTTAAATGAATCGAACTGTAGGTATATTTCAAAATCTGGGGCATAGGTGGCTAAACGTTTAACAAAAGCTTCATCTTTTGCTATTCTAACGCCGTTAGTATTAACCATTAAATGTTTAATGGGTTTAGTTTTGGCTATATCCAGTATTTCAAAAAACTGCGGATGCACAGTAGGCTCGCCGCCACTTATTTGTACCACATCGGGCTGGCCCTCGTTTTCAACAATTACATCAAGCATCTGTTCAATCTCGGCCAAAGTGCGGTGTCGACCATAGCTTGGTGATGACATAGCGTAACAAGTAGGGCAACTCAAATTACACCGATCCGTAACTTCGATAACAGTGAGGCATGAATGCTGTTCGTGATCTTGGCATAAACCACAATCGTATGGACACCCATAATGTGTTTTGGCGTTAAACTTTAATGGCATTTCGCTACGCTTGGCGTAGTTGCGACAATTTTTATAATATTCTATATCGGTTGCTATTAAAACTTTTTCAAAACCATGCTGCTTACAGTTTTTAAGCATATAAACATTCTCATTCTCAAAAACTATTTTCGCATCCACCCGGCGTAAACAGGTGGAACATATGCTTAAAGTAAAATCATAATAAATATACGGGCGTTCAGGCATCAGGTTTAATTAATTTGTAAGGCTGTAGAAAAACTTTATAATAATACAAAATCCCTCCCAAACAAACCAATTGTATTACAGATAAACCAAAGCTAAAAAAGTAGTCAGGCTTGATAAACTCATCCATAAAGCGAAACACCAGGTAGCTGGATAGAAATATTTTAAACTTGGCGCCATTTACCAAATGATGGTGCTTTTCAACAAATAAAAGTATCACCCACAATATACACCAAAATATAATCTCATATAAATTAGTTGGATGCCTGTGAATACCATCGCCAAAATTTATGGCCCATGGTAAATTAGATGGTTTGCCATAAGTACCGTCATCTAAACCAGCTAAAAAACAACCAACACGGCCAATTATCATCGCCAGTATTAACGGATAAACCATTAAATCTCCTGAAGATGTTGTTACCCCTATTTGCTTTTTTATCAGCTCAACAGCAATCAGACCGCCTATCATTCCTCCTACTATAGTTTTATTTCCTAAAAAATAAATGATTCCAAAATGGTTTAGCAAAGATGGGGTTTCCAATACGCCAACAATATGGGATCCTAAAAATGCACCCGCTGCTGCCGCAATAAAAATAATAAGGCGATTGTCATCACTAATATTATCCGTTTGCTTTTTGCGCAGATACATATAGTAGCGATAGCCTATAAAATAAGCTAAGGTTTCGCACACGAAGTGAACTGGAATGAAGGCTTTACCTACAGGAATATTTACTGGAAAGTGCAAATTGTTGTTTTTCTCGGAAAGATAACTCCCTTTTATAACATTGACAATAATCTATTATGCTTCTTTTTTAAATTTCACCTGTATCCTTTGTATATTGCTCCCCTATAACTGACTCTTATGAAACTGAAACTTATCGGCCTTGCGATGCTTGCTTTTTTAACCTTTTCAGCACAAGCGCAACGCCGGCACCGAATGGCAAATCAAACCGATACCATTTCCTCTAATTACGACCCATCGCTACTATTTACCCCGATGTTTTATACTGATAAGGGTAATGAATTCCATTCCGCTAATGGTGAACCAGGCCCTAAGTACTGGCAGAATAGAGTTGATTATCAATTAAAAGCTAATATTGATACCGTTACCAAGGTATTAAGCGATAACGAAGTTATCAGCTATACCAATAATAGTCCTGATGCGCTTCAGTATCTGTGGCTGCAATTAGATCAAAATACTTATAAAAAAGATGCCCGTTCAAACTATTATACCCCGTTTGCTCCAAAACCTGAGCAACATACCAATGGCGATGAGTTTGAATCGGTAGAAATTGTACAAAACGGCAAAACTTTAAAAGCGGATTATGTGGTTACTGATACCCGTATGCAGATCCGTTTGAAAGACGCGGTAATTCCCAATGGCGGGAAGATCAGCATCCTGATTAAATATCACTATACCATGCCTGCTGATTTTGGTGGTCGTAATGATTATTTTGACACCAAGAATGGCAAGATTTACGAAGTTGCCCAATGGTTTCCGCGCATGTGCGTATATGATGATTCGCATGGCTGGGATACCCTGCCTTTCTTGGGTAGTGGCGAGTTTTATTGCGAGTATGGAGACATCGATTATTCAGTAACGGCACCTGCTGACATGCTTGTGGCTGGAGCAGGCGAATTGGTAAACCCAACCGAGGTATTGACCATAAAAGAGATAAACAGGCTTGCACAAGCCCGCAATAGCGATAAAACGGTAATGATTCGCCCGTTGAGTGATGTTATAGCTCCATCAACACGCAAAGGAACGTTAACATGGCATTTTAAAATGTATAATACCCGCGATGTTGCATTTGGTGCATCCAAGGCTTACATATGGGATGCGGCAAGAATCAATCTCCCCGAAGGAAAAAAATCAATGGCGATGTCGGTTTATCCGGTGGAGAGTGTAGGTGATACTGCCTGGACTCGTGCAACAGAATTTTTGAAGGGTTCTATCGAATACTTCTCGGCAAAATGGTTTGTTTACCCTTATCCAAACGCGGTTAATGAAGCCGGAATTGCCGGAGGAATGGAATACCCCGGTATTACCTTTGATGATTACAGAGCAAGTGGTAAAGATTTGTTTGCGTTAATCGCACATGAAATCGGCCACAACTGGTTCCCGATGATTGTTGGGTCTGACGAGCGCCGTTATGGCTGGATGGATGAGGGCTTAAATACCTTTATCGACATCTATGCTTCTGACGAATTTAATAAAGGAGAATACGCGCCAAAGCGCGATGGTGAATATGCGCCTAAGGGCGGATATCCGGCCGATGAAATAGTACCAACTATTAGCGATCCTGATGCGATTACGATTATGACGCCTGCTGATGGCGTTGCTGAAAAATACCGTCACTCTATTACATATTTTAAAACTGCTTTTGGTTTGGAATTGTTGCGTGAGCAGATCATTGGCAAAGACAGATTTGATTATGCTTTCCGTAACTATATCCATAAATGGGCATACAAACATCCACAACCTGATGATTTTTTCAGATCGATGGATAACGGCGCAGGTGAGGATCTGTCATGGTTTTGGAAAGGTTGGTTCTATAATAATTATAAGTTAGACCTGGCTTTAATTGATGCCCGTTATGTAGACAAAGGCCCTAAGAACGGTATACAGGTAACCGTTGCTAACAAAGATGAAATGGCTATGCCTTTTACTATTGAGGTTAAACTAAAAGACGGTAGCAAATACCGTATGAAACTGCCGGTTGAGACCTGGCTACAGGATAAAGTGATCACTTTTACCATACCTACAACTTCTGAGGCAGAAAACGTAACCATCGACCCTGATCATGCTATACCTGATGATAACAGGGAGAATAATGCTTTAAAGGTTAAGTAAGTTATAAACTTACCTGATCCGGAGGCTTCAGTTATAAACTGAAGCCAGTAATATAAAACAAAAAAGGAAACGCTTATTGCGTTTCCTTTTTTGTTTTATATCTAGTTATGCATCAAACTTTTCCAATAGTTTAAGCAGTGTTTCAAAATCTTTCGGATATGGTGCGTGTATAGTTATCGGTGTACCATCAAGTAACTTAAAAGTAACCTCATAAGCGTGCAGGGCAAAACGTTTCATAATAGGTAATTCCTCCTGATCTTTACCTAAATGATATTTACGTTTGATAGACGATAGAAAAACCGGCTTACCTTTATACATCTCGTCTCCCGCTATTGATGCACGTTGAGTAGCCAAGTGGATACGGATCTGATGCATACGGCCCGTTACCGGGCGACACTCTACCAAAGTATAGTGTTTAAAATATTTTAATGACTGAAACCAGGTTTCAGCACGTTTACCTTCTTGTCTGCTTATGGTTACAGTTCCTTTACCAACGTTAAGTATAGGTAAATCAATAAATAGTTCTTCAAAAACGTGTGTACCTTCTATAACAGCATGATAAACCTTTTTAACCTGTCGTTTTTCAAACTGCATAGAGACATGGCGATAAGCCTCGGGATTTTTGGCGATAATTAAAGCGCCGGATGTTTCTTTATCTAAGCGATGGCAGATCTGTGCATCTTCTACATATTGCTTGGCTAAACGCAGCATATTGATGTCGCCACCCTCACGCTCATCCAGTGAGCTGATGAACGGCGGTTTATTCACCACAATTATATCATCGTTTTCAAATAAAATCAGGTCGACAAGTTTGGGCATCTTCATATTGCTGCAAAAATACGGTTAATTAACTAAATGGTAAACCCGCCTCCAAACATTAAAATCAATGACCACTAATCGCTAATCTTCCTTTCAGCTTTCAGGGCAAAACCTTAATTTCGCCATATAGAAAAGAGGAAAAAGATTTGGATTATTTAGAGGGATTAAACCCGGAACAACGCGGGGCAGTAGAGCAAATTAAGGGCCCGGTAATGATTATTGCAGGTGCCGGATCGGGTAAAACACGCGTTATTACTTATCGTGTGGCACACCTGATTCGTAATGGCGTTGACTCATTTAATATATTAGTATTAACGTTTACTAATAAAGCAGCCCGCGAAATGCGCGAGCGTATCATAAACCTGGTTGGGCCGGAAGCCAAAAACATTTGGATGGGTACCTTCCACTCTGTTTTTTCGAAGATACTACGTGTTGAGGCTGATAAACTTGGTTATCCTAACAACTTTACCATTTACGATACCGATGATAGCAAAAGCGTATTAAGGGCTATTTTAAAAGAAATGAACCTTGATGATAAACTTTACAGCGTAAACCTGGTGCTTAACCGTATATCGGCAGCAAAAAACAACCTCGTATCCTGGCAGGAATATCAAAAAAACGACCAGATACAAGCCGATGATTTTTCAAGTGGACGTGGTCAGTTAGGCAAAATTTACGAAACCTATGCAGGACGATGCTATCGCGCCGGAGCAATGGATTTTGACGATTTGCTTTATAAAACCAATGAGCTGCTCAAAAGATACCCTGAAGTACTAAATAAATATCAGCATAAGTTTAAATACCTGATGGTGGATGAGTATCAGGATACTAACTTTTCGCAATACCTGATCGTTAAAAAACTGGCGGCCGTTAATGAGAATATTTGTGTTGTGGGTGATGACGCGCAGAGTATCTATGCTTTCCGTGGTGCTAATATTCAGAACATATTAAACTTTGAGAAGGATTACCCTGATTTGAAAATATTCAAGCTGGAACAGAACTACCGTTCTACGCAAAATATTGTAAATGTTGCCAATAGCATCATCGCTAATAATAAAGAACAGCTTAAAAAGAATGTTTTTTCTGAGAAAGAAGCAGGTGATAAAATAAAGGTAATGCGCGCCTTCAGCGATAATGAGGAGGGCAAGCAAGTTGCTGAAGCTATTATGTTTCAGCGCACTACACACGGCTTGAAATGGCATGATTTTGCTATCCTGTACCGTACCAATGCACAATCGCGTTCAATGGAGGAGGCCCTACGTAAACTGGGCATACCTTACAAAATATATGGAGGCTTATCGTTCTATCAGCGTAAAGAGATCAAGGATTTGATCGCTTATTTCCGCCTTACTTTTAACGCGAATGATGAAGAAGCACTTAAGCGTGTTATAAATTACCCACGCCGCGGTATTGGAGACACTACTGTAGACCGTATTATAGTAAGCGCCGATCAGAATAACATTACACCATTTGAAGTGACCATCAACCCATCACAATATTTAGATAGGCGTACATCAGCAGCAGTTAGTGTTTTTGCTACAATGATCCAAAGCTTCCAGGTGATCGTTAAATCACTCTCGGCTTATGAGGCAGCATTGCATATTGCCCAGCATTCGGGCTTGTTAAAAGACTTGTACGCGGACAAATCTGTAGAAGGGCTTAACCGATACGAAAACATCCAGGAGTTGCTTAATGGTATAAAGGAATTTTCTGAACGAGAAGATATTGAGGAAAAAGGCCTTGACATTTTTATGCAGGATATTGCCTTGCTTACTAATGATGATAACGATAAAAACAAGGATGCAGATACTGTCTCTTTGATGACCATCCACTCATCCAAAGGGCTTGAATTTAAACAGGTGCATGTAGTTGGATTGGAAGAAAATCTATTCCCATCACAAATGGCGCTCAATTCGCGTACAGACCTGGAAGAAGAACGCCGCCTGTTTTATGTAGCGATAACACGTGCTGAAAATAGACTTACGCTTAGCTATGCCACTTCACGCTTTAAGTTCGGCACGCTGATTAATTGTGAACCTAGTCGCTTTTTGGATGAAGTTGATGCAAGATACCTTGAACTTGATTTTACCGCGAAACCAGAGAAAGCAAGCAGTTCGTTTTTTGATGATGAACGTGAAACCTGGAGCAGAAAAGGAGGTGATACATTCTCTAAGCCAAAAGCAGCAACAACTCCTCCGGTAAAAACCACATCTCTGCTGGCAAAGGCACATGTGCCATCCCCAGGATTTGCACCTTCAGATACTTCAAACCTACAGGTGGGAATGGAAGTTGAACACGAACGTTTCGGATTTGGAAAAGTCATTAGCTTAGAAGGAAAAAAACCTGACGTTAAAGCAACTATATTCTTTAAAGAAATTGGGCAGAAGCAATTATTGCTAAAATTCGCCAAATTATGCATAATTGGCAGCTAAGTCAACTTAACCGCCCGCCACACTAATTGGGGAAATAATTGCACATTATGTTAATTTTATTTCCCCAATTACGCTGTTTTCGTCTACCATCACATTAAATTAAACTTGGCATAACTTTAGTTAACCAATAGTAGCCCTTTTCACTAACTAATTTAATTGATAATTAAAATGAACGACAACGCAAAAAAGAAGACTAACAAATCTGTTGGCATGAACATCAGGACTCTTCGCCATCAACAAGGATGGAGCCAGGAAGATGTTGCAGATCGTTTGGGTATCTCAATTCCTGCTTTTTCAAAAATCGAAACCGGTGTTACTGATATTAATTTATCACGACTGGAGCAAATTGCCAATGTATTTGAAGTTAGCGTGGTTTATTTATTAGCCATGGATATCAAAGAAGCGGAGCACGAACCTTCTCATCTTAGCATTGCCCAAAAGAAACTACTAGATCGCGAAACTGAGATTGCCACTTTACAACGTAAAGTAATATTGCTTTATGAAGAGCTGAGAAATAAAACTGCAATAGCTGTGTAATTGCTAACTGTTTATAAAAAACGACACTTTTAGAATAAAATATAACAGTTTTTTCAATGAATGCATTAATCCTCATTTAAATTTTTTAAATGGGGGTTAATAATATAATATATTCGATAAACTTTCGCCTTAATTCACCCGTATAATGATTTTGGAGTAAGAATTGCAGCACCTGTTACAAAAACAAGTGTTATGGAAAATTACCTGTTATCAATTGCAAATAATGAAACACTTAAGGATAGTGTTATTCATGACCCAAATACAAAATTAAAAGTCACGGTTTATAATTCAATAAAATCTAAATTTAAACCCAGCAAAGGTGAGGTTAGATTTTTTGTTACCGCTGGTAAGAAAATTATCGCATTTGAAACAAAGGGCTACAAGAAACACGCAGAATTACTAATATTACATATGATATCCTGGTACTGTGTATATCTGGGTTTATTAGAGGCCCAAATACATGCAAACTGGCCGATGGTTTCTTAACAGATGAGCTTCTAAAATTTATAATATACTTTTAGAGTCGTGCATCATATCACTCATTTCAATTATCTTTTCGTCAATTTCTGACACGCACTTATCCATCATATTAATACACTCCTTTTTATCTACGAGGCCTTCTTTTTCAAGGTTCATTAATCCTTTTAACGTAGCTATCGGCCCCCTTATTTGATGCGATAGATATGAAGAATATTCTGAAAGTTTTTTATTCTTTATTTGCAGATCCTTGGTTCGCTCATCAATAATCTCTTCCAGGTGATGATTTACACGGTCAAGATTATCTTTTTGTCGCGACACCTCACTATTAAGTTGCGTAAGTTGGGCATTTGTATTGGATTTACGTTTCACGTTATTTACCAATAAAGCTATTACAACTAAAAATAAGCCAGCCGCTGTAGCTGCTCCCCAAAACCTCACGTTTTCGTATTGTATACGTTGTACATTAAGTTCGTTAATTCTCTGTTCTGCTTCTTGTTTGTTTTTTATTAAAAACAAGTTTAATTGTGATGTAAAGTTAGTTTTTCCATCTACACTATCTCTAAGATATACTTCTTTTAAATAGCCTAAAGATTTCAAGTAATTTTTACGCTTATATTCTAGTTCATAATCCGTATAAATAAAATCCCGAATTAATTTTTTATCCTTTATAATATTTGAATAAATTAATCCCTCTGCTACTGTATTCTCGGCTTTATCAAGCTGATTTGTTTTGATATAAAGCTCGGCCAGGGTAAGATCGATACTTGCAACAGATTCATTTAAATCTCTTTCCTTAGACCTTTTATTAGCATCAGTTAATAACTTTTCAGCTAAGTCTAATTGATTTAACTTAAAATACACTACACCGATATTTCGTGATGATTGAATAATATTTACCGAATCTTTTAAGTCACTAAA
This sequence comes from Mucilaginibacter sp. L196, assembly GCF_009765905.1. GTDB lineage: Bacteria > Bacteroidota > Bacteroidia > Sphingobacteriales > Sphingobacteriaceae > Mucilaginibacter. Next base: position 770,819 of record NZ_LMUO01000019.1, on the reverse strand, counting down.
TAGCGATTTACTATCATTGTAGTACTTTAATGCTTCATTAAAACCTTGTTTTTTTGAATAAAAATTACCTAAGTTAAGATAAGCTGAAGCTATAATTGACTTATCGGAAAGCCTATTTCCAATTGCTAAAGCCTTATTAAAATAATCTAACGACCTGTCATAATCGTCGTCTTTATATAAGTTACCAATGTTATTATCAACTCTTGCCTCGCCTCTCTCATCGCCTATTTTCAGGAAATAAGTTAGTGCGCTAAAATAACTATTGATAGATTCTTCGGACATATTTAAATAATATTGCCCTATACCAATTGTACGATAAGCCTCCGCAATCCCCTTATCATAATTTAATTTTATTGCCAGCGCCAAAGCTTTGTTAGCCATAATAACCGTTTGCTCAGGGTTGGTAAGCCTGGTATCATATGCCCCTTTATTCAAGCTATTTACATCGCTGGTATCTTGCGAAACGGTGATACTTGCCCCGTGTGCATAAAACACAGAAACGAATAATAATGTTAAGACTATCGTAAAAACTTTCTTCATTAAATACTTTCGTAAGAGTTAATTTCTACAAAAATTAGAAAACATACCAATATAGCATATATTTATATATAAATTGATAATATAACGATATTCATTTTTACAACAAAATGTTGTATCATATATTTATATTTGCTTTCACCAAGCGATTGATAATCAATTTTTTATCAATTGTTGATTTATTATATACATAGTTTAACCCAAGCTTATTACGAATGAATTAGAAAAAGGTTCATTTTTTTGTTTAAATAGAATGATATTAAATTACAACACATTGTTTTACTCTTAGTTATTGCTAGCTACAGTTTAATATTATGTTATAAAACCATATGCAAAATACTTATCACGAATACAATCAAATAAGCTTTTAAAGTGTTATAATTATTTGAAAATCAAAATATTACATACAAGTCACACTAACAATTAAAATCAAAATATTAAAAATGGAGTTATGAAAAAACATTATTTCAGTGTCAATAGCTTTAATTACAAACGCATTATCATCACAGGTTAACCTAAACGTCACCCCTATCATACAATATATTACGACAGATGATAGGAATCGGCGAGCGGGGGGACTCATTATAAATTGAATTAAGAAAATTAAAATATTAAAAAATAAAATCATGAAAAAGATCATTATCGCAGCAGCATTTGTTTTAATCACAGGTACGCTATCATCACAAGTTAAGTTGAACAGTACACCTAAAACAAACATTGAAACACAACACATTACAGAAACACAACATCTTGCAACAGACGGTAAAGAGTTAGCAAGCGGAGACTAATTATTAATTGAATCAAGAAATTAAAAAAAATAAAAAAATCATGAAAAAAATCATCATCGCAGCAGCATTAGTTTGCACAACAGGTGCATTAGCATCACGTGTTAAAATTAACAACACACCAAAAGTAGTTGTAAAAGCAGCTATACAAAATTCGTTTTCCGCTGATAGTAAAGAATTAGCAAGCGGAGACTAACTATTATTAATAAACATACAACCCTAATCATTCAATACAACTAAAAATATGAAAAAGATCATCATCGCAGCAGCAGTAATTTTCACAACAGGTGTGTTTTCTCTACATACAAAATATAATAGTGTGCATATCATTCACAGCACAATTAAGATGAGTGTATTTGGCAACGCAAAAGAACTGGGCAGCGCTGATTAATTCATATAAAATATACAATAACACTACAGTTAAATAACACATAAATAAGAATCAAAAAATTAAAAAATATAATCATGAAAAAAGTATTTATAGTATCAGCATTATTTTTAACAACAGGTTTAGTTTCATCTTTTACTACAGTTAGATATTCAGAAAAAAACAACACAGCTCAATTAATAAACTCTACCGATAAAAAAGATCAGGGTACTGCTGATGCAAGATTAGCTAATACCGATAAAAAAGATCAGGGTACTGCTGATGCAAGATTAGCTAATACTGATAAAAAAGACCAGGGTACTGCTGACGCAAGATTAGCTAATACTGATAAAAAAGATCAGGGTACTGCTGACGCAAGATTAGCTAATACTGATAAAAAAGACCAGGGTACTGCTGACGCAAGATTAGCTAATACTGATAAAAAAGACCAGGGTACTGCTGACGCAAGATTAGCTAATACTGATAAAAAAGATCAAGGTACTGCTGATGCAAGATTAGCTAATACTGATAAAAAAGATCAGGGTACTGCTGATGCAAGATTAGCTAATACTGATAAAAAAGACCAGGGGACTGCTGACGCAAGATTAGCTAATACCGATAAAAAAGATCAGGGTACTGCTGATGCAAGGTTAGCTAATACTGATAAAAAAGATCAGGGGACTGCTGATGCAAGGTTAGCTAATACTGATAAAAAAGATCAGGGGACTGCTGATGCAAGACTTTCTTAATGTCAGTTAATTTATTATCAAACCCAATCAATTCGAAAACATGAAAAAGACCATTATAGTAGCAGCATTAATAATATCATCAGGCTTAACAGCATATTGCTTAAGTGCAAAAGAAAATAAAACAACTACTGCAACAACTTTAAAAACTAACACTGCTGATTTTGCAGTAAAAACATTAAACGGTCCTAAATCAGATCTGGCAACAGCTGATTAATTATTGCCGAAAGATATAATTAACCTGTATGCGATAAGCATACAGGTTGCATTTTCGTTTTAAATACCCCCGTCTGCTATCGGATAATTAAATCCATCTCATCTTTACATGACAGCCGCAATAAAGTATATTTGCAGCAAATCAATATTTATGCAGACTATAAAACAGTATGTAGAAGCTAACAAACAGCGTTTGTTAGACGAACTATTTGCCTTATTGCGCTTCCCATCTGTAAGCGCTGATCCCAAATACAAACCCGAAGTTTTAAAAACAGCTGATTACGTTGCTCAAAAACTTGTAGACGCAGGCGCCGAAAAGGTTGAGGTTTGCCAAACAGCAGGATACCCTATTGTTTATGGCGAAAAGATAATAGACGCATCAAAACCTACGGTTTTAGTATATGGTCATTATGACGTACAACCGGCAGACCCATTAGAATTATGGAAAACCCCACCTTTTGAACCAACCGTACGCGATGGCAAAATATATGCACGTGGCGCTTGTGATGATAAAGGACAGTTTTATATGCATGTAAAAGCTTTTGAGCTAATGATGCAAACCAACACACTGCCTTGCAATATTAAATTTATGATTGAGGGTGAAGAGGAAGTTGGATCAAACAACCTGGGCATTTTTGTTAAAGAAAATAAGAACCGTTTAAAAGCTGATGTGGTACTGATATCCGATACATCTATGATCAGCATGGAGAACCCGTCGTTAGAAACCGGTTTGCGTGGGTTATCTTATTTAGAAGTTGAAGTTGTCGGCCCAAATCGTGATTTACACTCTGGTGTATATGGTGGCGCGGTTGCTAATCCGGCAACTATATTGGCTAAAATGATTGCTTCATTACATGATGAAGATAATCATGTTAACATCCCAGGCTTTTACGATAAAGTGATCAATCTTACTACTGAAGAACGTGCCGCGCTTAACGCTGCGCCTTATGATGAGGAAGAATATAAAAAAGACCTTGACATAGCCGAAGTTTGGGGCGAAAAAGGTTACAGCACATTAGAGCGTACCGGCACCCGCCCTACCCTTGAAGTAAACGGCATTTGGGGTGGTTACATTGGCGAAGGCGCGAAAACTGTATTGCCATCAAAAGCGAACGCGAAAATTTCGATGCGTTTGGTACCTAACCAAACTTCAGAAGAGATCACTAAATTATTCACTGAGCATTTTGAAAGCATTGCACCGGCATCTGTAAAAGTAACCGTAACTCCGCATCATGGCGGCGAACCGGTGGTTACCCCTACAGATAGCATTGCCTACAAAGCAGCGCAAAAAGCAATCGCGGAGTCATTCGGAAAAGAGCCTATCCCGACACGCGGCGGTGGCAGCATCCCAATTGTAGCTTTGTTTGAGGCGGAATTGGGCATCAAAACCGTATTAATGGGCTTTGGACTGGATAGCGATGCGTTGCACTCGCCAAATGAGAAATATGATATATACAATTATTATAAGGGGATAGAAACCATCCCATTATTTCATAAATACTTCGCTGAATTAAGCGAGAGTAAATAATAGAAAAAGGGCGTCTTAAAATGGCGCCCTTTCTTATTTCTGTAAGATAGAAATATTATTTAATCTCGATCTTCTCACATCCTTTCAAAAAGGCTTCATCCGCATCAGCTCCAATACCAACGGCATCATTAATACTTAATAAATAACCATCATAGGTTACTCCGCCTACACATGGATCAACCTTGTGACCGAGCATGCAGGTGTCCATATCGTAAAACTTAATGTTGGGACTGGCATATACAAAATGCAATTTAGCACTCAAAGCGATACGGCTCTCCAGCATACCACCCATCATACATGCAATACCCTTCTCAGCAGCTACATCATGAATTTTTATAGCTTCGAATATCCCGCCTGATTTTGCCAGCTTGATATTAATATAATCGCACGAGCGACTATTGATCTGCCTCCTGGCATCGTGGTGATTATAAACACTTTCATCAGCCATAATTTTAACCGGTGATAGGCGCATTAACTCGGGCAGGCGATCATCCTTCCACGAGCGCATAGGCTGTTCGCAAAATTCAATATCATAATCGCCCAAACTCTGCAAAGCAAAAACCGCTGCATCAAAACTCCAGCCCTGGTTAGCATCGATGCGAATCTTCATATCGTTACCCACAACTTTACGGATATGTTTTATCCGTTTAATATCCTCAACAGCTCCCTTACCTAGTTTTACTTTTAATATTTTAGCTCCTAAGCTTTTAAATTCTTTAGCCTTTTTGGCCATTTCTTCCGGGCTGGCAATACCTATGGTAATATCTGTTTCTACAATCCGCCTCAATCCATTCAGAAACTGATATAAGGGAACATTCGCATTTTTGGCGGCAATATCATAAAGCGCCATATCGAAAGCACTTTTTATAGTGGTGTTTCCAGCAGCAAAATCATCTAACTGTTTTAGTCGGCACTCAATATCCAAAGCCTCCATACCAATCCATAACTTAGCAAACTCTCGAGCCATTACTAAGCAGGTATCTTGTGTTTCGCCAACAATCATCGGAAAAGCCGAGCACTCCCCTACACCGTAAAATCCGGCATCGGTATGCACCCGTATAAACACATTCTGCGCATGATCCATTGTGCCCGTTGCAATGGTAAACGGCACCATCGGTATACTAAACCTGTAAATATCAATTTTGATGATCTTAACTTGCTCTGCCATTTATAGTATTTTTCTAACGCTAATTTACAATTTATACTTAACGCTAGTTTGTCATTTATATTAAGCGCTAATTAATTTCGCCCTACGCTCTGCCATATTTGCAATATTTAACTAATCTTTTATATCTAAACATAAATCCTTAATTATCAATTTTGTTGTTTGGATGCAATACATTACATTTGTGCTTCTTCGTTAAAATAATAATTCAATTTTTAGCCGTCTGTACCGTTCAATCCGGGAAAGATTCCTGGCTAAATTTAAAACTTTCATAAAACATAAAATTATATGGCTCAAGACAACACGCCTATATTTGATTATAATTCAACCAGGAATAAATTAATCCTGTCGGAGTATGGCCGTAACGTGCAAAATATGGTTAAGTATATTGTAGCGTTACCAACAAAAGAAGAACGCAACCGCTATGCACAGGTAGTTATTGACCTGATGGGCTTTTTAAACCCGCACCTGCGCGATGTTGCCGACTTTAAACATAAACTTTGGGATCACCTGCATATCATCTCTGATTACCAGATTGATGTTGATGCACCCTATCCAAAGCCAACACCTGAGGCTGTGCATATGAAACCAAAGCCTTTGCGTTACCCCCATCAGCGCATCAAATACAAGCACTATGGTAAAACCATTGAGCTGATGATTGAAAAGGCTAAGGCTATTGAAGAGCCTGAGCGTAAAAAATACATGATTCAATCCATAGCCAATTTTATGAAAATGGCTTATGTACAATGGAATAAAGATTCTGTTACTGACGAAAGTATATTGTCAGATCTGTATGCAATGTCGGGTGGTGAGTTAAAAGCTGAAGAAGGCATTAACCTAAACCGTGTAGAATATCGCCCTGCGCCTCAAAATAACACAAACAATAACAACAGGGGCCGAACCAACCAAAATAACCGTGGCGGTAGCAGCGGCGGCGGTGGACGCACAAATAATAACAATCCGCGCAACAACAACAATCAAAACAACCGTAACCGTAACAGCGGCGGTGGTGGCGGAGGCGGCACACGCAAATATTAATTGTATTTTTTGTTCATATTTCGTGGCTGATAGTTGATGGTTAGTCAAGGATTTATTTTAATCTTTGCAGCATAACAGGCCATTTATATTGCATTAATGGCCATGAATATTGAACCATTAACAACGAATCTCTACATATATGGATAACGCCTTTGAAATAATTGGTGGCAAGCGCTTAAAAGGCGAAATAACCCCGCAGGGTGCAAAAAACGAAGCTTTACAAATACTTTCGGCAGTTTTACTAACTGCCGAAAAAGTTACCGTCAGTAATATTCCTGATATTAAAGATGTAAACAAGTTGATTGAATTGCTTGGTGATATGGGTGTAACGGTTGAGCGTTTAGCGCCCGACACTTATAGCTTTGAAGCTAAAAATATCGATCAAGACTTTTTTGTATCGGAAGCATTTAAATCAAAAGGTGGTGGCCTTCGTGGCTCTATCATGATAGTCGGCCCGCTTTTGGCCCGCTTTGGTAAAGCATCAATTCCTAAACCAGGGGGCGATAAAATAGGTCGCCGTAGATTGGATACACACTTCCTTGGTTTTGAAAAACTTGGCGCACAATTTACTTACAATCCTGAAAACGGATTTTTTAATGTAGATGCCTCTAATTTAAAAGGCACTTATATGTTGCTGGACGAAGCATCAGTAACCGGTACTGCCAACATTGTAATGGCAGCAGTATTAGCCGAAGGCACAACAACTATATATAATGCCGCCTGCGAACCTTACTTGCAACAGCTTTGCAAAATGCTTAACCGTATGGGTGCAAAAATATCCGGCATTGGTTCAAACCTGCTGACTATTGAGGGTGTGAAATATTTAGGTGGAACAGAGCATAGAATGTTGCCGGATATGATTGAGATTGGCTCATTTATTGGTTTAGCAGCCATGACGGGTTCGGAGATCACTATTAAGGATGTTCACTACAAAGAGTTAGGGATGATTCCGGATGTATTTCGTCGCTTAGGTATTCAACTGGAACTCAGGGGCGATGATATTTACATTCCCGCACAGGAACATTACGAAATTGAAACATTCATTGATGGTTCTATCATGACTATTGCTGATTCACCATGGCCAGGCTTCACTCCTGACTTGCTAAGCATTGTACTGGTTGTAGCCATACAAGCTAAAGGATCAGTGCTGATCCATCAAAAAATGTTTGAGAGCCGTTTATTCTTTGTGGATAAATTATTGGATATGGGCGCCCAGATCATTCTTTGTGATCCGCATCGTGCAACAGTAATCGGTTTAGACCATCAGGTTAAGCTTCGTGGTATCTCGATGACATCGCCTGATATTCGTGCAGGTGTTTCTTTATTGATTGCTGCCTTATCGGCACAAGGGAAATCAACCATTTATAATATTGAGCAAATAGAACGTGGTTATCAGCATATCGACGAACGCTTAATAGCATTAGGCGCTGATATTAAACGAATTTAAGAGAAGGTAAAAATTAAAGGAGAAAGGCTAAAGGTTGTTATTCATATCTTTAGCCTTTTTACTTTAATCGTCATCCTTTAACCTTTCAGCTTCTCGACTTAAAAACATATCTTTAGTCACCTAAAAAAATTCATGTACCAAAATAGACGATCGACTTATGCTGGTTTTATACTCGTATTTGTTGCCATAAAAGTTGTATTAAACCTGTTCGCCATGCCACATTTTGGCTTTCAGCGCGATGAACTTTTACACCTGGCACTTGGCGATCATTTAGCATGGGGATACAAAGAAGTACCACCAGTTATAGCTGTAATTGCAAAAGTATCCTCCACTCTATTTGGTGATTCCATTTTTGCCACACGGGTATTTTGCACCGTATTTGCCGGGCTTATTGTTTGGTTCACGGGCCTAATAACCGTTGAATTAGGAGGGCGTAAATTTGCTATTGCATTAGCTTGTTTAGGAATCATACTCGCGCCTTCATTTGTTGCAAGCGAATATTTACTTCAACCTGTAATCTTCGATCAATTTTGGTGGGTCTTAACCGTTTACCTGATTGTAAAGTATATCAATTCGTCTTCGGTAAAATATCTTTACTTTATTGGCATTGCAATAGGCTTAGGGCTACTCACTAAATATACCATGGGCTTTTTTGCATTTGCCCTGGTTATTGGCTTATTATTTACCAAGCAACGCCGGTTACTATTTAACAAACATGTGTTAGGTGCGACATTTGTAGCAGTGATTTTATTTATCCCTAACGTAATTTGGCAATTCCAGCATCATTTACCGGTTATAACGCATATGAGTACGTTGCGTAAAACGCAGCTGGATTATATTAAGCCATCGGATTTTATAAGTCAGCAATTATTGGTAAATGGTAGTTTTATTATTTTATGGCTCACTGGTTTCTTTTTCCTGATATTTTCATTTAAGTTACGCAAATACCAATTTTTGGCGTTTGCTTACGTGGCAATTTTTCTTTTCTTGATGGAGATGAGCGGTAAGAACTATTACCTTTTTGGCGCCTACCCCATGCTGTTTGCCGCAGGTGGTTTTGGCATTGAGAGGTGGATTAAAAACAACAAATACCAGTTACGTACATTAACGTTTGTTGTTCTGATAATACCAAGCCTGCCAATTTTCCCGATGCTACTGCCTATATTACCATTAAACCAAACGCTATCATTTTTTGAGTTTAATAGAAAATATAATTCATTTTTAGATTTTGTAGTGATCTGGGAAGATCACCAAAAGCACCCCACAACACAGGATTATGGAGATATGTTCGGCTGGGATGAAATGAGTAAAAAGGTTGCAGATACCTACAACACACTTACTCCAGACCAACAAAAACGCACCATTATTTGGGCTGATAATTATGGCGAAGCGGGAGCAATACACCATTTTGGCAAACTTTATAATTTACCTGATGTGTACAGCCTCGATAGTAGCTTTACGCTATGGACACCTCCATCACTAAACCCCGATTACATCATTTATATTGATGACGATGATAATGTAACCAAAAGGCTTGCGCCATATGTACAGAGCTATAAAAAAATTGGCGAAGTTGATAACCCGCTTGCACGAGAAAAAGGAACAACTGTCTACCTCCTAACCAAACCAAGCAGGATGATCAACTATATTTACCAGCATGAAAGAGCTAAAAAATTGCTAGAATAAGTTATTGCAGCATCACTTCAATTACTGGGATCTCATAAGGCGGCTTTTTAACCGGTAATGTTAATACCAGATCATCGCTACCCGAATCTTTATATAAGATTTCCGAAGCATCATTCAGAAATTGCGCGTATTTAACTTTGCCCTTATATCCTGGTAATATTAATTTCCCTTTTGGATAATCGTACAGGTGAATATATAAACGTTTGGCTGCTTTATTATAAGTCAGTTTTGTTCCTTCGGGCACCTTAAAGCTGTCGGGAGCGAAAGTACAATTATATATAGCTCTGCTGTTTGCATGCATCCAGTAAGCCATACTATCAAGTGCATTTGTTGCCCTATAATCAAACTCACCGCGAGCAGTTGGCCCTACGTTAAGTATCAGGTTACCACCGTTACTTACTGATGTAATTAGCAGATCAAGTAACTTCCTATGTGTTTTCCAGGTATTCTCATCCCGATAATATCCCCACGAACCTGAAAATGTTTGGCAAGTTTCCCAAGTTCGGCCGCGATAAGGTAATAGTTCGGCGGAACTTACCTGTTCAGGTGTTTCAAAATCAGCACCGTCTTTATAATCGGCAAGATCAAGCCTATTATTAATTATGATGCCCGGCTGTAATTTTCTTATCAGTTTAACTAACTCTACCGATCCCCAATCGTTTGCACCTTTACCAACACCTCGTTTCTGGTCAGCCTTTGACCATGACCAATCCAGCCAGATTACATCTATTTTACCATAATTGGTTAATAACTCTGTTATTTGGTTACGCATATACTGGCGATATTTTGCCATATCACGACCTTTATTCAAACGTGCATAATTAGCTTTGGTGGTATCACTATGAACCAGAGGATGCACATTATCCATTGTATAATCCGGGTGGTGCCAATCCAATAGCGAATAATAAAATCCCACCTTTAATCCCTGAGCCCTGAAAGCATTAACATATTCCCTTACAAGGTCGCGTTTAGCGGGGGTATTAGTAGCCTTATAATCTGTGTATTTTGAATCAAATAAACAAAAGCCTTCATGATGCTTAGTGGTTAAAACAGCGTATTTCATTCCTGCTGCTTTAGCTTCCTTCGCCCATTTTACGGGATCGAACAGATCTGGATTAAATTGATCGAAATACTTTTGGTATTGCTCATTGGTCATACCTTCATTACTCTTTACCCATTCATGCCGTGCAGCTTCTGAATACAAACCAAAGTGAATAAACATTCCAAAACGTGCGTCCTTCCACCACTCCATGCGCTGCTCTTTTTGCGCATCAGTTTCGTTACCAATCATTTTAGTTTGCGCAAACAATGTTGGAGATGCTATGCAAATCAACAATAGCAATACAAGTAGTTTCTTCATCATAAAATAGGTTTGCCCAAACGTAATGAATAAATGTTTAATTTCTACTTTAGTTTAATTAAGCCTGATTAGCATTACATTATGCAAAATTGGTAAAATGATGTTATGAATATCCTTCAAATAAAAAAGGTGCAGAATTAATCTCCTGGCACCTTTTTTCAAAAAATAACATATTGCAATTATGCGGATATCGCGTTTATAATATCGTATTGGGTAATGATCTCAATATTGCCTTCAGATTCAACCAAAACGGCTATGTTATCTTTATTAATCATAGCTGAAATTCTGTCTATCGATGTATTCAAATCCACAAAAGGGAACGGACTAGTTGTAATATTTTTTATAGGTTGAGATTTCAATGATGGATTTTCCAGCAGGGCATCTAAAATATCACTTTCAGTAATTTTACCTATCACCATACCTTTTTGCGTAACAGGGATTTGTGAAATATTCAGTGATTTAATCGTATTAATTGCTTCCAACACTGATTTTTCGCAATCAATGGTAACGATTTCCTGGCTTTCTTTTTTGGAGATGATATCACGGGCTGTTAGTTTTCCGTCTTTCAAAAATCCGCGATCTCGCAACCAATCATCATTGTACATTTTACCTAAATAACGTGTACCATGGTCCGGGAAGATGATCACTACCACATCACCCTCTTTAAACATATCCTTCATCTGCAGCACACCTGCCACAGCTGATCCTGTTGAGTTACCTGCAAAAATACCTTCCTTGCGTGCTATCTCACGAGTCATTAATGCGGCATCCTTATCAGTTACTTTTTCAAAGTGATCAATCAGGCTAAAATCAACGTTGGCTGGTAAAAAATCTTCGCCTATGCCTTCGGTGATGTACGGGTATATCTCATTTTTATCAAAAATACCGGTCTCTTTATATTTTTTAAATACAGAGCCATAAGTATCAATACCCAACACTTTTATAGCGGGGTTTTTCTCTTTCAAATATCTGGCAATACCCGATAATGTTCCGCCGGTGCCAACACCCGCAACTACGTGTGTTACTTTACCGTCGGTCTGTTCCCATATTTCGGGGCCAGTAGATTCATAATGTGCCTGTGAATTTGAAAGGTTATCATATTGGTTAGGCTTCCATGAATTAGGCACCTCACGTTCTAAACGTGATGATACTGAATAATAAGATCGTGGATCTTCGGGTTCAACATTGGTAGGGCAAACAATAACCTCGGCACCAAAAGCACGTAAGGCATCAAATTTTTCTTTTGATTGCTTATCAGTACTTGTAAAAATACACTTATAGCCCTTTATTACAGCAGCAATGGCCAGGCCCATACCTGTGTTACCGGATGTACCTTCAATTATAGTTCCACCGGGTTTTAATTTACCACTCTTTTCGGCATCCTCAATCATCTTAAGAGCCATGCGGTCTTTTATGGAGTTACCGGGATTAGTAGTTTCAATTTTGGCTAAAATTGTCGCAGGTATATCTTTGGTAACCTTATTTAAGCGCACCAAGGGCGTGTGTCCAATAGTTTCGAGTATGTTATTATACCACATAGTATTTTTTGTATAGCTAACCTATAGGGTTATTAGTATTAAAGCAAAAATAGCTTTCTGAGTTCATATATCCACCCAAAAAGCTATTTATTAATGTAAATCACTCACTAAAACTTAAGATGCTTAACGGTCAAGCCGTTATTTATCAGTTGTTTTAAGGACTCGATACCGATATGCAAATGTGTTTCTACGTATTGCTCGGTAACTTTTGAATCACTCTCACTGGTTTTAACACCTTCAGGGATCATCGGTTGATCAGATACCAATAACAGTGCTCCTGTAGGTATTTTATTCGCGAAGCCCGTTACAAAAATAGTCGCGGTTTCCATATCTACCGCCATCGCTCTTAGTTCCTTCAAGTATTTTTTGAACTCTTTATCATGCTCCCAAACACGGCGGTTAGTAGTGTAGCAGGTACCTGTCCAATAATCGCGCGAATAATCACGAATTGTGGTTGATATCGCCTTCTGCATGGCGAATGCAGGCAACGCAGGTACAGCAGCAGGCATATAATCGTTTGAGGTACCTTCACCCCTTATCGCGGCAATTGGCAGAATCAGATCGCCAACATTTGCTCTCTTTTTCAAGCTGCCACATTTACCCAAAAATATAACTGCTTTAGGACTAATTGCTGTTAACAGATCCATCACCGTTGCCGCAACCGAGCTCCCCATACCAAAGTTGATAATGGTGATGCCATTAGCGGTTACGCTTTGCATGGGTTTATCCAACCCTAAAACCGGGGCATTATCATTCCATTGAGAAAACAACTGAATGTATTTAGAGAAGTTAGTTAATATAATGTATTTACCAAAATCTTCCAGCGGCCTGCCTGTGTAGCGGGGTAGCCAGTTAGCAACAATTTCTTCCTTGGTTTTTAGCCCTCCTTTTATCGGGCTTTGCACCTCTTTTTGCTTTTTTGATTGTTTAACTAGCTCTTCGTCTTTTTTAATGCTTATCTCTTCGTTCATGGCAATAATATTTAGTCTGCAATAAACAATATGTTTATTACCTTATTATTAATATCCTCTTATTAACCAGCTATAAAACGCCGGGAAGTCTTTATTCCATTGTTTTTCGTTATGCTTTTCTCCCTGCATAATAACAGTTGGTATATTGTTTTCGTCAATTCCTTTGGCTTGTATAATATCAGCCATTTTTTTCATATCAGCCACCATAGTTTTATCTTCAATATCGCCACATACAAAATAAATACGAGCATTAGCAGGCAAACTTTTCTGTTGTGCAAACTGGTAAATATCAGGCGCTATCCAAAACGCGGGGGAAAATACACCAGCGTTTCCAAATATGTTAGGGTATTTCAAAATAGCATACATCGATATCAATCCCCCCATCGAACTACCCGCTATGGTAGTATGTTTCACATCCTTTTTGGTACGATAGTTTTTATCAATATAAGGTTTTAAATTGTTAACTAAAAAATCAACATAATCATCACCCCTGCCTTTACCATATTTAGAATCATAAGGATCGTATTCCGTAATTCTGTATTCACCACCATGATCTATCCCTACAACAATGCTTTCTTCCTTTTCAGGCAGTTTATCCAGTATTTCGTCAATACCCCATTCACCATAACCCGAAGTATAATCATCGAACAGATTCTGCCCGTCGTGCATATATATTACCGGATACTTTTTATGTGATGTGGCATAATCAGAAGGTAGATATATCCATATCCTGCGTTGCCTGCCTAATTGTGGTATAGCAAACTTTTCACTAATGATATTTACATTGGGGCTTGCGGTATGCTTTTTATCTTGTGGTGGAAAATTATCCTTCCATCCTGCTATGCTCATTTCAACGGTTGTATCATGTACAATACTTATTTCCCTGTTTGGGATATCGTTGCCTGTAGTGCTGCATTCTACGGTTTCCCAACTGCCCCTTGTCACTTTAAAGGCGTATTTCCCGGGTGGCATATCTATAATTAATTGGCAAGCTATTCTGTTTTGACCCATTTGCCATTTGTAGCTGGCTGCATTCCAATTATTAAAGTCGCCGGCTAAATAGAGCGTTTTGGTAGCTGATTTAAAAGCAGGAACATTTTTAATTTCGAACGTAACTTTTACTTGTGCAAATAAGCATGTGCTGCACAAGATTGGAAAAAGCAATATGCACAATTTTTCAACCATTTTGCTAGTTACAAAAAAGGCCCCGATACCGGAGCCTTTTAATAAAGAGAATAGTTTATCTATTCTTTATATCAACATAATCCCGGTTCGTTGCACCAGTATAAATCTGTCGCGGACGGCCAATTGGCTCTTTATGTTCTTTCATTTCTTTCCATTGCGCAATCCATCCTGGCAAGCGGCCTAAAGCAAATAATACCGTAAACATATCAGTTGGGAAACCTAATGCACGGTAAATAATGCCTGAGTAGAAATCAACGTTAGGATATAATTTACGCTCAATAAAGTATGGATCTTTCAAAGCAACTTCTTCAAGCTTTTTCGCAATTTCCAACACCTCATCATCAATACCTAATTTTTCTAAAATATCATCACATGCTTTCTTGATGATCTTAGCACGAGGATCAAAGTTTTTATAAACGCGGTGTCCAAATCCCATTAAACGGAACGGATCGTTTTTATCTTTTGCTTTAGCTATCCATTTATCAGTATCACCGCCGTCTTCCTGTATTTTTTGCAGCATCTCGATAACTTCCTGGTTAGCGCCACCGTGAAGCGGGCCCCATAAAGCCGAAATACCGGCAGAAACCGAAGCATAAATATTTGATGCTGATGAACCTACAATACGTACAGTTGATGTAGAGCAGTTTTGCTCGTGATCAGCATGTAGTATTAATAAGGTATTCATCGCGCTAACAATAACCGGATCAATATCAACAACCTCTGTACGCTGACCGAAAGTCATGTTCAGGAAGTTAGTTACATAGTCATATTTATTTTGCGGATAGATATAAGGATGTCCTAATGATTTTTTGTAGATCCAAGAAACGATCGTAGGCATTTTAGCCAGCACCTTAATAATGCTCAAATTAAGCTCTTCAGGTGTTTGGTTTTGCTTTAATGATTCGGGGTAAAAAGCAGATAGTGAACAAACCAATGAGCTTAGCTGACCCATAGGATGCGATTTTGATGGGAAGCCATCAAAAAACTTCTTCATATCCTCGTGAACAAGGGTATGATGACTTAAATCAAAATTGAATGCCTTTAATTGCTCTTCAGTTGGTAATTCACCGTAGATAAGCAAGTAAGCAACCTCAATAAAGCTTGATTTTGCAGCTAATTGCTCGATAGGATAACCACGGTATTTTAATATACCCAGTTCGCCATCTAAAAAAGTAATAGCACTTTGTGTAGCGCCTGTGTTTTTATAACCAATATCAAGTGTTACGTAACCGGTTTGGTCTCTTAGTTTCGATATATCAATGGCTTTTTCACCTTCAGAACCTTCAATTACAGGTAGATCGTAAGTTTTATCGCCAATTTTCAGTTGAGCTGTTTCTGACATAGAAGTATTTGTATGACGCAAATGTAATAAAATATGGCTACAAACATCCCCGTTGCAACATACTTATTGTAAAATTTTAGCCACTTTTTCTTTGGAGGTATAAGATGCCTATTTAACCAATTAATTTGATCGGATAGCCTCAACAGGATTAAGCCTTGATGCCGAATAAGCGGGTATAATACCTGATATGATTCCAATACTTACCGACATGCCTACCCCCCATATTATATTGCTCATATCCAGCACTATTTTAACGTCTGCGGCAGCTTTTAAAGCCAGCGTACCCAGGAATACCACCCCCAATCCTATTAATCCTCCTATAAAACATAAAGTGATCGATTCGATCAGGAATTGTAATAAAATAAAATAGTTTTTAGCACCTAAGGATTTTTGTATACCAATAATATTGGTTCGTTCCTTAACCGAAACAAACATAATGTTAGCAATACCAAACCCGCCAACCAATATAGAAAATCCCCCGATAATTGCCCCTCCAATGTCCATCACGCCGAATAACTGATCTAAACCATTACTTAATATAGTGGTCTGGTTTAATGCGAAACTGTCGTCTTCGTTTGGATGCAATCTTCTGATCGAACGCATTAATTGATGAAGTTCACTCTCTAACTGTTCCGAACTGATACCTTTTTTGCCGCGCACTACAATTGTAGGCTGGTAATTATCACTTTGTACATCAATTACGTTTTTAGCGAAATTTATGGGTACCAATACGCTTTTGTCATCGCTGTTGCCAAGCATATCGTCTCCTTCTTTGGTAAATACACCAATAATAGTGATTTCCCGCCCCATCACTTTAATTTGCTTACCAGCAGCGGTACCGCCAGGAAAAAGGTCCTGTGCAATATCATATCCAATTACGGCAACCGGTGCACCAGTTCTTGATTCAATATCGGTAAAATATCTTCCTTCTTCCAAATCGAAATTCCAAACCTTATTATGATCCTGCGATACGGCATTTATTGTTGCGCCAGACACTGTATTACTTTTGTATTTTATAATACGGCTATCGATGTTGATCTCGTATGATATACCATCGGCGTCAGTCACACGTTTTTGTAGCTGATCAAATTCGCGCAGGCTGGGTTCCGGGCGCTGCATGTATTTCCACCATGGATAATCATTATTGCCTACTGCCCAAGGCCATTTACCTATGTAAATACTATTATTACCTAATTTGTTTACGCTTTCCTGCAAGTTGTTTCTTAAGGTATCAACGGCTGAAAACACTGCTATAATGGTAAAGATACCAATGGTAACTCCCAGTAATGACAGCATGGTACGTAGCTTATTTTGCCTTAATGCATCAAAAGCAAATAAGAAGCTTTCCCTGAAGAGTTTTAAAAATAGCATAGTGTTTGGGCTGGTTTAATTTTTAGACGCTGATAAGCCTGTTAAGTTACAGTATTTTTCATTTTCTGTTAATGAATAAAACAATTGGATTTGTCATTTGTCAATACCGTGCGATTACATAAGATAATCTATGAGACATCCAAAAATAATCGATTGAAAATCATAAAAAAATTTGTACATTTGCGCCCTGAAAATCCATATAGATAAGCATGAAATTATCTCAATTCAAATTCAATTTACCAGAATCATTAATTGCTAACAACCCTGCACAAACCCGTGATGAAGCCCGTTTAATGGTTTTACACAAGGATTCAGGAAAAATTGAGCATAAAATATTTAAAGACATACTGGATTATTACGATGACCAGGATGTAATGATACTTAACAACACCAAAGTATTCCCGGCCCGTATGTACGGTAATAAGGAAAAAACAGGTGCTACTATTGAAGTATTTTTATTGAGGGAACTGAATAAAGAACTTCGCCTTTGGGACGTATTGGTTGATCCTGCACGTAAAATACGTGTTGGTAACAAACTTTATTTTGGTGATGACGATTTGTTAATTGCCGAAGTTGTTGATAACACTACCTCACGTGGCCGTACAATAAGATTCTTATTTGATGGTACTGATGAAGAATTCCGCCGCAATGTGGAGATCCTGGGTGAAACACCGCTTCCAAAATACATTAAACGTAAAGCTACTGCTGAAGATAAAGAGCGTTACCAAACCATCTTCGCTAAGCACGAAGGTGCTGTTGCAGCTCCAACCGCAGGTTTGCATTTTAGCCGTGAATTGATGAAACGCCTTGAACTTAAAGGTGTTGATTTTGCTGAGGTTACTTTACACATTGGTTTAGGTACATTCCGCCCGGTTGAGGTTGAGGATTTAACCAAGCACAAAATGGATTCTGAGCAATTCATCATCGAGCAAAAACAGGCTGATATTGTTAATCGTGGTATCGAAAGAAAAAAACGTATTTGTGCTGTAGGTACTACCTCAATGCGTGCTATTGAATCAGCGGTATCTGCCAATAAAACTTTAAAAGCGGCTAACGACTGGACGAGTAAATTCATTTTCCCGCCATACGACTTTAGCATCGCTAATTCAATGATCACTAACTTTCACACTCCTGAGTCAACCTTATTGATGATGGTAAGTGCATTTGGTGGCTATGAACATGTAATGAATGCATACGAAGTTGCAGTGAAAGAAAAATACAATTTCTACAGCTATGGAGATGCCATGCTGATAATTTAATTAGATTTGAGATTATAGATATGAGATTTGAGACTAAACTCAAATCTCATATCTTTTTTAATCAAAGTAGAATATGAGCGCACCTGATCTCAAATCTCAAATCTCAAATCCCACATCTAATTTCGCGATAATTGTTGCCGGCGGTTCCGGTACACGTATGCAAGCGGCTCTACCCAAACAGTTTTTATTGCTGAATGGCTTGCCTATTTTAATGCATACGTTGCAGGCTTTTCATAATACCGTAGCTAAACCAGAGTTAATTTTGGCATTGCATGCTGATTATCATGAACTATGGTTGGATTTATGTGCAAAATATAATTTCACTTTACCTCATCAACTAATAAAAGGCGGTGAGACCCGCTTTCACTCTGTTAAATCAGGGTTGAATATCATTGAAGACACAAATGCGGTTATAGCCATTCACGATGCTGTACGGCCACTTACAGCGGCATCCCTTATAAACAACTCATTTACTTACGCTGCCGGGCATGGTAACGCTATTACGGCAGTTAAAAGCCGCGACTCGGTAAGACAAATGCAAGGTGATCATTCCGTTAGTTTATTACGTGATGATATTTATTTGGTGCAAACACCGCAGACGTTTAAATGGTCGGTACTGCAAAAAGCATATGACCAAGCTTACGATATAAAGTTTACTGATGATGCCAGCGTAGTTGAAAGTTCAGGCGTTAAAATAAACCTGATTGAAGGTAGTTACGAGAATATCAAGATCACATTTCCGGAGGATATTGCAATAGCCGAGGCTATATTAAACCAAAAGCCATCTGCCTAAGGCAAATGGCTTAATATTCTATTCTATTGAGTACCTGCTTAGGCCCTTCTGATCAAACCTAAAAGTAAGGCTATGATAGCGATTACTAATAATACGTGGATCAATCCGGTTGCCGAATAAAAGAATACTCCTAATGCCCACCCTATTATAAGGATAACAGCAATGATGTACAATAAACCTCTCATTTTGTTAAAGTTTTAGTTGATAAATATATTATCATCAATACCAAAACCGTTCCAAAATGCGCTCGAATAAAAAAACCCTGCGTTCGCAGGGTTCTTCTATCTAAAAAAATGTTGATTAATATTCGTCCTCGTTAAAAAAGAAGTCGTCTTTTGTCGGATAATCCGGCCAGATTTCTTCAATATTTTCATAAGGTTCGCCATCGTCTTCCAGTGCCTGTAGGTTTTCAATAACCTCTACAGGTGCGCCAGAGCGTATAGCATAGTCAATTAATTCGTCTTTTGTGGCAGGCCAGGGTGCGTCCTCAAGGTGAGATGCTAGTTCAAGTGTCCAGTACATATTTTATTTTTATAATAATTACACTAAATTACTTTTTCGCAAAAGTATAATATTTTTAAATTGATTATCAATATTTTTTTCTAACATTTTCAAATACGCGGTATCCATTTATTTTCGGGGATACATTGCTCATCCCCTATCTTACGCGCTAAAGTGAATAGGTAATCGCTCAACCTGTTCAGATAAATGTTCACTTTTACATCCACCGGGCTTTCTTCGGCCAAGTGAACGGTTATGCGTTCGGCCCTTCGGCAAACACACCTTGCAATATGGCAAAACGAAATGGCATTACTGCCACCCGGCAAAATAAAATGTTTTAATGCTGGCAATTGCTCATCAATTACATCCATTTCATGCTCCAGCAGTTCAATATCCTCATCATGCAGATCAGGTATCACCATTTTCGATTTCTCGGGATCAGCAGCTAATGAAGCCCCAATGGTGAATAACCTGTCCTGTATATGTTTTAATATATCCTTATCCTGTTCGCTAATATTCTGATCGCGGATCAACCCGATATATGAATTAAGCTCATCCACTGTACCATAACTCTCGATGCGCAGATGATGTTTAGGCACCCGCGTACCGCCTATTAATGATGTTAACCCTTTATCTCCGGTTTTAGTATATATTTTCATTTAAACTTATTAACCTTGTCGCTTAATACTTTTTAAAAATACATTAAAATATATTTAAATTAAACCTGTTTGGATATATGGTGTTATATATTTTCACTCACTACTATAATGAAATCGATCATATTATCTACCCGGCTGATACTTGTCTTACTTTCAGCAACATCGCTATTAAGCTTTAAGTGCCATTCCTCTCCATCGGGTACAACCAGCGCACCTGATGTAAGCAACAAAATACCGGTAAGCAGCTTTTTGAGCGAAAAAGACTTTAACACGCTTTTTCCGTTGCATGATAATTTTTACAGTTACGCGGCTTTTATAAAGGCTATAAATCAATTAGGTGCTATTAAAGTAAAGATAACACGCAGGTCGGCATCAGTATTCCAGATCATTCGTACGGATAAAACTACAGGTAAATCAACCATTGTGCGCCAGGATGCCGACTGGAACGAGAGCTGGGCCAAAGCAAAGCCCGACACATCCTATACTATTGATTACAGCGCATTTTGCAGCGCGGGTGATCTCCAAACAAATAAAAAGGAATTAGCCTCTTTTTTTGCGCAGATAGCACATGAAACCCGCCACGGTGAAAATGGTAAATATAATGACGGACTAATGCTGATGCATGAAGTAAATACCGCATTAACTTATGTAGCAGACAATGATGATTATCCTGCAGTTAAAGGCAAAAAATATTATGGCCGCGGCCCTATGCAAATAAGTTATAATGGCAATTATGGTTATGCATCAACCTGCATTTTTGGCGATAAGAATGTGTTGTTAAGTAATCCGGACCTGGTTCAAAATGATCCGGTAGTTGCCTTTAAAACCGCTATTTATTTTTGGATGACGCCACAATCACCAAAACCATCAGCACACGACGTAATGACCGGTAAATGGCAGCCCAGCGCTGCTGATAAAGCCGCAGGACGAACTCCAGGCTTTGGCATGACGATTAATATTGTAAACGGACAGATAGAATGCAACAAAGGCGATAACATGCCTAATATGAATGATCGTATAGGCTTTTACCAGCACTTTTTAAAGCTATTGGGTGTACGCGATCCTAACTGCGCTTGTAGTTGCGGAACGATGAAACCCTACGCCTATAACTAAGGCTCCAAATAATAATGTTTGATCCTGTTTAATCCTTCATCCAATTCATAAACTAATGGAACTCCTGTTGGTAGATCTAATTGGGTTACTTCGTCATCACTAAGGTTATCGATGTATTTAATCAATGCCCTTAGGCTGTTGCCGTGCGCGCAGATGATCACCTTTTGATTTTTGCGCATTTCAGGCACTATTACTTCGTTCCAATAAGGCAATACACGATCCATCGTTTCGCTTAGGTTTTCGGTGAGCGGTAATTCGCGCTCAGTGAGATCTTTGTAGCGAATATCTTTACCTGGGTAACGATCATCATCTTTGGTGATAGCAGGTGGTAAGGCATTTGGGGCACGCCGCCATTGATGTACCTGCTCTGCTCCATATTGCGCTATGGTTTCATCCTTATTTAAGCCTTGCAATGCTCCGTAGAAACGCTCGTTTAATCGCCATGATTTTTGTACCGGTATCCAAAGGTGATCTAACTCTTCCAAAACAAAATCTAAAGTTTTTATGGAACGCTTAAGTACCGAACAAAACCCGGCATCAAAATTATAACCGTATTTCTTCAACAATTGCCCTGCTTGTTTGGCTTGCTCAACGCCAGTTGGTGATAAGTCTACATCAGTCCACCCGGTAAAACGGTTTTCTAAATTCCAAACACTTTGGCCGTGGCGTATTAAAACAAGTTTCTGCATAGCTATTGATTAACGGTAAAGATACATTACGGTTTGTAACATATTGATTTAATAGAAATAAACACATAAATTGCCTGACCAATTAAAACCAAGAAACCATGATTCCAACTATTCCTACACCTGTAGCTGTAAAAGACGGTATTGCCAATCCTGCACCATTAGGGCTTTGCGCATTTGGCATGACTACTGTTTTGTTAAATTTTAAAAATGCAGGCTTTATTGAATTTAACTCCATGATATTAGCCATGGGTATTTTTTACGGCGGTTTGGCACAAGTTATTGCCGGAATAATAGAAGCCAAAAAGAATAATACTTTTGGTTTAACTGCATTTACATCTTATGGCTTCTTCTGGCTGTCATTAGTTGGATTAATAGTTATACCAGCGTTTGGATGGGCACCTAAACCATCAGAAGCAGGCATGAGCGCTTATTTAGGTATATGGGGATTGTTTACCTTCCTGATGTTTTTTGGGACACTTAAATTAAACAGGGCGCTACAATTTGTTTTTGGCTCATTAACAATATTGTTTGTGTTATTGGCAATAAGCGATGGCACAGGGAATAAAGGATTAGGCCAAATAGCAGGTTACGAAGGCATAATTTGCGGCTTATCAGCCATATATACAGGAATAGCCAACTTATTGAATGAAGTATACGGAAAAACTGTATTACCCATTGGGCAGGTATCGTAATTTGGTTAGATTTGCGTATTGAAAGATTTTAAAAAATACTACGTTCTTCCGGCCACGCCTGAGGAAATTTATACCGCGTTAACCAATCCATTAACTCTTGAGTTATGGACAGGTGAGCCTGCGGTTATGTCGACTGAGCCTGGCACAGAATTCTCTATGTGGGATGGCAGCATTGTTGGCAAGAACATTGAGTTTGAAGAAAACAAGAAGATTGTACAGCAATGGTATTTTGATGGACAAGAAGCTGAATCTATCGTTACCATTAAGCTTCACGCTGATAAAAACGGCACTTCGGCCGAATTAAGGCATACTAATATACCTGACAGCGATTATGAAGATATGACCGAAGGCTGGAACGATGCTTACTTTGGTTCGCTTTTCGAGTTTTTTAGCTTATAAAATAAAATTACATCCTTTCAGGAACTTCAATTCCCAATAAACCCATTCCCTTACTAATCACTTTTGCTGATGCTGATGAAAGCTGTAGCCTGAAAATCTTTAGCAAATCATCTTCAGCTTGAAGGATAGACTTTTCGTGATAAAATTTGTTGTACGTTTTAGCCAGCTCATAAATGTAATTGGCTATTAACGCAGGGTTGTGACTGCTTGCTGCTTCGCTTACTATCGCTGGGTATTGGGTCAATACTACAATAAGGTCACGCTCTACTGCATCTAATGATGTAATATCTATCTGATCAGCAAAATCAATTTCTGCCCTGCTTAGTACCGATTTGATACGGGCATGGGTGTATTGAATAAACGGACCAGTATGTCCCTGAAAATCTACTGATTCATTTGGATCAAATAATAAACGTTTTTTAGGATCAACTTTTAACAGGAAATATTTTAACGCGCCCATACCGATAGTGTGGTATAAATGCAGCTTTTCTTCTTCGGTAGAATCATTAACCTTACCTAAAGCTTCGGTTTGCTCTTTGGCTGTTTTCTCCATTTCGTCGATCAGGTCATCGGCATCAACAACGGTTCCTTCGCGAGATTTCATTTTACCAGATGGCAGATCGACCATGCCATAGGATAAATGATATAGACCCTTGGCCCAGCTTTTACCAAGTTTTTGCAAGATCAGGAACAGCACTTTGAAGTGATAATCCTGCTCGTTACCTACCACATAAATAGATTCATTCACATCGAAATCATCATATTTAAGCTGTGCGGTGCCTAAATCCTGAGTGATATAAACAGAGGTGCCATCAGAACGGCGAACGAGTTTTTCGTCCAATCCATCCGCAGTTAAATCAATCCAAACAGAACCATCCGGTTTTTCAAAGAATACGCCTTTTGTAAGGCCTTCTTCAACAATATCTTTACCTAATAAATAGGTATTGGATTCGTAGTAAAACTTATCAAATTCAACACCAAGCCTATTGTATGTTTTACCAAAACCATCATACACCCAGGTATTCATGGTTTTCCAAAGGTTGATCACTTCCTCATCTCCAGCTTCCCATTTTTGAAGCATTTCCTGCGCAGATTTGATGAGAGGCGCATTTTTTTTAGCCTCCTCTTCAGTTTGACCTTCTGATTTTAAGAATTCTATCTCCTTTTTGTACTCCTTATCGAAGATCACATAGTATTTGCCTACTAAGTGGTCGCCTTTTTCGCCTGTTGATATAGGAGTTTCCCCATTACCGTATAACTGCCAGGCCAGCATGGATTTACAGATATGAATACCCCTATCGTTCACCAAATTGGCTTTAATTACTTCATAACCAGCTGCACTTAATATCTGCGCCAATGAAAAACCTAACAGATTATTACGCACGTGGCCTAAGTGCAAAGGTTTGTTGGTATTAGGTGATGAATACTCCACCATCACTTTTTTACCGTTTGGTTTAAATACGGCAAAATCTTCGGGTAAAATTTCTTGATATAATTTATCTATCCAATAAGTATCAGTTAAGGATATATTTAAAAAGCCTTTTACGGTATTGAATGCTGCTATCTGCGGTAAAGATTCTTTCAGATATTCACCGATCTCTGCTCCTGTTTGCTCAGGCGATTTGCGTGAAAACTTGATAAACGGGAACGTAACAATAGTAACCTGCCCATCAAACTCCTTGCGTGTTTCCTGCAGGTTAACACTATCGGCAGTAATATCAGTTTGGTACAGGTGCTTAACAGCTTTAAGTACAGCTTCAATAATAAAATCCATCGCACAAAAATAACACGATTTATGACACGATTTAAGGATTTATAAGATTATAGTTATTGATGATGTGTGATAATGACTTTAATAACAATATTTCAAAGAACGGTAATTACACATTTTCGCAATGCGTTTGTAAATACTATCCGGTATATTTCAAATTTCGGGACTTTAATTTGAATAAGCGCTGACACTGTTTTGTCAGTAGGTAAGCGAATTAAATTTATATTAGCTTTGTGCAACTGGCCACCAATTTATGACACTAAAAAACAACGATTTTAAAATAGATGTAACTTCTGAAATAGGTACCCTGCGGGCATTGTTGATTCATAGCCCGGATAGCGGTTTGGGTAAAGTTGTGCCTTCTAAAGCACAGGATTGGCTTTTTGAGGATATTGTACACCTGGATACCGTACGCAAAAATGAGTATGATTACTATGTAAAGCTGCTTATGTATTTCCTTGATCCTGAAAAGATAAAGGGCAAGCTGAAGCAAATAGATTCAATTGAACATAAGCGCGCTTTTTTTAAGCCTGACAATAAGGATTTCCATGCATCGAGTAAAGTGGTAGAGATACAAACCCTGCTGGCTGATGTATTACAGGATACGGGCATCCGCACCAAGTTGGTGGCATCGGTTTGCGCTATTGAGAGCTGCAATTATCGACTACAAGAGCAATTGATAGATACTGACCCGATAGAGCTGGCCAAGATTTTAATCTCAGGATCATTAGCAAATGATGAGATGATATTTGCCCCTATCCCTAACCTGATTTTCTCTCGTGATATTGGCATCGCCATTAATAATTTCATGTTGCTTAACCGCCCTGCAAAAAAGGCCAGGGCGCGCGAAACACTGCTGTTAAGATATATATTCTTCAATCATCCGCTGTTTGCAGCTTATAAAAACAATGTGCTGGAAATACCCGAGAGCATGCAGCACTTTTTGCGCCCGGGTGAGGACAATACTGAGCGATCGACCCTAGAGGGTGGTGATGTGATGATGGTTAGTCCGCAGCATTTGATTATTGGATGCAGCGAGCGTACATCTCCAAACGGAGCCAACGAGGCTATCAAACTATTGTTTGAGCATAATGTGGTGGAGAAGGTTACCGTTGTAAAAATACCTCACAAACGTGATTATATGCACATTGACACCGTATTTACACAGGTAAAACGCAATGTATGGGTGCTATTAGGTTCGTTGGCTATGGGTGAAAGTCCGATTGATGAGAAAGAACCGATAGCCTGGTTCGCGGACAAAAAATCTAAAGAAAAAACCGAGATCGTCCAGTTTAGAAAAGGCAAAAAAACAAAGAAGTTTGAATGTATTGAGGATCTGCTGACCAACATCAGCGAAAAGGATCTGCAAAGCAAGGAACCGACCAAGTTCATTTACTCGGGCAATAATTCATTCCCTTACGATGCCCGCGAGCAATGGACAGACTCCTGCAACCTGTTGGCTGTAAAAGAAGGCGTTGTCGTTGGTTATGATCGAAACGATAAAACCGTTGAGGCATTTAAACAAAATGGATTTGAGGTGGTTAAAGTTAGCGAATTGCTCGAGCAATTTGAAAACGGTGACATCGACCCACAAAAAATGAAAGATACGCTGATATTAATGCCATCGGCAGAGCTATCGAGAGCTCGTGGTGGTTTTCATTGTATGAGCATGCCGATTTTGAGAGATCGTCTGAACCTTGATTTATAGGATTTATTGATTACCATGATATAATCTATCTGCAATTAATAAAGACAATGAACTATGAACCATAAACTAATGAACCAACAGTCAACATCGCACCTGTTAATGATAAGGCCGGTTAATTTCGGTTATAATGAGGAAACTGCTGAGAGTAATGCCTTTCAGCATAAAGATAAAAACCAGCAAGAGGTACAGCAAAAGGCTTTACACGAGTTTAACAACTTTGTGGATGTATTGCGGCATAATGGAGTTGATGTTACCGTTATTGATGATAACCCGCAACCTTATACACCTGATTCTATATTTCCCAATAACTGGGTGTCTTTTCATGCTGATGGCAATATATTCCTCTACCCTATGCAGGCTGAAAACCGGAGGCTGGAACGCAGGGAGGATATAATTTCCCGATTAGAAGATCATTTTAAAGTTCATCATATTGTTGACTTGAGCCGATACGAGGAAGAAAATAAGTTTTTGGAAGGAACGGGCAGCATGGTGTTAGATCGGGAGCGTAAAATAGCCTATGCCTGCTTATCGCCACGCACCGATAAAACAGTGCTAGATGTTTTTTGCGAGCAATCCGGTTATACTTCAGTTTGTTTTGATGCGGCAGATGAAGATGGCAAAGCGATCTACCATACCAACGTGTTGATGTGTGTGGGTAGCCAATTCTCTATTATTTGTTTGGATAGTATTCCTAACCCTTACGAGCGGGTTGTGGTTACGGAATCATTAAAATCAACCCAAAAAGAAATCATAGAAATTTCCTTTAAGCAGATGAACCAATTTGCAGGTAATATGCTGGAGGTAAAAAGCAAAAATGGGGATACGTTGATCGTGATGTCGGAAAGTGCTTTTAGAGCGCTTAATCTGGAACAAAAATTATCGCTTGAAAAATATGGCAAATTAGTTTCTGCCGATATACAAACCATTGAAAACAACGGTGGTGGCAGTGCGAGATGCATGATGGCGGAGGTTCATTTGCCGGTTGTAAATTGATCTAATTTGACATCTAAAAAATAATTACACTACTACTATAAAAATTACACAAAATTCCCATTTAAAAATTACATTTTTGCCAAAATTTTAATAGATGCAGAGTTACCAGGAATTTCTTGATTTAAGTGTAGGTTTTCCGCAGGATGGTTTTGAGATCATCGATGATGAACTATACTTTCATGATCTTAATTTAATGGAGATGATTGAAACGTACGGCACTCCCCTGCGCTTCACTTACATTCCTATTATTTCTAAGAAAATACAGCAGGCTAAGTTGTTATTTCAGCAGGCAATTATCAAAAATAATTACCGCGGGACTTACAAATACTGTTATTGCACCAAAAGCTCGCATTTTAAGCACGTAGTTGAAGAAGCGCTTAAAAACGAGATCCACCTGGAAACGTCTTCGGCTTTTGATATGCCGATGATTGATGCTTTGGAGAAAAAAGGATCGGTTACGAAAGACATTACCGTAATTTGTAATGGATTTAAAACGTTCCAGTATAAAACTTACATTATCGATATGCTGCATGATGGTTTTAAAAACATCATCCCTGTATTGGATAATAAGGAAGAGTTTAACCTGTACGACGACGAGATTGAACTTGATGAGCCTTGTAACCTGGGTATCCGTATAGCAGCAGAAGAGCAGCCGGATTCACAGTTTTACACCTCACGTTTAGGTATCAGGATGGAAGACATCATCGATTTTTATCATAATAAGATTGAGGATAACCCTAACTTCCAGGTTAAGCTGTTGCATTTCTTCATTAACTCTGGTATATCGGACACTCCGTATTACTGGAATGAGTTGGAGAAATATGTTACGCTTTACTGCAAATTCAAAAAGATCAATCCGCATTTGGATACTTTGGACATTGGTGGCGGTATGCCGTTTAAAGATTCATTAGTATTTGATTTTGATTACGAATACATGATCAATGAGATCGTGAGCCGTATCAAAGAAATCTGCGCCGAGAATGATACTGTTGAACCGGATATTATTACCGAATTTGGCAAATATACTGTTGCCGAGGCATCAGGCATTTTATACAAGGTTTTAGGCCGCAAGCAACAAAACGACCGTGAGAAATGGTTAATGCTGGATGGTTCATTCATTACTAACCTGCCTGACGTTTGGGCTTTGAATCAAAAATACATCCTGTTACCAGTTAATAACTGGGACAGTGAGTATGAGCGTGTAAATATGGGTGGTATAACCTGCGACGGTCAGGATTATTACAACCAGGAGGCGCACATGAATAGCGTGTTTATGCCTAAGACGCGCAAGGTGCAATATGTAGGCTTTTTCAATACAGGAGCTTACCAGGAAGTTTTAAGCGGTTACGGAGGCATACACCACTGTCTGCTGCCATCACCTAAACATGTTATCATCCGCAGAAACAGGGATGAGACATTTAACTTTGAGGTTTTCGGCGAGGAACAGAATAGTAAACAGGTATTGAAGATACTGGGTTATACGACCTAATCGAGTATATATATTAAGAGTCGCAATTTTATTGTGGCTCTTTTTGTTTCGGCGGATGTCATTTCGACAGGAGGGAGAAATCTCCTGCACTTGCATAGCGAACTACTTATTAGGCGAAGAAGATTTCTCCCTCCGGTCGAAATGACAAGTAGCAGAGAATGCATACAGATTCTTCGCTGCGCTCAGAATGACAAAGAAAGAAGGAAAACTTAAAGATTCTTTAATTGCTGGTACAGTTTTTCAGTAGGTAAACCAACCACGTTGGTGTAGGAGCCGTTGATTTTTTCGATACCGATCAAACCTATGCGTTCCTGTATGCCGTATGAGCCGGCTTTGTCAAGTGGCATGTATTCGTTTACGTAGCTGGTGATCTCATCATCACTAAGCTTGCGAAAGAACACCTCAGATACATCAAAAAATTTATTGTAATGGCGCTTATGCAGCAAACAAACGCCGGTAATAACTTTATGCACTTTGCCTGATAGCATTTTAAGCATCTCAATGGCGTGTTCGGCGGTTGATGGTTTGCCTAATATCAATCCATCAACACACACGATGGTATCGGCAGTTAGTACAACCTCATCCCCTATGCTTTCGTCGAATGCTTCGGCTTTTTTGGACGCGATATAAACCGCTACTTCTTCAGGTGATAAATCTTCGGGATACGATTCATCCACTTCCTTTAACACAACCCTAAAATCAACATCCATCAGCCTCAAGAGCTCCTGTCGGCGGGGTGATTTGGATGCAAGGATAATTTGAGGAATGTTACTCATCAGACAATAAAAACTTTTGACTTTTCACTTTAAACTTTTGACTTAAAAAACCTACCAGCTATAAGCCTGTTCGCTCATCCACTTACCTTGTACCTTAAGTACTTTTTCAATCACATCGCGGGCGCAGCCCTTACCACCGGAGTATGGCGATACATAATGGCTTACCGCTTTGATCTCTTCCACAGCATCGGCAGGACATACCGATAAACCAGCGAGTTTCATCGGTGCAAGATCAGGAATATCATCGCCCATATACAACACATTAGACGCATGGGTTATCTTTTCCTCCAAATAAATTTTAAATCGTTCTGCTTTGGTATGTGTACCCATGTAAACATCGGTGACACCAAGACTATTCAACCTGTATACTGCACCTTTAGATCGGCTACCGGATATTGCACAAACCTGGTAACCGCATTTTACGGCCAACTGTATGGCATAACCATCTTTAATGTTAAATGCGCGTGATTGTTCACCGCTCTCATTTACAAAAACAGAGCCATCGGTTAATACGCCATCTACATCAAAAATAAATGTAGTTATATCGTGAAGCTTGCTTAAAAAGGATTCCATTAGAATTATTGATTATCTCTCCATTCGTAAACCCAGGCAGATTGAATTTGCTCCAGGTGTCCTTCAGTTGATTGCTCACGTGTACCAGCAAAGTTAGGCAGCGTTAAGATCCACTCTAAAAGATCCGTAAAGCGGATGCGGTATATTTTTGATTCATCAAAATCATCGCCGAACTTTTCATAAAGTTCAATAGCAATATCTTCATGATCGGCCCAGTGTATGGGTAAAGCAAATTTTTTGTCGTGAGTCATTGTTATGTTGATGAGTAGAATCTAAAATTATGTTATTAGTGGCCCATGAAGTCGGACTGGTCGGGCAAAGTTACTTCAATATCGCCATCAATCACCACACATTGGCAACCTAAGCGTGAAGTAATACGTGGATTAACCGCTCTATCAATAAAGTCTTCTTCTTTATCTGAAATTTCCTGCAGACTATCCATGCCTTTATTTACATATACATGGCAGGTACTGCATCCGCAAACGCCACCGCAATTGTGCTGTAATTCAATGCCGTTTTCCAGGCAAACATCTAAAACAGACTCACCTTCGGCAATAGGGAATTCAACAGATTCGTGATCCTTTTCCTCAAAGTTTATCTTAAGCTTATAAATATTCATTTTGGCAAAAGTAATAAAATTACTTAGGTGGCGTATTGTATTAATCCTTTTTGATAATACCCTGACTTAACAACCTGTACAATTGCTCCCACTCGGGTTCGTATTTCAATAAAGCTAAATGCGCCTCCATAGTTTTTTGATCGTTACGGATAGCAGGGCCGGTTTGCACATTGGCAGGTAGGTTAGTTTGCACTTTCTCGGCAGTCTCTAAAATTAGCGGTCGTAGTAAATTAAAATCTATTCTTTGGTCTGCCAACAACTCCTGCGCTACCCGGTATAGGTAATTAGGGAAATTACAGGCAAATACTGCAGCCAAATGCAAGGTTTTACGTTGGTTTGAATCTATCTCATAAACATTATTGCTGATGCTTTGGGCAAGTTCTTTTAATGTTTTGGTGATAGATTCATTTGCACCCTCAATGCATAATGGCACGGTTAAAAAATCAACTTCCTTTGTTTTACTAAAGGTTTGCAAGGGATAAAACACGCCTGCGTTGTCAGTAAAGGCCAAAATATTGAAAAGGTCCGTCGCACCCGAAGTGTGGGCTATCAGTTTATTGTGTTTTGATAATTCCTGCGCGATGCCTGCAATGGCATCATCGCTTACAGAAATAATAAAAATATCAGTATTGGGGTCGATACTGTTCAGATCATCAATAGCCTCAGCGCCGATATGATAGGCCAGTAAGGCTGCGTTATGCGCATTGCGGCTATACACCTGCACAATACTATGCCCTGCATTTTTAAACGCCGCACCTAAATGGGTGGCTACATTGCCTGAACCGATGAGTGTTATATGCATAATGATTATGCTAAATATTTACTCACTAATTTTTTGCTGATATCCCAAAGCTTATTGCGGTTAGCTTCATTCCAGGAAAGTACAGTTGATTTTGCCATTTTCTTCTTAATGAAGTACTGACTGCTTTTGGCATCCATCCCCGGCTCGGTGGCCAAATAGATGGTGGTTTGTGCGCCTTCTTCAGCCGCAATCATAAACGGGCCGACTAACAAGCTCGTTAATTTACCTAAAAGCCCACTTACTCCACCCCAGAATTCAGTTTTCACAACACCTGGATGCAATGCGAATGAAGAAATCCCTTTGTCCGCATATTTTTCAGCCAAAGCTTTAGTTAAATAAAGGTTGAATAACTTTGCCATACCATAAGCCCTCCATGCAGAGTATTTCTTTTGTTGCCACGGCAGATCATCAAAATCAGCTTTACCCCTTCTGTGCGCTTCAGAACTTACATTAATCACCCTTGCCTGCCCTTTCTCTAACAGCGGCATAATCGCTATGGTTAACAGAAAATGCCCCAAATGATTTACCTGGAAAGTCATTTCAAAACCGTCCTTAGTCATTTGTTTTTCACCGAAGATACCGCCAGCATTGTTTATCAGCACGTTTACAGCAAACAGCTTAGCTTTAAGTTCATCAGCGGCTTCACGGACACTTTGTAGATCGGCCAGATCACACTTTACCACAAAAATGTTTTTATTGCCGGTTTGTGTTATGATCTCGTCTTTAAGGCGGTCGCCTTTTTGGGTATTTCTGACCAGCAAATAAATCGCGTGATCTTTTTTGGCAAGTGCCAAAGCGGTTTCTTTGCCTATGCCGGATGTCGCGCCGGTTATTACAGTAGTTCTTAAAGCCATAATGCTAATTGTGCCGTAAATATATGCACTAACTTGCCTCTGCCAATTTTTCGGGTGCTAAAAATTACAGTACAACACATTAGTTACTTTACGTGAACACTGTACCACGGTACAAATGAAACACATGGTACATTTGGTACACTTTTCACCCCAAAAACGCCCTAAAAAGCACTAAAAACAGGCTTTTTAAATCACTTTTCGACATCAAATCAGCCTAAAAAGCACCGATTTTGACTAAAAAACGGTTGAAATAAGACCATTTTTACGTAAAATTTCGATAGAAAGCACAAAAAACTACACCATTTTATGCATATTAGATTTAAATAAATCTCACCTACTTATGAAATACAACTTTTTAGGAAACACCGGTTTGCTGGTGTCGGAAATTTGCTTTGGCACCATGACTTTTGGTGGCAAAGGCTATTGGGAAAATATTGGAAAAGTACAACAGAAAGAAGTTAATGAACTGATGAAGGTTGTAGTTGACTCAGGCATTAATTTTATAGATACTGCCAATGTTTACTCCTTCGGAGAATCAGAAAAATTACTGGGACAATCTATTAAAGATCTCGGTTTTAACCGTAACGAATTGGTTATCGCAACTAAAGTCCGCGGACGTATGGGCGAAGGCAAGAATGCGGTTGGTTTGTCGCGTTACCATATTTTTTATTCGGTGGATGAAAGTTTGCAACGTTTACAGTTGGATCATATCGATGTTTTATACGTGCATGGCTTCGACCCTAAGACACCAATTGAAGAAACCATGCGTGCATTAAACGACATCGTTCTAACAGGAAAAGTACGCTATATAGCCATTTGCAATTGGCCTGCCTGGGTGGTTATGAAAGCGATAGGAATTTGCAAATTACATGGCTGGAATCAATTTGTAGGCATGCAATACTTCTACTCTTTAGCAGGGCGTGATATTGAGCGTGAAATTTTACCATTGGCAGCAGACCAAAATTTAGCGATGATGCCATGGAGCCCATTAGCCGGAGGTTTCCTGGGTGGTAAATATACCCGCGACAATGAAAAAGTGGAAGGTTCAAGGCGTACAACTTTTGATTTCCCTCCTATCAACAAAGACAAAACTTATGATATTATTGATGTAATAACAGAAGTTGGTAAACAGCACAACGTTTCGACAGCGGCCATTGCATTGGCATGGGTTAGGCAGCAACCGGGTATAACCAGTACTATCATCGGTGCAAAAACAGTCGAACAATTGAATGATAACATCAAATCTACAGAGATTACCTTGACTGAAGATGATCTTAAAAAAATCGACGAAGTAAGCGCTCTACCCAAAGAATACCCGGGCTGGATGCTTGAAAGACAATCCGCTGATAGGGAATTAAAATAGCTCCTTGTCATTTCGACCAGGGGGAGAAATCATCTAAAAGCAGTAAACAGACTTACGAAGTTTTAAAAACTAAGTCTTACAGTTATAAACTATGCCTATCGAAGAAGATTTCTCCCTCCGGTCGAAATGACATTTTAGATAAGGAAAAAACTTTAGCATCAATTTAAACCATATTTGTTTATTTTGCGGCATGGATAAACCTGTACCCAAAAAACGCCAGGCTGCTTTAGGATTTATTTTTGCTACGCTGCTTATAGACGTAATGGGGCTGGGTATTATCATACCCGTTATACCAAAACTAATTGAACATTTAATTCATGGTAATATTAGCGATGCTTCAGCTTATGCAGGTTGGCTTACCGCCGCTTATGCATCCATGCAATTCCTGTTCGCTCCTCTTATAGGTAATTTAAGCGATAAATTTGGCCGCAGGCCTGTATTACTATGCTCTTTATTAGGCTTTAGCGTCGATTATTTATTTTCGGCATTTGCCCCTACCATCGCCTGGTTATTTGTGGGTCGTATTGTTGCCGGAATAACAGGCGCCAGCTTCACAACAGGATCAGCTTATATCGCTGATATCAGCGAACCCGAAAAGCGCGCTGCAAATTTTGGTTTAATAGGTGTTGCTTTTGGTATTGGCTTTATTATAGGGCCGGTAATTGGTGGTATACTAGGCAAATATGATGTTCATTATCCGTTTATAGCAGCAGCGGTATTGGCGTTATTAAATGCCATTTACGGTTATTTTATTTTGCCTGAATCATTATCCAAAGACCATCGTAGGGACTTCGACATAAAAAGAGCTAATCCACTTGGGTCTGTATTGCAATTAAGCAAGTATAAGTCGGTAATAGGTTTGGCTGTTTCCCTGTTTCTGGTATATTTTGCAGCCCAGGCCGTACAAACTGTATGGACTTTTTATACGATGGACAAATTTCATTGGAACGAAGACTGGGTTGGTTATTCACTTGGCACTGTTGGCTTATTTGTAGCAATAGTACAAGGTGGTTTAATAAGAATAATTATGCCTAAGCTTGGCGAAAAGCGCAGCATCTGGATCGGCTTAAGTTTATATGCTGCCGGTTTATTGCTTTTTGCTTTTGCTTCTAAAGGTTGGATGATGTTTGTGTTCCTTGTGCCTTACTGCCTGGGCGGTATTGCCGGGCCAGCTTTGCAAGGCTATATGAGTAACAGCGTGCCTGCCAATGAGCAAGGAGAGTTACAAGGTGGGCTAACCAGTTTAATGAGTGTAAGCTCTATATTCGGGCCTTTGGTAATGGCTGAAGCTTTTTATTATTTCACAAAACCCAATCCATTTTTTCAATTTCCGGGGATGCCATTTATCATCGGATCAGCACTTATGCTACTAAGCGCATTGCTGGCGGTCAGGAGTTTTAAAAGAAATTAACACATCCATCTAAAACATTTAACATTATTTTACATTTTTACACGGATGGATCAACCCAAAATTAAAACCTCGGCCGCGCTCCGTTTTATTTTCGTAACCATTTTTATTGATGTGATGGGCTTGGCCATCATTATCCCTGTTATACCTAACCTGTTAAAGGAGTTGGGTAATGTGGATTACTCGGTAGCTTCTGAAATTAATGGCTGGTTAACCTTTACCTATGCCAGTATGCAGGTAATATTCTCGCCGGTTATGGGTAACCTCAGCGATCGTTTTGGCAGGCGGCCTATCCTATTGATCTCGTTAATTGGCTTTAGTATCGATTATAT
This sequence comes from Mucilaginibacter sp. L196, assembly GCF_009765905.1. Classification (GTDB taxonomy): domain Bacteria; phylum Bacteroidota; class Bacteroidia; order Sphingobacteriales; family Sphingobacteriaceae; genus Mucilaginibacter. The sequence continues at coordinate 734,744 of NZ_LMUO01000019.1, read as the reverse complement.
GTTTATGGCCTTCGCGCCAACTGTTTTCTGGTTATTTATAGGTCGGGCCATAGCGGGCATCACGGGTGCCACCATGGCTACTGCTACTGCTTATATAGCCGACATTAGTACCGGCGATAAACGGGCTGCTAACTTTGGTATCGTAGGCGCGGCATCTGGCCTGGGCTTTATTATCGGGGTTTCGGGAGGTGCTTTTTTGGGTGACATAAATATCAAGATCCCTTTTATGGTGGCCGCCGGGTCGGCTTTATTTAATGCTGCTTACGGTTACTTTGTTTTGCCGGAATCATTAGATAAAGAGCATCGCCGTAAATTTGACTGGAAGCGTGCAAACCCTATCGGATCATTTAAACAATTAGGTAAATATAAGGCACTTGCAGGCTTAGCCATTGCTTTTACTTTAGTATATATAGCACAAAAGGCGGTTGAATACCAGCTGCCTTTTTATGTTTATGAAAAGTTCCAATGGTCGATGCGCAGTGTTGGATTTTTAGGGCTTTTTATTGGCGTATTGCTGATAGGCATTCAAGGCGGCTTGATTCGCTACTTGATACCCAAATGGGGGTTGAAGAAGAACATCATTATCGGCTTAATATCGTACGGAGCAGGATTAACCCTGATAGCCTTCGCAGGGCAAGGGTGGCAAGTTTATCTGTTTATGATCCCTTATTGCTTCGGTGGAATATCCGGCCCGGCATTGCAAGGGTTTATTACCAGTAAATTCGCTGCGAATGAACAAGGTGAGTTACAGGGCGGCCTGACTTTATTATCCAGCTTAAGCTTAGTAATTGGCCCATTACTAATGGGTTATAGTTTTAAGTTTTTCACACATAAGGATTCATCCTTATACTTCCCCGGGGCACCTTATATACTTGGAGCTTTATTGGTATTGATAAGTGTGTTACTGGTGATTAGAAGTTTGAGGAAAGAAGTAACTATTTGATTTGATCATGAAAAGACTTTGGCTTTGCTTAGTGTTAGTTATGCTGATTTTTAGCTGCCAAAAACGTAAACCCATTAATACATCTTCCGTACATTCTATTCGAGATACATCGTTCGTCATTCATTCGTTGAGTGATGCTGATTCAATCCTTGATCTTTGTTTTTCACCATTAAGAATAGTAAAAAAGGTGGCCATATGGAAACCTACTTTAGATGATTTCTTCAATTTGCCAATTTCGGACGATAGTCTGGTGCATACTAAAATTGACACAATTATTAACCTTACGAAAGAAGCATACCTCATCATCTTTCGTACAGATGCTTATTATAAAAATGGAAAAATCATGGACTGCCACGTATGTTCACCCGTTTACAGCATCGCTTCAATTCAACAAGAAAATAACCACTATACCATCACCAACTTTAAAAAGGCCTTAATAGCAGCAGGTAGTTTTGGAAATGGTTATGATACTTTGGCAATTGAAAAATTTGGAAAGGATTATCAACTCCTTAAAATTTCTTCAGGTTATACAGGAACATCTACCAATACTATGACTAATACTTTTTTCGAATTAAATAATTACGCTCAAGTATTCCAATATAATAGCTACCGATCTGTCGGTGATAGTAGCGAATATGATCCTGAGTATCATGAAATAGAGTTAAATTTAACTCATATAGCTGGTAGAGATAATAAAGACAGAGATGATATAAAGTTAAGGGGCATTAAAACTTATTTTGATACTAAAAGCAAATCAATCAAGAAGCAAAAAGTAACGGAATACTATCAGTCGAATGATTTTGGAATTTACCAACGAACTGAGAACTAGTCTAAACCGCTAACCCCACCCGAGATCATAAATTTCATGGCATCAGCCGCGCTGACGTCTAACGGATGTACTTTATCGGCAGAGATAATAACTACCTGACCGGCAAAGGAGTAGGAATACGGAAAATACACTGCTACATCGCCTGGTAAACCAATCTTACTTAAATCTCTTTTCACCAGGAAGCCTATTTTTTTTAGGCCGAACTCATTCACATCAACTAAAACAGGTTCGTTAAACTTCTTCTCTTCCCCTACAAATGCTTCGGTAAGATCTTTTACTGATGAGTACAGGAATTTAAACAACGGTAACCGATCCAACCAGCGATTAAACCAAGCTTTAATGGGTTCCGTAATTACATTAGTTACCAAAACGCCCGCTATCAGGATGATTAGTACCACATTTACAATACCCAGGCCAGGTATATATATGGGCCTTCCTTTATTGTCAGTCCATAATGCGGTACTTAGGTTTAGCGCATTATCAATCCGGGATACTGCCCAGTAAATCAAAAAGATAGCTACACCCAGAGGTACTACAATCAATAGTCCTTTAACAAAGTAATTAAGTAAGGCTTTAGCAATTCTTTTCATATAAAAACTTACTCATAAAAGTACACTCTTTTTACCCTTTGCGAAATATTAGTTAGTATTTCATAAGGAATTGTACCAATCTCTGCTGCGAGATCCTGTATCTTCAACTCATTGTTGAATATGATCACCTCATCACCTTCATTAACATCAATACCGCTTACATCAATTACGCAGGTATCCATCGAAATATTTCCAACCGTAGGCGCCAGGATTCCTTTAACTAACAACTTTCCTACGCCATTACCAAAGGCACGTAAGTAGCCATCGGCATAACCAATTCTCACAGTAGCTATCTTACCATCCTTGGATAAGCTGCCATTACGCCCATAACCAACTGTCTCACCCGCGACTATCTTTTTAACCTGTGACACGCTTGTTTTTAAGCTGGCAATTGGCTGCAAACCACTCTCGTCTTCCGGTGTGGCTGAATCTACTCCATATAAACCAATACCTAACCTAACCATATTATATTGCGCATTGGGCCAACGGGTTATGCCTGCTGTATTACTTAAATGTTTAATTACTTTATAGCCCAAAGCTTCTTCGATCTGTTTATAAGCCTTCTCGAATTTTTGTATCTGAGTTAATGTAAAGCCATCATGCTGTGATGCTTCACTGGCTGCCAGGTGTGAAAATACCGAACATACCTTTACATAGTTATTGATCTCTAACAGATCACATAAAGTTTCCACCTCAAAATCTTCAAAACCAACACGATGCATACCTGTATCGATTTTTATGTGGATAGGGAATTTCGCCAGGCCAGCTGCCTGTAGGTATCTAATGAAGTCATCAAATAACCCAAAACTATAAATCACAGGCTCAAGCTTGTATTCTTCAAGTTTATCAAATGCTGATACTTCCGGGTTTAATATCATAATCGGCAAAGTGATCCCGCCTTGTCGCAGTGCTACTCCTTCATCAACATAAGCTACGGCCAGGTAATCTACCTTATTGTATTGCAGCATATTGGCTACTTCAAAAGTACCGCTGCCATAACTAAAAGCCTTAACCATTGCCATCAGCTTAACACCGGGCTTTAACTTAGATTTATAGAAGTTAAGGTTACTCAACAAGGTATTTAAGTTGATCTCCATTACCGTTTCATGCCCTTTTTGCACAAGGGCACGGCTCACACTTTCAAACTCAAAACTACGCGAGCCTTTGATCAGAATATCTTCATCCCTGAAATTCAGGGAAATCATATGTTTAAGTAAAGTTGCGGTATCAGCAAAAAAATGCTTTTCGGGCACATCAAAATACTGCTGGCGGTTAAACAAGGCCTCACCCACACCAATAAATTTATCAATCTTTTTCGCCTTGATCATATCGGCAACCTGATCGTACAGAATATCCTCTTCCAGTCCGGATTGAAATATATCAGATAAGATCAAAGTCTTTTTCTGATGCTGATTCTGCTGGCTCAGGAAGTTCAGCGCAATCTCCAGCGATTGTATATCCGAGTTGTATGAATCATCGATAATAGAACAATTGTTCACACCGGTCTTCAGCTCTAAACGCATACTTACCGGGGTTAAACGTTCAATGCGTTTGTCGGCTTCACTAGGTGTATAGCCCATGGCCAGCATGGTTGCCCAGCAGGTAATGGCATTTTCAAATGAGGCTTTATCTAAAAAGGGTATAAGACATTCTATTTCAGAGCCTTTATATCGGCCACGTAAATAGAAATTTTTAGAAATAATCGTCTCGCTAAATACGTATAGATCGGCTTCTTTAAAGTTCTGGCTCCAGGTAAAGCGTTCTTTAACCCGAATGCCTTTGGAATAATTAATCAGCTCATCGTAGTTGTGGATTAACAATTTACAGTGTTTAAACAAACCTAGTTTCTCCAGTACCTTTTGTTCGCGACTTTCAAAGCCTTCATCATGCGCGGAGCCAATATGTGTAAGAATCCCAATATCAGGCTTAATCATGGCCTCTAAACGCTCCATTTCCCCTGTGGTGGAAATCCCAGCCTCAAATATGCCAAGGTCGTTATTCTCGCTTATTTGCCACAAAGAAAGCGGCACTCCTATTTGCGAGTTATAACTTTTAGGGTTACGCACAATGTTATGGTCGGCAGCCATTAGCTGGTACAGCCACTCCTTCACTATGGTTTTGCCGTTGCTGCCCGTTATACCAATCACCTTTAGCTTAAAGCTATCGCGATGAAAAGCAGCCAGCTTTTGCAGGGCAAATAACACATCATCAACAATTAAAATATTAGCGCCGGGCATTTTAATCTCCGGACCATGATTAACTACAAAGTTGCGTACACCGACGGCATAAGCCTCGGCAATGAACTCGTGTCCATTACGGCGACCGCTCAGGGCGAAGAACAAGGCCTCTGTGGCACTGGTAATGCGGCGACTATCAGTAAGCAGCACACTTATGTTATTTTCACTTACAATAGCGCCTGTGGCGCTTATAATGTCTTTAATTTTTGATATGGGATACTGGCTGCTAAGCATGATGCTAATTTGATTATATTTCTACCAATAGAAGAATTTTTGTCGAATTTTGGTTTTAATGGATAGCCCTAAAAAGATTAAAATAACCGACGAGAAAGTTGCCCTGGCCAAAGCCGAACACTTTTGCGCTTACCAGGAACGCGCGCAACAGGAAGTTAGGGATAAACTATACGATTGGGGCCTATGGCCCGATGCTGTTGAGAATATCATAGTTCAACTAATAGGTGAAAACTTTTTAAATGAGGAGCGTTTTGCAAAGAGCTACGTACAGGGAAAGTTTAAACAAAAGGGTTGGGGGCGCATAAAAATCAAACAAGGCCTCAAAATCAAGAGGATACCTGATAATTTGCTAAAAAAAGCACTGCTAACCATCGACGGGGATGAATATTTTGAGATGCTCACGAAGATTTTAAGCAAAAAAGCGGCTTTGCTCACCGAAAAAGTGCCCTATAAACGCCGATATAAACTACAACAGTACGCTTTAAGCCGTGGTTTTGAAACTGATTTAATAATTGATGTTTTGAAAAACAGCGAGTTATAAAAAAATGTAAAAAAAATTAAATCAATCCCTTGCAAGGAAAACAATTCTGTCTATATTTGCACTCCCAACAGCGAAAGTAGCTCAGTTGGTAGAGCACGACCTTGCCAAGGTCGGGGTCGCGAGTTCGAATCTCGTCTTTCGCTCAATCCCTTCCGTCAAAAAGAAGGGATTTATTTTTAAAGGTTTAAACGCCTGCTCAGATGGTGGAACTGGTAGACACGCAGGACTTAAAATCCTGTTCCCGTAAACGGAGTGCGGGTTCGATTCCCGCTCTGAGTACTTAGAATCGGCACAAAGCCTGATATGAAAATATCAGGCTTTGTTGTTTTATATAGATTTGTACTATACCACAGGAACAGTTGACACAGTTGGTACAAAAAGCTATCAAAAAAGTACCGAAACAACCCCAAAAAGGTGGTTTTAAAATCTATTTCAACCCATTTCCAAGCATAAAAATGCCTATTTTAGTCATAAAATGGCCCTAAAAGCCCTTACTTTTTAGCCATTTTTGCATTTTTTTGACGTTAAAATTTTGATTTTTCACGCTTGCAATACCTTTCCCTAAAATAGGGAAAGGAGGAAGATAAGGTAAACCGTGCGATAAGCTTAAATGCGATTCCCCTTTTTATGCACTGCGCCTAAGTTGAGGTTTACTGCAATTCACTTAGTATAGCTGTTTTTCTACTGCTTAAGCTGTTCACCTGGCTTTTTAATAATTCAAATACAACAATATCATTATTGCCTTTTTTCAGCCATTCTGCAGGCATATAAAGGGTTTGTTGCGGGCCTACCGACCAATATCTCCCTAAATTGTGCCCGTTAACCCAAACCACGCCTTTACCCCACTTGCGCATATCCAGGTAGGTATCTGCCACTTTTGAAAGGCGGAATGTCCCTTTTCTCAAAACAGGTGTATTTCCTGATAGCTTGGCTTTATAAATTATCCCGCTGTTTACCTGGCTAAATGGGAAACCGTACATCTTCCAATTATAGATCTCTTTGCCGTCAAACTTTACATTTTCTGTTATCCCCTTTTTGTTTTTAAGCAGATACGGGCCGAAATTTATACGCCCCAGATTTTCAACCAAAATATCCAGCTTTACCTTGCCTGATGGTAATACCAATTCAATACTATCCTGATTGTGCCTGCGATCAAGCACCCCTGCTTCTTCCCCATTTATCATTATTACAGCATAATCCCTTAGTTCATTTAGTTTTAGGATGCCGGTTTTACCACCGGTTAAAACGGTATGATATAAAACAAATCCATAATTCTGGTTTAGATCTTCAAAAGTTAAAGGTGTTTTATTTAAAACAGGCTTCGGCAAAATATCCAATATTCCCGCTGATCTGTTTAGCTTAATATCATTTATGGCGATGGTTGGTTTGGCGGCAGGCACCGGCGGCAAGGTTTGTCCCGCAGGTAAATGCTTAGCGATCACCTGCCTGAACAGCATAAACTTATGTGTAGCGTTACCGGCTTCATCCAAAGGCGCATCATAATCATAACTACTAACCTGCGGCTCATAGGGGTGGTTATCATCATAATTAGCACCATTCATAAACCCTCTGGTAGTACCGCCATGAAACATGTACATATTGATAGATATACCTGCTGATAAAACATTATCCAATCTTACTGTATAGCTTTCGGCGGATACGGTATGGTGAGCAGTACCCCACCAGTCAAACCATGCCGGGTACCATTCTGCAATATAAAAGGGCCCTTTACCCCCATGGTTTTCACTAATCATTTTCTTCACCTTCGCCGGATCATCAGTACCATTTATAGCAGGTAATAGTCCAGGCAGATGCCCGTTTGCTATTGCAGACGCAGGGTCACAAGTATATAATAATCCATCAAAACCGGCTTCCTTAAACAAGCGTTGGTTAATGGCCAGATATTCTTTGTCGTTGCCATAAGAACCATATTCATTTTCAATTTGCACCATTAATATGTTACCACCATGATTTACCTGTAGCGGGGCCAGTTGCTTGCCAACTTCTTTAATATAGGTTTCATATTCTTTAAGATACTTCTCCTCCTTACTGCGCACCACCAATCCTTTTTCATTCTGCAGCCAGTACGGATAACCCCCAAATTCCCATTCGGCACATACATATGGGCTGGGTCTTAATATCACCCATAAACCTTCTTCTTTGGCTATTTTAACAAATTCTGCCACATCATTATTTCCGCTGAAATCAAACTTTCCTTTCTGGGGTTCGTGCAGATTCCAGAACACATAAGTGCCTATGGTGTTTAAGCCCATGGCTTTCGCCATTTTCATCCGCGCCCGCCAGGCCTCACGGGGTACGCGGGGATAATGCATCTCGCCGGATATCATCTGGAAGGGTTTTCCATCAAGTAAGAATACGGAATCACCCAAAGCAAATGTATGTGTTACTTTTTGAGCTTTGAGACTAAGATTTAAGAGGAGTATAAAAGATAAAATAAGTGATTTTCTAAAGATCATACGGAAGGGTACTATATATTAATAATTATTGCGCTTTGTATATTTTATTGAACGTAAGTGAAACAGTTACCGGTACTTTGCACATAAGCAAGTAAGCGATTTGGCAAAGCACCTCTTTTGTTGATTGATAGTCCTCGTGACTATTTAGATTACCGGTTTCCATCCCTATTAACCTTAAAACTAATTAAGAAGCGTTAATTTCAACAACGCAGCCCCATGCCTGTTAATCATTTTTTTATATCCCTTTTTAAACGTCCCAATATCTCTTTTGTCCCAAAGATCTCTGACAGCTATCTTTCCTTTCAGTCCAAGGGAAGCAAAATCAACACCCACGGCTTGTTGTTGTTCATTCAGGTTAAATAACGCTACGTAAATATCCTTGCTGTTAGGTACATGTGAATACCATACCATTGCGTCATTATTCTTATATAACTGACGGGGATCGGCTCCGTGTTGGTTTACAGCCAAAACTTCATCGTTTGTAAATAATTTCAATTCCTGCTCCCTGTTTTCAGGCAAGTTTCCACCTAAAATCAACGGCGAGCGAAATATTGTCCAGAATGTCATATGAGAATATTCTTCATCAAGGGTAAAACGGCTGTACCGCTCTTCGCCAACAGGCCCGCGTTTTGATAATTTCCCTATCTGGATCATATCGCAATCCGGCCAATGGCCCGGCCCGCCGATTCCTTCCCATTGTTTTCCGTAATTAAACATTTGCAAAACAGCTTTCCAATCGTCCCAAAAGTCATCTGCAATGCGCCACATATTGGCATTCTGTTTTACGTTATCTGCTTTATCAACGGGTGTTGCTCCCGGCGAAGTACTAAAAACTATTGCCCTGCCACATTGGTCTATCGCTTTACGGTAACCCTCCACTTCGGCAGTGCTGTAGGGCCTCGATAAATCGTCAACCTTAATAAAATCAACACCCCAACTCGCATATAAATCCAATATTGAATTCAAATATTCTTGTGCGCCCGGCTTGGTCATATCCAGCCCATACATATGATTCATCCAGGGGCATTTCGAATTAGTATCAGCCACCATATCAGCAGTAATGCCATTTGTTCCTTTAACGGGTGATTTGGCCCATACTGCTTGCCTTGGAATGCCGCGCATAACATGAATACCGAATTTTAAGCCTAATGAATGGACATAATCAGCCAAAGGCTTAAACCCGTTACCGCCAAACGCCGACGGAAACTTATTTACATTTGGTGTTAGCCTCCCAAACTTATCCATTGCCAGCCAGGGGATATATGAGCCATCTTCAAGCCTTTTTTGAAAAGGGTTCCCTATATTACTACCGGGCGGGTTCTCAAAGTCCCATAAAAAGTCAACTACAATGTATTGCCAGCCATGCTGCTTCAGATTTTGTGCAACATAGTCGGCATTTGCCTTCACCTCATCCTCGTGAACTGCCGAACCATAACAATTATAGCTATTCCAGCCCATCGGAGGTGTTAACGCCACCTTATTATCCTGTGCTTTAACACAAAAATTAACAGAGCAAACTAATAAAACAGTAAAAAATAATCTCGAATTGACCACCGGCATCTAATTTATGGTGTAAATAAAACAGTTATTAAGCCCACTAATGTTACTTTACTAGTAACATTTATTAAATTTTCAGTTAAACTTCATTTGTACAATTGGCTATACCTGTCAAATTAACACTAATAAATTCTAATTTAAAAGTGTTTTCATTTTTTTATTTTATCAGAGGATAATTGATTGTTCGAAGAAGTTGTCTAAAACCGATAACCGCCCACTATCGTTATAAAAGCTACCCTTTGTCATTCTGAGGAACGAAAAATCTGTAGGGTGGTTTATAATATACAGATTCTTCGTTCCTCAGAATGACAAAGCATTTTTAATTAATCCTACTAATGACAAGAGTTTTAATTAAAGTGCAATAATTTTTCTATCTAAAGGCCTCAAATACCACGATAACACCGTAAAAACGGCCAACAAAACCGGGGCAATTATTTGTACAGAAGCATCACCACTGGCAATATGCGAGATCACTGCGCCGCTCATGGTAAAAAACATACCCGCATACGCCCATTCCTTAAGCAATTTAAATTTCGGAACCAATATCGCGATCACACCCAACACCTTCCAAACGCCAATAAGCGAAATAAAGTAGGTTGGATACCCAAGAGGTTTAAAACCCTGCACCACCCCTTTTACCTGTATAGCTTGCGCCAATCCACCCGAAAAAATACAAAAAGATAATATTGCAGTAATTATCCAATACCAAATTAGTTTTCTCTTCTCCATTTTTGATTTACTTTAAAGTATTCAATATTTCTTGTATCCGGTTATGTGCCATGTTTATGCCTTGGGCGAAAGGTAAAGCCAGCACCTGGTCTCTTTTTGCACCCGATTCATATATCACGTGCATATTCAATTTGCTGGTTTGATCAGTTAATTGTTCAAATTCATAAACCTCAAGCTGTACGCCATAAGGCGCATTCTCCAGTTCAAATGTCCGTGTGATCTTTTGGTTTAGAATAAACTCGTGAATTACCCCATTTGAACGAAATACCACTTTTCCCTCGGCATCGGTTGATTCCAATTGATAACTGCCGTGCTTTTTTCCTTCAAATTTCAGCACTTTAGCTGTTGCATATGGGTTCGACATCCATTGCTCAATAATGTCCGGTTCAGCATGTGCCCTAAAAAGTAACTCTATCGGCAGATCAAATTCCCTTGTGATCACTAATTCCTGTTTGCCTTCTTCAGCATTAATTTTTGTTTTTTGTTCCATGGTATATTATTTTTTTGATTGATATCCCTTCATAATGGCTTCCAATTTATTAAACCTGTCGTCCCACATCTTCCGGAACGGTTCAATAAACGCGTCTACTTCTTTCATTTTCTGTGCATTAATGTGATAGTAAATTTCCCTGCCGTTTTGCTTTTGTTCAAGCAATTCACACTCGGTAAGTATTTGTAAGTGTTTTGAAACAGTGGGCCTTGCAGTGTCAAAATTTGCGGCTATTGCACCCGCCGTCATGGTATGCGAAGCAACCAACAGCAATATGGCCCTTCGCGTCGGGTCAGCTATGGCTTGAAATACATCTCGTCTTAAATTCATTATGTAGCTATTTGGCTACAAATATAAATGTAGTTATTTAACTACACAATTTTTTCTGTGAATTATTTTAGGGGAGAAAAACTGAGAAATTTAGTTTAAGAGGAACCATTACTGGAATAAGCAATATCCGCTAAGATTATGATTATGCAGAATCCCTAATGAGTGCCTTTACAAGAAAAGAAAATTTCCACTTGCAAGGGAATGCAATTCTGTCTACATTCGCAGCCCCAACAGCGAAAGTAGCTCAGTTGGTAGAGCACGACCTTGCCAAGGTCGGGGTCGCGAGTTCGAATCTCGTCTTTCGCTCAAATCCTTTCTCTGTAACGGAGTGCACTGATAGTTAAGGGCTTTTTTGCGTCTAACCTCTTCGGCAACAATTAAGTTACATGGTCGTTATTAAACCATTACCTGTTATCTTTATCATACTAATCATAAAACGTAAAAACTAAAAAATTAAGCGATGAAAAAAATTTTGTTAATGTGCTGCTTCGTTGTAGGAATTACAGCAGCGAGCCATGCACAGCAAGGCGGAATGAGAATGAGCCCTGAAGATAGAGCTAAAGCAATGCAAACCCAGTTAAAACTAAGTGATGATCAAACAACTCAAATCACAGCTATTTTAAAAACCTCCGCTGCTCAACGAGATAGCGTAAAAAGTGCTGGTGGCGACAGGACAGCAATGCGCCCGATCCAGATGGCAGCTAATCAAAAAATACAAGCTATACTTACTGATGACCAGAAAGTAGCTTACAAAAAAATGATGGATGATATGCGCGCCAAAATGCAAAATGGCGGCGGCGGTGGCAACTAAGTCTTGCCATCCAAATTAATAAAGAAAGCGCCTCGATAATATCGGGGCGCTTTCTTTATTTTAGCAGAAAATTTACCGGGTGAAATCATCAGAAGCATTTATTGAACAACGATTAGCCGAAAGGAAGCTGGCGGGTTCCTACCGTACGCTTAAGCCGGAAAATTCGCTTGTTGATTTTTGCTCGAATGATTATTTAGGCTTTGCCCGATCATCAGAACTAAAAACTAAAATTGATGCTGAAGTAAATGGACTGCAATTGGCATTGAATGGCTCTACCGGGTCGAGGCTATTGTCGGGTAATTTACAGTATACTGAAGATTTGGAGCGAGAGATAGCATCTTACCACAATAGCGTGGCGGGATTATTGTTTAACTCAGGTTATGATGCTAACGTTGGCTTATTCTCATGTATTGCGCAACGCGGCGATACTATTATTACTGATGAACTAATACATGCCTCTATTATTGACGGGGCACGCCTAAGCCATGCCAACCGTTATACTTTTAAGCATAATGATTTAGATAGCCTGGAAGCCAAATTAAAGCAGGCTAGAGGGAATTGCTATGTAGCCATCGAAAGCGTGTATTCCATGGACGGTGACACTCCTCCTCTATTAGACATACTTCTACTTACAGAGAAATATGATGCTGCTTTAATTGTTGATGAAGCTCACGCCATAGGCCTGCATAAAAAAGGCTTAATTAATAAGCTGGGTATTGAAAATAAAATATTTGCCCGGGTGATAACATTTGGCAAAGCTTTAGGCTGTCATGGTGCCATTGTTTTAGGTAGCGAAGCGTTAAGAAACTACCTAATCAATTTTGCGAGGTCTTTTATCTACACCACTGCTACATCGGTGCACCAAATAGCTTCCATAAAAACAGCATATCAAATGCTACAGCATTCAGACAAAACGATAAAGGCACTGAATAGCAATATTTCCTTATTTAAGGAGAAAATATCAACCGCATCTGCCTTACTTAAAAGCGACAGTGCTATACAGTGCCTGCTGTTAAATGATAACGAACGGGCAAGGGAAGCCGCTTTATATTTACAAAATAAAGGTTTGGATGTACGTGCTATATTAAGCCCCACCGTACCTGCAGGCACCGAACGATTGCGAATTTGCTTGCATGCATATAATACTATTGATGAAATTAATCTATTGACTAAAACCATAAACGAATTAATAAATGCCTGATAAAACGTTATTTATTACAGGAATAGGTACCGGGATAGGTAAAACTATCGTCTCGGCGGTATTGACAGAAAAACTAAAAAGCGACTACTGGAAACCCATACAGTCGGGAGATTTGGATGATAGCGATACCTTAAAAGTAAGGAATTTGGTATCAAACAACACTTCTGTTTTTCATACCGAGGCTTACAGATTGACACAACCTTATTCCCCACATAAATCTGCTGCTATTGATGGAATAACCATCGACCTAAATAAAATCATCGCTCCAAAAACCAACAATAACTTGTTAATTGAAGGAGCAGGCGGCTTAATGGTACCATTAAACGATGAGTATTTAATGATCGACCTGATCAAACAACTCAATGTTGAGGTAGTACTTGTTTCGCAAAATTATTTAGGGAGTATTAATCACACTTTATTATCTGTAGCTCTGTTAAAGCAATATGATATTAAAATAGCCGGAATAATATTTAATGGAAAAACTGATGAGAACTCGGAAAGTTATATTTTAAATTACACCGGGGTAAAATTGTTGGGGCATTTGCACGAATTCGAGACGGTAGATAAAGACGCAATAATAAAAGCTGGCGATTTTATTACCTTGTAAATTGCCAATAAAATATTAGCTTCAAAAACACTATAAGCCAATAAATAAATCATGAAGAATATTACAGTTATAGGTTCAGGGACTATGGGTAATGGTATTGCGCATACCTTCGCTCAGCATGGGTTTAATGTTTCACTGGTAGATATTAATGAGGCTGCATTAAACCGCGCCTTGCAAACTATAACAAATAACCTTGACAGGCAGATAAAAAAAGGCACAATAGATGAGCAAGCAAAAGCTGCTACACTAAACCATATTAAAACTTACACCGATTTAAAAAATGCTGTACAAAACGCAGATCTGGTTATTGAAGCGGCTACAGAAAATAGAGAAATAAAACTTAGTTTGTTTAAACAGTTAAGTGAACTATGTAGCGATAAGGTAATACTAGCTTCCAATACGTCGTCTATATCCATCACTCAAATTGCTTCGGTAACTAAAAATCCGGGAAATGTAATCGGCATGCACTTTATGAATCCAGTACCGTTAATGAAACTGGTTGAAGTAATAAGAGGTTATGCAACTACGAATGAGGTTACTAATACCATTATGCAACTATCCGCAACTTTGGATAAAGTACCAGTAGAAGTAAATGATTACCCCGGCTTTGTGGCTAACCGTATTTTAATGCCGATGATAAATGAAGCGGTTTATACGCTTCACGAAGGCGTTGCCGGGGTTTATGAGATAGATACAGTAATGAAATTAGGAATGGCGCACCCTATGGGGCCTTTGCAACTTGCGGATTTTATAGGGCTGGATGTTTGTTTAGCTATATTGAATGTATTACATAGTGGTTTCGGCAATCCTAAATATGCGCCTTGTCCACTCTTGGTAAATATGGTAACAGCTGGCCAACTGGGCATAAAATCGGGCAGCGGGTTTTATAAATACGCAACTGGCAGTAAGGAGCTAGTAGTTGCCGATAAGTTCAGCAAATAGATTATTAAACCTTTTTGGTAGTTATTTGTCCATACTTATTATCTAGCAAAAAAAATACTTATGAAAACATTACAAAAATTAGGGATCATGACGGCATTAGCGGGTTCTCTATTTATGTCAGCCTGTGCAGGAGAGTATTATGTGAGCAGTCAACCATCAGAAACTGTTTATGTGAGGCCTGGTGCGCCGTACTCTGGTGCAATTTGGATTGATGGTGATTGGGTTTGGAATGGCGGCGTTTATGTGCGCAGGCCCGGCCATTGGGCTCGGCCGCGTGCCGGAAGGGTTTGGGTAGCAGGCAACTGGCACCACGGCCCACGCGGTTATGCATGGCACAGAGGATATTGGAGATAATTAAGTCTCCCATACCCCTTAGGGAGGTCATTAAAATAGAAGGAGTTATTTCATTTTGGAATAGCTCCTTTTTATTTTAATTAATACCTACATGCCTCAACCAAGTTGAAAAGATGATTACATGCAATACTTTCACTAATTTATACAGCTTCGCAAAAACACTAACTCTACTCGTTTTCACTCCAACGTTTGCGTAGATATATACGCTAATTTCCTTCAATTTAAAAGGAATACGTTGTAATATTGAAAAAGTAAATATTATATTAATAATACATAAAGGAACACTAAGTCCTATTTAAACCCTTTATAATCATGAGAATAAAAAAAGCTATTATCATAACCTTAGTTTTTCTAAATTTCTTTACAATGAAAAATATAGCATTGGCTCAAGCTGATCAAAAAGCTGCTGAGCAATGGGTAAAAAGTAAAGTATGGAACAACGGTCTTTTAATAGATGTAAGCCCCTCTGTTAATGCATTGGAATTTTACAAACAGTACAATGCCAATAAAGCCGTTTGGGATAAGGTATTCGCATTCATGAAAAATCAGGATCTAAAAAACCTGGCTCCGGGGAAATATCCGATAGATGATAAAAATGCTTATGCCAGTATTACCCATGATCCTTCTAAAACATTAGAAAATGCGAAATGGGAATCACACCAAAAATATATCGACTTGCAATACGTCATCATCGGAGAAGAAAAAATAGGGGTTGCACCGGTAAGTACCGCTACCGTAATTAATCCCTATAACCCGGCAAAAGACGCGGCTAACTACACAGCCGACGGAACTTATTACTTAGCAACACCAAGTCAGTTCTTTTTATTTTTTCCACCTGATGCTCACCGTCCCAACATCAAAGTTGATGGATATGATACAGTGAAAAAATTAGTTATAAAAATTAAAGTGGTTAATTAATATCTGAGCAGATATAAGCCTACATAATAAAACGGTAAACAATAGCATACTAAAATGATACAAAGTAATTTATTTCAATTTGAGGAGAAATCTGACTGGAAAACAGTTGGTGCGGGAGTACAGCGACAAGTATTGGGATATGACGATAAAGTAATGCTTGTTAAGGTTAAGTTTGAAAAAGACAGCTGTGGGCAATTACATAACCATGCGCACTCGCAAGTAACCTATGTGGAAAGCGGTACTTTTGAAATGACTATGGGAGATACAAAAAAGATCATTAGCAAGGGCGATGGTTATTATGCACCACCCTATACTGTACATGGTTGTGTTTGTCTTGAGGAGGGTATGTTGGTTGATGCATTCAGCCCTTTAAGGTGGGAATTTATAGATACAGATCATAGCCAATACACGTTATAATCATAAAATTCTTATTAGGACAAGATATAATCCTACAACCTTATTCAATTAGTTTTTTCCTAATGATCATTAACTCTTCTAAATGTGTTTAGATTTATGTTGAGCTATGAATGAAAATGTTAGATTTGTAGGTACATCCTTGAAAAAAGATTAACCATTTAAATGATCAGCTATTCCAAACAAAGTCGGTTCACACAGGCAGTAGATTGTATTATATTTGGATTTGACGGTGATACCTTAAAAATTTTATTGATACAACGTGGGTTTGAACCCGAGATGGGTAAATGGAGCCTTATGGGGGGCTTTGTACAACCCGATGAAAGCCTCGATCAGGCATCAAACCGAATACTTAAACAGTTAACAGGCTTAGATGGTATGTATTTGGAACAATTACATACTTTCGGCAATCCACTTCGCGACCCTGTGGAAAGAACAGTATCTACAGCCTACTTTGCCCTGATAGATATTAACAAGTACCAAAAGCAAATAAGTGCAGATTTCCATCCTGAATGGTTCTCGCTTAAACGCATGCCTAAACTTATATTTGATCAGCAAGAAATGGTTGAAATGGCAAAAAGGCGTATTCGCTATAAGGCAGCACTACATCCAATCCTTTTTGAATTGCTGCCTAGTAGGTTTACCATCCCACAATTGCAAAGCCTTTATGAGAGCGTGTACAATACTACTATTGATAAGCGTAATTTCAGTAAACGAATATTGGCTACCGGGTTACTGATTAAACAAGCCGAAAAAGATAAAGCAGGATCAAGAAGAGGCGCATTTTACTATCAGCTGAATATGCAAAATTATTATGCCAAATTCCAGGCATTTTTAAACCTGATCCCCAACCCTACCAACCTGATATTTTAATCGAGAATAAATAATATAATAAAACAGGCATCCCGAAATTGAGATGCCTGTTTTTATTTAGGGTAAGTTTTATACTACCAAAACTTGACGTAAAGTGTTGTAAGTAATAACAACGTTATCACTATAAGCGCCAATGTTGAAGGCTCTACTTTGAACATCGATCTATCTAAAACAAAATGTTTGGGATTAATTTTAGGAGCAAATAAACTTATAACTACCATTACTATCATAGTAAACAAGAAAGACAGCCCCATACAAATCAGGAATGGAATTTCGTAGCCACCATGCCCATTAGGGAAAGCGGTATACAAAAATGTCTCGTGTCCAAATAGAGATGGTGCGTAGTTATTGAACAAAACAGAAGCTAAAAATCCTGTCAGGATACCTGCAATTGCGGCCCCGCCTGTGGTACGCTTCCAAAAAAAGCCCAATATAAATATGGCAAATATACCCGGACTGATAAAGCCGGTATATTTCTGAATAAATGTAAAACCACCCTCGCCACCTATTCCTAAAAGATCTTTCCAGGTAAGTAAAATAGAAAGGAACAAGGCTACACCGATAATGATCTTACCCATGCCAACCATCGATTTCTCATCGGCATCCCTCTTTATGTATTTTTTATAAATATCCATTGTAAATATGGTGGATATACTATTAGCCTTGCCTGCTAATGATGCAACTATGGCTGCCGTTAGGGCCGCTATAGAAAGGCCTTTTAAGCCATTTGGCAAAAACCCAAGCACAGCAGAATAAGCATTATCCGGGTTTAAGTGCCCACCTACTGTCATCTCATGTTGCAGGCCGCCGTTTTTGTATAAAACGTAAGCTGCGATACCTGGCAAAATCACAATAATAGGCATAGCCAGTTTCATCAAACCTGCAAATAAAATACCTGTACGTGCTGTTTTAAGATTGGCACCTAATGCCCTTTGTGTGATATATTGATTGCAACCCCAGTAGTTTAAGTTAACTATCCATTGGCCTGCAAAATACATGGCAATGCCGGGCAGTAAAAGATACTTGTCGACATCCTGCTGTGAGGCGTGCGGGCCGGGTTTAGGTAATATCATTTTAAAGTGATCAGGCGCATTTTTCAGCATGGCGCTAAAGCCCGCTAATGCATCTTTACCCAATCCAAAACGCTCACTAACTAAAGTTAAAGCTATATAGGTAGTAGCTAAACCGCCGATAACCAATACTAAAACTTGTATAACATCAGTAAATCCAATTACTTTCATACCACCAAGGGCGATAATAAGCGAGAACACAGCAAGTGCAATGATGATATAATGAAATGTTTCCTGACTGCCACCGGCCAAACTGTTAATAGCTAATGCGCCCAGGAAAAGAATAGAGGTTAAATTAACAAATACATACAGAAACAGCCAGAAAATAGCCATAATCAAACTTACCGTTTGGTTATACCTTGTTTCCAGAAACTGTGGCATGGTAAATATCTTATTTTTAAGATACACCGGGATAAACCATACCGCTACAATAATAAGCGCGATGGCGGCCACCCATTCATAAGCCGCAACAGCAAGCCCCACCTGGAAACCCTGCCCGCTGGCACCGATAAACTGTTCTGCTGAAATATTGGATGCGATAAGCGATGCGCCAATTGCCCACCAGGTAAGAGAGCCTTCAGCCAAAAAGAAATCGTGACTGCCGGATATGGTAGCTGTTTTTTTACGGCGATATACCCAATAGCCATAACCCGATACTACAAAAAAGTAGATAACGAATATTATGTAATCAATAGCTGAGAACTTATTCATATTTTAATAATTGGTTTAAATTGGTTTAAACCTGCCTATGCTAAATGCCCAACAAGCATAGGCAGGAATATAAAAAGCTATTATTTGTAAGCCGCATCATTCCAGCGCAGCTCATTACGGAACTGATCCAGCTTGGTATCTTTACCAATACGTACAAATTCAATACCTGCTATATCAGCAAAGTCCTGTAAATGTTCAGCCGTTAAATTCTGGCTGTATGCGGTATGGTGTGCACCACCCGCGTATATCCATGCCGCGCAACCTGTTTTCATATCCGGGTATGGTTTCCATAATACCCTTGCTACTGGCAGATTAGGTAAATCATTTTGCGGATCAACAGCTTTAACTTCGTTTATCAGTAAGCGGAAACGATTACCCATGTCGATAATAGATGCATTAAGCGCTTCGCCACCAGCCACGTTAAATACCAGCCTTGCAGGATCTGCTTTACCACCAATACCTAAAGGATGCACCTCTAACGCTGCTTTACCATTAGCTAATGAGGCATCAACCTCCAGCATATGCGAACCTAAAACTAAAGCATTATTAGGATCGAAATGATAGGTATAATCTTCCATAAAAGCATTACCGCCTGGCAATCCGCTGCCCATCACTTTAAAGGCGCGTACCAAGGCTGCTGTTTTCCAGTCGCCTTCACCCGCAAAGCCATAACCATCGGCCATTAAGCGTTGCGAAGCGATGCCCGGCAATTGCGCCATACCATGCAGGTCTTCAAACGTATCAGAAAAACCTTTAAAGCCGCCTTCTTTTAAAAACGACCTCATTCCCAACTCAATTCTGGCTGCTTCATAAACTGAAGAATGTCTTGCACCACCTTTATTAAGGTCGGCATCCATTGTGTACGAGCTTTGATACTCATCAATTAGTTCGTTAATCGCCTCGTCGCTGACTGCGTTTATTACTCCCACTAAATCTCCTATACCATAAGTATTAACAGAGAACCCGAATTTCAACTCCGCCTCAACCTTATCGCCATCGGTAACTGCTACATAACGCATGTTATCGCCAAAACGTGCAAATTTTGCACCTTGCCAATCATACCAGGCAGCGGCTGCACGCGACCATGTACTTATTTGGTCTAATACTTCGGTATCCTGCCAATGGCCAACCACTACCTTGCGATTTTTACGCATGCGCGATACCATAAAACCAAACTCCCTGTCGCCATGCGCGCTTTGGTTCAGATTCATAAAATCCATATCAATGCTGCTCCATGGAATATCGCGGTTATATTGCGTATGCAGGTGCAACATTGGTTTTTGTAAAATGCTTAACCCACGTATCCACATTTTTGCAGGTGAAAAGGTGTGCATCCAGGTAATTATACCAATCACATTCTCAGCCGCATTTGCCTCCTGTATAGTGGCATAAATTTCTTCCGATGATTTGACAATAGGTTTGAAAACTACACGTACAGGTATTTTGCCCGAAGTATCTATTCCTTTTACAATTTCCTGCGAATGTTCTGCAACTTTTTTTAACGTTTCTTCTCCGTACAAGCTCTGGCTTCCGGTTATAAACCAAACTTCAAATATTTTTAGATCGATCATATATATAATTATTGAATTAGCAATTGAGTAAGTGGTGAGTATTAACTGTTCACCAACTTATTGGCCGTAGTATGAATCAGGGCCATGTTTTCTTTCAAAGTGTTTCTTTATCAAGGAATCCTGTAACCGTTTGGCCTGTGGATTGATTTGTTCAGTAAGATAGGCCATATGCGCAACCGCTTCTAATACAGCACTGTTGT
This sequence comes from Mucilaginibacter sp. L196, assembly GCF_009765905.1. Lineage (GTDB taxonomy): Bacteria > Bacteroidota > Bacteroidia > Sphingobacteriales > Sphingobacteriaceae > Mucilaginibacter. Next base: position 714,115 of record NZ_LMUO01000019.1, on the reverse strand, counting down.
ACACCGCCTTTTCAGCTGATTTCCCCCAGCTGAACGGCGCATGATTGCCTACCAATACCATCTCAACCTCTTTATGATCCAACCCTTCTTTTTTAAAATGATTCATAATTTGGAATCCGGTCTGATACTCATAATCTCCCTGGATCATTTCATCATTCATGGGTGGCGCGCAAGGTACATCTACGGTTAAATAATCGGCATGTGTTGTACCGAAAATTGGTATGCACCGCTGCGACTGCGCCCAGGCGGTTGCATAGGTAGAGTGGGTATGCACTATTCCGTTAATATCACTCCAATGCTTATAAAGCACCGCATGGGTTTTTGTATCAGATGATGGCCTTAGTTCTCCCTCAATGGTATTACCGTCAAAATCAACAATAACCATTTTTTCCGGTGAAAGATCTTCATAAGGTACACCGCTGGGCTTTATAGCAAATACGCCCAGTTCATGATCGGCCGCGCTAACATTACCAAAGGTAAACAGTACCAGGTTTAGTTTGGGCAGTTGCATATTTGCTTCGTATGCGCTTTGTTTTATATGCTGATATTTGCTCATATTGCTGATATTATTTATGATTATTTAAACTGTTCGCAACCTGAAAAGCCACGAATTCACCTAAACCATTGTATTGCTTATATCTTCTTTTATAAACTTCCTGATATTGTGGGTTGGGATAATATTCTACATCAAAGCCACGGCCCATTGCCGCCATTGCCTCTTCAACAGTTGGATAAATACCCGCGACTACTGCTGCGAACATAGCAGCACCCAAAGCACAAGTGTGTTTAAATTGATGTATGCGGATAGGCATGCCCAGCACATCCGCCATCGTTTGCATAACAAATGGTGATTTTTTAGCCACACCACCGATGCCGATAAGTCCCTTTACGGGTATTCCTTCTGATACAAATCGCTCAACTATGCTTTTAGCCCCAAAGCAAGTAGCTTCGACCAATGCCTTAAACACTCGCGGGGCATCGCTGCCCAAACCTAAACCAGTGATGGCTCCTTTTAATGATTGATCCGCATCAGGTGTACGGCGGCCATTAAACCAATCAATTGCCAGCTCGCTATCTTCCTCAATAGGAAGAAATGATGCTTGCCTGCTAAGTTCGGGTATGATTAATTCGGATAGCTCTAATTTTAATGCTTTCGCGGTTTGTGCATCAATTATGGAAGATTGAGAAAGCAGGTTATCCATAGGCCATGATACGATATTCTTAAACCAGGCATAAGTATCGCCAAAAGCAGATTGACCAGCCTCAAGGCCCACCATACCGGGTATAACGGAACCATTTACTTGTCCGCATATACCGCGTACCAGCTTATCTTTCATTTCATTGACCGGCGCCACCAGAATATCGCAGGTAGAAGTACCCATCACCTTACTTAAATGATACGGCTCTATTTGTCCGCCTACCGCGCCCATATGCGCGTCGAATGCGCCTGTACCAACTATTACATTAGTCGATAATCCAAGTCGCTCAGCCCATTCAGGGCTTAACCTACCTGCCGCCTGGTCTGCGGTATAAGTTTCTGTAAATAATTTTGAAGTAAATCCTTTCAAAACAGGGTCCAGCGTAGCGAAAAACTCATCTGGTGGTAAACCACCAAACTCCTCTGCCCACAGGGCCTTATGCCCTGCTGAGCAACGCCCGCGTTTAATTTCGTTTGCATTTTTGCCTCCTGTTAACAGGAATGGTATCCAATCACAATGCTCAACCCACGAATGTGTTGCTTTTCTAACGCTTTCATCAGCCCTTAAAACATGTAATAGCTTAGCCCAAAACCATTCCGAAGAATAGATGCCGCCAACATATTTAAGATAGTTTATACTGAATTTGGTGGCATGCTCATTAATTTCCGCAGCTTCTTTTACGGCTGTGTGATCTTTCCAAAGCACAAACATGGCATTGGGATTTTCACTAAAAGCCTGCGTTAGCGCAAGTGGTGTTCCGGTTTTATCTACCGCAACCGGAGTTGAACCGGTGGTATCAACCGATAATCCTTTTATATTACCAGCAACAGTCGCGCCGCCAGCGGTTTTAATACAATCCTTTATTGTTATTTCCAGGCCTTCTATATAATCAAGCGGGTGCTGCCTGAATTGATTATTCGGCGCGTCGCAATACAATCCCTTTTGCCAACGTGGATAATTATATACTGATGAAGCTATTTCTTCGCCATTTGTAGCATTGATAATAACGGAGCGGACGGAATCAGAACCATAGTCGACCCCTATAACAAATTTGTCTTTACTCATACTGGTTTATAATACGTGTCGAAATAACACTAATTTATTTACAAATAAAAGTTTTTACATAAAAAAGTTACCTAAAAGATAAAATAGAGTTTATATTACTCAATATAAGCTAAAACTTATAGGCATAGCTCTTAATAATATAGAAAGACAAAATCAACATTGATTAAGTTTATTAGTGTATAATACATACTTATAAAATAGAGCCTGTTGCAGCATATTTTTATATTTGTGCTCTTTACTTTGATTATATATGACTCCAAAAGCTTTGTTATTTGATTTAAACGGCACTATAATAGATGACATGACCTACCATACCAAGGCATGGCTCGACTTGTTTAATAATGAACTGGGCGCTAACCTTACCTGGGAAGATGTTAAAAAAGAAATGTATGGCAAGAATCCGGAAGTACTGGTTAGAGTATTTGGGCCGAATAGATTTACCCAAACTGAGATGGATACACTGTCAATTGAAAAGGAAAAAAAATATCAGCAGGAATTTTTACCTTATTTAAAATTAATACCCGGTTTGCATGAGTTATTGGAAAGCGCTTATCAAAAAAATATCCCTATGGCTATTGGGTCAGCAGCCATTCCGTTTAATATTGATTTTGTGTTGGATAACCTAAATATCCGCCATTACTTTAAAGTAATTGTAAGTGCCGACGATGTTAAAATGAGTAAACCCGACCCGGAAACGTTTTTAAATGCAGCCGAATTACTACAGGTTGACCCATCTGATTGTATTGTTTTTGAAGACACACCTAAAGGCGCTGAAACCGCTTTTAATGCCGGGATGAAATGTATTGTTTTGACCACCACACATCAGAAAGAAGAATTTGCTTATCTTAATAATATTCTAAATTTTTCACCTGATTACGACGATGCTTTTTTTAAAACCTTGTTAACGTAAGCAATATCATAGCAGTACAGAATTTTGAATTAGACTGATATATGTTTTCGGGCACGATTTTTAATTTTATTTACTCAAACGATGTAGTAAATAATAATTCTATAAAGTTTGAAAACGGAGGTTTTCGCCATATTTTTGAAATTCACTTCAGATAAAAGAGCTAGCTATATATTGCATTTTATTGCTCTGCTATCTGTAAGTTACCAATGTATAAACAAACTAATAAAAAGAATTTGGGTAAGGTATTATGCTTTGGCGAATTATTGTTTAGGATCAGTCTTGATGCCGAAGGTAATTGGCTTAAAAAAAATAACGTTCCATTTTATATGGGCGGCGCTGAACTAAACGTTGCTACGGCCTTGGCTTTGTGGGATGTTCCTGTACAATATTTTACAGCCCTGCCGGCTAACCACATGTCGGCACAGATCAGTACGCACTTAAAAGACAAGGGGATTGATTCCGAAAAAACCTATTATCATGGCGAACGGGTAGGTTTATATATTTTGACCAAAGGTGCAGACATAAAAAATGATTCTCTTATCTACGATCGCGCCCATTCTGCATTTGCAGAACTAAAACCCGGCATGATTGATTGGGATAAGGTGCTTGACGGAGTTAGCTGGTTTCATTTCAGCGCTATTTGCCCTGCTGTTAACCAAAACGTAGCAGATGTTTGTAAAGAGGCGTTAATTGCTGCATCCGCAAAAAACATTACCATCTCTATTGATTTGAATTATCGTTCAAAATTATGGAAGTACGGCAAAAGCCCTGAGCAGGTTATACCCGAATTGGTGAGCTATTGCGACCTGGTTATGGGGAATATATGGGCAGCAGAAACAATGCTTGGGATACCTGTTGAGGACGAGTTGTTAAGCATCAATAAAAAAGAAAACTATCTTGAGGCTGCTTTAAAAACTTCACGATACATCACAGAACATTATCCTAAATGCAAAACGGTTGCCAATACATTTAGGTTTGATGCAGATGGAGGCATTACCTACTATACATCGCTATATACCGGTGGTGAATATTATAATACAACCGATTACGCTGCCGCGAAAATAGTAAATAAGGTTGGCAGTGGAGATTGCTTTATGGCAGGCCTTATTTATGGCTTTTATAATCAAAGGTCGCCTGCCGAAATACTTGAATTTGCTACCGCAGCAGCCTTTGACAAATTGTTTTTAGAAGGTGATGCCACTTGCAGAACCAGTGACGAAATTAAAAATGTAATTACTAAATGAGCACCAACCAAAACATAGTTAACAGTATTATAGCGCAGGGCATGCTGCCGCTGTTTTTTCATGAGGACCCGGAAGTAAGCCTGCAAGTTACCCGTGCATTGTACAAGGCTGGTGTAAGAGTGCTTGAATACACCAATCGAGGCCCCGCTGCGCTGGAGAATTTTAGGCTATTAAAAAAAGCGCAACAAGATGAAATGCCGGAACTGATATTAGGTATCGGTACTATAAAAACAGAATCTGAAGCTGTTAATTTTATCAATGCAGGCGCAGATTTTATTGTGGCGCCAATTGTTAACCCAGCAGTGGCAAAAATAGCTCATGACAATGGCTTACTATGGTGCCCTGGCTGTATGACGCCTACCGAAATATTTTTAGCGCAACAACACGGCGCAGGATTAATAAAATTATTCCCGGCTAATATTTTAGGGCATTCTTTCTTGAGTGCGATAAAAGAACTTTTCCCGGGTCAGTTATTTATGCCGACTGGTGGTGTAGAGTTAAACACCGAGAATATAAGCCAATGGTTTAAAGCCGGAGTTTGTGCGGTTGGCTTAGGCAGTAAGCTTATTACCAAAGACATTTTAGCGAAAGGCTTATACGAGCAGCTATTCACCAATACACAACAAGCATTAAATCTGGTGAAAGCATCCAGGTAAAAAATTTACTCATAAGTTATGCTAAAAGAAACAAAGATCAGGAACTACAGATGGATAATTGCTTCGCTCCTGCTTTTTTCTACCACCATCAATTACATGGACAGGCAGGTGATCAGCTATGTAAAGGATTTCTTTTGTACACCAATTGCCAAAGGTGGATTTGGCTGGACTGACAACCAATACTCTTATGTAACTGCATGCTTTACTGCATTCTATGCTGGCATAACTGTTGTTGCTGGCTTGGTTGTTGATAAAATAGGCACAAAATTAGGATTGGCATTATCGCTTATCATATGGTCAGTATTTGGTATTCTCAATGCGTTTGCGGGTAGTTCCGTAGTTACCCATACAGTTATCAGAAGCTTATTTGGTGTTGGCGAAGCGGGCAATTTCCCTGCATCCATAAAAACAGTGGCTGAATGGTTCCCTAAAAAAGAACGCGCCCTGGCAACGGGTATATTTAACAGCGGTTCAAATATAGGCGCCATGATTGCAGCTATTTTTGTACCCTGGTGTTTGATCCATTTTGGTGAAGCTCAGGGATGGAAAATGGCTTACATTATAACTGGAGCTGTTGGATTTTTATGGCTTATTTTTTGGTTCGCTTTATATAACCCACCGGCTAAGTGCAAGTACATCACCAAAGAAGAATTTGACCTTATTCATGAAGATGAGGTCGCTGTACACGCTGCCCCGTCAGAAGATGTGTCCTTGCATCAGAATATTTCATGGGGTAAGTTGTTCCGTTATCCGCAAACCTGGGCCTTTTTTTGGGGTAAGTTTTTAACCGACGGAATATGGTGGTTTTTGCTATTCTGGTTGCCTGATTATTTAAAGAAGCAATTCGGTATGGATATACATCACATTATGTGGCCAACGTTCATCGTGTATTTCGTCTCTATATTTGGCAGTACATTTGGCGGCAACCTGCCGCGGATGATGATAAATCGGGGCACACCAGTATATAAAGCCCGGATGAGGGCCATGTTTATCATCGCTTTATTTCCGTTATTTTTACTACTTACTCAATATTTTGGCAATAAAGAAATATTTGGCTCTTATGCTTCCACTTTAGCTATAGCTGTAATATGTATTGGGGCTGCTGCGCACCAGGCCTGGTCGGCGAATCTCTTTACTACAGTATCCGATATGTTTCCTAAAAAAGCCATTGGTTCAGTAATCGGTATCGGTGGTATGGCAGGGGGTATTGGTGGCGTAGTTATTCAAAGACTCTCAGGTATACTAAACACCTCCTACCCTAAGGATGCTTATATGATCATGTTCTGTATATGTGCAATATCCTATATCCTTGCATGGACAATCATCAGGCTGTTAACTCTAAGACCATCTAAGATAGCGATATAACGACTGTCTTATAAAAAGGATCAGCGGAGTTTAGTTTCGGATAATATCTACTAAAACGTTTGCGTGAAAATAGTAAGGCAATAACTTTATTATTATCACACAACGCTGTACAATTGTAATACTATAAAAAATAAACACCCGTGAAAGTAATACAGAGCGTACATCCAGAAGATTTTAAAAACTATCCAACCGGTTTAATACGGTCGCGTTTTTTGATAGACAAACAGGTACAAGCCGACCAGTTAAACTGTACTTATACTCATTACGACAGAATGATAGTAGGCTTTGCAAATCCTGTAAATTCAAAACTAGAATTGCCAACTTACCCAAACCTGCGTTCAGAATATTTTCTGGAACGCCGCGAGATCGGCATTATCAATGTTGCAGGAGATGGTATTATTACGGTTGATGGCGTAGCTTATGAACTTCATAAACTGGATTGCCTTTATATTGGCAAAGGAGCTAAAGTTGTAACTTTCGCAAGTAAAAACCCTCAGGAACCAGCTGTATTTTATATGCTCTCTGCTCCTGCCCATGCAGTTTATCCAACAACACTATTAAGTAACGAGGATGCAGTAAAAGTAACCTTAGGATCGGCATCAACGGCAAATTATCGCACCATCAATAAATACATCCACCTGGAAGGTATAAAAAGCTGCCAGTTGGTAATGGGCTTAACTATTTTACACGACGGCAGCGTATGGAACACCATGCCACCGCATGTACATGACCGCCGTATGGAAGCTTATTTTTATTTTGACTTACCCCAGGGACAAAAAATATTCCATTATATGGGCGAAGGTGACGAAACAAGACATATCACCATGGATAACTACGATGCCGTAATTTCGCCACCATGGAGCATTCACGCGGGTAGCGGTACATCCAGCTATAGTTTTATATGGGGTATGGCCGGTGAAAACCTAGACTATACTGATATGGATGCTATTGCTATCACCGATATTAGGTAGTATCAGCATAAAACTAACCCGGCCATCGTTGTACTAAACACCGTTTGCATTTCTTCTTCTCTTGGGAGGATAACGATCCATCGTTAACGTAGCAGCGGTTTTACAACCTGAATTACCTTAATTGACATTTAATTTCTTATGTTTACCTAAACGGACTATTACCCAATAGTCCGTTTACTGATATAACCAATTTTTAATATAGTATAATGAATTTTGAGGCTGTTACCATTAAAGATATCGCGAAGGAATTAGGTATATCCGCTTCTGCTGTTTCAAAAGCACTGAAAGATAGCCATGAGATTAGTGAAAAAACAAAAAAGCTAGTTTTAGAGTGTGCCAAAAAACATAACTACCAACCCAACCCAATGGCGCAAAGCCTAAAACGGGGCAATAGTAAATCATTAGGTATTGTTATTTCAACTATTGATAATCAATTTTTTTCACAGGTTATCAGTGGTATCGAGTCTGTGGCATATAGCAAAGGCTATAATGTAATCATTACGCAAACGCATGAATCTTATGATCTGGAGGTTTCTAACGTGCATCACCTTACCGTTAGGGCTATCGATGGGCTATTGATCTCCCTATCTACTGAAACAAAAAACACCGATCATATCAGGAGATTACACGATAAAGGTTTACCCATTGTATTTTTTGATCGCGTAACCGAAGATATTGAAACCCATAAAGTTATTGCTGATAATTTCGGCGGAGCTTACGAAGCCACCAAGAGCTTAATTGATTTAGGTTATCGTAAAATAGCGCATATTACTAATTCGGCACATGTTTCCATTACCATTGCACGCTTAAATGGTTATATCCGTGCTTTGGAAGAAAGTAATATCAGTGTTGAAGATAAGTATATTAAATACTGCGTACATGGTGGCAGGGACATTGCAGAGGTTGAAAAAGTGTTAAATGAGCTGCTTAATTCAAAAGATCGTCCTGATGCCATTTTCGCTGCATCCGACAGGATCACGACAACTACATTAGAGCTTTTACATGATTTAGGGATTAAAATACCTGAAGATATCGCACTTTTAGGCTTTTCGAACACGCACCTGGCTAAGGTACTCAACCCATCGTTAAGCACTGTGTGCCAGCCGGGTTTTGAAATGGGTAAAATAGCCACAGAAATGATTATTAAATTGATTGAAAGCAAACGCCCGGTAACTGAATTTGAAACAGTGGTATTACCTACAGAAGTAATTATCCGCAACTCATCACAACCGGCATCAATCGCCAAATAATCAATTTATTAAATTTACTGTAACGTTGGAGTAAATAATTATGGGCTATGTGTTGGCAGATACTGGTATCTACCCTAATTTTGACATTGGCGATAAACCAATGTGCCTATATTTATGAAACCTTTTTTAGATAAAAACTTTCTTTTACAAAGCAAAACCGCGGAACGTTTATACCATGAATATGCTGCGCATTTACCTATCATCGACTACCATTGCCATCTTGATCCCGCGCAGATCGCGAACAATATAAATTTTGCTAACCTAACGGAGATATGGCTTAAAGGCGATCATTATAAATGGCGTGCCATGCGCGCGAATGGTGTTAATGAGCAATATATTACCGGCAGTAAAACCGATCTGGAAAAGTTTGAGAAATGGGCCGAAACAGTTCCATATACTCTACGCAACCCTTTATACCACTGGACGCACCTGGAATTACAGCGCTATTTTGATGTGCATGATGTAGTGTCGCCCAAAACGGCTAAAACAATATATGAGGAGTGTACCGCTAAACTACAAACAGCTGAATACAGCGTACAAAGCATCATCACAAAAATGAATGTGGAAGTTATTTGTACCACTGATGATCCTATTGATAACCTGGAGTATCACCAGAAAATAAAACAAAGTGATTGGAAAGTTAAAGTGTATCCTGCGTTCAGGCCCGATAAGGCGATGAATGCTGACGATCCAAAATCATTAAACGAATACATTAACAAACTTGAGGCTATTAACGCCAAACCAATTCAAAGCTATAGTGATTACCTCGAGGCATTAAAAAAACGCCACGATTATTTTGCAGAGAATGGCTGTAGTGTATCAGATCATGGTTTAGAGCAAATATATGCCGAAGATTACACCAATGATGAGATTGCTGCCATATTCGCCAAAATACGCAAAGGTGAATCATTGCACGCTGTTGAATCGCTTAAATTCAAATCGGCAATGCTTTATGAATTTGCCATTTGGGATCATGAAAAAAATTGGGTGCAACAATATCACCTAGGCGCGTTACGCAATAATAACGCCCGTGCTTATACTGAAATAGGCCCCGATACCGGTTATGATTCTATTGGTGATTTTACACAAGCACAGGCATTGTCGCGCTTTTTAAATAAGTTGGATACTACAAATCAGTTAGCTAAAACCATTCTTTATAATCTTAATCCGGCTGATAATGAATTGTTCGCGACAATGGCTGGTAATTATAACGATGGCACCGTTGCCGGGAAAATTCAGTTTGGAGCAGCCTGGTGGTTTTTAGATCAAAAAGATGGAATGACCAAGCAAATAAATGCTTTATCAAGTATGGGATTATTAAGCAAACTGGTGGGTATGCTTACCGACTCACGCAGCTTTTTGTCTTATCCAAGGCATGAGTATTTCCGTCGCTTACTTTGTAACTTACTGGCTGAGGATATTGAAAACGGTGAGTTACCTGCAGATATAGAATGGACAGGTAAAATAGTGCAAGACATTTGCTATTACAACGCTAAAAACTACTTCACATTCAAATAAAATTGCCGGGTAACCGGCTTAATTCCCGCATTTTAATGGGCAACTAATTTACGCAAACGTTGAAGTTGTTTTAGTTGCCCATTTACTTCCTTATTGGTTAACAGTGTCTTAATTTTGTTTTAATAGTCACATTGACATATTAATTAATTAAACCAATTGAGCTAATAGATGCATTTGCATCAATCTCGAACAACAACCAATAATATGCTTATTATCAGAAGATTGCTTATTGCTACCTGGTTACTTATTACCTGGTCATTTCTAGCATCTGCACAAACTACATCGTATTCGTGGCAACACTTGCCTATTATTGGCCATACTTCATTTAAGAAAGACACATTTAACATTATAAAGTACGGGGCTAAAGCCGATGGCATCACCCTCAATACCATAAACATTAATAAAGCCATTGCCGATTGCAGTAATAAAGGCGGCGGTGTAGTATTAGTACCACAAGGGTTGTGGCTTACAGGGCCAATCGTGATGAGATCGAATGTGAACTTATATGTTAGCCGTGCCGCGTTATTACAATTTACAAATGATAAAACACAATATCCACTTGTGGAAGGTAATTATGAGGGGCATGCCGCTGTTCGTAACCAATCACCCATCTCAGGTAGCGATCTAAATAATATTGCCATAACCGGCGAAGGTATTATTGACGGACACGGCGAAGCATGGCGTGCAATTGGTAAAGACAGACTAACCGAAAATGAATGGAATGCATTAGTAGCTACAGGCGGCATTGTAAGCCAGAATGGTAATGCCTGGTATCCATCGCAAAGTTATTTAAACGGATTAAGCACGCCTGATGCAGGTATAATAAAACCGGGTAAAAAACTGGCTGATTATCAATCGATGAAAGACTTTTTCAGGCCTAATATGGTGGTATTCACCAACTGTAAAAAGGTTTTGTTGCAGGATGTTACCTTCCAAAATTCTCCGGCTTGGTGCCTGCATACCTTAATTTGTGAAGACCTAACCCTTAAAGGCGTTCATGTACGCAACCCGTGGAATGCGCAAAATGGTGACGGCATTGATGTAGAATCATGCAAGAATGTATTGATTGAAGGCAGCACATTTGAAACAGGTGATGATGGTATCTGCATTAAATCGGGCAGGGATGAAGAAGGACGTAAAAGAGGGAAACCTACTGAGAACGTGATTGTGCGGAACGATGTAGTTTACCGTGCACATGGTGGCTTTGTTATCGGCAGCGAAATGTCAGGCGGGGCACGCAATATTTTTGTATCCGATTGTACTTTCATCGGTACCGACGTTGGCCTTCGATTTAAAACTACCCGCGGTCGTGGTGGAGTTGTTGAAAACATCTACATTAAAAACATCAACATGCGCAATATTGTTACTGATGCCATATTGTTTGATATGTACTATATGGGCAAATCCCCAGGTGAAGCTGAGACCGGTGGCACAGAAACCATTCCTCCTGTAACAGAAGCTACCCCCCAATTCAGGGATTTTTATGTAGACAATGTGGTGTGTATAGGTGCTGAAAAAGGTTTACAGGTAAGAGGCCTGCCCGAAATGAATATCAAAGATATTTATTTGAGCAACCTGATCTTAAAAACCAATAAAGGCGCTGACATTATTGAAGGCAGTAATATCAACCTAAAGAATGTTTATTTTGATTGTAAGGACACTTCTCCGCTTATTAATATAGCCAACAGCAACAATATCAGTTTTGATCATGTTGCTTACTCAAATGCGCAACTGTTATTTTCGGTAAGCGGTAAAAAAACAACTCAGATTAAAGTATCACATACGGATACAAGCAAAGCTGTTGAGGCAACCTCGTTTAAATCTGGTGCAGATAGTAACTCATTTATAAAGACTAATTAGTGTTGAGATGAAAAAGTTAACCCTACTTATCATTTTCTTTTTCGCTTCGATAGGCTTGTTCGCGCAAACCGCCACCTACCCTACCCATTTTACCGTGGCACAGGATGGCAGTGGCAATTTTAAAACTATACAGGAAGCTATTAACGCAGTACGGGATCTTTCACAACAACAGGTCACTATCTTTATTAAGAACGGTATTTATCACGAAAAGCTGGTTATTCCGTCCTGGAAAACAAAAATATCATTAGTGGGCGAGGATAAAGAACATACTATTATTACCAATAATGATTATTCGGGTAAAGCAAATCCAGGCGGGAAGGATGCTTTTGGCAAGGATAAATTCACCACTTACACTTCGTATACAGTTTTAGTACAAGGTAATGATTTTGTCGCCGAGAATTTAACTATCGAAAATACAGCTGGCCGGGTTGGTCAGGCTGTTGCCCTGCATGTTGAGGGCGACAGGTGCATCATCAAAAACTGTAACTTGTTAGGGAACCAGGATACTCTGTACACAGCTACCGAAAATAGCAGGCAATACTACACCGATTGTTTTATACAGGGCACAACAGATTTCATTTTTGGTGAAGCTACAGCCGTTTTCAATCATTGTATTATTAAAAATTTAATCAACTCTTATATTACTGCACCATCTACTACACCGCGTCAGCAGTTTGGGTATGTATTTTTTGATTGTAAGCTGATAGCAGATTCATCTGCAAAAAAAGTGTATCTGGCCCGTCCTTGGAGGCCTTATGCGCGGTCGGTTTATATACATACTGAAATGGGGGCGCAAATAATACCCGTAGGCTGGGATAACTGGCGCAATCCCGATAATGAAAAGACTGCGTTCTTCGCCGAATATGAAAGTGCCGGCCCTGGTGCAAACACCAAAGATCGTGCGGCATGGTCGCATCAATTAACAGCAAAAGAACTCAAAACATATACTATAGCAAACATTCTTTCGGGTAAAGACGACTGGAATGTTGAAGATGTTTTACAGCATTTAAATGATTCTAAATAATATGATCTTATCAAAAAGCAATTTAAAAAACATTCACGTTACGGGATTACAAATACCCGGCGAACAAATTTTTGACCTGCCTGAAAAGGTACTTCAATTTGGAACAGGCGTTTTATTGAGAGGGTTACCTGACTACTTTATTGACAAAGCCAACAAACAAGGTATTTTTAATGGCCGTGTGGTAGTGATCAAATCAACAGATACCGGTTCATCTTCAGAATTTGACAAACAGGATGGATTATACACCATTTATTCAAAAGGCATAGAAAATGGAGCGGAGGTTGAAGAAGCAACTATTTGTTCGGCTATTAGTCGGGTATTATCCGCGACTAATGAATGGCTGGCGATATTGGACGTAGCTAAAAGCCCCGATCTTCAGGTAATTATATCTAACACCACAGAGGTTGGGATACAATTAGTTAAAGAAGAAATCACAGATCAAACGCCTGCTTCCTACCCGGGAAAATTACTTGCCATTTTACATGAACGCTATACAGCATTTAATGGAAGCACGGAAAGCGGGTTGGTTATCATCCCTACGGAACTGATTGTCGACAACGGGAAAAAATTAGAAGCTATTGTAATTGAGCTGGCTCATTTAAACAATTTTGAATTTGAGTTTATAGACTGGCTTGAAAATCACAATACTTTTTGCAATTCATTGGTTGATAGGATTGTTCCGGGCAAACCCGCTAAAGAATTGGCCGCTGAACTGGAGAGTAAACGTGGCTATACCGATGACCTGAATATCATGTCTGAAACTTACAGTCTTTGGGCAATTGAGGGTGATGAGAAAGTAGCTTCGGTATTATCATTCGCCAAAGTGGATAAAGGTGTGGTGATCACACCGGATATTCAATTATTCAGAGAATTGAAATTACGCCTGTTGAACGGCTCACATACCTTAAGTTGTGCGGTTGCATTCCTTTCGGGCTTTAATACCGTTAAAGAGGCTATGGATGATGATAAGTTTTTACAATTTATTAATGGAGTAGCTTATGATGAAATCATTCAGTCCATTCCTTATGAAATAGATCCCCAAATAGCTAAGGACTTTGCAGGTAAAGTATTAGACCGTTTCCGCAACCCGCATATCAGGCACGAATGGTTGAGTATTTCCGTTCAATATTCAGCTAAATTAAAGATGCGTGTGGTACCTTTATTATTAAACTATTATAAACTAAATAATTCGGTACCAGCAAACATGGCATTGGGCTTTGCTGCTTTTATTCGTTTTATGAAAGTGAAGCGTAAAACTGATGGAACTTACGTGGGCTCAGTTAATGGCCTGGAATACACCGTTACCGATAGCCAGACCTCTTATTTTTCAAAAGTATGGAAAGCGCAGGACACCGATTTAATAGTCAATAACATTTTGAGTAATCAACAGCTTTGGGATACTGACCTTACTGCCCTACCGGGTTTTAAACAAGCTGTTATAAATAATCTTAATACATTACTAACCTACGGCATTAAAGAATTGACCGCAGTATAAGTTATCATCATGAAACAAAGAATAACTAAGGTTCATCCTAAAGATAATGTAATGGTAGCCCTCACCGACCTACAAGCCGGTGAAGAACTAACCTACAAGGGAGAAACCTATAAAACGATTGAATTTATCCCCGGTAAACATAAATTCGCCATTAACGATCTGCCCACCGGTACTGAAATTATTATGTACGGGGTATTAGTTGGTATTACACAAAGCGATATTCCTGCTGGCGGCTTATTAACTATTACCAACGTTAAACATGCCGCAAGTGGCTTTTTAACAGGAAACAAGCATGCTCACTGGGATAAACCCGATGCAACCAAATGGGAGTCGGCTACCTTTAATGGTTATCACCGCGAAAACGGAGATGTGGGTACCGCCAATTACTGGTTGGTAATACCCATGGTATTTTGTGAAAACCGCAACATCGAGGTTTTACAGGAAGCATTGGTAAAACCATTGGGGTATGGCCGCAAAAAGACTTATGAGATAAAAGCACAGCAACTGATCGACAAAATTGCTTCCGGCAGTGGCGTGGATGAGGTACTGTTTACAGAGATCGGCAGCGATGATGCTAGTGCGCATCAGCATAAATTATTCCCTAATGTAGATGGCATCAAGTTTTTGACCCACACAGGCGGCTGCGGGGGCACAAGGCAGGATTCAACTACGCTATGTGGTTTATTGGCTGGATATATTACCCACTCCAACGTAGCGGGAGCTACAATATTAAGCTTAGGCTGCCAAAATGCGGAGGTTAAAACCTTACAGGAACAAATTGCCAAGCGCGATCCTAACTTTAAAAAGCCGCTATACATACTGGATCAACAAAAAGTGGGTTTGGAAACAGATTTGATTGAACTCGCCATACGCCAAACTTTAGCAGGCTTGATACAAGCTAACGAAAACACCCGTAAACCGGCACCTTTAAATAAACTGGTTATAGGATTGGAATGTGGTGGTTCGGATGGTTTTTCCGGCATTTCTGCAAATCCTGCCATTGGTTATACATCAGACCTGCTAGTATCGCTTGGCGGAGCGGTTATATTAGCTGAATTCCCTGAATTGTGCGGTGTTGAGCAAAATTTGATCGACCGTTGTGTTGATAAGGATAAGGCGGAACGTTTTTCATCATTAGTGCGTAGCTATAGCCAGCGGGCAGATGAAGCTGGATCAGGTTTTTATATGAACCCGTCGCCGGGTAATATAAAAGATGGTTTAATAACCGATGCGATAAAATCAGCAGGAGCAGCTAAAAAAGGCGGCACTTCACCTGTTACAGACGTACTGGATTATCCTGAAAAAGTAACCAAACCTGGACTTAATCTATTGTGTACGCCGGGTAATGATGTGGAATCAACCACGGCTGAAGTTGGTTCCGGCGCTAACGTTGTATTATTTACAACAGGTTTAGGCACCCCTACCGGCAATCCTATTACACCTGTTATAAAAATTGCGACAAATACCAGTCTTTATAAACGCATGAACGATATTATAGATATTAATACAGGAACTATTGTTGAAGGTGATGAAACCATTGAACAAGCAGGTGAACGTATTTTAGATTATATTATTAAAGTGGCCAGCGGCGATGTAGAAGTTAGCGCGGTAAGACATGGGCAAAACGACTTTATCCCCTGGAAAAGAGGAGTTTCGCTATAATTGAATAAACTTAATTTGTCGCCAATCATCGTTATGAAAAGAATACTCTTTATAATAATTACCTTTTTTGCCACAACTACTTTTGTTAATGCGCAGGATCAGCCATGGTCGCAACGCATGGCAAGTACAGCTATGAAGCTGTGGGTTGACACGAGCAAGGCCCGCTGGACTTACGAACAAGGCGTTGTGCTTAAAGGCATGGAAGGTGTTTGGTTACAAACCGGCGACAAAAAATACTTTAAGTATATCCAAAATTATATGGATGCTTTGGTTGCTGATGATGGAACAATTAAAGGTTATAAGAAGGATGATTATACCCTGGATAATGTTTTGTGCGGGCGATCTGTTTTGCTTTTGTATAACGTGCTGCAGAAGGAAAAATATCATAAAGCACTGTTGCAAATACGTGATCAATTAAGCAACCAACCCCGTACTACGGATGGCGGTTTTTGGCACAAGAAGAGATACACCAGCCAAATGTGGTTAGATGGCTTATATATGGCCGAACCATTTTATGCCGAATATGCCAACACTTTTAAAGAGGATACCGACTTTAATGACATCGCCAGGCAATTCATTTTGATAGATAAACATGCCCGAGATGCAAAAACAGGCTTGTATTATCATGGATGGGACGAAAGCAAATCTGAAAAATGGGCAAATCCACAAACAGGCTTATCTCAAAATATCTGGGGACGGGCTGACGGTTGGTATGCTATGGCTTTGGTTGATGTGCTTGATAAATTCCCGGCAAACAATCCTCACCGGGCTGAATTATTGGCCATATTAAACCGTTTCGCGGCAGCGATTCAAAAATATCAGGACCCAAAATCAGGATTATGGTATCAAATAATGGATAAAGCAGGTGCAACCGGCAATTATCCGGAAGCATCCGCATCATGCATGTTTGTATATACTTTGGCTAAAGGCGCACGTGAAGGATACTTGCCTGCAAGCTATTTAGCAGTCGCTAAAAAAGGGTATAATGGCATTTTAGCTAAATTTATATCAACTGATGCTAATGGACAAGTAAACCTAAACGGAACGGTTAGCGTTGGTGGTTTAGGTGGCAAACCTTACCGCGATGGCAGCTATCAGTATTATCTAAGCGAGAAAGTTGTTCAAAACGACCCAAAAGGCATCGGCGCTTTTATACAAGCCAGTGTTGAGGTCGAGCGTTTAGCGCACATCAACGAGGGCGCAGGAAAAACAGTAACACTCGACAGTTATTTTAACGACGAACATAGAAAAAACAAACTAGGCAAAATCGAATCCTATCATTACAAATGGGGTGAGATGGACAATGACGGCTTCTCCATCTTTGGGCATATTTTTGATAACTATGGGGTAAAGAAAGAGACACTTTTTACCGGACCAACAACGCAGAATCTTAGGAAATCAAGTATCTATATTATTGTTGATCCTGACATCCCGAAGGAAAACCCAAACACTAAATATATTGAAGACGCACATATAAAAGCGATTAGCGAATGGGTACATGCAGGCGGCGTATTATTAATTCTAAATAACGATACAGGCAATGCGGAGTTTAAGCACTTAAATAACCTGATGGCAAAATTTGGCATTCAATATAATGAAGACAGCCGCAACCATGTTCAGGGCGCACAGTTTGAACAAGGGGCAATTTACATCCCCACTGGTAATGAAATATTCAAAACTGCAAAAAAGGTTTATATCAAAGAGATCAGCACGCTTAGGGTAACTTCACCTGCTTATTCAGCTTTAACTGATAAGAATGATGTAATTGTAGCGGTAGCTAAATATGGTAAAGGAACCGTTTTTGCTGTTGGCGACCCGTGGTTTTATAACGAATATACTGATGGGCGCAAACTCCCTTATGGATTCCAGAACTTCGAAGCAGCGAATGACTTGATTAAATGGTCCGTTGAGCAAACAAAAAACAATGCAAGCAAATAAATTCTTGGTCGTTTAAGTACAGTATGTGATATTCGCATAACCATATAAAACCAGCAGATGAAATTGAGGTATTTGTTATTGTGCTTATTTATAGCATTTAGTTACACAACTGTAAAAGCACAATCAACAGAGCTAAAATTCTGCGATTTAACGTGGAATAGTCAAAGTAAAAACTCAAGCGAGTCCATGCCCTGCGGTGGCGGGGATATTGGTTTGAATGTTTGGTGCGAAAACAACGAGATCTATTTCTACATCTCGAAAAGCGGCACGTTTGATGAAAATAATACTTTCTTAAAATTAGGTCGTGTTAGGATCAAGTTATCACCCAATCCATTCTCTGATACTAACTTTAAACAACAGTTATCATTGCAAGATGGTTCAGTTATCATCAATGGTAAAAATGGCAATCTGGCTACTCAAGTTAAGCTATGGGTTGATGTTTACCGGCCGGTAATTCATATCGAAATTAATAGCGATCACCCCGTAAAGGCTGAAGCCGCCTATGAAAGCTGGCGTTATCGTGACCGTGAATCGCACGGACAAGAGAACAATCAAGGTTCGTGGAAATGGGATAACGCGGTACAGGTTAAAACCATTAAAGACAGTATCCGCTTTACAAACAATGCTGTTCAATTCTATCATCAAAATAAAGATACCTCCGTTTTTGATGCTACCGTAAGTGAGGAGGGATTGGAATCAGTAAAATCACAATTATTCAATCCATTGCGTAATCTGATTTTCGGCGGTATGCTAACCGGCGAGGACATGAAACCCGCAGGAAGATATACCGGCAAATATCAAAATACTGATTTTGAAGGTTGGATTTTGCAAAGCGATAAAGCCAAAACGAAACAAGAATTGGAAGTTGACCTTAATACAACCTATGCAGATTCATCTAAAATATGGCAGGAAAGGCTGGATAGTGTAACTCACGATGCCAAAGCAAACCGATCATCGGCACTAAAAGCAACACAAAACTGGTGGAAGCAATTTTGGGAACGCAGCTACATATTCATCAACCCTGATAATACTAATCCTGATAATACTGCATGTCAGGTGGGGCGCAACTACCAGTTGTTCCGTTACATGTTGGGTTGCAATGCATTCGGCAAATACCCAACTAAATTTAATGGGGGATTATTCACTTTTGATCCTGTATACGTAAATCCGTCGTTTAATTTCACCCCTGATTTCAGAAACTGGGGCGGCGGTTTGATGACCGCCCAGAACCAGCGTCTTGTATATTGGCCCATGCTTAAAAACGGTGATTTTTCCATGATGAAACCGCAGTTTGACTTTTATCTCCACTCCTTACATAATGCCGAATTGCGAAGCAAAGTTTATTGGGGACATGAAGGTGCTGCTTTTACCGAGCAAATTGAAAACTTCGGATTACCAAATATGGCCGAATATGGCCTAAAACGCCCAGCTGGTCTTGATAAAGGTGTTGAATACAATGCATGGCTGGAATATACATGGGATACCGTACTTGAATTTTGTCAGATGATGATGGAGACCCAACATTATACCGATGCTGATATCAAACAATATATTCCGTTTATTGAAAGTTGCCTTACTTTTTTTAATGAGCATTACCAGTATTTGGCTAAACAACGGGGCATAAAAACATTTGACGGTGATGGTCATTTGGTACTGTTTCCTGGATCTGGGGCGGAGACATACAAAATGGCCTATAATTCTACGTCGACTATAGCCGGGTTGCAAACTGTCCTTAAAACTTTATTACAATTACCACCGCAGTATTTAACTGCTGAAGAACGTACAAAGTGGGAGACCATGTTAAAACGATTACCTCCGCTCAATTTCCGCGAGTTTAACGGTCATAAAACCATTTCACCTGCCCAATCGTGGGAGCGGATTAACAATGTGGAAACCATGCAGCTTTACCCTGTTTTTCCTTGGGGAATATACGGTGTAGGCAAACCTGATTTGGATATAGCTATAAACACTTGGAAATACGACACGCTTGCCATCAAATTCAGAAGCGGAGTGGGTTGGAAACAAGATAATATTTTTGCTGCCAGAATGGGTCTGACCAAAGAAGCAGCTGATCTAACCACATATAAATTAAAAAACTCAGGCCGCCGCTTTCCTGCATTCTGGGGGCCGGGTTTCGACTGGACTCCTGACCATAACTGGGGCGGATCGGGCATGATAGGATTGCAGGAAATGCTGATGCAGGTTGATGATAAAAAAATCTACCTGTTCCCGGCATGGCCAAAAGACTGGAATGTGCACTTTAAGTTGCATGCGCCTTATAACACCACGGTTGAGGCTACGGTTAAAGATGGAAAAGTAACATCATTAATTGTATTGCCTAAAGAACGCGCAAAGGATGTGGTTAACATGCTTTAGCTACCGATCAAAAGGAATCCACGTTTCCATATCTGCATGTCCGCGGTTATCCCAGGCATAATATGGTATCAAACGGATGCTATGTGTAGTGTTTAGATTGTTTAAGGAAACTTCTTTATATAGTTTATTCTTCCAGTTGTTTTCATTTCTGACTTCGGCTGTACCAGTTAAACTCATAATGTCGCTATTGGCAATTTTAATGAGTTGAGGTTGCAGGTTGGCTTTGTAACTAAGTGCAATATCAACCACTTTTTCTCCTTTTGGCAGATCCTTCGACTCCAGGCAATAAACAATTGGGCCACGCTTTACGGCAACCTGGTTGCGGGCTTCTTCAACCAAAGGGTTGGCTTCCATAAATTTAACCGGCATAGGTAGTTGTAGTTCGACTTGATCACCGGCTTTCCATTTACGGGCTATTTCGGCGTATTCACCAAGGGGTAAGCTGATATTAGTGGACTTGCCATTAACCATCAACACAGCATTTTTACACCATCCGGGGATGCGAAGAAAAACAGAAAAGTTCTTTCCGGATGTTTCGTCAAACCGGATATTGATATTACCATTCCATGGATAAGCCGTAGTTTGCGTTAATTTTATAGCTGAACCATCTTTTAGTTTGGTTGATAATTTATTACCGCCATATAAATTAAACCAAAGCCCTTTATCAGAAATATTGTAGGCATAATTGCTAACCTCGGCAATGGTACGAACCACATTCGGCGGGCAACAATCTGAATAAGCGATATAGCCTACCCTATCCCTAGACCAGCGATCTCTGAAAGGAAGATCATCATTAACGCTTAAAGGATTAGTGTAAAAGAAGCTTTTACCATCTAAACTAATGCCAGATAACATGCCATTGTATAGTGTGAGCTCCATAACATCGGCATACTTAGCATCACCTGTTAGTTGCAGCATGCGCCAGTTCCATAAAACATTGCCTACGCTTGCGCAGGTTTCGTTATGGGCGGTAAGGCTGGGTAATTGATAGTCGCGCCCATAAGCCTGATGTACTTCCTGTACATCTTTCAATAAGTACGAGGTTCCATCGGGCGATACGCCATCATACAATGCACCGCAACCACCTGTAATGTACATTTTGCGGTTAACCACATCATTCCAAACCAGATTTAGTGTGTGCATCAACGTGGTATCGCCGGTTTCGGCATAAACATCCGCAGCACCAGCATATAAATAATTTGCTCTTACCGCATGGCCTGTTGCCTCGGTTTGTTGCCTAAATGGTATGCGATCCTGATTATCATCGGTACCGTCCTTCATTAATCCCCGAATATTAATCAGATTTTTTGCCAACTCCAGGTATTTAGGATCATGTGTGGTGCGATACATCTCAACCACTCCCATATAATGCGATGGACATATGGCATTCCGGGCTAATTCTGGGGATGCTGTTTTGTAGAACCGGTATAGGTAATCAGTTGCCTTGATGGCTACATCTAAAAAGTTCCGTTTGCCTGTTACCCGATAATGAATGCAGGCGGCAGTCATTAAATGGCCCAAGTTGTAGGTTTCAAAGTTCAGCCTGTCTTCAAATGCTTTTGCATCTTTTGGGTGCTTGCGTTCTTCTATTAATGTTGGGGTGTGGATATAACCATCCGCACTTTGAGCTTTTGCTATCAGCGCAATGGTATTATCCATCAATTGATCTAATTTGGGATCATGTGTAGTCGCATACATACTTGCCACGGCCTCAAACAATTTATAAAAATCTCCATCCTGAAATGGCGGCCCAACATGCGAACCGGTATCCAATCCGGCGGCAATTTCAAAGTTTTGGATTGCATGGCCCATCTTTGGGTCGCTGTATATTTTCCATAGGTTGGGGATCATTGTTTCCCGACAAACTTTAAATCTGTCAGCCCAAAAACCTGTTGTCCAGGTTACATCGCCCATGTTAACGCTGCTTAGTTTGGCATACGGGCTAGCTGAGGTATTTACTAAGGCTTTATCCTGCGCATATAAAAAACTTGAAACGAACGTTAATCCTATCAACATCACAAATCCTTTCAGCATATTTCTCATCATCAATAATTCATTAATATTCTAATTTCACAATCCTTACAGGGCCCAATAAGCCTGCCGGTAATAAGGGTTTATCGTCCAATCTGTAAACGGCATTTGTCCAGGTGATTCGTTTATTTCCCGGTAAAGCATGATCGCCGATTAAACGGTTTGCCCAGGTATTGCTTACTTCAATCCTGATCTTGTTATTGCCATTTTTCAAGGCTTTACTAATGTTAACCCGATATGGATACGTCCATGCTGTGCCACAATGGATGCCGTTAACATACACATCTGCAAGGTTATCTACCTTACCCAAGTCGAGCCATATATTGATATTTTCATCACTTTTCCAATTGAAATTCTGAGTATAAGCAGCTGTACCGGAGTAATACTTGATAGCATCATTTGCATTTTGGCTCCAATCGGTTAAGCTATTAAAAGCTACAGATTTTTCAGGGCCTCCGAATGATTTATCGAATTGAACCTGCCAGTTTTCTTTAAGTGTTTGTACGATCTTAATCGATGGAATATTTGAATGTGTTTTCGATGCATTAGCTGTAACAGGTTGCTTCAAAACAATAAATACAGAGCCGTTGGCATCTAAACTTATTGTTAATATAGTTCTTCCGTTTTCAATTTTCCAGTCATCGGCAATTCTTATGTCGCCTGTCAGCGGATCCCATAATTCAGGTACTTTACCTGATGCTCTTAATGATAGGCTTATGGTGTGCTGACGATTATCTTGATTTGAAATAAAATAAGTATCAAACCCTATCCCTGCTCTATGATTCCAAGCAATATTTTCTGCAAAATCACCGGTTGAATCAGCAACGATCACATCCCGGTTTATACCCAACTTATCAAACGTTTCGCCTGTGTAAGGAGCTAGAAGTAACTTTTTGTTTAGGATTGATGAATTGAAAAGCTCATCAGCATTTTGTTTAACGATATTATCATCAGATAAACCGGGCGACTGAGTTGGGTGATCACCCATGATAATAGTTGCCCCATCTTTTACTAATTGTCGAATTTTCTCAATTGCTTGTATCGACATTATACTACTATCTGGTGACATTGGACGGCTACCCGGTATCACTAAAACACCGTAACTTGCCCCACCCGGTAATACAACACGGCCGTTCTTATCAACAGTTGCCAACCTTAACAAAGCATCCAGATTGAATGAATCATAGGCATAACCGCGCATCGGATTTATCCACTGTTGCGGCTCGGCCATGTTTGCTGAACTATTTACCCCATCAGGGATGGTTTGCATTGGTTCGCCTTTATTTTCAAGTCTTATCTTTTCAGATTTCACTCTTTCTTCGCCAAAAATGCCCGGCAATGTACTTACCAATCTTTCCGGCAAAATTGCGCGGCGCGGTGTTTCCTCGCCTGTAAATACAGCCACATCCACTACTGGGTGCCCCATTTGCAGCATGGCCTGGCAACGTTGTACATATTGCACCCATGCTTTGCCGGGTTTCCACCAGGTTTGATCCCGCTGAAAAAAAGAACCAATGCCATCCAAGGTCATCCCCGGTTTACGGTCAAGCCATGGGTTATGTACATCTACGTGAAAGGTAAAACGGTTAATACCAAGCGCGAATTCCCTATCAGCTATGACTTTTAACATGGCGGGATGCTCATCCCACATCAGGCGAAGCTCTGTAAAAGCCTCGGCCTGGATAATATTTTTACCATAGATATGTCCGCCAGAAATCGCATCCAATATATCGTTAGGCTTATCGTGTGTAGGGCTTCGCAACCAAAATTCGCCCATTGGTATATCAACCTGGCTATAATGCAGCATACCGTCGCTCACCATGGTTGGCGCAACGCTCTCGGCACTAAAGCTGCAATCTTGCGCATGTGCCAGTTTAACCATCGTACCAAAAAAGTTATCGGAAACTAATTCGGCAATGGTTTGCCTCACATCACTTAATACTTTTTCTGATACCGATGCGCTTTGTACCGGTACGCCGGCCATTACGGGTAAGTAAGGTAGCAGATCATAGCCCCGACGTTTTTCAAATTCGGCAGCAAATACAGGCGACCAGTTTTGGCTGCCTGCCTCCCAGCTATCTACGTGAAATATTTTCAGAACACGTTTTGCTGTTTGTTGTCCAACCTGTTTAACGGCTTCGCCAAACCACTTATCATACTGTAGTTTTACCGCCGCAGGGTTAAACTTATCACACTCTAAGCCTTTACCAGCTCCGCCTGTTGCATTGGTGTGCCCGGTTGAGGTATAGCCAACCCGTAATATTGTCCAGGTTCCAGCTGGAACCTGCCAGTTTAAAATTCCTTTAATATTCAGTTTATCAGTAATGTCAATAATTTTATCTTTCGGTACGCATAATTCATCAGGTAGTTGCTGGGTGTTGGTACGTTTACTTACCCGCCATACCTCGCCTGTTTTGCCTTCATATTGATGGATCGGTGATTCAGCAGATAGTTCAATACCGGATAATTTTAGTGATGGTTTCCACTTAGCGAAATCCAAATCTTCCGATCCTGGCTCTGAACCCGCTTTATCGTACACAAAACGGAAGAATTTTGCAGTAGTAGGTACAATATCATTGGTGATCTGGGCATCACCATCCTGCCAGCCATGGCGGGGTGGGTCTAACCGGGTTAGGGGTTTAAAGGTCTTACCATCATCACTGACCTCAATCAGTAATCGCTCCGATTCATAGTTGCTGGCATTGGTGTGAATAGTTAACGATCTGCAAGTAAAAGGTTGGGTGAATTCCAGTTGTATCCAACATGGTGTGCTACTGGCAAAATTGGTTTTATTGCCAGCTTCTGCAAGATATTGCACGTTTGCCCCTGTGCTTGCCGTTACTTTAGGTACGATAGTGTTACTGGTGACGCCACTACCGATAGGTGATGGATAAGCCAGAATTTTAATATCCCGGTAATACCCTTTGTAGCTTTGTGGCCTGGTTAAAGTGTCGTGGAATAGCTTTCCGCCACTAACTAAGGTTTTTGTCCATACCACTTTTTGCATAGATAATTCGGGAGTTATCCATGGCCCACCGGCTACCGCGAAACCATCGCAATCATGCAAGGCCAACTTCAATCCTAACCTATCTGCTTCACTAAAAGCAAATTTTACCATATCCCACCATGGTTTGCTTAATTGCTCAATGGGTGGCGTCATATAAGGTGGCGTTGCCGGGCCTTTGATAGTCATTAAATATGCACCTTCGAAACCCTCGGCCTTCATCGATTCCAAATCTGCCGTTATGCCTGCACGCGATACACTTGACTGCATCCAGTACCAGTAAACCCAAGGCTTGGCGTTTTCGGGCGGATGCAGGAAACTTTGTTTAAGCACATCATAATCCTTCTTTTTAACCGCTTGCGAAAAACCATGCAAAGCAAACCAACTATTGCAGCATATAAGAACAAGCCATAAGAGGACGAGCTTTTTCATATTAATTAGCGGCATTAAATTTAATTTCTCTTGATAATTTAACTGCCTTTTGAGCATTGACCGCACCCGGTAACAAGTAGAAACTGTAGCTATAATTCTTTGCAGGTATTTGATATTTATCCAACGGAGCACCTATATCCGACCAACTATCATTACCACCTACACCCATTTGCAGCAGATCAATATTTAAGGTGACATAGCCTGCATCCTTCAGTTTATTGGTATGCCTGGCTGCCTCTATATTTTTCTCGGTATAAGGCCAGGCATTCATGCTAAGTAAACTATCAGCCACCACCAGCAATCCAGTTGAATTTATATCCGATAAATACATCCAACGTACATCTGTGCGGTTGCCTGTTTCCTGTGGCACTACATATGGCTCATTAAACTCATTAATAGGCTGCGAATAAATACCAGCCTCAAAACCTGTACGACGATCAACATAGTTTTCGTACAAACCTCTGCCATACCAACTAATGTTATCATAATTGCGCTTGATACCGCATTGCATACCAACTTCGGGTATGTTTGGCAAACCCGGTTTACAGGTTAAGGCATAATTCACCTTTAACACACCGTTGCCGTTGACTAAATAAGTTACCCGCACTGCCGCACTATCGTTAATAAGTGTGTAGTTGCTGGTTACTTGAACCAATCCGTTTTCTATTCTCTTAGCCGATACATCTTTGAGGTTCAAGCTATCAGCATACCATGGTTTTAATTTTTTATTGGATTTCCATCCACGCTGATCATTATCCGTTAATGGGCGGGTAAAGTGTGGCAATAATGGCGCAAACACTTGTTCCTGATTATTCATAAGGTAAGAACTTAAAGCACCATTGCTTTTGCAGATGGTCACTTTAAAATTTTTGCCACTCATTATATAATTGTTTGGTGTATTCTGTAACTCAACAGAAGCGTAATGCTTAGCGGGGTTGATAATAACCGGCACATGTGTTAACGCAAACTGATCAGCCGCTATTTCAAATCCTTTAGATGCCCATGGTTCGTCTTGTGGCAAAGTGAAATGTAAATCGGCTAGATATTCATGGCCAGCTTTCATAACAGGTAAGTATTGCGCTATGGAAACTGTGGTATCCCCCATTGCCGGAACATTGATCGATGGAATTATTCTCTTCGTGATGATATTTCCATCTTCTCTTACTTGCAATGTTAAAGTATAATAGCCCAATGACCTTACCGAAGACCAATTTTTTATGTTAATAATACCTTTGGCTGTGTCAATCAATTTACATTCGGCCGGTTGGAAAACATGTTTACATTCATACATAGCGGGTTTTGGCCGACCATCGGGTGCTACCAAGCCTTTTATAGTGAAATCATCATAATACTTTTCGCCAAAGTCGCCGCCATAAGCATAATATGGCGTGCCGTTAGCATCCTTTTTTAGTAATCCCTGATCTTTAAACTCCCAGATTGCGCCGCCAATAATGCGTGGTGTATTACGCCATATATCCCAAAACTCTTTTAAATTACCATTGGAATTACCCATAGCATGCGAATACTCGACAAAGAATATAGGACGATGGTCCCCGTTCTTTTGATTTGCCAACAAATCAGCGGTAAATAAGCCTGGATACATCCTGCTGATAATATCTACATAAGGCTCATCAATAGGATTTTGCAACCTGTGTGAATGGTCGTTAGCTTTTGGGTATCTTGGATCATCCGGTGGGATATATCCTTCTGCCTGCGGCGTTCCTTGGGCAGGTTCATAATGCACGGGGCGCGTTATATCAAAATCATGCGTCCATCCTGCCATTGCCGCGTGATTTGGCCCTTCGCCTGCCTCGTTACCTAAACTCCACACGATGATACTAGGATGATTCTTATCGCGCATTACCATACGTGTCATTCTATCCATATAAGCACCGGCCCAGGTTGGATCATTGCTTAATTTTGAACCAAGTCCATGTGTTTCCAGATTAGCCTCGTCTATAACCATGATGCCGTATTGGTCGCACAGATCATAGAAATAAGGATCTTTCGGATAATGGCTGGTGCGGATACAATTAAAGTTGAACCGCTTAACCGTTTGTATGTCACGTAAAATATCCGCACGAGATAAAGCTTTACCTTTTATCGGGTCATGATCGGGCATGTTTACACCATACAGATAGGTAACCTTACCATTGATTAGCAGCTTACTATCAGTCTTGGAAAACTCGATACTGCGGAAACCAACTTTGCAGCTTTTTACCTCTAAAATATGCCCCGTAGTATCCTTTAAGGTAAGTGCCAGTGTGTATAAGTTGGGCTCATCAGTACTCCATTTAGCCGGGTTCTTGATCTTTGCCTCCATTATACCGAATTTAACATTCCCTAACCTTGGATAAATTTCGTTAAGCAGGCTCTCTACACTTTTCTCCATCGGTTTTTCAAGTACAGGCTTGTTATTCTTATCGTACAATTGTGCTTCCAAGGTATAACCATGTACTTCTTCCCCGGTAAGGTTTTCCATTCGGGGCCTTAATTGAAAAAGAGCGTCTTTATAATCCTTATCTAACTTGGCTTGATAAAAGAAATCAGCAATACGCAGCTTAGGTTCGGCTAATAGCATTACTTCGCGGTGGATGCCGCTCAATCGCCACTGATCCTGATCTTCCAGGAAATAGCCATCTGTCCAACGGATAACTTGTACCGATAAAATATTTTCGCCAGGTTGTAAGTATGGTGTTATGTTAAACTCTGATGTTAAAAAACTATCCTCGCCATAACCCAGGAATTTACCATTTAACCAAACCTTAAACCCTGAACTTACTCCGCCAAAACTTAGCGTAATGTTCATATCCTTCCAATTAGCAGGAATGGTGAATATACGCTGATAATTGCCTACACTATTATCGGTTGTAGGCATGTGCGGAGGGTTTACAGGACGGAACGGATAAACCGCACTTTTGTAGATCGGTTTTCCATATCCCTGCATCTCCATGCTTGAGGGAACGATAATCTTTTTCCATCCCTGTACCCTACTCCTGTAAAATTCTTTTGGCGTATCGGCAGGCATAGGAGAATAGGAAAAATCCCAATAACCGTTTAATGACATCATTCTGCCAGACTTGTCCCTATCACCTGTTAAGGCATCCTGTAAATTGCTGTACGAATATGCTGTGGCATGTGCTGCCTGCCTGTTTATACCGTCAACCGATGGATCTTCCCAAGGGTCAAAATGGTATACATCGGGTGCAATTGGAACCGGAGCAGGGGTTTTATCAACTAATTGGGCGTAGGATGCAATGGGCAATAACCCCAGCATTAGCAGCGTATATTTCAGGAAAGATTTCATTTATTACAAGGCGTTATAATCGACTGTAAAATAAGTTCCTTTTAGTACCTGTAGTTCAAATATGTTATCACCTTTCGCTATAATCTTAGCCTGTTTACAGGTTGGTGTAGTTTTGCTTTTAAAACGAAGTATTCCTAAGCCGTCATCACTACTTACTTTAATTTGTTTGGTGCTTACATAAACCTTTATATCGCCATTAGGGGTGGGTACACTTCCCTGCATCCATTGTAAACCACCTAAATTGGGTTCAATTATATAGTCCTTATAACCCGGTGAGGTAGGTTTTACGCCCAAATAGTATTTCCCCAATAGGTAGATCGGACTTGCACCCCAGGCGTGGCATAAGCTTTTGCCGTAAGGCCTGCCATACATGGCGTAAATATTAGCGCCTGTATCTGTGGGGTTATATTCTTCCCAAAATGTAGTTGCGCCCAGTTTTAGCATCCCGCCCCAATAATCCTTCATTTGTTTTAAAACATAGCTTTGCTCGCCCATGGCACATAGCGATTCCAGTTCGTAAAAACGCATATAAGGTGTAGTGATCTTAGGTACATCGTTATTCAGCAATACATATTTTTTAACGTCCTGTTTTTTAGCATCGTCCAAATAATTAAAAAAGATGGAGAACATATTAGCATAGCGGGTAACATTATCTGTTGGTTTACCGTCAATCCGGCTATGAACCAACGCATGTTTCTGTTCATTCCAATAATAGTTGAATATTTTAGCCCGCAAATCAGCGGCTATCGCAGCATACTTTTCAGCACCTGCATCATCATGAGCAATTTTGGCGCATTGTGCCATTGTTTCAAGGCTACGGCAGAATAAGATCTGTTCAAAGCTGACTTCACCTTGTTTACTCAATCCATCGGCCCAATCAATAAAGACCCAGTCGCCTGTTAAACCTTGCATCAAACCATCCTTATCCCGGCGGGAAAGGCAATAGTCCATCATGCTTTGCATGCGCGGGTAATTTTGTTCGATGAATGTTTTATCGCCCGTATACTGGTAATAATCATTAATACCAAGAAACCAGTAAAACGTATAATCCATTATGGTATTGATGTGGCTGGTAACCGGGTCTTTACCGCGCAAAGCAGATAGTGTATGGGTTACCGTTGGCGAATCAAAAAACAAGTAATAATTCATTAAATAGCTTTGGTAGGCGTCTCCGGACCATACCCACCTGTCGCGTTTAATTCCATCAATAAAAAATTCGCGGGTATTTAAGTGTAAAGTGTAAGCCGATACATCCCATATTTTATTGACCTCCTCATCAGAACATTTGAAACTGCCGCGCTGCTTCACCGGCGAGTATTCATAGAGCATGGATACATCATTTATACTGACGTTATCATCATAATAAACAGTTACGTATCTAAATGCCCTTGATCCGCTGAAAGTAAAATCGCCACCGTTTTGATCTATGTCTATTTTATCTGCCAATTCGCAGCGTGCGGTATCCATCGCCTCTTCAGGTGATTCACCAAAGTATAGCGAAACATGTCCTTTTCCTTTTAGTCCGTTGAGTTTGATATAACCAAAAGTTTCTTTCCCAAAATCTACAAACATAGAATGTGGTTTTCTGCTGATGCTGGCTGCTTTATGCTCTTCAACGGGTAAATGATAGGTTGACGGCAATACATTGGGATCTGTAAAATCCCAGCTTCCGGCAAGTAAGTATTTTGTGGCCGATACATCGGAGGTTTTACCGGAGGCATCAATCCATTCTTTATCTTCATAAGTTACCAGCCACGAAGTATCTGATACCAGATGAGTGCCCTGAACAAATATAGCCGGTACATTAGCCTGGTTATATACTTTTAAACTGATGCGGTGTTTCCCTGCGGGGATATGAATTACTTTAGGATAACCACGAATAGTTTTACCATCTAAACTTACGTTATATTGCCCCTCCACATATAATTTAGCGTCTTCAGGTTCGGTGAGTTCAAAATCCTTATGGAAATTCATCAATACGTAGTGGCTGTCCAATTTCCAGAATGGGGGTAGAAAGGTACCGCGCTCTGTACGCCTGGTTTGCATTTTATTACTGAGCCAAACCTCGTAATCACCCGGATACCAGATCCAAGATGCTTTTTGCGCTTTGGCGGCATCGCTAAAAAGCATTAAACCGAGCAACGCAATTAATACAACATATTTTAAGCTACTAGCTTTTTTATCCTTCATAACATTAATGTCCGTTAAATATCAGGTACAGGCATATCATCACAATGATTAAAATGCCCCAGGCAATTTTAACCCGCCTGGTAGGCTTAACAATGGTTACCAGCTTGTCGGGGATGTACATTACAGGGTTTGTATCCAGCAATGAAATAATAATAGCCAATGCCATCAGAAATGCGAAAATGTAAAACGACAGCAATAAATAATGCGGCCAGATGGGGTATTTATCGGGCGTAAAAACCCATAAATACAACACGCCCGTACCCAAACTAAATGCTGAACCAGCGGATAAGACCGTATTAACAGCTTTACGACTGGTCTTTTTCCAAAATACGGTTAATAAGAATACGACAGCCAAAGGCGGTGCAATAAAGCCTAAAACGGACTGGAAGACATCAAATAGGTTAAGTCCTTTTATATTGTCAATAGCCAAAGCTACTGCGACTGCAAACATACAGCCTGCGACTACAGCCATTCGCCCTACCTTTATAATTTGCTTGTTAGTTGCGTTTGGATTGAATTTTTTAACGTAAACATCCATTGTAAACACGGTGCTCAGTGAGTTTAATGACGAACCGATAGTACCTACCAATACAGCTATCAACACTACGATTACTAAACCATTTAATCCCGGAGGGAAAAGATGAGTGACCATGGTCATATAAGCTTCGGCGGGATCTTTTAAGCCCGGATAAAGAATAAAACACAATATCCCAGTAAGGATAAAAAGCGGCAGCGATAGTATTTTAAGCCATGCGATAAAGTTTACGCCCAATTGCCCCTGCTCTAAATTTTTAGCACCTAAAACCGACTGTACCATAGCTTGATCGGTACAAAAGAATGCTATAGCAGAAACAGGGTAGCCTAACAAAATAGCATACCAGGGATATTTTTTATCGCTCGCGGGATGTATCAGATTCCAATAATCATGCGGTACTTTGTGGTACATTGCTGATAGTCCTCCAACCTTTACAACGCCTATTACCGTTAATAATAACGATACTGCTATCAGCAATATCATCTGGAAGAAATTGACCTTGGCTATAGTTTTCAGCCCCCCTGCAAAAGTAAAAAGGCCGGCAAATGATACCAATACAATTACTGATTCCCACATCGGGATGCCTAAGATCTGCCTTACTAAAAACCCACCTGCGAACAAGCCTAATGATAACCACGAGATCAATATTTTGATCAGTGCGTACCATGCAAGTATATTTTGGGTAGAATCGCCATAGCGTTTACCCATAAATTCGGGCATCGTACTTACTTTGGACGCCAAATATTTAGGTGCAAAAACTATTGCCAGTAACAACAAGAAAACAAAGGCATACCAATCGAAATTCACAGCTACTATGCCTGTCGCATACCCAATACTGGCATAAGCCAGTAACATTGACGGACCAACGTTAGTACCCCACATATTAAAGCCGATGCTGGCCCATCCCAATGATTTATTGGCAAGGAAAAGCGTTTCATCTTTATTTTTCTTCTTTGCAAAACTAGATCTATACCCAATAATCATCAGCACGACGATGTATGCCGCTACAATGGCATAATCCAGCGGTGTTAAATTGGTAACCAAACTGCCCATCGCTAATATCATGCGCTTAATTTTTCAGGTGATAATCTGTATTCGGCAAGTATATCAGCAACTTTCACGGGTTGGCCTGTCTTTAATGACTTGTCCATTGCCTGTAACAAAGCAACTGTGCCTATACCTTCTTTAATATCAGGATATGCGGTTTCGCCACTTTCTAAACAATCAGCAAAATATTCAAGATAGTTTTGGTATTCGCCTGCGTGATGACTTTGCCCCTCAAACCTGAAATAATATTTTAACGTTTTATCTCCCCAATAAATAATCTTTTCTTCACCCGTTTTATCTGTTACGGCATAACGAAGTTCATGATAATCCGCCTGGGATGCGCCTTCTGCACATCTTAATATCACACTCATGCCACTATCGCGCTGCGTGGGTTGGGTGTAACCGGTATAAGCGCCGCTTACCCGCGCAATTCGTCCGTCTGCAGCTTTAAAAATAAAGTGCATGGTATCTTCATTCTTTAATCCCGCGATTTTACCATTGTTGCTGATCATACCATAGCCCATTACCTCTTCAACATTTGGCATGTACCAGCGTATAAAATCTACCGGATGGCTTAAACCACCATATAGCCATTTGAATGCATTTTCAAGCGCCCAGGGTTTCTCCAAAAACCAACGATGATCGGCGTGGTAGTGACTTTCAACTGTAATCAGATCGCCTAGCAAACCTTCTTCATAATCTTTCCTTTGCCTTTTTGCAGGTTCAAAAAAACGGGAGCTTTGACCTACAAAAACCTTTTTATCGGTTCTAGCTGCCAGATCAAGCAATTCCTGTGCTTTTGAAAGATCATCAATAAAGGGTTTGGTGCAAATAACATGTTTGTTATGCAGCAATGCCTGTTTTACATGTTCAGCATGTAAATGATCGGGGGTATAAATAGCGACAATATCAATCTCGGAATCATCCAGCATTTTTTGATAACTGGTTGTGTATTGATGGAAATTGAACTCTTCGGCGCGCTGTTTACACATTTCGATGTTTCTATCGCACACCATTTTAAGCTCATACTTATCGCTGTTTAATGCTGCCGACATGGTACTGCGGCCTTCTCCTAATCCTAATATGCCTAATTTTAACATGGTTATTGGTTGCTATCTTTAGCTGTTATTCAATAAATTTCTTTTCGTCAACATTTTTAAAAAACACCCAGGTTTCGCCTTTTTTAGTCCCCGCAATACCTTCCTGATAGTTTTTCATGATATTATTCCAATCGTTAACACGGGGATTATTTTTGGTGGTCAACGGATTTAACTTATCTAAACTCTCGCCTTTGGGAATGCTGATAACCAACATTAACTGTCTGCCGGTTTTAAATGCCAGCAATTGCTGAAAATTGGCATTACAAAATCCCTGTGAAACTTCCGGCCACTTTTGAAACTGTGTAGCATGATAATTAAGATACTCCTGCTGCATCTTTGGGTTGTTTACTAAATTTGCGGTAAGTATAATATTATCCCATTGTTTAGCGACAGTTTTACTGTCGCAATATTTCCTGTTAAAATCGTAGAATGGATTTTGAAACAGAATAACCTGATCCACGGAGAAATCTTTCGCTATACGTTTTTTTAATTGTTCGGGAGAGGCTGTATTTGCATAAACAATTACCCGGTTATTCCATTGCTGGATGCTCTGTATTCCGTAACCCTTCATATCTGCAAAGGCACCAAATTTGAAAGCAGAACCTTTAGGAGAAATGATTTCTACGATCACCGGTTTGCCGACAGATATTTGTGCATTTGAATATCCAAAAGCAACCATTAATAGTAATAAGATGATCAATCGCTTCAGCATGATTAATGATTTATAGGTTGATTGCCGGGGTTAACTTTTATACCTTTTAACAGGTATTGATAAGGTGTCTGCAAACCTGCTGCATCCTTTATACTTTCAGCTACCATAGGGCCATTATTCTCCCAAACATTACCGGGGCCATTGGCATTTTTGAGGAATTTCTCTGACGGGCACCAGTTGTTTTTTATGGTGAAGTATGACGATCCTTCATCGGTATATAGATAAAACCAATGTTCCGGGTCATGAGCATAGGAAACTTTATAGATGCTGTCTACATAATTGCTGTCAATAATAGAATTGGGCTGAGCCGATAAAGTATAGATACCCGCAACATCGTACATGTGCTTAGCGTAGTGATGTATTTTATTCGCACGTATTATATTGTCGCTCATGGCGTTCGCAGCTTTCGTCCAACCCCAGCCTACACTTATCCCTGAATAGGATACATCAAAAATTTCGTTGTGTTCAATTCTTATTCCCTTTACATAACCAGCGCCTATGCCCAGGCATCCCCAATCTTCATTGGTAGCATCTGCAACTAAGTTATTTTCGATATGCTCATTGGTACAAACCTCACGTAACGCTGATGGGTTATAGGGCAAATGCGCTTCAAAAGCCTCATCAGAATAAATGCCGATTTGAATAGCTGTACCGCCTATGTCGGTAAAAAGGTTTCCTTTTATTTCGTCGTCATGCGTACCTCTTGTATAATCCAATGCGGTTGATGCCAGATGGGTAAATATGCAATTCTCAAACCCGGTATGATTTGCATAGGATAACTCCACCGCGGCCGCTGGTCGGCCTACCCATGCCTGGTTTTCTAAACCACTCTTCCCGGGTGTGCCTTTTATTTTTAATTTATAGGCATCCAACAGATACATGCCAGCCTGCAAAGGTACGTGCCCTTTTTGTGATGGGCGAAGCCACGTTGTATTTTCAAAACTAATCCCTTTAAACCGCACAAAGCTTACCGGCCTTTCCATCGTTCCTTCAACCTTTACCAATGTTTCAAGCGATGGCGCGGTTACTTTTGCATCGGCCATATTTTCGCCTTTGCGTGGATAGTAATAAAGCTTATTGGTATGCATATCTTCATACCATTCGCCCGGTCTATTTAAAAATGATAATGAATTAGTTAAATAAAACGCCGAGTTGCCATTCATTTTATGTCCCTTGTCAATCACGGGTGGAGGCCAGGGATGTTCAAATTCTATTTTGCTTTCAGGCTGATAAAATGTTAACCCGGCTTGATTGCCTTTTATGGTGATAGATTTAACCCGCAAATTGGCAATTGCCCACATCTGGTGAATAACCATCTCCATTTGATCTGGATATTTAGGTAAACCACTTCCGGGTATCGGTATCCAAATTTCCTGTTGTTGTTTATCTACCGATAAAATGCGGCTCATTTCTTCATCAGTATTACTTTCCCTCGCACGGATCGCTTTAATACCATTCACCCAAAGTTGCCTGAATAACAAAGCGCAACCTCCTACCTCCGGCATAGCTGCGACCCAAACCTTACCTTGTGCTTCCTTTGGCAAGCCGGAGATATAGGCTGATGCTTTTTTCCAGCCTTTAACCACCGCTCCCCCGCTGATCACTGGTTTTTCACCGGGCGCGTTTTCAATTATTATTGGTGATGTAGAAGTACCGGAATCCTCCGGGCGAATAAATAGCAGTTCATCTAAAACGTACTCCCCGCCTTGTAAAATAATGTTTATGCCGTTCGTTATCGAAGGATCATTTAGCCTGCGCAATTCACGGGCCTGGCGCAAGGCAGCCGCTATGGTAAGTTTCGGTTGATCTTTTGTACCCGGATTATTGTCGTTACCATTTATAGCCACCCATATATTGGCAGCATGGCTCCTCTGTATGCCCATAAAGCATAGTATACAAATACTTAATAATACGGTACGAGCTAACTTCATATTATTGCTGGAAGATTGACTTTACGTAAACTATATTGGCAGTGAAATTCTTCTTTACATTTTTAGGATCGCTGGCATCCCGCGAGCGTTCTATCACCAGCCAGCCGCTCCAACCCATTTTATCCAGTGTTTGCTTAATCTTTTTCAGGTCGATCTTGGTATCATTTTGTAACCATACCCCATCATCATCAGTACAATGAATTTGAATAATGTTGCTTTTGCCCAGTGTTTTCAACTCCTGAACAATATTCCTGTTATTTTTTACCGCATTAGCGAAGTTGAAATAGCTTTTAACCGCCAGTGAGCCAACATCTTTTAGTAATTGTAATTCATCTTTTGCGCTCAATGATGTTTCGATGCCGATGATTACGCCTGCCTGTTCAGCTATTTTACCTGCGGCTTTCAAGCGTTCAACAATAGCAGGCCTGAGTTCAGGATTTTTTATCAGATCACCTTGCACGCCCAACGGCAGGAAGACGACCTTAACATTCATCAGTTTTGCCATATTGATGCAATCCTGAACCGCTTTAACTGCGGTTGGCCTTTGCGCGAAAGACTGGGAATAGAAACCGGTCATTGCCAGGGAACTGATCTGTATGTTTAGTTCCTTTGATTTAGCCAGAAACTGTGTTCTGTTAGAATCTATAGCAAGTTTATTATCGAAGGTTTCCCGATCACCCAAACCGCCCATATCTACTTCAACACCATCAGCACCTAATTCTTTTGTTAATGGGAAAGCGCCAATCTTTTGCCTTTTCAATATCATGATGTCGGCAACGGCAACTTTGTATCGCTTATCATTTTGCGCTAACGCGGATTTAGGGCATAGATTTAGTAACATCAAAAGACTGATGCCTGTAGCAATAAATTTGATCGTTTCTTTTTTCATATCGGCTTAATCAACAGGGTTCTTTTCTCTTGGAGTAGTCGCAAAAACATGCAACAAGTTTTCGTAACCATGTATAGCATCTTTAGGTAAATATTGTCCATGATCGCCAAAAACATACATTAGCGGTTCTTTCTCAATAGTTACCTGGGATTCATCTATTTTGCCGCTTTTGTCCTCAATCTTATGTATATCGAGGTTGAAGTTTTTAGCAACGAACTTATAAAGCGCATTACGTTTTGACGGGCCATAATCATGGCCTTCATTTGGCAGATGCACGTTTTCAACCAGATTAGTTTTACCGTAATAGCCATACATTTTTTGCAGGTAAGGAAAATCATGTTCAGGCATGTGCGCTGTCCAGTCTTTACCATCGGTTATCAATAGCTGCGGATTTGGGGCTGCCATAGCGGCTAGCTCTACGTTATCAGTGCCCCCGCAAACCATGTGTATAGGCATCCCGCTTTCGCAAGGGCATCCACCATAAAAATAAGACGATACGGCAACCACCGGCGCACTTAGTTTAATACGAGGATCTAACGCCGCCATTAAAACGGTATGGCTGCCACCACCGGAGCCGCCGCTGATCCCTAATCTGTTTGGATCAGTTTCTTTTAAAGTCAATAGATAGTCAATAATACGGATGGCACCTAAAGTTTGCACAACCTGGGCTATGCTTGTACGGTGATCTTCGGATTTGAACTGTAATAACGATTCGCCCCAGGCAAAAAGATCATAGCTGTAAGCAATACAACCCATACGAGCCAGCGTTGCGCAACGTAGCTGACAATCGGCGCGATAACGTTGTTTATCCCAATGCCCATCCGGACTTAACATTACCGGGATTTTGCCTTTATAATGCAATGGTTTGTAAAGTGACCCATTGATATATAAACCGGGCAAAATTTCGATAGCTATATTTTCAACCGAGTAACCGTTGTAAATTCTTTTTTGGGTGATGATCGGTTTTGAATCAGGCTTAGCGGGCAAGGGATATAAATCAAGCGCTTTATACAATGCCGGGCGAAGCAATTCCTTTCTTTTTTCCCAACTTGCTTCATCATGGTATAGTTTTGCTATGCTATCCAGCTTTGCCCAGCCATCGGCAACAGACCAAACATTATATTCGTAATCTTTTAATTTGTATGATGTTGGCCCGGTTTTATTGACCTTCATATCTACCGGCGCTAGTACATTATCTAAGGTTTCATCAACTGTGTTTCTGAACCGCCAGTCGGCGTAATTAACATATTTGTCCTTTACCTGGTCTTCCGAATATTTGATCTTCACATGAAACCTGGCCTGTATTTCATCCAATACATCTTTTAATGATTTTCGGTAAAGATGATCGGTATCTTGTTGCGCCCAGATGAGCATCGGCAACAAAGCCAAAGCAATCATCAGCGTGTATAACTTGTAATTCTTCATAGTTTCAATCTTTTAAAGATCCTTTGTATCACCTGTTACTACCGGGGCTGTATAGCCATCTACTTTAGGCCATACACCGTCTTTTATCTCTTTCAACACTAATTTATTTGGATCAATCACTACGTGCTTAATCCGCTGCCTGCGCCAGGTATAAACTATATGTACTAAACCATCCTTAGTTTGAATTACCGATGGGTAAGAGTATTGGCTAATTGGCGAATCTTCCAGTATTAAAGCAGCATACCAGGTTTTACCATCTTTTGATATAGCTACATTCAGCGGCGTACGTGCGCCTTTAGCTAACTTACCCGGAGGCAAAACATGGTTATAAACCAATAATGAACGACCATCTTTTAATGTCACCCCATCAATACCTGAGTTATTATTAGGCAACGATGTTTGTGCAAGCGGCGACCAAGTAACGCCATTATTTTTTGACCAAGTTTCATATATCGCCCTATTCTGCGTGCGGCATAATGCCTGTATGCTGCCATCCCTATGAACCAAAATGGTTGGCTGCAATGTTTTAATGGTCTTGCCATCACCAGCGGGACCGGTTATCGTCCACGTTTGGCACTTGTCCTTGGATAATTCGAAATGAATTTTAGCACCACCATTTTCCGTGCCTGATGGCGATAAAATATTTCCGTTGCCCAACATAACCGGTTTATTTTTTACCGGGCCTAAAATACTATCAGGCAAAGCTTCCTGTGTCGACCAGCTAATCCCGCCATCTTTGGAGATCCTTTGAAAACCTTTCCATTTCGCTGGTGATGGGCCTATTTTATAATACAGAAACAGATCACCATTAGGAACCTGATAAAGAACCGGGTTCCAGCAAGCATAGCGCAGGGTATCATTCTGGATGCCGTTTGCTACATTAATAGCTTCGGTCCATTTACCATTTACTAAGCGGCTTACCCATATACAAACATCAGGATTACGCTCCTTTGTGCCGCCAAACCAAGCAGCTACCAGACCTTGCTTAGTTTCGGCGATGGTGGCCGCATGACATTCAGGATATGGCGCTTTTTCAAAGATGAACTCATCGGTAACCATCCCATGCTGCCATATTTTTAATTGAGCTTTTGTTGTTAAACCAAAGCTCAAACACATCATCGTTATTAATAAACTTCTCTTGTACATCACTATTTACTCCTTACTCAAATAATTACTCGCCGCAAAATGGTAATCGCCCGATCCTATTTCTATTTTCGCTTCACCTTTATCCTGCCCTAAGTATTTAAAACCACTTGCTGCCGGAATTCTTTTTCCACCTTCTCTGATACCGGAAAAACTATTAACAGGCAGGTAAACAACCGCTTTTGAATTCGGGGGGATGGTAATTACCCAATCAAATTGTTTGTCGTGCCTTCTCCAATTGCTTTTTACCAGGCCATAAGGCGTTTGGTAAGATGCACTTACACTATCCAAACCGGCAACTTCGGCAGGTTTCATGATAATGGTTTTAAAACCGGGTTCATCGGCTTTTACTCCGCCCAAATCTTGATAAAACCAGGCGATAAGATCACCTAAGAGCATTACGTGGTTACGCGAGTTCATTGCCGGGGCGGCGGTATCTCCGTTCCATAATTCCCATATAGTTGTTGCTCCCCGTTTAACCATGTAACCCCAGCTTGGGTAATCGTCGTTAGCGGCAATATGGTAAGCGATATCAGGGCGGCCAAAATCTGTTAAGCCACGCATGAGCCACTGTGTGCCTATTACCCCTGTACTTATATGACTTTTGGCATCGATGGTTATTTTATTAACGATATTGTTGAATACCACCTTTTTATCAGCATCAGGCACCATACCGAAATACAGTGGTAGCAGGTTGGCGGTAACTGTATTGTTATCGTACCGCAAAGTCTTTTTATTAAGAAACTTATGATTGAATGCGTTTTTTGCTTCCAATGCTAATGTTGAGAATAACTGTACATCAGCCGGTTTATTAAGCAGTACGGCAAAGTGCTGCATTAAGTACAGCATGCGATAATAGTAAGCTGTAGCAATAAGCTCGCCATTGGTATTGCGCGATGAATCCCTGGAATGGATCAATTCGGGCGATTCGGGTGGCACGCACCAATCGCCGTATTTATCCTTGGTCATCAAGTTATTTTTATCATATTTCTGGCGCATATAACCGAGCCATTTTTTCATGGACGCATAATGTTTTTCAATAGGCGCTTTATCAGCAAACTGATTATATAGCATATCGGCTATCAAAATATAGGTGCCGGGCCACGTCATATTATCGCTGTAATAGTTCCAATACGCAGGTGCCACATCGGGTATCGAACCATCCGGTTTTTGCGATTGTTCAATATCATCCAACCATTTGGCGTACAGGTTTTCATTATCAAACACAAAACTTTCACCTAAAGAACCTGTAGCACGGTCACCCAACCATGGCATGCGTTCGTTGCGCTGTGGGCAATCTACCGGCATACCTTTGTAATCGCTTCGTATGCCCCAATAGGCGTTATGGTATATTTGATTGATTAAAGTATTCGACGTTTCAAACTGGCCAGTGTTAGCCATATCGTCATAAACTACCTGACCGATAAAATCGGATATAGTCGGTGCGCCCGGATATCCGGTTATCTCCACATACCTAAAACCATGATACACAAAAACCGGGTGCCATGTTTCTTCATCGCCACCTTTTAAAATATACACATCGGTTGCTTTGGCATCACGGAGGTTAGCTGTATACAAATCACCATCAGGCTTTAGTGTTTCCGCATAGCAGAGGGTAACTTTGTCGCCACGGTTGCCTTTTACCTTCATTTGCACCCATCCTGCCATATCCTGCCCCATGTCCATTATCCAGGTGCCCGGTTTTAATTGGACTATATTGATCGGCTTAACAGTATCCATTATTTTAATCGGCGCATCCATTTGGGCCTCTATCTTCCCTCCCGGCGCTTCAACCAATTCAGGCTTTAGCCAATTGTTATCGTCGTAGCCTGTTTTATTCCAACCTATTAATTCTTTAGTGGCATCGTATTCTTCACCATCATATTCATTATTCGTTCTTATTGGGCCGTCGGCGGTAAATTTCCAGCTATCGTCGCTGATGATCGTTTTTTTACTGCCATCCTGATAAGTTATTTCCAGTTGTAATAATAGCCTAGGGAATCCAAATTCTTTTATCTTTTTAGGCTTGTATTTTGGCCGCATGGTAAAAAAACGGCCATTACCTAATACCGTACCGATAACATTATCACCTCGTTGAATATCGGCAGTAACATCAAACGTATTATATAATACAGATTGGGTGTAATCTGTGGGCGCTTCCGCCAAAACCTGGTCGCCAATGGTTTTACCGTTGATGTAAAGTTCATAATGACCTAAACCAACGATGTAAACCGTAGCCTTTTTTATTGATTGCGTAGCTTGAAATTGCTTGCGGTAATAACGAGCAGATAACCTTGAAAACTTACTCACGCTATCCCAGGGGAAACCGTGTTCGTAGCCAATCCATTTTGCCTGCCAATCGCTCGGGGTTAATAACCCAACGCTCCAGTTTGCGGGTTGGTTGCTCCATTCGCTTATACCTTTGTTTGTCCATACCCGAACTTTCCAATAACATTGCGAACGGCTGATTAGCGGTTTACCAGCGTAATTAACCATAATGGATTTGTCAGATATTGTTTTACGCGAATCCCACAGGTCACCTTCATTACGTGTCAGTTTCTGCTTTGATGAGGCTACTATAATTTCATAAGCGGTTTGTACTGTATTACGCTGATCGCTGGTTATTTGCCAGCTTAAACGGGGACGCGCTGTACTAATACCTTGCGGATTGTATAGCATTTCGCAACGCAGGTTGCTTATACCAACAGCTGCAACAGCCGAATTGCACATGAAACAGCTAAAAATACCGATTACTAAAAGGACGATATGGAACGATCTTTTTATCATTGGTTATTTACCTGAAAATCAAAATACAGTTGCAGCGATAAGGCATCTTCTATGTGCTTATCGTAGTTAAAATATTGATTCAAGTCACCCGAAGGGCCCATCTTCTCAGGCTTTTGTGATTTTGTGCCGATAGGTGGTATTCCATGCATAAATGAAATATCGCCTGAAGGGAAATCGGGGGCAATGTTGTTATTGTAAGTAAGCTTCGGATATTTTGGGGTGAACAAGCGCATAAACACATCACGGCTATTGCAGATGATGGTAATTGGCTGACCTGTGGTTTTAAGCTTCATCCAATATAGGTTGGAGTAATAACCCTTAAATTCCGGATAGATCAATTTAGTACTATCTTCACCGGTTACAGTATTGTTATAAGTTTTATCCCAAACACCCAGACTTACACCCTTCAACCTGTTTTTCCAAACCCGGTAAGGGCCATCACCCATGTAGTCAACACCTTCTACATCCTTTTCAGGATAGGAGAAGCTTACGCCGAGCAAATTTGCTTCCTCACCAATAGGCCAATATTTAACGTCCAACTTTACCAAACCTGATGGATAGATCAGCCATCGCAGTTGTGCTTCGGTTGTTTTTGGTGCGAAACTGGCTTCAATCACCAGCGTATCGGCTTTATAATAATTGACCAGTTTTATAAAACCAGCTTTACTTTGGCCTTCGGCTAGTATCGGTCCGTTATTAAATGGAATTTCTCCTTTTTTATTTTCTACCTTTTTCAGTACGCCATTGTTGCGGTTGAATTCCAGTTTGATCCCGTTAGCAGATACTTTGTAAAGTGAGTCTGTTTCGGTTATGGTTGGTCTGTTGCCCTTAGTTTCGGGCATCATCCGCTGGGTAATTACCTGGTGGCTACTGATCGGCCAACTCCAGGTAAATAATTCCTGTTTATGGGGATCATAAGCGGTTACATATAACACATCATAATTTTGCCATCCGGCAGGTAAACGCATTTGCAAATCACCATATTGCCCCGGCTGTACATCAGGCGAAGGAATTGAACCTGTCAGCTGATTTTTAGCTATTTGTTGATAAGGATTGC
Organism: Mucilaginibacter sp. L196; assembly: GCF_009765905.1. Lineage (GTDB taxonomy): Bacteria > Bacteroidota > Bacteroidia > Sphingobacteriales > Sphingobacteriaceae > Mucilaginibacter. The sequence goes on along the minus strand of NZ_LMUO01000019.1, from coordinate 669,992 downwards.
CTAATTTCGCAAGTTTATAAGTGAATGAACATTGCTTTAAATTGGTATAGAAATAGCGGTTCTCCAACCTCAGTTTACCATCAAATTGCGGTGTTATTTCACGAGGTTCTATATGTACAGGGCTCCAGATTTCTTTAATGGTATAAAAGCTGCCTTCCTTTTCATGATATGGGCCTAAAATACCATCAGGACCATGGTCACCGTCAGAATCCAGCTTGCCGTTCTTATCGGTACGTACAACAGCCTCATCGGCAAAAACCCAAATAAAACCACCTGCCGATATAGGCGTATGCCACATCAGTTCCCAATAGTCGTCTAAGCCCGCGCCTGCGCCACCGTCGTATATGCCATGTAGAAACTCTGTCGGAAAATCAACATCATGACCGTGAATAGCGGTGTTATCGCCATAATCATAATTAGGATAGTGCTGTGTGTTGGTGCCTCTGAAAACCGCCCATGGATGGATCAGTGGCCGTTTTTGAATATCAAAATCATCAAACCAATGATCAAGGTTGAAATTGAAACCGCCTTCGTTGCCATTATCCCAGATCACTATGGAAGGATGATTCACATCCTTCAAGATCATTTCTTTAGCCAATTTTGAACCAGCCTGCGTATCATAGGCATGGTGCCAGCCTGTTAACTCATCCAACACGAATAAACCCAGTGAATCGCACACATCCAGAAAATGTTCATCTGGTGGGTAATGAGACATACGAACCGCATTCATATTCATCGCTTTGATAAGCTTTACATCGGCGATGCTTATGTATTTATTCGTTGCACGACCTGTAGTTGGCCAAAAGGAATGATGATTAACACCTTTAAACTTGATTTTAACGTTGTTTACATAAATGCCATCGTGCAAACGTAGTTCAACCGTGCGAAAGCCAAACCGTTGTTGTACGGTATGAATTATTTTTCCGTTGGATTGAAGCGTGAAAACTACATTATATAAATTAGGAAACTCCGGCGTCCACAGTTTAGGCGCAATAAAATGAGTTTTGATTAATGCAGAGGTGTCTCCAGCTTTAACGTTGGTTGAAAAAACAGCACCTGCTTTTTGACCACCAATAGTATAAAACTGTCCGATAATAGTGCCTTTGTTTTTTATATCAGATAATTTAAGCTCAGCTTTAAAATTGCCATCGGCTCTACCATCAACAGCAACATGGTTAATATGCTCTTTGGGCAAAGCTTCTAAAAACACCGGTCTGAATATCCCACCAAAAACCCAAAAATCGCCTTTGCGCTCGGCCGCGTTAACAGACGCATTTGCAGAATATTTAGATACCGTAACTTCTAGTAAATTGCTTTGTCCGTATTTAAGCAGCTTAGTTATATCGTACTTAAAACGATAGAAAGCCCCTTGGTGAATGTCGCCAGCCTGAACGCCGTTGATCATCACTTTAGTATCGGTCATGGAGCCATCGAATACGATATTGACATCTTTCCCCTGCCATGATACGGGTATGTTGAACTGGTATTTATATAGACCTTGTTCTTTCCCTTTAAGGGTGTCTTTATCCAAACCATAATTGTATTTACCGAAACCTTGCAGTTCCCAGTTTGAAGGTACCGGGATGGTTGTCCACTTACCTGAGTTTTGGCCAGCGGTACAATAGAATTGCCAGTTTACAGTATGATCGCTCCCAGTACCTGAAAGGAATTGAATTTGTGTTTTTTGCGCATAGGTATTTACTGCCGAGATGATTAGCAACAAACAAATAAATATTTTAAGACAGGCATATTTCATGCTCAGATTAATTAGCTGTTAATGTGAATTTCAATGGGTTATCTGTCCGGAAAGGCACAGCGGGTAATCCATTTTTATTGTAGAAATTGGGGTCGGCTACTTCCGTCCAGGCGAAACGTACTGCTACCGGGTGAGATACTTCGGGCGATGAAACTACAATCCTATTACCCTCAATTATAGCTTTCGCCATAACAAATTTGCCATCGCTGCCTGCTATTTCAAAATAATCGAGTGGTTTACCATCGTGGCTAACCAGTCCATTGCCTACATATTTAAAATCAAGGATGATCTTATTTCCTTTAACTTCCATGCTTTGATACATAGGTCCTGAGAAAACCATATTCTTTTTGCCATATGTATTGGCTAATGCCTGTAATTCTAGTCTGCGCCCTACCATCCATTTAAAAGCCGGGTGAATGTTGGTTAATGAATCATTCAGATCGGTAGTAACGATCATCCCGGTATGCGGGATTTTAAGCGCCATGGTTTGGGCCTCGCGGAATTCAGGTTCGGTATATATGCTATAGGTTATATTACTTTTAGCTCTGGAGTAATAAAATGGCGCTATCTGCACGTAGTAAAATGGCAGATCTTTATCGTCCCAAATTTGTCGCCACCAATTGATAAGCGCTTCCATTTTATAGGTATAGCTGATGGTTTCGCCTAAGTATGCGCCGCTTTCGCCCTGGTACCACAAAAAACCACGTACGGCATAAGGCGCAACAGGTGCTATCATATTAACATAAAGCTTGCCGGGATCACCATCCACTTTTACATTATTTTGCTTGAAATATGGAATGGCATCGAATGCTTCAGTAGGCATCCATGGTTCTATGCGGCTGCCGCTTATCGCGGAACAGATAATACCAACCGGAACATGCAGATCATGGTTAAGATTCTTCGCGAAAAAATATCCCGCTGCTGAGAAGTTTCGTAAAGCTGTGCCTTCAGCAATATCCCAGCCTGAATGGGTTGAATCGGGCATTCTTAAATTATGTTGGGTAACTAAAAATATCCTGATCTGTGGATTGTGCGCCTTGTCGAGTTCATCAATCGGCGTATTAACGGTAGTAGTATCTGGCCTACGCACTTTGCTATTCTTACGCATTTCGTATGACATATTGGATTGGCCTGAGCATAGCCATACCTCGCCAACTAAAATATTATCGAGTTTAATGGTATTAGTTCCGTTTATTTCCAATACCTGTGGCGTAGCCGATGCGGGCATGGGATCAAGCATTATCTCCCACTTGCCTGAAACATCAGCGGTGGCTTTTTTAACCTGGTTATTGAATTTAACTGTAACATTTTCACCTACAGTCGCCGTTCCCCAAATGGGTACAGGTTTCTCGCGTTGCAGCACCATTCCATTACCCAATATTTTTGGTATAACTGCAACAGCGTAAGTATTTGAAGCCATTGCGCTACAGCTTATTAAGAAAATTATAACTATGTATTTCCTGAGTAGCATTAGTAGGTAGATGTTTTAAATGATTTGATATAAAAAGCAGCAGGCGGAGCCGGTTCACCGGGATTGGGTTGATCATAATCCTGGTCTGTTGGTGTATCAGCAGTCGGGAAGCGTCTTACATCGCCGGTACGGAAAACTATGCGTTCTACGCTAAGTACAGGAGCAAAAAACAGGTTGGTTAATACATCTTTACCATTCACATTTACGGTATAGAAGCGGGTATCGGTATTTAGTTTTATGGTGATGTGATAAGCCTGGTTAGCCACATATTTCATCATATTTTTTGAGCGATATCCTGTTTTAGCCCTGAAGACTCCTGTTGAATCAAAAGTTAGGCGCAAGGCTGCATCACCGGCCGCATTTTGGAACTCAATGTCCAACATACCTGTGTTATTTTGTACGGGGATGATGGTAAAATCAGCTATCAGTTTTTTTGATTCAGGGATTACCCGTTCTGCTTTGGCGTAATCAAATTTATCCCAGTCTTTAAGCGTTAAAGCACGTGAACCATCGGGTGCTTTATCAATGCCTACCGGTGCCCATAACGAGCTGTAGGTATTCCATTGTTCCAATTCTTTTCCAGCTGGCATATCATTAAAAACATCATCGGCTTGTTGGGTCGCAACAGAAGTCAGCGGTACCGGAATTGATGATACCCAGATGTCCTCTTTATTCATGCTGTAGGTAACCCATAGCTTGCCATCGGGCGGTGTACCGTTGCCCTCAATAATTCCCCGGGTGTATTGCGGGCCGTATGATTTATAATTGCCACCGTAGCGCATGGTAGGTATCTCGCCGTTAACCAGTAAAAGGTTGGTATAATTTAACCCATTCTGACTAACCGAAGCCGCCAGCGGCCAGCGAAATTCGGACGGATTATAAACCGTAACATATTTGCCATCGGAAGTTCGTTGTCCCCAAATTTTTGCGTTGCTGGTTACAAACCTTGGTGCACGACTTGCATTGGCAGGCCATGTTTTGCCATTATCTGTACTAATAGCGGTTAAGGCATATTTCCATAGCCCAACCACACGGCCATCGGGCAAGTGATAAAAATTGAACGCTTTATAATCTTTGTGGAGAGGAATTAAAGGATCGGCACGATCTGTTTCTTCTTGCCATTGCATCATCATTAGCGGATTGGTCATTAACTCATCACATGCCTGAACGAATCCTTTATCCTTGCTGATTTTGTAAAAAGGATATGATGTATTGCTCTCATTCCATTTTGGATTGTAATGGATGAAGTAGATCGGGCCGAATTTTCCGTTTGGATAAACCTCACGTACCACCCTGCCTATCCCTTTGCCATCATTCGGATCGTCGTGCGCATCCAAGCATATCCCGTAAAAGCCGAGCGCTAATAACCGTTTTGATTTGGCAGTATAAAAGCCCATGCGCTGATGCATAACGGCATACAGATCTTTCGCAACGCCGGGGTGACCTTCTTTGGTTGTGCCGTCCGGTATCTTGTATTGTGGGAATATAACTGTTGGTTTTGACCACGCTGCGCCATCTTTTGATGTGATAAGCAAAGTTTGACCGGGGGGAACGCTTTCTCCTACTTTATCGCTTAAATACTCTACATAAAAAGTATTATTCCAATAGGCCAACATGGGTTGGTGATTATAGGTAAAACCAAAACCATCTGCTTGCTCGGGGTGTTCCCTGTTTGCTCTAAATATCTGCATGCTATGCACACCTATTACCGGCGTAAGTCTGCCGTTGTGATAGTCGACACTGGCAACGGTGTTGCCTGTGTACCGAACGGTGTCCTGCGCTGTAACTGTGAGGCTAAACCCGGTAATTACAATTAGGATAATATATATTTTAACTTTCAGCATCATATTACATTAATTAGCCGTTGATGCGGCTGCTAACTTTAAGTTTTTTAGCGTCTTCTCGTTTACTTTAAAAATTGTCCCGTGTTTGTGCCCCTGAGGCACGCTAACAGAATCTGCTATATTGGTGAATGTTTTAAAATCGGTTGTACGCATGCAGCCAAATTTTTTGAGGCGGTATGAGTCATAATAAATTAACCAATTTTTGCCTGCTTTTGTTATTGTTGGGCCTTCGGAATACATCTCCGTAAATCGTTTGGAATAGTTGGTATATGGCCCAAGCGGATTATCGCTAAAAGCCACCAAAATGTTGCGGTTTGGCCGGGTATTATCTTTCATCACCAAAACATATTTTCCTTCGGCGATCTTTATAATTTCAGGGTCTATTACACTAAAACCGGGATCAAGAAATAGCTTGGCTGGTGTAAAGGTTTTAAAATCTTTAGTGATGGTGTAATATAACCGGTGATTATTATTCTCGTCCTCCTCGCCTTTGGCAAAACGGAATGGTACTGTTGATGCCCAGGTGATTATAAATTGCTTTTGGGTATCGTCATAAAACAACTCTGGCGCCCAGGCATTAACGGCGGTTGGTTCATCAGCCATTACATTTATGTGTTGCTCAGGCGACCAGTGTATCAGGTCGGCAGATTCGGCATAGCCTATACCGGTATCATTTTTCCATCCGGTTGTCCAAACCAGGTGATAAATACCGTCCGGGCCTTGCTCTATTGAGGGGTCACGGATGATCTTGGCATCGCCTACCTCCGGTTTTATGAAGATGTGGTTTAGATCCGTCCAGTGATAGGCATCATGGCTGTATAGCAATCTTAATCCAGCACTCGCAGGTTCGTTAAAGGACGTAAAAAGGTACACGTCTTTTTTGCTTTTACAGGAAAACAATAGTATCCCTGCTAACACAAAAAGGTATATTTTTTTAGATCCCAACATAACTATTAAGTACGATTTTATATAGCATCAAGTATCAATACCCAGTCGTTACCATTTGCAGGTTGACCGGGAGGATTGAACTTCGCTGTTTTTAATTTGTTAAAAGTGCCAATAAGCGTGGTTTCGCCATTACGCGGATTATACCACGACGCTTTAATTTTTTTACCCGGCAGTTGCCCGGTATTTATATCCATATTACGGCCGGTATAGGTATAAATAAAAGCATAATCTTTACCCCTGGTTGCTATCAACCTGTTATAGCGTTGACCTTGGTTGGCCGCTATTAATGATTGGGCAGGTACACGCTCAAAATAAGGGCGTGAGAGCATCAATTTTTCTAAGTAGACCATTTGCTGCGCACCAGGATCATTGATGGATGTATACCAGTAATCCTTTGATCCATAGGCGCTGCCTTTATCCTTTGGATTATGCATTTGCATTACATCGTTATTGCCGTAAGTATAGCCGCATGCTCCCGCAAAAACCGACCAGTAACCGTAACGCCTTACATCGGCATCCGTCCAACGTGGCAGCGTTATATCATGTAACCCATAAGGGATTTTCTCGTATGATGGTTCGGCATCCAATGTGGGTTTAATTGGTATTTTGTTATAATCGTTTTGAATATAACGCCAGTTGTCTTCGCCATAGCGAAGATCATTTTTTGAAGTATCCTGGCTATAATTCCGGTGGCCGGATTGGATGCTATTGAAGCTTAACCAAGGCTCGTTATGAAACCAAATTGATGATTCTGTTCTCCCACGGGGATGAAAGGTTATCAAATGATTCGGATCAATCACATGAATGGTATTGCCGATGGTATTCCAAACTTTTATGGAATCGCTGCCTGGTATATCGCCCCCATTCATCCAAACCACGTTACTGTATGATTTATAACGATTGGCCAGAAAGGTTGCATAGGCTTTAGCCTGATTTTGGTTGATATGCGCTGATTTTACCACCGAACCCCAAACCGGAACCAATGCGATGTATATTCCTTTTTCTTCAGCTTTTTTCATCACCCAATCAATGTTATTCCAATAGTTATTGGGATAGTTGGCATTAGCGATTTTAGGATTGGTGATATTTCTGTTATTCAGGGCAGAGTCACCATAAAAATCTGTTTCTGAAAGGCTGTGCAAAACCATTACCTGTATTACATTGAACCCTTGTTTACGTCGGGTTTCCAGATATTTCTCAGCATCCTCGCGGTTCAGTTTGGAGAACAAAAGCCATCCGGTATCGCCCATCCAAAAGAAAGGCTTATCATCAGCCTGAAAAAAGCGGTGATTGGCCGATATTTTCAATTCGGGCAATACTTCGGCTTGCTGGCTTTTTATGGAAAGAAGCACACAAGAAATAACACCTACAAGAACAATATTTTTAAACATATTATTTAAATACGGACAAGCCACAAAATAGCTTCTCCCGTTCCGGGATTTTTAATTTCGGTATTGCTACCACCTTTCACCTGTTCTTCATCCGGCAAAACCTCCCCTGTTTTTGGGTTGATCCATTTTGCTTTATAGCTTGCATTTGCAGCCAGATCAAGATGAATACTATTGGTATTGCTGTAAACTATATAACCTTTCGCGGCATTACCCAAGGCCCATTGATCTTTTGGGTTACCCGGTAAATCAACGCTTTGCATTGCTGATGCAGCGGTTAAGAATTGTTTATCTGTGGTAGCTGGCAATGCAGGCAATGATCCTCCCGCAATGAATACCGCCCAGCCAAAATGGTCATAAGCATCGGCTGAATATAAAACTGCTTTAGCCGGGTATTTTTCCTTGTACTCATGCACCGCATGATAAACGTCTTCAAAAGTTGGTGCTTTAGGTTTATAAATGCGTTCTTGCTGGCGTGGCGCAAGGCTTTTGCCGCCTTGTGGGGCGTAAAGCTTGCCATTACCTTCATAATACCAGTAACGGATATCGATAGCATCAATAACTGAAGCTTTTGCAGCATCGGCAAGGATAGCATCCTGAACATCTTTTGTTGCCCCAAGGCAAATTATCTCTTTCTTTTTATGGGTTAGTTCCCATTGTTTAACGGTTTCAACCCAAAATTGCATAAAATGTAATGGACCGGTAAACTCGGCGCTTATGGATTGGATAACCCCGTTGTTATCAGCAAAGTTGTCCATACATTTATTAATGTAGGCAATTAACAATTTACGCCTTGTAGGTTCAGTTTCATCATAAAACTGTTCGGCCATAAACTGGCGTTTGTCGCCTGCATAATTAACCGGCTCAGGGAAACCTGTACTGTTGATGTTATTGGCAGTTCTCCATGGGAAATCAGCATAATGTGCACCTGCTTCAATAATATTGTGCTGGAAGAAATTGTTATGGAAAAGTACTAAGCCTTTTTCATCAGCAATATTGGCAAACTGTTTAAGCCTGCTCCAGTACCAGGTATTGTATTTAGTAAGATCATATTTACTTAAACCATCCCAAGCCAGTTCTTTTCCGCTACGCTGGAAAGGTAATTCATAAAAAGGTGGCCAAACATCGCCATCCATGCGGCGAATGCGCTCATGGTCATCACGACGACGCTCATACCATAAGCCATAGTTATGCTCAAGCACGATGATATTATCTTTTTGCATCCAGGCGGCTACATCTTCTAGATTGTCGGTTAAGCCTGTTCCTGTTCTGCCGGGTACCCAGCGTGTAACATCAGGCTTGGCTTCTTTTAAGTAGTCAGGCTTAACAGTACCGCTCCACCATGGGGCTTCAAAATGCCTGCCTTGTAAAATAGTATTCCCGCGAACAATCCATCCGTTAGTGATACTCATTTTAGGGGCCATTGCTGGTAAAGCAGGTTGTTTATAGCCTATTACATCAATGTTTTTAGCACCTGCCGAAGAGATACTGATTGGATTTCTTTTTGGTGCCTGATCAACCCAATCACCTATTGTAGTAGCTGGTTTACGAGCTGCTGCCAATAGCGCAGCGGCTTCGGCAACTGTTGGGCTGCTTGATGGCTCTGTTTCTATACGCAATATACCTGCTTGCTGACTCACGTCTTTATTTAAGCGATCGGTCAGTTGCGCATAGTAAAAACTACGCGGGCTAAGTATCTCGTTTGATGCTTGCCAGTAACCATCACCGCCAAATTGTGCCCATGTACCGAATGCCCAATTTTGAGCGGTTGGTGGTTGATAGCAGTCTACGTGTGCAGCACTGCAATTCCATAATACGCTGTTTGCAATGTTCCAGCCTGCTCCTTGCTCATCCTGGCCTTTGTTCATATAGCTTAATGGCTCGCCATCAATATTCGCTATATCAAACAAAACACCTGATGACCAGCTATCTATACCGCCGCTGTAGCCTAAAGATTGCCATGCACTGCATTGCACAAAGGCAGTAGGCCCGGGAGTACAATAACCAGTAGCAAAATCATGGATACCATTTACCGAGTAAAGGCGCTGAAAAAGTGTTTGACCGCCGGTTGTCCAGAAGGTATTGCGGCGCTGACCGCCGATCTCGGATATTGGCGACAGCGATTTACAATCTTCAACAGTTACGCGGTTAGCTGTTTCCTGTACAAAAACAGCTGAACCCGCGAAATGCTCAAAAATTACCTGGCGAACCCAGGCATCTGAAACATTTTCCATTGTGATGGCCATCCAACGATGGGCTTCATCTTTAGGGTTGCTTACATCATAAGTTGATTGTAAACGAATATTTTCTATGCCGACCCGGTCAATTCTGCCCGGCCAGTCATATTTTGCTATCAGACCGCCCCCATAGGCGCTATCTAAAGCTGTAGTAATAGGCGCATCAATAGTAACAGTATTACCATTAATGGCCGTTATTTTTCTATCCCAGTAAATATCACGCTCACCAGGTTTCCATGCTAAAGCGGTTAAATCGCCACCGAAATGATCGGTACCTAAGGCAGTGATCCAAGCTTGGGTACTTGGTCTGTGTATCACGATCATATCGCCCGGTTTTAAGCTTTCGGGATTAGCAACGTTAAATGTAAATGCATTTACAGGCACATAACCATCTGTAATTTTAATTTCTTTTGATTTCTTTCTATCGTTTTTACCGGCTACCTGTATTAAGGTTGCGCGGTCTTTTCCGGCACCAAGCAATATAGTACCATCATTCCCCATACCGCTACCGCGAAGTACGACACCTGATGCATTTATTTTTAAGCTTCCGTAAACTTCATAAATACCTTTATTTAATAGTACCGCACCGCGAAAACCATTTGCATCCGCAGGTAAAGAGGCCACATAATCTAATGCTGATTGTATACGTAAAGTGGCATCACCTTTTTTAACCGGAACTACGACCTGTACCGAAACAAAAGGAATAGGCTGATTAGAAGCCATGTAGCCGCAGTACGAAAAATCAGGTATACGATCTCCGTTAGCATCTGCCTTATAAACCAGTTTACCGTCCTTTGAGACGGTAACCGGTGCTTGTTCTTTTTGCGATTTCTTGTTTTTTTGCGCCATTGCGGGGGAACAAAATATTGTTCCCCCAATCAATAGCGACATCAATAAACCGACTGTACTATCTTTTAAAATTCTCATTTTTTAAGTAACGGAATTAATTCAATTTACCTGAACCTGGCATAGGGTGCTCTGCACGGTCGGCCACTGTATTCAAATATACTTCGATATTGCTATAACCTCCGCCATTTTTAGCAGGCTTGGCTGCATCACTTGCATCGTGTGGATTTAAACCATGCGCGATTTCCCATGAATCAGGAATACCGTCGTTATCACTGTCCTTGTAAGGAGTTCCTTTGTACTCCGGATAGCCTCCTACTTGCCAAGGCGCTGTTATAATACCTAGTTTATAAGAGTCTTTTCCTAATTTTCTTACTTTGAACTGGAAATCAGTATCGGTTTTCATTTCCTTGTAAGCGATTTTACCTGTTCTTACCTGTTCTGCAATACGTAAATCGACCGCATCACGATGTGGTAAAGTTGCACCGGCGTTGTTAACCACGAATTTGTAAGCATCCTCTGCCGACATAATAGTTACCGGCGCCATTGGGAACGGCTCATCAGATTTCATGTAGTCTTTATATTTACCTGCATCAGGTAATTCTTTACCACCGTCTTCTTCAACTTGTATACCACCTTTCCACGGATCTTTGGTGATTTCAGGATAGCCTTCCATTATATTACCGCTGGCATACACACGGCCAAAGAATTTTTCTTTAAGCTTGCTCCTGCCTGATTCCGGTTTTAATATACGGTGACCTACCGGTTCATTTTTAGGTGTTACCGGACCTGGTTTGAAATAATTGTTGATGATATTAAAATTGGTGGTGTAATCGCCGCCATCCATTGAGCGGTGGTGCCAGTTAAACACAACGTTATTTACAAATGTGTAAATACCATTCCATCCTACTGATGGGTTACGGCCTGTATTATCAGCCCACATATTACGGAGCAGGGTACTGTTTTCGCCACCTGTTGTACTACCAAAGGAGTGATTCCAGTAATCCAAAGCTTCGGCGTAGATACAGTTTTGTACAGTGATATTAACCGTACCCAGTTTTTCAGCTATCATACCAGCTCCCGGATCAAACATATGGCGGTACATAGAGAAATTCTCATCCAAGCCCCAGCTTGTAGAGGTATGGTCGACAATGATATTACCAACCGGATCACCACCTAAAGCATCATCGCGGCGACCAACATTGGTTTCACCTCTTCTGAAACGCATATAACGTATAATTACGTCATGTGTATTTACCCAGAATGATTCGCCAGCCACGCATACACCGTCGCCGGGAGCTGTTTGGCCTTCGATAGTGATGTAAGGAGCCCGTACAATGATAGGCGATTTAATATGGATAATACCAGCTACGTTGAATACGATGATACGCGCACCACCTTGTTCGCAAGCCCAGCGTAAAGTACCTGGTCCGTCATCAGCAAGACTGGTTACTACGTATACTTTACCACCGCGACCACCAAAAGTAAATTTACCACCACCTTCGGCACCGGGGAATGCAGGTATTTTAGCTTGCGGCAAATCTGTAGGCCTGCCAGCCCATGGTACATAAACCTTTCCCCTGCGCTGATCTGCCTGCACAATAGGTAATGCCACTGCCCACGCCGAATCCGAATGACGCATTGCTTTGGCCATCATTGAATCACTCTCAGCCTGAACGTTTTTGGGAACGTGAGGGTATTGAGCAAATGCACAATTGGCCAAACCCATCATCGCCGCCAACAAAAATAAACCTGTCTTCTTTTTCATAATTATTTGTATGTAATCGTATTAAATCAAGGAACAGGTTACGCACCTGCTCCTTGATGTTTTTGCTATTTAGTAGGATCGAACGGACCTCCCCAAGTATTATTCTGCTGTATATTCGGATCACTTTGCAGTGTACCAAGAGGCATACCAAAGAAATAATCAGCCGTTTGGAAAGCAATTGGTGCGGTATCCAGGTTTTTTAACTCGCCCAAAACAGAGCTACTATTGCTAACTACCATAGGCGCATAGCTGAAATACTGAGTATAAACCGCATCAAGATTGGTGACTGCAAGGCCATCACGTGTATTTACAAGATAATCAGTACCACTGCCAGTAGTACCGGATGGAATAGGTTTTAATAAGATGGTTAAACCCTCTCTTTCTGTCCCATTCAGTGTACTTTCAACTAATTTCCATCTTCTTAAATCATAATAGCGTTTACCCTCGTAAGCAAACTCTATTTGCCTTTCATACAATACGGCCATGGCAAGGCTGGTACCACTAAGGCCTGAAGTAAGGCCGTACATACCATCCGTACCGGCTTCAATACCTGCCCTTTTGCGTATAGCGATCAGGTCGTTATAAGCAACTGTAGAGTTACCTATCATAGCAGCAGCCTCGGCCTGATTTAACAATACTTCGGCATATCTAATCTCTTGCCAATCGGTTCCTGAGTAAGGAAGGTTAACAAGTGTGATGTTTGGGTCAACCGCTTTACGGCAATAGAAACCGGTACCGCTTGCTCCAACAGCTTCGGTTGTTTTAGTTGCAGTAGCCGCGGTATTAGAATAATAGTAATATGTCCACAACCTATTGGTGGGGTTACCTTGCAATGGCCACAAACAGCCATTATATGCTATTGTTTGATTAAAGCGCGGGTCGCGGTTATCAAAAAAGTGTACCGGGTCATAAGCGTATTTTGTTGAAGTGCCAGGCGCTTTACCATCCAGCATCGGGAATTCGGCTACTTCTGTCCAGGTTGGATTATCAGAACCGCTACCGCCTAATGACTTAGGTGTGTTGTTGGCTGTATAGGTGTTATTGGCCGTACCGTTTGGATCGGAAAACGTATTATATTCCGTAACCATAACGGCTTCGGGATTTTGTGGAAGCGTGCCACTTGCGCCTTCTGTAGTCCACATGGTTACATCTTCTTTTGGATATAGGCCGTAACCGTGTGCAGTAAGCGTAGTAATAGCTGCCGTACTGGCATCGTAAGCAGCCTGCCAACGTGTAACGTCACTATTAACGTTAAATTGCGGGCTTGCCCAGGTTAATAACACCCTGCCCAAAAAAGCCTGTGCCGCTCCTTGGGTAATACGCCCATAATCTACCGCCGGCCATCCGCCAGGTAAATATTTGATTGCAGTATCCAGATCGGCAACTATCTGGGTGTAAGTTTGTGTAGTTGTATTGCGTGGTAATGCGTCGGCCAATTTTGTAGCATCACCAACAACAGGTAGTGGTGTTAATACAAGCGGAACGCCACCATATAACCTCACCAAGTCAAAATACCTGTATGCCCTCCAGAATAAGGCCTGTGCTCTAAACCTGTTTTTGGTGCCTACGGGTATTGGGCTGGATGGCAGGTTGGCTATAAAATCATTTATGTTACGAATTTTGGCATAGTTATTAGAAGCCGTATTACCGGTACCAATATCTCCAACGGTAGCTGTAGTAACTGTCCCAAGGGTAAATACATTGCTTGAATAGTTTTCCTCACAAAGGTTACCAACACCAACACTGCCAAGGGCACTAAGCGACCCTCCGTTACCGGCCCATCCGGGCTGGTTATTGGTATAAATGGAGTTAATATACTGTACGGCTACTACCGAATCAGAAAAAAGAAGTGTTGTAGTATAAGTAGATTCGGGGACCTTATCAGAAAGCACCTTTTTGCAACTTGTATATAGCAGCGTTGATAACAACAGGCCTGCTAATGCTATGTAATATAATTTTTTCATTTTTTTAATATTTAAAAGCCAGCATTTAAACCTAATGTAATTGTTCTAAGTTCTGGATAACCCTCAGCGGCAGATGCCTGTGCCCTGTAACTTTCAGGATACGGATTGTATAAGCTTAATACGTTGGTACATTGTACAAATAAACGAGCATTTGCAAGGCCTACGTGTTTAATCCATGTTACAGGCAAACTATATGCTAAGTTAGCTTGTGATATATTCCAGTTAAAACTGTTAACAAACCAAAAATTAGTTGGCACATTCCATTCACTATAATAATACGGTGCAGGTAATTTTGCATTAGGTGTTTGCGGTGTCCAGTAACCTTCGTTCCATATAGCAAGCCTGTTTTCATCCAAATCGCCTTTAGTATCTGAAGTTAACTCATTACCAGGTATTGCTGTTGTACCACCCCATGAAAGCCCGGTAACCACATTAATGCTTAAGCTTTTATAACTAAAACCGAAGTTGAAACCGCCATTGTTGTGATTGCTTGATTTATTGCTCAGGTATTTCTCGTCTTTAGTATCGGTATTTTCTACTATACCATCACCATTTAAGTCGGCAAAATTTATCATACCCGGTGCCGGTGTTAAACCAAATATTTTAACATACTGAGCACCACCAGCAGCCTTAGCTCTTTCTGCAATGATCTGATTGGCTTGAGCCTGTGTGCGAATGATCCCCAAGCTTTCATAGCCAAAAACACCACCATCATCAGATTTACCGGTACGATCCTGAGCGGTACCTGCTACACCCGCCTGTATAGGTTCCCTGATATTTTTATCATCCATCCAGCCATAAAAAGCTGTAATATTATAACTCCAATCCTGGCTGATATGATCTCTCCAGGTAACGGTAAGCTCAGTACCAAAGTTGTTCACAATACCAAAGTTTTCTGCAGGTGCAGTATTACCTACGGTTAACGGAACAGCGGCCGATGTAGCGGCAAGCAAATCATAGCCATGTGTCCAATAATAATCACCAGTTATAGCCAAACGATTTTTCAATAACTGCAGATCTACACCATAATCAGTCTCAAATTTATGGTCCCAGGTAGCATAAGGGTTTGGCAACGCTGCAGGTGCAATACCGTTTCCACGCTCACCTTCATTAAATACAGCACCGCCGCTGCTACCTGTTTTTACGCCATATTGTTGAAAATACTGATAAGCAGTGCTATTTACGCCATTACCACCTAATAATCCCACGCTTGCTCTCAACTTTAACTGATCAACCCATGGAGCAGCCTCTTTAAAGAATTTTTCGTTAGATATTACGTAACCTAATGATACCTCGCCAAAGTTACCCCACCTTCTGCCTGGTGCAAAAACTGTGGTACCGTCCTGGCGAGAAGATGCCTGCACAAGGTAAGTTCCGTCATAGTCATAATTAATACGCTCAACATACGATTGAGTGGCCGTTTCATAAACAAGGCTGTTATTCTGGTTTGCTGTTTGTGTGCCAGTAGCAAAGTTATAGTTAGGCAAAGCGCCGATAATTGGGGCAGTTACAGATGTATTTACACCATCGCCAGTAGAACCTTTTTGCTCATATAAAGCTAATGCGGTTATGTGGTTTTTACCAAAGCTATGCTGGTAATTCAGCTTTGCATCTATCTGATATGATGTTACCAGATCAGGGTTAAAGGTTATATCATAACCATTTTGAAGAGTAGTTGTACTTTTTATTGTACCACCCGGTATATGGCTATTATCGCCCTGGCCCGAGTACAAATAATAAGTAAACTGTGTTCCGTATTGTGTTGGGAATGCTGCGTTTATGTTATCATTGAATGACATGCCAGCTGATAAACCCGGAATACCCGGTATTTCATAGTCAATATGACTCAAAAGGTTGGTAACATAATCAGGATGCTGTTCGAAGTTATTAGAATTTTGAAAAAGTGGAAAGTTTATGTTATCAATACCAGCACCGCCGGTTTGATAGCTTGCCACGTTAACAGGGTTACCATTTATAAAATATGGCAGCCATGGTAAATGTTCTCCAAGTATAGTAACGTCGTTGTTAAGTTGCTCTCCTGAATACTTCATCCAGAACTCTTTGTCGAATGAGTAATTAAAATCAAGATTAAGGCCAACTGTTAAACCTTTAGCCGGTTTTGTTTCAACGTTTGCACGCACACCCCATTTGTGGTTTTCGAGGCCAGAAAAGTTTGAGTTTTGGTTTGTATAAGTACCTGCTATAAAATAAGTTGCTTTGTCGGAACCACCTGATATAGTAAGGCTTTCATGTTCAACATCAGCAGCATGAAAATATTGTTTAAGCCAATTAGTATTATTAGCCGGGTTGGCAATATAAGCTAACTCGTCTGGCGTATACCATGAAGTATTTTTATTAAGAACGTTGCCATTTACATATCCATTAGCATCAATTGAGTTTCCGGTTTGTACACCTTGTGGCGCCTGAACACTCATTTGTGTATAAGCGTTACTCCATTGGGCCATTTGTATACCCGAAAGATATTTAGGCAGCTGCACAGCGTTTGCAGTACCAAACTGTGTTGAAAAAGTAATTTTTGGAGCGCCTGCTTTACCTTTTTTTGTACGCACAATAATTGCACCCTGACCACCTGATATACCATAAACGGCGGCCTCAGCATCTTTTAATACAGAGATACTTTCAATTTCGCTTACGTCAAGTAAATCAAAATCGGCTTGAGTGCGGAACTGGTCATCAATAATGAACAACGGGCTGGTGGTGCCTCCATTTGAATTTAGTGAAACAGGGTTACGGATGGTAACACTTGAAGTTGCCTGACCCGGACGATTAACACCGGATATACTGAGGTTGACAGTTTGCCCGCTTAACGTTTGAAGAAAGTTAAGGTTAGGTATATCCTGAATATCCTTAGTGCTTATCGTTGCTATCGATCCCGTTAAAGTGGATTTTTTTTGCTCGCCGTAACCTACTACCACTACCTCATCAAGGTTGTTATTATTAGGTACTAAATTAAAATCGGCATTCTTTTCGCCTACTTTTAACGTCTTTGATTGATAGGCATAGCCAACAAAGCTTACGCCTATTACAACATTTTGTAAATTAGTTACTTTTATGGCGTACTTGCCATTTACATCCGTAACTGTGGCTGCACTACTACCTTTAACCTGTACGGTTACGCCGGGCAGTGGTACACTTTTTTCATCGAGGACTGTACCTGAGACAGTTCGATTTTGTGCTTGTAGCACGTTGCTGATGCTGAGTAGCAGCAACACTGAAAATAAAAGGTAAATTTTTCTCATAAAAAATTAGGTTAATTTATAATTGGTATATATTTAGGGCTCGTTTAATAATACTTCTCACTTTATTATCAAACTCTTTTATTATCCTTTTTGGCTCGACTTATCTTTAATGCGCTGCTGCCATTCTGCTCCTTCTTTTTTCATATCGTATCCCTGGGCTGATAAATAGTTATTGATCCTTCCTTTGTATTTACCAAACCAGGCATGTTTTTTTTCTGATGATTCCGCATCTATGGCGTGCTCTCTTGCTTCTACCAGCCATGCTTTAATCTGCGTTTTTTGTACATCACTTAAATTTGGTATTTCATCCAGGTAGGCGTTATAAGTTAAAGGCAATATCCTGTAGGTCATTTGATCTTTAACCTCATCAATCTGTTGATTGTTTAGCTCGGTGCCCAATTTTGCTAAATAGGTATTGTGTAATTTATCAAGTTGCTTATCTACACTACTGTCAATTGCAGCTATTTGTGTATTAGCTGCAGCTTTATCATCACCTTGTTTTGATTTTATATCCTTTACTTGTTGATTGCGGGTATCATGTATAGCGCTTAAGTCGCGGTATTGATCTACTATTATTGCAACAACACGTTTAAACTTTGCAGAATCAGTAATATTAAGCGCAGTAACTATCTTTTCTGATCTTTTGGTAATTACTTGCGTATAATTTGCCTGTTCATTGGCATCTGTGCTTTGCGCATAAGTAAAGGTAATACTGCACAATGTTAATCCGGCTATTAAAAGGTACTTCTTCATTATTATATAGTATATCAAAAATGGCTTATATAAATTCTTACTTTTTATTATTCAATCATCAATTAAGATGATTGTTCCTAAAACACTAATTAATTATTCAACTAAACATCAAATACTTAATCCTGAAAAAATAATATATATAGTTATTAACTGGTTTTATAATCTTGCAGACATGCAATGCATTTGGACTGTCTACAATAACAAATATCATGGAAACGTAATTGCTATTACTACCCATATTTATCAACTTATTGTATCATCTTACCATAAGGATAATTAGTGTATATAGCAGTATATTTACATTGTATTTTATCAGGAAACTTGATTGGATCAATTTTTTTTCAGTAAATTTAAAATCTCAACCCGGATAGCTAATTATTTCCAAGCCAATTATCTGATTATTGTTTTAGTAGATTTTAGTTCAAAATGAAACCACATTTTCTTAAAGTAGCTGTACAACCGCAAAATTCCTTTAGTATAAGGCATGATATCTTGCCTACCTTCAGGGGTATATGGCACTATCACCCTGAGCTTGAACTGCACTATGTTATCAAAGGGGAAGGCGTACGTTTTATTGGTGATAATATCAGCAACTTTTCTTCTGGAGAAATATTGCTGCTTGGAGAAAAACTACCGCATTGCTGGCGTTGTAAAGAAGAGTACTTCCAACCGGATTCCGGACTTAATGTAGAAGTGATCGTTATACATTTTTTGCCGGATTGCCTCGGGCGCTATTTATTGAATTTACCGGAAGCTTATTTACTACCTAAGCTTTTTGAAAAAGCTAAAAACGGCCTCATTATAAATGGCAAAGCCAAGGAAGAACTGAAGCAATTAATGCACCGCGCGGTAAATGCCAATAACCTGGATAGGATTATTGTGCTGCTATCGATACTTAAAGTTTTGGCTGAAAATGAAGCATTTGAACCCATAACATTATCACATAATGAGTTTCATCAATCAAACGAATTAGATACTATACGCCTTAATAAAGTTTGCTCGTATACGCTAACTAATTATAAGAAGGAAATAAGCCTTAATGAGATCGCGGCTATTGGCAACCTGAGTGTTACATCATTTTGCAGGTATTTTAAGTTGATGACTAAAAAGACATTCTCCGACTTTTTAACAGAGATAAGGATAAGCCATGCCTGCCGCTTTTTAATTGAAGATAAATTGCCTACAGAAGTAATTTGTTTTGAGTGTGGATTTAACAATATCTCTAACTTTTACCGGCACTTTAAAAAAGTAACCGGTATGACACCGCTGGAATATAAGAGACGATACCTGAAAGGGCAAACCACTCATGTTGTTGCCCAAAGCGCTTAAAAATTAACGACTTTGCTAATTTGCGCTCAAGGATAGAGATGATGATTTTAAACCGTTTGAGTTAGCTTCAACTAAAATTTCTCCTTTGGTTTTTCTCGTGCGTACTATCAGCAGGCACATACCGTGGAATGCTTTGCGGTAGTTGGCTTTAAATGGTTCCATACTTATTTGGGAGCCGTTATCAACACCTGCTATACTGGCAGGGCCCTTTACTTTAAAAGTAACGAGGTTATCGGCATCGGGTACTATGTTTCCATCTTTATCCAAAACTTTTACCGTTATAAATGACAGGTCGTTACCATCAGCATGTATAGCCTTCCTATCGGCAATTAGTTGAATTTTAGCAGGTGCACCTGCCGTATGGACTTCTTGCGATAATACAATCTTTCCATTTTTACGGGATACTGCTTTTAATGTACCCGGTTCAAATTTCACTTTCCATGTTACATGCAGGTCATCGCCTTGTTTTTTTCTTATTCCTAATGATTTACCGTTAAAAAAAAGCTCCACTTCGCCAGCCTGGCTATAATATGCCCAAACATCAACCAGCTGGCCTGGTTTCCAGTTCCAGTGAGGCAGCAGATGCAGAACAGGCTTATCCGTCCACTCACTTTGGTACATATAATAAACATCCTTTGGAAAGCCTGCCAAATCAACAATACCAAAATATGAGCTGCGGGCAGGCCATGGATATGGTGTTGGTTCGCCTAGGTAGTCGAAGCCCGTCCAGATAAAAAGGCCGGAAAGGAAATCGTGTTTCTTAATTATCTTCCAGGTTTCCTCGTGCGTTGAACCCCAGTAAGCGGCTACGTTATCATAGGCGGTAACCGCGAATTCAGTATTCCCTTGTGTAAACGGAATTTTTGAACTTTGTGGCCAATGGCGGGTCGTATCAGTTGGAGTATCATAAAATCCACGGGTTTCCAGCGCCGACATGGTTTCGGTAGCAATAAACTTTTGGTTAGGATAGTTCTTTAAAAAATCAGCATATACTTCCTGGTGATAGTTTAGTCCAACAAGATCCAAAGCTCCAGATTGATAGATGAAATTTTTATGCGGGTCAGACTCGCTTAAGGCGGATGTAACCGGACGGGTATCGTCAAGATTCTTTACGATCTTAACCAGTTCGCGGGTTATTGAAATCCCGGTGCTATCAAATTGTTCGCGAATCTCGTTACCTATACTCCAGATAAAAACACAGGGATGGTTACGATCGCGTAGAATCTGATCTGTCAGATCCTGTTTGTGCCATTGTGCCCAGTCTTCGTGATAATCGTGTTTGTTTTTTTTCTTGGCCCACATATCAAAACTTTCATCCATCACCAAAAAGCCCATTTTATCGCAAAGATTTAAAAGCTCAGGCGCTGGCGGATTATGCGAAGTCCGAATGGCATTACAACCCATTTGTTTTAAAATTTGCAATTGCCTTTCAATTGCACGGATATTAACCGCCGCACCTAATGCACCTAAATCGTGGTGCATGCAAACGCCTTTTATTTTCATGTGGACGCCGTTTAAGGAAAAGCCTTTCTCACTATCAAACCTAAATGAACGTATACCGATATTAACTTGATAATCGTCCAATAATTCATTCCCCTTAAATAACTGCAGAACGACTTTATATAAATAAGGATGATTTGTAGACCATAAAATGGGATTTTGGATAACTACATCCCTATCAGTAGCATCATCTGGATTATTAATTGATGAAATATTATCAGCCACAACCTTACCCATTTCATCATAGATAATGGCTTTTAAACTCAGGCTTTTATCGATAGATGATATGCTGGTGCTGATATTTACAATTGCGCTGGAATTAGTTATTTGTGGTGTGGTTATAAAAGTACCCCATTGTTTAAAATGAGTTTTATTGATAGTAGTAAGCCATACATTACGATAAATGCCGGAGCCGCTGTACCAGCGTGAGTTCGGCTGTTCAGAATTATCAACCCTAACGGCGATAACATTTGATTGATTGCCGAATTTTAAATAGCCGGTAAGGTCATAATTGAAAGAGATATAGCCGTTAGGCCTTTTGCCCAGGTAGTGCCCGTTAATCCACACTTCACTGTTACGATAAACGCCATCGAAATTGATGATGATGTTTTTGCTTTTTGAAGATACGGGTAACTTGAATGTTTTGCGATACCAGCCAATTCCCGTAGGTAAACCGCCTTCATTTGCTGTGGATGGATTTTTCGGGCTGAAGTTGCCTTCAATGCTCCAATCATGAGGCAGATCGAGGGCGCGCCATTTTTTGTCGTTAAATGTGTTGTTTTTGGCGAGGCTGTCATCACCCAGCATAAACTTCCAACTACTATCGAAATTTTCGACTTTACGGGCCGATTGTGCCGATGAGCTTAACCAACCTGTTAAAATAACTATGATGAAAACAAAAAACAGCTTCATATCAAATACTTAGCAAACTTGTACAACATTTATATTAAGCAATTGCCCCAGTTTGCTAATTTTTGAGGCGATATGCCCCACGCCTACCGCGCAGTGGTGGGCTGGGCCGTAGCTATTCCAATCGTTTACAAACTTCCGGGCACCCAAGCTAAATTTATAGCGGCTATTGGTATTGCCTATTTCCAATATCGGGCCGGGTACTGATTCGCCTTCGGCTACCAGTAATATTAATTTACCGCCTGCCTGCTCCACCACCGATAATAAAGTTACCGGACCGTTTTTTACCGACATTTCTACAGATAAACCGCGGCCAACCTTACCGTGAAATACTTTTAATGGACGTACCTTAGTTTTACCTTCGGCGATGGCGATATGGCCGGGCCCATCGTGCCCCATCAGTACTACATCAGCTGCAAAATCCATCGCATAATACTCTGTGAAAGATCCTCCGGCGCCAAAAGTGTCCATTATCTTCATGGCTTGCGCGTTCTTTATTTCATACTCGCCCGCAACTGGTATGCCTCGTGCTGTTAGCATAGAATTACCCAAAATGATAGAGCTAATGGTATCTTCGTTATCAAAATTGCCTTCGCCTTTGTAATAGTAGGCTATTGAACCCAAGTTGTATTTATTCACCAATTTATCAAGCGCTACAGATGTTCTTGCTGCTCGTTCCAGTTCTTCAATTGTGCAATCTTCCTGTACGTCGAATAGATGGTCAAATTCGTTTATCCTGACAGAAATCTCCTCGCTGCTTACTTCTTTCCTAAGGCTTGCCAGTTCATCAACTTCTATTAATTCAATATGACCGCCGAAGGTTGCATATTGCTGGGTGAGATCGGTATAAATATCTAACATCCCACTGTAATAATGCCCCATACAACCCAAACGGTTATAAGCCATGGTATGAGCAACTTTAGCCGCTTGTACCCATTCGGTTACTTCGTCCCAACATTCCGGGTCATCATTCAGCATCCCGGTTATTTGGTGAAATTTAATACCAGTACGGTTAAATACATTCGCAATTTCAGGAACCGGGCAAGCAGAGCAGTATGCCAGCCACTCACCAGTCATTTTGGTGCGATCCGTCATCCGGTTAAACTTTTCGTAATCAATGGATGCTTCGGGAGACAGATTCAGAATGATAACCGGCACTTTGGCCCGCTGTACCACCGGCAATACCGTTGAGGAAAGCGCATAGGTAGTAACATATAAAAATATCAGGTCGACATCTTCTTTTCTGAAGCGGCTTCCGGCATCAAAAGCTTTTTCGGCTGTATCTATCAATCCAAGATTTATGATCTCGGGGTGAATGGCAGATAGTTTGTTATTTACCGTGGTCAGATACCCTTCCAACCGCTCCTTTAATCCGTCAAACTGCTGCCAGTAGGCATCAAGCCCAATACCGAATAATCCTATTTTCAATGTGTTTGGGTGCATGTTAACAACGATTAATTTTTGATTTTTATCGGAGGTGCTATATAATTTAATGTGCTTTTGCCCATATCTTTTGATGTTGCTACCGCGATACCACGCTGCTGTGATTTGTTAACGGCGCAGTAGAAATGATAAACAACACCTTTCCAATATATCACCTCAGATTTATGCGCGAATTCATTATCAAAAGGTTCGGATGCCTGTATTAGTTTTGCCCCGGTCCAATCTGTCCAATGCACTAAATCATACGAACAGGCAAAACGATTAAACACACCGCCCGAACCAGTCTTCCAGAATGCGCCGAAATAGAACATCACATAAACATCGCCTATTTTTTGAATATCTGGATCACCTGTAATACCGGGACCATGGTTTAATACCGGGTCTTTACCGTAACGGGTCCAATGGATCATATCATCAGAAGTGGCCATCCCAATACGTTCGGCGCCTCGTTTTTTATCTACACTATCGCCATTGGCATTGTAATACATCACAAAAGGGTGCCCGGTAAGTTTTGATTTATCCCAGATGACGGTTTCTTTATATTGCGTGTGGTTATCCCACCAGGAAACATCAGAATCATGTACTGATAATACAGGATGGTCTAAGCGATCCCATTGATGTACGGTTGTTGGATCCTGAGTAGTATAGGCCATGCCTATGGAAAGCACACCTTTTTCGTAGCCACGATCATGTCCGCCGAAATATGACATCCAGTATTTGCCGTCATATTTTTGTGGTTGATAGCTCCCTCCCCATTTGGTATCTACGAGCGCCATGTAGCCTGCTTTTTGATTATTATCCCAATGAGTAGTATCCGAAAAAGACATGATACGGCCCATGGTATTCCAATGCAACAGATCCTTACTATTTGCCAACCAGGTTTCATAACCACGCCCATTAAAAATAATGTAGGTCATGAACCATTTTCCATTCTTGCGGAATACAGTCGGGCAGTCGGTCTTTTTGATATTGCTATCGGTTACCATCACCAAACCATATTTGTAGGGCGTTTTTACCTGATCATAAATTTGCTGCATCACCTTATCGGGTACTTTGTTTATGTCCGATTGCGCATGGGCTGTGTTTAAGCTAATTATACCGATTAGGGCAATTAATAAATATTTAATTTTCATGTTGAATGATCTATTTTTCGTCTGCAATGAAATCATAGGTTCCGGAGCCAACTGCTATTAGCGCCTTATTATTTTTGTACCCTAAAAACTTGATAGTTTTAACGGCGCTAATGGGTTTTCCACTCTCCGTTAACGCTCCCTTTTCGCTGGCTGGCAGATAAACTGTAGCGGTAGTATTTGCTGGTATTTGAACCGTTAATTCAAATTTCCCATTTGTCTTTTTCCAATCTGTCGCGATAACACCATAAGGTGACTCATAAGATGCTTTAGCACTGATTACATCGCCAACCGGTTCCGGCCTTATCTCTATATTTTTCATAGCGATAACACCCGGTGCTGAACGGATGCCTGCCAATCCGCTGTAAAACCACTCCATAATGTGGCCCAGCATAAAATGGTTATTGGATACCTGCGGCAAAGCGCCCCAAGATTCTGTTAAAGCGGTAGCGCCATGTGCCAATTGATAACCATAGCCGGGAACATCCGACCTGCTGTTCATATCGAATATAACATCTGATCTACCTGCATCATCCAAAACCCTTAACAGATAACGAAAGCCAATATCGCCAGCGGTTAAAGCGTTTCCATGGTCGTGCAATTCTTTTACGATGTTGTTGATTACGGCTTCCTTATCTTTCGGCTCTACCAAACCCATGTAAACCGATATGGAGTTGGCTGTTTGACTGCCTGTGCCATATTCCTTAGTTTTTGAATCGAAAAAGGCTTTGTTATAAGCTTGTTTAACTGTAGCTGCCATTTTTTTATAAGCGATAGCATCCTGTTTTTTGCCTAAAAGATTGGCAATATTGGACACGATACCCAAATCATAGTAATAAAAAGCGGTAGCTGTAATACCTTTTGGTGTTTGTTGTGAATATCCCGGCGCTTTCGGGCCCTGATCGTACCAATCGCCCAAGCCCTCTGTCAGGATATGCCCTTTGGCTTCCTTGCCCAGATAATCCAAATAGCGTTTCATCATATCATAATTCTGCGCCAACACTTCCTTATCGCCATACCACTCATACACATACCATGGCAGGATAACAGCATTACTCCCCCATTCAGGCGAATCACGGAATGGATCACCGAACTTGGTAAACTCAGGAGCTATCTCCGGTATTAAACCTTCTGGCGTTTGCGCGAGGCGCATATCATTAATGCACTTTAAAGCAAGACGGTGTATATCATAATTATAATGTAGGGAGCTGCCTACCAAATGGGCTTCTTCCAGCCAGCCTAGTTTTTCACGATGCGGGCAGTCTGTAAATACACTTGCCATGTTGCTTTTCATGGCCCAGTCTATCAGCGTAAATGTTTTGTTTAGCAACTCGTTTGAGCAGGTAAATGAACCAATTTGAGCGGCTGAATTACGGGTATGCAAGCCTTTTATATCCACCATTACCGGCAATTGGTTTATGTTCGATTCCCCTTTAGGTACTGCTCCGTTTACCTGCAAATACCTAAAGCCATAATAGGTAAATTGCGGATGCCATGTTTCGGGGCCATCACCTTTTAAAATATAATCGTAATAATGCGGTTTACCTGATCCGGTTTGGTTAGCAGTACCATCCTCATGGATCAACTCAGCTGGAGTTATCCTAACCGTATCGCCCTTTTTACCCTGAACAGTGATTTGTGGAATGCCCGAAGCATTCTGACCTAAATCATACACCCACACGCCCGGACTTAATTGTTTTTTACTAATTGGCGTAAACTGTTGCATAACCCGCAACGGGTCGGCAGCCTGCGCGTTTAGTTGCGGAGGACCTTTTACTGTTATGGCATTTTGCCATTTTGAATCATCAAAGTTCACGGTATTCCAACCTAATTGCTCCAGGTTAGCATTATAATCTTCGCCGCCATAAATGCTGGTAAAGGTTATTGGGCCGGGAGCCGCTTTCCAACTTTCATCACTTACTAAGTTACCGATAGTACCGTCTTTATATTCCAATACCAAACGGCATATCATTTTTGGATAACCGTAAGCACCTGTCATTTTTCTGTAGCGATGGTCGCGGGGGATAAAGTAAAAACCATTGCCCAGCATTACGCCCAGCGTGTTACTGCCCTGCACTAATTTTTCGGTCAAATCAAAAGGCACATATAAAGCTTGTTTATCGTACTGTGTCCATCCCGGGTCGAGGAAGTGATCGCCAACTTTAGTACCATTCAGGCTCATATCAAAATGACCTAAGCCGGAAATATACATGGTGGCTTTTTTAAGCGGTTTATTGATGGTGAAAGTTTTGCGTAGTAATGGAAGCACATCGTTATTCGGCGGTAAACCTTTAGGGCCTTTACCTGCGGGGAACGGCACCATACGTATGGAGTCAGGCATTTTAGCGTACGCAATCCATTTAGCGCCCTGCCAATCAGCCAGAGTTAATAAGCCCATTTGCCATTTAGTAATGGCGCTCCATTCCGAATGATGGTGGTTATCCGAAACCATTACTTTCCAGTAATAAGTTTTTGCTGCCACTAAAGGCTTCCCTTTATAGCTGATTTGTATGGAAGCGGATGAAGGGATTTGTTTTGAATCCCACATATTGCCTACATTTTTGGTTAAAGCTTCCTTATTATCAGCAACCAAAACATGGTAAGCTATTTGTGCGGTGTTTCTTTCATCAGATTGTAGTTCCCAACTTAGTTTTGGTGAGGAGGACTCTATTCCTTTAGGATCAGACTTATACTCGCACATCAAATTGGCCACTTTTAAACCTTGTGCAAATACCTGTATCGGCAGCATTAAAAAAAGTATGTAGAATCTTTTGATCATCATTTTTATCATTTGTCGGTATTACTGCATCTCTAGTCCCGATATAATTAGTCCTTTTGCATCGATAGCGGTTAATATCACCTTATAGTTCCCTGCATTAATACTGCCATTGGTTGACGTACTTATCGTACCAGATTTGCCTTTAGTTAGTGGTTTAAAGTTTAATACTTCGCGCTTCATAATGGTACCATCGGCAGCTTGTAATTGCATGTTAACAGTAAAAGTCTGGATACTGTTGTTATAATATTTAAAGCTCAAATTATAGCTATCGGCTACACCGGGTGTAATTATCAGCGTTGCTTTTGCACCGGCTGGTTCTGTGAATCGTAATACTTTTTTCTTATTTAAAGTATCCTGAATTATTCCATCGCCCTGAATTAAAGCGTTAGCAACATCATATTTAACACTTCTTTTTAAGTCGACGGCAGGTTGAAGTGTGGTAACAGGTAAAACTGCTACGGTATATTTTCCATTCTTGCCATACTGGCCTAATGGAATGATAGCATTGGCTGCGTATCGTTTCTTATAGAGTACGAAATCACTGCCGCCGTCTTCATCTGTTTGCAAGGATAGGCCCGTTGGCTGATAATCCTTTAACCATTGCGGCCTGTCTTCGGCTTTAACATTCATGGCGATGTAAACATCGGCAGCAGTGGTAACCGCAAAGCGTGCCGGATGAGATGCATCGTTTGCTGTGGTTTTGATCCAGTCGGCACCATATAAGGCAGGCGGCAATTGGCTGAAACGTATATCCTCGTTTGCATAAACTTGCTGACCAATATCCATCCATGACTGTATAGACCATTTGTTTTGTTTTTCGACGTTAAGATTCTTAATAACTCCACCCGAAGATGCAGCGGGAATTACTTTTTGATTTAATGTGCTTATAGCAATAGCTGAAATAATAGCTTCGCCAGCGGCGGTATGTGGAAAGGATATTTGTAACTGTCCGCCGGTTACATGAACAGTAAACGTCTTTTTCAGCGCGTTATCACAGCCAGCTTCTTTCCAAATGTCAAAATCTTTTAGTACCGTTTTATTGTTTATGGCGATGTTGAACAAGCGCCAACCGGTGCAATCCATTCCGCCGCCTATACCATACCAGGGCTCGGTAAAATAGAGTTCTACCCGGTAATCGCCATCCGGTACCGGGAACTGGTATTTTAGTTTATTCATTCCAAAGCGGTACGACTGGAATAGCAGCTCATCATTAGTAGAATGGATTACATCAAAAGTCCGTTGCTGGCTTCCGAAAAACGCGGGCATCCCGGCATAATCATCCGTCCATGAAAGTGAACCCCATGTTTTTTTACCGCTTTTGTGTGCATCGGTTAGCCATAAGTTCCCCTGCTTGTCGGTATAATCGGGGCCGCCGCAATTTACACGATATAGATATTTGTAACCTTTGGCAGGCTTCATTATATCTGAATTGCCGGATGACAGTTGCTTTAAATTGGGTGAGGCTAGCAGATGATTTAAAACGATATAATCCTTTGCTACGGCTTTTCCATTTACATAACCAATAGCATATAATACGTTGTATTTGATGTCGACATTGTCCCATTGGAAATGGGTGCCTATACCCTGCCGTGTTTTTTTGCCAAGCGAAATTGTGCCTGCATCGTTAAATAATTCAACTTCATCACAATTGGAGTAAACTGTAATACTATCTTTTTTGCCTGGTTTAAGCCATCTATTTGGCCAGGTATGCGATACAATGTAAACCATTGGCTCTTTTACCTTATCGGCGTAATTAGCCCTGTACATATAGAAAGCATCAAGCGGTTGCCCCCAAATGGTGAATAAACCTTTATAATTTACCGGGCCAACACGATCAAGTTCCCGATAGCCTTCGCCGCCTTGCACCCTGCCGGGGTTTTCATGCGAGTAAAGCAGCCACATAAATTGGCCGGCGGCTTTATCTTTTACAGATTCAGCCAGTTGGACTTTCTTTTCCAGTAGTTGGGTCATGCGGTCTTCGCTTAGGATATTGGTTTGCGCGAATGGCCCGTTTGTATGTAAATCAAGGCTACGCCATGCGCCGTACTCGCCTACTAAAATGTCTTTTTTCAGATCTGAAGCATAATCAAATACGTTGCCGCCGTAAGTACCTGACCAGTTTTGAGGAACGTCCCAATCTATACCCCTCCCACCGTTACAAGTTGTTATTTTGCGTTGAGAGGAGGCGGTTGGATCAAGGCTGCGGATGATGGCGGAACATTCCTTGGCAAAATCCTCGGGCAAACGGCTCTCGTTTTGGAGTCCCCATAGGATTACTGACGGACTGTTGCGACGTTCGATTATCCAATCCCTTAACAGGGCTTTAAAGTTTTTCCTAAACCCGGGCGTATCATACCAAATGTGCGCTGTGTATTGCGGCCACCAAAGTATGCCCAGTTTGTCCCAATATTTTTGATATTCAAGGTTATGCGGTTGGTGCGCATCGCGGAATGCGTTAAAACCCGCTGATCTTAATTGCATTACCCTTGCTCTTATCTCCTGGTTGCTGAAGGCATGGCTGTTGCCCATTAAATGCTCATATTCAGCTATGCCGTTGATAAATACGGGTTTGCCGTTTAAATAGAAACGATTATCGCCGTTATTGCGGCCGATTGGCCAGCTAATCCAACGGATGCCGTAAGGAATAGATGTTTGATCAACCACATGGCCGTTGATCGTTACCTGTGCTTTAACGGTGTATAAATACGGATTGGTAAGCGACCATAAATGTACCTGCTTAACTTGTGGCATTGTTTGCTTCGCGGTAGCGGTTGCATTTGCATCAAGGTTAATTACTAATTTTGTTTCGGCAACTACATTTCCACCTGCATCAATTAGTTGGTTGATAACGGTTACTTCACAAGGTTTACTGCTATAGTTTTTAACTGTTGTTTCGAGGTTTAGTGTGGCTGATTTTTCGGAAACGGTAGTATCATTCCACACATGGATGCCGAATGGCTCTACCCTTACTGGATTGGTAACGATGAGATGAACGGGCCTGAATATACCCATTGGCTGCGAACCTTCGGAAAAACCAGGATCATCGGAATCGCCGCCGCTCACCCAAGGGAGATCCCTGATAAAAGCAGGATGATCTGCACGGACACAAAGCAGGTTGGAGCCTTGTTTGATGGCATTGGTAACATCAAGTGTAAAAGTAGTACGGCCACCGGCATGGTAACCTACCTGTTTACCGTTAAGCCAAACTGTGGCATAAGACCCAACTCCCTCGAACCATAAAAAATAACGTTTACCCGGTTGCTGTTTAGTAATTACAAAGGTTTTGCGGTACCAGGCGTAACCATGCAAATTGCCATTTTTTAAACGGCGGTAACCTCCGTAAGTATCCCAATTATGCGGTACATCAACGGTTAGCCAGCCTTTATCAGCGAAACCTGCTTTTTCAAAACCCTTATGAGCGTTTATGTTATGTTCATCGGCTATGGTGCGCCAGTTGCTGTTGAGCAATATTTCCTGACGAGTAGTTTGCTGCGCGATTGCGGAATGGCTGGCAAAAACTAAAAACAGCAATATAAAGATAACGAAAAACGGCCGAATTATCAACCGCAAAATCAAATCTTTATATGTTTTAGATTTTGCCATTTATATTTTTTTCAAATCACCATTAAACTGGTATGACCTGCCTTTTTGTGTATTGATGATGATTGTTTTTCCCTGATAAAGGAGTTTACAAACCCCTCCTGCTTTTGACAGTACTTTAACATTTTGCAACACTCCATTCTCCCATTTAAAATCCAACACAAAACCACCACGGGCGCAAATGCCTTTTACATCTCCGTTAGGTAAAGCTGTAGGCAGCGCGGGCAGTAATTCAATCTCTTTTCCCTGACTTTGCAGCAGCATTTCGGCAAGTCCGGCGGCTCCGCCAAAGTTGCCATCTATCTGAAATGGTGGGTGGGCATCAAATAAGTTGTGATATACGCCACCCTTTTCTTTTCCTGAGCTTACATCAGCGGGTGAAAGCAGCATATCGAATAAACGCATGGCGTGGTCGCCCTCTTTTAAGCGGGCGTATAAGTTTATTTTCCAGGCGATGCTCCATCCTGTTCCTTCATCGCCACGGTATTTGAGGGATTGTTCGGCAGCTTTCATCAAATCGGGCCTATCCCAGGTAATGTCCGTACCGGGATAAACGCCCCACATGTGCGATACATGGCGATGGGTATCGGCGGTATCGTCTTTATCTTCCATCCACTCTTGTAACTGTCCGTATTTACCAATTTTATTAGGTGCGATTTGACCGTACATGGATTTCAGCGTATCGATAAACTTAGAATGAATGCCCAAAACACCTGCCGCGGTAATCGTATTTTTGAACAGATCGCGGATGATCTGATGATCCATCGTCGGCCCGGCAACCAAGCCGCCATGCTCCGGCGAATTTGACGGGGTGCTGATGAGGTAGCCTGTTTTAGGATCTCTGGTTAAAAAATGAACAAAAAATTCAGCCGCGCCTTTCATATCCGGATAAGCACGATCTTTCAGGAACACCTGATCTTTGGTAAATAAATAGTGCTCCCATAGCTGTTGACAAAGCCATGCGCCACCACTTACCCAAATACCATGTGTAGATGAATTTACCGGGGCAGTTCCGCGCCATAAATCGGTGTTATGGTGCAAAACCCACCCCGGTGCACCATAGTGTACTTTGGCGGTGACCTTGCCTGTTTGCGCCAGATCATCAACTGCATTAAAGAATGGGGCACTGCATGCTGATAGATTTAATTCCTCGGCAGGCCAGTAGTTCATTTCTAAATTGATGTTGGTGGTAAATTTGCTGCCCCAGGGTGGCGTAAGCAGATCGTTCCACAAGCCCTGCAAATTCGCGGGCTGACTGTTGCCCGGTTGCGAAGATGAGATCAGCAAATAACGACCATACTGCACATACAATGCTATCAAAGCCGGATCGGCAGTATTACTGAATTTCAAGATACGTTCATCAGTAGGCAGCGCATCATTTGGAGTCACTCCTAAATTGATGGAGAACTTATTGAAATAAGATTGATAATCTTTAATATGGGCGGCCCTTATAATCGCATAACTTCTATCAGAAAGCTTGTTGATGATATTTTTACAGATGGTAGCAGGATTACCGGAAACATCTTTATAGCTTTTAAAATTGGTTGCAGCAGTTAGGTATAAGGTTGCCTCATTAGCGTTGCTGATGGTTATGTCATTTGAATTTACCGCTACCTTGCCCCCTATGGCATCTACATGTAAATAACTAACACCTTTTAGCACCCCATCGCTTACTTTAAGTGATAATGCCAGCGTACGGGCATCGACCCTATAAATATTAAAAGACCTGTGTAAGGTTTTAAGTAATGCTCTAAAGGTTATGCTACCGGGTTTGCTTGCAGTTAGGTGTACAGCTATAACCTGGTCTGGTGCGCTTGAAAAGTATTCGCGGGTATAGATAGTACTGTTTGATTGGTAGCTAACATGGGCGATGGCTTTTGTCAGATCAAGATCGCGGGTATAGTTTGACACCTCCAGTTTAGGGAATTGTAGATAAAGATCAGCAAAGGGTTGGTATTCGGCATTATATGCAGGATGAGCCGGTGGTGAATCGTTTTGAATGGCATATTTCCAATTTGATTTTAGCGCAATAAAATTTGTTGGTGAATCTTTTTGATAAACACCCAATTTTTCTTTTACCGTGGTTAATCCTCCTTTATCATAAAAGTTAAGCACCTGAATGGCGATGGTATTTTTGCCGGGATGAAGTAAACCAGCCGGGATTGTGTAACTACGATTTGAAGTATTATTGGAAGAGCCAACCAAATGACCATTTACATAAGTAAAATCCATATCACGAACCCGGCCGATATTTAAAACCATTGCTTTTCCAATCATATCTGCGGGCAGGTCGAAACTATTACGAAGCCAAACAGCACCATCTAAGCCCTCAAAGCCAGGAAGGACTTCCCATCCATTTGCCTGGGGTTGCGGAATGGTTTTCCATTTACTATCGTCCAAATCAGCTACAGCATACGATATATCCGAGCGCATTTTTTTGACCCATGCTACTGAATCGGCATCATAGGTAAACTCATGGCTTTTCATCCCCATAAAATGTTCCTGGGCAATTGATTCGGCTTCGGCTTGTTTGCCTTCGGCGATTAGGCGGCGGATGATGGGTAGATATTTTGAGGCTCCTTTACGAGCATACGCTCTCGGGCCGCCGGTCCATAAGGTTTGCTCATTAAACTGGATGTGATCCTCATCTGCACCGCCAAATATCATGGCACCTAAGCGGCCGTTGCCAATTGGCAGGGCATCAGTCCATTTTTGGGCGGGTTGTTTATACCAAAGTCTTAAATTGCTTTGTGAGAAACCATGCTCAGGACTAATAATTACGAACAGCAGAACTGTTACAGTAAATATTATCCGGCTTGTAAATATGTTGGTTTTCCTGTTCATTTAAATTAGTTAAACAACCATCTTAAATCTTTGATGTTACCTTCATTACTTAAGCCTGCATCATAAACCGGGATGGTGGCCGAATCATCCACAAAACCCAATACTAAACATGCGCCTTTACCTAAACTTAAGGTATTATTGCCAGCTTTAAAAGTGTAGGTATGCACATTCACCGGAGGTAAACCATCGATTTGTATGGCGTTGGAGATTTTAATATCAGCCTGACCATAATCATTTGCAGTCGCATCTGTTTCCAGCTGAGGCTCCTGTAAATACTTGCTTTCTTTACTTAAAAAGTAGCCAACCAAAACTTTAACAGGTTTGGTATTGGTAAAGTTGATGGTGGTACCATCGGTAACCTGGGTAGCTCTATTTAATTTGATACCCTGTAAGCCTGCCAGTTCGGGGGCGATGTTTTTAATCTGGGCAGTAGTATCCGCAAACACCTGGCTACCTGTTGTTACTTTGTAAAAACTGGAATTAGTTAAAGTTACCGGGGCATCAACCAATTGTATTTTTTGCTGCTTTTTGGCGATGGATTTCGGCATTTTAAGCGAATCGATATTTCGCTTAAAATTGTTTAGTTCCTTTTGGTAGAGTGGTAACAGTTCAACCCAGGTTTTATTTTTACCATCGTTACCCCCTACCGGGATCTTGCGTTGTTTGGTTTGCATACTGTTGGCATACAGATAGGTATTTTTGGTGAGATCTACCAATTGCTGGTAATAATTAAAGCTAATCTGTAATTCAGGCAAAGCCTTATCCAAATCACTGACATCATCAGAATATTTGTAGCGCAACACCCATAATGCAGCCTTTGCTTTGTGCGCATAGCTGTTAGCCATGGCGTTATAACAGTACATATCGTTTTTGAGGCGATTAAATTCTACCCTATCAGTAGTTATACCTTTATCGGCTGCATTAATAGCTTTTACCGCGTTGTTACCTTCTTCAATAATATCATTAATTACCTTAACCGGTGTTTCGCCAACGTGTGGCTGGTGTTTCCATTCTTTGGCTGCGTACTCACTTAGCATTTCTCCTTCAGGGCCTTCAGAGTTATAGAGTAATGAGAATAAACCATATTTTTCAGGATCAACCAATTCACTCATGGTCATGCCAAGCGTCATGGTTTGGCGGTTACCATCGGTTATACCGAAACGTCTTAATATCTTGGGTGATATCTCGCCAGATTGCTCGTAGGCGTCTAAAATATCTTTACCATGCTCAAAATCGCAGCCATATTTTGAGGATAGTTGCTGTGACCAGTATTTTACTTCATCCCCCCTATCACGATGGCAATTCCATGCATAGCGCGACCATTCTTTATACCAGATCCAGTCCCTATCCATTTCCAATTCACGTGTCGAGGTATTGTCGGCGGTATATGGCCAATCCCAGTAAGATGCCTGTGGGTATATGTGGATCCCGTTTGATTCGTCGGTACTATGCATCGCCTGAACGCATTTCTGTATAAAATCATCTGATCCATACCTGAACGGCTCAAGGTTAGCCAAAATATGCACATTTTCAATTTCAACAGGGCCAAGTTTACTCAACGTTTGATGCAATTCGGCCCAGGGGCCATGTGGTGTATAAGTAGTTAAAGCTTCGCCATTGTACTTGATCATGGTATACAGGTTACTGTATAATGGCTTGGCATATTTCATATCTGATGGTGCATCGGTATCATGGGCACGCAATACAATTGGCGGCTCATCTGTACGACCTAAGGCATGCAGTCCATCTTTCACGCCGGGAATTATTGTTTTAGTGAACCAATCAATATCATCCTGCCCAACGCCTTCCATTGCCTCGCCCAAAGTTACCAGCAAACCTACGTTAGGGTATTTCTGCACAAATGCAGCGATAGATTCACGAGTGTAATCAGCTATGATGGGTACAATATGGCGGTTGCGGTCTTGCGTTTTGAGGTGATTATGTTCGGCAAAAGGTTTGGAAACGATGATGTTGTAAAAACCCTGTATTACCCAGATGCCCCGTTTGTCAGCTTCACGGGTAAGGAAATTGTATATATCTACGTTCTTTTCATAGGTAGCTTCATCTACCTCCAGGGCATAAGGATAATCCTTTACCTTAACAAGTGAAGCGAAAGGGTGACCACTCCACAAGTAAAGCGAGTTCATGCGGTTTTGAGCCAATGAATCCAGATACTTAATCCAAAGCGCCTTATCGTAAAACCATGGGAAATTTTGTGGAGTATAAGGGTATTCATACGTTCCGCGACCGGGTAATAACTCTGGTTTTTGAATCCCTATGCAGGCACCGCGCAGCACCATTTCAGGTTGATCTGTTTTATTGATACTTATGGGGAGCGAATGATTTGATTTTAATTCGTCGGCCAGTTCAAGGCATCCGTACAATGCACCGGAATTATCTGCACCTGCAATAATTATATTGCCTGAGCTGCCATTTATGGCAAACCCTTCTTTACCGGGTAATTTGTTTAGGTGGATCTGCCATTTAGTATAATACTTTTTGATCAGGGGATCATTTAACAATCCGATAATTATGGTGCTGCCGTTATTTTGAAGATTGGCTTTTTCAGTTACCGCATAACCTTGCATCTTTAGCTGCTGCTCCAATTTTTGCACACCGTACTTAACACGCGCATGGGCTGAACCCGAAAATATGACGGTAACGCTTTTTGTTGATTTTACACCAGTTGCATTACCAATAACGACGCTAAACAAACAGGTACAAAAAACAATATTAAATATAATCTTCATAGACTAACAGGTACAAACACAATGAAAAGATTTGCAAATATTCGGCAACAAAACATTGCAGGAAATTGGTATTAAAATAAACTTAGGTTAAAATACTTTACGGTTATATAAACAGCCAAATCTATTAGTACAGAGGCATTAAATATTGCTGATTTTTTTCAATCTATTGTACTATGTTATCATCAAAGAATGACTTAAATTTAAAACCTGTACAATTCGAGAATGTTTCATTACTGGAACAACAGGGGTTTTAATTCGAGATTTTTTGCGGTTAAATGGTTTAAATTATGCTAAAAAATGGGCAAAAACGAGTCTTTTTCGCCATTTTCAAGGTCTATTTTGGCGTTTTTCAAATCGAAAAACGACTAAAACAAGCTTATTTGGGTCATTTTTATAACCTAAAAACGGCGTTTTCGGGTACTTTTCGGGCGTTTTTGGGGCTAAAAGTGTACCAACTGTACCACTTGTTCCATATGTGCCGTGGTACAATACGGTTATTAGTTTAACTTAACGGTTACTTTTTTCAGCTCAGTTCCATGATAGATAACTTTGCCATCAGCATACACAAAAAAGCCTGCCCCGTGGTGATATTTTGATCCCTTTTCATCCCACAGTATGCTTAGGATGTGACCGTGGTAAGCCACATTATCCAGACAAAACCATGCCCACTGTCCTTTTGGTATGAGCGGAGAAATTTCGAGCACATTGTCGGCCCTTGGCCTTAGCCCAACCAAGTCGCTGATAACCAGATCGCAGAAGCCGGAGTGGTTATAATAACTGCTTCTTGGGTTATCGCCTTTTAGCCAATAGCCTGTTTTTTCATCCTGATATTCACCCAGATAAGGTACACCCCGCTTAATATGCGACATGGCGTATTTATGAAATTGATCATAGAAAACCTTCGCCGACATATCATCATGATTGGTATAATTGTCAATCAGGTTGGCTAATGCCTTTAAGGTTTGGGTTGTAGCAAATGGCCATATTGCCCCATCCCATTCGCTGCCATGCCCGCTGCCATGTGTACGGAATAACGGGTGACGTCTTTCCGCAGTAGTTATCCCCCATGGCGCGTTAAATCCTTTAACATCTGTTAGTTGATCCCATTGTTCAGCATATTTCGCCTTATCATCCGGCAGGTTAAAATACCACGGGATAAAGCCTAACTCCTCACGGGCATCGGCAAAATGGCCATCAGGCTTTCTCACCTCGAAGAATTTAGCGCTATCGTCCCACAAACTATCTTGTACCAATTGCTTAAGCTGCTTGGCTTTTTGCTGGTAGATGGTTTTCAGCGTGTCGTTACCAGTTATAGCGGCCATTTTAGCTAAGGCATTGGCATTACCAAACATATAGCTGTTGATGGTTGGGCGTATATTCTTCACATGCCTGCCGCCGCTGATGGATTCTTCCATGGCATCCCTTACATCATACTGCCAGAATAGTTTACTGGGTAATTGATGCTCGCTTTCCCATTGGCGGTAATCATTATCCAAGGCCGGAAGGGATTGCTTGATGAAAGCCTTATCCAGGTTAGTTAGATAGAAATTATAAACAGCGTCATCTAACCAACTACTAAAGGCGTGCAGATGTGGTTTAGCTTGCTTAGGATCATCGTATAGCCAAAAATTGATATAATCCCTGATGTACTCTTGATCGCGCAGCCAGCGACCTTCATATATCTGGTGACCCAGCGCGCTGCTAACGGTATTGTATTCGCCGGCCCAGTTTACGTTGGTGATGAATTCTGTAAACACAAACCCATCGGGAGTTTTTACCAGGTGCTTGCGGAATGTCCACCAGCGGTAATAATAGATTTTCTCGATAGCGGAATCCGGGCATTCAAAAAGCGGAACGTTATCTGCCAACCAAGTGAATGCATGATCGTTGGTGACATAGTTTTTTACAGTTTCTGTATCGATGGAATTAAAATAACTAACATAGTTTTTTAATTTATCGGTAGTAAGTATATGTTTTTGCTGAGCCCCGCAGAAAAGGCTTGCGCTTAGTATTATTAGTATTGTGAAAGAAATTGACTTCAGCTTCATTTTAGATATACATTAATTGACATCCCGAAAATTATAATTGGCCTAATAATCAATGTAAATTTATAGGTATTTATCATTAAAAAACAAGCAGATAGGCCATACATGCTAAAATTGTATATCAGCTAGAAAAAATCCTATACTAAACGACTTTTTGTAGTTCGCATATTTGAAATGATAATTTTAACCTAATTATCTGGTAAATTGTATAAACTGTAACCGGTATTGATAACCAATGTGCCGGTTAACCATCACCAAATTATAATTAAAAAAAAATGAAGAGGAACATCATTGCTTTGATTGCCTTAATGGGCGCTGCCTTTACCTGTCAGACCGCTTTGGCGCAATATCCGCGTGTGCCACCGGCTATGCAGGCAAAAGCAGATTCTATTTACAAGATTGAGAAACTACGCTCTGATAAGGCATTTGAAAAAGCCATGCCAGCTATCGAGAAAGACGAAAAGAATGGCAAGCCCTATATCCCATGGGCAGCAAAACCATCGGATTTACCACAAGCCAAAATACCCGCATTCCCGGGTGCTGAAGGCGGCGGTATGTACTCATTCGGTGGTCGAGGCGGTAGGGTTATCGAGGTTACCAACCTGAATGATTATGGCCCGGGCTCTCTTCGTGATGCCTGCGAACAAGGCGGAGCACGAATAGTAGTTTTTAATGTTGCCGGTATAATTCATTTAAGCCAGCCGATCAGCATAAGGGCGCCATACATCACTATTGAAGGACAAAGCGCACCCGGCGACGGAATTTGCATTGCAGGTGAATCTGTTTGGGTAGATACCCACGATGTGGTGGTAAGATTTATGCGTTTTCGCAGAGGCGCTACTAATGTAACCAGTAGGGATGATGCCTTCGGCGGTAACCCGGTAGGTAATATTATGGTTGACCACGTTTCAGGAAGCTGGGGATTGGATGAAGTAATGTCGATGTACAGGCATGTTTATAATCGCCAGGGTAAAAAAGGAGATAAATTGCCAACTGTAAATATTACCATGCAAAACTGCATGTTTGCTGAGGGGCTGGATACTTACAACCATGCGTTCGGCAGTACGCTTGGCGGCTTAAACAGCACCTTTATGCGCGATCTTTGGGCTAATAATATCAGTCGTAACCCTTCTGTAGGCATGTATGGCGATTTTGGTTTTGTAGACAACGTAATATTTAACTGGTGGGACAGAAGTGCCGATGGTGGTGATAACAATTCACTATTTAACTTCTTTAACAACTATTACAAACCAGGGCCGATAACAGATATTAAGAAACCGGTTGGGCACAGAATATTAAAACCAGAATCGGGCAGATCGCCGGAGAGTAAGGGCTTATTTGGCCGTGTTTACGCCAATGGTAATATTATGGAAGGTGATGAAAAAGTAACCAAGGATAACTGGGATGGTGGTATACAAATTGGTGAAATGCCAGATGCCGGTAAATATACCGACAGTATCCGGGTTAATAAACCGTTCCCGATAGCGCCTATAACAGTTATTTCTGCAAAACAGGCATATGATTATGTTTTGGATAATGTAGGCTGTTTTTTACCGAGAAGAGATGCTGTTGATAAGCGTATCATCAACGACGTAAGAACCGGTAAAATAGCATATGTGGAGGGTACTGATAATAATAACGGCAGCAAATGGGTAAAACACCGTTTGCCTGATTCATCATACAAAAAAGGGATCATAACTGATATTTCACAAGTAGGTGGCTACCCTGAATACAAAGGCACACCTTACAAGGATTCGGATCATGACGGTATACCGGATGCTTATGAAATTAAACATGGCCTTAACCCGCATGATGCCAGCGATGCTGCATTACCAGCAAAAAACGGTGGTGGCTATACCAACATTGAGGTTTATCTAAATAGTCTGGTACCATTAAATACTGTAATACCGATAGGCTATAAAAACTAAATACCCCTTATCCTAATCACAACAAAACCCCTGGTTTGCAAATGCTTACCAGGGGTTTATTTTTTTATTATCGATTTTTATAGGGGTATAAGCTTAACTAGTTATTGTATCTCTACGGCGCCTTCAAAGTTTTTTTTGGTTATCTGCGGAGAGAATGAGGCCATAAATTCTTCAGCTTTCTTCACCATATTTTCCGAGCCAATAAAAATCGGGGAACGTTGATGCAGTTCTTTTACTTCCAGATCCAATGTTCTTTTATAGCCGTCGGACGCGCGGCCACCAGCCTGCTCAATAATAAAGGCCATTGGGTTACACTCATAAATTAAACGCAGCTTTCCTTTGATTGAACTTGCTGTACACGGGTAAATGAATATCCCTCCTTTTATCATATTGCGATGCAGATCGGCAACCATAGAGCCCGTATAGCGCGAGGTATAAGGCCTGTTGGTAGCTTTGTCTTCCACCTGGCAGTATTTGATGTATTTTTTCACCCCATCAGGGAAATGGGTGTAATAGCCCTCGTTGATAGAATAGATAATACCATCCTTTGGTATCGACATATCCGGGTGTGATAAGCAAAACTCGCCGATTGACGGATCGAGCGTAAAGCCATTAACTCCTTTACCTGTAGTATAAACTAACATGGTTGATGAGCCGTAAATGATATAACCAGCGGCTACCTGTTGAGTTCCTTTTTGTAAAACATCATCTTCCGTAGCTTTTCCATTGATTGATTTACGCCTGTAAATTGAAAATATGGTACCAACACCAACATTCACATCAATATTTGATGAACCATCTAAGGGATCAATAGCAACTATATATTTCGCGTCTTTTGAAATTTCTGAATCAATATAAACGTATTCGTCATTTTCTTCCGATACTACTATACAACATTCGCCACCGCTTTTAAGGGCTGCTATGAATTGCTCGTTAGCATATATGTCTAGTTTCTTTTGTCCCTCACCCTGCACATTGGTAGTGCCGGCTTCGCCTAAAATATCAACCAAGCCTGCCTTATTAATTTCACGGTTAACAATTTTCGCGGCGATTGCCAGGTCGCGCAGCAACCTTGATAATTCGCCTTTGGCATAAGGAAAATCGGATTGCCGTTCAATTATAAATTGCCCTAAAGTTCTTACTACTGTCATCTGTTCGGTTATTTGGTTAAATTCAGGAAACTTAACTGGTTTATTGTTGAGTTATGGTTGATATTATTTGTATTATAATATCTTAACTTAAATACAAATGTATTGCCGAAGTAACGTAACAACAAGCTTTAGGCCACCTATATTTACTTTAACGTTATCGTAAACAGCCACCTTTACAGTTAATTACAGCAAAACAAACCCCGATTTACCATTTAGAATATTGCTATTTAATGCTTGCTGTAGCCTCTACGTTTATACTCAAAAAAAACATTTGGCAAATTAACCCGGCAATAGAAATGGCAATATCATACAATTACTTGAACAAATTATACAACATGTAAATAGTGTCCTTTAATACATTTGTTTTATTAAATCTAAGCCGTAACTAAAATGTTACCGGTTTACATTTTTGCAAATAACAAACGAATGCTGTACAAGGGGATAAAACACGGATCGAGTATTTCAGCAAACATTTTAATTATTGCAAAGATGTTTTGCTGGACGCATGCGGAACCTAAATTTCTAAAATAAAATATGATAATTATATCAGATAATATTATCGCGATAAGTGATAGAGTAAAATATTTATATCAATAATTTTAGAAACATATGCTTTTAATAATTTTAACTAACCAATGTATCGGATATACAGACAGATAATATATGATTATAACTAATACCCCACCTCTTTCTGTTTATTTCCCTGGCAAACTGGTTTTCGCTAATGGTTCACTGGCTGATTTACCTGCCGAAATCATCAATACCGGATGCAATAATGCTTTTATTATAACGATAGAACCATTACTTGCGGTATTACAACAATTTGTAGAACAGCTAAGGGCGAATAACATTTCGGTGTCCATCAATACCAAAATCCAGCAAGAACCTTCATTTACCGACTTTGAAAATCTATTGTCGG
This sequence comes from Mucilaginibacter sp. L196, assembly GCF_009765905.1. Lineage (GTDB taxonomy): Bacteria > Bacteroidota > Bacteroidia > Sphingobacteriales > Sphingobacteriaceae > Mucilaginibacter. Next base: position 627,430 of record NZ_LMUO01000019.1, on the reverse strand, counting down.
AAGCAAAAAAAAATGCCCCTGACTTGATCATTGGCATTGGTGGCGGCAGTGTATTGGATGTTGCCAAATTAGTTGCCGCCCAATTGGATAACGATCAATCTATTAACGAAATAGTTGGCTCAGGCTTTTTAAAAGGGCGAAGCAAGAAGTTAATATGCGTACCTGCCACATCAGGTACAGGTAGCGAGGTTTCGCCAAATGCTATTTTAGTTGATGATAGCGATGGTCAGAAAAAAGGGATCATCAGCCCATACCTTGTGCCTGATATTGTTTACGTCGACCCGCTTTTAACCATCAGCGTTCCGCCTTCTATTACAGCAGCAACTGGCCTTGATGCTTTAACACATTGCATGGAAGCTTATACCAATAAGTTTGCCCATCCTTTTATTGATGTATATGCACTGGAAGGCATGCGACTTATTGCGGCGAATCTTGTACAGGCTGTTAAAAACGGAGAAGATGAAAATGCACGTTACCAGGTTGCTATGGGTAGCTTATTAGGCGGTTTTTGCCTGGGCCCTGTAAATACTGCCGGGGTGCACGCCCTATCCTATCCGCTGGGTAGCACTTTTCATTTGGCGCATGGGCTTTCCAATGCTCTATTACTGCCATATGTAATGGCGTATAACATGGTAGAAGCACCCGAACGGTACGCCAATGTGGCTTTGGCTTTGGGTTGTACAAAAGGAGCTAACGATTGCGAGACCGCGAAAAAAGGCATCGAAAAAATAAAGGAATTAATAACAGAGTGTAAGGTAATTGCACGGTTAAGGGATCTTGACATCCCTCAAAGTGCTATACCAATAATGGCGAAAGATGCCTTAAAAATACAACGCCTGTTAAAAAACAATCCCCGCCATATAAGCGAGGAGGATGCCATAGATATTTACAACGAAGCGTATTAAAACAGCATGAATAATAAACAAAAATATAAAGGAATTATAGTTCCGGCTGTTACGCCCCTAACTAAAAATCTGAAGCTGGATCACAGGGCGATAGAGAAAATGTTTCATTATTTTCATAAGAACCATGTTATGCCTTTTATAAACGGCACAACAGGTGAATCCACCTCTTTACCCTTCAGCCTTAAAAAAGAATATATAATCGCGGCATCAAAGTTAAAATCAAACAGGGATGTATTGTACGCTGGTATCAGCGCAAATTGCCTGGAAGAATCGGTAACGCTTGCAAAAATTGGCTTTGACAATGGCGTAGACGCTGTGGCTGCAACTTTGCCTTCTTATTACAACCTATCCGATTATCAAATGCTCACCTATTTTGAGCAATTGGCAAACCAAGTGCCCGGCCCGGTGATTATATACAATATTCCGGTTACAACCCGGATGTCTATCCCCTTAACCATAATTGATGAACTAAGTGCCCATGAAAATATCATCGGCACAAAAGATTCGGAACGTAGTGATGAAAGACTGAATGAATCCTTAATATTGTGGGCAGAGCGGGAAGATTTTTGTCACTTTTTAGGCTGGGCACCAAAATCAGCAAAAGCATTGATGAACGGTAGCGATGGCCTTGTGCCCAGTACCGGTAATATTTGCCCGCATATTTATGATGAATTGTACAAGGCTGTAAAAAGCGGCGATCACGACAAAGCACTGGAGCTTCAAAAGCTATCGGATATAATGGGCGATGTATACCAAAAAGGTAAGCTACTAGGCGAATCATTATGGGCGCTAAAAGTTTGCATGCAGGAACTTGGATTGTGTAATGAATTCGTAATGCCGCCGTTATATCCATTGGCGGATGAAGAGCGAAATAAAATACTTAAACACCTTCGCCATACTTTGGAGAAGGAAAATCTATTGATAAATAACGGAACTAATGTTTGATAAACCAATTGTTGGCATAACCATGGGCGATCCCGCGAGCATAGGCCCCGAGATAGCCATTAAAGCCTTACTTAACCAACACATATATGATATTTGCCGCCCACTGCTGGTAGGCGATGCAGATGTATTTAATGATATTATAAATCGCTTAAATCTTGATGCCAAAATCAACCCGATCAATAGCGTTAGTGATGCAAAGTTTGAGTTCGGAAATATAGATGTTTTTGATCTGCAAAATGTTAAATTAGATAAGCTGGTTTTCGGCGAGGTATCGGCGATGGCTGGTAATGCAGCTTTTGGTGCGGTACAAAAGGTTATTGAGCTGGCAATGGCTGGTAAAATTGACGCGACCGTTACCGGGCCTATCAATAAAAAATCAATAAACGAGGCTGGGCACCACTTTGCCGGGCATACTGAAATATATGCTCATTTTACCAATACCAGCAAGTACGCTATGCTATTGGTGGAGGATAATTTAAAAGTTATCCATGTATCTACCCATGTTTCCTTACGGCAAGCCTGCGACTTGGTAAAAAAGGAGAGAATACTAGAGGTTGTTGAGCTTTTATTTAACGGATTGATAAGCTTAGGCGAAACTAATCGTAAAATAGGCATAGCAGGTCTTAATCCGCATGCAGGTGATAGTGGCTTGTTTGGAACTGAAGATGCAGAAGAAATATTACCGGCTGTAGAAGAAGCCCGCTTACGTGGATACGATGTAGAGGGCCCTGTCCCACCGGATACTTTATTTGCCAAAGCGGCAACCGGTGCATATGGTGGCGTAGTGGCCATGTATCATGACCAGGGTCATATACCTTTTAAACTTTCGGGCTTTAAATGGGATCCGGAGAAAAAACAAATGGCTAGCGTTAAGGGTGTAAATATCACCTTAGGTTTGCCTATTATACGCACATCAGTTGACCACGGCACCGCGTTTGAAATAGCCGGCAAGGGGATAGCCAGCGCTGATGCCATGACACTAGCTATTGAATCTGCGGTTCAGTTGAGTACTTATAGAAAGCAAATTATAGTTTGATGATAGTTGTTATTGCAGATGATTTAACCGGTGCTGCCGAGTTAGGCGGCTTGGGGTTGAGATATAATTTGACTATAGAAATTGTAACGGCGATTAACGCGGTCTCAAAAGCGGACCTATTAATTATTGCTACTGATACACGCTCCATGCCCGAAGCAAATGCGCTAAAGGTGATGGAAACGGTAACAGCATTGATAAAAGACATCAATCCTGAAATCATCTTTAAAAAAGTAGATTCCGTTTTGCGCGGCTATGTGGTAAGTGAAATTAATGTGCACTTACAGCAATTAGGTTTAGAAAAAGCATTGCTGGTACCTGCGAATCCCGCATTTGGGCGTACATTAACCAATGGAAAATATTTTATCAATAATGAGCTTATACACTTAACCAGCTTTGCGCATGACCCGGAATTCCCGGTAACCAGCAGCAACGTACATCATATGTTAAGAGTAGATAAAGATGATTTATTTATAGGTAAATGTGATGCGGAAATACCCGAACAAGGCATAACCGTTGGTGAAAGCTTAACACAGGACGATTTAAGGCAATGGGTAAATAAAGCCGATAAAAAAACGCTTTTAGCAGGCGGAGCTGGTTTATTCATATCGTTACTGGAATCGCTTAAACAAAAACAGAAAACTGAGGCTGGTAAATATTCAGCTGAAGTTGAAACACCTGCCCTATTTGTGTGCGGAAGTACATACGACAAAAGCAGGAGATCAATTAAAAAAGTACTTGATAACGGCGGCCCGGTAAGCTACATGCCACTTGATATTGTGCTTTCTGTTAATCCAAGCGATGCACTTTTTGATGAATGGGCAAACGAAATTGTATCGTTATTAAATAAACACAAAAAAGCGATTATAGCAATTGATGTTAGCACCACCGAGGCCCATACAATAACTGCCGCGGGTTTGCGTGTTAAAAAAGCCATAGTTGTTGAAAAGGTATTTAAACAGGTAGCAATAAAAGAGTTACTTGTTGAAGGCGGTTCAACAGCAGCAGCTATTATAAACCGTTTAAATTTTGATAGATTTTTCCCGATAGGAGAACTTGGCCCGGGTGTAATTAAGATGAAGGTTGATGCCGTTGATGATCTTTTTTTAACACTTAAACCCGGCAGCTATGATTGGCCTGCTTATATCTGGAATTTCTAATATTCTTATCCTATATTCGATAAATGAATACAGCGCACCTGCATATTCCCGACTATATTATCATTGTTAGTTTTTTATGCATTACTGTATATTTCGGGTTCAGGTTTTCCAAAAAACAAAAAACAACCCAAAGCTATTTCGCGGCAAATGGTAAAATACCATCGTGGGCCATAGGGTTTTCTATACTGGCAACATTAATAAGCAGCATCACATTTTTGGCGTATCCCGGTGAAGGTTATTCATCTAATTGGATATTATTAGTACAGGGGATGATGGTGCCTATTGTGCTACTCAGCATGATATGGTTTATCGTTCCTTTATACCGGAAGGTCATCGGTTTAAGCACTTATGAGTATTTTGAAAAGCGTTTCGGCGTTTTTGCAAGATACTATAGCTCATTAGGTTTTGTGTTGACCCATTTCTCAAAAATGGGGACTGTATTTTTCCTTTTGGCGCTTGCGCTTGCCAATATGACGGGCGTAAATACCTTGATCATCATTTCAATAATTGGTGTGGTAATTATCATTCTTGCTTTGTTAGGCGGTATCGAGGCGGTGATATGGCTCGATGTGATACAAGGCTTTATGTTATTTGGCTGCGGTATCGCCTGCCTTGTCATGATCCTTTACTCGGTACATGGCGGCCCGGCCGAGGTATGGCGCATTGCCAAAGCGAATGGCCGAACCGGATTTGGGCCATACAATTTCGACCTAAAAAAACTTACGTTTATTGTAATGGCCATAAACGGTATATTTTATGGCATACAAAAATACGGTACAGATCAAACCATTGTGCAGCGTTACTTAACCGCAAAATCGGATAAATCGGCTATTAAGGCATCATTAATGGGTGTATTTTTATTGGTACCTGTATGGGCGTTATTTATGTTTATAGGCACTGCGCTTTTTGTTTATTTTAAACAAAACCCGTTACCCGCAGGCATACGCGCCGATGCCATTTTCCCTTATTTTATAGTTAGTAAAATACCTACGGGCGTTGTTGGGCTTATTATTGCTTCGCTGGTTTCTGCAGGGGTTTGTAGTTTAGGTGCCGATTTAAATTGCTTGGCAGCTGTTGGGGTTGAGGATTATTACAAACGCTTTTATCCAAACCGTACCGATAAAGAATATCTAAAAGCAGGCAAATGGATAGTTTTGTTTGCAGGAATTGGTTCGCTATTGATTGCCGCTTTATACCTTAATGCCGGTGAGGAAGGTGTGTTGGGCATTGTATTTACCTTATACGCCATCTTTTCAGGTGGGATTGCCGGTATATTTTTATTGGGTTTATTTAGCGCGCGGGCCAATCGGCAAGGCGTTACCATCGGCATAATTGCCTGTATTATTTTCACCGCCTACGCCTTTTTAACATCAACCAAAATAGGAACAGGCCACGAAAAACTCCTATTGCTCGACTTGGGCAAATACAACTTTACCCATAACAAATTGATGCTGGGCGTTTACAGCCATTTTGTGGTAATTATTATTGGATACGTTGCAAGCCTCTTCTTTCCTAAACCGATATTGAATAAAAATTTGTTGTATAGCGGCTGGTTGGAAACCAAACGGAATAAAAATGTACAATAGGCTAATAATTGCCAGATAATTATGAATATTTTATCTTAAAACCACTTTTTTTCTCAAAAACATGCATACCCTATGATAATATATCATAAAATAATGATAACCTTTCATCACAAATAAAACGCATATAATAATAGTTTTGGATAATATGAGAAAGAGTTTTTAAACAATTTTGGAATGTTTTTATAAACAAGTTAGATAGCACGACTGAGCGATTTATTAGGAAAACAATAATAATATTCATTTTATGGTATCCCTGTACAGTACAGTGCATAACAGTTGTTGATTTTTGATTTCCTAGATTAGTGGCGTTGTTTACCAATTAACCTATTATTTTCATGCAAGTTATTTTTGGTGTTATTTTTCACTTTATAGGCGGCTTTGCGTCGGGCAGTTTTTATATACCTTATAAAAAAGTAAAACGCTGGGCCTGGGAAAGCTACTGGATAGTCGGCGGTATTTTCTCCTGGCTGATTGTGCCACCACTTGCTGCATGGCTAACCATTCCACATTTTACCGAAATTATCCATGATACTAGTGGCAATATCTTATTGCTCACCTACTTTTTCGGCCTGCTTTGGGGCATTGGCGGGTTAACGTATGGTTTAGGTGTTCGCTACTTAGGCGTATCATTGGGCAGCACCATTATATTAGGTTTGTGCGCTGTATTTGGATCGCTGATTCCATCTGTATATTATAACTTCTTTCCAAAAGATGGCAAAGATTCGATAACCACTTTAGCAACCACCCATTGGGGGCAATTAGTATTATTGGGTATAGGATTAACCGTGGTTGGCATCGTCATTTGCGGCTGGGCAGGCACAATGAAAGAAAAAGAGCTTTCGGCAGGCAAGGCTGATGTGGAAGATAATAAAGACTACCGCTTTGGATTGGGCATAGCAGTAGCTATTGTATCAGGTGTGCTGAGTGCCTGCTTTAATTTTGGTATAGAAGCCGGTAAAACCATGGCTGACTCTGCCAATGCAATTTGGATGGCAGCTCATCACGGGCAAGGAAATTTCCTGTTTCAAAATAATGTAGTGTATATCATCATATTATGGGGTGGTTTAACCACCAACTTTATTTGGTGTATGGTGTTAAACGCCCGCAACAAAACCTTTGCCGATTATACCGATAAAAAAGCACCGCTGTTAAAAAACTACATCTTTTGCGCATTAGCGGGTACTACCTGGTTTTTGCAATTCTTCTTTTACGGTATGGGCGAAAGCAGAATGGGTAACGGCGCCAGTTCATGGATACTACACATGGCTTTTATCATCCTGATCGCAAACGCCTGGGGATTAGTATTAAAAGAATGGAAAGGTGTAAGCAAAAAAGCCCTTACAACCGTTATTATCGGTATACTGGTTATTATTCTTTCGGTTTTAATAGTAGGTAAAGGAAACTCTATTAAGGATAAGGAGATTACAGCAATTAATAGTAAATAATATCAAAATATAGTTCAACAATTCAATAGTAAAACATATGTCTACCAGCACAACACAATTTAAGCATGTAAGTTATTTATGGGATGATGCCAAAGCCGCCGAATTAGCGGGCGATGAGGTAGCATTACTTATCTACCGGTCGAACCTTTTAGGTACCGATTTACGCCTTACCAATTATGGCGGCGGAAATACTTCATGCAAGGTAATGGATAAAGATCCGTTAACAGGAAAAGAAGTGGAAGTAATGTGGATCAAAGGTTCTGGCGGTGATATCGGCACACTTAAAAAGAGCGGATTAGCTGCGTTATACGTTGATCGTTTAAGAAGTCTGAAAAATGTTTACCGCGGCATTGAATTTGAAGATGAGATGGTAGAACTGTTCAATCACAGCATCTTCGATTTGAACTCAAAAGCACCATCAATTGATACACCGCTGCACGGCTTTTTACCCTTTAAACATATTGACCACCTCCACCCTGACGCGGCTATTGCTATCGCGGCAGCAAAAGATGGTGAAAAGATAACTAAAGAATTATTTGGTGGTACTATAGGCTGGGTACACTGGCAGCGCCCAGGTTTTGATCTGGGTTTGCAACTCAAAGAATGCCTGGATAATAACCCCGGGATTCGTGGTATCATGTTAGGCTCACATGGTTTATTTACCTGGGGTGATACCGCTTACGAAAGCTATATCAACACCTTAGAGGTAATAGAAAAATGTGCCGAGTATTTAGAAGAAAATTATAAAAAGAAAGGTGCGGCATTCGGTGGCAAAAAGATCGACAGTTTGCCTGAAGCCGATCGTAAAAAGCAGGCGGTAGCCTTAGCACCTATCCTGCGTGGTTTTTGCTCCTCAAAAACCCAAATGATCGGTCATTTTACCGATGATGCCCGTGTACTGGAATACATCAACTCCAATGATCTGGAGCGCCTGGCACCACTGGGAACCAGCTGCCCGGATCACTTTTTGCGCACCAAGATCAGTCCGCTGGTATTGGAAATAAAAGCAGGGGATGATCTGTCGGATGTTGACGCGATCAAAGCAAAACTAACCCCTGCATTCGAAGCCTACCGCAAAATGTACGAGGATTATTACAATACCTGCAAACATCTAAACAGCCCTGCTATACGTGATGCTAACCCGGTAGTTATTTTATACCCAGGTGTTGGTATGTTCACGTTTGCTAAAGACAAACAAACTGCGCGTGTGGCCGCTGAGTTTTATATCAACGCCATCAATGTAATGAAAGGTGCTGAGGCTATTTCTGAATACACTTCTCTGCCTCGCCAGGAAGCTTTTGATATTGAGTATTGGCTATTGGAAGAAGCGAAACTATCGCGTATGCCAAAACCAAAAGCGTTATCGGGCCGTGTGGCTTTAATTACCGGCAGCGCAGGCGGGATTGGTAAAGCTATCGCCAAAAAGTTTGTGGAAGAAGGTGCCGTAGTGGTGTTAAATGACATGAACGCCGAACGCTTACAAAGCGCAGGTGAAGAATTTAAACAAGCTTATGGTAAAGATGCCTACACCACCGCTACTTTAGATGTAACCAAAGCAGAAGAGATACAGGAAGCCATAGCGACAGCCATATTGGCTTTTGGCGGAGTGGATTTGATTGTAAACAACGCGGGATTATCTATCTCTAAAACAATTGCAGATCATACCGAGAAAGACTGGGATCTGTTGTACGATGTGTTGGTAAAAGGCCAGTTCCTGGTTACCCAAGCAGCGGTAGCGGTCATGAAGAAACAGGCTATTGGTGGCGACATCATCAACATTGTAAGTAAAAATGCCTTAGTAAGCGGACCGAACAATGCAGGTTATGGCAGCGCGAAAGCGGCACAGCTGCATTTGAGTCGATTAAATGCCGCTGAATTGGGTCCTGACCATATCCGTGTAAATGTCATCAACCCGGATGCAGTGATCAGCGATAGTAATATATGGGCTGGTGGTTGGGCCGAAGGCCGTGCCAAAGCTTATGGCATTACCGTTGCCGAATTGCCAGCCTACTACGCCAAAAGAACATTATTAAACGAGATTATTTTACCTGTTGATATTGCCAACGCCTGCTTTGCTTTAACGGGTGGCTTGTTAAACAAATCAACTGGAAATGTGATCAATGTAGATGGCGGTGTAGCTGCAGGATTTGTAAGATAATTCAAGCCAAAAGTATAAAGTTGAAAGGCGAAAGCTAAAAACGATAAACCAATAAGGCCGGCTAACCACCGGCCTACCAAATTATACCGAGATGCAAATAGAAAAATATACTGTTGATGAGTTGAACCATCAGCAATCAAAAAAGCACCAACTCAGGTTTGAAGGCATTGCCACTGATATAAACAACGTTGAGGAAGTATTACAAAAATTAAGTGTATTTAACATCGCTATACCAAGTTGGGCTTTGGGTACAGGTGGCACCCGTTTTGGCCGTTTTTCCGGAGGAGGTGAACCACGCAGTTTAGAAGAAAAAATTGAAGATGTTGGTGTTATTCACGCGCTGAATAAATCCAGCAATTCCATATCGCTGCATATCCCATGGGATATCCCTGATAATGCAGCTGCTATTAAAGCATTAGCTGCGCAGAATGGTTTGCACTTCGACGCGGTAAACTCCAATACTTTTCAGGATCAAAAAGATCAAAAACTAAGCTACAAATTTGGCTCATTGCACCATGTAGACAAAGCTGTTCGTAAACAGGCTATTGAACATAATATCGAGGTGATCAAATACGGTAAGCAATTGGATTCCAAAGCATTGTCGGTTTGGTTATCAGATGGGTCAAATTTCCCGGGACAACTTAACTTCCGTAAAGCATTCCAAAATACATTGGAAAGCCTACAGGAAATTTATGCGGCTTTGCCGGATGATTGGAAAGTTTGGGTGGAGTATAAACCTTATGAGCCTAATTTCTACTCAACCACCATTGGTGATTGGGGACAGTCTTACTTACTATCATCCAAATTAGGCCCAAAAGCACAAACATTGGTTGATCTGGGCCATCATTTGCAAGGCACCAATATCGAACAGATCGTTTCCTTATTATTAATGGAAGGCAAATTGGCCGGTTTCCATTTCAACGATTCTAAATATGGGGATGATGATTTGACCGTAGGCAGCATCAACCCTTACCAGTTGTTCCTGATATTCAATGAGCTGGTGGAAGGCATGGATGCCCGTGGAATGGATCACGCGACTTCTATTGGTTGGATGATCGATGCATCGCACAACGTAAAAGATCCTATTGAAGACTTGCTACAATCGGTACAGGCCATTAAAATAGCTTATGCGCAGGCTTTGTTAGTAGATAAAGCTGCTTTAGTAGCTGCTCAAAACAATAACGATGTAGCATTGGCTCAGGAAATATTACAACAGGCTTATCGTACCGATGTACGCTCGCTCGTATCAGAAGCGTCACTACGCAATGGTGGTGCTTTAGACCCTATTGGCGCATATCGCAAGTTGAATATAAGAGAACACCTGATAAAAGAACGTGGATTAAAAACTGTAGCCACAGGATTATAAAATGAGCGCCATACCTGTAATAGCCATATTTGATGTGGGTAAAACTAACAAAAAGCTTTTCCTTTTTGATGAGAACTACCATATTGTTTATGAAAAATCAGCACGTTTTATTGAAACAGTTGATGAGGATGGCGATCCATGTGAGAATTTGGAAAGCCTGGAATTATCGGTATTTGACTCACTTCGCGAAGTATTTAAATTAACCGAGTTTGAGGTAAAGGCGATCAACTTCTCCACCTATGGGGCAAGTTTTGTACATATAAATGCAGCCGGTAAGCCGGTTGCACCTTTATACAATTACCTCAAAGAGTTTCCGGAGGACCTGAAAGAAAAGTTCTATAAAACTTATGGCGGAGAAACCAAACTTGCACGAGAAACCTGCTCACCAGTATTGGGAAACTTAAACTCGGGAATGCAGTTATATCGCATCAAACATAAAAACCCGCAACTGTTCAATCAAATACAATACAGCCTTCACCTGCCGCAATACTTAAGCTATCTGCTATCCGGCGTACCTTGTACTGACATTACCAGTATCGGCTGCCATACCGGTTTATGGGACTTTGAAAAAAACGATTACCATTATTGGGTTTCTGCGGAAGGCCTTACCGAAAAATTCGCTCCCATTATACCATCAAACGGCACATTTTCGGCAAATAAATTGGGCAATGGCATACCGGTAGGCGTTGGTTTGCATGATAGTTCTGCCGCGCTTATACCCTACCTGGTTAATTTTAGCGAGCCATTCATATTGATTAGTACAGGCACCTGGTGTATCAGCTTAAATCCGTTTAATCACTCGCCTATTACCGATGATGAGCTGGCTAACGATTGCCTTTGTTATATGCAATACAAAGGATCACCGGTAAAAGCATCCCGCTTATTTGCCGGTAACGAACACGAATTACAAGTAAAGCGTATCGCTTCACATTTCAATGTAAATACATCCATATTGAAACATGTGGAATATGACCCCATTACGATCAATAAATTAACGGATCATAGCGATAACCAAATTCAGAGCTCGAGACATCAGTCTGCGTTCGTTAACCGTGATCTTAGTGCGTTTGCAAATTATACCGAAGCCTATCACCAGCTAATTATTGATATTATGGAACAGCAATATCAATCGACCAAGCTTGCGTTAAAAGGCACTAAGGTAAATCGTATATTTGTAGATGGCGGGTTCAGTAAAAATTCAATCTATATGAATCTACTGGCCAAAGCATTTCCTGAACTTGAAGTATTTGCAGCATCAATGGCGCAGGCTACAGCAGTTGGAGCTGCCATAGCCATACACCGAAATTGGAACAGTAAAACATTACCTGCGGATATCATCGAATTGAAATACTATTCAACGCCGCAGCATACTGCCATATAAATTATTCTTTATCTGTAGTAGCTGGAGTTTTATCACCTGCATTTTTTTTCGCGATTTGCTGATCAGCATACGCTTTAAACATCGCTTTCCAGTTTCTGCCGTTATTTGTAAAATACTCTTCTATCTTGGTTTTATAGATCTTGAAAACCAATGAAATCTCATCTATATTTTTATAATCAATAGCCTGCTCACGTGCCAGTTTAAGGTTGGTTAATACAAATGCTTCTTCTACCGGGGTTATGTTCGGTACAATACTTTTATAACCGTTCATAGTAAAAGCTACTTTCCCGATAGTGTATTTATCGAGTATCAGTTCTATCTGTTCATCTGTCAAATATTGGTGCAGGCCAGCCATCAAGGTTTCGTGAACAGTTTTAGGGATTGTAGAATCGATAATAAACTGACGATCGAGTTTACTAAAGGCTTTGCCCGTAGCTGGATTAAGGCCCTCAGGTACTAAAGTGTAATCATGCGCATTATGCCAGTCCATCACCGTGCTAAGATGGGCCTTGATCAGATCGGTTACGTTTAACGCCTTCGCGGTATCATCCAAATGAAGCGCCGCTACAAATTGAGTTGCTTTTGAAGTAGGATCTGATTTTGACTTCTGTTTTCCCCCATCGACGTTTTGCGCCATACAGTTAACGGAAAACATGAGTACAATAAGTCCTGTAAAAAGGGAATTAGCTTTCATGAATTTAATTTAAAGGTTATATGCTATTGGTTAATGGTTACCCGTGTTTATTATCGTAAAGTTATTTACAATTACCACCTTAAATTAAAATACATTATCCAATGAATGTACAATCTTATCTTGTTGTAAACCATTACATCAACAATCAAAAAAAGATAATTTATATTTGAAACAAGGCAACAAATTATAGCTTCTCTGAGGATATAATTCGCGATAAGAGTTGCCAAAAACCAATATAAATTATCAATCAAACAACAAATGAGGTCTCGATATTTAGTACTATCTGTTAGCGCGTTTTTATGTTTTATAACTTTATGTAATAAGTCGAATGCCCAGATAAAACTGGCCAACTTATTTACCGACGACATGGTTTTACAGCAGCAGGCTTATGTACCTGTTTGGGGTTGGGACAAGGCCGGAAGCCATATTTCCGTATCAACCACATGGGATAAGAAAATATATCATACCGTGACTGATGCCGCGGGAAGATTTATGGTAAAAATTGCTACACCTGTTGCTGGTGGCCCATTTAAGGTAATAGTGAGTGATGGAAAACCGCTAATATTGAACGATGTATTAATTGGAGAGGTTTGGGTATGCACGGGGCAATCCAATATGGAAATACCAATGAAGGGTTATAAAAGTCAGCCGATATTAAATTCAAACGAAGCGATATTAAATTCAACCAATCCAAATATCCGTTTGTTCACCGTACCAAGAGGATCAAAAACAACTTTGCAGCAGGACATTAAACAAAGCCATTGGTTAGCTGCATCACCCGAGAGTGTTGCAAAGTTTAGCGCTACAGGTTATTACTTTGGCAGATTACTTAGCAAAATGTTAAACGTTCCAATCGGATTGATCAGTTGTAATTATGCCGGATCATCTATACAAGCCTGGATGGACCCGGAAACATTAAAAGCATTTCCAGAGATAAAGATCCCTACCTCTACCGACTCTATTAAAGAAGTAAGCCGCACACCGACTACACTTTACAATGCCATGCTGCAACCCATCATAGGGTTTGGCATTAAGGGTACTATCTGGTACCAGGGTGAATCAAACTATGATAACCCGGCGCAGTATGATTCGCTGTTTGTTACGTTTGTGAAAACCTTACGTACCAAATGGGGAATGGGTGATTTTCCATTTTATTACGCGCAGATAGCGCCTTATGATTATGCACAGCTGCCGCCTTATAACAAAGGAGGCAAATATAACTCTGCATTTTTGCGGGATGTGCAGCGTTTGGACGAGGACAAGATACCTAATGCAGGTATGGCTGTATTAATGGATATAGGTGAACAAGCCACCATTCACCCACCACGCAAGCAACAAGCTGGCGAACGCTTAGCATATTTGGCGCTGGGAAAAACCTATAACTTCAAAGGATTTGGCTATCAGAGCCCCGCTTATGATTCCTTTACTTTAAAAGGAAGCACTGCTGTCATTAAATTTAAAAATGCCGCTAATGGGCTTACATCCTTTTTAAAGGAAATAAATACTTTTGAAATCTCGGGTGCTGATAAACATTTTTATCCTGCAAAGGCAAAAATAACCGGCGGCTCAGTAACCGTTAGCAGCGATATGGTAAAAGAACCTGTAGCTGTAAGGTATGCCTTTAAAGATTTTGTTGTTGGCGATTTGTTTGGTACCGATGGATTACCGGTATCATCGTTCCGTACTGATGATTGGGATTATAATGTGCAATAGGGGGATGTTAGCTCATTAAAAATATCGTCATACTACGGGAACCATGAGCGCCAAGCACCAGCGACTGCTCAATATCAGCCGTTTTAGATGGGCCCGCTATGAATGTAGCAAAGCCATAATCAGTTGAACCTATTTTATTGTAAGCGTAGTGCATAGTCGGTACTATATCTTTTTGACTTACAATTACTGCCAAATGTTGGGTGATAAAAGGTAAAACACGTATGCGTATCTTGTCTTCGCTAACCCATATCGCGCCATTCTCAGCAACAGCTAAACCTGCTTCTATTATCGCGTAGTCAACATTTTCCAGTGAATGTGGGTTAGCGCTGTTATCTCCTATATATTCTGCAACATCTCCAAGCTGCGAAACAGTCGTTATTTTGCGAGATGGCTGCTCGAAGTTTTCCGCTATAAAAGCCTTAATACCAGCATGATTTTCAACCGCGATTACCTGACCGCCGATTGCGGTTAACGCCGCAATAAACTTTTCGGATATATCAACATCTTCCTGAAGCAAGAAATCAACATCCGGCAAAGTTGTCAGCTCCGGTTGGTTGGTTTTAACAGCTGATAATATCTTTTCTCTGCTAGTCATACTTCTAATTAATTACTTTCTGTTCTTTTTATACCATTCGCCGAACGATTCTTTTGGAGGCTCGGGCATATCGCGGTGTTTATACCACGGGTTTAATTTGTTGTTTACCATAAACGGCGCATATTTTAAAACCATACGACCAGCTTTTCCAGCAGTGTGATATGCTGTGGGTGATGATAAAGTCCAGTCCATGATTTTCATAGATGCCGTTTTAGCCGCAGGCACGTAACCGTTCTTTACAATCACTTGCCGCCATTTATACAATTGTTGGTGGATGTCAATTTTTACCGGGCAAACATTTGTGCAGGAACCACATAAAGTTGATGCGAATGGCAGATCGGCATATTTTTCCATATCGAGGTTTGGTGCCAGGATTGAACCTATCGGCCCCGATATGGCATTATGATAACTATGCCCACCACTACGTCGATAAACCGGGCAAGTATTCATACAAGCTCCGCAACGAATACATTTTAAGGAGTTCCTGAAAGCTTCGCGACCTAGTTGTATGCTGCGGCCATTATCAACAATGATAATGTGCATCTCTTTGCCTTTATTCGGCCTTTTAAAGTGGCTGGAATAAGTTGTTATCGGCTGTCCGGTTGCGCTGCGTGTAAGCAGGCGCAGAAAAACGCCAAGATGCTTTCTTTCAGGGATGATCTTTTCTATACCCATGCTGGCGATGTGTACATCGGCAAGGTGTGCGCCCATATCTGCATTGCCTTCGTTAGTGCAAACCACAAATTCGCCAGTTTCGGCAATAGCGAAGTTTACGCCTGTTAAAGCAGCTCTCCGGGTTAAAAAAGTATCTCTTAGATGCTGCCTTGCTGTTTCAGTTAAAAATTGCGGATCAGCATTACCAGCGGGTGTACCCAAGTGCTGATGGAACAGCTCGCCTATTTCTTCTTTTTTCTTGTGGATACAGGGTAACACGATATGGCTGGGCATCTCTTTTGCCAACTGAACAATACGTTCCCCCAAATCAGAGTCAATAACATTGATCCCATTTTCTTCAAGAAAATCATTTAAATGGCATTCTTCGGTAAGCATTGATTTGCTTTTTACCATCTGGCCGATAGAATGCTTTCTTAATATAGAAAGTACTATTTGGTTATGTTCTTTAGCATCGGCTGCCCAATGTACAATTATGCCATTTGATAAGGCATTGCTTTCAAACTGTTGCAAATAATTGCTAAGGTTTGAAAGGACGTTATGTTTAATTTGCGAAGCCGTTTCGCGCAACTCTTCCCAATTGTTTATTTTATTTACCGCGACATCCCTCTTTGATCTTATCCACCACAGGGTTTCATCATGCCAGTCTACACGCGCTTCATCGTTATTAAAAACTTCGGCTAAGTCCGCATGATTGGTTGTATTTTGAATTTCGCTCAATGTCGTTTCGTTAATTGTTATTTCGATCTTACCTATTCACCGTTCAGAATTTCAGCTATGTGTAATACTTTCACTTTGCTACCTTGCCTGTGCAATATTCCTTCCATGTGCATTAAACACGACATATCAACGCCGGTAATGTACTCAGCGCCGTTATGCAGATGATCCTCTACCCTATCTTTTCCCATTTTGGATGATACAGCCTCTTCTGCAACGCAAAAAGTACCACCAAAGCCGCAGCATTCGTCTTTACGGTTTAAATGTACAAGTTCAATATCCTTTACCATATTTAGCAGGCTTCCCGGCTTTGAAAATTCAGGGGCTACCAACTCGGTCATTTGCGAAAGGTGCAATCCACGCTGACCGTGACAACTTTGGTGTACACCAACTTTATGCGGAAAACGAGCGGGTAGAGATTTAACTTTTAACACATCCGTTAAAAAGGAAGTAAACTCGTAAAGCTTATTGCTGAGTGTGGTCGCTATTTCAGGATTATCATGATTGTGCAGATGCTCTTTTAAATGCAGCACACAACTGCCAGAAGGGCCTACTACATAATCAAAACCACTAAAGTTTTTGATGAACAGATCATTGCAGCCACCCGTTAAATGCTCAAATCCTGAGTTTGCCATGGGTTGCCCGCAACAGGTTTGATTTTTGGGATAAACAACATCAACCCCTAATTTTTCCAGCAATTGCAGGCATGCTATCGCCGCACCGGGATAAAATTGATCGACATAACAAGGAATAAACAGACCTACCTTCATATAATGCTTAAATAGTACAAAAAAATTATCATAGGTTTATATACCCACGCAAGTACTGCATAATTTGGCCGTGAATATTATAGGTTATTAGCTAAATCGTCGCCAATTTTAGCAAAACTACTTATCCATCGAAACCATTGCTTTTATTACTTGGGTTTCCGGCTTTAACCAACTTTCAAAATCATGTTCAACCTGGTTAAATGTTACCCGGTGAGTAATATAATTTAAAGGACTGATAACCCCTTTTTTGATAGCGTTAATTACCTGCTCAAAATCAACAACAGTAGCGTTTCTGCTGCTCATTAACGTTGCTTCCCGTTTGTGAAATTCAGGGTGACTAAAACAGATCTCACCTTTCTGCAGCCCGATTAAAACATAGCGGCCGCCATGCGCCAGATATTGAAAAGCATTGTTAATAGCTTTAAGATTACCTGTAGCATCAATAACTACTGTGGGCATATCACCATTAGTAATTTCCTTTAACTGCTCCAGAACATCACCTGATAATGCGTTAACAGCATAGTCTACTTTAATTACATCCCGGCAAAAGTTAAGGCGTTCTTCATTAACATCTAGCGCTATTACCTTAGCGCCTGCTATCCGGGCAAATTCCATAGTCCCTAATCCAATAGGGCCAGCGCCAATTACCAGCACATACTCACCTGGTTTAATACCGGCACGTCTTACCCCATGAGCGCCAATGGCCAATGGCTCAACCAATGCCAGCTCTTCAAAACCAAGCTGTTCCCCATGTATTAACGTATGCGAAGGAACCATAAGATACTCGGTCATCCCACCATCCACATGCACACCGCAAACTTGCATATTAACACAGCAATTAGTATTACCCATACGACAGGCGATACAATGCCCGCAGTTAAAATACGGAATAAAAGTCACCTTCTCATTAATATAAAAACCGGGTGCGTTATCAAATTCAACTAATTCACCCGACAGTTCGTGCCCCAATACACGTGGATAGTTAAAATATGGTTGTGTACCTTCAAACGCGTGTAAATCAGTACCGCAAATGCCTATTCTTTTAACCTTAATTATCGCATGATCTGGTTTCAAAACCGGTTTTTCTCTCTCCACATAGCTGAACTTTCCCGGTTCAACGCATATTAATGTTTGCATCTTTTATATATTATAAAACTCAGTGGCGTTTCCGCCAAAAAAAGCTTGTTGTTCCGTTTGGCCAAAAGCCGAAAAATAATCTTTAACAATATTTACCACCTGCCCGTAATCAGCAGCTACCTTGCAAACCGGCCAATCTGATCCATACATCAATCGGTTAGTGCCAAAACTATTGGTAACTACCTCCAGGTAATTATTAAAATCAGCAGGTTGCCAGTGTTCCCAATCGGCCTCCGTAACCATACCTGATACCTTACAATAGACATTCTCAAACGCAGCAATGGCTTTAATATCTTTTTCCCAATCTTTCAGTTCTTGTTGTTTGATATTTGGCTTCGCGATATGGTCAATTACAAAACGTTGATCGGGGAATTGAATCACAAATTCTGCTGTATATTTAAGTTGATCAGGCAGAATCAAAATATCATAGGTATAACCGTATTTTTTCAGCAGGCTGATACCATTTAAAAACGCTGGTCGTAACATAAAATCTCGCTGAGATTCTCCCTGCAAAATATGACGGAAGCCTTTCAGCTTTTCGAATTGCTGATAATAGTCTAAACGTTCCTCAATTTGTGGCGATTGTAAATCAACCCACCCTACTACACCTTTTATGAAACTATGGCTATCAGCGTTAGCTAATTGAAATTCATTTTCCTGTTCTGATTGATGGGATTGAACAGTGATGCAACCATCAAACCCATTCGCTTTTAAAATCGGGGCAAGATCTTCTGGT
>NZ_LMUO01000019.1:394540-608172 GCF_009765905.1 Mucilaginibacter sp. L196 | reverse complement strand
GAAATTGCCCGATCCAAATGAACATATCCGCCATCTACATAAACCAATTGCCCGGTTGTATGGCTCGACACCGGTGACAAAAGGAATGCAGCCATATTAGCTATTTCTTCGGATGTAGTCATTCTCTGCTCCAATGGAATTTTTGAAACTATTGATTGAAGTTTTTCTTCTGGATTCGGCAATGTTTCAATCCATCTCTCATAAAGTGGTGTCCAGCATTCAGCTACTATAATCGCATTCACTCTGATGCCATACGGAAGCAATTCAACCGCCCATTCGCGCGTTAAAGCATTCCGTCCACCGTTTGATGCCGCATAGGCAGATGTGCCCCCCTGCCCTGTCTCAGCCGTTTTAGAGCTTATATTGATAATGGAACCCTTTGACTTTTTAAGCCATGGTAAAGCATGATGCGCTATAAGGTAATAATGCACTAGGTTTTTGTGCAGAGATGCCATAAACTTTTCATAGTCTCCATTTTCTAATCCTACGCCATCGTTAACACCTGCATTATTCACCAAGCCATCTATCCTGCCAAATTTATCAGCAATAGCTTTTACCGCGTTTTCACATGAAGCAGGATCAGTTAGCTCAGCAACCACATGATGGGCTTTTCCTCCCACTGCTTCAATAGCTGATACCACTTTAAGGTTATCCAGTTCATTCCTGCCAAAAATTACCGGGATAGCTCCCTCTTTAGCCAGGACTTGTACAATACCCTCGCCTATACCTTTAGCACCGCCGGTAACTATTATTAGCTTATCTTTTAGTTGCAGATCCATATTTTATTTTTTGTAGGCTACCAATTTTTGTGTAGAGGTACCTAATCCATCTATTCCCAATTCTATCACATCGCCCGCTTTAAGATATACCGGTGGCTTCATTCCTAAACCAACCCCTGCAGGTGTACCTGTAGAAATTATATCGCCGGGTAACAACGTCATAAATTTGCTGGTATAAGCAATTACAAAAGGAATATTAAAAATAAAGTTAGCCGTTGTTCCATCCTGCATGGTTTCGCCATTCAACTTAAGCCACAAACGCAGGTTCCCCGGATCTTTAATTTCGTCGGCAGTGGCTATAAAGGGGCCAATGGGTGCAAATGTATCGCAGCCCTTTCCTTTATCCCATGTTCCGCTGCGTTCTATTTGAAACTCACGTTCAGACACATCATTATGCAGCACATAGCCTGCTACATAATCCATCGCATCAGCTTCATCAACATAACTCGCTTTTTTACCTATAACAATTGCAAGTTCCACTTCCCAATCCGTTTTAACCGAATCTTTTGGAATCATAATGTTATCATTTGGCCCAACTATGGCCGTTGTAGACTTCATGAATATAACAGGTTCTGGCGGAGGGGTTGCATTGGTTTCTTTAGCGTGATCTACGTAATTTAAACCAATGCACACAATTTTTGATGGACGACCAATCGGGCTGCCAAGGCGCACATCTTCACTTATTTGCGGTAGACTATTATTGTCTTTTAAAAAAGCTGCTAAACGATTTAAACCGTCAGTTTCAAAAAATTGTTCGTTATAATCTTCTCCAAAGGCAGAGGTATCATAACGTTTATCATTAATAATAACACCTGTTTTCTCTTTACCGGCTTCCCCAAAACGGATCAGTTTCATATTTTATTATTTAATTATAGTTTGGTAACGTCTATAGCTACTGTTTAATTTTATTTTAATTATTTAAAGTTATAAATCCGCCATCAATTGGATAATCGCAGCCAGTCACAAAACCAGCCTCATCTGAACAGAGATACAAGGCTAATGAAGCAACTTCGCTAGGTTTACCCATGCGGCCAATAGGCTGGCTTTTTGATAACTTTTCGAATATCTCTTCTTCTCTGCCAGCATAATTTTGGGCGATGAAGCCATCTACAAATGGTGTGTGTATCCTTGCAGGTGAGATACAGTTACAACGTATATTATGTTGCAAGTAATCACGCGCTACAGACAATGTCATGGCATGGATAGCCCCTTTACTGGTTGAGTACGCGAATCTGTCGGTAATACCCACACTTGCAGCAATAGACGCAGTATTTAATATAACGCCACCATTGTTCACTTTCATTAATGGTACCGCTGCAAAAAGGCAGTTATAAGCGCCTTTTACATTTACATTCATCACCCGGTCAAAATCATCCTGACCCGTAGTTTCTACATTACCAATATGTGCAATACCTGCATTATTGATCAATATATCTATTACACCGATCGAATTAAAAAGATCCACTACATTTTGCTGTTTACTCACATCGCAGGTATAACTAAAGGCTGTTCCTCCTGCTGATTTTATTTCATCGACAGTTGATGCACCGGCTTCCTTATTGAGTTCAATAATATGGACGTTAGCCCCTTGCTGTGCAAACAACAGCGATATAGCCTTCCCAATACCACTTCCCCCGCCTGTAATTACTGCTGATTTGTTTTTTAGACTGAACATATATTTAGAGTATTTCTTTTATAACGTAAATATCTTCTCCATCATTATCCATTTCTCTCCGGGTTTTGATCCCGGTAGACTTTGTTGATATTTCCACATTAAAGTTTCCCAATCCTGCACTTTTTGATTTGACTGATCAAGTGCATTTTTCTTTTCAAAACTAAAATCATTATCAGCCTCAATTATCATGAATAACCGGGTGCTTAAACAATATATCTCCATATTGTTAATACCAGATGATGTAATGCTTGATAATATTTCAGGCCATACATTTTTATGTTGTTGGATATACTCCTCAATTAATTGAGGATCATTTTTCAGATCAAGTGTTAAACAAAATTTCTGCATGTGCTTAGTGCCTGAATACTACTTTTAATGGTTCTTCTTCTTTTCCTTCGCTCGCCGCGTTGACTTTATATCCCTTCCATCCGTACCAAGCCACAACTAAAAAGCAAAATAATGGCACCACGTACGAAATGGAAGTGGAGTATTTATCAGCAACTAAACCCATAGCAACTGGCACTATTGCCCCGCCAACTATCGACATAATTAAAAATGAAGATGCTTTTTTAGTATGATGCCCTAAATCTTTCAGCCCTAAAGCAAAAATGGTTGGGAACATGATCGATTCAAAAAAGAATATCGCTAGTAACGCATAAACAGAAACCCATTCCTTATTTAGTACAACTATTACACAAAGCAAAACGTTGATCAACGCGTAAGCAGTAAGTAATTTATTAGGGGCAAATACTTGCATTAAAGCAGTACCGACAAACCTGCCGACAGTAAATAATATCAAACCAGCAGATAATAATGCTGCCGCTTTAGCATTTTGAATACCGGTATTTGCTTCGGTACAATAGTTTATAAAAAATGCCGCTATACCAACCTGGGCCGCTACATAAAAGAATTGCGCGACTACTCCAAATTTAAAATTGCTGTGTTCAAACAATGGTTTTTTATCCAATTCTTGTGAAGAAACAATCTCACTTTCTTTTATCTCGGGAAGTGATGTTTTTAGGAAAAATCCGGCGATTAATAGTACCACAACCCCAATTACAACATAGATAATCTTAACAGAATCGAGATTACCCGAATGCCCTTTGTCGCCACCAAAGAATAGAAAAATTGCGATGATAGGCCCAAGAAAAGCTCCAACACCGTTGAAACATTGCGAAAGGTTTAACCTGGTTTCAGATGTTTCAGGGCTACCCAAAACTGTTACATAAGGATTGGCTGCTGTTTCAAGGCAAGCTAATCCTGAAGCTAATATAAATAGCGCAACTAAAAAAAAGTTGAAGCTTAATTGCTCAGCAGCGGGATAAAAAAGAAAAGCGCCAATAGCATATAAGCATAGGCCCAGAATAATCCCTTTTTTATACCCGTATTTATTCATGAATATGCCGGCAGGCAAGGCAACTAAAAAGTACGCCCCGAAATAAGCCCCTTGCAATAAAGTAGAACGGGTTTTTGAAATATTAAGTGTTTCCTGAAAATGCTTATTTAAAACATCGAGCAACCCGTAAGCAAAACCCCATAAAAAGAATAGGGATGTAACCAGAATTAAAGGTATAAGGTATTTGTTCCTTGACATATATCAGGTGATAGTGTATGATAGTTTAATATTTGGTATACAAATAAAACAATTCTTTTAGTTTAAATACTCTACGTTATTACCATATCATTATGCAATATTGTAAAAGACGGGGAATTACTTTTTATAAAAGTATAGAATACCAAACATTGAAAAAATCAAAAAAACTGCTCTGGAAAACAACTACAGGAATTTCTGTTTTTAACTGAAGTTCGGGATATAATCTATTGTATTAATTAATTGATAAATAATCAACACAGAAAAATCACTTGATTAGCAACCCTTTGCCAGCAAGTAGTAACTCTTGTGTAATAGCAGTTGTATATGTTCTAATTTCTGCCTGAAAACCATCCACCGAAGCACCAGAGCGGATTTCCTCTAAACGCTTTTCCCAATTACCTGTAAGTTCTGCTTGTGCAATACGATAATCCTTTACTACATTATATACCGCAAGGCCAGTTTGTGTTGGTAAAAGGTTCTTCTTCTCACGCATCACATAGTCTCTTTTTATTAGTGTCTCAATTATCGCGGCCCTTGTTGCCGGGGTTCCTAATCCGCTATCCTTCATGGCATAACGCAACTCCTCGTCATCTATATCCTTACCTGCTGTTTCTAATGCTTTTAGTAAACTGGCCTCATTATACAATGGTTTGGGTTTGGTTTGCTTCTCCAACAAAGTTTTTTCAGTAACAGGCAAATCTTCCCCCTGTTGTACCTTGGGCAATGAGGTGTTTTCTTCTTCTTTCTTTTCTTCATCGGGCTCATTAAAAACGGCCCGCCAGCCGGCAACACCTATAACCGTTCCGCTTGCAAAGAATTTCGCACCCGATTCAACTGTAATTTTGGTGATCTCTTTGATACAATCCTGATGAAAAGCTTCCAACATACGCCCCGCCACCAAATCATAGATCGCTTGTTTATCCGGCGAAAGCTGATAAGGTGATTCGCCGGTAGGCAGTATCGCGTGGTGATCTGTAACTTTTTTTGCATTAACACTGCGCTTATTCAGTTTGGCATCACTCAAAACATTGGCCTGTTTCCCAAATTCCGGATGATCCTTCAACTTTTCAATCAAATTTGGCACTCCCGCAAAAACATCATCCCCAATATAACGGCTACCTGTACGCGGATAGGTAACCAGTTTGCTTTCATATAAATTCTGTAGTAAGGTTAGCGTTTGGTCGGCGGTAAAACCTTTCTTTTTATTTGCCTCCTGTTGCAAGCTGCTCAAATCATGTAAAAGCGGTGGCGGTTCTTTCCGCGGTTTGGCCTCTACATTCAATATGTTTCCCGTAGGCTGCACCTGGTCAACTATTAACTGCGCTTCTTCTTTCGTTTTAAATTTCTCATCGGTAACTGCCTTAAACAACTGCTCATTTTTATCAAGCATAATACTAACCTGGTAAAATGGTTCGGGTACAAAGTTTTTGTTTTCGAGATAACGTGAGCATATCATTGCCAATGTGGGGGTTTGTACCCTACCAAGTGATAACACTGACCTTGTACCTGAAGACAAGCTTAGCGCCTGTGTTGCATTCATACCAACCAGCCAATCTGATTGCGACCTGCAATGCGCGGAATTGAATAAGGTATCATAATCAGATCCCGGCTTTAGATTCCTGAAACCATCCTTAATGGCCTCATCGGTTTGTGAAGATATCCAAAGCCGTTTAAATGGCTTTTTACATTTCAGATAATAATAAATATATCGAAATATCAATTCCCCTTCCCGCCCCGCATCTGTAGCAACAATAATTTCGGTAGCTTCATCAAATAAGTTTTTAATTATATCCAGCTGTTTCCGCACACCGGGGTCTTCGATCATACCATCCTTAGATTTTATTTTGCGGATAGATAGCTTGAATTTCTGTGGTAACATCGGCAAGTTTTGCACGTTCCAACCATAAAAACCATATTCCTGTGGCGGAGCTAGTTGGAGCAGATGACCAAATGCCCAAGTGAAAGTATATCCCTTGCCCTCCATATAACCATCCTTTTTAGTAGTTGCGCCAAATACTTTGGCAATTTCGCGGCCTACAGAAGGTTTTTCGGCAATGATAACTTTCATATGCGCCGAAAGTAGCTATTTACAGTGCGTGCCGCAATGGGTGTGGAAAAGTGTATGGAATCTTATCAATATCAGCGGAATATCCAATGGTTTGTACAAACTAAACAGATTCACTAAGAAGAATAATTCTCCTTAACGCAAAAAAGCCTTCTAATAGTGATTAGAAGGCTTTTACTAGGTGACCTGGGAGAGGATCGAACTCTCGACCCACTGATTAAGAGTCAGTTGCTCTACCGGCTGAGCTACCAAGTCGTTTTTTACCGGGGGTGCAAATAAACAGTTTTTTTTGTAGTTATAAAAGCTAAATCTTAAAATCTAGTTTGCTGGGTATAAAATAAACCAAACGTAATATCAATTATTACACTTGCAACTATTTTAAAATAAACTTTAACTACTTAGTAACTAAGTAATTCAGTTGCATATTTCATTTATAGTTTATAGATTTAATATAATTTCCAATCACCATATTTCTAAACCTCTTTTATGTACCTATATCTTATTATTCTTTTAATACTAACTATTATCGTTGTGGTTGTTGCAAACAAATCACAAATGCTGCGCAATCAGGTTTTTAATCAGAACAACTATGCTAATATTGCGGCCGCCAATAATATTGGAAACCCCAAACCTGCATTTAGCCTTAGCCGAACACAACTTGCTTTTTGGACGGTAATAATAAGCAGCACTTTTATATATGTTGTTATAAATTTTTCTTCGGGCACATCAATTGTAATTCCTAACCTTCCTCCTGTAAATCTGGTACTTTTAGGAATTGCAGCGGGCACAAGTATTGTAGCCAAAGTGATTGATAACAGTCAGAAAGATAATGCAGGCAACTCAATTTCGCAACAGGATTTGCCCTCAAAAGGATTTTTAACCGATATAATTTCTGACGAAAACGGTATAAGCATACATCGGTTACAAAACGTAATATGGACAGCTATTGTAGGGGTTATTTATATATATTACGTGATAATCAATTCCAAAATTCCTGATGGCACTATAATAAACAACGATTTGCTGGGGTTAATGGGCATTAGCGCCGGAACCTATTTAGGCTTAAAAACAACTGAGAATAGCGGAGGTTCGGGTTCCGCAATAATTGCAGCAATATCTACAGTAACTCCTCAGCCTGTTACAACTCCTGCCCCAACAGTAGTCTCAAACAACAATCAAACCGATCCGACAACGTCATCACCGCCAAAGACTACTGAAAAATCAACCTAAATAAATAGTATGAGGATAATAATGACTGTTCATTACATTTATTAACATTTCTTAAAAACATTAAGATTACTTTTAAAGTTGAATAATGTAATATACTTCTATAATATGAAAACCTATCTTGTTCCTATTGATTTCTCAAAAGCTTCAATTAACGCAGCAGAATACGCCGCTGCATTAAGCCATCAAACTAATGTCGGCCATATTATTTTATTAAATGCATATTATGTTTCTATTTATGAAACCAGCTTACCAAGCCCCGACATGGTTTTATTACGTGAAGAAGATATTGAACAAAATGCTGCAGATAGGATAGAAAAATTAACCTCATTAAAACATAAATTAGCTAAACAAGTTAGGCCGGGGGTTGAGATTAGTGTGCATTTAAACCGAACACATCTGTTACGTGCTGTAATTGAAAATTCAATCTCAAAAAACGTTGATCTGATCATTTTAGGAAGCCAGGGAAACAGCAGTAGTGAAGACAGTCATATCGGCAGCCACGTTATTAAAATAGCCAAAGCAAGCCCTATACCAATTATTGTAGTACCTCCCGCTTATACCTTTAAAAAAGTAAGTAGGGTTGTAGTTGCTATCGATTTTAATAAAGTTAAAGATACAGTGCCGCTGGAGGCATTACAACGGTTGCTTGATAAAAAGAAGGCGGAATTAATGGTGGTGAATGTTGATGATAAAGGCAAACATTTACAGGGAGATGCCGAAAGAATGATTGAAGAAACTACGCTGCATAAAATGTTAAAACAATACGATCCGAAATATTTCTTTTTGGAGGATACAGATGTTATTAGTGGAATTCTTCAATTCGCGGCACATAAGGATGCGCAATTGGTTATTGCATTGCCGCATAAGTACAGTTTCTTTCAATCAATTATGCATACAAGCATTTCTCATCAACTAGCCGCAAGTTCGGCAGTGCCGGTATTATTGTTAAAATAATTTGTGTGATACAATAAGTCAAACTAATACAACTCCTTATTCTAATTATTCAAATACCACGGTTTTATTGTTGTAAACAAATACCCTATCCTCAAATACCAATTTAAGTGCTTTTGCCAGTACCGAAGTTTCGATCTCTTTACCAGCCTGAACCATGTCTGCCGCAGTAAAGGAGTGATTTACCGGGATGATTTGCTGCGCGATGATCGGCCCTTCATCCAATTCATTAGAAACAAAGTGAGCAGTAGCGCCAATTAGCTTCACCCCTCTTTCAAAAGCCTGTCGATACGGATTAGCTCCAATAAAAGCAGGTAAAAATGAATGATGGATGTTTATAATCCTCATCGGGAACTTAGCGACAACAGATGGGGATAATATCCGCATAAATTTGGCAAGCACTATATAATCTGTATTGTACTGATCAATTATCGTGGCAACTCTATCTTCAAACTCGTTTTTGCTAATATCTTCGTGCGATACGTGATAAAACGGCATATCAAATCGCTGACATATCTCCTGCAAAATAGCATGGTTTCCAATAACGCATTGCACAGTAGCGCCAAACGTTCCAAAATAGTTGCGTATCAATATATCTGCCAGGCAATGATATTCCTTGCTTACCATTACAATAACCTTTTTACTTGGTTTGGGGTTGATAGATATGATAGCTCCCGGCGGCAATACATCTTTAATATAGGTTTCCAATAATACCTCATCCTTACTATCATCGATATTAAGACGCATGAAAAACAGGTTCTCCGTTTTGTCGACGTGCTCGCGCATGGAGATTATATTAAGTTGATGCTTTGCGAGTATTGCCGATATAGATGCAACCAGGCCAACCTGGTCTTTACATTGAATTACGATGATCATGAATTGCAGATAAAGAATACGGTAAAGATATAAACCTGTGTGTATTTAAAATCAGTATTTTTCAAATACCAAGTAAATAATACTCCCAAAAAAGCCTTTGAAAAATTCAAAGGCTTTTTTGGGAGTATTATTTATCAGTCACCGGATCAGGTGTTGCCGGGCCCGGTATGGCAATTTATTAACAGTAGATTGGGTAAAAGCGATGAATGACGAAAAAGTCAATAGCAAAACCCAACCTATATTGATTTTATTTTTCATTTAATTGATGTTTTAAAGATTAAACACTCGCGTATAGCTCTTCAATTTTTTCGAGGGGAACACCTTTGGTTTCGAACACATACCTGCTCACAAACAACACCATGCTGATATTGATAATACCATAAATACCAAATGTTACCACTGCACCTAATTGAGCTAACATAACAGGAAAGGTTAAGGACACGATGGTATTGGCAACCCAATTACCAAATACCGCGATAGATGTCGCGTTGCCTCGTATTTTATTAGGGAATATCTCGGCGACGTACACCCATAGTACAACACCCCATGTACAGGCAAAACCACCTATATAAACAAATATGGTAGCCAACACAAAGTAATTGTGCAGCATATCAAAGTAAAATAATGCAGCCAGTGTAAACATACACAAGCCCATTATGCATGAGCCTGCAAGTAATAGCTTTTTACGCCCCAACCTATCGATAAGCGGGAATGCCAGCAATGTGAATATTAGATTTACTACACCTGTTAAAACGGTTTGGAATAGCACACTCCCACCCACATGTGTTTTGGCAAATATCAACGGTGCATAATAAAATACGATATTAATACCTGTAAGCTGCGCGATAGACGCGAATACAAGGCCTATTATCACTACTTTTTTGAAGCGAGGCGACAGCACATCCCGTAATGCGGGTTTCTCTTCTGAGGCTATGTTATCACTTACTATTTTAACCTGCGCCTGGCTTTCCTTATCAGAGTAAATTTTGCCGAAGATCTTTTTAGCATCGATTACTTTATTTTGGGATATTAGCCACCTTGGGCTCTCGGGCACCAAAAGCAATAAGAAAAAGAATATTCCAGAAGGTATCACAGCTGCTGCAAGCATATAGCGCCAGTAATCATCCCCTGAAGATAAAAATGAGCTGTTTACGATCAGATAATTGGAGATAAATGATAGCAATATACCCGTTACAATAGCCAGCTGCTGCAACATACCTAGCCTACCCCTGAATGCTGGTGGGGCAACTTCTGAAATATAAATAGGTGCAAGAGTTGATGCCATCCCTATTGCAACACCACCGATCAGGCGATAAATAACCAGTTGCGCGAAACTGCCTGCGATACCACTACCAATAGCCGCAATAACATACAGCACTGATGTTACTATCATCAGGTTTTTACGGCCGTATTTATCGGCCAAATAACCGGCAAATAATGCACCCGGGATACAGCCTATTGAGGCCGCTGCGACCACCAGTCCAAGTTCAGCATCATTAAGATGGAAATAAGGTTTTAAATATTGCAGGGCGCCGGCTATTACTGCCGTATCAAACCCAAATAGTAGCCCCCCTAAGGCGGCTACTATTGATATTAATACTGTGTAACTTTTCATTTATATGATTTAAGTTTATATAAACACGTCAACCATTATGGTTGCTCCATGGTATACAAAAAGTTTATTTGTGTTGGTGTTAAAACGGTATTATATAAATGTACATCATCTATCCAACCTATGAAATAGTTTGCACCATAAAAGCAGGTAAAAACTTATCACTAAATTATTTAAGGAACCAGGGCAAGCATATTTATGTAAATGCTGAAATGCTGTGCAATGAAAAAAGTTACGTATCCATTGATCCTGAAATTGTATTGATTGGCAAAGAGCGGGTAAATAACCTGAACTTATTAATCAACAACCTGCCTGTAAAATGCCGGATGATATTCAGGTTGATTAAAGAGGATGGCTAAAGTACAAAGAAGCTGCCGCGCTGCTTAACATATCTGTTAAAACAGTAGAAAACCAATTGGCAATAGTCTTAAAAAGATAGCTTTAGCCTTGAAGAAAAGTAATTAATAACGCTTATCCTGCTGCCCTCTTCTCGGGCGTTTTCCTTTTACTACCGGCCTTTGGGGTTGGTATACAGGTTTTACGGGCTCGGGCTTGGCATCAGCTACTCTAACAGTAATTTTCCTGTCGTCTATTTCAGCGCCATTTAATGCGGCAATAGCCCTATCGGCACCGGCCTCATCATTCATATGAATAAAACCATAGCCCTGGCTTACACCGGTTTCTTTATCGGTAATAACGGTAACCAGATCAACCAAACCGTGCAAGCTAAACAGCTCCAAAAGTTCCGTTTTATCCATATCACGAGGAAATCCTACAACAAATAGTTTGGTCATATATTAAGCTACAAGGGGTTTAACCAAATTTACCTGACCAATATGGTAGGCTACATGATTAGCACGGCTTAACAACACACTCAGCCTGTTTCTGGATGGATCTTTCTCAAAATCCTCGTCTGTCATGGCGTTGTGGCGCTTAAACCATTCCGTTGCTGGTAAATTTACAAAAAGTTCGTTTAATTCGGCATGTACTGATTGCCAGAAATTTTTCAGTTCAGCTAATGAAGGAAATTCAGCCTTGTCATTATCAGCATTTTTCAGAAAAACTTCATAAAGTTCAGGCTGGGATGCTTTTCCCAAGCCCAAAGTTTCCTTCAGGGCATCATGGTAAGCGGCTAAATGTCCGTATAAATAAATTATCCGGTTTTTGCCTGGCGCTACCACTGTATAAAATTGTTCGTCGGTAAAAGCATTAAACACTTTTTCGGCATGTGCAATTTGGGTATTCCAGCCTGCAAGTCCCATTTTAGCAAAAAGCTGTTGTTGATCCATGCGCAAAGATGTATATACAGAATATTATAGCGATATATTCAAAAGAAATTTACGCATTGCTGACGCTGTACTGATTATTAAGATTCCATGCTCAATAAAGATGCTCCAAGCGTTGATTCCCGGGCAATAATATCAGCAATAGTAGTTTCGGCTAAAATTTTTAAGGTTGCATCCCTAATGTCAATAAACATCGCCCTTATACCGCAGGTAACTTCGTCCTTACATTCGTCACATTTATGGTAAAAATTAAGACTGGCACACGGTACCATAGCTATAGGGCCATCAGTAAGGCGAAGAATTTCCGAAAGATAAATCTCTTTGGGATCTTTATTGAGCGCATATCCCCCACCCGATCCCTTTTTGCTGTATAAAAAGCCGTGATTACGCATTTCGAGCAGAATAGATTCGAGAAATTTTTTGGGTATTCTTTCCAACTCAGCTATCTGAGCAATTTGCATGGGCGGTTTATCTACATTTTTACCCATGATAATAAGAGCCTTAATGGCGTATTTGGTTTTTTTGGACAGCATAAAACAAATTAACTCTCAAAAATAAGAATAATTTGGGAAACAACGAGACTTGTATTATCAGCCCATTAAATATCACGCTAATAACGATATAAGCTTAAATAAAAACACGTTTACCAACAAAGTTTTCCCTGAATTCTTTTGGCGTTAATCCTTTGTTAGCAAATTGATCAAAGTTCAATTTCCGGCTATACTTTCAGGCGTTTACCTGGTTAGGCTTAATTATTTTACCAGTTTATTTTTCTGCCGGATATTTCATTCTTTCACCCGGAGAAAGTGAATTATTCCTATAAGTTAAATTTAAAAATTACAGCTACAAATCATAATTAAAAATAAATATCAAACTGACCCTGATTTGTTGAATTAGCAATTCTCTTTTATATATATTTAGGCAGTATTAAATTATTTTTTGTTTGGGTTATAATATTAATCAGATGTTAATTAATAATTATTAGCAGTAAACATTTCTATTGATTTAGACGTATAACCCAGCAACTTAACCTTCGGGATTTAACTGACTATATAGGGAGATAAATTTAACATTGAAATTTTTTCTAACTTTTCTTTTTTCGTTTTTTTGCCTGTCGAGTTTTGCTAACGTAGGAGTTGGAGAAATTGACAGCGTTAAAAATTTACTGGCAAACTTAGGGGCCACTCCGGATACTTCAGTTATTAATAAACTGAATAAACTGGCTGAAGACTATTTCCGCATAAACCCGGATAGCAGTTATTATTACGGAAACAAAAGCATACAATTATCTAAACAAATAAACTACAGCGCGGGCATTGCAAGCGGGTTGCTGCAGGTAGGGCATGTAAAATATTTTAAAGGCCGTTCTGAAGAAGCTAAACTGGACTTTGATACGGCTATATCTATTTATAAAAAGCTAAAAAATAAAAAGGGGCTTGCCGCCTGTTATGTTTTATATGGCCGTATGTATAATCTGCTTGCAAATTATACACTCGCGCTTTATTACTTAAACTTAGCCCAACAAATTAACATACAAATCAATAATCAGCTAGGGCTTACTGATACTTATAAAAACATAGGTATAGTTTATTACAGTGAGGGCATTATTCCTAAAGCGCTCGATTTTTACTATAAAGGGCTTTTTATAGCACTTAAAAATCATTACAAAGCTTTATCATCTGAAATATACAATGACCTGGGGGTAATACTGCAAAGTACAGAGGTTTACCCAAATGCTTTGGAATATTTTAACAAGGCAATAAAAATTTCTTTACAGATAAACGACCAGCTGGTTATTGGAACCGTTAATGAAAATATTGGTGAAATTTTATTGGCCGAAGGGAAATATACTGATGCAATTATTCATTTAAAAACTGCTTTAATAACAGCCCGTAAACAAGATGATAAAGACGGTTTAGGTTCAATATATACTGATTTAGGCTTATGCTACGGCCATTTAAATAACATTAAAGTAGCCAAAAGTTACTTGGACACCTCATTACAAATTGCAGCTGATTACAAGTTTGTTAATAACCAGGCAAACGCTGTTATTGGACTTGCTACAGTTTATAATCTGCAAAAAGATTACGCCAGCGCCTATAAATATGCCATACAAGGCCATATATATGCTGTTAAACTAGGAGATCTTTCAGTAAGGGCTAAATCTGCCATGCAATTAAACCAAACGCTGGCTGGTTTAGGTAACTTTACACAAGCTTATAAATATCTGCTTGAATATGTCGACTTAAAAAATCAGCTAAAAAGTGACGAAAGTATTCAAAAGCTAACCTCCTATAATTTTGAGTTGAATTTTGCGGCTAAAGAACATCAGGAGCAACAGCAACAACAAGAAAAAGATCTGCTTTACACACAAAGGTTACACAGTCAACGTTTGTTAAACACCATATTTATTATAATAATTATAGGGATGATTGGCACCCTGGTTGTTTATTACAATCAAAAGCGCAAGCAGCAAAAAATAAACTTGATGCTTGAGGAAAAAAACGATGAGGTGCTAAGCCAAAAGGAGAACATTGACGAACAAGCCCATAAACTTAATGAGCTTAATGTTTTAAAAGACAGGCTGATTTCTGTTCTCGCACATGATTTACGTGCGCCATTGAGTACTTTACGTGGTTTATTCGGTTTGCTGCAGGATGATACGATAACACACCAGGAATTGGTTGAAATGATACCGAGTGTGTTAAAAAAGCTTGAGTATACTTCGGATTTTCTTGATACCCTCCTATTTTGGATAAACAGCCAGATGGAAAATTTTGAAAGCTCGGTAAAAAGCTTCTCTATAAAAGATATTGTTGAGTATGAGATGGAGAATTACCAGGAACAAGCTACCTTAAAAGGTATAACCTTGATTGATAATGTTCCTGATAGCACTATGGCCTCGGCAGATCCAAACTCAATCCGCATTGTGATACGCAACCTGATAACTAACGCCATAAAATTCTCGGGCGAAAAAGACACTATCGAAGTTGTAGCATCTACCAATAATGAAATGATTGAGATAAAAGTTAAGGATACCGGGACAGGCATCCCACCCGATAAACTTAAAAAGCTTTTCAAAAGCAAGGTTGATAGCAGTACCGGTACCCATCAGGAATCAGGCACTGGAATGGGTTTACTATTTTGCAAGGATCTGGTTGAAAAATGTAATGGCAAAATATGGGTTACCAGTCAGCAAGACGTTGGTACCGAGTTTTCATTTACTGTACCTGCCTATATCGCTTAACTTATTCTTTGTGATCTGAAATTTTACTTTCAATTCTCCGGTCAGGTATAAACCAGATACAAGCCACAAGAAAGTATAAGCTAAAACTAATACAAGGGTTTACCCACGCCAATAGAATAGCCACGGCATATATAACAATAGATAACCTGCCTTTACGATCATTACCTATCGCCTTAGCAAAAAGCGAATCCGGGCCTTCGTGCTTCTTTAAAATAATCACCAGTATTGCATAAGCTACCGCGCACATAATCAGCGATACGCCATACATGATAGTTGGCCATTTGGTGAAGTTGTTTTCCCCCATCCATTCCGTAACCAATGGCACTACCGAAAGCCAGAATAGCAGGTGCAAATTTGCCCAAAGCGTTGCCCCGTTTACAGATTTTACTGCCTGCATTAAATGGTGATGGTTGTTCCAGTAAATCCCTACATAAATAAAACTGATCACATAGCAAATAAATACCGGGTAAAGTGGAACAAGCGACTGAAGCGTATCATGTTGAGCGCCTGGCATTTTAATCTCTAAAACCATTATGGTGATGATGATGGCTATTACTCCATCACTAAATGCTTCTAAGCGTCCCTTTTCCATAGAACCGAAAATAATAAATATTATGGATATTGTTTAGAACAGCTTATGCCGCAAATATATCTTGAAGCACTTTTTGGGCTGCATTGTATCCGCACATACCATGCACACCTCCACCGGGAGGCGTTGATGCGGAGCAGATGTAAATACCCTTTGCCGATGTTTTATAGGGCGACCAACGCAATGCAGGCCGTGTAAACAGTTGGCCTATATCAATCACCCCGCCATTAATATCCCCGCCGATGTAATTGGGGTTATATTCTTCCATTTGTGCCGGGCTCATGGTATGTTTAGCTAAAATGAGGTCTTTAAAACCAGGTGCAAAACGTTCTATTTGGTTTTCGATGGCGCTGGTCATATCCAACTTCGATCCATTGGGAACATGACAATAGGCCCAGGCAGTATGTTTGCCCTCAGGAGCCCTTGATGGATCAAAAACACTTTGTTGAGCCAACAGCACAAATGGTTTTTCAGGGTGCTGACCATCCCAGGTTTGCTGCTCGGCAAGGGTAATTTCGTCTATAGTATTACCAATATGGATTGTACCAGCCTTTTTGCATTCCTCTGCCATAAAAGGAATCGGGCCATCCAAAGCCCAATCAACCTTAAAAACACCCATGCCATAACGGTAACGTCCTAACTGCCATTTATACAGTGAAGAAAACTTGTGTCCGGCTATTTGCAATATTTGTTTGGGTGATACATCAAACAAAACCGCGTGAGCCGATGGCAGTTGTTCAAGCGATTTTATATAGATATTGGTTTCTATCTTCCCGCCTATCGATATAAAATAAGAGGCTAAAGCATTTGCTATTCGGTTTGATCCGCCCTTTGGAATTGGCCAGCCTTTTAAATGACCATTGGCCATCAAAACTAATGCCGCCGCCGAGGTTGTCATTTTAGATAATGGCTGCATGGAGTGTGCCGCCATACCTGCTAGTAACCCTTTAACTTCTTCGGTTTTAAAACGTTTAGATAGATGCGTGGCGGATGTTAACGCTGATAAACCAAACCCTGCCATAGCAAGCGGATGCTTGGGATAATGTAACGGCCCTAAAGCATCGGCAGCAATAAGTGGCCAATCATCTACTATAGGCTGCATTAGCTTTAAATAAGCTTGTTCATCGCTACCCAATAATTTTGCTGTTTCGGTAATTGATTGTTTAAGTACTGCGGCGGTGCCATTATCAAAAGGGTGCGCAGCAGCAATTTCTGGATAGATATATTCCAATCCATGATCTGCCAGTGGCAGTTGCTGAAAAAATGGTGAACCAGCTGCCAACGGGTGTATCGCTGAACAAATGTCATGTGTAAATCCCGGCAAAGTCAATTCAGCGGATCTAAGGCCTCCTCCTATTTCACTTTTCGCTTCGAGTATTAATACCGATAATCCGTTTTGCTGCAAATAGATAGCCGCAGCCAGTCCGTTAGGTCCGGAGCCAACTATTATCGCATCAAAATCACGCTTTTCAAGCTTCATCAAAATCCCAACTCAAATATTATACCCTGTGATAATCGCTTTTCCAGTTTTTGATTGCTTTTTTAATATCATCCGGCGATAGGTTTTCTGCGATGACACGCTCTACAAGGGGGATCAATTCATCATCAGGCGCAAAACGCAGGGCCGCAATCTGGCGGATAGTAATTTTGCTATCAATAGGTTTACGGGTGAGTATAAAATAACGCAGGCCTTCTTCCGCACGTATGGCTCTGTCCTGTGCTTTTAAAGGAAAGGTGCGTAGAAAGCCCCATATCAAAGCTGCACATACAAACAATAATAAAATGAGTATCGAACTTAAAAGACCACCTTGATCAGCTATATGCCGAAATATATTTATAATAGAAATTATTAAACCGACGATAAGCACACCGCTTAAAACATAATGATACCCGGCCACATAACGACGATGATTGGCGAAATTCTGATCTTCCATAATCAATTATTTGATGCAATATACATTATTAATGTTACCTGTTACGCCACCTAAAATGACATTGCCATTGTTTTAATATTGAACAAAACGGCTAAAATTGAGTTCTACATAAAACAAATCATCATGGCTGACACAAAAATATCATTCAAAAAAACGTTCACTTTAGGTGGCGATCTTACTATAAATCGTTTGGGTTACGGTGCTATGCGTATTACCGGCAAAGGCATTTGGGGGCCGCCTAAGGATCACGATGAATCCATTCGTGTATTGAAACGTGCTGTTGAATTGGGGGTAAATTTCATTGATACTGCTGATAGCTATGGACCACACGTATCCGAAGAATTGATTGCTGAAGCGCTATATCCTTATAAATCAGACCTAGTTATTGGCACCAAAGGCGGTTTGCTTCGTACAGGACCGGATCAATGGCCGGTTGATTCAAGTCCGGAGCATTTGAAAGAAGCGTTGGAGGGTAGTTTAAAACGCCTTAAACTGGATCAGATCGATCTTTATCAATTACATCGTATCGACCCAAAAGTACCTGCTGAAAAAACCTTCGAGTTTTTACAAAAGGTACAAAAAGAGGGTAAGATTAAACATATCGGCTTATCAGAAGTTAGTGTGGACGATATAAAGAAAGCACAACAATTTTTCGAGGTGGTATCGGTACAAAACATGTACAGTGTTGATAACCGCAAATGGGAATCAGTATTGAATTATACCAAGGAAAACAATATTGCCTTTATTCCATGGTTCCCGTTAAACGCTGCTAATGTCGCGAGCCAGGAAAAACTGCAAAAGGTGGCAGATAAGTACAGTGCGACCGTATACCAGGTGGCATTAAGCTGGTTACTGCACCATGCCGATAACATTTTGCTGATTCCGGGAACATCAAGCGTAAAACACCTGGAAGAAAACATGAAAACAATTGATGTACCGCTTACGGCAGAAGACATGCAAGCCATGGAAGGCATCAGCGCTTCATAAAATGTAAAATTTAAAGCGATGGTTAAACCTTTACGATATTGTTTTATCTAACACGAAACAATATTATAAACTTTAACCATTGCTATTATGAAAACACTCAGATCATTTGCGTTTTTAGGTTTGATTGCAGGTGCGCTACTTTCTTGTAACAAGAATAACAGCACTAATAAACCTAACGCTAATTCTACAGATGAAGCTGCTGATTTAGTTGCAGCTTCAGTATCAACCAACACTCAAGGTGCTTTAGATGGTTTTAATGATGTAAGCATTTCATCTGAAACCAGAATAAATATTGATTCTTTATGTGGTACTGTGTGGACAGATAGCGTAAACCGCAGCATACCGCCAGTGCGTGGAGTCACCGATAGCTATTCCTACAAAGCTGATTATAGCTATGCGTTAAATTGTACTAACGGTGTATTTAATAATAGCGCGACCATTACATCCAGTTACAGCGGATCATTCACTGATGCCTCTCTTTCCTCTACATTTTCCGGAAGTTCTAATTTCACAATTGCGGGTTTAGGAAGATCTTTTACCGCATATACCATCAATGGCGAATACAAACGCAGCGGCTCTTTCCAATCACTAACAGATACCAGTTACCACGGCACCCATAGCGTGGATATAACATTTACCAACTTTACATTAGTTAAACCACTTGGCGTTATCAAAAGCGGCAGCACCGCTTCATTTACCATTAGTGGCAGTATGCCATCAAAAGGATCATTTAACTACACCGGTAGCATTGTATTTAATGGCGGCAATAATGCCACTTTAACTATAAATGGCACTGTTTACCTGATAAATCTGGCAACAGGACAGAAAACAAAACAATAGCCCTATTATATTTATATATGAACAAAAACCCCACAACTCTATGTGGGGTTTTTTATTTGCTTTTATACTTCTGCAACACGATAAGGCTTTATATCAATCGTCTCCCATATTTTTTGGGTGATATAAATCTCGCCTTGTTTCCACGCATCAAGCCCCTCCTCGGTTTCAAACTGCAGGATCATTACTGAGCCAATCATTTTGCCTTCTTCGTTCAATATAGCGCCGCCAATAACGTAGTTGCCATTTTCTTTTAAATGCTTGGCGCCATCTAAGTGATGCTGGCGAACAGCCAGCCGGCGATCAAATGTACCTTCATCTGTGTAATCGTATCCTGTAATAATGTACTGATTCATTTTAGGAAGTTTTAGTTATATCCTGAACAAGATAAAATATATTCTGTTTCGTTTATCAAGAAATTGACACTAACCAAAAACAAGTTTTTCGCATCA
The DNA here is from genome assembly GCF_009765905.1 of Mucilaginibacter sp. L196. Lineage (GTDB taxonomy): Bacteria > Bacteroidota > Bacteroidia > Sphingobacteriales > Sphingobacteriaceae > Mucilaginibacter. The sequence goes on along the minus strand of NZ_LMUO01000019.1, from coordinate 588,058 downwards.
AATAATAACTGTAAATTTTACATTAAATAATAAAAATATTTACAATATTTGCGATTCATATCTCTCTTTACATTTATGAATGACCAATTAAAACAGGAATTTGCTAAATTTTATAATCAACCTGCTCAAAACGGCTGGTTTTCTCCGGGAAGGGTAAACCTAATAGGCGAACATATTGACTATAATGGCGGCCTTGTAATGCCTTGTGCTATAACGTTTGGCACTTACCTGCTGACATCCCCTAACGAGGATAATGTTTTCCGTTTCAGAAGTACAAATTTTGATAACTTTCTGGAAATACCTGTCCAACAAGATTATAAAAAAGATGGCGAAGGCTGGTATAATTATCCTTTAGGTGTTATTGAACATTTTGTAAAAGCCGGTCACAAACTAGGTGGCCTGGATATGCTTTTTTATGGCGATATACCTATAGGCTCAGGCTTATCTTCTTCTGCATCAATTGAAGTGGTTACTGCCTATGCATTAAATAAACTTTTTAACGCGACTTACTCTAAATTGGATCTTGTTAAGATTGCGAAATCTGTTGAGAACAACTTTATCGGCGTTAATTGCGGTATAATGGACCAATTTGCGGTTGCCTTTGGCGAAAAGGATAAGGCGCTGATGTTAAATTGTGATACACTGGAATATCAGGCTGTGGATAGCAACCTGGGTGATCATGTATTGGCCGTAATCAATACCAATAAACCACGTAAACTGGCAGAATCTAAATATAACGAGCGTGTGCAGGAATGCGCAACAGCTTTAAAGCAACTGCAACAGTTATTGGATATTAATAATTTGTGTGATATTGATACAGATACATTTAAACAATACGAGCATTTAATTACTGATGAAACTGTTAAAAAACGTGCAACACACGTAATTGAAGAAAATGACCGTGTTAAGTTAGCGGCAAAAGCATTAGCGGCTAATAACCTTACTGAATTTGGCAGATTAATGTATGCTTCGCATGATTCATTACGTGACCTTTACGAGGTGAGTGGTAAAGAACTGGATGCTGTAGTAGAATACGCCAAAACAGATAAAAATGTTGCCGGTGCAAGGATGACAGGAGCGGGTTTTGGCGGTTGCGCTATTGCGTTGGTTAAAGCAAAAGCATTTGATGAATTTAGTGCATCCGTTACCCAATATTACACCGACAAAATAGGTTACGCACCATCGGTATACAGCTCGCTGATTGGTGACGGGGTTGGAGTTTTATTTTAAAGGGAGTCAGGAATCAAGATGTTATATTTGCATCGATGACTGAGAACACCAACCACCGTAAGCTTAAACTTGATGAATTGAACCGTGCCTCGATAGACGAGTTTAAAGCACAGGATAAATTGCCGGTTGCCGTAGTATTGGATAATGTGCGCAGTATGAATAATATTGGCTCCATTTTCCGTACTTCGGATGGTTTTGCTGTTGAACAGATTTGCCTTTGCGGGATAACCGCCCAGCCTCCTCATCGCGATATTGAAAAAACTGCATTAGGTGCTACGCAATCCATAGCGTGGACTTATTACGAAACGCCAGTAGCGGCAATTGAACAGCTGCGCAAAGACGGTTATAAAATCATTGCCATTGAGCAGGCCGAAAACAGCCTGATGTTAAACACCTTCATCCCGCAAAAAACTGAAAAATACGCGTTGATCTTCGGTAATGAGGTAAACGGGGTAAGTGATGAGGCGATGGAGCTGATTGACGCTTGTATCGAGATCCCGCAGTTTGGCACTAAGCATTCCTTTAATATTGTAGTTTCAGCGGGTATTGTGCTTTGGGACTTTTTTGTGAAGATGGTTGATTTGCCTGCATAAACTTCTATTCAAAAAAATAATACCAAATCATTTGCGTAACCAAATGGTTACTTATATATTTGTAATCGAACGGTTACTCATATATTATGCGCAGAGATGTTTTCCAGGCTATTGCCGACCCGACCCGACGTGAGATTATAAACTTGATTGCTCATCAATCATTAAATCTTAATGCTATCGCCGATAATTTCCCGGTGAGCAGGCCTGCCATATCCAAGCATATCAAAATTTTAACGGAATGCGGTTTAGTTACCATTACCCAGCAGGGTCGTGAGCATTATTGCGAGGCCAACTTTAAACAGTTTAAAGAAGTATCAGATTGGATAGAACAGTACCGGGTATTCTGGACGGAAAAATTGGATGCTTTGGGTAAATTCCTAGATAAGGACATATCAGACAATAAATCATCTTAAAATCACAAATAAAATGAAAGCAGAACCATTTGTAATAGAAAGAGTGTACAACGCTCCCATCACCAAAGTATGGGAAGCTATTACCGACAACAACAAAATGAAAGAGTGGTATTTTCAATTGGAGGATTTTAAACCTGAAGTTGGTTTTACCTTTACTTTTAATGGAGGATCGAAGGAAAAAACCTACGTCCACCTTTGCGAGGTGACGGAGGTTATCCCCGGCAAAAAGCTTTCCCATAGCTGGAATTACCAAGGTTATACGGGTGGATCATTCGTAACATGGGAGTTATTTGATGAGGGAGATAAAACTCGTTTAAAGTTAACTCATGCCGGTTTGGAAACCTTTCCACAAGACATCAAAGATTTTTCAAGAGAGAGCTTTACAAAAGGTTGGACTCATATTACGGGTACGTCACTGGCTAACTATCTGGAAAAAGTATAATACCACACTACTAGCTTCCCACTTCACTACTGGCTTCAGTCTGCGACTGAAGCCTAACAGATCAAGAAAGTTTATAACTTTCTTGATCTCGCATTTCTTTTCCAAACAATACTTGTGCCTGTGGGTATTATCAGTCACAGACTGACTTTATCTATGGGCTTCAGTTGCAAACTGAAGCCAGTTAGGTTAGGAGATTATTTGGGAAAAAAATAATTAAAAAAAAAGCCGGGCTGCGTATGCGACCCGGCTAGGTTGGTTTATAATTGGTTGGTAAAGGTTCTTATTAAAATACCTGGTCAAATTCGTTAACCGCGTCTTTGCTTTCCAGGGTAGAGTGCCCCATCAGGAACTCGTCTACCTTGCGGGCTGCTTCACGGCCTTCGGATATTGCCCAAACTACCAGTGATTGTCCGCGGCGCATATCGCCTGCAGCAAACACTTTGCTTACGTTGGTGCGGTAGGTTTTATCGTTGGCATTTACGTTTTTGCGTACATCCAGTTCAACACCTAACTTTTTAAGCATGCCTTCGTGCTGTGGGTTAACGAAACCCATGGCAAGGAATACACGCTGACAAGCGATCTCACGCTCAGAGCCTTCAACCTCAGTAAATTTAATCGGGCGACCTAAAACGTCAACTTCCCAGCTTACATCGGTTACTTTAATGGCCCTTAGTTCGCCATTTTCGTCACCCAAAAATTCCTTGGTGTTAATTCCCCAAAAACGATCAGCACCTTCCTCGTGCGAACTGGTCACCTTTAATACCATTGGGTAAGTTGGCCAAGGCATATGCGCGGTACGAGCCTCAGGCGGGCGAAACATCACCTCAAACTGCTTAACTGATGCCGCACCCTGACGATTTGATGTACCCACACAATCTGAACCGGTATCACCCCCACCTATAACTACAACATCTTTACCAGTCGCGAAAATATCTTCGGCCTCAAATTTAGTATCGCTTACACGTTTGTTTTGTTGCTTTAAAAAGTCCATCGCAAAGTGGATGCCTTTAAGCTCCCTGCCCGGGATAGGCAAATCGCGAGGGATAGTTGAACCACCGCTTAAAACTACCGCATCGTGGTTACGTACCACTTCGTCGGCAGCAAGGTTTTTACCAACTTCAACATTGTATTTAAATTCTACGCCGTCTTCTTCCATGATCTTGATACGGCGATCAATAACCCATTTTTCTAATTTAAAATCAGGGATACCATAGCGCAGCAAACCACCCGCTTTGTCATCACGCTCAAAAACAGTAACCGAGTGACCAGCTTTGCTTAATTGCGCGGCAGCAGCTAATCCCGCAGGACCAGAGCCAATCACGGCAACTTTTTTACCTGTTTTTACTAACGGCGCTACCGGCTTAACCAAATTTTTGGCATAAGCTATCTCGATGATATGTTTTTCAATCTCTTCAATAGCTACCGCAGGTTTATTGATACCTAACACGCATGCTGATTCGCATGGTGCAGGGCAAATTCTGCCTGTAAACTCCGGGAAGTTATTGGTTGACGATAATATCTGGTATGCTTCTTCCCAGTTTTTACGATACACAGCATCGTTAAACTCAGGTATGATGTTACCCAGCGGGCAACCTGAATGACAAAACGGTATGCCACAATTCATGCAGCGTGCCGATTGCTGATTCAGCTTTTCATCCGGATATAAGCCAACAAACTCATTATAATTTTTTATACGTTCAGCTACCGGTGCTTTTTGAGGAAGTTCCCTGTCAAACTCCTGAAATCCTGTTACTTTTCCCATATGATTAGCTTACAGCCTGATATTCTAATTTTTCTAAAACTTTTTTATACTCTTTTGGATAAACCTTAACAAACTTGCCTGATGCTTCTTTCCAGCCGTTTAATAGCTCCTGAGCTACTTTACTGTCTGTTAACTGAATGTGTTTGCGTAACAAAGTAAGGATCTCCTCTTCGTCTTTTATTGATAGTGGATCAAGGTCAACCATTTCGGTATTGCAGTTTTCAGCAAACGTACCGTTCGGGTTATAAACCCAGGCAATACCGCCACTCATACCTGCCGCGAAGTTTCTGCCTGTTTGGCCCAAGATCAACGCACGACCACCGGTCATGTATTCGCAACCGTGATCGCCAATACCTTCAACAACTGTTGTAGCACCAGAGTTACGAACCGCGAAACGCTCGCCCGCCATACCGTGGATAAATACCTCGCCCGAAGTAGCTCCATAAAGGGCAACGTTACCTACGATGATGTTATCAGCGGCAGCAAAAGTTGCGTTCTCAGCCGGGTAGATGGCCAATTGAGCACCGGATAAGCCTTTACCTACATAATCATTCGCTTCGCCTTCCAGTTCAAAAGAAATCCCTTTTGTGGTGAAAGCACCGAAACTTTGTCCGGCAGAGCCTTTGAATTTAATGTTGATGGTGTTATCAGGCAATGCTGCTGAACCATATATTTTTGATATTTCGTTTGATAACAAAGTACCTATTGTACGATCGGTATTTTTAACGTCGTAGCTTGCAAATACCGGCGTTTTGTCCTCAAGCGCAGCTTTAGAAGCTTCCAGTAATTTCCAATCCAGTATTTCATCCATGCCGTGGTCTTGTTTTTCGCTGTTATAAAGCGTTAAGCCTTTGGCATTGGTTACCGGGTGCAATAAGCCCGAAAGATCAACTTTCTTAGCTTTCCAGTTAGTCAAATTATCTTTTACTTTCAGGAACTGTACACGACCAACCATTTCGTTAATGGTACGGAAACCTAATTCCGCCATGATTTCGCGTAATTCTTCAGCCATAAACCTGAACAGGTTTACCACGTGCTCCGGTTTACCACTGAACAATTTCCTTAATTCAGGATCTTGCGTAGCAACACCTACCGGGCAGGTATTTAAATGGCATTTACGCATCATGATACATCCGCCGGCAACTAAAGCTGCTGTGGCAACGCCCCATTCTTCGGCACCTAATAATGCTGCGATAGCTAAATCGCGACCGGTTTTAAGCTGACCATCAGTTTGTAGCACTACCCTGCTGCGCAGTTTGTTGCGAACCAGTGTTTGGTGTGCTTCTGACAAACCAAGCTCCCAAGGTAAGCCCGCGTGTTTAACAGAGCTTATCGGTGATGCACCTGTACCGCCATCATAACCTGCTATCAGGATCACATCGGCATGTGCTTTAGCAACACCTGCAGCTATAGTACCTACACCTGCTTTTGATACCAATTTAACATTGATACGTGCGGCACGGTTAGCATTTTTAAGGTCGAATATTAGCTGCGCCAAATCTTCGATAGAATAAATATCGTGGTGTGGTGGCGGCGATATTAAGCCAACACCCGGTGTTGAGTGACGTGTTCTCGCGATCCAGTCATCTACCTTATGACCAGGTAACTGACCACCTTCGCCCGGTTTTGCACCCTGAGCCATTTTAATTTGAAGCTCATCAGCATTGGTCAAATAATTTGAGGTAACCCCAAAACGTGCAGATGCTACTTGTTTAATAGCAGAGCGCATTGAGTCGCCATTCTCCATTATCTGGTAGCGCATTTCATCCTCACCACCTTCGCCGGTATTGCTTTTGCCACCGATGCGGTTCATCGCGATAGCCATGGTGCTGTGTGCCTCATGCGAGATAGAACCGAATGACATGGCGCCTGTTGCAAAACGTTTCATGATGTTTTCAGCCGGTTCAACTTCATCTATGCTGATAGATTCGCGGTGATGGGTAAAATCAAGCAAACCACGGATGGTGAAATGCTTCTCGCCTTGCTCGTTAATTACTTTAGCGTAGGTTTTATAAACGTTATAATCATTGCTGCGTGTAGCATGCTGCAATAAGTGAACGGTAGTCGGGTTAAATAAGTGAGCTTCGCCACGGCGTTTCCATTGGTAGATACCACCTTCGGTTAGCAATTGGTTATCTGCATTTTTAGAGCTTCCAAAACCAATTTTGTGTTTACAAAGTGATTCGCGGGCAATTTCGTCAAGGCCTAAACCTTCGATACGGGTTACCGCACCACAGAAATACTTGTCAACTACAGCTTTATTTAGGCCTAATATTTCGAAAATCTGTGATCCATGATAAGACTGCAATGTTGATATGCCCATTTTTGAGAATATCTTCAACAAGCCATCATTAACAGATTTTACATAGTTCTTTATTAAATATTTTTCATCAAGGCTGGTTTCCAAACTACCATTACGTTTGATGGTTTCGATGGTCGACATAGCCAGATATGGATTGATCGCGGTAGCGCCAAATGCCAATAAACAAGCAAAGTGGTGAACTTCCCAAACGTCCCCTGCTTCAACAACCAAGCCTACTGAACCACGACGCCCCTTTTTGATCAGGTGGTGATGCACGGCAGATACAGCCAATAATGAAGGTATAGGCGCATGCTCAGAATCGATAGCACGATCTGACAGGATCAATACTTCAAATCCATCATCAACCGCATCTTCGGCATAACGGCAAAGGCGCTCGATACCTCTTTGCAGAGATCCCGGCAAGCCATCAGCTTTAAAATAAGTTTGCAATGTTTTAGCATGGAACATGCCAGTATCAATACTACGCAATTTCTCCAGCTGGTTATTTTTTAATATCGGATGTTTGAGCGTTACGCAATGACAATGCATTTTATCTTCATCCAATAAATTGCCGTTGTTACCTATAAAAGTAGCCAAACTCATTACCAAACGCTCACGAATCGGGTCGATAGGCGGGTTAGTAACCTGTGCAAAGTATTGTTTAAAGTAGCTTGATAAATGTTGAGGCCTGTCGGACAGAATCGCCAAAGGCACATCGGTACCCATTGAGCCAATTGGTTCTTTACCATCAAGCGCCATTGGTTTGATTATGGTATCAATATCCTCGCGGCTGTAACCGAATACCTGCTGGTAACGGAAAACTGAATTTGAAGAAAGACTGGCGAAAGCTAAACGTGGCTCAGCCAGATCCTCTAAACGGATCTTATAATTTTCCAGCCAGCGGCCATAAGGTTGGCGTGATGCTATCTGGTGTTTAATTTCATCATCAGTAATGATCTTACCTTTTTCGGTATCGATCAATAACATTTTACCCGGCTGCAAGCGGCCTTTTTTGATAACTGTTGATTCATCGATTGTTAATACACCAGCTTCTGATGCCGCAATTACACGACCATCATTAGTGATTACGTAACGTAAAGGGCGTAAACCATTTCTATCCAACAAAGCACCTACTAATTTACCATCAGTAAAGGTGATTGCGGCTGGGCCATCCCAAGGCTCCATTAAGGTAGCATGATATTCGTAAAATGCTTTCTTAATTGGATCCATTTGCTCGTTACCATCCCATGCTTCAGGAACCAGCATCATCATTACGTGAGGTAATGAGCGGCCAGAGTGAAGCAGGATTTCGATAATGTTATCCAAACAAGCTGAATCTGATTGGTTGTTATCAATTACAGGCAATAACATATCCATTTCTTCAGCAGTGAAGTAATTGGAAGCATAAGATTTTAAGCCTGAATAGAACCAGTTAAGGTTACCTGTTAAGGTATTGATCTCGCCATTGTGGGCTATTAACCTGAAAGGTTGGGCCAACTTCCATGACGGGAAAGTATTGGTTGAGAAACGCGAGTGAATCATGGCAAAGCCAGATGCGATACGCGGATCGGCAAGATCAGCAAAATATTTACGTAGCTGGTAAGTAGTTACCTGCCCCTTATATACTATGGTTTTACAAGAGAAAGAGGTAAAGTAAAAATGCTCCCCTGCTCCCGGTATTGTTTCAGTAATTGTTTTGTTGATATATCTTCTAAGCACATAAAGTTTGCGCTCAAAGTCATCAGCATTAGTAATATTATGCGGCCTTGATACGAAAATCTGCTCACAATCAGGTTCAGCCTGGCGCGCTGTTTCACCAATTACGGATGAATCAACTACCAGCTTACGATAACCTAAATTGTGTAAACCCAGCTTCTCAATCGCATTGCCAATTACAGTGCGACAAGCTTTTTTTAATGCAGAATCCTTGGGGAAAAATATCATACCTACGCCGTACTCGCCGGGTTCAGGTAAGCTCATTTCCAGGTTTGAGCATTCTTCCATCAAAAGCTCATGTGGCAGTTGAATCAAAATACCGGCGCCATCACCGCTATCCGGGTCACATCCGCACGCACCCCTATGCTCCATGTTTTCTAACATGGTTAAAGCGTTATCAATAATCTGGTTGGACTTGTGTCCGTTTATATTGGTTATAAATCCCGTCCCGCAGGAGTCGTGTTCAAATTCTGGCCTATAGAGACCCTGGTGGCTGTCATCTTGGTTCATCGTAAAATTGCCCTTATTAACTCAGGTGTAACCACGAAGATACAAAAACTGAAAAAAAAATTACGATATTTTCTTAATTTTTGGGATAGTATTAAAATAACAGCCCAATAAAATGCAAAAATTTAGAATTTCATAAATTTTAACTCATTCTTATTAAAATTTTCATAATTAAAGATTGCGTTAATAAACAAAATTAAATTTCAATAAGTGCTTATCTAACCAAATTTGAGCCATTTTAAATCGCTGGAATGAGATATAACGTTATTTTATTTGCTTTGGAATACGCTTGCAACATCTAATCAATAAATGGGTTTTAGGAGTTAAAAGCATTGTTAATTTAACATTACTGGTATAAATGAGTTAACAATTAGAAGTTTAGATGCTCATCAGATTGCGATATTAGTAATAGGGAAATTGATTTTAAAACCTGCCGTATATCTTACCCTATCCTCCTCCTTTCCCTATTCTAGGGAAAGGTATCGCACAAGGCCTGCATTTAAAAGAATAAGATTTATTATTAAATACTATTTTTGCGCAAATACAATAAAGCAGATGCCAGAAAAAAATAAAGCAGTTTTTTTAGATCGTGATGGTGTGTTAAACCATGAAATGGGTGACTATATTAAGCGAATGGAAGATTTCCATGTACTTGATAATTTTGAAGCACTTAAAACTTTACAGGATAAAGGTTATATGCTTATAGTAGCTACTAATCAAGGTGGTTTAGCTAAAGGCTGGTATACCGAAGAAGGTTTGGCCGAAATGCATAACGAGCTAAAAAAACAATACAAGGCACATGGTGTTGAGTTTACAGATATTTATTATTGCCCGCATCACCCCGACTTTACCGGCCCCTGCGATTGCCGCAAGCCTAAACCGGGATTGTTATTGAGAGGAATAGCGGAGCACAATATTGATCCGGCGCAATCCTATTTTATTGGTGACAGGGAGCGCGATGTGGAAGCGGGAACAGCCGCAGGTGTAAAAGGAATTTTAATTGACAGTGACCAACCTATAAGTACTATTTTAGATTTGATTGCTTAATAAATGAAGCGACACCCGTATTTAAAAAACCTTGATTCACTTATTGCTGCCGTAATTGGCTTTATCGCGATAAATATATATACCACATATAGCGGTGTAGGCATCTCGCCGGACTCTATTATGTACGCCAGTACTGCGAAGAATATTTGTGAGCATGGCTCATTGCTTACGTTTAATGGCTCGCCGCTGGTTTTTTTTCCGGTGTTTTATCCGTTCTTTTTAAGTATAATTCTGTTTATTTCGAGGGTTGATACGATTGTTGCCACGCCTGTAATCAATGGGTTATTATTTGCCGGGGTGATATTTACCAGCGGATACATCATCTCAAAGTTCAAGTCATTTTCACTTCTATATAAATGGCTCATCCTTATTGGCATTATACTAAGCCCGGGATTGTTGGAGATATATACCTATTTGTGGTCTGAAACACTGTTTATACTGGAGATCATGCTGTTTGTGCTGGCATATTATAATTATATGCAAAAGCATACTATGGCAAGTTTGATTATGGTTAGTGTGCTGATTGCCATAAGTTGCATCACCCGCTATGCCGGGGTTACGTTGATTGGTGCAGGCGGCTTAATGATGTTATTGGACAACCAATTGGTCATCCGTAAAAAAATAGGACATGTTTTGGTGTTTGGGTTTATATCTATATCGCTATTAGTAGGTAACCTTATTTTAAACCGACTATCTACAGGTTTAAGTACAGGTACACGTGAACCTGCCGTAACACCATTAAGTAAGAATTTGTATTACTCAGGTAATGTAATGTGTGATTGGATGGGGTTGCCACATTCGGCTTATCCTTATTCTATATTGATTATTTGTACGCTGTTATTATTTTTGGTAGCACTTATAGTTTGGAAGGCTTTTACAGGGAAGATCAATTCCATCGAAAACATTGTGATCATGTTCGCGGCGTTTTATGGCATTTTTATACCAGTATTGGCAAGTGTATCCCGTTTTGAAACACTTAACAGCAGGTTGTTATCGCCTATGTTCATTTGCTTGTTGATAGGACTTACCAGTTGGGTGCCGGATATGTTACGAAGGTTGAATATTAAGAAACAGATTATTTTCGCTATTCCTTTCGTCGCATTGATACTGTTTTCTGAATATTCTATAGCGATGACTGACTACCAGCGTTATGATGATGAAAACGATTATGGGGTACCGGGATACTCTGATGACGACTGGAATAAATCGCAATTTATTCCATTTTTAAAATCGCATAAAGCTATTTATAAGGCCGGTATACCAATATATACGGATGCTGATGAGGCTGTTTACTTTTTTACGGGAGCAACATCCAAACTACTGCCCCATCGCTATTTTAAAAATACAGTAGACCAGTTTTTTGGGGTGAAACATTATTACCTGATATGGTTTAACGATTTAAATAATCCGGAGTTAATCGGCTTGCAGGATATTGTTAAACGAGAAAAATTGCACCTACTTTACCAGTTTCCGGAAGGTGGGGTTTATGAATATACAGGCGATAGCAAGTAATTTTTTTGTTCGTTGGGTATAATCAGCTACAATCCAGTAAACTAATTTAACCTTTCCTATTTTCTCAACAAATGGAGCAAAATCTGAAAATTTTGTTACTTTTGTATCCCGTACACAAACAATTTGTTCCGACTTAAAAACGGAGCAAAATTTCACTCAGATCATGACTAAATATATATTTGTTACGGGCGGCGTTACCTCGTCGTTAGGGAAAGGCATTATTTCAGCTTCGCTGGCTAAGCTTCTCCAATCTCGCGGTTACCGTGTAACCATTCAAAAGTTCGACCCTTATATTAACATCGATCCCGGAACGCTTAATCCATACGAGCATGGCGAATGTTATGTTACCGAGGATGGTGCCGAAACCGATCTGGATCTTGGCCACTACGAGCGTTTTTTAAACACGCCTACTTCAAAAGCCAACAATATTACCACTGGGCGTATCTATCAAAATGTGATCAACCGTGAGCGTGAAGGTGCATTTTTAGGAAAAACGGTACAGGTAGTTCCGCACATTACCGATGAGATCAAAAGAAACATCAGGATTCTAGGCGAAAGCGGCGAATATGATATCGTGATCACTGAATTAGGTGGTACCGTAGGTGATATTGAGTCGTTACCATACATCGAGGCTGTTCGTCAGTTTAAGTGGGAAGTTGGATCGGGTAATTCAATAGTTATTCACTTAACTTTGATTCCTTTCCTTGCCGCAGCCGGTGAATTAAAAACCAAACCGACACAACACTCTGTTAAAATGTTGTTAGAATACGGCATCCAGCCAGATATTTTGGTTTGCCGTACCGAGCATCACATCAATATGGATATCCGTAAAAAGATAGCCCAGTTTTGTAATGTGAACATCAACGCGGTTATCGAATCGATTGACGCATCAACCATTTATGATGTGCCTTTGTTGATGCTTAAAGAGCAACTGGATAAAACGGTATTAACCAAATTAAAATTATCACACAAACATGAGCCTGATTTAGAAAGCTGGAAAGACTTTTTAGGCAGATTAAAAAACCCTACATCCGAAGTAAAAATCGGCCTGGTGGGTAAATATGTTGAATTACCCGATGCTTACAAATCAATTGTAGAATCATTCATCCACGCAGGTTCAAAAAATGAGTGCAAGGTGAAGGTTGACTACATCCATTCTGAACAATTAACCCCTGAAAACGCGATTGAACGTTTAAAAGGCTTACATGGTGTATTAGTTGCACCGGGCTTTGGCCAGCGTGGTTTTGAGGGTAAAATTGAAGCGATACGTTATGTACGCGAGAATAATATTCCATTCTTTGGTATCTGTTTAGGTATGCAATGCGCGGTTGTTGAGTATGGCCGTAATGTATTAGGCCTGAAGGATGCCAACAGCACCGAAATGAACCCGGACACCCCTCACCCGGTGATCAATATGATGGAAGATCAGAAAAAGGTTGTTAACAAAGGTGGCACTATGCGCTTAGGTTCATATCCATGCGACCTTAAAAAAGGCAGTAAGGCATTGGCAATATACGGCAAGGCACACATTACTGAACGCCACAGACACCGCTTTGAGTTTAACAACACCTACCTGAAAGACTACGAAAATGCCGGGTTAACACCCTCTGGCATCAACCCGGAAAACAATCTGGTAGAGATAGTTGAGTTGAAAAATCACCCATTTTTTGTGGGCGCGCAATTTCACCCAGAATTAAAATCAACAGTTGCTAATCCGCATCCACTTTTTATTAACTTTGTCGCCGCTTCGATGGCTTACGCCAGGAAGAACTAATTACGTTTAATAGATAATGGATAGAAATACATTTACAGGATTATTCCTGATCATGCTGATCGTTTTCGGATCGTTTTATTTAATGAAACCATCTGCAGAGCAAATTAAAAAAGAGCAGTTAGCCCAGCACCAGGATTCAATAAAAAGGCATCAGATAAAAGAGGCCGAAGTTGCAGCAGTAAAAAAAGCAGCGGATACTTCTAAAACCGTTGCACAACAAGCCGATACCTCACATTTAAAGGGTTTTGATGTCGCTACTGTTGGCGCTCAAAAATTTGTGACCATAGAAAATGAGGACCTGCTCATCCAGTTAAGTACTCATGGTGGCAGGATATACTCGGTTCAGTTAAAAAAGTTTAAAACTTTTAACGGCCAGCCATTGGTGCTATTTACTGGCGACCAGAATCGCTTTGGCTTAAACTTTATAGCTGATAATAAGGACATCAATACCAATAACCTTTATTTCACCTCAAGTGCACCACAACTAAGCGTTGCAGCTAAGGATTCAGGTTCGGTTACGATGCGTTTAAGCTACAGCCCTACCCAATACCTGGATTATGTTTACACTTTAAACGGCACCGGTTATAAAGTTGGTTTTACTGTTAAGCAAACAGGATTAGCTAGTGTAATACCTAATAGCAATACCATTAATATCGACTGGTCGGCAAGTTTGCCTAATCAGGAAAAAGATATTGATCAGGAGCGCAGGTACTCTTCCCTTTATTATAAAACAACTGATGGTAATGTTGATGATTTAAGCGCTACAAAAGATGATAGCTTAACGATATCTAATAAAAAGACACAATGGGTATCATTTAAAGCACATTTTTTCTCGAGCGTATTATTAGCAAAGGATGCTTTCAGTAAGGCAAATATTGCTGAAAGTACTGACACAAGCGAGCATAATATCGTTAAGGAAATGAAAACCAGTGTAACGCTTGCACAAAGCAGCAATGGCACTTTCCCCATGAGCTTTTATTTTCAGCCAAACGAGTTCCATAAGCTTCAGGCAGAAGGTTATGGTCTTGAAAAGCAGATAGATTTGGGTTTTGGCCCATTAAAATATATCAATAGGTTTGCCACGTTACCGGTATTTGATTTCTTAAAACAATTCAATTGGAACTACGGTCTTATCATCCTGGCTTTAACTGTGATACTGAAATTGGTTTTATCGCCATTAACTTATAAGTCCTACCTATCTATGGCTAAAATGAGGGTTTTAAAACCTGAGATGGATGAGATAAAAGCTAAAGTTGGTGAAGACAACCCTACCCTTTTACAGCAGGAATATTTAAAGCTCTATAAAAAGGCGGGCGTAAACCCATTAGGTGGTTGTTTGCCATTGCTAATACAGATGCCAATAGTATTTGCATTCTTCCGCTTCTTCCCGAGTTTATTTGAGCTGCGCGGACAGAGCTTTTTGTGGATGCATGATCTTTCGACTTATGATTCGATCGTAACATTCTCACGTATACCTGTACTTGGCGATCACATCAGTTTAATGTGTTTGTTGATGACTATATCAACATTGATATATACTTACTTCAACAACCAGATATCAGGCGCTACCGGGCAAATGAAATACATAGGATACATCACCCCTATCATATTCCTTGCTACGCTGAACAGCTACCCATCAGGCTTGAATTATTACTACTTTTTGGCCAACATGTTAACCTTCTTACAACAATACCTGATCAGGTTTATGGTTGATGATAAGAAAATACATGCCCAGATCCAGGAAAACAAAAAGAAACCTGAAGATAAGACAAAGAAAAAATCAGGTTTTCAGGCCCGTATGGATGAGATGATGAAACAAAAGCAATTGGCACCTGCCAATAAAAAGAAATAGAGATTAGTCCGGAAGTCAGAAAAGACGGAAGACCGAAAGTTAAATAAGTTGAGAGCCTGGCAAATGCCAGGCTTTTTTGTTGATAGGCATTTCTCAACTTACGGACTTTCTGACTTCCGGTCTTTCCGACTTTTTTAAACAAAACACTAAATATATTAGTAAACATTTTATACATTTACCCCCATGTATGCAATTGTGGATATTGAGACGACCGGGGGGCATGCCAGCGCTAATGGCATCACTGAAATTGCTATTTGCATTCACAATGGCAAAAAGGTAATTGAGCGATACGAAACCCTGGTTAATCCGCAGCGCGATATCCCGATCTATATTCGTGCATTAACGGGCATCAGCAATGAAATGGTGAGCGATGCGCCGCTGTTTAAAGATGTAGCGCATGATATTTATCACTTGCTTCACGGTAAAATATTTGTAGCCCATAATGTTAATTTCGATCATTCTTTTGTGCGGCATCATTTGGCTTCGGTTGGATATGATCTGCAATGCAATAAATTATGTACCGTAAGGCTCGGACGTAAAATACTACCGGGATTGCCATCCTATAGCTTAGGCAAATTGTGCCATCATTTAGGTATCGAAAATGGCAACCGCCACCGTGCGGGCGGAGATGCGGAGGCAACGGCAAAATTATTTACCATGTTGTTGCAAAACGACAAAGAGAGCCACATTACCAAAGCATTAAAGCAAAACTCAAAGGAACAGGTATTGCCGCCTAACCTACCCAAGGCTGATATTGAAAAACTACCGATGCTGCCGGGAGTTTACTATTTTCATGATGATAAAGGTAAAGTGATATATGTTGGCAAGGCGAAGAATATCAAGAAACGAGTTTGCAGTCATTTCACGGGCAACAATACCGGGCAGCAACGCCAGGAATTTATGCGGAATATACACCATGTGAGTTTCCAGGAATGTGGTACTGAGCTGGTTGCTTTTGTATTGGAAGCGGTAGAAATTAAACGACTATGGCCTAAATATAACCGCTCACTAAAGCGCTTTGAGCAAAGCTATGCTTTGTATGATTATATAGATCAGCGTGGCTACGTTCGGTTGGCCGTTGATAAACACCATAAATTTCAATTACCTGTTTATACCTGTAATACTTTGTTTGAAGGTTATAGTTTATTGAATAAACTAATAGACACCTTTGAACTTTGCCCTAAACTCTGCTTTATCCAAAAAAATAATGCGGAATGCATTGGGGCACATAAAGAAAACTGTGCCTGCACGGGCAGCATGTCGCCTGATGAATATAACCAGCGGGTAAATTTGGCAATTGAATCATTAAACGAAGCCTTGCCAACTTTCGCTATCCGCGATGAAGGTCGCAGTGCCGATGAGCATAGCTGTATATTGATTGAGAAGGGTCGGTTTTATGGGATGGGCTATGTGTCACACCATTTTAAGGTTGATGACATGCAGCAGCTTAAACAGCATCTTACGGCCTATCCGGGAAATGATTATATCAGGAATATTGTGACGGGTTATGCCAATAAGTTTCCGGAGCGGAAAGTTGTGTTTGCATAGATTTACTAAACTTACGAAGCTTTAAAAACTTCGTAAGTTTGAACAGTTTAAAAAACTTCGATTTGAATTGTGAAGATTAATTCCGAAACCTATTATCACATCTATAACAGAGGAAATAATAAAGCACTTATTTTCTTTGAAGACGATAATTACATCTTTTTTCTTAATCAATTCAAAAAACATGTAGCACCTTTTTGCAATGTGTATTCCTATTGTTTGATGCCTAATCATTTTCATTTTTTTCTAAGAACAAAAGATAAATTATTGTTTGAGAAAGGGATTAAGAATTTCTTTATATCCTATTCAAAAGCTATAAACAAGAGATATAATAGAGTGGGAAGTTTGTTTCAAGGCAGATATAAAGCCTCAGAAATAACATCTAATAATTACTATACTACTATAATCAGTTATATTCATCAAAACCCTATCACGGCTGAGTTAGTTACTAGTATGGAGGAATATAAGTATTCATCTTACCTGGCCTATCTTTCAAAAAAGCAGACCATATTAAATAAACAAGAAGTAATAGATTGGTTTGGAGGATTAGATCAATTTATAAATCATCATAAAATAATGTTGGATGATAAGCAACTGAATAAGCACGACGATTAAACTTACGAAGTTTTTAAAACTTCGTAAGTTTAACTCTGCGCAATGACATTTTTTATATAATCCCTGCCTTTTCCAGTTCCACCTGCATTTCCTGCTGTATTTTCAGGGCTTCGGCACGTGCAGCATCAGCAAAATCTTCGCCGTTGCTAGCGTATATGATGGAGCGGGATGCGTTAACTATCAAACCACAATCTTTGGTCATTCCATATTGGCAAACCTCTTGTAGATTGCCGCCTTGTGCGCCAACTCCTGGTACCAGTAAAAAATTATCGGGGGCGAATTTACGGATATTAGTAAACTCGGTGCTTTTTGTTGCCCCTACTACATACATAATACGATCGGCACCGGCCCAGGTATTGGCTTTTTGGATTACTGATTCATACAATGTACCGTTTTCGGTAGTCAGGTATTGAAAATCTTTGCTACCTATAGACGAAGTTAAAGCAAGTATGATCACCCATTTTCCTTCAAATGCTAGGAATGGCGTAACGCTATCGTTTCCCATGTAAGGTGCTACGGTTATGGCGTCAAAGCTCATGCCGCTGGCTTCTTTATCGAAAAAGGCTTTGGCGTACATGCTTGATGTGTTACCTATATCTCCCCTTTTCGCGTCTATGATGTTTAAAGTTTCAGCAGGAAGATAATTTTCAGTTGCTATAAGGCTTTGCAAACCTTTTAAGCCACGGCTCTCGTAAAAAGCAGCATTGGGTTTGTATGATATGCATAGATCCTTAGTAGCATCTATTATGCGTTTGTTGAATTCAAAAACAGGATCGGGATAGGATTTTAAAAAAGATGGTATCTTATCAATATCCGTATCGAGGCCTACACATAAAAATGATTTCTTTTGTTTTATTTGCTCTATTAGCTGCTGACGGGAGATCATGAACGGGAGGATTATTTATTTAATCATCAAAAAAACTAAAAATTAGCTTAACAGTTATAGGTATATGTAATATTTATTTAAAAAATTTGTAATCTGAAATAAATTGTCTACAATTGCATCGTTTTCCTTTGAATTTTTCTTGCGCTAAAGAAACAATTTAAAAATCCACGTTATATATTTTAGTACATGGTTTTAGATGTTGCATAGCAAATTTGCAGGATAAACTTCTCTCAGATAGATACTTCCGGGTTTAAACTTATAAAACACAGGAAATATTTATTGTTGCAAAACAAATAAACAATAACAATCTTTTTTGAACTATAATCCATCTCATGTCTGATACAATTGAATTGAACGACAAACTCGTTTCGGAGTTGCGCGAAATTGCAAAAAGTTTAGGTATTGCTGAAGCTGATGACCTTAGAAAGGCTCAGCTAGTTACAGCCATAGTTGAGCAGCAAAATCTGATAGAAGCCGCCCGGGCTCAGCAAAGTACTGTTGACAGTAACTATGCACCGAAACAGGATGAAACTACTGCATCAACCCCTGATAAAGGTGACAAAGCCGACAAAGCTGATAAAAACCGTAAAAGAGTACGCACTATAAAAAACTCTAACGAACCACGTGTTGAGGTTCCGTTGGATGATACCAACCTGTTTGATATGCAGGATGATGAGCCACAGCAGGAAGAAGAGCCTGAAGTAGCTCCAGCACCCGTTGCTGAGGCCGAGCCTGAACAAGCGAATCAAAGTGACGAAGCTCCTGCTAAAACAGAAGAAGCAGCGCCTGAAGCACGCCCTCAAAAATTTGAGCGCCGCATCAACCAAAATAATGTGCAGGCTAAAAACCAGGAGCCGGCTATCAATCTTGATTTTGATAACGTTATTATAAACGAAGGTGTGTTGGAAATTATGCCAGATGGCTACGGTTTCCTGCGTTCATCTGATTATAATTACCTTACTTCTCCGGATGATATTTACGTATCGCAATCACAAATAAAATTATTCGGCCTAAAAACCGGCGATACTGTTCGCGGAAGCATCAGGCCACCGAAAGAAGGTGAGAAATATTTCCCTTTGGTACGTGTTGAAGCTATTAACGGCCGTTTACCTGCCGAAGTGCGTGACCGTGTTCCATTTGATCACTTAGTACCGCTTTTCCCATCGGAAAAACTGAGCTTGTTTACTGATCCGGGGAATTATTCAACCCGTATTATGGATCTGTTCTCTCCTATCGGTAAAGGGCAACGTGGTTTGATCGTGGCGCAGCCTAAAACAGGTAAAACCATGTTACTTAAGGATGTGGCTAACGCGATAGCGAAAAACCACCCTGAAGTTTATTTGATCATATTACTGATTGACGAACGCCCTGAGGAGGTAACTGATATGGCACGTAGCGTACGCGCCGAAGTAGTTTCATCAACATTTGATGAGCCTGCTGAACGCCATGTTAAAATTGCCAATATCGTATTGGAGAAAGCTAAACGTATGGTTGAATGCGGCCATGATGTAGTTATCCTGTTGGATTCTATCACCCGCCTTGCACGTGCTTATAATACAGTTGCACCGGCATCAGGTAAAATATTATCGGGTGGTGTTGATGCTAACGCGTTACACAAACCAAAACGTTTCTTCGGTGCGGCACGTAACATTGAGGATGGTGGTTCACTAACTATTATCGCTACCGCTTTAACTGAAACCGGATCGAAAATGGATGAGGTTATTTTTGAAGAATTTAAAGGTACCGGTAATATGGAGCTACAGTTGGATCGTAAATTATCTAACAAACGCATATTCCCTGCTATTGATATTACAGCATCAAGCACCCGCCGTGATGATCTGTTGCTTGATCGCGATACTTTACAGCGCATCTGGATACTACGTAACCACCTGGCTGACATGAACTCACAGGAATCAATGGAGTTTTTACAGGCACAAATAAGAGGTACAAAAACTAACGAAGAGTTTTTGATATCTATGAATTCATAATATTTTTATATTTATGAAGTTATATTTTAATAATAAGTTAACTTATAACTTCATAAATATTTAAAATAATCCTGATACCTTCATACTAAAATGAAGAAGCGAGTGAAAAAGCATCTCCCAAACGCCATTACATGTTGTAACCTCTTCAGTGGTTGTATCGGTATAGTTTTTACGTTTCAGGAAAATCTGATCTATGCTGCTTATGCCATATTTCTGGCTGCTATTTTTGATTTTTTTGATGGATTTGCCTCGCGTGTATTGCAATCATACTCGGGCATAGGTAAAGACCTGGATTCATTAGCTGATATGGTAAGCTTTGGCGTATTGCCATCAGCTATTATGTATGAATTGTTTTTACAGGCCCCTCCTGTTCATAATTTTAGTCCGTACTTAAATTTTATTGCCTTTTTAATACCAGTATTCTCGGCGTTAAGGCTGGCTAAATTTAATGTGGATGCGCGGCAGGCTGAAAGCTTTATTGGCTTACCAACCCCTGCCAATGCTATTCTGATCGCATCTTTCCCGCTTATTATGGAACAGCACAGTAATTTGTCGACATATATTCTCAACTCATACGGGCTTTCTATTTTCACCGTGGTTATGTGTGGCCTTTTAGTAGCGGAATTGCCACTAATGTCGCTCAAATTTAAGAACCGCGATTTCCAGGAGAATATTTATCGTTATTTACTGCTGTTATTTTCGGCTATATTGATACTATTTTTTAAATTCGCGGCAGTTCCGGTGGTGATACTATTTTACATCGGCCTATCAATAATTCAATTCAAAAAACTAACACATGACCAAATTCCAGGCTGAAATAGATGTAATGCCAAAGAAAGAAATTCTTGATCCACAGGGTAAAGCTGTAACAGGAAGCATGAAAAATCTTGGCTTATCCGAAATTCAAAATATTCGTATAGGAAAACACATCTCACTTGAAATTGAGGCTGCTAATGCTGAAATAGCACATGCTAAGGTTGACGAGGCTTGTAAAAATTTACTGGCTAACCTGATAATGGAAAGCTATAGCTTTAAAATAGAGCAGATTTAAAGATTAACTTCTTTTTCTGCTTTAATTTTTTCCAGCAATAATAAGCTGGCATTTATAATTCCGCTTACTTCGTTAAATTTTGCTGTAACTTCTGCAGGGTTAGGGTTTCCTGTTTTGCAGGCATGTTCAATATCCTGAATTATTGCCTGGGAATTAAGCATACCAAAAAAACCAAGGTTCGCTTTTATCTTATGTGCCGCTGCTGATGCAGTGGCCCAGTCCTGTGCTTTTATAGCAGTATCAATTTCCTGCATTATTTGTGGCGACTGATCTAAAAACATTGTAATTGATTCAACGATGAACTCATCGCTGCCATCAGCAATCTCATATAGGAAAGTCAGGTCGATATCGTTATTGTTCTCTGGCATAAAGGTTTACTGTTTCAAAAGTATATTTTTTTTACAATTAAATCATCGTTAAGCTCATTTTTTAGCTGTAAAATAGCTTTCTTAAAACCTGTGTGTTTAAAATTGGGCGCTATCTCGCTCAATGGCTCCAAAGTAAACCTCCTTTTATGCAATTCGGGATGCGGAATTTGTAAATCAACCTCGTCAATTATCGCATCGCCATAAAATAAAATATCAATATCAATAGTTCTTGATCCCCACTTCTCTTCCCTTTTCCTGCCTAAAACAATTTCTATAGCTAATATTTTTTCGAGTATTAAACGGGCCGGCATATCTGTTTGCAGTAATATTACCTGGTTAAGGTAATCAGGAGCATCACTTTTACCCCACGACTCTGTTTCATAAACCGACGATTTATTGGTAATGGGAGCAATTTGCTCCTCAATAAGTTTTATAGCCTGCTGCATAAACAAGTACCTATCGCCCAGGTTGCTGCCTAATAGTAAATAAACATCATTCATGTTGTAACAAATATTATGGACAAAGCTCTTAATATTATACCATATTGAATTAGTAAATTTGCATAGTTACTTACATTTATAATTTTTAATGAAACAATTTTTCAAATATGTACTGGCTACCATTGTCGGACTTGTATTTACCTCAATTATAATAGTGATAATAGGCATTGCCATTATAGCCTCGGCAAGCAGCGATAAAGGTTCGCATGTAGATGCAAACTCAGTATTACATATTTCCTTTAACGGCACTATACCTGAACGTACACCTAATAACCCATTATCCGGATTACCATTTTTAGGTTTAGATGATAATAAAGATGTTGGCTTAAATGATATTTTGGCTGACATTAAAAAGGCTAAAACTGATAACAACATCAAAGGGATATTTTTGGATGAAAGCTACATAGAATCGCAACAGGCCACTGTTGAAGAAATACGTAACGCGCTTATCGACTTTAAAAAATCGGGCAAATTTATTATTGCTTATGCTGAGGTTTATACCCAAAGCTTTTATTACTTAGCGTCCGTAGCTGATAAAGTATACATAAACCCGAAAGGCATATTTGAATTTAAAGGTTTCAGCTCACAAATCACTTTTTTAAAAGGCGCTTTGGATAAATTAGGAATTGAGGCGCAAATTATAAAAGTAGGCACTTACAAAAGCGCAGTTGAACCGCTCTTCCTTACCAAAATGAGCGATGCTAATCGCCTACAGGTTACCTCCTATCTCGGTTCGCTTTACGATCATTTTTTAACCAATATTGGCAAAAGCCGTAATATCAGTAAAGACTCGCTATTTAACTACGCTAATAATTTGGCTATACAATTCCCCGAGGATGCGTTGAAATACAAATTGGTTGACGGTTTAAAATATAAGGACGAAATTTTAGATGAGTTAAGGGCCCGTACTGGAACCGAGAAAAAAGCGACCATACCAAGTATAGAATTAAAAGATTATACCAAGAGTGATGCAGATAAAGCCGACGATAGTAATGATAAAAACAGTTCATCAAAAAACAGGATCGCTATTATTTATGCATCAGGTGAAATAAACGGCGGCGATGGTGATGATAATACTATTGGCTCCGAAAGAATATCAAAGGCTTTGCGCAAAGCAAGGTTAGACAGCAAGGTTAAAGCGGTTGTTTTACGTGTAAATTCACCGGGTGGCAGTTCACTGGCTTCGGATGTGATATGGCGCGAAGTAATGCTGACAAAAAAGGAGAAACCTATTATTGTTTCTATGGGCGATCTGGCTGCCTCAGGCGGTTATTATATATCATGCGCAGCGGATTCTATTTTTGCTGAGCCGAATACCATTACCGGGTCGATAGGTATATTCGCTATTTTACCTAACATGCAGAAGCTGTTTAACGACAAATTGGGCATCACCTTTGATGGTGTGACTACCGGCAAATATGCCGATCTGGGCGATATAAGCAAACCGCTTTCGCCTGATGAGCGTGCTATATTACAAAACCAGGTAAACCATGGCTATGATGATTTCACCAAAGCTGTAGCTGCTGGTCGTCACAAAACACAGGCCTATATTAACAGTATTGGTCAGGGCCGTGTGTGGACAGGCGAACAAGCTATAAAAATTGGCTTAGTTGACCGTTTGGGTAATATTAATGATGCTGTAGCGAGCGCGGCGAAAATGGCTAAGTTGAGTGAGTATAAATTGGTTGAGTATCCGGAGCAAAAAAGCATACTGGATAAATTCGGATCGAGCTTTAATGTAGAAATGAAAACCCGTGCTATTAAATCAGAACTGGGTGATAATTACAAATATTACGAGGAAATTAAAGGTGTAACACAGATGATGCGCACGCCGCAAACCCGATTACCATATGATATTGTGATAAATTAATCAATGTCATTAACTTAAGAGGGACTAAATTCAAAATACTCCGCCCAGACTTCTTCGCCCAACCCTCCCCGGAAGGGAGGGCTTTAAAAAGAGCGAAGTCAAAAGTCTCCCCTACAGGGGGAGATTTAGAGTGGGGCTAAACCAAAATATATTTAGAAAAGCTGCTTTTACGAGCGGCTTTTTTTATTTTTACGGTTACAATTCTCATGGAAAATAAACCAATAGCCCGCAGACTTCGCCTTTTATCACGACTCATGGAACTGCATGAGGTTAATCCGTTTAAAATAAAATCGGTAGCTAATGCGGCGTTTAAGGTTGATAAACTACCCTTTGCTGTAGCCGGAAAAACACTGGCCGAACTGGAAAAAGTTGAAGGCATTGGCAAAAGTACCGCCGCTAAGATCCATGAATTAGTAGAAACCGGTACTATGACCGAACTGGAAGACCTGTTAGCAGATACCCCGGAAGGGGTTGTGGAGATGATGGGCATAAAAGGTATCGGCCCCAAAAAAGTAGCTGTAATATGGAAAGACCTAGGTATTGAAAACACCGGGGAATTATACTATGCCTGTAATGAGAACCGTTTGATTGAGGCTAAGGGTTTCGGGTTAAAAACGCAGGAAGAAATCAGGAAGGCTATTGACTTCAGGATGGCCAGCAATGGTAAATTCCTGTATGCGCAGATAGCACAGGAAGCTAACGACCTGATGGATGAAATTAAAACCGTTTTTGTTGGTGCATTGGTAGAGTTTGCAGGCGAATATCGCAGGCTTTGTGAAATAATAAGCGAACTGGTTATTGTTTTAGGCAGCAGGGATCAGCAATTGGCGTTTGATAGCTTCTCAGCATCCAATATATTACAAAATATAAACCTGAATGGTAATCATATAAACGGTGAACTGGCGAACGGTTTACTGGTTGATATTGTATGTGTTGAGAAACGGGATTTTTATAAAGAGCTTTTCCTGCAAACAGGAAGCGAGGAGCATATTACAGCAGTTTTAGAAAGAACTACCGGCGAAATTGATCAGCCGACGAGTGAGGAACTCGTTTATACGAAAGCGGGGTTGGAATTTATGAAGCCTGAGTTACGTGAGGGTGATACATTTATTGAAAAGGCTGAGAATAATATGCTCCCTCAGCTGATTAGCTATAATGACCTTAAAGGAACTTTGCACAACCATAGTACATGGAGTGATGGCGTAAATACCATTGAGGAGATGGCATTATATTGTCGGGATACTTTAAAATTGGAGTATCTGGGCATGTGCGATCATAGCAAAAGTGCATTCTACGCCAAAGGGTTGAGCATTGAGCGGGTGTTGCAGCAACAGGAAGAGATAGATCATCTGAATAAAAAGCTCGATGGTTTTAAGATATTTAAAGGTATAGAGTCGGATATTTTGAACGATGGCTCGCTGGATTATCCCGATGAGATATTGAAAAAATTTGATTTTATAGTGGCATCTGTACACTCCAACCTAAAAATGGATGAGGAAAAAGCTACCGCGAGAATTATTAAGGCTGTTGAAAATCCATATACTACCATTTTAGGGCACCCAACCGGGAGGTTATTGTTGAGTCGTAAAGGCTATCCTATCAATTACAAAAAAGTAATAGATGCCTGCGCGGCAAATAATGTGATTATTGAGATAAACGCCAACCCATTACGCCTTGATCTGGATTGGCGCTGGCACCAATACGCGCTTGAAAAAGGCGTTTGGCTATCCGTAAATCCTGATGCTCACCGCAATGAGGGCTTTTTAGATATGCATTTTGGAGTATTGGTGGCCCGCAAAGGTGGCTTATCAAAAGACAAGTGTTTAAATGCGCTATCGCTCCCGGCGATAATACAGGTTTTTGAAAAGAAAAGAGGCTAAATCCGGAAGCGGCAGAATAAAATAAACCATTACCTTTGCAACTATGATTAGTGCGCAATGCAACCGTATTTTTGAGCAGGTAGTTTCTGATTATCATCAGTACAACGAGATTTTCAAGGTAATTGATTCCTCATATGCTACCGGTACAATAGACCACATTTTATATACCAAATGCTGGATTGATACCGCCCAATGGCATATGGAAGATGAGATACGTAACCCAAATATCGATTCATCTGAAGTGATAAAATGGAAACGCAGTATTGATAAATCCAACCAAGACCGCACGGATATTGTAGAAGTGATAGACTCGTACTTTCACGATAAGTTCAAGGATATTGTAGCGTTGCCAACGGCAAAGATCAATACTGAGAGCCCTGCCTGGGCTATTGACAGGCTATCTATTTTAGCGCTGAAGGTTTACCATATGCAGGAAGAAAGCATCCGCAGTGATGCCAGCGAATACCATTTATTGCAATGCAGCGAGAAGCTATCGGTGTTGTTACAGCAGCAGGTTGACCTATCATTAGCTATTGATGAGCTATTGGAAGACATTGAAAAGGGTGAGAAATACATGAAGGTATACCGCCAAATGAAGATGTATAACGACCCCAATTTGAACCCGGTTTTGTACAATAACAAGAAATAATGCCGGGGCCGAAGCATATACTGGTGTCGCGTTTCTCGTCGATGGGCGATGTGGCGATGACAGTACCTGTTGTAAAAGCACTTTTGGATCAAAACCCTGATATTGAAATCACCTATGTATCTAGGCCGCAGTTTGCGGGTTTCTTTAAAAACATCCCTCGTTTAACATATTTTCCTGCCAACTTAGATAAGGAATTTAAAGGATTTGGTGGGATAATAAAGCTATACAATCAGCTTAAAAAGCAAGGAAAATTTACCGGTTTTGCTGATTTGCATGGTAGTTTGCGGACTAAAGTATTGCGCAGATTATTCAGGCTTGCAGGTGTGTCTTATGCCTATATTAATAAAGGCAGGGAAGAAAAAAAGCTACTGACACGTTTTCCAAACAAGGTGCTTAAACCCTTAAAGCGTACTACTGAACGTTATGCGGATGTATTTCGAGAGCTTGGTTTTTCGTTATCGCTGAACTATGAATTGGTTAAGGACTTGAGGCCTTTAACAGAAGATATTCCTAAAATCATCGGCAATAAAACTAAAACATGGATTGGGATAAGTCCGTTTGCTAAGCATACCGGGAAAATCTTTCCGTTGGAAAAGATGGAAGATGTAATCAGTGAATTGAAGAAACAGGATGTTACTGTTTTTTTGTTCGGCGGATCGGATTCGGAGTTGGCAATTTGTAATGAGTGGGCGGGGAAATATGAGCATGTTATTTCGGTTGTAAGGCAATTGAATATTGAACAGGAGCTTGCACTCATCAGTCAGCTTGATGTGATGTTGAGTATGGATTCAGCGGGAATGCATATGGCTTCGCTTGTGGGTACACCAGCAGTTTCTATATGGGGCGCAACACATCATTATGCGGGATTCCTGGGTTATGGGCAATCAGAAGATGATATTGTGGCTGATAGTATTGAATGCAGGCCGTGTTCTGTATATGGCGATAAACCTTGTTTCAGAGGGGATTATGCTTGTTTACATCGCATCGAAACAAAAACAGTGATTGAGCACTTAAGTAAGTATACCACAAAGCCATGAAGAGATTATTGCTGATACGCCATGCGAAAGCCGAACATGAAAACAAGTATTCAGATTTTGAACGACCTCTGACAGAAAAAGGTATGGAGGATGCTACTATAATGGCCCAACGGCTTGTTGCTGAAGACATTAAACCAGCACTAATTATAGCCAGCCCCGCCCTGCGTACGCATACTACCGCCAACATATTTTCGGAGCATCTTTTAAGTCACGAGATTGAAACGGATAAAAAGATATATGATGCCAGTGAGAATACTTTGCTGCATATTATCAACCACTTACCTGAGGATCGTGATTTTGTGGCGATAGTTGGCCATAACCCTGGAATCAGTCAGATATTGTATTATTTAACCGGTAAAATTAAAGATGTACCTACCTGCGCAGTCGCTTTAATTGAGTTTGACGAGGAAGAATGGCAAGCACTAAGTATGGAAATGGGCGAGTTAACTTATTATGACGAACCCAACCGCTAACCGTTGATTTTATTGATTACGCGGATTGCGTTGATTAATTTTCTTTTTAATATCAATCAACGAAATCCGCGTAATCACATAAATCAACTGTCTTAGTTCACTAAATACGTTTTTCCGGGTAGCGATCGGATATAGCCTTGCATCTCCATATTGAGTAAAGTCATTGCTAACTGGCTCATCGGGATATTGGCTTTTATGGTCAGATCATCAATCGCTAAAGGGGATTTATGCTGGCGGATGAGGTCAAAAATCATCAATTCCTCTGTCGATAAATCTATGGGTAAGGTTAATTGCTGGTCTAAACCTGATGAATTCTCTGCTTTTTCCCATCCTAAACTGTTGGCCAAATCAGCTGGATTGGTCAAAATAGCTGCTTTGTTATGGCGGATCAGGAAATTACAACCTTCGGAAAATTCATCGCCTACCCTGCCAGGGAATGTAAATACATCACGATTATAGGAGTTAGCGATTTCCGCGGTAATTAATGCACCACCTTTTACACTTGCTTCAATAACAACAGTAGCATCGGCCATACCGGCAACTATGCGGTTACGCTGCGGGAAGTTTTCCCTGTCGGGGATAGTGCCTGAGGGATATTCTGTTAATAAGCCGCCATTTTCTATCATCTTTTCAGCGATTATCCGGTTTTGGCTGGGGTATAATTTATCAAGACCATGCGCCAGTACCCCTATTGTCGGCACATTCAATTTAACACATTCTTTATGGGCGCAAACATCAATACCATAGGCTAAACCACTTACAATTAATACGTTGTATGGCTGCAATTCCTCTACAAGCTGCTGGCATAGTTGTTTACCATATTCGGTGGCGTTGCGGGTACCAACTACGCTAATGATACGCTGGTTGTTTAAATCGGCATTCCCTTTGGAGAATAGTAAAACCGGTGAGTCATTACAGATCTTCAGTCGTTTTGGATAGCGTGGATCGGTATAAAAAATCACATCTATACCATTTTTCTCTATAAATTTCAGTTCTGCTTCGGCTTGTCGCATGGCATCATCCAGGTTGAGTAGTTCGAATGTTTTTGGGCCGATACCGGGCACGCCCAGCAATTTACCTTTCGGTACGGTGAATATTCGTTCGGCACTACCAAAATGGCTAATCATTGATTTTGCTATTGTTGGGCCAACATTTTTTAAATAAGTAAGGGCAACCTGGTGAAGTATAGACATAAGGAATAAGTACCCCTAAAATAGAAAATCCTATCTATTTAACAGTAAAAAATAAAAAACTATAAAAATAGTTTGTAAACTATAAATATAGTTAATACCTTTATTAAACTATAAAGATAGTTTACATGAAAATAAAAGAGCTTACTAAAGCAGAAGAGCAAGTAATGCAGATACTTTGGCAACTAAATGAGGCTATTGTAAAAGATATAATTGAGCAAATACCCGAACCGAAACCGGCATATAACACGGTATCAACCGTGGTAAGGGTATTGGAGGGTAAGGGATTTGCGGATCATAAAGCCTACGGGAATTCGCACGTATACTTCCCTATCATCAGCGAAGCGGAGTATAAAAAATTCACTTTTGATAAAATGATGAATAGCTATTTCAACAACTCCTACAAAAGCCTGGTATCGTTTATTGCCGATGAAAAGAAGCTGGATATAAATGAACTGGATGAATTAACCAAGCTAATTGATAACCTTAAAATCAAAAACAAATGAACTGGCTGCATTATTTACTAGAGGCAAATTTATACCTGGCTGTATTTTATGCCCTATACTACCTGTTTTTAAGGAACGATACCCATTACGCGTTGAGCCGAATTTACTTGTTGGCAACCTCCGTAATTTCCTTTGTTATTCCTTTGCTGCAACTGGGATTTTTGAAATCTGCTGAGCCAAAACCAATAGCTATTACCCTAATCCCTTTGCCGCAGTCTGCCGTAATTCATTATACTAATGCGCCTGTTGAAGTTGTTCATTTTACCTGGCAAGACGGGTTAATTGGGGCCTATTTTTTAGGTGTTGCTGTATTGCTTATTATATTTTCGATAAAAATTTATCAATTATTTAAGTTGACGAGAGCGTCAAATGCTGAGACAGATGCTTCTTATAAATTGATCTATGTTGATGATTCAAACACCGCTTTTTCCTTTTTCAACTTTCTTTTTATCGGCACAAAAGCAAGCGGAGCTGATACTATTATTCAGCACGAGTTGGTACATATCCGGCAAAAACACTCAGTCGACATTATTTTTATTGAGCTTCTGAAAATTGTTAACTGGTTTAATCCGTTCATCTACCTACTTCAGGCCAGCTTAAAAGCCTTACATGAATATATCGCCGATGAGCAAACCGCTACGGAAGGAAACGATGTAATAGCCTACTCTACATTCCTGGTTAACAATGCTTACGGGCTTGGCGGATCATCAATTACGCATTCATTTTTCAATTATAACCTATTAAAAAAGAGGATCATTATGTTAAACCAACAACGTTCGGGTAATTTAGCAAGGCTAAAATACCTGCTGGCTATCCCGGTTTGCGCCGGTTTGCTTTGCGCATCAACACTGGCTTTTAGTAAAAGTTATGGTTTGGTAGATATTGCCCCGGCAATGAAAACCGACACACCTAAACATGTACATTTTATGGCCAACAATAATGTTATTAATTACAATTATACCTATACAACCACTAAAGGATATCATGTGGTCGAAGCTATCCACAATAGCAATGGTGGCGGTGGTATATCTAAAAAGGTAATTATAACTGATAAAGACGGCAGTAAACACACTTATTATGATGAAAAAATTTCAACTGATGAGCGTAAAATGTTGCTTGACAAATACGGTTATAAATTTCCAAGCGGAAAACTGATGAATGTAAAACTTTTGCCCCCGCCTCCTCCTGTGCCAACTCCACCGGGAAAAAACATCAAGCTTGCACCGCCGCCACCGCCTGCTCCTGTGCAACCTAAAGCAGAAAACCGTCCGCATGCGCCATCGCTATTGAAAAATTTTACGCTTGTGCGTCCTGGTGCAAATAAACTACCGCCCCCGCCACCAACCGTTGCGCCCATTAAAACGACAAAGCTTCTGCTGGCCTGGCCGTCAATCCCCGGTTTCTTCACAAAATCAGAAAAAGGCTGTTAGCCAGGGTGACTTCCTGACTTTGTCAGAATTCTACTTCCTTTGTTAGTGTCCTCACTAACAAACCACACCTTCTCAATTTGTTAGTGAGGACACTAACAAAGGAAAAAAAGTAATATATCACTAATGCGCAAAGTTGTGTAATTTATGCTAGCAGGAAACTAACATACAAGTAAAATAAGCAGATAAAACGACTAAGCTTTTACGTAGATAACCTGCTTGGTTTCGAAAAACTCCTCCTCGAAGTAATTTTTGAGGTGATATTGCTGAACGGCTAAACCCGATTCGGCAATTTCTTCTTCAAGATCTCCCCCTTTTAAATAAAGGATACCGTTAGGTAATGTATTTTTTGATTGATTACTGAATTTTCCTTTTACCCAAGGATAAAATTCCTTTAACCTTGTAACCGCGCGCGATACTACAAAATCGAATTTCTCATCAACTTGCTCGGCCCGTAAATGCTCCGCTTTAAGGTTTTGGAGGCCAAGCGCTGAGGCTACTTCCTTAACTACCTTTATTTTTTTGCCGATAGAATCGACCAAAAAAAACTGTGTTTCGGGAAATAAAATAGCCAATGGTATACCGGGGAAACCACCGCCGGTACCTACATCAAGCACATTTTCGCCAGGCAAAAAGTTCATCACTTTAGCAATACCAAGTGAATGCAGTATGTGGCGTTCATAAAGCTGGTCAATATCCTTCCGCGAAATAACGTTGATCTGATTATTCCAAAAGTTGTACAACCCGGGCAATTGCTCAAACTGCTGCTGTTGCTGCGGGGTAATATCGGGGAAATATTTTAGGAGAATATTAGATGTCATCCCTATTTAAACGATTAAGGATGTTTCCTAATAAATAACGAGCCCTGAATAATTGCGCTTTCACGGTGCCCAAAGGCAAGTCAAGCTGCTGGGCGATCTCCTCGTAAGATAATTCATCAAAGTATCTCAGTGTGATCAGGTTGCGGTAACGTAACGGTAAGTTTTCTATCAATAATTTTAACTCTTCAGTTTGTTGTTTTTTGATAGATGTTTCTTCCGGATTGAGCACATCAGCTTTAATCTGCAAAGTTTTATCCTCGCCATCATCATCCATCATACCATGTATGGAGGTTGTGTTAAGCTTCTTTTTACGGATAAAATCGATACAATTGTTAGTAGCCACGCGGAAAAGCCAGGTACTAAAGGCATAATCCGGTTGGTATTTTTCCAGCTTTTCAAAGGCTTTGGCAAAGGTTTCAACAGTAAGGTCCATAGCGTCCTCCTTGTTGTTAACCATTTTTAATACCATAAAATAGATAGAATCTTTGTAGCGATGCATCAGGTCGGCATAGGCTTTTTGGTTGCCTTCGCGCGCCTTCACCACCAGGTGAAAATCATTCTTCGCGTTCTCGGTAAAGTTTGCGTTTATTTCCATTGGGTGGTCTTAATAAAAGTGGCTAGTAGTCCGAATGTGTTTATATATATGTAATAACAAAAATCAAGCACGGGCAAGTACCACAGTAAATCATTGGATTCCAGCTTCTTAAAAGTTTTGCTATAAATCACTATTTGCAGTATCAGCCTGAATATAAATACCCCCAAAACAAGCATGGGCTCGAAGCTAAATATAAGGCATATAATCAGTAAAACATAAAACAAATAGCCGCTAATCGCATCAATACTCAGCATTCTGCGGTGCTCATTTTTGTAATATTTACCTACCCCAAAGTGGCGTCTTTTTTGTTTATACCATGATGACAAGGTGCTTTTGGCATCGGTATAAGTAAAGGCTTCGGGGTGTAATTCAATCGTTGTATTATCTTCTGTGGCGTGTTGATTCACAAATAAATCATCATCACCGGCTATCAAATGCATGTGCGAAGCGAAACCTTTGGCACTAAAAAATAGGGACTTGGTATAAGCTAAATTACGCCCAACGCCCATGTAAGGATTGCCATTTAGCGCGGCTGAGAAATAATTAATAGCAGCTTTCACAGCTTCAAACCTGATAAGAGAGTTCAAAAAAGCCTTACGCTTATTATAAGGTGCGTAACCTAAAACAATTTGCGCGGATGGGCTAAAATTCGCGGCCATGCGGGTTATCCAGTTAGCCGACCCGGGCATACAATCAGCATCGGTAAATAACAAATGCTCATTTTTTGCAGCCTTAATACCGAGGGTTAATGCAAACTTTTTACCGGTTTTAAAACGATCATGCTCGGTAATAGTAACCACTTTCAAATGGGGATATTTCTCCTGAAAAACCTCTAATACGGTATCGGATGAATCGTGAGAGCAGTCGTTTATTACCACAACCTCGTAGTCGGGATAATTCTGCTCCAGGATAAATGGCAGGTAATGTTGTAGGTTTTTCGCCTCGTTTCGGGCACTGATAATTACCGAAACGGGGATAGTTACGGGCAGCAAATCCTCCAGCGGTTTATACCCGGCAAGCCTACTATAATTGTTAACCAGATAATACAGCTGAATAATAAAACAGAACTGAAAAAGCAGAAATAAGGCTTCCTTTATATACGTTTCCAAACAATGATACAATAAGCAACAAATTTGTTAAAAATCAGTGGATTTATAGTGTTTATAAGTGGGTTAAGTTTCCACAATTGGAGGATTGTATGAACCGTGGTTAAACGGATTGGGGGATTTGCTTGATTTTAGCTTTTTTTCAATTGGTTTATAATGAGCATTGTACTGATGCCGCTCGTATAATTACTCACCCGGTCTTTGCTTCGCTCGACCACCCTCTCTCCGGCAAGCCGGAAAGAGGGTAAAAAAAGTCCCTCCTAATTTACTAGTATTGGATTAAAGCTTATAAGAGAACGGAAAATGCGATATGATTTTATCAGCGGGAATGCCCTTATTACTAGTTAGAGAATAGTTGATTGAAGCATAATTTTTGGTACATCTTAGATC
This sequence comes from Mucilaginibacter sp. L196, assembly GCF_009765905.1. GTDB lineage: Bacteria > Bacteroidota > Bacteroidia > Sphingobacteriales > Sphingobacteriaceae > Mucilaginibacter. The sequence continues at coordinate 554,011 of NZ_LMUO01000019.1, read as the reverse complement.
AAAAAAATGGTAAAAACGAGTAAAAAATGGCCAAGAATGAACGAAAAACAGTCATTTTTGAGTGTTTTTGGGTCGAAAATCTGCTGTTTTTGGGATAAAATACGGGTAATTTGACATGTAAAACCGCCCTTTTTAGTACTATTTTGGACATTTTTTGGCCTAAAAGTGTACCAACTGTACCAGGTGTTTCATGCGTACCATGGTACAGTACGACCCAATATGCCCGGCGTACATCCACAAATTTGCACATTCGCACATCCTGATAAATTTGTTAATTTTGCATACTTACATGAAATTTAATTTAACAGCCCAGGATCCGCATTCAAAAGCCCGCGCGGGTGAGATCACTACCGATCACGGAACCATACAAACACCTATTTTTATGCCTGTTGGTACCGCAGGTACCGTAAAAGCCGTTCATCAGCACGAGCTAAAGAACGATATTAAGGCGCAAATTATATTAGGAAACACCTATCATTTATACTTAAGACCAGGACTTAATACCATTGAGCAAGCCGGTGGTCTGCATAAATTTAATGGCTGGGATGGCCCTATTTTAACCGATAGCGGCGGCTACCAGGTGTATTCGCTCACCGAAGTACGTAAAATAAAGGAGGAAGGCGTTACTTTTCGCTCGCATATTGATGGCTCAAAACACTTGTTTACACCTGAGAATGTGATGGATATACAACGCACCATTGGCGCGGACATTATCATGGCATTTGATGAATGCACGCCCTACCCTTGCGACTATAACTACGCCAAACGCTCTATAGAAATGACCCATCGCTGGCTTAAACGCTGCTGTGATAGGTTTGACAGCACTGAACCTAAATACGGTTATAGTCAGACTTTTTTTCCTATAGTACAGGGCTCGGTTTATAAAGATTTGAGGGTGAGATCGGCAGAAGTTATCGCTTCATTTGAGCGTGAGGGCAATGCTATAGGCGGACTTTCAGTGGGTGAACCCGCTGAAGAAATGTACGCCATGACAGAAATTGTGTGCAATATATTACCGGAGCAAAAACCACGTTATTTGATGGGTGTAGGCACACCTATAAATATTTTAGAGAATATTGCGTTAGGTATTGATATGTTTGACTGCGTAATGCCTACCCGCAATGCCCGCAATGGCATGTTGTTTACCAAAAACGGCATTATCAATATTAAAAACGAGAAGTGGAAGAACGATTTTTCGCCAATTGAAGCTGATAGTGACCTGTTTGCAGATAAAGCATATACAAAAGCTTATTTAAGGCACCTGATACATAGCGGCGAAATGCTTGGCGCGCAAATAGCTACCTTACACAACCTACACTTTTACCTGTGGCTGGTGCAGGAAGCACGTGAAAAGATAATAAGCGGCGAGTTTTACAACTGGAAGCAGGTAATGGTAAAAAGGTTGGGCGAAAGGTTGTAGCCCCCCACCCAACCCTCCCCGGTAGGGAGGGCTATTAAAAAAATCACAATAAAGTCTCCCCTACCGGGGGAGATTTAGAGGGGGTTTATGAAGGAATTATATAACAGATACGTTAAAGTTATTGATAGATATATCATCAATAAATACCTGGGTACATTCGTGTTTACCCTGGGTATGTTTATAGTAATATCTGTTGTGTTTGATATATCTGAACACCTTGATAATTTTCTTTCCAAACACGCTACCTTATACCAAATAGCGTTCCAATATTACGCCGGGTTTATACCATTTTACATCAACATGTTATCACCCCTTATTAACTTTTTGGCGGTAATTTTCTTTACCGCGAAGATGGCTAACCAAACAGAAATCGTTCCGATACTGAGTGGAAAAGCCAGTTTTAATCGTTTTTTAAGGCCCTATTTTATTGCCGCTACACTCATATTTATCGTATCATTTTTTGCCAATGTTTACCTTATTCCTTATACCAATAAGTTAAAAATTGACTTTGAAAACTCACACGGATTCAACGGCGACCAGGACCCTACCAAGAGCCAGGTGCATTTAAAATTAGATGCTCATACCTTCGTTTACCTGGAATCATACCAACAGGATGTACATACCGGGTACACCTTTATTATGGAAAAATTCAATGGTGATGAGCTTAGAGAAAAGCTTTATGCCCCAACCATTGTATATGATTCTGTTAAAAGAAAGTGGGATATGAACAACTGTACCATACGTTACGTGAACGGTTTACATGAGCGCCAATTAACGGGCGTAACTAAAGATACGACACTGGATATGATACCAAGCGACTTTAATGTATTACATGACGATAGCTATGATGCAATGAGTTTAAAGACATTAAACATAGCCATAGCCAAAGAAAAAATACGCGGATCTGGGGTTTTAAATAACATGCTGTATCAAAAATACAGGCGTTTTATTTATCCTTTTTCAACGTTCGTATTGATGCTTATTGGCGTCGCATTATCATCACAAAAGGTGCGTGGTGGTATAGGTTTACCGTTGGGCATAGGTATAATATTGTGTTTTTCGTTTATTATAGTAGATAAATTCGCCTTTGTTTTTGCCGAAAAAGGCACTATGTCGTCACTAATGGCGGCATTCATACCTAACATACTATTTGGCTTATTAGGCTTATATTTGCTGTATAAAGCGCCTAAATAATGCCCGAAAATGTTACCACTACAGGTATAGATAAAAACCTTTTAATACTTCATTTTACTGTTTTCATCTGGGGATTTACCAGTATTCTGGGTAAATTAATCACCATAGAGGCTGTACAACTGGTGTGGTATAGGGTTGTAATAGCCGCTATTTCATTGTTTTTATATTTCAAATTCAACAAAAATACCATCAAAGTTGATAGAAGCACGTTGTTAAAACTGATGTTCACGGGTGCACTGGTAGGCGGCCACTGGATATTATTTTTCGCTGCTATCAAGGTTTCTACCGTCTCGGTAACATTAGTTTGCCTGTCATCCATTACACTTTTCACCGCCATATTTGAGCCAATAATTAATAAAAACCGCATCTCCAAACTCGAGATAATAGCTGGTATTTTTATTGTTGTTGGGATATTACTAATATTTAAATTTGAAACACAATACACTAAGGGCATTATATTAGGTTTACTTAGCGCTATATGCGCAAGCCTTTTCTCTATCATAAACGCGCGGCAGGTAAAGCAAATAGAAGCACCTGTTATTGCTTTTTACGAGCTTTCAGGTGCCTTTGTATGGATCACAGTGTACCTGTTTTTCACTCACGGATTCGGTCAGGGTATGGTTTTGCAGAACTCAGATATAGGCTATTTATTGATCCTTGGCACCATATGCACCTCACTTGCCTACGTTGCCGGGGTATCAGTAATGAAAGAATTTTCGGCATTCAAGGTAGCGCTTATCACCAACCTCGAACCGGTATATGGCATCATCCTGGCCTTTATTTTTTTTGGCGAATTGCATAAATTAAAGCCTGGTTTCTGGCTTGGCGCAATGGTAATTTTGTCTACTATCTTTCTTTATCCTGTAGCCCAAAAGCAAATCACAAAACGCAAGGCACGTTAATTCCTATCTTTCCTGCATTAATTTTCCGGCTCTAAATCCTTCCACTTATTTAATAATGTATGCGGACCCCCTAATAGGGGATAAGAAATCCGTATACATCCGGCGCATTTTAAGCGTCCCTAAGCGCTTCATTTCACTAGCATAGGTTTATAACCATCCCACTCAAAACAATCGATTCAAGGTCAATTATAAAAAAAAGTTAGTGTATCGAAATCCAATAGCACTAACAGCTTTATTTTTAGCTAAATCAGGCTAAATTTCCATTAAAAAAAAATAAACAAAATACAAAAAGTCTAATACCTAAATAACATATAACACTTAAAATCAGTATATATACAAACTACAATGAAATAAAATATTGAACAAAAATAACATATCGTAAAAATCAAATTACTATTATTTTTAGCAAACGCCATTCAAATTACTATTTATATATAATAAAATACTAATAATCAACATTTTAAATAATATAAATTAAAGTTTAAGTACACATCATAGAATTTGACCAAACCAATCAACCAAAGTGTATTGAAATCAAATAATGAAGAAATGGTTAAATTGACGGCATGGAGAAAAAAATCTATACAAACAAAAAATGGATTCAAATTCGATCATTTTTTTTCAAATCAGTTTTTGGAATTCCACTCGTTCAATTACTATTCAGCCGACCACCGCCATCTATCAGTCAATATCACCAATCGACATTTTGCAACAATGACGCCTCATTAATCAAAAGGAGAATTATTTAACAGGATTATTTTTCAGGAAAAGAGCAGGCTTGATTAAAAAAACACATTTTTAAAACACCATTAAAAAAGCGGATATTGTAAATAATAGAACATCAAAAAATCATGAGAATAAAAACCATCGTTGTAATCCTTATCACGGTAATGCTCACCATTGTGTTGATGCAAAATACCGAGCCTGTAACCTTTTCATTTTTGTGGGCAACTTTCCGAATGTCAAAACTGGTTATGATGGCCGCCGTCGGTGTCGTCGCGTTTATTTTAGGCGTTTTAGTCGGCAGGCCTTCACGGGTAAAAAAACTGGGCGGAACTTTTATTGAAGGCGAACATCAACGCGAAGACCCTAATACACTAAGCGACGAGGACAAGGAATATATAAACTAACATCATGGAAAAGAAAATAGGATTTATCGGACTTGGTAATATGGGCATGCCCATGGCAAAAAACCTGATAGAAGCGGGTTATCATTTACAGGTTTACAACCGCACTACATCAAAGGCGGAGGAGCTGAACGCGTCATCTATCACCATTTGCAAAACACCGGCGCAAGCTGCCGACGGTGTAAAAATATTGATCACCATGCTTTCGGAAGATGAAGTGCTTAAAGAGACCGTTAGCGGCGAGAATGGCATTTTAACAACCTTCACAGCTGGTGCGGTGCATATCTCTACGAGCACCATCGCCCCAGATACCTCTGAGGAGCTCTATAAGCTTCACAAAAATTCCGGCAGCACTTATGTCGCCTCGCCCGTATTTGGCCGCCCTGACGCAGCCGCAGCGAGGAAATTATTTATCTGCATCTCCGGCGATCTGGAAGCCAAAGAAATTGCCAAACCAGTTTTGGAATGCCTAGGCCAGCGCATCATTGATTTCGGCGAAAAAGTAAGCGGCGCCAACGTGGTTAAAGTAGCGGGTAATTTCATGATCACCGCATCAATGGAGATGATGGCAGAGGCCTACACCCTTGCCGAAAAAAACGGCTTAGATCGTGCGCAGGTGGCCGACTTTTTTGGCACTACACTTTTCAGCGCGCCGATCTTTCAGAACTATGGCAGGCTCATCGCTAACAAACAGTTTCAACCTGTAGGCTTCAAAACCAAACTGGGTTTTAAAGACGCCCGCCTTACCCTCAAAATTGCGCAGGCAAGCCTCACCCCTATGCCAACCGCAATGTTGGTTCATAACAGGCTTCAATCAGCAGTAGCCAAAGGTTGGGGCGAGAGTGATTGGGTGGAAGGCGTATCCCGCGGCGTTAGTGAGGATGCGGGCGTTTGATTTTAGATTTACGATTTCGGATTTAAATTTCACAAATCCGAAATCGTAATTCTCAATTCCGAAATCAAAAATCTAAATATCATAAAACACCTGGTTCTCATCTTCCAGGTGCGACAGGTCGGGTGTATTTTCAAATATCCCAAAAACGGATGCTCCGCTCCCGCTCATGCTGGCGAACAATGCGCCAGCTTCGTAAAGAGCAGCCTTCACGCCGCGTATCATAATATGGTTTTTAAATATCGATTCCTCGAAATCATTTTTGATATGCTTTCTCCACTGGGCAACCGGCAGGTCTATCAATTCATACAAAGTGGTTTTAATGGGCGAAGGTTTCACCCCACGATAAGCTTCAGCCGTCGACACCTGCGTAGGTGGCATCACCAGTACGATTTTATATTTCGACAGATCGAGTTTGATCGATTCAAATTCATCGCCCAGCTCAAAAGCAAACACAGGCTTGCTCTCAACAAAAAAAGCGCAATCAGCACCAAGCTTGCGGGCGTAGTCCTGTATTTGGTCAACACTCAATTTTAAATCAAATTGCTGATTCATCAGTTTAATAAAAAATGCAGCGTCACTTGATCCGCCGCCCAGCCCTGCGCCTATCGGGATATTTTTATGCAGATGGATTTTTACCGGCGATATATTATGATCCTTTTTCAGCAAGTGGTAAGCCTTGATGCAAAGGTTATCCCCCAACCTACCCGGTATCTCCAAACCTGACGATTCAAAGCTCAACTCATCAGCCGGGATGATCTCGAGCACATCGTTTATCTTTACCGGGTAAAAAACAGTTTCAAGGTTATGATAGCCATCGGCGCGGCGTTCAATCACATTCAAGCCGATATTTATTTTAGCGTTCGGGAAAATTACCATACAAAAGATTAACAACGGCATGTATTTTTGCACATCCGTAGGATGGTAAAATTAGAATATTTTTATTTGTATAGGATAATAAGTGGGCGAGGTATTTAAAGATGCTTATCATAATCACTCATTCACCCAATCACTCATTCACTCAATAACATGAAACAATACCTGGATTTAATGCGCCATGTGATGGATACCGGCACGCAAAAACATGATCGCACCGGAACGGGGACGATAAGCGTATTCGGATACCAAATGCGGTTTAACCTACAAGACGGCTTCCCATTGGTAACCACCAAAAAGCTGCACCTTAAATCCATCATACATGAGCTCATATGGTTTTTAAGCGGTGATACCAATATTGCTTACCTAAAAGAAAACGGCGTGCGCATATGGGACGAATGGGCGGATGCTGACGGCAACCTCGGCCCGGTATATGGTTACCAATGGCGGTCGTGGCCTACACCCGATGGCGGCCACATCGATCAGATTAGCCAGGTGGTAAACCAAATCAAAAACAATCCTGATTCCCGCCGCATGATCGTATCGGCATGGAACGTTGCCGATGTTAACCAGATGGCGCTCCCCCCTTGCCACAGCCTGTTCCAGTTTTATGTGCTCGATGGTAAATTGTCATGTCAGCTATATCAGCGCAGTGCCGATATATTTTTGGGCGTACCTTTCAACATCGCGTCCTACGCATTACTTACTATGATGATGACCCAGGTATGTGGCCTGCAGTACGGCGATTTCATCCATACATTCGGCGATGCACACATCTACAACAACCATCTTGAACAAGCCAAGCTGCAATTAAGTCGCGATCCAAGGCCATTACCCACCATGAAGATCAATCCGGATGTTAAGGATATATTCTCCTTCAAATACGAAGATTTCACTTTGGAAAGTTATGACCCACATCCGCACATAAAGGGTATTGTCGCGATTTGATTTAATCATTGTGTCATTAGGTCATTGAGTCATTATGAGCAATCGTATAGAAGATTTAGAGATTTACAATTTGTCTGAAACTTTCTCTAATACAATTTGGGATTTAGTATTGTCTTGGGATTATTTCGCAAAAGATACTATCGGAAAACAACTGGTTCGGTCCGCGGACTCGATAGGTGCGAACATTGCAGAAGGTTTTGGAAGATACCATTATAAAGAAAACAAAAACTTCTGCTACTTTAGCAGAGGCTCGATTATTGAAACCAAAAGCTGGTTAAAAAAAGCACAAACAAGAAATCTAATCGAGGACGACATTTACCAAGTGTTAATTCAACAATTAGAAACTATTCATCACAAGTTAAATATTTACATAAAATACATTGGCAAGGCAAGCATTGGAATGACCCAATGACCCAATGACCCAATGACCCAATGACCCAATGACCCAATGACAGTATCCATCATAGTCGCCATAGGCGAGAACCACGCCATCGGTAAAAACAACCAACTGTTATGGCATATGCCTAACGACCTTAAACATTTTAAGGACATCACCTCAGGCCGGACCATCATTATGGGGCGCAAAACTTTTGATTCTGTTGGCAAGCCGCTGCCACGCCGCAGAAACATAGTGGTAACACGCCAGGACATTACTATTCCCGGCTGCGAGGTGGTTAAATCTATCGAAGATGGATTAGCTTTGTGCAAAGGCGAAGATGAGGTATTCATTGGTGGTGGTGCCGAGATATACAAACTAGCAATGCATCTTACCGATCGCATATACCTTACCATAATCCACAAAAGCTTTGATGCTGACACATTCTTCCCTGAGATAGACAAATCGGAATGGAAAGAAGTTAAACGGGAAGACTTCGAACCGGACGAGAAAAACCCGCTTCCGTATTCATTCATTACATTAGAACGGCTGTAACATTTTTTGTCATTTTTTTGTTTTAATTTAAAATTCCTTGATAGCGAAATTTTATTAGATTTGCCGTCTATTTTAAAAAGGCTTATAAACTAAATAATTACATATATAATTTAAGATGCAAGGTAAAGGGGTTGTTAAATTTTTCGCCATATTGCTGGCGGTGGTGTGTTTGTACCAGCTTTCATTTACATGGGTAACACGCAAAGTTGAAAGTGATGCAAAAGCTTACGCAAAAGGCGATTTGTCTAAAGAAAAGGAATATCTGGATTCTATGTCCACTATTCCGGTATATCCGATATTAGGTCACGATTACCAATACTGCAAAAATAACGAGTTAGCTTTAGGTCTCGACCTTGAAGGTGGTATGAGCGTTACCATGCAGATCTCGTTAAAAGAACTGGTACAAAAATTATCAGACAAAAATCCTGATCCTGCATTTAACCAGGCATTGAACAATGCCGAAGCTGACACTAAAACCAGCCAAAATGATTTCATATCGCTATTTGTAAGTGAATATGAAAAATTAAACCCTAACGGCAAGTTAGCTGCTATCTTTTCAACCAGAGACAACCAGTCGCACATCAAATTTGATGCTTCAAATGCGGAAGTTGAAACTTATTTGAAAGATCAGGGTAAAGCAGCGGTTAAACAATCATACACGGTTTTAAATACCCGTATCGATCAGTTTGGTGTAACTTCACCTACCATCCAGTTACAGGAAGGCTCAAACCGTATCCTTATCGAATTACCGGGTGTAAAAGATGAAGAGCGTGTTCGGAAGCTGTTAAGCGGTACTGCTAAATTGGAGTTTTATCAAACTTTTGAAAACGCCCAGGCTTATCAGGTACTAGCAGGCGTAAACAAAATATTAGCCGACACCAAAAAATCTGCTGCCGCTGCTGATACAACTAAATCGCTTGCTAATAACACATCTGCTAAAAAAGATACTACTGCTGCTCCTGCTAAAGGCGGCTTATCTTTATTAAATAAAGTTCAAAAAACTGCAGGTAAAGATACTTCTGGCCTGGCAGGTAAAAGTAAGTTAGCCGAGCAAAATCCTTTATTCGCTATTCTTGCTCCTGTTACTTACCAGGATCAAACAGGCCAGCAAAAACTTAGGCCGGGCCCAACCGTTGGCTGGTGTGCAATAAAAGATACTGCAACCGTGAATGCTTATTTAAACAATCCGGCAGTAAAATCGGCTATCCCAAGCAACATGAAATTTTTATGGGGCGTAAAACCGATTGATAAAACAAAAATATTTGAATTATACGCTATTAAATTAGTAGGTGCCGATGGCGCTGTACTTTCAGGCGATGTAATTAATGATGCCCGTGCAGATGTTGACCAAAAAGGCAGCCCTGACGTGGTAATGGACATGAATTCACAAGGTGCGCAGAAATGGGCAACTGTTACACGTGAAGCATCAGCTGATCCAAATAACAAACAGTCTATCGCTATTGTACTGGATAACAATGTTTATTCAGCCCCTACTGTTCAGGATGAAATTTCAGGTGGTACCTCTTCTATCTCAGGTAACTTTACTGTAGAGGATACAAAAGATTTAGCCAACATATTAAAAGCTGGCCGTTTACCTGCTCCTGCGCGTATAGTTGACGAAAGTGTGGTAGGCCCGTCATTAGGTCAGGAAGCTATCAATGCTGGTTTATTATCAGAAGGTTTAGGCTTACTGGTAGTATTGGTATTCATGGTTGCTTACTACAATCGTGCGGGTACAGTTGCGGTAGTTGCGGTAATTGTAAACATGTTCTTCCTGATGGGTGTACTTACAGGTTTACATGCGGTATTAACCATGCCGGGTGTTGCAGGTATCGTATTAACATTAGGTATAGCGGTAGATGCTAACGTATTGATCTATGAGCGTGTCCGCGAGGAAATGGCTTTAGGAAAATCTGTTCGTATTGCTATCTCCGATGGCTTTAAGCATGCTTTATCATCAATTCTCGATTCAAACATCAGTACATTCTTAACTGGTTTAATCCTGTTCATATTTGGTTCAGGCCCTATCCAGGGTTTCGCAACCACCTTGATGATCGGTATCATAACTTCATTGTTCTGTTCATTATTAATCTCAAGGTTAATATTTGAATGGATGCTTACTAAAGGCTGGGATATTAAATTCTCAAACCCATGGAGCTCACATACTTTCAAAAATGCTAATTACGCATTCGTGAAAAACCGTTTCAAATTCTATGCATTCTCTGGCTTATTTATCATTGCCGGTTTAATTTCTATGGCAACCCGCGGGTTTAATTATGGTGTTGATTTTGAAGGTGGCCGCTCTTATGTAGTTCGTTTTGAAAACAAGAACGTTACTACCGAAGATGTACACAGCGCGATTGATGCAACATTGGGTCGTGGTAGCGAAATAAAAACCTTTGGCTCTGATATCAGTATCACTACAACCTACCTGATCGACGATACTTCAGCAAATGCTGAGAACAAAGTAAAAAGCACTTTGATCACTGCATTAAATGCATCGCCATCAACCCACGTAGCGAAGGATGGCATTTTAAGCTCACATAAAGTAAGTGCTACCATTGCCGATGAGTTGAAGAAATCAGCTATCTGGACCGTTGTATTCGCTATATTAATTATATCAGCATACATCCTGGTTAGGTTCCGCAAATGGCAGTTCAGTTTAGGTGCGATGATTGCAACAGCGCATGATGCATTAATGGTACTATCCTTCTTCTCTTTATTTAAGGATGTGCTTCCGTTCTCGCTTGATATTGACCAGGCTTTTATAGCGGCCATATTAACAGTTATCGGTTACTCAATTAATGATACCGTGGTGGTGTTTGACAGGATACGTGAATTCCTTGAATTACACCATTCAAAAACTGATGATCCGAAAACAGTTATCAACAACGCGATTAACAATACATTGAGCCGTACAATTATTACCGCTTTAACAGTATTCTTCGTATTGATAATATTATTCGTATTCGGCGGTGAGGTTATTAGAGGATTCTCATTCGCTTTATTGATTGGTGTATGTTTTGGTACATACTCGTCAATCTGTATTGCTACCCCGGTAATCGTAGACTTTGGAAAGAAAGACTTGAGATAACATAACAACTCATATTTTAAAAGGCTCCAAAGAACATTTGGAGCCTTTTTTGTTTATAATATAATCTGATTTTAAATAGCGTACCATGAACACTACAGACCAATCAAAATTCCCATTAGTTGTAATAGTTGGCGGAGGCTTTGGTGGGCTTGAAGTTGCCCTGAGGCTTAAGGATGCACCTGTAGAGATATTAATGCTCGACAAACATAATTACCATACTTTTCAGCCTTTGTTGTACCAGGTGGCTTTAGGTAGCCTCGAATCAGAATCCATCGCGTTCTCTTTTCGCAAAAACTTCAGCGGTCAAAAAAACTTCCGTTTTCGCATTGCCGAGGTAAAAAAAGTGAATGCGGAAAAGAACACTATTGAAACCACTATTGGCGAAATAGCCTATGATTATTTGGTGATAGCAACCGGTTCAACAACAAATTTCTTTGGGAATAAGGATGTGGAGCATTATGCCATGCCGATGAAATCAATTCCCGAAGCATTGAATCTTCGTTATTTGATATTTCAGCATTTAGAGGACGCCGTTTTAAAAAAGGTAAAAGAAGAACGCATACCCTATCTCACCTTTGTTTTGGTGGGTGCAGGCCCTACCGGTGTTGAACTGGCAGGCGCTATCGCGGAGTTCCGTAATCATGTACTGGAACAGGACTACCCCGAGCTTAAAAAAGAAGACGTTAAAATATACCTCGCCGACTTTTTACCAAGAGTTTTAGGCCCAATGTCGGAGCAGGCATCAAGCGCCGCGCATGATTACCTGCAAAGTTTAGGTGTCGAACTTTTATTAAACGCGAAAGTGGAAAGCTACGACGGCCATCAAATAACTTTTGAGGGCGGAAAGGTGATTGAAACTAAAAATGTGATTTGGTCGGCGGGTGTAACGGGCGTAGTACCTCATGGTATTGATAAAAATATATTGGAGCGCGGTAACCGCATCCGTATCGATAATATTTGCCGCGTAGACGGCTCATCAAATATATTTGCCATTGGTGACGTAGCTGCTATGATAACCCCCGAAACCCCAAAAGGACATCCTGGCGTAGCACAGGTAGCTATACAAATGGGCGATAATGTGGGTAAAAACATAATTCATTTAGTGAGAGGCGAAGCAACAGAACCATTTAAATATAACGATAAAGGCTCATTAGCCACCATAGGCCGCAATAAAGCAGTGGCTGATTTGGGCAAGATTAAATTCCAGGGATTTTTTGCGTGGCTGGTATGGATATTTGTGCATTTATTCTCGCTCCTGGGCACACGCAACAAGCTTATTGTATTTTTAAACTGGATAGGCAATTATATGACCTACAATGGCGGTAGTAGGCTGATTATACGTAGATTTGTGCGGGGTGAAGTTAAATACAATGCTGAAGAAGTAACCAAAGGTGAATAATACTGACCAAACTATAAAAATTACCGAGTGCCCGCGTGATGCCATGCAGGGCATCCATGACTTTATTCCTACCAACGTTAAAGCCGAATACATTAATTTATTATTGCAAGTTGGTTTTGATACCATTGATTTTGGCAGCTTTGTATCATCAAAAGCAATACCCCAAATGCAGGATACTGTCGAGGTATTAAAAAAACTCGACCTAAGCGCTACGCGATCCAAACTATTAGCCATCATAGCCAACTATCGCGGTGCTGAAGACGCGGCACAACACGATGAAATAACGTTCCTAGGTTATCCATTTTCCATTTCTGAGACATTCCAACAGCGGAATGCCAATACATCAATAGCTGATGCCTTTGATACCGTAAAACGCATCAATGAGCTTTGTTCTGTTAAGAATAAGGAATTATTGGTATACCTTTCAATGGGTTTTGGTAACCCTTACGGTGATGAATGGAATGTGGAGATCGTGCAAAAATGGACAGAGAAATTAGTTGGGGAAGGAATCAATATTATTGCTTTATCTGATACCGTTGGCGTGGCAACACCTGCGCAGACCAACGAAATTTACGCGGCCTTATGTAATACATTCCTGGATACTGAATTTGGGCTTCACCTGCATGCCACCCCGGATAATTGGCAACCAAAGATTGAGGCAGCCTATAATAGTGGCTGTAAACGCTTTGATGCTGCACTTAAAGGATACGGCGGCTGCCCAATGGCTAAAGACGAGCTTACAGGCAACATCGCTACAGAAAACCTAATATCATACCTCCAATCAAAAAAAGAGTCTCTAGGGCTTGATCTCGGCAAATTTGGCGAAGCGATGATGTTTGCTGATCAGGTTTTTAAATAGGCTGAGAAGATGTCTAAAAACGTTTAAATGTCTTTTTTAGATAAACAAAAAACAAAGCGTCATTGCAAGCCACGAAGCAATCTCTACATAGGCAAGACGATTAGAGAGGTATTGAACCTGTAGAGCAGCTCTATAAAGTATAGAGATTCCTTCGTTCCTCGCAATGACGACACTTCTATTATTTTAGATAGCTTCTTAGAATTAACAAATATTAACACCCATTTCTAATTTTCATTCATAGCTTTATTAAATCAAATTCCTATTCATGAAAAAAGCGATATTCACCCTGCTGATTCTTTTTGCTTTCGGCAAATGCTTTGCCCAGGGTACAGGCTATTCGCTGCCGCTGCCGGAAAAATGGAAATCAGAAACTATCCCTTTCCCTATCGGCTTTGCGCCAAGCATCCCTTATCAAGGCATCGAAGAACTCCGCTTTACACCCGGCTGGGGTGATGCAACCAGCAATGAATATTGGACCTATACCTTTTTATGGTTTGTTGACGGTTCGCCACAAGTAAATGCAGGTCTTTTAAACACCTATCTGACAAGCTATTTTGATGGGCTATATCACAGCAACAATAAATCTTCTCCAGATAGCACCGGATTCACAAAAACAGCTATTGAAAAGGTAGCAGCTGTAACAGGAGACCAGGAAACCTATTCAGGCAAAATATCAACACTGAACTTTTTAACAAAAAAACCAATTTTGCTTTTCACAACGATTCATATTCAAAACTACACCAATGCCAAAGCATCAGCGCTGTTCTTTGAGATCTCGCCCAAACCTTATAAAAACCCGGTATGGCAGGAGTTAGATAGCATTGTACAAGGCTTCCAAATACAACAGTAATTAGGTTTTACTGCTTCACCATTTTATAATGTCTTATACCTGCCTCGGTAAACTCCAGGCCTTCCTTTACAAAGCCAAATTTCTCATATAAGCTCACCGCATCCAACTGCGAATTCAGATAGATGTATTCAGCATCTTTTGGCAAATCATCTAAAACAGTCTTCACCATTTGCTGCCCTACACCCATTCCTCTAAAATCGTTCAACACCGCGAAACGCTCCAGTTTATAACCATTCTCGGTTTTACGCCAGCGGCAAGCACCCACAGGTACGCCATCAATCGTAGCCAAAAAGTGAATTGACTCATCCTCGTTAGCGTATTCCAACTCAGCAGGACAATTTTGTCCATCCACAAAAACCTCATGGCGTATAGCATGAACAATCTTCAGCCTCTCAACATCACTTACTTTATTTACTTCCACATTTTTACTTGTCGGCATGATATATAATTTCCTTTCAACAAAAAAGCGCTAATGTTTATCACATTAGCGCTTTCAAATATAATTATCAGCAATTATAATTTGCTGGTAGCATCAATACAATTTAAATCAGCAAACGCTTCAGTAAGCCTTTTTACAAAGTTCTCTTCGCCCTTACGTAACCAAACGCGTGGATCATAGTATTTTTTGTTTGGAGAATCCTCGCCTGTCGGGTTACCGATTTGGGTTTGCAGGTAGCCTTCGTTAGCCTGGTAAAAATCTTTAATACCTTCCCAGTATGCCCATTGCATATCAGTATCAATATTCATTTTTATAGCGCCATAAGAGATCGCCTCACGAATTTCTTCCTGAGTTGAACCTGATCCACCATGGAATACAAAGTTGATAGGCTTTTCAGCAGCAAGGTTAAATTTCTTCTTCACATACTCCTGTGAGTTATGTAAAATAACTGGTTGTAACTTAACGTTACCTGGCTTATAAACACCGTGCACGTTACCAAAAGCAGCCGCAACTGTAAAACGAGGGCTAACTTTAGATAATTCTTCGTATGAGTAAGCAACATCCTCAGGCTGAGTGTATAAACGTGAGCTGTCAACATCAGAGTTGTCAACACCATCTTCTTCACCGCCGGTTACACCTAATTCAATTTCTAAGGTCATACCTAATTTAGCCATGCGGGCTAAATATTTGGCAGATATTTCAATATTTTCTTCGATTGGCTCTTCAGAAAGATCCAACATATGTGATGAAAATAAAGGTTTGCCTGTTTTAGCGAAGAATTTTTCGCCAGCATCTAACAAACCATCTATCCAGGGTAATAATTTTTTAGCGCAATGGTCAGTGTGTAATATTACAGCAATACCATAATGCTCAGCCAATAAATGCACATGCTCAGCAGCTGATGTAGCGCCTAATATACAGGCCTGTAATTTTGAGTTATCTAATGATTTACCTGCATAAAATTGCGCTCCACCGTGCGACAATTGAATAATAACAGGCGATTTAACCGCCGCTGCGGTTTCCATCACAGCGTTTATAGTGTTTGTACCTATAACGTTAACAGCTGGCAACGCGAACTGGTGTTTTTTAGCTGCTTCAAATAGCTCCTGCACCTGATCTCCGTGCAATACGCCTTTATAATTTTTTAAGTCCATTTACTTTGTTTTGGGCCTCGAAGTTATAAAAATTTTGAATATACGGTATCGATTTTTTAGATATAGCTGCTTCGATATTAGATTTTTGGGGCAAAATTGATAAAAACTATAGAATTTAGATATATTTTGCCATAAATGTAGTTTTTCAGGCTAAAACGCTCCAATTTATGTTCAGGATGTAAATTATCAAAAATCCTATATCTAAATAAAAATTCGTTTCTTTGCATCATATTGAAAGAGCTTGATATTGATATGGCCTGGTTTAAACGCGAGATAAAAGGAATAATTACGACCACTGAGGAAAAGAAGGAAGCACCGGACGGGATATGGAATAAATGCCCTGAATGCAAAAAACCCCTTCACTACTCTGAGCAGGTTGAAAATCAATACGTTTGTCACTACTGCGGTTACCATTTAAGAATAGGATCAAAGGAATACTTCTCCATCCTGTTTGATAATAATGAGTTTACTGAACTATTTAATAACCTGCAATCCGGCGACCCGCTGCAGTTTGAGGATACCAAAAAATATACCGACAGGATTAAAGAAACCATGAAGAAAACTGGTTTAAAGGATGCTATACGCTCAGCAACCGGCAAAATGAATGGCGAAGACCTTGTTATAGCCTGTATGGATTTCAACTTCATCGGTGGTTCAATGGGATCTGTTGTTGGTGAAAAGATCGCGAGATCTATCGACTACAGTATCGCAAATAAAATCCCGTTTTTGATGATCTCAAAATCAGGTGGTGCCCGTATGATGGAGGCAGCTTATTCGTTAATGCAAATGGCTAAAACATCAGCTAAACTAGCTTTATTGTCACAAGCTAAAATACCTTACATATCCTTATTAACCGACCCTACTACCGGGGGTGTAACTGCATCATACGCTATGCTGGGCGATATTAACATTGCCGAGCCAGGTTCATTAATTGGATTTGCAGGCCCGCGTGTTATAAAGGAAACGATCAAAAAAGACCTCCCTAAAGGATTCCAGACTGCTGAATTTGTACAGGAACACGGCTTTTTAGACTTTATTGTTGATAGAAGAGAAATGAAAGAGAAACTGTCATCATTCTTAAAAATGATAGCGGCTTAAAAAAATATCATCCAACAAAAAGAGGCTGTTCTTAATAGAACAGCCTCTTTTTGTTTAGAGGAATTTCAGGCAACTGACCTGCTTATATTTTCAATCCTCCAAAAATGCTGAACAACATAACGCTTAGTACTATAGCGGTAATGATGATGTAAAGCCTGTCTTTCTCCAAAATAAAACCAACCAAGGAAAAGGCAATACGAAGTATGGGAGTAGCTATCAATATCACCACCCCCGCCTGAACAATACCTTTTGCCTCACCCGCCCCAATACCTTTAACTATTTGCGAAAAGCTGGTGTATCCGGCACTTTCGCCCAAAAAGATATGATACGGAGGAATAGCTCCCTGCCCTTGCTGAACCAAATACAAGATGCCTCCTATTAAAACGATAAGACTGGCAATTACTACGCCATATCTCAATTGTAAACCGATGATTTGTTCAATATCTGCATCGGCCAAAAAACTTTTGCTGATTACTTTTTTCATTTCTTTTTATTTTAATAAGATTAAAATTTGTGATTATAACCGTTAAATATCATCTCAGCAGCTACAAAAGTTATGGCGACGCAAAATATATACTTCAATACTTTAGGATCCATGCGGGTTAGTAGTTTTGATCCGGTAAATGCACCGCCTAAAACGCCCAGCATCACCGGGAAAGCTATCCCTGCATCCATATAACCTCTTTGCAGATAAACTACCGCGCTGGCTGCCGCTGTAACCCCTATCATAAAATTACTGGTAGTAGTACTCACCTTAAAAGGGATGTGCATGGTTGAATCCATAGCCAATACTTTTAAAGCACCCGAACCAATACCCAACAAACCTGATAGAACCCCTGCAAGCGCCATGATCGAAAAGCCTGCGCCTACATTTTTTAGCTTGTAGCTTACTTCGCCATCCTTGGTTGGATAGCTGCTATTTAGCTTCAATTTATAGGATAAGGGACTACCTTCGGTGCTAACTTCCTGGTTCTTTTTACGAATGGTCATAGCGGCTGAGAACAAGAGGATTGCACCAAACAGTATAGCAATAGTATTAGTTGGCGTATAAACCGCTATTACGGCCCCTCCTACAGCGCCTATGGTAGTAGCTATTTCCAAAAACATACCTAAGCGGATATTGGTAATTCCCTCCTTAACATACGCGCTTGCTGCTCCTGATGAATTCGCGATAGAAGCAAGCAGCGCAGCACCTATGGCGTAGCGAATATCTACGTGAAACACTAATGTTAATAAGGGGATTACAACAACGCCGCCACCAAGGCCGGTAAGCGAGCCAACTAAACCTGCCAGATAAGCGCCTGCAAGCAATATTAATGTGAATGTGAGTATAGTCATGATATATTAATAGTTATTATCCAATATTTCTTTGATGATGGTTTGAGCCTGTTTGATTTTTTGTGCCCTGATGGTTTTATACAAAGCCTCATGCAAATGGTGGCTCATGGCGAAATGACTTACACCTTTAACTTCGCGTTTCGAGAAGAAGTCACGAATAGTTAAGGTAAAGCTTTGATACAGGTCGGCCAATACGGTATTTAGCGAAGCCCTAGCAATGGACATATGGAAAGCAATATCAGCTTCGATACAGGCGTTGTGGTGCTCAGATAGAATGGCTAGTCGCCTATTCTCCAGGCAACGTTCTATCTCATCAATATGGGCTATGGAGTGATTTTCGACAGCAAGTTTCACAATCTCGGTTTCGAGTAACTTTCGTACCACGTTGATCTCATCAAAATCAGCATTCTTTAGCCGCTGATCAATGGTTTGTTCACTAACTGCTGAGTTAACAATAGTACCAAAGCCTTGCTGAACTATCAATATGCCCGATGTTGCCAGCGTTTTAATAGCCTCCCTTATGGTTGATCGCCCTACACCATATAGTTTCATCAGTTCGGGCTCAGCGGGTATCTTTTCATTTATTTTATAGGTACCGCTTGTTATATCCGCCCTAATTTGGTTTACAATACGATCACCAAGTTTTTCTTTAACGTTCATATCATCTTATTTAATGATACAAACATATGATGTTTATTAAACAAAACATCATATGTTTAAAGAATTATTTTCAGTTTGACAATAACCTTACAAATTGAGGACTTAAGAAGAAGTTATTAAACTATCGTCATTGCGAGGTACGAAGCAATCTCTATACTTTACAGAGCAGCCCTACAAGTTCAATCCCTTTCTAATTGCCTTGCCTATGTAGAGATTGCTTCGTTCCTCGCAATGACACCTTGATTTTGTGTTTATCTAAAATGATTAAAACACAAAAAGGCCCTGATTTCTCAGAGCCTTTTCTATTACCGGTGTTGTGAGCAAATGGGATATGTGATCCCGGTTTAGCCGGTAACTATAACATAGGTCTTCTAGTGCTTTTTCCAACAGATTTGTCCGCATGTTTCTTACGTAATGCCCTTAATGTGCTGGCACCATTATCAATACTACCTTCAGCGCCTATAGTTCCCGAGCTCATCTCGTTGTTATAGTCGTTGCTGTGGGTGTGCGCTTTTGTTTCGCCATCGTTTCCCGAGATTTTGTTTTCGCTTTTCATAGTTGTAATAGATTATAGATTGTTTTCTGTTCCTGGTTCATGGCCTATCATACGGCCTGTAGTACGGCCATTAGGGCGACTAACAAAATCTGTTTCTGCGGGGCCAACTGCCGGAAACTCCTTTTTATTTGGAGGAGTAACATCATTTTTTTCACTATATGACGCATCACTACCTTCTGCTGGTTCAGAAAATTCATTCTCGTGCGGATAGATTGTTTTGTCTTTTTCCGGCTGCTTTCTCTCAGGGGCCTGACCAGGTTTGATATTTTTACTCTTTTCCATGATTGGTATTTATTGTGCAGATACATTTACAACATCTGCGGCTTTTATAACTTAATTATTAACTGATAACTAACTAAAAGCCATTACCATGCCAACAATTTAACCAACCAGGGGGAAATTAAATTCAATACACTAAGGTACCTATTTTACAACAAGTTACAATTAAATAAAAAAAAACTTTCTACAAATAATATTAAGCGCTAACCAAACACAACTCGCGTACTTTGGCTACTGTATAGTCTATCTCCTCTTTTGTAGTGTTTTTTGAAAAGGAAAATCTTACAGACGGCCTTGATGGGCTCGCGCCGATTGCGGTAAGCACATGTGATCCAATATCGCTACCTGAACTACAGGCACTTCCTCCGGATGCAGAAATCCCGGCAATGTCCAAGTTGAACAGTAACATATCAGCCATTTCCATTTCAGGAAAGGAAACGTTTAAAACAGTATATAAACTTTTATCTGGGTCTATCTCGCCATTAAATTCAATACCGGTGATACTTTCCTTCAACTGGTCGATCATATAGGTTTTTAAGCCTTGTATGTGCTGCTGGTGCTGCTCCATCTCGGCATAAGCCATATCCAAAGCTTTAGCCAGTCCAACAATGCCATAGATATTTTCGGTACCACCACGCATATTACGTTCCTGAGCGCCGCCGTAAATAAGTGGTTTAATTTTTATACGGTGATTGATATGTAAAAACCCTACACCTTTTGGCCCATGCAGCTTATGTGCTGAACAAACTACGAAGTGAGCCTTTAACTTACTTAAATCATGCTTGTAGTGCCCCATAGTTTGCACGGTATCACAATGATAAATGGCGTTATAAGTCTCGCACAAATCACCAATACGTTCTATGTCTGACAAAGTACCTATCTCATTATTAGCATGCATTATAGATACGAAGCTACGTTCGTTATCCTTCAATAAAGTTTCAAGATGTTCGTAGTCGATATTACCTTTTGAATCAAGATTGACAAAGCTGAGTTTAATAACACCAGTTTTTTCAAGCGCTTCAAAAGTATGTATAACCGCATGGTGCTCGATACGGCTGGTAATGGCATGTTTAATATTATGATCAACAATACCACATCTGATAGCCATATTATCAGCCTCAGTACCGCTCGAAGTAAAGAATATCTCCGATGGTGATGTACCCAGCAAATTAGCAACCGTTTTGCGTGAACGTTCAATAAGCGTACGGGCTTCACGGCCATGTGAATGGATTGATGATGGGTTACCATAGGTATTTTCCATCACTTTAAACATTTCCTTCATCACTTCCGGGTCTAACGGAGTAGTTGCAGCATTATCTAAGTAAACACGCATAGTTCTTATTTGTGAATGAGTGATTTAGTGAATGAGTGATTTATTTTATTTGTTTGATACTGACTTACGTGCAGTTGAAACAACTTTTAATATTTCATTAGCTTCATTCATTAAACCGTTTATCTCACCCGGTTTTACAATATTGGAGTCAATTAAAATTTCCATCCAAAAACACTTTCGTCAGCTTCTTCTACAACGATGGAAAGTTTAGAATGAAACTCTGCCTGTGATCTTGCCCGGCAGGCAGCCCGGTAATTTGAACCAACCGAAGAAGAGCATCTTAATAACTGTCGGCCTATTATTTTTGCTTCTTCGGTTTTGGGTAATGATCTAAATAAATCTATATTATCAACAACAAATTTCTTAGTTCTCTTTCTAAAGTATTCAGCAAATTCGGATTTTTCCATTCTTTCCATAAAGTGAATATAATTTATTCACCCATAAATAAAAAATCACTCATTCGCTAAATCAGTCCATCACTCAATAAGTAATATTTCTTTTATATCGGCAATAATCTTGTTTGCCAGGCTATTCGCCACCGTTTCCGAGCTTGCTTCCGAATAAATACGGATAATCGGCTCAGTGTTCGATTTGCGCAAATGTACCCATTCTTTATCAAATTCTATTTTCAAACCATCAATAGTGCTATGAGGTTGATTTTTATATTTCTCTTCAACCTTTAACAATAGCGCATCAATATCCATCTCGGGTGTAAGCGTTATTTTGTTTTTTGAGATGAAATAGTTAGGGTATGATGCTCTTAAAGCAGATACTGTTTTGCCCGATTTAGCCAAATGCGTTAAAAATAAAGCGATACCAGCCAAAGCATCACGTCCGTAATGTAATTCAGGATAAATCACCCCGCCATTACCTTCGCCGCCTATAACCGCATTGGTTTCTTTCATTTTGTTAACCACGTTCACCTCCCCAACTGCCGCCGCGTTGTATTCACCACCTGCCTTCTCTGTAACATCACGCAAGGCACGGGTTGATGATAGATTTGATACCGTATTGCCTTTATTATGCTTCAGCACATAATCAGCCACGGCAACCAATGTATATTCTTCGCCAAACATGCTGCCATCTTCACAAACAAAACAAAGACGATCAACATCTGGGTCAACCGCAATCCCTATATCGGCACGTTTGCTTAATACTTCTTTTGATAACGCCACCAAATTCTCAGGTAAAGGCTCCGGATTATGCGGAAACTTACCATCCGGCTCACAATACAATTCATGCACCGTTTTAACGCCCAATGCCTTTAATAAAGCCGGTACAAATATCCCTCCTGTGGAGTTAACGCAATCTATAACCACCTTAAAGTCGGCTGCGGCTATAGCTTTAACATCAACCAATGGCAAAGCCAGTATTACATCTATGTGTTTTTGCAGATAGCTATCATCCAACACCACTTTACCCAAATCATCTACTGCGGCATAGTTAAAATCACTATTTTCAGCAATTTCGAGTACGGCCTGGCCATCAGCATCGCTGATAAACTCGCCGTTACTATTTAATAATTTAAGTGCATTCCATTGTTTTGGGTTATGGCTTGCAGTAATGATGATACCACCAGCAGCCTCTTCAGCAGGAACCGCTATCTCAACCGTTGGTGTGGTTGATAAACCCAGATCAACCACATCAATACCTAAACCTTGTAAAGTACCTACAACCAAATTATTCACCATACTGCCCGATATACGTGCATCACGACCAATAACTATCTTTTTAAGTCCGGATTGTTGAATGGCCCAGGTACCAAATGCCGAAGTGAACTTTACAATATCCACGGGTGTTAAACCATCGCCCGCCGCACCGCCTATGGTGCCCCTAATGCCCGAAATTGATTTTATGAGTGTCAAAGCTGTTGTATTATTTTGATGCAAAATTAAAACAATTAACCAATAGCCACTCCATTTATTGGTTATATTTGGCAATATAAATTATGCCCGAGCAGCTTTTACAATTCGATCGTCATCTGTTCCATATCATAAATTATGGTATGACCAATCCTTTTTTTGATTGGATAATGCCATGGCTGCGTAACCCTAAATCATGGATACCGCTTTATATATTCATTGTGTTTTTTTGTTTGTGGAGGTATAGAAAGAAAGGTATCATCATTATTGTATTGATAGCCTGCTCAGCGGGTTTTGCTGATTTTACCAGTGCAAGTATAGTGAAACCATTGGTGCACAGATTGCGGCCGTGCCGAGATCCAATCACGTCATTGACCGATGTCGAACGTATAAGCTGCGGCTCAGGCTACAGTTTCCCGTCTACTCATGCCACCGATCATTTTGCCATGGCCATTTTTATAATATTGGTATTTTGTATGCGTTGGCGCTGGATTTGTTTTTGGGGGATACTTTGGGCAGGGAGCATTAGCTTTGCCCAAATTTACGTAGGCGTACATTACCCGATTGATGTTTTTTGCGGCGCACTATATGGCGCTTCTGTGGGGTGGTTGTTTTATACTTTATTTAAAAAGCTTCAGCTTAGATTCCCGGAATGGGTGCCAGTAATTTAACCCCTCAATTTATCTAAAAGATCACTTAATTTACCTGCTTCTTCTTCGGTAAGGTTATTTTTAATAAGGTCTTTGGTCTTAAATTCAACCTCTATTTTGGATAATACTTCGAGGCCCTTATCACTAATACGAATATCAACAGCCCTACGGTCGCAAGTATTGGTACATCGCGAAACAAGTTCCTTTTGAACCAAACGGTCAACAATACGTGATGCATCCGACATTTTATCCAACATACGCTCTTTAAGTAAATTTACTGTAGCGGGTTTTGGATACTGCCCCCTTAATATACGCAAGATATTAAACTGCTGCATAGTAAGATTGAACTTATCAAACTCACCACGTAAATGATTACTAAGCCAGTTCTGGGTATAATTTATATTAATTACCGCTTTTTGGTAATTATCCTCAAACTTAGTGCTTTGTATTTCTTCTTCTATTCGCATCGCCTATGTTAAATACAAATATCCTTATTATTTTTTAATTTGTTCGTCCTCTTCAGTTTTTCCGTATTTCCATGGGCAGTGCAGGCATTTGTTTTTGCAACAATAGCCCCGCTTTAAATGGTACGCTTCGGTAAAAACGAAATTACCATCCTCGTTAATATAATAATCAATATTTTCCTCGAGCATCAATTCAATAATTTCACAACAATATCATTCCCAAAGTGTTCTTTCAAATGCTTTCCGTTGCCATGTAATGTCCATAATTGTTTGGGTTCAACTTGTTTTACAGCCTCCAGAATGTCATTCCAATCCACATGATCTGATATAAACAACGTATCATTCAAATTCACCTGCAAATTCTTCCACCCCGAAGCAAACAGGCGCTTCACCCCTTTTGCATTAATATAGCTATCAAACGTAAAAGGCGGCACAATATATACATACTCCTTTTGCTCCTTCATCAATTTACGGCCATACATCTGGTATTTACCCGGCGAATAACCTAGTTTTTCATAAATAGAGTTTATAGGCATAATGCGATGATGCACCAATATCGTTTTCTGTGGGGCATGTTCATTAATCATCTGTATCAACCGCTGGCTTTTACCCAAACCATAAGCACCTAGTAAGATATTGATCTTAATATCATTCAGTTTTTTGATCTCTTCCACAGGGTCGGGGTGCAACACCTCCGGGTCAGCAAAAGTACTTTCGGTAATCAGTACATCGGCCTTAACCCACTCAATTGGCTCACAGGTAGCGTCAGGCTGTATCTTATAATCGCCCGTATAAAGATATTTTACGCCCCCGTATTCCATTAATACCTGCGCAGAACCCAATATATGCCCCGCCGATATTAAAGTAACTGTAACGCCGCTAATATCAAACGATTGATGATAAGGTATTATATTAAAAACCTTAGCTGAGTTTTTGCCATAACGCAGCTGCATAAAAGCAGCAGTAGCTTCAGTACAAAACACTTCGTTATTCCCGCTAACCGCATGATCAGCATGAGCATGTGATATTACTGCCTTTTCTACTGGTTGTTTAGGATCGAGATAGAAATCGCCGTATTTACAGTAAATGCCGTTTATATTGATAGAAAGAAAATCGTCTTTGATATTCATTACTAAGTAGTAATTAACCAACCGTAGGTTGATTAAAATTTAATTTTTACACCTCTTTCCGCCACAGGCGAAGAGAGGTCGACCAGCGAAGCGTGGTCGGGTGAGTTAATTCTGCAACTCGATAAACTGCTCATGCAAAGCCAGCACTTGTGGTATTACCAGCTCTGTATTATCGTTCTTTATAGCATAATCAGCAAGCTGCAATTTCTTCTCTTCAGAAAACTGCCTTGCCTCTCTGTTTAGTATCTCATCTCTACTTAGCCCGTCACGCAACATCACGCGTGCTATACGCAATTCCAATGGCGCTGTAACCATAATGCTTTTGTCGCACATTTTATAGGAGCTGCTTTCAAACAGCAATGCAGCTTCTTTTAGCACATAGGGCGCGCTTTTAAATTGGGGTACCCAATTGTCAAAAGCTCTAAAAACTGCAGGATGTACAATAGCATTCAGTTTATTTAGTTCCGCTTCGTTATTAAAAACTATACCTGCTATATGCTTGCGGTTTAGTGAACCATCTTCAAAATACGATTGCTCACCAAAGGCCTGTTTAAGTTCAGCAATTAGAATAGCATCATTAACCATTACTTTTTTAGCCTCATCATCAGCATAAAAAACAGGGATGCCCAATACTTCAAATATTTTGCTCACCGTAGTTTTGCCACTACCTATGTTACCGGTTATACCTACTTTTAGCATTTATTTTTTTACTATAAAATCAATATTCTGTGGTTCTACGCTTATTACTTTGCAAAATGGCGGTACCCGGGTAAGTTTTACCGGCAAGGTACTATAACCTTGATTTTTCCATAAGTTTAGATCAGCCTCGGCCTCAAAAAAATCTTCATCAGTTTCTGCATACCTTCGTAACGATGTCATAAATGTAACCGTTACCTTTTCCGGAAAAACCTTCACATTGTAAAAGTCGCTGTTGTTAATCAGCTTCACAGGTATTTCAAGGGTTTTCTCTGTAAATTCATCTACAGGAAAAACCACATCCACCGCTTTAGGATATATGGTGATATTACCCTCGTTAACAGGCTGCAAATTTAATCTGGTGCGAACAGTTTCGTTAACTTTTTTCACGATGAGCGAATCAGTGTCCCATTCAGTTATGTTATTCAACCTATCGGTAGGGCCAACAATAGTGATATATGATGGCTTCAAAATAGGGTTATTTGCCTGTGAAAATTGCTGTTGATAGGTAACATCGTTCAATAACTTTATAGGCACCCTTTTCACCATCCGGTTTAAAAAGTCAAAATAAAGTGTATCGGGATTAAATGATACCACATCATGATTTACTTCGCCATCAGCAATTTGCATTTCCTGAGAGCTCAGCACTACATAATTCCCTGTATTTAAAGGCCTCAGATCTACAACTAAACTATTGCTGCTATAATGCATCATGGCATAAAGCATTTGCCATCCGGTGCCTCTAATTGTGATATCAACCGTATCTGATTGCAGGGAGTGAAATGCTCTTTTTTGGGGAGTATTTTTATAACTCAGCACACGTTTAACCGTGTAATTATAAGGGTTTGATAATGTAATACATAACCACGCCAACGCAGCCAATACCAGGCATGTAAAAAATGCCGATAAGCGCCTTTGTTCTGTTGCCGATAGTTTTATGATTGCCATTTATTACAAATGTTAAAAGGTAAAAGTTGAAAGTTAAAAGCTATCTAACGCTTTAATCTCCATCTTTTACCTTTTATATTTTTTTATTTGAATGTTGCTTTCAACGTTGAACATCCAACTCTTTAACTTAAACTAAGCCTTTGGCGGTGTGTTTAATGCCTTTGAAGCATCTAACGATATAGCCGATTTATCATAACGGGTTTTGTGGCCGCTTTCATGCTCAATTAAAAAAGTAGTATCACCAACTTCGGCTATTTTACCATGTGCGCCTGCAGTGGTAACTACCTTATCACCTTTTTTTAAATCGTTAACAAAGTTTTTTTGATCTTTTTGTTTTTTAACCTGCGGACGGATCATAAAGAAGTAAAATACTACTACGATCAATACCAACATTACAATTTGCTGTGTAGCCATGATTATTTTATATTATTTTTTTGTTTTAATGTGAGTTTATAAACTATTTCTTTTCCACAACTTCACCTACCAGGTGCACAACCGTTTGCGCCGGGTTGGTGTTAGCGCTAATGGTTACCATCTTATCCTGCAAGCCACTTTTACCTGTACTGTTAAATACAACTGTTATTTGAGCACTTTGCCCTGGTGCAACCGGGGTTTTTGGCCAGTTTGGCGTAGTACAGCCGCAGCTTGCCACCGCGCTGGTAATAATTAATGGCGATTTACCGGTATTGGTAAATTTAAAATTGTATGTCACCTTATCACCACGGTTTATTTTACCAAAGTCGTACGATGATTTATCAAAATTCATCACCGGGGCATTGGCTTGCATTGCTGAACCTGTACTGCCTGATGCACCCGCCTCTGTCGTTTGCGCTGCTGCTGAATCGGCAGTTTTAGCGGTTTTGGCTGATTGGTTGCAGGCTGATAAAAACATCCCCGCAGCAAGTATGCTTAAAATAACTTTTTTCATGTTGTTTATTCTATTAAACCTCTTCCTATTTTTTTAATTTTTTGCTGAGCTTTTAGTTCAATTAAAATCTTGTCCAAGATACCGTTTAAAAACGAATTACTTTTAGGTGTACTAAATTCCTTTGATATTTCCAGGTATTCATTAATTGTAACCTTTACCGGCACCGATGTAAAGTTAATAAATTCGGTAATAGCCATCTTCATTAGTAAAGTGTCCATCATAGCAATACGTTCCGGCTCCCAGTTCTGGGTCTTTTCAGCTATCATGGTCTGATATTCTTTATCATGTTTGATATTTTGCTCAAACAAGGTCACAATAAACTCTCTGTCCTCTTCCCAGTTTCCGGTAATTTCGGCCAGTTTGTTTTCTTTGGCATCTTCAGAAGTAAAGTTTTTAAAGGTTTTGGCTATCAAAGCCTGCAATACATCTTTATCAACCGGCCAAAAAATAAATTTATCTTCAAAAACCTGTTCGGCTAATGATGATTTTAAAATAACTTTCTTGAAAATAAATTTGATGATGTCCTTATCAGTCTGGATGGTATCACCTATGTGTTTCAGGTATTCCGCATACTCAGGAGAGTTTTTAAGGATGATGAAAAGCGTTTTTGTAAGCTCGGGTTCAAAGGTCCATTCTACCTTGTATTTTTTTGCTGAAACAAGGTACTCTTTGTTATCATTTAACGTGGTGATGAACCGGTTGCTTAATATTTTAAGATCGGGGTTTTTGTCTTCTTCGGTTTTGATGTGTTTGTTCGATCGCTCAATAGCGTCAATCTCGGCGTAATTAGCTACTTCCGAAATTAATGATAGCATCCAAATATACATTTCGTATACCTTGTCGATACTTTGCAGCAGGTTTTTTTCCTGGGCCTTGATATCCCCGCCTGTCTGATGAAAGGCATATAATGCCTGTAATACTTTTACCCGTAGGTGCCTTCTGTTTAACATAATTGTAAGAACGATTTGTTGCCGGTTACATCCCGGCGGGTTATTATTAATTTATTAGTATGACGATTTTACTTTTTTAATGTCCGCGATTCTTTTCTCAGCAATTTTATTCGCTGCTTCTATTGATGAAATGTTTTCGGCTTTAGAAAGTTTTAAAACATTTCGGGTTGCTTCATAAATATTTTCAGTTAGCTGCATAGTGCGCTTTTTGGTAAAGCCCATTAGCTCTGAATAACAATTAATTAGGCCTCCTGCATTAATTACGTAATCAGGTGCAAATAAAATTCCTTTTTCGCGCAGCATTTGCCCGTGTACCTGCTCATCCTCTAACTGGTTATTAGCCGATCCGGCTATAATAGCGCAATTAAGCTTGTTGATGGTTTGCGTATTTACCGTTGCCCCCATGGCGCACGGCGAATAAATATCAGCATCAATATCAAAAATATTATTGTGTGCTATAGCTTCTGCACCATACTTTTTGGCAACTTGCCTTAACAGGTCTTCGTTAATATCACTAATGTAAACTTTCGCTTTTTCGTCGCGCAGTATCTTCACCAAATTTTCACCCACATGCCCAATGCCCTGCACAATAACCGTTTTACCGGCCAGGCTATCATTGCCATAGAGCTCCTTTACAGCGGCTTTCATTCCCATAAAAACACCTAATGCTGCTACCGGAGCCGGGTCGCCGCTACCACCTATACTCTCAGGCATGCCGGTAACATACTGGGTCTCCATGCGTATGTACTCCATATCCCTGGGGTTGGTACCAACATCTTCGGCCGTGATAAACTCACCGTTCTGATTTTTAATAAACCTGCCAAATTTACGCAGCAAAGCTTCATTTTTATCCCGATGAGAATCACCAATAATAATCGCTTTGCCCCCACCCAGGTTTAAACCATTGATGGATGCTTTATAAGTCATGGCTTTTGATAGCCTTAACACATCACTTAAAGCTTCAGCTTCAGACTTATAAGCCCACATACGTGTGCCACCCAAAGCAGGGCCCAATGTAGTATCATGAATAGCAATGATTGCCCTTAGCCCCGTATCCGGGTCGCTGCAAAACACAATTTTCTTGTGTCCCAAGGCCTCCAACTGGCTAAATATCGATTCGGTTGAGTTTTGAAGAGGCATTTTATTAAGCATAAGGCTTCCCTGCAAAAGTAGATGTTTTTTTCGGTGTAGCAAAATGGAATACTTGTTCATTATGGATAACTGCAATAAAAACAAGCATAAAATATGATCATTCCATGAACTATCACCCATTAACTATGAACCAAATAATCTATTTTTGTAGAGGCTATGAAACATCTCGCATACCTCAATAAGTTTCTTCTTAAATATCGCTGGCGGTTAATACCGGGTATACTTTTCGTGGTGATATCCAATATATTCAGTGTGTTGCTTGCTCCTGTTGTGCGTATGGCTTTTGATATGGTAGCCGACAATATCAGCATCTACGAGCTTTTTAATGGGTTTAACAGGCAGGCTATCATCTATAAAATATTTGGCTCAGGTTTATTGTTATTTGGCTTAGTGGTACTGGGTTTATCATTGGTACGTGGCTTATTCCTGTTTTTCATGCGGCAGACCATCATCCTTATGTCGCGCCATATTGAATATGATCTTAAAAACGAGATATATGCTCATTACCAGGTGTTGTCGCTTGCCTTCTATCGCCGCCACAACACCGGCGATTTAATGAACCGCGTAACCGAGGATGTTTCCCGCGTACGCATGTACCTGGGCCCGGGGATTATGTATAGTTTAAATACCATCATCCTGTTTGTAATGGTTATTTATCTGATGCTAACAGTTAACACCCGTTTGGCTATATTCTCCATATTACCATTACCAATATTGGTGTTGATTATATTTTATATCAACAATGTCATCAACTTTCGCAGCGAGAAGATACAGGAGCGTTTGTCTATTCTATCCAGCTTTGTGCAGGAAAACTTCTCGGGCATCAGGGTAATAAAATCATATGTTCGCGAAAATTACGTCCGCAAGAACTTTGCAGCAGAAAGCGAACATTATAAAGGACACTCCATGGCACTGGTAAAAGTGCAGGCCTTGTTCTACCCTACCATGCTCTTATTAGTGGGTATCAGTAACGTAATTATTATTTATGTTGGAGGTGTAGAGGTAATGAAAGGCAATATAAGCGCCGGAAATGTTGCTGAATTTATTGTGTACCTTAATATGCTTACCTTCCCTGTAATGTCATTAGGCTGGGTAACCTCACTCATTCAGCGTGCATCGGCATCGCAAAAACGCATTAACGAATTTCTGTACGAGCAACCCGAGATTGTATCGCCAAAGGTTCCTAAAGAAAACATCAGCGGTAGAATCACTTTTGATAACGTTTCCTTTATTTATCCTGATACTGGTATACAAGCTTTGAAGTCAGTATCATTCACGATCAACCCCGGCGAAATGGTGGCTATTATCGGGCGCACAGGTTCAGGTAAATCAACTATTGCCAATTTATTGATGCGCATGTACGATACCACAGGCGGCGAGGTGTTGATTGATGGCAAACCACTCCCCCAATACAATCTGGAAGGCTATCGCTCCCAGATTGGTTTTGTCCCACAGGAAGTTTTTCTATTTTCAGATACTATTGCCAACAATATTGCTTTTAGTGCCGATGTTTGGGATATGCCGGTTGTTGAGCAAGCCGCGAAAGATGCCGCCGTTTACAAAAACATCATGGAGCTGGAAAAAGGCTTCGAGACATTAATTGGTGAACGTGGCGTTACGCTCTCTGGCGGACAAAAACAGCGTGTATCTATTGCCCGAGCCATTGTAAAGCATCCGCAAATATTAGTGTTTGATGATTGCCTCTCGGCAGTTGATACCCGCACCGAAGAAGAGATATTAAACAACCTGGGCAATGTAATGAAGGGCAAAACCAGCATTATTATAGCTCACCGTATATCAACCATAAAAAATGCCGATAAGATTTTAGTAATGGATAACGGCCAGATCATAGAACAAGGCAACCATGAATACCTGATGCAGCAAAAAGGCACCTACTTTGAGCTTTACGAAAAGCAATTATTGGAAGAAGAAGAAAATGCCTGATGAAATAATTCGTGAGTGGATTTTATCAAATTATTTGCTTACTTAGTAGCACGTATTTATATTAAACCTTTTGCCAATTATGAAAAAAGTATCAATACTTATATTGTTATTAGTCCCCTTATTAACCAAAGCTCAAAAAATAACATCATATAAAGCGGCTAACGGCATCACCTATCATTTAAATGATACAGTTAGGCTCGGTAAAGGGTCAGGCAATAACGGTTCATTTTTATATATTGAGCAAAGGGGCATCCCGTTTCCTTCCCCCCATCCATCACCCGGTTTACCCAAAGCGTTTACCAATAGCGGTGTAATAATCAAAAACATCATAAAAGACCACTTAAATGGCATAGACAAATACCTGTTTATAGTGGGTGCAGGTGGCCCATTTCGTTTCTCTGTTTATATCGACGATGCGATTCTGGCCTGTGAGGTTGTACCATGCCAGGCTAGCACCCCCACTCCATCCGGATCTGTTGCCGATGAAATTAAAAAGTTAAAGGAATTACTTGATTCGGGAGCATTAACCCAGGCAGAATTTGATGCGCAAAAAAAGAAACTTTTAAACGAGTAATTAGCATATACTCCCGAAAAAATAACAAAACATTAAAATATTCGAAATAAACCCATACTTAAATCACAATATTATTTACATAAATACTTGTAGATTGAAATTTTATTTATATTTATGCCAATCAAAACTAATTACAATTGATTTTATATGGGAGACTTTGACAACAGAGAACGTGAAGAGGTATTTTCAAAGAAGGTAAGAGCAGGTAAAAGAACTTATTTTTTTGATGTAAAAGCGACACGATCAAACGATTATTATGTTACTATTACCGAAAGCAAAAAGCGTTTAGAGGACGGCGTTTTCATTAAACACAAGATCTTTTTATATAAAGAAGATTTCGAGAAGTTTGCCGAAGGATTAAAAGAAACAATTGAATATATAAAAGACAATCAGGAAGTAGTAGAGAAACGCTATGAATTTAGCGAAACCCCTGAGGCGGCAAAAACATCAGCCGATGAAGACTTCTCTTTCGAAATATAGGCCCAAACTAAACTTATTATAATTTATGTAACCTCCTGCTGTAATAGCAGGAGGTTTTTTGTTTAGATATTATCTTCTCATTGAGGCCGCTCCGATACCAACTATCAGCATAATAATAAAAACCAGTATATCTAAAGCTAGCAAAACGATTGTAGTGATGCCAATAAGCTTAAAATATGATTTAAGATTTTCAAATGCATTGGTTGCTGTTAGCGTATCATTCAACGCAGTAGCTTTTTTAATTCTTGCGGCAAACTTGCCCAAATAAAATGCGACAAAAAAGCTATATACGGCAAATGCAATAAAAATGAACCTCATTACAGTTAAACTCGCGCTCATCATACTACTTACCATTCCAGCTTGCGGCCCTGCGAATTGTTCTTGGGCTGCAGTAATTGTTGAAAATATTACACCGACAAACAATACAATTAAAATGATGAAGCCGGTAGAAATATAGCCTAAAATGCTGAAAAAATTGGCCCACCTGCCAATTGTATGCAGATAATATTTAGCTACTTCGCCTAAAATTAACCCCGGTTTAGGTTGTTCCGGTAATGGTTGTTCTGGTGTTTCTGTTGTTTCCATTGTGAAAGGGTTTGTTTTCAACTAAATTAATAATTAAAAACAAAACACCACAACTTATTTACTTATCAGGTCGGTAGCACTAACAGTATTAAAATTCACCTGAATTTTTCAAATTACAAGGTGATTTTTTCTGTTATCTTTGCGCCCGAAAAGAATAGAACAATATAAGTGTTAGGAGATTTTGATACTTGATACTAACTACTTGATACTAAAACAAAAATATGGGACTACAATGTGGTATAGTAGGTTTACCAAACGTGGGTAAATCAACACTTTTTAATAGCTTATCAAACGCTAAGGCGCAAGCGGCAAACTTTCCTTTTTGTACAATTGAACCAAATATTGGTGTAATAACCGTACCCGATGAACGTTTGACTAAATTAACCGAAATAGTAAATCCCAAAAGCATTGTACCCAATGTTATTGAGATTGTTGATATAGCAGGCCTTGTTAAAGGTGCAAGCAAAGGCGAAGGCTTAGGTAATCAGTTCTTAGCCAACATACGCTCAACCAATGCCATTATACACGTATTGCGCTGTTTTGATAATGATAATGTGATCCACGTAGATGGCTCGGTTAATCCTATCCGCGATAAAGAAATCATTGATACAGAACTTCAATTAAAAGATCTGGACTCGATAGAAAAGAAAATACAGAAAGTTGAAAAGGCAGCCAAAGTTGGTAACGATAAAGAAGCAAAAAAAACTTTTGATGTTTTAACCATATACAAAAATCATTTGCTATCAGGCAAATCTGCCCGTACGGCACCAGTTGCCGAAGAGGATCAGGAGTATATTGCCGATATATGGTTGTTAACAGCCAAACCGGTAATGTACGTATGTAACGTTGCCGAAGGCGATGTAAATACCGGCAATGCATATGTTGAACGTGTTAAAGAAGCAGTGAAGGATGAAAATGCCCAGGTGTTGGTCATCTCAGCACAAATCGAATCTGAAATAGCTGAGCTGGAATCATACGAAGAGCGCCAAATGTTTTTAGATGATTTAGGCTTAACCGAATCAGGTGTAAATAAACTGATTAAATCGGCTTACAGCCTGCTTAACCTGGCTACTTACTTTACTGCCGGTGTGCAGGAGGTTCGTGCATGGACTATCACTAAAGGTTTTACAGCGCCGCAAGCTGCCGGTGTAATTCATACCGACTTTGAAAAAGGATTTATCCGGGCCGAAGTAATTAAGTACGAAGATTTTGTAAAATTCAACGGATCAGAAGCTGTTATTAAAGAAAACGGAAAACTATCTGTTGAAGGCAAAACTTATGTTGTTGAAGATGGCGACATTATGCACTTCAGATTTAACGTATAAAGTCCAATCAATCTAAAATTTGATTAAAGTAATGTACTTACCTAACTTAAACTAAAGTCAGGTAAGTACATTATTGACAACTGCATTAATAGCGAACCATAATGCCGGAACCGAAATAAAAATATCCGATTAAATCTTTCGGTTTTCCACCAACATCCTTTGTGTATAGGCCAAATGAAGGCGTTAAAATTGTGGATCCATAACTTTGCACTTTCAATTCAATTGAATCTTTTTTCGTATCTTCTCCACTAAATATACTTCTATCTGAAGGATTCCCTAGACTGTAAATACTTGCAGTATAGGCGCGACTATCAGACGTTATTACGGAGCTAAATGAAACTATATCGCCTGGCTCTGCTTCAAACTCCAGGCTCCAGCTTTTCTGGCCCCTTACAATGCCACGAGAGCCGGTGCAGGTCATAGACGCTCTACCCGACGCTATTACAGTTGCATTTTGTTTGTCCCTAATTGGGTCTGGGTAGTCCATTTCGAGCATATCCAAATTAATATAGGTTGCAATTTGAATTAAGACGATGCCTTTTGTTGTTAAATCCATTGTGATAAGGTTTGTTTTCTACCTACTCTATTTTTGGCTTTTCGGCTTAGGCCATGTCATTATTAAATTTTGACAATACCAATCTCGCTAAAAAAAACGGATTCCATGCAATACATTATTCAAGAAAGCTTATTACATCAAAACATCTGAATGCGGAATTATCGGCTCACTTTAGTTATAATAATATTATTATTGATGCTGTAGCCTATAATTCGTAAAGCAGGTCTATAAATACTTTACCAATTTTCTATATTTGCGCAACATTGCTCCCGTAGTTCAACGGATAGAATTATGGTTTCCGGTACCATCGATATGAGTTCGAATCTCGTCGGGAGCACTTAACAAGACAATCTTTTTCGATTGTCTTGTTTTTTACACCTACAACTTGCTAATTAATAATTAGTTATCCGTGCACTTTGGATCAAAACCTTAGTTCGAACCTTTTTATTTAGGCTGAATTTAGAACATCAATCATTTAAGCTACGATTTTACGGTTCGAGTTTCTTCAGGTCTTTTAACCTGCTGTTCTTATAACCCTTTGTAAGTAAATAAAGGAAGCTTAAAATGCGTTTAAGCTAATTCCAACTACAATATAAGTAAAAAGGCATCCGGATTTAAGTTTCGGATGCCTTTTTTATTGAGTTTATTACTGCACTTTGTAGCGGTAAACCTGCCGGGCAATGTTGCCATCAACATCAATTCCTTCAATAATTACCCGGTAAGTACCTTTGCTATATCAGCGGAATATCCAGTTAAGCACCTTATCTTTCACAAAAACACATGATTTGCATGCAAAAATCTAATTACTTAGTAAATTACAACCATTACTATACTCTTTAATTATTAATATATTTTAATGCCCAATCATCTTATTCACATCGGTTTCCCCAAAACCGGATCCACATTTTTACAGGAATGGTTTAGTTTACACCCTCAAATGCATTATTCACCCAACGGGTTAGCCGGGTTTTATAATACATATGAAATTTCACGTTTAGCTGCCGATCAAAAAGGTCGGGATATTAAATATTTTGTAACAAGCGGCGAAGAATTATCCATACCAAGCCTTGTTTCAGGTACGACTATTAATAGCGGCGAACAGAACTTAGCTGATTTAATATCTAAAGAACAGGCTCAAAAAAATGTTTGTGAAATATTAAGTTCGCTATATCCCGATGGCAAAATTTTAATTATCACCCGGGGGTTTAAAGAAATTATAACATCAGGTTATTCAGAATATATAAGGCATGGCGGAACTTTAAGTATAAAGGATTTTACTAAAGTTGGATTTACTGAAGATGGCGGGGGATTAAATTATTCGTTATTAATAGATATATATGAAAAGGCTTTCGGAAAACAAAATGTAATCGTATTGCCTTACGAGCTACTGCGGGATGACCAGGCGCAATTTTTATCAATTATCGAGGATCGTTTAAATATGTTACCTGCTAAAATCTCTATTGGCAAGGTACATGAGTCCTTGTCAGCCTTGGAAATATATTGGTATCCCCGGATATCTTCAATAATTTCACGAAGCTTGTCTCCTTTTGGAAAAAGAGTATACAATGCTGGTTTTCGAAAGTATGGGAAGTGGTTACTTTATAATAATAATAAGTTAAAAAAAACCGCTAAACTATTAGATAGAGTTAAACCAGGACGCACATTTAACTCTGAAGATATTTCTCCGGAATTACTAAAGTATTACAGAAGAAACAATGATGCCGGAAAATGCGCTGCACATTTGCGTGATAATCCATTGTATGTGCAGTATTTTTCAGAATACTTGCTTGATTAGCTATCAAGGTCAGTTTCCTGATGTTAAACAAGATAGCGTTACTTAATATATTGAATAAAACGGCGGAATGTATTAATTGTAAAAACCTCATTAAAAGTTAGGTACATTATTTTATGGAATACAATAATGTGTAATAACAATAGTATCCAGCCATAAGGTTGATGAATAGCAATGTAAAGTAATACTGATATAGGGAAAAATACTTGATAGTATTCGTTCATTAAAACCCGGTAATTTTTTTTTTCATTAAGGATTATAATAATCACGCGGGTTTTATACAGCCTGTAGCGCAATAAAGCATAGCTTACGTATAGCAGTAAAAATGCTGTTATAAACGCATTCTTAATAATTATAAGCATTAGCGCCAATGCCGCCAATTCAATGATTATTAATAATTTCGCCTTGATTTTAAAGCTGTTGGGCTCAATTTTACTTGCATAGGTGTTTACACCCGCAGCTATATCTTTTTGGCGGTCATCAAACTGATGTGATAGTATCCCACGCAGACCCAGCATTAATGCCCATATAGCTACAGTTGTAAACCATAGCCAATTTACAGGCTTTGCCATGAAGTGATAAAGTGATGCGATGATGAGGCAACTTGGAAAAAGATGAGCTCCGCAGGCATCAGCAAATACACCCCATATGCCTTTAGTTTTTAAGCGTACAGGTGGTATTGAATAAAGACTGAATGCTACCCACGACATAATGTACAGGCATAACGATATCTTATCAGAATAAAAAGCACACATAAATATCCCGCCGGTTATCACACAAAATGCGGCAAGAGCTAAGCGGGTGGATAATGAGAGGTTAGCCATATAATTGCTTTTACCTGCGGCATGGTCATGTTTTATGTCTGTGATATCATTTATAATACTTACATAGGCAGCCCCAATTATGAGTGACGTTAGCAATATCAATACCCAATAACCGATCTGAAAAAAATTCACGTTGATAATTAGCATTGTGGCATAAGCTATTGCCAGGAAAAGGGACAGCTTATATCCCCACCAATCTTGAACCCGTGATATTTTTCTAATGTTCAAATAAGTAAACATTTAATCTATGCACGATGGCATTAACTGTTGCTGTAATTCAGAAATGTTTATTAATTCTAATGTGTTTTGTTTTTTTCCTTCAATGTATTTACCCAATATTTTCTTCGCCTTTTTAGTAGACATTTTATACAATACAGCAAATAATAAAAAAGGGGCAAAACTAAACGCGCGTTTAAACATAGTAATACTCTCCGCTACATTAACTCTATTAATCATCCGGTTTATTGTATATCTATAAATATTGCGCGCAATTATAAATTTCACCTCTTTTATTTCTTTTTTGGTGAGCCTATCGCTGTAAATCTCTATAATTTTATTAAAGTCTTTGATATAAAGCTGCTCAAGCACTTCAAAATAATTCCGTCCATCATATATATTCTTTCCATCTATATGTTTAAACCATAAACGTTGCAAAGTAAACGCAGCTTTACATTCCCTTTTCAATATTATATCTAATAATAAGCACCAATCATCAGCTATATGGAGATCCTCATTCCAGCCTGTTATTATTGATGAACGACGAATAACAAGTGATGATGAGGGTGACGGGCATGCATTAATATATAGTTGCCTTAATTCTGTATTGGATAGCATTACCCAGCCGTTTTTGCTTTTTTTTAAATAGGGAGTTAACAAACCTGAAGTTTTAAAAAAATCGAAGCCCTGGTTTTTATTAATAACCTGTACCCAATTGGTAAATACAAAATCAAATTCTTCCTGTTCCAATATTGATAGGCAGGTTTCCAGAAACGTAGGGTTCCACGTATCGTCAGAGTCCAACGAAGCTACATACTTTCCTTTAGCATGTTTTAAGCCAGTATTTCGAGCTTTACCCTGCCCACTATGAGGTTGTAAGAGATATTCAATTCCATAAAAGCTTTTAACAAGTTCTTCGGTATTATCTTCTGAACCATCGTCCACAACTATAAGCTGTATGTTAGTGTAAGTTTGGTTAAGTACGCTTTCAATGGCCTTGCTCAGTATTGATGCGCGATTATACGTTGGGATAATAACAGATATTAAAGGTATAGGGCTAACAGTATACATTAAATTATAGTTTCTGTATATATTGATATTCTGCACCGATTGTGCTTCTCAATATATCGGGTTTGTTACAAATGGCAACGGTACTAAAATAGCTAAAAAAAACATTTTTCCTACAGGATTTAGTAAGTAAAGTACTAATTGAAATCAATAAGAGTGATCACTTTTTTAATAAATTCAGCCTCGGGGCAAAGAGAGATAGTTTTAGTAATATGATTAGCCGCTGCTAAACCCATTGCTTGCCAATTATGGCGATTTTTCCAGGCCTTTTCCATTGCTTCATCAAAATCATCCTCATTAGCATGGCCGATATATCCTGTTACACCATCTTGTATAATTTCAGCATTTCCGCCAGCTTTACTTGCAATAACGGGCCTGCCTGCTGCCATGGCCTCAACTATGGCAAGCGGTAATCCTTCGCTACGCGATGGTTGTATAAAAGCATGGTGTTGTTTACAAACGGTGGTTATATCATCTACAAAACCAGTAAATTTAACGTTTTTTATATCGAGTAACCTGGCCATATCTTTTAAGCCAGCTTCATCAATACCACTGCCTATAAATGAAATAGAGATATTTCGTTCCCGCCATTTGGGTTTGGTCATAATCCTCAATAAAATGTCCTGTCCTTTGTCAAGTATAAATAAGCGGCCAACACAGGCTAAGCGTATCCCGTTGGTATCATCCGGATAGGGTTCAACAGCTTTAACTTTATTTGGATTTTGGATTACTGACGCATTATTAAACCTGAAGCCAAACTGCTCTTCTGTTAAAACTAGGTTATGTTTTGATACAAAAAAGCAATGTAATGCATTTTTAAATGCATTAGCCATATGCGCCCTGTCGTTTTTACGCGGCCAGTAAAAGTCAACAGCCTTTTGTGATATAATTATGTATGGGATATTTTGCAGCAGGCACAGCGCCGCGTACATTAATCCATCAAAATTTATCCCCTGCGATACAATAACCAGGTTGGGCTGGCTATTGATAAGTTTTTTTGTGAAAGCATGGACAGTTTTTGGGAAATCCCTTTTTCCTGCCGCACCCCTTGCAATTCTTTTTAACTTATCGCGCAAACGGGTGGCGTATGTTTTTTTTATGACCGGTTGTTTTAATTCTATTAAATCAACACCAGTATTTGCCAGCTTAATAAACTCAGGGTGCTGAAAGTTTATTGTATTTTTATAAACTGTAACAGCATAATTTGCCTCAATAAAGTAAGCAATACTTTTACCCCACAATTCTTCCGAGCCGCCCCAATCTTCGTCACAACTGGTTACGATAGCAATTTTTTTCTTTTTAAAGTCGATATGATCTTGCTCAGTTTTCATAATTATTACTTTGCGCAAACTGCTTTTTGGTTTTTTTGAACAAATTGGCATAATCGCCATCCATTTCAATAAGTTGCTGATGTGTACCCGCCTGCGTTACTTGCCCGTCGGTCATTACATAAATATAATCAGCATGCTGCACAGCCGACAGGCGGTGACTGATAATCAAAGCACCCCTGTTACCGATATTATCCCTTAAAGTTTCAAATAGTTCTTTTTCTGATTTTGCATCCAAAGCGCTGGTGGCTTCATCTAAAATAATAAATTTTGACGGGCTGTATATTGCACGCGCAATAGCCAGCTTTTGCCATTGCCCAATACTTATTTCACGCCCATTTTCAAACAGGCGCCCCATTATAGTTTCATATTTATCAGGGAACTTATCGATATAAGCATTTGCGCCCGAGGCCTCGGCTGCTTTGGAAATCTCACCCACATTGCAGGTATCATCAATATTACCAAATCGTATATTATCGGCTGCACTCACATTATATTTTCCAAAATCCTGGAAAACAGTGCTCACGCACTTACGGTAATTAGCGCTGTCAAAATTACGGATATCAATTTCACCTAATTGGATGCTGCCGGCAGTGGGGTCATATAAACGGCAAAGCATTTTAATCAATGTGGTTTTCCCTGCCCCATTTAAACCCACAATAGCTGTTAGCTTACCGGCAGGTATAATTAAATTGATGTTAGTAAGAGCAGGAGATGTTGAATGCGGGTAAGTAAAAGACATATTCTTAACTTCCAGTGTCATGCCATCACTAACCGGCACCGATACCGGATTATTAGTTTCGATAAGGTTTGACCTGAGATCAAATAGTTTAAAAAGATGTGTTAAAAATATGTTATCCTGATAAAGTTTTGATACTCCAGACGATATATTCTGTAATATATTAAACAGTTGAGGGAACATCACCAAAAACAAAGTAATTTCGCCCACACTTATTTTGCCTAAAAAAGCATTGTAACATACATATCCAATACATGAAAAGAAAGCTATAGTAGCAATAGAATCAGTAATTGCGCTATTGATTGCACCACGCTTAACAATCTGCATCCTTTCTTCCAATAGGCCCAGTCTGATTTTCAGATATTTGGTTTTAAGGTAATTACCCAAGCCAAAACCACGTATCTCTTTGGCTAAGGTATCGCCTACAATTAATGAGCTTATGTATGATGCCTGCCGCTCAAAAGGTGTTTGCACTAAGCGCCTGGCGTGTAGTTGTTTAGCAAGGCGTAAACGTACTATAAAAGCAGGGATAAGGAATAATATCAATAGCGGAATGAGCCCCCAATTTATAACCGTGATAATATAACTTAATGTTAAAAGCATTGCTGCATTTTTTATAACACCTAAAAATGTAGTGACAATACCTACAGGGCGGTCAGCGCCTGCGTCCTTTGCTCTTTTCAGGGTATCAAAGTAGTCGGGGCTTTCATAAAAAGCGAGATCGAGTTCAACAGCACAACCATGAATTTTATCGTCAATATGCTCATTTACTCTTGCCCCCTGTAGTTCACTTATATACGCTGAAAATGATTTGGTGAGCATAAAAAGCAGCGCAGTAATAAAATTGAATATAAAGTAATGCCTTATTGCCCCATCCTTATCAGTACCATGAATTGAAATATGGGATATAGCGTTAATTAATTGCTTGAACGCAAAAGCAGAAAGCAAAAAGAAAATATTCTCAACAAATATCAAGAATAAAGTTAATGCAGTTAAGGCCGGGGTAAGTGACCATATCAGCCTTAATGTTTTACTGAAATTTAAGTTTTTAATTATCTCATTTAATCGTTTAGTTTCGGACATGTGCTAATCAGCGATAGTTTAAATAAGATAAATTTTTTATTCGAAATACTTTTCAATATAAGAATAGCAGTTAGTTATTACCAGATAAATCCCGGTATCTGCTTAAGGCTTCTAGGCAAAAAGCAGTTGTAATTTCTTCCGAGCCAAAATATAAATACATATTACCTGCATAATAATG
The DNA here is from genome assembly GCF_009765905.1 of Mucilaginibacter sp. L196. Taxonomy (GTDB): domain Bacteria; phylum Bacteroidota; class Bacteroidia; order Sphingobacteriales; family Sphingobacteriaceae; genus Mucilaginibacter. The sequence continues at coordinate 511,190 of NZ_LMUO01000019.1, read as the reverse complement.
TGCCCAACGCTCCCAGCTGCCATTTGTATTTTGGGCCTTTATTATAAACTGTATTGCTTTATTTAACACCGGAGACTGGTGGTGAAAATTTTGTAAAACACAAGCGCCTAAAGCTGTATTAAATAAATTTCCGCCAAGGCAACCACTGTCCTCAGCTTGGGAAATTATCCTGTCAATGATTGGCTGGCGTATAGGTTCCAGCTTGGTGATGCCTTTGTAGTAATTGCGCGAGAATAAATGGTAAATAACAAACGGGTTATAATACCATTTATCGCAAGTTGCTTCGCGATTCTCTAAAATGGCAGTATTAATTGCGGTTATTATGGGTTGTGTTTCCGGTATGTCGCCTAAATACGATAACACATTCGCATTTATACCTAAATCATTGTCAGCATAATTGCAGGAGGTTTTATTCCAGAATATAGTATGTTCAACCGGACTTAAAAAAACATGTGAGGCTATCCTAAGAAAACGCTTGTTATAGGTCGTCGCCAGGCGCGGCACTATCCAGGTATAAAACAGCCCCTTTTTATCCCGGTTAGCAAGCAATATTTTAGCGGTGACCTTATCACCTGAGTAGCCACCAAGCGCATCCAGAACAGCTGACGCTGCCAGTGAAGTGCTATCAACATCAAAAGGGACAATGTTGTATAAATGATGATAATTAGCACAAAAATTCCATACTCCATAATAAAGCTGCCCGTATAAAAAGTCGGCTGCTTTGGAGATGATCTTTTTTACTTTATCATTTTTTGAAAGAAAAGTTAGCGAGTGGCAGGTGAAGGAAGTGGCGTAAGTGATGCTATAGTTTACGCAATCGGTTTTTAAATCTTCGCTGGTAGAAAAATAGTTAATAATCTCGCCGTTGTGTAACTGGTGCTCTTCCAAAAAATCAATTCCTTTGGCAATACTATTATCAATAGGTGAATAACCTTCAGTCATGTAAATTCAAGATCTTTGTTAAATCAATATGTGGGCAATAAAAGTAACTAAAATTATAAACGTACACCTTTTTTTATTGCTAAAGCAATTGGCCAAAATTTAAAAGGCCTCAAATCTTTAGATTAAAGGCTTGCTGATTTTTTTAAGTAGCAGGATGCTGCTTCTTCCGGTAAAATAGGGATGCAGGTTGATTTCCCAATACCGTAAAATGATCTACTATGATTTCGGTGGTATATTTTTTGATGCCCTGTTTATCTTCAAAAAAGCGGGCCCTGAACTTGCCTCCCAGGTAGATTAATTGTCCTTTGCTTAGTAGCTTACCGGCAGTTTCAGCAAGCCCCTGCCACATGACAATATTATACCATTCAGTAATTTCCGTTTTAAGATTATGCTTTGAAATCGTTTCCATCGTCGTCAGGCGAAATGAGGCGACATTCACTTCCCCGGCGATTTTACGCAAATCCGGATGTTTCCCCAAATAAAGTCGAACCACTTAATAGAGGGTATGAGAATTTTAACTACGATCAGTTAACAGGTTCGAGGCCCGTTTGGGAGGGCTCGACCAATATTAAAAAGCATTTTTTTTAGATTTGTGAAGGTGAGCCTTTTGAAATCATACTTTCAGGTTTTCGATTCGCTATGGCTACAAAAATCTACATTAAATTATTCAAATAGCTGTAAACTCCTTTATCAATTTGTCGTAAATTCTACAACATCCGAAGTGGAGGTATTGTTGTTACTATCGCGGGTAGCGATTTTCCAATAATAGGTGGCGTTTGAATTTATCACTACATTGCTTATCCCCTGCGTTGTGACGTGGCTTTTATAGAGCGGGGGCGATGCCGTCAGTCCCAAATATACATCATAATCCACGATATCATTATCGACAGCCCCGCCTTTCCAGTTTAATGTAATTTCGCCGGATGGTGGCACAGCAATGTTCTGTCCAGTTACCGGACTTAAATTATCAGCAGGAAAAGGCGCATACGTGGTTACTCCCGCCCCCGAATTATAAAATTTCCAGGTGTCGCTTTTTGCGGTGCTGCTGCTTTGATTAGACTTAGACACAACATACCATGAATAAGGTGTGTTTCGACTGACTTGTATATCAGCGCTGTTACTTCCTGTGTTTGTAGCCAGCGTATCGCCTGTCAGCAAATTTTTTGTAACAACCACATAACTGTCGGAGTTAAGGCCGTTGTTCCATTGAAACTGAATCGTGCTCTGCGATGCGGAAATAACTGTACCTGACACACAAATCGCGTTCTGCGCCGGGAAGACTAATGCAGCGGCCTTTGGAGACGGTGGTGTGGGTGATATATTGTCTGAATTTTTGCCGCCGCCGCAGCCCGCCATTACTAACCCAAGTCCTAATATTAAAAAAAAGTATCTCATTATTTTACAACTTTAAATACAACTAATGTGGAATTAAGATTAAGTGTTAGCACATAAGCACCGATCATTAAATTAGATACATCCACTTGCAATTTGCCATCGTTATTTATGGTCTCCTTGTTATAAACTATTCTGCCAAATGAGTTAGTAATTTTTACCCCAACAGTTGGTACCTTACTGCCCCCCAGGTCGATATTCAACATATTGGTAAATGGCACCGGGTAAACAGCGATAACATTCATGTCAATCACCTTTTGAATTACGCCTTGGCACTTCTTGTCGGTGTAAATTTGCATTTGATTGGCGACGTTATTTAGCGGCAGGTTCACTTGGTTAGCATTAGTTTGGTACATTTTTCCATTAAGGTTAATGTAATAGATATTAGCCCCTGCCAAATCTATCGTCACTGTCCGTGAGGTTTGATTTACAACTGAATATGCCGAAAGTAATTTCGGTTCAGTTACAGTTACCGAGTAACACCGCTGAAAAGTACTATTCCCAGATATACCTATACATACATTATATGCACCTGTATCAAGGCTATTGATAGTCAGGCTATCGGTAAATGTAAGGCTCTTGTTAAACCCTCCCGGGCCGGTCACTATAACAGTATAGTTTAACGCCTCCTGAGCTTTAATGCCGATGGAACCATTTGCACTGCCACGGCACGATGCACTGGTAACAGAAACCGCAAAATTGCTGCCAGGTAATACCACATTCTTATTCTGAATAACAACATTCAAAACAGATGTTTTTTGCAAATCCATAACATTGCATTTTGAAATCCATACCAGTAAGTGGTCGCGGCAAAATCTGCAAAACCATTTTCCCAACCCAGCGTTTCCAGGCTATAACGGAATGATTTCTTAAAAGGCACTGCGTCCAGGTTTCTTGTACGAGTAAAGGTGTTGTACCCATACGAGTCTGGATTATCTGCTCGCGGCGCATTTGCAAACGGTGTTTGATACAATACTACGGGTGCCCAAAAAGTGTTGTAATAATCTTTCGTGCCAGTGCCATACTCGTCTGGAAAACTGGAATTATCAACCCATAACTTTTGATCGCCCTCCCCATACCATTTATGCATATGGTTGTAAACTGCAAAGGTATCGCCAATAAAAACCCCCTTACCGACTATGCTGTTGAAATTCCAATCTGTTGGCCTATCCGCCTCACTCTGTTTAATGGCTACATTATTTTCGTTTCTCCAGTCCGCATGAAAATACATTGTATTCTTGTCCCACCTATATTTGGCAATTACCGCTTTTACTGCAATAATGACTTTACCGATACCTGTATAATAATGGTTATTTTGGCGGAATTACTGTAGGGCATTACCCAATTACAATTCAGCGTGCTATCTTTACCGAACGATACCAACTTTTTAATGGATGACCACCAACCCCGCTTCCGAAGAAATCCCCCAACGGACACCAAACAGTCTGTTTTCCATCAAATTCAATTTTGAGAATTGTTGATCGTAGTGCCTGTTCATAATTTTCATTTGTGTCTTTTTGTAACTTAATAATAAGATAGCGAATGGCCGCATTCCCAATGGGCAAATTCATAGCTGATTCCGTATTAGGCAGAATTGTCTTATTTATCACGGTTTGCGCACCTTTTACTATGGTATCAGGATGTAACAATTTGTAATTAACAACTGATTGTATTTTTAAGTGCTTTTAGATCACTGGTTTTAAATGTTTTTACGCTTGTGCCTTTTTTGTAGATTCGATAGTTAATCTGGTAGTATCTGTGTACGAATCTTCCTGATTCCTGGGCATAGCGTATTCCCATCTTTGCCCTACGTCTGATGGTAAATAATTACTGGTTCGCCATCATTGTATTTAAAGGCGCGATTCATAAAAATCATAGGGTCTGATGTATCTTATTTCCGGACTTTTAAATCTTCAGCAACGGCTGGAATTATTTTTTTGATAACAGGCGGGTATAAATTGATCAGAATTTCTTCTCATCATCAAGCAAGCAAATATCTCCGTATTCAGAAACTCCATACTCCGAGCGCGTTTTTGCATCCCGCTCTGCAAATTTTTTATTTGTCTTCTTTTTGGGTCCAATTAAAGGCACAATCAGAACAGCGGCAAGTAAAAACATATAAAAGGTTGTCGAAATCATATAAAATTTATTAAAAGCGCTAATATTTTATCACAAACTCTGATTTTTACTTATTTAAAGAATTTTTTGACCAGTATTTTAATAAAAAATGCTTGTTTTCAATAAAATTAAATCAAATACACGCAATTACCGACATACATTTTAAATTCTAAGGTTTTTTTAAGTTTTCACATTAATTATACATCTATTTTAGCCATTGTTCAACGAAAACTTAAAAAAGGCTTAATAAATAATCACTCATTTTAACACACTTAAACTAAAATTTTAAACATGAAAAAACTTATACCTTTTGGCATTCTTATTATTGTTGTAATACTTGCCCTCTTATTTCCCGCTGCTAACCTGACACCGACCAAAGTCCCGTTCGATAAGGCGGATACAGCATGGTTGCTTATTTCTACAGCCCTGGTATTATTAATGACTCCCGGCCTGGCGTTCTTTTATGGCGGCATGGTTAGTAAGAAAAATGTAATCTCAACTATGCTTCAAAGTTTCGTTTGTATGGGGCTGATTACCATTATCTGGGTGGTATTTGGTTTCAGCCTCGCCTTTGGCACTGACGTCGGCGGCCTGGGGCTTATTGGAAACCCCAAGTCGTTTTTTATGATGCAAAACACATTGGGTGTAGCATGGGGTTCTATTCCTGTGATACTTTTTGCGATGTTTCAGTTAAAATTTGCCGTTATCACACCCGCATTAATTACTGGCGCTTTTGCTGAACGTATCCGTTTCAATTCATATCTTATCTTCATTGCTCTCTTTAGCATATTTATTTATACTCCACTTGCCCATGCCACATGGCATGCTGATGGTTTGTTCTATAAAATGGGAGTACTTGATTTTGCCGGTGGAACCGTTGTCCATATGTCTGCCGGCTGGGCTGCCCTGGCATCTGCCTTATACTTAAAGAAACGTTATGCAGCGGAGGCTCCTCATACACCAGCCCGTATCAGTTACGTGATATTAGGAACGGGTTTACTTTGGTTCGGGTGGTTCGGATTTAATGCGGGTTCCGCGTTAGGCTCTACCGAATTGGCAGCTACTGCTTTGGCTACTACCACTACGGCTTCCGCTGCCGCTGCTATGGCTTGGATATTCTTTGATGTATTAAGAGGAAAAAAACCATCTGCTTTAGGTGCTTGTATTGGCGCGGTGGTAGGTTTAGTCGCAATTACTCCTGCTGCGGGTTTTGTAACCGTATCAAGTTCTTTAATAATTGGCATAGTTTCGGCAGTAGTAAGTAACCTGGTTGTGATCTGGCGCTCAAAAACCAGCATTGATGACACTTTGGATGTTTTTCCTTGTCACGGTGTTGGTGGTATGATGGGAATGTTGCTTACCGGCATATTTGCTACCAAAAGTGTAAACAGTGCAGGGACGGACGGCTTATTTTATGGAGATACTTCTTTGTTTGGTAAACACTTAGTCGCCTTGGTTGCTGTTTCAGTTTTTGCATTTTTCGGGTCACTTCTCCTGCTTAAGCTGACCGATTTGATTAGTCCACTGCGTGTAACTCCAGAGGAAGAACTCATAGGTCTCGATGTAAGTCAACATGATGAAGAACTGTAGTTCACCTGCTAAACGAACCACATATCAGAAACAAGCCGGATGCATTTTTTGCAAGATACCGGCAAATAAAATATCTTATTATCCAACAACCTCACTAAAAAAAGCAAACAATGGCAACAAAACTCGAATACATCTGGCTTGACGGCTACAAACCGACACAAAGCCTTCGTAGCAAAACAAAAATCGTTGAAAATTTTAACGGCAAAGTAGAAGATCTGGAAAATTGGAGCTTTGATGGTTCTTCAACCGAACAGGCGCCAGGTGGTTCGTCAGACTGTATATTAAAACCAGTATTTGTTGTTCCTGATCCGCAAAGGAAAAGGGCTTACTTAGTAATGTGCGAAGTATTGGATTCTAAAGGGCAGCCGCATGAGTCAAACGGCCGTGCGCTTATCCAGGATGATGACAATGATTTTTGGTTTGGCTTTGAGCAGGAATATTTCCTATGGGATCCTGCAACCAACAAACCCCTTGGTTTTCCGGCTGGTGGTTACCCAGGCCCGCAAGGCCCTTACTACTGTTCCATTGGCACCAAGAATGCTTACGGCCGAGAAATAGTTGAAGAGCACCTGGATACTTGTTTGGAAGCGGGTTTGAACGTTGAAGGTATCAATGCTGAGGTTGCCGCCGGACAGTGGGAATTTCAAATATTTTCAAAAGGCGCTAAAGAAGCCGGCGATCAGATCTGGGTTGCACGTTACCTGTTGGAAAGAATAGGTGAAAAACATGGAGTTTCAATTAACTGGCATTGTAAACCGCTTGGTCAATTAGACTGGAACGGGTCCGGTATGCATGCTAACTTCTCAAATACATTATTACGTACAGCAAACAGCAAAGCTAAACTTGAAGCTGTGTGCGAGGCTTTCCGCCCCGCAGTTGCTGAGTGTATAGCTGTTTACGGTGCTGATAACAACATGCGCCTAACGGGTAAACACGAAACTGCTTCTATCACCGATTTTAGCTATGGTGTATCTGATCGTGGTGCTTCTATCCGTATTCCTCTTTACGCGGTAGATCATGGCTGGAGCGGTTACCTTGAAGATCGTCGTCCAAATTCAGCTGCTGACCCATACAAAGTAGCTGCCGTCATCATCAAAACCGTTAAATCAGCTAAAGAATGATCGTTCAATAAATCCGCAGTGATAATAAAGCCGGCCCGATGAGGCAGGAAAAGCAGCAGCAGGTAAAGCTTTGAAATTAACATTACTTAATAAACCGGGGTTATTGCCTTGTGATGATCTTCGAGGGGCTATTTCCTAGAGTATGGATTTTTAGCTTTGCCCGAAGAACCTCCGCCCTATGGCGGAGGTTCTTGTTGCTTATAGAACGGAATGTTTCTTATATTCACAGAACGGGGTTAACATTAATAGCTTTATCAACTTATGTACAAGATTTTGCTTTTGGAAGACGATTATAAAATGGCTAACGAAGTGAAAATATATCTCGATAGCCAAGATCTTTTATGTGACATTGTATATGATGGGGGACTGTTTTTTAAGCATTTGCAAATTGAAAGCTATGATCTTTATGTACTTGATGTAAATGTCCCCCTGCTAAACGGCATCGAAGTATGTAAAAAGGTAAGAATGACCAATAAGTCAAAACCAATTCTTATATTAACCGCTTACAGTGATGTTGAAAATAAAATTATTGCATTTGACTCCGGAGCTGATGACTACCTGGTAAAACCCTTTTACCTGAAAGAGTTGTTGGCCCGTATAAAGGCATTATTACGGCGAAGCTATCCGCGGGAAAATGGTATGCCCACGGTTATTATTGATGATCTGATCATTTATACGGGTGAAATGAAAGTGACCAGAGCCGGGGCACTTATAAAGCTTACCCCAAAGGAGTATAAACTGATTGAATTACTGGCCCTGGCCGAAGGCAAACCGGTTTCCAAGCAAACCATTGCCACCAAAGTTTGGGGCATTAATTTTGAAACCGGCACCAACACCATTGAAGTATATATGAATTACTTGCGCAATAAAGTTGATAAAGGGCATACAAAAGCACTGCTGCATACCCGCGCCGGATTTGGTTATTATCTTAAATGAATTTAAAACAACGGTTCTCCTTCATCTTTAGCTGCCTGTTCTCCATAGTGCTGGCTACAGTTACCTTTACCGTATATAATCTTTTTTCCCATTTCAGGCAGGATGAATTTACCGCCCGTCTTGCTGAAAAAGCAGAAACCACTGCTAAGCTGCTTATCCAGGTTAAGGAAGTTGATTACAATATGCAAAAGATTATCGACCGCAATACCATTAATGATCTGTATAATGAAAAAACCCAGGTATACGATGGCAACAAAAAGCTGATATACAACAGCAGTGATACGGCAAAGTTTTATTGGTCGGCCGCCGAACTTGAAACCATTAAGGTTAAACACCGTGTATTTGAAAAAAGAGGGCACGAAGTACTATTAGGCCTGTATAATGTTATCGATAACAAAGCTTACTATGTAGTTATATCAGCCGAAGACAGCTTTGATAAAAACTTGAATTATTTAAGATTTCTATTGCTTGGAGCATTTTTGATAGGAACAATAATAGTATGGGTGTTATCATTTAGCCTAAGCAAAAAAGCGCTTAAGCCTCTCGACAATTTCAGCAAAAAAATACAAGGGATAACTGACGGCAACTTGAAGGTCAGGCTATCACAAACAGATGAAGAGGACGAGATGAATACATTAGCGCATTCTTTTAACCAAATGATGGACAGGATCAATAATGCCTACAACAGGCAGCGGGAATTTACAAATAATGCCTCGCACGAACTCCGGACACCACTGGCCCGTATTTCTGCCCAGATAGAAAATCTTTCACGCAAGAAGCGTCTCGATTCCGCAACTAAAGCTAATCTAAAAAACATATTTCAGGATACTTTCCAGCTTTCAGAAGTTATAAGTTCGCTGCTGGCCATTGCCGATATAAACAGCAGGGAGCATCGCCTTTCTTTTGCAAGTCTGCGGCTTGATGAAGTTGTTTTTTCAAGCGCTGCCGTGCTTTCAGGTATGTATCCTGATTTCAGATTGAAATTTGAAATAGAAAACAATACTGCTGAGGAAACTGATCTTGAAATTGCAGGCGATGAAACGCTGTTAAAAATAGCAATAACCAATCTGTTTAAAAATGCCTATATTTATTCGGATAACCGCGTAGCGGAATGTATAATAATTCAGCACGATAAACAAATTAAACTTATTATTACCAATAGTGGCGAAACGCCTGATGTTAAAGATACAGCCACCCTTTTTACGGCTTTTTACAGAGGAAGTAACATTGGCAATGTAGAAGGCAGCGGTATTGGACTGGGAATAGTGAAGCGTATTATAGAATATCATAATGCCACGATAGCGTACTCTATTGTTGATGACAATACTAGTCAGATAATAATTGTCTTTATGTCATAGCGGTTGAACTAGCAAGATGGTCTGCTGATGTCCGCAATCATTTTTAAACCATTTCAGCACGAAGAGATTGTTAATGACCTTTTGGGTAAAATGAAAAGAGATTTCGCGTTTAAGAGCGATTTGATCTCGCGGGATAATCCATTATTGACTTCATAAATACTAACTTATTATAATACACATCCCATCACACTTATAACACCGCTTATCTTAACGCAAATCCGGGCGTGAGAATGACAGGTTTACGTTAAGTCAAGCAGCCGCATTGTGCTGTCAAGCTGTTTCGGATGGCGCAGGAGAATCTGCGTAACAACCGCCGGCAGAGCCGTTACCTCCTACACGAAATTATTCCGATCATCAATAAGCGTGGATATTCCGGGTGGCTGGCCAGCCTATTCCGTACGCTATAGAACATCTATTTGTGTTGACTATCTGGAAAAATTGGCATTAACAGTCAATAAATTAATAGGATCACAGTGTTCCGGAATTGTCTATTTGTAATTCCGGAATGATGTAATCAATGACGCCGGAATATCCATTGGAAGTTAGAGGATGATTTTTTTTATCGGCAAAAGTGCAAAAATTATAGAAAGTATCCCTGCAATAATACCAAGGAGCACAGAGAGCGCTGTTCCGTTAAAGCCGTAATGATCGGGGATATTTATTTGCACGCATAGCGTAATCGTTAAAACAACAATTAATGTAGCCACGCCATTAATAGCCGCCATAGTAAACATGAATTTATTTTTTGTAAAACGATCAGGTAGCTCCAATATAGTATCATCTCGCTGAGAAAAAACAACAATTCTTTTTAAAATATCATAGGTAATGATAAAGGGCAACAGCAATGCCATAGGTAGTAAAAATCTAGCAAAACAATACTTGCCCTGGAACAAATAAACGGTATTCATACTTCTAAGAGTAAGGTATGGGATACAGCTATTGAAAATGATATTTGGGAAAATATACCGAAGAAGATTCTTCCTTATAAATTTCCTGAACGTAATATCATCTTTATGTTGTTTAAGCATAAAACACTATATCTTCCTTTAACAATAATTGTGATACCTTATCCTTTATAGCTTCGGCCTCTGCTTCATTTAAAAAGCTATTGTTTGAACAAATTACAAAGTCCATTTGTCCTTTAAATGTAGATATCACGGCAGTATTGGCATTCCTCCACGGCATTGATACATTGGGGCTGTAAATAGTCTCTACTTCGAAAGAATCATATTGTTCCTGAATGTTTAATCTCCCCATATTTGAAAGGGTAATATCGTGACTGCCTTCAGTTGATTTTAAAAGCTTTATCATCCCTTTTACCGAACCTTGAAAATACTCGCTCATTGCCAGTAATTCATAAACTTCCATCGCCGCTATTTTACTGTCCAAATCGCTCTTTAACTTTTTTGCTTTCGACCAAAAATCTATTTCGCCATATTTATCAATCGTAAGTTCGGTAATAGGGGCAAATGCAAACATATTGTCGTCTTTTATCTCTTTGATAAATCTTCGTATGTCAACCGGGCAAATTACCTTGCCATGTGCTTTGCCTCCTTTTATTTCTTTAAATGCTTCTAAAAAGGCAACACATAAAGCAGCATGCACCGTTACTCCATTAACTTTACACTTAACCATTAACCCCGACGTTTCTTCGGTATTTAATTTCCAGTGAAGCATATAGTTATCACCCAATGGCTTTTTAACACGGGTGGGCTTGAAAAGAAAAAACAATTTTGCCAAACCCGAAAATAACAGGGCCTTAAAAATTTGTTTGCCGTTGGCGGTAAATGATGCTGAAACTAATTCCTTTACCGAATTAAAAAAAGGATAACCGGCTAATTCTTTTTCCGGATGATCTAATAACAAGAGCAGTTCACCCATTAATGATGCAAAAGATGTTCCGTCACTAATACAATGCGCACAAGTTAATAACAGGTCTGATACGTTTTCACCTTTTATCCAAACAATTCTGATCAGTGGTTTATTTTCATCAATAAATAAATCCGCCAATTCTGCTTTAGACTGAATTTTCCAATCATCATCATTATTCCTTTCAACTAACCTTACCGAAATTTCGGCAATGTTATCATTCAAAACAAAATATGGGATTCCCTTTTTATCTTCTTTAATTGTTGTTCGCAATAAATAATGCTTCTGCTGTATTTTATGTAATGCGTTACGTAATAGCCCTTCCGAAAAATCACCCCGTATTTTAACAGTAAACACACAATTAAGTGGCGTATATTCGTCAACATACATTATCCTTTCGCCAACAATTAATTTTCTTCTCATATCAAACCGCGCATTTTAAATAGCAAGTTGTGTTGAAATTATTTCTATTATTTTGTCTTTTATAGCTAAAGCGTCAACATACGGAACATACCCTTCGCTTACTATAAAAGTAAAATCCATTATCTCTTTATAGGTAGAAGTAAGTAAGGTAGTTGTATTGCCTAAGGGCCCAATTACTGATGGGCTAAATATGGTTTCTATTGTAAAGGATTTATACTCGTAAGGAATATTTATCCTTCCCAAATTTGAAAACATACAATCGTTGCTTGATTTGGATTTTTTTAATAGCCTGGTAAAGTTATGCAGGGCAGGATGCGCATTTTCCATTGCCATGAGGGTGCTGTAAGGATTTAATTTTTCGGTTTTCCGACTAATTTTCGTCTGAATTTTTTTGGCGTTGGTGAAAAAATCGAGCCCTTTATCAAGCGAAACGACTAACATTAAGCCAAATGCAAAAGTGTCATCCTTTTTTAATTGAGGCATAAACCTGCGAATATTTACCGGACATGAAATTTTATTGCAAAATTGTTCTTTCCTTACTGTCTTAAATGCAGTTAACACAGCCATACACAATGCTGTATTTACAGTAACGCCTTTTGATTTGCATTTACTAAATAACCTGCTGCTCAATTCTTTATCAAACTGCCAGTTGATGATATGATTATCCCCCTTTATATGCGGTTTCTTATTTACGGGTAGTAATTTCAGTCCAACTATTGCTAATGCTCCAATCATTTTTGCTTTTATAATATTCCATTTGTTTTTGAGTACATCTGCCGGTATTATATCTTCAACACTTAAAATATCATGCGGATCACCAATATCTGAATCCGGGTTATACAATAGCCGTAACAAATCATTTAAAATGGACATTGCACCTTCGCCATCACAAAAACAATGGTGCATAACCAAAAGTAATTCGGAAACTTCTGGTCCTTTTACCCAAACCAGTCGCATTAGCGGGGAGTCGCCGGTATCAAATGCCTTCGACCATTCCTTTACAGATTCGACTTGCCAATCATCGTCCGTTATACGGTCCATAATTCTGACAGAAATTTCGTCAACCTCGTTTTTGACTATAAACCAAGGCATGCCATGTTCGTCATTTTCAACTACAGCCCTTAATAAAGCGTGCTTTTGTTGTAATCTTTTAAGCGCGCAGGGCAAATATTCAACAGGAAAAACTCCTCTTATTTTTACAGGAAGCACTAGATTAAAAGGTTCAGTTCCGTCTCCGTGAAGCATACGCTCAGCAAATAGCAATTTTCTTTTCATGGTATTAATCAAAAGATGCTACCATTTGCGCCCTATTTGAAAACTCTTCAAGCAATTGTACCGCCCGGTCATTACCCCCTGCTTTTATAAATGTTTCCTGCACATTTTGCGCTGCGCTTTTATATTTCGGATTAGCCAACAATTCAAATACAGCATTTCTCATATCCACTGTACGTAGCCGTTTATAGCGAATTTTTATGCCACAACCTGCGTTTTCAATCAGTTTAGCAGTATGAAAATGATCATAGGCAATTGGTGTGATAAGCATAGGTAAGCCGTTCATAAAAGTGTCATTAACGGTATTAAAACCACCATGACATATCACCACATCCATTTCGGGCATTAATTCTGCCTGAGGAACAAAGCCATTAACTATAAAGTTATCCGGCCATTGTTCAAAAATATCAGGGTTGGTTGCTGCTATTATTGTAAGTTCTGTACCTGCAAAGGCATCAATAAGTTTTTGAAAAAACTCTTTCCTTATATCAACCAATAAAGTACCCAACGAAACAAAAACTTTAGGTGTTGTTACTATTTTCAGGCGTTCCCAATCAAAAGCAGCGTTATTTGGCCTACCTTTTACCGGGCCAACAAATTTCATGTGTGGCATAGGATCAGTAATACCGGCAAACTCCTGCGAAGTAAAAACGATATTCATCTTATTTGAATGAATCACTATTTCATCACCATATACACCAAACTCCTGCTGCAATCCTTTAACCAGATTTTGCTGCCATTCAAATATTTTAGGGGTGCTTTCGGCACTGTTGCCCATAACATCAGGCGGAACAGGTGTTGTTGTTACACAAGGTATCCCTTTAATATGAGCGCATAATGCACCAGCAAAGGTTATACAGTCATTCACAATTACATTGGGTTTCCAATCGTCAACTACCTTACCCAAACTATTCATCATTATGCGGGCAATTGGTATATAGGTTTCTTCCAGGGCAAGTTTCATTACTTCGGGGCCCGAACAAGCGGGGCCATCATCCTGGCGCTTTAGTATTTTTTGGAGCTCTTCCTGGTGTTCAAGTAAATCAGTTTCAGAATATATATATTCTCCGCCTGCCGGTATATGTTTATCTGCCAAAGGTGTTATACCAAACCATTTAACATTATGCCCGCGCGCAATTAAACTGGCACCTATACTAAGCGTAGGGCTTACATGACCAAAAAATGGAGGTACAACAAATAAAAATTTCGACATATATTTTTAATTATTTAATAATTGTATTGATTTATTAACACTCAACTTTACCAATAGCCCTGCTGCATGTGCAGTGCCCCCGGCGGCAGTGAAAGATGCACCTATTTGTTTCGATGCATCTTTATAAATGGTATTATTTAAAATTTCGCTCATTGCATCTTCAAGGTGATTGGCTTTAAAGCGATTAAAGTTTAATCTTAAACCTGCCCCGACTCTGACTACTCTGCCGGCCACGTGAGATTGATCATAAGCAATTGGAATAACCACCATTGGTAAGCCGTTTAACAGGGCCTCACATACCGTATTATGTCCGCCGTGGCATACAATTGCATCAAGATGCGGGAGTAGTTCTAATTGCGGAACATGGCGCTGCACTATGAAATTTGAAGGCCATAAATCAACTAAGTCAGGATCGGCAACTACAATTACGACCAGGTGTTTTTCTCCAAAGGCTTCGATAACTTTTTTAAAGAAGTCTTTCTTATGCTCATGAGCAAAAGTCGTCCCGATGCTTACCAGTATTTTAGGCCGGCCTTCCATTAGCTCTAATTTGCCCCAATCAAATGCAATTTTGTCTTTTCTTTCATGTATCACAGGCCCAACAAATACATAGTTGTCTGGCAATGTCATTTCACCAAAAAATGCTTTCGATGTAAGCACCAGGGTCATTAGGTTTGAACAGGCGATAGAGCCGTCTCCTTCAATACCCAATTCTTTTTGAAGGGATACTATTTGCTTCACCTCCCATTCATGAACCTTTGGTAGCTCATCCATCACTTTTATAGCAGCAGGTGCCGTAACAGAAGTAACATAAGGGATATTTTTATTAACCGCCGCTATAGCCCCTGCAAACATTTGATGATCGGTGATAATTAAATCGGGTTTATACTGGTGGAGCAAATTCAAAATACCTTCATAACTATAGCGATTAAGCGGTATAAATACGTCCTCGTATAAAAACTTAATACTATCTATACCATAAACTATTTTTTTGGTGATAATATCGAGGTATTTTTCACTATCCTGCTTTTGCTGATCATTTTCTGCATATTGTATTAACAGCAGTCTGGCTCCCTCAGGAAGTTTTGTCTGTAAAGAACTATCCAGACTAATCCAAGCTACCTCATGCCCAAGCTGCAACAATACTGTTCCGATGCTTATGGTTGGATTAATATGGCCCGTTAAGGGCGGAACTATAAATACAAATTTTGCCATATTACTACAGGGGGCTTAATATTGCTTGTTTTAAAAACGAGTCCATTTTATTTGCAACAATTACCGGTTCTTGTATGGGGATATTATGATCACCGTTCAACTCCAATAATTGTGAATGCTTCAGCTTTTTTTCCAGTTGTTTACCAGCATCCAGGCAATTGGAGCTGGCTCCATAAATCAATAGTGTTTCTTTGGATACCTTAAGCAGTTCCTCTGCTTTAAAAAAATCACGTTCAATCAGCATATCACTTTTTATAGTGGTTTCATGAAATAGATATTCATACATACGATGATTGCGCTCCATTTGCCGTTTTCCCATTTTAACTTTGGTGGTATCCGTAAAATTTTCAACATAGTGTTCTAAAAACTCCTTGTTGTAATCGTCAATAATATCCCGGGTTTTATCATCGTCAGGATCCGGGGCTTCTATTAGCACCAGTTTTTTTACTTTATCCGGATAACGGATGGCCATTTTTAAAGCAATCAACCCGCCAAAACTGTACCCAACTACATGCACAGAAGATAGTTGCAAACTATTGAGCAAATCCAGCACGTCATCTGTCATACTATTCAGGTCGTATCCGTGGGTTACCCTTTCGCTCATACCATGACTTTTCAGATCATACATCACCACATGAAAATGCCTGGCCAAAATGGGTGCAATATTAAAATAGTAAACAGAAAGATTGCTAAACATGCCATGAATTAACAGTACGGTTTCCCGGCCTTCTTTATTCAATTCCTGTATATGTACCTTTCTGTTATTTATATTAATTATTGGCATTCTTCAATGTAATTAACAATTGTGCCTAAATCAAGGTTGATTAATTGGTCAAGATCCATGTTTGACAACCAGCCGGTAAAATCAATCTGATCGCCGAAGTGTGCCTTTATTTTTTCTGAGAACGACACAATTTCAATACTATCCATTTCAAGATCTTTGGTAAAAGAGCTTTCCATCGTGATATCCATTTCTTCAACAAACTCCTCGCCTATTACCTCTGTAATAAACTGTTTCATCAAATCAAATATCTCATCGTTATTTAGCTTTGCTGCTGCTATATTGTCCATCCTATTATATAATTTTTATGTTTGATTGTTTTTATTGTGATTCCGTTTATGCTTAAATCATCCCCAATAATTGATTCTACTGTATACGCTTTAGGGTTGCCCTGCAAACCTTTTCCCAAATACTTGCCGTAAGCCTCTTTAGCCACCCAAAACCGGGTTGCCCATTCATCTTTGTTTTTATCTGCCAGTAAGTCTTGTTCACTTACTGAAAACACCATTTCAAAAAAGCCTTCGCTACGGGTTTCAATACGTTCAATATCAATGCCGACTGACTTATCATATTGTGCAATACCCACTGCATCGGTTCCTTTGTGAGCGATAGATATATGAATATCTTTGGTCATGCCACCATCCGGGTAAGGCTTGCCAACTTCGCTGGCTTTGATCTCAAATTCTATCGGAAAGCAGGGTTGCTCCTTTGTTTTTTTCAGCAGATTTCTAACTGCATCTTTCACCGCCACCCGGCTAATGATCCATTCTTTTCGCTTATTGGGCAACAAGGAGTTGTGATGCTTCTTCTCGCCCTGATTAAAATATCTTTTTAGTATAAAATCCCATGAAACTACACGGCTATACGCATTATGAAACATAAATACCCCAGGTGCAATTTCTTCAGATAAGCAATTATTTAAAGGCGACATGGATACTTTCCACAAAGCTTCATCAATTTCAAGCCGCCTGTTTTGCCAGCCGGTTATAATGGCCCATACCTGCCCGTTCCGTTTCATCATAAAATCAGCCGTGGCAAATTCATCGTTCAGTTCGGTAAGTACACAAGTGCATTCAAATTCACCAGCCTGATCTTTAAAATCAGTGAAAAATTCTATTTCCTGAATTTTCACGGGGAAAGCTATACGGTCCTTAGTAAGCGTAAGCTGCAGCCATAAGCCAAATAGTTGCCCAGCATTATCCAGCAGTGATCCTTTGCCTACACCGCCCTCAATAATACCGGTAATGCCTTTTTCACCAACTGCTACTATTTTTTTTATCCCTTGATAACCAGGGCCATGAAACATATGTTCTTCATATATCTGCTCACTGGTTTTGCTTATATCTAATAATTCCCCCGTATCGAAATTTTGCGCCCATATTTTAGCATATTGATTGGCTAATACTAACTCAGCATTGGCAAAACGCTCTAAGTTTAAATAAACTACTTGCTGGCTTTTCCATTCGCCGGCAATTGTTTCTCTGAATGGTTTGGCTACATTCATCCATTGAAACACTTTAACATTCATAATCTTTTGTACCAATTCCCCCGGTGCCTGTTCTGCTGCAGTTTCAGCAAACAACTCAAAAATCATAGTCATCGGTATAACCGGGTCCATATCATCAACATTAGGCCAGTTTTTGGGCTGCCGCAGTAATGAATGATCAACCAGATAAGGGCAATTATGTAACGTAATATCTAACTCCTTAAAAAATGGCACCCTTACTGCATGTTCGGGTTTTACAGGTACAAGTGGCTTTGCAGGCTGCACTAATCTGTTTTGGAATAACTGAAGCAATTCTGTTTGCATATCAATCATTTCTGCTACATTATCATTGAAAGCTTGCATCACCGGGTGTGCAGCGTCCTGCAACAGCACTTCTTTTCTATTAATATTTAAAGGTTGTTTTAAAGTTAAATCTTTGATACTTGTAAGGTTGCCTATCAAAGGCGACCCAAGTTGAAGCATAATTCCGTTTTTAACAGGTGCACGGGCGTTTCCATACCCCATTAAGTTTAAACTTATTTCTTTACCTTCAATAAATAAAGCAGCGAGCACGCGCTGTAATTGTGCCATACCCCCGCGTATCGGAACACTGGAGGATACCGCGTTATAATCTTTACCCCGTAAAGTATCATCAATAAATCCAATTAATCCTCCTGAACCAACCTGTATAAACACCCTCGCTCCTTCGTGGTAAAGCCGCTCGGTAAGCTCGCGGAAGCGTACCGGCTTTAACAGGTGCTCAACACTTAACTGCCTTATGGCTTCAAAACCTTCGGGGTAAAGCTCTAAAGTGGTGGCAGACCATAGCGGAAATTTAGTTTTCCGGAACTGTATATTACTCATACCTTCTAATATCACATCCAGCTTATCAGCTATAAAAGGCGAATGAAACCCCGATTGAAAAGGTAAAACCTGATGAAATACCTGCTGCGCTTTTAAAATCGGGATCAGCCTGGCAATTGCCGTAGTATCTCCGCAAAGAATCACCTGCTGCGGGCAATTATCATTTGAGAGGTATAAATTTTGAATATCTTTAATGATGGGATTAAGCTTGTCAAGACCGCATCCTACGGCAATAAACCGCGAATCTTTTAAATCAAAAGTTTCAGGGTTAAGGTAATTTAACAAGTTTAATACCGAAGATTCTTCAGCCAACTCCGATGATCTGGCAGCTAACCATTCTCCAAGACTATGCCCCGCGTTCATGTCAGGCAGAACGCCCATTTTTTTAAGAGCGATATCTAATACGCTACTTTTATTTAATATGCCTAATGCTTCATGTAATAAACTTTCGCCTTTAGTTTTTTCATCCTGCGGAATGTTAAAATGCGCTATTACACTTTCAACCTCGCCCCCGGCCAAGCCGTCAAGACCCGGAAATACAAATGCTATTTTACCGCCGTTTATTAAAAGAGGCTTGTTCGTGTACCAAATATCCTGTTTATTACGCCATGGCATATTTTTAGCAGCTATTTTAGCCGCCTTTTTAAGTCTTTCGGGAGTGGGGTCAAATATGGCAATACGATATTTTCCGTCGCCCTTTTCCTGATCATTTGATTCTATAGCAGTTATCAGCGCTTCATTACTATCGCGGGCAAGCAATAAAACAGCATCTGTTTTATTAGCAACAACAGGCTGTAGTTTTTCAGAATTATAACCTTCGAGCACTACGTGTGCATTGATACCTCCAAAGCCAAAAGCATTAACCCCTGCAACCCTGGGTAAGCCACAGGTACTCCAAACTTGAGCATTTTGTACAGGTTCAAAATGAGTGTTCTTCATTTGCTGCAATGGCTCATTACAATGCAATGTGGGAGGAAGAGTATCATGATACAATGCCAATGATGTTTTAATTAGCCCTGCAATGCCTGAAGCTGGCATCGCGTGCCCAATATTGGACTTTACACTGCCAATACCCGCTTTTGGCAATAGTTCATTACTACCAAAAACTTGTAATAACGTTTCTAATTCTGTTTTATCTCCTAAAGGTGTTCCTGTGCCATGTGCTTCAATGTATCCTATTTTACCGGTAGAGATCCCCGCGTTTTCCCAAGCTTGTTTAATTGCTTTAACCTGCCCTTTTACAGACGGGCTCATTACGCTGTTGCCGCTACCATCACTACTTACACCAATTCCTTTTACTACGGCATAAATTCTATCACCATCAGCAATAGCATCTTCTACTCGCTTTAATACTACAAAGCCACATCCTTCACCAATAATTAATCCATCGGCGTGTTCATCAAAAGGTTTTATTTCCCCTTTTTTTGATAGTGCCCCTAATTGGGTGAATATGCTCCAAAAAGCAGCGTTTTGCCCAACATGTACCCCTCCGGCTACAATCATATTACACCTGTTGCTGTTTAATTCTTGAACAGCATGATCAATAGCAATTAATGAACTGGCACAGGCTGCATCAAGCGTATAGGCTATGCCACCCATATTTAGCCTGTTTGCTACTAAAGACGCAACTAAATTGGGAATAAGCCCCATAGCTGTGTCGGGCCCAAAACGGCCTTTACGTATTTGAAAGTCTTTCTTTACTTTTTCAATTTCCGATTCAGTTAAATGCGGCAAAGCAGCTTTTAAAATCATCGCGATTTGCTCGCCAGTACGGATGATTTCGATTGCACGCGTAGCTCCGGGACCTGCATAATTTCCTTTACCAATAATAATTCCGGCTTTTTCAAGAGATCTGTTTTTTTCAAATACACCCGCATCTTCCAATGCGTTATATACCAGGCTCAGGGTTAATAATTGGTCGGGTTCCATACCTTCAACAGCTACAGGTAATATTCCAAAGTGCGCAGGATTAAACTCAAAATCAGGAATAAAACCACCCCTATTACAGTAAAAACGATCGACACCAGACGAACCCTGATCAAAATAAATTTCGTCAATTCTTTCCGCAGGAACTACTTTGATAGAATCAACCTTATTGATAATATTTTGCCAAAAGGCATCTTTGTCCGCGGCACCCGGAAAAATGCATGACATTCCAACAATGGCTATATCTGTTTTCTTCATTTACTACCAGTTATTGCCTGCCATAATTAATACCTGGTTCTCTTTTCCATATTTAAGCTCATTCATGAACGTTTCCATGCCGACCTCTAATGGGATTAATGCAATACCTCTTTTTTCGTATTCTTTTTCCAGAGATAAAGAAACCATTCCGGCACCCTTCCATGGGCCCCAGTTAATGGACATTACTTTTCCTTTGATTTTATTTTTCAAAGCCCAGGCATATTTATCCATTACGCTGTTTGCAGCTGCATAGTCTGTTTGCCCGCGGTTACCATATACCGAAGCTATACTTGAAAAGAGGATCACAAATTGTGTTTCAGGCCGCAATTGCTCTGCAAGCACGCGTAGCGGGGTAACCTTAGTATCAAAAACCCTTTTAAATGATTCCAGACTTTTACTATGGAATAATTTATCCTCTAGTACCCCGGCTCCATGCACTACGCCATCTATGCGGCCGTAGTCTTTATATACACTGCTAATAAATTTACCCAATTCATCTTCATCCCGTAGATCAAGTGAAGTATAAGAAACTGTTGAACCATCCATTTCCAAAGCCCTAATACTTTGCAGTACCTGATTGCTTTTAAAAATTCTTACGGTTTCCTTTTCAATTTCTGCCGGTGTTTTAATATCTCCTTGTTTTATTAAATAGGTCCTGATCTCATCTTTTGTTTCCAGGAAGGACAGATGTCCAAGATCATTTTCCCGAGGATGCGGCGAACGGCCAACAAGAATATACTTACATGGATAATCTTTGGCAAAGTGTATCATTAGTTTTGAGGTGATACCCTGTGCACCGCCAAATACTAGCACAACGGCTTCCTTATCTAATTTAAGATGAGATTCTTCGCCCCCTGCTATTAGTTGCGATGGGATTAATGCACGGGTTTGCCTGCTACCATCGGTATAAATAATCTCTGAAGGATGATCGGGATTTAACACTTCTTTTAAAGTAATATCAGCGATGTCATTAACAGGCAACTTTGCAGGTAAAATAATTATTCTGAATTTGGTATTTTCATACTCTTTATCAAGGCTTTTAATTAAACCTGAATATCCCTGAATGTTCCGCAACAAGCTGATATCGGTCTCATCATGCATGTGTCCACTGGTATCGGATATAAAATACACCAGTTTTATCGCCTCAAAATCAAGCTGCTTAATCATCGATATATAATCCATGATATTTGCTTTAGCTGGTGAATTAAACATATTTAGTATAATCAAACCCTGGTATCCCTGCAGGTTATCATTTACAGCTACAATATCAACCATTGCTCCATGCCCCTCAAATAATGTTTTTATGGCTTTGGCCTGCAAGCCGCCGTCATTAGTAATTGCAAGTCGTAAACCATTAAGTTCATTAACAGCCGAATTAGTTATTTTAGAGGGAGTAAGCTCAAAACGAAGCCTGGATAAATTCCCAATTAAATTAGGGTTTACTGTGTTTTCATGAGTAATTCTATTTGCCTCTGTAATGGGTTCTGCGTTTGCACTACTTATTTCCGAAATCCAGTTTGTTAATTCATTAAGCGTTTTAATAGCTGCCAGTTTTTCCATTAAATCGTCACCACCACTATTGCCTTTATTGAATCCTATTTTTGCATTTAAATCGCCAATAATCTCCATCCGTTTAATAGAGTCAATGCTTAAATCGGCTTCCAGATCAAGATCAAAGCCTAACATGTCCTGCGGATAACCAGTTTTTTCGCTAACGATAAGCAGCACAAATGATTTAATATCTTCCAATGAATATTTTAACACATTGCCCTGTGAGTTATTTTCGGGTATTTCGGTAATATTTGCAGGTTCGGCCGGGATTGCATTCTCATTTATCCAGTTTGCTAAACCGTTTAAAGTTTTAATGCCAGCCAATTGCTCCATAAAGGCATCTTCATTTTTACCGGCATTGTTAAAGCCTCCAAGTTGATTACGCAGAGCACCAATAATTTCCATCCGCTTAATAGAGTCAATGCTCAAATCGGCTTCCAGGTCCATTTCCATCCCAATCATGTCTTTAGGATAACCTGTTTTATCGCTTATAATATCCGTCAGCACCAGCTTAATATCAATTTGCACTACCTGTGTTTTGTTAATAACAATTGGTTGTTGTTCAATTTTAACCGGCTCTTGTTGATAAACAACCTGGCCAGGGTGAGCCGGTGGCGGTGTATACGATAGTGGCGAATATGGTTGGAATGCAAGAGCGCTTGCGGTTACGTTACTGCCCAAAAACGTGAGCATTACATCCCGCTGTGCCTGTATAAGCATCTTCATACTATGAAGATATTCCTGCATCATGGTTTCTGTACTATTGTTTGAAACCGATAGCGGGGCTGTTTTTGCCTCTTTTTCTTTCATTTTAATTGGGGTTATGATAGGTAATGCGCCATAAGCAGGCAGCTTTCCAACTGATGGAATAGCATGTTGACCATTAACCAGCCAAACAGTTGGACTTTTTTTATATTTAGCGGGTTCATCCAGATCTAAGAACCTTGCACCACGTCCTTCAAAAAGCTTTTCAAGATTAATATTACGGCCCGTGGCCATATATTTAGCTATAGTGCATAATAGATGTGATATTTTGTTATGGCCGTTATCCTCTGCAAACAATAAAACTTCATCTTTGCCAAGGCAGGCTTTTGTTAGGGCGGTTAACACTTTACCAGGGCCAACCTCAATAAAAATCCGGGCACCATCCTCGTACATTTTTCTTACCTGCTCAACAAACTTTACAGGTTCTATTAAATGATCAGTAAGCCTTTCTTTAATTTCTTTGGCATTTACCGGGTAATGGGTTGTGGTTGTATTTGACCAAACTGGTAAGGTTAAATCATTAAACTCAACCTCATTTAATACTTTTTTATAATTTTCTTTCGATTTGACAACTAACGGACTATGAAAAGCACATGCTACTTCTAATTGCCTGCAGGAAATTTTATTAGCTTTAAGTGTTTCGCTAAATTTTTTAATTGCATTGGTTTTACCGGCAAGTACCAGTTGAGTTGGTGAATTATGGTTTACAAAATAAATATCATCCAGTCCGGCAATTAGTTTAAGCAATTCTTCTTCCTTGCAATTCACTGCAATCATTGCTCCGGTATCTTCTCCTTCTACTGCATCTAAAATTGCCTTGGCTCTTTGCTCACTTAAAAACACCAGCTCATCTTCGTTAAATGCCCCCGCAAAGCATAATGCAGGCAGCTCTCCGTAGCTGTGACCTGCAACCATATCTGGTTCAATACCCAAGTCCTTCAATAAATTTGCAATCGCTAAATCAACAATACCCAAAATAGGTTGAGCCATGCGGGTATCTTTTATATTTTCCTTCTGCGTTTTTAGCGATACTTCATCAAATACGGTATTAGGAAAAAGTACCTGTTGATAATCCTCCCTGTTTTTTAATAGTTTACGCATAGCCGGGAACATGACAAAAAGATCTCTTGCCATGTTTATGCGCTGACTCCCCTGTCCCGGAAACATAAAAGCAACCTTACCTTCTACTTTTTTGGTAAAATAGGTATCCTTGCTTTCAACCCCGGCCAAAACAAGGTCAATTTTCATAACCAAATCTTCGGGTCTGTCGGCTACAATTACCAACTGTACCGTTTTATTATTGCCGGTAGCTAAACTATATGCTATATCTTTTAAATCAATGCTATCATTATCATCGAGTAGTGATTTTACGTTGATTAACATAACTTTAGCTTCTTCAAAAGAAGCACCCTTAAATACGAAGAGCTCTGATGGCCATGATTTCAATACCGGATATTGATCAGAAAGCTGATGATCACTTTCAATTACCGCGTGGAAATTTGTCCCGCCAAAGCCAAAGGCGCTTATCCCTGCATAGCGTTTTTCATCCGTCCACAAACCTGCTTCGGTATGAAAAGCAAAGGGACTTTTCACACTATCATAATAACTGTTAGGTGTTTTTAAATTAATTGTTGGCGGTTTTACGCCATAGTAAGCTGCTAATGTTGCCTTAATCATTCCGGCTAAACCCGCAGCGCATTTGGTATGCCCAATCTGCGTTTTTACAGATCCAAGATGTGTTTGTGCTGCGATAGCGCCAGATTGGTTTAGCATGTCTGTTAAAGCACTCAATTCGGTTTTGTCGCCAACTACAGTACCTGTTCCATGTGCTTCAACCAACCCAAGTACCGAAGCTGAAATACCAGCCTGCTCATAAGCACGTTCCAATGCTTTTATCTGGCCAGATTTACGCGGCGCGGTTAATCCCAGGCTTTTACCATCACTTGACCCACCTATACCTTTTATTACCGAATAAATAGTATCGCCATCCCTTAGTGCATCGGCATGTCTTTTCAATACCATTATAGCTACACCTTCACCCAATGCTATACCATCAGCCGCAGCATCGAAAGTGGCACATCTCCCTTTACGGGAGAGCGCATGGGTACTTGAAAACATCAGGTAATCGTTGATGCCATTATGCAGATCGGCACCACCTGCCAGTACCATATCTGATTTTTCTAAAAATAATTCTTGGCAGGCCAAATCAATAGCCGCTATTGATGAAGCACATGCGGCATCTACCGTATAATTACGGCCACCAAGATTTAAGCGGTTAGCAATTCGACCAGAAATGACATTTGCCAATATTCCCGGGAAAGAATCTTCAGTCATTTTGGGGAGTGCGGCGTCCAGTTCTTCAGGCATCTCGCCAAATACTTGTTTATAATAACACCTGAAACTATAATTATTGGCAAGGTCATTACCGCCTTCGGCGCCAATAATTACTGAAACATTTTCGGCATTAAAGCCACCATCCTTATAACCTGCATTTTCCATAGCCTGCCTGGCAACCATGAGGCTTAATAATTGGGTAGGCTCAATAGCGGCTAATGATTGCGGAGGGATGCCATATTCTAAAGGATCAAAATCAATTGTAGGGATAAAGCCACCCCATTTTGAATGTGACATATCACCCGCTTTTGATTCGGGGTCATAATATAATTCTTTGTTCCATCGTTCGTCAGGTACTTCTGTAACTGAATCTTGCCCTAACACGATATTGCGCCAATATTCATCAATGTTTTTAGCTCCTGGAAAGATACAGGCCATACCAATGATAGCCACATCCAATGATTTTTGATGCGCTTCGGGCAAGGGGGGCAACACTGCATCTTTTATATAATTGTAATTTTCTATTGCTACCTCTTTGTGCAGATCAGCCATAGAAATAACTTTATTACACATAGCAGCGGCCTGCCCTATCATGTACATCCCTAAATGCAGCTGGTCCTGCTCATTAACTATTACCAGTTCGTCGCCTTTCCGTTCTATTCCTTTTGCAGCCATCCTCAGTCGGCCTACATTCAGTTTTTCCAGTTCAGCCCATATTTCTTTTTTTTCAATTCCCTGCTTCTGAAGACTCTTTTTTTCTTCATTGAAAAATGTCACAAAAGGAGAATTCAAACACCTGGTTTCATGCCCGGGCGCTGTCTCAAGCAACACTGTATCGCCAGATAATATAGCCTGCTCCTGAAATTTACTTAAAATGGCACCCGAGTTTACTGCCTCCTTTGTATATAAATAAGATGTACCCATCAGCACGCCGATTTTTACGCCCTTTACAGCTAAAGGGGCTGTCATAACTGCAATAAATGCAGAAGAAAGTGCATCATGTATCCCTCCTGCAAAAAAAACGCTGATTTGTTCCGGATCTTTTTCCTGAAGTAACCGTTCAATTTGTCTTTCCCAAAGCACCATACTTGATAATGGGCCTACGTGGCCACCACATTCGCGGCCTTCAAAAACAAACCGCTTGGCCCCTTCTTTTAAAAACATATCAAGTAACGATACCGAAGGCACGTGCAAAAAAGTTTTTATACCTATTTTTTCAAGTTGGTTGGCTTGTGAAGGCCTGCCGCCTGCAATTAAAACTACAGGAGGCATCTCTTCCTTTATATAGTTTAACTGCTCATCACGCAGTTCCTGCGGCGCAAAACCAAGTATCCCAACTCCCCATGTTTTATTTCCGGCCAACCTTTTAGTTTCCTTTATCAGTTCTTTCGCGCGTTCGCCTTTTAACAAGGATAAGGCTATAAATGGCAGAGCACCGGCCTCGCCAACAGCATTGGCAAAAGGGGCAACATCACTAACTCTGGTCATTGGTCCCTGGGCAATGGGATAGGTAATATTTAAATCTTTTGCCAAAGCATTATTGGCACTGATTATATTTAATGATTTAGCCTGCCTTAAATGACCATGTATAGCTTCATGTATTCCGAATATGAGCTTATCTAATTTTTTATAGCGGTTTACAAGGTCAATTGATATTGCAATATCCTGACCCAATGGCAGGTAGCTCTTATCCAGGTCAAAATCATTAAAATACTTTTTAAGGACTTTTTCAGAAACATTTTCATCAAGCACCGGAGAATTAGGGCGTACTAATACACGGCAGTTAGCAATCACTTTGGTTTCATTGCCGCTTAGTTTTTCACACACCTGTTTTATAGCTTTAGGAGCCGTACACTCCGGAAACAGCGCCAACTGGCTATCTAATACAACGCCTTTAGCTCCGGAACTAATTACTGCAGCTGCAGTGTGTACACCTATACCACCCTGAACATATACATCAATATTCTTAACTTCTTTAATAATGCGTTGAAATAGGATATAAGAAGATTCGTATGCAACTTTACCGGCACCTTCATTACCTTTTACAATTATTCCATCAGCACCAAGGGCCGCAGCTTTTTTGGCTTCGCCCAAACTATGTACCTGGTAAAATACCTTTATTCCTTTATTAAATTTCACATTGATACCAAAAGGAATAATTACCAATTTCACCTTTTCCGGAAGCTCAATATTTATAAAATCGGCTGAAGCAAAGCAAACACCAAAGTCATCAGGGCAATTCTTAGTTAGCTTTTCGAGCTCAAAGATTGCTTTGATTTTGGATCTTCCCAGATGGAGTACCGGAAAAGCCTTTGCATTTGACAAGGCCATAGCGAGCATTGCGCAAGGAGCCTCAAAAGGAGTAATTCCAATTATTGCAGTTGTTTTCATATGTGGTAGATTATAGGGTATTAAAAATTATGCTTTAACATTCACAATAATTCCTTTATAAAAAGGCAAAAGATGTGGTTTTTAATTTTTTCCACACTTTATAAAATAAATGTTAACTTTTAAGCATAGTTATTTTAAATTAAAATTAACAAAAGCCTACTTATAGTGCATTTATCGTAAATATAAAGCAAATTCTTTTAAAAAATGAAAATACTTAACAAAAAGAACAAAAAAAATAAACTAAAAGTTACAATAAGAATACTGAATAAGAATTAACAACTTGCTTTTAGGTATTTGTCTCGAATCCGGCAAACTCTCCGCTTATTCTAGTAAGAGCCTTTGTGACGTAAACGGTAACTGCTTATGAACCGCTTGCTCTTATCTAAAAGATGGCAGATAGTCTAACGGGGCTAGCATCAGTAGCATTTGTGATAAAACGCAGCCCAAATACCATAATTACAGCAGGTTGGCTTGGCTTTGTTGACAGAGCTTCAATTTCTCCGATTTTACCCACATTCACTTTACAAGAGAGCTTCGAAAATTCACCCTGGAGGCTTAATATTGTTCTGCCACAAAGGTTGATGATAAAACGATCATTGTTTAAAAATGCACAGCTTTCATTAGGCAGTAAACTAATCAACAATGCATTTTATGTAAACCCCAATCAGCCAATCCTGCCGGATACTTATGAATATAATCAATTGGGTATAGTATACGATCCGGGCAATTTTTGAACAGCTGCTTGGTAAAAGGCTGATCCTTTCGTTCAGAGCTGGGATTGAAAATACCTTTTATGGCAAATTAGCCTCAAGAAACACACCCATTTCAAATTATGTATACAAAAACTCACAAGGCGCAACTGGCTATTTTAATGTAGGTATTTCATTTGACCCATTTAAAATTAATAAGCCGCATAAGTTAAATTAAATTAATCGATGAACACAACAAAGGACAGCCCTCGCCTATAGTTGTTCACTTAACGGATTAACATCACAGGTTTTATTGGGTCCACCAATGCCAATTTAGACTCAAAGAACCATAAGTGCGCCTCTTCAGAAATTAGCTACCTCTTTTAGCTGTTTTATAAAATAGTTCGTAAAGTGTATTATTGGGGCACTTAACGGACGGCTAAAATTAGCCGTCTCGTTTTTCCATACCTACAATCTACTAATTTACAATAAGTTAAACCCAATTTTAGGGCAACGAAACTTAGTTCGAACTTTTTTATGGCTTTTAGGCTGAATTGAGAATATCTACCTTCAAATCATTTAAGCTACGATTTTACCGTTCGAGTCTAATAGATCATAGTCTAATCATCTATTAGATATGCAGATCTGAATATTACTATAGAGCGGTGAAAGTAAAGCTGTGGATAATTATTTCTACCTGGCTATTGTTCGTTGGAGTAGTACCTTGAAACAACCATAAATTCATGTGAACGGGCATTGCCAACGTGCTAATGGAATTCGGCGGATTACTACATGTTGCGGAGGTAATTTGATTGGTGTCACCACTTGGGAAACCGCCGAGCTCCTGAAAATAAACTGATGTCGCGCTATTGCGTTTGAAACGTTGGGTAGTATAGGTTCCTGTTAATGATGTGTTATAGGTTGTATGCCAATCACTAGGGCTGGTTACGGTTTGAGCGGGATAAATAGTAAAAT
The DNA here is from genome assembly GCF_009765905.1 of Mucilaginibacter sp. L196. GTDB lineage: Bacteria > Bacteroidota > Bacteroidia > Sphingobacteriales > Sphingobacteriaceae > Mucilaginibacter. The sequence continues at coordinate 481,721 of NZ_LMUO01000019.1, read as the reverse complement.
TGGTATTATTAGCTGTGCTGCTCCCGAATTTCGAATACTCAATATCCATTTCATCTCTGCCATCTACACCTGAGTAATTAAACATGCCGAAAACTACATTTTTATCCAGCGTATCGATGCGACCTTCAACATCCCACTGATAGGTACCATAGCCAAAACTTTGTGTACTGATTACTTCGGCACAATACCATGCTCCGTTAACTTTTGTTAATTTTAAATGCAGGTAACCATTGGTATCTACAAAGGCGTTCGAACTGGTCCAATTATTAGGTCCAGGGCCCGCGGTTCCCGTCCCAGAATCTTTTATTGTCCAGGTATAGCCGCTAAAAGTGAGCGTTGTAGTTCCCGAAAATGGCTTTGTGGTTGTATCATTATTAAGTACAAGCTTAGTTGAATTGCTATCCTTTTTACAGGCTAACAATGATAGCAATAGTGCAGGCAAGAATACGTAAATGATTTTTTTCATGATTTGATGATAATTATTGGTTAAACACTTACCCAAAGCTATCATTGCAATCATTTTTACATGTTCCAGTAGTCCGCATTACGTGTAATGGAGTTCATTAACAAATTAAATTATGAATAGATGAGCGTTGTTACTTAATTGTCCCGCTTTATACTGCACAAAAAGCTACCATTTAAAAGAGAGGGTTTGTTGTACTTAAAAACTTCTCCATCAGGCTGGCCCATAAATGCACCACTATAAACGGCTATAGCATGCCCCGCCGCAATATCCCACTCCATAGTTGGGCCGTGCCTGTAATAAACATGAGCATTCCCTTCGGCAATCATGCAAAATTTCAATGAGCTTCCAACAGCAATGGTTCTTGAGATATCGAATTTAGCCAACAAATCAACCTCCTCAGTTGACGAATGTGTCCTGCTGCCTACTGCAATCCATTCTTTTACATTTGAGGCAACTATTAGCGGTTGTATTTCGGTGTTATTTGTTATTTTCCAGCTGCCGATATATTCTGCCCCATAGTATAATACGCCAGTAACCGGCACATATATTACCCCTAAAACAGGTGCATCTTTATATATCAAAGCTATATTTACCGTAAACTCGCCGTTACGTTTTAAAAATTCTTTAGTGCCATCAAGCGGGTCAACGCACCAATAATATTCCCAACCTTTACGCTCATCATAAGCTATATCCTTTCCTTCCTCTGATAATAATGGTATGTTGGGCGTAAGCTCGGCAAGCCTTTCGCTTATAATTTTATGCGAAGCGGAATCGGCAGCAGTAAGCGGCGATTCATCCTCCTTGAAGGATACTTGTATATTTTCAGATGCTCCGTTATAAATTTTCAATATGCCGGCCCCTGCACGTTTTGCAATATCTAATACTTTATCAATATCAATTTTATCCCCACTTCTTAATTCAAATATCATGTGCTTATTAATATATTATGTCTTATTAAACTTAAACAACGTTTAATTTATGCTAAAACGCGTTCCTTAATTTCCTTTAATAGTTGTTCCTGAGGTTTTCTTTTTTCAATATCATGTTCCTTGGCATTAAGCTGACATTCTTTTTTAAGATCGGTATTTTCACTTCTATAACGCTCAATATTATCAGCAGAGATCAACCCTTTATCCGGCGCAGGTGAATGAAGCGTGTAACCCAATTTAGTTAATGTATCGCCTGCTATTAACTCAAAAATATCTAAATCATTTTTTTCGAAGCTTTTTAAATAGTTGCCTGTATTGTTAGTCATAATCGGCTTTTCCAGGTTCTTCCACATTTCTCCGGAGGCGGCCGTTATTTTGGATGTTTGCGAGGTGTAATATTGCAACATATTTTCACTAAACGTAATGTTTAAAAAATTGCAAAGCTCTTGTATTGTCTTTTCCGGATTTTGAATTAAGCTCTCGTAATTTAATGAGAAGAACCGATCTGCGGGTATAGTGCCTCTTAATTTAAGACATTCTTCCTGGTCCTGTTTCCATTGCTTGGCTAAAAAATAAATATGCTTTTCACCCACAATAGCTTTTTTAAATGAAGCTGCTACATCCCGGCCGTCACGATATAAGTAAATATATTTTTTGATTGATCCATGAGTTTCAAGCTCAGAGGAAAAATAAACGTTATTCATGCTTTTACAACACCACATTGTTGCATTTTTCCATTCGGCAGCTGTTTCATAAATAAGCTTATTCAATTCAAACAGTGAATTATTTGTTGATCTTGAAATGATCTCATCTTTATTAAATACAACACCATCCCAGGGTACAGGGTTTGCATTTACGTAGTCAACCACATCACTAACCAGGCGGTTATAATTCTCCCGATCGCTTAAGGGCTCATACAGATTTAACAATGGCCTGAAATTAACTAATACATGCGCGGGGTGTGGTGAAACAATATCGGGTGACTGATCCAAAATAACCCTTAATAAATTTGATCCCGACCGTTGGGTCCCGATCATCTGTATACCGTGAATAGCTTTCATATTGAAATTGGGAAAAAAGTTAAACAAACGCCTACAACCAGCGAGGCCAGAATTAAATAAACAGGACTTACTTTATATTTTAAGCTGATAAAAAAAGTTAAAGCGCATATAATTATTATGCTGATATTAAATGGAACTGCGTGTAAAAGTTTGCCTGTCGATGCGACAATTAATCCTACCACAACAGGCTTGATGCCAGCCATTGAATTACGTAACCAGGTGCGCTCTTTATGAACAGCAAATATTTTTGATACCATAACCATTAAAATTGCCGAGGGGGCAAATGTGGCAACAAGTGCAGCTATAGCACCGGCAAAGCCAGTTAGCTTATAGCCAATAAATACCGAACTCACTAAAATTGGCCCAGGGGTAAGCTGGCTAAACGCTATACAGTCCAGAAACTCCTGGCTGGTTATCCATTTTAAGTTGCCAACTAACATCGACTGCATAATGGGTATCATCACATACCCACCACCAAACAGTGATAAGCTGATTCCTGAGAATACCAGGCTGATTTTCAAATAAATATTTTGAAAAAATTGATTAAGGTTAAAAATGTAACTTAGTTCAATCACCCCTAGTAGCAATGTCGCAATTTTCATTTTCCAGTTAAATAATAACTTTGATCCGACTTTAGACTCATTGCCCGTAACCCTTAAAGGGCCATGAAGCTTTAAATAATATCCGGCTAAGCCACCTAGCGCTATTAGCCCAAGCGTTGCCAAATAACTATTTAAGAATATGATGAGTATGAAAGAAACAATGCTTAATACATTTTTAATCAAACTTCCTTGTACATCTTTTTTATAGATCTGAACGCCTGTGGTTAATATAATGCCGCTTACCGTGCCGGTAGTATAAAACAATACCTGATTCCAATGCGATTTATACCCGTAATTAAAGTAGCACCAGGATAAAATAAGCATGGTTACCGTTGCCGGCAATAATACAGCTATTACTGCTATAAAAGCCCCCATTTTATTTTTCGTATGATAGCCTACATAGGCTACTATACTTACAGCAAGCGGGCCCGGAAGCAAGCTGGCTATACTAATACCATCCGTAATAACATCAGGTTCAATTACCTGGTCTTTTTCAACCAGTTCACGCTGTATCATGGCTACTAATGCCATATAACCGCCGAAGGACACCAGCCCTATTTTTAAAAATTTAAGGAATAGATACCTCAGCGTTACGGGCTGCTTAATAGTTATCGGGTAATTAGAACTTAGTATTTGCATTAATAAAAGGTTTGTTTTTTAAAAATCCTTTAGCTTCTTCAATTCTATATGGATCACCGGCTAAATTCACTTTCCACAATATTTTACCCCGCATATCAGTGATCAAAAAAACTTTCGGATCCGTCATACAGAACAAGATCTTATTATGATAGAATGTGGTTTCGTTTCCCTTTGTCGATGAAAAATATTCTTTCGCTAGTGGCACACTAAATTTTTCGGTTGCTTTCTTTTTCGCGGTATCAATAGTAAAAGAGAGGGCCCTGCTTTGTTTACGCTTGCTTCCATTATCAAGCATAGTTATCAAACCTTGCCCATCTATTTGTACTGAATGTTGCCCACTAAACATATAAGCGGTATCAATTTTAAAATCACCCTTTTCGCCCAGCTTCCATAAAACTCTCCCGCTTGGATATTCAACCTTCCATACCTGGCTTAAATCCCTAAAGGAGATCAAGAAATTACCGTCTTTGTCTTTAAAAAGCGAATTGGAGTGTACCCAATCTTTTTTTGATTTTAAAATCTTCGGATCAGTTAAAGGATTTAAATGATCAAGTATCGACCATTCCCATATCTTCTTATTGGCCTTATTAAATACTACAATGCCGTCGCCATGTACTGTATCTTTTTTTGCCCCGCCAACGGTAGACAGATCAAACAATTTAGCAGTAAATGTTAAAGCATAAATGTCATCTTCTTTATCAAACCTCACTTCATGATGTACCATTTTATCCATATCGCCCTGCCCCACTTTCAAGTGCCGCAACACCTTACCGTTCAAATCCATTTCGTATATTTCATCTCCGCCCGATGAGGGAATTTTTTCTGATCCTACGATACAAAGTATGGTCCCCTTTTCTGTCCAGTGAGATACTTTTACTCCCTTTTTAAATGGCTGGTACCAAACAATGTTTCCTTTGCTATTGATGATAACTAATGAGCCCGGCTCGGTTAAAATCTGGCTAAGAAAATATTTATTGTGTACTTCAGATTCAAATTTGGCATCTACCGATTCCAGGTCAAAATAGGGGGTTGCATGATAAATAAGTTGTGTTTGAAAATCGTGGGGTTTGCTCAAGTAGTTACTATACTTATTATATGCAATTGCCTGAAAACGGTAGTTCGACTCTGCCTCTGTATTCGTAATACTGATTGTATCAACACTGTTTGGGCCGCTTACATTAGTATATAAGGTATCTGTGGATCCGAGTTTCCAATACTTGAGGCAGGTTTTGGCATCTACATTACAGGTAACAACAACCTGAAATCTTAATCGATTCCCCGGCAGATTCATCAATTGAATATTTTTTATCCTGACCTGCGAAAAATAGCCTGTAATTGTATCACAGCCTGAGGTTACCCCCCCCGTCAGAATTATTAAAAGAATAATGGTAAGTCCTGATCTATATTTTTTCATCCGTAATTAATTCCCATTTTTTTTAAAACTAACATACCGGAAGATCCCCTTCCGGTATATATAGGTAAACACTACTAAACTAATGCACCAAAAAATGAAGCATAGTACCTTGATTATTTATTATTGATATCTTCCCTTATTAATGTCCGGACTTAAGGACGTATTACTTTGTATTTCTACTTGCGGATAAGGATAATGCAAATAATTAACACTGGAAGAATACGTATTTTGGTTACGGAGCAGAGGCACAACATTTGCCTTAAATTCAGATAATGGATCGGCTCCATTGGTTTCACTATTACCCCAACGGAATAGATCTTCTAACCTGCGGCCTTCCATAAAAAACTCCTTATTTCGTTCTGCAAAAATCTCTACCCTAAGTGAGGCTTTGGTATAATTTGCAAGTGTGATATTTGGCAGATTTGCGCGGGTACGTATCTGGTTGATCAGATCAATTGATTCCTGGGTTGGGCCATTTAACTCGTTCAATGCTTCGGCACGGTATAGGATTACATCAGCGTATCTGATTATACTTACATTATTAAATCCTGCATAGTTATAATTATTGGTTGCCGGATATTTTAGATTATACACATAAGTTGATAGTACCGTATCAGGGCCTGAACCACCCACACCACCATATTGCGTCGGCACACTCATAATTTGGCCATATATAGTTTTGTAGATACCTGTCAGCAAATTTCTACGGGCGTCATTTTTGTCAAATATTGAATAGAATTGCAGGTTAATTGGGAAATTTCCGTAACCACGATTTAAATCCCATGGTGTGGAGTTGATACCAAAGCTGTTCGAGTTTATGCCATAAGCTCCTGGTTGACTTGATGATTTTAACACAAAAATAAATTCGTTATCTGACCTATTGGTAGTATCGAACAAGGCAACGATTCCTCCTTCGGACATGGGCTTGATCCGATAAGCTCCGGATGTAATCACCTGCTCTGCCTCATCAGCAGCTTTCTGCCATTGCCCCTGCCTCATGTAAAGGCGGGTTAACAATGATTTTGCAGCACCACTTGTAGCACGTGCCACCTGGGACACAGGGTAGCTTACCGGCAAATTCGCGGCTGCAAATTGCAAATCAGTAACCATTGCAGCCTCTACATCAGCTTGTTTGGCAAGCTTAGGATTTAGATCAGCTGCTGTAAATTGTGAAGAAGGTTTCAATATTAAAGGAACATCGCCCCAAAGTTCAGTTGCATCATAATAAGCCAAAGCCCTTAGAAATCTAACTTCACCCAAATTTTGATTTTTTATCGCATTGCTTGAACCGTTAGTCGTATAATTAATATTGTTAATCAAAGCCTCAGATTCATTTGCCCTGGACACCATTTTAAAAATACTTATCCATACATCATTAATAACCGAATTTGTAGGATTGTAAGTTAACTGATCCAGTTCTATCCCCTGGCGCGAGGTTATGGTTGTGGTCACCACATCTGCAGGGTATTCATACAACCAATATAAATATCCTGCATAGTAACCATATCCCCCGTTGTCTTTTAATGCCGCATATGTACCAATAACTGCATCATAACCATCAGATGGTAAGGTTAATTTACTGGCATCAAATACCGAGTAAGTTTCATCGTTCAGCCCCTTTTTGCAGGCGAAAATGGTTAACACAATAATGGCTGTTAGTAGTGTTAACCTGTAGTATATCTTTTTCATTTGATTTTATATTTAAAATTTAGAAAGTAAGCTTAGCACCTAATAAATACATCCTTGTTACAGGGTATGCGTTAAAGTCTATACCCCTACCTCCGTTTTGATTTTGCTGGGTGGCATCAACCAAGTTTCCTACTTCAGGATCAAGGCCTGTATATTTTGTAAACGTGAATAAATTCTGTGCATTAGCAAAGATATTTAACCCTGCAAGCCCGATGTGTTTAACCATTGATACCGGAAAGCTATACGATAGGTTAACATTTTTTATACGGATGTAATCAGAGCTTTCAACATATTTAGAATTAACCCAGCCTCCATATGGATTACCATAAAATCCTGTTGATGGTAACGTACCTGATGTATTAGTTGGCGACCAAACCTGCGAAGGAACAGTAGCAAGTGTATTTCCCTGAGATAATGGATATTCAAGATCTTCTTTTTGAAGATTTAAAAGTTTACCACCTGTTTGGGCCTGGGTAAGTATATCTAATTGAAAATGTTTATAAGTAAATGTATTAGTGAAACCGTAAAACATATCAGGCACTCCTGTACCTAATATTACCCTGTCATTAGCGTCAATTATGCCATCATGATTTACATCTACAAATTTAGGTTCACCCGGAGTAGAATTCTTCTGTGTTGTTTTTAATACTGGGTCATTTTCCTGAACTATGCCAGCATATTCATAACCGTAAATGGCATCAATAGGTTGACCTACACGCAGAATAAAAGGACTCTCAAAATCAGCGGCACCATCGGGCTTCATGCTGCCCACGTAAATATCTGAATTATTGGAACCAAGTGATAATACCTTGTTTTTATTGTAAGAGAAGGTAAGTGTACTGTTCCATTTAAATTTACCGTCAATATTTACGGTTTGCAAAGTAAATTCAAACCCCTTATTTTCAACGCTACCATCATTGCCAAACTGCGACTGGAAACCGGTGGATGGCGCTATACTACGATCCAATAAAAGATTGGTTGTTTGTTTATTATAGTAATCAGCTTCTAATATCAAACGGTCCTTGAAAAATCCAACATCCAGTCCAATATCCAGAGATGCAGTTTGTTCCCATTTAAGATTTGGATTTGCCAGGTTATTTATCGCAATGCCACTTACCTGATCAACCCCATCTAAAGTATATTTGGTGGTATTATCAGACGCGAAGTTAACAGCAGTAAGCCCTGAGTTGATCCTATCATTACCTGTAATACCATAACTAACACGCAACTTACCTGTCGACAATAAGTTCAGGTTTTCAACAGCATCTTCATGGTCAAACCGCCAGGCAAAAGCTCCCGATGGGAAATAGCCCAACTTATTATTAGCGCCGAATACCGATGAACCATCTATCCGGTAGGTTCCTGTAAAAATGTATCTGCTTTTGTAATCATAATCAATACGGCTGAACCAACTCTTTCGCTTGATCTCACTTTTGCCAGAAGCAGCAGTGAATTGTTGTGCCGTACCCAGGTTATTATACCCTAGTTCATTACTACTAAAATTGGTTGCGGTAAGATCATCCTCATTATAGATATAAGTTTGTTGATTATATCCCGCAAGTAATTTAAAGTTATGTTCTTTCCATTTGTAACTATAGGTAGCAGTTGGATTAAAGATCAATTCCGTTTCATCAATATTGGTGACTGTTGCCAAACCATTTGAGGCAATCCCTGCGGGTACAGTTGAAGGTGCAAAGTATAATATCTTTGATGAATTAATATCGGTTCCTTGATCTGATTGTATGACTAAGTTCTTGACTGGCTCATATTTAAATGAAAAATAAGCATTCGTTCTGTAGTTAGTATTTCCCCTGTCTGTGGCCGCTATAAAATGGAGCGGGTTCTGAGCATCCAGCTGGATGTTATCATCTCCGAAGTTTGATGCAGGGTTGGCTCTAAGTACTTGTTTTAAAAATCCGTTAATGGATGAGGGCGCCAATGGAAGGTCATTTTGATCGCCATAATAGCCAAATACCCTTGCCGACATGGTGAATTTGTCACCAACCTTTTGATCCACGTTAACCCTTGCTCCTACACGCTGGTATCTCGAATCAATTACAATACCTTCCTGATTCAAGTAGTCTAAACTGGCATATACCGAAGTAAATGCTGAGCCGCCGGTAAAGCTTAGTGTATTGTCCGATGTCTTAGCCAAGCGGAATAACTGGCTTTGCCAATCCGTGCCGGACAGAAGGCCTGTCTTTAACGAATCTAACCGCCCCGGCGAATAAGGTGCAGTACTACCTTCAGCAACGAACAGCGTATTAAGCCTTGTTGCATTTTGATACGGCCCGGCCAAATCATAGCGGTTGATTACTTTTTGATAACCAACAGAGCTATTTGCTGTAATAAAACCCTTTTTGTTTTTGCCGCTTTTTGTAGTAACCAATATAACACCATTGGCTCCCCTTGCCCCATATATTGCCGTAGATGCCGCATCCTTTAATATGGAGATAGAGGCAATATCGTCCGGACTAATGGTAAATCCTATACCATCATTAGTCGGAAAACCGTCAATAACATATAATGGTTCGCTATCTGCGTTTATTGAATTCGTTCCGCGGATCCTAATGGTTAATGGAGCTCCGGGTGTTCCATTATTCTGAGTAACCTGAACACCTGCCGCTTTGCCAGTTAACATGTTGGCCACAGATAACGAAGATTTATTAAGGTCCTCCGCATTTAACGTTACCGCGGATCCTGCAAAAGTACTTTTATTTTTGCTGCCATATCCCACTACCACTACTTCGTCCAATGCCTTTGCATCTTTTTGCATAACAATGGTGTTTTTTTTAGCATCAGTAGCTTTAACCTGTTGGTTCAGATACCCGATATAATGAAATATAAGAATGGCATTACTGTGTGTAGTGATTTGAAACTGCCCATTAATACCGGTAACAGTTCCATTAGTTGTGCCCATTTCGACTACAGAAACTCCGGGAAGTATTTCAGAATCAGTTGTGGTAACAGTTCCTGAAATTTGTATTGATTGTGCTTTTGCCGAATTAAAAGTCATTGATAAAAAGAGAATTGCCATAGCAATACACCTTAACGGTAATGATAGGTAATCTCTAATAGTTTGAGTAAATTTTCTTTTCATATAGTTTGGTTTGAGTATAGTTTAATTGATTTAGTTGAAAGGCGGTTAACCGCCTTTCATTAGGGTTTCTTTATTATTCATTGTCCTATTAGTTTACATCATTAGGTTCGTGAAATGGCGTTATTTTCACCCAATCCACATACATATAATCACTTATAAAATCCGCTTTTTTGATCCAGTTAGGGAACCATATTCCGATATTAAAATTACTGGCATGAGTGGGAATATGCTCATAGGAAGTATACATCAATTTATTATCGTAATAATATTCAATACGTGGTTTTTCACCATTGCCACCGGTATGCCAGTCAAACCGATAAAGGTGAAATTGGCCATCTATCTGGTTTCCGAAGTACATATCCTTGGTATAATACTGATCTTCATGCACGCCTGTCCAATTGGTTAGCAGGCCATAATGCAGATCAGAACTATCAGGACCGTATGGCGGTTTATTATGGCCGGGAAATTCAAAATCAATTTCATGGTTGTAATCATCGCTTTCATTGTAAAAAGTCCAAAAGGCAGATAACGCACCCGGGCGCGGGCAAAGTTTTGCTTTAACTTCAAAGCTTCCTGATGCAAACCGATGTATAGTGGTAATGGCGCCGCCTACTTTAGTATTTTGACCGTGCCCCTTAATTGGGCCTCCATAATAATCGCCTAATGCGCGAATTTTTAAGTGCCCGTTTTTAACTATAACATTTTCGGGTACCACGCCACCTTGGGTACCCTTGGCCGGGTTCTCTCCCCATTTGGTATCATTGATATGCCAAATAGTGGTATCTATTGATGATTTAAAATCATCATAAAATACCTGTGCGCGGGTGGTAGATGATAAAAGAAGAAGCGTAAATAAAAGAAGTGTAAAATTCCTGAACATAATAATGTGTTAATGATTTGATAAAATTAGATAATAGGATATACGACTCCGTTCCAATAATCCTATTTACATGTAATCCCGTCCATAAATGATAATTTAAGAAAACATTTGTTTAAATTCATACATCAAACATTTGTAATCCACATGTTTTAGAGGCTTTATTATAGCGCTTGTATTGAATTTGCAGATAATTATTAAATATTTAGATTGATTATGCGGGCTTGTAGATACTTACTATTGCTTTTCCTATTTTCCGTTAATCCCAAAAGCTATTCACAAAGCCATAGTCCAAAGTTTGAGCAGATAAGCATTGATGATGGTTTATCCCAAAGTACCGTAAGATGCATTTTCCAGGACAGGAAGGGGTTTATGTGGTTTGGCACCAAAGATGGGTTGAACAGATATGATGGTTACAAATTTACTATTTATAGGAAAAACCCTTTAAATGAAAACAGCCTTGCCTCAAACGACATAAAGAGCATTGTGGACGACAAAGAAGGCAACTTATGGATAGCGACCTGGGATGGAGGATTAAATTGCTACGACCCAAAAGCCGACAAGTTTACACGCTATCTTAAAAAAAATGGAACAAATAGCATAGCCAGTAATTTTTTAGAGAGCCTTTGCCGCGATGATAACGACAACATATGGATAGGAACTGCTGACAATGGCCTTGACTATTTCAACACCAAGACCAAACAGTTTACTAACTATAATTTCGGAAAATCCGATTTTGGAAGTATAAGTAGCAATAGCATTTCGGCAATTTTTGAGGATAGTAAGAAGACTATTTGGGTAGGCACAACCGATGGCCTTAATATGTACGACAAAAAAACAAACACTTTCAAAAGGTTTGTTAATAACCCAAAAGATCCGCGGAGTATATCTGACAACCATATTAAATTTATTTATGAAGATAAAAACCACCATTTATGGGTAGGCACTTATGGCGGCGGGCTTAACGAATTAGATTTAAGCACAGGTGATTTCAGAAATTATAAAAAGGCCAACAGTAAACTAAGCAGCGACGCCCTTATAGGTATAGCGGCAGATTACCAGGGAAATTTGTGGATCGGCACTGAAAACGGTGGGTTGAATATTTTTGATCCTATTAAGCGATCGTTTACTGTATTTAATAATATTTACAACGATGCCACAAGTATAAGCAGTAACACCATTAACGCTATAGTTAAGGATACTAAAGGCAATATGTGGTTAGGAACTTTAAATGGCGGTATCAACCTACTACAAAGAGATAATGAAAATTTTGCACATTACAAGCATGAGCAAGGAACAAATAGCCTGGTTAACAATATAGTTAATTGTATTTACGAAGACTCGAAACTTAATCTTTGGATAGGGACTGATGGCGGTGGTGTAGATTTATTTGACAGAAAAACAAAGCACTTTCAAAATTTGAGACACGAGAAAGGAAATACTAATAGTTTATCCGGGGATTATATTTTATCGGTTTGTGAAGATAAGGATGGTAATATATGGATAGGCAGCTGGGGAGAAGGTATAAGTGTTTATAATCCAATTTCAAAAACGCTTCGGTTTTTTAAAAATGACATTGCCAACCCGGGTAGTTTAAACAGCAACTATGCTTTTTATATTTTCAAAGATAGCCAGAGCAGAATGTGGGTTGGCACATATGGCGGTGGTGTCGATCTGTATGATGCCGCGACTAACAAATTTATACATCATATTCATAACGATAAGATTGCGGAAAGTATTAGCAGCAATAATATTTTAACAATAAATGAAGATGATAATCATAATATTTTAATTGGGACTGATGGTGCCGGCTTATCAGTTTTAAATCCTAATACAGGCAAATGCACATTCTATAAAGATTTGGAATCAAAAAATGGGTTGAGCAACAATAGTATCAGTTCTATTTATCAGGATAAGAAAAACAACATATGGCTATCAACTAACGATGGCCTTGATGAGGTGGATGAAATAACAGGTAAAGTAACCTGTTATTTCATGGAAAACGGCCTGCCAAGTAATTTAGTCGCCAGTGTACTGGGCGATAATAAAAACAACATTTGGGTTGCTACTGATAATGGACTATCCAAATTTAACTTAAATAATAAATCCATTAAAAATTATAACCGTTCGGATGGCTTACAGGCAAATGAGTTTAAATATTCCAGGTGCCTAAGTAAAACCGGACAGATGTATTTTGGCGGCATAAATGGGTTTAATGAATTCCGCCCAGACTCCATAGCTGATCTGAGTTTTGATCCGCCAATTATTTTTACGGATTTTGAAATATTCAATAAACACGTTGACATTAGCCAGGATACCAAGAAAGGCTACCCTTTAAATGTAAGCTTACCCTATAACCCTGAAATTGAACTATCCTATAAGCAATCTGTAATCACCTTTGAGTTTGCCTCACTTAACTATGTAAATAAAGAGAAAAAGCAGTATGCCTATATATTACAGGGTTTTGATAACCAATGGCATTACCTGGGTACAAAAAACAATGTCACCTATACAAATCTGGATCCAGGGAGTTACACGCTAAAAGTAAAAGGCCTTAATAATACTGGCACTTTCTCAACCAAAGTTTCCCAAATCCAGATTACTGTCAATCCTCCTTTTTGGAAAACCTGGTGGTTTGAGGGATTGATGATTATTTTAATAGTGGCGATTGTTATCGGCATATTTTACATCAGGGTAAGATCTATCAAAATACAAAATAAAATACTGGAAGCTAAAGTTACCCGGCGCACCCAGGAGCTAAAAGAAGCTAATTTGATTTTAACAGAAAATAACAACCAAATAAGAATACAAAACGAAAAACTGGAAATCTATAATAAAGAAATAGTTGATAAATCAAATAAAATCCTCGATCAGCAGGAACATATTATCATTCAGAATACCAAGCTGGAACATACCGTTAGCGAACTAGAAAAAAGTAACCAAACAAAAAACAGATTCCTATCTATTCTTGCTCATGATCTTCGTAACCCGATAACAGCCATAGCAGGTATCGCTAAAAATTTGAAAATGCAAATGCCGCAGGTTACTAAACAGGAAATTGGAAAATATATTTCAATTATAAGCGACAGTTCTAAATCCGTTCTTGATTTATTGTTAAACCTTTTGGAATGGGCCAAAACGCAAAATGAAACCTTAACCAGTAATCCTGAGTCTGTAAATCTTCATGAACTTGTTATTTCAAACCAAGTTTTAATGGAGCAATTGTTACGAAATAAGAATATCTATCTAACAATTAATGTTCCTCAATATCACATCTTATTTGCTGATAAGAAGATGATTGATACCGTATTGAGGAACCTTTTGAGCAATAGCATTAAGTTCACACCACCGTTTGGGCAAATCAGTATAGAATCAAAAGAAATCAACAACAAAATTATAATCACTTTTTACGATACTGGCCTGGGAATGACGGACGAACAGGTAAGCAATCTATTTAACATTGAAACAGCTGCATCTTCGCCTGGTTCAAACGGAGAGCCGGGCTCAGGTTTGGGTATGGTCATTATTAAAGAATTTGTTGAGGCCAACCATGGAAGTGTAACTGTTGCCAGCAAGGTAAACGAGGGTTCCATTTTCACTATTCAGTTGCCAAAAGGTGACAGTCCCAGCTCCCTAGGAGAGTTTGATAATACAGGCGTTGCTAATACAATTGCTTATGAAGATTCTACCGGTGAGAAGGTTAATGATCAGAAAAGACTTAAGCTACAAGGAAAGCGTCTATTGTTTATCGATGACAATGCTGATATAAGAGCCTATCTAAAACTTATTCTTTCATCAACATTTGAAATAATGGAAGCAGAAAATGGGCGTGAAGGTATAAAAGCCGCGATAGATTTTCAACCCGACATTATTATCACAGATATGCTTATGCCGGTAATGAACGGACTGGAATTCTGCAAAACGATTAAGTTAAATCCTTTAACAAGTCATATACCAGTTATTTTGCTTACCAGTCAGACCGATAGTGACAGTCAATTGCAAGGTTACGAAGCAGGCGTAGATGCTTATTTAGTCAAGCCACTTAATCAACAAATTTTGCATCAGGTGATTTACAACCTTATAATAAGCACGATAAATAGCAGGTCAAAGTTTATTAGCTCTGAGCATATATATCCTGACAATCTAACTTACAATGCAAGAGATAAAGATTTCCTTGACAAGATAATTGCTTATATAGAACAAAACATCGCACAGCCGAATTTGGATCACAAAAAAATATCCGAGGTCGCGGCTATGAGCCGTACTATTTTATATGCTAAAATAAAATCACTTACTGGCCAGGGCGTTCATGAATTCATACAGTCAATCAGAGTAAAAAAGGGGTTACAATTATTGATGGAAGGCCGTTTAAATATCAATCAGGTTTCTTACGAAATTGGATTTAATACACCATCCTATTTTTCAAAATGCTTTTTAAAACAATTTGGAGCATCTCCAAAAGATTATCTCTCTCGATTGCAAAAATTATCAAACGAATAATGATTTTCAATTTTAATAAAAAACATCATTCGTGGTGTTTCTGATGAAGATAAATCAATTTATAATGTCCGTAAGAACAGATATCCAAAGTAGTGTCCCATCAGAGTTTTTTTTACATAAACTCATATAAATCACCGGATAGCGGGCGCAAATAATTTACCTCGGTAGTCAATCAAATCTACGCAAGAACTAAAGATGTCAATTACTTTGTGGATTATTGGGGATTCTGGGGATTTTACCAGTCTATTTCGTGCGCTTTAGAACACATAGCTGTGTTGACTATCCGGAAAATTGGTATTTAATAGCCAATAAATTAATATGATCAAAATGTTCCGGAATTGTCCATTTGTAATTCCGGAATGATGTGATCAATGACCATGGAATGACCACCCGTGGTGATAAAACTGACAAAAACACAAAATAAAATCAGGCACCTTCCAATACCTGATTTTAATTTAACTGACCTAAAGAACGAAGAAAGATTTTTTGCGCCCTCTGGACTTACCGGTGCTGAAGTGTCATTCAATTTAAGAAGCATCCTCGATCCGCTTAACTTGTTTTTCGTGTTTTGAAGCACCGGAACCAGAGCCGAAGCGATAGGAGAAAGTGAACGTAGCTCTGGAGCGTATTTCGTGTAGTTCAAAATTGAGCAACAGGTCATTGCTGCTTGTTAAAAATGCCACCTTCCGGCTGTTGAAAATGTCATTTGCATTAAAACTCAACGAAGCCCTGTCTCCGGCGAGGGTATACTTTGCAGCGGCGTCCATTCCAAAATCTGCGCGATTTCTATCCTGCAGAAGCATATCCTGTGCGCGATAATCTGCGCGGATTTGGAATGATAATCTTTGTATGGGTGTTATATTACTGGTGATGTTTGCATTCCAACTGATCCCGTTGTTGGCCGTTATACCATATTGTGGAGCTGCAGCATTATCCCGGTCAAAGATATTTGCATTGGCCGTTAAGTCCCACCCTTTTAGCAGGTCAAAATGGCCAATCAACTCCAACCCGGTAGTAATTGAATATTTAAAATTTTCAGGTATCGTGGTTGTTTCATCATTAACCGGGTCGGTTTCAATATGTTGAATTACATTATGGATCGTGTTATTATAGACACCGGAAGTAAAGGATATATTCTGCCAGGTTTTATTGTAATTTAATTCCAGGTCAGTAACGCTTTCCGGTAATAAACCCGGGTTACCCTTGTTGTAATTTGACGGGTCGGAAAAATCGATTGTGGAATTGACTTCCCTTACCGATGGTCTCGAAATCCGCTTGGTAAAGGTGAACTGCAATTGGCTGTTGTTTTCAAGCTGTTCGGTGAGCAGCACACTTGGGTATATTCCTTTGACGGGTACTTTTACCGGGGCGGCAAATAACATATTATTTGCGTTATAACTCATAAAGGTAGCGTCAAGGTGACTATCTTCTCCTCTTACACCTGCCTGGTAGCTGAAATTGCCGATCTGGTCCTTATAGTTCAAATAAACGGCGTTAACCTGGCTATTGCTGCTAAAAAAATCGGTAAACGCATAAAGCGGAGTTTCGCCCGTATTTAAAACGTTATAGGCATATTGGTCATTATTTCCGAGGGTAATCTGGCTGCGGTAACCGGCCGAAAATTGTCTTGATTTGCCTACCGGTAAAACATAATCAGCCTGTATATTGTAATTAGTGGCCTTATGCCTGGTATCACTTATTAGCGGTGTATCAATATTGGGTGATTGCACGCCATTAATAGGGTTGTAGCGGGTTGTATATTGTTCATAATCCCTGAAACTGCCGTATGCGTAGGCGAAGTTGAGCGTAAGTTCCTCTTTAGGTTTCTTAAATCGCCTGTTGTAGTCGAGGTCAAACTCATAACTGTTGCCATTATTATTTACGGTATTAAAGCGGTTGTAGGACTCAAGAGGTGCATCATCGGCAGAATAGTTAGTAACATTTATTGACCCATCCTGATGCATATTACGCGAATTAAAACTGGCGGATATACCCAATGTGCTCTCGGGCGTAAGTGAATAATCAATGCCGGCTTTTACAAACTGTATTTTGTTCCGGGTAACGGACGGAAAGGTTTCATTGGAATGCACAACGGTGTCAGCCGATTTTAAATAAGTAACAAGCTGTGTCCCGGTGCTGAAAGTATTTCCATTCTTTAGGCTATAATTACCGTAAATATTTACTTTCCCGCTTTGGTAACTCAGGCTGGCATCGCCGTTATAATTATCGCGGGTGCCGCCGCCAATATCTACGGAGGCGTTTAATCCTGGCCTGCTGTTCTTTTTTAGAATAATATTAATAACACCCTCGCCATTAGCGTCATAATTAGCCGGGGGATTAGGGATCACTTCTATGCTTTCGATTGCACTGGCCGGTATTGATTGAAGTATCTGGGTAATATCGCCATTTGCAATTATGGAAGGCTTTCCATCAACAAGGACTTTAACATTGGTAGATCCGCGGAGACTTACATTACCGTTGCCATCAATTTGCAGGGTTGGCACGTTCCGCAGCAAATCCGCCGCATTCCCTCCCTTGCTTACCAGGCTCTGATTAACTGAAAATACCTTTTTACTGTCGACATTTTGTAGTGCCTCCTTTTGGGCAGTGATAACGACCTCTTTTAGTAAGCTACTCTTTGATGTGCTCATTAGCAGCGTGCCTAAATTTAAATTGCCGGTTGCGGGGTTGATCAATATATTTTCTTTGAAGATATTATTGTAGCCAACATAACTTACCCCAAGGCTAAACGTCCCGCCAGGCACATTTTCAAGCACGAAATGACCGCTTGTATCGGTTTGAATTTCTTTAACAGGGGCTTTGATTTGCTGATTTAATAAAGCTATCGTGGCAAACGGGATAGGCTCATGCGTAAGCGAATCAGCTAGCGTTCCGGATATTTTTATACTTTGCTGACTATATCCCCTAGCAGCAATCAGCATGAGTAAACCGATTGCTGCCATTTTTAATTGAAGTAATTTCATGAGCTGGTTTTTGATGGTTAAAGGTGTCTCAACAACTTGAAACCTTGTAATTGTCGATGATGATGCTTACCCAATTAGCGCATCCGGCTGAAAACAGATACGCGAAAACATTCGGCCCCTTAGCTAAAACAACACTTCCGCTGGCGGAATTACGCCTTTTAAACGCAGGTAAATGGTGGTTTGACCCCGTTGATGGGTTTGATGTTCAAATGCCTTACCGAATAATCCGCTTCTGGTAATGTCATGCCTGCCAAACTTTGTGGTTTCCTGCATTTGATCGGGCGTCATATTTTGGAGTGTGCTTATTACCCAATCGTAGCTATCCATTACCGTTTTTATGGTAGCTTCCTTCGTCGGTGACACTGTTTTTTCATTAAGATTATGAGTTGCAAGTGTTTCACCAATAGGGTTTGGTTTATCACTTGCGACAGTAGCAAAGACATAATTGGCATCAGCCAAATGAAGCATTTGCTGCGCAAAAGAGCGAATCTCCGGTGTTGGTTTAAAACCGTAACCCTCTTCGGGCATAGCATCCAGGTAGGCTTTAGTGTACATTTTTGCCCGTTGCCATTCGGTTATCATTTGTGGTTGCGTAAATTGAGCGAATACTGAACTGCTAACAAAAATTAATGCCAGGACTGTAAACAACAGTGTTACTTTTTTCATGATTGCGTTATTTATGAGGTGGTTAGATAATTTAATTTTCATGTTTTGATTTTTGATGATCAAAGGTGTTTTTTACAAACCGGCTTCAATAATCTATTCGACTAGGTTACTTTTATTTCCAACAGGGACTGGTGTTTATTCGACGCTTGGGCTTTTCGGGGGTTTTTACTTAATTATCTTAATTTACAGGGTAATTGCAGAGAATAATGGCCCAACGGTATAAAATAGCGTACGAAGAAGTAAAAGGTTACTATTTTTGAATATGAAGATATGGAGGCAGGCACTCAGTACTACTCAACTCCAGGTGTTTATATGGACAGCCGTGTTGTTGCTGATATTTTTTTCACTGCTGCCGATGAATGGTTTGCTGGAATCAGTCATAGTCACGGTAGTCAACGCAACATCATATGCAATCATTATTTACGGGAATATCCTGCTCTTATATCCGGTATTTTATCAAAAGAGAAGGTTCGTATGGTACGGTATTTCAGTAGCATTCTTTTTAATTTTAACAGGAATGCTAAAGGGTTACGCGGGCTTTATCCTTCTACAATATTTTCGGTTGACAAAATCAACCCAGGTAGATTTGCTTAATTTACTGGCTTATGTTCCCGGGCTCATCCTGATCTATGTTCTCAGCCTGGTTTTTCGCATTGCCATCGCCTATTTCACTTTAAAACAACAGACAGAGGAAATTATTTTGCAAAAAAGCCAAGCCGAACTTAATTTACTCAAATCGCAGGTTCAGCCGCACTTTCTTTTTAACGCGCTGAACAACATTTATTACAGGGTTTATAAAGTTGATCCACCGTCGGCCGGTCTGATAGAACGTCTGTCGGATATAATGCGTTATTTTGTAGATGAAAGTCCAAAAGAAGTAGTGCCGGTGTCGACAGAAGTGGCATTTATAGAAAACTATATGGAGCTTGAAAGGATCCGTATCCGGCACGGTGCCGATATTAAGTTTGAGAAAGATTATAACCCGGAACTCCGCATCCCGCCCATGCTGCTCATGACCTTTGTAGAAAACATTTTCAAACATGGGATCGACAAATCACGGAAACAAAACCGGGTAACGATTTCGCTGGTCCAGCAGAATGATTTTTTGCTTTTTAAAACCAGTAACCATAAGGGCGATCCGGAACCTGGCGATCAACCAGGTGGGTTTGGGATCGTTAACTTAACCAAAAGGCTCTGGATGTTGTACGGAGACAAATTTGAACTGACTATTGATGACGAAGGAGAATTATTCACCGCGTTTTTAAAAATTCCGCTTTAATGA
Organism: Mucilaginibacter sp. L196; assembly: GCF_009765905.1. Lineage (GTDB taxonomy): Bacteria > Bacteroidota > Bacteroidia > Sphingobacteriales > Sphingobacteriaceae > Mucilaginibacter. The sequence goes on along the minus strand of NZ_LMUO01000019.1, from coordinate 461,512 downwards.
ATTTAAGCTGCATAATTATTGATGATGAGCCTGACGCCGTCGACCTGATGGAACTGCTGATAAAGCAAAGTACAACCTGGGTACTGAAAGCGAAATGTTATGATGCCCTGGAAGCGCTGGCATTTTTAAAAATGAACCAGGTTGATTTTATTTTTCTCGATATAAACATGCCAAAGCTTACAGGCATGGAGCTCGCAACGTTATTGCCGCCCCGCACCAAAATTGTTTTCACCACAGCTTATTCCGAATATGCTGTTGAAAGCTATTCTTTTCAGACCATCGACTATTTGCTTAAGCCCATTACTTTAAAGCGATTTCTGGCATCAGTCGAAAAAATAGAGCAGCATTTTTTAAAACCCGGGCCGGAATACCTGCCAAATGCTGAACAGTGCCCGGAATTTTTTTTCGTAAAATCCGGAAAAACATTAAGGAAGATTTTATTAAAGGACATCCTGTATTTTGAAGGAGAGAAGGATTACGTAAGGCTGGCGACAGGCCAGGAACAGATGCTGATATACCGCCGCCTAAAGGACGTGGAAGAGCAGCTTACATCCCCGTTTATGAGGGTACACAACTCTTATATCATCAACTATGAACAGCTTAGTAAGATTGAGGATAACCATATTTATATCGCTGATAAACGCATACCTGTTAGTGAAAAATTTAGGGAGCGGTTTATGGAAGTTATTAATAAAAATAAGTTTTAATTAGAGCGAGAATAATGGAGCCATGCGAACAACCACCCGCCTTACAACCTTTGAAGATATACCGCAGCTAAATGCAATGATAGCGTTGTCTGTGTATGGTTTGAGCGCTGCAGTACGCTCCGGACTATACATTTTTTTTAAATCTTCTCTGGGCTGTTTAAACGATGTGATTTTTTTCAAATCATTGATGAATTAGTTCGAGAATCGTACCAGCGGGATCACCAATATCGATTTAGACTCAAAGAACCATAAATGCACCTTTTCAGAAATTAGCTAACTCTTTTAGCCATTAAAAAAAACAATTCGTAAAGTGTCTTGTCGGGAGCACTTAACGGGACGGCTAAAATTAGCAGTCTCGTTTTTTCACACCTACAATCTGGACATTCCGGAGCCATTGATCACCTCATTCCGAAAACTACAAACAGGTATTTCCAGAATACTTTGACCACATCAACCTCTTGAGTGTTAATTGCGATCTTCTAATTACCTACACAACTCAGTGCTCTAAAGCGCACAGAATAGCCTGGTCGAGGCCGCCGTAATATCCTGTACAAGGCAGGATTATCAAATATTTTATTGTAATCCGGCTTTGTACACGAGGTAAAAGCAATGGAAAGTAATAGCAAAAAGAAGTAAACGTCGTTTCGTAAAATATGAGTTATTAGTTATTTGAGAATATAGGTCTTTTTGTCTACCCCAACACCTGTTATGATTAACGATTTCCATTGCTTGGGTAATTTGCTTTTTACTTGTTTTATGCCTTCTGGGGTGATATCCAAACCACCAAAGCCCATTAATAAGCTTTGAATGATGCCACCTGCCCCCGTAGCAAAATAAGGATTTGTACCACCTTTAGTTTCAGCAATAACCCTGAACGGAGGATTTAAATTTGGCTGATAAGCATCATTAAAGAAATGATAAGCTTTATCGCCATCACCCAAACGGGCATATAGTAAAGCAAAAATCCCCTGTGTCATGGCAGGCGTGCCAGCGTTAGGTATGCGGGTGTCATAATACTCCAGGTCTTTTTTAACTTGTGCGGCATCGGTTATAGTATGTAACGGATATGCCAGGAGGTTCACGTCAGCTTGCTTAATACCTTCGCCGTTATAACTGTCAAATTCCCTGGTAACACCGTTTGGCAATTTTGATAACGGGATATTTTGCGCAACCAGGTCCCATTCTGCATCAGGTTTAATACCAAGTAATTTAGCCGCCGCAATAGCATCATTCAAATTTTCGATAGCTGCCGCGTTGGTAAAGGCATCGTTATCGATATTCTCCGCCCATTCATCAGCGGCTACCACGTCTTTAATATCATAATGCCCCACACCGTTGCGCTCAACCCTGCTAGCCCAAAAATCTGCGGTTGCGGATAGAATCGGCCAGCCTTTTTCAAGCAGCCATTGCTTATCCTGAGTTACACAGAAATAGTTCCATGCCGCAAGTGCTACATCAGCTGTAATATGGTGTTCAAGAGGCCCGCTTAAGGCCCAAACCGGGGTTTCTTCTACCCCCTTATCAGCGCTTTCCCATGGGTACATGGCGCCTTTGTAGCCACGTGTGAATGCGTTTTGTTTAGCCGCATCCAGGCGCTGAAAGCGGTATTCTATTAATGATTTTGCAATCTCCGGATGTAAAACCAATAATGCAGGAAACATCCACAAATCGGCATCCCAAAATACATGACCGTTATAACCCAAGCCAGATAGCCCCATTGGCGATGGCGACAAGGCCGTGCCAGCACGGGAAAATGAGTATAAGTGATACAGCATGCTATGAACATCCTGCTGCGCCTGCGGATCACCTTCAATTTTAATATCACTACGCCAAAGGGTATCCCATGCCTTATTGTGATTTTTAATCAAACGATCCATTCCTTCCAACTTGGCGAATATGGTTAAACGTTCAGCCTGGTTTAACGGATCGGCATCATGAGCAGAAGTAATGGATGAACCTGCAACACCATACCGGTAGGTTTGCCCGGCAGCAATGGTTTTGCTAAACTTCATCAGATGCATATTGCTATCCCACATTTCGTGGATGATACGCGGTTCGGCACCATGCGGCTCGCTAAATAAAAAAGTATTGGAAGCGCATAGTTGCAATTTGCCTGTCGGGCTTTTGGCTGTCGAGGTGAGCAAGCTCAGCGTTACGTGCGGCCTGTCTATCTCGTTATAATAATTCTCAACTTCTTTTAAATCATCTGGCGCTTCCAAAATGCTTGCCGCCGTTACGTTTATTGGTCTTTTCGCAGTGATTTCAACATCCATCAACACCGTAAAGGGTAACTGACGTAGGGAATAGTAAGTGTACTTTATCGTTGCCTCATCGCCATAATCAAAGCTAGTGGTAAAGGCAGCATGCTGCATATCCAACTGCTGTTTAAAATTACTGATGTTTGTGGCGTTGATGCGTGTACCATTTATTTCAAGGTACATGTTAAGCAAATTAAAACTGTTCAGGAAATTACTTACCCGTCCCCTTCCATATAAATCATAAGCACCTGCAAGCACCACATTTTTCACCTTAAATGGTTCGGGCGATGACACAACACCAATCATCCCGTTAGCTACGGTGACCCCATAGTAATTCGCTGGATCAATTTTATCAGCTTTTATTATCCATTGATCCTGGGCGTATAAGGTAGTCTCGCAACAGAATAATAGGCCAAGCAATACTAATTTTAATTTATTCACTATCAATTATTTTGTGATTTACTGATCATTATAAAATGGGATACATTAAGCGAAATTCAACCTCGCTATCATCTCTTACAGGTAAATTACTTACAAACACCTCATCAGGAGAAGACATTGCATGAAGGTATCTATCCTGGATGTATCTTCCCATTGCGGCAAAGGCCTTTTGTTTTTCGTTGTATTTCCCTTTAAAATCTGTTAGTAATACTTTTGTAGGGGGTATTTGCATGTACAAAAACCTGCTGTCGGTTGTAATCTTCTTATTAACAGGAATGCCTATCGTTATTTGTATTGAGTCTCCGGCTTTAGGGATGTATTGTACCATAACCTGGCCTGCCTGTATTAATTGCTTAGATAAAATATAATTGTGCAACTGGTTTTGCATAACAGAAGTTTCGGTATAAATTTCTTTCTTAAAAACGGTTTCTCTCTTTACTATAACTTTCCTTTCCTTTAAAAGAACTGATGTTATAGCATAGCCATAAAATGATTTTGTATCTTCCATATATTTCTTAAAATCAAATATGGCTGTCTTTCTTAAATCATCCTTTTCTAATGCCTGTATAAAATATTTTATGATGTTACTTTTAAACGTAGCTATTACAGTAGTAGTTAATATGTTAGCACCAGGAATAATTATATAGCTATAATTAAAATCATTGCCATTTATAACCCTCTTTACCAAAATATTGCCGCTGTACTGCGTCTTTACATCAAAATACCCATTTGGTATGCTAAGTTTGAAGCCTTTTAAAGTATTATTCAGTTTGCATAAAAGAGAATCATTACTAACTGCCTTATTTATATCTGGGTTCCATTTTTCCCAGCTTTCAGCTTTACTCAATTGTTGGTAACAATTAAAATATGAAGCATTAATTTTTACAGCAACTTGTTTGTTAAAGGGAATTAAACCAATGATAATAATTATTATAAACAGCAATAAAACGATGGTCAATATTCTTTTCATACAAAAAGGGTAATCCCCGGTAAAATCCGAAACTAATTAAATTTATAGTTATAAAGATCATTAAACAATAATGGAACAGTTAAAAAGCTGTTCCATTATTGACAGATCAATAAAAGTGTAATTCTTAATAACCTGGGTTTTGCTTCAACAAAGGATTAGTAGCCATTTGTATACTTGGTATAGGGAATAAAAATGTATGCTGATCAGCATCAGCGCTTTTATTTGGTACACGTGCACCAGTATAATAAGGCGTTCCGGTTGCTTTTTCAAACCTGATCAAGTCATTCCTTCTCCAACCTTCCCATGCAAACTCATGCCCGCGTTCCATCAACAATTGATCAAGTGTTATAGTTGTAACGGGTGGTAGTCCTGCCCTTGCCCTTATTAAATTCACGTTGGTTACAGCAGTTGCCCCATCCCCCATCTCCAAAGCAGCTTCGGCCGACATCATGTAAGCATCTGCAAGGCGGAATCGAACACCATCATTACTGGTACCCGCGCTGCCGGTACCTGGTTGCGGTTGATATTTGAGACTGCGTGCCCCTGCATAAACAAAGCTATCGGCAGGATTACTTAACTGAAGCACATACTTGCTAAATATAGCACCCGCTATAGGCGCACCTGCTGCTGTATATTGCTGGCCAATTGCCCACATTTGGGTACGTTTATCAGCTGCAGCAAATGAATCGTAAAAAGCAGTTGGTGCACAAAAACCATTATAAGGCTGGCCGGTTAAGTTATAAGTTAACTGATTATTATAGTTAAGCGTGTACATCTCAATCACATTGCCCGGTATTGAAGGAAAGTTGAATGGAATAACAAAAATGTTTTCAGTTGAACTTTTATTGGTATAAGTAAAATTATCGAAGAAATTTGGCTGTAAAGTATATTGACCGGATGCAATAACCATGTCTGCATATTTTTTAGCATTAGCCCAATCAGCCGTACCTGTATATACCTGTGCATTTAAATATAGCTTGGCCAATAGCATATAACCACCCCATTGATTAAAACGCCCATAGTTGGCCGGAGTAGTTATACCGCTCTCTGCAGATAATAAAGGAATGTTAGCCTGTAAATTAGCTACCAGGTATTTGTAAATGGCAGCCTGGTTTTGCGGAGCTAAATTCGGCGATCCGCCATAAGTGGTTATCAAAGGGATATTGCCATACAAATCCATCATTAAAAATATGCTGTAATCCCTTAAAACATTAATTTCTGCTATAACAGCCGCATTGTTTGCCGGTTGGGTTGGTAAGTTGGTCAAAAAATTTATAACGAAATTAGCTTTGGTTATGCAATTTGTAAGGTCTGTCCAACCTCCAACATCATCTCCGTTCAACTCATCAACAGCATGTAACCATAACTCCTGGTGTTCACCACCATCATACCAGTTATTACCGCGAGTAGGAATGATCATTTCATCGGTCGTAACCTCATTTAATTGGAACACGCTTTCTGTTTGTAATGGCGTTAAGGCAGCATAAGCCGACTCTACTACTGCGTTTATTTGTGCAGGTGAAGTGGAATAAGTAGCGGCAAGGCCAGAACTGTAAGTATCCTGCGGCAGTTTTTTGCACGATTGGATAAGCGCACTGCTGGTTATGAGTAATCCAAGCAGGCTCAATATTTTTATATTCTTCATCTATTTTAAATTTAACTGTTACTATTACTTAAATGAAACATTAGTGCCAAATGTAAATGACCTAACCGGAGGATAATATGCATAACCTCCATAGTCGGCATCTATATAGTTTTGATTAGGACTAGTTGACGAAGCAACATTCACTTCAGGATCAAGCCCTCTATATTTGGTAATTGTAAATAAGTTGTTGGTTGCAACATAAATCCTTAAAGTATTAAACCCTTTAATATGGCTAAAGGTGTAGCCTAACGAAGCATTATCCAACTTTAAGTAAGATGCGCCTTCCAACCACCTATCTGAAGCTACCGGCCCGCTAGTTACGCCGTTGGTTAAGGCCGCTTGAGTGGTATTGGTTCCAGGTAAACGGGTTACAGTTTCATAATCTAACAAAGTATTATTAAATATTTTTTGTCCGTAAACTCCGCGTAAAAAGAAGCTTAAATTCCAGTTTTTGTAACTAAAACTATTGTTTATTCCATAGTTAAATTTGGGGCTTGGATCAATATAATGGCTTGGAGGCACACCACCTGTCTCTGCCGCCCATTGAGCAACAGTTTTTCCGTCAAATTCTTCAACACCCTGTGCATTTACACCTGTATAGTGAGGAAGGTAAAATACATATGGCGCATATCCGGGTACAAAACGGGTTATTGGGTTTGAACTTAAACCCTGTCCCTGTGCCAAGCCAACATTTATAAATGGTGTATTTATTGCTGTCCCATCAAGCGTACCTGATAAACTTTGTATCCTGGTTTTTAGGAAATTTATATTTCCAGAAGCTGTCCACTTAAGGCCATCTCCTGTTAATATCTGGCCGGTAAGTTGAAGTTCAAATCCTTTATTGGTTAACGAACCAATATTCGCCTCGGTTGTAGGGTATATATTAGGTGGTTGGGGCACTGATACAGCAAATAGCAGGTCAGTAGTCTTATCATTGTAATAGTTCATATTACCTGATAGCCTATCATTAAATAAAGAGAAATCAAGCCCTACATTACGGCCTATCCTCTTTTCCCAGCTTAAATCAGGGTTAGGGTTTTGCAGAGGAGTAACAAATGGCAAATAACCACCTGAAGCACCGCTGTAATATTGAGTATTATTGGTACCAGTAGGCGGCCCAACCAGCGCTAAATTTGTATAAGGCCCAACACCATTGGCATTACCTGTTTCGCCCAATCCGGCTCTTATTTTCAAATCGTTTATCCAGTCAACGTTGCTTAACAAATCGCGTTTTAATCGATAGGCTAAATCAAATGCCGGGAAATATCCTGTTTGATGACCGGAGCTAAACTTACTCGACATATCACTTCTGATAGAGGCGGTAGCATAAAAACGACTATCGTAATTATAATTTATACGTGCAAGGTAGGATTGTATCTCGTATTTATCCTTGTATGAACCTATCGGCACAGCTACAGGTGATGAACCGGTGCCCAGATTATTGTCCAGACTTAAAGGATTAAGCAAGCCCTGCGCCGAAGCAAAAAAGTAATCAGTATAGAAAACGTTATATTCATCAACGAGGGTTGCGCTAAGGGAATTTTTACCAAAATGGGTATCATAATTAAGATGAATATCCCCTTTGTAAGAATTTGTATTAGTTGTAGTATCAGAAGCCTGGCTGAGATTTTGTTGCGTTGTGAAAGATGGAATAAACAAGTGTGTTTGTACATTATTACGGCTTGTTGCACCTGTTGCACCCAATACAAGCCCCGGAACAATGGTATAATTAATTGTAGAATTTATATTTGTCAGATACTCATTGTGTCGATCATAAGTATCTGTTAAATATTCAACAGGGTTATAGGCCTGGTAACCGGCACCAAAATCGTTAAACGAACCATTTGCAAGCCTGACAGGAATGGTTGGCAACGCGTTAAACACGTAACCGATATCCGAATAATTCACCAGAGAGCGGTTTGTATTAACATTTGATATCCCTAATGTAATATCCAGTTTATTGTTCAGGGCCTTTTCTTCGCCATTAAACCGTACGCCTAATTGTTGCTTACCGCTATTAATAATGACACCTTGCTCATTCTGATAATTCAATGATGCCCTATAATTGAAACCATCCGAACCGCCGGATATGGCCAGGTTATTGCTGTTTGTAAATGCTGTACGATTAATGGCCTTTTGCCAGTTAGTGTTAACGTTGTCTGATTCTCCTTGCCCGGTTTGAGGGTTTGCCTTTGCCTCCGGTGTGGCAAGATATTCGGGTGTAGTTAACAGATCATAGTATTTGCTCTGGGTTCCTGTGCTTACATAGCCATTATAGTCAACAGTCGTTCTGCCGGCTTTACCCTTTTTAGTCGTTACAATAATTACACCGTTGGCGCCGCGCGAACCATAAATTGAGGTAGCTGACGCATCTTTTAATATATCATAGGATTCAATGTCGCCGGGGGCGATATTCTGGAACTCCTGGGCATTATCTAACGGCACGCCGTCAACAACAAATAGCGGAGATTGATCGCCGCTAACCGATGTCTGGCCCCTTAAACGAATAGAAGAAGCCTGGTTAGGGTCGCCGCCGCCTGTAGTGATCACCACGCCAGCAACTTTACCCTTGATTTGGTCAAGCGGGTCAACTATACTTCCCTGATTGAAATCTTTTGACGAGACGTTTGCCACGGCTCCTGTAAGATCTTTTTTACGTTGTGTACCATAACCAACACTCACCACAACAACTTCATTCAGGTTAGATGAGGAGGATTCAAGCTTAATGGAAACTGGTACTCCGCTGGCAGCAGTGATCTCCTGGGCGGTGTAACCAATATAGGACACCACCAGGATTGTGGTTGATTCAGGAACTGAAAGTTTAAACGTACCATTTGTATTGGTGGTTATTCCAAAATTTGTTCCTTTTGCTAAAACAGATACTCCCGTAAGAGGAGAACCATCTTTAGCATCGGTAACCTTGCCCGAAACTACTTTATTTTGAGCCATTGCTGGCAGAGTAAAGAAGAAACATAAAATGGCAAAGTAACTTACATTAAGTAAAAATTTTAGTTGCATAATTTTAGGTTTGAGATTTAATTGGCTTAATAAATTGAATTATTAAATTCAATAACAGTAAATAAAAATGATTTATAAATTGCTGGTTAATCCGGCATACTACTTAAAATAATTTAAGATTTTTAAGGTGGTGTGTATTTGTTTTTCGGTGATTTAAGCATCGGTGTTAATTTGATATAGGTTTATATAAATACAGGCAAACCGGCACATACCTAAAACGGCACACAGGTTTTAAATGACAAACTGCTTGCAACAATGCACACTTGTTGTCAGGTCATTAATAGTTATTTATTCTTTATTTGGTTTATAAGCTCGTAAGCGTGGGATCAATATCACTACAATAATAAATTCAATACTTTGGTAGCAGGCTTATTGATCCTTGTACAAAGGAATAGGTAGCTAGGGGTATTACATATTTTTTTATTAAAAATTTAAAAAAATATTGCTATTTTTTAATATAAGTATCTAATAAACAAATGCTTAAAAAACAAGCACTTATAAAAAATATAAACTTAATTTAATATTTTTTTACATTGTTTTTCTTTTTCAAGAATGCTTTTGGGCTCGATGGATGCATTAGATCAGTAAACATTACGAAACAGGTGAGGGTTTACACTTTATTTAAAACATCAACTGCTTTTATATCCATTATACGATTATCAAATTCATCTCCTTGTACCAAAGCTTTGGCCTTTATACGCATTTTGTAAACGTAAATTGTATTTACAGAATACTCCAAAATGGCAGCCACGGTTTCATTATCATTAATGCCCAATCGCATTAGTGCAAATATTCTTAAATCGGTTGTTAATACTTCGTTCTCTTTTGGCCATATTTGATCCTCCTTTTTTAATAACGAATTAAACTGAATAACGAATTTTGGGAATATTTTAATAAACACATGATCGAAGGTGTAAAACAAGGAATCTCTTTCCTTTTTGATATTGATCTCGTTCATGGAGATTAACAAATCCTCGTATCTTTTGGTAAAAACCTTCTTTTCTACATTACGTTTGATCTTCTCTAACTTTAAGATGTAGGTTGATATCAGGTTAAAAAAGTAACCAATGTATTCTTCTTTAATATGGGCATCTTCTAAAAGCTTATCATTAGTTTTCTCAAGCTGGGCATTCTTGTCTCTAATAATATTTTCTTTAACCTTCAGCTTTTTCAGCTGGATAAATACAATAAATGAAATAGCTACAATTAACAACACTACAACCAGCATCAATAAAAGATAAATTACCAATCGGCTCTTTTCTTTTTCCATGTTGATGTTAATAGTTGCAGCTACCGTAGGCAATACTGCTGCAATTTTTATTTCTCGTAAACGTGCTCCATAATATTGAGCATCGCTCAACGCATACTCAATAAGCAGATAGGCATCGTTAACATCACCCTCTTTATATAACTGTTCGCCAAGTTTAAAGGCAGCCAGTGTTTCTTTGGTCGATGAACGAATATCATTAATTGCTGCAACTTCTAAAAGATATCGACGCTCCTCGGCTTGCTCGGGCCGGGTATAAAAAAAACTTAAACCTGTTGCAGCCATTGCCCGCTGATGATAGGTAAGCGGATAATACTTCAACAATTTGATCAAATAAATTGATGGTTGGGAAATATCCCCTGAAGTGATCTGTTGATTGCTCCGGGTTACATATTGATCATAGCTATCTTTTTTACAAAGCCTAAGTGCGGAATCAATGTATTTTAATGATAAAGCATTGTCTCCCGGTGTAAAATATTTATTGGCGTTATAGTTGGCAAGGTCTGAATAAAGCCTCGCTTTTAAAGTGTAATATTCAATTTTGGTACTATCATTCACCACATGGATATTTACCTGGCTTAAACAGTTAAAGCTTTCATTAAACATACCCGCCGAAAGCAGTATAAAACCATACTTAATTTTGGTATCGTTAATTTTCACTGGATCATTTAATAAATGGCTTATACTCTCCAGCTTACGTGTATAAACATATGCCGAATCAAACTGGTAAACTTTGTACTCTTCATACAATTTACTGTCTATCTTGTATTGCGAAAGAATGTCGGTAGCGGCTACGTGGGATAGTAAAGTCCTGAGCTTATTTATCTGCGTCTCCTTTTGGTCATCATATATCTTTCTGTGTGCGATTTCTGATTTTAGAACGGCTAAAAGACTATCTGTTCTTGCTGAAGCAAAAATATTAAAATAGCAAAACACCAGGAATAGTGCAAGTAAAAGTTTCCTCATACATTGGTTTTTAATGATTGGTTTATAAAGCTACACTTTATAAAATATAGTTATAGTCAATATCCGCTATTTAGCGATCAATTCTAAATTTGGTTTTAATTAAGCAACCGATACTGCCGCAGAAACTACTAATACAACACTCAATTTTATAGTATCCCATACCCCCCCGCAGGTATATTTCCTTCCAATATTATGTAAGGGTTCCTCATCATACTTGCCCAAGATACGCCCATGCCCAAATCATGGGTATAAAAAAAGCGATCCGCCCTTATAAAAGGGTGGATCGCTTTAGAATGACATCCCTATTTTCAATAAAAATTGTAGACTTGCTTACGATTTTATCTTTAATACTATTGTATTTTAAGTACCGCAGCCTGATAGGGCTTAAGTGTAACTTGTTTCCCATTAATTATTAATGATCCATCCGAATAATTATTGATCATTTGTTTACTTCCTTTTACATTAAATCCAATATTCGTAATTGAAATATGCTGGTGGAAGTTTAGTAAAACCAGATATTTATCATGATTCAATGTCCTGGTATAAGCATAAACATCAGGATTAGCTTTGTCTATCAGATCATATCTGCCGTACACAAAAGCGAGGTCACTTTTTCTAAGTTTGACGATCCGTTTAAAGTAGTTTAATACCGAATTGCTATCCTTTTCTTCCGCCTCTACGTTAATGCTAATGTAATTAGGGTTAACCTTTATCCATGGCGTACCTGTAGTAAATCCGGCATTTTCAGAACTATTCCATTGGAAAGGTGTACGGCTGTTATCTCGGGCTGATATTTTTTGCGCTTCTATAAATTCATTCAAATCGCCGCCATTATTTTTAACCTGTTTGTACATATTGATGGATTCGATATCGCGATAATCCTCAATCTTATCAAACTTAATGTTGCTCATACCCAGCTCATCACCGAAATAATAGTACGGTGTAGCACGCATGGTCATTAAAAATGTAGTCAGCATTTTGGATGATAGCTCACGGTATTCTGGTACATCATTACCCCAGCGAGTAACCATGCGTGGTTGGTCGTGATTACCCAAATAGATTGTACCCCAACCTTTATATTCAAAAATGCTATCCCATTTAGAGTATATCTGTTTAAACTTAATTAGACTGTAACCGTGTGGATCCATCTTTTTAAATCTATTGGGTATATAGCCTAAGTTTACCCCTTCAAAATGATATAACATATTTAACTCATGCCTGTCGGCATCTACAAATTTGTGCGCTGTGGCAGCAGTAACGCCAGCTCCTTCGGCAACACTCATTACGTTGTATTTACTCAGTACCTGGGCGTTCACTTCCTTTAAGTAATCGTGTAAATGCGGGCCGCTTGCCATGTACTGATCCCAGCCGCCATTGTAGTTTTCATCCAGATCCTTTTTAGTGATAACCGGGAAGTTTATATCCTTTGCAATAAAAGGTATCACATCCATACGGAAACCATCCACACCCTTATCCAGCCAAAACCTCATCAAGCTGTAAACCTCTTGCCTTACTTTAGGGTTTTCCCAATTTAAGTCCGGTTGTTTATAGCTGAAATAGTGCAAGTAGTAAGCATTGGTCAGCGAATCATACCTCCAGCCACTTCCATCCACTTCAAAAGCACCTGGCCTAAATGGTGGTTTTCCTTTTTCGGCAGGCCACCAATGATAGTAATCGCGGTATGGGTTAGTACGCGAGCTGCGGCTTTGTTTAAACCATTCGTGCTCATCGCTGGTATGATTAACCACCAGATCGAGCACCAATTTAATCCCTCTTTCGTGTAATCCTTTTAACAGGGCATCAAAATCATCCATCGTCCCGAATTCCTTCATTACCGAACGGTAATCACTAATATCGTAACCATTATCTGCGTTTGGCGAGCCATACATTGGGTTCAGCCATATCACATCAACACCAAGGCTTTTGATATAATCCAGCTTGGATATAATGCCTTTTAAATCACCAATACCATCGTTATTACTATCCTTAAAACTGCGGGGATATATTTGGTAAACAACGGCTTCTTTCCACCATTTACGGTTGTTATTGGTTACAGCTTGCGTTTGTGCATAACTGCTATTGGCTAAAACACAGCACATCAACAGCACGGTTAACAAGTAGGATAATCGTTTTCTCATAATGGGATTTCAGTATTGTACTATTAATTTGGTTATTAATTCATTTGATAAACAATAGCCTCATAAGGCCTTAAATGGTTTTGGTTGATTGGCGTGGTATAGTTTTGTATTAAAACCTTTGCTTTTGATAAGTCAATACCGCTTGTTACCGTTGCATCTTTAGCAGTAAAGTTTAACAACACCAGCATTTTTTTACCGTCAAGTTCACGGGTATAGGCATATACATTGGGGTTATCCGCATCTACCAAATTATACTTACCGTAAACCAACACCAGGTTAACCTTACGCAATGAAACCATCTTACGGAAGTAACTCAGGCAGCTATTTGGGTCCTTATCTTCGTCGGCAGCATTTATGGTGGTGTAGTTGGGGTTAACCTTTATCCAGGGCGTCCCCATGGTAAAGCCTGCATTTTCCGAACTATCCCATTGGAATGGGGTACGACTATTATCGCGCGATCTTACTCTCAGCTCTTGCATGTAGTGTTGCACGTCGCCGCCGGTATTAACTACATGTTTATACCCGTTTAGGGCGGCAACATCGCGATAATCCTTAATATCCGTAAACCCTATGTTAGTCATTCCCAATTCATCGCCGTTGTAATAATACGGCGTGCCACGCATGGTCATTAAAAACGTTGTCAGCATTTTGGATGACAAATCCCTAAACCCCGGACTATCGTTCCCAAAATTGCTTACCATACGGGGATTATCATGATTGGCCATAAAGATTGCCAGCCAACCTTTATCTTCAAAATCTTTGTCCCATTTGGTGTAAACCTGCTTCAAATCCAGCAAAGTATAACCGCCGGGTTTATTGGTAATATCTACGCCTTCAAAATGGTAAGCCATATTCAGTTCATGTCGATCGGCATCGACCAGGTTATGGGCATCTTCCAGTGTACTGCCAGCACCTTCGGCAACAGTCATAATATCGTATTTGCTGAACACATTGGTATTCATTTCTTTTATATAATCATGCAAATGAGGCCCCATGCCATAATATTTGTTGATATTTTTTTCATATCCCGGAGGAAACACCGGAAACGTGGTATCCTTGGCTACATATTGAAAAGCGTCCATACGGAAACCATCTATACCCTTATCCAGCCAAAACTTCATAATATCATCAACCTCGGTGCGCACTTTTGGGTTCTCCCAATTTAAATCGGGTTGTTTACGCGAGAAGTAATGCAGGTAATAGGAGTTGGTTAATGAATCGTATTTCCAGGCATCGCTGTTTATATCAAAAAAGCTGTAACGCGGGGTTGGTTTACCTTTTTCTGCAGGCCACCAATGGTAATAATCGCGATATGGGTTTGTGCGCGAGCTACGGCTTTGTTTAAACCACTCATGCTCATCGCTCGAGTGATTTACTACCAGATCCATCACCAGTTTGATGTGCCTGTCATGCAATCCTTTAAGTAATGCATCAAAATCAGCCATGGTACCGAAAACATCCATAATATTGCGATAGTTGCTAATGTCGTAGCCGTTATCATCATTAGGCGAACTGTAAATGGGGTTAAGCCACACTACAGTAACACCCAGGCTTTTTATATAGTCAAGTTTGGATATAATACCTTTTAAATCACCAATACCATCATTGTTACTATCCTTAAAACTGCGCGGGTAAATTTGGTAAACCACCGCTTCTTTCCACCACTTACGGTCGATGGTGTCGGTATGCGACTGAACGGCTTGAGCAAAGGCCATTTTGCAACAGATAAGGGATAGTAGAATAAAAATGGGTAATGATTTTTTCATTGACTAAGCAATTAATTAGATGGGGTTAAGTATAAGTTGACTGGGGGTTGCTGATAATGATCAAGCAGATTGAGTAGTACGCCGTTCGTCCAGCCGAAACCATCCTGCAAAGGGTATTCGCCGCCACCGGCCTTTATGTTGGTATCAACCACGTTATATTTTTCCATTAATTTACCGGTTGAGTTAAACACATCAACATTAGTTTTCATCCAACGTTGGGCAATGGTAGTGGCTAGTGCTTTCTTATGGTAATTGTTTAATCCTTTTATCGCCATGTATTGCAAAGGTGCCCAGGCATTGGGGTTATCCCATTGCTGCCCCGAACGATTTATGGTGGTAACCAGGCCGCCAGATTTTAAAAACTTTGCTTTTAATACGGCTGTTTCCCTATCAGCCTGTTGCGGGGTAGCAATCTCAAACTCCAGCGGGAACACACCAGTCAGTGTTAAGTTTGGCGTTGTGTGTTTAAGCTTCCAATCGTAATCCATAAACCAGCCCTTACTTTCGCTCCAGCAATATTTTAATATGGCTTTTTTGCGTTTGAATGCTTTATTACGATACACCAAATACTCCCCGTTATTGCCCTGCAACTGGTATGATTTGGCGATCGTCAGCTCCAAATGATATAATAAACAATTCAAATCCACTGGTACAATATCTGTTGTGCGGATAGATTCCAGCTTACCAGTTTCATCAAACCAGCGAGTACTGAAATCCCAACCTGATTCGGCGGCTGCGCGAACATTACGGTAGAAATCACCGGGTGCTTGTTTAGTTAATTTAGCGGCATCCACATCTCTTTTGAAGGATTCTTCGCGGGGCAGATTTGATTCGTCCCAATATCGGTTCAATATCTCGCCGCCGGGCATTTTAACTGAATTAAAAGCGGCCTGCCCGACTTGCAAACTATCGGCACCACGCATCCAGAATTTATATTCTTTAATTAGTTCGGGTTGATATTTGGTAAGTACAGCGTTGCCATCATCCTTAGCCAGTAATTCCACCATCATGGCGAAAAACGGTGGTTGTGAGCGGGTTAAATAATAAGTCCGGGTACCGTTAGGTATAAAACCGTATTTGTCTATCAGGTAAGCAAAGTTATTGATCAAGCCTTGAATTAACTCCGTTTTGTGACTTTCCTGCAACCCAAGCATGGTGAAATAGGAATCCCAATAATATATCTCGCGGAATCGGCCGCCGGGAATTATAAAATCATAAGGCAGTGGTAGCAACGACGAGTACATTGGTGCTGTATCTCCCTTGCGCGATAATATTTGCCACAAGGTATCTATGTGTTTGCGAATGCCAGCTGAAATATCTGTTTTAAAAGAATTAATTGGCGGTGCCGGAATGGCAAAATTATCATTCACAAATTGCGTCAGATCAAAGCCGGGTTTATCTTTTTGATCATTGTAATCTTTGATAATTAACTCTGGGTTACGGTTCGGATTGGCGTCTACAAAAGTTTTACTGTCCGGAAATATATTAGATAACTGGACGGCCTCGAACAAGCCGGGGAACAATTGCCTTGGCGTAGAAATTTGCGAGGAAGCAAAATTACAGGCACACAACAATTGCAGAAATAGAAAATATTTTTTGATCATATAGACAGTAATAGGCTATGGCAGTATCAACAAATTTATTTTACTATAAAACGTCATAAGGCTCCACGAGTTTGCTCTACTATTGATATCTTCAAATGAAAACTTACAGCCCTCCTTTGATCGCTTGTCCGTTCTAATAAATTAATTGGTTTATAATAGCTTGTATGTGATACGTTGCTCTTACAAAGTAAAAGGTACCATATACCATTAACAATTTATATAATAAAAATATAACGAAAAAGTCACCTTATAAAACCTAATGACCTGATAATAAAATATTAAGAAAAATGAAACACGTTTCATATATAACTTTTATTCGGTGGCATTTTAGATAATATCTCAACAAATAGTCTTTTTTAATCGATTTTTAATGTTTTAGGAGAGTCAAAACATTTCAGCTTAAGTTGGGGTAAAAGGAGTAAAAATAGCGGACATGGATATAGCCGGTCTTATTCGCTATTTGGTTTATATCCCATCCGTATAGTTTTTTAAAATACCAATCTGAATCACTTATATTTTATAAGATAGTCATTCAATGAAAATCCAGGCAAAAGGTTGATGCCTTGAACTACCGATTCGGCATTAATGGTAGCGCCTGCTTTGTTGGTATGCGTATGATCAATCGAAAAAAAACTTTTCACTTTATCCGGACCGATCACATTGTATTTTTCGCCTGTTGCGTTTTTTAATAATAATACCATATCCAAAGATCAGACGATAATTCGGAGTTATCCCAGGCAAAACCACCTACATCATACCGCCAGCTGTGCCTGTCCTGGTCATAGGTATGCATAAAACCCCCATAGTTCCAGTAACCATACCAATTATGAAAATCGGTTTGCTTTTGGTAATACTCAAAATAAGATTCCAGCTGTTGTTCGATAGCAGCTTTTGGCGGTACAGAGCGGTCCTCTACGGTCCAATTACCACCAAATACATGTTGTTGCTCCAAATAAGTATGGTCGCAAATTAGCGTGGCCGGCTCCTGAATGTTATGTGCAATGTATAATAACTCATCGCGAGTTGGTGTAGCCGCCAATGCTTTCAGCACAATTTCGCTGGTTCGTGCCACGCCATGCGGCGTTCCAAAACCATGCTCATAATCTTCATACGTAATATCCAATCCTTCACGCTGCAGCTCGTAAGTATCCTGCCCCATTCCGTTATGATAAAAGCGCAAATCCATCGCTTGTGCATTTGGTGCCCATAGCCACAAATTAATTCTACCTGTAGCTGTTGCAGCGTCGCGGATATCCAATTGAGCCGGAAAGCTCTGCCAGAAATTGCGGATTCCGGCAGCTAAACCACCTTGGGGTGTACCCAGGTAGACGGTACCTAATGCACGCTCACCACGACCGGATGCCAACCAGCTATAACCTGATGCGGTGCGTTTCTTTATACTGAAACCTGTTGATTCTCCTTGAAATAAAGTATAATCACCAAAGGCAGGTATATATTTTAGATGCCCCGCTATCTCAGGTGGAAACTGATTCACCGGGACAGTTGCTTTACCATTCAGCTGCGCTTCTTTAATTTGTTTATCGGGATCTCTGCGCAAACCGGTTAGGCCTCTTACTGCTTCAGCAAACATCCCGTTGTGCGCGCTGTTTACAAAACGAATATGCCGGTTATGCAATTCATCGTTCAGGGGGACATCAAAAGAAATGCCTACGCCTTTTATAAACTGTTTTTTTTCATCAGCATCATAAATAAGGGTATGTAGCAAACGTATTTCGTCACTATTTGCGTAAAAATATAATCGGATAACATAGGGTAGCAAAGTAACCCCTTGACCAATATGTGTTCCTGTTATTTTTACAATTGCTCTCAGCGGACCATTTTGCTCGACAGTAATTGAGTCTATTGATCCTTGCAACTCATGCTTGTTGGTGATTTCAATATCATCGTCATCTGGTTGATCCTGTATCAATAAGATGAGCCGACCTTCTGTTGCAATAGGTTTATTATTTATACTAATATTTTCTATTAGTACCTTACCCTTTCTATTGATGGTACAAGTAATTTTACCTGTGTTTATCAAAATTGAGTCAGTAGACTCCTTGATGATCACTTCTTCCTGATGAGGAACAGTTTTTCCTGCCACAACAGTATAATCACTATTTACAGAAAGTCCCGCGGCGGCGGCGTGTCCGGTCCATTTCAGGCTTCCGTCAGGCCAGTAAGCTAATGGCCAGCTTTGTAATGCTTTTTTTTCTCCAACGGCATCTGTCAAATAAAAGTCACTTCCGCGTTTTAGTTTTCCCTTAGGCCATGGCATGCCCCAAGTTAATCCGGTAGCAGGCCCTCCGCCTTTTTCTATCCAAAATAATTTGGCACTTAAGCCCGGATTATCTAAAGAGGCAAAATCTAATGATTTGTTTTTTATTATTAAAGGCGTACCAGCCAGTACTATCGAATTTTTTAAAAATTTTCTGCGCGAAAAATCGAACATGTCATTCATATCCATACTCTGATCAATAACTTCATATAAGCAATCATGCTCCTATACAAGTGTATTCAAAGTGTATATTCCCCCAAAAGCATTTAAAATATTAAGTCATTAATTAGGGATCATAAGATAGCTAACTAAAATTTTATAATGTTCCTGCAGCCCGATACAGTGATTGTGTGTATCGGATAGAAGAAATAGGTCAGTGACCATTACCACCGTAATGATGATAATCGATAGTGTCTCGTTTATTCTTAATGACTCAAGCCCCCATCGTAAATAGATTTATAGCTTATGGAGTAAATAAGCCTACGATGTCCCGCATCATAATCCTGTAAATTAATTACGCTAAACTGTAAACTTAAAAATCAAGTCAAGGGTAAATTTGTATATATATTAAATGATTCAACATGGCAGTAATAACAAATATATTATCACAACTGGCCCATATGATATGGGACATCTACTGGGGGCTGGCGCTGGGCTTTATCTTGTCATCATTGATACGGACTTTTGTGTCTACGGAAAGTATATCCGCCAGGTTAGGTAAAAATTCTATAACGGCCCTTAGTCTTTCTACCTTTTTCGGCGCTATATCGTCTTCCTGTTCTTATGCTGCTGCATCAATGGCAAGAACATTAATGATCAAAGGTGCTACCTGGTCTAATGCGGTTGCTTTTATGGTGGCCAGTACCAATTTAGTTTTTGAGATATTCATCGTGATCGTATCACTATTAGGCTGGGCGTTCTTTGGCGGAGAAGTAATTGGCGGTTTATTTTTTATTATTGTATCGGCCATATTGATCAGCAGATTTTTTCCGGCAAAAGTAAAGAGCGAAGCCCAGGAACACATAACGACACCTGACGCTAAAAATTCAGACGATCCCAATGCACATCACCAAATGGAAAAATCATGCTGTCATCATGATATGAAAATGGATGATGCTAAAACACATAAGGACAGAGCCAATTTTTCAGCCAACCTGAAAACAGCCAGCGGCCATTATTATATGGATGTAACGATGGTGGGTAAGGATATCCTGATCGGCCTGTTCGTATCAGCTATTTTAATGGTATTGGTGCCTGATGCCTTTTGGAAGGGTTTATTTTTAAGTGGCAATAGTACATTGCCGCACTTCGTCGTATTAAGCTGGAACGCTATCGTAGGGATATTCATTGCTATTATAGCATTTGTCTGCTCAGTAGGCAATATCGTGATGGCAGCCGTATTATGGCAGGGTGGCATCTCCTTTGGAGGGGTGATCGCTTTTATTCTTTCAGATTTGGTAACCATACCCATGCTGATGGTGTTCCGTAAATATTATGGTAACAAAACGATGTGGTACTTATTGATCATTTTAATAGTAAGTATTTTCTTGACTTCCTTGTTTCTGGATTATTTGTTTGCGGCCCTGCACTGGATACCAAAAGCACATACCGGCGGTATGAAAATGACAGGCCATCATTTTAGCTGGAACTATCAAACCTGGCTGAATATGTTCTTTATTCCTTTATCCCTGATCTATTTTTATTGGGGCAAGAAAAGCATGAAATAATGCTAAATTTGGGAAAGAAGATTTCATGCTGCTACATATTAAAAACATGGTCTGCGACCGTTGCCAGATGATTGTCCGGCAGCAGTTGGAAAGCCTGGGCTTCACCGTTAAACAAGTCGCTTTGGGTCAAGCAGAAATTACACCTGAGCCTGACGAAGAACAATTGCAACTCATCTCTGCGGCCCTAAAAGTTCCGGGGTTTGAATTGATCAATAAAGAAACGGATAAAACAGTGGAAGCAATCAAAAATGCTGTTATTGAGCTGGTGCACCATTCCGATCTGTCCGAACTCAATATATCTTTTTCCGATCTGATCGCAAAACGTATTGGAAAGGATTATGCGTATTTAAGTCGCTTATTTTCCAACGCACAGGATACAACTATTGAGCGTTTTATTATCGAGCAAAAAGTAGAAAAGATAAAAGAGCTGATGGAGTATGGCGAGTTGAACCTGAATGAAATTGCTTACCAAATGGGTTATAGTAGCAGTGCGCATTTGTCTACACAGTTTAAAAGCGCTACCGGAATAACCCCCAGCCAGTTTAAAGTGTCGAAAAAAGGGGGCAGAAAAGCGATTGACAAGATTTGATCTTATGCAATAGGATATAAATTTTTAACGGAATTATATAAAAGTTGCTGCGCGGACTCCTGGTATCTTAGCAGCAGATTAAATAAATAATATGGTGTCGCAATATTTTAAGCGATAAACGTTTTAATAAAAGCATGAAATATATAGCTGTTTTCTTCATCTTGAATGTATTGCTGTTATCCTCAATTACAGGAATGGCAAAAATTTCTCATGAAACGGCATCTTGTTGTGCAGCAAAAATGAAAAATGATTGCTGTAAACAGCAAAAACATAGTTCAGATAACGATTGCGCAAAAGGTAATTGTAATGCGATGTTATCCTGTAGCACCTGTGGGTTTTTAATAATTTCACCTATTTCTCTTTCACTGGTTATTATCGATTTAAATACTCAAACCGCTCATCCCTTTATTACTGGCGAGTTATCCGATTACCAGGATAATGACTGGAACCCTCCGAAAGCTTAATAATTCAATTTTGATGCAGGTCAGTTTATGACCGTATTATTCGTTAATTATTAATCTTTAAACTCAAAATCATGAAAAAGTTTCTTTTCATCACCATGGCGATGTTATTATCTGCTATATCTATTACTTATGCCAATACGCCTTGTTGCAACAGCAAAATGAACCACTGTTCAACCTGTGTAAAGGGTTGCGGGCCAAACTGCAAGGACTATTGCAGCAAAACCTGCAAGGCAGATGGCAATTGTAAGACGAATGTAAATTGTAATTAATAATAAGCCGCCTCTTAGCCGGGGCGGTTTTATAACCTACTTGCTGGCATAAAACGTATATTTTTTTTTACCTTCGACTAATGAAACGCACCGCGCTCATCTTATTAACGGCTATCTACATCGTATCCTGCATAGGTATGAGTGTTAACCGTTTTTATTGCTGCGGTAAACTTGCTTCAATTAGCTATAGTTTAGGTGCCACTGAGAATGGTGACAAACCCGCAAAACAGCATAAGTGTTGCGATCAGCAAAAACAAAGTTTCAAGGTAAGAGACAGCCATTTTAGCACTGCTTCTTTTTCTCTGAATCATCCTTTGTCGGCTATTATCCCATCGTTCATCAGCCAAGCTAATGAACCTATTATCGGCGTATTACATACTAAAATAGTTTATAAGGGGAATGCTCCACCCGGACATTCGGATATTTCTGTCTATACCCTTAACTGCACTTACCGGATCTGATCCGTCGATTTCTTATTAGCCATTACATCCTGTATCGGCTAACCTATAATTTTCAATTCATCATCTTAATTTATAATCATGCATTGGGCTTGCCTTATGCTATTTATTCATTCTTTAATTTAAAAATCCATGAAAAAAGTAACACTGATGGCTATAGCCATTTTGTTTTCCGGCATGACTGCATTTGCAGCCCATTCAACCAATCCGGTAACAGACACCACTAAAACTAAAAAAGCGAAAACTACTAAAATAATTTACACTTGCCCCATGCACACGGATGTGGTGAGTTACAAACCCGGTAAATGCCCTAAACCTGGCTGCGGTATGACGCTGGTAAAAAAGAGCGATCTGAAAGCGAAACCGGCAGAAAAAATGAAAATGTAATTCATTTCAGCTCCGTCTACCAACTGGCAGATGGAGCTGATTAAACCACCTGTTAAGATGATTAATCAACTTATTTCCCTGTCCTTAAAAAACAGGTATATTGTTTTGCTGATAGCGGTTGCCCTTTTTGCATGGGGTGCTTATGCCGTAAGTATAAACCCGATAGATGCTATCCCCGACCTATCGGATAACCAGGTGATCGTATTCACCGAATGGCAGGGCCGCAGCCCACAGATTATGGAAGACCAAGTTACTTACCCATTGGTAAGTAATTTACAGGGTATCCCAAAAGTAAAAGCCATCCGGGCTACATCTATGTTTGGGATGAGCTTTGTTTATATAGTTTTTGAGGATAATGTAGATCTTTATTGGGCAAGGAGCCGGGTGTTGGAAAGGTTAAACTATGCCCAGCGTTTATTACCCGAAGGTATAACTCCCTCACTCGGGCCGGATGCAACAGGTGTAGGCCAGGTTTTCTGGTACACGCTTAACGCGAAAGGTCTCGATCTTGGCGAACAACGCGCTTTGCAGGATTGGTATGTGAAATTGGGTTTGCAAACGGTTCCCGGTGTGAGCGAAGTCGCCTCATTCGGCGGTTTTGAAAAGCAGTATCAGGTGACCATCGACCCGCACAAGCTCAATTATTATAACATTCCCTTGTCGCAGGTACTCAAATCCATCAAAAGTAATAACAACGATGTCGGTGGTAGAAAATTTGAGATGAACGGTACGGGCTATATTGTTCGTGGCTTGGGCTATATTAAAAGTTTAGCCGATGTAGAAAACATCCCTATCGGCGTAATCAACTCCATCCCGGTTAAAATTAAAGACGTGGCTACCGTACAAATGGGCGGTGATGAACGCTTAGGGATATTTGATCGGAACGGCAACGGAGAAGCCGTTGGCGGCATCGTGGTAATGCGCTATGGCGAAAATGCAGATAAGGTAATTCATGCTGTAAAGGATAAAATGGCCGATATTCAAAAAGGTTTGCCAGCAGGTGTCAGTTTTAATATCGCTTATGATCGCAGCGAATTGATTGAAAACGCGATGAACTCCGTTAAGCATACGCTCATCGAGGAAATGATCACGGTATCAATTATTGTCATCCTGTTCCTGTTTAGCTGGCGCAGTGCTTTAAGTATTATCATTCAAATACCCATTACCATAGCTGCAAGCTTCATTCTGCTGAATGCCTTTGGCATCAGCTCCAATATCATGTCATTAACGGGTATCGCTTTAGCTATCGGGGTAATAGTAGATAATGGGATAGTAATGGTAGAAAATTCGCATAGAAACTTATCTATCGCACAACAAAAAGAAAAATTATGACCACAGCAGAAAGAATCAAAATCATAGAAGCCTCCTGTAAGCAAGTTGGGCGCGGCGTATTCTTCTCAACGCTGATCATCATTGCCTCATTCCTGCCGGTATTTTTACTGGAGGGGCAGGAGGGCAAATTATTCGGCCCATTGGCCTGGACAAAAACATTCATACTGGCTATCGATGCTATTCTTGCGGTAACATTAGCTCCCGTACTGATCTCCTTTTTCCTGAAAGGGGAATTAAGGACGGACGACCACAACCCGCTGAACCGGGGACTGGAAAAGATTTACCGTCCTATATTAAACTGGTGCGTAACCTGGCGAAAAACAACACTCATCATCAATATAGTTGCCTTGCTCATCAGCATCCCGTTGTTGCTTTCTTTAGGCAGCGAGTTTATGCCGCCATTAGACGAAGGTACGATCCTGTTTATGCCCGTAACCCAGCCAGATGTTTCTAACGCCGAAGCCAAGCAGCTTTTACAAGTGCAGGACAAGATCATCAAAAGCGTACCCGAAGTAGCCAACGTTTTAGGAAAAGCCGGACGCGCCAATACTGCTACCGACAATTCACCCATCAGCATGACGGAAACCATCATACTGCTAAAGCCCAAAGACGAATGGCGTAAGGGGCTGAAAAAGGAAGATATTATTAATGAGTTGAATGCGAAGCTGCAAATCCCCGGTGTGGTAAACGGCTGGACACAGCCGATCATCAACCGCATTAATATGCTTTCTACCGGTATCCGCACCGATGTGGGGTTAAAGATTTATGGTCAGAATTTAGATACCATCAATGCTTTGGCCAACCAAATGAAGCAGGCTTTAACGGGTATAAATGGTGTGAAAGATCTATATGTTGACCCGATTACCGGCGGTAAGTATTTGGACATTCAGGTAAACAAAGATGCTATAGGAAGATATGGTTTGAGTGTAGATGATGTAAACGAAGTGGTAGAAAGCGCTTTGGGCGGTATCAATTTAACAACCACCATCGAAGGCAGGCAGCGTTTCAGTGTGAATGCACGTTTGGCGCAGGATTATCGCAATAACCTGGATGCGATCAAACGAACTTTGGTGCAAACGCCTAATAACGGCCCAATCCCTTTATCATCAGTAGCTGATATCAAAATCAGCGATGGTCCGGCCATGATCCAATCGGAAAACGCCCTACTTCGGGGAACCGTATTATTCAATGTGCGTGATCGCGATTTGGGCAGTACAGTTAAGGAAGCACAGGACAAACTGAATAGCATGGTTAAAACGCTTCCAAAAGGTTATTATATTGAATGGAGCGGCCAGTATGAGAATTTAATACGGGCAGAACATACCTTAAAGTTAATACTGCCAATTGTGCTCATTATTATTTTCGCTTGCCTGTATTTTGCTTTTCATTCTATAAGAGAAGCATTTTTTAGTCTGATCTCTATTCCTTTTGCTCTTATCGGCGGGGCTTATATGGTTTATTTCTTTGGGGTGCATCTATCTGTCGCGGTAGCCGTTGGTTTTATCGCGCTGTTTGGTATAGCGGTAGAAACGGGTATTGTGATGGTGATTTATTTGAATGATGCCATGCAGCAATTGGTCGCTTTAAAAAGTAATTCCAAAGAAACGATAACCAAAGAAGATCTGCGGGTTTATGTAATGAACGGTGCAGTAAAACGACTGCGACCAAAACTCATGACCGTTTGCGTTGCCTTGTTTGGTTTGGTGCCGGTGCTTTGGGCGACCGGTACAGGCAGCGATGTGATGCTTCCGATTGTATTACCGATGATCGGTGGTGTATTAACTTCTTCCACACATATTTTATTGGTTACCCCGCTCATCTTTTTAATGGTTAAGGAATACGAGCTAAAAAAACATGGCAAGTTGGAAGTTTTGGAGGTAAATGAATAATGAAAACAAGAAATCAAATTATAGTTACCGCACTTATTTGCTTTGTTGGCTTATCAGCAAAAGCACAACGCTTGCCGTTGGATACCGTGCTTGCACGGGTTTCCGCAAATCCGGAATTGCTGTCATATGATGCGAAGATCAGTGCACAGGATGCGTATGCAACAGGGGCAAAAAATTTAGATGCGCCAAAGATCAGTGCAGGGCAGTACCAGGTCCCCTACCAGTTTAGCCCGAATGGTGGCTCGTTTATGATCAGTGGCGAACAAATGTTCACCAACCCGGCAAAGCTAAAGGCAAAGCAAGATTATATGAAAGGCCTATCCAAAGTAACCGAAACCGATAAAGATTATGTAAAAAACCAGTTGATAGCCCAAGCGAAGCAATCCTATTACGAGCGGGTAATGCTGGAAAAGAAACTGGCCTTATTGCAAAATACGCAAAGTCTGTTGGAATATATGTTGAAGGATGCGAATATCCGGCTGACCTATGGAAAAGAAAAGTTGCCAAATATTTACAAAGCCAAAGCAGACCTATTTGAACTGGATAACACCCGTGAGCAAATCAATAACGAGATCAGCCAAAAGAATATCATGCTTAATACGCTGATGAATCAGGATAAACAAACGGCCTTTATGGTAGATACCAATATCGTTTTAAAAGATTACGAAACGGCAATAACCGATACAACCAATCTCGCCAATGCCCGCAGTGACATTAAAGGAATTAATCGAAATATTGAATTGCAGCAATTAAATGCCCAAATGGAATACAGCAAGCGTAAACCGGATTTTGGTATACAGGCCGCTCACATGATCAGCTACGGCGGCTATGCCAACCAGTATATATTAATGGCTTCTGTCACCATCCCCATCGTTCCCTGGGCATCTAAAGAATACAAAGCCAACCTGAAAGGAATTCGCTATGAAGTGGAAGAATTACAACAGAAAAGAGTAGATATACTGAATCAGGCTGAGGGGCAGTTAGCCGGGTTGAGAACGGATATAAGCAGCAAAAAAAGGCAGATCAATAACTATCAGCAAAACATCATCCCTGCTTTGCAAAACAGTTATAAAACAGCCTTGCTCGCTTATGACCAGAATACCGGCGATTTACCATCCGTATTAAATGGCATTAAGGATTTACAAACAGCCCGAATGGAAGCGTTAGACCGCTTACAAGAATTATTAACCTTACAGGTGGCTTATGAAAAAGAAAATGAAAGGAATTAAAATCATCCTTATAGGGATTCTTGGGATTGTGATGCTGTTGAGTGCTTGCTCCGACCCTAAACAAGCACCGATTGTAGCAACTGCCAAAAATGCTATAAAATATACCTGCCCAATGCACCCACAGATATTGGAAGATCATCCGGGAAGTTGCCCAATATGTGGTATGACCCTGGTTAAAAAATCAGGCCAGGCCAGTGAGGGTGCAGGTATCAGTTTGAATACCGTTTTACAACCTGTTAATTCTTCTGTTATATCGGGTGTTAACGCCATTACACCTGAACAAAAGCAGATACCAACGACTGTTTCAGCAAATGGATATTTAGATTTTGATACACGCACCTTTAATAATATCGCGTCCCGTTTTTCAGGTCGTATTGAAAAATTATATATTAAATATGCTTTCCAGGAAATCCATCAGGGACAACGCATTTTTGATATTTACAGCCCCGATATGGTTACCGCACAGCAGGATTTGATTTTTATCAACAAAAACTCTCCACAGGAAACCGGGTTGATTAATGCTGCCCGGCAGAAATTGTTATTGCTTGGCATGACTTCGGCGGAAGTAAACCAGGTAATTAAAACGGGCAAACCATATTACAGCTTACCGGTCTACAGCCCTTACGAGGGCCATGTACATGATATGCCTCATACACAAATGGAAAATCCTGCCGATGCAAGTCCACCATCGGATTTCGCAAACAATCTTCCGTTATCTGTTAAAGAGGGTATGTATGTTGACAAAGGACAAACACTTTTTAACGTGGTCAACCCGCATATGCTTTGGGCTATCATCAAAATTGATCCCTCATCAGTTTCCGCCATAAAATTAAACCAGCCGGTTAAAATCACCCTGCCAGACTTACCAGGAAAGAACTTATACGGAAAGGTGAACTTTATTGAACCCACTTTACAAAACGGCGATAAAACAACCAGCATCCGGGTTTATTTAGATAATATGGATCACGATTTGAAGGTAAACAGCCTTATTAAAGCGGAAATAAAATCCGGGTCAGCTGAGGGTTTATGGATACCCCGGTCTGCATTGGTTGATTTGGGCAGGACACAAATCGTTTGGATGAAAAGGGGTGCAGCATACGTAGCCCACCAGGTCAATACCGGAACTACAAATGGTAACGAGGTGCAAATTACCAAAGGGTTATCCGTAACGGATAGCCTGGCATCCAATGCGCAATATTTAACAGATAGTGAAAGCTTTATTAAGACACAAGGAAATGAATAAGATCAAAATATTGATATTGCTGTTTACATTAGGATTTGTAGCATGCAAGCAAAAGTCGCAGAGTTTAACGGCGAAGACTACAGGTAAAGCCTATTATACTTGTTCTATGCACCCGCAAATACATGAGGAACACCCCGGTAATTGCCCGATCTGTGGCATGAAACTGATTAAAGTGGAGCTTACTGGCGATAATAATACAGCCTCAGATAAGATCACTTTAACCGCTACACAATTGCAGCTTGCGGCCATTCAAACAGATACAGTACGGGAAGAAAATACCGGTGTTGAAAAAACACTAAGCGGAACGGTAACTACGGATGAAAATAAAACAGAAGAATTAAGCGCAAGAATAGCGGGTCGGATACAGCAATTATTTGTACGAACCACCGGCGAAAAACTAGCCATTGGCCAACCGGTTTATTCTATTTATAGCGAAGATTTACAGGAGTCGGAAAAAGAATATTTGTTAGCGAAGCAACAACAAAAAGTGCTGCATAATCCTGATGTAGATTATCAACAATTGATAAATACTGCCGAAAACAAATTAAAGCTATGGGGGCTGTCATCAGCACAGATCAAGAACTTAGCTGCTACCGGTAAAGTATCGGCGACAACAACTATTTTAAGTAATATTAGTGGAACAGTAAGCGATATAAGTATTCATGAGGGGGGCTACGTTACGGAAGGAATGTCAATCCTGAAAACACAAGCCTTAAATAGCCTATGGATAGAGGCACAACTCTACGCCAACGAAACAGGAAATTATAAAGAAAATGACCGTGTAAGTGTCGCCTTTCCTGATCTGGGTGGCCAGGTCATTAATGGTAAAGTAGCATTTATCAATCCTGAATTATCAGATGCCTCTAAAGTAGATTTAATAAGGGTGAGCATCCCCAATCCGCAAGGACTGATCCGGCCTGGAATGCTGGCTTATATTTCCATTGGCGGAACGGGTAATCATTCGTTAGCTGTACCCGCATCAGCAATCCTGATGGATAGCAATGGCAGTAAAGTATGGGTCAAAAATAGAGATGGAAGCTTTTCACCAAAGATGATCCAAACAGGCCCGCGCAATGGAAATTTTGTGCCGATATTGTCAGGGCTAATTGCCGGAGATATCGTAGTAACAAATGGCGCTTATTTATTGAACAGCGAATCGATTTTCAAAAATGGGAATGATCAAATGGCCGGGATGAAAATGTAAATCAGATGAGCGGAAAAATCCAATTACAGTCCATCCTCATCTGTCCGAATTGCGGCTTTAAAAAAGAAGAAATGATGGCGACAAATGCATGTCAGTATTTTTATGAATGTAAAAATTATAGGACGAATTTAAAACGGCCCATAGAGGATTGTTGCGTATTTTGCAATTACGGACCGGTAAAACACCATTCTTTACAAGCAGGCAATTTATGTTGCAATTAATAGTTGTGGTTTTTAGAGGAATACAAATGACCTTTACGATATCGTAAGAGCCGTTTGTACACCTGACTGTGCGCTTCTCGAACCATTTTATGGATGATTTAAGGTTGCTGGCAACAATTGGATAAGAGGAAATTGATTATGTAATGTATTAAAGTGAAGCCCTCTTATTATAATAAAAAGGGGCCTCGATTTTGGAGTTTGATTGATTCAGAATCATATTTGCCGCAACCTTTCCCATATATTGAAAATCGGTTGATATGGTTGTTATACCGTTTAACAGAATTTTTTTAATTGGTGTTTCATTATATGAGATAACCCCAATGTCTGAGCCCGCCTGTAACCTCGTGGTGGTTAGTTCTTCCAGCAATTTCACCAAATCATCTTCCATCAATATAATATAAACATCTCCTTTTTCCAATAAATTGTTTTCTATTTCGTTGACAACATCATACGAAAAGCCATATTGCTGGCAAAACTTTCGGAATCCATAGATAATCTCTTTTGGAAAGTAACTCCTTGAGGGAAAAATGAGTTTCAGCTTTTCATATTTACTCAACTCATTTACAGCCTGCTCAAGTGCATGATAAATATCTTTTTCAGAATTCTCATAAACAGCGCCATAGTCGCCTGCTAAACCTGGAATCAGCTTATCTAATAGCAAAAGCTTTTCCTTTGGAATTGTATCAATAATTTCATAATTACGTTCATCCATGCAAAAAAAATGCGGCATGATAACGTAATGGGTATAATTATCTCTTTGATTTAAAAGTAGCTTTTTAAACAAATGCCAGTCATTGTTATAGATATAAAAGTCAACGTTGACATCTATACCTAATGTTGAAACCAAAGAATCATAAATAATTTTTTTATTGGCACTCAACTTATTGAACAAAAGAAACACTTTTAATTTCTGCTTGAATTCGGTACTACTGATGTAGTAACCCTTCCCGGGAGTGGAAGCGATCACTCCCATGTTTTTCAGGTGGCGGTACCCTTTTTCGACCGTATCCCGACCAATATTGAATTGAAAGCTCATTTTATTTATTGATGGTAAGACCGCATTTTTTTTAGCTGCACCAATTTCAACAGACCTTATAATTGAGTTAGCCAATTGTAAATATTTCGGGGTCGACGAGTATTCGCTAACGTTAATGTGTTCTAAAAGTGAATTTGGTTTCATTTAACTGTTCAATAGCAAGTGCGATAAATCATTATTTTTAACATGCACATATGAAAACAAAATCAGTGAATTCTAACCTGCCGTGCTCTTAACCTGTTCAAAACATCCTTTGTAAGTTCTCCCATTTAACCTTCCATTTTCCATTTTTAGGAAAACCAGGGTTAGTGGTTTTGCAACCGTCCCATCCTGCACACATCAGTGCCATCGCCGTTAGCAGCCCACCGTTTCCAGGAAGATAAATACGCAATCGTGCATCTTGATAGTTATGGCCGTTTGGCAGATAAGTATTGGTCTGAATGGGCATAAAAAGTGCATCAATAGCCTTATCAGGCAAGCCAAGCCGGGTTGCTGCCATTGCCGTCATCGGAAAATCCCATCCCCAGGTATCCTTCCAGTCCCAGGTTTTCCATATAAGGTCAAATGTTTTTTTCATTACAGCAATATCCAGCCTTTTATTATATGGCAACATTCCGTAAGCAGCAAGTACTGAAGGATGGTCAGATTCGAGATGTGGGTTGTTGTAACAGTCCGGTGAACTTTCAGTGGTAAGGTATACCCCATTTTTTTGCGGCAATGCAGAAAGTTTCTTTAATATCTCAGCGTATTTTTTGTTCGGGGCAAGTCCGAGTCTTTTTCTCCATTGCTGCGCCGTGGATAAAGCCCAATACCAGTACTGCAGTTCATAAGTTGGGTTATAAGTCTCCTCCGGATTATATCGCTCCTGTGCTGCAATAATACCTTTGCCTAAAACGTAACGGTCATGCGCTTTATCGAAGAATGGAAACGATGCCATAAAATCGGCAGTTGCAAATACGAGGTTTTTATAACGATTTAAAATTGCCCGGTTATGATGCGTGCGATATACCGCTTCTGCGAATGTTATCAAATGCGGCTCTTGCCAAATCAGAAAAGCGCCGACAGATGAAGGGCTTTCGTTTCCGTCCGGGTCGGTCATTTTCTGCCATCGTGCGCCTTCATAACCCTGTCTTTTTGCAATTTCTTCAGCTTTGGTCTTTACATGAAAATACCAGTTCATGCTTCTTTCCAGTAATTCCGGCCTACCCCATAAAGCAAATTGAAGGCTGTGCCAATAATGCATTTCAAGATGAGGCTTGCCATACCAGCTATTGTAGGTAAGCCCTGTTTCCTGAGGAGGTAAATCGCCAGCCTCCTGAATCCGAAGCAAATATTGCGAAAGTACAATCCGCCGCTCCAGTTCATTTGCTCGCGGATCCGTGCTGCCCGAAAAATCTACTGCGCCACCATTTATCCAAAATTTCGACCATTGTTCCCTGTTATTTAACCGGGTAGCGGTAAAATCCGGTATAGCCAATGGCGCTTTTTGGGCCGTGAACAAGCAGCTGAACTGAAAGTGATCACTGGCAGAACCCGGTGTCAGTAGAAACTGATGTACAGCAGTATTGCGAACTGAAGCATTACCTTTCCAACCAAACTTAACGTAATACCGGGTTGTATCTAACTGGTGATAAACAAGAGCTCCGCTGTTTGAGGTGTTTATGATCCCTGAAGAATGTTTTTCCGGACTTTTCCAATTATCGCCATAGTCTGCAAATTCGTTAGTGGGATATGGAAATCTCAAAGTAACTTTTAAGCGTCCTTTTTTGAGTAAGGCTGACCTGACATCAACTGCCACAAGGTCCATTTCCTGGTGAACATCCGTCCATACATCAACGGCATTACCTTCTACAGTAAAATGGCTTCTGATTTCCCCTGTCCACGGGTCAAGCGTCTGTTGAATATCTTTAATATCTTCAATGGTTGCAACTGAGCCATTTTTTTTAATAATTTCAAAGCCAAGGCCTCCCAGTTGTAACCGGTGTACATTTTGCCGGAACCAGTCAGATGCATCTTTATTACGTGCCGGCGAATGCCATTGAACAGCATATGTGCCGCTATGATTATTAAATTCATATTTTTTTAAAGCCTCTTCAAATTTATAGCCTGCCGTATCCCTGAAGCTGTGCCATCCCCATTGAGATTGTGTCCCTAAGGGGATTCCTTTATCGTAATGCTCCGGGAAACTTTGTAATCCGGTTACATCAACCGTAAATGCGAAACGGCCATTGCCTAATGACAGGGCAGATAGAGGATTGGTTGAGTTTACAATAACATTATGCCGTTCTACCAATGCCTTACGGTCAATTTTATTTTTATGTTGTGCAATTGCCGGAACAATGAATAAAATGTTGCAGAGGAGCAGTGTATATTTTTGAAAGAAGACTTTTTTCATTGATCTATTAAAATTTTTTAGCTATTTAGGAGATGTGCTGTACCTCCTTCATGTTTTTTTTAAAACCAGATTAGTTTGTTTCTCTGAAAAGATATCAGCAGCCAAAAGGCTCAAGTTTTACAAAAAGAGGGACCGTACCGATATTCTAAAGAAGGACAATATTTATCTGGCATTACCTTCTGTTGGTACCTGAAGCTTGGAATTATCTGTGGTAGAGATAACAACATTATTCCATTGCCAGTTATTTGCAAATTCAATGTCGCCCGCTGTCGCAGCCGCAATGGTAATATTATTAAAATGAAAATTATTTAATCCTGACTGATCCAGCCCGATTGCGTTAATCGCTTTTTTTGCTCCTGTAACTTTAACATTATCCACATATACATCTTTAAAGTGCGGAATTCCACGTTCTACCGGTTCAACTTTGGTGAGCATCTTTTTCCAGTGTGGCGGAATATTGTCAAGGGTATATCCTTCGGGTAGTTTTGAGTAACTGTAGCTTGGATTCCAGTTCATTGTGAATTGAAACGCAGTACCAACGCCATTCATCACAACGTTCTGAAAATGGATATCTTCAATAGTACCACCCCTTGTTGTGGCCGATTTGATATTTAATCCATTACCGGTCCCATTGCTTTCGAGATCTGTTGCCAGCACATGCCTTATACCGCCAGACGTTTCACTCCCTAAAGTAAGCAATCCCCCACCCTTTCGAGCGATGCATTTGCGAATCAAAATATATTCAGTAGGCTTATTCACGCGCAGACCATCCCAATCCCGTCCTGCTTTCAAACAGAAATCGTCATCATTGCAGTCGATATCACAATTCTGCACAAGTATATAAGTAGACGAATCAATATCAACACCATCGGTGCTCGGGCCATGTCCGTCAATATTATTACGTACAGTAATCCCGTCAACGGTAACCTGGTTTGAGTACAATAACTGCACTGTCCAAAAACCTGCCTGTTGCAGGGTTACCTGCCTGATTGTAATATCGCTTGAATTGGATACCAGTAATGTGCGCGGCCTCTTGGCATCATAATCTACAATCCACCGCAAACCTTTTGGATCATATTCCTTACGCATATTCCAGTATTTATCCCAAAATACTTTCCCCTGTGCGTTAATTATTCCATTACCACTTACTGCTGCATTTTTTTGGCCGATGATATTGATTAGTGCAGCTGGCCAACGCATTTCGATGCCTGCAACACGCGTATCGATTTCCGGATAATCACCCAGATTCTGACTGCCTAAAATCTCAACGTTTTTAGGAATATCCAGCACAACCCCGCTTTTTATAAAAATAGATCCTGTAAGGTATTTACCGGGTTTAAATGTTACCACACCGCCCCCGGCGGCGAAACACTTGTCTATTGCTTTTTGTATGGCGCCGGTGGCTAAAGTTTTACCATCATTGGCTGCGCCGAATTCATTTACTTCAATTGTTCGTTTTTCTGAAGGATAAGTTTTTGCACCAACCTTATTAACCCATGAGGGTTCATCCGCTTTTGCAATTGAAACTACCAACCAAATAAATACAGGTAATAATCGGAATTTTATCATTTTATTATAAACGTTATGATGCATTAAATCCTAAATAAACATATTGAAGAAAGAAGTGAGCAGAGAAAAACATTCCGCCCACTTCTATTTATAATTAATATGCTGGTTGCTGTTCTCCTTTTAAACCCGGATCAACATCAATAATGGTTTGTGCTATTGGTAATATTTCTGACTTATCCTTTTGTAAACCACGGAATAAACCGGTAACCAGCGCAGCATTAGCACTTAAAGCACCTTGTGAATTCAATATTGAGCCATTGTACATATTTACCACCACATAACCCGCTTTAACATAATTGGTTGAATCTGTTGGTGTCATGGTAGCGAATCCGGTGTAAGAAATTGCTACTACCGGGTCGGGATAACCTGTGGCAATTGTTCTTTTGTAAATTCTGTATTTATCGATATTAGCATAGGCATTCACATGGTTAGCCATATCTATCAGGTTTTGTTTTGTTTGCGTAAGTGTTTCAAACATTATGCCCCAACGTTCAAGGTCATAACGGCGCAATGACTCAAAACCAAATTCAAGCTTGCGCTCCAAAATAATAGCATTGCGGAAACCCTGGTAAGTAGTTGGTGTTGTACCTATCAATGCTGCATTACCACCAAAAGCACGAGTGCGTACTTGTTGAAAGGCATTTGTCGCATCGCCTGTCGGCCCGTTATTTAACTCGTTTAACGCTTCTGCATACATTAGTAATATATCAGAATAACGAAGCTCAACCCAATCGATATTACGTTTATTAACTGCAACGCCTCCTGAAGTCCCCCAGTTACCCCTGTATTTACCAATAGTATTGCCTGAATAGGTATTCATATCATGCCCATTGTCGGAATTAACGCCATAATTGCATATGGTTACGTCGCGGCGGGTATCACCAGGTGCAAAGTCATAATAATACGTTGGCGTTGCAGCCATAGCGGGCTGGCTCTTACCAAAAATACTACTTGGGTGCATATAAATACCATTAGTATAACCTACAGCTGCACCGTTGTCATTGGCTCCCCATTGGCCAAACTCAAGCATTGACTCATTATCGTAAAGCCCCTGATCCACATCTTGCCATACAGTTGCATAATTTGGTAACAGATTGTTCTCTCCATGCTGTATTACTTGCTGGCAAGCATCTGCTGCTATTTGATATAGTGCTTTGATACGAGTGGGATCAGAGCGTTGAGCAATTACCAGTGATGATTGCGCATACGTTTTCAAATCCCAGCGCAGGGAATACCCTGCTGCATACAGGCTCATACGGGCCAAAATCCCCAAAGCGGATTGTTTGGTAAAGCGCTCAGGAGTAGGCACCATGCCAGCGCTTTTCCACGGCAACAAGCCTACTGCCGTTTGCAGGTCTGCAATACAACCGTCATAAACTACGTCACGGCTGGTTCTTGATGAGGAGAATTGGCCGGTTACCGTTGCTGATTGAGTGCTATAAGGTACATCGCCAAAAATACGGATCAATGTCAAATAATCGTTCGCGCGGATGGCGTAAGCCTCACCCAGCAGCATATTTAGCCTTGGCTGATCAGCCGCGGCCACCGTCATTCCTTTAATACCTGCAATTGCTAAATTGGCATGTTCAATACTTGCATACATGGCCGTATAGGTATTGGTTGGGACTAAAGTGGGGTCAAGTACATAGTTACTAACCTCGTTCTTACTGTTGGTTGGCGATTCTGTTGACATACACTCGTCGGTTCCCATACCAAATTGATAATACTCTTCCGTATCAAAGGTTTGAGCGTAACAGCCCACTACTGCTTCTTCTGCACGGGCTATATTTTCGAAAACAGTTTCGTTATCATATAATGTTGCTGAAGGTTTTGCCAAAAACTTTTTGCAAGAATTAAGTGATATGGAGATAACTGTTATTGATGTTAATACTAATATCTTTTTCATGACTTTTTAAATAACTGATTTAAAATGTAACATTTAGGCCAAAGACAACACTCTTTACACGCGGATAGGCTGAATCGTCAATACCAGGTTGCAGAAGCGTAGAAGATGACGAAGTGGCGGAAACTTCCGGGTCATACCCTTTATAACCGGTAAAGGTGTACACGTTATCAAGCGTGCAGTAAAGGCGGGCCCTTTTCATCTTTATTTTATTTGCCCATCTTGCAGGAAGCGTATATCCTAATGTTATCGTGCTTAAACGCAAGTAACTTCCATTCTGAAGATAATAGTTATTGGCATCACTGATCGCAATGACGTTATCCGAGCTCAAACTCCAAAGCTGGTTCGGATTGCTCTGATTCGGATTCAGCTGGGCAAGGCGGCTTAAATTAGTAGTTACCTGGCCAGTGTTAGGATCAATTAAAGTATACCGGCCATTCATTACACTAAGTACATTTTCATTTGGCAAATAAGGGCCCATAAAGCGCTGCGCGTTCATGTTAAATATTTTGTTGCCGTATGAAAAATCAACAAATATGGTGCAATCAAAACCCTTATAATTAAACGTATTGGTCATACCACCGGTAAATTTCGGTTCTGCACTTCCAATAATTGTACGGTCTGCAGTAGACCATACCGGGGTACCATTAGCGTCGGTTTGTCCTGCTGTTGTTTTGTACATGATATCGCCCGGTTTAACGTTTGCAGGATTAACAGATTTTGCATACGGAATGCCCGGTTTAAGTGTGTAAGTACCATTTGCATTCTGTGTAAAGTCGTTGGTAGTGTAAACACCCGCGTATTGGTATCCGTAAAACTGCCCTAGCGGCTGACCCGTTTTTACTAAAAAGTCTATCCTGCTACCATAGTCACTTATAAAAGAAGAAGCACCACCATTACCGTATATCTGTAAAACTTTGGAACGGTTGAAGGACATGTTATAGCTGGTTTTCCAACGAAAATCACCTTTGTTGAGGTTATTGCTTGTAAGGACAAATTCTAAACCTTTATTTGCAATGGCGCCAATATTCTGGTATTGGTTTGTATAGCCGGATGCGGGATTAAGCTGATTATCTATCAGTAAGTTGTCTGACTTGTTATTGTAAACATCAACCGTTAGGTTAAAACGGCCCTTTAGCAGTCCAATATCCAAACCGATATTTGTAGATGCGGTTTTTTCCCATTTAACATTTGGATTTCCTGCTGTATTGCCTGGAACCAATGTATTAAAATAATTATTATTTATGGCATAAGTACTTGCACCATAACCTGTTGTATAATGATAAGCACCAATATTATCGTTACCTGCGGTACCATAACCAACACGCAGTTTCATATCGCTGATAACAGACTGATTTTTCATGAAATCTTCATCAGAGATACGCCATGCACCAGCTACAGACGGGAAGTACCCCCATTTGTTATCGGGTCCAAAATTACTGGAACCATCGGCCCTTAGGGTTACATTAAGAATGTACTTGTCTTTATAATTATAGGACGCACGCCCAAAGAATGAAGCCAGCGAATTGTAGCTTAAGCCAGAACCATAAGTATTTTTTGCACCTCCGGTAGCTTCGCCCACATTATTAAGTCCAAAGTTATCGGCCGGAAAATCATAATAGGTGTTGTTAAGATTTTGCGATTGAGAGTAATCGGTTTCCTGACCCACCAATACAGTAATGTCATGATTATGGAAGTTGTGATTCCAGTTCAGCGTATTTGTGATCTGCCAGGTGAAGTTTTCACTGGTGTTTTCGGAACCATAAGGGCCGCCATCGTTTCTGGCTGTTATAGTTTGCCCAGAGTCAAAGTAGTCGGCCCTGGTCTGATCCCAGTTGTAACTGCCTAAACTGTGAAATTTAAAATCTTTGGTAATTGCCCATTCCACACCACCATTAACTGTGAACAGACGATCAAAAGTAGTTTGGGCGATCGAATTGTTCATAATAGTTGGGTTATAAATATCATACTGAGAATTCAATGCCTGGAAGTTTTGGCTTACATCTGTATTGATAAGTTGCTGATCGGTATACCTTACACCACCTGTAGGCGGCTGCAACAGTGTTTCCTTTAATGTACCACCCAGTGAGCCACCACCATCTACACGTGTATCCTGAAAGCTGGTGTTGAAATCTATATGCAGATTTTTATAAACTTCATGGTTCAATTTTAAACGCACACCGTTACGCAGATAATTATGTTTGGAAAGTATCCCGTCTTCCTCTGTATTGTTATAGCTAATCAGCATTAAGGTTTTATCCGTACCGCTGGAAATACTAAAATTATGGTTCATGCTGGGTGCTGTGCTACCGAAAACCAATTTTTGCCAGTCGATTCCCGGCTTATTGTACGTGCTGTTAATATAACTGTAAACCGAACTGCCAAAGGTTGGTGAGGTTACATCACCACCAAAGTAAGAGGCCCATTGAGGTTGGATCCCCTGAAGGGTTTGTAACTCATATTGATACTTGGTGTAATCAAGCTCATTCATCATTGGCAGTGTTTTGCCCAGGGTTTCAAAACCATAGTAGCCATTATATGAAATTTCCGTTTTGCCGGATTTGGCAGATTTTGTTGTGATAAGAATTACACCATTTGAACCACGCGCACCATAAATTGATGTGGCCGAAGCATCCTTCAATATATCGATGGTCGCAATATCATTGATATCTATCACGCGAAGAGCATCCTGCATTTGAAATCCGTCAACAATGTACAGCGGATCACCACCTTGTGTTATACTACTACCGCCACGTATAACTATGTTACTGGCAGCTCCCGGCGCTCCGCTCTGGGTAATTACACTTACGCCTGCCGCTTTACCTGTTAGTGCCTGCGCCGCTGTAGTAACAGGTGCAAGTTCCAGGTCCTGCGCACTTACCGACACGGAAGCCCCCGTAACATCTTTACGTTTAACAGTAGCATAACCAATGGCCACCACCTCATCCAGGTTGTTCGAAACGGCTTCCATTTGTACATTTAATACCAAGTTCTCGGGCACCGCTAACGCTACGGTTTTGTAACCAACAGAGCTAAAGGCGAGTATGACCGAACCTGTCGCAGGAAGTTTAAGCGTGTACTTACCATTGGCGTCCGTTTGGGTACTGCCAATGCCACCTTTTATACGCACTGTTGTACCTGGCAGGGAGCCAAGTCCCTTTTCGGTTACGGTTCCCGTAACCGTCCTGGTCTGTGCATTGCCTATGCCAGGCAAACAGGCCAGAATTACAATAATTAATAGATAAAGATTCCTCATAAAATAAATTAATTGGTTAAGGATTTATGGAAGTGCTGGTTATGCAGTTCCGGGTACATTTACTTTTCGGATATTATATTGGGAATAATCATTGGCTACCGGCAACCATACACGGGAACCTGTATTTTTCTTCGGACAATCACATTTTTACAAGACTATTTAAATAAATCTCAAGGTTACTATAACCACTCGCGTTCACCGCTTGCGCATCAGCAGGATCATTAGGATTAAGATGGTTGGAGATTTCCCAATCGTCAGGTACACCGTCTCCATCCTGATCTTTCAGATTGGTGCGTACTTCAATCACCTCTGGCTGACCACCAGCTTCAACCACACTGTTAATGATCTTACCAGCTTTACCTAAGCTGGTAACATAGCCCAGAATACGGTTATCTATCGCATCCCGGTTTAACGAAGCGCCAGCTTGTGCGATCACTATTTTATAAGCATCTTTAGGTGTACCGATCTTTACATCGTTTGCTGTGAGCAAGGTAGGCTGGCTGAGCAGCGTGGCTTTTTCTTTTACAAACTCTTCGGTAGTAATGGCACGGCCATTCAGTATTCCGTCCTTATTCATGTCCACCATATTATCATGTTGATAAACGTGGTCAGTAGCCGTAAACATGGCCAAAAAATTATTACTTGAG
This sequence comes from Mucilaginibacter sp. L196, assembly GCF_009765905.1. Lineage (GTDB taxonomy): Bacteria > Bacteroidota > Bacteroidia > Sphingobacteriales > Sphingobacteriaceae > Mucilaginibacter. Next base: position 420,636 of record NZ_LMUO01000019.1, on the reverse strand, counting down.
TTTGGTCCGGCTATAAAATAGTTTCCTGCAATATCCTGGTAATGATCTTCAGCCGAGTGGCCTCCTACCAAACCGCTCACTCCCCAGTTATATATAACATTGTTTACATACTCAATCTTCGCCTTAGCTTTCGGGTTGCGGCTCTGATTGTCGGCCCATAAACAGTGATGTATGGTAACAAACCGTGGGTTCTCAAGCAGTGCGCCAAACCGCTGCGGGTTTATACCGTCAGCCACCATGCAATATTGCAGGGTTACATTGGTACTGTTTTTTATGTGAAGATTGTCCCAGCGGCCCCACTCGATCGAAATGTGATCCAGTATCAATTTATCAAGACTATCCGCTACTACTACACAGGCCCCCCGCGGCATGTTGTCGCTGCCGCGAAAACGCATATAACGAACAATACTGTTACTGCTAAAAGAAACACTATTGCCATAAACGGTAATGCCGGCACCCGGCGCCGTTTGTCCGGCAATGGTAATATCAGGTGCAACTTTTATCTTTTCGTTTATTTTAATCACTCCCGAAACATCAAAGATGACGGTGCGCTTGGGTTGGCTAACAGCATCGCGAAAAGAGCCGTTGCCAGAATCATTGAGATTGGTTACTTTATAAACGTTACCACCACGGGCGCCAGAGGCAAACCGGCCGAAACCTTCTGCCCCCGGAAAGGATAACTGTTGGCCAAAAGCGGCAAATGAAAAGAAAGAAATAAATGATAATAAATAAATGTGCTTCATAAATCAATAGTTGCTCGTGATTTGAAAAATCCAGAATAGAATGTGTTCATATCTTGTCAAAACAATGCTTTTGTTTTTGATCAAGTCTAATGTCGGCGCACCGGGTACCGGCATACCAATAGCATATGCCTGATAAAAAGGGAAACAGTATTTCCTCATAATTACTTAGTTAATTGGTTTATAAAAGATTGTATCAGGTGCCACCAGCGCGGTACCCGAATCATAATTGGTTAAGGGCAAACCTAATTAAAAAGAGAAAACAGGGGTTTCAAAAATTGACGAAAAGTTTTCATTTTTTGACGAAAAACATCGATTTTACATCAAAAACCTCACTTTTTGGCTACCGGTGGCTATCGCAAGGTTACACGGTTGTCTCCTTTATTTTTTTTAAATATGCGGAGGGCGATAATTTATATTTCTCCTTGAAGCAAGTACTGAAATAAGCCAGACTATTAAATCCAGCCATATAACCGGCCTCTGAGATGGTGTACATACCGGTATCAAGCAATTGCTTACTACGTTTGATCCGTAATTCACGGACAAATTCGACAGGGCTTAAAGAAGTAAGACTTTTCAACTTTTTATAAAAGGTGGTCCTGCCCATACCAATGCCAGCCGCTACTTCATCAATATTAAAATTCGGATCAGTCATTTTATCTTCTACAAGCTTAATAACATCTTTCAAAAATTCTTCATCCTTTGATGTAGTGATTAAATTTTCCGGTTCATAAGTAAAAACTGCCTTGTCAGCTATACCAGCAATTTTTTCAAATAATCGTTTTCTTGATTTGAGTAAATTATCAATTGAAGCAATCAGCACTTTATTATTGAATGGCTTGGTCATATAGATGTCGGCGCCATATTTCAGGCCCTCAATACGGCTTTCAACTGATGACTTTGCGGTAAGCAATATCAGCGGAACGTGGCTGGTAAGCGAATCATTTTTTAGCTCATCCAGCATCTGTATACCGTCCATTCGCGGCATTAAGACATCGCTGATAATAAGGTCGGGGAATGATTCTCTCGCCATTGCCAATCCTTCCAACCCATCCTGAGCAATTTGAATGCGATAGTTCTCCGCGAGTTTCATGCTAAGGAACGATCTTAGGTCCGGGTTATCTTCCACAATTAATACCAGAGGAACCTCTGTTGAATGATTGGTTTTAATATCCAAAAATGAATTATCAAATTCATTGGCATCAGGATGAACGTAGTTGGGGGCATCTGTTGCATGAGCATACATCAGCTCTTCCTTATTATAATGTAAATATCCGGGTTTAAGTGTTAAAATGAGCGTTAAACCGCCATATTCGTTTAGTTCAGCATGTAAACTACCCTTATGACTCAGCGCTAAACCTTTAGCCAATGCAAGGCCAATACCGGTTCCTTTCAGGTGATTCTCTTTATTATAATTATCTTCGTGATATATTTCGAATATCTCTTTTAATTTTTCGGGCGGCACTCCTTTACCCTGGTCAACTACTCTTACTTCAACAGCGGTTGCAGAAGCAGTGATGTCAACATGCACAAGTTTTCCAGACGGCGAAAACTTAAAGGCATTTGAGAGCAGATTATACAGTATAATTTCAAGTTTTTCCTCATCAAACCAAGCCTTTATTACCGGATGATTGCTGGAAACATCGAATAAAATGTTTTTTTCTGCGGCAATTGTTGCGAAACAATCACCCACATTATGAGCAAGGGCCACCACATCACTTTCCGTTATTTTTAGTTGGATTTTTCCACTTTGTACCTTCCTGAAATCGAGCAACTGGTTGGTAAAACGCATCATCCGGCTTACATTGCGGTTGATTACTTTAAAATATTGCTCATTTTTTTCCGATAATCCTTCAACCTCGGCCAGCTCCTGCAAGGGGCCTGCAATAAGTGTTAACGGTGTTCGTAGTTCATGAGAAACGTTAGTAAAAAAAGCCAGTTTAATCTCCGTCAGTTTGCGTTCTATCTGTACTTTATTTCGGAGCCTGATCATCGTTACTATGATATTCCTGGCTATCAACCCGATGATGATTGCCAGTATAACATAAGATATCTTAGCCCATATGGTTAAGTAATACGGTGGTTTAACAATAATCTGAAGGCTCTTTTCAGGTTGATTGCTAAAAAGCTCGTTATTAACGCCTTTAACATAAAAAGTATAGGTGCCCGGCGGGATATTTGTGTAAGTTGCTTTTTGCTGATCGTTAACGTTATGCCAATCGGTGTCAAAACCAGCCAATTTGTAAGAATAGGCAGCCTCCTTCTCGGCACGATAATCGAGCACTGCGTAATCTATACTAATTACATTTTGATCATGGCTTAACGTAAGTGTCCGGGTTTCATTTATGGCATATTTTAAAGGCGAGTGCTCATCACCTGGCAACACCTCTTTGTAATATAGTTGCAAATGCGTTAATGCCATGTTTGCGTTTAACTTCTTGCGGGTAATATCCTGTGGTTTAAACGAGATGTATCCGGTAGTGCACCCAAAGTATAGGCTTCCGTCATTTGCAGTGAAACAAGTTGATTCTGAAAACTGTGCATCCGGCAGCCCGTCGAACGAATCATAATTTTGAAATGACTGGCTTAAGGGATTAAATTTTGACAACCCGCCTGCAGTTGCTATCCAAAGATTACCGTCTTGATCACCGGTTAAACTCAGGACGACATCATTTGATAAGCCATTATCCACAGTATAGGATTTAAATCTCGCCTTGTTAATATCACCATTCGGTATAGTGGCAAGATCCAAACCACCCCCAAAAGTTCCTATCCACATACGCCCCTTATGATCCATATAAATATGCTGTACACTATTGTTGGACAGGCTATATAGATCACCAGGCTTTTTTTGGTAAAAGATAAATCGAAAACTTCCATTTATATCATCATTAACTATCAGCAATCCTGAATTGGTGGCAGCCCATATATTGCCGCTATTGTCTTCGCAAAGATATCTCACCCCTTTTGCCCAATTGTATGGATAGTTATGAAAAGTGTTATTGTAGTTATTGAAAATAACAGTATTCCCGGATTGGGTAAGAAGGTTAAGGCCCCCTCCCAAAGTCGCGATCCATATCCTGTGTTTATGGTCCTCAATAACAGAATAAACATCGTCATTACTCAGGCTGTTTATATCATTAACATTATGCCTGAAATTTTGAAGAATATAGCTTTTTTTTGTTTTGTCTTTCGGAGTAGCTTTAAACAACCCGTTTCCCTTTGTTGCCAGCCAGATATTGCCTCGAGTATCCTCCAGAAGATCGTAAACATTCCCAATCTGATTGCCACCACTGGCAAAAACGTTCACCCGTTTTGTATGATCGAATACATATAATCCACCCGCCTTCGTACAAGCCCATAGCCGCCCCTCATGATCTTTCATCATCGCCCTCACCTCATTCGCAGATCTGTTACCGGAATTTGCTGTTAAGGATGTCTGTTTAAACTTATCACCTAACGAAATTATTTTATTAACACCACCGTCTTTTCCGCTTACCCATATAACTCCCCTTTTGTCAATGTAAAAGTAATTGACAACATTTGAGAACTTTTGTTCGGAGCTGTTAGGTTTATCAAACAGATATTCAATCTTGTCATCAACATCATTATAATACCCGAAACCACCCCCTTTCATGCTTACCCATACAGTTCCTCCCGGATCGGTTTCCACGTTAAACTGACGGCTTGTGCTGGAAAAATCGCGCTGTTGTTCATAGTACTTCCAGGCTTTTGTTTGCCGGTTGTATCTAACAACGCCATTTTCTTTAGGTTCAATCCATATATTACCACTTTTGTCTTCCGTTGCAGACAAGTAAGCATTGTTAGCGCTCTCCGGTATCAGCTCAGCTTTTAGCAGGGCAGTATCGAAAAAATAAATACCTTTTCCTTCTGTAGATATATACAGGATACCATTTTGTGATTTGCAAATGTCATTCAGGCGAGTATTTGTAACAGGTATTGTGGTTATCTTACGGTTGGTGTAATCTAACTTCAAAAGCCGTCCGTCCTGCGTGCCAAAATATAAGCACTGTCCGTCCATCGTTTCACTGGAGAATCCGCATATTGGAAAAAGCCGTTCAGTCGTCACATCGTTGGTAAATGATGGAATATTTTCACTGCCATTCCTTTTAAGGCAGTTTATACCTTTATCCGTTCCTACCCATATCCGGTTATTGGGGCCAAAGCCAATAAAGTTCACGAAGTCGCCCTTTAAGCTTTCAGAACCAACTTTGTTTGAACTGAAATAGACTACGCCAGGATGACCGTAAGTATCAGTATAAGCATAATACATGCCCTGATTTTTGGTAAGTAACCAAACCCCATTAACAGGATCGACAATGACTCGATCTATGATTACATGGGTCGGAAATAACTTTTTATTTGTACTATCAGCGATAGCACAAAAACGCTCCGTTTTTTTATCAAAGTGGCATATCTGGTAATCAAATGTTTGAATCCATAAATAACCTTTCTGATCTTCTACAATATAACGGATCTTATTGGTTTTTAATGGTGAGCGGTCGCCTGGCCGACTTTTGTACACCACGAAATTGTGCCCGTCAAAACGATTGATGCCATCAAAGGTGCCAAACCACATAAACCCCTCGCGATCACGCATTATACATAAGACGCCGTTATGTGATAATCCGTCCTTTGTTGAGTAATGTACAACGTTGAATTTATGCTGTGCATGAGCTTGCCTGCAAAAAAGTGAAAACAATAAAGAACCTGTTAGAATGGTCAATAGTCTTATGCTCATTTTTTTTTCCTCATATTGATAAAACTGACTGACATCAGCTCATCCGTGCTCAGCGCCTGGACATAACTGACTTTGCAAAATAAAATGGTTTACAGTTACTAGCGATTAAACGTCGCAATGGTACTGCAATTTAGTAAAAAACCGCTTGTATAGCTATCCTGAAGTATCCCGATAATTAAAAATCTGAAAAAAATATATGCGTGAAATTTATTTAAACAATTAATGTATGCCTGCCAATGGCATACTATCTTAACAAGATAAACGGGGCTAAAAGATTCTTTAATTCGCGTTTACAGTGAGGCACGTTTAATGTAGTAAAAAGGATTTTCAATATGCTCTTTTGAGTTAGTCATCACCATATTTGCAGCAGTACTGCCCATAAATTTAAAATCCGTAGAAATTGTAGCAATACCGTGAAGCAGAATTTTTTTAAGGCGGGTTTCGTTGTATGATATAACGCCCACATCCTTACCAAGCACAAGCTCCATAGCAGTAACCCGTTCAAGCAAAGTCACCAGGTCATCTTCCAACAAGTTGATAAACACTTCACCCTTACTAATCGGCGCGGAAGCTGCATCATTTAAAACCTGATGATTAAATGCGTATTGACGGCAAAACAACTCGAAACCTTTAATTATTTGTACAGGATAATAGCTCTTATCGGGAAAAATAAGTTTAATGGTGTGGTAGTTGCTTAGTTGTTCCCTGGCCTGGTTAAGTGCATGATAGATGTCTTTTTCAAAATTTTCATATACGGCAGCGTATTCTCCGGTTAACCCGGATACTTTTTTGTCGATCAGGATCAGTTTATCCTTCGGGATAGTATTGAGCAGTTCAATAATGCTGTGTTCGTTTTCCTCCCCTTCAATAAAATGCGGAATAATCACATAATGCGAATAATCATCCCTGCGCTCAAGGAGCAGCTTTTTAAAGAGTTTAAAATCGTTATTGTAAACATAAAAATCAATGGCAGCATCATTACCCAGCGCATCTGCAAAGGCATCGTAAATAATTTTTTTATGCGCGCTAAGCTTGTTAAACAACAGAAAAATTCTGAGCTTCTGTATGAAGTTGATATTAGTAATAAAATATCCCCTGCCGGGTACCGAACTAATCAAACCGAGTTTCTTAAGATGCCGGTAACCTTTTTCGGCCGTGTCGCGGGAAATATCCAAATGGTAGCTCAATTCATTAATTGACGGCAGAAGATAATTTGCAGCTATTTTTCCGGCTTCAACTGCCTGCACGATGCTATTTACCAATTGCAGATATTTTGGCGTAGCGGCATATTCATCAATAGAAATAAAATCAAAAAATAATTCGGATTTCATCGGGCTGAAGTAATTACCTGACTAATTTATATTATAAAATCAAATCATCGCTAATCTATTGTCAGCAATTCATATTTCACCGATGACTGTTCCTGAAACCGGTTAAGATTTAAGCCTATTTGGCCAATCTGTAAACTTCGCTTCCCGCCAGTAAAAAGCATCCTAATCCATAATCTTCAAAATCAGGAATTTTATCATAACCTAATGGCTGGCCATCCTTAGGCTCCTTTCCCGTCCCCTGCACATAGCCCAGCATTCCATCAGGATGCAGGCAATCGTTTGCCAAAGCATTCCAGGCCTTAGCAACTACGGGGTGGTATGTCTTTTCATCCAATATCTTATGATTAATACCCCAGGCTATACCGTAGGTAAACAATGCGGTGCCCGTCAGTTCCTTACCTCCAAAATGCGTGGAGTCCATTAAACTCACATTCCAGAATCCATCCTTCCGTTGTAGCGGAATCAGTGCAGCAATCATTTCTTTATAGGTTTGCAAATATTCCGCTCTGTGGGGGCCATCCTCCGGCATGGTTTCCAATACTTTCACCAAAGCGGCCAATACCCACCCGTTTCCCCTCGCCCAGTAACAGCTAGCCCCGTTCGGTTCCTTATAGGGCGGAACAAAGTCCTTATCCCTCCACCACAAATGTTCCGTTTTGTTGTACAAGCCGTTACCACCATGTACATTTTTACTGTAATTGTAAATATCGAACATTTTTTCATAGTAGCGGTTATCGTTGGTTATGGCCCCCAACTTTGCGAAAACCGGCATTGCCATTTGTAACGCATCCACCCAATTCCAGTCGTCTTTTTTATCGCTGTTAACCATCATATCAATACATTCCTTAATGCCACTCAGCCTTTCCGATTTCTTATCAATAACATAAAGGTCAAGATATGTTTGGCCGCAACACTGATTATCAGCGTTTCTTGTATTGGCCTTATCGCGGGGTTGCCATTGGTGCTTTTGCGCCCAGTCGACCGCGTAATTATAGAATGTCCATTTCGCATCTATCTTGTAAAGGCTCATCAGTCCTTCGTAATAAACGGCCCGCGTCCACAGATTACTGGTGCGCGTTATGCCCTTTACCGTTACACCCAGCCCCGGATCAGGCCATTTCTTCATAAAGTAATCGTTGGCCAATTCCATTGCCTTCAAAATTTTGCGGTGTCCTGGTAGCTTTTGCTGCGCAAGCCCGGTAAGCGTTATGCCCGAGACGCAGGCAACAGTTAGTATTAGTGCTGTTAAATATTTTAGCTTCATCATTGATCTATCATGGGTTTAGTTTTAACAAAGGTACCAGTTCTACCAAACCTTCAATTCCTGAAGGTTTCGGATTCCATTTAGCAGCGGTGAATAATCCGTCCGGCCCACGGTTTTCAGGGAAATGCGCCGGAAAGTTTGTATTGTAAAATACCTTATAAGGGATATTTCCCCTATCCATTTGGATGATTCTGTTAGCCATCAAATTAGCTACACGAACTTCAAGTTTATTTTGCGCAAGTAAAGATGAAACGGGAATATTAACGGTATATACAGGCCCCAGCAATGTAGCCAGCTTTTTGCCATTCAGGAACACCTCGGCGTTCTCGTGCACTTTTTGAAACCGGAGCTGCCATGCCGCCGCGGTACCTTTGGGTTTTGCAAAAACAATATTATAACTCGCCGTTCCCGAAAAGAACTTATATACATCTCCGCCAAACTCGGTCCATGATTTGAGGTCTTCCATTTGAACTGGAGGTGGTAATATCGAACCGCCATCTATAAAATGTATTTTCCATTGTCCTTTAACAGGTACTGCCGCACCTCCTACCTTGTAATAGGTGTAAGCTGCACCTGCAATCGCAACCGGCGAAGCACTCAAAAGGCAACTCTCACCCTGATGAAGTTGAAGATATACTTTTGTTCCTGCCTTGATTTTTCGGATAGCGGCGAGACCCGCCTTTTGGTTCATTGGATCGTAAACTGCTACAGAAGCCGCACCTGTATTAATTGTTACCCAGCCATCAAAGTCTTTATCTCCATTGTTGACAATGAAATAAAGTGTTTTGGTTCCTATTTTCCGTCTTACAAATGCTAATCCATTATCTGTTAACGTTTCCCGCCTGGTTTTTGCTGCGGATAGCAACTGATCGATATCATCACCAATCATCACAGTACCTTTGCCTATGCTGGCTACTTTTACACCATTATTTTTGTCAATAAAGTTTAAGGAGGAAATGAGCTGCTTAAATTTTGCTTCACGGTCCTGTAAATTGCCTAAACCCGGAACTTCTGATGGAAGCTTCTTATAAATAAGTACATTGGCCCCGCCTTTTGCAAGTGCAATTAGCTTATCGAGCGTAGCAAGATCAATAACCTTGCAAGCGGGCAATACAATTGTTTTATAATGGCGATCACCTTCGGTAACCAGAGCATTGCCTGACAATTTTATTTGCTGTACCTGTTTGTCAGAAATGAAGTCGAAGGTATAACCCTTTTCCAGCATTTTTGAAGAAGTTTCCTCAAAACCGGTGCCTTTGAAATCCGGTTTCATACCATCATAATGCTTTAGCAGGGAACGGCCTGGTTCAGAAAAGCTATCATACAGTGGATAATAGATTAGAACATCATTATCAGAAATTCCCTGTTGCAAGAATGACTGGCAACGGGCAATATAGTTGTTCAGCGTAGGGAAGTCATGCCAGAAGGGATTGGTTGGCGAAAAATGGACCGCGGCGTAAAATAACCAGCCTGGCCAGGCCGCGTCTTGCGGCGAGTAGGCAATTCCGTGGTAAAAAATGTGGTTTACGCCACCAATAAAATACTTATCAATCGCCTGTTTAACGTCACCTAATGAAGAGAGGAAGTGATCATTTAACCATGTCGCCGATTCAGACGAAGCCAGCGGTTTGCCCATTACATCGGCAGCCGAAGTCGCAAATTTAAATCGCAGGATCTCGGTGCCCTCTGTTTCCGGAATATCAACGGCCGCGTACAGATCGAGAATATTGGCAGGAGAACCATGGGACTGGTTTCGGATCAGCTTATGCTGCGCACGCCCCCAGGCATGCCAGGGGCGCGTGAAGTTATCCAGCACCAGTTCCGATATCGTTTCCCTGTAGTCGGTTATTACCCGTTTGTTGGTTTCTTCATCGCTCTTACCCAACAGTGCCGGTAAAAAGTTTCGCAAGTCATACCCGCGGCGTTTCTGAAACTCGTCAAAAAACTCCGGTGTAGTGTTGGCCTGCCCACGGGCATCATCCACTTCATAGGAATCGTTGAAGTATGCACGGATACCGCTTACATCATAGCCTTTAAACGCCTCATTAAAGCGGTGCAAGTAATCCTCAATGGCTTTTCTTGAAAAATGATCGATAGCATATCCTTCACCTCCCGGCGCTGCCCTTTCCACCATTTTGCCATGCCAACCCTGAAACATGGCATACAACTGCCAGTCACTTCCCTGGGGGGCTGTCCAGTGCAGCTTATCATCTGCGCCAACTTTATCCGTTAAATTAACAGCATGGCCATTATTGTCATAAGCCATCAACACTTTCAGTGGGATATTTTTTTCAAACCGAACCTGGTCAAGCGCCATCAGCTGCAGGTTTTTATTCGCGCTTACCGGCTCGATAAGCTGGGTGATAGGTACTTCCTGGCCGTCTGCCCTTACCAATGGCTGCTGAGTGAACACTACGGAGTCGGTCAGTTCAGTTCCGCCTTTAATTTCAAAAGTTTTCCAGAACATTTCCTTGCTGGCATCTTCGTTGGTTACCCAAGGGCCGCCAAATGGCCAGCCGGTGGCATTTGCCATATCAATGCCCATATTAAGACGTTTGGCTTCATTAAGCGTAAATTGAAACATACTCATCCACTCGGGTGATAAATATGGGATGAACTCGCTTTCGTGGCCTTTTACTCCATAAATCGGCGTCACTTCCAAACCACCGATACCGGCTTTTTGGTATTCATTCATATTCCACGAAAGCCCTTTCTTGTTTACAGCGCTACCTTCCCACCACCAGCGCGCCCATGGTTTATTGAGTGTAGTTATTTTGGGCCAGGTTATCTGGGCAAACAACGCCTGGTAACTCATGCAAAGTGCTAAAACAACGAATATTTTTGCTGTTATTTTTGATGACATACATAGTATATTAACTGTAAAAGTTAGTGTTTGGCAATTTCAACCGCATATATCTGCTCGCTCTCTTCAAAGTTTGCACGGAAGATGATCCACTTTTCATCCGGCGAAAAATGAACATTAGGCTCCAGTTTGTAATGATGATTTTTCATATTGACCAGCTTTTCGGATACAAAATGATCTCCGTCCGGGTGGAACAGATAAATCCACATGCCATCAGGGGCCTTGGCTACCTGCTTAGGATCTCCCCCATCGCCTGCGAATAAATTTTCAGCTTTGTTTACGTTGAAATGGATCGACCACTCATTGCGCTGCATTTGATATACCCGGTCTTCTTTCCCTGTATGCATATTGATAGCTGACAAAAAGAAGGTTTGCCCTTTGGGTTTTTGCAGGTCGAACCACTCATGGCGGCCACGTGGAGAAAAAAACTCATGGCCGGCAATTTCATTCACCATAGTACGTTTATGCATCAGCTTTGCCTCTCCTGTTTGTATGTTGATGTTCCATATACGATCGTTTTTTTCCCAGGGTCCTTCATGGCAAAATGATAGCAGGTTTGGATCGGTAGGGGAAAAAAGAAGATGGTTAGTCCATTCGTTTTCCCGGTGTATCTCTTTCATCTCCCTTGTCTTGGTATTGATCACGTAAAGGGTATGTTCTATGTGCGCATCATAAATACGGTTAAAATAATCATGTTTCTCGGGATATTTTGTATATATCTCGCGTTCCTGGTCGCCGGTTGCCATTACACATGCCAAATAAGTACCATCGGCATTTACTGTACTTACACGTCCGTTAAACCCTGCGGGGAAAGTATAGATAAATCTTGTGTTACGGGTATCGGCGTTTACGGCAAAAACACTGTCGCCGCACTGGTAAAAAGCTTCGCGCGTTTTTGCGCAAACCATCTCACCTGATACATGATAACGGCTGGTTAGCTGCGTACTCTTCATAGTGCTGAGATTCATTACAAAAAGCTGCGTTCCAGCATCGGTGCTCCCATAAAAAACCATTAGATCGCCTTCACCTTTTGACGGCAGAAAGCAGGGATTGTTGAAGTAAAAACTACTGTTAGTGCCTTCACGACGCGACAAACGTATCAATTTATGGCCTGTATCTTTATCAATCCACTCCAGTGGCATGAGTTTGCCTCCTGTTTCCATTACTTCCTGAGCTTTAACCTTACTGATACACCAGGGCAATAATGTAAGAGCCAGTAATAAATAGAATTGTTTTCTCATATACAGTCGGATTTTATTTAATTGATAAGTTAAATTTTAATTGCTATATCCGTCAAAATTACAACCGGAACCGTGAAGTTTATTCGTCCCTTTTTAAAATCAGGCATTAATATAATACATCGGAATTACTGTTTAATTGGTAGGCTAAAATTAAAACACAAAACGTTTTCGCCTATCCTGCACTGTCCTGTACCCGGTGGAAGTGGATAGATACAGGACAGTGCAGGATAGGCGAAAACCGTTGTTCAGCGTATATTTGATGTATTAGTTTCCAGATAACTAAAATATAAACCATTTATATCCTGCCAGTGAGATCGATTCATAAAACTCAACAATTGCTCATCAGCTGCTGCCTGCTGAGCCTGATGCTTTGCTTTTTGACCAATTGTAAGTCGCAAAAACTGTTATCGTCACAAGGCTTTGCCCCAAAAGGCGGAAATTTGCCTATTCTTGAACTGCCTCCACCTGCGCCAATGCCGAAAATCCCCGACCCGCTGCCGGTTAATTCGGTAGCACTTGGTGATACTGCAGGCGTAAAGGAAGTTAAGATGGATTTCCCCATGGCATCGGGGCCGTTTCAACCTACTTGGAAATCTATCGGCGAAAATTATCAGGAAAGTGCCATTAGCTGGTTACGCGAAGCTAAGTTTGGCATCTGGGTACACTTCGGGCCGCAGTCTGCCGGTATGAGCGGCGATTGGTTTGCCCGTAAAATGTATATTAAAGGTACAACCGCTTATGAAAATCACCTCAAAAAATACGGCTCCCCGGTAGATTCGGGCTACAAAGAAGTGCTTCGCGACTGGAATCCCAGGAAACTCAATCCTGAGAAATATGTTAAACTTTACCATCGTATTGGCGCAAGGTTCCTGCTTATACAAGGTGTCCATCATGACAATTTTGATTTGTGGGATTCAAAATACCAACCCTGGAATGCTGTGAACATCGGCCCGCATAAAGACTTGCTTGCTTTGTGGGCAAAAGCGGCAAAGAAAGAAGGTATGCATTTTGGTATCGCCTTTCATCACGAGTATAGCTGGTGGTGGTTTCAATCTGCATTCCGAACTGACAGCGCCGACAGAATGTTTGATGGCCGCCTTACGTTAGCGGATGGCAAGGGCAAATGGTGGGAAGGCTATGATCCAAAGCTGCTTTACGGTATTAACCTGAGGGAGTATAAAGGTATGGACGAATTTCAATATCGCCCGGATGAAGGTATTTTCACCAGGCATCTCGATTATGCAAAATGGTACGCAGACCGCTGGGCCTTGCGGATATTGGATGCGGTTAATAAATACGATCCCGATTTCATTTATACCGATGGCGACAGTTCTCAACCATTTAGTGGATGGAGAACTGGCACAGGCTTCAAATCCGACGCCGATGAACGCATGATCGCGTCGTACTTTAACCTCGAATTGGCACGTCATGGCAAGCAGGATGTATTTAGTATCACCAAGTTTTTTCCTGCCGGGCAAAAAGGAATTGTGACGACGTTTGAGGGGCGTTACCCCCGTACAATCAAAACAGATCAACCATGGCTCGGTGAGAATGCTGTCGGTGACTGGTTTTATAGACCAGATATTATCTACGATGCGCGATTTGTGATCCATTGCCTTTTAGAGTATGTGTGCAGAGACGGGGCTTACGCAGTGAACATACCAATTAGGCCGGATGGTTCACTGGAACCGGCTTGTATAGAAATGCTTAATGACATCGGAGATTGGATGAAAGTGAACGGCAGCGCCATATACGGCAGTAAAGCATGGGTTAAAGAAGGTGAAGGGAAAGATGGAAAAATCCACATGATACCTGCCGGTAGTTTGAGCGCTAAACAAGCAGCATTTCAATACGAACCTGAAGATATTCGTTTTACCGTGGGTAAAGACGGCAAATTGAATGTATTTACAATGATGGTTCCTCCATCAGGTTCAAAAATCACCGTACATTCTTTGAAAAAGGGCGGGGATTATGATAAACCTATTTCGTCTGTAAAACTGCTGGGGTACAATGGTAATATCCAGTGGTCACAAACCGAAGATGGATTGATCATCACTCTTCCTGCTACGGATAAATTTAAAACGGCTCTCTGTTTTTCGATCAACTGATGGCTGATAACAAAAGTTATTTTTAGCAACTTTCTATCTCCCCGGTTGTTAAAAAATTGCTGTTAATCAGATAGATATTTTTTTTAACACTTTGGTTAATTTAATAAACACCAAGTAAACAAACTAAATTAGTTTGCCTACCTGGTGTTGGTGTGTATATTAAGTTTTTAGTTTTTAATAAGTTGAACAGACGTAACTGCCCAATATTGGTTACCTGTTGTCATGGTGGCTAAAAAGCCTAAAGAAACCGCTCCCTGCTGTGTTACGGTAAACGGAAGGTTTAGATTTTGAAAACCAGTGTACGCCAAGGAACTTGAAATATTACTTACGTCAGGAAGGGTGGCTCCCGTTGCCACCACAATATAAACCGGATCAATCGATCCATTAGTAGCTATTACAATTTGAAAAATATAGTTTCCTGCCGGGAGGGTAGTGGTTTGATAAATTTTCCCATTTTGAATAGCGGCTGTTCCGCTCCATCCCATTTCCATAACCAATGACCCTCCATTGTCATTAGCATACCCCCCATATCCCCAATGATTTATAACACTCGGGCTTGTAATCCAGCCAGCTAGCGTCCCCCACCTGCCACCACTATTATCAAAAGTTGCACTTTTAAAAGGGTTACCTGTATTTGTTAAATAAAGGCTGGTTACATCAGCTTTTACGCTGTGAGTTTGATATGCAACGTAAAATGTATCAATTGCTGTAGGATTGGGCAGGTATGATGTACGATAGCTAATAGTATTACCTACTTTAAAATTTGGTAATGATGTTGTTAAGCCCGTTGGAACAGATGTAACCAGCGTATCATGTGCTTTACCGTTATTATCTGAATACTTGATTTCCATATTTATTATACCTGCAGCTGTATTCACATCAGCCCAGGTGATCAATGCTGAACCGTCGGACTGTATTCCGGCATCCACTATTGCCCTATTTGTGAGAGAACTTTGATATAAGTCCCCATATACATTTGCTGAAAGAGTTACAGGAATAGAGATATGGCCCTGCGCGTCATAAGTTCTTATCTCAAAACTCATAAGCCCTTCGGGCAAATTGGGGATAATTACTTTAGCTGTATCTACGCTATTTGTTCGTTTAACAGGTACTTCTATTGAATCTTGCCTGCTGTTCCAAAATACCTTGTATTTTACAATTGATGGATCGGCGGTAAAAAGCCCTGTAATCTTCACTCTGTTTTTTCCGGAGAAAGCCTGCACAGAATCCAATTTCGCAGGGTAAATTATCGCTCCCCCTTTCATATATATATTTTTATAATTATCCATTTTAGTGCAGGCGCTTATTATTAACACCAGCAATGTAACTATATAGCAAACTGTAATTTTATACCGTTTCATTTGTTTAATTATTTAATTATCATTTATCAATAAAATCAGTAATACTAAATGCTTCTCCATCTACTTTTAAACTGTCATATGGAAATTCCGCAATTACTAATTACCCCATAGTGTAAACTCACATATACTCATAAAGTAAGATCCCTGCCAGTTCTGCAAGTTTCTTATCCGTACATAGCGGTAAGCGGATTGCCCTACAGGAAAATCAAATGGCCAGCCATTAGTTGCCAAGGTAATATCAGCTGCGGTTTCAGTACCATAAGGAGATCCGGATGGTTTTACCACATCACAGGTTAATAATTTAGTCCAGGTGGCATCATAAGCACCACTTGCATTTGGGTTATTAGATCCCCAAATTTCAAAACTCTGTGGATCACCTTTAACATAATACCCATACCCCGGTTCATAAAAAGGATTCATTAGTAACCGGCTAAATTTGTGTGCTGCTCCCAAATCTATAGTTATTGTTTGCGGAGTGATGGAAGTTTCTACAGTAAAAAAAACATCGGGCCAGGCGCCATTAAAGTTACCATCCCACATATTTTTTGCGTCAGTAGTGCCCGGAGAAAGAATCGTACAATCATTTGGCAATGGAAAGTAGCTCCAGGCAGATTTTGGCAACATCTGTTCAAATAAAGGTGTAAGTGTTACAAATAATGTATCCGAATAATTTAGCCATCTGTCTCTTACCACGAAAGCATATTTCCTTGTTATTGCAGGCAGTCCTCTCACTTCGCTTGTGATAACAGGGCTGTTGCTATATATAATATCAATTGTTTGCTCCCATTTCCCATTACCCGCAGTATCTACCAAAGGAATAATGTCTAAGTTTTCTTGTGTAGGATTATTACAAGTAAGATTAAACCCGCCAAAAGTAGCCTCAACACTCAGCGATCTGCGAGCCAAATTAATAGCCGGTGTTAAAGGGTTTACAGTTACAGTAACCGGGGCCGAAGCTACTTCGCTGGAGTTTACAGCATACAATTGCACTGTATGCGCTAAAGTATCTCCAAATCCAACTACGGTTAGGGTATTGGTGTAATGAGACGCTTTTACCTCAGCGGTATGCCCAGATGATGTTTGATAAACCGCTTTCACGTAAAGCAGGTCATTATTTCCTGGCAATGAGTAAGTTAATGTTGCCTTTCCATTTAGGTTCACTACAGTTACGTTAGATACAACACCTGGCGGATTTGTATCTGTAATCTCCGCTTTGTTTAATATATCCTGTTTACAACCTATTGCAATTATTATTAAATAGAAAGTCATACACAAAAGACACCTTAGTTTTATTGTTTTCATTTTTTTAATATTTTGTGATTTAAAATATATGTCAACTGGTATTTTTACCAGTTAGGATTCTGTACTAGATTTGGATTCACAAGTAAATCCTGATCTTCTATTGGCCATAAATAGTCGCGCGGAGTAACAAAAAATCTCGTATTAAGCGTAATTTCACGGTAATATAGGTCAGGGGTTTTTCCACTTACAGTCCAACCTGTTACATTGCCTGCAAGTTCCTGAGCGGCCGTTTTCCATCGTAACAAATCCCAGTAGCGTTGACCTTCAAAACAAAGCTCAATGCTTCGCTCCCTTTGAATGATGACCCGCATACCAGCCTGGGTTGTATATTTAGTGGGGTTTGTACTAAAATTTCCCCACGAAGTTTGTACTGATTGTAAACCTGCCCTTGCTCTTACCTGATTAACGTAGTTATATACATCGGAACCGGGTCCTTGTGCTTCATTTAAAGCTTCGGCATATAACAGATATATATCAGCGAGGCGTATTTCGGGCCATGGATAATTAACACTTTGATAAGGGTTGTTATACTCGAAATGCCAATTAAGAACCTTTTTCATATACATGCCCGACGGAGTTACTGTTCCGCCTGTACTTATTTCAGTATTACGAAGCATCAAATAAAATGTATTTTCGTCGGTTAGTGACGGGCTGTTAGCCATATACCAAATACCCCTGTCAAAGCCTAAATCCGCATAATATCTGGGTTCTCTGTCAAAATTTAACCTTGCTGTTGTTTCACCTTCTTTAATATTAAACCGCTCAGCATGGGTTGCCACCCGTAGTGTAGCTATATTGGTAAAATCAAGCGTTTTATCCTCATCAATCGGAACACCATTTTGAGTGTAAAACATTTTCGCCATTTTTATAGTAGGTCCTATTAAGGGGTCACCCTGAGCTCCAGATCCGTAATTAAAATCAAATTCGCCTTTACCGGCCATCTGTATAAAATTGGTATTATTGTTTGTTGTTAATCCCCATATTAATTCACTGTTCCATGGTTCGCTCATTGCGTTTCTAATACTCATTTCCGTCATCGTAGTGTCGCTAAGATGATTTGTTTGTGCAGGGAAAGTATATAGCTTAATATTTGCTGTGGCGCATAAATCTATAGCCGCTTTACATGCGGCGGCGGCCCGCTGCCATTTGGCTACACTGTACGAAGGATTAAAGAGTGCCACACCATCTGCATTTTTGAAAGAACTGTAGTCGGAATTGCCATTAAATAAAGGACTTGCCGCTGTTGCTAATAATCGTGCTTTTAAGCTTAAAGCGATGGGACTTGTAATACGCCCCAATTCATTAGTTGTATTGGTTATGGTTAAAGGCAGCTTGGCGGCAGCAACATCAAGCAAATTTGAGATGTAATTCACCACACTATCTACTGATTGACGCTTAACATGCATCTGATCTAATGAAGCGCTAATTGGTAAATTTTTATCAATTATAGGAATTGGACCATAAGCCCTAAACATCATAAAATGATAATATGCTTTAAGAAACTGAACTTCGGCAATCCATCTGGTCCTGGTGTCAATATCAAGGTCGGGTACTTCGCTTGGGTTGCTCACATTATCCAAAAACACATTACAATCCCTTATTGCTTTATAATTTGCATTTGCCCCCCGCGTACCGTCCATATAGTTAGCTATCGGATTTGACGTATTCTGTCCGCCGAAGTCTAGTTGCATTACATCGCTAATATTTACTAGAGAAGGGTCGTTATCCGTAAAAAAAACCTCATCGCCAGCCGATATACCTGGATTAAATGTGGGATTTTCGTTGTTTGGTATGTAAGAATAACAGGTAAACAAATATTTTTCGGCCTCTATTTTTGATGCGAAAGCATTAGCTATTGTAGCCACATTATCAGGCACTACATTCAAATATGATTTTTTGCAGGAAGTGCCAAACAGTGGTGAAAGTATAAATATGAAAATTATACCACACCTGGGCCGGCCAAACAATACCCTATGTTTTTTGTAACCGAACAGCATTTTCTCAATGCCGTTACTATTAGTTTTATTACAGTTCATATAACTTAATTTTTTTTATTAAAACTTAAAATCCTATCATTATACCTATATTGAATACCTTTTGCACTGGATATCCCAATCCTGAAGCCCCCATTTCTGGGTCCCATAGTTTAAATACACTCATGGTTAATAAATTTGTGCCATTTACATAAACACGCCCGCTGCGTAAACCCAGTTTCTTTAAAAGTGGATCAGGAACATTATACCCGATTTCTGCTGATTTTAATCGTATAAAAGATCCGTCTTCCAACCACCAGGTTGATGCTTGGCTATTATTTGCGTTAATGTTAGGATCTAACCGTGGCCAGAAAGCGTATGAGTTTTGGTTGGCTTCGGACCAATGGCTATCAGCAATAGCCTTTAGTAAGCCATTCTGGCTGCCTCCATTAAGATAAAAAGGGGTAATATTGGCTGGGTTAATAAGAAATGATGATCTGGCTGAGCCTTGAAAAAACGAACTAATATCAAAGTTTTTGTACCCTATCGAGAAGCCAAACCCATATATAATTTCGGGTGTAGTGGGATAACCGATAGGCACAATATCCTCATTGGTAATTTTTCCATCTCCATTTATATCCCTGTATTTAATATCTCCGCCCAGAACGTTGCCAAATTGCGCAGGAGAATTATTAACCTCCTGTTGATCAATAAACAGTCTTTCTGCAACAAGGCCATATATCTGATCAGCTGAGTTACCTATCTGCGATAAATATTTTTCGTTCGCCGGATATTGAGGTTCCAAATCTGCTATCACCTTGCTCACTTGATAAGTAAAGGTTCCGCGTGTTTGTATCCATAAAGAATTGTTAAATGATTTAGAGTAATTTAAAGTAACCTCTGCACCCTTACCGTAATTAATACCGGTATTGGACTGAAGATTTGCCTGCAGCCCCATAGACGAAGGTATGGTAGTTGTTATATCGCCTGTCAACAATATATTACTGACATATTTTTGGTATGCATCTACCGATATAGTCAAGTCATGAAAAAGCGTCAAATCCAATCCAATATTGGTTTGTTTTGTTAGTTCCCATGTGATGTTATCGTTTTCATATTGGCTTGTAGATACTGTAGGCCTGCTGTAAGTAAAATTTGTACCAAAGTTTCCGGTAGACCCGCCATTTAAATTCACATTTGATAAATAGAAGAAACGCTCGTTTGCGGTACCAATATTATCGTTACCTGACAAGCCATACGTAAACCTAAACTTAAGCTGATTAATGGTACCTAGGAATGGTTTAAAGAATTTTTCGTTAGATACTATCCATCCGCCTCCAATTGAAGGAAAGAAACCAAACCGGTGATTGGCTGCAAAACGCTCAGAACCTGTATACCCGAAATCATATTCAAACAAGTAACGATTATCATATCCATACGTAAACCTACCTGAAACCCCTTCGTTACGCGCCGGTAAAGACGTTACTAAATCTGGGGCGTTGCCTGTCACATAATCACTGATTGTTCCAATCAACAAACCACCTACACTATGTACTTTATTAAACACCCTGGAATAATTAATAGCTGCTTCTCCATAAGTATTGCTATTAACAGTAGCGGCTCCGGGATTGTAAGTCAGATATTCTGTTGGTGTTACACCCGGGGCCCCGGCCAACCCTGTATTAAGCTGGGTTAAACCGGTAAATACCCCGTTTATTGAGTTAGCCTGGTAGTAATAAGGACTAACGCTACGGGAAACTGAGAAATCTGCATATCGTGTTGTGTAGGCCATCATCCGGGCAGACAAACCTGGCGTAATAGCATCAAGCTTTTGCTTTAAACTGAACTGTGCTGTTAATGTGCTTGTGGTTTCTGCTTGATAACCCGAAAGAGATTCTGCATAAGGGTTGTTATATAAATTGCTACTGGTTCCAATAAACGCGTTTCCAAACAACGGGTGATTTGAGTACGGTAATAAACTGGCAGGATAAACAGCAGGAAAAGCTACAGGATTGCTCCATAAAGCATCATTATATACAGCCGTGCCGCCACCAATAGGGCCAGAATAATCATCAAATTGCCCCTTAAGGCTTATAAGTGCCTCTGTTGTTTTTGTGAGACTTAAAGTAACATTTGACAAAAGAGAATATGATTGCAGCTTAATGTTGTTACTGAACCCATTTAGGGAGTTATCTTTCAAATTGCCATTATCAAGGTTATACGTCATTGCTATATAATACTTTGACTTATCTGTACCTCCGCTGGCATTCAAATTAACTCTTTCATTATTAGTTTGATTTTTTATTAATTCCTGTATCCAATTATTATTAGGGTACAATAATGGGTTATCCCCATTAGCCGTATGATCAATTTTATTTTGAGAATATGGCAATGAAGCAAGCGGATTTCTTGTAAGTGCAGCCTCATTGGCAAGTGTCATGTAGGTAATATTATCCGCTAACCCAATATTCTTGGTATTGGCAGACGTGGAATTCTCTATTCGGAAATTTAATTTCATTTTTCCAACTATCCCTGTCTTGGTATTTATCAATATAACACCATTTGCACCTCTTGCGCCATATACCGATGTGGCGGTCGCATCCTTAAGTATTGAGAAACCTGCAATATCATCGGGTTGCAATCTGGCAAGATCAGTAGCAGTAGATTCAATCCCATCAATTAAAATAAGAGGGGTACTGTTTGTTGAACCAATATTCCTGATAAAAAACGAGGCATTGTCTTTGCCAGGCTCACCACTCCGCTGATAGGAAATGATCCCGGCTAATTGCCCTGCCAACATGGTAGTAAGGTTGCTGGTAGGGCCTTTCAAATCTTTTGGATCAATAGTCGTAATGGCACTAATCATCGTTGTTTTCTTCTGGGTACCATAAGCTACTACCGCTATTTCGTCCAGATTACTTTCTTTTGCTACCATTTTCACATTAATAACTGTTCGCCCGTTTACCGCTATTCCCTGGGTATCAAAGCCTACGTAGGTAAACACAAGCGTATCTTTTACACCCTGTATATTTATCGTATACTTCCCATCTACATCTGTAACAGTACCACCTAGTGAACCTTTCAACTTAATTGATACACCAACAAGCGTCTCGCCTTTTTCATCGGTTACAATTCCTTGTACTTTCTGGATATTGGAAAAGGTATTAACAGCTTTAATTTCCTCATTACGTTTTAGAACAATCGTTTGCTGAAAAATTTTGTAAGTAATATGTTCGTTTTTAAGGCACTCATTAAGTGCTTCTTCAATACTTACATTACTTACTTCAATATTTATTTTTTCAGTTCCGGACAAATTGAGCTTGTCATAGAGAAAATGATAGCCGCTTTGCTTTTCAATTGATCGTAAAACGCCCTCAATAGATGTGTTTTTTTCATGAATTGTTATATTTTGGCTATAACCTTTGGCCGTTACATGCACAAGGGTTACAACTAATAAAAAAGCAGCTATTCTCATAACCAATAATATTTTGGATAGTGCACGCCATATCACAGGCGTGCCATTAGAATTAAAATTCATATTTTTGTAATGTTTGGGTTAAACGTTAGCTTTTAATTACTAGAATGTGATTGTTGGGCAACCCAGATATTAGCCGGGAAAGCGCGGCAAACGTTTCCCGGTTTTTTCTTTAAGTACGGCTTATAAACTTTAAGCTGAGTTTTATAAATTGTAGCTGATTGCCCTTTGATATTTATTGGAGGTTTCGTATTTTTCTTCTCATTTTAGGGTGTTTTAGGTGAACAATTGGTTAGTTATTAATTGGTTGTTGTATTAAGGTTGGATATTCTCTTCCTATGTTGTTTATATTAACAAGTAATGGTCCTATCCATTAATTATCATTGCATTTCAATTTGTTATAATGATATTTTTTCCCTCTATTCTGGAATTAAGTCCTGTATATTTTAACATATTTAATAATTCAGAGGCTTTAACATTGCGCGAAATTTTACCGGTATATTGCCTCGCACAAATTTTGCCCTCGTAACTTATAGTTACATTATACCATCTGCCCAACTGGCGCATAATAGATTCAACATCAGCATCTTTAAACTGAAATAATCCATTTTTCCAGGCAGTTTCCTCATTCACATCCACATCATCGGTTACCTGTAGCTGCCCTTTTTCATTCAATAAAGCTTGTTCTCCGGGTTTTAAAATATCGCTGGTTTTTCCACTTGTTATTTTTACTGAACCTTCAAGCAGCGTTGTTTTCATTAAAGTTTCATCATCATAGGCCATTATATTGAAATGGGTTCCCAAAACTTCAACTTCTGCTCTGTTTGATTTTACTATAAAAGGCATTGAAGCATTTTTAGCCACTTCAAAATATGCTTCTCCTGTAATTTCAACCAGTCTTTTTTTTCCATTAAAAAAAGTAGGGTATTTTATGGAAGATGCTGCATTAAGCCAAACTTTGCTACCATCGGGCAGTACTACCTGATACTGCCCCCCACGGGGTGTTGAAATGGTATTGGTTACCGGAGTTGCAGCCTGCTCATTAGGATCAGCGCTGTAAACAAGTTGCCCATTTTTAGTTTTATTAATTATGCTGTTACCTTGTTTTGCTAAAACACCATTATGGGCAGTATCCAATATAATGGATGAACCATTTGCCAGTGTTAATGTCGCTTTGTTGCCTCCTGGCATAACATCATGTAATAACTTTGCTGTAATTATTTGAGGTTTGTTCACCTTGTTTTGCAGGTAGAACCCAATGCCTATAAAAAAGAGAACAGCTGCAGCCGTTGCAAATTTTCGCCATACAAACATTTTCTTTATAGGTAGCGTATTAAACACTTTGTTTTTAGCGGTTCTGGTATGCAATATCCTATTAAGTATATCCTCGCTCTGTGAGGGGTCAAATAGAGGTTTTGTAACTTGCAAATCGTCCCATGCCTGCCGAATGAAAAAAGTTAATTGCTCATCATCAGATGTTTGCAACAACTTAAATAATTCATCTACCTCATCTTGAGTAGCTGTTTTCTCAAAATAAAGATTAAATAAATAAATCAGCCTTGTATCTATTCTATTCATAGCAATACATTTAATACCTTAATTTTTGAGGTTTATAATGGCTTGGCAGCCTTACGATAGATAAGACACAAGGAGGGGTAAAAAAGGGGGTATTGATTTAAAAAAAATCAGAAAAGTAATAAAAGGGCAAACAAAATCATGGTTTTATCCATGTTTGCATGTACATGAGTTGTTATTGAGGCAATTGCAATCTGGAGGTATTTTTTGACGGTTTCGCGTGAGAGGCTTAGTTGTTTGGCTATTTCTGCATATTTAAGATGTTCGTGACGACTAAGCAAATAAACCTTTTGCTGTTGCGGAGGTAAATGATCAATAGCTTCATCCAACAAGCCATAATATCTGTCAGCTTTTTCTTCTTCAGTTATTGTAAATCCGTTTATAGAACTTTCTTCCCATTCTTGCTGATATGCGCGTTCATTTATAAGTTTCCTTAAACAATTTAAAGCATGATTTTTAGAAACCACAAAAAGATAAGCTTTGAAATTTCTTACACCGGTTAACGTTTCACGGTTCTCCCATATTTTTAGAAATACATCTTGTACTATTTCTTCAGATAGTTCCATAGAATCAGTTAAACGGAAAATGTATGTACCTAACTGATGATTGTATGTTGTAAATAATTGCCGGAATGCATCCTCATTACTCAGCGCTACCTGCTGTAAAAGTTCACATTCTGGAAAAGCGTCAAAATCGGGTATTACAGGCATTAATTAGATTGGTTCATAAAGCTTGATGTATTAATGCATAGCACAGGCTTCACGTTGTGGTTTTCACTCAACTTGAAAAGTAAAACTGGTCAATTACCCTTCCAGACTATAACGATCCGAAAATACAATGTTGAAAAAAAAAAGAAAGGGGGGTACGGGATCAAAGAGGGGGGATAACTCGATCAAATGCATATTATCCATCTGTTTTTTAATGCATAATCAGAATTACATAAGAATTATCAGTAATGAATCAATCAGGCTGTTATTAATTAACTCAAGGTTCTTAATTATGCATATTCCTTAATAAGGCGGCGTTCACACTGTCTTTTCTTGTTGCATTTGATTTTCGATAAACCTTTAAGAATATCTTGTCAGTTTCCATTAATTTATCCTCAATCTCATAATTCGTATAAGCAGAATCTGCAAATATTTCGCTTTCAGCAGGGAGTTCCAAAGGCAACTTCTTTAAGGCCAATGAATCATGTTCACTACCAGCAACAAAGCCAAACTCAACCGGAATACCGTCTTTTAGTATAGATATTCCGGAGCCATTGAACACCTTAGTCCGAAAATTCAAAAAAGCGCTCCCGGCTCTTTCCGGGATGCGCCTATCTAATTAACTATTAAACTAATTTATAAAGAACAAAGAGTGTTTTTAGCCCCCGTAACGGCGGTTCTTTGATGTTTGCATGATTACGGCAAATACAAACACCATGATAAATATATAACCTAAGGTAATTGCATTCATCTCTGATCTTTTCTCTTGTATTTGAAAGTAAACAGACCATCAAGCTCATCTTTTCCTTTCATTCGATTGCTGATCATTTTTATAATAACAACTATCGCAATTAAGGAAGTCAGAGATATCCCAATAAAAAATATGATATCCATAAAACAATAGGTATTTACTATAATGACGAATTTATTTAACACTAAGCGCCTCTATAATTCTATCATTCAAATCCAATAAGTGGCTTCTGGTCATTTCATCTTTAACAAATGGAAGATCCGCTTTGATCAACTTTTGCTGGTAATGTAATTGTGATTTGATTACTGATGACATATCACTGGATTGAGATTTTAATGGCGCATTATCTAATTGCGAGGGTGGCCCATTTGGACTATCCGCAGCGCCCAAATAAGGCATTACTGCAGAAGGCTTAATTATACTGATCAAATTTTCAACATAGCTTTTTTGCAGGTTACGCCTGTAAACATCTATAGGCTGGTGGGTATACAGTTCCTTATCAATCGCATGGTTCAAGTCCTTAAAAAACTCAGTAATGGTATAAACATCTTTATCACCGCTTGCCTCTGCCTCAATCATCCTGGTCATACGGTATTTTCCAATTAAATATTGTATCACTCCTTCCTGGCGTTCAGCTGTGATG
>NZ_LMUO01000019.1:377904-394530 GCF_009765905.1 Mucilaginibacter sp. L196 | reverse complement strand
TCAGTTTGCCCCGAAATGCCCTGGTCAGTTTGCCCCGAAACGGTGGGTCAGCTTGCGCCGAAATGGTGTGGTCTCATTCATCATAATCTCCACCCTGGCCTTTGACATAAAACATATAATGCTGGCGGTCACTTACGCCCGGAACAAAACCGGCCCAATGGCCACCGCCGATCTGATTAAGCAGGTTGGCGTCTTCCGGTTGTCCGCTGTTAAAGTCACCGGTTACATAAACGGCCAGTGCATTCGGGGCCCAAACCCTCAAGGTTGCGCCACAGTTAAGCAGGTTAGCGCCCATTGGCGTTTCCCCGGAAATATGATCTAATGATACAGGCATAGGACTTCTGATAATCAGTTAAATATAACTTATTTCCTGGATACGCCCAAGGGATATTTTTACGGTAAATCGGCAATTATTATTAATATTTTGGAGGCCCGATCAAAAGCCGTATAAAAAAGCACTATATTCCTCATATACTCAAGATTATTCCTTAAACAATTCATCCAGAAGGTTATCCATCACCGGATTCGCGATATAGTAACAAAAAGCGTGTTCGTGCGTACCCTTCTCCAACAACGGCGGATTGATCCGGAGCGGTGTTTGAAATTTCAACGGGACAATGATGCCCGTATTTTTTCCGTAACCGCTTTTATCCATATCGTCCATGACATTATCGATAGCGGACCTGCCCGCAACAGTTAAATTGCAGCCAAGCGAAGTCGATCCATAAATTACGGAAAGATTGACATCCATCAATTGCTTGCTCACCGCGTAGTCCTTATAATTGTATCCAATGACTACCCTTCCGATATTATTCTGTGCTGGGTCAATGATTACGGGCCCTCTGCGGTTAAAATCGATGAAGGTGCTCTCTCCCGGAATAGCGGGCGCGATTACACCGATGCGCAGCGGTGCGGCGGGGGTCGGTGTCAAGATCATACTTTGCAAGCGTTTTTTATCCGCTTCAGGTGTTATCAGGTTGAGCAGATCCCATTTATACACCGTATTGAACACCGCGCCGAGCGCCACTCCACCTCCAAGGCTATGCGTAATGATGATCGTGCGGATTTTGGTCTTTTGTTCCTCAGCCGTCATTAGGTTCCGGAGCGAGATACTCACAAAACGGGAGTTAAGCATCGCTGCACCCCAAACTTTAGCGACCGGCAAACCGTCAAAAGTATGCGCGTTCAATCCGTCCCAATGAATGTCCACATACACAGGCTTGCTATCCGAAGGATAATGTTTATTCCTGATAGTATCTCTCAACTGCACATATTCCTGCTCAGCCATCGTATCATTGAAACCATGCACCAAATACACCAGCCTGCCCGCGTGCTGTTCAATAATCGTCTGGTAAATACGATTGACATATCTGTCCCTGATCCGGCGCTGTACCTCACGATAAGCTGCTTCATCCGAAGAATCGGCGCTGACACCGTAGAATTCCTTTAGTCTTTTAAGTCTTTTTCGCCTGGAAAGAAAATAATGCGACAGACTTGCCACTGTCTTGCTGGAGGCGCTGCCATTCACACGAAACCTGTTTACATTGATGGATACGGCCGTATCCGGGTATAAATGTACCTGCTAATTGGAAACTGGTTCTTTGCCAGGTATGAGCCCCATAGCGGGCCAGATTGCCATAATTCCCGCCAATCCATCCATTTGTCAGGGCCGCATTCATATAAATCGCTGTGACATTCGTATCAGCCGAAAGGCCTAGGCTGTTTTCTGTCCATTGGTGATCTGCGTAATGGTATAGACGGCCCGCTGATCCAATACCCCAGGCTTCGTTGCCGTTTGCTGATATGCTAATCTTGGAAAAAAGTTTAGAGCCGAGTGAAATTGCATGAAATGTATAAGTGCCGTTTTTGGACCCATCGATTTTAAGCAAAACCGACTTGGAGTCATTCCGGTTGCAGGATAAGAGAAAGGTAAAAATCAGGTAATAAGAAAGGCCTTTGCATAGCCTGTGCAGCCACCGTTTATTTATTGAAAATGGCAAGGCACTCATAAGGTTTTTAATTGTGTAACGGTCTGTGTTCCAAAAATAAATAAAATTTGTAGGAATTCACATATCCTATACAGATAGGTAGTTTTTATGTATCACCAACGGGGATTTTCTAGTATAGATTTATGCCGTAAAACAAATTATCATTGGCGATTTGCACGACAGTGATATTTGGAAAGAGGCATCTTTGTTGGATATGTCTCCGTTACTTTTTAGTACCGTATTTAACCCACCACTTCTAAATTTATTAAAGCCTTGCATTATGTTAAGTAGAAAAAGCAGAATTTCCACGATTAAAAATTAGGGCGCTAACAATTGGCAAATAACTTATTGAATTTAAGCGTATAAAATATGAGGTTTGAAACCTTAAAAATTCACTAATCGTTTCAGATCTCTGAGAAAAAAGTTCGAGATTCTGCCACTCAAGGCTACTTTAAATTAATCAGAAACACCTGTAAATTAACAATTTACAGGTGTTTTTATTTTAACGGGTAACAAATAAGTAACAAAACACCTGCAAACGACGGAAAACAAAGGAAATTTAACATCCATTTCCATTATGTTATTTGCCGAAAAGACGGTGTTAAGTTAAATCAGTTAAGATAACGATTAAGGCTTATCTTATTAATTTTATTTTGTTTCTGGTAATAACACCAGCCGGATATAATTATCCCCACTCAGGTATTTGTTTGCGGCTTCCTTAATAGTCATTGGAGTTACTGATTTCATCCGTTCATCTTCTTGCAGCACTAGTTCCAAATCTTCCTGATTCTGAACTTGTCCGTTCAGATAGTTTAACCAGAACTTATTCGTTTTAAGCTGGGTTTCCCTGGTACGTCCGTTTTCGGCTTTGAATTTTTCCACATTTACTACTTCCGGGCCATTGCTTTTTAGTTTATTGACCTCATCCAAAGCAGAAGTGATCAATTTTTCTACGTTCTGGGGTGCGCAGCCAAAGACGATGGTAAAGCCATAACGGGGTATCGGATACTTGTTATAACTCACAAATGCACCAGGACTGTAAACCCCGCTTTCATCTTCCCGCAAACGTTCCAGCAACCTGATCTCCAGCACTTCGGCCATAGCATCCATTATTTTATTGTTTTGCTGATTAAACGTATAGTCACCACTGAATACCAGGCGAACTGTGGCTTTGGGTTCGGTACCCTTATAAACGGTTTTTTCGATCTTACCCGCTGGCGTACGAATACCCAGGTCTTTAGCTTGTTCATGTTTGTTTGTAGCAGGCAGCGATCCTAAATATTGTTCGAGCAAAGGTTTGATCTGGTTAATATCAAAGCTTCCGATAAACGTAAAGGTGAAGTTTGATGCATCGGCAAAACGTTCTTTGTATATGCTATAAGCCTTGTCTAAGTTGATTTGGTTAAACTTATCTACAGTGGGGCCAGTGCGGCGGACACTGTAATTGCCTAATACGGCATTAACAGTATCGCTAAATACGCTATTGGGATCATTATCACGATTAGCTAAGCTTGCTTTGGAACGGTTAATGATATTCTGAAACATCTCCGCGTCTCTTCTGGGTTGGGTAAAATACAGGAAGGTTAGTTGTAACGCTGTTTCAAAGTCTTTAGGTGTAGTAGAACCATTGATGCCCTCAGCGCGCTCAACTATGTATGGCGATACATTGACCTGTTTACCGGAAAGGTATTTTTCTAATTGCGTAGAACTGTAATTACCTACCCCACCTGCTGAAACGATCCCTGACGCATTGGCTGCTGACTGAAAATCTGCATCACTATATAACGAGGTTCCTCCGGGTGCAAAACCAGTAAATGTAATTTCATCATCTTTAAAATCTGTAGGCTTTACAACCACCTTAACACCATTGCTTAACGTAAGTTCTGTAGCTTTCAGGTCTATAATTTGTTTTTCTGCAATTATTTTACCCGGAACCGGTTTAATAGCTAATAAAGGTTTGGATGAAACTTCATCTTTATAGGGATCCAGCTTTTCTTGCTGTATTGCTTTCATCCAACTGTTTATAGTTGTTTCATCAGGCAATACTGCTTTGTCTTTATCCGGGGCCATGATGATTATATCCCGGTTGGCCTCTTTAATATATTCTTTTGTAAGGTCATTCACTTCGGTTAAAGTAATCTCGGGAAGGTCCGTTTTTACCAGGTTATATTCTGCTTCAATACCGGGTGCTGCCTGGCTTTGCAGAAAGTATTGTTGATACTCGTTTACATATGCCTGGGAATTAGTTTTGTTCTTTTCTTTATACGCTGCCTCCATATTGCTCATGTAGCTTTGTTTAGCCCGATCCAATTCAGTTTGTGTAAAACCATAACGCTTTACTCTGTCGGTTTCCCTCCAAACCGCCTTGAAGCCTCTTTCCAATTCGCCCGGCTTGGCGAGTACAGATACGCCATAAATATCTGTACCGGCAAGAAAATCCCCTATCCTTGCTCCGCCTTGTATATAAGGCGGATCTGCCTGTTTTGTCAATTCACTATACCTTTCGCCCAGCATCGTATTAAATAACTCGTGTGTGATACTGTTACGATAATCTGCTGTTGTTTTAATAGGCCGTCCTTTATGCTTGATAATCACTTCCGCAGTCGTCATTGTCATTTCCTTATCAGTCACTGCAATGAACTGGTCTCTGCCATCTAAGGGCACAGTATATTTTGTTCTTACCCTCTCTTGTACCGGATTTTCCAGGTCGCTAAATTTTACCTTCACTACTTTCTCAAGGCTGTCGGCATTGATGTCGCCTACAATGATCAGCGCCTGCAAGTCAGGTCTGTACCAATCATGGTAAAAACGTGCAATAGCGGGCCGTTTAAAGTTATCCAGTACCGTATCCAAACCGATGGGGATACGCACCGCGTAACGTGAGTTATTTAAGAGCATTGGCCAATATTGCCTTTGCATCCTTTCTCCTGCTCCCTTACCCAATCTTTTTTCTTCTAACACCACTCCCCTTTCCTTGTCAATCTCTATAGGGTCAAGTGTAGCGCTTTGCGCCCAGTCATGCATAATCAGGATGCCTTTCGCAAGAATGGCTGGCTGGTCCGAAGGCAGCGGTAATTCGTAAACGGTTTCATCAAAGCTGGTATAGGCATTAATATCCGCGCCAAAACGTACTCCTGCTTTCTGCAAATAGTTTATCAGTTCATTATGCGGGAAATGGGCCGTGCCATTGAAACTCATATGTTCCATAAAATGTGCCAGGCCACGCTGATCCTCATCTTCCAAAACGGAACCCACCTTATTCACCAAATACATAATCACCCGGTTCTTTGGTTCTTCATTATGCCTAATGTAATAAGTGAAGCCATTGGATAGTTTACCAGTCCGTACATTCGGGTCAAGGGGTAGCACCTTGTTGCCGCCCCCAACCTGTGCAGTTGTTTCCTTTGTTGTTTGCCCATCTGAAATGGATGGGATTAACAATCCCAGCATCAATGCCGCTGTCGAAAATTTAGCTCTGTGTTTTTTAAATAACATTATTTTGTTGTTTTACTGATTTTATTAAATTAATGGATTAATAAACGCTATTGTGAACAGCTAATTCTTTCAATCATACATATCTCTATCTTTAAATATGTGTATGACAATGGCTATAATAAATCCACCAATCACCACAAAATCCATTACTACCAGAATGTTCATTTTCCAAATGTTTTTAGCCCATCATCGAGGAACTTTAAATAACCCGTTGTGTCATAATCTGCCCCGCTGGACGATACCCACAGGTTACCGTTGGCGTTCAGCAGTACATAAAATGACCACGACTTGGTCTGAAGTTTCCTGCCTACAGATTACTTCATTGTTGCCGATTGTTTGCGATTGTCGAATCGGCATTAGTTTTCCATTTACCCTGTACTCCAGAAAAACTTTCTTACTTTCTTTGGGTGCAGTAAAGTCAAAAGGTTAATTCTTAAGGCGAGATATAATATCTTGCTTATATTGTAATTATTTGATCAGTTCTTCCAGTTTTTTCATCAATGCCTCACCATACAGATTAGTGGCAATGATCACTCCATTGGGGTCAATGAGAAAATTTTGCGGAATAGCAGAAATAGCATAAAATCCAGCTACCTGGTTTTTCCAGCCTTGCAAATCACTTACTTGTGTCCATGGCAATCCATCGTCTTTTATCGCTTTTAACCAACTTTCCTTCTTATTATCCAAAGAAACTGCAAGGATATCAAAATTCTTACCCTTAAACCTATTGTAAGCTTTTAACACATTCGGGTTTTCTGCACGGCATGGGCCACACCAACTGGCCCAGAAATCCAGCAGTACATATTCCCCTTTAAACGAGCTTAAAGAAACCATCTTACCGTTCACATCAGACTGACTAAAATCCGTTGCAGTAACACCAATGCCGGTTTTCTTTGTAACGTCGAGCCTTTTAGCCAAACTTTTACCTACTTCTGTATTTCTTAAACGAATACTCAAACTGTTAAACAGGGGTTCAAATGTTTCGGGGTGAATAATACCTGACCTTTTCTGAACCAGGTCAAGGCTTACGTAGGAGTCTGTGTGAGCGGCGATAAAATCAATCTCTTCCTCATCAATCCTTTTTGCCAAAGGTACTGTGATCTTTTGAATCGCTTTGATACGCTGATTGGTATCTAACCCTTTGCCTTGCGCTTTTATAACGATCGGGAGAATTTCTGCCTCCGCCAATGCCAACTGATCCATATCCGCTTTTATTGAGGTCTGAAATAACTGGTATTCTTTTTGGGCAGCCCCACCTTTAATCACCGCGTTCTTTGCAAAATTGGTTCCTCTTACCTGAGTAAGACCCTTTTCCAAAAAGAAACCCTGTTCATCTGTTGCCTGTATTTTTTCAAGAAGAGATATCGATGGGTCATCTTGTATAGGTTTAAGACTGATTGATGCCTTGATTACTTCATTACCAATACGACCTTTAAAACTAAAGACACCATTTTTAGTGATTGTGGAGTCTAAAATGGATTTACCACTTAACCAGTAACTAAGAAAAACTTTTTTTTCCTCCTTCAGACTGGTAAACCTCCCCTTTACGGAAAAAACATTTTGGGCATGTGCAGCAAATGCTATAAGGCTAAAGCTTAGAGTAAAGCAGAATATTTTTTTAATTGACATTGAATTATTTTTAATTTCTATAAATAACATTTATGAGAAAAGGCAATAGTTTAGCTTTTAAAAGCTGTAAGAAAACTTCAAACATTTTTAGAAAGGAAACCTGTACAAGCTTTTGGCTAATGCTAAGTTTATACAAGTTTCCTATCCGATTTTTTAAGGATTGTTTTCCATGCCCGGATTTTCATCAATTACCGTTTGTGGAAAGCGCATGGTAAACCTCAGAGGATCCAATGCAAAAGTACTTGTGATGCTGCCTGAAGTTGAATATAGCGTATGCGTATAGGTCGTTCCAGTAAATAGCGGATCAACAGAAAGCCGTCTCATATCAAACCAGCGGTATCCTTGTACCGCAAATTCTCTGGTCCGTTCGTCAAAGATGAAATTTAGCAATGACAATTGCTTACCCGCAGTAGCTGCGGGTACCGAGGCATCAGCAGCAGGCATTCTATTTGACCGCAAGGTTTCTACATCTGTCTTAGCACCAGCCAAATCACCTAACCTGGCTTTACACTCCGCCCTTAACAGGTACAGATCAGGAAGAACTACACCGTACTGATCTTCTATTGGACCAACTCTCCTTAATAACACCCCAGGATAATTGGCTCCAAAAAACGCACTGTTTGCATAGAAGTTCAACCGCAGGTCTGACGAACCAAATAAGGCAACTGTAGCGGGACTAATCACAAGTTCGTTATTAGTAAATGTCCAATTATCAATTGCTTGTTTGCTATATAAATTCTCTGTATTACTGACAACTGAAGGATAAGTAGGGCCAAAAAATCCCAATGGCAGGAAAGAGCCACCAGTTGCAAAGGTTACGTTATAATTATATAAAGCAATGGGGATGGTACTGTTACCCATGTCAGTGAACGACTGGTTTAGCAAAGGTAAAGCCTGCGAAAATTTTCCCATAAACATATAGACTTTAGCCAATAGGCCCTCGGCCGCAGGTTTGGACATGCGTGACCGGAAAGTGGTTTGTGCTGGAAGAGCTGCAATAGCAGATGTAAGATCTGACACAATAAAATCGTACATATCTTTTACTGAAGCCCGTACAAATTTAGTTTGTGTTACATCAGCAACTGTTATAATCGGAAAACCTGGATCAGTTGCGGCAGTAGCTTCTGCATAGGGCTTTCCATAATAATTGATCAGCATAAAATTAGTCCATGCCCGCCCGGCCATAGCTTCAGCCTGGATAGATGCTTTTTGCTGAGCAGTTCCATCTGTAGCCGCGCTTATCCCATTTATAATTGCATTATAAGTATAAAGATTCTGCATCGGAACAGTCATTTCCACAGCAACCTGGCCCGGATCATACACCACAGCGTCCCAGGCGAACCGTCTTTGAACTGCCAAAAGTGAACTCGAAAAATAATCATTTGCTGCCGCTACTTCATCTCCCATAGCAATCGCTCCATCCTGGCTGTCTATATTTTCCAGGCTAAGGCTGTTAAGCATCAGGTTATAATCTGATACTGTTTGGGCAATCAAATTTCCTTTTGGGGTAACTTCCAGAAAATTTTTTTTGCACGAGAACAGAACCGTAATCAAGAGCATGGAAATACCTATTACTCTTATATGTTTATTTCTTTGTTTCATGTTGTAGTTAGATTTAGAATTTAACATTTACGCCTAAAGTTATAGTCCCTTGATCAGCGATCATGGTTCTTGCGCCATAGTAATACTGATACTCAGGATCAATACCATCTTTATTTGCTTTCCATAACATTAAATTTGATAGCTGGGCACGGAAGGTTATTTTATCCACTTTTAGCTTTTCAACAATGGCCTGGGGTAAACTGTAAGACAGCGTGATATCGCGTAGTTTAATATAGGAGGCGCTAACCACATTAATATCTCCATCGGTATAATATGCAACGTTACGCTGAGAAGCACTAATAGAAGGATCGGCGATATATGCCGGTATATTGGTTATTAACTGATCGCCTGGTTTCTGCCACCGATCGGCAAAAGACGGGGAAAGATTGCCTTGAGTAAAGCCTCCATAACTTACGTTATTAGTTGCCATCCTGCCAGTGTAAAACTCGTTTACATCTCTTCTCATTACGTTCCCAAGACTAAGGATGGTATTCGCACTTAAGCCAAAATTTTTGTAACTAAAGGCATTAGATACTCCTCCTGTCCAAACAGGCTGATAAGTTCCCATGTACTTAATATCAGCTATTGCAGCGGCGTTTGGCTTTTTAGTGAGGGTACCGTTGGCCAGCCGGATTAGTGGATCGCCTACATTGTCCAGTCCGGCAAACCTGTATGCAAATACTGCAAATGCCGAATAACCCTGTACATATTGAGATGCTACCAACTGATCGCCTGTGGTAATGGTGGAAGAGAAATTGTAATGGGTTAGGGTGTTTTTATTATAGGCTATATTGAAACCGGTGTTCCACCTAAAATTACTGTTAGCTATATTAACCGAATTCAGGCTGAGTTCAATTCCTTTATTCTCCAGATTGCCCAGGTTTCCGACTACGGTGCTGTAACCTGTAAAAACATTGGTGGGTACGTTGCCCAGCAAACCACTGGTTTGTTTGTCGTATACATCTACAGATCCGCTTAAACGATCCTTAAGCATCGCAAAATCCAAACCTATATTTAAAGTGGCGGTACGCTCCCATGTTAATTTATTATTAGCCGGTGTAGTAATATTTAAACCTAAACCATTAGGCAGGTTTACGTTGCTTACGGGGGAGAGAATATTGTAGGAAGCCGCTGAACCAGGAGTCGGCGAATTTCCTGTGATACCATATGTTGTTCTGAGCGCAAGTCTGTCTATCCAGGTGATATCTTTCATGAAGGCTTCATCACTAAGCATCCATTTACCACCGACACTCCATACTGGTTTATTTTGTGCGGACTCATCTAAACCAAACAAGTTGCTTCTGTCTGTACGTAAACTGGCGTTAACGGTGTATTTTTGATTATAGGTATAAGCCAGATTTGAAAAGTAAGAAGAAAATCTGGTCTCCGTTTCGGTCTGCACAAAGGGGACCGTAAACAACACACTGCCTGCACCGTAGTTGGCCATCACTGGGTTTGTAACACCCGGCGAACCAAGTGAGGCATAGTTAATTGCAGCAGATGTTTCAAGTTCTTGATTGTATCCATATGCTATAGTCGTATTGCTGATGGCATGCTGGTCCTGTGCTTCCTGGCCTGCCAAAACAGTCAATTGGTGTAAATTGTTGTTCCATGACTTATTATATGACAACATATTCCTGACAGTCCAATTATCCTGGTTTGAATTGGCAACAGAATAATTACCCCCGGTTGTGGGCAAATTATAAATAGGTACTGAACCTACTGTAGGCGCAACTGCATACTCCACGATCTGGCTCCTTACCAAATAGCTTGAAGCATCTTCATAATTCTGTGTTTTGCTGTTATTTACTATATAGCCATAAGTTCCTTCAAACTTCAAACCATCTAATAATTTAACGTTGAGACCCAAAATATTCCGGCTTACCAGTGTGTTTCCCTTAGTATAACCATCGTTCATATCATCGAGCGGGTCATAATCCAGGTTAATTTGGCTGCGGTTTTGATAATCGATTCTTGTTGCATCACTTAAGTATTGCATATAGGGCATCGAGAGGTTATTGCCGCTGGCATCCTGAAATAACTGGTAAGGCAAGAATTGGTTGTTTACATTAATAGTGTTTTTAGCACTGGTAACATTATCATCCAGGTCTGTAATCAAATTAAGCTGAATACGTTTATTTAGCGTAAAGTCTTGTCTTATATTAATTTTATAATCGTCGTTTGTTTGGCCGGGACTATCGCTTTGATTGTCCGTATAAGCCATAGATGCATAAAATGCGTAAGCCTTTCCACCTCCTGACAAGGACAGGGTGTGGTTCATTAAATAGGCATTGCGATACCAGAGATTTTTAATCTGCTGCAAATTATTAATACTTGCTAGACTATCTAAACTCTTATTGGCCTGGGATGCGGTAATCAGCCCCCTCGCCTCGTTATATAAAATTAGTTCATGAGGTGCCACGCCTACCGAGGCAAGATTGCTATAACTTGAAATAGTTGACCATGGATTAACGGACATATAGTTGGCATTAATAATTTGCTTAGCCGTCTGTATAAATTGCTCACTATTCATTGTTGGGATATAACTGAAGTTGGGTTTACCCTGAAAATTGATAAACGCGTCGTAGCTGATCTTCACTTTATCCCCTGGTTTTCCTTTTTTAGTTGTAATGACAATGACTCCATTGGCAGCCCGCGCGCCCCATATAGATGCGGCAGTAGCGTCCCGAAGAACCGTAATGTCGGCTACATCCTGCGGATTAATAGAGGAAACATCAGTCATTGCAATCCCATCTACCACGTAAAGCGGATTACTGTTAAGGCTCAAACTTGTTAATCCTCTAACTAAAACGGGGTTTGAGGTAGATCCGGGTGCGTTATTGATCACTAATCCCGGAATAAGGCCATCTAACCGCTGAATAATATTCATACTCGTCGACCTATCCTCTACGATGCTCATATCCGGTTTGGCAAATGAACCGGCACTTCTTTCTGCGGAAATTGTTTGATAGCCGTTATTTACAGTAACATTTACTTCCTGGAGATTTCCGGTGTTCACCGTCATTTTGATCGTACCCAAATCTTTAGCTGCCCTAACAGTATATACTGTGTAACCGGTATAAGTGATCATTATACTGGATTTTTCATCCACATTTTTTAAATAGAACTCTCCGTTTACGTCGGTAACTGCTGCCGCATTTCTTCCTTTAACTTTTATTGAAAAATCGCCCGTTTTTTTATCGTTGATTTCATCGCTGACGAAGATACTTACAGTAGCGCCCGCCATGGGTTGCCCTTTTTCGTCTACCACACGCCCGTGTACATCAACGGTGGTAAAAGCATCTTTAACTTTATCAAGGAAAGACTTTTCTTTTATGGACACCACCACCGATTTATTTTCAATAGTAAAATCCAGAGGCTGTCCTTCAAAAATCTTTTTCAGCACATCACTTAACTCCGCATCTTTTACATTAATACTTACCCGGCTTGCCCCCTTTAGCGTTGTCGCCGTGAACAGGAAATCATATCCTGTTTGCGTACTGATCTGATTAAAGACCTCAACCAATGGCGCATTTTTTTCAGACAATGTGATTTTCTGTGCAAATGAGCTTGCACTTACCTGTAAGATTGCTGCGATCAAAATCAGCGTAGTTAACTTCATTATCAACAGGAGTTTAGTAATACAGCCAGGCGGCTGTACAAAAATTTTAGGGTAAAAATTGTACATTTGTTGTAACTGGGTTTAATGCGTTGCGCCTTTTCATTGTCGAGATGCGTCAGGCACGCCGCGGTTCATTAATAGTTTAATTCAATTATTAGGGGTTAATCCAGGCATTAGTCATCCCGGCTCTAATCGGGATGACTTTTTTATTGGATCACCAGGTAAGTACTTTTACTGCAATACGGTGACCCTCCTTCCTTCAACTTTAAAGTGAACGCTTTTTGTTTGTTCCAGCATTTTCAGTACCCCGCTGATATTTTTAAAGCGGGAAATCTTGCCGTAGAATCCTTCATCAGAAGTCCTACCCTCATATTGTACGTCAATATTATACCACCTTGAAAGTTTGCGCATAATACTTTCAATATTTTCATCGTTAAACCGGAAATATCCATTTTTCCAGGCTACGGCTTCTTCTATATTCGCATCCGCAACCGCTAATCTACCACCAGACAATAATGATTGCTGACCTGGTTTAAGCATCTTTGAAATTCCACTGGCATTTTGAGTTACTTTTACACTTCCTTCTAACAGCGTGGTTTTTATAATCTGTTCATCTGTATATGAATTGATATTAAAATGTGTGCCTAATACTTCTACAGTCTGGCCATTAGAAGTTACCTTAAATGGTTTAGCTGCATTATGCGCAACCTCAAAGTAGGCTTCGCCTGTTAATTCTACTTTACGATCGTTACCGGTAAAGGAGGCAGGGTATCTTAAAGAAGATGCCGCATTCAATATAACTTTAGTACCATCCGATAAAGTAAGCGTATATTGACCGCCACGCGGTGTTGTCATCGTATTATAAGCTATAGCTGCACTATTATTTGATAGTCCTACATAGGTTACCTGACCATTGGCAGTTTTATTAATGGCTGTATTGCTTTCATTGGCAAGCTTGCCGTTTTTAGCACCTGTTAATATAATTTGTTTGCCATTAGCTAATGTCAGAACGGCCTTGTTGCTACCAGGCGCGATATCGTTAATTTGATTTTGGGCTGTTTGTTGTTGAGGTTGTTTATGCCATATAAAATAGCCCCCAACAGAAAGGAACAATAAAATTGAGGCGGCTGCGGCAATGCGGGGTAACCATATTTTAAATCGACTAACCCTGATTTGTTCCTGTAAACCCGTCTCATCTGAAGAGTGCCGACGCAGATCAATCCGATCTTTTAAAGATTGACCAAAATGGAGTTTATCCTCATGTGTAATATTCCAGGAGTGTTCAGAAAGTTCCTGCTCTATCCAAGCTTCTACAGCTATCTGCTCCTCATCAGAGCATAAGCCCTTACGGTAACGTTCTAACAATTGTTTTGCTTGCTCTTCGTTCATTGGGATAATTGCATGGCTTTTATCTGCCCTTACATAATATCTATTCCGAAAAGTGGGGTTAGGTAGTAGATTTATTTAAAATAAATATGAAT
The DNA here is from genome assembly GCF_009765905.1 of Mucilaginibacter sp. L196. GTDB lineage: Bacteria > Bacteroidota > Bacteroidia > Sphingobacteriales > Sphingobacteriaceae > Mucilaginibacter. Next base: position 380,713 of record NZ_LMUO01000019.1, on the reverse strand, counting down.
AACTTAATCTATTTTAGAAAATGCACAAATAAAACAGCCACAGCGGCCGAAAATTCACCATTAATTGAGCTCGATAGGATTTTTAAAGCGTTACTGATTTGCTTTTTTACGGTATTTTCGGCAATACCTAATTTTTGTGCTATTTCTCTATGAGACAATTGTTCATTTCTACTTAGAAGATAAATCTCTCTCATTTTAGATGGCAATTTATCAACTGTTTCATCAATATGCCCTTGCAATTGTTTAAGAGACACTTGATCATTAAAATCAGATAATACATCCTTCATGCTTTCGGAAAGCCGCTCCAGGAAATGAGACTTCGTAATATTCTTCTCTATATACTTTAGGGATAGATTACGGGTACTTTTGATTAGGTAGGACACTAAGGTACCTTTAACCTCTACGACCTCCCTTCTATTCCATATGGAAACAAAGATCTCCTGAACAATATCGGCCCCCTCGTCCTCAGATTTGGTTAGGCGAATTGCATAACTCGCCATTTTTTCCCAGTACCTATCGTAAATTTCTGTAAATGCAGCATTGTCTCCCTCCCTAAGCAGGATGGCCAATTCATGATCGGAAAGACTGTTATACACTGACATTCACTATAATCCCAAACGAATTTACAAAAAATTAATATTGATTTAAAAAACGGCGTAAAAATACAGTCTTTAAAATTCCAATATTGTCTTTTGTAATAAATGAGAAGCGATGTATTAGTCAATGGGCAATAGAAGATATTTTGCTGCCTATAATTTCTGATTGGAGTAACGGACTTTTTGTTTTGTGATTAATAATAATGAGCGCAGTTTTACAACGATTGACTTTTTTCATCTCACGAAAAATATTAGCAAATTTCAGCCGTGTGTATGTACTGTGTATTTGAAAAGTTTTTAGAGTCGCTTTATGCAATTACTACCCGAATTAACCAATTGAAAAAAAACTGGTTTCAGAACAGCAATTTAAATCTGAGGTCGAGGAGATTATTTTTTTCAAAAACATCTTCCCGAAATTCTATTCGTGGATGATTTACACAGCTGAAGAATATAGTATAATTTCTGCCCTGCCAGTGGAGACGGAACATATACTTCGGGATTATTATTTGTAGGAATTAGCGATTGTTAAGCATAATTTCAACAAAAGTCAATTTACCTATCAGTATTTTCTAAAGGCGAAACCGCATTGGATGATGATTCTTTTTTGCGGAAGAATTTCAATTCTTATCATCCCGGCTTACCTGCACTGTTTATCGATAATGAAACAGCAACAAATCAGGGATACCAGTTTGCAAAATTCCGTGCAGGCGAAATGCTTCAAGATTTTCTCATTAACAGGATCAGGCTACTTTATAAGGCACCGAACAATCTATTACTGGCAAAAATTGTTATCACCATTACCGGCAATTCCGCGCATGGTCTTTTTAACGGAGCACAAACGTTGCTGCAACTAATTGGAGATTACAGGACGCTTGACCAGCAGATTCCAGGCGCAATAGAGTTGTATATTTATGGTTCGTTTGGCACCTCGTATCAAGGCGAATAATATCAGTAAAGTCCACTTATCAGAAAGCATATTGATGGAGCCGTACTATATAATAGTAATCCATTTTATCGGGAATGTACTACAAACGGCCATTTAATAAAAAAAGCGCTCCCGGCTCTTTCCGGGATGCGCTCTCATTTATTAACACTAACTATTAAACTGATTTATAAAGAACAAAGAATATTTTTAGCCGCCATTACGGCGGTCTTTTGATATTTGTATGATCATGGCAAATACAAACACCAGGATAAATATATAACCCAGGGTAATTGCATTTATCTCTGATCTTTTCTCTTGTATTTGAAAGTCAACAGACCATCAAGTTCATCTTTCCCTTTCATTCGATTGCTGATCATTTTTACAATGACGGCTATTATAATTGAGGAAAACAGAGATATTCCAATAAAAAATACGATATCCATAGAACGATAAGTATTTACTGTAATGACGAATTTATTTAACACTAAGCGCCTCTGTAATTCTGTCATTCAAATCCAATAGGTGACTTCTGGTCATTTCATCTTTAATAAATGGAAGATCTGCTTTGATCAACTTTTGCTGGTAATGTAATTGTGATTTGATTACCGATGACATATCACTGGATTGAGATTTTAATGGTGCATTATCTGATTGCGAGGGTGGCCCATTTGGACTATCCGCAGCGCCAAAATAAGGCATTGCAGCAGCAGGCTTAATTATGCTGATCAAATTGTCAACATAGCTCTTTTGCAGATTTCGCCTGTAAACATCTATTGGCTGGTGGGTATACAGTTCCTTATCAATACCATGGTTCAAGTCCTTAAAAAACTCAGTAATGGTATAAACATCTTTATCACCACTTGCCTCTGCCTCAATCATCCTGGTCATACGGTATTTTCCAATTAAATATTGTATCACTCCATCCTGGCGTTCAGCTGTGATAGTCATAAAACTCTGCCCTGTGCGGTTAAGCACCTCTGCATTATACATCCATATAGGCGTAGTAAACACATTACGATCCAAAAACTTCATAGCCTCTCTTTGTCTGCTTGCAGGCACACGTTCGTAAATATCCCCCGGTTGCTCAGATGTTTTTGCTGTGGTATAAACACCGGCGATGTTTTTAATAACATGAACCAGGTAACGGTCAAATTGCGCATTCAAAGCAGTATACATGTCTTTTAAATTATCATACCCTTCGTTCGGCGTTTTTGTCCATTCAATTAATTGCGGTAAAATACGTTTCAAATTTTTTATACCGTATTCGCTTGCAATCATGGCATTATCG
>NZ_LMUO01000019.1:110302-377894 GCF_009765905.1 Mucilaginibacter sp. L196 | reverse complement strand
AGCACCTCTGCATTATACATCCATATAGGCGTAGTAAACACATTACGATCCAAAAACTTCATAGCCTCTCTTTGTCTGCTTGCAGGCACACGCTCATAAACATCTCCCGGCTGTTCAGATGTTTTTGCTGTGGTATAAACACCCGCGATGTTTTTTATAACGTGAACCAGATAACGGTCAAACTGCGCATTCAAAGCAGTATACATGTCTTTTAAATTATCGTACCCTTCGTTCGGAGTTTTTGTCCATTCAATTAATTGCGGTAAAATACGTTTCAAATTTTTTATACCGTATTCGCTGGCAATCATGGCATTATCACCTAAATCTTCATTTTGATAACGCGGATCATTGGTACCGATCTCTGTGCCAAACAATAAACGTTTGTTTTTTAGCTTTTCAATGGTCAGTTTGTTTAAAAACGGCACTTCCTCCTCGGGGGTTTTAAACTCATCATAATATTTGTAACCCCATTCAATAGCCCATTTATCATAATCGCCAATACGCGGAAATAAGCCTGCTTCGCTTATATGATCTTCGGGCTGTGCCACATAATTAAACCTGGCATAATCCATAATTGAAGGGGTGTGCCCGTTCGCTTCAACATAGGCTTTATCTCTCAGTTTTTCAACCGGAACCATTGCACTTGCTCCAAAATTATGACGCAGGCCCAAGGTATGCCCAACTTCATGAGACGATACAAAACGAATAAGCTGGCCCATCAGATCATCATCAAATTCCATCTTTCGGGCTCTTGGATCAACTGCTCCGCATTGAATCATATACCAGTTATGAATCAGCTTCATCACATTATGGTACCAGTTAATATGGCTTTCAATGATCTCGCCGGTGCGCGGGTCAGCAATGCTTGGTCCGCTTGCGTTTGACATGGTAGATGGCTTATAAATAATGGCCGAATGGCGGGCATCTTCCAGGTCAAAAGAGGGATCTTCCTCTGGCGTTGGCGCTAACCTGGCCGAAATCGCATTTTTGAAACCAGCCTGTTCAAATGCAACATTCCAGTCATTAACGCCTTGAATTAAATAAGGGATCCACTTTTTAGGCGTAGTTGGGTCTATATAAAATACAATAGGCTTTTGTGGTTCTACCAACTCTCCCCTTTTGTACTTCTCCAAATCTTCAGGTTTAGGTTCCAATCTCCAGCGATTTATCAGGCTTGTTGTTTTAACTCCCTGAGGATTAGCATCATAGTCTATATAATCTGTTGTAAAATAACCAACACGCGGATCATACATCCTGGCTTTCATTGGCTTTTCGGGTAATAGGACTATGGAGGTATTCAATTCCATGGTAAAACCACCGCTCATGGTCGTACCTGCCATAGCATAGGTTTTAATCGTCCTAAGCTCAACATTGGTTGGAAATGTGTGTGCATATTTAACATAGCTGCGATCATTTTGCTGATTGCCTATATGTAACAATTGCTTCTGTATGGCCGAACCAAAATAAAAAAGATCATTATCAGAATTGATATAATCGGTCATATCTACAACTACTGCTGTTGAGTCTGGCTTATAGGCTGCTATAGGGAATGAGGCCACAATAGGCTGCATGGTATTTCGCTTAACCGATGCATACATAGCCTGCGTGCTATCTTTAGAATATTCAGAATAAGACATTTTACGGATAAACAATTTATTTGCCGGCCCTCTTTCAAACTGGATAATAGTTCCGCCAATGGGGTCACCGGCATAACCATCGCCTCCCCTGCCTATTCGCATATCGGCAGACGCAGATGCTATACGACTCATTATCAGTAGATCTTTATTAAAAATAGCACAGGGTATTTCAAACAAATAACGATCATCAATCTTATGGATGGTGATCAGCCCATTTGTAGTTACTGCATCGGCTGTAATCACATCTTTATATGGGCGCACCTTGACTTTTGCCGGTTTTTTTATTGTATCTACTGGTGTTTCAGTTGTATTGTGTTGCGTGCTCTCTTTTTGTGGCTGTGCATAGCTTGCACTCATTCCTGCCAAACAGAAAGTTATGATTATAACTCTGTTGATAATTTTATTAATCATGTATGGTTGTTTTTATTAAGATTTGAAAGTGGATGGCCCTTAGTCAGAACCACCGTTTATAATAATTATGGATTCTGCACGATCTCCGGATTTAACAAAATGTACTTATTATCAATTTGATAAGTGTAGCGCGCGCTATTAGGTGCAAGTGTGTAAATAACACCTTTAAATACCCTTGTATAGGTTTTAGCAAACGCCGCATCCTGGTTAAGTCTTCTCATATCAAACCAGCGATAACCACGGCCAAATAATTCCCGCCTGCGCTCATTAATAACCAGAGTAAGGGCATCGGCAGCATTGCTTGCCGTTAGATCTGTATAATCGGCTGGTTTAAAACGCTTTTTGCGCAGTGCATTGAGCAGGCTTACCGCCGTGGCCGCGTCATTTGAACGGGCAGCACTTTCGGCTTTAATCAGCATCATTTCAGGAACGTTTGGCCCGATATATACATCTTCATTACTATTATAATTCTGACGGTAATAACTGCGCCCATAAGCTGCTGTGCCGTAATTTAATCCGGTAAATAATATATAACGAAGGTCTTTTGTACCTAACAGCGTTAATAGATCACCACTTAAAGTCACATTATTGAAACTGTATCCACCACTTAACTTTGAGAAAATGGTTTCCGGGTCAAGCAGCTTTCCTGGTAAAGTTCCAGGGGCCGAAGCATAGGCATTTAAATCAATTAAAGTGCTTTGCAATGCAAGTGCTTTACCAGCGTAAGTACCTGCATCGCTAAAGTTTCTCATCTCCAACTCGGTTTCGGCCAATATTGCGTATGCAGCAGCTTTGGATGGATCTGAGTTATAAGCAGGCAGATCAGGCAAATTGGGTAATGCTGTTGTTAAATCCTTAATGATTTGTGCATAAACATCAGCTAAAGGCGGCCTTTTTAAACTTGCGAAAAGGTTTGCAGTAGTAAGCAAGGGAACACCCAGATCAGTAGAGGCGGTAGATGGATTATATGGAGGAGCGTATAAATTTACCAGATTTAAGTAGGCATAGGCACGGTGAACCAACGCCAGTGCTAATATGGCATTTTTTTGTGTTACGGTACCACCTTCACTCGCCATTACCCCATCGGATACATTATTACAGATCATGATCTGTTGATAAAAACGCTCCCAGTCAACGTCTGATTCAATGTTTGTGGCATAACGGGTCGGTGCCCAGGTATAAGTCAATACAAATTGAACATCAGCTGTTTGCGCAGTGAATGAATTTTGATACTTTATACTATCAATACTTACATCATCAGACGATAGTAAAGGAAAACTATATGAATATTCTAAAACGGATGTATTATTCAAAAGATCCTGGTAATCAGATGTATATTTAAGTGCATGCATTCCTACCGCAGGTATTTCTACATACTTACGGCACGAGCTTGTGATCAGAGAGCCCATGACCACAAGGGCAACTATATATTTTTTCATGTTGATACTATGGTTAAAATGAGTATTTTGAATGTTAGCTTTTTCCATCATGCCTAATTAAAATGTGGCATTAATACCAAATACAAGATTCTTTGCCGGGGGCAAATTATTGTAGCTGGTTGTATTTACATAATCAGGGTCTATGCCATCTTTGTTAGCTCTCCAGATCAACCCTAAATTACGAGCGCTAATACTGCCTGAAAGAGCTTTGAATGGCGTATGCATTACTATGTTATGGGGTAAAGCATATGATAAGGCTACTTGTTGTAAACGAACCTGGCTTGCATCACGAACCAACAGATCTGAATATTGATACCTGTTTATACTGTTAGTACTGGCTCCTAATCCCGGAACATTGGTAAATGCCTGATCCCCGGGATTTCTCCAGCGATAAGCCAAATCTTCTTCGGTACCTAATACACCTGTAAAAGGGTTAGAGGTGCTTGCATTAGTCGGATAATTTCCGATGGAATACTTCAAAAATTTATACCCCATCTTATAAACCATCTGCACGTTAAGTGTAAAGCTTTCATATCTGAAATCATTACCCCATCCGCCAAAATAAGGCGGCGTTGTACGCCCTGCATATTTCAAATCGGCTGATGTTAGGCTGGAATTACCGGTGGTCGAGGGAACAATATTTCCATTATGATCATAAATTTGAGAATTTCCGGTATTATCTAACCCAGCCCAACGGTAAACAAACAGGTAATCCAATGGATAGCCATTGATAGGGGTTGAAGAGCCTACCAAGTTGATACTGTTGGTTTTGGTAAAGCGGGCATCAGTTACAACATCGGTATTGTATGAAAAAGTAAAGCTGGAATTCCATCCCCAGTTTTTTTGTTGAATAATTGCTCCTTGCAGACCAAACTCTAATCCGTGGCTACTTAATGTCCCTGCATTAAACAACACGCTTGACCACCCGTAAGTGGCATCATAAGGCAATTGAGCTAATATACCATATGACCTTTTACGGTAAACATCAAAGGTTAATAATATACGATTGTTTAACAAGGCCATGTCAACACCCGCATTCAATTGCTTGGTGGTTTCCCATGTTAACTCATTATTAGCGGGTGAACTAATGCTTGTATAAGTTTTGCCTGTATAGTAGTCTGAATTTGATCCGTTTAAGATCACCGTATTTAAACCTGTTCCTGGAATAGTTCCTCCTGATCCGTAAGTTAGACGCAGGCTTAAATCATTTATAGGCTTAACATTCTGCATGAAATCCTCACGCTTTACATTCCATTTTAAGCCCGATGACCATAGTGGAATTGCTTTTTGCTGATCCGAAGCACCCTGTGCACTATAATTGTCAAATCTTATAGATCCACTGGCCGTATATTTATTCAGTAAGGTATATGAGGCATTGGAATAGTATGATAAATACCGCTCTTTGCTAATATTTATGGTCCCGTCTGAATAACCCGGACTCATTTGGTATGGGTAAACTGTATTGTAATATGCCGTCGGATTCACATAGGTAGATGTATAGGTATCATCATTAAAACCATACAACGTGCGGCTGTTACTGGTAGATTGCGTTTGCCTGATTTCTGACCCTGCAATCAAATTTAACTGATGGATATTATCCCAGGTTTGATGAACATTAAACTGGCCACGTACGGAGTAATCATCATTACTCGCATTGGTTAAGTGGTTAATACCGCCTAAGGGTATTCCATAAACTAATTTACCGTTGGCTATACTGGTATAAGTATTAATTAATGTACGTGCATTATAGCTGTTTAATTGATCCTCTTCGCCTGTATTACTAATATTGTCCTGATAAGAGCCGCTGGTAGTAAAATCAATCCAGCTGAATATTTTAACGTTTATTGCAGTATTCAACCTAACCCTGGTTTCTTTAAGGATGCTGTTGGAATAATTCAGTTCATCGATGGCGTTATATGTCCATGGCAGATACCCTTCACTGGTAAAGTTATCAATAACCTCAGGCCTATATAACACATATCTGTTTATGGAGTTGCCACTATTGTCTACCAACATATCATAGGGCCTTAAACCAAGTGACGAATTACTCAGCGCGGTGCTGGCGGCCTGGTTAGTTTTACTATAATTATTAGTATAAGTTAAACCTGTTGAGATGTTTAACCGTTTATTAAAGAAATCACTGGTCGTATTTGCTGTTAGATTATAGCTCTGTGCATCGTTGCTTTTAAATACTGGGCGATCATTAGTTGAATTGGCTGATATGTAGTAAGTGCCATTATCCCCGCCACCTGAAATTGCTATATTGTACTGTTTTGTAACGGCTTTTTGTAATAAGTATTCACTGATTTGCTTTTTGTTGCTTCTGCCTGATAGTACGGCCAGCGCCGAATCGCGTTGCGCAGCTGTTGCCGTTCCGCGCTGTACTTTGAACATCCACTCCGTGGCCTCGCTGTTGTTAGGATTATAATTAAATGTATAATAGCCATAGCTCGCCCAATTAGCCGGATCAGTAATATAACCTTTATTAAAAAGCTCCTGCTCCAGGTTAACATATTGAGCACTTGTCATAGTATGTAACTGTGACAAATCAGCAGGTGCAGAAACACTTACATTCGCATTAAAATTGATGGTTGTTTCTTTTTTTCTTCCCTTTTTAGTTGTGATTACTATAACGCCGTTTGCTGCCCTCGAACCCCATATTGACGATGCTGCTGCATCTTTTAAAAATGTGATCGATTCAATATCTTCAGGATTAATTCTGGATAATATGGCAAATCCTGACGAAGTGGTATTACTTATTTGAGTGAGCGCCTGGCCACCGGCTGCTTCATCGATCATGGGAAAACCATCAATAACAATTAAGGGTTGTGACGCATTGCCCCCATTGTATGTATTTGTTCCTCTGATGTTGATGGTATTTTTGCGGACATCAAAATTAACACCCGGCACTTTTCCTTGCAGCCGTTCCATAAGATTAATTGCCGGTGTTTTTTCAATTTCTGCCGAAGAAACATACCCGAATGATCCTGTCGCCCGTTCCGGGGAAATCTTTTCATAACCGTTTGATAAAACCTTAACCTCTTCTAACTTGGTGTTTTTAGCCTTTAAAGCAACTTTTAAATCAATTTTGCCATCCACGTTCACTTCAAGGCTTTCCGTGGCTATATTATTGAAAACCAAAATGGCGTCATCGCTAACGGCCTGCAACCGGAACCTTCCGTATTCATCCGTCGCAGTTGCATTGCTTGTGCCTTTTACCATTACGGTAACACCGGGTATCGGTTTGCCATCCTCAGCCAATACGGTGCCGGTAACTTCATGAGGGGGTGTGAAAAAGCGGATAACCTTCTGCGTTAATGACTCTTCCTTATGACTGATGACAATATTCTTGTTTATTATTTTAAAGGATAATGGCAAATTCTTAAAACATGCACTTAGCGTTTCATCAATCGACGCATTTTTAAGCTGTACACTGATATTGGTGTTTTGCAGATCTTTGTTATCATAAAAAAACACATAGCCTGTTTGAATTTTAATATCCTTTAATACGTTTTCTAAAGGGACATTATTTACGTTAAGGTTGACCTGCTGACTATAACTACTGGCGCTTACCTGCACCATTGCTATAATCATTATCAGGATAGTCAATTTCATAACCAACAGGAGTTTTTTGAGAGGTAGCCATCCTTCGCCAGCAGGCGGATGCATACCTATGGTAATAGCATTAAAATTCATTACTTTTACAAAGTTTGGGTTAATACATTAAATAGTTCAGCCGATTATTTTATCCGATCCTGATTTTATCAGGATTTGGGAAAGGGTTAACCTGAATACTTTCCGCGGAAGTGCTTCCAACACTTCTGCGGTTTTTTCATAGCTCCTCTGGATTTTTTGAAGAATGGTTATCCCTTTGTCTATTGGTGTTTAGTATTTATTTTTCCATATTTTCATTCTGGGTTTAATTCAACATTCTATTTTAATTAGGGGGTAACTACAATTTTCTTTTCGGAATGCCCATCAGCTCCTTTTTCAATCCTGAAATGAACTTTAGTGAAGCTTAAGAGCTCCAAAGCCTGTAAGGCAGTTGTATTCCGGTATATATCTCCTGAAAACATTCTGTCTGGAATCTGACCTTCATATTCAATTTTAACATCGTACCACCTGGCTAACTGCCTCAGCACTGTTTGAATTGAAGCATTATGAAAAGTGAAGAGCCCATTTTTCCAGGCAATCTCATCTTCCGTATCGACATTGTGTACGTTAACCCGGTGGGTAGTTGCATTGACTTGAGCTTGCTGACCTGGCTTTAACAAAAAAGCCTGGCCGCCGGCATTTACTTTTACGCTGCCCTCCAATAGGGTGGTTTTCATAAGCTCTTCATCATCATAGGCATTGATATTGAAATGGGTGCCAATATCTTCTATAACCTGGCCTTTAACCAGCACCTTAAAAGGCATAGCTTCATTATGAACCACTTCCATATAGGCTTCACCACTAATCAATTCAATCTTCCGTTCCTTGCCCGCAAACTTTTCCGGGTAACGCAAGATCGTGGCGGCATTTAACCAAACTTTGCTACCATCAGACATTTTTAACTGGTATTGCCCACCCTTTGGAATCGTTATGGTATCGTAAACCACCGCGGCATTTGCGTTTGAAGCCTGGGCATCATCATAACTTATCAGGCCATCTGCTTTTTTGTTAACCGCAACACTTCCATTAGTAGTAATGAGCCCATTTTTAGCGTTATTGAGAATGATTTTTTGACCATGGCTGGCTAGAATAGCTTTGTTGCCCCCCGGTGCGATATCGTATGGATGATTTAGTACAAATTGCTGACCTGCTTGTTTATGCAACAGAAAATAGCCACTAATGGAAAGGAATAATAAGATAATTGCTGCTGCAGCAATTCGCGGCCAAAGCTGCACCATACTGGAGCCTGGCACCCGGGTGTCTAAATAATGAATAATCTGATGAATATCCGTCGTTTGTTCTGCATCTGTTAAAGCCTTTGGGGTTTTTAACCGGTGCTGAACATACCAGGTTTCCACTATAGCTTTTTCTTCTTCAGTACAGTTATCTTCAAGATATTTTTTTAACAGATCCTTTGCCGGCATATTTTGTTTAATCCTGTTATTTATTCCAGAATTACAACAAAGACAACTAACTTGGGCCCAGGGCCTAGATCAATTTAAAAAAAACTTAATATATTCAGACAAAAAGGAAGAAAATTGCCACACCAAGCTTCTTTCTAAGGTTTTTTAGAGCGCCATTGATTTGATTTTTAACAGTTTTTTCAGAAATGTTCAGTTTTTCAGCAATTTCTTTATGTGAAAGATAGCTTTTTCGGCTTAATTCAAATACTTCACGCATTTTATCGGGAAGACCAGCAATTTCCTGTTCTATAAGGTCTTTTAAATCATTAATACGGACCAGGTGATCGGTAATAGCCTCCCCATGCTCAATAAATTCCTGGAGCGAATCTATATATTGCGATGCAACTTTTTTATGCGCTATTAAGTTTAAAATTCTGTTCTGTAGCATTCGGTATAAATACCCGGCCAAATTGGTTTGAAAATCAATTTGCTCATATTTATCCCATAAGGTGATAAACAATTCCTGAACAATATCTTTCGCTTCCTCACGATCCTGAAGCTTAGCAAAAGCATGCCTGTATAATATACCGGTATATCTGTTATAGATTTCTTTGTACGCTCCGTGGTCACCGTCCTTCAGCAAGGATGCCAATTGTTGATCGGTTAAGGGGCTGTACTTAAGCATAGCTGTGTAACAACAAAAATACTTAGATTTAATATGATATTTACAAAGGCTTGTGTTAAAATATAAACTGACCGAGATTCAGGTACGCATACAACTCGAAGGTTTGCAAGTATCAGCATCGAAGCGTCTTTATTTACAGTGATAAAGCCCGTTCCATATCATCATTCTTAACAGGAGATATGGACTTATCATTTCTTCTAGCTGTTTGATTACCGTCATCTTGCTTCACTTTTTTCATATTTTGTATTTCTCTTTGACGGTTGCGTTTTTTTATTTGACTACGTTGTTTTTTACTAAGCGGCTTTTCATCCGGTGTAGGAACATTGGCTGCTAAACCTACTTCCGATGTTGCTGTTTCATCGTCCTTGTCTAGTGTAGCCAATTCATTTTTAAACAATTCTGCGATATCATCCTTTATTTGGGCATAAGTTTCCGTTACAGTTTCCTCACTTACATAATCAACCACCGGGATCGGCTTATAAGCCGACTCATCTTTTGCAATGGCTTCATGATTATTTTGTATAGCACTGTGAAACATTTTAAGCGCGATCTTTTGTTCAGGATTATCAGCTATCATCCCGACAAACTCACCCGATGAAAGGGCCGCTATTTTTGAAGCCGGTATCGCATAATCAAGTTGTGTAGCCTTGGAGAAAGAAGTGTCACCGCTGTTAATGGTCAGGCTGTTTTTATCCTGCACGATCTTACCAAAGTTATCTGCTAACGTTTTAGCCGTATCCCCGGTTACCTGCCCGCTGATGATGTTGCCGACAATACCAGTAATCACGTCTGCCTGTTCCGCTCCATAATCTTTCTTCAACTGGCTAAAATCCTGAACAGCTAAAGTGGTCGCTACTTTATTGGAACGGGCTGTAGCGATCAGGCTGTCCACGTTGTTAAAAAATATAGTGGGGAATTCATCAAAGATCAAACTGCTTTTTAACTGACCTTTACGATTAACCAGCTTAATCATACGGGATATATACAAGGATAATACTGCACCATAGATTTGCAGCTTCTGCGGGTTGTTCCCGATGCAAACGATCTTAGGTTCGTTTGGATTGTTTACGTCTAAGCTAAAATCGTTGCCAGACAGCACATAATATAATTGTGGTGAGGCTAATCTTGCCAAACCAATTTTGGCACTGGCCACCTGCCCTTCTAATTGCGCTTTGGCATTGTTGTTATAAGCGGATATAAAAGGGTTAATCAATGCGGTTATCTCTGGTTGCTTTAATAATACGGCAAACAATTTGTCATAATCAGCTTGCATCAATTCAATCACATGCGGCAGGGTACAATATTTACCATCCTCGTATTTGCGCAAGTACCAGATAATGGCCGTTAAGAAATTGATCGGACTTTCGACAAAGAAGTCACCTTGCTTCTTAAGCCATTCTCTATTTAAACCTAACATAATGGTTCTGGATGCTTCGGTAGCATCCGTTATATCAATCATGCTTTGCGGGTCAAGCGGATTACAACGGTGGGTGTGGTTCAGGTCGTCAAAATTGATCACATAGAAAACCGGTTTGATTTTGTAATTGGCTTTATACTGCAACAACTTATTATAGGCGATTTTTGAAAGGTCATCGTATTTAAAGTCATACAGAAACATCGAAAACCCTTTCTTGATATGTTGGTCGATGATATGACGGATAACAAAATAGGATTTACCCGCGCCAGGTGTACCGGCCACCAATAGCCCGCGGAAAGGGTTAATGAAATTTATCCAGCTATACCTTACTTTACCTCTGAGATTGTATCTGGCAGGCAGGTTGATAGAGTATTCATTTTCCAGTTTCCTTTCTTCCTGCGGAAAGGTTTCATTCTCGCTGTTAAAAATATCCTTGTTTAGTTTTTCTTTAAGGATTTGGGATAACCAGGTGCCGCCTGTAAGCGTCAATAAGTAGCCTATACCTGTTAAAACCATATAGGCAATGGCAATCAGCACTAAATCGGTAAGCTGATAAAAACATAAGACGCTCATCCAGTATATGAGCAGCCCACTTAGTAAGTAGGCGGTAATGCTTTTATAATTAATCTTTTCATCCTTTTTGCCTTTTACGCCAACCAATGAAATAACCAAGCAAAGCAGTGACGCCAATTTGGGTTTCCACCAATTACTAAATAAACCTGTTTTGGCAATATTGCTGATGATGCGGTCGATAATACTTACTGTCCAGTGCCATTGGGCAAATGCATGGTAACAGCAGATGTAAAAGTGTATAGCCAGTATAAAAATACTGATGAGCCTTGTAAAATCTACGATCTTGCGTAGCCCCTGTGTATCTTCCCCTGTATGCATAATAATCCCTCCTGATCTTTATAAATCCAGTCCCTGGTCTTGTTCCTTTTCGTTTGATCTTCTCTTTTTCTTTTTGCGCGGTGCGCTTGGTACGGCCTCCGGCTGGTATTTTGCCAACGCCTGCAATAAGTAATTCGTTTGTTCCGGCGGTTTGAGGTAAGTTTTTGGCTGTCGGACTATGCTTTGTGCATTGCGCTTTGATTGCTTTTGCAATTCGGGCTTTATTTTTTATCGGTTGTACTGAACCTGTCTACGATGGCTTTGGCACTATAAGCTTTGCCTAAATCACTGCCGTTGAATACCGTTTTATTGTTATTATCAATATAGGGAACACCATAGGTATAACCCTGGTCATTGGTACGGAATGCTACATTGATGTTTTGCTTTTGTAGTTCTTCAATGAAGGTATTTTTTGTAATAGCACTATACATACCTTCTTTAAATACCCTTGCCTTTTCATCCGTTATAAAAAGTACAATATCGGAATCCTCTGTGGCAGTTAGCTGAATTTCTTCGTCTTCAACGACGAAACTTTCTCCTTTTTGTATAGCCATATCGTCATTGACCCTAAGCGCACCATCGAACAAATGGACCAGGCATATTGAATTTCCTACGGGCAACGATTGCTTTTTTCCCTGTTCCAATTTCATGTCATAGATCCATGTGCTACTCCTGATCAGCAAAGGAAAAGTTTGATTTTTTCCGGCGACGGCCCGCCATTCATTCCGGCTTGTCGCTTCGGGAAATTCATAAAATTGCACCTCAGGGTGGAAATTCCGGGGCGCTTGACCAGGCGATTCCGTAGGCCTTAAAGCATCCATTTGTGTAACAATTAGTACAAAAAATATTTTGAAATCAATGAGTTGACATAGTCATAGTGTCGCGGAATCAACATTCCGATTTTCCGGAACGAAATGTCAACGGCTCCTGAATGTCCAATATTGGTTCGAATTCTGCCCAGTCAGGGGACGTAGTTGATAACTCCGGAGGCTGGGCAGAATTTGAACCAGTTTGTCGATCAAATCGCTGTTTTAAATGAAGTGAAGTGGTTTTAGTTGGCTCTAAATGGGCACAAACTAAACCACTTTACCAACAAAGTCAGCGTTTGACCGGAGGCATTTGGAACCGGTATTTATAAAAACAATCTTTTACGCTAACAGATCTTCCATCCCGAATGCCGTCAAAACTTTTTTGAATTCAACTTTAACGGCGTCGTTGGCCCTTTTAGTGATATCTCCTGTTGAAGAATCAACAACTGTCCTTAATGGCCTTTGACCTTTCGGTAAATTGATCAGGTTTACTATCGCATCCGCAACTTCCTGCGGATCTGGCTTTGCAGTTTCAAACATTTGTCCGATGGCTGCGAACATTTTATTTGGAACGTCAGCGATCGCTTTATAATCGTCAGCAACTGATGCGTCAGAACCAACCTGTATATTTTGCGATATTTCAGTAGGGAAAGCGCCTGGTTGAATAATAGCTATATCAACACCTAAAGGGCGTACTTCATAATGCAAACCTTCGCTTAAACCTTCCAAAGCAAACTTTGAAGCACTGTATACCACAGAAAAAGGAGCGGAAAATCTGCCATATCCGCTTGAAACGTTAATAATTAAGCCTTCTGATTGTTTGCGCATAAATGGTAATGTTAACTTTACCAATCTCCATGGCGCGAAGACATTGATATCAAACATCCGCTGCACATCTTCAGTAGTAGAACTTTCGGCGACACCGAACATCGCGGCACCGGCATTGTTTACCAAAACGTCAATCGTTCCTTCTTTTGCGATGATCGCTTCAATAGCTTTTTTTACACTTGTTTCATCAGTTAGTGACACATCCAAAACAGTAACATTTTCTATCCGTGCGAGGGCTTTTGCTTTGTCAGCATTTTTACCTTCGGTATCTCTAATCGTAGCATAAACTTTATGCCCCAAAGCCGCAACGGACTTGGCGATAAGCCATCCGAAACCGCTATTCGTTCCTGTAATTAATACGACTTTTTTGCTCATTTTTTTGTTATTTAAAATAATGAGGCAAAGGTTGGCATCTAAAAAAAGAAATCTTTTATCATTTGGTAAAAAGCAATTTTAACTGATATTTTTTCTTATTCTGCTTAATGATTGTTGGGTGATCCCGAGGTAAGAAGCAATATGAGAAAGAGCAATACGATTGACAAGACCAGGGAATTGTTCAATGAATAATAAATAACGGGTGGTTGCATCTTCTGAAACTAATGGGCTCCTTCTTTCAAGCGTTTTTAACAAACAATTTTTTACTATCAGACCTGTAATAGCTTCCCACCCAACAATTGTATTTCCGATCTCGTCCCAATCTTTCTTTGAAAAAACAAGCAATGTACAATTGGTAACCGCCTGTATATACTCAGAAGCTAACACTTGTGCCTCAAACTTTTGCTGGTCCGAAACAAAATGATTCTCTTCACTGAATGAATGAGTGATCTCTTCGCCTTTGTTGTTATAATAGCAGAAACGAATTACCCCTTTTAGAAGAAATCCAACTTGCCGGGGGATCTTTCCGGCTTCTGAAAAATATTCATCTTTATGAAGTTCCAGCGTTTTTGCTTTGGTCATAATGAAATCTGTTTGCTGCTTATTCAGATTGCCAAACTTCAATATGTAATTAATGAACTCTTCCATAGGTTAAATATCGAATTTATCGCGTGCAGTTTATTTACCATTTGGTAAATAAATATAATCTGTCAGTTATGAACAGAGCATAGGACAGAAGTAATTTAGTTACTTAAGTAAATGATCAATAGAACATTCTCGACTGAATATCAATACTTTCAAACATCCAGCATGAATTTTTTTCTTTGATTTTATGGAAATTTTACATAACTTAGTGTAACGGTTTACAGCTACAAACAGGCAAAAAGTTGCAGTGAGTAATTCGATGAGTCAAAAGATTATAGCTTAAAACACATTGATAACCAGTGGGTTACGGACAAGGTTCGATTCCCCTACGGGCTACGAAAAACAATATCAAAAGATGCTAAAAGGCTGCAAATCTAAGGTTTGCAGCCTTTTTTATTGCATCAAAACACCATATTATGCACCAAATCGCAACAAAAATGAGCGTAATTAGGTGCGTACTTCAATGGAAAAACACCACGCACCGAATTGATTTTAATTAATTGATTATCAACATTTTAATCGAGTTAACACCTTGCGAAAAAAGAGTTCTTTACTCACGTTTGGGAAATAATTGACGATGCCGCCGGCGAATTAAAAGTAAAAAACCGCTATACTTCAAGGCACGCAATGGCGTTCAGAAATAAGCAGCATTTAAAAAATTTCTTAGCTTACCTTAAAACTATTGACCAATGGAACACAGGCCGAACCAAAGATGAAATCATTGCAGATAAAGGGGATGAAATCAGAAGCTTGAAAGAGCAAAATGCCGAGTTGAAAGAAGAACTTAAAGCCGCGAGGAAATTAGAAACAGAAGACTTTATTAATATTCAGGAGGGCTATCTTTTGACCGTTGTTGACCTCGCTAAGAAGGTGCAAGACACTAGAAACGTTGACACTTTTCAGGAATAAGGGATCGCTCATTTTTGTCGATTTGTAAGCTAAAACAACCCTATATTGGAGATTATGATGAATGAGACCACACCATTTCGGCGCAAGCTGACCCACCGTTTCGGGGCAAACTGACCAGGGCATTTCGGGGCAAACTGACCCACCAAAACGCGTAGCAAATGCTGTAGAAGCAACCATCTTTTGAGGGCAAAGACCCGTTCTAAGATGGCCAATTTGACAATCAGCATGAGTAAGATTAGAAAGATTTTAAGGATGAACAGCCAGGGGCGTAGCACGCGATTTATAGCTGCCCAGATTGAATCATCCCGGAATACCGTAAGAAAGTACCTGGCGGTCCTTAAGAAGAGCGGCTTTACCTTTGAAGAAGTTAATAACCTGAATGATAAGGAACTGGAAGACCTTTTCGGCAAGACCAGGGAAAACAACCAGCCAAGCAGCCGTATGCAATCCATGCTGCGCTGCTTTCCACATGTCGATAAAGAGCTCAAAAAGACCGGTATGAACCGGCAGCTCCTGTGGGAAGCTTATATCAAAGAGTTTCCCGACGGCTATAAGTATACCCAGTTTTGCACGTATTACAACCAATGGAAGACCAGGGTCAACCCGACCATGCACATGGATCACAAGGCCGGGGACAAGCTATACGTCGATTTTGCGGGTGAAAAGATGAACTATACGGACAAAGAAACCGGTGAAGTCATTGAAGTAGAAGTCTTTGTAGCAATCCTTGGTGCCAGCCAGCTCACCTATGTAGAGGCTGTTATGAGCCAGCAAAAGGAAGACTTTATCGCAGCCTGCGAGAATACCCTGCACTTTATCGGCGGCGTTCCTGCCGCCATTGTACCGGATAACCTGAAGGCGGCTGTAACCAAAAGCAGCCGCTATGAACCAACCCTTAACGAAACATTTGAAGACTTCGCCGACCATTATGGGACTACCATATTACCAGCGCGGGCGTACCGCCCGCGCGACAAAGCATTGGTAGAAGGTGCCGTTAAGATCATTTATACCAAGGTATACGCCCCTTTAAACAAGCATATCTACCATTCTTTATCAGAACTCAATACGGCGATCTGGCAGGCCCTGGAAGTCCATAACAGCCAGTTGCTCAAGGGCCGCAACTATAGCCGCAGGCTACAGTTTGAAGAGATCGAGCGCCAAACCCTAGCACCACTGCCTGTCCTGCGTTACCAGTTCAAAAAGCACTTTTATGCCAGGGTGATCAAGAATGGCCATGTCAATCTCGGCCCTGATAAACACTATTACAGTGTGCCTTACCGCTTCATCGGCAAGCGGGTTAAGCTATTATACTCCCGCACTATTGTAGAGATCTACTCCAATTATGAGCGTATCGCTTTGCACCCGCGCGAAAAGAACCCCTATGGTTATACTACTGACAAAGAACACATGGCCAGCGCTCACCGCTTTAAAAGTGACTGGACACCAGATATGTTCCTCAATTGGGCGGCCTCCATTCATGAGGATGTCAGGCTATATATCCTTCAGATACTGGAGCGTAAACAACACCCCGAACAGGCTTACAAATCCTGCCTGGGGGTACTTGGCTTTGCAAAAAAAGCAGGAAACGAACGGTTAATAATGGCCTGTCAGCGAGGGCTCAGTTATGGCCTTTATAGCTATAAAACGATACAAACCATATTGGAAAACAAGATGGACAACTATGAGGAAAGCATATTTGCCGATGAGCTACCCATGCCTGATCATGGTAATATCCGGGGAAAAGACTATTACAAATAACCATTTAAAACAACAATAACATGAACACAAGTACCTTAGACAAACTGCGGAAGATGAAGTTCTTCGGCATGTTCCATGCCTTTAAAAGCAGTATGGAAACCGGTAAAACAAACGATTACACAGCAGATGAACTACTGGCCCACCTGGTAGATGCAGAATGGGACGACCGGCAGAACAGGCGTATCGAACGCACGATCCTGTATGCCCGGTTCCGCTATAAAGCTTCAATTGAAGATGTTCATTATCATGCCGACCGAAGTATTGACCGCAACCAGATCATGCGCCTGGCAGATTGTACGTTTGTTGACCGCTTCGAGAACCTGCTGATCACCGGGAGTACCGGTATCGGTAAAAGCTATATTGCTTCTGCTGTGGGTTACCAGGCCTGTGTATTGGGCTACCGGGTATTGTACACCAGTACGCCTAAACTATTTGCTAAACTGAAGATGGCTAAGGCGGATGGCTCCTACATGAAAGAGCTGGCTAAGATCGAAAGACAGCAATTGCTCATACTCGACGACTTTGGTATCCAGCCTTTTGATGCACAAAGCAGGGCGGCACTAATGGAGATCATTGAGGACAGGCATGGTAAGACCTCGCTGATCATTACTTCGCAGCTACCAGTCAGTAAATGGTTTGAAGTGATCGGTGAAAAAACGGTTGCTGATGCGATCCTCGACCGGATCGTTCATGATGCACACCGTATCGAGCTAAAGGGAGAATCTATGAGAAGAAAACGTAGTGTTGAACCGGAAAACAGCCATTAATGAAATTACCTTTTAAATAACTATTTTTGTACATGCTTTTACAGCATTTGCTGCAACCCAAAAGTCAGCTAACCCCTGGGTCAATTTGGCCCGAAATAGGGTGGTCAACATCTCCATAATATACAACAAGGGGCGTTAATGAATTTAAATCAAATGACTCCAACATATGAAGCCCCTTTTCCAGAATTTAATAAAGAAGTAGTTTTCTCAACTGCATTAATAAGCTATATTTCCTTTTATCCTACGCTCGATCTCATTGTAGATTCAACTTTATATAAATCATACAATTCAAACGATTTGCGACCCAGTTTTTATTTTTTTACAAACAGGAGAAAAAACATAGCCTTTCAGGGCAGTTATACGGGTCTTTACTCCTATTTTTTTGGGGGCATAGCAACAGATGAAATCTATCTTATTCGGGCTGAATGTTACGCTCGCGCGAGTAATACCACAGCTGCGCTAAATGATTTGAATACTTTATTGCAAACCAGGTATTTAACAGGCACATTCACCAATTTAACGGCTTCCAGTGCCGACGCAGCATTAGCGCTGATCCTGGCTGAACGCCGAAAAGAACTTTGTTTCCGAAATCTTAGGTGGTCAGATTTACGCAGATTAAATAAAGATCCACGGTTCCAGGTTACTCTAACTCGAACGGTTAACGGACAATTAATTACGCTTCCGCCAAACTCGCCTAAATATGTACTTCCTTTAGACCCCATTGAAACAACTACGGGAGGATTGGAGCAAAATCCACGATAGCAATAGATATCGAAATTTATGGTATTCAAGGACATAGAAAAAATAAATAAGCAAATAATAGCTTACCAAAACCCTATTTATAAATATAAAGGTTAGTAAGCCTTAAATAACTATATATGAAAGTATTAAGAATAATAATCCTATTAGCATTAACCAATATTAATAATTTGTCAGCGCAACAAAAAGCTTTTGAATTTGAAAATCAAAGCGTTACCTATGTCACGGGAAAAGTTGACGATAACTTAAAACATGATACGTTATCTATGGTATTACAGGGGCCGTTTTTAGTTGACGGATCACCAGAACGATTTTCCACCCGAACGTTAACTGCAACTGTTGACGCCAATGGTGAGTTTAAGTTTGAAATACTGACGGGTAACTTACCTTTCCATTTTTCATTATTTCTATCGAGCAAGAGAGATAGCAGGTTTGGAAATTTATCAGGCGATGGCGATATTGCCAACTACCTAATCGAAGCCGGAGACAGTATTCATGTCGTTTTTAAAAAGCAATCGCAGTATTATACAGGCAAGGGTTCCAGTCTTTTCGAGGCCCAATATGCTTCTAATAGAATTATGCAATTGGATAGCAACGAAAAAAATTGCCTTACAACTGATTCTCATGATTATATACATTCTAATATTGAAAAATGGCTGCGGCAGAAAGATTCGATTTTAAACGTACAGCTTGATGTCCTATCAGGTTATAAATCCATATTATCTCCTTTTGCATATTCTATAGTCCGAGCCGATATTATCGGTCTTAATCGTTCATTCGTTTATCGGATTGTTGGTTTGCAGGGCCTTTTTTTTACACCAGGAAAAAAGATGGAACCTGGTCTTGCCAATGCGTACAAAGAACTTACGCAAAGGTCGGACTACTTTAGCGGGAATGATAAAGCAAATTTATCCCCCGAGTACATAAACTATTTATACTTAAAAATCCGCTTAGGAGTGATATATGACAGGATAAGTCAGAATGAAAATATCTCTATATATGATCGAAATTACTTTCCTGCAATTACTAAACAGTATGCAGGCACATTGCGTGATAAGCTTTTAGCATATTGGTTAATTCAACTAACCGGAAAAAATGATTTGCAGCCCGAATATTTAGAAAACGCCTTAGCCGTGATGCAAAGTGCCTATTTTAAATCAATTGTTGAGCAGCTTAAAAACACATATGCTAGAGGGGAACCTGTCAAAGATTTTGATTTTAAAGATGTTAATGGTAAAACGGTTCATTTGGCAGATTTTAAAGGGAAAGTGGTCTTTGTAGATATGTGGTTTTCCGGCTGTAGCGGATGTGTGCATGTAGCTGCCGCATTGCCTCATGTTGAAGAGGTTTTTAGAGATCGGGCTGACGTTGTTTTTGTGAGCCTTTGCATTGATGAAGATAGAAATTTATGGATAAAGAGTATTGACAAAAATTTAGTGGGTAAACATTATACACACTATACTACATCCACCACCAAATACTTATATACAGCAGGTACAGGGCCCAATAATCCATTTATAAAAGCTTATGTACCTGATGGTTCGTATCCATCGCTTTTGATCATAGATAAAGAAGGCAAATTGTTCTCATCAACTCCAATACGTCCGGACGTCGAAAATGGGGAACCGCTTATAAAGGAAATTAATGGTGCTTTACAAGTCAAATAAAAAACCTATATGAAAAAAATAATCTTGGTTTTGTTTTCAATATTGTTCATTGCGAATGCGTTCGGGCAAATCTTAACACCTGTTAGATGGAGTTACGCTATTAAAAAATTGAGCGAAAAGAAAACAATGGTTTATGTTAAAGCAACAATTGATAATGGCTGGCATATTTATTCAACTATGCAGCCGGACGGGGGCCCAATAAAAACTTCGTTTACCTTTTCACGTTCGAAGGAATATACCCTTATCGGTAAATTAACTGAGCCAAAATCGGCAACTAAATTCGAACCTAATTTTAAAATGAATGTCCACTATTTTGAAAAGTCGGTTGTTTTTCAGCAAAAGATAAGGGTTATCAAAAATGGATTTGTGTTAAAAGGCAAGATAAACTTTATGGTTTGTAATGATGAAAAATGTCTTCCTCCAGAAAATGTAGAGTTTAATGTTCAAATACAATAGCCGCTTTATCGAGGGTTTGAATGGTTTTAATATGATATCAAGTAAATAAATCCATTCCTTAGGTGAATAAAAAGAATCAGGTTTCTATTAAACCTGATTCTTTCTTTTTTTTAAAGATTAATTACCGTTCCAATCACCACTTGCGTCACTGCCTGTCACATACGCCGGTGACCCAGATGGAGCATCACCGTTAACGGGCGGGTTACTGGTGGTAAACTCTGCAGAACATACGTCACTCGAAGAAAGACAGTTAGCATTTGGGCTAGATGAATAAATGTAATCAGCAGGGCTTGTGTCATGTCCTCCTGGAGCAGCGCGAAAATATCTCTCTGTAAAGAGTAACCGACCTTTTGAATCCTTAGTTACTTTAAGGCTATGGCCATTTGCATTGTTAAATGCACTGAAACTTATTGCCAATGCGCATACCAATACGCCAAAGGCTATTTGTTTAAAATTTTTCATTTTTTTTAATTTTTGAAGATTTATTTAAAATAATGAGCTGAAGAGCAAAGACAGCTAATATAATAAAAGCAAGATTGAGCCATATATGCTGCGACCAGCTAAGCTTTTCGATGGCTCCTCCACAAAGGCACGGTAAGTTCTTTTCCAACATCAAAGCGCTGATAATATACACTGTAAATATTGCCATTACGACAATAAAGCTATATAGGCCCTGCTTTGCAGTAATTGGAATTAATAATAAGACGGCAATTACAATTTCAATTCTTGGAACTAAAAATGAGATTATTACGGAAAAGCCACTGATGATATGCACATTCATCAGACCATTTAAAAAACGGTCATGATCTATTATTTTGGCATAGGCAGTATAGACAAATAGGGCCATACATAGCCATCTTATAGCGATTACTATTCTTTCCTTTACAAGGTTTGAAATTTGAAATCTTGAATTGTTTATTATTACACTTTCCATAAGGATGTAGAATTATCCATCATTAAATCAATCGATAACGTCTGTTATCGGCAGGTGCGTAACCTGCATTTTAATTTGATCCTGTTTGTCACCAAGCTCCTTTCTCTTTGTATTACTTAAATGTTTAATTAAGCTGTTAATCATTCTTGAAAGTCAGCAACCAAATATCAACGAAATGATGTCATCAGGTAAATTGGAACAACTATTTTCAAGAATCAATGATATAAAGTTAGATGGCAAATGACTTCACTCCAAATCGTTGTATGACGCAAAAAGGTTGATTATCAGTAATACTTTGCGAATGGTTTAAATACCTATCTACAAAGTGTTTTATACTATGTATAAAATTTTGTTTAAGAATGGTCAATCTATCAGAAAATAGCACACAAATGGCGCAGCAGTGATTTGTGCAATAATTGATTGGCATTTACTACAATAGTAAGCGTGTAATATGATCCGAGGATAAGGGTTAGCGTATCTCCGGGTTCGCTTCGCCAGGTAAATAAAAAAAAGTATCCATACGCCGAATCCAATTAAAAAAGCTGGTAACTTATTTGGTAAGGATGTCGCTGCAAGAAATGCCATTGTACCGATAATGGATGTGAGGCATAATAAAATAAATGTTCTCATAAGCTTTGAAATTATTATGCGCTTACTAAACGCATGGTTCTTCTTTGTTCAATTGGGTTTATTAATCTTTTTGTTTTCAGCTCGTTCCGGTCAGCCAACAATTCAACAACATTTGCCTGTACTTCATCAACGATGCTCCAGTCTTTTTCGATATAAATATCGGTCACTTTGTTCCCTTGATCCACATGGTTAAGCGCCAGTGCTACATCATCCTTGCTCATTCGGCATTTGTTTCGTGCAAGGTTGCCAAAGCTATGCCGTGCCCAATAATAGGTTATGCCCGATAGTCCGGCGTTCTTATTAACCACCTCCATTCCTTGCTTTATAGCTCGGTCTAATGCTTGTGACCGGCAATAACGGGTATGAAAGTTACCCAGGTACTTTTCCAAAATAGGTTTTGCTTCCTTTATTAACTTAATGCTGATAAATGCATTGTCCTTTCTTCGCTTGGTTTTTGTTCTATTGTATTCAACGCGCCCTTTCTTTATGTTGTCGCTGGTCAAATGATAAAGATCGACCGCGTTAGTTCCGCACAGATAAAAGGATAACATAAATAGGTCGCGTGCCATCTCAGCGCGGCTTCCTGGTTCAACTATACAATCCCTAATTAGCTTAATTCTTTCAACATCTAAATTGCGTTTCCTGGTTTCCGGGGTATCTACAATCTTATAATTATCGAATGGGCAATAAGGAATTCGTATTTGCCCTATTTGCGGTTTATTAAAATGCTTCATTGCCGCCTTAAACAGAATACGCAGATCACGGAAATGATTATGCACAGCTCCGTCTGTCATTCCTTTTACGATCCTTTTACGCAATTCACCCTGGTTCATCCGCTTTATCTCACGTTTGCCACGCAGGTACTTTTCATAAGAAGCCAGCATCCATTCATTAATTTCAAGTGGGGATAAAGTATTCTGATTGAAATAGTCTTTGAGGCTGAATAATACTGTTTTTAGCGTACCTGCTGATCCGGCACGCATTTCCTTTTCTAATTCTGCGATATGATTCTGACAGAATTTAAAAAAATCCATCGGTTCGTCCTTATCCCTTAAATGGTTCCTTAAAGTTTCCGCATTAAAGAATTCAAGTTTAGGGCCGAGGTTACTGATCGTTACCCGATAGTCATCGAGGGTCTTATTCAGGATCTGTTTTAAGGTCGCATCCTTGAGGACACATTTGGCGGTAAGTTGCTTGTCGACAACAAAGTGGAGGGTATCGATGTATTTTTTCTTCCCTTTGTGTGCAACCCTGATTTTTACATTGTAAGTTCCGTCTGCTTTTTTGTGGTGTTTGTGGATTTTAATACCTACGGTAGCCATGACATAATCTGTTTTAGCGAAAGAGGTCAAATAGTTTTGTGCCCTATTTGTGCCCTTTTTTCGCGGGGTTAAACAAAAAATTATGTAAAAGCTATCGGAACGGATCGTTCCTGACAGTCGGCATTAGCCATTAGAAAGTGCCTAAATATACGAAAAAAGGCCTTTTTCTAACGAAAAAGACCTTTTTTAATTTTGTGGTACCACCTGGATTCGAACCAGGGACACAAGGATTTTCAGTCCTTTGCTCTACCGACTGAGCTATGGTACCTCCCTTTGAGGAGTGCAAATGTAGCTTGTTTTTTTATTTATCGAAACTTTTTTGTAAAAAAGGTTTTAAATAGCTGATTTTCATTGGCAATAATTTAAATTCACACAACTATTTGCCAATTCAACCAATTAACTATATTTGAAATATACTATGCACGCATAATGATTGGCCAATTAATCTTTATTATCATACTGGTAGCCGCTATTTACTTATTTAGTAAAAATGTGGGCAAAATACGACGTAATATTTTATTGGGGAAAGATACTGATCGATCGGATCAACCTGCAAAACGCTGGAGGATAATGGCAAAGGTAGCCTTGGGGCAAACCAAAATGGTTAAGCGCCCTGTTGCCGCGGTAATGCACTTTTTCATCTATGTGGGTTTCATTATCATCAATTTGGAGGTAATGGAAATCATGATTGATGGCATCTTTGGTTCGCATCGGGTATTTTCAAAACCGTTGGGCAGTTTATATGGCTTGCTAATAGGCAGCTTTGAGGTACTGGCGGTTTTGGTGCTTACATCCTGCGTGGTTTTTCTTATCCGCAGAAACATCATTCACTTGAAGCGCTTTAGCGGTGTGGAGATGACTGAATGGCCAAAATCAGATGCTAACTATATTCTTTGTATTGAGATATTGCTGATGACGGCATTTTTAACCATGAATGCTGCCGATTATAAATTACAGGCACTGCATTTTGGCGAATATATAAAGGCAGGCAATTTCCCGGTTAGCAGTTTAATTGCTCCGTTATTGCCGAGCAGTGCGCATGCTTTGGTAATTACGGAGCGGGTTTGCTGGTGGTTCCATATTTGCGGGATATTGGCATTTTTAAACTACCTACCCTATTCCAAGCATTTCCATATCCTGCTTGCTTTCCCTAATGTTTACTATTCTAACTTAAGCCTTAAGGGTAAATTCACCAATATGCCATCGGTTACTAATGAAGTTAAGGCGATGCTCGATCCATCATTCACACCTCCTGCACCGGCAGAGGGCGAAGTAAGTCGTTTCGGCGCTAAGGATGTAACCGACCTTACCTGGAAAAACCTGATGGAAGCCTATACCTGCACCGAATGCGGGCGTTGTACATCGGTTTGCCCGGCAAATATTACCGGTAAGCTATTATCGCCACGAAAGATCATGATGGATACACGCGATAGGATCACGGAGGTTGGTAAAAATATCGATATGAATGGTAAAGATCATGATGATGGGAAAACGCTTTTAGATACTTATATCACCCGTGAAGAGATTTGGGCCTGCACTAGCTGTAATGCTTGTGTTGAGGCTTGCCCGGTAAATATAAACCCATTGGAAATTATTACCGAGCTGCGCCGCTATTCTGTAATGGAAGATGCACAAGCACCTGCCAGCTTAAACAACATGTTTGGCAATATGGAGAATAATGGCGCACCGTGGAAATATTCGCAGGCGGATAGGTTTAATTGGGCAGAGAACAAATAATGTGCAGATATGCTGATGTGCGTATGTGCAGATGATAGAGAAATTATAAAATGGAAGATATAAATCCTGAAGTGAACGGCAACTCCGAAATTGAAAATTCGAAATCCGAAACCTTTAAAGTGCCTACTATGGCCGAAATGCTTGCCGAAGGCAAAGAACCTGAAATATTATTTTGGGTTGGATGCGCCGGAAGTTTTGATGAGCGGGCACAAAAAATAACACGCGACATCTGCAAAATATTGCAGCATGTAGGTATGAGCTATGCTGTTTTAGGCACTGAAGAAAGCTGCACAGGAGACCCTGCTAAACGAGCTGGCAATGAGTTTTTGTTCCAGATGCAGGCTATGACCAACATTGAGGTATTGAACGGCTATAACATCAAAAAAATAGTTACCGGTTGTCCGCATTGCTTCAACACCATAAAAAATGAATATCCGGGTTTAGGTGGTACTTACGAGGTGATACACCACACCCAACTGATACAGCAGCTTATTGACGAAGGTAAACTAAAAGCAGAAGGTGGTGAAAGCTTTAAAGGCAAACGCATCACATATCATGACCCTTGCTATTTAGGCCGTGGAAATAATGTTTATGAAGCTCCTCGCAGGGCTTTAGAGATTTTAGATACTGAACTGGTTGAAATGAAACGCTGTAAATCAAACGGATTATGTTGCGGTGCAGGTGGCGCTCAAATGTTTAAGGAAGCCGAAAAAGGCAACAAAGAAATAAACGATGAGCGTATTGATGAGGTCATCTCCATCAACGCGACAGTAGTGGCAGCGGCTTGTCCGTTTTGCATGACCATGTTGACCGATGGCGTAAAACATCGTGATAAAGAGGACGAAATTAAGGTATTGGATATTGCCGAGATTACGGTTAGGGCGAATAGATTGTAGGTTATAAAATCCGTCTTGTCATTCTGAGGAACGAAGAATCTATCTGTTATAAATGGCGCAAATGCCTATCGATAGATTCTTCGCTCCGCTCAGAATGACAAGAGTAGTAAATTAATCTTTACAAACTCTTATTCTTAAAATAATTCAACACCATCTGTAAGCTATCCAACCTTTCCGGTTCCATGTTTTTAACAGGGATATTTAATTGGGTTGCCATGGTATCTATATCTTCATGTGGATCATCATACGTTTGCACTATGATGTCATCTGCAACGGCTTTTAGTTGCAAGGTGCCGTTAACAGTGCTGCCCAGGTAATTCATATCCGTAAAGCGGTGCAGTTGAAAAGAGAAATATTCCTGCTTGCCGTTGATATAAGTTTTACGCAGCCGGATGAAAGCATCATCGGTTAATACCAATTCCCATTTTTTTAATTTGGCTTGGCCGGATGGATCATAGGATTCAGTTAAGCACTTATTACTCCAGCTAAGCATTTCCTGCTCAGTCATGGCCGGTTTAAAGCTAAAATGTACTATAGCCAGTAATACTACCGTACCTAAGAAATAAAGTTTTTTCGTTTTTTGCAGAACTGATTTTATCATGACATCACCACTCTTTCCAAAGTTAATAAAATACTAAATTTGCGCATGCAATTTTCACAAAACTCACGGGTTTGGGTATACCAATCGGATAAACAGCTAAACGATGCAGATGTAATTAAGTTGCAAATTATGCTGGATAATTTCACTATCGGCTGGACAGCGCACAACAATCAGCTTAAAGCTAAAGCGGAAATTAGATACAATCGCTTTATTGTTTTGATTGTGGATGAAAGCCAGGCAGGTGCCAGCGGTTGCTCAATTGATAAATCGGTGCGTTTTATGAAAGATATTGAACAAGAGCTTGGCATCAATTTATTCGACCGGTTTAATTTAGCTTATCGTAGCGGTGAACAGATATTATCTGTCCCACGCCATACTTTTGAGGGGTTGATTTCAAACAAAACCATTGATGCCAACACCACAGTGTTCAATAACATGGTGCAAAACTTAACTGAGCTGGAAACTAAATGGGAAGTACCTTTTAAAGATAGCTGGCACATTCAATTATTCAGCTCATTACTTGCCCAATAATCCTATCTACCATGGATTACGCCGAAACTTTACAATACCTGTATACGCAACTCCCCATGTTTACCCGCGTGGGATCATCAGCATATAAAGAAGATTTGACCAATACTATCGAGTTATGCAAAAGGCTTGATAACCCGCAGGATAAATTTAAAAGCGTGCATATTGCCGGTACAAACGGCAAAGGCTCAACCTCGCACATGCTGGCGGCTGTTCTGCAAACGGCTGGCTATAAAACAGGCTTATACACCTCGCCGCACCTGCGCGATTTCAGGGAGCGGGTTCGTATAAATGGCGAAATGATCAGCGAACAGCAGGTAATTGACTTTGTAGCCGATCATCAAAAAGATTTTGAAACTATCAGTCCTTCCTTTTTTGAAATGACGGTTGGATTAGCTTTTGACATCTTCGCGAAGGAAAAAGTAGATATAGCCGTTATTGAAGTTGGCTTGGGTGGAAGGTTGGATTCTACCAATATCATCACTCCGCTCCTATCGGTTATCACCAATATTGGCTGGGATCATATGAATATTTTGGGTGATACCCTACAACTTATTGCAGGTGAAAAAGCCGGAATTATAAAACATAGTGTACCGGTTATTATTGGCGAATACCAGCCGGATATCGCTAACATCTTCTTACAAAAAGCAGCTAAAGAGGAAGCAGATATTAGTTTTGCCTCAGACGATTTTGAGGTGAAGTTAAAAGTTGAAAGTGAAAAGTTGAAAGTGAAAAGCCGGGATTTAATAGATCTGCAAATTCAAAGTAACAGCTCACAACTTACAACCTACAACCTACAACTTGATCTCACAGGCAGTTATCAACTTAAAAACATAAAAACAGTTCTTTCCGCAGTTAAGCAATTGCGTGAACAGGGGTTTGTAATTACCGATGAGCACTTACAAATAGCCTTACGTCAGGTTAAAACCCTTACAGGTTTACATGGCCGGTGGGAAGTTTTAAGTATCGATCCGCTTACTATTTGTGATACCGGGCATAATCCGGAAGGGATACAGGAAGTGTTAAAGAACATTACCGCTACGCCTTATCAGCACCTGCATTTTGTGATTGGGATGGTGAATGATAAGGACATTAGCAAAGTATTAAGTATGCTGCCCACAGATGCCACCTATTACTTTTGCAAACCGGATATTCCAAGAGGTTTAGAGGCTGAAAGTCTGAAACACCAAGCGGAAAGCTTCGGACTAGTTGGCGAGATCTATCCCAACGTAAAAGCAGCCTATCAATCGGCACAAAAAAATGCGCAAAAAGATGATTTAGTATTTGTTGGCGGCAGTACCTTTGTTGTGGCTGAGGTTGTCTGAACCAGGATTTAACAGATTTAGCAGATTTTCAGGATCTGATTTTTTTTAGAAGCTGTTTAAAAATGATAAAACTATCGTCATTGCGAGGTACGAAGCAATCTCTATACCTTACAGAGCGGCTCTGCCGGTTCAATGCTTTTCTAATCGCCTTGCCTGTGTAGAAATTGCTTCGTTCCTTACAGCAATGACGCTTTATTTTATACAGATACTTAGCAGGACGCGCCGGTCTTTCTTAATCTATTTATTTTAATCAAGCCGCTTATTTCTAAACCCAAACCGACACCAACTAATGCACCTCGAACAAAATGAGGTAAGGGGAACCAATCATTGATTAATGTAGGGGTGGTAACCATTAACAATCCAATGCATATTAATAGTCTTATTTGTAATGGGTATTTTTTAAATTTCATCGTTATTTATTTGTTTTGATATAGATTCCAGTTTTTCTATTTGTGCGTTTATTTTTTTCTCTTCTTTTTTAAATACCCGCGGCCTCACTACAAACCATAATACTAAAAGATATAGAACTGTTCCTGTATACGCGCCAATGAATAACATGGTGTTTTTATAAGCACCTTCGTACAAATATGCCAGTAAGCCAGTAGCACAAAAAGCCATAGCCACCACCTGCGTACGCCGATAATAAAACTGTTGCCTTAAACGTGTTTGCTCCAAAAACTGCAGGAATTCCTTGTTGCTACATACCCTGAGTTTATAAAACCTCAGCAACGAATTTAGATTGGTTGACACAAATATGATTCCGGAGATGATGATAAATGCTTCGCCAAAGCGAGTGCTTAACATGGTTGATTTATAAACAAAAATCACCCATATCATTATTCCTATTAGCAAAATCATTGTAATCACCAGCGCAACTATCTTCAGTAATTTTTTGTTACGGAATTTTCTGATGATGTGTACCATTTCGTGCGAATCTGGCAGACTATCGGTTTTCGCGGTTAGCCATATCGCTTTTAAATCATTCAAATTGTCCATGATCCTTAAATTTAGTGGCCAGTTTATCTTTTATGCGGTGAACCTTTATCCTGATATTACCATGGCTTAAACCCACAATAGCGGCAATCTCCGCCTGCGGCAAATCCTCCAATACTAAAGAAATGATAATTCTGTCGATCTCTTCCAATTCGGCAATGCAGTTGTACAAGAAGGTTAGTTTATCTTCCTGCGTTTCTTCCGGCACATCGGGTAAGTGAAAAGGTAGCTCTACTTTAGTTATGCGGCTATTCTTTTCTAAAGCCCTTAGGCAATTATTGGTAGCGATGCGGAATATCCAGGTACTAATTTTGGATTGATTCCTGAACGTTGATAGATTTCGCCATACCGAGATGAATGTTTCTTGCGTTAAATCCTTTGCCTGCTCATAATCATTTACATAGCCCATGCACACCCTAAATATCTGGGGCGAGTATTGGTTATATATTTGTTCAAAATCCATATTTAGCTTTAGGCAGATAAGTATTTATATTTTTTATGCCGGGTTAGATACGATGACTTTTGAAATGTTACAGTTTGTCTGAACCGGAATTACAGGATTTTTGAATTTACAGAAATAGCTTATCATTCTAAAAATTTCTTAATTCTTAAAATCCTGATTCCGACAGAAAAAGTTCTATTTTTACCTCAATTAACACCTATTTTAAAAAGATGACATACGTACCTTCTGCTGATAGATATAAAAACATGCAATACCGCCGTTGCGGTAAAAGCGGCATCCTATTACCGGCGGTTTCGCTGGGTCTGTGGCACAACTTTGGCCATGTGGATGTGATGGAAAATTACCGCAAAATTTTGCACTTAGCTTTTGATAGCGGTATCACCCATTTTGATTTGGCTAACAATTATGGGCCGCCTCCGGGTTCGGCTGAAACAAATTTTGGAAAACTTTTAAAGGAAGATTTCAGTGCTTATCGTGATGAGCTCATCATATCCAGTAAAGCAGGTTACAATATGTGGGAAGGCCCTTATGGCGACTGGGGATCAAAAAAATATTTGGTATCCAGTTTAGATCAGAGCCTTAAACGCATGGGACTGGATTATGTAGATATTTTTTATCACCACAGACCAGATCCGAATACCCCGCTTGAAGAAACCATGGGTGCTTTGGATTTGATCGTTCGCCAGGGTAAGGCTTTGTATGTGGGTATATCCAACTACCAGGCAGAAGAAGCTGATAAGGCTATAAAAATATTAAAGCAATTAGGCACGCCATGCCTCATCCACCAACCCAAATACTCCATGTTTGAGCGTTGGGTTGAAGGTGGTTTATTGGATGTTTTGGAGGCTGAAGGTGTGGGTTGTATACCATTTTCACCATTAGCACAGGGCATGCTGACTAATAAATACCTGCATGGTATCCCTGAAGATTCACGTGCTGCAAAAGCAAGTGGCTTTCTGCAAACCAGCCAGATCACACCTAAACGTTTGGAAGAAATTAAACAATTGAACGAACTTGCTAAACAACGCGGACAATCATTAGCGCAAATGGCACTGTCATGGATATTGAAAGATCCGCGCGTTACATCCGTATTGATTGGCGCGAGTAAGCCTGAACAATTAGCGGATTCGCTGAAATGTTTGGATAACATTGTTTTCTCTAAAGAAGAATTGGAGAAGATTGAGGGGATATTGAAATAGGCCCCACCCAACCCTCCCCGGTAGGGAGGGCTATAAAAACAAATACTTTAAATAAACACAAAGTCTCCCCTACCGGGGGAGATTTAGAGGGGGCTAAATGAGCGATATTAATTGGGGCATAATAGGTTGCGGCGATGTGACTGAGAAAAAAAGCGGACCAGCATTTAACAAAGTGCCGGGCAGCAAACTTGTTGCCGTTATGCGCCGAGATGCTGAAAAAGCCGAAGATTATGCTCAAAGGCACCATGTAGAAAAATGGTATAGTGATGCTGATAAAATGATGGCAGAAGCCGGTATAAACGCTGTGTATATTGCTACTCCCCCATCGTCGCATTTGGATTATGCTGTATCAGCATTAAATAAAGGTTTTAATGTTTATGTAGAAAAGCCGGTCACCCGTAATGCTGCCGAAGCAGAGCAAATGGCTGATGCTGTTAAAAAAAGCGGTTTAAAACTTACTGTGGCACATTACCGCAGGGCCGTTCCTATGTTTTTACATGTCAAGGCTTTGCTTAATAGTGATGTTATAGGGGATGTACGTACCGTACAAATACGCATGTGGCAAGCGCGCAAACCAAAATTGGTGGCTGATGTAGCTACTAACTGGCGTGTACAACCCGATGTCTCGGGCGGTGGATATTTTCATGACCTGGCTCCTCACCAACTGGATTTGATGCTATATTTTTTTGGCGACCCTAAGCTTTATAATGGGTTCTCACTGAATCAATCGGAAGCAACTCCTGCAGATGATCATGTATGCGGACAAATATTATTTAAAAACAAGGTAGTAGTTAATGGTTCGTGGTGCTTTAATGTGGCGGAAAGCGAAACGATAGATAGTTGCGAGATCATCGGCACAAAAGGAAAAATAACATTTCCTTTCTTTGGGAATTTTGTCACCTTGAAAACCGGGGACGAAGAAAAGACCGTTGAGTTTGTTCATCCAGAACATATACAGCAGCCTATGATCACCAAAATAGTAGCTTACTTTAAAGGCGAAGGGACTAACCCATGCACGATTGAAGAAGCGGTTACTTTGATGAAAATTATGGATGCTTTTACAACTAAATAACAAAAAACTAATCAAAGGAAATTCATTTGCCGTGTAATTGTAGTATCTTCAAAACATATACTACCAAACCCTGTTACCCTAAAAATAATTTACACATATGGCAGTAAAAAAAGCTACCCATCCTTTTTACGAAAAACTTTCATTAGTACTTGTAGGGTTCATCGCGTTGGGGTACCTGGTAATCCAGGCTAAGGATGTACTTGACCCGCTGATGTTTGGCTTTTTGTTTGCTATACTTTTATTGCCTGTATCTAATTTCTTCGAAAGAAAATGCCGTTTGCCGCGTAGTGCATCTTCATTGCTATCTATCCTGTTACTTATCGGTTTTGTTTTTGGCATTGGCTACCTGGTTGGTTCGCAGGTATCAAATTTGGCTGATGACTGGCCACAATTAAAAAGTCAGGTTTCTGATTCGGTTATCAATTTGCAAAGTTGGGTATCGGATGCGTTCCATATAAACGCTGCCAAACAAATGACTTACGTAAACAATACAACCAAAAAGATCATTGAATCCGGCACTAGTGTATTGGGTACTACTTTCGGGGCAATATCATCACTTATGTTGTTTTACGTATTCATGATGATATTCACGTTCTTTATCTTGTTTTATCGCAGGTTACTTTTCCGTTTTATTGTATGGGTATTTGATGAAACCAACAAATCAATTGTGGTGGATATTGCCGAAAATATACAAAGCATTTTAAGGCAGTATATATTGGGTTTATTATTGGAGATGGGTATTGTCGCCACAGTTGCTTGTACCATTTTCTGGATCATCGGCATAAAATACGCGGTACTGTTGGGGCTGCTTGTAGGCCTGTTTAATATTATACCTTACCTCGGTATTTTCTCAGCCTTATTATTAAGTTCTATCATCACATTTGCAACAGGATCTGTTAAAGATGCCATAGAAGTGGCCGTAAGTGTTGTGGCTATACACGCCATCGATTCAAACCTGTTACTACCGACTATAGTAGGTTCAAAAGTACGCCTCAACGCGTTAATTACTTTTTTAGGGATTGTTTTTGGAGAGATGATATGGGGGTTATCGGGTATGTTTTTATCAATCCCGACCATCGCTATTTTCAAAATCATCTTCGACCGCGTTGAGACCCTTAAACCTTGGGGATTTTTGATGGGTGGCAGCTACGAGTACAAGGAATCGGCAGAAAAAGATATGAAAACTGAGTAATTCTTAACTTATCTGCCTGTACACCACCAAAGCTATTGTCAAAAAATAAGCTAGTAATACCAGTGTATTTACAACCAGTAACCAGTTAAGGTCAATCTGTTTGTATTTTTTTATGGTGCACAAAACCAATAGCGTAACAAAGCCCACTATTAATATAGATGGGAATACCAGTGTCCATTTTCGATGGACAACAAACTGAAAGTTTTGTAACTTTGGGTTGTTCCCCTCTAAAAAAGGAATGGTAGAAATAAGCAACAGCAAAAGGAATACACGTACAACAGCTTTTGCCGCAATTTGACTGATTTTCATGATCGGCCTAAATTAAATAAAAAATATTTATCCAGATATGTTTCGCAACCGCGCCCTTATTGTCACCCTGCTTTTAGTTGTATTTGCAATTACGGCTCACGCACAAATCAAATCCGCAGCATCGTTCAAAATTGTTCCACTTGGGGTAAAAGGTGGTATTGATGAGAGTAATTTATCAGCCTACATGGTAGCCGCAGCGGGTACTAATAACTACATCTGCCTTGATGCGGGCACATTACATTATGGTATTGAGAAAGCCATAAGCAACGGCGTGTTTAATATACCCGCTGAACAAGTGCTAAGGCGATATATTAAAGGATATTTTATTTCTCATGCCCATTTAGATCATATAGCGGGTCTAATTATCAATTCGCCAGACGATACGGCTAAGAACATCTACGCGTTAGCCAGTTGTATAAAAACTATCCAAACTGATTACTTTACATGGGAAAGCTGGGCAAATTTTGCCGATGAGGGTGAAGCTCCTCTAATTAAAAAATATCATTACCTGGTATTAACTCCCGATAGCATCATCGCCATAAACAATACAGCGATGACGGTGCAGGCATTTCCGTTAAGCCACTCAAATTTAACAAGCACTGCTTTTTTAGTTAAAAGTAACGATGCCTATATTTTGTATTTGGGTGATACCGGCCCTGATGAGATTGAGAAAAGCCGCAACCTGCATAATTTGTGGGTGGCTATTGCTCCGCTGATTAAAGCAAATAAATTAAAGGCTATAATGATTGAAACATCATTCCCCGATGAACAGCCAGACAAGACATTGTTTGGCCATTTAACCCCTCATTGGTTAATGAATGAAATGAATAATTTGGCCGAATTAACTGGAAAAGACAAATTAAAGGGTTTTAACATCATTATTACACACGTTAAACCGCCACAATTAAGTATAAATAAGCTCAAAACACAGCTTCAGGCTGAAAATAACCTTAAGTTAAATCTCATCTTCCCCGAGCAGGGTAAGGCTATTGCCTTGTAAACAATTCTCATTTCCGAGTATTATACCTTTAATCGCTTGATAATTAATAGCTTTTATATTTCCTAATAGTTAATTAATTATTTAACGACAACTTATTCAATTCTATATTCGTAATAGGTGCTATGAAGGGCTATGTCAATATTCCAAAAAATATTTATGTAAAGCGTTGCAAGGAGTGTGGTGCGCGCCCGATTATTGCCTTAATAAACGAGGGCGCTTATGTAGTAAAATGCCCAATTAGCGATAGACATTACCATACTCAACCAGGATTGATAGACCTGGAAGACTGGAATCAGCACAATCCGTCTTCAAATGATTACAACATGAATAGTATGTCGACTATTTAAATAACTGACCATTATTGAATAAATGATTGTAATTAAGGCATTTTGCTTATAATTAATTACATTGCTAAACCTAAAACTGATAAAACCTACTTAGTTAATTAATGAATAAGTTAAAGCTTTTAATAGGGTATGATGACCCGGAACTTACGTTAGAAAATAAACTTTTTAACGCTGTTGCTTTAATTATCAGCGTTTATATGCTGTTATTCTTTATTATCAATATCATATTAGGATACAGCATTTATTTAGATATAACCATTGTATTAGTAGGACTACTATCCTGCCTTGCTTACTACCGGAGCCGTTATGTTGGATACCAGGAAAACATTGTTTTAGCTTACGTTACTGTAGGTATAATATTGTTTATACCCGGCTGGTTTTTTAACGGCGGTGTAGAAGGATCGACTCCACAGGAGGGTATTTTCCTGATTTCATTGATCATTATTCTGCTTCAGCGTAAATACCATCTTCTTTTTATTGGTGTGATAATCACGCTTTTTTTGGGTTGTTTTTTTACTGAAAAGTTTAACCCGCATTTAGTTTCGCTACCCTCCACCCTTACTAAAAAAGAGACTGATATTATTACATCCTCGGTAATGGATATTTTGATAATTGGCCTGTTGCTGAGCGTACTGAAGAAGAGTCATGAAAATGATAAATTCTTATTAGTTAAACAGCGTGAAGAATTACGATCATCACAAGTAGAATTATCAACGGCTAAAGATCAGGCAGAGGCTGCCACTTTTGCCAAATCAAACTTCCTGGCAAACATGAGCCATGAAATCCGGACACCATTAAATGGGATAATTGGCACAGCGCAGTTACTATCAACTTCGGAATTGTTACCGGGGCAGCAGGAGTTATTGCAAACTTTAAATACAAGCAGCAGCTTATTACTCAATATTATCAGTGATATACTTGATCTATCAAAAATTGAGGCTGACAGACTGGTAATTATACCCGCAACGGTTGATATGCGTGAATGTATAAAAACAGTAATTGGCATTTGCAGACCAGGAATAGCCAATAAAAATTTAATACTGGAATACGCCATTGATAACCGATTGGCTGATTATGTGAATATAGATGAAAGCCGTTTACAGCAAATTTTAGTAAACCTGATAGGTAATGCCATAAAATTTACGGATAAAGGATTTGTAGAGTTAAAAGTTATAGTTACCCGAAACCGCCTTGATTTGCAAGAAGTTAAATTTCAGATAAGCGATAGCGGTATAGGTATTAGCGAAGAGGCTATCACTCAATTATTTAAACCATTTACACAGGTTAACAGTACGGCTTTACGCAAATACGGCGGTACGGGGCTGGGTTTATCTATCTGTAAAAAAATAGTGGAAATGATGGGTGGCAAACTTTGGGTAGAAAGCAAGGAGTCGGAAGGATCGGTATTTAGCTTTAGTTTGCCGCTTCCCATTGCCGAGAGTGTTACGAAAGATGTACCTGTTTATTATGAAAAAGCAGATTTTGTTAAAAAACCTTTAACCATTTTACTGGTAGAAGACAACAAAATGAATCAACTAGTAGCAGGCAGGATATTTGAAAAAATAGGCTATAAGATTGATTTTGCTGACAACGGACAAATAGCATTAGATATGGTTGCTGAAAAAAATTACGACATGATATTTATGGACATACAAATGCCTGTAATGGATGGCTTACAAGCAACTAAACTTATTATTGAGAAATATGGCGACAGCACCCCTCCAATTATTGCCATGACGGCCAATGTATTAAGTGAAAATGAAGCGGAATGCCGTGAAGCAGGAATGAAAGATTTTTTAAGTAAACCTTTTACAATTGACAGGCTAAAATCTATTATTCATAGATGGGGTGTAATGCAGAATGAACTACAGAATAATTAAAACGTATTGCTGATACTGTTGTTATTATTATTGAGGAACGATAAAATGGCAAATTTTAAAGAGTTAATAACATCAGACAAACCAGTTTTGGTAGATTTTTCGGCAGAGTGGTGCGGACCGTGTAAAATGATGCCGCCTATACTTAAACAGCTGAAAGATAATATGGGCGATAAAATAACGATCTTGAAAATAGACGTCGATAAAAACCCATCCGCGGCAAGCGAATACAAGGTTCAGGGAGTGCCTACACTTATCGTATTTAAAAACGGGCAAACCAAGTGGCGCCAAAGTGGTGTGATACAGGCAAAGCAATTACAGGAAATTATTGAGCAATTTGTTTAATAATCACTATCTATACCCCATTGCTTGCAGATCGAATAATTCAGCATACCGACCGCCTTTTATGAGCAGTTCTTCGTGGCTGCCGATTTCTATTAATTCGCCTTTATCTAATACTAAAATCCTATCGGCCATACGAACAGTACTAAAACGGTGTGAAATAAGCACCGCTGATTTTCCTTTTGTTAATTCGGCAAAGCGTTCAAAAACATTG
This sequence comes from Mucilaginibacter sp. L196, assembly GCF_009765905.1. Taxonomy (GTDB): domain Bacteria; phylum Bacteroidota; class Bacteroidia; order Sphingobacteriales; family Sphingobacteriaceae; genus Mucilaginibacter. The sequence continues at coordinate 340,403 of NZ_LMUO01000019.1, read as the reverse complement.
TACTCGGCACGGGCATCCAAAGCTGATGTTGGCTCATCTAATATTAATAATTGCGCATCGCGCATGTAGGCACGTGCTAGTGCTACTTTCTGCCATTCGCCACCGGATAATTCAACGCCATCGGCAAATCGTTTTCCTAATTGCTGGTCGTAAGCGGCAGGTAATTTTGCAGCCAATACATCGGCCAGGCTTTGCCGGGCGGATGATTCTATCAACGGTCGGTTTTCTTTTTCATTGATATTCCCGACAGCTATATTTTGGGCGAAGGTCATCTGGTAACGCAGGTAATCCTGGAAAATGATGCCGACGTTTAAGCGCAAATCGGCTAGGTCATATTCTTTCAGGTCGATACCATCTAATAAAATTCGTCCTTCGGAAGGATCATACAGGCGAGCCAATAGTTTAACCAGCGTAGTTTTACCGGCGCCGTTCTCCCCTACTAATGCCAGCTTTTCGCCGGGATGGAGGGTAAAGGTTAAATGCCTGTTTGCCCAGCGTTCGGAATTTACATAGCGGAAACCGACATTCTCAAAAGTAAAGCCTTGTTTAATTGTTTTGGGGAAAGGGATGGGGTTATCGGGTAGTTTTATTTTGGGTTGAATATCGAAAAACTCAAAAAAGTCGCTCAAATATATAGCGCCTTGTGATACCGCGGTAAATCGGGTTAAAATGCCTTCTAATAAGCTTCGTAGCTGGCGGAAAGATCCCGCAAGGAAAACTAAATTACCTATGGTTACTGTACCGTCTATAGTTTTTATAATGATAATTACATAGGCAGCGTAGTAACCAATACTACCTAACATGGCGAAGAATGTGCCCCACAATGAACGTTTGATAGACAAACGTTTATTATCGAGATAAAACTTATCCGACAGCAGTTTAAAGCGCTGTATGATAAATCCTGAAAGGTCGAATATCTTAACTTCTTTGGCCGTCTCATCGCTGGCGCCGAGGTAGCGAATATAATCCAGTTCACGGCGTTCAGGGGTTTGGCCACGGGTTAAAGCATAACTTTTATCATTAAAATGAGATTCGCCCAAAAAAGCCGGTATTATCGCGATCAGCAACAAAACAATCAACCACGGATTAAATGCCATTAAGCCAACCGCCAAAAAGCCCATCGTGATCAAGTCCTGTACCTGGCTCATTACTTGTGAAAGTAATATAGTGCGGCCTACGGTTTGCTGTCTTGCGCGTTCCAACTTATCGTAAAAAACGGCATCCTCAAATTGATCCAGATCAAGTGTAGCAGCATGTGCCATTAGCTTTACCGAAGTATGGTTATTGAATAGATCGCCCAGCAAGCTATCCATCAAAGTAATAGCGCGGGATAGCGCATCGGATAATATTGCCAATGCAAACTCTGCCACTACTAATTGCCATAAATGATGAGTATCGGCCCCATGTTTATGGGCGATGGAAATTACCTGATCAATAATTAGTTTACCAACGTATAGCAAACCTAAAGGCATGGCAGATTTCAAAATACGCAGTACGGAGTTAACAACAGTCATCCACGGACTGGTTTGCCATACTAATTTGAAGAATGCGGGCAGGTTGCGCAAGGCTTCAAGGCGTTCCTTAAAACTTAAGGGAGTGGGTTTTATATTTTTTGGGGGACGAGCGGTATTCAATAGGGTTTCTTTTTGTTTTACCACGTCATTGCGAGGTACGAAGCAATCTCTACATAAGCAATTGATCATCTTGCAGGTTTCTCTGTACAGTATAGAGATTGCTTCGTACCTCGCAATGACGCTTGGGATTAATACAAGTAAAATTACTTAAATTCCCTGTACCTAGCCCGCTAACTATTGTATTGTGAGAACCCAATGACATCCAACAAAAAAAGAGGGACAACTTCAGCGTCCCTCTTCGATTCTGTTTAGGTTATTGTAATATTAAATTTTGTTTTTAACAGCCTGCTTCGCAGGCATAACCATTGACTGGATATGAATTTCCCTTTGTAAACGAGGACTGTGGTTTAAATCTTTATGTAAATGCGGCGCGATAACCAGCGATACGATCGACATTAGTTTGATTAGGATATTCATTGACGGGCCTGATGTATCTTTAAACGGATCACCAACGGTATCACCGGTTACTGATGCTTTATGCGGCTCTGATTTTTTGTAGTACATCTCACCGTTAATCTCTACGCCTTTTTCAAATGACTTTTTAGCGTTATCCCATGCACCGCCTGCGTTGCTTTGGAATATACCCATCAACACACCCGATACGGTAACACCTGCTAACATCCCACCTAAAACTTCAGGGCCGAAAATGAAACCTACTATAATTGGAGAGATCAAAGCGATCAATCCCGGAGCAACCATCTCGCGGATAGAAGCTTTGGTTGATATTGCTACACATTTTTCGTACTCAGGCTTGGCTTTGTATTCCATAATTCCCGGAATCTCGCGGAACTGGCGGCGAACCTCCTCAACCATCGCCATTGCAGCACGGCCTACTGCCGAGATACATAGCGCCGAAAATATAAAAGGAATCATACCGCCAACAAATAAGCCAGCTAATACATCTGCTTTATAAATATCAATATGCTCAATACCTGCAACGCCCACAAAGGCTGCAAATAAAGCCAGTGAGGTTAACGCTGCCGAAGCAATAGCAAAACCCTTGCCTGTAGCCGCGGTAGTGTTACCTACAGCATCTAAATTATCTGTACGGTGACGCACTTCTTCGGGTAGGCGGCTCATTTCGGCAATACCACCGGCATTGTCCGCAATCGGCCCAAAAGCATCTATCGCTAATTGCATCGCTGTTGTAGACATCATACCTGCTGCAGCAATAGCAACACCATACAAACCCGCGAAATGATATGAACCATAAATACCTGCTGCCAATACTAAAATAGGCAACACCGTTGATTCCATGCCCACTGCCAAACCCGCGATAATATTGGTAGCATGGCCTGTTGACGACTGGCGAATAATACCCAACACCGGGCGTTTACCCATTGCGGTATAATATTCGGTTATCATCGACATTAAAGTACCAACTACCAACCCAACCATTATTGAATAGATAACACCGGTTTTGGTAAATTCTAATGATCCTTCTTTTAGACCACCGCCCGGAATTTCATCCCTTAGCATGTGAAAAGTATCGTTTGGAAGCATCCAGTTAACCAGAAATATGGTTGCGATAGCTGTTAATATGATTGATGCCCAATTACCTATGTTAAGTGCTTTTTGTACACTTGATGTTTCAGTTCTTATTCTTACGAACGATGCTCCAACTATCGAAAATATCAAACCCAAACCGGCTATAACCATCGGCAATAAAACGGGGGCTATACCGCCAAACATATCGTTTGATTTTATTTCGCGACCCAAAACCATAGTTGCCAGCATGGTAGCTACGTATGATCCGAATAAATCGGCGCCCATACCTGCCACGTCGCCTACGTTATCACCAACGTTATCTGCAATAGTTGCAGGGTTACGTACATCATCCTCTGGGATACCTGCTTCAACCTTACCCACTAAATCGGCACCTACGTCGGCAGCCTTGGTATATATACCACCACCAACACGGGCAAAAAGCGCGATTGATTCCGCACCTAAAGAGAATCCTGCTAAAACATCTAATGCTTTAGCCATAGCCTCGCCATTTACATCGCCACCTGTATTTTTAACATAGATGGTAAAGAAAACAATGAACAATGACCCCAAACCTATGATTGCCAAACCAGCAACGCCTAAACCCATAACGGTACCACCTGTAAACGATACTTTTAAAGCTTGCGATAAACTTGTACGCGCCGCTTGTGTAGTACGCACGTTAGCCTTGGTAGCTATACGCATTCCCAAAAAGCCGGCAAACGCCGAAAGGAATGCCCCAACAACGAATGATATAGCGATAACCGGGCTTGATGTATGCACCGTTGTACCCGAATATGCAAGTAGTATACCTGCAACAATAACAAAATAGCTTAGTACTTTCCACTCGGCACGTAAAAAAGCCATGGCACCATCGGCAATATAACCTGCCAGTTGCGCCATATCCCCGTCTCCTGCATCCTGCTTAGTAACCCACGCGGCTTTAACAGCCATCACTGCAATCCCAATTAGCCCAAAAACGGGTATCAGGTAAATTAAATTAGTGTACAAAAAGTCCATGTTAGAAATTTAGTTTATTAAATGTATTTGGTTAGTACTGGTTATATATTGGACTGCAAATTAGCAAATTAATTTATTTACAAAAGGAAACCGCAATAGTTTTTGCACTGATTTTAAGCGTTATACAGACAGTTATTAGAATTGCTACGATAGATGAGACTAAATCTATTAATTGCAATTTGTATAAACGAGGAATATTTTAATTTGCCACTTTATTCTTATCTTAACCCACAAAACGAACCTCATTTTATGACTGAAAAATCAACCGAACCCAAATTAAAACACTCTTTAGGCCTGCTTGATGGCACCATGATCGTAGCAGGATCAATGATCGGTTCGGGTATATTCATTGTAAGTGCTGATATTATACGCAATGTTGGTTCGGCCGGATGGTTAATTGTGGTTTGGGCGCTTACCGGTTTCATGACCTTAACCGCAGCCTTAAGCTACGGCGAGCTAAGTGCCATGTACCCAAAAGCAGGCGGACAATATGTTTATTTAAAAGAGGCATACAATAAGCTAATAGCTTTTTTATACGGCTGGAGCTTTTTTGCGGTGATACAAACGGGCACTATTGCGGCGGTGGGTGTTGCGTTTTCGAAGTTCACGGCTGTAGCGCTAGGCTTTTCACATTACACGACTAAATTAATCCCATTTTGCAGCGAGGATAATATTGTTTTTCCGTTTCATTATGTCCCCAATCCCCTAGATACATCTTATCATTTTACCATTACTTCGGCCCAAATAGTTTCAATCTTATTAATTATCCTACTTACTTTCATCAATACCAAAGGTGTTAAAAGCGGAAAACTTATTCAAAACACCTTTACCATAACCAAGCTGCTGAGTTTGTTTGGGTTGATAATTTTCGGCTTTATTATGCTAAAGGGCGATGTATGGCATGCCAACTGGACAAATGCCTGGCATCTGCAAAAACTAAACACCAATGGAACTTTTTCTCAATATACTATAGATGCAGCCTTAGGTGCGATTGCAATAGCCATGGTAGGGTCTATATTTAGCAGTGATGCCTGGAATAACGTAACATTCATAGCAGGCGAAATGCGCAATCCGAAACGGAATATTGGGTTGAGTTTATTTTTAGGAACATTGGTAGTAACCATTATTTACATATCAGCTAATTTAGTATATACCGCAGTTTTACCGTTGCATGATATAGCAACAGCAGCTAAAGATCGTGTTGCGATAGCAGCATCTCATGCTATATTCGGTAATGCAGGTACTTATATTATTGCATTAATGATTATGATATCCACCTTTGGATGCAACAATGGTTTGATATTATCTGGGGCAAGGGTATATTATACTATGGCGAAGGATGGTCTTTTCTTCAAAAAAACTGGCGAATTGAATAAATTCGCTGTTCCCGGATTTGGTTTATGGATACAGTGCCTGGTAGCTTCTTTACTATGTTTAAGTGGCAAATACGGTGATTTATTGGATATGATCTCTTTTGTAGTAGTAGTATTTTATGTGTTAACTATCATCGGCATTTATATCTTGAGAGCGAAACACCCCAACGCTGACAGACCTTACAAAGCTTTCGGCTATCCGGTTTTGCCTGCCATTTATATATTAATGGGTATCACATTCTGCATTTTACTGCTGATTTATAAGCGAACTTATACTGAGTGTGGATTAGGAATCGTTCTGATAGGCATACCAATTTATTATATATCGAAATGGTTATCAAAGCATGAGGATACAACGGTTACTAACGCTTAGTTTTTTATTTATAGCGGGATATTGCCCTGCGCAATCCCTTCAGCAGAAATTACAGGCGGCCGTAAACAGTCTGCAGGCGGATAGCCAGTGCCAATATGCCTCCATATCGTTAACGGTATTGGACGTAAACAGTGGGAAGGAGGTATTCTCCGCCAACCCAAGCATGGGACTGGCACCTGCTTCCACCATGAAAACCATTACTACCATAACAGCTTTTAATGTTTTGGGGGCAGATTTCAAATATCAAACTAGTTTCGGCTACAGTGGATCGATTACTAATGGGACTTTAAACGGCGACATCATCATCAAAGGTTCCGGCGACCCCACGCTTGGCAGCTGGCGCTATGAAAGCAGTAAGGAAGAACACATTTTAACTTTAATGGTTGATGCCATCCGCAAAGCGGGAATAAAAAAAATAAACGGAAGGACTATTGGTGATGATTCGATATTCGGATCACAGTCTATTCCCGATGGCTGGATCTACGAGGATATTGGTAACTATTACGGCGCAGGCCCATCCGGACTTTGCTGGCGCGAGAACCAATATGATGTCAAGTTGCATACCGGCGAGATTGGTACACCGATAACCGTATCGCACACCGTACCCGCAATGCCTTACCTTAAGTTTAAAAGCGAGTTACTGAATGCTCCCACCCATACCGGCGATCAATCCTATGCTTACCTACCGTTGAATGGTAACGTAGTATATCTGCGTGGCACGTATGCGGAAGATCAAACCAAAAAAAGCATCGCCTTATCCCTACCTGATCCTGCTTATGATGCAGCTTTCCGTTTGGCTGATACATTGAAACGTTTAGGCATTCCCATTTCAGGCATCGTCGAATCAACTTCTACTCTAACTGCCAAAGGCGAAACCACGCCAACAGCGAATCAAAATATATTAACTATATCCTCGCCCGAACTCAGCAAGATCATCTACTGGACTAACCAGAAAAGCATCAACCTGTACGCCGAGCAATTGCTCAAGACCATTACCTGGAAAGCTGGTAAACAACCATCCACAGCGAATGGCGTTGTGGCATTGCAGGATTTCTGGAAGCAGCGCGGTATCGACCCAAATTCATTAAACGTATTTGATGGCTCGGGCCTATCCCCCGCCGACCGTGTGACTACCCGTACCATGGCTACCATATTGCTTTCAACTACTAAAGCGCCATGGTATCATGATTTTTATGAGAGCTTGCCTATTTATAACGATATGCACATGAAAAGTGGCAGTATCATCAACGTGCTTAATTATGCAGGCTACCAAACGCATGATGGTAAGCAATTATGCTTCTCTATCATGGTGAACAATTATAATGGATCAGGCAAAGAGATCAAAGCCAAGATATTCAGGGTTTTAGATGAATTGAAATAGCAACCCAAAACCTTTTCACGTTTCCTGGCTTAAACAATTAATAGCAAGCAACAATTTATAATCCCTATTTATGAATACAGATACCAACGGCGATAACTCAAAGAAAGTAGGATTAGCACTCTCAGGAGGTGGCGTGAGGGGTGTTGCGCATTTAGGGGTGATACAAGCGCTTACCGATCACGGTATACAATTTTCACATATCTCGGGTACCAGCGCAGGGGCGGTTGCCGGGGCTTTTTTTGCAGCGGGCATGCCACCCAGGGAAATACTGCAGGTTATTAAGGATGCTAAACTGCTTAAGCTGCTACGCCCCGCGTTGGGTAGCACAGGTTTGGTTTCTATCATGAATGTGAGTTCATTAATCAAAAAGTATATTCCGCATAATACTTTCAAGGAGCTTAATATAAAGGTTACCATCTCCTCTGTGGATCTTGGCGAAAGCAGGCTGGTTTACTTTACCGAAGGCGAACTGGATGTAGCCATTTTAGCATCCTGTTGCCTGCCCGGTATCTTTAAGCCGATAATGATCAGTGGCCATATGTACGTAGATGGCGGCATACTCAACAACTTCCCGGTTGACCCGCTGGTAGGTAATTGCGACTTCATCATCGGTTCATCCTGCAACCATTTGCCAATTGTTACCGAGATCAAATCCTTCGCCAATATGATCGACCGTGCGGCAATGATCAGCATCAACTCCAACCTTAACGCACATAAGCTTCTGTGCGATGTAGTCATTGAACCCCAGGACCTCGGCGGTTACGGTATATTCGATACTGATGCTGCCGACGATATTTTCATGATCGGCTATGAAGAAGGCCTGAAGGCTGTACATGGAAACGAGAAAGTTAAAGAGCTATTAGCAGCCAATAAAAACTAAACTGTACCACGAAACAAGTGGAACACCTGGTACAAATGGTACACTTTTGACCCAATTTATGCCCTAAAACAAGTCAAAAACAGGCTTTTTAGATTGATTTTAAGCCCAAATTCAGGTCATTTTAGCCCAAAAATAGTCCAATTTCACTCAAAAAATGCTCAAAATCAATCAAAAAAGCATCAAAAACAATCACTTTTTACCTGTTTTATCCTCTTTCCGCCGCAGGCGAAGAGAGGGTCGACAAGCGCAGCAATGTCGGGGTGAGTGGCCGTTTTTAGAGTCTTTATGAGGTGCTAAATTGTCATTACGAGGAACGAAGCAATCGCGAACTCTGCAGATGTGCGATTGCTTCGTTCCTCGTAATGACAAAAAACTAAAGACATCAACATTTTAACACTTCCACCCAAAACCATATCACCATCATTAATGTACTATTAATGAGCAATATTCGGTTATCAAATGGAACTAAACAGTAATCAACCAAGCTACTGGCTTACCCGCTTTGTCATTCTTAGGCTGCTGGGTATCATATATGCTGTAGCTTTTTTGGTTGCCATTAATCAAATTATTCCACTAATTGGCACCAACGGACTGCTACCGCTTGGGCTCTACCTTAAACAGATAACAACCACGCTGGGTTCAACCGGTGCCGGCTTTGTTCGCCTGCCTTCCGTTTTTTGGTTTTGGCATTCAAATACAGCACTTTTAACTGTGGCATGGCTAGGGTTCCTACTTTCCTGTGTCATAATCATCGGCTATGCAAATGTGCCACTGCTCGCCATCATCTGGATACTCTATATGTCTATCGTACATATGGGGCAAGACTGGTATGGCTATGGCTGGGAGATCCAACTCAATGAAACCGGTTTCCTGGCGATATTTCTCTGCCCTTTGCTTGAAATGCGGCCATTTCCAAAACAAGCGCCACCTTTGCCCGTCATTATTTTATTTCGCTGGCTCGCCTTTCGTATTATGCTGGGCGCAGGGTTGATCAAGTTCCGCGGCGATGCTACATGGCGTAACGCTACCGCGCTTTATTACTATTTTGAAACACAACCTATACCCGGCCCGCTAACCCGCTGGTTTCATTTTTTACCGCATACGGTATTAAAGATCGGGGTATGGTTTAACTGGCTGGCCGAACTGGTAGCGCCATGGTTTATTTGGTGGCATCGATTGTCGCGCCACATTGCCGGGTCGGTTATTATTGCTTTTCAATTTTTCATTATCCTTAGCGGCAATCTTTCGTTTTTAAACTGGCTAACTATTATCCCCGCTTTAGCCTGCTTTGATGACAGCTTTTGGTCGAAGCTACTTCCCGCCGTGCTTGTTCATAAAGCAGAAGCTGCCGCCAGCATAGCCGAAGAATCAAAACCAATGGTAATTACAGCATGGATAGCCACAGGCCTGGTGGTATTACTCAGTATTCAGCCGGTATTGAACATGTTATCACCCAACCAAGCGATGAACTCTTCCTATGATCCGCTCGACTTGGTAAACACTTATGGCGCCTTCGGCAGCGTTGGTCAGGAACGCATGAACGTGATTTTTGAAGGAACTTCGGATGATACCACCGGTAATAAAGCAACATGGAAACCCTATATCTACAAAGGCCTACCTGTTTTGTTAGATAAGCGCCCACCGCAAATCGCGCCATATCAACTTCGGCTCGATTGGCAAATGTGGTTTGCCTCCATGTCCACCGCCGACCAATACCCATGGACCTACAACCTGGTATGGAAGCTGCTACACAATAACCCAGATGCTGTTAGATTATTTGCCGAAAATCCATTCCCGCAAAAACCACCCCGTTACATCCGGGCGGTGTTATACGATTACAAATTTGCCCGGCCCGACAATCCTAAAGGCCTTTACTGGACGAGGACAGAGGTAAGCGAGTGGCTGCCTGTACTTTCTGATAGTGACCCGCGTTTAATAAATTACCTTGAAAGTCAGGGTTGGATGCGTTAGATAATGGGCAACATATTTTCATGCTGTTTTCTACCCTCTTTCCGCCGCAGGCGAAGAGAGGGTGGTCGAGCGAAGCAAAGACCGGGTGAGTAATTATACGAGCGACATTAGCGCAAATGCGTGACGCATAGTTTACTCACCCCGAATGCGCTACGCTGTTCGACCCTCTCTCCGGCAAGCCGGAAAGAGGGTAAAAAGATTGCTTTGTTTGCCAGTATAAATCAATTAAACGAAGCTCTAAACTCCAAAGGCGAAAGCTCCGTCTTCGTTTTAAACAACTTACTAAACGACTGCGAATGCTCAAACCCCAACTCATAAGCAATCTCACTTACGGATAAACTAGTGGTAGATAGCTTCTCTTTCGCTTTTTCAATCAGCTTATCATGTATATGCTGTTGTGTGCTTTGCCCTGTCAGCATTTTTAATGATCCGCTTAAATAACTGGGCGATATATTCAAGATTTCGGCAATATATTGCACAGTAGGCAACCCTCTTTTCAATAAAGTATCGCTGTTAAAATACTCCGTCAAAACTTCTTCCAGTCGGTTTAGAATTTGATGGTTAGCTATTTTCCGGGTGATAAATTGCCGCTGATAAAATCGTTCCGCATAAGACAGTAATAATTCTAGTTGAGCGATAATAATAGTCTGACTGAATTTATCAATGTTAGACCGATATTCCTGCTCCATGCTTTGCATCATACCTATAATAGTTGTTTCTTCTTTTTCAGATAGAAACAAGGCCTCATGTACTGAGTAATTAAAATATTCATACTGTTTCATGGTTTTAGCCAATGAGGTATTCCATAAAAAATCGGGATGAACAAGTAACAACCATCCCGAATGTGTTAGCTCAATGCCTTTATCAATCTCCATCCCGAATACCTGCCCGGGTGAAATAAAAAACATAATCCCCTCATCAAAATCATATTCCTGCTGCCCGTATTTCATCTTACCATTAAAATCCCTTTTAAGCGAGATGGAATAAAAATCAAATACTATACTTATGGATTCATCATACGGCAAACGCTTAATCGACTCAAAATTGATCACACTGATCAGCGGGTGCTCCGGCTTTGGGAGCCCCATAACCTGGTGATATTCACTGATGGTTTTGATCCGGTGAGGTTGTGCATTTGCCATGATACAATATAGTTATTTTTGATTGTAGATGGCAGCAAATTCTTTGGCGTAGTCGGCCATTTTTACTTTACCCATCACTTTGGGCCAGTTGCAGTAAAAATCCTCAGCCAATGCACCGTTATGCTGACTGGAGAACATTTCAACCAAACCATGAGCCATTGTAGGCTTTAAGCCTACCGCTTCTAACTGGCGCTGTCTTTCTTCGTCGGATATTAATATCCATTTCAAATCCGGCTTGCCAATCGCTATACCTAAAATACTTGCCGTTTCGTTACCCGTTAATTCATCGCTCGCTACATAACGTACCTTGTGGCCGGTAAGCGGAATTTCCAGTTCATCAGCAACCGCAGCAGCTATATCTACTGGTGAGACCCATATCAGCATATCATCCGCACCATAATTCGCAGTAATTACACCTGTATTTTTTATCATCGGTATAAAGCCCAATAAATTGTAATAGAAACCCGAAGGGCGCATAAATGTAATGGCAACATTCGATAACTTGTCCAAAATAGTTTCCACCTGCCGATGCGCTAAAATCAGGCCGGAATCCTTCTCCATATGTGCCCCGATACTGCTCAGGTGAACCACCCGCTTAACACCCGACTTTTCGACAGCTTCGGCAAAGTTTTCACCTGTTTCTTTGCAATAAGCCATCATATCCGCAGCCGCGTAATTAGGCGGAACCATGGTATATACCGCATCAGCACCTGTAAAAGTAACTGTCAAAAAATCAACATCTGCCAATGTACCTATGGCCGCGGTAGCACCTAAAGCTTCAATGTCTATTTGTTTATCAGGATTACTGCTAACAACTATAACCGTATGCCCTTTTGCCACTAATTCTTCTGTCAATGGCTTGCTAATGTGTCCTAATGAACCTGTTACTATAATTTTCATTGTTTCAATTTGTTTTGATGATACAAAGTTGCGCATCACCAAAAGAGCAAAAGTAGCCGAATCAACTATTGTTGTAGCCAAAAAAATTGTCATTCTGAGCATAGCGAAGAATCTGTATAATTGTTTACACTGTACAGATTCTTCGCTATGCTCAGAATGACAAGGTGTTTAGATTATCTCGACCTCTTTCCGCCGCAGGCGAAGAGAGGTCGACCAGCGCAGCGTAGTCGGGTGAGTCAACATCGCCCGGCAGTCTTAACGAATATCAATAATCGAAAACACCTTTTACTCTTAAATGTTAATATATCAGCTTTTTATTTTCTACTTTTAGGTCTCCTCCCCCTAAACTTTTCAAAACAACTGATACTCATTTATTAATCATCATAAACAAACACCTATGAGCACAATTACAGTAAAAGACGGAACCGAAATCTATTATAAGGACTGGGGAACAGGCCAACCACTTGTTTTTCATCATGGCTGGCCATTATCCGGTGATGACTGGGATGCCCAGATGATGTTTTTCCTTCAGCATGGATACAGGGTTATCGCACATGATCGCCGTGGACATGGAAGATCCAGCCAGTCATCAGATGGACATGACATGGATACTTACGCGGCAGATGTAGCCGAGCTTACCACATTTCTTGATTTGAAAGACGCCATACACATCGGCCACTCAACAGGTGGTGGCGAAGTTATTCATTATGCTGCTAAACATGGAAAAGGCCGTGTAGCCAAAGCCGTATTGATCAGTGCGGTTACACCGATAATGGTACAATCTGCAACTAACCCGGATGGCGTTCCGATGTCGGTTTTTGATGAGATCCGTGAGGGTACTGCTTTTAACAGGGCACAATATTTTGAAGATTTTACCATCCCTTTTTATGGTTATAACCGCGAGGGTGCGAAAATATCAGTAGGTATAAGAAAAAACTGGTGGCGACAAGGAATGATGGGCGGCGTAAAAGCGCATGTTGAGGGCATCAAAGCTTTTTCAGAAACTGATTTTACAGAAGACCTGAAAAGCGTGGATATTCCTGTACTTGTTTTACATGGAGAAGACGACCAGATCGTCCCCTTCCCTATTTCAGGAGCAAAGGCCGTAAAGCTATTGAAAAACGGTAAGCTGATCTCATACCCAGGCTTTCCACATGGCATGCCAGCTACAGAGGCAGCAACTATAAATAAGGATTTACTGGAGTTTATTAGATCGTAAATTCTTAATCAGGATTATCTGCATAAGAAAGGCTGTCACTATTAATTTAGTAGCAGCCTTTCTTAATCTGTACTAACTGTTAGTTAGCCGGAATTGCCTTAATGGCGCCAATGTGGCGCAAAACTATCCGGTGGGTTTCCGCACCAAAAGCACGGAAAGCAGCTGTACCGCCATTGGTAGCTTCCTTGGCAAATGCCGCGCCATCCATATCATGAATCGTTCCCATCTCAGAAAGGTATTCCTCATCAAACGCCAAACCTGAAAGCGAAGACAGGTGTTTCAATTTTGCAGAAAACTCAGCATTAGGTTCAGACGAAAAAGTAATACCAGCCTCTGCTGATAGCTTTTTCAATTTAGCACCCACAAGCACATGGTCATGCACCTCGGCAGTAGCAAAATCGCGGATATCTTGTTTAGTGCCTTTGGTAATCGCTACACGGCCGGCTGCAACCTCGTACATCCCGCCTTGTGATACTTTGGCTACAAAAGCCTTGTCGCCAGGCGTTGCAGTTTGGGCATAGGTAGCAGTGCTACCAGCAACGCACAAAGCGATTAAAAGTAATTTGACTGAAAGTTTCATATTTAGATTTTTATAATGTCGTTAATTATCTTTCAGATGAACAAGCGCTTGCCGAAATAGTTCTGTTATGAGGATGAGTATACTAAACACTGTAGTTTTAAACAGAAAAGCCCCAAATCTTCCGACTTGAGGCTTTAGCTAATATTAAAATACTGACTAATTATTGTGCCGATAATATCCCAGCTATAGCATCCTTTATAACAGGGTTAAAAAAATTTGGAGCCTGATGGCCCTTATCATCATTTAACACAATCAGTTTGGCAGGCAACAGCTTTGAAAACGCCATAGCTGGAGCAGGATTCACCATGTGATCTTGCAAGGATGAAATAATGAGCATTTTAGCTTTAATATGCTTTGCTGCCTCCTCGAGGGAATTATTAAAATCCTTAGAAATATCATGATTGATAATAGCGTTTAGTTGATAATCGGTATTGTTCCAGTCCTGATCATGCCGGGTTTTATTGGATGCAACCCATTTGGCTACATCTTCTCTTTTAACTGTTTTAACGCGGTCGGCAGGAGTTGTTAAAAACACATCCAGCATCATAGTTGCATTGGGAATGGTCGGATTGATCTTATACCGGCCATGATCATAGCCCGTGTTTTCCTCAATCGTTTCGCGAAACGTATTATAAACCATTAGGTCGAAGCTCGACGGTTGCGGAGTACCCACAATCGGTATCAACACATCCATAAAACCGGGATAGCTTACCGCCCATTGAAAAGTTTGTATACCGCCCATTGATATGCCCATTACTGCCTTTACATGGTTAATATGAAGTTTGTTTGTTAAAAGCTTGTGCTGGCTGTTCACCATATCGCGTATAGTAAATCTCGGAAAATCGGCACCATGTTGTTGTTTGCTGTTAGATGGCGAAGAAGACACGCCATCGCCCAGCGCATCAATGATAATCAAACAATATTTGGCAGTATCCACAGCCTCCCACGGGTGGGTCGATTCCACCCCGGCGGCATCACCTGTATACCAAGTGCAAAATATGACAGCGTTCGACCGGCTTTCATCCAACCGCCCATGCACGCGATAGCCTATTTCGCAATTATTGATCACAGCACCCGATTCCAATGCAAGGTTTCCAATAGATGCCAGATGAGCGCCACCCGATACACCCGGCAAAGTTTGACTAAACCCAATTGTGGTAAAAAACAGCAAGAGTACAGCGAGTGATCGTTTCATAAGGTGTGAATTTAAGTCTTAACAATATTAATATTAACAAGTTATATAGAACCTTGTCATTGCGAGGTACGAAGCAATCGCACATAAGCAAAGCAACCATGCAGCGTTCGTGATTGCTTCGTACCTCGCAATGACAGAAAGAAATCACTTACGAATTTAACACTGGCTGAACATTAGTAATACTAAAAATATCAGCCATCAAATCATCACTCGGGTTCACCTTCACGCTCTTGGAAATCGCTTCCAGTACAATCGTATCCTCCCTGTCCTTCACCAAAAACCGCAGCGAGCAATTCTTAACCGGGTACTTCTCAATATTCACATCAAGCGCCTGCTGAATATTGCTTAACAACGTATCATTTAACGATTGCAGATCAACACACACTGTAAGCGATTTCGTCAGTTTATCGCGCATTTCAGATAGCGGACTCATGCTTAATATCTTCATATCCCAGTTATCCTTCTGCCTGAATTTCTCTTCTATGATACCTTTTATATGCAGGAAATAACCATCAACCAACAAATACCTGAACTTCATATAATCCTCACCAAACAGCGCGAATTCATACGATTCCTTGTAATCCTCCAAAACAAAAGTCCCGAACGGCTTACCATTTTTAGTCATTTTATGTTGAACGTTGGATACCAGCCCACCTACACGAATATCACCACGCTTGCGCAATTCGTTAAACGCGTTCATGATCTCTTCGCCACCTTCACCGCTACGGGCTTTCTGCATATTTTTCAGATCGCTGATGTTGGTATTGCAATAGCGCTCCATCTCCAGCTTAAAGTTATCCAACGGATGCCCGGTAAGGTAAATACCGATAACATCCTTCTCATATTTCAGCTTTTCAATCAGCGGCCATTCGTCCGACTCCGGCATTGCAGGCTCCGGAACATAAGAAGCAATCGAACCACCAAATAAAGATGATTGGTTGCTACTTTGCGTATTCTGGTAATCGTTGGCGTATTTAATTAATCGTTCAACACCCGTTAAAATGCCATTCTCTGTTTTGGCGAAAAACTGCGCACGGTTTAACCCCATGCCGTCAAAAGCACCACCATAAATCAGGTTTTCGTACGATTTACGGTTTACACTCCTCGTGTTTGAGCGCTGCGCGAAATCATAAACAGATGTATAGGGGCCACGCTCTACACGTTCCTCAATAATAGCTTCAACCGCTTTATCACCTACACCTTTCACCCCTGTCAAACCAAAACGGATTTCACCCTTTTTGTTCACCGCGAACGCCAAATCAGATTCATTTACATCAGGCCCCAAAACATGCACACCCATGCGGCGGCACTCATCCATAAAAAAGGTAATCTTTTCCATGTTGTTCTGGTTGTTCAATACAGCGGCCATATATTCGCTTGGGTAATGCGCTTTTAAGTAAGCCGTTTGGTACGCCACGAAAGCATAACAGGTAGAGTGCGATTTATTGAACGCGTATTGGGCAAATGCCTTCCAGTCGTTCCAAACCTTGGTCAGTTTATCTTTGGGGTGACCTTTAGCGGTAGCTCCGGTCATAAACTGAGCCTCCATTTTATTCAGTACCTCAATTTGTTTTTTACCCATCGCCTTACGCAAAACGTCGGCATCGCCTTTACTAAAGCCAGCCAGTTTTTGCGATAAAAGCATCACCTGTTCCTGGTAAACGGTAATACCGTAGGTTTCGCCCAGGTATTCCTCCATATCAGGTAAATCGAACGCTATAGGTTCGTAACCATGCTTACGCTTAATAAACAGCGGTATGTACTCTATCGGACCCGGGCGGTAAAGCGCGTTCATGGCGATCAAATCCTCAAACTTATCGGGCTTCAAATCGCGCAGATACATTTGCATACCATCGCTTTCAAACTGGAACGTACCGTTGGTATCGCCTTTTTGATAAAGCTCAAAGGTCTTTTCGTCATCCAGCGGGATATAATCTATATCTATAACAACGCCATAATTTTGTTTGATCAGCCTTAGTGCATCCTTAATAATGGTCAGGGTTTTTAAACCCAAAAAGTCCATCTTGATAACGCCAGCATCCTCAATCACACGCCCATCGTATTGGGTAACCAACAGGTCAGAGTCTTTGGCTACTGCCACTGGCACAATATCCGTTAAATCATAAGGGGCTATGATGATACCCGCGGCATGCACACCCGTATTACGGATGGAGCCTTCCAGTTTACCGGCCTCGCGCAAAACGGTTGCACGAAGGTCATTGCCTGTAAGTATTGCCTGTAA
Source organism: Mucilaginibacter sp. L196 (assembly GCF_009765905.1). GTDB lineage: Bacteria > Bacteroidota > Bacteroidia > Sphingobacteriales > Sphingobacteriaceae > Mucilaginibacter. Next base: position 323,008 of record NZ_LMUO01000019.1, on the reverse strand, counting down.
TTCGGGTACTTGCTCTATGGCACCTTGTAAGGTGATACCCAATGTATCGGGTACTAATTTCTTCAGTAAGGTTACTTCTGATAACGGCAGATCCAGTACACGGCCTACGTCCTGTATACTGGTACGCGCCGCCATCGAACCATAGGTGATGATCTGCGCTACCTGGTTCTTACCGTATTTTTCAACTACATAATCAATAACTTTTTGCCTGCCCGCATCGTCAAAATCCGTATCAATATCGGGCATCGACTTACGGTCAGGGTTCAGGAACCTTTCGAATAGTAAATTATATTTTAGCGGATCGATATTGGTGATACCGATACAATAGGCCACCACCGAACCCGCCGCTGAACCACGGCCCGGACCAATAAACACGCCCATATCACGGCCCGCCTTGATGAAATCGGCTACAATTAAAAAGTAGCCCGCGAAACCCATAGTACGAATGGTAAACAACTCAAAATTGATGCGTTCTTCTGCCTCCGGCGATATATCCACATAGCGTTCCTTAGCGCCTAAAAATGTAAGGTGCTTCAGGTATTCCCACTGGTTCAGCGTATCCGAATCAGGGGTCATATCGCTGTGGATCTTAAACTCAGGCGGGATAACGAAGTTGGGCAGTAAAATATCCCGCTTCAACTTCAATACATCTACCTTATCAACAATCTCGTTGGTGTTATCTAATGATTCAGGCAAGTCATTAAACAGCTTGCCCATTTCCGACTGTGTTTTAAAATAAAACTGGTCATTAGGGAAGCCGAAACGATAACCCTTGCCGCCTTCTTCATCGGTAGCAATTGGCGTGCTCTGCATATCGCCGGTATTCACACACAACAAAATATCATGCGCATTCGAGTCCTGCTGATCCACGTAGTGCGAATCATTAGAGCAAATCACTTTTACATTATATTTCTTAGCGTATTTGAGCAATACGGCATTTACCGTATGCTGCTCAGGTATATCATGGCGCTGTAGTTCGATGTAATAATCCTCGCCAAACAAATCCAGCCACCATTTAAATTCTGCTTCGGCTTCATCCTCGGTTTTGCGCAAAATGGCTTGCGGTACCGATGCACCTATACAACAAGTAGTAGCAATTAAGCCTTTGTGGTATTTTAATATCAGTTCCTTATCAACACGGGGCCATTTGCTGTAAAGGCCTTCCATGTATCCAAATGAACATAGTTTTACCAGGTTTTTATAGCCCTCAGCATTTTTAGCCAGTAAAAGCTGGTGATGCCTGATGTCTCTTTTCTCCTTGGTAAATTGTTTTTTGTGCCGATCCGCAACCACATATAGCTCGCAGCCTACTATGGGTTTTACGTTGTGTTTACCAGCTTCGGCCACAAACTTAAACGCGCCAAACATATTGCCGTGGTCGGTAATGGCCAGGGCTTTCATGCCATCGGCAGCGGCTTTTTTGTATAGTTTACCTATATCGGCGGCGCCGTCGAGTAACGAAAATTGGGTATGTACGTGTAAGTGCGAAAAATCGGGCATAATGGTAAACTAATAAATTTTATGGCGAAATACAAAGTTATTAAAAAACAAATGCTCATCCCGTGGTGTTGAAAACTGTAGAATAGTTTTACAAACAAGGGAAATTAACATAAACAAACAAAAAGCCCCTCCCAACCCTCCCCGGAAGGGAGGGCTTTAAAAATTAAAGTCTCCCCTACCGGGGGAGATTTAGAGGGGGCTATGGTTTAACAAATTATTTGTATTATTATAAGCAACAACAATCTTCACCTTTGAAAAACGTATAACATTTGAAACGATTTGGACTTATAGCTTTAAAAACTATTCTTTGGATAATTGCAAGCGTACTGTTCCTGGTGCTGCTTGTAGCTATTTTAATACAGGTACCCACTGTACAAAACTTCGCTAAAAATAAAGCTGTAAATTTTTTACAAGGTAAAATTCATACTAAAGTACGCATAGACCATATCAGTATCGGGCTACCCAAAAGTATAGTGCTGGAAGGTGTTTATTTTGAAGATCAGAAACGCGACACATTAATTGCAGGCGATAAACTCGAAGTAGACATCAGCATGCTGAAACTACTGCATCACACCGTAGAAATAAACGAGATCAACCTGGATGGCATCACCGCCAAAGTAACCCGCGGGCCGGACAGCCTTTTTAATTTTGATTACATCATGAGGGCATTTTCAAGTCCGACAAAGGTTGCTCCCAAACCAACGGATACAGCTTCGGCAATGACCATATCTGTTGAAACGGTTATTCTGAATAAGATCAACATCGCTTATAAAGATGCCATCACCGGTTATAACGTAAAGTTTTTATTGGGCCATTTTGATACCAAGATCACCACCTTCGATCTGGATAAAATGAAATTCACCATCCCGAAGGTCACGTTATCAGGCTTTAATGCAAAGATCATCCAAACTGATGTTCCGCCACCTGCTGCTGCGCCACCGGTAACACCAATCACGGCAACGCATCCGCAAGGCATGTTGCTTAACATAGGAACGGTTGATATATCAAAAATAAACGTGGATTACGGTGCCCCAACCATGACTGCCAAAGTAAATTTAGGCCGTTTATTGGTAGAGATGAAGAAGATAGACCTGAACAACCAGGTTATCGGCATTAAATCCATCGACCTGGATGATACCAAAGCGGCACTAACCTTCGCCCAGCCACAAAAGGTTAAAACAGCAGTGGGAAAAGCCATTAGGCAGTTGGATACCCTTGCAAAACCAGCCGCGAGCACTAAGGGCTGGGCAGCTACGCTGGATAGGATCACGTTCAGCAATGATGATATTAAATATGACGACAATGCCACCAAAGCCATCCCCAAGGGCCTCGACTTTGCGCACATGAACGTCCATAATTTGAATGCTGATATTGAAAACCTGTCGTATAGCCCGGATACTATGTCTGGCAAAATAAATTCATTTACCTTCTCTGAAAAAAGTGGGCTCGAACTTAAGAAATTCCATACAACATTCTTCTACGGGCCGAAGAATGCTTATTTGAATGATCTGTATTTGGAAACCCCGCAAACTGTAATTCAAAAACAATTGCAGGTGAGCTATCCGTCCATCGCATCATTAAGCACCAACCTGGGCGCGTTAAGTGTGAATGCTAATTTAGATGGAAGCCGGTTAGCGCTAAAAGATGTTTTAATATTGATGCCGACCATGAGTTCTTCAATCGGCAAAGTATCGCCTAATGAAGTGTTCAGGATAAATGGCCGTGTATATGGCAAAGTAAATGACCTCCACATCCCGAGTTTGGAGATCACTGGCTTACGCAATACCCATATCAAGGCATCAGCAAACATGCATGGCTTGCCGAATGTAAACAAAGCTACTTTTGATGTTAACATAGCCGACTTTACCACTAGTCGAACCGATATTAATACCCTCGCCTCAAAAGGCATGATCCCGGCTAGCGTTAGCATTCCGGAAAATATCAACCTGAAAGGAACTTTTAAAGGTGGTATAAGCAATTTCAACACCAAAATGAACCTGCGCACCAACTATGGCGCGGTTGACCTAACGGCAGCCATGAAAAACGGCAGCAATAAAAACAATGCGAGTTATACGGCCAACATTAGGGCGAATAATTTAAATGTGGGAGCGCTAACCAAGCAACCGCAAACAGTGGGCAGCATAACGCTGTCGGCTAATATTTCGGGTACGGGACTTAACCCTAAAACCGCGAATTTGAAGTTTGATGGCGATGTTGCCAAAGCTTACGTAAAGGGTTACACCTACCAAAACCTTAAACTAAGCGGCACAGCGCATGATGGCGCATATGCTGCCAAAGTATTCATGACCGATCCCAATATCCATTTCAGTCTGGATGCGAAGGCTAACATGAATAAAAAATACCCGTCGATTTTCGCTACGCTGGATGTGGATAGCATCGATATGCAAAAGCTCAATTTCTCCAAAACGCCAATGCGTTTCCACGGTAAAATTGTAGCCAAAGTACCAACTGCTGATCCTAACTATTTGAATGCCGATATTGAAGCGACTGATTTGCTGGTAGTAAATGGCACGCAACGGATTAAGTTAGATACAGTAAGTTTACTGTCCACCGCGAATGCAGATAGCAGCACCCTAAAATTAAAGCTGCCAATGCTCACCGCTCACATGGCTGGCAAATACAAACTGCCCGAGATTGGCACCGCTATGCAGGATCTCATCAACAAGTACTACAACACCAGCTTAGCAAGCGGCAAGCATGTAGTAAAATACTCACCGGAGAGCTTTGAATTTGATGTACATGTGGTTAAAACTCCATTGGTTGCCCAGTACGTGCCGGATTTAAAACAGCTGGATCCCATACTCATCAAAGGTAATTTTGATAGCCAGGCAGGTACTTTGGTGGTAAATGGCTCGGTGCCGAAAGTTGTTTATGGCACTAATACCATCAATAACTTAAAACTGAACATCAATACGGCCAACAACGCCCTTAACTATGCCATTACCGTGGATAATGTTACGGCGGGTTCATCACTCAATTTGCTATATACCAGTATATCGGGCAACGCCCAAAACAATAAACTAAACCTCAGTTTGCAGGTACGCGATGCTGCTAAAAAGGAGCGTTACCGCATCGCGGGTGTATTCAGTGCTTTACCAAATGAATACCAATTCAGCTTCCTGCAAAATGGTTTGCTGCTTGATTATACCGAGTGGGCGGTGGCCAGTGACAATGCATTGCAATTCGGCACTAAAGGGATCATGGCTAAGGATTTTGTGATCAGCAATTCCGGGCAATCATTAGGTGTTACCAGCAATCCACAGGAATTTAATGCGCCAATTACGGTCGACTTTAAAAATTTCCACATCGAAACACTAACCCGTTTAGCCCAGCAGGATTCGTTACAAGTCGGCGGTGTACTTAATGGCGACGCGCATATCAGCAATTTCCAAAAATCACCACTTTTTACCGCTGCTTTAAATGTAGGCGACTTTAATTTCAAAGGTGATACCGTAGGCAACATCGCCCTGAAGGTAAATAACCAAACCGCCGATGCTTACAGCGCCGATATGGATATTACCGGCAAAGGCAACCAGGTAACCCTCAAAGGAATTTACTACACCCAACCGGATAGCCGCTTTGATATGGATCTGAACATCGTTACGCTGAACATGAAGACTATTGAAGGTTTTAGCTTTGGCAACATTCGCCGGGCTACCGGCAATATCACGGGCGATATGAAAATAACGGGCACCCCTACCGCTCCTGCAATTCGGGGTGATATTAACTTTAATAAGGTCGGCTTTAATGTATCTATGCTCAATTCCTATTTCAGTTTGCCGAATGAGAGCATCACTTTTAATAATGATGGCATCCGCTTTAATGATTTTACGCTTGTCGATTCTACCGGGAATAAAGCGGTGGTAACAGGCTCTATCTACACCACAACTTATACCGACTTTAAATTCGGGATGAAGATCCACATGGATAATTTCAGGGTGATTAACTCAACCCAGGCCGATAATAAAATGTACTACGGTAAGCTGTATTTGAACAGTGATGTAAGCATAACCGGTAATACGGATAAGCCTATTGTTGATGCTACCTTAACCGTAAATGATAAAACAGATCTGACTATTGTTTTGCCGGAGGATGATCCGGGGGTTGAGGACCGTAAGGGCGTAGTTGAAGTAATTAATGAGAATGCACCTAAGCTGGATTCTATTTTAATGGCGAGGAAACTCGATTCGCTGAAACAATCAAACCTGAAAGGCCTTGATGTAAGCGCGACGGTAAACATCAGCAAAGCTGCCCGTTTCACCATTGTTATCGATCCATCTAACGGCGATGTGGTACATATACAAGGCGAAGCACACCTTAATGGTGGTATCGACCCAAGCGGAAAAACAAACCTGACAGGTATTTATACTGTCGAAAGCGGATCATACAACCTGTCTTACGCCACGGTAAAACGTACTTTCCTATTCAAAAAAGGAAGCAACATAACCTGGACCGGCGACCCAACCAGCGCCAATATCAACCTGACGGCTGTGTATGTGGCCAACGTACCACCGATTGATTTGGTGCAACAACAATTAGGTGGCGATAACACTTCGGTAAACGCCACTCAGTACAAGCAAAAACTACCGTTCAATGTTAACTTGAATCTAAAAAATCAATTATTAAAACCAGATATCAGTTTCGACATTATATTGCCGGATAGCAGTTATGAGGTATCCCCTACGGTTGTTCAAACCGTCAACGACCGCCTTGCACAAGTACGCCAGGACCCTAACGAAATGAATAAGCAGGTATTAGGCGTACTGGTACTGGGCCACTTTATTGGCGATAACCCGCTGCAAAGCAATGGAGGCAGTACGGGCATAAACGGCGCTATTCGTAACAGTGTGAGCAGTTTGTTATCCGACCAACTGAACAAACTTGCAGGCAACCTGATTGGTGGCGTACAGCTGAGCTTTAACCTTACTTCGGGTGCTGATTACTCCACAGGCGTTCAGCAAAACCGAACTGATTTAAATGTCGGCCTGTCCAAACAGTTTTTAAATGACCGTGTTACGGTAACCGTAGGCAACAACTTTAACCTGGAAGGTCAAAATCAGCCGGGCCAAAAAACTACCGATATAGCGGGCAACCTATCTGTAAATTACAAACTGACCGAGGATGGCCGCTACATGATTAGGGCTTACCGTAAAGATGAGTTTATTGTAATTGAGGGCCAGGTGGTTGAAACCGGCGTTGGTTTCTCCATAACTTACGAGTACAATAAATTTAAGGAGTTATTCGTCAAAAAATCAAAAGCGGATAAAGAGCGCGCAAAGAAATATAAACAAGATCAAAAAGAGAAAAAGAAAGCATTAAAACAAGCGGAAGAAAAGCATGACGAAGCGGTAACTAACACACAACCCGCCGATCAGCCTGCGCAAAACAAACAACTATCAAACTAACCTATGACAAAACTTAGCTACATATCTATCCTTTTTATTGCTGTTTTTGTCAGCGCGTGCAGTACTACCAGGTTTTTACCCCCAGGCCAAAAACTGTATACCGGCGGCGAGGTAAAGATAGCTGATGCTGATATGAAAAAGGGGGATAAAAACGCTATAACAACAGAGTTAGAAGGTTTGTTAAGGCCAAAAACCAATGCAACCATCCTGGGTTTACGGTACAAATTATACATCTACGAAAAAACAAAAACCAATAAGGAACGCGGGCTTAGGCACTACATAAATACTCATTTAGGCGAACCTCCTGTTTTAGCCAGTAGTGTGGATCTGGTTAAAAACAGTACCCTTTTACAAAGTCAACTGCAAAACGAAGGCTATTTTATTGCACAAGTTAGCGGCGATACCGTAGGTAAAAATCGCATAACTAAAGCGGTATATACTGTGCAAGCAGGCCCGGCGTATCATTACCGAAAAATTGTTTTCCCGCAGGAAAAGGATGATTTGGATACCGCCGTTACCGGAACATCTAAACAAACGTTCCTTAAAGTTGGCGACCAGTACAACCTTAGCAAAATTGTTAATGAACGCATACGCATTGATGCCAAATTAAAAGAAGAAGGCTACTACTACTTCGCCCCTGAAGACCTGATCATGAAGTACGACAGTACCATCGCGGGCCACCAGATTGATATGTTTGTAAAGGTAAAGGCAACTACTCCTGATGAAGCGAGATGGGTGTATAAGATCAGGAATATATACGTTTACCCGCATTACAGCTTACAGGATACATCGCTAAAATTAGATTCAGCTGTTAAATACCGCTGGTACAATGTGATAGGCGGCAGAAAAACCGTAAGACCTTTTATGTTTAAAAATACGGTATTACTGCACCCCGGCGATGTATACAACCGTACCGAACATAATAACTCTCTAAGTCGTTTTATTGAACTGGGCCCATTCACCTATGTAAAAAACAGGTTTGAGGATGTTACCCCCGATTCGGCATTCCTGGATGTTTATTATTTCCTCACTCAGGCAAAACGAAAATCGCTAACCGCCGAGATCCTGGCCCGGCAAACATCTGCCAATTATGATGGTACACAGCTTGATTTAACCTTCAAAAACAAGAATACCTTTAAAGGCGCCGAGCTGCTTAGCGTTACATTTTTCACCAGTACCGATAAGCAATTTGGCAGTTACCAGCATGGTTTTAATGTTTACCAATTTGGTGTAACCCCATCCCTATCATGGCCAAGGTTTATTAGTCCGTTTGATTTTACTACTGATAACGCCTTTATCCCCCGCACTATTTTAACCACTGGCTATACGCTGGTTGACCGCTCACAACTCTACAATTTAAACTCGTTTAATGCATCATGGGGTTACCAATGGAAACCCAGCCTATACAAACAGCATAATCTTGATCTGTTAGATTTTGCGTATGTAAATGCAACTAACGTTACACCACTTTACCTGGATAGTATCCGCAAAACAGGTAATCCTACTTTAAAACACGTTATCAATAACCAGCTAACCTTTGGCCCAAGCTATGCCTATACCTACGATAATACCAGCGACGACTTCAGGACCAATAGCTTTTACTACATGGGCAAAATAAGCACATCTGCTACGTTATTAGGACTGGTACTAGGGGCTGATACCCTGGACGGAAAAGCGAAAACGATATTCGGCACCCCATTCGATCAATATGTAAAACTCGAAAACGAAATCCGGTTCTTCCATAAATTAAGTCCGGGTACCAAGCTGGCTATGCGCTTACTGGTTGATGTTGGCTTGCCTTATGGCAACTCCACTATCCTGCCGTACACACAGCAATTCTTTATTGGCGGGCCAAATAGTTTAAGAGGCTTCCAGGCACGTACATTAGGCCCCGGTTCGTATGATTACCGTACAGCGACAGGTTATGGCGGCACCCAATTTTTAGCTGACGAATCGGGCGACATAAAATTAGAAGGCAACGTTGAATACCGTGCCAAACTGTTTAGTATTGTTGAAGGCGCGCTATTTGCTGATGCCGGCAATATATGGTTGCTCCATCCGGAAACAGGTTTACCGGGCGCCGCCTTCGGCAAAAACTTCTTAAATCAGGTGGCTGCCGATGCTGGTTTCGGTTTACGCTTTAACCTTTCGGTGTTAATACTACGCACCGATTTGGGCTTCCCATTAATCGATCCATCCCGACCAGTAGGACAGCGCAATCGTTTTAATAGCATAAGCATTAATAACTCGGTATTTAACCTGGCAATAGGCTATCCATTCTAAGAATTTAGCGAATAGAGTGCTTAGGTGAATGAGTGATTTTTTTGACACTATTCAACCCAATCAACCATCCTTGCTCTCTACTCTATGGCTGTTCGGAAGATTTAAAAAGGGTGTCATTCTGAGCGTAGCGAAGAATCTGTAAGTTAGTTTACGTGTGTACAGATGCTTGGTACCTCAGCATGACAAATCATTTGTTTATAAAAACTCATTAAAAAATAAGCAAATCTCATCTTCCGAACACCTATACTCTCCATTTCTCTCAACCGCACCCGCACCATCTTCTCCCGCCACAAAAATTCTTTTTTCGCATATTTTATAATAACTTTATTAGCATAATTAATATAAACCCAAGGGTTTATCGCCTAACCTAAACTTTTGTTGATTTTAACCGTATTATAGTCAAATGCCGGCATCACCAAAAAACAACATTATCATACCGATAAGCATGGTCACCATGGCTGTGGGAATTATGATTATGATTGGCTGGATTTTCCCCGGTAGCGGAATTTTAACCATACTTCCCGGCGTAGCTATGCGCTTCAACGCCTCGCTTTGTTTTGTGCTGTTCGGCGGTGCACTATTGGTTTCGCAATGGCATTTTAAAGGCTGCCACTCCTCATTGTTTTTCATTTTATCATCACTGAGTATATTAATCGCCCTCCTTACCATAAGCCAGGAATTTTTTCATATCGATACAGGCATTGATCAATTGTTTGCCAGGGATAATACACCTGTTTCAGCTGCATTCCCACATCCCGGCCGCATGGCGTTTAATGCTTCATTAAGTTTTTGTTTTTTAGGTTTAGGCTATCTTTTTTTCTGTACAAAAAATCGCGTCCTGCACGCTGTTTCGCAATACCTTTTTCACGCGGTTACTTTAATTGCCGGTACTGCATTAATAGGTTACATGTATAATGTTTCTTTGTACAATTCCTTGTTTTACGTTACCTCTATGGCTTTTACTACGGCTATATTGTTTTTACTGTTATCAATGGCGGCAGCACTTCTAAATCCCGACCTCGGACTTGCAGCTATTTTTACAGGTGACCGCGTTGGCAACCGGGTTGCCCGTCGGCTTTGTACGCTCATTTTTTTAATGATCCTGATTTTTGGAGTATTAAAACTCGAAACAAAAAATTCAAAATTATTTTCTTCTGCGGATATCGGCATGGCGGTGTTGGTTATTTGCCTTTTACTGGCAGCTATCGCGCTGATATGGAATACAACCAATTGGTTAAACAGTATTGATGATAAACGAAAACTTGCCGAGGATGAGGTGATCAATATGAATGCGGAGCTGGAAGAACGGGTAGAACAACGAACAATTGAATATCAAAAAAGCGAGGAACGTTATCACACCCTCATTCAACAAGCCACCGATGCTATTTATGTGGTAGATAGCGACAGGAATTTTACCGAGGTAAACGATAGTATGTGCGAGATGACCGGGTACACGCGGAAAGAATTACTGCACATGAACGTAAAAACGTTACTTGATCCCGAAGAGTTAAAAAGCAGGCCTTTACCTTTGTTAACCAGTTACATTGGGCAAGGACCGTTTGAGAGAAGATTTGTCAGGAAATCGGGCGAAAAGTTTACCGCGGAGGTGAATGTTAAAGTATTCCCGGATAACCGCGTTATGGTGGTTGCCCGTGATGTTACCGATCGTAATAAAATGGCGTCGGAAGTTAGCGATGCCGAGCTCAAATTCAGGACAATTGCCGATAAATCAATGGTGGGCATATACATGGTTCAGCACGGCAAGTTTAGTTATGTAAACCCGCGATTTGCTGAAATTTTTGGTTATCAACCGGAAGAGTTAACAAATACTGTCCCTGTGGATGCCATTATTTATGACACACACCGCGAATACACCAACCAACAGGTAAAACTGCGCATGGAGGGCAAAATTGACAGTGTACGTTATGAAACAATGGGCAAAAAGAAAGATGGCTCAAGCAATTGGGTCGAATTTTATGGCAGCCGGGTTACGATGAGTAGCATTCCAACTATCATCGGCTCCATGATGGATGTTACCGAACGTAGAAAAGCCGAGGACGAACTTAAATTGTCAGAGCAAAAATACAAGGTGATGTTTGAAAGCAACCCAATGCCAATGTGGATGATAGCTAAAGACAGCCTGAAGATACTCGCGGTAAACGATGCCGCCGCAAACCACTATGGCTATAGCAAAGAAGAGCTAACCAGTATGGATGTAACTACATTGCGATTGCCTGAAGACCGTGAAATACAGTTACGGGGATATGAAAATGATAATGATAAAACGAGGATTGCCCGCCATGTTAAAAAAGATGGAACTATAATGGTTGTTAGGCTAACTACGCACGATATTATTATTGAAGGCCGCCCGGTAAGGCTATCACAAACAAATGATATAACTGAACAGTTTAAGGCCGAAGAGTCTCTCAAAAAATCAGAAGCAAACTTAAAGGCTATATTAAATACTACTGATACCGCTTATGGGTTATTCGATAAGGATCTTAAAGCCCTGATGTTTAACCCGAAGGCTATCCAGTTTGTTAAAAAACAATATGGCCATAACCCCGAAAGCAGCAGCCATCTTTCCGACTATTTTCCGCCGGACAAGTTCCCGCAGTTACATAAATTTACCAACAAGGTTTTAAATGGCGAGAACATAAATATTGAAGTTAATTTTCCGCAAGCGGATGGCTCAACATTATGGTATTATGTACGCCTGTTCCCCATCACCAGCGATCATACCGATATATTGGGCATATTGATGGCATTATATGATATTACTGAACGTAAAAATGCCGAACAAAACCTTAAAACAGCCTATAAACATATCCAGAACCACATTAATAGTATAAAGGATATGGCATGGAAACAATCACACCTTATACGCAGCCCGCTTGCTAACCTAAAAGGATTGATAACAATGCTTAAAACTGACCCCGACCCTGAGATCCTCCATCATATAAAATCCGAACTCGACCGCATGGATTCCATCATCCTGGAAATGGCCGAAGATGCCAATACTAACAATTAAGCGTATACCTTTGCAGCGTTTATTTTAACTGTCCAATTCCAAATGCGTATATCAGCCCCGCTCCAAATTATTGACCTTAACGGCGATGGTTTTCACCCCTTATTAAACATAAAAGTATATGGTAAAACATTTACAGTGGTTTTAGATACAGGCGCATCAAAAACGGCCTTTGATAAAGGCTTGCTCCTTAAAGCCAACAAAAAAGCACTGATAAACGATAGCGATATACTATCAACAGGCCTCGGAACTAACAGCATGCAATCCTTCACCGCCACAATACATGACATGCGCATAGGCCGCTTAAAGATCCCCGAATTCCAGGTAGCCGTGCTGGATCTGTCCACCATTAACATCGCCTACACTCAAATGGGCCACCCACAAGTTTTAGGCGTATTAGGCGGCGATATTTTGATGAAGTATCAGGCCGTAATTGATTATGGAAAGCAGGTGATAAAGTTTACGGTTTAACTAATCTTTGGCAAATGATTTTTTTTTCCGTGTTGGTGTCCTCACGAACACGTTCATCGAAATAGGAAAGTTTGTTGGTGAAGACACCAACAAAGGTGGAGGTAATTCAACATGCAACGCCCTTACTTTCAAACCCCGTTAAATCACAACACAACTTATCATCCCATTTACCCGTTTTCGCCGCGGCTTTATAGGTTGATCTTAAAAACTTCAGCAAAGTACCTTCTGGGTCAGCCGACCGCTGTACTACTTCATACAGCAAAAAGTATTCGCCCATTTCGTTACTGTAAAAAGCTTCGTTAGGTTCAACCACCTGGCTGCCAAAATCTGCCGGGGCCGGGTAGCAATAACTATAAAATGCAGGATGAGGAAATGTTTCACCGCCCCCCCAAAAACCTGCGCTGCTCACCTCATGCGAATAAGCCTCCTGCATCACCTTAATTGGCATATTAGGCGTACCGCCTGTATACAAAGGCGCTTCCCTTCCAGAAAATCTTGTAACTACCAAATCAAAAGCCCCCCAAAACAAATGTACAGGGCTGCACTTGCCTGTATACTCCGACCTGAAACGCAGGAATACGGCATTTATCCTTACCAAAGCCTGCCAGTACAAATTCATCTGCACAGCATCATACGTTTTATGCTGCTCATCCTCGGCAAAGGGTATAGCCGGGTCAAGCTCATTTGGTTTGGGGTATATCTTGGCCTCAATCCCCATCACGCCAAGCTTTTCAAACAATTCCTTATAAAAATCAGCAACCGAACGTGGCTTTAACGCAATGCTTTGTACCCCGCCATCACTCGCGGTTATCAATAACTGATGATCAACAAAATCCATATCTATCTGAAAACTGCCGCCTTCATAAGGGATATTCCCCGTAGTTAGCCCTCGCGGATACACATACAAGGTAACATGCCAGCTATGATTAATCCACGGCGTTTTAACCAGTCGTATCTTGCCTACTATCTGCGTCCAAAGCTGTACGGCTTCTAAAGTATCTTTTAAATATTCAAAAGCCAGTTCTGGCCATGGGGATGGGGTTACGTTTGCAGTGGTCATGATACTATTGTTTAGTTTGAATATAAGAGTTTAAATAGCTAATTGTTTATGCTCGTGATATAATTTACATGGCACTTACCTCGAACTGGGAACCTGACTACCACATCTTCTATTTTCTTATCTTTACCGCGATTTATGAAGTACCTGCGCCCGCTGCTATATCCCTTTTCACTTATCTACGGTTTGGTGGTTACCATCCGTAACTGGTGCTTTGACGCAGGTATTTTTAAAAGCCGCAAGTTCTATATCCCCGTAATATCAGTAGGCAACCTTGATGTTGGCGGTGCAGGCAAAAGCCCCATGACGGAGTACTTGGTACGCCTGCTTAAAAATAATTATAAACTGGCAACGCTTAGTCGCGGCTACGGCCGTAAAACCAAAGGCTATTTGGTAGCCTCAAATAACACAACGCGCAGCCTTGCATCGCTTATTGGCGATGAGCCTGGCCAGTTTCACCAAAAATTCCCGGACATTACCGTAGCTGTTTGTGAAGACCGCGTAGTAGGTATTAAAAATCTTCAAGCCGATCATAATCTAATTATTTTAGATGATGCCTACCAGCACCGTGCTGTAAAGCCCGGCTTAAGTTTATTATTATTTGATTATAACCGCGTAAAAGAGCCGCACCTGCTTTTACCTGCAGGTAACTTACGCGAGTCATTTAGCGGGCGCAAACGTGCCGATGCCATCATCATTACCAAATGCCCGGGGCAACTTACTAATCATGAGCAAACCGCGGTTTTAGATCGTATAAAACCATTTACACATCAACAAGTGTTTTTCACATCGATCAATTATCAGCCGCTGCAAACACTAAAAGGCGAAGTGGCTGATACTAAGCTAACCGCAGATACTACTGTTTTCCTGCTCACCGGGATCGCGAATGCCCATCCGCTGGTACAATATTTAAAAACCTATACACAACAAATTATCCACCATAAATATCCCGATCATCATCGCTTTAGCTTAAAAAATATCAGTAAACTTGCTGATGATTTTGCCGCGTGCGTACAACCTCATAAAGTTATCATCACTACAGAGAAAGACGCGCAACGCCTGGCAACAAATGAATTGCTACCGTTAATAAAAGATTTGCCCATTTTGGTACTACCAATAGGCATCAGCTTTTTAAATAACGGGCAACAACAGTTCGATCAATTTGTATTAAATTATGTTACAGAATATACAGAACACCACCAGTTACATTAAAAACCGCATTGGCGATTTTGAACCCGAGGTGGGTATAATTTTAGGCACAGGCCTTGGCGCCCTGGTAAAGGAAATTGAAGTTGAAAAACAACTAATGTATGGCAACATACCTGATTTCCCGATTTCAACGTTAGAATTTCACTCCGGTAAATTAATATTCGGAACGCTTGCCGGGGTAAAGGTTGTAGCCATGCAGGGCCGTTTACATTATTACGAGGGTTATAACATGCAGCAAATCACCTTCCCGGTTAGGGTGATAAAAATGCTGGGCATTAAAAAACTGTTGGTATCAAATGCCAGCGGATCATTAAATCCTGATTTTAAAAAAGGCGATCTGATGATTATTGACGATCACATCAACCTGCAACCGCAAAACCCTTTGGTTGGCCGTAATGAAGATGAGCTTGGCCCACGTTTTCCGGATATGAGCATGCCTTATAACCCTGAGTTTATAAATAAAGCGCTTGATATTGCTAAGGCTAACAATATTACCTGCCATAAAGGAGTTTATGTTGCTGTAACCGGCCCAAATCTGGAAACAAAGGCTGAATATAAATACTTACGAATAATTGGAGGCGACGCCGTAGGAATGAGTACAGTACCCGAAGTAATAGTGGCAAACCACATGGGCCTGCCGGTATTTGCCATATCAGTACTTACCGACGAGGGCTTTCCAGAGGTGCTTAATCCTGTTTCCATAGAAGAAATACTGGCTATCGCACAGGAAGCTGAACCCAAAATGACCTTAATACTTAAAGAATTAATAGCTGGTTTTTAATGCCTCATAAATTAAAATACTTACTAATATTACTGATAGCATTAATTGCACAGGGAGCTTTTGCCCAAATACCGGGGCAAACAGGCTATGGACAAACTGGCCAGCAGGTATCACCTTTTGCCGATACCACCCACAGGCAGGTTAAACAACTAACCGCCGACCAGGAGATTGATACCCTACGTAAACAGGAAGAAGCTAAACGCGACAGCGTTATTTTTACGAATAAATTTGTTAAGGTAACTAATGAGCGCTTATTACGGGATAGTACCCAGGTTTTTCCGCTGGATACTACTATCAATAACTTTGAAAATTACAGCCCCCTATACCAACCCGGCGACCCTAAAATAAGCCTCGGCCACTTAGGTTTAGATGCACGCGACCTGCTATTTGAGCCATCAAAAACTATTGGATTTGATGTGGGCCAGCATTCGCTTGATTTGTATGTGCTGCATCCTGAAGATATTAATTATTATAATACCCGAGTGCCCTATACCGTGCTAAGCTTAGTTACCGGGGGCACGGCCGAACAGGTAGTTAAAATAATACATACCCAAAACATTAAGCCCAACTGGAATATGGGCTTCAACCTTAACTTTTTGGGTTCGCGTGGTTTTTACTCAACTAATGGTGTACTCGGGCAAAACGTAAGTAATATAAACGCGGCCTTATTTAGCTGGTATCAATCCAAAAGCAGGCGCTACAATATGTTGGCCAATATAATGCTAAACAACGTTAAAGCGCCCGAAACAGGCAGCCTGTCAAAAGGCTATAATAATCTATTTACAGAATCCGTATTAGATAAAACTACCATACCCGTAAACCTGCCCAACACCTACGAAAACTGGCGCGATAACGGTATTTACATCAAGCAATTTTACTACATAGGGCGTGTTGATACCGTTGCCAAAGGTGGCGATACCGCTAAAGTTGTACCTACACAACGCGTATCATATACCTTCCATTACAGCGTACAAACGTATGAGTTTTTGCAAAACGACCAGGATACAGCCCATGTATTTCCCGATTATTATTTCAGCTCAAACCGCTCGCGCGATTCGCTAAGCGTACACCATTTTCAAAATGATTTTGCTTACAGTTTTGCGTTAAGAAGTAAGGCAGCAAAAAATGTAATAAAATTAGACGTAGGGCTTACACAGGATTTTTACCAATACACCCAATACGTGAGCGATTCCACCGTAAACAAATATGGGATACAGATAGTCCAGGCCGATAAACAACAATCTAATTCGTTTGAGGATTTAACCCTTAAAGGGCGGCTCGGCTATAGTTTTAGTAACCGCGCAGCCTTTGAAGCCAATATTAGTCAGATAGTACAAGGCCGCGATTTTGGCGACTTTTTATATGATTTTAAGCTAATGCTGGCAGGTAACAACAAAGCCGGTAAAATTATATTGGATGCCTATACCCAAAGCGCCGCGCCACCATTGGTGTATACCGATTGGGTTTCCAACCACTACATATTCCATAACTCATTTGCCAATCAAAAAACCAACAGCGCATCGTTCAACTACATCAACAACGCCCTGCAACTTGATCTGAAAGCCGAATACTTCCTGTTAACCGATTACCTGTATTTCACTGCGGATGCTAACAGTAACGACGCCCACCCCGCGCAATTAAGCAGCCCTATAAACCTGCTTAAAATAACTTTATCAAAAAATTTGGAATGGAGAAGATGGCACTTTAACAATACCATTGTTTATCAAAAAACCGATAATGAGGGCACGCTTCGCACACCCAGTTTGTATACTTACACCAGCTTGTATTACTCAAAACTATTATTTAACGTACTCAACACCAGCATAGGCACCGATATACGCTACAATACCAGCTATCTTGCCCCATCATACGCGGTAGGCTTGGGTCAATTTTATAACGGACCGGATGTTACCTTTTCATCATACCCAAAAGCTACGGTATTTATAAAAGCCACCCTAATGCGCACCAATCTGTTTGTAATGTATGATTACGCCAACCAGGGTTTGTTTAGCAAAGGCTCCTACAGCGTAAACCGCTACCCTAACGAAGATGCCCAACTTAAATTCGGTGTATCGTGGACATTCTTTAACTAAAGGAATTGTTATGGTGGTAGATACTAACCACCTTGTCATTCTGAAGTACGAGGAATCTTCTTCGATTTGCAAAGCCGTCTTGCATATTCGCTTGCCTCTTTTAGAAGATTCTTCACTGCGTTCAGAATGACAATGAATATTAGAACTTTGTCATTGCAAGAAACGAAGCAATCGCACGTAGAAAAATTGCTTTGCATAGTTCGCGATTGCTTCGTACCTCGCAATGACAACAAAAAAGAAAGCAAAGACTACGTCTTCTGTTTCTTCTTATGCGCCGCCGGGAACAACACATTATTCAAAATCAATCGATACCCCGGCGAGTTAGGGTGCAGATGCAGATCAGTGGGCGGGTCGCCAACCATGTGCTGATAGTCTTCAGGATCATGGCCGCTGTAAAAAGTCCATTGTCCCTTGCCATAATCGCCGTGGATGTAACGCGCTTCGTTACCCGTTTTCATTTCACCCATAATAATAACGCCGGGCTTTATTTTACTTTCGTCAAAGGCTGTGGTAAGGCCCATAAACCCTTTAATCACTTTCTCATGATCCTGTGTAAGCATGCTCGGTACCACATCCCATTTAGCCGAAAAATCAAACAGCGTAAAAAAATCATGCGCCTGATCAACCTGGCGAGTTGGGGTAACATCAATATTGCTAAAGCTATGCGATAGCGGGTTCATATCAATAGTAAAATTCTGAAAAGCGAAAGTCTCGCTAAAATCCAGTTTCGACTGCGCGTTTGGGTCGGCGGCATCCCCATCGAACATGCTTTCACATATATCTGTATTGTGGGCGGCAAGGGCAATATCAAACGTATCCGTTCCTGAGCACATGGCGAATAGAAAACCACCCCCCGCGCAAAAATTCTTAATATTTTCGGCAACAGCCAGCTTCATTTGCGATACCTTTTTAAAGCCCAGCTTATGCGCCATAGCCTCCTGGTTGCGTACATCATCATTATACCACTGCGCATAGCGAAAACCGCCGTAAAACTTACTGTATTGCCCCGTAAAATCTTCATGGTGCAAATGCAACCAGTCGTATTTTGGCAGATCACCACGGATCACCTCCTCATCATAAACCACATCATAAGGTATTTCGGCATATTTTAAAACCAGCGTAACGGCATCATCCCAGGGCAGCTTATCCTTCGGCGAATACACCGCCATCCTAGGCGCTTTCTCCAGCTTCACAATATCCATGTTGACGGATGGGTCACTCACTTCGGTAATAATCTCGTTCACCTTGGCATCCGGCAAAACCTCGTAGCTTACACCACGGATGTTGCACTCATCCTCAATCTTTTTATCATACTTCATCATAAAGCTGCCGCCACGGTAATTGAGCAGCCAATCCACTTCCTGACTATTTTTCAATACCCAAAAAGCAATTCCGTATGATTTTAAACAATCCTTCTGCTCATCATCCATTGGTATAAGGATAGAAGACGCCCTAGCTAAAGCCGTTAAAAGTAAAAAGGTGAAAGTTAAAAGTGTTTTGGGGCGAAGCATGTTCAAATTTAACGAATATTTGTGGTTGGTATTATGGAATAACCTTGTCTGAACTCTAATTTTTAGAATTCTGGTAATTTTAAAATTCAATAAATTCAAGTTCAGACAATATATTCAGTTTGTGGTCGGTGTTTTCGTCATAGGTACTCGGAAGATCAGGTTTTCAAATGATTTTTTATAAAAAAGAAAGGGGGTGTCATGTTAAGGCACTCGAAGCATGACACCCTTTTTTAATCTTCCGGACACTATGGTGTTATCACCGACCACTATTTATCCTTTCGCCTTTCACCTCAATTTATTACATTTGCCAACTATATAAAAATCACAAATGAGTAAAGCGATTATTAAAACCGAAAAAGGCGACATGACTGTCGAGTTTTATGATAATGATGCCCCTATTGCAGTGGCTAATTTTAAAAAACTGGCTAAATCAGGATTTTATGACAACGTAACTTTCCACAGGGTTATCCCTAACTTTATGGTACAGGGTGGCGACCCAACCGGTACAGGTGCTGGTGGCCCGGGTTACAAAATTGATTGCGAATTAACAGGCGAAAACCAATACCATGATCGTGGTGTATTGTCAATGGCTCATGCAGGCCGTAACACTGGTGGTTCACAATTCTTCATTTGCCATAGCCGCGAAAATACCGCGCATTTAGATCGCAACCATACTTGCTTTGGTAAAGTGATTGAGAATGTTGACGTGGTTGACGCTATCCGCCAAAATGATAAGATTTTAAGCATAGAAGTAATAGAAGACTAGTGAACAGTTGAATAGGTTGATTAAGTTGATTGGTTTTTAACTACTCACTTAATCAACCTATTCAACCCAATCAACCAAACATGAACTTACAGGGAATAGTAGCAGTATCCGGCAAACCGGGATTGTGGAAAGCGCTTTCACAAAACAAAACAGGCTTTATATTGGAAAGCCTTGATGCGCAAAAAACTAAATTAGTGGCCAACCTTTCAACAGCTAAACTGGCTGCATTAGATGAGATTACCATTTTTGGTTTTAACGATGATATTAAGCTTACCGATGTTTTAGCTAAAATGAAAACCGCGGCAAACGTTCCTGATTCTAAAACAGACGGTAAAAAACTAAGAGAATTTTTTCTGGAAGTTGCGCCGGATCATGATGAGGAAAAGGTTTACGCATCTGATATGAAAAAGATCGTTAACTGGTTCCATATCCTTAAAGATATGCCTTTGTTTAACGAAACAC
The DNA here is from genome assembly GCF_009765905.1 of Mucilaginibacter sp. L196. GTDB lineage: Bacteria > Bacteroidota > Bacteroidia > Sphingobacteriales > Sphingobacteriaceae > Mucilaginibacter. The sequence continues at coordinate 302,421 of NZ_LMUO01000019.1, read as the reverse complement.
CTGCTACCGAGGCGCCTGCTGCTGAAGAAGCTGATTCTGATACTGCAAAACCTGCTGTTGCTGTTAAAAAGGCGGTTACTACTGCTCCTAAAGCGGTTACAAAACAACCTGCACCAAAGGCTACTGCCAAGCCAAAAGTTACTGCAAAACCCAGAAGAGCTGAGTAATTTACGCACGCTCCCTTATACTATACCCATAGCTGTATAACTCAATACACAGCTATGGGTTATACAACATACCTAAAGCTTATCCCGTATACCTACCCTAAAAGCCATTATAAACTAGAATGTGGATAAATACTTATGCCCATTAATCTGTACAAATAAATTATTAGGAAATTTTTTTACAATGATCATATTTCCTGATAGTTAATAACAGATTTCTATTTGGTTATATAAAACTGTTCATTATACACCTATAAAGGCATCATATTTATTAAAAGAAAAATTAGTTAAAAATTTGCTTTAAAGTATGCCTCATTTAATTAACTATTGGTTACAACAATTATACAATGTGACCAAAATAAGACTTGTAAACAGCTTGTTTATAGCTATTTATATTATATCATTAGTATATTTGGTATCTGGATTTTAATCTATATTATAAAATTTACAACCTGAGGTTTTAAATAAGCGAAATTGATATTAGTGGCACATATTTTACATGTGCATATGCGTTATGAATGGACTAATTAATATATGAGTTTTACTGACGATCACAATCCAACAGATAGTGCATCCCAATTTACTCATGTGGTAAATAATACAAATGCGGGGATCTGGGAGTTTAACATCAATACTAATGAGGTTAAATGGTACGACGGGTTTTACCGGGTGTTAGGTTATGAACCCGGTGAGATTGAATCGTCGTACAATTATTTTTATGAGCACCTGCTCTACCATGGCGATAAGGCTGCCTATATTAAATCTATTACTGAACGCAATCAAAGCAATATATCAACCGTACAAATAAGGTTGCTAACCAAGCATGGCTATCAATGGTTTGAAAGTTCAAGTCAGCGAAGCACTGACCCCTCAATCCCTAAAGTTTATGGCTTTATCGTTAATATAAACGCCTATAAAATAGCCGAATACCACGCCGCCCAAAAAGATCTGTGGTTTAACGAGGCCGGCAAGCTGGCAAAAGTAGCTTTATGGGAGATCGAGATCCAATCCATGAATTTAACCCTCTCTAAAGAAGGGTATGATATATTTGAGATCAGCAATACGGTTACCCTTACTGTTGATGAAGCTATAAGTTTTTTTGAACCGAAATATCGCCCTCAGGTAAGTAATGCTATTGAAAACATTCTAAAGTCATGCCATGCATTTGATTTGGAATTACCTTTCCGTACAGCCAAAAACAGGGTGATATGGGTTAGGTTTAAGGCTATACCTATTATTGATAACCTGGGCAAGTGCGTCAGCATCCGGGGTATGCTGCAGGACATCAACGAAAGCAAAAAAAGAGAATTAACTACACAAAGCTCTTTAACGCTCTCCCACGATCAAAACAAGCGTTTGCAGAACTTCGCTTATATGGTTTCCCATAACTTGAGGTCGCATACCGGCAACCTTGATTTTATGGTGAATCTGTATACCGAAACTGATTCTGCTGAAGAAAAGTTGGAGGTATTTGAACACATAAAAGCAATAAGCTCAAGCCTTAACACAACGGTTAAACACCTGGAAGAGATCGTCCAGATACAGGCCGAGATAAATGATGACAAAACCATAATTCAGTTTGAAACAATATTTAAACAGGTAATTGGCGCCCTGCAAAGTAATATTACCGACGTTGATGCCCAGGTTGAGTTTGATTTTAGCGAAAGCCCCGAGATAAATTACATCCCTGCATACCTGGAAAGCATATTTCAAAACCTGTTAACTAACGCATTAAAATACAGGCAGCAAACTCATGCCCCTTTAATAAAATGCTACACCTTTCAAATGAATGGGCATACCTACATGATATTTGAAGATAATGGTGTTGGTATTGACCTGGAACGGCATGGCGACAAAGTTTTCGGGATGTATAAAACCTTCCACAAAAATGCCGATGCTAAAGGTATTGGCCTGTTTATTACCCGTAGCCAGGTAGAATCATTAGGCGGTACTATTAAGATTGAAAGCACCGTAAATGTAGGCACCAAATTCACGTTAAAACTTACTTAATTTTTAGCAGGAGCTGAATTTAGTTCGATGGTTTGTTTTTCACTATCACAAAAACAAAGCGTCAATGCGAGGTACGAAGCAATGACGCTTTGTTTTATAATTTTATCAGCTCCTTAATTCGAAGGCTTGTCTTTCACTATCACAAAAACATCCTCGTTATCCTTCTTCATCAGGTACTTCTCACGAGCGAATTTCTCCAATTGCGCGGGGTTTGATGTCAACTCACTCAGGTCTTTAGTAACCTGGGCAGTTTGCTTAGTATAAAAATCGCGTTCGACTTTCAGCTTACTAACTTCCTGATGATATTGGAATTGCGATAGCAGATCGTTCTTATCAAAAAACAACATCCACACCAAAAAAGCCGCGGTAACCCAAAAAAACTTATTCTTAAAAAGAAGAAAAAGGCGTTGCATACAACAGGCAATTAATTTATTTAAAATTAAAGCAAAACTTTGATTGCCGCAATAGGGATTATTAACTTATTAACAAACCTACCATCGCAGTTAAAGTTCCCCTCTCGAGGGGGGCGCGATGGATAAGTGTAATAGCAGGGGTGTGTTATACATTTCGCAGAACACACCCCTAACCCCTCTCAAGAGGGGAACTTATCATTAATCTCTTCTGCCGCCTCTGCTGCCCCAGCTGCTGCCTTTACTGGCACCGCTCATGCCGCTGCCACCGCTAGCAGCACGACCACGATCCTTGTTACCGTAGCCACGGCCACGTTTAGGTGCGCCACCACGACCGCCGCCACCTGCTGATTTTGCAGCTTCGGCTTTAGCAACCATGCTCTGCGGGCTCATCGGGTAAGGATGCTCCTCGTTAACAGGGATTTGTTTGGCAATTAGTTTATGTATGTCTTTCAGGAAAGGTAATTCCTCTGCATCGCAAAAAGAAAGCGCAATACCACTTGCTCCTGCCCTGCCTGTACGGCCAATACGGTGTACATAAGTTTCAGGCACATTAGGCAATTCGTAGTTTATTACGTGGGTAAGCTCATCAATATCAATACCACGGGCGGCAATATCGGTAGCAATTAACACACGTGTAGTACGGTTTTTAAAGTTAGTTAATGCCCGCTGACGTGCATTTTGCGATTTATTACCGTGTATAGCCTCAGCAGTGATGCCAACCTTTACAAGGTCTTTAACCACTTTATCCGCGCCATGCTTGGTGCGGGTAAATACTAATGCAGTTTTAATCTCTTTATCTTTTAAAATATGGTTAAGCAATGCACGTTTGTCGTTCTTCTCCACATAAAAAAGCTGCTGTTGTATAGTATCAGCCGTTGATGATACCGGGGTAACCTCAACCTTTTCAGGACGGGTTAGGATGGTATCAGCAAGTGTTTGTATCTCTTTAGGCATAGTAGCCGAAAAGAATAATGTTTGCCTTTTTTGAGGCACTTTAGCAATGATCTTTTTAACATCATTCACAAAACCCATATCCAGCATACGGTCGGCTTCATCTAAAACCAGCATTTTAATGTGATCCAGGTGAACTATGCGTTGCTGCATTAAGTCTAATAAACGACCAGGCGTCGCTACCAAAATATCAACACCACGGCGGATAGCATCAGCTTGTGGGTTTTGTGATACACCACCAAAAACTACTATTTGCTTTAAGCCGGTATGTTTACCGTAAGCGGTAAAGCTTTCGCCAATTTGTATAGCCAACTCGCGGGTTGGGGTAAGTATTAGAGCCTTTATTGTTTTTTGTTCTTTGTGCTGCAACCTGTCGTTATACAATAACTGTAAAATAGGTATAGCAAAAGCCGCGGTTTTACCGGTACCGGTTTGCGCGCAGCCTAATAAATCTTTTTGTTGTAATATAATAGGGATGGATTGCTCCTGTATTGGCGTAGGTGTAGTATATCCCTCAGTTTTTAAAGCCCTGAGTATAGGCTCAATTAAATTTAATTTTTCGAATGACATGTAATGTTTTTAATATATGTGCTAACGCGATTGCATAAGCGGATCTGAAGAGTTTCAATGATCAAAACCGTAAGCGAACGGGTATTATTCCGCAAAGATACGCTTTTTTATTGGCAACAGGCATAATCACATGTTTGTGAAACATATATGCTTCATTTTGATATTACTTTATTTATATTGAGCAACCTAAAGTTTGTAAATAATGGAGCCTGATTTTATCACCTATCAACGATTTAATGATATAGCTTTGGCTAACAACCTTGCCGATATTTTACAACGGCATAACATTACATATACCATTGAGGAGGAGTCGTTAACGTTTAATCCCACATTTGTATTGAATAATGAACTGGCAAACGAATACGCCGTTAAAATAAAAAGCGAGGATTTTGAACAGGTTAATCAGCTTTTAGTTGAAGAAGAAACCACGAATATTGATGAGGTTGAAGCAGATTATTATTTATTCAAATTTACCAACGACGAATTAATAGATTTAATAACCAAAGCCGATGAATGGAGTGCTTTTGATTATCTGCTAGCCCAAAAAATACTTACCGAGCGCGGCATTACGATAAATGATAAATACCTGGCAGAGCTTAAGGAAAAAAGAATTGAGGAGTTAAAAGAGCCCGAAACCCCGCAAACCATCTGGATTGTTGTAGGCTACATGGCGGCTTTTTTGGGTGGCATATTAGGCATTTTTATAGGCTGGCATTTGCTTTCATCCAAAAAAACATTACCTAATGGCGAAAAGGTTTATGATTACAATGATCATGATCGCAAACATGGCAGAAACATATTCTATCTGTCAATTATAATATTTGCCATTGCTGTGGGAATAAAAGTATTTGTGGATTATAATTATTAATGAGTTGGAGGTATGAGTCAGGTTTTTAAATTTTGAATTAAAACGGGCGTTTCCCTGTAGGCCGGGTCATCCGCTCATACGCCTGCTGGCCTTAGGCCAATGTCATTAAGTTAAGGGGGCGCCAAGCATATAGCCCCCTCTAAATCTCCCCCGGAAGGGGAGACTTTAGCTTCGCCCGCGTTTGTTTTTTTAAGTCCTCCCTACCGGGGAGGATTTAGGTGGGGCTTAACTTAATGACATTGGGCCTTAGGCGAGGGCTGGTATCCGTTGCTACCCCTAACGCGAAAAGATGAACCGTGATGATTAATACTTACGAAGTTTTTGAAACTTCGTAAGTATAACAGATTTCAGATCATCCTAGAAGAATGTGTGGAACTAAACAATCAAGTCTTTTATCTTATCATTCCAGACTATTAATGCTTCAAATAACTCCTTTTTAACTTCAATCATTAATTCCTCATTTGACTTATCTTTTACCCAATCAACTTTAGCAGCTAACAAATCTTCATAGGTGTGATAAATGCCATATACTTCGTCAAAGAAAATACTATCGTAAACGTGTTGTTTATTCTCACTATTAAAATCGTACTTACCAATCGCAGTATTTATAATTTCATAAACTCCATGGTAAACATCAGCTTTATCATTTATTATTTGTTCAGCTAACGCAGCTGCATATTGTAATGCGGCTTGTCTATTATCCGGAATAATAAGCCCTAATTCATTAAGAGTTAATTTAAAGCATTTGTCGGCCTCGTAAGAATCTTCTATGTCTTCTAAACCAGCAAGTATATGTAATGATGGAGAATCATAACCCTCCTTCATACCTATGTAAGCAAATTCAGCCATTTCACCTGTTGGTATGTTCCCGGTTATGTATTTGGATATTAATTGTTTAAAATACATATGCTTATATACTATTCCTCAACAACCAAATGCCTTTTTTCTTCTCTCCGCTTTAAATAAGAATCAACCAAGATAATTCCCATCCCCGCCATAATCGACATATCGGCAACATTAAACACACCCGTTTGGAAGATTATAAAATCAATATGCATAAAATCGGTTACAGAGCCATGTAATACACGGTCGTAAAGGTTACCCACGCCACCGCCAATAACCATAATAATACCCAGTAAGGTATTTTTGGTAATATCTGTTTTAATGATGATATAAACCAGGGCGCCTAATAACGCTAATAAAGGTAATCCCATCAACAGTACGTATTTAACCGGGCCACCAAGATTATCGCCCATACTTAAAAATGCGCCTGTATTCTCCGTTTTTTCCAACGTTACGTGGTTAGCTAAAAAACCGATAACCTTATTATCGGGCAAATCCTTACGCGCTATGGATTTAGAAACCTGGTCGCAACCGATATTAAAGGCCAGTATGATGATGATGATAGAAGCTCTTACAAACTTATTTGATTTCATGGGGGCAAAGATAACACGATTATGGGATTTTGAGGATTAGGTTGATTTTTGTCTGAACCTTGATTTGCCTGATTTTAGGATTAAAGGATTTACCTGTATTACTTAAAAATCAAGGCAATCCATAAATCCTAAAAATCAAGGTTCAGACAAAGAAATCAAGCAAATCATGGTTCAGACAAAAGCCCCGATAAACGGGGCTTTCAATTATATTATTAACTTAATCAACTGCTCACGCAGCTAAGTCAATTAGCGTTTTTTGTAGTATTTAAAATCCTTACCAATGAATCTGGCGTTTTCGCCTAATTCTTCTTCTATACGAAGCAATTGGTTGTATTTAGCGATCCTGTCTGAACGTGAAGCTGAACCGGTTTTAATCTGACCGCAATTTAATGCTACTGCCAAATCAGCAATGGTGCTGTCTTCAGTCTCGCCAGAGCGGTGACTCATTACAGTAGTATAACCATTAGTTTGTGCTAAAGTTACCGCGTTAATGGTTTCAGTTAATGAACCGATCTGGTTAACCTTTACCAATATAGAGTTAGCGATATCTTCATTGATACCTCTTTGTAAACGTTTGGTGTTGGTTACGAATAAATCGTCACCAACTAACTGAACTTTATCGCCCAATTTCTCGGTTAACAATTTCCAGCCAGCCCAATCATCCTCGTGCATACCATCTTCAATAGAGATAACAGGATATTTAGCTACTAATTCAGCCAAATAATCTGCCTGTTGAGCGCTGGTACGGATAGCACCTTTTTCGCCTTCAAATTTAGTGTAATCGTATTTACCGTCTTTGTAAAACTCAGAAGCAGCACAATCAAACGCGATGAAAATATCAACACCTGGTTTGTAACCTGCTTTTTCAATCGCTTTTAAAATGGTTTCAACGCCATCTTCGGTACCTTCAAATTTGGGTGCGAAACCACCTTCATCACCTACCGCGGTTGAAAGACCACGGTCATGTAATATTTTTTTCAGGGTGTGGAATACTTCAGTCCCCCAACGCAATGCTTCAGAGAATGATGGAGCGCCAACCGGCATGATCATAAATTCCTGGAACGCGATAGGCGCATCTGAGTGTGAACCACCGTTAACGATGTTCATCATTGGGATAGGTAAAGTGTTAGCGTTTACACCACCAATGTAGCGGTATAAAGGCTGGCGGCTTTCCTGCGCGGCAGCTTTAGCAGCAGCTAATGAAACACCTAAAATAGCGTTAGCACCAAGTTTACCTTTATTTTCAGTACCGTCTAATTCGATCATTATTTTGTCGATAGTACCCTGATCGAATACATCAACACCTTGTAATTCTTTAGCTATAATATCATTTACGTTGGCAACGGCTTTTAAAACGCCCTTACCCATGTAAACAGCTTTGTCGTTATCACGAAGTTCAACAGCCTCGTGGATACCCGTTGATGCACCTGATGGTACAGCAGCACGGCCAAAGGCGCCATTTTCAGTTAATACATCTACCTCGATGGTAGGATTGCCGCGCGAATCTAAAATTTGGCGGGCATGGACATCAATTATTAAGCTCATTTTCAGTAAATTAATTTGATAAATACATAGTGTAAGCAATACACCAGGTTTATATACTTTTCAAATATACACTTTCAAATAAAACTCAGGCAAAATAAATAAAGATTAACGTTAAATTAACATGGGAGGAATGTCTGAACCGGAATTTATAGAATTAAAGAATTTACGGAATGTGGTGTGGTAAATCATTTGCTCTCGCAGGGTCTCTCGGAAACTTTAATCTTGCCCCGCGAACTGAAATGCGCCTGTTTTTTTATCGATATAACCAAATTGGCTGTTGTTATAACCAATCCCGATCTCTTCGATTTCGCTATTTCGTGATTTTTGGAATTGAAAATAAACTATGACTGGTCGTTTAAACCTATATTCGGGTAGTTTTTTATCAACTGAAGGGTCAGTTTTCCATAATTGTTTTCCGCGTTTATCAATTGCCTTAACGTAAATCCTGTTACTATCCACAATAAACCTTATCCCTGTTTTAATATCAACCAACGTGTCGGATTTAATATTATTCGATTCTCTATACTGACCAATATAGGACTGTCCATGTGAAATGAACGAACAAGAAAATACAAATAGTAATGCTATAATTAGGATTGGTTTCATATCTGTTTCTTTACTCTAAGATAGTAATTCATCCTATAAATCAAAAAAATCACCCAAATTCAGGTTCAGATAATTTTTCGCTTCAAAAAGAAGCAATAATATTTTGTTGTTTATCAATATTATACTATCATTACTCCACCAATTAAAACTTATAAAAATGCATCGAACTGATCACAGGTTTAGTTTTGTATAACCATCAAAATATTTTCGTTCAACAATCATAAATATAAACCCATTACAAATACCCATATGTCAACATCAAAAAATGATCAAAAAATTTTAGGCAGGCGGAATTTTTTAAAATCAGCCGGCTTAACGGCAGCCGGTTTATCTGTAGCTCCTGCACTTATTTCATTTAAAAATCCTGTAGAGGCGGCGCTAGCAAATATCAGCGAACGCAGTTTTCCTGAAGGATTTTTGTGGGGAACAGCCACCGCAGCCTACCAGGTTGAGGGAGCGGTAAACGAAGATGGCCGCGGCACCACCATATGGGATACTTTTTCACACATCCCCGGCAAGGTTAAGAATAATGATACCGGCGATGTTGCCTGCGATATGTACCACCGCTACCCATCTGACATTAAGTTAATGAAGGATATGAATGTAAAAATATTCCGTTTCTCGGTTGCTTGGTCGCGTATTTTTCCGGATGGCACCGGCACACCAAATCAAAAAGGGATAGATTTTTATAAACGATTAACAGACGACCTGCTGGCAAACGACATCCAGCCTTTTGCAACTTTATACCATTGGGACCTGCCACAAGCCCTGCACGATAAATACAAAGGCTGGGAATCTCGCGAGACAGCAAAGGCATTTGGTGACTATGCGGGCTTTATTTCCAAACAACTGGGCGACAGGGTTAAGCATTATTTTACCCTTAACGAAATGAGCACCTTTGTTGAGCTGGGTTATGGCAATGGTATATTTGCACCCGGCTTACAATTACCGCAAGCCGGCCTTAACCAGGTGCGCCACCATGCGGTATTGGCTCACGGCCTTGCTGTACAGGCTATACGGGCAAATGCGCCTTCGGGGACTAAGATAGGGCTTGCGGAAAACCTAAGTGTACCGGTGCCAATAATTGATACACCGGAAAACATCAAAGCTGCAGAAATTGCTATGCGGGAGGAGAACGCAGGTTACCTCACCGTGGTAATGGAAGGAAAGTACACCGATAAGTTTCTGAAAAGAACTGGTGCCGATGCGCCAAAGTTTACCGAAGAAGACCTGAAGATCATCAGTTCGCCATTGGATTTTGTGGGGATAAATGTATACAACCCCGCAGGTTATGTACAGGCTGCCGATAATGAAGATGGCTATAAAACATTGCCATTTGCTAAGTCGCAACCGCGGAGCACTTCGGCATGGCAGGTATTGGGTCCGGAATCACTATACTGGGCACCAAAAAATGTACACAAGCTATGGGGCGTAAGGGAATTATATATTACCGAGAACGGCACTAGCGGAACAGATGAATTAACCCCTGACAAGCATATTTACGATACCGACAGGGTATCATTTATGCGCAACTACCTTACACAGTTGCAAAAAGCCACCGCCGAAGGTGTACCGGTAAAAGGTTATTTTTATTGGAGCCTAATGGATAATTTTGAATGGACCAGCGGCTATGGTACCCGTTTCGGTTTATATTATGTAGATTATAAAACGCTGGAACGCATCCCGAAAGAAAGCGCCGCATACTTTAAAGTATTGGCGAGGGATAACAAGGTGGTGTAAGGATGATATGTCTGAACCAGGATTTAAGGGATTTGTGGGACTATCCTAAAATCCCAAAAATCCGTTAAATCCTGGTTCACCCTACTCCCACTTAAACGCCTTAACCGCCACCGCGTAAATACCGATGCCCCAAAGCAACAGGTAAAACAATTGATGACTCACATCCCATAGGTTTGCACCTTCGAAAGCTACCTGGCGCATGGCATCATTCAGGAAAGTTAATGGCAACACCTTACATATAGGCTGTAACCAAGTTGGGAAAACAGTTATAGAGAAAAACGTGCCCGACAATAAAAACTGCGGTAAAGTAACCAAATTAGCAATCGGCGGTACGGTGCTTTCATTTTTGGCGATACCGGATACCGTAAAGCCGAAACCCATAAATACCACCACCCCAATAAAGGATAATATCAGCATATTAATAAAAGTGACAAAGCCATGTATCAGTGTAAAACCAAAAGCAAATCGCCCGATCAATAATATAAATGCCGCACCTATCAGCGCGAAGGTGATCCTCGCCAAGGCCTCGCCTACAACAATACTGTAACGCTTAACCGGGGTAGCAAAAAAGCGTTTAATAACCAGCGTTTGGCGCAGACTTAAAAACACGAATGCCGTACCAAACACACCGGTACTCAGCAGCGAAAAGCCTAATTGTCCCGGTAAAATAAAGTCGATTGTTTTATAGGCACGAACGGTTACGGTGGTTTCTTTTAACTCAGCTAGTGCAGGTGGCGCGTTTTTCGCCATTGCAGCATTCATCTTAAACAAAATACCACTTACTAACGAGTTCAATATCTTCCCTTTTTCCTGCGAAGCGCTAGTATACTGCACATTCACCGTAAAAGGTGGCGATTGTGGCTTACCCTGTAGCGGGGCATAAACGGGCCAGCTAGTAGCGTTTTTAGTGATATTCAGAATAGCGTCCAAGTGTCCTTTAGCCAGATCCTTGTTCATCTGTTCTGCAGTTTCATTAGTTACCAAATGAATAACACCTGAACCTTGTAAAGCTTTGTATATCGGGTTATTTACATCACTGCCTTTAGCCACGCCCAAATCAACAGTTATACCGCCGCCGCCAATAAAGCCGAACACCAAAATAAATATCAATGGAAACAAAAGCGTAAATATCACCGCCGAAGGGCTGCGCAATATCGATCGGAAACTGGCCTTGGCAATAGCCAGGGTCGCATTAAAATTACTATATGGTTTGTTCATTGGTCATTGTGTCATTAGAGCCTCACCCTAAATCCCTCTCCGGTAGAGAGGGACTTTTAAAAATTAAAGTCTAATAAAAGTCTCCCCTACCGGGGGAGATTTAGAGGGGGCTGGGGGCTACTTACCCTTCTCTCCACTCCTTACCTGTCAAATTAATAAATACGTCTTCCAGGTTGGCTAGCTTCACTTCTTTCTTACGCTCGAAACCGGTGGCAACCAGTTTATCAATAAAATTATCAGGTGTATCAATATCTATAATGCGGCCGCCATCAACAAAGGCAACACGGTCACATAGTATTTCGGCTTCATCCATGTAGTGCGTGGTGATTACCACGGTAGTTCCACTATCGCGAATTTCTTTGATCAAATCCCACAAATTACGGCGCGCTTGCGGATCAAGCCCTGTAGTTGGCTCATCCAAAAATATAATACGGGGATCGTTTATTAAAGTAGTAGCGATAGAAAACCGCTGTTTTTGTCCACCCGAAAGCTCTTTGTATTTAGCTTTGGCTTTATCGGTTAAGGCAACCTTTTCCAGCATCTCCATAGGTGTTTTATTAACGCCATATAAGCCCGAGAACAGCTCAATTAATTCAGAAAGATTTAAGTTAGGATAATATCCCGCTGCCTGCAACTGCACGCCAATGCGTTTCTTGATACTGGCGGCATCCTTCTCAATATCAAAACCATCAACGGTAATAGTGCCGGATGTTTTGTCGCGCAGGGTTTCAATAATTTCTAAAGTGGTAGTCTTCCCGGCCCCGTTCGGGCCAAGCAGCCCGAAGATCTCGCCCTCGTAAACTTCAAAACTAATATCCTTTACGGCATTAAAGTCGCCGTAGTTTTTTACCAGGTTATTTACGGTAATAATGGGTTGTTTAGCCATGGCGCAAAAATGCGATAGATTAATGATATAACCAACACTGCCCCCTCTAAATCTCCCCCGGTAGGGGAGACTTTGACTTTATGCTTATAAAAGCCCTCCCTTCCGGGGAGGGTTTGGGTGGGGCTTGCTTAATACCAATTAAACAAAACCGCAGCCACAATGCGAAACAGATTTATTTGCAGATAATTGTAAAAGGTAGTAATCCGTTCCATATGCCTTATTATTTTACCAGGTGCCCCATTGTAAGCAATATCGAATGCAACTGTTCCGCCGCATGTACAGCGAAATTTATTAAATGAATAGTGAGTAGCTTTTCCATTGTGTTTATTGTTTATGATTCAAAAATGCACATACAACGTCCTCACCGTTAGCGCTAATTGGGGAGGCTTGAAAAACTGTCGGTGAATGGCGGAAATTTGCCGATGAATGTTTCTATCTCCCACTTGTCATTCTGAGCGGAGCGAAGAATCTGTAAAGTAGTTTACACCCGTACAGATTCTTCGCTCCGCTCAGAATGACAATTCTTTTTTACATCTTTATATTATTAACACTAATACCAATACCATGAAAAAGCTCCTCCTATACAGCACCTGCATAATCGCCCTCACCGCCTGCCATACCAAAAACACCCAACCCGTTACCGATTCCGCAGCCGTTTATACCGTACCTGACGATGAAGCTATCACCCAAGCCGTACATGATGCCTATGCATCTGTAACCTTTAAAAAAGGCGATACACCGAATTACGAAGCCATCAAAACGCACTTTATCCCGCAGGCACAACTGATCAATTACGGCTCTGATACAACGCAGGTATTTACCATTAATCAGTTTGTTTACCTGTATCGCTCATTTGTAGAAGCTGATACCGTTTATGCTTATAGCGAAAAAGAAATCTTCGGAAAAAACGAGCAATTCGGCAAAATAGCCCAGCGCATCAGTAGCTATACGTCAGCAACCAACAGCAAAAAGAAAGATAGTACCGAAACAGGTGTAAACAGTTTTCAACTCATCAAAACACCAACCGGCTGGAAGGTATCAAGCATTATTTGGGATGTAGAAAAGAAAGGATTGAAAGTGCCGGGGTATTATTTAGGGAAATGAAAGCAACAACCCATCACCACGCGTCATTGCGAGGTACGAAGCAATCTCTATACTGTACAGACTATACGGCTTACCTTTCTCTGGTATTGCTGCGCTAAGCGTCACTTTCTTTTTGGCCGTCAAAAAGAAAGTAACCAAAGAAAAACTCCCGGCTGCGCCTGCCTCTGTTAGTTCTTGTAGTTGGGTCTATGCTATCCGAGCCAGACGATGCCGATTTTCGCGGTGACGTCTGGACAGTGCTTTTATTTTGTCTGAACCTTGATTTATAGGATTAAAAGATTTCCTTGATTTGACTTGCATTTTCAGGTCATCCTTAAATCAGGAAAATCATGGTTAAGACAAGAAATAGTTACTCTGTATAGCATAGAGATTGCTTCGTACCTCGCAATGACGTTAAACAAAAAAGGTCAGGATTTAATCCTGACCTTTCTATCATATAATATATGAATCTCTTAATTCATCAACTTAATAAAGTCATCAAACAAGTACCTGCTATCATGTGGGCCGGGAGATGATTCCGGGTGGTATTGTACCGAGAATGCTTTTTTATCTTTTACACGTATTCCCTCAATCGACTGGTCGTTCAAGTTAACGTGGGTAATCTCAACTTTGTCTGATGCCCTTACCGCTTCAGGCACTACGCCAAAACCGTGGTTTTGTGAAGTAACCTCGCAATGGTTAATAATGATATTTTTTACCGGGTGGTTTAATCCGCGGTGACCGTTAAACATTTTTTGGGTTGGGATATCGTTAGCCAAAGCCAATAACTGGTGACCTAAACATATCCCGAACATTGGTTTACCTGCCGCCAATATCTCTTTCACCGTATCAATAGCGTAAGGCATAGCCGACGGGTCGCCGGGACCATTTGAGATGAAGTAACCCGATGGCGAAAAATCCTTTTCCATTTCTTCGAATGTTGTTTTTGCAGGATAAACCTTAGCATATACATCACGATCATCAAAATTGCGCAGGATGTTTTTCTTAACACCTAAGTCAAGCACCGCTACACGGTATTTAGCGTTCTCATCACCAAAAGTATAGGTTTCTTTGGTAGATACTTGTGAAGATAGCTCCAAACCATCCATTGATGGCACCAGGTCTAACTTAGCTTTTAGCTCTTCAATATCAGTAATTTCTGATGAGATAATCGCGTTCATCGCACCTTTATCGCGTATATGGCGAACCAGCTGACGGGTATCAATATCGCTGATACCTACGATGTTCTGCTGTTGGAAATAATCCTGTATGCTTTCGTTAGCCTGTTTACGGCTGTAGTTAATATTGTAGTTTTTACAAACCAAACCGGCAATCTGTATCTGCCCCGATTCAACTTCAGCATCAGCAATACCGTAATTACCGATATGCGCGTTGGTGGCCACCATAATCTGACCGAAATACGATGGGTCAGTAAAAATTTCCTGGTAGCCGGTCATGCCGGTATTAAAGCATATTTCGCCGGTAGTAGTACCAATTTTTCCGGCAGCTTTGCCATAAAACACAGTTCCGTCAGCCAGTAATAATACAGCCGGTAGTTGGGTGAAGTAAGTCATTTGTTAAAAAAATAGAATGATTAATGGGTTGGTTAGCCCTTCGACTAAGCTCAGGATGACAAGCCCCTTTTAAGGATGCAGAAATGAAGTAAGAAACTTCTTTTTTCACGCTGCAAAAGTATGATTTTATTTTGGGGTTTAAAAGAGTGATTTTGAATTTTATTGTAATTGGATTATCAGAAATTGATGAGGATTTGGGCATTGCCTGCGGCCCGGGCTTTGCACTCATACTACACGAGGCATTAAGCGCGAGGGCCGGTATCCGTTGCAATCCCTAATGCGGGCCCTATGTCATTCTGAGCACAGCGAAGAATCTATCGACAGACTCACCATTTTGCAGATTAGCGGATAGATGCTTCGTTCCTCAGCATGACAAGTTTATTAAGAGTGCACTGTTTCAAAGTGAAACAAAATTCTGCGAACCTCTGTATTTTTCTTTGTGAACTCTGTGATAAAACAATTCATAAGTATTCCCAAACCACACAAAAACACTCAATTTTCCATCAAAAAACAGCGAAAAATCAACAAAAATAGGCGTTTTTCAATCGCTTTTCGGTCTAAAACAACCATTTTTCGCTCAAAATTCACTTTAAAAACAATCTAATAACCGCTTTTTTGCCACTGTTTCGGACGTTTTTGGGACGAAAAGTGTACCAAATGTACCAGGTGTTTCACTTGTACCGTGGTACAGTATGTGCCCGAAAATAAAATCCCAAATTGAAAATCCGAAACGGCGTAGCCCTCTTGAACACCGGTAAAAACAAACGAAAGTAAAAAATCCGAAATAATTCCCACCTTTGCTTCTCATAAACAAACACTATGTCTGTACACAAAGAAGTTAAGCGCATCACCACGCATATATTACAGGAGATGAGAAACAGTGGCGAGAAGATTGCCATGCTTACCGCTTATGATTATTCGATGGCCTCCATTGTTGATGATGCAGGCATGGATATTATATTGGTTGGCGATTCAGCCTCCAACGTAATGGCCGGGCACGAAACCACCCTGCCGATCACGCTGGATCAGATGATCTATCATGCTTCATCGGTTGTTCGTGCGGTAAAGCGCGCTTTGGTAATAGTCGATCTACCTTTTGGCACTTATCAGGGAAATTCAAAAGAAGCATTAAACTCCGCCATCCGCATCATGAAAGAATCCGGCGCGCATGGCGTAAAAATAGAAGGCGGCGTTGAAATAGCGGAATCCGTTAGTCGCATTTTAACCGCGGGAATACCTGTAATGGGGCACTTGGGCTTAACACCCCAATCTATCTATAAATTCGGCACCTATACTGTGCGTGCCAAGCACGAAGAAGAAGCCAAAAAACTTAAAGAAGACGCTTTAAAGCTACAAGAGCTAGGCTGTTTCGGAATAGTACTGGAAAAAATCCCTGCTAAACTTGCCGCCGAAGTAACCGATATGATCAGCATCCCAACCATCGGTATTGGCGCAGGCCAAGCCTGTAGCGGACAGGTTTTAGTAATCCATGACATGTTGGGCATTAACAAAGGATTCAAACCCCGTTTCCTTCGTCAATATGCTGATTTATACGACATCATGAACGGCGCTATCAAAAACTATGTAAGTGATGTGAAAGCCAAAAGCTTTCCAAACGAAAAGGAGCAATATTAGCCCCCGCCCCCCTGAAGGGGGGAGTATAACAACTTCCGGACTTTCGGTTTTACCGACTTACGGACTTTCAGACTATAAAATGGCCAGAACCGAATTTAAATACACCAACTACGATATTACCGACGACGATGTGCTGTATGAGGATAATCACCTCATAGCCATTAACAAGCGCGCGGGCGATATTGTACAGGTTGATGATACCGGCGATGAGTCGTTAGATGATAAGGTAAAAAAGTACATCGCCAAAAAGTACAATAAGCCAAACGGCGCGTTTTTAGGTGTAGTACATAGGTTAGACAGGCCGGTAAGCGGCGTAATACTTTTTGCCAAAACCAGCAAAGCATTGGAGCGCATCAATCAAATGTTTAAGAGCCGCGAAATGCATAAAACTTATTATGCGGTGGTACGCAACAGGCCAAACCCTATTACAGGTAACCTGGTGCATTACCTGATCAAAAATCCACAAAAAAACGTAACCAAAGCCCACGACCGTGAGGTAACCGGCAGCCAGCGCTCCGAATTAAACTACAAACTGGTTGGCGAGTTAAACGGCTACTATTTAATAGAGGTTGATCCAATCACAGGCCGACCACACCAGATACGGGTACAGTTATCAACCCTCGGCTGCCCTATAGTAGGCGATAATAAATATGGCTATCCCCGCGGCAGTCTGCGCAAAAGCATTTGCCTGCATGCCCGTCGCCTGCAATTCATCCATCCCATCAAAAAAGAGTCTATTTTAATTACCGCCCCCGTACCCCGGGATGGTTTTTGGGAAAAGTTTGAAGGGATGATGGGGTAAATATATTTCCTCCACGTTATTGACATAACTCAAAGCGTCATTGCGAGGAACGAAGCAATCTCTATACTGTACAGAAAAAACATGCAAGGCCGACCTGCTTATATAGAGATTGCTTCGTTCCTCGCAATGACGCTTATAAATTTTTAACCTTTTCCCAAATCCGCTCATCAACCAAAACACCCTCAGCTAAGCTTTTCTCACGTGTCTTCAATGTATTCTCACCCGGATAAGAAATAGTACCACCCTCCTTTTCCGGTCTGCTGCTTTTAGTATAACTGATTATTTCTTCAATAATATTAGCTGTGTAATTATTATCCTGCGGCTTTATACAGATAAACACTTGCGATACACCACTTTCCTTTTCGTTTTGAGTAATGTTAGCGGTAGAATTCCCCTGGCTCAGTATACTTGCCAGCAGATCAAGCACCAGCGATAAACCCGATCCCTTCCAAAACCCAACCGGCAACAATCTTTTTGATTCCAAAATAGCTGGAGCATCGGTACTTAAATTACCATCAGCGTCATAACCTCCCGGCAATGGTAAAGCCTCGCCATTCATTTTATACTGCTGCAACTTACCCACCGAATATTGGGAAATAGCCATATCCAACACCACATTTCCCTCAACACGTGGCACGGCAATAACCAGCGGATTATTCCCTAAACGCGGGTCTATCCCACCCCATGGCGGCAAATTAGCAATGGTATTAGTAAAGCATATCCCAATAAACCCTGCATCAGCGGCTTGCCAGCCATACGTTCCGGCACGCATCCAGTGGTTGGTGTTTTTTATCGCTACGCATCCAATTCCGTTTGTTTTCGCCAGCTCAATAGCACGGTTCATGCAAAAGCGGGCATTTAATATACCCGGACCTAAATTACCATCCCATTGCTCTATCGCGCCAAAACCGCCTGCTTTTGTTGCTTCGGCATCCAACTTAACTAAACCTTGCTTTACAAAATCAACAAACACCGGGAAACGGTTTAAACCATGCGTATACACACCGTCCCTGCTATTCTCGGCAAAAACTGTCGCGCATTGTTCGGCTTTATCTTCGGTAAAATTAAGGCTGAGTAATATCCTTTTAAATTCAGATTGGAGTTTTGCAAAAGGTATGCGCATATTGATAGATTTTTAATATAAACGCAAAGCTACCTATCCTGTTTAGCTCATAATCATCAATCGTGTAATATTTGCGGCATAAAACAGTTATAATTACCCATATGCAATTACAATAGCCGCATTTTTTTACTTTTGCTGACAGATTCAATGAAAAACAAAAAAATACTCTTCTTCTTAACAGCAGCAGTTCTGGTAATAGCAGGCCTTGTAATTAACTCTTGCAAAAAGGACAACCAGAATTCGGTTGAGGTGCTGCTAACCAGGGGGAAATGGCAGCTAGCCTCGGTAATGGTTTATAATTTTGTAGGCAGCAGCCAGGTTGGTACTACCGATACCTTGAATACCAATTGCGATAGCACACAAATATTTACATTTAACACCAATAATACCTGCGGTTATACCAATTTTGAATGTATCCCGCAAAAAACTTCGGGTGACTGGACTTTATCTTCCGATCAGTTGACTTTAGTATCGAACATGATTTGTGCAGATACGTTAATAGGCGGCCTACCTGATCCTAATAAAAAAGCCCAGCCTTTCATCAATACTAAAATCATCAACCTTGGTCAGTACTCTTTAGTATTGGAAACCGGCGATGTTAACACATTTTATACAGCAACAACAAAACGCAGGATAGTACAATATGGCTTTGTACATCAAATTACAAATACGCAATAGCTATATTAATGTTCCTGCTTAACATTCAATTAAAAAACAACCTATTTAACACAGGTTATTAATCCGAAAATTTTATATTTGGATGGATATAAAAAACTGATCTGCCATTTTGAAAAAAAGAATAGCCATTTTTGCTTCAGGTTCCGGATCGAATGCTCAAAAGATCATGGAACACTTTAAGCGTAGCTCCGAGGCGGAAGTTGTGCTTATCCTCACTAATAATCCACAGGCGTATGTGCTGCAACGTGCCGATAACTTCGAGGTACCATCGCATATCTTCACCCGTGATGAATTTTATAAGTCTGATGATGTAATCAAACTGCTTAAAAATCTACAGGTAGATTTGATTGTGCTGGCTGGTTTTCTTTGGCTTGTTCCGGTATCATTATTAAAAGCATTCCCTAATAAAATAATCAACCTGCACCCTGCTCTGTTACCCAAATATGGGGGCGCAGGCATGTATGGCGACCACGTGCACAAAGCGGTATTAGCCAATCACGAAGAAGAATCGGGCATTACCATTCATTTTGTCGACGAGAATTTTGACGAAGGCGAGATCATCCACCAATCCCGTTTCAAAATTGAGCCCGGTGATAATCTGGAGATGATTAAATTTAAAGGCCAGCAACTAGAGCACCAGCATTTTCCAAAAGTAGTTGAAAATTTGTTAAAAAAAATGAAGAGCTAACCTTGCGTCATTGCGAGGAACGAAGCAATCTCTACATAGGCAGATCGAACTTGCATATTTTCTCTGTATAGTATAGAGATTGCTTCGTTCCTCGCAATGACGCGCGTAGAAATCAACAGTTATTCTTTCATAAATTCTACGCAAACATTACTCTCTGAGCATCAACTAAAAAAATAAAAAAAAACTAACCTCTAACCTTAAATCTCTAATCTCTAATTCCTACCTTTGCGGCTCAAAAATTTATTGCAAATGAGCCAATCTGTTCAAATAAAAAACGCCTTAATTTCTGTTTATTACAAAGACAATCTTGAGCCGCTTATTTATGAGTTAAACCGCCTGGGCGTGAAAATTTATTCTACCGGCGGAACTGAAACTTTTATACGTAGCCTTGGGGTTGATGTAATTGCTGTTGAGGATCTTACCTCGTACCCTTCAATATTGGGTGGTCGCGTAAAAACGCTGCATCCAAAGGTATTCGGTGGCATTTTGGCCCGCAGAAATTTTGAAAGCGATGAACAGCAATTAGCGCAATACGAGATCCCTGAAATTGATTTGGTTATTGTTGATCTTTATCCCTTTGAAGAAACTGTAAATTCAGGCGCAGGCCAGGAAGATGTGATCGAGAAGATTGACATCGGTGGCATCTCGCTTATCCGTGCAGCAGCAAAGAATTTTAAAGATGTAGTGATACTGGCGTCTAAAGATGATTACACCGAACTGGAAGGCATGTTAAAAAGCCAGGAAGGTACCACCACTTTTGATCAGCGCCGTACATTTGCACAAAAAGCATTCAATATATCATCAAACTACGATACCGCCATCTTCCAGTACTTTAACCAGGAAGAGCCAATGCCGGTATTTAAACAAAGCATACAAACCAGCCAAACCTTACGTTACGGCGAAAACCCACATCAAAAAGGTGTTTTCTATGGTAACCTGGATGCGATGTTCACCAAACTGCATGGCAAAGAATTATCATACAATAATTTAGTTGATGTTGACGCGGCTGTAGCTTTAATTGATGAATTTACCGAGCCTACCATCGCCATTTTAAAACATACCAATGCTTGTGGTATCGCGTCACGCAACTTTATTAAAGAGGCTTGGATTGACGCTTTAGCATGCGACCCGGTTTCTGCTTTTGGTGGTGTGATCATCGCTAATGATGAGATCAACGCGGAGACTGCAACAGAGATCAGCAAAATATTTTATGAGGTGCTGATCGCTCCTGCTTATACTGATGAAGCGGTACAGATTCTACAATCAAAAAAGAACCGCATCATACTTGTCCGCCAAACGGTTGAATTACCTACCAAGCAATTTAAAACTTTATTGAATGGTGTTATTGAGCAGGATAAGGATTCAGTTGTTGAAGGCCCGGCTCAAATGACATCGGTTACCAATAAAAAAGCAACCGAGCACGAATTAAAAGATTTGTTCTTCGCTAACAAAGTGGTTAAGCATACCAAATCAAACACTATCATATTCGCTAAAAACAACCAGCTGATGTCGAGCGGTGTGGGTCAAACATCAAGGGTTGATTCATTAAAACAAGCCATTATCAAAGCTGATAGTTTTGGGTTTGATTTAAAAGGCGCTGTAATGGCATCTGATGCATTTTTCCCGTTCCCTGATTGTGCCGAAATTGCTGCCGATGCAGGAATAACCGCTATATTACAACCGGGCGGCTCTATCAAGGATCAGGACTCTATTGATATGTGTAATCAAAAAGGCATCGCTATGGTAACAACCGGCGTACGCCATTTTAAACATTAATAAAACAATACTTAATTACACGATTTAATACGAATTATTAAAAATCAGAGTTATATTTAACAATTCGCTTTTAACTGAATCGTGCTTTAATTCAAAAAATACAAATGGGTTTATTTAATTTTTTCACGCAAGAAATTGCCATTGACTTAGGTACCGCAAATACCCTCATCATACATAATGATAAAGTTGTTGTTGACGAGCCGTCTATCGTGGCTTTCGATCGCACAACCAACAAAGTGATCGCTATCGGTCGCCAGGCTATGCAAATGGAAGGCAAAACGCACGATAATATCCGTACCGTTCGCCCGCTGAAAGACGGTGTAATTGCCGACTTTAACGCTGCCGAGCACATGATACGGGGCATGATAAAAATGATTAACCCAGGCAAAGGATGGTTCTTCCCTTCTTTGCGTATGGTTATCTGTATCCCCTCAGGTATTACCGAGGTTGAAAAACGTGCCGTACGTGATAGCGCCGAAATTGCAGGCGCTAAAGAAGTTTACTTAATACACGAACCAATGGCTGCTGCCGTAGGTATTGGTATTGATGTGGAAGAGCCGATGGGTAACATGATCATTGATATTGGTGGTGGTACTACCGAGATCGCCGTTATCGCTTTATCAGGTATTGTTTGTGATCAATCTATTCGTGTTGCGGGTGATAACTTCGACTCTGATATCGTTCAGTACATCCGTCGCCAGCATAACATCATGATTGGTGACCGTACAGCTGAGAAAATCAAAATTGAAGTTGGTGCCGCTTTGCCTGAACTGGCAGATCCACCGGCTGATTTCGCTGTACAAGGTCGTGATTTAATGACCGGTGTGCCAAAACAGATCATGGTATCTTATACTGAGATTGCCCATTGTTTAGATAAATCGATTTCTAAAATTGAGGAAGCTATCCTGAAAGCATTAGAAATCACACCACCGGAATTATCTGCTGATATTTACCAAACAGGTATCTACCTAACAGGTGGTGGCGCGTTGTTACGTGGTTTAGATAAGCGTGTGGCATCAAAAACAAAACTACCTGTACACGTTGCCGAAGATCCGCTTCGTGCCGTTGTACGCGGTACTGGTACAGCGTTAAAAAATATTGGTAATTTTAAATTCTTAATGCAATAATTTAGATGTGAGATGTGAGACCTGAGATTTGAGATAAGTTATTTTCAAGTCTCCGTCTCCCATCTCATATCTCATATCTATATAAGCCCTATGCGTAACCTCTTGATATTTATCACTAAGTACAACGCATTCTTCTTATTCCTTATTTTCGAGCTCAGTTCGATAATTATCTACGTTAAATACAACTCTTTCCAAAAAGCATCGGTAATAAATAGTTCTAATGAGGTTACCGGCAGATTATACACGCAGATAAACGGCCTGTATGATTACCTCTCACTTAAAGAGGTAAACGATAGCCTTGCACGCGAAAACGCACGTTTGCGCAATCAGCAAAAGTCATCTTTCTATATAGATACCATTGCACGGCATAAAATAAACGATACCGTTTTTAAAACCCAATATGAGTACATTGATGCCAAGGTGATCAACAATTCAACCAATCACAGCTATAACTACATTACCATTAATCGTGGCAGTAAGGATGGTATCACAGTAGGTATGGGTGTTATATCCGGTGCGGGCATTGTGGGCAAAGTGATTAATGTTACGCAGCATTTGGCTAACGTACAATCCATGCTCAATAAGGATACCCGTTTCAGCGTAATGCTGGCAAACAACAGAGAGATCGGGTATATAAGATGGGGCGACGACCTTGACCCTACCAAGGGCATGCTAATGGATGTAACGAATAACGCGCAACCCAAACTTGGCGAAATGGTAGTAACATCCGGTTACTCATTATTCCCACAAGGCATACCGGTTGGCCGGATCACTAATTTACACCCTAAGGGTGGTGGAATATCATTAAATATGGAAGTAACCTTTTCTGTTGATTTTAGTAAACTGCAATATGTTGATGTGGTAGACTATAAATTCGCGAAAGAACAAGAGGGATTGGAGGCTCTGCAGAAAAAGGATGATTAGGACAATTATAATTAACGTATTACGCTTTATAGTATTGGTGTTTATACAAGTGTTTTTATTGAAAAACATTACACTGTATAACCTGTCAACGCCGTACCTATACATTTTATTTATTTTGCTGTTACCGTTTGAAACACCAAACATTTTACTGTTTCCACTGGCATTTATACTTGGGCTAACTATCGATGCTTTTTATGATACTCCGGGCCTGCATGCCGCGGCTTGTGTAATATTGGCGTTAGTGCGGGTAATGTTTATAAACATCACCGTACAAAAAGAAGGCTTTGATAACGAGCCTGAGCCTACACTTAGCATTATGGGGTTCAGGTGGTTTTTTACTTACATATTGGTACTAACCTTATTCCATCATTTCTTCCTCTTCAACCTGGAGGTTTTTAACTTATCTGATATTCAATTTACCCTTAGTCGCATAGTGTTGAGTACATTATTTACGGTATTTTTGATATTGATTTCGGGGTTGTTATTTTACAGGAGAAAAGAGCGTAAATGAATAGTTTCTTTGTACGTCGATACATCATCGCGGGTATTTTTACCACCATTATTTTACTGCTTGTCGCCAAATTATTTTACATCCAGATAATTGACGATCACTACCGCCTTTACGCTACCAAAAACGTACTGCGCCCGATAAAACAATACCCGGCACGCGGTCCAATCCTTGATCGTAACGGGAAAATATTAGTACAAAACGAAGCTTTTTATGATATCATGGTCACCCCAAAAGAGGTTAAACCTTTTGATACCTTAGAGTTTTGCAAATTATTAGGCATAACCAAAGATGAATTTGATGATCGTTTTCAAAAAGCCATAAAATATTCACCAAGCCTGCCGTCCATCTTTGAAAAACAGCTCTCGGCCGAAACTTTTGCTTCGCTACAGGAAAGATTATCTGAGTTTACCGGCTTCTTCCCAACTACTCGTTATTTGCGCACCTATCCTGATTCCACAGCGGCTCAGTTTTTAGGTTATATTGGCGAGGTTACCGACCGTGACATTAAACGCTCAAACGGCCGTTACCAGCCCGGCGATTATATTGGCGTTAGTGGTGTTGAAAAAGCCTATGAAGATGTTTTACGCGGACAGGTGGGTGTAAAATACACCGTAGTAAACTCGCATGGTAAAATGATGGGCAGTTATGAAAATGGTGCCTTTGATACCGTTGCCAGCCCAGGTGAACGTTTAAAATCATCACTTGATCTTCGCATACAAAAGCTGGGCGAGGAGTTAATGAAGGGCAAAGTAGGCAGCATCGTAGCCATCGAACCATCAACCGGCGAAATACTGGCATTTGTAAGCAGCCCAACATATGATCCTAATTTACTGGTAGGCCGCGAGCGTGGTAACAACGCCGCCAGAATGTATAAAGACCCTTATTCCCCCTTGCTGATCAGACCGATCCAAGCGTATTATCCTCCGGGTTCATCTTTTAAACCACTAAACGCTTTAATTGCTTTACAAGAAGGCCTCATAACTCCACAAACCTCTTATTACTGTACCGGGGCCTATAAGGGCGGCCTTCCACGCTGTGATGAGCCGCATGGTCAATCAGATTTGGCGCGGGCTATTGCTGTATCGTGCAATACTTATTTCGCAAGCGTTTTTGAAAAACTGATGAATGTTAACGGCGCACGTAATATTGATACTACTTTTGTTGATTGGCGAAAAAAAGTTAGCAGGTTTAGCGTTGGCCAAAGGTTGGGCATTGATTTACCTAACGAAGGTAAAGGCTTTATGCCAACAGCAGCACTCTACAATAAAACATTTGGTGTCGGCCATTGGCGTTCAAACTCTATTCTTTCGCTGGCAATTGGGCAGGGTGAATTAGAAATTACACCTTTACAAATGGCTAACATTGAGTGCACCATTGCTAACCATGGTTTTTATTACACCCCGCACCTGATTAAAGCCATAGGAGATACAAAGATTACCAAAGCGGAGTACACACAACGTAACTATGTAGGGATTGACGGGCAATATTTTGAGCCTGTAATTAACGGCATGCAACAAGTTGTTGAATCCGGAACAGCCCGTAGCTCACAGATACCAGGGATTATAATGTGCGGTAAAACAGGTACGGCGCAAAACCCTCATGGTAAAAATCACTCTATATTTGTAGCTTTTGCACCCAGGGACAATCCGAAGATCGCTATAGCGGTTGTTGTTGAAAACGGAGGACAGGGTGCATGGTATGCCGCTCCCATTGCCAGTTATATAGTTGAAAAGTATTTAACCGATACCATAAAAAGACCGATGGATGAATTTAATCGGATCAAGAATGCCAACTTAATGCCCGACCCTACCTTCTACTATTCTCAAATTAAAAAAGAGGCGGCCAGAGACAGCATAAGAAAGGCAAAAGCCGATAGCCTACGTAAACTTCCCGCTAAAAAAAGCGTATCAACCAAAAGCAAAAAAAATAATACACTCGCTTATTTAACCACTGAGCCCGGCAGAAGGAGGAATAATGAATAACCCGCAACGCAGCCTTTTTTTTAATGTCGACTGGATAGCGGTAATTATTTATCTATGCCTATGTACCATTGGTTGGTTCAACATACATTCAGCCGCTTTCGATCCAAGGTACCCCAGCGCGTTTGATATGCACACGGATTATGGCAAACAACTGGTATTCATCATCGTAGCTGTTTCCCTGGCCATTATCATTTTGTTGCTTGAGAGCCGTTTTATTGTTGCACTGGCACCCGCCATTTATGCCATAACAACACTGTTGCTTATGGCGGTATTGGTTGTAGGGCGAAATGTTGGCGGTAACCAGGCCTGGATATCGCTTGGCGGCGGTTTCAGGTTGCAGCCATCCGAGTTAGCTAAGTTCAGCACTTGTTTGTTGCTTGCGCGATATTTAAACGGCACAAATGTTAAAATAACTGAGCTTAAATCCTTTTTAATAGCCGCGGGAATCATCCTTTTCCCAATGGCATTGATCATGCTTCAACCCGATGCCGGTTCAACACTGGTATTTAGCGCATTGATATTGGTTTTATACCGCGAGGGCCTTTCCCCTTACTTTTTAATATTGGAAGGCTTGTTTATCACACTATTTGTTTTAACGCTAAAAGTTGATAATCACTTATATGTTATTGGGCCGCTGGTTGCCATTGCTCTCATTGTAATGCTATTGTTTAAACGGAATAAGAAAGTTGTTTCGACGGTTTTCCTGGGCTTATGCATGTGTATTGCCTTTATATTCTGCGTGAATTTTCTTTACAACCATATTTTAAAACCGCACCAAAAAGCACGTATCGATATTGTATTGGGCATAACAACTGACTTAAGAGGCAGGGGATATAATGTAAATCAATCCAAAATAGCCATTGGTTCAGGAAAACTTTGGGGGCAAGGTTATATGCATGGCACCCAAACCACATACAAATTTGTACCCGAGCAAAGTACCGACTTTATTTTTTGTACAGTAGGCGAAGAATGGGGATTTGCAGGCGCTGTTACCGTATTGGGTTTGTACCTGTTTTTAGTGCTTCGCATCATCCGTATTGCCGAACGGCAACGATCAACTTTTACACGCGTATATGCTTATGGGGTGGCATCGGTCATTTTCTTCCACGTAGTAATTAATGTGGGGATGACGATAGGTATCGTGCCATCAATTGGCATCCCGCTACCATTCATCAGTTATGGTGGTTCATCACTGGTAAGTTTTACGCTGCTACTTTTCGTTTTGATCAAACTCGATTCAAACCGGATGGGTATTATTTACGCGTAACGGCGTTTTAATAAAGCATAAAACTTCTCACTGGTTTCCGGCTTGGTATCCCAATGATTTTTGGTTACATAGTTATTTTTTAAAAACTGCTCTGCTTCAGTAAAACTGGTAAAGCGGTTTAATATCTCAATAGCTTCGCTATAAGCCAGGCTATAACCATTAAATAAATCCTTAACAAAAAGCAGCTTATCATTTAAGTTAATAGCCTGCTTTAAATCGCTGATGCTTTGCACATTTAATTGCTCTGCCACACCCTGCTTGGCAACCATTTGTGCCGAAATACGTTCATTAATAGTTAGCACCTCTGGTTTCGCCTGTTCTTTTTCTGGTTCAACAACAGGTTTAACCACAACCGGCTCGGGCTCTTCAACCTTGGGTTGTTCCGGTTCTAATGCTGCTTTTGGTTCGGCTACAGGCACAGGTTCTAATATAGGTTTGGGTTCTGATTTAATTATTGGGCTAGCTGGTACGAATGGTATCTCTTTTTCTTCAGCCTCATCGTTTATAGCGTTAGTGGTATATGGCTCATCTTCATCCTCCAAATCCAATTCATCCAAAACAAGCTCATGTCTTATTGTTTCAGGTTCACTTTGCCCTATGAATGAGTAAGGATCATCGTCAGTTCCTGTTGCCAAATCTATCGATGGTACTGCACTATCATCCTTATCTGCATCAACCGGATTTTCTTCCGGCTTACTTTTAATTTCAAGGCTTGCCACGCTTACCAAAGGCTCAAAATAATTTTGGTGAGGCTCGGGTGCATCGTTTTTGGGTTCAGTTACTACCGTAGCAGGTGCTATTATTACCGGATCAGGCACTACCGGGCTAGCTGCGGCAACATTTTGCGCATTCAATTTACTCAGTATCAGCACATGATCGGTCAGGAAATTAGAATTAGCTAAAAACAACTCGAGTTCCAACTCATTTAATGAGCCCTCTATTGTTTTCAAATATTCGTATTGTTCGTTAAGCTCCGTTATAATCCCGCCTATCTTTTTAAAAACTTCCTGTTGTTTCATGGCTTTTTATATTCAAAATGCTACCCAAAAATAAGATTAAATTCTGATATTAGGCTCTTCTAAAAGTTCAGGATGCAAGTACACGAAGAGATTTTTAAACGTAGAAGCGAAGGCGGTGGTAGTATTGAAGTTATATGCGGATCAATGTTCTCCGGCAAAACGGAAGAACTAATGCGCCGCTTAAAACGCGCCCGCATAGCCCGTTTAAGTGTAGAGATATTTAGCCCAAAGGCCGATACCCGTTATAGCGAAAACGCATTGGTATCTCATAATTCAAATTCAATACCATCAATGCCGGTATCAAAAGCATCGGCAATATTGGCACCGGGTAACCAGGTACAGGTTGTAGGTATTGATGAAGCCCAATTTTTTGATGATGAATTGCCTGATATATGCAATGCCCTCGCCAACAACGGTGTTCGCGTAATAGTTGCCGGGCTTGATATGGATTTTCAGGGCAAACCTTTTGGCCCTATGCCCGCATTAATGGCCATAGCCGAGTCTGTTACCAAACTGCATGCGGTATGTGTAATTTGTGGTAATCCGGCACTATATTCCTATCGTCTCGTTCATAACAACGGACAGATATTATTAGGCGAAAAAGAAAGCTATGAACCCCGTTGTCGTTTGTGCTACGGTATATAGTATCGTTTATTTGTCATTATTAGTACATAATAACTTTCCTGTTAAAACAAAAGCTATGGTTTAGGTTGTTAATAGTAATAAAAGGTAATTTTATGCTATATTTATAGCTATAGGATAATTTTTTTAACAATAATTAAACTTAAAAACGGTATCACAAGCTTTTTATGGAAGGTATAACTAAAAAAATATTGGTGATTGAGGATGACAAGGATATTAGGGATACCATTGTTTACATTTTGCAGGAAGAAAATTATGAAGTAATAGCTTCAGAAGATTCAAAGATCTTGAAATCAGTAAACGATCATAAGCCTGACCTTATATTGCTTGATAACTGGTTAACCGACTGGAAAAGCGACGCAAATGGGCAGCAATTAAGCAAAGGACTAAAATCAAACCCAGCCACAAGCCATATTCCTGTGATCATCATTTCCGCGGTAAGCAATATTAAAGAAATTGCCGAGGCCGGCCTTGCCGATGGTTACCTGCGCAAACCCTTCGATCTGAATGAGCTTATTGAGATAGTTAAGCATCACCTCAAATAAAAATCCCTTACAAAACACTACTCTTCTTTTTATAACGCTATAGTTTATAATTGTTTATATAAGTTTAAATTAATAGTTTTACTGCATAAACTTAAAAAACACGTATTTATCGTTAATTAATATGAATCACTTTATTGGGTTGATTTATATTGTTTCTTTAAGATAAACGTTTCATTTAAAACCAATTAACAAACTGTAAATAAATTTATTATGAATAAGAACGTGTACTTAGTACTGTTGGGGATATTGCTTATCAGTTTTACCTCCTGTAAAAAATCGCCCAATTCCGGGAACGATACCGGAAAGACTACCACTGTTACATCAACCTCCATTCCTTCGGGTGCAGGTGATGGCGTAACATTTATTAATTCAGGTAAATCGGTAATATTCAACTTGTATGCACCCGGTAAAACATCAGTTGCTGTTATAGGTGACTTTAACAACTGGACACCCACTGCCATGACAAAAACTACCGATGGCACACGCTGGTGGGTGCAAATTGATAATCTTGACCCAAGTATCGAGTATAGTTATCAATATTATATCGATGGTTCATTAAAAGTAGCCGATCCCTATAGTCATAAAGTACTTGATCCGGTTAACGACCCAAGTATACCAACCACTGTATACCCTAATTTAAAATCGTATCCTACCGGTAAAACAACAGGCGAGGTAACTGACTTTTATTATAACGACCCTGCTTATAGCTGGCAAGTAACGTCCTTTATCCCTCCGGCACAAAAAAACCTGGTTGTTTATGAATTGCTCGTACGCGATTTTGTTGCTACACATAGTTATCAAACTTTAACCGATACACTTAACTATATAGCAAGGCTTGGGGTAAACGCGATTGAATTAATGCCAATAAACGAATTTGAGGGCAATGATTCATGGGGATATAACTCAAACTTCATGTTCGCGCTTGATAAATATTATGGCACACCTAATGCTTATAAAGCCTTTGTTGATGCCTGCCATCAACGAGGAATAGCAGTAATACAAGATATTGTATTGGAAGATCAATTCGGCTCGTCACCAATGGTTCAGATGTATGCCACTTCAACGGCTGCAAGCGCTGGGCCGTCAGCCAGTAACCCCTGGTTTGATCAACAAAACATGCATCCCGATGCGGTTGGCTGGCAACTGAATCATTCATTAGCAACAACACAGTACTTTACAGAAAATGTAATGAAATACTGGATGCAGGAATATCATATTGATGGCTACAGGTTTGACGAGGCAAAAGGTTATACACAGATAAATTCAGGTTCAACATCAAACAGTTCTACCGAGGCTGCATGGGCTGCTTATGATGGAACACGTGTTGCTTTATGGACTAAATATAACACTTACATGAAAAGCTTAAATCCTAATTTTTATGTGATACTGGAAATGTTTTCTGCCAATCAGGAGGAGGCTCAATATGCCAGCCAAGGCATGATGTGCTGGACAAATTTAAGCTCTCCCGGCGAACAGGCTACAATGGGTTATCCAACTAATCCGAGTTGGGATATTTCAGGATTATTTTATGATCAGTATGGGTTTCCCGCCACTGGCACGTCGCCTTATGGCTTAGTTGCCTACTTTGAAAGCCACGATCAGGAACGTTTGCAGTTTAAAAACGAAGCCTATGGCAACAGTTCAGGAAGTTACAACATAAAAGATATACCTACTGGTTTAAAACGCGATGAAATGGGCGCGGCATTTATGTTTTCATCCCCAGGCCCAAAAATGGTTTGGCAAGGCGGTGAACTCGGCTATGATGTAAGTATAAGCTCAGATCCCAATGATAATACGATAGATAAACCATTTAACTGGACATACAACACCGACCCCAACCGCTTGCATTTATACAGCATTTATCAAAAAATGATAAATATGAAAATCAAGAACCCTGTTTTTGCCACTACTAACTTCACTTATAGTTTAGCAGGCGCGGTAAAGGTTATACAATTACTTGACCCAACCGCCGATGTTGAAGTAGTAGGTAACTTCGATGTAGTATCAAATACCACTGTAGTTACCTTCCCTGCTACCGGCACCTGGATTGATAATCTTACAGGTGCAACCTACAATGTTACATCAACAAGCATGAGCATGACACTTGCCTCCGGCGAATATCATGTTTACAGTAATGTAGCGCTAAAACAGTAATTAAACAATAATTAAAAAGGCTTCTTTATTAAGTGTAAAGAAGCCTTTTTAATTATTAAATTATTGTTTGCAAAATAATACATTACCTCACAAGTAAATTTAATATAATACTATATTTATTTTATCTTAGCGATGGCCCAGTAATTAAACAGTAATGAGGATCTATTTTTTTAGCAGAACCGATACAAGTGGCAGGTTTGCTTTCCGTTCCTATTACACACTTCAAAATTTACGAACCGTAAAAACCATAAGCTTAATATACTTCATATTTACGCTGGTCATCAGATTCTTATTTTCTTTTTACCACCTCTCCAACCAAACTTTACATCATATAAACGAATATGATATAGCCAATCGGATATCGTTAATTGTAACGCCTTGCATTTATTTAATAAGCTTACAACTAATTAAACGATTTTCGACCAAAGAACGCTACTTAAAGTGGGTGCAATTATTTGTATTTGCATTTGCTCTGTTTGTAATTATTAATTCAATGCGGGTAACATTCTTCAGCATGTACAATCCTCGCAATACCATGTTACCTTATATGGTTGGGTTGGTAATTGTAGGTACATTTTACACGTTTGAATACTTTGAAACCATAATAATTGTATTAGCAACCGGGCTTATTTTTAGCTTTATGGTGCCGTTCTATCAATCTGTTATTAATGAGTTGGTTTTAAATAATCTGGCCTCAGCCCTTCTTCTTACTGTTTTCTTTTGCATATCAAGGTATATATTTTCATACCGGGCCGATAACTTTTTCAAAATAAAAGCCATCGAGGAAAAAAATATTGAAATAGAAAATGCCAGCAATGCTAAAAATGAAATATTGGGTATAGTAGCTCACGACCTCAGAAATCCCTTAGCAATTATTAAGTCGGTTACCATGTTAATGGAAATGGACGACAGCACCGCTGATGATTATCATGAAAATATTGAGATGATAAAAAATGCCTGCGATAAGGCTACATCTATTATTCACGACCTGCTTGAAACCGCGCAAAACGAAATACACAATCGTTTCGATCTGGAAAAAACCGAACTCGGTGATTTTTTATCGATGATTATTGAAGAATGGTTAAAAAACAAAAAAGGGCAGGTAAATATAATCTACCAAAATGCAGGCAAACCGCTGTATGCTAAAATTCATAAAGAAAAAATGCAGCGTGTAATGGATAACCTGATTATAAATGCCATTAAATTCTCTAAACCCGAAGGCAATATTGATGTATCGCTATCGCAAACAAATAATGATATTTTTATCAAGGTGCGCGATTATGGCATAGGCATCCCCGATGAAATGTTACCTTATATTTTCGATCGTTTTTCAAAAGCCCGCCGCAACGGCATTCGTGGCGAAGCCTCTGTTGGCCTGGGCCTAAGCATTGTGCAGCAAATTGTTAAAAAACACGATGGCAATATTGAAGTAAGCAGCGCCCCCGATTCAGGCACTACGTTTACCATTAAACTACCACAATTACAAGCCATGTAGTTATTGTGTTATCATTTTATAATTAACACCTTTCGAGTTTTTCAGGCTATCAAGCATTACAGGTTGTACTTGTTTAATATTTTGCAATACAGCATAAGTTTTCTTCCACTCGCCGGGATTTTCTTTAACTACTAATGAGGTATCGGCACTATTATAAAATGAAACGATATTGTTTTTTAGCTTGGCGCTAAGATCGCTAAACTTTTTATCCTGTAATTTAACAAGCATTTCGTTGTAAGTTTCATCAGCTAATGGATAATCACCAATCTTAGTAGGGTTACCGGTATCAAAATTAATATTTGGTAATACCAGTGTACCATCATGTAACTGTTTCAATGCTATTGAGTAATTAAGCAAAACGGCATCAAAACTTTTTATAAATAATTTTTCGCCTTCGATACCCGGGTCTTTAAATTTCAATGTTTTAAAGGGGCCTATTTTGGGCAAAATGCTAATTAAAAAAGCCAGGTGATCATCCTTAAAATTAGGTTTTTGGCGCTTCTTTCCAAATTCAAGTTTATATTCCCGCCTACGCATGCTATAATGAAAATTACGGCTTCGAACACTGGGATTCATTTTTTTAATATCATCCCGCTTTAATACCCATGCCGCTCTTGCTACTGATGGCATTAAACTTTTAACAGCCCACCTAAAAGTACCCAAGGCTGTATTAAAATCACCAAACACATCATTAAGGTCTTGCCCGTAAACTTTTAAAAAGGCACGTTCTAATAAAGGAGTGGCAACATTAAATCCGATAAAATCATGGTAGCTTTGTGTTACATAATTGCCCCTGGCCACCTGTAATACATCAAAGGATAATTCGGTACGACTATGTGCTAAAGGGTTTTGATCATAAGTAACTATATTCCCATACTTCTTTTGTAATTTGGGATAAACCAATGGCACAACATAATTAGTAGCCATAGAGTGCCCATATTTGTCAGCCATATAATGGCTAATTGCGCCTATCGCGAAAGCATATTCATTAAGCGTATGGGCTTCATCAATTAAAGCAGTTACAAAATCGCCGGTACAAACATAATGGGCAAGGTTAGTAAAATATGCGCTTCCAAAAGGGCAATAGCCCATATCGGCAACAAGACACCCACCGTAGGCATATGAATGGGCTACACGTAACTCGCTATCGGTAGCCATAGGGAATCTTTGCTTTAATAATGGACGTATTGTTGGCTCCCAACTGGCATCAATTACCGCCTCGTGTGTTAAAACAGAATATGCTTTTGATTTTAATGGATAAAATAAAAAAACAAGAGCCATTACCAAAAGACACTTATTTAAACTTAGCTGCTGCATGTAATTGGGGTTATAACAAGGATATAATCATTTAAAACTCAAAATGTTTTCAGATTTGCCATATCAGTTTTGTTACAACCAATTAACCTCAATAGGCGGCGATTTGATGACTATTTTACAACCACTGCCCTACTCGCAAATTGTGGAAACTATGTAACTTGCACTGGTCTGTTTAAAAGCATTAAGGTCACTTAAAAATCATTATTATATACCAAGTGGTATTATTTTATAAAAACCATTACCTTTAGCTATTGTTACAGTACATATAAACAAAAGGCAGGCATTATTATTTAGCCAATCACATTAATTATAATATTTTTGCCGAAATATAAATTCAACTTATTGCCGACATCGCTACATGACAAAAAAGAAGATACTGATAACCGGGGCCAGCAGGGGTTTAGGACTGGCTATAGCAAAAAAGTTATCAGCTGATTACACCCTAATTCTGCACGCCTCCAATAAAGATAGTTTTACCGAAATTATACCCGGCAGTGAGCTTTTATGTGCAGATTTTAGCAATAGCGAAGCGGTAACCGAATTTTGTAAGCAACTTAAAAAACAGCACGGCGATTCATTATATGGGGTGATTAATAATGCTGGAGTTACATTTGATAAACCGTTGAATTATCAACCTGACAAAGAAATAGATGCCATGCTAAATGTAAATTTGCGCGCACCTATTATGATTTGTAAAACCGCCATGAAAATTTTTGGTTTAAACCAAAGCGGTGTGATCATAAACATAAGTTCGGTTGTTGGCGAAACGGGTAACGCGTTCCAGTCGGTTTACGCGGCAACAAAAGCTGGGCTGGCGGCTCTTTCGCGCTCATTAGCACAGGAGGCTGCGGCTTTAAACCAGGAACATACAATAAGGGTATTAAGTGTATCACCGGGTTTTATCCAAACGGATATGACGGATACCATACCTGATGCTATAAAAGATAAATACTTGGATATGATACCTGCCAAAAGGTTTGGTAAGGTTGATGATGTGGCTGAGGCCGTTGCTTTTTTAGTTTCGGACAAAGCATCATATATAAATGGTACAAATATTCACATTAACGGTGGATTAATTTAAATGGGGATAACTGATACTTCACAAATTAAAGATAACCTGGTAGGCGAATTGCCCGAAAACTGGTTGATACACGGCCCTAAAAAGCGTTTGGTAAGTGCCTTTCATTGGCACAAAGCTAAAGTTGGTGTTGTTGCCAGTTACACGCCTAACGCGCACGATGTGGAAGACCACTTTGACATATTTCGCGGGGTGGATATGATCGAATCATTCGCGCAGGCCACGGTAGTTGCGGCAGCTACATTTTTGGAGTCAAAGAAACAGGATATGGTACCGGAGGAGTTGTCAAAATTATTGATCCCTACGTTCATCAGCTTGGGCAATGTGTTTTTCCACTCGTATTTGGAAAAGGGTCAAACATTTGTTAACATTGGATTTATCAAGTTTTACAAATGGCGCCAAATGGTTTGTGAAGGAAGAATTTACCGCGCACCAAAAGGACTTGATCTGGATGAATACTTCAGGGATTATGACGAAGAGCGTTTAAAAAATTACGACATAGGAGAAGGATTTGTGCTGATTGCCGAACTATTTGACATCACCGGCAGGGGAATAAAAAAAGAGATGTTTGAAAAACTACAATAACACTATAATGGAAAGACAGGAAATAATTGATGGATTGATTGAAGTATTAAGAACAGTTAGAACGGTTGACCCGGCCAAATTGGAGCACGTGACCGAAGAGACTGATTTTTTAACGGATATGAACACTCCATCAACCGAGTTAATAAATATCGCGGCTAAGGTTGAGCAAAAATTTGACGTTGAGTTTGAAGATGAAGATATTGACGAATTAGGCTCAAAAGTTAAAGATATTGTTGACCTGATTATAAAGGCAAAAGCAAGACAAGATTCCTGATTATGCAGGTACAAGGCAGAAAAGTAGCAGTTGTAGGTATGGGTGGCGCTTTCCCGGATTGCGCTAGCATCAATGTTTTTGACCAGAAAATATTTTCCGGTCAAAGCTTAATAAGAGAGTGGCCAAAAGCTGCCGAGCGCGACAAGCAAATACGGTCAAAAGTATCAGGCTTTATCAATGATGACGATCTCGGCATCGAACCAATATACCTTGTTGACGGCTATGAGTGGCCCGAAACATTTGTAGATACAAGCGGGCGTATACCGGATGTTAACATGGCTACAGCCGACCTAGGCTGCGTTTGGGCAATGATGGGCAGCTTGGATTCTATTGAAATGGCCGGTTGGACCAGGGAAGAGACCCAATCAGAAAAAACCGGGGTTGTAATTGCTTCAGGTGGTGGTGGCAACGTTATTATGCGTAATGCCTGGCATGCCTTTTTTGAATTAGGCAAAAAATCCCGTCATGCCGGCTCACACATGGTTGATAGGGCTATGTCGTATCGCGAAGCTGCAAACGTATCCTGTCTTATTAAAAATCGTGGCGTATGCGAGTCTATTGTTTCGGCCTGTGCAACAGGTTTAGGAAATATTGGTTATGCTTACCGCTTAATAAAATTCGGATTGCAGGATCGTGCTATTGCCGGTGGCGTTGAAGGTACATCGCTGGAAACTTTTATTGGTTTTGATGCCATGCAAGTTTTGAGTAAAGGTTTTAGTCCTGCTGAAAGCTCTCGCCCTTTTGATGTGAAGCGAAATGGCTTTGTATGTTCATTCGGAGCGGGCATAGTAGCTTTGGAAGAGTATGAAATGGCAAAGGCTCGCGGCGCTAATATTTTAGCCGTGATAGATGAGTATTTCAACAATTCCGATGGGGATGGCGATATGTTCTACCCATCATATGGTGGACAGAGAAGATTATGGAAAGGCTTGTCAGCAGAAGCAAATATTAAACCGGACGTAGTTAAAGTACATGGCACCGCCACACCGGTAGGTGATATATTGGAACTGATTAGCGTTGTGGATACGCTTGGTGAAAGCGGATACCATATTTCCGCACCTAAATCTCAGTTTGGACATATGCTTGGTGCGGCAGGCTCTGTAGAATTTATTACAGCATTGCTCATGCTCAAAAATCAACAGGTTCCGGGCTCTATAAACTCTGAAAACTTAAATCCGGAGCTGGAAAATTTCCAGAAAAAAGAAGGATGGGAAGGTTCAATGAAACCTGCAGCAGCGTACAGAGATTTGATCCCCCAGGAAACTATAAGCAAAGAGATAAACCAGATAGTTTGTTTAAACTATGGCTTCGGCGGTACTAATAGCGCCATGGCTATATCAAGAGATAATTAATATAGAGAACAGACTTGCGAAGCTTTAAAAGCTTCGTAAGTCTTAATGTCATTACGAGGTACGAAGCAATGACATAGAGAATAATATCCATGATCGATAATAAAAACAAAGTTGCAGTAATATTCGGCGTCAGAAATGATAGCTCCATTGCTTATGATGTGGCTTTAAAGCTTAGTCAGTCGGGTTGTAAAGTAGCGCTAAGCTATGTTGCCGATACCAAGGATGACGTTTTATATCTGATGGATAAAATGGGCATGGAGGCCCAATACGCCGCCGAGGTTGATGTACGCAACGAGGAGCAGATCAAAACTTTCCTGCAAACCGTATATGATGGCTTAGGCCCCATTGATTACTTGTTGCATGGCGTAGCATTCGGCAACCAGGCGGTGATGTGTTACACCATCCCCGGCAGTAAAGAAGTTGCTTCTTCTTATATCGATATCCCTTTTGAGGATTTCATGGACTCCTTTAATATCAGTGCCTACTCGTTATTAAGAGTAGCCAGAGTTGCTGAAAAACTATTGGCACCTAACGCATCTATATTAACGCTTACTTACAATGCATCGCAAAGGGTATTCCCGCAATATGCAGGTATGGCCATTAATAAAGCTGCTTTAGAAAACATCATGATGTACCTAGCAAGTTACTTTAGAGATAAAAAAGTACGCGTTAATGCAATCTCAGCAGGCTTGGTGATGACCACTTCCTCGGGTGTGATATTTGGTGTTCGTAAGCTACGCAAGATGGGTAAATTTACCGCTCCGTTGGGTAATATTGAGGCTGGTGATGTGGGTGATACGGCGTTATATTACTTCTCCGATCTATCCAAAAAAGTTACAGGTAATATCCATTATGTTGATGGCGGATTTAATATTATGGGCCTTGCAGTAGATGGAGAATAAGCTATTACAATCGATCAAAGATTTAGCTCTCGACCAAAAATTCGCAGTCGGCAACGACCTTGTTTTCCTGCCTGATTTTACCGCATCGTTCAACGATCTCTTCAAAAAGAAGATCTACACCCAAGAAGAAATCGCTTATTGCGATCAGTTTGATGATGCAATGCTTAGGTACGCATCAACCTGGGCAGCAAAGGAAGCAGTTTACAAAGCAATTAAGCAAATAGACGCGTCTTCCATCCCATTCAAAAAAATAGAGATCCTGCGCGAAAAACCGCAAGGCCGTCCGCATGTTATCTTACACAAAAAGCCAAACAAGTTCAATATCAGCTTAACAATATCCCACGACGGGGAGTATATTTGGGCTTTGGCATTAATAGAAATCAACCCATAACACGCATTGACCGACCATTACTTTGAAAACGACCTGGTTAAACTCCATTACTACAAATTTGGTAAGGGGGCACAAATCATGCTATGTTTTCACGGTTATGGTATGCATGGTAAACAGTTTTTAAAGCTGGAGCATGCCTTAGGTGAAAAATATACTTTTATTGGGTTCGACCTTTTTTTTCATAAAGAGACTAAGCTACATCAGCAAAGTCTTGCTGACATCAAACAGCCCATCACTAAACAGGATTTCGGCAAACTTATAGTTGAATTTTGTACGCATGAGCAGATAGACCGTTTTTCCCTATTGGGCTATTCCATGGGTTCGCATTATGCCACTGCTGTAGTAGAAGAATTAGGAGACCGGGTTGATGAATACATCATCTCTGCACCCTCCAGTATTGAACCGGGAAAACTGGTTCGTTTTTTTGTGAAGAATAAAATGGGTAACAGGATATTGGAAAAACTCACCCAAAGCCAGAAAGCATTAATTAACATGCTAAACGTAAGCAAATGGTTGGGTTTGGTTGATGATGTAGGCCGTAACATTTTATACAAAGAGATCGATACGCCCGAACTGCGCTTTAATTTTTATGCCTGCTTCACCTATCTGCGTTTGCTGGAAACCGATGAGGATAAATTAATACAAACTTTAACTGGGCAAAACATCAGGAGCATATTTATATTTGGCAAACGCGATATTATGTATCCGCCTAAAATTGGCAAAGCATTCTTCGCGAAGCTAAAAAAAGCTGAAGTTGTAATTCTGGACCAGGATCATGAAATGATCGGCGAGGAATTCATTGCAGCATTATCCGGTTTATTATTATGATTATTAAAGCGAAACCATTACCACACTTTCTTTTCAGGATACTGGGACTGATTGCCGCTGCCGTATTCCGTACACGTACAAAACGGTTGGAAATTAATGCCGTAAAGTTAAAACCCGGTCACTCCTATATACTCATGTGCAACCATTTTAGTTTTTGGGATGGCTTTTGGGCTTTTTATGTATGTAACAGGGTTTTTCTGAATAAGGGTATGAAGAAGCTTTATATCATGTCGGTAAAAAAGCAGATGGAGAAGAACAAATGGATGCGTTACATGGGCAGTTTCTCTATTGAACCGGGTAAAAGATCAATCAAGGAAAGCTTTGATTACGCTGCCGAGGTTTTATCTGAACCCGGAAACCTGCTGTTATTTTATCCGCAAGGAAACCTGGAAACATGCTACATCCGTTACATTAAATTTGATGAGGGTTTGTATGAAATCGTCCCACAAATAAAGGGCGACTGTCAACTAATCTGGTCTACTACCATGGTTGAATACTTCGAGAGTTTAAATCCAACCATCACCACTACCATGCTGGATTGTGGCACCAACCACGATTTTGATTTCGAAGCCTTGAAGCTAAAAGTGAATCATTTTCACATCAAAACCATCGAAAACAATATCCGCTTTACCGATGAACCGATCAAGTACGATCTTTAACGGTGCATTCTTTCTAATCCTTCTTTAGCCTGCGTATCAATACTGTTTTGGTATTCATGATGCTTCATGGATAAGGCCTGGTTATAGTAATTAGCCGCAAGGTTATAATCCTTAATATA
Organism: Mucilaginibacter sp. L196; assembly: GCF_009765905.1. Classification (GTDB taxonomy): domain Bacteria; phylum Bacteroidota; class Bacteroidia; order Sphingobacteriales; family Sphingobacteriaceae; genus Mucilaginibacter. Next base: position 261,484 of record NZ_LMUO01000019.1, on the reverse strand, counting down.
CTCGTAAATATTACCAATGCACAATGCCGCATTCGCCGCGAAATAGTAATTTGATGATCGCCCAATATTGATCGCTTTGGTGTAACTCGCAATAGCCTCATTATATTTATTCAGCATCTGGTATACACGGCCCAGGCGGTAGTTTAATTCTATCTTATCACGCAGTAGTTTTAAGTCTGCTTCTTTTTTGTCTTGCAGTTCCGCAAGGGCTTTGGTATAATAGCCGCCATCGAAGTAAAACCTGGCTCTTAGTAAATCATTATCCGGTCTCGCATCGTTCGCTTCTTTAAGTGCCTGCTGATCTTTCTCATCAACAGTATATCCTCTGCTTCGTACCAGTTTTAGGTAATAGTTATACTTTGCCTCATCATTCCTTAATAAATAATAATAAGCTATTTTAAGGTAGGAGTCTTTTATATAATTTACGCCCTTATATTCACTGATGTATTTTAAAAAGTAGGTGTATGAATCCGTATCCATACGGCACAACTTTGCGCAGCCTAGCAAATAATCAGCAATAGGTAACTCAACGTATTGGCTCGATTTGGGTAAGGCTTGCAAATTGGCAATAGCATCATCATTATGCCCGGTTTTAGCGGCCACATAGCCCTGCAAATAAATGCGAAGCATGCTTTTACTATCCAAATCACTTAGGTAAGCCGTAAGCTTGGCATAATTATCCTTTTTATGTAATACATCGGTATTCATGTAGCATAAAAAGAAAACGATCTCCTCTTTGTAAAAACCATACCGGGTTCCTTGCACCTGGGTGCGGAGTTTCTCAAGCTCTCCAACACCAGCTTCAATATTACCGCCCATTCCTAAAAAGCGGGCTACACTTTTTAAGTTCGATGGCAAAGCGCCAAAAACTACGTTTATCAACGCCAAACATTTTTGATTCGGTAAAAAATCGGGGTATTTAGCAGCATTATCCTCCAGAAGACTCCGGGCTTTTTTCAGATCGCTTGCGGACGACATATAATCGCCAAACTTTCCTTTGATCAAGCCCCATTGTAAGTAAACCTCCGCTTGCGAATAAAGATAATAGGGTGAGTTTTCCTCATTAGCTTCCAGTGCATCCAGCCTACTCGATTTAAGATCAATCAACCGTTTATAATCTGCCTTGCTATCAGAAGCCAAAAGACTCATATAGTCAACATAATTATCCAATAAAATGGAAATTCCGTTTTGCGGGCTCTGTTGTTTTTCCTGTTGGATAAGTGCACAGGCATCATTCAATCTCAATTCAAAAACGGCCTTATAAGCCTGCATGCAACGTGCATCAAAAACATAATTGGCGCTTGCCGTTAACCGGCAGCTTAAAAGAGCTATAATTAATAGAATATGCTTGTAATTCATCAAGTTTCAGTCCAGACGGTGCCTTGCTTTTAGTGAAGATAATAATTTATTTTGCCATGTTATATTTTACCAAAGCGATAGGCGAGACTTATGGCCGCCCATTGGTCGCCAAGCGCGGTACTTTTAACCTCCCTGGTTTTAATAAACGCGACATAGCTAGCCGACCATCTTGCTGAGGCATACTCCAACCCTATTTGCTGGATATAAACAATATGGTATATGCCAAAAGTTGGCCCTGTTTCATGCGTAAATAATCCGCCTTCTATAGTTGCGTTATAAGCGACATAACTAAACTGTGGTTCGGTAAAAAGATAGAACTCATGTTTCTGCGGCCCCTTATCAACACTTGATACCCGGCTATTGGTTATTTCCGAATCAAAAAACTTGCCTAAGTTTCCTAATCGCAATTGCATACCTGCATCTACATAGGTAAAGGTATTACCCAGTTGCGCATCAGGATCCATTGATACATCAAACCAACCGCCATCGTTGCGGTATAAAAGCTTTTTGTAATCTAAGTTAAGATTAAGACCCAACTCACTTTTTTGTATGCCGTATTTATACCAGGGTCCAACCGGGTATAATTTAAAAAATTTGTGAAACCAGGTTTGTATAGGTTCCCCTAATGAGTTTGGCCCGATGGTTCCTAATTGAGCGGTAAATTTAAAAGCACTTTCATCTTTATACAACCAATTAAACGCAACACTTCCAAACAAGTAGCCGGTAAATGGCCTGTCGAATAAACTAGGTTTATAGATATGCGCTGTGCTGGGGTTATACAATTGTTGACCCAACTGGTACTCCACTATCTTTTTTACCAGGTTACCAGTATCTGCGTGGCGAGTAGCGTGAGTGAAAGTTAATATAGTGCCATCGGTATAATACCTGTCGTGGTTAGGGTTAATGTATTGGTCGTTATCGGCCTCAATAGTAAATTGATTTCTATACTCCTGTGCATGCAGGGTTTCAAAACTTAAAAAACTAAATAACAAAATTAAAAGAACACGTAGGGGTTTCATCATCTGTAAATATTGTGCAATTATAATCAAACTATAATATTCAATAGTGGTAATTTGTTTTAGCCAACCGGCATATTTACAAAATGATGAAATACCTCGTATTTATTTTACCCAATTACAGGGTTTTAACAGATAGTACTAAAGGCCTTCCGTTCCATTTAAAATCAATTTCCTTATCGCCATTGGCATTAACCGCTATAGCATAAGCGGTTTTATTTGAGAATGATACGGACTCAAATTGCTCGTCCGCGATAATTAATTTAAAGTTTTTTGTTCTGCTGATAAGATGCTTCGGCGCAATAGTTATAGTATGCGTTTTACCCTTTCCGCTGGTTGTAAAATTAACAAGATCGCATTTGCCATTTTTCAACGAGTTGGGATCTTTACCATCATCATAAAACCATTGCGATGTTGTGGTAGCCGATGATTTACCCATGTAATATTTCAATATAATTGATTTACCATCGTACTGCTCGGTATAGGTATAAGAGCCTGCCATTGGGATGATGCTTCCTGCTTTAACAAACAAAGGCAGGCTATCGATAGGCGCGTAAACATCGGCTGAGTCTTTATACGATTTATGGTCGTTAAACCCTATCCACTCCCCTTTCGGGAATAATACCTTTTTAGTGGTTTGCCCTTTTACAATAACCGGCGCAACGAGCATTTCATCCCCCCATAAATATTCATCATTAATATTGGATAGACGTTGATCTTCCGGCTCAAAATAATTTACTCCCAATACTAATGGCCTGCCTGTAGTAGTATTTTTATAAGCCAGTGTATAATTATAAGGTAACATCGCATACCTGAGCTTAATAAATTTTGTTACCCGCAAACGAGTGGTATCATCCCAATAAATAGGTTCAGGCGAATAATGTACCGCTCCTGCGTGGGTACGCATTACCGGGGTAAATGCGGCAAACTCCAGCCAGCGCGAATATAATTCCGGGTCTTTATTTGGCTTGTCATCTCCACTCGTAAATCCGCCTGCATCTGAGTGCATATAGCCCACACCATTTAAGCCCATGCTGATAATAATAGGGATTTGTGCTTTCAACCCCGCGAACGAACGGTCAATATCGCCCGACCATGGGAAGGTGGAATATCGCTGCATCCCCGCAAAGCCCGACCGTGGCAATAACAAAATCCTGCTCTCCGGGAAATCTTTCCGGTATCCATCAAAAGCAAATTTGGCCCAGGTTAAAGCATAGGCATTGTGTACCTGTTTATTAGTGCCCGCGGTATAAACCAAACTATCGCTATTTACCTCCGGTTCACCCAGGTCAAACCACCAGCCTGCTGTGCCTTCTTTTATGCGTGCCTTGTAAAAATTCCAGTAAAATTGTTGTGCCGATGGTTTAAAAACATCCAACAAACTTGAAGGCCCTGCCCAAAATTTCTCGAAAAAATAAGGAGAGCCCTTTTTAGTAATATCAGTCGCGAATAAATGTTGATCTACAGCCGATTTATAATTTTCTGATTTCTTGGTGATATAAGTTTCGCTGATGGTAACCACTTTAATATGGTTCTTCAACAAATTAGCCAGCATACGTTTAGGATCAGGGAAACTATCAGGTGCCCAGTTATAGTTACCCATAAACTCAGCCGCTTTGTACCAGTACAAATCGAAAACTACCGCGTCAATCGGTATGCCTGCTGCACGGGTTTTATTTACTACATTAGTAATCTCGCGCTCCGATTTATAGCCATATCTTGATGAAATATATCCCATCGACCAGCGAGGTGGCAATGGCTGGCGGCCCGTTAAAAATGTATAATTCTTCAATATCGCATCCATATTTTGTCCACCCACAAAATAAAAGCTAACCAAACCCGATGTTGTTTTGTAGCCTAACACTTTAGCATCCATTTTACAAACATCAAAACTACTTTCGGCTGCGTTATCCAGATACAAACCATAGCCACGGTTCGATACCATAAAAGGAATAGAAATATTGATATCCGTTTGCCCGAATGAATAGTCGTAATGTGCCTGGTTGTTATTTTGCAATACGGTACCTCGTCTGTTCAGATAAATAGCTTTTGACCCACCACCATAGAAGGCCTCTTTACCATCAGATTTAAAACTAACAGCAGAACTATCTCCTGTTTTGGCATAGTTGAATGCTTTGGACAATAAATGATTTTGATTATCAATAAAACTAACCGACAGATCTCCTTTATCAACCAGCACTTTTAAAGCTGAAGTTTTGATACCCGCAAAGCTCTTACCATTTATATAAACCGCCTTAACGCCGGTTGGCTCCCCAACGGTTGAATAGCTTTTTACAACATCGCTCAGTTGATGTTTATAGGTAACATTAATTACATCGGCAGTATAAGGCGTTATTTCGATATACCCATTTTTCGTATTGATTATCAGATTCTTGCCATTGTATGTACTACTTATGAAATCGTTCCCGGTCTGAGCGAAAGAAAAAGTCGGTGCAAGCACTGATAAAGTAAGCAACACCAACATGCTGCGAGTAATTATTTTAATAGGTAGATGAGCTGATATCATAACTATAGACGGTAATATTAAATGTTCAAACTGTTGGTTTATATTTTAACAACGAAGAAACAAATGTATTATAAGATTTTTGAAGATCAATATTTAATGGTCTGCAATTTTAATTTCATGTCATCAATCTGTGAAATCAAAAACTAAAATCGGCTAATCCATTCAATAATATTAATTTTGCGGCATGAGTAATGTAAAAGTAGGTTTAGTGCAAATGAGCTGTACTGCCAACAAAGAGCAGAATTTACAAAAAGCAGTAAGCAAAGTACGCGAAGCCGCCCAACAAGGTGCCCAAATAGTTTGCTTACAGGAGCTATTTACCTCGCTATATTTTTGCGACGAGGAAAATTACGACAACTTTGCTTTAGCCGAAGCTATCCCCGGCCCTTCAACTGATACACTTTCATCCTTAGCTGCCGAACTGAATGTGGTGATCATCGCATCATTATTTGAAAAACGCGCTAAAGGTGTATACCATAACACAACTGCTGTTTTAGATGCCGACGGTGCTTACCTAGGCAAGTACCGTAAAATGCATATACCGGATGATCCCGGTTTTTATGAGAAATTTTACTTCACCCCCGGCGATTTAGGCTATAAGGTCTTCAAAACCAAATATGCCACCATTGGTGTGCTAATCTGCTGGGACCAATGGTACCCCGAAGCTGCCCGTATCACTGCTTTAATGGGTGCCGAAATATTATTCTACCCAACCGCTATAGGCTGGGCAACCACGCAAGACGAAGCCACCAATAAAGAGCAATACGACGCATGGCAAACCATACAACGTTCACACGCTGTTGCCAATGGCGTACACGTGGTAAGTGTAAATCGTGTAGGTCACGAAGCCGGTGTTGATTTTTGGGGTGGATCATTTGTAGCCAATCCGTTCGGCAAATTGTTGTATCAGGCATCACATGACAATGAAGAAATCATCATACAAGATCTTGACCTTAACAAATCTGATTACTATCGTAGTCACTGGCCGTTTTTACGGGACAGAAGGATTGATTCATATCAGCCGATAACAAAACGTTTAATAGACGAAGATTAAATTTGTCTGAACCTTGATTCGCTTGATTTTTTGATTTCCTGATTTCTTTAAAATGAAGTATAAAGAGCTTACTGAAAAAATTATTGGCTGCGCTATGAAAGTTCATGGCACTTTAGGCAACGGTTTTCAGGAAGTTATTTATCAACGAGCATTAGAAATTGAATTCAGAAAAGCTGGTTTAAGTTATGCCAGAGAAATGGAAATGACCATATTCTATGATGGCGAAGACATCGGAACAAGACGGGTAGACTTTTTTGTTGAAGACGTGGTAATGGTTGAATTAAAAGCATTAATATCCTTAGAAGAAGTTCACTTAGCACAAGCCATGAACTACGTTGAAGCTTATAAAATGGAAATAGGGTTGCTAATTAATTTCGGTTCAAAAAGTCTCCAATTCAAACGAGTTCACAACAACAAACAGTTTAATCTATAATCAAGAAATCCCTGAATCAAACAAATCATGGTTCAGACAGTATACAAAATCAAGCAATCCTCAAATCAAGCAAATCATGGTTCAGACTCCACCTAAAGGCTTTTCCTTCCCTGCCGAATGGGCACCACACACCGCCACCTGGCTTAGCTGGCCGCACAAGGAAGAATCATGGCCGGGCAAAATCGACAAGATTTATAGCCGCTATGCGGAATTCATAAAGGTAGTAGCCGAAGGTGAGTTAGTGCGCATCAATGTTAAGGATGAGCAAATGGCAGCTTTTGCCAAGAAGCAATTGATTGCGGTTGGTGCAGACTTGAGCAAGATTGAGTTTTATGAGTTCCCAACCAATGATGCCTGGTGCCGCGACCACGGACCCGCGTTTTTGATCAATTCTGAAACAAAAGAAAAGGTAATTGTAGATTGGAATTACAACGCATGGGGTAACAAATATCCGCCCTATGATCTGGATGATGTGATCCCAACCAAAATAGGTGAACATTTTGGAATCCCCGTATTTAACCCGGGTATTGTGATGGAAGGTGGTTCAGTTGATTTTAACGGAAAAGGAACTATCCTGACTACAACTGCTTGTTTACTAAACGAGAATCGCAACCCGCATCTCACGAAAGAACAAATAGAGGATTACCTAAAAAACTATTATGGTGCCGAACAAATCCTTTGGTTAGGCGATGGTATAATAGGTGATGACACCGATGGCCACATTGATGATATTACTCGCTTTATAAACGAAGATACCGTGGTTACCGTAGTTGAAGAAGATCCAAACGACGAGAACTACCACATCCTACAAGAAAACCTGGAAACACTTAAAACCATGCGTCTGCTAAATGACAAGCCATTAAATATAGTGGAGCTGCCAATGCCAACGCCGCTTATTTATGAGGGTCAGCGCTTACCGGCATCTTATGCTAATTTTTACATTGCCAATGCAGTCGTTGTAGTACCAACTTTCCGTTGCGATAACGATGCAAGGGCACTTGAGATCCTGCAAAAATGTTTTCCGGACAGAAAAGTAGTAGGCATTGATTCTACCGATATTATTTGGGGATTAGGCAGTTTTCATTGTTTAAGTCAGCAGGAACCGGCGGTGTAATTATTCAGTAACGTAGTACCAGGGAATATTTAAAAGTCCCGGTTTTAAATTAACATTCACTGTTGAACCTACAGTTGCATTGTCGTAGAATGATTCTGAAACTGTAATATTCTCCGACGAATAACCATCTCTCCATTCGTTAATGATAATGTGATATGAGGTCGATTTACCATGTGTAACATAATGGTCAATCACTTTTACAGTATATACCTTAGGTTTTGCCTGATCAAAATCACAATTAATTGCCGAAGCTGCTCCAAAACCATAAGCTACAGCAAATATCAAGGCAAAACATGCCTGAGCTAAAAGATTCTCTTTCGACTTTTTTATCGTTACAAAAAACACAATACTAAAAGCACCAATTGCGGCCAACGCCGCAGGTAACCATAAATTATCGAAATTTAAAAATTTGGTGTTTATTAAAGATTGTACTACCAGTGCAAATGCGGGGAGTAAAAGGCCTATAAAAATTGATAGGTAAGCACTATTCTTTTTTGCAAATAACCTTATCAGTCCATTACTGTAAACCATCATCGCTATTCCCACTAATGGGTATACCAATAATACAACACACAAAATGCGGTTATCAGTATGAAGGTAAGTCACAAGGAAAAACAATAGTAAACCTGCCATAGAGTACCATACGGTATACTTTCTATTATTATTGTATTTTATTTCCCTGTCTTCCTGTGTAACACCCAAACTTGAATCTTTTAATATTTCCGATTTTGCCGCCTCAAATTCTTCTTTATTCAAGTCTTTAAAATTTTCATTTAGCCAGTTTATAAATCCTTTTTTATCACCTATGCTTATGGCATCTTTTATTGACAATTTAGAGGCATGCTCATCAAAAGGATAAATAAAGATTGCCTTCTCTCCAATTCTAAATCCTTTAATATCCTTAATAACAATTTCATTACTCCCCCATACATTTATGCGTTTAATACTATAGTCTGTTATTACTATCTTTCTTTTTATAAGGTTTATAATAATCAACACTGCTCCTATAATCCCTAATAGCGGGACTATAATCAATGACGGATTACTACCATAATCGCCATTTTTACTTGATAAGGGCACAAATACGGTAAAGGCAACTAAACCAACAGCCAGTATGCCGTAAAATATTTTATAACCGGTAGATGTTGTGTATTCGTATTCCATATGATAAGTTTAATCACCCCTAAAATATAATTTATCTCTCAATTACCAACATCCAATCCTTTCCCCACAAACTTTTTCACCGACTTCTCTACCCCTTTCACCGACTTCTTCAATCACACCACCTATATACCATAGGGCGGCGTATGTTATCGCTGTACATTTGATCTATCATTTAAAACATAAATATCATGGATAGTCAACTTAACAACACCCAACATAAATACAATAAAAATACAATAGCTGGTTTCGCCCTGCTATTTATCGGCTTAGCAATTTTAACTAAGCATATTGGTTTCTTTTTATTCCCACACTTTCTTTTTAGCTGGCCGATGATCATGATAATTGTCGGTTTAGCCATCGGTGCAAAGCATAATTTCAAAAAATCAAACTGGATTTTAATAACAGGCATTGGTGTTCTGTTTTTATTGCCTAATATTATACCTTCGTTAGGTGTAGCTGCGCTATGGCCATTAGTATTGGTTGCAGTTGGTGTAAACATGCTTGCCAGGCACGACCAAAAATGGAACGGCCAGAAATGGGAAAAACGCAGCGACACTGAATTTCACAGGTTTGACAACAATATTTAATAAGATATAGATCATGAGTATCGATATAGAAAATCAAAATCAAAAAAGCCCGGGCAACGGAAAAGTACTGGTAGGGTTGCTGTTGCTGATTTTGGGTATAGGGTTTCTGTTTCAACAATTAGATTTCTTTTTTATCCCTAACTGGTTATTCTCCTGGCCGTCATGGCTTATTATATGGGGTCTTTACGCAGGTGCAAGGCACAACTTCCGCAATTCAGGTTGGTTTATAATGGTGCTTATTGGCTTGGTATTTTTATCAGATGATATATTTCCGGGCCATAATATGCATCATTTAATATGGCCGTTAGCAATTATAGCATTTGGCATATGGCTAATCACCAAACGTAACCAAAGTTTTAATCAGGAAAAATGGGGACGAAAATGGGACGAAAAATGGGCCAGGAAACAAGGCTATAATCAACCTTTCGAACCTATAATTACCCCAGTAACGCCTGTTGAACCGGTTACTGCCGAAAATGCAGGCACCCAAAGTTCAAGTACAACAATACCACCGGTTGGCGGCAGTTCAAGTTCAACCAACCAGGGCGCTTATAGGGGCGATGATTACCTGGATGCTGTATCTATTTTTGGCGGGGTTAAAAAAACTATCCTCTCCAAAAACTTCAAGGGCGGCGAAATTGTAAACGTATTCGGTGGTGCCGAACTGGATTTTACGCAGGCTGATATACAGGGCCGTGTAGTGATTGACATTACCCAAATATTTGGCGGCACTAAAATTATCGTACCATCAAACTGGCAGGTAGTGTCAGATCTGGCTGCTGTTTTTGCCAGTGTGGACGACAAGCGTATTAACAGGGGCGTACTCGACAATGACAAGATATTAGTATTGAAAGGCGTATCTATTTTCGCTGGGGTTGATGTTCGCAGTTATTAATTACTGATAAAAGAAACAAAGTTTTGGTTACACCACAATTATCACCATCTAAACTCTACAGTTTGTTCGTAGCCTGCGGCCTTATATGGGCCGGGCTACTAACTTACATTGTACATAGTTTTGGTTTTATTTGGTACATAGCCTTAACCGATGGTATTGTAAATTCCATATTGCTTGCCGCTGCCTGCTGGCTTATCAATAATAACCTGCGCTATTACCAACCGGGCAAAGGCAGTTATATGAATTTGCTGATGTGGTGCATGGTTCTTGCAGGCATTTGTACCGCTGGCTTTCGCGGGATTATCCCCTACCTCAGCTCCAGTCAGGCGTACATGAATTTTATAGCCAACTCCTTAACCATACGTTTTTGTACTAACTTTCTAGCCATAGGTTGGATGGCGATGATCAGTATGCTTTGGTATTCGCAACTGGATCACAAGGAAACCGAAAAACGCCGCTCCGAAGCTGAAAAACTGGCCCGCGATGCGGAGTTATACAACTTACGTCAACAATTACAACCGCACTTTTTATTTAATAGCCTAAACTCCATTAACGCACTGATAGGTTTTAAGCCTGATGAAGCCCGAAGGATGATTCATCAACTATCCGACTTTTTACGCGGAACATTGAAAAAGGACGACCAGCTTTTAGTGCCTTTAAGCGATGAGTTACAGCATTTGAATTTGTATCTAGATATTGAAAAAGTAAGGTTCGGCCACCGATTAGATACGGAGATCAGTTGCGACAAGCATTGCGGCGAAGCCCTGCTCCCATCCATGCTATTACAGCCTTTGGTGGAGAATGCCATTAAATTCGGATTATACGATACCACAGAAAAAGTAACTGTAAGCATCCGCGGTGAAATTGACGGCAATAACCTGGTGGTAATGGTGCAAAACCCTTACGACCCACAAACATCCCGCCCAAAAGGAACAGGCTTTGGCTTACGTGGTGTGCAACGCCGATTATATTTATTGTTTGCGAGAAACGATTTGATGGAAACACATCAAAATGATAATATATTTACAACCATTATTAAAATTCCGCAGGTAATATGAAACGCGCCTTAGTTATTGACGACGAACCATTAGCACGCATGGTAGTGCTGGAATATTTGCAGCAATTCACCGATCAGATTGAGGTTCTGCAGGAATGCAACGATGGTTTCGAGGGACTAAAGGCCATCCAACAGCACCAACCCGACCTGATATTCTTGGACGTACAAATGCCCAAAATAAACGGCTTCGAAATGCTGGAACTGGTGGAGCAATCCCCTTCGGTAATATTCACTACCGCGTTTGACGAATATGCCATCAAAGCATTCGAAGCCCATGCGGTTGATTACCTTTTAAAACCATTCAGCAAGGACCGTTTCAACAAAGCCATCGAAAAATACCTGGCGCAATCACCAACCCCTGCCCAACAAACCAAAAAAACAGAAGAACTACTGGATGCCGTGGCCTCATCCCCTGCCCAGCATGAGCGTATCGTAGTAAAAACCGGCACCAAGGTAAAGATCATCCCGGTTCAGGATGTACAGTATTTGCAGGCCGATGACGACTACGTAAGCGTTTTCACCCAGGAAGGCTCCTACCTCAAAAACAAAACCATGAACTTCTTCGAGCAAATGCTCGACCCACGCTATTTTGTACGCGTACACCGCTCCTACATAATCGCCATCCAACAAATCACCCGCATCGACCCATACGAAAAAGACAGCCACCTCGCCATCCTAAAATCCGGCGCCAAAATACCCGTTAGCAAATCAGGCTATGTGAAGCTGAAAGGGGTTTTGGGGATATAATTATATTCCCCACCATGTCATTGCGAGCGATAGCGCGGCAAACTCGTAGCATGGTTAGCATTTATAAAGTAAATTATCTATACCTAAGCTATAATGCAAATTGAATATCAAAACAGTAAAAAGGATTTTGTCGATTACTTTAAAACGATCTTGAAAGAGCGATTTAAAAAATCAATTCTTTTCATGTTATTGATGTTAGCATTTTTGCTGTATTTTCTTTATGATAGCAAATACAATTGGTATGTATCTTTAATTATAATCGCTGTCATTTTGATTTTCATATCTACATTTTCATATTTCCTCCCGTTATGGAAATTCACTAATAAGATAGATCAATCCATAAAAACCAAACCAAACTATGCCGAACCGAGAATAGTAACTCTTACAGATGATGGAATAAAAACTGAAGGAAAGACATCAGGGACATCAATATTAAGAACATGGGATGACATAATATCTATAAAACTAACTGACCAATTTATATTTATTTCTACCAAAAGCAAAGAAGGCCTACTCCTTTCGGAAAGATGGTTTTCCTCTAAAAATGAAGTTTCTGAGTTTATAAATTCAGTTCAATCAAAAATCAATATTGGCACTCCCAATTTTTTCATCAATAAATCACATCGTTCAATTAAGTCAATTAAGCCTCGATATCTAATTGGGATTCTATGTTTAATTCCATTAGTTGGAGCATTAATAGGCTTTGGTATGATTATGTTTGGAATTTTTCAATACAGGGATAAATGGGTGATATTTATTGGAGCAATTGGAATTTTAGTTACTGTATATTTTATTAAAAGCAATGATCTTCATAGTAAGAGCTCCATAAAAAACTTTGCAGCTGGTGACAAGTATGAATTGAATGATCTTGTGAAACAAATAGAGTTTTACAAGCTACAAAATGGAGTATACCCTGATAGTTTAAAACAAATAGATGTAAAGGGAGAAATGGTAATTATAAATGATCCAATATTATCTTTAAGTGAATGCAAAAACACTCTTTTCAACTACCACAGAATAGGAAAGAAATACACATTATTTTCATCTGGAATTGATACAATCCCCAACTCCGCCGATGACATTTATCCCTCGTTAAAAATCGACACCAGTAAAATCGGCTTAATAATTAACAGAAAGTAACTCAATCACAATCCTTCACCACTTCCCAATAAACCGTCCCTATAAAAATATTGTTTTTGATGGCTACCTTGGCCTTAACATTTTCCAGTTCTTCTTTTACTTTATCTTCAGCCCGGTCGCAATTTAGGGTGTGGTAGTGTATCACGTACCCGGTTTCGCTGTTGATGAATTTGTATTGTTTTTCAGCAGGTTTCATTTCATGAAAGCTTATAAAAATGAAACAGTTATAGCTGTAAATGGTTTGCTATTCAAAAAATAACCATGCGTTAAAATTCCCCTCTTGAGAGTGGGCGCGAAAGGCAGTATGGCAGCAGGGGTGTGTTAACGAAGCGACTCACCCCATTGTCATTGCGAGGAACGAAGCAATCGCACGGAGAAAAGCGGTCTTGCAAACTCGCGATTGCTTCGTTCCTCGCAATGACATTCACATATTACCCTCTTTCCACCGCAAGTGAAGGGGCAACCAACATACTGACAAAACACTGTCACCACCTCCAACCCACTAATTCCGTAACTTAGTACTCAATCTTACTTAAAAAATATCATCACAAAAGTACCTGCCATAATTAGCGTTGCCGCAACAATAGTTTTAGTCGTCAGCGGCTCACCCAAAAATATAGCAGCCAAAACAATGGCTATGGCAACACTCAACTTATCAACCGGTGCCACTTGTGATACCTCGCCCAATTGCAGGGCTTTAAAGTAACATATCCACGAGAAACCAGTCGCACAACCCGACAATATCAAAAATATCCAGTTAACTTTAGTTAAACTACCAATACCATTTTGCGACCCTTTATAGAAAACCAACAGCCACGCCAGCACTAAAATAATCACGGTACGAATGCCCGTAGCAAGGTCAGTATCAACACCTTTAATGCCTATTTTAGCAAAAATCGCGGTCAGCGCCGCAAACAAGGCCGACAGTAATGCATATATCCACCACATAAAATTTATATTAAGTTTAAAGCTATACATTTCAACTTCAGAATAAATACATATTTAAATTATATTTTTAACCGATCAAATCGCATATATTTATTGTTAATGAAATGGTTTTTCAGCATTTTAATATGTCTATTCTCTTATTCAATAGCCCAGGCACAAACTTATTCGCTTGAGCATTACCTGCAATTGGCACATACCAACAGCCCGCTGTTAAAAGATCTGCAAAATCAAATCGCATCCAATCAAATCGATAGTTTACGCTTGCGTGCAGGCTTAAAGCCACAGGTAAATATAAATAGTGGTGGCCTATATGCCCCGGTAGTAAATGGCTACGGCTACTCCGAAGCGATCACCAACGAGCACACGCTTAACGGCCTGATGCAGGTGAGCAAAACCATTGTAGGCCGGGAAAACATCAACACCCAGGTACAAACCATCACCCTGCAAACGCTGTCGTTAAACAATCAATCCAAAATATCTGAGCAAGATCTTAAGAAAGCCATCACTACCCAATACATCACAGCCTACGGCGATTTACAGCAATACAAATTCACCCAGGATGTAGTAAAATTATTAAGCACCGAAGAGGATTTGTTAAAAAAGCTAACCCGCTCAAACGTATACCGCCAAAGCGATTACCTGACTTTTCTAGTAACGCTAAAACAACAGGAATTAGCCTTAACCCAGGCACGTTTGCTATATAAGAACGACTTTGCTACGCTTAACTATTTAGCAGGCGTTGCCGATACCAGCATCCGCGATCTGGACGAACCTGCATTACAACGCAATATCAAACCGGATGTAACCAGCAGCATCTATTTTCAGCAGTATAAACTAGATAGTTTAAAGCTCATCAACAGTAAACAACTGATAGATTATGCCTATAAGCCAAAACTAAACGTGCTTGCCGATGGCGGTTACAATAGCGATTTTATGGGGCAGGCATGGAAAAACTTTGGCTTGAGTGCGGGCTTTGGTTTGGTGATACCCATTTATGATGGCGGCCAACGAAAGCTGCAATACCGGAAGCTATCCTTACAGGAAGAAACCCGTCAAAACTATAAAGCATTTTTTGATGTCCAGTATCATCAGCAGATAGCGCAGCTTAACCAGCAGATAACCGAGAACGAAACGCTCATCGCCCAAATAAAAGATCAAACCAAATACACCGAGAGTTTAATTAAGGTAGATATGCAGCTGATGCAAACCGGCGATCTGCATATTTCCGACCTGGTGTTGGCCATAAACAATTATCTAACCATAAAAAACCTGATGACCCAAACCGTTATCAGCCGACTGCAATTGATAAACCAGTTGAATTATTGGAATAAATAAAATGAAGACATCCTACACAAAATATATTTTAAAGCAGCCTGCTTTTATGCTGATGGTGGCCGTGGCGCTACTATCCTCCTGCGGAAGCAAAAGCAGCGATGATAGTGGTGATGATAAAGCCGTAAATGCGCAGGTATCCGTTACTGTTACCAGCGTAAGCGATAGCGATTTGGTTGATTATACGATGCTGAACGCTTCATCTGCTTTTCAGCAAAAGAACTATGTAAAATCAAATACCAACGGCTACATCACCAAAGTAAATACGCAAATAGGTCATTTTGTTGATAAAGGAGAAACCGTTTTCACGGTAAAAACCAAGGAAGCCATGAGCATTGGCAACAGCGTAAATGTGCTGGATACCACCTTCAAATTCTCGGGCGTAAACAAAATTAAAGCACCTATGCATGGCTACGTTACTCAACTAAACCACCAGGTTGGCGATTATGTACAGGATGGCGAGCAATTAGCGGTAATCAGCGATCGCAGCAGCTTCGCGTTCATCATGCAATTGCCTTACGAGATGCGGGCCACTGTAAAACTAAACCAGGGCGTACAACTCACCCTGCCCGATGGCGAAAAGATAGATGGCAAGGTAACGTCCTTTATGCCTGCGGTAGATACAGCTTCGCAAACACAAGGCGTAGTGATCAAAATAAATACCGATAAGCAAATTCCGGAAAACCTGGTAGCCAAAGCAAGGGTGGTGCGTACGCAGATACAAAACGCAGCGTCGCTGCCAAAATCTGCCGTTCTGAGTAATGATACCCAAACCGAATTCTGGGTAATGAAATTGATCAACCCAACAACAGCTGTAAAAGTACCTGTAAAAACCGGACTAGAAGTTGGTGACCGCATCCAGATCATCTCCCCTAAATTTTCGAAGGATGATCGCATAGTAGTAACCGGGAATTATGGTTTAACAGATACTGCTAAAGTTAAAATTGCGCAATAATGGTACCGGTTAGAGATTACTTCATATCGCACAAAAAGCCAATAGCGCTGGTATTGTTTCTCATACTTTTTGGTGGGATGTATGCTTATTCAAAGCTGCAAACCTCGCTATTTCCTGATGTAACCTTCCCTAAAATAAAGATCATTGCTGATGAGGGCTTACAGCCGGTAAATAAAATGATGCTAACGGTAACCAAACCGCTAGAGAATGTAATTAAGCAAGTCCCCGATTTGCAAACGGTACGCAGTACTACCAGTCGCGGCAGTTGCGAAATATCTGCTTACATGAATTGGGGTGCCGACATTGATCTGAGTCAGCAGCGTATCCAATCCAGTATCGACCAAATAAAAAACAATTTACCTGCTGATGTAAATATTACGGTGGAGAAGATGAACCCGTCCATCCTACCAGTAAGCGGTTACACATTGGAAAGCCATAACCGTTCACCTATTGAATTGCAGGAGTTGGCAACATACACTGTTAAGCCATTCCTGTCGCAGGTTGATGGAGTATCTGAGATAAGGGTTATTGGTGGAAAGGTTAAAGAATATTGGCTGACCCTCAATGCGCAAAAAATGAGTTCGCTAGGCATAACGCCCGATATAATTAGTGCCGCGCTTGCCCAAACCAACTTTGTAAAATCAGGTGGTTATCTATCTGATTACAAACGGATGTACCTAACCATAACCGATGCTACCATCGGCACAAAAGAAGAACTGGAAAACATGGTGATCAGTAATGATCGCAAACGAATCATCCAGCTAAAAGATGTGGCCAATGTGCAGATTAGCGAAGGGGTAGACTATACCAAGATCAACGCGAACGGCCATGCCGGGGTATTAGTCGCGGTGATAAAGCAACCTAATGCCAACCTGATATCGGTTTCTGCGGATATGGACCAAAAGGTAGAGGACCTTAAAAAAATATTACCACCGGATGTTACCATAAAACCCTACTACGTACAAGCAGATTTTGTAAACGATGCCGTTAAAAGCGTAAGCGATAGTTTATGGATTGGTTTACTCTTAGCCATTATTGTCGCGGTCATTTTCCTTCGCTCGGCAAAAGCAAGCTTTACTATTTTAATAACCATACCGGTTACACTTGGGCTTACGCTGATAGTATTATGTGCTTTCGGTTATACCTTCAACATCATGACTTTGGGTGCGCTCGCTGCATCCATCGGTTTAATTATTGATGATGCTATTGTAGTGGTTGAGCAGATCCACCGCATGCACGAGGAATACCCGAATGAACTTACCCGCAACCTATTAAAAAAAGCCATCGATTATCTTTTTCCGGCGATGGTTGGCTCATCCATAAGTACTATCGTAATATTTATACCTTTCCTGTTCATGACGGGTGTTGCAGGCGCTTATTTCAGCGTGCTTACTAATACCATGATCATCACCCTGGTATGCTCGTTTTTTGTTACCTGGATAGGGCTGCCGGTTATTTATTTATTGCTCACCAGGCACAAACCCTCAGATGCATTTAAAAAGAAAAAGCACAAAGCCGAACATGTAAAAAGTCAGAAATGGGTATCGTACTTTATACTTCGTCCGTGGCTGGCATTGCTTATTGTGGCCGGTTTAGTTTTGATTTTGGTGGTTGTACCTTCGTTACTTAAAACGGGCTTTTTGCCTGATATGGACGAGGGCAGTATCGTTTTAGATTATACTTCTCCTCCGGGAACTTCCCTCGAAGAAACAGACCGCATTTTACGCGAGGTAGAAAAAATAATCATAAAAGAACCTGATGTAGAAGCCTACTCTCGCCGTACCGGCACGCAGATGGGATTCTTTATTACGGAACCCAATACCGGTGATTACCTCATCCAACTTAAAAAAAATCACAAGCAAACTACTGAGGAAGTAATCAGCGATCTCCGCGCCAAGATCGCCTCAACACAACCCGAGCTAACCATTGATTTCGGTCAGGTTATCACCGATATGTTGGGTGATCTGATGGAATCGGCACAGCCTATTGAGATAAAGGTTTATGGTGATGACAACCAGAAATTGCAACAGCTATCCAAACAGATAGCCGCCGCCGTAAGCACCGTAAAAGGAACCGCGGATGTATTCGACGGGATAGTTATAGCCGGGCCATCTATTTCTATAATTCCGAACTTCAACCAACTGGCACAATATAATATCAGTCCGCTGGAGCTACAATCACAAACACAGGTAGCGTTGGAAGGAAATGTGGTTGGCAGTATGATTGAAAAGCAGCAATTATCGCCTATCCGCATGGTTTACCCGGGTAGCCGGTCCTTGAGCATAAATGATGTTAAGAATATGAACATCTTTTTAGCAAAAGGCCAACTGATACCCATTAGCCAGATAGCCACCGTTTCTATTGATTCCGGCAGTGCCGAGATCAACCGCGAAAACCTGCAATCCATGGGAATAATAACTGCCCGCATGGAGAATACCGATTTGGGTACAGTAATAAAAGGTATAAAAAGCAGCATCGCCCAAAAAGTTGTGCTACCCGAAGGCTACCACATTGAATATGGCGGCGATTATGCCCAACAGCAACAAACTTTTAAAGAGCTTTTGTATATATTAATAGCTGCCTGCTTATTAGTTTTCGCGGTGATACTGTTCCTGTTTAAGCAATTCAGGATAGCATTTTTAATATTGATCATATCCATATTAGGCGCAGCGGGAGGATTATTGGCTTTGTTTATCACCAATACACCATTAAATGTAGGCAGTTATACAGGCCTGATCATGATTGTTGGTATCATAGGCGAAAATTCCATCTTCACATTCTTGCAATTCAAACAAAGCGCTTTGCAAAGTACTGTGGATGAAGCCATCATCTACTCCATATCAACCCGTTTAAGACCCAAACTAATGACTGCACTTGGCGCCATTATAGCTTTAATGCCCCTTGCTTTAGGCATAGGCGCAGGCGCGCAATTGCATCAACCTTTAGCTATCGCAGTTATTGGTGGCTTTTTGGCAGCATTGCCATTACTCCTAATTGTTTTACCAAGCATGATGCGCATTTTATACCGAAACGGATTTGTTAATCCTGATAGTACAATTGCGCAAAACCCATAAACTACAAACTCTCTTCAGAATTAAACCTGACATTTATAACTTATATAACTGCACCTAATGCTATGAAAAAAACATTTTTAATACCCCTTTTTGTAATCGGCTTAATGCCATTGGCATCCCGCGCCCAAACTTATACTTTTGAAAAATCCATTGCGCTGCCGGGCGATGGCGGCTGGGACTATGTATCGATTGATAAGGTGAACGGTCGTTTATATGTATCGCATGGCAATGCTGTAAATGTTGTCGATCTAAAAACGGAACAATCTGTTGGTATGATCAGCGATTTGAAAGGCATCCACGGCATAGCTATCGATAACAAAGCGAATCGCGGCTTCATTAGTGACGGAAAAGCGAATGCCATCGTTGCGTTCGACCTTAAAACATTAGCAACTATTGCTACCGTGCCAATTGATGGCAAAGACCCGGATTGTATTATTTATGAACCTTACAGCGACCTTGTTTTCAGCTTTAATGGCGATAGCAACAGCTCATCAGTTATAGACCCTAACACGTTAAAACAAGTGGGTACCGTTGACCTGGGTGGTGGCCCGGAATTCGCGGTATCAGATGGAAAAGGAAATATCTACAATAACCTCGAAGACAAAAATAGTTTAAATGTTATCGATGTAAAAAGCTTAAAAGTAACTGCCAATTATCCATTGGCACCCGGTGGTGGCCCTACCGGTCTGGCCATTGATATTAAAAACGGGCGCACTTTTAGCGGTTGCCGCACGAATAAAGGAATGAGTGTAATAGATATAAAAACCGGTAAAGTTATAGCAACCCTACCTATTGGCGCAGGTGTTGACGCGGTTGCTTTCGATCCTGAAACTAAACTGATATTTTGCTCATGCGGCGATGGTACAGTTACGGTGATTAAAGAAGAAAATGCGGATAGCTATACCGTTGTGCAAACCATTAAAACACAAAACCGCGCCCGTACCATGGCTTTAGATACAAAAACACATAAAATTTATTTGAGTGTTGCCGAAACTGTGCCGAACACTCGTAAAGCACTACCCGGCACTTTCAAAGTGTTGGTATATGAAATGAAATAATATTTCGGTTTCATTAATTTATTCCAATTTTTATATTTATTATTGAAATTAAACGTTAATAAAAAGTAGCAACCCAAAATCAACCCTCCCCTGTCACGGTTTTGTATATAAAAACCACTTAAAATTATATGATTAATAAGACCGATTTCGTTTACTCAGAGGCTTCAGAACCGCACCGTATTCGTACCAAAAAGATTTTAAAACAGTTTCCACAAATGAGAAACCTGATAGGCAAAAACCCTGCGACTATCTTTGCCATTACAGGCCTGGTAGCATTACAGGTTGTTTTAGCCTGGGTTTTGCGCGACCAATCATGGTGGTGGGTTTTCGGGGCAGCATACGTTATTGGTGCTTTTGCTGATCATGCCTTATTTGTAATGATACACGAATGCGCGCATCAACTCTTATTTAAAGGCCGTTCGGCTAACCGCTGGGCTGGTATATTCGCGAATTTGCCGCAAATTTTCCCAAGTTCTATATCATTCGAACGTTATCATATTAAACACCACTCTTTTCAGGGTGTTCATGAGCTTGATGCCGATTTACCAAATCGCTGGGAAGCAAAATTGATCAACAATTCATTCTTCGGCAAAGCCATATGGTTATTGTTTTACCCGCTTTTCCAGGTATTCCGCTTATCAAGATTACGCGAACTACAAACATTTGACTGGTGGGTTGTAACAAACCTTTTAGTACAAGTAGTATTTACCACAGCCATATATTATTTTATGGGATGGCACGCACTTGCATTTTTGCTGCTTAGCTTCTCTTTTTCAGTTGGCTTACACCCGTTGGGCGCACGCTGGGTACAGGAACATTACCTTACTCACAGCGTTGAACAGGAAACTTACAGCTACTATGGTGCATTTAACTCAGTTGCTTTTAACGTAGGTTTCCACAACGAGCATCATGATTTTCCTTCTATCCCATGGAACAAGCTTCCGCAGATAAAGAAAACAGCACCCGAGTATTACGAAACATTATATTTCCATACTTCATGGACTAAACTGTTTTTTCGTTTTCTGTTTGATCGTGAAATATCGTTGTTCAACAGGATACTACGTAAAGAACGTGGCAAAGTAGCCCTAACCGACGTTTCAAAACCAGACGTTGAAATGGAGGCTGCTGCGCTTTAAAATTTCCTCTTTTTGCGGGATATTATATATTCCCTTCATTAAGAAAAACATATTTATTATCCGGCAAGATGTAATAAACAGCATCTTGCCGGATAATTACTTTAAAGGCTATAGTATTATGCAATTTCATAACCCTATAGCTTTTGCTATTTTTGCAGATATTAACAGCAATGAGTAACCCCACAAAGCTTAAAATACTAATTCCAATACTTATTGTCGCGTTTTTTTGCGCGCATGCGTGGCACAAGCACGAGCAACGAGAGAACGATATAACAGGCACTTTACAAGGCAGGGAACTGGATGAAATATCGGGCATAGCGGCATCGGGTATTAATAACAATCTTTATTATATAGAAAATGATAGCGGCGACACCAGTCGCTTTTTTTCCATAGAACCAAATGGAAAGAATCACGCCACAATCTACTTTAAAGGCGATCCAAAGGAATCAACAGGTGTTCATGATTGCGAAGATATTGCCGTAGGCCCAGGCCCCATTCCAGGCAAAAGTTATTTCTATGATGGCGATATTGGCGACAACTACTCCGTACGGCCATACATTACTGTTTATAGGATGGAAGAACAAAAGGACTGGGCTGATACCGGTGTTAAACACGCAGAGGCCGTACCCATCCATTTTAAATATCCCGATGGACCAAAGGATGCGGAAAGTTTAATGATCGATCCTATTGAGAAATTGATTTATATTGTATCTAAACGCAGGGACTCTGTTGGCATTTATACCTCGCCCCTGATTTATACACCAAATGATACATTAACGTTAACCTTGCATGGCAAACTATTTTTTAAAGGCATAAAACCATTTAAATGGATAACAGCCGGCGATATATCAAAAGACGGTACGCAAATACTATTGCGCAGCTACGACAAAGTATACTATTGGCAACGCCCCCTAAACGAACCTATTTGGAAGGTAATGCTCACCCAAAAGCCACAAGAACTGCCATATACCATGGAAAAACAAGGCGAAGCCATAGGTTTTACCCCCGATGGCAAAGGCTATTACACCACTAGTGAAGGTGTTTACTCGCCCATATACTATTATAAAATCCCGGGGAAATAAACAAACTATATATCCACCTCGTCATTGCGAGGTACGAAGTAATCTCTACATAGGCAAGGCGATTAGAAAGGTATTGAACCTGTAAAGCAGCTCTGTTAAGTATATCGATTGCTTCGTACCTCGCAATGACGCGCTTGGTGGAAGAAATCACAAGGTATATCTACTTAATAGGTAGAGATTGCTTCGTACTTTACAACAACCTAAAACTTAACAACCAGTTAATTTTTAGATTTTATTAGACCACTAACTTTATCTCGATAAAAAAAACACCATGAAAAAACTGTTTTTATTATCGATTTTGTTGTGCTTTGTGGCGGCAGGTCTCGCAGCAACAACAGCCCTGAACGGCCAATGGATCGGCACCTTAAAAACCGACGATGGCAATGAGTATCCGCTTCAATACAATTTCAAAGTGGATGGCGATAAACTAACCGGCACAGTCCGCGGCCCACACGGCGATCTCCCTATAAATGATGGACAGATCCATGGCTCGGTTTTCAGCTTTGATGTTTCACTTGATAAAATGTTTTTGCTACACACCGGCAAAATCTACCCTGACTCTATCAGCCTGGATATTGAGTGCGATGAAACCAAAGCGCATACGGTGTTGAAACGAAATTAAAAGTTTTATAAAAAGTCGGATTTAAACAAACTATATCCCCCGTCTCAATGACATGCACATAAACAGATTTACGGGGTTTAAAAACTTCGTAATTCTTAAATCTTTTTGTCATTCTGAGGGACGAAGAACTACCTCTTGAGCGTAGCGAAAAATCTTCTTCGACATGCATAGCAAAGTATGTATGCCGCAGAAGATTTTTCGCTACGCTCAAGAGGTAGTTCTTCACTGCGTTCAGAATGACAAGGAGTGTTTTGTCATTGTTACCTAACAATTCAACTTAAAACCGCACATATCAAACTTTTGCGTAAAATATTCCGTTATTTTATAACAGAAAGGTACAATATGCGTGGTTTTGGATTTTCCAAGTTTCAACCCAATGAGATCCCTAAAGGGGGATTTGAAGAATTACTGAAGTTATTTCTTGAATTGCTTAATTATACGTCGGGCGATGCAGGCGAAGCTTTGGCGTGGCTAAATGAACTCGATAAGCAATATAACATCACCAATGACGATTATGGCATGGGCGATTTTATTGATGAGCTAAAACAAAAAGGCTATTTAGACGAAGATAAGCAGAAAGGCGAATTTCGCATTACAGGTAAAACGGAACAAAGCATCCGTCAGGCATCGTTGGAAGAAATTTTCGGTAAGCTAAAAAAATCAGGTAAAGGCAATCATCGTTCGCCGCAATCTGGCCAGGGCGATGAGAGAAATTCCGAGCGTCGAGAATTTGAGTTTGGCGACAGTCTGGATCAGATAGATATGACGCAATCTATCCACAACGCGCAGGTTAACCACGGCATCGGCGATTTT
Organism: Mucilaginibacter sp. L196; assembly: GCF_009765905.1. Classification (GTDB taxonomy): domain Bacteria; phylum Bacteroidota; class Bacteroidia; order Sphingobacteriales; family Sphingobacteriaceae; genus Mucilaginibacter. The sequence goes on along the minus strand of NZ_LMUO01000019.1, from coordinate 237,371 downwards.
ATGATGACCGAACGCGACCTGGAGGTAGAGGAAATGGATTACAAAACCTTAACCTCAACAGTGCTGATGATTGATATATCGCACTCCATGATACTTTATGGCGAGGACAGGATCACCCCGGCAAAAAAAGTCGCGATGGCTTTAGCTGAGTTAATTCGCACCAAATACCCTAAGGATACTTTGGATATTGTTGTTTTTGGCAATGATGCCTGGCCTATTACGTTAAAGGATTTGCCTTATTTACAAGTCGGCCCATACCATACCAATACCTATGCAGGTTTGGAGTTGGCTACCGATATACTTCGTCGCCGTAAAACGCAGAATAAGCAGATATTTATGATTACCGATGGTAAGCCTACCTGCTTAAAAGAGGGCACAAAATATTATAAAAACAGTGTAGGCCTCGACCGTAAAGTGGTAAACAAAACGTTGAATATGGCTGCGCAATGTAAAAGGTTAAAAATACCTATCACCACTTTTATGATAGCAAAAGACCCTTACCTGCAACAGTTTGTACGCAAATTCACCGAAACAAACGGTGGCAAAGCATTCTACAGCTCGTTAACCGGCTTAGGCGAATACATTTTTGAAGATTATATTAAGAACAGGAGAAGAACGGTTAGATAATTTGATGTGCGTATATGCAGATGTGCACATCAAAAAATGAGCTTACCCTCTTTCCGCCGCAGGCGAAGAGAGGGTCGACCAGCGCAGCGCAGTCGGGGTGAGTAATTATAAAAGCGACTAATAAGAATGAACATCGACCACATAGATCACCTTGTACTAACCGTTGCAGATATTGACATTACCTGCAAATTTTACGAGGACGTAATGGGAATGCAAAGAGTAACATCGCCGGAAGGCAGGGTTGCTTTAAAATTCGGCACGCAAAAACTAAACCTGCACCAAAAAGGCAAAGAGTTTGAGCCAAAGGCTGAATACCCTACCCCTGGCGCGATTGATATTTGCTTTATAACCAACGACCCGGTTGAGCAGGCAAAAACAGAGCTAGAAAACAAAAATATACAAACACAGGGATTATTTGAACGCACAGGGGCTACCGGCAAAATACGTTCGGTTTACTTTCGCGACCCTGACATGAACCTTATTGAGGTAAGTAATTACATATAAACAATTTGCGGATGTGCAAATATGCAGATGTGCAAATGACAAAAAGACTAAATTAAGAATGAGCAAATTACTAGAGATAACAACCCTTGGTCAACTAAAAAAGACTGAATACAAAAGCCGATCGGTTAAAGATGAATTAAGAGCAAATCTGATAACGCAATTGCAAAAAAGCGAGGGTGGTTTTGAGGGTATTATTGGTTTTGAGGATACGGTTATTCCCGATCTGCAAACTGCTATACTTTCGCGCCATAACATTTTGTTGCTTGGTTTACGCGGGCAGGCTAAAACACGTATTGCGCGCTTACTGGTAAATTTGCTGGATGAATATGTGCCTTATATCGAAGGATCGGAATTATTTGATGATCCTTTTGCACCTATCTCATGGTTTGGCCATAATGAAGTATTAGCCAAAGGTGATGCCACCCCTATAGCATGGCTGCACCGTTCAGATCGCTATACAGAAAAACTGGCTACGCCCGATGTTACCGTTGCCGATTTAATTGGTGATGTTGACCCAATAAAAGCTGCCACCATGAAGCTGACTTACAGCGATGAGCGTGTAATTCACTTCGGCTTAATACCGCGTGCACACAGGGGCATATTTGTAATTAACGAGTTGCCCGATCTGCAGGCACGTATACAAGTATCGCTGTTTAATATTTTGCAGGAAAGAGACATCCAAATCCGTGGTTTTAAACTGCGTTTACCTTTGGATATACAGTTTGTATTTACTGCAAACCCTGAGGACTATACCAACCGCGGTTCAATAGTTACGCCGTTAAAGGATAGGATCGAGAGTCAGATATTAACCCACTATCCACGTTCGGTTGAGATCTCCCGCAAAATCACCCAACAAGAAGCCCTGCTATCACCTGAACAAAAAGTTGCCGTTGAAGCCGATAGTTTGGTAAAAAACATGGTTGAGCAAATCGCTTTTGAAGCCCGAAACTCTGAATACATTGATAAAAAATCGGGCGTATCGGCCAGGTTAACCATATCAGCCTATGAAAACCTGATCAGTAATGCGGAAAGACGTATGATCATTAACCGTGAGGCAAGCACCTTTGTCCGCATCAGCGACTTTTTAGGCGTTATCCCAGCTATTACCGGTAAAATAGAGTTAGTATACGAAGGCGAACTGGAAGGCCCTGCAAAGGTTGCGAATATGCTTATCGGCAAAGCCATCAAAACCATGCTGGTGCAATTTTTCCCTGATCCGGAAAAAGCGAAAAAAGCAAAAGCTCCCAACCCTTATGCCGAAATTATAGCATGGTTTAGCAATGGTAATAACTTATCGTTAGTTGATGACCTGTCATTAGTTGATTATAAAAAAAGCTTGAATTCTGTAACTGGATTGAAGGAATTGGTTAAAAAGCTACACCCTCGCCTGAGCGAAAATCAGCAATTATTATTGATGGAGTTTGTGCTGCATGGTCTGGCTGAATTTTCACAACTGAACAAAGGATTTTTAGATAATGGCTTCGCGTTCTCCGATATGTTCACCAGCCTATTCAACCTTGAACCGGATGATGATGATTTGGATATAGATGATGATCGTTATTAATTAAAAGCAACCTTTTTGTCATTCTGAGCAGGGCGAAGAATCTGTAAAATAGTTTACACCGTACAGATTCTTCGCCCTGCTCAGAATGACAATTTGATTTTAAGACATTTTTTTTTCCGCCTTTAAAGATTAACAAAGATTGTTGCGATATTTGAGCCACCCCTTATTAACGCGGGCGCACCACTCAGGTAATCCATGAAAAAAATATTGCAATCTATTGTTGATTTTTTACTCTTCAGCAATGTTTTTATGGCGTTGTGTGCCGTGGCCCAGGGCCTGGTTACTTTTTATCTGATAGGCTCAAAACCAATACCCACTATACTTTTCCTGTTGTTTACATCTACATTAGGCATATATAACTTCAGCATATTTATAGGCAAGCCAAAGCAGCTCGATAAAACAGCTACCGCCCGCGAAATATGGTATTTTACGCATCCCCGCTTAATGATAACGCTGGCCATTGTGTCAATCCTGTCATTAGCGCCATTATTTTTTTTGGTAACCATGGAGTCGAAAATACTGCTCATCTTTTTGGCAGTTATCTCTTTTTGTTATAGCCTACCATTATTCACATTGGGCGACAAAAAGTTCGGACTACGCAACATCCCTGGATTAAAGCAATTTTTAATAACCTTGGTATGGACCATGAGCAGTGTATTGTTACCAGTAATGGAATCACTGAATGCACATTTATCTACTATTTCTCTACGCGATATCACCATACTTTTGGCTAAACGATTCCTGTTCATTGGCGCTTTAACCATGCCTTTTGATATACGCGATATTTTCCATGATTATAACTTGGGACTAAAAACCATACCGGTAATTTATGGCGAAAAAAAGGCTTACTTATTTTGTCAGATAATCCTTATCGGATACGTAGTATTACTATTCCTATTTAGAAACAACGGCTTTAATAACGACTTCTTCGCGCTAACCATAACCGCGGTTCTAGCCGGTTGGTTAATATTCCACTCAACTATCGAGAAGGACGATTACTATTATTTTTTTTATGTTGATGGTGTTTTAATACTACAATATTTACTCCTGCTGCTCTTCCATTCTTTCAGCTTTAAATTATAATGGCTGCCAATTACAATAATTCGGCCTGGTTTTATGATAGCCTTGCACGGTTGGTATATGGTAAAGCATTGATAAATGCACAAGTTTATTTATTAAAGCATATCCCCAAAAATGCAAAGGTGCTTATTGTGGGGGGTGGTACAGGTTGGATATTGGAGGAATTGACTCGCATACATCCATCTGGTTTACAAATCACTTATGTAGAGATCGCGCCAAATATGATGGCTCTGTCCAGAAAAAGAAACATCGGCAGTAATCAGGTAACGTTTGTTAATGACGATATTGAAAATATTGATCTGCCTGCGGATTTTGATATAGCGCTCACCCCTTTCTTGCTGGATAATTTTACAGATGAAAACCTAATTAAAGTATTTAATAGCATTACGGTTTTACTTAAACCACATGCCTTATGGCTCAATGCAAGTTTTCAATTAACGGGTAAATGGTGGCAGCGGGTGCTATTAAAGAGCATGTTCATTTTCTTTAAAGTAACCTGCGGGATTGAGGCTTCAAAACTGCCGGGAATTGATAAATGCTTTGAAGAGAAACATTTTAAGGTTGTAGAACAACAAAACTTTTTTGAGGAATTTATTGGAGCGAGGATTTATAGAAAATAACAACATCGTCATTGCGATCCGTTAGCTAACGGAGTGGCAATCCCAGATTTACAGAACCGCTCTGCTTATTAGGGATTGCCACGTCGCTCCGCTCCTCACAATGACGCGCGGAGGGGGAACGGAATTATTCTATATAGCTTTCCAATATTTTAAAGCCTTCGGTAGTTTCCAATTCTACATGGTCAACCACTTTTGGTAGCAGGATACACTCACCCATTTTAACAGAATAGCTTTGATTATTATACTTTAAAGTATAAGCGCCTTCCACACAAACATGTATCACAAACGAATCCAGTTTTGAGTAATCTTTTGATACACCCTTATCAAAATCCAACAAATTGGTAGTGAAGTAAGGGCAAGTTACTAAATGAACTGATTTATCCTTTTCAGGCGTGTATTTGGTTTTGTATTCAGGATAATGTTTATAATCGATAGCAGCAAGGGCTTCTTCTACATGTAGCTCACGTTTGTTGCCTTTATCATCCACACGATCAAAGTCATAAATACGGTAGGTAATATCTGATGTTTGCTGAATTTCGGCTATCAACAATCCCTTGCCTATTGTATGCACCCTTCCTGCAGGTAAAAAGAAAACATCTCCGGCTTTTACATCCTCCTTATTTAACACATCGGTTAAGTGGCCGCTGTTGAAAGTATTTAAGTACTCTTGTTGGGTCAATTCTTTATTAAAACCGGCAATTAGTGTTGAACCGGGATCGGCTTCAATCACATACCACATTTCAGTTTTACCGAAAGAATTATGACGTTCTTTACCCAATTTATCATCCGGGTGAACTTGGATAGAAAGGTCTTCATTGGCATCAATAAACTTTACCAGTAAAGGAAATATATTACCAAAGTGATCATATACCTTTTTACCAACCAGTTGATCTTTATATTGCTCCAACAAATCAGCTAATGATTGCCCTGCTAATTCACCTCCATCAACAACAGATACATCAGATTTTACACCTGATATTTCCCAGGTTTCGCCGCAGTTTGGCAAATCGCCAAAATCTTTATGTAGATAGGTATTGATCTTGTGACCGCCCCAAATCTTGTCTTTGTAAATGGTTTTGAATTTTAGAGGATATAATGTTGACATGGTAATGTGTATATATTAGTAATTATCTATCAAAGTTTTTATTTGGTTCATCACTTCAAGTAAGTAATCTTCTTTGGTCGACCATATAATTTTATAATCCAAACCAAAATAATTATGGACAATTCTGTTTCTCATCCCTCTTATTTTATACCAATCTATTTCAGTATGGATTTCTTTAATTTCGTCAGGTAAGCGATTTGCGGCTTCGCCAATAATTTCAAAGTTTCTTATTACAGCATCAATAGTTTTACTATCTGCTATAAAATCTTCATAAGTTAATCCTTGAGTGTAATTAATGATTTTTTCAGCGCTTTCAAGTATATCTGATAATAGAAGCTTTGGTTGGCGATCAGACATAAATTATTTGAGATTCTATTACATTAAAATATTTTTGCTTTATGCCACCTCTTGATACGAGGTCGACTTTACGGTTAAGTTTTTGTTCGAGTTCCTCAGCTAAGGTTACAAATTCTATTCCTATTTTTCCGTTAAACTCTACAATAATATCAATATCGCTTTCTTCAGTAAAATCATCACGTACTATCGATCCAAATAATCCCATAGAAGCTATGGGATATTTCAATAAAAGCTCCGGCTTCAAAATAGCCAGCATACTTTTTATTTTATCCAAATCAACCATAAAGCAAATATATAAAATATAGAACTTGTTATTAAGTTCTATATCTATAAAATGAATTAACAAAAAAGTCCGCATATATGGTGTATGCGGACTTTTAACAATTATTATAGTTGACGAATTACTTACCTAATTTCTTTTTCAGGTTTTCATCAATAGCTTCTAAAAACTCTTCGGTGTACAGGTAATCAGTACCGTGTACAACCTTTGGTTTTATAGTGATGGCTAAATCCTTAGTCATTTTACCGCTTTCAACTGTTTCAATACAAACTTCTTCTAAAGCCTTGCAGAAATCGATCAACTCATGGTTGTTATCTAACAAACCACGGAACTCTAAACCACGTGTCCATGCAAAAATTGACGCGATAGGGTTAGTTGATGTTGGCCTGCCTGCCTGGTGCTCGCGGTAGTGGCGTGTTACAGTACCGTGTGCAGCTTCAGCTTCCATTACAGTACCATCTGGTGTAACCAAAGTCGATGTCATCAAACCTAATGAACCAAAGCCTTGTGCAACGGTATCCGACTGAACGTCGCCATCATAGTTTTTACAAGCCCAAACAAAGTTACCGTTCCATTTTAATGCAGAAGCAACCATGTCATCAATTAAACGATGCTCATAAGTAATGCCTGCATCAGCAAATTTTTGTTTGTAATCGTTTTGGTAGATCTCTTCAAAAATATCTTTAAAACGACCATCATATTTTTTAAGAATGGTGTTTTTAGTAGACAAGTATAAAGGCCAGCCTTTCATTAATGCCTGGTTAAAACAAGCATGCGCGAATCCTCTGATAGATTCATCAGTGTTGTACATTGCCAAAGCAACACCATCACCTTTAAAGTTAAATACTTCAAATGATTGCTCAGGGCTGCCATCTTCAGGAGTGAATTTTATAGTAAGCTTACCTTTTCCTTTGGTTAAAAAGTCGGTAGCGCGGTATTGGTCACCAAAAGCGTGGCGGCCGATGCAAATAGGAGCTGTCCAGTTTGGAACCAAACGAGGAACATTGTTCATCACAATAGGCTCACGGAAAACAGTACCATCCAAAATATTACGGATAGTTCCGTTAGGTGATTTCCACATTTGTTTTAGGCCAAACTCTTCAACGCGTGCTTCATCAGGGGTAATGGTAGCGCATTTAATACCAACGCCGTATTGCTTTATCGCGTTAGCAGCGTCAATAGTTACCTGGTCATTGGTTTCATCGCGATACTCTAAACCCAGGTCGTAGTATTTAATATCTACATCAAGATAAGGAACAATCAGTTTATCTTTGATGAATTTCCATATAATGCGGGTCATTTCGTCCCCATCCAGCTCAACTACCGGATTTGCTACTTTAATTTTTGACATTGTTAAATCCTATTTATTTAATGGATTCAAATATATAAAATTGAGCTTACCTGTTTTATCAAATGCAAGTAATAACTGAAATATTTCTTTTAATCGGCCGTTTTTAAAGGATTGGTACTATTTATGCTGTCAATGTAACATTCATAATTTCAACATAAACAAAATGACTAACACTATGGTTAAATCATTTATCGTAACATTTGTTATTAGCCTCTTCGCCTTAACATCAAAAGCCCAATTAGGCTACATGTACTCTCAATTAGATTTAGGTGTAGCTGGTACTGTAAATACTGTTTATGGCGATGCCAAAGTACAGCAGAATAAATTTTCAGGAGATGTTTCTCTTAGCTACAATCAAACGCCGTTTGTAAATTACGTTTTTGATTTCCAGGTGGGTAACCTATCAGGTGGTAATCTAAAAAAGAACATTTACAGCAATCAGTTTTCTAACAACTATACCGCATATACAGGCCGGGCACAGCTGCAGTTAGGTGAAATTACAGATTATTCGCAAAGTGCAGTTGCAAACGCTTTTAAAAACCTGTATCTGTCCTCAGGAATAGGGTTTATTGCTAACAATGCATCTGCAGTCGCATCTCAGGGGAATTCCTATGTTTCTACCCAAAGCAACTCAATAGAAGCGTTTATACCCGTACGCATTGGATATGAATTCAAACTATTTAATGCTTACGACGAACCAACGATTAAGTTTGATTTGGCCTATCAAACCAACTATGTTTTGGGCGATGAAATAGATGCTTTAAAATTGGGTAAGAGTAATGATATTTTTACGCAGTTTTCATTAGGGGTTAAATTTGCCATAGGCACGCCAACCTCATACCGAAAACAAATAAGTTATTAAATTATTACCAAACATACTTTGGCAAGGTTTTAGTACATTTATATATATTAACTAAAAACCTATGATTAACGAAAATACAGATCCGGTTTTTGACGACGAAAGCGTGGATAGGGACAGAACCCTTAAAGATGAGTTAGGCGAAACAATTGACGAGGAACAATTGAAATACAATGCCGAAGACAATAGCTATGAATACGATGTAAAAAGCGACAACCCGGATTACGATCATCCTGATCCGTACAAAACATCTGCTAAAAATGGCGAGGATATGAACTCCACTTACGACGAGGCTAATCCTTATGATACAACTGACGAATACATTCCTAATGAATCACTTGAAACCGATGTTGATAAATTAGGCATGCATGTTGAAGGCAACGAAGCCGTAGAAGTTGACCCGATTGATGAGCTTTTATCACACACACCCGAAGATGACCGTGATGATTTGGATGAAGAAGGTTATCCAAAGAACGACAGAAGATAAACAACCTCAACTATAAAGAAAGCGCCCGTTTTGTTATAAAACGGGCGCTTTTACTTTTATAAAGAATATCTCCTGCTTAATCAAAGTCGAGATTAAAACGCTTTTTTAATTCAAGAAGCTGTGGGTTTTTTGCTGCCATATACTGGAACTTTTCCAAGTTGGTATAGGGCCGTTTTACAACTACTTTTTCATCAAGGCGGGCATTAAGCTCAATACTAAAATTTTTTAAAGTAGTACGTAAAAAGTTGAGGATATTCGGGCGTTCGTTCCTGAAATCCTTTTCCTGCACCTTAGTACCTACCGCTATTTCAAACTCATATTGGCGAAGCATTACAGGTGCATCTCCCGTAAAAATACTAAGCGCGTTATGCTTGCCTTCCGTTTTTAGTTTCGCGGCATACTCACTCCAGCACTTTAAAAAATCAGCGGTGGTAAAATCTTCCCTCGCGTCACCTTTTATATAAGGGTCTTCTTCCTCTTCGAGTGTTGCGGCCTCCTGTATTTTACCCCAATCTTTTAAAGACGGTATTTTTATTGAAGTTGCAGCGGAATGCAGATTAGGAATAAAAACCTTTGCCTTTTCGGCAACGGGTATTTCGTTAACAACCGTAGCAGCAGGCTTTGCCTCAACTTTATTTGCCGTATAATTTGTAGGGGCTTCGCTTAAAATAGGTGTTGAAGCAGGTGCGGGTTGCGGTGTCGCGGGTTCTGCTTTTACTGCGGAATCAGGTTTTTTTTTTAATTGCCCTTCGGGCGAAGGCATTGTATTTAGTGGCGTAGTGGCCAAATTAAAGGCCGATACCAAGTGGCACATTTTGAGCAATGCCAGCTCTACCTGCAAACGCTGGTTTTTACTTAGCTTATAACTCAAATCGCATTGGTTGGCAATATTCATTGCCGATAACAGGAACGACACCGTTGATGCCTGCGATTGTTGCAGATATTTGGTTTTTATGCCCTCGCTAACTTCTAACAATTTAAGCGTAGCGGCATCCTTACCCACCAATAAATTACGCAAATGCTCCGACAGGCCGGATATAAAGTGCGCGCCATCAAAACCATTATTTAATATCTCATCAAATAACAGCAGTGTATTGGCGGTATCTTCTTTTAATAAGCTATCGGTTACATTAAAATAGTAATCGTAATCCAATATATTCAGGTTATCAATTACCGAACGATAAGTAACATTCCCACCAGAAAAACTCACAATCTGGTCGAACATGGATAAAGCATCCCTTAAACCGCCATCAGCTTTTTGGGCAATGATGTGCAACCCATCAGGTTCATAGCTTATATCTTCTTTTTTAGCGATAGATGCCAAATGGTTAGCCATATCCTCTACCCTGATCCTATTGAAATCAAATATCTGGCAGCGGGATAATATGGTAGGCAGTATCTTATGCTTCTCAGTAGTAGCTAAAATAAATATGGCGTAATGCGGTGGCTCTTCCAGCGTTTTCAGGAAAGCGTTAAACGCCGCCTGCGATAGCATGTGCACCTCATCAATAATATATACTTTATATCTAACACCCTGTGGCGGTATACGCACCTGCTCAATCAAACTCCGTATATCATCAACTGAGTTGTTCGACGCGGCATCCAGCTCATGAACATTAAAGGAGTTGCCGTTAAGGAATGAGCGGCAGGAATCACAAGTTCCGCAGGCTTCGCCATTGGGTTGCAGATTGGTGCAGTTTATTGTTTTTGCAAGGATACGGGCACAGGTAGTTTTGCCCACACCACGCGGACCGCAAAATAAAAATGCCTGCGCCAGCTGATTATTTTTAATAGCGTTTTTAAGCGTATTTGTTATATGCTGCTGGCCTACAACACTTTCAAATGTAGACGGACGGTATTTACGTGCCGAAACAATAAAATTCTCCACAAGTGCTAAGATAATGAGAATTTACCGATGTTAAAATAGCTGAATTTGATTGTTGAAAAACAACGGAGATAAGATCAAGAGTTGAGAATCAAGAACCAGGATAAGTTAAGTATCGCTAACCACTTGGCTACATAATTGCATATACAATTAGTTAAAAAACCCTATTTTAGGACCAAATACTACCGTTTTGACTAAAAAAAGCGACTCAAATTACATTCCGGCGCTAACAGGGGTGCGTGCTATGGCCGCCTATCTTGTTTTTATATCCCATTATTGTTATGTATTTGATGCCAATTTTCCCCACATTGTGCAACGTTTTTTCGGCGAGTTCCATATTGGGGTGTCCATCTTCTTTGTGCTATCTGGTTTTTTGATCACTTTCCGATATTACGATAAATTTCATGGGCTTACAAAAGACTGGTTTTTGCAATACTTAAAAAACCGTGTCGCCCGTATTTATCCCATGTATTTCTTGCTTACGGTAGCGGCTTTTGCATATTATTTCATCACTAAAGATCCTATCGTTGTACAAAAAAGCACCATAAACCCTGTTTTGTTAATGGTGCTGAATATTACTTTTTTACGTGGTTTCTTCTATCAATTTTGGAATACGGGTATAGCGCAGGGCTGGTCGTTAACTGTAGAAGAATGTTTTTACTTTTCGGCGCCAATAATCTTTTTGATTGCCAAGCGCTACGGTAAGTTTTACACCCAGCCAGTGGTGATCACTTTGTTTGCCATAATTATGGTGCTCATATTTAGCCATGTAAACTGGTATGGCTTTTTTAGCAACTTCACATTTGTTATGCTGTTTACCTTTTTTGGCAGGTGTTTTGAGTTTTTTGTGGGTGTGCAGCTAGCCAAGATCATGCTTAAAAAAGGGTTCGAACGTAAAACCAAAATCCCCTTCACCTACGGTGGTTTTGTATTGATGTTTATATGTGTGCTGATTATGGCCTTTCAACCTATCCCGAAGGGTTGGGCGGCAGGTTTGGAAAGCCCGGTTGGCATCATCACTAATAACTATTTTCTGTGTATCGCGGTATCGCTGTTCTTTTATGGCATACTAACTGAAAGCACTGCATTCAAAAGCTTCCTCGCATTACCCTTTATCGAATTACTAGGCAAAAGCTCCTATATATTTTACCTGATACATTTAGGTTGGATGCAAACGCTGATCAGCAAAGGATGTGATAATTTAAATGATCATGTTTTTAACCTGTATGATAAATGGGGCGTAAACTGGCACTCGCCTTTTGAGTACGACTGGCTTAATTTACTTTACGCGTTCGTCATCCTAAACATAATTTCGGTAACCCTGTTCAAGCTAATCGAGGAACCTTTGAACCATTATATACGTAAATCAGATTTCCTGATCAAAAACAAACCCCGGAATCCGGATAATATCGCTCAAAAAATTAAATCTTAATAAAAGATATATAGTGAAAAATTTAGTTAACTACATAAGTATCATCGCTCTTTTCATAGCCTTTACAGGTGTTACCAGGGCTATGGCACAGGTTATACCGCCTGATATGATGAAGCGCGATACCAGCACAAAAGCCAATAATGATAATGATGACAGTGATGGCGACAATAACGCGAATGATATATCTACCAGCCTTTTAGCCGGCAATAAAACCGCGACGTTTGATAATGCCGCCAGATATACTTACATCGTAAAAAACCCGACCAATAACGTACAGGTTGGCAGGGTAAGCTACCAGGTTTTTACCGAAACAGGCGCTAAACTAAATCACCAAACCTTTGCGGTAACTATCGACAAAAAGAGTTCGGGCAGGTATGATTTTGATATACCTGAAAGCAAGGCCGGTTTTTACAAGGTGAGTTTTATGGTTAATGTAACTGATTATGATGATACCACACGCCGTGTCTTTGGAATAAGGCCGGAGGAATTAAGAGCCAGCCACGACAAGCCAGCCGATTTTGACCAGTTTTGGAAAGAGACAAAGATTGAGCTTGCCGAAGTAAAACCAGATTTTAAAGTTACCTACCTGCCTGATTCAACAAAAGATAACCGCAAGGTGTATCTGTTCGAGATGAAATCTTTAGGAGGCTTAACCATTCGTGGCTATTTAACTGAGCCAAAAACAAATAATAAACACAAGAAATTCGCTGTATTACTGGGCTTGCCGGGCTACCAGGTTGGCCTGCCGCCAATGTATGGCACTGATAATGATTTAGCAATAATTACGCTTAACGTTCGTGGCCAGGGCAACAGCCGGGATGTGATACACACCCCGCGTGATGAGTATATTTTTTATCACATAGAAGATAAATACAAATATGTAATGCGTGGCGTGATTATGGATTGTGTTCGTGCCGTGGATTTCATTTATTCGCGGCCGGAACTTAACCACGATCAGATTATGGTTTCGGGTGGTAGTATGGGTGGCTTTTTGTCAATCGCTACAGCCTCACTTGATAACCGAATAGCACTGTGCTCTGCACAAAACCCTATCCTGAGCGATGTTTATGACCTGAACGGCGAGGTAAGTTGGCCGATAGATGATATTACCCGATATGTAAAAACCAGACCCAGTTTGACGATGGATAAAGTATTGCAAAACCTGAGTTATTTTGATACTAAGAACTTCGCTTCAGGACTAAAATGCCCTACTTTGATAGGCATGGGTTTGCTCGATCCTATTATACCGCCAAACAATGTGTATATTGATTATAATAATGTAACTAGTAAAAAGCATCTTATTATTTTCAGGGACCTGGGGCACGAAGTAGGCAAGCCCTATAAAAATTACGAAGGACGCTGGATGCGTGATACTTTTGGATTATTTTAACGATTGATGATGACGAAACCTATAAAATCAGGCGTACGGTGTCTATATAAAAACTTAGCATTAACTGCTATGTGTATGCTTTTTTTATTATTGGGATCAACTATAGTCCAGGCAGCTAACACTGCTGATGAAGTAACTTTCACGGCGACATCGGTCAGCAAGGGTGCCATTTTTAAAAGCGGCGAGCCTGTTGAGTATAACATCAGCATCATCAACTCGCTGCCTACTAAGGAAGATGGAAAAGTGACGTACCGCATTACCGACCTGCATGGAAATTTTTTATCGGAAGACTCTGTTAAAATAAAATTGGATGCTAATGGCAATAAGCAATTGCTATTAAGCATGCCTGCCCGCAAAGTAGGATTCTACAAAATAAACCTGATGATCAACGTATCCGATTATGACGATACCATTCGGCGGGCTTTCGGTGTGGATCCTGATAAGATCAGATCTGCTTATGGTAAACCTGCTGATTTTGACCAGTTTTGGAAGGAAACTAAAGCGGAGCTTGCTGCGGTAAAACCAAATTTTAAAATGACCGAAATGCCCGACTCAGGCAAGGATAACCGGAAACTTTATTTGGTGGAAATGCAATCGTTAGGCAATATCACTGTGAGGGCATGGCTTACTATCCCTATTTCCCCAAATAAAAACAAGAAATTTACAGTGCTATTGGGTTTACCGGGTTATCAGGTGAATTTAAAACCTGGCTTCGGCGATGATGAAGACGTAGCTGTGATGTATCTGAACGTGCGTGGGCAAGGTAACAGCCGCGATGTAATACACACCGATCGCGCGGGTTACATTACCTATAATATTGACGATAAGAATAAATACGTGATGCGAGGCGTAATTATGGATTGCATCCGCGCCATTGATTTTATTTGTACCGTGCCGCAGTTAGATAAAGATAAGATTATAATTACCGGTGGCAGTATGGGTGGATTTTTGGCAGCAGCTACGGCAGGCTTGGACGATAGGGTGAAACTGTTTTCGGCACAGAACCCAATCTTTAGCGACATCCGCAACCTGCCAGCCAATGAGTGGCCCATGAACGATATTATCCGTTACAGCAAAACAAGGCCGGGTTTAACCATGGATAAAATTTACGGTAATCTGGATTATTTCGACACTAAAAACTTTGCTCCTACTATTAACAGCGACATATTAGTGGGTATCGGTTTGCTTGACCATTTAGCGCCGCCCGAGAACGAATATGCTTTTTACAACAACATCCGCAAGAACAAAAAAATAATGGTGTTTGAAAACCTGGGCCACGAAGTGTCCCCAGAATATGTTTTATACCAGGGGCGGTGGATGCGCGACAGCTTTGGTTTGTTCTGATAAGCTTTAACCGAAACAAAAACACAACATATAACGACCCTAAACACAACGAATGATATGATATTTACAAAATACTTAAGATATATAATAGTTATTGCCATAGTAACCGTACTTACACAAAAAAAGTCGTATGCAGGCGGCTTTCCCATCAGGCCGGGAAGGTTGATATTATCTCCATCAGTAAGCTATTTTTTCGCTAGTAAACAATGGGACTCTACCGGGGTAAAAAAGCCTTTTGCTAATGATGGAAAGTTTACCTCTATTAGCATATCGCTTTATGCGGAATATGGTATATCCAGAAGGTTTAGCGCAGTAGCATTAGTACCTTATGTGATCAACGAGTTTAAACAGACAGGCTACGATCAAAAGTATTCCGGCTTAACCGATGCGGAAACAGGTATAAAATATTACCTGGCAAATATCAATTACATTTATTATTTCTCGTTACAAGGTACAGCTATCACCCCAATGTATCGTAACCCGACAAACGGCGGCCCGCTTTTAGGTTATGGCGAAGAAGGTGCCGAGCTTAAACTATCATTCGCGGGCAGTGGTAATTTATTTAACCGAAGCTATTATTTTAATGTTGATAACGCCGTAAGGCAATACTTTGGCGATGATGGACCAATACAATATCGTTACAATGCAACATTCGGTATTACTTTAGATAGAAAATTTAAGGAACAGATCTCCGCATCATTCGGCGGATTTTATTCGGTGAGTAACTTTAAGCAGTTTAATGACCTGAACCCTACGTTAACCAGGGACTTTAGATTTAACCAAGTATCTATAAGTTATGGCCATGCATTCAGCCATGAGCTGTCATTATTCCTTACAGGCGGGCAGTTTATTACAGGAAGAAACACCGGTGATGGCACCAGTGCTTCGTTAGCTTTTGTATATAGGATTGGAAATTAAAAAATGGAGAAGAAATTATTTCTTCATCCATTTAAAAACCGAGGTAAAAATAATGATAGTGGCGATACCGAAAATCACGTCAGCAACTTCTGAGCTGTAGCGGAAATCAGCAAAACGCAGGTAAATACCCACCAGGCCTATAACAACAGCTACAATAATGGTTGCAACATATGGTAATGATTTATCTTCGCTTTCGTCGATTAAGTTCATGTTATTATTTATTAAGTGAACAAAAATATAAATGTTTAACGTAAATGTCTAATCTCTATCAAAAGAAATTAGACATTACGCTATCAGCCCTTAAGCCGCGATTATACTTTTTATATCAGCGATGATTTTTTCCGCCAGCTTACCAGCATTTTCCAACGTTTCCGCCTCAGCGTATATCCTGATCACCGGCTCTGTATTTGATTTGCGCAGGTGTACCCATTGCTTATCAAATTCAATTTTTAAACCGTCAATAGCGCTGTAAGGCTGATGCTGATATTTCAGTTCCATCTTTTTTAACAGGCCATCAATATCCATTCCCTCAGTAAGGGTAATTTTGTTTTTCGAGATGTAGTATGCTGGGTAGGTTGCCCTTAATGCCGATACCGTTTTACCGGTTTTAGCCAAATGCGTTAAAAATAAGGCTATACCAACCAAAGCATCCCGACCATAATGTAACTCGGGATAAATGATACCACCATTACCTTCGCCGCCTATAACCGCGTTGTTTTGCTTCATTTTGGTTACCACGTTCACCTCGCCAACTGCTGATGCATTATAAACACCGCCATTCAGTTCGGTAACATCACGCAAAGCACGGGTTGATGACAGGTTTGATACAGTATTACCCGGGTTATACTGCAAAATATAATCAGCAACAGTTACCAGCGTGTATTCTTCGCCAAACATGGCGCCGTTCTCATCAACAAAACATAGGCGGTCAACATCAGGGTCAACAGCAATACCTAAATTTGCTTTGGTTTCAATTACTTTACTTGATAACGCTACCAGGTTCTCAGGCAGCGGTTCAGGATCATGCGGAAACTGGCCGTTTGGTGTACAGAATAGTTCTTCTATCTGTGTAACCCCTAATTGCTTTAACAAAGCAGGTAAAAATATTCCGCCAGATGAGTTAACGCAATCAATAACTACTTTAAAATTAGCTTTTGTGATAGCCCCTACATCAACCAATGGCAAAGCCAAAATTTTGTCGATGTGCTTTTGCAGATAGGTATCATTAGTAGTTACTTTGCCTATATCATCTACCTCAGCAAAATCAAGATCGCTGTCTTCAGCTATGGCTAATACAGCTTGCCCTTCAGCATCATTTATAAATTCACCATGAGCGTTTAATAGTTTCAGCGCATTCCACTGTTTTGGGTTATGACTTGCCGTGATAATGATACCGCCCCCTGCTTTTTCATCAGGCACAGCAATTTCAACCGTTGGCGTTGTTGATAGGCCTATATCAACCACATCAATACCAATGCTCATCAGCGTACCAACCACCAGGTTCTTAACCATTTCGCCTGAGATGCGTGCATCCCGGCCTATTACTACTTTATTGATACCGGTAGTTTGCAGCACCCAGCGGCCATAAGCTGCCGTGTATTTAACAATATCATTCGGGGTAAGGCCATCGCCGGGATTACCACCTATAGTTCCCCTAATGCCGGAGATTGATTTAATTAAGGTCATTGCTATTTTATATTAGAACTTCCACTTCACAAATGCTTCCATAGCCTCGTACTCTGCTAAGCCAAGCTGGTTATATGTTCTTGCGGTTTCGCTGGTGCGGTCTTCGGCACGTACCCAAAACTCTCGGGCATCATCACCCGGGAAAACCGGCCTGTCTTTTTGCGACTGATGTTTAAAAATAGCCAAACGTTTACGCTCCACTTCTTCAGGAGATAATGGTACGCACATTTCAATTTCATGGGTTTCAAATTCAAACCATGCGCCACGATATAGCCATAACCAGCAATCCTTAACCCATTCCTCGGTTTTGCCGAGGCGTTTTAAAGCTTCCAAAATAATATTGAAACAAGTTTCATGCGTACCATGCGGATCGGCAAAATCGCCTGCGGCATAAACCTGTTGTGGTTTTACCTGTTGCAATAAAGTCATGGTTTGCTGGATGTCGTCTTCGTAGGAAACATTTTTGCTCACCTTCCTCCTATCGTAAAAAGGTAGGTTTTGAAAATGGATATGATCATCATCCAAACCAACAAAGCGCGCACCTGCAATAGCTTCTCCCTTACGAATCAAACCTTTAATGGTTTGCAGTTCTTCAGGGTCAGTTTGGTTGGGTTGTTTTGTGCTGATGAATGAACGGGTAGCTTCGTATAATTTCTCAATATCACCACAGCTCACATTTTGCGATTTGGCGAAATCAAGCGAAAATTCAATATATCTTAATGCATCATCATCCCAAACGGCAGTATTGCCTGATGTTTGGTAGGCCACATGCACATCATGCCCCTGATCTGCCAGACGGATGAATGTACCGCCCATCGAAATCACATCATCATCCGGGTGTGGTGAAAATACGATCACACGCTTTTTAGCAGGATTTGCTCTTTCCGGGCGCTGGCTGTCATCCGCATTTGGTTTACCACCCGGCCAGCCGGTTATGGTATGCTGCAGCTTATTAAATATGTGTATGTTGATGTTATAAACCGGGCCTTTTTCGGTAGCCAACTGGGCCATGCCGTGGTTATTATAATCATCCTCGGTCAACTTTAATATCGGTTTGTTTAATGTTTTGGATAACCAGATAACCGCTTTTTTAATCATCTGTTCGTTCCAAACACAATCCTTTACCAACCATGGTGTATTAAAACGGGTTAGTTCTGATGCGGCATCGGTATCAACAATAAACTCAACATGATCAGATAGCTGTAAATAGGTAGCAGGTACATCGGCAGAAATTTCGCCTTCAACTGCCTTTTTCAATATTGGCGCTTTTTTTGCACTCCAGGCCATCAGGATAATCTCGCGGGCCTTGAAGATAGTACCAATACCCATGGTAATGGCTTTGGTTGGCACATTGGTTTTTCCACCAAAATCATGCGCGGCATCACTGCGGGTTAATTCATCCAGTGATACTAAACGTGTACCTGAATTTGGCGCGGAACCCGGCTCATTAAAACCGATGTGACCCGTACGGCCAATACCCAATATTTGTATATCCAAACCACCTAATGCCGATATTTTTTGCTCGTAAGCCAGGCAGAAACCTGCAATATCTTCCTGTTTTAATGTACCATCAGGGATGTTTACATTATTTAGATTGATATCCACATGGCCAAATAAATGCTCTTTCATAAAAGCATTATAGCTTTGGGCCGCAGTTGGCAGCATTGGATAGTATTCGTCGAGATTAAAAGTAATTACATTTTTAAAGCTCAAACCCTCTTCTTTATGCAGGCGAACCAGTTCGCTGTATACTGCAATGGGGGTTACACCCGTGGCTAAGCCTAAAACGGCGTTTTCACCTTTGGCGGCTTTTTTTTTAATTACTTCGGCTATGCGTTTTGCAACTATTTTTGATGCGGTGAGCTTGTCGGGGTATACCGTTACCGGTAGTTTTTCAAATCTTGTTTCTTCTAAAAGATTTAAACGTGGCATATGTATTTAGTATTTGGGTATGATGTATCTTCACTCAGGCATTCTACTTTATCGCCGGGATTTCTACTCCGGTTTCTACATTCTTCCATTCGGTTTGAACAATGTTTTCCAGTTCTTTCCTGTTTAATTCAAGCATTTTAAACAACTGCATTTGCGCATGTGTACGTTGCAAATTATGTTCGGCGAAATGTATTTTGTAATACACATCGCCTTCCAAATAATCAGTTAAAAACCTGATAGATTGCATATATGGTAACAGTAACACACCCATTATCAGCGATTTTAATTCTGCTTCTGTAAGGAATGACTTGGTTTGACTCAGATATCCTTTGGTAAACTCAGCGAACAAAGGAATATTTAATTGTATAGTATTTAAATCGGCTTCATCTTCCACCGCAGTATTGATAATGGTGCGGATGGCATCGCCAAAATCAAAAGCTACATAGCCTGGCATTACGGTATCCAAATCAATAACGCATTGGATATTATTATCCTTATCCAACAGGATATTATTGAACTTGGTATCATTATGCGTGATGCGCACCGGTAGTATTCCTGCTCTTCCCATTTTAGGGATCTCATTCATGGCAACAGCCCAGCTATTCAAAAAGTCAACTTCTGATTGTACTTTTTTTAGCCTACCGGCAGAGTTCTTTTTGATTGCATTCTTGAAATCATGTAAACGCTTTTCAATATTCAGGAAATCAGGAATCGTATCGATCAAAACCTTTGGATCAAGATCAGACAACAAATACTGGAACCTGCCAAAGGCTACCCCACCCTGATGGGCTTGTTGTTCAGTCGTAACCAGGTCGTAGCTTTTAGTATCTTCTAAAAAACAGGTCATGCGCCAGTAGTTGTCCTGCTCGTCTTTGTAGTAGTACCTATCTGTTTTTGTTGGAATAAGCGTTAGCACTTCTTTATCCGGATTGCCACCTGCTTTGCTTATTTTTTGTTTCAGATGATTTACAACAAACAGCATATTGTTCATTAAACCATCGATATTTTTAAACACAAAGCTGTTTATTTTTTGCAACAGGTAGCCCGGATGAACCCCTGTTTTGCTTTTAACCAGGTATGTATCATTAATATGTCCCGATCCGAAATTTGAAATTTCGAAATTCTCACCTTCCGTATTAAAATGTGCAATGATGTCGGTAAAATTATAAGGCATTGCGTTGTTATTCATATATGTTATGTAACCTGGTTTATTCTTGTTTTTGTGTTAATTAAAATATACAGTACAAATATAATACATTTTGCGTGCCCGTGCACACATTTTATAAATTAACACACATTTTTTATTTATTTATTTTTATTTCGCTCATAACTACCTAGCTTCCATAACCTTTACTTCAAATGGAGCTAATTTAACCACAAAAGTTTCACCAGTATACAATGGTGTTTTTGCATTTGTTTTAGCATCATAGAAACTATAATTAGCGCTATAACCGGTAGGTATGTCTAATACTTGCCTTGTATGTATTATAAATGTTTTTGTGTGCGATGTTGGGTTACGTAAACTCAGCACGCCCTTTTTATCGGCCCAGCCAGCATAACCATAAACTTCACCTTTTAACGGGTTACCGCCAACCCAGTGGGTATCAGCTAATTGTTTAGCGTGTGCTTTTGACCAGTTTGATGCATCACGAATACAATCCCAATCCACTGAATTTAATTTGTGCGGATCAACATACAATTCCTGCAAGCTTGTTCCGCTGCCGAAAAATGCCCAGATCTCATCGCTGATGTTTTTGTTATCCATCTCCAGTGTGCCAGGCAGGCCACGATCTGCAATACAAATACCATGATACATTACCGAGTTTAAAGGATATAGCGGTGCACGTTTTACAATATTTTCATAAGCCTGACCGTCTTTGTAGGTGATCCATTGCTGGCGTTTGGGTCCTTCGCCGCCTAAACCGGTGTCATCACCTGCGCGCCAAATGGCATCACCATATTTTAACCAGTAAACTGATGGCCATGTGCCAACAGTTAAGCTCAGGTATAAATCAGGTTTATCGGTACGCAACTCGGTTATCAGCTTTAAAAATGCTTCTATATCCTTTTGATAAGTGATACTGGCACCACTTGCGCCGTTACCTGCACCTACCCCATCAAACTTGAATATGCTGATGTTATAATCCTTGATAAATGATGTAGTTACGCCCCTGAAACGTTTGTAATAGTTTGGCCCTGTTAATGAAAAACCATTTTCATTAGTTTCAAAAGGCGGGGTTTGTTTTGCACCGTAAGCAAGGCGTTGTTTTTTGTGCTCATCATAACCTCCCCAAGGCGAAATCCATACACCAAGCGTTGAATTGGCCTCTTTAGCTGCTTTAGCTATATTGGTAAACCCATTAGGGAAACCTGAGTTAAATTGCCACAATGTTTTAGTATCATCCCAGCCATCATCAAACAAAAACGCTTTCAGTTTTACATTGCGTTTGTCTATCAGGCTGTCCTTAAATGCTTTTATACGATCAAGGCAAACAGAATCGTTTAGTTTACTGTCATCCCACGAAATATCAAACCAGGAATTATAATGCAAAAACTGGCGATAAGGCACCGCTCTTTCGCGCTCGGTATAGTACAGAAAACCACGGCGCAATTGACTGGTAGGCGTAGTACCCCAAACCGATGATATAGTCAGCGGCGCTGAGTTATAAACCGGGTTTAAACGTGGTAAATAAATGGACACACTGCTCTTGTTAGTCAATGTCTGACTCATCGGGTGCTCCAATGAGAAAAACATGTTGTTGTGCACCAATGGCGAGCCATCAACCGTACCTTCTTTTTTTATGCCGATGGATGATGGTAATTGTACCAGCGTAATTTTGGAGATCTTAACCGAATCCGCAGCATTAAAGGTGAATATCTGCCGAATATAGTTACCCTCGTTTAACAAGCTCGCTTCCCAATGAACTTTTAGGCCTAGTTTAGCATCTTCCAGATCAGCGCTTAGTTTTTTGCCGGACAGTCTATCTGCGTATTTAAGCGCGCTTTCATCTCCGGTTATATCTGATATAGTTGCTGAACCTACCAAAGTAAATTCATTTGATGTGACGGTTTTATTGCCAATCAACAATAAAAATAAAGCGCTTTTACCAATGGCTAAATGCTCCTTAGTTTGCTTATCACTAAAACCGGCAATAGTTAATTTATTGCCATTAGTGGTAAAACTCATTGCTAGCGCATTATTTTCAAAAGTTATGGTTTTGTCTGCTTTTTTGATTGACGCAAGGCCGGGTTTATTGCCCGGGTAACCAACCTGGGCAATAGAACCATTTAACCCGGCAATCAACCAAATCAAAAACAAAAAAAGTTTCTTGTACATATTATTTACTTTAAAAAGGATTGTTATTAATATATTTTTCCCACGTCCATGCTGATGACAACATACTGGTTAAATCGTTTTCGGCTTTCCAGTTTAGCTCTTTTTCGGCAAGGCTCACATCGCCCCAAATTTTCACAATGTCCCCGTCACGTGGCGGACCAATACGATAATTCAATTGCTTACCGGTAACTTTTTCAAACGTGTGGATCAGTTCCAGTACTGAATAACCGTTACCTGTACCCACATTAAACACCTCATAAGCAGCGGCCATTTGTTTCGCTTCCATGCGTTTTATGGCGGCAACATGTGCCTTAGCCAAATCAACCACATGAATAAAATCACGGATACAGCTACCATCAGGCGTATCAAATTTATCGCCAAAAACAGTTAATTGTTCACGCTTACCGATGGCTGTTTGTGTGATGAATGGCACCAGATTTTGTGGTACACCATTTGGCAATTCGCCAATTAAAGCTGATTGATGCGCGCCGACCGGGTTAAAGTATCTTAGGGCGATCACTTTTAAATCGTCAGTCGCGTTTGCCGTTTCCTTTAATATCTCCTCGCCTATTTGCTTGGTATTGCCGTAAGGCGATTCTGCTTTTTTTATTTCCGCTTGTTCTGTAACGGGTAATATATCCGGTTCGCCGTAAACGGTGCATGACGAGGAGAATACAAAATTCACTGGTTTGCCCGCCAATGAGTTTAACAAGTTAACCAGCGTTGATATATTGTTATCGTAATACAACAGCGGATTTTTAACCGATTCGCTTACCGATTTTGAGGCCGCAAAATGTATTACGCCGCTTATATCGGTATGCTGTTTTAAAAATTCTATGATCGACGATTTATCACGCAGATCGAGTTTTACAAAGGCAGGGTTTTTGCATGTGATAGTCTCAATTTGTGTGAGTATCTTAATATCCGAATTGGACAAATTATCTATAATAACAACCTCGTAGCCGTTATTTTGTAATTCAACAACTGTATGTGCACCTATGTAGCCCGTGCCCCCTGTAACCAATATCTTTCCCATTATTATTATTTAACCACTAAAGTCCCTTGTAATTTGTTATAACCTGTTGTTGTTTCCCAGGTGTTATTATTTGCTAATTGTATACTAAAATTTGGATTTGTATTTAACGTAGTTGCATTATCAGGCATGTTTAACAACACATCATAATTGCCCGCTGTAATACCCGATGGCATAGTTAATGTTTGTTGCAAGTTGATAGTACCTGTATACCATTTGCGTATATCGGTATTAAATGCCGCCACAAATACTTTGCCTGATGTTTGATTACGCAGAACCAATTGTACCGGCCTTGGGTTATACGGAGAAGCGTAACCAATATTATCAATAGTTAGGTTAACGCTGATGTTTCCGGTAGCGCTTACTGACGTTGGCAGCTCTGCTTTGCGTAATACAAAACGATAGCCTAGTTTTTGTTTGATGCTATCCATACAACCACCGGATACCCAGTTGTTGTTCAGGTCGAGGTTATAAACCGCATTTAAAAAGCTGTAATGAAACGTTGCGAATTCTGACTTTGCTATACCGGTTGGCTCGCATTCATTTTGCGGGGTGTAAGCATCGCTACAAGTTTCACCGCCAACAGCGGTGTACTTGGTATCATATGATTCGTAATTCCTTAAAGCAGTTGTTGCATCCGCTTCAGGGGTTGATGAGTTACCGTAGTCGAAATAAGTGCCTTCATCATTGGTACTTGATAAAAAGCAATCGTTGTGGAAGCCTATACGTGCTTTATCCGTTTCGGTAAAGGCTTCGGCATCGGTCATGGCTGGTGAATTTACATTTGCCTGAATACCATAAACATATCTTTCCTTAAATTGAGGTGTACGCACTTGTACCATACGATCGGCAGGTACAGCAGCCAACATCGCTTTTAACACATCAATACGATCCTGCCAGTTTTGGTCGAGCAACTTTCCCTGGCCGTTAGAAGATGCATCACCAAAATAATCGGTATAATAATTCTCGCCATAAATACCTATAAAGCCTAATTGCATAACCGCGATTACATCTTCGTTTGCCTGTAAATGCGGCGCCAACTGACTAATATGCTCTAATACTACTGCCTTAGTTGCATCACCATAAAGAGGACAAACCGATTGCTCAGCGCAAGTACCGGAATGTGTAGTATTGGTGTAGATAAAACGCGGTATAAGCTTTACGCCTGCTAATCTTGCAGTAGCGCAATCCTGATCGAATTTTGTCAGAAAATCAGCAGATATAGGGCTGGTTACAAAACTATCCAACACGTACTCTACAAAAACCAGGCTACATGATACCGTGTAGGTTGCGCCTGTGATACTCGTACTACTCCGGTAACTAGCCAGCAAACTTTGGCTAAGCGGAATGTAATTATTTGAATGTATCTCCGCATATTGAAAAAAACCACGCTCAGGGTTTACAATATCCTGGGTACTCTCGGTATACGTAGCAGTTGTTGCTGTATCTGTTGGCGTATTTTTAATGGCCATTTCTTTTTTGCTGCACGACATCAGGAATAATGCTGATGCGAGTAACAGTGCTAATGCTTTCATGATTGTTTAATTAGTATTAATTAACATTTATAGTTTCTTAAAAACAGGCACATCGCCCAGTCCTACCTCAACAATCTTTACTGATGGCCCTTTGAATATTTTTCCATCTTCACTTTGCCATTTACCTTTCGGGAAGATGATTTTCCGATGATCAGCCTTTTCTAAAACAGGCGCCACCATAATCATTTTACCCAGCATAAACTGATCTTTAACCGTATCTAATCCCTGTCCCGGGAATTCGTATTCCATATTCCTAACTATAGGTTCGCCGGTTATGGTTGATTGCTTAACCGTTTGCATGATATAAGCAGTATATTTTTGCCTAAGTGCTACAGCTTTTTTTACCGCTGCCAAATGAATTGCATCAAGAATACGCCAAGGTGCGACTGAGAACTGCATCATCGGCATTAGCGCGCTACATTGGGCTGATCTTACTACCAAATCCTGATCAAAATGGTTTAGGCCAATAAATGAACCGTATTCTCCGCCGCCAATCATATCCGGGCAGGTAAACTGGTAACCTAATAAGCCAGAGGCTGTAATGTTTGGTATCAGTTTTTGCAGATCGTTCCAGTTATGTTTTTTATCGCGTAACCTTTCAGCCAGTGGTTGGCCACCTCTTTTCCACATTGCGCGGTATTCATTTAATGGGTATGATAAGCCAATGCTTCCCCATAATTCAGATTGTTGGTTAGGTGTTGCAGGTTTAAAAGAGATCACGTTTGAAGGATAAAACTCCATATCCCCGGCATCAAACTTAAATCCATCAAGGCCGTAAGTATCCACCATGTATTGCAACTGTGTTTTATACCATTTTATAGCATCGGGATTAGTAAAATCAAGCTCGGCGCTATAGCCATTCCACCAGCTGATTATTGCCGGTCGGGTTGCTTTATCCCATGTTAAGGTTTTATCGCCCTGGTCATCAAGTAATAGCAGTTTTTTTGCTTCAAGATCTCTTGATATTTCACTATCTGATGAGATGAACGGACAAACCCAAACCATTACTTTAAAGCCTAGTTGATGCAGTTCGGCAATCATTTGTTTGGCATCGGTAAAACGGTCTTTTCTAAAACTGAACTTGCCGTAAAAATCCATCCAGTTATCATCAATCATCAACACTCCCGGAGGAAACCCGTTATCTATAATTTGATGAGCATATTTTAAAATATCGGTTTGGTTTTGATTATAAACCAACTCAATCCAGGTATTGTATTGCGGGCGGGCGAACAACAGACTATCAGGCATCTGGCCGCTTGCCGCGAATTTGCTTTTACTTGCAGCTTTAAACGCATCGGCTAAAGTGCTGCCTGCTTTTACAACTGAAACGCTATCTAATGCTTTATCAATAATTAATTGGTTGCCTTGTATTGTAAATTCAAAAGGCTGATCGCTCCATATATAGCGACCTTTGGTTGATAATAATAATGGTGCGGATTGATTGTCTTTATTATCACCATACAAATTAAAACTATAACCATTTTGAAAAGGCATTATGTGGCCATCATCAACAGTACCGCCAAACCATTTCTCACCGGCTTCAATAGTTATATTTTTTTTAGCAGATTGATTTGTTTGGGCAGAGGATACCCCGCATACCCATATTAAAAGGCAGGTTACAATAGTTAGCTTATTCATTTGTTGGTTTATATTTTGATAAACACTTTATGCTTACTCAGGAAATAACACAGGTACCACTCAGCAAATAAGGTAACCAGTGCAGAAATTACAGCTATAATATTTAAAGGCATACCAGTAACGCCTATAAATCCTTTCACAAAAATACCTATGGCGCCATTGAACCATTGCGCACCAACGGTTTCAAAAAACAGGTAAATAAATATGGAATTCATGCCCACTACTACACAAACCCAGGCATATTTATTTACTTGTTTAATATCAACCAACCAGTATAAGAAGGCCATAATGATCAATACCCATCCACCTGATGCTAAAGTGAAAGAACTGGTGCTTATGCGTTTGATGATAGGGACAATATTTGTAACATCAAGCCCGAAACCCAGTACCAACCCAACCAAACCTGCTATTAGCAGGTAAAGTATTTTTTTATTAGCTGATTCTTTTGAGATCAACAACCTACCCGCCAAAACGCCCCAAATTGTATGCGCGGCTGTAGGTATTATATTTATGGCTACCCATCCATCGGTATTTATCTTACCCATTAAAACGGTATCCATATAAGCCCCGAAATTGTGAAACTCTACATAAGGTTGATTAAAGCCAGGCATTAATATGTTGCGATATAATACATCAGTGATAATCAATAACGCGACAGAGAAAGCGATCTGGAACCAGAATGACCTGTTAATAATCAGATAAGCAATAAGCGTTGTAAAGGCCAACTGTGTTAACACATTCCAAAGCTCGAACACTAATTTACCGGCGTAAACACAATGAAGGCATGTGCCCAGTATAAACAGCTTTAATGATCGTATGGCAATGTGCTTAAGGTTTTGCTGCCAAGTTATCCCCTTTTGCAATTTTGAGTGGTAAGAGATATACATTGCCGCCCCGGCCATCAGCATGAAGGCAGGTTGCACACAATCCCAAAAGTGCAGGCCATGCCATGGATCATGAAAAAATTGGTTAATAAAACCGTCGGCTACACCTCCTAAATGCAGGGCCTGCAAATTTACATACACCAGGCAGCTTTCGCCGGCCAACAGTATCATGATTAGGCCTCGCATTACATCTAAGGAAATGAGCCTGTTTGACGATTTTGGAATGATGTTTTCCATTTAAACTAATTATTAACTATAGCTGATATTAATATTATTGGCTGATATCAAGTGTAATAGGTGCCGAGCCATTACCTGGCATCCAACCGATATTGTTATAAGCATCATCACTTACTATAATAGCTATTTTCATTCCGCCACCAGTTAAACCACTTATTTTACTGCGTGATAAGGCCATCTCGAAAGTAGTAACCCCATTTACTTCCTGTACTGTGCCCAATGTGTAAAACCCGGCGATACTTAAAGCATTGAATGAAAAAGAATTCTGAGCGCCGGTGTGCTGATATTGAACAAGCGGAGTTCCCGTATTATAAAGCACTTGACCTTCAAGCAAATAATCATAACCACCACCAGGAATTGCTCCGGTTGTTAAGCCTGTTAACGCACTATTATCAGTATCCAGGTAAAAGTCGAATATATTTGCATCAGTAACATGTACTGCCAATTTCATATAGATGTATATGTTCTGGCTATCATAATCAAATTTAGCTTCCTGTACTACACCACCTAACGCGGCTGTAGGCGGTATTACAATATTTGAAATTGTATCCCAGTCGGCCAATGTATTGTCATTCAACAATATTGGCGAACTTTTAGATACGTGAATAATTGTTGAACCATTTATTACATTTCCGTTGTTTAACGTTGCATACAAGGTAACTACATGTTTGCCTTTTGCTTTATAGGTATGCACGGGGTTGGTTTCGGTTGAACTGGTAGTGTCACCAAAATCCCACCTGAATGATTTGGCATCGGTTGTGGTATTGGTAAATGTAACCGTATAACTTTTTACCGAATCAGTAAAAACCACATCTTTCACCGGTAGTTCAGGGTTCTTTTTACAGGCCTGAAATCCTATCGCAAGGCTTCCTAATAAAAGGCAGCCTAATATATATTTGAATTTTTTCATATCATTTTTATTAAAAAACAATTAAATATTTTACTAATAACTATGGATTTTGAGTTGCTGCGGTATTAGACAGTATCTCGGCCTCCGGTATGTAATAAATGATCTTGGTACTGGTATAAGGGATGATCATATTAGGATAATTAGCAGGAGCAACACTTAGGTTAATATCACTCGCTTGTAAACCTTGCAAATGATAGCCCCAATAAGTTTTATTCATACTTTGTTTGTTGCGGTATACTGTAAAAGTACGATCGGCCTCAAACGCTAATTCTAATCTTCGTTCCTGTAATACCGCGCCTAGTACAGTTTGGCCTGTCGGTACGGTGCCATTGTAAAGCGCTCCTGATAAACCTCTGTTCGACCGGATGAAATCCACATCGGTAAGTGCGGCTGATGTTTGGCCCAGATTTGCCTCAGCCTCGGCCCTGTTCAGATACATTTCTGAAAGGCGGAACATAATTGGCGAGCTTAGCGTTGGGCTACCTCCCTGAAAAGAGAATTTAGTTACATAATAAATCGGGATGCCATTTTTGTATTGCTGCGCACCTGATGAATCAAGATCGTCATCAATATATGAGGTACGTACATCTGATGGGTTTTGAGCATACAAGTCGCGTAGTGGCTGCGAAGCATATTCCTCGCCCCAGCCAGAGTTACCATTAGAATAGTATTGAGAAGCTAGAGAACCTAATTTACCATAATCATCTAAGGCATCAAATGCTATACAGAATATAGTTTCTTTATCAGTTTGTGCATTTGCAAAAAGTGTTTTATAATCTGAAGCAGTTGCTTCGGTAAACTTACCTGAACTGATTACAGCATTACTATAAGTGATAGTGCTTTGATAATCGCCTTCGTAAAGAGAAACACGTGATAATAAAGCTTCAGCTGCTTCTTTTGTTGCAAAGGTAACACCCCTTGATGCACCATCAGTCATTAAAGTAGATGATTTGATAGCATCGGCAATTACTTGTGCATATACATCTTTAACTGACGAACGTGCTTTTATGGCCGGATCGGTAGTAGAGGTCCTCAAAACAATGCCAGGAGCAGTTGGATTGATGGTATATGGTTCTGCAAAAAAACGAACTAAATTAAAGTGACAGAAAGCCCGTAAAAAGTAGCACTCGCCAATTAGTTGTTGTTGAGCAGCACTTGGGTTGCTTATTTTTGATCCTGCTTCAATAACTGTATTCGCGTCACTGATGATTTTGTAGGATATGTACCAGAAATAACTGGCATTTTGCTGAGTTGGCGTAAAGCCCAACGAGAACGTCAGAAAAAATGGATCGGTTGTTACTTGCCCGCATACCACATCATCCGAAGCAAAATCAGACATCTGGAAATACTGGCGCAGGTACATATTGTTCAAATCGGTAGTACCTTCAAATACCTCATGGTCTTTGAATAAAGCATAAGCACCGTTTACCGCGTTTAACAAACCATCGGATGTTGTTGCTAATGATGCTGTGGTTACCGCATTGGTAGGATTATCTTCAAGCTTACAGCCTGAGTATATAAGCATTGAAAATGCTGCTATAAGTAATAATTTATTTTTCATCACCTGATCTTTTAAAATTTAATATCAATGTTTAGTAAAAACTGGCGGTTATCCGGATACTTGAAATCGGCAACACCTGGCGTAACAAAATTACCCGGGGTTATAGTTGTTGCAGGGTCCTGGCCCAGATAGCGGGTGAACGTATAAACATTATCGGCACTTAGTGATAGGTTGATATCGCTTAAGTTAAGCCTCTGAGCAAAAGTTTTAGGTAACGAATAACCGAAAGCTATATTCCTTAAACTTAAGTAGCTGCCATTTTTAAGATACCTTGTTGATACCGAAGTTGAATTGGTGTTATTTTCAGGACTTGGCTCGGTTGCAATATCACCGGGATGTGTCCAAACGCTGCTACCTTTAGGCAAAACTATCTGGTTTAATAACGGCTCGCTGCCATCATTTTCAACCTCAGCAAGGTTAGCGTTATAAACCTTATTACCGTACAGGAAGTAAGTGTTAATTCTCAGGAAGAATTTCTTGTACCTGAACTCGTTATTAAAACCTCCCTGGAATTTAGGCAATGCCGAACCTTGTTCCTGCAAAGTTGCAGAAGCATAATTAGAGGTTACAGAAGTTGATGTTACTTTACCATTGGCATCTTTGTTTTGAACAAGCCACTGCGGTGCGCCTGTTTGCGGGTTTACACCCTCCCATGTAGGCATGTAAAACTCATACAAATTGCCACCGGTGCGGTATATTTGTGATACAGCATCTTCGCCGGTTGAAATAACTGTTGAAGGAAAATCCTGCAATTTGTTATTGTTAAAGCTGATGTTAAAGTCTGTAGTCCACTGGAAGTCTTTATTCTTGATGTTTTGGCTACTGATAGCAAATTCTAAACCATTGTTAAGTACCTGTCCGGTATTTTCCCACTTAGTTTCAAAACCAACTGATAATGGTTGAGCAACCTGTAACAGTAAGTTTTTAGTAACGTTATGGTAAGCATCAACAGTAATGTTAATACGGTGAAATAAACCAATATCAAAACCTGCATCTAATTGGTGTTTGCTTTCCCATGTTAAATTAGGGCTTTCTAATTGTAGTGGTGTTGCACCTACAGCTGAATTATATTGGCTGGTAAGCGAATACAAACCTAAATACCTTGATGCGCCAATATCCTGCGTACCGGTTATACCGTAGCTTAAACGTAATTTTAAATTATCAACCGCATGGTTGTCCCTTAAAAAATCTTCGTTGCTTACTAACCAGCCAGCTGATATGGAAGGAAACGTACCATATTTATTACCGGGAGCAAATGCTGATGAACCATCGACCCTGTATGAACCGCTTAAGAAATAACGGTCTTCATAGCTATAGTTCACTTGTGATAAATAGGATAAAATTGACGGGCTATCAGGTGAACCATTTACGGCCTGGCTGTTTGCAACAACATCTAAAGATGAAAGACCGATCGGCAAACCTTTACCTGAGGCACCAACAGTATTAGTTTGGCTACCTTCAAACTCCACACCTGCTAAACCATTAATAGCGCTTTTACCTAGTTTGAAATCAAATTTCAATAAGTTGGTTGATATACCACCATAATCGTAAGTGCTTTGATCGTTTAGATAACCGGTACCATGATAGACGCCTTCAACTTCCGGGCTATAAAATGTAGAACTATAATAGTAAGAAGCTGAGCCACGATTAGTTGTACTAAATGACAACCAAGGTGTTATAGGTAAGTTTAAAGCAAGATCATAATTGATATCGAAACTTTTGAACGGATGATCTGAATTATCTATGGTATTAATCGGGTTTGTTTTATCCCTCGACCACCATGTGAACTTAGAATTACCATCAACATAAATGGCGTTATGATTAGCATCATAAGGGTTATCCCATGGCAAGTTTAAATAAGCGTAATAAATATCATTATAATCATAGCTCTTACCTTCGCTACCGCTAATATTAATGTTATTGGTAAGAGTTATCTTGTCAGTAAAATGATAAGTATTGTTAGACCTTAAATTAACACGTTTATAATCCGTATTCATAAAAGTTCCACCTTCGTCGTAAAAAGTAGCGCCGAAATAGTAATCGTTTTTAGCGGTTTTACCCATTGCCGAAAAATAGTAATTCTCAACAGGGGCCGGTTTAAACATGGTAGTTAACCAATTGGTATTGGTATTTAATATTGAAGCTGGGCGTTCAGATTGAAACTGCACCAAATCAATCACATAACTATTACCAGTTGCTCCCGGGATGTAATCGCGGAACAGTTGTTTCTGGTTTTGATACAGCTCGCTGCTGTTCATCATAGTCATGGTGCCAAAATCTGGTGTTCTAAAACCGGTTACGGCTTTAAACTCGTATTGAGTTTTATCGCCTTTAGCTTTCTTAGTAGTGATGATGATTACACCACCGTTAGCTTGTGAACCATAAATAGCGGTTGCGCCTGCATCCTTTAATACAGTAACACTTTCCACATCATTAGGGTCATAATCACCACCGATGATACCATCTACTACAATTAGTGGGGCTTGTGCAGCATTTACAGATGATACCCCCCTTAGTCTGATTTCAGATACTGAACCTGGAGCACCCGAAGAGTTTACTACCTGTAAACCAGATACCTTACCTTGCAGCATCTCTCCGATATCATCTGAAGTAACATCCTTCAGTTTTTCTGCTGATACCACGGTGATTGCGCTGGTTAAGTTACCTTTCTTTTGAGATGAATAACCGGTAACAACAACTTCTCCCAGTTGCTTGTTATCTTCTTCCATTACAAATGAAATTTTGTTTTGATCTGCGGCAACCGGGATAACTTTGGTAGTGTATCCAATTGAGTGGGCTTCAAGGATAACAGCACCCGGGGTCACATTAATTGAGAAAAAGCCATCAGGGCCCGACGCTACCGCGCCTTTAGTAGTGCCTTGTACTTGAATAACAACTCCTGGCAAAGAGGAGCCATCTTTGGCTGTAACCTTTCCTTTTACTACCCTTTCCTGGGCATAAAGGTTACAATAACTAACTACTAATAAAAGAAAGAGTAAGAGTTTTTTCAAATTAAACATAGTTGATTTGTTAATAGAGCGTTAACGGATAGGGTCATTTTAGTTTGGGTTTGTATTAGGTGGAAATAGATTAAATAGAAAAGTAGTGTGTTCGCATACGCAGAATTTAATTGTGTATAACATACAATATGTATTCATTATTATACCTATTGTATTGCTAAACCAAATATATGTAAATTAATTGCGTGTTCGCACACATCTAATAAAAGTTTTTTATAAAAAAATAAACTTTTATGATTTTAACAATAAATTCATATTTATAAATCAAAAATCAACAAGTTAAATAACAATTATTTAACAAATTGATAATGAATCAACAATCAACTAAGCGAAAAAGAATCAAATGGAAGGTTTGGCTAATTCTACGCTGCTTACGCGAACGCGATTGCACCAAAAAACTGAGGTAGGTGAAAGTTTGGCTGAGGATAATCTATGGCGTTCCAGCTGAGGAAATGCGGGGCAGGAAGATCATCGCCGCATTTAAAAAAATTCGCCCGGCAATGCAGCCCGGCTAATGAGCTTATAGAATTATGTATAAATAAGGTAAAAGGAATGCTTAAAGTAAGCTCCCATGCTGTATTGCCTTTATCATCCGGCGAAGCAGTAATTGTATGGTGGCTTTTTATTTTGGAAATTATTGCTTCACTCAGTATTTCACGATCATTTTTACCTGTCCCATAGCCAATTAGTGCAGTTGCGATACGATTAAACTCTAAATTATAATAGTTTTCATCATCGCCGAAGGCAATAAAAAACTCCACGCAACTGTCTTTATATACCGGATCGTTTATTTGATGGTAGTCGGCCTTAACGTATTTTTCAGTAACAAAATATTTCAGGAGGATACTGTCTTCGGTGTATACCATAGTGAATGACACTACTGGCCTATAACCATCATTACTCCATAATAAGTGGTCAATACTTTGCCTTTCGCTACTGTTTAAAAATGAAGAAACATCTGCCATACCATTATTAAGTTCGTGGTTTGAAATAAAGGCAATATGGAAGTTTTTCATGGACAAGCTGCGTGTACGGGCACAAATATAATTTATAATTAATAAATCAACCTCAATAATTAAATATTAGGGAACGAAGGATCTTTTTCGTCCAGAAAATAATTGAGGTTTTCTTTGGTCACAATATCCAGCGGAAGGTATTTAAGTATAGGTACTTCTTTTTTAAACACCAAATGCTCTGCCAATTGATAAATACCCCAATACCCCTGTCCTTTCGGGTTCTGGTTAATGAGGAAACTGATATTACCTTTCTCCAGGTAATGCAGGTTTGGCGGTATTAAATCGTAACCTATTAGCTTAATATGGGTGATGTGGCGCTGCTCTAAATATTTAGCTACATCATAAGCCTGCGAGGTAGTTACAAATATTTGTTTAAGATCAAGGGTTTGTTCAAAAATCTCATCAAGTTTTTTAATAAAACCCGATTGACTTGATCTTTTCAACTCTACCCTTAATATATTGTATTGATGATCGAGGTTATTTTGGGCGAAGTAATTTTTGAAGCCCTGCTCTTTTTTTACCAAGTGCTGCGCATTGCTTATTTCCTCGTCAATATGCGCTATTAATATAGAGCATGGCGAAGGCTGCCCATAATGCACCAATTTAGCGGCTACCTGCCCGCTTTGGTAAGAATCCTGACCGATATAGCTCAAAGGATCATAATCAGCTATCTGGGTATTGAAAAGCACAAACGGAATTCCCGCTGCGCTCCATTTTTCAAAAAAAGTTAACGTTTCCTTATAATATATAGGGGACAGCAATATGCCATCAGGATTTCTTTGAGTGATTTCGTTTGCTTTGGCAACGTAGGCATCCACATCCTGCGGGTCAAATACAAATTGCTCAACGGTAACACCATATTGTTTCAGGTCCTGCTCTGCTCTTTCAATACCTGATTTAGGAGCCAGCCAAAAGTTATCATAATTATGATCGGGAAGCAGGGCGGCAAAACGGTACTGCTTTTTTGAACCCAGCATACGAGCCATCATGTTTGGCTCGTAGTTTAGTTCTTTGATAATTTTTAAAACACGCTCTTTTACGTCGTCGGCCACGCGGCCGCGATTATGTATAACCCTATCAACGGTACCGGTTGACACATTAGCTTTGAGCGCGATATCCTTTATACGTATTACCGAACTTTGCGAAACAGGTTTATTCTTCATCACTGGATACAATATTACAAATATCGATATTAAAATTGCGTGCTTTTTTTTAAACACATTAATATTATTACCTAAATCATAGAAACACTATAGAAGATGAAACAGAAACGTCATTTCGAGGAACGACTAAACTAGCTATCCAAACCCTTCACCAATAATATTAAAACCTGAAAACCTTTGGTCAACTTGTTAGTTTATTATCATTATGGAAACTAACCGACTATCATCAACACTTGCAGCTGCGCTTAATGCGCAAATGACAAACGAGGCACATAACTCACAGATATATCTTGCTTATGCCGCTTGGGCAAGCGAAAAAGGTTACGGTGGCGTCGCCAATTTTTTATTCAGGCACGCTAATGAAGAACGTAACCATATGATGAAGTTTTTGGAGTATATCCTTAAACGCGGTGCCAAGGTTACTATCACCGAAATACCCGGCCCTGGGGCTAACCCAACAAGCGTTAATGATTGTTTTGAGAAAGTATTTAAATACGAGGTGGCAAATACAACCTCTATTTACAATATTGTAAATATGAGCATGGCCGAAAAAGACTGGGCCACCTGGAACTTTTTACAATGGTTTGTAAAAGAACAAACCGAAGAAGAAACCATGGCGATGGATCTACTGGATAAAATAAAAGTAGCTGGTGGACCAAATGCTAAAGATGATGCCTTATTTGCCCTGGACAGCGAGTTAGCTAAAACACCCGATGATGCTATACTGGCACAGGATGTTACCGTAGAAAAACCGTAATTTAAAACGCCTATAATTATTTAACTCCTGGCATTAAAACCGCCAGGAGTTATTTTTTTGAAAAATTTTACACGCCGCTAACCGGCCAGTCGCACAAGATCTCGATTTTTGTAGTTTATTAGCGACCGGACCATCATGCATAAAAAGCTGCTATTATTTTTCTTATTGTTTAAGCTATTACCAGCCTCGGCACAAACCGACTGGAAGTTTAATAGTGAAAATGACGGGATAAAAATTTATACCAGCATCGTTCCTAATTCAAAAATAAAAGCAATTAGGGTGGAGTGTGATTACAAGGCTACGCCTTCACAATTTGTTGCTGTGTTACTGGATATAAAGGCTTCGCCAGAATGGCTTTACCACACTAAGTTTTGCAAAGTATTTAAACAAGTTTCGCCACAGGAACTTTATTATTACTCAGAAGTTACCTTACCCTGGCCTGCCGAAAACCGGGACTTTGTTTCGCACCTTACTGTAAGCCAAAATCCAACCACAAAAGTTGTATTGGTTGATGGCCCGGCTGTTCCCGGATTTATTCCAGTAAAATCAGATATTGTGCGTGTTGACCACTCAGGTAGTCAATGGGAAATTACTCCCTTAAATAATGATGAAATCAGGGTGATCTACACTTTACATGTTGATCCCGGAGGCGCATTACCTGCCTGGCTCATTAATATGTTCGCAACGGAAGCTCCGACGCAGATCTTCAAAAATCTAAAAACAGAGTTGCAGAAATCGGCCTACAAAAACGTCACACTTCCTTTCATCCAAAACTGATCAGGAAGCCAACCAATCTTCAACCGCTTTAACGGTATCGGTATAAAACAGTTTGTACGTATTTTCGGTAACATAACCAACATGCGATGTTGCCAGTAGATTGTCCATTTTCCGGAAAGGGTGATCCGTAGGCAATGGTTCTGTATTAAAAACATCAATTGCCGCCCCAGCAATTTTATGCTGCTGTAGTGTTTCTATCAACGCGGCTTCATCCACTAACGGGCCACGGGAGGTATTAATAAAATAAGCCGCAGGTTTCATCAAGGATAAGTCCTCTTTACCAACAATTCCTCTTGATCGATCACTTAGTACCATGTGGATGGTCACAAAGTCAGCCTGTTTAAATAATTCTTCCTTGCTAACTAATTGCGCGCCCGATTCGGCTGCTTTCTCCGCGGTAAGATTTGGGCTCCAGGCAATTACATTCATATCAAAAGCTTTGGCATAAGCGGTAATTTTGCTACCTACCCTACCCATGCCTAAAATGCCCATGGTTTTCCCCTTAAAATCGCCGCCAATTGTTGTTTGCCATCCACCTGATTTAAAGTTATTACTCTCCTGCGGGATGTGCCTGGCAATGGCCATAATGAGTGCCCAGGTCATTTCGGGCGCGCCGCTTTCTAAATAGCCTGTGTATTTCAGGGTGATGCCGAACTCTTCAACCGCTTTTGTATCGATGGAGGCATTGCGCATACCGGTAGATACGATCAGCTTTACATTAGGAAGCTGTGAGAGTATATTACGACTGAGCGGCGTTCTTTCGCGCATTACGCATATTACGTTAAAGGGTAGCAACCGCTCAATTACTGTTTTTTCATCAGCAGTATGATCGGTAAATACTTTTACCTCTGCTTTAGCAGTAATAGCCGACCAATCGGCAAATTTGAAGGCTACCTGCTGGTAATCGTCAAGCACGGCAACTTTAACGGGCGAATTATTCATCATATTATAGGCTTATAAGGCGCTACAATATTACATGTTTTTTAACGCTATATGTTTTGATTAATTCATAAGCAGGAATAATTTATTCCTGCTTATTCCGCATGTACCTCGTTCTTTACGTCTTCACGTTCCACCATTATTTTGCATTCGCCTATTAGTGCCGCGATAGCGCCTATAGCAGCCAGTATGGGCATAATTAAAACACCTATAAGGCCAAAGGTTAGCGGGAAGCTGGCCAATTCCTTATCGTATTTATCGTAGATGGTGATTTTACGTACATTACCTTCTGCTATTAGTTCCTTAACCTTTTTTACCAGGTTCTCGCCGTTGATGTGAAATGATTCTTTTGTCATGATGTTTGTTATTTAATATAACAAAGGTATATCAGCCTAAAAAAACGGTACTATATAAATCGGTGTGATGTGGTTTTTTGTCGGTAAAATTGCAGATAATTCGGTGATTATCATTAGATACAAAACATATCCACCTAAATAAACTTATACCAACATGACTTCCGCTATTATCATTATCCTCCTCGTTATTGCAGCCGTGTATTTTGTATTCCGCAAAAAAGGAAAAACCACACCCACTGTAATTGATTTAGAACCTACCGAATACCAAAAACTGTTAACTGAGCATGTGGCTTTTTACCAGAAACTTGATACTACCGGCAAAGACCGCTTTGAGCAAAAAGTCACCGACTTTTTAGCAGAAACTAATATTGAAGGCATCGGCACAGAAATTACGCCGCTCGACCGTATACTAATCGCGTCCAGCGCGGTGATACCAATTTTTGGTTTCCCGGAGTGGAAATATAAAAACCTGACCAACGTGATATTATACCCGGATACCTTTGATAAGGATTTTCAGTTTGAGGGCGAAAACCGCAATATTATGGGCATGGTAGGCACCGGTTATATGAACGGGCAAATGTTGCTATCAAGGGCTGCTCTTACCAAAGGATTTTCGAAAGATAGTGGCAAAGAAAACGCCGCCATACACGAGTTTGTACATTTATTGGATAAAGCCGATGGCGATACCGATGGCATACCCGAAACTTTTATACCGCACGAATACGCGGAACCATGGCTTAAGATGATGCACCAGGAAATGCACCACATCAGCGATGGGCACTCCGACATCAACCCTTATGCGCTAACCAACGAAGCAGAATTTTTAGCTGTTGCATCTGAATACTTTTTTGAAAAACCAACGGAACTACAACATAAACACCCGGAGCTTTATACGGAGTTGAGCAGGATATTCGGGCAGGATTTGGCGGGTTAAAAAAATGTCATTCTGAGCATAGCGAAGAATCTGTACTGGAGTAAACTACCTTACAGATTCTTCGCTATGCTCAGAATGACAAGGAAATTGAAATCTCAGGCTTAATAAACAATACTTTATTTCGGCATAAGTTTATAGCTTTAAGAATTCCTTTAAAGCGTAGCTATGAATTTTGAGGCAGACAGGCAAACACTTAATGATTTGGGCATATTGCCAAATGCTAATAATCATAAATCAGTATTTGATTTATTTAATAATACCAAAACTCTTGGAGGCAAGGACAAGCTTACAGAAATAGTCCGCAAACCATTAACTGATGCGAGCGCGATCAAATACAGGATAGAAACTATCAGTTATTTTTTAAATAACGACACGAAATTATTGGTTGATAAACAATCTTGCGATTTTGCAGAATTCTACTTAAAAAAACATTACCATACCCGACCATTCTCACAGCTCATTGGCTTTTTTGAGAAAGTTATATATACCTTCAATAGTAATAACGATTACTATGTTATTCAGCAAGGCATTAGCAATACCTTAAGTATTTTAAACACCTTACTTAATTTTTTCGAGGCAGGTGTCGATGGATTTCCAAAACTCTTACAGAATTTTCGAACAATAATTTTAGAAACTTTTGCTAGTGAAGATTTTATTTTTATTAGGGGACTCATTAATAAACCTAAAATCAATTCCATCGAATTAGCCCGGGCAGATCGCATTTTAAGATACTCGGCAATTGATCAAATTAAAGTTTTACTGGATATTGTTTATCAGTTAGATCTGTATATTTCGGTTAGTACAACTGCTAAACACCTGAGGTTTACCCTGCCGGTAATCAAAGATAACGGGCAACCAACATTGGTGTTTGAAGGACTTTTCCATCCATTTATCAATAACCCGGTGGTTAATGATGTGGCGTTTAATGCTGACCATAACCTGTGTTTTGTAACTGGTACTAACATGGCCGGCAAATCAACCTTCTTAAAGGCTGTTGGTATATCTATTTACCTGTCGCAGCTTGGCTTCCCGGTTCCGGCTAGTTATATGGAAACCAGTGTTTTTGATGGATTGATAACCACTATCAATATTGATGATAACATTGACAAAGGGCATAGTCATTTTTACAGCGAAGTACTTAGAGTAAAACACGTTGCCAAAAAGATAAGCGAATCGCAAAACGTATTTGTGATTTTTGATGAGCTATTCAGGGGCACTAATGTAAAGGATGCTTATGATGCCTCGTTGGCTATTATCTCGGCCTTTGCTAAGGTGAGAAAATGCTTCTTTATGGTATCAACCCATATTGTTGAAGTGGCTAATGACCTGCAATGCATCGATAATATTGATTTCAGATATATGGAGACTGTATTTGACGAAGGCAACCCAACCTATAGCTACAAACTAAGAGAAGGCATCACCGAAGAACGTTTGGGTATGTGGATAGTTAAGAATGAGGGAATAGTGGAGATTATTGAGGGAGCGGTTAAATAGTATGATATATTTCACACAATAATTGTCATTCTGAGCGTAGCGAAGAATCTTCTAACTGTGCAAAGTTCGCTATGCAAATCGAAGAAGATTCTTCGTTCCTCAGAATGACAAAGGGAGGATAGTAGGACTAAGTTTTATCTGTTTTAAGTTTAGTCCGCACAAACAACACCGCCATCAACGCTCCCAAAAATCCCAATCCCGCCGCTATGCGCATAATATTGGCGTAGGCTTTTATAAAGCTCTGGTGATAAGCTAGTTCAATTACTTTACTATCGGCGATTCCTTGCGGTACTTTGGCGTTGCCTAAATCAGCTGCTTGCGCCATTACTTCCTGCTTTTGTTTGGGGTTTAGTTTGATAGTTTTTACCTGTTGTTGTAATGCACCCGTAAAAAACAACACCGATAACGCTCCAAATATCGCGGTAGCAAAAACATTGGCAATACGCGACATGGCATTGTTTACCCCCGATGCTGTTCCCGAAAAATGATCACTTACTGAACCCATTACCGCAGCTGTTAACGGCGCTACAGTGAATGAAATACCCAAACCAAAAACTATTATCCCCGGGAAAAATGTCGTCCAATAATCACCCGGACCGGCAGTTTGTTTGACGAAGGATAGGATCAGTAAACCAACACCTGCCGCCGCCGGGCCGAATATTAATAGCAACCTTGGGCCATATTTATCTGCTAAAGCACCGGCGAATCGTGCAACGGAGATCATCATTATGGTAAAAGGTAAAAACGTTAGCCCGGATTGCAGCTGGCTATAGCCCTGTACTTGCACCAAATTAAGCGACATAAATAGCATACCTGCACCCAATCCGGCATATAAAAAGAAGGTGAGCAGGTTTGTTCCGCTAAATGTGGCGTTAACAAATAGTTGCAGTGGCATCATGGGATATTTGCTTTTGGCTTCGATGATGATAAAAGCTATTAGGAACAGCACTCCCGCGACTAAAGCTAAACATATCTGCCAATTACCAAAACCTAAGGCAGGCATCCGCAGAAAACCAAATGTTACCAGTGCTAAACCAAGCGCGATGGTAATAGCTCCGGGAAAATCCAATGATTGCTGGTTGCCCTCATCTCTGCTTTCCTTTACTTTTAGCCAAAGCATTAGCAAGGCTGCTATTCCGATAGGCACGTTAATGAAAAATATATAACGCCATAAACCGGCATCCCCCAGGGCACCGCCTAATATTGGGCCGCCCATAGTAACCACTGTAGTAAAAGCCGACCATGTGCCAATGGCCTTACCCCGCTCCTGTTGATTGATAGATGATGATATCATGGAAAGGCTTCCTGGAATCATTAAAGCGCCGCCAACGCCTTGTATCAGCCTAAAAACAACAAGGGACAATACGCCAGGCGCAAACCCACAGGCTGCTGATCCGCATATAAAAATAAAGATACCCGTCATGAATATTTTCTTGCGGCCCAACCTATCGCCCATAGAGCCACCAATAAGAATGAGCGATGCCAGCATGAGCAAGTAAGCGTTGAGTATCCAGAAGAGATCGGCGCCGCTGGCTTGCAAACTTTTTTGCAGCGATGGTAATACCACGTTTAGCGCGGTACCATCAATAAAAGCCATTGCCGAAGCCAGGATGGCCGAAACCATTACCCACTTACCGGCAGTGCTACGCAAAGCTACTGTAGCCATAATTTGATTTACAGGTTATTAGTAAAGCTACAAAAAGCAAACGATATACCATGGTGAAGATGCTGGGGCAAACCGGTGTACAGATTCTTCGCTATGCTCAGAATGACAATAAGGAATATAAACAAAATTGTTATGCTGAGGAGCCAAGCATCTGTACAAACAACCGGACGTTAATCCTTACAAAAACTGGGCTTTAAATTGTTTAG
Organism: Mucilaginibacter sp. L196; assembly: GCF_009765905.1. Lineage (GTDB taxonomy): Bacteria > Bacteroidota > Bacteroidia > Sphingobacteriales > Sphingobacteriaceae > Mucilaginibacter. Next base: position 194,487 of record NZ_LMUO01000019.1, on the reverse strand, counting down.
GTACTTATTGAATATTAAGTAAATATTTTATTTTTAATTAAAATGGCAACACTTTCACTGCATATTACCTTTGAAAACCAATGACTTATGACAAGATTTTCATCGATTCACTAATCAGTCGATTAAAAACTACGTTTGAACGCTGATTACGGCATATTATTTGCTTTTTAAGATACAAATAGGGCATATAATGAAAAATTTTAAAGAAAACGACGTAGTAATCTACACAGATAAAGAAGGTAAACACTTTGATACTTTCGTAATTTTTGGTAATGATATTGATACTGGCTTAGTACATATTAATCATGAAAACTTAAAGGTTAGCCCCACCTTTTTAGAATTGCACCCGAGCGCGTTTTCTGGTAATGCAATGCCATTTGCCGACCCATACAGCTTTATACTTTTTAATAAATTGAAAGAGAAGTACGAGCAGAAGGTAGAGGAAGCTGTTACTTTATACAATGAGATTAAAAAAACCACGTTAGCTAATGCTTCGTAAAAAATACTATGCTGTTCGCGTAGACTTTACCTACGAATTTACAAAGCCTGCAGTATGAGACTATGGGCTTTGTTGTTTTAGTTTTAATAAATAGTCTTTATTTCAAACGAATTATTACTCTCTTTGTCATCCGGTTTGCAGAGCCATAAAATAGGTATCAATAATATTACCGCTATCGGTAAAATCCGCAGGTATAATAAAACTTCAAAAAAGTAACTAGTTATTACGTCGCGCCCAATGATCGGTGTAAAGTTAAAACCGACGATAGCAAGAAGAAACCAATGTGAAAAACTCAGCTTGAGTTTAATAACCGTCCAATTTTTGATGAAATACCAGGTAAGATATATAAAGGCAGGTGATATATATACAAACGCGTATTGCTGCTGATGGGGATATATTAGTGGGATTACGATAAACAAATAGCTCACTTCCCAAAACTGTTTTACGCTGCTTGTAATATTTTTGAATGGTTTTGAGCTTAGAAACATAAGCGTTAATAGCACAAAAAACAGCCTTACAATATTTAATATCATCGAAACCTGACTAAAGCTTAAATCCAAAAAGTTTCTTTTAAATGTTAGCACTCCTGTGGTTTTGATGATATACACCGGTATTAACGCTACCAGGCTATTCGGGCCATCTTCTGCTTCAATTGTCCATTCTTTATTTACGGGGTTTATAAGGGTAAACCAATCGTGCATTAAGCTCATATTTCTGTCCCAACCTAAATATATAGCCGGGATAAATAAATATAATGCGTAAAACAGGCAAGTAAAAATTGCTGCTTTAAACTGGCTCCGATATATTAAATAAAATACAAAAGCCAATGGCAGTAGCTTTATATTGGTGGCTAAAGCAAGTAAGGCCGCACCTGTAATATTTTGTTGTTGCTTAAAGCATTTAAGGCTTTGCAAAGTAGCCCATAACAAAAATATGGTCATTTGTACAAAGCCAACATCTATCAATATAAAGCGGATAGCTAAAAGCAACGATAAAAATAGCCACAACAGTTTTTGCTTATCTGTAAATACCGAAACATCAAAATATTCGGTTGATAATATCCAGATACGATATAAAAAATAGTAGGAGCAAAATATCCACAACATTTGTGGTATTACTATAGGCAGGCTTGCAAACGGAGACAACAACAACGCGCACAAAGGACTATAATAATATTGCAGATTTTGAATAAACGGCGGCGTATAAATGTTCTGCCCATTAATTAGCTTACCACCGGCATATACAAACACTTCAAAATCGTGCCCGGTATGGGCACATCTATAGGCGTAAAAAACCGCTAAGATAAGAGCGACTACTTTTATATATTTTAGATATGATTTATCCATCAAAATAATTACTTCCCGAAAGGAGGCCTGCCTGTTAATTGATGGTAAAGCGGTAAATTCTCCATCGGTTTAGCCGGAACATGAAAATGGGTGCAATAGTATACATGCAAGTGTAACTCATCCCTGCCACTACGCATTATAGCAATATCATCTAATTGCTTTACCGAATCAAAAAATGGTTTAACATCATTTGTTACATTACCCGGGCTAGCCTGATCAATTACAATAGCATCTTCGCCTAATAGGGTGTTTGGATCTATCAGGAATGCAATGTTGCGTGGGTCATCATTAAAACAAACAATATCCTTTTTACCTTTTAAGGCCCAATCAACCTTACCATTAAGCCACCAACGAGTAGTGCCTGCAAATATTTTTGGATTATTTAACCAACCTTCTTTTTGAAAGCGGTAAAGAATATCATCATAATCAATACCCTGTATGGTTGGGTCAACTTCTTTGGCTTTGGCTTCGGGGGTTTTGTCTACTAAGCCTACAAAATATTTAGGGCCATACCATTGCCAGAAACCGGTAACCTCGTGCAGACAAAGCACACCAATAGTAATAACGGTAAAGCATGTAGAGAAAATCAACCAGCGCCTGGTTCCGCGCATACGGCTAGGATCAGATAGGTGTTTGTCAATAGCATACCCAAGTGGTATAAACAGCATCATGTAACCCGGTGCCTGCCAATGAAAATGGTATTGCAGATCGGACCATAGGGTTACCACTGTAAAAAACACCAATGGTAATATAGCCGTCCAGAATAAGAAGCTATAGGATTGTGATTGGTTACGCAACTTAAAAGACCGGATCAGTTCGCGAATCAGCGGGAACCAAAACCACGGCAGCAACCATAAACACTGCCCGCCGATGCTGCGCAATAACCATATTGGGTGCAAACCACCGCTTGAACCTGCACGTGAGCCCTGGAATACAAAAGATACCCAGTTGTTATGAGCATTCCACCAGAGTATAGGCCAGGCAAATATGAGTGCTATAATCATGGCGATATATGGCCCCGGATGCCTTAACCAATGACGTTGATTTTTATTAACGCTCACAAATATCAGCACACCTAAGAATAGAAATATTGTATGATATTTACTTAGTATAGCTAAGCCCATACATATCCCGATGATGATCCACAATGAGTATGCTTTACCAGATTGTAATTTTGTACGACCTTGATTACTGATAGATAAAACCTCAACAAAAAAGTAAGTACTTAACAACCAAAAGAACATCAGTGGCGCATCAGGCTGAAACCAAACCGCAATAGGAATGGTGAATACCGCGCTTAAATTCATCACCAAAACGGCCCAAAAACCCGCGGCTGCATTGAAAAGTTTTTTGGTTATTAAAAACAGCAACCAGCTTGTACCCGCAAATAAAAGCACCGCAGGGAACCTGATACCTAAATTGGTTAACCCTAAGACTTTAAGGCTTAAACCGCTCAGCCAGAAAAACAGGGGCGGTTGATCAAAGTAACTCAGGTCCAGATGTAAAGCGCCACGAAAGTAGTATGCTTCGCCAATGCCAAGCCCGGTATAGGCGGCAATAAACAAGCGTATAACAAACGTAGTTATAATTAAAAAAACGGTATAGGATGCGGCGTTGCCTTGAGTTATTTTCTTCATTGATCAAAAAATAATGCCCGTAATTTTTGGGGTGAAAAATTTTTTAAAATTATTACATATTATTCAGCTTTTGTGCAAAGCGGGAAAATTTATCGAAATGAGGTTCAAATTCGATCCACTTTCTTTTGTCATTCTGAGCGTAGCGAAGAATCTGTAAGTTGGATTACGCTGTACAGATTTTTCGCTACGCTCAGAATGACAATTATATTAGAACGAACTTACATCGCAATCCACTTACCGAAAGGCAGTTTACTTAATAGCCAAACCAACAATAAGGATAGGCTATAGCAAATCAATGCTGTTAATGGGATGCTGATGAAAGGTGTATAAAAGGTGTAATCAATATTTAAATGATAATCCGGATCGCCAAGGATGGTTAGGATGAGGGCGTGGCTTAGGTAGATGCCATAGGTATAGCCCCCTGCAAAATTGACTATCTGTCTTATTTTGGGTGATAATTTAAACGAGCTCAATCTAAAAACCATAAATATACTGGCGGATAAAACTACAATTGATGGACTTATCGGTTCGTAAAACAGGGTGCTTAAACCTTTATAGGCCATGCAGGCAAAATAAGTTCCGGCGACTATCACCACCAAGCTCACCAAAAACAACATACCAAACCATTTTGCATTAAGCCATCCAGGGAATTGCTTAGATGCCAGGTAGTAGCCCAGCACCAAATAGCCCATATAACCAGTCATGTTATGAAGATCAATTTGGGGGTTATAGCGCGCCAGGTAGGGTTGGTTGATGAACATTACGCCTAACCATAACAGCAGGAAGTAGACAATCTGCGTTTCGGTAGCATTGCGAACAAATTTACTGAGTATCGGGATGATAAAATAAAGCCCGATAAGCATATACACATACCATAGGTGGTAGGATGCGCCAAACTTTAATTGGTGCAAAACTATTTTAATGTTCATCCAGGTATCGGCAGTAAAGGTTATATCCTCATCATACCAGGCATAAGCCACATAAATCAAACTCCAGAACAGGAATGGCGGGATGATTCGCCAGAGTCGCCTTTTCAAGAAATCGCCCAGCTCATAATCCCGGCTTAATAGTAATGCACCTGTTATCATCACAAAAACAGGCACACCGAAACGCGCTTGAGCATTGTAAAAATCCGCTATCAGCCAATAGTTGTTAGGCACCTTGCCATAGGCCATCAGCATGGGCGATGTGGTATGCAGTATCACCACCAAAAACATAGCCAGTACACGCAGATTGTTAATCCAATCGAGTTGTTGGGGTTTTGTTGTTGATGGGATTGGATCGGTGGTTGACATGGATACCTGCAAAAAGTTTTTTTAAAAGTAATAATATTCGGGTTAGTCGGCTTAATTTAGTAGCATGCAAGTTAAACTTTTCATGCTGATGCTGGGTGCTAAGCCCCAAGGTCGCCATACCGAACAACACGACGTCTTCTTCGTAATAGCTGAAACGATCAATGATGTTAAGCCCAACATCCAGGCTTTCTGGCCAGAGGCTAAAGATAAAATACATGTTGATGCCTGGCGCGAGGTAACCTCGGTTGAAGGTTATCAAATAAGCATAGTTGAAAAACAAACAGGCGTTGCACCATCGTCCAAACACAAACTATTCTTTGTAAATCTGGGCGGATACCAGGAGAATAAGTTTGAGGAACAGCACTATGTTTTATTAACCGTGAAGGAGGATAAATCACTTGCATTTAAGGAAGCTAAGCAGACTTTGTTTTATAAGCATAATCATTTTGAAGGCGCGACCTCACATATTGATGACAAATATGGTGTTGATGTGGATGACCTTTATAAGATAGAGGATATTTTATCTGCGGAGCAAAAAGAAAAATATCAAATTGAGATTGTGCCTGCGGAGGGTTTAGTGGAGGATGAGTTTCATTTGGGGTATTTGAAATTGAGTATGTTGAAGTAATCCCCGCCCTCTTTCCGCTGCAGGCGAAGAGAGGGTAGACCAGCGAAGCGTAGTCGGGTGAGTAAATGACGCATATCGACTCACCCGGTCATCGCTAAGCCGCTTTACCTACCCTCTCTTTCACTGCGCGGGAAAGAGGGTGAACTTCAGTTTGGCGGCATGTTTTTGTACTTTAGCCTCAGGAATAAATTCATCCCATGCAAAAACCATCTATCCTAATAACCTTCCTTCTATTCACTTTAACATTAAATGCTCAGCAAATCGTTAGGCCGCAAGGCAATAGCTTTAATAATATGCTTGGTATTAATGCTTTTGAGTGGGATTTTTTACAGGACCCTAAGAACCCGAATGATGTGAGTAAGATTTATGAACCTAAAATGGAGATCATTAAATCTTTCGGTGGTTTCAGGCATTATTTGGATTGGCAAAAGGTTGAACCGAAACGTGGTAGTTTCACCTTTAACCCTACCAATAATGGCGGTTGGAATTTGGACGTGATCTATCAGCGTTGTAAGCAAGAAGGTATTGATGTGTTGGTTTGCTTGAAGGGTTGTCCCGATTGGTTGCTGGAAACATATCCGTTAAACCTGCGCGATGGCGAGAATATTCCTATGGCCTTTGGCGCTAGGCGCGATGATCCGGCATCGTATACTGAGCAGGCTAAGATGGCTTTTCAGTTCGCGGCGAGGTATGGCAGCAATAAAAATGTAAACCCTGCTTTAGTAACGGTAGACAGCAAACCACGCTGGACGGCAGACCCGGTTAATGTACCTAAGATTGGCCTCGGCTATATTAAATATATTGAATGTGATAACGAGCGCGACAAATGGTGGAAAGGCAGCAAGGCACACCAAACACCGGAAGAATACGCAGCTAATCTATCGGCTTTTTATGATGGTAACGAAGGCAGGCTGGGTAAAAATGTGGGGGTAAAGAATGCCGACCCCAATATTAAAGTGGTGATGGCAGGCTTAGCCAAGCCCGACCCGAATTATGTTCGGGCGATGATTAGCTGGTGTCGCATACATCGTGGTTACCGTACTGATGGTTCTGTAAATCTTTGTTTTGATGTGATCAATTATCATTATTACTCCAGCAATGCCAAACCCGGTTCAACTGACCGGGGTACTGAAGGTATAGCACCTGAGCTATCACAAACAGCGGAATTGGCGGATGCCTTTGTAAATTTGGGCAAGCAATATCATCTACCTGTTTGGGTAACTGAATCGGGGTATGATATTAACCAGGGTAGCCCGCAAAAGGCTATTCCTATTGCCAATAAATCAGCTTTGGTAACACAGGCGGATTGGATTATCCGCACGTCGTTATTGTATGCGCGCCATGGTGTTAATAAGGTATTTTATTATGAACTCTTTGATGATAATAGTACCAATAGCACACAATATGAAACTAGTGGTTTCGCGGTCAAAGAGCCTTTGCAACGCAGGCCTGTTGCCAATTATGTTTGTCAGATTAAGCACCTGTTAGGTGGATATACTTATAAAGGCACTATTAATAACTTCCCGCTGGTTGATGTTTACCGCAATGGGAATAAGACTATTTATGTGCTGACTGTACCTGATGAACAAGGCAAAACCGGGGTTTGTACTTTGAATTTGGGTAATGCTAACAAGGGCATTATTTATCATTTAAACCCTGATGGGGTTAATATGGGGCAAAGTACAATAAGTTCCGCAAATCATAATGTGAAAATCAAGGTGGGGGAAACGCCGGTATTTGTGGAGAAGGTGGATTGATTCTTCTTTTTTGTCATTGCGAGGAACGAAGCAATCGCGAACCATGCAAGGCGACTTTTCTACGTGCGATTGCTTCGTACCTCGCAATGACATGGAGTCAATGTTACCACCATCCTTTCATAATAAAAACTTAACATACCGGTAATATGGTAGTTGCACCTTTGCAGCATATTATTTAGGCGAAACACTCACAAGCTCGTTCTTTATTCCCAAATAAGATCAGTTAAAAGTTAATAAGATAAGGAGAGCGGAGACTCTCTTTATTTTTATCTCTATCCAATAATATTCCTATATATTATTCCATAAACCATGAAAATACTATACGCTATACAAGGTACAGGTAACGGCCATTTAAGTCGCTCAATGGATATCGTTCCATTACTTAAAAAAATGGGCGATGTTGATGTATTGGTGAGTGGCACGCAAGGCGATCTGGCCCTGCCTTTCCAGGTTAAATATGTGCTGCATGGCTTTGGCTTTGTGTTCGGCAAAAAAGGTGGGGTTGATATATGGGCATCATTTTTAAAATCACGTTTCCGTAAGTTTATTCACGAGATCAATACTTTACCGGTTGAAGATTATGATTTAGTGATCAATGATTTTGAACCGGTATCTGCCTGGGCTTGTTATATGAAGAATAAACCTTGCATTGGGCTTAGTCACCAGGCGGCGGTACTATCCGGCAATGCGCCAAAACCTGATGATACGGATATGATGGGCAGGCTTATCCTCAAAAATTATGCACCTGTATCGGCGCAGTATGGTTTCCATTTTTCAAAGTTTGATGCCAATATCTTCACCCCGGTAATACGCCAGCAGGTAAGAGATCAAAAAATAGCGAACAAGGGGCATTACACCGTTTATCTGCCTGCTTATGATGATAAAAGACTGGTAAAGCGCCTAACGGAGTTTAAGGATGTGCAATGGGATGTTTTCAGCAAGCACAATAAAAAAACCTTCAAACATAAAAATGTATCTATACAACCTATAGATAACGAGAAGTTTATCAAGAGCATGGCCGAAAGTGCCGCGGTACTTTGTGGTGGCGGTTTTGAAACCCCTGCCGAAGCGCTTTACATGAAAAAGAAATTGCTGGTTATCCCCATGAAAACGCAGTATGAGCAGCAATTGAATGCTGCCGCATTAAAGCAAATGGGTGTACCTGTTGTAAAAAGCCTGAAGCCAAAGCATAACGATATTATTTTAGAATGGATAAACAACGGCAAACCTATCCCTGTAAATTATCCTGATACAACACAAAACATACTCGACCTGGTGTTTGAGAACCATGCCAAAGCCGAGTATGCTATTGTATAATATTACTTAGTATCTAACTTAATATCCTTCGGGTCAGATAGAACGATTTCGGGTTTGCCTTTATAATCGATAATAGTTCCGGTTACACAAACGGATTTACCTTTAAAATCAACTTCGGGTTGGCCTGTAAATTTACTTCTGTCCTCACCTTTTATTACTACGGTAAGCAATTGATCGGGATGAAAACCGCCAAGATCTAAAAAGGTCATGTTTGATGGCGTGATCAATTTGGTGCTGAAAACTTTACCACAAACGGTTAAGGTTTCACCAACGTGTTTGGCCGCGTCTTTTACATCAATCATTTTTTGTGCCGATGCATTAAAAGCTAAGAATAGTGCTAAAGAAGCCAGAATAAGTATACGTTTCATGGGTGATTTATTTAGATGCAAAATAGCAATTTATTAGGCTAATTATCAGCATTGATATGTAACAAAATCAAAACGCTTTTACACTTTCATTTTATAAAACCCCTGATTTTTGTTACTTTTCGTCATATTTTAACTCGAAACATCTATCCTGCTTATGTCCCTTAAAAAGTGCGTGGTTCTTGCCTCATTAATTATTTCTTTTGTGCTGCTTACACAGCTTCAAACATCAGCCCAAAATCAATACGAATTAAATACCGGTTGGAAATGCCAGAAGGCAACTGCTGTATTTGTAAATGGCGCGCAATTATCAAAAAGTGACTTCCCGCTTGGTTCATGGCAGGAGGCAACAGTACCCGGAACGGTATTAACTACGCAGCTCAACAACAAGCAAGTTCCCGATCCTTTTATCGGGATGAACAATGCGCATATCCCCGACATTTACAAGGTTGGGCGCGATTATTATACATACTGGTTTGTAAAAGATTTTAAGGAAGCATCGCCCCAAAACAATAACCAGGTTTACCTTAACCTGCGCGGCGTAAATTATAGCTGTAATGTTTTTTTGAACGGACACCAGTTAAATGACAAACTACATAGCGGCATGTTTTTACGCCAAACTTATAACATTACCCAATGGCTAAGTAAAAGCGGCAATAACCGTTTGGCTGTAATTGTTTACCCGGCTGATGTGGTAGGCAACCCGAACGGTGGCCAGGGCGGCGATGGTACCATTGCCCGTAATGTGAGCATACAATATACCGCAGGTTGGGACTGGATACAGCCCATCCCCGACCGTAATACGGGTATTTGGGATAAAGTAACCATTGAAAAAACAGGAGCTGTTAAAATAACCGATCCGCATGTAATTACATTGGTGCCGGGTATCCGTCAACCTGATGGGCCGCAGCAACCAGCAAACATAATTGTATCAGCGGTTGTAGAAAACGCTACAAATTTGCCGGTTAGCGGAGTATTGCAGTATATTCTGGACGGGAACATAGTATCAAGCAAAGTTACCTTGAAGCCTAACTCAAAAGAGCAGGTTCAATTGCCGTATTACGTTTTAAAGAACCCGAGACTTTGGTGGCCTAATGGTTACGGACCGCAAAACCTTTATAATTTAAAATTGCAATTTGTTACCGCAGGCAATAAAATATCTGACCAGCAAAATATTGAGGTTGGGGTTAGGCAGATAACTACTGAACGGAATGAGCGCACCGAAAGCCGCCAGATAAACGTAAACGGACAAAAGATATTTATTAAAGGCGGCGACTGGATCATATCCGACGAGATGCTGCGCTTTAGTGATAAACGTTATGATACCGAGGTTCGTTTTCATCATGATATGAACTTAAACCTGATCAGGGTTTGGGGTGGCGCTTTAATTGAGCGGCCTGAGTTTTATGCCGCTTGTGATAAATACGGCATGCTGGTTTTTCAGGATATGTGGGGATCTGGCGATTGTAATGGCCGTTGGGAAGACCCAATGAAATTGGATGACCAATGGACACGCCGTAAGTACCCAGATGACCATCAACTTTATATTAAATCTATTGAGGACCAAGTAAAAATGGTGCGCAACTATCCATCGCTGGCTATTTGGTGTGGTGGTAACGAGATAACGCCTCCAGCAGATATTTTAACCGCTTTGCGGGATACTGTTATGCCTAAATTGGATAATACCCGTTGGTTTGTGGAGTACTCCAACTCAGAAAACATGTCGCGCAATGTATTGGGTGGCAATGGCGACGGGCCTTATGGTATTCAGCCCCTGTCGGTATTTTGGGATCAGCGGACTTTCCCGTTTAATTCGGAAGTTGGCTCAGTTGGAGTGAGTGATTATGAATCCTTAAAAAGGTTTATGCCTGCGGCTAATATGGTTGTACCGGAATATGATGAAGCTACGGGCAAAACCAAAACGGATTCTGTTTGGGAATATCATAAATATATTGGTTACGATGCTTCCATCAATAAATATGGCAAGCCTAAGAACGTGGAAGACTTTGCCAATAAAGCGCAGTTGGTTAATTACGACCAATACCGCGCTTTGATGGAAGGCTTCAGCTCGCATATGTGGGATTGGTATACTGGCGTAATCATCTGGAAAACACAAAATCCATGGACTGCATTGCGCGGACAGATGTATGATTATTATCTTGACCCAAATGCCTGCCTCTACGGCCTGCACAACGGCAGTGAACCACTACACATTATGTACAACCCCGGCGATGGTATGGTGATGGTTGCCAACAATACATTTAAGCCACATGCTAATATGATGATCGCGGTAAAATCCTACAGTATTAGTGGTAAGGAAGAGATCATTAGTCAGGTTATTTCGGATGTGACAGCAACTACCACTAAAAGATATTTCAGCATAAAAGAATATACTGATAAGCTGGCGCAGGCAGGCGGTGGTTTTATTGACCTGGAGCTTTTAGATATGGATAAAAATATCATCAGTCAAAACATTTACTGGCTTGCAGATGATAAGGGCGAATACAGCGGCTTGCAGAAATTGACTGCATCGCAATTACAAACATCCGCAAAACTACTTTCACCGGGGAAAGTGGCTGTTACTTTAACAAACCCAGCTGGTGCACCGGTTGCATTTTTTAATCGTTTATCGTTGATTGATGCCCAAAGCAACAAACGTTTGCTGCCCGTTTTTTATAGTGATAATTATGTATCGGTTTTACCGGGTACGAATAGAACTATTGTGATTGATTATGATACCAGGCAATATCCAAACTTGCCGTTATTAAGCATAAGTGGTTGGAATTTAAAGGAGCATAACCAGGCCATTGCATTGAATTAGCATTTAAAATACCTACATTTAATTATTAATATTTTGTTTTTCAAACACGTTCACCCCTAAAATAAAACTTAACAATTAAAATTAAACATATGGAATGGTACAACTACTTAGCAGCATTTTTTTCAGGCGCATTTTTAGCTAACAGTATTCCTCATTTTATTAAAGGCATCCAGGGTGATAAATTCCCCACCCCGTTTGCAAAGCCACCGGGTAAAGGTTTGTCACCGGCTTATATTAATGTATTATGGGGTGGTTTGAATATCATTATTGGCTACCTGTTGTTAGTACATAGTAAAATCCGTACAGAGAATGACCACCTCGGCAAGATCATATTTTTTATAGGGGCGATGGCTTTATCACTTATGCTAAGTGTTCATTTCACCCAAAAACATAAAGAATAAACTTATTGAAGATTTCGTCCTTGCTCAGAATAAACAAAGGGGAAAAGATTGTCATTTGAGTGAAGCGAAGAATCTGTACAAGTGTAAACCAATGTACAGATTCTTCGCTCCGCTCGGAATGACAGTTAGAATTTAATACTAATAGAACTTAGGCAATGGGTTCAATTTAGTATCCTGCCTTTGGTGCCAGTATGGGTATATCAGATCGACATCGCTGGCGGCATCTAACTTTTTAACCTGATCTGTGGTAAGGTTCCATCCTACCGCGGCTAAGTTTTGTTTAAGCTGTTCCTCATTACGGGCACCAATAACCAGGTTGGCAATGGTTGGGCGTTGTAACAGCCAGTTTAAAGCCACTTGCGGCACCGATTTGCCAACTTCCTCTGCTACTTCGTCCAAAGCATCAACAATAGTGTATAGGCGCTCAAAGTTAGTTGCGGGGCCATGTGCACCACCTTTACTCATGCGGGAATCCTGTGGGATCGGTTGATCTCTGCGGTATTTTCCGCTCAACCTGCTTGATGAAAGCGGGCTCCATACGATTGTGCTCACGCCTTGATTGATACCTAAAGGCATTAGTTCCCATTCAAACTCCCTATCCAATAAAGAATAATAAGCCTGGTGTGCTATATATTTTGCCCAACCATATTTTTCAGATACTGATAATGATTTCATTAAATGCCAGCCTGAGAAGTTAGAACAAGCTATATAACGAACTTTTCCGCTGGTTATCAGATCTTCTAAGGCATGTAACGTTTCTTCAACCGGAGTATTACCATCAAAGCCGTGCATGTGGTAAACATCAATATAATCAGTTTGCAGGCGTTTAAGGCTGTCTTCGCATGATTTGATGAGGTGCAGGCGTGATGAACCATAATCGTTCGGGCCATCACCCATTTTAAAGGTTGCTTTGGTTGATATTAAAACCTTGTCGCGAGCAATACCTTCGAGTGCTTTGCCTAAAATTTCTTCAGAAGTACCGCGTGAGTAAACATTAGCTGTATCAAAAAAGTTAACGCCCGCGTCAAGACACAAGTTTATCAATTTCTTTGCTTCGTCTAATTGGGTATCGCCCCAGGCTTTAAAAAATTCGTTTCCACCGCCGAAGGTAGCAGTTCCGAAACTAAGTACAGGTACGTTTAGTCCTGATGCTCCTAATTGTCTGTATTCCATAAATAGATATTGTTATGTATTTTATCAAAGTAACAACAGATGGGGCAGAGAATTGTCAGGAGATTTTCAGGATAAATATTACTCACCCCGACTACGCTACGCTGGTCGACCCTCTCTTTCGCTACGCGACAAAGAGGGTAAATAATGACAGCCTAGGAATTTACTTACGCATGCATAGCGCTTTCTTCCATCCAATGCTTTACGCTGGCGTATAAATGATCTAGGTCGAATGGTTTGGCGATAAATTCATCGGCACCATAATTACCTAATGATTCCAGCACACGCGGGTAGCCCGAAAGCATAATTACCGGGATATGTGATGAAATGGGATGCATTTTTAGCTGATGGCAAAGCTCGCCACCGTTGATGCCTGCCAGCAAAAAATCAAGCATTACCAAGTCGGGTTGGTATTGCGATATGCTGGTGATAATATTTTCGGTATAAGGCAGCGCAGTAACATCATAGCCCTCCTGCTCCAATGCTTCTTTCAGTAAGTCGAGTGTATCGCTGCTATCGTCGACTATTAAGATGTTTTTTGACATGAAAATATAATAATTGGTAGGTATTAAACGAATGGATTAATTCTATTGTTTTTAAACCATTGTAAAAATAAGTGGTATTTTTTATAAATATGTAATTGCTGTGATATTTTTACATTAAGTTTTTATAAAAATGACATAAACAAACAGTACAATTGTGTTATTTGAATGTTATGCGCAATATTCTATTCTTTGGCGATAGCCTTACCGCCGGTTATGGCCTTGCAGATGCCCGCAAAGAAGCATGCCCTGCGTTAATACAACAAAAGATAAACGCCGAAGGTTATGATTACCATGTGATAAACGGAGGCTTGAGCGGTGATACTACAAGCGGTGGATTAGCCCGGTTAGATTACTGGCTTAACCGCCCAATGGATATTTTTGTATTGGAATTAGGCATAAATGATATGCGCCGGCATGTATCACCTGAAAAAATCTACCAAAATCTAGATGCGATTGTGAAACAGGTTAAAGCTAAATACCCGGATATTAAACTGGCCTTAATGGGGATGCAGATACCGGCAATTATTCCTGGTTTACCTGCTGATAATTTTAATTCGATGTTTAAGAAACTAGCCGATATGCATAATATGGCTTTTGTGCCTTTTTATTTGGATGGCGTTGCCGGGCAGATGCATTTAAATATTCGTGATGGTTTGCATCCTTCGGCTGAGGGGTATAAGATTATTGCGGAGAGAATTTGGCCGGTGATAAAGGAGCTATTAGTGAAGGATTAGACCCTTTGTCATTCTAAAACCAATTGTCATTCTGAGGTACGAAGAATCTTCTGCATCATGCATAGTTCGAATGCAAATCGAAGAAGATTCTTCGTACCTCAGAATGACAAATTTTATCTTTAATAATATATTCTCGCCGCTCATTGCCGCTGGGATGCTTCTTTTGTCTTGAGTGGCTGTTGCACGACTATTATATAAAAAAGGCATTATTCAATTGAATAAAAACAAACGATCAATTTCAAATGCTAAGATTTAAGTATTGTGCCGATAGCATTGTGCTTAGAAAGTTTATTAATGGCTGTTTTAAGTTTTGTATGCTTTCCCCGATGAGTTTAGGTTGATATTTCAACATTTTCTTAAGATTGTAAGCAACGGCTGCTATAGTTAAGCACTTATTGGCTTGTTCAAGTCCTTTTGAGTTTACTCTTTTGATGCCCAGGTAATTTACAAGGGTGCCAATCACAGGCTCGACCGTACTTTGTCGAAGTTTCATGAGTATTTTAGCCTTACGCGTTTGCATGCGTATATGCATACGGTCATAATATGGCTTGTCTATCGTTTCTTTGATAAGTACCTTCTTTCCTTTATATGCGTCACAAGTGTCTTTCAGAGGGCATTTTAGACAGTTTTTCGCACCAGCGCTGTATAGCTTCATCCAATAACCAGCGGTAAGGTAGGTTCCCCTGTAATTAACTTTTACCCCTTGTTCACATCGATAGTAATCGCCTGATTTATTATAGCTAAAACCTGTTCTTTCATATTTAAACTGGCCTCTGTTTGGAATATATCCCGTTATACCACTGGCCTGTAATGCCTTTAAAGCATCCGCGCTGCTATAGCCGGTATCGGCTACTATTTCCTGCAAAGCAATCCCGTTTTCATGGAGTGTGCTTTTTACATGTCTTAATACTGCTGCTAAGCATTCGCTATCGCGTTTATCAGCCGTAAAAACCTGCACATGGGTGATCGTATGCGTGGCTGTATCTACGCTTACTTGTCCCAGGTAGTTTAAGGCCGTTGGCTTGCCCGGCTTTACCGACATCTTCGCATCCGGGTCTGATGGGCTGTAATGGGTATCGTTGCCGGGATTCTTTTTAGGCTTTAGCCCTTTATCGTCACGAACATTCTGTTCTTTAAGCTTTATAAACGGTTGTTCCTTGTCTTCATCTTCATTTGCTTTTAGCTCTTGTCGATAAGCTACCACATCGTCCAGTATCTCTTTTTCAACCATGCTATCCAGCGATGCATTGGCTTTAATAAAAAAACCATCAATGGCTTGCTTGCTTGCTTGCTTGCTTGCTTGCTTGCTTGCTTGCTTGCTTGCTTGCTTGCTTGCTTGCTGCTGGATACCATACCCTTATCGATACATTGTTTCAGCACTTGTTTAAATACTTCGGTAAATACATGTTCCCCGTATAACTGCCTGGTTCTGCTTAAGGTACTGTGCCACGGCAGTTCTTCGCCTAAATCATAACCGATGAAATAAAGAATATCCATCCGCAGGCGCGAGGTGCTGATGATACGGCGGTCACTGTTTAGGTTCTCTAAATAACCTGCCAGCATCAGTTTCATAAATACAACCGGGTCGATGCTTTTCTGACCTTCTGTACCGTAGTATTCTGCTGTCAACGGATAGATAAATCTAAGATCAAGCTGTTCTTTCAACCGCCTGTAGAAATTATCGGCGGGAACATAGTCTGATAACTGAAAGTTTACAAAGAGCTTTTCCTGGTATGTTTTCTTGCCTTGCATACCCTAAAATAATCATTAGCAAAGGCCTATACAAACTATCTTATTAACACCTGTTAGTCGTGCAACAGCCACTTGACACAAAAGAACCAAAAAGTCAAGACGGAAAAAACCTTCTGCCCGCAAGGCCAGCTCCCGGCCCGGTTTTTCGTCGGGCGTTTGCGCGCTTTTTTTTTATTGTCATTCTTACGACAACTCCGCGCTGTTTTTTACTGCCCAGGCAGCCATACTTTGGAGTACGGGTTGAAGCTCCTGACCAGATGGACTTAGGCTGTAGGTTACGTAGGGCGGTACAACGGGTTTAGCTTCGCGGTTGATAATAAAGTCGGCCTCCATTTGCTTTAGATGTTGGATGAGCATCTTTTCGGTAATGGTGGGGATCGCTTTTTTTAATTCGCTATAACGTTTGGGGCCGCTCATTAACTGGTACAGGATAATGGGTTTCCAATATCCCCCTATCCTGTTCATAATATAGGTTACCGGGCACATATCGGCGGTAATTTTTTTGTTGGCGCTTCGGGTCGAGCTTTCTTTAATTGCTGTCATGTCTTACATACTTTGGGGTAAGTACTTGTATAAAAGTAAGTACAAATATACCTTTGTTTCATTAAATAAAAACAAAAAAATTATGAAAATTACCATAACAGGTTCGCTTGGAAATATCAGCAAACCATTAGCACAAAAATTAATCGCCGCAGGCCACCAGGTTACTATTGTTAGCAGCAATGCCGATAAAGCAACAGCTATTGAAGCATTAGGCGCAACGCCAGCTATAGGATCAGTTGAAGACGTTGATTTTTTAACCAGGGCCTTTACCGGTGCCGATGCAGTTTACACCATGGTACCACCAAATATGGTAACCAATGCATGGAAAAAATATATTGCAGGCATTGGCCATAATTATGCTATCGCTATTAAGAACGCAGGTATTAAACGCGTAGTTAACTTAAGCAGCATTGGCGGCCATTTGGCCGAAGGCGCAGGACCAATATCAGGTATGCACTTTGTTGAGGAAGAATTTAATGAGCTGGAAGGTGTTGCGGTTAGGCATCTGCGCCCGGGATTCTTCTACACCAATTTTTTACACAATGTGGATATGGCGAAAAACCTGGGCATCATCGGTGCAAACTATAAACCGGATAGCGTTATATCAATGGTATATCCTAATGATATAGCTGATGCCGCGGCTGATGCTTTGCAATCTGATTTTACTGGTAAATCCCTTTACTACGTAATCAGTTCTGTACATACCAGTACTGAGGTTGCTGCCATTTTAGGTGCTGCAATTGGCAAGCCAAACTTACCGTGGGTTGAGTTTAAGGATGCGGATGTGGTTGCTGCCATGGAGCAAAACGGCGCATCGCATGATGTGGCTGTAAATTATGCCGAAATGGGATCTGTTATCAAATCAGAAAAAATAAATGAGGATTATAACAAAAGCGCTAATGTTATAAAAGGCAAAACCAGCTTTGAAGCCTTTGCCAAAGATTTTGCAAAAGCATTTTAAATATATAACACATTACAGGGTAGTAAATCGATGCTGCCTTGTTTTTTTAATTGATAAAACTATCGTCATTGCGAGGTACGAAGCAATCTCTCTATACTTTACAGAGCAGCAAGGTAGATTCAATGCCCTGTGTATGTAGAGATTGCTTCGTACCTCGCAATGACGTTTCTTTTTGTATCGATATAAAAAGGACATTGAATCATTCTTAAAAGCCTCCTTAAAATCACTATAAAAAAAGAACGAATACGTTTTCGTAATAAACTTGCTATCATCACTATAAATAAGTGGTAATTATCTGCGCGTATTTTAACTTTGGGCGTCTTCATACACAACCAATTATTATATGAAAAAGTTATTGTTGCTTATAGCGTTTCAGGGAGTGCTTATACAAGTATCATCGGCACAAAAAACTTCCATTTACCATAAGGGCTGGATAGATTTTAACAAGAACGGCAAAATGGATGTTTTTGAAGATCCATCACAACCGATTGATAAACGTGTCGCTGATCTGCTGAGCCAAATGACGGTTGAGGAAAAAACATGTCAGCTAGCAACATTGTATGGTTACAAAAGAGTTTTAAAAGAAGAAATGCCAGCAGAGTCATGGAAAAACGAGGTTTGGAAGGATGGCATTGCCAATATTGATGAGGAGTTGAACAACCTGGCCTCCAAAACTGATATGGCGCCTACGCAATATAGTTTCCCGTTCAGCAAACATGCGATGGCTATTAATACCATACAAAAATGGTTTGTTGAGCAAACCCGCATGGGTATCCCGGTTGATTTTACGAATGAAGGTATCCACGGCCTGAATCATGACCGTGCTACACCGCTACCCGCCCCTATTGGCATTGGCGCAACATGGGATAAGGAACTGGTAAGGCTAGCAGGTGATGTAGTTGGCCGCGAAGCACGGGCCTTAGGATATACCAATGTTTATACGCCGATATTAGACCCAGCCCGCGATCAGCGTTGGGGACGTACAGTTGAAACTTATGGCGAAGACCCTTATCTGATTGCTGAATTAGGCAAACAAATGTGCTTAGGTGTACAGGAAGAGGGAGCTGCATCTACCTTAAAACACTTCGCGGTTTATAGCGTGCCGAAAGGTGGCCGTGATGGTGCCGATAGAACCGACCCGCATGTTGCACCACGTGAAATGTATGAATTATACTTGTACCCTTTCCGCAGGGTGATACAGGAAGCGCATGCCATGGGTGTGATGAGCAGCTATAACGACTGGAACGGCGAGCCGATAACTGGCAGCTATTTCTTTTTGACTGAATTGTTAAGACAGAAATTTGGCTTTACAGGTTATGTGGTATCCGATAGTGAAGCTGTTGAGTTTTTGTATAGCAAACACCATGTAGCCAGCAGTCCAGAGGATGCAGTTAGGATGGCTATTGAGGCCGGGCTGAATGTGCGCACCAATTTCACCATGCCGCAAACTTATATTATGCCATTGAGGAACTTGGTTAAGGATGGTAAGGTATCTATGAAAACATTAGACTCCCGCGTGGCGGATGTGCTACGGGTGAAATTTGAATTAGGTTTGTTTGATGAGCCTTATGTGAAAGACCCAAAAGCGGCAGACAAATTGGTTCATAATGCTGAAGCGGATAGCATGAGCATGAAAATGAACCGTGAGAGCATGGTATTGTTGAAAAACGAGAGCAACCTGTTGCCAATAGATAAAAACAAATACAAACATATTTTGGTAGCCGGTCCGCTGGCTATGGAAACCAGCTATGCCATCAGTAGATATGGACCATCGCATAACCCGGTGACTACCGTTTATGATGGGATAAAAAATTATGTTGGCAACAATGCAACCGTAAGCTATGCTAAAGGTTGCGATATTGTAGATGCCACCTGGCCGGAAAGTGAAATTATTGAAACACCGCTAACCGATAAGGAACAAGCAGATATTAATGCAGCGGTTGAAGAAGCCAAAAAATCGGACATTGTGATTGTTGCCGTTGGCGAAGGCGCTGAACAGGTTGGTGAGAGCTTATCACGCACAGGATTGAACTTACCGGGCAGGCAATTGAAGCTGGTACAGGCTTTACAGGCTACAGGCAAACCGGTGGTGATGGTAATGATAAACGGACAGCCATTAACTATCAACTGGGAAAATAAATATGTGCCGGCTATTTTAGAGGCATGGTTTCCTAGTCCGCAAAGTGGTAAGGTTATAGCTGAAACTTTGTTTGGCGATAATAACCCAGGTGGTAAGTTATCCATCACCTTCCCGAAAACAGTTGGGCAGATTGAGATGAATTTTCCGTTTAAACCAAGTTCTCAGGCTCCGCAAAGCGGTAAAAATGGCTGGGGGCATACCAGTGTTGATGGATCGTTATATCCGTTTGGCTATGGTTTGAGCTATACGACCTTTGATTACAGCAACCTGCAAGTATCGCCGGAAAGTGAAAAAGGCCAGGCTGATGTGGAGGTAACCGTTGATGTGACGAATACAGGCACGCGCAAGGGTGATGATGTGGTTGAACTATATCTGAAACAGGAATTAAGCGATGTAACTGTTTACGATTATGACCTGCGTGGGTTTACGCGTGTAAACCTTGCCCCGGGCGAAAAGAAAACGGTACATTTTACTTTGCATCCTGATGATTTAGCTATTTTAGATAAAAATATGAACTGGACTGTTGAGCCTGGCAAATTCAAGGTGATGATTGGAAGATCGTCGGAGGATTTGGTTTTGAATAAGGAATTTGTGGTAGAGTAATTTAAGCGTGGGCGCTTAAATTAGAGTTCGGTCAAGTGTGGACACTTGACCGGACGGAATAAATTACTGTAAAATAGTAAGACTACCGCTTATTGGTGGGCTTGATGCATCCAATTTTATGATATAATAGTATACGCCATTTGATAATAGCTTGCCCCCATAAGTACCATCCCATGGTTTGGAGTAGCCTTTAGTATTGTATAACCTTTGCCCGTAACGGTTATAAACCATAACTGTACAATTGGGGTAGTTTGCTAATACAGGAATCTCCCAGGTATCATTTATATTGTCTCCGTTAGGCGTAAAAGTGTTGGGGATAGATAGTGCATTTATTTTACATACACCACTTGGATCAGTAACGGTAACCGGAATGGTAACAGTTACGGGGCAATCTTCGCTTGTCCAATCGCCAATATTGCCGTTTACGTCATTGGACGTCCCGTCGCCCCCTATTACGGATACTACGCTATCAGCACACATTCTGGTTATCAGCTTATTGCCAAAATCAGCAATAAAAATTACGCCCGTATTATCTACAAATAACCCGGAAATACTGCCAAAAGTTACCGCACCTGCTTTCCCACCTGTTGGGCCGTTGAATAACCCGGACCCGACAATACGGGTAACTGCGCCTGTGGGGGTGATTTTACAAATAACATCAGCGCCGCTATATAAATTACCGGTGGCATCCATTGTTAATGCTCCAATTTCTCTAAAGCCCGCATTGGTGCCGGTTCCGGTTACAACAGGATAATTAGAATGGCCATTACCTGCAAAGGTGCTTACGTTCACATCGGGTGTAATTTTCCTGATCACAATATTACCTGCATCCGCTACATAGATATTCCCTATTGCATCTACACATATACCCATAGGAGAATTAAACATAGCATCTGCGCCGGGTCCATCTACATAACCGGCTGCAGTGCTGCCTGCAATTGTGGTAACATTGCCGTCGGCGCCAATTTTTCTTATATAGTTAGCATCGGTTACATAAAGATTATTTGAGGCATCAATGGCTATATCAACCAATGCTTCAAACTTGGCGTTGGCCTTAGGCCCGTCCTGGTGCGCAGGATAAGTATTGCTACCGGCATAAGTAGTAACATTACCGTCAGGATCAATTTTTCTTACCATTATACCTTCATCGCTAACATATAAATTATCTTGGGCATCAATAGCTAAACTAAAGATTGAGTTAAATAAAGCGACATTTCCAGGGCCATCCCGGTAACCATATACGTAACCCAAAGAACCTGCGAAGACAGTTACATTTCCGGCTGGGTCAATTTTACGGATGCAATGGCCATCTTCGCCAACGAACAAATTGCCCTTATGGTCTTTTACAATTGAGCTTGGATAAGAAAAGCTGGCATTTTGGGGTGTCAAGGGTTTTGCATTGGCATCGCTGGCAAATACAGAAACATTTTGCGGGCCCAGAGTTTGGCAGTTAAAGCCCGAAGGCACAAAAAGCACCTGTGCTATTGTGCCGTTTGAGGTAGTTATGGTGGCAATATCATTTAACAGTACCGTGTAATTACCTATAGCATCTAAAGGAAGTTTTATTGTACCCGGTTTAGGTGTAATTACAATTGATTGCGCATGAACGATGGTTCGCGGGAAAATAACTATCGAAAGAAGAAAGACGAGGATAAGTTTCATTGCGAAAATCAGGTTTCGCAAATTAAACTAATTAGCGGAGAATAAATTATTAAGGCGAGATAATATTTAAGCGCCGATGAACCAAAATCCTTTAGCCTTGATCTGGCAATAATACTTCAATCCTTAGATTCGGTTACAATTATCATAGATTCGGTTACATTTTTTTCATGCCACCACTCGACCTTTGCTTTATAAAAAAATAAAGCCATGAAAATAATAGTTACAGGTTCCCTGGGATATGTTGGTAAACCATTAACGGAGGAATTAATAAAAAAAGGACATTCGGTTACCGTAATCAGCAGTAGTGCCGAAAAACAAAAGGATATTGAAGCCTTGGGCGCAAAAGCCGCTATCGGGACAATGGGAGACGCTAATTTTCTTATCGATACTTTCACAGGTGCAGATGCAGTGTATTGTATGCTGGCTCTACATGGCAGTTTCGCCGACCCTGGTAATACTGCAGATAAGATAATAGCACAAGCAGATACAGTTGCCAATAATTATGTACAGGCCATCGAGCGATCAGGTGTGAAACGTGTGGTTTACCTGAGCAGTATCGGCGCGGATATGGAGAAAGATAGTGGCCTTATTATTATCCATCACCATGCGGAAAAAACATTGAATAAGCTGCCATCAGATGTAAATATTTCATTTATGCGCCCGTCAGGATTTTATAAAAACCTGTTTGCTTTTGTACCTTCTATAAAAGCCCAGGGTATTATTGCAGCAAGTTATGGTGGAGATGATATCAATATATTTGTTTCTAGTCTGGATATTGCTGATGCCATAGTTGAAGAAATTGAATCGAAGATTCCAGGCAAAAAAGTTCGTTATATAGCAAGCGAAGAACTGACCTGTAACGAAGCGGCGGGTATTTTAGGTGCTGCTATTGGGAAGCCTGATTTGAAATGGTTGACAATTAGTGATGAACAACAGCTTAACGGCTATAAAGCACATGGAATGAATGATAGCCTTGCCCAACAATTTGTAGAAATGAATGCCAGTATACACAAGGGGAAATTTTACAAAGATTATAACCAACACAAATCAACGTTGGGAAAAGTAAAATTGAAAGATTTCGCCAAAGAATTTGCAGCGGCAATGGCTCAATAAAAACAGAATAAGCTTTGGTTTGCTTATATTATTAAAACAAAAATTAATCTACCTAAAATTCGATATATGCGAGTATTTGTTACCGGAGCCACAGGCTTCATAGGAACGGCTATTGTTCAGGAATTAATTGGCGCAGGTCATCAGGTTATCGGCCTCGCCCGGTCGGATGCCAATGCGCAGGCACTTATTTCGGTAGGTGCTGAGGTACATCGGGGTGATATAGAAGACCTGGATAGTTTACGGAGCGGGGCCAAGGAATCAGATGGCGTAATTCATGCGGGATTTATTCATGATTTCTCCCGGTACAAAGAGGTATGTGAAGCAGACAGGCTCGCAATTAAGGCCATCGGCGAAGCACTCGCCGGTTCTGAGCGCCCATTTATTGTTACTTCGGGCACTGCGCTGGTTAGTCCGGGTAAACTTGCTACCGAAGATATTATACCCCATGCCGACTCCTCCACACATCCACGTATAGCTTCAGAAGAAGCGGCAGATACTGTCGCGGCGCTTGGTGTGCGTGTATCTGTGTTACGTTTATCACCATCTGTTCATGGTGACGGCGATCATGGCTTTGTTCCTATGCTGATTGACATCGCGCGTAAAAAAGGTATTTCGGCTTATATTGGCGAAGGGAAAAACCGCTGGACAGCGGTACACAGGCTTGATGCTGCCCGCCTGTACAGGCTAGCATTAGAAGAAGCTGTACACGGAGGCAGATTTCATGGTGTTGCCGAAGAGGGAATTGCCTTTAAAGATATTGCTGAAACTATTGGCAAGCATCTCAATCTCCCGGTGGTATCTATATCGCCTGAGGAAGCAGCTGATCATTTTGGTTGGTTTGGAGGCTTTACGTCGCTGGATGTCCCAGCATCAAGCAAAATAACCCAGGAAAAACTAAAGTGGCACCCTAAGCACCCAAAACTGATTGCAGACATGGCACAAGGAAGCTATTTTAAAGGTTAAACAAAATCGACCCAGCAAAAAATAAATATATTGTAAAATGGCAGGCGCAGAAACATATCGGGTTCAAACTATCGGCGAGCTTCATCATATAATAGGTTTGCCCAGGCCGGAGCATCCACTGATCAGTGTGATTAACCTGGAAATTATGAAACGTTCGGGAAAAATGCCTGCCAACCGGATGTTTGATTTTTATTCTATTGCATTAAAACGGCATTGCGACGGTATACGGGCAGCAGCAGTATGATGTTCAGGATGGCGTCATGTATTTTATGGCGCCCGGGCAGGTGTTCGGGTCGTTGAGTGCTGAGGATGAAACGACAGTATCCAAAATGTCAGGATGGGCGCTTTATATCCATCCGGACTTTTTGTGGAATACCCCTCTGGCCAAATCCATGAAGCGGTATGAATATTTTGATTATTCGGTGAATGAGGCTTTATATCTTTCGGAGAAAGAAGAAGCTATTATTATTAGCGTGATGCAAAATATTCAAACGGAGTATTTTGCCAATACAGATAAATTCAGCCAGGATATTATCATATCAATGATTGAGGTATTGCTGAACTATGCCGACAGGTTTTACCACCGCCAATTCCTGACACGAAAAATTGAAAACCATCAAATTCTCGATAGACTGGAAGATATTTTGACAGTCTATTTTAATAGCGAGGATTTATTAACGATGGGGTTACCGAGCGTTCAGTATGTAGCGGAGAAACTGAATATATCGCCCAACTACTTAAGCGGCTTACTGAAAGTATTAACAGGGCGCAATACGAAACAGCACATCCAGGATAAAATGATTGAGAAGGCCAAGGAAAGAATCTCCACTACCGAACTATCTGTAAGTGAAATTTCTTATGAGTTAGGCTTTGACCACCCGCAATCGTTCAGTCGTTTGTTCAAAGCTAAGACCGGGCTTTCACCTTTGGCGTTCCGGCATACTTTTAATTGATCCTTAGACCTGAAACTTTAGCGGCTTTTCATTGAGAATTTTTTTAAGCGTGGACGCTTAAAAACCATTTCGGTTAAGTGTGGACACTTGACCGGGCGTAATATATTGCTAATCCAAGCGTCAACACTTGGACTTAATTCCTTTAAGCGTCAACGCTTAAAGGAATTAATATCACGACCAGAAACCTTTAGCATTTATTTGGCAGGAATTATAACCCTGTAGCTTTAACAGTTTTTTCATCTGGCTTACCATGATGTTATTGCCGGTTAGGTAAAATACGGTATTCTCCAAAGTGTATTGCTGGCCGATTACCCACTGAATTAAACTATGGTGGCCATAAGCATCATCACGCTTAACGGTTTGCAGCGGTGAGCGGAAGAACTCGCTAAACTGGCTGCGGTGATCGTCGTTACCCATAACTACAGCTCCTGAAAAGCGCGCGGCAGGCATTACCATTTGCTGCAAAGCCAGCATGTGGCCCAGGCTGCTTTCATCGCCTAAAGCAATAACTGCCGAGGTACTTTCGGCTACCTGGTGGGTGGTGCCTATTTTAAAATAGCTTACTGTATCGTCCTTTTTTAATTGTTTTGCCCAGTTACTGCCGGGGCCGTTGTGCGCGGCATCAATAAATATGGTGCAGGTACAGGTTTCGGCATCCCAGCCGGATGGAGTATAATCGCGGTAAGTAAAAGATGCTACTTTGAATTTAATATAAGGAATTTCGGTCCATTGCTGCATATCGGCAAAAGGCAAGTGCAGGTCGATCTCGATCAGGGTAGATAGCTGCCAGTAGCGTACTTCCAGCACACGGCCGGTTTGCATTTGTGAAGGTTCGAATAATTTTTCGGCCTTTCTTTTTAATCTATCTAAGGTAAATGTTTCCATTATGGTAGTGTTTTAACAGTACAAAGTAACGGCACAAATGGCTGAATAAAAATGGCAACTTCGGGGTAAGTATTGGACTATTTACGGTAACACCCACGAAATGTAAGTGGCGTGGTATCTGTGAATTTTTTGAATAAACGTGAAAAATAAGCGTGATCTTCATAACCCAACTGGTGGGCGATCTGCTTTACCGATAGCGATGTATAGTACAACATGCGCTTAGCCTCGAGCACCACTTCGTGTTGTATCCAGTAACTTACGGAGAAGCCTGTAACTTTTTTAAGCGACTCATTCAAATAAGATTCGGAAACATTTAGTCGCGATGCGTAAATGGAGGGACTTTTTAGAGCCCGTACGTTGGTTACGAGCAATTTTTTAAACTCCTGTGAGAGCTGTGCAGGACGAGATATATGGTTATGCGGATTGGTTAAGGTAGTAAATCCGCTGGCAGCTATCCCTAAAAATGATTGCAGTAAAGAGTGAACAACCGACAGGTTAAAAGGTATTTGTTCGTCTTCGTGATGTTTTTGATCGAGCACACAAAGCAGGCTGCGGCATTGGGTCATCAGCCTATCGGATAAAGCAAATGGCTGTTGCAGCAACAATTGATTTTCAAAAATATCGCGGTAATCAGGCGGCACCAACAGGGTATCTACCGCCAAAAACCAGCCTTCTGTTTGCTGGGCGTGTATGCGGTGGTGTACCTGCCCCGGTAAAATATAATAAATGGATGATGGCTGCAAGCTCAGTTCATGAAAGTCGATCATTAACGACGCAGCACCGTTTTCGATCAGGAAGAAGATATAATGATCATCGCGATGAGCGCCTAATATTTCAGCTTCATCCTTAGTGACATCACCCGGGAAGAAATGCCTGATCTCTAGGCCTGAGTCTATCCTATCTTTTAGTTGATGTACGGGGATGTCTTTCATTTACCCGGCTAAATTAATAATTAAGTGGCTTATAAATAAGCATATTAAACAAATGACATTAATGCACGTTATTAGATACAAATCATCACAACCACATGAAAAAGCTTTTACTTTTTGGGGTCATCATAGCTGCATCCTCGTTTAAAACTCAGGCGCAGCAAAAGCCCGAACAATACAATGTTAACCAGTTTGTAAAACATGTGGGTAAGAAAATAACGATGTGCGAAACGGTTTATTCCTTTAAGATACTAAGCGACACCGTTACTATGCTGAATATGGGTGCTGATTATCCTAACCAACGGTTTACGGTGGTGGTTAGCGGCAAGGAAATACAGCTAAATTATGATGATTTAAAAGGTAAACACATTTGCGTAACCGGCGATACATCGATGTACAAAAATCACCCGGAAGTACTGATCTATCATGAAGACCAGATCCAGTTTAAATAGGCGGCTGGATTGATGACTTAACTACTGTACTTTTTATTTTAGATGCCATCCAAACAATTAAAGCGCCAAGCGTGGTGATAACCGCGAACGACCAGCGCAGGTTTAATGCCTGGGCCACAAAACCAACCATGGGTGGCACTACCAAAAAACCAAAATACCCTACTGTTGATACCGCTGCTATAGCAGGGCCTTTGGCCATTGTTGTTGATTTACCTGCTTCACTAAAACATAGTGGCACTATACAGGATGTCCCTATCCCCACCAACCCAAAACCAATAATTGTTGTAGGTACATAAGGGAAAAGAACCGCCAGCAAAAAACCAGTCACAATAAACACCCCGCTGCACTGCATTAACAATTTTACGCCATAACGACCCACTATTTTATCGCCAGCAAAGCGGGAAGCAGTCAGGGTAGTCATGAAAACGACGAATGCCGCAGTTGCGGTGGCGTGGGTGGAGTGTACGGCTTTGTCCATATAGATACCGCTCCAATCGTACATAATGTTTTCGCAGGCCATGGAGGAGAAGCAGATAAGTGACAGGTTGATCAGTGTTTTATCCGGTAACGAGAATAAGGGCTTTTTTTCTAATTGCTGAGGTTGTTGTTGCAGGGTAAAGGGCGCGAAGCAGATAGATAATACCACCAAGGTTGTACTAACCGATAGCAAATGCCAAACCGGCAATACATGGTTAGCCACCATTAAATACCCCAAAGCTGCCCCTGCAAAACCCGCGCAGCTCCAGATTGCGTGAAAGGTGGTTATGATTGATTTTTTATATAGCCCTTGTACGCTCACGCCTTCGGTGTTCATAGATAAATTAAGCAGGTTGCGTGATGAACCGAAACAAAGCAGCACTAATATGAACTCCCAATAATGCACAGCATAGCCCAGTAGACCCAGCATAAGGTTAAACAGCAAAGCGCCAAACAACATAATTCGGCTACTGCTATATGCACGAAGCAAGCGAGCGGTTAAAGGCATGGTAGCTAATAAACCAACAGGCAAAGCAAATAAGGCTGTACCTAATTGCGCCTCGTTTAAATGCAGATCGCGTTGGATGGATGGGATGCGGGATGCCCAGGTAGTATAACCAAACCCCGATATAAAGAAAAACCCGGCTGTAGCAATACGGATAGTTTTTGGGGATCGGGGCGGGTTAATCACGGGGTGAAATTAACAAAAAAGGTGTTTAGCTTAATAATTGATTAATTATTAAACTTTGACTTAGGCACATAGTTACGAAAATATTTTATCGACCAATAGAAGAAACTGATAGCCACAATCAAAAAGCCAACAATAAACCACTCTTCGTTTTGTTGATCTTTCCAACTATATAAAACTTCATTGCCTCTTTCTACCTGTGAAACATCGCGTGCTAAACCTGCACTCAATATTTTCAACATGGTTGTTGGGTAATAGATGCTCACGTAATCGCCGTTCTTTAGGATTGAGCCTAGCCTGAATCGGGTCTTTTCCTCCTGTATCTTATAACTCTGCATATTGTCGAGGGTAATGACTAATGCATAATTAGGGCTGTCATGCGCATCAAATCTATGATGGGTGTACCCAATAATGTTCGTTTCAACATTAACTATATTACCCGACACTTTATCGAGTTGGTCTACGGTTACAAACATACTAAGCAGTTGACCAATCAATACAATACCCAAAAAGCAAACAATAAACGGGACAGTATACTTAGCGCTAAACTTAGCCCTGGGTAAGTAAGTTAAATCATCATAAAATTGCTTAAACATGTGAGATAGTTTGGTGAAGTAAATATATACAAAGCGAATATTAACGGCGATAGTATCAACAAAAAAGGTGTTTAGCTTTCGCTAAACACCTTTTAAATTTTATGGTAAGAAGTAAGAAGCTTATTCAGCTACTACTTCAAACGGTACGCGTACTTTTACTTCTTTGTGCAGATTTACATTTGCAACGTATTCGCCAACAAATTTAGGTTCTGTATCAAAAGTAATACGGCGACGGTCAACTTCAAAACCTTCTTTTTTCAAAGCATCAGCAAGCTGAATAGTGTTGATAGCACCGAATATTTTACCGCTTTCGCCGGCTTTAGCACCAATGGTAAGTTTAACACCTTCCAAACGGGCAGCTATCGCGTCAGCATCTTTACGTATTTTTTCTTGTTTAAACTGAGCCTGTTTAAGGTTTTCAGCTAAAACTTTGCGGGCACTTACAGTGGCCAATATGGCGTAGCCTTTAGGTAAAAGGTAGTTACGGCCATAACCTGGTTTAACGCTTACTACGTCGTCTTTATCACCCAGGTTTTTTACATCTTGTTTTAAAATAACATCCATTTCTTGATCTCCTATTATTTTAATGAATCTGTAACGTAAGGCAATAAACCAATGTGACGGGCACGTTTAACTGCCTGAGCCACTTTACGCTGGAATTTTAATGAAGTACCTGTTAAACGGCGAGGTAAAACTTTACCCTGATCGTTAATAAACTTTAATAAAAAGTTAGCGTCTTTGTAATCGATATACTTAATACCATTCTTTTTGAAACGGCAGTATTTTTTACGGTTATCCTCCACTTTTGGAGCGGTAACGTATTTAATTTGATCGTTTGCCATTATCTTGCTGCCTCCTCTGTTTTAGCTGCAGGTTTTTTGTTAAAAGCACCGCTGCGTTTTTTGTCATTGTAAGCGATGGCATGTTTATCCAAAGCAATAGTCAGGAAACGTAAAACACGCTCATCGCGCCTTAACTCAATCTCCAACTTGTTAATTAATTCACCCGGAGCCTTAAATTCAGTTAAGTGATAGTACCCAGTTGTTTTCTTTTGAATTGGGTACGCTAATTTTCTCAAACCCCAATTATCCTCCTGGACAATTTCGGCTCCGCCATCAGTTAGAGTTTTGCTGTATTTAGCGTAAGCCTCTTTAGCAATCTCTTCTGAAAGCAACGGGGTTAGAACGATCACGATTTCGTACTGTTGCATTATTAAATTGATTTTTAAATATTTACCCACTATATCGGGGCTGCAAATGTAGGAAGAATATTTTAATTATCAAATGCTTATCGCCCAAATTTAAGCAAATCATCGCCTACAAAAACAATTGCTGTTTTATTGCATTACCATAATAACCTACAAGCTATTTATGGCCGACGATAAAAAAACAACTGAAATCATCAAAAAAGAGCTGACCTACCTTCAAAAGGTATGGCATACGGTTGCTATTATAGCTTTGCTGGTGGGTGTTATTTTAATTGCCCGGGTTGCTTTTAACGTATTGCTGATGGCGCTGGCGGCCTCGCTTATCGCTGTATATTTTCATGGTTTGGGCGATATTATACAACGGCGTACACGTTTACAGCGCAAATGGGCCATGCTCATATCTATTGTGGCCTCGTTTATTATTTTAGGGGTGCTGCTGTGGTTTATGGGCACCAAAATACAGGTACAAATAGCCGAGTTAAGCAATACCCTCCCCCATACTGTAAACACCGCCAAAGCTAAAATAGCCGAGAACCCTATAGGGCAAAAGGTATTGGATTATTTTTCTAGCACGAACTCCGATAAAACGATGGCCACGGTGCAAGCGTTTTTTAGTACCGGCTTCGGGGTTTTGGGCGATATGTATATCATTTTGCTGTTGGGCGTATTTTTTACCGCCAGTCCGTCAATCTATAAAAATGGCATACTATTGCTTATCCCTAAAAAAAGAAAAGAGCAAGGCAAACACATTATGAACCGTATAAGCCTGTCGCTTAAAGGTTGGTTGAAGGGTATGATGCTATCGATAGTACTGATAACCGTAATGATTACCGTGGCTTTAAGTATTATGGGTATACCCGTGGCCATGGTGCTAGGGTTGATTACGGGCATACTGGAGTTAGTGCCGAATATAGGATCATTAGTTGCGATGATACCCGGCGTTTTACTGGCGCTTACCATTGGCACTAATACGGCAATTATTGTAGCGCTCATTTACATTGTATCGCAAACTATTGTGGCCAATATTGTTACGCCGCTGATACAGAAGAAGATCATCAACCTGCCACCCGCGCTTACGCTGATCAGTCAGTTGGTTATGGGTACTTTGTCGGGGGCATTGGGTATTATATTGGCCGTTCCGCTGCTGGCAATTATTATAATTTTGGTTGATGAATTATATGTGAGGGAAATAAATAAATGATAAATTGCGCCTGATTTTAATCAGCGAAAACGAATCAAATTTTACCCTTTATGTTATTTACTGAATACGAAACCACTACTGTTGAACTTGAGCCAATAACTGCCCTTAACCCAGGTGATGATGATGATTTTGAGGATGATGATGCCGACACCGACGCCGGTTGGGATGATATTGAGGACGAAGATTTTGAAGACCTACAGGACGACAAAGAAGCTGAGCACGCGGCAGAGCTTGATGACGACATCCCGGATGATGACGACGAAGATGAGGATGATTTTCCGGATGATGATTTTTAGGTAGTTCTCTTTTGTCATGCTGAGCATTGCGAAAAATTTGCAAAGTGGTTTACGCTGTACAGATGCTTCGTTCCTCAGCATGACAACTCTATTTATACCCCTTGTCATTCTGAACGTAGTGAAGAATCTATCCGCTTGTTTACGCTGATGCTCCGCTCAGCATGACAAATTAATTTACCCCTTACCCCTCTCAATAGAGGAACTTTTTACTTACTTAATCATCTAATCCTTTTCCATTAAGGATTTGCGGTATGTATTTTTCAACTCTTGATTCCCGGGTTTTGGATTGTTTGGGTGCGGAAAAATGAAGAAGATATGCTCTTTGTCGCCCCGGTGTTAATGCCTCAAAAGCAGTTTTTAAGGCAGGGATGTGATTTAGTTTATTCTGAAACTCTGCAGAAACTGTGAATTCTGTAACCTTTTTTAGCTCTACATTCAACCCGACTTTTTCCACTTCGATAGCTTCATATATATAGGCCTTGAGAATCGACTCCAGCTCTACTATTTCCCGAAGATCAGTGAACCTGATCTGACGCGCCGCCTGCACATTCTCTGTTTGTTGAATCAGGATACCATTGGCATCATTTAACAAAACCCCTTTGAAAAACAGAAGCGCGCAGTATTCTTTAAAGCCATGTATTAAAACGATGTTTTTTTCCTGGAAGGTGTAACAGGGGCATCCCCATTTCAATTCTTCTGTGAGTTGGCAATCAAGAATGATCATTCTTAACCTTTCATATTCTTCCTGCCACTTTGTGGCTTTATTAAAATAAAAATCAACCTTGGGGTTCATGATGCGCTTTGTTATGGTGCAAATTGGTTGATCAAATATAATGAAAGTGGTGGTAGTTTGGGAAACCCTTTCGAGACCTGCTTGCGTTTTCACTCACCCGGTTTTCGCTCAGCCGCTTAACCTGCCCTCTCTTCTGCTGCGCAGGAAAGAGGGCGTTTGAAATTTATTTGAGCCTCGCTTTTCTTTTGTCATTCTGAGCATAGCGAAGGATCTGTAAAGTGGTTTACACTGTACAGATGCTTCGTTCTTCAGCATGACAAAGCTACTTTGTAATTCTTCCTTTGTCATTCTGAGCGCAGGGAAGAATCTTCTGCAACATGCATAGCTCGCTTGGCTGACCGAAGAAGATTCTTCGCTGCGCTCAGAATGACAATAATATTAACCACAAACTTGGGAAGATATATAATTTAACTACTCTTATAGAAACGTACTCCTCTCGAGAGGGGGAACTTTATAAAGACTTATATTGCGAACCTTGTATCACTCCTCTTTCGAGGATTTTTTGGTCGATGTAGTATTGGATTTCGGATTTTTTGAGCTGCCAGTTGGGGGCTATTAGCAGGTCGAGGTCGCTTAGTCCGAAAAGGCGCTGGATGATGACATCGGGGCGCAGCAATGGCAGAAAATCGCACAGGAAATTGGCGTATTCATCCAGCGTGAAAAGTTTGAATGGCTCGCGTTTATATTTAACACCCATAACCGAGCCTTCTACAATGTGTAAATGGTGCAGTTTGGTGAACTTTATTTGCGGGTGACGGTTAATTTCGTGCGCGTAAGCCAGCATCTGATCATGGGTTTCCCAGGGGAAGCCGAAGATGGTGTGCACACAAACATCAAGCTTGCTGTTTTCCAGCATTTTCAGGGCGCTGATCAGGTCGTCATGGTTACAGCCACGATTGATCTGGGCCAGGGTATCGTTATAGATGGATTCCATACCCATTTCAATATCCACATCAAAACGGTCGGTATAGGATTCTAACAAGGCAATCTTTTCAGGGTCTATACAATCGGGACGCGTACCTACGGACAGGCCTACTATGTCTTCAGTATAATAGCTCAGGGCTTCGTCATACATAGCTTTCAGATAATGGGTTGGCGCGTAAGTATTGGTATTAGGCTGAAAGTAAATGATAAACTTATCGGCTTTATTACCTTTTCGGGCACGCTCCACTCCTGCTATTACCTGTTCTTTTATGCCGGGATTATCACGGGTTGGTGATGGCGTAAAGGAATCGACATTACAATAGGTGCATCCGCCATAGCCTTTTGAGCCATCGCGATTGGGGCAGGTGAAGCCCCCATCAACTATCACTTTAAATACCCTTTGTCCGGGATATTTTTGTTTGAGATATGGGCCATAGTTGTTATAGCCTTTTTCCCAGGGTGATGTTTGTACCGCTTGCGTTATTGATTCCGTTGATTGCATTGGGGCAAAGATAGGGAATTTTTTATTTGGAGGTTTAGAGGTGCTTGTGTATTGACATTGATTCGACTATTGAGGATAATTGCGTTTCAAACAGGATTCTCCCCCCGCTCATTGCCGCGGGGGCTACTACTTTTTTCTTGATAAAAAAGCAGCAAAAAATCAATACGGAAAAAACTTTCTACCCACAAGGCTAGCTCCCGACCCGGTTTTCCGTCAGGTATTTTCGCACTTTGGGTTAGCTGATGATAAATCAAGCCAATCTTTAAATCCACTAAATCATGGTTCAGACTTAATCTACATCTTTTTGCTTGTATCAGTTTTTCTAGTAGTGTCAGCATTGGTGCTATCCTGTGTTTTTTTGGATGAATCCAGCAAGGCATTGTTGCCGTCGGCCGCGTTGGTTGCTTTGTGGCTGCCGCATGATGAAGCCACAGCTATACCGGCACAAAGGCATATGCCTAAAAATATCTTTTTCATGGTGATATTATTATGTTACTGTTTGTCCAATTTACCTGACCCGGTACTTGTGGTATCGGTTGGGGCACCGTCGGATTTGCCTACCTTTTGCGAGTCGGCATCTGCGGCTGTGTGCGATGAATCATTCACGGTACCGGCCTGATCGGCTTTACCGGTCATCATAGGTGAATCGGCGTAAGCATCTTTCGGTTTGCTGTTGCTGTGACACGCTGCCAGCCCGACACAAAGGCATATTCCTAAAATTAGCTTTTTCATGGTAGTATTGGTTATTTATTAACAACCAAGTTTGGAGGGGGATGTTTGCAGTAATATTAATTAGATACGTATTTACTGCATAAGTAAGTTATAGTTTACTTTTCCCTTTGATTACCTGTAATTTATGTCACGAATGTTATTTACCGGTGTCTATTGAGTATGAAAAAACTTGTACTTGCTGTTTTATTGTCTGGAATTGGCTTACAGCTATATGCTCAGAACAAACCTTTGGCTGTTTTACCTTTCGAGCTGAAAAGTGATAACCGTATTTATATTAAATGCCGGGTTAACAAGTCGGATACACTGACTTTTTTGTTTGATACCGGCGCGGGAGGTATGGTTATCAATCAGGATATATTGGGCAAAAAACTGGATCTGGTGTTAGATTCGGAAACAACCAATATTGGCGAGAACGGCGAAGGCAAGATTAAGGAAAGCACTAACAATAAACTATTTTTTGGTGGCCTGGAAGCGGATGGTGTTACTTACGTCGCCATCCCCTACGGAAATGTGGCCTTCGACGGGGTGTTTGGGAATAATTTAATGCGGAATTATGTAATCGAGATAAATTATCATAAAAAGCTGCTTTCTTTTTTCAGCAAAAAGGATTATGTGGTTGATGCTAAATCTTATAATCAATTCGACCTGAAATTTGTGATGGAGGTGCCTACAATCAGCGCCTGCTTATTTATTGACAACAAAGAGGTGAAAGGTACTTTTGAGATGGATACGGGGGGAGACAGTGGTTTAATCATTGCGGACCACTTTGCCCAAGCAAATCATTTAGCGCAACAACTGAAGCAGGTAGCTATGGCGACTTCCTTAGGGTCGGATGGGGTGGCAACTAAAGTAGCTATTGTGATGGTGCCTGAAATCAGATTGTCGGACAAACATTTTTACCGGGTGCCTGCTTTGTTATCGGGTGTGCAATCAGGGGTATTGGGGAGCGGGGCATTGTCGGGTATATTGGGTAACGGTTTTTTGAAACGTTTTGATGTAGTGTTAGACCTGCAACATAACCAGCTATTCCTGAAACCTAACGATTATTTGTATACGCCTTATTATGATTTTTTGGTAAAGTAAGGGTATACGCAGTTGCGCGGTTGGGTGTTCCTGCTATCCAGCGGGCGGTCTGTAGTTGCAAACTACAAGCTTATTGATCCGAAGTCAAAAATCGGACAGCGGGAATAGCAGATGCTAGACGCTGCGGTGTATTTGGTTTAATTACGATGATTAACAGGCAAATAACCTATATTTGAATATAACCTTTCCTCATGAAAAATCCTGCACACTCGGTTGTTGTCACCATTGTTTTTTTGGTGATCATATTTTTGGTTTTCGCCTTAATAGGGGGTGGTTGTAGGCCTCGTTTGTGGGGACAGGACCTGCGGGTTTATTGTACCGTAATCTCGGGCTTGTGCGTTGTCGCTGCTTTTGGGGTTTATCAATTGATGATTCGCGAGGATTGATTGGGGTTGTGAATGTGTAGTTGCAAACTACATGCTTATTAGTCCAAAGTCATAGAATTCGGCCAGCGGGGCGACATTGGCGCAAAGACCAGTGACTCACCCCGAATACGCTGCGCTGTTCTCTCTCCGGCAAGCCGCATAGAGGGTGAAAGTTATCCCTTTTGACTTAATGACATTGACTGCGGACGTCTAATTTATTAGCTAAGATGCTTTTCAGGGGTAAAATCATTGTATCGTGGTACAGTAATTGGTAATAGTAAAGTAATTTGCCTGGTTATGTGGCAAATTAGTGTTATTCACCTGTTTATGAAATATTTAAA
The DNA here is from genome assembly GCF_009765905.1 of Mucilaginibacter sp. L196. Lineage (GTDB taxonomy): Bacteria > Bacteroidota > Bacteroidia > Sphingobacteriales > Sphingobacteriaceae > Mucilaginibacter. Next base: position 157,811 of record NZ_LMUO01000019.1, on the reverse strand, counting down.
GCCAAGCGAAAAAATGGATGTGATACTGGGATATCTAAAAAATCGCCCTGATACCGAACTTACCACAGGCAACATAGCGGGATATGCGGAGCTTACCAATCCCGGAGCTTTTACGCCTAAAGACCTGGGTGCAATACTAAAAGTACTGGCGAACGACCATCACATTGAGGTACTCACCCCAGGGCTGTACCGCGTTACCCTTGAAGGTATCGTTTTTATGGAGGATGGTGGCTACACCGTGGAACGCCAGGAAAGGTTTGTTAAGCGCCAATATATCAAATATACAAAAAGGGTTGGCAATGAAACATCGAGCCTGATGCTATGGCTTATAGGCTTTTTGATTGTTTTCGGAGCGTATTTTCTGTTCAGATATGGCTACTATCATTGGAACTGGAACATCCCATTTTAGTGCAGGGCACGACTATTGCAATATGCCTGCGAAAGCGGCAAACCAGCTTAACCAGCATCTTAATAAGACCTACCCGATTTTGTATAGCATAACATACATTTTAACCAATTATTTGTATTTTTTATTTATTTAATAAATATTTAACTTAAAATCAATTAAATGACTTATATAACCAATTAAGGCGTAGTAATTGCATACCAGTATATGAATTAATTTTAATAATTATGCATCATATACTCATTGAAACATTACACGTATTTGTAGTTATAATGATGGCGTTTTTTATTATCATGTGTACCATGGCAGCCTCAGGTAGTTTTGATAACTGGGGAAAACGCTACAAAACAAAAAAGCCAAGAAGGCTTTGGCGAAATCATGAAGATGCTTAATCAGCATTTATAGGAAAAGCAAAAGGGGTATCCATATGGACACCCCTTTTGCTTTTATTTAACAATTTCAGTATTATTGATCGGCATTAAGCCTTTGAATTTTGCGCTTATCAGGCGGCAGGGCCTTAAACTTTTTGTAGCTATCGGCTATGTAAACTGCCATTGTTTGGGTAGTGTTACTATGTACAAAAGTGTATGAAGGGCGATAAAGGGTCATGAAGTCTTCCAGGTCCTGGCCACGTAATGGCACCAGGCTACTTACATAAGCGGCATTGAATACATTATCAATTTCCTGTTCCTCCTTCTCCATTGCAAAATAGCGTCTCAGGCGGCGGGCATCGCGGGAATCTTTACTGAACCAGCTGCTTGGCGATAATACGTATACTTTACTTTTTTGGTAAACTTCAGGATATTCTTCTTTGGGATCAAATGTGCTTCTTGTACCGTTGATTTTCACTTCGCGCAGGGCGATACTTAATATTTGCAGTTTAACCTTTTTTGGTGTCATATCAACCACATACAAAGTATCACTAATATAACCCGGTGAATTAAATATTAACAAATGGCTTGGCGCAGATTTAATAGCAAAATTGCCGTTTTTATCGGTAAGGGTTAGCTGGTTGTTGGTAGCATCCTTAATAAAAACATTACTAAGCCTTAAGGTGCTGCCGGTTTCTTCCACAGTACCTTTCAGGAGGTTTTGGGCGTTAGCCATGCCGGTTATAAAAACCAACAAGGTGAGAGTGATAAATTTCAGTTTCATAGCTATGTATAGGTTAGGATAAATCTAATAATTTAAATATATCCGTTAGCTATTTAACGAATATTTAACATATAAGTTCTGTAAATAATCGCTGTATTTTGTTTGTGAGATTAATATTACAGAGGAATATTGCCATGCTTTTTCCTCGGGTTATTTACCACCTTGTTTTCCAGCATTTTAAACGCGTGAATCAATTTAATACGGGTATCTTCGGGTACTATCACCTCATCAACAAAACCACGCTCGGCAGCACGGTAAGGGTTGGCAAAGGTATCGGAATATAGTTGTTCCATCTCTTTCCACTTGGCTTCCTTGTCTTCGGCGGCGTTTATCTCGCGCTTAAAGATGATTTCGGCAGCGCCCTTGGCTCCCATCACGGCAATCTCGGCGGTTGGCCACGCAAAGTTCATATCAGCACCAATGTGTTTGCTGTTCATCACATCATAAGCGCCACCATAAGCTTTACGGGTGATTACCGTAATACGTGGCACGGTAGCTTCGCAAAAAGCATACAATAGTTTTGCCCCGTTCGTGATGATGGCATTCCACTCCTGGTCTGTGCCGGGTAAAAAGCCGGGGACATCCTCAAATACTAACAAAGGAATATTAAAGCTATCGCAAAAACGTACAAAGCGTGCGCCTTTGGTTGATGAGTGTATATCAAGCACACCAGCCAAAAATGCGGGTTGATTAGCCACAATGCCAATGCTGCGACCAGCTAAACGGGCGAAGCCAACTACAATGTTCTCGGCAAAATCTTTATGAACTTCTAAAAAGCTATCGGCATCAATCACCTCGTTAATTACTTCGCGCACATCGTAAGGCTGCGAAGCATTTTCGGGCATAATGGTATTTAAAACCGGGCGTGTTTCATTTTGTATATCATAAGGATATGCGGGTGCTTTATCCTCACAATTCTGCGGCATATAGCTTAACAGTTGTTTTATATTATTGATAGCCGCGATTTCATTCGGGCAAGCAAAATGAGTAACGCCTGATTTGGTAGCATGCGTGGTTGCTCCGCCTAATTCCTCGGATGTAACAACCTCGTGGGTAACGGTTTTAACTACATTTGGCCCTGTAACAAACATGTAAGAGGTATTCTCTACCATTAAAATAAAATCGGTAATAGCAGGAGAGTATACCGCGCCGCCCGCGCAGGGGCCCATAATTGCTGATATTTGCGGAACAACGCCTGATGCCATTGTGTTGCGGTAGAATATATCCGCATAACCACCTAAGGAATTTACACCTTCCTGTATCCTCGCTCCTCCTGAATCGTTCAAACCAACTACCGGCGCACCGTTTTTAATCGCCAGATCCATGATCTTGCAAATCTTCTCGGCATGGGTTTCGGATAATGATCCCCCAAAAACAGTAAAATCCTGCGAGTAAGCATAAACAAATCTGCCGTTAATGGTTCCGTAACCCGTGATCACACCATCACCGGGATAGTTTTCCTTCTCCATCCCAAAATCAATAGAGCGATGCGTTACCAGCATCCCTATCTCCTGAAATGAGCCTTCATCCATTAAAAAATGTAAACGCTCACGTGCGGTGAGTTTTCCTTTTTTATGCTGACTTTCTATCCGGATTTTACCTCCGCCCAAAAGGGCTTCGGCTTGTTTTTGTTTGAGTAGTTTGATCTTATTATCCACGGTACGGTTATAATTATGCAAGATGCTAAAAATACTGATTAAGCATCAAAAATGTTTGATGGTTTAATTACATTTGATTTTCACTACTATAACTCCTTTGATACTATTTTGTTAAGAAACACCAAAGAAGAACGTACATTGAAGGAGAATCTGTTACTGGCTTCTTCCACGGCTTTTGTATCGGGGGTTACCAATGTGGCTGGTGTTGTAGCTTTTTTGGCATTCACCACCAACATGACTGGGCATTTTGCCAACCTTGCCCGCAATGTCATCGAACGTAATTTATCACAGGTAATTATATTTTTGGTGTGGCTGTTCCTGTTTTTCGCGGGCGCGTTTACGTCTAATTTTTTAGTCAGATGGCAATCGCATAAAAGTGCTTACCGGGCTAATGCAGCGCCTATTATTTTAGAGATCATCATTTTATTATTCGTAGCATATTATGGCACTAATCATTACGATGGCACTTTAGCCGAAAAGCAAATCATTACCGGTGCTTTAATACTATCTATGGGTTTGCAAAACGGATTGGTATCCAATATATCAGGCGGTATCATCAAAACATCGCACCTCACCGGGGTTTTTACTGATTTGGGGGCCGATTTTGCCGAGCTGCTTTATCCCAATGCTCAAAAATCTCCTTTGCTTAAAAACCGCATGTATGTACGCCTTACTATCCTGGGGTTCTATTTCGCGGGAGCATTGGCAGGTGGCTACTTTTTTGACAAGTACGACTTCATGATGTTTTATTTCATTCCGGTGATATTATTTACCATTTTGTATTACGATCTTTCGCCCTTAGCTTTGCATAAGATTGCCCGTTTATTTTTCAAAGTAAATAATTAACCCCAATCAGTATTATACCCTATGTGCGCAAAAAAAGACATTCTGATTCACGATACAAGCCATATTTCCTACGAAACCTTACTCGAAGGCAATAAAAAATTTATTGCTAATGCCATTGAGGAAGATCCTGACTATTTTACCAAGCTTGCCAACGGCCAGAAACCACCCATTTTGTGGATTGGTTGCGCCGATAGCCGCGTGCCTGCCAACCAGATAACCAACACCAAACCGGGCGAAATATTTGTACACCGTAATATCGCAAACATGGTGGTACACTCGGACATGAATATGCTATCGGTACTGGATTACGCGGTGAACGTGTTGCAGGTAAAACATGTGATAGTTACCGGGCATTATGGCTGCGGTGGTGTTATAGCCGCCATGAGCAACCAACAATTCGGCCTGATTGATAACTGGTTATGCCACATTAAAGACGTTTACCGCCTGCATGCCAGCAAACTCGACCTGATAAAAGACGAAAAAGAACGCGCCGATAAACTGGTGGAATACAACGTAATAGAAAACGTTTACAACCTATGCAAAACATCTATTGTACAAAACGCATGGCATAAAGGACAGGATCTGGCTGTACATGGCTGGGTGTACAGCATTGAAACCGGCGTGATAAAAGATATGAACGTAAGCACTTATGACAATGCCAATATGGGCAATGTGTTCAAGTTTAAATAACCCCCCAGCCCCCTGAAGGGGGAGCAATATAAAAAGGCGAAAGAATTTAATACTCTTTCGCCTTTTCTTTTTATGATTATTTGCTCCCCCTTCAGGGGGCTGGAGGGTTATACTTCTTTATTCAAGAACGGATACTTATAATCTTTTGGCGGATCGAAGGTTTCTTTGATGGTTCTTGGTGATACCCAGCGTTGCAGGTTCAATGCTGATCCGGCTTTATCATTCGTACCAGATCCCCTGGCACCGCCAAATGGCTGCTGACCAACTACCGCACCGGTAGGTTTATCATTAATATAGAAGTTACCTGCTGCGTTACGTAAAGCATAAGTAGCCTTAGCGATAGCGTACCTGTCCTGAGATATGATAGAGCCTGTAAGCGCATAGATAGAAGTTTTATCTACAATGTCCAGTATCTCATCAAACTTCGCGTCCTCGTATACATAAATAGTTAACACAGGGCCGAAAAGCTCTTCGCACATGGTAACGTAATATGGGTCGTTTACTTTAAGCACGGTTGGTTCAACAAACCAGCCCTGGCTTTTATCGTATCCGCCACCGGCAACCAATTCAACACTTTCATCAGCTTTGGCTGCATCAATGTATTTAGCCAGTTTATCAAATGAAGCTTCGGTGATAACAGCATTAACAAAATTGCCAAAATCTTCAACCGGGCCTATTTTTATGGAAGCAAGGTCACGCTGCATATTAGCTTTAACCGCAGGCCATAACGAAGCCGGGATATATGCCCTGCTCGCTGCTGAACATTTTTGTCCCTGGTATTCAAAAGCACCACGAACCAATGCGGTACTTACTACATCAGCATCAGCACTTGGGTGGGCAAGTACAAAATCTTTGCCACCGGTTTCGCCAACTATGCGTGGGTAAGTACGGTATTTATGTATGTTGTTTCCAATAGTTTGCCAAATATTTTGGAACACTTTGGTTGATCCTGTAAAGTGGATACCTGCGAAATCATGGTGATTGAAGATCACGTCACCAGCTACCGGGCCATCAACATAAATCAGGTTGATAACCCCATCAGGCAAACCAGCTTCTTTAAACACCTGCATAATTACGTGGGCAGCATAGATTTGCGGATAGGCAGGTTTCCAAACCACTACGTTACCCATCATGGCGGCACTTGCAGGCAAGTTACCGGCAATAGCGGTAAAGTTGAATGGGGTTAATGCGAATACAAAACCTTCTAATGGGCGTTGCTCCACCCTGTTCCAAACACCTTTTGAATTTGCAGGAGGCTGTTGCGCATAAATCTCAACCATATAGCTTACGTTGAAACGCAGGAAGTCGATAAACTCACAAGCGGCATCAATCTCGGCTTGGTAAGCATTTTTGCTTTGACCAAGCATGGTGGCTGCATTAATCCTGGCACGATATGGACCGGCGATTAAATCAGCAGCTTTTAAAAATATAGATGCCCTTTGTTCCCATGCCAATGCTTCCCATTCGGGTTTTGCGGCAAGGGCGGCATCAATAGCTGCATTAACCGTTGAGGCATCCCCTTCGTGGAAAGTAGCTAATAAATGTTTATGATCATGTGGCGGGCGAATCTCCAGCTTTTTACCGGTGTGAACCAGCTTTTTACCAATGTACATCGGTATTTCAATAACCTGGGCGCGCGCTTCTTCTAAAGCGGCCTTAAGTGCCTCGCGCTCAACACTGCGCGGACCGTAATTCAATACCGTCTCGTTCTGCGGTTGCGGAACGCTGAAAAATCCTTTAAGCATAATATATGAAGTCAGTTAAAACACACAAATATAAGCATATTAGGTGTATATAAAGCCACAAAAATGCGTAATTAACGCTGGTATGACTATTACTAAACTGTTATATAATCCTACACTGCTTTAACATTGATAAGCTCGCAAGCATCGGTATTTAACACATCGGCAATTACCAGAAGTTTTTCAACTGTAACTTTGGTACGGCCGAGTTCAATTTTACTATAGGCATTCTGTGATATTTTCAACTTAGCGGCCAAATAATCCTGGGTATAATTCCTGTCGAGTCTAGTGTTTCTGATATTTTTGGCAACGTCTATTAATTTGTTCATATTATATTAATGTAATGATAACCTCTTTAACTACTGAACATTATTTTTGTTTAAAAGCAACAAATATTTCTTAATTGTGAGGTAAGCCTCTGTAGATTTCCTTGTCATTCTGAGCATAGCGAAGAATCTGTATTGATGTAAACTACTTTACAGATTCTTCGTCCCTCAGAATGACAATTCTGGTATGGTATTAAAACAAAAAAAGCCCCGCTTTTCAGCAGGGCTCTGTATATTTCCCAATTAACGCTTAAACGTCAATCTTAGCATATTTAGCGTTGCGCTCAATAAAATCGCGGCGTGGGGCAACTTCATCACCCATCAGCATGCTGAAGGTGTGGTCGCATTCGGCGGCGTTTTCAATGGTGGCACGTTTAAGGGTGCGGGTTTCCGGGTTCATGGTTGTGTCCCATAATTGCTCCGCATTCATTTCACCCAAACCTTTATAACGCTGTATGTGTACACTATCCTCTTTACCACCGCCTTTTAAACGTTGTACGGCAGCATCGCGCTGTACATCATTCCAGCAATATTCAAATTCTTTACCTTTTTTAACCTGATATAATGGCGGCGACGCGATGTATACATAACCATACTCAACCAATTCCTTCATATAACGGAAGAAGAAGGTTAAGATCAATGTGGTAATGTGCGAACCGTCGACGTCAGCATCCGTCATGATCACAATTTTGTGGTAACGCAGTTTACTGAAGTTAAGCCCCTTATCATCCTCCGGTGTGCCTATGCTTACACCAAGCCCGGTGAACATATTTTTTATTTCCTCGTTCTCGTAGATCTTGTGCTCCATGGCTTTTTCCACGTTCAGTATCTTACCACGTAATGGTAAAATTGCCTGAAATTCACGGTTACGGCCTTGCTTGGCAGTACCACCCGCCGAGTCACCTTCGACAAGGTATAGCTCGCATAAAGCAGGATCGCTGTTGGCGCAATCGGCTAGCTTACCGGGTAAACCTGATCCACTCATTACACTTTTGCGCTGCACCATTTCGCGTGCTTTGCGGGCAGCGGCGCGGGCAGTAGCAGCCAATATAACCTTGTTTACGATCATTTTGGCTTCTTTCGGATGTTCTTCCAGATAGTTGCCTAAAATCTCGCCTACGGCCATATCTACCGCTCCCATTACCTCGTTATTACCTAACTTGGTTTTGGTTTGACCCTCAAATTGTGGTTCCTGCACTTTTACAGAAATTACAGCAGTTAATCCCTCGCGGAAGTCATCACCGGTAATTTCGATCTTCATGTTTTTCAACAATCCGGATTTATCGGCGTAAGCTTTCAACGTTCGTGTCAACCCTCTACGGAAACCGGCAACGTGTGTACCGCCTTCAATAGTATTGATGTTGTTTACGTACGAGTGTACATTCTCGCTATAAGTATCATTGTATTGCAATGCCAGTTCAACCGGGATGCCTTGTTTAATTCCATCTACATAAATAGGTTCTGGAATGATAGAAGGGCGTGTACCATCAAGGTATTTAACAAACTCGCTTAATCCACCGATCGAGAAAAACTCTTCGGTATTAAAAGTGCCGTCTTCGTTAGGTTCGCGCTCGTCGGTTAAAGTAAGGCGGATACCTTTATTTAAGTAGGCAAGCTCGCGCAAGCGGCCTGCTAACGTATCGTATTTATATTCGGTAGTTAAGGTAAATATTTCCGGATCGGGATGGAAAATAACGGTAGTACCTCTTTTGTCGGTATCGCCAATTGTTTTCACATCGTACATTGGTTTACCTTTTTCGTACTCCTGTGTCCAAATTTTACCTTCGCGGTAAACCAGCGCGGTTAAATGGGTTGATAAAGCGTTAACACAACTTACACCCACACCGTGCAAACCGCCCGATACTTTATAAGTATCTTTATCAAACTTACCACCGGCGTGCAATACCGTCATTACAATTTGCAGTGCCGAAACTTGTTCTTTTGTGGTAATACCGGTTGGGATACCACGGCCATTATCGGAAACTTTAATAGAATTATCTTTTTGGATAACCACGTCTATGGTATCGCAATGACCGGCAAGCGCCTCATCTATCGAGTTATCTACAACCTCATAAACTAAGTGGTGGAGGCCTTTAACGCCTGTATCGCCAATATACATAGACGGGCGTTTGCGCACCGCCTCTAAACCTTCTAAAACCTGTATATTATCTGCTGAGTAATTTGATTTATCCTGATTTTCTTCGCTCATAATTGATTAAAACAATAACCACTCTCCAAGGTGGAGTTCTTTAAACAAAAATACTCATTTTGGTTCGATTTTCTGCTATTGTTGATAAATATGACCCGTTATAAACACCATTTTAAAATCGTTAGGAAACTTGCCCCTAAAGTTTATCTTTGTAAACTTTTTAATGAAACACAAACAGGAAAAGCATGAATTAACTGCCTGCTGATCCATTACTTAACGATAAAATATACAATGAAAAATTCTTCTGTTTTTACAAAGGTTGCTTTAGGTTTATTAGTTGCCGGAAGTGTTGCCGCATGTAAACAAGCTCCAACCAGTACAACTGCGGCACCTGCTGCTTCAACAGCATCAGCAAGTGGCGATAAACCAACCACTGTTTATGTTAATTCTGACACATTATACAGCAAGTATAACTATGCGAAAGATGTAAACAACGCTTTACAAGCAAAACTAAAAGGCGCACAAAGCGACATGCAATCAAAAACTGACGCTTTTCAGCGTGAGGTTGTTGATTACCAGAAAGGCCAGGCTACTATGCCAGCTGATCAGCGCCAGGTAACTGAGCAACGCTTACAACGCGAGCAACAACAATTACAAGGCTACCAACAAAATGAGTCGGCTCAATTACAGGATGATAAAGCAACTCAATACCAAAAAGTATATGACAAGGTTGATGATTTTGTAAAGCAATTTGCTAAACAAAACGGTTACAAACTGGTACTTACCTACTCAAAACAAGTACAAACCGTCATTTACGGCGATCCAAGCCTTGATGTTACTGCTGATGTAGTAAAAGGCTTGAATGATGCTTATGCTAAAGAAGGCTCAAAATAGTTTTTGAGTTTAAAGTATAAAGTTAAAAGCTGAAAGTTGGATGCGAATTGCATTGGCTTTCAGCTTTTTTGTTTTTTGGTGGGATTTTTGAGAATATGAGGCTGTCATGCTGAGCGTAGTCGAAGCATGTGGGCAGGCCTTTACGCATATGCTTCGACTACGCTCAGCATGACAGCCACCACTATCTAAGTTTTGTTTGTAAGTTAAAAACTTACAAGATCATAGGATCTAAGTTACGCGTCGCTAAACTTAGACCAGTGAAAGTATTCCATCTAAAAGCGTAGCGAAGAATCTGTAAGTTGGTTTCGACCGTACAGATTCTTCGCTGCGCTCAGAATGACAAAAAAACTTATAAACTTAGACGTACCGCACTTCGTACCCGTCTCCTCGCACCTCATTACAATCTCCCGTCCACACTATCCTTCGCAAGGATCCCTTTAACATCGTAGATCACTTTGTTGGGTTTTGTGATAGCTTGTAAATCAAGTGTTTTAAATTCATCGTGACAAACGGCTACTATTACCGCGTCATATTTATCAGAGGCATTTAATGCCTTAACCGAATCCCAGCCGTATTCGTGTTTTACATCGGCAGGCTCGGCATGCGGATCGAATATGGTGAGGTTGGCATCGTAGCCTTTCAGTGTATTTAGAATATCAACCACCTTACTATTTCGCACATCGGGGCAGTTTTCTTTAAAGGTGATACCCAACACTAATATATTGGCATCTTTTACGATGATGTCCTTGCGCACCATCAGCCTTACAACTTCATGGGCTACGTATTCGCCCATGCCGTCGTTCAGTCTGCGGCCCGCTAATATTATTTCGGGATGATAACCTACTTGTTGCGCTTTGCGGGCGAGATAGTACGGGTCCACACCAATGCAATGGCCGCCAACTAATCCAGGTTTAAATTTCAGGAAATTCCATTTGGTGCCTGCTGCCTGTAGTACTTCATCGGTATCAATATTCAAGCGATGGAAGATCTTGGCCAACTCGTTCACAAAGGCAATGTTAATATCACGTTGCGCATTTTCGATAACTTTCGCGGCTTCGGCAACTTTAATGGATGTTGCTTTATGTGTACCTGCGGGAATGATGGATCGATAAAGCTGATCTACCCGTTCAGCCGTTTCAGGTGTTGAGCCAGAAGTAACCTTCATCACCTTAACCAGCGTATGCTCCTTATCCCCGGGATTGATACGCTCGGGTGAGTATCCTGCGAAAAAATCAACGTTAAATTTCAGGCCAGATACTTTTTCCAGCATCGGCACACATTCCTCTTCGGTTGCGCCGGGGTATACTGTTGATTCATAAATAACAATATCTCCCTTTTTTAAAACTTTGCCCACAGTTTCACTAGCTTTGTACAGATGGGTAAGGTCGGGGCGGTTTATTTTATCAACCGGTGTAGGAACGGTTACAATGTAAATATTAGCTTCGCTGGTATCTTCTATCTTATCGGTACAAATTAATCCAATACTGCTGCTCTTAGCGCTATCTGTGGCTGTCTTTAAACCATCTTCATCAACAGTAAGGGTATGATCGCGGCCGCTATTCAATTCCGATACCCTGCGTTTGCCGGTATCAAAACCTACCACACGATATTTTTTGGCGAATTCAACACCTAAAGGCAGGCCCACATAACCCAAACCAATTATAGCTATCTTAATATTTTGCAGATCAGTTTGTGTAGTTATTGAAGGCATATTATAGGTTGATTTTTTGTAAATATCGGTCTTATTATTCTTGTTCTTTATCGTCGGGCGTGCTGAAGAAATCATCCTTCAAGTCGTCAATTTCGCGGCGGTCTCTTTTGGTTGGACGACCTGTACCCCTGTCGCGGGTTAAAACCGGCGCGTTGAACATGGATTTATAGGCCGTGGTTTGCTCAAGCGGGGTAACATCTTCATAAAAGAAAATAGCGGTTTTTGCATCTACCCTGCTCTCTAATAAACCGGTCACCTTTATCACTTTGCGTTCCAATCCTTTTGAAACCTGGTAAATCTCGCCCACTTTTACCTCATGCGATGGCTTGATATTGTTTCCATCCAATTTCACCCGGCCCGCCTTGCAGGCATCAGATGCCAGCGTGCGTGTTTTAAACGCCCGTATTGACCACAGGTACTTGTCTATTCTTAATTTTTCTTTTTCAGCCATTGAGCACAGCCCCCTCTAAATCTCCCCCGGTAGGGGAGACTTTATTTTGTTTTTTTTAAGTCCTCCCTACCGGGGAGGGTTTGGGTGGGGCTTATATAATCCCGTGCAACACACCACCCTTTTCGCCCATTTTATCAACCAATTTTTCCACTGCCAGGTCTTTTTCAAGTATTGGGGCATGGTGAGGTTTTATGCGGGCGTTAATAATCAGCGGACCTTTACAGCCCCAATGTTTATGTTCGGTAAAGCTATGCACGCCGTAAATATCGTGCGATGGATTGCTGCGTGTAAACGTTACCCAAACAAAATTATCTAAATTTTGCGCCGTAAATGCCGCATCATCACATAGTATTATTAGTGGCAAACCACTTAATTCAGCATCAATAAAATGCTCGTCCAAAATACTTAGCATATCGCCAATATCTTTATCGTTGATATATTTTGGTACTTCTACCGCCAACACACCTGGCATTACCATTTTATAATTACTAAACGGACGGGGAATGGTAAAGTTTGCGGGTAACTCCGTCCACAGTTCTCTTTTTATATCACCCGCCACCGTGATGGCAATTTTACTTCCGGTATTTAAGCCATCACCGCTGTAATCAAGCGTATCAATGGTGGTTTTGGTGTAGAAGTGCAGATCTCTTGTAAGATCGACACGCTGCAATATGTGTTTTAAAAACCCGCCAATATCATTCACGTTTAAAGCCGGATCATCTTCCTTTGCGGCGATGAACAGGTACTTGGCCAAACTCAACTGACCAGTGCCCAAAATATGATTAGCGATGGTGAGTATCTCCTGTGGTTGGCGTTCTTTGATATAGGGCGTATAGCGTTCGCTGCCGATGGCAAATAACAGAGGGTGAACACCAGCCGCATCAACCGCGTTTACGGCATGCAAACCCGGTATTTCTTTTGGCATGGCTGATCCAGTTATTTCATGGATCAACGCGCCGAAACTGGTATCTTCCTGCGGTGGCCTACCCACAACGGTGAATGACCATATCGCATCCTTTTTATGGTACACGTTATGCACCTTCATTAAAGGGAAAGGATGCTTTAAGCTATAATAACCCAGGTGATCACCAAAAGGGCCTTCGGGTTTATTCTCATGTGGCATTACCGTTCCGGTGATCACAAAATCAGCATCTGCTGAAATGCAAAAACCTTCCGCATCGTAAAAATATCTAAATCGGCGATTGCCTAAAGCACCAGCGAAAGTCATTTCTGATAGACCTTCGGGCAATGGCATTACTGCCGCTACCGGGTGCGATGGCGGGCCACCTATAAATATGCTCACCTTTAATGGTTGACCTTTCGCGTTTGCTTTTGTTTGATGTACGCCTATACCCCTGTGTAATTGGTAATGCAATCCTATTTCCTTGTCCAACACATAATCGTTTCCCGCTAACTGAATACGGTACATACCTAAATTGGCATTCATAATGCCCGGCTTGTCGGCATCCTCGGTGTAAACCTGCGGCATGGTGACAAACGGGCCGCCATCATTAGGCCAGTTAACTATTTGGGGAATCTCGCTGATATGGGTACGGCCAAAATTGATCGGTGCACTTTTACCAACTTTCATGGGCAAAGCCGATAAAACGGTAAGGCCTACATTAGCATATTTAAATGGATTTTTTATGGCTTTGATGGGATCAGATTTCAGATCGACCAAAGTTTTGATCTTATCCAGCGTATCCCTGAAAATAAATTTGGATCTATCGAGTGTACCGAACAGGTTTGATACCGCCGGAAACTTGCTGCCTTTTACGTTTTCGAACAATATAGCCGGGCCCTGGTTTTCAAAAACGCGCAGGTGTATGGCGGCCATTTGCAGGTAAGGATCAACTTCTTCCTTAATGCGTATCAGGCGACCATTTTTTTCGAGATCAGCAACACAGGCTTGTAAACTTGGATAACCCATAAGCAAATAGACACAAATTTCACGAATGAATTAATATGAATCAGTGAATTATTGACGTTGTGAGCATCAATCAATTCACTAACCGGTCAATCAAGATTTATCTTACCGGTAAATTCTTCAGGTATTTTCCGTAACCGCTTTTAATGTATTTTTCGGCCAGGGCCATTAACTCCTCACGGTTGATAAAACCCATTCGATAAGCGATTTCTTCGATGCAGCCGATTTTGGTATCCTGGCGCTTTTCTATCACCCTAACAAACTCTGATGCATCACTTAATGAATCGAAAGTGCCGGTATCTAACCAGGCCATTCCCCTATCCATTACGCCTACTTGCAGATTGCCCCTTTTCAAGTATTCCTTATTAACATCGGTTATCTCGTATTCGCCACGAGGTGATGGTGCTATATTTTTGGCGATCTCTACAACAGAATTATCATAGAAATACAATCCAGGTACGGCATAATTTGATTTTGGTGCCGAAGGCTTTTCTTCAATGGATATGGCTTTAAAATCAGCATCAAACTCTACTACTCCGTAACGTTCCGGGTCAGAAACCGGGTACGCGAAAATAGCCGCGCCATCAAGATCATTAAAGCTCTGGATCAGCTTGCTGAAACCTGAACCGTAAAATATATTATCGCCCAAAACAAGGGCAGCTTTATCATCACCAATAAACTTCTCGCCTATTACGAATGCTTGGGCAAGTCCGTTTGGTACTTCCTGTACAGCAAATTCAAAATGACAACCCAATTCTGAGCCATCACCCAATAAACGGATAAAACCATCCTGATCTTCGGGCGTGGTAATGATCAATACTTCCTTTATCCCGGCCAGCATCAATACCGAAAGCGGATAATAAATCATCGGCTTATCGTATATCGGCATTAATTGTTTGCTGATAGCCTTGGTTATAGGATATAGGCGGGTTCCTGATCCGCCTGCAAGTATTATTCCTTTCATAGTTGAATGTGCTATTAATTTTGGAGCCTTTGTATGCATACCGCCAGGCTATCCCGCCAATACGGTATCTCTATATTAAATGTGTGTTTAATCTTTGTTTTGTCCATCACCGAATAAGCGGGGCGGGTAGCCTTTGTAGGATACTCTGATGTACGAATAGGCAGTACCTTTACTTCCGTTGCCGAAAGATCAAATATCCCCTTAGCAAAATCGTACCATGAGGTTACGCCTTCGTTACTGTAATGATAAATACCGTATTCGGCTTTTCCTGATGAGATAATATCAAGAACACAGGCAGCAAGATCGATACCATAAGTTGGTGTACCTACCTGGTCGGCTATAATTTTAAGCAGGTCGCGCTCGGCGCCATACTTAAGCATGGTTTTAACAAAATTATTTCCGAACTCTGAGTATAACCAACTGGTACGGATGATAAAATGTTCAGGCAATATCCTAACAATATCTTGCTCACCTTCTAGTTTGGTTAAACCATAAACACTAATTGGTTCAGCCGCATCTTCCTCAACAAGCGGATCGGGCGTATTACCCTTAAAAACGAAATCTGTTGATATATGTACCAATGCTGCATTATGTGCTTTACATGCGATTGCCAGATTCTCAGCGCCGGTTTTGTTTATTTTACGGGCTAAGTCAAGCTCATCTTCAGCTTTATCTACGGCGGTATAAGCAGCGCAGTTTATGGCGTAAGCTGGTTTATACTGAGCAAAGGTTTTATCAATGGCTGCGGTATCAAGTATGTTAGCCTCGTTCTCAGGTAAAAAATGAATATTACTTATTCCTTTTTCTTCGGCTACTTTTTTTAAGCATTGGCCTAGTTGACCGGCTGCACCAAATACTATAATGTTTTTAATTGAGGTCATGCTTATTTTTTAAAATCCAAAATCACTTGCGTCTTTTAAAAACGGCAATTCCTTATCTTTTTCTGATACAACAAGCTCGCTTTCGCCAAGCTCCCACTTTATATTTATTGATGGATCGGCATAATGCAGGCCACCTTCTGATTCTTTATTGTAGTAGTTATCGCATTTGTATTGAAATACGGCGGTTGGGCTTAATACCAAAAAACCATGTGCAAATCCCTTTGGTATAAAAAGCTGCTGATAGTTTTGTTCCGATAGGATTACTGAAACATACTGACCATAGGTTGGTGAATTTTTACGCAAATCAACCGCTATATCCTGTACCTCGCCCTGAGTTACCCTTACCAATTTTGATTGCGCATGCTCGCCTTTTTGTAGGTGCAAGCCACGTAGTACGCCTTTGGTTGAGAATGACTGGTTATCCTGTACGAAATTCACATCGTATCCCGCTGCTTCGTTAAAAGTACGCTCGTTATATGATTCAAAAAAATGCCCGCGCTCATCATTAAAAACACGTGGAGTAAGTATAAAGCATCCCGCTAACGGGGTAGGTGTTATGGTCATTATTAGATTATGATTACGCTAAAATTAGCGGTTTTCGTATTGATTATCGTAGTATTTGGCGTATGTACCGCTGGTAACATTATCAAGCCATTTTTTGTTTGACAAGAACCAGTCGATTGTAGCAGAAAGCCCTTGCTCAAAAGTTACTGATGGGCTCCAGCCTAACTCTTTGTTGATCTTGCCCGCATCAATAGCATAACGCAAATCATGGCCCGGGCGATCTTTTACAAAGGTGATCAGTTTTTCGCTTGTCCCTTCAGGCCTGCCTAACTTTTCGTCCATTTGCTTGCATAACAAATGTACCAGATCAATGTTTTGCCATTCGTTAAAACCACCAATGTTGTAGGTATCGCCTTTCTTTCCTTTATGGAAGATCAGGTCGATAGCGATGGCGTGGTCAATAACATACAACCAATCGCGGGTATACTTACCATCACCATAAACAGGCAACGGTTTGTTGTTAATGATGTTGTTGATGGATAACGGGATCAGTTTCTCAGGAAAATGATTCGGGCCATAGTTGTTTGAGCAGTTTGATACCACTACCTGCAAGCCGTAGGTATCATAGTAAGCACGTACAAAATGATCAGATGCTGCCTTGCTAGCGCTGTACGGCGAGTGTGGATCATATTTGGTTTCCTCGGTAAATAAACCAGTTTCGCCTAATGCGCCGTAAACTTCGTCGGTTGAGATGTGGTAGAAGAGATGATTTTCGTAATCGCCTTTCCATTTATTTTTGGCAATATCAAGCAGTGTAACAGTACCGATAACATTGGTGTACACAAAATCCATCGGGCTTAGTATCGACCTATCCACATGCGATTCTGCTGCCAGATGCACTACATCGGTTATGCCGTATTTGTCAAATATTTCGGTAATACGGGCGCTATCTTTTATATCGGCTTTTTCAAAAACATAGTTTTTGGCATGCTCAATATCTTCCAGGTTCTCCAGGTTACCTGCATAGGTAAGCGCATCAACATTTACTATTAAGTAATCAGGATGTTGGGTAACAAACCTGCGAATAACATGCGAACCTATAAATCCAGCACCGCCGGTGATCATGATTTTTTTCATAGTGATATTGTAGGTCAAAGGTAATAATTTTAGCGTATTACCCTATCCTCCTCCTTTCCATATTCTGGGGAAAGGTATCGCACAAGGCCCTCACTTTATATTTTTGGAGATTATCTCTAAAAGCGACTTCCTGATATAAAACGCTATATGCTTACCGCATATACTTCCCTATCCTCCTCCTTTCCCTATTCCAGGGAAAGGTATCGCACAAGGCCTGCACTTTACATTTTGGAGATTATGCTTATATACGCTTACCGCTCTGCTACTAATAAACCTTTGCTTAAAAAATCATGGTAAGCTAAAGCTATTCCTTGCTCAAGCGTGGTATGGTATTTCCAGCCCGCATTGGTTAATTTGGTTACATCCATCAGTTTACGTGGTGTACCATCGGGTTTTGTAGCATCAAATTTTATCTCGCCGGTATAACCTATTATTTGCTTTATCAGTAGTGCCAGGTCTTTTATTGATAGATCTTCGCCGGTGCCAATGTTAACTAAACCTGGTTCATTATAGTTTTGCATGAGGTAATAGCATGCCTCTGCCAAATCATCTGCAAACAAAAATTCGCGTTTTGGTGATCCTGTTCCCCATATAACCACTTCGGCTGCATTTTGCTCTTTAGCCTCATGAAAGCGGCGAATTAATGCCGGCAATACATGCGAGTTTTGCGGGTGATAGTTATCGTTTAAGCCATACAAATTGGTCGGCATTACCGATATATAGTTACAACCGTATTGATCACGGTAGGCATCGCACATTTTAATGCCTGCGATTTTGGCTATGGCATAAGGCTCGTTGGTTGGTTCCAAAAGGCCTGTTAACAAATATTCTTCTTTTAAAGGCTGAGGCGCCATTTTTGGGTAGATACAACTCGACCCTAAAAACATCAGCTTTTTAACCTCATTTACATATGAACTATGAATAACATTGTTTTGTATCTGCAAGTTATCATACAAAAAATCTGCACGATAGGTGTTGTTAGCTATAATACCACCTACCTTAGCAGCTGCCAGAAACACATAATCGGGTTTTTCCTGTGCAAAAAAATCGCTTACCTGCTGTTGGTTGCGCAAATCAAGCTCCGATGAGCTACGGGTAACAAAATTGGTGAATCCTTCTTTAACTAGTTTACGGTATATAGCCGAACCGACCATCCCTTTATGGCCTGCTATATATATTTTCGCTTGTTTATCCATTATACTGCAAATCTCCTGATTTTTTTAATGTGTTTTACAAAATCAAGTTAACTAAATGATCTATACATCTATTATTCATTTGCCAGCCACTTTAGCGGGTAGATGATATAAATTTAACATTCACTTTCGCTTAAAACCTCTTTATTATGATTATGTTGTATGCCAACATCATTCAGGAATGTTTGCATTACGTTATCAATATTCAAATACTTTAATGCATAATCACGGGCATTTTGCCGCATCTCATCCATGTTTTTAGTAAGTGTACTTTGTATGGCAGTTGCCAGTTCCTGCGTATCATCGGGCGTGGTAATCCTTCCTACATTGTTTTCATTAATTACCTGCTCCAAACTTGTGCCACGTGGCGCAGTAACAATACTAACACCACCAACTGCTAATATGGTTGTAAGTTTTGATGGCATTACCAAATCACTCGCATTACCTTTTTGAATGATAAGGTGCAGATCGGCCATATTTAAAAAAGCATTAAAATGTTCTTTATCCTGCAAGGGAAAAAAGAACACATTGCTTAAGCCCTTGGATTCGGCAAGGTCGGTCAAGTTAGCTTTATAGGGGCCTGAACCGGCGATAACAAATTTAATTTGTGGTTGATCTTTTAATATTTCAGCCGCATGAATTATACTTTCTAAACCTTGTTTTTCGCCAATACTACCCGAATACAGGCATACCCGATCATTCGATTTAAAACCCCATTGTTTTTTAGCCGTATCTCTGTCATCCAAAGGATAAAAAAATGAAGTATCAGCCCAGTTAGGAAAAAGGAGGACTTTTCTACCTGCTTTTTCTTCAACTTTTTTCATCATTCCTTCGGATATGGTACTCACGTAATCCGAGCGGCGAAGAATATTCCTTTCAATTTTATACATTAAATTGAAGAGGCCGGAACTACCTAAAATATTTAACTGCTGCGCGGCCTCTATCTGCATATCCTGGATATGATAATTAATTTTTCCACCCCGGAAAAATCTATAAAAAAGAACCATAAGGGCCAGGTGAAAGGGTGGCGCGATAGTGATGAGCAAATCATGCTTCTTTTTGAAAAGTATTTTTTGAAACAACATCACCAGTATAGCGGGCCATAATAATACATCCTGTATTATGCGTTTTCCACCGCTCGGGAAAGCCGGGATATATATAGGGCACCTGTAAATTTTCATCACAGTGCCTTGCTCCGGATAGTGCACCACTTCTTTTTTATACCATTTATTGGTATAGGGCGGTTGCACTTTCCAGAAAGGATAATATGGAAAAGTGGTTATAATGGTAGCATTATAACCACTTTTACAAAGCCAGTCCATCATTTCGCCATTATATTTACCTATACCGGTTGGTTCGGGCGAAAAGTTATGACTTAAAAGTAAGATATTTTTTTTAGCGGATGGTTTACTCAAACTGATTTTTGATATAATAACCGGATTCTTTTAAAAGCTTCTCTTTTCTGAATAATTCAAGATCTGCTGCTACCATCTCTTTTACTAAGCCAGCCAGATCATATTTCGGTTTCCAACCTAATTTGGTTTGTGATTTAGTAGGATCACCAATTAAAAGGTCCACCTCTGTTGGCCTAAAGTAAGCAGCATCAACAGCAACCACTTCTTTACCAATCTCCAATTGATACTCAGGCATTGAACATGATGCTACGTAGCCTTTCTCATCAGCCCCTGTACCTTTAAACTCAATAGCGATACCAACCTCAGCAAATGACATCCTTACAAACTCTCTTACTTTAGTGGTAACACCCGTCGCGATTACAAAATCTTCGGCAACGTCTTGTTGTAAAATCAGGTACATCGCTTCTACATAGTCTTTAGCATGGCCCCAGTCGCGTTCAGCATCAAGGTTTCCCAAAAACAATCTATCTTGTAAGCCGGTAGCTATTTTTGCTGTAGCACGGGTTATTTTACGGGTAACAAAAGTTTCGCCCCTAAGCGGGCTCTCGTGGTTAAACAAGATACCATTAGAAGCAAATATGCCGTAAGCCTCGCGATAATTTACTGTAATCCAGTAAGCGTACATTTTGGCAACCGCATATGGTGAGCGTGGATAGAAAGGCGTAGTTTCAGATTGCGGAACAGCCTGAACCAAACCATATAACTCTGATGTTGACGCCTGGTATATTTTTGTTTTTTCAACTAATCCTAATATGCGTATTGCCTCCAATAAACGCAGGGTACCTATGCCATCGGCATTAGCAGTATATTCAGGTGTATCAAAACTTACTTTCACATGCGACATCGCGCCTAAATTGTATATCTCATCAGGTTGAACCTGTTGAATGATACGGATTAGGTTAGTTGAATCAGAAAGATCACCGTAATGAAGTATGAATTTTAAGTTACTTTCATGCGGGTCCTGGTATAAATGGTCAATCCTATCAGTATTAAATAATGAGCTTCTGCGTTTTATGCCATGAACCTCATATCCTTTAGATAACAATAGTTCAGCAAGATAGGCACCATCCTGCCCGGTTATACCTGTAATTAGAGCAACTTTTTTCATATATTATTAAAATGGATCAGCACTTATAAAGGATTTGACTACCTTTTGTTTTAGATATTTGTAATTATTAATTTCTTAAAGCGAATTTACGAATGAATTGTTCCCGCTGCAACAGTTTCGTTAGTGGTATCATCAATTAATATTAATGACCCGGTTATCCTGTTTTTACGGTATTCATCATAAACCAATGGCCTTGTAGTACGCATTTTAACCATTGCCATATCATTCATCTTAATACTGGTATCCTCATCGAGTTTTTCCATTGTATTAATATTTATTTTGTAGGTCACTTCCTTAATAATTGCCATTACCTCATTGGTGGTACTTTTTAAATAATATTTTGCGCCCGGTCTTGGTGGTTTCGTGGCCATCCAGCATAATAGTACGTTCAGGTCCTGCCCTACTTCGGGTTCGTTATTTGTTTTAACGATCATATCGCCACGGCTAACATCAATATCATCCTCTAAATTAATAGATACTGACATTGGCGAGAAAGCCTCATCAATATCACCGTCAAAAGTAGTGATGGATTTTATTTTGGACGTTAATCCAGAAGGTAAAACAGTAACTTCATCGCCTGTACGGAAAATACCACCTGCCACACGGCCTGCATAGGCACGATAATCATGGTATTCGTCCTGGTGCGGACGTATTACGGTTTGTACCGGGAAACGCGCGTCTATATGGTTTTGATCACTGCTGATATGGATAGTTTCCAAAGTATCTAACAAACTTGCCCCTTTGTACCAATCCATGTTTTCGGAACGATTAACCACATTATCGCCGTTTAGGGCGCTGATGGGGATGTAGCGTATATCGGTTATATCCAGCTTGCTGGCAAATGCCTCATATTCCTCTACAACTTTATTGTAAGCTTGTTCGGAGAAATCAACCAGATCCATCTTATTAATACAAACAATAACATGTGGAATTTTGAGCAGCGACGCGATAAATGAATGGCGACAGGTTTGCTCAATTACGCCGTGACGGGCATCAACTAAAACCAAAGCTAAATTGGCGGTTGAAGCACCGGTAACCATGTTACGGGTATACTGGATATGGCCCGGGGTATCGGCAATAATAAACTTGCGTTTTGGCGTAGCGAAGTAACGGTAAGCCACATCAATAGTGATGCCTTGCTCACGTTCAGAACGTAAACCATCGGTAAGTAATGATAAATCAACATGGGTAAGCCCTTTGCGCTCACTTGATTTTTTTACGGCTTCTATCTGATCTTCAAATATTGATTTTGAGTCATATAACAAACGACCGATTAGCGTACTTTTTCCATCATCAACACTACCGGCAGTTGTAAAACGCAATAATTCCATTTTTTTTGTGCTTGTATCTAAATATCTCTCGCGGATATTTATCAAATATTAACTAAAGGCCGAAGCCAAATTTTGTATTAATAATCAGGGTTATTTAATTAAAAATAACCTTGTTTTTTCCTGTCTTCCATTGAGGTATCGGAGCGCTTATCATCGCTGCGGTTACCGCGCTCGGTGCTCCTAGTTGCTGATATTTCTTCAACAATTTTCTCCAGTGTGTCGGCATCCGATTCAATACCACCTGTTATGGTAATATCGCCAAGGGTACGAAAACGCATTCTTTTCTTTTCGATTTTTTCGCCCTCGCGCAGCACCAAAAATTCAGAGTTTGGCAACCAGGTACCATCACGGTAAACGGCTTCGCGCTCGTGAGCAAAGTATAATGAAGGAATAGGAATATTTTCGTGAAGGATGTAATTCCAAACGTCCATCTCGGTCCAGTTACTTATCGGAAACACCCTGAAGTGTTCGCCCATACGTTTGTGGCCGTTAAACATGTTCCAAAGCTCGGGGCGTTGGTTTTTAGGGTCCCACTGGCCAAAATCATCACGGTGTGAAAAGAAACGTTCTTTTGCACGGGCCTTTTCTTCATCACGGCGGGCACCACCAATGGCGGCGTCGATTTTATTTTCTTCGATAGCATCTAATAACGATACGATCTGCAATTCGTTACGGCTGGCGTTAATGCCTTCCTCTTCTACTGCACGGCCTTTATCGATGGCGGTTTGTACAGAGCCTACGATTAATTGTATACCCAATTCATCAACCAAATTATCCCGAAACTCCATCGTTTCGATAAAATTGTGGCCAGTATCAATATGTATTAGCGGCATGGGTATGCGTGCCGGATAAAAAGCCTTGCGGGCCAGGTGCGTTACCACAATAGAATCTTTACCACCAGAAAACAATATGGCGGGCCTGTCAAACTGAGCGACAACCTCCCTTATAACATATATAGCTTCTGATTCAAGCTCCTGAAGATGGGTAAGGTAATATTTAGACATTATTATTAATTATAGCTGTATTTTGGGTAAAATATTTTCCAAAACTAAACTTACCGATTGACTTATCGACAAGTTTTTTGTTTCGACACGAATTTCGGCAGTTAAGGGTGGTTCGTAAGGCGACCCAATTCCGGTAAAGTTAGCAATTTCTCCTCGTCTTGCCTTCTTATATAGTCCTTTTATATCACGTTCTTCGCAGATTTCCAAGGGAGTATCTACAAAAACCTCGTTATATAGGTCGCCTATTATGTTGCGCAGCATCGCCCTTTCATGTATAAAAGGGCTAACAAACGCGGCTATCACTATGATTCCGGCATCGCACATCAGCTTGGCTACTTCGCCAATGCGGCGCAGGTTTTCATCACGATCTTTTTCGGTAAAAGTGAGGTCCTTACTTAAGCCATTACGTACATTATCGCCATCAAGTACGTAGGTTTTGTATCCTTTCTTGAAAAGCTCTTCTTCCAGGTGACTGGCCAGTGTGCTTTTGCCCGAACCTGATAAACCGGTGAACCAAACACAAATGGCTTTATGGCCATTAATATTTTCGCGTTCGGCGCGGCTTATTTTAAATTGATGTTCAACTATGTGAAGTTTTTCTTCCATTATTAAGCCTGCCCTACTGTTCCGCCAAAATTCATCGGAAAGCCCGATGGGTCCTGTTGTGTTTTGATACGGCCATTTGCCGCTTCAAATTTCTCTACATTATCCGACAATGCAGAAAGTAAACGCTTGGCATGTTCAGGGGTTAATATGATCCTCGATTTTACTTTAGCTTTGGGCACACCCGGCATCACACGGATAAAATCAAGCACAAACTCAGAGCTTGAATGGGTAATGATAGCCAGGTTGGAATAGATCCCTTCCGAAACTTCTTCAGAGAGTTCAATACTCAATTGATTTTCATTTTGTTCTTCCATCCTGCGAAAATAACAAAGCCTTTCCGTTTATGGAAAGGCTTTTAATATTTATTGTATATAGATGTAGTATATTATAGCATAAAGCGTTAAATATGTTACAAAAAAGCCTGCCAATTTTCAGCCGACACACGAGTGCCCCAACGCCTTTAGCCTGCGCCACACACTCGCGAGAGAAGAGGCAGAGGCCCACCCACATACTTCGACTACGCTCAGCATGACACCCATTTTAATTTTCCGAATACTTGTGGTAACAAAAAAGCCTGCCAATTTTCATTGGCAGGCTTAAAATTTATAACGTTTATAGTTATGCTTCTACTTCTTCAGTTTTTGAAGCCATTAAACGATCAAATTCCTCTTGAGAACCTACACGGATATTTTCGTATGCGCGTAAGCCTGTTCCTGATGGAATTAAGTGACCAACAATTACGTTTTCTTTCAGACCTAGCATAAAGTCTTTTTTACCTGCTATAGCTGCTTCGTTCAGTACTTTGGTAGTTTCCTGGAACGATGCTGCCGAGATAAACGACTTGGTGCCTAATGACGCCCTGGTGATACCTTGTAATATCGGGCTTGATGTAGCTGCGATAGCTTCTCTAACTTCAACTAATCTTAAATCTTTACGTTTTAAAATTGAGTTTTCGTCGCGAAGTTTTCTAACAGATATGATCTGGCCTGCTTTTACTGTGGTAGAATCACCCGGTTCAACAACAACCTTTTTATCAAAGATGTCATCATTCTCGATCATGAAATCCCAGCTATCAACCGCTTCTTTTTCAAGGAACGTAGTATCGCCGGCATCCTCAATTGATACCTTCTGCATCATTTGGTGAACGATTACTTCGAAGTGTTTATCATTGATCTTCACACCTTGTAAACGGTAAACTTCTTGTATACCATTTACTAAGTATTCCTGTACCGCAGCAGGGCCTTTAATAGCCAGGATGTCGGCAGGAGAGATAGAACCATCAGACAATGGCATACCAGCTTTCACAAAGTCATTATCCTGTACAAGGATGTGTTTAGACAATGGAACAAGGTATTTTTTGATCTGACCGTCTTTTGATTCGATGGTCATTTCGCGGTTACCACGTTTAACGCCACCTAAGGTTACCACACCATCAATCTCAGTAACAACTGCAGGGTTTGATGGGTTACGTGCTTCGAATAACTCGGTTACACGTGGTAAACCACCTGTGATATCTCGTGTTTTTCCGGTTGAACGTGGAATCTTAGCAATAACTTGTCCAGTTTGTAATTTCTCGCCTTCATCAACCGCGATGTGGGCGCCTACCGGGATGTTATAACCTTTAATTACGTTTCCTTTATCAACAACCTGGATAACCGGGTTTTTAGTTTTATCTCTTGTATCGATAATTACTTTTTCACGGTGACCTGTTTGCTCATCTGATTCTTCACGGAAAGTAATACCTTCCAATACAGCCTCAAATTGGGTTGCACCCGCAAATTCAGAGATGATTACCGCATTGTACGGATCCCATGAACAGATACGGTCGCCTTTAGCAATTTTGCTTCCGTCTTTAACATATAAGTAAGCACCGTAAGGGATATTGTTAGTTACAATAACCTTATTGGTTCCTTCTTCTACGATACGGAACTCACCTGAACGGCCTAATACTACCTCAACCGGGCCATCTTCAGCAGTTTTGTATTGTACTGTACGAACATTTTCAAATTCGATAATACCTTCAAACCTTGCATTGATCTGTGACTCAGCCGCGATGTTTGACGCTGTACCACCCACGTGGAAGGTACGTAACGTTAACTGTGTACCCGGCTCACCGATTGACTGTGCAGCAATTACACCAACAGCCTCGCCACGTTGCACGCGTTTACCGCTTGCTAAGTTACGGCCATAGCATAATGCACATACACCACGCCTGCTTTCGCAAGTTAATACCGAACGGATCTCGATACCCTCTAACGGAGAGTTTTCGATAGTTTTTGATATTTCTTCAGTAATGTCATGACCTGCAGCTACTAACAATTCGTTAGAGATAGGATCATAAACATCATTAAGGGCAGTACGGCCTAATATACGCTCGTGTAATGGCTCAACAATATCCTCGTTATCTTTAAGGGCAGTTGTGTATATACCTCTTAAAGTACCGCAATCATCTTCACCAACAATCATATCCTGGGCAACGTCATGCAACCTACGGGTTAAGTAACCAGCATCAGCAGTTTTTAACGCTGTATCCGCCAAACCTTTACGTGCACCGTGAGTAGAGATGAAGTATTCCAATACCGACAAACCTTCTTTAAAGTTTGAAAGGATCGGGTTTTCAATAATCTCGCCACCTGAACCTGATTTTTGAGGTTTCGCCATCAAACCACGCATACCTGCAAGCTGACGGATCTGCTCTTTAGAACCACGCGCACCAGAATCAAGCATCATGTATACTGAGTTGAAGCCCTGGTTGTCTGTTGACAAGATTTCCATCACATTCGCTGTTAAGCGGTTGTTGATACGTGTCCAGATATCAATGATCTGGTTGTAACGCTCATTGTTAGTGATGAAACCCATGTTGTAGTTACCCATAACCTCTTCCACTTCTTTCGAAGCCTGCTCAATAAGCGTAACTTTTTGTGCAGGGATATTAATATCCTTCAGGTTAAATGATAAACCACCCTGGAATGCCATTTTAAAACCTAATTCCTTAATATCATCAAGGAACTGGGCCGCACGTGCCATACCAGTATTTTTAACTACCTCACCAATAATATCACGAAGTGATTTCTTGGTTAATAATTCATTTATGTAACCAACTTCGGCTGGTACGTGTTGGTTGAACAATACGCGGCCTACTGTGGTCTCAATAATTTTATTTACTATGCTGCCATCACGTTCTTTAACATTTGCTTTCACCTTGATAAACGCGTGCAGGGCTAATTTCCTCTCGTTGTAAGCGATAATCACTTCTTCTGCAGAGTAGAAAGTTAAGCCTGAACCGATAACAGTATGTCCTTCTTCAGATTTACGGCCTTTGGTTATGTAGTACAAACCAAGCACCATATCCTGTGAAGGTACTGTAATTGGGGTACCGTTAGCAGGGTTAAGGATGTTGTGCGATGCAAGCATTAAAATTTGGGCTTCCAAAATTGCCGCGTTACCTAGTGGTACGTGAACGGCCATCTGGTCACCGTCAAAATCCGCGTTGAAAGCGGTACAAGTTAAAGGGTGTAACTGGATAGCTTTACCTTCAACCAATTTTGGCTGGAACGACTGGATACCTAATCTGTGCAATGTAGGCGCACGGTTTAGTAATACAGGGTGTCCTTTTAATACATTCTCTAATATATCCCAAACTAATGGGTCTTTACGGTCAACGATTTTTTTGGCAGATTTTACTGTTTTAACCACACCACGCTCAATCATCTTACGGATGATAAATGGTTTGAATAACTCAGCAGCCATATCTTTTGGTAAACCGCACTCGTGTAATTTAAGGTTTGGACCTACAACAATTACCGAACGTGCTGAATAATCCACACGTTTACCTAATAAGTTTTGACGGAAACGGCCTTGTTTACCTTTCAGGATGTCTGAAAGTGATTTCAAAGCACGGTTACCTTCAGTTTTAACGGCGTTTACTTTACGTGAGTTATCGAATAACGAGTCAACAGCTTCCTGTAACATACGTTTTTCGTTACGTAAAATAACTTCCGGCGCTTTAATCTCGATCAACCGTTTTAAACGGTTGTTACGGATAATTACACGACGGTATAAATCGTTCAAATCTGAAGTAGCGAAACGACCACCTTCTAGTGGAACTAACGGGCGTAATTCAGGCGGGATAACCGGAACGATCTTAACGATCATCCACTCAGGGTTATTTTCGATCCTGTCTTTTGAATCGCGGAAAGCTTCAACAACCTGTAAACGTTTTAAAGCTTCGTTTTTACGTTGTTGTGAAGTTTCGTTAGCTGCCTGGTGACGTAAGCTGAAAGAAAGCTCGTCAAGGTCAAGGCGTTTTAAAAGCTCTTCTAAAGCTTCAGCACCCATTTTAGCTACGAATTTCTGCGGATCCTTATCATCCAAATACTGGTTTTCTTTTGGAAGTGTATCCAAAACATCCAGGTATTCTTCTTCAGTAAGGAAATCCATTTTATTGATACCGTCAGCTTCCTTTATACCGGCTTGTATTACTACATAACGCTCGTAGTAAATAATCAAGTCTAATCTTTTGGTAGGTAAGCCTAACAGGTAACCAATTTTGTTTGGCAATGAACGGAAGTACCAGATGTGTGCAACAGGAACCACCAAGTTGATGTGGCCCATACGCTCACGACGTACTTTCTTTTCAGTTACTTCAACACCGCAACGGTCACACACGATACCTTTGTAACGGATACGTTTGTATTTACCGCAATGGCACTCATAATCTTTAACCGGGCCGAATATACGTTCGCAAAACAAACCATCACGTTCAGGTTTGTAAGTTCTGTAATTGATGGTCTCCGGTTTTAAAACTTCGCCACTTGAACGCTCCAGGATAGACTCAGGTGAGGCTAAGCTGATGGTAATAGTGGTGAAATTACTTTTGATTTTATTATCCTTTTTGTAAGACATAGTCTCCTTTGTTTTAAAGTTAAAAGTTAAAGGTTTAAAGTTGAAAGTAGCTCTCGCTTTAAACTTTCAACTTTAAACTTTATCCTTATTCTAATGTGATATCCAAACCTAAACCTCTTAATTCGTGGATCAATACGTTGAATGATTCCGGAACTGAAGGAGTTGGCAGGTTTTCACCTTTAACAATAGCCTCGTAAGTTTTAGCGCGGCCGATAACATCATCAGATTTAACGGTCAAGATCTCTTGCAAGATGTTTGCTGCACCGAATGCTTCCAGTGCCCAAACTTCCATCTCACCAAAACGCTGACCACCGAACTGGGCTTTACCACCCAATGGTTGTTGTGTAATTAATGAGTATGGCCCAATTGAACGCGCGTGCATCTTATCGTCAACCATGTGACCTAATTTCAGCATGTATATAATACCTACTGTAGTCTGTTGATCAAAGCGATCGCCTGTTAAACCGTTGTATAAATAGGTACGGCCTGATTCAGGTAAGTTGGCCTTTTTAACCCACTCTTCCACTTCTTCATGGCTTGCACCATCAAAAATCGGGGTAGCAAATTTAATGCCCAGCTCTTTACCAGCCCATCCTAATACAGTTTCATATATCTGGCCCAAGTTCATACGTGAAGGTACACCCAGTGGGTTCAACACAATATCAACCGGTGTTCCATCCTCAAGGAAAGGCATGTCTTCGTCACGTACAATACGTGCAACAATACCTTTGTTACCGTGGCGGCCTGCCATTTTATCACCCACTTTAAGCTTACGCTTTTTAGCGATGTAAACTTTAGCCATTTGCACAATACCTGAAGGAAGCTCATCACCCACACTGATAGCGAATTTATCACGACGATAAGCACCTAATTCCTCGTTAACCTTGATGTTGTAGTTATGAAGAAGAAGTTTTATCTGGTCGTTTTTATCATCATCAGTTGTCCATTTAGTTGGGTTAATATTTTCATAATTAAGCTCAACCAGGATTTTTTGAGTGAATTTAACACCTTTAGCAACCTGTAACTCTTTGTAAACATTAAATACACCTTGTGATGTTTTACCATTCACAATCTCGAATAATTTCTCGATCAATGTATTTTTAAGGTCTTTAACAGCCTTATCATGTTTGTTATCCAATTTTTCTATCTGTGCTTTTTCTTCTGCTTTCGTAGTTTTCTTAGCACGTGAGAATAATTTGGTATCGATAACCACACCAGCGATAGATGGAGGAGTTTTTAAAGACGCATCTTTAACATCACCTGCTTTATCACCAAATATGGCACGTAATAGTTTTTCTTCCGGTGAAGGATCTGATTCACCTTTTGGAGTGATCTTACCGATCAAAATATCGCCTTCTTTAACCTCAGCACCAACACGGATGATACCGTCTTCGTCAAGGTCTTTAGTAGCTTCTTCTGATACGTTAGGGATATCCGGTGTTAATTCTTCTTCACCACGTTTGGTATCACGTACTTCCAGTTCAAATTCTTCCACGTGAAGTGAAGTGAATATATCCTGTGAAACTACGCGTTCCGAGATAACGATCGCATCCTCAAAGTTATATCCCTGCCAAGGCATGAATGCTACTTTTAAGTTACGGCCTAAGGCAAGCTCACCATTTTGGGTAGCATAACCTTCGCAAAGTACTTCACCTTTTTCAACCCTCTGGCCTTTTTTAACAATCGGCTTAAGGTTCATGGTAGTGCTCTGGTTCGTTTTCTTGAACTTGGTTAAACGGTAGCTGCGTGAATCGCCATCGAAAGATACAAGGCGGTCCAGTTCGTTACGGTCATATTTAATACGGATTTCGTTGGCATCTACATACTCAACAACTCCATCACCTTCTGCATTTATCAGTGTACGTGAATCTTTAGCCACACGGCCTTCCAAACCAGTACCAACAATTGGCGCTTCAGGGCGTAACAATGGTACAGCCTGGCGTTGCATGTTTGATCCCATCAATGCACGGTTAGCATCATCATGTTCCAGGAACGGAATTAATGAAGCCGCAATCGAAGTGATCTGGTTAGGGGCGATATCCATATAATCAAGTCTTTCCGGCTCAATAATCGGGAAGTCACCTTCAAAACGTGCTTTTACACGTGGGGTGCTAAACACACCGTTATCATCATAAACCGCGTTAGCCTGTCCAATGGTTTTACCATCTTCATCCTCTGCAGATAAATACACAACCGGCTCAGCCATTGATACTACACCGTCAACCACACGTTTGTATGGTGTTTCGATGAATCCCAGGTTATTGATTTTGGCGTGTACGCAAAGTGAAGATATCAAACCAATGTTCGGTCCTTCCGGAGTTTCGATGGTACATAACCTACCGTAGTGGGTATAGTGTACGTCACGAACCTCGAAACCTGCACGCTCACGAGACAGACCACCGGGCCCCAGGGCTGACAGACGACGCTTGTGCGTGATCTCTGCCAGTGGGTTGGTTTGGTCCATAAACTGTGATAGCTGGTTTGTTCCGAAGAACGAGTTTATCACTGATGATAATGTACGCGCGTTGATCAGGTCGGTTGGTGTGAACACCTCGTTATCACGAATGTTCATACGCTCACGGATGGTACGGGCCATACGTGCTAAACCTACGCCGAACTGAGCATATAACTGCTCACCTACGGTACGTACACGACGGTTTGACAAGTGATCAATATCATCCACCTCAGCTTTTGAGTTGATTAATTTGATCAGGTATTTTACTATCGCGATGATATCCTGTTTGGTTAAAACTTTAGTTTCTTCAGAAGTACTAAGTTTTAATTTACGGTTGATGCGGTAACGACCTACATCACCCAGGTCATATCTTTTATCAGAGAAGAATAAACGATCGATGATACCACGGGCAGTTTCCTCATCAGGTGGTTCAGCGTTACGTAATTGACGGTAGATATGCTCAACCGCTTCTTTCTCAGAGTTTGAAGTATCTTTTTGTAAAGTATTATATATGATAGTGTAGTCACCGCTGGTAGCAGCATCTTCCTTGTTCAGGATGATAGTTTTTACACCTGCATCAATGATCATGTCAATATGGTCATCTTCAAGCACGGTTTCACGCTCCAGAATGATCTCGTTACGGTCGATTGAAACAACTTCACCGGTATCTTCGTCCACAAAATCCTCAACCCATTTTTTAAGCACCCTTGCGGCAAGCTTACGGCCAATGAATTTTTTAAGACCTGATTTGCTAACTTTTACTTCATCAGCCAGTTCAAATAATTCTAATATATCTTTATCAGAATCATAACCAATGGCACGTAGTAATGTAGTAACCGGGAATTTCTTTTTACGGTCGATATAAGCATACATCACGTTGTTAACGTCTGTAGCAAACTCAATCCATGATCCTTTGAAAGGGATAACACGGGCAGAGTATAATTTAGTACCGTTAGTGTGGCGGCTTTGGCCAAAGAACACACCTGGTGAACGGTGCAATTGCGATACAATTACACGCTCGGCGCCATTGATAACGAATGTACCTTTAGGAGTCATGTAAGGGATAGTTCCCAAGTACACGTCCTGTACTATCGTTTCAAAATCTTCGTGCTCCTCGTCATTACATGACAGGCGCAACTTGGCTTTTAAAGGGACGCTATAAGTTAATCCGCGTTCAATACACTCTTGTATATCATAACGTGGCGGATCAATAAAATAGTCAAGAAATTCTAAAACAAAGATGTTTCTTGAATCTGAAATTGGAAAGTTTTCGGCAAACACTTTAAACAAACCTTCTTTATAGCGGTTGTCTGAAGTAGTTTCCAATTGAAAAAATTCCTGAAAAGATTGCAACTGTACATCCAGGAAATCAGGGTAATCAAGTACCTTTCTGCTGGTTGCAAAGTTTACTCTTTGATTATTGTTGTTTGCCAAGGGATTATAATTTTAGTTTATTAATAAACTTAAGTAGATGTTTTTAGATGCGAGATTTAGAGATATGAGATTTGAGATAATATATCAAACCTAAACATCTAAAATGTCTAAACCATTATAAACAGCAATAGACCCCGACCAAAAATGGTCGGAGTCTGATGCTATTGTGTATCGGGTTAAATTATTTAACCTCAACTACCGCTCCGGCTTCTTCTAATTGTTTTTTCAAAGATTCAGCTTCTTCTTTAGTTACACCAGTTTTAACTTCTTTAGGTGCACCATCAACTAAGTCTTTAGCTTCTTTCAAACCAAGGCCGGTAAGGTCTTTTACTAATTTAACAACTGCTAATTTTGAGCCACCTGCTTCTTTCAGGATAACATCAAATGCAGTTTGTTCAGCAGCAGCTGCAGGAGCGTCATCGCCACCAGCTGGAGCAGCAGCAACAGCAACAGCTGCAGCAGCAGGCTCAATGCCATACTCATCTTTCAAGATCTGAGCTAATTCGTTAACTTCTTTTACTGTTAAGTTTACTAACTGTTCAGCAAACGCTTTTAAATCCGCCATTTTATTTAATTTTTACTTTTTAATGCTTTTTGTTTAATTCGAAACTTAGGGTGTTCCGTTAACCTCTTTCTTGTAATGTTTTTACAACTCCTGCCAGTATATTTCCGCCTGATTGTAGTGCAGAAATAACGTTCTTCGCTGGTGATTGCAATAGTCCGATAATCTCGCCAACCAATTGTTCTTTTGATTTTAAGTTAATCAAGGTATCAAGTTGGTTATCGCCTATGAATATCGATGAATCAATATATGCTGCTTTTAAAACTGGTTTGTCACCTTTTTTCCTTAACTGTTTGATCAGTTTTGCCGGAGCAGTTGCTGATTTAGAGAAAAGGATTGATGATGAACCTTTTAATACATCATATAATGGAGAGAAATCACCTTCGATATTGTCCATAGCTTTTTTAATTAAGCTATTTTTTGTTACCTGCATGGTGATGTCACTTTCGAAACATTTGCGACGGATGTCATTTACTTTTGCAACCGTTAAATTAGAAGTATCGGTAATATAGAAATTACCATACTCTTTCATTTGTTCAGTAAGGGCAAGAACTAAGTCGTATTTTTCTTCTTTATTCATGATTAAATCCCCGCTACTGTTTTGGTTTCAACTTCAATTCCCGGTGACATTGTTGACGAAACGTGTATACTTTTAAAATATGTTCCTTTTGCTGATGAAGGTTTTAATTTAGAGATAACCTGCAATACTTCTAATGCATTCTCATAAATCTTATCAGCAGGGAAAGATACTTTTCCTATTGAGGCATGGATGATGCCGGTTTTATCAACCTTGAAATCGATTTTACCACCTTTTACATCAGTTACAGCTTTACCAACTTCTGGTGTTACTGTTCCTGATTTAGGGTTAGGCATAAGGTTACGCGGGCCTAATATACGACCCAAACGACCTACTTTAGCCATAACACTTGGCATAGTGATGATAATATCAACGTCAGTCCATCCGCCTTCAATCTTGGCAATGTAATCATCCAAACCTACGAAATCCGCACCTGCGTCTTTAGCTTCTTGTTCCTTATCAGGAGTACAAAGCACAAGCACACGTACAGTTTTTCCGGTTCCATGAGGCAATGTTGCTATACCGCGTACCATTTGATTGGCTTTACGAGGGTCAACACCTAAACGTACATCTATATCAACAGATGAATCAAACTTGGTATTGGAAATATCCTTTACCAATGCTGTTGCATCCTGTAATGTGTATGATTTATTAGCCTCAATTTTGGAGAGTGCCGCTTTTTGATTTTTTGTTAATCTTGCCACTGTCTTAAACTGATTTGTATAAATTTAATTAATTCCAGGGAGCCGTACCTGATACGGTTATTCCCATACTGCGGGCAGTACCTGCCACCATTTTCATGGCTGATTCAACTGTGAATGCATTCAGGTCAGTCATTTTATCTTTTGCTATAGTCTCAACCTGATCCCAGTTTACACTGGCAACTTTTTTACGGTTGGGCTCAGCAGAACCACTTTTTAAACCTGTTACTTCCATTAACTGGATTGCTACAGGAGGGGTTTTGATGATAAATTCGAATGACTTGTCAACATATACAGTAATAACTACAGGCAACACTTTACCAGGTTTATCCTGGGTACGTGCGTTGAACTGCTTGCAAAACTCCATAATATTCACACCTTTTGCACCCAATGCAGGGCCAATTGGTGGAGATGGGTTTGCAGCGCCGCCCTTCACTTGTAGTTTCACCATCGCACCGACTTCTTTTGCCATTTTTTTGTTTACTTTAATTGTTACTCAATGTTAGTAAGTGGAAGCTATGTAACATTCTTTTGTTCTGGTATCAAGTAGTTAGTATCAAGTATCTAGACTTTTTACCTCGTGCTTTTTACCATTATCTTTGTTTAGTATCAAGTAGTTAGTATCAAGTAGTTAGTATCAAGTATCTAGACTTTTTACTGCTACCTTCTCCAATCTTATTCTTTATCAATATTAGTGCTGATCAAATAATCTTGCTACTTGATACTAGCTACTAAGCACTACTCTTTCTCTACCTGCATGTAATTTAATTCAAGCGGCGTACGGCGCCCGAATATTTTTACCATTACCTTCAGTTTCTTTTTCTCTTCGTTAACTTCCTCAATCACACCGCTAAAGCCGTTGAAAGGTCCGTCCATTACTTTCACATTCTCGCCAACATAATAAGGCACATTCATGGTTTCACCCTGTGCTGTCATCTCATCAACCTTACCTAAAATACGGTTAACTTCTGCCTGGCGAAGCGGTATGGCGTTTCCGGCTTTATCACCCAGGAAACCAATAACGCTGTTTATGTTTTTTATTACGTGTTCAATTTCGCCATCAAGTTGGGCTTCCATCAACACATAACCCGGGAAGTAATTACGCTCTTTAGCGATTTTCTTTCCGTCGCGCATCTGGTAATATTTTTCGGTAGGGATTAATATCTGAGGGATTAGGTGTGTTATACCTAAACGGTTTATTTCAGCCTCAATATATGTCTTTACCTTTTTTTCTTTACCACTTATGGCACGTACCACGTACCATTTTAATTGATCGCTCATGTATCTATATATTAACCTAGTGAACTATAAAAACTTCTCAGCAACCAACCAATTAATTGGTCCATACCAAAAACTACCAAAGCGATAATAACCGTTGCCACCAACACCAAAACAGCGCTGCTTTGCAGCTCGCGCCAGGTTGGCCAGGTAACCTTTTCGGTCATCTCGATATATGATTCTTTTATATACTCACCTACGTTAGCCATATCTTATTAATTATGCACGGGAACAAGGATTCGAACCCTGATCAAAGGTTTTGGAGACCTCTATTCTACCGTTGAACTATTCCCGTGTATCCTTTTTTAAAAGCGATGTCTTCATCACTTTTTTATAGTAACAAAGTACTTAGCTGATTTAGCTAAGTACTTTGCTGTATATTAACCTAACTTATTCCCCGCTTTTGGCAGGTCGTAAGGTTTTATTTTACTATCTCAGTTACCTGACCAGCACCTACTGTTCTGCCACCTTCACGGATAGCGAAACGTAAGCCTTTTTCCATCGCGATAGCGTTGATCAATTTTACATTGATTGTAACGTTATCACCTGGCATAACCATTTCAACACCTTCAGCAAGGGTGATTTCACCTGTTACGTCTGTTGTACGGAAATAGAATTGCGGGCGGTATTTGTTGAAGAATGGAGTGTGACGGCCACCTTCTGCTTTTGATAATACGTAAACTTCTGCTTTGAAATCAGTGTGTGGAGTTACTGAACCTGGTTTGCAAATAACCATACCACGACGGATATCAGTTTTTTCAATACCACGTAACAATAAACCTACGTTATCACCAGCTTCGCCACGGTCAAGGATCTTGCGGAACATCTCAACACCAGTACAGGTTGATTTTAAGTTCTCAGCACCCATACCTAAGATATCTACAGGGTCACCAGTATTGATAACACCACGTTCGATACGACCAGTTGCAACAGTACCACGACCAGTGATCGAGAATACGTCCTCAACAGGCATTAAGAAAGGAAGTTCAGTTAAACGTGGAGGAATTGGGATGTAAGCATCAACTGCATTCATCAATTCCATAATTTTTTCAACCCATTGAGGATCGCCGTTAAGGCCACCTAAAGCTGAACCTTGAATAACTGGAATATCATCACCTGGGAAATCATAGAATGATAATAACTCACGGATTTCCATTTCAACTAATTCTAACAATTCAGGATCATCAACCATATCCACTTTGTTCATGAATACAACCAATGAAGGCACACCAACCTGGCGAGCTAAAAGGATGTGTTCACGAGTTTGAGGCATCGGGCCGTCTGTAGCAGCAACAACGATGATAGCACCGTCCATTTGAGCAGCACCAGTAACCATGTTTTTCACATAATCCGCGTGACCTGGACAGTCAACGTGAGCATAGTGACGGTTAGCTGTTGAGTACTCAACGTGAGCAGTGTTGATAGTGATACCACGCTCTTTTTCTTCAGGAGCTGAATCGATTGAATCGAATGAACGAGCTTCTGAAAACCCTTTATCAGATAATACTTTAGTAATAGCTGCGGTAAGGGTTGTTTTACCGTGGTCAACGTGACCGATTGTACCGATGTTTAAGTGCGGTTTACTGCGGTCAAACTTTTCTTTTGCCATGATTTATATTTAATTTTGTAGGTTAATTATACTTTAAAAACTCTCTATTATATACTTTAAATAAAGCGAGCCAACAATGGGATTTGAACCCATGACCTCTTCCTTACCAAGGAAGTGCTCTACCCCTGAGCTACGTCGGCTAATTTTTTGACTTCTGGATTTGGGATTTTTAATTTCGGATCTGCTGTCCTTAATCAACCCTGCCTCTTTTCATCATTTAAGTCCGAAATCGAAATTTCGAAATCCGACATTCCCTTTTTTGAGCGGAAGACGAGGTTCGAACTCGCGACCTATAGCTTGGAAGGCTATCGCTCTACCAACTGAGCTACTTCCGCATTAATGCAGTTTGCAGTTATCAGTTTGCTGTATGCTAATGCTTACTGCTAACCGGTAACTGCCAACTACAAATTGTGGGGGAAGAAGGATTCGAACCTTCGTAGCCGAAGCAACGGATTTACAGTCCGTCCCATTTGACCGCTCTGGTATTCCCCCAGTTGTTATTCCGGACCGACAATGCTCAAAGTTGAAGCTAAACACCGCAATCCGAAAAAACAGAGCCTCCTATCGGGATCGAACCAATGACCTACTGATTACAAGTCAGTCGCTCTACCAGCTGAGCTAAGGAGGCTTAAAAATTCACCTTTATTTCTCCTCTGCTCCATTGCTGGCCATCGGATTTTTACCGGTTAAATTATTAATATCTTTTTTATTTTAAAGAACCAACCCTTTTGTTGAAAATCCGCGTTACGTACCTCTCTAAAAGGGATTGCAAATTTACAAATAAATTATGCCCATCAAAATTTTTTATCAAAAAAAAATCGATGGGTTTAAAGCCATCGATTTTCCTGGAATTGTATCCTATGATTTCGATTAGAAATCGTCCTCATTATCAGCTAAAACCGCATTTTTAACAGCTTCGGCAGCAATAGTTTTCTTCTGTTTATATTTTTCAATTTGTTTGCGCAGGCTCTCAACCGCCAGGTCGGTAGCCTCTTCAAAGCTCTTACATTGTTCTTTCGCGAATAATGCGATGCCCGGAAGCAACAGTTTAATCTCCGTTATCTTATTTGCCTCATCTTCTACGTTTTCCAGTTTCAAATAAACCTCGCCACTAATTATGTGGTCGTGAAAGGTATCCAACTTATCAGTTTTTTTCTGAATAAAATCTAACAATTTCTTGTCTGCGTTAAAACGAATAGATTGCACTGTAATTTTCATAATTCCTCCTTGTTATGCCTTTGGATGGGCTTGTTTATAAATAGACTTCAATCGCTCAACGGAGTTGTGCGTGTAAATTTGGGTTGCGCTAAGGTTAGCATGGCCCAAAAGTTCTTTGATGGCGTTAAGGTCGGCGCCGCGGTTAAGTAAACTTGTTGCAAATGTGTGCCTCAGCACGTGGGGGCTTTTTTTGTTTTGGGTTGATATGTAAGATAAATACTTTTGCACTATTAAATAAATGAGCTTTGGATATGCATCGGCTCCTTTATCTGTAACGAGCAATGTTAGGGAATTGTTATTAAAATTTTGATTTTTCTTTAACTCCAGATACTCGCTTATTAGCAGTTTTAGCTCGTTATTTATAGGTATAATCCTCTGTTTGTTGCGTTTACCTAAAACTTTTACCGTGCCTTCGTAAATATTTATATCGGTTTCTTTTACGCCTAATAATTCGGCCAGGCGCATGCCGGTGCCAAACAGGGTTTCAATCACCAGTTTATCGCGTACGCCTTTAAAATCGTGGCCGAACACCTCGTTATCATCCAGCATTTGTGTAAGCTTTGCATCCTCGACAACTACAGGCAGGTTTTTGGGGCTTTTTGGTGTATTTATTTTTGAGGCCGGATTATGGGTGATGATACCCTCCTGCAATAAAAATTTAAAGTACTTGCGCAGCGTAGCTATTTTGCGGGTGATGGAACGCGCGGTAATATCTTCACTCATCATGGCTACCATCCAGTTGCGGATGAGGTGATGGGTGATCTCTGAAGGGTGTGTAATGGTTTCCTCAGTGGTATTAAGGAAGCGTATGAATTGATCCAGATCTGACTGATAGGCAGATACTGTATGCGGGGAGTACCGTTTTTCGAACTGAATATATTGTATAAAACGGGCTAAAAACATAAAAACTATTTATACATCCAAGAATATGAATGTACAAATAGTTTTAATATATAATTAGCAAAAACTGTAAAATAAATTTACACAGTTTCCGCGTTCATATTTTGCTTGTAGATAGCATGTTTGATTTCATGCCTACGGGTAATCGATTTCTTTTCGAATGCCTGACGGCTACGAAGTTCTCTTAATACACCGGTTTTCTCAAATTTCTTTTTAAAGCGTTTTAATGCTTTATCCAATGATTCGCCGTCTTTTACGTTAATAATGATCATAGTTCCTGAAATACCTCCTTTCGTGGGAGGGCAAAGGTAAATGATTTATTTTGAATATGAAAGAGTTGATTGAGTTTATTTAGTTGATGTGAGTGGTAATGGAATTTTTATTTCGTTGGACCAAATTACATTGTCCATTTTGTTAACCGGAAGCGGAAATAAGTTTCTATTTTCTGCATTATCGATAAATAAATTCATTCCGATTTTTAAAGTCTCATCCCCGACTGATTTTCTTTCTTTAATAATTGGAAGATAAAAAGTTGAGGTGTTTTGTGGTAAAAGAGTTATTGTGTATGGATAATTGCTTTCGCATGGCCTGATTGGTATTTTAAAATACTTGTTAGTCAAATGAAATAATTCATCCCATCCACAAGTCATTGTTATATAGTTTAAAGGTGCATTGGTGTTATTTGAAAACTTTACGGGGATGTAATATACAATGTAGGCTTTTTTAAAAATTACTGTATCGTGTGATTTGCTGATCCTTTGGGGATCAATTGTTAAAGTGTATTCTTTATAGTCAGAATTTGTTAACGATTGCTTCTTTGAAGATTTTGCTTCAAAGAAGAAAACAACCAGTAATATAAATATTAATAAGAGATAAGGCTTTTTCATTGACTAAATATAATGATTTATTTTAGCCAAGTGAATGTTAGCGTGGACGCTAACAAAAAATAAGGGTCAAATGTGGACGCTTGACCCTGCGGCATGTAATTCAATAATATTGAATATTGAACATCGAATACTGAATGCCGAACATCGAAGTAAACCTTCATTATTAAATATTCAGCATTCGATGTTCGTTATTATCAAAATCTACCTTAACACTTCCCTGCTAATTACAATCTTCTGTATCTCGCTTGTCCCCTCGCCTATAGTGCAAAGTTTAGCATCACGGTAATATTTTTCTACCGGGAAATCCTTGGTGTAGCCGTAGCCGCCGAAGATCTGGACTGCTTCGGTAGCCGTTCTAACTGCTACTTCAGATGCGAAGTATTTGGCCATGGCTGATTGTTTGGTTACCGGCAGGTGTTTGTTTTTTAAGTCGGCTGCCTGCATAACTAATAGCTCTGCTGCTTCTATTTCGGTGGCCATATCTGCCAGTTTAAAGGCAATGCCCTGAAAGTTCGCTATCGGCTGACCGAATTGCTTGCGTTCCTTGGCATAAGCAACGGCAGCTTCAAAAGCTCCTTTGGCGATACCTAATGATAAGGCTGCTATGGAGATTCTACCACCATCCAACACCTTCATGGCTTGGGCGAAGCCTTCGCCTTGTTTGCCTAACAAGTTTTCTTTAGGTACGCGGCAGTTGTCGAATATCAGTTCGGTAGTTTCTGAGGCGCGCATGCCTAGTTTGTTCTCCTTTTTACCATGGGTGAAGCCGGGTGTGCCTTTTTCTATCACGATAGCTGAGATGCCTTTTGAATCGCCCTTCTCTCCTGTTCTAACCATCACGACAGCCACATTGCTTGATTTTCCGTGGGTGATCCAGTTTTTTGAGCCGTTTACCACATATTCATCACCATCTAGAACGGCGGTGGTCATCATGCCCATGGCATCGCTGCCGGTATTGGCTTCGGTTAGTCCCCATGCTCCTATCCACTCGGCAGTAGCCAGTTTGGGTAGCCAGCGTTGCTTTTGTTCTTCGTTGGCAAAAGCCATAATGTGGCCGGTACACAGTGAATTATGCGCCGCTACGGATAAGCCTATTGAGCCGCAAACTTTTGCAATCTCTACAATTACACTTACATATTCGTGGTAGCCGAAGCCGGAGCCTCCATATTGCTCGGGCACCATTACGCCCATCATGCCCAGTTCGCCTAAGTGTTTAAAAAGTTCTATCGGGAAGTGTTGCGATTCATCCCACTCCATTACATACGGTTTGATGTATCGTTCGGCAAAATCCTTTGCCATTTGCCCTACCATTTGTTGATTTTCGCTAACAGAAAAATCAATTCCGGAAGGCATGTCAGTTAATAAAGTACTCATGATTTATAATTGGTTACTACAAAGTAACGCATTAAATCACAGCTTAGTTTTATGATTTTATACTTAGAAAGTAGTACAAAATGGTATATGGTATGAAATTAATGTTTAGTTGATTTAAAGTGGGTAATGGTGATTTAAAGTTTGTAAAAATATTTTTGGTGCTTCGTTCCTCAGTAGAGGTATTCTCGTTTTAATGATAGATTCTCGCCCGCTCATTGCCGCGGGGCTACTACTTTTGGTTTGATCCAAAAGGTAGCAAAAGATCAAGACAGAAAAAACCTTCTGCCCGCAAGGCCAGCTCCCGGCCCGGTTTTCTGTCGGGCGTTTGCGCTCTTTAATTTTCGTCTTGATACTTGATACTATCTACTCGATACTACTCCAATATCATCTCCAAAAAGATCAGATCCAACCAGCGGTTGAATTTGAAGCCTACTTCTTTAAACCGGGCAACTTGTGTAAAGCCAAATGTGAGGTGTAATTGCAGACTGATGTCATTCTCACTATCTACACCTGCAATCAGGGCATGCATACCTGCGCTTTTGGCGAGTGATATGATCTCCTGTAATAATATTTTGCTGATGCCTTGTCCACGGTTATCCCTGTGCACATAAAGAGAATGTTCTATCGTGAAACGGTAACATGGCCATACCCTGAACTTGCCATAAGTGGCGAATCCAACCAAAACACCATTCTGCTCGGCGACAATTACAGGGAAGCCTGCTTGTTTACGCTCATTAAACCAGTCGAGGCGCATTTGCAGGGTGTGGGGTTCTTCGCTGTATATGGCTGTTGTGGTTAGGATGATGTCGTTATAGATCTCCAATATGGCGGGGAGGTCCGTTTCCAGAGCATCACGAAGGCTAATGAGTGATTGTTGCATAGCTATGTTAGTGTGATACAAAAATAAAAATACTCAGTGAGCAACCTGTATATCTTTATTGAATTAGTATAATGAAAGCCCTGCCCGGTTGGGCGTTTGGACTTGTCATTCATTACTCTTTTGTCATTCTGAGCAGAGCGAAGAATCTATCGATAGGCATCAGCGCTATGTATAACGGATAGATTCTTCGCTTCGCTCAGAATGACAAACTGGATTAAACTATTTTTTTCACTAAAAAGCTCCCTATCGCCAACACATCAATCTCCGTATTTAGAAAACAAAGGATGGCATCTTCCGGTTTGCAAACGATGGGTTCGTCCATGCGGTTAAAGGAGGTGTTGATCACCATTGGGCAGCCGGTTAGCTGATAGAACGCGTCTATCAGTTTGTAAAAGTCAGGGTGCTGGTTTGAGTTTACGGTTTGCAGCCGGGCTGAATAGTCAAGATGTGTGATGGCGGGGACTATGGAGCGTTCCTGGTTTATTTTTTTGAAGGGGTCTTGTTGATCACCAACTGGCACTTTACGTTTTTCTTCTCTCACTTTTCCGACTAACAGCATGTATGGACTCGGCACGCTGAGATCGAAATATTCATCGGCGTGTTGTTCCAATACTGCCGGAGCGAATGGGCGGAATGACTCGCGGAATTTTATCTTTTTATTAAGGACAGATTGCATGGTGTTGTTACGAGGATCAGCAATGATGCTGCGTGCGCCTAAAGCTCGTGGACCGAATTCCATCCGGCCTTTAAATCTACCAATGACTTTGCCTGATGCTATTTCGTGGGCGATGGCTTTGTATAGCTCATCATCTGTCAACTCTTCAAACTTCAGGTTATGGTTCGTGAGGATTTGCCGGATTTCAGCATCATTATATTCAGGGCCAAGCAGGGCATTATGCATGCTATCTTCAGGCTCAACAATTCTTGGTTGTTTCAGATGCTCATGATAAACCGCTAAGGCCGCTCCCAATGCACCGCCTGCATCGCCTGCGGCGGGTTGTATCCATATATTTTTAAAGCCGGATTGCTTTAGTATTTTGCCGTTGGCTACACAGTTTAACGCTACACCTCCCGCAAGGCAAAGGTTATCTTCCTGATATTGCTGATAAAGGCTGGTAGTTAATTTCAGCATTACATATTCGGTGGCTTGCTGTATGGATGCAGCTATATCCATATGGAATGCGGAGAGTTCGGCTTTGGGTTGGCGGGGTGGACTTTTAAATAGCTGGTCGAATTTATTACCTGTCATGGTTAAGCCCGTGGCGTAGGTAAAATACTTCATGTTCAGCCTGAATGAACCATCCTCTTTTATATCAATCAGTTCTTTTAATATCAAGTCGGTATAAACAGGCTTGCCATAAGGCGCAAGGCCCATTACTTTATATTCATCGCAATTCACCTTAAAACCTAAATAATAGGTAAAAGCAGAATACAGCAAACCTATGGAATGCGGAAAATTGATATGACTAATATTTTCAATAACACTACCATTGCCTTTGCTCACTGATGTTGTGGCCCACTCGCCTACCCCATCAACCGTTAAAATAATGGCTTTATCAAAAGGCGAAGGATAAAATGCCGATGCCGCATGGGATTGATGATGCTCGGTAAACAGTAAATCATGGTTGTTATTTTTCCAATCGGCATCAATTTGCTGCAAGGCCTTGGTGAGCATCTTTTTAAAATAGAGCTTTTCCTT
The DNA here is from genome assembly GCF_009765905.1 of Mucilaginibacter sp. L196. GTDB lineage: Bacteria > Bacteroidota > Bacteroidia > Sphingobacteriales > Sphingobacteriaceae > Mucilaginibacter. The sequence continues at coordinate 113,234 of NZ_LMUO01000019.1, read as the reverse complement.
TAGCCATAAAGGCATCGCTTTTAAAAACGACTTTACGCCAAAGGGCGCGAATGCCAGATGGGTTTCCAGCAAACGTTCAAATTTCAAAAATGGCTTTTCGTAATAAACGATGTGATCGACTTGGTTCAGGGTTATCCCGGCTTGTTCAAGACAATACCTGACGCTTTTCTCCGGGAAAGCGGCATCATTTTTTATCCGGGTGAAACGTTCTTCCTGCGCTGCCGATAGTATTTTGCCATCCTGAATTAAGCAGGCGGCACTATCATGATAATAGGCAGAGATCCCGAGGATGTACATCTTCGCTTAAAAAAGAGAGTAGATAAAAGGCGCCAATGCCGAGCCCTGGGCTATCACCAAAAAGGTAGCCAGTAGTACCAACACAATACATAATGGCCAAAGCCAGTAACGCTTGCGTTGTTTTAAAAATCTGAAAAACTCTAATAAAACTTCCATATCATTTATTTAAATCACAAAACAGCCCCCTCTAAATCTCCTCCGGTAGGGGAGACTTTAACTTAATTCTTTTTAAAGTCCTCCCTTCCGGGGAGGGTTGGGTGGGGCTTATTAAAATTGATTCTCCATATTGTTAACTTCCTTTAACGAGGCATCTTCCCAATAGGTATCCTTATTTTTCAACCACTTTATCTTCAAAATATCCTTCCCAAACAAACGCATGATCATCCCCAGCGGGCTTAATATGAAAAAATAAAAAACGGTAAGCAAAACGTAGGTATTAATGATGCTCAGCACATGCCCTATTTTATCCCACACCAACCGCAAAGGGTTTAACAAAACAGGTTTTAGTAACGAAAACAGTAGTAACACTATCGCGATAGCAAAAGCCACCCACCAACCTTGTTTGTGCCTTATAAATATACGAAAAGCAGCTAAAACCAGCAAAGCAATAGCCACGGTGTAGCCAAACTTGCGGTTTTGTTTTATAAGCTCGCGTTCCATCATTTGGCTGAATATTTTGATGCCATATCGGTAAGACCCAACAGTTTATAGTTAGCTGCTAAACGCGCGGTTACCTGCGCATTATGCGGTTGCTTAGCTAAAATAGCCTTATCATCAATAATCTGGGTGAGTATGTTAACCGCTTGCGCCTGTTGTGCCTGCGGTAGATTTTTAATATAGGCAAGCGCCTCGTTCGGCTCGTCGGCACGCAAATACAATTGAAATATATTCACCGCCAACTGATCGTTCGGGTCTAACTGGTATAGTTTTTTGTAGTAGAAGGCCGCTTCATCATAGTTACCCAAAATCGCAGCAATATTTGCGGCATTGCCACAGTATTGCTTTTCGTTTGGAAATTCCAGGTTCATCGCCTTCATTATTCTTAACGCGCCTTCCTTATCGTTGCTGTTTCTATAATAAGCAAACAACTGATCCATCCCATCAGCCCACGTGGCCTGAGCAGATTCTATGCGCGAAGCTAACACCCCACTGAGGCTGGTATCCGGTTTATAATTAGCAGGGATTAGCTGGTTAAACGGCCAGCCTGTTTTAAGGTTGGTGATTTGAATTAACCCGATGAGTGAATCCATTTTGGTGACCGGCATATCTTTCACCAATTGCGCATAGCTGATTTCTTTCTCGGTAGGATCCGCTATTAAATGCTGACTTTGCATAGCCTGAAAAAACGCATCGGACATAATGGAATACCCATGTAAATTAGGATGCAAATGCTCCAATATGGTTTCGTTACCGACGATACCATGGGGCGAGTATTGCTCAAACTCCTTCTTAGTATCTACCAAATGAACTTCCGGAAATTCGGTAGCAAGCTTCCTGATGATGGTATTTATTGCTTCGGGCGCACGGAAGCGGAGTTCATCCAGTTCTTTTGCTTTATCGAAATCCTGCTTGGCGGTAGCATAGTCGGCTTTGGCAAAGGCTTGCTGCCCGGCTTTATAAAAGCCCATTGCCGAATTTGGACCAGTACCATTGCTGATGAAAGGCGGCTGATCTTTCTCGTTGCTTACTACTGTACTTAAAAACGTTGGTATTTTCTCATCGTTTAACAAACGGCAAAGCTCGGTCATGTTTTCATCGTACTGATTAATGCCTGCTTGATAATCGGTAGAATTCAGTTCGATATGCTGGCGTGAGGCCATGCGCTGCATAAGGGTTTGGCGGTCGGCTGCGGTTTTGTGGGACGCAAATACCCCTGATACCTTTTTAATGCAATTATTGAACAACTGCACCACCTTTAAGGTACGCAGCTTAAGCAGGGTTTGCACCAGGAAGCGGTTACTGCCTATATAGCTGGTTGAGCCAACACCCAAAGCACCGTAATACTCGTTATGCCCGGTATAAATCAGTACCGCATCGGGTTGGTATTGTGCAAGTTGTTTACCAAAATCAAGTACGGTATAGGAGTTGACCGCTGTTAATGACAGGTTGATGATCTCGAAGTTTTTATACGGGTACATCCGGTTCAAACGATATTGCAGCCAGCGGTGAAAGGAACCGTTATGAAAATATGGATAACCTATAGTGGTTGATTCGCCAAGTACAAATATGCGGAAGGTATTGGGCGCTTTATCAACCTGAAACAGTTCGGAATTACCTTTAGTGGCGTTAGCGGTATCGGAGAAGAATTTTTCCGACGCATAGCTATTCATCACCATATAGCGATCATCGTACGGATCTTTAATGAACAGATCGGTATTGTGCCCGTAATGAAAAAAACGGAGGACAAACTCCAGCAAAATCAATAGAACAAACGGAAACAGCGTAGCCAGCACTTTAAAAAGCAGCAGTTTTTTACCCTTCGGGGATTTGGTGGTAACCGTAGTCATATTTAGTTTAAATTACCTGTAAAACACAGGGTATTAGTTTAATTGGCTTAAAAATGATGAAGATATTAATTTTAATATTTTATGCACGAAGATTTGGATATTTTTTTTGAAGCGGGAGAGAGTTCCCC
>NZ_LMUO01000019.1:53927-110292 GCF_009765905.1 Mucilaginibacter sp. L196 | reverse complement strand
ATGCTTCGTTCCTCAGCATGACAAACGCTTTAAATTCTCTTTGTCATGCTGAACGCAGTGAAGAATCTACCGATTAGGCTCACCCCTTGCAGGTTCGCGGATAGATGCTTCGTTCCTCAGCATGACAAACGCTTTAAATTCTCTTTGTCATTCTGAACGCAGTGAAGAATCTATCGATAGGCTCACCTCTTGCAGATTCGCGGATAGATGCTTCGTTCCTCAGCATGACAAACGCTTTTAAATTCTCTTTGTCATGCTGAACGCAGTGAAGAATCTATCGATTAGGCTCACCACTTGCAGGTTCGCGGATAGATGCTTCGTTCCTCAGCATGACAAACGCTTTAAATTCTCTTTGTCATGCTGAACGCAGTGAAGAATCTATCGATTAGGCTCACCCCTTGCAGGTTCGCGGATAGATGCTTCGTTCCTCAGCATGACAAACGCTTTAAATTCTCTTTGTCATGCTGAACGCAGTGAAGAATCTACCGATTAGGCTCACCCCTTGCAGATTCGCGGATAGATGCTTCGTTCCTCAGCATGACAAACGCTTTAAATTCTCTTTGTCATTCTGAACGCAGTGAAGAATCTATCGATAGGCTCACCTCTTGCAGATTCGCGGATAGATGCTTCGTTCCTCAGCATGACAAACGCTTTAAATTCTCTTTGTCATTCTGAACGCAGTGAAGAATCTATCGATTAGGCTCACCACTTGCAGATTCGCGGATAGATGCTTCGTTCCTCAGCATGACAAACGCTTTAAATTCTCTTTGTCATTCTGAACGCAGTGAAGAATCTATCCATTAGGCTCACCCACTTGCAGATTCGCGGATAGATACTTCGTTCCTCAGCATGACAAACGCTTTAAACATGTTTCATTATGGAACAAAAACCGCACGAAAACTCGCCAAAATCATTCAAAAGCATCTCAAAAGCCATTAAAAAATTGATAAAAATGATGGTTTTTTGTCCAAAAAAGTGCAAAAAACAGTCGAAAAACGAGTTTTTTTGAGCATTTTTAGCCCTCAAAATAGCATTTTCTTAATCTAATAACGCTGTTTTTGGGTACAAAATGGCACTTTTTGGGGCCAAAAGTGTACCAACTGTACCACTTGTTTCATCTGTGCCGTGGTACAGTACGGGCGGTTAATATTCCGCCAGTACTATTATATTATCGCTGATCGGGGTGATCTTTTCCTTGCCACCTAAAAAGCCTAAACCAACCACGAAGCTAAAACCGCTCACTATTCCGCCGAGTTCCTGTATCAGCTCACTGGCAGCGGTTACGGTGCCACCGGTAGCCAGCAGGTCGTCGTGTATTAGTACATGCTGACCGGGTTTGATGGCATCGATATGCATTTCGATGGTGGCGGTACCGTACTCCAGTTCGTAAACTTTTTGCTTTACAGTGTGTGGCAGCTTACCTGCTTTGCGTACCGGCACGAAGGGAACACCAAGCCGAATAGCCAGCATCAACCCAAACAAAAACCCGCGACTTTCCACACCTGCTACCACGTCTATTTTAGTACCGGCCAGCTTCACGGCGAACACATCCACTATGCGCTCACACAGGGCGGGATCTTTTAAAATCGGGGTAATATCCTTAAAAATAATGCCGGGCTTAGGGAAATCCGGTATATCGCGTATGGCTGCTTTTATCTGCTGTGCTATCATTTAAATTTTATGTAGGGTTCAATCTTGTGCAGTACATCGGGCGTTATAATGGCCACGTTGCCTATATCATCAATCGAATTATAGTTGCCGTGCTGAGTCCTGTACTCAATAAGAGCACTGGCTTGCTTGTAGCTAAGGTATGGGCTTTGCCGCAAGGATGCAAAAGAAATGGTATTGATATTTACTTTAATTACAGCCGATGGATTAACCGTTAGCTGGTCTTTTATCTCGGCGTATTTAGTAGAATCAAGTTCGTACACTTCCATTAATTGCTCCTTATTATAAAAGCCGCCTATCCGGTTACGGTAACGGATGATGCGGATAGCAAATGAAGCACCTATACCACGTACGGTAGTTAGCTGTGCAGAATCAGCAGCGTTTAGCTCGATAGTTGCACCGGGCTTTAGCTTGTTACTTATGTAAGCTTTTACATGTTCATTATTGTATACAGGAGTTTTAGTAGCAGCTATGCTATCGGTCTTTTGCGCCTTGCTTAACTGGACAACCGCCGCATCAAAGCCACTAAAGTTAATTATAGTATCTTTGCGGAAACGCTGGTATACATAAGGGGCAGCCAGTACTAATAATATAAGTACAACCAGCACTACCATTCCGTTCCATTGTTTTTTAGTTATAGCGAAGTAATTTTTAAATTGAGATTTCATTCAGGTTTTAATACCCGGTTAAATTAAATAAATTTGGAATATTTTTTACCCCAAAACAACATCTTTTAAAATACTAATGAAAATTATAACCACCGAAGAGTTTGCCAAAGCCACTAAATTAGATAAGCTAAAGATGCCCGGCCTGGCTGCTTTATTAATGGAAGTAATGAAAATAAACCAGGTAAACGAAGTGTTTGCCCAGGCACAGCACAAAAACGGTATCGAGTTTATTGATGCTATTTTAGCCGGTTGCGGTGTTGAGATTGAGTTTGACGAAAGAGACCTGAGAAACATACCCAAAGAAGGTAGTTTTATAGCCATTGCTAATCACCCTTATGGTGGTATAGAAGGACTAGTATTATTAAAAATGCTATTAACAGTGAGGCCTGATGCCAAACTGATGGCCAATTTCCTGCTTAAAAAAATCCCTAACCTAAGCGATTACTTTATAGCGGTAAACCCGTTTGAAAATATAGAGCATTCATCAAGTATCAGCGGTTTAAAAAACACTTTAGAGCTACTAAATCAGGGTACACCGATTGGTATTTTCCCTGCTGGCGAGGTATCTACTTTTGATATGGAATCGCAGCAGGTAACGGACCGCTTATGGCATCCGGTTGTGGGCAAGATCATCGCTAAAGCAAAAACACCGGTTGTGCCTGTATATTTCCATGGCAACAACGGCTTGCTGTTCAATTTATTGAGCATGATACACCCTGCCCTGCGTACTGCCAAACTGCCATCGGAACTGTTTAATAAACAGGGCCAAACCATAAAGCTGCGCATTGGTAAACCCATCAACATTGCAGATTATCCTGAATATAATAACAGCACTAAACTGCTTAGTTTTTTAAGGGCACGTACCTATGCTTTAGGTACCGGTTTAGAGGAAGAGAAAAAGCTGTTCAACCCGCGTAATCTTTTCAAAATAAAGAAACTGCCTGAAGCCTTTGCACCTGAAATGGATAGCGCGATACTGGAAAAAGAAATTGAACCGCTGCGCGATACTTACCGTGCATGGCAGGAGAAAAACTACGAAGTATTTATTGCACCTACATCGGTTATTCCTAATGTTATAAGAGAGATTGGCCGCTTACGCGAGATCACTTTCCGCGAGATTGGCGAGGGTACTAATAAAAGTGTCGATTTAGATGAATATGATATTTATTATCACCACCTGTTTATTTGGGATACTGAAGCAAAGTTAATAGTAGGAGCCTACCGCATTGGTTTGGGCGATGAGATATTTTATAGTCAGGGTAAAAATGGGTTTTATTTGAACGAACTGTTTAAAATAAAAGAACAGTTAATGCCTGTATTGAGAAAAAGCATCGAACTGGGCCGCTCATTCATCCGTAAAGAATACCAGCAAAAACCACTTCCATTATTTTTATTATGGAAAGGTATATTCAAGTTTTTAATTGACAACCCGCGCTATCGTTACCTGATTGGCCCTGTAAGTATTAGCAATTCGTTTTCTAAGTTTTCAAAATCACTGATCGTAGATTATATCAACCGTAACCATTTCGACCATGAAATGGCGCAATATGTAAAACCACGCAGAAAATTCAAAGTTGATTTCTCGAAAATTGATGCCGATATGCTAATGGCCGGCGAGGATAGCTTTAAAAACCTGGACGATATTATCTCTGAGGTAGAAACCCGCAGCATGAAGGTTCCTGTATTATTAAGGCAATACATCGCGCTAAACGCCAATATCATCTGCTTCAACATCGACCCAAAATTTGCTGATTGTTTAGATGGTTTCCTGGTGCTTGATTTCCAAAAAGTACCTGCTGAGATGTTGGAAAAGTTGGCTAAGAATTTATAATTCTTCTACGTCTTGTCATTTCGACGGGAGGGAGAAATCTTCTTCGACTTACATGGTGCGATAGCAATTTATAGAAGATCTCTCCCTCCGGTCGAGATGACAAAATATTATATTTCTATAATCTTATCATTCTTCCGTTCCGCTGGTTTATGTTCCAAAGCCTTGGGTATCATCTTTACAATGGCAAACATTACTGAACCGATCACAGTAATCGCTTTAAAAGCAAAATGTACAAAAGGCTTCATTACTTCCCAATTATCCTTGGTTAAGTAAGTCCCTTTTTTTGTTTCTGTAGCGGGTTTTACGCCTATTGTTTTTATATGTTGAATTGCCATGATTGATGCTCTTTGATATAAATAAGCATCCGGGTAAGAATTTGTTTGAAGTATTCTATTTTGTCATTGACATGAGAAAGAGACTTACGAAGTTTTAAAAACTAAGTCTTACAAGAAGAGCAAACTACGCTACTTTTCTCTTCAAAGTAATTACAGTAACCTCCGGCCAAATACCTAACCGGCCCGAGAAAGCTAAAAAGCCAAACCCTCTGTTTACATATAAATAACGTTTATTGTGATGCGCCAAACCAGCCCAGTCAAGATAGCGATATTGCACCGGGCTCCATCTAAAGCCTGCGGTTTCAACACCAAATTGCGCGCCGTGTGTATGGCCGGCTAATGTCAGATCGATATTGGTTGTATTAAAACGTACTTTATCCTCCCAATGTGTTGGGTCGTGCGATAGTAGTATTTTAAATGCATTTTCATCAACACCCTTAAGTGCTTTATCCAAATCGCCTATCTGTATAAATCCCCTGCCCCAGTTTTGCACACCTATTAATGATATTTTTTGCCCGTCTTTTTCCAGCTCTACACTTTCATCCAGCAACAGGCTGTAACCTAACTCTTTATGATGCTGTTTCAGCTTATCTAAATTAGCGGCTTTTTCGTCTTCATTATCCCATTGTATATAATCACCATAATCATGGTTACCTAAAATAGAATATTGGCCGTAGGGCGCCTTCAGTTGTTTAAAGTTGGGGATATATTGCTCAATTTCCCAGGCCGCATTGTTCACCAAATCACCAGTAAAAACAAACAGATCGCTTTTTTGGGCATTTGCTAAATCAATTCCTCGTTGCACTGCCGCGGTATTATCAAAACTACCGGAGTGTATATCAGATATTTGGGTGATGGTAAAGCCGTCAAAAGCTTCGGGCAGTCCGTCAAAATAAATAGTTTCGCGGTGTACTTTATAATCATACTTACCCCTTACCATGGCGTAAATAAAACTGGTAAACGGAAATGCCGCCAGTAAAATAGCCAGCTCGCTTATAAATTTTCTTCTCGATGGAAAAAATGGCTCAGTATGTTTTCCGTTGTGATTGGTTATTGAATTACCTATTCCGTATATAAAACGCCCCAGATCGCCCAAAGACAGCACAATAACGAAAACAAGTTTTGTTATAAAAAATGTAATAAATAAGCTCAGCATATACTCGTGATACGGTGTCATCCCACGGGCGTGGCTGAAACTACCAAATCCGGAAACAAAAAGGATGGTTACACCAACAGAGATGATCAAATACCCCCAAAGCACAATTTGCCTTGCTTTTGTGGATTGCCAGTCATTAGTAAATGTTTTCAATCCCGAAAACACATACCAGTCAAACACCAGGGTGATAGCTGCTATAATTAAAAAAACTGTTAAAAAACCACCTCTATGCATATTAAAACTTATAAGTCTGCAATTTAAAAAAGCAAAGGCAATTACCGCGTAAAATATTACCTGACACTCATTTAAAAGTCAAAAAAAAGCCCCGCATAATTGCGGGGCTTAATGTTACTAATAGTAACGATAGTATCTGTGGTGATGGCGCATGTATGCTGTGCGATGATGGTAATGACGGCCATTATGAAAATATGGGCCTATGCCTACTTTAACACGAACTTGCGCATCTGCGCTGCTTCCAAAAGTGAATGCCATAATTACGGCAAACAACATTAATTTAAGGTACTTCATAATTTATGTTTTTTGTGATTGTTGATCAATTATTAACTAATATCTGTGGTAATGATGATGCCAGTGGCGATGATGCCAGTGACGATGATGCCAGTGACGATGATGATAACCAGGGCCGCCAACGCGCGCCCTTACTACAATTTGCGCTTGTGCGCTTGCAAATGTGAATGCCATAATTAAGGCAAGCAACATTAATTTAAGGTACTTCATGATTTGTGGTTTTTTTTATATAGATAAATGTATTTGTATTATTAACTACTAATGATTCATGTCATGATCGTGGTCATGCATGTGATGGCGTTGGCGGTATTGAACTGAGCAACTTGAAATGGCTGAAGCTAATAGCAACAGTGCAATCATTCTTGTTATATACTTTTTCATGGTATGTGGTTTTTACCGGGGTATCATAACATAAACCATATAATTATCAAATTGTTTCTTATAATCACAATTAGGTTATATGAAATATTATTGCAAATTTTATATTAAAGATTTAAATACCAACACTATCACATTAACCTTAAGAAAATGAGAAAATTAATTTTTGCACTTACCTTTCTGTTTAGTGTACTATTTTTTAAACAAGCCGACGCACAGTTAAGTATCAGTTTTAACATTAGCAACCAACCAAGATGGGGCCCTGTTGGCTACAATTATGTTCAATATTACTATTTGCCCGATATTGATTGTTACTACTATGTACCTACAAGGCAGTTTATTTATTTAAGCGGTACCGAATGGATATATTCATCAATATTGCCGCCGATGTATCGCACCTATAATCTTTATAACGGATATAAAGTGGTTATAAATGAACCTCATCCATATTTAAATCACAGTTATTATCATAGTCGATATGCTAGTTACCGTGGCCGCATAGGGCAATCTATTATTCGCGATAGCCGTGACCCTAGATACAGACCCGGATATCGCCCGCCGGTTAAACCTAAGCCACCAGTCAATAAACCCGAGAAACCGGGCAACGGCGGCCGTCCGCCAGGCAATAAACCTGAAAAACCGGGTAATGGCGATCGTCCACCAGGCAATGGTAATAAACCTCAAAAACCGGGCAATGGCGGTCGTCCGCCAGGCAATAGTGGGGCACCAACCCGCCCAGGTAATACTGGCAAACCTAACAATGGTGGAGCTCGCCCACAACCAAAGCAAGGCGATAAATAGTAGCAAGTAATCTATTCAAATAAAAATCCCATTCAACATAATTGAATGGGATTTTTATTTGAATAGCTATATGGTGCATCTATCCTACTCCTGCCAAATTATCACACATAGCGGCCTCCCAACCAATAATTGCCGATTTACGGGTGCTGCCCCAATGGTATTGGCCGGTTTCGCCTGAAGAACGAATAACCCGGTGACAAGGGATTAAAAAAGCAACCGGGTTTGCTCCTATCGCGCTGCCCACCGCCCTGTTAGCTTGCGGAGAGTTGATTTGCTGCGCGATGTTTGCATAAGTGTGTAACCCTCCCATCGGGATTTTGAGTAATGCTTCCCAAACTTTGAGTTGAAAGCTGGTGCCTTTTAAATGCAGTTTTATCTCCGACAACTGTTTCCAGTCTTTCCTGAAAACAAACAAGGCATTTTGCTGCGCGGCATCTGCAAATTGATGATAAGCAGCATTAGGAAATTGAGCTTCCAATTCGGCAAAAGCAAAATCCGGATCATCGGCAAAAGCAATATAACATACACCCTTCGCGGTGGATGCCACAATTAGGTTTCCGAACGGGCTCTCGGCAAAACTGTAATTAATACTTAGTGCCGCTCCACCATTTTTATATTCAGCAGGGGTCATCCCTTCTATATTCACAAATAAATCATGCAAACGCCCGGTACCCGACAGGCCTGTTTCATAAGCTGTATCAAATAAAGTAGCGCTTTTTTCCTTAAGCATGCCCTTCGCATACTCGAGGCTTAAATACTGTAGAAACTTTTTGGGGCTTATACCTGCCCAATCAGTAAACAAACGCTGAAAATGGAATGGACTCAGATTTATTTTGGCGGCAACCTCATTCAGGTTTGGTTGCCCCTTAAAATTTAGCTTTATATAGTCTATCGCTTCGGCTATGCGTTCATAGTTTATTTGTTCCTGCGTTTTCATATTATCTTTATTTTATAAACAAATTTACCCTCTTACCTACGGTATTAAAACCCGGAACTTGCTATTTTACCTGATACTCGAATGTTAATTATACAAAAAACAATTCTAATATATCGCGCAATACTTATAAAACATATATTTACTATTAAACGCTTATAATAATGGTTAAAAATAAAATAAAGTTATTTCTACAAAAGATTTTAGGATTTAACAATTTCCTTTTCTTTTTTTCAATATATACCATTAAACGGCTGTATAGTAATAAGCATGAGGCCGAGTTTTTATATTTCTTAAGTATTTTACCTACCGATAAAGTACTGTTGGATATAGGTGCTAATATAGGCATCATGACTGTGCCGCTAGCTCAAAAAGCCATTAACGGCAAAGTGTATTCTTTCGAGCCCATGCCTCAAAATTTAATCGCCTTAAAAAGGGTAATTAAATATTACAAGCTAAAAAATGTAACCTTGTTTGAGACGGCTTTAGGAAATGAACCGGGCGAGTTAAAAATGGTAATGCCCATTATTAATAACGTAAAAATGCAGGGGCTTTGCCATGTGGTAGATGAAAATAACCCCGAAGAAGGTGAACACTTCACACTACCTGTAAAAAGACTTGATGATATTGCAGAACTACAAAATGCAGACTCAATAGGAGGCATAAAAATAGATGTTGAAAATTTTGAATTTGAAGTACTCTCGGGAGCAAAACAGTTGTTGCTAAAACACAAGCCGCCTATCTATTGCGAACTTTGGGATAATGAAAAACGGACTATTACTATTGATTATCTTACCAAGGAAATTGGCTACCAGGTAAAGATTTATGATGGTGAAGAATTAGTTCCTTTCATTAATCAAAGCGTAATAAACTTCTTTTTTATAGCGTAAATTCTTTAAATTGATATCTTTGCCAAAGATAAAATCACACTTATGAAAAAACTTTTTACCACCCTGGCTATCGTTTTAGGTTGCTATAGTTTAACCTTCGCACAACAAAAAGGCAGTGTTGAATTTGGCGCCAATGTTGGCTACAACAACTCTTACGTAAACGAAACTTACTCCAACCAAAGCAGCGACCTTATTGGCGGGCTTAATACAGGTTTATTTGTAGATTCCTATTTTTCAAGCGACTGGAGCTTAAAAGTAGAAGTAAATTACGACCAAAAAGGCTGGGGAAATGGCTTTTATACCGATCCAAACGGAAACACTTATGACGGCGTAAATTTCAGGCTAAATTATATTACTATACCTGTGCTGGCAAGCTGGCACTTTGGTTATACCCGAAACTGGTACGTACATTTCGGCCCTTACATTGGCATATTAACAGGTGCTAAAGAAACCACCGACGACATTGACGTAAAACAAATTTTCAATACGGTAGATGCAGGTATTGATGTAGGCCTTGGTGTAAAAATCCCGATTTCCAATAGATCCAGAATATTTTTTGAATATGACGGACAAGGTGGCCTGACTAATATCTTCAAAGACAATGGCGATTACTCTTCAGTACAAACCCTGCGTTCAAGCATAAATGCGGGTATCAACTTCTCGATACATTAATCTGTCAAAACAAAATCTTAAAAGGTTCGTGTGTAGTGCACGAACCTTTTTTTATTTAATAAATATTCAAAATTAAGAAATCCAAAATCCTCAAAAAAAGCTATCTTTGCCCATGCAAGAAAAAATCCTTATTCTTGACTTCGGCTCACAGTTCACTCAACTGATAGCTCGCCGTGTCAGGGAACTCAATATCTACTGCGAGATTTACCCCTTCAATCATTTTCCTGAAATTGACAGCACTGTAAAAGGTATCATACTTTCGGGCAGTCCGTATTCTGTACGCCAGGAAGATGCGCCAAACTTCGATTTCAAAAAGTTCCACGGTCAATTGCCTTTATTAGGCGTTTGCTACGGAGCGCAGCACATTGCCCACAACAACGGTGGCGAAGTGATGAAATCAAGTACCCGCGAGTACGGACGTGCTAACTTGCAGTATATTGATAAAGATAACAAGCTATTTAAAGATATTCCATTAGAATCACAGGTTTGGATGTCGCATGCGGATACTATTGCACGCATTGGAGATAATTTCCATATTATAGCCAGTACCGAGTCTGTAAAAGTAGCGGCTTACCAAATTACAGGCACCCAAACTTACGGTATACAATTTCACCCGGAAGTAACCCATAGTATTGATGGCAAACAATTGCTTCAAAACTTTTTGGTTGACATCTGCGGATGCTCACAGGATTGGACACCAGATTCTTTCATCGAAACCACCATTGCTGCCTTACAGGAAAAATTAGGCGATGATAAAGTAGTTTTAGGTTTATCAGGCGGGGTGGATTCATCGGTTGCCGCGGTGTTATTGCACCAGGCCATCGGCAAAAACCTGCATTGTATATTTGTTGATAACGGCTTATTGCGTAAAGATGAATACCAATCGGTATTGGATTCATACCAACACATGGGCCTTAATATAAAGGGTGTTGATGCGAAACAACGTTTTTACGATGCATTAGCTGGCTTAACCGATCCTGAAAAGAAACGTAAAGCTATCGGCCGTGTGTTCATCGAAGTTTTTGATGATGAGGCACACAAAGTAACCGATGTAAAATGGTTAGGCCAGGGTACTATTTACCCGGATATTATTGAGTCCGTATCAGTAAAAGGCCCATCAGCTACCATTAAATCTCACCACAACGTTGGTGGATTACCTGACTTTATGAAACTTAAAGTAGTTGAACCATTAAATACTTTATTTAAGGATGAAGTACGCAGGGTTGGTAAAGCTTTAGGTATCGATCCAAACATATTAGGCCGCCATCCTTTCCCGGGCCCAGGTTTGGCTATCAGGATTTTGGGCGACGTTACACCAGAGAAAGTTCAGATATTACAGGAAGCAGATGCGATTTATATCAACAATTTGCGGTCTTATGGTGTTTATGATAAAGTTTGGCAGGCTGGGGCGATATTTTTGCCCGTACAATCAGTAGGAGTTATGGGCGATGAGCGCACTTACGAAAATGTAATTTGCCTGCGCGCGGTAGAATCATTAGACGGAATGACAGCAGATTGGTGCCATTTACCTTATGATTTGCTGGCTAAAATATCAAACGACATCATTAATAACGTAAAAGGTATTAACCGGGTAGTATATGACATCAGTTCGAAACCGCCTGCTACCATTGAGTGGGAATAGGTGGTTAATAGGTTTATTTACAGTGTTGGTCATCGGGGCGTGTTCACCCAAAACACGCTGGGTATCCCATCCTGTAAATAAACCTGCTGAAAGTCCTGCGCCGCCGCCTGCACCCAAGCCGGTTACACCGCCTGTACCTAAAACTTCAATCATCTCGCTAATACTACCTTTCAATCTGGACCATATTGGCCCGGGACAATCTTACACGCCCGTCACTTTAAAAGAGGCACGCATTGCAGCGGATTATTACCGTGGTTTTAAATTGGCTTTAGATTCACTTACCTTTTACGGCTATAATTATAAACTACAATTATTTGATTCAAGGGATAATGGCTCACAGGTTCATAGCCTTGCTTACAACCCTAAAATACGGGCAAGCGATTTAATAGTTGGCCCTATTTTCCCTGAAGATATAAAAGTGTTTACATCGGTGCTAACCAGCGCGCGTAAAGCTATCGTATCTCCCTTATCGCCCGAGTCGCCATTTACCTTTAAAAATCAAAACCTGGTTACCGTAAATCCGCCGCTTGATTATCATGCATGGACTACCGCCAGATATATCAACGACCATATAAAACCGCAAAAAGTATTTATTCTTGCCTCTGGTTTTAGCGATGATAATAAATACATCATACCCTTTAAAAAAGCGCTCGATAGCCTAAGCAGCAATCATATCAAAATAATAACCATCACTGTTGTACGCGGGAAATTAAACGCGTTACTGCCCCAATTAGTAAAAGACAAGCAAAACGTATTTGTGGTGCCATCCACCAATCAGGCTTTTTTAACAATTACCCTACATTCGCTGGATACTTTGAATGCCCATTACCCGGTTACGCTGTTTGGCCACCCAAATTGGGAACATTTCGCATTTTTAAAAGCAAAGCAATTACAACATTTAAGAACGCACATCACTTCGGCGGATAATGTGGATTATCGCTCGGCAGAAACTATTAATTTTATACGCAGCTACCGCAATACCTGGCACACCGAACCTTCTGTTTATGCATTAAAAGGTTTTGACGAAGGTTTATATTTTGGTAGATTACTTGCTGAAAACAATTTAAAAAGCATGGCAGATTTTAATGGTTTACATAATAGTTTCCATTTTCAAAAAATAGCGGGAATGGGTTGGGTAAACACGCATGTAAAACTGCTAATGTATAGTAACTTTGAGCTTAGAAAGGTAGAATGAAGGCAATAAACCAATTAAAGACGTTTCATCGATTATTAGAAAAATACCCGGCAGAAACGCCTTTAAGTAAATTTTTACCTGGATTTTATCGCCAAAACAAACAAATGGGCTCCACCGACCGCAAGGTTGCCAGCCGATTGATTTACAATTACTTTCGTTTAGGTACAGCTTTGCCCAATCTGCCATCTGAAGAGCGTTTGATAGTTGCTGAATTTTTATGCAATAGTCAGGTAAACTCCTTTTTGCAACATTTCAAACCCGAGTGGGCCGTCTGTATTGGTTTTACTTTGGATGAAAAGCTGGCGTTGGTAAAAACAGCTTATAAAGAATTCTATTTAGCAGATGTTTTCCCATGGGCCGATCAAATATCTGCGGGAATTGATAAAGAAGCCTTTCTAAAATCATTCTTTGTTCAGCCCGATCTTTTTATACATGTACATAACGGCTACGACCATTTGGTTAAAGCCGAACTAAATAAAGCAGAGGTTGCATTTAAAGACGAAGGAAATGGTTGCTTCGCTTTGCCAAATGGTACACGATTGGAAACCATTTTCCCTACCCAGCATTGGTTCGAGGTGCAGGATTATTCATCGCAGCAAACAGCCAACTATTTCAAACCCAATAAATGGGATCAGTGGTGGGATGCCTGCGCGGCATCAGGCGGTAAATCATTACTACTTCATGAAATGGAACCTGATATTAAATTAGTGGTATCCGATATCCGTGAATCTATCTTAGCCAACCTCGACGAACGTTTCCAGCAGGCAGGCCTCCGCAAATACCAAAAAAAGCTACTCGACCTCACTCAAAATCCCGACCAGGAAATGCACGATTATGCCTTTGATGGCATCATCCTCGATGCGCCATGCTCTGGCTCAGGCACCTGGGGTAGAACGCCAGAGATGATCGCCCAGTTCCATCCAT
Source organism: Mucilaginibacter sp. L196 (assembly GCF_009765905.1). Taxonomy (GTDB): domain Bacteria; phylum Bacteroidota; class Bacteroidia; order Sphingobacteriales; family Sphingobacteriaceae; genus Mucilaginibacter. Next base: position 96,670 of record NZ_LMUO01000019.1, on the reverse strand, counting down.
CCAAAATAGAATTCTTTCAGCGCCTGCAAAAAAGCATCGCAAGCAATGTGGCCAAGTTTATCAAACCCGGCAAACCTGTTATTTACATTACATGCTCTGCCTTTAAAGGTGAGAATGAGGATGTAGTTAATTACTTAGTTAAAGAATTAGGGTTGAAGCTCGAAGAACAAACAGTATTAACAGGTTATGAAAATAAAGCGGATACTATGTTTGTGGCGAGGTTGGTGGGAGCTTAATCTTCCATAGAGAGTTCGAGTCTCTCTTCGGGCATCTCTCTGTGAGCGTCATTGCGAGGAACGAAGCAATCCACAACTTTGCAGGGCGGCTCTGTATTTTAGGGATTGCCACGCTATCGCTCGCAATGACGTTATATTTAACTATTACAAATGCGTATTACTCCTAAACAACTTTATAGCGATAGCCAATAGAATCACTCCAAAAGCTTTACGCAAAATATTGATACCTGTTTTTCCAAATAGCTTTTCCAGCCATTTCACATTTTTTAAAACGAGATATACAAATATGGTGTTCAGTACAATGCCTACTAATATGTTTTGTGTTTGATATTGCGATTTTAGCGATAACAATGTGGTCATTGTTCCGGCGCCTGCAATTAATGGGAATGCCAATGGGACAATAGATATAGTTTCAGGCATTTCTTCTTTAAAAAACTTAGCACCCAATACCATCTCCATCGCTATAATAAATATCACCAGCGAACCTGCGATAGCAAATGAGGATACATCTAGTCCAATAATGTTTAGTAGTTCGTTACCTGAAAACAAAAAAACCACCATTAATACCAATACCGCGATACTTGCTTTTTCCGACTCGATATGGCCCGCACGCTGGCGCAACTCAATAATTACAGGGATAGCGCCCAAAATATCAATGATCGCGAACAGGATCATGGTTACCGATAGTATCTCTTTAAAAATAAGTGGAGGCATAACGTTAGGATTTACATTTGGATGTTAACCTAAAAGTAAGCAAAAATGCGATGAGAATATAAAATGCTGATAAAAAGAAAACGCAGTGAATAGAAAACATAGTAACAAATCCGGCGGTTATCGGCCCCAATGTTTGCCCTATTGAAGCATAAGATTGATTTACCCCCATTACCTCGCCTTGCCTGTTTGAGGTATTATTATCCGCGATAATAGCATTGAGCATAGGGTTACGGATACCATTAAATAAGCCATAAATAATCATCCCCACACTAAATGTAATAACCACGCCTGTAAAACCAGTATAAAACATAGCTACAAAACATGCCGCGGTAGAGAGTAGTAATATCATAGCCTTTGACGATATTATCCGGGTAAAAAAGGGCACACACAATTGCATAACAATACCGGTAGCAGCAAACCCGGTATACAATAGGCCAATATTGGTATTGCTTAGTTTTAAGTTATCTACACTAAAGGTTTGAAAGCCGATAATCATGGTAAACTGCGCCATGGTCAGTAAAAAACCGATAAAAATTGCGGTACCTATAACCGGCATTTTTAAGGTAGTGATTAACGAAGTAAAGCTAAACCGTTTGGCTTGTACTAAACCCGTATCTTTTTCTTTTATCCTGGTTTCTTTTAAAAGGAACGCTGAACACAGCGCGCCAATAAGCGCCATAAGGGCAGCAAAATAAAAAGGCACTTGCGGGCCAAGTTTACTAAGCAACCCGCCCACAGCAGGCCCTATCACAAAGCCAAAGCCAAAGGCCGAGCTTAATATACCAAACTTTTTCGCCCGGTCTTTACTGGTTGAGGTATCAGATATCATCGCTTGCGCCACCGAGACATTGCCGCCGGTTAATCCATCCAATATCCTTGCAGCAAACAACATAATAACGCCTTGCGCAAAGGCAAACATCAGGAACGACAAACAAGTACCAAACAGACTGATAGCCAACAATGGCTTACGACCAAACTTATCGCTCATAGAGCCCAAAACCGGCGTAGCAAAAAACTGGGCGATACTGAAGGCTGCTGTTAACAAGCCGATAGTTTCATGATTGATACCAAACCTTTTGCCATAAGAATAAAGCAAAGGCACAATAATGCCAAAACCCAGCGAATTGATGATGCATATAAAAACAAGTACGGAGAGTTCTTTATTCTTCACTGGTTGTTGTAACGATGAGGCCGGGGTAAAAGTACTTAAAACAAAAAAGGTTCTGAAAAATCTCAGAACCTTTTTACAATGAGTTATAATTTGTTGGATTAATCTAACGTAGGACGCTCCGGATCATGCGGTAAAACCACTACACCTTTGCGTATTAATGAATGTTTTTTACTGTAAGTAAAATATACAACAAAACCGATAGCCATCCAGATAATTAAACGTAACCAGTTAAATTCACCAAGGCCAAGCATCATTAATAAACAAACTACCGCACCCAGGATTGGCACAAACGGAACCCATGGCGTACGAAATGGACGCGGTGTATTAGGGTCTGATTTTCTTAGGATCATTACTCCTATACAAACTAGCATGAACGCAAACAGGGTACCAATACTGGTCATATCCCCTACTATATCTCCCGGCACAAACGCTGCAAAAATGCCCACGAATACTAAGAATATCAAATTTGATTTATAAGGTGTTTTGAATTTCGGATGCACCTTTGAAAATACAGGCGGTACCAATCCATCTTTCGACATAGAGAAAAATACTCTTGACTGGCCCAATAACATCACCAATATAACAGATGAGAAACCGAACAGAATAGCTACAGTAACCAATAATGATAACCAGTGGTAACTCTGCATATATGTTTCAATGGTATAAGCTACTGAAGCTTCTTTACCAGCAGCTTCAAACTCTTTATAATTAGCAACACCAGTTAATACGTGGCCAAATAATACATATAAAACTGTACAGATAGCTAAGGAAACCAATATACCGATAGGCATATCCCTTTTAGGATTTTTAGCTTCCTGCGCGGCGGTTGATACGGCATCAAAACCAATAAAGGCAAAGAAAACCACACCCGCTGCGCTAATTATACCCGATATACCAAACTTCCCGAAGTCGTTCGCGAAATAATCCAGAAAGCTTTTCTGCCCGTGGAAAAACGCTACCTCACCAGCATTTACAGGTATATATGGCGTATGGTTTATCGGCTTCATAAAGCCCCATCCTATGCTAATAAACAATACAACTATGGCTACTTTAACAATAACAATGATACCATTTAATGCTGCTGACTCCTGTGTACCACGAATAAGCACTAAGGATAGGCATACTATAATAAATAGCGCAGGTATGTTTATTAATCCGTGTACACCATCTAATGATGATTGAAACGGAGAGTGGCAGAATTGATAAGGTATATTAATACCAAAATTATTGAGGAGTTTATTCAGATATTCAGACCAGGCGATAGATACGGTGGCTGCACCAACGGCATATTCCAGTACTAAATCCCATCCTATAATCCAGGCTACCATTTCGCCCATTGTAGCATATGAATAGGTGTAAGCACTACCTGCAATTGGTATCATGGCGGCAAACTCTGCATAGCATAAACCGGCAAGTCCGCAACCTACTGCGGCAAGTATAAATGCTAATGTTACAGATGGACCGGCATGATCTGCGGCTGCAGCAGCGGTTCTTACAAATAATCCGGCTCCAATGATGGCGCCGATGCCCAGGGCAACCAAATTACCTGCTCCTAATGTTCTTTTTAACGTACCTTCGCCTGTTTCAGCGGCTTCTTGTAATAGCTTATCAAGTGGCTTTTTAAATCGCATAAATGTTTTTAATAATTTCGATCAGTTAAGCATCAAACGTAATTATTTTTTTTCATATCCTAAAACACTGATTATGCTATGAATATAGCATAAAATAGCCATAAATTAACCTAATTTATATGACAATAAATTTACATGTTTAAACATTTAAATAAAAATAACTATCCTACATTTGATTAAAATATTCAAGAACAAAAAACAACATGAAAAAATTAATTCTATTAGCTGCTGCTGTGTTATTACAAACCGCGGTATTTGCACAAACTACCTGGAAAGTTGACAAAGCACATGCTCGCTTGCAATTTACTATCACTCACATGGCCGTATCTGACGTTGACGGTAACTTTAAAGACTTTGATGTAACCATCACCACTACAAAACCTGATTTCAGCGATGCTAAATTTGACCTTACCGCAAATGTAGCTTCTATCAACACCGGAAATGATATGCGCGATGGCGATTTAAAATCAGATCATTTCTTTAACGCTGCTGTTAATCCAACCCTTACGTTCACCAGCACCCGTATTGTTAAAACAACAGCTAACCATTATAAATTAAGCGGTAATTTAACTATACATGGCATAACCAAATTGGTAACGCTTGACCTTTGGTACCGCGGAACCATTGTTAACCCAATGAGCAAAGCTAATGATGCAGGTTTCCAATTAACCGGAACTATCAGCCGTGCAGCATTTAACATTGGTGGTATGTATCCAAATGCTATCCTGAGCGATGATGTTACCATTAAAGCTGATGGTGAATTTGCAGTAGCAAAATAAACCGCTCAAATATATTTGAAAGCGCCGTGGTATTAACTCGGCGCTTTTTTTGTATAATTATGCGTGAAAGTGACAGTAAATATTGCTTATTTGCACTATTTATTTATACTTTGCTTTAGCAATTCCATTGCGTACTTTTATAAATTTTCATCACCCATTAATTTAATAACAGTTTGAAAAATTCACCGCTAAAAAGCCAGATAATTAAGCATCTTTATTTTGATAAAGGACTATCATGTGCCGAATTAAGTGAAATATTGGATAAAAGCCTTCCTTCAACAGCAAAAGCCATTGCTGAATTGATTGAAGATGGCCTGGTAATGGAAGATGGTTACGCGCGCTCAAGCGGCGGCCGCAGGCCGCAGGTATATTCCATAAAAGGAGATGCCATGTACATTTTAACTGTGGCCATGGATCAATTTACAACCCGTATCCAGCTAACTGATTTACTTAACAATTCAGTTGGTGATATGATGGTGGTTGAGTTGCAGTTAATGGATAACCCCAACGCGTTGCCTAAACTAATATCTTACATAAACCAATATGTAAAAAGTACCGGTATCCCTAAAGATAAATTTGCAGGCATAGGCATAGGAATGCCCGGGTTTATTAATGTAATTGAAGGCATAAACTACACCCACCTTGATGCCGGCGGCGAAAGCTTAACCCATCTGTTAACACAGGAAACAGGGATCCCAACTTGTATCGATAACGATTCAAGTCTTATTGCGCTTGCTGAACAGCGTTTTGGTATTGCGAAAAACCGTAAAGACGTTATGGTTATTAATCTGGGCTGGGGTATAGGTTTGGGAATGATTGTGAATGATGACTTATACCGGGGGCATAACGGTTTTGCGGGTGAGTTTAGCCACATCCCTATATCAGACAGCAACGCGCTATGTAGCTGTGGTAAACGTGGCTGTTTAGAAATTGAAGCATCCTTGCTGGTTGTTGTGCAAAAAGCTATAGAAGGTATAAAAGAAGGCCGCGTATCTTCTTTAAAATATACCGAGGAGAATCATCCCAAATTAGTTGGCGATGCAATAATGGACGCAGCAAACGCAGGCGATCAGTTTGCTATAGAATTATTGTCGGATTCTGGTTATAAGATAGGTAAAGCACTGGCTATTCTTATCCATATTATGAACCCCGCAAGTATTGTACTAAGCGGCCGTGGCGCTATAGTTGGTAAAATATTATTAGCGCCAATACAACAGGCTTTAAATAAATATTGTATACCTCGTTTGGTAGCGAGTACTGAGTTATTAATATCAGAACTCGGTTTTGATGCCGAATTGATAGGTGCAGCTATTTTGGTAATGGAAAGTTTAGTTTGCGATCAGTAAGAATGGTAAGTTGAAAGACATTGCTTATCTTATTATGCTGATTTTACTTATTTTTTCGTTTTCTACTTCAAAAATAATTACCTGTTCCGTTTTTTTATCGCTCCCGTTTCTTCCAAAAATAAATTCATGAACAATGGCTTTGTTCTCGAAAATAATCGTGTTTATAATCTCCGCATAAAGTTTCGGGGAATGTTCAAATAAATCTGAATACATTTTCTCACATTCTTCAAAACCATCAATTAAGGTTTTATTATCTGAGAAACTAATTATTTTAATGTCATCATTAAATACGGCCATCATGCTTTCAATATCTCTATTATCGAAGGCCTGCATTTGCTTTTCTACAACTTGTTCTATGGTCATGGTATTAATTTGCCTGAGCTTTTGTTATTAGGGTTACAGCAATCTTGGTTGTTACAACCAAACGGTCTAACTAATTATAATCACTAAAGTATTTCCAGCAGATCGGTAAAATGCTCAATCGTGGCTATCTGGCCTTCCTCTACCTTACCAAAACCATAATCGGCAAAAATAAAAGGCACGCCGGCTTTGTGCGCGCTGGTAAAATCGCCCATGGTATCGCCAACATAAACCGGCGCTTTAAGGTTATGATCATTAACAATATCCATAATATTCTCAGCCTTAGGTGCGTTCTTGGTACCGTAACACTGGTGGCCTAAAAAGTAATGCCCAAGCTGACTAAAATTCAGGAAAGTCTCGATGTAATTACTCTGGCAATTACTCACAATAAATAACTTGTATTTAGTTTGCAGGGCTTGTAGTACAAACTCAAGTTGCGGATAAAGCTCGCCTCCCTTTTCATCCAGCATTTCAATCTCATATTTGGCGGCTATAGCCTTAAACTCTTCACGCTGATTTTCATCAAGTTCCGGCAATAAAACTTCAAATATGGCTTTGTAAGTCATACCGGTGATGCTACGTATGGTATCTACCGTAAATTCCTTTTGCACATAGTTAACTTGTTGTTCAGCTTTCTGCCATGCTGCAGCAACGTTAGCGGTACTATCCCAAAGTGTGCCGTCAAGATCAAAAATTATACTGTCGAATTTATTTTTTAGTGAGATACTCATAGCCGCAAAAATAGATTTTTAACGGCGTGATTGTGTTATTTTATGATAAATAACATCTGTAAAGTAAAAAACAGTCTCTAATTATTGCAAATATCAACAATCAATCGTAATATTGCGATACAAATATGGGAACTACCAAAACTGAAATATTTACTGATGAGCAAAACAAGCTGGCGCTAATGCTTAAAGCAATGGCACACCCGGCGCGCATTGCCATTCTGCAACATATAATAAATGCTAACGCCTGTATTTGTGGCGATTTAGTTGAAGAACTAGGGCTGGCACAAGCAACTATATCGCAGCATTTAAAAGAGCTTAAAAACGCGGGTTTAATACAAGGCACTATCGAAGGTGTAAGTGTTTGTTATTGTATTGAGCCCACAGCATGGTCAATGCTGAATAAAGAATTAGGTAATTTCTTTGGAGCATATAAGAATCCCAAAACCTGCTGTTAAAAAAATTTGATTCGATCAATCGTAATATTACAATTAAATAAAAAGATGATGAATACTACCCAAACAACAAACTGGCAAACATTTAAGGATACATTAATACAAAACCCTGAGTTGAACCTGCAATTTAAGTATGCGGAGAATAAACTGGTTGATGCATCCTATCACATTACAGAGATTAAACAAGCACCTATCACATCAGTTGATTGCGGCGGAGTACTAAGTGGTTGGACAGAAATAGTTGTTCAGCTATGGGAGCCAATTGGCCAGCATCAGCGTAAGCCCATGAAGGCTAAAAAGGCTTTAACAATTATTGACGTGGTGGAGCAAAAACTAAAATTAGCATCAGATGGAATAGTGAAAATTGAATTTGGTAATTCTGATTTTGATACCCGCCAAATGTTTCCGAATGAAATTATAATAGATGGCGACGACTTGGTTATTGACCTGCGACCGGATGCTGTGCAATGCAAAGCCATTAACCGTGGCGATAGCTGCGGCACTGATAAGCCAAAAGTAGAATTAAAAAACCTGGCAGGGGCAAATAGCTGCGCACCAGGATCGGGATGTTGTTAATTAACACACAAATGAAAAACATATTAGTACTATGCACTGGCAACAGTTGCCGCAGCCAGATAGCCGAGGGTTATTTAAGGCACTTTGCAAACAACAAAGCAAATGTTTACAGCGCCGGGATAGAAACCCATGGTGTTAACCCAAAAGCTATACAGGTTATGGCCGAGGGTGGCATAGATATATCCAAACATACCTCCAATAACATTGATGAATACATGAATATTGCTTTCGACTTTGTAATAACGGTTTGTGATAACGCGAAGGAGAACTGCCCTTATTTCCCAACCAAAGCACAACGTTTTCACAAAAACTTCCCTGACCCGGCAAAAGCTACCGGCGATTTAAACGAGGTGATGGATGAATTTAGAAGCGTAAGGGATATGATAAAAGCATACTCCGAAAGTTTCGTAAACGAACATTTATCGTAAGCCAATGAGCGCAAATAACTGTAACCCAACCCAGCGAAAAAAGTTATCTTTTTTGGATAGCTACCTAACCCTATGGATTTTTATAGCAATGGGCATAGGTATTGCCCTGGGTTATTTCATACCATCGGCACCTGCATTCATCAATTCATATTCCAGCGGAACAACCAATATTCCCTTAGCTATCGGTTTAATATTAATGCTATATCCGCCATTGGCTAAGGTTAATTACGAAACCATTGGCAAAGTATTCAGCAATACCAAAATATTAGGTGCATCCCTCCTGCTTAATTGGATCATCGGACCTATATTAATGTTTACACTGGCGATAATATTCCTGCATAATTATCCGCAGTATATGATCGGACTTATCCTTATAGGTATCGCCCGCTGCATAGCCATGGTATTGGTATGGAACGAATTAGCCGATGGCAACCGTGAATATGCCGCAGGCTTAGTAGCCATCAACAGCATTTTCCAGGTATTGCTTTACAGCGTGTACGCCTGGTTGTTTATTACTATTCTGCTACCGCTTCTCGGGTTCAAAGGTTCCGAGATCAATGTTACCATTGGCGCGATTGCAAAGTCGGTGGCAGCGTATTTGGGAATACCATTTATTGCAGGTTTTAGTAGCCGATACCTATTAATAAAAGCAAAAGGCAAAGATTGGTATCAGTGGAAATTCATTCCTTTTATATCGCCCATCACATTGGTTGCTTTACTGTTTACCATCATTGTAATGTTCAGTCTTAAAGGTAAATTGATTGTGGCTATTCCTTTTGATGTATTGCGGATCGCCTTGCCGTTGGTGGTTTACTTTGCCATTATGTTTTTAGCCAGTTTCTTTTTAGGCAGATACCTTGGCGCTGATTATTCGCAAAATGCTGCCATATCCTTTACCGCTGCGGGTAATAATTTCGAATTAGCTATTGCTGTCGCGATAGGTGTATTCGGCATTAATAGCGGACAAGCATTTGTGGGAGTGATAGGTCCATTGGTTGAAGTACCTGCTCTAATAGCATTGGTTAATGTAGCTTTTTGGTTGAAGAGAAGACTTTATCCATCAAATTAAACCAACAAAAAAGGCAGGTATAAAACCTGCCTCTTAAAAATCAAATCAAACTTATTCAACTAACCTATTGTTGCTCTTCATCGGCCAAATCTTCGCGGCCGCTCTCATAATGTTTAAGGATCTTGGCCTCAACATAAAAAATAATTTCTTCTGCTATGTTCTTTGATTGATCGCCTACCCGCTCCAGTTTACGGATGATGGATAAAATGTAAAGCGCCTCAGGCAAACTGTCAATATCAGCTTTTATAACGTCAGCAACCGTAGTTGGTGCGGCATCATTAATATTATCTAACACATCGTCACGTTTAAATATGCTACGTGCCAATACGGTATCTTCTTTTTCAAAAGCGGTACGGGTGTCAATCAATATATTCACGGCTTCTTCATACATCCGGATCATAGAAGTGCTTTCCATAGCCGCCTGATCAAAGTTAACCGATGAATCAACTACATACTTAGCTATACTGGCAGCAATATCGCCTATACGCTCTAAATTGGTATTGATTTTTAAAGCTGCTAATAAAAATCTAAGGTCGATTGCTACCGGGCAATGTAACGCGAAGATATTTTCGCAATCCCTGTCAATCTTTAACTCAAAAGAGTTTACTCTTTTTTCTTTTATCAAAACTTCGCGGGCCAGATCCTTATCAAACTGGATCATGGCTTCCTTAGCCTTGTTTAATTGCGACTGTACCAATATCCACATACTGATAAGTTCTTTTTTTAGCCCGTTTATCTCAATTTCTAATGGTGTCATATAATTTAAAATTAAAAAGTCAAAAGTCAAAAGTGATCATTGATTCAACTAATCACTAACCTCTAATCTCTATCATTAACTAAACCTTCCTGTAATATAATTTTGTGTACGCTGATCTGCCGGGTTGGTGAACATTTGTTTGGTATCATCAAACTCAACCAACTCACCCATGTAAAAGAACGCGGTTCTATCACTAACACGAGCAGCTTGCTGCATATTATGTGTTACGATGATCAGCGTATAGTTAGCTTTTAATTCATGAAATAATGCTTCAACACTTGAAGTAGATATTGGATCGAGTGCCGAAGTTGGCTCATCAAACAAAATCAATTCAGGCTGCATGGCAATTGCACGTGCAATGCACAAGCGCTGTTGCTGCCCGCCTGATAAAAACGTCCCTTTTTTATGTAACGAATCTTTAACCTCTTTCCACAAAGCGGCGCTGGTTAATGATTTTTCAACGATAACATCCTTATCAGCTTTTGATATTTTAATGCCGTTAAGCAAGTATCCAGCTACAACATTTTCATATATACTCAAGTTCGGGAAAGGGTTAGGGCGTTGAAACACCATACCAATTTTCGACCGCACATAAATAGCATTCATGTCATAAACATTTTCACCGTCAAGTAGTATTTTACCTTTTGATGTTGCGTTAGGGATCAGTTCGTGCATACGGTTAATACCACGTAAAAACGTAGTTTTGCCGCAACCCGAAGGGCCCATTACCGCGATAACCTCATTTTTGTTTATGCTGATATTTACATCTTTTACAACATGGTTATCACCAAAATAAGAGTTATAATTTTCAGCTTTTACAATTGTACTTTCCATTTTCTTGTTAACACTTTGGTGAATATGTTTAATACTAAAACAAACATTAATAATATGAATGATGCGCCCCAGGCCAGGTTGTGCCAGTCGTCATAAGGGCTGGTGGCATAGGTAAATATCAGGTGAGGTAAGCTTTCCATTGGTTTGGTAAGCGAATATGATAAATAAGGGTTACCAAAGGCGGTAAACAATAATGGTGCAGTTTCACCAATAACACGCGCAATTGACAGCATGATACCTGATAGGATACCCGCAAATCCGCACGGAACGATAACTTTTAAAATCACCCTGTGATAGGGTACGCCTAATGAAAGCGCAGCCTCTTTTAATGAATCAGGCAACATTTTAAGTGTCTGTTCTGTTGATCTGATCACGATCGGCAACATCATAATGGCCAAAGCGGCACTACCTGATAATGCCGAGAATGTACCAAGCGGTTTCACTATCCAGAAATAAACAACAATACCTACCACAATTGATGGCACGCCTTGCAAAATATCAACACATAAACCACTGTAGTAAGCAAGTTTCGACCGTGGATTTTCACTCAGATATATCCCGGCTGCCATTCCAACAGGGATAGCGACCACCGCGGCTACCATAACCATGATAAAACTACCTACCAATGCATTTATTATACCACCGCCTGTTTCACCCACCGGGGCAGGTACACTGGTTAAAAAATGCCAGTTAACCTGGAATATACCTTGTTTTATAATGTAACCTAATACAACTATAAGCGGCACGGTAATTAAAAAAGCAAAAAATACTATGATGCCTTTGAATATCGCGCTCTTGGTGTTTCTTAATCCTATATTTAATTCCATAACAGATTAGTCGTTTGTGAACCGGGTGATGATTCGTTTACCAATCAGGTTAATTATCACTGTTACAAAAAACAATACCAAACCAAGTTCTATCAACGCTGATAGATATTCGGTATGATCTGCTTCAGTAAACTCATTGGCTATTACGCTAGCCATGGTGTTACCCGGACCGAAAATGGCGTTCTTGATACTATCAGCAACCGCGCTGGTATTACCAATCAACATGGTTACTGCCATAGTTTCGCCTAAGGCCCTGCCTAACGAAAGCAATACACCTGCAAATAAACCCGAACGGGTATAAGGCATAATTACGCTTCTGATAACTTCAAAACGTGTTGCGCCCAAACCGTAAGCAGCTTCTTTTAATGGAGAGGGCACCATGCGAATCAATGTTATACCTAATGATGCAGCATACGGGATAATCATCACCGCTAAAATAAGTGATGAAGTTAAAACACCAATACCATAAGGGGCAACACCAATTTTCATCTCGAAAGTGCGGATGATAGGCACCAATACGAACAACCCCCAGAAACCATAAATGATAGATGGAACTGCCGCGATCAGCTCAATAGCATTCTTTAACAGGTCAGATAACCAGCCTTTAGGATTATACTCCCCAAGGTAAATCGCGATAGCATAAGAGAAAGGCACCGAAATAATAAGCGCGATAAAGGATGTAAGCAACGTACCTACTAAAAATGGATAAGCACCGTATATATTGCTTACCGGATCCCATACCTTGCCCCATAAAAACCCTATACCTAATGATTTGATTGAGGGCATAGATTCAACGATGAGCGTTGCCAGTACACCTAATATGATGACCACCAGCAAAATGCTCATTGCTATCAGTATACGCCTAAATATGGTTTCCCATTTAAGCTGACTGTTAGATAGTTTTAATCTTTTATTTTCCACAAACTTGTTGGTTTTCTTATACAAACAATTACCAGCCCCCGATTTTCGCAGGAAGCTGGTAGTTTTTTTTAGAGAATCAAGAGCCCCACCCAACCCTCCCCGGAAGGGAGGGCTTTTAAAAAGAGCGAAATTAAAGTCTCCCCTACCGGGGGAGATTTAGAGGGGGCTAATTCTTAACTCTTATTATAATATTGCTTTACCGTCGTAAGTAGCTGATTTTAATATTTGCTCAGCAACTTTAACAGCCGATTTTGAAAGCGGTGCATAGTTTAACGGAGCGCAATCAGCTTGTCCCTGGTGAATGTTCCACCATAACAATTTCAATAACTCAGTAGCACGAGCTTTTGAACGGCTACCGTAGTTTTGCTCTTTGTATATTAAAGCCCAGGTAAAGCTGGCAATTGGGTAACCTTTAGGGTTATCAGTATCAGTGATAGATACTTTTGAATCTGCAGGGATAACCACGTTGCTTGCTAAAGTTGTAGCTTCGATAGTTGGAGTAATAAATTTACCGCCTTTGTTTTGGATGTTAGCAAAAGGCATATGGTTTTGTTTAGCATAAGCTAATTCAACATAACCAATAGCACCAGGAGTTTGCTTTACTAAACCAGCAACACCTTCGCTACCTTTGCCACCTAAACCAGCTGGCCAGTTAACAGCACTTGCTTTACCAACTCTTTTTGCCCAATCAGCATTTACTTTAGTTAAGTAATCAGTGAAGATAAATGATGTACCGCTACCATCTGAACGGTGAATAACCACGATAGGTAATTCAGGTAAGTTAACACCTTTGTTGCTAGCTTTAATTTCAGCTGCGTTCCAGGTAGTAATTTTACCTAAGTAAATATCAGCAAGATCTTTACCGGTAAGGTTTAAAGCCGCGCTAACACCAGGAATGTTGTAAGTTACAACAACAGCACCTGAAGTCATTGGGATATGCAGAACAGGGGCACTCATTTTAGCTGTTTGATCAGCATTTAAAGGAGCATCTGAATCACCAAAATCAACTGTTTTGTTTGTTAATTGCAATATACCGCCACCAGAACCAATTGACTGGTAGTTTACTTTAGTAGCAGTGTATTGAGAGAACATTTTTGAGAACAGGGGGTAAACAAATGTACTACCTGCACCCAGTAAGGTATTATCCTGTGCCGAAGCAGATAATGTTGCCACTGATGCTGCTAATGCAACAACCGCAACTTTTAAACTTTTCATTACTTTCATGATCTGTATTTTATATTACTTGTTTGTTATTATTTACCAAAAGTGTAGAAGAAAGTCATTCTGTATACCAAAGTGTGATTATCAGCTAAATAACCTGCTGTAGTTTTGTCTAACTGTTCGTTGTACCTTGTAAACCATACGTTTGGCATAAAGTGGATGTTTTTAGCTGGTGTAAAATCTAAACCTGCTGTAACAAATTGTTCTTTAACTGTAGGGTCATATGAACCGTAGTTAGTATTAACAGTGTAAGTATTAGCACCGTTAAATTTGGTATCAGGATTGTAGCTATCGTAACGAGCAAACCAACCCCATTGATTTTTAACAATGGCACCTCTAGCCCATATTGAAAGGCCTTGTGCAGTTACATTCTCAGCTGTTAGTGTAGTTTTATCGGTAACACCTAATCCAAATTGTTGGGTATAGGCCTCAACACCCACGGTTATAGGTGTGCTGTTGTACGAAACAAATATCTTATACATATTGTGCTCTTGTGTACCTAAAACACCTGAAGGAAGAACTGTAGTAGCTACAGGCGTATTAGATTGAGTTTTTGCATAATCCGCGTATAAATCGACATATATTCTATTGTTCAGGAATTTACCCCACAAATCACCATAAAATATTTTGAAGAAACCTGTGTTAGGGTTAGGATTGGTTGCACTTATAGCGTTATTGCTGTTATAAACAGTAGCTAAAGTTGAAGTAGTGTTATCACCGATCATGAAAACATAACCGAAGTTTTTAGTTTTAGGATCAAAAGTACCTTGTAAAGCAGCACCAACGTCATAAGAGTTATTCTTGTGGAAGTCAGTGATAGTTCTTTCAACAGAACGGTATCCCCAAGTTGTTTCCGATAGTGATGTTGGAGCATTTGTTCCACCTTCGTTCAATGCGAAACCAGGGGTACTCAATTCACCAATCACGAAGTCAGTTCCTGGCCAAACTTCTCTTGCACGTAAGTTGAAGTTTTTGATATAGAATGACATTTTGCCATCAGCAAGGTTATCGCTATTTTGAACACCAACAGTGCTGCTTACAGGAAGCGTATTCTCATTAGGCTCAGATGCTAACAAAACTTCAGCTTTGAATTTCTTGTTAATATCGTAGTCGTAACCTAAATAAATACGACGGAATTGGAAAGCGTTTCTGTTACTTGGTGTTTGGTAATAGTTATTTTCTTTACCTTGAGTAGAAGTTAAAGCAGGTGAATGCTGATCATAATAAGCATCACCAAATGCATAACCCCATAATCTTCTTTGTGGATGCCATGCAGTATCAACAGGCTCATCCTTTGCAGCTACTTTAGTAGGTGTTATATTTGCATTAGCTGCTGAGTCAGTTTTAATAACTGTTTTTTTATGCATGGTTTCTGCCGATGCAAAAGTAGTTTGGGCTTCAGTAGTAAAGCTGCTCATTAACAATCCTGTTAATAAAGCTGTACTAAGTAAATACGTAAACGTTTTTTTCATAACGATATGAGTTAATTTTTTTCTTCAAAGGTGCGGCGCTCAGGTTACCTTAATATTAAGGATGCATTAACATTTGGTAATGTTATTTAAATATTAACTCGACATTATTTATATACTCTGAGTATAATTTGATTAATTATTGATTAAATTCATATTAAATAAACAGCTGTTTAGCAGTTATTTACAGTCAAAAACACCTCTTTAAATTTGTTTATATAAAATTAACATAGCATAATCCTGCGTTAATGCCTAGTTAATATCCCGCCTTTATTTTAGCGTTTAAATAACAACAGGCATATGGGAAGATTTTTCCAGGATTACTTTTTAAATGGCGCACAGTTCTACAATCTATTTGATCAAGCTGCTGATAATACCGTTGAAATGGCTGGCTTACTGGTGAATGCGGTAAATAGTGACTTGGCCGATGACCGGGAAGTGATCTTTAAACAAATAGACCGCCTTGAAAATTGTGGCGATGACATCACCCATAAAATATACCTGGCGCTTGATAAGGTAATATTTACCCCTTTAAACCGCCCTGATATTCATACCCTTGCATCGGCCATTGATGATGTTGCCGATTTTATACATGAGGCAAGCGAACGGATATATCTATATAATATTACAGAGTTCACTTCATCCATGATAGAAATTGCTGACATTGTATTGGAAGCGAGCAAGGAAATTAAAAAATCAATTAATATGCTTAGTGCATCCGCAAAAGGTGTTTTAATATTGGAATCGTGCCGACACATTAAACAATTAGAGCATAACTCTGATCAGATATATTATAATGCCCTTGCAGACTTGTTCGCGAACGAGAAGAACGCAATAACATTGATCAAATACCGCGAAATACTATATTCATTAGAAACTACCACAAATAAGTGCAAAGGTGTTACCGATGTTTTAAAAACCATATTAGTAAACAGCTTTAATTATTCGGTTAATAGTTAAATAACTGGCCCCCTCTAAATCTCCCCCGGAAGGGGAGACTTTGGCTTCGCCCACGTTTGATTTTTTAAGTCCTCCTTACCGGGGAGGATTTAGGTGGGGCTAAATAAATAATTACTTTTGCGATATAATGGCAGATACTACTAATAATTCCAGATACGAAAAGCTTACCGTGCTTACTGAAGGCGATTTCCAGGCATTTTTATATGATTGCGATGGAACACTTGCCGATAACATGGGCGCCCACAAAAAAACCTACGTACATATAGCCGCCCAAGATGGTGTTTTAATAGATGCTGCTTTGGTTGATGAGCTAGCTGGATGGCCCGTTGTAAAAGTTGTTGAAGAAATAAACAAACGTTACAACAGCACGCTTGATCCGATTGAATTCGCCCATAAAAGAGAAGAACTCTTCCTGGAAGAATATATAGATCAAACCCAGCCCATAGATTATGTGGTTAATCATCTAAAGGCACATGTAGGCAAAGTTAAAATTGGCGTAGTATCCGGAAGCCAGCGTAGTGCGGTGGAAAGAACCTTGCGCGTACTTGGAATAGCTGATCTGCCTGATGTATTAGTTTGTGCAGGCGAAACTCCGCATGGCAAACCATATCCTGATCCGTTTTTGGCGGCTGCCGAAAAGTTAGGTGTAGCGCCAGAGTATTGCCTTGTTTTTGAAGATGGCGAAGCGGGAACCCGTGCAGCTGAAGCAGCAGGTATGAAATGGATAAGAATCGATAAAATATAGTGCTTGGCAATTAGTCGGGTTAAAATACTGTTTCATCGATTCTAATGCCATTACAATCTGAAAAATTTCCTAATCCCGTTTAAATTACAGAAACTTGTTAAACTAAACTTAACAGGTTAAAATATTTATTTTCAGGGCTTATGAGGAAATGCTACTCGGCAATAATTACCGGTATTTTGTTATTTATTTTTATTGGTGATGCCTTTGGCCAGCATCAGCTAGTTACCGATGCTAAAAAGAAAGCCCTTCATGATCTGTCTGTTCAAAAAAACGCCTTATATACCAGCAGTCATCAACAAGCTTTGGCACAAGCTGCCATTCACGGTTGGAAAATCCGGACTAAAACCAAAGATGGTGGCGTAAAATCATTGCAGGGATTGAATAGCAAAGGCTTCCCTATCTACCTTAAAACTTATGATAATATAATATCCGCAGCAACAACACAAACCAATGCGGTTCAACCCGGCGGATCGTTAGGCCTTAATCTATCAGGATCAAGCAGTTTCTTAGCCAATAAACTTGGAATTTGGGATGGCGGCGCGGTATATGCCGCTCACCAGGAATTTGCTGGCAAAACCATAACCATTAATACTACCGAAGCGGTATTAGATCACTCAACACATGTTGCAGGCACCATGATAGCCAAGGGTGTTTATGCCCCAGCCAAAGGGATGGCTTTTAATGCAGCTACCCTGCAATCCTATGATTTTAATAATGATATTACTACCATAAGCGCGGCTGCCTCAGGGTTAATACTATCAAACCACTCTTATGGGGATGTTGCCGGATGGGACCTGGATGCTAATGGCAACTGGACGTGGTATGGCTTACCGGGCGATAGTGTCGACTATGCTTTCGGCCAATATAGTGACCGTACGGTAAGCTTCGACCAGATAGAATATAATGCGCCTTATTACCTGATAGTGGAATCCGCAGGAAATTCACGCGGCTATAATGGCCCTGCAATTGGCGGCACCTACCAGGGTTACACAAGCGCAACAAACATGACCCTGATAACAAAAACCCGTACTGCTACCAGTAATATTAGCAGTCAACTTGGTTATGATGGTATCGCCACTACGGGCAACGCTAAAAATATTTTAACGGTTGGATCTGTAGGCCAGTTACCATACGGGCCACCAAATAGTGCATCTATTATTGCAAGTTACTTTAGTAGTTATGGGCCAACTGATGATGGGAGGGTTAAACCCGATATAGTGGGTATGGGCGAAAATGTACTATCATGTGGCGCCGCGTCACCCACAACTTATATTACGTTAAGTGGTACATCCATGTCGGCGCCCAATGTAACCGGCTCCTTATATTTATTGCAGGAGTATTATGCCGAGAAACACTCCGGAGCTTTTATGCGTGCTGCTACCTTAAAAGGACTGGTATGCGCGACTGCTGTTGATGCAGGAAACGTTGGACCAGATTATATGTATGGATGGGGATTGCTCAATACCAAAAGCGCGGCACAGGCATTAATTGATAATGGCACAAAAAGCATAATCAAAGAAGATTCCTTATCTCAAGGACAAACAAAAACACTTACCGTAACAGCATCAGGTGATGGGCCGCTAATAGCTACTATTTCATGGACAGATCCTGCAGGTACTGCAACGGCGGATGGTATAGTAAACGACCCAACTATTAAATTGGTAAATGACCTGGATGTTAGGGTTAGCGACAGCACGACTACCTTTATGCCCTGGATATTAGACCCATCAAATCCATCAAGCCCGGCACAAACTGGTGATAATATTCGTGATAATGTTGAACAGGTTTACATCGCAGGTGCTGTTCCCGGCAGGAAATACACCATCACCGTATCGCACAAAAACACTTTAAAATCAGGCGGACAAGCCTATTCACTAATAGCAACTGGTGTGGGAGGATCTGCCTATTGTACATCTGGACCAACGTCAAGCGCTGATTCGCGTATAAACAACGTAACACTATCAAACATAAATAATACTCCGCCGGCAGGCTGTACTACTTATTCTGATTATACAAACCTTACCGATTCACTGGTTGCAGGAAAAACTTATCCATTAAGCCTTACATTGGGTACTTGTGGTAATAATTTCAATAAAGTTGCTAAAGTATATATTGACTGGAATGGCGATGGCAATTTCAATGGCCCGGGCGAGCTGGTAGCAACCACAAATGTTATTAATGGCACCGGAACTTACACCACTAACGTTACGGTTCCCATTACTGTTATACCCGGCAATTACAGTTTAATGCGCGTAGTATTAACAGAAACCAGCGATACCTCGACGGTACAGGCATGCGGCTCTTACGCGAAAGGCGAAACACAGGATTACCGTGTTGAATTTATAAAATCAACCACCGATGCAGGTGCAGTTGCAATCGCCAGTCCGGATACATCCGGTGCTTGCTCTGGCTCTACTCCTATTATAGTTACGCTAAAAAACTATGGTTCTGCATCCATCAGCAATATCCCTGTAACAGTTACCGTAAAAGCACCTAACAATACTATTACCACTTTTAATGAAACTTATACAGGTACATTATCACCATTAGCTGAAGCTAATTTCACGTTAAATTCAACATTTAATGCAACAGCGGGAGCAACATATACCATAACGGCTATAACCAGCCTGCCTAATGATGCTATAACCAGTAACGATACGGCAAGCTCAAAAATCACCATAAACCCAGCCCCAACCGTAAGCAACCTGAATGTTAACTATTGTATTGAAAGTAGTAAATATTCATTTACCGGAACCGGCGATGGAACAATATTCTGGTATAATAACACTACCGATACAGCTCCTATTGCCATAGGATCTCCTGCAATAGCAGCACAAATCCCGGCAAACAAAACAGTTTACGCAGGCCTTAATGATTTTAGCGGGACAGTTGGCCCTGCCACTAAAGAAGCTTTTACCGGCGGTGGATATAATCAGTTTGGCCCCTCAGTTTTGGTGCATGCCAATGCGCCGGTAATATTACAAAGCGCGCGTTTATACATTGGCTATCCCGGTAGTATAACTTTTTCGGTAACCAATGCAGGCGGCGAAACATTATCAAGCACTACCATTAACGCTGCTGCAACCACTACTAACCCACAACCAGGCGCACAAGATGATGATCCAAGCGATACAGGCAGGGTATATAATCTAAATTTACAGATACCCGCAGCAGGAGATTATTCAATAAATGTTACCTATGATGCCAATGTCACCATCTACCGTAATAATGCCGGTGTAAGCGGATACCCTTTCTCTGCCGATAGCGTATTTACGATAACTAGCAACACCGCGACAGGTACAGGTACCAACCCAGCTACTTACTATTACTATTTTTATAACTTAAAGGTAATAAGCGCGGGTTGTACATCTGATGGAAGACAGGCGGCAACACTGGTTAGACCAACTATTACCGGCAATGGTACAGTACTAAGCTCTAATTTTTCATCAGGCAACCAATGGTACTTAAATGACACCATTATAAATAATGCTATTAACCAAACGTACTCACCAACAGTTAATGGCAATTATAAAGTTAGGGTTACATCAAGCACCGGTTGTTCAGATACATCTTCTACTTATGTATATATATCCCCATCTACTTTAACTGATAATGGGGTAGGCTTAACAGTATATCCGGTACCGGCAAATACTATTTTAAATGTACTGTTTGATGCTCCAACCAATACGGACATGACACTTAGCCTGGTAAACAGCATAGGCAGGATTGTATATACTGGCAAACAAGGTATAGCTGCGGGTAATTTTAGCACCATATTAAATGTAAGCAACCAGGCTCCCGGCGCATATATATTAAAGTTGACGCTGGGCACTAAGGTTTATACAAAAAAGATCGTTATTGTTAGATAACGATCTTTTTATATGCTCAAAAAGTGTACTACGCTGGTACACTTTTGGTGTTTTAAAGTTAAAAAAGAGTGATTTTTAGTCATTTTTTTAGATAAAAACACGTCTTTTTGACCTGTTTTTAATGAAAAATGACACCAAAACAGTGTTTTTCAAGCTGTTTTGATGCTTAAAACCGAAGTAAAAACGCCCTTTTTGATGCTTTTTAGGGCGATTTTGGGCATAAAAGTGTACCAAATGTACCAATTGTTTCACTTACACATGATACGGTACAGTAGTAATGAGTACTGCGAAAACGGATTTCGCGCTAGTGATAATTCAGAATACTAAAAGGTATATTTTAATCCGATGCCGGGAGCAAGATCAAAGTATGGGCCACTGGCCAGCTCTATCCTTGGATCAAGATCAAGGCTTATGGCTATAGGCGCTTGGGGAAAAGTATATTCAAGACCAATAACTCCATCTGCTCCTAATAAAATATGGTTGTTGTTATAATATTCACTGCCGTTAAAATTGTCAATTTCGCCCTTGCCCACAGAACCGATATGGGCACCGAATCCATAATAGAACTTTAATGCGGGCACATTAAAGGCTTCCTGGTTTAATTCATACAAGCCGGTTAAAACAAGTCCGTGATTCTTGAAGCCGATTATACCTTCATAAGATATATCACTGGTAGGAAAGTATTTAATGCTTACCCCACTTTCAAATGGGCCAAATTTTAATCCTACAGCAGTTTTATAATCCTGTCCGCCCTGCGTTTGCGAATCCTGTGCCTGCGACCTGTTAGTCATTAGCAAAAAGGAAGCTGAAATAAACAATGTTATTAGTACTTTTTTCATCAATAGGTAGTTTTGTGAGTATAAATGTTACAATCAGTAAACGGCCAAAATTAAGTTTTATGGCTTTGTTATCTAAAAAATAAATATTACAACCGGCAAACTAGCTGTGTGTCAATAAAAAACAATTCTATTTTTAACAGTACAATGCACCAAAATAAACTAAATTAGTGCGGTTATCCCGGCAAAGCATTGCGGATATTTTTAACCACATTATAATAAATGCGAAATTCCATCATAATAAAAAAAGCATGTTATGTGCTCTCATTTTTACTTGTCATCTCTACCCTCCATGCCTGCGTGCAGGGAGCTTTAAATGATACCAGCGGTAAGGAATATACTAACGGCATGGTTGTTTGCGCTTACCCTGATGCATCAAAGGTTGGGCTGGCCATCCTTCAAAAGGGCGGCAATGCCGTTGATGCTGCCATTGCTGTACAATTCGCGCTTGCGGTAACATTACCACAGGCCGGCAATATAGGCGGCGGCGGATTTATGGTATATCGTGCTGCCGATGGCCAAAGCAATACACTCGATTTCAGAGAAAAAGCACCCGCCGCCGCAACTACCAACATGTACCTTGATTCAGCGGGCAATCCAATACCTGATATGAGTTTATATACTCATAAAGCATCGGGTGTACCGGGTTCTGTTGATGGCATGATTGAGGCGCATAATAAATACGGCAAATTAAAATGGGCCGATCTTGTTCAGCCCGCGATTGATTTGGCTGCCGATGGGTTTAAAGTTACAGCTAAACTTGCCGCGGGATTAAATGAATCACAGGGGATATTTAAAAGGTTGAATCCCGGCAAATCTTATATGCTAAAAGATACACCGTGGAAAGAAGGTGATTTATTAGTTCAGAGTGACTTGGCGAAAACGCTAGAGCTCATTCGTGATAAAGGTCGCGCAGGCTTTTACGAGGGCGAAGTTGCCGATGAAATGGTAGCCGAAATGAAAGGTGGCGATGGCATCATCACCAAAGCTGATCTTAAAAATTACCATGCCGTTTGGCGTAAACCTATCATCGGTAAGTATAAAAATTATACTATTATTACTATGCCCCCTCCCTCAAGCGGTGGTATTGCCTTAATTCAATTATTAAAATCAGTTGAGAAATATCCTTTACAACGATGGGGCTATAACCAGGATTCAACCGTACAATTAATGGTTGAGGCAGAGCGCCGCGTTTATGCTGACCGTTCAAAATACTTAGGTGATCCTGACTTTTATAAGGTACCTGTTGACAGCTTGTTAAATCCTGCCTATATCGCGCAGCGGATGCAAAGCTTTAACTGGAACGCAGCTACTCCAAGTACAGCAATACAGCCGGGAACTTTCATAGGTTATGAAAGTAATCAGACCACGCACTATTGCGTTGTTGATCGTGATGGGAATGCGGTATCCATCACCACCACACTTAATGATACATTCGGGTCGAAAATATTTGTTAAAGGCGCAGGCTTTCTACTGAATAACGAGATGGATGATTTTAGCGAAAAACCCGGCGTTCCGAATATGTACGGTTTGGTTGGCGGCAAAGCTAATAGTATACAGCCCGGCAAACGGATGTTATCATCCATGACACCAACTATTGTTGAAAAGGACGGTAAGCTTTTTATGGTGGTAGGCACGCCGGGAGGGTCAACTATTATCACTTCTGTATTTCAAACCATATTAAACGCGATTGAATTCAATATGGATATGCAACAAGCCGTTGCTGCAAAACGTTTCCATAACCAATGGTTACCGGATGAAGTGGATGTTGAGGCAGGAGCAATAGATAGCCTCACTCGCCAAAAGTTGCAAAAGAAGGGCTACAAAATTGCAGATCATAAACCGATAGGCCGTGTTGATGCAATTTTGAAAACAAAATGGGGTTATTATGAAGGCGGTGCCGATCCACGTGGCGATGACACCAAACTTGGATGGTAAATTTTACGAAGCCGAAAATTACTTATGTTTGTGAGATATGCGTAACAATGTAAAAAGCCAGGAAACCATCGACTATTTTTTGAAGATAGTATGGCAAACTGTTGCAAACAGGTATAACCAATTGGTAACAGAATTTGGCATTACGCAATCAATAGGGTATTTATTGATCAATATTGATGAACAGGAAGGCACTACTGTATCAAAAGCGGCGGCTTTGCTGGGGCTTAAATCAACCAGTTTATCGCGCATGCTTAACCAACTGGAGGAAACAGGGCTTATCTATCGGGAATCAAACCCCGGTGACAAGCGATCTGTTAAAATTTATTTAACAGAACTAGGTAAAGAGAAGCGACACCTTGCCCGGGGTGTTGTTAAACAATTTAATAACTACCTGAATGACCACATTAATGAGGCCGATAAACAATATCTGATCAATATGCTCGAGAAGATAAATCAGCTAACCCTAAATTACAAGCCATAAATGGCTCAAAAAAAGTATTTTCACCACAATAAATTCCGATTTACAAGGTTAAATCACAATAATATTGTTAAAAAATGTTAACCTGCCGTTTTTGAATTATAAAAGAATAAATTTGCCGTTTGAAATTTAAATGAACAGGATACTGCTAGTTATTGCACTTTTTTATGTTTGCTGTACTATTGCCTGTACTAAATCATCATTATACGGGCCTGAACAGTACGCGGCACAAAAAAAAATTGATGATTCAATTGTAAGCAATTACATCAGGAGCAAGGGATTAGAAGGTAAGTTTAAGCATGTACAAAACAATGACACAATTGGTGTTTATTATATGGTGATTGATACAGGATCGACTAATACTCTTTTTACAAGTTCAACACAAGTAACCGTTGGGGATACCGCAAGCTATATTAACAGTAATGGCACTTCCGAAACCCAATTTTATGAGACCAACATTTTTCATCCCACTTATACATTGTCAAGTGTAATTCTGGGTTGGCAAGTAGGAATCCCTATGGGTACGGCAGGTGGCGAGATCCGTTTACTTATACCATCACGCTATGCATATGGCCATTATGCCCAACCAGGTTTAGGACTACCTGAAAATGCAATTCTTGATTTTTCGATACGAATTTATAGTGTAACTAATTAATTAAATGAAACAAACAATTTTTACCCTTTTACTACTTTCAACTATTGGGTTTGTATCATGCCGAAAAACCGGCACGGAACCCAATATTGTACAATACGATCAAGCCCAGATACTAAACTACATTAAGGCTAATGGCATAAAAGGTATGCACCAAGATACTGTAGGCGGTGATACATCAGGTATTTATTATAAACTCATAGACAGTGCAATAGCTCCTTCAGACGTCCCTTTAACTTATAGTGATGAGGTATCCTTTGTATATACCCTACGCAGTTTTGATGGCAAATATATAAGCTCTGATACTATCCTAAATCAATATTTGGGCTATATAGGGCATCTTACCAATGTTGCTTTTCCTGCCGGGCTTGAACTTGCCATCATTAATGATTTAAGATATAGCGGCAGAAGCATGCGTGTTTTAATACCTTCCTATTTGGCTTATGGTGTTAATGGTTATGGCTCGGGCAGTATAAATGTTGCAGGCAGCCACATAGCCGGCAACCAATGCCTTGACTACTATGTGCATGTGATTAACAAACAACCTGACACAGTTGCACAATACAATTATGATGAACAAGTAATTAATAAGTACCTGACTGCCCAAAATTTAACTGGCTACTTACCCGATGGTGGAGTATATTACAAAATATTAACAAAAGGCACTGGTACCGATCCGATAACAGATAATACCACTATTGAGGCTACGTACAATGAACGATTGCTTAACGGCAATGTAATAGGCGGAGCAAATCAAACTACCGGTGTTGACAGTACTTCGTTTGATGTACCCACTCTTATACCGGGTGTAGCACGTATGTTAGAAAATCATGCAGTAAAAGGAACTGTAATCTCTATGATAATACCATCAGGCCAGGCTTACGGAATATCATCTCCATCAGGTACACCGGCTAATGCCTGTTTAAGATATGAGTTTACAATAGTGGATGTTAGCCCATAGTTTACCGAACTAAGGCAGCTTTAAAAGCTTTTAAACAACGCTCACGTGCAAAAGCGTGATCAACAATGGGTTTTGGATATTTGCTAAAGTCAGCATACTCCGGAACCCATTTTTTTATGTAGATAAATTGCGGATCGAATTTTTTAAGTTGAGAGTCTGGGTTGAAAATTCGGAAGTATGGCGCTGCATCAGTACCACTCCCCGCCGACCATTGCCAGCCGCCAACATTGCTTGCCATTTCATAGTCCAGTAGTTTGCGGGCAAAATAGTGCTCACCCCAGCGCCAGTCAATTAAAAGGTCTTTGGCTAAAAAACTGGCTACTACCATACGTACACGGTTATGCATATAACCTGTGGCATTAAGCTCGCGCATACCCGCATCAACCAGCGGAAAGCCAGTTTCGCCTTCGCACCAGGCTTTAAACTGAGCTTCATCATTTATCCACTTAATGTTATCATATTCCGGCCTGAAAGCATGATTCATAGTATGAGGAAAATGATCTAGGATCATCATATAAAACTCTCGCCATATTAACTCATTCAGCCAGGTTTTTTCTTTGTAGCTATTAGCTGTGCTGGCCAGTTCCCGTATACTTACAGTGCCGAATCTTAAGCGTAAACCAATGTGCGACGTGCCATTGATTCCTGGAAAATCACGCTTTTCGGCATAATCCTTTATCACAGCTTCATAGTTTTCATTAGGAAAGTTTATGAAGCTCTTTTCAAAGCCCATATCTTTTAACAACGGCATTTTAAAGCCATCCGTTTTAAACAGTTTTTTGAAGTATTTTTTTGTAGGATAAACTTTTAGGTAGAATGGGCTAAGTGTCTCATACCATTTACGCATGTAAGGAGTATAAACAGTGTAAGGTTTACCATCATTTTTCAAAACCTCGTCGCGATCAAAAATAACCTGGTCTTTGTAAGTTTTAAACCCGATGTTATGCTTCTTTAATAGCTGGGCAACCTCGCCATCACGCTTTTTTGCATAGGGCTCATAGTCATGGTTGGTATACACCGAAGCAATTGCATAATCCTTTAGCAGTTTAGCCCAAACATGGTCAGGCTTATCATACAAAACCAGTAAACTACTGCCATGCTTTTTAAGTTCCGTATTAATATTTTCGATGGTATTATAAATAAACGTAACCCGCGCATCATCCTTATCTTCCAGCTTATCCAGTATTTCTTTGTCGAAGATAAAAATCGGCAATACGGGGTTACCACTTTTTAAGGCGTGATATAAACCAGCATTATCATCCAACCGCAAATCACGCCTAAACCAAAATATAGTTAGCGGTAGTTTATTATCCATAAATTTCTTTTAGAGCACCAGATAGCTCGGGATAATCAAATTTAAACCCGGTATCTTCTATTTTTTTTGATGATGTTCTGGTACTTTCTAATACCGCAAGCCGCATTTCGCCCATTATCAGTTTCAAAACAAATACCGGCACATTTGGGGCCCAGAATGGTTTATGAAGTTGTTGTGCCACCGCTTTGGTTAGTTGTTTATTAGTTACGGGGTTGGGCCCTGTCATGTTATAAACGCCGGATAAAGCCACGTGTTCAATACCGTAGACATACATCTTCACCACATCCCGCCAATGTATCCAGGGTGTCCATTGCCCGCCGCTGCCCAAAGGTGAGCCAACGCCCCATTTTACCGGGTTGGCTAGTTGCGGCAAAGCACTGCCATCTTTATCTAACACTATCCCTGTACGAAATTTCACTACCCGAAAACCCAAATCCTTGCCTTCATCAGCAGCAGCCTCCCACTTTACACAAACTTCTGCTAAAAAATCCTTGCCTTTCTGGCTATCCTCGGTAAGTAACTCTGCTCCCCTATCGCCATAATAACCTGTTGCAGATGCTGAGATTACCGTTTTAACGATATGATTCTTTTTGCGAAGTAGCCGGTATATTAACCCGATAGATTTAGTACGACTATCAATAATCTCTTTCTTTCGCTCATCCGACCACCGTTTGTCAACTACACCTGCACCGGCTAAATGCACAATCGTATCAACCCCGGTTATACATGCCTCATCAATTTCACCTTTGGCCACATTCCACAAATAGGTTTTCACTTTAGGGTTATTGCCCGGATTCCTGCTTAAATGGCTCACTTCATAGCCCTTATCCAGTAATGCTTTTGTAAGTCGCGCGCCAACAAGTCCGGTACCACCCGTTAGTAATATATGTTTGTACATGCCGAATGATTTAATATGTGGTTTATAACTGATGCATTTTTTAGCCGCCTCTTCGCATCAGCAATTGAGACTTTCATAAAACTGCAACAATATAAATTGGTAGCTGTTTGGCTTATCGCATTCTTAAAAAGAATAGCAATTAAGCAGTGATGCTATCGTATGCCACCAACTTTGAACAAAGCTTATCATACCGCGCGATAAAATCCAGGTGGATAGGATCAACCTCATATGAATCATGGTCTGCCTGGTTATTAAACAATATCAGCAAAGAAACATCACAAGAATCATCAATTGGCCCGCCATGTGTATTTGCCGTTATGCCTACATGAATATCTCTTATTGAGGTTATTGCTGTTAATTGCTGCAAACCATCCACAAACTTTTGCCTGTCGGCTTTATCATTTAACCAAAAAAGCACATGGTGCACAAATGTGTTTTCTAAGACCATAATTAATTACTATTAGGTTAATATAAGCTATCAACGGTAAATTGAGTAGTTACATGCGGTTTATAAGTATCGGTTTTAACTTTTGCCTTTAATTCATGCAATATGTTGTATAAGCCAAAATTGGTTCGGTTAACATAAATAAAGTGCTTTACACCACGGGCTTGTTTAAACTCCGGCATCTTTGATATTTTCTCACCAAAGCCATACAATTCATCGAAAAACTTTGTCTCGCCAAAATCAAAAGTGCTGTCAATATAAGGCATGGCAAACAGCTTTATCATTTGCTTATACATGCCATAATAAAACTCAACCTGCGCCGGTGTATCATTTGGATGGATCATCTCCAGCAAACGGAAAGCCTTAATTGTTTCTTCTTTATTATCCAATAAATTGGTAGAAGTAAGCGAGAAGAAAGGCGCATAAAAATCTTCGGGCATTTCTTTAATGCAGCCAAAATCAATCACACCCAATTTGCCATCAGGCGTGATCATAAAATTACCCGGATGCGGATCAGCATGCACAGCACGTAACTCGTGTTGCTGAAAATTATAAAAATCCCAAAGTGCCTGCCCTATGGTATTTCTTAGTTCCTGCGATGGATTGGTAGCTAAAAACTCTTTTAAATGGTGACCTTCCAACCAATCCATTGTGATGATGCGTTTGCTGGATAATTCGGGATAATAAGTAGGAAAAACTATATTATCCAAATTAGCGCAGGCGTTTGAAAACTCAATCGATCTGCGGATCTCTAATTCGTAGTCCGTTTCTTCTAACAAGCGCTCCTCAACTTCGCGCATGTAAACGTCCAGTTCTTTTTCGCTCATGCCCAACAATCGGAATGCAAACGGCTTAACCAGTTTTAAATCGGATGATATAGAATCGCCCACGCCGGGATATTGTATTTTAACGGCCAATTTTTTACCATTTAATTCTGCCGAATGCACCTGGCCTATTGAAGCCGCATTGGTTGATTTCAGATTGAATTTATCATAGATGTGCTCCGGCGTTTTGCCGAAGTATTTTTTAAACGACTGAATGATTAGCGGACCAGAAAGCGGCGGCGCATTATATTGTGATTGCGAAAACTTATCTACATAGGCCTGCGGCAACAGGTTTTTATCCATGCTGAGCATCTGAGCGACTTTTAAGGCGCTACCTTTCAATTCGCTTAACGATTCATAAATATCCGTAGCATTGTCCTCATTCAATTCACTTTTATCCAATTCGGGATTAAAAAGCTTTTTTGAATAATGCTTGATATAATTCCCACCGATCTTAAAGCCAGTCTTCACAAATTTGCCTGACCGTTGTACTTTACTGGTTGGTATACTATTTTGTTCTTTTGGCGTATCGCTCATGTCTTTTTAGTTCATAGTGTCTAGTTCATGGTTCATAGCACAAATCTCATGCTTAATCTTCATAGCCACTATCAACTATGAACCGTAATCTATTCAAATAATGCAGCCAGCTTTTGTACCGTTAAAGTGGAATAATCATCTATTACCAAATTCGATGGTTGCAATTGCGCTGCTTTGTGGCCTGTGGTAATCCCTACTACTTTCATGCCAGCCGCGTTCGCGGCTTTAATACCTGCCAACGAATCCTCAAAAACCACACAATTGGCAGGGTCGGCGTTCAACTCTTCAGCTGCTTTTAAAAATATCTGTGGGTTTGGTTTTCCCTTGGTTACCCTACTACCATCAATAATCGCTTCGAAATCGTCGCGGATGGGTATTTTATTCAGGATGAAATTAATATCTTCCATAGTGGCCGACGACGCCATAGCCATTTTCACACCTGCCGCTTTCAATTCCGCTAAAAAGTTTTCCAATCCGTTTATCGGCCTTAAAAATGGAGCATATATTTCACGGTAATAAGTTTCTTTTTCATTTAGATAACCTTTTAAAGTTGCCTCATCAGCATCGGGAAATAAACCTCCTAATGTTTCAATAATAGGCACACCGCTGATAGATGTTTTATAAGTTGATTGCTCCAATTCGCCAAGCTCGTGTTTTTTGTAAAATGCCTGCCATGATTTAAAATGATATGGGGTATTGTCGACAAGCGTACCATCCATATCAAAAATTGCGGTAAAGTTTTTCAAAGAGTGTAATGTGTTATGCCCCCTCTAAATCTCCCCCGGTTGGGGAGACTTTTAAGCCCTCCCTTCCGGGGAGGGTTCGGGTGGGGCTGTTAAGTATTAAAATCCGAAACCCATCTTTTCTTTCATACCGCCGTTTTTAGCCAAAAACTTGCCGTACTCAAAAAGGTTGTCAATGGGCGAACGTTGGAAAAGGTCGAAGGTTACGTTAACGCCTTTTTCAATAGCTTCATCAGTTTTTTCAAAACCTGCTGTGCTGTCATTTATCCAAAAATTCAATACAAATACAAACTGGATCCATAAAGCGTCTTTATAGCGTTTTGAGAAGAATTTACGATCAGACAATTCTGAAGTTTCAATGCCTCCGTTAATAATCTCTTCGGCAAATCCTTCAAAAATTTCTTTCAGCTTCTCAAACACCTTTGGCGTAGTAAAACCTTTAGGCTGTTTTTTTATGCTATATACCGCGAAACTGCGGCTACTTTTAAGCAACTCAAAAAACGCGTAAAAAAACGACAATGCTTTTTCCCTGGATGAATACTCCAGCCAAACTTCCTGCGCTCTGATCTCGATAAGCGTATTCAACGCTAAACCCGACCAGATACTCTCTTCTATTGCATCAAACGAACCGAAAAACTGATAAAACTCAGCCTCGGTCATTTTATTTTTTTTAGCGAATATGTAAACCGACTTTGGCTGCTCGCCCTCAGTCAGTACAAAATCCATATATGCCTTTCTAATCCCTTCTATAGTTGCCATATTGTTTGAATTATGATATAAAATTAAGCATTATATAAACAGGTATATGTCATGCCTATCTATAATTAAACGAATAATAAGTGGTGGTATTATACTTAATACTCCGGCTACTACAGTACCATATAAACTTCAAAAATGTTTAGTGCATGTCAAATAATCGGTACATATGCAAAAAACAAATAAAAATTTGCAATTTTTGTCTACCGCAAATTTTCTGAAGGGTCTGCTAAACATGAGCGAAAAAACTATTCTGGTTTGGTTTAGAAATGATTTACGAATACACGATAACGAAATATTGTTAGAAGCTATCCGTAAAGCTGATAAAATTTTGCCCGTATATTGTTTTGATCCTTTCTATTTCACAAAATCAGCTTCAGGCGAACCTAAAACTGGTAATTTCCGTGCCCGATTTTTATTAGAATCCGTTGCTGATCTACGCAAGAATTTACAAGCACATGGCGCCGAACTTATTATCCGCACCGGTAACCCGGCCGAAATTTTACCACAGCTTTGTGAAGAATACCATGTAAATGAAGTATACCATCATCGTGAAGTAGCCTACGAAGAAACCAATATATCTGAGCAGGTAGAAGAAGCGTTATGGAAGATTAAACTTAATCTGAAACATTTTATAGGCCATACGCTATACCATAAAGAGGACTTGCCGTTCCCAATAAAAGACATTCCGGATAGCTTTGCCATCTTTAAAAAGAAAATTGAGCGCGATAGTAATGTGCGCCCATGTATCGATACACCGGGTGAGATTAATATCCCAGTTATTACCGATGCCGGCGAAATACCAACGTTAATTGAATTAGGTTTGGATGAGCCTGCTGATGATCACCGTGCTAATATTAAATTAGTTGGTGGCGAAACGGAAGCGTTAAAACAATTACAAAACTTTCTTTTCAATATCCAGCAAACTAGCCCAAAAGCAGGCAAGAATAGTGCGAGTTCATCTATAGCTTCACATCTTTCTCCTTGGATCACCATTGGTTGTATATCATTAAGGCAAGTTTACTGGGAAGTGTTAAAAACCGGGAACTTTCAGCATAACAACGGGCCGCTGATATTAGAATTATTATGGCGTGATTATTTCAGGTTTATGTTTAAAAAACATGGCCAAAAATTTATTGCCGCTAAAAATGATGAATATGTTAGCGATTTTGCCGAAAACCAGGATGAGCTTTTTAATAAATGGAAAAACGGCACTACCGGCACTCCTTTAGTTGATGCCATTATGCATGAATTAAATGCCACAGGCTACATTAATAATTATAGCAGGCAAATTACAGCTGGATACCTGGTAAATACACTTAAAGTTGACTGGACCAAAGGTGCCAGCTATTTTGAAGAGAAACTAATAGACTATTCCCCTGCCAGCAATTGGGGTAACTGGGCTTTTATAGCAGGCATTGGCAATGACCCACGAGATAACCGTTATTTTAACACAGCCCGCCAAACCGGCGAACTTGAAACTAAAGGCGATTTTATTGATATATGGTTGTGTAATACCGCAAAACCGTTACATGTCAGTTCTTTGTAAACTAAAAATTTAACAAGTAACTTTTAGACACTTATTTCGTCTATATGATTATAAACGCCACCATCATGAATTCTTTTGAATCATTTACTGTTATTATCGGCCTGCTTGCAGTGCTTTTAGAAGGGGTATCGTATGTGCGCGATTTTCTGCATAAACTGTTACACTAAGGTAACATTCTAAGTTATTTTTATCAACCACCACCTTATTTCAATTTTAATGAATGTTTTATAAATTAAATTTAAAGTTTGTAAGCACATATGCTTACTTTTGTACCGTTTAATAGATTGGTTTTACACATGGATCGCCTAAATTATATAAATAGCGGTAACGCAGCTTTTATTGATTCCCTATACGAAGAATACAAGCAAGACCCCACCTCCATTGATTTTGGATGGCAAAAATTTTTTGAAGGTTTTGATTTTGGCCGTGGCGCCGAAGCAACTTCAGTAAGTGCCGAAACTCCTGATCACTTTTTGAAAGAGATTAACGTACTTAACATGATAAACGGTTACCGCTCACGCGGGCACTTGTTTGCCACCACAAACCCAGTACGTGAGCGCCGCCAATATTTCCCGGGTAAAGAACTGGAAACATTTGGTTTGAGCGAAGCGGATATGGACACTGTATTTAATGCAGGTGTTGAGATTGGCTTAGGCCCAGCCAAACTGCGCGACATTCGCCAGGCTTTGGAAGACACGTATTGCCGTACCATTGGCGCCGAATACCGCTATGTACGCAATCCCATAAAAATAAAATGGTTTGAAGAGCGCATGGAGCGTACCCGCAACACGCCTTCATTTACCGTTGACCAAAAAAGGCTGATGTTTGAAAAACTTAGTCAGGCCGTAATCTTCGAGAACTTTTTAGGCACCAAGTTTTTGGGCCAAAAACGTTTTTCGTTAGAGGGCGCCGAAGCTATTATACCAGCTCTTGATTCTGTGATTCAGAAAGGATCATCATTAGGTATCCAGGAATACATTATTGGTATGGCTCACCGTGGCCGCTTAAACGTGCTGGCAAACATCATGAAGAAAACCTATAAGGAGATCTTTTTTGAGTTTGAAGGCAAAAATTATGACCAGGATTCACCATTTAGCGGTGACGTTAAATATCACTTAGGATATTCAACCGACGTGAAAACAGACGATGGTAAAAATGTTCACTTGAGCCTTTGCCCTAACCCTTCGCATTTAGAAGCGGTTGATCCGGTTGTTGAAGGCCTTACCCGTTCAAAAATTGATTTTAAATATAATGGCGATGAAGAAAAAATCGCACCTATATTAATACATGGTGATGCATCAGTTGCAGGCCAGGGTATAGTTTATGAGGTTTTACAAATGGAAAAACTGAATGGCTATAGCACCGGCGGTACTATCCACCTGGTAATCAATAACCAGATTGGTTTTACCACCAATTACCTTGATGCCCGCTCAAGTACCTATTGTACAGATGTTGCCAAAACTGTGCTTTCGCCGGTTTTCCACGTTAATGGTGATGACGTTGAGGCTGTCACTTATGTAATCAACTTAGCTATGGAATACCGTCAGGCTTTCCATAGTGATGTATTTATTGATATTTTATGCTACCGTCGTTATGGTCATAATGAGGCTGATGAACCAAAATTCACCCAGCCGGTATTATATAAAGCCATCGATGCTCATGAAAACCCACGTAAAGTTTATTTAGATAAACTTTTGGCAGAAGGTTCGATTACTGATGCACTGGCAAAAGAATCTGAGAAAAAATTCCGCGATCTTTTACAATCACAGTTAGACGAATCAAAAGCAGAAGAACGCTTTACCAATGCTATCCCAATGTTTGAAGGTGCATGGCAAGGTTTGCACATAGCCACTGAAAAGGAAACTATTGCGAAAACTGAGACAGCAGTACCTAAAGACGAGTTATTAGCGATTGGTAAATCACTTACTGAATTACCAAAGGATAAAGAGTTTTTCAAAAAGATAGAGAAATTATTCCAGGATCGCGCAGCAATGGTTAACCAAACCCAGGTATTTGACTGGGCAATGGGTGAGTTATTAGCTTACGGTACTTTATTAAAAGATGGCCATTCAGTTAGGTTAAGCGGCGAAGACGTTAAACGTGGTACATTCTCTCATCGCCATGCGGTATTAACACTTGCCGATTCGGAACAAGAATACACTCCGCTTGATACTATAGAAACTGATGCAAAATTCAGTATCTACAATTCATTATTATCTGAATACGGTGTGTTAGGTTTTGAGTATGGTTATGCCTTAGCTAATCCTAATGCATTAACTATTTGGGAAGCTCAATTTGGTGACTTCTTTAACGGTGCGCAAATCATCGTTGACCAATACATAGCCAGTGCCGAAACAAAATGGCAACGTGGTAATGGTTTGGTAATGTTATTGCCACATGGTTACGAAGGCCAGGGCCCTGAGCACTCATCAGCACGTATTGAGCGTTTTATGGAGCTTTGTGCCGATAACAATATCCAGGTAGCAAATTGTACTACTCCTGCAAACTTCTTCCATATATTGCGCCGCCAGATCTATCGTGATTTCCGTAAACCGTTGATCGTGTTTACACCTAAGAGCTTGCTTCGCAGCCCTAAGTGCGTATCTCCGTTGGTTGATTTTACAGAAGGTAAATTTCAGGAGGTTATTGATGATAACTTTGCGGATGCTAAAAAAGTTAAACGTGTATTATTCTGCTCAGGCAAAATATATTACGATTTATTAGATAAACAACAAGCCGACCAGCGTAAGGATATAGCTATTGTTCGTATTGAGCAATTGTACCCTACACCTGTACAGCAAATGGCTAAAATAAAATCTAAATACAGCAAAGCCACCGAATTTGTATGGGTACAGGAAGAACCAGAAAATATGGGCGCCTGGCCATATATGTGCCGCAAATTCCGCAAGGATGATGTATTGAAACTGGATGTAATATCACGCTTAGAAGGAAGCAGTACCGCAACCGGTTTTGCTAAACAACATGCTGCGCAACAGTTACACATCATTTCCAAGGCATTTGAATCACCTGTTGGCCCTGTATTAAAGGAAAAAATAAACAAAATAACACAAAAAATGGCTACGGCCAGCGCAGATTAGTGAACGGTATGTGGTGCGACAAGCGGGTTAACTGCTATCCACACCACACGCCCCCACCTTCGCACCGATAACAAAACAACAATTATGAGTTTAGAGATCAAAGTTCCGCCGGTTGGCGAATCAATTACCGAAGTAACACTGGCATCGTGGTTAAAAAAAGACGGTGATGCAGTACAAATGGATGAAGTAATTGCTGAATTAGAATCAGACAAGGCTACCTTCGAGCTTACTGCCGAAAAAGCCGGAACTTTAAAAATAATAGCAAAAGAAGGCGATGTATTACCTATTGGCGCAATAGTTTGCACCATTGAAGAAGGTGGCGCAGCAGTATCTGCCCCGGCAACAGCCCAAACCGCTGCTCCTACCAAAGAAGAAGCTAAGGAAGAAGAAAAATTAGCTTTAACAACTGCCACAACATCAAAACAAAGTACTTATGCATCGGGCACACCATCGCCTGCTGCTGCAAAAATATTAGCTGAAAAAGGAATTGATCCTGCCAGCGTAAATGGTAACGGCGTTGCCGGAAGAATTACTAAGGAAGATGCTCTTAACGCGCAAAGCGCGCCGGCTGCGGCACCTGTTGCAGCTCCTGCACCGGTTGCACAAACAGGCGAACGTACTGAAAAACGCGAAAAAATGTCGTCGTT
Organism: Mucilaginibacter sp. L196; assembly: GCF_009765905.1. Classification (GTDB taxonomy): domain Bacteria; phylum Bacteroidota; class Bacteroidia; order Sphingobacteriales; family Sphingobacteriaceae; genus Mucilaginibacter. The sequence continues at coordinate 59,897 of NZ_LMUO01000019.1, read as the reverse complement.
ACGCAAAACTGTTGCTAAGCGTTTAGTAACAGTTAAAAACGAAACCGCGATGCTTACCACTTTTAACGAAGTGGATATGGCCCCAATTATGGAGCTTCGTGCTAAATACAAAGATAAATTTAAAGAGAAATATGGTGTTGGCTTAGGCTTCATGTCATTCTTTACCAAAGCGGTTACCGAGGCATTGAAAGATTGGCCTGCTGTTGGCGCACGTATTGAAGGCGAAGAAGTAGTTTATAGCAATTATGCCGATATTTCTATAGCGGTATCTGCACCGAAAGGATTAGTGGTACCTATTATCCGCAATGCGGATAGCCTTAGCCTTGCCGGTATTGAGAAAGCTGTTGCCGCACTAGCTGCTAAAGCCCGCGACAACAAATTATCACTGGAAGAAATGACAGGCGGTACATTTACCATAACTAACGGTGGTGTTTTTGGATCAATGTTATCAACCCCGATCATTAACTCACCGCAGTCAGCTATCCTAGGTATGCACAATATTATTGAGCGCCCGGTTGCTGTAAACGGACAAGTAGTTATCCGCCCGATGATGTACGTTGCACTATCTTATGATCACCGCATCATCGATGGCCGCGAGTCGGTTAGCTTCCTGGTAAGGGTAAAACAATTACTGGAAGATCCATCAAGATTATTATTGGGAGTTTAATTTTCCTATAGAAAATATAAAGCCCGGTTGTAAATTACAACCGGGCTTTTTTATTGGAGTTTCTTAGAAAGTCGGTATAAAATACTTCTTCACCACTGCAGTAACTTTATGCTTGATGTGGGTTGACGCTTTTTTCTCCCACACAATCTTGTAACTGTCATTAGGTCGTTGGATGATTTTGAAATAGTCTTTCAAATCTCCACTAATCTCAATCGCATTCTTTACCCCTATCGCGGCTATTTCTTTATTGAATTCGTCCATGCTTTTTTTGTGCGAATTTATCGATTTTTAATTTAGCATTTTCATTCGGAAGCGGTAACACAATTATTACCCTTATTTTTCTCTGAAAAAGCAAACTTACCCTACCTTCCAATTGTAATTTAATAAACAATATATTATGGAATTTACAAGATTTGGAAATACCGGGATAACCGTTTCAAAGCTATGCCTCGGCACCATGACCTACGGCGAACCCGATACCCGCTGGCCCTGGGCGTTGAACGAAGAACAAAGCAGGCCATTCATTAAAAAAGCATTTGAACTGGGTATTAACTTTTTTGATACTGCAGATGTGTACACCAACGGCAAAAGCGAAGAAGTTGTAGGCCGAGCTTTAAAAGATTTTGCCAAACGTGATGATTACGTACTGGCTACCAAAGTATTCAATCCTATGGGGCCCGGCCCAAATGACAAGGGCCTATCCCGCAAACATATTATGAGCGCCATTGATGCCAGTCTGAAACGTTTGGGAACTGATTATGTAGATCTATACCAGATCCACCGCTGGGATTACAATACCCCGATTGAAGAAACAATGGAAGCTTTGCACGATGTGGTAAAAGCAGGCAAAGTAAGGTATATCGGCGCATCGTCCATGTATAGCTGGCAGTTTGCAAAGGCCTTGTATACCTCTGATCTACATGGCTGGACCAGATTTGTATCGATGCAACCGCATTACAACTTAATTTACCGCGAAGAAGAGCGTGAAATGCTGCCACTTTGTGAAGATCAGAAAATAGCGGTTATCCCATGGTCGCCGTTGGCACGCGGTGTGCTGACTCGTAAACCGGAAGAACGCAATGATACCAAACGTGCCCAAACGGATGCTTTCGGCAAATCATTGTATACTGAAGATGCTGACATGGAAATTGTAAAACGGGTTACGGAGATAGCGGAACAGCGTGGTGTATCAAATGCGCAAGTGGCTATGGCCTGGATGCTGACCAAACCGGTAATTACCTCACCTATTATAGGTGCCAGTAAACCCGGGCATTTAGAAGATGCGGTTGCTTCATTATCATTAAAATTAAGTGCCGAGGAAATTAAAAAACTCGAAGAACCTTATAACCCCCGCTCCATACAAGGGCATAGTTAATGGAGATTATTGTACCAACTGTACCACGAAACAAGTGAAACAGTTGGTACATTTGGTACACTTTTCACCTAAAAAAAGCCCGAAACAGCCCCAAAAAAGTGGTTTTTAGTTACTTTTTAAACGGGTTTTCAGCCCAAAACAGCCTGTTTTAGACCTAAAAACGACCAAAAAACATTACTTTTTATTCATTTTTTGCCCACTTTTGATAGAAAATTCACAGTTTTTATAGCTTTTCCTTCAGAAAATATACGCAAAATGTTACAAGATGAAACACCTTTGGTACATTCATAGCTTCATAGTTTTATTATAACTTTACAGCCTATAAAAGTTTATTGTTACGTATTATCCAGTTCATTTCTTATACCAGTTTCTTCAAACTCATAATATAACCAATATGCAAGCCTTCATGAAAAGGCAAAAAGGCTAATGCCTCATCAATGCTGCTTAACGGGATACCATAACGGGTAACAAACGAAGTATAATTGCTGATTATTCCATTACTATAATCGGCTTCTAACTGCTCAAGTGTGGTAAACAACATTTTTTTAATTTCTTCAACACCTACCGCATCAACAAATCCTTCAGGTTTAGTTCCGGGTTTGTAGGTGTTAAAAAATGCATCATCTACCCTAGCGTCTAAACCGGCACGCTTGTAGCATATGCCTTGCTGGGCAGCTATCATGTGGCCAAGGTTCCATATAATATTATTATTAAAACCAGCAGGTACCTTATTTAATTGCTCAACACTCAAATGGCTTATTTCATCAAGTATTCGTTCGCGTGGTTGTTTTATAATTTCAATTTCTCTTATCATTGTGATACAATTTTAGGCTAATGTGCGTAAAATATTTTAATTGGCTATACGTTTGCTACATTCATAGCTTCATAGTTTTATTATAACTTTACGGGCTGTAACCAACGCGAAATTTGAATGCCGGATACCACTTTAAATACCTCTTATCAATCTAAAAAGATCATCTGGTATTTCCTGCTTGGCTGGACGGTATTAAACATCATCCAGGGCTACACCCTTGAACTCCATGCCGACGAAGCCTACTACTGGCTCTACTCCCGCTTTTTAGATTGGGGTTATTTTGATCACCCACCAATGGTCGCGCTATTCATCCGCTTTGGCGATAGTATTATGCACAACGAACTTGGGCTGCGGATACTCACCATTACTGTTAGCACTGCATCTTTCTATATCCTTTGGCTCATTTTAAAAAAATATAACGCCAGCGCAAAGCTGTTTGCAATAGTGATTTCCTGCATGTTTATGTGCCATATGTATGGCTTTACTACTACGCCAGATTCTCCACTTTTCTTTTTCGCGGTGGTGTTTTATTATTTCTATCAAAAGTATATTGAGCAGGATACCTGGCTATTGGCTTTTATATTGGGTGTAGTGATTGCCTGCCTGCTTTACAGTAAATATCATGCTATATTACTTATAGGGTTTGCCGTACTCTCAAACATCAAGTTACTAAAACGACCATCTTTTTGGTTAATAGTTGTATTGGCAGGTGTACTATTCATCCCACATATATTATGGCAGGTACATCATAATTTCCCATCGCTCAACTACCATTTATCAGAACGCTCGGCAGAAAAATATCACCCTGAATTTACTTATTTATTTCCCCTCGGGCAAATATTAATGGCCGGGCCGATTATTGGCTGGTACTTATTTTATAAGGGCTTTACCACTAAAATTACAGATGGATTTATCCGTTGCCTGATGGTTAACAGCATCGGCACACCTATATTTTTCCTGATCTCGTCTTTCCGCGGCGAGGTACAGCCACAATGGACTTATATTGCCTTTGCCCCGCTTATACTATTAATCGTTATCAACTTTGCACAAAAACCTAATCTGCCAAAATGGTTTTACCCGGTTGCTTATGTCAATATCGCTATCATTTTATGTGTACGGATAGCATTAATTGCAGGCATACCTATCGGCCGTTTGCAAAGTCAGTTTGGTTTTAGGCAATGGGCATATGCCGTAAAACAAAAAGCAGGCGATAACTACGTAGTATTTAACGAAGGTTTCCAAAACCCATCAAAATACGATTACTATAATAACACATTAAAAGGCTTTTCTTATGATGACAGGTATTATCGTGGTACCCAATTTGATATTTGGCCAATAGAAGACAGTATACAACACAAGCGAGTTTTATATGTGACGGTTTTCAAGTCGCCTAATGTGACCACCGATTCTATAAAAGTACCCGCTGGTACCTGGTATACCGGTTGGATCAATGATGTGCGCACTTATCAAAAGGTTATCATTGATAATGGCAATTACAAAATGAGCTTGCCCGCAGGCCAAAAGCACACCTACGATCTGGTGATTAAAAATCCATACCCGATAGCTATAAATTTCAGCAATAAAGGTCAGCTACACCATGCTTTTTTAGAAGCTTGTTTCTTTGATGAAAAAGGGGATGCAAAAATACAACAGGCAGATACTACCTTTAATAATATTGCGTTAAAAGCGGGACAAAGCACCCATTACAAGTTTACAATTGTCACCCCAAAGCAAAAAGGGCAGTATGAATTGATGTTTTCTATCCGAACTGAACCTTTTAACGGTAGCAAGAACAGCAGAATAGTTAAATTCACCGCCGAATAATTACCCCATATGATTAAAAAACTTTACTTACTCGCCGTCTTATTGTTTTTATCTTCAGCTGCAGCTTTTGCGCAGGATAGCCTTGATGTGCATTTTAGTGCATTAGGCTGGTTAGATAACCGCGAATACAAAGCCTTTATCCCACGTTCACGTACCTACTCGGGCACACGTACAGCCTTAGATGTTGGTTTAGTGATAGATACCAATAACAGCTTTCGTGTAGGTACAAATGCCATACACGAATTTGGCGCACAACCTTATTTTTTGAGCGCCGTGCCGGTTGCATATTATCACTTTGAAAACAAAAGCTGGTTATTTAACGCAGGTGAATTTCCTCGCGAAGGTTTAATAGACGACTTCCCACGTGCTATGCTAAATGATACCTTGATGTATTTCCGGCCTAATGTGGAGGGTTTGCTGACGCGATATACCTCTGAGAATTTTTGGCAGATAGGTTTTATCGATTGGTTAAGCCGCCAAACCGATACCCAGCGCGAAGAGTTTATGTTTGGAGCCGAAGGACGCTACACTCCTAATGCTGACGGACCATTTTACGTAAGAGATTACTTTATGATGGAGCACGATGCCGGAGCCGCCATATTACAACCAACCGACCACATATATGATAATGGCGCGCTTGAATTAAGACTTGGACTAGATCTTACCAAAAACTCAGGCCTCGATTCCTTGGCATTTGAGGCTGGTAACCTTACCTCATTTTTAAGGGAACGTGGCTCTACCGGCTGGCAAACCCGCAACGGTTTTGTGTTTACCGCTTATGCTGCCCTAAATCGTCGCCTTGCTTTTAGGGATGAATTTTACAAAGGCCAGGGCAGTATCATCTATTACGGTGATTCTTTCTATGAAAAAACGCTTTACAATCGTTTGGATGTAATATATACACCGTTTAAAGCTAAACGCATTACCGGCCAGTTTATAGCGAGTTTCCACATGTCGCCCGGTCACTTTAACGATAATCAAGAAGTGTTCAGGATTACCTATGACTTAGGAAGAAAAACCATTGCGAGGTTTAAACCGGCTGAAAATAATAATTATTAGATTACATTCGCGTGCTGACTCACCCGGTTTTCGCTCAGCCGCTTAACCTGCCCTCTCTTCCGTAAACGGGAAAGAGGGCAAAAGACTATCGTCCTTACCTCTTTCCGCCGCAGGCGAAGAGAGGTCGACCAGCGCAGCGTAGTCGGGTGAGTCAACTTCGCCAGTTTCCACATGTCGCCCGGCCACTTAAATGATAACCAGGAAGTATTCAGGATCACTTATGATTTAGGT
>NZ_LMUO01000019.1:0-53917 GCF_009765905.1 Mucilaginibacter sp. L196 | reverse complement strand
GCCGCTTAACCTGCCCTCTCTTCCGTAAACGGGAAAGAGGGCAAAAGACTATCGTCCTTACCTCTTTCCGCCGCAGGCGAAGAGAGGTCGACTAGCGCAGCGTAGTCGGGTGAGTCAACGAAGCGCGCAAGATCATTTGGGCATTCCCGCTATCCAGCGGTCGAGCTTTTCACTCACACGCCTATAGGCCTTAAGCGCAAAGGCCGGTATCCGTTTCACTCCCTAACGCAGGCTCGCAAATGCCGCCATCACGCACGTCATTGCGAGGAACGAAGCAATCTCTATACTATACAGAGAAAACAAACAAATCCGCTCTGCTTATGTAGAGATTGCTTCGTTCCTCGCAATGACGCTTGAAGATAAACCCTGTCCAATTTTCTGCCATCCTGTCACCGTTATTTTGACTTTTTCTGACGGGATAAAGTTTCATTCTCATTCATTTCACGAATATTAGCTGCCAAACGAATATTGGCACAAGCATTGATAAATAGCTATAGTATATAAAATATCAATCAAGAAAAAACAATATAATGGCTAAAATTATTGGAATCGACTTAGGGACAACAAATTCATGCGTAGCTGTAATGGAGGGTAACGAACCTGTAGTTATACCTAACAGTGAGGGTAAGCGTACTACACCATCAGTAGTTGCATTTGTTGACAACGGCGAACGTAAAGTGGGTGACCCGGCGAAGCGCCAGGCTATAACCAATCCTACAAAAACTATTTACTCTATAAAACGCTTTATGGGTAACAACTTTAACGAAGTTACTAAAGAAGCATCTCGTGTACCATACAAAGTGGTTAAAGGCGACAACAACACCCCACGTGTTGAAATTGGCGACCGTAACTATACTCCACAAGAAATTTCAGCAATGATCCTTCAGAAAATGAAGAAAACTGCTGAAGACTTTTTAGGTACCGAAGTTACTGAAGCGGTTATTACCGTTCCGGCTTATTTTAACGATGCACAGCGTCAGGCTACTAAAGAAGCCGGTGAAATTGCTGGTTTAAAAGTACGCCGTATTATAAACGAACCTACTGCTGCTGCCTTAGCTTATGGCTTAGACAAAGCACACAAGGATATGAAAATTGCTGTATTTGATTGCGGTGGTGGTACACATGATGTGTCTATCCTGGAATTAGGTGATGGCGTTTTCGAAGTAAAATCAACCGATGGTGATACTCACTTAGGTGGTGATGACTTTGACCAGGTTATTATCGACTGGATGGCTGACGATTTTAAAAACGACGAAGGTATTGATCTGCGTAAAGATCCAATGGCTTTACAACGTTTAAAAGAATCAGCTGAGAAAGCTAAAATTGAATTATCAAGCACTGCTCAAACAGAAATTAACTTACCATATATCACTGCTGTTGATGGTATGCCTAAACACTTGGTTAAAACTTTAACCCGTGCTAAATTTGAACAATTAGCTGATAGCTTAATCAAACGTACTATTGATCCTTGCCGTTCAGCATTGAAAAATGCAGGCTTAAAAACTTCTGATATTGATGAAGTGATCTTAGTAGGTGGTTCAACCCGTATCCCTGCTATACAGGAAGCGGTTGAAAAATTCTTCGGTAAAGCGCCTTCAAAAGGTGTAAACCCTGATGAAGTTGTAGCAATTGGTGCTGCTATTCAAGGTGGTGTATTAACCGGCGAAGTTAAGGATGTGTTATTGTTAGATGTTACCCCGCTTTCATTAGGTATTGAAACTATGGGTGGTGTAATGACCAAATTAATCGAGGCTAACACAACTATCCCCACTAAAAAATCTGAAACATTCTCAACCGCGTCTGATAGCCAGCCGTCAGTAGAGATCCACATATTACAGGGTGAGCGCCCAATGGCTGCGGGTAACCGTACTATAGGCCGTTTCCACTTAGATGGTTTACCACCAGCACCTCGTGGTGTGCCTCAGATCGAAGTAACATTTGATATTGATGCTAACGGTATATTACATGTGGCTGCTAAAGACAAAGCAACAGGTAAAGAACAAAACATCCGTATCGAAGCTTCTTCAGGTTTAACTGATGCTGAGATCAAACGTATGAAAGATGAAGCTGAAGCTAACGCTGATGCCGATAAAGCTGCAAAAGAAGAAGTTGAAAAACTTAACGCTGCTGATGCCCTGATCTTCTCAACTGAAAAACAATTGAAAGAATATGGTGATAAAATACCTGCAGATAAAAAAGCGCCTATCGAAGAAGGTTTGAAAAAACTGAAAGATGCTTTTGCTTCTAAAAACTTAGCCGACATTGAAGCTGCTCAAAATGAGTTAAACACTTCATGGACTGCTGCATCTGAAGATATGTACAAAGCTGCTGCTGACGCAGGCCAGGCACAACCAGGCGCTGACGGACAAGGTGGCCCGGAAGCTCATGCTGAAGGCAATGCCGACAACGTAACAGATGTTGACTTCGAAGAAGTAAAATAATTCTCCCTATCTCCTAATAGATAGAAAAACTAAAAATCCCGGTTGGAAATTTCAACCGGGATTTTTTTTGTTTAATACTTCTAAAAAAAGGGTGTCATGCTGAGCGTAGTCGAAGCATGTGCGTAAAGGCCTGCCCACATGCTTCGACTACGCTCAGCATGACACCCAATTATTGAATTAATATTGAACCTTTATCTCTTTACTATTATTAACAAACGTGCTGTAATCTGTACCATCTTTAACATTCGGGTAAAGTTTAACAGATTCACCATTCACTTTAAATGTTTTCACGTTGCCTTTAAAGCCATGCAGTACTAGTTCAATCTTATTGTATTTCGATGGGAAAGAACCTTCAGTCGCACCCAATGTTATCTCTGATTTTTTAGGATCAAAGCTGATGGTACGTTTGTAGAAAGTGCCTTGCTGATAATCATACGATGAACCGTCATCTTCATAATAAACATAGCTATTAGCTTTTGAGCCGTACCATATGTTTATCTTTAAAATACCATCTCCTTTTTCGTTTGTACTTTGTACCAGGCTTTGCATTGGGATGATGGCGCTTCCTTTAATAAACACCGGCAGATCAGTTAAAGGTGCTGGTGCTTTAATTATTTTGCCGCCCTTAAATTTCTCGCCTGTAGTTAAACGGTACCATTCGCCTTTTGGCAGATAAACATCTTCTATCAATTTAGTGCTTTCAACCGGTGCCACCATAATAGCATCGCCAAACATAAATTGATTTTGGAAATGCTCTGAATAAATGCTGTCTTCCTGCGTATAGTTAATGGCTAATGTGCGGCTTATTGGTAAACCCGTTAAGTGCGATTGATAAAAGCTTGAATAGATGTATGGCAATAATTTATAACGCTGCTCAATATCTTTCCTGATGATTGCCTCGTTTGCTTTGCCCCAGCGCCAAGGCTCACGGTATTTGGTACCCTTTGCAGCGTGGTTACGGAACATCGGCGTATAAACACCCAATGAATTCCAGCGGACCATCAGCTCTGGTGTAGGGTTGCCTGTAAAGCCCCCAATGTCAACCCCTACTAATGACATGCCGGTAATACCCAAACTGTTTACCATACGCTGCCCTAACAGCATGTGCGCGTCATAAGCCGAGTTATCACCTGTCCAAACCGCCGAATAGCGTTGTGTGCCTGAATACGCAGCACGGGTTAACACAAATGGGCGTTTATTACCTAATATCTTTTTAGTACCTAAATAAGTGCCCTCCGCCATTTGCATGCCATATACATTACGTATTTCGGGCATATAAAACTTGCCGAACTTTACCATCCATGGTATATTTTGCCCCCATGCCGCGGGCTCATTCATGTCGTTCCAAAAACCCTCTACGCCGGGCTCAGTAAGCGCTGTAAATGATGCTCCCCACCAGTCGCGTACCGCTTTATCAGTAAAATTCGGAAAATAGCAACGGCCTGGCCAAACACTGCCTATGTATTTTTCACCATTAGGATAAGTAGCGAAGTAGTTATTGGCAACGCCTTCATCGTGTTGTTTATATCCATCCTCAACCTTTATTCCCGGATCAACAATGGTAACCAGATGAAAATCCATGGCTTTCAATTTATCTATCATCCCCTTCGGATCAGGAAAAGTGGTTTTGTTCCAGGTAAATATTTTGTAATGATCCATGTAATCAATATCACAGTACATTACATCGGCAGGTATTTTATCTTTTCTAAGTCGGTCAGCAATACTTAAAACTTCGGCAGCGCTGGTATAACTCCAGCGGCATTGCTGGTAACCCAAGCTCCAAAGTGGTGGCATTTCCATGCGACCGGTTAGCCAGGTATAGTCCTCAATAATCTGCGCTACGCTTTGCGCACCGAAGAAATAATAATTCATATCACCTGCATCCGCGCCATACCAACTGGTTTGTTCATCGGTTGATGCACCGAAATCAAAATAGCTTTTATGGGTATTATCAAAAAACAACCCATAAGTTAACCCGCTATGCATCCCCACAAAAAACGGGAAAGTTTCATATAAAGGATCGGTTGTTGGGCCGTGGTTAGGCGCATCGGTATTCCAGTTTACATATGAACTGCCTCTGCGGTCAAGGTTTCCGGTTTTCTCTCCTAAACCAATAAAGCGTTCGTCTTTGTATAACTTACGATAGTTAACCACCCTTGTGCCCTGCCAGTTTGTACCAAATCGCGGATCATCCTGACTTAACGCTTTTCCATCGGCAGTATAAAAATTAAATCTTAACGGCGATTTGTTAATAACCAGTTTTAAAGCTGATGTGGTCAATTCAACATCTTTGCCGTTCTCTTTATATTGCAAATCTCCTTGTGGCTGTTGTACCACGGCAAATGAAGTATCAATGCTATGCTCCTTACTAATACTTACCCTGATGATAGTAGGGCTATATATCCAAACCCTTGCTTCCGCTTCTTTTGTTTTGATGACTAAAACATTGTTCTCTTTATTGATGCTCTCCGCATTTCCTAAAATTTGTACATCCATATGTTGTTGAGCAGATAGATTTGATGAATAAACTGCTAACAGAATAACGAGCGACAAGCAATAACGTTTCATTTTTTAATAATTGGTATTTTCAAAAGTAGCAATTATCCGGGAACGTTGCCGGAAACATTTAGTAATATTCTTTAAACAAAAAATCCCGCCGAAGCGGGATTGTAAATATCCTGTAAATCTAAAAAATCCGTTAAATCCTGGTTCAGACTTATGCCCAAAGATTCTCCGGATAAACACCACTGTTTACCAAGTCAGAGATACATTTTTGGACGATAGGCTTATCTTCTTTATAAGTAACACCAAACCATTTTGATGCAGTTGGAATAACTTTGAATGATGCTAAGTTACTTTTTATAAGCTGATCGGCAACCAAAGGAATAAAAAATTCCGATTTTGGTTTATCCTCATTAGCCGCAACAAAATCACGGAACATTTGCTCGCTTTGTTTAAATACAGCCGGAGTAAATCCCCAGAAATTCATGGATACACGGGTATCTGTTGATAAAGGAGTTTCAACACCACCTTCTTCATACACCACGCCACCATCTTTTGCAAAATAAACCTGGGTACGCTCGTTAATCTCAACCATATTGCCATTGTCATCAACCTTACAAACACCACGAGATACTGATCCGTAATCAGACAAGGTTTTATCTATCTGGTAACCTATTAATGAATATTTATCATCAGCAACTTCAGTGGTTAAAAATTTAGCCATCTTTTCGAACGAATCATATCCGTAAAAATCATCGGCGTTAATTACACAAAAAGGTTCGTTTATCTGGTTGCGGGCAGCTAATACTGCATGGGCAGTGCCCCATGGTTTAGCGCGTTCAATCTCTTTATCGATACCAAAAGGCTTTAAATCGTAGCTTTGGTAAACATAATCAGTTTCAATACGTCCAGCTAACTTAGGTTCAAAAATAGCCTTAAAGGGTTCAGCAAATTCTTCGCGAATAATAAAGCTCACTTTTCCAAATCCTGCTTTAATGGCATCATAAATTGAATAATCAATAATGGTTTCGCCATTAGGGCCAAAGCCATCAACTTGTTTCATGCTGCCATAGCGGCTGGCCATACCTGCAGCCAGTATTAATAATGTAGGTTTCATAGTATTTTTAGAGGTGATAATTTATAAATGTAAATATGACATTTTAAAACGACTTTTACTATAGTGAAGACTTATTTTGGTAAAAATTGTTTTAAAATCTATTTAATATATCTAAAATCCTGCCCTGCTTTAATGTTTAGCAGCGATTCATATATCAAGCGTATAACGTTATCCACATCTTCTTTGTGTATCATTTCTACGGTAGTATGCATATAACGTAAAGGCAATGATATTAATGCTGAGGGCACGCCTCCGTTTGAATAAGCAAATGCATCAGTATCAGTACCGGTAGATCTTGATGATGCCTGGCGCTGGAATGGAATTTCGGCTTTTTGCGCAGTTTCAATCAATAGCTTGTTCAGATTATTTTGCACTGCAGGCGCATATGACACTACGGGTCCCTTACCGCAAGCCAGATCGCCCTGGGTAATTTTGCTGATCATCGGGGTTTGGGTGTCATGCGTAACATCAGTTACAATAGCCACATTTGGTTTAATATGATGGGCAATCATTTCCGCCCCACGCAGGCCTATTTCTTCCTGAACAGCGTTTACTATATATAAGCCAAAAGGCAATTTCTTTTTGTTCTCTTTAAGCAGACGTGCAACTTCAGCTATCATAAAGCCACCTGCACGATTATCCAATGCACGGCCAACGTAATAACGGTCGTTAAGGATCATAAATTCATCCTCGTAAGTAATTACACAACCTACGTGGATACCTTTTTTCTCTACTTCTTCCTTTGATATGCAACCGCAATCCAGGAATATGTTTTTCAGCGATGGCGCTTCTTCTTTCTCACCTGCTCCACGGGTGTGGATAGCTGGCCAGCCGAAAACTGCTTTTACGATGCCATTATCGGTATGAATATTTACACGCTTTGAAGGTGCTATCTGGTGATCTGATCCACCATTACGGATAACATAGATCAAACCATCACTGGTGATGTAATTTACAAACCATGAGATCTCATCAGCATGAGCTTCGATAACAACTTTATATTCGGCTTTTGGGTTGATGATGCCTACCGCTGTACCATAATTATCTACATAATGTTCATCAATATAAGGGGCGATATAATCAAGCCATAATTTTTGACCGGTAGATTCAAAGCCTGTAGGCGATGGATTATTTATATAGTTCTCAAAAAAAGCAAGAGAAGTTTCGGTTACAACAGGAGAGTGCTTCGCTGTATCTGATTTTTTTTTAGCCATGTGTGATTGGCAGCCATTTGCGTTTAGCCACACGCAAATATAATAAAGCTGAGGATAATGCTATATATTAAATAAACCTATTCGAATTTATTGATGCCTTAACATTTACTTTATATGCTTACTGTTACTTTGCATTAAGTAATTTTTTTTCAGAAAATTAGTTTAGTTTGGTTAGAAGCCGGTTGTAGTTAGCCGGCTTTTTTATGCGATATATTTCTCCATAGTCTCGTAGTCCACACACCCCTTTTCAAAAGTTTTTCCAGTTTGTACAAAACCATGTTTTAAATAAAATGGGATTGCGGTAAACCTTGCATTACACCATAAACGCTTACCACCTTCGCTTAAAGCAAAATCAGTAATATAATTCAGCATCACACTACCAATACCCATATTCTGCGCGGATGGATCAACTGCTACCTTTCTGAATTGAAAATCATCACCATTTTGGAACAAAGAAATAACACCCACCAGCCGATTACCTTTAAAGGCGCCAAAATGTATTCCGCTTAAGTCTTCTTCCAGGCCCATATCATACATATCACGTTCAGGATATAAAACCTTTTGCCTTAATATCCAGGTAAGTTCGTGGCGTATTTGTTCTATTGATACTTCTTCCATTTGTGCTATTTTATGCCAAGATATAAAAACCTGTTAAACAAAAAACCCGGCTAGGCCGGGTTTTAAATTATTTTGCTGTCCAAACATTGTTGTCCGGGTTATAATCCGGGAATACATTGTCAGGGTCGTATGTAACAGATTGTATTTCTTCTGTTGATGGATATTTGAATGTCCAGCTGCTAAAGCGCTCCCATATTTCAACAGGGAACTTTACGCGATCCATTTTACCACTCTTCAGTTTTATTTCAAGTACAACCGGCATTGCCATTTTATCAAGGTTATCAATGGTGATCAATGCACCTTTAGCAGGGTCATTATCTACATATTTAACATCGCTAACAGCAACGTCTAAGCGCCAGTTGTTCACGAACCATGCTCTCCAAAACCATTGCAAGCTTTCGCCTGATACATTTTCCATTGTGCGGAAAAAGTCATCCGGTGTTGGGTGTTTATAAGCCCATCTATCTATATAAGTTTGAAATGCACGATCAAAACGCTCAGGGCCTAAAACTTGCTCACGCAATAAAGTTAAAGCCATACTTGGTTTGTAATAAAGTAATATCCCTGTGTTTTTTTCTTTTAAGTCTGCGGGCTCTGTCATTACCGGCTCAAGATCAGGCGAAGTTATTACCGGGCCAATATGATGCATATCCATTGGTTTTGCCGGTTTATATTCACCATTATTAAAATTAGCCGTTGACAGTGTATTGATAAAAGTATTAAATCCTTCATCCATCCAGCCATATAAACGCTCATTTGAACCAACTATCATTGGGAACCAGGTGTGGCCAAACTCATGATCGTTTACCCCCCATAAGCTTTTGCCCTTAGCGGTATATCCACAAAAAACTATACCCGGATATTCCATACCGCCTACAATACCCGCAACAACCGTAGCATTTGGGTATGGATATTCAAACCATTTAGATGAATTAAATTCAAGTGATTTTTTCACATACTCTGTTGAACGGCCGTAAGCATCGTTACCATCGCTTTCAACCGGATAAGCTGATATAGCCATTGCTTTTCTTCCGCTTGGCAGATCCAGTTTTGCCGCATCCAGAATAAACGCTGCTGATGAGCCCCACGAAGCATCACGTGCATTTTTAATTTTAAAGTGCCAGGTTAATGTGCTTTTGCCTGATGGGCGGGATGCAGCGTCGGTAACTTCTTTAGCACTGCGAATAATAACAGTTTTTTCGCTTTCTGACGCATCATTCCAACGTTTTAGTTGCTCTGCAGTATAAACCTCTGATGGGTTTTGCAATTCGCCTGATGCCACTACGATGTGATTAGCCGGTGCGGTAATGCTTAAATCAAAATCACCATATTCTAAATAAAACTCACCCGGGCCTGTGTAAGGTAAGGTGTTCCATCCCATTATATCGTCATACACACACATGCGCGGGTACCATTGTGCTATCTGGAATATCTTCCCGTTTTTGGTTGATAATACGCCCATGCGGTCTGATCCATAATCAGGCGCAATAAATGACCATTCTATCTCTATTTTTGCTTTAGCCCCATTAGCTTCCAATTCTTTTGGTAAAAAAACCTGCATACGGGTATCAGTAATCAGGTATTTCACATCAACACCATCAACTTTAACTGATTTTATTTTGTCGCCTGCATCAAATTGTTGGCCACGCCCCCAGTTACGGCTACCGGTTAAAGGCACTATAGCTGTACCTCTTGAATCAGATTTAAATAAATTTTGTTCAACCTGCATCCATAAAAAGCCAAGCTTTTGCGGGCTGTTATTGGTATAGGTTACCGTTTCCGAACCGGTAATTTCATTAGTTTGATCATTAAGTGAAGCAGCTATTTGGTAGTCCGCATGGTTTTGCCAGTATTTTGGGCCCGGTTGGCCATCAGCAGCGCGGTATTCATTACCATTCTTGCTATAAAAGAAAGGCGCGAAAGCGTCACGATAATTGTATTTGGTTTCGGGTGTGGACTGCGTAGTTGTCGCCGTGGGTTGTTGCTGCGCAAATGAGAAATTCACAGCAATTAATAAAGCTGGCAGAAAACCAGCTATTAGTTTTAATTTCATTATTAGTCAGTTAAAAATTCTGTGACTAATATAGTATAAAATAAATTAAAGGAGCATGGGTAAAGTATTTGTTACCCTACCACTAACTCCTATCGTATTAAAAACCAAACAATTGGTTACTTTTTGAAATGTGCTTTATAAGCGGGTTCATCAAAACCAAAGAACAAAAAACCACCATCTTCAATAACCGGCCTTTTTATCATGCTGGTTTTTTGTTGCATTAATGGTAATGCTTCAGCAACTCCTTTTACGCTTTCTTTTATCGCAGGGTCGAGTTGTTTCCAGGTCAGGCCTTGTTTGTTCATGAACTTTTCATAACCTGCTTTTTCATTCCACTCATTAAGCTTTTGTTCGCTTATACCCAATTTTTTAAAATCATGAAACTCATAATCTACGTTGTTAGCTTTAAGCCAGTCGAGTGCTTTTTTTACTGTATTGCAATTTGTTATTCCGTAAACCTTCATCTATATATTAGTTATTGCTGCTTGATTTTCCTTTGGTATCATCATTATTAATACCATGCTGATTTTTCTTAATATCACTATTCAGCTTGCCAAATTTATAACTTAATCTTATAGCAAATGTGCGGTAAGTATTATAATTGTTATTCTCCTGGTAGAAATCAGTGGTGCGTGTGTATGAATTGCCAATCCAGAATTTACTCCATGGGTTGTTAGCTACAAATGATATGGTGGCGTTCTTTTTTAGCAGATCCTTGCTGAAAACATAAGAGTTAAAAATAAAATAGCTTGTTGTCCCCTGCAAATTAACATTACCACTAAAATAACCAGAATTGGTGCCTATGCGGTAGCCATCGTCGAATTTATACGATATATTGGTAAACATATTACCTACATAACCGGTGTTTTTATCTAAACTACCATCATAAACCCCTTTTAACCATACGCGGTTAATCTGGCCGTTTATACTAAGCGATAACTTTGTGGTGATAGGATAATTGGTATTTACATTTAAACCTAAGCTGCTATTACTCCCCAGGTTTTCGTACGTTGAGTAGGTAACGTTGTCGCCTGTTAAGTTGCTGACATTTTGTATTGAGTTGTTTGAGAAAGAATAACTAAGCCCAAGGTTTATTGATCCCTTTGAAAACTGGCTGTAATTAAGTTCAAAAACATGGTTTAATTCCGGCTTAAGATCAGGATTCCCCTGAGTGATAAATTGCGGGTTTGATCGGTTCACGAACGGATTTAATTGATAAATATCCGGTCGTTGGATACGTTCAGTAAACCCGAAATTGATGCTACTGGTACTTGTTAATGATCGTTGTATGGAGATTGACGGGATAAGATTGGTATAACTAGTTTTTAACGTAGTATCAACAGAACTAAAATCAGCGCCAACCGTGGTTTCTTCTAATCGAAGTCCCGCCTTAGCTGTCCATTTGGTTAATTTTAGTTGGTACGAGTTATATACGCTGTAAATATTTTGATGATAGGTGAAGTCATTGCTTTGTGTTGGATCAAGCTCAAACTCATTGCTTTTGTTATTAAGCGTATCTGACTGAAAATCACTGAAATCATTTCGCAAGATAGCCTTTGCTCCCGCTTCTATGCTGAACTTCTTGCTCAATGGTTGGGCATAATCCAACTGTATGGTATGCTCGCGGGTACCTGCATTGTTGTATTGGTTATAATTTGATTGAGGATAGTTAATGGTATCGCTAAATCTGTTATTGGTTATTTGCGTGTTTGGCGAATAACTGTACTTATAGGAAAGCGTCAATAATTGATCTTTACTCTTTTTAAATCCTAATTGATAATTAAGACTTGCATCAAATCCCTGATAATGTGAGTTGGCTAAATCATTTTGATAGTATTGTTGCGTGATGGCATTATTCAACCTTGTTTGAGTAAGCTCGTTTGAGATTTGGCCATTTTTATCCGTTTCATAATCAACAGAAGCGGTAAGCAAATTCAAACTATCAATTTCATAACTAAAATCACCATTAGCATATTTATAATTGCCATTATAACTATTTACGCCCGATTGGGATAAAACCGAATTATCGCTAAAAAATGTTTCCGTACCATTATAAGGGGTTACCGTTGTATTTTGACGACCTGCACCGGCATAACCGGAGAAGCCAAACTTACCTTGTTTAACGGTTCCGTTTAAATTTACACCGGGCCCTCAGGCTGTATTGTACCGGGTATTAATGCCTATATTATAGCCTTCATCTATATTCTTTGTGGTGATTATATTGATGATACCTGCCAAACCCTCTGCATCATACTTTGCGGGTGGGGTTGTTATAACCTCTATCTTTACAATATTAGTTCCGGGCATTGAACGCAGCACATCTGATGGATTCTTAGCCAACAAAGCCGATTCCTTACCATTGATTAATATTTTATAATTACCGCTACCTTTTAACTGGATATTATCGTTAGCATCAACCGTTAACAAAGGTACTTTGCGCATCATATCAAGCGCGGTTACAGATTTACTTTCCGGGTCGGCGGCTACATTGTAGCTAATTCTGTCAACTTCCTGGGTCATTAATGGTTTAACTGCTGTAATAACAACATCTTTTAATTGACTTGTTGATGCCTGCATAATTATCTTGCCAACATCAATGGTATTATTAGCTCCGGTTATCGGCAATATTTTGCTTTGATAACCAACAAAAGCTAATACCAATGTATATGATTTACCGGCAGGTGCTTTTAACTCAAAACTGCCATTATCTTTAGTTAAATTGCTTTTAACAGGCGTATTAGTTTTGGCATCCTGTAAAGCAACAGTAACATAACCGAGTGGTTGTTTACTTACTGAATCGATAGCGATACCCTTAACTGTTAAATTTATTGGTGCATTTTGCGCGGCAGACAAAAAAGAAATAGAAATAAAAAGTAGAAGAAATAGAAATGCTTTCATTAGTGATATTAAAGTTATTTAGGTAGACACATAAATTTCGTGTCCGTTACAAAAAACAGCAAAGAATTCTACTTTTTTCCTGGAAGAAAAACGATTTAACAAACTTTAACCAGGCGGTTAAATATTCTTAACACTTGCTACTTATTGTAGCGCGTCATGGTAAGTTCGGTACCTGCGGTGGCAAAACTTTTGATCATTTCGATAGAACGATCAATTAATGCAGGGAGCTCAGGTTGCTCATCCTTATCAAATCCGCTTAAAACATAATCAACCTGATGACCTTTGGGATAGTTATCGCCCACACCAAAACGCAAGCGCGCATATTCATTATTGCCAAGGGTTGTTTCAATATGTTTCAATCCGTTGTGACCCGCAGCGCTCCCTTTAGGTTTTAAGCGCAGGGTGCCTAAAGGTAAGGCGATATCATCAACCAATACCAGCACATTTTCAATAGGGATCTTTAATTCCTTCATCCAATAGTTTAGCGCTTTCCCGCTTAGGTTCATGTAAGTGGTGGGTTTTATCAGGCAAAGTGTACGGCTTTTATACGGCACTTCGGCGTAATAGGCAAGGCGCATATTGTAAAACTTATTGTTTTCCTGCTTTACCAACTCATCCAATATCATAAAGCCAATGTTATGCCGGGTATCAGCATATTCGGGCCCTATATTTCCTAAACCAACTATCAGATATTTCATTTGTTATGCGAAGATATATATTTAAACAAAAACAGCGATAAGTTTCCTTATCGCTGTTAATCTTAAAGTCAAAATTAATCAGTTTAATCTGATCAATCCAGAAATCGTGTTATTTTTTACCTGCTGCTTCTTGTTCAGCCTGACGTAATGCACGTGAAGTAGTTACCGAAACGATAGTATCTTCTTTAGCATTAGTAATTGTTAAGTTAGGAAGGTTGATTTCAGATACTTTTACTGATTTACCAACTTCTAAACCTTCAATACTTACTTCAATAGCATCTAAGTGATCTTTAGGTAAAGCATTGATGCGTAGTTTTCTTAGTTTTTGAACTAATTTACCACCAGCTTTAACACCTGAAGAGCTTCCTGTTAATTTGATCGGAATTTCGATAGTTACAGGCTTTTTCTCATCTAATAACAGAAAATCCACGTGGATAATTTGCTCTGTTAATGGGTGAAACTGAAGATCTTTAATGATAGCCTGTGAAGTTACACCAGCAATTTGTAAATCGATGAAATGAACAACCGGTGTATAAACTACGGCTTTCAAATCAGCTGCGGACACTGCAAAGTGGGTTTGGGTTGGCCCACCGTAAAGTACTGCCGGTACCAAGGCTTGGTAACGTAGTTCTTTAGCGTCTCGTTTCCC
Source organism: Mucilaginibacter sp. L196 (assembly GCF_009765905.1). Classification (GTDB taxonomy): domain Bacteria; phylum Bacteroidota; class Bacteroidia; order Sphingobacteriales; family Sphingobacteriaceae; genus Mucilaginibacter. The sequence goes on along the minus strand of NZ_LMUO01000019.1, from coordinate 39,727 downwards.
TACGTTCTCTCTTAGAGAACCGCTAATAGCAATTGATTTCATTTGTTTGTTTTAAGCCTCACCCCAACCCCTCTCCGGTAGAGAGGGGCTTTAATGAAAAGCTGTTATCTATTCTTATATATACTCCTTTCCTACCGGGAAAGATATCGTTTGCCTTATAAGTCCTCCCTACCGGGGAGGATTTAGGTGGGGCGGATTAGTCTACTACAAAAAGCTGGCTTATTGAACCATGCTCATTCACATTTTCGATAGCACTTGCAAACAACTTAGCGGTTGATAATACTCTTATCTTTTCGCTTTGATGTTTTAACGGTATAGTATCGGTAACAATTAATTCTGCCAGTACAGAGTTTTCAATTGTTTCGTATGCCTTACCTGATAGTACGGGATGCGTACAAACAGCTCTTACACTACGTGCGCCACGTTCCATTATCAAACCTGCTGCTTTAGCTAATGTACCTGCAGTATCGCAAATATCATCTATCAGCACAATGTCCTGGTCGGTTACATCACCTATCAAGGTCATTGATTCAATTTCGTTGGCACGTTTACGGCGTTTATCGCAAATTACAACCTCAGCATTAAAAAACTTGGCGAAGCTGCGTGCCCTGTATGATCCGCCCATATCCGGCGAGGCAATGGTTAAATTACCTAAACCCAGGCTTTTTATATAAGGTACAAATATGATAGATGCATCCAGGTGATCAACCGGGATGTCAAAAAATCCTTGTATCTGTGCCGCATGCAAATCCATGGTCATGATGCGGTTAATACCCGCAGCAACCAATAAATTGGCTACCAGTTTTGAACCAATGGCTACACGTGGTTTATCTTTCCTGTCCTGCCTTGCTAACCCAAAATATGGGATAACTGCAGTTACATAATGCGCCGATGCTCTGCGTGCCGCGTCAATCATCATCAGCAACTCAATTAAATTATCAGTTGGTGGGTTGGTTGATTGTATTAAAAACACATCACATCCACGTACCGACTCATTAAAATGTGGCTGAAATTCGCCATCGCTAAACCTTGAAAGAACGACTTCACCTAACTCCTTTCCATAAGCATCAGCAATGTTTTGCGCCAATACTGTTGTACCGGAACCTGCAAATAACTTAATGGGGTTAAATTGTAAAGGCATTTTTTATTTTGGATTTTAGATTTACGATTTCGGATTTGACACCTCGTCTCACATCTTATTACAAATGCTATATAAAAACAATTTCGGATCCCGATCTACGTATTAGATAAAATCTAAAATCGTAAATCTAAAATCCGAAATTAAACTGTTGCCCGACCAGGATTCGAACCTAGACAAACGGTACCAAAAACCGTTGTACTACCATTATACTATCAGGCAATCTCCTTTGGTTTGTTATCCATCCCGAAAAGGAATGCAAATATAAGGCGTTTTTTCAAATTTTAAAAACAATTTGAAAAAAGTATTTTAAGGCCTTAATCCTCCACTACAACGCCCATTGAGCAGAATTTCTCAATACGCTCATTCACAACTTCATCTATACTTTTTTCTTTCAGCACTTTTAGGTCTTTTAACAGTTGCTTTTTTAGCGTTGATGCCATAGCAACCGGGTCCTGATGCGCGCCGCCAAGTGGTTCTTTGATAATGCCGTCTATCAATTTATTCTTAAGCATCTCGGTCGAAGTCAGTTTTAATACCTCTGCCGCGCGTTCTTTATTTTCCCAGGTCTTCCATAAAATAGTTGAACAATTCTCCGGCGAAATCACCGAATACCATGAATTCTCCAACATCATTACTTTATCACCTATACCAATACCCAATGCTCCGCCTGATGCACCCTCACCAATAATTACGCAGATGATAGGCACTTTAAGCACCGCCATTTCTAACAAGTTACGGGCGATAGCCTCACCTTGTCCACGTTCTTCAGCTTCTAAGCCAGGGAATGCTCCGGGGGTATCAATTAAAGTAATAACCGGCTTGTTGAATTTTTCGGCCATTTTCATCAACCTTAATGCTTTGCGATAACCTTCAGGGTTGGGCATACCAAAGTTGCGGTATTGGCGCTCTTTGGTATTTTTTCCTTTTTGATGACCGATAATCATCACGGTTTGTCCATTTATAGTACCAAAACCGCCAACAATAGCTTTATCATCACCAACGGTGCGGTCGCCATGCAGCTCAATAAAATCATCGCACATTAGCTCAATATACTGTAAAGTATAAGGCCTTTCAGGGTGGCGGGATATTTGAACTTTTTGCCAACCGGTTAGGTTAGCATATATTTCTTTTTGTGTAGTATCGAATTTTTCCTGCAATTCTGCAATCGTTGCAGACATGTCAAGGTTATTTTTTTCTTCAACCTGCTTAACTTTTTCTATCTGCTGTTGCAGTTCGGCAAGCGGTTTTTCAAAATCAAATGTAATCTTCATACAGTTAAAATAGGGATGCAAATTTACACAAAATTAAACGTGATGTAGTTTATTTATGATTTTCCAGTGTTTCTAATTGTTTCAGCTGGCCTTCGCTCAATAATTCCTCTGTTTTATAGCAAGCCTGTAATATCGCATTTCTTATCTCTCCCTGGTACAAACCATAGCGATTGGTATAAAAAATAATTATACCGTCATCTACTTGCCGGGCTTTGAACAGGTCATCCAGCTTTTTTTCATTGGTGATGATGTTGCCACCCATCTCTACCCGCTTACGATGCAGCTCGGTATTTATAGCGGTTATTTTACTTAATTGGGTGGGGCTTAAATCAAGTTGTTTTTTGTGCTTAAGCACTTTATCGGGCATTGGGTAACGGTTTAGTTCTGCAACTGCGGCCATATTATCTAAATCAGCTCCTTTTATCAAGGCATCATAGCGTTCATCAGTAATACTTTTAACTGTGGAACGATTAAGGGTCGTATCCGTTTGCGCATAGGTAAAGCTGCACCCAAAAAGCAATAATAACGTGGCTATTTTTTTAATCATGCTGTATAATTAATAAACTAAGGTATAAATTTTAGCGCTTATCGATCCCGAAAAAGCGTATAAACAGAAAAACCTGCTTTTTTGTAAAACAGGTTTTCATTATATATATTGAGTTTTAATATTAATATTCTTCGGCGTATACCGGTTTTTTAACACCATTATCATAAGCTTTCAAGCCTTTTTTCAATAATTTACGTGCTACGTGAATACGGGTTTTAACGGTTCCGATAGGGATAGTTAAATGATCAGCTATCTCATGATATTTGTGGCCTTCAAAGTACATCGTGAATGGCACATAATAGTCGCTTGGTAAACGATCCATTGCTCTTTTAATATCGTCCATAATGAATTTTGATTCACCTTGGTTTTTTGTTGAGCTGAATACTAAGTTGGGAGATGAAATCTCGTCAGACTTGGTAACAAATGTGCTCATTTTAACAAAACGGCGATAATTATTAATGAAGGTATTTTTCATGATGGTATATAACCAACCTTTTAAATTTGTGCCTTCTTTAAACTTATTATAATAAGTTATAGCTTTCAACATTGTATCCTGAACAAGGTCGTTTGCATCGTCTGCGTCGTGAGTGAAGTGTAAGGCATAAGACCTTAATGAACTTGCCTGACGTAATACTAGGGTGTTAAACTCAATCTTTGTCATTCTGTTAATGTTTTGTATTGATAGTTAGGCAAACATGATACCATGTACCAAAAACATTACACCTACAAACAGAAGTATCCAGAATTTCACCAGAAAACCGCAACACAGCGCATAAATTTTGTTTTATTAAAACAATCAAATTAATATACTGTAAAACAACCGTTTACACACAGATGACAATTGATTTTCAAAGATTATAGCCAATGAAAAAGCATGGAAATGCCGATAAATTAAAATTGTTTTAAAAAAATATTTTAGCCAACGACATTTACTTCGCGCTCCAGTGTAACGCCAAATTTAGTGTACACACTGTCTATGATTTGCGACGATAACCTATACACTTCTTGGCCCGTGGCACCTCCGTGGTTCACTAATACCAATGCCTGATTATGCCAGGTACCTGTATGGCCTACTACTTTTCCCTTCCAGCCGCACTGTTCAATTAACCAGCCTGCGGCTAATTTTACAAAGCCATCACCTGCGGGATAGTTAACAACCTGCGGAAAGTGTTCCTGTACTATATTAAATTCATCCACAGGTATAACCGGGTTCTTGAAAAAGCTACCCGCATTACCTATGGTTGATGGATCGGGTAGTTTGGACACCCGTATATGTGATACTACCTCTGATACATCTTTAATAGTAGGTGCGGTAATTCCGCGATTAATTAATTCCTCTTGAATAGCACCATAATGCAATTTAACATCAGCCACTAATGATAATTCGAATTTTACGGAGACAATTATATAGTGCCCCTTCATATCATTTTTAAATATGCTATCGCGGTAATCAAACTGGCAATCGGCTTTGCTGAATGTTTTAAAGGTTCCGGTAGCAATTTCAAAAGCGTTGCAGCTGGCGAATATATCTTTTAACTCCACACCATAAGCCCCGATGTTTTGTACGGGGGACGCCCCTACCGATCCCGGTATCAGGCTTAGGTTTTCCATCCCGGCAAACCCGTTGCTTACACAGTAGTTCACCAGGTCACTCCAAACCTCGCCGGCACCGGCTACAATTAATACTTGTTGATTGTTGATTCGATAGTCGATCCCATGAATATTCATGTGGATCACCAGCCCATCAAAGTCCTTCCTGAATAGCATATTGCTGCCGCCGCCTAAAACCAACCGTTTCATCTCCATTCGTTTTGGATCAGAGAAAAGCTCTATCAATTGCTCGGCGCGATTTATCTCGACAAAGTATTTAGCAGAAACATCAATACCAAAGGTGTTAAAGTTTTTAAGCGAGATATTTTGTTGAATTTGCAGCATTTTATATAAATATTGACTACAAACTTCGTAAAATTTATCGGAATGTTTAATTTAACCCAGCAATTGCAGATAAAATTATAATAAGAAGGCAAAAACATGACAATGTTTAAACTTTTTTAATTATTTTAGAAACTCAAAACTACTTATTAAAAAAAATAAAGAAGTAAACATGTCAGATACTACAAAAAAATCGGCTATCAACCCTATTATTATCATCGGTGCATTATTCTTTGTATTCGGGTTTGTAACCTGGTTGAATGGTACGCTAATACCTTATTTAAAAATAGCCTGCCAGTTAAATAATTTCGAATCGTACCTGGTTGCTTCAGCATTTTATATAGCTTATTTATTAATGGCTAAACCATCAGCATGGCTATTAAAAGTGTTTGGCTTTAAAAATGGCATGGCTGTAGGCTTGATAATTATTGCCGCAGGCGCACTTATTTTTGTACCAGCTGCGTTAACACGCATTTATCCCATCTTTTTGTTGGGGTTATTTATTCAGGGTTCCGGCTTGGCTGTATTACAATCTGCATCAAATCCATACATCACTATTTTAGGCCCGCCTGAAAGCGCCGCAAAGCGTATTAGCATTATGGGCATATTCAACAAGTTTGCGGGTGTACTTGCCCCTATCGCTTTAGGCTCAGTTGTATTGAGCAACATCGATTCCTTTAACGCCAAATTGGCTACGCTGAATGGCGCAGAAAAAGTAGCCCAATTAAATGAGCTGGCCTCAAGGGTAATTGTTCCCTATGTATTGATCGTTGTTGTGCTGGTTGTCTTAGGCATCCTGATCTATTTTTCAGGTTTACCTGAGATTGACACAGATCATGAAGATGAAACTTTAGCGGCAGCAAACTCAAGCAAAACCAGCATATTTAATTTTCCGCACCTAATAATAGGTGTCATAGCGTTGTTTTTCTACGTTGGTGCCGAAGTAATAGCCGGCGATTCCATTATCAGCTATGGCGTCGCGCATCATCTCCCGCTTTCCGAAGCACGTTACCTGGCATCGTGCACATTAGCCTTTATGGTTATTGGTTATATCGCGGGAATAATTTTTATTCCAAAATACATCACACAACAAAAAGCATTGGTTTATTCGGCTGTACTGGGTGTAATATTAACGGTACTTGCCATATTCGCTCCCAAATACGTTTCGATAGCTTGTATAGCGCTTTTAGGTTTGGCTAACTCCTTAATGTGGCCTGCGATCTGGCCATTAGCATTATCAGGCCTAGGCAGATTTACCAAAATAGGTTCCTCATTACTGGTAATGGGTATTGCAGGTGCGGCAGTTTTCCCGCCATTGTATGGCTTATTGGTTGACGCGAGCAAAGCATCTCAAGGCCCCGAAATGGCGGCGCAAATCTCTTATTGGATATTGATACCGATTTATTTGTTCATCCTTTATTTTGCTACTGTTGGATATAAAAAAGGGAAACATGTTATAGCGGTGTAATTCACCTTGTCATTCTGAGCGCAGCGAAGAATCTATCGATAGGCTTTGCGCTATATATAACGGATAGATTCTTCGCCGCGCTCAGAATGACAAAAATGTTTAATATTTCTTCTCCGTCAACAACAAACCAAACTCCTCCGCATTATCTTTCTCCACCGATTTATGATGAATCTTATGCGCCCGGCGGATGTTTAACAAATACTTATTATTGGTTTTAAATGATTTGAAACGGTTGTGAATAAACCAATCGTGGAAGATAAAATAGATGATACCATAACTACTGATGCCCGTTCCTATCCAAAAGCGATAATCCAAGTTTATATGTCCGCGCCACATTAACCAGAGGGCAATCGATGCAAATAGAATACTGAATAGGTCGTTCCACTCAAACCAGCCGTGCTTTTGTTGGTGATGCGTTTTGTGGATAAACCACAACGGCCCATGGAATAAATACTTATGCATCGCCCAGGAAAATAGTTCCATTAAGGCAATGGTTAATATTACAATTCCAATGTTTATCAGAACCTGCATAAATTAAAAAAGCAGAAACAACATGAATTGTTTCTGCTTTAGTACGGTTATTCAAATCCGAAATCGAAATTCCGAAATCCTAAATGTGTATTGGTCTGTTATCAGTTGCCGCTAAACAAGCCTCACGCATGGCTTCGGTATAAGTTGGGTGGGCATGGCTGGCACGAGATACGTCTTCGGCAGATGCACGGAACTCCATAGCTATAACCGCCTCAGCAATCATATCAGCAGCACGTGGACCGATGATGTGTACGCCTAGAATCTCGTCGGTGGTAGCATCAGCCAAAACTTTAACAAAACCATCCAGATCACCGCTGGCTACTGCCCTGCCTGCTGCACGGAAAGGGAATGAACCTGCTTTGTATTTCACACCTTGCTCTTTTAACTGCTCTTCTGTTTGACCAACAGCCGCAACTTCAGGCCAGGTATAAACTACACCAGGTATCAGGTTGTAGTTAATGTGTGGTTTTTGTCCGGCGATTATCTCAGCAACTAATGTTCCTTCATCTTCCGCTTTGTGAGCAAGCATTGCACCGCGGATCACATCGCCAATGGCATAAACACCTTTAACGCTGGTTTCTAAATGCTCATCAACAGTAATTTTTCTGCCGCGTTCTTCAACGGTGATTCCAATCTTATCTAAACCTAAATTATCAGTATAAGCTATACGGCCAACTGCAACCAGGCAGTAATCGCCTTTTAACTCTTTCTTATCACCGTTTGGCGCATCAAATGTTACGGTAACTTCCTTGCCCTTTGTAGTGGCACCGGTTACTTTGTGGCCTGTGTAAAATTCTAAACCTTGTTTTGATAACACACGTTGTAATTCTTTACCTAAGCCTTTATCCATAGTTGGGATAATGCCATCCATAAATTCGATAACGGAAACTTTAGCGCCTAAACGTGAGTAAACCGAACCCAGCTCCAAACCAATAACACCGCCACCAATTAATATCAGGTGTTTAGGTACTTCAGTAAGGGTTAATGCTTCGGTTGAAGTGATGATGCGTTTTTTATCAACCTTTAAAAACGGAAGGCTTGATGGTTTTGAACCTGTAGCTATAATAACATTAGTACCAGTAATTTCTTGTTCTGTACCATCTTCTTTTTTAATGATGATAGTATTTTTGTCTTTAAAAGAGCCAACGCCCTGGTATGAGTCTATTTTATTCTTTTTGAAAAGAAAAGTAATACCCCCAGTATTTTTTGCAACCACCTCGGTTTTACGTTTCATCATCTGCGCCATATCAACAGATAAATTATCCAGGTTGATACCGTGTGTTTTGAAAGAGTGCGATGCATTATAATAATGTTCGCTCGAATCGAGCAGTGCTTTTGAAGGGATACAGCCTACATTTAGGCAGGTGCCTCCAAAAGTTGAATATTTTTCGATACAGGCTGTTTTCAAACCTAATTGGGCACAACGAATAGCAGCTACGTAGCCACCTGGGCCCGAACCGATTACGATAACATCATATTGCATAGTAGTGTATTTTGGGACGCAAAGTTAAGCATTATCAGTTGCTAACAAAGTGAATTAATGTTATAACAGGGTCAATTAATCCGCTATCAAAATACTTATATATTATCTATATCGTCACCGGCACCCTCTGGTCTTTCAGATAACATAGTTTGGTCTTCAAATTCATCCTCATACCTTGTAGTTTTTAATTTATATAAAACTATTAACCCTCCCAATGGAAACCCAAATGCCAAATAAGAATTTATATAGCCAGCAGATAAAAAACTAACCCCTAACAAAAATTGGAAACTTAATAAATTAAAATGAAACCCACTGATGGGGAAATAACTTAATGTCGGCACGTTCAACAATATTATTAATAAATAACCGATCCACTTTTTAGGCGCTTTGCTCCTTTTTAACTGCACTATCATATAAATATTAAAAGCCAAAACACCCAATACTAAAATGCCAAACAGCCAATAATATAACATGGTACCCATTTGTTCATAAACGTCCATTATATAAAAGCTGGTTATTTTTAATGTTTTATCATCAAACATTAATTTCACTTCGCCTACATAATTTGAATTATCAATTTGTACAAAAACTAATGTTTGCCCCGGCGGGGTACTCTCTGATTTATCCGTTGAGAAAGTTTTTTTCGAACTAATGAGTGAGTAATTAAGTTTACCTGCAAAATTTTGTGAAAGTATAGCGCTTAATTTATCAAGCGCAGCTTTTACTGTATCCGGATTTGTGGGTAAGTTTGATTGCTGATCCATCATAGAAATACATTTATTATATTTCTTCTGCACTATTGCATTAACAAACTCCTCGGTTTTATCCTTATAATTAAAAGTATTTGAAATAAAACTACAACGCGCAAATAATATAGAGATAAGAGCAATTGCTGATACTTGTATCGTTTTTTTCATTTTGTGATAAGTACGGTTTAATTATTTAGCAACTAACATATTAAAATTTAAAGATATTATGAAGCTTTCGCTATTTTTATAACTTTAACTACACATACCTCATTACTGTAATAAAAAACAAATGAAATTAAACCGTTTATTGTTGGTTGTTTTAGGATTTGCATCCTTAACAGCTAAAGCCCAATTAGGCACTCCCAAAGAAACTTTCACTAAAGCCGATACCTTACGAGGCGACTATAACTCGCCATTACGGGCTTGTTACGATATTAGCTACTACCACTTAGATGTTAAGTTTGATATTGATAACAAATTCATCAGCGGCAGCACACTTTTTAAATTTACCGCTACGCAGGATTTCACCAAACTGCAATTCGATTTATTCGCTAACCTCAAAGTAGAGAAGGTAGTTTACAAAGGCCAGGAACTTCCTTATACCCGTGAATTTAATGCTGTATTTGTGACTTTCCCAAATACAATAACCAAAGGCAGTTTAGACGAGTTTACTGTATACTATTCGGGCAATCCGGTAATTGCTAAAAATGCTCCTTGGGATGGCGGTGTAGTTTATACTGTAGATTCATTGAAAAGACCATGGGTAGCTACAGCATGCCAGGGATTAGGTGCAAGTGTTTGGTGGCCTAATAAAGACCAGCAAGCAGATGAAGTTGATAGTGCCTTGATCAGTATCAGCGTACCTAACGGATTGAAAGATGTTTCAAACGGCCGCTTACGTAAGGTAACCAAATTAAAAGATGGCTATACTCGTTTTGATTGGTTTGTTGATAATCCGATCAATAACTATGATATAGAAGCAAATATTGGCGACTACACCCATTTTAATGATACCTACAATGGCGAAAAAGGTAAGCTTACACTTGATTACTGGGTATTACCATACCACCTTGAGCAAGCTAAAAAGCAGTTTGGTTTAAATGTAGTGCCAATGATTAAAGCATTTGAACATTGGTTTGGCCCATATCCTTTTTATGAGGACGGGTACAAGCTAATTGAAACACCACATTTAGGTATGGAGCATCAAAGTGGCACTGCTTATGGCAACCATTTTGTTAATGGTTACTATTCACATGGCAAGGGCCGCGATCTCTCCGGCACAGGTTGGGGTTTAAAATGGGATTACATTATCATTCACGAAAGTGGCCACGAATGGTTTGGTAATAGCATCACCTCAAAAGATTTGGGTGATATGTGGATCCATGAATCATTTACTGATTATTCGGAGTCGTTATTTGTAGAAAGTTATTATGGCAAACAGGCGGGCCAGGAATATGTACATGGTTTGCGTAATACTATTGCTAATGACAGGCCAATTGTAGGCCCATATGGTGTAAATAAAGAGGGATCTGAGGATATGTACAATAAAGGATCTGTTTTCCTGAATATGATCCGTACTATCATTAATGATGATGAAAAATGGCGTAGCATCCTTAGAGGATTGAATAAGACATTCTACCATAAAACTGTTACTTATGAAGATATAACAGGTTATATCAACAAAGAATCTGGAATAGATTTCAGTTCGTTTTTTGATCAGTACTTACATCATAGCACCCTGCCTATATTGGTATTTACTACTTATAATGGCACTTTATATTGCCATTGGACAAGTTGCGCTCCCGGCCTAACCATGCCGGTTAAGATACGCGTAAAAGGCGGCGATTATAAATTTATCAACGTTAGCCAAAGCCCAACCCAAGTTGATATTGACGGTGTTACTGAAGACAATGTTGAGGTTGATATCTTCAACTATTATATAGGTATCTTAAAAAATTAATAATAAAACTTCAACCCAGTGCAACACATGTGTCTATATCTGTGTCATATAAAAAACAACACAGATATAGATCATGAAGTCACTAACCAAAATTTTATTAGCTGCAGCACTTATAACAAGCGCTGGCTATACTTATGCTAAGCCTGTTAAAACTATAAAAACCAAGGCTTATTATGATACCCAGGACCGTCATCTTTCAGGCTTTAGCGCAGTAGATGTTGAGGGATCGTTTGATGTTTATATAACACAAGGTTCTACTGAATCAGTTACAGTTGATGCCCCGGCAGATGTAATGGATCATGTAGTTACCGAAGTTAACGGTGGCACATTAAGGATAAAAGACAAGCGCAACAATGGATGGGGCGGCAGTTGGAACAACAATCATAAAAAAGTAATAGTGCATGTTACCGTACGTGATATAAATGCTATTGGCATCACCGGATCGGGCGATGTTTATTTTAAAGATGGACTGAGGGCTGAAAGGTTAAAGATCAGGGTTAGTGGTTCAGGCGATGCGGCAGGTAAAATTGAAGTGAAAACTTTGGATTGCAGCGTATCCGGATCAGGCAATATAAAAATCAGCGGCCATGCTGATGATTCAAATGTAAGCGTATCGGGTTCGGGCGATTATAGTGGTCGTGGATTGCCTACCACCAGTACCAGCGTGCAGGTTTCCGGTTCAGGAAACGCTAGTATTAATGCTAGCAGCAGTATTACAGCTGCCGTTTCAGGTTCAGGTGACGTGAGTTATACAGGCGGTGCGCAGCATGTTATTAAATCAAAATCAGGTAGCGGCGATATTAGCGGGAATTAAGAATAGTTTATAACTTTAGAAAAGGCTTCGTTCAATAAGATCGAAGCCTTTTTTGTTACACATGCCTTGTCATTTCCTAAGGGAGAAATCTTTTGCGACTTGGATATTCGAATTGCATGGTTTAGAAGATTTCTCCCTCCGGTCGAAATGACAAATCGTAGAAAATATGATTAAAACAAAAACGCCCTGCTCAAATGAGCAGGGCGTTTTCTGTATCCTAAAAAGAGATTTAATTATTCTCCTTTTTCAACATTTTCTTCGTTGTCAGCAGCTGGTGCTTCTTCAACAGCCGGAGTTTCAGCAACTGGTGCCTCATCTACAACTGGAGCTTCGGTAACTTCTGCAGCCGGAGCAGCAGAGTCCTGAGCAACAGGAGCAGTTTTAGCTTTAGCAGAACCACCACGACGACGTGTTGTCTTTTTAGCAGTTTGAGCATTATCAGCACCGTAAACAGTGTTGTAATCAACTAATTCAATAATTGCCATTTCAGCGTTATCACCTAAACGGTTTTCCAATTTGATGATACGTGTGTAACCACCTGGGCGGCTAGCAATTTTTTCAGCTATATCGCGGAACAGGATGCTTACAGCATCTTTATCCTGCAAGTAGCTAAATACGGTACGACGTGAGTGTGTAGTATCGTTTTTTGATTTAGTTAAAATTGGCTCAACATAACCGCGTAAAGCTTTCGCTTTAGCTAATGTTGTAGTAATACGCTTGTGTAAAATAAGCGAAGTTGCCATATTACTCATCATCGCCTTACGGTGACTATTAGTACGGCCTAAGTGATTTAATTTTTTTCCGTGTCTCATTGTTATTTAATTTTAGCACGTGCATACCGTTGGGCGACGAAATTAGGTCAAGCCCGCGGAATTATGCCTTCGCTGTTTTATTATTAATTATTCTTCGTCTAATTTAAATTTAGACAGGTTCATGCCGAAAGATAAACCTTTTGATTTAACCAAATCCTGAATCTCAGTCAGTGATTTTTTACCGAAGTTTCTGAATTTTAACATATCAGCAACATCATAAGAAACCAAATCAGCAAGGCTACGGATGTCAGCAGCTTTCAAGCAATTTAATGCACGAACTGAAAGGTCAAGATCAACTAATTCAGTTTTAAGGATTTTACGCATGTGTAAGATCTCTTCGTCAACTTCTTTAGTTTCTTCTTTAGCCTGAGCCTCAAGCATCATGTTCTCATCGCTGAACAACATAAAGTGCTGGATAAGGATCTTAGCAGCTTCTTTAAGTGCATCTTCAGGATGTATTGAACCATCAGTAGTAATATCCAGAACTAATTTTTCGTAGTCCGTTTTTTGTTCTACACGATAGTTTTCAATAGTGAATTTTACGTTCTTGATCGGAGTGAAGATAGAATCGATAGCGATAACACCTACATTCGCATCAGGATTTTTATTCTCGTCACTTGGAATGTAACCACGACCCTTGTTAATAGTAAGCTCAATTTCAAGCGTTACTGAAGAGTCCATGTTACAAATAACCAAATCAGGGTTTAAAATTGTAAAGTTGTTAGAGAACTTAGTGATGTCTCCGGCTTTAAAAGCATCCTGACCATTAATGATCACAAATATTTTTTCGCTGTCGCCAGATTCACCTGTTTTCTTAAACCTTACTTGTTTCAGGTTTAATATGATTTCGGTTACATCTTCAACAACACCTTTGATTGTAGAAAACTCATGCATCACGCCTGAAAAACGTACAGATGTGATCGCAAAACCTTCCAGTGATGAAAGTAAGATACGACGCAGAGCATTACCAATGGTTATACCGAAACCTGGTTCTAACGGACGAAACTCAAACGTGCCATCAAAATCAGTTGATTTCTGCATGATAACCTTGTCAGGTTTTTGAAATGCTAAAATTGCCATTTATATCCTTTATTTATTGTTTACTAATTTGAATTGATTAAACCACAAAAATGATTGGCATAATATGCCAACCACTTTGCGTATAAATATCTTATTATTTTGAGTATAACTCGACGATCAGGTTTTCCTTGATGTTTTCAGGAATCTCATCACGATTTGGATAGTTTAGGAACTTGCCAGTTAATTCATTGGCATCCCATTCTAACCAGCTATATTTATTAATCTTTCTGCCAGCTACTGAATGAGAGATAGCTTCTAAAGATTTTGATTTTTCGCGTACTGATATAACATCACCTGCTTTTAACTGGTAAGAAGCAATATTTACTACTGAACCATTAACATTGATGTGTTTGTGACCAACTAGTTGGCGTGCGCCTGAACGTGTTGGAGCAATACCTAAACGGTAAACCGCATTATCAAGGCGTGCCTCTAAGAACTTTAATAAGTTTTCGCCGGTGATACCTTCTTTAGCAGATGCACGGTGAAACAAGTTTTCGAATTGTTTTTCTAATACACCATAAGTGTATTTAACTTTTTGTTTCTCCATCAACTGAGTTGAATACTCAGATTGTTTTCCTCTTCTTTTTGAGGCGCCATGCATTCCTGGCGGATAGTTTTTTCTTTCTAACGCTTTATCCGGACCGAAGATCGGCTCACGGAAACGACGTGCAATTTTGGATTTTGGACCTGTATATCTAGCCATTTGTTTGTTGTTTTAAAGTATCGTGCAACCTGTAGCTGCCGAATCTTAGCTTTAAAAATATGTATTAATTAAACTCTTCTTCTTTTTGACGGACGGCAACCATTGTGTGGAAGCGGTGTAATGTCCTTTATAGTAGTTACCTCGATACCTGCAGTTTGCAAAGTACGGATAGCTGATTCGCGACCAGCACCCGGGCCTTTTACAAATACTTCTACTTTACGTAAGCCTAAATCATAAGCTACTTTACCGCAATCAGAAGCAGCCTGACCGGCAGCGTATGGGGTATTCTTTTTTGAACCTTTGAAACCCATTTTACCAGCAGATGACCATGATATAGCCTGGCCTGTTTTGTTGGTAAGGGTGATGATGATATTATTGAATGTTGCGTTGATGTGTGCTTCGCCTACTGATTCAACAATAACAATACGCTTTTTGGTAACTTTTTTAGTTTTAGCCATTTTCTTAATTATTGAGTTTACGAATTATTGAGTTGCTATAACAACCCGGACCCGTAACCATATTATTTTAAATTTATTCCTAATGACTATAGAGCGATATATACTATCACTCTTAATCATTAATCACTTACTATTTAGTAGCTTTCTTTTTGTTAGCAACTGTCTTACGTTTTCCTTTACGGGTACGTGAGTTGTTTTTAGTGCGTTGGCCACGTAATGGTAAACCTTTACGATGACGTGTACCGCGGTAACAACCTATATCCATTAAACGTTTGATGTTAAGCTGAACTTCAGAACGTAGTGAACCTTCAACTTTGATCTGGTCATTAATAATACCACGAATAGCAGCTAACTGATCATCATTCCAATCCTGAACTTTAGTATTGAAATCAATACCTGCCTGGGTTAAAATTTGCTGAGCGGTTGAACGGCCGATTCCGTAGATATAGGTTAAGCCTATCTCTCCTCTTTTATTGTTTGGTAAATCAATACCTGATATCCTTGCCATATTTCTTATTTGTGCTTTTACGTAATAACCGAACGGCGGGCCACCGTTGTACGGATTATTACAATTTTTTAATTATCCCTGACGTTGTTTGTACTTCGGGTTCTTTTTGTTAATAACATAAAGTTTACCGTTGCGGCGGATGATTTTACAATCAACACTACGCTTTTTAATGGATGCTCTAACTTTCATCTCTTTGTTTATTTATATCTATAGGTTATTCTACCCTTTGTTAAATCGTATGGACTCATTTCCAATTTCACTCTGTCACCAGGTAAAATTTTAATATAGTGCATTCGCATTTTGCCGGAAATATGCGCAATAATTTCATGACCATTCTCCAATTCAACCCTGAACATAGCATTAGATAATGCCTCCCTGATAGTTCCGTCTTGTTCAATCGAAGATTGTTTAGCCATATTTTACTGATTATTACTCAATTATCCACCCTAAAAGCGGGATGCAAAATTAATAAAAATTTTTTAATTATTATTTTTTTCTTTTAAAACATTATCAACGTATGAAAACGTTGACAGAATATCTACTTTTCCTTTGGTTACAGCTACGGTATGCTCGTAATGTGCTGATGGTTTTTTATCAACTGTTGATACTGTCCATCCATCATCCCAAAACTTAACACCGGCACGGCCTGCATTTATCATTGGTTCAATGGCAATTACCATTCCTTCTTCCAATTTAATGCCCGATCCGCGTTTACCATAATTAGGTACTTCTGGCTTTTCATGCAGATGTAATCCTACGCCATGGCCAACCAATTCTTTAACTACGCCAAAACCATGCTTTTCAGCATGCTCCTGTACTGCATAACCTATATCGCCTATACGCATCCCTACTACAGCCTTTTCAACACCAAAGTCAAGACATTCACGGGTAACACGCATAAGTGTCTTAACGGTGTCGCTAACCTCGCCTATGGCAAAAGTAAAAGCCGAATCGCCGTAGTATTTATTTAATACAACGCCACAATCAACTGATACCAGATCACCTTCAACCAATACATGGTTACCAGGAAAACCGTGTACTACCTGATCGTTAAGAGAAATACATAACGAGTAAGGGAAACCATGATAATTCAAGAAGGCAGGAACGCCACCGTTATCACGTATAAAGGCTTCAGCAAGTTTGTTTAATTCAATAGTTTTAACACCCGGAGCAATAACCTTAGCTATCTCTCCGAGTGTTTTAGATACAAGTAAAGAACTTTCTCTTATTAGTTCTATCTCTTCGACAGACTTATAATTGATCTTTGACATTGCTTATCTTTTTAAATAACCGGGGTAGTTCCTGTAACAGCAGGTGCTGAACTACGGGCTTTTATCCTACCGGTTTTCATTAATCCGTCGTAATGGCGCATTAATAAATGACTTTCAATTTGTTGTAAGGTATCTAAAATTACACCTACTAAGATGATAAGCGATGTTCCTCCAAAGAATCTTGAGAAGAGGCTGCTTACACCCATCATGCTAACAACAGCAGGTATAATAGCAATTATTGCTAATGCTAATGCACCTGGTAAGGTAATTTTAGAAATAATATCATCAAGAAAATTAGCTGTTGCTCTACCTGGTTGAACACCCGGAATAAAGCCGCCATTCTTTTTCATATCCTCAGCCATTTGATTCGGGTTAACCGTAATAGCCGTATAAAAGAAAGTAAATAGTATAATTAATATCGCAAATAATAGGTTATGCTCCCATGAATTATAGTTAGCCAAGCCCATTACCACAGAGTTTGCAGCAACACTTGGAAACATTGTAGGGATATATGCCGGGATAAACATTAATGCTTGAGCAAAAATGATCGGCATTACGTTTGCCGCATTCACTTTTAAAGGAATGTATTGGCGTACACCACCGTATTGTTTATTACCAATAATACGTTTTGCATATTGCACAGCAACCTTTCGGGTACCTTGCACAATCAAAATGGTAAACATTACAACTGCAATATAAGCTACAATCTCAACCACAAAGGTAATTAAACCACCCTGGCCGCTTCTGCGTGCATTAAATTCAGTTACAACCGCGCCAGGTAATGAAGCGATGATACCAATCATGATGATCAATGATATACCGTTACCAATACCTTTATCAGTTATACGCTCGCCTAACCACATTACAAATAAGGTACCTGATGTTAATACAAATACGTTTAATATAGTAAAGAATGGATCTCCAATTAACCTTGCATCAGGGCCGATCTGAGATTTCAAATAGCCTATTGCTTGTAAAGCCGTAATACCTATTGTTAGGTAACGGGTCCACTGGTTAATTTTGTTTTGACCGCTTTCGCCTTCTTTTTGCAGTTTAGCAAAGTATGGCACTGCTATACCAAGCAATTGCACCACAATTGAAGCCGAGATATAAGGCATTACTCCTAATGCAAAAATCGATGCACGCGAAAACGCGCCACCGGCAAACATGTTTAATAATCCTAATAAACCTTCTTTAGCGCTAGTGTTTAATGATGCAGGATCTACACCAGGTAAAACAATAACGCAACCTATACGGTATATTAAAAGAAATAAGAGTGTGTTGGTTATACGCACTCTTAAATCCTCGATTTTCCAAATATTGGATAATGTGGTGAAAAAATTCTTCATTGAAAAATTATAGCTTAACTATGGTACCACCAGCCGCTTCAATTGCTTTTTGCGCTGTGGCAGTAAATGCATGTGCTTTAACTTCTAAAGTGGCTTTCAGTTCGCCACGACCTAAAATCTTAACAAGGTCGCTTTTTTTCGATACTAAACCATATTCCTTTAGTGTTGCAAAATCAATTGATGTAACTGAATGTTGCTCAACTAAGCCTTGTAATACATCAAGGTTAACACCAACGTATTCTACGCGGTTGTTATTCTTGAAGCCTACTTTAGGCACACGGCGTTGTAATGGCATCTGTCCACCTTCGAAACCAATTTTGGCTGAAGTACCTGAACGTGAACCCGCACCTTTATGGCCACGGGTTGATGTTCCACCACGGCCTGAACCAGTACCACGGCCTATTCTTTTTCTATTTTTAGTAGAACCTTCTGCAGGTTTTAAATTACTTAAATTCATGATATTAAATATTTTCTACCGCTACCAAATGGTTAACTTTCTTCACCATACCGATGATAGCCGGATTAGCTTCAACTTCCACGCTGTGGTTAATTTTACGAAGACCTAAGGCTTCGATGGTTCTTTTCTGGCGTTCACTTCTATCGATCACGCTTTTAATCTGAGTTATTTTGATTTTTGCCATGACTAATTATCCGTTAAATACTTTACCTAAACTAACGCCGCGGTGTTGTGCTACAGTATAAGCATCACGTAATTGTGATAATGCTGATACTGTTGCTTTAACCACGTTGTGCGGGTTTGATGAACCTTTTGATTTTGCCAATACGTTGTGAACACCTGCAGACTCTAATACTGCACGCATCGCACCACCAGCAATTACACCGGTACCATTTGCAGCTGGTTTAATGAAAACAAAACCACCTGAAAATTTACCAATTTGCTCATGAGGTACAGTACCGTTAATGATAGGCACTTTTACCAAGTTCTTTTTAGCATCATCAATGCCTTTAGCAATAGCTTCAGTTACTTCTTTAGCTTTACCTAAGCCATAACCTACAACACCGTTCTCGTCGCCTACTACTACGATAGCAGAAAAGCTGAATGTACGGCCACCTTTGGTTACTTTGGCTACACGTTGTATGCTCACCAAGCGGTCTTTTAATTCGATCTCGCTTGTTTTTACTCTTTTTATGTTGATTGTTGACATTTCCTGTTTCGATTAAAAGTTTAAACCGCCTTCACGTGCACCTTCAGCCAGTGATTTAACACGGCCATGGTACAAATAACCGTTTCTATCGAAAACAACATCTTTAATGCCAGCAGCTAAGGCCTTCTCAGCTACCAGTTTGCCTACGGCTACTGATTGATCTGATTTGGTACCTGGTGTTGCTACAAAATCTTTTGATAAAGATGATGCTGATACAATAGTTTTTCCGGATACATCGTCAATTATCTGGGCATAAATACCTTTATTGCTTCTGTATACAGACAAGCGCGGACGCGCTGTTGAACCTGAAAGGCGTTTTCTGATGCCTTTCTTTATTCTGTCTCTTCTTGATAGTTTAGCTCCCATGACGATTATTTTTTAGATGCTGATTTACCTGCTTTTCTTCTCAATACTTCGCCAACAAACTTGATACCTTTACCTTTGTAAGGCTCTGGTGTACGTAACGAGCGTATTTTTGCAGCTACCTGACCGATCAATTGTTTATCAATTGATTCAAGAATGATAGTTGGGTTTTTTCCCTTTTCAGCAGTTGTTGAAACTTTAATTTCTTGTGGCAATTCAAATACCCAGTGGTGAGAATAACCCAACACTAAATCTAATGTATTACCTGTATTGGTTGCGCGGTAACCTACACCCACTAATTCCTGCTCAATTTTGTAACCAGTGGTTACACCTACAACCATATTATTTAAAAGCGAACGGTATAACCCGTGTAATGCTTTGTGGCGTTTTTGCTCTGAAGGGCGCTTAACAAGCAAATTTCCTTCTTCCTGCTCAACAATGATGTCACTGTCTACAGCTTGATGCAACTCACCTTTAGGGCCTTTAACAGTAACCAGGTTCTCTGGTGATACAGTTATAGTTACTCCCTGCGGTAGTGCTATTGGTGCTTTTCCTATTCTTGACATTGCTTAATTTCTCCTATTAATAAACGTAGCATAAAACTTCACCACCAACATTTTGCTGACGAGCTTCTTTATCGGTCATTACACCGTGAGAAGTTGACAGGATGGCGATACCTAAACCATTTAATACTCTTGGCATATTATCCATGCCTGCGTATTTCCTCAAACCTGGTTTACTTATACGTGCGATGCTGCGGATAGCAGAAATTTTAGTTATCGGATGGTATTTTAATGCCACTTTAATAGTTCCTTGCGGGCCATTTTCCTCAAACTTGTAGTTCGCGATGTAACCTTTGTCGAAAAGCACCTTAGTGATTTCCTTTTTCAGATTTGATGCAGGAATTTCAACAACCCTATGGTTGGCTTTAATAGCATTCCTTACTCTTGTAAGATAATCTGCGATTGGATCTGTATTCATTTTTGTATGTTATGACAGTGGTTTCCTTCCCGTAACGTCCGGGACGACCTTCTATCGGTTAATTCTTCATTTTAGTATCTAGTCGCTAATATCAAGCAACCAGTATTGATTTTCATCTTGATACTTGCTACTATATACTTGCTACTGAAATATTACCAGCTAGCTTTTCTTACTCCCGGTATTTTACCAGCAAGGGCCATTTCACGGAATGTAACACGTGAAATACCGAATTGGCGCATATAACCACGAGGGCGGCCAGTTAATTTGCAACGGTTGTGCAATTTCACCGGTGATGCAGCTTTAGGTAATTTATCTAAACCTGCGTAATCGCCTGCTGCTTTAAGAGTTTCTCTTTTTTCAGCATATTTAGCTACTAACTTAGCACGTTTAAGTTCACGTGCTTTTATACCTTCTTTAGCCATTGATATTTTGATTTTTAAATGGTAATCCAAATTGTTTAAGCAACTCAAGTGCTTCAACATCGTTTGTTGCCGAGGTTACAAAGGTAATATCCATACCTTGAATTTTATTGATTTTATCAATATTAATCTCAGGGAATATAATTTGCTCTGTAATACCTAAAGTATAGTTACCTCTTCCGTCAAAACCTTTATCATTGATGCCTTTAAAATCACGTATACGTGGTAAAGCAACCGCGATCAAACGATCTAAAAACTCATACATTGTGTTGTCACGCAAGGTAACACGTACGCCAATTGGCATATTTTTACGCAATTTAAAGTTTGATATATCTTTTTTAGATTTTGAAGATACTGCTTGCTGGCCGGTAATGGTAGTTAACTCAGTAATGGTGTTCTCGATAAGTTTTTTATCGGTAGTTGCACCACCTACACCCTGGTTAATTGCAATTTTTTGCAATTTAGGAACCTGCATAACGCTTTTGTACTGAAATTTATCTTTCAGCGCGGTACGAATTTCGTCCTTGTATTTTGTTTTTAATCTTGGTGTGTAAGTCATTACTTAATTTCCTCCCCTGATTTTTTCGATACCCTTACTAATTTGCCGGCATCATTTAATTTCCTTCCAACACGTGTTGGTTTACCAGTTTTGGCATCAACCAACGCTAAGTTAGATACGTGTATAGCAGCTTCCTGTTTAACAATTCCGCCGTTAGGATTAGCAGCATTAGGTTTTGTATGTTTTGATACTAAGTTAGCACCTTCAACAATTGCTCTGCCTGTAGCTAATATTACTTCAGTTATTTTACCTTGCGTACCTTTTGAGTCGCCAGCTATCACCTGCACTAAATCACCCTTACGGATTTTTAATTTAGCTGGTTGTGCGTGTTTTTTCTTATCCATTGTTACAATACCTCCGGTGCTAATGATACAATTTTCATAAATTGTTTCTCACGCAGTTCCCTTGCAACAGGGCCGAAGATACGTGTACCACGTGGCTCGTCCTGGTTGTTTAACAATACTGCTGCGTTATCGTCAAAACGTATATATGAACCGTCTTTTCTACGGATTTCTTTTTTGGTACGTACTACTACCGCTTTAGATACAGTACCTTTTTTCACGTTACCTGATGGTATCGCGCTTTTTACGGTAACTACTATCTTATCGCCAATAGAAGCATATCTTTTGCCGGTACCGCCCAATACGCGGATAACTAAAACTTCTTTAGCGCCGCTGTTATCAGCTACATTTAATCTTGATTCCTGTTGTACCATGTTATTTAGCCCTTTCTAAAATTTGAACTAATCTCCAGTTTTTGCTTTTGCTCAACGGGCGTGTTTCCATTATCAAAACGGTATCACCAATACCACAGGTATTAGTCTCGTCATGAGCCATAAATTTGGTAGTTTTCTTAACGAACTTACCATAAATCGGGTGCTTCACCTTCCGCTCAACAGCTACAACGATAGATTTTTCCATCTTGTTGCTAACTACCAGGCCGGTACGTGTTTTTCTTAAATTTCTTTCCATTTCTAAAAAATTAATTCTTTTCAGAAGCCGGCGCAGCTTTGCGCTTAGTTAATTCAGTAGTTAAACGAGCAACTTCCTTGCGTACTTTTGTGATACGTGTTGGGTTCTCAATAGCTGAAACTGCATGTGCAAATTTCAGTTTGGTGAGATTCGCTCTCTCTTCGCCGATTCTTGCAACCAATTCTTCAGTTGATAGCTCTAAAATTTCTGAGTTCTTCATTTTCTCTTGTTAGTTATTTGAGTTTTTAGTTCTAAGCCCGCTTATCAAACTGATAACTGCAAACTCAAAACCGCTAACTTTTTTATTTATGCTTCTACGTAATCTCTACGTACTATAAATCTTGTTTGTACCGGCAGTTTCTGCGCTGCAAGGCGTAAAGCCTCTTTAGCAACGTCCAATGGCACACCTTCTGCTTCAAAGATGATCCTTCCGGGGCGTACTACCGCTACCCAGTATTCAGGGGCACCTTTACCTTTACCCATACGTACTTCCGCTGGTTTTTTGGTTACAGGTTTGTCAGGGAATATTCTGATCCACACCTGGCCTTCACGTTTCATAAAACGTGTTACAGCAATACGGGCAGCCTCGATCTGACGGCTGGTAATCCAGGCCGGCTCGAGTGATTTTATACCGAAAGATCCGAATGAAAGTTCAGCGCCACGACTGGCGTTTCCCTTCATCTTGCCTTTTTGCATCTTTCTGAACTTAGTTCTTTTTGGCTGTAGCATTTTCTTAAGCTTTTATATCAAAATGATATATTAATCTACTATTGTTATTATCTCTTTGCTGGACCACCCGGGCGATTGCCACCTGGACGGCTGTTTCCTGGACCACCTGGGCGATTTCCACCACCACCACGGTTGTTAGGGTTACCACCTGGTTTCCTGTCACCACCGCCTCTGCGATCGTTACGGTCACCACCTCTTTCGTTGCCACCACGGCCACCGAAACCGGCTGCGTTACCTTCTGGGCGTCCACCTTTACCGCTGTTGCTGCTTGTACCACCAATGTTTGGAGACAAGTCGCGTTTGCCGTAAACTTCACCTTTACAGATCCAAACCTTAACACCTATTTTACCATAAGTAGTTAATGCTTCTGCTAAAGCGTAGTCAATATCAGCACGGAAAGTGTGCAAAGGAATTCTTCCTTCTTTATATTGTTCGCTACGTGCCATTTCCGCACCGCCTAAACGGCCTGATGTCATCACTTTAATTCCTTCAGCACCCATTCTCATGGTTGAAGCAATTGTGGTTTTCATCGCACGACGGAAAGAGATACGTGCTTCTAATTGTTTTGCTATGCCTTCTGCAACTAATTGTGCATCAAGCTCTGGGCGTTTGATTTCGAAGATATTGATCTGAACTTCCTTTTTAGTAAGTTTTTTCAACTCCTCTTTGATCTTATCAACCTCAGCGCCACCTTTACCTATTACAATACCCGGGCGTGCAGTGTGGATAGTTACCGTGATGCGTTTTAAAGTACGCTCAATAACTATTTTAGATACACCACCTTTGTTTATACGTGCTGAAAGGTATTTGCGGATCTTTTCGTCTTCAACTAATTTATCGGCATAGTGATTTCCACCGAACCAATTAGAATCCCAACCTTTGATGATTCCTAACCTGTTACCTATTGGATTTGCTTTCTGTCCCATAATTAGTTGTTATCGTTTTTACTGTCCACAATAAGTGTTACATGGTTTGAGCGTTTGCGGATACGGTATCCTCTTCCTTGCGGAGCAGGGCGTAATCTTTTTAACTGGCGGCCACCACCTACCGAGATCTCTTTAACATATAGAGCGCTATCTTCAACACGTTTGTCTTCATTTTTTGCTTCCCAGTTTTTAATAGCTGATAACAATAATTTCTCAACGCGTATCGCGGCTTCTTTATTAGTAAATTTTAAGATGTATAACGCTTTCTCAACGTTTTCACCACGTATCAGATCAACCACCAAACGCATTTTGCGAGGTGAAGTTGGGCAGTTCTGTAATTTAGCAACTGAAGATCCACCCACAAGGGCTTTTGCTGCTTCTTTTTGTTGCCTGATTAGTACAGACTTTTTGATTTTAGTTGTTGCTTCCATGCCTTATTTTTTCTTTTCTGCGTGACCGCGGAATGTACGGGTTGGGGCAAATTCACCCAACTTATGACCAACCATATTTTCTGTTACATACACAGGGATAAATTTGTTACCGTTGTGTACTGCGAATGTATGACCAACAAAATCAGGAGAGATCATGGAACGTCTCGACCATGTTTTTACAACTGATTTCTTGTTTGAATCATTTAGCGTCGTAACCTTTTTGTCAAGGTTATGATCGATGTAAGGTCCTTTTTTAATTGAACGAGCCATTATTTTTTCCTTCTTTCAATGATATAACGATCCGATGATTTCTTTTTGTCACGAGTTTTGTAGCCTTTAGCTAATAAACCTTTGCGTGAACGTGGGTGACCACCTGAGGCTCTTCCCTCACCACCACCCATAGGGTGATCTACCGGGTTCATGGCTACACCACGAACTCTTGGGCGACGACCTAACCAGCGTTTGCGACCAGCCTTACCTAACACCGCGTTTGCTTTTTCGCCATTTGAAACGGTACCGATAGTTGCCAAACAAGTTGACAAGATCATACGTGTTTCGCCTGAAGGCAATTTGATGATAGCGTATTTGCCGTCACGTGCTGATAGCTGAGCATAAGCACCTGCACTACGTGCGATGATACCACCCTGGCCTGGATTTAATTCAATGTTATGAATAATAGAACCCAATGGGATATTTTTCAATGGCATTGTATTTCCAACTTCAGGAGCTGCTGTTTCGCCTGATACAACAGTTTGTCCAACTGTTAATCCTGCCGGAGCGATCATATATCTTTTTTCACCATCTACAAAGTGAAGTAGCGCTATACGGGCTGAACGGTTAGGATCATACTCAATAGTTGCAACCTTTGCAGGGATGTCAAATTTATTACGTTTGAAATCTATTAACCTATATGCTTGCTTATGACCACCACCCATGTAGCGCATAGTCATTTTACCGCTGTTGTTACGACCGCCCGATCTTGTATTAGCTGATACAACTAACGATTTTTCAGGAACGTTAGTAGTGATGTCAGAATTAATAACATCAACTCTGAAACGGGTGCCCGGTGTAACCGGTTTAAATCTTTTAACTGCCATCTCTATTATATATTGCTGTAAAAGTCTATAACTTCACCGTCTTTCAGCGTGATGATCGCTTTTTTATACGAAGCAGCACGACCGCTAACGGCGCCTGCTTTAGTATTGCGGCTTTTTAATTTACCAACGTACCTCATGGTATTTACATCTGTAATGTTAACACCGTACATTTTTTCAATAGCTGCTTTTATTTGGATTTTGTTGGCATGTGGGTCAACTATAAAAGCATAACGATTAAGCTTCTCAGTTAATTGAGCTACTTTTTCGGTAAGTAAGGGTTTTCTTAAAATTTCCATAATTACTTAGCTAATGCTTCCTCCAAAGTTTTAACAGCACCAGCGGTTAGTAAAAGTTTGCCAGCGTTTAACACATCATAAGTGTTTAACTGATCGGCAGTAATAACTTTCGCTTTCTTCAAGTTTCTGCTTGATAAATACACATTGTTATCTGCAGTTGCCAATACTAATAATGTTCTTACGTTAGTAACATTAAGATCGGCTACCATTTGTATGTAGTTTTTAGTTTTGATAGAATCAAAATTGAAATCTTCCAAAACAACTACATTGTTATCTTTTGCTTTATATGATAAGGCTGATTTACGTGCCAGCGCTTTAAGTTTCTTATTTAATTTGAAACTGTAATCGCGTGGTTGCGGACCGAATACACGGCCACCACCGTTAAACAATGGTGATTTTACGCTACCTGCACGGGCACCGCCGGTACCTTTTTGCTTATATAATTTGCGGGTTGAACCTGCAATCTCATTACGCTGTTTTGATTTGTGCGTACCTTGACGTTGATTAGCTAAAAACTGCTTAACATCAAGATAGATAGCGTGATCGTTAGGTTCGATACCGAATACGGACTCAGGAAGTTGCACTTTGGCACCTGTTTCTTTACCTGATACATTTAATACTTTAACTTCCATCTTATTTATCCACTATTACGAATGAACCCTTAGCTCCAGGTATGGAACCTTTAACTACTAATAGGTTTTGCTCAGGATAAACCTTCAAAACTTCTAAGTTTTGAACCTTAACGCGCTCATTACCCATTTGACCAGCCATACGCATACCTTTGAATACACGAGAAGGCCATGATGACGCTCCTAATGAACCCGGTGCACGTAGACGATTGTGCTGACCGTGAGTTTGCATACCCACACCACCAAAACCGTGACGCTTTACAACACCCTGAAATCCTTTACCTTTTGAAGTACCTACCACGTCAACAAAATCTCCGCTAGCGAAAATATCTACAGTGACAGTATCACCTAAGTTTTTTTCGTCTTCGAAAGTTTTGAATTCAACAAGCTTACGCTTTGGAGCAGTACCGGCTTTTTGGAAGTGGCCTTTTAAAGGGCCTGAGGTGTTTTTTTCTTTCTTGTCGCCATATGCTAACTGAACAGCAGCATATCCGTCTGTATCCACAGATCTAACTTGTGTTACAACGCAAGGGCCAGCTTCGATTACTGTACAAGGAATGTTTTTCCCTGTTTCATCGAAAATGCTGGTCATTCCTACCTTTTTACCAATAATTCCTGACATTTTCTTTTAATTTATTTGTGCCCATCGAAGCAGTAGGGCTTCGTTCAAGGCAATTCTTCCCCGTTAAGGGACGGCAAAGATAGGAACTTTCCATTAAATATCAAATAGTTACTACGTTATTTTTTCATAAATATTTGGTAAAGCCTTTTTGGGGATAAGGAACTCATTAAAAGCAATATCCTGTTGATTTGACGGATCTGTTTTTTTGATTAATCAATACTTATTTCTTAAATTCAGCTCGACTATTAACTGATCTTATTATTGACTCAATGAAGAATCTCACCCAAACCAGTTTTGTGCTGATTGTTGCCGTTTTATTTTTAGGTTGTAAGCAACCTGCAACAAGTACTAATACAACCACTACCACTACTGTTTTAACCACAGTTACAAGCACACATGATCGCTTAGGAAAAGCAACCCGCGAGGATAAAAATGGTTGGATCTATGTCCATTTAGCTGGTTCGCCATCGGATATTGGTTTTCAGCATGGTTACCTATTAGCGAAAGAAATAGATACCTTGATTAAAGTGATGCAGTTTTATTTGCCGCATACCAGTAAAAGGGATTGGACCTTTTATCGCGCAGCTTCAAAAAGATTCATGTGGAATAAGATAGATCCTGAATATCAGGCCGAATTAAAAGGTATTGCCGAGGGCTTAAACGCTAAAGGCTATAAATATGACAGCCTTGACCTTGTAGCGTTGAATGCCAATATTGAGCTTTCGCAATATTATGTGCCGGGATTGGATAATAAAATTAAGCCGGGCAGTGGTAATAATAAAGCACCCGGCAATTGCAGCGCTTTTATCGCCACTGGCAAATACACTAAAGACGGCAAGATTGTAATCGGCCATAATAACTGGACAGATTACATTGAAGGTGAACGCTGGAATGTTATTGCAGATATCACCCCACAAAAGGGCAACCATATATTAATGGACTGCGCCCCGGGTTTTATCCACAGCGGTGATGATTTTGTGGTAACCAATAGCGGCATATTAATTACCGAAACTACCATAACCGGTTTCTTAGGTTTTGATACTACGCGTACACCTGAATTTGTTCGCGCCCGCAAAGCCGCACAATACAGTAAAAGTATTGATGACGTAATTCGTATTATGACTACGGATAATAATGGCGGTTATGCCAATGATTGGCTGATTGGTGATATTAAAACCAACGAGGTTGCCAAGCTGGAACTTGGCTTGAAAGATTATAAAGTTTGGCGATCAAAAGATACCGCTATGATAGGCTCTAATTTCCCAAGTGATCCTAAGCTGATAAAAGAAGAAACTACATTTAACGTAAATGATCCTACCAACTCTCCTAATGCCCGCAAATTAAGGATGCAGCAATTAGTAGCTGTTGATTATAAAGGCAAATTGAATGATGCAACCGGTAAAGTTATTGAAGGTGACACCTACGATGCTCTAAACAAAAAACATGCTCTTGATCGTTGTGTAATCGATGGCCACGTAGATCAAGACCCTAAAGGTGTACCAGAATGGAACGAAGGACCATACTACCCAATGGGCGCTGTGCAAGGAAAAGTTACCACCAGCGCCCTAGCCAGCAACATGCAGCTTTGGGCGCATATGGGCCATCCCGGCGGTACCGATTTTTTAGCGGGGCCATTCTTTAAAAAACACCCGGAATATGGTTACCAAAGCAAATACCTCCGCGATATGAAGGCTTATCCCTGGACTTTGTTTACGGCTAAATAATATCGACGATATGTTATTGACTTGATGATTGCCCTTCGACCGGTGTAGTTGCGCTCGACGAATTATTGTTAAACAAACTAATACCAAAGCCTATACCTAACCAGGGTTTGCCGTTATATATCCAACCGGCTTCGGGATTTGTTGGGGTGGGGATATTGGTCGTTTTGCTGATAAAGTCAAACCCACCGCCGACCAGAAAGCTGATATTTTTATACGTTATTAAATAATGTAAAGAAGGTGTAAACGCGGGCCTTGTTGTACTGGTTAACAAAGGCGAAGTACTGCTTGTTGATTTGGTGGCATCAGTAGTACCATCGGGATAAACATTAGTTGAAGATGCATCAAGAGAAACTGACGATAATGAAAGGCCAACTACAAAACCCCAGGTGAATGCACTGTTAGCATTAAATTTCTTTTGAAAATATACCGCGCCGCCAACACTTAGGTTATTGGTAAATGAAAATTTATCAAACCGAAGTTTAAAGGGTGTACTCAATATGCCAAAAGAGATGTCCCAACTAGGTACACTTACATAGGGTGAACAATATTTGTCAAAATCACTTTTTGTGAGGACAAAGAATAACCTATTATCATTTAAGGCATGAATACTTGATGGCGCGTATGGTTGATCGGCATCCT
The DNA here is from genome assembly GCF_009765905.1 of Mucilaginibacter sp. L196. GTDB lineage: Bacteria > Bacteroidota > Bacteroidia > Sphingobacteriales > Sphingobacteriaceae > Mucilaginibacter. The sequence continues at coordinate 10,098 of NZ_LMUO01000019.1, read as the reverse complement.
TTTTAAAATTAAATGTCTTACGCTCCATTATCCGATCCTGTTGTTCGTAGTATTTCTTATTTTCTTCATATGAAGAGCCCGAAACCTTTGAAGTGAGTTCTTCTGTTTGCTGGCCGCTTTTAATACTCCATATCCAAAACGAGATTACCAGGTCGCCACCGGATGTTACAGACATTACCGTAAACCTGGATCCCTTTAACACAATTGGGCCAGTACTTGACACGCTGTCTCCTACTGAGTTTGCACATGATTTAACACGCAAACTCTGATTAAAAATAAAAGTTTTACCGCCGTAAGGGTTATTGGTTGTAGTATCGACAGGCTTAACTGCAGTCGGTGAATCAGCTTTTACACTAATTTCGGCTGGCAAGTATTTGAATGTTTTGGTTTTACCAAATGCGCTTGACAGTATTATACAAAAAGATAATACCAAGCCAGTTTTAAAGGCTATTTTTTTCATGATAAGGATAGGTTAAGGCATAAAGATTATCTTACTGCCTGATTTACAGCTAATTTAAAAACAAAAAATTAATTTATCAAGAGATAATATTCTTTTTTCAAGACTTTCTTTATCCAGAATAGTTTATATTCTTGCTGGGTGATTGATAGATTACAGTTTAAAGATATGTAGTGTATAACATTAACTATATTTTTGCATTTTATTAATGCTATGAACTTTTATACACGTAAATGGGTAAAACCCGAAGACCTTAATGCACATGGTACATTATTCGGTGGCAGGTTATTAAGCTGGATAGATGAAGAAGCCGCGATATATACTATTGTACAGTTAGAAACTAATGGCTGTGTTACTAAATACATGTCGGAGATCAACTTTATCAACTCTGCACGTCAGGGTGATATTATTGAGTTGGGTATTAAAGCAACGCACTTCGGTAACACTTCTATCACCTTAACCTGCGAAGTGCGCAACAAAATCACCCACAAAACTATCCTGACAATAGATAAGATCGTATTTGTTAGTCTTGATGATAATGGCAAACCCGTAAAACACGGTAAAACAGAGATTACTTATACTGATGAACGATTGAGGGAGGAAGATTAATTATTCCATCATCAATCTTCTGATCAATTCGCCACTTTGCGCTTTACCCTCATCCAAACGGTGACTAAAGAAGTTTTGTACTTCGTTGAAGTGTTTTTTGTAGCCTTCCATATCGCCATAACCAATAATAGCCGACCATTCGCGCACTGCGGAGTGAAATTCCAAATCGTCACCACGGATGGTTTTATCGTATAGGGCGGTTTCTATGGATTCTTCCAGTAACGCTTCGTTTTTAAATAGATACTCAGCAATACCTAAGCGCAAGCGGAAAGGCGGCGTTTGGCAGATGAGGTTGTCATAAGGATTTACGCCCAGGTGATACCAGGCATCAACCATACTTAATATGCTTAGGTGCGAGTTGGGTTTTTGAAGTTCAGGTTGGGATGATAGGGAAAATTCCTTCATAACCGTATCGCTTAACATTATCGGCTTGCGGCTTTCATGGAAAACAAAATCCCGTGCACGGTACAGGCGAGTTCTGAAAGCGTCTTCCTCCTCTTTAATCATCAACTTAAATAATTCCGACTCCGATTCAGCATAAGCTTTAACCTGCTGTCTTGCGTATGGGTTTAATATAGCCAAACCAGCGTACACGTGTGCTTTGTAGCTGAATATACGCAGGGTGGTTAATATCTTCACATTATCAATACCACCAACATAGGATCCGTTTTCCCAAGGAAAAAACCCGGCAGATTTCCAGGCGGTACCCATGCTTTCAAATCCTACGTGGGTTACGGCTTGGGTATCGGCTACAATTTTATCGTGCTCGTGGTAGTCGGCCATTTCTACTATATCAGTTTCGATAGCGGTAAACAGATCGAGCATTCGTTTGTAAGCCTCCTTATCCGTGCGATGCGGGATCAGGATCAGCTTCTGCCCTTTCGGTTCAAAACCTGGGCCGTGCATAGCATGAAAAGTGATTATCTTGGCATCAGCGGGTAGATATTTTTCAAAGATATTTACCTCCGGAGTTTTAACTGAAGTTTGCCCGGCCACTATCGCACCGAACTTAGTTACCGGGCCACATTCGGCGGCCACCTGCTCTAGCTTTTCAGCTTCTACCGAATAAATAATCAGGTCGTTAGTTCGGGCAACATCTTTGCCGCTATCTAATATTTTTATACCAAAAGGTGAGAGTTCCTGCTTAAGCGAATTTATATTTTCGGGCAAATCGCAACCGCATACGGTGTAACCTGCTTTTGCAAAGGCCTTTGCGTAAAGCTTGCCCATGTCGCCCAAACCAATCATGCCAATATTCATTCTGCTAATATAACTATGAGCGGCAAATTTCCGTATGAAAGGAGAAAAACAACACCTTAAATCATCGCTTAACAAACAATAAAACAAAATTATGCTTGTTTTATTAGCATTGTTATATGTAATTTCACAATATGAAGAAGCCGCTTACCCTTCAATTCCTTATTGTATTAACTTGTTTTAGTGTAGCATCCCTTTATGCGCAGGATTCTGTGAAAAAGGTTCCGGTTACAAAACCGGCCGTTACCAATCCGTATGCGAAGTACAAAACGTACAAACCTGCCACCGGAACCTACGCATCAAGAGTAACCGACAGCACAAAAGCAGGTATTGCAACTGCAAAATCCGCAGAACCAGTAGATAACAGCCTTAAGGGCCAATACCAATATTTACTAACCAAGGTTTACGCTTATCAGCAACCGTTATTGAATGCTTTTCACAAGAGTATTACCGATACCCTTACTCAGGAGCGCAAGAGCTTAAAGGCTTCACAAAGCGAGCTGGCTGTTGTTAATAAAACTATCGATAGTTTACAGGCCAGCATCAAAGCAAATACACAATCACTAAACGAATCCAACGAAAAAGTGAATCAAGTAAGCCTGATCGGTGTACCGCTCACCAAGGCAACCTATAACCTGATTATGTGGGGACTGGTAATCATATTTGGTGCTGTTGCTGCAATTGTTATAGCAAGATCAGGAGCAAGTATGCGTGAAGCTAAATACCGCACCCAACTATATAGCGAACTGGAAGAAGAATACCGCGTATACAAAGCCAAAGCCGTTGAAAAAGAAAAGAAAATGGCCCGCGAACTGCAAACCGAGCGCAACAAGCTCGACGAGCTTTTAGGCAGGGGATAATTATCTATGAAGGCTTACTTATTCGGATGGAACCCTATTAAGTTTAAGTGGGATGATTTGGATGATGATATTGCCAAACTACAGGCAGGCCATAGACTTGAGGAAGACTGGAGCGTAGCTAGCCACAAAACCATCCGCCCCGGCGACAGGGCCTATTTTGTTCATGTTGGCATAGAGCCTAAAGGCATATTCGCCTCGGGTATTATATCATCCGAGCCATTCCTCGCTTTACGTAAGGGCAGAACATACCACCGTATCGTTATCGAATTTGATGTACTGCTCAACCCCGACAAGCACCCCATACTCACTTTAGATATTTTAAAAACCGGCAACCTCACCGCCCAAACCTGGACACCGCAAGCATCCGGCATCTCTATCCGGCCGGAATTGGTTGATGAGCTGGAAGGTGTCTGGCAGGATTTCCTGAATCCGGAATAGCTGTACTGTACCGCGGCACAAGTGGAACAGGTGGTACATTTGGTACACTTTTAGGCTAAAAAAATGCCGTTTGAGTACTAAAAAACGCCTTTTTACCACTTAAAAATCCCTTAAAAATAGCATTTTGAAGCTTATTTTCGCCCTAAAACACCTGAAAAATGACGGTTTTGATCAAAAAAAGACTGTAAAATTACTGCTTTTTACCTTTTTAAACTTTAAATTGTACCGCTATGGTACTCATATTTATTCTTTATCTTCGGAAACCTTCGCTCTAAATAATAGCATAAATTGTAACATTTACTATACCAGGCAATCCAATATTTTAAAATTCATAAATTGGATCTATGAAAGTTACCTTATCAATTTTATTGGCGCTGGCAACATTGGCTGCCTGTAACAATAAACCTCCATTGAGTGCTGCCGCCGCGAATAAACTTCAGGCTCTGTTAGATAACAAAGAGTATTTTAAATTGGAAACCCTGGTAAAATTATATAATGATAGTTTGGGTGATGAAAAGAAGCTGTACTATACATCTTTTATTGATAATGTATTCAACCGCAATGTTGATTGTATAAATGATGTAGACCTACTTTTAAAAAACTTCCCCAATCAGCTACCCGATTCTGTTAAGGCTAATATGAGGCGTTTGCAAAGTGATAGCTATTTCAAAATATATCAATACGCCAAAGCGGCACAAGCGGATAGCAGCATATTAAAACTGTACTCAAAGGCATTGTCTAAAGATTATATCGACGATATTAAAAATGATATTTTACTTCGCAGCGCTTTAAAAAATACCGCGCCTCAGCAAACCATTACAAAAAACAACACCTCAATACCCTGGTCGCACAATAAACTTGGATTGATCGAAATTCCTGTAAAATGCAACGCTACTGTTTACAATGGAGTGTTCGATACCCGGGCCAATATATCAACCATAACAAAAACCTATGCTACAAAATTAGGTCTGCATATTTTAAATGTTTCTTACAATGAAAGCAGTGGTGCAACTGGCGTTACTTTTAAAACTGGTATGGGCATTGCCGACAGCCTCTATATTGGCGACATACTGGTAAAAAACGTAGTATTCCAGGTAATGCCCGACGCTATATTGTACATTGCCCCCGTTAAGTTTCAACTTAACATGATCATCGGCTTCCCGGTTATTGAACAATTGGGCGAAGTGCATATTTTCAAGAATGGTAAAATGACCATTCCGCTAATTCCCGCCAAAAGCGACCTGCATAATTTTGCGCTTGATGGCCTCGACCCGGTTATTGCCTTAAAAGCAGGTAAAGACACGCTGGACTTTCATTTCGATTCCGGTGCAAGCTCGTCAATGTTTTATGTGTCCTATCTCAACAAATATAAAGCCGACGTTATAAAAACCGCCAAAAAGAAGATGGTCGGTTTCGGCGGAGCAGGCGGCTCACAAAAGAAGGAAGTGTATGTGCTCCCTAAAATCAACCTCACCCTGGGCAACAAAACCGTAACCGTGGACAGTGTTGATGTACTCCAGCAAAAAATAGTCCCCGATGAAAAATTCTACGGCAACATCGGCCAGGACTTCACCAAAAACTTCAACGAGATTATTTACAATTTTAAGTATATGTACATAAAAGGGAATTGATCCAAATTTTAAAGCGTTTTTGCTGCTAAATAATTTATATATTACAATCTTAAATACATCAATATGCAATTCAAAAAAAGATCCCTAATTATTGCAGGTGCTATATTTTTAACTGTGCCATGCTACGATATTGTAAAAACCATTTACAAAGAAGGTGTAAAGGATGGAAAAGCCAATGTGGTGAATACCGTAATCATAAAGAAACAAGTTACTAAGTGATACGGTCATAAGAGTTAAAAAACTCTACGCCAGTTCAAGCGTCCACGCTTACTCTATTATAGGCCAACAATTATTGTAATCGTAGATACTTACACCGTTCTACATTCAAGCGAAAGATGCTTAAACGGTCAAAGATAATATTATTGTAAGCGTGGACGCTTACATCGTTCTGCATTCAAGCGAAAGACGCTTGAACGGGCAAAAAGTTGATTTGCATACCATAGAGATTGCTTCGTTCCTTGCAATGACGCATATATATAGAAAAATGTAAAAAACACTGACCTAAGTTAACCGCAAAATTCTGCATCGTCTGGTTCGGCAACCACACCATAAGTTCAAGCACAACCCTTCAAAGAAGCAGGCGCAGCCGGAAGTTTTCTTTTGGTTACTTTTCTTTTTGACGGCCAAAAAGAAAGTGACGTTTAGCGCAGCGATACCAAAGAAAAGAAAACGCCAATGCAATGCTGTAGAAGTGCACACCGCAGAAGATTCTTCACTACGTTCAGAATGACAAAGGGGTATGAATAATGCTTCGCTCTTCCAATGACAATCCAACGAAAAAGCCATCCGAAAATCGAATGGCTTTTTATATCTTGAATCTTGATTCTTATATCCTGACTCTAGCTTTCGTACCTTCCGGTACTATCACACTTTGATTTCAACTTCAACTCCACTTGGCAATTCAAGTTTCATTAAAGCGTCTACAGTTTTTGAGTTAGAGCTGTAGATATCCAATAACCTCTTGTAAGAGCATAATTGGAATTGCTCACGTGCTTTTTTGTTTACGTGCGGTGAACGCAATACTGTAAAGATTTTCTTTTCAGTTGGTAAAGGTAGCGGTCCGCTTACTACAGCGCCGGTAGGCTTTACAGTCTTAACGATCTTCTCAGCTGATTTATCAACCAAGTTGTAATCGTAAGATTTTAGTTTGATTCTGATTCTTTGGCTCATTTTGTTTTTGCTTTATACCAACCCTAAGAGCTATTTATTAGGGTTGATGGATTTATTGTATTTAATAAGTTGATTGGAAAATAAAAGAACTAATCTCTACTCACCAATCAACTAATTACTAATTACGCGTTTTGTGCTGCTTTTTTACCTTTTACTTTAGCAACTACTTCTTCCTGTACGTTACGTGGTGCTTCAGCATAGTGATCAAACTCCATGGTTGAAGTAGCACGGCCTGAAGTAATGGTACGTAACTGAGTTACATAACCAAACATTTCCGACAATGGTACAGTTGCTTTAATTACCTGTGCACCTGCACGTGAATCCATACCTAACAGCTGGCCACGACGACGGTTCATGTCACCGATAACATCACCCATGTTTTCTTCAGGGGTTAATATTTCGATTTTCATGATCGGCTCTAACAACATTGGTTTACATTTTGGCAATGCCTCACGGTAAGCCATCTTAGCTGCTAACTCGAAAGATAGCGCGTCTGAATCGACCGCGTGGAATGAACCATCAATTAACCTTACTTTTAAGTTAGTTAAAGGGAAACCTGCTAACACACCATTTGCCATTGAAGCCGCGAAGCCTTTTTCAACAGATGGGATAAACTCACGAGGGATTGAACCACCGCTAATTTCGTTAACAAATTGTAATCCTTCTTTACCTTCGTCGTTTGGTGATAATATAACTTGTATATCAGCAAATTTACCACGACCACCGGTTTGTTTCTTATAAGTTTCACGGTGCTGGATAGAACCAGTGATTGACTCTTTGTAAGCAACTTGTGGCGCGCCTTGGTTAACCTCTACTTTAAACTCACGTTTCAAACGATCCATGATGATATCTAAGTGAAGCTCGCCCATACCTGAAATTACAGTTTGGCCGGTTTCTTCGTCAGTATTCACACGGAAGGTTGGATCTTCTTCAGATAATTTACCTAAAGCCATACCTAATTTATCAACGTCAGCCTGAGTTTTAGGCTCAATAGCCAAACCGATAACCGGCTCAGGGAAGTTCATTGATTCCAGGATGATCTGGTGTTTCTCGTCGCAAAGGGTATCACCTGTTTTAATATCTTTAAAGCCTACTACCGCAGCAATATCACCTGCACCTACGTTAGGTATAGGGTTTTGCTTGTTAGCATGCATTTGGAATATACGTGAGATACGCTCTTTATTGCTTGAACGCATGTTATATACATACGAGCCTGCCTCTAAGTTACCAGAGTATACGCGGATAAAGCACAAACGGCCTACGAAAGGATCCGTCGCGATTTTAAACGCTAATGCAGCAAATGGTTCTTTTTCTGATGGCTGGCGTACAATTTCTTCGCCTGTATCAGGGTTAGTACCAACAATACCATCAACATCAAGTGGCGAAGGCAATAGCTCCATCACGTAATCAAGCATGGTTTGTACACCTTTGTTTTTGAAAGATGAACCACAAACCATAGGAACGATCTTAGCATCTAAAACTGCTTTACGTAAAGCGTCAAGCACTTCGCGTTCAGTGATAGTTTCAGGAGCGTCAAAGAATTTCTCCATCAGGCTCTCATCGTAATCAGCAACTGATTCCAATAATTTCTCTCTCCACTCAGTAGCCTCTTCGATCATATCCTCAGGGATAGGCACTTCAGTAAAGGTCATACCTTTATCATGCTCATTCCAAACAATACCTCTCCAGTTAATTAAGTCAATAACACCTTTAAAGTTCTCTTCTGCACCAATTGGCAACTGAAGTGGAACAGCGTTACTGCCTAACATACTTTTCACTTGTTTTACAACATTTAAAAAGTCGGCACCTGAACGGTCCATTTTATTAACGAAACCTATACGGGCAACGTTGTAGTTGTTAGCAAGTCTCCAGTTAGTTTCTGATTGAGGCTCAACACCATCAACAGCACTAAATAAGAACACTAAACCATCTAATACACGTAACGAGCGGTTTACTTCTACAGTAAAATCCACGTGTCCCGGAGTATCGATAATGTTAATGTGGTAGTTATGGCCACGGTATTTCCAGCCAACAGTAGTAGCCGCAGAGGTAATGGTAATACCACGTTCCTGCTCCTGCGCCATCCAGTCCATTGTAGCTGCACCTTCGTGTACTTCACCAATCTTGTGGCTAACGCCCGAGTAGTAAAGGATACGCTCTGTTGTAGTGGTTTTACCGGCATCAATGTGAGCGGCAATACCTATGTTTCTTGTATATTTAAGATCTCTTGACATCTATTTTTTTGATTTTGATTTTCCTGATTCTATTTAACAACTACACCGATTATAACGTGTAAACATAAATAATCGGTGTAATCGTACTATTAAATCGGTGTAATCTAATTTATTAGAAACGGAAATGTGAGAACGCTTTGTTAGCCTCAGCCATTTTGTGCGTATCTTCTTTCTTCTTCACTGCTGCACCTTCACCTTTAGCTGCTGACATGATCTCGCCTGCTAATTTCTCCATCATGGTTTTTTCACCACGACGACGTGCATAGCTGATCAGCCATTTCATACCCAAAGCAATTTTACGCTCCGGACGAACCTCTGTAGGTACCTGGAAGTTAGCACCACCAACACGGCGGCTTTTTACTTCAACAGCAGGCATTACGTTATTTAAAGCTTTTTTCCAGGTTTCTAACCCGTTTTCGCTTGTTTTCTTTTCAACTATTTCAACTGCATTGTAAAATATGGTGTAAGCGGTAGATTTTTTACCATCATACATCATGTTATTTACAAACCTGGTTACCAAAATATCATTGAATTTTGGATCAGGAAGAAGGATTCTCTTTTTCGGTTTTGACTTTCTCATTTTTACTATCCTCCTTTAATTATTTCTTTTTACCTTTTGTTGGAGCCGCAGCTACTTGACCTGGTTTAGGGCGTTTAGTACCGTATTTTGAACGGCGCTGATTACGACCCGCAACACCTGATGTATCTAACGCGCCACGGATGATGTGGTAACGTACACCTGGTAAATCTTTAACACGACCACCACGGATTAATACAATTGAGTGTTCCTGCAAGTTGTGTCCTTCACCTGGGATATAAGCGTTAACTTCTTTTCCATTGGTTAAGCGCACACGGGCAACTTTACGCATTGCTGAGTTTGGTTTTTTAGGGGTAGTGGTATACACACGGGTGCATACTCCTCTTCGCTGTGGACAGCTGTCCAACGCTGGTGACTTACTCTTGTCAACCAGAGCTACTCTACCTTTTCTAACTAATTGCTGAATAGTAGGCATTTTTTCCTTTTTGTATTTACAGTTTTATCCTTATTTTAAGGACTGCAAAGGTAGGGACAATATTTCTGATTTTCAATAGGGTACGCTAATTATTTTTCACAATAGCCTTAACTACCATGTCATTGCGAGCGCAGCGTGGCAATGACATGCTGTACAGAGTAACCGTATATAGTCTTGAACCATGATTTTCATGACTTAAAGATGGATTGAAAAAAGCAAATCAAAATCATGAAATCCTTTAATCCTATGAATCAAGGTTCAGACATTTTGAAAACCACTGCCTCTGCTCCTATCAAAGTCAGCCCCGCTTTCCGCTCATACGCGCACAGGCATTAAGCCAATGTCATTAAGTTAAGCCCCACCTAAATCCTCCCCGGTAGGGAGGACTTAAAAAAACAAACGCGGGCGAAGCTAAAGTCTCCCCTTCCG
>NZ_LMUO01000003.1 GCF_009765905.1 Mucilaginibacter sp. L196 | reverse complement strand
AGGCCGCCAATGGCTTCACCGGCTACATAACTTAAGGTAACATCAGCATTTTTATAGGTATCGCCAGCACTGCATACCACAGTACGGGTTATATACTGTGCATGGCATGTACAGTCAAGTGATATAAAAAAACAAATCGTCAATAAGACGTTGAGCAGTTGTTTTTCCATCTTTTAGTGACTAATGGTTTAGGTATTCCAAATGTAAACATTATTAACTGATAAATAATGAGTTATGAAAAAAATGAACAAATTAAATATTGATTAATTTTTTATCATTTAGCGATAGTTTTATAAAAGAACTTCGCGATGAAAAATGGAAATTAACCACGATGAAAAGAAATAATCAAAGATTCATTGCGAAATAAGGCTTGGGTGTATATTATTATGGATAAAAATCGTGTTGTTCTTTATTGCGGCAAATATTATTCTTATTAAGAATGAAGTTTGAGTGATAAACAAAAAAGCCTGTAATCATTGATTACAGGCTTTAAACAATGTTAACATTGTTTGCGGAATGGACGGGACTCGAACCCGCGACCCCATGCGTGACAGGCATGTATTCTAACCAGCTGAACTACCACTCCGTTTGGGATGGCAAATATAAGGAGATTTTATATTTACACAAGGGCTTATTTAAAAAAAGTTTTATTAGCTGTATATCGCTTTAAAGATGAGGTTTTTAATTTAATACAAAGCTGTTTTTGATGGTTTTTTTATTCGATTATAGCATGAAACTGTTGCCACAGATAGTTGTTATATAAATAAAAATATGAACAACGCATCTGATAATATTCCTGTACAGCGCGAGGGGGGGCATACTGACGTGATTCATTTTGTTGATTGCGATACCCAAGAGAAAGCTCATGAACTATTTCAACTGGCTAAAGGCAGATTAAAAGATGTATCCAACTGGCATACCTTTAGCGGCCCGGGCTCATCTAAATTTTCTATAACTGATGCCAAGGGCAATGAGGATTATAAGCTGGCTGAAAAAGGTGATTATTTCTACATTAATTTGCCAGCTCCTGGCTCAATTGCCGGCGGTGGACTGGAATGGGTAAGGATAGAAGAGATAATTGATGTGGAGGACGCTAGGGCAGAATCTGAATACATTACCATAACGGTTAGGCCTGTTGCCAATCCTCGTACCAATGAAGGCTCAATAGCTCACTTTTTCAGTCACGACTCTACGAGTACCTTTATTATTGAACGTTACCTGAACCATGTAAGCGCAGCTGTGCACGGCCGAAACGAAGTGGCGAACAATACTGGCGTTAATATTTATGATTCCGTACGTAATACTATAGTGGCCTTATCGGCACTCGCAGGCCTGTCGGGGCCGCAATGGAAGAAACTGGTGGTGGGTTTGCTTACAAAATAGCCAAAATTGTTTGTAATATTTGTGTGAATATAAATCAAAAATCAATTTATACCATTTATATTTATGATGTTATAAACAACAAAAATCAATATTATGAAAATCGTAAAAGTATTAGCCGTTGCGATGATAGCTTTATTTAGCTATACAGCAGTAAGTGCAGCAGGTGTGCATCATCACCATCACCGTCGTCATCACTACCACAGAAGGTAATAGCTTTGCTTGTGATACAAGCTTTGCTGCAAAGAAAAAGGCTGCTCCATTAGGAAGCAGCCTTTTTTATTTATGTTGGTTATGGTAACTAATTACAGTTTCCTTTTAACCTCTACGTTTTCGTAAGCTTCAACTATATCACCAACTTCAATGTTGTTAAAGTTTTGTATGTTCAAACCGCATTCGTAGTTCGCGGTAACTTCTTTAACATCATCCTTAAAGCGTTTTAACGAAGCTAATTCACCGGTATATATTACAACACCTTCGCGAATGATACGTATTTTGCTGTTACGGGTAATTTTACCATCCAGTACCATACAACCTGCAATTGTACCAACCTTGCTAATTTTGAATGTTTCACGTATTTCAACGTTAGCAACAATTTTCTCTTCAAAGGTTGGAGCAAGCATACCTTCCATCGCGGCTTTTATCTCATTTATGGCATCATAAATAATAGAGTATAACCTGATGTCTATCTGCTCAGCTTCAGCAAGTTTACGCGCACTGCCTGACGGCCTTACCTGGAAACCAATGATGATCGCGTCTGATGCAGATGCCAGCAATACGTCGGATTCTGAGATCTGACCAACTGCTTTCGATATGATATTTACCTGTATCTGCTCGGTAGATAGCTTCAGCAATGAATCGGATAATGCTTCAATTGAACCATCCACGTCACCTTTAACAATAATGTTAAGTTCCTTAAAGTTACCAACTGCCAAACGGCGGCCGATTTCATCAAGTGTGATGTGTTTCTGTGTACGTAAGCCTTGTTCGCGCTGTAACTGTAAACGTTTGTTCGCGATTTCACGAGCTTCAACTTCACTTTCCAGTACGTTGAATTTATCACCCGCTGTAGGCGCGCCTTGCATACCTAACACCTGTACCGGTGTTGATGGCCCTGCAGATTCAACCCTTTGGCCACGTTCGTTAGTTAATGCTTTAACACGACCGCTGTAACAACCGGCTAATATCGGGTCGCCTACTTTTAAGCGGCCTGCCTGTACCAATATGGTGGTAACAATACCACGGCCTTTATCCAAAGCAGCTTCAATAACGGTACCAACGGCTCTTTTATTAGGGTTAGCTTTTAGTTCAAGTAATTCTGCTTCCAGTAATACTTTCTCTAATAACAACTCAATGTTTAAGCCTGTTTTGGCTGATATTTCCTGGGTTTGATATTTACCACCCCATTCTTCAACCAAAATATTCATGGCAGATAGTTGCTCACGGATTCTGTCCGCGTTAGCGCCCGGCCTGTCAATTTTATTGAATGCGAAGATGATTGGTGCACCTGCAGCCTGCGCGTGGTTTATGGCCTCGCGGGTTTGCGGCATCACGCTGTCATCAGCAGCAATAACTATAATTACAATATCGGTTACCTGGGCACCCCTGGCACGCATAGCGGTAAACGCCTCGTGACCCGGTGTATCTAAGAAAGTGATCTTTCCTTTATCGTCAGGCAATGTTACCTCATAAGCGCCAATGTGCTGGGTGATACCACCTGCTTCGCCACCTATAACGTTTGTTTTGCGTATAAAATCCAGTAATGATGTTTTACCGTGGTCAACGTGGCCCATGATGGTCACAATTGGAGCGCGCGGTACTAAGTCAGCTGGATCATCAGGCTGGTCAAGGCTTCCCTCTTCATCCTGTGGTTTAACAAACTCTATTTGGTAACCAAACTCATCAGCCACAATAGCCAGCGTTTCCGCATCAAGCCTTTGGTTGATGGATACGAACATACCCAAACTCATACAAGTTGAGATGATCTGTGTTACCGGTACATCCATCATTGATGCCAGCTCATTAGCTGTAACAAATTCGGTTGCCTTTAATATTTTCGATTGTGATTCCTGCTCTAATGCCAGTTCTTCAGCAGTAGCGGCAACATCATCACGTTTTTGACGACGGAATTTAGCGCGCTGTGCAAATTTACCTGACTTACCTGCGCCGCTTAAACGGGCAAGTGTAGCCTTAATCTGGTCTTGTATATCTTTTTCTGATGGTTCTTCCTTAGGCCCTGAGTTATGATGAGGCGTAGTATTTCTATTACCTCTAAAATCAGGTCGGTTACCACCACCACCTTGTCCGCCACCGGCAGCAGGAGGATTATTTCCCCTGTTCCTGAAATCCGGACGGTTTGGATTAACTGGTCCTGATGGTGTAATAGGCGCCTGGTTTTGCTGGTTTCCACCACCATTACCACCACCATGCTGATGATTTCCGCCCTGGCTGTCTTTACGCTTGCGTTTACGCTTCTGGTCGGCACTGTTATTTGATGAAGATGCAACAGGGTTACGTTTTTGCGCATCCGGCAATTGTATCTTACCAATAATGTTCGGCCCGGTAAGGCGTTCTGCTTTGGCGCGTATTACTTCAGTTTCCTGAGGCTCTTCAGCAGCAGGAGGGGTTGGAGTAACAGGTTCGGCCGCAACAACCGGTGCTGGTGCTACAGGCGGAGTAACTGGAGGTGCAACTACAGCAGGAGCTTCAGCTTTTGGGGCTTCAACAACTACAGGAGCTTCAACCTTCGGTGTTTCCACAACCGGGATTTCAACTTTTGGTGCTACAGGAACTAATTCCTTCTTCACCTCAGCAACCGGCTCAGGTTTTATTTCTTCTTTCTTTGGTTCAGGTTGCGGCGCGGGGGCTTCTTCCTGTTTAACCTCAGGTGTTTCTTTTTTATCGCCAAATTGTGGTTTAGCGTTCAGATCATTAAGGTTGATGCTGCCAACAACTTTTACACCCGGTAAAGTAGGAGCTTGCTGCTCTTCTGCCTTTTTAACTTCGGGTTCCGGTTTTGATTTTTCGGCTTGCTGAGGCGCGTAGTTACCCGCGTTTTTGATCAGAATTTCTTCATTCTCAAAATCACGTGAACGACGGAAATCAGCAGGCTTGGCCTGTTCAGGCTCATCCTTCCTAATTTTACCAATATTGATCTGCTTGGCTTCTTCCTTAATGCTCTTATCAAAAGCAAATTCTTTTAACAAAGCATTGTACATGTCGTTGTCCAGCTTAGCCATAGGTTGTTTCTCAACCTTGTAACCTTTTTTAGCCAAAAAATCGACAATGGTACCCATACCAATGTTCAGCTCTTTTACTGCTTTAAATAACTTTATAGATTTGTCTTCTGACATTTATTAATTTTTCTTCCCTTATTTATTTGCAAAAATACGATTTTAATTTTGGTTATCACCTTTATTCAAACTCCGCTTGCAGTATTGATAATACTTCCTTAACAGTTTCTTCTTCTAAATCGGTACGTTTCACCAATTCGCCCACTGTTAATGCCAGTACTGATTTTGCCGTATCTAAACCAATGCGTTTAAATTCGTCCAAAATCCAGCTGTCAATCTCGTCTGAAAATTCTTCGATGTCCACATCCTCATCCTGTTCGTCAGCCTCACGGTAAACATCAATTTCATAACCTGTTAATTTACCTGCCAGTTTAATGTTATGCCCACCACGACCGATTGCTAATGATACCTGGTCGGGTTTTAAATAAACTGCGGCAGTTTTTTTCTCATCATCTAACTTAATAGATGTGATTTTAGCCGGCGATAAAGCACGTTGTATATATAACTGTAAATTGTTGGTGTAGTTTATCACATCAATGTTCTCGTTCTTCAACTCCCGAACGATACCATGTATACGTGATCCTTTCATACCAACGCAAGCACCAACCGGGTCAATACGGTCGTCATATGATTCTACAGCTACCTTAGCGCGTTCGCCCGGTTCGCGTACAATTTTCTTGATAGTGATTAAGCCATCGAAAATTTCTGGTACTTCCTGCTCGAACAAACGTTGTAAAAACTCAGGAGCAGTACGTGAGATGATGATCTTAGGGTTGCTATTCATCATATCAACCTTTGATACTACCGCTTTTACGCTATCACCTTTTTTGAAGTAATCGGCAGGTATCTGCTCAGTTTTAGGTAATAATAACTCGTTACCTTCATCATCAAGCACCAAAGTTTCTTTTTTCCAAACCTGGTAAACTTCGCCGGTTACAATTTCGCCTACGCGATCTTTATATTTTTTGAATATTTCGTCTTTCTCCAGTTCCAGGATTTTAGAAACCAATGTTTGGCGTGCTGCTAAAATAGCGCGGCGGCCAAAGCTTTCTAAAGTGATCTGTTCAATGTACTCATCACCCACTTCTAAATCCGGGTCAAGCGTTTTCGCTTCCGCTAATTCAATTTCCAGGTCATCATCCTCACTAAACCCGTCTTCCATAACCACACGTGTGCGCCAAATTTCAAGGTCACCATTATCTGTGTTTACAATTACATCGCAATTTTCATCATTGCCATACTTTTTACGGATCATGCTTCTGAAAACGTCCTCAAGAACGCTCATCATAGTTGGACGATCGATGTTTTTGAAATCTTTAAATTCCTGAAAAGAATCAATTAAATTAATATTGCTCATTTTTCATTAAATTGTTTTTTTTTCAATGGTAATGAAGCTATCATGAGCTTGTTTAAGTGGCCGCTCATGATGGTTCCTTACTTGAATGATATTAAAACCTTCGTTTCTGTTATTTTATCTATCGGGATAACGCTTTCAATTACTTCGGCTTTTTTCCCTTTTTGTTTAATTTGTTCTTCAATTACTATGGCATCTTCCGCAAGGGCGGTTAGTTTGCCTTCGCGCTTTGCGCCATCAACCATTTTTATAGCCAGGTCGCGACCTATGTTTTTGGTATACTGCCTTACTGATGTAAGTGGCGTATCCAACCCCGGCGACGAAACCTCTAAGTTATAAGCTTCTTCGATTACGTTGTCTTCTTCTAACTTAAAACCAACGTAACGGCTTATGGCTGCACAATCCGCAATACCTATACCGTTGTCGCCATCCACTAATATGATCAGTTTTCCGTTGGCGTGCATTTTTACATCAACCAAAAACAAATCGGGGCGTTTTAACTCCGCTATCTTCTCTTCTACCAGTTCTTTTACTTTATTTTCAATATTCATTATCCGGTTTGATAATTTTGATTGATAACTAAAAGAGGGGGCTCAGCGCCCCCTCCATTTAATTTGAATGCAAATATAGTGTATATTATTTGATTTTCAAATAGTTTATTGCTTAAAAATCAAGTCCTGATATTGCTTTTTGCCCGGTTTTTGGTGGTTTTTGATGTAATCCCAGGCGGTACTGCCCTTATCGTAATGATAATAGCGCATAAAATAAGTTTGATGAGCCTTAAAAGGGGTATCCGGAATGAAAACCACCGCGCTATCGCGCACCATGTATTTGCCTGGTTGTATAGGTTGGAAATCCTTCATATCCGTATCGGCAGGCATGCGATAAACCTGTATTAAATTTTGCCATACGTTGATGGTGGTATCACGGTTAATGTCTTGCAGAATGGCATAATCCAAGCCTGATATTTTCAGGGTTTTATTACTATCGATCAGCCTAATTTGAATTGCAGGCGCATTGTTTTTATGTCTACAGCCAAAGGCCATTAATAATATGATTATGAAGATTGATTTTTTCATCCCGGATAAGCAAAATATTAATTCTTCAACGTTTCCTGGAAAAGCTTATAAATACGCTTGTATTCGTCGGCCCAGCTACTGGGTTGTTCAAAGGCATGATCTTCTACCGGGTATGGGGCCAGCCACCAGTTTTCTTTATGTAACTCGATCAATTTTTGAGTAAGCCTAACAATATCCTGAAAGTTTACATTCTGATCCACCATGCCATGCAGCATTAATAGGTTTCCTTTCAACCCATCCGCGAAATAAATTGGCGAACTTAAACGATACGCTTTTTCATCGTTATAAGGTTCATTTAGAATATCGGCGGTATACTCGTGGTTATAATGCGCCCAATCCGTTACGGAACGTATAGCGGCACCTGATTTAAATACATCAGGTGCGGTAAACATCGCCATTAAAGTCATAAATCCACCGTATGAACCGCCGTAGATGCCCACATGTTTAGGGTTTACCCCATAATTATCAACCAGATATTTAACACCATCTACCTGGTCGCTTAAATCCTTACCACCCATGTGGCGATAGATGGCCGTGCGCCAATCCCGACCATAACCAGCACTGCCAGAATAATCAATATCTAAAACGGTATAACCCTGATCAGTCAGCATGTTGTTAAACATTGTTTCGCGGAAATAATAGCTCCATGCGTACATCTCGTTTTGTAGATAACCCGCGCCATGCACAAAAATAACTGCCGGTTTAGCCGGATCGGGATTTTTAGGCAGATATAACCGGGCATAAACATCGCTGCCGTAACGGTTTTTAAAAGTGATGATAGGTGCATCCCGCCAGGCATAAGAGTTAAATTCCGCAGAGGTTGACCGTGTTACCTGCACTGCTTTTGCACCGGGTTTATTTGCTTGCAGATATAATTCCCACGGTTTGTTGGTGTACGAATACCTTATTGCCAGCCATTTTTCATCAGGTGAAAGCGATACATCATTATCTCCTTTAATAGAAGTTAATTTAACCGGCTCGCCGCCGCTTACCGCCAAACGGTAATACTGGTAATCGCCGGGATGGTTAATGTTAGCATTGAAGTAGAACGTTTTTTTATCGTGCGATAATTGCAGGTTTTGTACCTCCCATTTGCCGCTGGTTAATTGTTTTTTATCGCCATTATTAATGTTGCAAACGTAAATATGGCTGTAACCGCTCGCTTCGCTCTGATAGTAAAAATGATCATTATCCAGCCAATCAATATTTCCGGTAGAGTACCAATCATCTTCAATGCCCGGTGCGCCGCCAACCCAGGCATCGTTATGCTGCCTGTCGAGCAGCGATAAAGCGCCGTTTTGTACATCCAGCGACATGATCCAGCGGTCTTTGTTATCAATGGCATTCACTACCACAATGGCGTGCTTGCCATCTTCGTTCCATATTGGGCCGTTAACAACCACTTTGCGGTCTTCGTTTAGTTTGTTGCGGTCCGCTAATTCAGCAGGATAATCTTTTACATAATCAGGCAGATCCTTTATGCCAACAATGTTTTTGGTGTTGATGCTGTAAGCCGAATCACGCTGCATATCATAAATAAATGATTCGCAAACCGGTTGAGGGCCGCCCACCTTGGTGCGGTTTTGTATGTCCTCCGTATAACCGCTTGCGGTTACGTAATTTGGTACGATGGTATTTTTATCATCCGCGGATTTGATTAAACGATAAGTAATATACCTGCCGTCCGGACTGAGCTCCACATTGTCAATATCCCGACCATCGGTTACCAGTTCTTTTATCTTTTTAGGTTGAAATTTCTTTTTTTCCTCAGCATCCAACTTTTTATTTTTATCATCCAATTTGATTATGTCGAATAATTCAAGCTGTTGTTGTTTTAGCCATTTTGTCTGCTCGGTTTCATCGTTAGTTTTATTCTTTTGGGCCGATGCTACAAAATTGGTTAGCTGTATCAGCTCTCCGCCGTTAAGTTTTAGCGCGTACAGGTTATCAGCTTTAATAAATAAAACTTCGGTTCCATCGGCATTAAAGGTTGGCGAGTTTTCGTTATCGGTAGTGCGGGTAAGCTGTATGTTTTTGCCTGATTTTATGTTCTCCAGGTAGATGTCGCCACCACACGAGTAAACTTTTAAAGTGTGCGCCCGGTTCCATTTACTGCCGTAATTGGGTGTTATTTCGTGTTGTTCTTTATCACTTACTTTTTGTGGGGTGAGGTTATAGGGGGTGATGGCGTATAATTCATCCCTAAAAGTATTGTCGGGGTTCCATTTAAAATAAATCTTTTTGCCATCGTCGCTCCATTTAATGTCGGATGGTGCTACGCCGATCCACTTTGGGTCGCGCATTATTTTTTCGATAGTCAGCGTGTCTAACTTTTGGGCAAAAGTATTAATGCTGGCAGCTATGAATAGTAGCGTAAAAAGTTTTTTCATAGAAGGAATAATGAGGTAATATAATTTGCAATATAGCAGTTTAACTAATATTGTTATTTTTAACAATTGCAATGTTACGGTTATGGAACTAAAAAGACATGATTTTACGCTTCGTGAACTTAATTTGGCCGATGCTCCTACATTGCAATTGCATGCAAATAACCCAAACATCAGTAGGTTCTTGTTTAATAGATTCCCCTTCCCCTATACTCTTGAGGATGCCGAAAGTTTTATTAATAGCAAAGTAGGGCAGGATCCGATAACCTGTTTTGCAATAGCTATAAACGAGGATGTTATAGGGATAATAAGCCTTGAATTTAGGATTGATGTTTATACCAAAGCGCCGCTTTTAGGTTATTGGGTAAGTGAACAATATTGGGGAAAGGGTATTGTGACTGAAGCTGTAAAACTTATTACTGATTATGCTTTTAAACATTTAGATATCATCAGTATCCGCGCCGTTGTATTTGATAATAATCCTGTGTCTATGCGTGTATTGGAAAAGGCGGGTTATTTAAAAGAAGGAATATTGAAAAATAATATCTTTAAGAACGGTGAAATTTTAGACGAACATATTTACGGTATTGTAAAGAAAAATATAAACTAAAACTATGACAGACGAACAAATGAAATACCCAGTGGGGAAATTCACGCCACCGGCATCATATACTGATGACGACATCAGGTATTGGATAAACGAAATTAAAATGTTGCCGGGCCAAATGCGCCAGGCTATTATCAGTTTAAATGATAAGCAATTGGATACCCCGTACCGCACCGGCGGCTGGACTTTAAGGCAAGTGGTACACCACGTAGCGGATAGCCACATGAACTCTATTGTGCGATTTAAATTGGCATTGACCGAAGATAACCCTACCATAAAACCTTACGAAGAAGCTTACTGGGCATTACAACCCGATTATCGATTACCGGTAGAATCCTCATTAAGGATTTTGGAAGGGGTACATATCCATTGGGTTAACCTGCTGGAAAGCTTCACCGAAAATGAGTGGAGCCGTACTTTTACTAATCCTGAATCGGGCCAAACCATATCGCTTAAACGTGCGCTTGGTTTATATGCCTGGCACGGGAGGCATCATTTGGCGCATATAACAGAAACGATAAGAACCAGGATTTAACAGATTTTATTGAATTGCAAGATATAAGCATCCTGTAAATCAATAAAATCTGTTAAATCCTGGTTCAGACTAATTACATCTTCAATAAAGCAGGTGTTATCCTGATATATACCTCAAACCCAATTGGTGCGCTGCCGTAAAGCGAATGCAATGCTGTTGGCGATATATTGGCGGTTGCTTGTACGCCACCGGTTATGTTGGTTTGCTTAAATGTACTGAAGATGCGGTTAACACCTAATGTGATGGCGTTAATATTAAAATTTGGATTTGCCGGAAACTCGCCCGTTAAATCCAGCTCATCGGCATCTTTGGATACATATTCGTAACGGTCATAAATCGCTACTTTGTGCCACTGGAAACTGTTTTCCAGTAATACTGAAGGAAGTGTTTTTTGATTGTCGGAATAATGGTTTTGTCCGTAAACTAATGTAGTGGCTATGTAGCTATCCTCATTCAGCATTTTAGTGTGGATGACTGATGCAGTAGAGCGGATCACATTCTGCAACGGCTCAAGTGCTTCCGGACTTTTTATCCAGCCATTTGAAACCTGTAGCGCCCATTCTTTTGATGGGTTATAGGACAGGCGAACAGAATAGGAATCAAATCGCATCGGATCAAAATTATAGCGAAACTCATCTGGTTCCCGGCCTGTAAATATCGATCCTTCCAGTTTTACATTGCTTATCCTCAAACCCAAAGTAGCCACACCAAAAGTGATATGGGAAGCATCCTGATAATGGTGTCCCAGCGGAGCATCCGGATCATTCATGGCTGATAAACGGTGCATAAATACCGGTGGACCTAAAGCTGGCTCGCCCGGATCACCGAAGGAAAACGAAAGATCTGCATCCTTGGCTATCTTTTGCGTGTAGTTTACACTTAGTTCGGCAAACAGATCATGCGGGTGCTGTGTGTCTACCAGTTTTTTCCCTTTGTATGATTCACCTGTTTGGTAAAGCAGCGGGTAGCCGCCCGGCCCAACCAAAAACGGATCAAACGAGAACATGGTGTTTACAGAGAATAAACCGCCGCTGCCAACTTTATGTTGGGTCATCGCCATCATCCAATCGGGTACGTCAAACTGTTTGCCGCCACGCGATCCTTTTTTAAATAGATCCTGATTGTCATAGCGGGCAAAAAAGCTGCCGTGTATCATAGTCATCCAACCGTTAGCCGGGATCATGTAGGCATACATAGGGGTTTCGTCCGGTACCCAAGATGTGCCCGAACCATCACGGTTCATGGGAATATCCAGCGAATACTGGCTGTTCATCGTCATGGGTTTGGAATTATCCATTTTCATATCGCCCATATCCATCCCATCCATATCCATGGTTGATGATGGTTTCTTTTTAGTGGTATCCATCTTCATGGGCTGCTGCGCGAAGGAAGAATAGGCAACCAATGTTAGCATTAATAAAAAATATGTTCTCATATCTTCTGCTTAAAAAAAATTAAAAATAAATAAACAGGCGGTAAGATTTACCGCGATAAATGTGGAAATACGACTAACTGATCAAATACGGAAAGTGCAGTTCTTTACAAAGACAGCTACGCTGTATTGCCCGGGTTCGGGTGGTGCTTCGTAAAAGGATTTTTGAAATAATGCGGGGTGGGCAATGAATGCAAGATGGGTAAATAAGGCAACCGGTAATTGAAAAGCAAAGACTTTTGCTAAAATTGATGCTGCGCCATTTTCATGTGCATCTTTAATTTTAATATCAAAATGCTTTTGTGTGCAGCATTTCATTTTCGATGCCATAGGGCTTTTAATGCAACCATGTAAAGGGGCATTAATCTTAACATCGGTAATTACCTTGCCGCAGTAGTGCAAATTAAGCGCGAAACCAATTACTGTAATTACATACAGCATGGTTAACAATAAAGCGCCTGATTTTTTTACCATACAACAAAGCTAACGCATAAACGTGTTGATTACAAGTCATAAAGAATAAAACCCACTGTTAAACCAAGAAGCTGTTAAGAAATGATTCAATATTTTTTGTACAAACGCAGAAACAAAGCGTCATTGCTTCGTGCCTCGTAATTACGATAGTTTTTACTTTATTGGCTATTTTTAGCGGCACGTTCCTTTAGTTCGCTATTGGTAATAATAATAACCACCCGGCGATTTTTAGCCCGCCCTTCGGCTGTTTTGTTATCCGCATCCGGCTGTGCTGAACCTTTGCCAATAGCAGTTAAGCGTGTATCATTGATGCCATCGCTAACTAATGCTGATTTTACCGACTGCGCTCTTTTTACAGAAAGATCCATATTATACTCCGAAGTGCCTAAACTATCAGTATGGCCTATAATCGCGATATTGGTTTGCGGATTAGCTTGCAAGGCATCGGCTAAATTTTTAATATCAGCCTGGGCATTCGGTTTAAGGTCGGTACTACCCTGGTCAAAAATTATCGCGTTAGCAAACTTTACAAATGTGGTATCGCCCCTGTGAACAATTCTTGCACCGGGGATAGGCTTATCTAAATAATCAACCTGGTTTATTTTATGGGCTATGTATGCACCTGCTGTGCCTCCCACCGCGCCGCCAATGATAGCGCCTAGCGCAACGTTGCCGGCAGTTTTGCCAATTACGGCACCTACAGTTGCGCCCGCGCCGGCACCTATTGATGCACCACGCTGCGTTCGGTTAAACGAGCCGCAACTGCTAGCCATAATACCAAGCATTATTATAGCTATACCAAATACAGCAGGTTTAATTTTATGAGCATTCATTTTTTGTGGGTGGATATTGTGTACACACAATTGCAAAGCGAATGCCAAACGCATATAATAGATTACCAATGCCGTATAAAGCAGTGATTAGCTACTGTAGCAACATTTTTTTGCGGTTAAGGAAAGTTTTGCGGTTCAGAAAACGAAAGATATTTACCTGATTACGATTAGTTGCACCGTTTTTAGTACAAAAATAAACTAGGCGGGCTGATTGAATTGCAATATGAATTCAGTACCCTCGCCAAGTTTGCTTTCAAGATGTATGGAGCCACCGAGCGCCGCAACTTGTGTTTTAACCATAAATAAGCCCATACCTTTGCCCTCTACAGAGGTATCAAAGCGTTTGTATAAACCGAAAACATCTTCGGCGTTTTTATCCAGATCGATGCCTTTGCCGTTGTCTTTAAAGCGTAACTCTATAATATCGTCTATTTTTTGACTGGTTATGTTGATAATAGGAGGAATATCCGCTTTGCGGTATTTAATACTATTGGAAGTGAGGTTGTAAAAAATACTGTACAAATAGCTGCGTGTAGTAAACATGGAATCTACCGGGGTAAAATCGCAGTTGATCTTTACTTTCTCTAACGCTATAATGTTGCGGAGGCTTGTTTTAACTGCATCAACCATCGCCTCAAAATCTACTCTTTCCTTTTTGCTACCTACTGGTTTGCGGGTTTGTAGTATTTGGTTCAGATCCTTTATTGTAGTATCAATATTTTTGGTTGAAGTAAATATGCGGTCAATCACTTCTTGTTGCGTTTCCTCGTCCATACCCTGGCCGTGGTCCTTTAAAATATTGGTTAACCCTAATATGTTGGCAACAGGCGCACGCAGGTTATGGGATATAATGTAGGTAAATTGTTCCAGGTCACGATTATGCTGCGTTAAATCATTGGTTATACGTTCACGCTCCAGTGTTGCTGTTTTGATTTCGGTAATATCCTTGTTCGTTAAAATGTATCCCCAGTTTTTATTGTCGTTATTTTTAACGTTTAGCCAGCGTACGTGGTGCCAATTGGTAGTTCCGCTGTCATCTATAACACTTAATTCATAACTAATGGTTTCTCCGGCGGCTAGCTTTTCAAGTACCTCTAATATCACGAGCCATCTTTCTGCCGAAAAGTACTCATTGATATACCTGCCAATACGTAGTGTTTTTTTATTATATCCCTCAGAGAACTTTTGGGCCAATAAATTAAATGAAAGGATCTGGAGATTGGTATCAAATAAAATGTAAGCGGAATCAGTATTATCAAAAATGGTACGCAGGTTAGCTTCCGACTTTTTTAGGGCTTCGTCATTCGGGTTATGATTTTTAATATTGGTTACCTGGGAAAGCGAACGTTTTTTGCGAAAAGACATTTAAATTAATTATTCAGCAAGGTTTAATGTGTAATTAATTGGCCCGTAAACCATTAAGAGTATAATTTTAATTAAAAAAAATCGCATAAAAAATAAAAATCTGCAAAAACAAAGCTTTAAGCCTGTTCTTGCAGATTTTTTATAGATGGATACCCCGGAATGGATTAGTTATCCTGGTCCTGGTCGTTATTGTCAGGTACGCTGGCAATACGGTAACCTTCGTTTCCGTTTTGGTCGGTATAAGCCTGGTAGTATATATCATTTGGCGATACGTAGTATTTCTTACCGTTTAAGGTCACTTTGTGGCAACCGTCAGGCAATTCATTTACAATATCACCAACTTGCGGTGCTGCAACTTCGCTGCCATCAGCAGCAGTACTGCCATCGGTATTTAACACACCATCGCGGCCTGCAACAACGTAAACAGTTTTTTGCTGATCGTTAATAACAGCTTTGTAATACACACCGTTCAATTCATAGAACTGCTGTCCATCAATCATGATAGATTTTGCACCCTGTGGCAAGCTTGGAATAGCCGCGCCAACCGGTGGAACAGTAACCTGGTAGCCACCACCATCATATGGGCTGTAAAATACGCCACCATAATAGTAGTACAAAGCATCACCCCAATAAAATGGGTAATAGCCAAAAGGCAATACACCTAAATAAAAGCCAAGATGCGGATAGCCATAATAGCCAAAGCCGGGCCTGTAAAAACCGCCACGGTTATAACCTGCGCCACGGAACCCCGCCGCACGAGTACCAACGCCACCGCGGTATGCGCTTGCGTATGAAGAGCTGCGAAAACCGCCGCTGCTAACACCACCCCCACCACCATGGAAGCCACCGCCCCCACCGCCGCCGCCGTGGGAACCGCCGCCACGTTGTGCACTTGCAGTTGCAACAACTGCTACCGAAAGTATCCCGGCTAAAGCTAAACCGGATACGTATTTATATAACCTTTTCATAATAAAAATTAAACATTTATTAAACTAACATTTAACATATAAAGTATAAAAACCCTATTATAAATGTTTGACTAAAAGTAGAACAAAAAGTTTAATGTATTGTGTAATATTTTTGATGTGATTTTGTGGTGACAGAATGGGTGCATTTTACTATAAATTATTATCATTTTATTCCGCCGGAACAAACTTTAAACAAACCGGATTGCCAACCTGTAAACGGGTAACAATTGTGCCTGGTTTGCCGGTTGTCGGGTCAAGGCGATAAACCAATACGCTGTCGCTGTTTTGGTTGGCTACCACTAAGAATTTGCCGCTTGGGTCTATCGCGAAATCGCGTGGGCCTTTACCTAATGATGAGGTGCGTGATACAAAAGTCAGCGTGCCATTATTCGGGTCGATGGCATATTGTACAATATCATTGGCATTGCCACGGTTTGACGCATACAGGAACTTACCATCAGGAGAGATTTTAATAGCGGCCGAGCCGATATTGCCTTTCATCTCAGGCGTAAGCATGCTTACTGATTGTATTTGCTTCAGGTTGCCGTTATCATACGAGTATGTATTGATAAAGCCACCTATTTCCTGTATCAGGTATAAATATTTATCACCCTCAGAAAAAACCAGGTGGCGCGGGCCATTACCAGCCGCAACACTTATCGAAGCAGGGTCGGATGGTGTAAGTGGTGGGGTTTTAGATGCTTTATAACGCATGATGTTTACTTTGTCGGTACCCAAATCGGTATATAGCAGATATTTCTCATTATTTGTTAATATCGCGTTATGCACATGCGGCCCCTCCTGCCTGTCTTTAACAACACTGCTGCCTGAGTCCTGAATTAGTTGCGATAGAGGAGCAATAGAACCATCTTTATTAATTGGGAAAACCGCCAAGCTGCCGCTGGTATAATTAGCAATAAAAATATTACGTTGCTCTTTATCTTCAAGAATATAACATGGATCAGCGCCCTGGGTTGGCCGTTTATTGATAAATACCATTTTGCCTGTTTTACCATCAAAAGTAAATGAGCTTACGCCACCCTGCGGGCCTTCATTAACGGCGTATAAAAACTTATTATCTGCCGATGTGGTTACGTATGATGGATTGGTAACATCATCAATCTCATTTAAATAAGCCACCCTGCCTTTATCTTCATAAAAGCGATAAACATAAATGCCTTTGCTTGCGCCGGTGGTATAGGTGCCTATGACCAGATTGAAAGTTGAAGGAAGAGGTTTTTTATGCTGCGCGAAAGTTAACGCAGGAGATAGCAAAGCGATAATCAGCAATAATTTTTTCATGGAGATTGGATTTATGAGGCGCAAGTTAGTAATTAGGCGCTAAAAGCAAAAAAGTTCAGTTTAAAAGCATGCAATGCTTTTAAACTGAACTTTCAACGTTAAATATATCTTGGAATTATTTGATCTATACCCGCTGTTTGTGTCCTCACAAACAGCTAATTGCCTGTGGGGACACAGGCAACGGGTATGAGCGATATTAGTGCAAATGCCAAGCCGCACAGTTAACTCACCCCGACTACGCTGCGCTGGTCGGCCCTCTCTTCGCCTTTGGCGGAAAGAGGGAAATGAGTTTTAAATTGATTTTACTAACGTTTTATTTTCCTTTCCCTCTTTCCGCGCAGCGACGATCGGGTGAGTCAAATCGCAAGCAAGGTTATACCGTCAATGCCTAACGACGATCAGGTATTGACTGAAAAAATTATTTAATCAGATGTTTCAATTGGATTATCTCTTTTTCATCAAGGTAACGCCAGCGACCACGGGTTAGGTCTTTTTTAGTAAGACCTGCATAAATTACACGGTCAAGCTTTACTACCTCGTAACCTAAGTGCTCAAATATACGGCGTACAATACGGTTTTTGCCGCTGTGAATCTGGATACCAATTTCTCTTTTTGAACCACCTGTTACGTATGAAATAGAATCCGGTTTAATTACACCATCTTCCAACTCCAAACCGTATTGGATCTTGTTCATATCGCCCTGGGCTAAACTTTTGTTCAGTTCAACCTGATATAATTTTGTAATGTTACTGCGTGGATGCGAAAGTTTATCAGCAAGATCACCATCATTGGTCATTAATAATAAACCAGTGGTGTTCCTGTCTAAACGGCCGATAGGATAAATACGTTCCCTGCTGGCTTTTTCAACCAAATGCATTACGGTACGGCGTTCCTGCGGGTCTTCTGTTGTGGTGATGTAATCCTTTGGTTTATTTAACAATACATAAACCATTTTCTCACGTTTCAACAGCTCGCCATTGTAACGGATCTCATCTTTTATCGGGTCAATTTTATGACCTAATTCGTTTATAACGATACCATTTACTGAAACTACACCTGCTTCGATTAGTTCATCAGCCTTACGGCGAGAGCAGATACCTGCGTTAGCTATATAACGATTTAACCGAATAAGACCTGAATCGTCTTTTGGTTTTTCTTTACGGCTACGCATGGTTTTAGCAGGCGCGTCCCTATCCGGAGTTATTTTATTATATGATGATTTTGGTGATTTGCGGAAAGGTTCGCTTGTTGCGCCTTCGCGTTTTTTGAAAGTACCACCGGTTGAAGACTTTGGCGCGAATTTACGCTCGCCTGATCTTGCACCTTCTGTACCTGTTTTTCTTTCACCACCTTCACTATCTCCTGTTGGCCTACCTGAGTAAGATTTTTTGCGTGGAGAAGAGAACGGTTTTTTGTCGCCGGTTGCATCGCCGCCAGAACTTCTTTTCGGACGGTCGTCTGATGAACCTGCTCTTCCTGAATATGATTTATTGCGTGGTGCTGAGTATGATTTCTTTTCGCCGCCTTCATCGCCACCAAAACTTCTTTTTGGACGGTCGCTGCTGCTATCTGCTGAACTTACCCTGCCTGAATAAGGTTTACTGCGTCCGGGTGCTTTCCTGTCATCACCGCCATCGCTTGGCCTGCCTGAATATGGTTTGCGTGGAGCGTATGCTTTTTTCTCGCCGCCGGTAAAGCTGCTTTTAAAATCGCCGCCTTCATTTTTGCCTGCACTAGGCCTGCTGCCTGCTGTTCTTCTTCTTTCGCCCGGGCGTTCTGATGCGCTTTCTTTTTTAGGGGGTTTGTTCCAATCTGTTTTGTCGGAACCTGATGATTTGCCTTTTGAGGCGGGTCTTTTTGGCCTGTCATCGGACTTATTTGTCCTGTTTGATGATCTGCCCGGAGCGCTGTCGCGGCCGGTAGGTGGTCTCTTAAATGCCATAATTTTTTGTTTAGCGCTTTCGCAGCGTGAGGGTCAAAGTTACGGTTTTTTAAACAATAATTTTATTTTTTTGTTGATGATCAGAATCTACGTTTAAAGGCTTTAAACAACGATTTTGGGCGCTTTTTGACGGCCCTAAAACACTAAGGTTTTGGTAAGTATTTGATAATCTGATTAATATCCTTACCTTTGCAGCGAGTTTTCACTTACATAATAAATATGATAAAAACAGGAATGATTAAAAAACACCTAATTACGTGCTCCGTAATGTTCGTGCTGGTTATCATCTCCCGGTTTGCAATTAGTGATTCAGCGGTGTCAAAACCCATCAATATTGCAACTGAACACTCAACTAATTTTCTGTTTACAAAAAATAGGCCATCTACCGATTATAACTTTGCCAATGAGGCATTGCCGGTAAATGATGCCCGCGTAAATACCAAGTTGAGGCACTCCATTAAGCAGCATAATTTTTTGTCGATACAATCAAATGTATTGCAATTTAAAGCACAAAAGCTTTTTCCTATTATCGAGCCCATCCTCAGGATGTATGGTATCCCGGAAGATTTTAAGTACATCCCTTTAGTTGAATCGGGATTGTGCAGTGGCACATCGCCCAAAGGTGCAAAAGGTATCTGGCAGTTTATGCCCGGTACTGCACGTACTTACGGTTTAAAAGTAGGCCACGGTGTTGATGAACGGTTAAACGTTCGTAAATCAACCATCGCGGCATGCAAGTATATTAAAGAGCTTTACGGCGAATTTAATAGCTGGACCCTGGCGGCGGCGGCCTACAACAACGGAGAGATTAAATTACAAAGACAGATTACCAAGCAAAACGAGGACAATTATTTCCGTATGCATTTAAACCGCGAAACCGGTGTGTATGTATACAACCTAATTGCCATGAAAGAGGTTATCAGCAAGCCTGTAAGTTATGGTTTTAAACCAATTTACGCGCACACGCAAACCTCGCAAATGCTGGCATATAATTAATTTGTAAAAAGATTACGGAGCACTTATCAGCCCGGTCCGCGCTAAGCGAATCGGGCTTTTTTTTGCGTATATTTGCGGTTTGGTTGATTAGGTTGGATTAAGTGAGTAGTTGATTGAGTTAAAAGTACTTAATCAGTCAGTTTGAACCAACTTAAATCAATATATCTAAATAAAATATGATTGAAAAACCTCTCGATCTGGGTGAGCAAAGTGAAGTTGAAGTTTACGGGGCCCGGGTACATAACTTAAAAAATATTGATGTTTCTTTTCCGCGCAATCAGCTGGTAGTAATTACCGGATTGAGTGGTAGCGGAAAATCGTCGTTGGCCTTTGATACTATCTATGCCGAAGGGCAGCGCCGTTACATGGAAACATTTTCGGCCTACTCCCGCCAGTTTATGGGCGGCATGGAGCGCCCGGATGTTGACAAGGTTTCAGGCCTGAGCCCGGTTATCGCTATAGAGCAAAAAACAACCAGTAAAAACCCACGGTCTACCGTTGGTACCATTACCGAGATCTATGATTTTATGCGTTTACTTTTCGCCCGTACGGGCGAAGCCTTTTCGTATGAAACCGGCGAGAAAATGGAACGCATGTCTGAAGATCAGATATTGAAAACCATTTACGAACGCTTTGATGGTCAGCCTATAAACATTCTTGCCCCGGTAGTTAAAGCCCGTAAAGGCCATTACCGCGAATTGTTTGAACAGATACGTAAACAAGGCTATTTAAAGGTTTGGATTGATGGCGCTATCGCGGATGTTGAGCCCAAAATGCAAGTCGACCGTTACAAGATCCACGATATTGATATTGTGGTTGACCGGTTGCAGGTGAGCGATGAAAACAGCAAGCGTTTATATACTTCGATACAAGCGGCTTTAAAAATATCAAAAGGCATCATCAGGATTGGCGATAAGGATAACAATGTTGCCTATTTCAGTAAATTTTTGATGGATCCGGTTTCGGGTATTTCTTATGATGAGCCTCAGCCAAACACATTCTCATTCAATTCACCTTATGGCGCTTGCGAAAAGTGTAATGGATTAGGATATATTTTTGAGGTTGATGAAGCTTCAGTAATCCCTAACCCCAAATTGAGCATCCTGAATGGTGGCTTAGCGCCTTTGGGTGAATTTCGCGAAACATGGATATTCCAGGTGTTAAAAGCATTGGCTAAGAAATATGAGTTTAGTTTATCTGTACCGATTGAGAAATTGGAAAGAGAAAAACTCGACATTATTTTGAACGGCACGCCGGAAATGATAACTGTCGCGGTTGAGTACAATAAATGGAATGTTCAAAGCTACCAGATCACTTTCGACGGTGTGATCCGCATGCTGGAAGAACAGCAGGAACGCCGTAGTGATGAGGGCATGGATGACATGGAAAACTATCGCGTACTAAAAACCTGCCCGGTATGTGAGGGTGCCCGACTTAAAAAAGAATCGTTACACTTTAAGGTGGATGGTAAGAACATCTTCGAGTTGGCTACCATGGATATTAATGATCTGCAGGGTTGGTTTAATAATCTTGAAGATCGTTTAACCGAGCGCCAGAATGTTATCGCCAAAGAAATATTAAAAGAGATCCGCGCCCGTATTGTGTTTTTGCTGGATGTTGGTTTGAGCTATTTAACGCTTGACCGTACCGCCAAAACATTATCGGGTGGTGAAGCGCAGCGTATCAGGCTGGCTACACAGATCGGTTCACAGTTAATGAATGTAATGTACATTCTGGATGAGCCGAGTATCGGACTGCATCAGCGTGATAATGCCAGGCTCATCACCGCACTAAAAAATCTGCGCGATTTGGGTAATACCGTTTTGGTAGTAGAGCACGATAAGGATATGATACTGGAAGCTGACCACGTGATTGACATGGGCCCGGCAGCCGGCGTACATGGCGGACAAATTGTTGCCCAGGGCACGCCTGCCGAATTAATGAAGGTGCACACCCTTACTACGTCATACATTAACGGTGAGCGAGAGATCGCTATTCCCGAAAAAAGACGTGAAGGCAATGGAAAAACGCTCAGCCTGAAAAAGGCAACCGGTCATAACCTTAAAAAGGTAAGTGTTGATTTTCCATTAGGTAAGATGATCGGCGTTACCGGTGTATCTGGTAGCGGTAAATCAAGCTTAATAACGGAGACTTTATATCCTGTTTTAAATCATCATTTCTTCAGGGCTAAAAAGCATCCTTTGCCTTATGATAAAATTGAGGGCTTAGAACATATTGATAAGGTGATCGAGATTGATCAAACACCAATCGGCCGTACGCCACGGTCAAACCCGGCTACTTATACCGGTGTGTTCTCTGATATCAGGAACTTATTTGTGGCTTTGCCGGAATCACGTATTCGTGGTTATAAACCGGGGCGTTTCTCATTCAACGTAAAAGGTGGCAGATGCGAAACTTGTCAGGGCGCGGGCATGAAAGTGATTGAAATGAATTTTTTGCCTGACGTACAAGTGCCTTGTGAAGAGTGCGGCGGGAGAAGATATAACCGTGAAACTTTAGAGGTTCGCTATCGTGGCAAATCCATCAGTGATGTGTTGGATATGAGCATTGAAGATGCTACGCCATTTTTTGAGCATATCCCCGCAATCTATCGTAAGGTTAAAACTTTATTGGATGTTGGTTTGGGCTATATCCGTTTAGGGCAGGCCTCTACCACATTATCAGGTGGTGAGGCGCAACGTGTTAAGCTGGCAACCGAACTATCCAAAAAAGATACCGGTAATACCTTTTATATTTTAGATGAACCAACAACGGGTTTGCATTTCGAAGATATTAACGTGCTTCTTGGTGTATTAAATCAATTGGTTGATAAAGGCAACACCGTTTTAGTAATAGAACACAACCTTGATGTGATTAAAACAGTTGACTATGTGGTTGATCTTGGCCCCGAGGGAGGTTCAGGCGGTGGCAAAATATTATTTAGCGGTACACCGGAAGGTTTGTGTAAAGTGAAAGAAAGCTTTACCGGGCAATTTTTGAAAAAGGAAATGGGGATAAAATAATCCTGTTTCTTAAAGCTATTAATTATTTTTTTATAAGGTTTACTAATTAACTAAATATTTAGTTAATTAGTAAACCTAAATATTTCAGTATGAAAAAAATAATTTTGCTTGTTATCAGCCTTGCTTCTCTATCACCTGTTTTTGCACAGAATAACGAACGCCATGTCTATAAATCTTTAACCAGAAAAGCCGATTCTCTATACCTCACTAAAGATTATAAAAATTCCGCCCTTACTTTTTCAAGCGCATTTCAACGGTATCATAATCTGGCTACAGCTAGAGACCGTTATGATGCTGCCTGCTCATGGTCGCAAGCCAATTATCCTGATAGTGCATTTAGTAATTTGCAATTAATTGCAGCTAACGGCAGCTATACCAGTTACGATCATATTATTGTAGATGCGGATCTGAATAGCTTGCATGCAGATAAACGCTGGGCGCCTTTATTGGTCATCATACAAAAAAACAAAGACAAGGCTGAAGCAAACTACAACAAGCCACTGACCAGGGAGTTAGATAGCATTTATGATTCTGATCAGAGTGGCAGGCAGCAAATTCAGGCAATTGAAAATAAATACGGCGATAATTCAAAAGAGATGAATGCCTTATGGGCTGCTATGAGTAAAAGCGATAGCATCAACCTTATAAAAGTTGAAGCTGTTTTAAATAAATATGGCTGGGTGGGGCCGGAGATAGTTGGAAGTAAGGGGAATGTTACCCTTTTTTTGGTTATACAACATGCCGATAGTTTAACAAGGGACAAATATTTGCCAATGATGCGTGCCGCGGTTAAAAATGGTAAAGCGCAAGCTTCGCAATTGGCTTTAATGGAGGATAGATCGGCATTGGAAAATGGCAAAAAGCAAATTTATGGTAGCCAGATAGGGCGGGATAACAAAACAGGTAAATATTATATTTCTCCAATTGAAGATGAGCCTAATGTAGATAAACGAAGAGAAGCAGTTGGCTTAAACCCGCTTGAGGATTATGCAAAAGATTGGGGTATTGATTATAAATTACCCAAACAATAAATGCATAAAACAAAAAGCATAAATAACATGTACATAAAGTTGTACGTGTTGGTATTCTTTTTTATCTTTATTTAAATTTGAAAGCCATGCAGGTTACAACATATACATCATTTCGCCAACAGCTAAAATCTTATTTGGATAAGGTTCGTAATAATCATACCCCATTATATGTTACCAGCGCAAACGGAGAAGATGTTGTAGTGCTTTCCAAATCTGACTATGAAAGTATGGAAGAAACTTTTTACTTGCTTAAAAGTCCCAATAATGCCACAAGACTATTAAAGGGTATTGAAGATTATGAAAAAGGCTTAGGTCAGGAAAAAGGTCTTATTGAAGAATGAAAATAATTTTCATAGATACTGCCTGGGAAGATTATTTATATTGGCAGGGCACAGATAAGTCTATGCTTAAGAAAATAAACACCTTAATAAAAGAAGTTGAGCGTATGCCATTTGAAGGAAGCGGAAAACCAGAACCGCTGAAACATAATCTTGCCGGATGGTGGTCGAGGAGAATAAATTTAGAACATCGACTGGTTTACAAGGTTGAAAATGATTCGATAGTTATTCTGCAATGCAGATATCATTATTAATTTATTCACTGAATAATATCTCAAAACAAAAAGCATAAATCATAACTTTATGAAATATGCTACCGTTACTCACATCCCCTCAAATTCGCGAAGCTGATGCTTATACCATCGTTAATGAACCCATAAGTTCTGTTAATTTAATGGAGCGAGCGGCTAAAGCTTTTGTGGGTTGGTTTGTGAATCATTTTCCGGATAAGAAGCAGGCTATTTCTATCTATTGTGGAACGGGCAATAATGGTGGTGATGGTTTAGCGATCGCGCGGATATTGCATGGGCATCATTATAAGGCTGTAAATATCAAGGTCACCCGATTTTCTGATAAAGCATCGGACGACTTTAATGTCAACCTGAAAAAGCTGCAAAGTACTATTACGGTAACGGAAATTAAGCCGGGAGATGGTTTTCCTGATGAAGACAGTCCGGTTTTAATTGATGCCATGCTGGGCAGCGGTTTGAATAAACCGCTGCATGGCGATTACGAAAAATTAGTAAAGCACCTGAACTCCTTAGAAAAAACGGTAGTTGCTGTTGATATTCCTACTGGTTTTTTTTCTGAAGGTGAAACTAAACCTGATAGTATCGTATTAAAAGCCAAGTTGGTTATTACCTTCCAACAACCTAAGATTAATTTTTTATTGCCGGAATCTGGCCCTGTAATGGAGTGCTGGGAGACTGTTAATATTGGGATTGATGACAAGTTTGTAATGTCGCTTAATTCACCTTATCAGTTTATAACTGAAAAGGACATCAGGCAACTGATGAAACCCCGCCATAAATTCAGTAATAAAGGAACATTTGGCCATGCGCTTATTGTGGCCGGGCAAGCTAAAACCATGGGTGCGGCTTTGCTATGTTCATCTGCCTGTGCGCATGCGGGCGCTGGTTTAACTACAGCCTGCGTACCCGAGAGCGGATTAATTGCATTAAACAGCTATCTGCCCGAAATTATGGCGATTGTACGCCAGGGAAATGATTTGCCTCAGATCGGCTGGGATACATTTAGTACGATGGGTATAGGCCCGGGATTGGGTAATGATGAAAACTCATTAAATCTTTTGTGCGATATTTTAACAAACTATAAAAAGCCTATTGTTATTGATGCTGATGCCCTAAACATTCTTGCTGAACATAAGCAGCTTTGGGCTATGATACCGGAAGGCAGTATTATAACCCCGCATATGAAAGAATTTGACCGCCTTTTTGGTGAAAGCAACGGCTGGTGGCAACGTTTACAAACCGCTATCGAAAAAGCTAAAGAGCATAAAATATGTATCGTACTAAAAAACGATTATACCATAACCGCTACACCGGAGGGTAAGGCTTATTTTAATTCGACAAGCAATGCATCTATGGCAAGTGGTGGTATGGGTGATGTGCTTACCGGGATAATAACGGCTTTATTGGCTCAGAGATACTCATCGCGGGATGCCTGTATTATTGGCACTTATATACACGGGAAGGCTGGGGATGAGTTGGCGCTCCCTAATCGGATGCATGTGGTGCTGCCGGGTAAATTGATTAGTCAATTGCCTATAACCATAGCGAAATTTACGGCATAAAAAAAGGGTCGTCAGTATTAAACAACCCTTTTTTATTAACTATTAACTGATCTTATAAAGAACTAAATACTCGATGTTAGTGTACATAAGACGCTAAGCGCACCCTATTAGTTACAAAAACGACGGATAAAGTTTATTATTTTATTGAGTTAGGAGGTTTTACCTATAAATAGGTGTTTTTAACATAAATTTAACAATCTGAAAAGTATCTTTCAGGGTTAAAGTGTGCCAATTACCATCATCTGATCCATTGTTGGGTTAATACTGCCGCCTCTTGGTTCAAGAGTTACTGCAAATGCCTGAGCTACAGGCACCGACTTCATTTCTTTCATCAAAGAGCTATCGGCGGCATCCTTATCAAATACACCTAAGCTAACAGGTTTACCGCTCACTAATGCCCAAAGCTGATATTGGTGTTCTTTGTCATTCGCAGGCATTTTAAGGTCGGCCATGTCTATTACAACTTTCTTTTTAGCGGGACTAAAAGCTATCAGCATTAATGCATTAGCATGATTGGCTGTTCCTTTTAGTTTGATAACTTTAAAAGATGTATCACGATAGATGCTCAGCTGGCGGTCCATAAAATTAACCGTTGAACTGAATTTTTGATTAGTGGAGTTTAATGCGATTAATTGCGTATTGGCATTCTCCAATTTATTGTAAACACTAAATAAGACTACAATACTTGCTATTAATAACGGGAGGCAAGCCGCGAATGCATATTTATAAAAACTATTGGCCTTTGGTGCAGCCATAGCAATAACATTATCCTTAACAGGTTGTGGGTGTTTTGATGGGAAATTGTTATCATCCCCAAAATTGGTAAGCAGACTGTTTAATACTCTATCACGTAATTGTGCGGATGGTTCTACAGCATTTGCTGAAGCAAATAATTCCATTGAACGCTCTATCTCACCCAACTCGGCTTTAATAACCGGATGCTTGGATGCCATCTCCTCCACATGCAACTTTTCGCTTGGGGTTACATCCCCCAGAACGTAAAGTTCCAATATCCCTGATTCAATATATGCTTTAATATCTTCCACTTTCAAACTTTCAATTAAAATGTTTTCTGAGTTGTTGTATTGCCATTCTTAAGCGGGTTTTAATGGTTCCTAATGGTATGCCTAATTCATCGGCAGCTTCCACATGGGTGTAACCCTTAAAGTAAACCAATTCAAGAATTTCTTTCTGGTCGGCTTTTAGTGTTTGCACTAAGTCCTTAATACCAAGCAACTCAGGTTTGTAAACTGTGTTTCTTTGTTCGTCTATGAAAGTTACGTTAATTTCAAGTTCTTGGTTTTTGTTCTGGTTCTTAAAATCCTTTGAGCGGAGTTTATCAATAGCCAGGTTTCGGGCAATATTTACCATCCACGTAAATAAACGGCCCTTTTCTGTGCTATAACTGGCAAAAGAGTGCCATATTTTTACAAAAGTCTCTTGTAAAACGTCTTCTGCCACGGCAGTGTCAACAATAATGCGGGATATAACTCCATACAACGAAGAGGAATACATATCATATAATGCTTCCACCGCGATTTTTTCGTGGCGCCTTAGTGCAAGCACTAATTCCTCTTCCGATAATGATATTTTACTTTTGTTGCTCAACTTCGTTGTGAAGATATAAAGAATTATCAGATTTCAAACAAGTGTTTTTCAGCATGGTATGATGAACGAACTAATGGCCCACTTTCCACATATCTAAAACCCTTATCAAGGCCAACTTGTTTGTAAAAACTAAATTGGTCCGGATGAATCCAATCAATCACCGGGTGATGGTTGCGTGTTGGTTGTAGATACTGACCTAAGGTGAGTATTTGCACACCTGCATTTAATAGGTCATCCATCGCTTCCAAAACATCCTCTTCCTTTTCGCCCAAACCAAGCATAATGCCCGATTTT
Organism: Mucilaginibacter sp. L196; assembly: GCF_009765905.1. Classification (GTDB taxonomy): domain Bacteria; phylum Bacteroidota; class Bacteroidia; order Sphingobacteriales; family Sphingobacteriaceae; genus Mucilaginibacter. The sequence continues at coordinate 33,842 of NZ_LMUO01000003.1, read as the reverse complement.
GTACGCAAGCCCGATTTTGATATGCGGTTAAGGGCTTCCAAACTGCGATCATATTTAGCCTGGATGCGTACTTCTTTGGTTAAACGACGTACGGTCTCTAAATTATGTGAAACAACCTCAGGCCTAGTTTCAAGCACGCGGTCAAGGTTTTCCCAAACGCCACGGAAATCAGGTAATAAGGTTTCTAAAGTAGTTTCAGGGCTTTCCCTGCGTATAGCGTTAATGGTTTCGGCCCAAATAATGGAACCACCATCTTTTAAATCATCTCTATCTACTGATGTAATTACGCAGTGTTTTACCTGCATCAACTTAACCGAGTTGGCTACACGGGCAGGTTCATCTATATCAACAGCTAATGGTCTGCCGGTTGCTACCGCGCAAAATGAACATGAACGGGTACATATATTACCCAATATCATAAACGTAGCTGTGCCTGCGCCCCAGCATTCGCCCATATTGGGGCAATTACCGCTTTCGCAAATCGTGTGCAGCTTGTGTGTATCAACCAAACTACGAACCTGGGCATACTCTTTTCCCACAGGAAGCTTAACCCTAAGCCAATCAGGCTTGCGGTTAACCGGCTGTGCAGGAATTACTGGCAGATCAATCATAATACAAATGTAGGCAAAAACCCCCTAACCCCCTAAAGGGGGAACAATATGTTGAATTTATTACTGCAAAATTACAGACTGGAAATTTCTGCATTAAAAATGATAAAGCTAAATTTGCTTACCCGGGCTCCTACTTTAGGGGGTTAGGCGAATAAACTATGGCAACAATTGAAACAACTTATTTAGGCGATCTTCGCACAGAGGCAACACATTTACAATCGGGCACTAAAATTTTAACTGATGCGCCAACAGATAACCAGGGCAAGGGTGAAGCATTTTCGCCAACTGATTTGCTAGCAGAGTCATTGGCAGGTTGTATATTAACCACCATGGCCATCGCGGCACGCACACATAATATTAATATGGATGGTGCAAAGGCCGAAGTAACCAAGGTAATGGCTGCCAACCCGCGCCGTGTGGGTGAAATTATTGTGAATATTAAATTCCCGTCAGAATATTCGGATAAAGAAAAGAAAATATTAGAGCTTGCTGCTCATGGTTGCCCGGTACATGCGAGCCTGCATCCGGATTTAAAGCAAACGATTGATTTTGGGTGGGTATGAGCCCCCTCTAAATCTCTCCCGGAAGGGGAGACTTGAAAAGTCTTTTAAAGCCCTCCCTTCCGGGGAGGGTTTGGGTGGGGCTACACAAGCACTTCCATCGCCTCTTCCACAGAAATTTGTCCGTGAGATTGGTCGAGTATGCAGTCGCCGTCTTTAATCAACAGCATTTGAGGTGATTCGTGGTGAACCTGAAAATCTTCCGCAATTTTGCTTGATAGATCGCGGTATTTTATAAGATCTAAAAAATATAAGGGCATATCGGCAGGCAATTTATCCATATCCATTTCAAAGCGCCTTTTTGCCATCATGCTGATAGAGCAGCGTGTGCTGTGCTTAAAAATTAAGCTGTAGCCGGTTTGCTGCTTGATCGTATCTATCTGATTCGCCGAGTCTAACGATGTCCAATTCATGTTACAAAAATATTGTATTTAAGCTTGCCTAACGTAATTACAGTGTAATGCTGTATTTAGTTTTAAGCTTTTTGATAATAAAATGACACGTTAAGATTAGCGTCCGCTGCGAGGATAAGTGTTGTAAGCCGGGCAAAGCTTGTTTGAGCAAGAAGCAAGGCTACCTAATGTTAAAGCTATAACAGCTATATAAAGTAATTTTTTCATTTTATAACTTTTTAGTTTTAACGTAAATTAAGCTTTCAAGGTTTCAGCTAAATGAGCCATTTTTATAGCTGTTACTGCCGCCTCGTCGCCTTTGTTGCCATGTTTGCCCCCGGCGCGGTCAAATGCCTGTTGGTGGTCATCTGTGGTTAATACTCCAAATATAACAGGTTTTGAGTATTTTATAGCAACATTACTCACACCATTTGCTACCGCGTTACAAATAAAATCAAAATGCCTTGTTTCGCCTTGTATAACGCAGCCTAAACAAATAACAGCATCTAAATTCCCTTTTTGTAATAGCAGGTCGGCGCCGGATGTTAATTCAAAGCTACCCGGAACAGGGTAAGTGAAAATATTTTCGGCAGGGGTGCCATATTTAAGCAAGCTTTCATAAGCGCCCTGGTATAAGGCATTAGTTATCTCAGCGTTCCATTCGGCTACTACAATGCCAAAACGGTATGAAGCGCCCGAAGGTACTTCGCTGTTAGAGAAATCGCTTAAATTTTTATGTTGACTAGACATTTTGATTTCGGATTTGCGATTTACGATTTCGGATTCAAGGATTTACAAATGCTATAAATCCGAAATTGAATATCCGAAATTCGAAATCAATTACAACTTAGCTTGCGCGCGGGCTATGTATTCGTCAATATTTTGTGCTTCGGCGCTGCCGAAGTAATCAGATTTGATCTTTTTATAAGTTTCCTCAGCTGATTTATTGTCGTTTTCGGCTTCGTAAACCAAGCCTAATTTTTTAAGGTACATCGGCGATAAAAACTTATTTTTCGCCATATCAGCCGCTTTTTTGAAATAGGTTTCAGCTTTGTCGTAGTTTTTTAATTCAACATAAGCATCACCTGTGCAGCCTAAAGCTTCAGCAGCAACCATGGTATCATCACCATGATAGTTGGTTAAATTATCAATAGCTTTATTGTAATCGCCTTTATTTAAATAGGCAGTGCCTAAGTAAAAATAAGCAAGGTTAGCAGCTTTGGTATTGCTGTAATCGCTCAATATTTTGGCGAAACCAGGGTAGCCTGCATCACCATTGATGGCTTTATCCCAATCTTTTCTTTCCCAGAAATCCTGTGCTACGTGCATTTGGTTAGCAGCCTGAACTTCGCGAGGGGCAAGGTACATTTTAAGGTATAAAAAATAACCTACAGCCATTACAACTATTGCTGCAACTATAAATAATAAGCTTTTTTGATTTTCGCGTACAAATTTACCTGTCTGTCCCAGATCGTTGTTAGTATTTGCAACAATCCTTGTGTTATCCTGCTTTATGGCCATTTCTGTTCTAAAATTAAGTTTGCAAACTTACGGTTTTATAAATTTCTCGCAATAGCTTTTGTGTGAATTATTTAGTGATTGAGTGAATGAACGATTTAGTGATTATTATTTGGTGATGAGTGAGTTAATAAGGCAATGATTATAGCATGCTGGTTTTTACAATCACTCATTCACTACCTCACTCATTCACTCAAAACTAATCACTAACTTTGGGGCACTTCAATATGTATCTGCAGCAACTATCCGTAATCAACTTTAAAAATTATTCCGAAGCCGAATTAACCTTCAGCGAAGGGGTAAATGCGTTTACCGGGGATAATGGCGCGGGTAAAACTAATTTGCTGGATGCGATACATTACCTGTCGTTATGTAAAAGCTATTTTAACCCGATTGATACCCAACAGATCAAACAGGGAACGGATTTCTTCATCATCAATGGCAACTTCAGCAAAAACAATAAGCCTGAAAAAATTGCCTGCGCGGTAAAGCGTAACCAGAAAAAACAATTCAAGCATAATAAAAAGGATTACACCCGTTTGGCCGATCATATCGGACTGTTTCCTTTGGTGATGATCTCGCCTTATGATACGAGTATTATTACCGAAGGCAGTGAGGAACGGCGCAAGTTTATTGATAACGTACTATCGCAAACCGATAACCATTACCTGGATGAAGTGATAGTATATAATAAGGTATTAGGTAACCGTAACGCTTTTTTAAAGCTGATAGCAGATACGGGCAGATATGATCCGCATTTGTTAGAAGTGATGGATGAGCAATTAATTGAGGCCGGTAATAGTATATTTAATAAGCGTAAGCTTTTTATGCAGGGCTTTACCGAGATATTCAATCAGCATTACCAGTTTTTAACAGGCGATGCTGAAAAGGTAGACCTTATATATGAGTCGCAGTTATTGCAGGATGATTTCGCGGCTTTATTAAAAAAGAGCATTGAGCGCGATCGGGTACTTGAACGAACTACCGCCGGCATACATAAAGACGAGCTGCAATTTACCATACATGGCTTGCCAATGAAAAAGTTTGGATCGCAGGGGCAGCAGAAATCGTTTTTAATAGCGCTTAAGCTGGCACAGTATACTTTTTTAACACAACAAAAGGGATTTAAGCCTTTATTGTTGCTGGATGATATTTTTGATAAGCTGGATGATAAACGTGTTACCAAACTAATGCAGATGGTGAGCGATAATGATTTCGGCCAGGTTTTTATTACCGACACCAGTTTAAGCCGGGTGCAGGCCATATTTAATGATATGGGCGTGGCGGTTAAATTATTTAAAGTTACCGGAGGGGAAATTGATGCGTAAAGCCAACGATAAATCATTAAAAGAAGCTATTGAGCAAATGCTTAACGTTTATAAAATCAAAAAACGTTTTGAGGAAACCGGTATTGTGGCCCATTGGCCCGAACTGGTTGGTAAATCGGTAGCTAATCGTACTAAGGAGATTTTTATACACGATAAAAAGCTTTACCTGCGTATAGAATCGTCAGTAATAAAAAATGAGCTGATGCTGATGCGCAACCAGATAATAACCAAGATAAACGATAAAGCGAAAGAGATATTAGTTGAAGAGATTATCTTCCTCTAGCCATACGTAAACGTGTGGGCAGGCTTACATAAACTTCGTCCCTGATTTTTGAGTAAACAAAAATGAATATGCCGGGAAGTAAGAAAGAAAGTTGAACTTCGGGGTGGTTTTTAAACAGTAAAGCGACAGAAACGCATAATGATACTACTATTGCTGAGTATATCATTAATTTGAATATGCTTTTCATAACTTATTGATTTAAAATCCGTTTAGGAGAGTAAATGTAAATATATAAAACTGATAAAACAAAATATCGGATTTATATTTCCGCATTTTGTTTTACCAGTTTTAAAACGTTAACCGAGGGTTAAAATTGCTCGAAAGCCGAAAAGAAGAAGCTTCCTTCGATCTGCGCATTCTCGTCAGAATCAGAACCATGTACAGCATTTGCATCAATTGATTTTGCAAATAAGTTACGGATAGTTCCAGCTTCAGCCTTAGTTGGGTCTGTTGCGCCAATTAGTTTACGGTAATCTTCAATAGCGTTGTCTTTTTCAAGTATTGCAGCTACAATCGGGCCTGAAGACATAAAAGCAACTAAATCCTTGTAAAAAGGGCGTTCGCTGTGTACCGCATAAAACTGACCTGCTTTTTCAGGGCTTAAAAAAAGGTATTTCATAGCAACTAATTTAAAGCCGCTTTTTATAATCTGGTCAATAATTGCACCTGTGTGCCCTGCTGCAACCGCGTCAGGCTTAACCATTGTGAATGTTCTGTTACTTGCCATATCTGTTTTTTAAAAATTGGTGCAAAAGTAGCGTTTTTAATTTAAGTATAAAGTGTTGGTTTGTATAGTAAAATTAAAGTTAATCGCTTGGTTTACCCTATCCTCCTCCTTTCCCTGACTCCAGGGAAAGGTATCGGCACAGGGCCTGCATTTTATAACTATAATAAATATGGAGGTTTTAAAGCCAGTCGGATGTTTTACCCTATCCCCTCCTTTCCCTATTTCAGGGAAAGGAGGGGATAGGGCCCGCATTTATATTGGGGGAGGTTAAAGCCATCTAACTACAAAGCACTTAAAATTCTTAAAGGCGATTGCCCTATTTATATACTATATATACAACTTTAACGTTTATAAACACCTGAACAAAAAAATGTTTTACTTATCTGTCAATCAGTTGGAAATTTATTTAGCTTTGCAACTCTTTTTTAAAATTTGATGTTAGATACCGCTTCGCTTATTGATCTTTTAGCTCAGCCCCAGAAAATAGTTATTACTACCCATCATAAACCTGATGGTGATGCTATGGGTTCGTCGTTGGGCTTATATAATTATTTAATACAGCAAGGGCATCATGCACAAGTTATTACCCCAACAGATTATCCCCAGTTTTTAAACTGGATGCCGGGCAATGGCGATGTTATTATATATACTGATAACGTAGCCATTGCCGACCAGCTTATAGCGGAGGCGGATATGATATTTTGCCTTGATTTTAACGCGCTTGGGCGTATTAATGAGATGGGCGAAAAAGTGGGTGAAAGCAACGCGCTGAAAATTATGATCGATCATCACCTGGAACCACAGGATTTTGATGATTATCGCCACTGGGATATAAATGCCTGCGCTACCGCGCAATTAATATATACGTTTATTGTTGAAGTGCTTGGCCATAAAGAATTGGTTAATGCTGATGTGGCGAGTTGCCTTTATACAGGTATCATGACGGATTCAGCATCATTCCGTTTGCCGAATACGACATCTGCAGTGCACCGTATAGTTGCCGATCTTATTGACGCAGGTGCGCCTAACGCTCGTATACATGAGCTGGTTTATAATGATTCGACCGAAATGAGGCTTAGATTTTTAGGCCATTGTTTAGCCAATAAATTACAGGTTTTTAATGAATTCAATACAGCGCTGATAACAGTTACTGCCGACGAGCTGAAAGAATACGATGTAATTACCGGAGATACGGAAGGAATTGTTAACTATGCATTATCAATAAGTAATGTGCGTTTAGCTGCATTTATGGTTGAACGGAAAGATAAAGTAAAACTATCTTTGCGCTCGAAAGGCGATTTTCCGGCAAATGAAATTTGTAAAAAGTATTTTAGCGGCGGCGGGCATCGTAACGCAGCCGGAGGAGTATCATCAGACAGTCTGCAAGAGACTGTGGAACAGTTTAAATTAATTTTACCTAAATATAAAAATTTATTAATTCAATAATTAAAATGAAAAAAACCCTAATGTTTTTAGCCCTTGCGTCAGTGGGATTAGCAAGCTGCAATGGCGGATTTAAAAAAGATGACGGAGGATTGCTTTATAATATTTATGTAGATAAAGGCGGACCGAAAATTCAAACTGGTGATTTTGTTAGCGTTAACCTTATCGCTAGAAGAGATGACGATTCAGTTTTATTCAGCACTTATGAGCAAGGTCATCCGGTAGAAACTTTGGTTCCTAAACCACAGTTTAAAGGTGATATTTTTACAGGATTAGAAAAATTATCTGAAGGTGATAGCGCGACTATCAAAATCGCTGCCGACTCAATGTTCAAAAAAGGACAACCTAAGCCACCGGGCTTTAAAGGCAAATACTTAGTTTACACTATTAAAGTAAACAAAGTTATTGCTAAAGGCACACTTAGCGACCAGGTTTTCCAAACTGAGATTACTGATTACATCAAAAGCCAAGCACTTGTTTTCAAAAACCGCGAACCAGGATTGATCAAAAACTATATTGCTGATAACAAACTGGCTGTTAAAGAAACACCTGATAGCTTATACTATGTAATTACACAACAAGGTACAGGCCCTAACGCTGTTATTGGTGATACAGCAGTTGTAAACTATACCGGTAAATTACTTAACGGAAAAGTATTTGATACATCAGTTAAAGACGAAGCTGTTAAAGGTAAAATGCCTGTAGATCCAATGCGTCAATACAAACCTATTCATATCCCTGTAGGCCAAAAAAGAGTTATACCAGGATGGGACGAAGGTTTGCAATTGTTAAACAAAGGTTCTAAAGCCATCTTTATTGTACCATCAAGCCTTGCTTATGGCGAGCGTGGTATTTCAATCATTGGCCCATACACTCCAATAGCATTTGAAATTGAATTGGTTGATATCATCAAACCAAACCCGAATGCGCCAAAACCGGTAGCCCCAATAATGCCGACTATGCCACAAGGCCAACCGGTTAGAAAATAATAACCTCAAAACATACATACCTTCCCGCTAACACGGGAAGGTTTTTTTATTTATATGAAAAAATATATTTTCGGTATTTTGCTGCTTTGCGCAAGTACTATTTCGGTAAAAGCGCAAACTGATTTGCAGCGTACGGCCAGAGGCGTACAGTATGTTATCTTCACTCATAATCCGGGTGAAAAAATAAAACAAAATGATGTTATCACCATTGATGTTATTCAAAAAACAGATAAGGATTCGGTAATTTCAAGTACTTATACTATGGGGCATCCTATTAAAATACAGGTACAACCATCGCAAGCACTTACCGATATGATGGACATATTTCCATTATTGGCTGCAAACGACAGCGCATTGGTAAAAATGCCCGCAGATTCTGTTTTTAATGGACATGAGGAAAGTCGCCCACCATTTTTCCCGAAAGGCAGCAACATCAACTTTTACATAAAAGTTCAAAAGATCCAATCGTTAAACGATGCTATTGCTGAGCGTAATGCTGATATTGAAAAAGTAAAATCAGAAGAAGGCGCGCAAGCAGCCAAATACATTGCTGATAATAAACTGGTAGTAAGAACTACGCCATCAGGGTTAAAGTATGTGATCACAAAAACATCGCTTAAACCAAGGCCGCTTACCGGCGACACTGTATCAGTAAATTATGTAGGCAAATTATTAAGTGGGCAGGTATTTGATTCAAACATTGCAGCAGTCGCTAAAATGTCTGATCTGGATCAGCCGGGCCGTACTTATGAGCCTATTAAATTCCCGGTTAATACCAGCCAGGTTATAAAAGGTTGGGACGAAGGTTTATTATTATTGCACGAAGGCGAAAAAGCTATATTCATTATCCCATCAGCATTGGCTTATGGTAACGAGGGCAGCGGCCCTATACCACCTGCCAGTACATTGGTTTTTGATGTAGAGCTGGTTAGCGTAAAACGTATTAAACATGCAATAGTAGCTAAAAAGCCACTTGCGAAAAAACATCATTATCCGGTTAAAAAAACAAACAATTAATATAAAGCCTACTGTTGATTATTTGGCTTTAGCCTAAATTGGCAACTATTTTATGTTAAGCCTCCTGATAACCGGGAGGCTTTTTTATTTTTGTACCATGTTACTTACCGATACGCATACCCACCTATATTACGAAACAGATGATGAAAAGCGTGCGGCATTAATGCAACGTTGCACGCAAAACGACATCGGCCGATTATTTTTACCCAATGTTGATGTTTCATCGGCTACGCAAGTTTTTGATCTGGCGGCAGAGTACCCTGCTATTTGTTACCCAATGCTTGGCCTGCATCCCTGCTCGGTTAAGGCCGATTGGGAAACTGTACTCGAAACCATTTGGAATACGCAGCTGGGCCGTAAAATATATGCTATAGGCGAAATTGGTATTGATTTGTATTGGGATAAAACCACATTGCCCGAGCAGGTACTTGCATTTAAGGCACAGATAAAAAAAGCGAAGGAGTTAAAATTGCCCATCGTTATCCATTGCCGCGAAGCTTTCAACGAAGTTTTTGAGGTGTTAGAAGAAGAGCGTAGCGAAGATTTGCGCGGCATTTTACATTGTTTTACCGGCAACCATGAGCAAGCGTTAAAAGCTATTGATTTAGGTTTTTATTTAGGGATTGGCGGCGTAGTTACCTATAAAAACGGTGGCTTAGACAAATTTTTACAGGAAATTGATTTACGGCATATCGTTTTAGAAACAGATTCTCCGTACCTTTCCCCCGTTCCGTACCGGGGTAAGCCTAATGAAAGTTCATACTTAATTTACATTGCCGAAAAGGTTGCGGAGCTATACCAGCTTAATGTTGAAGCTGTGGCTGCTATCACCACAGAAAATTCAAAGAAGATATTTGGTATATAATTAATTTATACATTTGATTTTAGCCATTCATGAGCCAGATTCTTATCATCTATACCGGAGGGACAATTGGTATGATGAGCGACCCTACTACAAAGGTGCTCAAACCCATAAACTTTGAGCAAATAATGGACAATGTTCCTGAGCTTGATAGATTAAACTGTAAAATTAAGGTACACTCTTTTGATAAGATCATCGATTCATCAAACATGAATCCGGAGATTTGGAGTGAACTAGCAGGACTAATAGAGTCGAATTACGACGATGTTGATGGTTTTGTGATACTGCATGGATCAGATACGATGTCGTACACGGCATCGGTAATGAGTTTTATGCTGGAGAATTTGGCCAAGCCCATAATTTTTACCGGATCACAATTGCCAATCAGCGCTATACGTACCGATGCAAAGGAAAATTTGATGACAGCCATCGAAATTGCCAATGCTAAAAAGAATGACCGCGCGCGCGTGCCTGAAGTTTGTATCTATTTTGATTATAAGCTGTTCAGGGGTAACCGTTCGTTTAAATATAACTCATCAAAATTCGAAGCCTTCCGCTCACCGAATTACCCGATATTGGCAGAGTCTGGTGTACACCTTCGTTTTAGTGCAAATGATATTCGTCAGCCTGCTGATGCGCCCATGATTGTGCATAAAAACCTGGTTAGCGATGTTGCTGTACTTAAATTATACCCGGGCATAAGCCCTAAGGTGGTAGGTACTATTTTAAGGGCGGATGTTCGTGGTGTTGTGATGGAAACATTTGGTGCCGGTAATACCACAACTGAGCAATGGTTTATTGATCTGCTGAAAGAAGCTATCGCTAGCGGGAAAGTAATACTGGATATTTCACAATGTAAAGTTGGCACTGTTGAGTTAGGTCGTTACGAAACCAGTAAAGAGTTAAAAGACATGGGTATAGCCAATGGTTATGACATGACCTTTGAAGCCGCTGTTACCAAAATGATGTACCTGTTAGGCCAAACCAATGATCCTTTGCAGGTGAAAGAATGGTTGGAGACTGATTTGAGAGGCGAGATAACGGTATCATAGCGTTTACTCACCCCGACTTCGCTTCGCTTGTCGACCCTCTCTCCGTCTGCGACGCATAGAGGGTAAGGAAAGGAATGTGTATCTGGATTATATGATTTGTCATTCTGAGGTACGAAGAATCTTCTTCGACATACAAAGTTTGATTATCGCTTTTAGAAGATTCTTCACTACGTTCAGAATGACAAGGAGTTTATAAAAGAGCTTGTCATTGCTGTAAGGAACTAAGCAATCGCACGTAGAAAAGTGGTCTTGCATAGTTCGCGATTGCTTCGTTCCTCGCAATGACATGGTTAAAAAGTCAACGTACAGATTCTTCACTGCGTTCAGAATGACAAGGATGAGCAGGTTTTCTAATAACATCATAAGTTAAATTCTGTTAAATAACTAGCTATAGCTTAGTGCTTTAGTGTAAATCCTCTACTTTTGAATATAACCTAACGATTATGTTCAAAAGCTACTTTAAACTTGCCTTGCGCAATCTTTGGAAAAGAAAGACTACCACATTTATTAATGTTTTTGGCCTGGCGATAGGTTTGGCTTGTTGCGCCCTGGTTTTTCTATTTGTGCAGCACGAGTTCAGCTTTGATAAAGGTTTTGATAATGCAGGCGATATTTACCGGGTAACGAGCATATTTAAAGAAGGCAGCACCGCCCCTACTACGGTAATGCCTTATGCCACTTATTTAAAAAGTGAAATACCCGAAATAAAACAGGTAAGCAGGCTTGATGCTTCCAAATGTACCTGTGTGATACAGGTGAATGATGGTAACGACCACACACCTTATACTGTAGACAATGGTTATTGGGCCGATGCATCGTTTTTCGATATATTTTCTTTCCATTTTTCTCAAGGAAATCGTAGCTCTGCTTTTAGTTCACCAAATGCGATAGTATTGTCTGAAATGCTTGCGCAAAAACTTTTTGGTAATAGTAGTGCCGTAGGTAGAACCATTAAAACGGATAATAACATCTACACCATTACGGGGGTGTTTAAAAAAGACTTTCTGAATCATTTTAATGCTGATTTTTTCGCTTCCAATAATAGCAATGGTGTCCGCGAGAAAATCGCCTCTGTACATAATTGGGTCGTTGATCCTAACTACTATTGCTATGTGAGCCTAAAATCCGGCAGCAATAAGCAGCATGTTATTAAAGAACTAAAGGCGTATACGCAAAGACATGCCGCTACTGATATGAAGGCGACAAATGATAATATCAGCAATTCATTACAATCGCTTACAGATATTCATTTGCATTCATCGCAATACCAAAGCTATATGGAGGTTAAACAGGGCAACATGAAATACCTGTACCTGTTGGGCAGCATAGCTTTAACGATACTATTGCTGGGATGTATTAACTACATGAATTTATCAACCGCGCAAGCCATTGATCGGGCCCGCGAGGTTGGCGTGCGCAGGGTAATGGGGGCGGATAGATCGGCTATACGTTACCAGTTTTTAATGGAAACGGTTGCTATCAGTCTGATGGCATTATTGGTGGCTATCCTGCTCGCGTTCCTGTTGCTGCCTGTTTTTAACACGATGACGGGGCAGGAATTATCCTTTTTCGCGCCGGAGAATAGTACACTTATTTTATGGATGCTGCTGGTAACGTTACTAACCGGTTTGTTGGCGGGGCTTTACCCGGCTTGGTACTTGTCGGCATTTAACCCGGTAAAGGTGCTTAAGGGAAAAGCAAGCGATTCATCAAGTCTGGTAAATATTCGTACGGTATTGGTATCGATGCAATTTATCATCTCAACCTGCCTCATATTTGCCACGCTGGTGATATGGAAGCAATTAAACTTTATGATAAATGCCAAACCGGGCTTCGATCAGGATCAGCAATTGGTTATCAATTTAAATACCGACCAAGCCCGGAATAATATTGCTTATTACAGGGATCAACTGGCTAACAACCCCAATTTTCAACAAGTGAGTGCGGCGGCAAGCGGCCTTATTTCGGGCGATATGAATATGTATGCGCAGGGGAAAACAGTTAACGACAAACATGACGTTTTTTTGAACCTGGTTGATGATAATTATGTAAAAACGATAGGCATCAAACTAATATCAGGAACGAATTTTACGCCTGTCAATTTTGCCAATAAAAATACAGCGCTCGATTTGGAAGCGACTGACATCGGCAGACAAGTAATCATAAACGAAGAGGCCGCGAAAGCATTAGGCCTGAATCCTTATACCGCGCCGGGCAATTATTTGTCGCGTTTTTATAACGGTGTGGTTTATAACTATAAAATTATGGGCGTGATGAAGGATTACCACTATTTTTCGTTGCATGCAGCAATTGGCCCGTGTATGATCATGCCTGCAAATCCTATGCGGTTTAGCACTATTATAGCCAAAGTTAAAGGCAATAATGTGGCGGCGGCTATTAAATATAGTCAGCAAGTATGGAAAACGCTAAATCCCGATACCCCATTTAGCTACGATTTTTTAAATGATAACTTTAAATGGGATTATCTGCAGGATCAGCGGGAGCAACAAATGATGGCTACCTGTACTGTTATAGCTATACTGATATCCGGATTGGGGTTATTAGGCTTGATAACACATAGTTTAAATCAACGTGCTAAAGAAATAGGAATAAGAAAGGTGATTGGTGCCAGTGTAAGCAGTATAGTTGTGCTGTTTTATAAAAAATATTTTAAGCTGGTATTAATTGCTAACCTGATAGCCTTACCATTAGCCTGGTACTATATGAATAAATGGCTGAGCGATTTCCCGTACCGGATAGAGATAGGATGGTTAACTTTTATGTTATCCTTGTCGGCAGGTGTAATTATTGCATTTTTTACCATCGCATTTAAAACAATAGGGGCAGCTATGTCCAACCCGGTAATCAGTTTAAGGAGCGAATAAGGTATTTTTGGGTGAAAAACAAGCTTTTTTAATCGAAAAACAGGCTAATTTGAAGTGTTTTTAAGCGATTTTAGACCTTTTTTGTGTTGATTTAGTCTTTATTTTAGCTATTTTTTATTCTAAAAACCACCTTTTTAGTAATGAAAAACCGCTTTTAAGGGGTAAAAGTGTACCAAATGTACCAGGTGTTTCACTTGTAACGTGGTACACCCAGTGTTATTTAGCTTTGAATAAACCGTATTTCAGTATGCAGTATATCGCCCTGAATCCATCCTTCCAGCCTATCTTTTTGCCTTCGGCATAGGTACGGCCGTAGTAAGATATGCCAACTTCATATATCCGTACATTAGGTATCCGGGATATTTTTACAGTTACTTCAGGTTCAAATCCAAATCTGCTTTCTTCAAGGTTGATGGACTGGATCATTTTGGTATCAAATAATTTGTAGCAGGTTTCCATATCCGTTAGGTTAAGGTTACTGTACATGTTGGTTAGCATGGTTAAAAACTTGTTACCTATAGTATGCCAAAAGAATAATACCCTATGCGGGTTCCCTCCCATAAACCTCGACCCAAAAACAACATCGGCAAAACCTTTTATAACCGGTTTTAACAGGTCATTATACTCCTCAGGGTCATATTCTAAATCAGCATCCTGTATAATGAGGTATTCACCCGTAGCTTTTTGTATCCCGGTATGTATGGCGGCGCCTTTACCCTGGTTATGGGCATGCTTGAAATATTGGATAGACATATCCGGGTTCTCTGCAATATAAGTTTCTATTGCCTGTTCAGTATCATCTGTTGAGCAATCATTAACGATGATTAATTCCTTACTGATATTATTAAGTAACTCAACTGATTTTACTTTATCGAGTATTAAATGTATGGTGCGGCCTTCGTTATATGCAGGAATAATTATCGATAATTTTTGTATAGCCATTTGGGGGATTTCTGCCTGTTTTTTTATAAATTCTTAGCTAATATAAAAATATCACCGGTACATTGCTTATTTAATTACCGAAGTGTAAAATGCAAAAATGTTAAAAGAACACTTTAATTGGTGTCAATCATAAATGTATGATGATCGGATTATTTAAATACGCTAATTATTTTATTTCTTGAAATTAAGGTTACATTAGCACTTATAAAATATTTTATCGTTAAAATCACACGTTGAAAATAAATTTGTGGCAGCTAATTGCGACCTAACCCCTTTGCAATTACGCTTGATAATCAGGTTGTAAGATGGCTAATAATGGAAATATTAATATAAAAGAACTGGCGCGTCACCTCAACTTGTCTAAGTCTACCGTGTCCAGAGCTTTTACCGGACATAGTGATATTAACCTGGAAACAAAGGAACGCATACTTAAAGTCGCTAAAGAGCTTAATTATCAACCTAACCATCACGCCAGTAATTTAAGAGCCCAAAAGAGCAAAAACATTGCTATTATAGTTCCTGAGATTGCCAACAACTTCTTCTCGCAAGCTATAGATGGTATTGAAACAGTAGCCCGTGAAAAAGGGTATCATTTGCTGATTTATTTAACGGCCGACAACTTTGAAAGTGAAGTAGCTTACGTAAACGATTTATATAACGGCCGCGCGGATGGAATCATTATGTCGGTATCCGGCGAAGCTAATGATCACAGTTACATGAAGAAGCTGGAGCAACAGCAAATTCCACTTGTTTTTTTTGATAGGGTTTACGATGATATAAACACGGCCAAAGTGGTAACTGACGATTATGCCAGCAGCTTTGAAGCCACCATGCATTTGGTTCAGGCCGGGTGTAAAAACATTGCCTTCCTGGTTACCAACAAACAGTTATCAATCGGAAAAATGCGTATGCAGGGATACCTGGATGCCCTTAGGCACGCAAACTTGCCTTTTGTAGATGAATTAATAGTTGATTGCAGTAACGATATTAATTTGAATTACGCCATACTTACAAACGCGTTTAAAACACTTACCATTGATGGCATTTTCGCTTCGGTTGAGCGTTTGGCTTTTGCTACCTATTATGTTTGCCACGATCTGGGTATCAGTATACCTAACCAGGTAAAGGTTATTAGCTTTTCCAGCCTTGAGATAGCACCTTTATTAAACCCGGCCCTTACCACTATAACGCAGCCAGCTTATGAATTGGGCATACAGGCAGCCACCCTGTTATTCAAAATGCTTACCCAGGATGAGCCCGTTACTGATCAGATAGTATTAGCATCCAAAATTATCCCTCGCAGTTCTACTTTATAAACTTATTTGCTAAATCGAGCAAAGCTAAATTGCGATATTTGCAAAAAGTTTATCCTTTTTATCCTTTTTGGGCAGAATTTTCACCGGTGCCCACAAAAGTTATTAACACTTTTTTCAACAATCGGGAACATTCCCGGAAACCAATTCTCTCCAATTCAAAAAATAAAATATCAATTATTATAACATATGTTACCGTAAAATGTTTAATATCAATTAGTTATTTAAATGTAAATATTACATTTAATGCATAGAATATTGCTTCACTAAATTTTCAATAAATGTTAATAACTTGTTGTTCCTAAAGTTTGCTGCTACATGGGTTAAATCTAATTTTACATCAGTACTTCGTGCTAAAAATTAACCAGTTTAAAACTAAAAACCAAAAATTAATGAAAAACACTTACTTAATCAAGTATGTATTCCTTTTGTTATTTGTTTTTTCGGCAACTGCTGTATTCGCGCAATCAGGCGTAATTACAGGTAAAGTTGTTGATGAAACAAATCAACCGTTACCCGGCGCTGCCGTTACGGTAAAAGGAACTCAACAAGGAGCAGGAACAGATGTTAACGGTATTTTCCGCATAACAGGAGTTTCAGGTACAGTAACATTACACGTAACATTTGTCGGTTATCAACCTGTTGATAAAATTGTAAATGCTTCCGGGAACGTTACCGTAAATATCAATTTATTACCCACAGCCAATGATTTAAATGAGGTTGTGGTAATTGGTTATGGTACCGAAAGGAAAAAGGATTTAACAGGATCAATCGCGACTGTTACAGCTAAGGATTTTAATACTGGTGATGTAACTACCCCGGAACAGTTAATTCAAGGTAAAGTTGCAGGTGTTTCTATTATTTCAAACGATGGTTCTCCGGGTTCTGGCAGCCAAATACTTATCCGCGGCGGTGCTTCGGTAAATGGAAGCAATCAACCGTTAATCGTAATTGATGGGGTCCCTTTAAGTAACGATGCGATAAGTGGTGCAGCAAGTCCACTGGATTTGATTAACCCTAATGATATCGCAAGTTTCTCCATATTAAAAGACGCGTCAGCCGCGGCTATTTATGGTAACAGAGCATCAAATGGTGTAATTATTATCACTACTAAAAAAGGAAAAGCAGGCAAGCCGGTGATTAATTTTAGTACTCAGCTATCGGTTAGTAAAATAACCAAAGAAGCGCCGGTACTTTCCCCAGACCAATTCCACAGCTATGTAGAAGCGAATGGTACCGCTGCTGATATTGCACAGTTGGGTACAGCTAATACCGACTGGCAAAAAGAAATTTATCAAACCGCAGTTAGCAATGATAATAACTTAAGTATATCTGGCACAACCGGGATTTTACCATATCGTGTTTCTGTTGGATATACTGATCAAAACGGTATTTTAAAAACAAGCAACTTAAACCGTTATACAACGGGCATCAATTTAAGTCCAAGCTTTTTTAGTGATCATTTAAAGGTTGACTTCAACTTTTTAGGCTCAAGGCAAACACAAAGATTTGCTAACACATCCGCTATTGGCGATGCAAACAACTTTAATCCTACAGATCCGGTTTATTCAGGCAACAGTAGTTACGGTGGCTATTATGAGATTTTAGCGCCAACATCAACCAATCCTGAAGCCTTAAAAAGCCTTGCACCTTTAAACCCACTTGGTGTACTGGAAGAAGAGCAAAACAGAAGTACCGTTTACAGGGGTATTGGTAGCTTAGCTTTAGACTACAAGGTTCATTTTTTTCCGGATCTACATGTTAATGTAAGCTATGGCTATGATGGCTCAAATGGTTCAGGATATACAGACTATCCTGCATACGCAGCTTCACAACAACCGGGTACCATTGTAAACGGGACAACATATTTTGGATCTAACACAAAATATAAAGCTACTGTAGGCAATAGCACTATGGATGGGCATTTAAGCTATTCACATGATTTTAAATCAGCAAAGAGCCATGTTGACGCGGTTGCAGGTTACTCAGACCAAAACTTTTCAACAACCACTTATAACTATGCAACATATTTTGCTAACAATATAATAAATCCAACTACTATACCAACTTATGCTACCGGGATTGGGCAATATGATTTAACGTCATTTTATGGCCGTGTAAATTATAGCTATGACGATAAGTATTTGTTAACCGGTTCGTTCCGTAGTGACGTATCAACCAGGTTTGAACCGGGCATCCGTACAGGAAATTTTCCGGCCGTAGCTGCGGCATGGGTTGCCAGTAATGAAGATTTTCTGAAAGGGAACCAAGTTTTAACTGAACTTAAATTCCGGATCGGATATGGTAAAACGGGTAATCAGGACGGAATAGGTGATTATGATTATTTATCTGACTATTCACTAAGTAACAGTACTGCACAATACCGGTTAGGTGATACTTATTACGAAGGCTACAGGCCGGGAGCATTTTACCCTGGCAGAACCTGGGAAAAAACAGCAACCAGCAATTTTGGTGTTGATTATGGTTTCTTAAATGGCCGTATTTCAGGTAGTGTTGATTTTTACTATCGTACCACAACCGACTTGTTGGCTACTATTAATGAACCAGCGCTATCTAATTTTGCAAACACTATTGTTGCAAATGTGGGCAGTATGCAGGATAAAGGTGTTGAATTTAACATTACAGGCCAACTAATAACTACTAAAGATATATCATGGAGCGCCAATATTAACATGACTATCAACCGAAATAAAATTACGAACTTAACGGAGGTTCCTAATCCAAATTTCCCGGGTTTACCAGTAGGTGGCATTTCTGGTGGCGTGGGTACAACTATACAGATAGACCAAGTAGGTTATACTAAAAACGCATTTTATACCTATCAACAAGTTTATGGTACAAATGGCAAACCACTTGAAGGGGTATATGTTGATCAGAATGGCGATGGCGTAATCAATAGTAGTGACCTGTTAGTAAACCATAGCCCAGATCCACAAGAATATTTTGGATTTAATTCAGAATTCAGGGATAAAAAATGGAGCATCGGTTTCTCTGCACGTGCTAACTTTGGCAACTATGTTTATAATAATATCGCGTCAAGTACAGGTTATGGACAAAACTTCATAAACGGATTAGGTATAATTGAAAATGGCTCGAGCGATGTTTTAAAATCCGGTTTTACAACAGCACAATATTTATCTAGTTACTATATACAAAATGCATCAT
The DNA here is from genome assembly GCF_009765905.1 of Mucilaginibacter sp. L196. GTDB lineage: Bacteria > Bacteroidota > Bacteroidia > Sphingobacteriales > Sphingobacteriaceae > Mucilaginibacter. The sequence goes on along the minus strand of NZ_LMUO01000003.1, from coordinate 14,734 downwards.
TCTTTAGAATGGATAATACGCACATTGGTTATAATTTTGGTAAAGTATTTAAAAATACCGGCGACCTTAAAGTTACAGGTAACGTGCAAAATGTGTTTATCATTACCAAATATACAGGTGTAGACCCTGAATCAACAACAGGTATCGATAACAACGAATATCCACGACCAAGGACTTATACCTTAGGTTTAAACCTTACTTTATAAAATTTAGTTTATTTACAACATAAATGAAAATGAAAAGACATACAATAAATATGGTGTTATTAGCGGGCATAGTAGCCTTTAGCATAACATCGTGCAAAAAAAATCTTATCCTTTCGCCTAATAATGAGGTTACTTCGCAACAGGTATTCAGTACACCTTTGGGTTATACCCAGGCGATGGCGAAAGTTTATGGTGCTTTTGCCCTTACCGGAAATGAAGGACCTGCAGGATCTCCTGATATACAGGGTGTTGATGAAGGCACATCTGACTTTTTTCGTGAATTCTGGAATTGTGAAGAATTACCAACCGATGAAGCTGTTATAACTTATACTGACCCGGGCGTACAGCCACTGCATTCAATGTCATGGGATGCAACTAATGCCATTTCTCAAGGCTTATATTACCGGTCATTATATCAGATAACACTATGTAACAACTTTTTACAGCAATCAACACCTGCAATGGTTGCAAAGCGTGGCATTACAGGCGCCGATGCAACTAACATTGCTTATTATGCCGCCGAAGCTCGTTTTTTGCGTGCTTATCAGTACTGGGTAATGATGGATGTTTTTGGTAATCCGCCATTTGCAACTGATGCTACCACAATTGGTTCAACTATTCCTCCGCAGATCACAAGGAAAAACCTTTATGCTTACATTGTAAGTGAATTAAAGGCGATTGACCCATTAATGGTTAAACCCAATCAAAATCTATATGGCCGCGCTGATGAGGCTGCTGTTTGGGCATTACTGGCACGTGTTTATCTTAATGCAGCTGTATATACCGGCACAGCAGATTATGCAGATGCTGCAACTTATGCTTCAAAGGTTATTGGAACTTCTAATTATGGATTGATATCAAACTTTCAAAATTTGATGCTGGCCGATGATTCTTTAAATACCGTATCTGGTGGTGGTAAAATAAGTGAATTCATTTTAACTATCAATTATAATGGTACCAAATCAGAAACTTATGGCGGTTCACAATATTTAACGCACGCTCCTGTTGGAGGTTCAATGCCACCTGACCTTTTTGGAATTAGTGGTGGTTATGATGGGTCAAGAACCACAAGTAATATCATTAGTTTATTCCCTGCGCCGGCAACTACCGATGGTTCACAGTTCCCAAGTAATGGAAATGCAGATTCACGTGCACAATTCTGGTATCCTGGCCAAAGCGCAACTATTAATAATGTGTTAACATTTACTGATGGTATAGCCGTTACTAAATTTAGAAACGTTACCAGTACAGGTGCGCAAGGCTCGAGCAATACCTATAGCGACGTTGATTTACCATTGTTCCGTGTGCCCGAAATGTATTTGATATATGCAGAGGCAGCATTAAACGGCGCCGCAGGAACTGATCAGGGCACGGCACTAAACTACGTTAATTTAATTCGTGAACGCGCATATGGAGGCCATGCCGGTGACATTGTGGCAGCGCAACTTACGCTTCAATTTATTTTAGATGAGCGTGCACGCGAGTTGTTTTGGGAAGGTTTCCGTCGTACAGATTTGATCCGTTACGGTTTATTTACAAGCTCAACATACCTATGGCCATTTAAAGGCGGCGTTGCTAATGGAACAGGTGTCGCTTCTTATCGGAATTTATTCCCGTTACCAGCAACGGATTTGGCTGCAAATCCTAACCTCAAACAAAATCCGGGGTATTAATAAAGTGAGTATTATAAGTTAATTACTTATAAATAGGCATGTTTAATTTAAAAAATGAAAAAAATGAAAAAGTTAATATTAAGTTTTTTAGCATTTAGCAGTGTAGGGATGCTAATGCTTGCCTCGTGTACAAAGAACGACCCTAAAGTGGTAAGCAATGGCGGTACTCCGGGAACATTATCAGCATCAGGATCAACAGTAGTATTGGTTAAAGCCAATGCCGCCGATACAGCTACTAAAGTAATTACATTTACCGCAACAGCATCACAGGATAACTTTAAGGCATCTGTAACTAATGCGTTGCAAATTGATTCTATAGGTGATAATTGGAAACATCCGGCTACTATAGCATTCAACTCAGGTTCACTTACACTAGGCCTCAGTACCTCAGTTTTAAACACTGCATTATTACAAATTGTACCCGGCGGCGTTACATCAAATGTAAATGTACGTGTTCAGTATGCGCTTAGCCCTGAAGTAGCCAGTTACTCAAATGTGTTGCCAGTTACCGTTACACCGTATAGTTTAGCATCATACATCTATATTGTAGGAGCTTTTCAGGGTTGGAATGCGGCATCGCCCGATAGTTTAGTATCTCTTACATCAAATGGTACTTACACTGGAACATTCACTTTTCAAGCTGGAAGTGGTAACAATCAATTTTTGATTTTACCTGTAAAAAATAGCTATAATATAAAATATGCTACAGCTACTAGTACTGTTCCAACCAGTGTGTTAACCATAGGTGCTAATAATAATATAAGCGCCCCAGCAGCCGCAGGTACTTATACTATAACATTTGATATTAATGCACTTACTATTGGTTTTAAATAGTAGTAATATTTAATAAAATTGCCTAGTGGTTATTATAAATTTTGTTTACCCCGATTGTTGCATTTAACAATCGGGGTATAGCAAAACCGCCCGATCATCATACAATACAAACTGTATTGTTAATTAACACCAACAAAAACACACCCTAACTTTTGTTGTAATAAATCTACCCCTGAATTCTTCAATACTATATCACTATGAAAATTAAGTTAGCTCTTATTGTTTTTTTACTGTTTCTGTCAGCCAGTGCATTTGCACAAATACCGGCACTTGAGCGTGTTGAACCCATGTTTTGGTGGGTTGGCATGAAAAACCCTAAACTTCAGCTAATTGTACATGGTGATAAAATTGCTGAACGCGCGGTAAAACTTAATTATCCCGGCGTAAAGCTTACGCAGGTTCATAAGGTTGAAAATCCAAACTATCTATTTTTAGATCTGGATATATCCGCAGCTGCAAAACCCGGCGCGTTTACCATATCTTTCATAAAAACGAGAGCAGCTAATCTCCAATATAAATATGAATTGAAACAACGCGACCACTCCCCTAACAGGGCGCAGGGCGTTACCGATAAGGATTTAATTTATTTGATTATGCCTGATCGCTTCTCAAACGGCGATCCTTCTAATGATTCTATCCCCGGAATGGCAGAGATGAAAGTTGACCGCAGCCAAATGTATGCCCGCCACGGCGGTGACATACAGGGTGTGATGAATCATTTGGATTATTTGAAAGATCTGGGGGTTACCACCGTATGGCTAACGCCTGAAATTACTAATGATATGCCACATGCATCCTACCACGGCTACGCGGTAACTGATCATTATTATGTCGACCCTCGATTTGGCACAAATGCGTTGTATAAAGCTTTTGTAGATAAATGCCACGCCATGGGTTTAAAAGTAATTAAGGATCTGGTACACAATCACTCCGGCATAAATGATTATTTTATTAAAGATATGCCCATGAGAAGCTGGGTGCATCAATGGCCAAAGTATACCAACTCAAACTTTAGGGATGCTGCCGTGATGGATCCACATGCGTCTGCTATGGATAAGAAGATCATGCTTGATGGCTGGTTTGATCATAGCATGGCTGATATGAACGAGAATAATCCTTATGTGCAGAACTATCTTACCCAAAATCATATTTGGTGGGTGGAATATGCCGGGGTTGATGGTTTCCGTTTGGATACCTACCCTTACAATGATGCCGAGTATATGGCAGATTGGGCAAGAAAAGTTAAGGCTGAGTTTCCTCATTTATCTATTTATGGCGAAACGCTGGTATGGTCGGTTGCAAACCAGGCCTTTTTTACACAAGGTAATACAGTTAACCGTGGTTTCGATACAGAGTTGCCGGGTGTAGTTGATTCGCAAGTAAAAGATGCATTGGCCGAAGCGCTTAATGGCAAAGAAGGTTGGACAGATGGTGTTAACAGGTTATACCTAGTATTGGCTCTGGATTTTTTATATCAGGACCCAAACCGCAACGTGGTGTTTTTAGATAACCATGATATGAGTCGTTTCTATTCAGTTGTAGGCGAGGATTTCAACAAATATAAGGCAGGAATGGCATTGCTTTTAACTACCCGCGGTATACCGCAAATGTATTACGGCGATGAGATATTAATGAAAGGCGTTGATAATCCTGATGGGTTGGTGAGAAGTGATTTCCCGGGCGGATGGGCAGGAGATAAGGCTAATAAATTTACGAATGAAGGTCGTACAGATTCGGAAAGAATGGCATTTAATTATGTGCGCACGCTTGCCAATTATAGAAAGCACACACCCGCTTTGCAAACCGGTAAACTAATGCAATATATACCTGAAAAAGGCATATATGTTTACTTCCGATACGATGCAGCCAAAACGATCATGATAATTTATAACGGCGAAACAAAAGAACAAACGCTTACCACAGATAGGTTTAATGAGCGTACCGCCGGATTTACCAGGGCAACAAATGTTATCACCAATGAGAGTATAAGTAACATTGGATCAATAGCAATACCCGGTAAAACAACTTTAGTGCTTGAGTTGAAAAAATAAGCACTATTTAAATCGAACTAAAACAATAACCATTACTCGCAGAGAAGGAATATTTTAGCAAATGAAGAACTACATTAAGGCTGATGAATGGCAAATAATAGAAGAGGGTTTTGATCCAAAGCTTAATGAAATATCAGAGAGCCTGTTTAGCATAGGCAATGGCCGTATGGGGCAGCGCGCTAATTTTGAAGAAGCGTACTCCGGGAAAACCTTACAGGGAAGTTATATAGCAGGCGTTTATTATCCGGATAAAACAAGGGTTGGCTGGTGGAAAAACGGTTACCCTGAAAACTTTGCCAAAGTATTAAATGCCGCAAACTGGATTGGCATCGATATAAACATCGAAAACGAACAGCTTGACCTGGCAACCTGCAAAGTACTTGAGTTTAAAAGAGTACTAAACATGCGCGATGGCTACCTGCAGCGCACCTTTACCGCCGAACTGAAAAGCGGCAAACAAATAAAGGTAAACGCCAGGCGGCTTTGCAGCATTGTAGATGAAGAAGCCGGTGCTATTGAATATACAATCACCCCGGTGAATTTTAGCGGAGCAATAACTATTAACTCTTATATAGATGGCGACATTGCCAATAAGGATTCTAATTACGATGAAAAGTTTTGGGATGCGGTAAATAGTAAGGTTGATAATAACCAGGCTTATTTAACCCTGAGAACTAAAAAAACATTATACGAGGTTTGTACCGGTGTTTGTACCATTGTTTATCAAAATGGTAAACCCGCAGATGTCAAATATATCAGCACACCTAAAGAGAAATATACATCAACTGTTGTCAATGTAAACGCCAATAAGAGTGAGAATATAACGATATATAAATACGCGGTAAACGTATCCTCACAAAACTATAAACCCGAAGATTTGCTCTCGGCCTGTACAAAAGTACTGAACCAAGTAAGCACGAAAGGTTTTGATAAAATGTTAGCCGAACAAGCAGAAGCCTGGAAGGAAAAATGGCACGAAAACGATATTATTATTGAAGGCGATGTGGCAGCACAGCAAGGCATCCGTTTCAATATTTTTCAGTTAAATCAAACCTATACGGGTAAGGATGATCGTTTAAATATAGGCCCTAAAGGTTTTACAGGCGAAAAATATGGCGGTTCTACTTATTGGGATACAGAGGCTTATTGTGTGCCTTTTTATTTGGCTACCGCACCACAGCAGGTAACTAAAAATCTGCTCATCTACCGTTACAAGCAACTTGATAAAGCTATAGAGAACGCTCAAAAGCTTGGTTTTAATGACGGAGCAGCCTTGTACCCTATGGTAACCATGAATGGCGAAGAGTGTCATAACGAATGGGAAATTACTTTTGAAGAGATCCATCGCAACGGTGCTATAGCTTATGCCATTTATAATTACATTAATTATACCGGCGATGCAGCGTATTTGAATGAATACGGACTGGAAGTATTAGTTGGGATAGCTCGTTTTTGGGCCCAACGTGTAAACTGGAGCGAAAACCAGGGCAAATTTGTAATGCTGGGCGTAACCGGGCCAAATGAATACGAAAATAACGTAAATAATAATTGGTATACCAGCACCATTGCTTGCTGGAGCATGGAATACGCGAGCGAAACTGTAAACTATGTAAAAACAAATACGCCTGAAAAATATCAGCAATTAATAAAAAAACTAAACTTTAATGAAGCAGATGAAACTTCCTTCTGGAATCATATTTGCAAAAATATGTACTTCCCTAAGGATGAAACAAAAAACATCTTTTTGCAACAGGATGGTTTCCTCGATAAAGAAATAATTCCGGTAAATGATCTTAATCCAGCCGAAAGGCCATTAAACCAAAATTGGAGCTGGGACAGGATACTGCGGTCGTGCTATATTAAACAGGCCGACGTATTACAGGGGCTTTATTTTTTCAGTGATAAATTTGATGAGGAAACGTTACGAAGCAATTATGAGTTTTATGAGCCGCTAACGGTACATGAAAGTTCTTTATCGCCTTGTGTACACGCTATACTTGCGGCACGTTTAGGTAGGGAAGATGATGCTTATAATTTTTACCTGCGTACATCAAGGCTCGATTTGGACGATTATAATAATGATACGGAAGATGGTTTACATATCACCTCAATGGCAGGCACATGGATGAGTGTAGTTGAAGGTTTTGCCGGGATGCAGGTAAAGAATGGCAAACTAAGTTTCAGCCCATTTTTACCAAATCAATGGAAATCATATTCGTTTAACATCACCTTTCGTGGGGCATTGATCAACGTTTTGGTTAATACGGATGGTATTTGCTTAAGTAATTACTCAACCCATAACCTGAGGGTAAATGTTTTTGATGAGCATTGCGATATCAACTCAAATGCGCAAATCTTTGTAGCGCATAAGGTGAGGGTGTAATTGTTAGTTTATTACAAAAAGGAAAGCCGGTATTTAATAAATACCGGCTTTCCTTTTTGTAGATATTTTGATATTAAATATTGGTATTCAATAAATTTAATATGTCGGTATTATTAGATGCTTTTGCATAATCGGCGGCAACTTTATGATTTTTATCGGCGATTTTTACATTAGCGCCACGATCAATAAGTGTTTTTACAAGGGCGGCATTGCCTGAATTTACCGCGTCAATTAAAGCGGTATCACCTGCTTTATCCTGAAGGTTGATGTCAGCATCTTCTTCAAGTAAAAGTTTGGCAGCGCGTAATTGTCCGCTTTGTACAGCAACAATTAAGGGTGTTTCACCTTGCGCGTCACGAGAATTTACATTAACACCACTGTTTAACAGGAATTTGATGCCGGGGATGTCGTTTGTTTTGGCAGCAGTAAAAATGTTTTGAGCAAAAATTGGTAGTGAGAACAGCACAAATAAGCTTAATAGAATAACTTTCTTTTTCATTTAATAAATTAATTAGGGGCCCAAAGCCGGTTAAAATTACCCTAATAACGTAAAAGAATTAATTAATGTTTAATTGAAGGTTTCGCGCTTTTTTTTAATGACGAACTTTGACTTTCGTTATATGAAACAATGTATTTGGTATACAAACAAAAGTTTGCGCGAGATTTATATAAAATGCGACTATAGTGTATAATCTACACCGATTTAAATTAACCTTTAGTTTAATAGAAGATGATTTTTCTAATTTTCAGATGACATTTTTATGACAAAATAGAGCTGAATAGAATACGATTTTTAAATTAAATTCAGGCTACTGCATGTAATTCTCTGTCCTCCAATTTATTCAGTTTGTTCAGTCTGGTTTTCAAAATGCCTCTTGCGCGGCATAAAGTGGTTCTTGATAGCAGTTCCGACATGCCAAGTTTAGTCCCTATTTCCTGATGCGAAAAACCTTCAATAGCATACATGTTAAATACCGAACGATAAGTATCAGGCAATTGATCTATCATTTGTAATAAGTCAGCAGCCTCAAGGGTGTTATCGTTACGTGTGGTACCTGCCATCATCTTGTTATCTTCACCAAAATCATCAACCAAAACCATAGTGCGCGCTTTACGATAGCGCGATATGGCGCAATGTACCATAATGCGGCGAATCCAACCTTCCAGGCTACCCTCGCCACGATAATTGTGCAGGTTGTTAAATAGTTTTACAAAACCTTCCTGTAAAATATCCTGCGCCTCGTCTTTATCTTTTGCATAACGAATGCAAATGGCCATCATTTTTGGCGATAACGTTTTATATAGTAATTCCTGGTATTTAGGCTCGTTACGTAGGCAACCTTCCCATATAAACCTTAAATAATTATCTGTGCTCATCTTTTTGCTATTTGATGAGGCTATGCCAAAATTGATACCCTTAATTTATGTTATTGATTTATAGTTAATTATGTATAAACGAGATTGTATAACTGTTCGATAACGGACGTTTAACGTTTGCTTGCGGACGGTTGCCGCTAATAACATCTAAAACTTTTATCTTTGCCCTATCCGGGATAAAAACCCGGCAACAAGCATGATAAAAGAAATTGAAATAGTATGCCCTCCCGGGCAGCATGAAGATGAAGTCGTTTTAAAAGGCTTTGCAGCATCAGCATTAAAAATATCCCTTAGTAAAATTACCGGCTTCCAAATACTAAAGCGCTCAATTGATGCACGCGGTCGAAAGGTTGTTTACCGCATGCAGCTAAAGGTTTATATTGATGAACCATTTAAACCTGAAACTTACACTGTAAATTATCCTGAAGTAAAAGAAGCCAAGCCTGTTATTATAGTGGGCGCTGGTCCGGCTGGTTTATTTGCCGCTTTGCAGTGTATAGAGCTTGGACTAAAACCGATCATTATAGAGCGCGGCAAGGAAGTAAAAGATCGTCGCCGCGATTTGGCGAACATCAACAAACAAGGCTTGGTAAATCCCGAAAGTAATTATTGCTTTGGCGAAGGCGGCGCAGGTACATATTCTGATGGTAAACTCTATACCCGTTCAACCAAACGGGGCGATGTAAACCAGGTATTGAAGATATTTGTAGCTCATGGCGCAACAACTGATATTTTGGTTGATGCCCGCCCGCACATCGGTACCAATAAATTACCACAGATCATCACCGCTATTCGCGAGACGATACTCAATGCAGGCGGAGAAATTCGCTTTGATGCGAAAGTTACCTCATTGATAATATCCTTTGATAAAATTAAAGGCGTTGAACTGGCATCAGGCGAAAAAATAAACTCTGATGCGGTAATACTGGCAACGGGCCACTCCGCGCGTGATGTTTTTGAATTGCTGCATCGCCAAAATGTATTGATCGAAGCCAAGCCATTTGCTTTAGGTGTGCGGATTGAACATCCGCAGGAAATTATTGACCGTGCGCAATATCATTGCGAAGTTCGGGGTGATGACTTGCCACCATCCTATTATAGTTTGGTTGAACAGGTTGATGGTCGTGGCGTATTCTCCTTTTGCATGTGCCCCGGCGGTATCATCGCGCCCTGCGCCACTGAAGCTAACGAAATTGTAGTGAATGGCTGGAGTCCATCCAAACGGAATAATCCTTATGCTAACTCAGGTACAGTGGTCCAAATTAATTTAGAGGATGTAGCCGGAGATGAAAACGATCCATTTAAAATGCTCAAGTTTCAGCAGGAAATTGAGCGGCTAGCCTTTATAGCAGGCGGCGGTAGTTTAGTTGCCCCCGCACAACGCATGGTCGACTTTGTGAATGGCTGGCAATCTATCGATCTACCCAAAAACTCTTATCTACCCGGTACAAAAAGCACCCAGTTAAAAGAGATATTGCCCGATTGGATAAATGCACGTTTGCGCAAAGCATTACCAGTGTTTGGGCAAAAAATGAAAGGCTATTATACCAACGAGGCTATATTAGTAGGTGTAGAATCGCGGACATCATCACCAGTAAAAGTTCCGAGAGATAAAGAAACATTACAACATCCACAGATAACCGGCTTATTCCCTTGTGGCGAAGGTGCGGGTTATGCCGGTGGCATAATTTCTGCTGCTATTGATGGTATAAACTGTGCAACAGCGGCTTTAAAAATATTAGTTTAACCCCCACCCGGCCTCCCCCTGATATCAGGGGGAGGTGTCGACGAAGGAGACGGAGGGGGTAAATAGGCGATAAATTTTTATAAATGACAACATCCGAAAAACTACAGCAAGAATTAGAAAAAGTATTATCAGGCCGCCCATGGTATGGCATAGGCATATATGATACAATCGCCAAAATTAGTTTCGAAGCCGCTTATGAAAAGCCGCCCGGCTCTGTGCATAATATTGCTGAAATTGTACTGCACATGGTTGCCTGGACAGAAGAAGTGATGGACCGTATGAACGGAATGACCGCAGGCGTACCCACCAGCGGAGACTGGCCTGAGACCGGTAAGCCCGAGGAGCAAAAATGGCAGAATTATGTTGATGACTTAAAGTTGGTTAATGTAAATTTGATAGGCATCATCCAAAACTTTCCTGAGGAACAATGGGGCGAGCCAATAGATGATCAACGAGGCGACAGGCCTGTAGTTACTTATGAGGCATTGATCAATGGATTAATCCAGCATCATATTTATCATGCAGGGCAAATCGCATTATTAAATAGAATTATAAATGGTTGATAAAAAGACATTGGTTTTAGGCGCTACCCCGGATTCAAGCCGTTACGCATATCTGGCCGCAAACCGATTGGTAAATCATGGGCATAGTATCGTTAACGTCGGCATAAAAACTGGTGAAGTTGCAGGCGTGCAAATTGAAAAAGCCGAAATCATACATGATGATATTGATACGATAACCTTATATGTAGGTACGCAAAATCAGCCACCTTTGTATGATTATATATTAAATACACACCCAAAGCGTATTATCTTCAACCCCGGTACCGAAAATACTGAGCTGCGCAAAATGGCAAACGAAAAAGGGATTGAAACAGAATATGCCTGCACCTTAGTGCTATTATCAATAGGGCAATATTAATAAGACTTATTGATTATTACCATCATTAACCACCAGGTTACTCACCTTGCTTGATGCATTGATGGAATATTGCATTCCATTTTGCGTTTTCCTGGTCATAAAAACAAACAGATATTCGCTATTGGCAAACGTTATGGAGGTAGTTAAGCCACTATCCGCGTCATCCACAATTTTATAGCCATTGCTGGTTTGCAAATCCGTTAATATGGTATTGTATTCATCGGCAGATGCTGTTTCATACAAAACATTAAGTTTTAACCGGTTTACCAGATCTATCCTAAAATCCGAATGATCGCCCATGTAAGTTAGTTGATGCCCTTGCATCCCATGCCTGGAGATATTTTCCATACCGGTAAACTTATAGCCCAATGGTTTAAAATAATCATCAAGCTTTTCCATTCTAACAGCATCACCCAAAACGGTAGTAAAAGTTTTCAAGCTTACAATGTCATTGCCGATAACGGTTTTTACCTGAGCTTGCGATATGAATGGTGCAACAAAAAATACAATCAGCAGTAATTTGTTCTTCATGTTTATTAATTGTGATAAGCTAAGATGTATATTCTATTGTATAGATAATCAAAAACTTTTAGGGAACGATATAATAAAGGTTGCCCCCTCATTCAGTCGGCTTTCAATCGCTATTTTGCCGCCTAAACTTGTAACGTGATTATAAACAAGGTATAAACCGATGCCTTTACTATCGCTATGATTGTGGAACTTTTGATTGAAGCCGAATATCTTGTCTTTCACAGCATCCATATCAAACCCTAATCCTTTATCAGATAAAACCAATTGCTTAATATTATCTCTTTCTCTGGTATAAATAGTAATAACAGGGGCTGTATCAGGCTTGGTGTATTTAATAGAGTTGGTAATCAGGTTAAGAAATATGCTTTCCAGGTAAGCCTTGTTAAAGTTTATAGTTTCAAACACAGAAAAATCGATAGCTATTTTTGCTTTTGCACCTTGTATCAATGATCCTAACGATTGCAGGATTGTATTAAGGCATTCACTTAAATTTAATTCCTCGGTGTGTACTTCTAAAATGTTTTTCTGGCTTAAGGTGTCAACATAATCGTTTAACGTATCCTTTAAACTTTCGGCAGAGATCTTAAGCATTTCAAAAAACTCAAGCGTTTCTTTGTCCTGAATTTTAGATATATCCAGGAAATTAAAAATAGATAGCAGGTTACTAACCGGCAACCTTAAATTATGAGATGTTGTGTAGGTTAGTTGTTTCAACTCGTTATTGATGGAAGTTAAGTTATTCAATAACGAGTTTCTATCCTCCTCTAGTTTCTTTTTATGGGTGATAACTTTGGCAATGGCAAAAACCAACCCTTCTTCTTTAATTGGCATCGATGTCCAGGATAGCCAAACAATTTCGCCGTCTTTAGTTATATACCGGTTTTCGAAATGCAATAGTGGGTTGTCTTTCTTAATATTCTCCCGTTTCTGCGACGTTAGCGCACGATCCTCAGCATGAACAAATGAATCTATCGGCCTTGAAAATAACTCTTCATTGGTATAGCCAAGTGTTTTGGAGACGGCAGGGTTTATCTTTTTGAAATACCCATCAAAACCGGCAATACATAGCAGGTCTGGGGATAAGTTGAAGAAATGCTCCAGATTAAATATATCTTCTTTTATATTATTATTAGTGGTATCAGTAACGTCCATTGTACACAAATCTTAGTCCACGGTTAAAACCTAACGTTTTATTGTACGCAATTTAACTACTACTTGTTGTATAATGCCCTTGCTATTATGGTAACAATTTTAAAAAATGACAGTTTCAGCAGCTGTTAGGCTATTATTGCGGAGCTTGTGAAAATATCCTGATCTCCTTCGGATAATAATTGTTGATCCGGTTAGGCAGTAATTTTGCCCAGCCTAAGGCATAACCTTCAAAGTTCATTAAACTCCAGCCAGTTTCAGCTATAGTTAAGTTAAGATTATCCCGCCTTAAATATTGTATGGCCTGGTCTTTATTCAGCTCGGTTTGTAAAACGGCATCTTTATTAACAATAATGCTTAGGGCCAGCTCATGGTCGGGTACCAGATCCTTGCCTGCAAGTTTGCCTATCCTCACCCCCGATTTCTTTACATACAGGTTCCGGCTCAGAATATTCAAACTTTCAATATGATTACGATTGATGGCCATCCAGTCGTCGTTTACTTTAAAATAGTAAAATTCTGCAGGCTCGTTAATATATTGCTTTACCTGGTCCAGTTCTTTGGCTACCACCTTTTGCTGTTCCTTATTTTTAAAACCACCCATCGCTTCCTGGTTTCCGGTTTTCCTTAAACAGGCGGCGAACAATCCTTCGCCCTTTACCTTGCCGGGATAGAAACGATAACCCCATGCTTTCTTCTTTTCGGATTGAGTTTCAACAATGCCCCACTCCTTATATATAGGTATAGGCAAACTCTCCAATTCAAAACTTTCACAAAGCCAATCCAAAATATCTTCGTTTTCCTGGTGCGAGTAGGAGCATGTACTATATATAAGGTGTCCGCCTTCTTTTAAGCATGGATAGATGTCGGCCAAAATTCTTTCCTGCCTTTGCTGGCATAGGTTTACGTTGTTTTCGCTCCACTCGTTCATCGCCGCAGGGTCTTTACGAAACATACCCGAACCGGAGCAAGGCGCATCAACCAATATAATATCAAAAAAGCCTTTCAGGCGGGTAAAATCTTTTGGATCGTTATTAGTTACGATGACATTGGCAGTTCCCCATTTGCTTAAATTGTCAGCAAGTACCGGTACACGTGTTTTGATGATCTCGTTAGCTACTAATAAATCCTCAGGCAGCATGGCCGAATTGATCAATGTGCTTTTGCCTCCGGGCGCGGCGCACAGATCTAATATCTTCACAGGTTCGCCATCGGGCTTAATGCTTTTTAATATATGACCGATGAACATGGATGATGCTTCCTGTACATAATAACATCCTGCATGGAATAAAGGATCGAATGTAAACGACGGGCGGGTATCTAAATAATAGCCTTCGGGGCACCAGGGCACTTGGCTATTGCCCTTTATTGCTGATTTTTTAAAAGGATTTATCCTTATAGAGGTAGGCGTTTCAGAAAGTTCGTGAGTATTTATAAAGTTTTCTGCGTCAAAACCCGGCTCGCCGGATAATGATTCTAAGAAATTAGGAGGGAAATTAAGCTTGTCCATATCGTGTTTCAAAGATACGAATTCAATAATAGCCCTGTTTACTATATACTAGCGAAAAAAGAATGCCCTAATATCGGCTGTTTAACAGTTAGTTATAAATGTATACACAGTTTTTGCAAAAATGTTTTTGTGGGGTTGGATATTCTTATTACATTTGTGCCCCGCTAAAGAAAAGCGGTTGTTTTTTGAACATTTGGCGACAATAAAATAATCTAAAATAAAGTAAGTTTTTACTTGTTAGATAACTATAAAAGTCGCATCTTTGCAGCCCGCAATTGAAGGAGAAAAGTGAGAAGGAAAGCGGCGGAAAAAACTTTAAAATAAAGTTTGGAGATAAGAAAAAGGTTTATAC
>NZ_LMUO01000018.1 GCF_009765905.1 Mucilaginibacter sp. L196 | reverse complement strand
CCCGGTCTTCCATTGCGGATCGCCTTTTTCATTATCCTTGCCTTCCGGCAATCGGTGGGTATAGTGGAGAATAACGGATTCGAACCGTTGACTTTCCGGAGTTTTCCGGAATGATCCAGCCCCTATGGCTGATTTCCTGTTTTAATTATTTTAAGAATAACATATAACGCAGCTTGTCTTACGCTGATAAGACCGTTTGTTGAATACTGCTCCAGAAAGGAGGTATTCCAGCCACACCTTCCGGTACGGCTACCTTGTTACGACTTAGCCCCAGTTACCGACTTTACCCTAGGACGCT
>NZ_LMUO01000002.1 GCF_009765905.1 Mucilaginibacter sp. L196 | reverse complement strand
CACAAGACAAAGCTTTGTCAAAATAAAGGCGCTTAATAATTATGTTCTTCAATTCGGCGCTTTTAACAATTTTAGTTCTAAGTTCCATTCAAGATTCAGGATTTCATTTGTTTAACAAACTAATTGAAAAAAAATGAAAGATCCTAATACTTTATAAATTAATTTAATAAGTTAAATAAGTTAAGGTATTATATTGGTATGTATTCTTGTCTTGTTTGAATATTTGAAAATGTTTAATAAACATTTATAAAAAACGAAATATGTTGTATCTGCACCAGATGGTGGGTATTTATAGAGATTGGATATAAGTGAGCGCCACTAAAATCGCATCAGAACCTCTACCTAAAATTTATAAAAATTGCGTTTTATTTTAAATAGGATATGATGTATTCACCACTCAGCTTTGGGGATTAACTCAGTTGGGCTAGAGCGTGTGCATGGCATGCGTAGCCGTAATCCCCACCATTACACAGCTTTAAAGCCACTTTTTGACCTTTCTTAGTTCTTTTCACATGCAAACCCAATCTTGTTAAAGAATTTAGTTAATTATTGTAATAATTAATGTTTAGGTTTTGTTATGTCATAGCTTATAATGTTAAGTGAATAGAGAGTTACAAACTTTTAATAATTAATGGAAACTGTAGAACTGCAACAGGGTATCTATCCGTATCTTTTATAGCCTTAAAATGTTAAATGACCTTAGTGTCCTGCCTCGGACATTTTTATTTCACTTAGTATATTATATACCATCCATTCAGAAAATGCGCATAGTGAGCTTATTGGACGCTTCTTTAGAAAGTCTGGGCTTATAAATAGTAAGGTCAAGAAGTGTCGGAAAGTCAATTCAGAAAATAAGGAATAATACTATACAACCGTGAGTTACGAACTTGCGGGAGCGAGAGTTCCTTGATCCTCCGTCAGCATTTTGTTTTTGGAATGCGGATTAGTTAAAATTAATAGCTGAATTTTATGCTCCGGGGCAATGGTGATATATTATCTGAAGAAAACCCGGCAGGGTCGTTACCCGTAAGGCTTAACTGCGTTAAATAGTTATCGTCGTTGAGTTTTGTAACCACATTAAATAGACCTGTTGAAACGCTATTGTCAAGGTTAACAATGGTATAATTTACGCCTGTAAGTAAGTTTACTGATATTTTGCCGTAATTAAGGTATTTATCAATATTTGAAGCGGTATTGTTAGAAAATATAGGGGCGAATAACGCATAAGAACCATTTATTTTAACGCTTGAATTATAGGTAAAGTTGTATTGCCTTGTTACTGTTCCGCCAGTGGTATTTGATAAAGCGAATTTTATGTAATTGCCATTCTGAACTTCATAATTAATAACTGAATATATTGTTGTTCCGGAACTTACGCCCGATAGGTTAGCGTTCTCAGCCATTGTTACCTTATTTAAATAACCATTGGCATCATAGGTAAAGTTTTCAGTTGAAATAAAATTATAGCCATTTTGTATTTGCTGGGAACTATGGCTTATAACCCTTCCGACGGCATCAAGTTCATATGTATCATCGTACATTGTGTTCAGTGTTATTTTGTTGCCGCTATAGGTAAGTATTATGCTTCCTGTACGGTGTCCGTTTGCGTCATAAGAAACTACACTATCAATATTTCCGTTCGCATTATATTTAATGACATCCGATCCGGTAGTTCTGTCAATCGACAGATCGCCCCACACATAATCAGCACCAGAAACTTTCAATACAGCACTACTGGGAGTAACTTGCTGGCCTTTTTTACATGATGTAAAAATTGTAAGCGCGCAAAAAAACAAAGTAAAAAATGTTGACGTTTGGTGTAAAATAGATTTAATGGCCGTAAGGTTTGATTGAATTAATTGATTTGAGATTGGCAAGGCTTAAACAAATGTAAGCTATTTCTTTGATGATACATTGTTGTTCTAAGATGTGTTTCTTTAATTAAGTAAATAAATAATTATGCGGCTCAGCCTAGGTTTGTAGCAATCAAGAAAGGAAACGGAATAGATAGCCATACAGGCTGCTCAAATCCCGAATTGAATATCCAAAAATGATTCAGAAAACACTTTATACTAGGGTGAACACTTTTTTGGATATGATTTATTTGCTACACTTCTTCAATAAAATGGGTTCTTAATATCTTTTTTTGCAACTGTAGCAAAATGCGTTGATTGGGAAGGATGGTTTTAGTATTCTATCCTCACTTCTTATAAGCTTACATAGTTTGAATAACAATTAGTAATTTCTCTAATTCACCATGTTTTCATTTTAAATGGTGGAAGAAACCCAATCATGTCTGACGGGTTTTAATGATTGTTTTGAGCATTGGTTTGGAACTGTATCTTCTTCTTTGTTTCATGAAGCTTTACTTTTTGATAGCTATTTTTTAGCCAATTCACAACGTTCCATATACTATCCGGTTTACGAAAGAAATCACTTTGAATGTGCTTAACAAGTCCATTGTAGTGAATTATTAATTCTGTTTCAGGAAGGTCTATGTTTACGTTGTAAGTTGTATCCATCTGTTTATATTTTATGTGTTCCAACTTCATGTTCAAGGTGTCCCAAAATCCTTTGGTTACTTTACCCAAGTAATAACCTTTTAAACTTGCATATCTTCCACCGTAATACTTATAATTTAAATTGTTGTCAATGCTAATAGCTGTAGATTGGCAAGTACCATAACACCCACTTGTTGCTATCTCGATTTTGGTGATCTCATTCTTTCTTGGCACGTACATAGTCCAACTTAGAAAGACAATCAACACAGACATTATTACTGCTAGCTTCAACCCTTTTACATCTTTTTCCATTCCTCTTCATTGTTGTATGCTTTATTGGCCTTTCGAACATTAAAGAGTATCCATATAGGACAGGCAACACACATCAAAAGTGTGTCAAGGCAATAGCCGATGTCTTGATATTTAGGGGTCTCATCAAAAGGTGGAGCATCATATATTTAAAAAGGGATAAATAATAAGACGAGAACAGACATTGCAGTCAATAACTTTCTGTACCTTATAAAGTAAACATACGTTCCTGTGTCAATAGGTTTGTTTTGTGCCATTGCTTTTTTAGTTAAGTCTAATTCCTTTTTTCATACGCTTGACAGCTCCAGTAAATTTCAGTTTCTGCATCACAATAAAATCCTTCAAATGGATGCTTAGAAAGTATAGATTCTATTGTTTCTTTATCGGAACATAGCAATGTATGATGGCTATCCCAATGACTAGTATAAAGAATTTCATTCTTATTGGTATACCAGTTTTCGCGACCGCTCCATTCCAGCACTATATCATCCTTAATTAGGAAATCAGGTATATAGGTAAGTTTGCGTTCGTATCCATACCCATCTGCTACAAACATATAATGATGCCCTTGTTCCTGGATGCCCAATAGCATCTCACTTCTTAAGGAGTCTTGGAAAAGCCCCTCAGAGGGAATCCATATATCATTTAAGGTGCAAACAGTTTGTAGAATTTCTACATCCTTTTCGTTCTTCCAATTTTTATTAAGCCCACCTATACTATTTCTCATCGCTATATCCAACTGGTTGAGATCATTAAACCCTGTTAATGAAACCATTTCAGCCCATGTATAAGTCTTGGTAATTTCCTTTTTATCATTCATGCTGTAGAATGGATGCAACATAATGTAAACCGAGTCGAAATAGCCCCTGTAAAACTTCAGGATAGGTGTGTCTGCGGGTGCACAAATACAATCATGCTTCGCTTCAAAAGGTGGCTTATTGATAGCAGATGCCTTAGCTGAGTTTACTGTTTGATCTTGTGCCATTGGGTTTGATAGGTTGTTCTAAGGTAGCACATTTTTATTTTATAAGGTAAATGTATATACCCTTTGATAAAAAAATGTACTCGTATAAACAGTATGACGAGTTCGCAGTGATAGTGTTAGTCTAGCAAAATAACAGTATCAAATACTTTGGTTCGGTATTTCACAATCGTGTCTATTCCGGGATGGATTCCATACTTATTGCTATCAATTCCAAAAGGGACATCGTAAGCTCTATAGATTTGCATGATACGTCTGGATATGTCTTTATCCTTAGTTTTAAGATATGCTTGACAAAGGCAAAGAGCTAGCTTGTTATTTGCTATTGGGTAGGCCATATCCATTGTGTCAACGTTGTAGTAATAATGAAAACGAACTTTACAATCTTTATAAGCAAGGGTATGGCATCGTTTTTTATTCCAATAGCTTCCGCAATAAATAAGCAAGCCTAAGAATATTAAAATGCAGATTATGATACCAGTCCATTTTCTTTCATCCATATCATTAATACTTACTTGGATAGAAGGTAACCCTTAGCTTTAAAGTTTCAGATTTGAATCATGTTAATCTGCTATACTTTTAGTGAAAAATGGGTTCTATACCCCATCTAATAAACTGTAGTAAAATATCAATCCAAGAAAAAACGAAAACTTACATTTATAGAGGGTGTTAATTATTTGGATTGAAGCAGTATCATCTTGCTTGATTATTTAAAAGTGTAGGCTTATAAATAATCACAAATCTTTGCTTGCAATTATGTACTCACTCTATCCCGCTAATACTTCTTTGTACAGCTGCACTTGTAAAACATCCGCATGGCTATACTCACTCACGTTCTGCTACAACTTTATCCAAAGAAAACTCAATTTAACGGCGTTCGGGATAGGGTTGGAATAATTTGGATATTCCGGGAGGCTTGACCATGATATCCAGTGCGCTTTGGACCATCAGTTTGTGTTTGCAATTAAGAAAATCGCAATTAACAATCAATAAATTAACATGGTCAAAGTGTTACGGAATTATGTGTTTGCTATTTCGCAACGAGGTGATCGCAGGCTCCGTAGTATCCAAATTTAATAGGGAGGTGAAACGGACTGCTGGATATTTTCAAGGCAGAAATTGTTGGAGAATCAACTTCATTGTTCGAAGTAGAAAAATTATATTTACGATTTAATAGATCTGGCATTTCTCCGGATAAGGACAAAGCGTGTATATCTTATACTTTGGTATAGTTTATCGGATACTTTAGCATGAGGAAGTAGCCGATTTACACTGGTTATTAAATTCCAAATTCTTGTATACGTCAGTTTCATATAACTCATCTGTTGCCCGTAGTCCGGATCTATAGAAATAAGAGCACGTGGCTTTTTGACAGAACCCGGGTCGGGTGCATAAACGCCAAATTTTATTAATACAGAGCAACCATAATCAAATAAATCTTCTTTTTTTTCTGCGACTGCCAATGCTCTGGCTTCTTTCCAAAAAGATCGGTCGGCTTTAATATTTATAACAGCTATATCGATGATCCAGTTTAAGTTATCTCTATTCCCATAATTCACAGCATGTATAATAAGCATAAACACTTCGTAAGCAAGTTGAGGCCTTCTGGCATGCGTAAGGCCGCTATAGTTTTCCAGATGAAGCCATAAATCATCTGAAAATCGCATAGAACAGCGTGACCCTACCCGCCAATGCAGATCTATATGGGTATCGTTCTTCTTGTGTGCACAGGAGATGGCATGGTTGAAATCAAGAAATAGGTTTGTGCTTTTTTGTAAAACAAATTCTGAAGGTTCGTGTGGTAAGTAATCCAAATTTTTAACAATTTGCAGGGCATTTTGCAGATCCGAAGGTTTTACCAGTAGGTCAAAGTCAGCCATAGGCCGAAGCTCCTCGCGCTCATAGTGCATTTTTATAGATGCTCCTTTAATAATAACAGCATCTATTCCCGCCTCAAAAAGTGCTCCCTCAACTTTTTTAAGCTGGTGGGATATATGTTGGGTTCTCAACCACCAATGCTTATAAATAACTTTCAAGCGCTTGTCGTGCCTGGAGATAATTCCATGTTGCTGGTTGCCATAAAAAAAGTAAGGTATAAGCCGGGATGAGCTGAAATCAAGGTCATCGATCAGCACCTCATCTTCCCAATCATGAACAGCATGTTCACGTTCTTCCTTAACAATAGCAAGGCAAGCTCTAATCATTAATTGCTGCGCCCTGGTTAAATTGTCAATGGTGTCAAAACTCTTTAATTTCATCTGCAATGCTTTCAAAGCCAGTTTGGTGGCTAATAATTATGATAATGGTTTTAGCCTTAATCGTTAAAATTTCCCGCTTTATTTCATTTATGGCATACTCATCCAGATGATTAAGGGGCTCGTCCAGAATTAACAATTCCGATGAACGCAATAGTTCCCGTATCAAAGCAACCCGTTTGGCTTCGCCGCCAGATAAGCCTTCCCCTCTTTCGCCCACCATGCGATGTGCTGCTTGATTCGAAGTTGGCAGTAATCTCGACAACCAACTTCCCTGTAGCTTATTCCATGCGTTTTCGGGTTCTGTATGCCCAAATAGTGCATTTTCTTTAACGCTACCCATAAATATGGGCGAATCCTGATCTAAAAAGGCAAAGCGGTATCGCAAATGTCTCAAATCCTTCCAATCTATTACAAGATCATTAATAACCAGGCTTCCATGTTGTGGATGGAGCAATCCCAACAGAATGTGCGCTGCTGTTGATTTGCCACTACCATTGTATCCCTTCCATAGATATATTTTACCAACTTCTAAATCGATATTTACATGATCAATAGCAGGTTTGTCATCATAGCAATAGGACAGATCACGAATAACCATTTTTTGTATGGGGGGCAACTTGCTTAACGGATGTTCAATATCGGTTTGTTCGTCATTTAAGGTAAAAAAAGCCGAAATGGCCCTTAGTGCTTCCTGTGCTTCTATAAAACTGTTTAGTGCAGCTGGCATTTGCATAACGTTGCTTTGTATTATGGTAACAACAAGTAACACCAGCAATAACTCATTAAGGGTTACAACACCCAGGCGAACCCACAATATACCAATGATGAAAACTGCAATACGCACAATATTGGCGAGTAACTGGTTCATATTACGCCATTCTGCCTGGCTTGTAAGTAATTTTGTATTGGAGTTTAAAAACAGATTGGAGTTTTTTAAATTAGATGCTACTGAGGTTTCGTAGGCCCTGTCCATTTTGATTAGATCAAACTGATCAACACATTTGGCTATCCAATGATGCTGCGCTCGCCAGGCATGGTGAAATTGTTTCAAGAGCGGCCTGGTTTTTATCGTTGAAATATAATGGCCAATCCCCATCAATAATAATCCGCCGAAACAGATTAAGAACAATGGCCAACTGATGAATATGATAAACAGACTAAGTACACCAGCAATAAGGCTATTTATAATAAGTGATTCCAGTAAGGCAGCCATTCCGGCACGTAAGCGCCAAGTTTCAACCATCAGCATATCAAAATAGTATACTCTATTATTTCTGTGGAAGGTTAGCCAATCAAGAGCATTCATCTTCTTCCATATCCGATCAATGAGCTCAAGGGTGAATTCTTTTAGTATCTTGATATTTATTTTTGATTGCAAGTGCGTACCGATAGCAATTAGTGCCAGCATAAATGCCACTAAAGTAAGATCAATCAGGATTTGAGTATAGGTCTTTTTCCCAATTTCTTTTAGTGACCGGTATAAATAAAAAGGCCAGGCTGCAGAAATAGCCACACGCGATGCGCCATAAAAAATGGACAACAACAATTGTTTTCTGGGCATCGAGTTAAAAAAGCGAAACCAGTATTTGAAGTTATTATCAAATTCGTTTTTGTTATTACCCTGCATTTTTTCTCTTTTCATCCAAATGCGTTTTTATGAGTTTTAGAAATGCATTTTTAGGTGCCGAAGCAGTGGTATTGTGCTGATGTACCCTCCGAAAGGTCAGTACTTCGTCTAACATAATAACAGGTTCTTCAGCCCTTATTATTCTGCTAAACCAATCCACAAAATCACCTATTGACACGTTTTTATCAAATAGTCCATACGTTTTAAAAATGCTTCTTTCACCTAAAAATGAGGTTTTCGCATATCCTTTCAACGGTTCCGGCCGTGCACTATGTGTCTTGTGACCACCTTGATTAAAACTTTCAAATTCTTGCGTCAGACAAAAACAAATTTTTGCCACGCTTTTGGTCAAAACCTGCATTTGTTTTTCCAGTTTCTCTTCATGCCATAAGTCATCTGCATCCAAAAAAGCAATATATCCGGCGGCAGAATAGTTTATCGCCGCATTCAGCGTAGCAGACACACCCTGATGCTGGCCTGCTAATATTTTAATACGGCTGTCTGTTTTACTTAATTCGGAAATAATCAACAAGGTATTATCGGTTGAACCATCATCAGCAATGATAATGTTCACCTGTTTCCAGGATTGTGCCTGTACCGACACAATGGCTTCTTCAATATACTTTTCACCATTATAAACGGCTATAATAACATCGATATCAGGATAGTTCATCGCTCTTTTATTTGTCTGTATAATAATCCTAAAATTTCTTTGCGTAATACTGGTTTATTTTGACTCGCGTTATCTCCATGGAACCATTTTTTTAGTAATAGCCTATCTACATTACTTTCCTTGTATTTTGCTTTGCGGAGTCTCCGAATCAACTCAAAATCGCTGCTCACTTCAAGCGATTCATCAAACATGCCCACACTAAGTAAGGCCTGTTTTCTAATCAACAAAGCACTTGGTACAAAAGCACGATGTTCTTCCATTAATTTTTCACTAAAGTTAGCTGGTAGCGTCACGCCATCGTGGCAAATGAAGCGTTGATTACAAGTAACAAAAACACAATAAGGATCCTTTTTCAATAGATCCCATTGTTCTCTTAATTTGGAAAAAATCCATTCATCATCCTGATCTAAGAAGGCAATG
Organism: Mucilaginibacter sp. L196; assembly: GCF_009765905.1. GTDB lineage: Bacteria > Bacteroidota > Bacteroidia > Sphingobacteriales > Sphingobacteriaceae > Mucilaginibacter. The sequence goes on along the minus strand of NZ_LMUO01000002.1, from coordinate 22,387 downwards.
ATTTCACCATTGGAATGCTTTATACCAGTGTTACGTGCAGCCGCTACTCCTGCGTTTATCTGTCGTATAATTATCGCTTGTGGATATTGTGCCGCGACAAAGTCGGCACCATTATCTGTAGATCCGTCATCAACAATAATGAGCTCCCAGTGAGTATAAGTCTGGTTAAATACACTATCTAAGGTTTTTTTGATAAGGTCTTTCCCATTATAAAGCGGGAGAATAATGCTAATCAAAGGGTCTTCCTGATCGATTCTGAAATCTTTTACCTGTGGCATGAATTGACTTTGTAGGTTGTTCTTTCTTCTTTTAACGGACTGGTGCAAAATTTTTAAAAGCTGTAACTCGTCTATACCTTTATTTACTGACATGTTTTTTCCATGCACATGATACAGTAATGTTGTGGCTTCAGAAATAACGATACCGATATTTTTTTCTCTTAAGCGACACCACCAATCCACATCTTCGCTATAGGTTAACGAAACGTCAAAAAACAGATCTTTTTCAAATAAGTTTTTTCTGACCAGCAATGCACCCAAGTGTACATGGGTAATTCTACTTTCCTCGTCTTCAAAAGTCATATTTATATCAGGTAATCCATCCTGCACCATGTATTTTATTTTGCCACCCGCTACCGCTATTTCGTTTGACTCAAAATAAGGTAATAGAAGGCTCAGTTTATTTGGGGGCCATTCATCATCTGCATCCAGAAATCCGATCAGGTTACCTTTAGCCGATAGAATACCTGAGTTCCGCGCTGCGGCAGGGCCTGATTTTCTTTTCATATGCAACAACCTGCATACCGGAAAATCTCTTATCAACTGATTTAATTGTTCAAGGTATTCATCGCCAGATGCGTCATTTACAATAACTATTTCAATAGAATAGCCATTGGGTGCATCCTGAGCTATCAAACTTAAAATTGCTCTTCGTAACTCACCTCCATTGTTATGGGTTGGGATGATGATGCTAATTTGATGAAAGCTCATGTTTTAAAAAATGATCGAATGATGCTACAAATTGTTTTGTATCGTTGCCAAGGTGCCAATGGTAAGCTGGCAGCGCAGAAGAAATGCGCATTAACTTTTGATAAGACGTTTGCCGGTTGTGGGGCAAATGGTGAAGTGTAGTAGGTGCCATGGCCATAAGTGCACTCGATGGATTTGTACTTTCAAACTTGGTTATTTCCTGATGAGCAACTTTAGGTAGTAAAATTGCGTTTATGGTCGAATAAGAGATTCCTGCTTCTGGAAACAGATCATTTATGTCGAAAATCGCTTTTTGCTCTTGATATTCTGTTTTATTTTTAATGTATGGTTTCCAGTCTAAAAAACGTTGTTGAAGGTTTTCTGGCTCTATTTTAGCAGTTTGATAAAGCGAAAATACTTTTGGTTGGCCGGTTAGTTCTATCCATACGTAATCATCTCCTAAGTAATCATAACCGGCACTAAGGAGGTTAAGGCAAGAAGTTGATTTCCCTGAGCCACTTGGCCCGGTAATTAATATACCCAATCCGTCTTTTGCCATTGCACCGGCATGTACCAGTTGCGCGGGCAAGTCCTTTGTCCAAAAATGAAATAGAACTCTAAAAGAAAAGGTACACTCCCACCATGGCACATCTTCGGTTTTTCGAGTCCAGTATATGCCAGTACGTTTACTTTTTGAATAAAGAAATAGTTGTGTTTGCCAAGGCTGAAAAAATACCTGTATATCATCCTGGCAAATAGTATCGTTAAACCCTTGTGCATTAAACCCATGCCAGGGTGGTGCCTTAAGCTTTTGAGGTAAATGTTTGTCTTCGGCATACCAGATGGTTAAGTCTGGTTGATTTATTTCTTTTATATCAATAAGGTGAGCTAAAGACGGCAGAAGCCGGTCGCGCAAATCCATTGTCGGTGTACGCAAATGTATACTGCGATTTGCAAGCGATAGCTGATCGGTATGGTAGGAGGGAATCGCTTCAAATAAAGATAAGACCTCGTCGAAGTATTTATTGGGAGTCAATTGCTTTATTTTTGTTGGTCATTACTTTGAACGGTCCATCCATCTTCGTCAACATCATGTATTGGGTCTAACATTAATAAGTCCTGCATGTCTGCATAACGGTTAAAACGAGAAGGGACATATTCGCTTGGCAGGCTGTAAGTTGGGTCTGAGGTTGAAGTTGCTGTACTTTCTTGTTTGACAATCTCTTCATTTAGCAGTTCTTTTAAAATAGCGGAAAGCTCTGTTTCAATGGTGATAGCGTTTTCTGGAAACGTATCTGCCAATAATCGGATCACCTGATTCTGATCTTGAAATGGTAGGGCCTTTACCATGGATACAGCTAGTCCTTGAATGCTATAATAGAGTCCTGTATCTAAATTTGCAATAATATACTCACCATCAAATACATCAGCTGCGAGTCGTGGATTTAAAAAATACATAGGGATTGATTGAAAAATGATTGTAAATTTACAAAAAAGAAGCTTATTTTTTTAATGTTAAAATTGGGAGCAATTCTATAAATATTAGATAATTAGTGAGAGGCCAACCATAACGCACATAATTACAACTCCTAACAATTTGATATCAGCCCCTAGTCTGTCTTGCTCCCAGCCCAGTAAAGGCCTGTTTTAGAAATTTATAACAATTAAGTTTTATATTAAAACAGGATATGATATATTTGCCACCCCATCATGGGGGATTAGCTCAGCTGGCTAGAGCGCTTGCATGGCATGCAAGAGGTCATCGGTTCGACTCCGATATTCTCCACTTGATAAGCTCATATTGAGGTATTTAATACTTTCGGTATGAGCTTTTTTGTTGAAAATGCCCTCGAAATAGCATTAGGTTTTTAGAGAATTTTGAATCTTGGTTACGAAATGAAAAGAAACTGAAGGATACATCTATAAGTGTTAAGATCGGAAATATACAGAGAGTTGTCAATCTTGATATAGCTTACAAATTTTTTAAGCAAGAAAATTATCCCTTTGGTGTAAAGAAGTATTCGGTCAACAAACTACTATTCCGTTTGCTTTCCAAACATCCTTTCAAAATCTGCTTTACTTTTTACATAACTTAAATAGTGCCACACGTTATAGTGCAGCATCCAGATTCTAAATTGACCTTCGCTGCCGATGAACGAGCCTTTATCCTGCTGAGTTAAATCGTAGTATGGCGTATTGTTATGAGTGGTTGAGTGAAAATATAAAACGGGTATGGGTTTTTGCTTATCTCCATAAGTAGCGTCAGCCATTTCGTGCTTGTTAACAGTACCTGCTATATGTTCAACACTGTCAACGTTTAAATTTATATATGTTCTGAAATCCTCATCTAAATTACTTTTATTGAAAAAGTATAGTACGCTGAAATCCTTTTTATAATGCGAATCATAAAATACTACTTTGTGTTGAGTTACATATGTTTGGTCATTATCTGAAAATGGACCAGCGGTGCTTTTTACTTTAAAAGTACTTGTTGAATCTTTAAAATCTTTCATCACCAATTGCAAAGTATCGCAATCAGCAATATATCTAGCCGCATAAGTCTGGCCGTTATTCACACTGGTATCGGGGTTATCAACCTTATTCATAAAATATCTACCAATAAGCTTTCCGAATATCAAACCTAAGGCAAGCAAACTTACACCCGATATCAATAGCACCCTTTTCATAGTTGTTGTTTAATTGTCCTATTAATTTAACGGCCAGGAACTATAATAGTTTATCGCTTTGTATACCCCACCTACTTTTCCAAACACAAATTAAAATGAGGTTTCTTTTCCGTTATCCTGTGTGTATTGTTTTTGTAATTCAAATAATAAACTTCCTTACATTGCACAAAAGCTGTACCAGTCGCTGTAAATATGGGTGACTGTCAGGCTGTTTTCCGTAGGTTAAAGGACTAATTGAATCATTATCGTGGCTTGTTTAAACAATTTGGCAACAGCAACTGTTGTTTATTGATTAAAGTAGACCATATTCACTATGCTGAAATGAAAAACGAAGAACAGGCAATTGATCAAAGTTCAATAAGTGCTTTACTGATTATGGGTAACATATTTTTGGCTTTCATTTATCTTAGCTGTACTTATGTAGATGAAAATCATAAACTACTGAATTGGTTATTGCTACCCCTGGTATCAACTGTATTAATGGCTGGGTTTGTTTTTACGTACCGTGACAAAAAATACTGGCTGGCACGTATTGTTTTTGCGGTTTTCATCGTACTAAGCATCATTGGCTATTTGTTATATGCCATTACAAATGGCATGGCTTATGGATTTTCACACGGATGAAAAAGATAAATATTCTAAACTGGTTTTATATCATTACGCTTACTGCGCTGGTGATAATTACAACCATCAAAATTTATAACTTTCACGGTTCGTCCCGGTATTATTACAGCTCATCAGTAACTGCGCCTTATGCTTATCCTGTTTATGTTCAGGATATATATTTTATACTTGAAGGTGATGAACAGGGGCAAATAAACCATGAACAAGTAAATGGCCATGCCTATCATTGGGGTGACGCCGATGTTGACGGATCAACTACCCAGGAACGCTTGCCTAAGGCATTGGTGTTGAAATATGCTTCTTACCGGGAAAATGCCTTTTACAATGACACAATAGCATTGCCTTCAAAGGTTATAGCGGCTGTTTTTGAGCGCGCCGGACAAAGGAATATTTACAAAACATTATCGGCAGAATCTGGCAGAGATGTTCAAGGTTTGATGTTTCTGATCGGGATAGCTAACAAAGGCCAAATTGTTGTATGGCTACAGGGTAATAAGTTTGAACAAAAACTATTGACTTATAAACTTCATTCCTGGCAACCAAAAGAGGAAATGGACTACGATCATCAATTCTATTTTGCAGATACCTATATGAAAGCGTTTGATGAAAATCTTCCTGATTCCTGTAAAAAACTAATTGCCAGTGGGCTAGATAAAAACGCCAACTATGCAGATAGCTCCACTCGTTATTTGCAGTTTGGTAATTAGTAATGGTTATGATAGAATTATCGATAACATATAGTTATTGATAATCTTAAATAGTGATAAAAATTACATCAAATATTGATGGATCTTTGAGCTACAAAACAAATAGTTATGTATACTCAAAATCAACAATTAACTCATAAAGCCAGCGGACTGTTACTTAATGTAAATGAAGGCACCCGTAAAGCTGTATTTATAATTTGTATAGTCTTATGTCTTACGCCGTTTATCAGCCCTGCAATTGCTTTATTAATGGGGTTGGTAATTGCCCAATTCACGGGGCATCCATATTTACATCTAAATCATAGAGCCACTCACTTATTGTTGCAATTTTCGGTAGTTGGCCTTGGTTTCGGTATGAATGTACACACCGCTATGCAAGCGGGTAAAGAAGGGGTATTGTTTACAATAGCATCTATAACCGGAACGTTGGTATTTGGTTACCTGATGGGAAAATGGTTAAATATCGAAAAGAAAACTTCTTACCTTATTTCTGCAGGTACAGCTATTTGTGGCGGTAGTGCCATAGCGGCAATCTCGCCGGTAATTAAGGCTGAAGAAAAGCAGATCTCAGTGGCATTGGGTTGCGTGTTTATCCTTAATTCTGTTGCCTTGTTTATTTTCCCTATAATCGGGCATCATTTTAACCTTTCTCAAACCCAATTTGGGTTATGGTGCGCAATTGCTATACATGATACCAGCTCGGTAGTAGGCGCTGCCAGCAAGTATGGTACACATGCCTTAGAGGTTGCAACAACCGTAAAGCTTGCACGTGCATTATGGATTGTGCCGGTATCATTCATGTCAACATTTATTTTTAAGAACAAATCAAAGAAGATCAGCATACCATACTTTATAGGCTTGTTTATTTTAGCCATGGTAGCTAATACTTATTTACCAGTTGTTAAAATGATTAGTCCGTACATGGTTACCATCGCAAAAATGGGTTTAACATTAACCTTGTTTTTGATAGGTGCAGGCTTGTCACGTAAAATATTGGTATCGGTAGGGTTTAAGCCCTTGTTGCAGGGAGTTGCTTTGTGGGCTGCAATATCTATAACTGCTTTGTATGCGGTTATGCATCTGGCATAATATTTTGAGTATGATCCCGGTAAAAACTACCGGGATTATGCTCTTATCATATCAATATGTGGGATGCCGTCTTCATCATAAATCTCCCCAACTTCTTTAAACCCTAACGAACTATAAAACTTCAGCAGATAAGCTTGCGCTCCTATTTGTATGGGGCCTTCGCCAAAAAATTGATGGCATTGTTCAATTGCAGTGTTCATTAATATCCTGCCGGCTCCTGTGCCACGTGCCTTTGGGCTGGTAATTACCCTGCCAATAGACATTTGAGGAAACGATAATCCCGGAGGTACCAATCTCGCATAGGCCATCAGCCCATCATCCTTTAAAAGCATTAAATGGTAGCATTTGGGGTCTTTGTTGTCGGCATCCTGGTAAGGGCAACTCTGTTCAACAACAAACACTTCGTTGCGCAGCCTTAAAATCTTATAAAGTTCAGTCGGCGATAATTCTTCAAATGATTTTACGAGAGTAATAAATTCCATAACTATATTCTTGCTGTGAATATAAAATATCGGGATGATAAAAACGTGCAACAATAATAATTATTAAGATATTTGGATTTATATAAGTACTTATATAAATTGCATCATGAATTTATATCAAAACCTGGGTTACTTAGTGTTAGGTAGTAGATTGAGGCGTTTGAGCGAGGCATTTCTATCTGAAATTAATCGTGCCTATCAAAATAAGGGCATTGATTTTGATGCGAGTTGGTTCCCGGTATTTTATTTGTTGTCGAAAAATGAATCGCTTTCTATTAAAGAATTAAGCGAGCAGATTGAGGTGTCGCATCCGGCTGCAAGTCAACTAATAACCGGATTGAAGAATAAGAAACTGGTAACCAGCGCCGCTTGCGCGGTGGACGGCCGGAAACAATTAGTACAGTTAACCGATAGCGGTAAACAATTACTTGTACAAATAATGCCGGTTTGGGAAGCGGTAACCGCGGCGATGGAACAATTGGTTGCAAGCGAACCCGGTTGCAGCGAACTGTTATCATCTATAACCGCGCTCGAAAATACTTTTAAGCGCACCAATCTTGCGGGATTGATCACGGATAAATTAAAAAACGGAATGCAATGAGCAGCAAATTTAATTACGGAACCGATCATTTAACCATCGGCATTTGCCTGGATATTGCAGTCGGAAAAACCAAAGGTATTATTGGCGATGAAGCTGCCGCCCGCGTACAAGCGTCATACCAAGAAGTAAAAAAAATAGTACACGCGCAGTTGCCTGTTTATGGCATCAACACCGGTTTCGGGCCGCTTTGCGATACCCATATTAACGAGGAAGATACCAGCACCCTGCAAAGCAACCTGCTGAAAAGTCACAGCGTGGGTATTGGCAAGCCCATCCCGCAGGAGATTGCTAAACTGATGCTGATTAGTAAAGTACATGCCCTGGCACAAGGCTATTCGGGTATTAATCCGGCAACGTTGGATAGGATCATCTGGCATATAGATCATGATGTTATCCCGGTAGTACCTGAAAAGGGGTCAGTTGGGGCATCAGGTGATTTAGCGCCACTATCACACTTGTTTTTGCCATTAATTGGTTTGGGCGAGGTATTTGTAAAGGGTGAAAAATCCCCGGCAGGGAAAGTATTAAAAGATCATAATTTAGAACTGCTGATATTAGGTCCTAAAGAAGGTTTGGCGCTGATAAACGGAACGCAATTTATTCTTGCATTCGCTATAAAAGCGGTGCAGCGGTTGAATGATGCTTTGAATTTAGCTGATCTGATAGGCGCTATGTCGTTAGAAGGTTTAATGGGATCAGCCCGGCCTTTTGATGCGAGGATACATGCCATCCGACCTTTTAAAGGGACTAAATTAGTTGCCGCTCGTTTGTTTACTTTATTGAGTGAGTCCGAGATATGTAATTCGCATGTGAACTGCGATAGGGTACAGGATCCTTACTCATTACGCTGCATGCCGCAGGTGCATGGTGCATCCCGCAATGCGTGGCTGCATTTAAAAGAGCTGACAGAGATAGAACTTAATTCCGTAACCGATAACCCAATAATTTTTGATGCGAATGATACCATCAGCGGTGGTAATTTTCATGGGCAGCCATTGGCATTGCCGTTGGATTATGCTACCATCGCAGCAGCCGAACTTGGTAATATTGCTGATCGCCGTTGTTATTTGATGAGTGAAGGTAGATATGGCTTGCCAAAAGTATTAACCAATGACCCCGGACTAAATTCGGGATTGATGATACCACAATATACTACCGCGGCTTTGGTTACCGAAAATAAAACACTTTGTTTCCCTGCAAGTGCTGATAGTGTACCGACTTCATTGGGACAGGAAGATCATGTTTCTATGGGTTCAATCAGTGGGCGGAAGCTACACCAGGTGATAGATAATTTAGAATATATACAAGCTATTGAATTGCTCTATGCCACGCAGGCAATGGATTTCAGGCGGCCATTAAAATCAACGCCGGTTATTGAAGCTTGCCACAGTTATATCCGCCAATATGTACCTTTTATTCATGAAGACCGCATTTTTGCTACAGATATTAACCAGATACACCAGCTAATTACTAACGGGTCATTACAGGCATTAGCCAATGATACCGCATTAAACAATAATATTAATCTCAATCATGATGACGAGTTCGGAATTTATTGAAAAATACGCGAAGCACCCGGTTTACAAAGCGCCGCGCGGAATGCAATTGCATGCCAAAAGCTGGCAAACCGAAGCACCATTGCGTATGTTGCTAAACAATCTTGACGGACAGGTTGCCGAAAATCCCGATGAATTGGTGGTTTACGGTGGCATTGGCCAGGCTGCCCGCAACCCGGAAGCCTTGCGTAAGATTATTGAGTTATTGTTAGAGTTGGATGAAGAGCATTCACTATTAGTGCAGTCGGGTAAACCAGTGGGGATTATCCGCAGCCACCCGCAAGCGCCAAGGGTGTTGATCGCTAATAGTAACCTCGTGCCCGCTTGGGCAACATGGGAGCATTTTAATGAATTGCGAGCAAAAGGATTGATGATGTACGGGCAAATGACGGCCGGTAGCTGGATTTACATCGGTACACAAGGTATTTTGCAAGGCACTTACGAAACATTTGTTGAGTGCGGCCGTCAGCATTTTAATAATGATTTGACGGGTAAGCTGATCGTAAGCGCAGGTATCGGCGGCATGGGTGGCGCACAGCCATTAGCGGCTACTATGGCGGGTGGTGTATTTTTAGGTGCCGATATTGATGCGACACGTATACAAAAACGGGTTGACACGCAATACATCGATAAAATAACACATAGTTATGATGAAGCCATCGCCTGGGTAAAAGATGCGATGAAAAAAGGTGAAACTTTATCGGTTGGTTTAGTAAGCGATGCAGGTGATATGCTGGAAAGGTTATTGAAAGATAATTTCATCCCTGATATATTAACCGACCAAACTTCGGCACATGATCCTTTGAATGGTTATATACCAAATGGTTTGTCGTTAACCGAAGCAGCTGAATTGCGCAAAGACAATCCTGAAAAATATAAAGAACTATCCCTAAAAAGCATGGCCCGCCACGTTGGTTTTATGCTGGATCTCAAGAAAAAAGGCGCTATCACTTTTGATTATGGTAATAACCTACGCGAATTTTCCAAGCAAGGCGGTGAGCAAAATGCATATGATTTCCCGGGATTTACTCCGGCATATATTCGTCCATTATTTTGTGAGGGTAAGGGGCCGTTCAGGTGGGTAGCATTATCCGGTGATCCGGAGGATATTTATGTTACAGATAGGGCTCTGATGGAAGCTTTCCCCGAAAATAAGCCATTGATAAACTGGCTGGAAAAAGCACAGCAAAAAATATCGTTCCAGGGATTACCGGCGAGGATTTGCTGGTTAGGTATGGGCGAACGTGAAAAGGCCGGCTTGATATTTAACGAACTGGTAGCAAGCGGCAAAGTAAAAGGGCCGATTGTAATTGGTCGTGATCATTTGGATTGCGGATCAGTAGCATCGCCAAACAGGGAAACAGAATCCATGAAAGATGGTTCGGATGCAGTATCGGATTGGCCATTATTAAACCTAATGTCGAACACGGCTGGCGGTGCAACCTGGGTTTCGTTCCATCATGGCGGCGGCGTGGGTATGGGCTATTCGCAGCATGCAGGCATGGTTGTTCTGGCTGATGGTACCGAGCGTGCAGCAGCTTGTCTGAAACGTGTATTGCATAATGACCCCGCAATGGGTATCTTCCGTCATGCTGATGCTGGGTATGAAAAGGCTGAGGAATGGGCGGGTAGATTTGAATTGAAGGTGTGGTAAAATTTAGTCGGAAAGTCCGGAAGTCAGAAAGTCTGAAAGTGAAAAATATGCACGTCATTGCGAGGAACGAAGCAATCTCTACATAGGTAGATCGAATAAGCAATTCGCTCTGTAAAGTTTAGAGATTGCTTCGTTCCTCGCAATGACAAAATAATAAGGAAATGAAAAAGCTAATCGGTCCGTTTACACAAATATTAACCCTTGCAGGTCTCGGCTTGAAGGGTGCTTTGAGCGATGATGATTTGCAAATCATCTCGCAAGGTGGTGTTTTGGTTGAAAACGGACTGATTTTAGCTGTTGATGATTTTGAAGCTTTACGAAAAGCAAATCCATCAACCACAATAGAAGAAATTACAGGCGATCATGTGCTGCTGCCTGGTTTTGTGGATTGCCATACGCACATTTGCTTTGCTGGCAGTCGGGCAAAGGATTACGCCATGCGGATACAGGGTAAGACTTATTTAGAGATTGCCAAAGCAGGTGGCGGTATTTGGGATTCGGTAACACAAACCCGTGCCGCTGATGAGGATTTGCTTGAAAGGTTATTATTACAAAGAATTGAGCGCCATTTAGCCGAAGGGGTAACCACCATCGAAATAAAAAGTGGTTATGGTTTGGAAACTGCGTCAGAATTGAAACAACTGCGGGCGATAGCAAAAGCATCAACCCAAACAAAAGCCAGTTTGGTTTCTACCTGCCTTGCGGCGCACATGGTGCCGAAGGATTTTAGTGGCGGACAATCAGAATACTTGAACTATGTTTTTCATGATCTGTTGCCTGTCATCAAAAATGAAAACCTGAGTAACCGGGTTGATATATTTATTGAAGAAAGTGCTTTTGATGCGAAAAATGCGCTAACCTATCTAAACCGTGCTAAGCAAATGGACTTTGATATTACCGTTCATGCCGATCAGTTTACCACGGGTGGCAGCGCGGTTGCGGTTAAATCGGGCGCGGTGTCGGCAGATCATTTGGAGGCGAGTAGGGATGTGGAGATAAAGTTATTGGCAAATTCTGATACAGTTGCGGTGGTTTTGCCGGGCGCTTCGTTAGGATTAGGCATGCAATATGCCCCTGCCCGTAAATTGCTGGATGCTGGGGCATGTTTGGCTATTGCCAGCGACTGGAACCCGGGTTCTGCACCAATGGGTGACCTGTTGATGCAGGCTGCCGTGATAAGTACCGCTGAAAAACTGAATACCGCTGAAGTTTTTGCGAGTTTAACTTTTCGCGCGGCAAAGGCTTTGCGATTAAACGATCGCGGTATATTAGCACCGGGAATGCGGGCGGATATGCAGGCCTATCCGACTAATGATTACAAGGAGATTTTATATCATCAAGGCAAACTTAAACCGCTTATTATATATTGATTTTTATGATTGCGTTGATTTTTGATTGTTTTATAAACTAATGACCAATGACTAAATTAATTGAATGCGTACCCAATTTTAGCGAAGGCGTAAACCTGGATATTATTAAACAGATTACTGATGTGGTGGAATCTGTTGAGGGTGTAAGGTTGCTAAATGTCGATCCCGGTAAAGCAACTAACCGAACGGTGGTAACATTTGTGGGCGAGCCTGAGCCGGTAATTCAGGCTGCATTTTTAGCCATTAAAAAAGCCGGGGAGTTGATCGACATGAGCAAGCACAAGGGTGAGCATCCACGAATGGGCGCTACAGATGTTTGTCCGCTGATACCGATTAGTAATATCAGTATGGAAGAAACCGCTGTTTATGCGCAGAAGCTGGCAAAGCGTGTCGGTGAAGAATTGAGTATCCCGGTTTACTTGTACGAGGGCGCACAGACTGATAAAAAACGTAGTAATTTATCGGTGATAAGAGCCGGGGAGTATGAAGGCTTTTTCAAGAAAATAAAATTACCGGAATGGAAACCTGATTTTGGTCCGGCGGAGTTTGATGCTAAACGTGGTGGTACGGTTATTGGCGCGAGGGACTTTTTGATCGCTTATAATGTCAATTTAAATACTACTTCGACCAGAAGAGCAAACTCAATAGCTTTTGATGTGCGTGAGGCCGGGCGTGTTTTGCGTGAAGGCGATCCGATTAATGGTAAGATTATTACTGATGAAAATGGTAAACCGAAATCGCTTCCTGGTTCATTAAAATTTGTGAAAGCTATTGGTTGGTATATCGAGGAATATGGCATCGCCCAGATTTCAATGAACTTAACTAATATCGAAGTTACACCGGTACATATTGCCTTTGATGAGGTTTGCACCAAAGCTGCCGAACGTGGCATGCGGGTAACAGGCAGCGAATTGGTTGGACTGATCCCTTTAAAAGCGATGCTGGATGCGGGTAAATATTTCCTACTGAAACAACAGCGTTCGGTAGGGGTGAGTGAGAAAGAATTGATCAAGATCGCCATCAAATCAATGGGTTTGGATGAGTTGGGGCCATTTATTCCTGAAGAGCGCATTATTGAATATTTATTGAAAGATAAATCAGCCAGTAAACTGATCAGTATGACGCTGACTGATTTTGCTGATGAAACGGCAAGCGAAAGTCCGGCACCAGGTGGTGGCTCTATATCTGCTTATGCGGGTGTGTTAGGAGCATCATTGGCTACGATGGTAGCTAATCTATCATCACATAAAAAGGGTTGGGATGATCGTTGGGAAGAGTTTAGCGATTGGGCAGAGAAGGGGCAGTATTATAAAAATGAGCTGTTAAAATTAGTTGATTTGGATACTGTTGCTTTTAATAAAATAATGGAAGGGTTTAGTCTGCCAAAATCAACTGAAGAAGAAAAAGCGGCCCGGGATAAGGCCATACAGGACGCCACTAAATATGCTATTGAAATACCATTTAAAGTAATGCAAATGGCTCAAGGCAGTTTGGAAGTGATTAAAGCAATGGCTGAGATCGGCAATCCGAATTCAGTAACTGATGCAGGGGTAGCGGCATTATGTGCCCGTACGGCCGTGTTAGGTGCATTTATGAATGTGAAAATAAATGCTTCGGGATATAAGGATAAAGCCTATACTACTGATATTATTAAACAGGGTGAAGAGTTGGAAAGACAGGCAATTGCTATAGAAACAGAAGTAATCGCATTAGTTAATAATAGGATAGCTATATAGCTATCCTATTATTAACTAATCTTCATGGTGTTTCGCCAAACACATTTTGAATAATATCTGCTGACTGCTCTTTAAAGCGATTAGTCTTGATTAAATTTCTAAGGTCATCTGTTGCACCACTAATGTGCATATCATATCGTTTTTGCTTACAAAGATTATAATAATAGGTATAGCGCTCTTTGGCTTTCTCAAAATCTCCCTTACAAAGCGTGGCCAGTGCAATATTATACATGGCGTAAGATGCACTAGGTTCAATACTTAATAGTTTATAAGAATATTTGATGCACGCGTCATAATTACCCACGCAATAGTATTCCCAACCAAGGTTGCCTATCGCAAAGTTATAAGTACTGTCAATTACAAGAGCTTTTTTTAATAACTCTATACACTCTTTATGTTTTCCTTGTTTACTGTAGATAAGGTCTATGTCAGTATAAGCATACTTATAAGTAGAATCAATGCGTAATGCTTGTTTGTAATGGGTTAAGGCACTTATATATTCATTTTTTCTATAATAACAATATCCAAGCCTGATTTCCGGGTATACCCGGTTCTTATCTATACTTATTGCTTTTGTAAAGTCTTTAATTGATAAATTTAAAGAATCAATATCGCTATAGGCTGCCCCTCTATCTTCATAATAACCCTCATTTTCCGGGTTTAATTTAATCGCCCTGTTGAAAAGTCTAATTGCCGTTATTTTCGATATTTTATCTCTATTATCATTAAATATCTCTCCCTTTAAATCATATCCATCGGCATCATCAGGATATTTAATAATATGAATATTAATGTAATACAACGCACTATCGCGCATATATAATTCCTTGTAACAGCTTGAAAGTTTGTAAGCAGGATATCCGTACGATGGATTAGCTTTTAAAGCCCATATAAAACCTGCTATAGCTTCACGATATTTACCTGAATCTAAAAGCACATCTGAGCGATCATATGATGCTTCAAGATGTAATGGAAATAAATTTAGTACTTTATTGAAATAATCAATTGCCATATTTTTTTTATGAAGAAACTCATAATCTTTCCCCTTTAAATACCATGCATAAGTATATTCAGGATACATTTGAATAAGCTTAGTACACCAATTTAAAGATTCGGCATAATTACCATTGTCTAAATAATATTGGGCTTTAAACATATTGATAGTTAATAATTGCGGATCTATTTTTAGTAAAGCTGTTGCTATATCGTTAGCACGATCGTCTCCTGCCTTTTTATATGCCAATAATCTAACCCTAAGTATAAAAGCACTATTTGGGTTATTGATAAATTCATGATCTAGATCTTTTAAATTTGATTTGATTTTGTTTGTGAAGAATGGTTTAAAAAGCAATCTACCTTCATTCATTTCCGTGTTAGATAGCTTCCCACTATCCATTAACCGTATAAGTTCCATCATTTCAATATCTTCGTAGTTCAATAGATACAAGTATTTAGGATGAGAGAAATAAGGCTGGCACCCTAGTGCTATAATGTGAATTCCTTTATCCAAGCTATCATTACGTATCGCTTCTACGCCACGTAGATAAATGCTATGGTTGACCGAGGAGGTAAATGTGGCCTCTATTTGCTTTTTGTGCCATGTAGTATCAATATGGCTATTGGCTGAAGCTGAAATTATATGAAAGATAAGCAGAATAAGTATAAGATGTTTTAAGGATAAGGGCATGGCATAAATATAGAGTATAATGTATAATTCGCCATATTTTTTAAATAAAAAGGCCCACAATAATTGCGGGCCTTTATCACTTTAATAATGCTTAATATTAAAACTTAAACCTCACAAAAGCTTCCATAGCGGCATATTCAGCTAAACCAAGCTGGTCGTAGCAGCGGGCGGTTTCACGGTTACGGTCTTCGGCACGTACCCAGAATTCCCGTACATCATCCCCCGGGAAAACAGGGGTATCTTTTTGCGATTGGTGTTTGAATATGGCGGCGCGTTTGCGTAAAACCTCTTCGGGTGATAAAGGTACCGCCATCTCAATTTCGTAGGTGGCAAACTCGTGCCATGCACCGCGATACATCCATACCCAGCAATCTTTAACCCAATCTTCTGTTTTTTGCAGGCGCCTTAACGCTTCAATCACAATATTAAAACAAACCACGTGCGTGCCATGTGGATCGGCAAAATCACCGGCAACAAATACTTGCTGTGGTTTTACTTTTTGTAGCAGGTCGATTGTTAATTGTATATCCTCCTCGCCAACGGTGTTTTTTTTGGTTTTGCCGGTTTCATAAAAAGGTAGCGCCATAAAATGGATATGGTCATCCTTCAAGCCGGCATAACGCGCACCTGATATAGCTTCAGTTTTACGGATAAAGCCTTTTACATCGCGGATCTCCAGGGTATCAATCTGGTTGGGGTGTTTTTGGGCGATAAACGCACGCATATCATTGTAAAGATTCTTCAGGTGGGTATTGTCTTCGCCGATACTCGCGTTAAAATCAATAGCGAATTCCATATAGCGCAATACATCATCATCCCAAACAGCAGTATTGCCTGATGTTTGGTAGGCTACATGCACATCGTGCCCCTGGTCGACCAAACGGATGAAGGTACCGCCCATAGAGATGACATCATCATCCGGGTGCGGGGAGAAAATGATAGAACGTTTTTTTGCAGGTACGGCTCTTTCAGGGCGCTGACTGTCATCAGCATTAGGTTTGCCACCCGGCCAGCCGGTAATGGTATGCTGTACCTGGTTAAATATGTCGATATTGATGTTGTAAACCGGGCCTTGTTCAACAGCTAGCTGCGCCATGCCGTGGTTATTGTAATCTTCTTCAGTTAATTTCAGGATAGGTTTGTTAACGATACCGGCTAACCAGATTACCGCTTTCTTTTTCTGGGTATTATCCCATATCCAATCTTTTACCAGCCATGGGGTATCAAAACGGGTAAGTTCTGATGCGGCTGCTTCATCCAGCACAAAATCAACATGATCGGATAGTTGCAGATAAGTAGCAGGTACATCGCCAGAGATCTCGCCTTCAACAGCTTTTTTGATGATCGGGGCTTTTTTACCGCTCCAGGCCATCAGGATAATTTCCCTTGCCTTAAATATGGTACCGATACCCATGGTGATGGCTTTGGTGGGTACATTCTTTTTACCACCAAAATCGCGCGAGGCATCGCTGCGGGTAAGGTCATCCAGGGTGACTAAACGGGTGCCCGAGTTTGGTGCTGATCCCGGCTCGTTAAAACCGATGTGACCGGTACGGCCGATACCTAATATTTGCAGATCAAGACCACCCAGTTCGGTGATCTGTTTTTCATAGTTTAAACAGAATGCGGCTACCTCATCCTGTGGTAAAGTGCCATTGGGTATGTGTATGTTTTTCTTATCAATGTCAACATGATTGAAAAGGTTTTCATTCATGAAGGTCACATAGCTTTGTGCAGCGGTTGGCTGCATGGGGAAGTATTCATCCAGGTTAAAGGTGATCACATTAGCAAAGCTCAGGCCATCCTCTTTATGCATACGTACCAGCTCGGCATATACGTTAATGGGGGTTACACCGGTAGCTAAACCCAGTACCGCTTTTTCGCCCTTAGCGCTTTTTTTGCGGATCAGGTTTGCGATACGTTGCGCTACCGCCAGGGATGCTACCTTTTGGTTTGGATATACGGTTACAGGTAGTTTCTCATACCTGGTTTCTTCCAATAAATTTAAACGAGCCATGTTGTGAAATGTATTTTGGTATAAATATATAATTTAAATAAAAGTATAGTTAAAAAAAAATCCCCGCCTGAGCGGGGATTTCAATCAACCTAAATTAACCCTATTAACTTACGATACCGGATACCCTATGTTAATAATATGTTGTATAAAATATCCGCACTTTAATGCTGCTTTAACAGGTAGTTAGCTATTGTTGTAATAGTTGTATACCTGTTAACCCTTTTTGTTACAATGGATTTGGTAATAATTGCCTTATGCACTGTTGTATAAAGTAGCTATAACAAACTTAATTAAATAATTCTAAAACTCAAAGTACTTTTTAATATTTTTTAATAAGTTAAGATTGATGTTAGGATTATGTTAAAAAGAATCCCTATTAATGAGTTAAAAAAGTCCCCGCCTAAGCGGGGGACTTCAATCAACCTAAATTAACCCTATTGTTTTACATCCCACCATACACGAGAGGTAAGTAAATCACCTCCGGGTACAGATTTGCTGGCAGCATTGTAATTTGCTGTATTTGTTCCGGCTTCGCTGGTTGGGTAAGGAAAGCGACGTGGAATAGTACCATTTGTAGCATTACCCGGATAAACTACATAAGTTAAATTAGGATAGCCATTACCATTGGTGCCGGTAACTTCTGTTCTTCTCCAATTCGCCCATGATTCATAAAAATCAAGCATGGTATTTGTAAGAGCCCAGTATTGAGTATTAATCATATTTAAGCCGGTTGCTCCTGATACATAAGGGTGAGCGGTTAAATAAGTTTGCGCATCGCCTGCCGCAACCGCAACTGTAGGAGAATATTCACCAAGGTAAGTCATAGCAGCAGTTACGCCATTGTTATAATGTGTAGCAGCGCTTCCACCTAATCCAAAACGCTCAGCGGCATCAGCTAACAACAATTCCGACTCGCCATAAGTTAATACAAATGTTGGGCCTCCACGTGTTATTAATGCAGGATTTGGTGATGAATAATCAGGAAACGAGGTAAATGTTGGATTGGAATATATACTTGTAGCAGCTACATTACCAACATCTAACCCATTGGGTTCACCTTTAGCCACAGTGGGATCGGTGACAAATGCGGTATTTTGTACTTTTGAATTTGGATCAAGATACAATTGTGTAACAGCTATTTTCGACAGTCGTGGATCATTATTTGTTTTTAAGAAATTAATGAAAGTTTGCGACCATTTAATATAGTAATTTTCTTGTCCGCCATCGCCTAAAAGAACCTGGCTATTACGGTTATTCGTGTTTCTGCCACCAGATGCATCACCTAACAAAAAGGCATCGTCAGCATTACTTGTCA
This sequence comes from Mucilaginibacter sp. L196, assembly GCF_009765905.1. Classification (GTDB taxonomy): domain Bacteria; phylum Bacteroidota; class Bacteroidia; order Sphingobacteriales; family Sphingobacteriaceae; genus Mucilaginibacter. The sequence goes on along the minus strand of NZ_LMUO01000002.1, from coordinate 3,894 downwards.
TTGTGCCATTGGTGATAGCCATTTGTACATAAGTTTTCGCTGTCGCAGGATCAACTTTGCTTAAACGCATAGCTATTCTTAGCAATAAACTGTTGCCAAATTTTTTCCATTCAGCAACATTGCCCTTATAATATTGATCGCCTGTGGCTATATCTCCGCTAGCGTTTAATTGCGTAGTAGCATCACTTACTTCTTTTAATAAATCAGTATAGATAGCTTGTTGTTTATCATATACCGGGAAGTAATCTTTGTCATAATAGCCTAAACCAGCCTGAAAATATGGTACATCGCCATAAAGGTCGGTAATGCGTTCAAATATCAACGCTTTCATAATACGCGCTATCTGGTGAAGGTTTGCATATTGTGCTTTTCCGGTTGTTGATTGTACCACATCAACTATGTACCTAACCTGTTCCGGATAAGCACCATCACCACCACTTGGAAGCCCGCTCGGAGCACCCCAATACGCGGCCGTATACACCGGGTTATTAAGATATTTATCGCCAGCCCAGTAACTTGTAACTGTTGAGAACCCTTGCATCATTGTAGAACAATAGATGAGATTTGCCCGCCAGGTATCATAAGCTAAATCCGCACTGCCCGAATAACCTACCTGGGCACTTGTTAACAGGTAATTGGGGTTGTAAACACCCTGATTATATGTTGCCGGATTGGTGTTGATTTTATTATAATCTTTTCTGCAGCCTGCCACAACAAGCATCCCCGCGGCAATTAATGCACTATATTTATATATCTTTTTCATCTTTGTAAGATTAATTGTTGATAATTTTATTAAAATTTAACATTCAGGTTTAATCCATATGTTCTGCTTGAAGGTACTCCACCTAACTCAAGACCGGGTGCACTAGAAGTGTAACCTGATTCAGGATCGATGTTATCTGTTTTCTTCATTAAGTAAAATAGGTTACGACCTACTAAACTCACATTTATACCTTTTATAGTATTGTTGAATAGGTTTGCAGGGAATGTATAGCCTAGTAATACCTGGCGGAATTTTATGAAACTGGCGTTTTGCACAAACTCACTTGAAACATTATCTGCAAGAGTAGAGTAATAAGTTGAAGCTGTAGAACCGAGTTTATCACGATTAACCAATGTTGCTTTATCCAGGCCATCGTAGTAACCATAATAATCTGTCGCGGAAAATAATTTGCCACCGAATTTACCATCGATCAGGAATGAAAGCGTGAATTTTTTATAAGCAAATTCGTTATTCCAGCCGCCTGACCATTTGCCATAAGCAGATCCGAACGCCTTTTCAGTGCCTCTTATAGGAATGCCTGTAGTAGGATCGGTGATAATGTTACCTTTTGAATCACGGGCATAGTCAAATGCTACGATCTGATCAGCCGGAAGGCCAACTATATCTTGTATAAAACCGTTACCTGTACGGGATGTACCAACTGGGAGTATGGTTTGGCCTGCAGCTAATGCAACAACTTTATTGTTGTTAATTGAACCGTTTAAAGATGTTGTCCAATGAAAATTACTTGTTTTTAGAGGTGTACCTGATAATAATATTTCGACGCCTTTGTTTTGCAATTTACCAATGTTTAACACGGCGCCATTATAGCCGGATGTTATTGACGACGGAGCATTTACTATTTCATCTTTAGAATTTTTATCGTACCAGGCAGCATCCAAACTTAAACGATTATTAAAAAACGCAACTTCAGTACCGATTTCGAGCTCGGTAGCTAATGAAGCTACAAGATTACTATTTGGAATATATGTATTAGAAATAGTGCCTAAAGGGCTACCATTTGTACTACCATTAAAACCGTAAGCTAATTGTGTATTATAAGGGCCTGTTGCCTGGCCTACAGTTGCATAGCCTGCACGTAATTTACCTGAAGTTAACCAGTCTGCATGTAGAAATTCAGAAAATACAAATGATCCGTTTACTGACGGATAGAATTTATTCAATTTCGTATTGAATCCAGGAGTAGCAAGTGTTGAATACCAATCATTACGTGCAGTTCCTGTTAAATATAAAAAGCTTTTGTAATCTAATTCTAATGTACCGTACACGGCTTCAGTTTCAATATCTGATGGATTGTATTGTAATGGGTTAACGGTACTTAAGTTGGTTATTACATAATCATCAGGAATGATAAATGTGGCACCGCTATTTATAAATTGTTCAGATTTTTCTCTTCTATAGCTACCGCCAATATTTGGTGTAATTGTCAAATCTTTTAACTTGAAGGTTTTGCCAGCTAAAACATCAGCATTCACATCTGAAAAATTTGTAGATTGTTCTTGCATATTTCCATCCGGCAGGTAAGCTGTTCCATCGGGTGTAACTCCTGTGTAGCGGTCGTTATATCCGTCACGTGCAGCGCGGCCTTGTATAAAATAACCATCATCAAAGTTATAACGCAATGTAGCTGAAGCTAAGAAGCGCTGACGTTTGGTGTCATTTATGAAGTTGTATGCTGCAAAATAAGGGTTCGTGTCATACGGGTTACCGGTAGTATACGCGAATTCACTTCCATCAGGATTGGTAGCTCTTTTAAGGGTGGTTACATCCAAACTTGTTGGTAATAATTCCACGTTATAGCTGGAGTTACCCGGGCCGTCATTCAAAATCGGGCGATTATTTGCCTGTTCAAGAATGTAATTCGCCCTAATATCAGCGGTTAAATGTTTAGTTACATTGTAATTTGCCGAAAGGTCGAATGTTTGCCTTCCCAAACTTGAATTAGGTGTAATAGCATTATTATCCAGATCGCTCGCTGAAAAACGTACCGAACCGCCATCAAAGCTTTTATTAAAAGCTATGGTATTAGTTGCCGTTGTTCCAATGCGGAAAAATTGACTAAAGTTATCTTTTTGTGCAACGTATGGACGAGAAACGCCATCAAACTGTATAACCTGTGACCCATCAAGTTTTGCACCCCAGCTATCGTTGCCATACATCGCAGCATTAACTGCAGTTGTTGGTTTTGCACCTAATGAACCCTGTCCATATACATATTGCCAGTTTGTTGAATTAATGGCCTGTTCGGCAACAAAATTTGAGTTAAACTCAATGCTGTTACCACTACCGCTTTTGGTTGTGATTAAAATAACACCTGCTTTACCACGTGAGCCATATAAGGCAGAGGCAGCAGCGCCCTTTAATATTACCATAGATTCAATGTCATCAGGGTTTAGGTTTCCTATAGCATCTCCAAGATCGGGCTGGTTATCATATTGTTGGCCCATCGCAGTGTTAATTGTGTTTTCCATCGGTACGCCATTAACTACATATAATGGTTGGCTGGTTTGTGTTAAACTGGAAACACCACGTATAATAACACTTGTTGAAGCGCCAACACCACCCGGAGTTGGTGTTACATCCAAACCTGCTACTTTACCTTCAAGGCTGTTAGCAACGTTATCTTCGCGCGCTTGTGTAAGCTCACTTCCTTTTACCTCAGTAACAGAGTATCCAAGGGATCTGCGCTCTTTTTTGATACCTAAGGCTGTAACTACAACTTCGCTTAGTTGTTTTGAATCTTCATCCAATTCAACAAGGAGTTCAGCAGAGGAAAGTACGGTTGCTTCTTTTTTAAGATAACCAATATATGTAAATACTAATACATCATTGATGTTGGCGGTAATAGCGAATCTGCCATTCGCATCTGTTTGTACACCTGTACTAGTGCCTTTAATAGTAACAGAAACGCCAATTAATGGCTGGCCAGTTGCATCGCGTACAAAACCTTTTAATGTGAAGCTTTCCTGATGGGTAAGCTTTTGGCCACCGGTAAACCGTGCGCTTGCAGCGGTTGCGGTGGGTCTAGTGTTGCTAAAGTTGATATGGTGGTAATTAGCCGCCAAAGCGAAGCAAGGCACTAGTAAGAATAGTGGTAATATTTTTTTCAT
>NZ_LMUO01000016.1 GCF_009765905.1 Mucilaginibacter sp. L196 | reverse complement strand
AGTAAGCTGCGTATGGGTCAGGGAGCAAAGCGATACAGAAAAAGAAAGGCAAGCCGAATGGTTTCTATTAACCAACAGGGTAATTAAGAATGAAAAAGATGCAGAAAAAGTAGCTGAATTCTATTCAAAAAGATGGGCTGTTGAAGACTTTCATAAATGTTATAAAACCGGCTGTAGCATTGAAAAAAGGCAGTTCGATAC
>NZ_LMUO01000015.1:1288447-1298885 GCF_009765905.1 Mucilaginibacter sp. L196 | reverse complement strand
GTGGAACGGGGCGTACTCACGCCTTTACCGGTGTTACGGTATGAGCTTAAAAAGCAGTTTCATGCCACGATCATGAAGAACGGGCATGTCTGTCTCGGTCCGGACAAACACAATTACAGTGTGCCTTACCGGTTTATAGGCAAGAAGATCAAGCTTTTATATTCCAGCAATTCAGTGGAGGCCTTTTATCATTATGAACGGATCGCTATACATAAGCGCACCAGGAGCATGCATGGTTATACGACAGATAAAGAACATCTGGCTTCTACTCACCAGTTCGTTACGGACTGGAACCCCGAGCGTTTCCTGGGGTGGGCAGCCGCCATTCATGAAGATGTAAGGCTTTATATCCATAACATATTTGACCGGAAAACGCATGTCGAACAAGCTTATAAATCATGTCTGGGGATATTGAACTTCTCCCGGAAGGTCGGTAATGAGCGTTTGATACTGGCTTGCAGAAGAGGTCTTAACTATGGTATCTATAATTACAAGACCATCCAGATGATCCTGGAAAAGAACATGGATCAGTATGAAGAAAGCCTGTTTGCCGATGAACTGCCGATGCCCAGTCATGATAATATCAGAGGAGAAGACTATTACCAATAACCCTTTAAACAATCAATAGAATGAATACAAACACCTTAGACAAACTGCGGAAGATGAAGTTCTTCGGTATGTTCCATGCCTTTAAAAGCGCCCTGGAAACAGGCAAAACCAATGATTACACAACAGATGAACTGCTGGCCCACCTGGTAGATGCAGAATGGGATGACCGCCATAACCGGCGTATTGAGCGGCAGATCTTCTATGCCAGGTTCCGCTATAAAGCCTCGGTGGAGGATGTTCATTATCATGCCGACCGGAGCATTGACCGGAATCAGATCATGCGCCTGGCGGATTGTACATTCATTAGCCGCTTTGAGAACCTGCTCGTCACCGGCAGCACAGGTATTGGCAAAAGCTATATCGCTTCGGCTATTGGCTACCAGGCCTGTATGCTGGGTTACCGGGTGATGTATGCCAGTACGCCCAAACTCTTTGCTAAACTGAAGATGGCCAAGGCTGATGGTTCCTATCTCAAAGAGATTGCTAAGATCGAACGGCAGGAACTGCTTATACTGGATGACTTCGGTATCCAGCCTTTTGATGCACAGAGCAGGGCTGCATTAATGGAGATCATTGAGGACAGGCATGGTAAAACATCATTGATCATCACTTCTCAGCTCCCGGTAGGTAAATGGTATGAAGTAATTGGTGAAAAAACAATTGCTGATGCTATCCTGGACAGGATCGTCCACAGCGCACACCGCATTGAGCTGAAGGGTGAGTCGATGAGGAAAAAACGGCAGCCGGATGATAAAGATGTCACTTATCAATAACCAATTTAATAACTAACTTTGAAAACGCTTTTACAGCATCTGCTGAACTCTGCCGCCAGCTAAATCACTGCTCTCTTTGCCAGTGAATCACATGGTCAGCTTCCCCGGAATACCCACTGAATAGCCGGATACTGGCAACGGTAGAAATGATGTATCAGGCTGACGGCCATTTCCCGGTTTTCCTTTTCCGCATAACTTCGATCATGGAAGACCCGGAGGATGACGATTTAAAACCCGAAGTTTCTGGGTTTTCTTTCGGATATGATATTGACATCGATGATGAGGTTTATATCCAGCCTTTAAGCTCCGATGGCTATTGGGAGGATTTCCTTAAAGAAATGGGCATAACCCATTTCTTTACCTCCAACAATGTTGGTATAAAAAAGCTGTATAAATTCTTATCTAAAGACCTCAAGATCTGGGCCGACGAGGTGCCCGCACAAATAATTATTCCCGAACCGAATAAATGGCGAACCTTGCTAACGGTTCCCGTTAGTTAATATATTTTCATTCGGGCCAAAAAAAGGGGCGTTAACAGGTAAACTGTCAACGCCCTTTATGATCAGATGCGTTTCTTAATTTATATCTTCTTTCCGCTCCCTGACATTAGCGTTAGGCTGAAATGAAAGTTTCAGCTATTGCTTTTTGTAAAACAGGTGCTACATCGCATTGATTTGCAAACTCCGGCCATAATTGAAGGGTGCTTTCGATCTGCCGGATGATCTCATCGGGCTTTTTAATGCTCATTTGTTTGGCTACTTCCAGCAGGTCTTTCCGGTCGATGCCCCGTCTTTTACCATTAACGCTTAATGACTGCTGGCTGACCCAAGGGCTGTCCGGGCGGTAAGCATGGCATACATCATAAGCCGGGGCTAATGCCCATTGCCCTTTTTTATCCATTGTAAAGGCAAAGTTTTTGGTATGGTCATCGCAGTTTCGCGCCAGTACATTAAACACCATCCTACGGTACATTTGCTCTGCCTGCGGGTAGTCCAGCCGTAAAGAGCGCATCGTTTGAAACAATTGTTCATAGCTATACGAGCCGACATTATTAAAGTCAAAATGCTGAATAGCGCAAAAGGTTTGAACGTGTATTTTGCCTTTTTCGGGAACACGGTCAAATCGCCTGGTCATAAAATGTGCCCGTCCATGCTCTTCCAATAACCGGCACTCGGTCATTTCAATACCGCAGTCCACTGCCATCAGGTGATAAGCCATTTCAACACGGCCATAATCCCTCGAAGTGCCGAATTGCGCGTCATGTACCCCATCAAACTTGATCAACCATTGCGTAAAGCCTTTCGGCGCTTCCGCCTGTCCGCTTCTCACTTCGCCCGTTTTAGGATTATAGGCGATCACGGCTTTGGCACGGGCACCACCGGCGGAGGTACCGATCTTTAGAATATCCAGCAACCCTTTTTCTTCATCTTTGGACAAGTGAGTATGAAAATCCTTTCGTCCAGTTAGGATAGCTTCGGATATTTCAACCAGGCTGTCTACTTCCAGTTTCGTGGAAGTGTTTTTTCCTTTGGGTTCAACGGGCTCAAACTCCAGCGCACCCATGCCGCGCTGCCCGATAAAACATAACATTTCCACCGGGTTCATGCTGTCCGCAGGGCGGCCCATTCGCGCCAGCCACGTATTGATCAACGTATTACCATAACGGTCAGGCAAAACGTCCGCTAACAATCCGGGCAATCCCTTAAAGGTTTGATTGCCTCTTAATTCGTTGAAAGAAAAAATCCTGCCGTTAGCTCCGCTAACCGGCATTTTGAGCGGAGAAATATCCCAGCCTTTGCGTAAAAAGGCGGGTTCAAATTCAAAATCAGCAACTCCTTTATCAGCATCCCACGCTATCGCGCCGACACGCTCACCCCAAAGATTGATAAATGCGCTATTGATCATTACCAGTTTACTTTAGTTATATGATTAGGATTATCATTGTTCCGGGCCCTTTGTCTTTTTTGTTGTTCCAGTTTGGCTATCTGTAAAGGGCTTATCTTTTGTTCGGTTTCAAATGATTGCAATACAGGCAATTGTTCCAGTACCCGCAGGATTTGAAGGAAGGATAATAACGTACCGCCATTTCCCTTTTCGATCTGGCTAACGGTGGAGCGGTTGATACCGGCTGAATCAGCGACCTGTTGCTGGGTTTTATTCTGTTGTAAGCGGGTTTCCTGTATAAATTGACCGAGGAGGTTTAGAACACCCTTGTCACTCATGGAATACCAATCTATGCTGCTTTTTTCCATCACTAAATGATTTTATAGTAGTTAATGCTTGCTTTTCTACACAAAAGTACAATAATAATTAAAATAACTATTTCTTTTACTTTAAATGATTGTTTATTCCATCATTAATGCCTGTTTAATGACTTAATGATGGATTATTTGAGCATTAACTGTCGCTTGTTATATCTTTCCGGGAAAGGATACCGCTGCTATCTTGACAGAGGATTGTTAAAAGGTTGACTGCTTGAAAATGCCGCTCCTGCATTTTCGCGATGCTGCAAAAGCATCCGCTATTCCTGTAAACTGCCGGTATATCCAATTAAGCGCATTATTCAGGACTTCACTTGTTTACCCGCTCCACTTTGTTACGCCGGGAAAAGCGGCGCTTGCCTTCACGCTGCACTTAATTTACGGTTGAAAGATCAGATGCTTCAAGGTGCTATTTTCCAATCGAAACGGAGAAAAAGGCAGCTAAGGTTTTGCCCGCATTGCTTAAAGACTTACGCAAACATCCGCAAAAGACTACGGCATAATGAACAGGCCTCGTCCCTCAGCCTGTCCACCCTGCGGGACTTATTCCGTTTCCTTTTGCCTGCTGCGGGCACCCTTTTTTTGCTTTCTTTTTTTCCGTTTTTTCTTTTGAAAAATAGCTTTTTAGGGAAGTCTTCGGGAAAAGAGGGAAACAAAAAAATAAATTTTTAACCCTTTTAAATCATTTAAAAAATGAAAACAGCAGAAAAAAATGCAACCGCAGTACAAGGTACAGGAGCAAAAAACAACGAAGCCAGTAACAAAATCGCTAACCGCCCAAGCCTTACCCAAAAGGAAGCCAAAGAAGATGAAACAGCTAAAAATCAAACACCTGCCCAAACTCCGCAGCTTGAGGCCGACAAGGTTACCCAGGCTAAGACCAATAGCCCCACTACAGTGGATAACAAACCTGTTAACACTGAACACCAACCCGCAAAGCAGGAAGTAAAGGAAGAGCCAAAAGCCGAAGAACCGCAAGCGATAGCGCAACCCGTAAAACTTGCTTTGAATTTAGAGCAAACTTTAAAATCTGTTAGTGATTTGCACCGCCTAAGCATACAGCGGTTAGCCTTGATTGCCCGTATTAAAACTTTGGAAGATTTTGAGGTAAAACTGGTAGAAGAAAACGATGAACTGGAAAACAACCCTTATCAGGGTTGCAAGCTGATTATCAAAGACGATAAGGGCAGGGAATTTACCACCAATACACCAAACCTTATCCGCATGGTATCGCAGTTTATTTTTGATGCCTGCCATGAAAAACTGGCTGATATTGAAGCTAATATCATTTTTCCTAATGCTTAGTAAACCACATGCTCCCGGTAGCAAGCCGGGGGCATTTTTAAATTTTACCTCAAAAGATAACCCGATGTACGAGCAATTTATAGAGTTAACCAACCAAATATTTTGGGAAGGTTATGCAGAACAATTGGCGCAGGAAAATCCCGCAAGGTTTCAAATGGAGTTTAACGATTTTATAAATACCTACCAGTAAGGCAATGGAAGACACGGTTTTTTTATTGGTTAAGGTCAGGATCAAAACCAGTTACCCCAACATACACGATGCTATTGCAGAACTGCAAACGGAAACGGTTTACAGCGTAGGCAGTACCGAAAACGTGGAAGTGATAGCAACGGAACTCATGCAATTAAAAACTAAAAAATAAAGTCATGGCACATCAAATAAATTTCAATCAGAATACAGGCAAACACAGCTTTATGAGTGTTAAGGAAAAAGCCTGGCACAATCTCGGCCAAATCATTGACCGTTACCCGACCAGTAGCGAAGCGATACAACACGCTGGACTGGATTATATCGTTGAAAAACGACCACTTTTTACGTATGATACAGCTAATTATCTCGGCAACGCTGAGACAATTATCCCTGAAATTAAAGTCCCCAATTTTTACGCAACCATTCGGGCGGACACGGAACAGGTTTTGGGTGTCGTGGGTAATGATTATGAAGTGGTGCAAAATAGGGATGCTTTTTCTTTTTTTGATGCTATTGTAGGCGGTGGCGATGGTATTTTATATGAAACGGCAGGGGCGTTAGGTAATGGTGAACGGGTATTTATTACGGCAAAACTACCCGATTATATACGGGTGGGTGCTAAAGACTGGATAGAGCAATATTTGTTTTTAACTACTTCGCACGATGGATTAGGAAGCATAACCGCAGCTTTTACGCCAATCAGGATCGTTTGCAACAACACGCTTAACGCAGCGATGAACAACCATTCAGGGGCGATTAAGATACGCCACACGGCATCTGCTACCGAAAGGCTGAAACAGGCGCATACGTTAATGGGTATCAGTAGTTTATTAGCGGGTGAAATGGAAGGGCTATTTAACCAATGGGCGCAGGTGCATATCTCTGATAACGAGGTTAAAAAACTGATACAGATTGCAATGGCACCAAATAAAGAGGTGTTAGAAAATTTAGCAGAGGGTAAGTTAGATTTGCTATCTACACACTACACCAATATTGTAGATAACGTGTATGAATATGCTTTAGGAAGCCAGACCCAGCAAATGGAAACAACCGCAGGAACGGTGTTTGGTGCTTACAATGCCGTAACGGGCTATTTTCAAAATGTGCGGCTTTTTAAAAGTGATGAAGCCAAGTTTAAATCAATCATGGACGGTACAGCCAAGCAACGGGCACAAACCGCTTTTAATCTTTGCCGTGATTTTGCAATGCAGGGAAGCGAAGCCCTGATTTATAATTAAATACTTTTAAGGGGGAGCAATCCCTCTTATTTCAAAAACTCCCCGGCGGCGGGCTACGCCCGCCCGAAGAACACCCCCTGTTTTCTTATGGTTTGATGATCTTTGGTGAAAACAGGGGGTGCTTTGAAGATACTATAAGATACTCCGGATACTAAAACAAGGCATCTAAATAAGGTTTTTTTAATGTTGAACTTAATGGTAGATTTGGATATAAACCCAAATCAATGTCAGGTCAGAGATATTTAACAAAATCCAAATTAAAACTTGCATTAGAATGTCCAACTAAGCTTTTTTATAGCTCAAAAAAAGAATATCCTGATAAAAGGATAAATGATACTTTTCTGGAAGCTTTGGCTAATGGTGGATTTCAAGTCGGTGAACTTGCGAAATGTTATTTTCCTGGCGGAATTAAAATCGATGAACTTGATTACGACAAAGCACTTCTAAAAACCAATGAACTGTTACTTTTAGATAAGGTGACCATTTATGAAGCTGCTTTCTGTTTTGATTTGTTTTTTATCAGGGCAGATATTGTTGTCAAAGACGGGAATAGCCTGAAATTATTTGAAGTTAAGGCAAAATCATACGATCCGACTAACTTAAAAGCATCGATTTCAAACAGTAACGGAATTGCACCTAAATGGCAACCGTATATTTATGATGTTACCTTCCAAAAGTATGTGATCTCGTGTTCCAGGCCTGATTTGAAGGTTAAGGCGTTTTTGATGCTGGCAGATAAAAGTAAAAAGACATCGGTAGACGGCCTAAATCAACATTTTCATATTCAAAAGAATAAGAACAACAAAGTTTCAGTCCAAGTATCGGGAGATGTTTCACCTGAAACTTTTGGACAGGAAATCCTTTGTCGTGTTAACATAGATGAACTTGCAGATATGCTGCTAAAAGATGACCCGTTGTATAACGATGATACCAAATCTTTTAGAGAATGGATTGTTTTTTTTGCTGAGAAATATAAATCGGATGAGCGCGTACAGGGCAAAATAAGAGCGCACTGTAAGACCTGTGAGTTTCGGGCTACGCCCGAACAGGAAGCTTTAGGTTTAAAAAATGGATATAAGGAATGCTGGAAAAGCGTCAATGGCTTTACAGAGGAGGATTTTTTAAAACCATCCCTTCTTAATCTTTGGGACTTCAGGAAAAAAAATGAGTATCTGGATAACAACATATTTTTCCAATCACAATTGAGTAGAATTGACCTGGAAGGCCAGAAACCAAAAGTTAATACTGAACCTGGCCTAAGCCGGGTTGACCGCCAGGAATTGCAGGTACAGAAGTCAAAAGACAATGACTTATCGCCCTATTTTGATCATGAGGGATTTATGGAAATTTCCTCAACCCTTACCTATCCGTTGCATTTCATTGATTTTGAAACCTCTGCTGTGGCTATACCTTTTAATGCGAACCGCAGGCCTTACGAACAGATCGCTTTTCAATTTTCACATCATGTACTTTATCAGGATGGAACTATTGAGCATAAAGGGCAGTGGTTGAATACAGACGTGGGAAGCTTTCCGAATTTTGAATTTATCAGGAAACTCAAAGCGGATCTTGATGGCGATACTGGCAATATTTTTCGGTATGCTGCTCATGAAAATTCTATATTGAACGCTATCCACCGGCAGTTAAGAGAATCATCCGAACCGGATGCCAGCGAACTATGTTCATGGATTGAAACAATTAGCAAATCCACAGGGGACAGCACCGTAAAATGGGAAGGCAGCCGGAACATGATAGATTTATTGGATTGTGTGAAGAAATTTTATTATTCCCCATTAACCAACGGATCAAATTCCATCAAAGATATTTTACCAGCTATACTAAACAATAGCTCATTCCTTCAGGAAAAGTACAGCCGCTCCATTTATAGGGACAAAAATCAGAGTTTGAATTTTAGCGAAAAGATATGGATTGATCTTACTCCCCAGGGTAAGGTAATCAGCCCTTATAAACAATTGGAACCAATATTCACCGGGATAGATGAATCCTTATTAGACGACCTGCTGATGGACGAAGAGGCGGAGTTAAGCGATGGTGGGGCGGCAATGATGGCTTATGCCCAAATGCAATTTACTGAAATGAAGCCCGAGGAAAGGAAACATATTCATTCATCGCTTTTGAAGTATTGCGAACTGGATACTTTGGCAATGGTGATGATTTGGGAGGATTGGCAACAACAACTTAAATCTTTTGAAGCGAGCGGTAAGCTATAAAAAAATGAACCGTTTAACTGGGGGTATTATTTAAAATCTTCATCCAAACCGAAGAAGAATTTGAAATTGACATTCAGGGGTTTTTGTATATTTCGCTGATATGTTTAACGAAAATAAGTTATTTACATTCTTATAGTTAAAAATAAGGCAACCATATATAGTATCAGTTGCTGGTTTTTAAAAATATTAACTAACTTTCCTGTGTTATAAATATCTTTCCCACACAATTTTAGCAGACAATAAATTGATACTCAAACCTTATTTAGCAATCGCTTTATTAATTCTGGTATTGTTTGACAGAGAAAAAACATTTTTGATTAATAAATGCAAGAAATTGGATACACTCAAGTAATCATGAACCAAAGGAACATTGTTCTGTTTGGCTCCGAAGCTGACAAAGTAGACAATTCATCGAGATTGTTTAAAATCTTCACGATGAAACTCCAGCTGGTGGCGAAAGCCTGTCACGTTTTCCATAAAGATACAACAATTTGGAAGCCGATTCGATTCATTCTCGGAGTATATCTCCGACCCATGATGAAAAAGTGTATCCTTTATATATGAAAGACATCCTTGAAATAAACGGATATTTTTCTGATAAAGAATTAATAAAAATTCTCTGCCACAAGAGAGCTATTGCCGCTAAGAAGGGGCATGATGATCACTTTTTTAGAAACATATCTCCAAAAGCAAAGTCTCCACATAAACAATTAAACAAGGAGATCTTTTCTTTTTTTCCACCCAGGAGCAAATGGATTAGAATTAATAAACGGGAGCGAGAAATTCGTGGTTCAAATACCATTGAAACTAATTCCATTCAACTGGAAAGAACTATTTGGCGCGAAATAAAAAAATGTGAGAGATTAGGAACTATCAGGCCACGTTGGTTAAAGAAACTTCTTGATTTTACCGATAAGATTCGTCACGATGTTTTTGACGAGAATAGCGGATATAAGATTTCTACTCCCAGACCAATTCCAGTAATAAAAGACATAAAGGAAAACACCTACCGACCAATCACAGTCTTTAAATTGAATGATCTAATTGTTACGGGGCAAGTTGCAAGGTACCTATCAAATTGCTTCGATCCTTTGTTTTCTGATTCCTCATACGCCTTTAGGACGGGAATTCAAAAGCATAAAGTTTTCAATCATCATGAAGCAATAGTGGATATTATTGCATTCAAAAGCAAAGTTGGCAAACCACTTTTCGTTTCTGAATGTGACATAAAGAAATTCTACGACTGCGTAAACCACAAAAAAATCTTAGAAGAGTTTCAATTAATGACCAACGAGGCCAATGAGCGCCTTAAGATTGTAATTGCAAAACGAGCAGTGTACATTTTCAATTCCTATTTAGCAGCATTCTCATTTAATGACAACATAAAAAAAGAAGAAACGAATTTGTTAAGAAAGGCAGGAATTTCAAATGGAACAATTCCTTGGGTGAAAGATTCAGAATTGCTTGAGGTGAACTCAAATCCATCAACCGACAAAATTGGTGTTCCCCAAGGCGGAGCAATTTCATGCCTGATAGCAAATATTCTTTTAACCCATGTAGATAGGATCGTAAATGCTAATTCTGATGGTAATACTTTTTACGGCAGATTTTGTGACGATATGGTTTTGATGCACCCTGAAAAAGAAAAGTGTGAATCACTTTTAAAAATCTATCAAGCGGCATTAAAAGAAGTTAAGCTAATTAGTCATAAACCATTGGACTTCGCCGAATACGGAAAAAAGTTTTGGGATGAGAAACTAAAATCAAAATTACCTTACAAGTGGGAACAATACGATAGGCTCAACCCGGAAACCAAAACAAATGTGCCTTG
>NZ_LMUO01000015.1:1150574-1288437 GCF_009765905.1 Mucilaginibacter sp. L196 | reverse complement strand
CGCTTTTACAGCATCTGCTGAACTCTGCCGCCAGCTAAATCACTGCTCTCTTTGCCAGTGAATCACATGGTCAGCTTCCCCGGAATACCCACCATCCAAACCAATTTCTTCCGCGGCAACTGCCAAATCTATGGACTGCAGCAAAGTATCGCTTGCGGTGCGGGTTTGATAGGCGGGATGTTCAGACCAGTGCCCGAATGATAAAAATCCTATTTTCTTCATTTTAGCTCAATTCTTTATCAGCAAATGTAAGCATACGGGCAGCCCGCTCCGGTCACGGTTTAGTAATAATGAGCGGAATTAGATCGCCTGAATAGCCTTTGAAAATTCGGCGGCTCCGCCTTCCAGGCCACAGCCAAAACATTTGAAGATCTCTTTAGAAGGGTAGACCATAAAAGACCCGGCGGTATCGTTGTGGAAAGGACAATTGCCTTTAAGCATTTTGCGGCTTTCTTCCAGCCGCACGTAGGTAGCTATGAGTTGTATAAATGCAGTTTGGGGGATTGCGGACACGTTTAAATTAGGTAGGGTAGGAGAAGATACATATGACCGGCTTCTTTTTCTTTCATCAGAGAAATGGTCAACCGGTCATATTTATCTTCGTAATATTGATCTGATTTACGGAATGTGGGAGAGCTCATTTGGGTGGTGTGAGATTTTGCAGACCAAATTAACCATTTATTGAAGATTTGTGGTAGTAGATAATGGAAAGAATTACCCGCAATTACCGGCAGCGCGTATCCTTATCTGTCTTATGTCTCAGGTTGGAAAGGTAACCATGCTACCCAAATAATGGTCATAGGAGGGTTGATAAATGATATAGTTAAACGCTGTCAGATCGCTTATACAACGATGATAAGTAGAGATGGAATGAATTTTTGCCAGCGGCATCAGTTTCTTCCTGGAAATCTTGACCGTATTTTTCGAACCTGTTTTTCTCAGCAGGTAATATAACGCCGTAAACAGCGAAACATGGGAAGGCAAAAGCCGGTCATCGTTATCTGCTTTTTCCAGGAAAGAAGAAAGAATGGCTTCCTGATCCCTCATCTTGCCGGCTTTCCTTCGAGCATTTTTTGAACATCGTCCGCCTTATAGTAAAACGTACTGCCGACTTTCGAAAACTTCAAAACGCCTTTTATCCGCAGCCGTTGCAAGGTGTTGGGTGAAACGTTAAGCATTCTCCTGACCTCTATACTCTTTAACCATTGGCTACTCTTTTGCGGTTGTTGCTTTAATACGGCAAGCAGTTCCTGTAGGAGTTCTGTTTTAAAAATATATAAATCTTCCTTTGTTATAAATTCTACTGTCATTACAAAAACTTGAGGATAACAAAGGTCAGGCAAACCGATCTGAGAGAAAGGTAGCAGGGAGGTTGGCAACCTAAAATATGATAATTTATGAGGAAATTAATTGAATTTTTCGAGGTTATTTTGTACCTTTAATCAACGATTTAAATAAGCCAAAAAAGGTCATTGCGCGATTCGTGTAGTGGTTAAAGTAAGACAATATAAATAATTGACATACAATGCGTTATAGGGTAGGTTTCTTTCCCTCCCTCACCGCTGATAGCAACTTTAAAAACGCTCAAAAGCCTGTAAATCATACATTTACAGGCTTTTTTGTTGCCGTGAGTTAACCAAAATATACACGGATTCGCAAAAAAAATGAGCGTCATCCATGGCGTCTTTTTTTGACGAAAAAAAGACACCACGCAAATGACTTAATTCATTGATATAGAAGATGTTAAATAATTAAACATCTTGACATTTTACCGCTGCATTTCGATATTTATTCACTTAAAAATCTATCGTTATGTTAGAAAAAAGTTTAGGCTTAATGTTTTTTTTTAAACAGCCCCAAAATTATCAAGGTGGACCGATGTATATCTACCTCAAAGTTACCGTTGATTGTATCCCCCAAGACCTTTCTGTCAAACGTTCCTGGGAGCCGTCCAGGTGGAATTCTAAGG
Organism: Mucilaginibacter sp. L196; assembly: GCF_009765905.1. GTDB lineage: Bacteria > Bacteroidota > Bacteroidia > Sphingobacteriales > Sphingobacteriaceae > Mucilaginibacter. The sequence continues at coordinate 1,286,468 of NZ_LMUO01000015.1, read as the reverse complement.
GAAACCGTGCCAGCGGTAATAAAGAAGATGCAAAAGCGCTTAATGAATATCTTGACGTTATGCAAAGCAAAGCCTACGAAGCACGCAAATATTTAATAGACGGCGGTAAAGTAGTTACTGCGCTGGCCATGGTCGAATTACTCTCAGGTGTCAATGAACGAAAAAGGACGTTGCTAGCCTTGTTCGACGGGCATAATAAAGAGTTGAAGAAAATGATTGGTAAAGGGGTAGCCAGCGGAACTCATACGAACTTTGATACTTCATATAAGCACACAATGAAGTTTATTAGCACAGAGTATAAAATGAACGATATCAACTTTCGTTCATTGGACCTTGAATTCATTAAAAAGCTATACAATTGGTACCGGACGAATCAGTCTCTTATTGGAACCAATCAAAATTTGCTGTGTCTTTAGAAATAGTGCCATTTCCTTTGGCAAACATGCCAATATATACATCGGTAAATCCGCCGACAAATTATGAGCTTGAAAATTTAGTGGCTATGGCGCCCACCTTCTTTACCAGGCAGTTGTAATTGCAACTGTCTGGTTTTTTGTTAAAGAAAAACTGCAAGTGGCCATAGTCTCGTAATAAAACAATTAACCTACTTGTTTCTCCTGATAAATTTTATTAATCCCGGGAAATATTCTGCAGGATTATCTGCAAAACCCATGTGGGCCGCATCTGGTACCATATACCATTGCGCATTAGGAAATCTTGTACTTAAATTCTTTACCTGTTCGCGGCTGATAATAAAATCGTATTGCCCCGCTATAAGCAATACAGGGACTTTTATCTCGGATATCATTGTCATATAATTTAATGAGAAGGTTGAAGGCCCAATTTTTCGGGCTATTTCGTAATTCTTATGTGCTTTTGTTCTCATGAGATAGTCCGGCAGCGTATTTAATCTTACTACAAAATTTCTTTCGAATGTACTGTCAAATGCTTTTTGATAAAGGTTGGTATTGTATGTTATCCTTTTAGTTTTATTTTGAATTATAGCATGATATTGCTTCAATGCATTTAATAAACTATCGGTTTGTTTACTTGCCAGTGTATATCGCTCACCAAAATCTCTTTGAGATGGATTCATGTCCGAAAATATCATCCCTTTAACATTATCCGGATATTTGTAAGTATAAGCCAGCGCCAACAATGCGCCGTAGGAATGACCGTATATAAAAAACTTATCAAGCCCCAATCCTTTTCGCACCTGTTCAATTTCATCAACATAACGGGATACTTTCCAGATAGAAGTATCATTCAATTGTTCTTTTGTTGGGTCCTGGGAAAAATAGGAGCCAAACTGGTCATAGTAGTAAATGGTTATACCATGTTTGGGTAGGTATTTTGCGAATATTTCAAAATACTCGTGCGTAATAGCCGGTCCGCCATGTAGCAATAAAACATTGATTTTTCCATCACCTATCTTTTGCGTCCAAACCCAAAACTTGCCGTCTATCAAAATTTTTTTAACGTCTGGTGCATTCTCTTTTTTGTAATAAGTGCTATCTTTTTGCTGGCACGTGCCAGTTAGAGGCATTGAAAAAAGGCTGAATAACAAAATGTAAACTAGAGTTCTGGCGTTCATGATGTAAATTTTTTATTTATGACCTATAAAATGTCAGGCAGGTTACAGCACCGGGAGATTTTTGCTGAAAGTTTGTTCCAGTATTTTTGTATCTTCAAAATCCAATATCACCCCTTTATTCATTTGGATGGATAGAAATTAGTGTAGTCGCAGACATTTAAGTGAACTTCTTAGAAATTCTGCAGATCCATAATGAGAACTTAAAAAACAAGCCATTTACCTATTGTATCCTGGGATCAAAGGATACAATAGCTGTAGCCGACCTCGCAAAACTAGGCAACGTGAAAGTACTGACACTAGAAGAGATATTCGGATATTAAGCGCCAACTGCTATAAGCAAATTATTGTAACATGTTGTTGCTATAATTTGCTTCTTCATTGTCGAAAAAACGCATCATTATAGTTGAATTTAAATTGTTGTAAAACTTATAAGGGATATTCTGTATTGCTTTTTGTTTCAGATAGTACGAAGAAACTCTGGACTGAAGTTATCTTCGGTAAAGTTCCCAATTTTCGGTAAAAAAGATGATATTCTTCCATATCCGTAGTAGCAATTCTAAGCAAAAAATCAAACATTCCGGTCATCTGGAAACATTCCATCACTTCAGGAAATTTAACAATTTCTCTTTCAAATGTGGTTAAGGTTTCTGCTGTATGGTCGTTTAATAGCACTTGGCTAAAGGCTATCAGGGATTTATTAATTTTCTTACGATCCAGAATAGCCACAACGCGTTGAATATATCCTTGTTCTTTTAACCTTTTTACCCGCTCATGAATAGTAGCTATAGATTTATTGAGTTTATAGGAGAGTTCCTTACTCGTAAGCGAAGCATCGGTTTGAAGCATTTTTAACAGGGCGATGTCAGTAGGATCTAATGTGGCGGTCATCATAATGCGGTTAGAAAAATGGAAAATTTTTGGAAATAAATAATAAAAAGTGACTAAACTGAAAAAACGTATAATAATAACTTTAATATCAATATAATTTATGGTAAAATATAAAATTCTTTTATTTAAGGTTGGAAATATTGATTTTTATTGAAAATAATTCAATAATGTTATCGAAACAATATATAGATTCAAGTGCCCTTGAACCTTACCTGGAAAATAAGTTCAATCATCTCTGGCTCCTGGTAGGTAATACACCAATGCTTGAATTGCAATACACTTACAAGGATAAACCGGGAGTGATTTACGTTAAATGCGAGCATTATAATTTAACAGGAAGTGTGAAGGACCGGATGGCTTTATATATCATGTATCAGGCTTACAAGGATAACGCGATAAAGCCATCCGACACCATCGTAGAGGCGACCTCAGGTAATACGGGCATTTCGTTTGCGGCAATTGGAAAAGCATTAGGGCATGAGGTGATTATTATGATGCCGGATTGGTTAAGTAAAGAACGTAAAGATATTATCACCAGCCTTGGGGCAAAAGTTAATTTAATTAGCAAGGCCGAAGGTGGTTTTCTGGGCAGCATCAGGTTGTCGGAATCATTAGCTGCTTCTTCCGAAGGTTATTTTCTGCCAAGACAATTTGAAAATAGCTTCAATGCGGAAGCGCATGAATATACGACCGGTCCGGAAATCTGGAAACAGCTTCAGTCCGAAGGAAAAAAGCCAGACGCATTTGTCGCCGGGGTGGGCACAGGCGGAACGGTAATGGGTACCGGGCGATATCTCCGTTCAATGAATCCCGCTATTAAAATTCATCCGCTGGAACCTGCTGAAAGTCCTACGCTCACAACAGGGTACAAAATAGGCAGTCATCGCATACAAGGTATCTCAGATGAGTTTATACCTGCAATCGTGAAGCTGGAGCTATTGGATGATGTTGTTCAGGCTGGTGATGGGGATGCTATCATAATGGCGCAGAAGCTTTCAAGAGAATTAGGTTTAGCTGTTGGTATTTCCTCCGGCGCGAACGTAATTGGGGCAATCAAATTAAAGGAGCGAATGGCGTCAGATGCGGTTGTAGTTACCTTACTATGTGATAGTAATAAAAAATACCTGAGTACCGACCTTGTTAAAGAAGAATCAGTGAAGGAGGGGTATATATCTTCAAACACCGTATTTACCGGGTATCAGCCAATTAGTAGGTTGATCGAGCCAATATTAAAAATTCACACAACTGAAAATCCACTCAAAAATGAAAAAATGCTTTGTAATGGTTATAGCCATAGCGCTTTTTGTTTTTAAAACCCAGGCACAAATTCTAACTCCGGTTCATTGGAGCTATGGTGCAAAAAGAATAAGCGCTACTGAGGCTGTGGTGTTTTTACGCGCTAGTATAGATTCAGGCTGGCACGTATATTCACAGAATGTAAAAGACGGCGGTCCTGTAAAAACCAGCTTTTCATTTAATCCCTCAAAGGAATACCAAACAGTAGGCGCTACCATCGAGCCGACACCCATTACCAGGAATGAAAAAGTGTTTGGTATGGACGTCAGCTTTTTTGAAACGTCGGCCATCTTTCAACAAAAAATAAAACTAAAAGCCAAACAGACTACCGTTACCGGAAAGCTTGAATACATGACCTGCAATGACCGTCAGTGCCTTCCACCCGAAGATATCGATTTTTCTATACCCGTAATTAAGTAAAATAAATGCGCTAATCATACTTGCCAAACGGTAAGCATGGCTATGCTTTTGCCTGATATTTTGTAATCTAAGTATCCCATTGAAATGAACACGCAAATTATAAGCATTCCCAAATTCCATGTCAAACAGGTTGTTTTGGCGGCTTTATCTATCTTCTTATTATTGTTGTTACGTAGCCCTTCGTACGCTCAGGACACCACATCCAGTGCTGGTGTGCAATTCACTTCAGCGCCAACTACGCCTGTAGCGGCTGTAAAAAAAGCGAAAAGACAATAACTGGAAGTAAGATGGCGGTACGTCATGAAAGTAAAAAAAACACTTTGGGCGATTCTTCTTGCCGGGATCGCGGGCGGTTTTGTTGCGCTGCTGATGCCCTGCATCTTCCCGATGTTACCACTAACCGTTAGTTACTTTACAAAATCAGGTGAAAAGGGAAGCGCAGTGTGGAAGGCAATACTATATGGCATTAGTATTATAACGATTTATGTGGTAATGGGCCTTTTGGTGACGATTGTTTTTGGCGCGGATGCCCTCAACAGTTTATCGACTAACGGTTTCTTTAATTTCGGGTTTTTCTTGCTGATCGTCTTGTTTGCTGCATCCTTCCTGGGCGCATTTGAAATTACTTTACCTTCAAGCTGGGTAAATAAAATGGATCAAAACTCGGATAAAGGCGGCTTATTGGGAATTTTCTTTATGGCTGCTACATTATCGCTGGTATCGTTTAGCTGTACAGGGCCTATTATTGGTACTTTATTGGTGCAGGCAGCTACAACAGGTGCTTTGCTTGGGCCTGCTGTAGGTATGTTTGGTTTTGCACTGGCGTTGGCGATTCCGTTTGTGTTATTTGCTTTGTTCCCTGGCTTAGGTTTATTCTCCGGGCGTTATGTTGGGTACAAAAAAATATCCTAAGCAGTGGTACAGCTTTGAAATTCAATTTGGCTGTGCACCCCAAAACGTCGACAAACTTATCGCGTCAGCACTTGATGAGGTAAGCAAACTTCGCAATGACGGGCCGCCACAGGAAAACATAGATAAATGGCGCGCGGAAGACAAAGTTACTATGCAGACAGAATTAAACACAAATATTTTCTGGTTGAAATACTTAAACGCGCAGTTGGAAAATCAGGAGCCAATAACGCAACTTAATGACCGTGATAGGCTATTTCAGCAGTTACGCCAGATAACTTAAAAGCAATGGCAAAACGCTACCTGAGTGGCGGAAATTATATAAGAATGGTGTTATTACCTGAGAAATAACATACATATCGTTAATTATAATAACCTCAACTTGATCTGACAGTTAGGTGGTTTTATAATTTGTAAGATGTGATTTTTGGATATAATTTTTCTATTCTGAACACATTGACTCAGATTGTTCAGTGCTCCTTTTGAGGGGCGCTGAACAATTCGATCTTCCAGTAGAATACTAGCAATAAGGGTTTGCGTGGGTATCCAAGAGCCTTTTCATATATCGGCATCAACGTTCCTGAGATTAAGGCGCAGTAGATTACCTTAAGTTAACCAAAATATACACGGATTCGCAAAAAAAAGACGTCATGCAAATATCTTAATTTATTGATTTATAAGATGTAAATAATTAAACATCATGATGTTTTACCGCTGGTCACAATTTGTAATGTCAAAGATGAGTACTCATCTTCTGAAAGCTGAAACATAAAATCTAAAGGGAAGCGTTTTAAGTTTCTGTTTACGGATGCCAGGGAAATAACTCCGATAGTATCCGACTCGGAGAATGAATTTTTGCAAAAAAATAAAAATTTGTTTTGAAATGCACCTCTAATTTAATCATGGATTTGGTCAGCTGAATCCATCGCTTATCGTTTCTGTATCCCGTTTTTTGCTATAATTAAAACAGAACTAACAGGTGCAATTGAATTACGGCAATCTCAAAAAAATATCCGTTTTAAACTTTGAGAATGGGTTAATTAATGCCTGTAATTTCGCTTTTTTTAGTGGAATTGCCCGGGAGAATAAATCTATTTGGTATACAGCTAAATTCGCATGTGTGATAATATCCTACAAGTGATTGCATAAATTCTACATAAGATGCATGTAGTATCCGGATAAATTTGTTGAATCCATAAATCTAAATAAAATACATTTTTTAATGATCTGGACTCATAGCAAACGCGCTTTGAGTTTAAACATGAAAATTTAACTACTTAAAATGGGTAATATCAACACAAATATAGAAGCTATTTTATAGGCGAAAGGAACCCGGATACCCTTTTAGTGGGATTGTATTTGGGGTTAGACGGTTACAAAATAAAAAACAGTTAACGTAATCTAATGGAAAGGATAATTGCAAAATATTATATAGAAACACCCTTTACTGTTGAAAAAGCAGCACAGGTATTAGCCGGTGAACAATCATCAGGCACCTTCGTTGCCGTGCCCGGCGAAACGGAAGAGTTGAAAAAACGCTTCGCGGCCCGCGTTGAAAAAATAACTCAGCTTGAATCGGTAAATGAACCGGCAATACCCGGCGCCAAAGCTAAAGAAGGTTTATATCACCGGGCCAATATCGAGGTATCGTGGTCGATAGAAAATTTTGGCTATAACCTGCCGGTACTTATATCAACCTTGCAGGGTAATTTATATGAACTTACACAATTCACCGGGCTTAAGTTAATGGATATAGAATTACCGGCTTTTTACGCTTCGCATTTCGAGGGAGCCCGGTTTGGAATTGAAGGCTCACGGTTGAGTACAGGTGTTAACAACAGGCCGCTTATCGGCACTATTATTAAGCCAAGCATCGGCATGACGCCCGAGCAAACCGCTGAATTGGTAAAAAACCTTGTTGAAGCTGGTATTGATTTTATAAAGGACGATGAATTAATATCCTCTGCCGCTAACTCCGTTTTCGAAGACAGGGTAAACGCTGTAATGCGGGTAATAAACGCGCATGCTGATAAAACCGGTAAAAAAGTAATGTATGCGTTTAACATTAGCGATGAGGTAGACAGTATGTTGCATAGATATGATCATATTGTAAACGCCGGTGGTACCTGTGCCATGATCAGCTTGAATAGTGTGGGCTTATCCGGCACAAAAAAAGTTTGCGACCAGGGCCAACTGGTTATCCACGGGCACCGTAATGGTTGGGGTATGTTAAACCGCCATCCGTTGCTTGGGATAGAGTTTCCGGCATATCAAAAATTATGGCGATTGGCAGGGGTTGATCAAATACACGTAAACGGCATCCAAAATAAATTCTGGGAGTCGGACGATTCGGTTGTCCGTTCTATCGAAGCTTGTTTAAAACCGCTTTTTGGCCGTACAGTATTACCGGTAGTATCATCAGGTCAATGGGGGGGGCAGGCATTTGAAACTTATAGACGCACCCAAACTACAGACTTGCTTTACATGGCAGGCGGTGGTATTATGGCGCATCCCGGTGGTGCGGCAAATGGTGTACGTGCATTACAGCAGGCTTGGGAAGGCGCGGTAAATGGCATGTCGTTGGCTGATGCTGTAAAAGTTTACCCGCAATTTGCACAATCGGTTGAAAAATTTGGCGATAAATAAATGGGAAACACGCGTAAACTTTTACTGGCTTATTATGGAGATGATTTTACAGGATCGACTGACGCGCTTGAGTTTCTGAGCCGCGCCGGGATAAAAACCGTGTTGTTTATTGAACCGCCAACTCCACAGATGCTGGCAAGATATGATGGATTACAGGCCGTAGGAGTTGCAGGTATGACACGTGCCATGCCGCCTGACGAGATGAAATTAATACTGCAACCTGCCTTTGAAGCATTAAAAGCACTGGGGGCTTCACATGTGCACTATAAGGTTTGTTCGACATTCGATTCATCTCCGCAAATAGGTAGCATTGGCCAAGCGATAAACGTAGGTGCCGAAGTATTTAACGCGTTATTTATCCCTTTATTAGTGGCGGCGCCGGCCTTAGGCAGGTATTGCATATTTGGCAACTTGTTTGCTCGGATGGGTATAGGCAGCCAGGGCGAAATATTCCGGCTCGACCGCCATCCTTCCATGAGCCTCCATCCTGTAACTCCGGCTGATGAAAGCGACTTGCGTTTACATCTCTCGCGCCAAACTGAAAAAGCTACAGGTCTTATTGATGTTTTAGTATTGGCTGAAAGTGATCAATCGGCACACGAGAAATTGGCTTCACAGATCAACAGCGGCAAACAAGTGATTTTATTTGATGCTTTAACCGAAGAGCATTTGAGTGCCATAGGAAAACTGATTGACAAATATGCTGCCTGCAATAAGCCATTATTCTCTGTAGGATCATCAGGTATTAGCATGGCGCTTGGTAAGCATTTTACAGAACAAGAAATTGTACAATCCCAAAACAATTGGCCAACGGCAGGCAAGGCTGAAAATATGCTCGTAGTCTCGGGCAGTTGCTCTCCGGTAACTGCAAAGCAGATAGCGTATGCGGTTGATCACGGCTTTGCAGAAATCGCGCTTGATACACCAGCAATTGCAAATTCCACCAATATTGAAAGAACAGTTGCTTTTTACGTTAACATGATAACTGAATTACTTGATAGCGGTATCCCTGTTATCATTCATACCAGTTTGGGTAATGATGATCCTCGCTTTGCGCAAACCTATCAGATATTTACAGCTAAAGGGTTAACCCCAAATACTATCGGCACAAAAACCGCCGAACTTTTTGGAACGGCATTAGGGCTTATAGCCGTGGGTGTTGCGGGTAAAAAACCGTTAACGCGAATTATTATAGCGGGTGGCGATACCTCGGGCTATGTTGCACGTGCAATGGGAATAGAAGCGGTTGAGATGATAGCGCCGCTATCGCCGGGCGCGCCATTGTGCAAGGCTTATGCTCCGGGTTCACCTGCGCACGGCCTCGAAGTAAACTTTAAAGGCGGGCAGGTAGGCAGCGAAAATTATTTTGAAACAGTATTACAAGGAAAAATATCATAAATAATAAATCATGAAACCAAAAACATTAGGACTTATACATACCTCAGCCACATTGATACCTGTATTCCAGGAACTTTGCAAACAATATTTACCTGGCGTAAACACATTTAATATTGTAGACGACAGCCTGGTTAAAAACATACGCGAGCGGGGCGAATTAACACCTGCTATTGCAAAGCGTGTTGCCGATTACGTAGCATCTGCCGAGGATTCGGGAGCTGATTATATATTGGTTACCTGCTCTTCAATAGGTGCTGCGGTGGAAGCCGCCGCTGTAAATGCAAAAGTTCCCGTATTGAGGGTTGACCAACCTATGGCGGATATGGCGGTGCAAGCCGGCAGACGGATTGGCGTAGTGGCTACCTTGCCAACCACGCTAGAGCCAACCGCCAACCTGGTGAAACGCCGGGCGGCTCTTGCCGGGAAAGAAATTGAGTTGACGTCAAAATTATGCGAAGGCGCATTTGACGCTCTGATGAGCGGCGATACAGTCACGCATGATGCACTGGTTGCAGATGCCCTGCGCGATCTGTCGAAACAAGTGGATGTAATATTACTGGCACAGGCTTCCATGGCTAGGGTGGTTGATAGCCTTTCAGAAATAGATAGAATTGTACCAATAGTTGCCAGTCCGCCAAACGCGATAAAGTACCTGGCTTCCGTAATTTAGGCTACATGAAACGGCTACAGCAATTTTGCCTGGTTATAAGCGCACTCTCATTAATAATCTTGTTAATAGGCTTGGTTATAGGGAATCCCCAATTATGGATGCCTGCCTCGGTTTGTCTGGCTGTGTCATTAGCCATAGGTATAGGCGCTGTTGCCTCGTTAAAAAATTACCAGTACACCGCATGGATAATAGTAGCCGTTGTGGCGGCGATGGCCTACCCTAATGCATTTTTAAAATTGGGTCCTATCGATCTTCGCAATAAATGGCTCATACTCGCCATAGTGCAAATGGTAATGTTCGGCATGGGCATTCAAATGAGCATCCGCGATTTCTCAGGCTTGGCCACCACCGGGAAAGGTGTGTTAATAGGTTTGTTTTGCCATTTTTCTATCATGCCACTAATGGGTTTTATGCTTACCCGCATATTCCACTTTGACCCGGAGATAGCTGCTGGTATTATTTTGATAGGATCCTGCTCCAGCGGTTTGGCCTCTAATGTAATGGTATACCTTGCACGTGCAAATCTTGCATTGTCTGTTACGGTTACAGCAATGGCAACGTTGGTTGCTCCATTTTTAACGCCACTGCTAATGCGTTTGCTGGCAGGCACGCTGATAGAAGTTAAATTTATATCAATGATGATGGAAATCATCAAGATAGTGATTGTTCCAATCGGCGCGGCATTTTTACATGATTACCTTAAAAGGGCATCAGCAATAGGTAAGCGAAATACTTATACCATCGCGGTAACGTGTGTGTTATGGCTCGCGGGCCAGGCCTTGGGTGTATGGAGTTGGTTATCTTTTAATTTAACGCCGAATGCTTTACAATCAGCCCAGATATTTAATTTCTTCACAGGTGCTTTTGTCGCGGGATCTGCATATCATCTGCTTTACTCCCGCAACAAAAACATTGATAAATATATTCCCTACCTGTCCATGTTTGGTATTGTTTATTTTACAACGGTTACCACGGCTGCCGGACGCAATAACCTGCTGAATGTAGGGCTGTTGTTATTCATGGCATCGGTTATCCACAACGGTGCCGGATACTTCTTTGGCTATTGGCTCAGTCGTTTGTTTAAGCTCGATAAAAGCTCAGCCCGCACCATTGCGTTTGAAGTTGGTCTGCAAAATGGCGGGATGGCATCAGGGTTGGCTGGTACGATGGGGAAATTAGCGACCGTGGGCCTTGCTTCAGCCGTATTCAGCCCTTGGATGAACATCTCCGGTTCCATATTGGCCAATTACTGGAGAAGACATCCTGTAGAAAATGGCAATGATAAGATTATACAAAATCATGATAACCTAAACTAATAATAAGTTAATAAGTGGCCGGAAAACCCGGGCAGAGCGCTAACTTCCGGTATTTGATAAAGCCAATATTTGTAAAAACTTATAATTGTCGTTGAGTGACCAGCCATACAGGGAATCTGGTAGAAAAATTATGTTGTTTCCAGTTCAAGAACAAAGCCAGGTATGAGTTGATGTGAGAGGGCAACACCCGCTTATCACTCATGGCCCGAAAGAAAAAATGGGTTAGTTTGTTGATGGAAGCATCTCCAAAAGTCCCCGGTAAATGGTAATAGCTATTACTTGCTCTGACAGTCGGGCGGTTTTAAAGATTTTAAGATGGAATTTGTGGCTATTACATTTAAAAGCTGAAGAAGGATCTCCAAGATGTTTACACTGTTGCAAGTGTTTAAATACATTTCTGTACAAGCATTTTACTGATTGATTCAACCTACACATCTTTGCAGAAAGTTATCGTAGTGTTTTTCCATTGTTTTGGACGATCACTATCCTATAATTCCCCATAGAAGAAATTTAAAAGACAAAAAGTTATTGCTTTTCTTTCTCTCTTACTTTTGGGTGCAGATCTCCGTTTTTGATCAGTATTGCTCTGACTATATTTCTGCTTATTCCTAATAAACGAGCTGTTTCAAGCTGGTTATGATGGCAAAAATCGAAAGCGGTCTTCATCACCTGCCTTTCAATATTTTCATAAAGATTTTCATCTTCTGATTCAAACATAGCCAGTAATGCATCTCTGAATTTTTCCTGAGCAGTTTTATCTGCTGCTTCTCTAGCCTGAAATGATATAGGTTTTGATTTTCTGAGGTTCAAATCTTCAGGCTGAATTATTTTACTACGACAAACCAGGAGCGCGTGATGGATCACATTTTCCAATTCCCGTATATTTCCGGGCCAGGGATAACCCTCAACAAGCAGCTTTACGGCGGCGGCGCTAAGTTCAATGTCTGACAAGCCTAAACGCTTACTGTAGGTTTGAATAAAATATTTTGCAAGCGGTAAAATATCTCCCGGCCTTTCCTTAAGTGGGGGCAAGTATAAACTCACTACATTCAATCTATAATACAGATCTTCTCTGAACCGGCCAGCAGCTACCGAATCCTCCAGGTTGATATTGGTTGCCGCGATGATCCTGACATCTATATCCTTCAGTTGCCTTGAACCTAATTTGACAACCTGTCCTTCCTGCAATACCCGCAGCATCTTAACTTGCAGTTGTAACGGCAAGTCACCTATTTCATCCAAAAACAATGTTCCGCCATTTGCGGCCTCAAACCAGCCTTCTTTGGAACTAACAGCGCCTGTAAATGCTCCTTTTTCGTGACCGAAAAGTTCGCTTTCGATGAGTGTTTCTGAAAATGCACCGCAGTTGATGGCCACAAAAGGGCTGCCCGCCCTCAGGCTTTGCTTATGAATTTCCCTGGCGATAAGCTCTTTCCCCGTACCTGTTTCGCCCATGACCAGTACGTTGGCGTTACTTGGAGCTATCAGCCCGATATGTTTTAATAGTTCTTCCGACTTTTTATCTTCAAATACAAGAACTTTAGCCCTGATAGACAGAGGACTAATACTGTTTTGCGGTAGTGTTATAACTACATTGCTCATAATATGGTATTAAGAATAGAAAGATGGATGCGGCAGCTCCTGATTTAAAGCCCAGTTCCCTAATTCTTTAATTTTATAATCAACAGGATCATGAAGGGTATGTGTCCGGAGGTTTCTCCAGTACCTGTCCAGTCTTGCTGTACCGGTAGTAGCCCTTGAGCCCATTACTTCAAACATTTTATTACAAACAAACAACCCCGCACGCGTAGTGGTCACTTTAGCACTGGCGACGTCAAGAGAGCATTTGCCCCTTTGGTTCTCTGTGATCGATTCTCCCGCTTCCCAACATCGTTGCAAGGTTTCCGCTGCCTGGTCAGTCAGATATTTTGCCGCTTGAAGTTCTATAAACATATTACCATAATTTGCAAGTACATAAGGGTCTTCCTGTGGCATGCTAACTCCGGATGAAAGCCATGATCTGGTTTGTGCACGGGTGTAGTTCTTTGCCTCAGCAAAGGCACCTTCAGCAAGTCCTAAATAAATATTTGATAATATCATTTGTGCAATACATGGGCGTAAAGAAGCTCTTATGCTTCCTAGTGGCCCTGGGCTTTTTAAAAGTTCTTTCTCAAAAACGGAAACCTGCTGAAACTCTACGGTTCCGCTATCAGTTTGCCTCTGGCCAAAATTATCCCAGTCTTGATGTATATAGATACCTTCCCGATCAGAGGGTACGGCACCTACAATTAATTTACCATCTTCTATAGCCGATAACAGCATCATATCCGAATCATAAGCTCCGGAGCAAAAGCTTTTTCTGCCATTGACGATGCGCAGATCGTTCACCCTTTCAGACTGGGTATTCAAATCTAAGGGATTTAAGGCATTTCCCCAAAATAGGTTTTTTGCAGCTGTTTCCTGAAAAAAGTGATCGCGCTGTTCTTTGTTTCCAAAAAGCTCTATGGTAGCAAGTATCAGGTGCTGGAAACCAAACAAATGTGCAATGGAGCTATCAACGCGGGCAAATATCCTTACGATCTTTAAAATATCTATCCAATCGGCTCCAAGCCCGCCATCCTGTTTGGGGATAAGTAAGTTAAGAAGACCGCTTTTTCGCAAAAGATTACGTTCTTCCAGTGCTGAACCGCCTTCCTTGTCTCGCTGAACTGCTGTTTCTGCAAAAATATCCGCCAGTTGTCTGGCAGTGTCGAAAGGATGTCCTTTGATCAAATTTTCAAATGCTGATTTCTCTAGAGTGGATTCCATAAATTTTGAATCTGTTTAAAACCTTTGCCTAAGCAACTAAAGGAGATTATTTTTGTTTTTCTAATGTTGATGTCTGATAAGCCGTGATCTCGCCAAACGGACTCAGATAATTGGGCTTTTCAACCTGGTGCTTCAGGTCAAGGGGTAATAGCGGAAAGACCAGTTCTGCAAAACGGTAAGCTTCTTCCAGATGAGGGTATCCCGATAATACGAACTCCTCGATGCCCAGGTCATAATATTCCAGCATCCTTTGCGCCACAATTTCCGGACTGCCCACCAGCGCTGTACCAGCCCCGCCTCTAAGCAGACCAATCCCTGCCCAAAGATTCGGGCTTATTTCAAGTTTATCTCTTTTTCCCTGGTGCAGTTTGGTCATCCGGCTTTGCCCTTCAGAATCAAATCGCGAGAATATCTTCATGGCAGCTTCAATGCTTTCATCGGTTACATATTTTATCAGGTCTTCTGCTGCTGACCATGCTTCCTGCTCCGTTTCCCTTACAATTACATGAAGCCTGATGCCGAACCTTAGTGTTCGCCCTTCTGCCGCTGCCAGCGTTTTCATAGCGTGTATTTTTTCGCCAACCTGTTCCGGAGGCTCTCCCCAGGAGAGATAAACATCGACATGTTTTGCGGCTACTTTTTGTCCTGCTGGCGATGAGCCTCCAAAGTATAGCTCCGGATAGGGTTTTTGCAATGCGGGTAGAAATAATTTGGCTGCCGTAGCTTTTAAATGAGTCCCCTCATAGTTTACATCCTCATCGCTCATCATGCCCCGCCAGATATCTAAAAACTCATCAGTTATGGCGTAACGGCTGTCGTGGTCGTCAAATATGCCATCCGCGGCAAGCTCAACCGGATCGCCGCCGGCTACCACATTTATTAAAAGGCGTTGCCCTGAATGGCGATCAAATGTAGCTGCCATGCGTGCTGCAACAGCCGGAAGCATTAAGCCTGGGCGTACAGCTATGAGGAATTTTATTCGTGTTGTTACTGGTATCAATGTTGATGCGATAATCCATGCATCTTCGCATGATCGCCCGGTTGGCAGTAGCGCTCCATAGTATCCCAGTTCATCAATAGCCTGCGCTACCTGGCGCAAATACCCGGCATTTGTGGAACGTGCACCTTTATCAGAGCCGACATAACGGCTATCACCATAAGTCGGTATAAACCAAAGAACTTTCATAGTAGAGTTTGTTTTTAAGATCAGCTAGCTGTTAAACCAGTATCGTTAGCCGTTGTGTATTCAGCAGAGCCTACTTTTTGAATAAATAGATAAAGCGCTTTTTCTAGTCTGGATTGCAACTCAGCCTCCAAAACAAAGCCATTGTCATCAGCATGGGCAAAATGAAGGTCAGTGATATAGACGCCCTGCAAAATATCAGAAGCGCCTAAAACTGATAAAACAGGTTTAATAACAAAGTCAATAGCTAATAAATGAGCCATACTTCCAGCGGTCGCAATTGGAAAAACGGTCTTGTCTTTCAGGGCATATTGCGGTAAAATATCAAGTAACGCTTTCAATGCTCCTGAATATGCACCTTTATAAATGGGAGTTGCCAGCAGTACACCTTTTGCCGCGGCAAGGCTTTCTTTAAATGGTAGGAAGTCCCCACTGTCATATTTCCCGTGTAGCAGGTCTTCAGCCGGGAAATCCCTTACACTGACCAGATGAGTTGACAGGTTGTTTTCCCTGAAATATTTTTCGGCATAGAGTAGGATGGCGTGTGATTTGGACCTTTCTACAGGGCTTCCAGATATCAATATAATTTCTGACATAGTTATTGGCGCGGATGAAATTTAATTAAGAAAAAGATTAATTTTTTTATACCGTAACCGGGTTAAAGTGGTCTTCCGGCCTCCTTTTGTCCGATAGCTTCTCTTTTTCGAATTCCCTTACCAGGGGCAATACATTTTGGCCAAAGTAAGCCACCTCTTCCTGGAAATGCAGGAATGCTGACAGGATCAGATCAACACCTGTTGCCTTCAACTCAATGATGCGCCGGGCAATTTGTGCAGGTGTACCTATTAAATTGGTCTTGAAACCATCGTTGTATTGTACCAAATCTTCTAAAGTTGATTTAGCCCAGTTCCCTTCACCTTCAGGCGATGATTTTCCTGCCTGTTTGGCTTCGTGGCCAAAGGCCTTTACCGCCTCAACATCTGCCTGATCAATAATCTGGCGAAGTACTTCCTGAGCCTCTTCCTCTGTATCGCGCGCAATAATGAAAGCATTTACACCAATTTTTACTGTGCGGCCTTCGTTTGCAGCCTTAGTTCTGAGGTCATCAGCTTGTTTTTTAATTTCCTCCGGTGTATTTCCGTTGGTAAAATACCAGTCAGAAACTCGGGCCGCCATATCTCTTGCGGCACGTGAACTTCCTCCCTGGAAAATTTCGGGATAGGGTTGCGCCAATGGCTTTGGCTTTAAGGTATAGTTATTAAACCGGTAAAAATTGCCTTTAAAAGTAAAATTATCCTCTGTCCAGATGCCTTTAAGTGCACGGATGAACTCTTCTGAACGTCTGTACCTTTCGTCATGTTCCAGCCATGGCTCACCAATTGCGGTGAATTCGCCTTTAAACCATCCGCTTACGATGTTTACAGCTGTACGGCCGTTAGTAAACTGATCAATAGTGGCAATTTGTTTCGCGGCGACTGCCGGATTCCATGGGCCGGGCAATAAAGCAATAATAAGCTTAAGCCGGGTAGTTGCCGCTAATAATGCATGACTAAAGGCAACAGGTTCATGCTGGAAGTCGGCTCCATAACCAGCAGTGAACCTGATTTGGCTAAGGGCATAATCGAACCCGTTTTCTTCTGCTATCTGGGCTAATTTGCGGTTATAGTCAATATCCCAGCTGGTGCGCTGCTGAATTTTACTGACAACCAGTCCTCCGCTTACATTGGGTACCCAATAGGCAAATTTTATCGGTTCTTCAGTCGTGTTTTTCTGTTTATTGCTCATGACTTGTATTTTATGTTGAATAGATATTGTTAATACTCGCTAACAGCAGTTTCTAAATGCGCTGCTGTAATTTTAATGATCCTGTGATTTGGGAGGTTAGCAAGATGATCCGAACTGCCAATCTGATCTGCTTCTACCACATCAATTCCATAGCCGGATAAGGCAGCCCGTTCAATTGGATTGCCGGATAGCAGGTGGATATTTGCGAAGCCCAGCTCGTTGAAAATTTGCGCGGTGGCCCTAAATTCTTCATTAGCTTGCCGATTCATATATAATAATACGCCCCTACCGTTTTGGGTGATCATGTGAAGAGCCTGATCTACATTATCAGCGAAATGTTCGGATTCAAAAGCATCTGTGCCACCATCGGATCTTTGTATCTGTACAAACATTGGGTTTTTCCTGTTCCCGTCATCTTTTACAAATGCATGGTGATATTTGCCTGTATCTGTTTGGATGAAAGTGATCAGGTTGAACAAGCCGTATTTTGTAGGAATAGGGATAGCTGTTTCTTTGCAGATAATCTTTTCAGTGCGCAGCCGATAGTCGATCAGATCTTTTATAGAAACTATTTTTAGCTGAAATCGCGCAGCGACCTTTATCAGATCAGGCAGAAGAGCCATCGTTCCGTCATCGTTTAATATTTCCACAATTATACCTGCGGGCCCAAGGTCGGCAAGCGATGCTAGATCTATAGCCGCTTCCGTATGCCCGGCCCGTTCCAGGACACCACCTTCAGCACCCTTTAACGGAAATAAATGTCCTGGTCTCCCCAGCTCATCCGCTTGGGTGAGCGGGTCAATAAGTGCCAACGCTGTTTTAGAGCGATCTTTAACTGATACACCAGTGGTGCATCCTTTCCCTATCAGATCAACCGAAACCGTAAAATTAGTTTCATGGACTGAACTGTTTTTGAGAACCATCGGATGAAGGTTCAGTTCGTCGCAGCGTTTAGCAGTTAGCGGCGCACATATAAGCCCGCGCCCATGAGTTGCCATGAAGTTAATCACATCAGTGGTCGCGTTTGCAGCTGCGGTTACAAAGTCCCCTTCGTTCTCCCTGTTTTCATCATCTACTACAATAACTACTTTTCCGGCTTTTATCTCTTCAATGGCTTCTTCAATACTATTGAGCTTTATTTCCATAAGACAACTTGTTGTTTGTGTGGCAACAGTGAATCCCTTATCCAATACTTGTGCCAATTTTTTAAGTTTCTCATAATAAGATATTTATGTATTTCTTATTAAGAAAGCAGATGCTTGCTGTCAAGCAATATGTTAGTGAGTTGTTGCTGTAGCAGCAATTGGTCGCCTTGAAAGCAAATATTTAAGCAAGCGAAAAGAAGACGTGAACAGGCTATCGGATACTTTATTGATAAGAATAATCATATGATACGATTGCTTGACTGTTGCTACAGCAACAGTTAAGCAACATTAATGATGGTCTGTAAACAAATGCTTTCTAGGTTTTATTCATAATTGATTGATATTTAAATCATTGCGACAATGGTATGGTTTTGGGTTACAAGGATTTGATAAAAAATTAAAACAATTAAAAAATACCGGTATGCCTAAACATGATTATGTTGCTCTTCGTGAGCAGATTAAGGAAATAGTTAATGCAGTAATAAAACCTAACGCAGACCGCGAAGACCGGGATGGCATATGGCCGCGCGAAAATCTGAACGCTCTTGCAGCAGCGGGTTGGAACAGCGTGCTTGCACCAAAAGAATATGATGGTCTTGGCCTTGATCACGTGGCTTTTGCCATTGCTGCAGAAGAAATTGGCCGGGCAAGTGCTTCAACAGGCCTGGTTTATGTGATGCATGTAGGCGCGCTTCAAACCATATTGCTTTATGGCAATGAAGATCAGAAACAAAGGTGGGTACGCGGTGCCAGAAAAGGACTAGTTGGTACGTACTCTACAAGTGAGAAAGCTTCAGGCGGCCATTGGTGGTTTAATTTGAGCGAAGCTTCGAGAGAGGGGGATGATTACCGCTTAAATGCTGATAAGTCATTCACAACAAGTTCAGGCAAGGCTGATTATTATGTTGCGCAAACCCGTACTCCGGGGGCTCTTGGTCCAAAAGATATTTCATTTTTTATTGTGGACGGCAAAGCCGAGGGAATTAAGTCCGGTGCCTGGGAAGCACTTGGGGTTAGAGGAAATCATAGCGGACCTATAAGCTATAATAATGTATTTGTACCGCAAAAGGACAGGTTAGGCGAAGAAAACCAGGGGAAAGATATCATATACAATGGTGTTTCGCCAGTATATTTGATTGGATTAGGATCAGTATGGTATGGTGTGGCGCGCGCGGCACTGGAAGATGCAACACAATACCTTACCAATACCATTCATCGTGATTTTAATAAAAAACTATCTGATTACCAGGTTTTACGTCAGCAACTTGGGGAAGCTAAAGTTGCGATTAGCAGTATTGGACCCTGGCAGCGGCACCTGGCACAGCAGCTGGATGAATTACAAGCAGAAGGACGACCGCAGGGTGAGATTCTACTTGATCTTACAGAGTTCAAGGTTCATGCAGCAGAGATAGCAAACAGTACCGCACGTATAGCGTTGGATGTAAGCGGTGGCTATGGTTACAAAAGAGGTAATCTGGAACGCTATTTCAGGGATGCCAGAGCAGCAATAGGTATGGGGCCTTCCAATAACATTGCCCGTGAATGGATTGGTAAGTCGTTAGTGGGGCTTACTTTAGAGCTATTTGAAGCTGGTGGCGAATAAACATTTCATTATAATTTAAAATACGGAAACCTGGCCGCATTTTTGGCCAGGTTTCTGTATTTGACTATTTACCATCTTTATTCTTATAAACTTCCCGAATAATCCTCAAAATCTCCTGCAGGTGTTCTAATGGAGTCCCTTGATCACCGCAACTAATATCACCAAAATGAACAAAAGCCTGTAAATTAATAGTTTACAGGCTTTTTGTTTTCCGTCAACTGCACAAGGAATACCAAATCATATTTATTCGGTTACCGATGATTAGCTTAATTATTAACAGCATTCTCCTCTGTCAATATAAATGGTATTATTCTTTGCTCAGAGATAAGCCTTATAATGGCAACTTTTAAGTAATTGGAAGTTGTTTGGTGCAGGAATTTCCCCAGTTTCTGTAAACTAAATGTGTTAAGACACTGACATGTTAATTTGTTTTTTTACAAATTTCTTATTGTTTTTTTACAACAAGTGTATCATTATTATAAAGACTTTACAATTAATAAATTTCTTAAAAACCTGATAATCAATTATATAAATTTGATATGTCAAGATTTAAGAAACGGATTTGTTGTTTGATATTCCATCTTCGAGATTCTTGAAAAACGATAAAATCATGTTATAAAACTGGCTTAATATGCCAATAGATTTTAAATGATAGTTAATAAAAGTTTTGTCGCCTTAGGATATTGGTAATAATAATCTAAAGCAGTATGATATAATGTTTCGTCAATAGGCGAATAAAATTACTGGGGACTATTAATTAATAATAGTAACATACAGGTGCAGTCCTGGCCCAATCTGCCGTGAAATGCAAATAGCAAAATAGCGCAACAATCGGTAAGTATGAAGACTCCGTAAAAATAATATAATGCAGCCGAAGACAGTTACAAGCCTGTATAAATGCAGAGTATATTTTAGTCTTGGATTTTTCAAATTTATGATACCTGGCAATTGGAATTTCATTATAATATTTGGATAGTAATGTGTTGAAAATCAATAATTAGTGTGCCAATGGATGTTGAAAAAGTGATTTCATTAATTATTCCAATCTACAATAGGTTGGAGGTGACCAAACAAGGGTTGTTTTATATCTCCCAATCGGTAATGCTATATAACGCTAACGTATCTAGAAATTATTCCGTTAAGATAATTGTTGTAGATGATGGTTCAACTGATGGAAGTTATGAATGGATAGCAAAAGCTTACCCAGAAATTAACTTGATAAAAAGTAAGGGTGATTTATGGTGGACTGGAGCTATAAATATGGGAATAAAACATGCCTTAAATACTTTCGGAAATCTGGAGGGGGTTATTTTACAAAATGATGATATCATAGTAAATATTGACTGGGTTAATAATTTAATTGCCGCCATAACAAATAATAGAAACTGTTTGATCGGGTGTGCTACATCTACGCAAAAAAATAAGGAAATATTAACGTATGGTGGAAGGAAAATGAACGCATGGTTTGCAACAGAGAAGATCATTAATGGTGGTGTTAATAGAAATAAATTTCCCGTCGGTCATGTTGTTTCTTCATTCGATTTGTATGGCAGAGGTTTGTATATACCGGTAGAAGTGTTTAGTAAAATTGGTTTATTCAATAATAACAGATTTAAACACCGCGGAGATATGGACTTACCGTTGAGGGCAAAAAAAGCCGGATACGATTTGCTGGTTTGTTATGACGCCGTTGTATATGAATTGCCTGAGTTTACTTATTCACTTGATATCAAACAAAAAATTTCAATTAAGGAGGCTATATATCTGCTAACAGATTTCAGAAGCTCTAACAATCTAAAACTTATTTTTTATTACTCTCTTGTTGCCACTAATAATCCAATACAATTTGTTGTTTTCTTCACCAGTAATCTTTTCTATAATCTTAGAAGGGTACTTTGGCGAGTGTTAACACCCTTTGCTTGAATTCCACTTTTAATGATTACAGAAGCTGTTTAAGGGTGACTATTCACAATGATACCGTTGCCATTAGAATATTATACGGTTATCACCGAGCCCCACTGTAATAATCATCTAACTCCATTTAAATCTTCATTAACTTAAAATTAGAATCATGAATCAAAACTATGTTAATTTTTTAGGCATTGGAGTTGATGCCATGACTTATGAAGATTTATTTACAAAAATAGATCATTGGATTGAAAATAAAAATGGCCGATCTCATCATATCGCATGTGTAAATGCCTATAACGTCGCGCTTTCTTTAGGAAATAAACAACTTTATCGCATCTATAACAATGCTGATGTTACCGGCGCAGATGGGATTCCATTTGTAAAATGGATAAGAAGGGTGAAAAAGATGAGCTGCGACAGAATTGCAGCGCCAGATACAATTTTACAGTTAGCTGAACACGCTTCCATTAAGAAATATACTTTTTATCTATATGGTGGATCGCCGGAGGTGTGCATCAACATGAAATTATTTTTAGAAGCAAAATTTCCCCATATCAATATTGTTGGATATTATTCGCCACCATTCAGGCTATTGACTAATCAAGAAGAAGAATTCGCGATGGCTGAAATTAATAGGTTAAAGCCAGATATTGTGTGTGTGGGCCTCGGAACCCCTAAGCAGGATTATTGGATTGATACACACCTGGATATAATTAGAGGATCGGTGCTTATTGCAGCGGGAGCCACTTTTGATTTTTTTGGAGGGAGGATAAAGATGGCCCCCGATTTCATTCGTAACTCTGGTTTCGAATGGTTATTTCGCTTACTGGGAAAAGATTTTAAGAGACTATGGAAACGGTATATACTGATGTATAGCTTATTTATGGCTGCTTTTATTTTGCAAACATGTGGGTTAATTAATTATAAGGTAGTTAAGAATAAACACATCTAAATAATCATTAAATAATTAAAATATGAAAACAGCTATCGTTTGTGGGGCAGGTGGTTTTATAGGAGGCCATTTGGTTAATCGACTTAAAAAAGAAGGATATTGGGTAAGAGGTGCCGATATTAAATCAAATGAATATGGAAATAACAGTGCAGATGATTTCGTGCTAGGCGATCTAAGAAACCATGAAGTTTGCGAGTCATTATTTGATCGGAAAATAGATGAGGTTTATCAGCTGGCGGCGGACATGGGAGGTGCAGGATATCTTTTTACGGGGGAAAATGACGCTGATGTTATGCATAATTCCGCATTAATAAATTTAAATATATTGGATTTAAGTAGGATTAATAACGTTGAAAAAATCTTTTATTCTTCTTCCGCATGTGTCTATCCTGAATATAATCAAATGGACCCTGAAAATCCCAATTGTTCAGAAGACACTGTTTACCCTGCTGCACCCGATAGTGAGTATGGTTGGGAGAAATTATTTAGTGAAAGACTATACCTGTCTTATTATAAAAATTGGGGTATACAAATAAGAATTGGCCGGTTCCATAATATATTTGGTCCGCAGGGCACTTGGGAAGGGGGAAAGGAAAAGGTTCCTGCTGCTGTTTGCCGTAAGGTGGCTCAAGCTGAAAATGGTGGTTTAATCGATATTTGGGGCGACGGTAAACAAACTCGTTCGTTTCTATATGTCGACGAGTGTGTTGAAGCCGTGAGGCGCTTGATGATAGGAGATTTCTTAGGCCCGGTAAATATTGGTTCTGAAGAAATGCTGCCAATTAACGACTTGGTTACCCTAGTAGCTAAAGTCGCTAAAAAGGAAATTTTTATAAATCACATACCAGGCCCTTTAGGGGTTAGGGGAAGAAATTCAGACAATACCCTTATTAAGGAAAAATTGGCTTGGGCACCCTCTCAATCTCTTAGTGAAGGCATTGAGAAAACATATCAATGGATAACAGAGCAAGTTGCAAATCCCCAGCAAATTGTTAACTAAAATTTAAAAATATCTTTAGGTATCCAAAAGGCTCGATTAACGTCATGTTTGATAATTATTCGGTTTTATTTAACCAAAGCTTAACTGCTATTTATGTGTAAATAGGATTTAAAAAAACATGTCTCATGCCATAAATCTATTGCCTTTTTTGGTAATAGCTGATTAGCCGGCACTCTTTTCTCTACTTATGAATTTGTTTATTTCCCGGCGCTTTAATAAAACTTATTAAAA
Organism: Mucilaginibacter sp. L196; assembly: GCF_009765905.1. GTDB lineage: Bacteria > Bacteroidota > Bacteroidia > Sphingobacteriales > Sphingobacteriaceae > Mucilaginibacter. Next base: position 1,262,713 of record NZ_LMUO01000015.1, on the reverse strand, counting down.
TTACGAAAAATGGTTATACGCGCTAGAGCGCCGCTTAGACTCGGTCTTGCTGGCGGTGGAACAGATGTTAGTGCTTATAGTGATGCGTTTGGCGGAGCAATATTGAATGCAACAATTAACAAATTTGCGTATGTAACGTTAACGCCTCTACAACTCCCCCAGATTATTATTAAATGTCATGATATTAATGAGCATCATGTTTTTAATAATGTGAACGATTTTGATCTCAATGATAAGCACCTCATATTAATCAAAGGTATTCATAATCGCATTCGGAAAGAGTTCAACATTCAAAAACCGATGTTTTATCAATTAGAAACCTATGTAGATGCCCCTCCGGGGTCCGGGCTTGGGTCTTCATCTACACTAATCGTTACCATTGTTGCTGCATTTGCCGAATGGTTAGGTTTGCCTTTGGGCGATTATGACCTGGCTCATCTTGCATATAGTATTGAAAGGGATGATTTAGGATTATCGGGAGGTAAACAAGATCAGTACGCTGCGACATTCGGGGGATTTAATTTCATGGAGTTTTATTCGGATAGAGTTTTAGTAAATCCATTGAGGGTAAAACAAAATTACATCTATGAGTTAGAGTTTTCCTTAATTCAGTATCATACCGGAACTTCCCGCCTCTCATCGAAAATAATTGATGCCCAGGTACATAACGTTAGTAGTAACTGTACCAAGTCAATAGATGCAATGCATTCATTAAAATCTTTAGCTTTTAATATGAAAGAGTCTCTATTGAAAGGGAAACTAAACGATATAGGCGAACTATTAAATGAAAGTTGGATTTCTAAGAAAAATACTGCCGACGAAGTGAGTAATGACGTTATCGATGAAATATATGATATAGCAATGAAAAACGGTTCATTAGGGGGCAAGATGTCAGGAGCCGGCGGTGGTGGCTATATGATGTTTTATGTTCAGAATGGTTATCTCTATCACTTAATAAAAGTTTTAAATGAATTTGGAGGAATGGTTGAACGGGTTACTTTTTATGAAAGAGGGGTATTGACCTGGAAAACACAATGTTAGTAAATTCTAATATCAGATTTTTGCAAATTTTAGGTTACAACAGATATAAATAGTTATGGCAATTAAGTTTGAAAAAAAATGGAAGCAACAAACTCAACTAGAAGGCCCTTTATTAAAGACTATTGGGTTGATAGGGTGCAAATAGGCTTGTATTCAAATGACGTACAAAATGATAGTATTGGGATGGAGTTAATAGATTTTCCATTATTAAATGAAGCGGATTTTTTGAATGTCAAATTGAATAAGCCAGCTAGTTTATCAAATATTATATTCTCAGCTTATGTAGCGTTACTGTATCGCTATAGTCCACAGCCCGTAGTTGGATTAGGTATAGTGAGAAATGATCACATAGTACCATGTGAAACCCCAATTAACGGTGACATTTGTTTTCAAGATCTAATTCAAAACGTAGAACTTAGTTATACTGAGTCCTTTAATAACGATGGGAGACACATTGCTGAAGAGCCCGATAATTACCGGTGCCTAATTATCCCTGAAATTTCACAAACTCCGTTTAATCATAGTTCTTTAAGTGGGTGTATTTATGATTTAGCTTTATCATTTTATATCGTTAAGAATAAAATATTTGGCCGTTTCTCTTATAACTCAAATCAGTTCGAGCCATTAAAGATCTCCACATTAACTGATCATTTTGGAATATTATTACGCGGTATGTTAAAAAAATCAATGAACAAAATAGGTGATATCCCGATGTTGACAGAGCTGGAGGCACGCAAATTAAGCGAATTCAATGATACGGCGAAGCCTTATCCAAATACTAAAACACTTCATCAGTTGTTTGAGGAACAAGCTGCAATAACGCCCGACCATATTGCATTATATTTTGGAAATGAAATATTTAGTTACACGCAACTAAATGAGCGGTCAAATCAATTAGCCAGGGCTTTAATAATGCGTGGCATTAAAAAAGGAGATAACATAGCATTGCTCGTTGGCAGAAATTTCGACATGATTATCGGCATGTTAGCCATTTTAAAAGCAGGGGGCACCTATGTACCGGTTGATCCCGATTATCCTGAAGAAAGGCAATTATTTATTATAGTTAATTCTGCTGTAAAATTGGTTTTGACTGACAGGGAGACTTTAGTAAACAATTTTAACCCCATAGTAAATTTTATAAATTTCAACTCGGTTGAATATGATTTATTTGATAAAAACAACTTGGAACTGGAGATAAATAGCAAGCAATTAGCTTATACAATATACACTTCAGGCTCTACAGGGCAGCCGAAAGGTGTAATGATTGAACACCATTCGGCAGTAAATCTTGTTTGCTGGGTTAATAAAACTTTTAATATTAGCTCTGATGACCGCCTATTGTTTGTTACATCGATGTGTTTCGACCTTTCTGTATATGATATTTTTGGCGTGCTGGCAGCAGGTGCCGGCCTTGTAATAGCAACTCAGGCTGAAATTAATAATTTTAATAAATTACAATTGATGCTGCAACGATATCAAATTACCTTTTGGGATTCAGTCCCATCTACATTTGACTATTTGATCAGAGAGTTGGAAGCTGGCGATACAGATTTTGTGCAAAATTCATTAAGACTGGTTTTTTTGAGTGGTGATTGGATCCCGGTAAAATTACCAAACAAAATCAAAAAGCATTTCCCATCAGCCAAAGTGATTAGTTTGGGTGGCGCTACTGAAGCTACGGTATGGTCGAACTATTACCCGATTGAGGAAATGGATGAGACTTGGAAAAGTGTACCGTATGGAAAGCCAATTGACAATAATTTCTTTTATATCCTTAATGACCAATTACAACCTGTGCCAATTGGAGTTGCAGGTAATTTGTTTATTGGTGGGGTTGGCGTGGCCAAAGGTTATATCAATGATCCAGTGAGGACAACCGCCAGTTTTGTTAAAGATATATTTAATGACTGCCCGGATGGAATGATGTACCGAACCGGCGATTTAGGCCGGATGTTACCTGATATGAATATGGAATTTCTTGGTAGGGTTGATAATCAGGTGAAAATCAGGGGTTTTCGGGTTGAACTTGGTGAGATAGAAAGTGCATTACATCAAATTCCAGAAATATCGCAGGCTGTAGTTTTAGCGAAGGTCAATCATGATTCAAAAAAATATTTGGTTGGCTATGTTGTAGTAAGAAATGTATTTAACAAGGATGATATTATTAGACAACTGCAAATTAAGTTGCCTCATTATATGATTCCATTGCTCTGGATTCAAATGGATGCCTTGCCATTAAATATTAATGGTAAGATTGACAGGAATGAACTAGCAAATATCGAACTTCCTGAGCGCAAATTGGAGATCAAAGACAAGACAGTACTTTCAGAAGAAAGTATTATGAAGGATATTTGGGAAGATGTGTTTGATGTAAAAGACATAGCGCCAAATAATACTTTTTTTGAACTCGGGGGAGACTCTCTTGACGCTGTTCAAATTTTGTCAAGATTTCAAAGTATTACCGGGAGGCGGATTGCCATTGGAACGCTTTTTAAAAACCCTACAATTGCCTCATTAGCTACCGCTATTGGTAAAAATGATTTAAATTCTAAATGGAAATCACTAGTCCCTATTAAACCTAGTGGAACTAAAACTCCACTATATATTGTCCATGGCAATGGGCTGTATGCAGTAGGTTTCAATGAGTTGGCTAAGAATGTCGATCGAGAACAGCCCGTTTATGGTTTACAGCCAAAAGAATTAGACGAGATTGACAGCGCGATAGAAACAATGGATGATATTGCAAAAATTTATCTTGATGAAATCTTATTACACAATCCTACTGGGCCTTATGCTATTGCAGGGTATTCATTTGGGGGGTTTATTGCAATTGAAATGGCCAGACAGCTTGTTGAAATGGGCAAAACAGTAAAGATGGTAGGCATTTTTGATACCAATAGTGAAAATTGTATTTATAACAAATCTATCAATTCGATCTTTTGGAAAAAAATGATAAGACAAATACCTAAGTTTTTTTGGGTAATTGGAAAATCAGTAATTGAACCTGCTCCTTTTTTAGCATATCATTATAATTATTATGCCAAGAAATTCAAAACTGCTTATGGCAGGATAACTAAAGGAGATATTACAGACATTGAAAAAATCCGGGGGCAAATACTTGAGGAGAACCAAAATTATTACTCAGCCTGGAAATCGTATGTCCTTAAACCAGTTACTTCATATCTATATCTCTTTAAAGCAAGGGATCAATTTAATTATGCCGATGATTTGAAGTCTTTAGGATGGTTTAATTATGCAAAAAGTGGATTGAAAGTTTTTGAAATTCCGGGTGACCATAACACTATTTTACATAAACCAAATGTGAAAGAATTTGCAGTGGTTTTGCAGAATGTGCTGGACAATTGTTAGCAGCAAAGTAAACTAAAGTAGGATTTAAGTTAAATTCAGAAGCTAAATGTGAGCTCATTATGCTTATAATTTAGTAGTAACTCAAGAAGTTACAACATTATTTCTTTAAGTGCCTTTCCCTAAAATATATTTAATATGTTGACTCAAAATTTGTTAGTAACTAACTGCTATCGTTGGAGCCTCTTAGGTTTATTGTTTGTTTTTTCGTCTTGTGCGTCTTATAAACATATTCCCTATTTTCAAGATGTTGATAGGTCGAAAATAACCTCAGAAGCTCTCAATTTTACATCACCGGTTATCCAGCCAGAAGATCAGTTATCGATCAATATTTCGAGTTTGACCCCGGAAACATCTGCCATCTTTGACAACAATATCCAGGTTAATGTTAATAATTCAGGTACTCCAATATTTGGGTATTTTGTAAATCAAAACGGGGAAATTACACTTCCATTGATTAAAACCTTGAAAGTTTCGGGTATGACTACTACACAATTAAGTGAAGTTTTGGTAAAAAAATTGGTCGTATCTCTGAAAGAGCCCACTGTAACGGTGAGAATTTTGAATTTTAAGGTTTCTGTTCTGGGTGATGTTATGCGCCCTAACGTTTATACGGTAAATGCCGAGCGAATTACAATAACAGATGCATTGAGCCTGGCGGGCGATTTAAATATTACAGCAGATCGTCAAAACGTATTACTGGTCACAGAAAGAAATGGCGTCAAAGAATTTATTCCGATTGATCTTACTTCAAAGGAAATATTTAAATCAAGCTATTATTATCTAACTAATAATGATCTTGTATATGTTCAGCCTGCAAGGCTTAAAGTGTCAACAATTGAAACGCAAGGTAGCCGCAATGCAGCTTTATTTGTTTCTGCTATAACCGCTATGATAACATTGGCTTACCTGGTTTTTCACAAATAGTTTGAATCAATTTATATCGCGGCATAAACGTCATAGCATTAATTAACTATATAACTCCTTTTATAGTGTTATTTCTTTTTTTAATAATTGATAAATTGAGCATATGGTACCTTCGAAGATCTATTGTGCCTGCGTGTTTATTATTTGGTTGGGATTATTAGCGGGGAAAAACATAAAAAATGAAACCAAGGGAATTGTTTTAACAGAGCCACGCTTTAGTTCAGAATTACGATCTAATTATTTCAATAAATCAGAGGTTGAATCCTTAAAAAAAAGCTCTAAAGGAAATTTCAATGACCGGTTAACAGATAAAGATATAGCTCACAAAAAAAATAAATATATTGATATAAATAGCGCGTCATTTTCGAATACCCCAAGCCTTATTCAGTCTCTTATTGCAAATAATGTTGTGCTGCATTGTCACGGTGGTGTTTATCATATCGATAACAACATCCAGATACATGATGTGGAAAATTTTCAAATAATCGGCGATGTGGGAACTGTTTTTACAAGCAGCCGAAACAAAATAATCGAATTAAGCGGAACGTTAAAAAACGTTGTGTTAAGCGGGCTTAAATTTTCATCAACAAAGAAAAGCTCGCTGAATGATACCGAAGGTTTAATAGTAATAGCAAATTATGGGGTTCATGATACAATGGACAATATCGTAATTGAAAAATGTCGGTTTACCAACCGGAATACCCAGGCAAATGGTATTAAGGTTATAAGCGAAGGTACTCAGTCAATGATTAATCATCTTAGCATTGATGATAATGTTTTTGCACATATAGGCAGGATGGGTATTGAGTTACAAAATCATTTGTACGAGCCCGTACGTTTGAGATATAAAAACTACGTTATCGCCCATAATCTTTTTTATGATGTAGGAACCATCCAAACTGGGCCGGCTCCATCTTGTATTTCCGTAAGTGGATATGCCTTAAATGGTGAAATTTCCAATAATGAAATAAAGGATATGCATATGAATACTTCAACAAATGTGTATTACGGTATTGAGAATGCAGGAACAGTTGGATTATTAATAAAAGGAAATTATATACATACCATCGGATATGGCTTTACAGGAATTTTAGGATCCGGACCTTCAATAGCCGAGTCGCTGAGTAGGGGACAGCCATTAAAGTCTAAATGGATCATTGAGCGAAATATTATCTCATTGAAAGGGTCTGTACCGGATAAAACTAAAATACGCGGAATGGACATAAGCTATTCAAATGATTACAACATCAACAATAATATTATTCTAACTGATGGTATCGGAATAAAATTAACAGATTGTTTAAGAGGGGAAATTGTTGACAATAATGTATTAGTCAAAAACGGCAACGCGTTGTACCTGCAGGGTATTTGTTCTGGAAATCTTATTTGCCACAATCAACTGGACTGTGCACAAACGCTTAGACAAGGGGTTGTGATGTTCAAAGGTATTCAGACTCGTAACAATAAAGCTTTTGATAATAAAATCCCTAAAATAGATAATCATCCAAAGTGGTATGTGAATTTTGAGGGTGCCCGCGATAATTTCTGACAGGGTGTATCGCCCGGCGAATAAAGGTTTTCTAGTAGCCTGCAAAAGAAGCCGGTATTCATGTTAATCCAATGTGTAATTATGATCAACATTTTCGAAAAGTCACTTCTATTGGCAAGGAAAATTTCACCTGCTAAATATAAATTGCGTGGACAACTACCTAGCTCCTATACTGACTTTTTTGTTGAAGATGCTTCAAAATTAATTGCTGATAGGTTATTGGATAATGAGCCTTTAATGATCTCCCGGCTTGGTTCAATAGAGTTGAATTGTGTATTAAATTATATAAATCAAAAAAAAAGTTTCCGAAAATATTCGGATTACATTTTTGGGAAAATAGACTCCTATAAATGGGAAGACATAACGCTAAAATCAATGGGCACTTCAACTGGATTTTTTCCAGTGAATGTAGATATGCTGGCACGATTTAGTGAAATGATGTTGGATGATATGTGTGAAATTGACATACTGGGCTCATGGTTAAAAGAAGAAGTATTATTCTCTTCACAATTAAAAAGTACTTCGAAAGTTGGCTTACTTAATTTGGAGCCTTATAATCATAATGAGCCTTGGAGCCAGCATTTAAAAGGGAAAAAGGTGCTTGTAATACACCCATATGACCGGAGTATTCAGGCTCAATATAAAAACCGGGATTTTTTATTTAGCGATAAGCGGGTACTTCCGGAATTTGACTTGAAAACGATTCGTGCTGTACAAACAATCAGTAATAATAAATCGCAATTTGAGAATTGGTTTGATGCTTTAAATTACATGAAAGATCAGATTGTATCTGAATCATTTGATGTTGCAATTATTGGTTGCGGCGCTTATGGCCTGCCACTTGCAGCCTTTGTTAAACGTTTGGGGAAGAAAGCCATACATCTGGGTGGGGCCACCCAGTTACTTTTTGGGATAAAGGGAAAGAGATGGGAGGACAATTATCTTGATTACAAAACCCGAATCATGAATGAATATTGGGTAAAACCATTAAGCGAAGAAGTTCCTAATGATTTTGATAAGGTAGAACAAGGCTGTTATTGGTGATGGTACTTGATGCTAGATTATTGTCCAGAGGTTTTCGTATGTAATTAAACGTAAAAATACTTAATGGAAAATATATCCGATTTAAAATCCAAAGCAATCAATGGGTCGCTTTGGTCAATGCTCGAGCAATTTTCCATGCTATTTGTTCAGTTTATTGTCGGCGTAATCCTGGCAAGGCTTTTAAGCCCGGGAGATTACGGCCTACTGGCACTAACGATGGTGTTTTCCGGTGTTTCAGCAGCGATTACGGATGGGGGGTTTGAAAAGTCTTTAATTCATAAAAAAGACCTTTCCAGCGTTCAAATTAATACCATATTCTTTATTAATATCGTCTTGGGCATGGTCATGGTATTTGTTATAATTCTATTTGCTCCAATGGTGGCTATATTTTTTAATGCCCCTAAATTAACAATGGTTTTGCGGATAATGTCGATTGGCATTATCATTAATGCAGCAGGGCAAACCCCCAGTGCCTTGTTGAGAAAACATCTGGCATTTAAAAAGATATCTTATTCTCATATTTTCGGTTCTGTGCTAGGCGGAATAGTCGGTATAATACTGGCTATGAGTGGTAGTGGTGTTTGGGCGCTGGTAATTTCAACTTTAACATCCCAATTAATAATGTTGTTGGGATACTTATATTGCTCTTCCTGGCGCCCAAAACTGGAATTTAGTTATTCATCGATAAAATCAATGTTGAGTTTCGGACTCACTATTTTATTTAGCAGTATTGTTTTTTTTGTAATTCAGCAATTCAATAATATGGCTGTAGGCCGGTATTACAATAAAACCCAACTGGGGCTTTTTCACCGGGGGAGCAGGTTGCCTGAATTAATAACAAGTGTAGTTGAGGGGGTTGTGTTAAAAATGGCATTTCCTGTATTTTCAAAAGTTCAAGACAATAATGACCAACTTTCTGAGGTACTAAAAAAAACAATTCAAATATTAGCATTTATTACATTTCCTTTAATGACGATTCTCTTTTCCAATGCCAGAGATTTAACCATTATATTGTTTACCAAAAAGTGGGAGGGGTCTATCATATTTTTAGAGTTTTTTTGTATAGTTAAATTGTTTTATCCCTTTATCATTATATATAAAGAAGTTTTATTAGTTAAAGGACAGGCCGCACTATCCAGTAAAATACTGGTTGGTTTTTCTATTTTGGAAATAATATGTGTGTTGGCATTCATAAGTCATGGTGTTATTTACGTAATCATAAGTTCTTTGATTATGGCCGTTTTTCAATACCTGACTTATTTATGGTTTTTTTCAAAGAAAATAAATATATCCGTAATTGATCAGCTAGGTTGGATTGGCAAATATGTTTTTGCCGCTTTTTTGGTGTTTTTGGTTACAGTTATTACGGATAAGGTATTAAGTTTTTCGCAAATCTCTTTGCTTTTAAAATTACTGATCAAATTATTAGCAGGGGTACAGGTATATATATTATTTGCCTTTGTGTTAAAGATGAAGGAAACGGTGTATATCAAAAATGTAACTCAGTTTCTGACAAAAGGAATAAATGCCGCTTTATAGATACTTATGGTAATTAAATAATATCACCAATGCTCGACACCAAAAAGGAATATGCTATTTATAGGGCTGCGGACTTGGCAAGATATGATAAAAAGTATAGTCGGCTACACGGTGTTTTTTTTTCCGAACAATATTTTCTTCAAAAATTTGTATTGACTTTACGCAGGTTAGAATACTTAACCAATAAAAAAAGAAATATTATTAATAAGATTCGTTATTTCTTTGTGCTAATAGCTTATCGGAAATTATCATTTAAGCTTCAAATTAACTTACCGGTGAATACAGTGGGTCCCGGTTTAAGAATATATCACATAGGCTTTATAATTGTTCACTCCAATGCGCGTTTGGGTAGTAACTGTAGTCTTCAACCCGGTGTCGTCATCGGTCAAAAAAATGATCCTGAATCGGTTCCAACCATTGGAAACGATGTTTATTTCGGACCAGGGGCCAAAGCAATCGGCAAAATAATCATTGGAAACAATGTAATTATCGCACCGAATTCTGTTGTTATTTCTGATGTTCCAGATAATTGTGTGGTATCAGGTGTCCCAGCCAAGATCATTAAACACAATAGGTAAACTTAGCCAAAGGTCATATCAATAATATTTTATTTAATGGGTTTCGGTTAAAACGAAACTTATATAACGCTATCCGGCAACATCTATGAGATTAATTCAGAGTAGTAGATTTTAATGTCTATTAATTGATGAAGCATGATTTTAATCTGAATTAAAGAGCGTAGTTAAAAGTTGAGTAAGGCAGTTCTTGGGATATAAAAAATATTAAACAAGTTTAAAATGTGCGCACAATTATCAGATTTTTCGTCAACGCCGTATGCTCCACTTAATCCGAAGGATGACTTTCGGAAAGTGGTAAGCAGATACCTGTATCACTGGCCCTTATATATTGCCTTTTTCGCAATTTCGCTTGTCTGTTTGTTTTTTTACAGCAAGTTTACTGCTCCAGTATACACAATTAAAGCATCTATCATTATTAAGGATGAAGTAAAAGAACCGGGCTTTAAAAGTCAGCTTGAGCAGTTAGAGGTTTACAATACACCAAATTTAGCCGAAGATGAATTAGAGAAATTAAAGTCGCGGACACTAATGACCCAGGTTGTAAAAGACCTGCATCTTCAAGTTAGTTATTTTGTAAAAGATAATTTCAAAACCCTAGAACTTTATAATAATAGTCCGGTAAATTTCCATATGTATAACCTGCCCGGAGATGATACAACTGGAATACTTAGAATCAAAATAAAAAATCGAAAGGTGTTTCAGATTGAAGAGCCTAGCGGTCAAGCTAAAGAATTTTTATTTGGGCAAAATTTAACTAGTTTAAAATTAGGAACATATACAATTTCACCGGCTGCAGGATATGATAATTTTAGTAAAAAGCAAATTACCATAGTTGTCAACTCTTATAATAATACAGTCGACGGCTATCAGGATGCTTTGGTTGCAGAATTACCAAACAAACTGGTTCCCGTAATCGAGTTGTCAATTAAAGATCAGATTCCCGAAAGGGGTAAAACTATTCTTAATCATTTAATTGAACTTTATAATCAAAATAATCTTGACGAAAAAAATCAACTAACGGAAAAGGCACTTAACTTTATAAATAGTCGGATTGCCTCATTTTCAGGTACTTTAACGTCTTCTGAGATCGCAGTTCAAAATTATAGAAAAAGCGAAGGGATCGCAGACATGTCTTCGCAATCGAAAATTTATCTTGAAAATGAACAGTCGAATGATAGCAAGCTAAATGATGTAAATGTTCAACTAAGTATTATTAACGGAATTAGCAAATATTTGGTTTCGTCGCAAAATATTCAAATGGTTTCCGCATCATTAGGGCCTAATTACCCGGCATTAAATGATTTAATAGAAAAACTTTCTCAATTGGATTTACAGCGTGAAAAGATGCTGGCTAATACACCCGAAGGTAACCCGGCTTTTGATCCAATAAACAGAGCCATTCAGTCGCTAAAGGTTGAAATTGCAAATAATATTCAATCCATAAAACAATCGTTGCTGCTTACTAAAAGTAAGCTTCATGATAATAGTTCAAATTTTGAATCCTCTATAAAAAATGTACCCCAACAGGAACGGGAATTAATTAGTAAAACCAGAGAACAATCAATCAGAGAAGATCTTTATACCTATCTCGTTCAAAAAAGAGAAGAAATTGGGCTTAACTATGCTGCAATTTTGCCCGATGCCCGAATAGTTGACTACGCTTATGCAGGGGCGCCAAAGTCGTCTAGAATGATGTTTGGTATAATACTTATTTTGATTGGTGTAGTTTTACCTACAGGTATTATTTACGGTAGAATCACATGGACTAACCGCGTTATCGACCTGGATCAGGTTGAGCGAGAACTCGAAATTGAAATATTAGGTGAAATATCCAAAACTTATTTGACACCATCGCTGGTTAATTTTAATGATGGGTGTTTTGGTATAACCGAGGAACTTAGAGATTTACGAACAAATTTAAATTCAAAAAGAACCCATATAAATAAAGGTTCAGTGATAATGGTTACGTCAAGTATTGCTAATGAGGGTAAAAGTTTTATTAGCAGCAACCTGGGCTGTACTTTTGCGGTTTCAGGGAAAAAAGTAATTGTTTTGGAAATGGATTTTAGAAAACCTCAAATTTCTAAGGTGTTTGGTATGTCTGAACGATCTCCCGGGTTAACAGATTATTTAAAGGGTAAATCCAGCATAGAAGATATTATTCAGGTGTCTGAACATGATAATAACTTACATGTTATCAGTTCGGGGATGTTCGTTAACAACCCATCCGAACTTCTGCAAAGCGCATCAATGGACATTTTATTTACCTTTCTTCTGAAAAATTACGATGATATTATTGTGGACACGCCGCCTGTTAATTTGGTTACAGATGCCAAATTGATTGCCAGGTTTGCTGATATTACTCTGTACGTCGTTCGCCAGGCTTATACTTATAAAACTTTATTGCCCTTTATTAAATCGTTATACAAAAAAAATCTATTTAGCAACATGCACATAGTGTTTAACGGAGTAGACCGCAAACAGTATGGATATGATTATAGCGATAACTATTATTCCAGGGTAAAAAGGGGAAATAATTTGATGTTAAAAACCAATATGATGCAGTTCTTTAGCCGGTTTTAATCCACTTTTATAGCAGGTTATGTTTGCAGCAATCATTGCTCACGCGCCTCATTAAACCATATTACAACGGCAGGAGGTGGTATGCGAACAAATTAATACTCAATTATATTCACCATAATTTTATTAAATCATATGAAGCGATTACTTGTCGGGGCAACCCCTAGTCCGGCAAAGAAATTGCCCGGCTGGTCAAGTATTTATTTGGATATGCTCAGGATTATTGCGGCATTAACAGTTTTTTTTTATCATGTGTATTTTTTAAGATACCCCAATGGCGATGTAACTCATATACTAGATAAACTTTCGCACTTAGCAGTTATAGTTTTTTTTGTAATTTCTGGATATGTGATTGCTTATACAACATCCAGAAAAATAAGTACACTCAATAACTACTTAATAGTGCGGTTAAGTAAATTGGTTTCAGTTGTACTGCCAGCACTAATTATAACAGGAATTATACAATTTATACTAAAAATGTATTTTCCCAATATTTTAGGATTTTTTGTCAAAGGGTTATCATTCAGCCACTACATAATTTCGGGTGTTTTTTGCAACGAGATATGGTTTTATTCTGCAGCGCCAGCTTTAAATACACCATTGTGGTCTTTAAGTTACGAATTTTGGTATTACATAATATTCGGTTTGTTTTATTACCGGTCTGGAGGATTTAAATCCTATGTTCCCGGAATATTGGCTTGTGTGGTGGCGGGCCCTAAAATACTATTACTTATGCCTATCTGGCTTTTTGGGTATTTTGCGTATAAGCTTTCGCCCCGAATCAACATTAAAAGTTCAGTTAGATGGATTATTGTATTTTGTACATTACTGATTACAGCAATTTTAATAAAAGTTATTGTACCTGCGGCGCAGTTAGGCATATATCCATTGGTATATGCCAATCAGTTTTCTACTGACTGGATAATTGGCTTTAGCATTGCACTAAGTTTTTGGTTTTTACCACTTCATTCAGCTGGGGTAAATCAATTTTTTTATAAAGCTGTGCGGGCCGGTGCTGAACTTACTTTTCCACTATATGTATTGCATTTTCCGCTGATTATACTGTGGAATGCGGCGTTTAATACGACTAATGGAGTCCTAATCGGAGATTTATGGCAAGTCATTTTTGGGGTATTGGTGATATGCTGTGGAATTGGTTTACTGCTCGATAAATACCGATACCTATGGACGCGATTTAAATATCGTATTCAGTATCGTTAACATCTATAGAATTTATATGCTATTCTATTAAATAATTAGAATCATGAATCCAGTAACTATGAATTTAGATGTGATCCAAGATCTAAATTTTACAATAAAAAAAAATGCACTATATTTTACTATAGGTGTGGTTCTATTTTCCATTGGGAATGTTGTATTTTTTACAATAAGTCCAATTATAGCTCAATTAATTCAAACTGTAGCTTGTGTTTTATTTTTGCAAAAGCTTTTTGTAATGGCTGATTGGAAGTTTGAAAGTAGCTATTTAAAAATCTTGTTTTTTGCTTTAATAGCCTGGTCATCGTTTGTTATATTCAAGGGGCTGGATTTGTCATTTCCCTCTGTAAAAAAGTATATCTATTCTGATTTTGTATTTTGGCCATTTATTGTTCCTTTTACAGCATTACTACCCAAAAATGGGGTAGTCTTTAAGCAAATGTTCCTGGTTTTCTTTTACTTAGCAATCGTTTTTTTAGTCTTTGCAATTTTCGCGGCTAAGTTATACTTTGTTGAGCCCAGTATTGGAGAACAGGGCGTTTGGGCGTTTTCGAGTGGTGGTGGATTTATTTTACTTACTTGGAAATATCATTCAAATTTCAGACGACTTGTGGCTTTGGGGGCGATTGTTACTGCCCTGATAGTTGTAACACTTCTGGCCAGGCGGAACCTCATTCTTACAAATATTAATTTTCTGATCTTTTCATTTTTGCTCTATTTGGGGTATTATACTAAGGGTAATATACAGAAGAAATTAAGTTCGCTTTTCTTTTTTCTTGTAATGATTAGTTTGGCTGTGGTTGTTTTTCAACAACGAAAAGGAACAGATTTTAAACTGATCACTGGACGTGCATCGGAAGACACGCGTCAAGGTGTTTTAACTTACTATTTTAGTGGAATAAAAGGTTACGAGTTAATGGGGAAAGGTATGGATGGAACTTATATCTGCCCTGTTTTTAATCAGGTGACTAAAGAAAACCAACTCGTCGAAAGAGATGTAATTGAATGCGGTTATTTACAGATTATTTTGTCTGGCGGTCTGATTCAACTTTTTTTGTTTTTATTGATCACGGTTCCTGCTGTGATTTTGGGTGTTTTCTATTCCAGAAATGGTCTTTCAAAGGCTTGTGGCATAATTATATTGTTATGGCTGATTGATATGATCCCATATGGACTGCCAACAATTTCTGTTCGATATATGCTGGTTTGGTTTGCCGTAGGAGTTTGCTATTCCAAGTCATTCAGAAGACTTACTGAGAGTGAAATTCTTATCCAAAAGGTTATTTGAACTTAGGAACAATTATCAAAATTATATATATATGAAAGTTCTTTGGTTGACTCATACACCTGCGGGTGCCAGTAATAGGGTAAATTTTAAAGAGCCAGGAAGAGGGTGGATCAGCTCACTCGAAGAGCTTTTTACTTGTATGGACGACATAACACTTGGAATAGCCTTTTTTTCCGACAAAAAAACTGAACCCTTTGAAATTGGTAAGACAACTTATTACCCCGTACTTTTAAAATACACGTCTGCTATCGGTAAACTAGTTCAACGCATTTTTACACTTAAACGTGATGTCAACGTCAAGTCGGTGTTGGATGTTATTGAGGAATTTAAACCCGATATTATTCATCTTTTTGGTACGGAGTCTGGTATTGGCGATCTTAATAATTTAACCTCGGTTCCCATTATCGTGCATATGCAGGGGCTGGTAAATCCTTATTTAAATAATTGGCATCCAAATGGGATCTCAAACGGCGTTGTATTTCGGCATTCATCATTTCGTTCGTTACTTTTTAGAAGAGGCCTTTATTTTGAATATAGGCTATTTAAAAAGCGGGCAAAAAGAGAGTTACGAATTGTTAACTATAGGAAATACTTTTTTGGGCGTACTGATTGGGATAAAAATTTTCTCGGGCTTTATAAAAAAGATCTGCAATATTATCATTGTGATGAGGTATTGCGGCCATTGTTTTATCTATACGAATGGCAACGGATAAAAAAGGAGGAAAAAAAGCTTAAGATAATCACGACCGTTAGCCCACAGCTATATAAAGGAATTGACATCGTATTAAGCACTGCTAAGATCTTGACCGGAATATCAGACTTGAACTTTGAATGGATAATTGTTGGTGTAAAAGAAAACGATGAAGTAGTGTTATTGATGGAATCAATTTTTAAGTTGAAATTTAAAAATCTTCACGTGAGGTTCATCGGGCATAAAAACGAGTACGATTTAATACAGCAGCTTTTAGTTTCAGATATTTTTGTACACCCTTCACATATTGATAATAGTCCTAACAGCGTGTGCGAAGCAATGCTGCTTGGCATGCCCGTCATAGCTGGCTATGTTGGTGGGATTCCTTCATTGATAGAGGATGGGGTAAGCGGAATATTGTACAACTCTAACGATCCATATGAGCTTGCTGCTAAAATATTGAAGTTAAATGATGATAAAGACTGTATTGCACGGTTGTCATATAATGCAAGGATGAGTGGCATTAATAGGCATTGTCATGATAAGATAAAAGCAACTGTTATTCAAGCTTATCAAGATGTAATTAATTGGGAAAAATCAATTGAATACGAGCGGTGTTAGGTTTGTTGCCATTCGGAATTAATACTTAAAAAGGTACATATACCGCCGTTTTCACGAGTTGTTGCTCAATTCTGCTTATTTAAGAATTCCTCCATTATTAGAGCCTAAGATGTTGATCATTTTCTGGATTTTATAATTGTGGTGTTTGTTATTTTAATATCCAATCCATATCAAACAATTATTATGAACTCAGATACTATTGTTATTACAGGCGGCACCGGCTTTGTCGGATCAAATTTGGTAAATAAACTTAATCAAAATGGATTTAATCGAATCGTTATTATTGACGATTATGATGAACGTAAATTTAAAAATATCAAGAATAGCTTATTCATCGATTTTATCTCCTATAAGCATGGTATTGATCATATTGAGAAACAGCTTAATCAATATTCTATTTCGCATATTATTCATATTGGCGCAAATGCTGATGTGTTGATTAAAGATGCCGAATTGATGCTAAATTTAAATTATGATCATTCAAAGTTCTACCTTAATTATTGCCTTGGAAAAGGAATTCCGCTAATTTATGCTTCGAGTTCCGCAGTTTACGGGAATAGTAATTGCTGTAAAATAAACCAAAAGTGTGAAGATCCTCATAACGTATACGCCTGGTCAAAATGGATGTTTGACAAATTGGTTTTTTCCGGGTTGGACAGATTTAAAACCCCGGTTATTGGTTTGCGCTTCTTCAACATCTTCGGGATGGGTGAGTTTCATAAAGGAAAAAATGCGAGTTTACCTTTCCGATTTTATCAATTTATAAAAGAGGACGGGTTTATCGGCCTTTTTGATAAGGAAATTTTGAGAGACTATGTTTGGGTAGATGATGTTACCAGTGTTATTATTAACATTATGAAAGGTAACTGGGAAAATGGTATTTACAATTTAGGGTCAGGGCATCCAATTTCTCATCAGGAACTTGCTTCGATTGTCGTAGATATATTTATTGAAAGAGGTATTAAAACGTTATCTGAGGATTTGATCAGGCCTATTCAAATGCCTGAAGATCTTTTAAATACATTTCAATTTTTCACTAAAGCAGAAGGTGTTTTGCCAGAAATAAAAAAATATACTATTGACAATAAAGAAAAGATCAAAAATTATGTCAATCAACTAATCGATAGAGATATATCCTGATTCAGCAATCCACTTATTCGCAATAAATGAAAATATTTTACCTCTCGTCATCCGCATTTTCAGATAATCAAACCAGTTTGCTTCATCGTTTTTCGAAACAATATGAAATAATATACAGTGTGATTTTTCCTTATAAAAATTCGAATTATACTCCTGGCGAGATAGAATCTTATTGTCGAAAGCATAGCTTATCGTTTATTCCATTTCAATTAAAGTATAGGTTTCGAAATCCATTGGTATTGCTCACTTATTTTAAGATCATCAGGACGATTAAACGTTTGAAACCTGATGTGATTTTTTTTGCAAATTTCGATCAGGTTTATATTAATATACTGTTACGACTTGTTGATAAGAATATAACAATTGTAGGAATGCATGATGTTGTAAGTCATAGCAATACTTCATATAGTAAGCTGGCTCGGCTGTCTAAAAAGGTGTTGCTGAATTACTTTAAATACTTCCTGACCTACTCGTCAATTCAACAGTGTGTATTAAAAAAAAACTATCCTGATAAAGTAACGTTCCGCATTCCTTTGCCATTAATTGGTTTTGGGGAACCAAAACGACCGCCGGTGCCAGAGCGATTAGTTACATTCCTTTTTTTTGGTTTTATTTTACCCTATAAGGGGCTTGACATTTTGTTAAATTCAGTTAGAAGGATTGCTCAAGGCAACATTAAGTTCAAAATTATTATTGCAGGTCGATGCGATGATTGGGATCAGGAATACCAGGGGTTAATTGACGATGAATCTTTTATCGAAAAGCAGATAAGATATATTGGTAATGATGAAATTCCGCTTTTTTTTGCAAGGGCTGATTATTTGATTCTTCCATACCGCGACACTACACAAAGCGGGCCGTTGATGATCGCCTATAATTACAATGTTCCTGTAATAGTAAGCGATGCTGAGGGTTTCAAAGAATTTTTTGAAGAAGGAGTAACGGGTTATCATTTTAATATGGCTGATTCTTTAGGACTTGATCTCGTTCTGCTTGAAGCATTAACAAGGACCTCATCTAACTATGCCGCGCTTAAAGATCGTATGGAAATTTATGTTAACGAAAAGTTTTCTTTCAAAACAATCGTTAACACATACGAGGAAATGTTTGATCAGGTTCATTCTAATTAATCATGGGGGCTAAAAACAACCTTGCTTGACAATGAATAAATTATGCATAACAATAATAAACAGATGGCAAACATTCTAATTACCGCCCCATGGCTCGATGAAAAGAAAACCGTCAGCGGAATATCAACTGTTGTGCGAACAATCTTAGAAAGTAAATCAAAAAATAAATATTATCATTTTCGCCTGGGAAAAAGTGATTGTCAGAAAAAGCAATTGAGATGGTTTGCTGACCAAACCCTTATAGTCCCCAGGCTTTTATATAAAATGCTGAAATTTGATATTCAGTTAATTCATTTAAATATAACCTTTGAGAAGCAGGCTTTATTAAGAGATTATATTGTTTTTTTAGTGGTAAGGCGACTATTTAATAAACCAGTTTTATTGCATATTCATGGTGGCTTCTTTTTAATGCAATCTTTTCCAAAAGGCACTTTTTTTTGGAGATTAGTAAGAAGTATGTTGCTGGGGGCTGACGTAAATTTAGTTTTAAGCGATCTTGAAAAAGATCATATTTCAAAAAACTATGAAGTCAGAACATTTAGCCTTCCAAATGCTGTAATGCCCTCGCAAATAGCTGTTGAGAAAGACTTTAATAACAAGCTTATACTTATTTTCCTGGGGCGAGTAGTCCAGTCTAAGGGTATATTCCTGCTGGCTTCCGCTTTGGCTGAGCTTCATGACTTTTACGATCAGTTTGAATTACACATTTACGGAGCCGGTAACGATCTTAATGGCTTTTTAGAAACTCTTCAAAAAATAGAGAAATTAAACTTTAAATATTTTGGCGTTGTACAAGGAAAAGCGAAAGTCGAAGCGTTATCAAGTTCACATATTTTTCTATTGCCGTCAATTTCCAGTGAAGGGTTGCCGATGGCGTTGCTAGAGGCTATGAATACAGGGTGTGTAGTTGTCGTGTCAGACGACGCATCGATTACGTCTGTGGTTCAAGATGAATATAACGGCTTTATTGCTGCTAAAGGGAATAAGGAAATATTAAAAAATATTCTGTCAAAGATATTTATGGAACGGGAGACTTTGGAGCAAATCAGCTCCCAAGCCAAATTAACCATTGCTGAACGGTTTGACATTAAGAATTACATGATAATGCTTCAATATTATATATCAGCTTGTAATATTAGCAATGGTTAATAAAATGTAAGCCGCTGATAACATTTATCCTTACACTAGTTTCATTTTAAAGTGATTATTAATCTCGCGTACATATGATAAATTTTATTCAATCTAAAATTCAGCAGAGCATTGATGTAAAAGAAGAACTTTTGAAAGATTTATTACTGCTCCAAGATATTGAAAAGGTATCCCGACAGATCATTCAAACATTTAGAAATGACGGTAAAGTACTGCTATGCGGAAACGGCGGAAGTGCGGCGGATGCTCAACACCTTGCTGCGGAGTTTTCAGGGAGATTTAATTTTGACCGCGCTCCACTAGATGCCGAGGCATTACACGTCAATACGTCTTATTTAACCGCTGTAGCCAATGATTATTCTTACGAAGAAGTTTATTCGCGGTTGATAAAAGCAAAAGGCAAATCGGGTGATGCACTTATAGGTATTTCTACATCTGGAAACTCCGAAAACATTATCCGGGCTTTAAGAGAGGGTAAACACAGGGGATTATTTACCATTGCTTTAACCGGAATTTCAGGTGGTAAAATGGAAAAAGAAGTTGATATTATAATTAAAGTACCCTCTAACAAAACTCCCAGAATTCAGGAGTCACATATCTTAATAGGGCATATTATTTGTGAAATAGTAGAAAATTCAATGTTTAACCAGAAATGATGATTGATGAAGCGATTGTTTTAGCAGGAGGATTGGGTATCAGGCTGCAATCTGTTGTTAAAGAAGTTCCTAAACCAATGGCTGAAGTTGCGGGCAAACCATTTTTGGATTATATAATATCTTATTTGTACAAGAATAGTATAAGGAAGGTTGTTTTAGCTATAGGATACAAACATGAACTCATTCAGGAACACTTTGATAATTCGTTAAATAATTGGGGCTTGGATATTAAGTTTAGCATAGAAAAAGAACCGTTGGGAACGGGAGGGGGGATTTATAACGCATTTAAATTTATTGAGGGCCAACATGCATTTGTTATAAATGGAGACACTTACTTTGATGTCCAGTTGCAGCAAATGGTTCATCAATTTGAAGAAAAGTCAGCCGAGATGGTATTTGCCTTAAAGAAATTGAAGAATGCACAAAGATATGGTTCAGTAAAATGTGCAGATGACGGCCGTATCCTTTCATTTTCGGAAAAGGTAAATGATGATTCGGCAACAATTAATGGTGGGATTTATATAATGAAAAAGTCACTTACTGAAAGATTCCCAATGTCTGGTAAATTCTCAATAGAAGAACAATTATTTCAAAATAAGTTATCACTGATTTTAGCCTACGGAGAAATTTATCCGGGCAAATTTATTGATATCGGTATTCCGGAGGATTTTAATCGCGCTCAATCTTTTTTTAATATCAATGATTGATAAACCTTTAAGTACGCTATTCCTTGATAGAGATGGTGTGCTCAACAAAAAAGTAGATTTCGGATATGTACTAAAAGTTGAAGATATTGAGATTTGTGACGATGCCAGATTGTTTTTACATTGGGCGAAGACACAGTTTAAAAACATTATTGTAATAACAAATCAGCAATGCATAGGCAAGAAACTCATTTCGTTTGACGAATTAAATGTTATCAATAATCATATTAATAAGTTGTTAGGGACGCCAATTGACAGGTTCTATGTATGCCCACATTTGATAGAGGATCATTGTAGTTGCAGAAAACCTAATACAGGGCTTTTTTTACGCGCAGTAAATGCTTATGATATTCAGTTCAATAAATCATGGATGATAGGAGATTCAGAAACGGATTTGATCCCGGCTTATAACCTTGGAATCAAATCCGTTTATATTTCTGACTCATTTAATAAGCACGCTAATCTAATCGTACCGTCAATAAGCTATCTTTACCACAATAAAAGACTGCTTTATTAAGCTGTGATCTTAAAAGTTGTTGTAAGCGCCGTCGTAGTTTCTGTAATCACCAGTAACACCATTGGCTTTAGTTAGCGTATTACCGAAGGCATAGTTAGTATTAGTTGATGCACCATCGAAAAATACAGTACCTTGATCGGGGCCCTTTGAAGTAATAGTATTGCTTGTAACTTTATTTTTTGTACTACCATCCTGAAAGTAAAGGGCATTACCAAAATTGGTGGTCATAATATTCGATGATACTATTCCGTTTTGACAATTGGAAAACCTTATACATTGGCCATCAGTATTCATGTTATTGTTCTCGATAAAATAGTTATAAGTATCACCAAGATCCATAGCACGTATTTTTGTTTTATCTGTTGTGCTACCAATAAGGTTAAAGGTGTTATTTTCTATAACCCAATTAGTTTTTAATGGTTGGTTTCTGGCAATAGATTCTGCAAGCGTTGGCCCCGAACCTAATAACCCTGTAAAGCCGTAAGTGTTAGATACGAATGTATTTCCTTTGGTTTCCAGGTTTACAGTTCCCGCATTTTCTATTCCATAATATACATTGCTAGTTGTATTCATTCGCATGTTTAAGAAATAGTTATTGTCGATTACTCCATTCAATCCGTAACCAGTTACTGAAACACACGAAGAAGCCGGGCCACTTTGAATGGTCCCAACGTCCTGAAAATTATTGTTGTTAATGTTGTAATTTGTAAACCTTGCAACCATAGGGGTATAATTGTTGTTTTGCAGTTCAACCCCAAATCTGCCTACACTTTTAAATGTGTCGAGGGTAATTGTAATGTTTTTGGCAAGTGAGTTTGTTCCTTCACTAACTAGCTTTATCGCATCGCAGAGCGTATTGGGATTAGAAAACTTACAATTATGAATGTTTATATTATTCATCACGTCGGTAGCACCGTAGTTGGCTATAAAAATAATGCCTTCGGTGTCATTTACAGAGCTGGATTTTGTTGACACGAAACTAATATTATTGATTTCTATGTCTGAGGTTTGACCACTTATTTCAAAGATCTTATCAATTGAACTCTGAAATACAGTTCCTGGTGCAGCATATATATGGATGGTGTTATTATTATTTATACTCACAAAATTAGTGAAGTTATAAGTTCCCTTTGGAAAGTAAATAGTAACATTATTGGCGATAAGTGCCTGTAAGTTTTTACTATTATCGGTGGGGTTATTATTTGTATAAGTAATCTGGTTTGCGCTTGAAGCAACTGTTGTGGCAGATGGTGTTGTAGGGGTAGTGGTTTTCTGAACGCTGGTTTTAGATTGATCCTTTGTACATCGGGCGGCAAATAGTGCCAACAATAGAATAAATGAAATTTTTGTTCTTCTTTTTAAATGCATTTTTTGTTTTGTAATCATAATCATAATTTTTTAGCTAGGGATTTTTACGATAATTTTCTAAAATTGTTTCATAATAAATTAAAAAAATAATCATTAAGCAAACGGATATATTATTAATATATTATTTATTTTATGGTTTTAATGTAACAGTTGTAACAATTGTTGCTTTTCGTTAATGTTGCCTATATGAGGTTTGCCAGGAAAAATCGTTCAAAAATAGCTTACTAACGCCGCCAAATTCGTTTAGCAAGTCACAGACTATGAATCAGTTTAAGCATTCATTTGATGTAATTCTTGTGAAAATTCTCAAAATTTCTTCCTGTTAATATTACGACTTAGAATAAGGTCGGTATTACCGTTGATTATATCCTGTATTCGTCGATAAGTGAAAAAAATTAGAAAACGTAACATGAAAAATTACTACAACTATTCACCATGGTTAATTATTCAAGTATCAGATTATATAATTCTTAACTATGTTTACTGCCTCTCATTGGCAATCGCAAGTAATTATAATTCTCCGTTCCCTATATGGGGGCGAAGCTTTATCATTATTATTAATTTGTTGTGGTTTGCTTGTTCAAGCTATTTTCGCCATTCAACATCTGTTTTTGCGAAAAAAAAGCAATACCATTTCTGGAATAAGCTATTAGCCTATATGGTAATGGTAATACTTTGCTTTTTCTTTACCGGCCAATTTTTTGGGGGGCGTGTGTTTCTATTCTTCTTCTGTATACTCACAACGTTCAATTTTTTGTTGAGGGAGTTTTTATTTAATGTACTTGAAAGACATGCTAATGGAACTATTATTAAGCAAAAAAAAGTAGCTATTTGGGGCTTTAACCAAAGTGCGCTTCGTTTAGCCGAATACTTTAAGACAAATGATACGATCTTCTCGTTTGAGGGTTTTTTGAATGGCGAACATCACGAAAATGCTGATAATGCAAAAGATGAGTTAATTAGTTTTGTAAACCAGCTTGATCAAGCAACCATAAACGGCGTAACCGAGGTTTATACCACACTCTCTCATTGTAGCAATCATATTATAGATGATATGATTTTAGAAGCTAATAAGAGATGTATCAGGTTGAAATTTGTATCGGATTTCAAGTATCCGGCTACAGGTAGTTTTTGCGTAAATTATTTAGACCACATTCAAATTATTAGCCCGAATTCAGAACCCTTGGAAGAAGGCCCTCATCGTATAAGGAAAAGACTGTTAGATATAACAATTAGTCTTTTCGCACTTTTTTTTATTTTGAGTTGGCTTTACCCTCTTTTAGCTATTATTATTAAATGCCAAAGCCCTGGGCCGGTACTTTTCAAACAAAAAAGAACCGGAAGAAATAATCTGCAATTTTGGTGTTATAAATTTAGGAGTATGTACATGAATAATGAAAGCGATACGAAACAGGTTTTTAAAGGCGATGCGAGAATAACGGACGTAGGGAAATTTTTAAGAAAAACAAGCCTTGATGAATTTCCTCAATTTTTTAATGTACTGATCGGAAATATGAGTGTGGTAGGGCCCCGGCCTCATATGCTTAAACACACAGATGAATATAGCCGAATCATTGAGAATTATATGGTCAGGCAATATATGAAACCAGGGATCACCGGATTGGCTCAAATAAAGGGTTTAAGAGGCGAAACCCGCGACGTAAAATCGATGGAGGAAAGAGTTAAACATGATATTTGGTATTTGGAGCACTGGAAGTTTATATTGGATTTAAAAATTATCATCATTACAATTTTTAATATATTTACAGGAAAGGATAAAGTTTATTAAAAAATACATAAATTTATCTTACTTTTATTTATATTAAGTTATAGAATATTTTGAAGTGCTATTGCGTTGCTTGACTCAACTAAGTCAACACATCTGTTTTTTTTTCCTACCTACCTAGAAGCATTTACCATTTTTTTAATTCATCAAAGATTCATCAGAGAATTTAATAATTCTCTATTACATCTATTTGTAAAATTAAAGATGCTGTAATCTTATACTTTATGTTAAACCCGCAATGTAAAATGAAACACTTGCTTTATTATGACGATGAAGTTTTAAAAAAAATCGAAGATAATCTACAGTCGTCGTTACTGACTGGATTCCCTGGAATTACAGCACTTTCAAAACTTCATTTCATTTCTGAAACAAAATTGAAACGCCATTTCAAAGCTAAGTTCAACACTACATTATTTTCATTTTACAGGTTCTTGCAGATGGAAATGGCAGAAAAGTTATTGGACGAAAATCGGTACAATAAAAAACAGATAGCCTGGATGCTAAAGTTTGCAAATCAAAGCAACTTTACTGTTTGGTATAAAAAATATCTGGAACATAAATCTCAAAAGCAAAGCTTGCTTTATAAAGGCAGTAATTCAACCGAGAACTTAATTTTAAGCACTGTAAGTCAGGCTGGATTTCCGGTAGCAGTACTTGATAATAAATTTAAATATGTGGTTTTCTCGAAAGAATGGACTAATGTTTTTGAATTTAAAAAAAATGGCTTAGTTGGCTCCGTCTATAGCCGGATTCTGCCAGAACTCAAAACAATGTGGGCCGATGCGTTAGAAAATTGCGTTAACAACGGAACTGTGCACTTTAATGAGGGACAACTTAATTTAATAAATATGGGGCCTATTTGGATTACCTGGTATATACGTCCCTGGCCACAATTAGATATCAATGAACGATATATATTGATATGTGTTGATGATATTTCACATTTTAAAAAAATGGTTTAATTAGTTCTATCTACAATCGGCTTATACCAGAACTTAAAACAATGTGGACCGATACGTTAGAATTGCATTAAGAAAGGACCAGTGGATATTAATGAAGGTCGGCTGAACTTAATGAATATGAGGCCTGGCCAATATTATCTGGTATATATGTCCATGGATACCAATAGCTAACAATAATCGATATATGTTGATAATATTTCACATTGAAGAATTAATGGGGAATATATCATTTATCTTTTTTGGATATAAGGATCTCCACGCTCCTTTATATATTTTATTACGCCTTAATTCAAACAGCTATTAGATGTCTTCGATTTTGGCATCGTGTTGTAGAATTGAATAGTTGAATCAGCATTTAAGACTCTCTATTGGTGGATATAATTCATTTTTCTGGATACCAAGACCACAGTAAGGGTAAACTTGCCGACAACTGCAATTATATGACATCGACGAGATTTCGTTTAATTTACTTACGGTCATTTGTTTAATTAGTTATGATTTTTAAATTAAATGCATATCGCGAGTTGTATGATAGTTATGATTTATATAAGAATTCCACTTTTAGAGGATGCCAATACTTCCATTTTATGGAACGATGATAAAGACCTTTGGTCTTTTAAAAAAATGACCTGCTTGAATAATAACACTATAGAAGACGAAATGGCCTGGCTGCGTTATAAACTAAAGCAAACGAATCAAATACTGTTTGCTATTTGTCTGCAAGAACTTGACACATATGTAGGTAACGTAGAATTAATTAATATCCGTGGTAATCGTGCTGAACTGCATTGCTATATTGGAAATTCGCTTTACAAGGAAAAAGGAGTGGGGTTACAGGCCGCATTTTTAATGATTCAATACGGCTTTTTAGAAAAAAGTTTAGAAATAATTTACTTGAAAATTCATCCGTCAAATATATCTGCAATAACACGTTATGAAAAACTTGGTTTTGAGATTAATCATCACGAACGCGGGATGCTTTATATGACTATTTCGAAAAATAAATTTTTAAATAAATATTCTATTAGTAGAAATTAAGAAATCGAATTTGAGGTTTATACCCTTATTAGGTAAAGAAAGACCTTTTAAAGCCTGTATTTATGTGTATCATCATGTATTTTAAATTAGAAAGAAGTATATTTAATTATAATAAAATATTAATAATTAAAGCTTTTTAAGTCATCTACCCTGACCAACTCTACTATTTGGGCTCAACTGCACTCATTTCAATGTTTAATTAATTTAAAGATGAATTTATGCAAAGCGAACTTAAAAAATCCGATAACCCAGGTTTAAGAAATGCCTTACGGCATGATGGAAATAATATTCATCATGGGCAAATAATAGAGCGACATATTCGGAGCAATTGTATAAGCATAAGTGAAATCGCCAGGCGATTGGACGTTAGCAGACCTACGTTGTACCACTGGTTTGAAACTAAGAAATTAAGTACTGATATAATTGTTAAAATTGGGTTGGTCACCTCTCATGATTTTTCAGTAGAATTTCCAGATGAGTTAGCTAATAGATCTTGCCTGCTGGATAAAGAAGTATTAAAAGACATTGATGGAGGGGAACAAAACAGCGATCCAATATACTATTGGATGGAAAGATATATTAGATTGCTGGAAAGAATAAATCAAAATTTTTTTAACAATACTAAAGAAGCCTAATATGATTTCACTCGTACTTAACTTATTACTAGTGTTTTAATATGGTAATATCTTGCTAGTATATTTTAGCTGAAGATCTGATTGCTTTATTAAAGACTGTAAAGTTCAATACTACAATCTTAAACATTAAAGGTTCTTTTAGACAACATCGTTTTTTAACTCTAGCGTGAATATCCCCCCAAATTCATTCGCTCATATCTATAAACTGAAGGGATGTGATTTACTTTGGTAATCCAAAGTAGTGTAGTGCTTTTCTGTTTTTTATTTTTCTCCGAAATGTGCTCAGCTCGCTGAATTACTGATCTTGTCTATCAAATCTATAGTCGTGATCTAATCTTTTCTTTATTATAACAATGTTTTAAATAAATAAGATAAAGTCTTTTATTACTTATTCATTTAAACACTAAATGTATCTAATTAAGAACTCTTACGTTTTTTTTAAACCTGATAATTAATAAGTTTTATTTAATTGGTTAATGATGAAAGCAAAAAAAGGAACCAGTCTGATTAGTGGTCCTCATCAATCGCATCAGGATTGCATCAAAAAAATCTTTATTACGCAATTGAGCGATATTTTTAGCATTAAACATTGTCTGTTGGAATACCTACCAATATTTGCAGCTAATGTTTCACGCACGACTCTCAAACAAGCAATACAGGAAAATATTGGAGAAATACATATCCAGTTGAATAGAATTAAAGAGATTTTTAATATGATCGGCGAAAAATATGAGACGCAGGAATGCGACGAAGTAAAAGCAATTACATATGAAATTATTAAAACTGTCAACACTGCAGCTGCATCTAATCTCGAAACAGAGCTCGGTATTCTCTTCGATTTAGTTGCTTTGCAAAGTATGGAGATTACAAGTTATTCAATTTTATATGAACTCGGGTTATCGATACACAATAGTGCTTTGTTGCTCCTAATAAGGCAAAACTTAGATATAGCGAAAGATAATAAGGAGTTATATGAATTAATAATACATGAATATGTTAATTCGGGGGTAATAAAAAAAGGTCACAAATCGGTTTAGTGATTAAGGTAATCGGGAGAATTGCTACTATCGCCATGACGGCAACTTTTCGCAGTATAGAAAGTGAAAATAATGACCGTTTAGGCCGCCTTGTATTTAACACAAATAGTAATTTATATTTTTTTGCACTCTATTTTTATCTTCGTTGTCTCTTCTACGCCCCCATATCAGGAATTAGTAAAGTTATGCTTGTGGGGCATTTAAGAAAGGCCCCCAATTTGTAGTATCCAATAATCTTTACTTTCTACCCAATGATCTTACAATAAACAACAATTATGAATAAAATACTTGTAATGGTGGATTTTTCAGTAAATGCGAACCAAATTGCAGAATATGCATTCAAATTAGCATCCTGTCTTAAAATGGACATTGTTCTACATTGTTGTTTCCAGCATATAGTGTCTATACCCGCATTAAGGGGAGATGGGTGGTCAGAGGAAAGTTTGATAGTCAATCAAAACGCAGGAATTGAAAGGTTACGTCAATTAAGCGTTACTACGCGCAAGCTCGCCGAAACTTTTGCTCCTGATGCCTATCTACCATCTGTAAGGTATCAATGGGTTAACGGTATTTTCGATCCGTTGCTATTGAATTACAATCAGAACGATAAGGTAAATTTATTAATTTCAGGATCGCACCAAAAGACTCCTAGTACTTTAATGGAAGACTGGATCAAAAAATTGGTGGACCGGACAGGGCTAACGTTATTGTTAATACCTCCGGGTATGGAATTTAAACCTTTCAAAAAAATAGTCTTTGTAACTATGTTGAAGGAAGATGAGTATAGGTCAGTTTGCGAAGTCATCAAATTTGCCGATATATTTAAGAGTGAAATCGTGTTAACACGTGTCGTTTCCAATCGGCAGGTTCGTACCTGCTGTGCCAAAAAATACTTCGATGATTTGATGCATCTTAGTCGTTATAATCGCATCAGTTACCAGGAACGATATCAGGATGGGCCACCTGATTTGACAAAATTATCAATGCAAATACCACACGATTTGCTTGCTTTAGTTCGCAGGAGTCGTTCGCTGCAAAATGAGAATCGGGCTATGGCCTTGCAACAAATTGCGCCACTTTTAATCTGCCGTAAAGAAGTGGTAAATAAACCCACGCAGCTTTAGTCGCCCAATTTATGCTGTTTATGTAATTAATTTAATAGATGAATCTATGCACCTAAATCGAGTCCTTAAATTTTTCTAAAAAAACTTTATTAACAGGCATAACTGGCCAGGGTGGCGATTACCTTACTGAATTACTTCTATCAAAGGGATATGTTTGGTAAAGAGAAATTGTTAAAGAATCGGGATACGTTAAGAAAAATCAATTTGAATAGTTATTCTATGAATAAGCAAGCGAAAATATACATAGCTGGTCATAAAGGAATGGTTGGCTCGGCAATTTACCGTAAACTGGTTAAAGAGGGATTCACTAATTTCGTTATGCGTAATTCATCAGAACTTGATTTGCGCAATCAGCAACAGGTAAGCGATTTTTTTAGTCAGGAAAAACCCGAGTATGTGTTTTTATCGGCCGCAAAAGTTGGTGGAATTATAGCTAACAATACTTACCGTGCAGAATTCTTGTACGATAACCTACAGATACAAATGAATGTTATCCATAGCTCTTACCTTAATGACGTAAAAAAAATGATGTTCCTGGGATCAAGTTGTATTTACCCTAAACTGGCTCCTCAGCCGTTAAAAGAAGAATACTTGTTAACAGGTCCGCTTGAGGAAACCAACGAACCTTATGCTATTGCCAAAATTGCAGGCATAAAAATGTGCGATGCTTACCGATCTCAATACGGTTGCAATTATATATCGGTAATGCCTACCAATTTATATGGCTACAATGATAATTATCATCCACAAAATTCACATGTATTGCCGGCTTTAATACGTCGTTTTCATGAGGCTAAAGAGCAAAATATACCGGAAGTTGTTATCTGGGGTACAGGGTCGCCTCAACGTGAATTTTTATTTGCCGATGATTTGGCAGAAGCTTGCTACTACCTTATGCTAATTTATAATGAACCCGGACTAGTCAACATTGGTACAGGTGAAGACTTGTCTATCAAAAACTTGGCTTTACTTGTAAAACAAATAATTGGTTACCAGGGCGAAATAAAATTTGATACTTCAAAACCAGATGGTACACCAAGAAAACTGATGAATGTAACTAAACTGACCGAAGCAGGGTGGAAATATCACACTACCTTAGCCGAAGGCATTGCATTAACATACAAGGATTTTTTAAGCAAAGGTTTATCAGTTGTTGAGCGCTAATAAATTTAAAATTATTTTGTTTAGCTTCTGATTATCGATTAGGATGGCTAGATAAGATAAAGTTGCTAGTCTTGCTGATTCCAATATTCTCGCTCACCGCGATACCCTTTGCTGCATTCGAACAAATGATAGCGGGCTTTCCCACTCCTTACGAAAAGAAAATGTATGCTGAAGCTAGGATGGGTGCCGTACTGAAGAATTATTTGGATACCACCAAGGATAGCGAAACTAAGTTTCAACGCTATATGAAACCGCTGGCTCATGATTTTATAGATCATCGCAACGTAATTCTCCTCTTTTACAACCAATCATTTATTATTTAATTATTTCAATTTTGTTTTCTAGCGATCCTGTAGATTATGATCAGGGCGATGACCGTGATGGTTATAGAAACAGCCGAGGCTTGGTAAACGCCATGAAGGATCGCGTAACCATTTCCCGCGGCCATGGCTCCAAATACTGCAACGCCGATAGCGCCTGCGGTTTGACGGGAGGTGGTGAGTATTGCAGAGGCGGTGCCCGAAAGTTGTTTATCCACACTGCCGAGAACACCATTGATCATGGCAGGTACGGCAAGCCCCATACCGGTTGAAATGGTCAGGAAGGGTAAAAATAGCTTCCAATAGGGGGTATCTGTGCCAGCAATAAACAAGCCAGCGAAACCCAAGGCGAAAATGCCTAATCCAAACAAAATAGGTTTCCAAGTACCGTAACGGGCAATGATGCGTGCGCTGGCTACGTTGGAAAGCACAAAGCCTGCAGTCAGTGGGATAAAGGCCAGACCCGCAACTAAAGATGTATAGTGTAACACCTGCTGTAGATACAGACTTAATACAAAGATGCTTCCGTAATAAGCGCCATTCAACACCGCGCCCAACATTAATAAAGCATTAAATGTACCGGAGCCAAATAAGTACAGCGGCAATACCGGGCGGGACGCTTTTCTTTCGATCCACAAGAAAACTATAAACATTACCAAGAAAAAGACCAAACCTGTGATTACCAATGGATTGCCGAAACTTAGTTTCGGCCCTTCAATAATGGTTGCGATCAGCGCCGTGATCCCCAATGTCCAGCTCAGCTGACCGGCCCAGTCAAATTTCCCACTTCCTGTGTTGACTTTTCCATCTTTCAATCTGAAACTCAGCAGGAAACCCGCCAGGCAGATGGGTATATTGATCAGGAAGATAAACCGCCAGTTGGCGAGTTCGATGAGCAAGCCGCCAATCGTTGGCCCCGCTGCCATCGCCGCGCTACCCGCAGCTGTCCATAATCCCACTGCCCGCGCACGGACCTCCGGCTGATGCGCAAAATGCCCGTTGAGCAAGGCCAGCGAACTGGGTATCATCATCGCTGCCCCCATGCCCTGGATGACCCTGGCTATAACCAGCGACACCCCATCCGGCGCAAAAGCGCAACCTGCGGACGCCAAACCAAAGATGACAATGCCCAACTGAAAGATGCGCCGTGAACCCAGCCGGTCGCTGATACTACCGGCCGAAAGCATCAATACGGCAAAAGCCAAGGTGTAGGCGTCAACCACCCATTGTAATGTACTGATCCCCGCCCTAAAGGCGTTCCCGATCTGTGGCAAAGCAAGGTTTACTATAGAAACATCCAGCTGCGCGACCACAAAAGCCAGGCTCGTTGCCAAAACGACCCATCTGAAAGAAGGTGACTTCATGCGGCAAAGCTAATCATCAGATGGGATAGCCGGAAAATTAAATCGTCGCATCCTCAAACATAACGCCTGCCGAATGCTTGTGCATGGGTATGACTGTTATCCAAAATGTAAAACCCTTAAATGCGGAAACGCTGTTCGGCTTATTGAAAACCGGATTCGTTGATTATATCAATGCGATTACTGGAAGTACACCTGATCGCTTTCCTGACAGAACAAGCTAGTTAAATTAAAACCAACAATCATGAGCAAAGACAAAGGCAGTA
This sequence comes from Mucilaginibacter sp. L196, assembly GCF_009765905.1. GTDB lineage: Bacteria > Bacteroidota > Bacteroidia > Sphingobacteriales > Sphingobacteriaceae > Mucilaginibacter. The sequence continues at coordinate 1,229,914 of NZ_LMUO01000015.1, read as the reverse complement.
AGAACGTTAAAAAGGCCCCGGCAACTGACGGTAAAAAAAGTACATCTGATTATCAGAGCGGTAAGAAAACAGTTTCTAAGGATGACGTATCCGCAGGCAAAAAGAAATAATGCCTGCTGCCACTCCCTGTTTTTATAAAGATTAAAAATCCTTAGTTTCGGATTTTTAATTTGAATTATGCTAACGGTAGAAAAGATCGGCGGGACTTCGATGAGTGCGCTCAAAGAAGTGATCGAAAATATTATTTATTTTAATGGGCAGCTGCAGGACCGTGTGTTCGTGGTATCGGCGTTTTCGGGTGTGACCAACTTGTTATTAGAAAACAAGAAAACCAAGGCGCCGGGCGTTTATCACAAACTGGCGAATAATGAAGATTATCATGAGACGCTCACCGAGGTTGCAAACCAACTAAAATCGCTGAATCAATCATTTGGAACGCTTGGTCTTGATGTGGCCAAAGCCAATGATTTTATTGACCGGCACATTGCCAAAGCGCTGACCTATTTGGAAAGCGCCACAACCATGCTCGCTTCGGGTTACCTCAACGAGGGTATCCTGCTGGCCGCCCGGGAAATATTAGCTTCTATTGGTGAGACTCATTCGGCTTATGTTCTTGCTGATATACTCCAGCGCAAAGGCATCAATGCCAAACTCATTGACCTGTCGGGTTTTGAGGATCGTCGCGCGCTGACCATCAGCGAGCGGATCGCTGATGCTTTTAGGGCTATTGATCTGAGCAACTGCATCTGTATCACGACAGGCTATGCCAAGGGGACTGAAGGTATTATGCGCGAGTTTGATAGGGGGTATTCCGAAGTCACTTTTAGTAAGATCGCCGAAATTTTAAAACCACAGGAAGCCATTATCCATAAGGAATACCATTTATCCACGGCAGATCCCGGCCTGGTGGGTATAGAGAACGTTAAGCCCGTCGGCAATACCAATTATGATATTGCCGATCAACTCGCCGACGTAGGTATGGAAGCCATCCATCCCAAAGCAGCCAAACCGTTGGAAATGGCCGGTATACACCTGCGGATCAAGAATACTTTTGAACCGGCTCATCCCGGCACCCTCATCACCAAAGATTACATCAGCAAGATTAAAAGGGTAGAAGTGATCACTGGCACCGACCAGCAACTCCTGATCGATATCTACGACCCGCTGATGACTGGCAACGTCGGCTCCGACCTAGCCATCATGCAGCTCTTTTACCAGCATGGCGTTAGTTACACTTTCAAAGTTACCAGCGCCAACAGCATCAGCATCGTCATCTGGGAAAGCGACTTCAAACCAGAACTCATCACCGACCTGGAAAAGCAATTCGAAAAAGTAAGCACCGAACCCGTCGCGATGGTCTGTCTCCTCGGCACTAACATGGACCAGCCCGGTCTCCTCGCCAACGCTGCCAGAGCCCTCGCCAAATACGAGATCAACATCATCAGTGCGGGTGTCGCCAAAGGCAAAGTCAACATTCAATTCTTGATCGAACGAGCGCAGTTCAAGACGGCCATCATCGCATTAAATAAAGTGGTAGGGTAAGATTCCTATGTTTCAAGCTTTTTCCATCCAAGTGCTTGCGCCGGAATCAGGTGGTCTGGTTCAATGTTTATAGTTTGTTTTATGCTTTTTTTATGAGGTAGGCCAAGTCGTGAAAATTTTTAATATAATGAGTAGCGCCAGCAGATTTCTTTACTCCATGGCGCAAAATTTGGACTGTAATTAATTCTAGGTTTTTCCCGGCAGCTATTTCTGAGTTAATGCTATCTCCAACTATTATAACACTTTCTTTATCAAGATTAAAGTTCTTTAATATCTGTGTAAAGATTCTCGTTTTTCCTATACAACCTTCATCATCATCGTCATGTATGAAAATTTCATCAAAATCCTTACGAATGCTAAGATTATCGATTTTAAGATTCTGGAACTTAAAATGACCTGAAGTAACTAAAAAACGCCGGCCAGATATATTCTTTATGGCCGGATAGTCTGAATATGTATCTAGTTGATAATCAATAGTCATTTTATCGAAAGCAATTTCAACGATATTGACCATCTCAACAGGGAATTCATATTTCTTGATTATCTCGCGTATAGATATTCTATAGCAATCGTTCATGATCTCTTGTAGCTTTGTAATTGGAAAATGTTTTTTCCCCACATCTAGAATTGCATTAAAAACTGGTGATGCAACATCCTTGGATATAGCACTGACAGGATAAATTGTATTGTCGAGGTCGTAAATAATGGCACTAGGAGATTTCATTATAAGATTTAATAAGAGAATAGTGGAGGTGCTTAAATCGGATTATAACTAGCATGAAGTGTGACAGGTTAAGACATTTTTGCTTAATTAGTTATTTTTTCTCATTAATCGAAATCCCACCCCAATATTTTATGACACTGGAGGATGAAACAACGAAGCCTGCTTCCAATGTACGCAATATGCCTGTGGATAAAAAATCGAAAAAGAGGTGTTTTATAAGGGATAGAATTTTAGATGATTGTTTAACATTGCAGGTAAGATGACGGAGTTCAATCCAGTGATGCAACTGGCTTATGATTACTTAGAAAGTACGAATACTGTGGTTTTCCTGACGGGTAAGGCGGGAACAGGTAAAACTACGTTTCTGCAAAACCTGCGGCATACTTCCAAAAAGAAACTGGCGGTAGTGGCGCCGACGGGTGTGGCAGCGATCAATGCAGGTGGAATGACTATTCATTCTTTCTTTCAACTGCCATTCGGGCCACTGATACCCGGTGGCACGGAACGACCGGAAGTACATTACAGCCTGGAAAAAAAAGAATTGTTAGCTGCTTTGGAGTTGTTAATTATTGACGAAATCAGTATGGTCAGGCCGGATGTGCTGGACCAAATCGATCTGATCCTAAGGAACATCAAAGGTTCGACTTATCCTTTTGGCGGGGTACAATTGTTATTAATCGGGGATTTGTCTCAGCTAAGCCCGATCATTCGCGAGGAAGAATGGGGTATCCTACGGCCCCACTATGCGACCCCGTATTTCTTTAGCAGCCTGGTAATGCAAAAAGCGGCTTATGTGCGCATTGAACTCAACCATGTGTTTCGGCAAAAGGAGCAGGCTTTTGTGGATATTTTAAATGAGGTACGCAACCAACAACTCAGCCCTGAAAGTTTAGCGTTGCTGAATGCACGCTATGTACCGGATTTTCGACCTACTGCCGAAGATCCTTATATCACACTAACCACTCATAACGGGATTGCCCAACAAGTCAATTCGGAGTTTTTGGATGCATTGGCGGGTAATGAAATAGAGTTTACTGCGACGATTCGCGGAGAGTTTCCAAAGGATGCCTATCCGACAGAAACCAGTTTAAAGCTGAAGACCGGTGCGCAGGTGATGTTTGTGAAAAATGATAGTTCAGCAGAAAAGCTATTTTATAATGGCAAGATTGGAACGGTAACCCGTATTGAGGACAAGACTGTTTTTGTGCAATGCGGACGTGAAGAAAAGGAACTTTCGGTTGAGGCACTGGAATGGACAAATGTGAAATATCAATTGGCGGGTGAGGCAATCAATGAAACAAATGTAGGTAGTTTTGCACAGATACCGTTAAAACTAGCCTGGGCGATTACGATCCATAAAAGCCAGGGTTTGAGTTTTGATAAGGCGATCATCGATGTTTCGGAATCATTCGCGCATGGGCAGGCTTATGTGGCTTTGAGCCGCTGCCGAACCTTATCCGGGATGATATTGCGTAACCCGATAGCTGCGCATAATATCATCGGTGATCCTGCCGTCGCCCGTTTTACCGAGCAGGCTAAAACTATTGCTCCTGATGCGAAAAGCTTGGAGCATGCCCAAGAATTATACCGAAGGTTCCTGCTGACAGAATTGTTTAATTTTGTTCCACTGCAAGTTAAACTTAACGGTTTTGACTTGATGCTACCGACGTTCAAAAGCGATATTTTAAACGTGGCTGAAAAGTTTATTAAACAATTAAATCCTGAACGAAGTCCACAAGCGGCAAGCTATTTTTTGGAGAAATCCCTGGCGGCTATCGAATCGCTGCATCTGCAATTACCATCGCTCATTGGCCAGTCAAAAGATAGGGCGGCTAAGGCGGACCAGTTGATTAGCTGGCTGATGAACCGTATCCGTTTACTGGAGTGTTTCGCAGTTCATCCTTTTGCCACAGATAGTTACCTGGCGCTGGCTAAAAATAAATTGGCGACGCCTTTGTATTCTTATTTAAAGGCGTTAAATGCGCTACCCAATGAATTACTCTATGAGCGGTTACTTGAGTGGCGGGAAGTAAAGGCATTAGCGGATGAGGTGATGCCAAGCATGATACTATCTGAGAAAACAGTAGCGGCTATTGCGGAGAAGCTGCCGGAGACGCTTAAGGCATTGAGCGGCATTAAAGGAGTTGGGCCGCATAAGGCTGGCCAATATGGCGCGGAACTAATCGGGCTCATCCGTGTTTACCAGCGTGAGTTATCGGGTGGGGGAGCGGAACAGGTTAACTTGTTTTGATCTCAACGTGTCTTCACCAGCATTGCCTGAAAAATTAAGATTTCACTACAACGCTAGCGCGTTTTACAAATTGGCCAAATTATCGTAATCTGCCTGTGTATCGATATCAATACTTCCTTGCTTAAACGTTACCGTGGCCACATGTTCCGGGTGGTTTTTGATGATTTTTTTAGCACCTTCCTGTCCCTGTAATAGCAACAATTCAGGAAACCATGCTTTAGTAAATAACACAGGTGCGCCCGTGGTGCCATTATATGTGCAGGCCACTATGGATTTACCTGTCTGAAGCTGCGTTGTGATCATTGAATTAAGCAATTCCGCGCTTACAAAAGGTTGGTCACACAGCATAATAATAATCGCACTAATGGTAGCATCTTTTGTTATTGCGCTAACAGCAAGTCGTATGGATGAAGCCATGCCTCCCTTCCAGTCATCATTATAAATGATGTCGGCGTTTGCAATAGGCGCGATCTGATCAGCATTAGCGCCAAGTATAACCATGACCGGCACGCAAGCCGAAGCCAGCGCGGTTCCAACAGCCCTTTGCAAAAGTGTCTGCCCCTGAAATAAAAGGTTTTGTTTGGGCCGTCCCAGTCTGCCTGATTCTCCTGCTGCAAGTATAATAAGGCCGGTCATCGTTATATTATAAGCTATGTATAACGGAAGTTTTATATTTTAACGGGTTGCCGCTTCTTGCAGAGAATACTGCTTTGATCTCTGCAATGATGGATAAAGCGATCTCTTCAGCATTTTCTGATCCGATATCCAATCCTACCGGCCCGTGTATAGCATCCATATTTTCATCAGTAATGTGTGCACCTTTGTCTTCCAGCTCGCCCAGCATGCGTTCCAGTTTCTTTTTTGGCCCCAGAATACCTATGTAGGATACCTTTAAAGGTAATAGTTCCTTTAAAAAAGCGATCTCATAATTATAATTATGGGTCATCAGCACAAAGGCTGTCCATTCATTTAATTCCAGGTTATCCAATACCTGTTCAGGTTTGGCGACCAATACTTTTTGGGCTAGCCGAAAACGATCAGCTACAGCATAGTTTGGCCGGCCATCAATTACGGTAATGTCCCAGCCTAATACGGCGGCTATTTTGGTTAATGGAATAGCATCATTTCCTGCACCAATAATAACCAAAGATATCAATGGCTTCACGCATTCAATAAATGCAGTATAATTATTATAGTTAAAAATCGAAGATGATTGATTGGTTAAAGCGTCTCTGGCATCTATTGATAGTTCATTTTGAAAGGGCAGGTTTTCCAGTCCATTAGCGAGCATTTTATGGTGGGTAAGGGATAAACAGGTGCCCGGCTGTGGAGCTTTCCGGTTTTCAATGGAAAATAAAGTAACCAGTACCGCATAGCCACGCGTGGCTATGATCGTTTTTAACAGATCTATTGGATTGTTTGATCGTTCATGTATTGGTTCAATAAGGATATGAATGATGCCATTACAGCCAAGGCCAACACCTAGTTTGGCATCGTCATCATCCATAGTATCATAGGTAACCAGTAATGCTTCCTGCTGTAAGATTACCATCCTTGCTTTACGTAAAGCATCGCCCTCCAAACATCCCCCGCTAATCGCACCAGTTAGCTGTCCGTCCTCGGTGATCAGCATTCTTGCGCCGGCTTTCCGGTAAGCCGAACCCTCCACCAATACCACAGTGGCCAGGGCCGTTTTTTTGCCCTGCCTGCTGGCTATCGCGTAAGCGTCGACAATATCGATGATCTCCTTCATAGTAATTCTAAATGAGCTTATCGGGTGTGATTGGCAGATCCCTTACCCGTATACCGGTGGCATTGTAAACCGCGTTTGCAATGGCGGGTGCTACGCCAATCAATGAAATTTCCCCGATGCCTTTGGTACCGACCGGATTGATGATAGGGTCGGCCTTATCAATAAAGATAGCCTCGATCTGGGGGATGTCGGCATTCACTGGTACATGGTAGTCTGCGAAATTCCCATTAACATAGCGGCCAAAACGGTCGTCAATGATGGCTTCTTCGGTCATAGCCATGCCGATGCCGCCAACCGCGCCGCCCTTCATCTGGCTGGCTGCTGTTTTATGGTTCACTATTTTACCAGCATCAACCACAGCGATCAGGTTCTTGATCTTTACCACACCGGTTAGCGGGTGTACATAAACTTTGGCAAAATGTGCCGAAAAGGAGTACATCGAGTAATTTTTGGCGTTATCGCCACTTTGTGATCCTTTTGTTACTTCCAGATATGGTAAATTTTGCTGTTTTAAAACGCCGGCATAATCAATATCATCCGTACTATCCTGTGGCTTACCTTGTAATATGTATAGTTTTTGTTTCAAGGCTACGCAAACATCATGCACGGCTGAGCCAACGGATGAAACCGTTGACGAACCGCCCTGTGTAGGTGCAGGCGGTAAGGAGGAATTACCGAGATCGAAAGTGATCTTTTCTGCGGGTAGGCCTAACGTGTCTGCCGCGATCACAATCATGGCGGTATTGGTGCCGGGCCCAATATCGGTTGTGGCACTTTGAATATTTACGCTTCCATCGGCCATGAGTTTGATTTTAGCTTCGGCGTGGCCGCGATAAGCGCCGAAGGCACCACAGCCAATGCCATAACCTACTAACCAGTCGCCGTCTTTTACCGTACCGGGTTTTTGCGCGCGATTGCTCCATCCGATACGATCGGCACCTAATTGATAACATTCTTTTAAATATTTGCTCGACCAGGGTAGGTTGCGTTCCTGGTCGGCATCAGTATAATTTCTTAGTCTTAACTCAATAGGGTCGAGGTTTAAGGCATAGGACAGTTCATCCATAGCCGATTCCAGCGCGTAAGCGCCGGTTGATTCACCGGGACCTCGCATGGGCGCAGGCACGCCGATATTCAACGGCACCACTTTGTAACGGGTATTGGCATTAGGGCTTTGGTAGAGGAACCTGGAAACATTTACCGCGCCTTCCGTAAATTCTTCATATACGGCAGTTTGCGAATGCGATTCATGGGTAATACCAACTAACTTTCCATCCGCGGTAGCGCCTAATCCTATTTTTTGGATGGTTAGCGGCCGGTAGCCTACCAATGTAAACATTTGCTCACGAGTAAGTGTCAATTTTACCGGGCGTTTAACCAGTCTTGCCGCCTGTACAGCCGCTATCTCATGCGGCCAGGTACGCAATGAGGAACCAAAGGCACCGCCCACAAAACGCGAATTGATCTGCACATTCGTTGGCTCGAGATCAAAAGCGGCAGCAACCGCCCTTTGCGAACTCATTACCCCTTGTGATTTGGTATAAACGGTCACATGATCATCACCCTCCCAATAGGCGGTGGTTACATGTAATTCCATTGGGTTATGCATTTCTGATGGCTGTATATATTCCTGCTCAATTTTTACAGGCGCGTTTTTATATGCATCGGCTTCGCCGCGTACATAATCTTTATACTTACCGCCATCCGGTGTTACACCGCTGTCGAAGTTTTTATGAAAGTTGGTTTCAAATGGCTGTGCCTGGTAAGTGGCTTTTACCAGGGAGGCTGCGTAAGTGGCGCGCTCAAAAGTATCCGCTACAACCAGGGCTATTGGCTGGCCGTTAAAATGAATCTGGTTATCATTAAATAGCTTTAAGCCTTTTACAGGCTTTTTAGCGTCGGGCTGGTAACCGGGCACTTTGGGTGCGTTAAATGGCGTAATTACTGCTAATACACCCGGCGCGTATTTCGCTGCCCTGATATCGACAGCGGTAACGGTACCATTCGTAATGGTGGTGGGTACAAGCACCGCGTAAGTTAAATTTGGGAACTTATATTCACCGGAATATTTTGCACCACCGGTTACTTTTAACCTGCCATCCACCCGGTTCAGCGGTTCTCCTATCGTATCTTTTTTCATGATGCTACTGTTATGAAGAGGCTATTCCTGATGCCATTTTTAAACTTTGCACTAAAGTGTTCGGCGCAAGTTTGAGTTTAAACTGATTATACTGATAAGCCTTAGCGCCCTGCATGGCTATTTGCGATGCCTGTTTAAAATGATCCTCACTGACTGCCTTGCCTTTTAAAAATTCCTCCGCAATGGTTAACCGCCAGGGTTTATGCGCAACGCCGCCCATAGCCAACCTTGCTTCTTTGATGGTACCATTTTCAATATATAAGGCAACCGCCGCGGATGTCAAAGCAAATGCATAGGAGGAACGGTCGCGCACTTTCAGGTAATACACATTTTTGGTAAAAGGGGTATACGGCAGGTCAACGGCGGTGATGAGTTCACCTTTTTGCAGGGTATTATCCAGTTCAGGATGATTGCCGGGTAAACGATGAAAATCAGCTATTGGAATTGCCCGCTCGCCTTTTGGGCCGCTGACATGCACCACAGCATCAAGCGCCCGCATGGCCACATTCATATCACTTGGGTTTACCGCAATACACTGCTCGCTCGCGCCAAATATGGCATGCATACGGTTAATGCCTTCCAGCGCGCCACAGCCACTGCCTGGGCTACGTTTATTACAAGGCATCGTAGTATCAAAAAAATAGGGACACCTCGTGCGCTGCATCAGGTTACCGCCAACGGTAGCCATGTTCCGCAACTGGGGCGATGCACCGGCATTGATAGCTAAGGAAAGCAGCGGAAAGTGAGATTTAATGAGGTCGTTTTCGGCTACATCACTATTGGTTACCAAAGCGCCGACGCGCAGCGCATGGGGCATCTTCTCGATTTTTGAAAAAGGTAGATGGTTAATGTCTATCAGTTTTGATGGGATAACCACGCCCATTTTCATCAGGTCGATCAAATTGGTGCCGCCTGCTAAAAAATGTGCATTCGGATCTTTGGCTGCTAACTTCACCGCGCTTAGCGATTCATTTGCCTTATTATACTGGAACTGGTTCATGCGTTTCCACCTCCCTTGGCAACATCCTGTATCGCGTTTACAATATTTGGGTAGGCCCCGCAGCGGCAGATATTGCCGCTCATAAATTCCCTGATCTCCGTTTCAGAATTGGCATGCCCTTCGTGGATACAGGCGACCGCCGACATAATTTGGCCGGAGGTGCAGTAACCGCATTGAAAACCGTCGCGCTCAATAAAGGCCTGCTGCATTGGGTGCAATTCATCGCCTTTTGCCAGGCCCTCAATGGTGGTGATCTTTTTGCCATTGTTGGTGATAGCCAGACTCAGACAGGAATTGATCCGCCTGCCATTGACGTGTACCGTACAGGCGCCGCACTGGCCTCTGTCGCAGCCTTTTTTTGTGCCTGTCAGGTCCAATTGTTCGCGTAATACATCCAACAGGGTACTCCTCGGCTCAACCGAGAGCTGGCAGGCTACGCCGTTCACTTCCATGGTCAGGGGCATTTTTTCAAAAACAGCGGCAATTTGCTCGTCCAGCTTATTTTCAGCCGCCTTCACAATGCCAACTGGTGCAAGTGCGATAGCTGTTAAAAAAGTGGTTTGTTTCAAAAAATCACGACGGTTACCGGATAACAGCGATTCGTCCCCGGGTGGTATATCTTTCTTTTGATCAGACATTATCATAGGATAAAATGTAAATACAAGATAGCTATATATTACTTTTTAACAATAATGTAACCATATTGTTATCGGGGGGATTTTGTTTCATTTTTCCATTTGTCGATAAAAAGGGTTTCATTGGAAACAAGTTTAAGGCAGTTACCAATGAACTAAACGATAAAGGCATTTATTTTTGGTTAAAGAGGATGTGGGGGCCTTGTCCTGATTCATGCATTTGGGTGATAGCAATATCAATTCGAATACCGATGGGTTTTCCTAGCTTTCCAATTATCTGCCAATAACCTTCTTTGTTATGAAATTATCAAAAAAGTAATTCCTGTATGTATTACCTATCGGAATTTCGTATTTTCTTATTAGTACGGTATTATTATCAAAAGAGGCAATTTCTTTTATATTGATTACATAGGACTTGCCGATCCGTACAAAAATATGCTGCGGCAACTGGTCATGGATCGTCTTGATATTCATTGCGGTCATAATTCTTTGATCATCTGTCTGCATCACCACATAGTCTTTCAACCCCTCAATAAAAAGAATATCCTTAAAGTATATTTTAATAAATTTCCTTTCCGACTTGACAAAGAAATAGTCATCGCCATAATTTTGTATTTCACTTGTGGAAGCTTTACCATCCAATAGTTGGTGGTAGGCGATGGCTTTATTAACTGCTTTTTGAAAACGTTCCTCTTTAACGGGTTTTACCAGGTAATCAATCGCATCCAGGTCATATCCGTCCAACGCATATTCAGAGTATGCAGTGGTAAATATCACAAGGGTCTTCTCGGGAATGGTTTTGGCAAATTCAATCCCGTTGATCCCGGGCATTTCAATATCAAGAAAGATGAGGTCAATAGGGTTTTCATGGATGTATTTTGAAGCGACCAGGGCACTGCTGAATGTGGCGGTAATCTCTAAATCTAACATGCCGGCAGCTAATAGCTCTATAGCTTCCCTTGCCAGCGGTTCATCATCAACAATGATTGCTTTCATTTTTTTATAATTAAGTGCACATTGAAGGTTTCAACATTATCGGTTACCTGCAAATCATGCCTGTCAGGGTAAATCAGCTCCAGCCTACGCTTTACATTTGCTAAACCCAAACCGCCGCTTCCATCTCTCTTTACCTTTATTTTCGGCTTGGAATTAATACAACGGAAATGAAGTTCTTCGTCTTCGATAGCAAAAAACACATATACGAAAGAACGTTCCTCCGCATCAATGTTGTGTTTTACTGCATTTTCTACAAATGTAATAAATAATAAAGGTGGGACTTCCAGCCCCTGTAAAACCCCGTTCTGGGTGATGGTAAAATCAAAGTTATCTCGTCTGATCTTTTCCAGGTTCAAGAAATCTTCCAGAAAATGGATGTCGGCGGTCAGAAATATCTTTGCCCGCGCGCTGTCGTATAATTGGTAACGTAACAGATCACTTAATTTCATTAATACCTGTGATGCTTTTTCCGGGTCTTTTTTGGTTAATACGTTAGCGTTATTTAAGGTATTGAAAAGAAAATGAGGATTGATCTGCTTTTTCAAGTTTTCAAGCTCCGACTGTATAGTAGCCGTTTCCAATTCATTGATCCGTTGAGAAGCCGCAATCCACCGCTGGAAAAGCTTTATCGCCGCGGAGGCGCCTATCAACACGGCAAATAAAAAATAAAAAACAAATAAATTCGACTCATCCCTTGGGTGAACAGGTTGTTTAGAATGAGTGGCTACAAAATACTTTACAATTATCGCTAGCAGCGCAACCAGGATAGACAAAACGATGTTCCCCAAAAAATAGCCCAGGTAGCTATCTTTGAAAAGCAATTTTGGAACCAACCAGTACATGTTGATGTAAAACAAGGACAGCAAAATTAAAAAAGAGCTAACTTTAACATATGTACTTAGAGGGTCGGAAAACTCCGTCTTGCTGGTATAAAATACGGCTCCCAAAAGCGCGATCAAAATTAGGTGCCGCAGTATCCTATACTTCCGATCTACAAGAAATTTAAGAATGATATCATTGTTAAAGGGTTTTACATCATTTACTACCGGCTCCATGCTATTTGCTTAAAAACATTTTATTAAAGGTAGATAATCATGTTTATTCGCCCTACTCAATTATACCAACCCCGTTATTTATTATACCAAATTACGATCTGATATCCTATTCTAATTTTGGATCTAACAGAGAATGAACCCGTAATCAAATAAATATGAGTTTTTAGTTCTATATACCACGGCCACTTTGGTATAATAAGTAACTATATTGGTATAATATGAACAGTTTATATCAGTACAACCCATATTTTAGCGGTAAAATAATAACTATGGCCAGATTACTTTTACTTTTTTGTTTCTCATTCCTTACATTATCTGCCTTCGGCCAAAAAAAATATACCATCAGCGGAACCATTAAAGATTCGGCAACCGGCGAAACACTGATCGGGGCTACTGTAAGAATCAAAGAGCTTCCTTCAGTCGGCACAGCAACTAATAGCTACGGTTTTTATTCTTTAACAGCTCCGGCAGGGAACTATACTCTGCTGTTTTCTTATGTAGGCTATCAAACCGTCGAAAAACCGATTGCTCTTCATGCTGATGAAACGATAGGCATGGCATTAACCTCCAGCGGCAGCCTGACAGAGGTTGTTATCAGTGCCAACCGGCCAAATAACGACCAGATCACTTCTCCACAAATGGGCGTGGAAAAACTAAACATGAGCCAGATTAACCAGGTTCCTGTCGTACTAGGGGAGAGGGATATATTAAAAACAATCACTCTGATGCCGGGTGTCAAGTCGGCAGGGGAAGGCAATACCGGTTTTTATGTACGCGGAGGGGCGGCAGATCAAAATCTGATCCTGTTGGATGAGGCCACTGTGTATAATGCGTCCCACTTATTCGGGTTCTTTTCTACCTTTAACTCTGATGCGATCAAGGACGTGAGCATTTACAAAGGCGGGATGCCTGCAGAATATGGCGGCCGGTTGTCATCGGTATTAGATGTGAAAATGCTGGATGGTAATGATAAGGACTTTACGGTTCAGGGTGGGCTTGGATTAATTTCATCCCGTATTAAAGTGGAAGGGCCGATCCAAAAGGACAAGGGTTCCTTTATGATCAGCGCCAGGCGTACCTATATTGATGTTTTTTTAAAAGCGTCCAAGGATTCCACGATTAAAGGAAGTTCGCTCTACTTTTATGATATCAATGCCAAAGCCAACTATCATTTTGATGACAATAACGCCATTTATCTTTCGGGCTATTTTGGCAAGGATGTCATCGGTTTAAAAAATACTTTCGGAACGAACTGGGGCAATGCAACAGGTACCATCAGGTACAACCATATTTTTAACAGTAAGTTATTTTCCAATACTTCGCTGATCTTCAGTAATTACAATTATGTTATTCAAAGTTTTTTGAGCGATAATAATTTTAAGGCGACGTCTAAAATAAACGACATCAATTTAAAAGAAGACTTGCAATATTCATTGAGTAGCAACCATACACTCAAATTTGGTGTTAATATACTGCACCATACCATCGCGCCGGGTGATATTACTTCAAATTCGGCATCGAGCTTTAATGATATTTCTGTCCAGCAACGCTATGGGTTTGAAACGGCAGCTTATGTAAGCGACGACTGGAAAGCCAGCGATAAACTGACCATCTTATACGGCTTGCGACTGAGTGGTTTCTTTCTGTTTGGGTCTGGTTCTTTTAATACTTATGATGCAGCGGGTGATGTGCTATCAACCTCGACTTACGGGTCAGGGCAGGTGGCTAAATCATACCTCAACCTGGAACCGCGCTTGTCCTCCAGCTATCAGCTGAATGATGTGAGCTCGGTCAAATTCTCATACAACCGCAACACCCAGAATATTCACCTACTGACCAATTCAACTACCAGTTCACCTACTGATTTGTATGTAATGAGCAGCAATAACATCAAACCGGAAATCGCTGACCAGGTTTCCACAGGTTGGTTCCGAAATTTTAGCGATAATATCTTTGAATTCTCGGCTGAGATCTATTACAAATGGTTACAAAACCAGATCAACTATAAAGATGGTGCGCAATTACTAGTGAACGAAGATGTGGAATCACAATTGGTTTATGGTTCCGGCAGGGCTTATGGGTTGGAATTGTTCCTGAAGAAAAAATACGGCCGTTTCAATGGCTGGATCGGTTATACCCTGTCACGTACCGAGGATAAGTTCGCTGCCATTAATGATGGTAACTATTTCCCCGCTACGCAGGATCGTACCCATGACCTTTCCGTGGTCGGCATTTACCAGTTAACCAAACGCTGGTCGTTGTCAAGTACATTCATTTATCAAACCGGGAATGCGGTTACCTATCCGACAGGTAAATATGAGGTTGGTGGTTTAACTACTTTTTCTTATTCAGAACGTAACGGTTACCGCGAACCATCCAACAATAGGCTGGATATAGGCGCTACCCTGGAAGGAAAACAGCATAAAAAATATCATTCCAGCTGGACGTTCAGTATCTATAATGTATATGGGCACCGTGATCCTTACAGCATTACTTTCCAAAACAGCAAGACAGTACCGAATACTACAGAAGCGCTGGAGACCAGCATCTTTGCTACACCAATCCCTTCAGTTACCTGGAACTTTAAATTTTAATCAGACATGAAAGTTTTAAAAACAACCATATATCTTTTTTCTTTATTCGCACTGGCTTCCTGTACCAAAGTGATCGACCTAAAACTGGGAAATAATACTGGCCAACTGGTTATTGAAGGTAATATTACCAACACTGCCGGTCCGCAAATCATCAAACTAAGCACCAACGTGCCTTTTACTAATACGAATACCTATCCACCGGTAACCGGTGCCACGGTAAGCGTGAGCGACCAAAATGGCAATGCTTATACCTTTACCGAAGGGCCTTCCGGTACTTATTCCAACAGCCAACTAACTGGCATCCCAGGAAATACTTATACCATGACCGTTGTAACGGGGGGAAAGACCTACACCGCTAGTTCCAAGATGCCAGCTGTTGTTAATTTAGACTCGCTAACTTCAAAGAATGATGTGATTCAAACGAGCGATCATAAAAAACTCGTCACTGTTTATTACCAGGACCCTGCGGGTATAGCTAACCAATACCGTTTTGTACTATATGTGAACAATGTGCAGGCGAATGATATTTATGCGTATAACGACCAGTTTAATGATGGGCGCTATGTTAGTATTGACCTGTTTGAAAATACCGCCAGCAGCAGTGTTGATAAGGGAATCTTTTCGGGTGATACCGCAACTGTAGAAATGCAGTGCATCGATAAACCTGTTTATACCTATTGGGAAACCCTGATGCAGGCGCAGGCTAATGGGCCTGGTGGGAGCGTTACACCATCTAATCCACCTACAAATATTACACCGGTTACCCTGGGCTATTTTAGCGCCCATACTACACAAAGCAAAACTATTGTTGTGAAATAAATAAATTAAAGGGGGCTACAAGATTGACACAAAGAGCGTCGCGTTTACGAAAACAGGTAAGGCCGAAATATTAAAAAATACAAGATAGTACGGTAAAGAATCTAAATCATAACTCAACACTGAACAGTATCGCCCATATGAAAAAAAAGTTCTCGATTGTGTTGATAATGGCTGGTTATTATAAGATCCATTTATGAAATTTGAAGGTATAACTAAATTTTACCAGTGTCTAAATCCCTTTTTTACCTGGTGTGTAATAAAAGCTTTACACATTTTATAACCTATTGAAATAAACTTTGCATGCCACAGATGGTCTAAATTTGGAGAAAACCTGCCAGTTATGAGTAATTTAAGTGTCGCCTTTGGCCCACACAGACCTGACTTGATAAGAGATGAAACACTTGTCGATATATTTAAAAATTCAGTGAAGCATTTTGCCGGTAATACGGCGCTTATTTTTCACGACAGGCAACTGACCTATGCCGAGCTTGATAAATGGAGTGATGCCATTGCCTTGCATCTGATCAATAATGGCATTACCCGCAAAAGTACAGTTGGTATCTGGTGGCCCAGGGGGCTTGAATTGCATGCTGCCATTCTTGGCATTATAAAGTCAGGCGCTGCATATGTACCTGTGGATCGTGACGTACCGGCTGAGCGGTTTGAAATGATACTTACAGCGGTAGGCGCCTCGGCATGTTTCAGCATGGACCCTTTGAATGTAGAATGCCCTGTTCTACAAATTCCCGCCTACGAGGAAATACCCACCATACTAAATTCAACCCAAAGTATTGAACTAACATGTCCCGAACCGGAGGACATTGCCTATGTTTTATATACTTCGGGCAGCACCGGTAAACCCAAAGGTATACCTATCGGCCACAAACAGATATGCCACCTGGTAAGAGCGGAGCAGGATGTATTCAACATTACCGCGACCGACAAAGTTTACCAGGGATTTTCCGTATCATTTGATATGTGGTGTGAAGAAACCTGGCTAAGTTATTTTGTCGGGGCCACTTTGTGGGTAGCAGATAATACTACTTCAAAATCCATTGACGAACTGAGCTCGGTTTTGCAAACGGAAAATATAACTATTTTACATGCTGTGCCCAGTTTATTGGCACTTATGCAGAATGAAGTACCATCGTTAAGGCTTATCAATGCAGGAGGCGAGGCTTGTACGCCGCAGGTGCTGGCCAAATGGGCAGGCAATGGTTTAGCGTTTTATAACAGCTACGGCCCAACAGAAACTACCGTTACAGCCGCCATAGCAAAGCTGAAGAAAGGGAATGATATTGTTATCGGCCATCCGCTGCCTAATTACAATTTGGCGGTGATTGATGCCGACATGAACCTAATGCCGCTTGGCGAACCAGGTGAACTGGTCATCACCGGACCCGGTCTTTCGAAAGGTTATATCGGGTTGCCCGAACTTACCCGGCAAAAATTTATACCAAAACCTATTTCATTATCCGTTTTACCGGGCGATACGGTTTATCGCACCGGGGATGTGGCCATTATGCTGAAAAACAAAGCAGTAAAACTACAGGGCAGAATGGATGACCAGGTAAAACTGCGGGGCTACCGTATTGAGCTGGGCGAAATAGAAAGTAGGATGAACACGCTGGCTGGAGTCAGCGCAGCAGCAGTAGGCATAAAAAAAGACAGTCATGACCGCGAGCACCTTGTTGGCTATGTGATGATGGAGGATTCGGCCTGTATTGATGATAAACTGCTTAGGCTGGAACTTTCCAAAACACTGCCTGCATACATGATACCGAGCAGTATTGTTTCCCTGCGTGAAATGCCCCGCCTGCCCAGCGGTAAAATAGACCGTAAAGCCTTGCCTGTGCCCGATGAGCTTGAACATGAATTAGAAGATATTGCAATTGACGCGGATGCGCCGGCATGTGATAAGGTAATGGCTGTTTTGCACAATGTGTTCCCTGGCCGGAATCTCGATCCTTCAATGGACTTTTTTGATGATCTTGGAGGGCATTCGTTACTGGCAGCGGCATTCGTTTCCCAATTGAGGCGCGAAGCCGGATTACCGCATGCTGCTTTAAAAGATGTTTACCTTCATCGCCCCATAAGCAACCTTATTGCTCACTGGGAAGAAGAGGAGCAGACACAGCAACCATCAAAACAACGAATTTTTAATAAAGTACCAACATTACGTTACCTGTTGTGCTGGGCTGCACAATCCGTTTCGTTATTGGCTATATACGGGTTATTTGCCTTCCAAATATTTATTCCCTACCTGGGCTATTATTATGTTAAGGAGCAAACTGACAGTATTGGCTACTCTATTATTACCTCTTTGGTGCTTTTCGCGCTAATTACACCTTTGTTTACATTCATTTGTATTACGGGTAAATGGCTAATTATAGGCAAAATAAAAGAGGGTGATTACCCGCTATGGGGAAGTTACTATTTCAGATGGTGGTTTGTAAAAAGCTTGCAGCGTCTTTCGCCCGCGCAGTTTCTGGGTGGTTCACCTTTATATCCAATTTATCTTCGTTGGCTGGGAATGAAAATAGCACCTGATGCGCAGATAAGTAACCTTGAGTTTGGAGCGGAGGACCTCATTACCATTGGTAGTGATGCCAGTCTGAGCTCAAAAACGCATTTAAACAATGCCTTTGTGGAAGATGGTATGCTTAAACTGCGCAAAATAACCATTGGTGACCACGCTTATATTGGCAGTAGTTCAATAATATCGGGCGATAGCGTAATAGAAGATTGGGGCGAACTGCAGGATCTGAGCTGTTTGCAGATTGGTAAAACTATAGCACAAGCCGAAGTTTGGCGTGGAAGCCCCGCTCAGTTTAAAGAAAAGAAAAAGATAGAAGACCTGCCGCAGCCTTTAGCTGTATCACGTAAAGACCGCATAAAGTATAATGCCTTATTTATCCTTTGCATACAGGTGTTTCCGCTCATTATCCTTTTACCGTTGCTGCCAACCATCATCACTATAAACAAAATGGATGATGCCGCATCTGATTATAACTTTAATTACATGGTGACTGCGCCATTGCTGGCCCTACTGTATATCGTTCTGTTCGCCGGGGAAACAATTCTCATCAGCCGCATATTGCAGCATGATCTGAAGCCCGGTAAATATCCCATATACAGTATGGCGTATGTGCGTAAATGGTTTACTGACCAAGTGCTCTCCATCAATTTGGTTGTTTTGCATCCTATTTATGCTACGGTGTTTATTTCCGGGTTTTTCCGCGCGCTTGGTGCAAAAGTTGGCAAAGGCGCAGAAATATCAACAGCAGGCAGCGTAACGCATCCGCTGCTTGAAATTGGCGACGGCGCGTTTGTTGCCGATGCTGTAACACTTGGTGAGGCAGATGTACGCGGCCAGCAGCTTATACTGGAAAAAACAATAATAGAAGGAAATAGCTTTGTGGGTAACAGCGCGCTCATTCCGCAGGGCTACCATCTGCAAAGCGATATGCTTATCGGAGTACTATCCATTCCGCCTGATCAGGAGCAAATGTCCGGAATTGGCGGTTCAGATTGGTTTGGTTCGCCAGCCATCAGGTTGCCGCGCAGGCAGGAAAGTAATGTTTTCCCTGCAGCACTCACAATAAAGCCAAAATTTGCTCGTAAGCTGGCTCGGGGCACAGTGGAGTTTATCCGCACTATTTTACCTGAAAGCGCTATTATCTGCTCATCCATCCTATTTATTGCCTATGGGCATGATCTTGTTACGCAGGAACCTTTGTGGAAGATCATTTTGCTCTTCCCGTTCTATTACCTGTTTTATATGGGCTTGCCTGCGTTTTTATTAACAGTATTGCTCAAATGGCTTTTTGTAGGGAAGTACAAGCCTTTGCAAAAACCTATGTGGACCTGGACCGTATGGCGCAGCGAGGCTATCACGTCAACTTATGAGGCGTTATCAGTACCATTCTTATTAGTGTATATGCAAGGGACGCCGTGGTTGCCTTTGTTGCTCAGACTGCTTGGTGTAAAAACCGGCAAACGTGTTTGGATGAACACCACTGATGTTACTGAATTCGACATGGTTTCCATCGGTGACGATGCCGCCCTGAATACCGATTGTGGACCGCAAACACATTTGTTTGAAGACCGTGTGATGAAAGTTGGCCCGGTAAA
This sequence comes from Mucilaginibacter sp. L196, assembly GCF_009765905.1. Lineage (GTDB taxonomy): Bacteria > Bacteroidota > Bacteroidia > Sphingobacteriales > Sphingobacteriaceae > Mucilaginibacter. The sequence continues at coordinate 1,210,271 of NZ_LMUO01000015.1, read as the reverse complement.
AATAGGTGCAAGAAGTACGATTGGTGCGGGAACCATTGTTTTATATGATAGTGAAATCGGTGATGACACCTGCATAGAGGCGCTATCACTGATCATGAAGGGTGAACGGCTTGCGCCGGGGACTAATTGGGTAGGTAGTCCGGTAAGACCGAATTGAATTATTTCAGAATTATTTCAGAATTATTTTTGCTGGAAACTGCTAAATGACAAGGATTTTTTATACAGACATTTCATTTCCTCGAAACGAAACCGAGTTTAAGATTTATTTAGATAAATTACCTCAATCTCTAAAAGATAAAGTATTAAAATTTAGACGATGGCAAGATTCATATGCAAGTCTGTTTGGCAAACTTCTTTTAAAAGCCGCACTTTTAAATTGCGGCTTCAGTTCATTTACATTTAATGATCTACAGTATACTCCATTCGATCGACCATTCATCGAAGGCAGTATTGATTTTAACCTTTCCCATTCAGGTGCTTTTGTCGCATGCGCATTAAGTAATGAAGGTAAGGTTGGAATTGATATCGAAGAGGTTAAATTAATAAATTTAGAACATTTTGAAAGCCAATTTACGGCTAATGAGTGGCTGAATATTACCGGCGCTATTGATCCGTATAGAGAATTTTATAGTTGTTGGACTAAAAAGGAAGCGATATTAAAGGCTTCAGGAGAGGGTTTGAATATACCTTTAAAACAAGTACAACTTTTCGACGATTACGGAATTCTGAATAGAAAGAAATGGTATATTAAAGAATATTATCTTGCAAATAATTATTCAGTTCATTTGGCAAGTGAGATAATTATCAATCCAAAAATAGTTCCCGAAAAAATTGATTTCCCTTAGACTTAACTTCAACTTTTCGATATAAACAGATATTCATAATAACCCTTTTTTGCTTTAACGTAGTTTAAGGCAACCATATAGCCACTATTTGACCAATTACATAATCTTGCAGTAAGGTTGGCCTGGTATTAGATGCTCTGAACTCTTAATGCCGTTACGAATAACTTTTAATTAGATGGAAGATCCCGCCTATCGCTATCTGGAGGCCAACACAGAATATCAAGAATGCCATTATACTGTTAATTATTTTTTCATTACGTGAACCTATATAGCTGATTAGCCGGTTTGTATTTAAATAAAATATAAAAATTAAAATACATATACCAATGATAGAAACCAATAGAGCACCAACGTTTACGAGATAAAGAGACATGTCTTGATTAGCACTATTGGCACCAAGCGTAAACAGAACCGAAATTGTGCCGGCACCTGTTGTTATGGGGAAAGTAAGGGGATAGAAAAGTTTATTTTGGATTAAAGGGATATGGTCCAAATCAATCTGGGTGGAAGTTTTGACCTCCGGCGTATCGTTACTATCTGAGGAAAGGAGCCCCCAACCGATTTTACATATCATGATGCCACCTGCTAGTTGGATAATAGGAATTGAAAGCCCAAATACCTCTAAAATCCAGTGTCCTACAAATAGGGTTACAGCACAAATGCTGAATGAATAAAATGTAATCTTTTTTACAACCGTCAACCGCTCTTTTCGTGTCAGTTCCGAAAAATACGGACTTATGATAAATGCTGTTCCTATAGGATTAACGACTGGAAACAGCGCGACAAATCCGAGGAAGACCAGATGAATAAATGAATTAAGCTGATGTGACATCTTGTAGTGGATTGATTGCTCGAATTTATTATTTTCTATTGAACTAAATAGTTCTGCACGTAAGAATATTAACAGATCAAAGTGTTCCGTAATGATATTTTTGATATTCCGGAACGAGGTGGTCAATAACTGGGAATATCCACTTTCATAGCCAAAGAGGATATCAAATATCATAAAAAAGGTAGACTGCACTCGGTCTACCTTTTTATCAATAACATAAATATAACCTCAAATTAGGCCAGATCGAAACGGTCAAGGTTCATTACCTTGGTCCACGCCGCAACAAAATCTTTTACAAATTTACCACGACCGTCAGCGTTACCATAAACTTCGGCTATGGCACGCAGCTCTGCATGTGACCCAAATACCAAGTCAGCACGGGTGGCTGTCCATTTTACCGCGCCGGTTTTGCGGTCACTGCCTTCAAATACTTCTTTATCGTTACCTGCGGCTTTCCATGCAGTGCTCATGTCCAGCAGGTTTACAAAAAAGTCATTTGTTAACTGGCCGGGGCTATTAGTCAAAACGCCATGTTTAGATCCATCATAGTTAGCATTCAGCGTACGCAGACCACCAACCAAAACTGTTAATTCCGGTGCGGTTAGGGTTAGCAATTGCGCTTTATCTATTAACAGGTCTTCGGTATGTACACGGCTTGTAGCTTTACGGTAATTGCGGAAACCATCTGCTGCAGGCTCCATATAGTCAAATGATTCCACATCGGTTTGTTCCTGTGATGCATCTGTGCGGCCCGGAATAAATTCAACAGTAATATTCTGACCGGCATCTTTCGCGGCTTTTTCTATTGCGGCAGCGCCTGCCAATACGATCAGGTCGGCCAATGAAACTTTTTTTCCTCCGCTTGCTGAGTTATTGAATTCATGCTGGATCCCTTCCAAAGCATACAATACCTTACTCAATTGTGCAGGATTGTTAGCTTCCCAGTCTTTTTGCGGGGCCAGGCGGATACGTGCACCATTGGCGCCACCTCGTTTATCGCCACCACGGAAAGTAGAAGCAGATGCCCAAGCCGTGCTCACCAATTCAGATACAGTAAGCCTGGCTGCTAAAACTTTCGCTTTTAAGGCAGTGATATCATTGTCATCTATCAAAATATGATCAACCGCGGGAATTGGATCCTGCCATATGAGTTCTTCCGCAGGTATATCATTGCCCAGGTAACGTACACGCGGGCCCATATCACGATGGGTAAGTTTAAACCACGCACGTGCAAAAGCATCCGCGAATTGGTCGGGGTTTTCTAAAAAGCGACGTGAAATCTTTTCATATTCCGGGTCAAAGCGTAATGCAAGGTCGGTAGTCAGCATCATAGGTGCATGTTTTTTGTTTGGATCGAATGCGTCAGGAATCACATCACCCGCATTTTTGGCTACCCATTGCTGTGCGCCGCCCGGACTTTTTGTCAATTCCCATTCAAAAGCAAAAAGATGTTCAAAAAAATCATTGCTCCATTTGGTAGGTGTTTTAGTCCAGGTTACTTCCAGTCCGCTTGTAATAGCATCAGCGCCCTTGCCTGATCCATAGCTGTTATTCCAGCCAAAACCCTGGTTTTCTATACCTGCACCTTCGGGTTCTTTATCCACATGATCTGATGTTGATGCGCCGTGTGTTTTACCAAAGCTGTGCCCGCCCGCAATTAATGCAACGGTTTCTTCATCATTCATCGCCATTCGGCCAAAAGTGTCACGTATATCCCTGGCTGATGCAATAGGGTCGGGGTTACCTTCGGGCCCTTCAGGGTTTACATATATTAATCCCATTTGCACGGCAGCAAGTGGTTTGTGTAAATTACGTGAATGGGTATCGCCGTCGGCATCATCGTCAGATACCAAAACACCATGGTCTTCCTCTACACCACCTGAGCCATGTTTATAGCGCACCTCATCACCTAACCAGGTTTTTTCTGAGCCCCAATCTACGGCTTCATCCGCTTCCCACACATCCTCACGTCCGCCTGCAAAACCGAATGTTTTAAATCCCATGGATTCCAGCGCTATATTTCCAGTTAAGATGATTAAATCGGCCCATGAAATTTTGTTGCCATATTTTTGTTTGATAGGCCAAAGCAGCCTGCGCGCTTTATCCAAACTTACATTATCGGGCCAGCTATTTAAAGGGGCAAAGCGTTGTTGTCCTTGTCCCGCGCCGCCTCTGCCGTCAGTTATACGGTATGTGCCTGCACTGTGCCAAGCCATACGAATAAACAAACCACCATAATGCCCAAAGTCTGCCGGCCACCAATCCTGCGAATCGGTCATAAGTGCATGAAGATCCTTTTTTACCGATTCAAGGTCAAGACTTTTGAAGGCTTCGGCATAATTGAAATCTTTATCCATCGGATTAGTTATGGGTGAATGCTGGCGAAGTATGTTAAGCCTGAGCTGATCGGGCCACCAATCGCGATTCCTGGTGCCGGCACCACCGAAACCGGTTGCGGGTTTTAGGCTGCCATTATGAAAAGGGCATTTGCTGATGTCATCTGAATTGTTTTCCATAGTTTTTTGGTTTAATGCGATAAAGTTAAAGCATGCGACGTATACTAAGAAATCGATAGTTTTTAACGCCCATAGCTTTCGTCTATAACGTATTCTTAACAAACGAACGTATGGAGGAGTTTGGCCGAATTTTAAATAAAATATGAAAAGCAATGCCGGTAGAAGCCCGGACAGTTTAAACACATGGACCAGCTGTCCCTACCTTTCGGCGCTAATTTTTTATCCTATTTAACAAATAGAATTTGGATTATAGCTAGTTATATCTTCATGAAATTTATACAACTTAATGTTCGTGGTTGAAATAGGATTGATCACCCGTCTTTAGCCATCCCGTAATACTCATTCTTGGCAAATGAGTAACTAAAACTTCATGCTCAAGCTCATTGCTCTTAAAAAACACACTTTTGCCGGCATTAGGTGTAATATCTTGTGAATTATTTCCCTGGTAAATACGTAAGGAGCCCCCGTCAACACTTGTATTCAAGTACATGATCATTGAGAAAGCCCTTGTGCCATTTTGTTTAAAATTGTCCAGATGGCGTTTGTAATAGCTACCTGTTTCGTAAAGTGTATAATGAAACTCGTAACCTGTTATTCCGGTATAACAGGTTCGATTTAAGTGGCTGATAAAGCTATCCATCAAATCAAAAAAATCATTCTCATGGCTATTATTATGCAAACGATCCAGCCAATAAATTTTATCGTTTCTTATAAGCTTGTCGTGATTTATTATGAGATTATTACCTGTACCCGCAGATAATAATCTGTCATCTTTATAAAGCGCATTTATATTATCCACTAAATGTGCCGATAATAACGGACTGAGGAAATTTTTAACTATACCCACATTAGTGGCCAGGTAACTGTCGATGAGTTCGTCGAATGTGGTATCCAAATCGACCTAAGTTACCATAATTTACTTATAGTCAGGATTTATCTTGTTTGGCCTATGCCAGATTACTAGTATTGTGTGGCTACCTTAAATAATTAGGTTTAGTTTTCAAATTTCCTGTAAATGGCATGCTAAAAATACCCTTTGATTTGTTTTTAGTTCATTAATAACTAATTATACCAATAATTAAATGTACCTTGCCAACTTACACAATAAAATAATGGCAACAGGAACAGTAAAATTTTTCAATGAATCAAAAGGCTTCGGCTTTATTACACCAACAAGTGGCGGCAAAGAAGTTTTCGTACACGTAACAGGTTTGATCGACAACATCCGTGAAAACGATGCGGTTAGCTACGATGTAGAAGAAGGCAAAAAAGGCCCAAGTGCGGTTAACGTTAAAATAGCATAAGCAGTTTGGCAAGATCGACAGAAACATTTAGTAAAAAGGAAAAAGAAAAGGCTCGCCTAAAAAAATCTAAGGAAAAAAAGGAAAGAGCTGAGGAACGGAAAGCTAATGCCGGAAAAGGCAAAAGCCTGGAAGATATGATGGCTTATATTGACGAACATGGCAATATAACCTCAACACCTCCAGATCCTTCAAGGAAGATAAAGATCAATTCAGAAGATATTCAGATTGCTGTAGCTAAACAGGAAGATATTCCTTATGATACAGTAAGGACTGGTATAGTAAGTTTTTTCAATGAATCGAAGGGGTATGGCTTTATAAAAGACATGCAAACACAGGAAAGTATTTTTGTACACATAAACGCTTTAACTGAACCTTTAAAAGAAAATAATATGGTCACTTTTGAAACCGAACAGGGGCAAAAAGGGCTATCTGCAATTAAAGTAAAAAAGAAATAAATATGATGGCCAAAACAACAGCATCGGCAGTTCAGAAGGAAAATTTCAAAATAAAATTTGCAGAGATTATAAAGAACAATTCAAAGTTGAAAGATCAATATACTATCCAATTTTTTGAAACGGCCCAGAAAAGTAATTATGGCTTTACTGGTAAGGATGGAAAATCTCTTAATATTTTATCCAGCTTGACGTTAGAAGAGACGGAAAAATATAAGCTTTTGAAAACCTCCTGGCAAAACTAACTAACTTTACTAATAACGTATAAAAGGCCGCATTAAGCGGCCTTTTTGCGTTTTGAACATATCTTAAAATAATATCCTAAATAATAATAAGATATATTTTAGATATGGAAAATGCTTATTTTTACTCTATTAGTTTCATTGAAAACTAATTAATTGATGTTTTAAGTTTTTCATTTGTAGTTGTGATAGAATAATTTGAAAAAGGATACGCAAATATTATTAAAGCAAACATCGTATGGTATAGGCGAACTTTATGATAAGTACGCGGGTATGCTTTTGGGGTATATTTATGATATAGTAAAAGATAATGAACTTGCCGAACAACATCTGGTGACTTTTTACAGTGGCTTACCCGAAGATTATAAAAACACAATTTCCAATGGAGGAAATACATGGTGTCATTTACAGCGTTTAGTAAAAAAACAGCTTTCGGATTATAACAATGATGCAAAAAAAGATTATCAGCCTAAAGAAATTGACCTTGTTACTTATAATAATCGCAACAAGTTTTTAAAGTTAATGACGCAAGAGCAAAAGGAAGTTTTTTGTGGTATATACCATTACGGAAAAACAATAAATCAGCTTGCTATAGAACGGAATACGAATGAGTCCTTTATACGTAAAGCACTGAAAGAAGCGTTTTTCATAATTAAAAAAGCATCATGAAGATACAGGAATACATAGATAGTGGTATACTGGAGCTGTATGTTTTAGGCTCAACCAGTGCGACGGAAACGGAAGAATTACTGCATTATAAAGAACAATACCCCGAAGTGCAAAGGGCTTTATATGAGCTTGAAACAGATATGGAGCGTGTGGCCCAACAAATGGCTATTATGCCGCCACCCGGTACATGGGATAAAATAGAAGATCGTATTAATGAGTTAGCCACCATACCTGAGTATGAACCTATAAAGTTTAAAAAAGGTAATAATGCTAATAACCAAAGGGATGCAGGTAGGGGGCGTGATTCGTTTATTGATATTGAATCGCAAAATACTCATATACGGGTTCACAAAAACTGGAAATGGGTATTTGCAGCGATATTTATACTAAGTAAAGTTTTTCTGGCCTGCGCCATATATTTCTACCTGGAAAATCGCCAGGCACAACAACAAATACAGGAACTAAAAACAGAGTTAAGGACACACAAAATGCCTTATTAGTATTATAAAGCCTTTTTCATACACACGCTGCTTTTTATCCCCGCGTATTGCCCGTAGTTTTCTATTATCTCATAACCTTGTTTACGGTATAATGCGTTAGCATCATCAAGCTTTAATCCTGTTTCCAATACAGTGTATTCAAATCTGCTTTCTTTTGCCCATTTTTCGAGTTCATTTAAAACTGTCGATGCAATTCCAAGGCCCCGTAATTCGGGCTCAACATACATTCTTTTGATTTCAACCGATTGTTCATCAAATTTCTTAAAGCATCCGCAACCAACCGGCTTATCATTGTAATAGGCGATGACTGCGGTGTGTAGTGGATCTAAAATATTATTGGGCGCATAAAATGCATCGTCATCGCCATTAACAATAGATAAATACTTATCTAACTTACTTATCAGTTTCTTAAAATCGGGCTCAGTATTGCTTGTTCTTTTTAGGACGATTTGATTTGTTTGCATATTTCAAATTAACTAAAAATTGTAATCAAGTTAAAGGCCGGGGATTGACGCAAGTAGTTTTTTAGTGTAATCTTCTTTCGGATATTTAAATATTTCATCAGGGTAACCTGTTTCTACTATTTCGCCTTTATTCATCACCATAATACGGTCTGCTATATGTTTTATAACAGCCAGATCATGAGAAATAAAGATGTAGGTTAAGTTTAGTTGTTGCTGTAGTTCTCTCAGTAAATTAAGCACTTGCGCCTGTACCGATACGTCAAGTGCTGAAACCGATTCGTCGCAAATAATAAATTTAGGCTGCAAGGCAAGCGCTCTTGCTATTACGATACGTTGCCTTTGTCCACCCGAAAATTCATGTGGATACCGGTTAAAATGCTCAGGCATTAAATTAACACGCTCAAGCAGTTCCATTACTTTTTGCTTGCGCTGCTTATCATTACTATAAAATCCATGAACCTGAAGCGGCTCCATAATGGCATTCCCGATAGTCAGGCGGGGATTAAGCGAAGAATATGGATCCTGGAAAATGATTTGCATGTGGCGCCTCATGTTTCGCATGCCTTTTTTGCCAAGCGAGAGTATATCAATGTCCTCAAATTTTATACTACCCAGGGTCGGTTCTATTAAACGCAATATACTTCGGCCCAAAGTAGTTTTCCCGCAACCAGATTCTCCAACCAAGCCCAAAGTTTCACCCGGATAAACGTCAAAACTTACATCGTTAACAGCTTTTATCACACCTTTTGATTGGTTAAATAAGCCGGAACCGATTTGGTATTCTTTGGTGAGTTTGCTGATAGTTAGAATTGGTGATTGACTATAAAGTTGTTTTTTGCGTGCATCAAGTTCGCTTTGTGGGTATTTATATTGTTCACGGATGCTATCAATGCTGAAGTTTTTTCCTGTACCGTCAGCATTAACAAAATCACTAACAACCGGTAATTGCTTTAGATGATAAGCAGGTGAGGGGCGGCATGCTAACAAACCTTTAGTATATGGATGCTGGGGATTATTAAACAAACTTTTTACAGAACCCTCCTCAACAATCTCGCCTTTGTGCATAACCAACACATGGTCGGCTATTTCACTTACAACACCTAAATCATGTGATATGAAAATAAGGCTCATCTTGCGTTCCGCTTTTAAGCGCCGCAATAATTCAATAATAGTTTTTTGTACAGTTACGTCGAGGGCGGTAGTGGGCTCGTCTGCTATCAGTATTTCGGGGTCACAGGCTAGTGCCATGGCAATCATTACCCGTTGCTTTTGGCCACCGGACAATTGGTGGGGATAGCTATAGAAAATAGCTTCTGGTCGAGGTAATTGCACTTCATTAAACAACTCAATAGCTCTTTTCTTAGCATCAGCCTTATTGAACTTTAAATGCAGGCGTATGGATTCTGTAACCTGGTAGCCACAGGTTAATACCGGATTTAAAGAACTCATTGGTTCTTGAAATATCATTGCCATGCGATTGCCTCTAACGGCTTGCATATCTTTTTCTGCTAAATGAAAAAGATCGGTCTCATCTAAAATCACCTGTCCGCCTATCTGTGTTTGATCGGCATTAAGTAATCGCATTAACGCTAATGAAGTAACTGATTTGCCAGAGCCTGATTCTCCAACAATACCAATGGTTTCGCCTTTATTAAGATTGAAAGAAATGCCTTTAACTGCATGAAACAAACCGTTTTGTGTTTTAAACTGAACATCCAACCGGTTTACCTGCAACATCATTAGCTAACAATGGTTATGCAATCGTCTGTTATCAATTCCTCGCCACGATAGCGCCTGAGTAATTGCGCGGTGGCCACCACATCCTTTTGGCAATAAGTGCAAATTCGTGGCAGGTCGTTTTCATTCCAGTATACATTACCAACCTGGCTGCCATCAATATCATCCTTCGGGGTAGGGATGTTAAATATTGCGGTAAGTAAGTTTAAGGATGTAAAGTTTTTATAATCGCCGAATTTCCATAGTTCCATGGTGTCAAGATGATTGATCTCCCAAGGCTTTTTACCTGCTATTTCCAATTGAACCGGCATTCGCATGCCATTAATCAGCATACGGCGGCAGATATACGGAAAATCAAATTCTTTACCGTTGTGGGCACATAATATCAGGTTGGATGGTTGAGACGCTAACATAGCCGAAAAGCTTTCCAATAATTCTTTTTCATCATGTGATGCAAAAGATTTCACACGCAACCCGGTTCTTTTTCCATTGGTGAATATCCCTACGGATATACAAATGATCTTACCAAATTCGGCCCAGATACCCGCACGCTCATAAAAGTTTTCAGCAGTTTCTTCTTTACGTTGAGATTGTGTTTTGCGATCCCATAGCTTCTGGAAATGCTCAGGCACCTGATCGTGGCTACTATATTGCGGCACGGTTTCAATATCAAGTACCATTAGGTTATGCAGGTCGTATTGTTCGAGCATGAGGTAAAATAGTTAACCTTGTCATTTCGACCGGAGGGAGAAATCTTCTGCAATAAGCAGGGCGTGAATGCATGACGAAGAAGATTTCTCCTTCCAGTCGAAATGACAATTGGAAATAAATATAAGCAAAAAATAGAAATTACTACTTAATCATCACCCCGGGCTTATTCACAACCGGCAGCTTGATAAAATGCATTTCTACAATACTTTCAGGCAGGAAGATAAATTTCTTATCGAAAATCTCTTTGCCGATGTAATAGCTTATCCAATATTCATTATTTAAACCAAAGGTTTGCTCATCAATGGGTTCAATCAATATAAATGAATTGCTTGGCACAACAGGAAACATGTGACGTAAAACAGAGGTTTTTACAGGTTCACCATCCTTCTCACCATATCCTTTGGATGTGATCAATACATTCTCTATAGCTTCTTTTTTTAGGTTGATCAAGTACACATACCATAGCTTGGTTTCGGCGCTTTCTTTTTCAAGCGCCACAGCTACAGCTATATCTTCAACTCTATTTTCAGGAAGGTCTTTAATCATGGACTGAATTAGTGATTTAGTGATTGAGTGAATATGTAATCGAATACTCACTCAATCACACATTCACTCAATCGCTAATTATTTTTTCTTTTTGGCAAACTTTTTAGCACCCTTTTTAGGAGCTTTTTCATCGGCCGCAGCTAATGCTTTACACTCTTCAAAAGTTAAATCCAATGGCTGTTTGTCTTTTGGAATTTTAACGTTTTGTTTACCAAATTCTATATATGGGCCCCATCTACCGTTCAATATTTTAACGGTAGGGTCTTCATCAAATGCTTTAATTAGTTTTTCGGCGTCTTTTTTACGTTTCTCCAATATCAGCTCTATAGCATCTTGTTCCGTAACATCTAACGGGTCGATACCTTTGGGCAAAGAAACAAACACGCTATTATGCCTGATGTAAGGGCCAAATTTACCAATGGCAACGGTCATGTCCTTATCCTCAAATATACCTACCTTTTTAGGTAGTTTAAATAACTCTAAGGCATCTTCCATTGAGATGGTCTCAATGCTTTGGCCATTGCGCAAACTCGCGTACAATGGCTTCTCTGGCTCTTCTTCGGTTGCATTGTCGCCAACCTGTACAAACGGGCCATAACGACCTATACGTACCGATACTTTCTTACCACTTACCGGGTGTAAACCTAAATCACGTTCTCCGGTAGCTTTATCAGCTGTTTTTATAGTGCTTTCTACGTTCTCATGAAACGGATCATAGAATGTGCGGATCATTTTCGTCCACTCCATTAATCCCTGCGCTATCTCATCAAATTGTTTTTCAACGCTGGCGGTAAAGTTAAAATCAACTATACCCTCAAAGTGATTAACCAGGAAATCATTCACAACAGCACCAATATCAGTAGGGAAAAGTTTATTCTTTTCAGCACCGGTATTTTCGAGTTTTTCTTCTTTTACAATGTTTCCCCCTTTAAGTGTTAGCACGCGGTATGAACGTTGCTTACCCTCACGTTCCTCTTTAACCACATAACCACGGTTTTGTATGGTTGAAATAGTAGGGGCGTAGGTAGATGGTCGGCCAATACCTAATTCTTCCAGCTTCTTAACCAAACTTGCCTCAGTGTAACGTGCGGGTGGACGAGAGAAACGTTCAGTAGCAGTCAACTCCTGCAAAGCCAAACGTTGGCCTTTTGTTAAAGGCGGCAGCATGGTATCTTCACTATCTGTTAAGGTATCAGTTTCTTCTTCCTCATCGTTTGATTCCAGGTAAACCTTTAGAAAGCCATCAAACTTCATCACCTCGCCATTGGCAACTAATTCCTCTTTACGTGTTGATATACTGATTTTTGCGGTGGTTTTCTCAAACTGAGCTTCGCTCATTTGTGAAGCAATTGCACGTTTCCAGATCAGTTCATAAAGCCTTTTTTCAGAATTATCTCCATCAATAGTATGGTGATTAAAATAGGTTGGGCGTATAGCTTCGTGAGCTTCCTGCGCTCCGGCACTCTTGGTTTTATATTTTCTGTGCTGATAATATTTATCGCCGTAGGCAGATGTGATCTCATCGGCAGCAGCATTTAATGCAGTATCAGATAAGTTAACTGAATCGGTACGCATATAAGTGATATGCCCTGATTCGTAAAGTTTTTGCGCTACAGTCATGGTACGCGAAACTGAAAAACCTAGTTTACGACTTGCTTCCTGTTGTAAAGTAGATGTTGTAAAAGGTGCCGCTGGTGAACGTTTAGCCGGGCGTGTATCTAGGGACTTAACATCAAAGTCAGCATTGATACAATCCTGTAAAAACTTTTCGGCGTCTTCTTGTTTAGCCCAGCGTTCAGATAATTCGGCTTTAAAAGCTTCTTTTCCTTTGCCAAATATGGCTACTATTTTAAAAGCGGCTTCTGAAGTGAATTTATTTACCTCACGTTCACGGTCAACAATCAATCTAACAGCAACCGATTGTACACGACCAGCAGAAAGTGATGGTTTTACTTTTTTCCACAAAACAGGAGATAGCTCAAAACCAACTAAACGATCTAAAACACGGCGTGCCTGCTGGGCATTAACCAAATTGTAATCTATTTTACGAGGATTGTCTATAGCCTTCATAATAGCAGGCTTAGTGATCTCGTGGAATACTATACGCTTGGTAGTAGCTTCTTTTAAACCTAAAGTTTCAAATAAATGCCATGATATAGCTTCTCCCTCGCGGTCCTCGTCTGATGCTAGCCACACCATATCTGCTTCTTTGGCTAACTTCTTTAAGTCGCTAACTATCTGCTTTTTGTCTGCCGGTACTTCGTATTTTTGTTCGAAATTATGGGCGATATCAATGGCATCTTCCGATTTGATCAAATCACGTATGTGACCATAACTCGACTTCACGGTGAAGTCTTTACCGAGGTAACCTTCTATGGTTTTGGCTTTCGCCGGTGATTCAACTATCAGTAGATTTTTGGCCATTTAAGCTATTTTTTTCTGCAAATAAAACATAAAGAAAGCGAAACGCAAACTTGTTTTTAGCAATGGTGTATTGAAATGATGTAAAACTGACGGGTTTTTTGTTAAAATGACGGGTGAAAAACGTTTAAAAAGACTGTTTTTTAATCTTTTTTAGGCATGATTTCCGTTTTTTTAGTCGTTATTTCAGCATTTTTGGCTTTTAAAGCAGTTGAATCTGTAAGTAATAACCGCTTTTTTAAGGCTTTTTAGGGTGTTTTTGGGGTTAAAAGTGTACCAGGTGTACCAACTGTTTCATTCGTACCGCGGTACACACACTACATCAAAAAGCCACCGCCAAGCAAATCATTACCCTCATAAAATACGGCCGACTGCCCAGGTGCAATGCCTGATACGTTGTGCATAAAGTCTACCTTCATGTGTTCGCCCATTTGTAAAATGGTGCTTTGTGTACCTGCATCCTTATAACGTATTTTGGTAACCGCCTCTAAAGGTTCGGTTATACTCTCATATTTAACCAGGTTAAGGTTTTTAACCCAGGCTTGTTTACGTTCCAGCTGATCGGCAGTACCTAACACAACGGTATTGGTAACCGGATCAATATTGGTAACAAACATTGGTTGCCCCAAAGCAATACCCAAGCCCTTACGCTGCCCGATGGTATAAAAAGGATAACCCTGGTGCTTGCCCACTATAGTGCCATCTGCCAAAACAAAGTTACCACCGGCAATACGTTCTTCCAGATTCTCTACCTTATGGCGCAGGAACGATCTGTAATCGTTATCAGGCACAAAGCATATCTCATAGCTCTCGCTTTTACCCGCAAGTTCAATCTGGCCCATATCTAAGGCCATTTGCCTTATTTCAGGTTTGGAGAAACTACCCAATGGGAAACGGGTACGCGCTAAATTCTTTTGCGATACACCCCAAAGCACATAAGACTGGTCTTTATTTTCGTCCTTGCCCTTTGAAATTACATATCTGCCGCTATCCTGTAACCGAATATTAGCATAATGCCCTGTCGCTATGAACTCGCAATCCAGTTTATCGGCACGTTTAAGTAATGCTTCCCACTTAATGTGGGTATTACATAAAACACATGGGTTAGGGGTACGGCCAGCAAGGTATTCGTCAACAAAATTATCAATCACAAAATCGCCAAACTCACTCCTGATGTCTAATATGTAATGCGGAAAACCATAGCCAACTGCTAAAGCGCGCGCATCATTAATACTATCCAAACTGCAACAACCAGTTTCTTTAGAACTTCCTCCGGATGAAGCATAGTCCCAGGTTTTCATAGTCAGGCCAATAACTTCATAGCCCTGCTCATGCAGCATTACTGCCGCTACCGAACTATCAACTCCGCCGCTCATTGCCACTAATATCCTGCCGTGCTTACTCATATTGGCTGCAAAGATACATTATTGTGATTTATGATGATAATATCAAAGGTCAGGGTAGGGTAAGATTTGTTGGTATTGGGGATCGATAAACTTATCCTGATTAAAATCAAGCTATTAAGCGGTGCTTTTAAAGTTGATGATATAGATTTCTTTTAAGTGTGGTGACGCTTTTTAAATATGCTAGAAAACCTATTCTATTGATTCATAATTGTATCGAGAACGTTATTGCAAATTTCATAATCGTTGAAAATTGCGCTTAACTATAGATTAATATGTATTATTGTTCAAATAATTATAATGTTTAATTAAACTTTTCATTTAGTTTAATAATTTTTTCGATAGACCTCTGTAAATTCCATTACTGGATATACACTGTCTTGATATTTACAAATTCATGTATCCCGAAAATGCCTAATTCCCGTCCGTAACCCGATTGTTTAATACCACCAAAAGGCAACCTGGGATCTGATTTTACCATCGAGTTTACAAAGCACGATCCGGCTTCTAACTTGGTAGCGGCTATTATTTCGCCTCGCTTTTTATCCACAGTAAAAACTGCTCCACCCAAACCAAACACACTGTTGTTGGCAATTGCTATGGCATCATCTTCGTCTTCTGCTGTGATAATGGCGGCAACCGGGCCAAACAATTCTTCATCATAAGCAGGCATCCCTGGTTTTACATGGGTAAGTATAGTTGGGGGGTAATAGGCGTTTTCTCCCGGCATAAGTTCTCCGCCTAATATGCATTTTGCGCCTTTGGCTATAGATGCTTGTACCTGCTTGTGCAACTCATCACGCAGATCAACTCTTGCCTGCGGACCTATCTCTACACCTTCATCTAGCGGTTCGCCCATTTTTTTAGCAGCCATTTTTTGATGAAATAGTTCCGTAAATTGCTTAGCTACAGCTTTTACTACTATAAACCTTTTAGCAGCTATGCAACTTTGCCCACTGTTAATAATGCGGCTATTAACACATATTTCAGCAGCTTTATCCAAATCGGCATCTTCTAAAATAATATAAGCATCACTACCACCAAGTTCCAACACTGTTTTTTTAAGTAATGATCCTGCCTTTTGTGCTACCTTTTGGCCAGCGGAGGTACTGCCGGTTATAGTAACCGCCATAATATGTTTGTTTTCAATGATCTTAGTAACCTGTTTGCTACTGGCCAATAACGTTTGAAATACATTTGAAGGAAAACCGGCCTGGTTCACAATTTCTTCGATAACTAATGCGCAGCCCGGTACATTTGATGCATGTTTAAGCACACCACAATTCCCTGCGGCGAGTGCAGGCGCCAAAAATCTAAACACCTGCCAAAACGGGAAATTCCATGGCATAATAGCTAATATCACACCAATAGGTTGGAAACAGATGTAGCTTTTGGTAGCTTCAGTTTTTACTAACTGATTTTTAAGGTAACTTGCGGCGTTAGCTGCATAATATTCACAAACTGCCGCGCATTTTTCAACTTCGCTAATTCCTTGTAATAGGGGTTTACCCATTTCCATTGCCATTAGTTTGGCCAATTCCTGTTTGCGTTGCTTAAGTATGTTGGCCATGTTGATAAGCAGTTTAGAACGCTCATCAAATCCGGTTAGTTTCCAGCTTAACCATGCAACATGTGTTTGCATTATTTTGGTCGAGATCTGTTCGTCGGAGTGAGCGGTATAGGCTTTAATCTTTTCGCCATTGACTGGGTTTACAGAATATATTTCCATAGGATGTGAGCACTTTGATACTGATGGTGTAATTTAAATCTCAACCCTGAAAAAATACAGATGTTTTAAACATATTATAAAATGCTGAAAATCTTGGTTTAAATCTATCTAAAGCTGTTTTTATAGTTGCTTTATAGCCTTGAAAAATTAAAAATAGATCACTTTTTTTGCCGTTTTTATATTAAAATAACAGCACCGATAATTTTAATATTAGTTAAAAAGCTTTTTGTTTAAATTTTAGTAAAAATGCAGTTGGCTATTGTAACATACTCATTACAATATATATTTGTTATACCCTAATTAAATATAATAAATGAAAACTATTGCTAAAATGCCAATTGAACAAAAAATTCAAGGAATTATACTTGTTTTGATTTGTTTTGTTGCTGTTATTGATTACCTGGTGTAATTATAGCAAACAACCCCCAAAAGAAGGTGCTTATTTTAAAATAAGCACCTTTTATGTTTTAAGGGGTTAGGGATTGCGCGTTTGGCCATTGCCCTTCACAATCCATTTATAACTGGTTAGTTCATCTAAACCCATGGGGCCACGGGCGTGTAATTTTTGTGTGCTGATGCCAATTTCGGCACCTAAGCCAAATTGTGCACCATCGGTAAAAGCGGTAGACGCATTGGCGTAAACGGCCGCCGCATCAACTTCATTTAAAAATCTTTCAATGTTGGTATTATCTTCCGATATAATTGCTTCGCTATGCTTTGAGCTGTATTGAGCAATATGATCTAAGGCTGCATCTAAGTTATCAACTGTTTTAATTGCTAATTTCATAGCTAAAAACTCCGTACCAAAATGCTCCGGTTCGGCTTTATTTAGTGAGCTGATAGGGTAATGGCCTTTCAGTATTTCATAAGACAGCTCATCAGCAAATAGTTCAACCTGTTTTTCCGCCAGCCGTTCCGAAATCTTTATTAAATCTTGTAAACGATTTTTATGAATAAGCAAACAGTCCAACGCATTACAAACGCTTACCCGGCGGGTTTTTGAGTTGAAAATAATCCCAACACCCTTATCCAAATCAGCAAATTCATCAAAGTAAGTGTGTACAATACCCGCGCCGGTTTCAATTACCGGTACTTTACTGTTGTTGCGTACAAAGTTTATCAAACCCTGGCTGCCTCGTGGAATCAATACGTCAACATACTCCCGGGCGTTAAGCAAAGCTTCGGTAGCTTCGCGATCAGGTGGTAGCAAGGTCGCCGTATTTGCATCAATGCCGTGTTTTGCCAGTACTTGATGAATTACTTTGATGATGGCCCGGTTGCTGTAGTCCGCATCGCTACCGCCCTTTAAAACGGCCACATTACCTGTTTTAAAACATAATGCGAATACATCAAAGGTTACATTAGGCCTGGCCTCGTATATTACGCCAACAACACCCAGCGGTACTCTCACCTTTGTAAGGTGAAGGCCATTAGGGCGTGTATCTTCTAAAAGTATTTTCCCTAAAGGGCTTTCCAGCTTGGCAACATCTTCAATATCATTGGCGATGGCTTGTATGCGCTCTACTGTTAATTTTAAACGATCATATTTTGGATCGGATATATCCATCCTGTCCAAATCTTTCTGATTCTCTAATAAAAGCTCGTTTGTACAAGCAACAGCAGCTTCAGCCACATCTTCTAATACTGAATTGATCAATTCAGCCGACAAGTTCATTTTACGGCCTGCCAGCATCGCGTTCTCAAAATATGCGGTATAATTTGCAGTATCTATCATGGTAAATAAAGATAATCATAATGTACCAACGGCTTTTGATTTTTCTGGCCGATATTTTCTCTGGCCTTATCGGCGCTATATTCTGCAATACCTAAGCCTATCAGCTTTTCGTCGGTATCAACCAATTTGATAATGTCACCTTTTTTAAAGTCGGAAAGTATGCTTACCAAGCCTACAGGTAATAGGCTGGTAGCTCGATTGGATGTAAGAGCAGTTTTGGCGCCATCGTTAACCTGAACCATTCCCGTAGCATAGTTTTCTGAATGGGCAAGCCATTTCTTTTTACCGGAGGCGTTTTTATTGGGTAGAAAATGAGTGTGGGTAATATCATCTTGAAGCAAGTCGGTCAGTACATTGTCCTTAGTTCCGTTAGCAATATGCACCGCGATGCCTAAAGAGGCTACTTTTTGCGCCATGGTCGACTTGGTAATCATTCCCCCGCGACCAAATTGAGATTTTCCGGATGAAACGAATGATGAAAAGTCGATGCTTTTGCCATTGATTTTATCTATAACTTCTGACGATGCCAATTTTGGATCGCCATTGTAAATGCCATCTACATTAGTTAAAATAATTAATGCCTGCGCGTTTAACATAGATGCGATAAGACCGGCTAACTCGTCATTATCAGTAAACATCAGTTCTGTTACCGATACCACATCATTTTCGTTAACCACCGGAATAACCTCGTGCTGCAATAAAAGATCCAGGCAGGTTTTCATATTCAGGTAATGCATCCGGTCGCGAAAGTCCTCCTTGGTGACTAATACCTGTGAGCATAATATGCCGAACTTCTCAAAAAGCTGGGAATAGGTATTGATAAGTTTTACCTGGCCAATAGAGGCTAATAATTGACGGGTCGCGATCGCATCATATTTTTCAGAAACGTTAATCAAACTTCGGCCAGAAGCTACAGCACCCGAAGAAACCAATATCACCTCTTTACCTTGTTTTTTGATGGCCGCAATTTGCTTTACAATGTTTCCAATGCGCTCAATATCAGGTAATCCATCGCAGTTGGTAAATAGGTTGGACCCAATTTTAATAATTATTCTATGGTAATTATGACTCATTTTTAACTAAAAAACAATCAATATTAAGCAAAAAATCCATAAAAAATTGATTTTTATGGATTTTTACATTGAAAATTGTTTTAATAGATTGTTATGTGTCGATAATTATATTATTATTCGTTAAAATGGCTTTTTTTAATTAAAACATATCTTAAATGTATGTTTTGCGATCTAAAAATGTATTTTATTGATTGTTTTTTATTTCTATACAATATAGCCTTTTACATATTCTTTTGTCAACTCCTCACGCGGGTCTCTTAAAACTTGCTCGGTTTTACCGTATTCAACTATACGGCCTTCGTATACAAAAATGATGTAATCAGACACCCTCGCCGCCTGGCGTAAAATGTGCGTAACCAATACAATTGAATAATCCTGCTTTAACTTAACAAACAGATCTTCGATAATACTTGTAGAAACCGGATCAAGTGCCGACGTGGATTCATCGCCTAAGATGATCTCAGGGCCTACAGCCAATCCACGTGCAAGGCACAGGCGTTGTTGTTGCCCGATAGATAAGCGTGTAGCAGAAGAGTGTAAACGGTCTTTAACCTCGTTCCACAAAGCAGTTGCTTTTAATTGCTTTTCTACAATGATGTCCAGATCCTGTCTTTTGCGGGTGCCATGGATACGAGGACCGTAAGCAACATTGTCATAAATAGACATAGGCAAGGGATACGGCCGCTGTGATAACAACCCCATTTTTTTGCGGATGTGGGTTATCTCGGTATTTGGGTCGTAAATATCTTCGCCATCAACCAAAACTTTACCGGTTACTTTAACGTCAGCAGCGGTATCATGTAAACGGTTAAAGGTTTTTAATAGCGTAGTTTTACCACACCCCGATGGCCCGATAATAGAAGTAACACTTTTATTAGGAATATCGATATTCAGATCTTTTAGTATATGGTTGCCGCCTATGTGCACATTTAAATCCTGTACACTGATATGCGCTTTATCTTTAGTCATGTTATGATTTGTGTTTGTAGAATTTTTTTACAAGCAGTTCTGATAATATGGTGATTATCAATACTACAATAGTTAATATCAATGCGGAAGCATAGCCTCTTCCCTGAACCTCCTCAATCGGGCTGCCTAACTGGAAGAATATAGCCAAAGGCAGGGTAGCGGCAGGCTCGTGTAAAGAGGTAGGAATATTGTCACTAAATCCGGCTGTAAACAATACCGCGGCAACATCTCCTATAGCCCTACCAAATGAAATTAGTATAGCCGTAATAATACCCGGTCTTATCGCTCTTAAAACAACCTTCGCGGTCTCCCAGCGGGTTGAACCAAGAGATAGCGCGGCATCTCGTAGTTCCAGCGGTACGGTTCTGATCACTTCATCAAGCGTGCGCACCAGGATTGGGATTACCAACAATGTAACCGCTATAATACCACCTAACAATGACGCTCGCAATCCAAAGTAAACCATTATTAAAAAGCCGAACGCGCCGTAAACAATGGAAGGGATACCAAAAAGCACATCAAATACCATGCGTAATGTATTTGATAAAAATTTTTTACCATCCATATACATGTTCAGGTAAATAGCCACCGGTATGCTGATAATTAAACCTAATATAGTAGCACCACCAGCCACATACATTGATCCGATAATAGCATTCAATATGCCACCTTCCTTGCCGATGTAAAATCCACCACCGGGAGTTTTGGTAAGCATATCAAAGGTCATATATGGTGCACCTTTGTAAAATATAGTTCCTACAATCAGGAAAAAGCTTCCACCCACTACTAGGGTTGCTAATACCATCAGGAACTTAAAAAAGAGTTCTTCTAAATTGCGTCTTCTCATGCTGCCATTTTCCTTTCCAAGCGGCTTAATATTATTCTTGAAATGATGTTAAATAACAGAATAATGATAAATAATAGTAATGCTGCAAACATCAATGCCGAATCGTAAAGCGGTATCGACATCATATCGCCGTAGTTATTCGCAATCAAAGCGGGCAGGGGATAGCCTGCATCAAAAACAGAGTGGGGCACAACGGCATTGTTACCGCAAACCATCAACACGGCAATGGTTTCTCCAAAGGCACGTGATATAGCTAACACAGTTGCTGCTATTATACCGGGTAATGCTTTGCGCAGTATTACTTTTTTAATGGTTTCCCATTTTGTAGCACCTAAAGCAAGTGAAGCATCCTTTAATTCTTGCGGCATAGTGCGCAAAACTTCGTTTAGTATGCTCACAATTAACGGGAATATCATTACCGCCAAAACAATACCGCCCGCTAAAACGCTGTACCCGGTTGAAAATTCAACAAAGTGAGGCGCGATATGATCCTGTATTAATGGGATAATAAAAAGTACACCCCAAACACCAAAAATTACAGGAGGTATGCCAGATAGTAAATTTACAAATGGCATTAATATACGCCTCACACGTGGATGCGCATATTCAACAATGTAAAGTGAGGTGAGTACACATAAGGGTAAAGCGATAATGATAGCAATACCAGTTACCCATAGCGTACCCATAATATATGGATAAAAGCCAAACAAACCTTTAAGCGGTTTCCATACACTGGAGGTTAGTAAATGTCCCCATGTGGAATTTTGAAGTACAGGAATGGATTTATAGTATAACCCGATACCAATTATAAAAACTAAAGAGACTGATAGTATTGTAAACAATAGCATCAGCTTTGAAATGATCTTATCTTTTAATAAACGTATTGTTTGCATCAACTATATAAATAAGCCCCCTCTAAATCTCCCCCTGTTGGGGAGACTTTTACTTCATTTTATTTAAAGCCCTCCCTTCCGGGGAGGGTTGGGTGGGGCTAATAGTTAATGGGTTGACCAGATTGTGACGAAATCACATACCCAATCAACCCGATTAACCAATTGTAAATCTTAATTTACTTTTTTAAGCTCTTCCTGCAACTTTGCATTTGACAGAGCGATGTAACCGTTTTCGTCGACGAATTTTTGGCCGGTGGTTAATACATATTTTACAAATTCAACCAGTTCTTTTTTCCTCGGTTTACCTTTAAATAAAAAGCCAAGGTTACGTGCCGGTGGCGAAGGATATTTACCGGTTGCAATTGCCTCAGTCAGCTGGTCGATTGTTCCATAGAAATTTTCGTTTGGATCAATTTTGCCATTTCCGTTTACATCAATCGGTAAAACGCTAATGCCGGGGATTTGCTTGCGAGTTTTCAGGTCGTATAAATAAGCTAAGTTATTATAACCTATTCCTGTAACGTCTTTTTTAACCGCTTGCGCTAATCCGGGATCGCCGTAAACGCCTACACCTAAAAGGTCTTCCTGTTTTTTACCGAAATACTTCGCCCATGTTTCACCTGCACCTGCAGCATCTGAGCGGGTATAAACGTGGATAGGTACCGAAACTTTACCGCCTAATTGTTTCCAGTTAGTGGTACTACCGGTTACAAATACGCTTAAAAATTGCTCTCTTTTAACACCCTTTGCTAATAATGCTGCAGCATCAGGGTTGTTGGTGTTAAAAGTTGGCACAACCGCGTCTTTGGTTACGTAAACTGTATAAGCACCTTTTTTTACTTCGGATGGATCGATGTCGCGAGAAGCTAAACCAATATCAACTAAACCTGAAAGCGCGTCGGTAATACCTTTTCCGGCACCCCCTGCCGATATGTTGAAAGTTACTTTTGGGTGAAGCTTTTTAAACTCACTCGCCCATTTAACAGTAATAGGATATAAGGCAAATGCGCCTGAGATACTTATAGTACCTTCCAAATCATCAGCAACAGGTGCCGGCTTCGGTTTTGGATTTGTAAAAGACGAAGCCGTTATGGCTATACCTACAGTTGTAAGTATCACCAGTGGTAATTTATTTTTTAGAATTAATTTTTTCATAGTTATGTTTTAAATAATTAGAACGCTAGCTGTAATTGCGCCTCAAATAAATTGTTTTTGATTTGCGTAGTTTGCTCACGGGCATCAATGTAGTTAACCGTGAATTTTGCCCATTTGTTAAAGAAGTAGTTTATGCCACCAGTGTAATCTGTAGTACGATCAGTGGTGATAGTCTGCGTAGGATCGTAAGTATCGTATCTCGCTGCTAATTGTAATTTGTTCGACCATACAAAGTATGCAGCTTGGCCGTACCAGCCATTTCTGTTGATATGTGCATCTGTTCCTTTATCATATTCAGCCGTCAACGATAGTTTATTCCAAACATATCTGGCATCAATTCCCTGGCGATTTCTCAGGTTGTTGGTAGCGGTTTTAGCAGTACCTACTATAAATTGATCAATACCATGGTAGAAATCAGCCCCAATGCTTAAGTTTTGTATAGGGTGAATAACTAAACGGCCCGAAATATCTTTATGGTTGTTATTATCGGTTGTAACATCATAACCTGCACCATTAACCACAGCAAAATAATAATCAAACAGATAATGATCATTTACTTTGGCAAAGCTGCCTGTTAACTCTGCACCAATATCACGGCCATTTTGATTGCCAATTACATCTGTTGATCTCCCTGCAAGCGCATTTACAACCTGTGTACGGTCAATAAATTCTAATTCAGAGTCAGATACTAAACTTTCATAAGAAAAGGGAACCTTAAACTGACCGGCAGTTAGTTTTAAGAAGTCGAATATTTTATAAGTAGTATAAGCATCCAGCAGCTTTGGGTTTACACCTGCAAATTCAGTATAAACTTCATAACTCCAAGCATCAGATATATTTCCTTTAACGTCAAGTCTTGCTCTATGCAATAAAAAAGTGTTTGTTTTGCTGCTTTGTTCAAATCCTTCATATTCTGTTTGTAACAAGCCGCTTATTTGCAAAGCCCTTGTACCAATAGTTATGCTGTGCTGATTCGCTACATCCTGGTCTTTTTTCTTTTGAGCCTTGATTGCCTCGTCTGATCTTAATGAATCAGCTTCTTGTTCAGAAATAACGTTCTTTTTAACGAGTACGTTTAAGAGGTCATCGTTTTGCTGTGCTTTAGCTACGAATGCGGGGAATACAAGTGCTAGTATAAATAAATACTTTAAGTAATTAATTTTCATGTGTTATAGTTTAAATGATTAAGTTGAAATAGAAAAAATTTGTAATACAGTTGTGAAGGGAATCAACAACAGATGTATTTATCCACGATAGAGTAGTGGCATAACATGGGGCGTAACAGATGATGTGGTTTTGAGAAATTCATATTGTAATCTACTAAGTCCATAATGTCTACTGATTTAGTAGTGTAAAAGTACAAATTAAAACAGAGCTTGCAAGTCTTTTTTAAAAAATAAGTGAATTAAAGCTAAATTTTAACGTTTTGTTAATATTGGATGGGGTAGGATAACTGTAAGTTAAGTGGCGTCTTTTACTAAGAAGCTGTTTAAAACTATGTCATTGCGAGGAACGAAGCAATCTCATGCTATACAGAGAAAACTTGCAAAGTCCGCGATTACTTCGTTCCTCGCAATGACACTTGTTGGGTATTAACGTGCGCAGAGGCTGTCATACTGAGCGTAGTCGAAGTATGTGGGTAGGCCTTTACAAGCTTATGCTTCGGGTGCCTCTGCATGACAACGCGCTTCTGTCTGACCGTTACCTATGAAACACATTCGTTTTTAGACCACTTTTAAGCGCTATGCAATCCGCACTCTTTCTTATCCTGTTCTTCCCACCACCAACGGCCGGCACGGAAGTCTTCACCTTCGCGAACAGCTCTTGTGCAGGGGGCGCAGCCAATACTTGGGAAACCCTTATCATGTAATGGATTATAGGGAATGTTATTTACTTTGATGTATTCTTTCACCTCATCAAGGCTCCAATGAAAAATAGGGTGGAACTTTACCAGGTTATTCTGATCATCCCATTCCACATCATCCATAGATTGCCGATTTTGTGATTGTTCGGCGCGGATACCAGTTACCCAGACCTCATTACCAGCTAATGCTCTTTTTAAGGGTTCAATTTTTCTAATACCGCAGCATTCTTTACGATTATCAACAGATTCATAAAAACTACTTGGCCCTTTTGCATTAACCATTTGCTCTAAAGCCTGGTTATTTGGATAATAAGCATGTATAGGTTGGCCATACATTTCCATGGTGCGGTTCCAGGTATAATAGGTTTCGGGAAATAACCTGCCGGTTTCTAACGTGAAAATTTTTATCGGTAGATTATTTTTAAATATCATATGTGTGATAACTTGATCTTCCCAGCCAAAACTGGTTGAAAAAATCACCTTACCCGGATATTCTGAAGCTAATAACGACAATGCATCAACAGGGTCAACTCCTGTTAATTGTTGTTTTATATTTTCTGTTTGCGTACTCATGTTTAAATAACTTTAGCTAAGAAGTGCCAAATGCTGTTTACACTTATTAGGATAACGATAATCGCAACCGAGATCATAATAACCTTGGTTGATATTTTATTGGAGATTTTCGCCGCGATAGGAGATGCCAATGCGCTGCCAATCACCAATCCGCCAACTGCTTCCCAATGGGTTACATGAAGCATGTATATAAAGGTGACCGAACTCGTCAACGCTATAAAAAAGCGCGATAGTTTCACTGTACCTAAACTAAACCGAGGGTTGCGCCCGCCTGCTATCAGTGTTGACAGCACGATAGATCCCCAGCCACCACCGCCTACTGCATCAATAAAACCTCCGCCTAAACCCAATAATGGGATGCGTTTGATTTTTTCCGTATTGCGTTTACGTTTAAGATTGAATGCTTTTGAAAGGATAACCAAACCTAAAATTAAGGTATATAGCGATACGAACGGTTTGGTATATTGGCTATACTGTGTTAATGAAGAGAGTATATAAGCTCCTGTCACGGCGCCAATAATACCTGTCCACAACAGCATCCAAAATAATTTCCAGTTGATGTTGCCCATCCGGTAATGCATCCAGCCTGCAATTCCATTGCTCATAATTTCCGACAAATGCACACCCATACTTGCTACAGCAGGAGGGATGCCCATTGTAAGCGAAAATGATGTTGCTGTTACACCGTACGACATGCCAATCGCACCATCAACCAAAGCAAAAAGAAAACCACCCCCTAAAAAATAATAGAAAAGCGGATTGATATTTTGTACATAGCTTTTAAAGGTAGGCTCTTTAAACCATAAAGATGCAGCCGCAATACCGATAGCTAAAATTATAGCCCCCCATATTAACCAAATGATGCTTTTGCTATTATTTTGTTCTTTTTTACTAACTAATACAGATGTTACTTCATTTAACTTTTTAACCTTGTGAGCAAAGTCGCCGGTAAGTGTTTGTCTAAGGGCGGCTATTTGCTGTAAAGTATCATCAATTTCATCGGGGATACTTTCATTCAATACTTCTTTAATTCTTTTAGCTACGGTAGGCGATTTTCCGTTGGTTGATATCGCCAGTTTCAAATCACCTTTTTGTACTATCGACCCCAAATAAAAATCACATAAGGCGGGTTTATCGGCAATGTTCACTAATAAATTACGCTCATGGGCAGCTTTAACAATATACTCGTTAAGCGCATTGTCATTAGTTGCGGCAATTACCAGGTTGGCATTATCGAGGTCGATATCTTCAAAAGTTTTTTGTAGAACTTTTACGCCATTAAATTGGGCGGCAAGCGCATGTACTTCAGGTAAAAACGTGCGGGCAATAATTGTTACTGTTGCAAGCGGACTGTTATTAACAATAGCTGTTAGTTTTTCTAAACCAATATTGCCCGCCCCAATAAGCACGGTATGTAATTCATTCAGTTTAATAAATACCGGGAATAACTGGTTGTTACCCGGTGCATTATCATCCTGTGTGATATTTAAATTACTATCCTTCGGCAACAATGTCATAAAACTCTTTTATAGACTGGAATGATGGATGCAGAGAAACCACTTCGCCAATTACAATAAGCGCAGGAGAAGATATTTTCTTTTCTTCTACTTGCTCAACGATTGTATCTATGGTGCCAATAGCAACCTTTTCATTTTCGGTTGATCCGCTTTGGATAACGGCTACCGGTAAACGGTTTTTACCCTGATTTTTAAATATTTGTGTAATCTCGGCTAATTTATGTACGCCCATTAATACCACAATAGTTGCATTAGTTTGCGCTGCAGTATAAATATCGGCAGAAATTTTGCCGTTACTTGTAGTGCCTGTAATTACCCAAAAACTTTCGCTTAAACCACGATGAGTAACCGGTATCTGTTGTAACCCTGGTACAGCTATCGAACTGGAGATACCGGGAATTGCCGTTGCCGGTATACTGAATGATGCTGCATGATCTAACTCTTCATAACCACGACCAAAAACGAACGGATCACCACCTTTAAGGCGAACCACATGACCGTAATTCAGCGCGTAATCAATCATCAGTTTGTTAATGGCATCCTGAGAAAATGAATGATCGCCAGAGCGTTTTCCTACATACACTTTAACCGTATGCTCAGGGGCGAACTCCAATATCTCTTCATTTACCAAGGCATCATACAAAACAACATCAGCTGTTTGTAATGCCTTAATACCTTTTATCGTTATCAAATCAGCATCGCCCGGGCCTGCGCCAACAAGAGTTATGCGTGGTTCTTTTATTTCCTTTTTTATCTGAGTCTCCATTATGCCAGGGTTTCTCTCTTCACTTTACTTGCAGCCAGGAAGTCTTCGGCTGCTGCTTTATATTTTGTTGCAAACTCATGCGAAGGCTCATTTTTGTTGATCTGCAAAACCAAATCGTTAAAAGTACCATCTAATGAAATTTCGCCGGTTGATACATAATGAGCATCAAATTCTTTAATAATACCTGCTTGAGTGCTGCTGCTTACGCCTTTATCTAACAATAAAGCTTTTGCAGAGCTTATCATCACATTGTATGAATGATAAATCGCATCAGCCCAGGCACCTTTTTCGTAAGCGCCGTTTGCCCAACCCATTTTTTCTTCCGATTCATATAATAAGGTAGCTACCAAATCAATAATAACGCTCGCGCATTCGCCCACGCCAATTGCAGTAGCAAATGTTTCCTGATGACCCCAATCAACAAATTCGTCTTCGGTAAGTGTCTCCAGGTTAGCTAATGGCTTTAACAACTGGTAGAAATAATCTTTACCCTGCCTGTCGTAATAATTATGGAAAGTTTCATCTTGTATAGAATTCGCTTTGTAATCATTTAATACCGCCCGTAAAACATGGGTAGCCCTTTTTGCAGGTACTTTAATTACTTTCTCAGCAGCGCGACCTACGCCATCGCCAACGGTACCACCGCCTAACAATACTTGTACAGATGGCAATACTCTTGTACCAGCTTTTAATGAACTCCCGTGAAACCCAATATGTGCCAAACCATGCTGACCGCATGAATTCATACAACCGCTTATTTTGATTTTGATTTCGCGGTTATAAATAAAATCTTCGTATTCATTATAGATCACATCCTCCAGAACCTTAGATAAGGTCATGCTGTTAGATATGCCTAAATTACAAGTATCAGTACCGGGGCAGGTGGTTACATCGGCCAAACTATCAAAGCCCGGCGCTGAAAGGTCAAGCTCAGTTAAACCGTTATATAAAGCAGGTAAAGCTTCTTTACGAACATATTTTAATAATAAGCCTTGGTTTTGGGTGATGCGTATTTCATCAGCAACCAATGGCGTTAATACTGCAACTAATTTACGTGCAGTATCTGATGCGATATCGCCAACAGGTACTTTAATATAAACACCATAAAAACCTTCTTGCTTTTGCTCAAAAACGTTAGTAGCAAGCCACTGCTCATAGCGAAGCTGGTTTGTTATAACCACTTCGGGATAGGTTGTTGCTTGTGGAAGAACAGGCGCTTCAACTGTATTGCGGTTAACTATATATGATTTTACCTTGTTAGCAGTATGCTCTATTTTAGCCAGGCGGATAACCTCATCCAAACCTAGTTTCTGTATCAGATATTTTAAACGGGCCTTGTTACGGTTATTGCGTTCGCCATAGCGATCAAATACACGAATAATAGATTCAATGTATGGGATCAGCTGGTCTTCAGGCAAAAACTCTTCGACCAGGCTTGCCAGTAGGGGTTGGGCACCAAGGCCGCCGCCTAATAATATTTTAAAACCACGCTCACCTTTTTCATTTACTTTAGGGATGGCGCCGATGTCATGTATGTACGAAAATGCCGTGTCATCATCGCTTGATGAAAACGATATTTTAAACTTACGGCCCATATCCTGACAGATTGGGTTACGTAAAAAGTATTCAAAAGTAGCATAAGCATAAGGCGATACATCAAAAGGTTCCAAGGGATCAATGCCCGCGGTTGGTGATGCCGTTACGTTACGAACAGTATTACCGCAAGCTTCACGCAAAGTAATATCATCACGCTCAAGCTCAGCCCAAAGTTGCGGTGTTCTGTCGAGGCTTACATAATGTATCTGAATATCCTGACGGGTAGTTAAATGCAGGTTCCTGCTGGCATATTCGTCTGATACATCAGCAATTTTTAGTAATTGTTGAAACGTTACCTTACCAAATGGCAATTTAATACGAACCATTTGCACACCCGGCTGGCGCTGACCATATACCCCCCTGGCAAGGCGCAAACTCCTGAATTTTTCATCATGAATTTTGCCATCGCGAAATGCCCTGATCTTTTTTTCCAGATCTATTATATCCTGTTCAACTATCGGGTTTTCCAGTTCCGTTCTAAAACTTTGCATGTTTTAATTTTAATATATTAAAAAAACGCCTCTTCGGCTTTTAACTAAAGAGGCGTCGTGATTATGAATATTTAATTCCTCTTATAGCTAAATACACTTGCTATACATACAGCATATTACTTTGTTGCAGTAAGTGTTATTAATGAGTATCATTAGCCAAATATACATATTGTACAGGGAATTAGTAGTTTTTTAATGAAAATTTCAATATTTTACATAAAAATGTATTAAGCCCTTAAAAAAAATCTTTCCTCGGTGTGATAGTTTTTTATGCTTATTTCATCGCCAACAGATATAAAACCATTTCCGGTATGTATCAGATTTTGACCAAAAAAAACATCGTTACCACGACGGCGGTATTTGGCCAATGTTTTTAACGGTTCCTTAGTTTTGGCTATGGTAATTTGATCTATAGTAGTGAGAATGCAGCGTGCGGATAATTTTACACCGTAAAAGTTGATATTATTGATTATTAAATGATCTATTACATCCTCCTCAAAAGGCTTGCCGCCTGTAAATACAATATTTGGCCGGAACCTGTTAATGGGGAGTTTATCAGTGAGGCGGCTATTTAGATCATCAAGCGAAGCCTGCCCAATAATAAGAAAAGGGTAAGCATCGGAAAAAGAAGTTACAAAACCTTCCGGTGCATATTTCTCATCTACTTGTCTTTTGTAATCATCCGGCATATAAACAAGTCGGCACTTTACACCAAGCTTTTCAGTAAACCATTTATCGGCAATATCACTAACATATATAGCGGTGCACGTATCATCCCACACAGCCACGGTACAATGTTCGTTTGTTTGTGGCGCAAATGGGATGAGAATATTGTGGGATGTAAGGCTGTGTGTTATAAGTAGCCCGTTGGTGGCAATGATAACCTTTAATAGAGCCATTGCAGGTAATTCGCGCTGGGATAGGAAACGATTGTTTTCATCAATCAATAACCAACGCCGATCATACTTAAAACCTTTATCAGTTACTTCGGCGCTACTAACTGCAATGCCACCTAATGATTTAATGGGATAAATGTATAATTCGCTAACCTGAAGCATCAGGCAAAAATACGAATTACGTTATAAAATTATGACCGGGAGATATTAGAATTCAGAACTAAAAATTGAATCCTAATGTGATTTTGGGATTAAAAGGCGCTCTTTTTACTTTTTTAAATAGACCACCATTACTTGCAGGAGCACAAACTGCCTTAAGTATCGCAGTAAACAAGTTATTAATTAATGTCATGTTAAAATGTATTTATGTACTTATACGCAATTGGTTACCTAAAGGTTGACGAAAAAGAAAAATTTTAGTTATAGTTTAATTTGTCTATCAGATTTTGATAGATGTTTTTAATGTAATTAAATTTTGCAGCGCATTACCCATTGTATTATTAAAGTATGTATAAATAGTTTTACCTTCATGCAGCCAGTCATTAATATAACTTGCATATTCTGATAAAAACTGATTGGTATAACTACCCCTGTATTTTCCATCGGGGCCATGAAATCTCAGGTAAACAAAATTATTGTTAAATGAATCTAAAGGAGATGCCGAGGTAGGCATATCATGTATTACCAAACTAGCCTTATATGTTTCAATCAATTGATAAATATCATCCCGATACCATGAGCGATGGCGAAATTCTAAAGCAATCGGCCATTTGCTTTGATTATAATTATTGATTACAGACAATAAATTTTGTAACTGGTTTTTATTAGTAACGGCAAGGCTGGGAGGGAATTGTATAAGCAAGCATCCTTTTCGGTTTCCTGCACAATCAATAATAGACATAAATTTACGGACATCATCTGCCTGAAACTCTAACCCTTTATTGTGTGTAATATCCCGCCAAAGTTTAAATGTGAATCTAAAATCACCGCATACATCTTCCGACCATTTTTTTACTGTAGAAGCTAAAGGGACTTTATAAAAGGAGCTATTTACCTCAAGGCTGTTTGCTATTGTTGAATAGAAGTGCAA
This sequence comes from Mucilaginibacter sp. L196, assembly GCF_009765905.1. GTDB lineage: Bacteria > Bacteroidota > Bacteroidia > Sphingobacteriales > Sphingobacteriaceae > Mucilaginibacter. The sequence continues at coordinate 1,178,435 of NZ_LMUO01000015.1, read as the reverse complement.
CCGGCTTTTACCAGCATATTCCAAGGGGAAATCCCGTTTGGGCATTGGTAACTGCAATCCGCTGGTACCACCGTAAAACTTACCCAATATGTTCATGCTAGGAAAGCGGTAAAATGAAATAGAATGTTGATCCAACGCCACTTTCGCTTTCAGCCCAAATTTTGCCGCCATGTCGCTGAACAATCTCGGCACTCAAATACAATCCTATGCCAAATCCCGAAATATGGGAAGTATGTTTGCTTTCTACGCGGTAATAACGATCGAACAACTTATCCAAATCATCAGGTTTAATGCCCATTCCCTCGTCCTTAATACTTACTTGTACTGTATTGCCAATCTTCTCACAGTTTACAATAATTTGCTGGGCCTTTGGCGAATACTTTATGGCATTTGTTAACAGGTTAGAAATTACGGAGCCTATTTTATCACGATCAGCATTTACTTTAATAGGAGGGCAGGAAACCAACGATATGCTATGCATAAACGCTGTCATCTGGATTTCATCAATAACTTCAAGGATGAGTGCATCAATTTCAAAAATATTTTTCTCGATAAATATTTTCCCTGATTCCAGCCTCGAAATATTTAAGAAACCATTAATCATGTTACTCATTTTCTTTACCTGTATATTGGCTTTACCCATGGCGTTAGCTATGAATGGATCATCACTATATTTAAGCTTAGCATTCATAACCTGAACAATTGCAGTTAAGGAGGTTAATGGCGTTTTAAGTTCATGACTAACCATGCCAATGAAATCATTTTTGCGCATTTCATCCTGTTTCTTTTCAGTTATCTCGTGTAGTATACCGGTAAAATAAGTGTCAATACCATTGTTATCATGTTGTACAGTTCCTAGACCCCTTACCCAGCGTACTTTTCCATCATTATGCCCTATTATTGGGTATTCCATGTCAAACTTAATGCCGTATGTAATGGCAGCTTCAACCATATCTGCTGCTGCCTGGCGATAATCAGGGTGAATTTGATTTATAGCAGCTTCATATGGTACTTCTTCACCAGGAGCATAACCAAAGAATTCCTTTAGCTTAGGTGAGGGCACAAATATTCGATCTACAACGTTGATATAGTAAGACCCAAGTTCAGCCGCGTCAACAGCCATCCGCAAACTTTCTTCGGCACGCTCAACTTTTTTACGGGCATTTACTTGTTCAGTTACATCCACCGAAACACAAATAATACCATTGGTTATGCCGTTATTATCTTTAATTGGCTGGTATGTGAAATTGTAATAGCCTTCTTTAAGTATTCCATCAAATTCAATTACAGCTTTAACTTCGTTACCATAAAATGTTTCGCCGGTATCGAATATATTATCCAACAATTTAAAAAACAGCTGATCTACAAATTCAGGTAAAGCTTCAATGTAAGTTTTACCAACAATATCAGCTGTTTTCCCCAACATTTTAAGCATCAGGTTATTCATCGTTTCAATACGTAAGCTTCTACCATTTAATATAAATATGGCAACAGGTGCCTGTTGTACCAGGTACCTAAACCGCGATTCACTTTCTTCAAGCGCGTCCACAATTTGTTGTAAATAAGCTTGCGTTTCAGTTAGTTCTTCGTTTATAGCAATTAACGCCTCGTTTGAAGCTTGAAGTTCTTCATTTAAAGCAAGCTGCTCTCCGCTGCTTTGTTCAATACTTTTTCGTGCCAAAACCTCATCTGTAACTTCAGTACCAATAGTCATTAAACCATTTATATTGCCTTGAGCATCATATTGGGCCTCATATATAAAATTGACATACGCGTTTACATATTTGCCATTACGCAGAATTTTTACAGGTAGTTCCGTTGCTGAAAAGGTTTCTCCGGTAGTATAAACATTATCTAAAAGTTGCTTAATTCCCTGGGATTTCAACTCGGGCATCGCTTCCAATATGGGTTTTTTCGATACTTCCTCTAAATTTCTCCCCCATAATTCCAACGCGCGGTTATTAGCAATCTCAACAATAAAATCGGGGCCTTTGAAAAGCGCGATAGCTACAGGGGCTTGTAAAATAAACCGGCGAAGGTTACGCTCACTTTCCAATAGGGCTTTAGTTTGCGCTTCTTCCTGTTCTTTAGCTTTTTTTAATGCTATTTTGTTAAGCTCTTTTTCTGTTACATCAGATGCTGTATGTAAAATGCAGTAAATTTTACCACTTTGATCTTTTATCGCGCGATATTGGTAGTTGTAATAGGATATTTGGAGTTTTCCATCAACCATTAGCGTAGCAGGTATGGCATTACCAATGTTGCTGACCCCGGTTCTGAGCACTTCCTGCAGCATCTTTTTAAAAGGTTGACCTTTGAGTTCAGGCACAGCCTCTTCCAACGGTTTACCTATAATGCTTCGGTCTTTACCCCAAAAAGCAAGCATGGCATCATTGGCGGACTGTACAATTATATTATCACCGGCATATATAGCCGTGGCGTTTTGAGAAAGGGAAAGGACTTCCAATATTTGATCTTTATCTAAAGAAAAGGAGTTGCTCATCAGGTATAAAAATCAAATATTTGCAGGTTAACAAATAAAAATTAACAACAATTTTAGTTATATGTTTTTTGCCGATAGACTAAAATCTACAAACCGAAATATTATACGAAAATGCTTTGCGCCTTCTTTATCGTTTTTTCCAGGTCGATACCTTTAGCCAGTACACCCTTAAACAAATCACCGGTTTCCTTTAACCTGGCTATGGAATTAAATATAGTGAAATCTTTCATCGTCAAACCCGGTTTTACTTCATCCCAAAGCAAAGGCATCGAAACCGTTGCGCCAACTTTTGGGCGAAGCGAATACGGACCTGCAATTGTTGCACCCGGACGATTCTGTAAAAAATCGAGATACATTTTTCCTTTGCGGTTGGCTACCATACGCTCTAAACTGGTATAATCTGGTATTTGTTTATATACTAACTGCACAACAATTTTGGCAAACATTTGCGATTGATCATATGTGTATTTAGCATCCAACGGAATATAAATATGCATGCCTGTTGAACCGGAAGTTTTAGGGTAGGATGGTACCCCGATAGCATCCAACACTTTTTTAACTTCTAAGGCAGCTGCTATTACCTGATCGAAAGTGTTTTTATCGGGATCAAGATCAATTACGCAATAATCCGGATTATCCGGTGATTTTACACGACTAAACCAAGGGTTCATCTCGATGCAGCCCAACGATGCCATCCATAACAAATAAGATTCATCAGAACCAACCAAGTACTCCTTATGCTCGCCATCGCTGGTAGTATAAGGGAAGGTTTTAGTGATCCAATCAGGTGCTTTACCTGTTACGTCCTTTTGATAAAAGCTTGACCCGTATATACCATTTGGGAAACGATTAAGCGACATAGGCCTATCTTTTAAATAAGGCAAAATATATTCGGCCACCTGGTAGTAGTAGTTAAACATGTCACGCTTAGTCACATTGTCTTCGGGCCAATAAACTTTACTTAAATGTGTAAACTTAATGTCGTGACCACATATCTTTCTTACCTGCGTTTCATCGGTTGGGTTTAACAGCGTTTTGCGGTCTTTGTTCTTGGGTGGCGATACTACATCAGCATGTGTTTCCTCAATCTCAATTTTTGATTCCATCTCAACCTCCTTTACTGTTTCATTGGTCTCTTGTGGTGCTTCTAGCACAATGTCTTTTGCTTTCTTGTCAATGCGCATGCCTTTGAATGCTGCCTGCCGAAATACGCCATCGCTCGTAACCTCGGCATAAGCTACTTCACAAACTAGTTCAGGTTTTAACCAGGTAGGTTTAGCTCCCATTCTTTTGGGGCGGAAGCGTGATGGCTTATCTACATCAGGTTCCACCTCAAAAGGGCTTTTATTGGTAATGAGCGGTTTAAATTGCTCCATCACCTCCTTTTGCATCTTATCATTAAACCCAGTACCTACTTTACCAACATATCGGAGCTCGCCACCATTATAAACCGCTAAAATCAATGCGCTGAATAATTTACTGGTACCTGCATTTTTAGTAAAACCGGCAATAATAACTTCTTGTCGTTGATGTATTTTTATTTTGAGCCATTCTTTTGAGCGCAAATCCGAAGTATATGTACTATCCGCTTTTTTGGCTATGATACCCTCTAGTCCGATACGTTGTGCGGCATTAAAAAAGTCGATACCTCCCGTACTAAATACTTTACTTTGGCGGATGTGGTCATCGTCAGTAGGCAATATATCTTTTAAAATGACTTGACGTTGTATCAACGGTAGTTCCATAAGGTTTTTATCCTCGTACCATAAAATATCGAACACGTAAAATATCAGCTCGCCATCAGCTTCGCTGCGCCAGTTTTGCAGGGCGCCAAAATCCGATATACCTTTATTATTTAAAACCAAAATTTCACCATCAAGCACCGCATTTATCTTCCATTTCTGCAGTAGCTTATGGATGGAGTAAAACTTATCGTTAAAGGTTTTATTGTTGCGTGATATGAGTTCCACTTCGCCTTTATTGATCGTAGCAATAGCACGATAACCATCCCATTTAACTTCATATACCCAGTTTAGGTCGTCAAACGGTTCATCAACCAAAGTGGCTTTCATTGGTTGGATATTTTTGGGTATATTACCTTTAGGGGCTGACTTTATAATTGAAGCTACATCTATAACCGCATCCACCTGTCCCTCAGTCAACTTTTCACCCACTACTTCCTCAGCTGGTTTTGCCAGGGCTTTTTTTTTACCGCTTTTGGGTGATTCTTTCAAATCCTCTTCGTGACCATGCTGCCAAACCTTTTCGCTGGATTTTTCCATTGTTTCGATGGTTTTGCCGGATAGCACAGATTGATTTTCTTTTGTAATATCATCAGTACTCGCAAATTGATCATTATGTTTAATCAGCAACCATCCATTTTCGCCCATCCCATGGGTTTTAACCAAAGCGTACTCACCATCCAGTTTCTCGCCATGTAGTTTTATTTTTAGCGATCCTGATTTTAGTTGCGCTAAAAGATGTTTTTCTTGTGCTTTCTTACCTTTTATTTCTTCAATTGGCTCGTATGTGCCTTCATCCCAAACAATCACAGTGCCGCCACCATATTGGCCTTGCGGGATAATCCCTTCAAAATTGCGATAGTCGAATGGGTGATCTTCAACCATCATCGCCAAACGTTTAGTTTTTGGGTCGGTTGACGGGCCTTTTGGTACAGCCCAGCTTTTTAATACACCATCCATCTCAAGCCTGAAATCATAATGCAAACGCGATGCATCATGCTTTTGAATAACAAACATCAAATGATCTTTATCCTTGCTTCTTCCGGATTTTGGTTCAGCGGTTTTTTTAAAATCCCGCTTCTGGGCGTATTTAACCAGGCTCATAATAGTTATTTTAAATACTTTCTTACTTCGTCAACGGAGTTGCCAACAGTATCTACCGCTTTTTGCAACGCCTCACGATTGATGCCAAACTTATTTGTCCAATACTCAATCGCGTAATATTCATGCATGTTGATAATGCCATTATCAAGACTTAATGCGGTGTAGTTATTTTCCATATTGCATTTATATATTTATTGGTTATAATTACAACAATAAGGCCATAATATGGTTTGAATATTATAATATTCAGCGGTATGGAACTATTTGAAATATCAGTAAGCTACAAAAACGAGAACCATCATTTTGAGGTACGCGATTACATGCACCATGATGGTGTGCAATGTAAATTTGAACTGTATAAACATGGATTATTTGTAGCCAGTTTTGAACCCGGCGCTCACAAACATTTGCACATTTGTAAAAATGCGGGAGTGGAGGAAGAAGAATTGCTCGACCTTGTGGCCGAGCAAATAGAATCGTATAATATTTAACGTGCTTAGCGATTGAAAAATTAATTTAATTACCGCTCGCTCCCACAGAATAGGGCTTTAAGGTATTGTTCCAAACGGGCGCATTATAGGGTATAAAAAGCTAAATTTTGGTACAAAAACGAGTCAAAAACAGACTAAAAAAGCGCTTTTTTAGTCTGTTTTATGCTAAAATGAGCACTTTTTTAGCTAAAATAAGGCCTTTTTTGTCCAAAAAAAGCTCTAAAAGAGAAGTAAAAACCGCCTTTTTAAGGCTTTTTCGGGCGTTTTTTGGGCTAAAAGTGTTTCAATTGTACCAAGTGTGTCAATTACAAATTATGGTACATCCTCAAAAAATGTGTATAACGATAAGAATCCAATCGCTAAACACATTAATATTTAAGTTAGATGTGATTATACTCCACCAAATATTGAAAATCCGCCATCCACACAGATCATTGAGCCGGTAACAAATTTCGAAGCATCACTTAACAACCAAACCAAGGCGCCTATCAACTCATCAGGGTGGCCAAAGCGTTTAAAAGGGGTTTGGTTAATCACCAGTTCGCCGCGTGGTGTGTATCCACCTTCGGGTTTGGTTAGCAGGTTGCGGTTTTGTTCAGTAAGGAAAAACCCCGGAGCAAGCGCATTCATACGAATGGCATCACCATATCGATTGGCCAGTTCAACAGCAAACCATTGGTTATAGCAATCTACCGCCGCTTTGCCTATATTATATCCTAATACCTTAGTAATAGCCCGTTTAGAGTTCATGGATGATATATTAACAATACTACCTCTACCTGTTTTAGCAATAGCATCACCAAAAACTTGTGTAGGTATTATCGTTCCCCAGGTATTTACCTCCATTACCTTTTTCATTCCGGCGATATTCATTTTAAAAATATCCTCTTCGTTTTGTAGTACGCCCTCCGGCATATTGCCACCGGCACCGTTTACTAAGCCATCAAGTCGCCCAAAAGTATCTAAAAGCTTTACTTTAGCCTTTTGAAGATCAGCTTCATCCAAAACATCGGCAACTAAAGCAACCGCTTTACCGCCGTTTTTATTGATAGCGGCCGCACGTTCTTCGGCGACTTCAGCATTTCTACCTAAAATGCCCACTGCACCACCCGCTTCAACTATGCCATTCACAAATGAGTCGCCTAATATTCCGGTACCACCGGTTACAATGATTACTTTGCCTGCTAATGAAAATTGATTTTCCAATTTTTTAGTGTTTAATAATTTAAGTTTTATTTTGATGCTTCAACCAAAATTAAGAATTGTCTTAATTAACATTATCCGGACAATTGTAAATTAGGTTTTAATCAGTTGACAGTTGTCAACTACTGCTCAAAAATATAATTGCCGGGGCCGGCATTCAAATAATAAAGGCTTATTATTTGCTACAACGTTATAGTGAAGACTAAAAAAGCAAATCGCTTTTGTGATGAATTGGGAAAAAATAGGCAGAACATTTCCATAAAAGGCTAGGTGCTCATTTAATTAATTCGCAAAGCTGAATAAGCTTAGCAAATATTCTCCAAAGCTAATCTTGTGTACAATCACAATTTCAAATTGCTCATCAATCAGTGTTGAAAATTCTGTTAGTTCTCTGCTCATGGTTGAAAAAGTTTTATATATGCAAAAATAAAGCATTTTTATACCAAAAACCAAATTGGTATTTATTTTATTAAAATAAAAAAAATAGTGCATAATTGTTATGCACTATTTTTTCAATAAATATTATTTATGGGAATTTTAATCCCTGGTAACTTGCAACGTTAGCAAGTGGAACATTTGCACTATAAGTTGTGTTAATAGCTTTTATAAATTCATTGGCTATAATGGCGTAACCGCGAGGGGTAAGGTGAACACCATCCAGTGAGAATAACCCGCCTGTGATGTATGCAGATGATAAAGAAATACCATCAATCTCTAAGCCATTCAACTGTACATTATTTAAGTAAGTATAAGCATCAAATACAGCTAACCCTCTGGCAGCGGCCTGAGTTTTAATAGTATTGTTATATGATTGCACATAATCGCGGGTTAATGCAACTTCGTTAGCGTCCAATACATATTTATTGTCAACCGGCGTATATGGTGTTAAACCATAAGGCAGCGGGCCGTAGGGAGTGCTTACAAGAGTTCCTAACATACTGGTTGGGAATGTAAGTACAATCAAATCACTGTTTGTAGCGAGCCTTGGCGCGTAGGTGGTGCCAGATACTAAGGCAGTAATATAAAGTTTAGCACCGAGTGCGGCTACTTGTGCATTTATTGCGGCAACAGTAACCGTATTAAAATAAGGTATTGAAGTAACATCAGGGATAGTAGCAACTACACCTTTTGCCCCACCTGCAGTTAATGCTTGAAGCGATGCTTCATACAGCTGCGCAAATGTTGTTTTATCGGTAAGCACATCACCTGCACCACCAGTTGTCGCGTAGCTTAATGCATCGTTATTACCTAACCAATCGGTAAAAAAGGTAAACGGTTTTGCTGTTACAAAATCAAGATAATCCGTGTTTAGTGTTGTTGTTGATCCGTCACCAGGTAGTAAGCGCTCAAAATAACCATTGTAGTTACCATATTGGGGGAAAGTAATATTTAAAAGCTTAATTCCGGGTACACCATAGTTTTCAATATCGCCGGTATATTTAGTATATAAAATTACAGGGCCAAATCCGGGTGCATTATACTCGCTCCTTATAGCAAGATCAGTAGTGACAGTATCTATTATGGGGCTTCCCGTCTTAGTAAACCCGGCTAAGGTTAAATAGCCTGAGCCGTTAGCTTGCGCCGAAGTAAATAAAGGTTGATTAAAAGCTCCACCGCCAACTTGTGCCATTTGCTTGGCCATAATTGAAGGGTAGGAGTTTAGTTGTCCATCCAGGTATAAACCTCCGTTTGAATAACCAGCAGTTAGCGAATTTCCTACGGCAATAAAGCGAGAGAAGTTAGCAGTACCCCTGCTTAAGCTTGGTGTATGAATCTCGGGTTTGCAGGCAGCTACAAATAGCAAGCCTGAAAGTATATATAATTTAAAGTTCTTCATGCTGTTATTTTTTAATTACCAGTGATAAGCCAGTGATATACCAGGGATATAAACGTTAGTTTCAAAAGTGCCCGCTAACTGGGTTTGTATGTTGGTTTGATCGCGAGACATAACATGTTCGTATTCAAATGAAAGATCAAGATCTAAATGATGAGAAAATGTATAACCTAAGCCACCCGTTACAAATGCACGGTTAGCATCAGGTGCCTCCGGCGATACAAAACCATCTTCAACCGCGGTAGTCGCGTAGCCGCCACCAAAACGTATGGCTAAATTTTTGTTGGTTTTATATTGCGCACCAGCTCTTAAGCTAAACGCATCTTTATAGTCTCGTTGCTCTACTGTGTTTTGTAAGCCAGCTGCGGTTGTTGAACCATAATTAAAGGCTAATACTTTATACACATCCCAACTGATGGCGTTGGCATCAAATGCTAAGGTCCATTGTTTATTAGGATAAAATCCAAAACCTATTGAAGTAGTAGCCGGCAATGGTATGCTTGATGAAAATGTATTGGGCTGAGGGAATTGTGCCTGTAACGATGACGGTACAGTAAATACAGCATTACCATTGTTAATAGTAGTGTTTACTTCTGAACGGTGTGTTATGCCCACAGTTACACCAACCTCGGTTACTATATATATACCAGCATTCCAGCCATAACCTTTACCGGTACCTTTAAGCTCCGCTTGTCCATCCTGCCCTGCAGAATTTGTTAACGGTATTGCCTGTGTTAAATCAACGCTACCTCTGTTATATACAAAACCACCGCCTACACTTAAAAAGTCGGCTAGTTTTATACTTAAGGTTGGTTGTATATAAATAGCTTTAAGGTTTAAGCTCTCCAGTACATACTTACCTTGCCAACTATCACCCCAGTCGGTTAAGCCCCCAAATGGTGTGTAAACGCCTAATCCAAGTTTCCAAAACGAATCTTTGGGCCCCCATGCAGCATAAAAGGTAAAAGGGGTTGCAATTTTATTTGCGGTATGATCCTGCACGTTGGTACCTTGTGGGTTAAAAGTCGATTTAAACAATAAAGGACTTATGCCACCCTGCACGTAATTTTCCGGTAGCATGGCAACCGCTCCGGGGTTGAAAAATACAGATGCTCCATCCTGGACAAGTCCGGTGCCTGTATGGCCCATACCTATTTGCTTTTCACCTTCCAGGTTTACCTGGAAACCCTGTGCAAACGAAATGACAGGCATCAGTGCGAACACTAATAGTAAGAGTTTCTTCATAATTGATATAATTGGTTTATAAAGCGCAGTTTGCTAGGTGCAAAGGCTGCATGGTTTAAAAAAATAAATTTAGCTTGGTTTAATAGTAAAAAAAGGGCTATAATGCGGAGATATTCGTCAAAAAGTCGGATAAAGGTTTTAGCCCCCATGTTTTAAGCTTTAGGTAATATGTTCTAACAAAAATAGCTATAAAATCATATATTGCAGTGCATGAATAAAAAAATTGCTCATCTAAGTCTATCTAAATTTGCAGATCTGTATGCCGACAAGCTAGTTGGGCCGGATTTTTTTATTACTGATGAAAAACAACTACTTAGCTTAAGCGAACATCCCTATCGTTCTGATGGTTACATTATAGGAATTTGTACCCGTGGCACTGCGCAAGTTGAAGTAAATCTACAAATATATGAGGCTAAAGCCGATGCCATGTTATTGGCAACCCCTTTTCATATTTTGAGGATATATAACAGTAGCGAAGATTTTTTGTGCCGTTTTATTGTATTCTCTAAAGCATTCCTGACTGAGAATAATGTTAACAGTCATTTTCTGGAATCGTTCAGTTACTTTAAAAGTGCTTCGTTGCCGGTAATTTATCCCACGCATGATGAAATCAACATGTTATTGGATATTTATATGTTGATGAAGAAAAAGTTGGATAGGGAAGAACATCCTTACCGAATGGAAATATCCAGGAGCATTTTAACATCATTATTATACGAGGTGGAATCCATTTATACCAGTCACCATGTAATGGTAAAAGGTAAGCAAACCCGGAAACAGGAATTAAATGTTTTATTCCAGGAGTTGGTTTTTCATCATTATAAAGAGCACCGCAACGTTCAATATTACGCCGATTCATTATTCGTATCATCCAAACACCTTACCGAAACCATAAAGGAAGTTACTGGCCGTACAGCGGGTGAGTGGATAGATGACGCTGTAATATTAGAAGCCAAGGTGTTATTGAGAAATCATGACATCAGCATAGCTCGAGTAGCAGAGGGCATCAATTTCCCCGACCAATCGTCGTTTGGCAAATATTTCAAAAACCACACTGGGTTATCCCCATCAGATTATCGCGTAGCAACAGCTTTGTAAAAAGAACCAAGAATTAAGAGTCAAGAATCAAGACGCAATGGTATCTTGATTCTTGACTCTTAATTCTTGGTTCTTTCCACAGTTTCTTTCCGACTTTTTGACGAATATCTCCGCATTGTAAACCTTTTAATACCACAACAACCCTTATAATTTTACCGTTAATTATAAAACCAAGAATTACAGCGGTAGTTAATTACACTGCTGCATAATTATAAACGTACAATTACATCCTTAAAAATTAATTTTTTATGAATGATACTGAAGCTGTAAAGGCTATAAAAGGTGGCGAGTTCCTGATCAGGGAAACCCCTGCAGAATCTGTTTTTATTCCTGAGGAATGGAATGAAGAGCAATTAATGATTGCTGAAACATGCACCAATTTTTTGGCACAACACGTAACCCCAAACTTAGCGCGTATTGATGAGCAGGAAGAGGGCTTAATGCCACATTTAATGGATGAAGCCGGTGCTTTAGGCTTGTTAAGTATATCTATACCTGAAGAATATGGTGGCTTTGGTAAAGATTTTAAAACATCCATGTTGGTTACCGAAAAATTAGGCGCAGGTCATTCATTTTCGGTGGCATTTTCAGCCCACACAGGTATAGGTACGCTGCCAATATTATATTATGGTACTGAAGAACAAAAAGCGAAATATATTCCTAAACTGGCCAGCGGCGAGTGGAAGGGTGCGTATTGCTTAACCGAACCAAGTTCAGGATCTGACGCAAACTCAGGTAAAGCACGTGCTAAACTTACCGAGGATGGTAAACATTACCTGCTTAACGGACAGAAAATGTGGATCACCAATGCGGGTTTTGCTGATATATTTACAGTTTTCGCTAAAATCGATAATGATGAAAATTTAAGCGCTTTTATTGTTGAAAAGACTTTTGAGGGAATAACCTTAAATCCAGAAGAACACAAAATGGGCATAAAAGGTAGCTCTACCCGTCAGGTGTTTTTTAACGATTGTAAAGTGCCTGTTGAAAACCTATTATCTGAACGCCAGAATGGATTTAAAATAGCCGTTAACATATTAAATCTTGGCCGTATTAAGTTAGGTGGTGGTACCATTGGCGCAAGTAAAGAAGTAATTAGCACAGCTATAAACTATGCTAATGAGCGTGAACAATTTGGCAGGCCGATTTCAAAATATGGTGCTATCCGTTATAAAATAGCTGAACAAGCTATAAAAACTTATACATCAGAATCTGCTGCGTATCGTGCCAGCGAAAACATGGAAGAAGCCACTGCGCATTTGATTGAAACCGGTATGGATCCAATTAAAGCTAAATTAAAAGGCACAGAGCAATATGCTATCGAGGCGGCAATAATCAAAGTAAATGCATCCGAAACATTGAATTATGTAGTTGATGAAGGTGTGCAAATATACGGAGGTATGGGCTATAGCGCAGAAGCGCCAATGGATAGATCATACCGTGATTCACGTATTAATAGAATATTCGAGGGGACTAACGAAATCAATCGCATGTTAACCGTTGATATGATGTTGAAACGCGCCATGAAAGGTGAACTTGATTTAATGGGACCCGCACAAAAAGTTGCCGGTGAGTTAATGAGTATCCCTGATTTTGGTGGATCGGACGAAGAAACACTGTTCTCGAAAGAGAAAAAATATATCGCTGGATTTAAAAAGGCGGTTTTAATGGTTGCAGGTTCGGCAGTACAAAAACTAATGCAACAATTAGGTAAAGAACAGGAAGTTTTGATGAACTTAGCTGATATGCTGATTGAATTGTATGTAGCTGAGTCGACCCAATTACGTGTTGAAAAATTAGTTGGTATACGTGGCGAAGAAGCTTGCAAAGAACAATTGGATATTATGCGTGTTTATATTAACGACGCAGCCGAAAAGATCTTCAAATCCGGTAAAGAAGCCATAAATTCGTTTGCCGATGGCGATGAACGCCGGATGATGATGATGGGTTTAAAACGCTTCACCAAAACCGAAGATTTTAATACCACACAGGCCCGCAGAAACATCGCCGCTAAATTAATAGAAGAGAATAAATATTGTTTTTAATGTTGTTTTACCCTCTTTCCGCGCAGCGAAGAGAGGGTGATCCAGCGAAGCACAGATCGGGTGAGTAAATTCGACGAAATACAAATATACATCTAACATGAAAATACTAGTGTGCATAAGCCAGGTGCCGGATACCAGCACTAAAATTATGCTAAAAGACAACGATACCGCTGTAAATACACAGGGTACAACTTACATTATTAACCCTTACGATGAGTGGTACGCTTTAATTCGCGCACTCGAGCTGAAAGAAAGTGGAGTTGCTACCGACGTGCATCTAATAACTGTTGGCAAAGCCGATACAGAGCCTGTTATCCGCAAAGCATTAGCTTTAGGTGGCGATCAGGCGGTACGTATTGATGCTGATAGCATTGATCCTTACCAAACAGCTAACTACATTGCTGACTATGCTAAAACAGTAGGATACGATTTGGTTTTATGTGGTAAGGAATCAATAGATTATAATAATGGTTCAGTAGGGGTAATGATTGCTGAATTATTGGACGCCGATTATATCGGTTTTGCAACAAATATTGAGGTTGAAGGAACTACGGCAACCGTAAAACGTGAAATTGAAGGTGGTGAAGAAACCGATTTGGTTAACTTTCCTGTGGTAATCGCTTGCCAAAAAGGCGTTGCCGAAGCCCGTATACCCAATATGCGCGGAATTATGGCAGCACGTACCAAACCATTAAATGTGATTGCACCAACCGCAGGCGCTGCTGTAACTACTATTTTATCTTACGAGATGCCTCCTGCAAAAGCAGGTGTTAAAATGATTAGTCCGGATAATATGGACGAACTGGTTGAGTTGTTACATTCTGAAGCAAAAGTTATTTAATTAAAACCTGAAAACATGTCTGTATTAGTATTGGTGGAACACACCGATGGAAACATAAAAAAGAAAAGCTTTGAAGCAGTGCAATACGCTGCTGAAATAGCTAAAAAAATAAATACAACTGCTACCGCTTTAGTTTTAGGAACTATTGCTGATAGTGAACTTGAAAACCTTGGTACATATGGTGTACAAAAAGTATTACATGTTGCCGATAAAAAGCTAGACGAATTACATGCCCGTGCCTATGCCTCAGCATTAATTGCTGCGGCTCAAAAGGAGGGAAGTAAGATTATTATTGCCTTACACGATATTAATGGCAAAGCAGTAGCACCACGTGTAGCTGTAAAATTGAAAGCAGGTTTAGTATCAGGTGCATTATCTTATCCTGATCTGGATAAAGGCTTTGTGCTTAAAAAAGCTGTATTCTCCGGTAAAGCATTTGCTTTTGTTAATATCACCAGTGATGTTAAAGTAATTACTTTAATGGCAAATTCGTTTCCATTAGCGCCCGGTAGCGGAAAAGCATCAATTGAAAAGTTGGACGTAACTTTTGGCGATAAAGATTTCGGCATAAAAGTAAAATCGGTAGATAAAGTAACCGGCGAAGTATCACTTGTTGATGCAGAGTTGGTGGTATCTGGTGGCCGTGGCATGAAAGGCCCTGAAAACTGGGGGCTGATTGAAGATCTGGCTAAACAATTAGGCGCTGCAACAGCATGTTCTCGTCCGGTAGCGGATGCCGGTTGGAGGCCTCATCACGAGCACGTAGGTCAAACAGGGGGCACCATTCGTCCTAATTTATACATAGCAGTAGGTATATCGGGTGCTATCCAGCATTTGGCCGGTGTTAACGGTTCTAAAGTAATCGTTGTCATCAACAAAGATCCAGAAGCGCCATTTTTTAAAGCGGCAAATTACGGTGTAGTTGGTGATGCGATGGAAATTTTGCCTAAGCTTACCGAAGCCGTTAAAAAATTCAAACAACATAAATAAAATACGTTATGAATGTGTTTTATGAGGGCCAGGTTTTATGGTCGCAGATTGATGCCAACCAGCATATGCGACACTCTGCATATGCTGACTTTGGCGCACAAGCCAGGTTAACCATGATGGAAAGCTTGGGCCTGGATCTTAAAGCATTATTAAAACACAACATTGGCCCGGTTTTATTCAGGGAAGAGCTGTTTTACACACGTGAAGTGGGTATCAACGAACGCATTAAGGTATCCTGCGAACTAATAAAATCACGTGTTGATGGTTCAAGATGGACAATGCGCCACGAGATATTTCGTAGCGATGGCATAAAAGCAGCCACCATAATTGTCGAAGGCGCCTGGATCGACCTTGAAAAAAGAAAACTTGCTGCCCTACCTGCCGAATTAATGGAGCATTTCATGAATTCACCCAAAGGCCATGATTACATGGAGGAACAGGCAAAACCCCAAAACTAACACAATGGAATTGAAGGAGAATTTTGATAAAGCGGTAATTGAAAGCAAACAAATTTCATCACGACCGGATAATGAAACATTATTGCAGTTATACAGCCTATACAAACAAGCTACCGAAGGTGATATTAATAGTGACCCGCCGGGGATGTTTGACTTTGTAGCCAAAGCAAAATATGATGCCTGGACAAAACTAAAAGGCACATCTGCCGATGACGCAATGCACCAATACATCGCCGTAGTAGACGGTTTGAAGAGCTAAGGCCAAACTATCCGTAATTTTGACAAATCTTTCCGCCATTTAGCCCTTTGTATTTGGCTTTGTAAAAGGATATTTGTTATAAGTAAACCAATACTAAACTTATTAACTATCGACTGATTTTTATTCGCCTTTAATCAGGAGTATTCCGTTTTGGTTATGTTTTGCATACCTTGTTGGTGTATTCCTGGTAACCGAATTTATTAACCGATATTAATCTTTACAAACATGTCAGTACACAAAAAGTATCTCATTCGCCTAATGGTTTTAGTATTAGCCATTACATCAATCAGTCTTTCTGCCAAAGCTCAAGCCGACAAAATTGAAGGTCTTTGGTATAACGATGTAAAAAGTGGTAAAATACTTATCTACAAACAACCTAATGGCAAGTTTTATGGCAAAGTGGTTTGGCTTCGGGAACCGCTTAAAAATGGCAAACCCAAGGTTGATGAATTAAACCAGGATGAAAAACTTCGTAGCCGACCAAGATTAGGTTTGCCTGTACTGGCAGATTTTGTAAAAGATGGAGACGAAAAATACACCGACGGAACAATTTATGATCCAAACAATGGTAAAACATACTCTTGTACAATTACTTACAAAGGTAAAACACTGGCCATACGCGGCTATATAGGTATTTCACTTTTCGGCAGGACAACTACCTGGTCAAGAGTTGAATAAGAACTTTAATTAAATAAAAAGCACATATAATGGATGCTAAACGAATTATAAAAAAGGTTGCCGTTCTTGGGTCGGGCGTTATGGGCAGCAGGATTGCCTGTCATTTCGCCAACATTGGCCTGCAAGTATTGTTGCTGGATATTGTACCCAAAGATGCACCTGTAGGTGACAAAAAAGCCAGGAATAAAATTGTGGATGATGCGCTTGCCTTCGCTTTGAAATCAAATCCATCGCCAATCTATCTTAAATCATTTGCAAAGCGTATTACGACCGGCAATTTCGAAGATGATATGTCCAAAATTGGGGACTGTGATTGGGTGATAGAGGTTGTAGTTGAACGTTTAGATATCAAACAAAAAGTATTCGAAACGGTTGAGAAATATCGCAAACCGGGCACGTTGATCACCTCAAATACTTCAGGTATCCCAATTCATTTAATGACGAAGGGCAGAAGCGATGATTTTAAAAAGCATTTCTGCGGAACACACTTTTTTAATCCGCCACGCTATCTGAAACTGTTGGAAATCATTCCGACAAAAGATACCTTAAACAGTGTGGTTGATTTTCTGATGTTGTATGGTGAGAAATACCTGGGCAAAACCACGGTATTAGCTAAAGATACCCCTGCATTTATCGGTAATCGTATCGGTGTCTTCAGTATTATGAGTGTTTTGCATTATGTTGATAAAACAGGCATGACAATTGAAGAAGTTGATAAATTGACCGGTCCTGTAATTGGTCACCCAAAATCAGCAACATTCCGTACCAATGATGTGGTTGGATTAGATACAATGGTACATGTTGCCAATGGATTAGCAGAAAATGCACCTAATGATGAAGCAAAAGAGCTATTTCAAATCCCTGAGTTTGTAACCGGCATGGTTAAAAACAACTGGTTGGGTAGCAAAACTGGTCAGGGTTTTTATAAAAAAGAAAAAGTAAACGGCGTTAACCAGTTTTTCGCCCTTGATTTGAAGACACTGGAATACAAACCATCACAAAAGGTAAAATTCGCATCATTAGAAACCACAAAAACTATTGATAGTTTAAAAGATCGCCTTAAAATATTATTTGCAGCTAAAGATAAAGCAGGTGACTTTTATCGTTCAACTTTTTACCAATTGTTTGCTTACTCAAGCAATCGTATTCCTGAAATTTCAGACGAACTTTATAAAATAGATGCCGCCATGAATGCCGGTTTCGGCTGGGAAATGGGGCCATTTGAAAAATGGGATGCATTGGGCGTTGCCGATACCGTAAAAGCGATGGAAGCTTTAGGCTATAAACCAGCGCAATGGGTTTATGATATGCTTGCAGCAGGTATCCAAAGCTTTTATAAAGTGGAGAACGGCAAACGTTTGTATTACGATATTCCATCAAAGAGCTACAAAATAATCCCGGGTACCGAGCAATTTATATTGCTGGATAATATTCGCCCAACGCATACCATTTGGAAAAACAGCGGTACTACCATAACTGATATTGGTGATGGCATCATCAACCTGGAATTCCATACCAAAATGAATACCATTGGCGGTGAAGTAATTGAAGGAATTAACAAAGCTATTACGCTTGCAGAAGCCAGTTATAAAGGCTTAGTGATCTCTAACGAAGGCGCTAATTTTAGCGCGGGCGCTAACGTAGGCATGATATTCATGCTGGCAGTTGATCAGGAGTTTGATGAATTGAATATGGTGATCAAGGCGTTCCAAAATACGATGATGCGGGTTCGTTACTCATCAATCCCGGTTGTTGTGGCGCCACATCAAATGGCTTTAGGCGGTGGTTGTGAAATATGTTTGCATGCCGATAAGGTAGTTGCTCATGCTGAACTATATATGGGTTTAGTTGAGTTTGGTGTTGGATTGATCCCGGGCGGCGGCGGTACCAAGGAGTTTGCTTTGAGGTTATCCGACGAATTACAGGACGGCGATATCGAAACGAATAATTTCCGTGATAGGTTCTTGACTATTGGTCAGGCAAAGGTATCCACATCAGCCTATGAAGCTTTTGAATACGGTTACCTTAAAAAAGGCCATGATGTAGTTGTTGTATCGCAAAATCGTTTATTAGCCGAAGCCAAACAACATTGTCTACAATTGGCTGATAAGGGCTATGTACAACCTGTCCCGCGTAAAGATATTAAGGTGTTAGGCAAACAAGCTTTGGGCTTAGGTTATGTAGGCGCAAACACTATGTACAGTGGCAATTATATCAGCGAGCATGATGTGAAGATCTCTCAAAAACTGGCTTACGTAATGGCAGGTGGCGATTTATCGCAACCAAACCTTGTAAGCGAAGACTATCTGTTAGGGTTGGAAAGAGAAGCTTTTGTATCGCTTTGTACCGAACGTAAAACTTTGGAGCGTATACAATCAATATTAACAGGTGGTAAAGTATTAAGAAACTAATTATAGTATCAAGTAGTTAGTATCAGGTATCAAGTTTTTTTTTATGTCTTGATACTTGATACTCGCTACTAAAATCTAAAAAATTATGAACGCATATATAGTGGCAGCAAGCCGCAGCGCAGTAGGGAAGGCAACTCGTGGTGGTTTTAGATTTACTCGACCGGATACGCTTGCCGCGGATGTTATTAAGCATTTGATGGCATCAGTACCTAACGTGGATAAAGACCAAATTGAGGATGTTATTGTAGGTAACGCTACACCCGAAGCGGAACAAGGTTTAAACGTGGCCCGGTTAATATCATTAATGGCACTAGATACTGATAAAGTACCCGGGATGACCGTGAACAGATATTGTGCTTCTGGATTAGAAACCATTGCTATCGCGTCAGCGAAAATACATGCCGGTATATCCGATTGTATTATTGCCGGTGGGGTTGAAAGCATGAGTTTACTACCTATGGGTGGCTGGCGTATCGTTCCAAATGCAGATGTTGCATTGGCTCATCCTGATTATTACTGGGGCATGGGCTTAACAGCCGAAGCTGTTGCGAAAGAATATAACGTCAGTCGCGAAGAACAGGATCAGTTTGCTTACAATTCACATCAAAAAGCCATTAAGGCAATTACATCCGGCAGGTTTAAAGATGAAATTGTACCCGTGAATATTACCGAGATTTATGTTGACGAAAGCGGCAAGAAAAAGAAAAGGGATTTCAAAATAGATACGGACGAAGGTCCACGTGCTGATACTTCTATTGACGCATTGTCAAAATTAAAACCGGTATTTGATGCTAAGGGTGTAGTTACCGCAGGTAATTCATCCCAAACCAGCGATGGTGCAGCTTTTGTAATGGTGGTTAGCGAGCGTTTCATGAAACAAAACAACCTTAACCCAATTGCTCGTTTGGTTGATTATGCGGTTGTTGGTGTGCCTCCACGTATTATGGGAATCGGGCCGCTTTATGCTATCCCAAAGGTGTTGGAGAAATCAGGCATTAAACAAGAAGAAATTGATCTGTTCGAGTTGAATGAGGCTTTTGCTTCGCAATCGCTGGCAGTAATAAAAGGCCTAAATCTTAATCCCGACTTGATCAACGTAAATGGAGGAGCTATTGCACTGGGCCACCCACTTGGTTGCAGCGGCGCGAAGCTTTCTGTACAGCTTTTTAATGAATTGAAGAAACGGGATAAAAAGTATGGCATGGTAACCATGTGTGTGGGTACAGGCCAGGGCGCAGCCGGAATATTTGAAATGTTATAATATATAAGCCGATAAAACGATAGCAAGATGGAAAAAGCGACAAGATTATTTGATTGCATGGCGATACAGGCCAACCAGCCGCGTGCCGATTTTTTAATTGCGAAGGAAAACGGCAACTGGCACACGTACAGTACACAAGACGTGCATACTATGATTTATCAACTAGCTATCTCTTTGATGGACATGGGGATATCTGCGGGTGACGGTACTAATGAGGGTAGAGACAAAGTTGGACTTATTGGCAACGGCCGACCTGAATGGGTAATAGTTGATTTGGCTGTGCAACTAACGGGTGCGGTTTTAGTTCCGCTGTATCCTAACACCAGCACCAAGGAAATTGAACAAATACTAAGCGAAGCAGAAGTAAAACTAATGTTTGTTAGTAATGATGAGCTATGCGGTAAGATAGGGCAGGTGAAAGCTAATTTACCTTCATTAAAAGGTGTTTATTCTTTTGATCAGGTAGAGGGTTGCATTAATTGGCGTACTTTATTAAAACCACTAACAGATAATCATCAGCAAAGAATAAAAGACACGAGCAGTAAAATAACAGAGAATGATTTAGCGACCATAATCTATACCTCAGGCACCACAGGTAGGCCAAAGGGGGTGATGTTAAGCCATAAAAATATTCTGAGTAATGTTTTTGATTCAGGCGATATACTTGCAGAAGTTCCAATTACAGATAAACGCGCTTTTAGTTTCTTGCCACTGAATCATATTTTCGAGAAAATGTGTACCTACATTTATCTTTTTTATGGTTTTTCCATTTCTTATGCCGAAAGTATAGAAACGATCGGTGCTAATATTCGCGATGTTAAACCATCTATTTTTACTTCAGTACCACGTTTGCTCGAAAAGATATTTGAACGAATTATGGCTGAAGGTCAAAAACTTACCGGCGCTAAGAAAAAGATATTCTTATGGTCGGTTAAATTGGCAGAGCAATTTGAATTAACAGGCAATAGCCCCTGGTACAAACTTAAACTAGCAATTGCCGACAAACTGGTTTATAGCAAATGGCGCGCAGCTATGGGGGGTAATGTTAAAGCTATTGTGGTTGGTAGTTCGGCTACACAAATTAAACTCGAAAAAATATTTACAGCATCAGGCATGGTAGTTTTAGAAGGCTATGGACTTACTGAAACGTCGCCTGTAATCACAGTAAATCATTACAACATATCAGGCAGGAAATTTGGCACAGTAGGGACATTATTAAATAGTGTAGAAGTTAAAATCGCTACCGATGGGGAAATATTATGCAAAGGGCCAAACATAATGCTCGGCTACTATAAGAACCAGGAATTAACTGCCGAGGTTATACAGGATGGTTGGTTTTATACAGGCGATATCGGCGAACTAGACGCCAATGGTTTCCTTAAAATTACGGATCGTAAGAAGGAGATTTTCAAAACATCCGGTGGTAAATACGTAGCACCTTTACCAATTGAAAATAAGATGAAAGAGAATCATTTTATTGAACAAATGATGGTAGTTGGGGCTGGTAAAAAGTTTACGGCTGCCCTTATTGTTCCTTCATATACCAATCTTTTACCGTGGTGCAAACAAAATGATATACCGTTCACCACTCATGATGAGTTGATCAAAGATAAAAGGGTAATCGCTTTATATCAAAAAGCTATAGATGCTTTTAACCCTGAATTTAACCATGTTGAACAGGTTAAGAAGATTACATTACTACCTAATGAATGGTCGATAGATAGCGGCGAGCTCACACCAACCGGTAAGATGAAACGCAAGGTTATTATGGAGAAATACGATGCTGAAATTGAAAAAATGTATGCGGATGAGACATATGAAAATCCCTCATTAGTAACATCTAACTAATATTATGAGTACATTTCAAATTATCACCAGTAACGGATTGGCAACGCTCACTTTAGATAGAGGCCGTTCCAATCCTATTAATCATCAAATGGTTAAGGAACTGGTTGCTTGCATCACGCAATTAAATGACGATGATAATGTAGGTGGATTAATCATCACCGGTAAACCCGGTTTTTTTTCATCGGGTATAGATTTGATCGAAGCTTATGATTATGATGAAGAACAGATAAAACAATTCTGGATAGATTTTTTAGCGCTACCCGGCGCGTTATCTGCATTCAAAAAACCGTTGATCGCTGCTATAAATGGTCATAGCCCGGCAGGTGGGTGTGTTATTGCTTTATGCTGCGATTATAGAGTGATGGTTGAAGGACAATTTATTATTGGCCTAAATGAAATACCAGTTGGTATTATAGTACCTGATGGTATTTTTAAGTTATATTCAGCTTGTGTTGGCGAGCGAAGAGCCTACCAATATATACTTGAGGGCAAATTGTTAAATCCAATGGAAGCACATAGCGCAGGGTTGATAGATGAAATCTGTACGGAAGAAAATCTACAATATGTAGCTGAGAAAAAGGCAAGAGCATTAATGCAATTTAACCCCGTTACCTGGAGCACAAGTAAAATAAATTTGCGAGCAGCGCTAATAAATCAGTTAAAACAAGATCAATCAGAAACATTAAATATAATGCTTAAACAATGGTGGGCACCTGAAACCAGAAAGGGCTTGCAAATGATGATTGAAAAATTAAAATCCAAATAATGAACGAGAATACAGCCACGGCATATCAGGGTATGTTAAGAGACGATGCCTTGAAAGGTAAAACGATAATTATAACTGGTGGCGGTACTGGCCTTGGTCGTTCAATGGGCACTTACTTCTTAAAGCTAGGGGCTAATCTGGTTATTACCAGTCGCAAATTGGATGTATTGAAACAAGCTGCCGATGAAATGGAGGCAGAAACAGGCGGAAAGGTAATTGCAGTGGCTTGCGACGTCCGTAAGTATGACGAAGTAGAAAATATGCTTAAACAAGCCATTGATACTTTCGGAAGAGTAGATGCACTGATGAACAATGCAGCCGGTAATTTCATTTCTCCAACAGAAAGGTTATCATCAAATGCGTTTTCAGCGGTAATTGATATTGTTTTAAAAGGATCGGCCAACTGCTCACTCGCTTTAGGTAAATATTGGATAGGAGAGAAAATACCCGGGAATATTTTAAATATCGTGACCACCTATGCCTTCACGGGTTCGGCTTATGTGGTGCCATCAGCCTGCGCTAAAGGTGGGGTATTGGCTATGACCCGCTCGTTGGCCGTTGAATGGGGTAGGCATGGTATCAGAACCAATGCCATAGCTCCGGGCCCGTTTCCAACGAAAGGCGCATGGGAGCGTTTATTACCAGGAGATATGGCTAAGAAGTTCGATTTTAAAAATAGGGTACCGTTAAAAAGGGTAGGAGAACATCAGGAACTTGCAAATCTTGCTGCTTTCTTGGTGTCTGATTTTTCGGGCTATATTAACGGGGAAGTTATAACCATTGATGGCGGCGAATGGTTGCATGGTGCCGGTCAGTTTAGTGCGCTGGAAATGGTTCCTGATGAAATGTGGGATAGTATAGAGCAGGCCACCCGTAAGGCTAATTAAACGGTCTATTTTCTAAGCAACATATAGCCTAACCTATTGGGCATGAATACTTTTTGCATATGATAGGATTCGACTACATTATTTATGGTTACAATATTTATCGCAAAAAAATGCTTTAAATTAGGAATTATCTATATAACCATTTATCTTTAATAAATTTTTATTAGTATTAATAAAAGCACTATTTATTTGTGTTTTTATATACTTATGATTTTGTATATCACTAACCTTATCACAGTTTCTAATATGGTAAAATATTTACTTTTATTTTCCTTCTTATTGGGTTGTTCTGTTTTTGTTAAAGCACAAAATACTGCAGTAAACATAAATGGAAGCAAAGGAAATGCCATTACAACAGCAGTCCCATTTTTAGATATTACACCTGATGCCCGTTCTGGTGGCATAGGTGAAGCAGGAGTAGCCATATCTCCAGATGCCAGCGCTACTTTTTGGAACCCATCAAAATTAGCTTTTGTAACTGAAAGTAGCGATATTTCATTATCGTATACCCCCTGGATGCGGCAATTAACTCCTGATATAAATTTAGGTTACTTAAGCTACTACAAAAAGCTTGATGATCGTAATACTATAGCCGCATCTATGCGCTATTTTAACTTAGGCAATGTTGATGGTTATGATAATAATTTTAATTCATTAGGTACTCTACACCCCAACGAATATTCATTTGACGTTTCATTGGCCCGTAAATTTGGCGAAGGTTTTTCACTTGGATTAACCGCGCGTTATATTCATTCTGATCTGACTCAAGGGGCGGGCGGTAATCAGGCATCGGCAGCCAATGGTTTTGCAGCGGATGCTTCAATGTATTACAGATCTACAAGTAATTTTGCATTTGGTGTTGATATATCTAACATCGGTACAAAAATGAGTTACTCTATTGGTCAGCCGTCTTACTTTTTACCAACTAATTTAAAAATTGGTGCTGCACAAACGGTGGATATGGATGATCTTAATAAAATAACTTTTACGGTTGATTTAAATAAACTGTTGGTTCCTACGCCACATACTTACACCGTAAATGGGACGACTACAACCGACAATGGCCAGGATGTGTCAATTGTAAATGGTATTTTCGAATCATTCAGCGATGCTCCGGGTGGCTTTAAAGAAGAATTGCAGGAAATAAGCGTTTCACCAGGTGTGGAATACTGGTATAACAAACAACTTGCTTTAAGGGCCGGTTATCTGTATGAAAATCCTAATAAAGGCGATAGGCATTACCTTACATTGGGTGTTGGTTATCGCTTTGATAACCTTGGGCTTGATTTTTCATATGTTGCAGCCAGCGAACAATCAACTCCTTTAGCAGGTGGGGTTCGTTTTTCCTTAAATTATAGTTTCGGGTCAATTAAGTAATAAAATATACTTTTAGAGCGCTTTGTGTTTGTGGTATGAAAATATATTTGCTTTTTCTTTGTTTATCGATATATACAACTTCCGTATTCTGCCAAACAAAACCAACTCATAATATTAGCGTAAAAATTACTCCCTACGTAAATTGTGATATTTATTTAGGCGCATATTATGGAAATAAACAAACTATTGTTGATACTGCTCATCTTAATGAAAAAAGTGAAGGACACTTCAAAAACAAATATCAATTGACAGATGGGTTGTATTTTGTAGTTTCTCCGGATAAAAAAATGCTTTTTGATTTCTTAATGACCGATGGCCAGCAATTTGAGATTATTGCTGATACCGCCAATCGTAATGATGTTAAGTTTACAGGGTCGCCAGATAATGATCTTTTAAAAGATTACTCACAAAAAACTACAGCAATAATAAAGGAGAATGCATTTTTAGTATCAACTTATAAAACTGCAAAAACAAGGGCAGATAGTATATTGATAAGTGATAAGCAGCAATTAAGTAATGCAAAACTGGATAAACTGAAGGATTCAATTATTAGAGTCGCACCAAAATCTGTAACCGCACTTTTGTTAACCTTGGGTAAACAAGTTAAATTACCAAAGGGAAACATACTTAAAACAAAGCAAGATACCTTAAATGCGGTACAGTTTATGAGGAAGCATTATTGGGATGATGTCCCTTTTAATGATGATCGGTTATTATATACACCATTTTTTGAAAATAAGATCGACACTTATTATAAATATTACGTTTCGCCGGTATCCGACTCTGTTATTAATGCATTACAGTATATGTTGCTTTATGCGCGTACAGGGAAAGAGATGTATCCTTACTTGTTGTTAAAGTTTACTAATCAATACTTCAATCCACAGCATGCCGGGCAGAATAAGGTGTTATTGTATCTTTTTAATAATTTTTTTCTTAGAGGTGATACTACCTTACTAAATCCAGCAGCAAAAAAAATGCTGTTTGACAGAGTCTATCAACTAATGGCAAACGAGGTAGGAGATAAGACCCCGCCACTTGATATGACAGATATTAACGGAAAACCGGCATCTCTTTATAATATTTCATCCCCTTATACTTTAATTGTTTTTTGGGATCCGACATGTCCGCATTGTCAAAAAGAATTACCACGTATAGATAGTATTTACCGGGCAAAGTGGAAGGCATTGGGTGTTAAGATTTATTGTATGAATGTTAACGGTGGATTGATTAATGAAATGAAAAATTATGTAAATAATAAGCACTTTAATAACGATTGGATATTCGCATATCAAACCGACGAGGCTCAACAAGCAATAGCCAAACAAGGTGTACCTAACTATCTACAGTTATATGATATTGCCGATATTCCAACACTATACTTGCTCGATGCCGAGAAGCATATTATCGCTAAAGATCTAAATATAGACCAGTTGGATCAGCTAATAGGACTGAAATCTAAAGCTGGCAAATAATTAGGTAAACTATTTTGTTGTTGTGATTTGCAGTCAACTTCCAAACATAGCAGGGCAAAGTGTGCTTTAATTCGTTATGATAAAGCGTTGTCATTTAACTAACCTAATCAGGTGATGAAGTTTTCTTCCAACACGGCGAAACATTACGCTACGCTCCTGCCAAAAACTATTACCTGAAACCGCTTTTCTTACCTTTGTGCGCGATCTTTACATTAATTGTAACGTGTCAGCGGCTATTAATCCTAAAACTTTAACTACTAATTTAATAGGCTATAGTTTGGGCTTTGAGCCTGATCTTTACTTCTGACAATAGGATCAAATATTTTTTAATGTACGTATTTAACTAATCTAAGACGATAATACCTTAAACAAAAACGGCCATCATAATATTATGATGCCGTTTTTGTTATTAGATTTTTATTATTGACACGAGAAAGATGTGGTAAATACTACCCCAACAGTAGCCGTTGTACCGCCATAATTTAAGGTTAGTAATGTACCAGATGTTACAATTCCTCCATCAATAGTACATTGAGGAGTTCCACTTGAAGTTGAACAACTACCAGTTGCGGGCGCATCACCCTTTGCAACAACATAGGCTGATTGTGCGGGAGCAACACCACCCGCAACACCACCTGTTGCATATGGTGCCTTTTCAAGTGTCCATGTTATAGTATTAGGAGTATAAATAGTTATATAAGCATGACAGCCGGCTGTGGTGGGTACTAAAGCTGCACCTCCGCCGGTTGTAAAACTCCCGACTAATACACCATTACCACTTGCAAGTGGATTAAAATAAAGTTGTCCACCAGCTCCTACTCCATGTGTAGCAATAGTATATTGTATACCGCTAATTGTAGAAGCTGTCCCTGCACTACCGGCTGCACCTGTAGCACCTACGGCACCCGTAGATCCCGTTGTTCCAGTAACCCCGGTTACACCTTGTTGGCCGGTAACTCCAATAGCACCTTGAGCACCAGTATTACCAGTCGCGCCTGTAATTCCAGTTGTACCGGTAATACCTTGAGCGCCGACATTGCCAGTTGCACCAGTAACTCCCGTTACACCCTGTAATCCAACAGCTCCTGTAGCCCCCGTCGATCCTGTAACACCAGTTACACCTTGTGCTCCAGTAACCCCAATATTACCGGTGGCGCCAGTTGTGCCTTGAATGCCCTGTATTCCTTGAGCACCTGTTATTCCCGTTACACCTTGCGCACCAGTAGCCCCGATATTACCAGTAGCACCAGTTATGCCTTGAATGCCCTGTATTCCTTGAGCACCTGTTATTCCCGTTACACCTTGCGCACCAGTAGCCCCGATATTACCAGTAGCACCTGTAATG
>NZ_LMUO01000015.1:1043993-1150564 GCF_009765905.1 Mucilaginibacter sp. L196 | reverse complement strand
ACGCTTTTACAGCATCTGCTGAACTCTGCCGCCAGCTAAATCACTGCTCTCTTTGCCAGTGAATCACATGGTCAGCTTCCCCGGAATACCCAACTATCCCGAAAAGAAAACCGAATTGGAAAAGAAAAAAGCCGACCTCGAACGCAAGCTACAACAATATGCACAGGCACTCCAATTATTTAACCAAGAATAACCCACATCATGTTATTAGCCGAGATATTACCCCGTGTATTTATACACAAGGAGAACGGACAGGAAGTCCGTTTGACCGACCCCGATACTAAATTAAGCGCAGAAGAAGTTTGCAATTTCTACGCAGGACTATACGCCATTCTGACTACCGCAAAAATAGTTGGCCCCGAAATCAAAAAGGATGCGATTGAATACCAATTTGTTTCAACAATAGGTACAAAAGGATAATGAAAAAAGAAAAGACAACAGGACAAATACCGCCATTAAATCCACAGCAATGCAAACTTTACCAGCAACTCGCCCACTTCGCCAAAGACCTCGACCGGCTACCCGATGCAAGGGAAGCAAGGTCGAACAAACTTCGCCCCGCACCGCAGGAATTATTGCCAATGGTTTTCTAAGACATCAGTTCTTGCCCAAATACGAAGTTTCAACCAAACTCCCAAGGCGAGAACTTATTGAAACAACCTATTTCAAATCTGTGAAAAGGCTGTCCGCTTACTATGACATTCAAGCCATTAACGTCAATAACTATCCTTATCCCTATAATGTGGTATTATCTGATTGGGACATTTCAAGAAAAATGCGCAGGAAAGGACGTTACCGGGAACTAAAACTCGAAGAAACGGACGACCTTAAAATAACGCTCTCGGTTAAGGAAACCATCAATACAGGAAGTGACCTATACTATATTCCGTTAGCATCTCTTTATAAATGTTTGCAGGATGAAAATAATACTTGCGCTAAATTGTTGCTTGGGGTTTGTGTTTACCTGTACAGGAAAGCCGGGGTTTGTCATTACCGCGACAGTGAAAGCTATATCTGCTACCTCTATGACATTATGGATAACTGGATAGAAGATGACAGGGAGAGTATGGACGACGCCGACTACAAAGAGCAGAGGGCTAATCTTGACGAAATGTTTGCCATTGGTGATAAACTCGAAGTTATTTTAGGTAAGGAAGAACACTTATTGCAATTACAAACTATAATCAAAACCGCTGAAGCGAAAAACCAATTTGAAAAGGCTTGTGTGAAACTTGCAAAGGAAACATTGGCAATTTGGATGGAGTTTCCATACGCTAACCTCTATCAGCATATAACACAGAACGAGGAAGATGACGAGGATGATTATTATGGCGATGGGAAAATTCAAGTAACCGACTACATTTCGTTTATCGGTGAAACATCGGGTAATGTTTATGAAACAATGATAAACATGACCAATGATGATTTTAATGAGCGGTCGGGCGTACAGGATTTTGAAGCGACCGTTGTTTTCGATAAAGCCAAAGGCAAATACAAAGATGAACTGGCTTATGAGGGGAAAGTGATAGCAATAATAGACGAATTATGTAACCTCCTAAATGAATTGCCATGAACAACCTGACCAACAATTTCGGAACACTATACTGTCCTATCAAAGCATTGGTAATATACGAACGTAAAAATGATTATAACCAAAATACCAACTATGTTGAAAGCTATGACATGGATAACGATGGTTGCCCTATGAATGGACATCCGTTATCAGTTAAAGAAGCCAACGCATTAGCCAAATCCCTGCTTATTGCGGAGAAAAAGCAACGTAATTTCTTAAACCCAAAGAGCTTATTAGATTCCAATGTAGTATTTCTAAAAACCGGGAACGATGGCTTTGCGATATGGCGAACACCAAGTCAAAATGTTAAGCTTTTGTTTACCGAAAGCCTCGGCATATCATGTGGTGAAGCAAATATCCCCGCTCTTTTATGGAAAGCCGGGAAAAACGGCCTGTCGATATTTGCCGTACAGGATGAGAGCGTTAAAAGCGACACGATATTATACCATGCACCTTTCTTCAATGTTTATGCAGATGGCAGGGTTTGCATGGGCAACGTAGCCGTAAAAATTCCTAATGATTGCCAGCTTGAAAATTTTATATCCTTGTGGCAGGACTATTTTTTCAATAGCTATTTCAGCCACCTGTTTGGGCAACACATACCCGTTACAGGCAACATCGTACAGCTTTGGCAAAATCTAATTAACAGCAACGAGGCGTTCCCCATAGAATCCCTTATACCCAATCACATTTCAATAACTAAACTCTTACCATGAGCGCATTACCCGCAGTCCATATAACCGACAATTTTATCATCAACCCGCCAAACCCCATAACAGTTAATCTTGTCGGTGCAGGGGGAACTGGTAGCCAGATGCTCACCGCTTTGGCACGTATCAACCATGCCCTAATAAACCTTAATCACCCCGGCCTGTCGGTAACTGTATATGATGATGACCGCATTAGCGAAGCAAATCTCGGTAGACAGCTATTCTCGGAAAGTGAAGTTGGTTTTTACAAATCCGTTGTGTTGGTCAATCGGCTTAACCGCTTTTTCGGCACGAACTGGAAAGCTAAAAACTATCGCTTTGCAGACGACTTATACTATGAAAATAGCTATAAAGCAAATCTGTACATCTCCTGCGTGGACACCGCCAAATCGAGGTTTGAAATTAGCGAAATGCTTTATGACCTCAGCATGGGGAGTGGCTACGACCGGGAACGGCCACTTTATTGGATGGATTTGGGCAACAGCCGGGATACCGGGCAGGTTGTCCTTTCCACCATTGGCAATATCAAACAGCCCGAGTCCGAAAAATATAAAACCGTAGCAGATTTGCCATTCATTACCGAAATGTTCCGGGATCAGTTAGAACAAGCCGACAAACTGGACGACACACCAAGTTGCTCCTTAGCCGAGGCGCTTACCAAGCAGGATTTGTTCATTAATTCGTCGGTGGCAAATTTAGGCGCATCCCTCCTGTGGCAGTTGTTTCAGCAAGGTATGATATTCAACCGTGGGATGTTCGTCAACTTAAAAACATTCATTACCCAACCACTAAAATTGGCTTAGTATGCTAATTTTTAAAAAAGGCAATCTTTTGGACAGCAAATGTTATGCGCTCGTGAACACGGTGAATATTATTGGTGTTATGGGAAAGGGCATCGCCCTGCAATTTAAAAATGAATTTCCGCATAATTACAAGGTATACCACAAAGCTTGTCAAACCCGCCAATTAAAAATTGGCGGGCTACTAACTGTTAGAGACCGCTCCTTGCTCTTGGGGGAACGGCTGATTATTAATTTACCGACTAAAAACCATTGGCGATTGCCGTCTGAATATATATCGAACAAGGGCTAATTGCACTTGCAAAGTTTATAATTCAAGAAAACATCAATGAGATAGCAATACCCGCTTTGGGTTGTGGAAACGGCGGACTGGACTGGCAAATGGTAAAGGAATTAATTTTTCGACATCTTGCCGCTCTTAATGTCATGATTGAAGTTTATCAACCAGCTTAATAATTGGGGGCCAATGGCGCCGGGCAACCACTTTCTCCGCTTCACTCCAAAACAGGTTTCCCGGTCATTATGGCTCGAAAAACATTTAAGCATTAATTTAAACGAACGCTTATAATCGTTTTACAAGCTTTTTGAGCCTAACTCATTTTTGAACGGATTTTTAAAGGTATCGCAAATTGCGACACCTCGATTTTGTGATTATTTAATACTGAGCTTTTCTTTAAGCTGCTTCATATCATAAGCAATTTTTGCATCCACTATCTTGGCATAATGTTGGGTCTGTCGAAGATTTTTATGTCCGAGCATTTTGGAAACGGTTTCCATCGGAACGCCATTGCTCAGCGTAACTGTAGTTGCAAAGGTGTGCCTGGCCACATGGAAGGTCAGGAGCTTATCGATAGCGCACCTTTCAGCGATCTCTTTTAGATATTCATTCATTTTCTGGTTAGTCAACACCGGTAATACAACACCTTTTACCTGACATTGAGGATCATCTTCATATTTTTCCAATATATGAAGCGCAGCGGGGAGTAATGGAATCCTGGATGTCGATTCCGTTTTTTGCCTGTTTTTGATGATCCACTGTTCTCCGTCAAAGCCTTTGACAAGCTCCGATCGTTTGAGTTGTTTCGCATCAATATACGCTAGGCCTGTGTAACAGCAGAACACAAATATATCCCGCACATTACTGAGCCTGCTCGACCTGAGATTTTTTGAGATGACGCGCTCCAATTCATCTTCTGTTAAATAAGGTTTTTCAACTTCCTTACGGTTGAGGTTATACCCTGCGAAAGGGTCACTTTTCAACCAACCATATTTTACGCAGAGCAATGCCGTCTTCTTAAAGTAAGTGAGGTATTTCATGGCTGAATTATGCTGGCACTTCCTTACACTTTTGAGCCAAAAGGCATATTGGCTGATAAACTCGTGATTGAGTTTCCTGATGTCCAGGTCATCTACCCGGTATTTCCACTGAATGAATGACCGGGTATGATTCAACGTGCGCTTGAAAAGATCAAGCGTACCTGGTGAGTATTCTTGGGGAACAAGGGCAGCAATCTGATCGTTATGGTCCTGGAAAACTTCGAGGATCATTTTGCGGTCATCAATGCCAAGCATAAGGTTTTTGATAGCTTGAGCGGAAATCTCTTGGTTTGATTCGATCAAAATTCGTTTTGCTTCATGAGCTTTAACTTGCAAGGTGTCAAGTAAACTATTTATTGAGCGAGCATCTTCACTGTTGCCATCAGCACGTCCGCTTCTGACATTCCACTTAGAAACTAACCATAATCGCTTAGTGGACAATTCTTTAGACATACCATTTACCGTGATACGTAAATAAATATACATCTGGTCATCTTTGTAACTGGGGGTTTGCTTTAAATAAAACAACAAACCAAAGCTTTTTTCTAACATAAAAATCATTAATTAAAGTGAATAAATGTCGATAAATAAGCCTTCGAAGACAAGATGTTTTATTTTGAAACATCTTGTATATCAATAAGTTAAACCACTTTCAGTGAGCGATTGCCTTGGAAAGTGACTACTACACGAATCGCTCACTGAAACATGGCGATTTTTGACATATTTGACAGGAATGGCAAAAACAAAAAAGCCTGTAAATCAACGATTTACAGGCTTTTGACAAGTTTTAAATTGCTACTTGGCGGTGAGGGAGGGATTCGAACCCTCGGTACAGTTTCCCGTACGTCAGTTTAGCAAACTGATCCTTTCGGCCTCTCAGGCACCTCACCATATTTTGGCCTTAATCGGCCTGTATCACACTAATTCCCTTTTTTCGGGACTGCAAATATAGCAATTCAGGTAAGCGGTCAAAAAAAAAAATGAAATCGTTAGTAATTAATTCTCACATGGTAAATGCTCATCAGCATTCGCTTAAAAATTGTCTTAATTGTTTCAATATCTTTAAGCGTTATGTCGCTGTCTTTCAGCTGATCCTGATCGAGTTTGTATTTTACGATGCGATCAACCAACTCGCTTATTGATTTTTCATCAGGTTCTTTTAATGAGCGCGATGCGGCCTCAACGGAGTCGGCAAGCATCAAAACACCACCTTCTTTTGTAAAAGGAATAGGTCCGGGGTACCTAAAAATCTTTTCGTTGATCATTTTTTCCGGAAAATTCTTCAAATATGATTGATAAAAATAATCTACCCGGGTGTCGCCGTGATGTGTCCTTATAAAATCAATCACCACTTCAGGAATATTGGCATTTTCCGCCATCTCTACTCCTTTGCTCACATGCCTGATGATGATCTGCGCGCTTTCTTCATAAGGCAACTTATCATGGGGGTTAAAACCGGAGCTTTGGTTTTCAATGAAAAATAAAGGATTCTCCAACTTGCCAATGTCGTGATACAATGCTCCTGCCCTAACCAGCAAAGCATTGCCACCGATGCTATATATGGCATTCTCGGCAAGGTTAGCTACTTGCAGTGAGTGCTGAAACGTACCTGGAGCAGTAAAGGCCAGTTCGCGTAGTAAAGGCGCATTGGTATTTGTTAATTCAATTAAAGTTATATCTGATGTGATGGCAAATATCTTTTCGAAAATATAAATAAGCGGGTAAGCCAGCAACGTAAGTAAAACGCTAACTACAAATGGTAAAAAGTCCATCCAGTTTATACTCAGAAAACTGCCTTCACGGATAAAAGATATACCAATAAAGGCCATGAAATAACTAAAAGTGATAATTAGTGCCGATATTAAGAATTGCTCGCGCCTGATGAGGTTTTTAATACTGTAGATAGAAACCATACCGGCGGTAATTTCAAAATAGGCAAATTCAAAACTGTTCGGCACAAAAAAGCCTGCTATTAATACTACCAATAAATGTATGTTTAATGCCAAACGGGTATCGAACAGTATTCGGATAATTATGGGTACGATACAATAGGGTATATAGTACAAATTAGGCGTTTGCAGCTTTATAGCCAGCGATAGCGTAGCCAACATGGCCGTAATTACCAATAATATTAAGGATACTAACCTGTTATCATCATAAATATCACGGCGAAAGAGGTATAAAAATACCATGAGCAATGTGATAGCAACAGCTACTAATATTACCTGCCCAAGCATTACCAGGCGGCGGTCTCCATTTACGCGGGCGCTATCTTCAAATGCTTTTTTGTATGATATTAATTTTTGATAAACCTCATCATTAACAACTGAACCTGTGGTAACCAGTATATCCTCTTTTTGTACCATCCCACGGGTAAGCGATAAGTTTTCTAAAGCTTCTTTTTGTAGTCGGGACGTTAGCAAATCGTCATAAATCAAATTATTTTGCATCCGGTTTAACACCAGATCGAGCAAAAATGATTTATCAATATCCTTTCGATTACTTAAAACCTGGTTAAAATAATCAAGGGCTTTATCACGGGTAAAAAGATCGGCTGTATTTTTATCTGTTCCAACGTTTTTATCCAGTATGGTAATGGTATAGTTTTGCGAATTCTGCTGGTATTTAGGATCGGGTTTAAGTATACCTACATCATAAATATGCTTTAATAAGTTATAGCCGGTATTTATATAATCATTCTTAAAATTATCATTTATGCCGGCTGTGTGCCACTTTATTTCCAGGTCATTTTTAAAAGCATCCAGTTGCTGATCGGCAATATTTGTGTTTAGCTGGTAAATGGGGGTTATACTTGATAATATTACTTTGCGATCGTTATCAAGTTCCTGTGGGGTTTTTAGTATGGCGAAATTATAGGGCGATATCAGGTCTTTCTGTGTCCATATCCTCCCCTTTTCTATCTCATACCGGAATTTGGCTTGCTTGGGCAAAGTCCATACAATTATGCCGATACTAACCACCATCATTAAAAACTTAAGCTTGCGGGCATATTTACGCAGGACAGCTTTTTGACGCGAAGAAGACAGATTTGCCATTGATGTGTTTAAGATACCAAAATTAAAATAAGTTTTTGGTATAGAGAGATTATTGCGTGATTTAGTGAATGAGCGATTGTGTGAATGAGCGAGTTAAATTAGCGACTGCGTGATTGTACGCATGAGTGAGTTATTTATATTTTACAATTGGTTCATTATTTGCTTCATCACACAACCACTCATTTACTCAATAATTATTATGCATGCATAGCTTTTTTAATATATAAAATACTAAATTTGCCCACCATTTTATAAATAAACCATATGAAAGAAGTAGTTATAGTTGCGGCAACCCGCACCCCTATAGGCAGTTTTGGCGGTAGCTTATCATCCTTTACCGCTACGCAGTTGGGTAGCTTTGTTATCAAATCAGTAATTGAAAAATCAGGTTTAAAACCTGAGCATATACAGGAAGTTTATATGGGGAACGTGCTATCGGCTAATTTAGGCCAGGCACCTGCTACTCAAGCGGCAATATTTGCCGGGCTACCCTATTTACCCGCTACTACTGTGAATAAAGTTTGCGCGTCGGGGATGAAAGCTATTATGCTGGCAGCAACAAGCATTGCATCTGGCGAAAACGATATTGTTTTGGCCGGCGGGATGGAAAGTATGAGCAACGTGCCTTATTATCTGGATAAAGCCCGTAACGGCTACCGTTTGGGTAACGCACAGATAATTGACGGATTGGTTAAAGATGGCCTTTGGGATGTATATAATGATTATCATATGGGTTCGGCAGCGGAGCTTTGCGCTACGGATTGCCATATCAGTCGCGAAGAGCAGGATGCTTATGCGATTGAATCTTATAAAAGAGCACAAGCGGCCCAAAGTGCTGGTAAATTCAAAAATGAAATTACGCCAGTTGAGCTAAAAGATAAAAAAGGCGATGTTACTTTATTTGAAGACGATGAAGAGCCAGGAGCCGTAAAGTTTGATAAAATACCATCGCTAAAACCTGTATTTAAAAAAGATGGGACTGTTACGGCCGCGAATGCATCTACTTTAAATGATGGCGCAGCCGCTGTGATTTTAATGAGCAGGGAGAAAGCTGATGAGTTAGGCATAAAACCTATAGCCAGGATTGTTGCTTATGCTGATGCCCAGCAAGCACCTGAGTGGTTCACTACAGCTCCATCCAAAGCTATACCATTGGCATTGCACAGGGCAGGATTAAGTGGTGATGATATTGATTATTATGAAATAAACGAGGCTTTCTCGGTTGTATCGATAGCTAACAATCAGAATTTGAAGCTTGACCCGACAAAAGTAAATGTTAATGGCGGTGCTGTTGCTATGGGGCATCCGCTGGGTGCATCAGGTGCTAGAATTGTGGTTACCTTATTGAGTGTATTACAACAAAATGGCGGTAAATACGGTGCAGCGGGAATATGTAATGGCGGAGGTGGCGCAAGCGCAATTGTTATTGAAAATTTGCGTTAATTGTTCTATTATTGAACTTTTATACAGAATCATAATAAAGAACAATGAAGCGTTTGCTTGTTTTCATCCCGCTAATTTTATTTTTGAACCAATCGTTTGCCCAGCATACTGATGAAAACACCAATCTTGGCCGATTAAATAGGTATCAGGACAGCTTAGCTGACCTGGGCAAGGTGATGATTAACAATGATAATGAGCTGGAGCGGCAAAATGCAAATACCCTATTTGTTAAAACATTGGTTACTGCTTTAAAAGTGCCCAATTCTTTTTTGTTCCCTTTTGATTCTGTAAAAACAGTTAGTATTTTAAACTCTCCGGACAATCGTTTCCGCATATTAAGCTGGCACATTATGAATGATGATGGCAGTTACAGGTTTTATGGTGCTTTACAATTAAATACCGGCGGACCGTTAAAATTATTCCCTTTAGTTGATTACTCTCCGTTATTAGAACATCCCGAAGATTCAGTTACTGATAACCGCAAATGGTACGGCGCGCAGTACTATAAAATCATTAGGGTAACGGGCGATAAATCATACTACGTACTGCTTGGCTGGAAAGGCTATACCGTTAACTCAACAAAAAAGGTAATAGAGGTACTTTCCTTTAAAAACGACAAGCCTGTTTTTGGTATGGAAGTCTTTGGCACATCAAAACATAAACGAATAATATTTCAATACACCCGCCAGGCATCTATGCTGTTAAGATATGTACCCGAACAGGATTTGATCGTGTTTGATCATCTTTCCCCTCCTGACGATAAATCCAAGAAAAATCCGGAAACATTTGGCCCTGACTTGAGCTATGATGGCTATAAGTTAATTAACGGCAGGTGGAAATATGAGGATAATCTGGATATGCGTAATGTTCCGGACGAGCACGACAGCGAATTTACTGATCCCAAAAAACAGGCTATAGAAGATAGATCAAGCATCCAACATAACTAATTAAATAACCCTTAATAATTCAAAATCAAAATATTAACCGACTGTAGCGTAATACTTTCGATATTAAATTTTGATTTGGCAGAATAATAGTATTTTAGTCGAAATTAACTGATCTCATGAGTGATAATGTATCTGTGTCGGGAGTAATCCCAAAAAAATCAGGCTATCCAAAGTCTGTACCCTTTATTATTGGTAACGAAGCCGCCGAGCGTTTTAGCTTTTACGGCATGCGTTCCATATTGGTAACCTTCCTTGTAGCACAATTTTATAACCCTACCGGTAATAAAGCCATGACCGGTGTTGCTGAGGCACATGCCAATGCAAGCACCCACTTTTTTGTAATGTTAGCCTATGCTCTACCATTTGTTGGCGGCATTGTTGCCGATTGGTTTACAGGTAAATACAAAATAATTTTATACATATCATTGGTTTATTGTGTAGGTCACCTATTTCTGGCGGTATTTGATACTAATTTAAATGGATTTATAGCAGGTTTGGTATTAGTAGCAATTGGCGCTGGTGGTATAAAATCATGTACATCAGCAAACGTAGGCGATCAGTTTGATGAGAGCAATAGTCATTTGCTATCTAAAGTATATAGCTGGTTTTATTTCAGTATTAACGCGGGTTCTGTATTATCAACTATTATCATCCCTGAGGTTTATGACAAATACGGCGCTAAATGGGCATTTGGTATCCCGGGAATATTAATGGCTTTAGCTACTATCATATTTTTTTCGGGTCGCAAAATGTATGTAAGGGTTCCACCATCCGGTGTAAACAGAGATAATTTTGTATTCATATCTGTTTATGCTCTTACGCATCTGGGTAAAAAGAAAAAAGGAGAATCATGGTTAGACGTGGCGAAAGAAGCACACAATCCTGAAAGGGTTGATGGTGTTAAAGCGGTTTACCGTGTAATGGCTGTATTCTTTTTTGCTTTTGCATTTTGGGCTGTTTGGGATCAAAATCTTTCTGAATGGGTTATACAAGCAGGCAAAATGAACCGTGTAATCAGCATGGGATCTTTCAGCTTTAAAATGTTACCAGGACAGGTGCAAACTTTCAATCCTATATTTTTATTGATTTTCATCCCAATGTTTAATTACTGGTTATATCCATATTTAGATAGTATCGGCATAAAAACAACTCCTTTAAGGCGCTTAGGTGCAGGTTTGGTTTTAACAGCGTTATCATTTGTTATTATCGCATTAATACAATCTAACATTGAGCATGGAGGCACACCTTCTATCTGGTGGCAGATATTTGCTTATGTGATATTATCAGCTGCTGAGGTTTTAGTATCTATCACAGGTTTGGAGTACGCTTATACGCATTCGCCTAAATCAATGAAAAGCACTATGACAGCTATTTGGTTACTTGTTGTATCCTTAGGTAATTTATTTACAGCGGGCATAAACACCAATATTGCTAACCATGGATTTTTAGCACCATACCTTACCGATACCACTAACTATTATTGGTTTTTTGTGGGCATAGTATCAATTTTCACTGTTGCATTTATGTTCGTATCACCACGTTTAAAAGAACGTAGTTATATAACTGACCCATACGTTGGCCCAAACGAACAAAACAAGATGATCGCTGATACAAATAATTTATAATTCAACAATATTTTGTAAAGAAAACAGGAAGGCAATGCGCTTTCCTGTTTTTTTATTTTTTATACAGGGTAAATTCACCTACTTTTGGTTCTTTATCAAATTAGCCCCCATATTTGAGTGCCTGATAGTATAGTAATAATACCTACGTATAACGAAAAAGAAAATATTGAACGGATGATCCGTAAGGTATTTTCATTGCCTCATGATTTTCATTTGCTGATCATAGACGACGGATCGCCGGATGGCACCCAGAATATTATAAAAGCTATGCAACATGATTATCCTGACACGCTTTTTTTAGAAGCACGTGCAGGAAAACAAGGGCTTGGAACTGCCTACATCCATGGTTTTAAATGGGCTATTGAACGCCAGTACGATTATATTTTTGAGATGGATGCCGACTTCTCTCATAATCCTGACGACTTATTAAGATTGAGAGAAGCAGCGGTAAGCGGTGCGGATGCGGTTATTGGTTCAAGGTATATTAATGGCGTAAATGTTGTTAACTGGCCTATGAGCAGGGTGCTGATGAGTTATTTCGCATCTGTATATGTGCGTTTTATAACGGGCATAAAAGTCCAGGATTCCACAGCTGGGTTTATGTGTTATAAGCGCAAAGTTTTGGAAACCATTAAGCTTAATAAAATATCATTTGTTGGTTACGCATTCCAGATTGAGATGAAGTATACGGCTATTAAGCATGGCTTTAAACTGATTGAAATACCGATCATATTTACTGACCGAACTGCAGGAACATCTAAAATGTCGACCGGGATTTTTAAGGAGGCTTTTTGGGGTGTGATACAGATGAAGATCAATAGCATATTCAGAAAATATCCCGAGGGAGAGTAATCTTTATAGACCGAAAGTTTACACAAGTCAGAAAGTTATCTTTTTAAGTTTAATAACGGCTAAAAAACTTTCCGACTTTCGATATTGCTGACTTTCCGACTCAAAAAATAAATACTAAATTCGTTGGCAATGAACGAGCATCTTGATCCTGAAAGCGAACGCCTCTCTCCTACTGAACGTGATATTGAAAAAGTTTTACGGCCGCAGGCATTTGAGGATTTTACTGGTCAGCATAAAATATTAGCCAACTTACGCATTTTTGTACAAGCCGCCCGCCAGCGTGGCGAAGCACTCGATCACGTATTGCTACATGGCCCTCCCGGATTAGGCAAAACTACCCTATCGCACATCATTGCCAATGAAATGGGCGTGGGTATTAAAATCACATCCGGCCCAGTATTAGATAAACCTGGTGATCTTGCAGGGTTGTTAACCAACCTTGAAACAGGCGACATTTTATTTATTGATGAGATACATCGTTTAAGCCCGCTGGTTGAGGAGTATTTATACTCGGCAATGGAGGATTTCAAGATAGATATTATGCTGGAGAGCGGTCCTAATGCCCGTTCGGTACAAATATCATTGAATCCATTTACACTGGTTGGCGCTACTACACGTTCAGGCTTATTAACCTCACCATTGAGAGCCAGGTTTGGTATAAATTCAAGACTTGAATATTATGATGCCAAGCTATTAACTACCATTGTATTACGCTCGTCATCTATATTAAAAACACCTATTAGCGATGAGGGCGCCTATGAAATTGCCCGCCGTAGCCGTGGTACGCCACGTATAGCGAATGCACTGCTTCGCCGTACCCGGGATTTCGCACAAATCAAAGGCGATGGAACAATTGATACAGCCATTGCTAAGTATGCATTGAATGCGTTGAATGTAGATGAGCACGGGCTGGATGAAATGGATAACAAAATACTCCTCACTATCATCGAGAAGTTTAAAGGTGGCCCTGTTGGCTTAAAAACCATAGCTACCGCCGTAGGTGAAGAAGAAGGCACTATAGAAGAAGTTTACGAACCATTTTTAATACAGGAAGGTTTTTTAATGCGTACATCCCGTGGTCGTGAGGCTACAGAGGCTGCATATAAACACTTGGGTAAAATAAAACTGGGCGGTAACCCTTCGTTGTTTTAAGATAAACTATTAATATTTATTTAACAGCTGCAAAAAGATCAGCGCAGGAAGGAAAGCGAATTGTTTTACAATAAAGTTGATGTTAATTTGTTTATAAATTGAGATTTATTAACATCCAAATTATCTTAATTTCGCAATTGTTAAATTATCATTAAATATAACATCTACTATGTTAAAACAGCTTTTTTCAGTATTATCATTAGGCATAATAAGCACTATAAGTGTTCAGGCCCAATCAAACTCCGCGGCTATTATGGCACGCAAACAGGTTCCGGTTATTTGCTACCATCAAATACGCGACTGGAGACCTACAGATTCCAAAACATCTAAGGACTACATTATTCCGCCTGCAGCATTCAGAGACCACATTAAAATGCTGGCTGATAGTGGTTACCATACCATTTCACCAGATCAACTTTATAATTATTTAACTAAAGGCGCTCCACTGCCAAGTAAACCTATCTTGTTAACATTTGATGATACAGATGGCGACCAGTGGGATGTGGCAAGACCAACATTGAAGAAATATGGCTTTAAAGGCACATTCTTTATCATGACCGTTTCATTAGGTAAAAAGCATTACATGAGCTCGGCCCAGGTAAAACAATTATCTGACGAAGGCAACACAATTGGTGGCCATACCTGGAACCACAGTAACTTTAAGAAATTTGCAGGAAAAGACTGGCAGATACAGTTAGATAAACCTGATGCGAAATTGCTGGAGATCACCGGCAAACAGATCACTTACTTCGCTTACCCTTTTGGTTTATGGAATGCACAAAACTTACCTGAATTACATAAACGCGGCATTAAAATGGCTTTCCAGTTAGCTGATAAACGTGATCCGCAAGATCCGTTGATGACCGTTAGAAGAATTTTAGACAGTGGTTACTGGACTACCAAAACATTTAGCAATAACGTTAGGCATAGTTTCTAACCCCCCAGCCCCCTAAAGGGTGAGCTTATATAAATAAGAAGAGGCTGTTTCATACTTATGAAACAGCCTCTTCTTATTTATAATAAACTACGCAAATGCACACAATTTTAATTTGTATTATCTTTGCACCATGCAGCTTAAGAAACAAGCATATTCCGACATGATTAAAACCGAGGCCAAAAACCTTGGCTTTATGTTTTGCGGGATTGCTAAAGCTGAATTTTTAGAACAGGAAGCACCACGCCTGGAGGATTGGCTAAAAAAAGGCATGCACGGCGAAATGCAGTACATGGAAAACCATTTTGATAAACGCCTTGACCCTCGCTTGTTGGTTGATGGTGCAAAATCTGTTATCTCCCTGGGATTGAATTATTATACCGATAATGACCAGCAAGATCCTTTAGCACCTAAAATATCGAGGTATGCTTATGGCGCTGATTATCACCATGTAATAAAAGATAAGTTAAAGCAGTTGCTAAATACTATCAACGAAAAAATTGGCGAAGTTGGCGGTCGTGCTTTTGTGGACTCCGCACCGGTTTTGGACAGGGCATGGGCTAAAAAAGCAGGCATGGGGTGGATTGGTAAAAATGGTAACCTCATCAATAAAAAAGCAGGGTCATTTTTCTTTTTGGCCGAACTGATCATTGACCTTGAACTGAAATATGATGTTGAACCCACTGCCGATCATTGCGGTAGCTGTACGCGATGTGTTGATGCCTGCCCTACTGATGCTATTGTCGGACCTTATATTGTTGATGGCAGCCGTTGCATTTCTTACCTTACCATCGAACTAAAAAATGAGATCCCAGCCGAGTTTAAGGGTAAAATGGATAATTGGATGTTCGGTTGTGATATTTGCCAGGATGTGTGCCCATGGAATAAATTCTCGGTGTTACATAATGAACCATCATTTACTCCCAATACCGAATTGCTAGGCATGAAGCAGACTGATTGGGAAGATATTACACATGAAACCTTCCAAAAGGTATTTAAAAACTCCGCCGTAAAACGAACCAAATTTGATGGTTTAAAAAGGAATATTGAGTTTTTGAAGTTAATTGAGTGATTTGAATGATATAAACGGGTATTGAAGAGTTATCTTTTACATATATGACCTGATTATTGTAGCACTCCCAAATGTTGGTGCGTACTGTAATTAAACCCAATTATTATCATGAAAAAATCACCTAACCTTTTTGCATCCCTTTTAATTTGCCTGGCTTTAACATCCTGTTTAAAAGGCAGTACAAAAAATACTGATAATATCCAGATCTCAACCGCCAATCTCGTAAGCAATTGGTCGTTGGTTA
Source organism: Mucilaginibacter sp. L196 (assembly GCF_009765905.1). Classification (GTDB taxonomy): domain Bacteria; phylum Bacteroidota; class Bacteroidia; order Sphingobacteriales; family Sphingobacteriaceae; genus Mucilaginibacter. Next base: position 1,134,839 of record NZ_LMUO01000015.1, on the reverse strand, counting down.
ACGATACTACAACTACTAATTTCTGGGGGCTTTGGAGTGGCAGGCCCGCTATCGGCATCAATTATATTGGAAAAACTGGTGACCATTATAACTTCACTTCGTATGGTAAGCTGTATATTCAACAAGATAACAGCCTTGATACCCAAACCTATAAATTGAGCCACGACACGGTTATGGTCGAGTATGTTTATATCGACGGTCCAACTATGCAGGTAGATTCGGGTTATAACGCGCGATACATTATTACCAGCTTAACAAGCCATACCTGTACCCTAACCTCGTCCGTGGTATCGCCCGAAACGGTTTTTAACAGTACAATTAAATTAAGCCGTTAATTAGCTTTTCTTAAATTTCAGTGCCAACTGTTGCAGCATATCGTCGTTAACCGGTTTGGCCGGTTCTTCCGGTTTTTTATAGGGCCTGTTTTCGTGATGCGGGTTATTGCTTTTTTGAAAATCAGGTTTTTTAAACTCTTTTGGGGCAACTGTTTCAGCAGGTTTTGGCTGCGCGGGCCTGGCAGCCAGCCTTTCAGCGTTTTTCTTAGCTGTGAAACGATTATATATTTCTTCGAGCTTACGTTTGGTGTATAGCGGAAAATCGCCCTGCATCATCCATGAATAATAGCTTGGTTCAACAGCAAAAACATCTTCAACCTTTTTGCCTTTATGTTTACCAAAGTTTATCAACTCTTCGCCCTGCTCGTTATATACCATACGGCCGGCGAAATCAACAGGTTTATTCAAGTTAGTAAACTTGTGTAAAGCCTCAACTTCATTGGTAACCGGGATGCTTTTGTTGCCTTTTTTGTCTTCCCACTCTACGTTCTCATATTTTTCTATCTGCGCGAGCAAAACTTCCATAGTAGCGCGGGTATCGGCTTCGGCTGAGTGCGCGTTGATAATATCGTTACCACAATAAAATTTATATGCAGCTTTTAGCGTGCGTTGCTCCATTTGATGGAAAATATTCTGCACGTCAACAAAATGGCGGTTCTCCAGGTCGAATATTACGCCTGCACGTAAAAACTCTTCCATCAGCATCGGGATGTCAAATTTATTGGAATTGAATCCCGCCAAATCACTGGCAGCTATAAATTCGGCTACTTCGGGGGCTAATTGCTTAAAAGTGCGCTCATCCTTGATGTCCTCATCGTAAATACCATGTATCAATGATGATTCCAACGGGATTGGCATTTCAGGATGTACACGCCAGGTTTTAACATCCTCACTTCCGTCAGGATTAAGTTTGATAACAGAAATTTCAACAATCCTGTCGGCGCCTATATTGGTACCGGTTGCTTCAAGGTCGAAAAATGCAAGCGGTCTTTTTAAATTCAATTTCATTATATAACTATCAGTTTGCAAAGGTGCAAAAGTATACCAAACATTCGGTCACAATAATTTTAAATCTTTTTAAAATATTACTAATTTCATCGACCTAAGTATTTTTAATACCAAATGAAAAAAACCTTATTATTTTTATTGTTTTTTGTTTTGACTGCAATTACGTTAAAAGCCCAGGATTTTAACTATGGAACCTTTACACAGGAAGAAATCAACATGAAGAAGTATGATAAAGATACTTCGGCCCATGCAGTGGTTTTAGACGAACATGGAACAGCCAAATTTGAGGAGACAAACGATAATGGTGTTAAAATTGTTTATGAATATCATGTTAAAATAAAAATTTTTGACAGCAAAGGCTTCGCAAAGGGCAATGTGGCTATTCTACTTAATAATAATGCAGAACAGGATGAAACCCTGGAAGCCATTAAAGGAGTAACAACATATACTGATGATGACGGGTCGATAAAACAAACAGAACTAGACCCGGCTAAAATCTATAAAACAAAGTTGAACAAATATTGGACAGAAGCTAAATTTGCTATGCCCGCTATAAAAAATGGCTGTACAATTGAATATACTTACATCACCTACTCGCCGTTTTTAGGCCGTTTCCCGAAATGGAATTTCCAGAGCGATATACCTAAAATGCATTCAGAGTATGATGTTCATCAACCAGCGTATTGGACGTACAATGCATCATTGCGCGGGCCTTTAAAATTAACAAAAGACATTGCTGAGGTTGAAAGAAGTTGCTTTAACATTAGAGGTAGTACATGTGATTGTTCTCATATGGATTTTGGAATGAATGATATACCTGCTTTTATTCCTGAAATCGACATGACATCGCCGCTAAACTTTTTATCGTCTATAAACTTTCAGTTAGTTCAGTATCACAACCTTAGTACCGGCGCTGTTACAAAATATGCCAAGGAATGGACTGATGTTGATTACGATTTTAAACACTCAGATACCTTTGGCTCGCAATTACGCAAAAAAGGATTATTCAAGGAGCTTATTGCACCATTAATCAGCGGTAAAACTGATAGCATGGATAAGGCAAAGGCCGTTTTTGAATATATTCAGAAAAACATCAAATGGAATGAATTTTACGGTACCGGCAGCAATGATGGTATACGAAAAGCTGTAGAAACGCACAGCGGTGGTTGCGCGGATATAAACCTGGCGCTTATAGCCGCATTAAGTGAGGCTGGGATTAATGCTGAAGCTGTTATATTATCAACAAGAGACCACGGTTTTATCAATAAACTTTACCCTGTAACTGACGATTTTAACTATGTAATTGCTAAAGTGGATATTGGTGGAAAAAGTTATTTACTGGATGCAACTGATCCTTTACTACCATTTGGCATATTACCCCTCCGATGCCTTAACGACCAGGGCCGTGTAATGAGCCTTGATAAACCATCCTATTGGATAGATATAAATACCGGGCAGAAGAGAATACGCACATTTACAGTTGATTTAACTTTGATGCCCGATGGTAAGCTAAAAGGAATGTTTATTCAATATTCAATGGGTTATGATGCTTACGAAAAGCGAAAAGAAATAAAAAGATTTAATTCTATTGAAGAATATGTAGAAAGCCTTGACGAAAGATCGTCAAAATTTAAATTTTTAAAACCAGACATATCTAACCTGGATAGCCTTGATGAACCATTGGTTGAAAAGTATGAGATTGAAATAAATGAATATAAAAACCCCGACCGTGATCATTTAACATTTAATCAATTCCTTTTTGATCATGTAATCCACAACCCGTATAAGCTGGCTACTCGTAATTATCCTGTTGATAAAGGGATGCCGTTAACAGAAAGATTCTCGCTAACGGTGCACCTACCCGATAACTATGTAATTGATAGCCCGCCACAACAGATCAACATAAGCCTGCCTGATAATGGTGGGAAGTTTGAAACTTTCTTTCAACCCGACGGCAGCTCGTTTAATTACTCGCACATCATTCAGTTTAATAAAGCGATTTATGAGCCCTATGAGTATACCGCATTAAAAGAATTCTTCAATAAAATAATTCTTTTTGAAAAGAACCAGATGACATTAAATAAGAAGAGCTAATTTTAGGTTGAAGAAATAATGAGAAATATCTTTTTTACACTCTGCATAATATTCACTAACCTAGTTACGACCAATGCACAGCAAAAACAGTATGATGTAAGCCAAATATCAAAAGATATACTACCTTACGCAAGTGCTGTTGTACGCGAGAAGGAAGTAAGTATTGATATAAAAGACTTGAACAACACCCTGTATCATATTAAAGAAGTTGTTACCATATTAAACAAAAATGGTGATGTTTTTGCTAATATAAGTGTGTACCACGATAATACCCATAGCATAAAATATATTAAAGGCGCTACTTATAACTCATTTGGAATACAAACAGGCAAATTTTCAGAAAGTGATTTTGAAGATATAAATACGACTGATGGATTCTCTCTTTTTGAAGATGTAAAGGTGAAACACTATACACCTCATATAGTTGATTATCCGTACACTATTGAGTATGAATATGAGTTACGAATAAAAGGCACGCTGGAGTTTCCTGATTGGAGGCCAAATAATGGAACTGGGATAGCTGTTGAAAAAAGTTCATTCACATTTACCTGTAAACCTGATTTTAAAATCCGCTATAAAGAAATAAATACGCCATCGGGTGTTACCGTGCAAACAGATAAAGGTGAGAAAACTTATACCTGGCAGGTTAGCAATTTAAGAGCTATTAAATTTGAGCCGTTTAGTCCTAACGATTTAAATTATTTAAGTATAGTTAAAATCGCACCCCAAAAGTTCATTTATTATGATATCCCAGGTTCATTTAACAATTGGGATGAACTTGGGAAATGGGAATACGACAACCTGATAGCCAATAGGCAGGAACTATCTGAAGAAACTAGGAACCGGATGATTGAGTTAACAAAAGACATCACCGACCCTAAATTAAAAGCTAAAAAGATATTTGAATACATGCAGGCAAAAACACATTATGTAAGTGTGCAGGTAGGTATAGGCGGTCACCAACCATTTTTAGCATCGGATGTGGACAAGTTGAATTACGGCGATTGTAAGGCATTGGTAAATTATACACAGTCGCTATTAAAATCCGTTGGTATTGAATCATATTATTGTGTTGTTGAAGCCAATAGTGTGCATAAAATTAGTTTAGATAACGATTTCGCAACCCTTAATCAGGGTAACCATATTATACTATGCTTGCCATTTAAAAACGATACAACCTGGTGCGATTGCACTAGTCAAACTATACCCTTTGGTTACCTTGGCAGTTTTACAGATGACCGTACTGTATTGGCTTGTACCCCACAGGGTGGTAAATTATTGCATACACCGAAGTATACTACTACATTAAACAGAAAAGCAAACTTTACAATAAGTGAGAGTGGAGATTTATCGGGTGATGTGAATACTGTTTATACCGGGACAGATTATTTTGTCAGAGAGGCTGTGATAGCGGAATCGCCGGTAGAACGTTTGAAAATGACGCAAAACATTTACCCCATCAATAACCTAAGTATTGAAAAGTTGGATTTTAAACAAGACAAAGGTTTGCAGCCGGCCACAACTGAAACCATGAAAATTAAAGCACCGGAATTTGCATCAACAGATAATGGTAAAATAAATTTTTCACTTAACCCGATAAGCAGAATAGCAAATGTGCCCAGGCAAGTTTTCAACCGTACCACCAACGTTTATATAAATGAAGGTTTTACTAATGAAGATGAATATACATATACAATCCCGGCAGGCTACCATCTTGATAATAAAACCTTCCGCAGAACAGTTGAAAAACCATTCGGGAAATATATTGCTACGCTGCGCGTTGAAGGCAACCAATTAATTTATAACAGAAAACTGGAATTAATAAATGGTATCTATCCTAAAGAAATATATCAGGATCTTGTAGATTTCTATCAATCAGCCGCTGATGAAGATTCGCACAACGTTATACTGGCAAAAAATAATTAACTGAAGATGATTATCCCCAATATGATACCAACTATCATAATTACATAAAGCAATATTTCGGTACTTGCGAAGTGTTTATATTTCGTCCAGAATGAATATTCCTCTTTGGGCTTTTCCATAGGGCGAAAATAACAATAATTATTGAGTCTGGGCGCTGGTTGTTAATGTATCTGTAACAGAACCACAGCGCGAGAAGTATTTATACATACCGCCGTGCAATGGCACTATCATAACCCCTTTGGTTGAGCTGGCATGTACAATGTAACCATTTTGCAGGTACACACCAACATGACTGAATTGCTTACCCTCGAAATCAAAGAATACCAGGTCGCCTTCTTTCAGGTCCTGTTCATATTCACGCTTTATAATAGTTACTTGTTGGCTGGTGACACGCGGCAGGTTTATACCATAAACTTGCTGCTCCAATAAAAGAACCAAACCTGAGCAGTCTACCCCATCCTTATCCAGCCCGCCAAATTTATAAGGTACGCCATACCATTGATCGATAAAAGCATATAAGCGGCCGTTTTGGATGTCGCTTTTATTCACAGCCATCATTTGGGAATACTTATCGGCGATATTGGCCTGCGGCTGAACGATCTCGCCGGGCTCGCCTTTCATTACCGCTTTGCGGGAGTGGCAGGATGACAAGATCACCAAAAAACAAAAGGCTGAACAGGTAAATTTAAAGCCGCGGCTAAACTTCATGATATAAAGATAAAATAGCCTTTAGCTTTCTTTTTGCAGATGTTTTAAACATATCAACATTTAAGCACTAGCCTTTTATTACCCTTTGTATTTCATCCAGTTTCATCAGGGCTTCAACAGGCGTTAAGGTATTTACATCGAGGTTATTTAGGGTATCACGAATCTTAACCAGTACCGGATCATCAATACTGAACATCTGCATTTGTACCGCTTGCTTTTGTACTTTGCGGATGCTTTCCTTGATATGTTCGCCGCCGGTACGTTCGTTTTCCAGTTTCTTTAATATCTCGTTGGCGCGGCTCAGTACTTTTTGAGGCATACCGGCCAGTTTTGCTACGTGGATACCGAAACTATGCTCGCTGCCGCCGGGAACCAGTTTACGCAGAAATATGATTTGACTGCCAACCTCTTTAACCGATACGTTGAAGTTTTTAACGCGGTTGAAGGAATTACTCAGCTCATTTAGCTCATGGTAATGCGTGGCGAATAAGGTCTTCGCTTTTGCTGTGGGATGATTGTGCAGATACTCAGCAATGGCCCAGGCTATTGAAATACCATCGTAGGTTGAGGTACCGCGACCAATCTCATCCAACAAAATCAAACTTCGATCGGATAGATTATTAAGGATGCTGGCGGTTTCGTTCATCTCCACCATAAAGGTTGATTCACCCGATGATACGTTATCGGATGCACCTACCCGGGTGAATATCTTGTCAACCAAACCAATTGAAGCTGATTTGGCTGGCACGAAACAGCCCATTTGTGCCATTAATACAATTAATCCGGTTTGCCTTAATAATGCGGACTTACCGGCCATATTCGGGCCTGTAATGATGATGATCTGCTGCGAATCTGAATCGAGGTAAACATCATTGGTGATGTAGGTATCCCCAAGTGGTAAATTCTTTTCAATAACCGGGTGGCGGCCACCTTTAATATCGATTAATCTACTTTCGTTTATATCCGGTTTAACGTAGTAGTTTTTTATGGAGATAGTGGCAAAATTCAATAACACATCCAGCCTTGCAATCAGTTGCGCGTTAAGTTGTATGGGTTTGATATATTCGGCTAATGAATAAAGCAATTCATTATATAGTTTGGTTTCAAGCGCAAATATTTTTTCCTCGGCACCTAAAATTTGCTCTTCATATTCTTTAAGTTCAGGAGTGATGTAACGCTCCGCATTTACCAGGGTTTGCTTACGGATCCAATCGGTTGGTACTTTATCCCGGTGACTATGCGTAACCTCCAGGTAATAGCCAAATACGTTATTGAATGATACTTTTAGTGATGGTATACCGGTTGATTCTGCTTCACGCTTTTGGATCTCCAGCAAATAGCCCTTTCCGCCGAAGGCTATTTTACGCAGGCGGTCGAGTTCTTCGTTGATGCCTTCATTCATTACGCCGCCTTTAACAATCATTACGGGCGGCTCAGGATGTAGTTCCTGTTCAATTTTTTCGCTTATAGATGTGCAGGGGTTCAGTTGTTCGCCAATTGCCTTTAGCGGCAAGCTGATTGATTGCTCGCATAATGATTTGATGCCTTCAATTGCTTTTAATGCCTTTTTAAGTTGACAAACCTCACGCGGGTTGGCTCTTTGCAATCCAATTTTGGATATTAAACGCTCCAAGTCACCAATTTGGCGGATGGATTGCTGAAGGGTTTCTCTTAACTCCTCCTCGGCTATTAAGTACTCGACAACACCCAATCTATCTTTAATAGGTTTAATTTCCTTTAACGGCATTACTATCCATCTGCGCAGCATCCTGGCTCCCATTGGCGAGCAGGTATGATCGAGCACATCAACTAAAGTCAGCGCATTTTCATTCGATGAACCAACCAGTTCCAGGTTGCGGATACTGAAGCGGTCTATCCACAAATACCGGTCTTCTTCGATGCGGGATATAGCTGAGATATGCTGGAGGTTTCGATGCTCTGTCTCATTAAGATAATGAAGCGCCACACCGGCGGCTATGATACCTAAATTCAATTTATCAATACCAAAACCTTTTAATGATTTTACACCGAAATGCTTTAATAGGGTTTCATTAGCGTAATCACCGCTGTAAGGCCAGTCGTCAAGGGTATAGGTATAAAAGCGGTCGCCATAATTTTCCTTAAAATCTGAGGAGCGGCTTTTAGGATAGATGACTTCGCTTGGCGCATAACTTTGCAGTAGTTTATCAATATAATCGCTGCTTCCCTGCGCGGTTAAAAATTCGCCGGTTGATATATCGATCAATGCGATACCAATACTATTCTTCTCGAAGTAAAGGGATGCCAGGTAGTTATTACTTTTTTGTTGGAGGATATTATCGCTTATGGCAACACCGGGCGTAACCAGTTCGGTAACACCACGCTTTACGATAGTCTTGGTTGTTTTAGGATCTTCGAGCTGATCACAAATAGCCACACGCTGGCCAGCCCTTACCAGTTTTGGTAAATAAGTATCCAATGAATGATGCGGAAAGCCCGCTAATTCAATATGCGTTGCCGCGCCGTTTGCACGGCGTGTAAGCGTGATACCTAAAATACCTGCCGCTTTAATGGCATCCTGCCCAAATGTTTCGTAAAAATCACCCACACGAAATAGCAGCAAAGCACCGGGGTACTTAGCCTTTATTACGTTATATTGCTGCATTAAGGGGGTTTCCTTAGTAGCTTCTTTTGCCAAACGGTTTACTCCTATTTATAGGTTGGTAAAGTTAATGGATTGTGTGGTGTTTAACGGCATTGTTGAAAAGTTGAAGAATTGTGGAATACCCCTATAATTAACATCAATAATATAAATTCAATGTGTTTTGGTCTATTTGATTTAACTGTATATGTTTTTTAATTGGTGAATATGCCTTTGAGTATGTACAATAGTGAATGCGATACCCTCAGCCCGTGTTATATAACCTAATGTGGGCATCTCAAATAAAGTGCAGGTTTTTGTGCTGTCTAATGTATCAATAGCTTTGAGAAAGCCGTTTTTTATATCCCCTAAGGTATTGACCAATTCTTGTTTTTGATAAATTTTATCGGGTGGTATGATAAAATCTGGTGATTTCATTTTAATATTAAAATTCAAAAACGCTGCTCTTAGGTTATCGACGTTTTGCTCCGGGTCGCGCGTTGTATCTTTAACGGAGCCGTTCAGTAATTGCACAAAACCACCAGCCGACAGGATAACGTGTTGGGCTACTTGCCCAGTTGTCCAGCTACCCTCAAACGGAACAATGTTAATTCGTTCTTCATCAATTGATGAAACTAATTGCAGCAATTCTGTAAATGTTTTATCTGCTTCGATAAGTGTTGCGTTCTTGTCCATTTTATTGGTTTTAGTTAAAAAACATTTATTGTTTCGATAGGTTTTAATTTCAAATTAAATTTACTGTTTATAATATGTTTTGTGTGACATTAGCCATATCGTTTGCAAACGCAATCAGCATGCAGTGCATAGCTAAATTGATATTTTTAATTTATATATTCGTGTAAAGCAGTTGTTTTTATGCCCCAAAGCCCGCCGCGTTTTTTTGTTTGTTTTTTACTGTTAACCTTATTTATCGCCTGCAAGCAAAAGGTAGTTGTACCTACAGGAAATACCTATGTTGACAAACAAGTTGATTCCTTAATCCGCGCAGGAAAAAAGTACCCAAACAATAATCTTGATTCCTTACTCTACACTTCAAGAAATTTAACTGATATAGCTATTTCCACCGGTAATAAAAAAGCATTGGTCTATGGGGAAGTATTTTTAGCACAGTACTATTGGCTCACAGCGGATCATAAAAAATCGATGGAAGAGGCTTTAAAATGCCTCAATAACGTGGAGAAATGGAACATAAAACAAGCCTACCCCTCCGTTTACACTATAATTGGTAACCTGCATAAAGAAAATGCCAACTACCAACTTGCTTTTTCATGTGTGCAAAGCGGCTTGTATTGGGCACAAATGAATAAAGATACGAATGCCATTATTTCGATGATTAACCTTAAAGCGATGTTTGTTCAAACCCGTCGCGAAGCATTGAAAATGCCATTGAATGATACCTCCATCAATTTACAGCTTAAGGCTTTAAAAATTGCGGAATCCAGCCCTAAATTTGAAGAATTACGGGTTGCTTTATTTGATAACATTGCCCAATATTATTTGGATAACAAAGATTATAAAAACGCAATAAATTATGGCAACCGGGGTGTTGCATTGGCTTTAAAATATAACCGGCAGCGATCACTCACTTATGCTTATAACTGGCTTGGCGAAGCATGGTACCAATTGAGTGACAAGCAAAAGGGACTTGACTATTTAAATAAAGCGCTGGCAATAGCCCGTAACCTGAAAGAGCCTTATCGTGAGATGGAGTTAAATGAAGACCTCTATCATTTTTATTCTAAAAACGGCGATTATAAAACAGCTATTGATTTTAATGCACGTTCGCAGCAAATACGTGACTCGCTGCGTGTGCATATGAATGAAAAGCAAATGAGCGAATTGCAGTTACAGTATGAAACTGGAAAAAAGAACAAGCAAATAGCGCAGATGAACCGCGCCAAACAAATAGAAAACAAGCAAATTCTGATCATATCGGGCATAGGTATATTGCTTATTATCTTTTTCATAATTTTGTTTTTGCAGTACCGAATCATCTGGCATCATAACCATGCGATGAAAAAAAGCAATGAAAAAAAAGACCAGGCTTTGGACGATATTGCTTTTATACAGGCACATGAGTTAAGAAAACCACTTGCTTCAATTATGGGCATTGTAAATGTGATTAAAGCGATGGACTATAAGGTTGACCCCGAATGCATTTCGAAACTGGACGAGGCCAGTAAGGAGCTTGATGCGAAAATACATGCTGTACTTACTCATATTAAGGAAGCGGAGTAAATATTAAAATTAAACTAAAAGATTAAACAATATCCATTTTACGAAATTAATTTAACCTTATTGATATTTTAGGAACAGTTTTTGTAATACATGTGTTATTATAACCCAAAATAAAATATTATGAAAAAGGTAAAGATAATTGCAACAGCTTTAATAGCAACGTGCGCATTTGAATATGCGGTAGCTAATACATATATAAATAGTTCTGTTCGTGTTATATCTCATAAAGATTATGCTTTAAGAGATACGGTGCCGGTTACTTCAGGTAGCGGATCAAAAACACCTACAACTACACCAATGCCGACCACCACACCGACAACTACGCCGATGCCGACTACTACACCAAGCCCAATGCCATCACCAACTGTGCCGCCTGCTTCAACTCCGGCAACACCAACTCCTACCCCAACATCGGTTCCAACACCTACTGCTCCAACAGGCCCACCGGTTAAATAATAACAGGATTAATAATATATTAAAGCTGCCATATCATCAAGATATGGCGGCTTGATGAAATAGGTAATTGTCTGACCCGCCTGATTTTGGACTTGTAAAATTGTAACAATACCGATTTAGTACAGTCTATTATTTATATTTACACTGAAAAATCTAAAAACTATCAAAATTATGGACGCAGCATTAATTACTACCAGTACGGGTTTAGAAGGTTATAAAATTGTTAAACATTTAGGGGTTGTACGCGGTATAACCGTACGCAGCCGTAGTGCACTGGGTAACATTGCCGGTGGTTTTCAATCTTTATTTGGCGGCAGGCTTTCTATTTATGTTGAGCTTTGCGAAAAATCGCGCGAGGAAGCATTTCAACTATTAGCACAGCATGCCCAAACCCTGGGTGCAAACGCTATTATAAACATGCGTTATGATGCCAACGAAATTATGCAAGGTATTACCGAAGTACTTGCCTACGGTACAGCGGTGTTAGTTGAAAAAATATAAGTTATCGCGCTATTTGAAGTATGAGAGCGGGATCGTCTTCCACATACCGTGTGCAAGGTGCCCAATAAGCAGTTCATACAACAAGTATACCGGCCAAAAGATATAAGTTAACAGTAATATAATAAGGTTGTGGTTGTAATACCAGCTTACCATTAAAGCATACAGCCCTAAAATAAAGTACAGTATGCTTGAGTCTTTTTTGTCCATGGCGGATAACTGAATTTTATACTTAAACTAACATCTAATATAATAGTTTGAGCTAAAATTTCAAAAAACAATTAATTAAGTGTTTAGCCATAAATATATTACCTATACTACAAAACAAGCCATCAAAATAGCAATTCGGCATATTTAACTGTTTTTACAGCTAAAAAAATGTTAATTACCTATAATTTGTTAATAATTTTTAGGTTAAACAGTATACAACTTAAATACAATAAGCTATGTTTGTTAAAACAAACATCTCCTGTGTGGAGTTATTACAAAAAAACAATTTAAACTAATTATGGCAACACCAACAAGCGGCGGTATTACCGCCTATTCTGTAAAAACAAAAACCAAAAACGTTCCAATGATTGATCCTACTATCGATGTAAAATCAGGCAGGTACATTGCAACTGGTAAAGACAGCGCAGGCAACAAAATGGCTGCTATTATGAGCAAAGCTACAGCAGAAGGACATATCAGCAGCGGCGCCGCTAAAAAAGGCTCTGGCTGGTAGAAACTACCGTTCCCATTTATAAAAAATATCATTGTGATCCTGAAAAACGGATTGCAATGATATTTTTTATTTATACCCCTCCCTATCGCGCAATCAGCATCGATAATATAACCTCCTAAAATATTTTCGATTGTAAAAAATATGTTAAAGCGTGTTAAACTGCTTACGCTTTTGTTTTAAATAGATATATTTAGCGTCCTTATATTTCACTTTATTTAATGTTGATGATCCTCAAAAAAATCACTCTTGCAGCATGCCTTTTAATGGTTTTCACGTTATCGGCGTTTGCACAGGAAGATAGCATCCCACTAAGAACTTTAATTTCGAAAACAACCGAGTACACGCAAAATTTCCCGGTAGAAAAGGTTTACCTGCATTTTGATAAGCCTTACTATGCTGTTGGCGATACGATTTGGTTTAAGGCCTATTTAACGCTTGAAGAAAACCAGTTATCGGCTATTAGTAAAATTGTATATGTAGATATGATAAACAACCGTGATTCGGTTGTAGCATCATTAAGATTACCGGTACTTAATGGTACAGCCTATGGCAGTATAGTGTTGCCACAGCTTTCGTTTATTGAAGGTAATTACCATGTTAGGGCTTATACCAACTGGATGCGCAATTTTGACCAGGGGTATTTTTTTAATAAAAACCTTACTGTAGGTAATATATCAGACAAAGACACGCCAATTGATACCCATATATCATTTGTAAATGCAGTTACCAGCAATGCGGAAAAGATAACGGCGCATATTATTTATAAAGATCAGGATGGGGCGCCGTTAACAAATAGAAGGGTATCATGGAAGGTTCAATCCGACGATGAAACAATTGATAAAGGAAAGGGCGTTACTGACCAAAATGGTGGTTTGGACTTAACTTTCACCAGCGATAAAAAAGGCGCATTCGCGGCAGCCGACTTAACTGCCGTAATTGAACTGAATTACAAAAAGAGCATTACCAATACCTATCCTTTAAAAACCGCGGCCATAGCGAAAGACGTGCAATTTTTCCCGGAAGGTGGCAATATGTTGAGCGATGTGAATGCGAAAGTCGCATTTAAGGCCATAAATTCCAACGGGATGGGTGTTGATATTAAAGGCTCCGTAACTGACGATAGTAATACAGAAGTAGCTCAATTTACCTCGCAACATTTGGGTATGGGTGAATTTACATTTCAGCCTCAGCCAAACAAAAACTATAAAGCAACAGTATCATTTCCCGATGGAACAAAGGGAACTTATGACTTACCAAGAGAACTTAACGAGGGTATATATATATCGGTAATCAACACCAACCCGGATAGTGTAACCATTAAACTGATTTCAAACCCGGCATTTTTAGCTAAGTTTAAGAACACCCTTTTTTATATCATCGCGCAAAGTGGTGGTACGGTATGTTACGCCGCGCAAACCAACCTGCAAAACCTGCTTTATTCATCTACAATACCAAAAAACAAATTCCCTACAGGCATTTTGCAATTCTCGTTACTAACATCAGAAGGTGACCCTTTAAGTGAGCGCCTGGTATTTATTCAGCATAACGACCTTTTAAATGTTGCCATTAATACAGATCGCCAAGTATACGGAACCCGCCAAAAAGTACACATGAACCTGGCAGTTAAAAATAAGGAGGTACCTGATGTTGGAACATTCTCTTTATCTGTTACAGATGAAAGTAAAGTACCTTACAATGAAGATAGCGAAACCACCATACTATCAACATTGCTTTTAACATCAGATATTAAAGGATACATAGAAAAACCGAATTATTATTTTAACCACGTAGACGCAAAGCGAGTTGAGGACCTTGACATACTAATGCTTACACAAGGTTACCGCCGTTTTGATTATGGAGATATTGTAGCCGGCAAAACGCCTAAATTATTTTTCGCGCCTGAGCAGGGTATAAACATATCCGGTAATTTACGTACTAATTCAGGCTTAGAGGTCCCGAACGGTAATATTCACTTAAATATTAGTGACAGGTTAGCCAGCCAGGATGCTCAAACGGATGCATCGGGTAATTTCAAATTCTCGAACTTGAATTTTAAAGATTCAGCTAAGGTTGTGCTTAACGCAAAGAATAACCCTAATGGAAAATATATGGTTATTACAGTAGATGGCGAAACAACGCCCGCCTTGATTAAAAACATCAATTCGCCGGATAATGTTCAGAATATAGATAGTACCTTATCGGTATATTTAAAAAACACCAAACGCCAATATGCGGGCACGCGTATGCTTAAAGAAGTTGTGATTATTGCTAAATCCGAAGTAAAAAAACCAAGTCACCTGGATTACCCTGCATTAACCGGGTTAAGCCCGATAGCCGATCACGTGGTTTCTCAGGAGCAATTAACCGGATGTAATTTTCTGACACAATGCCTTAGCACAGCGGTTATGGGTTTTACCTATGAGCAAGGAAATTTTTATTTAACCAGAGATTATAATGCGGGGAATAAATCAACACCGGCTGCTATATATTTTAACGGTTTACCCGTTGATGCAAGCTACCTGGATAATATTGACCCTAAAACTGTTGAAACAGTAGAAGTATTTTTAAACGATGGGCTTAGCAGTATCAATAAAATGTCGCAGACTAAGGGTGTGATTGTTATTACCGGTAAAAAACAGCCAAAAGGTGAAAAAATAAGCCTTGCGCAACTTAGGGATATGATGCCGCAGACTAATTTAATTACCATTACCCCACAGGGTTACGGGCGTGTAATGGAGTTTTATGTACCAAAGTTTAGTGTACCAAAAACCAACATGGCTTATTCTGATTTACGCACAACCATTTACTGGAACCCGAAAATAATTACAGATGCTACAGGAAAAGCCTCATTTGACTTTTTTAATGCTGATGGTAAAGGTTTATACCGCGCAGTACTTGAAGGTATTGATGCTGATGGCAATATTGCACGTTATGTTTACCATTACAAAGTAGACTAAACGGTCATCTACCATAAATAAGAAAGGGAGCAAGTTTAAAACTTGCTCCCTTTTTGTTTGATTCACATGTTGTTTAATGGAGCATGTCTGATACCCCCCCCTGCTACTACACTTGTCCGACGCTCCCCCTCCAGGGGGGGATTTGAAAAATGATTAATCTAAAGTTCCCTTACCCAAATATTTCTGAAGCTTAGTGGCTCGCTTTTGTCGCCGTGTGCTTGCAACTTTATTGGTGCCGGGCCATGTGCCTTGTATTCCGGTTTGCCGATATATAATGTAGGGCCTAATAGCGAAACATTGTTTTCAACAACAACACCGTTATATATTACGGTGGCACGGGCAGGTGTATTTAACGAACCATCGCTATTAAATGTTGGCGCGGTCCAGATCACATCATAGGTTTGCCATTCGCCCGGTGGCCTGGCTGGGTTTGCCAGCGGGATAAACTGCTTGTATATACTACCAGCCATACCGTTAACGTAGGTTTTGTTTTTGTATGAATCCAATACCTGTAGCTCATAGCCTGCATCGCCTTTGCCTAGTGATGCCAAAAATACACCGCTATTTCCTCTTGCTTGCCCGGTGCCGGTAATGTCAGCAGGGATACGCCATTCAATATGTAACTGGTAATTGGTGAACAACTTTTTCGTTTCGATATTACCTGAATTTTTGTTTACAGTGACAATGCCATCATGCACATTCCAATCTGCCGCCTGGGTTCTGTTCTGAGCGGAAACCCATTGGCTAAGATTTGTACCATTGAATAAAATGATTGCATCTGATGGTGCGTCAGCGCAAGTTTTGCCAGGGGTAACTACAGCCGGTTCAGGACTCCAAACTTCGGTATCTTCGGGCTTGGCAGTTTGTTGGGCATTAGCCATCATTGCACTTGCTGCTAATACCGCGGTTAATAATATTTTATATTTCATGTTAGTTTTATTTAGTGATTGTTAAACATGCAGCACATTTTTGCAGTAGGAACAGCTTTGCGCTATACTCACGTATGGGTCAATATTGGTATAATTTTCCTGCTCCACTATAAAGTGTTTTACACCAGCTAACTTGGCGTAACCCATTATGGCTTTAAAATCAATGGTACCGTTGCCTACCTCGGTGTTTATATTATGGTTGGCTTTGTCCATATCCTTAATATGGAACGCGAAGAACCTGCCCGGATGTCTTTTAATAATTTCTATCGGGTCCTGACCGGTACGAACTACCCAATACAAGTCCATTTCCATTTTTACCAAATTTGGATCGGTACGATCTAATATTGTATCATAAAAAGTAGTACCGCCAACCTGTTTCCACTCAAAATTATGGTTGTGGTAACCGAATTTCAAGCCTTGTTTTTTACATATTTCGGCAGCAGCACTTATTTTATCGGCAATCTTTTTAAAGTCGTCAACCGTTTTTATAAAATCACCATCCAGGTGCGGAACGATGATGTATTCCATACCGGTAATGTGCGCGGCATCAATATAGGTTTGCAATTGATCTGTATTTCCGGTAGCAAAAAAGCTGTCGAACTCAAAATGCCCGCTTGGAGTGCGCAAGCCATTATCTTTTAAGGCATTGCTAAACTGGGTTGCATCCAATCCCCAAAAACCATCTTTTTTATTGTAGCCAAATGTTTCAACCTCTTTATAACCTGCTTTAGCTATTTTGGCTATAACATCTTTTACATCGCCGCCTTTTAACTGGTCGCGAAGACTATATAGCTGAAGCCCTACAACATTGCTGTTTCCCTTTGCCATCACCAGCTTTGGGGCAATCATTATCCCCGCCGAAAGCATCCCGGCCTGGGTTAAAAACGTTCTTCTATTTGTCATTGGTTTATATTGGTTTGTTGGTTTATTTTTTGAGCGACAGGATGTATCTCACCATATCCTGTGCATCTGTCATTGATAAATTTGGATGCGGCGACATAGCGATATTACCCCAGTTACCTGAACCACCTTTGATTATCTTATTAGCCAAAGTATCAATAACAGCTGGCGATGCGGTGTATTTGTTTGCTACATCGATATAAGCAGGGCCAATAATTTTTTGATCGAGCTTATGGCAGGTAAGGCAATCATTCTTTTGGATTAATGCTTCGCCTAAAGTATCCTTTACGGCTACCGATGTGTTTTGGCTTGATGATGTTGTGGTAGTGGTGGTAGCTGTGGTATCGGTACCTGAGCTGTTGCTTGATTTGTTGTTTCCGCAGGCGGATATTGCCAGCGCTAGCCCGAAAATGATGAATGACTTTTTCATGTAGATGTTATTGTTATGTGTTTTATATTCCTAATATTTTTTTGTTGAAAGCTTCGTCGCCGCCTGATGAGGCGAAATCATCGAAGGCCTTATCGGTTACTTTAATGATATGATTCTTGATAAATTCGGCTCCTTCACGTGCTCCATCTTCCGAGTTTTTGAGGGCACATTCCCACTCCAATACTGCCCACCCGCTAAAATCATATTGTGCCAATTTGCTGAATATGCTTTTAAAATCAACCTGCCCATCACCTAAAGAACGGAAACGCCCTGCCCTGTTTATCCAGCTTTGGTAACCACCGTAAACGCCCTGCCTACCAGTTGGGTTAAATTCGGCATCTTTTACATGGAACATTTTAATACGTTCATGATAAATGTCGATATATTCCAGATAATCCAAACATTGCAATACAAAGTGCGACGGATCATATAACAAGCAGGCCCGCGGATGGTTGTTCACCTTTTCTAAAAACATTTCGTAGGTGATACCATCGTGCAAGTCTTCACCGGGGTGAATCTCGAAGCAAAGGTCAATTCCGTATTCATCGTAAACATTTAGGATTGGCTCCCAGCGTTTGGCGAGTTCAGTAAAAGCATCCTCAACAATTCCAGCCGGGCGTTGCGGCCAGGGGTACATCATTTGCCATATAAGCGCACCGCTGAAGGTAACGCTGGCATTCAAGCCTAAATTTTGCGATGCTTTAGCAGCATATTTTAATTGTTGAACTGCCCATTGCTGCCTCGCTTTAGGATTATTACGATAAGATTCGGGTGCAAAACCATCAAATAATTGATCGTAAGCTGGGTTGACAGCAACTAATTGCCCTTGTAAGTGGGTTGATAGTTCGGTAATCTCTAAACCGCCTTCCTTAACCAAACCATTCAGTTCGTCAGCATAGGTTTTGCTTTCAGCAGCTTTTTTCAGGTCGATGAATCTATCATCAAGCGTGGGTAATTGCACTCCTTTATAGCCTAAATCTTTTGCCCACTGACAGATGGACTTTAAATTATTAAAAGGTTCATCGGCACCTATAAATTGCGCTAAAAATATTGCCGGGCCTTTAATGGTTTTCATATAGTTTGTTTTTTAACCTGTAAGACTTACGAAGTTTTAAAAACTTCGTAAGTCTATCTACTATTTTATATTTTAAAATCAGTCCACTTTATATCTGACTTACCGGATGCGATCACGTTCTCTACAAAGGCCATCCCCCTGATGCCGTCTTCTATATCGGGATAATCGAGCCATTCCTTTTCGGCTGGTTTCCCAGCAATATCCGCTTTAATACTTAATGCGAAGTTGCGGTATAAATTGGCGAATGCTTCCAGGTAGCCTTCGGGATGCCCTGCAGGTACGCGGGCGTTGTGCGTCGCATATGAACTTAAATAGCCTGCGCCTGTGCGTAATATTTCAGCTGGTTTGTCTAACCATTTTAAAAGTAAAGTATTGGCATTATCCTGCTGCCATTCCAGTCCGCCTTTTTCACCGTAAACCCTTACTTTGATGTTATTTTCGTCGCCAGCGGCAACTTGCGATGCTATTAATACACCGCTTGCACCGTTATTGAATTTCAACAGGGCTGCGCCGTCATCATCCAATTTGCGGCCTTCAACAACGGTATTAATATCGGCACAAAGTTTGGTTACCTGCAGGCCGCTCACATATTCGGCTAAGTTAAAGGCATGGGTTCCAATATCGCCCATAGCACCAGCAATACCGCTTTTGCTTGGGTCAGTTCGCCAGCTTGCTTGTTTGTTATCTTCACCCTCTAAAAATGTACTTAGCCAGCCTTGCGGATATTCTACATAAACTTTTCTGATCTTACCTAATTTACCCTCTGAAACCAACTGCCTGGCTTCTTTAACCATGGGGTAACCGGTATAAGTATGGGTAAGACAAAACCGTTTGCCACTTGCTTTAACAACTTTTTCAAGCTCTTTTGCCTCTGCTAATGAAAAAGTCATCGGCTTATCCAGTATTACATGAAAACCGTTTTCCAACGCCAGTTTAGCCGGGCCGAAATGCAGGTGATTTGGTGTTACTATGCTGATTACCTGTACACGCTCATCCTCGGGTAATTGTTTTTCCTTTTCGATGAGTTCCTGGTACGATACATAAACACGATCCGGTGATAAACCCAATAATAAGCCACTTGCTTTAGCCTTTTCCGCATTGCTGCTGAACGCGCCACAAACCAATTCATATTCGTCGTCCATACGGGCGGCGATGCGGTGGACAGCGCCTATAAACGCGCCCTGCCCACCGCCTATCATTCCTAATCTTAACTTCATATATTAACTTAACACTTTCCAGCCTTCGCGGTACTCGCGTTTTATGAATTGATTTACATCATCAAAATTGGTTACCCGCATGGCATCGTTGTCCCATATCAGTTTTATGTTTTGGCCGGGATAATCAAAGCCTTTGCCGTCAGCACGTTGTTTTTGAATATCATGCCCGCGGATAGAAAGATTTGCCATCAACAAAGCTTCTGTTAACGGGCCAGCCAGTTTAAATGGTGAACTCACATCATCGGGTTTACCGGCAATAGCTGCATTTACCCATTGCGCATAATGCCCATCCTGTCCGCCCGGGACACGCTTAATTGTTTGCGGCACAGTAGACTGAGCTGTACGTGAGGTTGGCAACAATTGCGGATTTAATGAGTAAGTACTGGCCATCATTTTTCCTTTTGTGCCGATGAAGAGCATACCATTGCCATTATCGCCGAAATCTTCATTCGGGCCTAATTCAACAGGGCGTTCAGGTTGTATGCCGCCGTCCATCCAGTGTACGGTAACATCGCCCTGGGTCTTAGCTGTTTTAGGGAAAGTAAGGGTGATATGACTTGATGGCGGACAACTATCCGGAAAATATCCTTTTTTGAAATTATCTACATAAACAGTTCCTACGCTTGATTGCACATCCTTAACATATTGCAGATCAAGCACACGAAACGGAGCTTCAACTATATGGCATCCCATATCGCCAAGTGCGCCGGTGCCATAGTCCCACCAGCCACGCCAATTGAAGGGCACTAATTTGTTTACGTAATCTTTAGAAGGAGCAGTTCCTAACCACAAATCCCAATCCAACTCTTTAGGGATATCGGCTTTTGTAGTTGGCCATGGGATGCCTTGCGGCCAAACCGGGCGATCTGTCCAGCAATAAACGGTGTGTACATCGCCAATCTCACCTGCATCGTACCATTCGCGCAAGCGCCTTACCCCATCGTTTGATGAACCCTGGTTACCCATTTGGGTTACTACATTATATTTTTTAGCGGCATGTGTTAAGGCCCGAGCCTCAAAAACATCATGTGCTAATGGTTTTTGTACGTATACATGCTTGCCCATCTGCATGGCAGACAAAGCGACTATAGCATGATTATGATCAGGAATAGATACAGATACAGCATCAAAATTCTTGTGATCTTTATCCAGCATCTCGCGCCAATCCTTATAAAATTTAGCTTTCGGGAATTTGGCTACCGTTTTGGCGGCGCTGCGCGTATCCACATCACATAGATAGCCTATTTCGGCGTTACCACTGGCATAGAAATTGGCAATGTCGCTTTGGCCTTTGCCACCTGCGCCAACAGATGCAATTACAAGTTTATCGCTTGGTGCAATAAAACCTTTTCCGCCTAAAACATAGCGGGGAACAATCATAATGCCTGCAGCCGCAATGGAACTGCTTTTAATAAAACCTCTGCGCGAGGTATTCAAAGATGAATCAATTGGTTTATCGGTCATTGGTTATAAATTATTTATATAGGTAGTTATAAAATCAATTTAGCTCCGGTACATCAAACTTAGTAATTTATTTAAAAAGATACACCACGCCATAAATATGTTACTTAGTAACCCCAATCCTGCATAACTTTCAGGTCAATTACAGTACTGGCTATCGGGTCCATTCCCTGGTAATCCTCCTGTTCAATAATAAACTGGGATGTACCAGTTTTGCGGGCTGTTTTTAATATTTCTTTTAATGGTAATAGGCCTTTACCAAGCAAGGTATTTTCATACTTACCATCGTCTTTTTTAATTACATCCTTTACATGCATTAACTCAAACCTGCCGGGATATTTCTTGATATAATCCATCGGCATAGCACCTGCTGAATACATATTGCCAATATCCAATTGCTGGGTAACCAATGCAGGATCAGTATTGGCTAATATTAAATCGTACATCCTGTCATTACCAAATATGGTTGTGAACTCAAAATCGTGGTTATGGTAACCGAATACCAGGCCTTTACTTTTACATAACTCGCCGCATTTGTTAAATACATCCATAAATGCTTTAAAGGCATTAAAATCATGCTTTAAATTATCGTCCAGTCCAGGGCTTATCAGGTATTTTTGGTGGATATCGGAAGCATCATCGAGGGTTTTTTTCCATTCATCGGTAAAATCATTTTTGGCGGCATCCCAGTGCTTTTGCTGTAATACTACGTGTCCGCTGGTCATGTTCAGCAGGTTATCATCCAAAACCTTTTTAAAATCATTAACACTTAAACCGTAAAATTTCCCATCGCTGTAACCAGCATGTTCTAAATGCTTGTACCCAATTGCCGCTAACTGTTTAAGCGTGCCTGTTGGATCGGCATGCATGGCATCACGAACGGTATAAAGTTGCAGGCCAAGACGTTCAATTTTTTTTGTTGGTGATGAGAAAAGTTCGTTAGGTAATAAAGCTGTGCCTGCCGCTAAAACAGCGCTGTTTATTAAAAATTTTCTGCGGGATGTTTGAATCATAACTATTGGGCTATTGGGAATACAGGAAACAATAATTGTGTATTGCTCACAAAGGCTAAACGCTTGCTATCGGGCGACCACGATGGGGTATTGATAGTACCCTGACCGCCATATAAGTAGGCCACCACTTTAATTGGGCCTCCGCCAACCGGCATTACCCTAAGGTATACATGCCTGTAAAATGGATGATCGCCGGGAGCAACTTCGTTTTTTATGAAGGAGATAAATTCGATCATTTTACCATCCGGCGAGACATGCGGAAACCAGTTATCAAAATCATCATTGGTTACCTGTGTTTGGTTACTGCCATCGGGATTCATGCGCCAAACCTGCATCAGGCCACTGCGAACTGAGCAGAAGTAGATATATTTTCCATCGGGTGTGTATTCCGCGCCGTCATCTAATCCGGGGGCATCGGTTAGCCTGACTTCCTTGCCTCCTTTTGATGGGACTTTGTAAATATCGTATTCGTTGTTTCTATCGCCACAAAAAACCATGTACTTACCATCGGGCGACCAGCCGTGCATGTATGATGGGCCTGTTGGGGTTAATTGCCTTGCTTCGCCCCCAGTTGATGGGATGATATATCCGATTGAACCATCCTTTTCGCTATTGCTAATCGCCAGCCATTTGCCATCGAAAGATAGTACGTGATCGTTATTATTATTTTTAGCAACACCGGTGTTTAGTACCTGCGGGATATTGGTTTTCAAATCATATTTATAAAGCAAACCATTACTGTTATAGATCAAGGATTTACCATCTTTAGTCCAGTTTGGTGCTTGCAGCGATTGTGATGATTGGTAGATGATACGGCTGTTGTTGTTTTCCAGGTTCAATATTTGAATATCGCTGCCGATGTATTTTTGATAGCCGTTCTCGCCATTAGCAGGTACAACAATACGTACATTATTAAATACGGCGGTTTCGGAAACGTTTGGGTTGTGCGAGCAGACGAATAAGCCCACGTAAACTTCATCGCCCAGATCAAGATCTTCAACCTTTTCGGTAACAAAAGTTTCACCATTACGCGCTACAGACATGGTGTAGGTATTACCTTTTCTTTCGATCTGGATAACATCAGCATGCGTAATAGTTGATTTGACCTCTTCAGTTTGGGCGCCAACGGTACGCCTAAATTGTAATGAGGTTAAGCCATCGCCATGCACCACCGCGTTAACGTGTTTTGAGTTAGAATCGAGTGACGCGCGGATCATCCAACCCAGCTTGCGGTGCATCTCCACTCCTTTACCTAAAAAAGCGGCACTTGTGGTTAATATAAAATCGCCTTTTATGCGTTTGTAAACATAATGAAAGGCATCATGATCAAACCAGATGTTATAGCCTGAACCGGTAATTTTATATTGTTGTAATTCGGGCTCATATAATGCAGAACCGGTAAGTTTTACATTACCTACGTCGGTTTGTGTATCAAATATGCCTAAATTTTGAGCTGAAACGGTTTGACTAAAGAACACAGCGCATAAAAAACACATCAATAGCGATGATTTTGCTTTCATAATACAGGTAGTGTAGTGGTTAATTGGTAAGCTAAAGGTAATTAATCCTTACAGAAAAAAGGTAGTGTTTTTTTAGCGAAAAGTTTTCTTTTTGGTATGACATCAACCTAAAAAATGGCAACAAAAAAGGGAGATACAAATTGCATCTCCCTTTTTATTTTTTACCGGTTACTATTTCCTAACCTTAGTTTTTACTTTGTAACCGTTGTAATGTTTCTTTTTGTGAAAAGTGTTATGCACTTTTTGACCAAAACTACTGGTGTGCTTTACCTTAACAGTTTTCTTTTCTACCCTGTGTTGTTGCGCGAATGATGAGAATCCTATGGCTAAAACCATCAAGATTGATAAAATTAGTTTTTTCATTGGTTGAGTTTTTATAAAACTTACAACTCCCAGGCATTATAAAAGTTTTAACCATTGAAATATTAATTAATAAAAGCTTCCTCGCGTTCTTGTATATAAACCGTAGGTACTACGTTATTAACTGGTGTCGCTGCTTTAACCGGTTTTTGACAATAAGCCAGTTTAAAGTCTTTTTTAGAATCGCGGTAACTACTTACAGCGCCTAACATGCTCAATAGTTTTATATAACACCAAGCCAAATCAAGCTGGTATGGCTTAAAACCAGAACGTGCGCTTTTGGGATATAAATGGTGATTATTATGCCATTCGCCAGCAACATAGCCTGGCCATATTTGGTTTATAGACATATCCTCGCGATTATGATCAACACCATCACGGCGTTTATCTTCGCCCTTACCATGGCCCTCATAATTATATGTACGCACACCTACAGCCCAAAAACCGGCTGCTCCGAATATGGCGCATACCAGGCCGAAACCACCTATTAAGTAAAATGCCGCAAACCAAAACGCCCAATTAAGTAATACCGCGGTAATGGTGCGAACAGGCGCAGCCAATGTACCCCATTTATTATATTTAGTATAGGAGTTTGTTTTAACACCTGTATGGCGCATTAAGTTAACGCATTTATCATAGTCTTTTTCTGACAGGCTACGTGAGATGGGCTGGTGATTTACATCAGCTAAAAAGCAGTATAAAAAACCGCCTTGGGCATTATAAGGATCGCCGGGTTGATCAGAAAGCGCATGGTGTACGTGATGCGATACCGCGTAGATTTCTTCCGGAATAATTTTTAAAGTAAGGTTTTGAGTGAAAAACCGCCAAAAATTATTTTTGAATGTATAAGCCCCATGTGTACAGTAACGATGTAACCAAATGGTACCATGCGTACCCATTACAATCATACTATATACAAAAGCAACAATTAATAATTTAATGGAGAAGTATTTAAATATGAATAAAAACAGGAATGGCGCAAGGCAGCATACCATAAACCAACTCATGAACGAGAGCCAGTTTTTTTTATTTTTAAATACATTTAAACGGGAAAAGAACTCTTTAAAAATTTCACCTGGTTTAGGCTTTGAAAGCTTACCAAATTTGTCCATCCATCCATACGATGGTGGCTCCAACACACTCTCTAAGAAGGCCATAGCACAAAAATTAATTATAGTTTATTTAGTTAGGGACAGTGAATGAAAGGTATGTATAATATAATGAAACTAAGAATTATTCTTAGAGCCTCAGGGCATACAGTTTATAAACTACCGGATTTTGTTTTTTTTAATAAGAAATATTTTATCTAACATAGATAGTACCACACGGCACTATTGCCTGAATTACAGGATACACATTGGTTAGCGTTTACTTATTAAACGCTAAATGTTTAACAAAAGTGTATCAGATAAAACAATTGCACTGTTGTACGTAATTACTTAGTAATAGTTAGTTAAAAAGGCATATAAATATATCGCTTTAAAACTTTACCCTAACCTTCTCTCCCTATACCAGGGAATGGTATAGCACAATGCCTATGCTTATATTTTGGAAACTAACCACTTATAAAGCCCTGAGTTATTGATAAAGTATTTATTTTTTTAAAATATGTATCGTATTATTGCAAACCCCATAAGCTGATTAGCACAATAGCTGTTACAAATAATATTTTATTTAATACTACCGTGAAGAAAGTAATACTGCTTATTGTCATACATTTTTTTGTAATCCGTGCCGTTGCTCAAGATTCAGTAATGAGGAAAAACAGGCTAACCCAATCGATTGTTGAGCAGTTTTTGGTATTGAAAAGCAATAAGGAAATAAAGCAGGGTTTATATCAGGCTATATACCGCCGCCGGATTGCGTTGGCAAGCGGGAATTATGCTGATAATAAAAGGGTTGGTGCCTGGCATTTTTATGATAAATATGGCCGTTTAGTGCAAAACTTTAATTATGAGCGGAATAGCATCACCTGGGAAATGCCTGATGATAGCCTTACAGCTACACATATTTTATATAGTTTTGATAATAAGATAACAGACTCGGACCGGGTAACCAAGCCGATGAAAGCTGGTGGTATTTATTACGGCTATATTCCTTATTTAAAATTGTTCAGGTTGTCTGATGATTATATGGGGACCGACCTGTCGCAGTTTACCGCTATTTTGGAAATATTAGTTAGTCCAGGTGGCAGGTTGGCTGACTTTAAGGTGCATATTAAATCGCCGGTGGATGAACGTATAACTACTTTCAGCACTGATTTAATTGATGAGGATGACAGGCTTTTTGTGCCGGCGACTAAAAACTATAAACCGATATTGTGCAGAATATTTGTGAAGTGCCGTATAACAGATGACGGGGAATTGGATATTGACTAAGTATGGCTTAGAACGAAAATATTTCCGTTCCAAACCATAAAATTGATTGAATATTAGTGAGCGTGATGACCATCGGCACCATGCGCGTGGCCATGAGATAATTCCTCTGGTGTTGCAGGGCGAACATTCAGGATATTTCCTTTAAAATGTAATTCCTGGCCTGCCATTGGGTGGTTAAGATCAACAATAACCGCATCTTCAGCAACAGAAACCACCTGCCCCTGAAAACGGTTGCCATTGTTATCCTGCAAAGGCAAAATACTGCCAATTTCAGGCACATCAGTACCGTTAAACATTTCTTTTGGAAGATTAGCTACTGCTTCATCGTCATATTCCCCGTAGGCATCTTGTGCCGACAAGTGAAAATCATAGTTATCACCGGTTGACAAAGTGCTTAAATTTTCTTCGAACTTAGGCAACATTTGGCCTGATCCGTATAAAAAGGTTAGAGGTTGCTCCTGTGTAGCGCTCTCAACTAATGTTTCTGTGCCGTTCTGATCAACATACAAATCGTAAGTTAATGAGACTACGTGTTGTGGTTCAATTTTCATTCTGAATTCTATTTCTTATAAAAGTATTTTGGAATTAATTTGTTTTACAGCGTCAATGGAATTGTAAACGGGCAGGCTACAGGTTTTATCCTTGCAGATAAATATTTGTGTCTCGCTGGTGAATTTTTCCTGCAACAAAGGTAAACTTCCTTTTTTACCTCCCAATATTATTTTATTAGGAATGTATTTATTTTCAATTTCTATACGTAAGGCATCATAATTTTCGCCGGTTATGGCAACTTCATAGGTACAAAAAACTTCATCAAGCAATAACATACACCAGTTTGAGTAGGATGAACCGTACCTGGCGATATGCGGCATTACATTGCGTAATAACTGCGCCGAAATTTGATAATATGCCTCATTATCAAACAATAAACCTATTTTTTTAAGATTGCGCGCCATTACGGAGTTTGAGGATGGTATTACGCCATCCATTATTTCTGATTTTCGCGCGATCAGTTGCTCGTTGCTATCCCCGGTAAAATAAAATATCCCGCTTGCCGCATCATAAAAATGCGCTATGGCATAGTCGACAAGGCTGCGGGCATGCTCCAGCCAACGCTCGTCAAAAGTAACCTCGTATAAGGCAATTAAACCATCAGCTACGTTGGCATAATCATCCAGAAAAGCGATGGAATCGTTATCCACGCCTTTGTATGTGCGCGACAGCTGGCCTTCCCCATTCACCATATAATTCACAATGAAATCGGCATTGCGCAGGGCCATGTCCAGGTAATCGTGCTCATTAAATGCACGATAGGCATCGCACAAGCCTTTGAGCATTAAACCATTCCATGATGCTAATATTTTATTATCCAAACCGGGACGGATGCGCTGGCTGCGGGCATAGAAGACTTTCTTGCGCCCATCTTCAATCTTTTCCATCATCGATTCTAACGGCAAGCCGAGTTTATTAGCTAATTGCAGATCTTTCTCCTGCCTGAAGAGTACATTGGTTTGTTCCTCTTCCCAGTTGCCGTCCTCGGTTATGTGGTAATAGATGCAGAAAAGTTCGGTATCATCGCCCAAAATAGTTTCAATTTCGGCTTTGGTGAAGGTGTAAAATTTACCTTCTACTCCTTCGCTATCGGCATCCAATGCACTGTAGAAACCACCATCAGGTGATGATAACTCCCGCATAGAAAAATTGATAATCTCATCAACAACCTGTTTATATAATTGCGAACTTTTCCAGGTATAAGCTTCGGAATACAGGCTGATCAACTGGGCGTTATCATACAACATCTTTTCAAAATGCGGCACATGCCAGCGGCCATCAACCGAATATCGGGCAAAACCGCCGCCTATATGATCATATATCCCACCGAAAGCCATCTTTTTTAAAGTAAGGGTTGCGCTTTGGGCGATGCCGACATCATTCGTTAAATAAGCATAACGCATCAGGAATTGCCAGTTGTTAGGCATCGGGAATTTAGGTGCTGACCCCATTCCGCCTTCCTCCGGGTCGAAATATTTTTTCCAGTTCTCTACAATTGTTTTCAGATCATCCTGCGAATACGCTGGCTGTTCTTTTACAAAACCAATGGTTTCGAAGTTTTGGATACCTTCGGTTAATTTCACCGCATATTCTTCGGCTTCAACAGGTTTTTGTTTGTAGAAATCAGCAAGGTTAAACAGCAGCGAGGCCCAATCATTTTTTTTGAAATAGGTGCCGCCGTAGATAGGCCGCTGATCGGGCAGGCAGATACAGTTTAGTGGCCAGCCTCCCCTGCCGCTCATTAGTTGAACGGCACTCATATAAATCTGATCAATATCCGGGCGTTCTTCCCTATCTACCTTAATACAAATGAAGTATTCATTCATTACACCGGCTACGCTTTCATCCTCGAAGCTTTCGTGCTCCATTACGTGGCACCAATGACAGGCAGAGTAACCAATGCTCACGATGATCAGTTTGTTTTCGTCTTTAGCTTTTTGCAGTGCTTCGGTACCCCAGGGGTACCAGTTTACCGGGTTATTGGCGTGCTGCAATAAATATGGCGAAGTAGAATTGGCGAGATGATTCATATATTATTTATTGGCAGCTAAAATGCAATATTTAAGCCGTTTAAATAAAAGCAATTGTAAATAGTAAAAGTTTTGGGATTGATGATTAAATAACGCTCGTTTTATAGAGAATACTTAACATTTTTTGTGGCGATGCAATCGCAAACCCATTATAAGCACTCGTTGCAAACGAGCGCAATGTGGTTAAATATCTCAATACTACTACCATTTTGTATCATCCTTTAAACAAACGCTTTATTAAAAAATTATTTTAGTTAATTTGCGGCTTTAATTGACCATATGCAAACTAAACTCAAACACTTGTTTGGTGCGTGTGCCTTATTCTTAATGGCCGCAAGCGCATCAGCACAAACTACTCCCGATTCCATTAAATATGACCACAACGATGTGTTTGGTCCGATTGTTTGGCCAACTACAACTGGTGATACCCGATCGGCAAGCGGACAGCCCGGCCAAAACTATTGGCAAAATCGCGCTAACTACTTAATTCACGCTACTTTAGATGAAGGCAAACAGGATACCACCATTACCGGTGATGTAACCGTTGATTATATCAACAATAGCCCCGACAAACTGGACTATTTATGGTTCCAGCTTGATCAGAACTTATTTAAACCAGACTCACGTGGCGCAGCGGTTACTCCAATGAGTGGCGACCGTTTTGATGTGCGTGGCTTTAGTCGCGGGGGTTATCATATAGAATCGGTAACGGTTACTTATAAAGGTCAAACTTATAAAGTTACCCCGGTAATTACTGATGCACGTATGCAAGTGCGTTTAAATACACCGCTTGGTGCTAAAGGCGATAAGATCAGCGTTAAAGTAAACTATAACTTCTCAATCCCTTATTATGGTGCCGATCGTATGGGCCGTAAGCAATTTAAACAAGGTTGGGTTTACGAAATTGCCCAATGGTACCCACGCATGTGTGTTTATGACGACGTTGAAGGATGGAACACCTTGCCTTACATGGGTTTAGGTGAGTTCTATTGTGATTATGGCGATTTTGATTACTACATTACCGCTCCAGCAAACATGACGGTTGTTGGATCAGGTGATTTACAAAATGGGGCGCAAGTACTAACCGCTACACAACAAAGCAGATTAGCCGAAGCTCGCAACAGCGACAAAACGGTAATGCTGATTAAACCTGAAGAGGTTGACCAACCTGCAACACATCCACAAAAAGGCAACTTAACCTGGCACTTTAAAATGGAAAATAGCCGTGATATATCATGGGCTGCTTCAACCGCGTTTATTTGGGACGCTGCTAAAGTTAATTTCCCTTCAGGACGTAAAGGGATTGCCATGTCGGCTTACCCGATTGAGAGCTCTGGAAATGATTCATGGAGCCGTTCTACTGAATATTTAAAAAACAGTATGGAGATTTACTCAAATGCTTATTTTGAATATCCATGGAACTCCGCCACAAGCGTTTCGGGTGTTGCTTTGGGTATGGAATATCCGGGTATTATCTTTTGCTTAAGCAATTTGAAAAACAAACAACTTTGGGGTGATATTACCCATGAGATAGGCCATAACTGGTTCCCGATGATTGTTGGTACCAATGAGCGTAAATACATGTGGATGGACGAAGGCTTTAACACCTTCATTAACATCTACGCGACAGATCATTTTAATAATGGTGAGTACAAGGATACTGCTAAAATAGCACAGAAAACACTACGCATGTACCGTCGCAGTACCGATCCGTTAATGACTCCACCAGAAGCTATCGGCCTTAATGATTACGGCCAATATTATGTTAAAACCGCATTAGGATTGGTTATGCTGCGTAACGATGTATTAGGACCTGAAAGATTTGATTATGCTTTCCGCGAGTATATTAAACACTGGGCGTTTAAACACCCATTACCTTATGACTTTTTCAGGGCAATGAATGATGCTGCGGGCGAAGACCTGAACTGGTTCTTTAAACCATGGTTCTTCACTACCTGGAAACTTGACCAGGCTATACAATCAGTAACTTACGTTGATAATGATCCTGCCAATGGCGCTATCATCACTTTAGTAAATAAAGATAAATTGGTTATGCCTGTTGAACTAAAAATAACACAAGCTAACGGTACTGTTGAAACATTACACATGCCGGTAAATATTTGGCAGCGTGGTGGCGTATGGAAATTTAAATATCCATCAACCTCAACGATCACCAATATGGTGCTTGATCCAAATCATGAATTACCTGATTCGGATTTGAGCAATAATGTTTATAACGGCAAATAATAGATTTAAGAGTTAAGAATCAAGAGCCAAGACATTGATTTGTCTTGGCTCTTTTTTATTTTTAGTTAAATTTTTCTTCAAATCTTGATTCTTAGCTCTTGATTCTTGGCTCTATTCCACTATATTAGCCTATCAAATCATATAAACCATGACGATCCCAATATTTCAGGCTGATGCATTTACCAGCAAACTTTTTGGCGGCAACCCGGCCGCTGTTTGTCCGCTAACGGAATGGCTGCCTGATGAGGTAATGCAAAATATCGCCATTGAAAACAACCTTGCCGAAACCGCTTTTTTTGTAAAGACAGAAGGCGGTTATAAATTAAGGTGGTTTACCCCTGAATATGAAATAGACCTTTGCGGCCATGCCACGCTTGCAACGGCACATATATTATTTACAGAATTGGCCTATAGCGAGGATGAAATTCATTTTGAAACCGTAAAAGCGGGTACGTTACACGTTAAAAAAGATGGTGATAAATACACCATGGATTTCCCATCGAGGCCACCGATACCTATTGAGACACCCGTAGGCTTATTAGATGCATTGAGCGATAAACAGCCTGTAGAAATTTTAAGATCGCGGGATTATTTTGTTGTTTATGAATCTGAAAATGACATTAAAGATATTTCGCCGGATTTTTTCGCTTTATCAAAAATGGATACCGTTGGTGTAATTGTTACTGCTCGGGGTAAAGATGTTGATTTTGTTTCGAGATTTTTCGCACCTGGTGCAGGTGTTCCTGAAGATCCGGTTACGGGATCGGCACATTGTAACCTGATACCTTACTGGGCTAAGAAATTAGGGAAGGATAAATTGCATGCCTACCAGATTTCAGCACGCAAAGGCGAACTTTGGTGCGAGCTAAAAGGCAACAGGGTTTTAATGAGCGGTAAAGCGGTTACTTATTTGAGGGGGGAGATAAGCATCAGCCCCCTCTAAATCTCCCCCGGGAGGGGAGACTTTTAGACAATTCTTTAAGCCCTCCCTTCCGGGGAGGGTTGGGTGGGGCTAATTAATATCCTATCGTAAACACTTCCCTAATATGCATTGGGTTTTCGATCTCATCAATTATCCCTACGGCATAATCTTCCATGGAAATATAGCTTTTACCATTCGCATCTGTTAGCAATTGATTTTTTGCTGTGCGGAATTTTCCGGTACGTTCGCCGGGCGTTATTTCCGCGGATGGGCTGGCGAAAGTCCAGTCGAGGTCGGTTGTTTTTTGGTAGGCCTTTAGGGCTTCGCGATGCGCCAGTGCAACCGCTTTATAAGCTTCTGGAAAATCAGGTGTATCAACCAATTGCACGCCGGGTGCAACTTCGAGGCTGCCTGCACCGCCTACAATAATCAAACGCTTGGTATGCGCTTGTTTTAAGCCGTTAATGATCGGTACAACAACCTCGGTAAGTGTTGAGGCAGGTGCGCCATTTGTGGGACTGTACGATACCACAACCGCATCCTGGTTAAAAGCAGCTGTTTCCACATCCTGCGAGTTGAACAGGTCGGCTTTAGCTACTTTTAGGTGTTCGTGTACTTTTATATACCTTTCCGGGTGACGAACCGCGGCGGTAACATCATGGCCACGGCGAAGTGCTTCGTCGACTATGCGGCTGCCGATGCGGCCTCCGGCTCCAAATACTGCTATTTTCATAAAAATGTTGTTGTAAGTGTTTTGATAAAAGTATCGATAGGTAATAAATGTTTCATCAGCATAAAATCATTTTTATATTTAGAAATAACCGACCATAGGCTGGAATGAATTATTGAAATTAAGGTTGCTGTTCGTAGACTGTGTCTACGAATACACAAAGCCTCCTCTGTTTTGATACGCGGTCACGCTTGCGGCAGCAATGATTATAATCTATCTGCTAACACACCCCTCCGCCCCTCTCAAGAGGGGAAATCGCACGGGGGCCGGGCTTTTTTGGGCTTCTGGTCTTAACAACAATTATTTTCAAAAAACAAATATTTATAGCTAATTTGAAAGCCGGATTTTTTGGGTCCTATATTAATTTAAATGCAGCTTACCAGTTTAGAAATCAAGGGGTTTAAAAGCTTTGGCGATAAGATCACCATTAATTTTAATGAGGGTGTTACGGCTATTGTGGGGCCTAATGGCTGCGGTAAATCAAATGTAGTCGACTCCATACGCTGGGTATTGGGTGAGCAAAGCACCCGCATGCTGCGGTCTGAGAAAATGGATAATATCATTTTCAACGGATCAAAAAGCCGTAAGCCTGCAAATCTGGCCGAGGTTTCTCTGACTTTTGATAATACTAAGAATATACTTCCTGTTGAGTTTTCGCAGGTTACCATCACCCGTAAACTATACCGCAGCGGCGATAGTGAGTACAGGTTAAATGATGTTCAATGTCGACTAAAAGACATTACCGATCTGTTTTTAGATACGGGTATCGGGTCGGATTCATATGCTATTATTGAGCTGAGGATGGTTGACGAGATCATCACCAATAAAGAAGGCTCGCGCAGGAATTTGTTTGAGGAAGCATCGGGCATCTCCAAATACAAACTCCGTAAAAAACAGACTTTCAATAAATTAAAAGATACTGAAGCCGACCTTGAACGTGTGGAAGATTTACTTTTCGAGATAGAAAAGAACCTTAAAACACTGGAAAATCAGGCAAAGAAAACGGAACGTTATTACCGGATAAGAGATCAGTACAAATCGTTAAGTATAATACTGGCTTCATTCAGGATTGCTCACTTTAGCGAGTCGTTGGCTAAGATCGAGGAGAAAGAACAGGTGCAGCAGGTTGAGAAATCGGGTATCTCTGCACAGATCGATACGTTGGAGGCATCGTTACAACAGCATAAACTGGATAGTTTAAATAAGGAGAAAAACCTGTCTATCCAACAAAAAGCTACTAACGAGTATGTATCTAAAATCAGGACCTACGAGAGCGAAAAAAAGATAAAAAATGAGCAACTGAAGTTTCAGCAGGATAAGGAAGCACGGGTAAGCGAGGAATTGGAACGCGACCGCAACCAGTTGAACCATGTGCTGTATAACATCAAACGTTTATCTGAGGAAAAATTTCAGGAAGATGAAACGCTGCAAACTATCCAATCGCAACTGGCGGATTTGAAGGAGACGGTGGATGAGTTGAGGGGACAGCAAGGATCGGCACGCAATGAGTTGAATGAGCCGACCAATAACAATACTAAGTTACAAAACCAGGTTTATAAGGCTGAAAAAGATCTGGAAATATTACAGATACAACAGCAGGCTTTAGAGCAGGAAAGTCAGCGTAATATGGAGGATGCCACCAATAAAGAGGTGGAACTCTCCCATTTTAACGAAGTGGTTGCTGAATTGCAGGAACGTACCGAAACGCTGAACAGTGAGCATCAAACGCTAATGGATTTTGAGAAAAAGCTACAGGAGCAGCTAATTGAGATTGATACTGAACTGAATACGGTAAAGGAAAGTATAACCGCGGATACCCGTAAACTGGATGCCAAGCAAAATGAATACAACCTTACCAAGAGTATGGTTGATAATTTGGAGGGGTTCCCGGAATCAATCCGCTTTTTGAAGAAGAACGCGGATTGGGCTAAGAATATCCCGCTGTTCAGCGATATTTTGTTTTGTAAGGAGGAATACCGCGTAGCTATTGAAAACTACCTGGAGCCGCTGATGAACCATTACGTGGTGAATAATTACGACGAGGCGATCAGCGCGATAAAGTTATTGAGCAATTCGGCTAAAGGACGGGCGCAATTTTTTGTACTGGATAGTTATAAAACGGCCCCACCCAAACCCTCCCCGGAAGGGAGGGCTTTAGAAAATAAAGTTTCCCCTGCCGGGGGAGGTTTAGAGGGGGGTATCTCCGCATTGCATGTTGTTGAGGTTGATATTTACTATCAAAGCCTGTGCAATTATTTGCTGAAGGATGTTTATTTGATTGATGATCAAAACGACCAGGTTTTAAATAATGCTGAATTGCCCGAGGGTATCGTAATCATTGGCAAAAGCGGTAAGTTCAATAAATCGAAGCATACTATGGCGGGTGGTTCGGTGGGTTTGTTTGAGGGTAAGCGGATTGGTCGGGCTAAGAATTTAGAGAATTTGGCTAAGGAGATCAAGCAATTTGATACCCGGGTTAATTACTTTAAGGACCAGTTACAGGAGCTACAAAACAAACAAGCCGCTTTAAAGGCATCAAACAAAACCGAAGAGCTTAAGCAAAAGCAGCTGGAGGTTAACCGTTTGAATACGGAACTCATCACCGTTAAAACACGGCAGGAACAGTATCAAACGTTTATTACCAACAGCCTTAACCGTAAGGACGATATTGCCAAAAAGATCAGCGGGATTATTGAGGAAACCGCGGCGCTGAAACCGGAATTGGCCGAGTTGAAAACGCAAAAGCAGATACAGAACGACTTGCTCATCAGTAAGCAGGGTATTTTTAATGAGCTGAATGAGTTTGTTTCGGTACAATCCAATGCCTTTAACCAAGAGAATATCCGTTTTCACCAGCAGCAGAATAAAGTTTCGGGGTTATTTAAGGATCTTGACTATCGTGAAACACAGAAAGAACAATTAGAGGGCCGCATCAAAATAAACAGCATCGAACTGGAAAAAGTTAAAGCGGCTATACAGGAAAACCTGCAACTGGCTGATAACTCCGATGATGACCTGCTGGAAATGTATGCCCAGAAAGAAGCGCTTGAGAAAGCTACTCAGCAAGCCGAACAAGAATACTATGAATGGCGGGGAAAGATAACCGAGTCTGAGGCGGAAGTAACCAACCTGCGACGTAAAAAAGATAACGCCGTATTTATTGAGAACGAATTGCGTGATGAACGCAATAACCTTAAACTGGAATTGAATGCTTTGAAAGAGCGTCTTTCGGTTGAATTTAATATAGATATACAGGAGTTAATAGATACCGAAGTGCCGGTTGATGAAAGTGAAGAGGAACT
This sequence comes from Mucilaginibacter sp. L196, assembly GCF_009765905.1. Taxonomy (GTDB): domain Bacteria; phylum Bacteroidota; class Bacteroidia; order Sphingobacteriales; family Sphingobacteriaceae; genus Mucilaginibacter. The sequence continues at coordinate 1,098,188 of NZ_LMUO01000015.1, read as the reverse complement.
GCGCGAGAAAACCGAAAAGCTGAAGAAGCAAATGGATGATTTTGGGGCGATAAACCCAATGGCGGTGGAGGCTTATAACGAAATGAATGGGCGCTACCAGTTTATTCAGGCACAAAAGAAAGATCTGGCGGAAGCCAAAGCATCTCTACTGGCAACCATACAGGAGATTGACGATACCGCTAAGGAGAAATTCATGTCGGCGTTTATAATGGTGCGGGAGAACTTTATTAAGGTATTCAGGTCATTATTTAATGAGGAGGATTCCTGTGATTTGATCCTGACTGATCCTGATCGTCCGCTGGAATCGGATATTGATATTATCGCGCGGCCTAAAGGAAAACGACCATTATCGATCAACCAATTGTCAGGTGGTGAGAAAACGTTAACAGCAACGGCTATCCTGTTTTCGCTTTACCTGTTGAAGCCGGCACCCTTCTGTATTTTTGATGAGGTTGACGCGCCGCTGGATGATACCAATATTGATAAGTTTAATAATATCATCAGGGAGTTTTCTAAGGAATCGCAGTTTATCGTAGTGTCGCATAATAAACGGACGATTGCCAGTACCGATATTATTTACGGGGTAACTATGGTTGAACAGGGCATATCGCGGGTGGTGCCAGTGGATTTGAGGCAGTTGGCGGATTAATACTTCTCCTCTTTGATAATGAGCGTGGACGCTCATTAAAATTTGGTTCAAGTGTAGACACTTGAACCGGCGGAGCGGATTAGTAATGAAATCTATTTCCTAAGATTCTTTATCCTATCAGCCAAAACCATTCCTCTAAGTTTGTGAACTTCAAGATTTCGGTTAACGGCTTTTGCCTGAGATATGGAGAAGCTTTGCTTTGAAGCGAGGCTTTGAATTTTAGGGCTGGTGATGCTGTAAGTTCCGTTTTGTACGAAGTTTAGGGCGTGGGCCAATAGCAATTCGGTGGAATCGCCGAAATCTTTTGTTACATCATCGGCGGCGAGTAAGCCAGGGTATGCTGCTGTGCCGGGGGCCATCCCGGTGTAGTAATCGCCTTGATTGGCTGAGTTTTCTACATATAATTGCGGTGAGTACAAGATATAATTACTGATAGGTATTGGTATTTCGCCAACCGGTTTTCCGTAGGTGGTATCCCCTATCAGTTCAACATCCATTTCGGGGCGTAGGTTGTTAATGGTTAATTCGCTTGATGATGCTGTTTCATCAGTAACAATAAAAAACACCCGGGTGAGGCTTAAACTTAATGCTTTAGCAAAATTGGTTTGGTTGTTGGCCGGTTTAAACTGCCCCGGAGTGATTGAGTATTTTTTGGCCAACAAAGGGTAATCGTTATTCTGTAGGTTCAAATTAAAATAAGTGGTATACATCAAAGTACTGCTTTTTGATGAGGGTACTATAAGGTCGTCCAAATATTCGGCTGTTGCGCCTTCGCCGCCGCCATTGTAGCGTATATCAACCACCAAATCATTAACACCGTTACCAATGAAATAATTAAAAACGGTATTTAACTGCGGTTGCGCATTTGCCAATGCCGTGAAACTGCCAAATGCCATATAACCCACCTTGTGTCCGTTACCCAGATCAAACACTTTGTAATTTAATACGGGGTTTACAGTATAGGCAGTAGTGTTTAAACTAACCGTTAGTGTTGTACCATCGTATTTGGTTAACACCATTTTAATATTGGTGCTGTAGTAAACGGAGTTTATTACAAAATTGGCGGTTGTGCCATCATATGATAAGTCGGTATTGTCATTGATACTGGTTATCTGGTAACCACGTTTTATACCGGCCAAATCAGCAGGTGAACCGGGGTTTACGTATTTAACCCGCAAATCATTTGTGGCTATGTATATCGGCTCGAATCCAAAATCATCATCAGTTCCGTTTAGCGACGCTGTCTCTGTGCCATTATCAACAAAGGAATATTTTGCTGTACCGGGTGACTCTTGGGAGTATTCATAAGGTTTACCGGTTGTTGGATTAATTTTTAATTGAGATATAGCGGTTAGTTCATTGGTTAATGCTCCTAAATCACTTGAGCCACCATATGACCGCGGGTTAAAAGTATTGTAATCAGGTATGGCATCAAACCATAAATAATCTTCTTTTTCGTAATAATAGATGGAATCCTGTACGAGGTTGAGCGCGGTTGATGCATTTTTATGATCCTTTTTGCAGGACGACAAAATACCTGATGTTAAAATAACGGCTAAGTAAATTAATTTCTTCATCGGCTCGGGGTATTCGTACAAAAATCGATTTTGCTAACGCAATTTACAAAAATTGCTCAACATTAATATAATCTACGCCACATGCCTCGGCGCAAAGCGTATCATTATCGCTGTTGCCTATCATAACGATGTCGCGGCGTTGTAAATTGTGGTCGTGCAATATATTATGTATTATGTCGGGTTCAGGTTTTGCCATCACTTCGTCGGCGAAATAGCATACCAGGTATTTTTCTAACCCATGCCATTCGGTTTGCTTAATTTTATTTAGTTGTTGGTCGGGATTGCCATTGGTTACGATGAACAGTTTTTTTCTGTCCACAATAATATCCTGCATCAGCTCCAGCATATTTTGATAAAGCAGCAGTTTTAAGGGCAATTTGGCCGTCGCCATTAAAAAATTGAAATGGATATGGTAGTTATCATTTAAACTATATTTTTCCTGCACAGCAGCAAAAACAGCGTCTTTACCTTTTTGGTTGAAGGTATCCACCATTAAGTCAACTGCTTCTTTCTCATCAATCAGATCAAGGTATTCCAGGTATCCGGCAAATAAATAATAGGCTTGGAACAGGTAGTCCTTTTCGGGATAAAGCACATTATCCAGCTCAAATATAAAAGCGGTTTTACGTGGATCGATGTCGGTGTATTTCATGGCGGTATTATTGCTTCTCGAACGCCGAAAGTCTGGCTTGTTAGTTACTCAAGTCGTAGAAGATTTCTCTCTCGTTCCTCGTTCAAAATGACAATTAGAAGTTTGTATTTATAAAAATATCGTATTCTTTAAATAATTGCTCGGCCTCTTTTAAAAGTATTGCTTCTTCTTTGCGCAGCGGATAGATAGTTTCTATTCCTTTATCCAGGCACAAAGTAAGCATTTGATGGCTGTATGATGCTGATTTAGGACTGGGCAATTGTATCATTTTACCTGATTTAAGCATCAGGGCTGGTAATTCCTCGTAATCGCCTAAAATCACCTCATCAACGTTTAATTTACTTTTAAGCTGATAGGCCGCGGCCGAATTGGCTGATGTAATTAATATGCTCACTATGGTATAATTAAGCCGTCTTTCATGGTTACTTTCCTGTCCGATAGCGCCGCCAGGTCTTCATTATGGGTTACTATCACAAAGGTTTGGTTAAACTCAGCCCTTAGTTGTAAAAACAATTCATGCAATTCTCGTGCATTGGTTGAATCGAGGTTACCCGATGGTTCATCGGCGAAAATTAATGCAGGATTATTCACTAAAGCGCGTGCTACTGCTACCCTTTGCTGTTCGCCGCCCGAAAGTTCGTTCGGTTTATGTTTCATTCTATCGCCTAAGCCTAACATCTGCAATAATCTTGTGGCTTTCTTTTCTGCATCTCCGCGTGATAATCCTGCTATAAAAGCCGGGATGCAAACATTTTCCAGCGCGTCAAACTCGCTTAATAAATGATGAAACTGGAAGATAAAACCAATTTTCAGATTGCGGAAATTGCTCAGGTTTTTATTGCTTAACTTGCTTAGTTCCTGGTTATCAATATATAGCTGACCGGAATCTGGCCTATCCAAAGTACCTAATATATTCAGCAGCGAACTTTTACCGGCACCAGATGCGCCAACAATGGTTACTATTTCGCCTTTTGCCACCTCAAGGTCTACACCTTTTAAAATATGCAGTTGACCGTAGGATTTATGGATGGATTGCGCTTTGAGCATGGCGGTAAAAATAGTGATTTGTTTTAATTACTTAGTGGTGAATAGTGAGAAGTCAGGGAAATCACTTTTAAAAAACAATCACGTCATGTGGTCCGGTTTTTATATTTAGAACATCATCTGACTAATAGAAAAAAACGCAACAAATTTCAAGGGCGATTCCCCTGTTTTAAACAGGCTATAAGTTGAATTAATATTTTTTATTTAAATTGCATTATGTATGACATAATTTAAAACCAATATTTACATTATGAACCCAAAATTTACTTTATTGAGAGTCTTGTTAACAATTACATTATTTCTTATACTGATTAAGCCTGCTTTGTATGCTCAGCAAACACCAGTAAAAAAAATAGACCCACAGGAATGGGCTACAATAAAAACAGATAGGCAGGACAATCGTTTTCTGAATTCGAGGGGGATAGTATATAATTTATTGAAAAGCACACTTCCAAAATATGCCTTTAATCCAGATTTCTCACCTTCACAACTTCGTGAATGGCAAATGAAAGTACGGGAATCCATGAAAGAAATAATGCAATTTCCCCAGGTGGATAATAGTCAACCTTTACCCAAAAAGATAGAAGAAAAGAAAAGAGACGGTTATACTCTGCAAAAATGGGAAGCATATCCATTGCCTTCAAGTGTAATTACCTACTTAGTCTTAATTCCTGATAATTTAAATAAGAACAATCCTGTTCCGGCGGTTTTATGCATTCCGGGATCAGGAGAGACTAAAGAATCACTGGCAGGAGAGGACGAGATTAACCCGGGGTTTAAACATACTCAGTTTCACGAGAAGAACGAAATGGCATTGCATTATGTAAAAATGGGATTGATAGCCGTTGCTGTTGACGATCCTGCTGCCGGCGAAGCATCCGACCTTGAAAAGGTTACAGGAAGTTCGAATTACGATTACGTTTCGGTATCAAGGGGATTGCTGGAGTTAGGCTGGAGCTACCTTGGTTATACTTCTTTTGTGGACATGCAGGTGCTTAATTGGATGAAAACACAACCCTATATTAATCGTTCTAAAATTATCGTAGCTGGTTTTTCTCTTGGTACAGAGCCTTTAATGGTACTTGGAATCTTAGATCCATCGATTTATGCGTTTGTATATAATGATTTTTTATGTAGAACAAGAGAACGGGCACTTGTACTTACCAAACCAGACAGCACAGGTCATAGACCTGAACCAAATACAATTAGACATTTAGTTCCAAACTTCTGGAGATACTTTGATTTTCCTGATTTAGTATGCGCATTTGCGCCACGGCCTGTTATTTTTACTGAGGGGGGAATGGATAGAGATTTTGATCTGGTAAAAAAAGCATATAAAATAGTCGGGAAGGAGGACAACGTTCAGGTGTATGAATATCCAAAATTCAACGATCCGAAATCAAGGTCGATGCTCCGGAAATTACCAACAGGTATTGACGCATCTACATATTTTAAATTAGTTAACGTAGATCCACCCATGCATTATTTCAAAGAAGAGTTGGTATTGCCATGGATAAAAAAAATACTTCAGCAAACGAATTAAAAATATTCATACTGATCTAAGTTTATGATTATAATTATCACCACTCACTATTCACCAATTTTTGTAAAAATTTTAAAATAACCAATCAGTAATTATAAGTCGCTTATCAGTATATCAAACAAAATTGTAGATTTACCGCAAATTCTACACAAAAGATGAATATTCACGAATACCAGGGTAAAGCCATACTAAAAAGCTTTGGCGTTAGAGTTCAGGAAGGTATTGTTGCTGATACCGTTGAACAGGCTGTTGAGGCTGCAAAAAAAATGAAGGAAGATTACAACTCGAGCTGGGTTGTTATCAAGGCGCAAATTCATGCAGGCGGTCGCGGTAAAGGCGGCGGTGTTAAATTAGCAAAGAATTTAGACGAGGTTAAACAACGTGCTACCGATATTTTAGGTATGCAATTAGTTACCCCGCAAACCGGCCCCGAAGGTAAATTAGTTAGCAAAGTTTTAGTGGCACAGGATGTTTACTATCCGGGCGAAAGCGAAACTAAAGAGTTTTACATCAGCGTATTGCTTGATCGTGCTAAAGGCCGTAACATCATTATGTATTCAACCGAAGGCGGTATGGATATTGAAGAGGTTGCACACTCAACTCCTGAGTTGATCTATAAAGAAGAGATTGACCCTAAAGTTGGTTTACAAGGTTTCCAGGCACGTAAAATCGCCTTTAACTTAGGCCTATCAGGCGATGCTTTTAAGGATATGGTGAAATTCATCACCGCTTTATACAAAGCGTATGATGCTACCGATTCTTCACAATTTGAAATTAACCCGGTATTAAAAACATCTGACAATAAAATTTTAGCTGTTGATGCTAAAGTAAACTTAGATGATAACGCTTTATACCGTCACCCTGATTTTGCCGCTTTACGCGATACCATGGAAGAAGACCCTATGGAAGTAGAAGCAAGCAAATCAAACCTTAACTATGTAAAGCTTGACGGTAACGTTGGCTGTATGGTTAACGGTGCTGGTTTAGCTATGGCAACCATGGATATTATTAAAATTGCCGGTGGCGAGCCTGCTAACTTTTTAGATGTTGGCGGAACTGCTAATGCCGAAACGGTTAAGGCTGCTTTCAACATTATTTTGAAAGATCCGCATGTTAAAGCTATCCTGATCAACATATTCGGTGGTATAGTTCGTTGCGACCGTGTTGCGCAAGGTGTTATTGATGCTTATAAAGAGATCGGTAACATACCTGTACCAATCATCGTTCGTTTACAAGGCACCAACGCTGTTGAAGCGAAAGCATTGATCGATAACTCAGGCTTAAAAGTATACTCAGCTATCTTATTGAAAGATGCTGCTGATAGGGTTAAAGAAGTATTGGCTTTATAATCATTGAGTCATTAGGTCATTGAGTCATTTTTGACTTATTAAAAAAGGGAGCGTTGCTCCCTTTTTTGTTGGTTATAAACTATTCCAAATTCAGCAGGTCGACTAACTTGTTTCCTATATTGTCGCCCCTCATTTCCTCTTCTATTTGCTCAAATTCACCTTTAACAACACTGCTTTTTAGGTGTCCGTTTTTCAGGTAATGGAGATGATCGCATGATTGGTTCAATGTTGAAAATATATGCGAAGACATAATTACTATTTTATCGAGTTGTTTTAGCTTCAAAATAATTTCCTGAATGATGATATTACTGTGAATATCCACGCCGTTAAAGGGTTCATCCAAAATAAAAACCTCATTTTTTTGAATTAACAAACCGGTTAACGCCAATTTCTTTTTCATTCCGGTTGAATAGGTTTCCGCATACTCGTTTAAGGGAAGATCAAAAATATTGCTGCCTGTTATATTAGTTTCCTTTAAATCCCGCGCATTGCATACGAGCCGGAGATATTCAGCTCCTGTCATTTTTGAAAAAAAGAATAGCTCTGTAGGAAGATACCCGGTTACATTTTTTAAAATATTTCCGCCATACTCAATGTTTCCATCAAAGGGCTCTAACCCGGCAATGCATTTAAAAAGAGTTGTTTTCCCGGCACCATTTTCACCCACAACTCCGCTTACTTCCCCTTTCTTAAATGTTAAGTTAATATCAAGTAGAACTTTATGCTTTCCATAAGATTTTGAAAGGGACTGTATTGCAATCATTTTAGGTAGATATTTAACTTTTTAGTAGATTTTAGAAAGAAATGTGGGATCAATACCAACAAAATTGGAGGAAAAACCATGCCGATACTCATCATGAAAACTTGAAGCAAGGTTATTTGATTTGGATAATTTGTGTATTTGGCAACTACACCTAATATGATATACAAAGCCCCACACGCGCCAACTGCTATTATGATGAGTGCTTTTAAAGGGAAGTAACAAATAAGCGAACCAGCTATAGGTAAACTGATAAAAAAACTATAAAGCAAAGCCGTTTTGATCTTATTTTTCAGAAAAACAGTAGATTGCTGCGAATGCACCCATACATAAAATACAGGTTCAGTGGCGGAGTAAAAGCTCATGCAAACTATCAAAATACCCAAGTAAGCAAAGATGCCCAGGTTAAAGTTACCGACTGCAATAGATATAGCAGTAACAGCATAAATAATTATAAAGAGCCAATAATACTTTCGAAACCCGATTGTAAACTCGAATGGCCTTTTGGAAAAAGGTGAAGGAATTATAAAATTAGATTGCCCGTTGTTGTTATAAAAAGAAAGGAGCAAACTAAATAAACCAACACTTAATGCACAAGCATAAAAGTTTTTGCTTAATAAAAACAGGGCGAACGGCAATGCAACAGCCAGGTTCTCAAGCAATCTTAATTTTAAATAGTTATTTGCGGTATAGATGTTTTTAAGAAAATCATTTCTCTCCGTTTTCCCTAATTGTAAAATCGCTATTAAAGCTATAATTACATATACGTATTCGAAATAAGCGATCTTATCAAATAAGGTATTTGAGAGCAATACGAATACCACAACTCCTAATATCATCCCCAGATAGGGATTGATACCAAAGTCCTTTAATATTCTAAACAGTCGTTTATATTGCAGCTGGAAATAGATTATCATTATTCAATTCGTTCATCAAATATAGTATTAAGCGGTTAACACTTCGATCTTTCAACCTTCGCCTATAATTAAAAAATATTGCGCAAATTGCAGCATGGTAAGTATACAAGTACCGGAAATTTTAACAAATCATCGGCAGTTAACATCAAATGATATTGCTATTGTTTATTATAATGAGCATATGCCGGTAGGCAGAAACCTGATCTCGTTTAATAAATGTGCTATCAGTTTTATATTAAGCGGGCAGAAGGAACTTTATCGGGGCGCTGAATGTACATTGATAAGTGAGCACGAAGCTGTACTTATTCCTGATGGACATGCTATTATAGCCGAAAGAAAACTGAATGCGCAACAATACAGCAGCCTGGTTATTTTTTTTCCGGCGGAACTGGCACAGAAATTTATAGTTAAATACGCTAAGCAAAATAATTACAGACACAAGGCATCTCCTACTGAAAAAGACGTGTTCCTGAAGTTTCACCAAACACCATACATTACGGAATACCTAAATGGGCTGATCCATTTAATTGATAAGCAGTTATTGGTACCACCAGCCTTATTGTTACATAAATTAGAAGAGCTTTTTTTGGTATTGGCAGAAAGCTTTCCCGCACAATTCTTTGAGATTTTTAGGCCCTTGGCGGCAGATGGCGACCATCAATTAAGGCAGATCGTCGAAAATAATATCTTGAAAAATCTGTCATTAAACGAGCTGGCGTTTCTGGCTAATCGTAGTCTAGCCACATTTAAGCGTGACTTTGAAAAGGAATATGGAATTTCTCCCGGAAAGTATATCAGGGAAAGGAAACTGGATATTGCAAGGCATGAGCTTACAGAAGGCGGCGCGCTTAATGACATCTACCTCCAATTAGGCTATGAAAATGCATCAAACTTTACATCGGCATTTAAAAAACAGTTTGGGCAAACACCGAAGGCTTACCAATCGCAAACCTCTATTTTGAGCTAAAAACAGCGACGTTTGAACTGAATTCACTATAGTAACTTATTTACATGGCAGATTTTTGTGTTATGAAAAATAAGATACTTATAATGACATTATGCTTTGTTACAAGCATCAGTTACTGTACCTCGGCGCAAACATTTACTTTAACCAGCCAGGATTTAAGCGGACAATTTACAGGCAAATTTATAGCCAACACGTTTGGATGTAATGGCGACAATAAATCGCCACAACTGGCATGGAGTAATGCTCCCGCAGGGACAAAAAGTTTCGCGATAACCATGTATGATCCTGACGCGCCAACAGGGAGCGGATGGTGGCATTGGGTGGTATTTAATATCCCGGCTAATATATATGAGTTGAAACAGGGAGCAGGAAATGCCACAACACAATTAATGCCCGATGGAGCTATTCAAAGTTTAACCGATTTTGGAACTACGGGTTATGGAGGGCCTTGTCCGCCCGAAAATGATAACCCACATGCTTATATTATTACCGTTTATGCATTAAAAACGGCAAATTTGGGTATCGCTAAAACGGCATCACCTGCTTTGGTTGGGTTTATCATCAATCAAAACTTATTGGCAAAGGCATCATTAATTGTTTACAGCAAAAGATAATCATATCATGAATAATAATATTACGGATCAATTCAACAGTGTATCGAAAAAATATGATAGTCAGCGGAGGTACTTTATTCCTTGTTTCGATGATTTTTACACGAGCTGCCTTCCGATTGTAAATTCTCTTACCAACGCTAAGCGGGTTTTGGATATTGGAGCGGGTACAGGGCTTTTTACCCAGTTCATACATCAACAAAGAAATGATCTGCATTTTACGTTAACAGATATTTCTACGGATATGTTGGCCGTTGCCAAAGAAAGATTCGCGGGGTTGGATAATTTTGAGTTCGGTGAGTATGATTTTTCTGCCGGACCTATTCAAGGAAAGTATGACTTGATTATTTCGGCGCTGGCTATTCACCATTTGGAGGATGAGCAAAAGGCGAGCCTTTATCAATATGCTTTTGATGCCCTAAATGATGGCGGCGTTTTTATTAATGCCGACCAGGTAGAAGGCCGTACGCCATGGTTCGATAATTATTACAAATCAAACTGGAAGGAAACGGTAATTAATTCGGGACTTGATCAGCAAGCTATTGATGGGGCTTTCGAGCGTATTAAATTGGATAAATTCGCGAAGCTTGAACCGCAGTTGCAGATGCTGGAGCAGGCAGGCTTTTCGGAAACTGATTGTATTTATAAGTATAATAATTTTGTGGTGATGGTGGCGGGTAAAAATATGTAATTACTGTTTCAAGACGTTCAAAAAAGAGGCTATTAAGCCTCTTTTTTGTTGACTTTTTTATCTAAAAGGGTGCTTTTATATGCCTTTTTTGATGAAAAATGGGTGTTTTTAAGGCATTTTCGGGTCTAAAAAAGGCTAAAAAGGACTATTTTATGTCGATTTTTCAATCTAAAAACAGCTTTTTCGTATACTTTTAGAGCGTTTTTGGGGTAAAAAGTGTACCAACTGTACCAGGTGTTTCACTTGTACCGTGGTACAGTTGGGCGCAGAGTCGACTCACCCCGACTACGCTTCGCTGGTCGCCCCTCTCTTTCGCTGCGCGATATAGAGGGTGAACTTCGCTTGTTTTTTGAGACGCTATTTAGCCTACATATGCGCTTGCTTCGGTAGAGTCTACCTGGCTTACGAGGGTATAGTTTGGTACAAATGTAGTTTCGCTGCTTATAGCCATATCTAATTCGAATGTTGAAGGGTACGGCGTATTTAGCAAGCTACCTTTGGGTATGTAAGGGAATAGCTCGCCGTAGGTTTGGATCTGGCTGCTGCTTACCCGGCGGTAGATAAACATGCGGTGTATATCAGCAGGATGTTGCAGGCCTGCCGCGCCTATCATCTGTATAGCACTGGCTATGGTTGCCTTGTGGAAGTTGGCTACACGTTGTTTCTTTTCTTCTACTACGAGGCCCTTCATGAGGCTTTTATCTTGTGTGGCTACACCTGTAGGGCAGGTATTGTTGTTACATTCCAAGGCCTGTATACAGCCTAATGCGAACATCATACCACGGGCACTGTTGCACATATCGGCACCTAAAGCAAAATTCTTCACCAGGTCGAACCCTGTAGCTACTTTACCGGAGGCTATGATCTTAATATGCTTTTTAAGGTTGAAGCCGGTTAACGCGTCATAAACAAATGCCAAAGCTTCACGAAGCGGCATACCAACTGAGTTGGAGAACTCTAATGGTGCAGCACCGGTACCTCCCTCGCCCCCATCAACAGTAATGAAATCGGGATAAATTCCGGTACTTATCATAGCCTTGCAAATAGCCAGAAACTCGCTTTTATGGCCTAAGCACAGCTTGAAACCAATGGGTTTACCTTCGGATAGTTCACGTAGTTTTTTGATAAAATCCATCATCTCCAACGGGTTGGTAAATGCGGTGTGGTATGGTGGGGAGATCACATCTTCACCCATTTCAACTAATCTTATCTTGGCAATCTCAGGAGTTACCTTAGCAGCAGGTAAAATACCACCATGACCGGGTTTTGCACCCTGCGATAGCTTGATCTCGATCATCTTTACTTGCGGAAGGACAGCGCGCTGGGCAAAAGCGTCATAATCAAACGTACCATCCTTATGGCGGCAGCTGAAGTATCCTGTACCTAATTGCCATATAATATCCCCGCCGGGCTGCAGGTGATAGTGACTAAGGCCACCTTCGCCTGTATTATGCGCGAAGCCACCTATTTTGGCGCCGCTGTTAAGCGCTAAAATTGCATTCTCGCTTAACGAGCCAAAGCTCATAGCTGAAATATTATATACACTTGCTGAATATGGTTTAAGGCAATCCGGCCCGCCAACAGTTACCCGTGGGCTCATGTTTAACTTCGTATGATCAATGGCTGCAATGCTGTGGTTAAGCCATTCATAGCCATTTTCGTAAACATCCAGCTCTGTACCGAACGGACGAGTATCGTCATCCATTTTAGCACGTTGGTAAACAACGCTGCGGTATTGACGATTGAAAGGTGTTCCGTTAGTATCGCTCTCAATAAAATATTGGTAGATTTTAGGCCTCAGATCTTCCATTACAAATCGTAAGTGACCAAAAACCGGGAAATTTCTGGTTATGGTATGCTCAGTTTGAATCATATCATATATACCCAGCACAATGAATGGTACAACTATTACAAGCGACCATACAGCAGGATGCCAAATGATGCTCCAGGCAATTAACATGCTTAAAATTATAATAGCAGATACGATGAATAGCTTTCTCATTTGTTACAGAATTATACGTGTAAATCTAAGTTTTCAGCAGAACAATTTCACAAATGAATGGTTAAAGATTTAAGCCAATGTCGATAAATTGTCAATTTAAATCGATATTGAATGTTTAAACATATATTTATCTACATTTGTCTCATTAATCAATCATAATAAAACCATGGCAACAGCAACAAAATGGGTTTTAGACCCAATGCACTCAGAAGTACAGTTTAAAGTAAAACACTTAGTTATATCAACTGTAAGCGGCTTTTTTAAAAGCTTTGAAGGTGAATTAGATACTGAAAATGATGATTTCTCAGATGCTAAAATCTCTTTCTCTTTAGACATCAACAGCATTGATACTAACCAATCACAACGTGATGAGCATTTGAAATCTGCTGAGTTTTTTGATGCAGAAAAATATCCTAAGATCTCATTTAAATCAACTTCATTCACCAAAGCTGGTGATGACGAGTATAAATTAGTAGGTGATCTAACAGTAAAAGGTGTTACTAAACCGGTTACTTTAGATGTTGAATTTGGTGGTGCGGCTGACGACTTTTATGGCAACACTAAAGCAGGCTTTGAAATTTCAGGTAAAATAAACCGTAAAGACTTTGGTTTAACCTGGAGCGGCGTAACTGAAGCTGGTGCAGTTGTTGTAGGCGAAGACATCAAATTGTTAATCAACGTTCAGTTTGCTAAACAAAAATAATTCAATTGGGTTATATACAAAGGCCATCCATAACCGGATGGCCTTTTCTGTTTTATAAGGTATATTTGTATGCTATGTTAATCAAGATCTACCCTGAAAACCCGAACCCCAAGGCCATTGAACAAGTAGTCGAAGTATTACGCAAAGGCGGACTCATCATCTACCCTACTGATACAGTATATGGTTTAGGCTGCGATATTACCAATCAGAAAGCTATCGAGGCAATTTGCCGAATTAGAAATATCAAACCGGAGAAAGCTAATTTCTCCTTCATCTGCTATGATTTGAGTCACATATCAGACTATATCAAACCGATTGACAATGCAACCTTCCGGGTTATAAAAAAAGCCTTGCCGGGTCCGTTTACATTTATATTTAATGCAAGTCATGCCGTACCTAAGTTGCTTAGTTCCAATAAAAAAACGGTTGGTATCAGGGTGCCGGATAATAACATAGCTCGCGAAATTGTAAAAGCGCTTGGCAACCCTATTGTATCTGCATCTATAAAAGATGATGACGAGATCATCGAATACTCTACCGACCCTGAATTGATCCATGAAAAATATCAGGATCAGGTTGATTTGGTGATCGATGGCGGCTACGGCGGAAATATTGCATCAACAGTTGTGGATTGCACCAGCGGCGACTTTGAAGTTATCCGTGAGGGCAAAGGCGACCTTGAACAATATTTGTAATCGGACTTTACGATTTGATGGATTTTATAAAAGCTGGAATTTTATTCAAATAATCCTCATCCTTCAATAATTTCACAAAAGCACTCCCTACAATTGCTCCGTTAGCATACTCGCAGGCCTTATCAAAATTGGTTTTGTTTGATATGCCAAAGCCTATAATCATTGGATTTTTCAGTTGCATCGCTTTTATGCGTTTGTAATAATCCTCGATGCCGCTTGATACATCTAGACTTCCACCTGTAATAGATGATGAAGAAAGCAGGTAAATAAAACTGTTACTCAGCTCGTCTATTTTGCGGATGCGATCTTCTGTAGTTTGAGGTGTAACTAAAAAGATGTTACTTAAATCATTGTCGATAAAGTACTTCGAGTATAAAGCTTCATACTCATACATCGGCAAATCCGGAACGATCACTCCATCTACCCCTACTTCAGCTGCCTTTTTACAAAAATTCTCTACCCCATATTGTACAATCGGGTTTACATAACCCATTAGTAAAATTGGAATGCTCACCGTTTTTCGCAGATCTTTCAATTGCTCAAACAGCACATGAAGCGTCATCCCATTTTCTAAAGCTATCTCTGAACTATGTTGTATAGTCGGCCCATCAGCAACCGGATCAGAATATGGAAAACCAATTTCCAAAAAATCGGCACCTGATTTTTCAAGAGCTTCAGCAATAGCAACGGTGCTATCTAATTCCGGGTAACCGGCAGTAAAATAAATGGATAACAGGCTGTTAGTCTTATTTTTAAAAAGGTTTTGTAAACGGTTCATGCTATTAAAATCCAAAATATTTTATGTAAGTATCCAAATCCTTATCGCCTCTGCCTGATATGCAGATCACTACATTATCGTCTTTTTTAAATTGCATTTTTTCTAAATAAGCCAATGCATGTGCTGTTTCAATAGCCGGTATAATACCTTCTAATTGAGAACATAATAAGCCAGCCTGTAAAGCCTCATCATCCGTAATGCTTACGTATTTGGCCCTGTTTATTTTATATAGATATGCATGTTGCGGGCCGATACCAGGATAATCCAAACCAGCCGAAATAGAATACGGTTCAATAACCTGTCCATCATCGGTCTGCATTAAAATAGTACGGCTGCCATGCAGTACACCTTCTCTACCTAAAAAAGTTGTAGCTGCAGAATGCCCGCTATCAACGCCTTTACCGGCTGCTTCAACCGCTACCAGTTTTACATCTTCATCATCCAAGAAATGGTAAAACATACCCATAGCGTTACTACCACCACCAACACAAGCCATTACATATTGCGGTAATTCATTACCAGTTTTCTCCAGTAGTTGTTTTTTTGTTTCTGATGAGATGATCGACTGAAAACGCGCAACCATATCAGGATAAGGATACGGGCCCACTACCGAGCCGATAATATAATGCGTATCAACAGGGTTAGCTATCCAATCGCGTAAGGCCTCATTTGTCGCATCTTTAAGTGTTTTACTGCCTGATGTTGCAGGTATCACCTTTGCACCCAGCATTTTCATACGTGACACGTTTGGCGCCTGGCGTTGCATATCAATCTCGCCCATATAAATAATACATTCAATGCCCATGAGGGCGCAAACCGTAGCCGTAGCTACACCGTGTTGACCTGCACCTGTTTCGGCTATAATACGATGTTTGCCTAAGCGTTTGGCCAGCAATATTTGGCCGATGGCATTATTTATTTTGTGCGATCCGGTATGATTCAGATCTTCCCGCTTGAAAAATATATTGGCTCCGTATTTTTCAGAGTATCTTTTAGCGTGATATAATGGCGAAGGCCTGCCAACATAGTTCTTCATCAAATCATCAAACTCAGCTTTAAAAGCAGGATCTTCGATAATAGTTAAATACTGTTGCCTTAATTCTTCAACATTTGGGTATAGCATTTCAGGGATGTATGCTCCTCCGAAATCGCCATAATAGCCTAAATCGTTAACTCCGTATTTCATTGGTATCGTCTTGTTTCAGCAAATTAAATGCTGTTTCTAATTTATCAATATTTTTTAACCCTGGTTCAATTTCAAAACGACTATTTAAGTCAACGCCATAAAACTGTGGGTGGGTAATGTTTTTCACTTCATCTAAATTATCTACACTTAATCCACCGCTTAAAAAGAATGGTTTATCCAGATCATATTTATTTAAAACACTCCAATCAAATGTTTCTCCCGAACCTCCGTGGATACTTGTTTTTGTATCGAATAAAAACAAATCAACATGATCTGCATAAGCAGATAGTTCAGTAAAATCAAAATCAGCATTTAAACCAAATGCTTTAATAACTTTAACCTTACTCTTAAACAAAGCACAAAAAGCCGGGCTTTCATTACCATGTAACTGTATGGCATCAAAATTATACTTAGCAATTAAAGTTTCAATATTTTCAGCGGTTTCATTAACAAAAACAGCGGTTTTAGTTATGGTTGCTGGTATGGCCTTTAATAATTCAACAGGCAATTCATTTACAAAACGTGGTGTTTTATCATAAAAAATAAAGCCGATATAGTTTGGCCGCAAATCTACTACCTGCTTAATATTCTCCGGATCACGTAACCCACAAACCTTTATATTCATTGTATTAGTTAGCTAATAAAAGTTTAAAACTATTTAAAGCCTTTTTATTTAATAATGCTTCCTCTGCTTCATAAAAGCAATCAGCAAAGCTTTTGTTAGCATCAATTGTTTTAATCGCTAATGCCGAGTTACATAAAACAACATTATTTTGAGCTGGTCTCGCCTCTGCATTCAATACCTTCATAAAAATATTAGCAGAATCGCTTACGGTATGCCCGCCTACTATTTCAGCAGGACTTAATTTATCGAAACCTAAATCTTCAATGCTAAATATCTTCTCACCATCAGCGCTAAAGGTTTTAAAGTCGCAGGTTAGCGAAACCTCATCATAACCATCTAACGCGTTAAGGATAGTATAGTTTTTATTCGATTTTTGATAAAGATAAGCATAAACCCTTGCCAGCTCCAGGTTAAAAACCCCTACCAATTGATTTGTAGGTTTAGCCGGATTTACCAATGGGCCCAGCATATTAAAAAATGTTTTCACACCCAGTTCACGGCGTATTGGTGCAACGGTTTTCATTGCAGGGTGGAATAACGGTGCATGTAAAAAGCAAATATTTGAATTATCAATGCTTGTTTTAAGCTTATCGGTATCGCTGGTAAATTGATAACCCAAAAACTCCATCACATTTGATGAGCCACAGCCCGATGAAACACCATAATTACCATGCTTAGCCACTTTATAACCGGCTCCGGCAACTACAAAAGATGCCAATGTAGAGATATTAAAAGTGTCTTTACCGTCGCCGCCGGTGCCGCACAGATCAATTAAATTCTCTGTTTCCAGGTCAACCTCCAGGCATAGTTCCAGCATGGCATCGCGAAATCCTTCCAGTTCGCTCACCGTAATGCTGCGCATACAATAGGCCGTCATAAAGGCAGCTATTTGCGAGTTATTATATTTACCAAGCGCCAGATCAGTCAAAATTTCTTTCGACTCCTCACGGCTAAATGTTTTATTTTCAAATAAGTGATTTAATATCGCTTTCATAATGCAGGGCTAATAAAAAAGGGTTACCATATGGCAACCCTTTTTGTATATGTTAAAAAAACAAATATGGAATTGCCTTACGATCTCTCGTTAAGCCACCACCAATTATTATTTAATTCTATCGCTTTCATTTTGTGCAACAAATATGGAAATAGTTTTTCTAAAAACAAACAGAATAAAAAAATTGCGATATTAGTTACTTAACAAACCACAAATGGCTCTCCATCACAAAAGAAAAATAAACCCGGAAGATGATCTTGGCTTTGGCTACCAACCGGTGATGAAAAATCAGCCTTTGATAAATAAAGATGGATCGCCAAATGTAAAACGGAAAGGCCTATCCTATTTTAATACAGCTGATAATTACCATAAACTTATCACCATGAGTTTGGGGAAGTTTTCTCTATGGGTAGTTCTTACATATTTTATTATAAACGTAATCTTCGCTTTAACTTATTTAATTATTGACCCAAATAGTTTATATGGAATAACAGATGACAACGGTTTAAATCATTTTTGGGAAGCATTCTTCTTTTCGGCACAAACCATCACAACCGTAGGTTACGGCCACATCTACCCCAAGGGCATGGCAGCTAACAGCGTGGCTGCATTTGAATCAATGCTGGGATTGCTCTCTTTCGCAATGGCAACAGGTTTATTATACGGGCGTTTTTCAAAGCCCTCTGCAAAAATCATTTACAGCAAAAGCATCCTCATAGCGCCTTATAATGATAATTGTCGCGGCTTAATGTTTCGACTGGCAAATGAGCGGAGGAATATTTTGGTCGATCTTAATATAGAGGTTATTTTCTCTTACAACGAGGATGTTGATGGTAAATTAATACGACGCTTTTTTCCTTTAGAGTTAGAACGAAAATCTGTTAGTATACTTACTTTAAACTGGACCGTTGTTCATCCGCTTAACGAAAACAGCCCATTAAAAGGAATGACACTTGAATACCTCAAAACATCAGAGGCTGGCTTTGCAGTATTATTAAAAACCTTTGACGATGCATTCTCTCAAACCGTGCATTCCCGTACTGCTTACCTGCACGAAGAAATAGTTTGGGGTGCTAAGTTCAGGCCAATATTCGACAGAGATACTGATGGCAGGATCATACTGGATTTAGGTAAAATCAACCATTTTGATTTGGTTGATCTGCCCGATATGCAAACTTTATAATAGTTTATTTAAGCAGGGAGTCTTTTTCTTTCCTAAATACATTATATACCAGTTTATCTAAAATACCCGGTATAAATTTACTTAACGCGACGGTAAGCTTACCCTGCCCGGTCATGATTAAGGTTCTTTCCCTGTTTTCAACACCATCCACTATAATTTGGGCTACCTCATCAGCAGTCATCATTTTTTCTTCATGGAGGGTACTTTCGCCCTGTTGGGTACCATTTTTATCTAATGCAGTATTGCGGATATTTGATGCGGTAAATCCCGGGCACGCTGTTAAAATATGAACGCCAGTATTTAAGTTTTCAACCCGTAAAGCATCCAAAAAACCATTCATAGCAAATTTTGATGCTGAATATCCTGTACGCCCCGGTAAACCTTTATAACCAGCGATGGACGATACACCTACGATGCTGCCTTTAGTTTTAAGTATCTCGGGCAAGGCAAACTTTGTACAATAAACTGTACCCCAAAAATTCACATCCATTAATTGCTTTAATACCTTAACATCAACATCATTAAATAATGCACGCATGGATATACCCGCATTATTTACCAATACATCAATCTTTTTGAAGGTAAGCAGCGCTTGTTTAATTAACAGATTACATTCTTCTTCAATAGCCACATCACAATGCACCGCTACTGCTTTAATACCATAAGTTTTCTCCAGTTCGGCAGCAATTTCGCATAATAGAACGTATTGGCGGGCGCCTAAAATAAGATTAGCGCCACGTTGGGCAAATTCATGAGCAAGTGATTTTCCGATGCCAGATGATGCACCAGTTATAATTACAACGTTATCTTTCAACTTCATAAGCAAGAGGCAACTGTCCGGTGCCGTCTAACTTAATTTCAGGCATTTTGAACAAATATTTTACGGCGAATATAATCATAGCACCATAAAAGTTCTTAACGAATTGCCAGTTTAATTTTGAAGAATTAGCCCAATTAAAATTGATGATATATGTTTTGGGGAAATAATAATTTTTAAAGCCTGCTAGCCTTATACGATATGATAGATCTATGTCATGTCCGTACATAGCAAATTGTTCATCGAAAAGCCCTATGTCATTTAACACCGACTTGCGTAGCAGCATAAATGCGCCATTTACAAAATCCACTTCCGAAGTTTGAAACTCCTCTACCCAATCCTTCCGGTTACGATCACCAATGCGGGATTTGGGGAAATATTTAGCTAAACCTGTTAATTTGAAAAACGCAATCCATTGCCTTGATAAACCGCGGTTTGATTCCGACAGAAAACTTCCTTTAGGTGTTATCATTCTTACACCTACCGCGCCAGAATCCGCATGCTCATCCATAAATTCAAGCGTGCGTTCTAAAGTCTTTTTGGAGCTAATAATATCCGGATTGACTAGTAAAATATACTGTCCGGTTGTGAGGTTAATCATCTCATTATAAGCCTTTGAGTATCCAACCTTTTTTTGACTGGCTATGATATGGAACTGAGCGAACTCATTTTCTATCATTTTTACAGAACCGTCTGTAGATGCATTATCATATATAAATACCTCATAATCAATATTTTTACCAGCATCAACCAAAGAAAATAGTGTATGCCTAAGCAATTCACACATGTTATGATTGATAATAACTACTGACAGTTTCATATTTACCTGGATAATGAATTCTCGTATGGAACACGTGTAGCAATAGACCGACCTAAGGTTAGTTCATCTACGTACTCTAATTCACCTCCAAAAGCTATGCCACGAGCTATGGTAGAGATAGTTATATTGAAAGATTTTAATCTTTTATTCAAATAAAACAAAGTAGTATCGCCCTCCATTGTGGCGCTCAGGGCAAATATGATCTCTTTTACGCTATCATCTTTCAAACGTTCAATAAGCGTATCTACTTCCAGATCCGAGGGGCCTACACCATCCATAGGCGAGATCAATCCTCCCAAAACATGATACAACCCGTTATACTGATTGGTATTTTCAACAGCCATTACATCTCGGGTATCTTCAACCACGCATATAGTGCCTTTATCCCGTTTAGGTGCCGAGCATATTTCACATATCAATTGATCGGATATATTATGACAGGTTTGACAAAATTGTATCTCGTGCCTGAGTTTGGTTATCGCGCCACTAAACCTGTCAACTTCTGCACTATCTTGCTTCAATAAATGCAAAACCAAACGCAAAGCCGTTTTTTGACCCACGCCTGGTAATTTGGCAAATTCAGCAACCGCATCCTCCAACAACTTTGATGAAAAGTTCATGCTGTAAAGTTAATTAATTATTGAATTAGTGAACATTGATTTAATATTGAATGGCAAGGATTTTTGTAATTTGGCGGTCAATATTATAACCTGATATGAAAAAAATATGTGTTTACTGCGGCGCCAATTTCAATGGTGATCCATTGTTAAAGCAATCTATTGAATTGTTAGCCGAAGTAATGGTAAATAACCACATCGATTTGGTTTACGGCGGCGGAAAAGTTGGTGTAATGGGACTGATTGCCGATGCTGTTTTAGCTAAAGGCGGGCAGGTAGAGGGTGTTATTCCCCAATTTTTAATGGATAAAGAAGTTGGCCATACCAATATAACTAAGCTGCATATAACAGAAAACATGCACGAACGGAAACAACTCATGAGCGATTTGTGTGATGGCTACATAACCCTACCAGGCGGCTTAGGCACAATGGAAGAGTTTTTTGAAGTGTTAACATGGTTGCAGTTAGGCCTGCATAACAAACCGATTGGCATATTGAATGTGAACGGGTATTACGACTTCCTCCTAAAACAGTTAGATGTAATGGTTGAACAACGTTTTTTAAAACCCGTAAACCGAGAACTAGTATTATCATCAGCCGACCCTATTGAGCTCATAAACCTGATGAATAGTTTTAAACCAGATGTTGATGAGGTTTGGTTTAGAGATAGAAATTTTATTTGAGATGCTATCCAAATGAAAACCAATGTTAATTCATTATTTAATATTTCTTTATATATAATTGTGTGTGGTAAAAAAAATATCTTCAGGTTTAATTATCTGCATTGCTGTAATTTGTTTAGCTTATTTAATAATTTGCCTGGTATACAAGCCAATTATATTAAATGATGCTCTACACGGTTATATGAGCTTACATAATTATATAAACGGCGGTGGGTTTAATCAACAGTGGAATTTTAATGAAAATACATCGAAACTTAACGCGGAATATCTAACCTGGTGGGCTCCGGGGCAGTATCAAATCCCCTATTTAACTGCTAAATTTTTTGATGGTAATATTGGAGTTGCCATAGCCGTGTTGTCTTTTATTTCCATAGCACTCGGCTGCTACTTTTATTATAAGATTTTCCAAAGAGCCTCTCTGCCCAAAAATATCGTGCTTACTTCATTATTAATATTGCTTTTACAAAGGTTCATTAATATTAATTTTATTTTATACTCTTCTTCAGATCTATTCCTTTTTTTATGCGTCCCTTTTTACATATACTCTTATTTAAAAACAATAACTGCCGGTCAATATTATTGGTTAAATCTAATAGCATTATTATTACTAAATTTATTAGGGCTATTTATCAAAAATAGTTTCCTATTGTTTAGCACGGCCTTTAATATATATTTAGCTATTGATTTTCTTGTTGAACACTACAGGTCTAAAAAAATCACAACTAAATATCTAATAAAAAGGGCAACAATAATACTTCCTTATTTAGCTTCCGTTGTGCTCTTTTATTTATTCTACCTGCGACTTGGTGAAAATCCAACAACCGGGCAGGGATTGCTGGTAAATATTTCTACTATAATTTCCGGTTCGTTTTCAGGTTTTTGGGGAGTTGTATTTTCAGCATTAAGCATTAATTCAATTTATGGTAATATAGAAAGTAAACTTCATTTTTTAGATCCATACCTAAGCATATTAATGCTGGCATTTTTATTAATATTCTTTTTCCTGGTATACCAATACAGGAGAAATATTAAAACTATGTTTAAAACGGATGTTATGTTTAGAATAACATCTATAGTCAGCGTTATGTATGTGCTATATTGGATTATGTTTACACTTAAACGTAGTGCTATCAGCAATGAAGACCGGCTATTTTTGCCGGTAAATATATTGGTGTTGCCTTATTTAATTGATTATGTATTAAGGGCTAACAAGTTTTTTAAATATATTGCTATAACAGTAATATCCCTATCAGTAATATATGGTGTAGATTCTATGTATTACAGGGTTAAAAGCTATAGCAATGATACTGCGTCGGCTTTGTCTAATGACAATGACTTAAAAGGTTTCAAGTTATTTATTCATAAAAAAAGCAATATAACTCAGCTCAATACAATATCTAAGATCGTTTGGGGCAATTATCAAAAAGAAAAAATATTAACTCCCAATCCGGATGCATTATTTTTATTAAATGTTAAGAATCAATATATATATTCAAAAGTGCCAACATATATAAATGATCATCAAAAATATTTACTCTTAATAAGTAAAACTGATAAAGCCATTTTAACAGGATGGCAGCCGATATTTATTTCTGACGATTACAATCTATATTTATCTAACTAAACGATCGGATAAGCAAACAAAATTCTTCAATTTTATCTTTTCTTGCGGTAATGTACTACATTACGTTTTTTCTGACCGACCAATTATGGATATTGAATTCAACAAAAACGAAGACATTAATAAACGGCTTGTTTATGAAGTTGCTACCAAGCTGAAAAAGATTTATTTAGGCGGTGGCGAAAAAGCCGCAGCCAAACAAAAAGAAAAAGGCAAAATGCTTGCCCGTGAGCGTGTAGCTTATTTGATAGATAAAGATAAGCCTTGGCTTGAAATTGGTGCTTTTGTAGGCGAAGGGCTTTATGCCGAACATGGCGGCTGCCCTTCAGGTGGTGTGATTTGTGGTATTGGCTACGTATCCGGCAGGCAATGCGTAATTGTTGCTAATGATGCTACTGTAAAAGCCGGGGCTTGGTTTCCGATCACCGCTAAAAAGAATCTTCGTGCACAGGAAATCTCCATGGAGAATAAACTTCCCATAATTTATTTGGTTGATTCCGCAGGGGTTTATTTGCCTTTGCAGGATGAAATATTCCCGGATAAAGAACATTTCGGTCGCATATTCCGCAACAATGCTATCATGAGCGGTATGGGGATTGTACAGATTTCCGCTATTATGGGTTCGTGTGTTGCAGGTGGAGCTTATTTACCCATTATGAGTGATGAGGCTATGATAGTTGAAGGCACAGGCTCAGTATTCTTAGCCGGATCATACCTCGTAAAATCAGCTATTGGCGAAGACATTGATAACGAAAGCCTTGGCGGTGCTAAAATGCATTGCGAAATATCAGGCGTTACGGATTATAAACAGCCAAACGACCAAGCATGTTTAGATAGCATCAAAAATATTTTCAGCAAGATCGGTGATTATAATAAGGCCGGCTTTGATCGTATAAAACCTACTCAACCAAAGCTTGATCCAAAAGACATTTACGGAATACTACCCGACACCCGCGATAAACCTTATGATATGAGGGATATTATTCTGCGTTTATTGGATGATTCCGAGTTTGAAGAATATAAAACAGATTACGGCCAATCTATCATCTGTGGCCTTGGCCGTGTTGATGGTTGGGCAGTAGGTATTGTGGCTAACCAGCGCAAGGTTGTAAAATCTGGTAAAAAAGAAATGCAGTTTGGTGGTGTGATCTATTCAGATTCAGCCGATAAAGCAACCCGGTTTATCATGAACTGTAATCAAAAGAAAATCCCTTTAGTGTTCCTACAGGATGTTACCGGCTTTATGGTCGGCAGTAGATCAGAACAAGGAGGTATTATTAAGGACGGTGCCAAAATGGTTAATGCGGTTGCAAATTCAGTCGTACCTAAATTTACAATTGTTATAGGTAATTCCTATGGTGCTGGTAATTACGCTATGTGCGGCAAAGCCTATGACCCTAGGTTAATATATGCCTGGCCATCAGCCAAAATTGCGGTTATGGGTGGTTCGCAAGCTGCTAAAACTTTATTGCAAATACAGGCCGCAGGCTTAAAAGCAAAAGGCGAAGAAATCATCACACCCGAAAGAGAAGCAGAACTATTAAAAGAAATAAGTGACCGCTATGACGCACAAACCACTCCATATTATGCAGCCGCAAGGCTTTGGGTTGATGGTATAATTGATCCACTGGAAACGCGTAAGGTAATCTCAATGGGGATTGAAGCCGCTAATCATGCTCCCATTGAAAAAGCATTTAATGTGGGGATTATACAAACCTAGCTCAACCAGTTTGATAAAAATCCTTTAGAAACAGTTTTAGTGCAACAATTATAATAACCAGTAAAATTACTATCAGTATTATAAATTGTTGCAGGGCCTTTTTCTTATCCATAATTTATTGTTTACGTTGGCGGTTTATATTTGTTATATCAAATAACTAACACCTTCAATGTTTACCAACATCTGACTATCGAATTTACCTTTTTTCTTAACTTCGTGCTTCAATTTAAAAAACAACAATGTCTCAAGATCTTGAACACGTTAAATGCCTGATTATTGGATCAGGACCTGCGGGATATACCGCTGCTGTTTATGCTTCACGCGCTGATTTAAAACCTGTATTGTATACCGGTATGTTAGCCGGTGGCCAGCTTACACAAACTACTGAGGTTGAAAATTACCCTGGCTATCCTGAAGGTATCATGGGTCCTGAGATGATGGAAAACTTCCGCAAACAAGCAGAACGTTTGGGCGCTGATATCCGTTTTGGATACGTTAGCTCAGTTGATTTTTCAAGCATGCCGCATAAAGTGGTAGTAGACGAAGTAAAAACTATATTAGCTGATACCGTTATTATTTCAACAGGTGCTTCGGCTAAATGGTTAGGGTTGGATTCTGAACAAAAATACAGCGGTTTTGGTGTTTCTGCCTGTGCTGTATGTGATGGATTCTTTTTCCGTGGACAAGACGTTGCCATTGTTGGTGCAGGTGATACCGCTGCAGAAGAAGCTACTTACTTAGCTAAAATGTGCCGTAAAGTAACCATGATTGTTCGTCGTGATGAATTTCGTGCATCAAAGGCTATGATGCACCGTGTGTTACACACTCCTAACATCGAGATATTATATAATACAGAAACAAAGGAAATTGTAGGCGATGGCCAAAGTGTTACTGGTGTAACAGTAATAAATAATGTAACCAATGAGGAAAAAACATTAGATGTTACAGGTTTCTTCGTAGCCATCGGCCATAAACCCAATACCGATATTTTTAAAGGTTGGATACATATGGATGAAACAGGTTATATCCTCACCAAACCGGATTCAACCCAAACTAATATTGAAGGTGTATTCTGCTGTGGTGATGCACAGGATCATATCTACCGTCAGGCAGTTACAGCTGCAGGTTCAGGCTGTATGGCAGCCATCGAAGCTGAACGTTATTTAGCTGCTAAAGAGCACATTGTAACGGCTTAATATATTGTTTAAAACAATTATGCCCATTGTCGCCTTATAAGCTTATAAACTTATAAGATAATGGGAAAAGGAGATAAAAAAACACGTAAAGGCAAAATAGCGATGGGCTCATATGGTAAAACCAGGCCGCACCATGTAAAAGCAGCCTCGTCGATACCATCGGAGAAAGCAGAAGAATCTGCAGTCGCTGAAAGGCCTGAAAAAACTAAAAAACCATCCGCTTAGGCGAATGGTTTTTTTAGTTTAATGCACTTTTTTACACAACAATTCCCTCAACGTTTTCAAATTCTACTATATTCACGGTTATTATACCAAAGCTGTTGATTTACTATGTATAAAAATATTTTTCTGATATTAATTGTTCTTATAACTTCATTCTCAACAATTACAAACGCCCAGGATAATGGGCCAAATATGGGGATCATCCCCGCTCCTGTTTCTATCAAAAAAAATACAGGAACATTTACCCTAAGTCGGCAAACGGCCATAGTTGCTGATAGCCCTGATAATAAAGCAGTTCTTTTTCTTGCAGATTACCTGCACAGCAAAAAAATGCTAAATATTCAGCCCAAAGCTAATGGCGGGAATACTATTGTTAATAGTATCGTATTAACTTCTTCCGGAACCGATGGTTTACCGGCTGAAGGCTATCGTTTAACCATTACGCCTGAACAAATAACCATTGCTGGTAAAGGCGCAGGTTTATTCTACGGTATACAAACATTAATACAACTAATCCCGGCCGAAGGTATGGCCAGCTTAAGCCTTCCTTGCGTACAAATAGAAGATTATCCGCGTTTTGGTTACCGTGGTATGATGCTGGATGTTTGCCGCCACTTCTTCTCGGTAGAGTTTGTGAAAAAATATATCGACTTAATGGCCGCTTATAAATTCAACACCTTTCACTGGCATTTAACTGATGACCAGGGATGGCGAATTGAGATAAAGAAATACCCTAGATTAACAACTATTGGTAGCCAGCGTGCACAAACCGTGATTGGCAATTACCATGATCGCACCCCACAACAATATGATAACACGCCTTACGGAGGGTTTTATACACAAGATCAGATACGCGATGTAGTTAAATACGCAGCCGACAGATATATCACCATCATCCCTGAAATAGAGATGCCGGGCCACTCCGAGGCAGCGCTCGCAGCTTATCCTGAACTCAGCTGTGACCCGAGCAGGACTTATAAAGTATCAGAAACATGGGGTGTATTTTACGATGTGTATTGTCCGTCAGAAAAAACTTTTACCTTTTTACAGGATGTGTTAACCGAAGTAATGGATCTTTTCCCGAGCAGATACATCCATATAGGTGGTGATGAAGTACCGAAAAACGTTTGGAAAGAATCTCCATTTTGCCAAAAACTGATCAAAAAACTTAAGCTTAAAAATGAGGAAGGTTTACAAAGTTATTTCATACAGCGTATGGAAAAATTCGTGAACTCTAAAGGTCGCAGCATAATTGGGTGGGATGAAATTTTAGAAGGCGGCCTGTCACCAAACGCTACCGTAATGAGCTGGCGCGGCGAAGCTGGCGGTATAGCCGCGGCACAACAAAATCACGATGTAATTATGACACCCGGAAGTGGTGGTTTATATCTGGATGCAGCGCAAGGCAAATTAAGTGACGAGCCGGTAGGCATTGGCGGATATTCACCTTTACAGAAAACATATAGTTACAACCCTACCCCACCATCTTTAACTCCTGATCAACAGAAACATATATTAGGCGCGCAAGCAAATTTATGGACGGAATACATCCCTACTGAAGCCAAGGCTGATTATATGTTATTACCACGTTTACTTGCAGTTAGTGAATTAAACTGGACGCCTTTAGCCAATAAAAACTTTAATGATTTTGCCAATGTGCGCCTACCCTATCATTTGGCATGGTTAGATAAAAACAATTTTGATTATCGTGTACCATCTGCAATTGGCGCTAAGGATACCATCGTTTTTGGATCTCAGTTAAACGCTCAATTAAAACCATCTGTTGTTGGTGCAACTATATTTTATACTATTGATAGTTATACGCCACGCGAAACCGATTTAATTTACAGCACACCATTGAGCTACAATGTACCGCAAGACCAATTCCGCGAATTGGAAACAATAGTAATTACACCATCTGGCAAGCGAAGCGTAGTAACCCATACCGTTATGTGGAATAAATCTCCGTTGCCACCAGTTAATTATAATGGCACCACAAGTGGATTAAAATATGACCTTTACTCAGGAACTTTTACCAGCACCGCTGATCTTGACAAATCTGTTGCCATTGACACAGGCATCGTAAAAAGCTTCAATCAAGCCGCCATTAAAAAAAGTTCTTTGGCTTTTGGCGTAATATATAATGGTTTTATACGTATTGATAATGATGGTGTTTATGGTTTCACCACACAGTCTGATGATGGTTCGGTATTATTAATAGACGATGTACCCGTAGTAAATAACGACGGGAAACATAGCTCATTAGAGCAAGGCGGCTCGGTTCCTTTGCAAAAAGGATTTCACCGCTTTACTTTAAAATATTATAATGTTGGTACAACAGCCACTTTGCATGTATATTTAACCATTCCGGGTAAACCTAAAGGCGAATTATCGCCCGATGAATTGTATTATTAATAGCTTTACTAAATGAGTAACAGGTTATATTCTTTAATATTTATAGTAAGTATTTTAGCGGCAGGATGCGCCCAGGAATCCGGCAAACCTGCTGCTACCACAACTGCATCAACTATTCCGCAGAAACCTGCTTTAATGGAACCATTCCGGTATCATAAATTAATTGAAGTTGCTCCGGGTAATGATTTTGATATTTTGAGCTGGGGACGTGGCTCAACCGAGACCGGTTCGTTTGAAATATTACATTCCGATTCGGTGAATATGAACTATACCACTACCACAGGAGATCTGAACGGCGCTATTGTAGATGCTTTTAATACTGATATGGATATGGATGGCAACCCTGAGATCCTGATACAAGCGAAAACAAACGATAGTGTTTACAATACCATTATTTACGCTTTTGAATTTAGCAACGGAAAGGCAAATAAACTCGATTTCCCTAAATTAACCTCTTCGCAAAAGAAAGGTTATCGTGGCAACGATAATTTTTATATACAGGATGGCAATTTGATGCGTCAATTCGCTCTTTATGAAGGCAGCGGTAAGCAAGCTAAACCAACAGGCCAAAAACGCTTGTTTCAATACGGCTTACGTAATAACGAATTTACGATAAAGCAAATCGGTAAAGATTCAACCAATGTTAAGCAAACTGCAGCAGCGGCAACTCCGGTTAAAAAAACAACTGAAGAAAAACACAATAGTTCTCAAAAGGAAAACCATACTTCTTCAAAAAAGAAAAAGCATAAAGAAGAAGAGCATAAAAGCACCTCACACAAAAAGAAAAAGAAACATCACCACAGTGATTAAAAGCAGGTTTTACATTCACCTACATATTAAATCATAGCATTTTGATAGATAATTTTTGTCTGCATAATAACTAATAAGTATATATTTGAAAATTGGATCAGCACTTTATATTGCTGAATTTTATTTATATGACAGTTCTCGCAGACTCAATAAGTGATAAATACGAATTAGTTGTAGGGTTAGAAGTTCACGCGCAATTATCTACTTTAAGCAAGGCATTTTCGTCGGACTCAGCGGCTTTTGGCGCTAAACCGAACCATCATATCAGTCCTATTTCTTTAGGCCACCCGGGCACACTGCCACGCATTAATAAGCGCATGGTTGAGTACGCTGTAAAGATGGGAATCGCTTGTAATTCCACCATCAATTTAAATAACACCTTTGCCCGTAAAAATTACTTTTATGCTGATCTGCCAAAAGGTTTCCAAACCACGCAGGATCAGCAGCCTATTTGCTTGCATGGTTTTGTTCCCGTTAGATTATCTGATGGCAGCGTAAAGGATATAGCTATCCACCATATACATATGGAAGATGATGCGGGCAAAAGCATGCACGATAACCATAGTGAAGATTCATTGATCGACCTTAACCGTGCCGGTGTGCCGTTGATTGAAATAGTTACTGAGCCTGATATGCGCAGCAGCGAAGAAGCTGGTCATTTTTTAACCGAGACACGCAAACTGTTACGTTACCTTGATATTTGCGATGGCAATATGGAAGAAGGCAGTATGCGTTGCGATGCCAATATCTCCGTAAGATTAAAAGGTGCAACCACCTATGGCAATCGTTGTGAGGTAAAGAATTTAAACTCTATACGGAATGTACAACGTGCTATAGAGCATGAATTTGTAAGGCAGGTAAATATTATTGAAGCAGGCGGTCGCATAGATCAAAACACATTAAACTTTAATGCTGATACCGGCGAAACATCTGTTTTACGTTCAAAAGAAATGGCTAATGATTACCGTTATTTTCCGGAACCTGATCTGCAACCCCTGTTTTTGAATGAAGCATATATACTTAACATAAAACAGGCCATGCCTGCCCTGCCAAACGAACTTTATAAAAAATATATTGCTGAATTATCATTATCCGATTACGACGCATCAGTAATTACCGCGGATAGGGATTTGGCATTATTTTTTGATGAACTGATAAAACATACCAGCAACTATAAATCGGCAGTGCATTTATTAATGGGCCCGTTGAAATCTCATTTAAATGAACACGGAATTTCAATTAATGAAATTAAAGTTAAACCTGAAAATTTAGCAGGCTTAATTCAATTAGTTGATGCCGGAAAAATAAACAATACAGTTGCTTCACATAAGTTATTTCCTGCCTTGTTGGCATCACCCGAAAAAAATGCCACACAATTAGCTACCGAATTAAATTTACTTATAAGCGACGATGGAGGCGATTTAAGCCGCTATATTAGCGACGCCATTGCCAAGTACCCTGATAAAGTAATTGAGTACAGGAAAGGCAAAAAAGGCGTTTTAGGTTTGTTTATGGGCGAAATCATGAAAAGCTCAAAAGGCAAAATCGATCCGCAAAAAACAAACCAATTGTTAATAAAAGAATTAGAAGCAAAATAAAGATGAAGAACCGTTTAGTATTATGCAGCGTAATTGCACTATCACTGTTTATATTTTCATGCGCAGATAAAAATGCGTTCACCATCGCCGGAACTATATCCAATCCCGGTAGTTTGAAAACCATTTATTTAATTGAGGCCGATAGCTCTGCAATGAATGTTGTTGATTCGACCAAATTAAGCGAGGATGGCAAATTTAAATTTAAGCACAGCGCCGGTTATGCTGGTCTATATAAATTACGTTTAGGTGGAACAGTATTTGATCTTATCGCAAAAAATGGCGACGATATCACCTTCAGTACGGATAACAATGACAACTCCCATGCTTACCAATTAACAGGTTCTGAAGAATC
The DNA here is from genome assembly GCF_009765905.1 of Mucilaginibacter sp. L196. GTDB lineage: Bacteria > Bacteroidota > Bacteroidia > Sphingobacteriales > Sphingobacteriaceae > Mucilaginibacter. Next base: position 1,066,391 of record NZ_LMUO01000015.1, on the reverse strand, counting down.
GGAAAAATTGAAGGCGTTTAATAAATTGACGAATGTTTACGCTGATGAAAATACCAAGCTGTATAACGAGTACCAGTCAAAAGCAATTGCCTTGGGTAAGGAGTCGGATTCATTAAAAAACATATATCTACCGCAATTTGAAAAGATCAATGCTGAAGAAAGCGTTGTTGTATTAAAATATGTAAATGATAATGAAAACTCATTAGCTGGTTTTTATGCAGCAACAATGCTTGATCCTGACAAATATGAGCCACAATTAGTAGCCTATGCCGAGGCCATTAAAGGTAAATTTGATACAAACCCGGGTGTACAGCAATTTATCAGGCAAATGATGGCTATAAAACCTGTATCTATAGGGCAGCCTGCGCCGGATTTTACAGTGATCAGTATCGATAACAAACCAATCAAATTATCCGATTATAAAGGCAAATATGTAATGATAGATTTTTGGGCATCATGGTGCGGCCCTTGTCGGATGGAAAACCCTAATGTGGTAAAGCAATATGCTATCTATCATCCGAAAGGACTTAACATTTTAGGTATATCGCTTGATACATCAAAAGAGAACTGGCAACAGGCAATTACCCACGATCAATTAAGTTGGGCACATGCATCAGATTTAAAAAACTTTGAAGGCCCTACTGAGAGGTTATATCATATTGAGGCAATACCTTCAAATTTTATCATCGACCCTAAAGGAATTATCATTGCAAAGAACATGCGCGGTACCGATCTTGAAACTTTTTTAAACAAAACATTTAATAAGCCTCAATAAATTGTTAACATTACGTAACATTTAACAATTTGTTAATATCAAATTAACCATTTGATTCTATTTAGGTTATACTTTTATACCAAAATTCAACCGTAATGAGTAACACATCTAAACAGAAAATATTAATAGTTGATGACGAACCGGATATTTTGGAGCTGATTGAATACAATCTGAAAAAAGAAGGTTACCAGGTATTTTTAGCACACAACGGCCAGGAAGCGGTTACCGAAGCAAAAAGATCACTACCCGATCTTATTGTACTTGATATAATGATGCCTAAAATGGATGGCATTGAGGCTTGTCGTATTATGCGCACCATGCCTGAGTTTAAAAACACCTTTATGGTTTTTTTAACTGCCCGTAGCGAAGAATATTCAGAAATTGCAGGCTTTAATGTGGGTGCCGATGATTATATCGCGAAACCTATTAAACCCCGTGCTTTAGTAAGCCGCATTAACGCCATACTACGTCGCAATGCTCCTGCCGAAGATGTAACCGATAACAAATTAGAAATTGGTGATCTGGTTATTGACCGTGAAGCTTATTTGGTTTACCAAAAAGGTGCTAAAGTTGTGCTAGCGAAAAAGGAATTTGAATTACTTTACCTCTTGGCATCAAAGCCAGGTAAAGTTTATACACGTGAAGTAATTCTGAAAAACATTTGGGAAGATTCGGTAGTAGTTACCAATCGTACTATTGATGTGCATATTCGTAAGGTAAGAGAGAAACTGGGTGATGATGTAATATCAACAGTTAAAGGTGTTGGCTATAAATTTGGTGCCTAACCCCTATCTCATTAAAATATTAAAGGCTCCAAATATGGGGCCTTTTTAGTTTAACATGATTTGCCTCGTTTATTTTATTTCAACTCAAATTTTCCGACTTTGTAATCAGCAACAAACTGTTTATAGTATCGCTTAACTTTTTCAGCATATTTGCGCGAATATTCAATAATAATATCTTGCCATTGTTGATCATTTCCCCATGCCTCTAACTCATCAATAATAGCCGAACCATGGATACCACCGCTTCGTAATTGCGCTGATGCGGTTAATGCCGCCATATCATCTATAACCTGGTAAATATCCCGATACTCATCTTTAAGTAGCTTAAATTTTATCGTATCCTTTACGGGTTGTAGTTGCTGTATCACATAAGAATCTTCGCGAAAAACAGTAGCGCTTAATAGGGATGACGATACGTTCTGCATGCGTTTTTGGATGGCAATGACTCTATCAGCCTCGGTTGGCCATTGTAATTGCTGTACGGTTGTATATGGCAAAACTGACGATGGTCTGGCCTGCTTCATATCCACAAACAAATACTTATTTTTAGTATTGGTACTTTTCAACAAAAATAAATACCGCTTTACACCTATACTACCTGTACCTGCCAATCTGAATATTACCCCTCTAACTTTATAATTATAAGGCCCATCACTGCTGGTTGTTATCCATTCATTGATATGTGTCTTTAGTTCAGACCGTAGCTTCTTATCTACCTTAAAATGTTGGGCATCTTCGACCAACAACATGCTTTTATTTTTTTTGCCGACAGTAAGTTTTTTAATAATATCTTTTTCGGTTGAATCATTAGCAGCGGTCAAAAAATCGCATACAATACCTTTTGCCGTGCGTGGATCTATGCTTATTGCCTTTCCTTTAGACAATGTAGCACAGTAATTTTTCACAAAAAGCTGTGCCATTTTCAAGGCCTTTTCCGGTTCTATATCCAATGAATCAAATGCGATAAATATGCTGGTTACCATTCTGGTCAATTCGTAACTTACCGGCGCCAGCAGTGCCTCATCAAAATCATTTAAATCGAAGTAAACCATTTTATTATCGCCTTTATAACTACCAAAGTTCTCTATATGTAGATCACCACAGATCCAAACCAATGGCGAAAGCGGTAACGCCCCTGCATTTGCTAAATCTTCATAAAATAAATGGCATGTACCCCGATAAAAACGAAAAGCATTTTCGGTCATAGCTTCGTATTTGAGCTGTACCATATCAGGGAGAAGGTCTTTATTAAAGGCTATTAATCGATCGGAAAGTTTAGACATAAATGGGGTTTTCTTATTCGCTAATTAAGGTGTGAGCAGACAAATTATAAAGCAACTAATTGTTTAATTGTTTTTGCCTATATCGCTAATTTGCTACAGGCTCAATAAAAACCTGCTTCATTCTCGGGAATTCGGTTTGGATATTTTTAGTAATGCGTTCTATCGCGTCTGTTATTTGTTTGGTAGTAAGCCCTTGCTTAAAAACTGTGTTCAACTGGAGCAATACATCCTCGGGTGACATATACGTTGAAAAATGTTTTTTAACCTTTACTACCGATTCATCAGCCTGCACCATGGCAATTACTTTTTTAAGGATTTTCCTGCCGGTTGGCTCACCCATCAATAAGCTTTTACTTTCACGCACCAAAAATGCCGATATAACTATCAGTACAACACCAATTAACATTGAGGCTACACCATCATAGTATGGGTTATGTAGCAATCTGCCTAAAAAAACACCTAAAAAAGCAATAAACAACCCTATCAGATCGCCAAAATCGCCTAGTAGAACTATTATAGTTGATGGATCTTTAGTACCTACAGCCGCTTTCCAAAAAGTAATTCTACCGCGTTGTTTATTAAATGCTTTTAAAGCCGTAACCATTGATACCAGGTTAAAAGCAAAAGCGATAGCTAAAACAACATAGTTCCAGGTGGGGGCTCCCTCAAATTGTGGTTTGCTAAAGCGCAGCCATCCTTCATAAAAAGAAATGCATCCCCCCAAAATAAAAATGACCAACGAAACGATAAACGACCAAAAATAAAGCTCTTTACCATACCCAAATGGTCTATCGGCATCAGCAGCCCGCTTGCTGGTTTTAACACCCCATATCAGCATTAATTGGCTTACAGCATCAATTACCGAGTGAATACCTTCGGAAAACATAGATGAGCTGCCCGTAAAAGCTGCAGCAATAAATTTAGAAATAGCGATACTTAGGTCAACGCCTAAAGAGACATAGAGGAAAAGCCTTGATTTCATAGTATCTGCAAAAGAGTATTATAACAACTTTAATGCCGATAACCTGATAATCAGGTTTTAGTTTGGGAAGAGAAAAAGAAAATAGTGCAGAGGCGTAAAAATCACCTCTGCACTTATAATGTTATTCAACAGTTATCTCGTCGGCAAATATATAAGATGGACTGCCTTTAAACGGATGCCAGTCGGGCAAGGGGCCGTATTGCTTCGCGATAACCTTAACATATCTTGCATGAGTGTTTATGTCAGCGGTAAATTCTTGTGTTTGTACGGTAAGATCCTTAACATCAACTTTTGTTTTTACGGTTGATAGCAGTTTGTAATCTTTACCATCATCTGATACCCAATACTGTACATATTGTGGAAACACAATCCACACATTAGTATCCTGTAATGTACCTAAGCTGATTTTATTAATTGGTTTTACTGATCCAAAATCGAGTATCGCAACCAGATCAACACCCTGGTAACCTTGCCAATTGCCCAAGCGCCAGTCCGTTTTGCCATGAACACCATTTATTAATGTTTCATTTCCTTGATCAGCATAATTGGTGAGATATGGATTTACAAGAGTTAATTTAATATCATCTCTTATTTTTACAAAAGTCCCCTCATCCACAAAGCTCGATTTACCATTTTTTATAGCTATTGCTTTGATAGTAGTGTTTTTTGTAACAGGGATTGGAGTTATATACAGTTTTGAATTTACAGTTGGCGTTGTACCATTAAGCGTATAATATATTTTGGCACCTTTATCACCACATTTAATTACCGCATTAAACGGTTTTTTGAATGTTTTTGATGGTGTAATGATGTATGGATTAGCAACTATCAAATCATCGGTAATTTTTGATGTAGGTTTAATTAACGCTTTCTCATATATTTTGTTTGGCACTTTCCCGGTTATCACGTTCAGCTCACCACCGTTATAAACCGTATTATAATCCAGGTAAATCTTATTGTAGGCTGCATTATTCAGCGTCATGCCCTTTATATAAATATTCGAGTTGCTTATATCAGCATTGGGATTTAATACAGTGAATTCCTTACCATTCTCAAGATGAATAACGGCTTTATCAAACAATGGCATACCTATTTGAAATTGCTGTTGACCAGGCATGGTATTATAAATACCCAATGAACTAATTACATACCACGCCGACATTTGTCCGCAATCTTCATTGCCGGATAAACCATCGGGGTTAGGGCTATACTGTTCGTTTAATATTTTATTTACGTAATACTGAGTTTTGTATGGTGCATCAGTGTAATTGTATAGGTAAGACATGTGATGACTTGGTTCATCGCCATGAGCGTATTGGCCAATTAAGCCCGTAACATCAGGTTGGTCTTTCCCGCTAAGCTTTGAATTTGTGGTAAATAATTCATCAAGTTTATGCTCAAAATTGGCCTTTCCACCTATGCGGTTTATCAATCCCTCAACATCTTGCGGAACTAAAAAAGAGTACTGCCAAGAGTTTCCTTCGGTATAATTACTATTAACTTCTGTTGGATCGAAAGGTGTATACCAGCTACCGTTTGTACGTGCCTGCATAAAGCCATTTTCGCTGTTATAAACGTTCTTCCAATACTGTGCACGCTGAATAAACTCTTTATAATCATTTGGCTTATTCATCATTTTTGACATTTGGGCAATGCACCAATCATCTATCGCGTATTCCAATGTTTTGGATACAGATTCTGCTTCATCATCTGATTGTACAGCACCGGTTTTACGGTAACTTTCCAAACCAAATTGGTTTCGATTAACTGCTGACTTCATAGCCTTTAAAGCCTCTTCAGCGTCAAAACCTCTTATTCCTTTTGCATAAGCATCAACAATAACCGGTATAGAGTGATTGCCTACCATACAAAACGTTTCGTTTGATGCTAATGGCCAAATTGGCAATAATCCGCCTTGCTCATACATCGCTAAAAAAGATCTTACAAAATCTTGAGTGCGTTTACGATCAATCAAATTAAACAATGGATCTTCTGCGCGGTAGGTATCCCATAAAGAGAATACGGTATAGTAGTTAAAACCTTTAGCGGTGTGAATCTTTTGATCCATTCCACGGTATTGCCCGTCAACATCATTATAAACATTAGGTGCCAGCATACAATGATATAAAGCAGTATAAAACGTAACCTGTTTATCATGGGCTTTTTCAGCAGATGGACTACCACCCGATACTTCAATTTTTGAAAGCTCTTTATTCCATGCAGCTTTAGCATCCTTTTGAACTTTGTTAAAATCAAATCCTGGTACTTCGCTGTCCAAATTCTTTAAAGCTCCATCAGCGCTAACTGATGAAATACCAACTTTGGTGATTACTTCGCCTGGATTATCAAAACGGATAAACATTTTCACATTCTTACCCTGAACTTTAGATTTCCCGTCTTGCAATTGGTCATCTAAAGCTATTCCGTAAGTTTTAAATGGTTTTGAGAATTTAGCATAAAAATAAACCGATTGGTCAGCGGCCCAGCTTTTTGAGCGGCGATAACCACGAATTTCGTGATTGCTAACAACTTCTATCCATGAGTCCAAAACCTCATCACGATCTTGCAGATCAATAATAACATTTCCCTCTTTTGCAGATGACGGATAAGTATAGCGATGAACGCCAACGCGGGTGGTAGCAGTTAGTTCAACGCCAATATTGTATTTATCTAACAGGGTTTTATAATAGCCCGGAGTAGCGCTTTCATTTTTCTTTTTAAAACCAGATTCATAGTCCTCCCTTTTGAATTTTGGCTCACCAACCGTAGGCATAAACAGCACATCGCAATAATCGGGAATACCGGTACCACTTAAGTGTGTATGCGAAAAGCCATAAACAACAGTATCAGTATAGTAATATCCTGAACAACCATCCCAGCCATCGTAACGTGTATCCGGGCTTAGTTGAACCATACCAAAAGGCATAACCGCACCTGGATAAGTATGACCGTGGCCCCCTGTACCGATAAATGGATTAACTAATTGGGTATAGTCTTTTTTTACTTGTGCCGATGCCGGTAAGATTAATGCAAAAGACAAACCTGCAAGCAAAATGCCGCGGAATAATATTTTCATAAAACGGGGTTACTAAATCGGATGGCAAGTTAACGTTTTAGCAAACTAATTTGAAAAATCTTTTTAAAAAAATTTAAAAAGTTTCCAGACTTATTTAATCTGAAATTTGTCAGCATCATTTAAAAATGGCAAGGCACGGCGTGTTTTTTCCGGATCATCTCCACTAATAGTAAAAGTATACAAATCCTCTTCATCGCGTTTGTAGTAAATCACATCACCCATAGGGCTTATACAGGTAGAATCGCCTGAGTGATATACTTCATGCCCATCATGCCCTACCCTGTTTACACCAATAACATAGGCCTGGTTTTCAACCGCCCGGGCAGGTATCAATGTACGCCAATGCAATGCGCGTCGTTCAGGCCAGTTAGCTACAATAATTAACAAATCATATTCCTCATCAACATTCCGCATCCATACCGGGAAACGTAGATCGTAACAGATCATCGGGCATATCTTCCAGCCCTTCAACTCCACTATAAGCTTTTTATCGCCGGCTGTGTATGTTTCATCCTCTTTACCTAACGCAAACAGGTGTCGTTTATCATAATGCACATGCGTACCGTCTGGCCGCATCCAAATCAGGCGATTATAGTATTTATTATTTTCTTTAATAATGAGACTTCCCGTTACCACGCAATTATACTGGTCAGCAGTTTTTTGCATCCATTGCATGGTTTTGCCCTCCATTGGTTCGGCCAGGTTTGCGGCGTTCATACTAAACCCCGTATTAAACATTTCGGGAAGGATGATTAATTCAGTTTTTTCGCGGATGCCGGATAGGCGCAATGATATATTTTGCAGATTTTTATCCGTATTTTCCCAAAAAAGGTATCCCTGGAAGATGGTAATTTTTAGATTATCCATTTGGTTTGTTTTCATGGCGGTAGGCCATAGTTTAAGCTAACATACTGGTAGATAGTACAAATATAGATTTAGCTTTATAAAAATTAACATTCATGCTATTCATTAAATAGCATGAGTAAACTAAACAGTCATTAATCTATCAACGGCTTTATCCAGCGTTTCTTGCCTTTTTGCGAAACAAAACCTCAAAACATGATGGTTTGTACCCTTACTATAAAACCCGGAAGTAGGTATAGTAGCTACACCAAACTCCTTTGCCAGACGTATAGCAAAGTCGGTATCACGCTCATCTGTAATATCATTATAAGTTACAGATTGAAAGTATGAACCATAGCAAGGTAGCAACTTAAAACGGGTTTGTTCTATGCCATTTCTAAAATGATCTCTTTTTTGTTGGAAGAATTCCGGCAGGCCTAAATACACTTGTTCATTCTTTAAATATTCGGCAATTGCATATTGTGCGGGTGTATTTACACTAAAAATCATGAACTGATGTATTTTTCTAAACTCCTGCATCAAATGCGCCGGGGCAAGGCAATAACCAATTTTCCAGCCGGTAGCATGGCATAGTTTACCAAAAGAGGCTACAATAAAACTACGCTGTTGTAATTCCGGGTAACGGGCCATACTTTGATGGGTTTCGCCATCATAAATTAAGTGTTCATAAACCTCATCACTCAAAATATAAATATCCTGATCTTTCACCAACGCGCTTAATGCCTCAATATCCTGCTGATGTAAAATGGTAGCGGTAGGATTATGCGGCGAGTTAAGAATGATCATCTTGGTGCGGTTGGTGATCAGCTTTTTCACCATATCCCAGGCGATACGATAGTTTGGCGGTTCCAATTCTAACGATTTCACCACGCCGCCCATCAATTTTATAGCCGGAGAATAACAATCATAAGCCGGTTCAAAAATTATGACTTCATCATTTGGGTGAATAATAGCGCTTATTGCAGTAAATATGGCTTGTGTGCCTCCGGCCGTAATAGTTATTTCTGTATCCGGATTATAAATCGCACCGTATAGCTTTTCAGTTTTATAGGCTATTTGTTCGCGCAGCGCCATTACACCGGCCATTGGTGCATATTGGTTATGACCGCTTTTCATAGCATTGTCAACCAATTCAACCAAATATGGGTCACAATCATAATCAGGAAATCCCTGCGACAAATTAATAGCGCCAACTTCGGCAGCCAATGCCGACATTATAGTAAAAATAGTAGTTCCCGTTTGGGGTAGTTTAGATGTTAAGGGCCTCATAGCGGGTGCTAAAATAATTAAAAACTAATAAAATTAGCCAAAAGGTTTTACACATGATGTGGAAAGGATTTTAAAACAATCATTAAAACATCACCTTTCGGCTTTAAACTTCCACCTTTCATCGCTATTAATTAACTTCGTAACATGAAGCTTGAAAAATACCTTTTTGCAATTTTTATACTCTGCTCTTTTGCATCCTGCAAACCAAAAACTAAAAGCAACGTACCTATTGTTGGGTTTGTTGACGCTTTTGAGGATGCCACCATATCACAAGCCCATACCGGGTTTGTGGCTGCCTTAAAAGACAGCGGTTTTAGCGAGGAGAAACAAAACATAAAAATTGAATACCGCAACGCGCAAGGCGATATCCCTACGTTAACGCAAATAGTAAACTATTTTATATCTGAGCCGGTAGATTTATTGGCTACCTGTACAACATTATCATCTGTAACTGCTGTTCAAAAAACAAAAAACATCCCGATTTTCGAAATGGTTTCGCCTACCCCGGCACTTATGAATGTATTGGATGCAAACGGCAAGCCACCTGCAAACCTATTTGGCGCTGTTGAAGATCTGCAATATATTGATACTTCATTCTCTATCATTCCTACGGTATTAAAGCCCAAAGGGCATAAATTGGTTATCGGCATGATCTATAATCAAAGCGAACCCCAGTCGGCCGATGCTATGCAGTACATAAAGACTTTGGCCGCAAAATTTAATATTACGCTTATCGCATTGCCACTAAATTCATCTGCCGATGCACAACTGGTAACACAATCACTATTAAGCAAAAACATTGATGCTTTTTTTGCCAACCCGGATAACACCGTGTTCGCATCCTTCGAAACAATAAAAAAGAATTGCGACGAAAAAAATGTCCCAATATTCACAAGTGAAGCAGGCTTAGTAAAGCGTGGAGCAGTAATGGCTTTTGGTGCAGATATTTACCAATGGGGATACCAGGCAGGTGAACAGGCTGCCCAATATTTAAAAAACCATAGCACCACCGGTTTAAAACCAGAAATGGTTAAAATACGAAAACGCGTTTATAACCCAGAAATGGTTAAAAAATATAAAATCACCCTGCCACTCAATTTTGAAGTAGTTAAATAAATGGATTTTTACCTTACCGCTTTATTGCAGGGACTATGCTTTTCGGGGATTGCTTTGGGCATTTATATATCGATGAAGATATTTAACATACCTGATATTACTACTGATGGCAGCTATACTTTAGGTGGAGGTTTTACAGGAATTTTATTACTGCATAATCAACCAACTTATATCATTTTACCTGCTGTGATTTTAGCGGGTGCTATTGCCGGAGCTTTAACTGGCATTATCCATACCAAATTAAAAATTAACGCGCTGCTTTCGGGGATACTGGTTATGTACGCGCTATACTCAGTCAATTTAAAAATAATGGGGCGCTCCAATTTGCCTTTAAATGGAATTCCGTCATTATTCAGTTTGATTAATTTTATTACCAACCCTAACCAAAATACGCTTCTCATTCTATTAACTTTTGTTGTAATAATCACGCTAATTATTGGCTATCTGCTTAAAACAGATTTTGGTATTGCGATGAGAGCTACCGGCAACAGCGAAACTATGATAAGAGCTTTAGGTGTAAATACCGACAGGATGAAAATTACTGGTTTAGCAATTGCCAATGCATTAACTGCTGTAAGTGGTTATTTAATAACGCAATATCAGGGTTATGCCGATATTAGTATGGGAATTGGAATTGTCATCTATGGTTTAGGGTCAGTTATAATTGCCGAGGCATTTATCAATTGGTTTAAAGTAACATCTGTATGGATAAGTCTATTACTTGTAATTTCAGGAGCCATTATCTTTCAATTTGTTCTTGCGCTTACGCTGAGCGTTGGTATTGATCCCATTTTCTTAAAATTGGTTACAGCTGCTTTTGTGTTATTAATTGTAGGCTTACCACGTTTATCTTTTAACAGATCAGCATGATAGCGATAGACCACATCCATAAAGTTTTTAATAAAGGCAAAGCCAATCAAGTTGATGCCCTAAACGGTATCGACCTAAAAATAAACAATGGTGAGTTTTTAGTTATAGTTGGCTCCAACGGGTCGGGTAAAACCACCTTGTTAAATATTGTTGCAGGCAGCGTTCTACCAACCTCCGGAACGATTAGTATTGACGGCAACGATGTAACCGATATACCCGATTATAAACGCAGCCAATGGATAGCACGCGTTTTACAAAATCCGGTAAGCGGTACTGCATCGGATCTGAGTATAATTGATAATTTCCGTCTTGCTGCTATCCGTACTAAACCAAAAGGTTTATCAATTGGTGTTGATGAGGCATTTAAAAAATTGGTAAAGGAAAAAATAGCCACCTTAGGTATGGGCCTGGAAAATAAAACAGATCAACCCATGGACACATTATCAGGCGGGCAAAGACAAGCATTAACACTATTGATGAGTATTATGGACAGTTGTAAGGTTTTATTGCTCGATGAACCAACAGCCGCCCTTGACCCACGTTCAGCAGAAGTAGTGATGAAAACCGCGGATAAGCTGATCAAAGATTTTAACTTAACAACTATACTCATCACCCATAATTTAAAGGATGCTTATAACTACGGCAGCAGGATTATACAGATGAGGGAAGGAATTATTTTAAAAGATATTAATACTGAAAAGAAGGCTGAACTAAAGCAAAACGATCTTTTTGATTGGTTTGGATAAGTGTGTAACAATTATACTAATCATTAATTCAAGATGTTTTTTGGCAAAGTAATTGCATTCGGTGTTGTACTATGAAGAACAACGAATTTCAATATATAACAGATGCCTACCAATTAGTGCAAGGCGCGAAAATAAAAGGCAAAAAACAAGAAGAGATTTTTGAAATCGGCGCATATGACCCAAACAAAAGAGGCTATACCGTATACCCATTTGAAGAAGGCGTAAAGTTTGACGATTTCAGCGTTTTGATGTCAGAAAAAGAGTTAATGAGCAATTACTTGATAGAAAACTTGAAGGTAACCCATTCAATTGCAGCTTAATATAGCTTACCGTTATTCCAACCCAACCCCAAGCTTATAAAACATTTCGCTTTGTAAGTCTAACCTCATGTTTCCCTACGTTTTTGCAAAATCATATTTTTAAGTGTATTTTTGTAGAAATAAATAAAAGGAAATGCTACTTCTAAATTCATTCTGCAAAAATTATAAGCGACCAATGGTGGTATCGCTGCAGAAGAGGTATGCATTCGATCTACCCTTCTCCAGTCCTGTTTAGTATAAAAAAACAGCGACAATTTTCACAGTTTATTTAATACCCTGACCGGCTTAATGTCGCCAGGACATATCATTAAAAATCATGGACACATATTATACCATTGAAGAAAAATACCTGCAAGCTGTTGATGAGATAAACTATGGCGAAAATCCTAAAGGGTTAAAGTTATTGAATGAGATTATCAGTAACGATCCTTTACATGCCCGGGCTCATTACCAGTTAGGAAAGATATTTTATTACGAAATAAAGGATTACCAGGCCGCAGGCTATCATTTTAAAACCTGTGCAGAGTTAGAACCGTCATTTCCTGATGTATATCATCACTACCTGCATTTAATTGTTTTTTTAAATATGGACAAAAAGGTAAACGAAGTTGCAGAAAAGGCATTGACAATTCCGGGAGTAAGTGCAGCTGCGATACATAATCTTTTAGGTTTATATGCCGAGAAAAACAAAAACTGGGCAATTGCCATAAATGAATATCAAAGTGCATTTATTGAAGTAATTGACAAAAAACATCAAGAAGATATTGAAACCAGTATTGAACGTGTAAAGCAAAAAATGCAACACAACAGCAGTTACCGATATTATTTAGCCGATTAATTTAAAGCCATCCGTTAGTTAACGGATGGCTTTAAATTAATCTTTATTGCTTGTGTCGTTAATGCTCCGAACTAATCTAGCAATCAATAAAGTGACGTAAATCAGTAATTAACACCACCAATAGCACTATTATTACCATTACAAACGGCACTTTTAGCGTAAATTTGCGCTATGATAAAAGACAGATTTCCGGTTTATGATATTGGTCACTTAGCCGAATCTAAGCAGGATGACATTCTGATCAGCCAATTTGCACCTTATCTTAAGATTCATAAAAACCTGCAACAGGCCCACAAGCATACATTTTCCCATTTAGTATTTTTCACTGAAGGAGCGGGTAGTCAAACCATAGATTTTCAAAAATTCGAAGTAAAGCCCTATCAAATTTACTTTATGATACCGGGGCAGGTACATCATTGGGCCTTTGAGGGAAAGGTAGATGGTTACGTGGTAAACTTTTCACCTAAGTTTTTCCAATCCTTTTTACTCAAGCCAGATTACCTTGAACAATTCCCATTTTTTAGCGGCAACGCGAATGAAGCAGTAATTGATGTTGAAGCAAATCTCAGAATAAAGTTAATTGGTCTTTTCGAGAAACTGTTAAGTGAGACTGTAGAAAACCAACGTACAACTCCGGATATGGTCAGGTTGCTTTTATTAGAACTTTTTATTTTGATAGGTCGGACTGTTATCACACCTCAATTAAAACAAGCAAGTCCTTACAATTTAACCCTGCTCAAAAACTTCAAGAATCTTATTGAAGCAAATTACATAAACAACAGGTTACCAAAATATTACGCAGAACTACTTTACATTACCCCCAATCATTTAAATGCCTTGTGTAATGATCTTTTAGGTATACCTGCGGGTGAGGTTATTCGCAACCGTGTAGTTTTAGAAGCCAAGCGTTTGCTGATCAATCCGCAATTGGGTATTACAGAAGTTGCCAATCATTTAAATTTTGCGGACAACTCGTACTTCACTAAGTTTTTCAAAAAACAAGCCGGTATAACTCCGGAAGAATTCAGGAAACAATTTATAAAATAACCATGGATACATTACAAATGGAAGATCATAAAATACCATCAGAATTTCAGGCAGCGTTACATGCAAAATGCCCAAAATGTCGTACCGGCAATATGTTTTCGGGCGCCATGTACAGTTTCGGGACACAAAAAATGAATACGGCTTGTCCGCATTGTGGTTTCACCTTCGAGATTGAACCCGGTTATTTTTATGTAGCCATGTTTGTAAGTTATGCCATGAATGTTGCCGAAATGGTTACCGTGGCTTTGGGATTGCACATTTTAACCGGCAGCAATTCTCCGTGGTTGTATTTGGGAGCGCTGTTTGGAGTGGCCATTTTGTTATCACCTTTCCATTTCAGGTATTCAAGGGTTGTTTTGTTATATTGGCTTACACCTGGTGTACATTTCGATCCAAAAAGAGTTGAGATGAAAAGCAAAGAAAATAATCAGGCATAATTCTTATATACGAGCACAAAAATAAAGCGTCATTGGAGCGAAACAATCTTTACATTAAGCACGGCGATTAGTAAGATTGAACCTACAGAGTTCCTCTGTAAAGTGTAGCGATTGCTTCGTTCCTCGCAATGACGATAGTTTTATCATTTTTAAACAGCTTCTTAGTGCGATAGCGCAGTCTTAACCTATCCCTTAACCTGATCTCAACAGGCTCCATCAATTAAACAGAATTAAAACCTATACAGTGTTTCAACGTTCATTAGTAAGAGCAAGTCAATTTTAAGGTAATTTTTAAGTTACATACAAGTTGTATAAATATTGTACGAACTAATTTAGTTGTGACTGTAAAATTTACCTGCTATAATTGCGTTCTTAATGTTTCATCAAAGCTGGCTATATTTAACGCCATAAACTACATCTTAGTAAATGTTCAATCGTATAAAAAACCGATTTCTCAGGTATTTTCTGATACTTATATATTTCATCATCATATTCTTTTGCGCTATAGAGGTTAACTTCCTTTGGTTATTTGGCTATTCGCCGGATATGAATGACATAAAAAACCCAAGCATGTCTGTTGGTTCACAACTGTACACTGCCGATGGAAAACTTATAGGGCAATATTATAAAGAGAACCGCTCTCCGGTACTTTTTAAGGACATCTCCCCTAATCTTATTAATGCTTTAATATGTACAGAAGATGTGAGATTTTACAGCCATCATGGTATCGATCTATACTCGTTTCTTACAAGTATGCTCTCAACAGCAAAAGGCGATAAACGCGGTGGTAGTACAATAACACAGCAGCTTGCAAAAAACCTGTTCGAAACACGTAAGCGTAAATCACAAGGACTAATTAAGCATGTGCCGTTACTAAACACCATTGTTTATAAATGTAAAGAGTGGTTAACTGCACTCGAGATTGAACATGTTTACAGCAAACAGGAAATACTTGAGCTTTACCTGAACACGGTACCTTTTGGCAATAATACTTACGGCATAAAAACAGCCACCTTAAAATATTTCGATAAAACACCGGATAAGGTTAATCCTGCAGAAGCGGCAACACTTATAGGTATGCTTAAAGCAACTTCTACTTATAACCCGATTAACAATCCGGATAAATCATTAGCAAGACGTAATACTGTATTGAGCCAAATGGAGAAGTATGGCAAACTGACTAAACCCGAATACGACACAAACGTTAATCTTCCATTAAACCTCAATTTAAATTATGTTGATGATGAAGGCCAGGGCGATTCATATCTACGCGAAGCAGTTGAAAAATGGTTAAAAAAATGGTGCAAGGATAACGGTTACGATCTTTACTCTGATGGGTTAAAAATATACACCACTATTGATTCAAAAATGCAGCAATATGCTGAAGAAGCTGTTGCTGAGAAAATGAAAGTATTGCAAAAACGTTTTGATCAGCTTTGGGGTAAGAAAAACCCATGGCGTGATTTTGCAGGCAACGAGATTAAGGATTTTGTATTGAAGGGCGAGCAAAGCTTACCGATTTACAAGTTATTACAGAAAAGATATAAAGGCGATACTGTTGCCATAAATAAATACTTCACCACCAAAAAACGGATGACCGTATTTACATGGAACGGCGACAAAGACACGACCTTTTCCAGCGTCGACTCGTTAAAATATTACGCGCGTATTTTAAATACCGGGATGATGACGATTGAACCTTCAACCGGCTATATTAAGGACTGGGTTGGCGGTATAGATTATAAGTACTTTAATTATGATCACGTAAATCAGGCTAAACGCCAGGCGGGTTCAACATTTAAGCCGTTTGCATATGTAACTGCTATTGATAATGGTTTTACTCCTTGCGATAAGTTTACAGATAAGCCGGTTACCATTAATTATATGGATGACGGAAAGCCTCAGGTTTGGCAACCCAACAATGCCGACTTTAAATTTAGTTATCAGGAAATGTCACTACGATGGGCGATGGGTAAATCAGTAAACTCAATAACTGCGCAGTTAACCCAACAAGTTGGTTGGGATAAAATTGTTCAATACGCGCATAAGTTAGGTATTGAAAGTCCGCTAAAATCTGTGCCATCAGTTTCATTGGGGTCAAATGATGTTTCGGTTTATGAGATGGTACGTGCTTACAGTACTTTCCTGAACAAAGGAGTGAAGATAGATCCACTATTAGTAACTAAAATCACCGATCAGGATGGGAATGTATTGGCTACATTCACTTTAAATAGTGAAAGGGTATTGAGCGAAGAAACAGCGTGGCTGATGCTTTATATGTTCCGTGGTGGTATGGAAGAACCGGGAGGTACATCTCAAGCGTTATGGGAGTATCCGGGTTTATGGAAGAAGGATAACCAAATCGGTGGTAAAACAGGCACATCATCACACTATGTTGATGGTTGGTACATGGGTATTACCAAAGACCTGGTTACCGGTGTTTGGGTTGGCGCTGATGATAGAAGTGTACACTTCACGACTTCTGAAAATGGTGAAGGATCACATACTGCTTTACCTATTTTCGCACGGTTTATGGAAAAGGTATATGCCGACCCTAAATCGGGTTATACCTGGGGGCCATATCCAAAGCCATGGGTTAAAATAACTAAAGAGTACAATTGTCCATCGCCGCATATTTCTACAGATACAACATCTACTGATAGTACATCTGCGCCTGTGGATACAACTGGAGGTGTACCGGCAGTTGTGACACCTGATGATTCAAAAGACAACCCTCAGCAATAAAATTTCGTACTAGTGGTATCACAATTATGAGAAAGCTGGTTTTAATAACATTTATAGTTTCAGGCTGCTTGCGCTTACAAGCGCAAACCCATACTGACACATTACTTTCGGCTCCAAAGAAAGACCTGTCCACTTTTATTAAGGTTGTAAACGCCGCCGGATTAAAAAATATATTCAATGGACAACCCGTAACTATTTTTGCTCCGGATAATGAGGCCTTTGATAAATTTTCGGCAAACAAAATGGATAGTTTATTGATGCCTTCTAATAAATCTTTATTAATAAGCACTCTGGATTTTCATATCATAGCAGGAAAACTAACTGCCAAAGATATTGCAAAAGCCATTCATGATGGTGGCGGTCAGGCTACATTCCGCACGCTTGCCGGTACTAAATTAAATGCAAAAATAAATGCTAACCGGAATATTGTTTTGTTTGATGGAAGTGGTTGTGAGAGCGTTATTAAAGTATTCAATATCAAACAAGGCAACGCAGATATGTTTGTAATAGATTCTGTTCTATCGCCTGTAAATAAGTACTTATAATTTACTTCTACTAATGGTGTAAGGAAACAACTAGTCGCCCGACTAAGGTTATAATATCTATAAATCATTATACGCTATACTGACAAACCACGAAGGGTGTTTAAGCGTATCTTATATAGATGGAAGGCACATGATTATTAGATGCGCTTTTTGTTATATCTACATAAAAAAATATAAAAGATGAAAAAATCGATTTTAGCTGTAATGCTATTAAGCATACTAACGCTATTCAGTTGCCAGAATATTAATGCGCAGGACAACGCAAAAGTTCTTCAGCACAGAAAAATGAGTAAAACACCTGCTCAATGGAAAGCTATACTTACCCCAAACCAGTATGACATAATGGTTAATCGCGGTACTGAACCACCTTTCCACAATGCATATGATGAAAATCATCAAAAAGGCGTTTATAAAAGCGCAGCTACCGGCGAAGTATTATTTACTTCGGAGGATAAGTTTGAGAGCGGAACCGGCTGGCCAAGTTTTGTTAAACCTGCCGATATGAGCAAAATTGAAATTGTAAAAGACGACAGCTACGGTATGGACCGTGATGAAGTTATTGAAAAAAGTACCGGCTTACATTTAGGCCACGTTTTTGATGACGGCCCTGCCGATCGCGGTGGTAAACGTTATTGTATGAATTCAGGTGCGCTTATATTTGTTAAAACGAAGTAACTGCTCTCCTGAAATTACCAACTGAAGGACGAATTTGCGGCCTCGTACGCAGCTTGCTTTCAAAATTCAAGCCAATGGTCAGATCTACCCAATCAGGGTTAACAGGTCTGATCATTTTTTCTTTTTGAGGACGTGTGTAAGTACTTACCTGTTTAAATCTCTCCATCGCCATTTCTTCGCTGTTGATTTCTTCAAAATAAACCAAACGGTTAAGTTGCTGCGCGGTATCGAAAAATAAGGTAGGCATATCGCTGTAAAACTTTAAAGTTTTAACCAGATCCGAGCTTAAACCTACGTGTAAATTGTTCCTGTTTCTGTCTGTGATAATATAAATAAACCGTTTCATTTGACAATAAATTTGGTGTTTGAAAAAATATTACTAACTTTATGAGCATAAAATTACTAATAAATTTAGCAATTCCAAATTTTATGTCAATTATTTCGTCAAATATTAAATTTCTTCGAAAAAAGAAGGGTTTAACACAGCAACAGTTTGCAGATCAGGTAGGTATCAAACGTTCATTAGTAGGCGCCTACGAGGAAGAAAGAGCTGAACCCAAATACGAATTGCTAAAAACCATAGCATCTTTTTTTGAAATTAGTATTGATGACTTTATAAAAGAAACCATAAACGAGAAATGGGCACCTGCGCCTAAAGGTAATTTGCGTATTTTAAGCATATCAGTTGATAAAGATGATAACGAAAATATTGAGTTGGTACCTTTAAAAGCCAGCGCCGGATATTTGAACGGTTATGCCGATCCGGAATATGTAGCGCAGCTACCAAAGTTTTATTTACCAATGTTTAAGCAAGGTACATATCGTGCTTTTGAAATAAAGGGTGACTCCATGTTGCCCTTAGTATCAGGCACCATTATTATAGGCGAATACATGGAAAACTGGGGTGATGTAAAAAGTGGCGAAACCTATGTTATTGTATCAAAAAGCGAAGGCGTGGTTTATAAACGCATGGGAAGCAAATTCAGGACTGATAAAAAGCTGAAGCTAATATCAGACAACCCTGTATATGAACCTTATGAAATAAGCGGTGAGGATGTTTTAGAAATTTGGAAGGCCAAAGCCTATATATCAACTCAAATGCCCCTACCCGCTCCTGAGCCTACAATGGAAAGCCTTACCAGCATGATGGCACAAATGCAGCGGTCAATATCCAATCTGCAACAAAAAAATTAACTGAGCTTTATACTAAAAAGCCCTTAACCTGATCAGAGGGCACTGAAAAAGTCCATTAGAAAAAGGGATAAAAAGGAGCAGAGAAACTAAGTTTTTCTGCTCCTTTTTTGTATCTTGAAAGAGTAATCAGCAGGCCTTTCAGATGTTAGTTAAGCAGCAACAGCTCCAATTCAGCGCTTTTTCGGGGTTATATGACTTGATCGTTCCCAAAGATAATCTCCTGCGCAAGATCAACGAGCTGATCGATTTCACTTTTATTTACGATGAGTTATTGAACAAATACTGCCCTAATAACGGGCGTACAGCCGAAAGTCCTGTACGGATGTTCAAATACCTGCTATTGAAAACGGTCTATACTGTTTCGGACGTCGATGTAGTAGAGCGTTCCAGATATGACATGTCTTTCAAGTATTTCCTGGGGATGTCGCCTGAAGAAGACGTGATCGACCCCAGT
Source organism: Mucilaginibacter sp. L196 (assembly GCF_009765905.1). GTDB lineage: Bacteria > Bacteroidota > Bacteroidia > Sphingobacteriales > Sphingobacteriaceae > Mucilaginibacter. The sequence continues at coordinate 1,046,370 of NZ_LMUO01000015.1, read as the reverse complement.
TCATTGACAAAGTTCCGAAAGCTGCGGTTAAAGGATGCCGACCTATTGAACCTGCTGATCAGCAAAACTGTCTCTATAGCTATTGAAAAAGGCATCATCCGCTCTAAGTCCATTATTGTTGATGCTACCCATTCGCTGTCCAGATCCAACCCTTATTCGGCACTTGAAGTATTGAGGGAACGTTCAAAATTACTTCGAAAAACGGTTTATGCCATAGATGAGGAAATGAAAGACCTCATGCCGAAAAAGAATGATTCAGATGATCTGGCGAAAGAACTGGCTTATTGCAGGGAACTTGAAAAGCATATCGAAGCTGACCAAACCTTAAGCACCATTCCTGCGGTTAAGGAGAAACTAAACTTGTTAAAAGAAACAATAACAGATACGGAAGAACATTATACGATCTCAAAAGACAAGGATGCCAAGACCGGCCATAAATCCGCAGACAGTTCATTCTTTGGTTACAAGACCCACCTGGCCATGACCGAGGAACGCATTATTACCGCTGCTGTGGTGACCTCGGGCGAAAAAGGCGATGGCCCGGAACTTCCCAAACTTTTGGAGATCAGCCAAAACAATGGCATTGAAGTAGATACGATCATCGGCGACTCGGCTTATTCAGGCAAAGAAAATCTTAAACTAACAGCTAATCAGGATATCAAGGTTGTATCTAAGCTTAAACCCACAATAACACAGGGCTTTAGAAAGGATGAAGACAAGTTTGATTATAACAAAGATGCTGACATGTTTGTATGCCCAGCAGGCCACCTGGCTATCCGAAAAGCGAGGCAGGGAAAGAAAACCGTTGGAAAAAAACAGTCGTACACTTACTATTTCGACATTGAAAAATGCAAAACCTGTCCATTAAGGGACGGATGTTACAAACCGGGGGCCCAATCAAAAACCTATGGGGTAAAAATAAAATCGGCCGTACATCAGGAGCAGCAAACCTTTCAGGATACAGCTTTCTTTAAAGAAAAGGCCAAACACCGGTATAAAATCGAAGCCAAAAACAGCGAATTGAAAAATGTTCATGGTTATGACCGGGCAATAGCTTACGGGATTGAAAACATGCAGATGCAGGGAGCATTGGCAATTTTCACGGTTAACCTTAAAAGACTAATCTCTCAACAGTAAATCGACTAAAAAATAGGCTAAAACCTACGCTCTCCATCTCTCCGAGCCAGCCTACAATAGCCTCACAAAACACTTCACTAATAAAAAACGATCAAGTAAAAATCGTGTTTTACTTGATCGCTTTAAAGTCTCCCTTTTAAAACAGGTACTTTTTCAGTGCCCTCCTGTAACGAGAAGGGATTTTTTATTTTTCAGAGTCCTTTCTGTTCCCGCAGAGTTTATGTGATGAAAATATCGGCCAATACTTAAATATCTCCCCAAATTCAAAGTAAGATCTATATATTCGATACATAATAAAATAAACCTGATAATTATCCTTTACCTTAATCACTATGTCTGAATCTACGCAAAGTAACACCCCACTATCCAGCGCGATAAGCAGCACACTAATCTCCGTATCAAAAGATTATGTAAAACCTATCCAAGAGTTGTATTAATGATATAGCTACATCAGGAAGCCCTGCCAAATCTCTGGATGGACATTTATTATTAGCGAACGGTATTGTTATTGGTGATTTCGCATTACAAAATAGCTATAGAACTGATCAACAATCTTAAATACGATTGAATTAAACTATGCCTGCAAATTGTCTGCGATGGGGCATTAACGAGTACAACATTCAACATTTTTGGTGCGGTAAAATACCGACCAAAGGCTAAAATTTAGTTCATAAAGCTGCGAACTTATGTAGGTCGGGTATTTAACTATATAACTACGCCTCCGGTTTAGCGGTGGTAAAGTTGAAGGCCTGCAAAAAGCATAAGAAAGGCTAAAATAAAAAATAAGATAAATGCGATTATTGTCACTAGCCAGCGTGGCAATTTAGATTCCTCAAATGAATGTTTTTTCATTTTTATCTAGTTAATTATAAGTATTAATCTGTTTTACCTGCCAATTGTTTGTTATAAACGTATTCTCTGAATTATTATTAGTGAGGCACGAAATATAATAAAATCTACTGATTTAAGTTTAACGAATTGTAACTTAGACTTATAATGTATCAAGCATCCTTGCTTGCGAGAAATATAAATTAAGCTTAAAATATTTTAGGTCGAAGTTTAAACTTCGACCAATTGGGTGGATCGGGCTTTGTTCTTTTATATAGGTATTCGATAAATCCCAAAAGGGTCATGCTGAGCGTAGTCGAAGTATGCGGGCGGGCCTCTGCGCCAACCCTTCGAGTGCCCTCAGGGTGACACCAACACACATAAATTTTCGTCACCGCAGGGGCTCTTGAAA
>NZ_LMUO01000015.1:746926-1043983 GCF_009765905.1 Mucilaginibacter sp. L196 | reverse complement strand
CTTTTACAGCATCTGCTGAACTCTGCCGCCAGCTAAATCACTGCTCTCTTTGCCAGTGAATCACATGGTCAGCTTCCCCGGAATACCCACACGATAAAGCTATAGACGTTGAAAAGGTCTGTTATCTTGTTAAATTATCATTGAAAGATTATATATTGGCTTTACCAGCCGACTACAAATCTTATTATGTTCAAAGGGAAATTGTATATAACCCGTATCTTGATAATTTAATAAATACAGTTTTGAATGAAGGACATATCCCTTCCATTGTTCTTATTATTGAAAATCTTCAACATAAGATTGAATCTCCCAATTTAGAAATTGAAGGATTTAAAATTCTGGACGGTTTGCAAAGAACACATAGATTAAAAGTTATATGGGACACTATCCAACTCCTCAAAAGTGCCCTGAATAATTCTAACGATATCCTGGATTATGGGAGAATCAAGATTAGCAGAGAGTATTCCAAGCAGATAAATCAAATTGAATCATCATCCAATATTCTGTCTAAATTAATTGACTATAAAAAAAGCCATCTGGATGAAAACCTCGAGGACAAGTTTGCCAAAAATTTCATGTGGTTTGAAGTTTGGTCCGGACTTGATCCTGATGAAGAAGTTCAAAAAATGCTGATATTAAATGCTGGCCACAAACCTGTTAAAACGAAACATCAGTTAGAACTTCTTTTTAATAATCTCATACCTATAATAAGCAAAACGTCTACTCCTGACTTTAAATTAATTAAAGAAAAGGAAGTGTCTTCTATACAGCACAGCAAGAATCGGACTATTGGGCATTTTCATTTTTCACATATAATCAGTGCCGTGTTATCGTATGAGGCAGGAAAGCCGGTCACAACGAATATTAATTTAATTCAAAAAACACAAAATGATGAATTTAACGATGAAGAGTTTGATATAAAATATGATTTCGATTTTTTCAAAACATTCATTGCGACAATTGTAAAACTTGATATAGCCCTGTATTCATTTTACAAGGAACTGGGAACGCAGTGGCTGGGAAGAGAGATTACTCTCGTAGGGTTGTTTGCTGCATCAGGAAAAATTGCTAAGGAAAATGACAAACTATCTTTTACAGAAGTATGTGATATTATTGAAAGACAATTAGTTCAGAAACCGGAAGTATTAGATCTTCCGGGTTTTGAAAAAACCAGGAACGGACTGGATCTTAGTAAAGTCAATATAGGAAATGTCAATAAGGTAGCTGTTTACGACGGCCTCTACGACATCCTGACCGGAAAAGTAGAATTAAAAATCAATTGGAAGATTTACTTTAAGGTAGGTATCGATGAAAACAATTAATGCCTTATATGATAATTTATTATTGTTGTTAGACAGTGTTGTAGGAGATGATGCAGATGCCTTTGAGCTGACATTAAATGGAGCTGACAAGACCAACTTTTCAACAAAAATCACTACAATAATAGACGAACAGAATATTATTGATGCAACACGCACGGGTGGACTTATCTATCCAGGTGCAGATCTGCTCATTCAGTCTTTGCAAGGCCTCAGTAGCGATTTTCCGGCATACTCAATGCCAAGAAAGGCGGAAATCTTGACTTATTTAACGCTGTACAAATCACTGTTTACAATTTGGACAACAGTACCAACCTACAGACTTAGGCCATCTATGTTTAAATTGATTCCGATCAATTTGGGGGCACTAATTCATAAGAACTATTTCTACCATGATACGAATGAATTAACTAACTCGGTTTTTTTGATAACACTGACCGATATCAATGTGTTGGCAGAACACCTTAATTCAGGCGTAATATCTGAAGTGTTAATCTTATACCTTCTCACTAAACTGGATGTTTCTGTTCCTTTGACAAGCAGTACGTTCATCTTAATTAAGGCTCAAAGAAACTATAATATCAAAGAAATTTTGGCTTTTATAAAGTTTCAAATGATCATAGAAGGCAAGTTTACCCATCAGCCTTACGAGGTTGCTCACCTTCCATCTACTTTCAATCGGAACAGAATTAAAATTGGTAATGGTTACCATCAGTTTGTGGATACATTAATGATTTTGAGTGAATACAATTATCAAAAGGATTTAATCGACAAATACTTAAGATTATATCACGTTTTAGAAAATGATATGTACCGTACTCAGATAGTTCAGGTTGAAAGCTCATCTGCTGGCTTATTTTCGATAAGAGATTTTCAGAGGTTATACAACAACATAAATAAAGGTGAAGAAGCAGTACTCAAATCTTTATTTACTGACGCATTTGAATTATATTATACTCCCGGAACCAGATTTAAACAATTTTTGCTGGCAAGACTAACGGCCATACGAGCAAGCATGACTGATGCTGTTCTCGACGCCATGTTTACATTGTTGAGAATTAACAAAAAAGATGTTCGTTCATACGTATTAAACTCCATCAATCTTGATTCGATAGTGGGATTTTATACAACCGTTGTCTATATGTTCAGGAATTCTATGGTTCACAACAGAGAAACAGAATTTCATTTAATGCACGAAACACTTTCCCCGGAAATAAAACAGTTCATCGAGTCCTTTTTAATCCCAACGATGGAAGAGTTAGTCATATTATTAACTATTGAACGCAATGACATAGTGTGGTATACAAACTCTAAAATTAGCGTTTACCAGGAATAAAGTATTGGGGCCAGCGGCTAGAGAAGTTTACCGCTCTTGACGTAGGGTGTATATAATAACCTTTGTAAATATATTGTTGAGACTGCTACAGGCCCTGGCTGGTCCTAAAATACATAATCTGATATGGCATGAATGATTACTACAGAACGATTTTAAACGACAATATCAAGAAAGGGCTGCTGGACGCTATTAGTGCGTCGAAAATAAAGCATCCATTTTTAACGGGAAGGCTCAGGGAAATAGTTGTTCACCAATTGCTTGAGCCAATGCTTAATAATAATTTTTCTATGGGTACGGGAAAAATTATTGACTATAATGGTTCAATATCTAATGAAATCGATATTTGTATTTACAGTCAAAATCTACTGCCTCCCATTTTCTTTTCGCAGAATGATAACCTTGCAATATTTCCCTTTGAATCTGTTCTGAGTTGCATTGAGGTAAAAAGTAGTTTTTCTAAGAAAAACATTGACGATGCCTACAAGAAATTCTCAGGCCTGGAACGTGATTTAATATTGACTACCGGAGTTCACGATTCCGATAATAATCCCCATCCACAAATTGTTGTAAAGCCTCATTATCGACTTTTTATATTCCAGGCTGATATGAAAAATTATTCACCGGAGTCGTTTCTAATTACATATAAAAAAATTGATCCAAAATGGAATTCCGCACCGGTGATTTCGCAAGTATGTATCGCTGGAAAAGGTTCTTTTTGTTTTACTGATCAGGGGTGGATACACATGGCCTATGATGAATCTAACAATATTCACGAAGAGGTTATTAGCTTCCTGGCCACAATTGTACAAGATCTTCCACGTACAGAATACAGTAGAGGAGTGCCTAGAATCGGTTATTATTTGGTCGATGCCTACACTACAGATAGGATAATTGATGGTAAACTTCATATACGTCCCTGGAGGCCTGGTAAACTGATTTTCAAACTTCAAGAGTTGCAATAGGCTTTTTTTATATTTTTCCATTTTTGTTGAATCATATCCATATAAAAACGTTTTTAATAATGCCAAATGGATTCGTGAAATTGGTCAATATAAATTCTGTTTAACAGAGACAACTAATCTAATTTAAACCAATGCCATAATGGAAGATATTGTTTTTGAAGTTTTCATGTCGGCTTTGCCGGTATTCTTCCAGCGGGAGATACAGAATATCACGGATAACGTCAGTGAACGCAATCTTTGCGGGCGTCTGCTACATTACATTGAACGAGAATTGGAAAAAACAGAATTGTCTCATTACCATGTAGATAATGAATACAATCGCAAACAAGGTGGGCAAGTAAAAACAATCATTAATAAAGAAGAAGTTGTTGTCACTATAACTTGCGATTTGCTAATTCACAGCCGTGGTGAGGTGGTGCAGCACGATAACTTACTTGCTTTGGAAATGAAGAAATCCACAGCGCGGGAGACGGAAAAACAGTCAGACAAACGAAGCTTATGCGCGTTAACGGCTATTCCGTATGAGCGGGTATGGTCGTTTGGGGGGATTGTACATCCGGAGCATGTTTGTGGATATAAGGTCGGTATTTACATGGAAATTAACAGGCAAGAACATAACTGTTATTATGAACGCTATCGTCATGGCGAATTATTGTATAGTTGGACAGAGAATTTTTGATTGGCGCTTTATCAGCCATAATATAAGGTTGATATTACCGCAGCCAAACGACTTTTATCCGATAGGCGGTCTTACTTTATTTCGTATTGTTCTCATTATCAGGATGAAGAAAAATATCCTTATCGCTAATTATTTGATCTTCAGCGCCCCCGGATTTACAGTTACTATTATTTTTTTCATTGTTTTCAGAAATCTCAGCCAAAACCTCTAAAAGCTTTGATAACTGTTTCAAATACCTATCGTTACCGCTACGAAGCCGCTTTACGAAAGTAGTGCGGCTTTTTTGTTTGCATATTAACTTTCGCGGAAGTGTAGACACTCCAACTTAATACAGCTAAGCGTGGATGCTTAGCCAGGAGGAATTATGTTTTCTTTTCATTAACGGACAATAGCTGTATCAAAACCGAACGGTTTTGGCTAATGGAATCTCACACAAACACCTCACTATCAAAACGTTGTTTACATGGCATAACATTAGCAAGTCAAAATATTATTTTAACTTCTGTAAAAACTAAGTGTCATGTTCAAAAAGCTATTTTAAAACTGACTTCCGTTTTTTGTTAAAGAACAAATCTTCGGTTTTACTAATATTTATAAGTTTCCAGGCTATAAAAGCTGTGCTGCTTACCAGCCCGGTTAAAAGTTTGAAAGCGGAGTAATAACCGTAAATTTATATCTCTATGCTTCCCTGGGGAAGTTTTCAGGGGGCAGTTTAACAAATTATTATATAATCAAAATCACATGCTCAGGAATTATTTAACAATTGCATGGCGCAACCTTATTAAGAACAAAGTATTGTCGCTTATTAATATTGGTGGTCTTGCAGTAGGCATGGCAGTGGTAATGCTAATCAGTTTGTGGATTTGGGATGAAGTATCATTTGATAAGTATCACGTTAATTATCCCCGTATAGCCCAAGTAATAGGAAATGCGACGATTAATGGCGAAGTAAAAACCTGGTTCCATGTACCGTGGCCTTTGGCTGCCGAGCTACGCAAAAGCTATGGCAGCGATTTTAAGTCTGTAGTAATGTCGACAATGCCGAGAGATTATATAATGGCTTTAAATGACAAAAAACTAAACGAGCAAGGTGCCTTTATGGAAACCGGTGGACCGGACCTGTTCACACTAAATATGCTTGAGGGCAGGCGCGATGCTATAAAGGACCCATCATCTATATTAATATCCGCGTCGACAGCTAAGGCATTTTTCGGGAATGAGGACCCAATGGCTAAAGTATTGAAGTTGAATAATAATATAGATAACCTGAAAGTAGCCGGTGTTTATGCAGATCTGCCTGAAAATACCACGCTTGCCGGTATCGCTTTTATTGGTTGCTGGGACCGCTATGCAACAGAATACAGGCTGAGCGGAATGGGCGAGCCATGGGGGCCAGGCATTGTTAATTTATATGTTCAATTGGCTGATAATGCCGACCTTGACAAAGTATCGTTAAAAATCAGGGATGTAAAGCTGCGGCATTTAAAACCGGTTTTAGCCAGAACGAAACCGGCGCTGTTCCTGCAGCCAATGAGTAAATGGCATTTGTACAGCGCATTTAAGGACGGGAAAAGTATCGGTGGCGAAATACAATATGTGTGGCTATTTGGTACTGTAGGTGTATTTGTACTGCTGCTGGCCTGTATTAACTTCATGAACTTAAGCACAGCCAGGTCTGAGAAACGCGCGCGCGAGGTAGGTGTTCGCAAGGCAATAGGTTCATCCCGCAACCAATTGATATACCAGTTTTACGGTGAATCGTTACTTTGCGTATTGCTGGCATTTTTGGCCTCGTTACTACTGGTAAAGTTAAGTCTTTCAACATTTAACCAACTCGCCGGTAAAAAAATAGTAATTCCATGGGACAGCCCGGCGTTTTGGCTCGCCGGAATTGGCCTCAGTTTCATCACCGCTATTATCACAGGAAGTTATCCGGCACTCTACCTGTCGTCATTTAAACCTGTGAAGGTATTAAAGGGGGCGTTCCGGGTTGGGCGGCTGGCTTCAGCCCCGCGTAAAGTACTGGTGGTACTTCAGTTTACAGTTTCTATTGTGCTAATCATCGGTACCATTGTAGTTATCCGACAGATACTTTTTGCCAAAGACCGCCCTGTTGGCTATAGCCAGAATGGATTGGTTACCATACCCATACTAACCAGAGAAATCCATAATCATTTTGATGCGATAAAACAGGCCCTTGCAAGCAACGGCACGATAACTGAAATGGCCGAAGCAGATTCCCCGCCTACCCAAGTTCCTGGTACTACCAACGGCGTCGCATGGCCTGGAAAAGACCCTAATCTGGATGTCAATATCGGCCAGAACAATATTACATACGATTATGGCAAAACCATTGATTGGGGATTTAGCGCTGGTCGTGATTTTTCACGGTCATTCCTTTCCGATTCATCAGCGGTGATCATTAACCAGGCTGCAGCTGATTTTATGACCATGAAAAAACCGACAGAAAACTACATAACCTTTGATGGCAAACAGTTTAGGATCATAGGATTAACTAAAGACATCATTAACCGGTCGCCTTATGAACAGGTGCAACCTATGGTTTATTTTTTGGCGAAAGACCCGGGAGGCTGTTTATTGCTAAAGATCAGCCCGAAAATGAGCCCCGGCAAAGCTATTAACAACATCGCTTCTGTGTTAAAAACCGAGAATCCGGAACAGCCCTTTGAATACCATTTTGTTGATCAGGAATATGCTAAAGAATTCAATAATGAGGAACGCCTGGGTAAGCTGGCTACTGTTTTTGCCGCCCTGGCTATATTTATCACCTGCCTCGGGCTGTTTGGTATGGCATCATTTATGGCGGAACAGCGCGTTAAAGAAATAGGTATACGCAAGGTGCTTGGCGCTTCAGTGTTCGCCCTGTGGCAATTGCTATCGAAAGACTTTGCCATACTGATGTTTATTTCAATAATTATAGCCTCGTCTGTGGCTTATTACCTTATGCATAACTGGCTGAACAACTATCAGTATCATACCGATGTTGCCTGGTGGATATTTATCATTACAGCTATCGGGGCTATGCTGATCACACTACTAACGGTAAGCTTCCAGGCCATAAAAGCCGCATTGGCAAACCCGATAAAAAGTTTGAAGACAGAATAACAATCTATGTATGCCGACTTTTTTATTGTTTCCCTCTTGAGAGAGGCGTGTAGTTGATCGTAATGGGGAGGGCATGTTATGCATTATGTATAGCACACCCTCCATATACCGTATTTCATTACCTTGGTTAGATTGCTCAAAAATATCTACGGCATATATTATGAATCATATATAGCATTAACAAAAATGCTACAACAGTGCATCATATAAAATTTCAGCAGGATGCAATGCGATTTTTTTTGTCCCATCCTTAATCTGATGCCTGCAACTTGTACCTGATGCCGCAATAATTGTAGTTTCGGGTTCATTTTGAATGGAAGGGAATAATACCAGGTTTCCTATCTTTAATGACACATCATAATGTTCCTTCTCGTAACCAAATGATCCGGCCATCCCGCAGCAACCAGTGGCCAGGCTTTGAACCTTAAAATTTTTAGGCAATCCTAATATAAATTCTGCTTTATTGATATCAGAAAGGGCTTTTTGATGACAATGACCATGCAATACAACTTTTTGAGACAGATCTGTAAATCTTAAATATGATATTCGACCGGCTTTTATTTCCTCATAAAACCATTCTTCAAACAAAAAAGTATGTGCACTAAGAACTTTGGCTTTATCCTGCAAATCTGTATTTACTAACGCTGGATATTCGTCCCGGAAGGAAAGAATAGCAGAGGGCTCAATTCCGATCAACGGTGTGTTTTTACTAATTAGTTTATATAATAGCTCTACATTCCGCTCGGCACAAATTTTTGCTTCTTCAAGCATGCCTTTAGAAAGATATGAGCGGCCGCTATCAACATGTTCAGGAATAATCACATTATAACCCAGCTTTTCGAGTAATAAAATTGTTTTAATACCAGTCTGTACGTCGTTATAATTTGTGAACTCATCGCAAAACAAATAAACAGACATGTTTACATTATTGCTTGCCTTTTGCTCCTTTCTATTTAAACACCAGTTTTTTAACGATATTCTGGAGATATTTGGCAATGACCTTTTCGGGTGAAATCCTGAAATTTTGCTGATAACTCTTCTGGAAAAATCATTATTTACTAAAAAGTTATATACTCCTGGAAATTTTGAGGCCAGTTGCATTTGCCTGCTAAAATTCCCTACCAATTTAGAACGAAAAGGTATGCCATGTACTTTTTGATAGTGATACAAAAATTCCGCACGAAGTTTTGTCATATCAACCGATGACGGGCATTCAATTTTGCAACCTTTACAGGCAATGCAAAGATCCAGCACATCTTTTACTATTTCGGCATCCTTACCTTGCCCTAAAACTTCAGGTTCATTAGTTAAGTACTGGCGCAAAATATTAGCCCTTGCCCTGGTGGTGTCTTTTTCGTTGCGAGTTGCCATATAGCTTGGGCACATCGTCCCCCCTGTTACCTCAGTTTTTCGGCAATCTCCCGAACCACTGCATTTTTCGGTTAAACGCAACATGTTTTCCTGTTCAGAAAAATCAAAAAAAGTTTTTGAAGGCTGTCTTATAACCGTTTCATCATTCTGATAACGCAAACTTTCGAGCATATCAGGCGTATCAGTAATTTTACCTTTATTGAAAACACCATTAGGGTCAAATATATTCTTAACCTGCTTAAACAGGTCATATACTTCGTTACCCATCACATAACTAATATATTGCCCCCTAAGCCTGCCATCACCATGCTCTCCTGATAATGAGCCTTTATACTTTTTTACAAGTGTTGCTGTTTCTTCAAGAATCTGTTTAAACAGTAACCTTCCGGAAACCGATTTTAAATTTATCATTGGTTCCACATGCAACTCCCCATCGCCAGCATGTGCGTACAATGAATAAGTAATATTGTGCTTACGCAATAACAGATCTAAATCATTTATATAGGCTGGTAAATCATCCACGGCCACTGCACAATCTTCAATTAAATTTACCGGCTGAACATCACCTTTTAAATTTCTGAGCAAACCAAGCCCGGATTTCCGCAAATCCCAAGCTTTTTTGGTTTCTTCACCGGTTAATATAGGAAAGGCATACCCGAGATTTTTAGATTGTAGTTCTTCAATTAAATCATTACATTTTTTAATCAGCCCGGCGTTGGTATCGCTAAAAAACTCAACCATTAGTATACTATTTGGTTGCCCTATCAAAAAGAAACGATTTTTTATTTGTCCGGCATTATTGATAGCCTCTTCTAATATAACATGATCCACCAATTCAGCAGCAGCACATCCCGATCGGACTGCTACAAGATTAGCCGCTAAGGCTTCCTGTAGTGAGTTGCAATGAATAGCAACCATTCCTACTTCCGCGGGAGGCAAATCAATAAGTTTTAGTTTAGCTTCTGTTACGAAACAAAGCGTACCCTCTGATCCTGCAATTAAACTGCATAAGTTTAATTGTTTGGCATTATTTAGTTGATTTACAAGAGCATCTAATGCATAACCGCTATTACGACGCGTAACACTTTCCTTAGGGAAATTATCGGATATTATAGATTGATTGATTTCGCTTTCAAGCATACTTACGATTTGATCATAAACACGGCCTTCCACGCCTGGTTTGGATCGTATATTTTGTATCTCTTTTTGATCCAAATTACCAAACACAACTTCACTGGCATCTGATAGCAGAACTCTTACCTCTAAAAGATTGTCCCTTGTGTTTTTCCATATCATTGAATGTAAGCCGCACGAGTTATTACCAATCATCCCCCCAATCATTGCCCTGCTTGAAGTTGAAGTTTCGGGCCCGAACATTAAGCCAAAAGGTTTTAAATAGACATTAAGTTCATCACGGATAACACCCGGTTGAACTCTTACCCATTTTTCCTCAGCATTAATTTCCAATATAGATGTCATGTATTTGGAAATATCTACAATTATTCCGTGGCTAACTACCTGCCCGGCCAGTGAAGTGCCTGCAGCCCGCGGAACCATTGTTAAAGTATGTTTTTGAGCAAAAACTATCAGGTGTTGTATATCTTCAGTAGTTTTTGGCATCGCTACAGCCAAAGGCATTTCCTGGTACACTGAAGCATCTGTTGCATAGGCCGCTTTAACCGCCAAATGTTTTACCGAATTATCATAGAATACTTCACCGGTGAAGTATTTTAATAATGCTTGAAAATGTACATCCATTTAACTTATTGTATCTAATATTTGCAGGTAAATACTACCCCTTAAACCAGTTCTGCTAATACCACAGTATCAATGTTTACTTTTTTCTTACTAAAAGCCAGCAAAAGAAAAAATGTAATTAAGCCGTTAACTAAAATTAATTCGCTATCAAATACATAGCCGCCTAATAATACCTTTGATTGTGTACTTAGATAAAAACAAACGGCAGGCGACACAATGCAACAAATTGGTACAAGCTGATCATAAACCTTACGTTTCCGGATAAATAAACTGAATGAATATAAACCTAAAAGTGGGCCATATGTGTAAGATGCAACCTTGAAAATGGCATTAACTACCGCGTCATTATTCAAAGCATTAAAAATGATAACTGTTAAAAACATCAAAAAGGAGAATGCCACATGAGTAATGTGCCTCATCCTTACCATGCTTTTTTCAGACCTTCCTAATTTTTTATTGTAGTTTAAAAAGTCAATACAAAATGATGTTGTCAATGCCGTCAACGCCGAATCAGTAGTTGCAAAAGTAGCCGCTGTTAAGCCCAGCATAAATATAATTGCAGGCACAGTTCCTAAATAATTTAGCGCAATAGTTGGATATAGGTAGTCTGTTTTGGCAACTGTGATACCATTTTTTGCTGCATAAAGGTATAACAATGCCCCTACACCTAAAAAAAACAGGTTAATAACCACAAATACTGCTACAAAACTAAACATGTTCTTTTGTGCCTCCCGGATGTTTTTACAACTTAGGTTTTTTTGCATCAAATCCTGATCAAGGCCAACCATTGCTATTGTAATAAATATACCGCCCACAAATTGTTTGGCGAAGTAAAACTTGCTTTTTACAAAGTTTGAAAAGAAGAAAATTTTAGAATAATGGCTATCAGCAATAACATTAATTGCTTTAAAAGCAGTGTAATCTAAGCTTTTGCAGATAAAATAGATTGACAGGAAAACAGATAATACTAGAAAAAAAGTTTGCAGACTATCAGTGATTATAATCGTTTTTAACCCTCCTTTAAATGTGTAAAGCCATATTAATATCAACGAAATAAGAACTGTAAATACAAAGGGCACATGATAAAAATCAAATATGAATTTTTGCATGACAAGAATAACCAGGTATAACCTGAACGCTGAGCCTATTGTTCTGCTTATTAAAAATATGCCTGCGGCTGTTTTATAACTCCAATAGCCAAGTGTTTTTTCAATAAAACTATATATAGATGTTAACTTTAATTTATAATACAATGGCAGTAAAACCAATGCAATAAATATAAAGCCAACTGCATTACCTAAAATAAACTGAAAGTAAGAAAACTGATCTCCGCTGGCAGCTCCAACTTTTCCGGGTACTGATATAAATGTAACACCACTTAATGCAGTCCCGATCATGCCAAAAGATATCAGGTACCATTTAGCATTTCGGTTAGCCAGGAAAAAGCCGGCATTGTCAGATGATTTCCTTGATGTAACAATGGCAATCCCTACAAGCAACGCAAAATAGATGACAATAAATGAAAGAAGTATGAGTGGCGACATAATGCTGAAATAAATAATACATGATGCTTTTTTTACGCCATTATTAAAACAAAGGCAAAAAACCGCAATTTTTAATTCGTTAACTGATTGAAAATTATTCTTTCATATCTTAAAAAAATCCCCGCTCCTGCGGGGATTTAAACAACCCAATCAACTATTAACTCTAAACAATAGTGTTTTGTATCCCACAACCGCATACCTTCTTTTCGGCTGTGAAATCATATTTTATGTGTAATTAAACCTTAGTTATCCCAATGCCGGGCCTATCATGAAGCGTAACTTTGCCATCAATAACCTGGGTTCCCTGGTATACATCATTGCTTATTAGCAAGGAGCCATCCAAATCTGCCCAATCTACCATAGGCGCTAATTGAGAAGCCGCTGAAATTGCACAGGATGTTTCTGTCATACAACCTAACATCACTTTCATATTTAAAGCCCGTGCCAATTCAAGCATTTTATGAGCTTCCCGCATCCCGGTAGATTTCATCAGTTTTATATTGATCCCGCTATAAACCTGATGCACTTTTAAAACATCCTCAAGCCGCTGAACCGCTTCGTCAGCCATAATTGGTAGCGGGCTGTGTTCTGTTAACCATGCCGTTTCATCAAGCATTTCTTTAGGCATCGGTTGTTCAACAAAAATGATCCCCTTTTCTTTTAGCCAAAAAGCCATATCCAGTGCAAATTTTTTATCTTTCCATCCCTGGTTTACATCTACAGTTATTGGCTTATCAGTCACTTCCCTTATAGTGTTAATCATTAATTTATCCGTTTCCCTTCCCAGTTTAACTTTTAATATTTTATAAGGTTCAGCTTCCTTCACCTTCTGGCGAACAACCTCGGGAGTATCAATTCCGATAGTATAAGAAGTGTAGGGTGTTTTACTGGCATTGTATCCCCATATTTTATACCAGGGTTCATTCATTATTTTGCCAACAAGGTCATGCAGGGCAATATCAACAGAGGCCTTTGCTGCCGGGTTGTGGGGTGCAATCTGGTCGACATAGTCTAAAATATCTTCCATATCAAAAGGATCACCAAACTTAGTCAGATCAACTTGTGCTAAAAATTTAAGCACTGTTTCATGTGATTCGCCTAAATAAGGGGGCATTGATGCCTCTCCATAACCTATAACGCCGTTATATTCCAATTCTGTGAGAACAACCGGCGTTGTAGTGCGTGAATTAGAGGATATGGTAAAAACATGTTTTAACTGTAGGGTATAAGGCTTATACCTTAAAATCAACTTTCCGGAATTTTTATTCCTATTTGCTGCTAAAACAGTTGAATAAGTACCACCTACCGCAGCTAAACCAGTAATTATTGCAGAGTTTTTAATAAATTTCCTTCTGTTATCCATTTTTATTTTTTGTTTATCTAAACACCTCGTCTTCAACGCTTACAATTGGCTGCATCAGCCGGTAAGCCTTATTGCTTTCACCAAAGCAGATTTATTGGTTACCCGCATCTATGGCTTTACGTACGCTTCCATATTTATTTAAAAGCTCTTCGGCTTTTTGTTCATCAAGTCCGGTTTCCTTTACGATCATCTTAATACCACGTTTTTGTAATTTATTGTTGGTTAGCTGCATATCAACCATTTTGTTCCCTTTTACTTTCCCAAGCCGAATCATTACCGATGTGGTAAGCATATTAAGGACTAACTTTTGTGCAGTCCCTGCTTTCATGCGTGTTGAACCGGTTAAAAACTCCGGCCCTACAATAACTTCAACCGGAAAGTTTGCTGCTTTAGCTATCGGGCCACCTGCGTTGCATACAATACATCCGGTTATTATCCCATGTTTATTTGCTGCTTTCAACCCTCCCAAAACATAGGGGGTAGTTCCTGAGGCCGCTATACCTACAACAATATCCTTACTATTAACATTAAAATCTTGTAAGTCTGCCCACGCCTGGTTTAAATCATCCTCAGCATTTTCAACTGCTCTTCTAATGGCCTTATCGCCACCCGCAATAATCCCTATCACCATATCATAAGAAACGCCAAACGTTGGTGGGCATTCGGATGCATCAACAATACCAAGCCTACCGCTTGTACCGGCACCTATATAAAACAGGCGTCCACCTGCAGCCATTCTTTCATGAGTGCTATTAGCTAAGGCCTCTAGTTGTGGGATGCTTTTCTTAACTGCCAAAGGCACACTTTGATCTTCTTTATTAATATTGTTTAAAATCTCTTCCAATGATAATTCATGAAGATTTTCGTACTCCGAATCTTTCTCTGTTGTTAATTCCATTAAATTATAATTACATGTCCAAGCGCTATTATTTGCACGTTTTTTAAAATTAACGCAAAAATACGCATTTAATAATATAAAGTCCCTTCCCTTAAATTATGCTCATAGCAAATCTTATTTATAAATCACTTGCTTACAATAGCTTTATAAAAGGCATCCAGGCAAAGTGCTCTAATATTTATCTTTGAATTTCCGTACGTTTTACCATCATCCGGATATACCCTGTTAGTTAAACATATATAAACCAAATTGTATTTAGGATCAACCCAAACAAACGTCCCTGTGTAACCACTGTGGCCAAATGCCTCATCAGACCGCAAATCATTGGGTTCACGTTTACCAACCCTATCAAATCCATACCCACGTTGTGTTGTTTTAGACTCTCGGCTTGTAAACATTTTTACTGTTGTGCTGTCAATATATTTATGCCCTCCGTAGGTGCCTTTGTTTAGGAGCATTTGGTAATAAATTGCCAAATCATTTGCATTAGCAAATAAACCGGCATGGCCCTCAACGCCACCAGCCATTGCTGAACCGGGATCATTTACATATCCCTGTACAAGCATATTTCTAAACCAGTTATCGTTTTCAGTAGTAGGTACAATTCTTGATTTATTGAAACGGTTGCGGGGCAAATATCCTGTTGCCTGCATTCCTAAAGGCAAGTACAATTCATTTAGAACAAAATCATTTAATTTTTGATGACTGGCCTCTTCAAATACCTCTTTCATCATATACATACTTAAATCACTGTAAACAAACTTACCCCTGGTTTCAACCTTTGAGGCTAGTGTTACAGGCCACATTACTTCATTAAAATAATTTGCACGCAGGTAATAATGATCGGCAACTTTAGTTGGATACGTTGCTGACGAATCTGTACTCATATCAGCCGGTTTTAAGTCCTGGTAAAATTTTATATAGGGCGTAAAACCTGCCTCATGTAGTAATGCTTCCTTAATTTTAATATCCTTTTTATCAGGAATAGTTCGTAACAATGCAACATACTTGCTTATTGGTGAATCAAGACTAATAGCATGCGTATCGTATAGGTGCATTATGGCAGGCATAGTAGCTGTAACTTTAGTTACAGAAGCCATATCAAATATATCGTTCAGCCCGGTTGTATCATTGCCATTATAGGTATGTTTCCCATAGGCTTTACTAAAAATCACCTGCCCATCCTTTGCTAACAAAATAACAACAGCGGGTGCTGCATGAGCGGCTATTCCGGCGTTAACAATGGAATCAATTCTTACCAGGTTTTCACTATTTACTGATACCGCTTCGGGCAAAGCATAGCCAAGCCGAATTTTATTTGTTGTATAACCTGACCCTTTAAGAAAGGGCTTACCAAAATTTTCGGCCAGGCGATTAGATGTTCCGGTACCTCCAAAAACAAGTTGTGCAGCCAAAGATGCACCGAATTGGTTATCAGCTTTATACCAGATTATTGGCGATTTAATATCACTTAAATATGATAAATTTTTCCCATTCCCGGTTAAAACAATCAAAACACTTCGTGTGGATGCTATATCTTTAATAAACTTCAATAAAGAACTGTTATAATGAGTTGAAGCGGATAACTGAAAAATAACCAGGTTATATAATTTAAGTTTATCGTGAATGGCATTAAAACCATAATCGGTTTTAACGGTATCGCCATCCAGATCTGTTACTTTCCAATATTTATTTGCAATACTGTCAAAAACTTCAATCTGACCATAATTAAAATGTACACTAGCTATATTGAGTCCCGGAAGGTTCAATACAGGAACAATGCCCGAACTATTGTTTAATAACGTAATGCTTCTTTCGGCTTCCTGAATTCTTTCGAGCTGCTTTAAATTAACCAGATGGTGTTGTGCCTGCACAACGCCATAAGTTAAGCCAAAGAATAAAATAAGTAACTTTCTCATAATATAAAAGTATTACCAGGGAGAGGCGGTGTCCCTTTCCCTGGTAAATTATTAAATCGCCGGATCGACAGGTGTATTAGGGTTATTTATCCTTTCCTGATTAGGATATGGGTAAAATATACGATTACGCTCTGTACTATTTGCGGGTGGGGCCGGCCGGTTAAACCTCCTGGTATCTTCCCATTTTAAGCCGCTGCAATATAGCTCCGCACAACGTTGTTTATAAACCTCTTCAAGTAAACCAGCATACGTTACAGGCCCTGAATAAGCCGGTAAACCTGCGTTTACGCCAAATGGATCGCCGGATGTTTGTGTCCTTACGGCATTGATTAAGTTTAATGCTGTGGTAAGTGACCCATTTAACCTTAGCGTTGCTTCTGCCTGGATCAGCCTGATTTCATCCGGCGTATATACCGGGATAGAAGTAGTTTGTGAAGCTCCAAAACCAGCATACGTTACAACAGTATCTCCGTTAATAACATTACTTGGCGTGGTAAAATAAAAACTAAGCCGGTTATCTCCAGGATAATATAAACTATCAGCAAGACCAAAATGAGCTCTTGGAAAATAGCTTTTAGTTATGTTATAAACAGTATACAGAGGATTCGGACTTAACGTTGAATAGTCGAATTTTGACGTTTTAGTTAAATCAACCAGGTTTGCATTATCCAATGCTTTTTGGTTGTCGCCTGCTATTAAGTTGATCCTTGCCTCATAAGCATAAAGCGAATTTACCAGATCAAAATCAGGCCCGGCAATTGATGTCGTAAATGTTGTAGATATCGGGTTAGCTTTAACCGCAGCAATCCCCAGATCAAGCAGGCTTATTGCATAAGCAAAAACCTGTGCCCTTGGAACAAATTGTACCGGCGCTGTTATGCTGGTATTTAAATTAGCCTCTTCAAAAGCCATAGCCAGTTCAGTTAAGGCTGTTGCTTTAAACAGGTAAGCTTGTGCCATTATTCCGCTTAGTGTGCCTGCATCCAAACCAGAAGCTTTTGGCGCGTAGTTAATAATGTTTTCACACATGCCCATTTCGGCTTGCATGGAAGACCATAAGGCTAAAACATTCGCATTGGGTGTAGATACATTTGCTCCTCCTTCTTCTAATTCTATTACATTGCTAAAGGTGGCAACGCCCTTCATTTCGCGTGCCGTTACACTGGGAGAAACCATAGTGTTGCTTAAGCCGGTAGTTGAATAATATTGCCTCAAACCAACACTTAAAGCAATTATACCCTCTCGTGTAGTTAAAACCTGCGCATCAGAGGCTGCATTAGGGTTAACCTGATCCATCTTACATGATGAAATCACTAAAACCACCGCGATAACAAAATATTTATAATTTATTTTTCTTTTCATGACGTTAAATTTTAATTATTAAAAAGTTGTACTTAAACCACATCCTATTGTTCGTGGTATAGGCACCTCCACAAAATCAAAACCACGTACAGCAGTACTTTGACCGGCAGCATTGGTTTCAGGATCCCATCCCGGATATTTTGAAATACAAAGCAGGTTTCTTCCATATATAGAAGCACGTAGTGCATTGGGGAGAAAGCTCACCTTTATGTTATAGGTAGCAGAAAGCTCCCGCAACTTAGCGTAAGATCCGTTCTGTATCCAGTTTGACATGATACCATATAGGGCAGCAGATGTACCTTTGGGAACTTTACCTTCTAACTCAGGCATATATCCTGCTAAACCGCCATAAATATCTCTGTCGCCAACACGTTGGGTAAAATCAAAGATCTGACCGCCGTATGATGCATCCCATTGCATTCTGAATGAAAAGTTTTTACCAACCGAAAATTCATTTGTAAATGATCCTGTCCATTTCGGGTTTGGATCTCCAATAACTTTATCTAACGTTGATCCTGTAGGTTGTCCGTTAGCATCACGCCCTGATTTTTCGACTTGTGGTAATCCTGCAGGAGTCAATAAAAGCGCCCCATCAGGTTTACGGGCAAAATAGGTTGAGTAAAATACACCAAGTGGATAACCATTTACTGCAGCCACCTCGCCAAATCCATTAGCGAAAGTTACCAAGCCTCCAGGAATATTAGTAACAACATTTCTGTTCGTATTAAATATAATGGTCGATTCCCATTTAAAACTTGAGCTTTCTACCGGGATGCCTCTTAGCAATAACTCTGTACCCTTATTGGTCATATCACCAATATTTTGATATTGGGTTGAGTAACCTGTGGAAGGGCGTAAGTTTACTGGTAACAGCAGATCCTTTACATATTTTTCATAATAAGAGAATTCAAACCCTAATCGGCCATTCAGGAAACTGGCATCCATGCCCACTTCCTTTTCTGTTTGCCGCTCTGGCTTAACGTTTGTATTACCCAGCTGAGATGGCGCCGCAACACCAGGCAGACCAGGTAAAGAAACAGCTGTATAATTAGTAAACCTATCATAAGGGCCAATAGCTGTTAAGTTACCGTTTTGCCCATATGATGCTCTTATTTTCAGATCAGGAATAATAGATGCTAATGATGAATTCTTCCAGAAATTTTCTTCAGACAATAAATAAGTGCCGCTCAATTTAGGGTAATACTGCCATCTGTTGCTGACACCGAAAGAAGAAGCAACATCATTTCTTAAAGCGCCTGTTATGTATAGCTTATGTTCAAAGCCCAGGGTTTCTTGTGCATAAAAGCCTGCAATATTTAAAACAGACTCTGTTTCTAAAGTTGTAATGGTAGCACCGCTTGATGACACCTGGCTAACCGGGCTTAATTGTGTGCCTGTCACCACATCTGCATTTCCCCGTTCTGTTTGTGCTGTTGCGCCAACCGCAGTTGTTGATTCAAACAAAGAGCTAATCTTAGCTTTATACGAGACGTTTAGATCATTATTGAGCAACAAAGTAAGATTATCAGCCCTGCTTGAATAACCTGTATTATAGGTAGGAGTTGTATTTCCTATCGGAATATAGCCGGTTCCCAATTCTGTAGAATTATCATACCCCAGGGTATATGCTATAGAAAGATTCTCAATTGGTGTTGCGGTTAAATTGATATTGCCTATAAACCGGCTCGTTTTTTCATTGAAATCAAATTTATTGATAGCTTCCAATGGATTTGTGCGTTGTAAGCCAGCAGGAGAAAGTGTGGGATAAACGCCTGTTACAGGGTTTGGATATGGGTTGATATCGTTGTTCCCAAAAATAAATCCTGTAAGTGCCCCATATTGCTGATTGATACCACCATTGGGAATTTGCTGGCTGCCATCTAGAATATAATTGAATCCAACAGATAATTTCAACCAATTATTAAATCGCTGATCAATACGCACACGGCCGGTTCCTCTTTGAAAATCAGTCCCCCTTACAATACCTTGATTGTCCAAAAATCCCCCGCTAATATAGTACTGTGAATTGTCTGAGCCACCGGAAACAGATATATTGGTTTCTGTACCAATAGCATTCCTAAAGATGAGTTTTTGCAAATCATAACGTTGCACGGGTACCCTGGTAGTATCCAGAGGATTTGTGTTGGCAAAGGCATAAGGATAGGTATTGTAAGCTAATTTTTTTCGCAAAGAATTATCCCTAAAATCCGTCGAAATACTAATAACAGGTTTACCTGATTTACCTTTTTTTGTAAAAATTTGTACAACACCATTACTTGCCCTTGAACCGTAAATGGCAGCGCCGGCGGCACCTTTAATAATCTCCACATGGTCAATATCAGCCGGGTTGATATCAACAATCCTATTTTCTGTATAACCACCCAAATCAATCAATTGATCTGAGTTATTGTTAACAATCACCCCGTCAACAATGTATAATGGATCGCTTGAACCAACAATCGTACTGTTGCCCCTTAAATGCACACTCATACCACCGTCGGGGTTACCGGAGTTTTGGGAAATTTGCGCACCTGCAACCTTCCCTTCTAACGCCTGATCTACACCTGTAGCAAGGCCCTGCACCAGATCTTTCCCACCTACAGTTGAAATAGCATTACCTAACTCCTTCTTTGTAGTAGCTACAGTATTTCCGGTAACTACCACTTCGTTAAGATTTAGTGCATCAGTAGTTAATTCTGCATTAACAGTTACCGGCACCTCATTAAGTGTAATAGTTTTGGTGATAGTTTTGTAGCCTGTAAAGGATATAACTAAGGAATAAGTGCCACTTTTTATGTTTCCACTAATGCTAAACTCACCCTTTACGTCAGAGGCGGTTGCAAGGCTTGTCCCACTTAATCTAATCGTCGCTCCAGGGATGAGTGACTTGTCCCGGGTATCTGTTATAACCCCCTTTATGGTTTGATGGCTTTGTGCAAAGGACACCTGCCCAATGCACAGCAAAGCAAGAAATGTCAACAGACCTCTTGCATTTTTTAGTTTTTGTAAGATTTGTTTCATATATTAATTAGTTTGATAAATAATTCATTTTAATTAATTAGGAAAACTAAATTTCCCCATTGATACCAGCGGCAAACCCGATGACTTGTTATTATATATAGTACCTCCGGCAATAGCTTCATTTGCAAGCAAGGCAAATAAAACGGCCTCCTTAGCATCCGGATTTATATTTAGATCTGATGTTGATCTCATTTTTCTTGAAAAATATTTTTCTAAATACATGATCAAAAGGGGATTATATATACCGCCTCCACTTATATATATTTCAAAATCCTGATTTGGTATAGTTGCTGATATCGCTCTGATAATAGCCTGGGCAGAAAAACAGGCAAGTGTTGCTACAATATCATTAGAAGACAAGTCAGTTTGGGCCGACCGCACAATGGCATCATTTAAAAAGTTAAGGTTAAACAGTTCAGGCCCGGTGGTTTTAGGGAAGCTTGCATCAAAAAAGCGATGATCAAACAAAGCATTTAATAAAGCTTCGCTAACGTTACCTTGTGAACCGATCTCTGCATTTTTATCATAATATTTTCCTGGAAATTTAGCCTGGATAAATTGATCCATAATGGTGTTACCAGGGCCAACATCTGTGCAAAAAAATTGCACCGGTCCATTTGCTGGTAAATAGGTAAAATTTGCAATACCACCAATGTTTAACATTATCCGGTTTTCTACCGGATCTGAAAAAATTATATAATCGCCGTAAATTGCCAATGGCGCACCCTCGCCTCCCGCTGCAATATGTTTTTGCCTAAAATCACTTACCGTTATTATTTTTGATTTTACCGCTAAATGATCCCCATCGCCTATTTGCAAAGTTGCATTGCCATATTTATCTGCCGGGCGTTGATGTTTGGGTGAATGAAATATGGTTTGGCCATGGCTTGCAATTAAATCAACGTCTGCATAACTAATACCCCATTCACTAAGGCATTCAGTTATTAACTCGGCATAATAACCACCTATAAATGAATTAAGCAAGGTTACCTTTTCAAGATCAACCATTGGTTTTGCAAAAATGGATTTTAACTCTTCCTTAAATTCTGGTAAGTAGTCTTTAGTCGTAAATTTTTTTAACTGTATGGTGGTTTTAATACCGCTTCCTGTAAA
This sequence comes from Mucilaginibacter sp. L196, assembly GCF_009765905.1. GTDB lineage: Bacteria > Bacteroidota > Bacteroidia > Sphingobacteriales > Sphingobacteriaceae > Mucilaginibacter. The sequence goes on along the minus strand of NZ_LMUO01000015.1, from coordinate 1,022,212 downwards.
CTCACACAAAGCAATATCTAAACCATCGAAGGAGGTACCGGACATTAAGCCAATGATTTGCCTTGAATGTTTATTAGCGATTAAACAAATTTTTTCAATATTTGAGTTCATAAATTTACAATTAATAAAATACCGCAAATAAACGCATACACAATAAACCAATTATCAGATAGTTACATACACTAATATATTATTAAATCAAAAATTAAAACATTATTATGCAAAAAAATAACAATAGCTGCAAAAAAACGCACATCTAATGCCAAACAAACAAAGCATTTTACAAAAAGCAAGGAACAACAATAAAACTAACACCTAAAAGACCACATAAACAGCAAGCCCCCCCGAAATAGCTTTTTCCTCCTTTATTTAAAGCTTATTTTCATTCCCCCCTTTTTATAATAATTATTTTCTTTTTGTCTCTTTAGCTAATGTGTTCCAAAAGGCCGGGTCCTCGCTACCTAATACCCATACAGATATACCTCTTAGCTTATATTTCTTTAATATATCCAGCTTAGGTTTCAATGATTGTGCATCTTCAATGTATACATATTCATAAACACCATCATTATCCCATACTGCATAATTACAACCGGCCTTGTCATTCCAAATTTGCTTGGCATCGTTTTTCCCAAGCAAATACTGCACCGTTGAGTAACCTATTTGCTTTCCGTTGGAAAAACCACCTTTTTCTTCTGTATAATCCGTAAACCAGTGTACCGAATAATCAGGTATTCCCAGCGAAAGCTTCTCCGGCGGAACACCTTCTGCAAGCAAATATTTAACAATACGCTCCATCCAGTCAACCCCCGCTACCGGCCCCGGAGTTGTACGATGGGTGTGCTCATCATACGTCATGATAGAAATAAAATCACCAGCTTCTGCCAGATCTTTAAAGGAATAACCCGCACGCCAATCTTCATATAGAAAACTAAGATAAGCTGTTGTGCCGCCCACATTCTCTATAGTATGAACCAATGCAGCTGACAGCTGCAGATTCTCATGATGCAACGCCTCGGCAGTTTCTTTAAAAAAACTTGTAAAGTTATCCCGGTCTTCAATATTTACTCCTTCCAGATCAAATTGCCAACCATCCAATCCAAACTGATGCGCATAGAGTACCATCATCGCGATAGCTCTTTTACGAGCTTCCGGATTGGAAACAATGTTATGAAGAAGTACAGAATTAAAGCCGCTGTTTACTATTAATGGCATAACCTTAACATTGTTAGCTTTTGCAATCTCCAAAACTCTATGATCAACAGTGCCAGATATAACACCTTCTTTACTTATCAAAAAAACCTGCGGGCAAACAATAGATATTTGGGCAGCATTATTACGAAAACTCTCAAAGGATTCGGGACTATCAGTCATATAAAACAAATTTTCCGACTTCACTTGTGCCCGCAAACTATAAGCTGAGATTAGTATAATTAAAGTAGTAAAAATTTGTTTCTTCATATAGCTTGTTAATTTTGAATTTAGTACAGGTGTAAATGCCATCATAAATACCCCGCTGATTTTGCTGTTACCCACTTCTATAACACCAATATTTTACCTGGTAAAACCCCACTAGTACCGATTTGATAATTATTAAAAAAACAACACATTGCCGCAAAAAACAGCACTACGGTTATTTTATATCGATTATTCAGACTCAAACGAAACAATATATCGTAATCAATACGTAATACTACAACTTTATTTTTACAAAACAACATCTTTTTGCATTTTTTTAAAAAAAACTGCAAAAAAACGCATTTTATATAAAAAGGATCACATTGCACCCACTTTATACCGAATCTTAGCTTAATATTCTATGCGAAAGGTGTTCACACTTGTTATGATCCTTAATATCTTATTTTATTAAGTGTCTGAAATAAGTTGCAAGGTTGACCAAATGAAAGATTGGAAAAGAGTTATTTACTTTTTAGTAGATATACCTATTAAATATTGCTTATAACTAGTTTTAACACATGGCATTAAACTCAATAATAAATGTTATATAACTTTAATTTTTGATATATAATCTTTCAGTATTTTATCATCTGGGTTGAGATCGGTCACTAAGTATTTTAATTCGTTCAAATTACAAACTTTCATTTTTTGAATCGAATCTAACTTTTCAGCAATACTTAAAATAGCTGTTTCATGCGCACATTTAATCATTGCTTTTTTAACTTGAACAACCTCCCAGTCAGAGTCGGTCACACCGTTTTTTATTGAAACACTATTGGTACCTAAAAGGCATAGGTCTGTCTGTATTTCTGAAAGTTGTTGAATAACTTGTGCACCAACAATAATTTGAGACTCGGATGAAAGCTTCCCTGCAATTAAATGGACGTTTAAATTTGGATTTTCAGCCAACTCAATGGCAACGATAGGGCTTATCGTAAAAAATGTACAATGCAAACGAGGAGGAATAAGGCGGGCTAATTCAATCATCGTTGTTCCGCCGCCCACAATTACGATCATGCCGTCTTCAATAAGTTCAATCGCTTTTCGGGCAATTTCCTTTTTTTCATCTTTTTTGTAAACATTCCTCTCAGATAAAGGGGAATGAAAAGATTTTGAAATTGCACCTCCATGGACCTTAATAATTTGGCCGTTATCCGTTAACTCAATAAGATCTCTGCGTACTGTATCCTCAGAAACATTGAGTTGAATGCTCAGGTCAGCCGAAAGAACTTTGTTATGGATATTGATTTGACTAATGATGTAATTTAATCTTTCTTCTTTTAACATAAATAGTATGAATATAAGAACCTGCTGGTTAAAACGTTAGCGCAATAATACATTAATTGGTATAATATTAAAACAAAGCTATCAGTTTAACAGATTCTCTTTCATCCAAAGATATTATTACAAATCCATATTCGGGTGGTATTGCTCTATTATGGTTTAGTTTTGATGTTTATACGATTAGCATATCTAACAAATTACATATCCAATACCATATTACAATTAATTGGTTATTATAACTAATTGCTCCCCCTTTTTTAAATCTTTATCGGTTATAAAATAGCCGTCTATTTTCTTACCGCCATAATATAAGTTTGTTATTTTTTTGCCAGAATTCTTTTTAGAAACGGTATAGATATTCCCGTTATCTAGTTGGATTTTTACCTTATTAAATAAGGGCACCGAAACAATATATTTCGGGTCGGCAGGAGAGAAAGGATAAAAGCCCATAGCATTAAATACATACCACGACGACATTTCGCCCGCATCATCCATCCCTGCATATGATAGATGCTCTTTACCCAAATCATAAAAATGATTCATAATACTATCAAGCAACACCTGCGATTTTTCCTGTTTGCCAACAAAATAGTACAGAAAAGCATAGCTGTGATCAGGTTGGTTACCCTGGCAATACTGCCCGATAAAACCTGAAATATTATAAGCTTCGTAACCTTTCCATGGAATTGTAAAGAGCGAATCCAGTTTAGTTTCGAAAGCGTGTTTGCTTTTATATAATCCTATTAACCCCGGCACATCCTGCGGAACAAAAAAAGACGATTGCCAGGCATTCGCTTCGCGATACATATATTCGTAATAAGGATAATAAGGATTGAAGTTTTTCACCCAATTACCGTTAGCAAGTCGCCCTTCCATAAATCCTGTTGCAGGGTTAAAAACATTTTTGTAGTTTTTGGTTCTTTTCATCAACATACGATAATTAGCTGTATCGTTTAATTGCTGAGCCAACAACGCTACTGCATAATCATCATAAGCATATTCTAATGTTTTTGTAACCGCTGCCTTGGTTACGGTTTCGGTTACGGGATTGGCAACATCAAGCTCAGATATATAGCCTTTGGTATTATATTCATCCACGTATTTACGGGTGCCTTCAACAGTTGCATTTTTTAGCATTAACTTGTAGGCTGTATTTACATCATAGTCCCGCAACCCTCTGAGGTATGAACCGGTAATAAAAACTGATGCATGATCACCATGAAAAAAGGTGGGCATAAAGCCTGTTATCTCACCTTTATCAATTAATGATTTAATTACATCATTGGTCACCTTGGGCGAAAGCAGCCCCAATAAAATTAATTTATTTCTGTAATCGTCCCATAATGATGGCTCTGTGTAATAGTTAAAGCCTTTATTTACAACTTTGCCTCTCAGGTCAGTAAAATCACCGTTGGCATCGCTACGTAGCGCAGGCCAAAGAAATGAACGATACAGGCATGAATAAAATATTCCTTTTTGTCGTTCTGTTCCGCCGGTAACTGAAATTTTTGACAACAGGTTATTCCATGTTTGCGTAGCCTCGTTTCTAACCTGGTCAAAACTTTTACCCAGCATTTCTTTTTCTAAATTTTCTTTCGCGTTTTTTATGCTTACGAATGAAAATCCGATCTGAATTTCAAGTGGCTTATTTTCATCAATAAAATTAACTACAGGTACTATCCTCGATCCCTTTTTTAGTGAATCGATCTTACTTATTTTATGATTGGTTACAGCGTAGAAGTACATTTTTTCGCCTGCTTGCTGAAAGCCGGTAAAAACGTTTGCACTTTCCTGATGTATATCCCAACTCCTTACTCTTTCATTTGATAATGACAGGTCCGCTATCAACTTTTTGCTTTCGCCGGGCTTAAAGGTATATTTATGAAAAGCGCACCGCAATGTGGATGTTAGCTCGACATTAATATGGTAACGCTCCAAATAAACCTGGTAATAACCGGGATGTGCCGATTCGTTTTTATGGCTAAACTTTGATTTATAATCATCTGCGTCAATTTGCCCTGTGGCTGGCATTAAAGGGATGTTACATAAATTCCAATGCCCTTTGCTGGTATGTATAAACCCATATATTACCGTACCCTCATATTGATATCCTGAGCCACTATGAAACTGGGTAACAGGGCTTAACTGCACCATTGCGTTGGGAAGCGATGAACCCGGAAACACTTCAGCACCCCAGGTACGATGTGTTGGTACAAAACCCAGATCCTTAGGATCCCACAAAGTTGCAGTTCCTAATAAGGGATTTACATAGTTTACTGGCGCTTTTTGAGCCTGTAAATGAGTGGTTATCAGCAACAATAAAACAACTGCTACAATACTCTTTTTCATAATATTATCCTGATTTTTTAAAGCAGTACTTTGAATAAAATAAATAGATATTATTGAATAAATGACCCGGCTTTTAACCGTGCCGCGGCCTCAATCATGGTAACCCCGCTTAACTGAGTGGTTAAATCAATACTACCCGATGGTTGTAAGGTCCAATCCGGGCTTGCCAGTAATGATGGCCGCCCTATACCTTTATAATAAAGCGTTTGCGCATTCTTTTGTAAAAAGGCAGCGTATTTAGTACGATTCGCGGCATCAAGAGCGGTAAGTTCTACCAGGTCTGTCAGGTATCTTACCGCTATGCTTTTAAACAAACCACCATCACCCTGCCCCTCACTTTTAAGTATGCCATTCGATTCAAGATCCGGGTCGGCAATCTCATTGTTAGCAGTAAGTATAGCATCCTGTATGTAAGCGGGATCCTGCGTTGCATTATAAAGCTCAACAGCAGCACCAATAAACAAGCCCTGGTTATAAGTATACACGGCCTTACTTACCTGCAAGTCCTGGTTTTGGTTGATACCATCATACACTACTCCTGCCGGGCTTACCAACGTAGATTTCTCCCACGAATATAAATTCTTTGCAAAAGTAAGGTCTGCGGCATTGCCTTGTAATTCGTACATTTTGGCAGCTAAAATTATAGCGTTACCGGTTGAAGGCGTATTTTTATAATATAACTGGGTACGTTGCCATGCAATTCCTCCTCCTGCTATAGTGTTTGAAGCACCTTGAATTTCAGTATACAATATTTTGGCAACATTTAAATACCCGGTATCACTTGTTATAGCATAACCTCTCATACTTGCATTAGCCAGCCAGCCCATATCGTCATAAAATTCATTTGGATAAGCACCGCCATTTTCAATTTTGATGCCGGTAAGCAGCGCCTTCATACGCAGGGTGTACAATGCGTTTTGGGTTCTTAAATAGCCATCTTCAAGTATATTTAGCACATGAGCCTGTGGCCAATAATTAAAAGTAGTTGTTCCGGTACTATTTTGAATATAATAATTACGATCAACCGAGATGTATGTATTATATGTGCTTGCCTGTAATGAATCGCTAAGCGATGCATAATTATAAGTTACGGTTGCAGGCGGCGTAACCGGTGGCACAGGTGTAACCGGTGTTGTAGCCGGGCTTTTTGAACAGGAACTTAGCACAAAAGCAGCAAATAAAACAATCATCACTAATCTGTTATCAAGGTATTTCGTTTTCATAAGCATTGGGGTAAATTATAGGGGTTACAATAATTTGCAACCCCTATAATGTTTATTGTATAGTAATGGAATTGGTGTAATTTGTTATAGTAGTACTGTAGTTTACATTAACATTACATGGTTTATTATTGGCACTCGGATCAATCTTGAAGCAAAAATTGAATTGTGAGTTATCAACCAAAAACATATAATAGTAAGAAAGCTGCGTGCTTGTTGATGGGTCTGAATTGTCTGAATTAAAACTGCCAAACCATTCTACCGACTGGTTTCCTGAAGCGTCGGCTTCTGTAAATTTATACTTATACCTGCTATCTAATCCGTAAGATTCTTGCGGGATAACAATGGTTTGGTTATCTATTTCCCATTGGCTGTTACCTATATAAGGCAAGGTAAATTCAACCGCATTATTTGGCGCCGAGAAAAATCCAACAGAAACGATCTGTGTTATTTTTGCCGCGGCATTACCCAAATCAATAGTAAGCCTGTACACATTTTGGGCACCGGTTACGGTGGTAGTGCCACCTGCTACAACCGTGGTATTGTTCTCTATCGAGTATGCGTTAGGCGTCCCGTTATTGTTGTCAACCAAACTGTAGGTACCGGGTTTTAGCGATGTATAAAGCTCAAAAATAACATCGCCGCCTGCTGTTGTTGGTGCTATTTTTTTGAACGGGATCGCTTTAGTAATATCCGTACCCTGTTCGGTGGCGCTGCCGGTAAGGTACAACGCGTTTGGAATTACTGCAAAACCCGCAGGCCTTGAAAGTTGAATAGTGTGACTTACCGTACTTACCCTGGCATTTGTAGCTTTTGAAACAATTACGGCCCATTTAAGTGTTCCCGTACCTAATGCAGCTATACCTGCCAGCGATGCAATTGTATTTAATGTTGCCTGGCTTATTGTTGCCTGAGCACTTACCCCCAAACCATCAGAAAGCACTTTATAAACTGGCTTACTAAAGTCGCCACCTGGTTTATCAAATGCTACCTCATATAGTACAACATCCGGAGTTGGCGCGGCATCCCATGAAAACACAATGCTTGGCCCTGTTGATGGGTTTAAGTTATAACTGGCCCCATCTTCCGGCGCCAATATAGTTGTTACCGGCGGCACCGTTAAATCAAGTGATTTTGTATCTTTTTTACAAGATGTAAATGCTATTAAAGCTAAGGTTATAACCAAGCTTAATTTAATTATCTTTCTCATTTTTTAGTTTATTAGATATGTTTAATAGCCCGGGTTTTGAGTTAAATTTTTGTCAAGACTAACATCGTTGGCCGGAATTGGCCATAAGTAATCTCTACCTGAATTAAACTCCCTCTTTTGCGCCCTGATGAATCCATTATCAGTAGTTGCATCGCCAGAAAACTGGGCACCATGCGCATAACCATTCATAACGGTTTGCGCGGTTTGCCATCTTCTGATGTCATCCGTTCTTAAACCTTCCAAAGCCAATTCGGCCCTTCTTTCACGCCTGATGATGGTGGTCATATCGCCTGTAGCTGGATAAGCTAATGCAGCGGCACTGGTAAAGCCTGCTCTTGCGCGCAAAGCACCAATGGTTCCGTTCCAGATCGTAGCATTCATCTGCCCCAGGCTATTCTCAGCCTCTGCATAATCAAGCAATATTTCCGCATACCTGAATAAGTGAAGGTTTAAGCCCGAAACATAATTAACCTGCGCGTTCGGGTCAAAATATTTACGCCAGTAATAACCTGTAGGCGAAGAACTTTGCCTACCGCCAACATACTCGTCAGGGCCATTAGGATTTGTCGGTGAATCGGACGGATCACTTCCCGGTTTTATATAAATAGTTTTAGTTGTGCCATTTGCACCGCCCTCACTATCCCATAGATAACCGTCATAAACAATTGTTGCTGTTAAGCGTGGATCGCGATTGGCATATGGATGGGTGCTGTCATAACCTGATCCAGCATCGGTAATGCCATCACCATTCGTCATAACATAATCATCAACCAACTCTTGTGTTGGCGCCATGGAGTTTACACGGCCCCCTACTGATAGTGGGGCAAAATCCCAAAAATCCTGCCAGGTAATTACCGTTGGTACATACTGTACTGATAATATGGTTTCATTGTTGGTTTTATTAACTACTTTGTCACTAAACAGATCGGTATAACTCGCGTTTAACGCATAGGTACCATTTACCGATTGGTTATTCATAAGCTGTTCACAAACTGTTACCACATCTGCCATTCTGTTACCCTGGTATAATAATACCCTTGCTTCAAGGGCTAAGGCTGCGCCTTTAGTTATTCGTCCATTTTGGCTGGCAGGAAGCTGGTCTTTAGAAGGCAGATCTGGTATTATAGCATTTAATTCACTTAAAATAAAAGCAACAACGGCAGCTTTAGGCGTACGGGCAATTACTTTAGCCTCATCCGGTGTAATATCATTTGTTACCAACGGTACATCGCCATACCATTTAGTTAAGTTAAAGTGCTCAAATGCACGTATAAAGCGTGTTTCGGCTATTAGACGGGTGATGGTATCTTTTGGTAATGTTGTATTTTGACCAATGTTTGCTAAAAATTCATTGCACGATTTGATTGCTGAATAATAAGTACCCCAATCACTTGCAAATTTTTGCGTGGTAGCTGTAGCTGTACCTGCTGAAATTGAAGTAAGATCGCCACTGGCGGCATAAGCATTGTCTGATACCGCTTCGGGGTTAAAATACAGTGCATCATTATAAATTAAATGGTAATTATTGTATAGCGCATTGTAAACGTTGGCATTAACTTTCCAAAAAGTTAAACTTGAAAAGTCATTTGTTGGTGCTATATTCAGCTTTTTACAGCCGGCTACTGCAGTTGCCGCAATAATTACAATGAAGAGCTTTTGTAAAAGTTTCATATTGATATCTTTTAAATGTTATAGTTAAAATGTTAAATCAACTCCGCCGCCATAGAATACAGGAAGTAAGTATCCCCTGGCACTGGTAGAAGTAGAATTCACATCTACATTGTTACCAAATTCTGATGTTTCAGGGTCTACAAACTTTAACTTGGTAAGCGTTGCCAGGTTTTGACCGATCAGGAACACCCTAAGTTTTTGTACGCCCAAAACTTTCAATACCTGCTTAGGTAGTGTATAACCAATGTTTACATTTTTCAACCGGGCATAAGCCGCATTAAATGCAAACAAGTTTGATCCGTTACCCCAATTGTTTTCTTGCGAAGCAGAACCTGAAATAGCCAGGCGCGGGTATTTGGCATTTGTGTTTTCCGGTGTCCAAAAGTCGGTTTGATTTTCGTACAGTGTAGCACCGTAATTACCCTGGAAAGGTTCAACTAACTCGCCACGTAAAAACTCGGTTCTTTTGCCTACGCCTTGTATAAATAAGGTCATGTCGAAATTTGACACAGAAATTCTATAAGTAAATCCGAAAGTATAACGCGGAAAAGGGTTTCCCAGCTCAGTTCTATCTGAAGCGTTAATTACACCATCTCCATTCAAATCTTTGAACTTTACATCGCCCAAACCTACCACAGCTCCTACTGGTTTAGGGTAACTGTTTATTTGCGCTTGGTTTTGATAAAAACCATTTGTTTCATAACCATAATATTCGGTAATAGGCAAACCTACTTTACGTATTAGTTGAAACACATCTTCGTTACCAATTTGCTGTGTTGTGTTGCCGGTAAGCTTTAACAAGGTATTCTGGTCGTCAGCAATGTTTGCACTGAAGCTTTGGGTTACCTTCGGGCCTCTTAAAGTGTAAGTTATTTCAGCCTCCCATCCTTCATCCCTAACTTTAGCTACATTCTCATCAGCCGGAGTTGCTCCATAAATTGAAGGAATATCAACCGGGACCTGTAAAATATCACTGGTTACTTTATTAAAGTAATTGAATGAGCCTGAAAGCTTATCATTAAACAAGCTGAAATCTAAACCAACATTAAACGTGGCTGCTCTTTCCCATGTTAAATCAGGGTTAGATTGATTGGTACCCGCGCCACCAACCGGAACATTATTAAAACCATAAGCACTAGCGTAATTAAAGTAAGTAGTTTGATATTGGTAATTACCAACGTTTTGGTTACCTAATACACCATATGAGGCTTTTAATTTAAGGCTGTTGACTGTGTTTCTAAATTGTTGCATAAACGATTCATCCGTTAGCAACCACCCTGCATTTACCGATGGGAAAAAACCATCGCGTTTACCCGGTGCAAATTTTGATGAAGCATCTTCGCGGAAAACGAAATCTAAAAAGTACCGGTGTTTATAATCGTAGTTAAAGCGACCGAATGCAGATAGCAAACTATTCGATTCTATATCAACACTATTGTATGACCCCGTATTGTTTGGCCCGCTTGGTTCAACAATTGAACCTGTTGTAGGGGTTCCCAATAATGGATCAGTAAAATTGGTTTGTATCTGAAAACCTCTGTCGGTATAATTTTCGCTTGATACACCAAGTGTAGCCCCAAAGTTATGATTGCCAATTGTTTTATTGTAGTTAGCATAAATTTGCGTATTGAATAATTCTGACTTATTGTTTCCATCAGTAACGTTTAAATCATTACCGTACGAACCGGAAGGCACAAAATCAACTTCTTTGGTATTATAAAAGTTCCCATTGTTATCCAGCGTACCGCCAAACACAGCCGTTAATTTCAGGTCTTTGGTGATACTTAATGTGCCATTTAAATTACCAAAAATCTCATCGTTATCCGACTGCCCAAAACCGCCTTCTCTTAACGCGCCAAGCACATTATACTGTGATGATACCGGGTTGGTAATATAATCGCCGGCCGCATCCTGAAAGTTATAGTTTGCAGGTACACGGTTAGCATCAGCAAAAAGGTTATTATCGCCGTAAGTATTTGTTTTATTGCGGGTTTTGGTATAATTAAGTATGGCATTAAACTTAAACTTGCCAATTACGCTGGTTTGGTTAAAACGCAAGTTGTATTTCTGGTAACCATAACCTGGACCCGAACCTCCGTTACCAACAATGTTACTCATTTGGTTTTGGTAACCTGCCGATACGAAGTATGAGTTTGTTTCGCCACCACCGGTAACACTTATATTTTGCGATTGAAGCGGAGCGTTGTATAACAAATGATTTATATCCCAGGTGCCGGTACCTTCTGCAGCAAGTTGTTGTATATTTTCGGGTGTATAAGCTGGTGGTAAACCTGAATTAACAAGGGCTTCGTTTTTATAGTAAGCATTATCAGAAGCGCTTACTTTATGTACCAATACATCCGGTACCTGTAAGCCATAACTACCATCATAATTTACAGTAGGCTTTTGGTTAAACTTACCGCTTTTGGTAGTAACTAATATTACACCATTTGCAGCACGTGAACCATAGATGGCTGCCGAACCTGCATCCTTTAAAATAGTAACACTTGCAATATCATTAGGGTTAATGGTATTTAAACTGGTACTGGCTTGTGTTACAATTCCATCAATTACTACCAATGGATCATTATTACCGGTTGTACCAACACCCCTGATGTTAACTACAACATTGGCACCTGGGTCAAGCGTATTTTGTTGTATGATCAGGTTGGGAGATTCGCCTTGTAATGCCTGAAAAGCATTTAAAACGGGCTTATCGCCAATATCTTTTGCCCCTACAGTACTTATGGCGCCATTTATATTAGCTTTGGTTTGGGTACCGTAACCAACAACAACAACCTCGTTAAGGTTCGTGTTATTTTCGTGGAGACGGATGTTAATAGCGGCATCGCTGCCAACCGCTACTTCTCGGCTGTTAAAACCAACAAAACTAAAAACAAGAATAGCGTTATTGTCGGCTACTGTGATGTGGTAATTACCATCCCTGTCGGTTACTACGGCGTTTTGTGTATTTTTTTCTTTCACGGTAACGCCGGGTAATGCGGCACCTGTGGAATCAGTAACCTTACCGGTAATAGCCCTGCCTGCATTTGCCTGTACAGGTTGAATGACCTTTTTGGTAATAAGAATAGTTGTATTCTCAATAATATAAGTTAAAGGCTGGTTATTGAAACAAATATCCAGCGCTTCTTTTAACGAGTAATTATTAAGATCCAGCGTTACCGGCTTTGCCAGTTTCAGATCTTCTGCTTTATACAGAAAATCGTATCTGGTTTGTGTTTGAATTTGCTCAAAAACTTCTTCAAGTGAAGCTTTTTTAACATTTAAACTTACTTTTTGAGCGTATGTAGTGGCCGATACTTGTAGAATGGTTACAATAAGTAAAACCAATGTTAGTTTCATTATAAGCAGTGGTTTATGTATGCAGCAAGGTTGCTTACTGCAAATAAAATCAGTAAAATTTTTATACATTTGAATGTTAGGTTAATTAATTGATTGTATTAGCTGCAATTGGTTTTGATTATCTGATATAGCCTCGGCTTAGGCCAGGAGCGGTACGAACGCTTCTGGCTCTTTTTTTTTCAGACAATCGCTAAAGGAGAAAACGTATAGTTAATTCATAACGATTATCCTCCTTCCTGTAATTGAAAAGTTTATATTACTTATTTTCTCAAGGTGGTGTAATAGCTCATCTATGCTCTTTGAACGATAATAGGTACCGCCAAATTTTTGATCGGTAAATGTGCCGTGGTATTCAATATCCACGTCATACCACCGCGATACTTTTCGCATTATACCGGCTATATCATCATCATCAAATATAAAATAGCCGTTTTTCCAGGCTATTGCATTATTAATGTTAGCTTCAGATACTACAATATTATCAGAAGAGTTATTTATTTCGGCTTGCTGGCCAGGTTTCAGTAATGACAATGATTTGTTTTTCGTAACCTGAACCGATCCTTCTAATAAGGTTGTGGTAATATTTTCATCATCATTGTAGGCCGCTATATTAAAATGTGTTCCCAGTACCCTTACTCTTACGTCATTAATATTTACATAAAACGGTTTCTTCTTATTCTTGGCTACTTCAAAATAGGCTTCTCCATTTAATTTTACATCCCTCTCATTACCGGTAAAAGCTATCGGGTAAGTAATTGACGATGCTGCATTTAGCCATACGTTAGTGCCATCCGGCAAAACAACCTGGTATACCCCACCTCTTGGTGTTGTTAGCGTATTATAGCCAACCTGTTTACCATTTGCTTTTACATTAGCTCTCGTATCATATAAAATCTGTCCGTTACGTGTTTTAACTACGTTACCAAAGTTTGTTTTAGCCAATAAACCATTGTTTACATTCTGAAGGTATACGACACTGCCATTAGCAAGTATTAACGAAGCTTTTGTTGAGCCGGGAACAATGATGGACTTTGGTGCCTGGGCTAATTTGTTACTATCAAAGCTTTCATGTTTTTTATGCAACAAGAATACTAAGCTCCCCCCAAAAAAGAATATTAATACAGCAGCGGCTATTTGAAGCCACTGCCGTAAGTAAAGTTTAGGTAAATTGCGATTATGTAATGATTTTATTGGAGCAGATTCTTTAAAACGGATATCTGCCTGAATGCGGTTTAAGATGTCTTGCGCCTGCTCTCCACTGAAAACCGGCCCTTTATCCAAATCGGTAATATCTAAATTAACCTCATCTGAAATTTCTTGCATATCGGCTTTATCTAAATAATTTAGTAGCTCGATACAATCTTTTTCAGATATAGAATTATCTAAATACTGATGCAATAAGCGTTGAAGCTTTGCTTTTTCCATATTTTATTGGTCTATAATATTCCCGGATGGGTGGTTTATAATTATAGAACACCAAAACTACGGGGGTAGGACTACCCTAAATAAAAAAAAATTAAAAATGGATAAATAGGACTGCGAGGTACAAAAAATCAGAATATTTAAGCTGAGCTTTCAAGGTCTTTAAAGCATCAACCATGTGATTTTTTACCGTATTAGGCGATATGTGAAGTTGCTGGGCAATTTCTTTGTGAGAAAGGCCGTCTACCCGGCTTAATTTAAAAACAAGTTGTTGTTTGGGCAGTTTATCAATCAGCTTTTCAGCATAAAGTTCCAAATCATGTGCAAGTATTTTCTCTTCGGTGATATTTTGCAGCTCACTTATTTGATGTAAAAGATTTTCAACCAAATTTGACGATTTGCCAACCTCTCTTAATGCATTTAATGATAATCGTTTTGAAATAACATACAGGTAAAGCCACAAGTTGCCATCAGGATCAAGCTTTTCGCGACTTAGCCAAAGATTAATAAATGTTTCCTGTACTATCTCTTCGCTTTGTTCTTTATCCTTTAAAAACCGAAATGCCAGCCTGTAAATCTTTTCGCTATAAAGTTCATATACAACGGTAAAGGCGTACTCATCACCCAACACCAATCGCTGGATGTCACTACTGCTAACATGACCGCTATTCACTTTTAGTAAAATTTATAATTGATTAGATAAATGTAGTAAGTATTATTTTAGATACAATAGTATTCTGCACAATATTAGTTTTAACCGGTTCAAAAAGCTTCCCCTGCGGCTACAAAAGAAAATGTTCAAGTAAGAACATTTTCTTTTGTATGTGATTGACTTTTTGACTATCAGCAAATTAAAACCATCGACTAAGCTCCAAAAAAGTGTTAGATATTTTAATTAAGATTTAGCTAAATCTTATTGTTCTAAAAAAATGCCTTTAAATCCTTTAATCAACGATTTAAGTATTCAGTTCCCTTTAGGCCATCGAAAAAAATCCAAAATCGTTTAAAAAAGTATTTTTCATGTTATTCCACCCTATGTAATTTCCCTTGTTTTTTATATCGAAGACAACCGCTTTAAAAATTATATCAATATTTAACTTCTCAAAATACGTTAACAAACAACTGACATACAACAAGTTAAAATATAAAATATTCCTAAATTTTCTATATTCAACTTTAAAAGTATTGATAGTATAAATCTCCATACCTTCCTTTGAGTATGAGATCTGTTACCAATTCAGATTCTTACTGAGCCTAATTTTAATGTATGAAAAATTCCAATAATAACTTATTAGAGGCCAAACCTTTGTAGCCATGGTATATGCTAAGCTGCGCGTTTCCAATGCGTAATAAAGTTTAGCTTTTATCCTGTTTACATTATTTACCTCAACAAATAACACGCCTCATTTCAGTATTAAAAACACTTCTCGCGGGAGTAAAGGAGCATGCACTTTAAAAACACATGAAGCCTGATTTACCAAGGCGTGGTTTTGGTGAATAATCAAATAAAATTAAAAAATGGAAAAGAAGAAAATCAATTTCAGCGACATCAAAGGGATGTTAAGCAAAGATCAAATGAAATCAATTAAAGGCGGCAGCGCCGGTGATCCTGGGTGTGGTACATCGTGTACTGTATATCTCAACGGCGGTGGACAAACAGGAGGAGTATGCGGTACCTGGGACAACCAATGCGCTTGTTTTTCATCCGTTTCGCCTGGCTATCAGCAATTTGGAACACAAACAGGTTGTCACCCTCAATAGCATTGCTAACAAGCAATAAGTATCATGTACTTTATAAACACATGCAGCCTCATTTACCAGGGCGTGGTTTTGGTAAACAACTAACTAAATCTAAAAAAAATGGAAAAGAAAAAAATCAACTTCAGCAACATTAAAGGGATGTTAAGCAATGATCAAATGAAATCAATTAAAGGCGGCAGCGCAGGAGACCCCGGGTGTGGTACTGTGTGTACTATAAATCTCGATAACGGCCGCACCGAACCGGGCATATGTGGCACCTATGAAAGTACCTGTGCTTGTTTCGCAACAGGTTACATACAATTTGGCACTAACGGTTGCCTTTAATAACATTGCTAATAAGCATCATGTATATAAAAGTACATGATGCTTTTATCAATTGTGTTTAGGCAGATAACAAAAATATTATTGAAAAGATCTTGCCATTATACAGATACGCAAACTGGTCATTTTATGAAAATAATTCAAACTTCATGGGCTTGTACACAAGATAACCTGCTTAAATTTAATGCCGGGTGGTACGCCCCGGAATATAATTTAATGAGCTGGGCGCTTAGTTGCCTACAATTAAAAAAATATTACAAGGATGTTTCGCTATATGCCGACAATGTATCAGCCAGGATGTTGATTGATACATTACAGCTGCCTTATACCGAATTAATATGTGATCTGGACAAACTCAACAATATACATCCTAAACTATGGGCTTTACCTAAGATAGACACCTACTCGCGTCAGGATCGCCCTTTTCTGCATGTTGACGGTGATGTATTTATTTGGAAATCATTTGACGATCAGCTATTAAACGCCGGACTGATCTCGCAAAACTTAGAGGTTTCAACCGAATATTATGAGACCAATTTTCAAAAGCTGGAAAAAACTTTAATGTATTTTCCGCCTGAGATCATCGAGGCAAGGAAAAAGTATAACCCTATATATGCATACAACGCCGGTATTTTCGGCGGCCATGATATTCCGTTTTTTAAAGATTACACCAAAAAATCATTGGAATTTATTAAAAAAAGCGAAGGGCATTTGCCAAATATCGACGTAAATGTGTTCAATATTTTTTTTGAACAGTACCTATTTTATGCTTTAGTAAAAAAGCACCAAAAAAAGGTATCGGTTATGTTAGATGAAGTTATTGGCGACAACCAGTACACCGGCTTTGGTGAATTTTGTGAAGTGCCACATAACAAACAATATTTGCACTTATTAGGCACCTTTAAAAGAGACCGGGTTAGTTGCGAACAAATGGCCAATCGCTTAAAGCTTGATTACCCGGAATACTATTACCGCATAGTTTCATTATTTAAAAAAGGGAATATTCCGCTTAGAAAGAATTATTACCATTTTGTAAATGAAACCTGTGAAACTTTACTAACCGACAGATACAAGCTATTAAAAACCAAACCCGAGCATAACAATATTTTAAACTCCGCTCCCGAAAAACAAACAGCTACAAATAGCAACATAGCAACCAATGCTTATGTTATAGTGCTAAACGCAGCCGGGGTGCCTTATGATGAAAGTTTCGTTGCCGAGCTGAAACAAGACATAAACGCTTTTGAAGTGAAGCTTGATGAAATACTCAATCACAAGTTTATTAGCTATTCAAAGGAATATCTGTATGCCAGGGACATTAAGCACACACCTTATTATCAGCTAATATTTGAAGACACCTGTACCGGCTTCAATACAAAGCTTATAGCCGACTCCCTGTTAGAAATTATAGAGCATAAATATAATTGGTATGAAGTATACGAAAGTTTTTTTAGTGAGAAGTATGTAAAACCTACGCTAAATATAGAACCCTCGGCAAATCATACCTGTGTGATACCCGAGTGTGATAATACAGGGTATTCATTAGTTAACGCGGATGACCTGGACCTATTGATTTTACAATGCCTTAAAAACCCCACCAGCATAATTGAATTATTAAATGAAGTAAAGTCATATTTTGATCCTGCAGATCTGGAAGATTCGGCAGCCCAATTTGAATTGCTCATTACAGGCAGAATAAAATCAGCAATACATTCAAAAACTATTAAAGTTGCAGGTAACCAAACGGCGCAATAAATAACCATAGTACATAACTCATAAACCTTATATAAAGCACCAATGGCACTAAGTTTTGATACCAACCTGGCCCAAATAGCAGCATATTATTTAAAGCAGCTAAACATACCTGTTACCGGAAGTACATTTACTAAAACTTTAAAACAGAACTCCTACTACCCGAGCCTGTTCAGCCTGAGCAATACGTTCGATAAGTTTAAAGTAGAAAACAGCGCCTTTAGAATTAACAAAGAACAGCTGCATGAAATGCCTGTACCATTTATTGCTTTTATGAATAACCAATCAACAGGAAAAGATTTTGTTACCGTAACTAAATTTACCGATGAGGACGTCAGATACCTGAGCGATAAAAAAATGAAAACCACTAAAGCCATTTTTTTAAAGGATTGGGATGGCGTTATATTCCTGGCCCAACCCGATGAAAAAAGCAGGGAATGGGAATATGAAAAAAACAAAAAGGCAGAAGATGTTAAAAAAACAAAAAAACAGGCGCTGATTTTCGGCGGGGCGATATTGCTTATCTGCCTACTTTATAATTCGGTATTTACTACCCAACGAATTTTATCAGCTACAACACTTGTTATTTTACAACTGATAGGCCTTACTATCACCACCTTACTATTGGCTTATGATATTGATAAATCAAACACATTCATCAAAAATATTTGCACCGGCGGCACAAAAACAAACTGCGATGCCGTATTAAGCAGCAAAGCATCCAAATTGATCGGCATAAGCTGGAGTGAACTTGGCTTTTTTTACTTTGCCTCTTCCCTGCTATTCATAATATCCCCATCGGTATTGTTTGAAGAAAAGATCCCGCTTTTATGCCTTGCAGGGCTGGCAACAGCCTTATATATCCCTTTTAGTATTTACTATCAATACAAGGTAGTAAAACAATGGTGCCCAATGTGCCTCGGTATACAAAGTGTGCTTTTGCTTGGCCTCATTTGGTCTCTATTGCACATCAATTATTTAAGTGTACTGGCTGTAAACCCTACTCTTATTTGCGCTATTTTGATTAGCCCGCTATTACCGCCGCTTACATGGTATACACTCAAGCCCATTTTAACTAAGTCGAACAATGCTGAAATGAATGAATCAGCGTACAAAAGGCTATTGTACAACCCGGATATATTTAATGCATTATTATCACAGCAAATAAAAGCACCCGAGGGTTGGGATAATATTGGGATTGACATTCGGGATGAGCAAACCGACAAGCGGTTGTTAAAAGTTTGTAACCCATATTGCGGCCCATGTGCCGATGCGCATGGCAAAATAGAACACCTGCTTGAAAAGAACGAAGACGTTGATTTTAAGATAATCTTCAACTCATCAAATTTAGAAGGCGACCGCACACGGGAAGTAATACAGCATTTTTTATCCCTCAATAGGGAAAACGACACCATCCAAATGAAGGAGATACTGGATGAATGGTACTCTAATAAAGATTTAAAGTTTGAACCGTTCAAAAATGCCCATCCCGCTGCTGAGCATCATGTAATAGAAGAATTCGCCAAGATGGTAACTTGGTGTAAGTCAGCCGGCATTGACCACACACCCACATTTTATTTCAATGGCCACCTGCTGCCCGATACTTACACGATAGATGATCTGATCCACATTTTTTAAATATCAAGAACAATGATCTTTCCCGCAACGGAGATTAATTAACCAATTTAAATTTTAAACAATGGAAAAAAAAAGAATCAATTTCAATGACATCAAAGGCATGCTAAGCAATGACCAGATGAAAAAAATTAAAGGTGGCAGCACTCCCTATCCGCAATCTTGCGGATATTGTTACGACGATGGCTTTATTGGTATGGCATGTACCGGATTTAACAATAACACCGTTTGCGAGTGCCCTGTAGGTGCACCTTTTATTTGTGTAGTACCTGCATAAATAAAGGAGTAACAATATTACTATCCTTAATCCAATCCTATATTTCGGGGTTGGATTATGCTTTTTTATCGTAGCATATATGCATCAAAGCCAATAATAAATATATAAGTGGGTAAATTTACTTTTTACAAACAACTCAATGCTATGGATTGCGGGCCTACCTGCCTTCGCATGGTGGCAAAATATTATGGCAAGCACTATAATACCGGCAGTATAAGGCAAACCGCGGGTTTTAGTAAAGAGGGGGTTTCCATGCTGGGGTTGAGTGAGGCCGCTGATAAGATCGGGCTTAAATCCAAAGGCACCCAGCTTACCTTCGAGGAGTTGGAAACCGTGCCCCTGCCCTGCGTTTTACACTGGGACCAATATCATTTTGTAGTATTAGTTGCTTTTCCTGACCTCTTCGGTTTATGGGAACGTATAAAAATAGCCGACCCTTCCAAAGGCATTATCTACCTTACAAAAAAAGAATTTTTAAAGCATTGGATAAGCAACAAAAAAGACAATAACCCGGCAGGAACAGCACTGGTATTAAACCCATCAGCTGATTTTTATAACAGTAACGACGAAGACGAAAACAAGCTAAGCTGGAAATTAATATTCCAGTATCTGCAGCAAAGTCGCTGGCAAATCACACAGGTGTTTTTGGCATTATTTATCACTTCGCTGTTACAGTTAATATTTCCTTTTCTTACCCAGAGCATTGTTGATACCGGCATCAATACAAAAAACCTGCATTTCATTACCATAATATTAATTGCCCAGTTAATGCTTGTTTTTAGTCGGACATTAATTGATTTTATACGAAGCCGCTTATTATTACACATTTCAATCATTGTAAACCTCTCTATCCTGTCAGATTTTTGGATAAAACTAACACGCCTGCCTATTGCTTATTTTGACAGTCACCAAACCGGTGATACCCTGCAACGTTTAAATGACAACAAGCAGATCCAGGAATTTTTAACCGGCAACGCCTTAAATACAATGTTCTCGGTTTTTAACTTTGTGATCTTCGCCGTGATCTTGGCGTTTTATAATATCGTGCTATTCGGTGTATTTGCAACTGGCAGTGTTTTATATGTGATATGGGTGCAATTCTTTTTAGGCATCCGCAGAAAAATAAACTATCAAACTTTTCATATATCGGCAAAAGAAAACGCCGCTACATTGCAGCTGGTACAAGGTATGCAGCAAATTAAGTTAAACAGTGCCGAAAGGTCAAAGCGTTGGGAATGGGAAAATATACAGGCAGATATATTTAAACTAAATTTTAAAACCCTTTCCTATAATCAAATTCAACAGGCGGGCGCTATACTTATAAACCAGGGCAAGGATATTGTCATCATATTTTTAGTGGCCAGCCTCGTAATACAAGATAAATTAACTTTAGGTGCAATGCTGGCTATACAATATATCATTGGCCAGTTAAGCGGCCCTATCGATCAGTTTATTGGCTTTATGCAAAGCGCGCAGGATGCCCAAATAAGCATGGAACGATTGAACGAGATCCACCAGATGAAGGATGAGGAAAGTGACGAGATCAATTACGTTAATTCAATATCAGCACATCCGGATATCGTATTTAATAACGTTTCGTTTACCTATCCCGGGGCAGGTAATAGCCCAGTTTTAAAAAATATTGATCTTCATATACAAAAGGGACAAACCCTTGCTATTGTTGGGGCAAGTGGCAGCGGTAAAACCACACTGCTTAAACTGCTGTTGAAATTTTATGATTATTACTCGGGTGATATTCAGTTACAAACTTCTAAAAATGATTATAAACACATTGATTTTCGTGATGTGAGCCCATCATTTTGGCGTACACAGTGCGGGTCGGTATTACAGGATGGCTACATCTTTAATGATAGCATTGCCCGTAATATTGTAGTTAATGATGACCCGATAGAAGACCAAAAACTTATTGAAGCTTGTACAATCGCCAACATCCTATCATTTATACAGTTATTACCGAATGGGTTTAATACACAATTAGGCGCCATGGGGATAGGCTTAAGCCAGGGGCAAAAGCAACGCCTGCTTATTGCCCGCGCTATATATAAATCGCCGCAATACATTTACTTTGATGAAGCAACCAATGCTTTGGATGCCAATAATGAAAAGGTGATTGTAGAAAACCTTGCCGAATTTCTAAAAGGTAAAACAGTAATTATTGTTGCCCACCGACTAAGTACAGTTAAAAATGCCGACAAAATAATTGTATTGGATGAAGGTGCAATAGTTGAAGAAGGAACTCACCATTATTTAACTGAGAAAAAAGGCAAGTATTATATGTTAGTAAAAAATCAGCTCGAACTGGGTAATTAAAAAAATTAATACCATGAGATATAATGAAGATAATTCCGACCGCTCAGGGTCAGTAATCGAAATAATAACAAATAAACCTGGTTTTTTCAATAAATGGGCGCTATATACCGTATTGATTGCTTTGACACTACTTTTCTGGGCACTATCTTTTGTTAGCTATCCTGAAACTGCAGGTATCACGTGTTCATTAAAAAGAGTATCTAAGATCGTTACCCCTTTGAGTAATGAATTATACTTAGAAATGGCGGTTTCAAAGAACACTCCAAATAGAATTACTATCGGTGAAACAGTGCAATTAGGTATAAATAAATTACTTTATGCAGGTTCCTCAAATTTTATGGGCATCATAAACAGTGTCGATAAAACCAAATGTATTGATAGCTTAATTCTAATTGTAAAAGTTAGCCATGTAATGATTCAAAACCAAAAAGAAATTGATTTAGCTACAAGAAACAAATCCCTGCGGATTTCGATGAAAGTTAATCAAAATGTGTTGGAAGTCTTTTACTATAACTTGTTAAAAGGAATTGAAAGATAGGAGTTAGCCAGCTCAGCTTTATTAAAAATCCGATATTATGTTAAGTAAAAAACGCGGATTGCTTAGTTATTCTATTAGTTCGATGTAAAACTCTAGTCATAGACAACTTTGCAATCAGCGGCCCCTAAATATTATATTATTGATTATCAGAAATTAAGATAATTAACAAATAAGATGAAACCAAATACAACCGACTAGCTTTCGAAACAAAAAAGTCGGAAGAAAAAATCTTCCGACCATAACTGGAGCTAAACCCCGCTTTTGTTAAAAACAATCAACCGATAAATTTATTTAAGGAGCCACATAACCCCGTTTATATCATCGTTACCACCGTATTGGCTGACTAAAGCCTTTTCGTAATTTGCGGTATTTCCGGTTCTGTCACTTAAAGGATAAAGAAATCTTGTAGCAATCCGCTGCCCATTATCAGTACCAGGCCCTGTTGTAAAATTAGGCACCCCTGTTCTACGATAGTTAAAATATGCTTCTAAGCCCGAGTGACGGAATAATGCAATATACTTTTGCTGCAAAATTTGTTTTAACCCGAGTGCGCCACTTGCATATTGTACATTAAGCTGGGCATAATAAGTACTCCAGTTAACATTTATGTTGTAAGTATCATAATTTGTTAAATCGGCAACACCAGTTGTTGAGCTTGCCGCTGGATGATAAAAATACGCAGTATATGTTCCGGTAGTCGGGATGCTGTAAGATGCCATTGAGGCTTGTATACCTGCTATGTAATAAGTTTCGGCATTACCACTTGCCCAACCGCGGTTAATACCTTCAGCAATATTAAACATTAGCTCCGGGTAACCAATTTGTATGCTTGGCTCTCCTGTATAAGTTGAGTAATACCGTTTCCTATTGATAAATGAGTAGCGTTGCAGCCCTGCATTGCTATACATTGTACCCAAATCTAATCCCGGATCTGCACCTGCAAATGATGAAAATGCTGTAGGGCTTTGATGCAATGTATCAACCTGGTAACGTGAAGGTTCTGCAACAGCAAAAATCCTCGGATCCTGCAATAAATCAAGCAGGCCAACATAAGTTTGAGACATGTTTTGCCTTGAACCACTCTGACCAAAAATATCAGGGTATTGCGGATAGTAATTAGTGTTAATTGTTGAGATAAATGTATACTGAAGGTTATCTGTAGCGCTTTGCATTAACGGATATTTAGTAGGGTTGCCAATAATCGAAGCAAATTGAGCCGGAACATTTAAATCAGGATCAGCAGATTGCTTGCTTAATTCAATCAGCAATCTAATTCTGAAGGCATTTACTACTTTTTGCCATTGAGTTAAACTATTTCCATAAAATATATCGCCACCTAATGTTGCCCCTAAACCAGTTCCCCCCACACTTGGGTTAGCAATTAGTTGAGTAAGATCAGAATTAGCACTTTCTAACCATGCCAATGATTGCAGCATTACTGCTTTCTGAGTATCATACGCAGGGGTAAGGTTGGTAAGGCCTTGTAAAGCCTGTGTCATCGGGATATCCCCTCTTTCCAAACTCATTTTACTAAAAAAATACGCTCTGAAAAATTTGCCCATTGCTTCGTATGGATTAACAGCGGCTCCGCCTGAAGCAGTTGCTTTACTTTCCATTGCCAAAACGTTTGTTAATGTAGAATAGTAGTCAGCACCCGAATCAAAATCATAGGTATTATTACCATAATAATCATAGTTATAAATGTAATACTGCCCCCATATTTCATCTTTATTTGATGCATTGGGATATACCATACTGCTTTGTGTACTACTGCTGTAAGCACCATCGGGCAAATCAACCATATTGGTTAGTACCCCTGTTAAAAGCAAAGATGCAGATACACTGTTGGGTAAATTGTTATTGGTAGTATCATCGATAAAACTTTTTTTGCAGCTGCTTACTGCCAGCAAGATTATTACCGGCAGAAAATAAATTATTAATATCTTTTTCATGATCATTTATCCTCTTTTGATTAAAATGTTAATTTGAAGTTAATGCCATAGCTACGTATGGTAGGTGATTGTAGTACAGACTGACCCGAAGTGCCATTATATTGGTTTAGATCCACGTCTTCAAACTCCTTGTTAGCATAGAAGTATAATAAATTACGACCGTATATAGAAGCTGAGGCTGTAGATATGAAAGATTTCTCCAACCATTTTTTGGGAAATGAATAGCCAAATGTTACCTCACGAAGTTCTGCATAGCTTTTACTCATCAGGTTAGCTTCATCAACATTGTAATATGAGCTAACATACCCCTGGATAAACGCCGTTTGCGTGTTTGGTGCAAACTGCAAACTACCGTAATTAAGTATTTGCCCTGTTTTTGAATCGTAATTAGGAGCAACACCGTTAGATATTACTACCCCGGGGCCAACATATGTACCATTATAGCCCGCTTTTCCATAGTTTAACCAGTCCTGATAGCGCGCCGCACCAATTGCACCTTCAGCAGTTATCGCATTTGAACCACCAACAGTAGTTTTCAGGTGCATATAATCTATCATATGCCCACCAACTGACCCATCAAACTGAAAACCAAAATTGAACTGCTTATAAGTAAAGTTATTGGCAATTGTCCAGCTGTAATCAGCATTAGCATTTCCCAAAAGTTGATTTACCGGATTAACCATTGGTGTGCCGTTGGCATTATTAATAATTTGGCCGGATGCAGTGCGAACAAATGCGGTACCAAAAAATTCATCTGTACGATCGCCAACGCTTACATATCCACCGTTGTAAGCATATGAGGTTTGCCCAGGAGGCAGCTTTTCAAAATACTGCTGGTAGCGCGACCAGTTAACCAATACACTCCAGGTAAAATCTGTAGACTTAACCGGTATACCGTTTAAAGAAATTTCCTGACCGGTTTTCCTGGTTTTTAAAGCATTCAGATATTCAGTTGTGTAACCGGTTGAAGTTGCTACAGGGTTTGCTAAAATTTGAGGTCCATCAATGTATTGAAATGCTGTTGCACTTAACCCTAAACGGTTTTGCAAAAATTTAGCATCAAATCCTTCTTCATAATTAACACGGGTTGATGTTTGAATATTTGACTGATATAGTGAGGTAGTGGAATAACCCGCTGTTTGGTTATTGTAAGGTTTACTTGTAGAATAAGATGGATTTAGCGCATAGTTTGGCCCATTGTATGGCGACAGATATGTAGCGCCGTAATCGAGTGGATTGTCATATAGTGACGGCCCAGTGCTGCCTCCAAAAGCTGTTATTGAGCTAAATGGTGCAGGGCCTATGGTTGGGCTTGTTTCGTCGGCACGTACATTTGAATAGGATGCCCTTACTTTTAGGAAAGTAATAAACTTCGGCATTTCAATATAATCAGAAACTACTGACGCTAAAGATAAACTTGGGTAGTAATAAGTAGTTGGCACCTGGAATGCTGATGTTTTGTCAACGCGGCCAGTGCTCGAAATAGTCGCGTATTTACCGAAGCTTGCATCTAATGAATAAAAAGCACTCGCTACCATCATATTCGAGCTAAAGCTTGTGGCTTGTAGTGCGTTCTCGGAGTTACTGAATGCATAAACACCGGGTACATTTAAATAGTTGGTTGATACCCAGCTTGAGTTGTAAGAAAAATCGCGAAAGTTCCCACCTACCAAACCCGACAGGTTAAGGAACTTTTTAACGGTATAATCGTAGTTTAATAAAGCCTCTGTATTGTTATCAAACAAATCGCGGCGATCTTCACGATAATCACCCATATTGCCTTCACGACCATAGGGGTGGGCAGAATAAGGCATATCTTCAGTATGTAATAAGTTATAGGTATCGATAGCGCTTTTTAAAGTAACATTAAGATGATCATCAATTTTAAAGTTTCCTGATAAGTATCCATCAAAATCATTTTTATAGTGGCCGCGTGTCCAATCCTGTACCATGAAGTATGGGTTTTGATACCTGGTATATTCCTCAAACTCTGATTGTACACCTACTTTGCCCGGCTGCCATACAGCTTTAATTATTGGCTGATTAACACTCCAGTCAGCCCCTGTCCAAATAGCTAAATTGTATATTAAGCTGTTAGGGCCATAAGTAACATCGGGATAGTTATCAGTACTTTGCCTATTGTAATCAACGTTCGCTTCAATTTTAAAACGTTTGCTCGGATTAAAAGAAGCATATAGATTAACATTAGCAATATCCAGGTATTCGTCAGGAATATAACTTTGCTGATGTTGCTGTGAGAATGAAAACCGGGTTGTGTAATTATCACCATTGGCTGATAAAGCAACTTGATTGTTGGTTTGAAAACCTGTTTGCAGGAAATCAGAAAGATTGTTAGCTCCGCGGGCCGTCCACGGTGTCCCTTGACGGACCCCATTAACAACAGGACTATCAAATTGTGGGATGAGCTGACCTGCAAAATATGGGCCCCAGATATCATAATCACTATCTACACCACCCGGTGCACCACCTTTACCATCAACAAACTCGTAAAACTCGTTTTCGCCCGGGCCGTATGAGTGTTGTGTTTTAGGGAAAGTAAGGAAACCTTTATTTATTTCAGTGCTACTGTTCAATTCAACAGTAAAGCCTTTCTTGTTCTTATCACCTTTTTTGGTGGTGATTAATATGGCACCATTTTGCGCACGGCTACCATATAAAGCCGCTGCGGCGGGTCCTTTTAATACAGTGATTGTTTCAATATCATCGGGACTAAGGTTAAACGTATCCGTATTGATCGGAAAACCGTCAATTACATATAGCGTAACAGCATCTCCTCTCATTAAAACACTAGGCACGCCAAGTAATTCTGCCGATGCCCCTACGGATAAACCTGCGACTTTACCCGTTAAGCCGGTAATAGGGTTAGGGTCGCGCGCGGTTGTAAGATCGCTGCCTTGTACAGTTTGCGTAGCATAACCTATCCGGCGCACTTCTTTTTTAACGCCCAGGGCGGTTACTACCACCTCATTTAATGTTTTACTGCTCCCTTTAAGGTTAACATCTATAACAGGTTCATCGCCAACTACAATCTCTTGCTTGTCAAAGCCAACAAAAGTGAAGGATAGTTTTTGCCCTTTGCTGGCTGATAATAAATAGTGCCCGTTAACGTCGGTAGTGCTGGCTTTAATAGTACCTGCTACTTTTACAGTCACGCCGGGTAAGGGCTGTTTGGTATCGTCGGTTACTGTACCCGAAATTTTTGTTTGCGCCCACAGGAGTGATGGGGTAATACAGAATAACACCACCGTAAAAACGGCTCGCAATAGTTTGTAACTTTGTTTCATCTGCTAAATTTTAATTTTGAAGAAGGATAATTCATGCAGCAATACTAAACTTTGTTTATTATTAGTAAACTAAGTTTATATTATCCTATCTTAAAGATTATATGTAGAAGATGTTAAGCCGATAGAACTATGGTAACAGGAGCGTTACAAATGGCTTACAATAAGTTATTATTGATTAAAAAAAGGCTAATTATTGCTATCTAAATGATTGATAGCTAACGACTTTAAATATGGGATATTATTTACCGGTATATTCATTTCTTTAGCCGCGTCATCCCACAATCTTAACTTAATAGTTAGTTCTGCATCAGGATTTGCCTCAAAAGCAATAGCTTCATCTGCACTCATCACACCACCTTGAAACTCAAGTGTTGTTTTACTTGCCTGGGACAATTTATTATAGTACTCTGGATATTTGTAGGTCAAATAGCGTTTAGCCACAACATGGCTCTTTACAAGAGATGCTAATCTTTCAGAAAAACCAAAATGCAGTAAATAATCTGCCCCTAGTTTTTCATGATCAACATTACCCATGCCATCCATACTTTCTGCTTCTCCATCTGTTGCGCATAAATGGCCTATATCATGAAAAAATGCTGCCAATATTACTTCGTCATCATATCCCTCGGCTTGCGCTAGCGCAGCAGCCTGCGACATATGCTCTAATTGCGAAACGGGCTCGCCTATATAATCTTCATCGCCATATTTTTCATACAGGGAAAAGATTTTGTTTACTCTGACTAAACTAGATGACGGTTGCATAGAAATGAATTTTAGCAAAAAAAGCGCATTCAAATTAGCTAATTGTTAAATTTTCATCATTAATTAAAACAACACATGGTTTAACATTTATTAACAAATAAGATATTTGTACAAAAAAACTAATATTTACTTTGCAACATATAATACGATAATGGAAGAAGATATTATTATACAGATAAGCAACCACATTAAAGAAAAACGCCGCGAAAAAAACATAACCGTGCAGGAACTTGCAGTACGCGCCAATGTAAGTAAGGGGCTTATATCACAAATAGAAAACAGTCGGACTGTACCATCGCTTATTGTGCTGATTGATATTATAAAAGCGCTTGATATAGACTTGAACGTCTTTTTCAAGGATATACACAACAAAAGCAAACAGTCGGTTATATTAGTAAAACGGAAAAATGAATATGAGCATTTTGAAAAAGAACACGCCACAGGCTTCCATTACCAGCGCGTGTTTACTCAGTTTATTACCCAGTCCACAGTAGATATAGTAATACTTGAACTTGAACCTGATGCCAGCAGGCCAATGGTAGAAACTGAAGCATTTGAGTATAAATATATATTATCCGGCGAAATCGCTTACCATTTCGATGATCAGGTCATCAATCTCTCAAAGGGTGACTCTCTTTTATTTGACGGCAGGCTACCACATACACCAAAAAACCTAGGCACCGAAACCGCTTCTATCTTGGTGATCTACTTTTTCGAAGAGAAAAAATAGCCCAACGCTTTCTCTATCCTGATTTGCATTGATAATATTAATAGTTTATTAATATTAACTTAGTTTATTTTTAATAAACTAAGTTTAGTATTGCTGAACATTTATTAAATTTATTATGTCGATAAAACTAGTTGTTTTTGATATTGCCGGCACCACAATTCAGGATGAAATTGGTGTTATGAACGCTTTTAGAGAAACGCTTAAGAATCATGGCTACGAAGTTCCAATTAATGAAGTTGCTCTTGTAATGGGTTACAAAAAAATTGAAGCCATACAAATACTATTAAAAAGCGCGCCGGACCAAAGCAAAATAACCGAAGAACTGATCAATGAGATCCACGGCGATTTTGTTAAACACATGATATCGTTTTACAGGGACTCGGCCGAGATACAAGTTTTTCCTCACACCGAAGAAACTTTTAAAAAACTACATGAACAAGGCATTAAAGTTGGCCTTAACACTGGCTTTACCCGTGCTATTGCCGATACTATTATTAACCGGTTGCATTGGCAGGAAAAAGGCCTTATCGATTACCTTATTGCATCAGACGAAGTAGAGAGCGGCCGCCCACACCCGTACATGATCCAAAAAATGATGAAGGAGTTCGGCATTACTGATAGTAGCGAAGTTGCAAAGGTTGGCGATACCGAGGTTGATATAAATGAAGGCAGAAATGCAGGTTGTAAATATGTTATTGGAGTAACAACAGGCAGCTTTACCCGCGAAGCGCTCGAGCCCTACCAGCCTACCCATATTATTGATGATATAGCTGAAGTGCTAACCATTATTAACGAATAATCCTCGTAAACATGGAAAAACTGCGCGCGAAAGTTACCAGGTGGCCTTATGGGTTGGTATCGGTATTAGCTGCATTATCATCATTTGGCGCTTATACCTGCATGTATGCTTTTCGCAAAGCATATGCAGCCGGAACATTTACCGGGCAACAATATTTTCATATCGACTATAAAGTTTGGCTGGTAATTGCACAAATAATAGGCTACACCTTAAGTAAGTTTTATGGAATAAAGTTTATAGCGGAATTAAAACCGGGCCAGCGGGCAAAAAGTATATTGGTATTAATAGGCATTGCCTGGCTGGCGTTATTATGCTTCGCGATAGTGCCGGCACCATACAATATCATTTTTCTATTTATAAATGGATTCCCATTGGGACTTATTTGGGGGCTTGTTTTTAGTTATCTTGAAGGACGTAAATCAACCGAATTTATGGCTGCTGTATTGTCTATCAGCCTCATTTTTGCTTCCGGCTTTGTAAAAACTATAGCACGTACCCTAATGAGTTCATTTCACATCAGCGAATTTCAAATGCCATTTTTAACCGGTGCATTATTTGTGTTGCCATTACTGCTGTTTGTTTTTTGCCTTGAATTAATACCACCGCCTACAGCTGATGATATACAACTAAGGACCAAGCGCCTGCCCATGGATGCCGCCGAACGTAAAGATTTTCTTATCCGGTTTTTACCGGGGATAATTTTAACATTGATTATATACGTTTTGCTAACTATCATGCGGGATGTGAGAGACAATTTTGAAGTGGAAATATGGGCAAGCCTTGGCGTTAAAAACAACGCCATATTTACCCAGATCGATTCTATAATTTCGGTAGTGGTATTAGTTGCCATGAGTTTACTCATCCTTGTAAAACAAAATCTTAAAGCCTTTAGCATTATACATTTTATGATAATTGGCGGTTGTATAATTATTGGCGTTGGCACAGTTTTATTCAGCTTAAAACTGATCGACCCCATGACGTGGATGACACTGGCGGGCTTAGGTTTATATTTTGGCTATGTGCCGTATAATGCCGTGTTTTTTGAGCGCCTGCTGGCATCATATCACTACAAAGGCAATGTTGGTTTTTTAATTTATGTTGCTGACTCTATGGGATATTTAGGCAGCGTAAGTATTTTACTGATAAAAGAAATTGGCAGGCCAAATATTAGCTGGGGAACGTTTTTCCAGCAAAGCGTAATGACCGTAGCTATTGTAGGTGGTGCATGTGCAATTCTGTCCCTTCTTTACTTTTTACATATTGCCCGTAAACAAAAATACGGATACAAAAACGTTGATATTTCAATATTATGAAACAAAAATCGGCAATAATTATCGGTGCTGGCATTGTGGGCCTGGCAACAGCAAGGGCATTAGCTATACGTGGTTATAAAGTAACCGTGTTTGAGCGCAACGAACAGGCTGTAGGCGCATCGATCCGTAATTTCGGAATGATTTGGCCCATTGGACAGGCAACAGGCCCGTTATTTGATAGGGCAATGCTATCGCGTAGTATATGGAAAGAAATATGTACAGAAGCTAACATATGGCATAATGAGGTAGGCTCTTTACACCTCGCCTATCATGATGATGAATTGCAGGTAATAAAAGAGTATGTTGAAGTAAATCATCTATACCGTGACTGCAGTTTGCTTAATCCGCAGGGGGCTATGCTTAAATCGGCCGCTATTAACCCGGATGGTTTAAAAGGTGCTTTGTGGAGCGCGGAAGAAATGATCGTAGAATCAAGAGTGGCGGTAGGGCAAGTAGCAAAATATCTTGCGGCAAAATATGATGTGGAATTTCACTGGAATACAGCCATCAGCGACATTAGCTATCCAAAAGTATTATCAGGGAAGAGGGTATGGGAGGCAGATGAGATTTTTGTTTGCAGTGGTGCGGATTTTGAAACACTTTATCCTGAATTATTTTTAAGCCTTGATATATCTAAATGCAAACTGCAAATGATGCGTTTAGTAACCCAGCCTGATGAATGGAGAATTGGTCCATCATTATGCGGCGGTTTATCCATGATACATTACCCCGGTTTTCAAGCAGCCGCGTCTTTGCCTGCTTTACGCAAACGCTATGAAGAGCAATATGCTACTTATTTAAAGTGGGGTATACATGTTATGGTTTCACAAAATGGCAGTGGCGAACTGACAATCGGTGATTCGCATGAATATGGCCTGGTACATGATCCTTTTGACAAACAATTTATTAATACTCTGATAACAGACTACTTACACACCTTCGCTAGCTTCAAGGACTGGACACTGCTTCAATCATGGCATGGCATCTACCCTAAAATGATGAATGGTGAAACAGAATTGATAAAAGAAATTGAACCGGGTGTAACTGTTATTAATGGCGTAGGCGGTAACGGCATGACCTTGTCGTTTGGTTTATGCGAACAGTTTATCGGCTCCAGATAAAAAGATATTAAATCTTATTAAATTCCCATTTTTTAAATATCAGCAATGGATAACAGAAGAGATTTCCTGAAAAAAGCAGCATTACTTACCGGCGCGGCAAGTGCTGTTGGCATGTTACCGGCCTCTATACAAAAAGCATTAGCTATAAATGCACCCGAAGGCAGCACTTATCTGGACGCAGAGCATATTGTTATCCTGATGCAGGAGAACCGCTCTTTTGACCATTGCTACGGCACTTTAAAAGGCGTTAGGGGTTTTAATGATCCCCGTGCTATTGATCTGCCAAATGGAAATAAAGTTTGGTTGCAGTCCAACGAAAAAGGCGAAACTTATGCCCCCTTTCACCTGGATATCAATAACACAAAAGCTACGTGGATGAGTTCGTTACCGCACTCATGGGCTAACCAGGTAAACTCCCGTAATGATGGCAAATTTGACCAGTGGCTGATTCAAAAAAAGAATAGTATTAAAGAGTACAGCGATATGCCTTTAACATTAGGCTATCATAACCGATCAGATATTCCTTTCTATTACTCACTCGCTGATGCATTTACTGTTTGCGATCAGAACTTTTGCTCGGCTTTAACAGGTACCAATCCTAACAGGCTTTTTTATTGGACGGGAACCATAAGGGAAGAGCAAAATGAAAATTCACGGGCAAATGTGTGGAACGATGATATGGATTATGGCACTTTAAAATGGACTACTTTCCCGGAACGTTTAGAGGACCACGGCATATCATGGAAATGCTACCAAAATGAAATGAGTATTGACGTAGGCTTTGAGGGTGAACAGGACCCCTGGCTATCCAACTTCCAGGATAACCCATTAGAGTTTTTTGAGCAATACAATATCCGGTTGCACCAAAAACATATTGAAGCTTTAGATAAGCGCTTAGTTCAGTTGCCTGTAATGATCGAGGATCTGCAAAAGAAAATTGACGCTTTACCTCCGAATGATGCACATATTGACCACTACAAGATCCAGTTGAAAGAGATGAAGCAATACTTGGATGGTTTTAAGAAAGAAAAAGCAAGCGCTAAACCCGATGAGTTCGCAAACCTATCTGAGAGAGCAAAAAGCATTCATTTAAAAGCATTTGATACTAATAAAAACGATCCTGACTACCATACCTTAATTACTTTAAAGTATGATGATAACGGAACAGAACGCGAGGTACAAATACCTAAAGGCGATGTTTTATACCAATTTAGGGATGATGTAAATAATGGCAAATTGCCAACTGTATCATGGGTTACCGCGCCCGAAAACTTTAGTGACCACCCTGCCTCGGCTTGGTATGGTGCCTGGTATGTATCTGAAGTGATGGGTATCCTTACCAAGGATCCTGAAGTTTGGAAAAAGACCATATTTATACTTACTTACGATGAAAACGATGGCTATTTTGACCATGTACCACCTTTTGTAGCACCGCATTCCCATAAAAAAGGAACAGGTTTAGTATCCAATGGAATTGATACCCGAGTAGAATTTGTAACTGTTGACCAGGAAAACGAAAGAAAAGATTTCCCGGAGAAATATGATCGCGAAAGCTCTATCGGATTGGGGTTCCGGGTACCTATGGTTATCGCCTCGCCGTGGAGTAAAGGTGGTTGGGTGAATTCTGAGGTTTTTGACCACACTTCTACCTTGCAATTCCTTGAAGATTTTTTAAGCAAAAAAACAGGCAAGAAGGTTATTGAGCCTAACATAAGCGATTGGAGAAGGACTATATGCGGGAACCTTACATCGGTATTTAGGCCATATAATGGCAGCGAAATTGAAAAGCCAGAGTTTGTAAAAAAAGACGCGTTTGTTGAAAATATAACCAATGCTAAGTTTAAAAAACTGCCATCGGATTATAAATTACTAACCACCGAGGAGATAACACAGATTAATCATAGCCCTGTTTCTTCGCCGTATATGCCGCAGCAGGAAAAAGGCATAAAACCATCATGCGCTTTACCCTATGAACTATATGCTGACGGTGAATTAAATGCTGATAAAAAATCGTTTGAAATAAATTTTAAGGCCGGGAATAAAGCTTTTGGCAGCCGAGCCACAGGTGCGCCTTTTAACGTGTATGCCCCGGGCAAATACCTACAGGCAAATACTGATAAACCTACATTCGGCAACGTTCGTACCTGGGCATATGGCTTAACTGCCGGCGATAGGCTTGCCGATACCTGGCCACTTAATGAGTTTGCTGATGAACATTACCATTTAAAAGTTTACGGGCCAAATGGTTTTTATCGTGAATTTAAAGGTAATGCCAACGATCCCGCGGTAAAAATACATGTTGAGTATCAGCATGAACTTACCAGTAACAAGCTAACAGGCAATGTACTTTTAACATTAGTTAATAAGACTGGTAAACCACAGCAAGTTGAAATACATGATAATGCTTATAAAAGCAGTGCTATTATCAAGTTGATTCCTTCTTCAGGTGAAGAAAAAATAGTTTTGAACCTGAAAAAAAACTTTAACTGGTATGACTTCAGTATAAAAGTTGCAGGTCATGAATCATTTGAAAAAAGATACGCGGGCCGGGTTGAAAATGGCAAATCAACTTACAGCGACCCGTTTATGGGAAGAGTTATCTAAATTATTAAAATGTATAATTAAATTTAAGACGCGGCCAAAAGCAGTAAATCGACTAAAAGAGGTTCGAGAAGTTTCTCCGACGGGCTACTAAGCCGCTTTACGAAAGTAGAGTGGCTTTTTTAATGCAGATGCAATCTACAAGCATAGTGATCCATGAACTTGCAAACTATTACTGTCCGGTAAAATTTAAAAACCTAAAAGTTCACTAATCGTTTCAAATCTCTAAGGTTCGAGGTTCTTCCCCTACAGCTAATTTTAAAGAGCTAGATATAAAGTATCTAGCTCTCTTTTATCCTTATCACAATTTACTACCAATTACTTATGTCACGTTTCATAAAAAAGGTTCGAACCTTGGCTAAAGTTTCCTAGCTAAAATACATTGAACACAAGTTGCAAAGCCCCATATTTATGTTCAGGGCTAACCATTGCTGTAGCCGCGAGCGGTAAATGATAGCTAAATATCTTTAAATCTTTATTAAGCGTTAGCCCGGTATTTACAATATTAGGCTTCGAACCATAAAAATTCTCGTCACGGCCAAAAGCAAAACCACCGCCGGCAAAAATATGCAGATCAGAAGTGCCTTCCTTCCAGATGCGGTAATCAAGCACCACATAATTGGAGTAAGCATTGGCTAGTTGGCCATTGCTTTTGGTGTAGGTATCACGCCCCTGCACAATAGTGCTCCAGTTAATACTTAACGGGAACGAATTGCCAAACTGGTAACCCGCCGTTACATCAATAAAATGCGAGGTGCTTGCCGGGTTATAATTAAACAGGTTGGCATTGGGGTAATTGGTGAAATTATTAATATCCCAAACCGAAAAGTTAAAACCCGATGTTTTATAGCTTACATAGTAATCAAACTCCCGGTACACACCGTCAAAGCTTTCACCGCCCCAAAGGCCAACAGCAAAGTTGCCGTCGCGGGTACTGTAATGGAAGTCTGCATCGGCAATTGGGCTGTTTGAAACCCTGAAACCACGCCATATATACAAGTTACGTACCTGTAAATTAATATCAAAAGGGTTATACTTTTTAACGTTTAATGTGTCTTTTTTTCGTGCTGTAGTATCCTGGGCCCAGCTATGAAGACAAAGGCATAGCCCCAGTATAGCCAATAGACTAACTTTCCTTATATTTTTCATGATGTTTCTTTTTTTATTTATCCATGGATTTGGAGATAGAGTACAGCGGCTATGGTTACCCCAATAAGTGGCCCTATAATAGGGATCCACGAATAGGCCCAGTCACTACCTCCTTTATTTTTCATTGGTAAAAGGGCATGAATAATGCGCGGACCCAAATCGCGCGCGGGGTTAATAGCATAGCCGGTTGTACCACCTAATGATAATCCTATTACCCATACCAATAAAGCTACCGGCAACGCCCCAACTGAACCCAGCCCTATGGGTGTTTTAGTTGGTGTTATCTCGGCCCCAGTAATATAAAAAACGGTAAATATGAGTACAAAGGCGCCGATGATTTCGCTGGATATATTTGATATATAATTGCGAACTGCCGGGCCGGTACAAAAAACCGCCAAAATAGAAGCGGGGTCATTAGTGCGTTTAAAATGATCATAATACATTATCCACACTAAAAATGCGCCCATAAAAGCACCTAAAAACTGAGCAATTATATATGGCAATACCTGTGCCCAGGCAAATTTGCCTGCAATGGCCAAGCCTATGGTTATGGCCGGGTTTAAATGCGCACCGCTATAAGGGCCGGCAACTGTAACCCCTACAAAAACTGCCAAACCCCAGGCGGTGGTAATAACTATCCAGCCGCTGTTACTTCCTTTGGTATCTTTCAAAACTACGTTGGCTACTACGCCATCGCCTAAGAGTATCATTAGCATAGTGCCAATTAATTCTGCAATAAATGGAGACATCTCAATAAAATTAAAAGTTGAACACTAAACCAATTCTTCTTCCGGAATTTCGTCACACCAGGATTGTGCAGCGTGGATGGCTTTTTTCCATCCAAGGATTCCCTTTTTAATATTTGGCAGATCCTCTTTAGGAATAAATTCCTTTTCTGATTTCCAAAGCTGCTGAATCTCCTCAACATTTTTCCAGTATCCAACTGCCAGCCCGGCCAGGTAAGCCGCGCCCAGGGCCGTAGTTTCAACTATAACAGGCCTTATCACCTTACAGTTAAGCAAGTTTGATTGAAATTGCATCAACAGGTCATTTGCTGTTGCGCCGCCATCAACCCTCAATTCTTTTATTTCCATCCCCGCATCGGCTTCCATTGCCTTTAAAACATCCATGGTTTGGTAAGCGATGGACTCTGTTGCCGCACGGGCAATATGGCCCGATGTGGTCCCCCTGCTTAAACCTACAATAGTTCCCCGTACATCCGGTTTCCAATAGGGAGCGCCCAGACCAGCAAAAGCCGGTACAAAATATACCCCCTGCGTATCCGGCACGCTTAAGGCTAAAGCTTCAACTTCTGATGACGATTTGATAATACCCAAACCATCGCGTAGCCATTGTACAACAGCGCCGCCTATAAATATGCTTCCCTCAAAAGCATACTGAATCTTTCCGTTAATTTTCCAGGCAATAGTAGTTAGCAGGTTATTTTTTGATTCAATAAACTCATCACCTATGTTCATCAACATAAAACAACCTGTGCCGTAGGTATTTTTAACCATGGCTTTTTCAATGCACATTTGGCCAAAAAGCGCGGCAGACTGATCGCCGGCTATACCCGCTATTGGTATTTTTGAGGCAAATATAGTAGTGGCTGTTTCGCCGTAAATTTCGCTCGATTGCTTTACTTCAGGCAACATGCTTTTCGGAACATCAAGCATAGCCAGTAATTCATCATCCCATTGTTGTGTACGGATGTTAAAAAGCATGGTACGGCTCGCATTGGTCACATCGGTAACGTGTACCGCGCCCCTGGTAAATTTCCATACCAGCCAGCTATCTACGGTTCCAAAGGCCAGTTCACCGGCATTTGCTCTATCGCGCGCGCCTTTTACATTATCCAGTATCCACTTTATTTTTGTTCCCGAAAAATAGGAATCAATTACCAGCCCCGTTTTGGAGCGTACCATAGCCTCTTTTCCATCTTTTTTTAACTGATCGCAGAAAGCTGCGGTGCGCCTGTCTTGCCAAACAATAGCGTTATAAACCGGCTCGCCGGTATTTCTGTCCCAAACAATAGTTGTTTCGCGCTGATTGGTGATGCCTATCGCTTTTATGTTGGTACCGTTAATTCCCATCTTAACGGTTGCTTCAGCGGCTACCCCTGCCTGGGTCGACCAGATCTCATTCGGGTCATGCTCAACCCATCCGGATTGCGGGAAAATCTGTTTAAACTCCTTTTGCACAACAGATCTTATTTTTCCATCGTGATCAAAAATAATGGCCCGGCTACTTGTGGTGCCTTGATCGAGGGCTAAAATGTACTCTTCCATAATTTTAACGTTTATTCGTGGTTTAATATATAATAGGTTTAGTTCAGGTTGTTGGTTGGTATGGCTCTAACAAATAGGTCTGAGCCATTTTTATAAAGGTGCTTACCTGCTCTTCTTTCCAGGCTTCGTCTTTATGCAGTTCGATAGCCATCAGGCCAGCCACTACCGGCGCCATATCAATTGCAGCACGGGCGTCTAAAAACAGGGCACGTACCCTTCTGGCTAAAATATCTTCTACCTTACGGGCCATTTCATATCTTACGCCCCATATTACTTCGGCTTTTATGTATGGCATGCGTGGGTGCAGTTTTTCCTTCCATTCGGGGTTTTCATTTCCTAAGGCAAGTAGCGCCACTTCGTCGCTGCCGTAAACATATAAATGGTCGTTACGGTCAACGTCTGTTTTACTGCCATGTATCTGCAATGTTTTAGTTTTATTTGAATAAGGGGTTAGGCCGCCAACTTCAATGGCTTTATCTACGGTATCCTCGCCCATGCGGCGGTAGGTTGTCCATTTACCCCCGGTTATAGTGATCAGCCCTGAATCAGAAACAATCAGTTTATGGCTGCGGGAAATTTCTTTGGTTTTTGATGATCCATCTTCAGGAGCCGCCAGCGGGCGCAAACCTGCAAATACACTCAACACATCTTTTCGGTTAGGTGCCTTAGTTAAATATTTGGCAGCAGTACGCATAATAAAATCTATTTCTTCGGGCAATGCCTTTGGTTCAAGGCTGTGTTCATCAATAGGGGTATCGGTAGTACCAACCACCAGCTTATCATGCCATGGAACAGCGAAAAGCACACGGCCATCATCTGTTTTAGGGATCATCAATGCATCTTCACCAGGCATAAAAGACCTATTAAGCACTATGTGCACACCCTGGCTTGGCCTCACCATTGGCTTTCTTTCGGGCTTGTCCATGTTTAAAATTTCATCAACAAAAACCCCCGTGGCATTAATGATGGTTTTGCCTTTTAGCGTATAGCTAATTCCGGTCTCTATATCAGTTGTAGTAACGCCACTAATTTTACCATTACTGTTTTTAAGAAGGTTAACCACCTTAAAATAGTTAAGTACCGTTGCCCCCTGCTCTAAAGCTGTTTGGGCAAGGTTTACAGCAAGGCGGGCATCATCAAACTGGCCATCGTGGTAAACTACCCCACCATATAAACTTTTTTGCTGGATAGTAGCCAGCCTGCTGATCACCTGTTTTTTTGAGATATGTTTGGCACGGCCAAAACCCAGTTTTCCAGCCAACAGATCATATATGGTTAAGCCTATCGTGTAAAAAGCACCACCCCACCATTCATAATTAGGGATAATAAACGATTCGTTTTTTACCAGGTGAGCCGCATTTTTAAGCAACAGGCCTCTTTCATATAAGGCTTCTCTAACCAGCGCAATATCGCCTTGTGCAAGGTAACGCACCCCGCCATGTACCAGCTTGGTGCTACGGCTTGAGGTGCCTTTGGCAAAATCGGCCTGTTCCAATAAAAGGGTATGGTACCCGCGCGATGCAGCATCAACCGCGGTACCTAGCCCGGTGGCACCACCGCCAATAACAATTACATCCCACACTTTATCTGCATCGCCTATTGCAGCTACTATTTTATTTCTTTCGATTGCTACCATGATCTTTTTCAAATATTTAGTCGAAACGAAACAATCATTTCGTTTTGATCAATCAAATCTATAAAACGAAAGATAAAGAAACAATATCGAAATATAAAGAAAGCTATTTTTGTTAAAAATTTATAAAAAAATCTATTTTGTTTCATTATTTTAATTAAAACAAACCTTTCATAACAAATAAATAATAATATGAAACATTTTTTTAGTTTCGTTTTTTTATCTATTTAAAAAAATATGTCGAAAAGACTGGGCTTATTCGTATTTTTGGATTAACAACAACACGTTTTACAGCAGCACATGAAAAGTATTACCGAAAGACATCAGTATATTTTAAAAAAATTACAGGATGCAGGTTTTGTCAATGTGCAGGACCTTAGCAAAGAAATGAACGTTTCGCACGTAACCATTCGTAAGGACCTGAAATTGCTGGAAGATAAAAACCTGTTGTTCCGCACCCATGGCGGGGGCTCAAAAACCAACCCATATATAAACGATAAACCTGTTGCCGAAAAAGAGCAGCTTCATGCCGATGAAAAACACCTGATAGCCAAGGCGGCTGCAAAAATGATCGGGCATAACGATTCTATTATTATTGCATCGGGAACCACCATGCTGGCATTAGCAAGGTCAATCAACCCGGAGAAACACCTTACGGTAATTACCTCGGCACTGAACGTTGCACTCGAATTATCCAGTCACCTGCATGTAGATGTATTGCAGCTTGGCGGTCAGTTAAGGCAAAACTCATCATCGGTTATGGGCCCTTATGCCGAGCAGATTCTGGCAGATGTATCATGCAGCATGCTTTTTTTAGGGGTAGATGGGATTGACCTGGAAATGGGCCTTACTACTACGAGCCTGATGGAGGCCCGCCTGAATCAGAAAATGATAGATGCGGCACAAATTACGGTTGTACTGGCTGATAGTTCAAAATTTGGCAAACGCGGACTGGGCAAAATATGCGGATTGGAACAAATTCAACATATTATAACCGATAACGGTATAGCGCCATCCACAATTAAGCTATTGGAAGATAAGGGCGTTAATGTTACCCTGGTAGAAAAATAGGAAAACCAACCTTCGCACTAATTGCATTATTCAAATCAAAAGATCGGGCAATTGTGAACCCCACCTCCTTAAATTTTCCATCAATATCAGCATAAGGTTTAGTCACATTCCTAAATAAAATTAGACTCTGACTGAATATGTTAATCAGTTAAAACAACATTCGTGAACAGCTTTAGTGTGCTGTAGTAATCTTTAGCAGAACAGCGTCCGCCCCGCCTAATTGTTCATTGACAGCTTGTGAATATTTTGTGCTTTTTTGAGTAAAGAGGTTAGTTACCTCATAAGAGCGATTGGGAGATAGGCCTATGCGGTTAAAATCT
Organism: Mucilaginibacter sp. L196; assembly: GCF_009765905.1. Classification (GTDB taxonomy): domain Bacteria; phylum Bacteroidota; class Bacteroidia; order Sphingobacteriales; family Sphingobacteriaceae; genus Mucilaginibacter. Next base: position 980,576 of record NZ_LMUO01000015.1, on the reverse strand, counting down.
ACCTTAAGATTCAGTGGGGTTTGATCGTAATTAAAAAGTGCCAGGTAAAGCGCATTACCTATCTTCCGATAAAATCCATTGGAAGCCCCTTTTTCGATATTTCCTTCCAGCGGCATAAAAGCCTTGCCATTTTTTACGATTGCCAGAAAGGCCGGATCCTGATACCATTGCCTGGCTTTAACCGACCATTGACCATACTCAGAAAAATCATCACCAGTTATAAAAGTTCCGGTTATGATAGATGACAGGAACCGCGCCCGGTTTTCACCATCGCTTTGGTGGTCAAGAACCACATGGTCGGCATCTATATAGTTATACAGCCGGGTTTGCCACCAGCCATAGGTGACACTGTTGAGGGTATATCGTGTATGTTCAATTGTTTTAAAAGCATCGCACGCAATACGGCGGCTATTTACGTACCGCCCGGTGGCCATACTTGGCGATATAGCGGCATAGATCAACATATCACTCCCTAATTTATTAACAAGGTATTCCATACCCTTACGGTATGCCTGCATCCCGGTGGTTACCGTAGGATCGTAAAAATGATTGGCTTCAATAGCGGCATGGCCCAAAAAGTCGATCTTGATCATCTTAAATCCACAATCTTTAAATATACGGGTAAAGTAATCTATCCGCCGCAGCGTGCCGGGATGGGTAGGATCAAGGGCGCGCGCGCCGTCAAGATCATGATAGCTGTTGTTTACCTTTGTCCATAATTCGCCATAAGTATAGTCGCTGCCCTCCACCTTCCTTCCGGGTACTCCTTTGTCGCCCCAGTCGGTAAAAGGCGCCCAGTAAACCCCAGGTTGCAAACCTTTTGCTTTACAGTAATTGGCAAATTGCTTCAACTGACTGTAATCGCTCCCTTTTACCATATGATCCCAATACGAGTCCAGATCGATAAAAGCGGTACCACCCAATCGGAAACCTTTCAGGCTGTCGGCAAAAAAATCAACTACCTTAACAGCTTTGTCATAGGTCAGCTTGTCCTGCATTACCCCCCAACTGTTCCAGCCTACAGGTGTGGCTTTTGTCCAGTTATGCACATAAGGAGGGTCGGCAATGCGGTTGGCTTTGCCATAATCCTCCATACCGTCGCGCCAATCCGCAAAATAGCCTGCAAATATTTGGGGCGATTTGATCACATCACCCGATATTTTGCCATGTTCAATCGGATCGCGGTTAACTTTTTCATCGGTATAGCCACCCCATACTGTGATTTGTCCGCCAGCCTTTCCAGCTTGCGTCCTCACCCCTGTTTTCCAAACTCCATGCTCCACCGATCCCCATACAAAACCATTACGTTGCCCGTTATTAAAAACGGTTCCCACCTCGGCACTGGTAATCTCGGCCAACGGCTGAAACACGCGGGACTCGTAGCTGATAAAAGTATCATTATCAAAAGGCACAAAAAGCGAGCGCACATCGCCAGTGAGCGGCGCAAAATCTCCCTGCAGCGGTGCCATGTAATTGCTGGACAGTTTTTTACCAGCAAGCCACACACTGGTGAGGAAATAATCACGACCAGCATAAGTATAGAATATCTGCGTCATCACCGGCAAACCAGGACTACGCATCGTGATCATATACTTCTTACCTTTTCCGAAACCATCTGAGATGTCCCATGAACTACATTTACGTTCGGTATAATCTTTTGAGGAGTAGGTTTTGTTGTTCGCCTTTACTATAGCCTCTATGTTATACATTACCGGTTTGCCCTGGTGGTACACTGCCAGCGTGCCGGTTTGCAGCGAATAGCGGATAACCTCATGGCTACCATAGCCGATACTGACGATGCCCGATGATGGCACAGATGCAGACTGTTTATGACCGATACCTGCAAACACCTGCGTTGCGAATACGCAGATAGCCATGGTTGGGAAAAATCGTTTTAAAAACATAGTAAGCTATTTTAATATTGACTGAACTTTTTACTCCTTTACCGCATCAATTTTAAGCACCACACTGGTTCTGTCTGAATTAACAACAGGATTAAACCCGACCGTGCTCAAAAAATCACCGGAATAAACACTTGTACTATTTATTACAGATGTAGATGTGGGATAAAGGTTAATCTCAGTTATTTTATATTTTTTAGCGCTGTCCAGTCCCTTCAACCGGATAGGTCGTTTACTTCCTTCGTCATACCGGTAATTGACCAGGTAATTTAGCATAACTGCTGATGACCTATCAGCATTTACATACATCAGCGAAGCTACACTTTCCGTACGTGGGTCTGATAAGCGGTATTGGTTGCCCTGCCAGATGATAGGCTTAATATCATTGTAGGTAGAAACTGCATTTTGGCAAAATTTCAGATCATTACCGCTTAGTTTATCAATAACAATGTCAAAACCCAGTTTACCCATCATGGCTACATCCACACGAAATTTAAGTGGCTGTTTTCCCCAATCGGTTACGTGGTTTGCGCTTGCTATAGCAGGGTAAAAATAGGAATATTCCCATTGCATAAATATCCGCTCAACCGGATCAGTATTATCACTCGGCCAAAATTCAGTAAAATATTGCAATGCACCATAGTCTACCCGGCCACCACCGCCTGAGCATAACATCATTGGCACATCCGGATACTTTGCCCTAATCCTTTGCAGCACTTTATATAGCCCCCTTACATACTCTACATAAAACTGGGATTGATTTTGATGAAGATGGACGGAATAAGCATTATAGATCACCGAATTACAATCCCATTTAATATAAGCCATCGCCGGGTCTTTAATAAATAAAGAATCTATTACATGATATACAAAATCCTGTACCTGTGCATTACTCAGGTCCAACACCAACTGATTACGTAAATAATACTCTTCTCTTTTCGGCTGCTTAATCACCCAATCCGGGTGTTTGGCATACAGATCACTTTTAGGGTTAACCATTTCTGGCTCTATCCAAACGCCAAACTTTACACCATCACTTTGAGCTTCCCTTGCAATCGCAGCGATGCCGTTTGGCAGCTTTTTACGGTTCTCCTGCCAGTCGCCTAAGCCTGCGTGGTCACTGTTACGCGGATATTTGTTCCCGAACCAGCCATCATCAAGCAAAAACAAATCTACACCGAGTTTTTTCGTATCCTTTAGCAGCTCGCTGAGTTTATTCTCATTAAAATCAAAATAGGTAGATTCCCAGTTGTTGAGTAAGGTCATCCTGTTTCCCTTTCCATCCACCAGTTTATAATTTCGCGCCCATGATTGCAAATTACGGCTGGCTTTGCCTTTGCCCTCACTCGAAAATGTATACACAAAAGCCGGTGTCTCAAATGGCTGGCCAGCGGCAAGCTGATAGGGTGATGCATAGTTGTTTATACCGGATATAATCCTCAGGTTGTCCTGCGGGTCTATTTCCAGATCTGTCTTAAAATTGCCGCTCCACTCCAACGAACCAAACAGGACACTGCCTTCATCTTCGGTTGCAGGATGGTTCAATGAAACCATAAATACCGAAGGCATAAAAAGATCTGCCCTGGTTCCTAATTTGGAATCCAGTGTTTTGATGCCATGCGTTAACTCAGTTTCTTCGGGGCGCATTTCTTTAGCCCAGTCGCCATGATATTGCCTTAACCAGTAACTGCCCGCATTCAGGTTAATATTGGCCGAAGCAAATTTTTGCAGTACTACATTACCCTTTTCATGATGCTCAATAACACTCCATTGTTCGATGACATCTTCTTTATAATACGATTTATAGTATAGTGTAACTTCAAAATCGTACACAGGGTCTTTTAGCTGTATTGACAATAACGATACATCATCACTTACCCTAGTAACCGAGTGGTTTACATATTTCAGATCGAGCGAATTATTGCCATCGGCATGCGTTACCGCTATAGCCGGTTCCAACAGGTTCCTCGATCCTGCCGGTGTATACGCGGAATTGTACATCCCCGAATAATTGTTTCCCTGTTGGTATACGCCCGGGATACCGCCGTATTCCTCCGGATTGCTTAACTTCTTTCCTAAATAAATTGTGTTCACATCTTTATTTGGCGCCACCTGTAATACGATAGCTGTTTCGGCTGTTTCAACTGGTATAGTGACCGTTTGGGCACAGGCGCTTCCTGTCCCCAATAAACCTGTTATACAAATAACTGTAAGGCAACCTCTGTAAAATATACTACTGTTTTTCAAATTTATTATGTTATAAATGTTACTAATAATTATGCTTTCTCTGACCTTATAGCTTTCAGCACCCCATTCATCTTTATCAGAACTTTTTTTCCGTCCGGGTTGGTAATGTGATAGCTGGTGACCTTACCATTTTTCCATGCAAAGCTTACCGTAAAATTACCGCGTGCCCTTAAGCCAGTCACTTCTCCCGTTGCTTTCCACTCATTTGGTATTGCTGGTATCAGTTCGATATAACCAGCATGGCTTTGTATCAGCATTTCGGCAATGCCCGCTGTTGCACCAAAGTTGCCATCGATCTGAAATGGCGGCCCTGCTGAGAGCAGGTTAGGGTAAATACCTCCTCCTGAACCATAATTAACATCGTTACGCAAAGTAGGCCTCATTAACTGGCAGTAGAGTTTAAAAGCGCGGTCACCATCGTGCAATCTTGCCCACCACAATATTTTGTAGGCTATAGACCAGCTTGGGCCATCATCTCCACGAACGTTAAGCGTTTTTTTCGCGGCTTCAGCAAGCGCAGGTGTAGCATCAGGCGTTATTAATGATGCCGGGAATAAACCATACAAGTGCGAAACATGGCGATGGTGTAGATCGGTTTCCTTGTAATCTTCCAGCCATTCCTGTATACGGCCATCTTTAGATATAACGCCCGGAGGCGGCAGTTCCTTTAATCTAGCGCTTAGCTGTGCCCTGAAGGCTTCATCGTTGCCCAATATTTTCGAGGCGGTTATTACATTATTAAATAGCTCCCGGATGATCTGGTTATCAATTGTTGCACCCATGCAAATACTGGCAGTTTTACCGTTTGGCAGATAAAACGAATTTTCAGGTGATGATGATGGCGAGGTTACCTGCCAACCGGTTTTAGGATCTTTAACTAATATACTGTTATAAAATAATGCAGAGCCACGTAATATGGGGTAAATGCTAGCCAGGTATTTCTTATCGTTAGTAAAAGTATAATGCTCCCAGATGTTATTACATAACCAACCTGAACCGGCCTTAGTTACCCCCCACGATGCACTTTCTCCGGGTTCGGTAAAATGCCAGGGATTGGTTATTACGTGTGCCACCCAGCCATCGGCATTATAATAAGCTTTTGCTGTTTTTTCGCCATGCGGGATCATTTCGCGCACCAGCTCTACTAATGGCAAATTAAGTTCCGACAGGTTTGATACTTCCAACGGCCAATGATTCATTTGCACGTTAATATCCAGGTGATAATCGCCATTCCACGGTGTTTGGATCTGGTTTGCCCATAAGCCCTGCAAGTTTGGCGGCAGTAAACCTACCCTTGTGCTGCTAATGCTCAGGTATCGCCCAAACTGATAAAATAAAACGGGCAGGCCATTATCTGATGCCGGGTCTTTATGAAAAGAGATTAACCTTTTATCCGTTGTTTCTTTAATATTATTGGCGTCACCTAAATTGATATTCACCCTGTTAAAAAGCTTTTGGTAATTGCTGATATGCTTTTGCTTCTCGATGGAATAAGGTGTATTTATAGCGGCATTGAGTATGGCCTCAGTATTTTTTTTGAAAGCTACACCCCTAAAATCTGTTCCGGCTGATACATATATTATAGCGTCAGTAGCATTTTTGATAGTCAGCATGTTATTTACAAGGCTCATAGTCCCTCCTTGCAGTTTGGCCTTTACACGCGCTATATATTGCATTCCTTTACCATCAATACCATTATCCAATTGGCCGCTTAATTGCAATTCGCCACCAGCTATCGTTACATTGCTCCGCTCCGGGCGACTAATACTAATGCTGCAATTTAGCTGTCCCGCTTTATCGGCAGTAAGCCTTATAATGCTGATATCGTTATTAAAACTGGTAAAATATTCCCTTGTATAAATAACACCATTTACTTTAAAGGTGGTTTTGGCAATAGCATTGTTTAATGATAGTTCGCGCTCATAATTATTAAACTGGCTGCCGGTACTATCAGCGCCATTGTATTTATATTTTATGCTGAGATTGCCAAGCACCTGGTAACAACCGAATGGCACAGAGGCTCCGCCTTTACCGGTACACACAAAATCCTTGTTAATCAAATCTTGCGCTTCGTCATTTTTGCCTTCAACAAGCAGCTTTCTTATTTGCGGTAAAACTTTGTAAGCATTATAGTTATTGGCATCCTGCGGTGCTCCAGACCATAATGTTATATCATTGAGCACTATATTCTCCTGATCTATCCCGCCATCAGGCATCATACCAAGCCTGCCGTTACCTAGCGGCAGTGTTTCCTCCCATTGAGTCGCTGGTTTGTCATACCATAAGCGCAATGGCTTTTGCTGGGCGCAGCAGTAATTAAAGATTAATGTAAACCCGATAAAAATCTTAAAAATTCGTTGGTTAATCATTTATTTAAAGTTTAATACGAGGCTCTGTTATATAGCCAAGCGCATTTGTTATATGCAATTAAAATCCATTATTACCAGGTCTGTCTTCCGGCGCTACGCCCCATTTTTTATTTGGCTTCGGCCCCATAACAAATACTAAAGTGCCGCCTTCTATCAAATCCTTTTGTGTAATATAGGTATGTGAATAAGGGCTGCCGTTAAGCATAGCAGATTGTATGTAAATATTTTGAGCAGACACGCCTTTCGTTTTGATTCTGAATGTTTTATTATCCGATAATTGAATCAGTACATCATTAAACTGAGGTGATCCGATAGCGTACACGCCACTGGCCGGATTTACCGGATAGAAACCCATTGCACTGAAAATATACCATGCCGACATTTGGCCGCAATCTTCATTACCTGCATATCCTGATGATGAAACATTATAAAGTTCATTCATCACTTTAGAGGCATAATACTGTGTTTTCCAGGGCTCACCAGCATAATCATAAAGATAGGTTACGTGATGGCTGGGCTCATTGCCATGGGCATATTGCCCAATAAAACCAGATGCATTTCCGTTAACTTCTTCTGATCCCGTTTTTAAGTTAAAGAAAGTATCCAACTTATTTACAAACGATTTATCCCCTCCCGTTAATGCTATAAGGTTAGGGATATTTTGAGGCACATACCATAAATACTGCCATGCGTTACCTTCTGTATAAGGGTTTCCCCCGTTGGATCCATATTTAACCGGGTCAAAAGGTTCTATCCATTTACCCGCATCATTTTTTGCCCTGAAAAAGCCCGATTTAACATCATAAAGATTTTTGTAGTATTGAGACCGGGCCATAAAATGTTCGTAATCCGAATCCTTACCCAATTTTTTTGCGAACTGAGCTACACACCAGTCATCATAAGCCATTTCCAAAGTGATGGATACTGACTGTGATTGTAAATTTTCAGGCATGTAATGATACTTCTCCCATATGGTAAACGGGGAGTTAGGATGGTCGGTCATAGAAGAGTTCTTTACCGCTTCGTACGCTTCATTTACATCAAAACCCGGCAAGCCTTTAAATACCGCATCGACAATCACAGGGATTGAATGATTTCCTATCATGCAATAGTTCTCCTGTCCCCATAGTTGCCAGATCGGCAAATAACCATAAGTCTTGTATTGGCGCAGCATGCTATTCACAAACTGCCCGTCATGCTCAGATTCAATTAAGGTATAAAGCGGATTAGCTGCGCGGTAACTATCCCATAACGAAAACGTGGAATAATGTACTTTATCTTCGGCCCTTTTAGTGGTGTAATCAGCAGCCATATAATCACCGTTTACATCAGCAAGGTTATTAGGTTGTAACAAGGCATGATAAAGGCAAGTGTAAAAAATTTGCTTCTTAACATCAGTACCTTCAACCTTTATCTTTTGTAATTCTTTCTCCCACTTGGCGTCTGCTTCAGATACTACTTTGTCAAAATCCCAATCAGGTATTTCTGTAGTTAGGTTTAGTTTTGCATTCTCCATACTAACAGCAGAAAGCCCAATTTTAGCAAGTAACGGGGTGGAATCATCCGTGCTAAAATTAAGTACCGCTCTCAGATCTGTTCCATTAATCAGCCTTTGATCAAGATATTTTGTATCTCCGTCAACAAACAGGTTGCCTGTTATCGGTTTCGAAAATTCTATATAAAAATACACTTTCCGCAATTTTGCCCAGCCAGTTATTAGTCGATACCCTTCCAATACATTTTGATTGACCATTTTAAACTGCGAATTAATAATATGGCACCCCCAATCCGGTTTTTTAAGTGAGTGGTTAAGATCAATTACCACGTGGGCCTGGCTATTTTTAGGAAATGTATACCGATGGAACCCCGCGTGTTCAGTAGCTGTAAGTTCCGCGTTAATGTTATAGTCCTGGAGTTTTACCTGATAATAGCCGGGCGTTGCCTTTTCCTGATCATGAGAAAACCTTGACCCATAACCGCTCCCTACTTGTTCCGGCTTGCCGGCACGTGTTTTTATTTCGCCGATGGTTGGCATAAATAATACGTCGAATAACTCGGCAGCGCCGGTACCGCTCAAATGGGTATGGCTAAACCCGACTATAGTATGGTCATTATAATCATAACCCGAAGCCACGCTCCAATCCGGCGCATCTCGGGTATCCGTACTAAGTTGCACCATGCCGAACGGAACGGTTGCCCCCGGAAAATTATTACCCGATAAACTGGATGCTACTGCGCCGGTGCCGATAAAAGGATTAACGTAAGCGGTTAGTTTCCTGGCTGGCTCCTGGGCAACAACGCTTTGGGCTATTATCGTAATAAAAAATGCTTTATATAAGGATCGGAACATGTTGTTATATCAGTTTTGCAGGTGAATTTTACTGTTGATGATTAACCGTTAACAAGGAAATGTACAATGCGACAAGCATTCCCTTTACTGTTTGGATTTTTGTCCTTTTCTATTTTAATTGTCAGGATGTGCTTGCCATTTTTTAAATCTTTACCCAGCAATTGGTAATATGGCAAATACAGCCAGTTGCTGAACTCGGTGTATAGATCAAGCCTTTGCGGCGCGTCATTATCAATCGAGTAAGAAATGATGCCCGTATCATCGCCAGATACGACGGCAATGCCGACAGCATTACCCGTAAATGGAAATTTAAGGGTTGCCCCTATCGTTTCTGTTGTCAGCATCGGTACATTTACAAACCCATCTCGCGTGGATTCATGGTTGGAGGGTGTCCAGTTGCTGTTATAAATCCAGTTGGCATCATGTTGAGCATGAGTTACGTCATCATAGCGCCCATCCTCAAAGCTGTATTTGCTGGTGGGCTTAGCAAGAGCATGGTCTGTTATTTTCAGATCGGCAGGGATACGATCAAAGCTCAGCTCAAGAAACTTTTTGATATTCTCAAAATATAATTCTTCCCCCAAGGGTGCAGGATGAATATCTTTGAAATCATTATTCCAGTCAAATTCCCCATTTAGAATCTTGTCGTGCACCTCTTTTGCCAGGTTAATAGAAGGTAAGTTATAGTGGATAGCTACAGCCTCATGCCGGAAGACTTCACCCGGCACAACACCCTTATCATAGTCGTTATTTTTATAAGTATCAGCAAACTCCATAAAGATCATGTCCATCGACGGATTGCTTTTCCGTGCATGCCGTACAATTCCTTCTAAGGAATGCATTTGTGTAGCGCTGTCAACACCGCTACCCCGGTCATTTACCGCGGCCTCAACAAACATTAGGTCCACCTTGCCGGAATCTAATACATCCCTTTGCAGGCGAAAAGAATGAGCAAGGCTACCTAGTGAAGGAATGCCTGCTGCAATAAAATGAAAATGTGTATCAGGGAAACGCTCCTGTAGATAGGCACAGATCATTTGACGCCATCCGGGGTTAAAAGTGATAGAACCGCCCAGGAAAGCAACGGTCGCTTTTTTGTTTTTCAGTATCGTTTTATAAAAATTAGCGATCCCACTTCTGGTATTGATGTAATCAATATAGGGCAATATCTTTTTCACCGGGTAGCTGTTGCAAAAAATGAAATCAGCAAAATATTCGGGGCGCCTGATCGGAAAATGGTGCCCCTGTAATTCCTGAGGACCATCAGCAACAGGATATATTGCAGCCGGACCACCAAGCGCCGTGTATCGTTGAACAAATATATCTGTATTCTCTTCCCTTGGGGCTATTTTATCATTCAGGCCTATTACATTTAATACAGGCACTTTAAAAGCGGCCAGTCCTTCCAGGTTATCCACCGGGTTATCCTTATAAGCCATAGCCTGCTCTTCAGTTAAATGATAAACCTCTTTAAGCTGTTTCCAGCACTCAGGGTCGCCTATACCTTTTCCCTTACCGCCTGGCCAGCTTTTTATATCATATATAGGTGTTTCAGTGTAGATGCAGCTTACTTTATCCGGATTGCGTTTGGCCCAGCCAAAGGCGTATAGATTGCCACGGCTTACCGCCTCTAAAGCGGGGCGGGATGACAACTTGAGTGAATCCGTCAACAGGTTATAAAATCTGTCCCAAACCTGCATCGCTGCGGGGCTACCATATTGATTATCAAAACTAACATATGCCACATAAAAGCCTTTCCGAAGCAATATACTATCAATGTCTGTGTGCCAGTCTGGAAAGGATGCACGCCAGACCCAGGGATTTCCGGGAAGCGCCTTTATGGGCTTAACAACGTAAGCCGGATGTATGCCAATTAAAAAATGAACCCGGTCAAAACCTTTCCAGTAATCTGACTTTAGAGGGGATGATTGCTGTGCGATAGCGGCATTAAAAAACATCAATAAACCAAACAAACACACTATCGTTTTTTTCATAAAAGATAAATCTAAAAACCATTATAATAAATGAATAAGGTCCAAATTAATGAACCTTATTGCACTCATTATATAATCAATTAAACCAATTTATTTATAATTAGGGTTTTGCACCAACACACCATCGCTTTTATCAATTTCTGTTTGTGGCAATGGCCATTGATAAAATTTGTCTTGCCAGTTAAAAGTAATTACCCCCGTATTCAGTCCGTTTAACGTCGGTCCGGCTATATGCCAACGAACAAGATCAAAATGACGAAGCCCTTCAAATGCCAGTTCGATCCTGCGCTCATGACGAATGCGCTGACGCATTTGATCTTGTGTAAGACCTGCCGGATACGCTGGCATACCAGATCTGGCACGGATAGCTGTCGTCAGCTGATATACAGTAGCATCCGGCCCGTTTAGCTCATTTTCCGCCTCAGCATACATCAACATAACTTCTGCCTCGCGTAAGATAACAGCATCTTGCTGGCTAAGCGTTGAGAAGCTGTACGGTATATTTGTGGGTTCAAGGAATTTTTTTGTTCCATAGCCGGTAGGAACCGGGTTGGCAGGAACATAAGTATTTCCATTTCCCCAGTCAACAAACCCTTTAAAAATACTAACGGATAATCGTGGATCACGATTGTTAAATATGTTCACTTTATCCGTTAACGGTGAGGTCCCCCATGGTAAACCATCCGTACACTCATAATCGTCAACCATATTTTCATAAGGCGCACAGGCATCGTAATTACCATAGTATAAATCCCATGGTGCGGTGTTATTAGGAGCAAGGAAATTTATGGTAAAAATCACTTCCTTGCTGCTCGCTTGTGTAGCATCCCTGAACACATTGATATAAGTGGGATCTAAAGAATACTGCGGAACAACGGCCTTGCAGAGGTTCAGTACCTGTGTCATAATGGTAGGATCAACCACACCTGTTCCCTGGTACGCAGCGAAAATTAACACCCTAGCCAGCAAAGCTTGTGCCGAAGATGCACAAGCATGACCATAGTTAGAGATGTAAGGTTGAGTGCCTAAGTTAGCGATGCCATAATTCAGGTCGCTCTCTATTTGTGCCAGTATTTGCGCCGCCGGTACTTTCGGTTGGTTCTCTGTGGCAAGTGTAAGCGGTTTAGTAACCAGCGGTATATCGCCATAAATGGTGTACAACTGATAGTACATAAATGCCCTTACAAACATTACCTCACCCATATATTGTTTCCTGATAGCATCTGTAACGTCACTGCCGTTGTAAGCAGCTAACTGCGTCAGAAAATTATTTACACGTGCAATGCTGGTATAAGCGTCATCATAAATTGCCTGTTGATAACCGCCGACTGTTGGGCTCAGATCACCCTGATCAATACTAGTTACGCTTCCTGAGTTAAACTGATTGTATGCATCATCCGTAAGGCAATCCCGGAAACCCATACCGTAGGAAAATTCTTCTGTTTGCATTGAACCGTAAACTGCCGCAAGGGCCTCATCAAAATCACTTTTTTGTTTAAAAAATGTCGTTGTAGCGATCTGATCGGGCGGATTGAGGTTCAGCGGATCTTTTTTGCAGGAATCAAATATCAATAAGATGGCTGCAAATAATAGAATATATTTTTTTGTGTTCATGATTATAACTATTAAAAAGTAACATTGAGACCGAAGGAATACACTTTGTTTTGTGGATACGTCAGATAATCCCCACTACCACCGCGCTCAGGATCAAGGCCCGGGTATTTGGTGTCTGTAAACAGGTTATCTCCTGAAAAATATACCCTTACACGGTCAAGTCCAATATGCTTCGTCATACTCGCAGGTAGTGTGTACCCGAAAACCAGGCTTTTTAACCTCAGGTACGAACCATCCTGTAAGAAAAATGTTGAAGGCCTGGTAATTGACTGAGGCGCATCAGAACCCCAGTAGATGCGAGGCATTGTGGTGGATGGGTTTGTTGGCGTCCAGGCATTAAGCCAGTTAGTCGTCGGAACCGCTCCCTGAACAAACGGGATCGTACCCCAGCTGTCTACAAAATATTTTACGCCATACACTCCCTGGAAGAATATACGCAGATCAAAACCTTTCCAACCGGTATTAATATTAAATGAATAATTCAATTTTGGAACAACCCCCGGTATAATTACCCTGTCATTGTCGTCAATTTTACCGTCTCCGTTCGCATCAACATATTTCAGATCGCCCGGCTGCGTGTTATCGCTGTATTGTTTCGGTGAACTGCTAACTTCGGCAGCGTTCTGAAAAATACCGGCCACTTTCAACATATAAAAAGAACCGATGGGATAACCCTGTTCATTGATCGTATTACCGCTAATCTCAGGCGCACCAAATTTAACGAGTTTATTAGTGTTATGATCCAGATTTAACCCAAAGCCGTAAGAAAGTCCCCCAAAAGTCCCCCCTTTTACTGCATTAGCATAGTTCAGCGCAAGTTCAACGCCCTTATTATCAACGGTCCCATCATTGATAGTAGGTGCGCTTAGGCCAACTACAGCTGTAATTTGTGCCGAACGCAAAATATTGGAGGTTACCCTGTTGTACCAATCGAATGTAACATTGAAATGGTTGAATAATTCTATGTCGGCGCCTACATCGGTCATTGTCGTGGTTTCCCAAGTTATTGTTTGATCATTTAATGCTGTCTGCGCAACCCCGGGGGTCAGATTTTGATTATCAAATGAATAGGCTCCGGTTAAATTTAACAAAGCCTGATAGGGATAATTTCCAATATTTTGATTTCCCACTTGGCCCCATGATCCTCTGATTTTTATATTACTAACCCAGTTTGCATTTAAATCTTTAAAGAACGGCTCCTCCGTAACTCTCCAACCTGCTGATGCAGATGGAAAGGTTCCCCATTGATGACCTGGAGCGAATTTTGAGCTACCGTCAACGCGGATATTGCTTTCCAGCAAATAACGCTCTTTATAATTATAATCCACGCGGCCGAACCAGGATTCCAATGCCCATTGGTCGCTGTCTCCTCCGTTCGATTCAACCGACGGGCTTCCGGCATTGATCTCCTGTAAGCTATTGTCTACATAGTTTAGCCGGGAAGCCTCCAGATTTTCGTCTGTGTTTTGTTCCAAACTCCATCCGCCTTGAACCATCAGGTTATGACTGCCAAAGGAATGCTGATACTTTAAGTAACTAAATATATTGCTATAAAATGTGGTGTAATCCTGAGATTCCAGTCCCTGATTTACATCGAATAATTCTCCGGGCTGATCAGTGGTGTAATAATACTCCTGAATATTTTCCCCAAAAGTTTTATAATGAGTGAACGTCCCGTTAAACGCCGCTTTGGTATACCAGGAGAGATCTTTGGTAAAATTTACATTTAACCAGCCCTGAATGTCTGTTACATAATCATTGACATCGTTATAAAGTCCGCTGTTCAACACAGCTACCGGATTTTTATTATTGTACTCAAACGGATAAGTTTTAAAGGTATAATGCCCGCTACCATCGGTTGTATAAGGGCCATAAGTGGGCGCCTGAGATAATGCGGACAAGAACATATCCTCTGATCCATTAGAAGTGCCATCCCTAACCCCTGATTTTAACAGGATGTTTGAACCAAATGTAATATGGTCATTAATCTTGGACTGGATATTAGTCCGAATATTATACTTTTGGTAGTCAAACCCTTTCATAATACCTTGCTCGTCGGAATAACCCAGATTGACGTCATAGGTAGTCTTATCGTTACCACCGCTAAATGTAAGATTATGGGTTTGAGTGGGCGCTGTCCTGAAAATATAATTCAGCCAATTGGTATTGGGATATAAAGAACTATTGGGATGAGTTGCATAAGCGTTGATATCTGCCTGACTATACATCTGGGAGGTATCCGGTAAGCCGGAATTGATCCGCGCCTGATTGTACATCTCCATATACTGTACAGAATTGGTCACCACCTGGAAAAGTTTTGTTGCTTTTGCTATACCGTAATTCACGTCATATTCAATCTTCATTTTTCCCGCCTTTCCCTTTTTGGTAGTAACCAGGATAACGCCGTTAGCAGCCCTTGAGCCATATATTGCAGCTGAAGAAGCATCCTTCAGAATAGATACGCTTTCGATATCGCTGGGGTTAACATCATTTAAATTGCCGGGCACGTCATCGATTAAAACTAACGGAGAGGTACCGGCACCGCTAAATGTGCCTACACCACGGATTAAAATTGAAGCATTTTCATTTCCCGGTTCACCGCTGCCTTGGTTTACCGCCACACCAGGTGCAAGGCCTTCCAGCATAGTAGTCACGTTTACCACCGGTCTTTGAGTCATCTCATCGCCGGATATAGTCGAAACTGATCCTGTAAGATTAATCTTCTTCTGGGAACCGTAACCAACCACCACCACTTCATCAAGTGATTTGTTGTCTGTTTCCAGCTTAACGTTAATAGTTTGCTGATTATTGATGTCGATCGTTTTTGTTTGATAACCGATCATTTTAAATTCAAGCACAGCATTTCCGGGCGCCTTAAGCGTGTAGTTTCCTTTAATGTCCGAGGTTACTCCTGTGGTTGTGCCTTTAACTGTAACAATAACTCCCGGCAATGTGCCGGTGTTATCAGATACCGTACCGCTGACTGTACTAGTTTGCGCATGGGCGTTCAGCGAGAATAATGGTAAAAGAATCAGCAGAAACAAAGCAAGCTTGTATTTACCGGTAATAAGCCGCCTTTTGAGGCAACCGCCGGAAAAAGCTTGCCTCATATCGCTATCCTTTAAAATGGAATGAGTAAAAATTTTCATAATTTAAGTTAAGTTGGTTTCGTTTAACATGGAATGGTAATAGACATTGTAGAATGAATTAAAGCTACTTTAAGCATCGTGGCCTTAGGTCTTACCTTCCGGTGGTTTGTTTTTTTGGTTCATGTGAGAGGAATTATGTTGTTTAAAATTGGTTGTTTACTTACCTATCCTGTTACCAGCCGCATAATACCCCTGGTTTACTTCGCAGCAAACAATTGGCTATGGCTACATATCAAACATCCATTTGCACCATGCGCTATTAGCAGCACATTATATAATGGAAAACACTAATCTTTAAGCAACTGGTTAATAATTGGTATACTAGTACAGTTTGTATATCTATTCTATACTATACTATAATTCAAAAGTGAAAATATAAAATGACTTTTGCAAACTTTTCATTACTTTTTTCATAATACTGATTATTTAAGTATTGAATTCTTTGTATTTAGAGGGCAGTTATTTCTTATTAAAAATCGCTACAGTTAGCTAATTTATTATTAGCTAAATCGTTATTAATCATTCGATTGAAAGTATAAAATCATTTGCGATAGATTTTACCCAATGCATATTTTATTTTTAACACCCCCTTGATAATCCTACCGTCAACTCTGTTTCATGAAAAATTAACAAAAACTTAAAAACGAATTCTTAAATAAAGTATAGAATAGTACAGATAAAGCCTACCAATAGGATTGTTCGTTAGTGATTGCGAATATTATACCAATTGTGAACTACATGTACTATCCACCGGCGATGCCTAGCGGCGAGAACAAGACAAAGGCGAGCACCATCAGAGTAATGAGCAGCGCACTTACCAAATGCCGGTAACGCCAGGGCTGAATATCTACTACCGGATGCTTTTCTGGTTGATAAGGCACCTTGAGCGGGAACAGTCGCCCTATCAACAACATTATACCAATAGTGACTACAAACAGGATAGCCAACACATGCAAATAATGCATTGGCGGATGAAATATCAAGATAACGCCAGCATAGGTCAATATAAAAAAGGCCAGTCCAATTTTTGCAGCTACGGGCGGCACTCTGCGGGTCAGAAGGCCTACAAGTAAAACAGAAAAAATGGGCACGCTAAAAAAGCCGGACAGCATCTGGATATAAGTATAAAAGCCGCCTTTAAACAAGATAATGAACGGCGCTATACAACATCCCATCAGCGTGAGCAACACCTGGAAGATCTTACTACCCCGCACCAATTGCTCATCGCTTTTCTGCTTGCCTGCTTTATCAAACCAGGGCTTGTAAATGTTCATGATAAATAATGTTCCTGAACTGTTGAGGCCGGCATTAAAAGTGCTGAAAACTGCCCCTAAAACGATGGATGCCATAAAACCCTGGAAAACAGCGGGCAGAATATCCGAGATCAGCCTTGGAAATACCTCCCGGGTATTATCAAGATGAGGATACATGTGCACAGCAATTAGTCCCGGCAAGTTCAAAATTAACGGAGATAGTAATTTGCCCACGCAGGCTAGCGCTATACCTTTCTGACACTCTTTCAGATTTTTAGATGCGAGTGCCTGCTGAACTATAAATTGCTCCATGCCCCAGTAATACAGGTTCATGAGCAGCATCCCGGTAAAAATTGTGCCGAAGGGTACCGCATCTGTAACTGAGCCGATGGCGTTGAGATGTTCTTTTTTTTGATGTAATATAACCTTCACCCCACTTAGTAAATTGCCATGACCGAGATATTTAAACCCATAATAAGATATGAGCAGGCACCCTGTCATCATACCCAGGCCTAACAATGTATCGGAAATACTCATGGCCCGCAAGCCGCCAAGAATGGAGTATAAACTACCCGTAATCCCAATGATCACAATAAGCACGCAGCTAGTGGTGGTTGAATCCCACCCCGTACGCTCGCTAACGTGGAATATACCGTTCATAGCCAGTGCACCACCGTATAAAATGGTGGGAATAAGGTTGATTGCATAACTGGCCAGAAAAACAATAGATACTATCCTCTTGGTAACTGCATCAAAACGGTGCTCTAAAAAATCGGGGGTGGTGATGGCACCTATGCGCAGATAAACCGGTAGCAGAAATTCCGACACAACAAGCATTGCCAGGATAGATGTCATCCCCCAGGCCATAACAGACATGTTATTGATATATACAGACTCGTTTTCGCCGATAAGCAGGTTGCTGCTCAGGTTGGTCAAAAAAATAGAGGAGCCAACCAGCACAAAACCGAGGCTGCGATTGCTTAAAAAATAATCATTCACCGTTTTTAGGCGTGTCCTTCTTGTTTTGAGCCAGGAAATTAAGGCTACCAATCCGGTACAAATGATAAAACTAAGTAGCATGGCAAACTAAAGCGATGTTGATAATATTGATTAGAATATAGATATACACTCTACTTATTGACGCTACAATGATTTGCGCCTGATTAGCGTTGTGGGAATGATCTTATTAATTGCTTTACCTGACATTACAAATGCAGCTGCTGCTTCAGCCATTAACCTGAAATCAGTAGAATAAGTGGTGATACCACCGCAGATAATCTCTTTTACCATGTCATCATTGTGCGACAAGATACCCACGTCGGTACCCAGATCCAGGTTTTTATTTATGCAGTCCTTCAGCATGGCCCATAGTTCTGTATTGTTAATAGTAAAATATACTTTTCCCTTAGTGATCGCTCCCACAGTATATTCCGTTTGTATTGTTCCCTTTATGTCGTATTCTTTAATAAATCTTTTAAAAGACCGCAGAATTTCAATTGGTGTATCTGTAGATGGACGGTAGTAGAAAACAAACTCGTCATAGCGCGCTATTACGTCTTTTAATTCGCAGAAAGCTTTATATGTTGCTTGTTCAAACTCCTGTGTAACGTATGAGAAGTCGCCGTCCATCTGTTCAAAACGATCGATCATCAGGAATTTATCCAGGGGGATACTTTTTAGAATATCCCGGGTTCGTGGATTTGGTATGGGCGCTACCACATACATACCATACTTGCCACGTATGTTGCTGATAATGGTGTCCAGAATATCGATATTGTTATGGTGGAAAAATACATCAAGAAGCACTTCCTGATTAAGGTGCTGCTTAAATGTTTTGTAGAACGTCTCCTGAAAAGTATCAAATGCGTAAAGCACTAACGCTACCCGCAAGTTCTGCCCGGTATCTGCACTGGCAATAAAAAAGCCCATACGGTTACGGGATTCTACAATACCGCGCTTAATGAGTTCCTTGTAGCCTTTCATTATGGTTTCCCGGGCAAAGCCTAACTCATTCATCAACTTGTTGACTGATGGCAGCAGATCGCCTACCGCAACCACTCTATTATCAACTGCATTGATAATGCCCCGTACAAACTGTTCGTGCTTGGTTAGCCTGGGTATGCCCTCAAGCTCATGTATCTGGTCATATATATTTCTCATCAAACGTATTTTTATTATGATTTGACATTTTCATTGAACATTGACTCTGCCAATAATGGAATAGAATAGGATAAGGCCAAAGGTAGATTTATTTGCGTAAAATCTGCATTTTGATGATATTTTTTTGTTAATGAGTCAAATTTGATGAATACAATCAATTTTAGATCCTTAATAATTGTTATAGTTGGGCCAGCTTTAAAGGCTACATACATGCATAACATCATAACGACAACAGATGGTAAAACAATAGGTTCCCAAAGCATTAATAAAGCGATAGACGCTGTATTAAACAATGTGAGCAATTTCAATATTTATGATTGTGATAACATACCTAATATCAAGTTAAGTAACGCAACAAAAAAGAAAATACAATAAAACGTGTCTATTGGAAAATCCAGCCAAATAACCATTAAGAACGGATTGAGTTTCTGCAAAATCACTTAATAGTTTGACAATAGCATAAAACTTTAAGCCTTAAACAAATACTTTATTTGTAAATCAATAATTCGGTTACTTATCCATCTACAAACCTGAATTAAGACATTAATAAACAACATAAAATCTCTGTTTAACCCTTGATCTGAAGGATGATCCTAAACTTATCACCGAATACACTAAATATCATAAAAATATATGGCCCGAATAAGGCAACAAATGGGTCTTAATGGAAAATATTAAAACTGCAAAAAGTAATGATTAAGGAAAATACAGACATTTTTTTAAAAATCCATCCTGATGATAATGTAGCTGTGGCTTTGCAACAGTTGAAAACAGGTACAGAAATAAATTTAAAGGACTTAAACTTTACAATTTCTGAAGATATACAAGCAAAGCACAAATTTGCATTAGAACCATTGCAACCCGGTGCTGAAGTTTATATGTATGGTATATTAGTTGGTAAGGCAACCCGGTTTATCCCGCAGGGAGGTTTGTTATCTGTAAATAACTTAGAACACGCTACAAATGACTTTGCACTGGGCAAACGCGAATTGGAGTGGAACAAACCCGTTGTTAACGATTTTATCGGAAAAACTTTCAATGGTTTCCATAGGGCCGATGGTTCAGTAGGTACAGCAAATTATTGGTTAGTTATCCCACTGGTATTCTGTGAAAACCGCAATATCGATGTACTTAAGGAAGCATTAACTACAAAACTGGGATATAAAAAAGCCGCCAGCTATGAAAATGAAGTTGATCAACTCATCAATCTTTATAACACAGGGCAAACAGCCGAGGCAATTTTAAATGCAGACTTGCTGGATTCAGAAGAAAATCCTGCGGGCAATCGCTTATTTAAAAACATCGACGGGATCAAATTCTTGAATCATACCCTGGGTTGTGGAGGTACGCGCCTGGATTCTGAGGCTTTATGTGGGTTATTAGCCGGGTATATTACTCATCCAAATGTGGCAGGAGCTACAGTGCTTAGCTTGGGATGCCAGCACGCTCAGGCGAGTATTTTACAAGCTGAAATCACCAAACGTGACCCAGCCTTCAACAAGCCCCTTGTAATACTGGAACAGCAAAAACTGGGCACAGAATATAATTTATTACAACAAGCACTAAAACAAACTTTTGCAGGCTTAATTGAGGCCAACAACATTAGCCGACAACCTGCGCCATTGTCAAAACTTTGTATTGGGTTAGAATGCGGCGGTTCTGATGGGTTTTCAGGCATTTCAGCTAATCCCGCTTTGGGGTATGTTTCTGATATGTTGGTTGCTTTAGATGGCTCGGTGATCTTGTCGGAGTTTCCTGAGCTTTGTGGTGTTGAACAGGAACTAAGTAATCGTTGTGCTGATGACCAAACTGCAAATCGTTTTATGGACCTGATGATAACTTATAATAAAAAGGCGGAGAGCGATGGTTCTGGCTTTTATGCCAATCCATCACCGGGTAATATCAAAGATGGCCTCATTACCGATGCAATTAAATCTGCCGGGGCCGCAAAGAAAGGAGGAACATCCCCAATAACCGCAGTTCTTGATTATCCTGAGAAAGTAACAGCTAAAGGATTAAACTTATTATGTACACCAGGCAGTGATGTAGAAAGCACTACGGCCGAAGTAGGATCAGGCGCTAATATTGTTTTATTTTCAACCGGTTTAGGTACGCCTACTGGTAACCCTATAACTCCAGTTATTAAGCTTTCTTCAAACACAGCGTTATATGAACGTATGCCCGACATTATAGATATTAATTGCGGGACTATTATTGAAGGCAAAGAAACAATTCAACAAGCAGGTGAACGAATCCTGAATTTTATTATAAAAGTGGCAAGCGGTGAATTAGAAACCAAGGCAACCCAATTAGGCCAGGATGATTTTATACCCTGGAAAAGAGGTGTTTCACTATAAATAAAATTGCTGTAATATATTTCCGGCATTGCACATATTTAGCAATGCCGGAAATACCAGCACTGAAAATCCCGGCATGCACTCTTGCCTGAATTGTGTCTTAAACCTTATTCGGTGGCTTTAGTATGCCAAATTTCTGTATTTATCTACCGATGCGCCCATACCCTTTTCACCATGATATTCTGGTGGATTGTTTGTCCACATATAAGGTTTATATAGGGTGGCACATGATGGATTATCTTCTTTTAACTGATCGAACGCTTTCCAGTAAACATCATAAGCTTTAATTGATGCTGCTATATTTTTTTTGTCGTAATTACCTGTCTGGTCTCCGGTATACCCTAAAACCATAATATTCCAACCTTCGGCAATAATCTGGTGTAATATTAAACCATATTTGCAGGATACATTGATATAATCCTCATCAGCTTTATTAGTAAGATGTACCCGACTGCTTAAATCAACTATCTTTTGCCACATGTCAACGGCTTCGCGCTTCTCATCTACCGATTTTTGCAGTAATCCTTTATCATAATAAGTTTTGAATATTATAGCCAAACGACCGTCGGTTCCGCTTAAAAATTCATCGCGCATCCAAAATGTCCAACCGCTTTGAAAAGGCAATGTAGCAGAATCATGCCCCCGCAAAACTGCTTTTGCTGACAGCAGGCATAGCTCCCTAAAAGCTTTACGACTTTGGCCTCTTATGCCGTTTTCATCCATAAAACGATTAAATACCTGTTCTTCCGTTTGCCGTGTATCAGTACCCCAATGGCTAATTACATATGCATTCAATTTACACCAAAACTCATTAGTAATATACGGACCTACCCATCCCCCACCTCTCGACCATGACCAGATACCCCGAAACTGGGGAGTGTTAACAATATCTTTCAATCCCTTATAGCCTATTTGTGGGGTATTGGTATTAAACTCCTCAAAACCATTAATCACACCATCCATTATATAATCAGGATAAGCACCCTTCCCTTCATACTCACGCTGACATTCCACCTCAACAATTTGCGGTTGCTTACCTATACCCAGTGTAGGGTTAAAATCCATTGTCCGTTGGTAATCACCGCGCGTATGTTTAATTGAAAAAATAAGGTTAGGATGCGGCTCTATCTGGTTGGTGACCGCCAAATAAACATCCGGCTTTTGATCCATCCCGGCAGAAAGCCAGGTTCTGTAAAAAACCATTTTATTCCTTTTCACACATACTTCTTCGCGCAAAAGGTTTATGAGTTTAACATGGCTTTCAATTCCATTGGTTATAGGGTTATTACCTGTATGATAAGGCACATTATTTAAATAAGTTTCGCCGGTACGTATCACCAACCCATCAAGATCAGGGAAAGTATCAAACAATTCCTTAAACATTATTCGATGAATTTCTATGGTTTTAGGCCGCTCAAATGATATCCTGCCCTTTTCATCACATATTTCATCATGATAAATCTCAACCAGCTTTTTTGGCAATACAATAATGTCGGTAAAGTAGTAAGCCTTCTCGCCTGCTGCATGTGCCCTTTTAATATTTGCCCTCACTTTTTCCGCAGCCTGCATTACCCATGCCCTTTCTTTTGAACCTATCGGGAATATATTGGGGTTCAAACTATCAAAGGTTATAGCTGCATGGGCAAAGGTAAAATCGTTAATTACCTGCCCGGTATACCCCTGCGCTTTTAAATACGCCGGATCATTATAATCTGATTGCGTTAAAGGTTCGCCAGGGTTATTATGTACCATATCTAACAGATAAGGTTTTGTTTGGGCATATAAATGCATTACATAACACTGTATTACAAATAGGGTTATTAGTATTTTAAAGTACTTCATAATAATTCAATAAGCAGAAAATGCGTATGCTTAATTCGATGGTGGCACATAGTTTTTAACCGGATTAACTACTATCCACGATTGTCCTTCTGCGGTTAGGCATGCAGTAAACAAGGCAGTTATCTCACCTTTTTCATTAGGATAAACAAACGGGCGCTCGCGCCTTTTAAAAGTTTGAGAGGTACCATCGTCATAAGTTACTGTTTTGGTATATATCGGTTCCTTA
Organism: Mucilaginibacter sp. L196; assembly: GCF_009765905.1. Taxonomy (GTDB): domain Bacteria; phylum Bacteroidota; class Bacteroidia; order Sphingobacteriales; family Sphingobacteriaceae; genus Mucilaginibacter. The sequence continues at coordinate 957,114 of NZ_LMUO01000015.1, read as the reverse complement.
GAAACTGCTTTATAAGTGACCCCATCCTTTGAATAATATTGCGCTCCACTTTTTGCCACCCCGGTTAACTTACCATTAAAATCACTTAGTAATACATTATATTGATTTGATGCCCACCATATAGTAGGATCTTCCAACTCGTTATTATCGGGCAATAAATTGGAACCATCGCCCTGTAAAGTATACTTCGCATTAAATGCCGGAGCCGTATATACCTGTGCAATGCGAATATTATTTACAGCTTTACGGCCAAAAACATAAATACTACCGTCCTTTTTCACCAAAACTGCCGGATTTGAAAAAGGCATTGCTTCAGAATCAATCCTATTCCAAGGGCCTGTTATTGACCGTGCCCATGCATAACCAGTTTTATTGGAGGATGAAATGTAATATAGCACATAAATATCTCCGGCCTTAACTACTTTGGGGTTGTGCGCGCGCTCCTTATCCCATTTACCTTCTCGTTTTTGCAAAACAACTTCCTGAAAGGTGTAGGGGCCATATAAATTATCGGCCGTTGCACGTACCACTTCTGAATAGGTTGTCCAACCGGCTAAACCATATTTTTCCGGCCATCGAGATGCAAACATATGATACGTATTACCCACCTTAATAACTGATGAACACCAAAGTATATACCCATCCATTTTAAAACCTGCATTTTTAATTGCGGGTTGTATAGCATCTCTTAATGTTTGGGCATTAGCGATATAATTAATTGAAATAATGAGAATTATTTGCAGCAGTACGGCACGGCTAAATCTTTTCATAAAGAGCTTATAGTTAACAGATCAAAATTAGCATAACCTGCTTTTAATTATTATCTGCTGTTACCATTCTATGCAGGCATGTTGGCATACAGTACTATGTAGTAAATGCGCTTGAGTAATATTATTGATATGGTTATTTACATTGAACAACAAGCCAATAAAATGGAATGATTAAAGGGATATTATTCCTCATTTTAAAATTCAAACTCAAAGTATTTAAATGAAACAATTGCTCATCATCCTGCTATTAACTCAGTTTATTTTCATCAAAACCAATGCACAGGAAACAGAACGATGGGATAAGGAAGTATCAGCTACGCCAAACCCTAGCCAGCAATGGTTTAAAGATGCCAAATTTGGAATGTTTATTCATTGGGGTTTGTTTGCGCAGGCTGGCGGAGTGTGGCAGGGGAAAGATTACTATGGCATATCTGAGTGGATGATGAACCGCGGTAAAATACCCGCCGTTAATTACGCTGAACTCGCTAAAAAATTCAATCCAACTAAATTTAATGCAAAAGAATGGGCACAACTAGCTAAAGATGCCGGTATGAAATACATGGTTATAACAGCCAAACATCATGAAGGATTTGCCATGTTTGATTCTAAGGTATCTGATTTTAATATCGTTAAAGCTACACCTTATCATCAGGACCCTATGAAATCCCTGGCACAGGCTGTACGCGATGCCGGTTTACATTTTGGGTTTTATTATTCTCAATATTTAGATTGGCATGAACCGAACGGCGGCGGCAACAGATGGGATTTTAATGAAGCTAAAAAGGATTACCAGGCTTATTACCGTACTAAGTCTATTCCGCAGATTAAAGAATTGCTGAACAATTATGGCTCGCTGGGTTTAATATGGTTTGATATGCCCGGAGGGTTAAGTAAGGAAGAAACCCAAAAACTGATTGATGATGTTAGAAAGATTCAACCGGGTTGCCTCATCAGCAGCCGCGTTGGTAACGGGCTCGGCGATTTCAAGGATTATGGTGACGGTGAAATACCGGCAACGGCACCCGGTGACGGCGCATGGGAGGCATTATTTACACATAATGATTCATGGGGCTACAGCAAGTTCGATTATAACTTCAAGACACCGAAAGAGATTGTTCGTCTGTTAACTACTGTGTCTTCTAAAGGTGGTAACCTGATATTAAATGTTGGCCCAGATAGTACCGGTCAAATGCCTGAATACTCTGTTAAATACCTGCGCCTGGTAGGTAAATGGCTTAAAGTAAACGGAGAAGCTATTTATGGTACAACAGCAGGTTTTATTAATCCGCAGCCCTGGGGGCTTACAACCTCTAAACCGGATAAGCTTTATCTTCATGTTTTTGAGCGGCCTAAAGATGGCCTCATATTTATACCCGGTTTATATCAAATAAAGAAAGCCTATCTGCTGGCTAATAAACAGCCCCTTGCTTTTGTTAAGGCCAACGGGGGCATCAGCATTAAATTACCTTATTTGATTGATCCATATAATACGGTAATAGCTGTTGATTTAAAAAGCAAACCAATATCGCTAAATGTGGATGCACCGGTAACTGTATCAAACCAATATACCAACAATGCGCTTGATGCCATAAATGCACATCCATCAGGAAAAGCACAGATCAAAAGCATTACTTACAGTCACTATTTTGGAGATTGGAAACATACTCTCTGCCTTGTAGAAATGGCCACACCGGAAGACGGGGCCATATTCCTTGCCAATATCACTACCCCGGGTGATTACAAGGTGACTTTAGAATATGCATGTCCCCCTGCTCTGGCCGGGCAAGAAGGCGTTATGAATTTGAACGGGAAAAACTATCAGTTTGCAACACTGGCAACATCTGATTACGAAAGCCATAAACCATTGCTTTTTATTAAACAAACCATCGCCATAACTACCATTTTAAAAGCCGGGCTATACCGGTTAAACATACATCCGTTACATAATGGTAACGAATTATTTAAACTAAAAACCATTTGGCTGGAGCCTGTAAACTAAACACACGATAACCAAATAAACCATGAAAATTATTTTTTTGAAACGTGCTGCATTGCTTTCAATAGCTGCACTAACAGCACTGGCTTTTAATAGCTATAAAGACGAATGGCAATCTAAATTAGTAACACTGAATGCTAATGACTCCCTCACCTACCACCCGGACGACCAGGGCAATATATTGCCTGATTTTAGCAGAGTAGGGTATCACGAGGGTGATAAAGCTATTCCCAATATATCGGTTGTTAAAACCGTAGAAGCACCCGCTGATGGTGATGCTGAATCCGTTATACAGAATGCTATTAATGAGGTAGCTAAACGTACACCGGATGCCAATGGTTACCGTGGCGCTATCCTGTTAAAAAAAGGAACCTACAAAGTACCAGACAGTTTACGCATTAACGCCAGCGGTATTGTACTTAGAGGTGAGGGTTCAACCAAGGATGGTACTCGTATTATCGCAACCGGCACCGGTCAGCGTACTTTGGTTAACGTTAGCGGCACGGGTTCAATAAAAGAAGTTAAGGGCTCAACTGTTAAAATTACAGATGACTTTGTACCAGTGGGGGCAAAATCTTTCAATGTTGAATCAACAAGCGGGTATAAAGTTGGCGACCGGATAATTTTGTTCCGGCCCAGCACCGACAACTGGATACATGACCTTAAAATGGATCAAATAGTAGCGCGTAAAGGGACCAAACAATGGAAAGCGGGTGAATACGACCTGTATTATGAACGAACAATTACAAAAATTGAAGGCAACAAGGTTTATATAGATAACCCGGTTGTAATGCAAATGGAAACTAAATATGGAGGCGGGGCTATTTACAAATACACCTTTGCCGGGCGCATTAATGAGGTTGGTATCGAGAATATTTATTTCGAATCAGAATACGCCACTGATGTTGATGAAAACCATGGATGGATTGCGGTTGAGATCAGGAATACAGAAAACGGCTGGGTACGCAATGTCGCCTCGCGCTATTTTGGTTATGCTTGTATAAGTACAGCCGAGGGCTCACGTAACATTACGGTAACAGATTGCAAATGCACCGATGCCAAATCTATTATAACCGGCGGGAGGCGATATTCATTTAATAATACAGGGCAGCTTAATCTGTTTATGAACTGCCATGCCGAGGACGGACGACATGACTATGTTACCGGTGCAAAAGTTTGCGGGCCAAATGTTTTTTATAACTGTACCGCCAGTAAAACGCATGCAGACATTGGCCCGCATCATCGCTGGGCAAGCGGAACATTATTTGACAATATTGTTAGCGATGGTGAAATTAACGTACAAGACAGGGGTAACATGGGCAGCGGCCATGGATGGAGCGGTGTAACACAGATATTGTGGAACTGTACGGTATCTAAAGCTACCGTACAACAACCCTGGGTTAGCGGCCAAAACTATTGTATAGGTTTGCAGGGCGGCCAAGACCTTGGTCATTTCAAAGACCGTAATGAGGGTTACTGGGAGGGCCAGAATCGCAAAGGTATTGAACCTTCATCTCTTTATATGGCGCAATTCAAGGCAAGGCATCTGTAGCTAAAAAACATTACTTTTAAATACAAAGCCCGGTAGTAATTTCACTAACCGGGCTTTGTTATAATTATTTATCGCGGGAGATTGTTTAGTACTTAAATCTTCACCTATTGCTAGCTTTGCATAAATTCCTTTTGATATATAAGCGGACTTTTGCCGGTAATTTGCTTGAAGAATTTATGGAAGCTGGCAAAATTATTAAAGCCGCTCTCGTAACACAATTGTTTAATGATCACCTTATTTTCAATAAGTAACTTACAAGCGTGACCAACCTTTAATTCAATCAAAAACTGGGAATAAGTTTTTTGAGTGTGCGATTTAAAATAACGGCAAAATGAGTTAGGGCTAACATTGGCTATTGATGCAATTTCTTCCAGGTATATCTTGTTTCTGAAATTAGCCATTGAATACTCATATATCGCTTTAATACGGTCATCTTCGGGCGATCCAGGGTTATGCTTAAAACCTATAGATGAAAGCAGGGTTACCTGGTTACAGGCAGCAATAGCATTCAAAGCTTCCATCAGTAAAATAATTTTCTCTGAGCCGTTGCTATTCAGCATTTTCTCCATTATCTCGGCAACAACAATTTTAGTTTTACCATTTACAATTATTCCGCGCCTGGCTTTTTCAAGTACCGTTTTTAACATTCTATTTTCGGGTAACTGCAAAAATTGATCTCCCCAAAAATTCTCGCAAAAATGGGCCACTCTAACGTCTGCGCTTTTATTGGACTCCTCTCTAAAATAAGCTTCATCAAACCGCATATAGTGTGGCAGCTGGCTGCCTATCAGCATAACATCCCCCATCTTGAATTGCCTGATGCTATCGCCAATAAATTGCGTTCCTTCACCCTTTTTTAGATGAATCAATTCAACTTCGGGATGATAATGCCATACATTGTTAAATTGTGGAACCAAGTCCTGACGTACACTAAAAGAATGTGCAGGCCCGGTAGAAACTTTGAGTAATTGTGGCTTCATAATTATGTTACTATTGGTTAAATACTTAAAATATTACGCCATCAGCTAATTATAGCACCTTATATATTTTTCGCGTTGTACCATTATAGTTTGACCCAGGGGAAGCCTTTGCTTGCAAAAAATAACACATTAAATTAAAGAGTCAACTTTGTATAGTTTCCCCAATAAGTATTTAGTTTGGTTTATAAAAAATGCTTTGGCAGCATATTGGTTTATATTGTAGGTAAAGTAAATTATCCGAATAAATACAGATTAAATTGCTTTACAACGCAGCAACTATTTTGCAATAGCGATACGCGCTTAATACCAAAGTTATGTTTGAAAACAGCACAACAACCATGTTATTTAAATAAAAAGTACATGGTAAATGTGTTTTACAGAAGGCTTGAAATTGAGATAAAATTGGTTTATTTAGACGTAATAGCTTTACAATCAATATTTTAATTAAAAATTGATTAACTTTCAGTCATTCTTGAGATAGGGTGTTCTTTTGGGGTATAATTAAATTGTTCTTTAAAACATTTTCTAAAATAATTCACATCTAAAAAGCCTACCATGTAAGCAACCTCGTTAACTGTTAGTTGGCCCTGGGCCAATATCTGGGCTGCTCGTTTTATTCTAACAACTCTAATAAACTCAACCCCACTCAAATTGGTAAGCGACTTAATTTTCTTATAAAACAAACTCTTACTCATGGCAAGTTCCTGGCTCAACTGTTCTACGCTTAATTCAGAGTCGGCAATATGAAGTTCAATGTAGTTTAAAACCTTTTTTAAAAAAACTTCATCCAGGTTGCTTATCTCAATATTTTGCGGATCAAGGTTTATTTCCTTTTGATACCGTTCTCTAAGTTTTTGCCTGGTTTCAATTAAATTCCAAACCCGCACCTCAAGCATACTAAAGTTAAACGGTTTGGTAATATAATCATCAGCCCCAGTCTCCAGGCCTTCCATTTTAAATATAAGCTGAGTTCGTGCGGTTAATAATATAACCGGTATATGACTTGTCAGAATATCTAATTTTAATTTGCTACATAATTCTATGCCATTCATACCGGGCATCATCACATCGCTGATGATAATATCGGGGCTGATCTTTTTTGCTAACTCCCAGCCATCTAATCCATTCATTGCGGTATGAACCTCAAAATCCTGTTCAAATCCTGTTTTAATAAAATCCAGCACATCCTGGTTGTCTTCTACAATCAACATGGAAATAGCATTGATCTTTCCTCGTTCTAAAATTTCAGCCTTTCTTAAATCAAATTTCACTTTTGATTTTTCTGTTTGATCATAGCTAAGTATATATTCGCTATCTCTGGAATTATCTGCTATTTCAGTTTCTTTAAGATGGCTGTTCCCGACAGGTAGTTTTATATAAAAACGTGTAAGTCCGTTTTTATCCAATGTTTCAGGCTGGCTTTCAACACTTAATTCGCCATGATGCAAATCCATCAGTTCTTTTGAAAAAGCCAGGCCCAGGCCCGCCCCCTCAATTTTTAATTGATTATCATAATGATAAAACTGCGTAAATATCTTGTCTATGTTTTCAGGTGGTATTCCGCAACCGTTGTCCTCAACAGTAATTAGTATCTTATTATTTTCATCAGGAGTTGTTATGTATATTGTTATGCTCCCCCAATTTTGCGTAAACTTAATTGAGTTTGATAAAAGATTATAAAGTACTTTTTCAAGTTTATCATTGTCAAACCAAACCCTCACATCAGGGCATTTGGACTTCAGTTTCAGTGTGATATTTTTCAACTTGGCCAAGCCATCAAATGCTAATAGTATCTCTTGTACAAAACTCACAATATTACCTTCTGACGCCTGCAAATACATCTGGCCCGATTCCAGTTTCTTCTTATCAAGCAACTGGTTAATAAGTTTTATTAGCCTTTCGCCGTTTCTTTGCATCAACATTAATTGATTCTGAACTTTGCCATTGCTAATATTCATTTCAAGCATCCTTTCTAAAGGAGCCATGATCATTGTTAATGGCGTTTTAATTTCATGAGAAATATTCACAAAAAAACTTAGCTGCTTTTGTGCCAGTTCCTGGTCTTTAATATGGCTTATCGACTCGTATTTCAGTTCGTTTTTTAAACGTTCTGTTTTTTTGGAATACAGGTTAAAAAGGTATAATAAAAATATTATAATAATAGTATACCCTGCATAAGCGTAGTAGGTTTTCCACCAGGGAGGGAGTATAATTATTTTTAATACCCTGGGGGTTTCATTCCATATGCCATCGTTGTTTGCCGCTTTTATTTTAAAGAAATACGTCCCCGGATCAAGGTTGGTATAGGTTGCTATTTGCTGGTTGCCTACAAAATGCCATTCCTTATCTGAGAATCCCTGTAATTTATAGGCAAATTGATTTTTTTTAGGGTTGATATAATTAAGCGCTGCAAACTTTATACTAAAAAAAGTTTGATTATAGTTTAACGTAATTTCATGCGTTTCATCAATAGGTTTTTTAAGCGGAGAACCGGGAGTTCCGAAGGTCAAAATTTTATTAAATATCAAAAAATCAGTAAAAACAATAGCGGGCTTAACCTTATTGATTTTTATTTTGATTGGATTGAATGCTGTTATACCGTTAATACCTGCAAAAACCAATTTCCCGTTATTGGTTTTAACTGCCGCCCCGGTTGTAAATTGATTACTTTGCAAGCCATCTTCAACAGTATAATTAGCAATTGTAAGGTCATCCTTATTAAAAGGCAACCTGAATTTATTAAAGCCTATGCAGGATATTCCTTTATTTGTACTTATCCACAGGCGCCCTTGTTTATCATCTAAAATACCATGTATAGTATTATTACTAATGCCGTCTGTTTCTGTTATACTATAAAACAGGTTTGTCTTTTCGTCAAAATAATTTAACCCACCACCATCAGTTCCTACCCATAACCTGTTTTGTAAATCTTTATAAATAGATAAGATGGAATTACTGGTTAAACTATATGGATTATTTACAGCAGCCTTGTATGAAGTAATTACTTGTTTAGAAATATTTAAGCGGTCCAAACCATAATCGTTTGTGCCTATCCATAAATCATTTCCATCTCTAAATAAGGCAATAATGTTATTTTGCGAAGTATGATAATGGCGTACTGTGCCGTTTTTTTTCAGGTAATACAAACCGTTAAAGTTCGTACCTATCCATAAACCCAATCCATCGTTTAATAAAACATAGTTTTGAATAAAACCCGACATTGTAGGTTTATCTATAACATCAACTGCCGTAAAAGATCCATTCCTTTTATCGAAGGTATTTAAACCGCTTCCTGTTGCAATCCAAAGCTTATTAGGATCAGCATGCATCGCGATACTCTTAATACTGTTGCCTAACAATTCGCGGCTTGAACCGTTATAATAGATATGGTTGTGTTGTAAAGCGCTGTCAACATGATTGAGGCCGCCATCGTCTGTACCCATCCAAAAATCACCTGCATGATCTTTAGCAATAGCATTTACAATATTATAAGAGAGGCCAGTAGTGCCGCCTTTTTTTAAGCCCAAATAATAAAAGTTATCATATTGGCTATAAACAGAATTTAGGCCCCCATTATAGGTACCTATCCATATATTGTTTTCATTATCTTTTAAAAAACAACGAATGGAGTTTTGACTTAAAGAATTGGAATTAATAGGGTCATTAACAAACTTACTGATGTTGTTTGTTTGTGTATTGATGATATTTAAACCTTTTTTTGTTCCAACCCATATTTCATGGTTCCCCTTTTCTAACAGGGCTCTTATGGTATTGCTTAACAAGCCATTTTCCTGAGTATAGTTTACACAGGTTCCATCTTTAACATTATAATAAAATAACCCATTTGTTTCAGTAGCTATCCAAAAGCTTCCCGAGTAATCCTGGATGACACTTCGTGTTACACTACTTAAAAGCTTCTTATTTGTTTGCAATATTGCAGGTAATGGTAAAAATCGCTTTTTTGCAATGCTATACAATTCAATGGCTTGCTTAGTACCTATCCATATATTCTGGTCATTATCAATGTATAGGCTTGTGATTTTATTTTTCCCGCAAATTCCGACATTAAAAAAGGAATATGAATTCACTGATTTTGGAGATGGGACAACATTGAATACCCCCTTATCGGTGCCAACCCATAAAACACCTTTCTTATCCTGGGCAATACTCAGTACTCCATTAGCTTCAGACGGGTTTGCAAGTGTAACCCGGGTGAAACTTTCCGTATTGGGGTCAAATAAGTTTAACCCATCAAAAGTACCGACCCATAAGTTACCATTCTTATCCTCAAACAGCTTACTTATTTTGTTATTGCTTATGCTTTTGTTGTTGTTAGTCTCATTTTTATAAACCTTAAAATCAAGACCGTTAAATTTACTTAGCCCATCAAATGTCCCTGCCCATATATAACCTTTTCTATCTTGTAATACAGATAAAACACTATTTTGGGGTAGCCCGTTATCAACGTTAATGTTTTTAAAAATGAGCGTACTTTGGGCATACAAACCATTTATCTGTAAAAAAAAAATACAAAAAAAGGAAAATACAATTACGCGGGTCTTCAACTTTTAACCTGTATAGTTTATGAATTTAATTGATCGACACTAATCTACTCGATTTTTTTGTATATCCACAAGTTGTTACGATACTTAGTGTATTGAGATTTGCTTAAGTGCATTTTATCTGGTGATAAAGAAAGCTCCGGGTGTCATCATCATCATCTAAATAACCAGTGATTATCAGATGACCAATCGATTCAATAATTATAAAGTACTACTAGTTAAAAAAAGTGTTAATGTGTTTAGCGATTTAGAAATTAAACTAATACCCTTACAAAGAACAGTACAATTAGCTATTGCTGCAAACGAGTGTAAAACAGAGTAAAAAAGCTAAATTTTTGTGCAAAAAACAGGGTAAAAACACAAAAAAAGGTATCCTTCAAGGTCTTTTTATGCTAAAATAAGTCATTTTTTGTCTGAAAAACGATGCAAAAGAGAAGTAAAAACTGCCTTTTCAGGGCTTTTTTGGGTATTTTTCGGGTCAAAAGTGTATCAACTGTACCAAGTGTGTCAATTATAAATTATGGTGCACACTTAAAAGTGTATATAATGATAAAAAAAACAATCGCTAAACACGTTGTGTTATTATTTAATTAAGTTCATTTATTGAAAAATCAGCGATTTTTACATTTTCATCTCTTATATAATCCGGACTCTTCAAACTTCGGTATATTCCCCATTTAGGGCGACAAAAACTAGTGCCATTGCGCCATAAATCAATATCAGCCGAACTATATACTAGTAAAATTTTGCCATCACTAATTCTTTTGATCTCTATATCATAAGTGCCATGGGTATCATATTTAAGCTTTTCAGTAACCTGCACCCACGTGCCCTTAAAATCAACAAGGTTAACACTTTTTAATACCCCCTGGCTGGTATTTTTTGCAGAACCGTTGTGAATAACTTCTATCTTATCCGGGTTACCATACCTGGGTGTTAAGGTAATTATTGGCATCCCGTCATCTCCATCGCCAGCCTTTATTTGGTGTATGTGTGTAAAAGTTGGCTGTGCTTTAAAATTGCTATCTAACCTGAATTTCCATTGATATATTACTATTTTACCACGCTCACCTTTCAAATTAGCAGGCGACGGCCCGTAGGTTTTTATTTCAACCCGCTGACGGTCAAAACCTTTACAACGATCATTATCGGGGTGTACGTGAATATGGAATATAAAAACGTATTCATTCAACTCTTTATCAAATTCTTCTGTAATATGCTTAACAGGGTGTATACAATCAGGCACCTCATAGGCCTGCCCGCCAAGTACCTGTGAAATATGTGCATAAGCATCGTCTTTACCATCAGCTTTTAATACTACCTGTGCCCGCACTGACATACTGATTATAACTGTCAGCAGTGTTAATGACAATATTTTCATCTTATTTATTCAATAAAAAATAAACTATTCTACAGGCCGTTCCCTTTGACTGATCATTATGCTGATCGCTTACCTGTATTTTTAATAAATGCTTATTTGGCGATAACCCATCACCCAATATTAAATACCAGGGTAAATGCAGGGTTTTACTCCAGCGGGTATATAAATCAATCGCCGGATAATCTTTACCATCAATGCTGTAATTAATTATTCCGGCATCGGGGCCGGCAATTACACCTATACCAATGGTTCTGCCTGTAAAAGGTAACTCCAATGATGCAGATGGCTTATCAGCCACCAGCATAGGTACGTGTACAAATCCCGGCCTGGTGTGCACACCATCGGTTGGCCGCCAGGCGGTGTCTAACACAAACCCCTGTTTAATAATTGCCTTACTAATGTCCAAATACTCACCATGCTCATAATTAAACTCATCGGCAGGTTTAAGCAGGTGGGTAGCAACGGGCTTTTGCCTCCCGCCCTTACCAAGACCAACAGATAATAGCTGTTTTATTGTTCTGAAATAAATATCCTGCCCAAAAGGTGATGGATGGAGGGATTTAAAATCATCCTTCCAGTTAAACTCACCGGCATTAATACGATCAGTTACTTCTTTAGCCAGATTAATAAAGGGCAGATGATACATCTCAGCTATATCCTGATGAACCTGAACTTCAGCAGGGATTTTATTGGCATTGTAATCGGCCATTTTATCTTCATCAACAAAAGCCATCATAACAATATTGGTATAAGGATTTACTTTAAGCATATGTCTTACTATTCCTTCAAGCGCCCGCCGCTGGGTGGTCTCATTGGTGCCATTTCCTCTGTCATTAACTGCCGATTCTACAAAGAGCAAGTCTACCCTACCCTTGCTCAACACATCTTTCTCCATCCGGAAAGCATGGGGCAAACTACCAAGCGAAGGAATGCCCGCGTTAATAAAGTTAAAATGTGTATCGGGATAAGTATCGCTTAAATATTTACATACCTTATCGCGCCAGCCCACCATATTGGTTATTGATCCTCCAAAAAAAACGATGTTAGCGTTTTTCTTGTTTTTTATCTGGTATGCCACATTATCCAGGTTGCCATAGCGGGTAATATAAGCTTCGCTTTTCAGGCTATCTTTTACAACACTTACCTCTTTTGCAACTGCATTTAAATTACATGCTGCTACCAGGCACAATGCATAAAATAATTTTCTCATGGTTGTGCTAACTGTTTAATCAAGCTCTCCCGATTTCATTTTACCATTAGCATTGGCATTATGATCCATATTACCTTTTACTTCAATTTTAATTACAGATGCAACAGGGTCAGGTCCATTTGCCGGAACACTGATCGTCAAACCATCTTTTCCAGGCGATGATTGTAAAGTTGTACCATCAGCCAATAGTTTAGCAGATATAACCTTATTAGTTAAACCCGGAATAAGCAACTTACCATCGGCAGGCCAATTAAATACTGATAAATAGAGGATGGTTTTATCGCCCAATACCTTTTTAGTACAACGGCCCCATGCCTCCGGAGTTAAAGGACTAGCTGTTGTACCATAAATGCTTTCACTGTTAACTTTCATCCATACACCAATGGCTTTCAGGTCATCAATGCTGCCCTGCGGAAACTGTCCTTCTGCATCAGGCCCTACATTCAATAAATAATTACCACCTTTTGAAGCAATATCAACAAGATTATGGATCAGCGTTTCAGGCGTTTTCCATTTGTTATCATAACTTTTATATCCCCAGGTTCCATTCATGGTCATACAAGTTTCCCAATCCTTACCATCCAATTCGCTTAGGTTTGGTATTTTTTGCTCGGGGGTTTTATAGTCGCCTGCAAAATTTGGCCGTTTTAAACGATCGTTAGTAATAATATTAGGCTGTAAGGCCAATACCGCGTTTATCTTTTCCGCAAATTCATCAGTCATCCCGGTAGGCGTATCCCACCATAATACAGCTACATCACCATAATTGGTTAACAGTTCTTTAACCTGCGGCACTGCTACCCGGTCAATATAGTCACTCATGGTTGCTGTTGTTTGATAAGGATCCCAATGCCCACTATTTGCCAGTGTATAAGCATCTATTCTGGCCGAATCCGGGTTCGCCCAGCCATCAGTTGCCACTTTACGCGCAACAGCTCCTCCAGGGTTATTCCAATCCTGGGCCTGTGAATAGTAAAATCCTAGTTTAATACCATACTTTTTACATGCAGCGGCCAATGGTTTTAACACATCTTTACCATAACCAGTAGCATCGGCAATATTCCACTTGCTGACATTTGATTTAAACATGGCAAAACCATCATGGTGCTTGGCCGTGATCACAATATATTTCATACCTGCATCTTTAGCCATGCGTACCCAGGCATCCGGATCATATTTTACAGGGTTAAAGTTTTTTGCTGCAGCCTGATATTCGACTACCGGTATTTTTGCGCGGTTCATGATCCACTCGCCGCCATGCGCTATCTCATGCCCTTTATACTTACCCGCCCATTGCGCATAGTCACCCCAGTGAATGAACATGCCAAAGCGTGCTTCGCGCCACCATTTCATACGCTCATCGCGGGTTAACTTTTTTTGTGCGGATACACCCGTTGTAAACAGGGCTAAGGCAATAAAAATAACTAGTGCTCTCTTCATGGCTTTGAATATTTTATTGAAATTTTTGTTTTAGGATTAAATTGATTATCGCAATATCGTAATTATTAAAACCTGATTTGTTAATAGCTACATACCAGTCATTCAGCTATTTTAGCATCTTAAATATTGCCAATATTCCATAACAAGTATGCTTATTTGAGTGAATACTTGTGCATTATATTTGTAAAAGCAGCCAATAAATAATTGTTTTTATACCAAGCTGCAACCATATTATTACCAATAACTATTTCTTGCTGATTTAATTTAATCTGAATATTAATTCACGCTTTATAGCAATAAATCTAACCTACAATAAACACATACTCAAATGCTTAAAAAATCCCCCTGCACTAAAAAAATCATTTTACTATTAACCATAATGCTTACACTATCCGGCTTGCTGGTAAAAGCGCAGCAACCCACTAACTCTATTAAAAATGTGGTTGATAAAATAGATGATTATAACACTAAGCTCCCTACCGAGAAACTGTATCTACAGTTTGATAAACCCTACTATGCTATTGGTGATACCATTTGGTTTAAAGGATACCTGACCAATTCCGCCCTCAATTATTCATTATTAAGTAGCAGGTTATATGTTGACCTGGTGAACGATAGTAATAAAGTGGTTAAGCACCTTGTTTTTCCAATATCATTTGGCTTAAGCTGGGGAAATATTAAGCTGGATGAAAATTTGCATGGAGGTGCTTACACAATAAGGGCATATACTAATTGGATGCGCAACTTTGGTATCGACGCCCTTTTTTATCAAAGCTTTTATATTGCAAATTCATCTTCAAACGCGTGGATAATTAATGCCAACAGCAGTTTAAATAACAATGGTGTTAAAGTTGACCTTAAGTTTTCCGGGCTTGATAATACGCCTTCAGGCAATCAAAATTTGCAGTTAAAGTTGGTTAATAACAACAAAACATTACTTCAAAACACGGATGTAACCGGGGCCGACGGATCAGCAATTATAGATTTTGCCCTTCCTGAAAATACATTATTAAGAAATTTAATGCTAATTGCCTCCGATAAAAAAGACAATAAAAAGGTTGCTCAAATCCCTTTAAATGTTGAAAGGGCACAAGATGTTGATATACAATTTATGCCGGAAAGTGGCTCGTTTATAGCTTCATTGCCAACACAAGTAGGCTTTAAAGCCATTGGAGAGGACGGAAAAGGTGTAAACATAAAAGGGATAATAACTGATAAAGAAAACAATACAGTAGCTCAGTTTGAAAGTTTGCATGCCGGAATGGGCGTATTTAATATGGCACCGCAACAGGATGAAACCTATACCGCTAAAGTAACCTTACCTGATGGCAGTACTAAAGTCGTTAGCATGCCCGATTTAAAAAAATCAGGCATGATTTTAAAAGTAAAAAATGGTTTTGATACAGATACGTTAGATGTATCCATATTAGCAACAGCAGATATGCTTTCGCCCGATGAATCTTATTTCATTATTGGCCAATCGCGTGGAGTAGTATGTTATGGGGCATCATTTAAACTCAATAAGCAGTTTTTTAATTTACATGTACCCAAAACTTTATTCCCTACAGGTGTAGCACACTTTACTATCATTAATTCCAAAAATCAACCATTTAATGAAAGGCTCGCTTTTATTAATCATGATGATAATTTAAAGATTGATATTAAACTTCCGGCCAGCTCATTTTCACCACGGGATAGTATACCACTGCATATCAGTGTTAACGACAAGGATGGCAAACCTACAGTGGGTAGCTTCTCCATAGCGGTTACTGATGATGCACAGGTAAAAGATGGCGCCAATAATACAGGCAATATACTTACTGATATGCTGCTTTCATCTGACATGAAGGGCTTTGTTGAAGACCCCGGATATTACTTTGAAAATAATGCCCAATCATGGAAAGCATTAGATGCTCTTTTATTAACACAGGGATGGGTTGGTTACAATTGGAAAGATATTATAAACGGAGCCCCTGTTGCACAATTCTCGCCAGAGCCAGACTATGCAGTTAAAGGCAGGGTTGGCAATCTGTTAAACAAACCAATTGCCGATGCTAAAGTATTGATGTTAGCTACCGGCAAGTATCACTTTGTTAAGGATACTGTTACTAATGATAAAGGTGAGTTTTCTTTCCACAAGATACCGGCATCAGATAGCACAAAATATGTACTACAGGCAACTAATGCAAAAGGACGAACTATTAACGGAGGCATCACTATAGATGATGTACCCGAACTAAATGCAAATATTCCTTTTAATATAATGCCTGCGCCCTGGTATGTAAATACCGATGCAACTATGCTTAATTATATAAAAACAAATAATACTTACCGTGATGAGCTTGAAAACCGAAAATATGGCGGTCATGTATTAAAGGAGGTGGAGGTTAGAGACAAAGCTATAATAAGGGGTTCACAAAATCTTAATGGTGCAGGTAACTCGGACCAGGTAATTACTGAAGATGATATTGAAAAGGTTGGTAAAGCAAGTTTGCTTGATCTGTTACAGCAAAAAGTTACAGGTTTCCGCATAGGTTATAAAACAAAATCAACCAATATTCAATATTTTATAAAGGATAAAAAGGTGAGATTTGTTATTGATGGAGTAGACCTTGACAGATTTTACATGCCAACTGCGGATGGGATGCCAAATGAACATTACGAGTATGAGAAACAAACACTTGATTATTTAACAGCTGAAGATATTTTAGGTGTAGAGGTATTATATAGCAGCCTTTACAGCGCATCATACCAGGCTCAAAACCTTACTCTCGATCAGCAGTTGGCTGTAAACGCTGCCGGATCAAAAGGATCTGACATCGCTTATTTAGAGATAACTACACGATCAGGCAATGGGCCTTTTACAAAAACGGCTACAGGCATATACGTTTATAAGCCTATGCCGGTTACATTGCCTAAGCAATTTTACAGACCCAGGTATCTTGTGAAAAATAGCCTACCATACTTTCACGATCTTCGCTCAACTATACACTGGCAGCCATCTGTGGTTACCGATAAGAGCGGACAAGCCAACGTTTCTTTCTATGCAGCAGATAAACCAACTACTTATACCATAATTATGGAAGGAAGTGACCTGAGTGGAAAGGTGGGTTATCAAACTAAAAAAATAACTATAGGGCCTGCTACGCAATAGGTTTTATTACCATCAATAATATTTTACAAATGGCATTCGGTTAAAAAAAAGCAGCGGTACAAATATTTGTACCGCTGCTTTTTTAATATGATTCCGTATGTTTTAGTTATTAGGAATTAATTGAACTTCCAGAATTTTCATTAACCCACTTTTTGTTATCGCTATCGGGGTTATTTGCAGCGTATGTATACCCGGTTGCAGGTTTACCTCGCCCAGATTTACGGTTTTAACCTCATCTTTTTCGGACGATAATACCTCGCCGCTTTTAACCAGACTGCCTATTTTAATTTCATAACTACCTGCATCGCTGTTATCAGCCAGGTACTTTAATACAACCTTATAATTAACAGGCTGTATCAATCTAAAATTCCATTTAATTAACTGATCTTTTTTATTCCATCCATTCACGTAATATTTATCGGTTTTGCCATCGCCAAAACCAAAACCTTTACCTATCAATTCGGCATCAAATGCCAGCAGTCGGTTGGCAACAGCACTCGTCGACAGCAGCCTTACGGAATCAGTCTGCATAGTGCCATTTGTTTCCAGAACGACAACCGTATTCACGCTATCAGGGGCTTGTACCGGAACATTGATGCTCACATCCAGCGGATCAATGTGTTTAAATGATAATGCTTTTTTTGATGGATCGGCTAATAAATATGCCTTCCGTATATTGCTTTTCAACCCGCCTACTATAAGATTACCGTTTAATGGCCAATTGAATACATGCAGATATAAAAGGCTGCCCTTACGAGTAGATACGCCCCAGCTTTGAAAAGGCAAAGGCGTTTTGGTAGTTTTATAAATACTTTCGGAGTTTTTGCTCATCCATTTAGCCAGCCCATTCAAAATCTTTATATCCTCTGGAGCAAATTCACCATTACCCATAGGGCCAATATTCATCAGTAAGTTACCACCTCGCGAAGCTGATTTAGCCAGCAGCTGTATAAAAAAACTTATGGGTTTGTGGCTCTTATCAAATTTAGAATAACCATAAGATTCATTAGTAGTAGGTATAGCCTCCCAATCGCCATCAACAGGAAAAAATTCAGCAGGCCGGTCGACGGTATTCTTGTAATCCCCCATATTCAGGTTATCATCACCCCGGACAAGCCTGCCGTTTACCACAACATTAGGGTCTGTTTCACGAATGGCCTTCAGGATACGGATATTTTCAGATAGCGGAAGTTTTTGTGGTGTATCAAACCATAAAATATCAGGGTGATACATGGTTAGTAATTCCTTTATCTGCGGTATCGCCTTTTCATTAACATACTTTACTGCTTTGGGCAATAATTCAGGGTGAATATCATACCAATCGCGGCCGCCATACAGGTTCAAATCGCCACCCGGGTTTTTATAATCCCAGTCATTGCCCGGCGCATCCGGATGCTCCCAATCAAAAGCATGCGAATAATAAAACCCGAATTTTAATCCATACTTTTTACATGCAGCCGCAAGATCGGCCATGGGGTCATGTTTCCAGGCTGTTTGTTTAACCACATTATAATCAGACACCTTAGAGTTATACATGGCAAAACCATCATGGTGTTTAGCCGTGATAATCAAATAACGCATACCGGCTTGTTTAGCGGTTTTCACCCACTTATCCGCGTCAAATTTCAGCGGATTAAACCGGTGGGCCAATTCCAGGTATTTCGCACGTGGTATTTTTTCTTTACGCATTAGGTGTTCTGCATAACCATCAACCCTTTTACCTTTCCATTCGCCGCCCGCCATCGAATAAATACCCCAGTGTATAAACATGCCAAATCGGGCATCACGCCACCAGGCTATACGGGCATCATGTGTTTTCATGCTGGCTGTCCACCAACCATTTACTGCATCATCAATAGCTTTTTTGTCGCGAGTATTTACCCGGTTTGCCATTGTTTTATCCTCATCACCTTTATCCTGGGCAAAGCTTACATTAACGCTTAATAATGCGGCAAGCAAACATCCCGATATAGCTAAGTTTCTTCTTTTCATAATAATTATTTAATTGATCCGGATTTGCGGATGCTTAACGCTTTTAATCAGTCATCATTTTGAAAGTTACTTTGCCTACGGTGTTGGGTTTAGCGGCTATGGCATCGCTAATGCTTCCTATAATTTTACCATTTGCTTTCTCAACCTTAATATCTCTGAAGCTGTATTCACCTTTTTCATAATTAAAAGTTTCGCCATCGTCATCGTACAGTTTGTAATTTCCGGGCTTTTCGCCATAGTAGCGCACTTCAATATCAACCTTCTGCCCTGCTTTAGGCGCATGCAGCATGGCTGGCATCATTGGTATAATACCTCCATCCTTTACATACACCGGTATTTTATCCAGTCCAGGTGTAACAGTTATTACCTCTCCGTCGCCTGCCAGTTTTCCGGTGTAAAAGTCATACCATCTGCCTTTAGGTAAAATTACCTTACGCGATGTTTGCCCGGTGAACATTGGCGCAACCAGAATATTTTCGCCAGCCATATATTGGTCTTTTATTTCCTTGCCCGATAAATCTTCATAAGGATTTTCCTCGAGGTTCACTTGCTTTTTTGTTATTTTTTCAGGCATTTTAACATCGCTGAAACCGGGTTCCAAATTCATAGCCCTAAATGGCGGGATACCCTGAAAATGATATTTGGCAAATTCACTGTACCAATAAGGCATCATTTGCATACGCAGATTTGCCATCTGTTTTACCTGTTCCGCAACTTCGGGAAAGGTCCACGGCTTGGTGCCGCTTGCCCAGGCATTAATCATGGCCATGGGCGAAAACACATTAGACTGAAATCTTCGCAACCATTCCTCTGCCGTTTTGGAGGCTCTAACTTCAGGTGTCCACAGTACGCCTGCAAAGCCGCTGTTAATTAGCGCCGTTATAAAGTCCTGATGGTTATAATAATCATTGTAAATAACATATGGAAAGGATGCTCCTCCTCCATTAGATGCGCGCACCAACCCATAAGTACGCTGGTTACGTTTGCGATAAAGCCCGGTAACATAACGCTGCATCATAAGGCCATAGGTTTGCCGCATTTGCTCAGCGCTACGCCCCGAAGGGAAAATAGCAACGTCAGGCCATAAGTAAGTATCGCCGCCATCAACTTCATCTATTTTGTAACCACTTACGCCAATATCCACTTTGTTTTTTTCCAGCTCACCGAAGAATACTTTCCTGGCTTCGGGTATGCTGATATCAACTACCGCACCGTTCCAAACCGTGTGCGATGCGGCATAGGGTTTTATTAAAGGATAAACAGGTGCTTCGGGAGATACATAAGGATTTATCCATAAATTAATACGAATATCCTTTTTTAACATATTCTGGACCAATCCCTTCGGATCAGGGAAACGGGTTTTATCCCACTCATAAGTACATGGATACGATTTGCTTTGCCAACCGGGTTCTAAACCTATAAAATCAAGAGGGTATCCTTTTTCTGCAAATGAGTCAGCTTCAGCGGCAACACCTGCAGCATCTGTTAATCGCTGCACACGTTGGGTAAAGCCAAGCCCCCAACGCGGCGGCAGGCATCCGCCGCCATTTAATAAGTTGTACCGCCTCACGGCATCCATAGTTGTCGGACCACCAAAAACGTAGATTTCGGCGCCTTCAGCCGGAATCAGCATTTCCACACCATCCGAATAAGGATGGGCATTCCAATCTTTATCCGTATTTCTATCCTTTATTTCAGGCGGGGTGCTGCTATCTATGCGCACTGCTGTACCTGCATAAACTTTAATATACCGGGCACAGTTAATAAAAACACCATACCCTTTTGACGATACATAAAAAGGTGTAGGGCAATGCGTATGACCATCGTCCTTTCCGGCATAATTATCAACATGCAGCGTTAAAACCTTACCACGCTGATGCACAGTTTGAAAATTCAAACCAAAACCATAAAGTTGTTCGGTACGATCTAACGGAAAACGCAGATAGGTTTTACCGTCTATAATAGTTACTTTAATTTCTGTTTTTGGCAACGGAAATTCTGTATTTCCCATTTGTACTAAACCCGCATGATACGGAATGGCACCAGCAGCGTTAAGCAAATCAAATGCTTCAGGCTTGCCCGCAACAGCTTTCCATATACCGGGTTCAACCTGCGTCCAGGTTAGTTGTTGGGCATTTAATTTACCTGTAATAATAAAAAATAGGCAGCAAAATATTGAATATCTAAATAATGGCATACTTACTTGATTTACAATTACTGGTGAACTGATTTGCCAATAGCGATTAATTGAGTTATAAATGCCGGATATATCTCCCCATTGCTTTGTATGGGCGCATCCCAGGTCATTGCCCCGCCAGCATCGTTGATCTTTTTAGTATAACCCACTATTTGTTCTACAGTAAAACGCGGATTACCCATACCCCACTTTTCACCCAGGTTACTTAAAGCATGGATCTGAACGCCATCTATTTTCCCATCATACGGATGGTTTATTGATACCATATCATCCTTATTAATTTCACCTGCTATGTAATCTTCATAAGGGGTACCACTTGTTAAACGGTAAAATACCCCCATATTAAATGCTACTATACTGTTGGGGTTGCCTGCTCTTGCCGCATCTGCAAAACTTTTAAAGTTGGGTGCACTTTCTGTGCGGTACATTATATTGGGCCAGTAACAGCCATCAAACCACCAGCCATCAACTTTATCACCCCAGCGAACCGACCATTCGCGGATAATCTGCTCCCATTTACTTTGAAATTCTTTGTTTGGATGCGGGCCATTTTGCCATTCCAGTGCATTTTTCGCTACCTGATCGCCATTTGGCGCTCCTGAAGGCAAGTACACAATCAATTTTAATCCGCGATTATGTAAAGCGGCACCCAGATCAGCTATTAAATCTCTTTTTGAGCATTTACTTGGGTTATTGCCAACCAGCCTGTCATAAGTAGCATTGGGTGCATCATAGAAACCTGAGTTTTGCCCTATAGTAAATATCATGTATCCTGCGCCAACAGACTTTACCTCATCTGCAAGCGTATTTACGTTAAAGCTATCAATCAGCTCGTTCCATTTTGTAATATTAACATTTATGTTCTCTGTTTGTGAAAGCCAATCGGGTAAATAATGGGTCATTACGCCAAATTTGGCCTGTTTCATCCAGGCGGCCTTGTCCTGAGCTTTAACGTTGATACTTAACAGTATTAAGAGAAGAGGAATATAACATTTCATAATAACAGAGATTTATAATGGAATTATAGTATAGTTTTTACCTTTTTCGATAGCTCATTTTCCTGATTTAAAGGTTTATAAACGCGCTTGGCAAACCCGGCGATTTAACACATATTACACTCTTACCCTTGTTAGTTTCTACACGGATAATGGCCCGGCCATTATAGGCCTGTACTTTACGCGATCCGTTGGAAGTACCCATGTCATCAATCAGCCTTCCATCCCCTGCCAGCGAAAACTCTATATCGTTTTTTGAATCAAGGCATTGAATGTTATTATTATCTACTAACTTAACCTGTATAGTGGCAGTGCCATCATTTTCGGCTATTTTTTCAAGTATTAATTTCTCTGGCTTAGTCCATTTATCTGTTTGATAAACCTGGTCTATTTCGTCTGTTATAACAGCTGTTCCTCTTTTCGCAATAACCTTAATATGGTTGTTACCTTTTTTAAAATTCACCATCCAATGTAAACCCGCTGCTGGAAAATCCTGGCTATCGCGTTTTTTAACGCCATAACTTTTACCATTTAAAAACAATTCGGCCTCAGTACAATTGGAGTAAACTTTTATCATCTTCTGCTCTCCATCATTTCCCCATCTTATAGGCCAGGTATGCCCATAAATATGCGCCATAGGTTTGTCTGCCCAATACGATTGAAAAACGTAATATGATTCTTTTGGGGTAAGATCATGCTCAACAACACCTTTCTGATTCATGAATGGGATCGGATTATCGGGCCTTAGGGGTGTGGCAAAATCCTTGAATGTCCAAAAGGCTGATCCTGTAAGCCAGGGCATTGTTTGTTGTTCTTTTAGCGTCCAGTCGAACAGGTCACAAATATAACTTTCACTCCAGTCGCCATCTTTAGAAACATTTGGTTCACCGCTATGCAAGTTGGCATCGCCCAGGCGTTCGTCATCCCCCTTACCTACAGGTATTTTATGTATAAAACTATATGGCGTTTCCGAATGGCGAAGCGCATGACTATCTCCTCCCCATTCAATATGTATAAAATGTTTTACTTTTTTAAATTCAGTTTCCGTAGCGTTTTTATAATCCTGATAAGCACCACGGTACCAACCAGCCCATATGGAAGGTGAATACACATCGGGAATGTCTTTACAAAAATCACATCTGCGGAGGCCTGTTTCCCGGGAAGGGTCAAGGTGATGTGCCCTGTCGTTCTGCTCCTGCATAAATGCGTGGATCTTCTGTTTGTCAAATTCAGAAAAATCACCCGCCCAATCATTTTCATTACCCAGCCCCCATATAATTACAGCGGGATGATTGTAATGCTGCTCTATCATATTGGTAAGCATACCGCGTGCCTGATCTTTATAAACATCATTACCCAAGCCTCCTCTGCACCAGGGCTCTTCTTCCCAAACCAAAATACCAAGACTATCGCATAGATTTAGTATAATACTTGATTGCTGATAATGCCCTAAACGGATGAAATTGACACCCATATCTTTAATTAGCTGCATTTCTTTGCGCATCATGTCTTCAGTAATTGCTGCCGCAACCCCCGTCTGGTCATCATGACGTTGGGTACCATTTAATAACAAACGCTTACCATTCAGCATAAATGGCCCGTTATCTACAAATTCAAAATTGCGGAAGCCTACTTTTTCAATTTGTTTACAAGTACCATATTTACTATTAACCGTTATTTCAACTGTGTATAATTCCGGATTTGATGGCGACCATAAGGCTGGCGCCTTAACATCAAAAGAACCAACTTGAATATCGTCATTCAGGTTACTCAGCTTAATTGTGCTGGTTTTAATATTTTTACCTTTTGGGTTAATAAGGTTTACATCTACGGTAGCACCTGTATCCGATACGGGGTTATAAAAACGGACTTTAACATTCAACTTTCCTTGCTTACCTTCTTTATTAACCTGTGCCGATGCGAAAACCTTATCTACCGATATAGCCGGCGTGTAAACCAAGTTTAAATAGCGGTAAATGCCCCCGTAAATGCAAAAATCAGAAAGACTTGAAGGAATACGGTTCAGATCCCGCGAGTTATCACAACGAATTTCTATAGGTATTTTGCCGTGGAATTGTTTTTTAAATACATCCGTTTTTTTAAAGTCTTCAACGGCCTGGGTTATATCAACGGTCCACTCATCATAACCACCTAAATGGCTGCCTACTTTGGTGGTATATACATATACATCTGTTTTTGGTCCGGCACCCTCAAAGTGCAATAATGTACGGCCATTGTTGTATGGGTTCTTAATATCTAACTGTGTACGGTACCAACCCGGTCCCTGGTAATAATTACCATCAGGATCAACCGCATCGCGTTCATTAAAGCAATGGGGTAATGTTACCGGGCTCCAAATGGGGACGCTTTCAGGGTTACCTGGGATTACAGGCCTTACAGCTTCCCATATACCACCTAAATCCTGCTTTAAAAATTCCCAATTATTATTTAAGTGTGTTATTTGCTGTGCCGATACATCGTAACTACATAGGATAGCAAATAGTATTATAACGATTTTTATTTTTTTCAAGCCGGGTTAGATGTTACTGGTGTTAATTATATACATACAGCAATAATCAATATGATTATTGCTGCTAGATGTTATTTAAAAATAACGGAGCAGTGTTATACTGCTCCGTTAAACCAATGTTTACAGCATTAATAAGGTAAAATGGGATATATTGGGGTACTTATAACATCAACCACCGCATTAGTTGCTAACAGATCGCTTGTAGCGATATAAAAAACATCGTTAACAGTAATTGGATAGTTTGATGTATTGGTTGGTGAAGCATTTAACACCTCAATATACAGGGTTGAGTTTGGATTGGTAACAAAACCTGGTATCTGGAACCCCGGAGGATTAGTAGTGTAAGTGCCTGCCGGTGCCATTGTATGTACAGTTACATCATGAACTGGTAAATTATAATGAGAATATGTACCATCAAGAATTAAATATTCAAGGTAATTTTTCACATCAGCCGGAGAATAACTTTTCCAACTGGTAGCAGCTTTGTTGCTTGAAGTAAGCACCGCAGCCCACAAGCCTGTTTTTGCTGTAGTTACCATTGCATTGGTAAAGTATATATATGTTTTTCCGGTTTGTGTGTACACACTGGTATCAATGCCCGAGTATATAATAGCATCGTACATCCTCCTGAAAATAGTATCAGTACCACTTCCGTACGCACGGGATTTTAGATATTGCCATGAGTTTTTATACAAATGCGCATTAAGTGTATCTGTGGTACTCCGGTTAAAATTCTTTTGCAGTTTAAGGCAACCCGGGAGCAGTATTACTGACATCGCTGCCAGGCATACAGAAAATATTGCTGAAAGATATTTTGCTTTTTTCATCTGAATATTATTTTTTACGTTATTCAAGCTTTTCATGAGCGATTTTTCAAATCCTGTTTTGAGCCATCGCCCATCATGCTTTCCTATTTATCAGTTAATAATTAGTAAGATGGATTTTGAACCAATTGCGTATTTGCATTAAGTGCAGTTTGGCTTAATGGCCAAAGCACTTTAGCCAAATTTGAAAATCCGGTTGGGGTGGTGCCAAAACTTTTCTGCCGTCTTGATACTATTGGATCCATAACTGTTTGAACATGATTTGTACGTACAAGGTCGAACCAACGCTTACCTTCTCCAAATAATTCATATTGCCGTTCCTGCAGAATAGCATCCTGCATAGCGCTTGTTGTTGGTAGTTGTGCCGCGGTATAAGCCGGTAAACCTGCCCTTGTGTGTATATAATTTAGATACGTAAGCGCATCAGTCATATCATTTGTTTGGTTTAAAGCCTCTGCATAGGTTAAGTAAACATCGCCAAGCCTGTACATTACCAGGTAAACATTATATTGGAGCGCATTAGCTGAAACAAGCTGACTGGCTAACCCAGCGTTATAATATTTCAATACTTTGTCCTCATGCCCTAGTACTGAACTTGATACGGTAGCAACCGCTGAAGTATCCACGGTTTTAGCAAACCTTGTATCCGCCTTAATTGCTTTCCAGTTGAAATAAATAGCAGAGTCAACCTTTATGGGGTTATTGGTATTTTGCATTATTGAAACAGGTATACAGGCACATCCATTTACCGTATTATCCCAAGCTATACTCCATATTGGTTCAACTGAAGTTGTAGGGGTTAAAAATAAATTTTTCCAGTTGGCTGTTGTTTCCAGACCGGCTGCCCCTCCTCCATAATTGGCCTTACCCAAAGGATTTTTTGCCAAAAATAATTTCTGGGTCCAGGCAATTGCATTCTGATAGTCGGCTTGGCCACCACCGGGCTGCCCTGCCCTCCACATGTAAACATCAGCCATGATAGCACAAATAGTTGCCTCATTAATATACCATACTACCGGAATTTGCCCTTTTTGCATGAGCGAATACGCCTTTTGCAGATCAGGAATAATGAGTGAATCGATAAGTTTAGCTGCTGGGGTTCTTGGTTTTGCACTCGGTTGGGTAGCATCCAGGTACGGCGTTGTCCACATAGGCGCATCACCCCAAAGCCTTACAATGTAAAAATAACATTCGGCCCGCATGGCATAGCATTGCGCTAATGAGTTATTAACTAACACTGGAGTGGCGTTAGGGTCATATTGCGGCACCTGCGGAAAATATTTAATTGCCAGGTTTGCGCTTGCTATTGTCCTGTATAATCCGGCCCAGTCGGTTGCAGCATCATTTATGGTGAGCGCATTAAATGCCATTTCTGTTTCAGTAGTATTTACATATTGGCTACGATCAAAATTATCAGACCTGCATTCGCCCCAGTAATGATAACGGCCGCCATACCCTTCAGTTTTACCGGTTCCATCACCAGTCATTTCTTCCTGAAAAGAACCATATATACCTGCTAAAGCAGCTGTGATATCTTTGGTGCTTCTAAAGTAAGCTGTTACAGATACCGCAGAAAGCGGCGACTGTGTTACATCTTTTTTGCAACTGCTTATTATTGTAATTACACTAATAAAAGCAGCAATACCTATAAGTTTTTTCATCGTCTTTTTCTTTTAAAAATGTCCTTCTTCTTAAAAACCAACATTAACTCCAAATCCAACTTCTCTTCTTTTCGGATACTGACCATTGTCCATACCTGGTGTAAGTGGATTAGATGAACTAAATTCAGGATCATACCAGGTGTAATTTGTCCACGTAAGCAGATTATCTCCGAATAGATAAACCCCTATATTCCTAGCTTTTATCTTTGCTGCTATCCTCGGATTAAGTGTATAGGTGAATTTTACATTAGCCAGCCTGATAAATGAACCGTCCTGAAGATAAAGGCTGTTCAGTCCGCTACTAATATCACCGTAAGCATCCTTGTTTGTAAACAGTGGATATTTAGCTATATCGCCCTCATGAAGCCATGAGTGGTAAATGGCATCAACAGTTGGGGGCGAGTAAGTTGAGCTGTTTGCATTTTGGCTATTGGCGGTTGCGTTATAAACTTTGCCACCAATTTGCCCGTTAAAGGTTATATTAAGCGTAAAACGTTTATAGGTAAAAAAGTTAGTGAACCCGAAATAATATTTGGGTATACCATTGCCTACAACTTCCTTATCATTGGCATCTATCACCCCATCATTATTAACATCTTGCCAAATAGTGTTACCACCTTTTAATAAAAGTCCATTCCTGGTAAGGTGATGTATTGGACCGTTATATGGTTTGCCATCATCAAGAAAGCTTTTAGCTGTTGTACCTTTGTTGCCCACACCTACAGGTGTTAATCTATCGCCGTTAACGGCATAAGAGTTTGATACATCATATTGGTACACACCTAAATTTTTATACAAGTAAAAATCGCCAACGTGGCCACCCTCTTGTATAATGTATGAGCCTGTTACAAAAGATGTGTGATTAGCCAGGCTCTTAATTAAACCTGCATTTTGAAAGGTAATATTAGCGCTAACATTCCAGTTAAAATTCTTGCTAACAATTGGCGATCCGGCTAAAGTAAGCTCTAACCCTGTATTCTGTATATTTCCAAGATTAACCGTTACGTTTTTATAACCCGTTTCTTCTGGCAGGGCTGTAGTGTATAGTAGACCATTTGTGTTTTTAATATAGTATTCTGGCGTAAATGTTAAACGTCCTTTCAAAAAGGTAAGGTCCATACCAAAATTCTGGGTAGTAACCGTTTCCCAATGGATAATTGGGTTACCTAGAGTGGTAGATAATGCCGCGGTACTGTTACCATTGTAAGATGCACTTGTATTTGAAGTGCCAAAATTCATAAGCGTTGAAAACAAATAGTTGTTACTTAGCTGGTCATTACCTAATTGACCAATACTGTATCTTAGCTTACCATCTTCAAGAAACTTCTTTGTCCATGCCAGAAAAGGTTCGTCAGTAAAGCGCCATGCAAAGCCAGCCGAATAAAAATTACCCCATTTATCGTCAGGCCCAAATCTTGATGAACCATCACGCCTGTAGGTTGCGGTCATTATATATTTTTCTTTATAATTATAACCTACACGGCCAAAAAGCGATTCGGTAGTATACGCGGTTGAAGTGGTACCTGTTTGTGTAAGATTAACAGTACCTACATTAGAGGTAAAAACCGTTTCGTTCAAGTAATTATTATCAGCGATATTGAAATTATAATCCCCAAAATACTCACGGCTGAACCCTGCTGTAGCAGTAAAAGCACCGTGTTTCCCAACCGTTTTATTATAATTTAAAAACGATTGTAAATCATAAGAGAACTGCCTGTCGCTCCCCGTAGAACCTACATCAAGCCCTGTTCCCCCGCTGGTTAATGAAGAGGGTGTGAAACTTTGGGTTGTAGGATTATATAATTTTACATTAAAACTTGTAGTAAATCTCAGATCCTTAGTTATCAAATAATTAGCTGCTGTGTTATATTGAGCCAGGTAACTTGTTGCAAGATTTGTTGCTAACAAAGCGTAAGCAACGGGGTTTCTTTTTGACTCTACATATCCTGCCAGGGCTCCGGTTGGGGTATAAATAGTTGTCCATGGATTACGGTCAAAAATCCCCTGAACAGTTGTTCCAACCGGGATATTATTACCCGATTGATAGGCAAATGAGAAGTTATTACTGATCTTAAATTTATCAGAAGCCTGGTAGTCTATATTAATAGTGCTCTGAACTCTTTTGAGGTAGCTGTTTATAACTATTGACTGGTCATTAATATAATTAAGACCGCCATAATAAGTCAGGCCTTTTTGACCACCACTAATGCTCAAATTATAAGTATCTTTATTAGCTGTTCTGAATAGCAGATCCTGATAATCATTATCAGCGTTCAGATAATGGTTTACAGAGTCTGTATTTATTCCATTATTACCATCGAGACGATTTTTTCTGTAGTAGCGTAAATCATTGGCTGAAACAGTAGGAAGTTTATGTGCAAGTTCTCCGAATAAATGAGAATAGGTTGACGAAATCATCGGCTTGCCATCTGCACCATGTTTTGTAGTAATAATAATTACGCCATTGGCGCCACGAGATCCATAAATAGCTGCTGAAGCCGCATCTTTCAAAATTTCGATAGATTGAATATCAGCCGGATTAATATAATTAGCATCTGTATTAATAACACCATCAATTACGTACAAAGGCCCTGTTCCTGAATTTAGCGTTCCGGTACCACGTATCACAATTGTTCCTTCGCCTGATGGGTCGCCATTATCATTGCTAACCAAAACACCTGCTGCCTGGCCTTCCAATGCATCAAAAATTGTAACAGGCTGGCGTTCCTGTATTTGTTTGGCAGTAATTGTAGAAATTGATCCGGTTAAATCACGTTTTTTAACAGTTTGTCCATAACCGGTTATAATAACGTCCTCAAGGCTGTTAGAGCTTTCGTTGAGTTTTATATTAAAAATATGGCGTGTGCTTACAACAAATTCCTGCGTAACATAACCAATGTAGCTGAATACTATTGTAGCTTGCTCATTTGGTAATGTTAAGGCAAACTTGCCATTTGCATCAGTAAGGACACCATTAGTGGTGCCTTTTTGCCTAACACTAACGCCTATTAAAGTTTCACCTTTTGAGTCGGTAAGGGTACCTATAACTTTAACGGGGGTTTGTGCGTGTAATATTTGTGCTTGAATTAACATTACAAGCATAAACATAAGTAACCAAATTCCAGGTTTACTTAGTTTTGAAAAAAATTGGGTAAAGAGTTTGACCATAACACCATTTTAGATTAAGAGTGAGTTAGTTAATTATTTAAAAAAAGATTGATTACTTTTTAATAATAAAGGCGCGTAATACTTTTGTTCATAACAATTTTTTAGGTGGTTTAATAAATAATTGGTTAATGCAATTACCAAATTATTTATTAACCTATTATGAATACTATTGGCTAATTATTCAGTGATTTTTACACAAAAAAACAGCATATGCTAATAAGCATATGCTGTTTTTTTGATATATGATTATATGCTTATTAATTAATGATTTATATATAGCAATATAATATTGATACTATTTTTTATTAGCCTTCTCATAACGGATCATTTCTGTTCCGGCGAGTAAGAATGGGCCTAGCCCATGAGTATCATTTAATTCTGTTGGCCGGGTGTAATAAAATTTAATTGCATCATCTATATTGGTACCAATGCAAACATCCTGTAACTGGCCATCGGCTGTTACCTTACTGCTAAGGCCGCGCCAGCCTTCATTAGCAATAGCCATATATTTTTTGTTGATCCAACCTTCATTAACTGCACGTGCCACAGCATAAGTAAACATAGCCGTAACAGAAGTTTCTAAATAAGAGTCTGGCTTATCTAATAGCTGGTGCCATAAACCGCTTTGATCCTGGTAGCGCGAATAATTTACGATTTGCCTTAATAAAAGCTTAATCAACTCAGCCCGTTTAGGGTGGTTAACGGGTAAATAATTTAATAGTTGAACTTGTGCCATAGCTAACCAACCATTTGCCCGCCCCCAATGCCCTACACCGTTCATCTCTACATCGCTGTAATAATTGTGTATGAAAAGGCCCGTCATGGGGTCGTATAAATATTTGTTAAAGTTCTCTACCTGTTTAATGGCATCATCAAAATATTTGGCATCACCGGTAATCTTACCCATGCGTGCCAAAAAAGGCACACTCATAAATAGATCATCGGCCCAAATAGTCATGTAACGGGGTTGCGGGCGACAAAGCGTACCATCAGAAAGTCGCAATTGTTTGTTTGAAATATAATTAGCTGCCCTATCTAAATATGCGCGATATTCCTTCTTATGCGCCAAGGCATCAACATCACAAAGCCCGGCCGACATAGCCCCACATGCATCAAGGTTACTCATGCTAAAAAAGCTACCAAATTCTGGTTTAGGTGTTTTTGCTTTATATTGCTGCTCAAAATAAGGGATGTTGCTAAATATAAAATCAAAATTATGCAGTGAATAATCTGAATATTTTTTATCATTCAAAATATTGGCAGTTTGCATCATACCTATAGCTAAAACGCCATTTACGTAAGCCCATTTATTGTACCTGCTATCAGCTTTAATATCCCCATTTAACGGTAAACCTTTGGTTGAATCATACTTCTGCCCGGTCTTACCATCTATCAATTTGAATGAGGTATTTTGAATAATGTTGTCGGCAACCCTGCGAACTATTTCTTCACTATTAGTTGTAGTTTGACCAAACGCTAAACCAGAATAAGCTATAGCTATGAAAGGCAATATTCGTTTAATAAACATTTTTCTCATCGTGTTTTTATTTAAAAATTATAAAATTGATAATTTATTCCCCGTAATCAATTAAGGCCGATAACATTAATTTGAGCTATTATTTAGTAGCATTAAAACCTACATCTTCAGGGGTTAACACATAGTTTGCTTTACTGTCGTATTTTGTTTGATCATCTAAATCAGACCTGACAGAGGGGTAATAAAATTTACTGTTTTTAATAACAGGATTATCATTTCCCACATAATAGCCCCATGCGGTTTTCACTAATTTTGGATCAGCTGTAATATAACCATCTGAAGGAATGCTTCCGGCATCTTTTACATTGAATAAAATATTGTTTTCCCATTTTGCATTAGTATACGGACCTTTTATTGTTGATGCCGGTCCGCCGCCTTGTATAATGTTATTAGCAAAGATGGTATATGTTGCCCCCATGCCATCTTTACGCGCAGTCATCACAAAATTTTGCTGATTATTAACTAATGTATTATAGCTGATAACTACTCTGTCCGGGCGGTCATGCACGGTAAGCTTAGCGCCATCTGCTACTTCGCCATCGCCATTACCTATAGTAATTGCCGGTTTACAGTTTTCAAAATAATTACTGCTTATCAGGTGATCATCGCCAAAAATCCGTATCCCTGGCGTATTAATAAAGTAGTTGTTATATACAATATTTTTATTGCCATGCCGCAGTGTAAATTGGGCAGGGCAATTGCGGATGGTGTTATATCTGAGGGTTACTGCCGAGGCTTTAACCGAAATTAATTCAGTCTCACCGGCGCATTGCTCAAATAAGTTATATTCAACCACGCTATTGCTTGACGACATGCTAAAACCACTTAAACCAAACTGCAATGTTTCGGCGCCATTCTTACCATTCTGACTAATATAATCATTAAAATAGTTGTGGTGAATATGCAACCGTTCGGCTATCTGACTGCCAGTGCCACGAATAGCCAAAAATCGCCCCATAGCATTCTTATGCTGAAAAGTATTATAATCTATCTCATGGTCGCTGCCTGCAATGGTAAGATCTTCACCGTTACCACTATTTTCAAAAATATTTTGTGTCCATCGGCAAAAGCTGGTACCGCCACCTGTTCTATCCCTGGACGATTTATCCGTGAACTTAAAGCCTTTAATAATAATATGAGCCGCGGGGTTAACCAAATTGAACCCGCCTAATCCGCTAATCTCGGCTTTACCTATTGTTTCAGCACAAATAGTAATTGGTTGGCCGGGTGTACCCTTTCTGTCAACCGTAATATCCTGGGTTGTGGTATAGGTACCATTTGCCAGTATTAATATATCGCCGGGTTTAGCATTATTTATGCCATTTTGAAGTGCATCTATAGAGGTAACTTTAATAATATCAGCAAAAACAGGGTTATGCCAAAACAGCATTACTAACAATAATAGATTTAATTTTTTAGCGCTCTGTAAATTTATTTTAATCATTTTCATATAAGTAAATAAAGGTTATTGGAGATAATTAAAATCATAGTTTCGGATCAATAAACTGTAATGGGCCTGAAACCTGCAAACCCTTATCGTCAATTAAAGACAGGTACCAGATGGTTGTACCAGCGGGCGGTTGTGGCGCGATGATCTGATTTTTATTAATTTTCACTTCTGTAGATTCCCATTTTCTTTTCATTAATACGCTGGTAGTATCCTGAGTAAAATTCAAAAAGACTTTGCTTATGGGCGTTGAGTATTTGACCCCGGCGATGATAGTTGCATTTTCATTATGTGCAGGTTCATCAATTACAGCTAAAGGTGCGCTGTGATTAAGGTAGCTATTGATGAAAGCAAATATTTCATCGCTTGCCCAACCGTAATGGTGGCTGTGTTTTAAACCCATTTTTATGCACA
The DNA here is from genome assembly GCF_009765905.1 of Mucilaginibacter sp. L196. Taxonomy (GTDB): domain Bacteria; phylum Bacteroidota; class Bacteroidia; order Sphingobacteriales; family Sphingobacteriaceae; genus Mucilaginibacter. The sequence goes on along the minus strand of NZ_LMUO01000015.1, from coordinate 923,304 downwards.
GGTTTTTATTTTTCACCAGCCTGTAAGTTTTAGCATAGCTATCTAAATAAAAATGCGGGTCATTAGCGCCATTTAAAAACAACATGGGCATTTTAGTTTTGCCAATGTAATTTGATGGATCATATTGCTTTACCCAGGTTTGCCTGTCCTGCTCGTTTAGCTGTAATAAACCCTGGCGCATTGAACTATTTTGCAGCAAATAACCACAGCCGTATACCGGGACTGCCACCTTATACCGCTGATCAACACCGGCTATGAGGCAGGTTATAATACCGCCCCAGCTAATACCTGTAATTGCTGTGCGGTTCACGTCAACCTCTGGAAAACTTCTCACCAGATTGTTGGCCAGTATCACATCTGCCACAGCCTGGAACATCCATTGTTCGTTAATGTTGGGCGTTATAGTAAAATAGGGTGTCTGAGCATTATCTTCATCAAATCCCCCTTCAATATGCTTTCTACCAGGGCCATTGCCACGGAGGTCCATCGATAACGCCGCATACCCTTTCTTTGCCCACATTATAGCCCATTCCTTAAAAGCTATTCCCCCTCCACCGTGTACCAATATTACCATAGGCAGGTTTTTATCTTTACTGCGGTCGCCGCTTAATGTGCCGGGTGTGGCATAGTAAGCAAAAACATTCTGGGGTTTACCTTTATACATTAAACCATGATAAGTGATACCTATAGCAGAATCGGTACTTATGGTTTTATATTTAGGAATATCATATATGCCTTTTACGTCCCATATGGTACCTTTAATTTGGCCCTTACATATTAGTGTAAACAGGCATAATATAATGAAGGGTGTTTTTTTCATATAATTATTGTTTTTGGCTTTTATACCTGCGGTCTTTTTCCCATAGTAATCTGGCGGTAATGGGTATTGACGAAGCTATTTTATCTGCATTAATTTCGGTATTGGCCATCTCCATAAACATGTCCGGCCTGAACTCTGCCAAATAAATATATTCGTCGCGTACATAATTATCACCACCACCATGCCCTGTTCCGGTTGTACCGTCAACTCTGCCGGCAAATTTGCCATTTGTTACCGTACCCATTACTATATCGCAATAGGTATTGGCAAAAGGTAAAAGGTCGTCAAAGTTTAATTTATACCGCCCGCTATCATAAGCTATCCATAAACCTTCACTATCATAAGCAGCATGGTTCGTATCTTCTATACCTTTAGGTAAAGCATAGGCCCAGGTATAACATAAAGTACCTTTTGCTGATTTAGTTGGCCTTACATTAGCTCTAAACCAATCAATATTGGGCTGGATAATAGCATCGTAACGTGATATCCTTTGCATATCATCATTTAAAATTAAATGACACTCTACCAATCTTACCAAAGCATTGGTGAGCATCCATGCCTGGTTCCAGGGAGCAGGCTCATTAGCCTTATAGGTATTTGGCGAACCGGGGAAGTAATAATGATTGCTTTGGTTAGTACGTATAAAATGCGAGATTATCCAGTTATCAATTACGTAATCACCTTCATTAATATATTTTAACGCCAGCTCTTTATAAGTGGCACCAAATTGATAACTGTCGCCAATGTCAACCTTCTCATTCCATAAAGATGAATCAGATAAGATCAGCCTTGCGCAATAGCTCATGTGCGCTATCTCATCTCCTTGTTCAATACCGGCCCCCGCAGGTGTTACATCAGGGTTAGATGATGGCCATACCGGTTCAATCTTACCCGTCCATATAATATGCTGACCACCCTTTTCGGCCGGCCATAGGTCATTACGGCGTGAAAGCATTTCATCACAATAACAGATCATCCTATTTAAAATGGTTCGGTCATGTGATACTTCGTACATTAAGCCACAAGCCTCAATACTTTTACCGCCATTGCCAAAGACCCATACATTACCGTTGCCTGATGGCGCATCCACATTTTGAATATGAGCTTTAAAAGCGTTGATCTCGTTTTGAGTAACCGGCCCGCTAAGGCTTTCTATAATCATTTTTTGTGCCATTACAGGCAATGAGAATAATAAGATCAGCAGGCTGGTTATGGCATAAAACAACGTGTTATTTGATGAAAAGAATCGCTTTTTGCTTATGATCATATGATTTGTAAATAAGTAATAAACAACAATCTAATGTTTTATGCTTTTGGCATATTCATCAGTGTTATTATCATAGATACCTCATTCATACTTACCTTTGATTAATAACGTTAACCATTGCTATGCCGATTAATAACTAAACAGTATTGAATTAATTTTTCATATGAAAGCACTAACATTATCTACGCCCGGAAAATCTGATGTACTTGAATATAAAGATGTGGCCGATCCCATCTTAAAATCTGATGAAATATTAGTAAAAATGGAAGCTATCGGCCTGAACTTTGCCGACATTATGCGGAGGAATGGCGTTTATCCACTAAGAGGTCATGCTCCTTATATAAATGGGTATGAGGGAGCCGGTGTAGTGGTTGACAATAACAACAATAAAATGTTTAAGGTAGGCGACAGAATTGGTTTCGCCGATGTCCCATTTGCAAATGCGGAACTGGTGGCTGTTCCGGTCGCTCATGCCATACCGCTACCTGCCGATATTAGCTTTGAAACAGCAGCCTCGGTATTGCTGCAAGGACTTACCGCGCAATACTTAACATCAGACAGCCATCAGGTAAAACCGGGAGAAACAGTACTGATACACGCAGCAGCAGGAGGAGTTGGGCAGCTGTTGATACAGGTATGCAGGTTATTAGGTGCTAGAGTAATTGGTTTAACATCTTCAGAAAGCAAACGGGATGTTTCGCGTTCGCTAGGTGCTGACCATGTTTTTTTATATAGCGAAGATTGGAAAACAAAGATCTTAGAACTATTCCCAAACGGAGTAGATGTAGTTTATGAAAGTGTAGGCAGCACCATGAAAGAAAGTATTGAAGTAACCAGAATTTGCGGACAAGTAGTTTTATTTGGCCTGGCAGGCGATAAATTAGAATTAGGCAATCCGCTACTGATCATAGCTAACTCTATAACAATAACAGGGGGCGACTTATGGAATTATCTCACATCAGGAGAAGAACGTATTAAAAGGGCGCAACAATTGTTTGGGTGGATCAGCAGCAATCAGTTAACAATCGCCGATCCTGCGCGTTTCAAACTTTCAGAGGGCAAGCAAGCTCATGATTTTTTGGAAAGCAGAAAGAGTACTGGGAAAATTTTATTAATACCTTAATTGCAAGGCTACTTTACATATTAATCAATTAATGCGTTTTAAAACTGGTAATATCGGTATATAAATCACGGAACGAACTGCGTAAGCCAATAGTTAACATAGTTGTTTTGTCATGAAACTCACTATTTTGCTCTGTCCTGAATATTCCGCCAAGCTCAAGCCTCATATTATATTTTGGATTGATTACATAGGCTATTTTTCCCTCAAGATAAACCATATTGGTAGTTAGGCCCTGTCCTGTATAATTGCCATAAGGCCGCGCCGGATCGGTGTAAATCTGGAAGATATCCCCACCATAGTTTAACCCATTCATATCTAACCCATATCTGCCGAGATCGACCTCGGTACTGAAATCAAATCTCTTATACGTATAATTTAGTAAACCTACAAGTTCCCGGAAATTAGCGCCCCAGGGATGTGCCAATGGTTCGCCGTTTTCTGAATAATTTTCAATTGCCGAGCGCGCAGAATAGGTATAAGGTTTTGCTGTATTATATTCTAATAGAAAGTTCAAATTATGAATAGCAAACAGATCAGTCCCTCTAAAGCCCAATTGCCAGCCGTATTTATTATCGACAGCACCATCATTAGAGAAAAAATCTTTGGAGTGAAATTCGTCTAATGCAAATTGCCCGTAGGCAGTTATCCCATCGCTGATCTTATATTTACCGGTAAACCCAAGCAATGATTTATCAGGATCATCACTCGAATTATTAACAGGTTTCATGAAGATTATAGGGTTTATGTAGTTAAAATCAAAAGGACGTTTTACCCCATTATCGTCTGTGAAAAAGCCGGTAATATTTTCAAAAAAACCTAAAGAAATCCTGTTATTTACGTTCCAGTCAAGATAATGAAAAACCCCGAATTTATGCCTGTTTATACCATATTGGGAGGTAGAAGCCGGATCATCCATATAGCTCCACATGGCCATATAGGTTACGTTTCCCAAGGTTCCCGTAAGCCTAAAAAATGGATATGGCGATGCGAAATCAGATAATAACATAGACCGGTATCCATCTCCAATAAACGTTTTATCACGCCCCGCGGTAATATTAAAATAATCATTAACGGTATAGGATACGGTGGCAGTGATATATGACCAGTCGTACCCGTTAGTAGTATAAGTTTTGGCGTATGCCTGCCCGGGGATAATGCCTACCTGGTTTATATAAGTGGACATGTACTCAGGAAAAATAGCACTGCTTTGATAACCACTTATGTTATAATAAAATTTATTGCCAACGGTTCCCCCAACTTGTAAACCCAAAGATGTTGTACTGGTTGTTTGTTTGTTCGAAAAATCCCGGCCTATCCCAAAATCGGGTAAAAGATCAGCATAAAATGTGGAACCAGAACTCTTCACATCTATCATATGCTCATTAAATAGTTTTCTGTAACCCCAACTATGATGCTCGCCATCTGACCCATAATTCATTAACGAATCATATTTATGTTTTAATAACGAATCAGTTATAATGTATGGTTTTAACGAGGTGTGTATATCTGTGCCTGTTGAATATAGCGTCGAATTAAGTTTTTGATAAAACTGGAAGGAATAGGGTTGATATTCCATTTGCGCTACAGCATTGGTATTAGCAATAAAGTTTAATAGTAATATGGTAAAGAAAAATCTATATTTTTTTAGCTGGTAAATGTATTTCATAATGCCGATATTTATTCTTGTTAAATAATATAGATAGCTTAAAAATCGTGATACAGATCTCTGAAACTACTCCTTAAACCAATAGTTATCATAGCCGTTTTTAAACTCGTTTCGCTATTTGTTTCCTGGCGAAGGAGTGCGCCAACTTCTAAGCGAAAGTTATATTTGGGGTTCAGCAGATATGCAACCGTACCCTCTGCATACTTTATAGTCGTGGCTAAGCCCTGTCCGGTGGTTCCGGTAGTAACAGCAGGAAGATTTATGTTATCAGCCAGGGTTATATCTTGTCCATAATTGATGTTGCCGATATTAAGACCGGTCTTGGCATAGTCGATCTCACCTTGTAAATCAAACCTGCCAATAGAATAATTGACGATACCCAATAGTTCTTTAAAGTTAGCGCCTAATGGATCACCCAATGGCTCATCCAATTCCGTATAATTAACAATAGGGTTTCGATTGGCATAGGTGTAAGGGGCGGCCGTATTATATTCAAATAAATAGTTTAAGCTCTTAACTTTAAATAGATCGGAACCTTTGAAACCTAATTGCCAGGCTTTGCCACCACTGTTATTAACCGGCGACAATGATTGATCAAAAAGCAATTGACCATAAATGGTAGTTTTATTAAAGATTTTGTACTTGCCATTAAATCCGACCAAAGTATGATCAGGAATAGTACCACTACCGGATGGCCCTAAAGAAGAGGAAAAATATAGCGGATCAATATAATTCACATCAAAACCGTGCAGTTTTCCCTGGTCATTGGCTTCCTCAGCTATCAATGCATTAAAAAAACCAATTGATGCCCTTTTATTTATATTCCAGTCGATATAATGGAATGCGCCCCATTTTCGCCTGTTATTTGTAAAAGAATTAAATTGAACAGCACTTGGATCTTCCATATAGGCCCACATCGCCATATACTGTACATTTGGCCCCAAATCGGCAGTTAGCCTCAGTAATGGGTAATTGGCAGCATAATCCGACAATAACACCGACCTGTAACCATCACCAATAAAGGTTTTATCTTCACCCAAAACAATAGTGACTGCTTTTGTGGGCTTATAACCCATTAAGGTGGTTGCATATGACCAATCATTATAACCAAGAAAACTCCGGTCATAAGCCTCACCGGGTATCATGTCGGTTTTACTGATATAATTAGCTTCGTAGTTAGCGAACTTGCCCTGGTTTTCATACCCACTCGTGTAAAAGAAGAAATTTGAACCAATAGTAGCTGATATTTGGTACCCGCGTGTATTTAAATAGGTCGTTTGCTTACCCTCAAACTCACGACCAGCCTGAAGATCAGGTAAATAATCTATAGAAAATGTATAATTCTTATTTCTTACCTCAGCTAAATGCCCGCTGAATAACACTTTATGGATCCAGCTTTTTCCGGTGTTATCTACATTTGACATCATTAACGAATCATACATCTGTCTAACAGCGCCTGAATCAGCAATAAGATAGGGTTTAAGGGATGTATGTAAACTTGTTGCCGGGGAATATTCCGCGGCATCAAGTTTTTGATAAAACTGATAGGAATAGGGTTGGTAAATTAATTGCGCTAATCCCCGATTTGCAGTAATTATTATAAACAGGGGAATCAGAAATATTAATTTTACTTTTTTTAGTTGGTACAAATATTTCATAAGTAGATGTTTAAGTGATCATAAGCTATTCGTCAAACTGGCATAATAGCTTATGTGTTCTAAAACAGTTCTTCAAATATAGTTCGACTTAATATTATTGCAGTGAACATTAGGAGATTCTAATAGTTATTAGAAATATTTTAATACCTGTTAAAATACTTAGTAAGGCATTAAACTTATAAAAAGCATTTCGGTTCAAAGGTTCGGTAAAATATTTTACCGATACCTGGAACTTTCGAAACAACCGGAATATTTTTCAGGATGGCAAATAGTATTGGTATCTTCAGGATCATTCCCCTTTAACACAATTAAAGTAGCATCGCCGGTTATCTTTTCCACCCCATTTAAAGCAATTTTGTTTTCATTAATAGCATTCGGTTTCGGCAGATCAGTTTACTAATTGTGTACTAACAGCTTCACAAAAACAATGGATTCCTATTTACCTATGTCTTTATTAGTTTGATAACGAGTGCGTTTAACCCCCTTGGTTGACCCCTCGCCCCCCTTTACTTCCTTTTTTTAGAAATTACATTTGAATACTATAAACAATCCGTTATAACTGAAAATTGAAGGGAACAAAAATAAATTTTGGTGCTACCACCATTAAAGACATTGCAAAGGAACTTAACCTTTCTGCTTGCACTATTTCCAGGGCATTAAAAGATTCGTATCAAATAGGTGCCAAAACAAAAGAAATTGTTGTAGCCTGTGCTCAAAAATATAATTATCAGCCAAATTCAATAGCCCAAACACTTAAAATGGGGCAAAGCAAAACTATTGGAATTGTGGTATCAACTATTGAAAATAGTTTTTTCTCTCAAATAGTTAACGGTATAGAATCTGTGGCGAATGATAAAGGCTACAATGTCTTTATTACACAATCCCACGAATCTTATGAATTGGAAGTTTGTAATGTACAGCATCTTACTTCCAAATCTATAGATGGTTTATTGGTTTCTCTTTCGACAGAAACTCAGGATGTAAGCCATTTTAAAAATGCAAACGATAAAGGTTTGCCAATAGTTTTTTTTGACAGGGTGCCGGATGAAATAGATACACATAAGGTAGTAGCTGATAATTTCATGGGCGCCTATGATGCAACAATGCATTTAATAAGTGCAGGCTATCAGAAAATTGCTCACATCACCAGTAGTGAACATATACCTTTAACAGTTCAAAGATTAAATGGCTATAAAACTGCACTTAAAGACAGTGGTATTGTAATAGATGAAAAACAAATTAAATATTGCAACCATGGTGGGAAAGATAACCTGGAAATAGAGAATGCGCTAGCTGAATTACTACAAGATGAGAATAGGCCCGATGCCATTTTTACCGCTTCTGACAGGATAACAACCACAACTTTTTCGTTACTGCGTAATCGAAACATTAAAATTCCAAATGAAATTGCATTAATGGGATTTACAAATACGGATCTCGCAGAAATTTTCAAGCCTTCATTAAGCTCAGTTTATCAGCCTGGTTTTGAAATGGGCAGAAAAGCAGCTGAAATATTAATTGAACTGATAGAAAAGAAAAGACCTGTATTAGAATTTGAAACTGTAATGTTGCCTACCAAACTATTTATAAGAAATTCTTCGAGGCCACAACTTCCTAAATGATTTAAATTGACGAGTTCAATAGCTAAATAGTCTTTGGCTCTGGTGGCATTAATAAACTTATTTTATAATAATCATTGCACGTTATTCACAGTAATAATACTATGCAGGTAGCCCATAGATCCGTTAAAATTAGTACCCTGCACGATGATGGTATAATGGGTTGATTTATCAGCGCTATAAAAGGATAGAGTGGCTTTTCCGGCAGTGTCTGTTATAAATATTGGGCTCCCAGTGAATAGTTGAACGTAGGTCTGTTCCAACGATTTTGCTATTTATAGTATATTTGGGGCGATAAAACTCTTTCGGCAGGGTTACTGGCAGTGGTTTATACAAGTAGGTTCCGGTTATTTTTTTCATGAATGGCCCATCACCGGATCCTGTAGTAATTTCTATAAAAGCTATTGGGTCGCCTACCTTCATAGCAGACATAAAAGTTGAAACATAATTATCAGTATAACGTAAATTATACATTACTTCTATACCGGTAATATCTTCAGCAGTATAGTAATCCAGGTATTGTTTAATATATTGATAAAGGCCATTAGCTTCACCTGAAGGACTATAAAACTTATCCAAATAAACACCATCAAAAACGAAATGTACATTTTCATCATAAATTTCATACTCCATGTTTGGGCTATGAAGCACATAGGCCTCGCCAAAGCCTTTGATTTTATTTTTCAGGAGATCGCCTAGTGTCATTTTTCCTGCTTTTAGCATATCCTGCTCATCGAGTACTAAGTCGACCTGCCCCGGGCCATTAAGATTTTTCGAATCCTTAACAATTCTTGTATCCTTTATCGATACTTCTTTTAACATGCGCCCAGGGTCTTGCAATTTTGCTTCTTCCTGCTGTTTTATAACTTTATTTTTAAGATAATGAAGTAACAGTGTATCGGTATTTACATACCATGGATAGGATCGTTCCGATGTTTGCAAAAATACAGGTGGCTTAAATTCATCGACAGAAATTCCTACATTAAAACTTTTTCCTCGTTTATTTCTGGCTTGGATAAGGAATGAGGCAGTAAATAAAACACCTGCGCGGATATTGATTTCATCAGCCTGTTTTGTTTCCTTAAAATCAGTTGTGAGAAAACGTGTCTCCGGTTCTGCTGACGCTACATAAAAGTTCTTTTTAAATACATAATCTTCACCAAAATTTACCATCCACTTGGTATACGCCCTAAGCGTATAACTGCCCTCCGGAATCTCACCTTTTGTTAATGTTATATTACCCCAGCTAAGTCCCGAAATTAACGGGACAGCCATCCTTTTTACGCATTTATTTTCGAAGTCGTCCAATTCAACATAAAGCAAGCCGCTGCGTGTGGATGATGTCAGGAAGTCGCCATTGAGCAGATAGGCCTTGAACCAGATCGTATCACCAAGCGTATATGCTGGTTTATCTAATTGCAAGTACAGTTTTTCAATTGGTATTTGATTTGAATTATTATTTATGGTTGTTATTAATGAATTGATTTTGGGGGGTGGCCTGAGATAGTGCAAATAAACTATAACAAGAAATCAAAACTGATAAAACAACACGATATACTAAGTTCATAGCTTTAGTTTTACTGATTTAATTATCAAGAGAAATTAGGTTAAGGTTGTATTTTATAATGCATATAAAAACCCATTACAGGTGAGTTAGCAAACGTGATCTTAGATTATAAAAAGCATGGTTATTCTCTGAACATTGAAACCTGGTTTTAAAAGCAATTGGTTAACAAAGTGTAGGATATATGATATGTCACTTAACCAGGTGGGGTAATTAGACCAAATAGAGGGTGTAATAATGTAAATGATCTTATTATCAACAAGCATACCCCTGGCCCACCGATATGCAACCGGTGAATGTATCTCTCCGATCTTCCCGTAATAGCCGCCTGGTCGGTAGAAAAATTCCCGCGTTACAATTACCGGTAAATGCTGAAAGATTGTTCCACCGGGTCTGCAGATTGGAACAACGGTTCGCCCATGCGCCCCCATTGGTAAGCTACTACAGTTATCTTTACCGGGTATTTGCTATTAACAGGAACCGGGGTAATTATAAGATGGTTATGCTCAACATAGGCAGGACCCGCTACTACGTAATATGACACCGGCAAGCCACTATCTGACTCAGCCTGCAAAGGCACTGAAGTTGCATTTTTTGTTAGGTCTGGGATTTGGGCAAACTTGATTTTCTGCGGCTTTCCGGTGGTTAATTTTGTAGGAATACGAATCATGCCGGGTTGCACGGCATAACGATACTCGCTATCTCCGACCTGCACTTCCTGTATCCATAATTCGCCTCCCATGCCGGTGCGGTCAAATTGCAGCCGGAACGAATCGGGCCCTATTTGTATAGCCGGGCCGGTGATTACCCTGAATGTAATCCCGCCTGATGAATGCCCTAGCGCTTCTCCGGATCCGATAAGTTCAGGAGGCAGCTGTGGCAAAAAACCGCCCCGAAAGTGAAATGATACGCCATCTGGATCGGGTTCAAACTTCAATGCTGCGTAACCTAATTTAGCTACCAGAACCTGTTGCCCGTCCTGTATAAATGTGGGCATTTGCTTTTTTCTTTTGATGCGATCGCCCTCAAAATTGGCTGCGGCTGTAGCTGTTTCCTTATCAAAAAACCAGTAGCCTTCACTTGCCGGTCCTTTAAACAGTACGTATGGAGCGAGAATATATTCATCCTTATTCATCCCGCCATTGCCTGTTAACCAGCCTGCATTTTTGATGATAGGTTTTAGCTTGCTTTGCCCCTTAGCCGGTAAACGATACTGGCAAGCTTTGCGGATATATAAAGCGACAAATTGTGCCAAATGTGTCGACCAGTCGAAATGCCCCCCACCGGGATCAATTACTACCCCGACCAGGTTATCAGGATTTCGTGCTCGCAAAAACAGCGCTCCTTTGCGTACAATCGGCCAATAAAAATCACGGTCGCCTGGCTTGGTTGCCGGATCAGGCACCCGGTACTGCGGCCATTCGGTTGTTTCACCAACTATATAGCAAAAAGGAATGTTGCTGAACCCGAGTGAATCAGGTGGCGGAACAGTTTTGATAGGAATAACCGCGATTGTGCGATCCGGAAAAGCGTTTGCAAATGTCCAGGCAAATTGCCCATTGGCCGAGTGCCCCATAGCAATTACAGGCGCATTTTTTAATTCCGCATAGCCCGACTCATCGGCCAGCTCATCCATCATTTGTTGAAATATTATTTCCATTCCCGGCTTCATATCGGCGGTAAATGATCTGTCGTCATTATTTGCCGGGCCAATCCATATAATCGCTAAACCGATGTCGGCAGCGGTACGGCGTATCAGCGGGTCTTCTAACCATTGGCGCTCCAGCAGGTTTGAAAACGAGACCAGCGCGCCTTTCACCTTAGGGCAATGGGGTGGTATCCACAGATAAACATTACGACCTCCGGCTTTAACCATGTATTGATAAACATGATCGGCAGGTTGATAAAGCGGCGCCTGGGTTTTAGATATTTGAGCCTGGGCCATTGCAAACGAGCTGAATCCTGTTCGTAAAATAATTACAAAAGTTAAAATAAAGTGTTTTTTCATTATCCGTTTTCCTTTATTGATCAGATCATTTTTTTAACAGCCGTCATTAACCTTACTGGTCCCAGTAAACCAGATTCCAACAGCGGTGAATCCTTATCAAAATATTTCCAGGTTGCAAACGTGTGGCGCTGGCCGGGCTTAGGCTCGTTTTGCACATACCAATCTGGAAGTCTTTCCACATAGCCTTGCACGTTATAATCGTTCTCCTGTGGCAACTGTTCATCACCTATCAATCGATTGGGCCAAAGCGTAGTCACGCTTATCTCCATATGATTGATCCCGGGTTTCAATACTGGTGTAATATTGATACAAAAAGGCTCTTTCCACAAATTCCCCAGCAACGTTCCGTTAACTTTAACCTCGGCAATTACTTCCACCCTGCCTAAGTCCAGTAAAATCTGATACCCGGGATGCATATCTGCTTCAGTTATAACGAAGGATTGATGATAGACCGCAGTACCTGAAAAATAGCGTACATCAGGATCGGGGTGCTTGCTCAGTGACAACAGTTTGGGCAACTTTATTCTCGAGGGACTTTCCCTATTACCGGGCAGGTCAACAACCCAGTTATTACTTAATTCCGTCGTGCTACAAGTATTGATAAGAATTTCTTTGGATTTGCAGGGACCTATAAAAGTATATTTCCCATTTTTGAAAGCCGTTAATTCCAGCTTATTGTTGGCCAATTGCTTTACACTAACGGCTACCGGCTGCAATGGTGCAGGCAAACCCGCTTCATACTGTTTTGTAATTTGGTGTGCGGTCAACACTTCGCTAAACAGCTGCGGGGCTGTATAATTCCCCTCGAAACCGGTAGCTATGTGGCTTTCTTCAGCCGCAGTACCAAGGCCGGGATGAACAATATTTCCTGATACTTTGCCACTGGCGATTAACTTGCCATTGATATATAAATTGGGCTGTCCCTGATCATAAACCACAGCGATAAAGGTGTAACCCTGCAGCAATTGTGTGTCATTTAAAACCAATCTATTTTTTCCGCTGCCCCGCTCATATACTTGAACACCATTTTGGCCCGCACCTAAGGCGACTGCCACATGCCCTGGTCCGTAAAGTTTTTCAGCTTGAGGAGCATGGAACAACATACCTCTTGATTCCTGGGTAAACACATCAGGTTTTGCCCACAAGGTGATACTGAAATTATTGGTAATACCGGGATAGGCACCGTTTACGCAAGAGGGATATGCTTCCAGCGATAAATAAGGGCTTCCGTCCATAGTAATAGAGCTATACCCTGTTTGGCCCGCCTTTTTTCGAAATATGACAAAAAGAGAGCCGGCAGGCCCCAGTTCCAGGGAGAGTGTTGTACGATTGCCATTAAAGGCATAAACCGCCGCTTCGTAAATTTCATTGGTTTCGCTGTTCCATATTTCCGGCTGCATGCCACTTATGCGGAAAGAGCAAACTATTTTCTCATACCTCCGATGATGGTTGCTGATAAAATAAAAATCGGCCCCGTTCAGTTGTTTATGGATATAATAGATGGCGGCATCGGTATTTTGGGCCGTATATTGAAAATCCGGATGAATTGGCAAAAGTTGTAAGGCAGTTTTCATATCCTCCACCCAAATAACCTTACCGTTGCCATAGGTATTTTCCATCACACTTTTACCATCAATACCGCCATATAGCTCATTCACCTTCTGCTGAATAAACTGGTCGCTTTCCTGGTGTCCATAAGTTTTGGATGGCCTGTCCAAAACCAGCATCACCATACCCGCATTTACCAACGCCATCAGTTTTTGAAGGGTTGCCGGTAAAATATGTTCTGATTTCCCAAGGATACATACCTTGTAGGTCATTCCATCAGGTAATATTATCTGGTTGTTTTTAATAAAGAACCTGTTTAAACCTTCGGCCCCCACCACATCCGCAACATAACCATAGGGCATAAATTCATAGGTATCAGGCACCCCCGACTCAGGTTCATCTCCTTTAAAATAGCAGGCATCAACCACAAACAACCCTTGCTGTAACAGGTATTGCATTCGTTTGATATAACCGGTCCAGCCGTAAGCCTGTTCGGTCCAGGTATTATTACGATCAAAGTGGCTGCCGAAAGGCCCCATGGTCATACCGGGTTTACCTGTTTTGTAGGGTTGATGTACAAAAGTGTGAAACACCAGCCGGTTAATACCCCGTGTGAAAAAATAATCACCTTCAGTCTTCAGCGAGTACGGATAATCCGCCCATTTCGCATTAAGCGGCATGGAGGTAAATGCTTCGGCCGCCGCTACCTTACGCCCATAAACATGGGCAATAGAAGCAGCTTGCTTTGAAGTGGCATCGCTGCCGTAGATATAACGTGTCCAAAATTCAGACATGGGTGTATCCAGGTATTGCCCAACTTGCACACTGTCAAATACGCCATCGCCATAAGGCTCCGCATTAAATTGAAGGCTGCGTTGGTGGCATTTTTCCTGGTAGTAACCATAAAAATTTTCGGCCAGCAAATCTGCATGGGTTTTACGGACATCCCATAAAAACCGTTCGCTATCGTCTATACTACTAATAATCCTGCCTGTCATCGCAGCCAACCAGGGTAACATCTCGTAACCTCTCCGTTTTTTAAATTCCTCCATGAAATTAATAGTCCAGTTAGATTTTCCGGCTTCCCAACTGTCAACTGTTATACCTTTCATGCCCTTGCCAATTTGGGGTTGCAGCATTTTCAGCAATGGGTCCAGGAAATGTTCAAAATGTTGATCCAGCGCAGCCCTGCTATATTTATCCGTTTCAAGCCCCTTTGCCGAATCAGGATGCGCGGCATTTTCCTCACCAGTAGTTGTATGCCCTATTCTCAATATTGTCCAATTGCCAGCTGGGGCTCTCCATACCAGCCTGCCACCTTTATCCATATGTTCCGATAAATTAACAACGCTAAGTGGATCAATTACAAGGCTACTTTCGACAGATGGTGTATCTCCAAAAGAATTCCCGTGGGTAAAACTGGTTTTCCCCGCCCAACCAGCCAGCCGGGGGCCATTGTGCAGCTGTACATCAGAGATCCAGGTTGACGAGGTTGTTGTTAAACGGTAATAACTGGCCTTAACCGGCTTAAAACTCAAAGTCGACGGAGTGTCCATCGCTCTTAATTCTACACAAGCTATCTGCCCGATCGGATTAAATTGTACGCCATCATCCGAGGATTCTAAAAGTATATGAGGCGGATGATCACGTGGACCGTCAAACAAATCTTCAGGTATTTCCGGTTTACGCAGTATACTGATGGCACGGGCCTCAAATGGCTCCGAAAACTCCAGTAACAAAGTGCCTATCGCCAGTTTTGAAGCTTCCAGTCTTATCTTTGTTTCCGGATTACCATCACAAATCAGGAGTGTATCAACCACCCCTCCGTTTACGGTAGCTTTTATCAGTTTATCCTTCATTAACACCTTTTCAACCACCAATGATGGATAACCGATCGTAACCGCATCTCGATAGTAACTTTGTTTAGCATACGGTTTATCGAGTTTTATGTCGATGATACCCGTGGTGTTATTGACCAATGCTTCCGTCCAAACCAATTCCTGCATACTATATTCCGGTGTTATCCATGGTCCCCCACAACCAGAATAACCGGGAGAGTTATGCATAAACATATCAATACCCAACCTGTTACATTCACTTGCCGTGTGAACAACAGCATCGGCCCAAACACTGCCCGCATAGTCAACCGGGCCGCGGGGAATCCCAACCGCGCTGTTGAAATTAACAAAGCCACCTATATTCATGCGCTTCATGGCTTCAAGATCAAGAGTAATTCCTTCCTTTGTTATGTTACCGTTCATCCACATATAAAAAACCCATGGACGCGCACTATCAGGCGGGTTAGCAAATAAGAAAGCCGGGGCATCATCCCCGTAGCCTTCGCCATAAGCTTTATAGATATAGGTGGCCGCTATTAATCCGGCAGAAGTGAGGATAGTATTTTTAATAAATTTTCTTCTTTCCATGTATTATTACCTCATTAATCATGGTTAACGTTTTGCACCCTGAACCAGTCAAAATCTGCATAACCGCCGATACGGACATCCGGACTACTTACACAAAATATGCCTAATTTGGCACCTGTCCATTTATCAGGTTGGGCATAAAAATCACCTCCTATTGGCTCAAAACTTTTGCCATCCTGGCTGTAGCTGAAATGACAGACCGCGCCGGGTGCTTTTACGGTTACACGCAGATAGACTTCCGCAGTGTCAAGCCTTTTCTCTTCCACTATATCTTCAGTAGTTCCGTTAGCCGCATTTTTGCACACCACCTGGCTAACCTTGTAGCCTTTATCATCCTTTGATATAGACAGGTAAGCATAGTCGTTGCCCATTATAAGCAAGCCCGCCTTTTTACTTTGCCATACCTCCCATTCTATTTTTAAATTAACCTTTGTGGTAGCTGTAAAGTCGGGGGCTGGTAATTTTTGGAGCAACAGGTTAGGCACGTTCCATAAATTAGGGCTATCCTTATCATAAGGGAATGCAAACAACCGCAAATGCCCGCTAGCCGGGATCCCGGCAGCCCATTGCACTTTTGGATTAGCCTGCCATTGCCATTGCAGGCCCGGCAGACCATCATTAAATTCGTCACTTTCCACAGGGGCATTTATAGGATAGGTTTTACCAACATTTGGCTTTTTGTAAACAGCTACGGGCTCGCCTTTACCGTCTCCATCCGGGTCGATACCAATAACGGGCCAGTCATTGATCCACTTCATGGGCTCCAAATACACCACGCGGCCATATGGCCCTCTATCCTGGAAATGCAGAAACCATGATTCACCAGTTTGCGTTTCCACCCAAGCGCCCTGATGCGGCCCGTTGATATTTGTCTTGCCCTGGTCCATCACAATCCTGGCCTCATATGGCCCATATATTTTCCTTGAACGCAGGGCCAGCTGCCACCCGGTACTAACGCCACCAGCCGGAGAAAAAACATAATAATAGCCATTACGCTTATACAGTTTGGGGCCTTCAATGGTAGGGTTTGCGTCATGACCATCATAAATATTCCTACCTTCATCTGTAACAGCTGTACCCTGGTAATTAAGGGTAAAAAGTGTGATAAGGCTATTTACGAATGCTCGGCTGGCAGCCCACGCAACCGCCAGGTAAGCCTTACCGTTATCATCCCAAAATGGTGCCGGATCAATGATACCTTTACCGGGCAATACCAATACTGGCTTTGACCATTCGCCTGATATATTCTTTGTTTTGATCATATAGATGCCATAGTCAGGATCTGGATAATAGATATAAAACTCGTTGTCATGATACCGGATACAAGGTGCCCAAACACCTTTACCATGCTGCGGAATATCATATAGCGCAGCCGGCTCCTGCTTTCTTAACGCATAATTGATGACCGTCCAATTAACCAGATCCCTGGAGTGCAGAATAGGCAACCCCGGCATACAACTAAAACTAGAGGATACCAGATAATAATCATCTCTTACTCTAATGGCATCGGGGTCGGAATAATCGGCATTCAAAACCGGATTCTTGTAGGTGCCATTACCATTATCCGCCACCCATACCTCAGATATCTTCCGCCCCTGTGCGACCAGGCCAAGCGGTAATAAAAACAGAAAAAAAGCAATGATCACATATCGGGCACTAGTTAAATAATTCATTATCTCATCTCTTTTAATAGCCATCACATTATTTTTTTATGGGAAATTATTCCCATTTATTTATTTTTTAATTATATCCCTAACCATAACGGGCAACACAGGGCTACTCAGGAAAGGATTGAATCCGTTTTTCATCATGTCCACCCGCGCCAGGAAAAATCCATAAATATGGTATTGTTTGTCGATCCATGGGTAAGCTCCGGCCCAACTGGGGCTGCTAATCAGCACCGCATTTCCCGAACTGTCAACTTCTTCACGCCATTCTCCTAAGCCATAAATATCCTTGCGGCGGGTTTTGCGGACCTTCTCCACAAATTCACCGGAATTTACTTTGGCATCCTTTACCTGATTGGCCTGCATTTCCCGTATGGCTTTTATTGACAAGATGCGTCTACCATTAAATAAGCCATCGTTACTAATCATGTTTAAGAAATTAGCGTAGTCCTGTAAACTACTCCTGGCTCCGCCGCCTAACATGGGGCTTTGGCCACCCACATCGCTCACGGGTGTAAAATGGGTGAGGCGCATATGCAGAGGCTGGGCAATCTTGTCCTGGAATATCGTCTCCCAATCCTTACCCGTTGCTAGTTCGGCCATGCGGCCGGCTACCTGCATAGCCAGGCCGCCATATTTAAATTTTGTACCGGGTAAGGTATCGGCTAATAAAGGAACGATATGGTCTACCGATTCTTTTAGCGTTTGATAATTATCGATAGGGTTACCTTTAGGTTGATAATCAGGATAACCGGAAGTATGCGAAAGTAATTGCCGTAAGGTAGCATCGCCTTTACTGCCACTGATTTCGGGAATCCATTTTTTCACCGGGTCGTCCCATGATAATTTACCTTCATCAACAACCGCGGCAATGGTTGCCGCAGCCAACCATTTTCCGGCTGAAGCTATATAGGCCACTGTTTCCGGCGTATAGTTACCGAAGTATTTTTGATAGATCACATGGTTGTTTTTGACTATGATGATAGATGCCCCTTTGTAGTAACCACTATCGACCCAAGATGATATTTTATTATCCAAAGTTGAAAAATCATAGCTTTTTTTTACCGCCTGCTGTGCCCTGCCATCAGGCATCGCAAAAAAGCAGCTGACGGATACAAGAAAACCTATAACTCTCAGTTTCATCAATATTTCACTTTATAGAACCGGTAAGCAAAAAGAAATATAACCAGGTAACAAATCACGGGCACATAATAGGCCTGGGCAACGCTATGATTAGCAACCTGGCCCATAATAAGGGGGAAAAATGCACCGCCGACTACCCCCATGGATATGAATGAGGAGGCCTGCTGTGTATGCTCTCCCAGGTTTTTCAATCCCAGGCTAAAGATGGTAGGGAACATGATACTGAAGAAAAAATTGATCATCATCAGGGCGATATAGGACGACCATCCCCATCCCTGAGCGACAATAAGACACATCAATATGCTTCCACAGGCAAATGATGCCAATAGTTTATTCGGGGCGATATAAGTCATCAGTGAAGTACCTACAATCCGGCCGAGCACCATCATCCCCATAAAAACGATCATCAGGTAGCCTGCTTTTTCATTGCTGAAATGCATTACATCAACGCCATAATTAATAAAATAGGCCCAGGTACCCGCTTGTGCCGCCACATTAAAAAACTGTGCCGCACAAGCCCATATAAAATGCTTATGCTGATACAGTTTCCTACCCGGATCCACATCTACATTGACAGCTGCTGAATCTGCAAGCACCGGGTTAACATGCGGATCTGTTAAAACCGGTATTTTCAAAAACACGAAAACAACTGCTATCAGCAGGATCACACAACCGATAGCCACATATAGTGTTTTTACCGAAGTCAGATCAGTTGAGTGTACATTATCCGTGCTTAACAGAAACATAGAACCAATGGCCGGACCAATCATCGTGCCTACCGCATTAAACGTTTGTGCAAAATTGATACGCTGATCACTTCTGCGCTGATCGCCTAAGGCCGCCGCAAAAGGATGTGCAACCGTTTCCAGCGTTGCCATTCCACAACCCATAATAAATAATGCTATCCTGAAAAATGTAAATGAAAATGCATTCGCAGCCGGTACGAATAAGAATATCCCCGCGGCAAATAGCAACAACCCCATCAAAACACCCGATTTATAACCAAACTTCTTTAAAAAATAGCCGGCCGGAATACTCATGATAAAATAGGCTCCAAAAACCGACATCTGGATATAGCCGGATTTGGATTTTGAAAGGTTCAGCACATTTTGAAAATGTTTATTAAGCACATCACTCATGGAGTGCAATACGCCCCACATCAAAAAAAGTGATGTCACGAAAATAAAGGTTACAATAAATTTTTTCTCGGTAAAGGCAGGTTTGTCTGTCATTTTTTTTGCGTTTATAAAAGAGATATACGGGTCATCGCTGATTTTTCATTCACCAGCTGACATTAATATTTTAAGTTTTCAAGGCGCAGTAATGCTTCCAGATAATAATAATCGGCGTAAATAATAGAAGCGTCTATTTCACTACCTGCCGGATGATGGCCGGTTGAATGCAACAAAAACGCGCTGTTAACATCCCTGCTTTGATATTGCGATGATGATAACACGACAAGCATTTCGATGGCTTGTTTGCGATATGAAGCCGCTTTTACCTTATCAGCTACAAAGCCCGACAACTCCAGTAATGCCGATGCCGTTACCGCAGCAGCCGAGGCATCACGTGGGGCGTTTGGTATGGCCGGGTCATCAAAATCCCAGTAGGGTATATGATCGGCAGGCAATCGCTTCAGGTATATATCAGCCACCTTTTGTGCGAAATCTAAGAATTCGGGCTTTTTGGTTTCCCGGTAACACATAGTAAAGCCATAAATGGCCCACGATTGCCCACGGGCCCACATCGAGTTATCTGAATAGCCCTGGTGAGTAATGCCTTTGATCTTTTTTCCGGTTACCGTATCATACACCACCACATGATAGGCGGAATAATCCGGCCTGAAATGGTTTTGCATAGTTGTTTCGGCATGTTTTACAGCAATATCATACAAATGCTGCCCGCCACCGTTTTTGGAAGCCCAGAATAATAATTCCAGATTGATCATATTATCAATAATGGTATTATGCGGCCAACCCATCTTTTTTACCTGTGACGGCCACGACAGTATCGTACCTACTTTTGGATTGAATAGAGTAGCCAACGAATCAGCCGCTTTAAGTATAACCGCTTTGTAGGCCGGATTCTTCGTAAGGCGATAACCGTTCCCAAAACTGTTGAATACCATAAAACCCAGGTCATGATCAAAGCCACTCTTTACAGCAAGCGGGGTAAGCTCTCTTGTATATTTATCCGCTGCTATTTTCCATTTTTCATCGTGTGTGGCTGCATATAAATTCCACAAAATACCCGGCCAAAAACCGCTGCACCAGTCATTATAATTTACATAATGCCAGGTGGTTTTATCGTGATTGATGCTGCGCGGAAGATTATTCAGCGTATCGGCGGGGGCGGCGGCCAAGGTCTTCTCTGCCTGCGCAGCGCAGTACCTTATTGCCACTGCGGATTGAAGCTGGGCACAACCTGTTTGCAGGCTGAATAAAAAGAAGCCTAAAATCAATGCTTTTATGGTAAGATTCCTCATAGTTATCAATATATTTATCAGAGTATATATTATACTTTTCCTCTTTTATTGTTTATCTGTCGCTTTGCTTAATAGCCATACCACCAAGTCATCAGCTCCCTTATCATTAGTAAATCCAACCGGCAAACGCCCGTTCACATATTCGTTATACAACCATGGGTCGCCCACCGCCAGTACCACTCCCTTGCCATAGGTGGCACTTGCCATAATAATCGATTTGCCCGACCACAGTACGGCTTTGGCAGGCCCGCTCACGGTAATCGCGCAGGCATCCTTCATAAAAAGTTTGATAGATGTTTTAAATATGGGATGATTTACTGTCGGTATAGCGCCATCCTCAAAATGCTGATCATCGGTCACGTGGCTAATCAGGTCATCGGTAAAATGCATTCCAAATTTTTTCACTAGCGTATTAAAATGAGGTAATTCTACATTTGCGCTGTCGTTAGCCATCAAAAGCAGTACACCGCCATTTCTCACCCATTCACTTATTACTTTTACGTCAGCGGGGAAAATATACTTCGGGTCGGGGCTTTCCTTTTTGGTATCCGGATCAACAATAATATATACAGCAGTATTTTTAAGATTTGCGGCCGTGGGGGCGGTATATAACGTTGTTAATGTTGCGCCATGTTTTTTGAAAACATCCCCTAGAATAGAAAAGCCATTGTTATCTGTTTCTTCCCATTTATAATGATAGGACTCCCAGGCGCCGGCGGCATTCTTCCGGTGTTCATCGTTAAAATAGGAATCCAGTGTTACCAGTTTTGACTGTGCTTTAGCCGTAATATTAAAAACCAGTAAAATGATGATTGCTGTTGCTAATTTTTTCAAGTGATTATTTTATTAAAGTGTGACATTTCAAATTAATGCAGGCCGATCTATCAATATCGGCTTATCTATTCTCGCTCAATCGATTAATAGTTTCCATAATTAACTTTATTGTATTTCCTCCAGTGAAAACAACAAGGTACCGTAACCGGGATTATCCGCATTGAACCCGGCTCCTTCCGGTCTTAATTTATCGGCGGCCATTTGTGTGTATTTGTATTCGCCGGCAGGCAATTTCGCTCTGTATTTGTAATGATTCAGCACCATTTCATATATCGAGCGTAACTTACCCCGCCCGTTATCGGAAATATGGGTTGCCGGAAATCTTCCGCTTATATCCGTATAAGGCTGAAAAGGCACATCTTCCCCAAGGTTATATTTTGCGCAATATTCAAATCCTTTTAACAAACGATTATTATTAGCGCCATACATATCCATGCCCTGGCTCCAGCCAATTTCACACATCTCCGATAAATGGCCAATCCCTAATTGGGTATGGGCCTGATCTCTTCCACTTTCCTGAACCTGCCCTGTTTCATTAATAATATAATGGGGTAAACTGCCATTACCGGGCCCCTTATAGAAGAAATCAACGGCTTTGTCAAAAAGTACATGATCATCACAAAACACACCGATGGCCATCATTTCCTTCATACAGGCCAGGTCCCAATTACCGTGTGCCCATAGTGCGAAGTATTGGATAGGCGGATAAAAAACCCGCATAAACATGTCCTGACATCGTTTAATATCAGTAGGTGCCCAGCCGGGATAAGTACGCATAATTTCGGCAGCGCTTGTCATTTTAAAACCGCATAAGCCTGCACCAAGTTCTACATCCGTACCGTCAAAAACCTTGAGGGTTGCTGACCAGGCGTTAAGTATTTCTATTGCTTTTTTCGCATGGGCTTCATCTCCTGTTATGGCCCACATTAACGCATTCTGATAGGCTGCGCAAACATCTCTTTCCAGGTCGCCGATATTTTTACCGCCCCCCGCTAGTAAACTCCTTTCCACGTGTTCCGCAGGATGAGGAACCCATTGCGCGCTTGAATAAGGGCTGGCTTTAAATATGGCAAAACCACTTTTCCATGGTTCCTTGCCTTTTGCTACCATTTCTTTCATCCTTTGCAAATCCTTTACAGTGTGTAAGAGCCCCGGGTGAACGAAAGGCTGGGAATGATAGGAAGCTGGGCTATCCAGCTGAAGCACCTGGGCCTGCAACTGAGCGGAACAGCTCACTAGCAACAATAAGATAGCATATAAAGCAGCCTTGGTGCGTTTATCTTTAAAAAAACGTTCAGATCGGGATATAGCGTTCATCTTGCTGCCAATTAATAAGTGAATAATGATGATTGGTATTTAGCTGGCCCGTACTCATAAAACGGACCGGGGGGCCTTGATGAAATACCTTTGTATACGTGTTTGAAATCCGTATTTATAGTAATGGCTTTACCGTTGGGATATTCAAGGTATTGCTTACTGAGCGCGAAGAAGCCGATATATACCGGGCCGAGCACCGGGCTGGCTACTTTTGGTATTACTTTAGAATCCAGCACCAGCCTGGCAGAAGTGGCAGTATTGATCAGCTCAAAGTCAACCCCTCTGCCAATCGTGTGACTTTGCTTATCTCCCCAACCGGTCGGTAATGCGCCCTGCAAATAAACGTTGTGGTCGGCGAGGCAATCCGGATCATTATTGAGCTTACTGAGCCCCCCCTTGATAAACACATTGCTGAACCAGCGGTCATCTATTGCCAACGCGGGTATGGTTTGTTTAATGACCAGCGAATGCAGCAGAAAATTACTTGTAGCAAATGTACGACCCGGAGCTTTTTGATTGATAAAGGCGCAATCATAAAACATGTTCTGAACAAATACATTGCCTTCTGCGCTGATCATTTTTACACCCTCGCCAGTTGACATGCCAACGCCCGAAATGATATTGTTATCGAATAAAGCGGGGCCATGACTATTATATAAATAAATTGCGCTTTGGCTGGTTTCTGTGATGATATTACGACTAATACGTGCGCCCTGAAAAAGCGGACCAAGATAAATGCCATAACCCGCGCTTGCACCATGTACCCTACGGATCAGGTTATGGCCGATCAGGACGTCTACCGCAAGCGCAAGTCGAATACCCGCTATCTCGTTTCCCGGAAAATCATTATCCGGATTGATATCTTCAATCAAATTATCGACAATTACACTTTGTGTACCATGCAACAAGCCCAATATACCGGCCTGCCCGCAATAGTATATATGATTGTGCCTGATGGTATCATGGCCAACATTTGCGATATCCTGTGAAAGATCACGATATTCCGGGTTTCCTGGATTAGCGGCGGGGTAGTCATGGCCCGTTTGCCCAATAGAGATCGCTACAGATTTACAAAAACTAAGCGAACAATTTTTTATCACCCAGTGCGTGCCACCATTTACACTGATAGCACCGGGCTGCGCACCGTTAACGAAAGCGGGTCCGCTGGCAATTTGGGTAATCTTTAAACCATCGATAACTATAAAGTTTATGCCCGGATTTTCCGCAGCGAATGCAGAGGGCCTTACGTTGATCTCTGTCAGTTTTTCATTCGGATTTTTTGTGCCGAAATTCGCGGTAATAATGGTTTTACCGTTCTCCTGGGTGGTAAACCAACTGTCCACCACCCGTGTAACATCGCCCTTTACCTTTTGTTCGTTTAGCGGCTTGTTATCCAAATAAACCTCGCCCAGATGCCGGTAGGAAGAATCCTTGTTGATCCACTCCTTAAACGGATTGGTGCCATGAAAAAAATCGTCATTGATTACCGCACGCCATGTATAGCCGCCTACCTTTGCCCATGCTTGTACCCTTTCAGATCCCTTAATGACAACCTCCTCACCCGGGTAGGCAATATAAGAAACAGGGGCACCCGCTTCGCCACTTTTATTAAAAACGATCATTTCACGGTAGATCCCCCGGTGTATAATAATCTTGTCGCCCGGAAGGGCCATAGATTCGGCTCTGGTAATAGTTAATACGGGAGAACCGGCACTGCCTGAATTTTCATCATTGCCCGATTTGGCTACATAGATGTTCTTTGGATTCGCTAACGCTGCGAAAGGCATCAGGCAGGTTATACTCCAAAATAATGTGAATACTATTGGTCTTTTGAGAGCGGTTTTTATTTTCATCAAAAGTTCTATTAATTCATTAATGATAACCAAAATTTCAATCTTAAAATATCTGAAAAACTGCAATATTCTCTTTTATTTTTCGGCATTAATAATATTCGCAGATGCATTAAATTTAAATCACGGGCCTGATGATCAATGCCTGCCCGCCTTTTGCTTTAAGCTCAACATTTAACAAATCACCTTTCTTTACAGTCAATATCCTTTTACAGATGCTTTTTAGGTCATCGTCTTCATAAATTGTAAGGTTATATACTTTGCCTTTGGTTAAAAAGTCCAGTTTAATAGTCTGTTTCCAATCGGATAATCCGGCTATATTACCCATAAACCAGGTAGTTCCCTTCCGGCGTGCGACACTGATGTATTCCCCAATCTCACCAGCAAGGTAATGGCTCTCGTCCCAAACGGTTGGCACGTATTTAAGAAACTCAATTTCATCCTCATTTGTATAATCCTTGGGGTTTCCGTACCAAAAGATCGACTGCAAAGGGCTGAAGTAAACTACCGTTAATGCCAGCTGTTGCGCCATGGAGACCTTTATGTTTTTGACAAAACTATTTTTTGCGTTAGGATAGCAAAAGGTAAAGTCGGCTGGACCCGCCAGGAACCTGGTGAACGGCAATACGGTGGTATGAAAAGCATCCGGACTATTTTCATCCCCCCTTATACCCTCCTGTGTTAAACTAAACGGATAACTCCGGCTTAATCCCGTCGGTTTATAGTTGTCATGAACATCTAATATAAATCCATGATCGTTAACTTTGCGCATAGCACTATCCAGCCATGATAAGCCATTTTGTGTTCCTCCGTCCACAAATCCGAACTTCATCCCGCTCACGCCCCATTTTTTGTATTGCAGGAGTATGGAATCCAATTTCGACCTGAGTCCAACGTAATTTACATAAAGTATCACACCTATACCTTTTTCCTTTCCATAGGCAATTACCTTTGGCAGGTCAATGGCTGGAATCGGTTTAAGGGGATCAGATACGGTTCTGAACTCCGCACCGTACCATCCGCCATCAAACATCACATATTGAAAATTATGTTTGGACGCAAAATCTATACAATCAATTCCGCTCTGCGTGTTCAGTTGCGCACGGATCAGTTTGCCCGGTTTTACAAAAACGGGGAAGGTATTGGATGTGGGAGTTGTTAGTTTTAAGTACAGCTGACTATAATCGTGCAAACCTATTGCAGATGAGGCAATGCTGATCGTTCGCCACGGTGTTTGGAAACCGCCGGTAAACCTGACTAAAGTATCTTTATTGATATGGTCTACCTGGTGGTTTTTGAACAAGGTATCGACATAAAAAGTTAAAGCCAGCCCATTCTTTATTTTCCCCTTATCTAATTGGCATTTGGTAAAGTTCCGATTTTCGGCCTCCCCTATCGTTAAATATAAGTGGTTTCGGCAGACTAGTGTGGCAGGAAAGTCACAGGTATTGAAATCATTTACATCCAAAGGCCTAAAAATAGATTCCTGATTATATTGGTAGATGGTTGCGGGTTCAGGCAGGTTGTAAGATGTGGCTTCGTTCCTTAACTGGAACTGCTGAAGGGAATCCTTTGCCACTATCCGGTACCTAAAGGCAACACTTCCGTTAAACACCCGTGAAATAACATCAAATTTTACGCCTGCAGTTTGGCAATGTAGGATCAGTTGGGTATAATTATTTTCCACCCGTGATGATTCACCAAGAGGCCAGTCGAAGATTTCGTTGTGCCTGCTGGTAACACTTCCACTGATCAACACCGAGTCGCCGATATTCACATGGTTGATATTTAAACCCATTGCTGATGATAGAAGGGCTGTCTGATGCTTATAGTCAATATGGTAAATCAATTTCCCCTGTGCATCAAGACCGATATGTAATACCGTAGATTTATCCGGAGACACCAATTTATAGTCGTTTCTCGTCCCTGCAAAACTGCTATAGCCGCATAGCCATATAAAAATAAATAAAACTGAAAAAACTGAATACTTCATCAAAAAAATTGACCTGATAACTGGTTATTAAATCGGTTGCTAAAAGTATTTATTACAACAGATACGGAAGGGGGTTAAACAGGTCAAACAAAGGGGTATTTTATGATAGCAATAAGCTCAGCCTTAATAAATATTAAAGCTTTGTGTAACAGGTTCTGCAGATTTGAGCTTAGGTGCATTAGTTTTACCCCATTGCCACGCCACAACGGTAACCTTTACCGGGTACTTGGCTCGTGGCGGGATCTTGGTAAACTTCAGTTTGTCGCCATCTATCTCTGCGGGGCCCTCCTCAACATAATAATAAACCTTCGCCCCGGCACTAGAACTGGCTTTCAGTTCGATGTACTTTTGTTTTGAAGATTGGTTAGCGATAGTCGGAAAATTAATTTGCTGATCTGCCCCTTCCTGATTGCGTACAGGTATTTTAAGATTAGCCTGCTGTACTGCTGATTTATATATTTTGTCGCCTGCATTGCTGGCCATTAACCATATATCGCCGGAACGTTTGGCATTATTAAATCCCATCCTGTAAAAAGAGATGCGAAAAGTGGTATCGTTTATTTTTTCTATCGGGCCACAGATCCTGGTAATATTTATCTTCCCATCTGCATGTTTATCAGTAGCAGTTCGCGCCTGTACAGAATCTTTAAATGCAGCACTGAGATTAAAGGTTATACCATCTTCATACGGAATAAATTCTATTCTGTTACCCGCAAAGGAATTGCCACCTGAAAGCAGGTCGCCATGCTGTTCAAAACCGATATATTGCCTGGTTTTCCCCCTGGCTTCAGTATAATAACTTTCTGTGGCCTTTGCCATTTCTTCATCAAACACCCAGAATGCTTCTTTACGGTCACCTGTATATTTTTTATACGCTGCGGCTGGTGCATGTAATGGCTTATCCAATCGCCAGCGGTCAACAAGCCATCCCGTTGCAGGGTCAACCGGCCTTAGTTTGGCAGGGCCATCCAAAGGCATTACGGTCGGAAGACGGTATTCTGCAGCTTTTTTCAAAAACAAACACAGAAAGCGGACCAACTCATCAGAATAATCAAAATGGCCGTGCCCTGCATCTGCAAGAAATGCCAGTGCCGCATGCGGATGATCGTTTTTATATTGCATAGCCGGTAATATACGTTGTTCACCCCATTCATATTCTCCCATTACCATCAGCGCGGGTATACCGTCAATATTACGCTGGCCCCAATCTGGATTTGGCCTCCCGCTGCCAGTATGTGTGGTTAAAGGAGCATCGCCATGTATGGACAATATGGCCAATGTGCGGCCCGGATCCCAGGCGCCAAAATTCCATGGGTAGCTTGCAGCCGCAGAGTGGCCGATAGGCACCACCGGTGCAAAAGCCAGTTCCTTGTAACCGGATATATTTGCAAGGTCCTTCATCATCCCTTCGAAACATGCAGGGGTAGTCGAGTTAAAGTCGAACACCATATCGATGCTTGGTGTGATCCAAATTTCGGCAAATCCCAAATCTGTCAATGTCTTACGAAACTCCGGATGCTCCAATATACCTTCTTCCAACATGTTGTGCTGGCCAATGATGATTCCTTTAACTTGCTTACAATTTGGTGGAATCCATAAAAAAGCCGTAGGATGCTCGTTGGTTTCAGAAGAAATTACGCCTTTTACATTAACAGACCATTGCCAAACGGCTGCAGTACACGTATTGGCTGCCATTAAAAGCAGGATGAACACTGCACTGAAAAACTTACCGATTTTCTTTAAATACATGTGAGTTAGATTTAAAAGCATGTAACTAAACAGACTAAGACAATATCATTTACTTTTCACCTAATGGTTTATTGTTGATCGATATTTCATCAAAATGCACAGTTGTCGCCAATCCAGGCATTCCGGAAGTTACATAAAAACCAACATATAACTGGCCTGCAAGCGGACTGCTTACCATACCTATTTTTTTCCAGGTAATGCCATCGGTTGAATAATAACCCGAGTATTCGCTGTTCTGTCGCTGTAATTTAATCCAACAGTATCCTGTAAGCCGACTAAAAGTAACTATAGGCTCATCGTCTACAGGAACGCTTACGGCTGTCATGGCTTTGGCCCCGGCGTTACCACGAAGCATTAATTTCAAATTCCAGTGCGGTGCTTCAACCTGCCGGGATGTTTCAGGGCTCATCAATAATGAAACCTGTTTGTCGCCATCTTTCAAACCTTGCCGTATGGTAAGGCCAAAAGTGGTGAGTTGTGAACTAATTTGCGGCACATAGCGAGCTATAATGGTACCATTTCCGGTTAACAGGCGATATAAGAATTGCCCTGAGTCATGTACGCTGTCGGTTGATATCCCTTCGCCTTGTATGGTAAAAATCCTACCATCAAATGCGGCATATCCTTGTTTAGCAGTATCCAACGCAGCTAAATCCCAGCTAATCGGAAGCATTGAAGTTATGCCAACAGGATAAGCATCTCTGCTATGCCCGGTGTTGTTAACTGCCGATACGGTGTAGTAATAGGTTTTCCCATTAATTACATCACGATCGTCGTAAACAGTTTTTTTAATACCCACAGCGAGTGTTTTAAAAGACCCTCTTGGTGATTCACTCCTTTTAATTGTATAACTTTCCGCATTTATGGATTCAATCCATGTAATAAAATTTCCATTGTTAGGTGTGGCCTTAGCTATTAAGCCTGCTGGGGGCGTTGGTATTGTGATAACATTTTTTGTATTTACCACGCTTGACCTAGAATAAAGCAGAGTTCCAAAACCAATATTATCGCCACCCGAGCCTTGTTGCTCCGGTCTTATTTTTTCGGCAACTTGTTGCGTATACGGTGCCGGCAGTCCCATTCGGTTCACATAATGATTATAAACCTGCTCATATATGGTGCGGAACCGTCCGCGGCCTTCGGCGGATAGCTTCTTATTCAGGTATTTACCGGTTTTATCAATAACAGGAGTATAAGGCACCTCCATGCCCAGGTTATATTTCGCAGTATATTCAAATCCTTTTAATAAAAGATTATCGTTATAAGCATAAAGATTAAGCCCCTGATGCCATGCGATCTCAGCACAATCTGCCAGGTGGGCGATACCCAGCTGCGTATGCTGCTGATCGCGCCCACTTTCCTGGCATTGGCCTGCATTGTTTATAATATAATTTGAAAGCCGTCCGTTGCCTGCTCCGTTTACATAATAACGCAGCGCGTCTTCAAAAATCGCCCTGTCATTACAAAATACGCCTATTGCCATGTCGGTTTTGATGGCTGCGCTATCCCAATTACCATTGGCAAACAATGCATAATTTTTTATCACAGGGTATATAACCTCCCTAAAATGCTTTTGTGCTTTTTCAATATCAGCCGCCGACCAGCCCGCATCCGTATAGCGTAATATCTCGGCGGCATTGATCATTTTAAACGGTCCCAGTCCCGCCATCAATACAGCATCGCGCCCGGTTATGGATTTCAGGGTAGATGACCACGCATTTATGATCTCCTCTGCTTTTCCGGCATATTCCTTTTTTTCGGTGATGGCCCACATTATGGCATTTTGGTAGGCTGCTGCCGCATCCGTATCGTAAATATTTTGCCCTACGGTAGGGTTACGGCCAACCATGGCCATCGGTCCTTGCAGATGATAGGTATATTGTGATTGCGCATTTGCCTGAAACACCAGATAACCGCTGTATATAGGTTCCTGCTTATCTGCTACCGCGCGTTTTATTCTTTCAAGGTCTTCTTTGCTTTGTAATAACCCGGGGTGTGTAAAGCCCTGCGCGGCCGCAGGGGAAAGGCTACCCGACAAAAACAGGCAGCAAATAAACATTAATAATTTATGGATACATTTCATTAGAGCCTATATTATATATCGTTATTTTTAACCTATTTATTTATCCAGAATACCCGTTCAACCGGCTCAGCCGTTTGGAGTTTGGGTTCGCGGCTGTTGCCATATTGCCAGGCCACAACCGTTACTTTTACCGGGAATTTGCTTTTGGGTGGTATGTTCGTCAGGTCGAGGGTATTCCCTTGTATCGCCGCAGGGCCGTCCTGCACATAAAAGAATACCGGTACTTTCGCATCAGAAACGGCTTGTAATTTGATATTTTTCGCCCCCGGCTGCTGATCCGCAATCGGCAAAAATGTAATATGTTGCTCCCTGCCATCTTTATTACGTGGCGGTACCAGCATCTGCGCCTGCTGAACGGCCGGTTTATAACTTTTGTCGCCCGGGTGTGTTGCTGCAAACCATAGCTCGTAACTATGCTGATCCTGCCAGAAACCCCGCTGCGGGTTCAGCCGAAATGTGGAATCATTTACTTTGATCATTGGACCGGTTATCCGGTTGATAACAATTGGCCCACCGCCGCTGGCATGCCCAATGGTGCTGCCGGCTGGCATATTTGCCCACATCGCCAACCTCGGGCTTCCATCACCAACGGTATAGTAAAATGAAGCATGTAATTTAAAGGTTATGCCATCGGCCTCAGGCTCAAACTTCAGGTTAACCTGCTGGTGGGTATCATGTTGGGCAACCATTTTACCGCTCTGTACATAACCAATTAATTGTGGTTGCTGAAACCGGTGGGTAGCCTCATATTTAACAGTTGCCTCTGCCATTTCCTTGTCAAAGAACCAAAACGCCTGTTTAGGATCTCCCAAATACCGGCTGACCGAGCCAGCGGGAGCTTCAGGCTTTTGATCATATCGCCATTTATCCACCAGCCAGCCAGTCTTCGTTGGATCAACCGGAATAAGTTTCGGGGCCTCATTAGACGACGTATGTACGGGAATGCGGTACTGTATGGCTTTTTTTATGTACAGGGCGATATAAGCACATTTTTCATCAGTAGCAGCGAAATGACCCTGGGCAGGGCTAGCAAGCATACTCAGCGGCATCAAAGGGTGTTGCTGCCTTTCCCTTAGCCCCTCTGCCGACCAATTATTGGCTGCTTCGTATTCGCCCATGGTTTCCAGGCAGGGGATAAAATCAATAGTTTGTTTACCCCATATATCGGGCGCAAATGCAGGATGCCGGAAATAGGGCCATTGCCCGCTAACAGATATGGCTGCCAGTGCCCTGTCCGGATTCCAGGCCGCCATATAATAAGGCGAGCTGGCAGCAGCAGAATGCCCCATACCTATAAAAGGAATATAACGGAGTTCTGTATATCCGGAAACATCAGCCAAATCATTCATAATACCATTAAAGACATCACCCGCACCTTTATCAAAATTAAACATTAGGTCATATGCCGGGCTCACCCAAATTTCGGCAACGCCCAGCCTGGCCATCGCTTTTCTAAAATTGGTATTTTCCAGAATCGACTGTTCTTCCATATTATTCTGCGCAAATATTACCGCTTTTACCTGTTTACAATCAGCTGGAATCCACAAATAGGCCCGTGAGGGCACTTCTTCATGTTGTGTATGGTTAACCAGTACAGACCATTGCCAGGCTGCCTGCTGTGCCCTGGCAACAGGAACGGACAGTAAAAAAATCGGGAAAGAAAATAAATAAAAAAAGAGTCGCTTGTACATAGATAAAGAGCAGTTCTGCCAGCTAAAACGCTAACTTAGCCTGCAAATTTAATTTGTGTAAATTACTTGGTTTATAAGTCGCTAAAATAAGGTCCGGGACGAAAAACTAAGGGTGGTAAATGGGTCTAAAAAGGGGGTAAAACAGCCTCAAGGTATTATTCATAATACAAAGCCCCTGTTTCATTTTTGTGCGATCACAAAGCTTTTAAATTTACAGCCATTAATGAGATGAATGTACTTGAAAAAACTCACCTCAGATCCCAATAAACTACATACCGCTGATGATGGAGATCAAAATAAGGCTTCATTTCTACCGAACCTCCATCGGTTACATGCACAGTTTTAAACGTCAGGAATTCACCTGCAACAGGTTTCAGCCAGTCGTTTATATCCTTACCCTGAACATCTAAAGTATGTACCAGGTTTGCCGGTATGTGATAATCATAGTTATAATATTGATAAGGATCTGAAGGATCGTGAAATGGGGCTGGTTTTGCCATGCCCCCGGTGCCCATTTCTCCGGCCAAAACCAGCGGGCCGTACATTACAGCGGCAACTTTCGGGTTATCTGGAGTAGCTTCCAGCCTTAAGGTCATAGGATAAGTAATATCCACTTCATCTCCTGCCTTCCATTTCCGGTTTAAAGTAATAAAGCTACCAGGCTTTTGGCTTACAGGAATGCCTTCCCCGTTAACTTTGATAACAGCGCCGTTTGTTGCCCAATACGGGTAACGTATATACATCGAAAGCGGAGCTTTACTCGCCGATTCAATGAACAGTCGCGTAGTGGCTTCCTGCGGAAAACTGGTTTGCTGCCTTAACTGTAAGCCCTTTTCTTTCCATCTCAGGCGGGAAGGAATAAACAGGTCTACAAAAACGCCATTGGTATTATGATAATAAATAGCCTCATTATATTTAGAATGGCTTTCAAAGCCAGTACCCACGCAACACCAGAACGAGCTATCGCGAGTGCTGTATAACCGGTATGCGCCAGCAATTAAGGGCGTAAAATAACACACCATACCCGTTTCCGGATCTTGCTGGCCCAGGATATGGTTATAAAGGGCCCGCTCGTAAAAATCGGCGTATTTTCCATCGGCACTCCAGGTAAACAAGTGCCTGGTTATCTTCAACATATTGTAAGTATTACATGTTTCGCCTGTATAACCGGTTATATACTTTGATATTTTTCCGGATTCAATAAAATGTTCTTTATCGCTGTTACTACCGGTAACAAAAGTTTGGGTATTAATTACCAGATTCCAAAAATAAGTTGCGATAGTTTCAGCAGTAGTATCACCGGTAAGTTCATAAGCCCGCGCTTCTCCATTGATCTTCGGAATAACAGTGTTGGCGTGTAGTTTGCTGAGTTTATCCTGATGCTTTGCCAGTGGATCGAGAACTGCATGGTGGTAAAACATATCGCCCAGTTTTTTATGCTCAGGATTACCCGTAATGGAATAGAGATTGTACCAAGCCTCATTCATTCCCCCAAATTCATTTCTCAGCATGGTTGCCAGTTGTGCTGAACTAAGTGGCAGCAGCTTTTTATAGGCCCAGTCGGCCATTTTGTTTAACACATCCAGGGCCTGTGTATTGCCCG
Organism: Mucilaginibacter sp. L196; assembly: GCF_009765905.1. Lineage (GTDB taxonomy): Bacteria > Bacteroidota > Bacteroidia > Sphingobacteriales > Sphingobacteriaceae > Mucilaginibacter. The sequence continues at coordinate 889,190 of NZ_LMUO01000015.1, read as the reverse complement.
CGTACCAATAGGCATCAATAAGGCCAGCGGTAATTTTATGCAAAGTATACCACGGAGCCCAAACCTGCTGACCTGCTATATCGCGGTCTATATAATTTTGAGGAAACGCGCTCAAATAACCGCCTTCATTTAGCGTTGCCTGCACTTCAGCCAGCCCTCGGACCAAGCTGTCAATTTTCTTTTTAAATACGGTATCCCCTGTTGATGCATACTGGAAAGACAAGCCGGACAATAAATGCCCGATACTATGGCCACGAAGTTCCATGTCTAATTCCTCCCATCCGCCTAGCGGCTTGGGCATTTTTGTTAAGCTGTTTTTATCTTCGCTTAGCATACCCGCATTTACGCGAAAGCTGTGTAATAACCTGTCCACCGGTAATGATAGCATCCATTTACCTTCACGATCCATATTATCTTTAAAACGGCTTGGCAACAAGCTGACATCCTGCAAGTCAAAACTGTATGCTTTTACCTCTATTTTTGCAGGAACTTTTACAAGACCCTGGTGCTGGCCTATATACTGGGCATGCAAAAACAGCGGTATATTCAGGAGCGTAAGTGTTAAAATAAATCTATTCATTAAAAATCATATTGAATATTCTCCTTTAAGCAGGCAGTTTGGGATGCCCAGCCGTTATACTCTGTTTTTTTGGTGGGATATTCCGGAGTTTAGGTTGTGGCTGTTTATAAATGTTTTGCGGTATTTTTTTATAAATTCTGAAGGATTCATTTCAAATAATTTGTGGAATTGCTCCCTGAAATATTTGATATCCTGAAATCCTATCCTAAATGATATTTCCTTAATCTGCAGGTCAGTCTGGATCATCAGTTCAGCCGCTTTTCTGAGCCTGATATACCTGATGAATTCTGTGCTGGACAAACCCGAAATCGATTTTATTTTCCGGAATAATTTTGACCGGCTCATGCCGATTTCATCTGTGAAAATTTTCAGGGAGAATGTCTCGTCTTCCAGGTGATCTTCCACGATAGTAATACATTTTGACAGGAAATCGCTGTATTCGGCAGGGATCTTTAAGCTGTTGTTTTTAAGGGTGATCTCGTTGAAGAAATAATTCTTTAGGGTATCCCGCCCCTTTAACATACTTTTTATTCGGGCTACCAGTAATTCATTCTCAAAAGGCTTGGTTATATAGTCATCCGCACCACATTCGATACCTTTCAATTTGATTTCAGGTGATGAACTGCCGGTAAGCAGGATAACCGGTATATGGCTGAATGATTGGGATTCCTTTATTTTCGAGCAGAATTCTACCCCGCTCATGCCCTTCATTACAACATCACAAACGATAATATCCGGTTCATTTTCCAATACAACTTCGAATCCTTTTTCAGTATCGGCAGCCTCGCAAACGGTGTAGTCGTCTTTCAATAAGTTTTTAAGGTAAGTGCGCACCCCGGCATCATCATCAATCAATAATATAACAGGCCGTTTGTTCACAATTCCTTCCAACAGCTCGCCAACATAATCATTATTTGGTTTCAGATTGTTATGAGCTTCATCACCCTCGGTAATAAGTTCTTTGAGCAGGGCGTTGGTATTGGCAGCTAAATGATGTGCATATTCATTTGGTAGCAGTTGCTGGTCAGCCTTTGGAAATACAATTTTAAAGGTTGTACCGGCACCTACCTGGCTAGTATAAGTTAAACTACCCTTATGCAGTTCCATATATTTTTTGGCCAGAAACAAGCCTATTCCAAATCCACTTTCAGGTAGAATTTCATCTGCATTATGAAACCGGTAGAATTTTTCAAATAGTTTGTCACCCGTTTCTATTGGAATGCCATGCCCGGTATCTTTTACCAGGATTTCTATCGCATGGTCGCTCTCCTTTATTTCAAGGCTGATTTCTCCGTCATTTGGTGTATATTTTATCGCATTGGAGAGTAAATTAAATAATACTATTTCGAGCTTCTCCCGGTCGGCAAATATTAAGGTATCATTATCCCTGCAAATAAAGTTATAGTTCAAATTCTTAGCTTTTACCTGGTTATTAAAACACAAGAAAACCTCATAACAAACGTCCTTTAAATTTAACCACCCCGGCTTCAGATCTGATATTTCATTTTCAGAACTTCTGAAGAGCAGCAACTGATCCACCAAACTGAGCAACCGCCTGGAATTACGGTAAACTGCGCTAATGTCAACTAAATCAAGATTTACACCGTTGCTATGCAACAGATCCTTTATCGGGTTAACGATCAGCGTGAGAGGCGTTCTCAGCTCATGAGATATATTGGTAAAAAAAGCGATTTTCTTTTCGTTTAATTCCTTTACAAACTTCACCTCATATTCTAATTGGGATTGTTTTTTATTATAGAATATATAGCCATAAATAGCCGCCATAATAAATACCAAATATAAAAGGTATGCCCACCAGGTCTTGTACCATGGTGGCAGCACATGAATTTCCAGGGATATTTCCTTCGACATCCATTTACCCGCTGCATTGGTACATTTTACCCTGAACGTGTAGGTCCCTTCATCCAGGTGGGTATAATTCGCAAAACGTATATTTTCAGAATAAGTCCATCCCCGGTCCCATCCATCCATAAAATAGGCATACTTTATCTTATCTGGGGCGGTATATTCCAGCGCCGTGAATTGAATGGAAAAAACGGCCTTATTATAAGGAACTTCTATCCTTTTTATTTTGTTCGCAGTAATTTCCTTAACCCATGATGCATTCTTTTCCAGCGGTATGTTATTAATTGCGATCCCTGATAAAATCAACTCGGGATGGTCACTTATATCATTAACATTTTCGGGGCGAAAAATATTAACTCCCTCCACGCCTCCAAATACCAGTTCGCCTGTATGTAAAACAGCTTTTGAGTTATAATGGAACTGATTGCTTTGCAAACCATCACTTTTATAGTAGTTTTTAAAAACTTTGGTTTTAGGATTAAACTTGGATAATCCGTTGAATGTACTTAACCAAAGATTTCCCTCCTTATCCTCCAGAATATTTAAGACTGAATTATTACATAACCCATTTTCGGTAGTATAACGCGCCAGTATCCTGGATTTTGCCCGATCAAAAAGAACCAGTCCGCCTCCCTCGGTACCGATCCAGAAGTTATGCTGACGGTCCTCGTAAATATTTCGTATGTAATAGCCAAGGTCAAAAAAATGATGTTTCCGGTTTTGTTTGTCAATTTGAACTAACTGCGTCAGCATCCCCGCCCAAAGCCTGTTTTGTTGATCCTCCATTAAGCTCCACAAGTCAGAAAGATTGGTATCAAATGCGTTAAAGCGGTTGTGTGCCTTATCAAACTTATATAGCGCGCCATTACTTCCATCCCCCTTTAAGGTTCCGACCCAAAGTGTTTTATCAGCTAAACAAACAGTGGAAACCACCTTGTTTTCGATACCATTAAGGGAATTTATGCATTTGTAACGTTCAAAAGTATGTGAGGTGCGGTCATACCTGTTGATGCCATTAAAAAATGTACTCACCCAGATATTATTGTCATCATCTTTAATAATGTTTGTTACAAAATTGTCGCTGAGCGACCTGGCGTTGCCGGGTTGATTTTTAAATTGGCTGAAAACATTTTTCTGCGGATCCCATACCACAACACCTGCCCCCTCTGTTCCGAGCCATAAGTCGTTATTTACATCTTCATATATACCATATATTGACTTTTTGGGTAGTGAGTTAGGATTACCAGGGTCATGTGCGAGGGTTTTAAACCGTTCTTTTTGCGGGTCTACAATATTAACACCTCCGTTTAGAATACCTACCCAAAACCGACCGTCTTTATCCTGGTATATAGAATAAGCGGCATCACTTGAAACGGGATTTTCAGCTTTATCAGTATTCAGGTAACTTACCGTGTGCGTTAAGGTATTATAAATATTGATTCCCCCTCCATTGAGGGCCATCCATAACTGCCCCTTTTTGTCTAGTGTCATATCCGAAACCTTATCAAAAGTAAGCTTGCCGGGAGCCTGGTCGAGTACCTTAACTACAGCTTTTGAGTGGCCATCGAACAAAAACAAACCGTACCCGGTTCCTATCCAGATATTGTCATCCTGGGGTTCAATGCAATAGGCGCTGCGTACTGCCTGGCTGACAATTATTAATTGATGCCGATCTGCACTGAGCTTGCAAAGGCCAATCTGGGGGATAAATACCCATATTTCCCCCCTGCTGTTTATCTTGATGGATTGAACATCGTAATCCCATAGTTTTTCATTACCATTGGCTACCGGAATTTCGACCGGAAACTGGCTGGTTTTGCTCTTAACCAGCATCCCCATTCCCAGTGTTCCCAGGAGCATATCTCCATTATGATCCGATTGGATTACCCGTACACCGACTGTTATTTTCCTAATTTGTCCGTCTGTACTGGAACGGTAACTGACAGGTGAAAATTTACCAGATAGATTATTAAATATACATGCTCCGCCATGTGTCCCTATCCACATATTGAAGGCATCATCTTCATCAATAGAAAATATATAATTATTAATTAATGAGCTGGAATCGGCGAATTTATTACGGAATATTTTAAAATTGTACCCATCATACCGGTTAAGGCCATCGTAAGATCCAAACCACATAAATCCTTCATGATCCTGGTAAATGCACCTTACAGAATTATTGGACAAACCCTGATCAATACCTAAAAACGATATTTGCTGACCTTGTGCAAGCCCACTAATACCCAGAAAAAGAATTATTAATAATTTATAAAGTTTCATTCCATACGAAAAGTTAGAAATACAGTTCATAGCCAATAGTTAGCTACAAGCTTGATTTTTAATTGGTAGTTCTGATAATTGATTATAGTATAAATATAGCCAAATTTTTATTTTTATTTGAATGATTTAATTATGGGATCCCAGTAGTTCAATCCTCGTTCCCATCACCGGGCATGAGCTTTGTAGCAAAAAAAACTACTATCAGGCCTGCTACTAGCCAAAGCGCGAAAAATGTTAACATGATGCTTTTTATTTAGCACAACACCTCCATATTTACCTGGAAGTGCTGTGCTATACTTCACTTCATACCTTAATGAAGTGAAGTGATTTTATGGCAAAGCATACAATAGAGTACCTTCTCCTAATTGATCAAAGCCACCGCTGTTTGGGCCATAGTCGCCGCCACCGCCTTCGGGCCGTGTGGTACTAGCACCTAATTGTGTGTAAGTAGCTGTTAAGCCTTTAATCTTCACATAATGATTATACGCTATTTCCCACATTGGCCTAATAGTACCCCTGGAATCAGAGCTAACTACGGTTTGCGTTACTGTGGTTGAGCAATTATAATAGTTGTAATTAACGAAGGGTACATCAAGATTTGCGACATTATATTTTGCCTCATATTCACAGGCTTTAAGATACAAATTGTCATCCCAGCTAAAAAAGTCATCTCCCTGGTTCCAGGCTATTTGAAATATCGCGCCCAATAATGCTATATCAAGCGTACAGTGGCCCTGGTCGCGGCCACTCTCTTCCATCTGGGCTAATCCGGTATTTGCCCCTGTAAATACATTATTAATGGCTAACACCAGGTTTCCATTGCCGATACCGTGTTGGAGATAGTTTACAGCCTGGTTATATAATGCCCGTTTATCAGTTAAAATACCAATAGCCATAATAGATTGCAGGTTACACAAATCCCAACTCGACCAGTAAAGCTGCCAACAGGCACCCTTGTGCGTAGTTAAATAAAGATTTTCTTCAGAATAAAATACTTTTAGCATCCATTGCTGATAAGCAGCAAAATCAGCAGGTTTCCATCCTGTATAACTTCTCATCATCTCTCCGGCAATAGCAAACTGAGCGCCATAAATAGCAGTTAAATCCACATTAGGATCGCCACTTACCGCAGTACAGGTAGCTGCCCATGCATTCAGTATAAGAATAGCCCTATCAGCAAATTGCGTATCACCGGTTACCTGCCATCTTATAGCAAGCTGATAAGCGGCGGCCACATCATTCATCGCATTTGGATAATTGTCTGGTTGAGCCTGCTCAGGAGTATTCCCCCCTCTTATCAATAAAACTGTAGGACTAGGCGTATAAGAAGATTGCGCATGCGAATTAGCTATTAACTTAGCCCAGGCGGAATTCCATGGTTCAGTACCAGCTGCTACCATCGCTTTAATTCGCGTAAAATCTGTAGTTGTAGCTAATATACCATTATGTTTCATTGCTACATTGTCTGCAAGGGTATCTATATATTTTATAGTAGCAGTAGTTTTAGTGGTATCAGCCGTTGACGCCAAAGCGCTTTTTGGTGTCTTTGAACAAGATAAAAATAATAAACAATTTATAATTGGCAGGGCGAGGTAAAACCTTATGTGTTTCATATTAAATATATTAAAATTTATGGCTACTTAATCCTTTGCAGGAAAGAAATTAATATCCGGCGTCCAAAAAGGCACCCCGGATATTAAAAATCCCTAATACTTATTATTTCTTAAAATAAAGCGTATATACTTGGTTGGCGGTTAAAACAGAATTATAAATTTGGAATTTATCTATTCCCCCCTTCATTCCCGGTTCACCGGTATTGGATACACATCCTACCCCTAAATAATTACGATCTTGTACATAAGCAGTTAAATCGTAGGCAGCAGGCAGCGCTTGTGATGCGATCAGGGCCCCATCCAAATAGATATTCTCAGTAAGACTACTCTTTGATAGCGTCATAACAAGATGATGCCATGCTGTACCAACAATTGATTTTGTAGTTGCTAGCGGATAATTATTATAACCGCTAAACCCTGTTACATTCTCGAAGACAACTGCTGCAGAAATTTGCTGGTTCAGGGCCGGATATCCGGTAGATGCATCTAAGGTTATATTGTTTCCCCGCGTATGTCCAAAACTAAATATTGGCGTCCCATAGTCAGAGTTAGTGCCAGAGCCATCATATAGCACCCAGCAAGAGACAGAAAGTTCATTATATTGTGCTACATTTTGAGGTAACGAAATGGCCTGATTATTATCTCCAACAGCGGTAGACAAATAACCTGCTAAGTATGCAGCTTTTCCACTAATGCCTGTTATATAAGTTAATGATGAAGCTGAGCCCTGTATATAGGTTGCCGGGGCAATGCCAATCGTTTGAGTTAAATTATTCTCAAAATCAAGTTGATAAACAGGATCAGGCACTGAAACCAGATAAGCAATTGCCGGACCAACAACGGGATATCCATTAACATAAACGATTACATTACCTGAAGTAAAACTGGTTGGAACAGTAACAGTAATTTGCGTACTTGTTACAGCAGTTACAGTTGCGCTTGTACCCGAAAATTTTACTTGTATGGCTGAAATGCTTGTTCCAAAATTTGTTCCCGTAATAGTGAATGTATCACCAGGAGCAGCGGCACTGTTACTAGTGCCTGTAATAGTTGGAGGCGGAATAACGGTAAAGTTACCTATCGAATCATTTGTATGTGTCCATACTTGCAGCGTTACTTTTCCGGTAATTGCCGTGGCTGGCACTTTCGCTACAATTTGCGTATTCGCACAAGAAATTATGGAATCGGCTTTTACACCACCGAACCACACTTTTACCGCGCCTGTCAACGTACCAAAGTTTTTCCCGCTTATGGTAATGTAAGTGCCAGGATAACCGCTGTTGGGTGTCATGCCCGTTACCGTTTGTGCAGGGTACTGGACGATTTCGAAATTCGGCCCTTTTTGGCAACTAATATACATGGTTGCTATAATTGACACCAGCATTATACTGATGCTATATTTTAGAAATTGTTTCATAATTAAAATATTTAAAATGAATAATTCAATTTTTTACGGCAACAGGCAAGTCATTCAGACTTAACCTGCTGTTGCTTATTTTTATTAATAGCCCGGGTTTTGTTTCAACTTGGGTGCTAAGTTTATCTGCTGCTGTGGTAAAGGCCATAAGTAATCTTTCTTGGTGAAATTACGGTTGGTCTTGCTGTCTATTACCACGCAATTCAGCGTACCGGCAGCCGTGGGTACAGCCTCCTCTCCCCAAACATAGGTATTGGGTACATAGTAAGAGGTAGCAGCGCCTGTAGCTGTCCTGAAAGCTGTAGGGTAAGAACCGTTGCCCACCACTTCGCCGCAAATGGACGCGTTCAATGATGCTTCGGCTATTCCCCAGCGTTTTAAATCGTCGAAACGAAAACCTTCATGGTATAACTCCAAGGTTCTTTCTCTTCTTATTTCTGTGAGCATATCCAAACCATTGGTGGTAACCAATGCGTTAGATAAATGGGCTATGCCCGCCCTGTCTCGTATTAGGTTGATGGATGCATCCAGCTGAGCATCTGTAATACTGCCGTTTGCTTCAAACGATGCTTCCGCATATATCAAATACACTTCGGCCAACCTTATAATGGGAAAATTTGGTGACTCCTGATCGGCATTCCTGTAAGTCCCGTAGTTATAACTTGCAAATTTTATATCTCCATATCCAGGTCCTCCTAAATTCAGGTTCACTGTTGTCGGGGTAGCTCCTATATATCCTAATAACCTTAAATCCCTGTTTTGATATTCATCGCCCACATTGTGGTAACCTTTAAACAATGGGGACACGGAAGGGGGCAAACCGTCGGTACATAAAAACATGTCCATCATTTTACGGCTGGGTGTCATCATGTAGGCTGTAAATGATAAGTTTTGACCGCCAGGCCTCAGCGTAAAGTCATAAACGCCATACAGGATAAATTCGTTGTTGCTCGCTTTGGTTAACCCTGCTGGGTTACTGCCCGCATCTTCCAGGTTGAACAGGTAAGTATAGCTTTGGTTTAGCATCGCGGGATTGCTGTTGTAGTTCCACAATGCATAACCTCCATTGGTCATTACATCCAGCGACAGGGCGGCTGCATCTGTAAAAAACTGGTTTTTCTGGTCTGATGTCGGCCCTGCTGAACCTGCAAAGTCGGTAGATGTGCCATTATATTTTCTCCATGTACCTTCATACAGTTCAACCTCGGCTTTGAAAGCTTCAGCGGCCCATTTACTGATGCGCCCCTTATCTGTTGAAGGAATATTTTGTTCAATGGGTAAGTTGGCTATTGCATTATCTAAATCCGACAAAATTTGTGTCACAACTTCGTAACGACTATTACGGGGGCCAAATAATTCCGGGGAATTTACATCCAATACGGTTGTAACAATGGGTACCCCACCAAAAACCTTTAACAACTGATAATAAGCGTTCGCCCTGAAAAAATATGCTTCGGACACATATTGCGCTATACTACTTTGGCTGCCGGTGTAAGCAGCCGCCTTCGCCAATAATATATTCGCACTGCGTATCCAGCCATATGAGTTATCCCAGCGGTTATCGCTTGTGGGTATTGTTAACGTTCCGCGGCTCTCATCTGAAGAAAAAGCGAAATAGGTCGACAGGTCTGTTGCTACATCCATGTGGTTATAAACATCATTGCCGCCATACGGTGATTGCCAACCCATTAACTCCCCATAAAAACTGGTTGTATAGGCTTTAAAATCAGATGGCTGTTTAAAATAGGCCGCGTCGGTAATGGACGACTGCGGGCTCAGGTTTATAAAATTTTTCTGGCAGGAAGCCAATGAAAGGCTCCCAACCAATGCTATATATAGTAATTTTTTCATGCTGTTTTATTTATTATAATATTAATTATAGTGCGTTAAAAACCTACGTTTACACCAAAAGACCAGGTCCGGTAAAACGGATAGCCGCCATTTGTTGCTTCACCCATTTCCGGGTCGTAACCGTTTTTAATGCTGGTAGCTTCCCACAAATCGTTCCCCGAGAAATAAACCCGCACTTTTTCTAATTTTAACTTTTTTGTTATGCTTTGTGGGATGGTATAGCCCACTATCAAAGATTTAAGGCGGATATATCGGTTGTTTTGCAGCGTAAAATCATTATTGGCATAATTCCATTGTGAAAGGCCCTGATACACGGTCAGACGTGGAAACTGCGCATTGGTATTTGTTGTCGTCCATGTTTTTCCGGTAAAATAAGTAGGCTGGTTAGTATATATGGTTTCGAAAGGATAAGCAAGGTACCCGGAAGGCAGAATTAATTGCTTGCCTACGCCCTGGAAGAACGAACTAAAGTCGAACCCTTTCCACGAGCCGCCCAATTTTATCCCAAATTGGTCATGTGGGTCGCCATTACCCATAAACTGAAGGTCGCTGGTGTTGCCGTTTATATTACCGCCGCCGGATGTAATTACCCCATTGCCATTTAAGTCGACCTTTATAACATCGCCGGGGCGCAACCCATTGGTAGAACCCGCCGGGATATTGACCATATCGCCGCCGCCTGGCCCGTATTTAGCATAATATGCATTTACCTGGGCCTGGTTTTGAAAATAGCCCGCGGTTTTATATAAGAAATATGAATTTAACGGATAGCCGTTTACTGTAGCGTTTTCGCCTGCCCCATAAGTATTGGCACCTTCAAGCCGCCTTAAAAGGCTTTGGCTATTCCCCATATTTATTGCTATGTTGTAATTGAAACTGCCTATATGGTCATTCCAACTTACTACAGCTTCCCATCCTTTTACTGTAAGCTCGCCAGTATTGGTTAAAGGCGATGAACCACCTAATACTGAGGGGTAATTTATATGCTCCAACATGTGGTTATTATCTTTTATATAAGAATCAAAACTTGTTGTTAAGCGGTTGTTTAAAAACTGAAGGTCGATACCTATATTTTTTTGTGATACACTTTCCCATGTAGTTGTATTACTAAATATATCGTTATTTTGTAAGGTGGACGATTGTTGCAGTGCCGCAGGCGAACCCAGTACAACTGTCCCGTTATTAACGGCGGCAAGATAATTGAAGCTGCCTACGCCCGAGCTGTTACCCGTAACACCATAGCTGGCCCGGATTTTACCAAAATCGACCACCGAAGCTATACTTTTCAGGAAGTCTTCTTTAGTAAATACCCAACCCACCGACGCACCACCATATTGTATGAACTTATAGCCGGGAGCAAAATTGGACGCGCCGTCGTCACGTCCCAATACTTCTACCAGGTATTTTTCTCCATAGTTGTAGTTTAACCTCGCTAAATATGAATAGCTTCCGTTTTGATCTTTTCCTCCGCTATTGGTCATCGTAGTAGGATTAGCAAGGTTTATATCAGCTAAGCCCAGATAGTTGAAATTAACACGGCTTGCTGAAAAAGTTTCCCCTTGCCACTTCTTGGCTTCGACGCCGGCCATCGCAGAAAAATTGCTCAGCCCTTTAGTTTTATTATATTTAAACAGGCCCGAATAATATTGATAAAAATAATTATTAGCAGTAGTGGTATAGCCGGGGTTAGTGGAACTTTGAATTGTATTGGTGAGTGCTTCCGTTGATGGGTTGCCATACCAATCGTACAACTGAACTGGTGTTATATAATTTTCCATCCTGTATTGTTCATCCTGCAAAGATGCCGTCCCCTCAAAATTCAAATCTTTTAGTATGTTAACGGTGGCTAACAGGTCAATCCGGCCCGTTGGGTCGGTAATGTTGTTCCGCCCGCCATCAGCAGTGGCGGCTGCGGCATTCCTGTTCCCTACATTACCATAATTGGCGTTCCATTCCCCATAAGGGTTTTTGGCCGGAAAGAACGGCATATCCTCGGCATATAACGTTTGATCGAGCCCTGTTGACGGGCTGGAGGTAATGGCATCTACCAGGCTAATGTTGGTTGAAAACTTTACCCTGTCGGACAGTTTTGTTTGATAACTAAACCTGAAATCATATTGCTTTTGCCCGTCGTATGCGGTTGCCAGGTTTGCCTGGTTATTGGCATATTCTAATGATAGGCGGTAGCTTGAATTTTCGGTACTATTTGAAATGCTTAAATTATGCTGATAGGAGGTGCGAGGGGAAAACATTTCGGCTATACGGTTGCCCTGGCCTATATAAACATCCCCCCAATATAGTGTAGATACAATCCCCTGGTAGCCATTCGCTATTTGTTGCATATTGGCCTGGGTGCTCCAGCCCCACCAGTCGGGTGTCGTTTCTTCTTTGTTGGCATCTAACCATAATTGTGCATATTGCTGCGCACTTGCCGAAAATGCGGTAATACCTGGCGTTTCCAAACGCATATTGGCGGTATAATTGATACTCAGTTTTCCTTTCCCTTTTTTTGTTGTTACCAAGATTACTCCATTTGCGCCATTGGCACCATAAATGGCCGCCATACCGTCTTTTAATACGGTTACACTTTCAATGTCGTCCGAGTTCATGTTCAGGAACGATGTTGAACTAAGGGTTGGAACCCCGTCAACTACGATAAGAGGTGAACCGCCGTTTACTGAAGTGGCCCCACGGATTTGAAAGTTGATGCCTTCGTTACCTGGCCGTGGTGAGCTCCTCGTTACTAGCAACCCCGGTGTTTGCCCCTGTAAATCCAAACCAACATTGCTAACTGCCCTGTCGGCAAACGATTTTGCGCTTACTACTTCCACGGCACCTGTCAACGTAGCTTTTTTCTCGGTACCATAACCTACAACAACCACCTCGTCGAGGTTACTGCTTTTTGGTGACAACGAGACAGTCATTTCTTTAGTCGGATCGGCAATGATTTCCCGCAGATCGTAACCAACATAACTAATTTGCAGTACATCGCCTTTGGTTGCTTTAATTTTGAACTCACCAGCCTGATCTGAAGTAGTTGCTATTGTTGTTCCTTTTATTTTTATGGTAACACCAATAAGAGTCTCATTCGTTTTTTTGTCAATGACTTTCCCCCTTATCTGTGTGGTTTGGGCCATTGAGTTCAAACTAAACAACAAGGACAAAAAAAGAAAAATCGCCGCAATATTATAGCGGGACTGAAAAGTAAAATTTTCCATAATTTGAAATAGGTTAATAATAAATAATTGGTTACTAAATGGATTTATTGATTTATGCGAATGGACACGCAAACATCAATTTCTAATTATCCAGTTACTAAAGTATTGGGCTTAAACAAATTCTGAGGGTGGTTATTGGGTCAAACAAGAGGGGTATAAAGGCGCAAAAACGTCGATTTAAACAAAAACACGCATTTAACCGTCGTATGATACAATAGACTAAAAAATCAATAATGCCATGCATTGAAAACTTATAGATGAACAATTGATCAGAAGCCAAATAAAGATAATATTTATTCTTAAAAACAAATTAATCGATCATTTATAAACAGGCGCATATGCTTGTATCAGCAGTCAAATCAAAGCCCTTAGAACAAAAAGCATCAACTTTAAACTTTATCGAAAAATTAAATAAATGGCTGCTATTAACTCCAGTTTAAGAACCATAATTCTTTGATAAAACAGGGCACTAGTTCATTTTGGATACTTTGGGCAAAGCAGAATTTCTAATCATTAATTTTGTCGGTAAAATAATAGAGTTAACCCCTCTCTCCGATCCGGGGCTGGTCAGTAATTTTAAGATCATATTAATGACCTGCTCTGAAATCTCCTTTATTGGCTGAGCTATTGCTGTTATAGAGGGTGTATGTAAACGGTAGAAATTATCATCGTCAAATACAATCACGGCTATATCACTAGGTATTTGCAGCATTAGGTTTCTGATTGCCTCAAGACCGTTATCCGCAATATAATTTGTCGCGAAAAAAACCGCGTCTATTTGCTGATGGGCTTTTAAAAATCCCTCTATTTCAAAAATGGCATGTTCCTGCTGATCATGGTAGATCATTCTTTTTAGATAGAAAGGCCTACCCGCCTCCGTAACAGCAGCCATGTAACCATACCGCCTTTCTGCCATTTGTATCTGCTCAGACAATAAGGTAATCATGGCTATATTTTCATAACCATTATTTAATAAATATTTTATAGCTGAATAACTGCTTGAATAATTATCCACTACAACGCTATTCAATTCAATACCCGGTAAGGTACGGTCAAAAAGAACAACAATATAACCATCATCTGTCAATCCCTTTAATTCATTTTCAATTCCTAAAGGCGGAGCAATAATGTAACCATCAACCCGCATCCCCCGATATGTCTCAATCAAATCCCTTGTTTTTTGGTGATCATTCTCGGTACTGCTGTATAAAATCTTATAACCTCTTCTGTAGGCGGCTTCTTCCATCAAGCGTGCAATGGCAGAAAAAAACGGATCTGAAATATCTTCAACCATCATGGCAATCATTTTAGTTTTGCCGGTTCGCAGGCCCTGAGCAAAATGATTGGGACGATAGCCCACCTCTTCTATATAGGTCATTATTCGATTTTCCAACTCAACGCTAATCAGTTTTTCACGGGCTTTACCATTTAACGCAAAAGACACAGCTGTTTTTGACACATTCAACTCTCTGGCAATATCATCTATAGTTATTTTTTTCTTCATTTGATAAAAAACTAAAAGAAGTTTAGAGGCTGGTTAACTTAAAAACGTTTCATAAACGTTCTGGTCTCCATAAATTTGGCACTTTATTTATTAAACACTTAATAACTTAATTAACAGACGTATTTATGACAACGCCACTGGTTATTTCAAATAAGGATGCGGCACCCAAAAGTGAAGCGTGTTCACCCAATTGTCCCAATTCAACCTTGATGGGGTCAAGGTTTTCTTCCAGGTATGGAAGGAAAAGATGATTGGCTTTCGCAATATTTCCACATATAACCAAGGCTTGCGGCGAAAAAACGGGCAGTTTCTGTTTCAAAAATGTATTTAAATCAATGGCAAATTCATTAAACACCTTTATTGCATTTCCATCACTTTCCGCCAAGATCACCAATTCCTTCACCCCTGCAATAAACCTTCCGGTTAACTCATGGTAACGCTTTAAAAACCATCTGGTAGAAAAATAATCGTCGGCAATTGAATTCTTATAATTATCACTTCCCCAATTAATATCTTTGGTTATTTTGTGTTTGCTAAAAGCTGATCCAAACCCTGTTCCAAGAGTAATGCCAACAACATCGTTATATTTCCGACCTGCACCAGCTATAATTTCACCCGCAATAGCTGATTCGGCATCATTTCTGAACCTGATGTTTGAGGGGTTTAGATTAAAACTTCCGGCTAATTGGCTTTTTATATTTAAACCATAAATACTCTCATATTTATCCAATCCTTTTATGTAACTAATTCCATTTTCATAGTCAAATGGCCCAGGCATCGCTACCCCCACTCCAGAAACAGTGCCGGGAGAATTAGCAAGGGAATATTGAAATGCGGTGTTCCACGCGTTAAATATATGATCCGCAGTACCCTTGCTAAATACTTCAACCCTGGTTAAACTCTCAGGAATAATCGTTTTTAATTCCAGATTACATATAGCTGAGGTTATATGTGTACCGCCGATATCGGTTGTTAGAATATATGTCGATAGCGCTTTATTTATTTGCATATATGTTTTAATCGTGTTTTTATTGTCCTAATTTGCTTATTTAATTTCTTGGCGTTATGTAAATAGCCTGGCCTCCGGAAGGTTTAAGATTAACTTTAATTAAGCTGTTTGCAGTAACTATTTTGCTTTCAATTTTCACATGGCCTTTACCCGCCACCGAATCATCGTCATTAAATATCGTGGCTATATATTGCCTGCCTTGATCCAAAAAATTCAGCGCTAAAGTCAAATCACGAGCGTCATTATTAGTAATGGTTCCAACAAACCAATCATGGCCCTTCCGCCTGGCGGTGGTTATGAATTTACCTGGCTCACCTTGTATAACTTTTGTTTCATCCCATGTTGTGGGTATCTTATTCCAGAACTCCAACTCGGGTTCATTATGATAATCAGTTGGCTGATCATACCAAAATAAGGTTTGAAGAGGGCTGTAGTATATAGCAGCCAGGGCCAGCTGATGAGCGTGAGTAGTTTTAATGCGCTTATCGAAATAGCAAATAGTATAGTCTGCTGGGCCCGCAATAAACCGGGTAAATGGCAGCACCGTATTATGGGTAGCATCAGGCATTTCTTCATTACCGCGAATTCCTTCTACCGTCATGATATTGGGCCATGTCCGTTGCTCACCGGTAGGTCGCCATTCATCGTGTATGTCAAGCATAATATGGTTGTCCGCTGCTTGTTGAATAACTTTTTCCAACCAGGTGGTCCATCTATGGGAACCAACTTGTACAAAGCCAATCTTGACGCCTTTGATTCCCCACCTGTGGTACACTGCAAAAAGACTATCGGACTGAGCCAATGCGGCCTGTTGATTAACATATAACCATATTCCTATATTTCGTTCCTTTCCATATCGAATTATTTCCGGTAAATCAAAATCAGGTATAGCAACTTTTGTAGCATCAGAGGCAAAATCAAATGCAGGCCCATACCACTTCCAATCGAACAGTATATATTGTAAGTTTTGTTTTACAGCAAAATCAATATTGGCTTTGGCGGCGGCGGTAGTCTGCGTCATTACCCGCATAATTTTACCGGGCTTTATCCACCGGGTATCAATTATCTTATTGGCATCATTTAAGTTTTGAATTAGGTAATCATGTTCAATTAAATCGCCCGGCTTATCGGCGATCATAACTACCCGCCATGGAGTGCCTACGGGCGAGATCAGGTCGGCCCGGTCATACATGGAGGTGACGATGGTATTTGGCATATGCGTATCCAGTTTAAACTTGGTACGGGCATAATCCACCATTCTGGCCTCAGTTAAGCATACATAGAGGCTATCCGCTAATTGCATGGTAAGCGGTCGCTCACTTTCTCCGGGCCAATTTGATATTGGAAGTTTATAATATGGTGCTTGCGCCCAATTTGCGAACCAGGCGTGTGTACCTGCCGGCAGTTGGGCTGTTGTATTTTCGGCAGTTACACTATAGTAAGTTCCCTTAACATTTTCAGGAAAAAAATAACGGATGGCAATACCTTCATTATACGCGCGAATTTGAACCTGCATGAGATAAATAGGATTATCATCCTTTACTAATTCAATATCCGACTCGTTGTAATGATCGCGAATTTTTGATTGTTCTCCATTTACCGGTATCCATACGGTGTCTTTTGTAAGGGAACTGATTTTGCTGACGACCAGGTTTTCACACCATCTTGTATGATGATCAACCTTTAACGCCATAGCTTTTTCAGACAAGGTATTATCCAATTGTATATCCAACTGAGATTCGAGTATTACAGGTTTATTATTGTGAAATACCTGGTAATACATCATTCTTTTTTTGGCCAGATCATCTTTCTGATAAAATTTAACTAATTGACTGTGATTAGGTGAATACACACGCAAGGTGTCAAAAACCACTGTTTGCGCAATACCGCTACCGTAAGTAAGTAAAGCAAATACAACCAGTACTATTTTTTTATACATATTTATTAATACTAACAGGTTTATAACTATCACCAGCTAACGCAATAATGAAACTGGATCCATCATTCTGATAAAACTCTTCAGAATCAGTTGGCTACCTATGCTATAGCATAGCATGCTACATCCCAACCAAAAATTATAAGATGATACCCAAAAATGACGGACTACATTTGCGCAGTGTTATAATTAGATGCCGAAAGTAGAGTAAAGAATAATTGAACAGAGGGGGTTAATAGGTCAAACAGCAGGGTGATTTAAACAGAACTAAAATAGATTACTTCCTTGTTGAAATGAAACGAAGCCCTTCTACATGTTCACCTTCAAAAATGTTGGCCATATCAGTGGTTTTATAAAAACCGGGTTTATTCGGCATATCGTCTGAAATTACTTTCCCATTTAAAGTAAGATTTTCAAATACTATGTTCTTAATTTTACGACTGTCGTCATAGCCCGCAATTATTGCAGTATTGGCATGATAGCCGGTGTAAGTAACATTTTTTAAATAAATATTCTCAATTCCTCTACCGGGGGATGTATTGTATTTGCGGTTATACAGCACACGAAGATTTACGAACTGCCCCTTTTTAAAATCATCTATCCTAATATTCTCAAAGCGAATATCGCTGATCAAATTGTTATCCCCCGCGTTTAAGGCGATGCAGCCCTGGTAGTCGATCTGGTTTTCATTTTGTTCCAGAATATCAATATTAGTAAACTTCATATCTCCTAATGTATCCGGATGTGGCGGGTCGCCATGTGTGCCAATAAGTATGGGATGAGCAATATCAGCCCAAAGGATAGCATTTGATACAGTTATATCCTTTGTATTACCAAACCATTTCCAACGATGCCCATATATTGCTATGCAGTCATCAGAATTTCGCATAAATAAATTTTCAAGTGTTACGTGAGAACTGCAAAAAATATCGATGCCATCCCCCCATGCCTCACTGCTAAAAGACTTTATATTTTTTACGGTAATGCTGTCTGATTGACCTATTGTTGTTGTATAATGCCTCGGATTTAGTATAATTGGTCCGTCAATAGTTATGTTTTTACTATAACTGATTTCTACCGCCATCGATGAATGCTCGATTATTCCATGCCCAATAATTTTTACATTATTTGCATGATATATTTTGAAACTCCCTCTTAATACAGCCCCGCCAGCTATGTACACAGTTTTATTGGATGTGAGATTTATGGTATCTATTTGGTGTATGCCGGGGCCGAAATACATTACATTGGTATCTAGGGGCTTAACATGGTAACGTTCCAAACTATTTGCAAATAACTGCAGGTTATGAAAAATATCGCCATTCACTTCTACAGAAAGATTTCGTGGGTCAGTTAATCTGAATGAAATAACATTGCCGTTTATTTTTACAGAGTTGGTGCCCGCAAGTGGCCTTATCCTGGCATGTTTCACTACTCCTTTATTATAGGTTACTGCAACTTCAACTACTCCTGAAAAGTCAAAATAACAAAATGAAGTATTTTCGCTATGCATCCTGCCGTCACCCCCTACATTGCCGGCAACTTTGGCCAGGTAGATCGAAAGAGGATGCCAATCTTCACCATGCTGTCTCACTTTAACAGAAAAGTCGTTATTTAAAGCCATGCCTTCGGGGGCTTTGTAGGTTATTAGTTGCGCAAAAATATTAGTAGAAAAATTCAGAGAAATTAAAATAAAAAGTACAATACTCTTCATGATTAGAAAACTATAAATGGGTTAAGCTTTGATGATTAATTTCAGGATGATACACGAATGATGCATTCTCTTAAAATTATTCCGCCCCGAAAATAATTGAACGCGCTTTAGCACAAGGGGGGGTATCGGGTTAAACAAAGGGGTTAATTATAATAAAATCCAGCCTGAAGAATAAACTAGCATATTTTTTGACTATTTGAGGTTATTGTCCCCGTTGTTTGAACGAATAGCCCCCCTTCATATTCATACCTATGCTCTAATTTAGGACCTAATAAATGAGCTGTTTCTTTACAGCAAAATTCAGGATCAAATCATCCTGAGATTAAATGGCGATAAAAGCGGATATAACATTATAACCTGATGACGATATTAATTTCATAACGATCCCCCTTATAATTGGTAATGGCCCCTTTGCCAACTCTCAATTGGCGGGGGCCATATTTTATTAATACAAGAGGATAGCTATTCAAATCCCGATCGCATAAACCATATAATTGTTGCCTTAAATTATGGTGACAGTAAAATAATCAGCCAACGCAGCTGGTAATTATTAGAATTTAATTGATAAATCAACGCATATGTTCAAAACCAAGATTATTCTTTTTTTATTTATTTCCATGTTCTCTACATCCATATACGCTCAGCAATTGGGTAAGGACGAATTAAAATCAATGGAAAAAAGCAATTCTGCATTTAAAGGCGGAATTAAGGGTGTAACCGGCCCCGGACTTAATTTACCGGCAGAAAAAATGCAATGGTGGGAAGACGCTAAATTTGGGATGTTTATCCATTGGGGGCTATATGCTATACTGGCAACTGGTGAGTGGACCATGTTTAATCAGAAAATCCCCGCTGAAGAGTATGCTAAACTAGCTGATCAGTTTCATCCGAAATTATTTAATGCAGATCAATGGGCCGCAATTGCTAAAACTGCCGGGATGAAATACATGGTGATGGTCGCCAGGCACCATGATGGTTTTGCCATGTGGAACAGCCCTTCAAGTTATCATCATTTTAATAGTATGGAAACTGCAGCGCATGCAGATTTTGTTGCGCAATATACAGCAGCTTGCCGCAAAGCAGGCCTGAAGGTAGGCATTTACTATTCACCGATGGATTGGCGTTTTCCAGGCTATTTTGACCCGAAGGGACAACCTGAAAATGCCGCTCTTATGAAACAGCAGGCCTATGGACAGGTAGAAGAATTAATGAAAAACTATGGCAAAGTTGATATTTTGTGGTACGATGGAGGATGGCTTTCACATAAAGGTACCGATGCTGATGCCGCATGGTTTTGGGAACCATTAAAATTAAATACCATGGTGCGGCAATATCAGCCTGATATTGTCATCAATCCCCGGTCAGGGATGTTTGGTGACTTCCAGGTTAACGAGGGAAGTGCTGAAGTAAAAGGCCCCATTTTAAATTTTCCATGGGAAAAATGTCTGAACCTTAATGGTGCCAGTTGGGGATATAATAAAGCTCAGCATCTCATGTCGCGCAGCAGTATAATTCAAATGCTGGTAAATGTAGTGGACAGGGGCGGTAATATGCTGCTGAATGTAGGCCCTGATCAAGATGGTATTATTCCCGCGAGCCACGTATTGCGTTTAAAAGAAGTTGGCGAATGGCTAAATAAGAATGGCAAAAGCATTTACGGAACGCGGCCCGGCCCATTCGAGCCTGTAGACAGTCTTTACGGGAGTACACATAAGGGCAATATGATTTATATTCACCTGATCAAGTCATCTAAAGTATCACTGGAACTGGACTTACCACCTATTAGTCAGCAAATATTATCCTGCCGCATTTTAGCTGATAAAAAAGTAAAATTTCAGCAGGGAAAGAACGGCGTTAAACTTACAATAGACACCGCACGGTTAGACCCGGCCGTAACTACAATAGCTTTAAGGATAAAAGAATAAAAGATCATGCAACCCAACCTCTTCATGCGTAGTGGGAGAGTCTCGCCTGCGCGCGATATTAAAATTAAGGATGCCTAACAATATGATCTAAAAACGGATTGCATTTGCGTTAGCCCAAAATGCAATCCGTTTTTAGCAGTAACAACGAACAGTATCAGTCAACGAAAAACCGCTTTACTTATCTCGATACGCGCACAATTAGGAAAATCTTTCTATCAGAGGCTTCATGCAAATTTGCTATTTGTCGTCTGCAATTATTCTGGCTTCGCCTGTCTTAATATTTAAGGCCCATGGTTGTGGTTTAGGAAGCCATATCTTACCATCACCAATCTCTAAAGGCATCCACAGATAACGGGAGTCCCACTGTGTTTTGGGTTTCCATATATCACCCATAAAAATCACCGTGGTTTGCTTGGTGCCTACTACTTTTATCAGCATGGTTGATTGTGCGCCGTACGTATTTGTCTCGGGTGGTGCAATATCCTTAAAATCACTCCAGGGGCCAGATAACGAAGTCGCGGTGGCATATTTATTAGGGTTGGCTGTCCAGCCTGTTAACGCCGAACCTATGGCATAATAAAGGCCCTTATAATGAACAATAGCACCGCCCTCCATATGCGCCGGGATAAGACTCATTTCTTTTTCAACAGTCAAATAATCTTCAGATAGTCTTGCGATTCTAAAACCAAAAGGCCGGTCTTCAAAAACCAGGTAAGGGGTGCCGTCGTCATCAATAAACTGTCCAATATCCCGGCTCTCGTGACCAAGGGGACGAAAGGTATGGATAAACTTAAAGGGACCGGTGGGTTTATCGCTGGTTTCTACGCCAACCCTGGCATAAGCATAACCACTGGCAATTTTTCCGGTTACAGGGTCTTTTACCTCCCCGTCAACATGCATATACATTACATACTTTTTTGTTTGTTTGTTGTAATATACTTTAGGGCGCTCAACCACCCAATGTACTAATACAGAATCCGGCCTGGATATTTGAATATCATTTTTAAATACCCAGTTAACCAGATCCTTGGATGTATAACAACTTACATAACGATAATTGGTGTCTAACCCTTTTCTACGTTCCTCGCCATACCAATAATAGCTGCTCCCAACTTTTATTATACCTCCACCATGCGCTTGTATGTGATTACCCTGCTCATCGGGCCATACTTCGGTTGGCTTTATGGTATCATTTTTTGATTGACCAAAGCTTGAGTTGGAGGCCAGAATTACAAGAAAAATTACAGCCCCCTTGATTTTTGATGAAAATTTCATTTATGATTAAAACTAATTTGATTTAGTTGCTAATTAATAGAAAATAACTCAAGCACATGGGGGGGCATAAAGTCAAATCAGGGGGAGGATTTTAACGTTTCATTATTGTTACTGTCTGATTACAGCAACTAAACCTTATGTTTAATGAAGCGTGGCTTCATTGTATCTTATTTTGTATAAATCTCTTTAATGCGCGGATGTCGGAGCATCGGAGAAATGATTATAGCTGTACAATTTTAATCTTTCCTTCATAGCTAATGATTTTATCGGGTGTGCCCGTATCTAAACCGCTACCGTGGCCCGGGCCGACCAGAACAAGATCAAATGTTCTTTTTTTAATCATACCTGTAAATGCGCCTTGCTGATCATTAATGGTTAATGTTCTAGCTTTATCGTTCCAAGTAAAATCTATCGTAGCATACTGGCCTTTTTCATAATTGTAATTGTCATTTTGATCTTCGTACAACGTGAATTTACCGTTGGCACCAGGATAAATACGTATCGTTAGGTGATCCCATTTCTTTTCAGTGGCATACTGAACCTTCGGCCCCCATGGAATGATCGATCCCGCTTGTACATAAAGCGGCATGATGTCAATAGGTGTGGCTCTTTCAATGTTTTTACCTCCGCTGGTAACATCCCCGGTCCAGAAATCGAACCATTGCGTACCGGCAGGTAGATAAATGCTTTGGCTTTTAACACCTTTTTCAGTAACCGGTATAACCAGGAATGATTTGCCGAACATAAACTCACTGTTATTTTCATAACCCTGCTTATCCTGCCCGAATTCGGAATATAAAGACCGGATAATGGAGCCGGAATTATGGGTTACATTCCAGGCGGTTGCATATAAATACGGCAATAAATGATAGCGCAGGTTTATAAATTTTTCCTGTACATCAAATGCCCAGTCACCACGTTTACCAAACTGGTAAATTTCGCGTGGAATATCTGTTCCATGTGAGCGCATCATTGGCGTAAAAGTTGCAAATTGCATCCACCGCACATACAATTCCTGAAAGTCAGGATTCTTTGCGCCGCCACCATTCACGAAAGCGCCTGCAAAAAAGCCTCCGATATCGCCATTCCAATAAGGAAGCCCAGTAAGCGAGAAATTCACCGCCGCGGGTATTTGTTTCTTTAAAGTAGGCCAGGAAGACCCTACATCACCGCTCCATGTATTTGCGCTATAGCGTTGCTGACCAGCAAATGCCGACCGGGTAAGCAGGATCACCCGTTTTGAATTAGTAGTTTGGCGCTGATGTTCATACACCCCTTTGGTGTGTTCCAATGGAAAGGCATTTTCAACGCTTCGAAAAGTACCCAGGTAGGTCGGCTGGTCAAAATCTGCTTCTTTAACGTTAATATGATCCGGTTCGGTAGAATCCAACCACCATGCATCAATTCCCAATGAAAAAATGCCTTTGTTAAGAAAACGCCAGTAAATATCCCTGGCTTCAGGATTATATACATCGTAAGGTTTGGTATTTGCGCCCGGCGGCCAGGTATCAAAATTAATGAGCATATTTTTCTGTTTAAACTCCTGATATTGCGGCGTTTTAGGGGCAAAACCGGGCCACGAAACAATAAACAAGTGCGCTTTTAGCTGATGCACACTATCGACCATTAATTGCGGTTTAGGGTAAGTAGAAGGATCAAAACTCATAGCATTCCAATTGTCATCTTTACCCCAGTATTGCCAATCCTGAACAATGCCATCGAGCGGTACCTTAAGTGCACGATATTTTTTGACTACATCCACAAGTTGATATTGCGTTTTATAGCGCTCCCTGGATTGAATGAAGCCATAAACCCATAACGGCATCATAGGTGCCTGGCCGGTAAGATCGCGCATCCGGGCTACAACACCATCAGCACCCGGGCCATACATAAAATAATAATCGGAACAATCGCCGACTTCAGAGTCAAATGAGGTTTCCTGAATATTATCAGTGAATGTGGTTGGTGAATAGTTATCCCAGAAAACACCGTATCCTTTTACGGAATTAAAGAACGGAATACAAACCTTCATGTTTTCCTGGCGTAGGTATATCTTTTGACCGCGTTGATTAAGTTTGCCATTTTGTTGCTGACCAAGTCCGTATATAACTTCGTCCTTATCCAATAAAAAAGCCTGCCTCACACTATAAGTCGCTTTGTCGGCATCCTTAACCGGTGTAAACTGTGTACCGTAATCTTTCTCGGTAAATAATGACACACCGCTTATTGTCGCGAAACTAATACTGCCTGTCTTTAAATTAAGTTTAGCTTGAATTGATTCGCTTTTTATGGTAACGATATTATCCTGATCGCTAATATCCAAACGAGTGTTCTGCGGCTTTTTAATAACGGAAAGACTTTCTTTCTTCAATACAGTTCCTTCCGGTTGTTTAAGTATCCGAACTATATCAGGAGAAAAAAACTGTACCTCAACATCCATAGATTGAATATTGGCTTTAACACCGAGGTCTGTACGCTGGTATGATTGGGCCAGCACATTTCCCGCAAAGGAGAAAACAATCAGAATGCAAAGGCTAATTCTATAATTCATTTTTATCAACTTTAATATGTGTTCAATTCAATTACATTGACAGAATAAGGTGCAAAACTCCTAATAAATTCTTTTTTGATACCTGAAATATTTGTAGTAACCGGCACTATGTTTTTAGGGTTATCAATAGAGTTGGTATCGTCAGGTCCGTTACCTTTTAAAACTACCAGCGTGCCATTACCTGTAACCCTAATTGGACCATTAAGGATTATTGTAACCGGTTGCAGTGTTCCTGAAGTATTTACTACTTTCAAAAAAATCTTATTTCTTTTAGTGTCCCTGGTAGCAACATAAAATAATGCGGGAATGGCCTTTGGCAAAGTACCGGCTGCAATTTCCTTCTTGTTGGGATTCCGCATTTGAGTTGGTATATATTCACCAATAACCGATACTATCTTGTTACCCAAATAATTATTAAACATTTTTTGTGCATAATAAGAAGGGGAGCCAAAGCTATTGATGGCATTATATCCGATCAAATCTGAGTCCCACTGCCAGGCTCTCGGACTATGATCCGTTTTCGGGTTTATATTTACAAAAAGCGGGGCATAGCATGACCGTTGAACTATATCAGCATTTCGCTCCATTCCCGTCATCCATGCTGCATCGCCTAGGGCTGCATTCATATTCGTAGTCGGCGCGCCTTCACGGGTGGCCCATTCACCTACAAACACCTTTGGACTGGTTAAGCGATTATAGCGATCATAGTGACCGGCATCTTCTTCCATTTCCCAGGCCGTACGATAGTAGTGCTCATCAACCATTTCGGGTTTTGAACTCACAACCTTTCCCCTGTCAAAATCTGCAATAGTTGAAATGCATCTCAGCTGTGGATATTTCTGATTAATTGCCGTCCGGAATTGATTAAAACGGCCATCATAACTCAGCGACTTGTCAAACCAATCCTCATTGCCGATCTCAATATCTGTAAGTTTAAAAGGCGCAGGATGCCCATCCTGTGCACGTTTTGCCCCCCACTTACTGGTAATGGGGCCTGTAACATATTCAATTTCGTCTAAAGCGTCTGCAACATAGGGTTCCAGCAATGGTCCCGGCTCAACATGATCACCACGGAGTGAATATCCTGCATAAACCGCCAGCAATGGTTCAATTTTTAAATCTTCGCACCATTCCAAAAATTCAAGCAATCCCAATCCATCAGAGGCTCGGTAACCCCAACAACCCGGGTGCCCGGGGCGTTGTTCAAGCGGCCCCAAAGTAGTTTTCCACGGAAAACGGCTTCCGAAATAATCGCCTTCCAGGAAATTACCCCCAGGGAACCTTAAAAACGTAGGTTTCATATCTGCCATCAACTGCATCAGGTCAGTACGGTTACCATTAGGGCGGTTATGATAAGTTGGTGGAAATAAAGACACCAGATTAAACCAGTACGACCCAACTGTGCTGGTTGAAATTACAAAATGGGCCGATGAGGTAGGTTTTACATCTCCATTAGTGGTTAATTGCACTGCATATTTTGTCCAACCTTTTTTGCTTAACACAACTTGTGATGAGGCATAGGTGATAGTTCCATCATTACTTTCGATGCTCACGACCAATGGGGCACCAATCGTATCTGTTTTTACATAAAAAGATGCTTTATAAATTGTATTAGGTTTTACCGGAATTCCCCAGAATCCTTCATTTGCCAAACCAGTCCTTCCATCCCCACCGGAAACCGTTAGTTTTAAGCAGGTGGTAAGTGCATCATTAATTGAATTACGGGACTGCTCCCAGGGGACATTTAACGGATCTGCACCAATTAAGTCGATCGACCCCTTGCCTCCACGATCCAGCACCAAGGACCACCCATCGGGTGAATTGGGATTATCTTTAAAAATGCGGTTACGTATCAGTTCAGCATATAGGCCGCCATCGTAAGAATGATTGATCTCTTCCGTCATTAGCCCATAAAGCTTAGGACTAACATCAACATTTGATTTATTAAAATCTAAAGTCAATTTCGGGGTTTGTCCCTTCAAATTATTTATGGCAAATAGCAGCAATAATGCAGTGATGATGCAAGGTACTTTTCTCATTAGGATTTTAAAAATGGTTTATAATTGTTATTTTAACAATTATTTTATAAAACGAACATAGGTGAATTATTTTATAAATACAAAAAATAATCAATATTTTTATCAAAGTAAAAAATAGTTAATTTAAAAGGCAGAACACAACTTTAATTGTAAATAAAACACTACTTAACAACAAGTCAATATAATATCATCACCCACCCCGACCTTACTGCGCTGCCATCCTAAATTAATAATCTATTTCAATACTAACCTTACCAATAAATCTTTACTGTCAGGAACGCGTTAATTTAACGTTTCGGCTTCTATGGTAACATCGTACAATGCCTTGCACAGATTATACAGGGCATCAACCTGCTTTCCGAATAAATTTGCTATTTATCGCTAACCAATTAAATCCATGCCTGCATGGGTTATAGCAGATAACATCCATGCAAGTTGTGCATACTGTTTAACAGAGATGAATAATAATCACATATGGCCGAAAATACTTTTTTAAAGGGGATAACCTGGAATCACAGCCGTGGCTTTGTGCCAATGGCCGCTACAGCGCAACGCTTTTCGGAGTTAAACCCTTCGGTAACTATTACCTGGGAGAAACGCTCGTTACAGCAATTCGCCGATCTGTCTATCCAACAATTGGCGGAACGCTATGACCTTTTAGTGATTGACCACCCATGGGCTGGATTTGCCGCGAAAACTAAAAGTATCCTTCCGTTTGATGAATATTTACCAAAAGAATTTCTGGCCGATCAGGCAACAAATACAGTTGGTCATTCTTACGAAAGCTATAATTACAACGGCCGACAATGGGCGCTGGCTATTGATGCCGCTACCCCTGTTGCAGCAAGTCGACCAGACTTATTTGAAAAACATGGCCTTGCATTACCGAAAACTTATGATGACCTGCTTCGGTTAGCTAAAAAAGGATTGGTTGCTTTCCCCGCTATTCCAATTGATTCATTAATGACTTTTTATACTTTTTGTTGTTCCCTGGGTGAAGATCCTTGTCAGCAGCACGATGAAGTGATTAGTGAAACAATCGGGATAAAGGCGTTGCAAATGTATCGCGAACTGGCTTCATATATCAAGCCTGCTTGCTTTAATCGTAATCCTATACAAACCTACGAAGCTATGACTTTGGAGGATGAAATCGTTTATTGTCCTTTTGGATACGGTTATTCCAACTATTCGCGCAATGGCTATGCGCGCAAGCTGTTGCATTTTCATGATATGATAACACTTGATGGTAAAACAAATCTACGCAGTTCACTTGGTGGTACGGGTTTGGCAGTTTCGTCAAATTGCCAAAATGTGGATGTCGCCATGCAGTATGCAGCATATGTAGCTTCTGATTTTTGCCAGCGCGGATTGTATACTGATAACGGCGGCCAACCCGGTCATTTATCGGCCTGGACAGATGAAGAAAACAATCAGAAAACGCACAACTATTTCCATAATACTTTACCGGCGCTGCAACGTGCCTATTTAAGGCCCCGTTACTTTGGTCATATGTTTTTCCAGGATCATGCTGGTGATGTGGTTCGTAATTACCTGATGCAGGGTGGCGGTGAAAAGAATATTCTATCGCAATTGAATGACCTTTATCAGCAATCAACGCTAAAAATACAAGCCTTATGAAACCACTGGAAGGTTTGCTGGTACTTGAATTTGCGCAGTTTATGGCTGCCCCAACAGCGGGTTTACGCTTAGCCGATCTGGGGGCACGTGTCATTAAAATTGAGCGACCGGTTAACGGTGAATCCGGACGACAAATTGCCATCCGCAATATATTTATTGATGGCGATAGCTTGGTTTTCCATACCATTAACCGTAATAAAGAAAGTTATGCTGCCGATCTGAAAAACCCGGCGGACATGGAACGCATTAAAAAAATGATCCAGAAAGCTGATATCATTACTCATAATTTTCGCCCGGGGGTGATGGAGAAGATCGGTTTGGATTACGCATCGGTACAAGCAATTAACCCTCGCATTATTTACGGCGTGGTTACCGGGTATGGAAGCAAGGGGCCATGGGCTTCACGCCCGGGACAGGATCTCTTAATTCAATCGTTATCGGGGTTAACTTATTTATCAGATACCTCCGACGCGGGCCCTGTACCATTTGGTTTGGCTACCGCAGATATTATTTGCGGGGCACATTTTGTACAAGGGCTACTGGCTGCTTTAATAAAACGAGCCAAAACAAATACCGGTGCGCTTGTTGAGGTGAGCCTCATCGAATCGGTACTCGACTTGCAATTTGAAGTATTGACCACCTATTTAAACGATGGCGGCAAATTACCACAACGCAGCAGCGTAAAAGGCAATGGACATGCTTATTTGAGTGCGCCTTATGGCATCTATAAAACAAAAGATAATTACCTGGCCTTGGCCATGGGCGATCTGCACCATATAGGAAACGCCATAGGCTGTGATTTAGAGGAAACTTATACCAATAAAACCCAATGGTTTGAACAACGGGATGAGATAATGGCCTTGTTGTCCGAAAAACTAAAAGATAAAACTACCGGCGAATGGCTAAGCAAACTGGAAGCCGAAGGCATTTGGTGCTCAGAGGTTTTTACCTACGAGCAAACTTTACAGCACGAAGGCTACCGGGTTTTGGGCATGCAGCAAGAGGTTAAACTGCCTGATGGTGGAGACCTGACTACTACCCGCTGCCCTATCCGCATTAATAACAACAAACTTTATAGCGATATAGCTGCACCTAAACCAGGCGCGCATACAGCAGTGATCAATCATCAATTTAACTTGCTATGAAGCCACTTGAAGATTATTTAGTTATTGATTTCAGTCAGTTCCTTTCAGGGCCATCGGCAAGTTTAAAACTGGCCGATTTGGGTGCGCGGGTAATTAAAATTGAGAAGCCAGGCACGGGCGATATTTGCCGCCATTTATATACTTCGAATGTGATCATGAATGGTGAGTCATCTGTATTTCATGCCATCAATCGTAATAAAGAAAGCTTTGCTGCTGATATTAAAAATGAATTTGATAAAGAGCAAATCCGGGCTCTGGTAAAGCAGGCCGACGTGGTAATGCACAATTTCCGCCCCGGAGTGATGGAACGCCTGGGCTTTGATTATGAGCGTGTAAAACAAATAAATCCTTCTGTTATTTATGGTGAAATTTCCGGTTATGGTAATGAAGGCCCGTGGAAAGATAAACCGGGCCAGGATCTGCTGTTACAATCATTATCGGGATTAACCTGGTTAACAGGCAATGCCGGTTCGCCGGTGCCGATGGGATTGTCAATTATCGATATGTTGGCTGGTAATCATTTGGCACAAGGAATTTTAGCTTGTTTGTTTCGCCGCACCATTAGTGGTGAAGGCGCTTTTGTACAGGTAAGTATGCTTGAAGCAGCTATTGATTTTCAATTTGAAGCCATCACGACCTATTATTATGACGGCAAGTTACCCGAGCGGTCTGAACATAATAATGCCCATGCGTATTTGGGTGCGCCTTATGGGATATATAAAACCGATAACGGCTATATCGCGCTAGCAATGGGTTCTATACCCCAACTGGGTGCTTTGCTTGGCTGCGATGCGTTGCTGGGTTATGCTGATGGTGCAGAAGCATTTAATAAACGTGATGAGATCAAAGCTATACTTGCAGCACATTTATTAAAAGGCACCAATGAGCAATGGCTCGGTATTTTGCAGGCGGCTGACATTTGGTGTGCTGAGGTATTGGCATGGGACCAGTTGATGCAAAAAGAGGGTTTTAAAGTACTGGATATGTTGCAAGAGGTAGGCATGAGCGATGGATTTAAATATCAAACTACCCGCTCCCCCATCCGCATTGACGGTGAAGTACTGAAATCACCCAAAGGCTCGCCAAAACTCGGCGAAGATAATAAGCATATAATATCCCAATTAATAAACCGGCAACATGGCAAGTAATGATTCTTTCAGGATAGCCGTACGCAAATTCGGCCCGTTTGAAACGGCATTACAAAAGCTGTGGGATAGCTATTGCGCCGAAACCGGCTGCAAACTAAAGGTCGAAATGGTGCCTATGGATCTGGATGACCTTTATGAAGCTATAATTGGCAAACACGGTTTAAAAAATGGCGATTGGGATATCGCGCATGTAGTTACTGATTGGCTTTTTGAAGCCTGGACAAGCGGAGCGCTCGAGGATTTGCAGCCTTACATTAATCATAATCCGCCGGATGATTTCCCTAATGGATGGAGCAAATCATTGTTGTCAATGCAGCAATTTGGGGATTCCATAGTGGGATTGCCTTTTCATGATGGGCCGGAATGTTTAATCTATCGTAAAGATTTGTTTGATGATAGTAATGAGCAGCAAAGGTATTTCGACCAGTTTGGTAAAACATTGCAGGCACCACAAACCTGGGATGATTTTAAAACCGTTTCGCAGTTTTTCACCCGACCAGAAGATAACCTTTATGGGACGGTTTTTGCCGGTTTACCTGACGGGCATAATACCGTGTTTGATTTTTGCTTGCAGCTATGGACGCGCGGTGGCGAACTGACAGGCAAAAACGGACAGGTAATAATCAACACAAAAGCTGCTGCTGAAGGGCTTGCCTTTTATCGGGATACCTTACGTGATAATACTATGATCCATCCAAACTCTATGCAGTACGAATCGGTACAAACAGGTATGGCTTTTGCCCGTGGTGAAGCTGCCATGATGGTGAATTGGTTCGGTTTCGCATCAATGTGCGAGGTGATCGATGAATCTAAAGTTAAAGGTAGAGTTGATATTGCCCCGATACCATGCACGGCAGGGAATGAATCAGCTTCATTGAATGTATACTGGCTATACACCATTGGTTCGGGCAGCAGGCACAAACAGGTGGCTTATGACTTTATACGTTTTGCTACAAACCGACGGAATGATAAATTATTAACATTAGAAGGCGGCATTGGTTGCCGTATTTCAACATGGAAAGATAGCGGCGTTAATGCTATTATCCCCTACTATCATAAACTGGAAAAATTGCACCAAAATGCACGATCGTTGCCGCAAAAAGCAAACTGGTCGCAAATAGCTAAAATAATTGATGAGGTTGTGCTGCAGGCCATTAATACCGATACCCCTATTTACCGTTTACTTGAAGCGGGCCAGCAAAAAATAAATGCTATTGATAAAACATCACTAAATTATGCAAATACCCTATAAACCCATATTGCCCAAAAATGCACCGCCTATAGTAATTATTGGGGCAGGCGGAATTGTTGGCGATGCCCATTTACCTGCTTATAAAAAAGCCGGTTTTAAGGTGACAGGTATAACGAACCGAACCCGCCCTAGGGCCGAAAAACTGGCGGCGCAATTTGATATTGCCAATGTGTTTGATACGGTTGAAGAGGCTGTTGCCAACTCGGCTCCTAATACGGTTTACGATATTACCATTATGCCCGAGCAATTTGTTGAAACATTAAACAAATTGCCTGACGGTGCCGGTGTGCTTATTCAAAAACCAATGGGCGATTACTTCTGGCAAAGTAAAGAGATACTGGAGGTCTGTCGCCGTAAAAAACTGGTGGCCGCTATTAATTGCCAGTTGCGGTTTGCACCATTTGTAAGTGCTGCCCGCTATTTAATTGAACAAAGGTTAATTGGTGAATTATATGACATGGAAGTTAGGGTCACTTTAGAAACGCCCTGGGAATTATTTCCGCATGTGATGATCCATCCACGATTGGAAATACAGTACCACAGCATTCATTACATCGATTTGATGCGGTCATTTTTAGGTGATCCGCGTAGCATAATGGCTAAAACATTGAAACATCCGGCTAAAACGTTGTCTTCCTCCCGCTCAACTATTTTATTTGATTACGGTGATACCATACATGCGGTTATCAATACTAATCATGATCATTCCTTCGGGCCGCATAACCAGGAAAGTTTTATTAAATGGGAAGGCACCAAAGGCGCGATTAAAGCCCGCATGGGTTTGCTGATGGATTATCCGCATGGCGTGCCAGACAAGTTTGAGTACTGCATTATTGAAAAAGGTAAAGCACCGGAATGGACGGAAGTTAAGCTGGAAGGCTCCTGGTTTCCTGATGCTTTTATTGGCACTATGGCAAGCCTGATGCGCTACAAAAATGGCGAGACTGATATTTTACCAACCAACGTTGAGGATGTGATAAAAACTATGGCGGTGGTTGAGAGTGCTTATATCTCCAGCGACACCGGTGGTGTGGTTGTAGCAGACAGATTTATTGATAAACAATTATAATACCATGTATTTTAAATCGACTTTTTTTGAGGGTTATACCGTTGGCGATAAACGTGTAACCTTTGGCCGTACCATTACCGAAACTGATTTTGTAGTACATGCGGGCCATACCGGCGATTTCTTCCCGCACCACATGGATGCAGAGTGGTGCAAAACGCAGCCATTTAAACAACGCATAGCGCATGGCACCATGGTATTTAGTATCGGCATCGGGTTAACTGCATCAGAGATCAATCCTGAAGCAATGTCGAAAGGCTATGACAAATTGCGTTTTATAAAACCGGTTTTTATTGGTGATACCATTCATTCCGAGATCGTCATTTCGGCAAAAGAAGATGCAAAGAAACCTGAATACGGCAACGTTACTGAACATGTGGAAATTATAAACCAGCACGGTGAAGTGGTGCAGGTATGCGACCACCTATTACTTGTTAAAAAACAAGCGTAACAAAACATCATGCAAATAGTACGTGAACCAACCGAAGCAATACCCGAAAGCTCGTTAAAAGGCAAAACTTTACTGCTGCCTTTTATATTGATATGTACACTCTTCTTTTTATGGGGAATGGTACAAAACCTCGACGGGATACTGATACCGCATTTAAAAAAGGCATGTCAGTTAAATAACCGGCAATCCACACTGATTGATACCGCTATTTTCCTGGCTTATTTTCTGATGGCTATTCCCGCGGGGATGCTGCTTAAAAAATTCGGTTATAAAAACAGTATTATTATTGGTTTATTATTGGCAACTATTGGTGCCGCGCTATTTATACCAGCAGCAAATACAATGGCCTACACCGGTTTTTTGGGTGCCTTATTTATTCTAGGCTGTGGCATAGCGATTCTGGAAACCGCGGCAAACCCCTACTCCGCCATACTGGGAGACCCGGCAGGAGCGACAACACGATTAAACCTGGCAGCGGCTTTTAATGGGTTGGCAGCATTTGTTGCCCCGTTGGTTGGGGCCATTTTCATATTATCGGGTAAGGAATATACTGCCAATCAATTAAAGGCTATGCCGGATGCATCGAGATCAGCGTACCTATTACATGAAGCCTCGTCGGTAAAACTGCCTTATGGTGTGTTGGCTGGCACGCTTGCAGTAATAGCGGTACTGTTTTTCTTTGCAAAACTTCCTGAAGTTAAAAATGTGAGTAAAGAGCCCAGCGCGGGTGGAAGTTTATTTGGCGCTTTACGGCACCGGCATTTGTCGATGGCAGTAGTAGCCCAATTTTTTTATGTTGGCGCACAGGTTTGTGTAACCAGCTTTTTTATCCGCATGGCTAAACAAGGCGCGGGATTCGACGAAAAAACGGCTGGTTATTATTTGGCTATCTATGGATTCCTTTTTATGGGAGGACGATTTATCGGTACTTTCTTTTTACAATTTATCAAATCGTATAAACTGTTATCTATTTATTCTGTGATCGCGGTTTTACTTTGTGCCATTGCTATTTTGGGCAAAGGGGCTTACGTTGTTTATTGTTTAGGTGCGATAGGTTTCTTCATGTCGATCATGTTCCCTACTATATTCGCGTTGGGTATTGATGGCATTGGCGACGATACCAAATCCGGTTCATCATGGCTCATCATGTCGATAGTTGGCGGGGCAGTAATTCCCTACATCATGGCAACGGTTATCGACCTAAATGGCGACCAGATACAGATCGGCTATATTATACCATTACTATGCTTTTTAGTGGTATTGTACTTTGGTATGAGTGGATATAAGATCAGAAAAAGTTTAATATAGCAGCATTTGCTTGTTCACCTGTGGTCGGTGTTTTTACAGCACCACAAGCTAAAATATAAAGCTATCGTCATTGCGAGGTACGAAGCAATCTCTATACTTTACAGAGCGGTTTTGCAGATTCAAGACCTTTGTAATCGCCTTGCCTATGTAGAGATTGCTTCGTACCTCGCAATGACGCTTGTTTTTTGTGTTTATATAAAAAATTTAGATAGCCTTTTATAGTGCCAGGGCAATTTTCCAACCCTCGTACCATGCCAGCACTTTATCTTTTTGTCCAACAGGTGAAAAGGCAAATGGGTTGCCGGTTAACTGTTTTAAATGATCAAGATCTTTAAATATCCCGGCCTGTAAACCTGCGAGGTAGGCAGCACCAAGGGCAGATACATCAGCAATCCCCCGATTTATAAGGTAACGATCAAGCAGATCAGCCATAAACTGCAATACAAAATGATTGGAGGTTATACCACCATTAACCATTAGTTGCTGCAAGGGTATGCCGGTATCCTGTTCCATAGCTACAATCACATCCTTAACCTGGTACGGGATGGATTCGAGCGCGGCACGTACAACATGATTCTTATTGCAATTGAATGTTAGGCCTTTTATTTCGGCTTTGCGATTCATATCCCAGTGCGGCGCGCCAAGGCCGCTAAAAGCAGGCACCAGGTAAACGCCGTTATTATCGGCAACGCTGGTTGCCATTGCCTCGGTTTGTTTACTATCTTTAAATAAGCCCAGTTCGCTTTTCAACCACTCAATAGTTGCACCGCATGATACAATAACACCTTCCAAAGCATAATCAACCCGTCCTTCCATACTCCAGCAAATAGTGGTGATCATGCCGTTACCGGATACTTTGGGCTTGTTACCAATATTCATCAATATAGAACATCCTGTGCCGAGCGTAGCTTTTGCAGTACCGGGATCAAAACAACCTTCGCCAAAAGCCGCGGCATGGGAGTCGCCTATCATACTGCCAATAACTATTGAATGAGGGAAAAGGCCGCCAATATCTGATACACCAAAATTACTTGATGACGGTTTTAACTGCGGCAGATTGATATTTGAAAGATTAAGTTTTTGCAGTAATTCTTTATCCCAGGTAAGTGTATGCAAATTAAAAAACAAGGTACGCGAGGCGTTGGTATAGTCGGTTAAATATTGCGTGCCATCGGTTAGTTTATACAATAGCCATGTATCAATAGTGCCAAAATAGGCCTTGCCTTCGTCAATAGCAGTTTTTACTAAGGGCTCGTTCTCGTATAGCCATATCAATTTCGTACCTGAAAAATAAGGATCGATAATGAGGCCGGTTTTGCTGTTGATCTCGGCTGTAATCCCACGATCCTCTAACTCTTTACATATGCTAATGGAACGCTTGCATTGCCACACTACGGCATTGTACAGTGGTGTTCCGTTCTCATCCCATACCACAAAAGTTTCGCGCTGGTTTGATATGCCACAGGTTTTTATATCGGTAATATTGCCACCAACCTGTTTAAACTCGGTTAAACAATTGGTAACCGAGGCAAGCACATTGATGTAAATTTCTTCAGGGTCTTGTTCTACAAATCCGCCATCGTTGTAAAAAGTTTTAAGCGATTCGGTAGCTTTCGCAATAACATTTCCTTTATTATCAAAAACAATAGTTTTGGTACTGCTGGTGCCCTGATCTATCGCCAATATATACTGCTTACCCATATTTTTAATCGTTTTTCGAGTTAGCCTTGTCAATAATAACCGCTAACAATATCACCCCACCCTTAACCACCTGTTGCCAAAATGGTGATACATTCAATAACACCAAACCATTGTTTAATACACCAATAATTAGCGCGCCAAGCACTGTGCCCATAATAGTACCGCGCCCGCCAGAAAGCGATGTACCGCCAATAACCACTGCGGCTATTGCATCCAATTCATAACTCATACCCGCGTTGGGTTGTGCTGAGTCGAGCCTTGAAGTTACTATTATGCCACCAACAGCGGCCAACATCCCAGCGATGCCATATACTATTATTTTTACTTTGCTGATGTTGATCCCCGACAGTTTGGAAGCGTGTTCGTTGCCACCGATAGCGTAAATATATCTTCCCAGTGCTGTTTTTTGGGTGATGACAATCGCAACAACAATAACAACGGCCGATATCCAAACCGGAACAGGTATACCTATAAACCAACCCGTACCAATGTAGGCAAAGCTGTCACCCAGATTTGATATTGGGAAGCCTTTGGTGTACAACATGGTGAATCCGCGCGCGATGGTAAGCATAGCCAGGGTAGCCACAAATGGCGGTACTTTAAATTTTGTGATCGTCCACCCGTTAAATAACCCCAATAATGAACCAATAACCAGCCCGCCAAGTATGGAGCCTAAAAGCGTGAACCCGATGTATAAATTACCGGACGGTATCTCGATACCAAACTTGAGCAAACCCGCGGCAATTGCGCCACCTATTGCCAAAACTGAACCCACAGATAGATCTATCCCTCCGGTTAACACAACCAGTGTCATCCCAACAGAAATACAAATATTAACGGATATCTGGCGCATAACGTTCCAGCCGTTATCAACAGTAAAAAACTTATCCGACAGCAAACCTATGCCTATGCAGAGCAGCACCAGCGCGATGAGCGATTGAAATTTAACCAAATGCGAACGGTATTGTGATAGGATCATATCCAGTTTTTTAGATGGTTTTCGGTATGGCTGCTTTTAATAAATTATCTTCGGTAGCATTCGCGGCTTCAAACTCTCCGGTCATGCATCCTTCGGCCATTACCAATATCCTATCGGATATAGCCAGTATTTCAGGTAACTCTGATGACACCATGATAATACCCAGGCCGGATGCCGCCAATTCACTTATGAGTTTATATATCTCGTTTTTGGCATTAATATCAATACCACGGGTAGGTTCATCCAACATTAAAACTTTGGGCTTGGTAGCAAGGCATTTAGCTATAACCACTTTTTGTTGATTACCGCCGCTCAGGTTTTTAACCGTTTGTTTTTCAGACGTGGTTTTAATTCTCAGCGCCTTTATATAATGATGCGCTTTTGTAAGCTCGGCTCCATGCTTGATCAGGCCTGTAGATGCGTGTTGGTCTATTGAACTCAAGCTTATATTGGTTTTAATATCCAGACCTAAAATCAGGCCGTCCTTTTTCCGGTCTTCGGGAACCAGCGCCATGCCTGCTTTAATAGCATCCTTTGCCGATGTAAACCTTACGATGTCTTTATCAAGTGTGATGGTTGCTTTGGTAAGGTCAGGGTGTAAACCAAGTAGTACTTCCATCAGCTCGGTCCGGCCTGCTCCCATCAGTCCAAATATGCCTAGTATCTCGCCTTTGTACAGCTCAAAGCAAATGTTGTTAAGGATGTTCTTTTGTGCGTTTCCGGCTTTGCCCAGGCAGAGATTATCCACTTTAAGCAATACATTTTTTTCTTTAGCAATATTGCTATTGCGGATGATGTCGATATTACGGCCTACCATTTTATGGATGATGTCATCATGGGTCATGCCTTTCATCTCACCGCTTTCAATTGTCCTGCCATCGCGCAGCACAATATAATTGTCGGCTATTTTAAACAGCTCATTCAGCTTATGCGATATATAAACTACCGCTTTATTCTCTTTCCGCAGATCGGTAATTATACCATACAATATTTCCACCTCACTCTCACTGATGGCAGATGTAGGTTCATCCATAATAATAACCTCGGCATCATAAAGCAGGGCCTTAGCTATCTCAACAACTTGTTGCTGGCCCACTTTCAAATCAGCAATAATCGTATCGGCAGGTACAGATAGTTTTAATTTTTGCAGCAGTGTTTCTGCTTTTAAACGCATAGCCTTTTTATCCAAAAAGCCAACGGAGTTTTTTAATTCCCGGCCTAAAAATAAATTCTCGGTTATACTTAAATAAGGCACCAGGTTCAATTCCTGATGGATGATGGCAATACCCGCATTTTGCGCTTCACGCGGATTTTTAAACCGAACTTTGTTGCCTTTATAGATCACATCGCCTTCGTAGTCATCATACACACCCGACAGAATTTTCATCAGTGTAGATTTGCCCGCGCCATTCTCGCCAATAATAGCGGTTACTTTCCCGGCAGGCAGTTCCAGGTTAATATCATCAAGCGCGGTAACGCCTGAAAATTTTTTACTGATATGATGTGCCGCTAACATCTTATTTATCAATCTTTAATATAGCCGGAATAACCTCAATTTTATCCAGGTTAATATGTTCCTGATTTAGTTCGAAAGCGCCTGCGAAAGTTAGTTTATCACCTGTTTTTATCTTGCTTTTTATGGGTGGCAATACTTCTGCCCTAACTATCTTATCTACCTCGGCAGCAATATTGTTAAGGTCCATCGTATTGGTAAAATCATTTATATTGATCAACCCGGGTGCATCGCGTAAAGCATTGCCAAAAACATATTCAATGGCAATTTTAAGGGCTTGCTTATCCTTAGTGAGTATATAGATATCATTTTCATCAACAGCCGTAACCGTGCCTTGCCCCTGCACCATAAAAAAACGGATGTTACCAATATCCAACCCATGCGAATAAGTTTTGAACGCGGTATCCGGACTGCTTTTTAAGATGGCTAATAAATCATCGGCCTGTGGCGCTTTATCTGCAGCCGGTATTAGCTGGGTATTTAAGTAATTGCGTGCATATTTCGCGGCATCAAATTGCTTTGCCGCTGATGCCTTAACATCGCTTAGCTTTTTAAAGTAGATGGAGTTTGAGGCTATGAATAATACCAAAATGATAGCCAATATGTATTTTATCGCTTTTTTCATGATGGCTATTTTTTTCCGTAGGCTATATAATCGTTAACATTATCGTAAGTAACCAATTCAACCGCTACTGGTAATTTTTTAGGGAAATCGCGCTTTCCTTTAAAGTAGGCATCAGCATCGTCGGCTGCGGCTTGCGCTATTACTTTTGGGAATTGCATGGCGGTAGCTGATACCTTTTTATCCTTGATAGCCTGTATCGCATCTTCAGCACCATCAAAACCAAATACCTTTACATGGTCGGCTTTACCTGCGGCAACCAAGGCCTGGTAAGCCCCCATGGCCATAGCATCATTACCGGCAAAAACGGCATCGATATTGGGATGCGCCTGTAATATTGATTCCATTACTTCGAGGCCTTTATTCCTGTCGAAGTCGGCACTTTGCTGGGCTACCATTTTCAGGCCCGGATAATAATCAACCAGGCTATGGAAACCTTTAGAGCGTGCCCAAGTATTATTATCGGCAACTAGGCCTAACAACTCAACGTAATTGCCTTTTTTATTAAGCGTTTGTACGAAATCTTTAGCCAGAGCTACACAACCTGAATAGCTGTCGGAAAAGATCTGCGAAGTAGCATCGGGCGAGTTAACTTCCCTATCCATACAGAAAACCGGAACCCCTGCTTTTTTTGCTTTTTGAACGTTAACTACTGATCCGTTGGCATCTGTTGGGTTGAATAAAATAGCGTTATAGCCATCCGCGATAGCGTTCTCAAAATGATCAGTTTCTAAAGCGGTATTATTTTGCGAATCGAATATTTTAGAATCATAACCCAATGTTTTGGCCCGTGCAGCTGCCGTTTGCGCCAAAAAAACAAACCAGGGATTGTTTAATGTAGACACGATAATGGCTATCTTTTTTTGCTTTGCCGACCCCGACCGGTTTTGGCAGGACGCAAAAGCAAGCATCACCAACAGTAATATTTTGAAGTACTTCATCATTAGGTTTTAATTGGTTGCTTACGGGTTACATCAGGTTTGCAATAAGTTTAAAACGGCCTGAGCGATCCCATCCGCGGATAAGCCGTAATGATCAAATATTTCTGTTTGTGAGCCGGTAACCGTGTACTCGTCGGGTATACCCATTATTTTAAATGGCTTATTGTATTTATTCTGCAATAACAACGATGCGCAAGCTTCGCCTAAACCGCCATTTACGCTATGTTCTTCAACTGTTACTATCGCTCCGGTATCTTTCGCTAATTGCAGTATTAGCTCTGCATCTAATGGTTTTATCGTATGCATACTAACCACGGTTGTGTTGATGCCCTGCTGTATTAGTTTTTCGGCACTTTGTAAGGCTGGATAAACGGTTTCGCCTGTTGCTATAATAGTTACATCACTACCTTTTCTAATTACCCTTCCTTTACCAAATTCAAAGCCATTCTGCTTATCATCGGTTAACAAAGGCATGGCTTTTTTTCCAAAGCGCAGGTATAAAGGTTTATTCAATTTTACGGCAAGTTTTACTGCTTCAGTAGTTTCAAAATTATCGGCAGGCGCTACTATGATAATATTATTTATGGTGCGCAGTACTGCAAAATCGTGCAGGCTATGGTGTGTTGAACCCAGTGCCCCGTAACTTACTCCCGCGCTAATCCCGATCAACCGTACAGGATTATCAGAATAACATACATCATTTTTGATTTGCTCCAGGGCCCTTGCTGTTAAAAAGCAGGCAGGAGATACCGCGAATGTTCTTTTTCCGGCAGATGCCAGGCCCGCGGCTACACCAACCAGGTTTTGTTCGGCAATGCCAATTTCTACTAACTGCCCGGGCAATTGTTGTCCAAAAGCTACCAGTTTACCCGAACCACGGGAATCGCTGGTGACTACCACTATATTCCTGTCTTTATCAGCCAGTTCCAATAGTGTAGCCGAAAACACATCCTGGTTAGGCTTGCCGTTTATTGTATTATTTTCAATTACTGCTCCCAAGTCAATTCTATTTTAAACGTTCGCCATTTCCATATCCAGTTCGGCTATGGCTGTTTCATATTGGTCTTTATCGGGCACACCGTGATGCCATTTAACACTATTCTCCATAAAGCTTACCCCTTTGCCTTTTATAGTATGGGCAATAACCAGGCTTGGCTTTCCTTTTTCAAAAGGCATGGAACACAAAACTTCTTTCAAAGCATTTACATCATTACCATCAACATGCCGCACTGCCCATCCAAAGCTTTCAAATTTGGCATCTATCGGGTCGGTATTGCATACCTCGGCGTTGGTGCCGGTTATTTGTAATTTGTTGTTATCTATTATGGCGCATAAATTATCCAGCTTATAATGCGCGGCAGTTAGCGCGGCTTCCCAATTTGAGCCTTCGGGTAGTTCGCCATCACCTAAAAGGGTAAAAACCCGGTAATTTTTTTTGTCCATTTTGGCTGCCAGGGCAGTTCCGGCAGCGATAGGTAAACCATGACCAAGCGCCCCGGTATTTTGTTCAACACCGTGTACTTTTTTGGTAGGATGGCCTATGTAGTGCGATTTGTATTTGCATAATGTTTCCAGGTCGCTTTCAGGGAAGAAACCCTTATCGGCCAAAACAACATATAATGCCTCTACACAATGGCCCTTGCTTTGGATATATATGTCCCTATCCGGCGAGGTAAAGTTTTGCGGACCAACATTTAGCACCTCATTATATAGCACATTTAAAATATCAATACATGATAAGCTTCCGCCGGTATGCCCGGCTTTAGCGCCCACAATGTATTTGAGTATCTTTTTACGATAGGTTATTGATCGCTCTGCCAATTGCTTATCAGTCATCACCATAATTTATCCGTGGTTATAAATTTCCCAACCCATGTAGTTACCTAAAGCTTCTTTTAGAATGCCTGCTGTTTTTGACGCGTTCATCACCACATGATGCTCAAAGCCATTGCGACAAACGTATTGCATTAAGCCTTGCAGATCCGGTATCTGCGCTACAGCGCGGTTACCGAAAGTGTTTAAGGCATCATCGGTTAATGCACCTTCGCCAAAATAGGCTTTGATGATGCCTTTTGGATCATCGGTGCTTATCCGACCAAAGGTTAACGGTGATGCCGGTGTCCTGCCGGATAAAGCGCCATAGGTGTTTTCTTCGCCAACGCTTGTCCCTAAAATTGGCGCGGTACTGATCTCGATGTCAGGCAGGAATGATTTTGCCCAGTTACCACAATGGAACAGTACGCATTTATTCTCATCGTCGGCATAATTGTTATTCCAATCAACCAGTGCGCTCGGCGATCCTGATGCCAACTGCATGGCATACATGGTTAGTGTGCCGGTAACATCAACTTCACAGGCGCTTGGCAACATGTCTTCGCTCATCATGCTCATGCTGGTGCATACGTTACAGCCATAGTTTTTTTGCAGCGAAGTCCAGCATTGTATGGCTGTGGCATCAAGTGCGTTTTCCTCCATAAAATGGTTGAGGACTACGTCGAGTTTGGCAATTTGTATCAGAGCCTCATCAGGCGTTTTACCGATGGGGGTATAAGCAAGTATTTTATCGAGATGTGCTTTTACCTCGGCGTGATCTTTTGTTAACTTGTTGGCGTTTCCTAATATTTCGGATAAGTCGACCGTTGTTACCGATATACCGTTGCGCTGTAATATTTTTTCGCTGTAGCGGACAGTATTGAATGCTCCCGGCCTGGCACCTACTGCGCCGATTCGCACTTTACGCAAACCTTTAACAACACGGCAAACAGCCACAAAATCCAGCAGGTCGGCAGTAAACTCCGGTGCTGATGGGTGTATTACATGGTTATTTGTAAGTGTATATTTAATACCATACTGATACAAGTTATTGCAAACCGAGATCTTACCGCACCATGAATCGCGGCGACGGGCAACATCAAGTTTGCTCAGTTCATCGGGATAAGCCTGTATCAATACGGGCACATTTAATCCTGATAATTTGATGGTTTCGGCAACGCCTTTTTCATCACCAAAGTTTGGCAGCAATACTAATATACCTGTGATCTCGTCCTGATGTTTGCGGAAAAGATCAGCGCATTTTTGGGCATCTTTAAATGTTTCAACTCCGCCAAGCTTGGAGTCTGTTTCGGTAAGCATCACCGGTGTGATATTTAATTTGCCGAACAATTCAATAAGATCTGCACGTGACTCTGAAACCAAACGGTCAGGAAAGAAATCGCGATTGCCAATAATTACGCCTAAGGTTGCTTTATTACTCATCTGTATTATAAAAACTGGTTAAATTGGACTACAGGAAAAATCAATATCCTATAATCACCCATCTGCGAAAAGGCATCGCATAGGATGATATTTCAAAACTATTATAATATCAGGCGGCTTTGTGATGAAAGATTGTCAGGATATTATGATATATTATCATCGAGTTTTATGATCGCTGTGGCTGCGTTCAAAAAGGAAAAATAGAAACAGATAACGAATACTATTACAGTCAAAGAAGCATCATTAACCTACAATAGATTTAATAAGCAGAAATAACCCGATGCCTAACAGCACAACGTAAACATATTTGAAAAAGCTTTCGCTGTTAAGACGGTTATTAATCAACCTCCCGATAAAGACTGCAGGAACCATTACCGGCAGACTTAACAAATAATAATGAAATACAGCAGTAACTAATAAACCGGTTAGCCAGTAACCGATCATCCCAACAGCGCTGGCTATAAGAAAATACCCTTGCACAGTAGCGCGGAAATGCTGGGCCGACCATCGCCTTTTAGCGCCGTAAACCACCAGCGGGGGACCATTTATTCCGTAAGCCCCACCCAAAATTCCGGAAAGCAATCCACACCCAAAAAGCCATGGAAGGC
The DNA here is from genome assembly GCF_009765905.1 of Mucilaginibacter sp. L196. Classification (GTDB taxonomy): domain Bacteria; phylum Bacteroidota; class Bacteroidia; order Sphingobacteriales; family Sphingobacteriaceae; genus Mucilaginibacter. Next base: position 844,782 of record NZ_LMUO01000015.1, on the reverse strand, counting down.
TATCCTTTTTTAATTCCTTAAGCTGTTTGCCAGTTAAAAGGTACAGAGAGAATAGGCTGACAACAAGACCAAGAGCCGCTTTCACAATCCGCTCATCTGTTTTTACCAGTAACAACAATCCTATGGGTATGCCAATAAGCGTAAATCCAATAAGCCCCCCGGCACTTTTAAGGTGTATTTTATCCCAATCCTGTATTACTACAATGCCGGCAATGGTTATGGATACCAGAACAGATAAAGGAACCGCAACATCCAGTGGCATCCAGAGGGCAAGCAAAGGAACGGCTATCAATGATTCGCCAAAACCAAAGGCTGAACGGAAAACTGTAGCAATAAAAATAACGGTTAAAATATGGGTAGTGAGGGTGTTAAAGATCATTAATATCCTAGGGCTGATGAGCTTAAATATACCCAATTTATCTGGGAAAAGCTAGTAAATTGGACTGAAAATAGAACTTATTTCAATGCTTTTTACCCTCTTTTTTGCTTGCAAAAGAGAGGGTGGTCGAGCGAAGCAAAGACCGGGTGAGTAAACTACACGAGTGACATTAGCGCTAATACCTGGCGCACAGTTGACTCACCCCGAATGCGCTGCGCTGTTCGACCCTCTCTCCGGCTTGCCGGAAAGAGGGTGAAAAATATCAGCCAGCATGTCACCGTTATTAATATTCGCTTTTGGCAATCAGCTGCAAAAGCGCATCCTCATTTTTAATGGTCATACTCTTTCCGGAAACCGTTATGATATTTTCAGCAACAAAGTCATTAATGGTTCGGAACAGCGATTCATAAGCCGCCCCTGAAAATGAGGCCAGATCTTGCCTTGCCAGTTCAATATCTATAAAACCTTCGGCATTGATACCGAATTGATTTTTCAGGGTGATGATCGCCTGCGCTACACGTGCTTTAACCGGCATATGCACCAAATTGCGCATCCTTTTCTCTGATTTTTGTAATTCGCTGGCAAAAAATCGCATGAGTTTTATCGCGAAGCCATTATTTATTTTTAGCGAAGACTCGAAAAATTCCATCGGCAGATAACAAACAGTTGCCGCCTCCATCGCCGTAGCCGTTACCGGATAAATCCTATCACCTTCCAGACCAAGATGCCCCAGAATGTCTCCTTTTTTCGCAAACCTAACAATCAGTTCCTTTTCACTATCCCATCTCTTATGCGCTTTAATATTTCCTTCATATACAAAGTAAATACCCGTTACAGGGTCCCCTTCTTTAAATACTTGCTGTCCTTTTTTAAACTGGATATTCTGTTTATTCGATTCAATAGCGGGTTTCCAGTCGCTTAAACAGCTGGTACACAGGAAACATGTATTCAAATCGCACAGGTGTTGTTTTTTTATCATTTCGTATCGATATAAAATTGCGAGCAACATACAATAATACAATTATAGCCAACAAAATACAACAAAACATTGCACATGCAATATTTATTACATTATTTTGATTGTAATAGCTCGCAATTATATTAGTTTTGCGGCAATTATTAAATGTCATGAGAAAAGCCATCATTCGCTTTCACTATTTTAAGTTAATTATTGTATCCATCATTGTTGCTTTTCTTTCCGTGCTTCTTGCCGATTCATTAAAGAAAATAACCGGATTTTATGAAGATGAAGTCTTTCATAAAGTCGCCCATACTCCATTGTTGTTTGTCTTCCTGCCAACAATAGGCATTACCGCGATCTACTTTTTAAGAAAGTATTTATTTAAGGGTAAGGCCAATAAGGGTATTAAAGAAATATACCAAACGATAGAGAACCGACGCGATGAATTACCCGCTTACAAGATTCCCTCGCATTATTTTAATGGGTTTTTAACCGTAATTTTTGGTGGATCTACTGGTGTAGAAGTATCAACTGTTGTAGCAACTGCTGCTATTGGCGCCGCCGCTCACAACAAGAAAACCATTGCAAATATTTACAAAACGGAACTGATTTGTGCAGGTGTTGCTGCAGGAGTCGCCACTTTATTTGGCAGCCCGCTGGCTGGTTTCTTGTTTGCTATTGAAGTAATCGCTAAAAAACTCACCAAAACCATCTTCATTAGCTGCGCCTGTTCGGCTTTAGTGGCCTGGGGCTTTATATTTCTTTTCGAGCACGATAGATTATTTAATTTTACGGTAACGGGTTGGAATTTTCATGCAGCCCCATACTTGATCATGCTGAGTATAGTAGCAGGTTTCGTGTCTGTTTATTTTACTAAAACAGTAATTTTTCTTAAAGACCGGTTTGGAAAGATCAACAACAACTTTATAAGGGTAAATGCTGGCGCTATTTTAGTGGGGCTATCCATTATGTGCTTTCCACAATTATATGGGGATAGCTATAGTGCCATACCTGAGTTATTAAATCAAATCAACCATCAAACGTTTACCATAGGTTTAGCACTATTATTAACAGCATTGGTTATACTGAAACCGCTGGTAGCTTCACTTACATTAGGAGCAGGCGGAGACGGCGGTGTATTTGCGCCAAGCATTGTTGTAGGCGCGATATTGGGAATGCTGTTTGCCGTAATGTTAAATCACTTTTTCAATACCCAGCTTATTGTTTTAAACTTCGCGTTGGTGGGGGCTGCCGGTGCCTTGAGCGCGGCCATACATGGGCCTTTAACATCTGTTTTTCTAACCTGTAGCTTAGTTACAGGGGGCTTTGTACTTTTTGTACCGATAATTATTGCCTGTTTTATAGCTAAATATTCAGCACAGCTTATTTGCAGTTATACCGTATATAGTTATAAAGGAGCATATCAGCAGAAAGCTTCAGTTGTGAATGTAGGGGTTTAACCTGTCGCTTTGTTTTGACCCTATCCTCCTCCTTTCCCTATATTAGGGAAAGGTATCGCATATGGCCATTCTATTTTGGGGAAATTAAAGTCATCTACAAAATGCTTAAAAGCTGTTTTAAAATAATTCAATGTTGTTTTATATAAACACAAAAGCAAAGCGTCATTGCTGTAAGGCACGAAGCAATCTCTACATAAGCAAGGCGATTAGATAGGTATTGAACCTACAAAGCTGCTCTGTACAGCATAGAGATTGCTTCGTACCTCGCAATGACGCTTTGTTTATTTTTTTTAAAGAGCTTCTTAAAAGCGATTTCTCTGATCGTAAATATTTTTAATTATTTATTTTGTTTGATGTTATTTAAGGCTTCGTTGATATAAGCGAGGCCTTGTTCTGAAAAGTTTAAACCGAGTGCAAACTGATGGCCATGGCTATCCATTTTTAATAATGATTTTCTCAATATGTTGACCACTTTTTCAGGCGAATGTTTGGGGTAGAAATCTTCATATTGAAATTCAAGAAACACTAAACAGAGCGCGTTTTCTATCGTTTGTACATCGGCATCCACCTTTAGCTTTTGTTTTAATAGAATTTGCCTTACACGGGCAATTTGTTCATCATCATATCCTACTTCGTGCATAATTGATGATGCTTTTTCGGCATGAAACAATGCAAGGTCTTTGCGCCATTTTAAATAGGCTTCCCTGCCATCGGGATAAGTTTCACGGGGGATTTCCCATCTACCGATATGCTGGCTGCGCGATGCTAATAAAAGCTCTTCATCCGCATTCGGATCTAATTTCAGCACCCATTCGTACAGTTTTAGCGCTAAAAAGTATTCCTGGGGATAAGAAAGATCACCCCATGTAAATACATGGGGATCTTTCTGGTTATAATTATCAAACTCTTTAAACGCCTGGGCTAACTTGGTCATACCTGAAACTTATTTTCAGCAATAAATTTATGAATTAATCGCGTTTAATTCGCCACACATCTAAACCCTAAATGTTCCAGGCTGCTGTCTTCGGAGCTTTTCATTCGCCGGGCTACCCTAAAGCCTGAGCAGTAGCTATTGTTACACAGAAAAGAGCCGCCACGTATTACCCGCTTCTTAGCATAAGGTTCATCAGGGTCATAACTTTTAGTTGGGCCTTGTGGGTTTTTTATATTCGGGTTATTGGCTATGGTATTGTAGTAATTACTATCATAATTATCAGCGCACCACTCCCACACATTGCCCGCCATATCATACAGTCCATAACCATTTGCAGGGAACGAGGCTACCGGAGCAAGGCCATAAAACTTATCGCGGAGGGTATTTTGATCAGGGAAATGCCCTTCCCAGGTATTTGCTTTGGGTTTGCCCTTATCAATGGCTTCATTTCCCCACGGGTATATATTATTTTGCAGGCCGCCACGTGCCGCCCACTCCCACTCCGCTTCTGTAGGCAAACGCTTGCCTGCCCATTTAGAGTAGGCAACCGCATCATACCACGAAATTTGCACTACCGGGTAATTATCTTTCCCCTTAATACTGCTGCGTGGCCCCTGCGGATGGCGCCAGTTAGCACCTTTTTTCCAAGCCCACCATTGGCTGTAATCATTTAAATCAACAACGTGTTTAGGTGGGTCAAAAACCAACGAGGCCGCCACCAATAGACTGTCATCGGGTTTTGGTGTTCCGGGCGGTAACTGCTTTTTCAGCTCATTCCAATCCGGCTTGTGTTCAGCAGTGGTTACATAGTTTGTTGCCTTCACAAATTGGGCAAATTGGGCGTTAGTAACCTCCGTAGCATCCATCCAAAAACCATCAACGGTAACTTTATGCTTCGGATATTCGTCGGGCGCGGCCTGTTTGTTATCGGCTCCCATTAAAAAAGTCCCTGTTTTTATCCAGATCATTCCTTTATGAGAGGCATTATCGTGATTTAAATCGGGCACACCAATTTGATGCGTCTCTAGAGATGCAAAACGTTTAGGAATACCCGACTCACAGCAAATGGCCTTTTTAAGCGTAACCGCAGGCTTACTCACGGTAGTAACGGACTGCTGTTTATGATTACAGGCAGACCATAGCATCCCGCTAAGAAAAAGACTAAGTATTAAGGTTTTTTTAATCACCATCATTTTATTTTTATTGACCGATCTTCAGGTCAAAATTAGATCTTGGATTGATTAAGTTAAAATCCAGCACCACATTATTTTCATTAACCCAAGTCAGGTATTCCAGCGAAAGCTTTTTAACCACGTCAGGGTATTTAGCTGCCAGGTTATTAGTTTCACCGCGGTCTACGTCCAAATCATATAGTTCCCAGCGATTGGCGGGGAAAGCAGACACTAGTTTCCATTTTCCTTCGCGCATTGCGCGGTTACCCCATAGCTCCCAAAAAAGTGGCTTTTCGCGATTAATCGGCTCACCTTTAAAGAGCAAACCGGTAAGGCTTTGCCCAATTAGCGGGTTAATTTTATGCCCCTCATACGTAGACGGATATTTAGCCCCCGCAATATCGTAAAAAGTAGGAGCAAGATCAATTAAATGAGCTGTACCTTTTTCTATGGTATTGGGTTTTATTTTACCCGGGAACCAGGCAATAAGCGGTGAGCTCATACCGCCCTCGTATAAAGCTCCTTTGAATGAGCGCAATGGAGAATTGGAAACAAACGACCAGTTTTTACCCTGAGCCTCAAAAGAGCCGGAAGTACCTACCGGGCCAAGGTTCCTGGCTGCGTGCTCTTTGCCATGGGCCACATCTTCAGCAGGCGCGCCGTTGTCTGATATAAACACAATTAAGGTGTTGTCATCCTTTTTTAGTTCCTTTAATTTATCCAATACCTTACCAACGTTCTGATCCATACGGTCAACCATCGCGGCGTATACTTCCATTTTGGCTTTCCATAATTGCTGCTCATCATAGGTTAGGTTATCCCAGTTAGGCACATCGGCATCACGCAGCGCTACCGTTTGCTTCGGATCGCGTATTCCTAATTCCACCTGTTTTTTTATTCGCTCCCTGCGTAATGAATCCCAACCGATATCATACCTGCCTTTGTATTTGGCAATATCCTCCGGCAAAGCCTGTAATGGCCAATGCGGGGCGTTAAATGCCAGGTATAAAAAGAAAGGCTTATTGGTTTTGCTTTGCTCATCCAGAAACTTCACTGCATGGTCGCCAATCTCTTCGGTCATATAATAGCTATCGTCGGCTTTATGCCAGCGCTTGTTGTTCTCTTCTATGATGACAGGATATTTACCTCCGCCCAAAGGCATGTAATTGGTATTAAAGTAATTTGCCGCGCCACCTATTATGCCGAAGAATTTTTCAAATCCACGTTGGTTCGGCCAGGCAAGACTATCATTACCCACGTGCCATTTTCCTGACATCAGGGTGCTGTAACCATCTTGTTTTAATACTTCGGCCAGGGTAACGGATTCTCTATTAAGATAACCCTGGTAAGCAGGCAAACCAAGGTTAACATCAAAATATCCCACTCCTGCTTTATGCTGATCCTGCCCGGTTAGTATGGATGACCGGGTTGGCGCGCATATCGCATTGTTATAAAACTCTTTTAAACGTAAACCTTGCGCTGCAAGCTTATCAAGGTTCGGGGTATGTATTTCTGAGCCATAAGACCCCAGATCGGAGTAGCCCATATCATCAACCACAATAAGTATGATGTTGGGTTTTTTACTTTGAGCATTTGCATGCTGCCAGCCAATAACGGCCAGCAGCATTGTAAATGCAATTCCTATTCTTTTCATTCTTAATTATTTGTTTGGTGTTTCGGCAGCGGGGACTGTGCCTATATTTAATGTTTGGGCAACACCCGTTTTTTTATGAATCCTTAGTTTAAGCACATCATCCCAATCAATAAAAGGATAAATATTGTTTATTTTGGCCTGCTGATCAAACAGATCCTGTAATTCTTTTAACTTCTCCGGATATTTTTTTGCAAGATCGATACGTTCATTAAAATCGGTTTTCAGGTCATATAGTTCCCAAACTTCATTATCAAAACCGCTCGAAGGCTTGGTTGCAGGGCCGCCTATACTATTTCCTTCATCAATTGTATTTGGGTGATGGTAAACCTCGGCTTTCCAACCATCTTTATAAATAGATCTTGATCCGAAAATATAATAGTACTGTACTCGGTGACGCGATGGTGCATCAGGATGATCAAAAGAATAAACCAGCGATGTGCCTTGCAAGGTATCCTGTTTAATGCCCCTGATATATTCCGGCGGTGTAATGCCCAGGTACTCTAAAGTTGTAGGCAACACATCGTTAACATGCCCATATTGGGTGCGTATGCCTCCTTTATCTTTAATCCCTTTCGGATAAAAAACAATCAGCGGATTGCGTGTACCACCTTCGGCATTGGCATCCTGTTTCCAGTATTTAAAAGGAGTATTCGCAGCTTGCGCCCAACCCAATGGGTAGTTGCCTTCTTTAGCTTCCGGGGTTCCTATTTCACCTATGCGATCTAAATTATGTTGGATATTTTCCTGCTCGCTAAGTGGCTTGCCAAAAAGCGGGCGATCAATATCACCGTTAAGGGTACCTTCTTTACTGGCGCCATTATCACCAATAATCACAAATACCAGCGTGTTATCTAACTGGCCGCTTTGTTTTAGGTAATCAATTAAACGCCCAACTTCATGATCCGTATAGGTTAAATACCCTGCGTAAACTTCCATAAAGCGGGAATAAAGTTTCTTTTCATCAGGGCTTAAAGTATTCCATGCTTTTATGTCGGGATTACGGGCAGGCAATACGGCGTTAGCCGGAATAATGCCCAGCTTTTTCTGTCTTTCAAAAACCTGCTCTCTGAACACGTCCCAGCCGCCGTCAAATTTACCTTTATACAAGTCGCTCCATTCTTTTGATACCTGGTGCGGAGCATGGGTTGCTCCCGGCGCGTAGTACAAGAAGAACGGTTTGTTTGGTGCTACCTGGTGCTGACGGGTTATGTAAAAAATTGCTTTATCGGTTATCTGCTCATTTAAGTGCCTGCCATCAGGGGTAACATGGGCATTGTCTTCTACTAAATCTGGTTTATACTGGTCGGTTTGTGAACCCAGGAAACCGAAGAAGTGATCAAAGCCTTTGCCACTTGGCCAACGGTCAAACGGACCGGCATCGGTAGCATCTTCGTCGGGCGTTAAACCATACTTGCCAACGGCAAATGTATTGTAGCCGTTCTCGCGCAAAATCTCCGCAACGGTTCCCTTGTCCGATGGTATGCGACCGTCATAACCAGGAAAGCCTGCTGATAAAATGGTATGCGCAAAGCCACCCATGTGTACGTAATGGTGGTTACGGCCTGTAAGCAAGGCGGCCCTGGTTGGGGCGCATATGGCAGCAGTATGAAAATTGGTGTAGCGCAGGCCATTATTTGCCAAACTATCAAATGTAGGGGTGTTTATTACCCCGCCAAATGTGCTTGATGCGCCAAAGCCCACATCATCAAGTATTATCCAAACTACGTTAGGCGCGCCTTTTGGCGCTTTGATCTGGTCTGTCCAGGATTCTTTGGATTCAGCCAATGTTCTGCCAATAACACCCTTAAAAGGCTGCTGTTGCTGCGTGATGTTTTGGGCCCTGGCTAACTGCGATACGGACCCCGTAATCAGCAGGAATGCGACAATTGTTTTTTTCATTTTCGTGAGGTTTATCATTAATGAGTTTCAAATACGACCTTTGTTAAATCGCCGGTAAACGCGAAGGGTACTTTGTAAGTAGGGCTAACTTCTGTATTAGAATCTTTACCAACATCAAAGCCATCATTCAAATTGAAATAGAGGATTCCCCTTTTTAACTTTAATTCACCTGTGGCTACTTTCTCATCGTTTACATAAAGGTTGATGGTACCGGTAGGGCCAAATACCCCTTTGCGGATAAATTCGGCTTTTAATATTGCTTTACCCGGTTTCAACGGGTTTTCGCTTACTACATCTATTGGATCTGAAACGCCGTCATTTTGAACAAAATGTAACTTGTTGTTTTGTATAAAGAAGCTTATTCCGCCAAACCTTCCGCCACCGGCAAACAATACACCCTCTGCGCCATTTTGGGGTATAGTTGTATAGGCTACCGCCGTAAAAGATTGGAAGGCCAGGTTAACCGGTGCTGTAACCAATTGTGAAATCCCGTTATATAGTGTCGCGCTTTTTTTTGCTGATGATGGTATTAGCTTATTGGTTTTACCCATCAGTTCCTTTAGCGGATATACATTGTATTTAATAGCAACGGAATCGAATACTTTTTTTAAATCATCTAGTTTTTGTGGATCGGCAGCGGCCAGATTTTTTGATTCTGTCCAATCTTTATCTAAATGATACAGCTCCCATTCATCCTTGTCAAACTCTCCGCCCAGGTTGTGATAAGCCTCTGCTTTCCATCCGTCTTTATAGATCGACCTGCTACCCGCAATCTCATAATACTGCAACGTGTGTTTGGACGCCGCCTTTGCATTATCAATAGAGTAAGCAAAACTGGTTCCTTGTAAGGGCTCCTGTTTATAACCATTGATAGTATCAGGTAATTTAGCACCTGTCAGGTCAATCGTAGTGGGTAAAAGGTCGATTAGGTGAGTGTATTGGAAACGTATTCCGCCTTTATCTTTAATCCCATTTGGATAAAAAAGAATCAGTGGGTTATGTGTTCCGCCTTCGGCATTCGCATCCTGCTTCCACTCCCTGAAAGGCGTATTTGCTGCCTGCGACCACCCTAAAGGATAATTTGAAGCAGCATATTCCGACCCCAATTTGTCGTACTGTTTGATTAGATAGCTCAAGTCCTGTTTACCATCAATAAGCACTTTATCTCCAATGCTGCTACCTCTGTCAGAACCTTCTTTGCTGGCTCCGTTGTCGCCAATCATTACATAGATCACCGTATTATCCAGTTGACCAATGTCTTTCAAATAATGAATAAGGCGAGCAATCTGATCATCAGTATAACTCAGATAACCCGCATATACTTCCATAAAGCGGGAAAATATATGCTTCTCATCAACCGATAACGAGTCCCATGCTTTTACCCTTGGGTCACGCGGAGGCAGTACGGTGCCTTTGGGTATCAAACCCAGTTTTTGCTGGTTCGCAAAAACTTCAGCCCTGTATTTATCCCATCCGCCATCAAATTTACCTTTGTACTTATCTATCCATTCTTTTGGCGCCTGATGAGGATCATGCGTTGCCCCCGGTGCCAGGTATATGAAAAAAGGTTTATCCGGTTCGCTTGATTTTTGGTTGGCGATATAATTGATCGTTTTATCAATTAAAAGCTCGTTTAAATGTTTAGGGTTAGTATCCCTTTCAATTTTCTGATTCTCTTCCCATAATTGTGGGTGCCATTCATCGGTTTCGGCTTCCAAGAATCCATAGAAATGCTCGAATCCACGGCCTGTAGGCCAGCGATTAAAAGGGCCTGCCTGGGTTTCTTCGGCTGTGGGCGTTAAGTTCCACTTGCCAACGGCATAAGTGTTATAGCCGTTTTCTTTTAATATTTCAGCAACTGTACCTGTTTCGAATGGGATCCGGCCATCGTAACCCGGTGTGCCGATAGCGGTGAAGGTGAACAGCCCCATATGTACCGCATGGTGGTTGCGCCCGGTAAGCAATGCCGCACGTGATGGCGCGCATATACCTGTAGTGTGAAAATTGGTGTAACGCAAACCATTTGCCGCCAATGTGTCAAACGTTGGCGTGCTGATTAAACCGCCGAAGGTGCTGGAAGCGCCAAAGCCTACATCATCCAGCAAAAGCCAAATTACGTTCGGTGCGCCTTTGGGTGCTTTTTTTGCTTCGGGGTACCATTCTGTGGTTTCATCTACCGTCTTCCCGATTTTGCCCTGGAATACTGGTTTGGGATCATGCTGCGCGAAGGCAGACTGGCCTAATATTAATAGCGTACCGGCAAGGAAGACGATCTTCTTACTTGAAATTGTGATATTTCTCATCTGTTTGGGTTTGAAATAGATTCTTTGGTAAGTGAATAGATCAGTCGTTGTGATTTTATCGGCTTGATCTTATAGTCATCTGACGGTGATTGTTCTACTGGTATATCTTCGCGCACAGCGGGGCCGCTTTTAGCCAGTTCGCTACCTTCCCGGCTGGATTTGAATATAGGCCAGAATAGCTGTGCATACCACTCGTCACCCTCGTAATGCGAGATGCCATATGCCTCAGGATATTGCCTTGATATATGCGCGGTGCCGAAAATTACATCCCACAGAAAAAACATATTACCAAAGTTGCCTTTGTAATAACCCACGCCATCATCTGTAGAACTTGAGTGATGCGCATGGTGCGTTGCCGGGGTTGATATAAGCCTTTCCAACACCCATGCTACCGGATGCAGTACTTTATATTTATAAAAAGGTTTATCCCACTTAATGCTGGAGTGAGCAAAAACGGTGATGAGTGTTTTTAAAGCGCTAACAAATATTGCCGGGTAGCCTAACCCAAGATATATTAAAATAGTGGTGAGGTATATCTGCGAGAACAGGAAGGTATAAATAACATTTTGCCTGCTGGCCATTGCCATACCCATGTACGGCGCTGAGTGATGCGTACGATGGAAACGCCATAAAAATGGTATTTGATGATGCAGCCGGTGATACCAGTATTGTGTAAGGTCATCAGCAATGGCTATGGTAATAAAGCCCCATATAAAAGGCACCCACGAGAATATGTTTTTATACTGTGGTATTACATCCGGTAAAAATTTAAGGCCCAGGAATGCTATAACCGGATAAAGAATAATGGGAGGAAAAACAAAGCTGAAAATATTAAGCAGGCTCTCGTTTTTTGTCCACTTTTTTTCATAAAGGCCCAGTGAAAACTCTACTACACCGAGTAACAGGATTATAGCCGGGAACCCCCAGGTGTTTATACTTTTAGCGATTGTTTCAATAAAATGTATCATAATTGTTGTTTTTTAGTGTTAATTCGATCTTAGTTGGTATAGCCCGGATTTTGTGTTAAATCAGGGTTTATGCTGATCTCGCTTGCGGGAATAGCGAATAAGTAATTCTTGGTGCTAACATTGGTTTTTGAGGCAACTTTTAATACTGCTTGTACCAGTTGCTTGGTTCTTACTAAATCAAACCAGCGTTGGGCTTCCTGTACAAATTCGCGCCTGCGTTCCGCATACAAAGAATCGCGAAATGCAGCTTGCGAAAGCCCCGGAGTTAGGTTGCCTGTATTGGCACGAACCCGCACCTGATTAAGCGCAGCATATGCGGCAGCTACCGGACCTTGAGTTTCGTTTAGTGCTTCGGCGTACATTAGCAGTACATCGGCATAACGAAGGATTGGAAAGTTGATATTGCTTTGTCCCGGTGTTGCTAATTCGCTTCTATCTACAAACTTCCCAAAATAGAAGGTTGGGAAATTATACACTAAACCTGTTGCAGGATTAACCAATGAGGTGTAAAAAGTAACCGCTTTGCGTGTATCGGTATTGCTAAACTGTTTATAAACAGAGCTGTCGGCCGGGATGTCGGCCGGCACATTGCCAACAAAGCCCGCGAAATTCGCGCCCATTAAGGTACTGCTGTTGCCCAACCCTCCGTTTGATGATATTTGAGCAGAAAAAATATGCTCTACACCATTTTTTGTAGCCGGATTAAACACATCGGCATAATTAGGGAAAAGCGCATAACCATATGGACCATTAATTACCTCCAACGCTTTACTTACTGTGGCCGTCCAGTTTTGTTGGGTTAAATAAACCTTAACCAAAAGCGACTTGGCAGCACCGCCGGTAGCCCGGCCTATGTCTGCCCCAGAGTAACTTGATGGAAGGTTTTCCGCATCCGTTAAATCCGCTATAATTTGCGCGTACACTGTAGCTGTCGGCGTCCTGTTAACGTTTAAGCTGCTTAAGTTTGAGGCATCTGCCGGGTTATGAAGCACCAGCGGAACATCACCATAAAAACGAACCAGGTTAAAATAAAACAAGGCCCTTAAAAATTTCGCCTCACGTACTAAACGCGACCTTAGTGTTGTATCAAACTGGATGGTTGGAATAGCGTCGATAGCGGCATTGGCCCTGCTGATACCAGTATAATTCTGGCGCCAGATCACCTGTAGCCTGTCATCGGTAGCCGTGTAGGTTATTGAACTTAACGCCCTAACATTCGGGTTAATAGCCGATGGGCCTGCGGCGAGGTCATCCGTTGTCATATCGGCTAAAAAGTTAATCTCACGGCCGTATAGCGGCTGTTCTGTGCCATCGCTTATGAGTTCGCTGTAAATAGCGGTTACGCCAGCAGTAGCGTCAGACTGCGTTTTGAAGTACTGGGTAGTAGTGATGTATGAAGTCGGATTCTCGGCCAACTTGTTGCAAGCGGTTAGAACACTTGCGGTAATTATCAATAATAGTAGCTTTTTCATTGTTGGATGAATTAAAAAGTGACGTTTAAACCAAGCAAATAGGTTTTGTAGTTAGGGTAAGCGCCATAGTCGATGCCTTGTGCGGTGTTGTTCTGTTCAAAACTGCTTACCTCAGGATCGTAACCGGTATATTTTGTCCAGGTTACCAGGTTTTGGGCAGATACATAAAGCCTGATTTGTTTAGCATGGATCTTGGTTAACACCGCATTGGTAAATGTGTAGCCTAATACCAGGTTCTTTAGGCGCAGATAAGAGGCGTTTTCCACAAACTGACTTGACATTTGGGCCACCGGGTTATTCGACGCACGTGGAATAGTATTGCTTGGGTTTGTCGGTGTCCAACGGTTAGCAACATCGCCCCAGGCATTTTGAGAAAGGTTAGTGATCTCGAGCTGCTGGCGTAATGCATTATAAATTTTGCCACCATATGATCCTTGTAAAAACACAACCAGATCAAACCCTTTGTAGGTGAACGTGTTGGTTAGGCTCCCGGTAAATTTAGGTTGTACACTACCGAGGTTTGTTTTATCAGCCGTGGTAATTACACCATCATTATTGGTATCCTGGTAACGGACATCGCCCGGTTGGGTATTAGCTTTACTATTTAACGTTGGATATTGCGCTATTTGAGCTGCATTTTGGAATATACCAACAGTTTTATATCCCCAAAACGTACCCAAAGGCAATCCTACCTTTATAATTTCAGGCTGTAACACGCCTAAAGTAGTACCCGGTATAGTTGGGAAAAATGAGGTTTCGTTATTGCCAAGGCTTAATACTTTATTGCGGTTTTCGGAGTAAACTAAAGCTGTTTTCCAAACAAATCCATCGCTATTAATATTCTCCGTGTTTATCCCTATCTCTATACCTTTATTTTCTACACTACCAATATTTTGCAGAGAAAGAGAATATCCTGATGACAAAGGAACCGGTACAGCCAATAATAGATTAGTAGTTTTCTTGTAATAAGCGTCAAAAACAAAGTTTATCTTGTTATCCAATAATCCTAAATCAATACCACCATCGTATTGCGCGGTTTTCTCCCATTTTAAATCTGCGTTAGCCAACTGTGTTTGCGCCAGCCCTACTACTTGTGTATTATTAAAGTCGTAATTAAAGGGGCTGAATAGCGCTAATGATTGGTACTCGCCTATTTCCTGGTTTCCGGTTTCTCCGGCGCTTAACCTTACTTTAAGGTTGCTTACGGCAGGAGCACTTTTTATGAAATCTTCTTCACCGGCATTCCATGAAAATCCTGCTGACGGGAAATAACCCCATTTATTGCCTGCACCAAATCTTGATGATCCATCGGCCCTGCCTGATACTGTAAAATTATATTTATGCTGATAAGAATAATTGATCCGGGCCAGGTAAGAATCCAATGCCCAGCTATAAGCATTTGAGGTTGGTGTTAGAATTTGTGAACCACTTTGTAAACTGTTGTAGCTTGTTAAATTGCTCACAAAATCTTTTGAACCAGCGGTTAGGGATTCGTTACTTAAATATTGAGTAGTGTAACCAGCCAATATATTTAGCTCATGATCATTATTAATCGTTTTGCTGTAAGTAAGGGTATTTTCATCCAGCCAGCTGTTTGATGATGCAGCACCGACAGTCGCGTAACCTAAAGTTGAGTAACCATCGCCTGTATAGGACGGCGCGTAAAAATTAGATTTTGAGTTGATGAGATCGGCACCAAGGCTAACCTTCGCTTTTAATCCCGGGGCGAGTGTATATTCAGCAAACAGGTTACCTAATGATCTGTTCACTTTGGTTTGATTAACAATGGAAAGCAAATCCTGTATCGGGTTTGATGGCGTTGTTGAATAAGTATTCAATACGTAATTGCCATTAGCATCCTTTACCGACAGTACCGGCGGAGTAGTTAATATATTGGTGATAATATTGGGGCTATTTAAGCTATTGGAAGCAATATTAGATGCAGCACCCTGTGATGTGGAATAGCTGGTAGTCGCGTTAATACCTACGTGAAAGTTTTTCGATATGTCCCTATCGTAATTAAACCTTAAAGAATATCTTTTAAAATCGGTATTGAGTAAAATACCCTCCTGGTTGAAGTAATTGCTGGAGATATTGTAGCGTGATTTTTCATCGCCGCCAGAGAAGGTCAATTCATCATTTTCTACCGGGGCTGTTCTGAAAGCGGCATCCTGCCAATTGGTTCCAGTGCCAAACGCAGCTATTTGAGCCGATGTAAATGATGGGGGCTGATTAGAACTGGCCAATATACTATTGCGCAATTCCGCCCACTGCGTGGCATCTAAAAGCGGGACTTCCTTGCTTATTTTTTGGAGGCCATAATAAGTTTGAAATGTAACATCATTTGTTCCTCTTTTACCCTTTTTAGTGGTTATTATGATAACGCCGTTAGCCCCTCTGGAACCATATATAGCGGTTGCTGATGCATCCTTTAATACCTCTATCGATTCAATATCCGAAGGGTTTATGGTTGATAATGCATTTACAGCGCCGCCCGTACCTGCACTGCTGCTGATGGTGGTATTATCGTTATACACCGGAAATCCGTCAATAACATATAGCGGCTCGTTACCGCCGGTAATGGAGTTACCACCACGTATCCTAACACTAGCTGATGCACCCGGCTGGCCTGAACTTTGGGTAACCTGAACACCCGGAGCAGCACCTCTTAATAAGTTATCAACCGATGAGGAAACCTGGCTTAAATTTGATTTGGGTACCGTGGATATAGCGCCGGTAATATCGCTTCGCTTTTGTGTACCATAACCTACAATAACTACATCGTTTAATTGTGATACCTTATCAGATAATTGAATGTTAACCGGGCTACCTGTGGCATATACTTCCTTGGTTTTGTACCCAATAAAGCTAACCACTAATGTATAAGGCAATTTTTGCCCTGTAACAAAACTAAACCGGCCATCAGAACCGGTAACCACTTCGTGCGTTACGCCTTTAATACGTAACACCACACCGGTTATGGGTTGTTTGGTAGTACTATCGGTAACAATACCATCGATCCTGGAGTTAATGATCGGCACTTCTGTTTGGGCGAAGGCCATACCAGGAATGGCTAGAAATAACAGGACGCCAATAATCCCGGAAAGAAAACGTTTAGTATGGATATATATTTCCATATATATATGTGTGTTTTATGTTAATGATTCAATTCGTTCGTAAAACTTTGATGATCAGTGTGTGATTCGCAGTCGTTGCTGATCTATCAAGTAATTGACCGGCAAGGCTTCCTTGCCGGTTTGCTTTTCTGCTTGTTATAATTTCATAAGTGCAATTAATTAGGGGTTTTAATATTGCAGGCTCAACGGTATGAGGGTTGCCTAATACCAGTAGATACCAATTCGTTAAAGGTCAGTGGGGGGCGTGTCGTTTAATTAACAACAACAGGTACAGCAGCTGTGTTGAGCGCCGCATACAACGTGGACAAAAGAAATGGGTTGACGTAAAAATGTTGTCATTCGTTTGTTTTTACGCCGCAAATATATAATTTCTTTTTATATTCTATAATATATATAGGAATTATAGAATATAAAAAGATAATTAAACTTTTACCCTATCCTTCTCCTTTCCCTATACTGGGGAAAGGTATGGCACGAGGCCCACATTTTATATTTTTAGTGATTAAAACATCCAGGAAGCTGTTTAACGATGATTAAATGTTGTTGTTTTATATGAACACAAAAAATCAAACGTCATTGCGAGGAACGAAGCAATCTCTACATTGGCAAGACGATTAGAAGGATATTGAATTTGCACAGCCGCTCTGTAAAGTATAGAGATTGCTTCGTTCCTTACAGCAATGACGATAGTTTTTAAACAGATTTTAAGGAGTACTTCCTGGTATCAGCATAAAAAAAGAAAGAGCTCCTGATGGGCAGGAACTCTTTACAACCAATTATAAACCTAGATGAGAAGACAATTATTATGAGGTCAGTCAAATAAAAATTTTCAATTACTTGATGCAAATATATAAAATATTCTATTAAATCTATCGATTTAATAGAATATTTATAATTATTATTCTTTATCCTTTACAAAAGGCTGATTTTCAGTCAGAAAAAATTCAATTACTAAATCGTTTTTTCCAGTAAACATATCGGTTACTTTTAGTCTATTTAAAACTTCCATATTAATTAGCTCCGGGAAACTCCATATGCTCAAATATTTTACCGGGTGGGTTAACGATATCAAGGCACTCTTTTTCTATTAGTTTAAATATTTCATCGTGTACTGCGGCCAATAGAAAGTCTAAGATATTTTCCTTGTTCGCCTGATCTTTATTTAACCATAACTGAAAAAATGCTTCCTGTGTTACTTCAGTAGCCGTGTCGGCATTGACCACACGTTTAAATGCAGAAGTGTATACCTGTTGCCAGTATTTTTCAAAAAGGGTGTCAAAAAAATCGCTATCCATTACTTCCTCTTCTTCTTTTCTGATATTTCCTGGCGCACAGCTGTTGCCGAAATTTTAACCTGTTGCAGTGTACGGCGCAAACGGATTCCGGCTGTACTATTACCTTTTTCGAAAAACGCAACCGCATCTTTATCAGCTAAAGCAATCAGCTCCTTTAAATTCTTATAATTTTCCATATGTTATACTATTGTGTTATACTTAAACTAAACGTGGAAATATCTAATTTCGGTTGGTAATTAACAAATTTTGTCTGTCGCCGGTATCGGTATTATCAAACTTGCCTTCGAGGAGGCTTTGGC
The DNA here is from genome assembly GCF_009765905.1 of Mucilaginibacter sp. L196. Lineage (GTDB taxonomy): Bacteria > Bacteroidota > Bacteroidia > Sphingobacteriales > Sphingobacteriaceae > Mucilaginibacter. Next base: position 826,849 of record NZ_LMUO01000015.1, on the reverse strand, counting down.
CGGTAACGCCGGGATTATTACCACTACCCAATGGCCAGCTGCCTTTGGTATCCCAAACTTTGAGCCCGGCCAGCGCTGCCGCTTTTAAACCAAAATCGGTGCAGTTATTTTTACTAAGGTGATAAGCGATGTTGTGATATTGCCGGGTGAGCGCCAATATTTTATTAAAACGGCGTTTGGAAATAAACTTACCCAAAACCTCATCCCAGGCATGTTCCGAGTCATCTTTAAATGTTGAGGACGTTGAAGGTATAAGGGGCGTGGCAGAAAGTGGATTATCTTTTTTGGGATAAAATCCATAAGAAATAGCCGCATAGGTAGAGTCGGAATTATATTTGATAAGGGTAATAAAAGTATGCCCTGTATTAGCCAATTTAAAAATTTGGGGTTTGCCCCGAACAGGCTGTTTAACATGAAAAACCAGCGCGTAAGCGATAGCGGTTTTACCATCATCAAATGTTGCACTGATTCTTTCATTGCTGATGGGCTTACTGTTGATTTCTTTATCAGTATCGGCGCCAAGCAGTTTTTCTTGTTTTACAAGCAACGAATCGTCATTTAATGTAATAGGCAGATCAGTTGTACCGATGCTGTCGCTTTCTGGCTGCATAGTTTTAAAAAAGCATTTCATTGCCAGCGGGTAAAGCCTCAACCGGGTTAATAAATTGGCCAGGTAATATAGCCGTTTAATTCTCGCCGGGTTATAATTGACATTACCAGTCTCTACCTCCTTTAGATAGTCAATAAGCTCTTTTTTTTGCTCGACCCTGCTTACCTTTATCTCCGCACCGATAACGTTAGTGGTATACCGGGGCTCATCATTAACCGCAGTTAAATAGACAGGAGATTGCGCTGAAGCCGTTCGGGCAAAAAGGTAAGTAATTAGTACAATAAGAAAAAGGAAGTTAAATCGAAAGTTCATGGGCTTTAAAAAAATGAAGTTGTATAAGCGAAGAATGGCTTAAAGGCAACAATAACATTTTTTTTCGGTAGTAATCATGGTACAAATGTAAGAATTTTTAAATACTCTACAATATTAGTAGACTTTTTTTAGTCTTATAACAGCTATCATCACCCCATTTGTATAAATCATAAAAATTACACCTTGAAATGTATAAGAGATCAGTTGAAAAATATAAGTTGAGCAGTGTGCTTTAGTAGACTTTTGCTTTAGAAATTTAAATATAAAGCAATGAAAAAGACAGTATTAATAACAGGGGCTTCATCCGGATTTGGAAAAGTAGCCGCTAAATTATTTCACACTAAAGATTGGAACGTAATTGCCACCATGCGTTCACCTGAAAAAGAAACGGAACTATCTATGCTGAACAATGTTTTTATCACCAAGCTGGATGTGACCGATAAGCAAAGCATAAAAAACGCCGTGGCAGCGGGCATTGAGAAATTTGGCAAAATTGATGTATTGGTAAATAACGCGGGTTATGGCGCACTGGGTGCATTAGAAGCCGCCCCGGAAAAAGAAATCAGAAAGCAGTTTGAAGTTAATTTTTTCGGGTTGATAGAAGTGACAAAAGCGGTATTGCCGGGTATGCGTCAACAAAAATCGGGCACTATTATTAATGTTTCTTCTGTTGGCGGGAGGATTACGTTTCCGTTCTCTTCCCTTTATCATGCCACTAAATTCGCGGTAGAGGGTTTGACGGAATCTTTGCAGTATGAACTGAACCCGTTCGGTATCAATTTAAAAATAGTTGAACCCGGCGGTTATAAAACTGAATTCTCGGGCCGATCATTGACGCTTTTACAAGCTGATGGTTTAGATGGTTATAAAACCTCGTTTGATAAATTTATCGGCATGTTGAATAATTGGCCAATGTCGGAGAATATTAGTGAAGTAGCTGAAGCCATTTATGAAGCCGCGACAGATCGTACTGAAAAATTACGCTACCCTGTAGGGCATGATGCCGCTCACTTGATAGAAGCCAGGCAGCAAATGACTGATGTGGATTTCAAAAAAATGATGCTTGCTCAAATGAGTATCTAAAAACTACTGGCTGCCCGAAATTTGGGCAGCCAGTGGTTTTATTGGTAACTTTATAACAAAGGAAAAAACATGCCGGATAAATATATTGATCTTCAGTCTATCAGCGATTTGCATAAACTGGTAAAATACGCGCCGCCAAAACATCCACTGGTAAGCGTGATAGACCATGCCGACTTTTATCGGAAACGCCCGAAGGAGGATGTTTTATACCGCTTCGGCTTTTATACCATTTCCTGCAAAAAACTTGAAGGTTTGTTAAAATATGGTAAAGGATATTACGATTTCAGTGAGGGCTCCCTGTTATTTACCGCGCCGGAGCAGGTTATAGCGCCCGGGCCGGATGTTATTGTTGAAGAAGGTTGGGCATTATTTATTCATCCCGATTTGATACATGGAACCGATTTGGGTAAAAAGATACATCAATATACGTTTTTCAATTATGAGGCCAACGAAGCCCTGCATATTTCGGAAGAGGAGAAAATCATTATTAAAGATTGTGTGGCAAAGATTGAAAGAGAATACTCGCAAAATATAGACAAGCATTCGCAAGGCCTAATCGTTAGTAATATTGAGTTGTTGCTTAATTACTGCAGCCGCTTTTACGACCGGCAATTTTACACTCGTGCAAAAGTTAACTCAGATGTGCTGCAACAGTTTGAAAAGCTTTTGAAAGACTATTTTTCGCAAAGCACCCTAATTGAAACAGGCTTGCCGAATGTTAAATATTTTGCTTCCCGGCTTAACCTATCGCCTAATTATTTATCCGATCTGTTAAGCAAATTTACAGGCAAAACCACGCAGGAACATATCCACCTTGAACTGATAGATAAAGCTAAATCACTGTTGTGGGGCACAAATAATTCTATTAGCGAGATTGCTTATGGGCTTGGATTTGAACACCCTTCGCACTTTACAAAAATATTCAAATCGAAGACTGGGAAATCGCCGAGCGAGTATAGGCATTTGAATTAGTGGAAGTTTAAAATTGGTGCGGTGAAAACACTATAGTGTTCGAAAGATGAGGTTTGCTTCTTTTCGAATAAATTTTTATAAAAAAAGAGAGGGATGTCATGCTGAGGCACTTTTTTAATCTTCCTAACACCTATAGTTAAAATACCTACCGCAGGTTGAATTGTTAAATAACCGATGTTCAGTACTTTTGTTTATACGGTATGCAAATCATGTTTCGTTAAAATAGTTTCCATAAATAATCAATGAACTCAGAACTTAAATTCAGACTGGCTACTCAAGACGATCTTCACGATATTATAAGAATGCTTGCCGATGATGTGCTTGGCGCGAAGCGTGAAAATATAGAGGGAGAGTTGTCCGAAAAAATTTTGCAGGCTTTTAAACGAATTGATAGCGACCCTAACCAGGAGCTGACTATAGTTGAATTAAACGGCGAAAAAGTGGCAACATTTCATCTGACTTTTATCCAGTACCTGAATTATAGCGGCGGCCTCAGGGCCCAGGTTGAGGCGGTAAGAACGGATTCTAAATACCGTGGCAGGGGTATAGGCACCCAGGTTTTTCAATACATTATTAATCGTGCCAAAGAACAAGACTGCGATTTAGTTCAGCTTACTACCGACAAGAAAAGAAGTGATGCGATCCGGTTTTATCAATCCTTAGGTTTCAACCCTACGCATGAGGGAATGAAACTTAAATTAAAATAAGGAGATCAAATCACTTGTTGTTTTCGCAAGGTCTCTTTCAGAAGATCCTGCGGGAACGGGAAAAGTCCCCTCCTATCTGGTAAGCTCCGTTTCGTATAACATCGTACCGATATTATTTACAGCTTTAACATTTAACCTTTTACTATCCAAAGAAAAATACAGAAAGCCATTTTCCGAAGCTTGGAAACGGCTACCAGGAACGCCCGGCGTTACCGCTGTCAGCTCTGAGCCTGCACCTGAAATAAATTGGTGAACAAAATTATCTGGTTTAAGATGCTGCAGAGAGTGATCGTGTCCGGATAAATAAACATCAATTTTATAATCCTCAAATATTTTTGTCAGCGTCCGCCGAACGGTTAAGGTATCATAATTATTAATACGCGGGCCTGCAGTATAACAAGGGTGATGCCCTACAACAATTTTCCATTTTATATCAGCAGAGGCATTTACCAAAGTATCTTTTAACCAGGCTATTTGCGTTGCTGAATAATCCATTTTATCCTCGTGCAAAAAAGAGTCGGTATCTATCATTATAAAAAGTGCCTTGTCCTTTATATTAACATCTTTACTTAGGTTAATCTCCTTTGAATAATAGGTGGCTGGCATATCCCAGCGGCGGCTTACTTTACTGTAACGCACTTGCGCACCCGCATCGGCCAGATGATCGTGATTACCTAAAACCGGGTACCAATCGCATTGCAGCGAATGCGCGGTATATACATTTTCAAAAGAATAGTGAAATAAGGGATCCTGCTCGCTGATGACGCCCTTAGGATAAAAATTATCACCCACAGAGATCACAAAGTTATTCGGGTGCGAAGCTCCCCATAAACCCATTTGTTGCGCTACCTGTAATTGATCATATTCGCCATTGCGCCCCCAATCACCTATCGCCATAAAGTGCAGCTTGTAATCATCCTGTAAGATAGAGGGCGACAAATCATCGCTCTGCAAATGTGTTATTCCAGGCTCTGCCGAAGCAATAAAAGGCCCTACCAATGTTGCACCTATGGCTGCTATCGCTGCGTTTTTAACAAAATCTCTGCGTTCCATTTCAATGAGGTTTTAGTAATAAGGGTGATATAATTGCTCTATTTATATACATCAAACAAAATATTTTCACAATGGATATTATATGTGCATTGAAAAGGTGTTCAACTTTTAAACTAATAATTTTATTAATTCCGGCAATTTATATTGTTGACTAAAATTTGTTAAAATTTTAATATTGTTGCGTTTATATTTAGCATTTATTTACGTAAACGTTTACGTAATACTATTGTACCCGTGCACTGTTTTTCATAAACCACAGCATCCTAATGGATAATATTAATATAAAGAAACTTGCCCTGGAGTTTTAAATCAGTCAGCCGCCACTATGTTAAGGACTCTCCAACCTGATCTGTATCAAATAAGTCGACCATGAGCTTGTGTTAGCGGTGATTCATTGTTGTATAGATGCTATTCTAATTTAAATCATCTTTAAATTATTTCGACCTTAATATGCCAGGGGGTACAAAGGCGTGGGGTCCGAGTCCCTTCTTCCGCACAGTTAATTAGTGATTTGGGAAGTACGAGTTCGAATCTCGTTCCGGTTAAATCTAAAGACAGCACACACGGCAGGTGTGCGCCAGCATAAGGATATGGACGGAAGAAGAGCGTAATATTAATCGTATTGCGGTTTCAGGCTGATGGTATGCCACTTGCTTAATTTATTCATCAGTTCGTCTAGTTTTACCGGTTTGGAAATGTAATCATCCATACCGGCCTGCAGGCATAGTTGCTGATCGGTATCCATAGCATTAGCTGTAAGCGCTATAATTACGGGCTGCTTTATATTTATCGCCCTGATCATTCTTGTAGCTTCAAGGCCATCTATTATCGGCATTTGCATATCCATTAGTATTAGGCTATATAGCCCTTCCTGCATCACTTTAACCGCTTCTTTACCATTGTTAACTATATGCGGTTGGTAACCCATTTTGTTGAGGATGTGTTTGATAACATGCTGGTTTACCTCGTTGTCTTCGGCAATTAAAATATTGAAAGGGTATTGATCACAAAAATCTACCGAGAGCTTACTCCTTATAGTCACCTCTTCCTGTTTCGCCGATCTGTTTCTTAAAGCTGTAAATACTTGTTTGCTTAATACTTGTTGTTTTATCGGTTTGTTCATAATGGAGATAAACATCTTGCGCTCATCGCTTTTAAACTCCTCGCCGATGGAACTGAGCAAGATAATTGGCAGTTGCGGATAGCTTTCCTTTATTAGTTTAGCCAGCATCATGCCATCCATTACCGGCATCTCCATATCGGTAATTACCAGGTCTACTTGTTTATCTTTTTGCAGGGCCACGAGTGCTTCGGCGCCTGAGCTGGTAAGTATTGGGCGGAGGTTCCAGTTTTCGAACTGGCGTTTTAAAATGGCAAGGTTGGTTTGGTTATCATCCACCACCAATATTTTTTTTCCTTTCAGGTCGTCTATATTAAAACTATCGGCCGCAGCGGAATTGTTCATACCAGCCATGGTATTAATGGTGAAGTAGAAAGACGATCCTTCGCCATCTTTGCTTTCCACATTGATCTCGCCATCCATCAAGTGTACCAATTTTTCGCAGATGGCAAGGCCTAAGCCGGTACCGCCGTATTTACGTGTAGTGGAAGAATCGACCTGCGAGAATGCTTTGAAAAGCCTGTGTAATTTATCTTGCGGTATACCGATACCCGTGTCCCAAACATCAAAACGCAATGTCATATTTCCATCTACACCAATTTTATGGATATCTACCTTTATACCGATTTCTCCCTTTTCAGTAAATTTAATAGCATTACTTAGCAGGTTTATCAGCACTTGCTTAAGCCGCAATGGGTCGCCCATGATGTTTGTCGGTACACCTTCAATAATTTCGTAAACCAGATCCAGCTTTAGTTCTGCTGCTTTAACCGCGAACATATCCAATACATCCTCAATACATTGGCGCAAACTAAAGTCGTCGCGCTCCAACTCCAGGTTTCCTGATTCTATTTTGGAGAAATCAAGTATGTTATTAATCACATGGATCAATGTTTCGCCGCAGTTGATTATGGTATCGGTAAACATGCGCTGCTCATCATTCAAAGCGGTCTCGTTAAGGAGGGACGACATACCGATAACACCGTTCATAGGTGTGCGGATCTCGTGGCTCATGGTGGCAAGGAAGATGCTTTTTTCCTGGTTGGCCTGTTCGGCGGCCTGCCTGGCCTCCAGCAACTCCTTGTTTGATGATAGTAATTGCTGGTTGGAATGTTCCAGCAACTCCTGGTTCTGCTTGCGCTCTAAGGACAGCATTGCCTCTTGCTGCAATTCGGCCATCTTCATGGTCTGTACAACCTGCTGTTCGTTATATTTACGGAGCTGGTATGACCATAGGCCGCAGATAAACATGATTACACCGGTTAGTAAAACGTGTATGATAAATGTTTGCAGATCGAAGTAATTCAACTGCGTAAAATAAATACCGCCGACACCTATATCCTGCAAATAACTAAATGTAGCGTGATGTATAACCACCACAATAAGCAAGGGTAATTGCAGCTTCCATTTTTGATAGGTAATGAGTATGGCGCTGCTGATAAATGCAAAAAAGTGCATCTCGAACATGCCGTGCATCTGGTAAATAAACTGGGCCATAAATATTCCCAGTACGGCACTCAATACATACTGATACAGCGATGATTCAGGCAATAATAGCTTAGTAGAATAATAAGCCAATACACAAATACCACCTATACCGACAGCAATTAACCAGGTATCGTAAAAAAATGCCAGACCCAGGCCCACCAAAAAATAAAAGGCCAGGAAATAGTTTATGAGCTTATCAGAACGTTCCTTAACTTCAGACTGAAATATCAGGTTTTGTGTTAGTGTTGCTTGCAAAATATATTGAATTAGATCGGCATTTAATATTTACAGTTTGCTAACCGGCAACCATAGGAAGTTAGCGCCAGCTTGTTGAAAAACAGTTTTTTGTTATTATCAAGTAACCCGTTGATTGCCTGCTGAGCGTAATTTGTTTTTTCGTCGGTACAATAACGGCTGATGTTGTAATTACCACGGTAATATAACTTCCCTTTATTATCAATAAGGGCCACCTGCGGCGTGGAGTAAACCCCGCATGCAAGCGCTATGGATTGATCGAATGTTACGGGGATAGCCAGATCAAATTTATCCTGAATTTCCTTTGCGGTATAAGTTCTATCGCTGATTACAACAATTACGAAATTTACTTTTTGACCGTATTGGGCAACCAACGATTTAAACATTTTTATATTAAACCTTGAACATGGACACACTGGATTAAAAAAATGCAAAAACAGTGGCTTAGTGCCATCTGTTTTTAGTTTGGCACTTAATTTAATTAGCTCACCTGGATTTACCGCCTTGTAATTTTGCGGTACGGGAGTAGGTAATTGATATTGAAGTTCGTTATACCAAAATAATGCCCCGATTGCCCCGAGTAACACTACTAGCCATGTGATTACCAATATTTTTTTCATGTCGATAATTTTCTACGCACAAAAATAGTAAATGTTGCTAATGATACCTGAATGGAGCAATTTACTCTTTTTAGGAGTATTTATTTTCTTTTGCGGAGAGGGTGCAGAGAAGTCATTTTTAAAGCTAGTCGCATATTTTACCCTATCCTCCTCCTTTCCCTATTCCAGGGAAAGGTATCGCACAGGGCCTGCACCCTATTTTGCAGATTAAAGTCATTCATAAAGTACTTAAAATTATCAAAAGTGATTTACATGGGAGATGCCATGAATGTTTTTGGGTTTCAGGGTTTTGCGGGCGAAATTATTTGCTTTGCGATGTGAACAGGTATTTTTAAATTAGTAAACCGTAATTTTATTTAAAATCATAAAACCTTTTCAACATGAAAAAGAACCTATTGCTGTTTTTTATGATAGCATGTTTGCTATTCAGCTATAATAGCTTTGCACAGCTTACTCCGGCGCCAAGCTCAACCCAAACCATTATACAGGATTTTGGCCTGGGTAAAATCACCTTAACTTATTCGCGCCCCAATGTAAAAGGCCGTAAAATATTTGGCTATACCGAGCCTTACAACGCGGTATGGCGTACCGGCGCAAATGCAGCCACCACCATTACTTTTACTGATGATGTAACACTGGAGGGGCATAAAGTTGCCGCAGGCACTTATGGCCTCTTCAGTATCCCAGGCGAGGATGAGTGGACCATCATCCTAAACAAAACCGCTAAGCAGTGGGGTGCCTATGATTATAACGCTGCCGACGATTACCTGCGTTTTACGGTGAAGGCTGTGAAAATACAGGAAAACGTGGAAACCCTTACTTTGCAATTCACTAATGTGTTCCCAACCAGTGCCGACCTAAACCTTTTGTGGGAGCATACCGCGCTTGCCATCCATCTGACAACAGATATTGATGCAAGGGTGATGGCCCGAATAGACTCGGCTATGCAAACTGACAAAAAACCTTATTATGACGCCATAATCTATTACTGGAACAATAATAAGGATATGACTAAAGCCTTACCATGGGCACTGGCTCTGCAAACGGCACCGGGTTTCCCGCCGATGGTTGTTAAATTATGGCTGGCAAGGGTGGAATTACGACTTGGCGATAAAGCTGCCGCCATAAAGGCAGCGCAGGAAGGCATCGCGGCCGCGCAGACAGCTAAAGTTACCGAATATGTTCGCTTAAATACCGAGGTTTTGGTGGAGGCGAAGAAATAAGCGCAAATGCATTTGTTTTCGCAGGATTCTACCGGAAAACCAAGGCTGAGAATCTATATCAATAAAGATAACCAACCGGTAATTGAAACGCTGGATGCAAATGGAAAAGCTGCAATAATCAAATAAAGTCCGAGTTCTTTGTTCTGATTTCAGAATACTTTGCAGCGACGAGAAATTAAAGATAGTTCATATCGGCAAAAACACCTAATCAGCCGAAGGGCCGCCCGGACCGCCAGGACCACCTCCCGGCGGAGGGCCACCACCGGGGCCACCCGGCCCATGATCTCCCTGACCTTTTCCGGCGTTCTTTTGTAAACGGAGGGTGAAAGTCAGCAGGTAATAACGCCCTAACCTATTCACGTTTGTTTGGGTGATATAATTACCGTTCTGTGTGCTGGTGTAGCCTGTATTTTGGTTGAAAAGGTCGAATGCTGATAGACGAAATGATGCTAATTTACTTTTCAGGAATCTCCGCTCAACGTAAGTGTTCAGGATGTTGGGGTTGGTTGAGCCCTGGTAGCCATAATATAGTGTTTTAGTATAATCATAGCTGAATGTCCAGTCTTTCCAAAAATAATTTTTGCCGGTAAGCCCAAGGCTCCAGGTTCTGAAATTGTCATTGATACCCGGTTGATTCAGTGAATTTTTAGAGGAATTGATGCTGTAACTGGTATTTGGTTCCGCATCAATCACATCGGCAATATCGATCCGGAAGCGCACACCCTGGGTATATACCAGGTTTTTAGCGATATTTTTTTCAGTTGTCTCTTCAAACGTTGTAGGATCAACACTGCTGATGTAGGAAATGTTGTTATTGTAGGCAATGTTACCGATGAAGAATAAATTATACTTACGGTTATCGAAAGGTTTGGCAAACACATAAAAGCCTGATGCTGAATAATAACCCGCGGCATTTAAATATTGTGTTGCTACGGTGTTGGATAACTTTGTATCGGGCGTGTAATTAGCCGGGTAAGTAATGGTGTTAGATACGATCTTATTATCAGTTTGGGTAAAAGACAGATTACTGAAAAACACATTGCCGCTCTCAAAATTGAACTTATTATAACGCAGCGAGAAGGTATTGTTAAACTCCGGTTTTAAATATGGGTTACCGGTGATAGGATATGACGCATTTGAAAAATCGGTTACGGGTTGCAGCTCGCTATAGGTTGGGGCATTGCTGGTACCCGTATAATTGGCGCTCAAGGTTTGCGAACGCGAGAAATTATAAACAAAATGCGCATCGGGTGTAAAATTAAATGTACTGTTACTGGTTAGCAAACCGGTGGTAGGCGAATAACCCTGCAATAATGTTGGTTGTGCAACCACGCCTACCACGTAGTTAAACTTTTTTTGAATATAACGGTAGTTTAATCCAAACCGGTTAGTGGTAAGCGTAAAATTATAATCGTTACTTAAAAGGGGATAATTATTTTGAATACCGGCATCGGTAAGGGTATCCGTTTCCTTATCGGCAGCTGTATAGGCACGGTGATATTTATAGTTGGCCTCAAAGTAAGAATGTTTGCCTAAAGGTTCGATATAAGAAACCGATGTCCCGATGGTGTCAGTATGGCTGTTGGTATTAATGAACTGATCTAAAGGTGCGGTCGCGGCGGTATTGATATAGGTATAAACCGGATTATCATAGGCTTCACTTGTCGACCTGCCTGCACCTACATCAACGCTAAAGTTTCTGCCGTGGCTATTAAAGCGGTGGTTATACAATACATTTATACCATAATTGGGGGCTGATGAATTACTTAAAGTTTTATAGTTGTAGTTAGATAGCGTAGCCGTATCATTCGCCAGCATATTTGAGCCGCTGGCAGTGGTATTAACTCCCGCGTATGAAAAAGACGGGCTTATTTTTATATAGTTAAGGGTATCGGGTTTGTACTCCATGTTGAAAGTAAAACGGTGATTCTTTTTCGAATCGTGCTCGGTACTGCTGGAGGTATTAGTAGTGGGGTCGGTTACCGAGATGTTATTTTGTATGGTAGATGTTAGCTGGTTCACCGAATTATTGGAGTAACTATAGCTACCGTAAACGGTGATTTTTTTGCCCCAGGAATCGCGGTAGTTAAGGCCGATAGACTGCGCGGTGGTAATACCGTTAGTAGGCGTCTGGCTTCCCGGAGGGCCGAAATTGAACAGGCTGGTGTTGGTATTATTAAAATTACTCAAAACCGCTATCTGTCTATCCCCGCTAAAACTAAACAAGTTTGCCTGCCCTATGTAGCGGTTGTCGTCTTTTGTACCGTCAATCTGCGGTATCGCATCGCGACCATCTCCGCCGCTCACCTGGCCAAAGTAACCATTGTTCAAGCTGGGTTTTACGTTGATGTTTAGCACCGTTTCAGGTTCGCCGGATTTGATGCCGGTGATGTTTGCCTGGTCACCGTAATCGTTTACCATTTGTATGCTTGATACCGCGTTGGCGGGTAAATTCTGGGTAGCTGTTTTGATATCGCCCCCAAAAAAGTCCTTACCATTTACCCTTACTTTGCTTACTGTTTTACCCTGGAAGGTTACATTGCCATCCTTGTCCACATCGGCACCGGGTAGTTTTTTAATTACATCCTCAACCATGGCGCCATCCCTTACCGGGTAGGCGGCGGCGTTAAATTCCACCGTATCCTCCTTAATTTTTACCGGGTTAATGGCGGTAATGTTTACCGTATTTAATGTATTGGTGGAAATATTAAGTACGATCGGCTTCAAATAAACCGGCGTGGTAGCATTATCCAACATAATGCGGCGACGGATAGGATCATAACCGATTGAGCTTACCACCAAGCTAATCTGGCTTGCTTTTACAGCCGCGAAAGCGAAAGCGCCGTTAGCATCAGTAGTGGTCACCAGGCTATCCGTACCGGTTAATAATTTAACCGTAGCGCCAATAACCGAAAGTTTAGTTGAATCGGTTACTGTACCCTTAATTAACCGGCCGGTTTGCGCATCAGCTTGTGTTAAAGCCAATAGTAGCAGTGCAAATAAAAAGTATCTGATCTTCATGCTACAAAAAAGCCTGTTTGTTTTTAAGGCAAAGAATCAAATAGACGGGCACCACTAAAACATAGACGGAGCACACTTTGTATACTTTTAAAGTTTTATATTTATGAGCAGCGACGCTTTATAGATTAGTTTTTTGCCTTTATCGGTGAAGAGTAAGTCCTTATCGGTTTTAATTGCTGTAAGTCGCAATCATTTGTACTATTGTCCTCATGATCATTCAAAAAAACAATAGCCGGTTTATCGCCATCATTATCCATGTGCTGGTATGGGGCGTATTTGGTCTGGCTATATTTTTTTACCAGCCTTTAACGGGCGATATTCCCGTGCCTTATCAATTGTGGATAAAGCAAGTAATTGCCCTATGCCTGCTGGCAGGTGCATATTATATTAATTCAGGCATCCTGATGCCCAATTTTTTACTTAAAAGTCGCACGGGTTATTATTTCTTTTTCATTGTCCTAACTATAACTGCCTTTTTACTCGTTAATAAGTATTCAGATCAATGGCTTGATCTTCCGGCACTAATGCAGGCGGCCTTCAGGCACCAGGGGCATCACCGGCCTGATGAGCATTCCCATTTTGATGTTGTGGATTTCATCATTATTGCCTTAGTTTTGGGTATAGGTACCAGTATAACCGCCATACAAAAATGGCAGGCCGATAAGCAATCGAACCTGTTGCTGCAACAGGAGAAGGTATCATCGGAACTCTCCTTTTTGAAGGCCCAGATAAATCCGCATTTTTTCTTCAATACCCTTAATAATATTTACGCGCTAACTTATGTTGATGCAGAAACTTCACGCGCGGCTATTCACCAATTATCACGGATGATGCGCTATTTATTGTATGAAGCCCAGCAATCGCATACGCTATTAAGCCAGGAGATTAACTTTATTAAAGATTTTATAAACCTGATGCAATTGCGGCTCACCGACATAGTAAAGATTAAATTTGAACAACCTGAAAACCTGGTTGATATACCTGTTGCGCCAATGATTTTTTTGCCTTTTGTAGAGAATGCCTTTAAACACGGCACCAGTGTAAACGAACCGAGTGAAATAGATATTGAGATTACCCAATACCACAACCAGCTAAAACTGAAGGTGAAAAATACTATAATTAAGAACCCCAATATCCCAGTTGATGAATATGGAGGCATTGGCCTTGAGAACACCCGTCGCAGGTTGGAAATCCTTTACCCGGGCAAGCACGAATTGCTGATCAATACCTCGACTGAAACTAACGAATATATTATTCACTTAACGCTCAACCTGTAATGATATTGAATTGCATAGCCGTAGATGATGAACCACTAGCCCTTGGGTTGGTTTGTTCATTTATTGAGCAAATTCCATTTTTAAACCTCGTTGGTAAATATTCAAGCTCAATAGCTGCTTTGAAGGATCTGCATCTGCAAAAAATTGATTTGATATTTTTAGATATTCAAATGCCGGATTTGAACGGCATTGAGCTGGCCCGCATACTGGACCACAGCAATACCCATAAACCACGTGTAATATTTACCACCGCTTATAACCAGTTTGCTTTGGAAGGTTATAAAGTTGATGCTTTGGATTACCTGTTAAAACCGTTTAATTATGAAGAATTTTCGCGGGCAGCCAACAAGGCGCTGGCCTATTATGAATTGGTTAACCGCCCCGACAGCAAACCAACAGCGGAAAATAATACAGTTGAAAATGAATACTTATTTTTAAAGGTTGAATATCACCTGGTGCGTATAGCGCTGAATGATATTATTTATATAGAATCGTTAAAGGACTATGTAAAGGTGTGGTTAACGAGCAGCGAAAAGCCAATACTTTCCCTTACCAGCCTTAAGGCATTAGAGGAAAAATTACCCGCGAAACGTTTTATGCGCATACACCGTTCATTTATAGTTTCGCTTGATAAAATTAAGTCCATTACCCGGAACACCGTTCAAATCGACACCATAAATATCCCTGTGGGTGAACAGTATAAAGAGCCTTTTGGTAAGTTTTTAAGCCAATGGGGGTGATAATTTGTATAGTTTTTAGGTGTACAACTGACTCACCGCGAATGCGCTGCGCTGTTCGACCCTCTCTCCGGCAAGCCGGAAAGAGGGTCGAAAATAGTTAGAAGGCAGCACATCCGGCACGCTTACGCCAACTGAAGGGACGGTGAAGGTGGTGCGGTGAAAACACTATAGGTGTTCGGAAGATTTAAAAAGGGTGTCATGCTGAGGCACTCGAAGCATGTGGGCAAAGGCCTTTACGCTCATGCTTCGAGTGCCTCAGCATGACACCCCTCTCTTTTTATAAAAAATTCATTTGAAAAAAAGCAAATCTCATCTTTCGAACACTTATGAAAAACACTGACCACGGGCTGAATATTGCCGCTTTTTTCACAACTTAGCAACGCTAATGTTAATCATCTGTTAATGAATTTTTAATCGTCTTTTATTGATTTGCATAAAATCAGTAACCGACGGCTTACCGTTTATAACCAAAATCAATTTATGAACAAGAAAGACTTAAGGCCGGCACTACTTGCGCTTGTGCTGACATGGGGTGGCCTGTTATGCGCCTCGCCTATTAGGGTGGCAACAACCCATGATTCACGCGCTATCAATTTTGACGCCCATTCCGGGCTGCTTGATCTGCATAAGCAGTTAAAAGTATTGGTATTTAGCAAAACCGCGGGTTATCATCATCAAAGTATCGCCGCAGGCAATATTGCCATACAAAAATTGGGGCTTGAAAATCAGTTTGGCGTTGATACCACGTCGGATGCCTCAAAATTCACACCGGCTAACTTAAAACAGTATGCGGCTATTATTTTTTTAAGCACCACCGGCAAAGCCTCGGCGTTATTTACAGAAGACGAAAAAAACGCGTTGATGCAATACATTGAACATGGTGGCGGCTATGTAGGCATCCACGCCGCTACTGATTGTTGTTACGACTGGCAGTGGTACGGCAACCTATCTGGCGCATATTTTAGTGCCCATCCATCCCAACAGGAGGCCGTGTTGGATGTGGTAGATTCGACCAATATAGCCACCAGGCATTTGCCCCGGCACTGGAAACGAAAAGATGAGTGGTACAATTTTAAGTGGATGGCAAACGACTTGCATGTGCTGATTAAAATTGATGAAAAAAGTTATGATGCCGGCCCTGCTAAAATGGGTGATAACCACCCTATGGCCTGGTATCATAATTATGATGGTGGCCGGGCTTTTTATACTGAATTGGGCCATACCGATGAATCATACACCGATCCGCTTTACCTGAAACATATTTTGGGTGGTATAGAATATGCCATGGGCAAAACATCCGATAAGTAACATAAGCAAATCGGTTAGGGATGTACGGGTTGGAATCGCGTTCCGGCTAAATCTGAAGACAGTATACGCAGAATGCGTGCGCCCAATGTCATTAAGTTAAGGGGGCGCCAAGCATATAGCCCCCTCTAAATCTCCCCCGGAAGGGGAGACTTTAGCTTCGCCCGCGTTTGTTTTTTTTAAGTCCTCCCTACCGGGGAGGATTTAGGTGGGGCTTAACTTAATGACATTGGGCTTGCGCCAGCATAGGGGACTTTTTAATACATATCAATAAATACTTTCAAAGCCCCACTGGTTTAAGAGTTAGCATCGCACTCTTAAACCCGGCATGAAAAACAAAGACTCCGTCTGGCGTACGAAACGAAAAGCTTTACGGTGCAATAGCTATCGCGGTCTTTACCCGGACGGAGTCCTTCATTTTATAATTTGATTTAAGAGCGCGGTGCTAACTCTTAAACCAGTAAAAATGACATGTACTGCTGTTTCAATCTGTGCCAAAACGCAATCCAAAAGCTATAAAAACACGTATTTTTTCACCAAAAATTGACGAAAAACAAGCAAAAAATATCATTTTTTAATCTTTTTTTTGCATAAAATGGGTGTTTTTCAGTAAAAAATCACTCTAAAACCAATGTAAAAACCACCTTTTCAGGGTCATTTCGGGCGTTTTTGGGGCGAAAAGTGTACCAAGTGTACCACCTGTTCCACTTGTACCGTGGTACAGTACAGCATGGGTTGGAATTTAGGGACATAAAAAAGGCCCTATTCTTGCGAAAAAGACCTTGCAAAATGGGTGGAAATTACTGGATTTAAAACGGGAATCTAGGTGATTGTTTCCCGTGCCTCGTGTTCAACCGCGATTTGCCCGTTGCCTTCAATTAGAAACCCAATAATTGCTATAAGTACTATTATGGATAACCATATTTCGGAATAGGGCTTTAAAACGCTTTCTTTCAGGCCTATCAAAAATACGGCCCCTAATAAAACAGGTAAGTTAAGCAAACAGAACAAGCGGGTACGCAAACCGAAAGCAATACAAATACCACCGATCAGATGCAGCGCGATAATCAAATCTGCTAATACTGAGATAGATACCGAAGCACTTATACTCTCCGTTAAGCCGGTATCGTGCAGAAAATCGGCAAGTACATTTAAATTTAATATAAACGCGATGCCTTTCCAAACAAGCGCCAGGCCAAGTGCAATTCTAAAAAACACCAGCCATTTGGGATTGTGATGATCACCCCAAAATTTAATTTTATCGAGTGTAGTCATAGTATGTTATAATTGGTATATACTAAGTTAAGTATTATATATTTTAATTAATACCTAATAATATAATAACAAAAACATTTATTTTGTTTTGCCAGAGGCGACAGTTTGATGGCTTTTTATATATGACGCTACCTGTACCATAGGCGCTATCCATATATATTTTTTGTTCTGATTCAAATAGTGCAGCAGCGCGCTGTGGGCACCAAGGGAAACATTGATACTATGCCCGCCGCCTACGCCATGAAAAAGAAAAACAAGCAGTGTATGTGTTTCCATGGCTTTTTTCACCAGATCAATCATATAACCGGCGGATTGCCCGTTGATACCATAGCATTCAATATTTGTTAGGTTTACCTCATCTATAGTTTGTAATCCCGGCATTACCCCGCGCGCGCCAGCAAACTCATTTGCCAGTTGATCATAAAAATATTGTCCGCATACGGTCAGATCGCCACATGGATAAGCGAAGGTCCTCAGGTCCTTACCATCAATAGCTTTTAGTAAGGTGTTATTTACCCTGATCTCATTCACGGCCCGGGTTACGGTGTATTTGCTTAGATCATTATCCGCGGTTACAAACCCACGTCCGGGCAAACTACCATCACATGGATGAAAAAGAGAATGATTACCCAATTCGTGCCCGTGCTTTGCTGCTGCCCGCCATTCATTAACCCTTAAATTAACTACCGGCGATGAGCCTATCAGGTAAAATGTCGCTTTAAAACCCAACGAGTCAAGCGCGGGGATAACGTTGTCTAAATCAACATTAATCGCATCATCATAGGTTAATACAACTGCGCATTTTTTACCATTCCATGTGTTATCGGTCTGCGCAATTGTTATTTGCATTGCAAACAGCATAACCAATAGCATTGTATATTTGATCAGTTTCATCTTAGTTATTTAATGTAAGTACCACTACCGATGCACCCGGCAGGCTCACATCCAGGCCATCTCCTTTTAAAGCTGCTCCGTTAAAAGCTACTGTTTTTATTTTTCCTGGGTTATCGAAGGAATTATAATCCTGTACTTTGGCTGAAACCAGTATCCTTCCGGTAACGGCAGCAAATTTTTTGCCGTTAAGGTTAAGCTTTATCTTATGCACATGGTCAGGATCAATATTTACAAGCGATATATGTACCACGCCATTTTTATCTTTTGATGCAGATACAGAAATAGCCGACAACTTTTCATTACCTAACACATAATCATCGCTATTAATAGTTATCGGCAATAAAGTAGCGTCCTGATGCACATTGTACATTTCCATTACGTAGTAAGTTGGCGTAAGTATTAACTTATTGCCACTGGTAAGGATAACCGCTTGTAATACATTGATGCATTGTGCCAGGTTAGCCATACGTACACGGTCGCAATGGTTATTGAATATGTTTAGGGTTACGCCCGCGATCATGGCATCGCGCATGCTATTTTGCTGAAACAGGAAACCCGGATTAGTGCCCGGCTCTACATCGTACCAGCCGCCCCATTCATCTACCACCAAGCCGACTTTTTTCTTCGGATCATATTTATCCATAATACGGGAATGTTTGGTGATCAGGGTATCCATAAACAGGGCGCGTTTCATGGTGGTGAAATATTGCTGCTCATTAAATTTGGTTGACGGACCTTTGTGGTCCCAATCAATAACAGAATAATAGTGCAGAGCGATTCCCTCGATCAGGTTTAGCGGGATCTGCTTCATAAGAGTTTCTGTCCAGTTATAATCATCAGAATTCGCTCCGGAAGCGATCCTGTAAATTTTGGTGGTATTGTCAGATCCCGGCATAAAGGTGGAGTATTTCCTGAATTCGTTTGCATAATAATCAGGCGCCATATTGCCGCCGCAACCCCAGGCTTCATTACCGATGCCCCAGAACTTTACGTTCCATGGTTTATCGCGCCCATTGGCACGGCGCAGGTCAGACATCGGGTTTTTATTATCAGAACTTACATAAGAGACCCAGTCAGACAGCTCTTGAACAGTACCACTGCCCACATTACCAGAGATGTAAGGTTCAGCACCCAGCAGTTCGCACATATTTAAAAATTCGTTGGTACCAAAGCTATTGTCTTCAACCGTGCCACCCCACCAGCGGTTTACTATAGATGGTCTTTTATCTTTAGGGCCGATACCGTCTTTCCAATGATAAGTGTCGGCAAAACAGCCGCCAGGCCACCTAAGGGCCGGGATCTTCATTTTTTTTAATGCCGCGATTACATCATTTCTAACACCGTGGGTATTGGGTATTTTGGAAGTATCGCCGACATAAAAACCATCATATATTCCCCGGCCTAAATGCTCGGCAAAATGGCTATAGATGTATTTACTTATTTTAACTGATCCTGAGTCGGCAGGAAAGCTTATGCTAACGCTTGTTTGGGCTTGTGATTTAATACAGGAAAATATCAACAATAGTGATAACAAGTATAATTTTGGTTTCATATTACAATTGGCTTGCAACGTAAAAATATAAATTATAATTGTAGATGAAACAATTAAATGAATGGATTATTCCATTTTCTACGATTTCGCATACACACTAAAACGCTGCTACATTTTATGAAGATTTGGTAGGGAAACAGCATTTATAGCCATATATAAGATATAAATTTGATACTATTTTGATTTTTTTGAGCTGAATCTGAATGTAAATTCGATTTACATCGCACATATTCTATAAAATCTACACATTTACTAGAATATTTAAATTATTTTATATATTTGCTGCGTAGAACAAACGCAATGAAAGCTTTTTTACATTTTTACATTAATACATTAACCGCTTTGAGTACCGCCCCGGTACAGCGGATGTGTTGTGCCTGTTGTTGTTGCTAAAATACCAACCTCCACCTTAAAATTTATTTATTGTTACATGAGTGCGATTTGCTTAGGCAATGGCATGTGCAATTTACAGTCCTTACATTACAATTAAGAAGATACAAATGGCCCTTTAAATTTACCTATAAAAACAAACCGGCAAGGAAGCCTTGCCGGTTAATTACATGATGGATCAGCAACGACTGCGAATCACACACTGATCATCAAAGTTTTACGAACGAATTGAATCATTAACATAAAACATTTAAATATATGGAAATATATATCCATGCAAAACACGTACTAAATAAGTTTTTAAAAGCTCTTTTATTCTTAATTATACCTTTCTCTGCCCTCGCGCAGCAAAAAGATGTGCCTGTAATTAACTCAAGAATTGAAGGTACCGTTGTTGACAGCGTTAGCAAACAACCCATAGCCGGTGTTACCCTGCGTATAAAAAACGTAACCCACGAGGTAACTACAGGTTCAAATGGCCACTTTACATTTGTTACCGGCCAAAAGCTACCTTACACCTTAGTAGTAAGCTTTATTGGCTATAAAACCAAGGAAGTTGTTGCCAATGGCAGCCCGGTTAACATACAACTTGCCGAAAACATTGCCCAACTGAACGATGTAGTTGTAGTGGGCTACGGTACACAGAAAAAAAGTGATCTGACAGGTGCTATCGGATCAGTACCAAAAAACATCTTAAATCAACCTGCCGCCTCATTTGATAATTTGCTACAGGGTGCAGTATCTGGCGTAGCGGTTACACAAAATTCCGGCCAGCCGGGCAGTAGCGCTACCATCAGGGTACGTGGCGGTAACTCCATTTCATTTGGTAATGCACCGCTTTATGTGATAGACGGTTTTATTATTTATAATGATAACGACTATGCGAACGTAGGCTCAAACGGTACCAGTGTAAACGCATTATCTACCATCAATCCGAGTGATATTGAATCCATCGAAGTATTAAAAGATGCTTCGGCAACTGCTATTTATGGTTCACATGGTGCCAATGGTGTGGTTATCATCACCACTAAAAAAGGAAAAAAAGGCACCAACAATGTTAACTTCAGCAGTTATTTTGGCGATCAGACCATCGCTAAAAAACTTGATCTGTTAGATGCCTCACAATGGGGATCATTAGTAAACGATATAAACTTAAGCGATGGTGTTGCACCAACTTATACCCCTGCACAGTTAGCTGCTTTAGGAACAGGTTCAAACTGGCAAAATGCCGCGCTTAGGAATGCACCTGAATATAATGGAGAGTTATCTATATCTGGCGGTGATGAAAAATCCCGTTACCTGATATCAGGTAATTATTTTGACCAACAGGGTACTATTTTAAATACCGGGTTCAAAAGGTATTCTGCAAGGGTTAATTATGAAAAAAATGTAACCGACAAGTTTAAAATATCAACCAACGTTTTTGGCAGCCAGTCGATAGAAAACAAGCTTGTAGGTAGTGCATACAACAGCATTAACTTTAGCAATGCATTTGCAACCTTATTGCTAACCCCACCAACATCGCCAATAACAAATCCAGATGGTAGTTATTATACTAATAGCCCCTATATTGCCACACCAACTAATCCATTACAGGATATAACTGCCACAACCAACACTACCACATTAACACGTGTATTAGGTAATGTTGCCGGTGAATATAAGATACTACCCGACCTTACTTTAAAAGTAACCGCCGGAGTTGATATACTAAATACTGTTCAGGATTATTACGCGCCATCGAATACATCTGGTGGATATGCCGATCAAGGTTACGCATCAATAGGGAATGGTAATGAGTTAAGCTGGTTGAATGAGAACACGCTTACTTATGATCATGCCTTTAACAACACCAACTTTTTAAACATATTGGCGGGTTATACCACTCAATACACTCGTTTTTCATCATCAACAGCATCTGCCCAAAAATTCCCGAATGATTTAACCTCTTACAATAATCTTTCTTATGCAGGTGTGGCTAATTTGCCAACATCAAGCTTTGCCAGCCAAGCTTTGGATTCTTATTTGGCAAGGGTGAATTATTCTTATCTGCATATTTATAACCTAACTGTTTCTGCACGCGCGGATGGCTCATCTAAGTTAGGGGCCAATAATAAATGGGGCTATTTCCCATCAGCAGGCTTTTCATGGAACATTGATAAGAACGACTTTTTTAAACCACTGGCACAGGACATCAGCAGTTTAAAACTAAGGGTAAGTGCAGGGCAAACAGGCAACTCAGAGGTGCCACCATATAGCTCATTAGCCGCATTAGCGCCAACCAATTATTATTTTGGCAGTAAGCTGGTAACGGGTATATCACCTGTACAAATAGATAACCCTAACCTTAAATGGGAAACTACTACACAATATGATGCCGGCCTTGATCTTGGTTTGTTTAATAACCGGGTTAACCTTACGTTCGACGCTTATTATAAAAAAACTACCGATCTTTTACTTAACGTACCATTGCCCTTATACTCAGGTTATGCAAGTGAGCTAGAAAACGTGGGTAGTGTTGAAAATAAAGGCATTGAGTTAGGTATTAATACTGATAACGTAAAAACGGATCATTTCTCATGGAAAACCAACATAGAGTTTGCCGAAAACCGTAACAAGGTATTAAGCTTGGGCCCAGGTGTTAGCAGTTATTTTCCTGTAGCACCAACGGGGCAGGTATCACCAGTAATTGTACAGGTTGGTTTACCGGTTGGTACTTTTTGGGGATACTCAACCCAGGGGTTATTGACCGCTGCTGATATTGCTAAAGGCGTACCGCTTTTAAATGGTGTGCCTCAAAAAGTAGGTGATACCAGGTATGTAGATAACAACCACGACGGGGTAATTACCACCGCCGATAAACACAGCCTTGGTAGCGCCCAGCCTAAGTTTACAGGTAGTATCACCAATACATTTAGCTACAACCAGTTTGATCTTTCAGTATTCTTCCAGGGGTCATACGGCAATAAAATATTCAACCTGTTGCAGCAAACTTTAGAGCGCCCAACACTTACCCAAAATGCATCGGCAACTTTATTAAACAGATGGAGCCCAACAAATCCAAATGGTACAGTTGCACGCGCTACGGACTCGCCGGTGCCACAGGTAACTGACCGCTATGTAGAAAACGGATCATATTTAAAACTTAAAAATGCATCATTAGGCTACACGTTTACCAACAACCTTGCTTCAAAAATTGGAGCAAAGAAATTAAGGATCTATGTATCCGGCCAAAACCTGTTAACCATAACTAAATACAGCGGACTAGATCCGGAAGTAAACTTTTACGACAACGATAATACCAAACAGGGAATTGACTATGGCACCTACCCTGCTGTACGCACATTTTTAGCGGGCGTTGACGTCACTTTTTAATTAAATCCATAACACAACAAAATGAAAAATATATCACCATATAAAATTATATTATTACTGACCGGTTCAGTCGTTGGGCTAACATCCTGCAATAAGTTATCGGAGGACCCAAAATCAGTTATCGTATCCTCTCAGTTTTATCAAACCACATCTGATGCTACATCGGCTGTAAATGCTGTTTACAGCACATTAAACAGCGACCCTGCAGGTGACTTCCCGCTGTACGGTAGGCAATTAAATCTGTTAGTAGAAAATGCCAGCGATAACCAGCTATATAGCCCAAGCAATACCAACCCCGATGTAAGAGCGTTGGGTACTGAAACCTATATATCGGCAAACAGCCGTGTGCAAAAGGTTTGGCAGCAATTATATTATGGCATTAACCGTGCTAATATCGCTATAGATAATGTCCCGACAATACAAATGGACACCACATTACGTGCGCGTTTGGTAAGGGAGTCTAAATTTATCAGGGCCTTACTTTATTTTGATCTTGTACGCCTGTATGGCGATGTGCCTTTAGTATTGCATAACCCCAACAGCACCAATATTGATAATTTATTGACTGCACGTACGCCCGCTGCTGATGTTTATACACAGATTATTGCCGATTTAGAAGATGCTACCAATCTGCCTAAATCATATAGTTCTACCGATTTAGGTCGTGCAACCTCGGGTGCCGCGCACACTTTATTAGCTAAGGTATACTTAACACAACAGGATTGGCCGGATGCCCTTACCCAGCTTAACTTGGTTATAAACGGTGGCTATGGGTATGCGCTGTTCCCTAATTATTATGATGCTTTTCAGAAAGCAACCAAGAATGGTGTTGAACACATTTTCTCGGTACAGTTTGAAACCAATTTAGGCGAAGCAAACAGCACACAATACCTGAGCGAAAGTTTCACCTCATTCAATACTGGCACCTTCCCTATTGATATACCTGTAGATACTAGCTTATATAACCTATTTAGTGCCAATGATACCCGCAGATCAGTTACTTTCTACAATACCGTTTACAATGCCGCTACAGGGCAAAATGTAGTATATAACAATGCCTACACGCCATATTTTAACAAGTTTGTTGATTATAGTCTTAGCCCTTTATCATCACAAAGTTTAAGTGGCGTTAATTACCCGGTTTTACGCTACGCGGATGTATTGCTAATGAAAGCAGAAGCATTAAATGAAATAAACGGTGGGCCAACTAGCGATGCTTACACCGCAATAAACCAGGTACGAACACGTGCTCAAATAGCCAACTTAACACCGGGCCTTAACCAAGCTGCTTTCAGGGATTCGATCTTTCTGGAAAGAAGAAAAGAGTTTATACAGGAAGGCCACCGCTGGTTTGACCTGGTGCGCCAGGGCGGTACAGTTTTGGTTGATGCCTTGCATAAAATTTCTGCAAAATCTGCAGCTACTTCAAAAAACACCTTATTCCCAATTCCATTGGTGGAAATACAGCAGAATGCAAAACTGAAACAAAATCCCGGCTATAACTAAATCATAAACCATTAAAACTAATTTATATATGACACTATCAGATGTATCCATTTTAGGTAAAAAAATCCTGGTTGGTATTATTATCACCCTGGTGCCTTTTATCATTATCGCAGGTGGCTTGTGGGTCACACAAAAAGCGTTAGGCGGTGATCCAAAACCACAGCAACAAATTTCAAAAACTAATAAAACTAATAAACCATGAAAATTGAACAAGCTACCAAAGAGCGGATAGTAAGAAACGTGGCTTTGAGCCTATTTATCTATCTGCTGCCGATTGCATTAATGTTTTTAACATTTACCATAACCGGCCAAAGACCATGGGAAAAGAAAACCCAAAAAGCAGCTAACACAAAACCAGTAACCAACAAAACCAATTTGAACAATGGAAGCAACGATTGAGTTCATAAAGAAAATAGTGGAAAACCTTAACGGTTT
This sequence comes from Mucilaginibacter sp. L196, assembly GCF_009765905.1. Classification (GTDB taxonomy): domain Bacteria; phylum Bacteroidota; class Bacteroidia; order Sphingobacteriales; family Sphingobacteriaceae; genus Mucilaginibacter. The sequence goes on along the minus strand of NZ_LMUO01000015.1, from coordinate 801,636 downwards.
TGGATTTCCATTCCTGGTATTCTTTATCGGGGTACTCGAATTTTCATTCGGGTTATATAAAAGGAAGTGGCCTAAAAACGAAAGATGGGTAGATATTACCTGCTTTACGTTGCCACGGCTGGTTATACGGCCGGCTTTCGCTTACTACGCGCTGCAATTTTTACCGTACGCCTTACCCGGATTTAAAAATGTATTTGGCTGGGTACCATTTTTATGGGGTTTCGCCATTATTGCTGTTGCCGACGATTTAACTCAATACTGGTATCACCGCCTGCACCATGAAATCCCGTGGTTATGGCGTTTTCACCGTACCCACCACTCGGCTAACTATATGGGTATGGCAATGGCAAGCCGTCAAAATCTTATTTATACGCTCTTTTTTTCGCAGACATATTTAACAGCGGCACTAGTTTACCTTGGTTTGGGTATACCTGCTATTGCGGTAAGATTAATTAAATCAACTATTACTACGCTTGCCCACTCTAGTATTGCGTGGGATAAACCATTCTACAAATACAAAGCATTACATCCTATTGCCTGGGTATTGGAGCGTTTAATATCAACCCCGGCAACACACCATGCGCACCACGCGGCAACTACTGATGATGGCGTAGGCTATTACAAAGGCAACTTTGGTAATATGTTCTTTTTGTGGGATATTATATTTGGCACCGCGCTAATATCACGCCAATACCCAAAAGCTTACGGTATTTCTCATTACGAGGGCGACCAATGGTACGCGCAATTACTTTGGCCTATATTTAAATCAAAAGTACCGGGTAGTGAGCTTTCCGCCGATGGTCCGGTTGTACGTATTGATATAGATAAAGAATCACCAACTGAGAAAGCAAGCAAAATACCTGAAATACACTTAGCGCCATCAGAGGTAAATCCTGTTTATAATTAACTTATAATATATTACTAAACAAAAAAGCTTGCTGAATCAGCAAGCTTTTTTGTTTAGTAATGATTTGATATATTCTATTTATTTATCATTTGATAATGAATAAGGCACATCCGAAGCTTTGATGCCACGGGCTTTATTAGGTGCCGCAGACATATCCATATTGATAACAGCTCCCTGCATTAAAGCCAGGTGACTAACCCAGTTTAAGTCATACGGTTTGCCATTATAGGTCATGGTATTAACGTATTTGTTATCGGCGCTGTTTTTTGGCGAGTTGATGATAAGCTTTTTACCATCCTCCAAATTAATGGTGATCTTTTTAAACAGTGGCGCACCTAACACATACTGCCCGCTAACCGGGCATACCGGGTAAAAACCAATCGCCGAAAATACATACCATGCCGATGTTTGGCCGTTATCTTCATCACCGCAATAACCATCAGGTGTTGCCCTATACATCCGGTTCATGGTTTCGCGGGCCCAGTATTGGGTTTTCCATGGTTCGCCTGCATAGCCGTATAGGTAAATCATGTGTTGAATGGGTTGGTTCCCATGCGCGTATTGTCCCATATCAGCTACCTGCATTTCGCGTATTTCATGTATGGTGTACCCGTAATAGCTATCGTCAAATATTGGTGGCAGGGTAAATACAGAATCAAGCTTGGCTACAAAATTTTGTTTTCCGCCCATCAGGTTAATCAAACCCTGTACATCCTGAAAAACACCCCAGGTATAGTGCCAGCTGTTACCCTCGGTAAAAGCATCGCCCCATTTAAACGGGTTAAAAGGTGTTTCAAATGAACCATCTTTATTTTTACCGCGCATTAACCTTGTGCTAGGGTCAAACAGGTTTTTGTAGTTCATTGCCCGCTTTTTGTATATGTCGATCTCTGATGCCGGTTTACCAAGCGCTTTACCTAAGGTATAGATTGAAAAGTCGTCATAAGCATATTCTAACGTGCGGGCAGCGTTTTCATGAATATTTACATCATAGGGCACATAGCCCAATGTGTTGTAATAATCCACCCCGATACGGCCGGTAGCGTTTGGCCCGGTGTTGTTGGCGCCGTGGATTAATGCTTTGTACAAAGTTTCAATATCATAACCGCGCAGGCCCTTCACATATGATTCTGCCACTACCGATGCGGAGTTGTTGCCCACCATGCAATCGGCATAACCCGGGCTCGACCACTCAGGCAGCCAGCCACCTTCTTTATAATCGTTTATTAAGCCTTGTTGCATTTCTTTAACGATGGACGGATAAACCATATTCAGGAACGGATATAAAGCCCTGAAGGTATCCCAAAAGCCGGTACCTGCAAACAAGTAGCCCGGCATAATTTTGCCATTATAAACGCTGTAATGTACTATCTGCCCTTTGGCATCAACCTCATACATACGGTTCGGAAAGAAAAGCATCCGGTACAAACAGGAGTAAAAAGTGCGCATCTGATCGATTGTGCCACCCTCAACCTGTACATGGTTAAGAGTTTTATTCCAGATGGCTTTTGCTTTTTGTTCGGTAGCATCGAAGCTATCGGTTCCTTGTTCGCGTTTTAAATTCAGCTCGGCTTGCTCAATACTAATAAAGGACGAAGCAACATGCATATGCACCTTTTCGCCATTGATAGTTTTAAAGCTGATGATAGCCCCTGCATGATCGCCTTTATATTCTAATGCATTTTCTTCAATATCTTTATCGTGCCAGATATTGCCGGTAAAATCCTTATCAATATAAATAACAAAATAATCTTTAAAATTAGCAGGAACAGCGCCACTATTCCGGGTGCTATAGCCTATTATTTCGTGCTTTTCGGGTATGATCTTTACATATGATCCCTTATCAAAAGCATCAATCAAAATATGTGAGCTATCGCTTTTAGGAAATGTGAACCTAAAGTTTGCAGTACGTTCGGTTGGTGTAATTTCGGTGGTAACATCATAATCGGCTAGGTAAACGCTATAGTAATATGGTTTGGCGGTTTCGGCTTTGTGCGAAAACCAGCTGGCGCGTTTATTTTCGTCGATGATCACTTTCCCGGTTTCAGGAAATACAGAAAACATGCCGTAATCATTCATCCATGGCGATGGCTGATGCGTTTGTTTAAAGCCGCGTATTTTATCAGCATCATAGGTATATTGCCAGCCATCTCCCATTTTGCCGGTTTGCGGCGTCCAAAAATTCATGCCCCAAGGAACAGCCACAGCAGGATAGGTATTACCGTTAGACATGATGGGCTTAGATGCCGTACCCATCAGCGGGTTTATATATTCAACCAGATCAGTTTGTTTAACAACCTGTGCAAATGTAAATAGCGGTAAACAGGCGATAATAATAATGAGTATTTTTTTCATCAATGTAAATTTTAAGGCAGATGCCTTATTAATAGGGGTGATACGTGTCAGTTATATTAAGGTGCAATTATATTACATGTACCTTATAAATACGTAATAGCTGGCTAAATTTAATCCGATTTTTTACATTATCACCACATTATTACAAAAAAGCTAAATCGAGGAAGCATACACTACCTGATGGATTTGCTTTTTGAGAATAAACAGAGTTCATTGCCATTTCTACGTCATTTGGCATCCATTATCATTATAAAATATACCAATTGGTATATTTGTGGATCACATGGAAAAATCTACATAAAATCACATTTTAAAATATACCGATTGGTATAATATATATGAGCCCACTAAAAAGACAAATCCTCCTCATCACCGTAATTGCTGCAGCAATTATGGAACTAATTGATACTTCCATAGTAAACGTAGCCCTCAATTACATGAGCGGTAATTTGGGTGCAACTTTAGAAGATACATCCTGGGTGATCACCTCTTACGCCATAGCTAATGTGATCATCATCCCCATGACCAGTTTTTTAGCCAATAACCTGGGGCGGCGTAATTATTATATCGGTTCAATTATATTGTTTACTGTTTGCTCATTTATGTGTGGTAACGCTACAGGTATTTGGGAGTTAGTGGCATTCCGGTTTCTACAAGGATTAGGTGGCGGTGCATTATTATCGGTATCGGCAACGGTAGTTTATGAATTATTCCCGAAGGAAAAACAGGCAACCGCAAGGGCTTTGTTTGGTATAGGGATTTTTATCGGCCCAACAATTGGCCCAACTTTAGGTGGTTATATTACCGAAAATTATTCCTGGCCATGGATATTTTATATTAACGTACCTATCGGCATAGCCGCGGCGGTTTCCTGTATGTTCTTTTTGTACGAACCGATCAAACAAAAGATCAGGGAGATAGATTGGTTGGGTATTATGTTGCTAATTGTCGGCATCGGCTCCTTACAGGTAGTACTCGAGCGGGGCCAAACCGACGACTGGTTTGCGGCGGATTACATCACTTTTTTAACCGTACTGGCAACGCTATCGCTTACCGCTTTTATTATATGGGAACTGCATACCAAAAACCCGGTGGTCAATCTGCATATTTTAAGGTTCAGATCATTAAGCATTGCCGCTGTACTCACTTTTATTACCGGGATGGGGATGTATACCTCTATTTACCTAACACCTGTTGTGGCGCAACGTTTACTGGGCTTTACACCTACGCAATCGGGCTTGCTATTATTACCCGGATCTATCGTAGCCGTTTTGGCGCTCATTATAACCGGTAAGCTGCTACAAAAGGGCGTATCACCGGCATTAATTGTTTTATTGGGCTTTTTATGTTTTATCTATTTTAACTGGTCAATGTCAAGAATTAACCTGCAAACACCGGCATCAGATATTACTTTGAATTTAATTTTTAGGGCGATAGGCATGGCTTTGCTAACCGTGCCATTAGGCACACTCGCCGTTTCATCGCTGGAAGCAAAGGATATGCCGCAAGGCACGGCGTTAAATAATATGATGCGACAACTGGGCGGCTCATTTGGCATCTCCATCATCAATACCTATGTTGCCAGGCGAATTGCCTCGCACCGTATGGATCTGATCACGCATATCACATCAGATAATCCGATTTCGGTTGCACGCATCAATAGCTATACTCAACTGTTTCAGCAGAAGGGTTTTGGTTTTTTGGATGCGAAGCAAAAAGCTATGCAGCTAATCGAGCTGGTGGTGGTTAAACAATCTTCGTTTTCCAGCTATCTGGATGGCTTTTTCCTGATCGGATCATTCTTCGCGATTGTATTACCGCTTTTATTATTTGTTGCTAAACGCGATAAGACAAAGAAAGTGGTGATACCATCATCAGATCATTAATTATAAAACTGCTTTTTAAACTGATTTGGACTGATGCCTACTTCTTTTTTAAAGAGTCTTGAAAAGTAAGGGAGGTTTTCAAAACCTAGGGCATACGCAATTTCTGATACGCTTTGATCGGCTACCGTCAGCAGGTTTTTTGCTTCCGATATTAAATAGATATGGATCAGTTCAAGTCCGGTTTTGCCTGTTTCTTTTTTTAGCAAGTCACTCAAATAGCGTGACGAAAGGTTTAGCTGCTCAGCCATATAATTTACCGTAGGTAAACCTTTAGCTAATCCACCGTTTGAAAAATAGGTTGCCAACGAGTTGTTGAATTTGGAGACTGTTTTGCCTGATAATTGCGTCCGATTTATAAACTGCCTGTTATAAAATCGCTGCGAATATTTTAACATGGAATCGATATGCGTTAACATAATATCGCGACTGTATTCGTCGGGGTTGCTGTTGTATTCGGTTTGTATTTTATGAAATAAGTCCCACACTATTTCTTCTTCCCTTGGCGATAAATGCAGTGCTTCGTTGGCTTCGTAATCAAAGAAACCATACTTTTTTATCTCGTTATGCAGTACGTGTCCGTTTAAGAAATCTTCGTGAATAAATATCAGGAAACCATCTTCTTCAAACTCCAGATTCCTAAATTCAACCACTTGCCTCGGTTTATAAAACGACATTGAGCCATTATCATGATCGTACTTAGTGCGGCCGTATAAAACCACGCCCGATTTCAATTTTTTAGAACCGATCATATAAAAATCAGAGGTAAATTCCCGATCCCCGATGTTACAGGTTTTGTTGCATTGAAAAAGACTGATCAGCGGGTGCTCAGGTGGCGGGAAGCCGTTGTATTTATGTAGTTCGGCAATGCTTGTGAAGTGTTTCATGCTGAGATAAATTAAACAAACCTACATCGAAATCGGCGTAGGTTTGTCACGATAAAATAGAATTTAATTAGTGACCATGAGCGGCTGTTGCTACTTCGCTCCATTCTTCCCATTCAGCTAAACGGCTTGCGTACAATTGTTTTACCCATGGATAAGCAACCTTACCTAAAAACAACCTAAGCGGCGGGTTTTCGCTATCAACCAGCTTTAAAACTGCCGGGGTGGTTGCTTCAGGATCACCAAATGCGTCATCGGTAAGCCCTGCCTGGAAAGCTGCTTTAATACCTGCATAAGCTTCAATTGGCTCAGTTTGTGATGATGACGCGCCGGCCCAATCGGTTGAAAAACCATTAGGTTCTATCAGAGAAACTTTAATTCCAAAATCCTTTACTTCGCTTGCTAAAGTTTCACTCAAACCCTCAACCGCAAATTTTGATGCGTTGTAGATGCCCAATACCGGCAATGTAGCCACACCCAATACACTTGATACCTGGATAATGTGCCCATGACGTTGCTCACGCATAATCGGCAGCACCGCCTGTGTTATCCATAATAAGCCGAACACATTGGTTTCAATTTGTTCGCGTGCCTGTTGCTCGGTAGTTTCCTCAATCGCGCCAAATAAGCCAAAACCTGCATTGTTAATCAATACATCAATACTGCCAAATGTTTCCTTTGCTTTTTTAACAGCGGCAAAACCAGCTGCTCTATCGTTTACATCTAATTGTATAGGTAATATAGCATCGCCATACGTAGCTACCAAATCATTTAAGGTATCTAAATTTCTTGCAGTTGCCGCAACTTTGTCGCCACGTTTTAAAAATGCTTCTGCCCATATTCTTCCAAATCCTCTGGAAGCTCCAGTAATAAAAATTGTTTTTGCCATTGCTTTGTTTTTTAATGTTGATACAAAACTATGGGCAATTACAGGGGCAGATTTATACAGAAGTGGGTAATACTGATACGTTTTGTATAAGACAGATTAGTATCGTAATTGCAGTGTCATAACAGTCTTAATTCATCTCCCTTTTAATTAGCCCCACCCTTCAAACTATCAATTATGGCTTTAATATTTTGATTATAATATACGATTGAATCACGGTGGGCATTTGTATTTTCGTTTAAATCTTCTAAAGCGTAATTATATACCTTAATTCTGTATTTACAATATTTTCTTAGTGTATACACTCGTGCAGTATATTCTGCCGGAAGATCAAGTTTATCCATTGAATCGAGTACCAATAAATTTTTATCCCAGTTAGGTAGTCCATTGTTTCTTAGTGCCGAGGCTACAACATCATTAGATGAGTTTTTGGGTAATGAAAACACGTAAAGCGCTGCCGTTTCATTCGTGGCAAAATCTTTCATATAAGCGTCATACTTGATCGTATCCTTTGGGATATTTTGATAAATAACGAATGATGTGCTTAACGTTGCGATAAGAAGAAGCGATATGGTTATATATTTTAACCTTGGTTGTGATGGTTGTTTTAAACTCGGGTAAAAACTATACCCAATTGCTAAACCACTTACCAGCCCGCCAATGTGTGCCGCATTATCAATACCTTCCTTCATCCCATTCATCAGGTTATACGCCACAAAAACACCAATACTCATTAGCAATGGTTTGCGTGCCGACTTGTCAATAATATTTGTGGTTAGCATAGCCAGGAAAACGCCATACATCCCAAATATTGCTCCTGAAGCACCGGCGCTTACCGTTTGAGGATGCCAATAAATACTTGCTAAACTTGCAATTACACCAGTAAACAAATAGGCTGCTGCAAATCTGGCCCTTCCGATATAAGGTTCTAATATCAACCCTATGTATAACAGTGCATACATATTAAATAGGATATGAAATATGCCAATATGTAAAAAGGTATTGGTAATTAACCGCCACCACTGGCCTTCCAAAGTCATAACACGCAAATTTGCGCCCCAATGTAACAGGTCTAAGGTTGTAGGCTCAAAAAAGCTTACGCCCGAGGCCACCATCAATATAAATACCAGAAGATTGACATCAATAATTAATGGGGTAACGAAAAATCCCTTTCGGGGAACGAAGATTTCAAAGAAGCTTTTTATGTTATCGTTAAAGTTCGCTGGTGGCAACGCTAATCTATCCTCGTCTGTAGATTCAAACACAGGTGTTAATTCTGTCAGCTTATCATCTAATTGTTGTTCTGATAAATTGGCCTGAACATTTATGAAAGCATCTATAAATTCATTAACGTGCTTCTTATTTCTACCCCAGTCAAACATGCCACCTTTAGCATTTTTACTGACTATGTATACCCTATTATCATGTGTGGACACCTGGAAGGTTTCCATGCTTTTAAACATTCCACCACCAACAATCGCAATAAAACCACTTTTGCTGGTGTAGCTCACACTCCAACCCAAGCTTTTTACTGTTTCCAGTGCAATAGCAAGGTAGTGTTTGGGGTCAAGCCCATTTAATTCAAGGTCCTGTTCAAATTTAGGAGTAAAGCCAAATGCCATGTAATAAGTTTAAGTAATTCAGTACTAATTTATTAAACTTCACCAAAGAATGCAATCCTAATTAAAAGTTTTATTCGGCTTCCTCCATTACACCTTCAACCTGGTTAAAATTGCTTTTTACAAAATGGCACCAGTCACATTCCTTTTTACCGCAGCCGGTATTAAAATCATGCGCCATTATTTTTTTGTATACTGAGGTGATCTGTTCTGTAACTGTTTCGGTGTCTTCGGCAGTGATAAATATTTTTTCTTTGTGGTACTCGTTATCTTTTATCGGTTCCACAAAATCAAACACTGTACCCACCACCTGCCAATCGTTTGTGCGGTCGTGGTCTATTAGTATTTTGTAGAAAACAGCCTGGCGCCAATAATCGCCACCGTTGGGCTGATCATTTGTCGGACCTACCAGTTTATCTTTGGCATTTTTAAGTTTACCAGTTTTATAGTCGATAACGGTTACATTCTTGCCTTCAAACTCTATTTTATCCAGGTTACCTTTAATCGGCACACCTTGTATTTCAATATTTTTAATAGCACGTTCGGTTACAGCAACTTTGTTCCAATGCGTAATATTTTGCTCGTAGTAGGCTGGCATTATTTTTTCGCCGTAGGCAAGACGCAATTTGAATTCTTCTTTAGTAAATGAATCCCGGTTGCGGTACATATACCAGCGGAATTCCTTCATAAACTCCTCAGTAGGCGGGAATTCATCGCCCCACTCCTTCAGCTTTTTAAATGTACGGTTAAGCGCCCAATGCACCGCCTGCCCAAACGTAGCGGAAGGACTTTTACCCGATGGCACCCTGATTAAACACTGGAAATAAAACCGCAACGGGCAATCCAGGTAATTATTCAGATGTGTTACCGAAAGGGTATAATTTTGCAGGAGTTGATTGATATAGTTGGTATCCAGCAATTCAACTTTTGGCTTATCATCCACATTAAACTGGGTGGCGTAAAAGCCGATCATATCCTCTTCGCTAACCTGTGGATGTTGTACCTGTAAATGCGTATCGGCCAAAATTTCCCCTACAAATTGCGACGATTCCTGATCCTTGCCGTTTTTATCGGTACTTGAATAAGAGATCATCAAACATTGTTTAGCACGGGTAAGCGCCACATAAAATAACCTACGCGATTCTTCTTTTTGGGCGATGTCATCACCTTTAGTTTGCGTTAGGGTATCCGGATAACTGAAGCCTGTATTCCGGCCTTTGCTGTCCCACGTTTTTTTATCACAACCGATGAAAAACACATACTCATATTCCAATCCTTTTGAGCCGTGGGCGGTTAAAAAGTTGATGCCTTTTTCAGAAAATATCATTTGATTTAAGCTCAAACGGATATTATTCTTTTTCATCAGGTCGATGGTCAATATCAGGTCGCTTAGCTTTATCTCAGGATTTTTGCGGCTTTCATCTTTCAGGAAATCAAAAAAGCTAGTCAACATTTGCATGTACGTACCTTTATCTTGTTGATGCATGATGTAACGCAGGATACCCATTTTACCGATCACCTGCTGGAAGAACTGTTGCAGCGTAACGCTAACTGATTCTTTCAATAAAAAGTCAATATTGTTGATGAGGAATTTCATTTCCACATTCTGCACGGTATCAAATAAGCCCGGTTGTGTTGGTGTTCGCATTTCGCTTACGTACCTTCGTAATGATGTTTTAGGCTGATTATTAGACGCGGTCGCATAGTTTTCTTTTGCTACCGCGATGCTTGCCTTAGCCACTTCAATCGGCGCGATGCCGAAGAAATCATAATGCATGATCTCGAACAGCAATTCATCACCGCTGTAGGACGAATCCATTTCCATAGCGAGGTAGCGCAGAATCGTGATGATCTTTTCGCCGAAAGGCTGTTCCAGTATGTCAATTTTACGTTTGGTATTAACGGCTATCTTCTCAACATCTAAATATTGCAGTAATTCTTCAACCTGACTGTGATTGCGGTATATCACCGCGATTTCATTTGGCGGTGTGCCTTTTTCAATCAGTTTTTTAATCTGCATGGCAACGTCCACTACCTCTTTGCCGGGGTTTTCATATTCGCGAATGGTGGGCTGAACAGTTAGCTCACCGAAACGAGGATGCGATGCTCTTAAATCTTTATCCAGCGCAAGCTGACTGGTTAAACGCTCGTTATTGTTATTAATAAGCGCTTTGGAAATATCAAGAATTTGCTGATTTGAACGGTAATTGTGTTTAAGCACTACGGTGTGTAAGGTACTCACATAATCGTTCGCAAAATCAAGGATGTTTTTCATGTTAGCACCCTGAAATTTGAAGATGGATTGATCATCATCGCCCACCACAAAAACATTAGGGATTTCCCAGTAGTTCAGCAGAAATTTCAACAACTCATTTTGTGAACCGCTGGTATCCTGAAACTCATCAACCAAAATATACTGATAGCGCTCCTGGTATTTGCGCAATATTTCCTCGTTTTCACGGAAAGCCTTTAGCACCCAGATGATCATGTCGTCATAATCATACCAGTTATTGGTGGCCATTTTAGCCGAATAGTTTTTATACTCGTTAACAGCAGCCATCAGCTTTTGCATCGCTTCAGCAACTTTATCAATATCCTTTTGCTTCGGATCGCCAATTTTTATGCCTGCTTTGGCATTGGCTCTTTTATAGATGAATTCTTCACGATTAGGTAGGTCGTCTAAATATTCTTTTACAGCTGCCGCAATAGATTCTTCACTCCAGCCCTCACTTTTCATGGTGGAGAATAGGCGCTTTAATCGTGGTGCATCAAAATAAACATCACCTGTAAAACGCTTTAATAAATGCTCATTCGGAAATTCATCCACCAACTCGCGGAACAGCATAGCGCCATCCAGTTCCGACAATGGTTCCAGATTTAGTTTACCAAAATATTCCAGGTTTTCCTGGATGATCTCGTTACAAAAGGCGTGGAAAGTATAAATATTAACCCGGTATGCATCCGGTCCAATAAAATCAAATAAACGCTTGCGCATGGCAATAGCGCCAGCATCGGTATAAGTAAGGCAAAGTATTTCGTTGGGCAGGGCATCGGTATCGGTCAAAATTTTACCTATACGTGCCGCCAAAATCTGGGTTTTACCAGTACCCGGCCCTGCAACCACCAGCACCGGGCCATCCATTGTATTAACCGCAGCCAACTGCTCAGGGTTAAGGTTGGCTAAAGCTTCCTGAAATTTTTCGTTGTATTTATTGGCAGATGGTTGCATAGTAAGGTAAATGGATATTTCCTAATTTAAGAATGTAAGAATATAAGAATAAAAGGTAGGTGGGAGAACTATTTATTCTTTTTTAATTTATTTAACTCACTTACATCGCTTAAATCTCTTTGCCGCCCACTAACTTGTTTGTTTTTGATCAAATCATCCAAGCTAATATAACTTATTGGCAAACCATCAATATCGATGATTAATTTATTTTGATAAGCTTCGTTAAACTGAACGCCATCAATTTCATTTAAGATATCAATTCGCAAAGGCGGATAACCAATTTGAGTAATAATCCCCTTTTCTAAAAAATCTTCAATTTTTAAACCTAATGATGCCAGTCCAAATTCATTAATAACATTGAACATTTTCCGAGCGTTTTCTTCAGATACATCGATCCAAATATCTAAATCACCCGTATGTCTCGGCCTGCCGTGAAAAGCTAATGCATATCCCCCAATTATCATGTAATTAACATCATACTTGTTCAATAAGAAAACAAAGTCTTCGAAATCTTTATCAAGAGTCATGAATGAAGCTTTCTTTTTATAACAACAGATTTATCGATGCGTTGTCCCGGGGTAAGACTATGGGAGCGCAATTGCGTTACAGCCGCCATACGTTCCTGCGGAGATTTTGAAAGCCAATATAATAGATCTTCATACCCCTCATCAATATCTTTAAGTACAGACCTTCTAACTACAGGAACTATTTTCATATTCAAATTTACTATAATTCCATCAATTTTCCACTTCGCCCTCATGTGCCAGCTTAACAATATCCAGCACTTCTAAAACATGTTTATCATAACCAATCAATGTGCTATTGATCATAGCCTGGCCTACTTCCGCAAGGGTACAAACCGTTTTCGGAAAGAATTTTCGCATAATCGGAAATAACCATATAAAATACTTGTAGTAAGGCAATGTATTTTTCAATCCCTTAGTAGGCAGCATGCCGCCGGGCCTGAAATTATAAACTGCCTTAAAGGGTAGTTTCGTTAAATCATTCTCTGTCTTCCCTTTTACTCTTGCCCACATCGAACTGCCTTTTTCGGTGCTATCAGTGCTAGCTCCCGATACGTAGCAGAAAGTCATGTTAGCGTTTTGTTTAACTACCGTCTCAGCAAAGTGCATGGTAAGGGTATAGGTTAGTTTGTAATATTCAGGCTCTTTCATACCTACTGAGGAAACGCCGAGACAAAAGCAACAAGCATCATATCCTGCAAGCTGATCGGCAATGGGCGACAAATCAAAAAAATCAGCATGAATAATTTCCTTAAGCTTTGGATGGGTAAAGCCGGATGGTTTCCGGTTTACGATCAATACCTGTTCAATCTGCGGGTTGAGTAAACACTCGTGCATTACGCCCTCGCCTACCATGCCGGTTGCGCCGGTTACAATTACCTTGATTTTTTTGTCCATGATTTTATAAACTTATGCCTGCACCGTTTTTAAAGTACTCATTTATACTAACTGATAGTTTACCGCTTGGTTTTAAACGCTGTGTAATAACCTTAACTGCTGAGTGTTGCAGGTAGTCGCTGTTTTGATAAGCAACCATTAATGCGCCTGCTTTTTCAATACCCGGCAAACCGGCAATAGCATATGCATTGGCAAAAACACTTATTACCGTATTCCTGCGTGAGGCAAGCTCGGTGATGAGTTGTTTAACATATACATTATAATCAAGCTTGCTTTGCGGGCGAATACGGGTATCATGAATACTGATATAAACCTGTCCGTAGTTTTTTAATACGGTTAAAAGATTCTTCACATCACTGGCAGATTCATTTTTACTGATCATGAAAATTCGGCTATTCACGTACCAGTGCGTCAGATCCTGCTGAAATACGGTTGGTTGCATGCCACCTATGCTTATTATCGCGGTTTTAATAATCGGGTTAAGTTGCAACGAGGCTGCATTGCCTTTTAAAAGTGTAATAGCAGCATCGCTTAATTGGCTTACAAGCTCTTTTGCTGCCGGGCGGTTTAACTCAGCAACTAAATTGTTTATTGGCGTTTCGTGGTAATTATTCAGGCCTGCCCAATATTTTGCCGCCAGTACTTTTTTAACTTTGGTATCAAATTCTGCCTGCGTTATTTCATCTTTACGAATAGCCCGTCTGATTTTTTTGATGGCCAGTTCTGAGTTTGGCGATAGTTCTAAAATATCATTTCCGGCTAAAAATGCCCTTACATCGGCCTCACCATTAGGGAAATATTTCACAACGCCTCTCATTTCCATCGCGTCAGAAACCACCAGCCCTTTAAAACCCAGCGAATCCTTTAAAATACCTGTTACTATTTTGCGGGATAATGTTGATGGCAGATGTTTGGTGCTATCTAACGATGGAATATCCATATGGGCTATCATAATGCCGCTGATGCCTGCTTTTATCGCTTCGCGGAAGGGATACTCTTCTAAAGTGTCTAAACGCTCCCTGCTGAAAGGTAATAACGGCAGATCAAAGTGCGAATCTACATTGGTATCGCCGTGGCCTGGGAAATGCTTTGCCGTAGTGAGTAAGCCTTCGCTTTGCATACCGGTAAAGTAAGCTATGCCCTTAGCGGCCACATTATATTTATTATCACCAAAGGAGCGGTAACCAATCACGGGGTTATCCGGATTATTGTTAATATCCATATCGGGCCCGAAATTCATTTGCATGCCCATGCGCTTAAAATCATAAGCTACCATTTGCCCCATTTTGTAAATCAGGGTATTATCCTGTATGGCGCCTAAGGTCATTTGGTAAGGATATGAGATAGTTGAATCCAGGCGCATACCCAAACCCCATTCTCCATCCTGAGCTATGATTAATGGCACCCTTGATATTTTCTGATAACGATTGATCAACTGCGCCTGCCGCACCGGTCCTCCCTGAAAAAACACTAAACCGCCAACCTGTTCATTTTTTATGACATTAGCTACCGAATCTTCATAAGTCAACCCCAGGTTAGTATGCGCCCGCACAAAAAATAACTGCGCCACTTTTTGTCTCCGGTTAAGTTTTTTAAATACCGAATCGACCCAATGGTTTTGCTTATTTAATGATTGTATATAGCTTTCTTTTTGCGCGAATGCGCTAACGGTAATAAAATTTAAGGTTAACAATAAGCTATAAATAAAGCTTTTTCTGATAGTGGCCATGGTTCAAATGTAGGTAAAACTTAAATTGTATGGCATGGTTTTAGTTTCACCTTGTAAAAAAAATACAAAGTAAAATAAACCTTTGGTTTAATAATTACTCTATGTGTTATATTAAAATATGAAAACATGAAAAAAGTTCTTTTACTATTAGCAATGGGCCTCGTGTTTGCAGGTTCGGTTAGCGCGCAGGAATATTATTATGGCCCACGACGTGTAGTTAGACATCACAGACAAAGAGAAGAAGACAATCACGACGATTTTAATCGCGTAAGAGTTGGTGTTACAGGTGGTTTAAACCTTGCAAATACTGTAGCCGGTTATGATAATCAAGTTAGTACCGGTACAATTGCAGGTTTTAACGCGGGTTTATTTCTTGAAGTACCATTGATTTATCCACTATCTTTTGAGCCTGAAGTTTTATACTCACAAAAGGGATATAGTGCAAACACACCTGATGGACATTTTACTTCGCGTGAAGATTTTATTGATGTGCCGTTGTTAGCTAAATTTAAATTAACACCGGGGTTTAACTTCCTGATTGGCCCACAATTATCGTTCTTAACCAATACTACTAACACTTACAGTAGCGGCTTTACCGTTACAGAGCAGGATCATCAAAACAATAATAATGGCAACAACACTTTTCTTGATGGTGTAATTGGCGTTAGTTTTGACCTTAACCAGAACGTTGAGTTACGTGCACGTTATACCATAGACTTTAACCAGGGTGACGGTTACGGAGATTCATACGTACCTGATTACCGCAACCAGGTGTTTCAAATTGGCTTAGGTATTAAGTTTGACTAAATAAGATTTCAGATTAGTGATTAGGATTGTAAAGCTTGGTTTGGGTATTGTGTGATAAGAGCTTTAAATCCTGATCTGCTAATCTTTAATGGAGATTAGAGGGTAGGGTTTTATATTTAAAGGCTGGTGTTGTTGAATTTGTGTTTCATGATAGCCTTTATTTTATAACCCGATCTCTAATCTCCATTTTTTATACCTTGTGTGGCACTACCCATTATTTTTATTGATTGTTATATTTGCAAGCGTAAATCTGCCTTTAAATTAAATGATCTCCATAATAATCGCTTCGGCTGATCCCAACCAATTACAACAGGTTACCGAAAATATTGAGATCACTATTGGCGTGCCCTTTGAGATAATAGCAATTAATAACAGCGATGGCGGCAAAGGCATTTGCGAAATTTATAACAGCGGCATACAACAAGCCAGGTATAATATACTTTGCTTTATGCATGAGGATATTATTATAAAAACTGATAACTGGGGCGCGATTTTAAAAAATATTTTTGACAATAACATAGATATTGGTTTGCTCGGTGTTGTTGGAGGCAGTTATAAACCATTTACACCATCAACCTGGGAAGGATTAGGTGTAAAGAACACTTTTTGCAATATTATTCAAAGCTACAAGTACTCAAAAAAAGAAACTTATCATGACTATAGAAATCCTAAAAACAGCTTACTTGAACGTGTAGCATGTGTTGATGGTGTATGCTTGGCTACAACAAGTAAGGTTGCAACTGAATTTAAGTTTGACGAAGACACGTTCAAAGGGTTTCATGTTTATGACATTGACTATTCAATAGCCGTTGGGTCGCGTTATAAAGTAGCCGTTACTTATGAAATATTAATCAATCACCTTTCTGAAGGAAAATATAGCCGTGAATGGATGGAGGATACCTTAATATTACATAACAAATGGAAAGATTATTTGCCTATAAATGTTGGGGCTTTTACAGCCGCCGAGTGTGTTTATATGGAAAAGGTGACTTTTAAAGAATTTATAAAAAGGCTGGTTGCGTTAAAATTCCCATCCGGCATTGCTTACGCTGTACTAAAGAATAAATTTTATAAAAAATCGGGGCTTTACTGGAAGTTGAAATATTATGTGTTTAAAACGTATTTTTTCGGGTGATCACCGGCGCTGATATATTAATCTTCAAGTTTTAATATCTTATCCTTATTAGGCCTAACATAGGAATACCAATAATTCTTGGCTTTATACCCCCATATATATTTATATAGCGCCTTCTTTTTCCAATTTTGAAAAAAGAAAAGTACATCTGCATGCTTTTTTAAGAAAAGATAAAAGCTTATGGCAGTAAAAGAATTAAATCTTCCAATATATAGTTGATAAAGCGTTTTAACAAATTCCGGATTTTTGTTTTCCTGATAACTTAAACAATGTTCAAGCCATCGTTTTTCGTTTAACAACTTTTTTGTTATTGATGCAGCCCCAAGTTTTCTTTTTTCAACTTTGCTTAGATCCAGCAAATCTGTATTGCTACCCTTATGCTGTCTATACTGCACCAAACAATCCGGTATAAAATCTATCTTTCCAACATTGGTAGCTACGTAAGCTAACCACCAATCATGATAAAAACCTTTTTTAAAAGGTAGGGCATGTTTTATGAGATCGCGCCTGACAAGCATTGCATGGCCCGACACACAGTTGTCTAACAAAAAAGGTTCAGGCCTGTCTCCACGATAAAATTTAAAGATGTCAGACATTTTTTTACCCATCAAATTATTATCATCATCAATAAATTCCGAATCGTGATAAACAAATTGACTATCCTTAATAGCGGCAACAGTTAGTTCTACTTTATTCGGATGCCATAAATCATCCTGGTCACAAAACGAAATATATTCGCCTTTACAGTATCCTAAAGCAGTTTCAAAATTTCTCAGGAAACCTACATTTATTTCATTCCTGTAAACAGTAAAACCAGGATATTTTTTAGCATAATTTAAAAGGATATTATGTGTGTTATCACTTGAGCAATCATCTACGGCAATAATCTCTAAATTATGATAGGTTTGAGCCAGCAAAGTATCTATCTGTTGGGATAGATATTTTTCACCATTATAAGTACATAAAGCTATTGAAACCAGCGGCAAATTTTCCATATAAAACGGTGATAGCTATATAGTGTACCCTTGTTGCTTAAATATATCCTTCCAAAAATCAATATGCTTGTCCCATGCATGGCAGCCAAATGGCAGCTGACTATTATTAATTTTATAAGCCCGCCCGGGTGCCATCTCAAAAGCAAATTTCAGGGCTGTTGCATAATCAGGTATGTTTAATACTCTTTTTTTACGATTCACCTCAATTCCCCAAAAAGCATCTTCATTAAAATGATGCGTGGTATGCTTATTATATTCAATTATTTTCTCGCGGTGCTCTACGCATATTTTATAAAACAAAGGCACATGCCTCAACGAAAACCCACCATTCCCTACACTATCATCAAATTGCTTTTTGCTAGGCAATCCGTGTTTCTTAATATCATAGCGTTTAGCAAAATATTGTAATCCTTTTGACAGTGTGGCTATAATTATATTCGGGTATTGTTTTTTTCGCATCCAAGGTGCGCCTATATAATCAAAATCCTGGTTACACCAATAAAGCAACTCATCTTTAAAAACAAATGCATCTAACTGGTATAGTAAAACGTACTTGTAGTCAATAAACTTATCATAAAATTCAGCAGAAAGCATTAGCCTATTGTAGCCTTGTACATTAGCAAAAAAACTATTATTAAAAGAGGTAATCTTAGAAAAAGGATATTGAGTAATAGTTTCAGGTAAAACCAGCCTCTCGGGCTTTATGGCTATGATAGTATGGTTACCTAAAATTTTAAAACATTGATGTAGTGATACACTTTCGTTGTGTAATAATTCTTCCCTATAAAAGGGTATTATTACGGCTACTTTTTTTTCCATTGTATAATACCTGCTAAAATAGGGCTTACGTAAACAAGTACTTATCTTTGCATCGAAAGATTTACAATTAGAGCTTATTCACAATAAAAATACAGCTCAATTTAGTTAAACAACCAATGAATTCAATAAAAAACAATATCTCTTTATTGGTTGGGTTAAAAAATAACCTGGAATACAGCAAGAACTTTTATTATACCACACGCGAATTATACCCGGATGTTGAAATTGTATTTACAAGCTATAACAGTACCGATGGCACACATGAATGGATAAATTCATTACAGGATAAAAATCTTATTTATTTCATTTCTACCGAAGACAAAACCTTTTCGGATACCTTTAACAAATGCACACAACTGGCAACCCGTGAATATGTGACTTTTGCACATAATGATGTGGTACTTACACCCGGATTTATCGAGAACATGGAAAAGCATGTTGCCGAGCAATTAGTAATTTATTACACTACCATTGAACCGCCCATATTTTCGGGTGATGAACGACCGGGAAAAATTGTTAAAGATTTTGGCGCTGATGTTGATACATTGGATAAAAACGGCTTATATCAATTCGCGCTTGAGATACAGCAGAAAAATAAAGATGCTATTATTCCAGATGCCGGCACCTCGTTTTTTTTATGTGCCAACAGGCAGGTACTGTTAACTATTGGCGGCCTCGACCCTTTATATAACCCGATGTTTTGTGAGGATGATGACCTGATTTTAAGGTTACGATTATCCGGGTTAAAAACGCTTACCCTGCTTGATGCTATTTGTTATCACTTTGTGAGTAAAACTTCACGCTTTTCTGAGGAGTATCAAAACAGAACGGCACAAATTGAAGCAAACTCCAATAAAAACTTTGTGCGCAAGTGGGGATTTAAAAACTCATCACCCATAAAAAACAAGTATGATATTGGCCTGGTGGTACAAAACGGCAATGAAAATTTGCTTGCAAAACTAGAGCCATGGTGCTCGGTAATATATATTGATGTTGATGCTTCGGATTATATTAATAAGGAACAGCCAAATACAAACATCATCCTAAAAAACAGGATCAAACCCTTAAATTCGGCTAAAAATAATGATGTTTTAATAACGCTGGATGGAAATGATGTTAACGAAAAAACATTCAATAAGCTTCAGCGTATTAATGAAATCATCACCAAACAAATAAACGCACCTGCCACTTTTTTTGAAAAATTATTTAAAAAGGACCGGTTTAATTTAAAATTCAGCATTTTTACCATCCGGATACTTAAACCCGCAACTCACGAAAAGCAACTTATTAATTCCCCTCAGTAATGTTTTTTACACGAAAAAAAATAAAAATATCATACGGCATTACCGTTTGTAACGAATCGGTTGAACTGAGTAAACTACTTGCTATGCTGATCCCTATTATTGATGAGGATGATGAGATTATTATTTTGCAGGATGTAACCAATAAAGATGCCCCCACTACCGAGGTAATTGATAATTACAGAAGCAAGGTGGTTGTTATTGAATCCAGGCTTAACAATGATTTTGCTACATTTAAAAACAAGCTTATAGCACATGCCAAAGGCGATTACTTGTTTCAGATTGATGCTGATGAGATACCGAAGGAGACTTTAGTGAGGCAGATTAAAAAGATATTAAGGCAAAAAAGTAAGCGCGACTGTTTTTTGGTGCCGAGAATAAATATTGTGAATGGCTTAACCACCGAACATATAAACCAGTGGAAGTGGAATATTGACGAGAACAACCGCGTAAACTTCCCGGACTACCAATTCAGGATATTTAAATTAAATGGGGTAATAAAATGGAAAAATGCTGTGCACGAAGAAGTGATAGGTTATAAAAAGCATTTTTACCTGCCATCAAAAAACGAAGATTATTGCCTGATACATATTAAGGATATTAATAAACAGGTACTGCAAAACAATTTTTACGATACTATTGCTACATAAGCAGTACAATGACCAGATAGATTTTGAGAAAAAAAATAGCCTTTATTGTGCAGCGCTATGGTTTGGAAGTTAACGGCGGCGCCGAATACCACTGCCGGATTATAGCTGAAAAGTTAAAAGATATTTATGATGTTGAGGTGCTTACCTCATGCGCCAAAGATTATTTATCGTGGAAGAATGAGTATACTGAGGGAATTAGTATTGTAAATGACATAACCGTACGCAGATTTGCAGTGGAGGAATCAAGAAACTGGAAAAAATTCAACTCATTGAGCCGGCTATTAATTGGTAAACGAAGGCTATATCAAAAAGCCTTACGCTTGTTTGGTTTATTAAATGCCTTTGAAAAGGTGCAACCTACAGATGCTATCCAAAAAAAGGAAGAGGAATGGATAAAATGCCAGGGGCCTTATATACCAACCCTTGTCAATTATCTTACCGGGAATCAGTCCCACTACGATGCGCTTATATTTTTCACCTATTTATATTACCCTACTGTATTTGGGATGAATGCAGCGCCGAAAAAATCAATTTTGGTACCAACTGCGCATGACGAACCACCTATTTACTTAAATATATTCAAGGAATTTTTTAAAAAGCCCGCTGCTATACTTTATAATACTTTAAGTGAGAAGCATTTTGTGAATCAGCAATTTCATAACGAAGCCATATTTTCAGAAATTGTTGGTGTGGGGATTGATCCACCGAAAGAGATAGCGCCACAAATTATTGATGATATAATAAAACCCGGAGATCCGTTTTTGATATACATTGGCCGCGTTGATCCATCAAAAGGTTGCGGTACACTGTTTGATTATTTTTCGGCCTATAAAAAAACGTCGAATAGCAATTTAAAGCTGGTTGTTGTGGGTGAGCTATTTATGGATGCACCTGCCAATCCGGATATTATATTAACTGGCTTTGTAGCTGATGATATTAAAACCTCGTTGCTTTTAAAGGCTAAAGCTTTGGTTATCCCATCGCTGTACGAAAGCCTGTCGTTAGTAACATTGGAAAGCATGGCTTATGGCGTGCCGGTTATAGCCAATGAGAAATGTGAAGTTTTAAAGGGCCACATTAATAACAGCAATGCCGGATTCTTATTTAATGATTATCAGAGTTTCAAAAACTCGTTGGATGCCATACTTAAACCGGATTTTGACACTGTTATTTTAAGCCACAACGCTAAAAAATACGTTGCCGACAATTATAGCTGGCCGGTTACTATCGAAAAATATAAAAAAGCTATTGATTATATCAGTCCCCGTTAAAGGTTTGCATATTGATAAGCCTTTTGTACAAGCCATCCTGGCTTAACAATTCCTGGTGAGTGCCTTGCTGCACAACTTTACCGCTCTCTAACACAAGAATCAAATCCGCGTTTTGTATGGTGCTTAAACGGTGTGCTATAATTAATGAGGTACGGTTTTTCATCAGGTTGTTTAAGGCATCCTGTACCAATTTTTCCGATTCAGTATCTAATGCAGATGTAGCCTCATCCAACAACATGATAGGCGGATTAGCCAGTACCGCACGGGCTATACAAATACGCTGTTTTTGCCCACCTGATAGTTTGGTACCGCGGTCGCCGATATTGGTTTCGTAGCCTTTTTCTGTTTCGATGATGAAGTTATGGGCATTGGCAATTTTAGCAGCCGCCATTACCTCCTCCATAGTTGCATCGGTTTTACCAAATGCAATGTTGCCGAAAATAGAATCGTTAAATAATATCGACTCCTGGTTTACTATACCCAGTAAACCTCTTACCGAATCAACCGTAACGGTTGCTATATCAACCCCATCAATTAATACCTGCCCTGATTGTGGCACGATGAAACGCGGTATCAGATCAATCAAAGTAGATTTACCACCACCCGACGGGCCAACCAGTGCAATGGTTTTTCCTTTCGGAACGGTTATATTAATGTTTTGTAAAATTTTCTTATCACCGTAGGCGAAAGAAACATCTTTAAATTCAACGGCTTGTTTAAATTCGCCGATGGGTTTAGCATTAGGCACATCAACAATAGCGGGTTTTTCATCCAAAAGTGCTAATACTCGCTCGCCTGCCGCTATGCCCGAGTGTATTCCGCTAAAGGAATCAGAAATAGCTTTAGCCGGGCGCATTACTTGTGAAAATATAGCTATGTAGGCAATAAACTGCCCGGCGTTAAGATCTGATTTATGGTTGAGGATAAGATAGCCCCCATATAACACTATACAGGAGATCATGGTTACTGATAGCGTCTCGGAGACCGGCGAGGCAGACTGCTGCCGCCTGGCCATTGAACGCATTATTTTTGAATATTTGACGTTCTCGTTATCAAAACGATTTTTGATAAAATTGGTGGCATTAAACGCTTTTATAATCCTAACTCCCGATAGTGCCTCATCAAGATAACTAATCATGTTACCATAAGTTTGCTGCGCTGCTATCGCTTGTGATTTAAGCTTCTTAACTATTTTGGAGATAATAAAGGCTGATACAGGCACCACCATCAGCGAATAAAGGGTAAGCTTGGTTGAATAAATGAACAGCATTACCATAAATGCAATCAGGGTAATTGGCTCCTTAAATATTACCTGCAATGTACCGGTAACCGAGTATTGTACCACCTGTACATCTGATGCGATTTTTGATATAATATCGCCTTTACGCTCGTTATTAAAAAAGCCCAGGTGCATATCCATTACATTATTAAAAACCCTGCGACGAAGATTTAACAGTGTATGTACCCGAAGATTTTCCATAGTGCGGGCAGATAGGTATCTGAAAAAATTACCTAAAAATATGGTTACTATCAGCGTCATACATACAAACTGCAATGCGCCCCAGGCACCATGCGTACGTATAAAGTAGTCCATGTAATAATTAAACCAGCCGGTAACATCTAAAGCGCTTTTTGGCATAGCGTGTACAACATGCGTTGCACTACTATCTGCAGAAAAAAGCGTGTTCATAAGCGGTGTTAACAAGGTAAACACCGTTGTACTAAAAACTACATAAAGCAGGGTAAATATAATGTATGGTATGGCGTACTTTTCGATGGGTTTTGCAAAAGAGAGTAGCCTGAAATATGTCTTCATCAAATAATTAAATAAAAGAATGCAAATCTAAAGTAATTAGCTAATTAACGCTATAATTAAATTGTCATTATAAACCGAGGCATTCATCGTATAATTTCAGATACTGGCGGGCCGTTTTCTGCCAATCAAATTGCATGGCATGGGTAATAACTTTTTGCTGCATATCATTGGTTTTAAACGCTTCCATGCCTTTCGCGAAAGCGCTTTGCATAACTTCCGGCTCAAAGTTTTCAAAGTAGAAAGCGGCATCACCACCAATTTCGGGCAGCGAGGTATGGGTTGACAGGAAAACCGGCTTGCCAAAATGCATGGCCTCAATAACCGGTAAGCCAAAGCCCTCGGCTATGGATGGAAAAACAAAGGCCTCGCAGTTTTTATAATACCAGGCTTTATCGTCCTCGCTTATCGGGCCGGTTATTTTAACCCTATCGGCAACGCCAAACTTTTGCGCTTCTTCCATTATCACACTTTTATAGGGTGTTTCTACACCTGCTATAATCAATTCGTAATCGTTACCTACCAATAAAGGCGGTAATACATGGAAATTCTTTTTTGGGGCTACAAATCCTATAGTATATAAAAATGCTTTTTTAGGTTGATATTTTGGTGTATGGCCTTCGGTAACCTGTAATTGATCGGCACCATTGTATATCACGCTCACCTTACCTTCAGCCTCCGGAAAATATTTTAAAATATCCTTAGCTACAAAATTTGATATGGTTACAATCTTATCGCAAGCATTTATATAGCCTCTTAATTTATTAAGGTGTTTTTCTATTTTTTTTGAAGATTTACGCTGCTCGTGTACCGGGTTAATATCGTGTATGGTTAATATTTTTTTGCCTTTTACCTTTTGTGGCTTTAACCTGCAATACTGGTCGGTAAAATGGATCAGCTCAAATCGTTTCGGCTCAGGGAAAAATAGTTTATGAAGCTTTGACAGGTATACGAGGCTTACTTTCCGGTTAAATAAGTACGTCGACCTTTTATGTACATAGTAGTACAGCCTGTAACGTGCTTTATTTTGAGTCAATATCGCATCGCCCAGGCTTTTCCCGAAGGAGAAAAAACCAGAGTTTGGATATTTCATGGAATCGAAGGTGAGCAGTATGGATGGTTTTGACACTATATTAATATGTATTGATCCTGTAAATATTCGCTTTTTTATCTAAACAAATAATTTTCGGGCAAATAATTAAATAACTTGTGGTAATTTATTTTCATTTGCACTGCAATGGCATTAAAAACCGCTCCCGATATTTTATCATCTTTAAACAGCGATAACTTTAAATCGGTCGCGAGGGCTTTAACCATTGTTGAGAATAACCTGCGTGGTGCCGATGAGCTTTTAAAAAGTCTGCGTTTTATTAACCCCACACCTATTATAGGTATAACAGGGCCTCCGGGGGCAGGTAAAAGCACACTTGTTAACGCGCTTATTGGTGATCTTATCGCTAAGGATAATAAAGTAGCTATTTTAGCTATTGACCCCACCTCCCCTTTTAACTTCGGATCTTTATTGGGCGACAGGATACGGATGTCGGCTTATTTTAATCACCCTAAAGTTTATATACGTTCGCTGGCTACACGCGGATCATTAGGCGGATTATCTGCAAAAACAATTGAGATGACCGATGTGCTGCGTGCCGCCGGATTTGATTATATTTTTGTGGAAACAGTTGGTGTTGGCCAAAGCGAAGTGGAGATTGCTGGCCTTGCTGATGTTACCCTGGTGGTATTAGTGCCCGAGAGTGGCGACGAGATACAAAACATTAAATCAGGCCTGATGGAGATTGCAGATGCCTTTATCGTTAATAAAGCTGATCGCGAGGGCGCAGATATTTTTGCCAATAACCTTAAAAAACTAACTGATCGGGTTCCGGTTTTTAAAAGTGTGGCATCACAGGCAGATGGAGTTGGCGCTATTATTAATTTCATTGCATCTGCCGCAAATAAAAAACATCATCGCAAGGAAATGTTACTTGCTGATAAAGCCTACAAGTTGATTCAGCAAAAGAGAATGGCTACTATCGACAAAAAAAAGCTTCAGCAAGATATTGCCAAAGCTTTAGTTGATCCTGAATTTAATCTGTATAAATTTTTGGATGAATATTATTAGCATAGCGTAGAAACTCACCCCTGCTATTGCGCGTCTCCTTCGCGCCCCCCAGGAAGGGGAACTTAGAGCTTAAGAATTCATTATTAATTCAATTTCATCACCATCGATTGGGATATCCGCCATCAGGTCGATATTTCCGTCTTTGGTAATTAATATATTGTTCTCCAGCCTGATGCCTAAGCTTTCTTGTGGTATGTAGATGCCCGGCTCGCAGGTTAAAATATTTCCAACTTCAAAAGGTTTGTATCTACTGGCAAAATCATGCACATCTAACCCTAAATGATGCGATGTACCATGCATAAAGTACCTTTTATATGCAGGCATTTTAGGGTCTTGTTTTTCAACATCGTGTTTATCCAATAAGCCCAAGCCGATTAATTCACTGGTCATTATTTTACCAACTTCATCATGGTAATCATTCCATATGGCACCGGCTACAATTAGCTTTGTGGCTTCACGCATTACCTTTAATACCGCATCATAAACCTGGCGCTGGCGTTTTGTAAAACGGCCGTTCACGGGTATCGAGCGACTCATGTCGGCATTATAGTTCGCGTACTCGGCGCCAAAGTCGAACAAGATCACATCGCCATCATTACAAACCTGGTTATTGTCGATATAATGCAGCACTATGGCATTTTTACCGGATGCTATTATAGGTGAGTATGCATGCCCGGTTGCACGTTGCCTTAAAAACTCATGCGTTATTTCGGCCTCAATTTCATATTCGGCAACCCCTGGTTTTACAAATTTAAGTATGCGGATAAAGGCATCGCGGGTAATAGCGCAAGCCTTTTTAGTCAGCTCGATCTCAATTTCAGATTTCACTACCCGCAGATCACGCATAATTGGAGCCGATCGCTGATAATGATGCAATGGATATTGTACGCGCAATTTATCCAGCATACGAAGGTCGCGGTACGGCACATCAAAGCTAAAACGATCATTTTCGTTTGTATTGATATAGATGTTCTCCGCGTAATTTATAATGCTATGTAAAATAGCGTCAAATTCACTCAGCCAAAACACACTGTCAATGCCCGATGCCTGTTTTGCCTCCTCTTTAGTGTACTTATGTCCTTCCCAAACAGCAATATGTTCACTGGTTTGTCTTAAAAACAGTACTTCTCTGTATAGTGTATTAGGACAATCAGGAAATAAAATTAATATACTTTGCTCCTGATCGATACCTGTGAGATAAAAAAAGTCAGCATTTTGTTTAAATACAAAAGTTTGATCCCCGCTACGTGGAAACTCATCATTTGCATTGAAAATAGCTATGGATGAGGGCTTTAATCTCGAAACGAAATTTTTTCTATTATAGAGAAAAAGCTGCTGATTTACAGGTAGATATTTCATATTAGGTGTATTTATCAACTTTATTTAAACAATCTTTTTACTTTATTTGTATAAGTAATATGATTTTTGGAACAAAATTTGGTAATCGTTTCAAACATAATTACTAATTTTGAAAAAAAATCACAATTAAATTGTTTAATCTTAAAACTATGAACTATTCTACATTAAAGAAAACAGTAGCATTGTCGGTTGTAAGTTTGATGGCTGTAGGAATCGCTAGCGCGCAGACTACAACTACAGATACAACTAAGACATCTTCTGACATGTCTTCAGCCAAGGTATTTGGTGGAGCAAAACAGTACAGAACATTTAGCATTGGTATTAACGGTGGTGTTACTGGTGACGCACTTTTAACTGGTAGCCGCAATAACGGTTTTTCAAAAGCAGTTATTGATTACGGTTACGGCCTTTCGTTAAAACAACAATGGGCTCAATCATGGTCAACTCAATTAGATTTGACAGGTGGCCAGGTTAAAGGTAACAATGGTAGCAACAACCCAGGTGCCTACAAAACCAATTTCTACCAAGAAACTTTAAACGGTAGCTATAACTTTGCAAGCATTGATATGGACTACTTACACCGCCAAAGAACTGTAAACTTTTACTTAAAAGGTGGTGCAGGTTTAGCTCAGTACCGCCCTACAGGTACACTTGCTAACGGAACAGCAATTGATTTTGACAATGCTGACGGAAGCAAACATTACATCAGCAACTTAGTACTTGATGCAGGTGCAGGTGTTAATTTCCGCCTTTCTAATGTTGTTGCATTAAACTTAGGTTACACTGAGAACTTTATTGATGCTAACAACTTTGACGGAACTAACTCAGGTTATCCTCAAAAAGATCACTATGCTTACGGTTACGCAGGTTTAGAGTTCACTTTAGGTACAAAATCAAAACCAGCTTTAGCTTGGGCTAACCCAGTTGCAATGATGTATGATGAATTATATGATGCAGCATTACGTCAAGAAGTTGAAGCTTTAAAAGGTCGTGTAACTAACGTTGAAACTGCAGTTGCTGACTTGAAGAAAGATTCTGATGGTGACGGTGTATCTGATCAATTTGACAAATGCCCTAACACTCCTGCTGGTAGCGTGGTTGATGGTTCTGGTTGCGTTATTGTATTCCCTAAGGATACAGTTAAAATGGACTCAGTTAAAGCATCTCCTTTCTCTAACATCCAGTTTGAATTTGATAGCTCAGTATTAAGAACTTCATCTTACCCAGCGTTAGATGCTAGCTCATCTGATCTACGTGCTTCTGGTAAAACTATCACTTTAGCTGGTTACGCTTCATCTGAAGGTACTGCTGCTCACAACATGCGTCTATCTAAAGACCGTGCTGAATCAGTAAAAACTTACCTTGTTAACTCAGGTGTTGAAGCTAAACATTTAAAAATCAAAGCTTACGGTGAAACTCATCCAATAGCTGACAATTCAACAGAAGAAGGCCGCGTGGCTAACCGTCGTGTTGAATTCCACCAATAATTATTAGATAAAATAATATATTGAAAAAAGCCTTCCGAGATTCGGAAGGCTTTTTTGTTGCTTTATATTTGCATAAATCTTTTTGCTTCTGCTTATATTTGTATATGTACTTTTTCAGAAAAAAAGATCCTAACCGGCCTACCAGCTTTAACCTTAAAGTGATGCATATCATCAATGCCATCGCTATTACCGTTTTTGTGCTGGGTATCATCTGGAAACTTATCGATATGTTTATATTAAAGCATTAGTTGTCGTGCTAATCACTATCTATCTTACATCATAAATTTACTACACATACATGAAAACCGTAATCAATACCGTTAATGCCCCTGCTCCTATAGGCCCATACAACCAGGCTATTATTGCCGGCGATTTTATTTTTGTGTCAGGCCAGGTGGCTATTGACGCCGCTACCGGTGAATTGGTTTTGGATGATATTAAAACCGAAACAACCAAGGTAATGGAAAACATCAAGGCGATATTAACTGAGGCGGGTATCGGTTTCGGGCATATTGTTAAAACCACTATCTTTTTAACCGATATGCAGAATTTTGCACAGGTGAATGAAGTTTACGGCTCATACTTTACCGATAAATTCCCGGCACGCGAAACTGTGGCCGTGGCAGGTTTACCTAAGAATGTAAATGTGGAAATTTCTGTTACCGCGTTAAAATCCTGATATTTAGTTTAACCACCATAGCTAAACTGCTTTTTATTGAACCCTTTTCAAACACCCATTGAGTATTTAAAAGGCGTAGGCCTTTCCCGTGCGGGTGTTCTGAAAAAGGAATTAGGGCTGGCTACCTTTGAGGACCTGCTTAGGCATTTCCCGTATAAGTATATTGACCGTACCCGGTTTTATAAAATACGCGACATTGAGCCTGAATTGCCCTATGTACAGGTTATTGCCCGTATTACCAGTAAAGAACTTTTAGGCGATAAACGCACCAAGCGCCTAGTCATCCAGGCGCAGGACGATACTGGCGTGATGGAACTGGTATGGTTTCAGGGTATTAAGTGGATGGAGAAAACGCTGGTGCCTGGCAAAGCGTATGTGATATTTGGTAAGCCTGGCTTTTTTAACGGCAAAGCCCAAATGGCGCATCCGGAGATGGAACTTTACTCACCGGCTAATCTGGCACGTAATGGTAACTTAACTTTACAGCCTGCATATAGTTCTACCGAAAAGCTAAAGCAGTTTATGCTGGATAGCAAAGGCCTGCAAAAGCTGGTTGCTACGCTGCTGGACCAATGCGCTAAGGACATTCATGAGAATCTCCCCCAATATATTATCAATAAATATCGGTTAGTTGATAAAGCTACCGCATACCGCAACATCCATTTCCCGGGTGATGCCGCCGCGTTGAACGAAGCGCAGCATCGATTAAAGTTTGAAGAATTATTTTTGTTGCAACTACGGATGCTGAAAAGCAAGATGCATCGCACTTTAAAGTTTAAGGGGAATATATTCGGCACTGTTGGTAATATATTTAACGATTTTTATGAGCATAAGCTCCCCTTTCCGCTAACCAATGCGCAGAAACGGGTTTTAAAAGAGATTCGGCAGGACACCCAGCGCGGCGTACAGATGAACCGATTGCTGCAAGGCGATGTTGGCAGCGGCAAAACCGTGGTAGCTTTAATGAGCATGCTGATAGCCATTGACAACGGTTTCCAAACCTGTATTATGGCACCCACAGAAATTTTGGCTAATCAGCACTATCAAACTATTAAAGATTTAGTGGGCGATGATTTTATTGAGGTGGCCCTGCTTACCGGCTCAACCCCGCAAAAGGCACGAAAGGTTTTACACCAGCGGTTAGAAAGCGGTGAACTTAAAATACTGATCGGCACCCATGCCCTCATCGAAGATAAGGTACAATATAAGAACCTTGGCCTGGTGGTGATTGATGAGCAGCACCGCTTTGGTGTGGAACAACGCGCCAAACTGTGGCGAAAAAATGTTATTCCTCCCCATATTTTGGTAATGACGGCTACCCCTATACCCCGAACTTTAGCCATGACTTTATATGGCGATTTGGATATATCGGTAATTGATGAGTTACCCGTTGGGCGCAAGCCTATAAAAACAGTTCATTTTTATGAGAACCAGCGATTGCGGATGTTCGGTTTTATGAAACAGGAGATTGCCCTGGGCAGGCAGGTATATGTAGTATATCCACTGATTAAAGAAAGTGAGAAACTCGACCTGAAAAATCTCGAGGATGGCATTAATACAATGAGCCATGAGTTTCCGGTGCCGGATTATCAGCTTAGCATTGTTCACGGCAAATTGAAGGCCGCTGAGAAAGCTTACGAGATGAAGCGTTTTATTAAAGGTGAAACGCATATTATGGTGGCCACCACGGTAATTGAGGTGGGTGTTAACGTACCCAATGCCTCTGTGATGATCATCGAGAATGCTGAACGCTTCGGCCTGTCGCAGCTACACCAGCTAAGAGGCCGTGTAGGGCGCGGTGCCGAACAATCCTATTGCATACTCATGAGCAACCACAAACTAAGCCACGATGGCCGCAAAAGGCTCAATACGATGGTTAAAACCAACAATGGCTTCGAGATAGCGGAGATAGACCTAGAGTTGCGCGGCCCCGGCAATATTGAAGGTACCGAGCAAAGTGGCGTGCTTGATTTAAAGATGGCAAACCTGGCAACCGACCAGCAATTATTAATACAGGTACGCAAAATTGTGGAAGGTATTTTTGAGGCTGACCCACAACTGACGAATCCTGAGCACCAGATTTTGCATCTTTCGCTGCAATCAAAAGAGCAGGGTTTGAGTTGGGATAAAATATCCTAAATGTAATTTTACGGTGATAATATATATTCAATCGGCGCAAATTGCGGTATAAATAGTATTTTTACCCCACATCAACCCCAATAACATAGTGCCCGACCCACTCAGTCAACCCAAAAAAGATTCATTTGCAGCCTTACGATACAAGGATTTTCGCGCATACATTGGCATGCGCTTCTTTTTTACCTTCGCTTACCAAATGCAAACCGTTGTTATCGGTTTTTATATTTACCAGCTAACTAAAAGTGTATTTGCCCTGGGCATGCTTGGCCTCAGCGAAGCTATCCCGGCAGTAGGAATCGCTTTATATGGCGGCTACATCGCTGATAAATCTGAAAAAAGAAAAATGCTTTTGTGGATTTATACCGGCGTATTTTTATCCTCGGCGGTAATGTATATCGTTACGCTTAAAAGCATGGGGGCATATATACATGCAGGCTGGATAGTACCGATTATATACGGTATGATATTTTGCAATGGCGTAGCACGAGCTTTTTTTGGCCCGGCAACATTTACCATTTACGCCCATAGCATCCCCAAAGAACTTTACCCTAACGGTAGCACATGGAGCAGTTCGACCTGGCAAATAGCATCCATATTAGGCCCGGCAGCAGGTGGGTTAATTTATGGATTTGCCGGTATTACAGCAACGTTTTACGTTATCCTGTTTTTTATACTGGTAGCATTAATATTAGTTTACTTCCTGAAGCAATACCCGGCGGTTTTTAAACCGAAAGAAGATATTTGGACCAGCCTTGGCGAGGGTATAAATTTTGTTTTTAAAAACAAGATGATGTTGGGCGCGATGAGTCTGGACTTATTCTCGGTGTTTTTCGGCGGCGTTGTGGCTTTATTACCAGCTTTTGCCAACGTAGTATTAAAAGTAGGCCCCGAAGGCCTTGGGATTATGCGTGCGGTAGGTTCGGCAGGGGCCGTGTTGACCATGCTGGCCATGTCGAGGTTTTCACCCATGAACAGGCCCTGGCGTAACTTATTGATTGCTGTTACCGGCTTTGGCGCGTCTATTATTTGCTTCGGGCTGTCACGCAACTTTTATCTTTCTCTATTCTTCCTGTTTGTTGAGGGTGCATTTGATAGCGTAAGTGTAATTATTCGTGGCACCATTATGCAATTACTTACCCCCGACCAGATGCGGGGCAGGGTATCGGCAGTAAACTCCATGTTTATTGGTTCGTCAAATGAGCTCGGTGATTTTGAATCGGGCACTGCCGCAAGTATTATGGGTTTAATTCCTGCTGTGCTTTTTGGTGGGTGCGTTACGTTGACAGTGGTAACTGTTACCTACTTCAAAACTAAGAATTTGATACCGCTGGGACTAGAGGATATTAATAGGACTGAGACTGAAGATTAATTTATTTGTTGGTGACAACACCAACAAAGTGCATTGCTTAAATACAAACGTCATTGCGAGGAACGAAACAATCTCTATACTGTACAAATCAAATAACAAGACCTACTTATGTAGAGATTGCTTCGTTCCTCGCAATGACGCGCTTAAATAGAATAAGATAAACCTTATGCCTCCACAACATCCTTCTCACCTATCTGTTGCCTCCACATGGCGTAGTAAAGGCCTTTTTGGGCGAGCAGGTCGGTGTGTTTGCCGGATTCGATGATATTGCCTTTCTCCAGCACATAAACCCTGTCGGCGTGCATAATGGTTGATAAGCGGTGGGCGATCAATATCGTGATGTGATCACCAAATACAGATACATCCTTAATGGTTTCGGTGATCTCTTCTTCGGTTAATGAATCGAGTGAAGAGGTAGCCTCATCAAATACCAAAATATCAGGCCTGCGCAATAAAGCACGGGCAATGGATAAACGTTGCTTCTCACCACCTGATACTTTTACACCACCCTCACCTATCACGGTATCTAAACCACGGTCCGCACGGGCTAATAAGGTTTGACAAGCGGCTTTTTCAAGAGCTTGCATGCACTCAGCATCCGTAGCATTGGGGCGTACAAACAATAAGTTCTCACGTATAGTACCAGAGAATAATTGGGTATCCTGTGTTACAAAACCAATTTTTTCACGCAATTGGTCAAGATCAATATCCTTACTTAATACATTGTTGTATAAAATATCGCCCTCTAAAGGCTGATATAAACCTACCAGCAATTTCACCAAAGTAGTTTTACCCGAACCTGATGGGCCAACGAAAGCGATAGTTTCGCCGATGTTAGTTTCAAAGCTGATGTGGTTAAGCGCGTTGCGATTGGCAGTTAGGTGTTTAAAGCTTACGTTATCAAAAGCAAGTTTGTTAACAGTTTCTAACAATACCGGTTTTTCCGGCTTCTCATCAACCGGCGTATTCAAAATCTTTTCAAAATTACCTAAAGAAACTTCTGCTTCACGCCAGGCAACAATCACATTACCAAGTTCCTGTAAAGGGTTAAACAAAAAGAAAGAGTAGAACAATAAGCTGATGTATTGACCCGGAGTAATAGTTTGCCCGAAGATCAACAACAACAATACCACAACCATAGTACTCCTTACAAAGTTTACGGTTGTACCCTGCACAAAGCTCATGCTACGTACATACTTCACTTTTTTAAGCTCGAGACCTAATATTTTATAGGTGGTATTATTTAAGCGGTTAATTTCCTGCTTAACCAAACCTAAGCTTTTTACCAATTCAATATTTCTTAATGATTCGGTTGTTGAACCTGCCAAAGCGGTTGTTTCAGATAAAATGCTACGTTGAATTTTCTTGATACGGCGACTCAGCACCACGCTCACGAATGTGATAATTGGGATAGCGGCAACATATACCAATGTTACTTTATAGCTCACAAACAGCGAGTACACTATTACGAACGTCATCCCTGTAATACTCACAAATAATACTCCAATAAACGAAGTAATAAACGCTTCGCAATCTAAACGTACTTTTTGCAGGATGCCTAAAGTTTCGCCGCTGCGCTGATCTTCAAAAACCTGGTAAGGTAATTCAAGGGAGCGCTTTAAACCATCGGCATACATTTCTGCACCTGTTTTTTGTGTGATAATATTGGTAAAATAATCCTGAAAGTTTTTTGCTATACGAGATACCATCGCAACGCCAATAGCTAAACCTACCAGTTTAAGCGCCCTGGAAAGGTATACATGGTAATCCAGCTTATTATGTTGGTTGATCACGGTGTCGAAAATCCGGCCGGAGATATATGGATCAAGTAAAGAAAAACCGATGTTAATCGCTGCAAATAACAATGCGGAGGCTACTATCCAGCGGTGTTTTTTAAGATATGATAAGAGTATTTTCATGCTTGATGCAAAAATAAAAAAAGGGAATGGCTAAGTAGCTCATTCCCTTTAATTTGACATTAGGTTGGTATTTACACCGTCATAATATCTTTTTCCTTAGCTTCAGAATGCCGATCAACCTTGATAATATAGGCATCAGTCAATTTTTGAATCTCGGCTTCGCCAACTTTCATTTCATCTTCTGAAACACCTTCTGTTTTTAGTTTTCTTATTTTTTCGTTCGCATCCTTACGCAGGTTACGGATAGCGATCTTTCCTGTTTCGGCCTCGCCTTTAGCTCTTTTAACTAAATCACGGCGGCGTTCCTCTGTTAATGGCGGAACATTTAAGCGGATAATGATACCATCGTTCTGAGGGTTTAAACCCAGGTTGGCTTCCATTATCGCTTTTTCAATTGGGCCTAACATATTTTTTTCCCATGGCTGTACCACAATGGTACGGGCATCTGGCGTGTTTACGTTACCAATCTGGCTTAATGGCGTAGCGGTACCGTAATAATCAACATACACATCATCCAGCATAGCAGGGCTTGCTTTACCGGCACGTATTTTTTGCAATTCGTTTTCGCAATGGTCAATGGCTTTGTCCATTAAAGCCTTTGTTTCAGTCACCTGTTTTTTAATGAGTTCGCTCATCGATATAGATTTTTGACAAAAATAGTAAAAAGTATGATTTTAGGGTTATCTAATCTCAACTCTACAAAGCGTATAAATAGAAAATTGTTTTGGGGGAGTTCGCAGGGTTCTCTTAGAGAGCCCTGCGGGGACGAAAATTGCACTTAAATTAACGTGAGTTATGTGTAGTGGGTGTCACCCTGAGCGTAGTCGAAGGGTTGGCGCAGAGGCCCGCCCACATACTTCGACTACGCTCACTATGACACCCTTCTTGATCTTCCAAATTCAAGATTTAGTTTTTAAAACTTCGTAAATCTCAAAATCTATCATCATTACTTCGTTCCTCGGAATGACAAATTGGTGAGCATATAGTTTACCTCTGCGCGGTCAATTCATCTACCGGGTATCCCATTTCTTTACATTTTTCAACCAATTCATCGTGCAGCTTTTTATCCATTGATGGCTTGCGGCTCATGATGAACAGAAATTTATGATCAGGGTTACCTACTACCATATAGGAGTAATCATCGGCAAGGTCTATCACCCAATAATCAATTTTAAAAGGCCAAATGAACTGGGCCTTCAGTTCGCCATTTTTTTGGGGAAATAGTTTGGAGTTGTAGGTATGAATATCTTCATCAGTACCTTTTTTTGCACAGGTAAGTACGTTATAATAACCATCGCTGTTTAGCGTGTAAGTAGCCGTGGTTTCGCGCGTGCCTTTATCAAACATGGTTGGTATGGAGTATAATGAATACCATTTACCAGCGAAACGTTTAACATCCAGTTTTTCAACAGGCTTATTTGGCAAGCCTGCCGACATGCTAAACAATACAAAAAGGGCGATACAAAGCGATTTCATACGGGTTGTTTGTTAATTATTTTACGTAATTAACCCACATGTAGTTTTTTGGCAGAATGAAAATTATTTATTTGAATATCGAGGCTTCAGCCTCAAAGGTGTTTTATTAGCATGGCGCTAAGGCCATCCTTGGAAATTGTTTAAAATGGTTCAATCTTATTTTCATACAAACACAAAACGTCATTGCGAGGTACGAAGTAATCTCTAAACTATACATAGCAGACTTACTTATGTAGAGATTGCTTCGTACCTCGCAATGACGATAGTTTTATCGCTATTAAGCAGCTTCTTATAGTAACTAGGCTATCTATTTTACTAAAGTACCGATTGGTTCGCCTTTAGCTATTTTCATAAAATTACCTTCCTTATTCATATCAAAAACTATGATAGGCAAGTTGTTTTCCTGACAAAGGGTAATGGCGGTCATATCCATTACGTTCAAACCTTTGTCATACACTTCCTGGAAAGAAATTTCATCATAACGCGTTGCAGATGGATCTTTCTCCGGATCGGCAGAATAGATACCATCAACACGGGTACCTTTTAATACTACATCGGCCTTTATTTCGATAGCGCGAAGGGAAGCAGCGGTATCGGTAGTAAAATAAGGATTACCTGTACCTGCTCCAAAAATTACAATTTTACCAACTTCTAAATGATGCATCGCGCGACGGCGGATGTAAGGCTCGCAGATCTGTTCCATTTTGATGGCCGATTGCAGGCGGGTCTCTACTCCGATGCTTTCCAATGCATTTTGAAGGGCCATGCAATTGATAACGGTTGCCAGCATTCCCATATAATCAGCTTGGGCACGCTCCATACCTGATTTTTCGGCACTAAGGCCTCTGAAAATATTACCGCCTCCTACAACAATCGCAATTTCGATACCTTCATCAAAAACACTTTTAATATCTTTTGCATATTGCAATACCTGGTTGTTATCAATACCGTATTGCCTGTCACCCATAAGGGATTCGCCGCTAAGTTTTAGTAGGATTCTTTTATATCGCATGAGGAGAGTTTGTCAAAATTATAGAAATAAATCTAATGTTAAAATTATATATCTACTTTGTTAAGTAGTCGCCTTTAAACACAGTTGCCTGCACTTCAAAGGCTGCATTAAAAACAATCAGGTCGGCATCATAACCGGCTGCTATTTTTCCTTTTGTTGGTAACGATGCCAACTGAGCAGGGTATAATGAAGCCATATTGATAGCCTCTGCCAAAGTTATGCCAACATGCTCCACACCGTTTTGCACTGCTTTAAGCATAGTTAAACATGACCCTGATAAAGTTCCGTCGGGCATGCTATAACGATCGCCGGAAAACACATGTTGATACGTTCCTTCAGTGGCTGTGGTAACAGCATCAGTAATAAAAAACAGCTTATCACCTAACTCGCGTTTAGCTAAACGAACCATCGTGAAATCAACATGAACACCATCATTTACGATACTGGTGTATGGCTTTTCTTCGAAGATGGCGGGTATATAGCCCGGCTCGCGGTGATGCATTGGTGGCATCGCATTAAATAAATGCGTTACCGCTTTTACAGGATTATTTAGAAATGTTTTGCCTTGCTGATAAGTAGCGTTACTATGTCCGGATGATAAAATCACACCATGATCGTTCAGGTAATCAACCACCTCCTGATCTTGCAATTCCGGGGCGATGGTCATCATTTTGATCACACCGTCGGCGCTTTCAATCCATCGGCGCACCAAGTCCATTGTACCTTTTTTGATGTATTTCTCAGGATGCGCACCACGTTTTACGGAATTCAGGAACGGGCCTTCCAAGTGTAAACCTAAAAAGTTGCCTTTGGCTGTTTCGCGGTAAGCTTTGGCTGCCGCGATGCCTTGTTCCACTATATCATCGCTGTTGGTAGCAATGCAAGCAAAAAATCCTACTGTGCCTTGACCTAGCAGGTCTTCCTCCATCCTTTCCAATGCCGACACTTCGGGTTTACCGCCAAACAACTTGCCGCCACTGCCATAAATTTGCAGGTCGATCAATCCCGGGGCAACATTTGCACCGTTCAGGTCAATTTTATTAAAATCTTGTGGAATAGCAGAATCATCAATAACATCGATGATCTTTTCGCCATCAATTAAAATGGCCTTGCCGCTGGTGATCACACCATCGGAGATGAGTTGGAGATTGTGGAGGGCAGTGGTCATAAAAAATATCTTTTTTATTTGTCATTCTTCGCTCCGCTCAGAATGACAATTTGTTAAGAATAACCATTTGGAAAACAATATTGCAAAAAAAATCCCCCTCGTTAATAAACGAGGGGGATAATATATTTAAGCTCCTAAAGCTACCCGCTTAAAGGCGGTTACTGTTAGTCCCTTATCAACGGTGCTTAAAAACTGAGCAACGTTTTTAGATGGGTCCTTTACAAACTCCTGGTTTAGTAAAGTTGAGTCTTTGTAGAATTTGTTAAGCTTACCTGCAGCGATTTTTTCAACCATTTCTTCAGGTTTGCCTTCAGCGCGGATCTGATCTTTAGCGATCTCTAATTCACGCTCGATAAC
This sequence comes from Mucilaginibacter sp. L196, assembly GCF_009765905.1. Classification (GTDB taxonomy): domain Bacteria; phylum Bacteroidota; class Bacteroidia; order Sphingobacteriales; family Sphingobacteriaceae; genus Mucilaginibacter. The sequence goes on along the minus strand of NZ_LMUO01000015.1, from coordinate 762,845 downwards.
TGTAGCATCAACACCGTCTTTATCTAAAGCAACAGGGTTCATAGCTGCAATTTGCATCGCAACATCTTTACCTGCTTCTTCAACACCGGCAGCGTTAGCGCTAAGTGCAACTAATACACCTAAACGGAAATTACCGTGGATGTAAGCAACAACTTTTTCGCCTTCGATAACTTCGTATTTAGATACACCGATTTTTTCGCCGATTGTACCTGTACGGCTGATAATTGCTTCAGCAATGGTACCACGGTTAGTTTCGGTATCAATTTGTAACTGGCTCAATGCTTCGATAGAAGCAGGGTTGTTTTGTACCGCTTCATTTGCGATCGCGTTAGCAAAAGCAATAAATTCAGCATTTTTAGCCACGAAATCAGTTTCGCAGTTTAACTCGATGATCACACCACGTTTGCCATCTGCAGATGTACGTGCGATAACAACACCTTCGTTTGACTCCCTGTCCTGACGGCTGGCAGCAACTTTAGCACCTTTTTTTCTTAAAAAATCAATAGCAGCTTCAAAATCGCCATTGGTTTCAGTTAAAGCTTTTTTGCAATCCATCATGCCTGCACCAGTTTGTTGGCGCAATTTGTTCACATCAGCTGCAGATATTTGTACTGTTGACATTGTTTTTTATTTTAAAGTTGAAAGTGAAAAGTTGAAAGTCGAAAGCCATAAGAATTAACTTATCGCTTTCAACCTTCAACTTTAAACTAAATTTTATTATTCGTTCTCAGCTGGCTCGGTACCGGTTTCGGCAGCAGCTTCTGCTACTTCAGCAGTTGTTGCTTTAGTACGGCTTCTTTTGCCACCTTCGTTTGCTGATCTATCTGGCGTTACTGACTCAGGAGCATCTGCTTTAGCTTTCGCGGCGGCTGCTTCTTTTTCAGCTTCGTCATCTTTCTCACGTTTACGTTCTTCCAAACCTTCTTCGATAGCTTTGATGATGATACCGGTGATCAATGAAATTGATTTGGTAGCGTCGTCATTCGCAGGGATAGGGAAATCGATGTTTGAAGGATCAGAGTTAGTATCAACCATCGCGAAGGTTGGGATATTTAACTTTAATGCTTCAGATACCGCGATGTGTTCTTTTTTAACGTCGATCAGGAACAATGCAGCAGGTAAACGGTTAAGATCCGATATACCACCTAACAAAGTTTCTAATTTGATACGCTCACGCTGTATCATCAGTCTTTCTTTTTTAGAAAGGTTGCTGTAAGTACCATCTTTAGTCAATTTATCAATGTTTGACATCTTTTTGATTGACTTACGTACAGTTGCAAAGTTAGTTAACATACCACCTAACCATCTTTCGGTGATGAAAGGCATGTTTACATTTTTCGCATATTCAGCTACGATATCTTTCGCTTGTTTCTTTGTAGCTACGAATAATACTTTACGGCCTGATTTTACAATTTGTTTTATAGCTGCAGCAGCTTCTTCAACCTTAGTTAAGGTTTTATTTAAATCGATAATGTGAATACCGTTACGCTCCATGAAAATGTATTGTGACATTTTCGGATCCCATTTACGGGTAAGGTGACCAAAGTGTACACCAGCGTCCAGTAATTCGTCGTATGTTGTTCTTGCCATTTTGTTGTCCTCCTTTGTTGATTAGCGTTTACTGAATTGGAATTTCTTACGTGCTTTTTTGCGACCTGGTTTTTTACGCTCAACCATACGGTCATCACGTGTCATTATACCTTTAGCTCGTAGTGAAGGTTTCTTTTCAGGATCTAGTTCAACAATGGCTTTCGCGATAGCTAAACGAACGGCCTCAGCCTGTCCTTTTACACCACCACCTGCAACATTTACTTTAACATCAAACAAACCAGTTGAACCAGAAACTTCTGTTGACTGTGTAACGATGTATTGTAAAGGCAATGTAGGGAAATACTGTTTGTAATCTTTACCGTTTACGATAATTGCTCCGCTTCCATCTGTTAGGTAGATGCGTGCAACTGCTGTTTTTCTTCTGCCCGAAGTGTTAGTTGTTGTTGGCATTTCTTTTCTCCTTTAAAAATTAAATGGTTGTTGGGTTTTGTGCTGCATGAGGATGCTCGGCGCCTGCATATACATGCAAATTGCCAAACAATGCTTTGCCCAAACGACTTTTAGGTAACATACCACGAACCGCTTTTTCAATTACGCGTGTTGGATGTTTTGCCATTAACTCCTTAGGAGAAATGAATCGCTGACCTCCTGGATATCCAGTGTAAGAAACATACTGCTTTTCGCTGAATTTGTTTCCGGTCAGTTTAACCTTGTCTGCGTTGATAACTATTACATTATCACCACAGTCTACGTTTGGGGTAAAATCTGGCTTGGTTTTTCCTCTGATGATCATTGCGATCTTAGTGGACAAGCGCCCCAAAATCTCGCCTTGTGCGTCAACAACAACCCATTGCTTGTTAACGGTTTTTTTGTTGGCTGAGACAGTTTTGTAACTTAACGTATTCACTTGCTTTAAATTAAATTAATTAAACGTTTATTATACCCCGCATTTTCGGGACTGCAAAGATAGATGTTTTTGTGTGATTTACAAATGGATTTTAGGTTTTTTATTAAGGTGCGGGAGTTTGGAGCGAAGAGCGGATGGATTGGCGGAAATAAACTTACGAAGTTTTTAAAACTTCGTAAGTTTTCTGATGGTTGTCTGAACCTTGATTTGCTTGATTTACGGATTCTCCTGATTTTGGTTGGCAGGTAGAATCAGGGGAATCTTTTAATCCGCTAAATCATGGTTCAGACTATTTTACCGTTTACTATTTGACAAGATCGTCGTTATAGCTTGCAAAGTTCATTTGCACATATCCGTCATCATCAAATTGAAAAACCTGAACACCGTAAGTTTTATATGATCTAGCTTCAGTATCCTTCCATTCGTACTCAAACCTTACAGCCATACGGCCTTTGAGTGCTCCCCATAAATCCAGTTTCAATTTAAATTGCAGGTTTTTCTGCCACTTAGCAATCAGAAACTGTTTGATCTCTTCACGGCCATTTAAAAATGCTGTTCCAAAACGCATCTCAGCATCTTCGGTATAATTCACGATCACTTTTTCGGGATCAAGGCTATTCCAATCGTTCTCAATCAACTGCAGTTTCTCAGCCGCGGTTTCCATATCCCATGGAGGCAGCGGGTATCGTTTTTCGTTTTTCATGATACAAATGTGAGGTTATGCCTGCTGAAACAACATGGATAAATCCTATATTAACATGGATATTTAGGACAAAGAATATCTTAACCGACTATTGCAAAGCATTAAGCGTTTTCCTGGTCAACCCCAACAGTATCTCTGAAAAATTGGGGCGAGATAGCTACATGGCCCTTAAAAAAACGACTGAAATAAAATTCATCATTAAAGCCCAGCTCAAAAGCGATTAATTTAACGGATTTTGCAGTAAGGTATAATTGTCGTTTCGCTTCTATTATTATCCGGTCCGCTATCAGGTTTGACAATGTTTTATTGAAATACTTTTTGCTTAGCCTGTTTAATGTGGCTATCGACATATTAAGCAGTTCCGCATATTCCCCAGCACTATGCAATACTTTAAAGTGCTGCTCTATCGCATCTTTCAAAGTATTCAAAGCCTCAGGCTCTTTTTCCAAACGCGTACCCTGCGGATGCCGCTGATCAATTTTGATCCGGGAAGCGTTGATAAGCAATATTTTCAAATAAGAGATCAGCAGCTCCAATTGTGCCGTGCCCGGGCTCGACATTGCAGTTTTAAGCCCCATGATGGTTGTTAAAAGCGACTCCCTTTCTTCTTCGCTTAAATTAATAACCGGCGATTCATAGATATTGTTAAATAAAACACCATTGCAGGAAACTTCGTGACGATGTTTATGAAGGCAAAAAAACTCCGGGTGAAAATTGACCATAATCCCTTTTAATTCGTCATTTGCTGTGATTTTAAATGGTTGGTAAAGCGAAAAGCACATGAGGCTATTTTGATTAAAACTAAATTCGGAAACATCCGCGGTAACACTCCCCTCGCCTTGTAAAATCAAAATCAGTGAAAAATAATTATACTTATTTAAGCCACTAAAATAACCGGCATCATCAAAAGAAAGAACCCTAAAGGCTAAGGATTTGGTTTGTGGATTAAAAAGCTCTAATATATTATCGGCCATGTTTGAATTACCTAAACATACAAAGGTAGAGAAACCTTTTATTTTGTCTGAACCTTGATTCGCTTGATTTGAGAATTTTCTTGATTTTGATTGGCAAGTGGAATCAAGGAAATCTTTTAATCCTTTTAATCATAGTTCAGACTTATTTGGAAAAGCAGTGCCGATGCTGCTATTAAATGGTAGTCCTGCTTTTCGCTTATACTGCGCGAGCCGATATTCGCTGTAATTGGGTTAGAGATGTGGGGCTTGTAATTTAAATAACACACGCGGGTTAATTTTTTGGTACACGCAGGTCGCGTGTACCAAAAAAGGATATTATTTTAATCGCCATGCTGAAGCTGGACCTTCTAAACCGGGAACGCGCTCTATTAATTTTTCGTCCCTAAGTTTATAAAACTCAACTTTCACCAAATTTTCTGATTTTATTCCTGTCAGTTCACGTGCTTGTCTATTATTGATTGTAGGATTATTTTGCAAAAACTCTAATATAAGTTCAGTTGGCCTTGCTAAGGGTGCATGAGGAATAATTACCTTTACACTTCTTTCCAGTTCTTCTATAATAGGAGATTTCAACTTCCACTCTTTCATTTTTTCAAAAGCCGTATTTAATCCTTCTCCAATATCTTTATTTGGTGCGTTTTTATACTTACTTAATGTCCTTACAATTTTATGATTTCTGGCATACCTTGATTCTAAAATATTTTCTACGGTTACATAACCCGGTAATTTACCCGGACTAATCACCTCAATTCTATTATCATAGATCATAATCTGAACATCATCAGATATCGAATAATCTCTATGAATAATGGAATTTGTAATGATTTCCCATATAGCTTCTGGTGGATATTCCATTGCTCTGAGACCTTGTGGTGTCCAAACTTTTATACTGGACATTATCTCACAAACAATCTTAACCGTTTGATTTATTAAATGATATGAAGCTCCCTCAACAGAAATTGTTTCTTTTAAGTAATCTCGCTCAGGTTCGTCCTCCCTTGTTTCATACCTTATGATTTTTACGGCACATTTTCGAGGCAACAGAGCTGAAGGATTATCGGAAAATAAAAGCAGCCCTGACACCCGAGGATCATACGTTTTTAAATCAATTAAATTCTCACTAATTACATATTCAAGCGGCTCTGTACGGGGAGAAAAATCACTTAGAAATGAGGCTATTTCTTTAGATTCATATGTAGATTCTGGCGGAACTGTGACAACTACAAAATCTTCAAATGAAGTTGCCCCTTTTGCAAATTGCAATTCAATAACTTTTTGTTTGTCAGTTATTTTTAACGATTGGGCTCCATTTCTGACGTAAATTTCTTTTCCGGAAGTTTCATGCACGCCTGCACTTTTTTCAATTTTAATTTGCATTACATATCCCGGGAAATCATCACAAAATAAAAATGTGCAGCTAAAATCTAAAGTTGGTTGAATTTCCGAAATAGCTTGTAAGTGAGAGTTAAAATTTTCGATGGTTTAGCGCCATTCCATCTTTTATTTGGATCTGCTTCATCTTTAGGATCTTTAATTCCAATTAAAAATTCCCCACCATCCGCATTAGCAAATGCAATAGCTATTTTTTGAGTTTTGGCTCCAGATATTTCTAAGGCCTTATGATCAAAGAAATGCGACTCTTCTTTTTCTATAAGGCTTAAAGCATCTTCCTTTTTAATTTTCTTTTCTTTCATTGAGACTATTGATAGGAATAGGTAAATATCTGTAAATATAAACATATTTCCACCCATGTTAATATTATCAGTATAATGCTTTTAATGAATAATATTTTCTTGATGACAACATTAAAATGCGAAAAACTATTACTTCCTATAAACGAGCGCAAGTATTTTTTCCTGGTTTGATTTTCAATACTTCAAAGAACATTATTGGCCCTTTCGCAAGAGCAGTTAACCGGTACATACAAATTTCGAGAAATGGGTTGGGATAAGTGCTGACACTGTTTTGTCAGTAGAGATGGTTAATTGAAGATTAGTTGCTTTTGTAGAATTTGCAATATTTGCTTGTCGCTGGTATCGCTACGCTAGGTGTCACTTTTCTTTTGACCGCCAAAAGAAAAGTAACCAAAAGAAAACTCTCGGCTGCGCCTGCTTCTTTGAATGTTCAGTGCTTGAACTTCTGGTGTGGTTGCCGAACCAGCCGATGCCGAATTTTGCGGTTAACGGAGGGTTGGTGCTTTTATTTACTAATTGGATATTCTGCGTTAGGGATGGGAGTAGATACCGGCCTTGCGCTTAAGGCCTGAAGCAGTATGAACGCACAGCCCGCCCGCTTCTATCAGCGGGAACGCCCAAATATTGTCTGAACTCGAATTTATGGAATTAAAGAATGGGCAGAATGCTTTTAAATTCGATTAATTCTCAAATTCCATAAATTCAGGTTCAGACAAATTCTTATTTCAACTTACCCAAGGCCTCTTTAATCCTCGGGATCATCGCCTGGATATCCTGTAGGGTGATTGCGCCTACGGATACACGGAACCAGGTTAGATCTTCATCGGTACCGAAAGCGGAGAATGGCACCAATGCCACTTTTGCTTCTTTGATGAGATAGAAATTAATATCGGCAGGGCTGTTTAATACCGCTCCATCGGGTGTGGTTTTGCCTTTATAATCAACCTTAACGGTTAAATATATGGCACCCATTGGCTCGATAGAATCAACTGTAAAACCTTCAGCTTTTAATTGCTGGAAGCCTTCGTGCAGGGTGTTTAAGCTGGCCTGTATGTTGGTTTTTAGCTGGGCCAGGTAGTTATTTACGTAGGTGTCGTTGGCTAAAAATTTAGCCATGGCTACCTGCTCGGCCTTTGGCGCCCAGGCACCCATGTGGCCTACGATGGCTTTCATGTTGTTTACCACGTTGGCAGGGCCAAAACCCCAGCCTACCCGCACGCCGGTAGCGGCGAAGCATTTGGATGAGCCATCAACAAATATGGTGTAGTCTTTTAATTCAGGACGCAAACTAACCGGGTTAAAATGCTCGTGAGCACCGAAGGTTAATTGCGAATAGATCTGATCGTATAATAAGTACAAAGGCTTTTCGCCTCCTGCACGGGTTTTGTTTTCGGCAATTACCAGGTCGCAGATTTCTTCCAGATCTTTTTTACCAAACATGGTACCGGTTGGATTCAATGGCGAGCATAATGCCAGCAAAGCCGCTCCCTTTAAATGCGAACGGATCTCATCCGCCGTAGGCATAAAATTATTTTCGGGGCGAGTAGCAATCATTACTGATTCGGCACCAAGCAAATCACAATAGTGATTATTGTTCCATGATGGGGTAGGAAAAACCACCTTTTCGCCGGGATCAACCACAGCCAAAAATATAGAATATATCAAAGGGCGTGAACCGCCTGAGATTAGAATTTGTGTAGGGGTGTAATCTAAATTATACCTGCTTTTTAAAAATGAAGATACACTTTCGCGCAGGCTCAACATACCATCCGCAGGCGGATAGTTGGTTTGATTATCGTTATAAGCAGCAATGATGCCTTCCTTCATTTCGGCAGGGATTGGGTAAATATTAGAGTCGAAATCGCCAATGGTTAGGTTGGCAATATTTTTTCCCTGGCGTTTTAATTCGTTTATCTCGCCGGCTATTTTGATGATCTCGGAGCCGCGAAGGCCTTGCGCTAATTTAGATACATTCATTTTAGATGAATTTTAAATGTGCAGATTGAAAATGAACTGTTCAGTAAAAATTTTAGGATTACCTGTTTAAGGTTGCTGGCTTTAATTTGATGAGGCGTATCCAGTGCATAAACTTCATGATTGGATAAACCGGATCAACCTCGAACCAACGTGCACCGAAGTTGGCGTTGTTTGGGCGTTTGTGGTGATTATTCTGGAATAATTCGCCTAATAATAAGAAATCAAATGGAGTTGTATTTTTTGATTTGTCGTTATTATCAAAATTAGAATAACCGTATTTGTGGCCACACCAGTTAACAATAGCACCCTGGATAGGGCCCATTAAAAAGTGTATCGGCAATAATAAAAACATCCACCAATGTGTAGCGAAGGCTACGTAAAAACTAACATACAACACACCAAAGCCTATGCGGGTTGCCAGGCTTGAGCCTACAGTATCAATAAATTTCCACTCAGGGTAATGGCCACCAAATTGCGCATCAGGTTCTTTTAAACGGCTTTCATAAGCCTTGTAGCTGGTCGCGGTGTACATCATCATTTGGAACACATCCTTAAAAAAGTGTGGCGAATGCGGATCTTTTTCGGTATCGCTAAAAGCATGGTGTTCACGGTGCATAATTGCGTATGCACGAGGGTTTAAGAATGACGATCCCTGGAAAACAAACGTCAGCAAATAAAAAATGCGCTCATTAAACTTGTTGGTTGAGAACATCTTGTGCGATACGTATCTATGAAGAAAAAATGTTTGGAAAAACAGGGAAAGAAACCAGTGAGCCAAAAAGAAAATTAATATAATCACGAAATTGGTATTGATAAAAATAAAAAACTAGTTTTCAAAGATACGATTTAATATATTAAAAAGTTTTTTGAAACCATATGCACCTACACCATAATCATATATATTAATTTTTATGACAATTTAGTTAGACTGCATAATCCATTTATTCTGCTGGCACTTATAGCACTTGTATCGCTTTAAAGGCAACCAAAATAAAAAAAACTTCATAAAAGCTGTACGCCTGATTCTTGCGAGATTCGCTTTTTCTGTTTGTCCACAAGGACACATAGGAACAGTTTGGCTTGATTTTATTGGGGTGTTGTCCATCTTACATTCATTTTTTAATTTATACTGAAAGCAGAATGTTTACAAGTATAATTTACCCATATTAACATATTGTTAAAGAGGACTGAATAAAAACAAAAAAACCGTACCATTATTAATGAGTGCGGCTTTGCTATAAATTACTCGCATGATCAAATCCTGCGATACAGTCACTGTTGATCCAGATCAGATCATCCAATACTTTAACTGTTTTTCTATGGTTTCCACAATAACATATTTGCGCACATTTCGTTGAAAAATGCGCAAATATCCTGCCAGTATTGGTTTTTTAACTAAAGAACAAATGATATTTTCAAATTAGGAAAATTACAAATAGGATCACCCCTGCTTATTCTTCATCAGAATATTGAAGTAGATAATAGCCCTCGCTTTAAACCCCAGGCTCTCATAAACCCGTAAAGCCCGGTGGTTATCCGTACGAACGTGAAGTATAGGAACATTTTTAGCCGCCCTGATTCGATGGATATGACTCAGCAGCAATTGTTTAGCATACCCCCTGCCTAAATAGTCAGGATGGGTACAAACGGCGCTGATCTCGGCGTACTCGCCAATATGCAGGCGTTGCCCAGCCATGGCTACCAGCTTATCACCATCAAAAACACCGTAGTAGTGGCCAAAATTTATAGTACGCTCGGCGAAGGGCCCCGGGTTGGTCAATTTAGTGAGCGCCAGCATTTGGGGCACATGCTGTTCTGTTAAAGGTACGATCTCAATCTCAACCGCGGGCGGATCAGCCGGTAGGTTGTATATCATCTGGAATGCTTTATTGGGCTGTATCAGCTTCCACATCTCAGGTATTTCTGTTTCTATATTGGTGATAAAACCTACAGGCCCGTCATGCGCTATCATATCATACAGCACCTGGAACTGCTTATCCGATTGATCCCTCAGCCCAATGAAGGGCGAAACCTCCGAAGCGAAATACCTAACCTGATCATCACCGTGAGCGAGATGTTTATTCCCCGAGATCAGCGCGTTCCAGCCCGGGTTATCTAATACGTGTTCCATTGGCGGCAAACGTATAAAAAAGACGGAAAACAGAGGTAATCAAATTGTTATTTATTTCAACATTATTGTATCACGACACAAATGGAACACCTGGTACAAATGGTACACTTTTATACCAAAAAATGGCCTTTTTATATCTAAAAAGGCCATTTTCAGATGCTTTATATTTCGATTTTCTGACGAAAAACACCCGTTTTAGTCTGAAAAACACTCCAAAAAGTCGTTTTTTTGTTCATTTCCCATCAAAAAGCATCTGTTTTTCACACTAATCTTAAGCTATTATACCAGCACGTACCCGCCGTCTGCAATTATAATTTGGCCGGTACTAAATTGTTGCCGCATAAGGTAGATATAAGTTTGGGCAATATCTTCTGCCTCGCCTACGCGTTTTACAGGCAAACCATTACCAACATGTTCATACATCGCGTCCCTATCAGCATCCGGCATGTCCGACCATAAATTAGTTCTTATCATACCCGGTGATACCAGGTTTACTCTTAATGGAGCAAGTTCAATAGCCATAGCACGGGTAAACCCTTCCATTGCCGCGCAAATGCTCGCCCCTAACGACCATCCTTTCCCCGGCCTTGCGCTGGCAACACCACCTGTTAAGGTTATCGATCCGCCCGCATTGATATGTGGCGCCGCGTATTTCACTGCCGTAAAAGCACCCCAGTAGCGCAAATCAAAAAAGCTTTTCGCGTCCTGAACGGTTACATCTTCTATGTTTTTCAATACTAACGATTCACCAGCAGTATAAACCAAATGGTCAAATGCACCTATCTCGGTAAACATTTCCTGCACCTGCTCTTCATCAGTAAGGTTAATTGCCAGCCCTTTGCCGCCTTTGGGTAATTGCTTAATTGCCTTATCAATACGTTGCTGATTGCTGGATACGATGGTTAATTCAGCTCCTGCTAGTGAAGCTGCTATCGCAGTTGCCAAGCCCAAGCCCGAGCTACCACCAAGTATTACTACTTTTTTACCGGTTAAAAATCCATTTTGTTCCGATGTTTGGTTTTTCATAATTATACTTCTTTTTAGATGAAGCAAATTTCCGAAAACGCATCCCCAATACACTTAACAAATGGTAAAAAGCGATTTTAGCGAATATTTTTCCGGATGCGACTCAACGATTGGGGAGTAATGCCCAGATAAGAAGCAATATCCCCCAATTGCACCTGCGAAGCAACAAGCGGTTGCTGCGACAGAAATAATTTATAACGCGCTGTGGAATCATGCCCCAGGTAGCTATTCCTCAATGCGATCTTATCCAGCAAACCCTGGTGGGTGATTTGGGTGATGAGTTCTTTTAAATAAGGAATTTGAATATAAAGTTGATCCAGGTTTTTACGGCTGAAAACCAATACTTCAGCATCGCAGGCTGCCTGTATACTTTCATGGGCTACAACCCGGTTGTTAAAGCTATTTAGTATGCTGCAAAACTGGTTTTCCTTTAGAAAGAAGTGCGTTACCTCGTGGCCCTGTTCATTAACCACCATAACCCGCAATACCCCTTTGCAAACAAAAAACATTTCCCTGCAAATTTTTTCCGATTTAAAAAGATAATCACCCTCGTGGTAAATACGACTTTCGGTTGCCGCGGCTATTAGGGCCGTATCAGCATCCTGAAATGTACCAAAGCTTTTTAGAAAAACGGTCAGTTGATTTTCCATGTGATGTGCGAAATTAGTGATTTTTGGAATCACATCTACCTCACCACCATCTCGCTGTGCGGTAAATCAAAAGTGACTTGCTTACCTATCCAGCTTAACCATACAATGCCGTCATAAATTAAACCATCAATAAATTGGGTCTTAACATTTTGGACGTTAATAGCAGGAAAACCCTTAATAGCCAGTGATTGTAAGTTAGCGCTATAAATAACCGTTTTAATTTGAGGGTTAAATTCACTTGGATGATAGGTTTTAACGGCAGCCGCGGTATCAACCCCCAAAGCCGAAATGTATTTGCCATTGATACGATAAATATTGGCACCCGCTCCGCTGTCAATACAAAATTGCAGGGTGAGCTTATTGTTCACCACTACGTAAACAAAAACATCAAGCGTTTTATCGCGCGACATGTCCATTTGTAAGGGTACTATCGAACCTTGTTTTTTTATCGCGGCAAGTGTTTCGCCGGTTTCAAATACGATCTGTTTTTTATTGTAGTCGATGGTGAAGGGTTGGTTCCTGAAACTCATTAAAGATATCAAACCATCTATCTCACCAAAAATGGCATCAACAATAGTGAGCTGCGGATTTTGCTCTACAAAGCTACCTAACGATAAGATATTCGCTTTGTAAAGGTCGACAGTCATTTTTTCGCCCGTTGCGCGGAATAATGTTAAACCACCATCCTCTTTAGCCGCCCCATTAATTTTCGAGGCAAATGCTTTAGTAATAACCGTTAATCCCGCACCGGTATCAAATATAAAATTACCCTCAACGCCATTTATACTAGCTTTTACCATGATGTGGCCCTGCGCCGTAATGGTAAACGGGATAGACGATTGTGCATACGCTACTGCGTTGATGCACAACAGGCCAATCAGCAAAAAGAAAGTCTTATAACGGTTAAAATAAATTCGGGCCATAAATATTATTTAAGCCCTAAATTTAATCCAAAAAATGGTAAAGAAAAACCACCTCGCCAACATAAGCAGGTTTTTTCTGGCCTTCAATTTCCATGGTAACGCCAATGTTAGCTTTAGTAACGCCCCTCAGGTTAACTATACCTGCAAGCTTTGCTATAAGCCTTACGTTGCTGTTTACCAGTACCGGCTGGGCAAACCGCATGCTTTCAATACCGTAATTAATTTCCATCTTAAGGTTCTGCACATTTGCTATCTGGTGCCAGAAGTAAGGTAGTAACGATACCGTTAAATATCCATGTGCTATAGTGCCTCCAAAAGGTCCTTCATTTTTAGCCCTTTCCTCATCGGTATGTATCCATTGATGATCGATGGTTGCATCGGCAAACTTATTAATCTGTTCCTGGGTAATGGTATGCCAGCCGGATGTGCCTAATTCCTTACCTAAGTAAGATTCAAATTCAGCGTGGGTATTGATTGTGATCATGTTCTTAAGCGCTTATAATGGATAATGTTGTAAAAATAGCAAAGTGCGGGAGATTGCAAAGAGAGGAGAGTGTTTTGTTGGAAGATGAGGAGCGGAACTTTCGTGGCTATTCATTGAGTTATGACCACTTTAAGCACCATAAAAAAGCAGATCTAACAATTAAATTGCCGCAGATGGTGGTCAGTTTATAAGCCACTTGCCCGACCTGTTCTTTTGTCATTTTCCCGAAGAAGGGATGGACGAAACCGGGGTTCGAGAAATGAACATATTCGTTAATCAAGGCAATCCACTTCTTTTTTTCTGATGCAATATCGCCGTTGGTTTCTTTTACTTTAAGTTCACTAAGCGTGGGTGTATTACGTGCCAAAGGGGCCTCATTCTTCAGTATTTTTTTTAAGGCCATTCTCCCAAACAAACGGCCAATGAATGCCTGATTGTTGTTTTTATTACTTTGTATCCATTCGTCCCACAGGGTGCAATGCTTCAGCGCCTGGTACACACTCATTTTGCCCCACTCGTTCTGGCTGTTTTCGTTAACCGTATCGATCCTACTGATCAATTCATCTCTTGTCGTTTTGTCAAATACTGTTTTCATGTTTGCTGTAATGAGTATTATAAAGATGGCTATTTTAAGCAAGTTTTAGTTTAGTTTCCTGCGGGGGCGGAAAATCGTTAAAAACAGGATTTAAACAAACATGTTATGGGTAGGTACTCGAGTATGAGCGACGACCCTACTCCATCGTTGCAATCACATAAAAATCAATGCAATACCAATATGACAAAACACTGTCAGCACTTATCCCAACCCATTTCCCGAAATTTGTATGTACCGGTTAACTTACTAACAAAAACTTTAAAAACATCTCTAAACTCTATCAAAATTCTGATGCGCAATAAAATAAATTATATTAAGCAGAAAAGCGTAAATTTGCAGATCACAATTATGCGCAGTGCTTAAACTATCACATCCTGATTACTTCTTGCCAACTGTCCACGCTGTGGCATTTGGCGAAATTCTTCAATCCGGTACTACAATGCCGCAACTTGTCGTAGGCATATGCGAACAAACTGGAATAAAGTCAGATTATGTTATTAAATTTATAGGAGCACAGCGCATGTCTCCAGAGGCAAGTGCTCGTGAGTTGATTGCTGCTTTAATAGCTAAAGAACTTGACTTTAATGTTCCCGAACCTGTAATTATTCATATCTCAGATGAATTCGTTGAACTGATGCGAGGAAATGATAATTATCTAGTTGCTAGCAATAGCTTAGGATTTAATTTCGGTAACGAATATAAAACTGGCTATTATTCCGTTATAAAAGATCAAACAATTAGCAGTTCTCTCGAAGATAAACTTATCGAACTTTACGCATTCGATATTTTTATAAGCAATGCGGATCGGAGAATTGAAAAACCAAATTTTTTGACGAACGGTGATGAGATAATTATTTTCGATCATGAACTTGCTTTCGGATTTACAATGGAATTGTCCTTTTTGCGAAATTCCGAACCTTGGAAAATTCGGTCACAAGATTTAAATTGGATTAACGACAATTTTTGTTTCAATAGATTAAAAGGAAAGCAATTTGATTATTCTTCGTTCCAAAGTAAACTTGAATTAATTGATAATTCATTTTGGGATAAAATAGAAACCATTTTACCTCCTGATTGGTTAACTGAACAAGTTGACGAGATTAAAAAACACTTAAATACATTAATGTCACGCGCTGATATATTTACGAGCGAATTAAATAGGATACTATTATGAAAAAATTCGAGTATCAAATCATCAGATATCTCCACGATCGAACTACTGGCGAGTTTGTAAATGTGGGCATTGTATTATTTGAACCTACTGGTCGATTCCTTGAAGCTAAGATGCTAAATAAATTTAGTCGAATATCTAATTTTTTTGAGGAATTTAATGGCTATTTCTTACTAAACACACTGAAGCATTTTCAGAAGGAAATTCGCTCTGTAAACTTAGATCTTTACTTTTTCAATTCAAGTAATTCTTTTGATTCCGAAAAAGACTATAATTTGTCGGATATAACAAAAAAAATTCTAGTACAAGATGATAGTGCGCTTTACCTTTCTAATGTAAAATATGGACTAGATCTGGATGCAGGAAAAGCATTAGATGATTTATATGAACGGTTAGTTGATAAATATAATATTGATGCGAGCAAAGAAGTTCATACCGACGCCTATGTTTGGACCAAAGTGTACAAAGCTCATTTTGATAGGTTAGGAATTACTCCAAGATTGAAAGATCATACAATCAAAACGCATAATGATCAGATTAAATTTGATAAGGCTTGGAAAAATGGAGTTTGGAACTGCTATCAAAGCCTTTCTTTTGATTTAAAACGAGAAGATTCAATCAAAACCAAAGTATATAAATGGTCTGGTATTATCAAAGAACTTGAGTCGTCAAATGAAAAGATGAATTTGTTTTTTCTAACAACGTCACCAAAGACAAGTGAACATTTAAATATTTTTATTAAAGATACATTATCACAAAGCAATAATGATGTAAAGGTGACTATTATACATGAAAATGAAGCTGAACAGTTTGCCCGCAATGTGAAAACAGCTATCGAAAAAATTATCTAGTTGTTTAATATTAAGTTGGACTACCGTTAATACCAGCACCGGCACTGCTTTTACAAATAGCCCGAACCATGATTAAACGGATTAAAAGATTCCCTTGATTCCACATGCCAATCAAAATCAAGAAAATCCCAAAATCAAACGAATCAAGGTTCAGACTATCTCCCCATTAACCGCCTTTAACCGCTCAATAAACTCAGCCTGATCTTTCGGCGATATGAGCACGCTGTCGTTTTGATTATAAAATATCTCCACCCTGTCGGTCGAAAGCGCTGGCGCGCTCCG
>NZ_LMUO01000015.1:712028-746777 GCF_009765905.1 Mucilaginibacter sp. L196 | reverse complement strand
TCACTTTCAATTCATTGCCCGCGATGGTATAATAAGTATTAAAATACGTATGGATCAATACCAAAATCAAAACGCCCATAATCAAGACCGCAGGCCACGCCCTTGTTATAATCATGGCGATAAACATCCCCCCAACAGTACACAACGGGAAAATAATGGGCGGCCCAATCTTCGATTTATAAACGTCTTTCATAATTGGCTAAAGGTATCCTATTTGAGGGAGAGTTGGGTGCGATTAAGCAACCATAATATATTTCTGAACCATGATTAAACGGATTTAATGATTTCCTTGATTCAGCTTATCATAATCAAGAAAATCCCTAAATCAAGCGAATCATGGTTCAGACAATTTAAGCAACCATAATATATTTCACCAAACTCCTTTTAGCCACTGGTAACAAAGTTTGCTCCAGCGGGAAACTAATATCGCTTTGCACGTAAAACACCGCCGGGTTAGGCAAATGCCTGCGTTGGTTGATCAGGTTTAATTTGATGGATTCGGGCGTGTTGCTGATACTTTGCTCGTAGGTATCCACAAACTGTACATTTATTCCACGGTATTGGTCGTCCTTATTTTCGAAGATGGATAATTGGTATTCGTATATCCAATTGGTTCTGTCACTGCCGTTTCGTAACGAAAAATACCCCGAGTAAGGTAGCAGCGGCACTAACCCAACGGGGTCAATATTGAGGCGACTTTCCACAAAATCATATATCTCCTTGCCGATTTGGATAGCCGGGTCCATTTTTTTCAAGGCATAGGTAATAATACGCTCAATCTCCTGCATCGAGCTGTCATCCTCCACAATCTTTTTATAGGTGAGTTTTACGGCCTCAATATCCGCCTTGGTTAAACGCCGCGGAAAGGCTTGTTGCAGGGTAGTTTTATGCTGTTTAAAGTCTAGCAGGTTGTTGTAATGAAATACTAAATCGGTAAGGTTTGGGTAGAGTTTGCTCTTGTCGAAATGGCGGTTTATTTCTTGCAGATAATTTAAAAGCACATACTTTTTATGCTCAAAATCAAGCGAACCCTCAATAAACCAATTTAATCCTAATGAATTCAATAGTTTAGCCTCCTTTTCAATAGCTTAAATTAAATAAAAAAAGCCAATTTTGCAATATGCCTTACGGAACACTTTATTTAATACCCGTCCCCCTTGCCGAAAACACGGCAGCCAAATCCTTTACGCCCTATTTGGTTGATACCGTTAACAGTATTAAGGAATATATTGTGGAGAATGAAAAAACCGCCCGCCGGTTTTTGAAAGAAGCCGGGCTAACAACCCCACAAAGCGAATTGACCATCCACGATTACGGCAAGCATAACCGTGAAGCTGGCGGAGGTGAATTTTTCAAAGGCTTACAAGCTGGTAAAGATGTTGGCCTGATGAGCGAAGCTGGTTGCCCCGGCATTGCCGATCCCGGTGCTGATATTGTGGAGAAAGCGCATCGTATGGGTATAAAAGTAGTGCCTTTGGTTGGCCCAAGTTCCATTTTGCTCGCGCTGATGGCATCCGGTTTTAACGGACAAAGCTTCACCTTCCATGGCTATCTACCTATTGATAAGGTTGAACGTGCCCGCAGCATTAAAGAGCTGGAAGCCGCCGCCATCAAAAATAACCAAACACAGTTGTTTATAGAAACACCATTCCGTAATAACCCGATGCTGGAAGAAATATTACGTACGTGCAATCCGAAAACACGTTTGTGCATAGCCTGTGATTTAACTTCGGCAACAGAACTGGTGCAAACCAAAACCATCGCCGAATGGCAAAAGAAAGTACCTGAATTACATAAACGACCAACTATTTTCTTGTTGTTCCGTTAGTATTAAATGCTGATAATACCCCAACATACCAAAGCACTCATTATTGGCGCCGGGCCATCCGGGCTGATGATGGCAGCGCAGCTATTGCGGTATGGGGTGCAGCCAATTATCATCGATAGCAAAGAAGGCCCAACCAACCATTCCAAGGCGTTAGCCGTGCAGGCCCGCTCGCTGGAAATTTACCGGCAAATGGGTATAGTTGATAAAGTATTACAGAACGGCAAACCCGCAAGGGGTGTAATGTTTAACCAGGATGGCAAAAAAAAGGCATCGCTATCATTAACAAACATTGGCGAGGGGCAAACGTTGTTTCCTTACCTGCTGATGTATGAGCAAAGCAAAACAGAACGCCTACTGCTTGATTACCTTACCCAAAACTGCTGCCCGGTATATTGGAATACCACATTAACATCGTTAACCCAAAAAGTTGATAGCGTTGAAGCTCAACTCCAAAATGCTGATGGCAATCATACCTTAACTTGCGACTGGACTATTGGGGCCGATGGCGCACGCAGCATTGTTCGTAAAGAATTACAGCTATCATTTCAGGGCGATACCTACTCCCATCTTTTTTATTTACTGGATGCGAAACTGGATACCACCACCCTGACTGAAAACTACCTGAACATGTACATGGGGACAAACAACTTCTCGGCGTTTTTCCCAATGCCCGAGGAAGATAGTTTTAGGGTGATAGGCACCCTGCCCGCTGAGTTTGAAAAGAATGAAGATGTTAATGTAGATGACATCCTCCCTTACATCAAGCAACTCACCAAATCAAACATCAGCATCACCCAAACCAATTGGTTTACTACCTATAAGCTGCACCACCGCATGGCTGATAAATTCCGCGTGCAGCGTTGTTTTTTAATTGGCGATGCGGCGCATATCCACTCCCCTGTCGGCGGGCAGGGTATGAATACCGGCCTGCAGGATGCCTATAACCTCGCCTGGAAATTAGCGGCGGTAATAAACCAACAAATAAAACCCGCCATCCTCGATACCTACGCCGATGAGCGCATGCCCGTGGCTAAAGATCTGTTAAAAACTACCGACCGGGTGTTTAACATCATCATGTCGAAAAACTTTTTTATCAGGCTGTTTAAAAAGTGGGCACTATTCAAATTGCTTAATAAGCTTTGGCAAAGCGATAAGATCCGACTCGGTTTTTTTAGAAAAGTTTCACAAATTGATATTTGCTATACCAATAGCGACATCAGCTTGCATTTAAGTAAGGACATCAAAATAAAAGCCGGCAACAGGCTGCCCTATTTAAAGGTTTTTGACGAGAAAAAACACGAAGAGACCGATATACACGAGTGGTGCAGCAAACCCGGCTTCACGCTCATTATTCTAGGCAAATTTGATGAATTATACCTGTTCACCATCGCCAAATGGATTACCCAAAAATATCCGGGGGTACTCAATTTCTTCTACCTGCCGCCATCAGGTAAGAACACATCTGTTTTTGATGGTTTAGAAGCCAACCCTCACGGCCAAAAAGCATTCATCGTTCGCCCTGATATGTACATCGGCTATATTAATGATGTGGTTGATATTGCCATGATGGATAATTACCTGCAAAATGTAGTAGGTGTAATTGCCTAACTATCGCATCACCAACACCCATCCCGAAAACACATCCCCATTTTTCAAATCGATAATATAATAATAAGTACCCGCGGGCACTAACTGGTTATTGTATTTCCCATCCCAGGCTATACTGTAACCCTTGCTTTTGTAAACAAGCGTGCCGTAACGGTTAAATACCTGCGTTACCGATTCCGGATAAGTATTCAGTGCTACAATATCCCAGGTATCGTTAATACCATCGCCGTTAGGCGTAAAAGTATTGGGGATAACTACCTTTTTATATACCCGTACAAACACATTATCGGTTGCCTCCGCCCCGCAGCCAACATTTGATACCACATGCAAAGTATACGTAATATCCTCCGGCGGACTGGAAACCGGCCTTAACACCGTATCATTACTTAAATATTCATCTGGCGTCCAGTAATAGCTCACGTTTGATCCTTTTGCCGTGCCGTCAAGCGTTACACTTTGCCCTTGTGTTATAAATTTATCAGCCCCGGCATTGGCAACCGGTTTTTGCAATACGTTTACCATTACAGTATCAGTAGCGGTACAGGCATTGCTGTTGCTTACGGTAACTACATATTCAGTGGTATCAGTAGGACTAGCGACAGGGTTAGCGATTGTTGGGTCGGATAACCCGGTAGTCGGCGACCAGCTATAGCTCAATCCGCCTGAGGCATTCAGCGTAGTACTTTCGCCAGAGCAAATGGTAACATCACTACCCGCATCGGCCACGGGCTGGGCATAAACACTAACCGTTACCGAACTTGTCGCGCTACAATTGCCGCTGGTAACGGTAGCTGTGTAAACACCTGCACCAGCCGCAGTGATGTTAGAAATGACAGGATTTTGCAGTGTTGATGTAAAACCATTGGGCCCCGTCCAACTATAATTTGTACCGCTGGATACCGACAGATTTAACGCATTGCCAGTACACAATGGCGTATTAGCCGTAACAGTTGCCGATGGCGCGCTATTAACAGTTAACGTAAGCACATTTGAAACTATACGGCAACTTAATGAGCTTATATTGGCGCTCTCCGCACTGGCCAAACGGTATAAATAAGTACCAGCGGTAGTGGGGTTAACCGTTAAAGATAATGCGGTGGCCCCCGATATATCATTCCAGCCATTACCCGTATTGAGTTGCCATTGATAAGCCGGGTTGGTATAACCTGTTACCGGCGGAACAGTTAAAGTTTGCGGTGTAGTTTGCCCGGCGCATTCTGTTTCTGTGGTTGATGAAGCACTTCCGCTAAAGCTGGCAACCAATGCCGGCCCGTAAGGGCTAAACGTAATATCGTCAAGTGCTTCATCATTCGCGGGTGCGCCACCATTACTGTTATTAGTCATCTTAATAATAACATTTGATGTGCCTGCAGGCAGGCTAAAATTAAAAGCGAACTGCACCCATTTAAACCCGGTAGGCTGCAACGGGATAACGCCCGTGGTATAGCTTTGTATTAACGTACCATCAGTTTGATATAAGCCAAAGGTTATATTGGGCGGGCTAAGGTCCTCGCTCCTCAATAAATTACCGATCCATGCCGAAAATTGGTACGTTGTTCCTCCGCAAAGCCCATCTACCTCTCTTTTATAAAAATAATCTGTTTTGGATACGGATGCATTTACGATCATCATATAGCCGCCCGGATCCCCGGTATGATCGGTTGTCGACCACCATACATTCCCGGCACCTGCCGTGGTATTCTCAATAGTATAGGAGCCATCGGTGGGGAAATCAGCACTGGAATACGTGTAACTTGTTGTACCCGAATCGGCGGCCAGCGCCCCGGCATGCGTACTTGTTCCGGCGCCAAATGTAATGTGTACTACCGGGTCACCTAAACTTTGCGCATGTGTATTTATCGAAATAAACATCAACAAAGCAAAAATAAATATAAGCAGCTTACTTACCGCGTTATGCATACTAATAAAACTAAATAAGCGCCCGCATTGCTGCAGGCGCTCTCGATTAAAACACACCATCATTATAAAACAAAGCTTTTTATGCGGTTAAACATCAGGCAAAAACCTCCTGCCCATTAATCGGGGTATTATAAGTCTGGTACCTTCCTTTATAAGATATAATCGACAGGCCGGGCTGCATCTTCACAGTTATTGTTTCAGCCCCCCCCTCGGGGTTTACATCACCAATAGCCAATATCAAATATTCGCCTATAACACTTAACAGTGTTAATACACAAGTGATATAGTTTATAGCCACTATATGTGCTTCTTTATCTTCAATATCCGATTCTACTAACTCAAAAACTGGCACGTCAAAAACCAAACTATTCCCGGCATTATCTTTCAAAAAAGGAATTTTATTATTTAAGCTTTTTAAAAAACCGCCAATGGCAAAGCTGAGTTTATAATGCAATGAATTTGCCCTGCCATCACTTGCTTTCAGCTGGGTAAAGGTTTTAAGCTTCCTGTCGGGATTATAAGCTTGCGATTTTAAAAGGAACTCCTGGTACGTAGCGTTAAACACTTTCTTTTCAAAATTACCTTCATCTTTTATAGCTATCACCTGCTTATAAGCAAGTTTTATTAATGCCTTTTCCATTTTGGGGTTGATGATATTTACAAAGCCAAACCAATAGTATAGGTGCCTGCATATCCTGCTGTAAGGCTGCCCGTTAATGATAGCGTTTCATTCGCCAGGTCGGTAGCTGAATCTCCAAAAACACTGTCAGCAGAATTAGTAGTTGGATTAGCACCATGCGCAGCATACAAAGTACTTACCTGTACCGCGTTTGATATACTTTCAGGAAAAGCCAGTTGCGCCGTTTTCTTTAAAACACTGTCGATGTAAATTTCCAGGTGGATATGTGTTGCCCTTGGCGAATACCAACCGGGATAAATAGAACTAAATGTAACTATGCCATAGCTATTGGTAATTTCATAACCGCGCAGCCAGGTTTCGCCCACATAGGTTTCAGTACCCAATATGCCTGGTTGGTTGCCATAGCCCGAGTAATAGCCATCCTTATTGCAATGCCATATATCAACCCTTGCGCCCGAAACTACGGCACAACTATTATTAGTATTAACAACCAAAAAAGTATAAGAGATTGGTATGCCGGTTTGGCTGCCGGTAATATCGGTACGGTTAAGCGGGTCGTTAATTTCGCCACCGGGATATGGGAACGGTCCTTCTGTTTCAGTTGGTGTTACCGTACAACTACCTGATTCACTTACTGTTGTACTTGATGATCCCGTTGTGGTGGTTGTGGTAGTAGTCGATGTTTTTGTTGAGGCGTCCTTTCCACAAGCATCTAACAACATGGGGCCCGCAGCGGCTGCTACTGCAAAGGTTCTTAAAAAGTTTTTCCGT
The DNA here is from genome assembly GCF_009765905.1 of Mucilaginibacter sp. L196. Lineage (GTDB taxonomy): Bacteria > Bacteroidota > Bacteroidia > Sphingobacteriales > Sphingobacteriaceae > Mucilaginibacter. The sequence goes on along the minus strand of NZ_LMUO01000015.1, from coordinate 740,010 downwards.
TCCATCTTCTTTATAATTAGGTCAACATTCGTTAATCACATTATAAAAGTCAGGATAGTTGTGCGGCTATTCTTTAAGGTATCGGTAAACAGGGTTTTTGTACCGATAAATATTGTTTTTACCTATATTTCATCCAATCACGGATAAATGACACATAACTTTCGCTTACAGGCAATTCAACATCAGCCAATTGTATCTTACGTCCTTTTATCGATATAATTTTATTAACCGGAATAATATAACTGCGGTGAATACGCTGAAACTTATCGGCAGGTAATTTTTCGAGCACCGTTTTTAGGGGCATCAGCGTCAAAATAGTTTTAGCCTTATGTATGTGAATTTTTATATAATCCTCCATGCTTTCTATATATTCAATATCCTTCAGGCTAATTTTCACCATCCTGTACTCCGAATACACATACAAACTTTCATCACGCTGCTCTGCAACAGGGGTGTTTTTATATTGATGATACGCTATCGCTTTTTCCACCCCTTTAGTAAACCGATTAAAGTCAATCGGCTTTAAAAGATAATCGAGCGCCTCCAGCTCAAAACCCTCATAAGCGAAGTTTTTGTAGGCTGTAGTAAAAATAACAATAGGCTTTTTTTCAAGTGATCGTACCAAATCAATACCGGTTATATCGGGCATATTAATATCGATAAACAATATATCAACCGGCGACTTTTTCAGGAACTCGGCGCCTGTTATCGCATCATCAAAAGTATGCACCATTTGCAACGACGGCGTGCGCATTACATACTCGCGCATTAGTTTTAGCGCCAGCGGTTCATCATCAATAGCTATACATTTAAGTGGTGCCATACTCAGGATTGCAAAACAAGCTGAACGGTGTAAAACTCATCATCGTTAGTTATATATAACAAATGCCTGCCGTTATATAAATGTTCTAACCGTTGTTTTGTATTTTTTATACCGATGCCCATTCTTTGTGTATCCGAATTTCTGATAAATATCCTGTTTTGGCAAAAGAATGAAACGGCAGACTCCGCTACATCAATATTTATATCGATGATTGATGGCTCCTGTTTACTAATACCGTATTTAAAAACATTTTCAATAAAGGTCATCAATACTAACGGCGGTATTATTTTATGCTGTATATCGCCCCTTACTGTAAAATTCACTGGTGTCTTATCATTCATCCTGATGCGCTGCAATTCAATATAATCGCTTATACAATCAACTTCACTTTGCAGTGGCACAAAATCAGTCGTAACCTCATCGGTAACATAGCGCATAATGTTTGATAGCTTCATAATGCTATCAGCAGCACTTTCATCATGCGTAACAGCCAGCGTATAAATATTATTAAGGGTATTAAATAAAAAATGAGGATTGATCTGTGCCTTTAAAAACGATAGCTCCGCGGTGGCCTTATCTGTTTCGGCACGGGCGGCGCGCTGCTCTGTCAACTGCCATTGCTGTACCACTTTTATAGCAGTACTTATAGCCATTATCATTAAAAATATAAACAGGCTGGTGCTATCAAAATGCAGCCTGTTCTGAGGCCCGGGAATATGATTACCCGGCGGCTGATGTTGGTTATTAAATTGTGGCGCGTTGTTATTTGCAGATGATGACGGCCCTTGATGGCTGTTCATTGGTGGCCTATTCATACCATCCTGCGGCGGCACATTAGAGCCTTGCGGCGGCGGGCCAAATCCCGGCCCACCTTCAGGAAATGAAATATTTGTATGGGTTTCGGCATTTATTACCAGCTTATCGAATGGTTTAATTACATAAACACAGCTAAAAAGCACAAAAACAAGAATAGCGTAATCAATATACTTTTTACGTAAGAACAACCGGGGAATGAGTAGATACCCGTTAATATAAAATAGTATGATATACGTACCGCCAAATAACCAGTAGGAATAATTTTTTAATACAGATATGGCACTGCTGTTCTCCCCTCCGTTTAAAAACAAAAGCGGGAAAGCCATAAATAAAAGCCAGCCCGCAATGTGTATGGTAACTATAAATATTTTAAATCTCGACATGTACAAATCAAGCTATAGTTAACAACTTATCGAATGGAGTATCGGTAATCAGCCGTTTTGTATGGATAAACTACCCATGTATGCGTTCCATCTTTCCATAATTTTGTATCACTACAGCCTCATGCGCCAGGTATTCTTTCCATCGCGCGTCCACATCAATATCGCCACAATACTTTTTAGCTAAACGAATAAACATGGCATAATGCGTGGCCTCGCTTACCATCAGTTCATGGTAAAAAGCTGCGAGTTCCGCATCCTCAATATTTTCCGAGAGTACTTTAAACCGCTCACAACTCCTTGCCTCAATCATCGCCGAAAAAAGCAATCTATCAACCAACTGTGTGGTACGGCCTCCGCCTTTTACAATAAACTTTTGCAATTCGCCTACATAATTATCCTTGCGTTCCCGGCCTAGTACGAAACCACGCTGCACAATTAGTTCATGTACTCGTTTAAAATGATCCATTTCCTCCTGCGCTAAAGCGATCATCTCCTGCACCAGGTCAGATAAATTAGGGTTTTGAACAATAAGGGTGATGGCATTGCTGGCGGCTTTCTGTTCACAAAAAGCATGGTCGGTTAATAGTTCTTCAATGTTGCTTTCCACAACATTCTTTACCCAGGTCGGGTCGGTAGGTAACTGCAGTTTAAGTATGGTTTTCTCGCTCACAAATGCAAAGGTAAGCGTTATTCATCATCCTTAAAAGCTGGGTTATTGCTAATGAGGCGGGCGTGATGGTGAATGGAGAGGATATTGATTTCTTTATCCTGAATGATGTCATAAATTATACGATAGTTTCTATAGATTAATTCTCTCGTAAATTCATCCTCCGACTTTTCAAATACCTTACCCAATAAAGGATTATCCTTTAATTTTTTAATCGCTGTACGAATTAACTGTATTTCATATTTGGCATAATAAGGCAAATTCCTTCTTATGTAATCGTAAATTTCTCTTAAATTCTGTAAGGATATTTTAGAATAAACTATTTTTAGTCCCACGTATCAACTTCCTTATCGAATTCTTCTTCAGTCAAATAATCACCATTTTTAATTTGTTCTCTTGCTGTTTCAAGCTTTTGCAACAAAATTATCCGTTCAACAATGTCATCCAACGAGAAGCCCTCCGGCAAATGATCTATCAGATCATGCATCTTTTCTTTAGTCAGCATACTCAATCCTTTTAATAATTAAAATATACGATTTTTAGTATTCAGGTTAAATCAGAATAAAGCAATTATCATACCTTAAGAGCAAACCAATATTGATATATACTAAAGCTTACCCCAATGCAAATAACACAGGATTTACATTATTTGATTTTCCCGTAAAGGTTCTTACTCTCAATAAACTCCAACACCGGATCAGGCACAAAAAAACGTACATCTTTTTTTTCAGCGATTGATTTGCGGATGAAGGTTGCGGATAGTTCCATCTGCGGTGTCATGGTGATAGTTACGGATGGATGGGACGCATACTCGGCGTTCTCATATCCAGGGCGCGGGTAAACGTATATTTTATAATCGCGCAGTATCAGTTTAAAGTTTTTCCATTTTGGTAATGACACCAGGTTGTCCGACCCCATAATCAGCGCGAATTCATGCTGCGGATATTTTTCTTTTAAATGAGCGAGGGTATCAATAGTATAAGATGGTTGCGGAAGCTTCAGCTCCACATCGCTAACTTCCAAATTTTTAGCGTTATCGGTAGCTAGTTTAGCCATCTCCAGCCTGTCGTAGGTATTAATCAGGTCGCCGTATTTTTTTAGTGGGTTTTGGGGTGATACAACCAACCAAACTTTATCAAGGTCGGTGTAGTTGGCCATGTAGTTGGCAATAATTAAATGGCCTACATGAATGGGATTAAATGAACCGAATAGTAAACCTATCTTCATTAGTTTGCAGTTTTAAGTTTGCAGCAAGCAGTTACTTTGCGCCGAACTTTTCAGTATTACTAATCATATATTGAACAATTCGCCCAATCTCGTCCGACAAATTATATAATTTATTATAAACTTCCTCTGTTATGTAATTACATGCCTTTGAAAATTCCAACCATCCCTGCGTTTCACTATTTTCCATATCCACGTCTGTAAGTTTGCTTATAAAATGATTGGGATAGATTCGTTTCCTGTATGCTTCGACGGTGCAAATATTAACAGATCTTGATGACCTTCTGATCTGATCCGTAAGGGAATACATTTCTTCTTTAGGAAATTGCTTTGTAACATTGAATATCTCCATAGCCAAGGCAAAGCTTTTTTTGTATAGTAATAAATCTTTGTATGTACCCATACTTTTAAGCAAACTGCAAACCAGCAACTGCAAACTGATTGCGTCAGTAAGATAGCTAAAAATTATTGATTCAAAAAATTCTTTACTAATACTTCAGCGTCAGCACATGCCGTATCCAGCTCATAGTTTTTCAGGATAACATCAAACTGCGGGGCATAGTTCAGTTCCTTTTCAGCTTTGGCAAAACGTTCTTTTAATTTCTCAGCGCTGTCTGTTCCCCTGCCGCTTAAACGTTCTTTTAAAACCTCAAGTGATGGCGGCTGAACAAAAATAGCCAGCGCCTGCCCGTCGTATTTACGTTTTAAGTGTAAACCACCTTCCACATCAATATCAAATATCACCGTTTTGCCTTTTTTCCAGATACGCTCAATTTCTGTACGTAAAGTGCCATAAAATGTACCGGAGTATACTTCCTCAAACTCTACAAATTCCTTTTTGGCTATGCGGTGCAAAAAGCTTTCCTTGCTGATGAAGTAGTAGTCTTTACCGTCCACCTCATCTCCACGAGCCTCGCGGGTAGTAGCCGATATGGAAAACTCCAGGTCGCTCATCTTACCAAGCAAATGATGTACTATAGTAGTTTTACCAGCTCCGGATGGTGCAGAGAATATAATTAATTTACCTTCTTTGGCCATCTACTACAATACGTTTAAAAGTTGTTCCTTCATTTTTTCCAATTCTTCCTTCATGCCTACTACCAGTTTCTGCATGTTGGCATCGTTGGATTTTGATCCCAAAGTATTTATCTCTCTGCCGATCTCCTGGGTAATAAAACCTAATTTTTTACCGTTAGCATCGCTGTTTTTAAGCGTTTCTAAAAAATAATCGCAATGAGCTTTTAGTCGTACCTTTTCTTCAGTAATATCCAGCTTATCAATAAAATAGATCAGCTCCTGCTCAAAACGATTTTGGTCGATGCCTTCCTTATTAGTGGCTTCTTCCAAAAATGAGTTTAAACGCTCACGAATAATCGGCACACGTTTAGGCTCTTCAATCTCAACCAGTTTAAGGTTTTCAAGGATGATGTTGATACGATATTTCAAATCCTGCTCCAAAACATTACCCTCATCTGAGCGGAATTTTTGGAACGCGGCAACAGCCTGGTTAAAAGTTTTCTCAACCAATTTCCATTCATCTTCTGAAACTGTTTCCTCGTCGTATTTAACTACTTCGGGTAAACCAAGCGCCAGTTGCATCAGGTTAGTTGTCGGTTCTCCTAATTCAACGCTCACCGCTTTTAATTGCTCGTAGTAATTTTTTAGCAGAACGGTATCAATACCAGCTGCTTTTACCACACCGTTTTGTTGTTCAACGGTGATAGAAAGGTTAACTTTCCCGCGTTCTATTTGCTTATTGCAATCGTTACGCAACTGAAATTCTTTATCAGAGAATATTTTTGGCAATCGTAATGATAGCTCAAGAAACTTACTGTTCAGGGATTTTATCTCAACGGTATATTTTGTGGTGCCTGAGTCGGCAGCAGCAATTCCATACCCTGTCATGGATTTTATCATGTGCAAATTTAGTAATTAGTGATTGGAGTTTAGAGTTTAGGCTAAAATAATCATATTTTCTAACCAAATCCTAATCTCCAAACGTTGATTTCGACCCACCCAAGCACTCCATTAACACTTTTTTACATTTAATACGATATACAATTAATAAGTTTACGTTATTATTTAAATGAACACCCGTTACCTCATAATATATCCTGCGTTAATCGCTTTTTTTTGTCTGCCGATACTCGCGCAAGCGCAACAGGCATTTACTGTAAATGGCATCTTCTTCAAAAAAAGCAGCGACGAACGTATTGCCTCGGCAACTGTTACCAACTTAAAAAGTCAGCAGATCATGATGAGTGATGAGCTTGGCGGCTTTAGCATCCCGGCATCAAAAGGGGATACTTTGCTCTTCAAAAAAACCGGTTATACCGAACAAAAACAAGTAGTAAGCGGGCCAAACGACATGATAGTTTACATGCAGCCTATTATTGTGTTGCAGCAGGTTACCATACAAGGCCAAAGTACCAGACAGGAATTAAACGGTGTAATGAATGACTACCGCAGTAAAGGCCTGTATTTTGATGGGCACCCGCCGTTAATGGCATTTATCGCCTCGCCTATTACTGCTTTTTATGAGTTATTTAGTGCCGATGCTACCAATGAGCGCCACTTCGCCAAATTTTCCAAAAACGAGCTGGAAGCTGTTGAGGTAAGCAAACGTTATACTCCGCAACTGGTAAAACAGGTAACCCATTTACCGGATGCTGATGTGGTAAAATTTATGCAGCAGTATACCCCATCGTACGAAGACATGCGGGGTTGGAATGATTACGAGCTCATCAGCCACATAAAACATTACCTGGAATATTATAAAACACATAAAGATGGGGCGGATTTACAAAAGTTGTATTAGGATTTAGAAGTTAAATAGATTTGTCATTCTGAGGGACGAAGAATCTGTACTGGTGTAAACTACTTTACAGATTCTTCGCTATGCTCAGAATGACATTTTTTAAGGTTGAGTATCTCAAGCGATTCTGTAAGTAGGGGATTGCCACGCTTCGCTCGCAATGACGCTTTGGTTAGTTTAAATTCCTAACGATTCACAAGCTTTCTCAGCGGCTAGCTTTTCCGCGTTCTTTTTACTGAATTCTTTACCTAAGCCCACTATTTCGCCATCAACACTGGCTTGTACCGAGAATAGTTTGATGTTCTCACCTTCATGGTTGTTCACCAAATCAAAGGTAATATCCTTACCATGGCGCTGGCACCATTCAATCAGCTTACTCTTAAAGTTAGTTTCGGTTTGCTCCAGTTTATGGATGTCGATATGCGATTTGATAATGTGGTTTATCAAAAAGTTTTTGGTGAAGTCATAGCCCTTATCCAAATAAACAGCCCCGATCAAGGCCTCAAAAGCATCACCTAACAGTGATCCTTGCCTTTGTGAATTTAAAGCGCGGTTATCAAACTCTATCAGTTTATCAAAGCCAAGCTTTTTACCTAACTGGTTAAGGTTAACACGACTTACAATTTTCGACCGCAATTCAGTCAAAAAGCCTTCATCCTCGTAAGGGTAAAGTTTAAACAGCACTTCGGCAACAACGCTGCCTAAAACGGCATCGCCCAAAAATTCCAGGCGTTCGTTACTGTTCTTTACGCCTTTTTTGATGTTTTGCGCCGCCGATTTATGGCGAAATGCCAACCGGTATAACGACAAATTGCCCGGAACAAATCCGAGCAAATTCTTTAAAATTTTAACATATTTTCTGTTAGGAGAGATATATAGTTTGTAGAAACGGCTTATAGGCATTTAATACAATTAATCTTCTAACTTCCTGAATATTACCGATGCGTTGTGGCCACCAAACCCAAAGCCATTGCTTTGCGCGGTTTTCACTTCCCTTTTCTGCGCCTTGTTAAACGTAAAGTTTATCCTTGGATCAAAAGCCGGGTCATCAGTAAAATGGTTAATAGTTGGAGGGATAATACCATTTTTAATGGCCAATATCGTAGCAATCGCTTCAACAGCGCCCGCTGCACCTAATAAGTGCCCGGTCATGGATTTGGTTGAGCTTATATTAATGTTATAAGCATGATCGCCAAATACAGTCTGTATAGCTTTTATCTCCTGCGGATCACCAATCGGGGTTGATGTACCATGCACATTCACATAATCAATTTCCGATGCTTCAATACCCGCGTCGCGCAGTGCTTCTTTCATTACTAAAGCCGCGCCAAGCCCTTCCGGGTGTGGGGCAGTCATATGGTAAGCGTCCGCACTCATGCCCCCGCCTATCATTTCAGCATAAATTTTAGCGCCACGTGCTTTCGCATGCTCATATTCTTCCAAAATAATGGTTCCTGCACCTTCGCCTGCCACAAAACCATCACGGTCAAGGTCAAACGGGCGCGAGGCCGTTGCCGGGTCATCATTTCGGGTTGATAGCGCATGCATCGCGTTAAAGCCACCAATACCAGCCTCATTTATTATAGCTTCTGATCCGCCGGTAACAAACATATTAGCTTTACCCATACGGATATAGTTAAAAGCATCAATTAATGCGTTGTTTGATGAGGCACATGCAGAAACCGTAGTAAAGTTTGGCCCGCGTAAACCATATTTAATAGAAATATGGCCCGGCGCGATGTCGGCAATCATCCTTGGGATAAAGAAGGGGTTAATGTGTGGCGCTCCATCACCTTTGGCGAAATTTACAATTTCATCCAAAAATGTTTTTAAACCACCAATACCCGATCCCCAGATAACACCAATACGGCTGGTATCCAATTTATCGAAATCCAAACCTGCATCCGCAACCGCTTCAGCAGTGGAATATAATGCATACTGAACAAAAGGATCGAGCTTACGCGCGTCTTTTCGGCCTAAAAATGCATCCGCGTCAAAGCCTTTCACTTCGCACGCGAATTTGGTTTTGAACTTTGAAGTATCAAAACTCTTAATAGGCGCGGCGCCACTTACCCCATTTATCAAAGCCTCCCAGTATTCAGGAACGCTGTTGCCAATTGGAGTAAGTGCTCCAAGCCCGGTTATTACAACTCTCTTAAACTCCATTTAAAGGGTTTTGCGAGTTATTTAACGTTTTTTTCAAGGTAAGCAATGGCCTGACCTACAGTACCAATTGTTTCAGCCTGATCGTCAGGGATAGCCACATTGAATTCTTTTTCGAATTCCATGATCAGTTCCACGGTGTCTAAAGAATCAGCACCAAGGTCATTGGTGAAGCTTGCTTCCGGGGTTACTTCGTTCTCGTCAACTCCCAATTTTTCTACGATTATAGCTTTTACTCTTGAAGCGATATCAGACATAGTCTTATAGTTTAATGATTAATAATTTCAGTGCAAAGAAAAATAAATTCTGTTAAATATCAAATCTAAAAACTTTTGCGCATTTAACTCAACAAAAATTTACTTGCTAAGGTTTTCAAATTGTATTTTTACCGGCGCAAATGTAATGATTTTGAACAGAAAAATATTAAAGTTTGAGATCGATCTTGATTTTGTACTAATTGCAGTAACAACACCGCTTAAAGATTACCGTATTTGTTATCTTATTAACAAGTATTTAAACTTTAATTTGGCTAAAACTGCCGATCTTGCGGTCGAGATCCTTCCTAACACCGAGCCGGTGTACTTTTCTAAGTATACCCACCATTGGGAAGCTAGTGACACTAATTTTTATTTTATAGCCAACAAAGGTTCTGATGGCTATTTGATACCCGAAATACGTAAAACAGATTATTTTTTAATGATCAAAAATTATATTGATGATTATGACCTCGATAACCTGGTATCATCCCTTAATCGCATACCCGAAATAGTGGCCGCGGTAAAGATTGATCCAAAAAAAATAAAATCACGGGAAAATCTACTATTTTAGCGCAAAATTTAGAATGTGTCCGTTTTACACTTTGTATACTCGGTAAGCCAGATTTAAACTCATAATTTATGAAATTGTATTATAACCGTACCAAAATAGTTGCCACTATGGGCCCTGCCTCGGCCCCTAAAGAAACCCTTTTAGCCATGATAAAGGCCGGCGTAAACGTTTGCCGCCTTAATTTTTCGCACGGAAAAGCTGAAGATCACAAAAAAGTTATCGACACAATTCGCGAAATAAATGAGCAATACAAAACCAACATTGGCATACTTGCCGATTTGCAGGGACCAAAAATCCGCATTGGTTTAGTAAAAGATGGTGGTATACATTTAATAAATGGCACTCGTATTAATATAACTACCCACGAATGTATTGGTGACGACAACCAGATATACATTACTTATGATACCTTCCCGAAGGATGTACAGGCCAATGAAATTATTTTATTGGACGATGGAAAAATCCAGATGCGTGTTATCGAGACTAACCGTGTTGATACCGTAGTTTGCGAAATTGTTCACGGTGGTATCCTTACTTCACGTAAAGGCGTTAACCTGCCAAACACCAAAGTATCTATCCCAAGTTTAACTGAAGAAGATTTAATAAACCTGAAATTTGTTCTGCAATTTGATGTAGAGTGGATCGGCTTATCGTTCGTTCGTAACGCTGAGGATATTGTACAATTAAAACATATCATCGCGCAGCATGGCAGTTCGGCCCGCGTAATCGCTAAAATTGAAAAACCTGAAGCTATTGACAATATCGACGAAATTATCGCGGTAACGGATGGTGTGATGGTTGCCCGTGGCGATCTTGGTGTTGAAATGCCGATGGAAGAAGTTCCGTTATTGCAAAAAATGATCGCCCGTAAATGTCGCGCGGCATCAAAACCGGTTATTGTTGCTACGCAGATGCTGGAATCAATGATCACCACCCCGCGCCCAACACGTGCCGAAGTGAATGATGTTGCAAACTCTGTACTGGATGGCGCTGATGCAGTAATGCTTAGCGGCGAAACTTCAGTTGGTGAATTCCCGGTTATAGTTATTGAAACAATGGCTAAAATTGTTCGTAATGTTGAAGAGCTAGGCTACCCATACAATGCCAAAGAAGAACCGGTTAGGACGCAGGATGAAACCAGCAACCTGAGCGATGCAGTCTGCGGATCAGCAGTATATTTAGCTGAACACACCAATGCTGTTGGTATTGTTTCGATGACATCATCAGGTTACACCGCTTTTGAAATATCAAGCTACCGCCCTAAAGCAAGCACTTACATATTCACACCAAACAAACAATTGCTTAATGCATTAAGCCTGGTTTGGGGAGTACGTTCATTCTACTATAATAAAACTGAAAGTACAGATCAAACTATTGAGGACGTAAACAACACCCTTAAAGCAGATGGTTTAGTACAAGTTGGTGATGTGGTAATTAATACTGCTTCGGTTCCTTTAGTTAAAAAAGGCAAAACCAACATGCTTAAAGTAAGCGTTATTGAATAATAATATTTGATAACTTAATAATATTAAAGCCATCAACTAATAATTGATGGCTTTTTTGTTGCTTCTCCCCCTTGTCATGCTGAGGGACGAAGCATCTATCCGCTAATCTGCACGCGGCGAATCTATCGATAGATTCTTCACTGCGTTCAGAATTACAAGGGAGCGGATCATAAACAAATTGTCATGCTGAGGGATGAAGCATCTATCCGCTGATCTGCAAGCGTTGAGCCTATCGATAGATTCTTCACTGCGTTCAGAATGACAAAGGAGTTTATAAATAAGATTGTCATGCTGAGGGACGAAGCATCTATCCGCTAATCTGCATGCGGTGAGCCTATCGATAGATTCTTCACTGCGTTCAGAATGACAAAAGGAAAACCCACTCCCAGCTCCTTCCTCCCACTCTAATCACCAACAAAATCACCCTCCCTGTAACATTTTTCGCCCCCAATTGTCTTAATTTCCTAAGCAAATCCTATTTTCGTCTTATAACTGAACATCATTACTCATTATCATGAAAAAAACCCTTTCTGCGGGCTTATTATGCAGCCTTTTTGTGGCTGTGGCCGCGCTTAATACAGCGCAGGCGCAAATAGAACCGCCAATCCCTCACAATGTACCGGCAATTGATATTTACCGGGCTACTCCTACCAGAGTAAACGATTTGATCAACACTAAATTAGATGTACGCTTTGATTATAAAAAGTGCTTTATGTACGGTAAAGAATGGGTTAACTTAAAACCTCATTTTTATCCAACCGATACCTTAAGGCTTGATGCGAAGGGCATGGATATTCATAATATATCCATCGTACAAAACGGCAAAAATATCCCGCTTAAATATGTTTACCAGGACAGTCTTTCACTGGCTATTCGTTTAGACAGGGTTTACCGTAACAACGAAAATTATACAATTTATATTTCCTATACATCAAAGCCTAACTTGTTAAAAACAAAAGGCAGCGCGGCTATTAACGATGCTAAAGGTTTATACTTTATAAACCCTGATGGCAAGGACCCGGATAAACCTATCCAGATTTGGACACAAGGCGAAACCGAAAGCTCATCAGCCTGGTTCCCTACCATCGATCAGCCACAACAAAAAACTACCGACGAGATTACCATGACTGTTCCGGCTAAATATGTGACTTTATCAAACGGTCGTTTAGCTTCACAAAAAGTGAATGGCGACGGTACCCGTACTGATACCTGGAAGATGGACTTGCCGCACTCACCATACTTGTTTATGATGGCCGTGGGCGACTTTAAAATCTATCACGACAAATGGCGCGGCAAAGATGTAGACTACTACCTGGAGCCTAAATACGCCCCATATGCCAAACAAATTTTCGGCATGACACCAGAGCTGATGGAATTTTACTCAACTACTTTAGGTGTTGATTACCCATGGAACAAATACGCGCAAATTGTAGTACGTGATTACGTAAGCGGCGCGATGGAAAATACTACCGCAACCCTACACGGCGAACAGGTGCAGTTAACCGATCGCCAGTTATTAGATGCTTATTATAACGATAGCCGCGTGGACATTGCACACGAGTTATTCCACCAATGGTTTGGTGATTATGTAACCTGCGAAAACTGGACCAACATCACCATGAATGAATCATTTGCTGATTTCAGCGAAATGCTTTGGGCCGAACACAAATATGGTAAAGATGAAGCAGGTTATCAGAATTATGTGGATATGAACGAATATCTGCAGGATCCCGCAGATCAAACTAAAGATCTTGTTCGTTTTCATTATAACGATAAGGAAGATGTATTTGATTTGGTGAGCTACCAAAAGGGTGGTCGTATTTTAAATATGCTGCGCACTTATTTGGGCGATGCCGCGTTTTTTAAAGGCTTAAAAAGCTATCTTACTACCAACGCATTTAAAGCCGGCGAAGCACAACAACTACGTTTAGCTTTAGAAGAAGCTAGCGGACTTGACCTTAACTGGTACTTCAACCAATGGTATTATGGTGCAGGTAACCCTGATTTAAGCATTAGCTACAAATGGGACGATGCCACTAAAAAAGAAACTGTTTATCTGCAACAAACCCAGGATGGCAAACCATTTATTTTGCCTTTCGCGGTTGATATTTATGCAGGTGGCAAAAAAGTACGCCATAACGTATGGATGCAGGACAAAGCCGATACCCTAACCTTTACCAGCGAGTTTAAACCTGATTTAGTTAACGTTGATGGTGATAAAGTGTTATTAGTTAAAAAGACCGATAATAAGTCATTGGATCAATTTGTGTTCCAATATTTTAATGCACCATTATATGTTGACCGTACCGAAGCTATTAGCGCGGCAACCAAACAACAGGATGATAAAGGCGCGCAAAAGGTATTGATCTCTGCTCTGCACGATAAGTACTATCGCCTGCAAATAAAAGCGATCAAAGCTTTGGACATGAAGAATGATGCTATTCGCAATGCGGCAATGCCAATCCTGGCATCATTAGCACAAACAGATCCTAACACTTTAGTACGTGCTGCCGCAATTGCCGCCTTAGGTAATTTAAAAGCATCTGGCAATATGGATATATTTACTGCGGCATTATCAAGCCGTTCATATGCTATACAGGGCGCTGCTTTAACTGCTATCAGCAAACTTGATAGCGTAAAAGCGTTAACCTTAGCCAAAGGTTTCGAAGCTGATAACATGGACGACCTTACCACTGCAATGGTTGGCGTTTACGCTACCAGCGGAAACTCAGCAGAGTGGCCTTTTGTATACAAACAATTCCACGAAGCACATATCCAGATGAAATTTGAGCTGGCCCGGAAATTTGCAGCAATGACCGCACGCGTTGATAATTCTGCTGATGCGCAACAAGGTATATTGGAATTAAAAGCAATGGCTATACAATATAAAATGTATGGTGCCGACCAGTTTGTTATTGGCGAATTAAACGGTAATGTAAAAACCGGCCGTACCGCTTTACATGATGATGCTTCAGTTAAACTGATCGATCAAACAGTAAAGGAAATACAGGACACTAAATAATTTGTTATCTATCCATCAAAAAGCCGGACCAACCAGTCCGGCTTTTTTTGCAACAAATATTTATTTAATCCTCACTGGCTTCAGTTTGTAACTGAAGCCCATAGATAAAGTCAGTCTGAGATTGACAATAACTAACAGGCGGCATTATAAAAAAAGTTATAAACTTTCCTGATCTGTTAGGTTTAAGTCAAAGACTGAAGCCAGTGCTCCTGCTAAAAAAAGGAAAAGGTAATTAACCCTGCTGAACAGCCCTTGACCCAGCCGATCCCTTAACAGGTTTCTGCTTATTTTTTTGGGCCCAAACTTTTTTGTTGAGTTTGGCCAGTCTTTCTTTGTTGCGACGGTCGACTACTTCTTCGAAGTGTTTTTCGTAGTCGGGATGATTGGTACCCATTAGTCTGTCCCAGATATTAAAATAAAGCCCGTAGTTGCATTTAACCAGGCGATGGTGCATATTGTGATGGGTTGATGTATTATGCCATTTAAACACCCAGTGGCGCACAAATTCTTTAGGTACTGTTTCGTAACCCATATGTCCGCCTATATTCACCAATAACGAGTAAATAAAAACGATTTGCATGGCAGTTGGATAATGCGGAATGGTAAACGCCACCAAAGGCACCACCAATATCTCACTCACAGCCTCCATCGGATGAAAAGCCAGCGCCGCGAAAGGTGTTGGGTTGATAGATAAATGATGCTTTATATGCACCGTTTTAAATAACGGCTTCCAGTGCAATAAGCGATGCGCCCAGTAGAAATAAGCATCATGTATAAACACCATGATCACAATGCTGAACGCGTAATACCAGTAGCCATATTTATCCGCCGGATGATAAGCCTGGGTATAACCATGGTAATTTGCCCAGGCAACACCTAGCAACACCACGCCAAAAATAACCAGGGTACTTACGGATAGCCAAATCTCGCGCATAATATGCTTGCGCTCAGGGTAGCATTGCTGTATTTTTGATGCCCAGTAAAACTTACCGCGCCATTTGTATAAAAACAGGTACGCAAATCCCGCGAAAATAGTGTACATCACGGCCAGACCTAAAAATATGTAGCCTATCAAGTACCATAATGTGTTCCCCTCTCCCATGCCGCAAAATTAAATCAAAAACATTAAAAATCCTTGTTCAGCAGTTTCTCCAATTCAGCAAAGCTGATATTCATTTTTACACGGCCCTGTTTGGCGTATGATATTTCGCCGGTTTCTTCCGATACGATGATGGCCGTAGCTTCATTCGCTTCCGTTACACCAATACCTGCACGGTGGCGCAAACCAAATTGCGGTGGCAGATCGGTTTTATCGGTAAGCGGCAAAATACAGCTGGCCGATTTTATTTTATTTTCAGATATTACCACCGCCCCGTCATGCAGCGGACTCGTCTTCTGAAATATACTCTCTAATAATCGCTTAGAAATCTTTGCTTCAATCACCTCGCAGCTGTTTTGGTAAAACTGTTCATCATAATACTTGGTAAATACTATTAACGCACCCGTGCGCGATTGTTTTAAACTTTTACAGGCATCGATGATCGGCTTTATCCGCGCGAAGTTATTTTTCTCCGCCTCGGCCTTACCAAAAAAGTATTGCCACCATGCCTTGTTTCGCTGCAGCGAGGCATTTTTACCCACCAAAAGCAGGAAGCGCCGTATTTCCTGCCAAAAGATTACAATAAGCGCTATAGGCCCCACATCCACAAACTTGCCCAGTATTACCGTAAGTAATTGCATTTGCAAAGCCTTTACCACAAAATAGGCCAGGTAAATAATCACAAAACCAATGAAAATATTTGCCGCTATGGTACCGCGTATCAGGTTATATAACTGGTAGATAATGAACGCTACCAATATTATATCCAACACGTTTAGCGGTGTAACTTTGAGGAAGCTAAAATTGAGGGACTGCATTTTACTAAGGTAAGATTTTCCTGTTAAAGCCTCAATTGATTAAAAATAATGATATTATTCAGACGGTTTTTAATTCTGCATTGGCGTGTTGACTCACCTGGTTTTCACTAAGTCGCTAAACCAGCCCTCTCTCCCGCTTTGCGGTAAAATTATTTTCACCCTCTATGCGCCTGCGGCGCATAGAGGGTCGACCAGCGCAGCGTAGTCGGGGTGAGTCAACTGTGCGGCTGGCATTTGCGCTAATGTCGCTCGTATATTTTACTCACCCGGTCTTTGCTTCGCTCGACCACCCTCTCTGCCGCAAGCGGCAAAGAGGGAATTTGGATGTTCATTTTTTTGCTCCGCCTATTCAAGTGCCCACGCTTGAATACCAAAAGGTAATAGTAGAATATTCAATCAGGCCGATGCATTTTTTGACAAAAGCCGAATAAGTTATTTTTTAGAGGGATCAATAATTGATTTAAACTCTTCAGAGAAACAGTTGTAAACTACATAAATACTTTCCTCTTTAATATCTACTTCCCAAGTCTCGGTTTTCTGTAATCCTTGAGAATTGAAAGGGAAGCCTACTTCTTTTATAATCAAGTCGTCTTTGTTGATTGTAAATATTCTTTCTGGGATTTTATAGAATAAAATTTTGAATGAATATGTGTGCAGTACAATACTATTCTCTAAAACTTCAATCTCATTTACTATTTTATTTAATTTATGACCATCTACAACCATTATTGATCTTAAAAAAATAACAGTTATAAATACTATAAATAACATACTAAGCCAGTACTCAGTTGTAGATGATGTTTTGTAATAAAATGCATTAGCAAAAATGAATATAAGGAATAAAGCAAAAACAATTCCCCATACTGATCCTCTTGTTTTTTTATTTATATAATATTCTAAAGTTTCGTCCGCCAAAAAACTCATATCAATAATCAGGTTTAGAATACAAACATATAATTTATTAGCCGAAGAGAATAAAAAACTCGATTAGCTTTTCTCCACCTTCTTCGGAAACAACAACGAAGCCCCAATACTCACCGCCAATATCCCCAATATAATAAACAGCGAGATGGTGGTGGTTAAACCGATTTGCTCCACATACTCCCCTGCCAGCATTTTCAGGCCGATAAAAGTGAGCAGCGCCGCCAAACCAACTTTAAGGTAATGGAACTTATCAATAATATTCACCAGCAGAAAGAACATGGATCTCAGCCCCAAAATGGCGAATATGTTGGAGAAGAAAACGATATAAGGATCTTTAGTGATCGAGAAAACAGCCGGGATAGAATCCACCGCGAAAACAAGGTCGGTAACTTCGATGATCAGCAGCACCAATAACAATGGGGTGATGAGGCTCTTGCCATCTATCTTTACAAAAAACTTTCCCTTTTCAAATTTAGGATGTACCGCGAAATATTTGGACGCGAATTTCACCACCGGGTGGTTATCAGGGTCTATCGCCTCTTCTTTATTACGGGTCACAAACATATTTATCCCCGTATAAACCAAAAACGCCCCGAACAGGTACAAGATCCAATGAAACTTAATAATCAACGCCGAGCCCACAAAAATGAAGGTAAAGCGCATTAATACCGCTCCTATTATCCCCCATAATAACACCTTGTGATAATATTTAGGTTCTACAGCAAAAGCGGTAAATATCAGCACCATAATAAAAATATTATCTACTGATAGCGCGTACTCTACCGTATAGCCGGTAATAAATTCCAGTCCAAGGTTTTTACGGTATAGCTCCAACCCTCCCGCGAAGTCATTCGGATTTAATTTAAGATCATGAAAATTTTCGATGTTAACCCGTTGCAGTGCGGCAAAACTATCAACGTGATGCAGCAGGTCGCCATAGCGTAAAAGCAATAAGTAGAAAGATACGGCCAGTGCGATCCAAACGGCGCTCATGATGGCCGCACGTGTTAAAGTCACCGGGCGGTCTGCTTTAGAAAACAGGCCCAGGTCTATCGACAGCATTGCAACAATAAAAACTATGAAGCCTAATATGAATATCAGCTCGTTCGGCATTATTTATTTCGTTCAGTGGTAAAGCGCACCAGCTGCTCCAACCCTAATCTCGATTCTCCTTCGGGGAAGGTATTCAAAATCTCGAAGGCCTCATCCTGGTACTTTTTCATTTGGGTTTCGGCATATTCCAAACCGCCGGTGTCCTTAACAAACTTAATAATCTGCCCAATCTTTTCAGCCTCATCATTATGGTTCTTAACCAGGTTTATCATTCGTTTTTTATCAGCCTTACTGCAAGTGCTTAGCGAATAGATCAGCGGCAAGGTTACCTTTTTTTCTTTTATATCGATTCCCAGCGGTTTACCTACATCATCTGTGCCAAAATCAAACATATCATCCTTGATCTGGAAGGCGATGCCTATTTTTTCTCCGAACAAGCGCATTTTCTCAATCACCTCATCACTAGCCCCGGCGGATGCAGCCCCGCAAGCACAACAGGAAGCTATCAGCGATGCCGTTTTTTGCCTGATGACCTCATAATAAATAGGCTCATCAATATCCATGCGGCGCACCTTTTCAATCTGTAACAGTTCACCCTCACTCATCTGGCGCACGGCTTCGCTTACAATACGTAGTAATTTAAAGTCATTATTTTCGATGGATAACAGCAAGCCTTTTGATAGCAGGTAATCGCCCACCAAAACAGCTATCTTATTTTTCCATAAAGCATTTATCGAGAAAAATCCACGGCGTTGGTATGAATTATCAACCACGTCATCATGCACTAAAGTCGCGGTATGCAGCAATTCCACTAAAGCGGCACCACGGTGTGTTGATTCATTAATACCACCACAAATGCTCGCCGAAAAAAACACGAACATGGGGCGTATCTGCTTGCCTTTACGCTTTACAATATAATGGGTAATGCGATCAAGAAGCGGTACTGAGCTATACATGGAATTTTTGAAGGTATCTTCAAAAACATCAATCTCCGCGGCTATGGGTTTTTTAATTTCGTTAATGCTCAGCATCTAAAACTAAACAGTTTTTATAAGTAAATGTCGCCTTATTGGCAAACTGAAACAAACATAAGCTAAAAATAGCTATCCCGGTTATCCGCTTAAATATTTTGACGAATATTAAACCGTTAATGATATATATCATCATTTACTACAAGCAGATAACTAACACAATCCGCCTATTTGCAAATGATCGCAATTACGTTAATTTTGGCATCATAACTGACCCTAAAAAAATGAAATTTAAACACATTGCATTAATGCTGGCTATCTCCGTGGCGGCATTTACCTCAAAAGCCCAGGATAACCTGGTAAACTCAGTAAAAAATAACCAAAGCGCCGACAGCAAATCAGGCTTTACCTTTACTACGGTTATTGATCTGGCAAATACTTCAATAAAAAACCAGGGCTCGTCGGGCACCTGCTGGAGTTATTCAACCAACTCTTTTCTGGAGTCTGAAATGATCCGCGAAGGCAAAAAACCATTGGATCTTTCTCAAATATACTCTGCACGTTGTGCATACATCGAAAAAGGCATAAACTATGTACGCATGCATGGTGCTGTAGGCCTTGGCGATGGCGGCGAACCGCATGATGTTATTAATATGTTCCGCAAGTATGGTGCTATGCCGCAAATAAACTATACCGGCTTAACCTACGGCTCTACCCGCAATCAATTTGGCGAACTGGATGCCATGATGGAAGCCATGTTAAAAGTAGTAGTATCAAACCCTAACGGTCAACTTTCAAAAAACTGGTTGCCAGCCTATACCGCTGCAATTGATGCCTACCTGGGCCAGGTACCAACCAGTTTTGATTATATGGGCAAAACTTATACTCCGCAAACTTTCGCTAAAGAAGTAGTAGGCATTAACCCTGATGATTATGTAGAGTTTTCATCAGAAACCGATCACCCTTATTATGAAAAATACACTTTATTAGTGCCTGATAACTGGGAATTTAACCAGGTTTACAACATAAAAGTGAATGAGATAACCGACATCATTGATAATGCTCTAAAAAACGGCTATACCGTAGCATGGGGTGCTGATGTATCAGAAAAATACTTCAGCTGGACAAACGGCGTAGCTTATGTACCCCAAAAAGACGTACAGGACATGACCAAAGATGAACGCGACCAAATGTTCAATGGCCCAAAACCTGAACTGGACATTACACCCGAAGTTAGGCAAGAGGCATTCGACAATTATAATACAACCGACGACCACGGCATGCACATTGTAGGCCTTGCAAAAGATCAGAATGGTAAAGAATATTACATTGTTAAAAACTCATGGGGCCAAAGTAATGATTACAAAGGTTACCTGTATGTTACCAAAGCTTATGTACAATATAAAACCACTGCCATATTGCTGAACAAAAATGGCGTGTTAAAAGATATTCGCAAAAAAACAGGCATTTAATAAATCATCGACTTTAATAAAAAAGAAAGCCCAATGCAATCATATGCATTGGGCTTTCTTTTTTATTATTAAGCGATGTTAATTTTGTTTACTGATCTCAACACGGCGGTTTAATATTCTTCCGTCCTCGGTTGTATTATCGGCAACAGGGTTGCTTTCGCCATAACCCTGTGCAGTTATGTTATCAGCGTTTACGCCTGAATTAAGTAAATAAGCTTTTACCGCATTAGCCCTGTCAACTGATAGTTCCATGTTATGTGCGGCCGTTCCTTCTGCCGAAGCGTAACCTTTTAACATAAACTTAGCTGACGGATCTATTTTCATTTGCGCGGCTGCATTATCCAACGCCGGATACGAACTTGTTTTTAACACACCCGAATTAAATTCAAACTGGATATTGGTAAAATTATAATCCGGTTGTGGTGCCGGGGCAGGTGCGGCTGGCGCAGGGGCAGGCTGTGGAGTTGGTGCTACCGGCGCCGGTTTTTCGGTTTCAGTAACTACAGGAGCTGGTTTTTGCACCAGTTTTTTTGCTTTGCAAGCTTGTAAAGTAATTAACGCGGCTACAATAAGGAGCAAGGAGAAATTCAATCTGATATATTTCATGTGTGTAATTTTTAGATTAAACGCCTAATAGATGCGCCTATTGTATTAACTTTTAAGTTAACTTAAGGTATGGAAAATTATTTTACCTTTGCAATCCTTAATTTCCCGGAGAGGTGTCTGAGTGGTCGAAAGAGCACGCCTGGAAAGTGTGTATACGCCAAAAGTGTATCGAGGGTTCGAATCCCTCCCTCTCCGCAACCCAAAAGCAATAAATGCCCTTTACAATACGTATAGGGCATTTTTGTTTATCTACAATTCAATAGGTAGCAAAATTGGTAGCAAATTCCGGCGCGTTCTCTAAGAAGATGGAAAATCATTGCTATGCTATTCCTTTACACTTCGTATATTACAACTTCGGTAAAATACATAAAACATTAAGGGTAACGCCTGCAATGGAAGCAGGATTAACTAAAGATGTAATGAGCATTGAGGAAATAGTAAGATTAGCGTATTAATTGGTAAAAGGTAGTAAGTCTAAATACATTGCTCTCGTATCTTTCCCTTTATCATCATCAGTAAAATATTTAAAGCCGTTCTTTTCATAGAAAACTAAGGATTTATCATAAGCATCCACTGTGATAAATTTACATCCTGTTCTATTGTTATCTACAAATAGTTCTTTCAAATAATCCAGTATGGCTGTTCCTATATCATTACCTTTAAAATCATGTGAAACAGCCAATCTTCCGATTTTCATTGCTGGGTAGCTTTTAAATTTCTTTTCAGCAGAAATAGCACCTTTTCTAAATCTATTCCACTGATTATTGCTGGAGAAATTTTCTGATGATATTTTATCGTTTAATAAACTGAAAAAAGCGACGGTATGAACGTCGCTTTCAAGCAGATATGTTACCGCAACTAAATCCGTAAGAAATACCTTTGATTTATTTAATAGAAAATCGTTTAAATCTTCATCTTTGCAATCAAACGTTTTGAATTTATAATCAGAGCTTAGTCGGATTAAGTTAAAATCCTCTAAATTCATTAAAATTTAGAAATAGACTTTAATGCTGAGTAGTTAGATTTCATACGTTCACGCATAGCAACGGGAACAATTTGGGTCTTTGCTTTTGCCATCTCCTGATTAAATTTGACGGCATCCTTTCCTCGTAGAATAGGAGTTTCTTTAATAGGTTTTGCCATAACTAATTTGCAGACTTTATACACCTGCACTGGTGTGTTTTTACGTTACAACTTGTAAAATGTTACTTATATAAGTTGGCGTACAAGATATTTGACTATCAATATACGCAAAAGTTTATGTTAAAATTTGTCGTTTGTCGCAATTAACTACTATCAAAAGATTGAGAACGGTGAGCATACCCAGCACGCTAAATTTTTGATCTGCTAATTATCGGAACAATAAAATATTTGAATATACACGGCTCCGCAGATTGGAATTGTGCATTGGATAGCTTCAATATATCTATAATCTTTAATTTGTCAATACAAATATAAATCCAAAAAATCACTTTCAACCTATAAAGTATAATTTGTGACACAAAACTGGTTTATTTATAATCATTATAAATAAACGAGGCCATAAGGTACCTATAATTTATTATTTTATTTAACTTATTCATACATTTAAGCCACCTAAAAAGTGGCTTTTTTATTTACCTAAAATTTATGACCTCAAAACTATTTATTGCACTAATTATTCAGATAGTATTTTTTAACATATGCAACGGACAAAATAAAACTAATAATTGGAAAGCGTTGCGAGATACGTTAATGTCAAAAACTGATACAGAGTTTGCAGACGATGAAAGTAAACAAAAATTTACTGATTGCGTCATTGAAAAACTAAAAGCCAATTATCCTAACGGAGACGTTGGGATGTCTCAGCTTGAAATAAATAGAATAGGGCAGAAATATGGGGCGATATGCACAAACGAATTAAAGGGAGAGCTTCATTTTAATATGTCGTGGTCGGGTACAGTGGGCGTAAATTTCAAAAAAATGTTACTTGTAAGTGACTTGGTAAAAAACATTCCTGAAAATAAAAAATCTGATTTTTGTGACTGCTTTGTATTAAAATTGAAAATTAAATACCCGAACGGTATAACCGAAGCTATACCACCAACGGTAAGAGATAGCGTATACAATGAGTGTATACAATTTATAAATAATTCAAACTGAGACACTACCCAATTTCGAGGGTTGATTTCAATTAAATTTTAATGATTACATTTGTTTACTGATGTCGCTATCAGTAAAAACTTGAAGGGGGTGCTATTTATTAGTATCCCTTTTGTTTTATTGAAAAAACACAGCCGGGCTTACTTCTAAAGCCCTTGCAATAAAAATAATAGTTGAAAGTTTTGGATTGATTTTACCTGTTTCAATTCGGTAAATTTGTGATATTTCAATATCAGCCATATTTGCTAAGTATTGCATTGAAAACTTTTTTTCCTTGCGGATTGCTCTCACCTTTTGCCCAAAGGCCAGTATCACATCACTTTCATTGGGTAAAGCCATTTCCCAACAAAGTTGTACCACCTACTTAAATTTAATTTAGGCACTCATGCTCAAATTGAAATTTATTATTAGTTTTACAATCATTTTTAAAACCGTAAATCACATTATGAAAAAACTACTTTTAAGCAGCGTAATTTTATTAACTTTTGCAGTGTCACTATTGATTTTTAATTTAAGCTGTAAAAAAGAGGCTAAGGCACAATCCTCTCAACCCCTCGCTCAACAGGGAAAAATATTTTTTATAAAAAGTGTTTCAAATGAAAATCAGCTATGGACAGCTAGTTATGACGGTTCTAATCAGCAAGAAATTAATTTAGCACTGCCTACGGGGACATCTGTCGATGGAATTTCATCTATCTCACCTGATAAAAAAACGGTTTTTGTCGCTGTTGCTAACGGTAGCTCGGATGATATTTACACCTGTAATATTGACGGCTCTAATTTGAGGAAGATTATTTCTGATACGGGTTCAAATGTCATATCTTATTAACCATGAAAGAAACGATCCTAAAAGCTTTAATAGCTTCGCTTTGTCTTTTCGGATGCGGTAAAACACAAACAGCGGCTCCAAAACAACCCACAAACTCGTTGTATTATGGTAAATGGTTAAGAACAGCCGTTTATGATACAACATTTTATACAAATACAAACAATACTCCATTAGCTCAAAGCGCAGGCGGCAACGGGGGATATATTGTGTTCAATAATAGCGAAACAGTTGAGGTTTATGATGTAAATAATGTAAACACTGGCGCTTATATTCTTGATACTACAAAGATGGAATTGCAGGGCGCATCCTTAACGTATCACCTCATAAAGGTATCGCCTACTGAATTATATGTATATAATAGGGATATTACAGGAGGTTTAAGTATATGGGCCACATCTGTTAAATATGTATATGCCAAAGAACAATAAAGATCGTAAAATGGTTCAATTGCGTTAAGGTTACCAATTTATTTTAGCCATTATGCAACCAAACCAACCTTTCCGTTTAAGCCTAATTTGACTGCGTCAAAATGATTATTTCAAATGTTTTCAAATATTACTAATCCGGTAATTATTGTTTTACAACAATTAATAATATAGGACCATGTAAAAGTAAACCACCATTGCAGACATTACTAAATTAGGTTTTTTGTTTGCAAACAGTGCTTTTTATTTATTTCCGGCAAGGTCAATTTAATTACCCCCTCAATTTGCGCTAATTGTTCCGGGTTCAATTGCTTTATGTTTTCTTGACTTAATACTGTTTCATTAATTTGAATAAAATTATTTTGTTGCTGTATGTGTGTGCCATTTCCTGATTGCTCATTCCTGCTTCCTATCATATCAAAATATAATCTTGCTGCTTTCATATCACCATTCACCGCATACTTAAACACTTTCGCCAATATTTTAGAACTCATAAATCGAAATTGTTCCAATTCTTTTAAATATAGGGGATGTGAATTGTACCCTCTAATATGCTTATTGATAGTTACACGGCTTAATCCCGTCTCTGCTGCCAAATTATTTTTTGTAGGCATACAACCATAATCCTGCATTAATTTTGAGATAGCGACGGTAATCGTTAAATGATTGCTCTCCCAAAGTTGATTTTTCGTGCTTGGAGTTATTATTTCATCTGCTTGCTGTAAAACTTCATCGTAATCAGCACCTTTTCCAGCGTTTAACTTTTCGGTTAAGACATCTACAAATCTTCGCCTTTCAAGTGGTGTCAAAATGTTTAAATCATTGTTTGTGATTTTTTTAAGAGTAAATATCTTATTAATTTTTTCTTCTGTTTCTGTAAACCTTTGTAAACTTTCTTTATTATTATCCATAATTTAATTCCTTTTATTATAATTTCCAAAACCTAATTCACGTAACTTTTTACTGCAAAGCTTTATATCATTATCACATTCTAATTGACAAAAAACATTAACAGGATTAACCCCTTTGGCTGCTTCAAGGTTCGTCGAACTTGTAAAAACATAAAGTATTCGCTTTTCAATACAATAGTCGGCACTAATACCGCTTTCTTTGCCCGGCCTGCTATACCGTTTACGTGTACCTTTGTCATGTGCGGGTTGATATGTCCAGCCATGATTTAACAATATTGTTTCAACATCCCCGTTTTTGTTAAAATCATCAAAGGGGTTGCTATCAGTGCTATTAGTTTTATAGGCTCTTTTAGACCTTACAGGCGGTTCATATAAAAAATCGAATACTGTTGCGTTATGGTTGAAATATGCCGCCTCGTCAAACGATTTATATCTATAACGGCAAATGTCCTTAACTGCTGTATCAAAATAAATGCTATCAATCCCGCAAGACTCAAAATAAAGCCTCATAGCTTCAAAATGCTGCGTATGCTTTCCTTTGTTTGATATTGGTATAATACCCCAGTAACCTGTACCGCTTACCGATAAGCCACAATAGGCAACATAAGGCATATTGGTAACTATATTAAATATTTCGCTCATTTTTTCAGGCGGTAGCTTGTCCAGGTCAAAGCAAACTAACCCAGTATGTGCAATGACATTGTTTGCGCTTCGTGTTGGCCTGCAAATGGCCGAGGGGGTTATGCCGGGTAAATTACTCTTTAATACATCACGCTCCGCTTTGGTTGCTTTTGAACGAATGTTTAAAACCTGTTCCTTATGGCTGGTATCATTCAAATACATAAGCAAGTTTGTGTCATTCGCTTGTCCTGCATAATTATTATACCTCGATACTGTTATGTTTAATATTGATTCCATTTTAATTTTCCTTTCAATTTATATTCTGTTATCAACTGAACCGGGATAGCCATGCCAGTAGCCTATTTCAGTCCAGTTAGACTCAACTGGAATACCCCCTATATGTATAGGGGTATCCATGTTAGTTCAGTTCAGTAGGATGTTTACTCGGCTCATTGTTATTGATTGAATACTTACACGCCTTTGTTCCCGGTGTTCCCGATGTACTTATATGCTTGAATTGCAGCCAATGGTTTATCCATTCGGCTATTTTATTCTGTCCCAAATCATAGCTCAAATGCCTTGAAATATTTGCGCTTGCTGAGGTTTTCAATTCACTTCTAATCATTTCAGATTGAACGCTAAAAACATCCTTTATAATAATTTTATGAGTTTCTGGCGGTATATCATAGGGTGCTATTTTTTTTCGCTGCTCGTTTTTTGGTGGAATTGCAAAACCATGAACTATATTTGGTAGTCCATCTAAATCAATAATAAAAGCTATCGGCTCAAATTCTTTATCCCGGCAATATTCGGCTGAAATAATGCTAACGTTCTTATCTTCGCCTTTACTTACCGCTGTAACCGTTTCGCTTTTATTGGTTAATTCTGTACCTAAATGTCCTCTTGCGTTAAGATCACCTTTGTTTTGGTGCAATACCGTAATGATGTGGATATTTAACTCTTCGCTCCATTTTAATAACTTAGAAGTTATCATACTGGCCTGTTCCTCATCATTGATAGAAGTAATTAAATCCCTTATTCCGTCAATAACGACCATACCAATGTTAGAGGTGTTGTACAAGGCAAATTCAATCATTTCTAAACGTTCTACTGCTGTGTGTTTTCGTAATGAATAAACTATAAGGTTATCGGGAATAGATACGCCTGATATAGCGCAAATGCGTTTTAAAACCTTATGTACATGGTATCGGCTTTGCTCTGTATCGAAATAAAGAATAGTTTTCTTATTGTCGGGTAATGTCGCCCTTAACACCTTTTGGAACGGCTCACCGCTTATTAACGCTGCCGCTAAAATCAATGACAAGGCAAATGTTTTGCCTGCTTTGGCTTTGCCTATCAATAAGGTAAAATTGCCTAATGTTCCAAACGTATGCCCTGTACCGTCTATAATAACTTCAATGCAAATAGGCGGTACAGGTATTATATCATTAATATTAACCCGGCTACTGCTTAAAAAGGCTTTATAATCGAGCTCTTTTTTAATTTCCGGGTTCTTATCAAACGTGCTTTCACTATGACCATTCATATTTTGTCCCCCTGTCTATTGATAGTAGTACTATAAGCCAAAATATAATGCCTCTTATTGTTATTAAAAGTTATTCGTTTTTTTGGTTGCGATTTGAATTGACTATCTTTGATTTGCGAGTTCAAAGAATTGAGGAGGGTATCAGATGTTTTAAACATTTTTGCCCCCCTTTTTATTTTCAATAGCTGCCAATACAGCCGACTTTTGATACAAAATACGACTCCCAATTTTCAAGAAAGGTATCTTGCCTTTTTTGCGCCAACGTAT
This sequence comes from Mucilaginibacter sp. L196, assembly GCF_009765905.1. Classification (GTDB taxonomy): domain Bacteria; phylum Bacteroidota; class Bacteroidia; order Sphingobacteriales; family Sphingobacteriaceae; genus Mucilaginibacter. The sequence continues at coordinate 712,080 of NZ_LMUO01000015.1, read as the reverse complement.
TAATGTGGGTTCGGTAATGTCTAAAAAGTTGATTAACTGTTTAGTGTTTATA
>NZ_LMUO01000015.1:549237-712018 GCF_009765905.1 Mucilaginibacter sp. L196 | reverse complement strand
TCAGTTTGCCCCGAAATGCCCTGGTCAGTTTGCCCCGAAACGGTGGGTCAGCTTGCGCCGAAATGGTGTGGTCTCATTCATCATAATCTCCAGACCAAAGGACTTCAATGGAAATTATTTACAATGAATTTGTGAAGAAGCAAAAGGAAGGATTAGAAATTTTTATTTCTACTTTCTCAGGGCAGATAAACGAGTTCTATCAGTTTATGAACCCTGGCGAACAGTTTCAGGAATTGAAGATTATAACTATTGGCGAAGAAGACGAATTAAATGGAATCACAATTCAGTATCAATATAACGGCAGTTGGGTTTCGCCACCTCAAAAATATTTTAGTGAATCACATCTAAATTGTTTTGGTTTATCATTCTTTTTAGCTTCCGTTATCGCTTTCAATAAAGAGAATAAGTTTTTGTTTTTAGACGATGTGATTTCAAGTTTTGACAGTAATCATAGAATCAGATTTGCAAATTTATTGTTCGAGAAATTTGCTGACTATCAAATAATTTTATTGACTCATGAAAACGAATGGTTTCAGTATGTAAGCCAACTTGCAAAAAGAAAAAATTGGTTAATCAATGAAATTAAGTGGAGTGATGCAGATGGAACCTATTTGGAAGATAAGCCAACAGACATAAGAGAAATTATTGAAACGAACTTGGCAAAAGGTAATGTTGATATTTTAGGAAATCCAATCAGGAAATACCTTGAGCATTTGCTAAAAGAAATTTGTTCAAATCTTGAAGTAAAAGTTAATTTCAGGATGAATGAATGGAATGAAAAGCGGATGCCAGATGAGTTACTAAATGAATTGAAATCGAAAATCAATAAGAGTAGTGTAGAACTCAAAGCACAAATGCCAATCATTGACAGAATAATTAATTCAAATATTATAGGTAACTTACTATCACACGACAATCCGTTTTCTCCTAAGTTAGGCGACCTTAAATCTTTTTGGGCAGACCTTATTGAATTGCAGAAATTGTTTTATTGTCAAGACGCAGCTTGTAATAAGCCGGTTTTAGTTAAGCATTATGATACTGTAGAAAAAAAAATTAGATGTGGATGTGGTAAAATGAGTTACGACTGGAAGGTGTAACATGGTAACCCCAATAAGCGTATCTATTTGCAAGGCATACAAAGTTCAGTTATATCAGCGGAATATCCACATTTTAGAGAGAAAACCGTATATTTGAACAGTCAATAAAGTGGGCACCTAACTAAGCACCTGAAGATTGACTTTCTTTATAAGTTATTGATAATAAGCTACTAACAAAGATAGGTTCGAGCCCAGGTGGGCGCACTGCTAAAAAGGTCTTAGTTTTACTAAGACCTTTTCTGTTTTATGCCTTTTTACTGCTGATTTATCTTACGTCAAAGGATGTTTCGCATTTTCCCTCTGCCATTACAAAAAAGCTTTCGAAGTGGGGTTTTCCGGGTAACCTGGCCAGTTTTTTTAACAGAATCTGGCTGTATTCATCCATATCACTGATGATCACGCGCATCAAAAAATCATAAGCACCCGACATATGGTAGCATTCCTTTACTTCCTTTAGTTTTACCGCTTCTGTCATAAAACTTGTCAGGCTCTCTTCCGTATGCTCAATCAGCTTTGCCTGTACATACCCAATCAATCCATAACCAACCTTTTTAGCATCCAGAATTGCTGTAAACCGCTTGATATACCCGCCCTCAAACATATGTTGAATACGTACCTGCACAGGCGTTTCAGACAGGCCGACCTCTGCTCCTATTTTCTTACAGGATGTGCGGCAATCCTGCTGCAGAATATCCAAAATACCAATATCAAACTTGTCCAGTTTCTTTTTCATTTTCACATAGCTTAGTGTAAAAAATACAGCTTATGTTTATTACATAATCTGCGGGCCTAAGGTAAATATAAACGATTAAATAAAGCGAATATCATTCAAAACCCGATAAATATTTGCATAAATAAGTTAACAGCATAGTGTATTGAAACTAGTAAAATACCTATAAAACACCCTTTTAAAGACTATGAAAAGGTGTTTTAACTAAAAAAACTACATTAAATAGGTTAAACACCTAAATAGTACTCAATGTATAGGTAATAATCCTTAAATACTGAAACTTTGCAGCATAAAATAATCAATTATTCATACGATGTCAGCAACCCTTAAACATAACTTTGGTGCAGGCCCCTGTATCCTGCCGCAAACTGTTTTGCAACGTGCCGCCGAAGCCGTAAAAAGATGGGATTCAATAGGCTTATCCATCCTCGAAATTTCGCATCGCTCGCCCGAATTTGAAAGTGTTGTAAAAGAAACAGAAATGCTGATCCGCGAACTGCTGAATATTCCGGATGATTACAGTGTGCTCTTCTTACAGGGCGGCGCCAGTATGCAGTTTTGCATGGTGCCCATGAATTTTTTGCAGGGCAGCAAAAAGGAAGCCGCCTACCTTGATGCGGGATATTTTGGTGTTAAAGCTATTAAAGAAGCTCAGCTTTTTGGAAAAGTGAACGTAATCGGTTCCAGTAAAGATGCCGGCTATACCCATCTTCCGGAGGATTACACAATACCTGAGGATGCTGCTTATTTCCACTACACCAGTAACAATACTATTGAAGGCACGCAAATGTGGGGAGCGCTAAAATCACACGTCCCCGTAGTTTGTGATATGTCATCGGATATATTCAGCAGGGAAATCGATGTCTCGCAGTTCGACTTGATTTATGCAGGTGCTCAAAAGAATACCGGCCCTGCAGGCCTAACCATCGTGATTGCAAAAAACCAATTCCTCGATAGTGTCAAACACCCGGTTCCGTCCATGCTGGATTACCGCATTTACCGTGACAATGGCTCAATGTATAATACACCGCCCGTATTCTCAATATATACCGCTATGCTCAACCTGCAATGGTTGAAAGAGACAGGTGGCGTGAAATTCATAGCTAAGGAAAACCTTGCCAAAGCGCAATTGTTATACGATGAAATAGACCGTAATCCGCTATTTAAGGGTACAGCCGCCCGCGAACATCGCTCGCTAATGAATGTGACTTTTCGCATGGAAAACCCCGTGGATGAGGCTAATTTCTTAACGTATGCGGCAAAATCGGGTATGGTTGGCATCAAAGGCTACCGTACGATCGGCGGTTTCCGTGCTTCGCTTTATAATGCACTCCCTTATGAAAGCGTAAAGGCTTTGGTTGGATGTATGCAGGCCTATGCCGAAACGGTTGTTCCATTTCAGTCCACTTACTAAGCTAAACTATGGCCACTATCAAACCCTTCAGGGCAATACACCCCAATCCATTTTACGCTGATCAGCTGGTCTTCGCCAAACCACAGGCGGAATCTGTTGCGGGTAATGCTGAATTACCTGAAGGTTTGCCGCCATTGAAAACCCTGCTCGAAACGGGAGCGCGCCTAAGGCCCGAAACCCCGGAGATGCAAGCATTAGCCTATGACGACATCAATAATATCTTAAAACAGCTGCTGGAAAGCGAACGTTTATGGCTCGACGCAACCCCTTGCATTTATGTTTATGAAGCGGCGCATCCATCCTACAAACAGGTTGGGATTTGGGCGCTGACCGCTCTCGAAGAGCCTATCAAAACACATGAACTCACATTTGACGACAGTGTTCGTCGCATCAAAAATTACCGGGAACATACCGGCCTGGAAGGTAGCCCAATCCTGCTAACCTATCCACCGGATCCAGTGATTGATGATATTATCGCAGAAAGTAAGCAGGGTTTTCCAGATGTGCGTTATGAGAGCGCTGCAGGTATCCATAAACTTTGGAAAATTGAAAAGCCCGAAATACAGGAGCAACTGATTTCTGCATTTGCAGGCATTGAATCTGTATATCTGGCGGATGGCCACCATCGTAAACATTCAGCACAATTGCTTTTGCAGGAACAGGCAAAAAACGAAAAAACGCTTTTTGATACCATTTCCGCGATCTATATGTCAACACAAGAGGTTAAGATCCGAAAATATAATCGTGTGGTTCTTCCTGATATGCCCATCAGGAAGAAGTGGCTCTTCAATCAACTACTGCCACATTTTTATATACAAGAATCATTTAACAACAATCCTGTACAACCTTTTGAAGAACGAAAGATGGGAATGTATATACAGGGAAACTGGTATTATTTAAGAGCTAAGCCAAACACCTATAGCTCAAATACCAATATCCTCGATGTATCCATTCTACAGGATTTTATCTTATCGTCATTATTTCATATTACCGATCCTGCTACAGACCAGCGATTAAAACATACAGGCGGGGAAAAAGCCATGCCAGAAATGGAGCTGCTGTTCCGGGAAAACCCAGATGCAATTGGTTTTACACTTTGCCCGATGACGGTTGATCAGCTTTGCACAGCTGCGGATGCTGGCCTTAATCTGCCGCCAAAATCAACCTGGATTGATCCAAAAATACCTTACGGCTTATTACTCTATAAACATGAATAGTATAATGAAGAAACAAATCATACTGGTTATCGGCGCAGCCGGACAGATCGGTACAGAACTTACCATAGCTCTTCGACAGGAATATGGACGTGAAAATGTGATTGCTGCCGATAAAACCATTAAACCCGGTTCTGACAGTATTGAACTGGATGTGCTTGATGCCACTAAACTAAGACAGGTCATCCATGATTTGGAGGTTACCCAAGTTTATTTATTAGCCGCGATGTTATCCGCTACAGGCGAACAACATCCGGAGATGGCCTGGAAACTAAATGTACAAAGCCTGTTATCCGTATTGGAAATCGCCAAAGAATTCCAGTTGGATAAGATCTTCTGGCCAAGCAGTATCGCCATATTCGGCCCTACCTCGCCCAAATACAATTGCCCTCAGCATACTAGGATAGAACCCAATACCGTTTACGGAATCAGCAAAAGGGCTGGCGAATACTGGTGCCAGTATTACTTTGATAAGTTTGGCGTGGATGTGCGCAGTATACGTTATCCCGGCCTGATCTCTTACAGCACCCCGCCCGGCGGAGGTACGACAGATTATGCCATCGACATTTTTCACCAGGCTTTGGAAAGCGGGCATTACACCTGTTTCCTTACCGAAGATAATTGCCTGCCCATGATGTATATGCCAGACGCTATAAGGGCGACGATGGAACTGATGCATGCGCCAAAGGAAAATATCAGCATTCGCACCTCCTACAACCTTGCCGGGATGAGTTTTGCACCTTGTGACCTGGCTGCGGCGATTCAAATGCATTTGCCGAAATTCCAGATAGCTTATGAACCTGATTACCGGAACGAGATTGCTAATAGCTGGCCCGCCAGCATCAAAGATGAACAGGCACGCAAGGACTGGGGGTGGCAACCACAATTCGACCTAAAAAAGATGACGGCAGATATGTTGCTTCATATTGGTAAAAACAAAGAAATTGTAACGAGGTGTATTGAGGCATAAGAAATTTACAGATTGCTCAATCTCTCATTTTTATGACCAGAACCCTTTTACCATAATTTGATCAGGAAGATACCCCAACTGTTTTAAAGACCGACGCAGCTGGCTTACAAGTGTATTGTTACCGGCCAGATGGAAATAAGTATGCGCGCTGCAAAAACCCTGTAGCTCCACCCAACTGATCAAATTTTCCATGCCGTATTCATCTTCACGGGCAAGGGGTTCTATGGGCGACCTGAAATAGTTGGTAAATTCATCACGTTGACCTTCATTGCTTATGGTAATGGCACCAATAAAACGGGTAACCGGATGCACCAATTGCTGTAGGCCGAGCAAATGCCCCATACTGCTTTCATCACCCAATCCAACAATCAGCGCAGTTGGGTTAGGCGTATGACGTGTCATTTCAATCTTCAGGTAATTCACCACGTCATTTTTTCGCAGCTCCCTGGCCCAATCACTACCGGGGCCGGGATGTGCAGCATCGATGAGCAATGTACAGGTGCGCGTTTCTGCATCCCAGCCAGTTGGAGTATAATCCCGGAAAGTTAGGTTGCTAACCCTGAATTTAACAGCAGGCACTTCTGACCATTGCTGCATATCAGCTTCCGGCAGATGAAGGTCGATCTCGATCATGGTAGCGGACTTCCAATAACGAACTTCCAGCACACGCCCTGATTTTAATAAGGCCGGTTCGATCAGTCTCCCGGCGCGTTTTTTTATATTTTGTAAAAAAGATGTTTCCATACAGGTTTGTTTACCGGTTTAGACGATTGAGGAGCAAAAACATTTTAAGCAATTATTTTTTTTACATTCAGGCCCATATCTGGATATTCCTGGAGACTGGCACTTCATGCCAAAATCAATCCCCATAATTCATAATCAGAAATCCATTTAGCCATAATTTCAGAAACGAACAATTGATGTTCGCTTATGATACAGCCAATAGTTACAATGAGATATTAATTCACTAAAAATCAACAACTTACTATTTTGGCTTATATTTTGGCATGATTAAACTTTATTAGTTATATTTATTTCAACTCGGTTATCATGATAAAAAACTATTTAAAGATCGCCTGGCGCAATATTTTAAATAACAAGGTTTATAGCCTCCTGAATATCCTTGGCCTAGCAGCTGGGATGGCTGTGGCGCTGGTTATTGGCCTGTGGGTACACTATCAGTATTCTTATGACAAGACTTTGCCCAATTACGGGCAATTATACCAGGTTAGGCGAAACTTTAACAGCAATGGTGAAACACTCACATTTAGCAGTACATCGCTGAAACTGGCGGATGCCTTGCGGAACAACATCCCCGAAATTGAAAATGTAGCCGAATCGGATTGGATGGGGTCACATGGGTTAAAAGTTGATAACCGTAAATTCTACCTGGCAGGAGCGCAGATTGGAAGTGATTTTCTAAAAATGTTTCAATATCCTTTTATAGCAGGAAATGCGGCAACAGCCCTTCAAGACCCTTACTCGATTGTATTAACCGAATCAACCGCAAAAGCCTTGTTTGGCAATGAAAACCCGCTGGATAAAACCGTAAGGGTGGATGATTTGCATGACCTTAAGGTAACGGGAATACTTAAGGACTTGCCTGCAAATTCGTCTTTCCAGTTTAAATTCGTTCTTCCTTTTAGCTATCTTGAACAAACACAAAGCTATGTAAAGCAAGCACGTACCAGTGGCTTTGGGTCTAACAATTTTCAGATATTTGTTAAATTAAGGCCGGGCATTAGCTATGCACAGGTTGAGCCTAAAATAAGAGATATTGAGAAAAGCGAACCCGAAAGCACGAATGCGCGTAATTCAAAAGTGATTCTACAACCTTTGAGTGACTGGCATTTATACAGCGAATACAAAAACGGTGTTGCCAGCAGCGGTTTTATTGATTATGTGCATACCTTCAGTATCATAGGTTTATTGGTGCTGATTATTGCTTGCATCAATTTTATCAACCTATCTACCGCCAGGTCTGAAAAACGTGCACGGGAGGTCGGTGTAAGAAAAGCAATCGGCTCTTTGCGAAGCGACCTTATCTTCCAGTTCCTGATCGAATCGGCCATGATCACCGCTATATCATTTTTATGCTGCCTTGTAATGGTAATCTTGGTATTGCCATCCTTTAACAGCCTTACCGGTACACCCATAGCTATTCCTTATGGTAGTTTTTTGTTTTGGATGATGATGATTGGCTGCGTATCATTAACCGCGCTATTAGCTGGCGGGAAACCTGCTTTTTATCTTTCTTCCTTCAACCCGGTAAAAGTTTTAAAGGGTTCAATGAGCGCTGGAAAATCCAAATCATTTTCTCGCCAAATATTGGTGGTGGTGCAATTTAGCTGTTCCATTGCCCTGATTATTAGCACGGTGATTATTTACAAGCAGATCAAATTCGCCAAGGACAGGCCGACCGGTTATAATATTGATCGCCTGATGGCAACGGATATGAACGATGACCTTGACCGTAATTATGTTGCGCTAAAAAATGAACTGGTACAAAGCGGCCTGGTACAATCGGTTACTACGGCTAGCAGTCCTGTTACTGATGTTGGTTCGCATGGGGATATTGATCACTGGCCCGGTAAATTACCCGGAGAAACAGTCGAGATGGGTTATATTGGTATATCGGATGATTATTTTAAAACGCTGGGGATAAAACTGGTAGCCGGAAGGGATTTTATTACTGGTTCAAAAGCAGACTCCAATAATGTTATATTGAATGAAGCAGCCGTTAAACGCCTGCGTTTAAAAGATCCGATAAATCAATTAATGATGAATGGAAACCAGCGCCTCAGGATAGTTGGTGTAGTAAAAGATGCTTTGATGATTTCGCCCTTTGCCCCTGCTGATCCTACCATGTTCTACCCCGATAAGGGTGGAAACATGATCTATAGACTGTCGGCCAATATACCGCCCCATGAAGCCGTTGAAAAAGTGACTGCCATCTTTAATAAATACGATCAAGGTTTTCCTTATGGTTATCGGTTCGTAGATGCGGACTATAACAGCAAATTCCAGATCGAAGTGCTTATCGGCAAGCTATCCGGTATATTTGCCGGGCTGGCCATCTTTATCTCCTGCCTGGGTTTATTTGGCCTTGCCGCTTACGTAGCAGAACAGCGCACCAAGGAAATAGGCATCCGCAAAGTACTGGGTGCTACCATAGCACAGGTGTGGTTATTGCTTTCAAAAGATTTTATCGTATTGGTTGTAATCAGTTGCCTTATTGCTTCGCCCCTATCTTATTACTTTTTACAAAGTTGGTTACTGAAATATGATTATCGAATCAGCATAGGGCCGGGAGTATTTGTCGTATCAGCATTATTAGCGATTACTATCACCTTAATTACTATCAGTTTTCAGGCAATAAAGGCTGCGTTGATGAACCCGGTAAAGAGTTTGAAGAGTGAATAATAAGCTGCGAGCAGAATAGGTAATAACCTTGAATAGCTTATTTTAATATACAGAACGGCCTTTTACAATATTGTAAAAGGCCGTTCTAATTTCAGTATAAAGTACGCGTTTATCCCCAAAATACTTCATTCCTGTACTTTATATTTTAAGTATAAAGTATATTGTGTTGCTTTGATTTATAATCAGTGCAAAAAAGTTGAAGAAAAATACATCCATATCGCTTTATTGGAAATGCCAGCTCATCGGATGGTCGGTTGCCGCGCTATACTGGAGCTATATAGGATATTCAGGCGGGCGTTTCAATATTCTTATTGGCCTGTTTCAATTTTTATCTGATGTTTTTGTTTACATATTAATCACCCATCTATACCGTAATTTTTCAATCAAGCACAAATGGCAGCAGCTAAATCTTAACCAATTACTAAAACGAATTGTCCCGGCAATTTTTGTAATGGGTTTGGCTTATCTATTGGTAACTGTAGTTAAAAGTTATTTATTCAGATTTTGGCTTACGCCTGATCATGTACCACCATTCCTGCTTTTTTTCAAACTTAATTGGGCGGCTATGTTGATGGCCGGGATCAGGCTTATGGCCATTTGGTTGCTGGCTTATCATTTATATCATTATGCGCAGCGGGAGATTAGTATTGTAAAAGAAAATGCCCGCTTAGCCATCATCGCCAAAGATGCGCAGCTTAATAGTTTAGCAGCACAGCTCAACCCCCACTTCCTGTTCAACTCTTTAAATAATATCAAAGCATTGGTGATTGAGAACCCGAAATCGGCACGCAGGGCTATAGATCTGCTATCCGATCTGCTGCGAACCTCGCTTTATAGCGGAGATGTGTTATTAACTACCCTAAAGGATGAGCTTGCGCTGGTAAAAGATTATTTTGAACTGGAAAGATTACGCTTTGAAGAACGTTTACAATTTTATATTGACGCTGATGATAGGTTGAACAATGCATTAATCCTACGCTTTAGTATCCAAACACTTGCCGAAAATGCGATAAAACATGGCATCGCGAGGCAAAAGAATGGCGGCCTTATCAGCATAAAAATTATCGAGTTAGGTGGTTTTATCAGTATTAGTGTTCAAAATCCAGGCGAGTTTAACATTGATGCATCAGCCGAAGGTTTGGGGATTAAAAACTTAACCGAAAGGCTATTACTTCAATATAAAGGGAAAGCCAAATTTGATATTATTCATGGGGCGGGAGGAAATGTTTCATCAACCATACTTATACCACGCGCATGAAAAAGATAAAGACCATTATTATAGATGATGAGCGTACCGCGAGGGATGAAGTGAAAAGACTGCTGGATAATTATGCAGATTTTGAAATAATCGGCGAAGCTAAAAACGCTGATGACGCTAAATTATTAATTGAATTAAAACAACCTGATTTATTGTTCCTGGATATACAGATGCCGGAAAAATCAGGGTTTGACCTTTTAGAATCGCTTGACAGGGTGCCACAAGTGATATTCATTACAGCTTTCGATCAATACGCTGTTAAAGCTTTTGAAGTGAGTGCGATTGATTATTTGATGAAACCCGTACGCGAAGAACGCTTTGCTAAAGCTATTGAACAGGTAAGACCAAAAGCAGCCAACAACACAGCCGAAAGTCAGATTTTTGTTAAGGACCGCCAGCAATATCATTTTATAAGCTGGAGCAAAGTGTATTTAATAGAATCGATGGATAATTATGCCCGGTTGTATTTTGATGATAAAAAGGTGTTTCTCAAAAGCTCATTAAATCAACTGGAAAACAAGCTTGACGAAGCAGTTTTTCTAAGGATAAACAGGGCGCAGATAATTAACAGGCATTTCATCGATAAAATAAGCGTAGTACCAGGCGGTAAAATGACTATAAGCCTGAAACCTGGTGGTGTATTTGAAGTATCAGAAAGGCAGGCGGTAAAGCTCAAAAACATGGGTCGTACATAATCAACAATTAAAAAAATCAACATTACAATCATGAACAGAAAACTCTGTATGGCATTGCTATGCCTGATTATAACTAATTATTGCATAGGGCAACAAGCTAATTTTTCCAAACCAACCGCAACTGATAGCATAACCTTAGCCAAACAAATACCGCTATTGGCTACTGAAGTTTTATCAAAATATAAAGATCAGGGCGATCAAAAAAACTACCTTGATGATTTATTCAGGCTACAGGTACTTGCAGGGGATTATGCCGATGCGGTAACTTCTATTAACCACATTAGGGCTGATTCAAAGGCCAAAAATTCACAGTATATACAACACGAACTATTTTTAGAGGCCCAAGCTAAACAACACGCAACCAACACATCCTTTAAAATAGCATTTGATGAATTGTTCAGTAATATGCTTAAAAGTTTGGATAATAAAAGCGCCTATAAAACTTATAACTCATTCGCTTCGAACGATGGCCTTGATGAGCTGAAAGGTGATTTTCAAAACGCGTTAACAACGATACAGAAAAAAGATAGTCTTAGCATTACCGACGCGATATCGTTTTGCAGGAACTATTATGAGCTTCAGCTTTACCAAGGTATCGAGGCTATTTCAAAACCTCTAATTAAGGCAGATTGCAACAGGCGCTATATTATTGAGGATAAGCTCATAAAAACCCCGGACGGTGCTTTGATTAACGCTATAGTTGTATTAAAAAGAGGGATTAATACCCCTCAGCCAGCTGTATTACAATATACTATTTATGCTGATAGCACCGACTGGACACGGATTATTGAACCTGCGGCATACGGTTACGCCGGTATAATTGCCTATACAAGAGGAAAAGGCCGAAGCCCGGAAAAAATTGTTCCGTATGAAGATGATGGCAAGGATGCGAATGCTGTAATTGACTGGATTAGTAAACAATCCTGGTGTAATGGCAAAATAGGTATGTACGGTGGTAGTTATAATGGCTTTACCCAATGGGCTGCTGCTAAGTATCACAACCCGGCACTTAAAACTATTGTACCCTATGTTGCGGCAATCCCTGGGCTAGGTTTGCCTATGGAAAACAATGTGTTTATTAATGCCAACTATGGCTGGGCTTTTTATGTTACGGATAATAAATACCTGGATGACAAAATATACTATGATCCCAGCCGCTGGCGTAACATCAATTTCAATTGGTACAACAGCGGTGCGGCCTATAATAAAATTGACAGTATTGATGGTACGCCCAATCCCTTGCTGCAAAGCTGGTTGAAACACCCCGATTACGATAAATTCTGGCAGGATCAGGTGCCTTATGAAAAAGATTTCGCAGCTATAAATATCCCCGTGCTAACTTTTGAAGGTTATTATGATGATGGCCAAATTTCGGGGCTACATTACATGCTGGAGGATCTAAAATATAACCCAAAAGCTGTTCATTACCTGATAATAGGCCCCTATGATCATTTTGGAACACAGCGGGGCGGCGTACCTGTGTTACGGGATTATAAAGTCGATCCCGTGGCATTGATCAGCACCAGGGATATTACTTTTCAATGGCTGGATTATATATTGAAAGGAGCCAAAAAACCTGAAATACTAAAAGATAAGATCAATTATGAATTAATGGGTAGCAATGTATGGAAGCATACAGCATCCATAACAAAAATGGCTAACCATCAACTAAAACTATATTTAACAAACTCGAAGAATAGGAATAATTACAACTTATTAGCAATAAAACCCAATAAAAAAAGCGCACTAAACCAAGTGGTTGATTTAGCCGACCGCCAAACCAGCAATGGCGATTATTATCCATATCCAATTATAAAAGACAGCCTCGACAGGAGCAACGGACTATTCTACATCTGTAAACCGTTTGATAAACCAGTAGCTGTTAACGGAATGTTCAGCGGTGAACTGAAGGCGATGATCAATAAAAAAGATATGGATGTTTGCGCAGCATTATATGAAGTAATGCCCAACGGTAAATACTTCGAGCTATCTTACTTCATTGGGCGGGCCAGTTATGCAAAGGATATGAGCAAAAGAGTGCTATTGCATCCAGGCAAAATTGAATCAATCCCATTCACCAGAACAAGACTGGTAAGCAGGCAGATGAGTAAAGGCAGTCGGTTACTGATTGTTCTAAATGTGCTGAAAAGCCCATTTTCAGAAGTAAATTACGGCACAGGCAAGGATGTTGCTAAGGAAACAATAAAGGATGCACAATCGCCTTTAAAAATCAAATGGTTTAATGATAGTTTTATAAACGTCCCTCTTTCAGAGTAAACTGTACCATGGCACAAGTGAAACACTTGGTACATTTGGAACACTTTCTGGCCCAAAAACGCCCTTTTTGCTGCTAAAAACAGCGATATTACATTGAAAAAAAACCCAAAACAGATTCAAAAACAGCTAAAAACAGTTCATTTTAGACTAAAAACATCAAAAAATTATCAATTTTTTACTTAAAAAAGCATCAAAAATCACACTTTTTATGGCTTTTAAAACACTTTTGAAACAAAAAAGCCCGGCAAATACCGGGCTTTTGTTTCATATTGGAACAATAAATTAAGCAACCTTCAACTTTTTCAAGTCTGATTTTTCGAATTTCTCGTGGGCATAATCCAATGTTACAGTTAGTTGTTTCACATCTTTTTGTGATGGGAACTCAAACATCGCGTCAATCATTATCGCTTCACATATCGAGCGTAAACCACGGGCGCCTAATTTAAATTCCATTGCTTTATCTACAATAAAATCCAGCACTTCAGGTTCAAACTCTAAAGTTACACCTTCGTATTCAAACAGTTTTTTGTACTGCTTCAATAGCGAGTTTTTAGGCTCGGTCAGGATATTTTGTAACGCTTCCCTATCCAAAGGATTTAGGTAAGTTAATATCGGTAAACGACCAATTAACTCAGGTATCAACCCAAACGATTTCAAATCCTGTGGTGTGATGTACTTGTACAGGTTTTTCATGTCAACCTCGCCATCCTCACGTTTCATTTTGTAACCAACGGTTTGGGTACGTAAACGGTTAGCAATCTTACGGTCAATACCATCAAACGCGCCACCGCAAATAAACAGGATGTTGCTGGTGTTAACGGTTATCATTTTTTGGTCTGGATGTTTACGGCCGCCTTGTGGTGGTACGTTAACCATGGTTCCTTCCAATATTTTTAATAAAGCTTGTTGTACGCCTTCGCCTGATACATCACGGGTTATAGAAGCATTATCGCTCTTACGTGCTATCTTATCCACCTCATCAATATAAACAATACCACGTTCCGCGGTAGCTACATCATAATCGGCAGATTGTAGTAAGCGTGTTAAAATACTTTCCACATCCTCCCCTACATAACCGGCTTCGGTTAATACGGTAGCATCGCAAATACAAAAAGGTACGTTTAATATTTTAGCCAGCGTTTTTGCCAGTAAAGTTTTACCTGTACCCGTTTCGCCAACCATTATAATGTTCGATTTTTCGATCTCAACTTCGTCTTTATCAATACGTTGATTCAGGCGTTTGTAGTGATTATATACCGAAACGGATAATACTTTTTTAGCGTCATCCTGGCCAATAACATACTGGTCAAGGTGGCTCTTAATCTCGGCGGGTTTTAATATCCCTGGGGTTGCCGGCGTTGTTTTAACCTTACGCACTTTCAGCTCTTCAGCCAATATTTCGTTCGCCTGGTTCACACACTTATCGCAAATGTGCGCGTCAAGCCCGGCTATTAGCATCAGGGAGTCCTGTTTTCCTGCTCCGCAGAACGAACATCTTATCTCCTTGCTGTTTTTATTCATCTGATTTCCTTTTGTTTAACAAAAATAACTATTTGTTTTAATATATAAAGACTTTGTTGAGTCTATAGTCTAACCCCCTGATTCTTAAGTCAAATCAGACTTAAAACTCAAGACTTTCGACTTAATACTAATAACTAATATTACTTAGCCTTAGTACTGTTACCGCGTAAAATCTCATCTACCATACCAAATTCTTTTGCTTCTTCAGCAATCATCCAATGGTCACGGTCTGATGCATCCCATACTTTTTCGTATGATGTACCGCTGTGGTCAGCTATTATCTGATATAATTCCTTTTTAAGCTTAGTAATTTCATGATACGAGATCTCAATATCCGATTGTGTACCCTGCGCACCGCCTGACGGTTGGTGAATCATTACCCTTGCGTGTGGTAATGCCGCACGTTTACCTTCTGCACCTGCACATAATAGCACTGCGCCCATTGATGCCGCCATACCTGTGCAGATAGTTGCCACATCATTTGATATGAACTGCATTGTATCATAAATACCTAAACCAGCATAAACTGAACCACCCGGAGAGTTAATATAAATCTGGATGTCGCGTTTACTATCCGCCGACTGAAGGAATAGCAACTGAGCTTGTATAATGTTTGCGATATTATCATAAATAGCATCACCTAAAAATATAATACGGTCCATCATCAGGCGCGAAAACACGTCTAACTGCGAAATATTTAAAGGGCGCTCCTCAATAATGTAAGGCGTCATACCGGTAGTAGCAATACCACTTGGCATGCGGCTACGGTCAACGTTAGCAATATATTTATCTACATATATACTGTTAATGCGGTGATGTTTAACCGCATATTTCCGGAATTCATTTTTATCAATAGTATCCATGTTATTTGTTTTTTGTTTTAATGTATCGGCAGGGTTTAACCGCCCTAAATATAGTTTTTACTTCAATAGTTTTTACAACACAAAGTTTGCAAAAAGTAAATTTATTTGGATTTGATGTACCGCATACCCGGCATGTCATTGCGAGGAACGAAGCAATCGCGAACTTTGCATGACCGCCTTGCCTCCGTGCGATTGCTTCGTTCCTCGCAATGACATATTTTATAATTCCCATTTGTCATTCTGAACGGAGTGAAGAATCTATCGATAGATTCACCGCTTGCAGATCAGCGGATAGATGCTTCGTTCCTCAGCATGACAATTCTTTTTACCAGTCAACTTTGTCATTCTGAACGCAGTGAAGAATCTATCGATAGGCTCACCGCTTGCAGATAGCGGATAGATACTTCGTCCCTCAGCATGACAAAAACGCTTAGAATGACAAAGGATTATAAAACACCAAAAGCAACTGTTAAAGTTGCTTTTGGTGACCATCAAGCATGCAATTTTTTGCTACTTGATACTTGATACTAAAAAACTAGTGTTTATGCTCAGCTACTAATTTGTTAAAATCAGTAATGGCAATATCTTTATTTTCTAAAGTAACAACGCTTTTTATGTAATCAAATGTTTTAAGGGCCTTTAGCTCTTCAAATATTTTGTTCGCGTTTTCTTTGCTTTGCAAATATTGTACAGTGTATTGCGCTAATTGCTCTTCAGCAATAGGCTGCGGGCTGTACATTTGGAATTGTTGTGCTAAACGCTGTTTTGCTAAAGCGAAAACTTCGTCGTATTTAATTTCAACGCTGTTTTCTTTCATGATCTTGTTTTCGATCAAAGTCCATTTAAGGTTCTTCGCGAAATCATTGTAGCCACCTTGCAATTCTTCGTCGCTCAACTTCTCGTTGGTAGCTTTTAACCAGCGTTTCAAAAATTCATCAGGCAAGTTAAACTCAACTTTGTTTAAGCTGTAATGATAAATTTCATCCTGCAATTGGCGCTCAGCGTCCTGCTGCATCATGCTTTCTAACTCTTCAGTTATTTTAGCTCTGAATTCTGCTTCAGTTGTTACGGTACCTTCACCAAATAATTTGTCAAAGAACTCCTGGTTCAAATCACCTTCTTCTAAACGGTTAATGTTTTTTACCGTTAACTGGAAGTTCGATTTTAAATCAGCTGCCACATCTTCATCAACTTTTAAAATGGCCGCGATACGGGTCGCGTCGTTGTTATAAGCTTTCTGAATATCCAGCGTTACTACGTCATCTTTTTTAAGGCCGATCAATGATTTTTTAATCTTATCATTTTGGATCTGGTCTAATCTAACAGATGTTGTATTACTTATCCCATCCTCAAAAACAGAACCATCCGGAGAAAGCTGCACTAATTCTGAATAAAGCACATCATCATCTGCCGATACGTCAGGATTTGTCATTTTGCCATAGCTTCTGCGGATATTTTTGATACGTGATGCCAATGTTTCTTCATCAACTTTAATCACATATTGCGTTAATTTATCTTTAGATGTAAACTCGATATTAAACTCAGGCGCCAAACCAACTTCGTAGTTAAACTCAAAGTTATCGGCAAAATCCCAGTTGTATTCTTTACGCTCGTCAACTTTAGGCAAAGGCTGACCTAATACCTCTAATTTCTCTTCTTCTATATATTTATTCAGGGTATCTGATAGCAAAGTGTTGATTTCATCAACCAAAATGCTTTTTCCGTACATTCTTTTGATATGCGAAGTCGGCACCATACCCGGGCGGAAACCCGCTATTTTAGCTTTTTTAGCTTGTTCTTTTATAGCCTTCTCAACACGTGGCTGGTAATCGTCAGGGTTAAGGTTGATCTTTAAGATCGCATTCAGGTTATCAATTTTTTCCTGTGAAATATTCATCTTTTTTTGCGGATAAATTTATTTTTAAATCGTTTGTAGCTTAATATCAATAGCAATGCCAACAAACATTTTTAGAGGCGCAAAGGTATTAAAAAAAATTAAAAAGGTAAATTACTCACCCGGTCTTGCTGCGCTCGCCCACCCTCTCTACGCCTTCGGCGGAAAGAGGGAATCAAAATTTCATGTGTTTTTCTATTTCATCTTTAGGTTCCATCCCTCTTTGTCGCACAGCGATAGAGAGGGTGGGCGAGCGCAGCAAGACCGGGTGAGTAAACGACCGAAAAGTCTTTGGGCGTACCCTTCGGTCAGGCTTTCCACTCATACGCCTGCAGGCCTTAAGCGCGAGGCCGGTATCCGCTGCAATCCTTAACACGAACTTCTGTCTCCACTATGTCATTGCGAGGTACGAAGCATTGTAGTAGTGTAAAAAAAGATTTGTCATTCTGAGCATAGCGAAGAATCTGTACACATGTAAACTACTTTACAGATTCTTCGTTCCTCAGAATGACAATAGAAGAGAAATGAAAATCCCCTTAATTCACCTTCTCCAAATCCGAAGACCCGGACTTATCATTAGTAACATTCGATGGGTTACCCTTATACTTAATATCCGATGATCCGCTGGTGCTTACGTGTAAATTGTGCAATACATTCACCTCGCAGTCGCTTGATCCTGACGTTTCAATATCATAATCACCCACTATGAACCCAAAAGCCGAAAGCTTACCATCACCGCTGAAATCAATTTTATGTGAGCTGGCCTGACCGGTTAAATACAACTCAGACGACCCGCTGCCTTCGGTAGTCACATTAGCCGCATTAAGGTTAAGTGTAATCTTGCTATCGCCCGACATACCAATAGCCAAATCCTTAGTAACCAATGTGCCGTTAGAAGACACCTCGTTACTACCTGAAGCACTGATCTCGTCAAGGTTATGTACACCAATGGTTACAACCGTTTCGCCTGCGTTACAAGCGCCCCTTTTATTTTTGATGTACAATTCATCGCCTTTTACCGGTGTCTTTATATGTTGGATGATATTATCGTCGGCAGTAATAGTTACCGTTAACGAGCTATCCTGTTTGAGATAAACTTTAAACGCGCCCGAAATATCGATCTTTTTAAAATCAACCACTTTACGGGTTTCAGTCACCTGGTGACCCGATCCCTGTATACAATCCACATCACAGGATGATAACGATGCCATGCCGAAGCCGGCAAAAATTAACAGGGCAGATACATATGCTTTTTTCATAACAGTGTTTATAGGTTTTTGAGTTTAGACAACTAATATACTATTCAGATTTCATTAAAAATAAAAAAAGCTATTCCCCGTAGGGCATAGCTCTGATATATGATTGAACTTTTGCAAAAGTATTGGTTACAAAGTAGCCAGCTCGTCAACACTATTATGTTGAACCGGTTTTACAATTTGTTTTACATTATTGATGTGTACAGCCTGAAGCGTGCTTTGGTTAACTGTAGTTTGTGCAGAGTATTGCAGGTCGCAATTGTCAAGGTTGCCGCTTAAGTTTGCTTTAGCATGATCATTTACGTTGATGCTTGCGCTATATGAATCCAGATCCAATGTAGCAGTTGAAGTGTTATAAAGGTTTACATCAAGGTTGATCTCTGATAATTTACCGAAAGATTTTACTTCGGCATTATCATAAACACTGATTGAGCGTAAATCATTAGCGGTAACCCAAACTACCAATTTATCTTTAGTATATGATGATATGCGTAACACGCCGTTTTCATTTTGTACCAGGGCATTTTCTGAATAGTACTTGTTGTAAACTTTAACCTGGTCGCTGGTGCCGTCGCTTACAAATACCTGAACGTTTCCGTGGATTTCGATTTTGTTTATTTTGCTAACATTGTTTAAAACTACTGCGGCATTGTTATTAATTGTTGTTGTTGTTGCTGCATTACTTAAATTTACTGTACCAAGAGCTAAAACTGCGATAGCTGCGATGGTGATTAGTGAGGTTTTCATTTTTTTATGATTTTGATTGTCAATTGTTTGTATTTCATTAATTACAACCATAAGACGACCCCGAACCAATTACGTTACAGCAAATTACGGCCTAATAGACGTATGACATCAATATGTCGGTAAACCCCAAATTTTCATCGGTGAAAGAGGAGAAAAAGATTTAAGAATCAAGAGCCAGGAATCAATATTTGATGCTTACATAGCAATTATGGCCAAGAAGCATTACATTTTTTCAGAACGTCAACCCGGCAGCTTCAGCCGAAAACGGGCAGAACAATGTTGGCCTGCGCGGTTGCAGGGCATAGGAACTTTTACTGAAGCATAGGATTGAGCGGCGAAGCATGGAGTAAAAGATTCCAGCCCAGGTTCTGCTCGTTTTGCAGGGCAAGGCTTGTGCGGCAAAGAAGCATTCGGGTTAACTTGAATTTTTGCTTCTTTTGTTTCAAGACAAAATTGCGGAGCAATCATTCACACCAATCAAAAACAAACAATAAGTGAATAACTGTAGCCTGTCGCGGCAATGAGCGACACAAAGCGACTCAACAAGCAAGCACGCCTTACAAATAATAAACTTCGCCATCCGTTTTAACTTTCCCCGCATCAAGCAAAAGCCGAATCGTCTCCATCCGTTCCTTCTCCACCCCGCTCTTAATCGAAGTAACCAACCCACCAATATCCAGCGGACCAACACTCAACAACTCCACAATCTCATTAGTAATCACATCGCCAATTTCATCAACATTAACCTGGCGTTTTTCTTCTAAACAAATATCACAGATACCACATTTAGGCGCATTATCCTCATCAAAATACGCCAGCAACATTTGGCTGCGGCAACGACGATGTAGCGCATAAGCAAAAACAGCCTCAATTTTGCGGCGATAAGTTTCCTTGCGCTGCTCAATCAAATGCTTATTAATATATAAGGCGTTGGCCTGCTGCCTTGGTTTAAGATAAGTAACCTGCGGGTGATCCGTTTGCGGCAGGTAATTCAATATCTTCATTTCCTGTAGTTGCTTTAAAGCATCAATCACCTGCTGGGTGCTCATATTGCTGCGCCGGGCTAAATCAAACTCACGCAGGCGAACATAATTCTCAAACGCCCCCCCATATGAGCGTAGCAAAGTTTTTATAAATGGGTCCCAGCCCGCATTTTGTATCTGGAAATTATACAACTGCTCATTAAACACCCTAAACATAAACCGCGATGGCAAAAACACACTCTCATTAAATGCCAGGTATTCATCCTGCTCCAAAAACTTCAAAGCATTCAAGGTTTTTACTGGGTCGAGGCTGTATTTGCTGCAAAACGCCGCTATATCCAAATCGAAGCTTATCCCCTCACCGGCTTCATAAGCCAGCTGGTAATAATTAGCCAGGCTATGGTAAACCATTTTGATCTCATCCACCGTAGGGAAATTAAACTCCAGCTTACGCAGTTCTTTTTGCTTGTCAGCTTCGGTATATAATAATATAGCGTAGGCCTTATGCTCATCCCGCCCCCCGCGACCAGCCTCCTGGTAATAAGCCTCCAAACTCTCCGGCATATCCTTATGGATCACAAAGCGCACATCAGCCTTATCAATCCCCATCCCGAAGGCATTGGTAGCTACAATAATCCGGGTACGGTTATTTACCCAGTTCTCCTGCCGGGCAGATCGCTCTGGCATGGGTAAACCCGCATGGTAGTAATCCGCGCGGATGCCGTTATCGTTATAAAATTTAGCTATCTCAACCGTTTCCTTCCGGCTGCGTACATATACTATACCCGTCCCTTTTACGCCATTCGGAATATCCAGTAGCTTCTTAAGCTTATTTTCCTCCTGCAAAACCACGTAACTGATATTCTTCCGCTCAAAGCTCTTTTGGAAAACACGGGCATTCTTAAATCTTAATTTCTCCTGAATATCAACTCTCACCTCGGCGGTGGCTGTGGCCGTAAGTGCCAGTACCGGTACATCCGGATGCAAACCCCGCAGATCGCCGATATGCAAATACGGTGGCCGAAAATCATAACCCCATTGCGATATACAATGCGCCTCATCAACCGCTATCAAGTTCACCTTCATATATTTGATGCGTTCCTGCACCAACTCCGACAGCAAACGCTCCGGCGATAAGTACAAAAACTTCACCTCGCCGTAAATGCAATTATCCAAAGCAATGTCAATCTCCCGCTTACTCATGCCCGACACGATGGAAACCGCGTTAATACCCTTAGCCTTCAAACTCTCCACCTGGTCTTTGATCAAAGCGATCAACGGCGATACTACGATACATATCCCCTCCTTAGCCAATGCCGGTATCTGGAAACAAATAGATTTACCCCCACCCGTTGGCAATAGCGCTAAAACATCATGCCCCAGCAAAACAGATTGTATGATCTCCTCCTGCATCGGCCGGAAGGCATTGTGGTTCCAATACTGTTTGAGGATTTGCTGAATGGTCATTTGTACCAAAACTATCAAAATGCTTTTATTAATAATTAGCCTTATCAATAAATGTTTTCACTTCGGCTTACAAAGCAGGCCAATATTGGGTTACCATCATTATTATTAAATATCCCGGTCAAAAAAATTAAGATAACCTTATACCTATGTCAATGAAATAATGCCAATGTTAGGGATAATATATTCCTATTATGTTTAAACTATTGTTAATAGCTTCGCAGCAAATTTTTGCAAGAGATATTCGATACACAAATAATTTCGGTACTTTAACTCAACTGATCCTGCTGCCCCTAACAATTTATGAAAGCAACCTATACCCGCCCACTTGCCAGAAAGATTCTTATTACCCTTCTTGCTTTTATCATCATCCTGTCAGTAGTCGCCTTATTTGTGCGTAGCTCTATAACCAACAAACTTGATGCTATTACCAAACTGGCAACCACCGATAACGGCGATCAGTCCCAACCCGAACAAGCCCTGGTTATGCTGCATAAAGCTGACAATGATTTTCAGGAATCACTAATCAGTTCCGATATAAGCTTAAAAACCGATTACAAAACCGAATTATCTCTTGCTTTTGGCAAAATTGATACCTTACTAAAAACACAAACAGACACCAATAATTTAAATTCACACCAAAGAGCCAATATAAGATCCTGGTACAGTAAAAAGCTGGCGTTATCAAACAGATTGCTTTTGCTAAGGCATAGTTTTGATTCTTTATTAACTATTTATTCAGGCTTCAGCGTACCTACTGTTGTAAACACCCACGTGCTAAGCAACCACTCTAATAAAGGCAAACAGGAGGTAAAAGTAAATTCAGATACCGTTAAAAAAGTCGCCCAGAAAAAAGGCTTGTTTAAACGATTAAAGGAAGCCATAGATAATAAACAAGCAAATACTCAAAGCATTGCCGAAATAAACCATAACAGGAACATTAAGGAAACGAGCTTAAATACCCAAAAAATAGTTGAGCAGAATAACATCATCACCTCCAATAAAAAGCTACAGCAACTAGAACAGCAAAACATAAAGCTGCTTGGCGCCCAAAGGCTGCTTATTGTACTTAATACCAGTATTATTAATGATTTGGATGGTATTATTAACGAGCTAAAAGATATTAATTACAAAATGGCCGATGAGTTTAAAAGTACGGCTATAAAATCATATCAGGAAAGCACCTCATTATTAAATACGTTGTATTTAGTAGCGCTATTTCTGGTGTTGGTGTTTGCCGCCTTATTAATTGTATTTATTGTACAGCTCGACAATTCAGAACTTGGATTGCGCAAAGAGATTGAACATTCGGTTAGCATGGCAGAGCAAAAAATGGAATTATTACACCATATGAGCCACGAGATCCGCAATCCGCTTACGGCCATAAGTGGTTTTCTGTACATCTTCAGCAAGCAAAATATGTCACCAAAACAAGTGGATATGCTGGAATCGATAAAGCTGTCATCAGATATGATGCTACGCACATTAACCGACACGCTTGATGCTGCAAAAATGGAAAGCAGCGAACTAAAAATTAACAGCGAGCCTTTTAACCCCGACTATACCCTAAAAAAGGTGGTGGAAAGTATGATATTTAGCGCCATAAGAAAGAAACTGTCACTTGAGTATGTTTATACGGGCGATAAAGACATGGTGCTGATGGGCGATAGTCTCAGGCTTAAACAAATTGTAATAAACTTAGTAAGTAACGCCATAAAATACACCAGCGAAGGCAGCATTACAGTAAAAGCATATGGTAACGATGATGGTTTGCGTGTAGAAGTGATAGATACCGGCCACGGTATTAGTCAGGAACAACAAGTTAACCTATTTTCAAAGTATTATCAAACCAACTCAGCAAAAGGGCAAATAGGCACCGGCCTTGGCTTATTTATTTGTAAACAATTAGTTAAGCTGCAGGGAGGCAAAATAAACGTAAAAAGCAACCCGGGTGCCGGTTCTGTATTTACTTTTTCCATACCTTACCCAAAAGCGGCCAGCGGCACTGTTATTAAGCCGGAGAAGAATCAAACCACATCGTTGGTAAACGGCAAAAGCATACTCGCGGTAGACGATAACCCGCTAAACCTGCTGTTCTTAAAAAGAATAACAGAGAAATGGAACATTATATTTTACCAGGCAGCCAGTGGAATGGAAGCACTTGACATTCTTTCAAAAAATGAAATAAGTGTTGTATTAACCGACCTTCAGATGCCTGAAATGGATGGACGAATGTTATTAGGCAAAATAAAAACCCTAAATGAGTCATCAAACAGGATCCCGGTAATTGTTATTAGCGGCGCAAATATGATAGCAGATAAGGAAAGCATGCTAAAATTGGGTTTCGATGGTATAATTAGCAAACCTTTTAATGAAACAGATTTATTAAACCAGGTAACTGCCGTATTAACTAAAACCAAAGCGACGGACGGCGTATAAATATTGGGTTGATTGAGTTCAATAGGTTAAACTATCGTTATTGTGAAGGTAAAATTGTCTGAACCTGAATTTTTAGAATTAAAGAATTACCTGAATTCTAAACATTCAACAAATTCCCTAAATTCGAGTTCAGACAATTTCTCTACACCCAATCACCGCTTTACAAAGCAGGCCAATATTTAGTTTCATCATTTATTATTAAATAAATAGCCGGGCCAAGTACCCATATTAATTAAATAATGCCAATGTCAGGAACGTAATATTCCTATTACATTTAAACTGTTATTTATATCTTTACAATAATTTTTTTGTGAGAGATTTCCGAGGTACAAACAATTTCGGTACTTGAACCCCACTGATCTTGTTGCCCTGAACAATTTATGAAAGTAACGTATACACGACCTCTTGCCAGAAAGATCCTTATTGCCCTCCTTACTTTTATCATCATTCTATCAGTAGTTGCCATTTTTGTTCGTAGCTCTATAACCAGCAAACTTGATGTTATCACCAAACTGACAAACACCGTTAACAGCGATCAATCCCAACCCGAAAAAGCACTGGTAATACTGCATAAAGCTGATAATGATTTTCAAGAATCGCTAATTAGCAGCGATACAAGTTTAAAAGCCGAGTATAAAACCGAATTATCCCTTGCTTTTGGTAAAATTGATACCATACTAAAAACACAAACAGACACCGATAATTTAAATTTACATCAAAGAGGTAAAATAAAATATTGGTACGGTGAAAAACTGGCATTATCAAACAGATTGCTTTTGCTAAGGCATGGTTTTGATTCTTTATTAACTACTTATTCAGGTTTCAGCGTACCTACTGTTGTAAACACCCACGTGCTAAGCAACAATTTTAAAAAGGATAAAAAGGATGTAAAGGTAAGTTCAGATACCGTTAAAAAAGCCATTCAGAAAAAAGGCTTGCTTGTGAGGTTAAAAGAAGCTATCAGTAATAAACAAGCAAATCCGCAAGGCATTATCGAAATAAACCATTATAGAAACAGCAAGGAAACGAGCCTAACTACCCGAAAAATAGTTAAACAGAAAATCATCGCCTACAATAAACAACTACAGCAGCTACAACTGCAGAATATAAAGCTGCTTGGCGCCCAAAGGCAGCTTATTATACTTAATACCAGTATTATTAATGCTTTAGATGGCATCATTAACGAGCTAAAAGAAATTAATTACAAAATGGCCGATGATTTTAAAAGTACGGCCATAAAATCATATCAGGAAAGCACCTCACTATTAAATACGCTGTATTTGGTAGCGCTATTCCTGGTATTGATGTTTGCCGCGTTATTAATTGTATTTATTGTACAGCTCGGCAATTCAGAACTTGGACTGCGAAATGAGATTGAACGTTCAGTTAGTATGGCAGAGCAAAAAATGGAACTATTGCACCACATGAGTCACGAGATCCGTAATCCGCTTACGGCCATAAGCGGTTTCCTGTATATATTCAGCAAGCAAAACATGTCGCCCAAACAGGTGGATATGCTGGAATCAATAAAGCTGTCATCGGATATGATGCTACGCACATTAACCGATACGCTTGATGCTGCAAAAATGGAAAGCAGCGAACTAAAGATTAACAGTGAGCCTTTTAACCCCGACTATACCCTAAAAAAAGTGGTGGAAAGCATGATGTTTAGTGCTATAAGAAAGAAACTGTCACTTGAATATGTCTTTACGGGCGATAAAGATATGGTGCTGATGGGCGATAGTTTCAGGCTTAAGCAAATTGTAATAAACCTGGTAAGTAACGCCATAAAATATACCAGCGAAGGTAGCATTACAGTAAAAGCATATGGTAAAGATGATGGTTTACGTGTAGAGGTGATAGATACCGGCCATGGTATTAGTCAGGAGCAACAGGCTAACCTGTTTTCAAAATATTATCAAACCAACTCAGCAAAAGGGCAATTGGGCACTGGCCTTGGCTTATTTATTTGCAAACAATTAGTCAAGCTGCAGGGGGGCAGAATAAACGTAAAAAGCAATCCCGGCGCCGGCGCTATATTTACGTTTTTCATACCTTATCCAAAAGCCGCCAGCGGTACTGTTATTAAAAAGGATAAGAATCAAACAACATCGTTAGTAAACGGCAAAAGCATACTCGCGATAGACGATAACCCACTAAACCTGCTGTTTTTGAAAAGAATAACAGAGAAATGGAACATTATATTTCACCAGGCAGCCAATGGAACTGAAGCACTTGATATCATTTCAAAAAATGAAATAAGTGTAGTACTAACCGACCTTCAGATACTCGAAATGGATGGACAAATCTTATTAGACAAGGTAAAACCCCTAAATGGGTCGTCAAACAGGATCCCGGTAATTGTTATTAGCGGTGCAAACATGACAGCAGATAAGGAAAGCATGCTAAAAATGGGTTTCGACGGCATTATTAGTAAACCTTTTAATGAAAAGGATTTATTAAACCAGGTAACCGCCGTATTAAACTTGGATTGATTGGGTTACCATGTCATTGCGAGGAACGAAGCAATCGCACGGAGAAAAGCCGCCTTGCAAAGTTCGCGATTGCTTCGTTCCTCGCAATGGCAAGATGAAGAGTTTGATGTCACGGATATTTATCGTCGTTGCAATGGTGTGGCAATCGCACGGAGAAAAGCCACCTTACATGGTTCGCGATTGCTTCGTTCCTCGCAATGACAATTTATTTTTCTCCGCCCAATCAACTAATTCCAACTCCCCCAAACAATTGTGACAATCCCAAAACTATCTATTTACATCAATAGTTTTAACTTCGCACAGCAAACATTGTAAAATAATGAAGTTTATCTGCCTCTCCCTAATTGTTTTGTTAACTGGAACTGTGGCCCATGCCCAGAAATGGAATGTAGAAACGCCTCCCGGCCCATCAAAAAAAGTAACCCTTACACTTAACGAGGGTACCTGGATGGATCTGGATGTTAGCCCCGATGGTAAAACAATTGTTTTTGATTTACTGGGCGATATTTATAGCATGCCGGTAACAGGTGGTAAAGCAACTTTGCTGGCAGGCGGTAAGGCATGGGAAATACAGCCTCGCTTTAGTCCGGATGGCAAGCAAATATCCTATACCAGCGATAAAGAGGGTGGCGACAATATTTGGGTAATGAATGCCGACGGTGGTGATAAACACTCCGTTACCAAAGAAACTTTCAGACTACTGAACAATGCTGTTTGGACACCCGACGGGCAAAACCTGGTGGCTCGCAAACACTTTACCAACACCCGCTCCTTAGGTGCAGGCGAACTTTGGCTATACAACAAAGCCGGTGGCGATGGCATACAATTAACCAAACGCAAAAACGACGAGCAGGATGCGGGTGAACCCACCGCGTCGCCAGATGGCAAATATATTTATTGGAGCGAGGATGTTACCCCCGGCCCAAACTTTCAATACAATAAAGACCCGAACAAAGGCATCTACGCCATAAAAAGATTGAACCGCGAAACAGGGGACATCAATACTGTATCCAGCGGCACAGGTGGTGCCTGCCGCCCGCAAATATCACCGGATGGTAAACTGATGGCTTTTGTAAAGCGTG
This sequence comes from Mucilaginibacter sp. L196, assembly GCF_009765905.1. Taxonomy (GTDB): domain Bacteria; phylum Bacteroidota; class Bacteroidia; order Sphingobacteriales; family Sphingobacteriaceae; genus Mucilaginibacter. Next base: position 684,196 of record NZ_LMUO01000015.1, on the reverse strand, counting down.
TCCGTTTAAAATCGGTAATATTCCTGCATAACCTGGAAACCGGCGAAGAATGGCCGGTATACGATGACCTGTCGCACGATCAGCAGGAAACCTGGGCCATATTTGGTGTATACCCTAATTTCGCATGGACCCCGGATAGTAAAAACCTGATTTTTTATGCTAAAGGTAAGATCTGGAATCTGGACGTCAACGTCTTAAATACCACACCTATCCCCTTCGAGGTTACATCAACCCAAAACATAACCGAAGCGCTGCATTATCAGCAAAAGGTTTTTCAGGATGAGTTTACCGTTAAAATGATCCGCGAACTAACCACTTCGCCCGATGGTAAACAGGTTGCGTTTAATGCGGCTGGTTATATCTACCTAAAAACATTACCTAATGGCGTACCCACCCGTATCACTACTACCAACGATTTTGAGTATTCGCCCGATTTTAGTCCCGATGGCAAATCAATCGTATATATAGATTGGAGCGATGAATTAAAAGGTTCGGTTAATATCTACAACATCGCTACCAAAACCGCTACCCGCTTAACAACCGACAAAGGTTTTTACTACACACCAAAAATCTCCAATAAAGGCGATAAAATAATCTTCCGCAAAGGCGAAGGTAATGAGGTTCTAGGTTTTGCCTTCGGCGAGAACCCAGGCATTTATGTGATGCCGATAACTGGCGGAGTCCCGCAATTGATCATCAATAACGGCATCAACCCGCAGTTTTCTACCGACGATTCCAAAATTTATTATCAAAGCACCGATGGTGATAAAAAAACATTTCGTGTGATGGATATTACCGGCGCTAATCAGCGTACGCTTTATACATCTACCTATGCCACTCAGTTTAACCCGAGCCCTGATGGTAAATGGATGGCTTTTACCGAGCTGTTTAACTGTTACATTACACCAATGGTAAGCACCGGTAACCCGCAGGATCTTTCAGCGGCAAACAAAGCTATCCCGCTAACCAAGCTTACCCGCGATGCAGGCACTTACATACAATGGAGCAAGGATAGCCAAAAACTAATGTGGACACTCGGCCCACGCTATTATACCAAAACCGTTGCCAGCGGCGATACTACAGGGATTGACATCGGCCTGAAATTGAAAACCGATGTACCTGATGGCAAAATAGCCTTCACCAACGCCCGTATCATCACCATGAAAGATGATAACGAAGTGATAGAGCAGGGGAATATTATCATCGATCATAATAAAATTGTAGCCATTGGTAAAGCTGCCAATGTACCTGTACCGGCTGACGCCAAAGTATTTGACGCGACAGGCAAAACCATTATGCCGGGTATTGTTGATGTGCATGCGCATTTACATCCCAGTGTTGATGGCGTATCTCCGCAACAGGATTGGAACTATTATGCCAACCTTTCCTACGGGGTAACCACTGCTCATGACCCATCTACTAATACCGAGATGGTATTTAGTCAATCCGAAATGCTGAAGGCTGGCAATATGGTTGGCCCTCGTGTCTATTCCACCGGTACAATTCTTTATGGTGCCGATGGGGATTTTAAAGCGGTAATTAATAGTTTGGATGATGCCCGATCAAATCTGCGTCGCTTAAAAGCCGTGGGCGCATTCTCTGTAAAAAGCTATAACCAGCCCCGCCGTGAGCAGCGCCAGGAAATTATTGCCGCCGCCCGCGAATTGCAAATGGAAGTAGTACCGGAGGGTGGTTCAACATTCTTCACCAATATGAACATGATACTGGATGGCCATACCGGCATCGAGCATAATATACCTGTTTGGCCTGTTTATAAAGATGTTATTTCGTTTTGGAATGCCAGCAAATCTGGCTATACGCCAACGCTTATTGTTAGCTACGGCACGCAGTTTGGCGAGAATTTCTGGTACGATCGCACCGAGGTTTGGAAGGATGAGCATTTATTAAATTTTGTTCCTCAATATATTGTTGATGCCCGCTCCCGACGCAGGATGACCTCCGAATATGGCGATTATGGGCATATCGAAATATCAAAATATGTTAAGCAAATTGCCGATGGTGGCACAAGGGTGAATCTAGGCTCACACGGTCAGCTACAAGGCTTAGGCGCACATTGGGAAATGTGGATGCTGGCCCAGGGCGGTATGGCGCCAATGGATGTTTTGCGCTGCGCGACCATCAACGGCGCATCTTATTTAGGGATGGACAAAGAGATAGGCTCCCTAGAACCCGGCAAACTAGCCGACCTGATCGTGATGGATGACAACCCGCTAGACGATATCCGAAACACCGATAAAATTAAATATGTAATGGTTAACGGCCGCCTGTACGACTCCGACTCGATGAATGAAATAGGCAACCGTGAAAAACCACGCCTGCACTTCTGGTGGCAAATGGGTCGCGGCGATATGATAAGCCTGCCTGTTGATAATACGGAAACGTATTTGTACGGTACAGAGGATGGGGATTAGTCCATTTGCCATTGCGAGGAACGAAGCAATCGCACGTAGAAAAGCATTCATGCAAAGTTCGCGATTGCTTCCTACCTCGCAATGACATGAAATGAGTTTATATACTTTTCGTTACGAAAAAAAAATGTCATTCTGAGCACAGCGAAGAATCTGTACAGCAGTTTACCACCTTACAGTTTCTTCGCTGTGCCCAGAATGACAAAGTTCTAAGATTAAACCGTCTTAAGATTTATATCCTTCTTCTCCTCGTCTCCTTTACAATCAAACTCAGTTCCCTGCTCATCTGTCCCGCAATGGCAGTATTTTCCTGCGCCCTTCTAAACAGGTAAGGCAATACCGCTTTTATAGGCCCATAAGGCACATACTTGGCAACATTATAATTTGCATTGGCAAGGTTAAAACTCAAATTATCACTCATGCCCAACAGTTGCGAAAAATAAACATGTGGGTTTTTAGGGTCGACATTTTTATCGCTTAATAGCTCGGCAAGCAGCTGACAGCTTTGCTCATTATGCGTTCCGGCCACAAAAGCAATACGCTCAATATGATCTACACAAAACTTTAATGCAGCATTATAATCTTCATCCGCTGCTTCTTTATTAGGTTGTATGGGCGATGGGTAACCTTGCTCGGCAGCACGACGGCGTTCTTTTTCCATATATGCCCCGCGCACTATTTTAGCGCCTAAAATAAAGCCTTCGTCAACTGCCTGCTGATAATCATCTTTTATGGATTGCAGCTTATCGTGGCGGTACATTTGGTATGTGTTGTATACGATGGCTTTTTCCTTGTTAAAGCGGCTCATCATATCCAGCGCCAATAAGTCTATCGTTTTCTGGATCCAGGTTTCCTCGGCATCAACCATCACCGGGATGCTTAATTTATAGGCTTTATCACAAATATCCAGCACACGCTGCTGTACTTTCTTCCATTCTTCTTGCTCATCAGCAGTAAGCCCCTGTGCGGCATCTAGTTTTTCCAGTAGCGAGAACCTACCCACACCGGTAACCTTAAACACAGTAATTGGCACAGCTTTATCGCCTGATGCACGCTCAATGGTGCGGATGATCTCGTCGCGGGTATGATCGAAAACCTGCTCATCATCCTCGCCTTCTATCGAGTAATCTAAAATAGTTCCTACACCGCCTTTAGCTAAGTTTTTGATGGTATTACCGCATTCGGCAATGGTTTCTCCGCCGCAAAAATGATTGAAAATGGTTGCTTTTATTAATCCCTTAACCGGAAGGCCGATGTTAATAGCGAAATTGGTAATCGGTGGCCCGATCTTCACTAAAAAGTTAACATTGATGATTTTGAACAGCCAATAAGCACGTTTAAGCGCGTTATTGGACGAATGCCGAAACGCTATTTCGGTATTCTCGAACGAGAGGCTATCTTTTGAGGTCATATTAAAAACCGTTTCTGAACCGAAGAAAAATACCTCCAAACCAAAAACGTGGTTACAAATTTATAAAAGATAACTCATTATTTCTGCGAATAGTTTAATTTTGCCCTCCCATGATTGAATTTAAAGTAACAGGCGATTATATCCCGTTAATACAACTGCTTAAAGCAGCTGGTTTAGTACAAACCGGCGGCGAAGCCCAAATAGTTGTAACAGAGGGCGAAGTAAAATATAACGGACAAGTGGATTACCGCAAACGCCTCAAAGTAAAAAAAGGTGATGTTATCGAATTCAGGAATAACAAAATCGTGGTGATTTAATCTTATGGATACTATTCAAAGCATTGGCTACCCAATATATTTTTCTGATAGCCTTACCCAACTGGTAAATTTTATAAAACAAGGCAAATACTCACGCTTTTTTATTTTAACTGACGAAAATACAAGCGCGCAGTGTTTGCCATTATTGAAAGAAAAATTAGGCGATAATGAAGATGATTACGATCTGATAGAAATTAACGCCGGCGAAGAAAGCAAAGACATTGATTTTTGCATTGGTGTTTGGAAAATGTTAATTGATTTTGGCGCCGACCGCAAAAGCCTGATGGTAAACCTGGGTGGTGGCGTAGTGAGCGACCTCGGTGGTTTCGCGGCCTCTACCTTTAAACGTGGGATCGATTTCGTGCATGTGCCTACTACCCTGCTTTCACAGGTGGACGCCTCAGTTGGCGGTAAAACAGGTATCGACATTGATAGCATTAAAAATATCATCGGCACATTTACACAGCCGAAAGCGGTATTTATTGAATATGACTTCTTAAAAACTTTACCTGAAAGACAAATCCTATCCGGCTTAGCCGAAATGCTGAAGCATGGTTTAATTTGCGATGCTGATTACTGGGATCAGCTTAAAACAAGCGATCTTAAAAAACCGGCTGCCGAATTGATCTATCGCTCAATAGAAATAAAAAACAAAGTAGTTATTGAGGATCCTAAAGAAATGGGTATCCGCAAGAGTTTAAACTTTGGCCACACAGTTGGGCACGCGGTTGAAACTTATTCTTTATTAAACGATGGCAATAAAGCCCTATCCCATGGCGAGGCTATCGCTATCGGTATGATCTGCGAAGCTTATCTATCTCACAAAAAAATAGGCTTAAGTGCCGATTCGCTTACCGAGATTGTAAATGTCATCAATAAGTTATATCCTCGATATAATATACCGGAATCCATATTTGATGAGTTATACACTTACATGCAGAAGGATAAAAAGAATGAGGATGGCAAAATAAACTGTACGTTTTTACAGGAGATAGGCCAATACAGCATTGACAACATCTGCACAAAAGACGAACTTTACGAAAGCTTAAGGTATTACACATCATTATAATATGCCCCAATTAGATCATCGTGGATATGCCGCCGTAACGCTTGTAGCGCTATTGGTTATACTTACCATAGCCGAAATGTGGCTCAGCTACCGCGAGGATCGCAAATATTATGATAAGCGCGATACGCTTACCAACGTTTACCTTACCGTACTGGCTTTTATCATCAATGTGGTAGTAAAGTTTTCCACCTTCTTTTTATTAAATCTGGCATGGCAATACCGCCTGTTCGAAATTAAAAATGTTTGGATCTATTGGATCGTATTAGTTACCGCGCAGGACTTTTTATACTGGGTGCTGCACTCCGTGGGTCACTACTCACGCCTGTTTTGGGCGATGCATGTTACCCACCACTCCTCAGAGCATTTTAACCTGACAACAGGTTTCCGTTCTACCGTTTTCGAGCCTTTGTACAGGGTATTCTTTTACCTGCCGCTGGCCTTTATGGGTTTTAACGCGCTGGATATTTTGTACGCTTATTTAATTACCCAACTTTACGGCAATATTGTGCATACCCAATACAAAGTAAACTTACCTAAATGGTATGGCTGGATATTGGTAACACCATCTCATCACCGGGTTCATCATGCATCAAACATCCCTTACCTGGATAAAAACATGGGTATGGTTTTTATTATATGGGACAGGCTGTTCGGTACTTTCCGCGAAGAAGATGCGCCCGAACCTATCAAATACGGCTTAACCCATCAACCCGAAGATACCGGCCCGGTAAATATCCTTTTCCACGAGTGGAGAGCTTTATTGCACGATGTAAAGCAAGCGCCCGGCTTCAAAAATAAACTCCTGTACTTTGTGAAACCTCCCGGCTGGAGCCACGACGGCAGTACCCAAACCGCCAGAGTTTTACAACGAGAATGGAAGCAACAGCATCGGAATTCCAATTCTGCAAAAAGCAATGCTGCTTAATAATTAAAATTCATCGCCCATTCAAGCGTCCACGCTTGAATGCAAAAATTGTAAGCGTCCACGCTTACAATAAAAACAAAGCCGTACATTCATCCATCAATTAAACCTCGTCTATGATGGATCATGCACAGCTTATACAAAATTTCTATAATGCTTTTGCCGCTGGCGATGCCGAGGCAATGGTAAGTCTTTATACTGATGATATTGAATTTCAAGACCCTGCATTCGGCCCATTAAAAGGCAATAACGCCAAAAACATGTGGCGTATGCTATTAAAAACACCAGGGATTAAAATTTCAGCAGGTAATATAAAAGCTGATGATCAAACAGGCAGCACCGATTGGGTTGCAGAATACACCTTCAGCCTAACAGGCAGAAAAGTGACCAATCATGTCCACGCCGAATTCCTATTCAGCAATAGCAAAATAGTGAAGCATACCGATACCTTCAGTTTTTGGAAATGGGCAAGCCAGGCATTTGGATTGAAAGGTTTTTTGTTAGGTTGGACGCCCTTGATGAAAAACAAAGTAAGGCAGCGGGCATTAGCCCGGTTAAGCAAATTTCAATCCTGAAAATTATAATACATCGCCTATTCAAGTGTCCACACTTGAATACAAAAAACTGTAAGCGTCCACGCTTACATTAATAAATTATTTCCAAAGGACTTTCAGGATTAGCGCTACTATACCAAAATTCATGTGCCGAACCAACAAAACCTGCCCTTACCGGATTATTGTGAATATAATCTATCTTTTGATCAATAACAGCCGTAGTATAAAGCAATACCGGATAATTTCCATTTTGCCAAAATTGATGATTGGTATTTAATGGATTATATTTCCCTGCCTTTTCAAAAGCCTTAATAATCCAGTCGCGCCTGCTTTCCTGAGTATTATTGGCAATCATTTTAAATAACTCTTTGGATGTATACGTTTTAAAATGTCCTAAAACATCACCAAGCGAACCGCCAGTTACATTTGCAACCAAATGAATGTGGTTTGTCATTATTACATAAGCATAAATATTAAGCTTTTTGTGTTTCTGGCACCAGGCTAGATTTTCTATAATAAAGTCGTTATATAATCGTCGTGTAAAAACGTCTATCCAATTGGTTACTGTTAGGGTTACAAAGTAGAATTCGTCGGTTGAGGCATTGCGTGACATGAAATAAATATGGAGAATAATTTGTGATTTGGCAAAATGTATTTAGTGCGTAAGCATCGACGCTTACATTAATTGTGGCCATTTAGTTGTAAGCGTGGACGCTCACAACTAAATGAATTCAAGTGTGGACACTTGAATTGGCGGAGTAGCGGTAATATGTCGCACACTGTTATCAAATTTGGTAAATGGCTTCTTCAACAACCAACCCTGGTAACCACGGTAAATAGCGAAAAGTAAACTCGTTAATACAAACCACCGGATTAAGGAATGCGTTGCTAAAAGAATAAGGTACATAGAATAAGCTTATGGTGGTTATGACGATTCAGGAGGAAAAAGATTTTAACTTATTTTGATAATTATTCTCAAATCGCCTCATCAAGTGTCCACACTTGATGAACACCAATCTTAGCGTCCACGCTTACACTGCTTCTAAAGCAAAACAAATTTTATACAGATCAAAATACTAAGGCAAATAACAAGTGTAAGCGTATAAATTAAACTTATAGCTATTGATTTGATAAAGGACAGCCACAATGCCTCGTTATAAACATTACGCAGCGCTGCTACAAGGTATATAAAAATAGCCAGCAAAGAAACTCCTGACAAAATCCACTCTGCTTTATCGCTGGTAAATACCATTGTAATTACAGTTACAACCAAAAAACTCAGGAACATAAAACAGTGAAAGTGCAGGGAGAATATGGCGTGCTGTGAATATAAGTACTTTTTACGATTATAGAACAAACGAACATACAAGGCGAATAAGGGCAGCAATACAAACATCAGCTTTGGCAGATCATGCGTAATATCGTTGTTAATATCTACATCGTAGCGGCCCTGCTCCCGCGTTAAATGGATCATTTTATGGCTAATGTAGGTAGCGATTAGTCCGTTTCTTGCAGTATCGGTCATTTTTCGCTGCGCGGAATCATATTGCCTGTTATTGGCATATTTATACTCTGTGAGATGAAAAATTATAATACCATGGTTATTTATACTTGCATTTAATGATTCGCCGCTGTTTTTGGATTTTATCGTATCCAGGTGAATGGCCAAACCGTTATAAATACTGTTTACAATACTATCTTTAGGTGATGTTGCCTTTGATAATTTCCTTAAACTATCTGCCAGGTGCTGCCGGTAAGGATTAATGATCTGACTTGTATTGGTTACTGGTTTTGCTTTTTCCGGTTCTTCATGGAATGAAAAAGCCAATATGAAAAACAGTGCCGAGATAAAAATATACATCCTGATGGGGTTCAGGTAGCTGGTTCTTTTGCCTGCATTATAGGCATTAGTTAAAAACCCTGGCCTGATCACCAAATCCTTTATCGTAGTAAAAACCTGCGAATCATAATGCGTAACATCCGCGAAAAAATGTCCTAACAGGTGCGCGAAAGACTCCTTTGGCTCCGTATTCTCCTGTCCGCAATGCGAGCAATATCGTTCTGTTACCGTAGTACCACAATTAAGGCAGGTTTTATCCTTACGCAAATGGACATGTTTCATATAGAGTAAAAATATCTAAAAAAATATCAATTCTAAACATCATTAAAATTGACTTTGTAACATAATAGGTACATTACGCTCATTTGCCTCTTCAAATGTGGACAATTAAATAGGCAAATGAAAAAGTTAATATATTAGCTCCCCATTGCCTGTGTCTTCACAGGCAATCCAAAATTATTGTTTGTGAGGACACAAACAACGGGAATAAAAGAAGTCAAATCCATTTTTACCCAATAAAATTCTGTTTCACCTATTTATTTTCAGAAAATAAAAATTTTCTATTGACAAACTGTTTTTTAACCGTACATTTACAGCACAATAAAACGACATGACATTTAACACCGCATTTTTTTATGGCTACTACTTTTACTTTAACAGTAAGAGCCGGGACTAATATGCGATAACAAACATATAGAAACTGAAAAGTCCCGGCCCACAAGCCGGGACTTTTTGCTTTAACAGGATTTATGAAAAGCGAAAAACCAAGAGTTGCAATACAGGGTATCCGTGCCTCCTTCCACGAGGAAGCCGCGTTTAAATACTTTGGTGAAGACATCGAGACTATTGAATGCAATTCTTTTAAGCAAACCTTCGAGGCGCTGCAAAACAAAGAAGCTGATTACGTGGTGATGGCTATCGAGAACAGCATAGCAGGCAGCATATTGCCTAACTACACGCTGATGATGAGCTACGGCTTCCCGGTTGTGGGCGAAGTTTACATCCCGATACAACTACACCTGCTGGCTTTGCCGGGTGTAAAGTTTGAGGACGTTAAGTATGTAACCTCCCATCCTATCGCAATCCGTCAATGCGTTGATTTCTTTGATGAATACCCGCACCTGCAAATGGTTGAAAGCAGCGACACCGCCGCCTGTGCCAAACGCATCCGCGAGGAGCAACTAACTGACACTGTTGCCATCGCCAATACTCTGGCAGCAAACCTATATGGTTTAGAGGTTTTAGAGCGTCGCATCGAATCCAACAAAAGGAACTTTACCCGCTTTTTAATCATCACCAACCACGAAAACAATATAAAAGGCACACCGAACAAAGCATCGTTATGTTTTGAGGTGAGCAATAAGGTAGGTTCGCTGGCCAAGGTGCTTAACATCTTCGCGGAGCAAAACCTCAACATGAGCAAAATACAATCCATGCCGGTACTGGGCAAACCAACCGAGTACAATTTTTATGTAGATGTGGAGTGGCGGGAAAGCAGACAATACGACAATGCCATAAAACAGATCCTAAAATACACCCACAACTTTAACATACTGGGTGAGTACGAAAAGTTTGAAGAACAACCCAGCATTGATCAATTTAAGAAGCCCGAAAAGAGGACTTATATCAAGATCAAGAAACTGGTTAAAGAATAACCGAAAAGACAGAAATAAAAAGTAAAAATTAACAATTAAAGCACATAAACATTAACAAATTTCCGGATTTTCGGTCTTCCCAACTTCCAAAGTAAATATCAAAACACGATGAAACTAGAATTAAACATACAACCCCTTGAATCCTGGATAAAAACAGGTAAAGAACCTTTGGTAATAGCAGGTCCATGCAGCGCCGAAACTGAAGATCAATTAGTAGCTACCGCGCATTTATTGGCTCAAACAGGCCGTGTGTCTGCATTACGTGCTGGTATCTGGAAACCACGTACCCGTCCGGGAGAGTTTGAAGGCATTGGTAGCATTGGTTTAGAGTGGTTAAAACGCGCTAAAGCAGAAACAGGCTTGCCTACCGCTGTTGAAGTAGCTACCGCTAAACACGTTGAAGAAGCGTTAAAAGCAGGTGTTGATATTCTTTGGGTTGGCGCGCGTTCAACTGCAAACCCGTTCACTGTACAAGAAATTGCTGATGCCCTTAAAGGTGTTGATGTACCTGTAATGGTTAAAAACCCGGTAAACCCTGATTTGTCATTATGGATTGGCGCTTTGGAGCGTATCAACAATGCAGGTATCACTAAACTGGCTGCTATCCACCGTGGTTTCTCATCTTACGAAAAATCAGCTTTCCGTAACGAGCCAATGTGGGATATCGCTATCCACCTAAAAACTTTGGCTCCGCACTTACCAATGATCAATGACCCTAGCCACATTACCGGCAACCGTTCATTAATCGGTTACGTGTCACAAAAAGCATTGGATTTGGATATGCAAGGTTTGATGATCGAATCACATATCGATCCTTCAGTTGCATGGACTGATGCTGCACAACAGGTTACTCCTGCTGCTTTAGTTGAAATTATCGACCATTTAGCACTACGCAAACCAGAAGTACGTGACGCGGTAGTTAATGATAAATTAGCTGAACTACGTAGTCAGATCGATAAAATTGATGATTTGGTTATCCAAAAAGTTGCTGAGCGTATGCAAATTGCTGAGAAGATCGGTCAATACAAAAAAGATAACAACATCACCATTTTACAGGTTAACCGTTGGGATGAGATCCTGAACAAACGCACAACTTATGCAAAAGCATTAAAATTAAGTGGCGAGTTCACCGAAAAATTATTAGAACTATTACACAGCGAGTCAATCCGCAAACAAACCGAAGTGATGAATAAAGATCAGGCCGGACAAGCAGCTGATAAACTTACACACGCTTAATAAAATACGATATACTAGTCTACTTTCTCCCCCTGGAATCAGGGGGAGATGTCGACGAAGGAGACAGAGGGGGTAAAACCGCTCTGCCGATCAAACTATACTAACATCCACATGCACCAGAATATCATCCTCACCAAAAAAACTAAAACCGCAAACGGAACCGTACAACTTACCGGCTCAAAAAGCGAGTGCAACCGCGCCCTCGTGATAGAAGCCCTGAGCAACGGAAAAGTTAAGGTAGAGAACATTTCTGATGCGGCTGATACGGTGACATTGCATTCAATTTTAAACGGGAAACTTCAAAAAGTCTCCCCTACCGGGGGAGATTTAGAGGGGGTTGAAATAAACATTGGTCCTGCCGGTACAGCCATGCGTTTTTTAACAGCGTATTTTGCTATACAGGATGATGAGGTGATACTAACCGGCAGCGAACGCATGAAACAAAGGCCAATAGGTATTTTGGTTGATGCCTTGCGCCAGTTGGGGGCTAACATAGCTTATAAGGAACAAGATGGCTTCCCGCCGTTGAGGCTAAAGGGAGGTTTTACACAGCTTACTAACCAAATTAATATAAAAGGTAATATCAGCAGCCAGTACATTACTGCGCTGCTGCTTATTGCCGCCAAATTGCCTTTAGGTTTGGAGCTGCATATTGAAGGCGACCTAACGTCAAAGCCTTATGTAGAAATGACCTTAGCCATGCTACAACAATCAGGCATCCAACACCAGTGGAATGATAATGTGATCAGCATTGCGCACCAGGAATTCGCGCCGACAGTTTTACCTGTTGAACCGGATTGGAGCGCGGCATCCTACTGGTACGCCATAGCGGCTTTGGCTGATGAAGCAGATTTGTTCCTACCCGGATTAACACAATATAGCCTGCAAGGCGATAGCGTAATAACCGAGATAATGGCTAATTTTGGCATTACCTCGCAGTTTAAAAACGGGGGCGTTCATTTACAAAAAGAAGTTAAACCAATTTTCCGCAAGATATTTGATTTAAAGGAATGCCCTGATCTGGCACAAACTGTCATCGTGGTTTGCGCCGCATTAGGTCACGAAGCTACCTTCACCGGCCTGGAAACTTTGAAGATCAAAGAAACCGACCGTGTTTTAGCCCTTCAAAACGAACTGGCAAAAATTGGTGTAAAACTGATTGAAAAAGGACAGGTGTACAAACTGGATTGCAGCGAAAAGCATATCCCCGAAAAGGTTTTCATCAACACCTACGAGGATCACCGCATGGCAATGGCCTTTGCGCCGCTAGCTCTGCTAATCCCCGAAATGGAAATAGAAGACGCCAAAGTAGTGGAAAAATCCTACCCGGCATTTTGGAGTGATCTGGAAAAAGTTGGGTTTGAGATAAAGACAAAAGGTTAAGGCATTAAAAAAGGGTGTCATACTGAGGCACTCGAAGTATGTGGGCAAAGGCCTCTACGCTTATGCTTTAACAATATAAAAGAGTAAATAACACCGTCATTGCGAGGAACGAAACAATCTCTAAATTACACATAGGAACATGCAAAGTCGATCTGCCTAAGTAGAGATTGTTTCGTTCCTCGCAATGACGTACTAAATAATAATTGGTAAAACCAAAAGGGTGTCATACTGAGGCACTCGAAGTATGCGGGCAAAGGCCCTTACGCTTATGCTTCGAGTACCTCAACATGACAACGCTCTAAGTAAAAAATACAACATCCGCAGATTTGCATATTTGCAAATCTGCACATCAATAACATCATGGCAGGCAATTCATTCGGACAATTATTCAGGATAACAACTTTTGGCGAATCGCACGGCGAAGCTATAGGCGTAATAATTGATGGCTGCCCATCGCAGTTGACTGTCGACTTGGAATACATCCAATCCGAATTGGATAAACGCAGACCGGGTCAATCCAAAATCACCACGCAACGTAAGGAAAGCGATACCGTAAAAATTCTTTCAGGAGTATTTGAAGGGAAAACTACCGGCACGCCAATTGCAATGCTGATACCTAATGAAGACCAGCGTTCCAAAGATTACACCCATAATGTAGATGTATTTCGTCCTTCACATGCGGATTACACCTACCAAACCAAATATGGCATCCGCGATCACCGTGGTGGCGGCCGCTCATCAGCCCGCGAAACCGCAGCACGTGTAGCAGCAGGAGCTTTGGCAAAACTGTTGTTAAAAAGCCAGGGAATTGAAATTGTTGCCCATGTAAGCAGCGTAGGTAAAATCAATGCCCCAAACGTAGATATAAGCGATGTACAGGAGTTTATTAACCAGCGCGAGGAAAACATCGTCCGCTGCGCAGATCCTGCTACAGCCGAAGAAATGATCGAATTTATCGATGGCATCCGCAAAGCTGGCGATACCGTTGGCGGCAAGATCAGCTGCTATGTTAAAAATTGCCCCGTTGGCTTAGGCGAACCTGTATTTGATAAATTACATGCCGAATTAGGCAAAGCGATGCTTAGCATCAACGCGGTACACGGCTTTGAATTTGGTTCAGGCTTTGCAGGCAGCGAAATGCTGGGTTCAGAACATAACGACATATTCGTTAAAAATCATACCGGCGATATTACTACCATTACCAATTACTCAGGCGGTATACAAGGCGGTATCAGCAACGGGATGCCTATAGAGTTTAAGGTAGCATTTAAACCCGTAGCAACCATTATGAAAGCCCAGGCCACCATCGATAGCGAAGGCAACGCCGCCGAAATATCTGGCAAAGGCCGCCACGACCCATGTGTAGTGCCCCGAGCAGTCGTCATCGTAGAAGCCATGGCTGCATTAGTTTTGGCCGATCATTGGCTGCGAAATCGCAACGCGATTTTAGGATAAACCACAAACCCAAAAGTGCGTAAAAGGCCCGACGGAAAACCGGGCCGGGAGTTGGCCTTGTGGGCAGAAGGTTTTTTCCGTCTTGAATTTTTGCTTCTTTTGTTTCAAGACAAAAGAAGTAGCCCCCCGCGGCAATGAGCGGGAAGAGGACATTCCCACATGATTTTTCTACACCATCAACAACTATTGCCACAACTTATATATTTGCAATAATGCTCACCTCACCCATCCAACTCTACAGAAAAGCCTACAGCGGTTTATCGCTGAACAGCTGGTACTTGTGCCTTGTGATGCTGGTGAACCGCAGCGGCACCATGGTTATCCCCTTCATGACCATCTACTGCACCCGACAATTACACTTTACAATTATACAAGCTGGTTACATCATGGGCTTATTTGGCTTAGGATCAATCCTCGGCGCATTCGGCGGTGGCAAGCTGACGGATAAAATAGGCTTCTATGATTTGCAAATCGGTGCGCTCTTCAGTGGTGGCGTGCTATTCATTATTTTAGGTTTTCAGCATACCTTTATAACCTTGGGTGCGGGGGCATTTGTCCTCAGCCTTTGTAACGAATCCTTCCGGCCTGCAAACTCGGCAGCAATAGCCTATTACAGCTCGCCGGAGAATAAGACACGCTCCTACTCCCTAAACCGTTTGGCTATTAACCTCGGCTGGGCATTTGGCGGGGCGCTGGGCGGCTTTTTAGCATCATTTAACTACCATTTATTGTTTTGGGTAGATGGCTGCACCAATATGTTTGCCGCAGTACTATTATTAAGGTTGATACCCCGCTCAGGAATCCTTAAACCGGTTAAAAATGCGGAGACTAAAACTAACGCCGCATCAGCCTATAAAGACACCACTTATTTAATTTTTATTGGGTTGATCACGCTTTTTGCCATCTGTTTTTTTCAACTGTTCACTATGCAACCGTTGTTTTATAAAACGATGTGGCAATTAAATGAGCGTGTTATTGGTGCATTAATGGCACTAAATGGCATTTTAATTGTGATGATCGAAATGATCCTAATTCATCGCCTCGAGGGCCGCAGACATCCGCTAAATTATATCAGTTTTGGAGTGATATTGGTTGGATTCGGTTTTGTGCTGCTGAATGTATTACCGCATAGCTCGTTATCGGGGCTGGCAGTTATTGTCTTCATCACTCTTGGCGAAATTATGGCCATGCCCTTCACCAACTCGTTTTGGATAGCCCGCACTACCGAAAATAATCGGGGCGAATACGCGGCCTTGTATAGCATGTCCTGGTCTGCTGCGCAAATTTTAGCGCCGACTGTCGGCAGTTTAATTATTGTAGGCGGTGGTTTTGCTTTATTATGGTGGATATTGGGTGGTGTTTGTTTGGTTGCCGCGATAGGATTTTCGGTGCTTTATCGATATTTAAAAGCTACCAATAAGGGCAACCTTAACCTTTAAAATTCCCCTCTTAAGGGCACTAATATATGAATTTACACTAAATGATTATATTAGCTAAATGGAAGATGATGAACTAAAAGAAGAAGATTTTATTAAGTCACCAACCACTCATGATATTGACCCGAATTTATACTTCGAGATATTAGAATATTTAGCTAAAAATGCTGGAGTTAACATTGAAAAAGATATAACAGACCTACTATCAAAGCATTTTAAAAATAAGACTCTCGCAGATATTTGGTGGGATTTAAAGTCGGAAGATTTTGAGAAGTATTTAAAACCGATGGAGGAAGAAAAACACGTTGGTTTAGAATTTAAAACAGATAATGAAGCTAAAGGATATCGAAACGGGAGAGGTTTAGCTTTTGCTACTCTTAAAGCAAATGGATTATTATTTTATTATCAAAAATTACAGGTAGATAGCACAATTTCGGTCAATGCCTCTATCATCGAGTCTAATAGTATAAATATTAAAAATTCAAGAATACAGACTTATGCTTTTGTAGCTGCCGCTTTATTCGCTTTTGGAAGTTTGGCTGTTTCGGTTACAGATGTATATTTAAAAAATCACACCAAACAAGACGCAAAACAAAAAATGAATATAAAAACAGACAGCTTGAAATTAAAAATGAAAACTTTAAAACAACGGCAGATTTAAAATAACATTATAACACACTAACAATCAACAACTTGATCTGATTTGATGTAAGTAGGTATATTATTACCCTCTCGAGAGGGGGAGCGCCGGATTTGTGTAGTGGCAGGGGTGTGTTTCTACAAGCAGCTCGACGAACACACCCCTCCGCCCCTCTCAACAGGGGAACCGCACAGCCTATGCTTTTCTATTTGCTAATAAAACTCTAACCGTTACCAGCAACTGCCCTGTATGCCGCATGGTATGCTCGGCACTATGAACCAACAAACCAATAACCGTTGACGGTATATTAGCCCGGCCAACACCCCTAACTTCAGTCAAAGTAGCTTCATCAGTCTCACTCAATTGTTTTATGGCGATGTCGACCTGCCGGTTAAAATGCTCAAGTAATTGATTTACTGTAACTGATATATTTTTTCCTTCAGCACCTAAATAATCCAACTGCTTCTGATTAAGCTGCTCATCTTTAACATAAGTATAAAGCCTGTCCAACACACCAGCCATGTGCTGCAAATGAAATCCTGCCGATGCCATGCCCGCAGGCCTCTCCCACAACAAAAGATCCGGGAAACCAGCCATCAACTCATCAACCTCCTCCCTCGCCTGCAACAATGCATGCGCTATAGGTTGCAGCAATGCAGGTATCCCATCCAACAGACCACGTAACCAAACTTCGGGTTTATTACTCATTGTTATTTGCGTTGCAATTCCGCACCAACTACATCGTGGTTGAGCGTTTGCGGCAACGAGTAAATCTGCTTCACCCTATCCAGCGTATTATCGCTCCATAAAAAGTTCGTCCATACCATAAACCAGGCCCATTCGGGCTGGTAGGCTAATATTTCGGGTTTGGGTAGTTCGCCTGTTTCGGTAAGCGCCATTAATTTGCCGTGGGCAAGTTCTCTTAATTCGTTATAATCCTTCTGCTCGTAATCAAAGTGGTAAATATCAGCCCCTAAAACATCCACATAATTAGCGCCGGGATAATAATCTTTATAAGTATAAGCCTCGTCCAAAGGAATATCCCTTAAGCCATTCGCTCCCCAAATCCATATCAGGTTATTCAGGTGAAAGTAATTAGTATAACGGTCATACATCATCTTCCACAATTTGGCTATACCATCGCTGCCCTTTTTATTTCCCCACCAAAACCAAACACCGTTCATTTCGTGGTAAGGGCGCCACAATACAGGTACATGGGCATCTTGTAATTGTTTCAGATAACCCGCCACTACATCAATTTGCGCCAGCCACCGTTTATTCAATTCTGTGTTTGGCGTGATTAACTCTGTCCATTGCGCATCGGTAAGCTTACCTTGTATACTTTCTTTCCAGTCGAACGGCGGGTCATCTGTAGGCCTGCCCTCATGCCACATTAGTGTAACAATGTAGCCGTCATGCCATTTTTTGATCGCCTCGTTTACAATATCCTGTCCGCGGTCAGTCTTCCAATCCCATATAAAATCCGATCCCCAAAGCGCCGGATATTTCCCGGTTTTGGCGTAGGCGCTGTCTGAATAGGTATTCAGTTGTGTATTAAAATTATGCTGACCCGAGATAATATACTTCCCCTTAATGCTATACAAATAGGCAAGCAGTTTTTTGGCCTCCGGCGACGCGTTTTTATTTACCGGGTCAAAATTTTGGGCAGATGCCCCTAAAACCGCAAACAGGCACAAAAACAGCACAATGTATTTTTTCATAACAAGCAGATATTATTATACAGCAAGGTAAAATTAAACTATTTTTATTTGTGGTATAGCAATTGCTATACACGATAAAAATATATTTGTAAGTAATATGCCCACCCCTCACAATTTTATTAAACGCCATACCCGTACGCTCTTTTTATTATTACTTTGTACCGTATTTATCGGCGTTCAGGGCTGTAAAAAGAAACGCTCCGAAATGGCTAATCTGCTCTATAAAAAAACACCAAACAAGATATTCAGAAAGCTCGATCCTGACCAATTCGCCACTATTTTTCAGGGTGTGCTCGATAGCGAAAAAACTAAATTAAAATATCCGGAGGCGATAAAAGACTTCTATGATAGCCATGATTACGAGCCTGTTTTCCTGTTAGCCAACCTTAAAAATAACGAACTAAAAACATTAGTCGGTTATTATGATCAGGCAAATGATCAGGGTTTAGATTCTAATCTATTTCACCCGCAGGAAGTGCGTGCATTAGTAGCCAAATTCTACAACAGAAGGGCTATTAAAACACTGGATCAAGCTTATCACGATATGGCCGAACTAGAGTTAATGACTGCCAACTCATTGATCAACTATTCAAACGCCATACAATATGGAGTGGTCAATCCTAAAAACATCTACCGGCGCTATTTTACCGCAACCAAACAAGCTGACAGCACCTCCATTAGCCAGGCGTTGAATGCAACAGATTTAAAGGTGTATCTGGACAGCATACAATCTAAAGATCCACAATACATCGCATTGCAAAAGGCATTTATAAACAACACCGTTTTACCGGGCCTATCTGCCGAAGAAAGCAAACGCGTTTTATTGCTGAATTTGGAGCGCCTTCGCTGGAAGAACAAACCGACTGAAAACAAATATGTGATCGTGAATATTCCTGATTTTCATTTGGATGTGATAGACAGCGGCAGATCTGTTTTAGGGATGAAAGTTTGCGTAGGCAAAGGCCGTAACATGGATTATGCGAAAAACTTGATGAACTACCAGGATACCGACCAGGTAGACAAACCTGTACACGAAACACCATTACTAAACAGCTTGATTTACGAAGCCGAAGTAAACCCGGTATGGAATATACCCGAAAGCATTGCCAATAAGGAAATTATTGTACAAGCAGCTAATGACCCTTATTATCTGTCGAACAAAAACATCAATGTTTATAAAAACGGCAAAAAAGTTGATGATGTGGAATCAATAGATTGGTCAAGCGTTGATAAATCAGATTATTCATTCCAACAACAACCGGGTGCCGATAACTCATTAGGTAAAATTAAGTTTCTGTTCAAGAATAAAAGCAGTGTTTATCTGCACGATACCCCTGCCCAGCTACCATTCGCGCAAAGCATGCGCGCGGTTAGCCATGGTTGCGTAAGGTTGCAAAAACCACTCGATTTTGCCCACGAGCTTTTTGGCGATGGCCCAAAATACACCCTGATTGCCCAAGATATGGCAACAGCCAAACCTGATCCTACTGAAATATCATTACATAAAAAAGTCCCGGTTTACATTACCTACATCACCTGCTGGGCCGATAGCACCGGCACACTGCAATACCGCAGGGATGTTTACGGTCAGGATATTATTTTGTATGCTAACTTGATAAAAGTTATTGGAAAATAATCTTTAAGTAGCTAGTACATAGTATCAAGTAGCTAGACAAAAAACGTACAACAAAAATGCCGGGCAAAACCCGGCATTTTTGTTTAAAGAATCTTGATACTTGATACTAACTACTTGATACTAATAACTATAATTTAGCTATTTTACTCCCTCCATTTTCAGTTGGGAAAACGTAGTCTGCTGAAAGGTCTTCGTTTAAATATTTAGAGTTGTAGTTGCTGTCGTTACCATTGATAAAGAAAACAGTTTTACCTTTTATGTCGTCAATCACCTCGTTTGATACCTCCGGCGATACCGCGGGGCATCCCCAGCTACGCCCTAAACGACCTAGCTGATTGATAGTACTCTGACCTACATAAGGAGCAGCATGTACCACAATTTCGCGGGCGCGGGCAGCATCATTAAAACCGGCATCTAAACCATCTAAATGTAATGATCGGCCGTGTTTACCTAAATAAATATCATCAGCCAGGTAAAAACCCAAACTGCTTTGATGCGATTCGTCTGTATTTGAAAAGCTGTTGGCAACATCATCGCCACTGCCTTGTCCGTGTGCTACCCAGGTATTAATTAACAGGTGTTTTTCAACCAGGTCAATTATCCACATGCGTTTGTCGCGGCTTGGTTTATTAAAATCAACCACAGTTAAAACACTGCTGAAAGGAGATATTTTTTGAGTTGATTTCAAATTCATAAAGCCTGTTACCGCTTTTCTGAAAACCACCTCATCTAAACCTGTTGCTTGTAAATTTGCTGCCTGGTAAACTTCGTCAACATATTGTTCAAAAAGTTCTTTAGCCGATGCTGGTGCATGAGCTGTAGCAGTCGTTTTGCTTGCGTTTATTGGTTTCCAACTAATAATAGTAATTGAAAGTAGTAATGTTACGCAGGTTATCCACCAAAAATGTTTCCTCATAAATCTAATTAGATATTAATCAATCTGTTAAAATTAAACGGGGATAGGCTGATAGAACGTTTATAATTGTCGTGATGATACAAATGTAAAAAAAATATTTTTACAAAGCATCACATCAATTTCATATTTGTTAATAAATTAATGCTATGATTAATATTATTTATACTTCTACGAGATAAAACTACGAATTGTTACTTAGTTACTTAACCCAGCTAATCTTTTCTTCCAGCGGGATAGTTCTTTTACCTCCGGGATGTTGGTCGGCGTAGCCTAAATATAAAATACCCATTACGCTGTCTTCTTCGCCTAACAGCAAAAAATCTTTCATAGGTTGCTTTAATGCCATACCACCAGTACCCCAGTAAGAGGCCATATTTAACGCGGTCGCACCCAATAAAAGGTTTTGAATAGCACAAGCCGAAGCGGCCAACTCTTCAAAAGCGGGAATCTTTGGCAATTTACCACGTTTCATTATAGCGATAATTACATGAGATGCCTTATCGCCCTGCTGACTCAAATTAGTAAAAACACCTTCGTTAAATTCATCAGCAGGTGTATTTTCTTTGTACAAATTGGCATGTGCCAAACAAAACTCGGATGGGTTTTCATACACCACAAAACGCCACGGCTCAGTATAACCATGTGTTGGTGCCCAATCCGCCAGCTCCAGTATCGAAGCGATATGCCCGTTAGGTATTTTATGGCCGTTCATCATAAAAGGTTTGATGGTACGGCGGTTTTGTATGATATTAGTTAGGGAGGTGAAATCTGTAGTATCCATTTCAAAATAAAAAAATTGTCATTCTGAGCGGAGCGAAGAATCTATCCGTTACATATGGCGCAAATGCCTGTCGATAGATTCTTCACTCCGCTCAGAATGACAAAGGGTTTGATAACCATTAATTAATATATCGCCGGAAATTTAGCCGGATTAACCTCGCTCATCATGCTGTAAACAGTATCAATCACATCATCAAGCGATGGCTTTGTAAAGTAATCACCATCCGAACCGTAAGGCGGGCGGTGTTCTTTAGCCGTTAGCGACCGTGGCTGTGCATCAAGCGCATAATAACCACCCTGTGCTTCCAATATCCGTTGCATAATATAAGCTGAACCTGCGCCGGGCACATCCTCGTCAACAACCAACAGCTTGCTGGTTTTCTTTAATGATGCTCCGCATAAATTATCAGTATCAAAAGGATAAAGTGTCTGCGGGTCAATCACCTCAACGTTGATGCCTAATTTAGCTAATTCCGGCACAGCTTCCATTACAATGCGCAATGTTGATCCGTAGGAAACAACGGTAATATCATTGCCTTCGCTTAATATTTCGGCCTTACCTAGTGGTACGGTAAATTCGCCAACGTTGGTTGGTAATTTTTCTTTTAGGCGATAGCCATTCAGGCACTCAATAACCAATGCGGGCTCATCACCCCGCAACAAAGTATTGTACATACCCGCAGCCTGCGTCATATCGCGTGGAACACAAATATGCAAACCGCGCATGGCGCTCAATATCATACCCATAGGTGATCCTGAATGCCAAACACCTTCAAGCCTATGGCCACGTGTGCGGATAATAACCGGTGCTTTTTGGCCACCCATAGTACGATAACTTAAGCTGGTTAAGTCATCGCAAATAATAGTCATGGCATAGATCAGGTAATCCAGGTATTGGATCTCTGCTATCGGCCTTAAGCCGCGCATGGCTATACCCATCCCCTGCCCTATGATGGAGGTTTCGCGGATACCGGTATCAGTGATCCGTATATCGCCGTATTTATTTTGCAAACCGGCAAAGCCCTGGTTAACATCACCAATGGCGCCCAAATCCTCGCCGAAGGCTACAATTCTTTTATCCCGATCAAAATTCGCGTCAAAGCAGGCATTTAACACCTCACGGCCATCAACTAACCTGGCATCATCTTCATATTGCGCATTAATAACCGGCACTTTTAGCGGCGACTCTATAGTATTGGAGAAAAGCTTGGTATTATAACGTACATCGTTTTTGCCTATCTCATCCTTAAGCCATACCTGCAGTGCCCTGCGTTCGGTACTATCCTCATTTACGGTTAAACGCAATGCTTTACGTGTAGCCGATACTATATCTTTTCTTCCCGGATCAACACTGCTGCGCAATTCAGAAACAATCTCCATCAAGTCGTCCCTGTAAGCCGATATATCCGCCAGGGCTTCAAGGTCTTTAGCCGTCTCATTCAATTCAACGGTAATAATATCAGCAAGCTCGTTCCAGGCTTCACGCTGGCACTCACGTACATATTTTTTGGCTTCAGCCTCCATTTGACCGAGATCTTCAGGAGTAGCAATAGCGGTGGCTATCATCCACTCGCGCATCTTTACCAAACAGTCATGGTCATTTTCCCAGGCCAGGCGATCTTTAGATTTATAACGCTCATGCGATCCTGATGTGGAATGTCCCTGTGGCTGGGTCATTTCAGTAACGTGTATCAATACCGGCACATGCTCTTCACGGCAAAGCGATATGGCACGTTCATAGGTTTCGCAAAGGGCTACATAATCCCATCCGCGTACCTTAAATATCTCAAAGCCGTTAGTACCCTCCTCACGCTGAAAACCTTTTAATATTTCAGAAATATCTTCTTTAGTAGTTTGCAGGCAGGCAGGTACAGATATAGCGTAAGCATCATCCCAAATAGAAATAGCCATGGGCACCTGTAATACTCCGGCAGCATTAAAGGTCTCAAAAAAAGCGCCTTCGGATGTTGAGCCATTACCTATAGTACCAAAAGCAACCTCGTTACCATTAACCGAAAAGTTATCCAGGTACGATAGTTCTTTATTTTGGCGATATAGTTTTGATGCATAGGCTAAACCCAACAAACGTGGTATAGCACCAGCAGTGGTTGAAATATCGGAGGCACAATTCTTGGTTTCTACCTGGTTTATCCAATTGCCATCAGTATCTAAAAAGCGTGTAGCGTAGTGACAGTTCATTTGCCTGCCGCCTGATGCAGGTTCCTTTTCAATATCCGGATTTGCATAAAGCTGGGCAAAAAACTCTCGCAGGTTGCTCATTCCTGTAGCAAACATAAAGGTTTGGTCACGGTAATAGCCCGAGCGCCAGTCCCCATTACGGAAAGCTTTGGCCATAGCCAGTTGTGCAACTTCCTTTCCATCACCAAAAATTCCAAACTTGGCCTTACCGGTAAGTACCTCGCGACGGCCCAATATACTGGCCTGGCGACTCTCATACCCAATGCGATAATCATTGATGACGATCTTCTTAAAATCATCAAAACTCAGATCAGCAACATTAAAGGTACCGGCAACTTGAATTGCAGTTTCGGGCATATCTTATTTGTTTAAGCGGTAAAATTATGAAATTCTATTTTGTAATTGGTATACTCTGCATTCAAAACGTTCAGTTTTTATAATAGTTTTTTTATTGGACTAAACCTTTTATATTTGTTACAATCAAACACGGAGTATGAAAAAGATATTATTAATATGCGCGGTAATTATAGGTTTTGCCTCTATTGCAAAAGCACAGGATGACCAAAAACCTGAGTTTAAATTCAATGAAGAAAAGCATGATTTTGGTAAAATACCACAAGGCACACCTGTAACTACTGTTTTTGAATTTACAAATATTGGCCAGTCTCCGCTTATTTTAGCCGACGTAAGGCCAACTTGTGGTTGCACAATTGCTGATTACACCAAAACTCCTGTTAAACCGGGCGATAAAGGTTTAATTAAGATCACTTATAACGCTGCAGCAGCTTATCCGTTCAATAAAACTATAGTAGTTACCTCAAATGCTAAAACGCCACAGAAATTTTTAGTAATTGTAGGTGAGGTAATTGCAAAAACTGCGCCCGCACCCGCGACAGGAGCCACCACTGGGACCAGCAATTAATAGAATTTATTAAATATATTTGCAAAGCCCCGATAAAACGGGGCTTTTGCCGTTTATACAGGCAAATGTTTTAACTGACTGTATTTATTATTTTGATTTTGCACAATGCCAAAAATTTCTGACAAAGGGCAGCGTATGCCCGCATCCCCTATTCGTAAACTTACCCCATTTGCTGATAAAGCTAAGCTTGATGGCAAAAAAGTTTATCACTTAAACATTGGCCAGCCCGATATTGAAACCCCGGCAGGCATGCTTGATGCAATAAAAAATATCGATTTTAAAGTTTGGGCCTACACCCCATCCGAAGGCACATTATCTTATCGCACTAAGCTTACTGAATACTATAATAAGCTGGGCTATAATATAACACCTGATAATATCCTGGTAACTACAGGTGGATCAGAAGCGATAACCATTGCCATGATGAGTTGCCTGGATGCCGGTGACGAGATCATCATCCCGGAACCATTCTATGCCAATTACAACGGCTTCGCCAGCCAGAGTGATATTGTAGTTAAACCAATACTATCGTATATTGATAATGGTTTCGCGTTACCGCCGATAAGCGAATTTGAGAAGCTCATCACCCCAAAAACCAAAGCTATATTCATTTGCAGCCCGAATAATCCAACAGGTTATTTATACTCAAAAGCTGAACTGGAAGAGTTGAAAAAACTGGTTTTAAAATATGATCTGTATTTATTTTCGGACGAAGCATACCGTGAGTTTTGCTATGACGGAAGTGAATTTACCTCGCCCATGTTTTTGGAAGGATTAGAGGAAAACGTTATTGTTTTAGACACCGTGAGCAAGCGTTACAGCGCATGTGGTGCACGTTTAGGCTGCCTTATCACCAAAAATAAAGCGGTTTGGACAGCGGGATTAAAATTTGCCCAGGCTCGTTTAAGTCCGGGTATGGTGGAGCAAATTGCAGGCGCTGCCGCCGTTGATACCCCAGATGAATATTTTGAAGCGGTAAATAAGGAATATACCGCGCGCCGTAATACTATTGTAAGCGCCCTAAATAAAATGAACGGCGTTTACTGCCCTAACCCGGGTGGCGCTTTTTATGTGGTGGCACAATTGCCTATTGATAACGCCGACAAGTTTTGCCAATGGATGCTGGAGAAATTTAGCTATAATAATCAGACAGTTATGATGGCGCCGGCTACCGGATTTTACAGTACCGAAGGCGCAGGCTTAAACGAAGTAAGAATGGCATACGTTTTGAATATAGATGATATACAGAACGCGATGATCTGTTTAGAAAAGGCACTGGAAGAATATCCGGGAAGAACTGTGGTAACCTTATAGGTTTATTCGTATCTTTGATGCCTTATCAAAATTACCACTGCCAAAAACAGTGGCTCTACAAAAAATGGGGTCGACCGGAATTGACAGGATGGAGATAAGTAAGTAAGCATGCAGCGCGTTGGGTGAATTAGCGCTTAAATCAGAACGCTCAAACTTACAAATGGCGAAAATACTTACGCCTTAGCTGCTTAATTTAGAATTTAGCTAGCTTTTGTCCCGCCGGTTTTCTGTTTTGTTGGATCGGCAACCGGGGCATCGAAAAACGAAAATAGCCTGCTTAATGGTGTGCATAGCAGGCGAAACAAAGCACCTAAGGAAGACGGTACAGGTAATCGGCTGACCTTCCCCTTCCCTACAATTAAACAGCAGATAAGCATGTAGAAAGCTTACCTTATACCATGTTTGGACGAGGGTTCGAATCCCTCCGGCTCCACTGATTACAATGTCAAATGACACTAAAAGCCTGCAAATCATATGATTTGCAGGCTTTTTTGCTTTTAAACGCACCAAATTATTCACTTTTTCCTAGCAAACTGGTGAGTAATTCGGTGAGTAAGTATAGTAAAAACATGACTCACCTAATTTGATTTAACTTATTGATTTACAAGATGTTCAAAAATTGAACATCTTGTAAACAGGCCCTGCAAAGCTAATTTTGTTTCACTTTTAGCACAAAATTATGCAGTCCAATTTCAGTTTACTTTTTTATCCAAAAAAGCCGAAAAAATATGAAACAGGGCCTGTGCCCATTTACATAAGGATTACTGTAAACGGTCAAAGAACAGAACTCTCAGCCAACAGGGAAGTCGATCCCTGTGAATGGAATACAGCAGCGGGAAGGATGAAAGGCACTAAGGAAAGTGTCAAATCCCTGAACGCTCATCTTGACTTACTTAGAACCAATATATATGCTGCTCAGCAAATTATCGCAAACAAAGAACAACGATTAACGGCGCAAAACCTGAAAGATACTTATTTAGGTAAAGAAGAAAAATCCAGGTTTATTCTTGAAATATTCCGGGAGCATAATAGACAGGTGAATGAATTAATTGGAAATGAATTTTCAGCCGGAACAGCCGCCCGGTATGCGACATCATTAAAGCACACCCAAAACTTCATCTTATG
This sequence comes from Mucilaginibacter sp. L196, assembly GCF_009765905.1. GTDB lineage: Bacteria > Bacteroidota > Bacteroidia > Sphingobacteriales > Sphingobacteriaceae > Mucilaginibacter. The sequence continues at coordinate 657,236 of NZ_LMUO01000015.1, read as the reverse complement.
GAAATATCATTTGACGGATATCGATATCAGGAAAATCGATCATGATTTTATAACCAGCTATGATTTCTATTTGCGTACGCAACGAAAATGCGCCAATAATTCTACGGTAAAATACATAAAGAATTTTAAAAAAATCGTCAATATATGCCTTGCAAACTGCTGGATCGACAAAAACCCATTCGTAAATTACAAAGCGAAAACCAAGCAAATTGACCGGGAATACCTGTCTCAAGAGGAAATAGACCGATTGATCAAAAAAATTTTCCTAAATGAAAGGCTTCACCATGTTCGAGATATATTCCTTTTTAGCTGTTATACAGGCTTAGCCTATGCTGATGTTAAAAAATTAAAGACGAGTGAGATAATCAAAGGAGTTGATGGTGAAATATGGATTTTCACCCACCGTACCAAAACATTGATTCCATCACGTATCCCTCTTCTGCCATTTGCCATTCAGTTATTGGAGCGCTACAAGGAAAATCCGCTCTGCTGTTCCACAGGTTTGGCACTTCCCGTTCTATCAAATCAAAAAATGAATGCCTATTTAAAAGAGATCGCGGATATATGCGGAATAATCAAAACGTTGACCTTTCATATTGCGAGGCATACTTTTGCTACCACGGTAACCTTAGCTAACGGTGTGCCTATAGAAACAGTAAGCAAAATGCTCGGCCACACGACAATAAGAATGACCCAGCATTATGCGAAGATACTTGACATCACAGTTGGTAAGGATATGGCGGTATTAAAAGACAAATTAAACCGCACCCATTTAAAGGAAAAACCTATAGAAATAGAACCTCAATTTATAGCTTTAACAGAAGAAATCAATAGTAAACCTTGCGATGATACCGACGTTATCGTTTGTACGAATTATGTTCAGGCGGCCAAAGTCGAAACCAAAGAATGGATCGCACCAATATTAAGAGATAGTAAACGCTATGAGGGTTTGAAGATCGCGGTGGATTTCATATCATTTGGAATATATCTTAAATACCGTTTAGGAAGCGACTTCAATGAATGGGAAGATTTTTACGAAAACGGTAAAAATACAACGATAACCATTTACTATTTAGCTGGTACTGACTTTGGACATATTCGTGAGGCGAGCAGGCTATTAAACGATTGCCACTACTTCATAGAGGGGAAAATCACAGCAGTATTCGAAAAGATATTATTCGATAACAGCATGCTTCCCTGGGTAGAAATATAACTAGTAATAATATATCCAGTTATACATTGTCAATACATTTGATCTTATTGCTGCATCCAAATCAATTGGATAAACTTATGCAATGTTGTTGGAATCTATCTATTAGTTATTGATGGTTTCATTAACTATAAACTATAACTAGGATTTTAGCCATTTTTTAATCTTACTGTCTAATAGTTTCTTCCAATTCTTAATTACTTACCCTACTACTAAAAAAATAAATATCTAAGGTTTCAACCCTTCATACAACCCAATTTCAACTTGTCCCCTCCCCACATTTGCTGCATTTAATCTATTAAAATGTCGGTAGAGATTATCACCAAGGAAGATTTACAACAATTTAAACTGGAGCTGTTAAAAGATATTAGCAACCTGCTTACCATGAAATCTGAGCAACCTGTCAAATGGTTGAAAGGTTTTGAAGTAAGACAAATGCTAAAAATATCTCCAGGTACACTTCAAAATTTACGAATTAACGGAACGCTTCCTTTTTCAAAATTAGGAACCCTCATTTATTACAAATTGGAAGACATCCAAAACATTTTGGAGGGCAACACGAAATAATGGAAAAGCATAAGCATATTATTAATTTTTATCGCAAAGCAGCAAATGATGAAAGGCTACTTCCTACACACCTGACCTTATATCTAGCCATATATTATTTCTGTTCGCGAAATGGATTAGAAAATCCAGTTACAATTTACAGAAAGGACTTAATGCCTTTGGCAAGAATAAACTCAATAGCAACCTATCATAAATGCATGAAGGATCTTGACAATTTTGGCTATATACTTTATAAACCTACCTACAATTATTATAAGGGAAGTAAGATTGTATTACGAATTGATAATGTATCGACCTGAAGAGTTGTAGCATTCCGCTATTTCCTACTGATACATAAAATGTATATAATCAATCATTTTTTCGTTTCAAGACACATAAAATAAAGGCCAGCCCGCATCCCGCAGTACTGGCCTTTTTCCACTATTTACTAAACTAACCCAAAGGGTTTTCTTTATTGACCAGAATCAACCTGATCTTTGTTATTCGGATAAATTTGCAACCTGTCGAGCTGTAAGTGGCTCCGGGGTTTGCTGCGGCTTAAATGGATTATAGTAATATATACCGTCTTTACGGTATAATTTAAGTTGATCAAGAACCCTTTGATGAAAACCAGTAATACTTTTTTTCTCGTCCAGTGTCCATCCTATTTCTGCTAATGCGGTAATCCTGGGAAAAAGCATATATTCTAATTTTTCTTTTGTAGTGATGAATTCAGTCCAAATGCCGGCTTGTACACCAATAATCTGATGCCGGTGCTCATTGCTCACCTGCAGATCATTCAGATTAAAAGCATACAGTTTATCCAATGTAACGATAGCCCCCTTCCATTTTCGGCCAAGCCGCTGTGTACTATCCTGCATGAAATCAAAGTAAAAGGGCAGCCGGGGACAAAGTATAGTGAAATAACCTTTGTCCAAGGCCTTTTTTAATTGTTCAGGATGATCGTGCCGCCACCAGAATATGAGCGTTTTGTCTCGCGGCAAATCGGCATCTGCCGCCTCGTCCCAGAGTAATACTTTGTTGTTTAGCTGAAATAAAGTATCAGCCATCCGAGCAGTGAAATAATGTTCTACTGCTGTGAGGTCAGCAAGGTGTTGATCTTGCATGAGTTTAACTACTCCTGGGTCAGTGCGCCATTTTTCATTGCCAAAACTTACTTCATCACCACCCAAATGCACCATTTGAGATTGAAAAAGGACATCCGTTTCACGCAAGATTCGACCCAAATAACTGTAAGTACTATCCAGGCCGGGATTGAAAGTAAACTCCGGGTGCTTAGTCGATCCCCCGCCGCTAAAAACAGGATAGGCTTTGTTAGCTGCTGATGCATGTCCCGGCATATCTATTTCCGGGATAACATCGATAAAGCGGTCAGCTGCATAAGCAACCACATCTTTGATCTGTTCTTGGGTGTAATATTGAGAAGGTGCCTTGGGATCGTCAAAATTACCAATACCTCCGGTGAGTGCCAGTTTCGGATAAGCTTTAATTTCCAGTCGCCAGGCAGGTTCGTCTGTTAAATGCCAGTGAAACTTGTTGAGTTTATAAAATGCCATCCAATCGAGCAACTCTTTTACCATCTCCATGCCAAAATAATGGCGCGACTCATCCAATAATAGTCCACGCCATGCAAAACGGGGACTATCCTTAATCGACCAGCAGGTGATGCTGATATTATTGTTTTTGACCACGCTAAGGCGAATAAGTTGTAGAAGCGAATTGATGCCATTGAAGATACCATGAGCTGTCGCTGCAGTGATATTTACTCCATTGGGTTTAACATCGAGCCTATAGGCTTCCGCTCCTTCTATACTATTTTCCAACTTTAGTGTGATTGCAGAATTTGTGCTTTTTGCTCCTACTGATAGCGTTAAGCCGGTAGTTTTTAAGATTTGCTGTTGCAAATAAATCGCCTGTTCATTAATCCGGTCATCGTCGCATATTATTTGTGTGTTTACAGTTAAGGTCAGCTTCCCATTAATCGTCTTTACATCATTTGGGAATGGGACAATCGGACATTGCTGCGCGATTGCGTAGCCGTTCCAAAAGAAACAAGCAAATATTAGCAGTCCTTTCATCACCATTAATAATTACCCGAATTGTTTATCCCTGTCTTTAACAAAAGGTATCCCGATGCAGTGTCATTGTTGAATACTCCGCCGCCGCCAGCATTAAAACTAGCGACGTTTATGTTTGAACCGTTCATGACAATACTGCCATCTGGTAATAGATTCCCGGTAATATTGATTGAATATTCGGTATCCGTACTATTATCGCGATAATACCCAATACCATGATAAAGGTCACCCGCAGGTGCGCTAATATTAATTGTGTTTGCAGTTACGGTGACATATTTAAGATATGGATATGCCGGCAAATTTGAATATTCATATAACAACACTCCCGAACCGTTCATGGTATTATTGGAAATGGAAACATGCTGCCCGTTGCGTACCTTAACTGAACCTCCGTTTCCATTGGCCGGCCAGCCTGAAATATTGTTGTTTGATATGGTTAAACCGTCAAAACTGTGCCCATAGATACCATGATCCGTAAGAGAATCAACAGTGTTTAATACCGTATTCCTGTTCAGCGTATTACCATCCAGAAGTGAATTGCTCTGGCTGTTATCATCTATGCCGCATACGAAATAACCCGTGGTACCGCCATTTCCAAAAGTGTTATTTAAAACATTAGTATTCGTGGAACCTTTCATCCATACGCCGCGACCAGGATCGGTTGAACGGTGGCAAAACACACTATTGGATACCAATGCGCTATCGGTATCGATATATTCCAGATAATCATCCTTTAAATTATTTGTTTTATTAGTGTTTGGCGTACGTTTCCCATAATCGAAAATGCAATATTTTACAGATGTCTTACTCGAACCTGTTATCTGCATTCGGATATTCCAAAAAGTAAGCCCTGATAAAAGCACCCCACTTACATCTGTCGTATAATCAATCGTTAGCTCATTTGGGAGACTTGTTGCATCGAAGACTGGATTCGTTGTTGTCTGCTTAACAATCGAAACTCCAGCTTTCATCACTATTTTACCGGTTATGGTATAAGTGCCGGGCTGAACATACACTGTTTGACCTGCACTTGCTCCGGCAATGACCGCGTTGATTTGAGTCAAAGTCATACCGGTTTCAATTATGGGGCCCGAAACAGCGTCTGCTTTTAGCAGGGAATTGTTTTTTACTGATCCTGTTATCGGTGCATGATCACTTTTTTTACATGAAATGATAGCGAGTGTAAGCACAGTTAACCAAAGTAATTGCAGATTTCTGTTTTTCATATTTTTTTATTAAAAAATGATTTAACTCTTATGTTGTCTAATAAAATCCTTTACGGCCTTCAACCATCCTTCATCTTCGTTTACAAACGGCCGCTTACCATCGGCATCGCGTGTTCCGCTGCTTGTCCATAACAGGCAACCGTCAACGCCCAATTCGTACAGTGTATTCAACCGATATAACATTTCGTCATAGTTGAGCAATTCAGTATGGCCATTAATCGTAATTTCCGGCGTGATGTAGGGAATGATTTTCTTTTGAGGGTAGCCATATTTTTTACATGCGGCTACATTATACAAGACTTCCTTTTTCCACTCATCTCTCCCTGCTCCGCGATAATTATAAAGTGAGGGGCTGAAATAATCTACGACAGCAGCCACATTCGCATAAGCTTTATTCAGCTTATTACATAATACCGTATCCTTCGGGTTACCATAAGTATCCTGCGGTACAGTAGCATAAAAACCAACCGGGGATTGTTTATTGATGGCCTTGAATGTGTTGACCGCGTCGATGAGTTTTCTGGTCGTATTTACCGTATCAAAGCGATTCCACCCTTCCAGGTCAAGCGCAACAAGTACTTCGGGCTCTAGCGAGGCAAGTTTTGCAAAACCCTGTAATCTCGGCGTATCGATCACACCATGGGTCTTGTTTCCATCCGGGAAATTGGCGATGCGGCTCTCATAAATTAAATTATATTTTGAGATGCCCAACGTGGCCAGGTATTGTTGCATCACATTAAAGGAGGCAGCCTTCGGTTGCCCGTTCTGAAAGTAGCCTGCGTAAGGAATAAAACCATACACCCTAAAAGCGTGCTTTGCGTTTTGAGCAAAGCCGCTTGTAAAGGTTAGCACACAGATGATGAAACTCAGGATATATCTTTTCATCAGGGAGTAATTGTTATCGTGGCTTTTTTAACAACTGTACTGGAAGCAGTAGGCGTGTAATTTCCGCCTACAAATACCGCGTTATAGGTTCCTGCTTTAGCATAGTTATATTGATAAGTAGCAAGCGCGGCCGTGATGGACTTAATATTGACGCCAATATCGGGCGTAACGCGGGTAAGATCTATTGGTCCCATAATTGCCCATGCCTCCGCATTTGCGGTAGCCGTCACCGCAGTTGCCGCACCGGTAATGACCAGCGATGTTTTATCCGTGTATACCCATCCATAAAGATTGGCGTTTTTTGTGGGATCAAAAGAAACCGCCCAACCTGGTCCATAGGTGCTGTTACCGTAATTAGTGATGGCAGAAGTAGAACTGTTAAGGCTGGCTATAGTGTAAACGCTACTATCCGGGAGCACATTGTTGACTGACAGATTCGTGATCGTCCATTTATTTTGAATGGATCCCGCTACCGCATCGTATTTAAACGCTATATAAATCGGTTTTCCCTTCGAAAAATCTGCCAGGTCAATTACTCCTGAAGGCAACGCGGTTGTAGACCCTGTAGAAAGAGTTGCCCTGCTGGTAATGTCCGTCCAGGTCGCTGCGGCAATATTCGCATTGGTCGATAAGGTATCGCGCGTAACAACCCCGGCAATGGTGCGGACAACCACGCCTTTGAAATCACTGGAAACGAGCAGTGACAGGGAACCTGACTGTGTTCCATTGGCACGTACCGTACTAAACAGCAGCTGGGGATCTCCAGCTGCTGTGATCCGGTTGATATAATTATAGCGTTTGCCGATTTCACCCGAATAAAAACTAATTTGGTTTGGGTCTCCGCTAAACTTGAACAAAACGGTGTCCTTGCTTGAAAATGAACTGGATGCAGTTCCGTTAATATGAGCGCTTACGACATCGAACGTTGCCGGTGTCACACTGTCTTTCTTACTGCACGCAGACAGCAGAATGCCCGCAGTTACCAATAGGTAACGGGCGAATTGGATATATTTTAATGTTGACATTTGATCTTTTGATTTTAGTTTTACCATCCTGGATTTTGTGTTGCAGCACTGTTAACCGTAATTTCCGAAGCCGGAATCGGATAAAGCAGATTTCTGTTGGTAATATTTGAACCGGCCAGCGCACCATAGGCAAACGATCCTGCATCGGCTTTCATTTCATTTGCAAGCGCATTCATCGTTTGAACCCAAGTACCCCAGCGGATCAAATCAAACTTTCTCCATGCCTCATAACATAGCTCGCGGGCGCGTTCATCCTCTATCGCTTGTTGAAAATCCGCCTGGCTAAGTCCTGCCAGATCTACTGTTGAAGTAGCGACTGTCACCGTTGCAGTGGCTGCTACTCCCGCATAGGTAAACACTGCGCCTGTAGAAGAGGCGGACGAAGCTCCTGATGTTTGTGTCGGCGCCGTTGCCGTTGACGTGCCCGCGGTGGTTACGGTGTATAGCTTGCCCCCGCTGACAATCTGGGTACCGGCAGTATAAGCGGTACCAGCCGCCCATGGCGTACCAACCACAACAGTCGGCGGAGCCGTATAGCCGCTTCCCGGTGATAAAATTGCAATACCCGAAACTTTTCCATTCGTGCCTACCGATGCCGAGCCCGTAGCACCTGTACCACCTCCGCCAATGAAACTCACCTGAACATCTGGAACAGTTGCCAGATAGCCGGTATTGCCCGTCGTTGCCAGCGTAATCGTATTCAATACACTTACAGATGCGACCGGCGTACTCGGATTTAAACCAAAACCGCGACGCCGTACCTGATTAATAGCATCATAAGCAACCTGATCAGGGCCGTTAATATGATTCTCAGCCTCAGCGATCATTAGCAATACGTCTGAGTAACGGAGTATCGGGAAATTGATAGGCGTATAATTCTTCGCCTTTACCGCTGAAAGTTCATATTCGCGGCGATATTTACCTGAATTACGGTTATATATTTGTGCAGGCGTGAAATAAGTGTAAGATACCGGCGTGGTAGCCGAATTGTAACTAAACTGGGCTATGTTCCAGTCACGTCTAAGATCACCGGGTTCGTATAAGTTATACAGTTTTAATGTAGCGTCAATAAACCCATAGCTGTAACCGATGGTATTATAGTTGACTGACAGCGCGATGCCGTTGGTATTCCCCAATCGGTTAACGTTACCCATACCATCTGCACCGGTGCCTTTATTGTCAACCTCCCACATACTTTCTTTCACATCATAGATATCCTGTGCCAGATTAATAAATATCTGTTTGTAATTAGGGTTAAGCGTATGTTCGCCTGATGCCTGTACTTTTTGTGCCCACGCCAGTGCATCGGCATATTTCGAATCATCGTTCAATGGATAGCCAGCCATGGACAAACAAACCCTTGCAAGTATTCCCTCCACAGTGGTTTTAGAAACATGACTGCCCGCACCCAATGTTGTAGCGGTAGCTACTTTCCCCTCAGCAGATTGCATATCAGCCAAAATCTGGGCATAAACCTGTTTAGCCGGTGTACACGGAATATTCACCGCATTAACAGATGGCGTCGGAACCGTTTTTAAGGGAACAGCGCCAAAACTGGTAACTAGTAAATAATAATAGTATCCCCTGAGAAATAACGTCTCACCTAAAATTTGCTGCCGCGCAGTCGCATCCATTGGAGCGACGTTAATATTCTGGATCAGGATATTTGCACGTTCAATGCCTTTATATATCTGCGTCCAGTAGGCGCTCAAATTGGCGTTGCCATAATCAAAATTATACACCTCCATATCGGTGGTTTGCGCTGAACGGGCATAAAAACCCTCGTCAGTCGGACCGCCAAGTTCATCGAACATGTTATCCCCGTAAATACCTGCGGTAGTCAGGGGCTGATAAACACCGGCTAAAGCACTGTTCAATTTAGCGGCTGTATTATAATAATCCACTTGTTCCAGTTGATCCACCGGCGTGGTATCAAGAAATTTCTTACAGGAAATCATACCGATACACAGTAAGGCTAATGTTAAACTGATTATCTTTTTCATAATGTCGTTCTTTTAATTTATAAACTGATATTAGCACCTAATGCAATTGTTCTTGGCCGCGGATAAGCACTATAATCGAATCCGCCGGTAAGTACAGAATTGTAAGTGCTTACTTCAGGATCCAATCCCGTGTACTTTGTCCAGGTCCAGAGATTCTGCCCTGATACAAATATTCTTGCTGACTTTACCTTAAGCCTATCTAACCACTCTTTGGGAACGTTATAGCCCAATGAAACCGTTTTTAAACGCAGGTAAGAGCCGTCTTCAATGGTACGGGATGAATACCCGCCGCCGTAGTAACCGTTCACCCGGTAGTTGGGCGAGCTGGTATTAGTTGGCGTCCAATGATTGCTATAAGTGTCAAACTGTTCCAGAAAAGATTTATTCAGTGCATTGCCATCAAATACCATATTGCTCGCGTTTTGGATATCGTTGCCATAGGAATATTGAAAAAACACATTCAGGTCGAAGTTTTTGTAGGTAAAATTGTTAGTGAACCCGCCGGTAGCAATGGGTAGTGAATGACCGATAACCGTATAATCCGAAGCGTTAACCACACCGTCCCCGTTAAGATCCTTATACTTGATATCGCCTGGCTGAATAGATGAACGGGTATTGCCATTGGTAGGAACATTATCTTTTAAAATATATCCGCCGGTTGCTGTTTTGTTAAAATCACTGTACTGGTAAATACCATTATAAACATAACCATACATCAGCCCCAACGGCTGCCCTACTTTAGCAATATAAGCCGGTATGCTGGACCAGTTATTATCCCAGGCAATGGCTGTTGTCAGCGATTCCTGGTTATTTGCCAGCGCCAGCACGTTGCTTTGATTAAATGAAATATTGAAGCCGCTCGACCACTTAAAATTCTTGCGATCAATGTTCACTGTATTGATAGCGATTTCCAAACCCTGATTCCGGACGCTACCAATGTTTTCGTATGCACTCGCATAGCCGCTCGAGGCCGGCAGGGTGGCGTTCAATAATAAGTTGGATGTTGTTTTGCGGTAGACATCGGTGGTTAAGTTGATCCGGCTATTCAGGAAGGACAGATCAAGACCGGCATCATATTGTGCTGTGGTTTCCCATTTCAAATCGGGATTACCTAGCGTTAAAGGAATGATACTGGGCACGTATGTATTGTTAAAAACATAACTTTGACCAGGTTGAACGGAAGAGGTAGAAAGATAAGAAAAATCCCCCACGCGATTATTACCGGTTAAACCATAACTCAACCTCAATTTACCGTCACTTAGGATGTTCTTATTTTTCCAGAAATCCTCTTCGGTAAATCGCCAGGCAAATGCGCCGGATGGGAAATAGCTCCAATGATTCTGAGGCGCAAATTTGGAAGAGCCATCCGCGCGGAATGTTCCCGTCAGATAATAGATAGATTTATAATTATAATTGACCCTGCCTAAAAACGAGGCCGCATTCCATAATGAACCGCTGGCACGAGTCGCCGAGGGGCTTAGGGTACCTTCATCCAACCCGTTAATACCCAATGACTCGTCCGGCAAAAAATTGGCGCCAAAACCCCGAATATTTGAGGTTTCGCCCTGTTCAGTAAAACCCACCAACGCACCAAAGTTGTGCACTTGGTTAAAGGTTTTGGTGTAGGTTAATGTATTCTCATTAGCCCAGTCATTCACTTTGCTAGTAACCGTCGAACCGTTTACGCCATTCGTAATACCAGGATTGGTTAACGGACTGCCGTAGTAAGTACTGGAATTGTTAAAGACATCATTTTCTACTACGTTGTTATTGAGCACACCGGTTACTCTTAATACCAGGTCGGGCGTAATATTATAGTTTAAATAAACATTGACATTCAAATTATTGGTATAGTTGTCTCTCAATAAATTTGACTGGTTTTCAACCGGGTTGAATTTATAATCATTAGAGGTATTGGTACTTGGGTCTATGGCTTCGTCATCACTAAAGGTAGCTAACGGGCTATAACCCCAAACGCTATATAAAACGTTGGTCGTAGCACTATTGGTCGACGATGATGTTCCGTTACCATATTGTAACATATGCGCATAATTCGCATTGATGCCTACTTTCAATTGATCATTAATGGTTTGATCAAGGGTGACACGTCCTTGATAACGATCGTAACCGGTTGCTATAATCGTTCCATCCTCGTTATCGATAGAGCCTGAAACTGAATAAAGCGTTTGAGCAGTTCCGCCACGTATGGCCAATGAATAATTACGCAGTGAGCCCTGCTTGAAAAACGGAGCCTGCCAGTTTGTAGCGGGATAGTTTTGGTAATCTGCGAGCGTTTTATTAGGCTCAGTCAGGTATAAATAAGTTGGGGTTGGGTTAGCCGCAGAACCGGCTGTTCCATCACGCTCCAGGTTATATTCCAAAAAATTATAAGCGTCCATCAGTTTCATCGTCTTGATGTTGTTACTTATCGCCTGTGTTGTGGAAAAATCTATTTGAGGCGGTCCAACAAGTCCCTTTTTGGTTGTAATAATAACTACGCCATTGGCGCCCCTGGCACCGTAAATCGCTGTTGACGATGCATCTTTAAGGATTTCAATAGATTGGATATCCTGGGGATTAAAAGTATTTAAATTAAATCCTTCTACCGGAAACCCGTCTATTACATATAACGGAGAGTTGTCCTGGGTAATAGAATTCGCGCCACGGATAACGATATTTACCGCTGCACCGGGTTGTCCGTCTGTGGAGTTAACCTGTACACCAGCAACACGTCCGGCGAGCGCGTCAGTGATCGAAAGCACGGGTGCTTTTTGTAAGTCTTTCATCGAAACTTCGCCGACCGAGCCGGTAAGGTCCTTCTTTTTGGAAGTTCCGTATCCGACAACGACAACCTCATCTAATCCTGATTGCTGACTGTCCAGAGTGACGTTAACAGTTGACTGACCGCTAACTTTTTGTTCCTGAGTTACATACCCGATATAACTAAATACAAGTGTAGCATCTTTGCTGGCGCTTACCGAATATTTTCCGGTTGCATCGGTTACCGTACCCGACTTGCTATCTTTAACACGAATGTTGACGCCAGGCAGGGTTTGCCCCATGTTGTCTTTGACCAAGCCGGTGACTTTAATAGTTTGGGCTCCTGCATCGATGAAGGCTCCCATCAGCAGTGCAAGGCTTAAAATGACCTTGAGCCGCCGGGCCCATGAGACCCTGATTTTAAATTGTAGAATTTTTTTCATAGTTGCTTAATTGTTTAGTTAAAAGTTTTAGCGTCATAATTATTATTTGGTTAGTTGTATCTAATTTCCTGCTTTACTCCTTTAAAAAGGGGTAATAATTCGCTTTTATCGGGGTATTAATTAGTGCTCTCATTTTTGATCTTGATTTATTGTAAATTTCCCCTCTAAACGAATGTCTTGTGATGAAGCACCTATCATTACCTTGAAGTCGCCGGGCTCCAAAACATATTGCATCTGGCGGTTATAGAGTTTGAGATCATCCGGTACGATGGTAAACGACACCGTTTTGGTTTCGCCCGGATGTAGCCGTATCCGGTCAAAGCCACGCAACACCTTTTCATACGTGGTCACCGAACTGAGCACATCCCTGATATAAAGCTGAGAAACCTCATCCCCATCCAGCGTACCTGTGTTAGTTACTTTAAAAGTTATCTGGATGTTGCCGTTAATATCTTGCGTATTTGGCGAAATTACCAGATCAGTATATTTAAAGGTTGTATAGCTGAGGCCAAAACCAAAGGGATATAATAAACCCTTTATTTTAGCCAGTTCGCCCTCATCTGTTTCGGAACCAGGTTTGGCGGGAAAATTAAATGGCAATTGTCCAACCGATTTTGGGAAGGTAAGCGTCAATTTGCCGCCTGGATTATAATCGCCAAATAATACATCCGCTACTGCAGTTCCACCTTCTGCGCCCGGATATCCTGCGTAAACTATGCCGTCAACATATTTATCGATCCAATTAATGGTCATGGGTTGAGATCCGATGAGAACTACTACTACTGGTTTCCCTGCAGCCTTGATGGCTTTAATAAGCTGAAGCTGGAAGCCAGGCAGATCAAGGCTGGTCCGGCTTTTATTCTCCCCTGCGGTCTGTGAATTTCCGCCCAGCGCAACAACAACTATATCGGCTGCTTTGGCAACACTCACTGCACTGTCAATAGTAGCCTGTTCTGCCGGTGTCGGTTCTTGTGGCAATATTTCGCTTTCCGGCCAATTTCTGTCGACTAGCTGGCATCCAATGGCATAACTGACATTACTAACACCAACCTTTTGTTGAATGCCTTGCAAAATATTGACACTCTGTGTCGCCAGTGGACCATAATGATTATGTGCATAACTGTCGTTAGTTGCATTCGGACCAATCACTGCTATCTTCTGGTTTTTAGAGATTGGCAGAATATGATTGTTATTTTTTAACAACACGATACTTTCGCGCGAAGCGCGTAACGATACTGCCTGATGGTCTGCATTGTTCACCAACTTGACGCTGGCGTCGGGATCCTTAACGTAAGGATGGTCAAACAAACCCAGCTTGAACTTTACCCGTAAAACATCGCGGACCCGGCTATTTAAAGTATCCATTGGTATTCGACCTTCCCTAACTAACTGACGGGCATAAATGATAATACTATCTGGCTCTCTAAAAGTAGTACGCACATTCAACCCGGCCATAAATGCCTGATAAACAGCTTCTTTTAAATTTGCCGCCACGTGATGTTTGCGATATAAATATTCCAGGGCATCGCTATCGCTCACCACATAACCTTTGAAACCAAAATCTACACGCAGCCGCTGAATTAACCAATAACTACTCCCCGTAATGGGTATGCCGTCATAGTCGTTATAGGAACTCATGACGCCCATTAGCCCAGCCTCTTTGATTACTTTTTTAAATGGATACAACATTATATTCTCAACCTCTCGTGGTGGCACTTGCGGATCAGTACGGGCCAGCCCCTCGCGTGCACCTTTATTTGCACTGTATACTGCAAAATGCTTGGCAGTGGCAGCTATTTGGTTATCGTGCTGCATGCCGGTTGCCATTGCCACTCCTAAACGTGCCACTAAGTAAGGGTCTTCTCCATAGACCTCTTCCAAGCGACCCCAGCGCTGATCCCGCGCGACATCGAGAATAGGCGCATAAACGTTCGTATATCCAAGAGCCCTCGCTTCCATACCGGTGATCAGCCCTTCCTCGTGCACCAGGTCTTTATCCCAGGTCATTCCCATATTCAGTTGAGTTGGAAAGTCTGTAGCTTGATAAGCTTCTACACCGCGTATCCCCTCGTCGGTAAAATCAGCAGGGATGCCCAAACGTGTTTCTTCAATAAAAAACCGTTGAGTGGCATTCATCGCTAACACGTGTTTTTTGATGTCTGTAGCCAATGGGCAAGCTGATATTTTATTCCAGTTAATAAACCCGTTCAGGTGCTCATCAATATTAGCAATACCGTCCTTCCATATAGCTTTTTTCCATGAAGGCATGGGCAATGAGTCTCTAAGAATTCTGTCATAACCATAAAGCGTAGCAAGCTGACAGGTTTTCTCCTCGAGTGTCATTTGTGAAATAAGATCATTGATCCGGGCATCTAGGGGTTGAGCCGGATCTTCATAGATATCTTTCCTACCATTCTTATTCAAATCGATCCAACCATTTTGATAAATGGAATGTTCTGTCTTGAACGATAAACAGGTTAATAGAAAAACAGGAATTAGTACGCGTAATGGTATACGGGCCATGCAGAAAAGTTTTGTTAATGGAAATGAATAATAGTTTATATGTAGCAAACAACGGCTCAAAAAAAACCCGGCAACAACTACAATAGCGAAGTTGCTATCTAAACATATTTTTTACGGAGTATTTTTTCGTTGAAATAGGGGTAATAATTCGCCTTTATTAATTTAAAATAAAGAAACCGTGAAATTTAAACTTATGACCTGGCAAGAAGTGCATTAGTCACATAACCAGAGGGAGTCTGACCAAATTGTTTTTTAAATTCTTTACTAAAATATTTGCGGTCATTAAATCCAACCGAATAAGCAACTTCCGCTACTGTCAGTTTGTTTTGTGTAAGCATTGAGGCTGCCTGCTTTAGCCTTATAGATTTTATAAAATCGGTGATAGTCATATCGGTCAGTGCCTTTACCTTACGGTAGAGAACAGTTTGACTCATGCCAATTTTGTCTACTAACATCACCACGTCAAAATCCGGGTTCTCCAAATTACACTCGATAATCTGCATTGTCTTATTTAAAAACTGTTCGTCGGGCGAATCGATTTCCCTGTTTTTTGGCATGAGAGTAATCTGCCGAGAGAACTTTTGTTGCATGGCCTGCCGTGAGGCAAGTAGATTACGGATATTTAGCTCCAATACCTCCATACTGAAAGGTTTGGTAATATAAACATCTGCACCATTTGTTAGTCCATTTAAATGGTTAGGCTGATCTGCCCTCGCTGTTAAAAGCACTACCGGAATATGGTTGGTGCGCTCATCTATTTTAATCCTCGAACAAAGCTCAAACCCATCCATCACCGGCATAGCTACGTCGCTAATGATTATATCAGGAATTATCTTTTGCGCAAGCTGCCATCCATCAAGTCCGTTTTCACTTTCGAAAATTTGGTATGTACTGCACAATGCCGCTTTGACGAAACCTCGTAAATCCGAATTATCTTCAACCAGTAGTATAACCTGTTTTTCAGCAATTGGATCACTATCGGTTTGTGTTGAAAAAGCAATTACCTCAATCGCTCCAATTTCAATTGCATCTACATTGGGTTTAATGGGATGTGATAATTGATCATCAGAAAAATGGTTTCTTCCATTTAACAACGTTATTATAAATTCTGTCTTTCCCGGATTATTTTCTAAAGCAACCTCGCTTTGCACAGAAATCAAGCCCTTGTGGAGATCGACGATATTTTTGGCAAGTGCTAAACCAATTCCCCAGCCCGGTGATGACGAAGACTGCTTGTTTTGATAGAAATTTTCAAAGATTCTTGTTTGAACTTCCTTGCTTATACCAATACCGTTATCGGTTACTAAAATCTCGACAACATCCGATTTCGGAAAGATCGAAAGCTCAATTATACCGTTATCAGGAGTAAATTTGAAAGCGTTTGTAATCAGGTTATAAAGAACTTTTTCCAACTGACCGGCATCAAAGTAAAGATATACAGGGGTTGGCGGCGGCGAAAACCTGAAAACAATATTTTTCGATAGCGCTAATTCAATAAAAGAATCAAAAACACTTTGGCAAAATGCGACCAAATCATATTCAGCGACATCGAGTTTCATAAAACCACTTTCTATCTTCCTGAAATCCAGCAATTCGTTAACAAGCCGCATCAGCCGATCCGTATTCCGTTTTACATAATTAAGTTGATGGCCTATTTGCGGGTTGTTCCTTTCCTGTATCAGCATTTTTTCTATCGGAGCCAAAATAAGAGACAGTGGTGTCCTGATCTCATGGGAAATTTTTGTAAAGAAATCAAGTTTTAACTGATAAATCTCCTGCTGCCGCTCATGATTGAGTTGTTCGTAATAGAGATCCCGCTCCAGCCGTGCCTGACGCCTGAAGAACCGAATAACAAAATATAACGTAGTAAAAAAGATAATGGTATAAATTCCATAAGCCCACCACGTTTTCCACCAGGGAGGTAATATCACAATGTGCAGGCTTTTAGAACTGCCCCATATTCCATCATTATTGCTGCCGCGAACTAGCAGATCATATTCACCGGCAGGAAGATTAGTGTAAGTTGCAGAGGGAATGTTTACTCTGTTCCAATTATTTTCAAATCCTTCCAGTTTGTACATAAAGCGATTGCGATCAGGTTTGTCGAAACTTAATGCAGTAAAATCGACACTGAAGACGTTTTGATTATATTTGAATACAATTTCCTTTGTTAAACTAATGTCTTCCTTAAGAAGGTCATTCTCCTGTCCGATTTTAACAGATTTATTGAATAATCTTAAATCTGTAAATTGGATAACGGGTGGTATATGGTTTTGGGTTATTTGTTTTGGATTGAAGGTAACAAGCCCATTATAAGTTCCGAAATACAGGTTATTGCCGGCATCTTTGAATGAAGAATTGTAGTTAAACTCATTAGTGGGCAAGCCGTCTTTCACGGTAAAAGTTCTGAACTTTTTAGTAGCCAAATCAAAACGTGACAAGCCATTATCTGTACTAATCCAGAGCGAGTGCTGATCGCCTTGTTGAATATTTAATACATTATCACTTGGCAGGCCCTGCTCTATACCATAAGTCTGAAACGCACCGGTAGCTGCAATATAGCGGCTAAGTCCCCCGTGAAAGGATCCTATCCAAAGATTACCATCGGAGTCCTCCTTTATACAATTAATATATCCGACCTTCAAGCTGTCAGGTTTTCGCTCGTTAGCCGCAAACCTTTTAAATTTGTCCGAACCGGGTGATAACAGATTAAGCCCCGTGGTCGTACCTACCCATAGGTTATGCCTGGAGTCCTCATAAACGCATCGCACACTGGCATGCGTTAATATAAAAGGCTTATTAGCATCTTTTAAATAATTCCTGAATCGCTGCGATTTTTTATCAAAAATATCAAGCCCCTCCGAAGTACCAACCCAAAACCTACCGTAACTGTCTTCAAGCAGACTACTCACGATATCGCTACTAATAGAATTGATATCGCCTTTGTTATGCCTAAAATGTTTGAACTTTTCTGATGCCGGATCAAATAACTCCAGTCCACCCTGATGCAAACCAACCCAAAGATTATTTTCACGGTCATTGTAAACGGTTTTTACAAAATTAGTGGTTAAACTACTTTTGTTCGAAGCAATATTCTTATACTGTTTAAACACACCAGTTATTTCATCAAAATAATTGAGGCCGTAACCTTCTGTACCTATCCATAGACTCTTTTTGGGGCCGGCTATGATTGCGCTAACAATATTCCCGCTGATACTGTTCTTAAAATCATTGTGTTGATATACTTTAAACGGGATATTGTCCGCATGCATAACATTTACGCCACCGTAAGTTGTACCTACCCAAATACTGCCGTAATTGTCCTGGTAGATCGATTTTATGGAATTATCACTTAAACTGTTTCGGCTTTCTGCATCATGAACAAAGTGGGTGAATTTTAACGTTTCCGGGTCTAAAATATTTAGACCGTTAATCGTTCCAATCCATAACTGTCCCTGTCGATCAAGCATAATCTTACGCACATCATTATTGCTAAGGCTATTGCCGTTAAACGGATCATGCTTAAAATGACTAAAGGTCGATGTTTCCGGATGATAGAGATTGAGCCCTCCTGTTTCGGTTCCAATCCAAAGTCTTAGCTGTTTGTCTTCCGTAATGGTTCTAACCTCATTACCTTGTAAACTGTCGGGCTTGTAACTAGTACTATGGAACCTGGTGAAATTTAATTTGCCATTCTTCCGTTCAATCTTGGTTAGGCCCTCAGCGCCCCCAATCCAAATATTATGAAGGTGATCTTCATAGATAGCATAAATTTGATTATCTGTGAGCCCTTGATGCCCATTACTGTACCTGAAAATGTGAGTAAACCGTCGAGAGGTGGATGATGACAATACATTAAGGCCATTATTTGTTCCAATCCACAACGCCCCCTGGCTGTCCTGAAATATATAATAAATATTATTGTCAGTAATACTGGCGGCATTAGCGGGATCATGCAGCAGTTCTTCAAATTTATCCTTTTCACGCTGATAGCGATTAAGACCCTTAACCGTTCCTATCCATAAATTTTGTTCCCGATCCTCGAAAATTGAAAAAACGTAATCACTGCAACTGATACTGCCTGGATTCCGGTAATCATGATTAAAAATCTTGAACGATCTGGCATCATATTGGTTAAGCCGATCACGGGTACCAAACCACATATAACCCCTGCTATCCTTACAAATTGACAGAACCGTACTTTGAGAAAGTCCATTGGCAACCGTTAGGTGGTCGAAGGAAAGTTGACCAAATGATGGAGACCACCGCAAAAGCAGCAAAATACCTATTACAAAAACCTTTCTCATCGTCTATTCACCTCCTAAATTACGCAATTTTGGTTAAAAAGCTATTGGTGGTGTTATCGTGATATTTTATTAATTGGAAATATTTTTACCAAACACTAAACCTCACCTGCAATCGAATCTTGAGGACTTTAATATTTTCATCACAAATAATCTAGTCGCACAATAAAGGTAGATGTAAGCGTATTTGCCTTTATGCAATTGCTTAATTCAAATAAATTCCCTCGTCAGTAAACACTTATTAATGTTGTTTACTTATCAATATGCAGCTCTAATTGGCAACGCTAATTGACGAACAACAAAAAAGTGTAAATAGACTGCTGAATTATAATAGGTTTTAATAAACAAGTACTGCTAATCACTGGCTACTATTTTCTAATTTGAGCATTTCCGTTCCGGCTAAAAGAAATGCCCCCACACCGTACACCTCCGTGTCATCAGCCGTTACCTTTTCGGGCGCAGCGCCCTGCGGTTGGACATATCCGAGCTCACCATCGGGATGGACAGATGAAATAAGCGCTTTCCAAGCCTTTTCCACAACGGGATAATATTTATCATAGGACAGTAGCTTATGATTGATGCCCCAGGCAAAAACATAGCAATAAAAAGCGGTTCCGCTGGTTTCTTTTGATGGATAACTTCCTGGATCAAGTAAACTGGCATGCCAGGTGCCGTCAGGCTGTTGTAAACCAGAGATACGGTCAGCCATTTGCTTAAATTGCATAATAAACTGGTTACGATCCGGATAATTCGCTGGCATTATCGATAACAGACTAACCATACCACCCATAACCCAGCCATTACCACGGCTCCAGAAAACCGCTTTCCCATTCTTTTCTTTTTGAGTAAAGTATCTGCTGTCTCTGAAGAATAAATGTTGATCCTTATTATATAAGTAGTCACTGGTTTTCCACCAGAGCTTACAGGCAAGTTCCAGATACTTTGGATCTCCGGTGGCGTCAGTTAAGTAGCCTAAGGCAGGCGGCCCCATAAAAAGCGCATCACACCAAGCCCACTCACGCAAATGGACGTTATTTACCCAAAGCAAGGAATCCTTGTGCGGGATGACAGCCAGTGTATCTGCCAACGACTTAAAATCCGCGATGTATAATGGGTTTTTGTATTTCTTATATAATTGAGCATACATCTGGCCAACGCAATAATCATCTGCGAAATGTCTACGTTTACCAATCTTCCATTCATTCTTATTGCCCACTTCCAATAGCTTCTGCCAATACAAATCGTCTTTGGCAACTCTGGCCCAGGCAATCATGCCAGCATACATGGCGCCGCTTGTCCAGTCTTTCGGATCATTTCTCCAACCCTTTGTTTCTATTTCACGCCATTGCCAATCCGCTACCCTTTTCATTACAGTTACTATACTATCTTTGGGAGGTGGAGATAAACTACTGGCCAATACTGTGTTGAATGCGGTAGCTACTATTAAAACTGATAGGACGACAGTTGTCTTTATTAACATTGACATATGATTTGTTTTATTAGAAGATTGGAATATCTAAATGTTCTACTACGTTCGTAATTAATTCGCGGTAATCGGTCTGAAAGTAACCGTTACTGTTCCTTTTTCCGATGATTTTAAGACAATTCCAATACGAGTAAAAACCGGAGAATTTTCTTCAATTTTTTCAGATTTTAAGGTGAAGCCCCCCTGGGTTTGAATAGTGGCGATCATTATCTGTTTTTGGCCGTCAAATTCAATCTGATCTGGCGCGATTTGCTTCCATTGGGCCCGTGTTATTAGTGCAATTTCAAAATTCTGACTTGTCATGAATTTGAAATCATCCCTTACTTCGAGGGAGCCATGTCCAGTTCTATCATACACGAAGGTTCTTACGAGTTTCTTTAGTCCGGATACAGGATAAGCGGAAGAAATATCCATTGCAAACTCGTCCCTATTTTCTGTAAAATCTGTGCTTGTGATCTGCGCTTGTGCTACAGCACCTGGTTGCTGCTCCTTTCCTGCGACCAACGGAACGGGGTGCCCATATGAGGCTAAAGATTTATAAAGTATATAACGCTCGGGGCCAAAAGTTTTCGCAGTATAGACAAATGGACCTCCAGGGTCGCCCATCAGCATTTCGTCACCGATTACAACACTAAACGATCCGATATCATTATGATTGTGCGCTTCGTTGTTATTGCCGCCTTTCAGCGCTGCCCCGATATTACAATTCGAACCGGCAACCGGCCGTTCTATCAAGACGCCAGGCTCTTTAAAATAGGAACGAATCCCAGGCGCTAAATCTGAATTTGAGGTAGTTGCTTTACTTTCAGATGCCGAATTTGGAAACGCATGCATGATATCTTCAACAAGATTACTTGTCGCTCCTTTAAATGTAAGCGTGTCATATTTTTTAAGTCCTAACCCCAGGTTACGGCTGCAATACCAAAGGATGTCAGCGGGCGCTTTAAGCCCGACGTGACAATCCGCAATGTAGGGGTAAACATCATTCATAATTTCCAAATTAGGAGCATAAGCTGCGATACGGCGTATTTTGGGGTTGGAAAATAAATCAATTCGCGAATTGGTTGCTTGTAATATATTTTCACGAAGCAAAATATAATGTCCAAATCCATATGCGTAATAACCCAAACCTTCCGTGCAATAACCATCATCTGTGAATCCGGCAATACTATTTTTTGAATAACGCTCTGCAATGGCTACAAACTTCGCCCGCTCCGTTCTATCCGGAATAATTGCTAAAGCTGCTCCGGTGACACCGGCAAGACACACCGAATTCCAATTATTGGTCCAGATTAACCAATACTGGTCGTTATTGCCCGTCGCCACTGACCGCAAAACCGGTATAAACACGTGCTTGTTCATTTGATTCAAAACTTCTGCACGTAACGATGGTGGCAGCTTGTCATCCAGTAGATAAACAGCTTGTGCTATATTATGTGCAAGTACAGAAGCACCAAGATCGACAGTGAAGTTACGCCCTTCTATATTTTGCTTATTTTTATCATGGGCTGGTAACGACCAGGATTTCTGATGAATCAGTTCATTTAAAACCATTTCAATCGTAGGTATAAAACGGCCCTTATTTTCCAGGCATTCAGCCCATACAAGTGGGGTAAGCCATTTCGTTCTATCACTCATCATTTTTTCCCCTTCGGGCCTGGTCCCTTTTGTAAAATACATTAAATATTTTTTGTCGTCCCATAACGGAAATGACCTATTAAGTAGGTATTCTGCAGATTGAATAATCTTTCGATATCGGGTATCTTGATATAATTGATCCCACGCATTTCGATTATGATACGTTTCGCCAAAGCCCTGCGGATTAACAGGAAGCATAGCTGCTATCTCTGCCACTCTTTTTAAATCCAAAGGTTCTAGTGGCGACACAGTTTTTGCGACGTCCATGGTATCCCGCAAAACGGGCAATGCTATTCTGGCTTTAGCTTGTTTTACTGTAAAAAATGCAGCAAGACTAAAAACGATGATTTTACTATTCATTAAGTATTATATAAATGTGGAAACAGTTAAAGGATAAATGGCGCTAATCATAATAAGTTACAGTGTTCGAAATTTTCGTCATAATGGGAGGCCGTTTTTCTTCTTACAGATCAAAGGTCTGCGATTCGTTTTCATCTTTGAATCTTTAAATTGTTGTTACATATCGAGACGTTTCGAATACACAGGTGTAGCCGCAACTTTTATAAATCAAACCTACATGGATTGAAAGTTTCCGCAGGGTAAAAATCAGTTAAATTGGGGGGAATAATTAATCAAATAGCTTTTGGAAATTAATATTTTGCTTTTCAACAAGTATTATTGCCAATGGGAACGTAGCTGTTTAAATCATAGATGATTTAACGTATTCAGTGGGATAATTGTAAACATTAGATAAAATAGTAATTAATCACATTAAAAACTAAAAATATGACTTATATACCTAATCCCACGCGCTATAAAAACATGTCCTATCGCCGTTGCGGTAAAAGTGGCTTAATGCTGCCTGCTGTATCGTTGGGATTATGGCATAATTTTGGCGCTATTGATAATCTGGAAAATGCCCGTACGATTTTAAAACTGGCTTTTGATAGCGGAATAACCCATTTTGATCTGGCCAACAATTATGGCCCCCCAGCTGGTTCGGCTGAGGAGACTTTTGGTAAAATCTTCAAAGATGGCTTCAAAAACTACCGTGATGAGTTGATCATTTCTACAAAAGCGGGATGGGGAATGTGGGAAGGACCTTACGGCGATTGGGGGTCAAAAAAATACCTGGTAGCCAGTTTAGATCAAAGTTTAAAACGCATGGGGCTGGATTATGTTGATATCTATTATCACCACCGCCCCGATCCGCAAACCCCATTGGAAGAAACAATGGGAGCCCTCGATCTGATTGTGCGTCAGGGAAAAGCTTTATATGTGGGCATATCAAGCTATAGCGCATCGGAAACAGAAACTGCCATTGGAATTTTAGATCAACTTAGAACGCCATGCCTGATACATCAACCCAAATATTCGATGTTTGACCGTTGGGTGGAAGATGGTTTACTGGATGTACTTGGTGATAATGGCGTTGGCTGTATTCCGTTTTCACCACTTGCCCAGGGCCTTTTAAGCAATAAGTATTTAAAAGGTATACCCGAAGGTTCAAGGGCATCAAGCCATCGCGGGAACGGGGCTATTGAGGAATATGCAATTACGCCCGAAAAAATTGCCAAAGTGATAAAACTGAATGAACTGGCCCTTAAACGTGGCCAAAATCTGGTACAGATGGCACTTTCATGGATTTTAAAAGATGACCGGATTACTTCTGTACTCGTTGGTGTAAGTAAACCCGAACAGTTAACGGATTCGATCAAGTGCCTTGAAAATCTGTCATTTTCCGACGAAGAACTGTGCGCCATAAACAACATTTTAGGATAAATCATTTACCAGGACCAAATACAATTACTTAATTATGAAAAGAAAATTCAATACGCTGCGATGGGCTTTTATAGCAATTACTTTGTTAACGGCAATGTTTGCGAATGCACAAAAAGCTGCGTATTCGACTGACAACAAGACAATAACAGTTTATGTAACAGCTAAAAATACAAACAATAAATTAACACAGACCGAAACACTTCATTTTACTGATAAGCCACAACCGCTTCAAAACGAAGTATCGATATTTGTTGATCCGTCTAAAACTTTCCAAACTATGTTAGGAATTGGCGGGGCATTAACGGATGCTTCTGCCGAAGTCTATGCTAAACTATCAAAAGAAAAGCAAAAGGAATTGCTTACCGCTTATTACAATAAGGAGAATGGTATTGGCTATACGCTCGGCCGCACCAACATCCAAAGCTGCGATTTCAGCAGTGATACGTATAGCTATGTAAAAGAAGGTGATTTAGCCTTGAAAACATTTGATATCAGCCACGATAAAAAATATCGCATACCTTTTATTAAAGATGTTTTGGCTGCTACTGGTGGAAAATTAACACTGTTTGCGTCTCCTTGGAGTCCGCCTGCATGGATGAAGACCAATAATAATGCATTGCATGGTGGTTCGCTCAAACCCGAAGCCTACCAAAGCTGGGCCAATTTATACGGAAAGTTTATAAAAGCTTATGAAAAGGAGGGTATTCCTATTTGGGGTATTACGGTTCAAAACGAAGAAATGGCTAAGCAGTCTTGGGAATCATGTATATACACCGCCGAACAGGAACGCGACTTTATCAAAAACTTTTTAGGGCCTGCCATGCAAAAATCGGGCTTAGCAAGCAAAAAAATACTGATATGGGATCATAACCGTGATTTGATGTACCAGCGGGTAAGTACTGTTCTGGAAGATCCACAAGCAGCCAAATATGTTTGGGGTGTAGCCTATCATTGGTATGAAGACCTTATAAGCGGCAGCATGGATTTTGAAAATGAACGCTTAGTTGCACAATCATTCCCGAACAAACCACTGATGCTAACAGAAGGGTGTGCTGAAAATTTTGATCCTAAATTTTATACGGATTGGGACTTTGGTGAAAAATATGGTCAGTCAATGATCAACGATTTTAACATAGGCACCGTTGCCTGGACAGACTGGAACATCCTGCTTGACGATAAAGGAGGACCAAACCATGTTGGAAATTTTTGTATGGCGCCAATACACATGGATAGCAAAACAGGCGAATTAATTTACACTAATGCTTATTATTACCTGGGACACTTCTCAAAGTTCATCCGCCCCGGCGCAAAACGGATTGTGAGTTCTGCCAGCAGGAATAACCTTTTAACCACTGCTTATCAAAACCCTGACGGTAAAATTGCTGTGGTAGTAATGAACCCAACCGATAAAAACATTGATTACTTTTTATGGATAAAAGGAAAGGCTGCTAAAACAACAAGTATTGCTCATTCCATTGCAACATTGGTAATTGATTAAATTTCTAAACAGCAAATACTTCAACAATAAAAATAAACCAATGAACAGAAAAAAAATCTCATTCATCGTTTTTACTATAATTCTTATCCCGTTTTTACTCAAAGCACAAACCAACATAGTGACAAGTGCGAAGAAACATGCAGATTCTGTTATGTTTAATACCTCACGGTTGCAGTGGAGTGCCGTAGAATTAAATGACCAGCAATACAAAGCAATGTATCATCAGGCAAAAAATATATTTCACATGCACGCAGTTGTTGATCAACCTAATTTTTCGGTGTTTGCATTTCCAAACGGCAGCCTTTTTGAATTGTATGGCCCGGGTTCGCCCGCAAGACCCTGGAAAAATGGGACTAATGGTTTTGCGGTTGGCTTTGCTGTTGATGATATACAAGCTGCTATAAAAGAACTAAAAAATGCTGGCGATGAACTCTTGGGTGATGTACAGTCAGCGGGTCCAAATTATAAATATCAGTTTTTCCGCGCGCCTGATGGTAGGGTTTATGCGATATCACAAAGCAAATAATGAAATAACAGGGCCTCTTCGTAAATCCAACAAGACCTGACATTAGTCGGGTTTTCTTGTTTCATAACATGAACAGAAGATATTATCATGCTCTAAATCTCCTTATCCCATTTCATAGATATGTTAGCCACAGCGTCAACAAGGGTGAAAACTATACGATAATATTAGATGTTCACGATGGTGAATCTTTTGTGATCAGTAGGTGAAGAGATTTTCTTTTTCTATTTTAGGATCAATCCTTTTTGTAGATTATTTTATGGAGAAAATAAAAATCACACTTCCCTATTACACAGAAATCAACGATTTTCTGGCCTCTATTCCATGGCCAGGCCGAACCACTAATCCAAACTTTTACTGTTTGCGGTTAAAGCATCTTGACCACGACTTGCAGGTATATCGGCCACCTTTTAAACGTTCATTTTATTTTTTCGCCCTGCTATTCAATTCCGGTAAGATCGAAGTTAACTATGGCGATCAGACCATTCATGATCCTGATTCCTATCTCGTCTTTCATTCTCCTGATCTTGTGTATAGTTTTGCCCATAACAATGCCCTGGAGGGCTATATTATTTATTTTAAACCGGAGTGCTTCTCATTCTTCAAACCAGACTTTCACCAGCAATTCCCCCTATTTGATGTATTACATACCAACCTGTTTAAGTTTGACCACGCCACATTTAAACATTTAGCGCCACATTTTGAAGCTGTATTTACCACTTATGAAAGGTCGGCCAAAGCACAACATATTGAAGCAAAAACAAAGTTACTCGGCTTGCTCTACTACCTGCAAGACTTTTTACTAGAAAAGAAAAAGGACATTCGCCCGGCCACAACCCAACAAATCCTGTTGCGTAAGTTTATTCAGTTAATAAATAACCATTATATTGATATGCGAACGGTACAGGATCTCAGTTACCGCAAATTATCTCTCGCAATCTATTAAACAGGTTTCAGGAAAAAATGCCCTCACATTTATTGCCGGGCGTATTGCCACTGAAGCTAAATCACTCATCCAATACACCGATTTTGAGATAGCCGAAATTGCCTATCAGCTTAATTTTTCAGACCCTGCCAATTTTGGCAAATTCTTTAAAAAACAGGTTGGTTTCTCGCCCTCGGCGTTCCGCAAACGGTTCAAGTAATTAAATTGACCTGTTTATCCAAGTTTTCGACCAAATCTTTCGTGTCTGGATAAGTTTCTTTGTTCCGTTAAATTAAATATATCCTAAACGATCAGTTTAAAAATATGGCTACTAAAGTATTTATCAATCTACCTGTGAAGAATTTGGCAAAGTCTATGGAGTTCTTCCATGATTTAGGCTTTTCTTTTAATCCGCAATTTACCGATGAGAAGGCCGGTTGCATGATTGTGACCGACAGTATCTTTGTGATGCTGCTTACTGACATCTATTTCAAATCTTTTATTGATACTGAAGTATGCGATGCACACCACTCCACCGAAGTACTTATTGCGCTTGACGCAGCATCGGCTGATGAAGTGAAACAATTTATCAGTAAAGCTGAATCACTGGGCGGAAAGATATATGCCCAGGCACAGGACCAGGGCTGGATGTATCAACACAGCTTTGCCGATCTTGATGGGCATAAATGGGAAATGGCTTATCTTGACATGAGTCAGCTCCCACAATCTTAAACAGTTAAATTAAACACCATGAACTATAATTCAGCTGTGGATGCTTACATAGCTAACTCGGAAGACTTTGCAAAACCCATTCTTGAGCACTGGCGTTTGCTTATTCATAAAAATTGCCCTGATGTGGAAGAGACGATAAAATGGAGCCTACCTCATTTTGATTATAAAGATGATAATATGTGCGTAGTGGCATCCTATAAAAATCATTGCTCTTTCACATTCCTGAAGGCCGAACTGATGACGAACCCGCGACTAAAGATAAACAAGGATTTGAAGCCTATACAAAGATTTTTAGGAAAGATAAGTAAAATAACTGACCTCCCTCCAGACGATGAATTTATATCTATGCTTAAAGAAGCCATGCAGTTAAACGAAAAAGGCATTAAGATAAAAAGGAATAAGCCAGAATCTGATAAACCTAAGATACTAGAAACGCCCGATTATTTGCTGGTCGCATTAATAACTAATCCCAAAGCAAAGGAAGTTTTTGAAAGCAAATCCAATTCGTTCCGCAAGGAATATATTGTTTGGATCACCGACACCAAAACCGACGAAACACGACAAAAAAGAATAAGTGAAGCTCTAGAATGGATAGGTGAAGGAAAAAGCAGATTTTGGAAACACCAAAAATAGACATCCTTAAATAAAATACCACCTCGCTTAAAACTATTGGGAAATAAAAACAAGAACCAGACTGATCATTTCTTGTTTTTATTTCCTTTAATCTCATTGATTATTGCCAGAATCGTAGTTAAGTGTTCTAATTGGCTCCCTTTATCCCCGCAAACAAAATGCATTAAAAGCCCAAAAAATGATTTTTTGTGTGTTTTGAATTTGGAACTTTATGTTTTAAACCACTGTTATCATGCTAGTTAACGTTCCACAGTTATACAGTACCGACCCTTCTCTCCTTTTCTTACATTTACACAAATTCAAGAAAAGACAATGAACACTTGAAAAAACACCCATCTGTTCAAAGTTAATAATCAGTGATTATCCGCATTGAACAGAGTATTACGTTTTAAATAGTCATCCACTATTTGTTACTGAGCGCTTTTAAGAACGGTAGGAATGAAATAGAAAAGTTTACGTACGGAACAGTATTATTGCTGCCTTTTATAAAATAATCAGACGGACTGCTCCCTTGTTCAAATACTTTGGAAGACAGGGTTGAAAACATGCCGCCGCTAACACCCAGTATAATCTTTTTATTCACCAGATATTCAAATGCCGGCCCTGTTTTAAGCTCCAGTGTTGAACTGACCGAATTATGTGGCAAAGGAGGCTGGTTAAGGGCTAAAAATGATTCGCTACCAGCCAGTTCAGATCCAAACGATACCCAGCTTTTTGGCGACAATTGCTTTTTTAATAAAATGCGGTAAGGCAAATCGGCTAACAACTGGATGTTCTCGGTTTGGAATAAATGCCAATATGTAATAAAAGGTATAATGTGGGTAGGGATGGTTGGGTCATTAATATAATACAAGCCCACCGAAAAAGCGGAGGTTGCTGTCCGCTTGAAGGGAACATTTATACCGGCAATCTCGTTAACTCTTCTTATGGTGGATAATTCATTAGTTAGCCCTGTAATATTTGCGGAATAGATCACCTGGTGGTGAAATAAAGAATCCACCCTGGTAAAACTGGCTGCAAACGTTATGGTTGTTGTGTTAACATCTGAATTACTTACCGGTATCTGGGGGTTATAGCTGGTTACCTGCGATATATCCGTATGTTGGAGCAAGTAGCCCATGCTTGCCGTCAGGTTATTCTTACCCCACTGAGCAATGGGCAGATTGAAGTTTGCCTTTATCCGACTAAGCTGAAGCTTTGCTTTAAATAAGTCATTCCCATTGAGCTTGCCGGTAACATCCCCGCCACCCATAATATCCGTTGAAATAAAAGCCTGTCGTAAAACCGGGTACTGAATCGCGGCAGCATCAAGGTAAACCATTCTCATGGAATCGGCCATTTTTTTCATCATGGCTTGTTTGTCCGTCTGAGCAAATAGTTCTCCGATAGATAGAAGGAATAAAATACTGAATAATGAGATCTTTTTCATGAAGTTTGATTTTTATATTTTGTTAAGGATGCTGCATGATTTGCCGGCTCCGCAGCAGCTTTTTTCTGAAATTTCATAGCCAGATTATCTATAATTAAGTACATTGACGGTACTACAAAAAGAGTAAGAATCATGGAGCTGGTCAATCCTCCGATGATTACCCAGGCCATGCCATTTTTTATCTCCGAACCGGAACCGTTAGCCAGCGCAATTGGTAACATACCCAGGATCATAGCTAAAGTTGTCATCAGGATAGGTCGCAGACGTTCCTTCCCCGCCTCTACCAATACCTCTTTTACAGATTTGCCTTCGCCTTTCAGCTGGTTAGCGAAATCGACGATCAGGATAGCGTTTTTAGAGACCAGCCCGAGCAGCATGATCATACCGATGATGGAAAAGATATTGAGTGTTTCCATGCTTAAAGCCAGTGCCAGCAGCGCGCCAATTAAAGCTACCGGTATGGAAAATAAAACTACAAAAGGATAGATAAGACTTTCATAAAGCGCAACCATGATCAGGTAAACTAAAATGATAGCGGTTAGCAATGCCAATCCAAGGCTGCCAAAGGCATCCGCCTGATTTTTTACATCACCTAAATATTCAACTGACACGTCTGCCGGTACATTAACTTTGGCCAACTTGACTTTGATGTCATTGGCGACAGAACCCACAGGTCTTCCGACCACACTAGCATTTATGGTAATAGATCCTAAACGGTCACTGCGCTGTAAAACGCTTTCGCCAAGTTCTTCCCGTACATCTGCAAACTGGCTAAGGACAAAACTCTGTCCATCACTGTTGGTAAAAGATAAATTGCGGACATCACTGATCTTTGAACGGTCGTAGCTATCCAGCCCGACCAGGATATCATATTCATTACCTGCCTGCTTAAACTTACTTTTATCATTCCCACTAAAAGCGTTCTGCAAGGCAGCCCCTACAAGGTTGGCATTGAGGCCCAAAAGCGTCATTTTATCCCGGTTAAGGGTTACTTTTATTTGTTGCTTCTGATCTTTTACCGAGAGTTCCACAAACTGGGCACCAGGTACAGTTGCAATTAAACCCTTGTATGTTTCAGCTACCGTCCTGATAGCTTTAAGATCAATTCCTTTAACAGCAATCTGGATCGGCGCCTGATTCTGACCCGAAATTGAGCTTGCAGCCGCAGTCACCTTCACTCCCGGCAATACCGCGCTAAGTTTCCGCTGCATATCCAGCCCAAAGTCCTGCGAAGAAAACGTTCTTTTACTTTTATCTACCAGGGAAACAGTGATTTCGGCAAGGTTACTGTTATTGGTTGAACCAATAACACTGCCGGTTACAAAACCTATGCTGGAAAAAACATTGGAAACCTCATGTCTTGCCATTATCATTTTCTCTGCCTGCTGGGTAACCATGTTGGTCTGATAAATAGAGGCTGCCGGAGTCAACTCCAATTTAATGATCAGTTCACCCTGATCACCATCAGGGATAAAGGCCCCACCAATGAATCCTTTAGCCAGGAGCATAAATGAGCCCAATAAAAGGATGATAACTCCTGAGAGCAGCCATCGTTTCTTTCGTAGTGCCAGCGTCAGTAGTTTACCGTAATCTTCTTTTAAAGCATCTATAAAATGCTCAAATCCCAGGTTAAGCTTTCCCCATAAGGTTTTACGGCTCATTTTGGCGATGTTTCCAAACCGACTCGCCAGCATGGGCGTTATGGTGAACGATACAAACAAACTCATGAGCGTAGAGAATACAACGACCAACGAAAATTCTCTTAGGATAGCGCCAATAATTCCGCCTGCAAATGATAAAGGGAGAAATACAACCACATCAACTAGTGTTATGGCCAACGCGGTAAAACCGATCTCGCTACGGCCATCTACAGCCGCCTTCATCCGGTCCGATCCCATTTCCAGATGCCGGTAAATATTTTCGAGCACTACGATAGAGTCATCAACCAGAATACCTACGACGAGTGACATGCCCAAAAGCGACATCAGGTTTAAAGAAAAACCCAGGAGGTACATAACAATAAATGTTGGAATGATGGAAGAAGGCAAAGCGACCATGACAAACATGGCGCTGCGAAAACTATGCAGAAAGGCAAGCATGACAATCCCGACAATAAGTACGGCAAGGCCAAGGTCCTCCATCACCGCATTTGCTGATGATAACGTGTAAGTGCTTTGATCGGTTGATACGGTAAATTTAAGCTGATCTGCCGCGTATTGCCGTTCAATTTCAACAAACTCTGCTTTGACCCGTTTACTCACATCCACCGCATTGGCATCCGTTTGTTTAATAATCTGTATTCCGATTGATGGCAGGCCATTAATATGATTGATAGCGGTGGTTTTGGCCGTCGCGTCTACCACTTCTGCAATATCGGTCAGATAGATGCTTCCTCCCTGTGGATTTTGCTGAATGATCAGTTTTTTAAGCTGTTCTATTGAGTTGACGTTTGCGTCATACAAAATAGAAAGCTGCTGATCCTTTGTTTCAATACTGCCCGCCGGAAAAGACTGATTATCATTGGCAATGGTCTGTGTTACCTGGGTTATTCCGAGTCCGTAAGCTTTTAATCTACCTTGATTAATATTCACCTGGATCTGCCGTTTATCTCCGCCGATAATGTTTACCTGGCCAACGCCTGCTATATTTTGCAAAACTGGCCTTATCTGTTTATCAATGCGATCATAAAGCGTTCGGGATGCTAATTTAGAGGTAACACCCGCTTGAATAACCGGAGTTTCTTCCAGGTTGATCTTATTGACCACCGGTTTATCTGCATTGTCTGGCAGATTATTTTGTACTTGGTCTGCCTTGCGTTGAATATCTCTTTCCGCCTGATCAGCATCCGCACTTGCTTTTAAATTTATTGTGATCTGAGAAACTCCTTCCTGAGAGGTAGAACTGATCTTATCCAGTCCTTCCACAGAGGCGAAAGCGTCTTCCAGCTTTTTTGTCACCGATGATTCAACTTCTGAAGCGGAAGCGCCCGGATAGATTGTACTTACAGTTACTACATTGGTCTCTATTTTTGGCAGCAGGTTATAATTGAGCTTAAAATAGCTCTCTGCACCAAATAATAGCAGCACAATAAATATAACGATGATCAATAAGGGCCGTTTAACGGCTATTTCTGTTATACTCATTATCGTCTGTTTATTTAGATATGTCTACTGCGGTTCCATCCCTAAGATTGATCTGGCCGGAAACCACCACCTGTTCGCCTTGTTTCAGGCCTTCGAGTACCTGGATCATTCCATTGGTTTCTATGCCTGTTTTAATAGCCCGCTGATGTACTACTGAATTTTCCACGACAAAGACTGACGCATCTTTTATACTTGCAGTAAGCGATTCCCTGGGAATAACCAACATTTGCTGTTTCGTCGTTTTCGAAAAGTCAGCATATACAAATGTGCCGGACCTTAAAATGGATTGCTGGGTGTTATCAACGATGATCTCCACGAGATAGTTATGAACA
Organism: Mucilaginibacter sp. L196; assembly: GCF_009765905.1. Classification (GTDB taxonomy): domain Bacteria; phylum Bacteroidota; class Bacteroidia; order Sphingobacteriales; family Sphingobacteriaceae; genus Mucilaginibacter. Next base: position 624,091 of record NZ_LMUO01000015.1, on the reverse strand, counting down.
GCATCTGCCTGTGGGCTGATGAAACTCACCTTACCGTTAAATATTTTGTTCGGATAAACATCCGTAGTGATCTTAACGGGTTGACCCTCTTTTATCTGGTAAACTTCTGCTTCACCAAGATTTACCTGTACTTTCGCTTTGGATAAATTAACAATGGTTAGTATATCGGCTCCGGCATTGACGAATGCGCCCTGCTCTACCGATTTTACGGATATGATGCCGCTGGTAGGCGCCAGGATAGCGCCATCGGCTATTTGTTTGCGGAGATGGTCAGATTGATTTACCTGGTCAGTATAATTCTGCCTTACCTCATTGACCTTTTCCTGGGTAGCAGCGTTTCCGTTGAAGAGGTCTGTATAGGTTTGCAGGTCGTTTTTCATTTTTGCCTGATTTACCTCCGATTTTTGCAGGTCAATTTGTAGCAGTCGTGTATCCATTAAGGCCAATTGCTGCCCTTGTCTTACATGATCTCCAAGTTCTATAGGTAGCTGCCGTACGATGCCACTGGTAACTGAAAGTACCTTTACTTCCTTAAATGGGGCAAGGCTGCCGGTTTTAAGGATACTTATCATCATTAACTGCTCCTTCACAGCAGCTACATTAACGGGTATCCTGACAGCAATGGTTTTTATCGGGCCATTCTTTTCATCCAGTTTGTTTTTGTTGACAGTAAGCTTCCAGGCAATCAGGATGATTACTGCCAGAATTACTAAAATGCCTATAGCGTATTTGCGATTCATTGGGGATTTATAAATTGTTATAAAAGTTTTTAAGTGTTCCGTTTGCCTTTTCCAGATCAATTCTGGCGAGATAGTAATTATAAAGAGAGACGAGATAGTTGTTTTGGGCTTCTTTTAGTGAATATCGGTCATTCAGCCAATCGGTCAAACCAGTTACGCCCTTTTGATATTGCAAGTCAGTAATTTTAAATACAGATTGCGCCAACACGATATTCCGCTGATCATTTTCCAGGTTACTTGTTGCCTTATTCAGTTTTGTACGGGCATTTTCAAATTCCATCCTGAATTCAGCTTCATCCAGTTTGGTGTCTTCCAGCGCATTCAGGTATTTATATTTTGCCTGACTGTGCTGGGCATTTCTCCTAAAAAAATCGAACAATGGGATATTTAATTTGATCCCTATAGTTGAAAAAGGATCTAATGTTGATAAAGCCGGGGACAGATCAGCACCAAAGCCAACGCCACCATAACGTGCATAAGCGGTCAGCTTAGGAAGTGCATTAGCGGCTATCCTTTTTTCGTCAATTTCTAATAATTTGGAATTCACCTGGGACAATTGATAATCTGAACGGTTACTGACCTGAAATACTGTTAAACTATCTTTTACAACCGATATTGGATTAACGGTTTCATTGCTGCTGCTATCTACCGATAAGGGGATATCCAACGGATAACCCATTTCCGTCTTGAGCTGATTTTCTGATAATGCCAAGTTACTCTCTGCTACCGAAATCTGGGAGCGCGTGTTATTATAATTCACGCTGATTTTATCCATATTGGTTTGCAAAACGGTACCCTTGTTCACCTGTAAACGGGATATTTCCAATTGTTTTTGGTAGGTCTCCAAATCGGCCTTCAGCAATAAAAGCTGCTCCCTGTAAACATATATCTGGTAGTAGGCATTACTTACATTATAAATAATGCTTTCATCGTTTTGCTGCTGGTTGAGACGTGCCTGTTGTTTGTTGTACTTATTGGCTTTCAGCCCGGTCAGTAGCGACTGATCATAAAGCGTTTGATCCATCTCAGCGGTAACATTAGTGTTATACCTTTCCGTAAAGGCGACCTTAATACTATTAGGGCCAACAATACCAGCCGGGATCACTGATTCCTGAACTTTTAAATTATCATCCAAAGAACCATTTAAACTGATGCTTGGCAGGTAGTCAGCCAAGGCTTCCTTACCTTTGGCATCTGCAATTTTCAGGTCGTTGGCATATTGAATATTGCTGCGGTTATTTTTCAGACCGTAAGTAATACAATCTTTAAGACTGTAATTTTGTTGGGCAAGTACTAAAGTAGGAACCAGCAGAAGGGCCAGATAAAAAAATATTTTAATTATCAACCTTCTTTGAGCAAAATATGAGGGGTTAAAATGATCGTTTGTTCCTGAAAACATGCCTGTTCTATTTTTTTTAATTCCCCGAAATTAGTTCTGTACCGACTGATTATCAGAAATTTCACAGTGAACGGTACAAAAAGAGAAATGAAAATGACAGAAACGAAAATGAATTTCAGGAGCTTAATAGATTGGAAATTAAATTAGATAAATCGGGAATTTATAGGAAAAGAAAGGAGTAAAGGGAATTTAGGATTCTATCCATCGAAGGAAGTCATTCGCTTTTAGCTTACTGACAATGATCTTTTCTGGCGTTTCACAGTTTACTTTAACAAACAGGCGGCGATTAAAATAATGTTCGACATTTCTAATAATCTCCCTGTTAATAATAAATTGCCGGTTTGCCTTAAAGAATTGTTGAGGGTTTAACATGGCTTCTAACTGTTCCATATTATGCTGGATTGTGAACTGATCAGTTAACGTATACAGATAAACTAATCCATGGGCAGCATAGATAAAGCAAATATCAATTACTTTTACAGGAATAATCTTTTCTTTAAAATAAACCAGGATGGACTGTTTATATGTAGTATCCATTTGCCCGATTAGCTTTGTAAGCTTTTGTTGATAAGGGCTGTTTTGACCATCAAACAACTTCTTAAACCGCTGGTATTTTTCCAGACTTTGTTGAAGCATGTCTACATCTATTGGTTTAAGTAAGTAATCTATGCCATTTGCTTCGAAAGCGCGGATGGCATATTCATCAAATGCCGTACAGAAAATTACGGGCGCATTGACTTGCACATCCCGATAAATATCAAAACTAAGCCCGTCACCTAATTGTATGTCCGAAAAAATAAGATCAGGTGCTACATTCTCTTTAAACCACTGTATAGCCGATCGGACAGATTGCAAAATATCAACAACTTTAATATCGTTGCCCAAAGCTTCAACCAAGCCTTTTAGCTCTTTGGCCGTTTTACTTTCGTCCTCTATAATAAGTATATTCATGGCAGCAACAGCGGTAAAGTAACAATGAACAGATTATTTGCTTGAATAACTTCAACCTGTTTACCTATTAGTAACTGGTAACGATCTTTTATATTTTGCAGGCCCATACCGGTACTTTCTTCCAGCGAAGGCTTAGGCTGATAGCTGTTTGAAACCGTGATAGAGGGCATTTCATCCGTGTAAATATTGATAATCAACGGTTGTTCGGGTGATAAAATATTATGTTTGACAGCATTTTCAACGAGCAGCTGTAAAGAAAGTGGCGGAATACTATAGTTTAAAAAGTTATCGGGCACATTGATGGAAACTTGTAATGCTTTTTCAAACCGCTCCTGTAATATATACAGGTATGATTTCATAAAAGCCAGTTCATCTTTTACGCTTGCCAGGTGATGTTCATTGAAATTCAACAGGTAACGATAAACATTGGCTAACTGTATTACATAGGTTTTAGTTTCATTGTCCGGCGCAATCGTTCTCAACGTACTCAGCGAATTAAATAAAAAATGCGGGCTTACCTGCTGTTGTAACGACAAGAGCTGTGCCCTTAATTGCGCCTGTTTAAGCAATTCGTTTTCCAATTTTGATTTTTGCAATGTTACATTGATCTGGATATTGTGAATGATAATGTAGATAAATACGCTGATAAAAGCAGCAGCAGTAAGATCAAATAATACATCCCGACTCCTATCATTACTCAGTGATGGCATTGCATTAAACCGAGTTAAGAAATAATCTAAGAAGGATATAATACAAATAGCAATTATATTACTGACTATACTCTTTGTTATATTACCGATATATTTAAATGAATGAAGAATAAAATAGTGATGGATAAACCAACAAGTGAATACATTGATAAAGGAAAAAAAAAGATAACTTTCTATGAGATCAAGCTGATTAAATCCAGGCAGTCCTAACCTTGGTAAAAATCCAATTACCGTGAAAACAAGTGATAGGAAGATACCCCACTTAATGTGATAGAGTTTAAACATATATAAATCTCGTTTTAATTTTTAAATAATCTATAGATAATAAAATCAAACGGACAATTAAAGGTTTGAAATGGACAATATTCGATATAAGTGATTTGTAAATAGAGGGCCATTTCCTATCGTTAAAACACCTTCCATATCTCTGGCTGAAATTGTATATTAAAGGCTATCTAACGGTATATTCTTACCTATCTACTATTCTCCTCATCTAATCTTCGTAATACAGCTTCCTTCATTTGATCTAAATATTTTGTCGGTTTAATTCTCTTTCGCCTGGAAATTGACTGCCACCGACGAAAAGCTGTACCTATTTTAATCTGAAAATGATATTCTAACCATCCAATTATTTCTGTAATTGTAGCGTTACCGTCATTGATTTGCTTGGTTAGCCATATTCCATACCCTAACTCAGCGAGATTAATTGTTTCGCCCGTCCATTTGAGGTCAATAAAATCCTCTCTAACTTCGATTGAAGGTTTAAAAGGGTTTGAAAGACTTTGGATTTCCTCCAACAAATAAATCTGTAGTCGGTCATAAGCCATAAACTTTCCAAATAACAAGTCACAACTTGTAGAAAAATCAATATCCAATCCCGCTGTTTCCGGTAAAATTATATCGGATGGCTTCGCCCCTCTTACAAATAGCAATGCATCTAATTCTTTAAATTCAAATTTGTGGTATTGGTAAAGAAATTTGTATTGAGTAAAAAAGCGATCTAAAAATTGCAACTCCTTTTCATAAAAAGCCTTTATTAAAATATTGTCTGTTACAGGCTTGTTTGTTTCTATATTGAACATTTCCAATGCAAAAATCTGCTCACTTGTAAACCGAGGCTTTTCATACTTGAAGAACTCAATTTCTTCTTGCTGATTCTTAAATGGATGTTCCTTTAAAAAATCTTTCAATTTGCTAAGGGCGTTTCTAATACTACTCAATGCCCCCGCTAACCGTCTAACAGGAACTGTACCTAGCTCTAAATAAAGAAACAATTCTTCTTCAAGTTCTTTAAAAATGGAATCTGAGTGATTTTTCATCATTATTTTGTTTGATTGATGTAAATCAATGGTTTTTATATCGATACTACCTATACATACACAGTACATACACATGATTAATTCACCGGATATTTTATTTTTGTAATGTATATTTAGGGTGTTAATATATAGCGAAGACTATTTTCATTTGTAATCAGAAACCGATGAAACTTTGAAAAGCTCATGGAAACCAGGCTGATTATCTGCGCTTTAGCATGAAAAATCCTTATCTTATATTTCTGGTTTTTCATCAAGCCTCTGATACAGATATTTGTCATTTCCGCGCTATGTTATTATACAAACCGCTGAAAGGGATAAACGGCTTTAAATATTCTAACATGCACACACGATTTCCGGAGCCTATTTTAAAGTTGCCAATTTCCCAGTTAGGATTAAGTGAGGAATTTTCGCTGGTTTGTGAATTGGCTGGTTTTCACACAGCAGGTGAATTACTAGAGCGCCATACCAGCGAGCTAATAAAAGTGCCTGGCTTTTCATATCACTTGCTCGGTGAATACATTGAATTTCTGGAAACGCATCATTTATGCCATTACCTGGATATGGAATAGTAAGATAGCTAATGCAAAAATTGCCGAACCTCTTCCAGCATTTTCACCAGTAATTTTTCAATCGGTTCAATTATTGAACGATCTTTAGGATAAAACTTTGACTTAATACTAGGGGCTGAAAGCTCTTCTTGAAATTTACTTGAAAAGTTAAAAGCAATTTTTTCAGACAAAATATCCAAATTAGCTTCGTCATATACGCCATTATCATACTGCAATTTTTCCCAATAAGCCAATTGCAAAACCTTCAGTTTGGTATTTATTTTCATTTGATTAGAAGGGTTTTCTGATTGTTGATGGATTAAAGATGTCTGTTCTTCGTCTATCCAATTACACAATTCCTCCGTTATAGGTAATCTTCTATCATCAAAGCTTAAATTATTTAATAAACCATGTTGCCTGATTTCTTTTTTTAATACCCATAATAATTTCAGCTTTTCTTCCTGATCTTTCCCCTCTAATTTTTGCTGCATCCATCTGTAGCAATAAGCTGTAAAACGTGAGAAATTATATCCAATTCTAATCAGCAGATGAATTATCACATCTACATTGACATTTTGAGGTATATCTTCTAAAGCGCCTATAAACAAACTTAAATAATTGTCATTAGACCATTTAGGCTGAGATTTGATATTTGCAAAATTTTCAATAGGATATGCAATAATATCAATGAGCACTTCATCGACAATCTGATCTTTAAGTGCTTTATTTATATTTATCCATTGAACGGCGTAATCCACACATTTAATTTGCCTCAATAACAAGGGTAATTTCAAGTCTTGCGGGGCAAAGGAGTTTGCTGCCTGCCTGATGGCTATCAATAATTCAAGCGTTGCAGCAGAATTAAAATTATTTTCGTTTTCCGGGTGATAAAGCAGATCACATATTTCTACCAATTTGTAAAGGTGTATTTGTAAGTAGGTATTTATTTGCGTGTCATTGGTCAAAGTCATTATATGTTTTAACATTGCTTTCCGAAGCCTTTTCGTCTCTTCATGTATCAATACATCTTGTTCGTTAAAAACAACCTGCTTTTTCAACCAATCAGCCAGCGTTTCCAGTAATTCTAATTCGTAATTCATAGGTAATTAGATATTTATTTAAATTTCCGGTTTCACTATTTATTATGATTAGAAAATCATCTTATTTAAAGCCAGATGGATTTATTGATTTATTAAGTTTTAAACAATCACTCATTTGTTTTCGGTTATTTATTTGAAATATGTAATTGACGATCTATTTCACCAAACGAGTTAAGTACTTTGTCAAGATGTACTTGGGTATGGGTAGCCATAACATTCATTCTAATTCTAGCATTTTTCTTGGAAACCGCAGGATACATGATTGGATTCGTATACACGCCCCTTTTTAATAGAAGTTTACCGGCTTCTAAAGTTTTATGAATATCGCCAACTTTTACAGGGATCACTGCGGAGGCAGTCGCCCCCACGTCGAATCCTAAACCAATAAGACCAGTTTTTAAATAGTTTATGTTCTCCCAAAGCCTGTCTTTCCATTGTGGCTCTTCATCTACAAGGTCAATTGCTTTAAGGATACCCATTATTGCAGGAGTAGCGGTAGTTGAAAATAAATGCTGTTTGGATTGGTATTTTAGGTATGTGATTATTTCCGGTCTTGCTACCACATAGCCACCTATGTTGCCTAGCGCTTTGCTAAATGTCCCGGTAATAATATCCACTTTTTCATAAGCATCATACATTTCAATAACACCTCGACCTGTTTTTCCTAAGACACCAATTCCGTGAGCATCATCAACTACCAGCAATGCCCCATACCTGTGGGCTAAATCCGCTATTTGATCAATTGGCGCAATGTCGCCATCTTGACTATATACGCCATCTATGATCACCATTTTTGTACGGTATTTGTCCCGCGCATTTTTAAGAACCTGTTCCAGCATCTCCAAATCATTATGCAAGAAAGTCTTCACATTTGTTGTTAAAACACCTTCATATACACTAGCGTGAACATTCATATCCACAATGGCGAGGTCATTTCTTTTATTATTATTTCGATCCTTATCATCTTTGTGAAGCAAACATTGAAGCGTAGCACTATTAGCTGTATAACCGGTTGTATAGAGAATCGCATCCTTCTTTTTATAGAATCCTGCAATTTTGTTTTCTAATTGCTTGTGATATACGAAGTGTCCACCAATTGCAGGTGATGCGCCTGAACCTGTTCCAAACATCTCGGCACCTTTGATTACAGCATCTTTAATTCTCCGATGTTGGCTAAAACCAAGGTAATCATTGGAAACCAGACACACCATCCAGGAAGGGTGATCATCGCCGGGTAACATCAGGTTCATTTCAGGACCAACACGGGTTAATGATTCGATCCTGTAATTTAAATGACCTTTAGATCTGAGGTAGTCCAAATATTTTTCAAATTCAAGTGCGGTTGCATATATATCCCACCCTTCAATGTTTTCATAGTCTTTAAAACTTGCTTTTTCAAAATCCATATTTATAAGGTTTAGTTTATCATTTTTCTAAAATATGGCGGGATATCCTTATAAGTGGTGACATGGGTATATTTCTTTAACTTTTTCTTAATTATTATAATTTATTATTAAAAATTATTCCATGTCACCACTTTTGGCATTTTTCAATTCTAAGTTTGACATCACTTTATAGCTTTAGACTAAAAGCCTGTAGCAAGGATCTATAATTTATTACTGAAACTAAACCTTATGGATACTGGTCCAATGATTCAGCTATTATCTACTATTACCGATTTATCGCCAGAGTTCATTCGTGAGGTAAATTCAACATTAAAACAGGAATTTTATAAACCTCGCCAAATATTACATGCTGCCGGACAAACAGAAAGCAGGTTATATTTTATGACCAGAGGATTCGCCCGAAACTATTATTATGACCAGCGTGGTGATGAGCATACTGTAAAATTCTGGGAACCTAGAGATATTTTGTTTTCTTACGAGGGCTATTATAAAGTTTCATCTTATTTCTACACCGAGATCATCCAGGAAACAGAACTGATTACAATGGCCTATACAGAACTCCATGATCTGGATGATAAATTTCCGGAGATTTCAATCTTAATAAAATCATTGTTACTTCAATATCAGCATGAAGAATATGAAAAGCAAAATCTAGTTTCTTTACCCGCTGAAGAACGCTATCAAATACTTCGAAAAAAGAAACCGGAACTTTTTCAAAAATTACCTATTAGAATCATCGCCTCCTATTTGCACATGACAAGGGAAACCTTAACCAAATTTATAGGTAAGCGATAGTGTTTCTTAAAAAGCGTGTGAAAAAATCACTTTCAAAATGCGAAAATCATTCCTTAAAGTTGTGAGATTTTAACTGTAAAATAGTGATATCCTCTCAAGGGAGCTTGAATATAAGCCACTAATTTTATCCTGTTACATAACCGTTATAAACTTACTTACCCCTTACCGAATATTTTTTGGTAATACAAATAAGAAAGGAGTGTCGTGACATAGAAAAAGAAGCGAAATTGATGGTCACTGACCGGCGAGTGGCAATTGCCACTCTTATTAATATGGCATTTACCAATTATACCTAATGGAAACAGTTAAAATCTCAAAATCAAAATTTCATCTTTCAGATAAGCTCGGGGAAAGAGTGGTATTCATTATTTGTCTAATCTGTATGTTTTTATTTCTATATACAGCTTACAGCAAATTTATTGATCATCAGCGTTTTTTTAAGGGCCTGTCAACGGTTTCAGTAATTGGGAGCTTTGCGATTTATTTATCGTGGCTCGTACCATCATCTGAAGTTTTAGTTTCTGTTTTACTCATCATCCCTCGAACTTACAAATTGGGCCTTTATGGTTTTGCAGGATTGGTGAGTGTATTCACTATCTATATTATAAGTATGGTATTATGGGCAAAGACGTTACCATGTAATTGCGGTGGTGTCATTGAAAAATTAACATGGGTACAACATATATGGTTTAACTTGGCGTTTATTGCCATTGCTGTATTTGCTTTGTACCTCAGTAATTCAAACAATTTTAAAATTCAAAAATCATGAAAAATTTCAAAAAAATCGCTTTAGGCTTAATGGTAGGCGCTATGGCAATCGGGTTTAGTGCTTTTACAAACGCAAAAACATCATTTGGACACAAAACCCTTTATAATGCCAGTTATTATAGCTTGGACGGTACGGCGAGTCATTCCGCATCCGATTATGTTTATGATGAAAATGGCTCTTGTACTTCGTCAACAAAAATATGTTCAGCCGTATGGCAAACCACTATTGCCCCTGTTCAGGGAGATGCTCCAGCCGGTTCCCCAATGTTTGAAAATGGAACTGAGCCAGGAACTTACAAACCGTAATAGAACAAAGCAGGTGGAAATTTATAATTTCCACCTGCTTTTAAACATTTTAGCGTTTGACATCTGAAAATACCAAGACATCTATTTTGGTAGGTTCTTTATTCAATTTGAGCCCATATCTTAATAGTGAGGAATTAATGGATTGTAAATTCGTCATGTCGCAAATTAAATCAAGGTCAACGGGGTGTGTTATGGCTGTTTTATCAACGAATGATATCTTTTGATCTTGGAAGAAATAACTATTTAACAAACTTATCAAATGGTTCAGCGGTAAATTATGTTGAACATAACCATACCTGTCATGATGCTCTTCAGGTTTTTCGCCTGTTGTGCCAAGCGGTGATTGACTATTTAGACATCTTAATGCCATCGTGTTGCTATCCAATCTATGTTCGACATGAACTTCAAAACCCATCGGTTTAGCAAAATATCGATCTAAATCCTGACCAACCAATGCCATTTTATCTTTCCATTTTAAACCTGCCGGGTAGTTGATTTCGTAACAAACTGTATTTTCCATTAACCAATTGTGCATAGCTATTGTGCCAGGCTTAATATGAGCTTCATCCATTAAGTCAATCCTGTTTAACAATTTAGGATCATGAATTTCATAAGAATAATTGAGCTTAGAATCAAAAGCACCTTGAACAGGTGAATCATAATAGCCCGCTGCGTAATAATATTTATACAACATGCTAACGGTAACATCAATTACCGAAAACCGATCCATATTATAATGCATGTGACCGGCCGTTTCGTCAACGGCTTTTGTGGCAATGGAGTAGGAGAAAATATTTTTATTGGGAATTTCCTCTCTTTTAGCCAAACTATCTTTTAGTACAAAATTATTACTGATGACAAATGCCGCGGTTCTAATATCCAATTTTCGAAATCGCAAATCCTTTCTATTTTCAAATGTTGTTGGCTTACCTGTCAAAACAGCCTCAATATTGGAGGCTGTTACCCCTTCGGAACTGGTTGTTGCAATCACTTTTCCATTCGCATCGATCCAAACATAATATGGAATTGAAGAAAAAGGAAAAAACTGGCTAAATAACGTATCATTAACTACGGTTAGCGGTTTAATATTTTTTATTTCGTACATCCTGTTTAGGAAATCATTTACCTTTCCTTTCGATTCTTTCGTTATCGACAGAAATTGAATTTTTCCATTAAATAATTTTTCCAATGAGTCCGTCTTCGGAAACATACTAATACAAGGTGCACAATACGTCGCCCAAAAATCAAGTATCAAAAGTTTCCCTTTGAAATCAGAGACATTGGCACTTTGTGTACTATAGTTTATTATTCCATTTATTTTAACATCAGGGATTTTTCGTCCAACTTGGATTTCTTCAATTTGGGATTGTGCAAGAGTTGATCTCGTAATGCTTAGTGAAACTAAGACTAATAAGGAGATTTTGATTATTCTACGCATTTTATTTGTTGGTTAAGTTTTGTTAAGATTTTTATTGTCGTATTTGTATTAGATTCTTTATTGTTATCGTGGATTTTGTACCAGGCCTCCATATTGAATCTCATAATCATCAATAGGTAAAACATACCTTGTTGAATTTGGAGGTAAGGTGTAGGTTTGACCATTGATAATCCTGGTTAGTGTTATTTGGAAACGTGGGTCATTGTTTAATCTCCGGAGATCAGTCCATCTAAATCCTCTGAAACACAATTCCTTCCTTCTTTCGTTAAGAATTAAAATCAATGCGCTATCTGAACTGGATGCTGTCAGATTCGTATAAGTACCCGTCACCCATCTCGTTTTTAATAATGAATTAATATCGTTCATTGCGGATGTCGTATTGCCAGCCCTTGCGTAACACTCTGCTCGGATAAGGTACATTTCATCCGTAGCCACCCCACCGAAGAATTCGCTGTTCCCATTGTAGCTTCCTCTAAAGGAAAAGCCGCCTGGTTCAGGTGTGAAATATATGTTCCGTCTTAAATCATTGGATGCGTATGATTGGTATAGTACAGAATCAACCAATTGCAAACCAGTGCTAAAAGCCTCGTAATTACATAGTAGGTTATGAAAAATAACTTCGTTGTTAAAACGGGGTATCGGATAGTTTTTAGTTGGATTTAAGGTGTTAAAATCAACCAGCGTATTGCTAATAGAAAGGCAGGAATCTGCATATAACAGCGCCTTGGTATAATTTTGTTGCGATAAATAGACTCTTGCCAGTAGTCCAAATACCGCTGGCTTTGAGGGTCTGGTGGGATATAACTGGGTTACTGGTAAGAGTCGGGCTGCTGTTAATAAGTCGTTAATGATTTGATCATAGGTTTGCTGAACTGATGATCTATTAATTACCAAATTAACATTAGCAGATACTCTTAAAGGCAATCCTAAATCTGTATTCGCAGTTGCACTATTATAGACCTTGCAAAACATTTGTGCCAGATCATAAAATATATTACTTCTATAAAATAGAGCACTGCCTTTTACATTATTATAAACCGCTATAGTACTCGGTTGGGTTTGTAATGACTTAATGCCGTCTAAAACTACATTCGCGTCTAAAACGTTGCTATAAGCTTGTAACAAATCATAATTTTTCTGGCCGCCGTAAAAGCTTTTTGTTTCCGCCCATGTGTAAGCGCCTATTTCGGGTTGATCTAGGCTGGCATAAACCGAATCTGTCAAATAGAAGTCGCCATCCCCCAACATATAAAGGCTGGCATAATTATCATTCATTGCAGGATTGTCCAGTAGAGATTGATAATCTTCTGGCGAGGTTGGAATTACTAGTGCTTTACTCGGTTTTCCATTTAACCAGTTCTTATTGCAGGCGTTTAATCCTAAAAATGCAAATAGCATCAGGTATATGGAGTAATTTTTTATAGTTTTCATGATTTCTATTTTTACAAATATTTATTCAGTCTCTGATAAATTAAATTTCATTCCGAACGGACAGATACCAACTGATCATAATTAAAAGGTGCCTTTAAATCCAATGGATATTGATCTTGGATTAGGCATTGTCGTGTTACTAAACTGGCTTGTGGGAACTGCGTCCGGGTCTAGCCCATCGTGGTTAGCACGCCATAGAATCCCTATATTATTTGCGTAGATGAATAACTGGAGGTTGTTAAAAGGCAGGCTTTTATAAGCTGATTTATTAAAATCATAACTTAAACTAAGATCTTGTAAGCGAACGTTATCACCATTATCTACATTTATAGAAGAATATTGATAAAAATAACTGCGATTAAAATCAAACGCATAAACCAATGAAGGCACGTTGGTGATTTTCTCATCCCCCGGTTTCATCCATCTATTGTTATAATCACGATTTACAGAAAGAAATGAAGTTTGCTGTGCAGTTATATTATAATAGTTGATAGTTGGCCTCCTGAAATAATATCCAAGCTTATAATTGATTTGAAATGAAACATTAAATCCTTTATATGAAAAGCGGTTATTAAGTCCCCCAAAGTAGGTAGGTCTTGCAGGCCCTGAATACACCAAATCATTGACTGGTGTATTGGAAACCATATTGGCATAATCTTCACTCTTAACGCCATTAAAAAATCCAACAGGATTGCCATTAACGGGGTCTAAGCCTCCCCATTTATAACTGTATAAACCGAATACGGGTTTACCAACAACAGGAGCCGTTGATGATTGGTTACCATCAGCAGATACAAGTGTTTCCGCATATTGGTCTGGAGACGCTTCGTAATTGGTTACTTTATCCGTTGCATGACTAAACAAAATTGTAGTTACCCATTTCAACTTCCCATTTAAGTTACGTGTCGTAACCGAAAGATCGAAACCATGGCCTTCCATATCAGAATAATTGCCTTCCAATGATGTAATTCCTGAATTTTCAGAAAATGCCTTATATCCAAGTAAGTCGGTTTCTTTTTTTGAATAATATTCAATACTTCCTGTTACTATGTTATTTTCCGATCCGAAATCAATCCCCAAATTAGCAATACCTGTTTTTTCCCATTGCAGATCAGGGTTACCTACATTAGAAATTAAGGAGTATGGAAGATTCGTATACTGGGCGTTGCTCAAATATAATAATGTGGTTACACCAGTTACCGATCTGTCCAGGTTTCCATTATACCCGTAGGTGGCTCTAAGTGCTAACACAGGCAGCCAGGAAACATCATAGAAATCTTCTTTATCAATAGCCCACTTGGCTCCCGCAGACCAAAGCGGTAAGCTTTTTTGATTGGTGGCAACTCCAAAATAATTTGATCCGTCGATCCTAGCGCTGCCTGAGAAGGTATAACGGTCTTTATAAGTATATGCTATGTTAGCAAAGGTAGAACGAATCCGATCCAATGTTCCACTGACACCTAAACCGCTATTAATTGTTCCGTAATTACCGGTAGGGTTAAGAGAAAAATAATCTGCCGCATCTACGTTGGTAAAAGTTCCATTGTTGTCATCATAACCATATAAAACAGAGCCATTGCTTGAAGAAGTTGTTTGCGACAATTCATATCCCGCCAGTGCAGTTATACTATTATCTTTCCAGCTTAAATTGTAGTTTAACTGGCCTCTGACATTATTGGATATTGTATTTGAATTATTAAAATTTAATATGCCGCCCAGTGGGATATTATAACCCGTTACAATACCATTTGAAACGATTGAGTACTCATTTATCAAGTTACGAGTAGAGTAACTATTCTGGCCCTCAAAATCCCGGTTCTGTACATTTGAATTTTCATATTGGTATTTTATTTCACCGCTCAGCCCTTTAATGAATGTATATTTTAAACCGGTTGTAAATCTTATGTCATTGTCCTGAATTTTATTATCCGATTCTCCTAATTGTTGCAAAGGAGAATACGACCAGTCTAAAAACCCATTTGCGGGCGCACTTTGTATAAAGCTTTGGTTGTAACCGTATGGAATAGTTAATGGATTCCCTTTTGAATCTGCAAGCTGGCTGTAAGGGAATAAAAAAGGCTGCGTTTGAGCTAACGTATTATCAATTTTCACATTGGTTTGAACCGCATTTAAACCAACAGTTATTTCCAGCTTTTTAATCGGGTAAAATGTATTTTGTGTATTAATAGTAATTCTTTGATTTGCATTGGCCTTTAAACTTGCTATATCTTCATCATAACCGGCTGAGAAATAATAGATAGCTTTATCAGAGCCTCCTGAAAGGTTGACAGCATATTGTTGGTTAGTTGCTTTCTGATAAAAATATTTATTCAACTGATCGTTTATATTTACATTGCTCAAGGCATTCAGTTGAGTTGTTATATTGGCTGTTGAAATGGTTCCCGCACGCTGTGCAGCTAAAAGCTGTACAACTGGCGAGATGACAGGTAAATTATAGGTATCGCTTAAATTCGCATCATCATATCCTTGATTAAAAAGGTATTTTTCCAGTCCGATATATGACGAGGAGCTTAGTTGGTTGGGATTATAATTTAGATCAGGTTTATTGAAGACCGTGATGTTTGAATTAAAGCCAACCTTGAGGGGCTGTTTCATTTTCCCTTTCTTCGTGGTTATAACAATCACCCCATTGCCAGCCCTAACACCCCAAATACTTGCAGCAGCAGCATCCTTTAATATAGTAATGCTTTCTACGTCGTTTGGGTTGATATTATTTATATCGCCACTATACGGGAAATTATCTACAACGATTAGGGGCTGATCATCGGCAAAAATGGTGCTACGGCCGCGGATGCTTATGTCCAAGCCTGATTGGGCTTGTGAGGTATTAGCATTAAATAAAAGGCCGCTGGTAATCCCGTTCAGTTTTGATAAAGCATCTGTAGATACCCGGTCATCATACATCTCTTTAATTGGTTGCGCAAAAGAACCTGTTGCCCTTTCCTTGGGAATATCCTGGTAACCTGTTGAAACAATGTTTACATCTTTCAAGACTCTACCCTCTCTTAGACTGATGTTAAAAGGGCCCTTTATGGTTGGATTAAAATTGAGTTCGATGGTTTTGTAACCCACAAAGCTAATCGCTACAACCCCTTTGATCTGGTTTGTATTAATGGCAAATTCACCATCTTCATTGGTTGTAGTTGAAAGACTTGTAGATTTAATTTTAACTGTAGCGCCTCGCACAGGCTTATTGTCAGAGGAATCAGTGACTCTTCCAAATAGTTTAGTAACTACCTGGGATTTTGCCTCAAAATTCAGGCAAAGCGTGGCCAGCCCTATAAAAAGTATAGTTTTTTTCATGAATATATTTTTCGATTTTAATTGATATTTAAGAAAAACGATGGAAAACGGCAGCTGAGAAATAATTAACTACAACTGATTTGTCGCTGCCGTTTTTGCATGAAATTATACAGGGGCCTTTATCAGGCTCTTATATAAGAGTTTGAAGGAAAAGAAATGGAAATAAAAGGCATGAACAAGCCTAAGTGCAAGATTTGTTGCAATTTGATCATTAAGGAAAAAATCAAATCTGTAAATTCTGATCATACTCGTATAGAAGTACGAGTCTTGTTGGAAGGTTCCCTTAATAAATGTGGGGGCTACAAACCATGGTTACTAAAAGTTTCTGACGCCTTATGTGACATGGAATTACAGCAGCCCCCACATCTATTTCAATGCGCTAATATAGCACATCTACACATAGACATGGGCATTAACTGCTGTCTTACGTCACGGCGTCAGAAAATGTAACCGCAAGACTCTTATTATTACCTGTTTACCTGAATCAAATATATATAAATTATTTCAATTATAAAACATACATATTCAAATTGAAATGATTTGCTTGTATCTATTTGTTTCATGAATGATTTTTCTCGAAGCATTATAGGAAAAAATGTAAAATCCTTAAGGTTATCTTTAGGGCTATCGCAACTAAGTTTTTCAATTCTCACAGGCCTTTCAAAACCAACCATTGTTAATATTGAAAGTGAAAAAAAGGGTTACAATCTAAATCTTTTAGATAAAATAATTGAATTCTCTGATTACTCACTTAGCGATTTATCCTCCAAAGACTTTATTCTCAATACCAATATTAGAGAAGAACTGATCGAAAAATATAGAAGTAAAAGACCCGAATATTATAATATCCTCACACAAACTCCAGAAATAGTATATGCAATAAAAAATAAATTGTTGGTCTATGATTTTATTGAGACGCCAAGGGAAATAAGAGAAATAAAAAAATTCTTTGAAAAATATGGTTGGAATTATAAAGGTACCTCGATTTCAAATGCCTTAAAAAGAATGCCAAAATTAATCCAAATTAAAAGGCATGAAACAAAAGGAAATACCAATGTATATTCAAAGATTTAAGCTTTTCAGAAACGCATTAATCATTTACTTTATAATTCTTTAGTATTTTGGTGTAGATATATTTCGAAAATTAAATACTAATACTATTAAGGATAGATTGACCCTACTTTTAATTGCTGGTAATCGTAAGTATTGCGCTTATCCATTTCTGCTAGGTCGTCGTAGCATTTATTTGCTAATTCTTTGTAGCTGTTAAAAAGTTCTCTTCTTTCTGCGATTTGTTTGCTATTGTATTTCCAGGATTCATCACCGGCAAACCTGTATATTAACTCTTTATAAATCTGGGCGCGCAATATTTTTAGATTAAAATTTTTCATATTTAAACTGATTGCCCTTTCCGCCATTTTTTTAGCGATCTCCAAATTTTCTAATGCAATTTTATCAGCCGAATAGGGCTTGGCAATAAGACTATTATACCGCAAATAAAGTAACGCTCTTAAAAATAGGCTGGTTGTATCATTACTGTGGATTTTTAAATTTCTGTCAAGACTATCAGTTAACACAGCATATTTCTTTTCATTTGGAGTAAGTGAACCATCATCAATTCCTATTGACCCATAAACAACTTTGATTCTAAGCTGCGCATGTGCCGAAAGCGAACTGACCAGCAGAATTATCAAAATTGCGTTCAATAGGTTTACTCTTTTCAATGATTAGATTTTCAATAGACTGTATACAGGAGTGTTAAACTTGAAGCTAAAATATTAGCATTAATCTTTGAAACTGGTGACATCATAAAATTTATTCTTTGTAGAGCTTTAAAGCTTCTTTAAATAATCATCATAATAAAGTATGCTTCCTAATTCAAAATGGCCCTTGCAATAACCATACGTTGCACTTCACTGGTTCCCTCATAAATTTGGGTCACTTTTGCATCCCGCATCAACCTTTCTACATGGTATTCTTTTACAAATCCATAACCTCCATGAATTTGTACAGCTTCAGTCGTGGTCCACATTGCAGTTTCGGAAGCGACTACTTTTGCCATTGAAGAGCTTAAGCTAAATTCCAAATTGCGATCCTTTTCCCAAGCAGCTTTTAGGCACAATAAACGGGCGTATTCAATACGGGTGACCATATCTGCGAGTTTGAATTGGATTACCTGGTGACGGGAAATTTCCTTACCAAATGTTTTGCGTTGCATTGAATATTTTAAGGAAAGTTCATAAGCCCCGCCAGCTATTCCTAATGCCTGGGCTGCAATTCCAATTCTTCCGGCAGTCAACACTTTCATGGCAAACTTAAAACCAAACCCATCCTTGCCAATTCGGTTCTCTTTCGGGACTCTTACATTTGAAAAATGCACGCTATGAGTGTCACTACCCCTTATCCCCATCTTATTTTCTTTAGGTCCCAAGTCAATTCCTGGCCAATCCCTTTCTACTATAAACGCATTGATTCCTTTCGATCCTTGGGACGGGTCAGTCTGCGCCATCAAAATATATACACTTGCTGAATTTCCACTTGTTATCCAGTTCTTTACTCCATTAAGCAGATAATATTCGCCCATGTCCTCCGCTATAGTTTTTTGAGAACTGGCATCACTACCAGCTTCAGGCTCACTTAATAAAAATGCACCTATATATAATTTATCATCTTTTATACCTTTCGCAAGCTGGGTCAGGTAGTTTTCCTTTTGCCACTCGTCCCCAAATTCTTCCAAACCATAGCAAACCAAACTATTATTTACACTCATTATTACGCTAACACTCGCATCAACTTTGCTAATTTCTTCCATAGCCAGCATGTAACTGATCGTATCCATTCCGGCTCCGCCATATTTAGGGTCCACCATCATACCCATGAAACCAAGCTCTGCTAATTTTTTAATTTGTGCAGTTGGAAAGGCTTGCTTTTCATCTCTTTCAATTACAGCCGGTAAACATTCGTTTATGGCAAATGTCCGCGCTGCTTGTTGAATCATTAATTGCTCTTCAGAAAAAAAGAAATCCATATCTATTGATGTTTGTTATTGATAAAAATACTATAGCAGTCTGTGATACATCTGGCTTAGCGGATGTATCCTTAAATATTAAGTCTATCATTTTAAAAAAATCGCGCAGAGGGTAAGGATAAGGCGTCCCCGGTTTCTCATCCCAGGAAACGCCTCATTGGTTATTATTTTTTATAGGGATTTAAATGGCTAACTGGTTGTCTAAAAAGATTATTTAGCATTTAAAGCATCTTCGATACGTTTTGGTGCTTGGTCCTCACTAGGCCTTGGTGCATCACTATCAAATATTTTTCCATCTTTTCCTATAATCACATACCTGGGTATGCCTTGGATAGCAAATGCTTTGACTATCGGATTGTCCTGTTGAAAATTGCCTGCGAATAAATGTATGCCCATTATATGATCTTCTGCAATTGCCTTTTGCTCAAGGTCAGTCGTTTTATCCAAATTGATATATAAAAAAACTACGTCTTTATTATCCTCAAATATTTTATGCAGTTTAGGAGCACCCGTTTTCATTTGCGCCCTGCACGGCCCGCACCAACTGGCCCAAAAATCCATATAAATCACCTTGCCGGCAAAGTCTTTTAGAGTGACGTCTTTACCGTTTATATCCTTTAACACAAATGGGGTTACTTCTTTTCCGGGGGCTAACGCTTCGGCTGCGTTATAAGAGATCTGTAAGGATTTTACATTTTCAGCATTTTCCGGACTACCATACTTTTGTATATAATCGTCCATTAATGGCTTTAATTTAGCTAGGTCACTATGTGGGCCAAATTGGCCTTGAAGCTGTACTTCAAGCAGTTTATTACGCAAATCTCCACGACATAATTCTTCAATCCGGCGATAGACATGTATAAAGACATCGTATGGATCAAATGTACTATCGGGTTTGCCACTCTTGAACTTATACTCGTTTTCTAAAAATCCCGGGAAACTTGCATACATGGCACTGCTATATTCTTGAGTTTTAAGCACTTTATCATTTAGGTTCACAAGCTTTATCAAGTCCCAGTAATGATCAGGTATCGATGCCGAAAGCTTTTTGTGTGTATTTCTCATATACCAAAAAGGGACATCCATTTTATACCCTATTTCCTGGTAATGAATGAAATCATAATGGTTTTTATAAAATAAAGCTGATACGTTTTTTTTATTTGCATTTAAATTATTATACGACGTCTTAAACATTGCATCAAATGCTGCATATAACTGATTTGGTGTGGAACTATCTGTTATTTTAATTGAGCGCCATGTGTTGCCCATAAATTTATAATCTTTATAAAACACCCTGTTTTCATTTGCGCCCACACCCGAAAAAACTATCTTTTCACCAAAATCTGTTTTAATGTCAACGTTAGTTCCATTTTCAATGTAAACTACCAATGACCCTCCTTTTGTTTTTTGCGTAATACTATAAAAACTGATCAATCTCGGATCACCTGGTTTGAAATCAAACACATATTTACCATTTGATCCAGGTTCAGTAACGATCATCCTGGGTTTATCACCATCAATCATCATTAAAGTGTCCGTTTTGAGGGGTCTGATATCAATAGTTATTTTAGACCCATTTTTCTGGCTAAACACTGTACCTGTAATAAGGCAGAGCATAAGCATAAGCATCATTTTTCTATTTTTCATGTTTGTTAATTTATTTTTATTTGAAACCTAACTAAGCATTTTCTCGTGATCTAATTAGAAATTATTAAGATATAGGCTGCCCCGCATTATTATCGGGAATACTTTTCCTTAATAATGCCATTTACAATTCCTTTCGTATTTGTTCTTAAAATCCCGCTTAGTAAGTAAACCCAAGCATTTCAGCCTGAGATTCTATCAGAACCGTACGTGCAGCTCTCACCGCATACGGCTCCCAATACCTTTGAACCATGTTAGGCTTTGCACCAAATGTCCAGTGAGCGAATAAGTCAGGTTTGCGCCTGCAAAGGCTGCTCACCCATTTCATTCCACTTGTTAAGCTGGTTCGTAGCCCTTTGTATTTCCGTATTGCCCAGTTGGCCAACTTTGCGTTGATTCTTCTCATGAAGCCTTTCAATTCACTGGCATAGAATTTTCCGTAATAGTTTATCCAGCCTTGCAGGACAGGGTTCATCGCTTTAGCAACAGCTTCGATCTCGATGCCCGGTATCCGAAGAATGGGCATTGCATTTAGCTTTGAATTCATCGATGCTTTGGCTTTTGTGCTTACTGCCGGCAGAAAGTTGGTGAAGTCTTCTTTCCGTTCACCGTTCTGAGCCTGTCGGGGCTTGAACGTGTAGCCTAAGAAATCGAACTTTACACCTTTGGTGTACTTCCGTGTTCGGTTGCTGTCCCTGCAATGGATGATCTTTGTCTTTTCCTCGTGCAGTTCCAGCCCGCAAGCTTTTAGCCTTTTGCCTAACGCGATCTTTAACTTTTCCACGTTGAATGCTTTGTCGCAGTGGATAACTGCGTCATCTGCATACCGCTCGAAAGGGCAGTCGGGATAATTGGCTACCAGCCACATATCCATCGCATAATGCAGGTAGAGGTTGGATAATATCGGGCCGATCACGGAACCTTGCGGTACGCCTTTCGTCCTTGCTACTATGGTGCCATCCTCCAGTTGCAGTGGGGCTGTCAGCCATCTTTCGATGTATAACAGCATCCATTGTTCCTGTACATGCTTCGCTACTGCTTTCATTAGCAGGTTGTGTGGAATATTGTCAAAGAACCCTTTGATATCAACGTCCAGTACCCATTCATACCTCATGCACATTTCTCGTGCTTTGGCTACGGCCTGTAAGGCTGATTTCTTCGGGCGATAACCATAAGAGTCTTCATGGAACAGGTTGTCGACCACCTGCGCCAATTCTTTGGTTACCATCGCCTGTCCGATACGGTCGGTTATCGTAGGTATGCCCAATGGCCTTTTACCGCCATCTTTCTTTGGTATCTCCACCAATTTGATTGCAGGGGGCATATAGCTACCGGAACTCATTTGGTTCCATAGCTTGTACAAATGTTTCTGTGGCTCTTTTTCAAAAGTTTCCATGCTCATCTGGTCTACACCTGCTGCGCCTTTATTGGCTTTGATCTTCAAGTAAGCTTCCTGTACCGATTTTCTCGAAATACAATATGGTTTTGGCCTATACATCGTTATACCTCCTGTAGGTTGCCCCTTTAACAGTTTCTATTGTTGTATAGCACCTGATAATGCCACCCCTTCCCTCCATTGCCATTACAGCAACTTCGCTGGTACTACGGATGGCTCTGTCCCTGTGGGACGCATCGATACTTTCGGACTTGCGGGTTCTTCCGCTTGACCTTTTCTCTTCACATCGTCCCGATAGGTTCCCAAGTTCCGCCTGAATGCCTGTATAAAGCTCATGCTGCCTATACGCCGGATGCCATTGGGACGGTAAACAGGTCGTCCTCCCAACTGGTAATAAAGTGCTACTGTACCTTACTTTTGACATCATTTAATCCTTTCGACGCCTCATCGGCAGTTCATTTGCATTCATCTTCTTTATACATACCTGACAGCTTCAAACTGTCTTTTCTGCTAACGCTCCCCACCCCGGCTCTTTACCAGAGCAGCTTAGCAGCGGTTTGGTACCTGCTCCTGTAAGCCGATACCGGGAGACCTACTCCCATCATTCAAACAGCACTGATTTGCTGCGCAAATCATTCATGGCGCTCAATAACCCGGGTTCTGAGTAAGATTAGGATTAGATTGTTTTTCTGTTAAAGGGATAGGATATAAAGGATCAGTTGTACTTTTCCATCCTGTTTTTTCTCCATTCAACACTGAATTAATAGTTCCCGTCCTTTGCAGGTCAAACCACCGATTGCCCCATTCACAAAAAAGTTCAGTTTGCCTTTCATGCATAATAGCAGCTAAAACAGAAGCCTGGTCCATAGCGCCAGCATAGGGCAGCAATCCCGCCCTATGGCGTACCATGTTTACGTCTTGCAAAGCTTCGGTTATGTTGCTTAAATGAGCCAACGCTTCTGCACGGATCAAATATTGCTCCCCAAGCCTCAAAATCATATAATCTTCAGCCGGCTGTGCCTGATTACGGTTCTTATATTTGAAAGGATAGTAATAAGAGACATTATTCCCGTTATTGTCAGATAAAATTTGCGTTCCTACCCATTTAATTTTCCGTTGATCTCCTGGTTCAAAAGAGTTTAATAAAGTTGCAGTCAAAGGGAAGGGAGATATGGTAAAAGCGTCAGAGGGCAGAAATGTTGCGGCTTCCACAACTCCTTGATTTGGATTTTCGGCAGGTAATTGCCAGATGGCTTCGGAACTTCTATCCAAAAATACGCTATTGAGAGAGTCTGTTAGCCTATAATCGCCAGAATTTATTACCTGACTGGCCATGTCAACAGCATTTTGCCATTGACTCTGATACAAATAAACCTTGGCAAGCAATGCAGAGGCAACATAAATATTTGGACGGATATGTCCATCGGATGGGTAATTTCCGTTAAGTCGCTTCCGGGCATCGGTTAAATCGTCAATTATTTGATTATAAACATCGACTACTGAAGCCCGGGGAAGTAAACTCGTTGTTTTATAAACTGTAGATGTAACAATCGGAACCCCGCCGAATAAATTAACAAGGTTAAAATAATACAAAGCGCGCACTGTTTTAAGCTCACCTGTAAGCTGTTGCTTCAGTGATTCACTTATTCCCGTACTACTGGCTATACGCGTAAGGCAATCGTTTACTGGATATAAGCTTAAATAGGAACTACTCCACAACGTTTCCATATTGGAGTTACTCGGCAATATCGCATTATTTGAAAGCTGGGAAAATGCAGGTTCGCCTGTTGTGGTTAATAGTTCATCCCCTGAAAGCCCTGTGCTAGCGGTGATTAATCCGTTGTTTACGCTTAATACTTGTGTTGATTCATTAAAATTATTATATACACCCGCTATAGCGCCAATCACGCTAGTGCTATCTACAAACACATCCTGCGCAGCAATATCTTGGGGCGGGCTAGGCGGTATTTCAATCAGTTTTTTGCAGGAGATGGTTAAGATAAGTATTATAACAACGCCTAATAATTTAATTTTATGCAGTGAAAAATTTCTCATATTAATAAAATTTAAAGATTAAAAGATAAACCGAACACCAAAGTACGCTGCAGAGAATAGTTTGCATAGCCACCCGGCAGTTCGGGATCACCAACCTTGTAATCAGTAAAGGTCAGCAGGTTCTGGACATTGGCATAGATCCTGAAATTAGTAAGGTTTAATTTCTTGAGAAAAACACCCGGTAGGGCATAAGATAAAGACAGGGTCTTCAGTCTAAGATAAGTATCATCGCTATAGGCTCCCGAGGAGTAGGTAAATGCCTGACCCGCTGTAATAACAGGATCGGAGTACGTAGCTGTTAATCGTTGCAGTTGTGTATGGTCCCCAGGATTTCTCCAATAGTTATTCATTACCTGGGTCGGAACATTGAACAAACCGCTTTGTATTAAATTAAGGGAATAAAGAGTATATAAATAATTAGGCGCAGTTTGTTTGGAGAATTGGAAAAAAACGGATAAGGTTAAGCGCTTGTAAGAAAAATTATTGCCTAAGCCACCGTAGAATTTTGGTTGCAAGTCTACTGTAGATACCCTGTCTCCGCCCTGCGCGGCACTATCATAATAATCGGGATTGGATGTAACCTGTCCGTTTGCACCATAAAATTCAAACAGACCTGTAGTTGGGTTAACATCTTTATATTTAACAACAAAAACTGTACTGGTCGATTTACCTATGGCATAATCTGACGCATAACTGGAATTTGCGAGGCCCGGAAATGAAACTAATTTATTGCGGTTCGCCGAAATATTAAAACTACTTGTCCATTTGAAATTTTTGGTTGCAATATTTTTTGAATTAATGGTAAATTCCCAACCGGTGTTTTGAACAGTCGCATCTAAATTTTCAAGTACGGATGTAAAACCTGCTTGGCTGGCAAGCGGATAATTAAGTAGCTGGTTGCCCTCCCGATTTCGGTAATAAGTAATATTCATTAACAGCTGGTCTTTCAAGAAACCGAGGTCAAGTCCCAAATCCAGGGATTTTTTTGTGGCCCAGCTGTAGTCGGGATTGTTAAGATTTTGTGGCGATATTGGCTTGACACCCTGAAAGGGAGGAGCAATAGGATAAGTAACAGCCGCGTAAAACGACTGAAACTGGTAAGGGGCAATTCCATCAGAACCACTGGTTCCGTAATTACCTGAAATTTTGGCATAACTAACAAATGGCAGAGCATCTTTAAAACTCTTCTCTTCTGAAAATATCCATCCTAAACCTGCTGAACCAAAATTTCCAAATTGCCTCCCCGGCCCAAAATTGCTGGAACCATCTCTACGCCCGGTTAAGCTGATAATATATTCCTGATCGTAAATATATTTAACCCGCCCAAAAACTGCACTGTACTTGTAGATTGAGCTGTTATCGTTATCATATACAGTTGATGCCCCATCTATAGAACCCAATTGAGCATCACTTGTATACCCATAACCATCTTGTGAATTCGACGATTGGACATTTTTTTTATAGGTACTGCCTAAAAGGGCGGAAAATTCACCTTTTCCTATTGTGTGGCTATAATCCAGTTGCGGCTCTATATTAATAGTTTGGTAGGTGCTATTTACAAAACTACTACCCGGATATGATGGGTAATCCGGGGTTTGTGAATTGGATGGAAACTCTTCAGATTCATTTACATCAACCCGGCTATATCCCATATTTGCGCTCATGCTTAAGCCGGGTGCCAATTTATAGGAGATATTTAAGCTATTTTTCAGGTTATAGTTCTGTAAGTCTACAGGTTGTTTCAAATAAGCGTAGGCTTGATAAAAGGTAAGGTCAGCTCCTTTATAACTCCAAACTAGGTTACCAGCCGCATCCAGCAAGTCCGGTAAATTTGGGGGATTTAAGGCTGGTAAAGCGTTGCTATTGTTAAAATGATTATTATGATCATATGAATAATCCGTTCCAAAATCAATAGTTAGCCGGTTATCCTGTGACTGATGATGGTATGAACTATGATAGGTTAATCGTTTGTCAGCGAAATTCCCAGGATAATTATAGTCGGAACCGGTATAGCCTCCTGATATTAAAAACGTATTATTTACTGACCCACCTGATAAACTGACATGTGCATCAGTTTGATTCGATGTTTTTCCGAAAAAAGTATTGAACCAATTGGTGTACTTATTTTGATCAAAAACGGTTAGGTCTGGAGCGTAGGTCTGCAAATTAGCATTATTGCTAGGTGTAAGCCCATCACTTTTAAAGGCATCATTACGGTATTGCAGATACTGCGGTGTATTAAGGAATTGCACAGGCCGTGCATCTGTGTTATAGCCGGTATTTACAGAAACATTCATCGTGGTTTTTCCTGCCTTTCCTTTTTTTGTAGTAACTAGTATAACGCCGTTGGCGCCTTGAGTGCCATATATCGACGTTGCATCAGCATCTTTAAGTACACTTATACTTTCTATATCATCAGGGTTTATGTTGTTCATGGCGCTAAAGCCGGTATAGGCATTTGCACCGAATGTGGTAAAGAAGGGCTGGATCGTATTGACGTTTAAATTTTGCGAGGCAATTGGCACTCCATCTATGATAAT
The DNA here is from genome assembly GCF_009765905.1 of Mucilaginibacter sp. L196. Taxonomy (GTDB): domain Bacteria; phylum Bacteroidota; class Bacteroidia; order Sphingobacteriales; family Sphingobacteriaceae; genus Mucilaginibacter. The sequence goes on along the minus strand of NZ_LMUO01000015.1, from coordinate 597,193 downwards.
TAGTGGCTGATCATAAAATTTACTACCAAACACATCAACACCAATACTATTTTGACCTCTTACCTGTACCTGAGTTGTTACACCTGGTTCCCCACTTGTTGGAGTTACCGTAAGACCGGCAACCTGTCCTTCCAGTGCCTGTAGAACATTCGTAACTGGCTGTTTTTCTATATCGGCAGCTGTTACATTCGCCGTCGATCCGACACTAAAACGCCGGGATTCCCTGCCGTATCCGATAACATGGGTTTCATCAAGTTCATTACTACTCACCTCAAGAACAATATTTTCTAAATCTGGAACAGCCTTTACAACTTTTGTTAAATAGCCAATAAAAGAAATTTGAATTGACATACCTTGATGGACATTAGAAATATAAAATGACCCGTCCATATTTGTGACATGGCCGATTTTCGTTCCCTTTATCATTACTGACGCTCCATAAAGGGGTTTTCCGTTTTCATCAACAACATGGCCTTTAATGCTAAATGTCGTGTCCTTAACTACAGGAGTTAGCGCAGGCTTACCTTGAAGGAGAATTTCCTTTTCCTTAATGACTATTATTTTTTCATCAATAGTATACGTCAAAGCCTGTCCTTTTAAACTTTCATTTAGTACCTGATCTAGTGGCGCATTTTTAAAATCAGCCTTGATAACAATTGTAGTATTTACTTTATCACTCTGGTAAAGAACACCATAACCGGTTTGTTTCCTGATCTCTTTGAATAATTGCATTAAAGATATATTGTCACCTTTTAAAGTGACTTTTTGGGCAAATCCTGTCGCACTTACTTGCATAATGATTGCAAACAATAAAACGGTGATGAGTTTCATGATTAGCGCGATTTTAGGAATGCGGCATTGAAGCCAACACAAAAAATTAGTATAAATTTTATACATTTGTTTGTCTGTTTAAATTTCTGAAATATTTGTTCACACAATAGTTTTCGGTTAACCAACAGCATAAGGGCTTCGATCGCAACTCGGGGTCCTTTTCTTTTTCATGCTTAACCTTTTCGGTTTTTCAAAGTCTTTTCTCTTTTTTTCTCCTATAATGTAATGGGTTCTAATTTAAATTAATGGGTTTGTTTACTTAGTTTATCCCTTATTTACTGACAATTATCTTTTGACCCTGCACTTTAAAATGTACCGCCCCGGTTAGTTCCAACTTTTTCAGCAATTGCGAAACATTCTTAAATCGTGATAGCATACCGCTGAATAATTGTGATTTCAGACTATTGTCAGTATATATTATATCTACATTATAGCAGCGGGAAACCTTCCGCATAATACTTTCAAGATCTTCATTATTAAAATCGAAAAAACCATTTTTCCAGGACATAACCTCCTCCAGATCAACATTCTTAACTTTAATTGATTTATTGCCATTTTGAGTTATAATTTGCTGTCCAGGTTTCAGAAAGGTTGTTTGGGCATGAACCAAAACTTCAACGCTACCTTCAATTAGCGTTGTTTTTATGCCCGGTTCATCCGTGTAGGCATTAATATTAAACTCAGTGCCAATATCTTGAGTGATTTGTCCTTTTACCTTTACCCTAAATGGAATCACTGAGTTATGTACAACATGGAATAGGGCCTGACCGCTGATTAATTCCACGGTACGGTCACTCCCATTAAAGTTTTCGGGGATGCGGAGTTTAGTATCAGCATCGAGATAGGCAATACTCCCGTCAGCAAACTTCACCTGATGTTGTTCACCACGGGGCACAATCAAGGTATCATATAGCATATTACCATTTACATTGCCTGTTGTATTGTTATAAGTCAGTCGGCCATCTTTTGTCTCAATTATTCGGGTATTGACCTGTTGAACCAGCAAACCTTTTTTTGCATCAGTAACAAGCAACTGCTGTCCATTGGCTAATTTTAAGATTGCTTTATTACCTACAGTACCGATATCATTTATTTTATTCTGGGTAATTTGTCGAGGTGATCGTTTATGGGCCAGGAAATAACCGCCAATAGACAGAAAAAGAAATATTGATGCGGCACCGACGATTCTGGGCCACAGCTTATGAACAGGCGTTAGTCTTTGAGGTAATGCCATTTGGACTATTTTCATAGACTCTTCAATTTCCTTATGTGATACCGAACCACTATTGTGTGTTTTCAAATACCAACTTTCAACCAAACATTTTTCGTCAGATGTACAACCACCATTTATATACTTAGTTAATAATTGTTTAGCCTGCTGATTATCCATGATGCTGAGTATTCGTATTAATAAAAGATAATACGGTCAACTTGGGCAGTGGGGGTATAAGAAAAAAATAATATTTACTATATATGAAATTAATAAATACTATTTCATTTTCATTAAAAAGTAGAAATAAATTAATATGCCTAAACGCACCCGCAATGTTCTAAGCGCATATTTAATTTGGGTTTTTACGGTTAGTTCAGAAATATTTAGTTGTTCTGCAATCTCGCGATGACTTAAATGCACCTTCCGGCTTAATTCAAATATTTCACGCATACGGGGCGGAAGAGAATGTACCTCTTTCTCAATCAGCGCCGCGAACTGATTTTCTCTAACAAGATAATCAGTAACGCAATTACCTGTATTAGCAAAAACTTGAAACGAATTAACATAGCGAGAATTTACGTCCTGATGAGCGAACCAATCAATGATCTTATTTCTAAGTGCAGTATACAGATAAGACGAGATACCCTTTTCAGGTTCCATAAATTCCCTACGATTCCATAGTGATATGAATATCTCCTGTACCATATCACGGGCTTCTTCCTGATCCCTTACTTTCTTTTTCGCATGAACATACAGCAATCCAAAATAACGTTCATAAATTTCAGTAAATGCAGCATATCCCTCCGACTTTAATAAGTCGACCAATTCACTATCAGTATATGAACTGTATATTAACATATTAATTATTGTCTAAGTAATAGTTGCACTATTGTTCTCAGCTTCTTGATATGCCCAACTAACAATCTGTTGGATTGCTCTAATTATCTCATTTCTACCCTCTATGGAATTGATATTGATATCACAAATCATATCACCGTTAAACCGCGTATGTAAGACTGAATAATAAATCCCTCCAACCAGTAAGGCTGAAATGGCCCGAAAATTCACATTAGTGTTGTTAAATTGATTATCCGTAAGCTCAAGCAATTGTCGCCCCATGCCTTCCCTGACATTGTGGATACTTTGCATCAAAGAACTTTCGGTAGAAATTTCCAATATTATCAAATCTTGCATCTCCTGCTCTGAAAAAAAGAATTTAAACTGATTTTGCAATATCTCCGTAATTAAAACCTGGCTGCTTAAACCTTTATTTTTCTCAATCATCTCCTTCACTTCTTCAGATAAAGTCATCCAATAATCCTTCTCTATTACATATGCTTCAATCAAATAGTTAACCCCTCCGAAATAACGATAGATCAACGTCTTATCAACACCAGCTTTTTTGGCAATTTTGTTAACCCCTAAACCGATATAACCCTTGCTTTTTATAATTTCTCCTACGGCCTGAATTAATTTCCGTTTAGTTTGTTCTTTGTCTTTCATCAATCACCTCTGTTTTAAAATTTAGCGACATCTAGTATAATTACTGTTCAATATTTTAAAACAACCTCAAACAAGCACAATTGACTTTTCCTGTTATGCCGTAGCGCCATGCAACTAAATATTGCTTTTTAAAATTTCATTTTTACTGTTATAAATGAAGGTGCAGTAGTAACTATTTAATATTTGCCGTCAAGCCCGCTAAAAACTCTCTGAAATATGCATTCTTATATTTTGCATTACTAAGTGCAATATGAAAGCACACTCTTTCTCAAGGAGTTGTGCTTTCATTTAATTAACTATTGTCTTTTTCTAACTATAAAAAAACATATATAAAGAACAGAGAACTAAAGCGTTATTAATCATTAAAACAATCGCCTTTAGACATTCAATTGCCACAGCAATATTTATTTACTTTTTTCCGGCATTGATACCAAGCGGATATAATTATCACCACTTAGATATTTATTTGCCATATCCTTTAACCCAGCAGGTGACACCTGGTCCAATAGAGCGCTATATCCATTTATTTCGTTCAAATCATCTTTATTTTGTAATTTCTCGTTTAGATAGTTGAACCAAAAATTGTTGGATTTCAATTGAGTTTCCATTGTGGCCTTTGTTTCGGCACGCCATTTATCTACATTCTCCGGCAATGGTCCATCTGTTTTAAGTTTGGTGATCTCATCTAATGCGGATGCAATTAGTTTATCGACATTTTGTGGCGCGCAGCCAAACTGGATGATAAAGGAGTATCGTTCTTGCGGAATTTTAGTGGTCTGTACATAAACCCCAGGGCTGTAAACACCGCTTTCATCTTCACGTAGTCTTTGCAATAAGCGGATTTCCAGCGCTTCTTTTAATGCATCCAGCTTCACTTTGTTTTCCAGGTTGTAATCAAATTTTCCGGAATAAACTAGGAGGACTGTTGATTTCGGTTCACTGCCTTTGTACACTATTTTTTCAATTCTGCCAGTCGGGATATTGATGTTCAGGTCTTTTGTTTCTGCGTGGCTATTAGTTGATGGCAAAGAACCAAGGTATTTTTCCAACAAGGGTCTAATCGTGTTGGTATCGATACTGCCCACAAAGGTGAAAGTTAAGTTGGAGGCATCCGAAAAGCGCTCTTTATAGATTATGTAGACTTTATCCAAATTGATTTGGTCGAGTTTTTCTGCCGTCGGGGCAGTCCTTCGTATATTATAATTTCCTAAGACAGCGCTAATCGTATCATTGAAAACGCTTTTAGGATCATTTGCCCTATTTATCAATGAGGCTTTATTGCGATCAATGATCCCTTTAAATATTGCGTTATCTTTTCGCGGTTCGGTAAAATAAGCATAGATCATTTGCATTGCTATTTCCAGGTCTTTTGTTGTGGAACCTCCATTTATTCCTTCAAAATGTTCGTTTATATAGGGTTTTACGCCCAATCGTTTTCCTTCGAGATATTTATCCAATTGGTCAGGGGTATAGTTACCAACGCCACTTGCTGAAATAATCCCTGCTGCATTGGCAGCGCTCTGATAATCCGCATCTGTATATAATGAAGTTCCGCCTGGAGCGAAGGCGCTAAACCGAATGTCATCATTTTTAAAATCGGTTGGTTTTAAAATGACCTTAACGCCATTACTTAATGTAAGCGTTGTGACGTTTATAGTTTTGTTTTTTGTTTCTGCAATTATGGTCCCCGATACAGGTAAACTGTTTAGCAATGTAAGACTAGTGACATTGTCTTTGTAAGGCTGTATGTCCTCCTGTTGCACTGAAAGGAGCCATGTATTTACGGTGGCTTCATCCGGTAGATTGCTTTTATCCTTCTCCGGCGCTTCAATTAGTATGTCCCTGTTGCTAGGTACGATATATGCCGCGGCTAACGTGTTTACATCCGTTAAAGTAACTTCAGGCATATCTTTCCTAATGAGCGCGGCTTCGGCGACAATCCCGGGTGCGGCGATATTTGTCAGGAAATAAGCCTGGTATTCCCGGACATAATTTTCAGAATTTGTCTTATCCTTTTCTTGCAACCGCTCATCAAGCTCACCTAGGTAAGCAGTTTTTGCCCGCTCCAATTCGGTCGACGTAAAGCCAAAGCGTTTTACCCTTTCCGTTTCACGCCATACCGCTTTAAAGCCTCTTTCTAACTCTTGCGGTTTGGCGTTTACGTTGACGGAATAACTATCCAGCCCACCCATGAATCTATAGATGCCGGCGTTACCATTCAAAAATGGCGGATCTGCCTGATTCGATAACTCATTATAGCGACCTTCCAGCATTTGATTGAATAAGTCCTGTACAATGGATCTCCGGTAGTCTGATTCAGTTTTCAGAGGCGGCATTTTATGCTTGATGATTACTTCCGCAAGTGTCGAAGTCATTTCTTTATCCGTTACGGCTATAAACTTGTTCTTTCCATCTAAGGGTACGTTATATTTCGTCCGTGTCCGTTCATGAATAGGGTTCTTCAAATCAATAAATGTTCGCTTAACAACTTTCTCCAGACTGTCAACATTAATGTCACCTACAATAATGAGCGCCTGCAAATCAGGTCTGTACCAATCTTTATAAAAACGGGCTATAATTGGTCTTTTAAAATTATCAAGCACCGTATCCAGTCCAATGGGGACACGTACGGCATAGCGAGAATTATTCAGAATTATCGGTAAGAAAACCCTTTGCATTCTTTCCTGAGCACCTTTCCCTAAACGCTTTTCTTCTAATACAACGCCCCGTTCCTTGTCAATCTCCCCTGGATCGAGTGTGGCATTTTGCGCCCAATCATGCATAATCAGGATGCCTTCCTTAAGAATATCCGGTTTATCACTGGGCAATGGCAATTGATAAACCGTTTCATCATAGTTCGTGTAGGCGTTAATGTCCGCACCAAATCTCACGCCTGCCTTCTGTAAATAGTTTACCAGTTCATTGTGAGGAAAATGGGTAGTCCCGTTAAAGTTCATGTGCTCAACAAAATGCGCTAAGCCCCGCTGGTCTTCATCTTCCTGTACCGAGCCAACGTTGTTGACTATATACATGACCACCCTATTCTTTGGTTCTTCATTGTGTCGTATATAATAAGTGAAGCCGTTTGGCAGTTTACCTGTACGTACGGCCGGGTCAAGCGGCAACGGTTTTTCTTGCGCCATTACACCTGTAAATAGCATGGTTCCGGCAATGACTCCGAATAATTGTTTTAGATTTGTCATTCTTTTTTATAAAATATTAAACAGTCCTGTTCTTAAAACAGTCCCGTATTTTTATAACTAACATTGATCGACTCAATTTTAAATTCGTTACTTAAATTAGTGCGGCAAAGCCTGCACTAAAGCCACATAGACTAAAATTCTACGCATCCGCATAATCTCTCTGAGTATTAAGCCTTATTTCTTTTCACCTCGGTTATCCATAGCCAGCTTCGCAAAGGCGGCAATTACCAGGATTGCGCCCAAAAGTGTTCGCGTCATTCTTTTAGCCACCTGCTTTTGGACTAAATGCATCCAGGCCACTTTGTAAATAAGCTGCATAAGCCGCCACATCATACATAGCTCCTTGTGTAGGTACCAGTAGCTTTCCTTCAGCACTAAGCAATACATAATCGGGTTGGCTATTACTATTAAAGCTGCCCGCCTGTATATCGCTGTTCTGGTCTCCTATGTTAGTTATCTTCTTTCCGCTGAACTTCGAAGTGTATTGTTCACTAGCAGGCAGATCCGTTTTGTCATCCACATATAATTGGATCAAGATGTATTTGTCCCTGATCAAAGACAATACTTTTGGGTCCGGCCATATCGTGGCTTCCATTTTCCTACAATTCACACAGGCATGACCTGTAAAGTCAATCAAGACGGGTTTATGAATTGATTTAGCATAAGCCATCCCTTCTTTATAATCAAAAAAGGCCGGAAGGTTTAGCGGAGCATGAAAGATTTCCGCATATTTGACGCCTTTAATTCCTGTGTTACCTTCATTTAATGTCGGTGTATATAAGTCAAAGTCTTGAGTATCCTGTGGTGGAAGAAATGCTGCTATGGACTTCAAAGGGGCGCCCCATAAGCCAGGTATCATATATATGGTGAATGATAAAACAATAATGGCCAGGAATAATCTTGGCACAGAGATAAATGACAACTGACTGTCATGAGAAAACGTAAGTTTACCTAACAGGTATATTCCCATTAGCGCAAAAATAACTATCCAAAGAACCAGGAATATTTCCCTGTCAAACCATCGCCAATGGTAAGCTAGGTCGACATTGCTTAAGAATTTCAATGAAAAAGCTAATTCCAGGAAACCTAAAACTATTTTCACACTGTTAAGCCATCCACCCGATTTGGGCAGCGACTGCATCAGGCTGGGGAACATGGCAAATAATGCAAAAGGCAACGACAAAGCTAAGGCAAAACCCAACATTCCGATTGCGGGACCCAGTAAGGCTCCTGTGGTAGCCGCTTGTACCAGTAGTGTGCCGATAATAGGCCCGGTACAACTGAATGACACGAGCGCCAGCGTAGCCGCCATAAAGAACAGCCCGGCAAGGCCACCTTTATCCGAGTTCGAATCCATTTTATTTACCCATGAACTGGGCAGCGTAATCTCAAATGCTCCAAAGAACGATGCCGCAAAGGCCACTAGTAGTAAAAAAAAGAAAAAGTTAAATACACCATTAGTGGAAAGGCTGTTCAATGCGTTGGCGCCAAAGATGACCGTTACTGACAGGCCAAGTATTACATAAATAGCAATGATGAAAAAACCGTATAACAATGCCTTGCTTATTGCGCTTTCTTTTTTGCCCCCCTTAGTGAAAAAACTCACGGTAAGAGGCAGCATCGGAAAGATGCAGGGCATTAGCAAAGCCGCGAAGCCTCCTAATAAACCGGCTATGAATATGGCCCAAAGCGAGCGGTTTTCCTTGGGAGCCTCAAAGGGCTTATCTATCTTTACAGGAAGTGGTTTTCTTATTGTTTTTGTGGCTGTGTCAGGTCCTGATGACGTAAATTGGACACCTGCTGTAGAAACTGTATCCTGTCCTTTAGCCAGGTTACAGGTAAATAATAAACCGAATATCAGAAGCGCCAGGGGCAGCCATTTGTTTTTATAATAATTCATAGTTAATTATACGTTTCATTAATTTGATTCTTTTATAATATTCATCTGTTCAATCGTACCGTGAGATAGTAACTCTTCTCTTATCCATTGCATTTGCTCATAATCGTTTGCGCGGAATGTTATGGATAAAACCTGTCTATCATCAGTATAGATCTGACTGATATTATATGGTTGTACAAAAAACAGCTCTGCACAATCAGACATCCAGGAAGTATTATAAACAGGCCTTACTATAACCTCTATTTGCCAGCAATCTATTATACCATCCCGTTTTGCAGTCTGGTTAGTTGTTTTAACTCCCCGTTTTACAGCGCAGGAAATCAGTAGACTAGAAAATATCAGGCAAAGGCATAGCCCGGATAACCTCCAAATCCGTATCATTTTTGTAGAAATTGATTTACTTTACAGGTACACTAAATTGTAAATCCTCTGGTGGAAGACACTGTTTATCATTGCAGGTCATGTATTCAAGCGTGCCTGTTACATTAGCTTGTCCTGTCTTTAGTTTGATCTTTTGCTGGAAAACGACTTCATGCTCAAAAAAGCTTACGTCCATGGAGAACACCTTTTCATACCTGGTTACCGGCTTAGGTTCAACTGTACTACCTATTAAACTATAAGATGTCGAGGCAGGAAAAGTAATTGTAGTTTTTACAGGGCCGCCATCTTTTACAAATTGTGAGTATACATGCCACCCATCATCAATAGTAGCTTTGATAAAAATCATTGCTTCGTCTTTGCTGATCTTCTTTGCTGCGTAGCTCCAGCGTACAGGTGTCAGTATCTGAGCCTTTGTGGTAATAGTGAACAGTATCAGTATTACTGCCGATATAATTAATTTTCTCATTTTTTCTCCTTTTATTAATCTTAGTTTATATTATTACTTAATCGATGACCTACTTGTTATTGCATAATATGTTCTGGTAAACGGCATATTGGGTGATATCCGGTAAATTTAATACAGGACGAAAAATACCAGGGTTTAGCTGGCTCTTCTTTCATTAGATCAGTACTTAGATATTTTTTATTACTATCGCTAAGAACAGTAACAACAACCGCATCCGGCCCCAATTCATTGGCTAATTCTACAGCACCTATAACATTGGCACCCGAAGATATACCTACAGCTAAACCTAATTCTTTCGCAAGTTTTTGTGCCATAATTATAGCATCCCCGTCACTTGCCTGGATTACACGATCTAACTCGTCCAGTTTTACTATTGCCGGAATAAACTCATCTGAGATTCCCTGTATACGATGGCTGCCTATTTTATAGCCTGTTGTTAACGTGGGCGATTCGGCAGGTTCCAATGGATGTATCTTGACCTTGGGGTTCATCATTTTCAAATAGCTACCTACCCCCATTACAGTGCCACCGGTGCCCACACCTGCAACAAAAGCATCCGGTATCATGCCGTTTGTCGCAAGTTGCCGCCATATCTCCTTCCCTGTCGTACGTTCATGAGCCTCCGCATTGTAGCGGTTCTCAAATTGCTTGGGAAGAAACACATTTCCGGCCGCTGCCATATTCTTTGACAATTCTATGCTCCCCAAAAAACCACCTTGTTCTTTACCTATTAGGATAACTTCAGCACCCATACTCTCAATAATGTCAATACGCTCTTTACTTAACCAGTTAGGGATAATAATTTTCACTTGGTGATTTAACGCTTTTCCGATTGCGGCAAAGGCAATACCTGTATTTCCGCTTGTAGCCTCTATGATAGTATCGCTTGGTTTAATCATACAGTTTTTATAAGCCTGATACATGATATATAAAGCCATCCTATCCTTTACACTTCCTGTCAGATTATAATGTTCACATTTCACATATATCTTACCAGGCCGCTCATTATATTTATAATGCAGTTCCAGCATAGGTGTATTTCCAACCAAATGCCAAAGGTGTTTAAACCGTTCATCCAGTTCTGGTGATAAACACACTGATTGTTTTCTTTTCGCAAATATCATATCAGTTATTGTTTTTAAATATTATGCTCGTCACGTCGAGTATTATATCTCCAAAGTAAGAAGCGTAATATGCTTCTTACCTAGCCGTGTCATTAGGAATTTTTAATTCCAGATTTGATTAATTTTTGTTTTGCTTGATCCGTTTCCACATCTCAATTTTCCTTATTTTGAGAATTATCTTCTTGCAACTTTTTATTCATTATTTCCTGTTGTTGCAAAAAGTTTTCATATCCTTTTTTTTGCCCAGGAGTTAAAACAGCTTCAATTCTACCTTTTGTAGCGCTCATAAATGGATTAAGAGCATTACTATCTCCACCCACTGAAATAACACTGTCCATCTGAACAATTAAAGTTTTATAGTATCCTGTTATTTTAATTGTTTGAGGATCAGATAATTTCAACAAGGTTTGTAACTGTTTAGCCCTGTCTTCTGGAACGAACATCTTTTGCGCGTGGCTAACGGCTGATATCCCCATCAGTAAACAACATACCGATAATATTTTTTTCATTTTTTTCATTTTAATTTTTTATAAAATTTTTAGTTGTGAATATATTTTTCCATTGCTTCATCTAGCGCAGCACCATGCAGATCAGTAGCTATTACTATTCCAGCCGGATTGATCAAAAAATTACGGGGAAGCCCTGTGACACCGTATTTTGCGGCGGCGGCATTAAATCCCTTTCCGCCTACTTCTCCGTCCATACTTGTGTTCCTGGGATCACTTACCTGGGTCCATACTAGTTTATCTGTTGCGATAGCCTTTAACCAGCGGTCTTTAAATTGGGGCACATCATATGTCGAAACGCTCAGGATAGTAAAATTTTTGTCTTTGTACTTATTGTAAACCTGTATCAAATGAGGGTGACTCGCACGGCAAGGTGCGCACATCGACCCCCAAAAATCAAGAAGCACATACTTGCCTTTAAAATCCGATAGATGTACTGGCTTGCCGTTCACATCATGCTGCAAAAAATCAGGAGCAATATTACCAGCCTCTGGCTTCGGAAGGCCTGTTTTATCAATCTTCACCCGTGTACCTATAGTTTGCTGTGCAATCGCGTTATTCACCATAAAAAGCAGTATAATAACACCACATAATTCAAAAATTCTTTTCATTTTTTTTATCAGTATTAAGGTATATATTTTTCAAGTGCCGCCTCCAATGCCTCGCCATGCAGGTTTTCGGCAATTATTTTACCGCTGGGGTCAATCAAAAAATTAGCAGGGATGGCACGCACACCGTATATTTTTGCCGCGCCATCGTCCCATCCTTTTAAATCAGATACCTGTGTCCAGGGTAGCTGATCTTTTTCAATGGCCTTTATCCATGCTGCTTTGGTTCTTTCATCATCAAGCGAAACGCCTAATATGGTAAAGTTTTTATTTTTATATTTATTGTAAGCCTTCAATACATCCGGGTTTTCGGCCCTGCAGGGCACGCACCACGAGGCCCAAAAATCAATCAATATGTATTTACCGTGAAAATCAGCCAGGTTAACCGGTTTCCCCAACGTATCATTTTGTGTAAATACCGGCGCTTGTGCACCTATTGCGACAGTTTTCTTGTTAGCGATAATGATGGAAGTTGCTTTCCCTGTAGGCGTATCTTTTAAATCGGCAGACAAGGATGAAAACATACGTTCAACTACCGCTATATCCGGACTATTATCTAAATAAGATGATATAACATCCAGACAGAAAAAGGAGTCACTATGCCCATTAATAAATTGCATTATAAGCTTAGTCCTTTCCGGCAAAAGTTTCCTCATACCCTCATCGTAGTGTTTATTTGCTTCGAGCGGGTCCTTGTCATAATTTTTTACCATGGTATCCTGCACTAACTGTTCCTTGGCAGTTACAGGCTCAAGAGCTTTATCGTAGCTTACGACATCGTCATTTAATTGCGAACCGCTTACAACAGCTTTGGATATCCTGTCTTGGCCTTTAACCGTTGTTTCTCCTGCTTCTACCCACAATTCCATGTTGTCCTTTTTGCCACGTTTTCTTACACTTTCAGTGCCATCATGCTGCAAAATTATATGCCCCCTAAAAGGCTCATCCAGTTTTCCTTTGAGTACAAAGCTGCCTTTATTGAGTACGCAGGAATCCCTGATACTTTTATTATCAATGAGATATACTTTTAGCGGAGTATCGTATTTTTCATCAACGGTTCCTTTTATTATATAATTTCCAGAAAACCGATTTTGCTGGTTGGATAAACCGTGTTGTGTTTGCCCTTTACCAGGGGCAAGGTGCGCCTTTAAGGCGTTTAGTTTAGTTGCACCAAACGCAAGCGAACCTATCATTATGGCAGGTATAATTATAAAAGAAGATAATTTCATTATTTTGTTTGTTTTAATAATTTATTTAATGTGGTTTCAAGCGCGGCTCCCTCAATGTCCGTCGCAACAATTTTTCCATGTGGATCAATCAGAAAATTAGCAGGTACAGCACGAACGGCATACAAGCCTGCGGCGTCATTGTTCCAACCTTTTAAATCGCATACTTGTGTCCAGCTAAGTTTATCTGTTTTAATAGCTTTCAGCCAAGCCGCTTTTGAGCTTTTATTATCAAGAGAAACACCTAACATGGTAAAATTGTCACTTTTAAACTTATTGTAAGCTTTTACTACATCGGGGTTTTCTTCGCGGCAGGGTACGCACCAGGAAGCCCAAAAATCAACGAAAACATATTTTCCACGAAATGAACTAAGACTAACTGGCTTACCATTTACATCATTTTGGATAAAGGCCGGGGCCATAGAACCAACTACCACCACATCACGGTTTGCAACAAATAAGCCTATAGTCTTACCGTCCTCGGTATTCTTTACACTCGCTGATAAGCTATCATACATCGATTTAAAGTCGGCATGGCTCACTTTGGTATCGCCTGTCATAGCATTCAACTCCTCCAGACTTAAATATGAATTTGGGTTATCACGTATAAATTTCCTGATAGCCGCGTCCCTCCCATCGGATGCCTTTCTATCGTCATCATTATACTTTTTCTTTGCCGCTTTTTCGCCAGGAGTTTTAAGCGCTTTGCGGTAGGCCGTCATAATCGCCTTACTTTGGTCGGCATAAGGCTGCAAAATGGCGTTCAATTGCTCCTGGTCAACGTTTAATTGGGAATTACTTACAATACTGGTTTTTAAATGATCATCACTTTTTAAGGTTATATCTATTCCCGCTTCCAGCCATAGTTGCCGTCTTTCATCACGCGGGCTATAACCAGGGCCTTGTATCACCAGTGTAGCCGTTTCGGGATTTGATACGCTTCCTTTAAATTCAAAAGCTCCTTTATTAAAAACACATGAATCATTTGTGTAACGGCCTTCGCTATTTATATAGTAAATATGGATAAACAAGGGCGAATCAAACTTTGCGGGCAATTGTCCTTTAAGCGTGAAACTGCCGGTACCAGTTTGTTGTATATCCGCGGTAGTAGCCACGGCGGGTGTTTTATAGTTTACGTTGTGATTTAACCCGGTATTAGGGTTATGGGTTAACAGTCCTGCCGATATGCCTATTAAGGGCAATAATTTTAAAATTTGCATAATGTACCTGGATGTATTGATTTATAAAATTTTAGCTAATGCTTCTTCCAATTCAACCCCACGAAGACTCTTGGCGATTATTTTACCCTGCGGATCTATCAAAAAATTGGTTGGGATGGAATGCACACTATATTTTAACGCTACATCATTATTAAAGGCTTTTAGGTCAGATACATGAATCCAGGGCATACCGTCTTTTTTGATGGCCTGTACCCAGGCGTCTTTTACCTGGTCGAGTGAAATGCTGATAATGATAAAGTTTTTGTCTTTATATTTCTCAAAGGCTTTTACCACGTTCGGGTTTTCGGCACGGCATGGAGAACACCATGAGGCCCAAAAATCAAGCAATACATATTTACCATGAAAAGAGCTAAGAGTTACTGGTTTACCATTAACATCATTTTGTGTAAAATCAGGTGCCAGGAAACCAATCGCGGTATTTTCAGAGGTCTTCAATCCCTTGGCAAATGCTACTCCCATTGGCGAACCTTTAACGTTAGCCGCAAGTGATTGAAAAGTTTCCACCAATTCGGGCAAAGAAGGGTCCCGTAACATGTAATTATTCATTGCATCCAAGCTGACCATACTTTCTGGATGTTCCTTCACAAACTTTGACACGGCCTTGTACAGACGTGCATCGGCCAAAGCCATTTTTTCATTCGCCATTTTTTGGAAAGCCTCTGTTTTTTGCGTTTCTTCAGACGCGTCTGTATTACTCGCATCCGCTAATCCATCAAAGGCAGGTTCTAAAGCTTTTTGCAGTTCAACATCGTCATTATTTAGTTTTTCGCTTGAACCGCTTATGGTAGCACCTACCAAATTCGGGCCGGTTACTTCAGTGGTTCCAGCATCCAGGTAAAACCTCTTCCAATCCGGCATCGCAAACCGTCTTCCTCTTTTTCGAATAAATAATGACGTGTCTTTCGTTGCCACTAACATAATAGAGGGTGTGGTTGGTAGATTCCCTTTAAATTCAAAACTACCATTCTTTACAACAGATGAGTCAATAACACCGTCGGCAGCAGTACTCTTTAAGAGATAAACTTTTGCCTGGGGATCAACATTTTCTAGTTTTCCTTTTAGGATAAATGTACCCTGCTGTGCAAAAAGCACAAAGGGAGTCATTATCATACTGCTTACAATACCGGTTACAATAATCTTTTTCACTTTAATTTATTTTAATAATAATACTTATGCATTTTTAGTAACCCGGATTTTGCTGGTGCGCCATAGCGGGATCATTTGTGATTTGATTTTGTGGAATAGGAAATAGCAGCCTATCTTGATTCAGATTAGGTTTTAGGGCACCCAAAACCGTTAATGCACGGCCCGTACGCTTCAGGTCGAGCCATCGATGACCCCACTCCGTAAATAATTCGCGTAACCTTTCATCTTCAATAGCCAGCAGCATAGTACCTTGCGTTGTTGCAGTGGTGCCTGCAATACCTGCCCTTGTCCTAATAGCATTTACATCCGTGGCTGCGCTGTTTGTTCCGGTAATTTTATTTTGCTCCGCCCTTGCTTCAGCTCTTACCAAATATTGTTCTGCAAGGCGCATCACCATGGAGTATTCTGTAATGGGAGATGTCTGATCGTTCTTATATTTTGTAGGGAAGTAGAGCAAATTACCAGTGCCAGTGCCATCATCTAGCGGAGTTATCCAATAAGTTAAGCGCTGGTCATCAGCACTGAACTTATCAACGGTGGATTGTTGTAATGGGGAGCTAAATGAAGGATCGGGTTCAGGCGAAAAAACTTCGGCATCCTGCGCATTGCTGTTATCAGAGCTCAGCTGCCATATCGCTTCATTGCTATTTTTTAAAAAAACCTGGTTTAAACTTACTAAACTGTACAGGCTGCTATTGGCAATAACTGCACTCGCCTGAATTTCAGCATCGGGCCAATCTTCCATGTATAAATATACTCTCGCTAGTAATGCCGTAGCGGCCCATTTATTTGGCCTTACTCTTTCACCTTTTGAGGCAGAATAATCGGCTGGCAGCGATGCCTGGGCATCCTTCAGGTCAGCCACAATTTGCTGATATACCTGCACCGAAGGTGTTCTTGTGGCATTTGTATTTTGTTGCCATGCAGTGCCAGTTACTAGCGGCACATCACCAAAAAGATTCACCAGGTAGAAATAATCGAATGCCCTGATAAATTTGGCTTCACCGGTAATTTGTTTATTCATAGCTGCACTTATCCCGTTCGGTTTGGCTAAGCCCTCCAGCAAATTATTTGCTGCATAAATATCTGTATACGGAGAGCCCCACAAATAAGGAAGCTCGTAGTCATTAGGCAATATATTATCATCATAAAATGAATAATCACTGCTCAGCAATTCATCAGCACTATAACTTACCACCGCGCTTACACTATAGTAACCACCGCCGGCATAACTGTTGAGCATATCCGAATAAATACCCGAAATTGCAGCAGTGATAGCCGGATCGCTGGCAAATACATCAGCTGAACTCACTTGCGTTACAGGATTACCAACTTCCACTGTTTTCTTGCATGACGGTGCTACAAGCAGCATAACTACTGATATGAAAAATAAAGGGTATTTCTTAAATTGTTTTTTAATTTTCATGACTTTTAATTTTATAGGGTAATTTGTAAACCAGCTGTTATATAGCGTAATGGCGGAAGCGAGGTTCCCTGGGTTTCCGGGTCGAGGCCTAGATATTTGGTAAAGGTTAACACAT
This sequence comes from Mucilaginibacter sp. L196, assembly GCF_009765905.1. Taxonomy (GTDB): domain Bacteria; phylum Bacteroidota; class Bacteroidia; order Sphingobacteriales; family Sphingobacteriaceae; genus Mucilaginibacter. The sequence goes on along the minus strand of NZ_LMUO01000015.1, from coordinate 580,304 downwards.
TCTGCCCCTGCACGTAGATTCTGCAGTTTTTAACATTCAGTTTTTGCAAAAACGGTGACGGTAACCGGTATGAAAATGCTACATTTTTAAGCCGAATGAAAGAAGCATCAGTTACGTTCTCATTAGAGAAGTCATAATAAACAGAAGGCAAATAAGCCGGTCCTCCTATCGTGCCATAGCGTTGGATATTAGTAATATCACCCGGGTTTTGCCATCTCTGTAATACTTGCACCGGTTGGTTTCCGAGAGCACCGGGTTGACCAAAGGCATTCAGAACATTTTTCCCGTTCTGCTTTACAAACTGGAAAAAGAAATCAAACTGAAAATTTTTATAACTTAAAGAGTTACCCAGTCCACCATAAAATTGTTGCCCTATATTTTTAATACTTGAGTAATCATTATTATCGTACTGCCCATCCTTATTCACATCCTGAACTACATATAAACCTGTTTTGGGGTCAACTCCGGTAACCGTATAAGATTTTTGAATAGACAATGGCTGCCCCACAACATACTGATCGGCATAGGACGATCCGGCCAGGTCCGGGAAGGATATAAGTTTATTTTGAGGAATCGTAATATTAAAATTACTTGACCATTTAAAGTCTTTATTCTTAATGTTAACACTAGTTAATTCAATTCCTGTACCGGTATTCTGTACGGTGGCAGGCAGATTGTATTCAATGGATCCAAATCCAGTGGTTGGGGCCAGTGGATAACCTATTAACTGATCTGACGAACGATTACGGTAGTAAGAAATGGTTGCCAGTAAACGGTCTTTCAGAAAGCCTAATTCTATAGCAGCCTCTATCTTTTTGTTCACTTCCCATTGAAAGTCCGGATTATATAACTGGAGAGGTAACAAGCCACGAACCCCTTGATATTGACCTACGATACCATAGTCATTCAGGTACTGGTAATTACCTATCTGGTCGCTGCCAGTAATCCCGTAACTTGCACGCAATTTACCAAAGCTTAAAAAGGGCAAATCTTGTTTAGCAAAATCCTCGCTTGAGAAGATCCAGGCACCACCAACAGCACCAAAGTTGGCAAACTGTTTGTCTGGGCCAAACCTGCTCGATCCATCACGTCGCGCGGTTAAATCCAAGAGGTATTTTTTATTCCAATCATAGGTAATACGACCAAATATTGCGGCGTATTTATAATCAGCATAGTTACGGGTAACGGTAACATCGTTGGATGGTGCCGCCCCGGGATTCTCCATTTGATCTTTACTAATAAAACCAAAAGCATTTGTGGCTAACATATCGGTTACCTGATCCTGCAGCGTTCCGCCAAGTAATAGATGAACGTGATTTTTACCGAACATTTTATCCCAGTTCAGCTGAGGTTCAATAATCCATGAGATATTTGAATTATTACCAAACAAGCTTTTTAATGGTTGTGTAAGGGCCTGTTGGGGATTAACACTTGTGGTATAAATTTCTTTCAGCTCATTTAATATGGTATTAGTATAGCCTAAATTGGTTGATAAGATTAGATTCTTAGCAAACTCGTAGCTTAAATTGCCATTGGCGATTAAATTATAGGTTTTACTTGTATAAGGTGTTTGTGTTGAAGCCAGCGGGTTTTGGAAGGTATTATTCTGCCAGTTAAGGCCACCCGAAGATGTATATAGTGCAGGAGCGTCTGGTGCCAGCGTTAATGCAGCAGACGTTAAATCCGTTCCTATCAAATCAGATAAATTATAAGCATAATTAATACCTATGTTACTTTTAAATTTATTATTGGCTGATCTATTAGTAATATTAATACTAAAAGTTCCACGTTGCGTTGAATTATCTCCCTCAAAAACTGAGGTTTCCCGATGATAACCAGCACCAATCCTGTATTGAGTGAGACTATTTCCACCACTAAGGGTCAGCTGAGCGTCCGTCATTTTGGCTGTTCCGCCAAGCAACTCCTTTTGCCAGTCTGTAGAACGGGTTTGATCCCACGCGCCATTAATATCATAATCCTTGATGCCCGGCTTGGCAATATTATCATTTTTTAATGCTTCGTTACGCATTTCTAGGTATTGACCTAGATTTAGCAGGTCCATTCTTTCGGAAATATCACCTGCCCCGGCATAAACATTGGCATCTACCTGCATCTCTCCGGCTTTACCTTTTTTGGTAGTTATTAAAACCACTCCATTGGCACCCCGGCTACCGTAAATAGAGGTTGCGTCAGCATCCTTCAATATAGTTATTGATTCAATATCCTGTGGATTGATGCTGTTCAATGGGCTGGCTCCATTTGTTGGATACGCTGGTGTCCCGGAATAAGGAGCTAAACCTTGGGTGCTTAATGTAGCTGAATTGTAAGGCACACCATCAATAACATAAAGTGGAAGGTTGCCATTGTTAGTCGCCGTATTGCGTAAGCTGTTTTGCCCTTCAATCTGTATATTATAATTTGAACCGGATATGCCGCTGTTTTGTGTAATATAAACACCGGACATTCTTCCTTCCAAAGCCTGCAACGGATTTAACACGGGTTGTTTGCTGATGTCTGCCGCCGTTATGGTACTCACAGAACCGGTATTCAATCTTGCAGTAGTAGTACCATAAGCAATTATCTGAACGGCATCAAGTTGCGATTCATTAACTACTAGTCTGATTGTCAATCCATCAGAAGCTGATGTAACAGGTATTTCCCTGGTAATATAGCCTACATAAGATATCACAAGGATAGCATCGTCGCCATCAATAGAAATCGAGAATCCGCCCCGCTCATTTGAAGTCGATGCTGTCTTGGAATCCTTAACTTGCACGGTGGCACCACCTAATGGCTGACCATCCTTCGTAAGAATAATGCCGCGAATAACATGCACAGTCTTTATTATTCCTTTAATCTTATCGATTATTGAAGGTTCTTTTTCCTTTATTAGTATGGTTTTTTCATCAAGGCGATAAGTTAATGGCTGATTTTCAAATATTTGGTCGAGTGCGCTTTTTAACGGTGCTGATTTGAAATCAACAGTAACCGGATTAGATTTTCCAATAACCTCATTGCTATACAATAAAGCATAACCTGTTTGCTTTTGTATAACTTTCAAGACTGTTTCAAGTGAAACATTTTTTTCAGTTAAAGTTATATTTTGTGAAAATACATTAGCACTGACATGCATACAGGCTACCAGTAAGAGAACTCCGGTAATTTTCATAATCAATATCCCTTTTCTTAATTGCCTATTTAAAGCAAAGAATTTGGAGTGTTCCTGATCGGTTAACGATGCAGACTGGTGACAGTATCTCCCATTGACAATCTTTTTAGATTGCATAAATTGTTTCATACCTTTGAATTGTTTGGGTGTGACTTTAATTCGAATCGCAAAATTTAGTTAGGTAGTGCCCAAATTGTTTCGGTAAACCGGAACTAAACCGTAGGATGTTACTAGCATCCCTGCGGTTTTTTATTTTAGCGGGCTATTTTGGGGATTGGTAATTTTCTTTCCTTTAAGCGTCTCCTTTCTTTCAATAGTTATTAGGGGGTTTTCTTATTTAGTAACGATTACTGTTTTTCCATCCAGCTTAAAGTTGGTATTCCCGGTTTCCTTAAGCATACGCAACACTGCCGAAATATTGCTGCTTCGTGGAATCAGACCACTATAGTGAACATTATGAAAGTTTCCTTCATATTTAATATCAACGACATACCATCTGGCAAGCTCTTTCATTACTGATCTGACATCCTCATTATCAAACTGAAAATCCCCGTTCTTCCACGCTGTTTCTTCCTCAACATCTACAGGAACAATATTGATCTGGTTATTAGTTAAAATCGTTTGTTGACCCGGATTAATGACTTTATTAATCCCGTCAGCGGAAACTTTAATACGACCTTCTACCAAGGTTGTCTTCACAACCAGCTCATCCTTGTACGCTTTAATATTGAAATGAGTGCCAATGTCTTCGACGAGTTGATCATTGCATAAAACACGAAAAGGCATTTTAGCATTATGAATCACTTCAAAATATGCTTCACCTGTCAGGAGTTCCACCTTACGTTCAGTGCCGGAAAATTTTTCAGGATAACGAACGGTTGTAGCAGCGTTTAACCACATTTTGGTACCGTCAGATAACGTCACATTAAAAGTTCCACCGCGAGGAACTGTTATGGTATCATAAACCACCTTATAATTTTCGGCCTCAGCAATGGCAGCATAACTGATCTCGCCACCAGATTTTTTGTTAACCGAAACGTTACCATGATTAATAATGGTCCCATTTTTAGCATTGTCCAATATAATTTCCTTGCCTTGCGTTTTCAGCGTTGCTTTGTTACTTCCGGGGCCTACATCAACTATTTTGTTTTCGGAAGTTGACTGAATGGAATGATTTTTATGCACAACGAAATAAGCACCTAGCGAAATAAATAAGATGATGGATGCTGCGGCGGCAACGCGTGGCCACAATCTGTGGACTTTTCCAGTTTTGGATCCGGTGTGTTGTTGAATATAATTGAGCATTTCTGCTTTTAGCAGATCTTCTTCATCATCGGTTTCCGCTATCCACTCAGTATTCTCGTTATTTTGATTATTGTACCAGTCCGATAATAATTTGCGTTCCTTTATGGAAGCTGTATTATTCAGATATTTTTTAACCAGGTCTTGTAATTTTTCTACTTGCATAACACCTAATTTGGAAATATATAATGAAGTACCGTAGGGCTATGCCTTACACCTGCTCTATGTTAAGAAAAACTTAATTTAATATAAATAACGTTTATTATGCCCAACATCTACCTCATCTAGTGTCACACTTGGCCATTTCCTATAGTTAGAAACTTTTATTTAAACGAATTTTAAAAGCTTGCAACAGGCTGGCTTCGCACTCAAGTAATCTAAATGATTTAAACTTTTGCGACCTAAATTTCGACGATGAATATAAATTCATTCAAATTGATTCGTAATGCAGAAATAACTGAAATTACAAGTGCCCTCGTCTCTTAAGCGGGGCACTTGTATTTAATTAACATGTAGTTGGTATCAAGTCAAACTACTAACTGATATAAAGAACGAAGAGTATTTAAGGTCCGCTTTCCAAAATGAAAAGCTTGTTTGCTTTAAATGACGTTTGCTTTAATTAATCGCCGGCATCAAAACCAGCCTGATGTAATTATTTCCACTCAAATATTTACCAGCCATTATTTTAATATCGTCGGGCTTGACAGCGTCCAATAAACTGTTATAATTTTTCACCTCATTCAGGTCCTGCCCGTTTTGTAATTGTCCGTTCAGGTAGCCTAGCCAAAAACCATTGGTTTTTAATTGCGGTTCAAAGCTTGTTTTATCTTCAGCACGCCATTTACCAATATTTTCCGGCAGAGGGCCGTCGGTTTTTAACTTGCTGATCTCATCCAGCGTGGAGGCTATCAGCCTTTCTACATTCTGCGGCGCGCAGCCGAAGTGGATCAGGAAGCTGTAACGCTGCTGCGGCTGTAGCGAGGTGTTTTCCTGTACGCCCGGGCTATATACCCCGCTTTCATCCTCGCGTAAACGTTGTAGGAGGCGTATCTCCAGTACTTCTTTCATCGCGTCCATCTTCGTATTATTCTCCGGGCTATAATCGTATTGGCCTGCATATACCAGGTAAACGGTAGCCTTAGGCTCACTACCTTTGTAAACTGTTTTTTCAATTTTACCGGTTGGCGGATGAATGTTGAGGTCTTTTGCTTCTTCGTGGATGCCAGTCACCGGCAGTGCTCCCAGGTATTTTTCAAGTAAAGGCTTGATAGTATTCATATCTATACTGCCAACAAAGGTGAAGGTAAAGTTGCTTGCATCTGCAAAGCGTTCTTTATATATCTGATAGGCCCTGTCGGGGTTAATCTGATCTAATTTTTGCAGGGTCGGCCCGGTCCTGCGGACATTGTAGCTTCCTAAAACAGCGCTTACCGTATCGCTGAATACACTACTAGGGTCACTTGCCCTGTTAGCCATACCAGCCTTGGACCGCGCTATCATGCCCTTAAATATTGCGGTATCTTCCCTGGGTTCGGTAAAGTAGGCATAGATCATTTGCATTGCTGTTTCCAGGTCTTTTGGCGTTGAACCGCCATTAACACCCTGGAACTGTTCGGCGATGTAAGGTCTCACGCTTAGTTGTTTGTCCTCCAGATATTTGCTTAATTCGCCTGTGTTATAATTACCAACACCGCCTGCGGAAACAATACCCGCCGCATTGGTTGCCGATTGATAATCTGCATCACTATATAATGAAGTGCCGCCGGCTGCAAATGAGCTAAAAATAATCTGGTCGTTTTTAAAGTCGGTAGGTTTCAATAATACCTTTACCCCGTTACTTAAAGTTATCGTAGTAATATTAAGTTCCTTGTTCAGCTCTTCGCTTTTAATTTTACCGGCAGCAGGCATCGCGCTTAACAATGGTTTGGAACTTACATCATCTTTATAAGGGGTAAGTGCTTCCGCTTCTACCGCTTTAATCCAGCTGTTTACTGTCGCTTCATCCGGCAGGCTGCCTCTATCTTTTTGAGGTGCCAGGATCAATATATCACGGTTGGTATTGATGATATAGTTTGCTGCAAGATTGTTGACATCTTTTAAAGTGATGTTAGGCAGATCTTCTTTTGTTAACTGATATTCCATTTCAATCCCTGGTGCCGCTGTATTAGTCAGGAAATAGGCCTGGTATTCCTTTACATAGCTACTGGAATTGGTTTTGCTTTTTTCTTTAATGGCGCTTTCCATTCCATTCATATAAGCCGTTTTAGCTCTTTCCAGTTCTGTTGAAGTAAAGCCGAATCGTTTCAACCTTTCTGTTTCACGCCAAACGGCTTTTAAACCTTTTTCTAGTTCGCCTGGTTTGGCCCGTACGCTGACATCATAAGCATCCAGACCACCCATAAAACCGGATATCCCTGCACTGCCTGATACAAACGGCGGATCAGATTTTCTTAATAATTCTGCATAGCGCCCGCTCAACATCTGGTCAAAAAGGCCGTGTACCAATGCAATGCGGTAATCCGCAGCTATTTTTAATTCGGGTGCCTTATGCTTGATCAGAATTTCAGCTTCCGTTGTGGTCATTTCTTTATCGGTTACCGCTATAAACTGGTTTTTGCCGGTTAGCGGTACGGTGTATTTGGTACGTACTCTTTCATGTACCGGGTTTTTCAGATCGGCAAACTGTTGTTTTATGGCTGCTTCTATCTGATCGACATTAATATCGCCTACTACAATTATAGCTTGCAGGTCCGGACGATACCAGTCATTGTAAAACCGAGCGATGGTAGGTCTTTTAAAGTTATCGAGTACAGTATCCAGCCCAATAGGGATTCGTACCGTATAACGCGAGTTGTTCAGGATCACCGGCCAGTATTGCCTTTGCATCCTTTCGCCTGCCCCTTTGCCCAGGCGTTTTTCTTCCAGCACTACGCCGCGTTCCTTGTCAATCTCTCCGGAATCGAGCAATGCCTCATGCGCCCAGTCGCGCATTATCTCAAGGCCCCCCTTTAACAGCTCGGGCTTGTCTGACGGGATAGGCAGCTCGTATACCGTTTCATCAAAGCTGGTATAGGCGTTGATATCCGCTCCGAAGCGTACTCCTGCTTTTTGCAGGTAATTCACCAGCTCATTATGCGGAAAGTGTTTGGTACCGTTAAAGCTCATGTGCTCCATAAAGTGTGCCAGGCCCCGCTGGTCTTCGTCTTCCAATACAGAGCCAGCTTTATTCACCAGGTACATCATGACCCTATTCTTTGGCTCTTCATTGTGCCTGATATAATAAGTGAAGCCGTTAGCCAGTTTGCCCGTGCGGACCGCCGGGTCTAATGGTAAAATAGTTTGAGCCTGGCTGGTACTGACAGCACCGGCAACAAGGCTATAAATAAAAAGAAGTTTAATTTTCATGTTATTTTTGTTAATTGAACAGCGCAGCTAACTTTTTATTTAATTCATCGCCACGCAGGTTTTTGCCTATGATCTTCCCGGTTGGGTCAAGCAGGTAATTTTGGGGGATAGATTTGATGCCATATAATTTAGCAACATCATTATCCCAGAATTTAAGGTCTGATACTTGTGTCCACACCAAACCATCAGCTTTGATAGCGGCCAGCCAGTCGTCTTTCTTACCCGGGCGGTCTAAGGACACGCCCAGAATGGTGAAGTTTTTATCTTTATACTGATTGTAGGCCTTTACCACATTTGGGTTTTCGCCGCGGCAGGGGCCGCACCAGGAAGCCCAAAAATCTATTAATACGTATGAGCCGCGGAAACTTGCCAGCGAAACAGGTTTATCATTAATATCCTTTTGAATAAACAGCGGAGCCTGGGCACCTATTGAAGTAGCCTTAGCAATTTCTAAAGATTTTGCGAAAGCTAACCCAGCAACACTGTTACGGATGTTAGTTGACAAGCTTTTATAAAGTGGCTCAATCGTTGGAACGTCGATATCGCGGCCAGCTATATCCTTTGTCGCCAGAAGACTAATGTAGGAATCAGGATTTTCTTTGATGTATTGCATTTGGATGATTTTTTCCTCCGCACGTGCCTTGTCATATCTGGCCTGCAGACCATCCTTAAATGACTGATCTTCTTGCTGATTTACAGGTGCCGCCCTGTATTCGACATTTAAATTATCCATTGCTTTTTCCGATGAAGCAATTAACGCTTCATAGTTCTTGTTTTCGTCATTCAGCTTTGAGTCTGAAATTACCGCAGTTTTCACAGAGTCTATGGATGTCAGATTTATTTCGCCTTTTTCAATATATAGCACTAACCTATCTATATTCAAACCTAGCTTCGCCATTCCCACGTTTTCATGATCCAACACCAATTCAGCCCTCACCGGATCTGTTATTAGTCCTTTGAACTGGAAAACACCATTTTCAACGGTTACGGTGTCATTAATTTCTTTACCAGATGTTACATAGTATAGGTGAGCTTTTGCAGGTGCTGCAACAGAACCAATTTTAGCTTTCAAGGTAAAATTGCTGCTTTGTGCCCATACCGCTGTCGGTACTAAACCCAAAGCCAATAGAATCATTCTTTTCATATATTTTTTACTTGGTTTAATTATGTTATGTTGATAGGATCGTTGTTTTAATAGCTAATTGGCTGCTGATCTAATAATTTCCAGTATTCCTTCGTTTTCTATAATCATCATCCCATGGCGATCGCTAGAGATGCCAGGCTGAAGCTTATAAGTGTAAGTAGGGATGGTACCGTTCATAATGGTAGGCAGATAAAGTGATTGGATGTTGGTTTGTTGTTTTAACACTTCTCCTGCTTCTATGATATGTGTGGAAATGATGAACAAACAATTTCGGTATTCGCTGAATGCGGCCGTTACCGCCAGTGTAGCGTCATAGGCATCCTTTACATTGGTGCCCTTGAACAGTTCGTCGAAGATGATCACCAGGTCCTTTCCCTTGCTTACTTCTTCAGCTACCTTTTTTACTCTTAATACTTCCGCGTAAAAATGACTGTAACCCATATCCAGGTTATCCGGCACATTGATAGAGGAATAAATACCCTCTTTTACTGAAAACTCCATATGGCTTGCAGCAACCGGGAAACCCATATGGGCCAGGTATATGTTGATGCCAAAGGCTTTCATAAAAGTTGACTTGCCCGCCATGTTTGCCCCAGTTAAAAAGATCATATTGCTGTCCTGGTGAAAGGATACCGGGTTGGCTACCGCTTTATCGATGTTGGGGTGTTTTAGGTCTGTAGCATTTAAGTAATTGGCTTTTTGGGGCAAAGCCTGCGCATAGCTGAAGCCTCTTTGTTGTGCAAGGTTGGCTACCGCTATATATACATCCAGTTGGTAAAAGGTTTCCATTACTGTTTGTAAGGCTTCGCGCATCGCATGCCTTAGCAGGTGATCGTATTGGGCGGTCTTTTGCAAGTCATATTGAATGGCACTTGTTTTTTCTGCTGTAAGCCATTCCAGCTTGGGGTCATTAAGTATATTTTTTACTGTTAACAGCTCATCGTAAAAAGGATGATCTTGTTGGTGCTGTTTTTCTTTTTCACCTTCTTCAAGTTGGCTGATAAATGTTTTGCAATGATTTAGTACGGCTATTGTTTGCTGTAAGCTGCTTTGAATTTTAGGATATTCTTCATCCCTCACTATGGTGGCCAATAGTTTTTTCTTTGCAAGGGTGAGGAATATCACCACGTAATTTTTCCCGCTGCTACCGCTAAGGTAGTTTTCCATTGCACTGAACTGTTCATTGTTGAACGGAAAGGTGCTTTGCTTATCTTGAAAGTATTTAAAGATCTCGCTTCGCTTATTGATGCCTTCGGAATCCACAAGCGGGGTTTGAAACATCGTTTGGAGCAGCTGTTCCCCTCCATCTGTTTTTACTTTGTTAAACAGGCTAAAGATGGAGTGCTGTTTATACTTGCCCAGGAGATTCAGGTCTTCCAGTGTTTGTTTATCAGCTATAAAACTCATTGGTTGATTTCCTTTCCTTTTTTTAACAATTCCAGTATGCCTTCGTTGTTAATGATGATCATCCCATGCCGGTCGTCGGTGATGCCGGTCTCAAGCGTGTAGGTGTATTCAGGAATGGTGTCTTTCATCCGGGTAGGCAGGTATTTAAAGCTGATATTGGCGCAGCGTTCCTTAAGTATGTCCCCTGCTTCAATAATGTGCGTGGAGATCACAAATACACTGTTACGCTTTATGGCAAATGCCGAGGTGATAGCTATCGTAGCTTCATAGGCATCCTTTACATTGGTGCCCCGGAACAGTTCATCAAATATTACAAAGATGTTACTGCCTGTGCTTAACTCTTTAGCGACCTTTTTTATCCGCAGTACTTCTGCATAAAAGTGACTGGCGCCTATTCCCAGGTTATCCGGCAGATTGATAGTCGTATAAATCCCGTCCAATACCGAAAACTCCATCTCCATAGCTGCTACCGGGAACCCCATATGTGCCAGGTACATCGCTATACCAAGTGATTTCATAAATGTGGATTTACCTGCCATATTAGCCCCAGTTAAAAAAACCACGTTGCTGTTAGGGCTGATGTGAATAGTATTGGGTACCGCGTTCTTTAACTGTGGGTGGTAAAATCCTTTTATCTTAATTACATGCTCTTCTTTGGACAAGGCCTTTGGGAAGATATAGCTATGTTCGGTGGCTACTTTGGCTACGGTTATGTATACATCCAATTGGTAAATATACCTCAGTAATTGCTGTACCGTTTCCCGGTAGCGAAACCTTAACATTAAATCAAAAGCAGATAACTTCTCATAATGTAGCTTATTCTTCGGGTTTTCCTTTAGTAGCAAACTAATAGGTTCCGTGTTTAAGAGCTTGTATATCTCTGTCGTTTCCTCGTCTCTTTTTAAGGGGCTGCCTGCTAATAATAGGGTATTGTTTAACAGGCTATTCAACTGCTGAATGATCTCTATCAATGCGCTTATCCCGTTAACAATCTGCTTATAGTCCGCGTTTGATGCGACCAGGCTAGTCAGCATTTTTTCCAGCGATGGTTTTTCTGCCAGCAACTTCGTCCTTTCGTCCGTATTCGCCAAATATTGCTCGGCCTGATCGAACAGCTCCGAACTGAATGGGAACACGGCTTTTACCGTTTTCAGGTATCTGATTTTCTCAATGCGCGCATTGATCGCTTCCGCATCCGATAACGGGTAGCGGAACAGCTCTTCCAGTAGCTTACAGCCGTTGAGCGTAGCCGTACGGTTGAACAGGGAAAGGATAGAATCCGCTCCCTGTTTACCGTAGATATTCAAATCTTCCTGCGTTTGCTTGTCTGTCGTAAATAACATACTTATTTCCTTTTACGACGGATTAAAAAGACTGCGGAGAAGATCAGGATCAGACCGGGTAATATATAGATATATATAATCTTTAAAAAAGCTACATGGTCTGTACTTACCGTTACCCGGTTATCTTTAGCATCCGGACGCGAAGTATTTACAGGAAACTCACCATAATCCAGCCAGCTGAATAAAGCTGTGCTGAAATAAAAGTTGGCTACCTGGGGTTCATATCTTCCTAACTCTGAATTGCTCAGCAAGTCGGCATCGCCGCTGATAATAATGCGTTGCTGTTTACCTCCAATTTGCCTTGTTAAGGCTAATGCAGTAATAAAGGTATCTTTCGAAGTATTTGTGTTCTTAGGAGTTAAGGCAGATGGCTTTACTAAACTTTTTGCACCAAACTTCTGTAGCTTTTCACCACCTACTGACATAACATGTACAGCCCTGGCGTAACCACCAGACGAAACTGTTATTCCCCCGGCTTGCCCAGCGTTAGCATCCTCTTTATTATTTACAATATCCAGGTCAGGGTTACGCTTCATGGTATTAGTAACAGCACCTGCTTTGGTTACAAGCAATGGTTGAGCATGAAATCCGCTGGTATCGTGATAGGATAATCCTGCCACGCCGTTCATCGAAACCGGCAAAGTATCCACCGAAGGTCTGTCCAATGATTTAGAAAAACCGATGGCAGCTTTTGTTAAATGTGGTAGCACCAATGTAGGCGCGTAATCTTCACTTTCTTGTTCAAGCATGCCATTCATCAGCTGTACCCCTAACGTTTTCAGTAACGGGTTTAGCATTTGCTGCCTGCCAGACTCTCCAGCAATCAATAAGTTACCTCCTTTAGCAATATAGGCTTGTATCTTTTGAATAGCTACCGCGCTCAACTCGCTCTGTGGGTCTGCAATTACTAAAGCTTTAATATTATCCGGGATCTCCTGAGTGGATAGCGAAAGTGTATCTACGTTAAAACCCTGGTTAATAAGTGCGTATCGGGAAGTTTTGTCAGTAGTTACTGTTTTATATTCCCTGTCGCCTTTTTTACTGGTTTTGCGTTCCCCGTCGCCGGTTACAAACCCAATTACTGGCATGTTCGCTTGTAACAACCTTTTAAAGGCTGCCGAGACTTCGGTTTCACTAGGCCAGGTCATCTGGTCATTAAAAACCCGAAGAAAGGTAGACCTCCCTTTATAGGTTAGTTTCATCACAAACCTGTTCATTTCCGGCTTTAGGTCAATCTCTTTATGGATCTGTTCGGGTGTTTCAAACGCAGAAAGCTTCAAATCCGATCCTTTAGCTCTTTGTTCTGCAATCTGCTTCATTGTTTTGCCTTTGTAAGAACCGAACAGGTCGTAACCTAAGGCTAAAGGCGTGTCATAATAACTTACATAATGGAAATCAATATCCGTTTTAAACCGTAAATAAGGTTCCCACCTCTCCAAATATTCGTTACGCTGTTCTGGCAATCCAAACCAAGAATAATTATCCAAAAAATTATTGTAGACGGTGATCTCTAACTTATCCTTGCCCAGTTCCTTAATGATCTGCTGCGCATTAGGAGTAAGCGTATTGTCTTGATTTGTCGTAGTGTCCCAGTAGCCAATCAGGCTTGGGCGTGAACTGATATAACCAATAATCAGCGCGAAAACAACAATAGCAATGTAACGCCCTGCACTAACGTACCATGGCTTTGTTTCGCGCCCGGATTGTAATTTGTAGATGGTTAATCCAAGGAAGATGTATACAATAACGATAAAATAGATCACATCTTTAGTAGTGATCAACCCTCCCAGCATATGATGGGTACGGCCTGAAAGGGATAAAAAATAAGTTAGGTCCCGCACGAAATTTATTCCCTGCCATAATGTACCGATATAACTCAGGATCCCAATCATTACAAAGGTGCTTACCGCGGCTACTATCTGGTAACTGGTTAAACTTGACATAAAAAGCCCGATGGCCGAATAAGCGCACAGTAGCAGGTAAAAACCAAGAGCTGCCGCCAAAAGCATCCCGTAATCGGCTGATTTGATGTCAAAAATACCGGCCATCATAAAAATGCCGATCACAAATAACAGGATGAAACTGTAAACCATCATAGCCAGATATTTACCAAAAACAATTTCCCGTATTTTTACCGGGGAGGAATAGAGCAGGCTGATGGTGCCACCATTGATTTCACGGCTGATGAGACCCATGGTTAACAAAGGGATGTACAGATACAAATTCTGCATGATACCACCAAATAATCCAAATTGGCTTGTGAAGACACTATAGGTTAATTGCCTCATGTATTGCAAACCCATACCCCCCATTTCCTGTTGACTGGCATATTGGTTTATTAATTTGGTATAACTAAACGCGCATTCTACTATAAAGGCTATGGTTAAAAACCAGGCTATGGGCGAGTAAAATAAGTTGCGAAGCTCTGCTTTTGCTATTTTAAAAATTAATTTCATTATGGAGATAATTAGGATTGCGTTGATTTTGTGGATAGTTGTTTGAAGATCTCATCAAGAGCGGTTTTGTCAAGGCTGATCTCACTTAAGCGCCAGCCATTATGCACGCTTGCTCCTATAAGTCGTTCCGTAATTTCCCGGTCACCTGTAAAGTAAACGCGAGCTTGCCTTTCTGTTACGAAGTCTACTTTATCCACGCCGGCAATCTTCAATAGCTCCGCTGCTCCCGGCGGATTTTCCATTTGCATTAGTACGCTATGTGGCTCTACATAATTATTAAAGGCATCCATGGTATCGGAAAAAACAATTCTTCCATCGGCTATCATTTTGATCTCTTTGCAAAGCATTTGCACTTCTGATAAAACATGGGAGGAAAAAATAACCGCGTGTTCTACAGCAATTTCTTTGATCAGCGTTCTTACCTCGGTAATCTGGTTGGGGTCTAAGCCATTGGTTGGTTCATCCATTACCACTAGCTTTGGTTTATGGATAATAGATTGCGCGATCCCTACCCGCTGGCGGTAACCGCCTGACAAATTCTTGATCAGGCGATTGCTGAAGTGGGATATGCCGCAACGGTCTTTGGCCTCTTCCAAAGCTGGTTTAATAGCCTTAGTCTCTATTTTCCGTAATTCCGCCGTATAAATCAGATATTCATCTACCGTTAGGTCCAGGTATAATGGTGGATTCTGGGGGAGGAAGCCGATTTGTCTTTTAGCCAACTCGGGGTTTTCACGAATATCTATCCCATTGATCAGTACACTGCCCTCCGTCTGGTTTAAAACCCCACACATGATGTTCATAGTGGTGGATTTACCTGCCCCATTGGAACCCAGTAGGCCTAAGATCCCGGTCCTGTTTATTTCCAGGTCAATGTCGCGGATGGCCCAGTTACTACTGTATCGGTGCGATAAATTTTTTATACTCAAAATTGAATTTTCCATATTTAGATTTTTTGAAATAGAAACCGCTATCCGAGGCATAAATCATACCCCGGATAGTGATTTGAAGTGTTTGCAATCTGAAATTTATTGCTTAATGATAGTCCGGGTTTTGTATAAGATGGCTGTTTAATTGTATCTGCGCTTGTGGTAATGGATATAAGGCATCATAACTCTGCCAACCGGTTTTTTCAGCAGTTAGTACAGTACCCGCTGCCTTTGTCCTTTTTAAATCGAACCAACGATTGCCCCATTCAAAGCACAGTTCTGTTTGCCTTTCATGCATAACAGCGGCTAATACAGCAGTTGGCGATGTTACATCAGCGGTGCTGGCTGCTAAGCCGGCCCTGGCACGTATGATATTAACATCCGCCAAAGCTCCACTCAAATTATTAAGTTCCGCAGCAGCTTCAGCACGGATCAGGTACATTTCACCTAACCTAAAAACCATATAATCTTCCACAGGGGTTGCACTTGCCAGTACATTCTTATATTTGAAAGGGTAATAAAGATTCTGGTTATTTATAACAGCTGTACCTATCCAGTTTTGAAGGCGTTGGTCTCCCGCTTCAAATTGACTTAACAAAAAAGGTGTTACTAAAAAGTTAGGTGTTGATCCGCTATTAGGTACAAAAATTCTTGCTTCTGCTGTTTGGTTATCCGAACTTATAGCAGGCAATTGCCAAATGGCTTCATTACTTCCATCAAGAAATACGCCATTTAAAGGGGTGTTCGTCACGCTATACATACCTGATTTAATAATTGAATCAGCTTCGTTATAGGCAGCCTGCCACTGTCCTTGGTATAAATGAACTTTAGACAATAATGCCAGCGCCGTATATAAATTGGGCCTTACATGCCCGGATGATTCTACCGGATAACTTGCCGGTAATTTTTTAACGGCATCGCTGAGATCTGCTAAAATCTGGGTATAAACAGCGTCAACAGAAGCCTTGGGTAGCTGAGCATTTACAGCATAATCGGTTGAAGTAACCAAAGGCACTCCACCAAATAAATTGACCAGGTTAAAATAATATAATGCCCGGGTAACCTTCATTTCTCCTGTAATTTGTTTGATGAATGAAGCTGATAAGTTTTTGTTATTGGTTATACCATCCAGTACATCATTTACCTGGTACAGGCTTTGATAGGGGTATTGCCATAAAAAAGTTATCTCGCTATTTTGGGGAGTTAGGGTATAACTGTAGAATTCCGATTCATCGCCATAACTTTCGGTACTAGATATCTCATCAGCAGAAAGCCCTGTAGATATGGTAAGGTTGGCATCGCTGTAAGCAAAACCTTGTCCTTGATTATAAGTATATACCCCAACAACGGCAGAGAGTGTTGACGCACTATCTGCAAATTGCTGGGCCCTCGTAATTTGCGTTGGTGGATTGGGAGGTATTTCAATTAGTTTTTTACAGGAAACAAGCGCACTAAGGGCAAGCAACAACAAACCTACCAGTATTTTATTTTTATTAAAAGAGAATATTTTCATGATAATAATTGTTTAGAATTTGAGATTTAAACCAAATGCTACAATCCGCTGCAAAGGAAAAGAAGTGTAACTACCAGGCTGTTCCGGGTCGCCTACCTTATAATTTGTGATAGTCAACAGATTTTGGGCATTCACATAAATGCTGCCACCTTTAACATGAACTTTTTTGAGAAAAGCATCCGGCAAGGCATAAGATAAAGCGGCTGTTTTAACACGCAGGTAAGTATCATTGCCGTAGGCTCCGCTTGATTGCGCGAAATCCCCTGCAGAGGTAACTGAACTATTGTAACTGCTCGCCAATCGTTGAAGCGTGGCATGATCGCCCGGGGCTTTCCAATAATTATTCAGTATTGCTTCAGGTTGATTTTGCATTGCGCCTGGATAATTAACACCATAAACTTCGGAAAGATAATTAGGAGCATCTCCGCTGGAAAACTGGCAGAAAATATAAAGGTTGAAATGTTTATAGGTGAAATTATTCCCAAATCCACCCATGTAGTTAACTTCCCTATTGGCAATTGGAACTTCATCGCCACCAGTCGCAGCTGTTCCATAGGTGGGATTAGAAGTAACATTCCCATTTTTATCGTAAAACTCAAACAGTCCGGTGGTAGGGTTTACATCCTTATACCTGTAACCAAATACAATAGAAGTAGGCTGGCCTATGATGTACTGCGTGGCATAAGGAGATGATGCCAGGTTAGGGAAAGAAAGTAATTTATTTCGGTTGAATGTTAAATTAAAATTAGTTGTCCAGGTGAAATCCTTGGTTTTTATGTTGGTTGAACTTGCTGTAAATTCCCAACCCTGGTTTTGAATAGTGGCATTCAGATTTCCAAATACACTCGGGAAACCTGCTTGTGCGGGCAGCGGATAACTTACCAATTGGTCGCCTTCCCGGTCCCTGTAATAGGTAGCATTTAACAGCAATCGATTATTAAAAAAACCCAAGTCTAATGCCAGATTCAATGATTTTTTTGTTGCCCAGCTAAAATCAGGATTGTAAAGGTTATAAGGATAGCTTTGCTTAATATTCTGGTAAGCAGGAACATAAGACAAATTTTGATATAATGCCTGATAGGAGTAAGCCTGGGAAGCATCCCCTCCTGTTGTTCCATAACTTCCGGACAGCTTGCCGTAACTAAAGAAAGGAAGGGCTTCTTTGAATATTTTTTCTTCAGAAAATATCCAGCCCGCTCCTACAGAACCAAAATTGCCGAACTGGCGGCCGGGGCCAAAATTACTGGAACCATCCCTTCTGCCTGTAAATTCAATAATATATTTTTGATCATAAATATATTTAAGGCGCGCAAAGGCGGCACTGTATTTAACGATGTTTGCAGCATCGTAAGGATATGTACTCGTAGCGCCATCAATTGATCCGAGGAAAGCATCATTTGAATAACCATATGCCAGGGTTTGACTGGCATCGGTCGTATTCTTTTTATAGGTACCACCGAGCAAAGCGCTTAGCGTTCCTTTTCCAATAGATTTGTTATAATTTATCTGCGGTTCAATATTAATAGTTTGAGCGGCGTTATTGGCAAAGGACGCATTAGCCTGCGCATACGACGGGTCTTGTGAGGATGCGGGATCTTCGGAATTCTCACTTGTGGTATTACGGCTATAACCCAGGTTAGCACCAATTGTTAAGCCCTGCAATATTTGATAGGAAAGATTTAAGGAACTGTTGAAATTAAAGTTCTGCAAATAGGCAGGTTGTTTTAAAGAGCTGTAAAAATTCTGGACATTTAAAGGCACTCCCTTGTAGTTCCAAATCAAATTGCCGGCTGGATCTATTAAATCGGGCAAATTGGGGGGTAACACCACATCCTGGCTACCTCCAAAGCCTGCAGAATTATTTTGATCGTATCCATAGTCAGTAACCAGGTCAATGGAGAAGCGTTTATCTGCTGAGGTACTGTGTAACGCGCTATGTAAGGTATATCTCTGGTCTGCAAAATCACCCGGATAATTATAGTCGGAACGCGTATACCCTGTAGAAACAAGGAAAGTATTATTAGCAGTTCCGCCGGATACGCTGGCATGCACATCCGTATTATTGGTCGTATTTCCTGCAATGATTTTCTCCCAATTCGTGTATTTATTTTGATCGAAAATTGTTAGATCAGGGGCATAACCCGGATCATTAGGATTGCTGGAAGGTGTGATCCCGTCTACAGCAAAAGCATCCTTTCTCAATTGTAGATATTGTTGCGTGTTCAACAATTGTACTGGCTGGGCAGCCGAATTGAACTGTGTATTGAGATTGAGGTCAAAAGTTGTTTTCCCGGGTTTTCCTTTCTTTGTGGTTATCAAAATAACACCATTAGCACCCTCTGAACCATAAATAGAGGTCGCATCTGCATCCTTGAGGATAGTGATACTTTCTATATCGTTGGGGTTGATGCCGTTAAAAGGGCTAAGGCCCGTTTCCTGGTTGATCCCGCCGCTATAGGTTTGTGCAAGGGCAAGATTGGATAATTGACTAATGTTTGCATTGCCCGTGGCAAAAGGCACACCATCTACAATAAATAAAGGCTGGTCATAAGGCTTTTGCCCAAGTGAAGTAGTACCCAATGTGTTTTGTCCTCTTACTTGCACTAATACTGTTGAACCTGGGACACCATTCATAGCAGTAACAGCCAACCCGGGAGCTTGCCCTTCCAATGATAATAAGGGATTGGTTACCGGCTGCTTTCCTATATCTTCGGCGGTAACAGTAGCCACAGAGCCAACACTAAAACGCTTAGATTCCGTACCGTAACCGATAATCTGTACCTGGTCAAGCGAAGATATTGATGTATGAGCAACCAATACTATCCTCAAATCGCGACCTTCAACTTCTATGTTCTTCTCGAACCTGGCGTAGCCTATGTAGTTAACTATCACCGTGTATTTGCCTTGTGGCACTGATGAAAAGGTAAAATCTCCTTTACTATCAGTTAAAGTGTTGTACTTCGTTTCCTTCAAGCTTACTGAAGCACCAACTAATGGTTGGCCAAGGCTGTCGATAACCCTGCCGGTAATGTTAGCGGGGAGGGTAAGGAGTTTGGCAGCCTTGTCTTTGAGATTGTCAAAGAAAGATGCTTCTTGATTTTTCACCACTACCGTTTTGTTCACCATCTCATAGGTCAGAGGTGCCTGTAGGATGATGTTCAAAACATCTTTTAAATCGGCATTTTTTACATCGATTGTCACAAGCCCGGCTTTTTCTATCAGTCCGTTACCGATCAAAAAATCATACCCGGTTTGTGTACGGATGTCTTTAAAAACCTTATCAAGAGAAACCTGCCGCTCATTCAAGGTAACTTTTTGGGCCACAACATTTGCGCTGACGTGCAAAATGGCTATAGTTATTATGAGCGCGGTTAATTTCATGATCCTGAAAAGCTGATGCAGCGGCCGCCTACGGGATTGAAGCGCCCGCTTAGTTAATGGGTAAAAATTCATACATTTGTTAATGTTTGGGTTAAGTAGTTAAATCATTAGTTTGCTATTAGTTTTTTATCTAAGGGACCCAGGCATCGGCCGGCGGTGTTAGAGCACTTCCGGCTTCTTTATGGATACCTTTTTATTTTTATCGCTGTCCTGCTATCACCATAACCCTCCTTTCGTTAATTTCGAAGTGAACATTATTTGTGGCTTCAAACATTTCAAGTACCGCAGATATATTGTGCGATCTGGAAATTATACCGTTGAGCACCATATTTTCGACCTCTCCTTTATAACTGACATCAATATTATAAACACGGGCTAATTCCCGCATGATGCTGTGCAGATCCTGGTTGTTAAAGTCAAGGTCGCCGTTGATCCAGGCCGTTTCATGGTCAAGATCAGCTTGCTGTGCCTTTAAGGTGGTCGCAGCTAAAGTTTGCTGGCCTGGTTTTAATAAAACTTTGTGGCCGTCTTTGCTCACCGACACACTACCCTCTATCAGCGTTGTTTTTATCGTTGGTTCATCATCAAAAGCCTCAACAATGAAATGAGTGCCAAGATCCTCGGTCACCTGCCCTTTGGTTGTGGCATAGAAAGGATGGTGTTTATTATAATTGACTGCAAAATATACTTTTCCAGTAATCGTAACATTTCGGGTTCTGCCTGTAAATACAGTTTGATAGGTAATAGAAGATGCGGCTTCCAGTTTCGCTAATGTACCATCCGGGAGTACCAGGCTCACCAGTTTACCGCCGCGTGGATTGGTTAAGGTATTGTACGGCGCATCAGCGATTCTTGAATTGTTGGCCGTATAGCTAACCTTGCCTGTTGTGTCCTGTTGTATCGTTACACCACCTTGTTTAGCGACAATGGCGTTGCTATTGCCTAAAACTATTTTTTGTCCGTTGGCTAAGGTAAGGTAAGGCTTGCCAGTACCCGGTGCAATATCATTTGCGTATTCGGTTTTAGGTATTTTATTTTTGTGGAGATATTGATAGAGGCCAAAAGAAAGGAATGCAAGAATAGCGGCGGCGGCGGCGATACGAGGCCAAAGTTTCTTTTGTTGAGAAATGCTTACTACTGGTTGTAATTCAGCCCAGATCGCATTGGCATCTTTTATACGTTCATCCAATAAATAATCTGTACTTTCTTCTCCCCTGTATTGAAGGTACCAGTTATCAAGCAACGCTTTTTCTTCGTCAGTAGCCGTTCCGTTCCGTATTCTTTTTAATAACTCTTTTAGTTCTTGTTCCTGCATATAGATTAAGAAATTGTTTCCTTAATATTAGTAAGACAATAAGCTCAATTGGAACAGGTAAATAAAAATGATTTTTTTTACTTAGGATAGATGATCCATAACAGGTAAGCAAAAATACCGAGTTTAATGCGCAGAATTTTTAAAGCATTCGTAACATGCTTGCTGACAGTTTGCTCCGAAATATCCAGTCGCTCGGCTATTTCTTTGTGACTGAGATGCTGCTTACGGCTAAGCTCAAATACTTCACGCATTTTTACCGGTAATTGCGCTATCTCCTTTTCAATAATAGCAATTAATTGATTTTCGCGAATTCGGTGGTCGGTAATAGTTTGTGGCTGATCTGCAAATTTTAAAACAGAGGCAAAGTACTTGCTTTCTACTTCTTTATGTGTGACATGATTGAGCACGATATTACGAGCGGAAGTATAAAGATACCCAGCAAGGCTAATGGTAATTTGCAATTGTTCCCGGTTGGCCCAAAGCTTGGTAAATACTTCATGAATGATGTCTTTGGCTTCTTCACGATTACGGGTCTTATTATAAATGTGGCTAAGTAACACAAATATGTAACGGTCATAAATTTCAGTATAAGCCAACTGATCACCGGACTTGAGAAAGGCGGTCAATTCTTTATCGGTATATTGCTGATAAACATTCATGACGGGGAAATCATTCTCATAAAGTTAACGAAAAAAAATTAAAGCTAATGAATTGTTTTAAGTATTTGAGAATGGCTGTATATCGATGTTTTATTTCAAATATATTTTTAATATGTCGTTTTATATTGAGGGAAGTTCAGCTAAAAGTGGATTCCGGGAGGCTTGGACATGTAATTTCGCACTCCAAGTTCATCCAGTTGTGCGTGATATATCACGAAATTGATGCTGCACATAAGAGAATTAGCATAATCAAAGTATTTCGGAATGACATTTCTGATATTCGGGAATGAAGTGGTCAATGACTCCAGAATATCCAATGTTGTATGTAATAGCAATATCTATTTTACTGGCTGCAATGATTCTGTATTCGAAGTGTATACCTAAAACAAGACCTGTTTAAAAACCAAAACAAAAATATTTTATGGTCAATGCCTCAGCAGCACGATTCGAAACATGTGACCTTAATGCTGTAGATGTGAGCCCTCAAAAAAATGGTATTGATAAAAGAAAAACAGAACCGACTTTGGAATACTATTTGAGCAATTCATACAATGAACTGCTGACTATCAAAGTTAGCATACCAGAGTCCTTGAGGCCATTTCTAATGGCTTTTAATCCTTTGTTCAAATGCCCTTCTACGGTTCTTACAGAAATATTCATTTCTTCTGCGATCTCTGGATTGCTCATGCCTTTAACCCGGCTGTAATTAAAAACCATGCGGCACTTTTCAGGTAATTGTTCCACTTGACCATTAATGTACTCCTGTAGGAATCTCGTTTCGATTTCCTGATCAATTTCCATAAAATCGCTTTTTGAGAATTCTTGATTTTCAATTTCCCTCCGCCTCCTTTCCCTCTCAATCTTTTTATAAACGGCAAACTTTACAGCTGTTGCTAAGTAACCATTTAACGTCTTTATATCCAAAATATCCTTCCTGTTCCAAAGTCCAACAAAAAGTTCCTGTACAATTTCTTTTGCGGCCGATTTATCTTTGGTATGATTATAGGCAATCGCGGTAAGCTTATTCCAATAGCGGTTGTAAATTTCAGTAAACGCAACATGATCCCCTGATCTTAATAAATCAGTTAATTGGATATCCGTACGTTCCTTATAAGCTATCACAAAGAAGTTACATTGTTTAAATTTAAATATTTTGCCCAATTTTACGCAATATTTTTTAATAACTATATCAGAAAACATTAATGTCGCTTCAGCTATAAAATCGAACTTCCATAACAGCTGTTCAATAATTATTATTCTATTTTCAGGAACGCTAAATCCATTAAATTTATGTCAAGAATCTAGCCTATCCATTTTCATAAAAAAGCGAATACTCCCTATTCAATGAGTCTATTTTAACCATTCCCCTATTGCCTTTACAGTGTCCTTGTAAAATACGCTATACGTTTCCTCCGTCACATAACCGATATGGGGAGTAGCCAATACATTATCCATTTTCCTGAAAGGGTTGTCAACGGGCAATGGTTCTATATCAAATACATCCAAAGCGGCGCCCGCTATTTTTTTTTGCTGTAATATTTCTAATAATGCTTTCTCCTCTACTAATGGCCCACGGGATGTATTAATAAAAAAGGCGGAAGGTTTCATTAACCGCAGTTCATTTGCAGTGACAATACCTTTTGAACGTTCACTTAAAACCAAGTGAACGGTAATAAAGTCCGCCTCTTTGAATAAGATTTCTTTTTGAACTAATTTAACTCCTGCTTCTTCTGCTCTTTCCTCCGTTAAGTTCTGACTCCAGGCAATAACCTTCATATCAAAGGCCCTTGCATATTTAGCTATCGTTGTTCCAATCCTGCCCAGGCCAATGATACCAATTGTTTTTCCTTTCAGGTCCGTCCCAACTGTAGTTTGCCAACCGCCGGAACGCAAATTCTTATTTTCCATAGGTATTTTCCGGGCGATTGCCATAATAAGCGCCCAGGTCAATTCCGGTGCCCCGCTTTCAATATAGCCTGTCGGTATAATTTTGATACCAAGCTCTTCTGCTGCTTCGATATCAATGGAAGCATTACGCTTGCCTGTGGAAACGATTAGTTTTAAGTTAGTTAATTTTTCAAGAATATTCCGACTAAGTGGCGTTCGTTCCCGCATGACGCAAATTATACTGAATGGAAAAAACCGTTCAATAATTTCCGCTTCATTATTTTGATGGTCATGAAAAACCGTGACCAGTGCCTTCTCATTTAAAACTGACCAATCTGCTATGGAAAGCGCTACCTGCTGGTAGTCATTCAACACCGCGACTTTAATTTTTTCATTCATCTTAAAAATGTGAATAACAAAAGTGATTGTTCTTAATATGAATACCGCAATTCCATTTTGGCCGCCCTGGCCTTTAATTTTGTTATTGCGTCTACTTTGATTTGTCTTATCCTTTCGCTGGTTAATCCCATTTGGTTTGCAATGTCAGCAATTGGTAACGGCCAATCACTGCTAAGCCCAAAACTCAACTCGATAACCTTCCGTTCACGCGATGATAAAGCATCAAGCAAACCGCTAATATTTTGGTATTCAGACTGCTCTATCAAGATGTGATCAATAGTTGAGTCTGGATCTGCTAATTTATTGATCAGCGTATATTCGTCATCTATATTGTAAGGAGCATCATAACTACTGGTGCGTGCAGAATGATAGCGTGCGTCCCCTATCTTTTCCATTGGAATACCCATCATTTCGGCTAGTTCCTTATCCGTAGGCTGCCGCTCAAGTAGATTTTCAAGATCACCTGAAAACCTATTCATTTTGGTCAGTAAATTAATTTGGTTCAACGGCAGCCGTACCATGCGGGTATGTTCTGCAATGGCCAATAAAATACTTTGCCTAATCCACCACACTGCAAAGGAAACAAACTTAAAGCCTCTGGTTTCATCAAAACGTTTAGCTGCTTTAACCAATCCTAAATTTCCTTCACTGATCAAATCACTCAAAGGTAAGCCCAAGTGCTGGTATTTCTTGGCTACTGACACCACGAAACGGAGGTTAGTTTTGGTAAGCCTTTCCAAAGCATCTTGGTCACCCTGTTTAATTTTTTGGGCAAGTAATACTTCCTCCTCCGCGGTAATGAGTTCAAGTTTGCCAACTTCTTTAAAGTAACTTTCCAGTACCTGCGTTTCCCGGTTGGTAATAGATTGTGTTATTTGTAAACTCCGCATATGCTATTAAAGCTGATTATATGTATTGATATGGAAATCAGGATATGGTATTACTTCTTTTGATATTGAAATCCTTTTATTATTGCTTAATTGCTGCAACATATCCTTAGTCATTGCTTTCAAACCATATTCCGGCTTCCAATTCCAGTCTTTTCGCGCCTGATCGTCCTTGATGCTAGCGGGCCAACTATTTGCTATACTATTTCGAAAGTCCGGTTCATAAATAACTTTAAATTCTGGAATATGCACCCTTATCGCCGCTGCAATATCGCAGGGGGCAAAGCTCATCCCGGCGATATTGTAGGAAGTTCTGATGCCAATTTTTTCCTTTGGTGCATTCATAAGTTCCATGATGGCACGAATCGCGTCGGGCATGTACATCATAGGCAGACAATTATCTTCGGTAAGGAAGCAGTTATATGATTGATTTTCCAGCGCATGGTGAAAAATTTCGATGGCATAATCCGTAGTCCCGCCACCTGGAGGAGTACTGTAGGAAATTAGGCCAGGGAAGCGTAGGCTTCTAACATCTACTCCGAACTTTTCAAAATAATACTGGCACCAATGTTCGCCGGCGCGTTTGCTAATACCATAAACTGTATTGGGTTCTATCCGTGTTTGCTGCGGGCAATTATATTTTGGCGAACCGGGCCCGAATACCGCAATGCTACTAGGCCAGAAAACCCTATCCAGCTCAAACTCTTTAGCAATTTCTAATATAGATAGCAGGCTTTGTACATTCAGTTTCCATGCAGTTCCTGGATGTTGTTCACCTGTTGCAGATAACATCGCGGCTAACAAATAGATCTGTGTCACTTCAAGGTCCAGGATCACCTGTCTTAATTTCATGGTGTCGAGTACGTCCAGTTCGATCCCGCCAAAATCGGATTGAATCTTTTTGTCGGCAGCAATAACATTTTCGCGACCATATTCCTGCCTAAGGGTTGCAGTAAGTTCAGTGCCAATTTGTCCTGCAGCGCCGATTACAAGGATAATTTGTTTCTTCATTGTTGTTATTGATGTTTGTAGAGTAATAAGCCATAAGGTATTTTAGGATCTATCCAGGTCGATTTTGGCGGCAAATTGAAGCCGGCATCAGCAGCTGTGCACAATTGGGTAACAGTCATCGGGCAAAGTGTAAAACCTATAGCATTAGGGTTGGCAAGAAACAGTGCCTCCATTTCCGCCATAGCCTTTTCGCCACCAGTGTGCTTTAAACGCTGATCATTCGCAGGATCGGTTATTTGAAATAATGGCGATAAGATATACTCCTGTAAAATGGAAACATCCAATACATCTCTCTTTGCACAATAGGTGTAGGTGTTGGGCTTCGCTTTTAAATGATACCAGCTTCCTTTTATATACATTCCCATATTTCGTTCTTCAGACGGCTGTATTGGTTTATTATTAAGTGATTCCTGTATATAGAAATGCGGTAGTAACCGATTGAAGAACCAGGATATATTTACAGGATTATCAGGTACTACCACCCGGTTATATTCTCGAATTTTTAGTTCTGCTGTCGACATATATAATGCGGAAATAGTATCAAAAAGCAGCTTTTTACTTTTTGACTGCTCCTGCAAAAGCAATTGCGCTGAATGTTTCCGGTGGTGTCCATCTGCAAGGTAAACCGCTTCTACTCCTGCAAATGCAGAAATCAATTGCTCCAATATTTTAGGATTTTCTACTTTCCAAAGTTCATGTATACCGGCAGCGCTTTCGTAACGAATATCCGGAAAACCCTTTTTGATTTCTGCGATAATATTATCGATCACGCGATCCGGTGAATAGGTCAACAAGATTGGACTACCTTCGAGTCCGGTATTTTCCCGATAATTCTTAATGCGACGTACGCTGTCATCAAAGGTCAGCTCATGAGTTTTAATGGGCTCATCCAAGTCGGTCAGTGCCCATATCCCAACCTGTTTATAGAATGGGTGCGCCACTTGATAAACATAAATACCGGGGATTACATCAAGCCATAACCGCTCACTTTCCAGTAATTGTGTAAGTGTATGATTGATGTCAAGGTATGCTAATGCCTGGCCTTGTAGTGTTTCAGGTCTTTGGCGCGCGCCTGTTTCAAGCAGGATTTTCAGTGCTGGTAAACCCTCGGATTGCGTGGAACTGCCAGATACCGATTCGGCTTGCGGCTTCGTAAAGACCAGCTGATCCGCATAGAATGGATTGGGATGTATAGCCTGGAAAGGTTTAATAGTCGCCATTTCCAGATTTAGTAGGTTGTTTGAAATGACCCATGCGGTAGAATTGTTTCCGTATAGGCCTGCATACATTGTACTAAAGCTTTCACACTTTCAAAAGGCAGTGCATTATAGAGTGATGCACGAAAACCGCCCACTGTGCGGTACCCTTTAATACCAACCATGCCTGATTTCGCCGCATAGTCTAAGAAATCCGCCTCGTATGCCGGGTTTTCCATGCGGAACGTCACATTCATTAGTGACCGATGTTCCTTTGCAGCCGCACCCTTAAACAGTGGGTTGCGATCTATTTCGTCATATAATAATTGTGCTTTAGCCAGGTTTTCCTTCGCGATGAATTTCACTCCACCTTTGCCTTTCAACCATTGCAGGTTAAGCATCGCTGTATAGATAGCGAATACTGGCGGTGTATTGTACATTGACCCGTTATCCCTATAGATACGGTAGTCAAGCATAGACGGAATGGCGTGTTTCACGCTATCCAGAAACTTATTTTTTGCAATCACGATGGTTAGACCAGCCGGGCCGGTGTTTTTTTGCGCACCTGCATATATCAGATCAAATTGTCTGATATCAATCTCGCGGCTGAAAATGTCCGATGACATATCACAAATCACCGGAACAGGGGATTTTAATTCAGCCCACATTTGTGTTCCTTCAATAGTATTATTGCTGGTATAGTGAAAATACGCGGCCCGTTCCGGAATAACATAATCCTCAGGGAGACGCCCATAAGCTATGTCCTTACTGGAGCCAACGACGTTAACCTTACCGAAAAGCTCCGCTTCTTTGATAGCCTTCATACCGAAGTAACCGGCATCAAGGTAAGCGGCTTCATTTTTTTTACCCTGCAAAAAATTCATTGGCACCATACAAAATTGCATGCTGGCACCGCCCTGTAAAAACAGTATACTATAATCATCTGGTACACTTAGTAGTTCACGGATCAGGATTTCAGTCCCTTGGATCACACTTTCAAATTCGACAGAGCGGTGAGAAATCTCCAGAATTGATAAACCTACCGAATCCCATCGTTTAACGGCTTCGGCAGCGCGTTGTAAAACAGGTTGAGGCAGGATACAAGGGCCCGCACCAAAGTTATGTTTGAGAGTTGCTGACATTAGTTGAATAATTGGTTATGAGATTTCAAAGTTTCAGTATTCAAGGCGTATTACCTATAGAGCAATCATTATTTAGGCGTATTACCTAATATTATATAAGTTTTTAGTCAATACACCTATTTTAAGAGTTTTGAAAGGTGCTATATAGGTTTTTTATCGATTTCAGTACACTATCTAAGTTTGTTTATAATGTTAAAAAACACCGAAAATAAAGATGTATTTGCTTTATTCATCTGTTTGTATTTACCTTCGACCACCAATTATTACACAAATACAAACTGTATTTTTTACACTAAGCCTATGAATAATTTTATTACCCTGGGTCAATTTATCATTGAAAAACAAGCTGAATTTCCTTATGCAAAAGGTGAGTTATCAAGGCTTTTGCGGGACATTGGTATAGCTACAAAAATTGTTAACCGGGAGGTGAATAAGGCCGGGCTTATGGACATTTTAGGCAGTGCAGGCAATACCAACATACAGGGAGAAAATCAACAAAAGCTTGATGTGTATGCCAATGACCAATTCATTTCCGCTTTACGCAGTGGCGGCGAATGTTGTATTGTAGCTTCTGAAGAAAATGAGGATGTTATTCATATCGATTCACCGGTATCAAAAAGCGCCAAATATATTGTGGCTATTGATCCACTGGATGGATCTTCCAATATTGATGTGAATGTACCGGTGGGTACCATATTTTCAATTTATCGCAGAAAATCAACCAATGGCAAAGCATCGTTAAGTGATGTTTTACAAAAGGGCACAGAACAGGTAGCTGCAGGTTATGTAATTTATGGCTCATCAACCATGCTGGTTTATACAACCGGTTGCGGTGTGAACGGGTTTACGCTTGATCCGTCCATCGGTGAGTTTTGCCTTTCGCATCCGAATATGAAAATGCCCGAGAACGGCGTGATCTATTCTATAAACGAGGGTAATTATGTCCACTTCCCTATTGGGGTAAAAAAGTATATCAAACACTGCCAGGTGGAAGATAAGTTAACTAATCGACCTTATACCTCGCGGTATATCGGTTCTATGGTGGCTGATTTTCATCGCAACCTTATTAAAGGGGGTATATTTATTTATCCCAGTACGGCAGCTGCACCAAAAGGCAAGTTGCGTTTGGTTTACGAATGCAACCCTTTATCTTTTATTGCTGAACAAGCCGGGGGGCGGGCCACCAATGGTACAACACCTATTCTTGGCCTAGAGGTAACTGAATTACATCAGCGTACCCCTATTTTTATTGGCTCCAATGCCATGGTACTCGAAGCTGAAAAAATGATGGTTTTAACTCCGGGAAATGAATATATAAACGATTTGGCATGAAAAAGAAACTGGACAAATTTGATATCGGCATTTTAAACATGCTTCAAAAGGATTGCCGCATATCCTGTAAAAAAATAGGCGCGGAAATCGGCTTGTCCGAAACCCCCGTTCAGTTACGAATTCAACATATGTACGAGGATGGTTATATCAAACGATTCACGGCCATTCTGGATGCTAAAAAGGTTGGTTATGGCTTGATCGGTTATGTACAGGCTAAACTGATCGAGCATACGGAAGAGTGCCTCACTAACTTTATGACTGAAGCTATAAAGCTGGAAGAAGTACAAGAATGTTACCATATGTCGGGAGCCTATGATTTTTTAATGCGGGTGATCATCCGCGATATAGATGAATACAGCCAGATCCTGTTAAAGAAATTAGCGCGGTTACCAGGCAAGCCTCATTTCGAAAGCTTTTTTGTGATGTCGGAGGGAAAATGTGAAACTGGATTTGAAGTAAGATAAATTACCAGTTTTAAAGACCGATGCCGTTGTCAATCAATCAGTTTCATCATTTCTGTACTGCCATTCCTATTCAGATTTCCGATACGCTTAGCAAAGCGCTGTAATCCGTATGATCCCTAACAATTTTCCTGAATTCTGCCGTTCACAACGCTTAATATGAGTACCTATATCATTCATCCTGGAAGCCGGTACTTATTCAATTCACTTATTAAAAATCAGGCTCTGAAACCTTTACTGTTAAAACTCTATTCTATGTTATTTATATCACTTAACACTCAGGTGTTTATATATTTATTTAAGGTTTCAAACCTCATTAAAACCCACTAAAAATATGATTCTTCCGAACCTTCGTATTGTCAATCCAGCAAGAATTATTTGCGGGATTCAACGGTCTTTGACATCGGGGAATGAAACATTATCCTGTGAGGAACAGGAAATATTGTGAAGCTGAGATCATATCAAAATGGTGAAAGCACAATGGCAGGCGACGACCCGGTTTGTAGAAACTGACGTGAGTAATTCCGAAAATTATATTAAAAGGGGGCATTTGCCCCCTTTTTCATTTTTACCTATTTTAGTCTTTAATAATAATCCTGTTATCACTAATATATCCTTAGCCGTAGGATTTGGCGTACCCATGAGTGACATTAATCGCTCATGATCTATTTTTGGCAACAACGACAAATGAACAGCAAAAAATAAATTCATATAATATAGAGGGATGAT
>NZ_LMUO01000015.1:509994-549227 GCF_009765905.1 Mucilaginibacter sp. L196 | reverse complement strand
GTGGTAATTCATATCGCATTGGGCCTCATATTCTTTACCTTTTCATTTCTCAATTTCCTGACAATAGGAAAAGGATTGGACATAGAAGGCATTAATTGAAACAACCTATAAAGTTCGGGGGCAGCCGCTTTGTCCTTTTCTGATAGGGTTAACGTACTACGATCATGCCTGGCTCTGATAGTTAACTTTTTATTTTATGGGTTAACTTAAATTTCCGAGAGACTCTGCGTGAACTAAAAAGGTGTCATACTGCGTAGTCGAAGTATGTGGGCGGGCCTCTGCGCCAACCCATCGACTACGCTCAGGGTGACACCCATTACACATAAATTTATTGAAGTTGCACAATCTTCCGAACACCAATGGTATTATCCGCACCATCTCCCACTTTATTGCTTCATATTGAAACATTAATTTCAAACAAATTTGCACATCTATAAAAATAAACAGACATTGGCTATTATTATTAAACCCAGCCAAACGGCAGCAACCTATTATGACTAAAACTGCAACTCTCCCATCAAAAAATCATTACGAAATTCTGGATGGCCTGCGTGGTGTGGCCGCTATTGTTGTGGTTTCTTTTCATGTACTGGAGGCTTATGCAAATGATAATCGCTTTAAGCAGCTCCTTAATCATGGTTATTTAGCGGTTGATTTCTTTTTCCTGTTATCAGGCTTCGTGGTAGCCTATGCTTATGACGACCGCTGGGGTAAAATGACACAATGGGACTTTTACAAACGCCGCCTCATCCGCTTGCAGCCTATGGTTATTATGGGGTCGATCATCGGCGCGGCATTGTTCTATTTTCAGGGTGGCGCTGTGTTCCCGCTGATCAATAGCACGCCTGTATGGCAAATGCTGCTGGTAATGGTGGTCGGTTTTACGTTGATCCCGCTCCCAATATCCATGGACATTCGTGGCTGGCAGGAAATGCACCCGCTTAACGGCCCGGCCTGGTCGCTGTTTTTTGAATATATCGCCAACATATTGTACGCGCTGTTTATCCGCAGGTTCTCTAATACGGTGCTTGCTATATTCGTGTTTCTATCGGCTTGTTTGTTGATACACTACACCGTTTGGGGCCCGCAGGGCGATGTGATAGGCGGCTGGTCAATCAATAAAACGCAGCTAAATATAGGTTTTACCCGTTTGCTTTATCCATTTTTCGCCGGGGTACTGTTATGCCGCGTAGGCAAGCTGATCAACGTTAAATGGGCTTTTGGTGTATGTAGTTTACTTTTAGTTGTGATTCTTTGCCTGCCGAGGGTCGGCGATGAATCGCATTTATGGATGAATGGTTTGTATGAATCCATTACTATCATTATCCTTTTCCCTTTAATTGTTGCCATGGGCGCGGGTAGTACTATAAAAAACAAGAGCGCTATTAAGCTCTGCAAATTTATGGGTGATATTTCTTACCCCATCTATATAACACATTACCCGTTAATTTATTGGTACACCGCCTGGGTTGTCCAAGACAAAATACCAATGGCTAAAGGTATGCTGGTAGGTTTGGGACTTTTGATAACCGCCGTAGCTATAGCTTATGCCTGCCTCAAGTTATATGACGAGCCGGTTCGTGCTTGGTTACAGAAGCGATTTATGAGTAAACGGGCTTAATAATATCAAGGTTTAACATTGTTGGTGTTCGCCGTAAATGATCGGAAGATGCGGCTGAATTTTTTCTAATGACCTATTATAAAAAGAGAGGGGTGTCATGCTGAGGCACTTATAGTCTTTTATGGTTTCTTAAACACCTCACGCTCCCCGGGCTTATACGTTTTGATAAATTCCGTATAGCTGTCTTTTATGTAGATGAGCAGTTCATAGTCTGTCATTTGTTTTAGGCGGGTGATGGTTGGGCGGTAGCTATCCATAAAATCCTGGAGTGAGTCGCCCTGCATATGGGTGATTACTTCCACTTTTGATTTGGAGAATTTATGGTCGACGTAATTGGATTCTTCATCATCCTGCAATTGTTTTTGCAGTTTGGCGGATGGGGTTTTGTTCCTGCCGAAAAGGCTTACGATAGATAAAAGATTCAGTCCGCCAATGCTTGAATTATCATTATAGGCGCTACCATGGTCATCGGTGGTATATGTGGGTAAATTATTTTTCAAAAAGTCCTTTAGGGCGGGCTTTTGATAGTTGAATGTGCCCGCGAATTCTTTACGCAGGTTTAAGGAGTCGGTTTTATAATTACGGGTGCGAACGTTTACATCCTGTAACTGTATTAAAACAGGTTCAACATAAATGGTATCGGCATGAACATTATAAACGGTATAAGTATTAGGTACATAACCTACGCACGTTACCCTAATAGTATCACCAAAACGAATATTATATAAGCTAAATTTACCCTCGATAGAGGTGGAAGTCACAAATTGACCTGTGCGGATAGTGGCAAACTCCACGGGCCTGTGGGAAAGCTTATCCAACACCACACCGTTTAATTGCTGCGCGAAGGCCGCAGTTGAAATAAACAGTAAAAGTGAAATAGTAAGGAGTAAGTTTTTTATCACAACGCTGTTTGTTGATGAAACAAAGGACCGGCTTATAAAGTTCATTAGCAAAAATTTAACATTCCTTAACAGATGCATTATCGGCGCAGGATGCCCCCAGCTGGGATCAAAAATACTATATAGTAGTGAAAATTTAATATATTCGAAGCTCAAAATAGCCAAAATTGTTAAATGAATAGAATAAAAAGTATTGATGGATTAAGAGCTGTCTCTATTCTTCTCGTTTTGCTTTCACATTTAATTGTCACTTTACCGGTTGATTTAAGCAAGCACTTTTTTTATCCCATTATTGAAAACGGCGGTACGGGAGTAATTATTTTTTTTGTTATCAGTGGGTATTTAATAACTAAATTATTAATTATTGAACATCAGAAAACAGGCGATGTTAACATCAAACACTTTTACATTAGGCGGGTATTCCGGATTTTTCCCATTTTTTATACTTATATACTGGTAATCATTGTATTAAAATTATTTTTCGTGCCGGAAATATTTGGTAATTATAAAACTGTTGGTGTAGCTAGCATATACTTATGGAACTACTCGCAGCTTTTCCATCTACGGCCCGATCGTATGGGATCGTGGTTTATCGGCCACTTTTGGAGTCTATCCATGGAGGAGCAATTTTACTTGTTATGGCCAATAACCTTTGCACTGGTTGCCAATAAGCAAAAATTAATAAAAATAACCCTGGTCATTATCCTGTTAATGCCCCTGTTAAGAGTTGCTACTTATTTTGTGTTTCCAGGTTCGCGCCCGCAAATAGGTGGCATGCTGCAAACGGGCGGGGATGCCATATTAACAGGTTGCCTGGGAGCCATGCTTGAAAGCAGGCCCGATTTTAAAGAAAAGTATGGCAAATATTTTCAGAG
Source organism: Mucilaginibacter sp. L196 (assembly GCF_009765905.1). Lineage (GTDB taxonomy): Bacteria > Bacteroidota > Bacteroidia > Sphingobacteriales > Sphingobacteriaceae > Mucilaginibacter. The sequence goes on along the minus strand of NZ_LMUO01000015.1, from coordinate 545,832 downwards.
CAACTGGCTAGCCGGGCTTTCAGCGTTTTTTTTATTATTTATTTCGCCGTTACTTGCCGACCATTTTAGAGGGTTATACACATTACCCCTTGGAAAGACGCTCGAAGATGTAGCTATAATAATTTTACTGTTCTGGAGCATGTATGTTGATACTCCTGTTAGCAAGGCATTAAACAACAAGTTAGTGATGCAACTGGGGATTTTATCCTACTCGTTATATGTATGGCAACAACTCTTTTTAACCTCAGTATCCCATTTTTGGATCAATAAGTTTCCGCAAAATATAATTGCCGTTTTTGTAGTGGCACTGATATCCTATAACCTGATAGAAAAGCCAATTCTGAAATTAAAAAAACGGTTCAAGGACGTCTAGGTTCCCTTAAATTACAACAAAATATACGAATCTTTTATCATCCCAAAAAGTTCCATAGTCAATTCGGTTAACTGCGAAATACGTGTGCTGTTTTCGTATTTTCCTGCATAAAAACTGCTTTTCGTGATAATTGGAGATTCGGGCTTCGCCTTAGAATAAAATTTAAGATCAAGCTGCTTTTGCATCGGCCTGATTACAAAAAAGGTGCGCTTGTGCACAAATACAATACAGTTTTTACTGGTACTTATCAGCACGTCATCCCAATTAGCAACCTCGGCTAATATTTTATCAAAAACCAATTCCAGTTCAGCGGGGCGGCCATCAAACAAACTGTCAACACTTACCTTAATACAGTAGTGAGTTGCATTAATATGCTTAAGCTCGCGTTCGCATTTGGGGCATGTCCAGCTCATATTGATTTACTTTTTCTTCGGATCGGCTATCGTATCCGGTGTTTCAAACTCATCATCCACACTCTGGCGTAAATCGTACAGCAACCATTGTTTTTGTGCTACTTCCGGTGCTTTTTGTTTGAGCAGGGCGATGAAATCATTTACCCCTACCGGTTCGTTGCCATTGCCATGGATGAGTACAATACTGCCTGCTTGCGGAGCTTGCCCTTTAGCCAGCCATGCATCCGTACCAATTGGTATCAGGCCAAAATCAGTTATACGGTAAACCAGTTGTTGGTCCGACACCAATCCCGGGAACCGGAAAAACACCGAGGGCAATAAACCTTTCTTCAGCATGGCTTTTTCAGTTTCCAGCACTTCGTAATTAATATCGGTGCCGGGTTCCAGTAAAAAGTTTTCTTTCAGCGGTGCTTTTAAGCTTACGCGATGATTAAATGAGTGGTTAATCCAGGTAATATAAATCTCGTGGTTGGCTTGCAGCGATTTTAGCCACTCCAGGTCTTCCTGGTGGTCGCGCATCCAGATACCGGTAACGGACAAAGCTATGGGTACGGGTGTTTCCACCTTTTTAAATTCGGCAATGATGTCGGTGAATATGCGGCGGTCGAGTGGCTTGTGCGATGGGCAAAGATCTGCCGTAAGGCTGATACCTGTTTCTTTGGGCATCCCGGTTTCAATGCCAGCATCCTGTATCATAACAGAGGCTTTTTCAGCTTTTTTAAGTGCATCCTGGTAGGGCGAGTTACCGAAAAACGCCCTTGCCTGCGCGATAGTCATTTGTTTGATCTGGTAAAAGTTGCTTTCGTCAACCCGGGTTTCCAGTGTTTGCGGGTTTACGAGTAGGAGGTAATGTTTGCCGTAGTTATCAAACCGGCGCAATATCATCCACTCCTGCGGAAAATGGCGGGCATAGCCATAGAATACTTCGTAATTTTCTATCTTGATATAATTAGCCTGCGCGTTAACGCGGCTATATGAACTTATTAATAATAAGAGTGATAAAAGGAATAATAGTTTTTTCATAACGATTTGTAAATAAAATCAATCATAAAATTGTTTTAGATGTTAGTAAAGTATTAATGATATTTACCCCGGCAAAAGTATACATAAGCTATGACCCGATTATCCGTCAATATAAATAAAATTGCTACCCTGCGTAATGCGCGTGGCGGCGATAACCCGAATTTGGTACAGGTGGCTAAAGATTGCGAACGTTTTGGCGCACAAGGCATCACGATACACCCACGCCCTGACGAAAGGCACATCCGCTACCAGGATGTTTTCGACCTGAAAAAAATTGTGACTACTGAATTTAATATTGAGGGTAATTGCCAGGAACAAAAATTCATCGATCTGGTATTAGCCAACAAGCCCGAGCAGGTTACGCTGGTGCCCGATATTTTAGGACAGATCACGTCGAACCATGGTTGGGATACCATTGCCAACCAGGATTATTTGAAATACATCATCGCGACCTTTAAGTCGGCTGGTATAAGGGTATCTATTTTTGTTGACCCCGTGCCGGAAATGGTTGCCGCCGCAGCTACTACAGGTACCGACCGCATCGAATTGTATACCGAAGCTTACGCCACTAATTACTCCAAAGGAAAAGAGCAAGCAATAGCGCCTTATGTTGAAGCCGCGAAGGTTGCCCGACAATATGGCTTAGGAATCAATGCCGGGCACGATCTGGACTTGCACAACCTTAAATATTTTGTAGAGAATATACCGGGATTACAGGAAGTAAGCATTGGCCATGCTTTAATTAGCGATGCTTTATATTATGGATTGGAGAATACTATACAAATGTATTTGAGAGCTTGCGCTACCGCAAAATAGTTAAACTGCCGCTCAGCAGGTTACATTTTGTATTCAGGTTGATGATGTAGTAGTAAACGCCGGATGGTAGTTTTTGTCCTTTATAAGTACCATCAAATGGTATGCTGTAACCTTTGGATTCAAACAGTTTTTGCCCGTAACGATTAAATATCTGCACCAACGCTGTCGGGTAATTATCAATTCCGGTAATTTGCCAGTAGTCATTAATACCGTCGCCGTTGGGGGTGAAGGTGTTAGCGATATTGACGCCCGACAATCCTACGGTTACATTTACTTTGGTACGGGAGCTTTCGCAAGTGCCAATAAACTGGCTTACAAAATAAGTTGTATTTGTGTTTGCCGTGATTTTAAATACACCACTTGTTTGCTCATCAATGGGGGTAGTACTTGTGCCTGAATCATATAAGCGATAGCTATATCCGGAAACGACATTTTTTACCTGTATCAATGCTGTACCGGGAGTACAAAGCTCAATATCATTTACTAAAGCAGAAGAAATAGTATTATCCTGATTCGGCACCACATAAGTAGCATTAACCAGCGCGCATCCCCGTGAATCATTCACGTCCAAAACATAAGTTCCGGCGGCTAACCCGCTAACAGATGCAGAGGAGGAGAATACGACGTTATTTTGATCTGTCCACGAGTAAGTATACGGCGGGATGCCTCCCGTAATTTGTATATTACTGATGCTGCCTGTTTTGGTTGAGCATTGGTCGGGGCTAATTTGTTCCGATTCGGGGACTATTTGTATTTGATTAGCACCGAGGACATTATATTGCCCATAAATGCTTTCACAGCCATTGGCATCTGTCAGATATAGCGTATAAACATCAGGTGCAAGCCCGCTGATTTGTTGCGTGTTGCCGATAGGTTGGTTTTGGCTGTTTACCCACCGCAGTGTTTTCGCAAGTGCATCGGTAGTAACGGTTAGTGAACCATTATTTAAACCGTAGCATGATTCCGACATCGAAACAGCATAATTAGGATATATGGTGCCGGGGGGCTGTGCTATAAAATAAGTTTTACTGGTTTTACTGCAACCAAAACCGTTTGATGCGGTAAGCGTGTAGTTGCCCGAAGGCACATTTAGCAGATCGGCACTTGTGCCGACGGTATTGTTATTGGCATCAACCCATTGGTATTGGGTAGCGCCGGTGACGTTTATGCCTTTAACCGAGCCATTATTATTACCGCAGCTTGCCGGGGTTGTAACGGCTTTCGATTCATCCATCATGATGCCGTTGGTTTCAGGAATATTAATGGTTGAACTATAAACCGGGCCGCATTGGGTATCATCAGTTACCTGTAATTTATAAGTACCTGCCGGTTGATTTACCAGTATACTATCGGTACTAACGGTTTGTTGAGTGCTGTTGTTTACCCAACTATATTTTAAAGTACCTGTGCCTGTTGCCGGGATATTAGTTATTGAGCCTGTTGATTGTCCGCAATTAGTGGATTGAACTTTTATTTGGCTTTGGTCGATGTTTGGTCCTGTTGTATTTTTTAGGGTTACCGGGCCGTATGTAATAGAACATTTCGTCACGGTATCCGTCATTGTTAATGTATAAGTACCGGCACTAAGATTAGAGATTTCTGCTTGATTGCCTACAACATTATTATTTGAATCAGTCCATTTATACGTAGCCAAATCTTGTGAATCAGTTGTAGGTATCAATCCGGTTATTGATCCTCCTTTACCACATGAGGGGTTTAGTATAGAAGCGTATGTAGAGATTATTTGCGGCTCGACATCGTATAGTTGAAATCCCATAGGTGCACTTGCGCAATTTCCATTATATGCTTTTGCGTAATAGTTGCCGGGACCAAGATTTTTTATAGTATCGCCTTCGCCTATTTCCTGATTAGTATTACTGTCATACCACTTAACTTTTAAAGTTTTTAACGGGTAGCTAATCGTCATTACTCCATTTTTTAATCCACACGATGGTTGCCTGATGATAGAATTACGGTAATCAACGGGTATTTCAGGGGCGGTGTATTCAGATGAATTTTGATTAAGCAAGGCATTTGCCAACATTTTTTTTCCGGCAAAGTTGCCTAATAGTTTCCACGTGCTATCTGCAGCCGCTGTGAGTGTTGTGATATAAGCTACCGGGTTGCATATATCACAATCAGTATTATCCTCATAAACATATATTTTTGAATTTGGCGATGCCTTGCCTGAAAACTCAGTATCGCTGTTCACCAATACTTTAATTGCAGGGATATGGATGTTAGGAAAATTGGATTCAATAAGCAAATTGTAAGCTTTTTCACTGCATACAATGCTATTTTTTAATATTTGGATATTATTACAATCTTGGTTGCCAATACCTAAATTAGAATTCACACAATATAATACATTTTCTTTTGTAATGTCGTCTGAACCAATGATTCCATTGTTAGATTGATACAATGTAAGCCCTCCTACTGAGCCCGCACCCGCACTGGTATTAAAATCTTTATTATTATATACCTCAAAATTATTGGCTCCGTCTATTTGGAGCTGGAATATATTGGCCGTATTGTTATAGAAAAATATATTTGTACCACCCATTATTATTCCAGTAATAAATTTATTGTCCGGTAGTGGAGAGCCATATTGATCTAAGGCTAATGAGTTATTCTCCATCCAAATATTTTTACCGGAAAGTTGTAATTCACCATTTACATGGTTTCCTTCAGCAGGGGTATCTCCGCCAAATAATATATCATGGTCCAGAATGTAACTGCCCTTAAAAATACTCTGATCATTTGGTCCTACAGAACTATAGTCAAAATAATTTGATTGTATTTTAATATTTACAACAGAATCAGCAGCTATTGCATTTTGACTGTTCTCATTTATTATAAAATCATCACTGTACATATAATTACCCTTGCCGGGTGCACCAATAGTAAGATTTGTTGAATTTGCTGCATATATAGCGCAGTTTTGTACGAAAGCATCCTCGTATATATTTTTCAGGCCGGCAAAATCATTAATATCAAAACCATAGATTTCTACGTTATCAGCATTTTGCAACATAAATGCAGCCGTCCATTCGCGTTCGGCTGTGTAACTGGATCTGTCTGGGGTTATGATTATTTTGCTCCCTGCGGGATCGAGAATGCTGCCGGGCTGCGTAGAGCCATCAATTACCATGTTTGCAGTTACAAAAGGCAACTCACTTTCCAGCGTAATGGTCCTGCCAGCTTTGCTCGTATCGGCTATGTTAAAATTAATATAATCCTTTTCGCTCGTGCCGTTTGCCGCCGCCTGTGTCAACGCATCCCTTAAAGTGCCCGCCCCTGAATCCGCATTGCTGGTAACAACAAAAACTGCTGAAAACCCTTTCACACAAAAACAAAGAAATAATAATAAGAGGAAAGGTTTTTTCAGCATAAAGTATTAGGGGATGGAAAAATACAATTTAATTGCTGATTTATAAATTTTTAATTGGTAGCAGCCCGTTGTAAATCCATTGTCAATATATAGTTAGCTAATTGTTACTCATGCGGAAAATTGTACCTTTGCGTCAATTTTAATTGCCCGCTAATTTCACATGAAGCTGAACATCGATTACCAGGAGAAATTCCAGTCGCGCCACATAGCCCCCAATGAGGCTGACACCGCTAAAATGCTAAAAACCATCGGCGTTAGTTCGCTTGATGAATTGATAGATCAAACTGTTCCCGCAGGAATCAGGTTAAAAAATCCGTTGAATTTACCGGTGGCAAAAAGCGAGTTCGATTACCTGAACACGCTGAAACAAACCGCGTCAAAAAATAAAGTTTTCAAGTCGTTTATTGGTCAGGGATATTATGATGTGATCGTACCCGGCGTAATACAACGTAACATACTGGAAAACCCAGGATGGTATACCCAATACACCCCATACCAAGCAGAAATAGCGCAGGGCCGTTTACAGGCTTTGTTGAATTTCCAGACTATGGTTGTGGATTTAACAGGGATGGAAATTGCAAATGCATCTTTACTGGACGAGGGTACTGCAGCTGCCGAAGCGATGTTTATGCAATACAGCTTGCGTAAAAATCAGCAGGCAAATGTGTTCTTCGTATCACAGGAATTGTTCCCGCAAACTATTGATATTTTAAAAACACGTTCGGAGCCTTATGGCATCGAACTACAAATAGGCGACCACAATACGGTTGAGTTAACCGAAAACATGTTTGGCGCTATAGTACAATATCCTGCCGGCGAAGGTGAGGTTTACGATTACAAAGAATACGCCACCAAAGCTCACGAAAAAGGCATTAAACTAACCGTTGTTGCCGATTTAATGAGCTTAGTGTTGTTAACCCCTCCGGGTGAATGGGGCGCTGATATTGTGGTTGGTAATACGCAGCGTTTTGGCGTACCGATGGGTTTCGGTGGTCCTCATGCGGCATTTTTTGCCACAAAGGAAGAATATAAACGCTCGTTACCGGGCCGTATCATAGGAGTTACTATTGACAGCGCAGGCGATTACGCTTTGCGTATGGCATTGCAAACCCGCGAGCAACACATCCGCAGGGACAAAGCAACTTCTAACATTTGCACCGCGCAGGCGTTATTGGCTATTATGGCTGGTATGTATGCAGTATATCATGGTCCGCAAGGATTGAAACTGATTGCTGAAAGAATCCACGGTTTAAGTGTTTTATTAGCTGATTCATTAAATGAGTTGGGTTATGAGCAGCTTAACAAATCATTCTTCGATACCGTTAAGTTTGATTTAGGCGAGTTAGCAGGGCCATTACATGGCGAGGCTGTAAATAACGAAATGAACCTGCACTATAAAGGTTCGGTAGTTACCATATCGCTTGATGAAACCACATCGGTAGAAGATGTTAAAACCATTGTTCGCTTTTTTGCTAAAGTAAAAGGCAAAACATTGAATGATGTGAATATTGATGAGCTGAAAGGGAACATCAAAACTGTTGTTCCTGCTGAATTGCAACGTACATCAACTTATCTAACACATAAATTGTTCAATTCGCATCATTCAGAGCATGAGATGTTGCGTTACATTAAAGCATTGGAAGCAAGGGATCTTTCGCTTTGTCATTCGATGATCGCGCTGGGCTCATGTACCATGAAATTGAATGCGACTACTGAGATGGTTCCGGTTACCTGGGCTGAGTTCAGTAAAATGCATCCATTTGCTCCTGCTGATCAAACCGGCGGCTACATGCAGCTATTTGATGAACTGAACAAATGGTTAAGCGAAATCACCGGTTTTGCAGCCATGAGCTTGCAGCCAAACTCGGGTGCGCAAGGTGAGTATGCTGGTTTAATGGTGATCCGTGCTTATCATGAGGATAGGGGCGATCATCACCGTAATATCGCTTTAATCCCATCATCAGCACATGGTACTAACCCGGCATCGGGCGCTATGGCAGGGATGAAGATCGTAGTTGTTAAATGCGATGACAACGGAAACATTGATGTTGCCGACCTGAAAGCTAAAGCAGAGCAGTACAAAAACGACTTATCCTGCTTAATGGTTACTTACCCATCAACACATGGTGTGTTTGAGGAATCCATTGTTGAAATATGTGAGATCATCCACCAAAATGGGGGACAGGTTTACATGGATGGCGCTAACATGAACGCGCAGGTTGGATTGACTAGTCCGGCTAATATTGGCGCTGACGTTTGTCACCTGAACTTGCATAAAACCTTCTGCATACCTCACGGTGGCGGTGGCCCGGGCATGGGCCCGATTGGTGTGGCTAAACATCTGGTGCCGTTTTTACCGGGACATGCGGTGGTTGATATTGATAAAGGAAAATCTATCCACGCGGTATCATCTGCGCCTTGGGGTTCAGCATCAATATTAATTATCTCCCACGCTTATATTGCCATGATGGGCGGCGATGGTTTAACCAACGCAACCCGTTACGCTATATTGAATGCTAATTATATTAAGGCACGCTTACATCACCATTACCCGGTATTGTATACAGGATCACATGGCCGCTGCGCGCATGAGATGATATTGGATTGCCGCGCATTTAAGAGCTTCGGCATTGAGGTTACGGATATAGCCAAGCGTTTAATGGATTATGGTTTCCACGCGCCAACTGTTTCGTTCCCGGTTGCGGGTACGGTTATGGTTGAGCCAACAGAATCAGAACCTAAACATGAGCTTGACCGTTTTTGTGACGCGATGATCGCCATTCGACATGAAATTGATGACGTTGAAAAGGGTCTGTCAGACAAAGTGAATAATCCGTTGAAGAACTCTCCGCACACTGCAGCTGTAATAACAGCAAACGAATGGGGACATCCATACACCCGCCAAAAAGCTGCGTTCCCGCTGCCTTATGTGGTGGAATATAAATTCTGGCCATCAGTAGGCCGTGTGAATGATACTTATGGCGACAGAACTTTAATTTGCTCATGCCCGCCGTTAAGCGATTATGAGTTTGAAGAAAGTGAAGTAACTACACCGGAATACGGAACGTGAAAAAATAATTTATAGTTGAGGCTCCGTTAGGAGCCTTTTTTGTTTAACCAATATAATGTTTATGATAGCTAAAACACCTCCAGCGCCTTATTATGCTGTGATATTTACCTCTATTCGTACCGACGGTGATAATGGATATGAAGCCATGGCCGAAGAAATGGATAAGCAGGCTAAACAACAAGAGGGCTTTTTAGGCGTTGAATCTGCACGCAACGAATTGGGGATAACTGTGTCCTATTGGAAATCACTGGAAGCTATTAAAAACTGGAAGGCAAATACCGACCATTTAGTTGCTCAGAAGCAAGGCAGAGACGCATGGTATGCCCATTATAAGGTAAGAATTTGCAAGGTTGAACGCGACTACGAATTTTAACTGTAACGTTAATTGCCAGATAGAATATTTATAGTTAATTTTATTTTGACAATTAAAAAACAATAACCTATAATTACAACTTATAGGAATATAACTTTTTATTTTGCCTCTCCGTATAAGGAATACGAATATAAAACTCATGAACACTAATAATCAGGCCGTAAGTATTTTGTTGGTTGATGATGATGAGATAAACAATTTCATATCCATTAAACTGATAAAAAAAGCTTTGCTAACCACTGAAATTATGGCTTGCCTTAATGGAAAATTCGCTATAGATCAATTAGTTGAGATACAGCGTAAAGACCCAAGCAAACTGCCTGACTATATTCTACTGGATATTAACATGCCGATTATGAACGGCTGGGAGTTTTTAGATGAGTATAAACGCCTTAACATTGATCCGTTAGGCAAAAGCAAAATATTTATTATTTCTTCATCGGTATTTAGTAACGATATTAACAAGGCAAGGTCATACCCGCTTGTACATAGCTTTATCTCGAAACCATTGAGCGTTGAAAAAATAAAAGAAATGTTTGAGGCCGATAAAGCCGTTTAAGCCTGCGCTACTGTAAAATGCTCATCGGTATAAGTAACCTTCCCCTCGGTTATTGATTTAGCATGATAAAATAGGCAAGTCCAACCTTCAGCAGCAGCAATTTTTCCATAATCTTCACGTAACTGCATCGCTTTACGGCCATCGTAATCATATTTGGCAATAAACTTTCTGATCAATTGTTCGGGTTCGGGTAATTCATCGCCACCAAAAAAGCATTTTTGTCCGTTCTCTTCTATCCAAAAAACCTGGTGAAACGGGCAATGTCCACCCGAATGCTCGTACCTGATGCCGGGCTGTAATTCGCCGGAGCCATCTACAAACTTAATATTAATCTTACCCTCCAAAGCTTCAAAAATTTCCTTGTGATAAGATGACGTTTTGCCATTAATAGCGGTTTCCCACTCGTTTTTTTGAATTACGTGCTTCGCGTGCGGGAAGCTTGGCTCCAGTTTGCCGTTACGCTCAACAACTAATCCACCGGAGTGATCATAATGCAGGTGCGACATTAACACCTGGGTCACATCTTCGGGATCAAAGCCCGCGTTGCGGATATGCTGGTGTAAAAACAACTCGTCGCGGGTATCTTTAAAACCTAAGCCGGTATCCAGCAATAGCAGGTCGGTATCGGTTTTAATTAAAAAAGGATTTACGTGGATGAACAAAGAGGCAGGGCGATCCTTAGGGTTATCCGTTTGAGGATCAAAGGGAATAAATTTTTTTGATGCATCAACTGAATATGAGCCCTCGCCTAACGAAAAAATCTCCATCTTTTTGTTTTATATTTACTGTTCTAAGCAACAAAGATATGCAAAAACGGTGGTCGATAAAGGAGAATGCAGACGAGGAAACCATAAACCAGTTAGCCGCCGCATTAACTATCGACCCGGTTTTAAGCAAACTGCTCGTACAGCGGGGTATAGATAATTTTGATGATGCCCGTTATTTCTTCAGGCCCGACCACAGGCACCTGCACGATCCGTTCCTGATGAAGGATATGGAGAAAGCCATCGAACGTATTGAGGAAGCATTAAAAGCCAATGAAAAGGTAATGATCTATGGTGATTATGACGTAGATGGTACTACTTCGGTTGCTGTTGTGTATGGCTTTTTTAAGAAATATCACCGCTTTTTAGAATATTATATCCCAGATAGATATAAAGAGGGTTACGGCATATCCACCCAGGGAATTGATTATGCGGCTGAACATGGTTATACACTGATCATCGCGCTGGATTGCGGTATTAAATCGGTTGATAAGATCGCATATGCCAATGAAAAAGGCATTGATTTTATTATTTGTGATCATCATACGCCCGGAGATGAAATACCGGATGCGGTTGCAGTACTCGACCCGAAAAGGTTGGATTGCGAATATCCTTATAAAGAATTATCGGGCTGTGGTATTGGGTTTAAGCTGATACAAGCATTTGCTGATAAGAATAATATCCCTTTTGAGGAAGTTACCCAATATTTTGATTTGGTGGCGATAAGCATAGCCTGCGATATTGTGCACATTACCGGTGAAAACCGGGTGCTGGCTTATTACGGCTTGCATAAAATAAATAACAACCCCTGTATTGGTGTAAAAACGTTGATGGAGGTTGCGGGCAGGACAACCAATTACACCATATCGGACATTGTATTTTTACTAGGCCCACGCATTAATGCGGCAGGCAGAATTGATGATGCCAAACATTCAGTTGAGTTGCTGAGCGCTTGTAATGAAGAGCATGCCAAAGAAAAAAGCGATCTGATCAATATAAAAAATACTGAACGTAAGGGGCATGACCTTTCTATTACCGACGAGGCATTAGCGATGATAGATAGCGACGAGGTACTTATAGGCAGAAAATCAACCGTAGTGTTTAATGAGAACTGGCATAAAGGTGTGATAGGAATAGTAGCATCGAGATTAACAGAAAAATATTATCGCCCTACGGTAGTGCTTACCCGCTCGAATGGGCATGTGGCAGGATCGGCGCGGTCGGTTTTGGGTTACGACTTGTATGAGGCATTGTGTGGTTGTAGCGAACTGCTTACCCAGTTCGGCGGGCATAAATACGCTGCCGGGTTAACTATGCCACCCGAAAACGTAGCCGCTTTTATTGATAAGTTTGAGGAAGTTGTAAGCGCAAGCATAACCGATGACCAGCTAATCCAACAAATATCCATTGATGCCGAGATCGGGCTAAAACAGATCCAAGCCAAGTTTTTCCGGGTACTGAACCAGTTCGCGCCATTTGGGCCGGAGAACATGTCGCCGGTTTTCATAAGCAAAAATGTGTATGTTAGCGGTTACCCGACACTGGTTGGCGAAAAGCATTTAAAAATGACGGTGGTGCAAGACGGGTCGCAACTGTTTGACTGTATTGCTTTTAGCCATGGCGAGTATCTGGATAAAATAAAAAAAGACAAACCCTTTGATATTTGTTACACTATTGAGGAAAATATTTGGCGCGATAAGCGTTCTATACAATTAAATGTAAAAGGGATTAGGGTTTAACCCTACCCAAACCCTCCCCGGTAGGGAGGGCTTTAATAACATAATTATAAAGGCTCCCCTACCGGGGGGAGATTTAGAGGAGGTTTATGAACCTAAGAGCAGATAATCTACTTAAAAAATATAAACAGCGTACGGTTGTAAATGATGTGTCCTTCAATGTATCGCAGGGCGAAATTGTGGGATTATTAGGACCGAATGGCGCGGGAAAAACAACATCGTTTTATATGATTGTGGGGTTGATAAAACCTAACGAAGGCAAGATATTTTTGGATGACCAGGACATTACTACAGACCCGATGTATCGCCGGGCTAAAAAAGGCATTGGTTATTTAGCGCAGGAAGCATCCGTATTCAGGAAGCTGACTGTTGAAGATAATATAAAAGCGGTTTTGGAGATGGGCGATATGAACCGCGAACGCCAAAGAGAGAAGTTGGAGGAGTTGATAGACGAGTTCAGTTTGCATAAAGTGCGCAAAAATCGTGGCGATTTGCTATCGGGTGGCGAACGTCGTCGTACTGAAATTGCCCGTGCGCTTGCCGCCGAGCCTAATTTTATTTTGCTGGATGAACCTTTCGCAGGTGTTGACCCGATAGCGGTAGAAGAGATACAAGCCATGGTTGCCAAGTTGAAACATCGCAACATCGGCATTTTAATTACCGACCACAACGTGCAGGAAACTTTGTCGATTACCGACAGGGCTTATTTGCTGTTTGAAGGAAAGATATTGGAATCAGGTGAACCAGAGGTACTTGCCGCCAACGAAATGGTACGTAAGGTTTACCTTGGCGCCAACTTCGTGCTGAAAAGAAAAACCTTCGCCCAATAAAAGCCTATGACAATTTTTAACTCCGTTTTTACCTGGTTCATGAAAAAGCGCATCCACCAGATAGAGCTTTTTATGAAATACCCTAACGAGGTACAGGAGGAATGGTTTGAACAATTGATTTCAGGCGCAGAGCAAACCGAATGGGGCAAGCTTTATCAATATAAAAGTATTGGCAGGCTTGAGCAATTTAAGGAGCGGGTGCCGATCCAAAACTACGATACCCTGAAGCCTTATATTGAGCGTATGCTTAAAGGCGAACAGAATGTACTTTGGCACTCGGGTATACGCTGGTTTGCCAAATCATCGGGCACTACCAGCGACCGCAGTAAATTCATCCCGGTAAGTGAAGAATCCTTAGAGGAATGCCATTTTAAAGGTGGTAAGGATATGCTGACCCTCTATTTTAACGAAAGGCCTGATGCGCGCATATTTACCGGCAAGAGTTTGACCTTAGGCGGTAGTAATCAAGTAAATCAACTGCATCCCGATGCATCGTTTGGTGACCTATCGGCGGTAATTATGAAAAACCTGCCTTTGTGGGCGGAATTTTATCGCACCCCTCACCTCGACATCGCCCTGATAGAAAACTTTGAGGAAAAGATAGAGAAAATGGCCTACGCCACCAAAGATGTGAATGTAACCAGCATCAGTGGTGTGCCTACCTGGAACCTTTTGCTGTTTAAGCGCATACTGGAAATTACCGGTAAAAAGAATTTACTAGAGGTATGGCCCAATTTGGAACTTTATTTTCATGGCGCAGTTAATTTTACCCCGTACCGCGATCAGTTTAAAAAGCTGATCCCTAACAACGAGATGTATTACCTGGAAACTTATAATGCCTCTGAAGGCTTCTTTGGCATACAGGATAGCTTTGATTCGGGAGATATGTTATTGATGCTGGATTATGGCATTTTCTACGAGTTTTTGCCTTTGGAAAACATCGGCGAGGATAACCCCAAAACGCTTACGCTTGATGAAGTTGCTTTAGATAAAAACTATGCGCTTATCATTAGTACCAATGCAGGTTTGTGGCGCTATATGATTGGTGATACTATTCGTTTTACATCGCTTTCACCTTTCCGCATACAAATTACCGGGCGTACCAAGCACTTTATTAATGCCTTTGGCGAAGAATTGATTATTGATAACGCGGAGCGTGCTTTGGCTGAAGCTTGCAGTCAGACAGGCGCTATCATTCGCGATTATACCGCCGCGCCGGTTTATTTTAATGGCGATGAATGCGGCGCGCATGAATGGATCATAGAATTTGAGCAAAAACCCGCAGAGTTTGACCGTTTTGTTGACCTGCTGGATGAAACCCTGCGCCGCATCAACTCGGATTACGATGCCAAGCGGTTTAAAGATATGGCGCTGCGCCGTCCGCTGGTGCGCAGGGCACCTGAGGGGACTTTCTTTAACTGGCTAAAGGAAAAAGGCAAACTAGGTGGCCAAAATAAGGTGCCTCGCCTTGCCAACAACCGGGAATATATTGATAGTATTTTGAAGATGATGGAGCTGGTTGGATAACTTTAGTCGCAGACTATAGCCATGATCGTCCTATTTGGGGAATTTCGGACAGCACAGTGCATTCTAATATTGTTATATTACAATCCATTAATATAAGCTAGATGATTACTATACCCAATATTCCATCCCCCCACTGGCTTCAGTTTATAACTGAAGTCTACAGATCAAAGAAAGTTTGTAACTTTCTCCCAACTAAACCATGTCAATTATAATTATGCGTTCCAAATACCGCATACATGATAGCCAGGAAATTTATTTTATAACTTTTGCCCTAGTGGAATGGGTAGATGCTTTATCCAGGCCATAAAGGTATAGTTGAAGAGCCCGAATATTATGTTTATAGTAGCGCAAGAGATTACGCTGGTACAAAGGGTTTTCTGGATGTGGTTTTATTGTATTAGATAGACAGTTACAAACTGTCATCATCCAGGGTTTCAGTCTGTGACTGAAACCAGTATGGGTCATGCTAAGGTATTCGAAGCATTCGAGTGGGCCTCTGCGCTCACCCTTCGACTACGCTCAGGATGACACCCCACACATAAGTTATTTAGTACAATAGAAATTACAGAAACCTATTTCAATTAGAGTATTACATCGCAATATCCTGCCCATGTCTGGGATCATCAGGAAGGATCTCCATTTCGGGTACGCCTATGTAATCGGCATACCATTGGATGGCTCCTACTACATCGAGCGCGTCTTCGGCTACAATGTTAATGGTTTCAAAGGCGTATAATTTATGGTCGGCGTAGCCGAATAGCTGTATCTCGTTCTCGTTTACGGTGAACTTTTCATTGTCAAGGCAAAATACCCTGATTTTTAAAGCGGTATCCCTTGAATGTATCACGTCCCGGCAAGAATTTTTAGGATCGGTGGCTAGTAAATATACATTATGGTCCATAAAAGCTCAACAACGTTTAATAAAGATAGTTTCAGCTAAGTTATTTTAAAGTAGATGGATAATAAACTATGTTCCGGTGTAATCATTTGCTTTGGATAAGTGCTTCCAGGCCTTCTACGCTCAGGCTTATGCCATCGGCAATATGGCTGGCTTGCAGGTAAAACCCTTCGCGTTCAGCTAATTTATCGGTAATGAAGTTCAATAGTTCGTCGCCATGCTTATCGCGCAGCAAGGGGCGTTTTGCTTTACCTTTTTCTAATCGGTCGACCAGCGTTTTGGGTGACAATTTGATATAGACGGTTTTGCCGTTGGCATTCATCCATTCCATATGGTCGAAAAAACAAGGCAGGCCGCCCCCGGTAGAGATGATGGCATTTTCAGCGAATACAGTTTGTTTCAGGATGTCGGATTCCAGTTTACGGAAAGCATCTTCGCCAAAGCTGGAGAAATATTCGGCGATGGTCATGCCTAATTGTTCTTCCAGCAGGTGGTCAAGATCAACAAATTCATAACCTAGATGGGCAGCCAGTTTGCGGCTCCATGTAGTTTTGCCGCAGCCCATAAATCCTATAAAAAACACCAAATCCGGTTTGTTTGAACTGTTATTCACTTCTATATCTATAAATTTTACGATGAACTATAAACCACAAAAATAATAAGCTGTTTAAAAATGTAAAACCATGTCATTGCGAGCAGGGATTCGCAGAGCCCGTGCGGCGAAGCAAACTCGTCGCGTTCATCTGCATGCGACGAGTTTGCTTCGTCGTTCCTCCTCGCAATGACATGGTTTTTTTAACAGCATCTAAGAGAGCTTTACTCTTGGGTCGATCCAAACATAAGCAACATCTACCAAAATATTGATCACTACAAAAATAAATGCGATAAAAAGTATGGAACCCATTACTACCGGGAAGTCCGACATTTCCAGTGCATCCACCGTGGTTTTGCCTAAACCGTTGTAGCCAAACACATATTCCACAAAAAAGGAACCCGCCATTAAACCAGCGAACCAGTTAGCCACGGCAGTTACCACCGGGTTAAGCGCGTTTTTTAAGGCATGGCGATAAATGATGGCACTATCGCTTAACCCCTTTGCTTTGGCGGTACGGATATAATCCTGGCCCAAAACATCCAGCATGGCACTGCGGGTTAATTGTACGATGATAGCCAGTGGACGCAACCCCAAAGTGATCATCGGCAGAATCAAATTCTTTAGCGTGAGCACTTCCCCACAGAAAGGATCATAGCTGTATAAACTGCCCGACATGTTAAGCCCTGTGTATTTACTCAGCACAAAACCAAATATCCAGGCGATGATAATACCCGCGAAGAAGGATGGCGCGGAAATACCGAGGGTTGAAAAACCTACCGCCAGCCTGTCGATCCATGTATTTTGATGGACGGCGCTGATGATGCCTAAAAAACCACCGATGATGATGGCGAAGAACATGGCGGTGGTTGCCAGTACCAGCGTGTTAGGTACTACCTCAATCAAAAGCGAGGTAACATCTTTGCGGGTTTGGTAGGAACGGCGTAGGTAGGGCCATTTTAGGGCGATAACCTTAGTGGATGAAACCGGGAACAATTTTATATAATGATAGCGCTGCTGCTCTTCCGGCGTATTAGCGTGGATGCCGATAGGCGAAAGATCGTTCAAATAATAAGCGAATTGTACAGGAATTGGTTTATCCAAACCAAACTCCTTGCGAACGGCTTGCAGGGATTGCACATCGGCACGCTGGCCCTGCGTCATGCGGGCGGGATCGACCGGTAAAATATTGAACAGGAAAAAAACCACTACCACAATACCCAGCATTACCGCAAGCCCATATACCAGTTTACGCAGCAGGTAAGTGATCATATCATTGTTGTTGAAGATATTGTTTTACCAGTTCATCATATGTCGGTACGGTATGGTAGTGCCATTTGTTCACGATAGTACCGTTCTTCAGCAATATTACACCCGGATTTGCACGTACCATTGATTTTAGCGGCACGCCATCAACATAATAAATTTCGCTCACCAAATGATGCGCTTTGGCAAAAGCCTCGGCATCCGCGGCGGAGTTTGAGGTAAGCAGGATGGTACGCATATTGTAATTCTGAATTAGGTTGATGCAAAGCGCGTTGAGGTTGCCTAGAGCAGTAAGGTTTGCTTTATGCAGATCGTCCGTTACAATTACAAGGCTATAGAAAGGGTTTGATAGTAACTCCTTGGTATAATCGTTACGCTGTGCATCCTGTATCGACAAGTTTTGAATTTTTGGGGTGAAGCCTTTTTTAACCAGGCGCGATTCCGGTGTGCCGATGATCTGCCAGGTACTGTCCTTCCAAATGTTGCTTTTGATGTACTCCTTATCGTTCATGGACTTGGTGGCACCGGTAGTTTTATTTTTAAGCTGATAGATCTCTTCGTACTCATCTGTCGGCGCACCGGGCGGAATCTTCATTTCGTCGGGGATGTTAGTGCCAACTTTATATGGAAGAAAATCCAATACCGGCAAATAGTTGTAGGTGTAAAAGCCAACGCCCAAGGCAACAACGGTAGCTATTATTAATGAATAATCACCGGTTTTGGGTTTGAATAGCGGGTTGATCTTATCGCGGTTGCGGAACAGTACAATAATCAGCAACAATAAAACCAGATCTTTGCTGAATGATTGCCATGGCGTTAGCACAATCGCATCGCCAAAACAGCCACAGGTAGTTACTACCTTAAAGGCGGCAGAATAGAAGGTTAAGAATGCAAAGAAAATAATCAGCAATAACAATCCCCAGGCTACCTGTTTGGCGCGGACGCCGATAAGCAGGGCAAAGCCAAGGATCATCTCCAATGCACATAAAATAATGGCCAGGCTTAGCGCCAGATCATTCAAAAAAGTGATATGGAAAACCTCGAAGTATTCTTCGAGCTTATAAGAAAAACCAAGTGGGTCATTAGCTTTTATCAGCCCCGAAAAAATAAACAGCAGCCCCACGAATATGCGCGACACCCATATAATTGAAGAACTGTTGCCCGATTTGGTGTTTGCCATGATGATTGTACCTGTATTAAGGAGCCGGTGTAAGTTTTATTAACGCAAAAACGGCATAGTTTAGCATATCCTGATAATTGGCTTTTATGCCTTCGGATGCGAGGGTTTGGCCTTTGTTATCTTCAATTTGTTTAACACGCAGCAGTTTCATCAAAATCAGGTCGGTTAGGGAGCTGATGCGCATATCACGCCAGGCCTCGCCGTAATCGTGGTTTTTGGCCGACATCAGTTCCTTGGTTTCCTTCACTTTCGCATCAAACAGTGCACCTGCCTGTTCTGCCGGGATCTCTAATGGCGTGTCAGCAGTTGATTCCAGCTGCATCATGGCGATAACGCAATAGTTTACGATGCCGATGTATTCGCTGGTGATATCTTCATCAACCTTGGATACTTTTTTTTCTTCGAGGGTGCGGATACGCTGCGCTTTGATAAATATCTGGTCGGTTATGGATTCCGGGCGGAGGATGCGCCATGCCGTGCCATAGTCATGGGTTTTTTTAATGAAAAGCCCTTTACAGGTGTTTATTACCGCGTCGTACTCTATAGATGTATTGCTCAAAGTATTGTAATGTGTGGGTTTGTTGCCGCTGTTAATTTATAAAGATGTTTTACCTTTACAACAAAAAAATCTGTGGCTAAAGATACGTTTTTTCATAAAAAGGTTACCCTAAACGCGGGCGGTAAATTGATAGATTTAAGCCAACCCAAAGTAATGGGGATAATTAACCTTACGCCCGATTCTTTTTTCACAGGCAGTCGCAAGCAGGATGTAAGTTCGGTATTGGAGCAGGCGGGTAAGATGCTGACAGATGGCGCTACCTTTTTAGACCTAGGCGCATACTCCTCGCGCCCGGGTGCTGCGGATATATCGGCACAGGAAGAAATGGATAGACTTTTGCCTGCGGTTGAGGCTATTGCGACTGCTTATCCGGATGCGGCTTTATCGATTGATACCTTTCGGGCGGTAGTTGCGGAGGCAGCTATTAATTCGGGGGCGCATATCATCAACGATATTTCGGGCGGGGAATTGGATAGCGGAATGTTTGCTACCGTTGCTAAATTGCAGGTGCCTTATATTTTAATGCATATGAAGGGCACGCCGCAAAACATGGTTCAGCAGGCTGATTATGAAAATGTGTTTGATGAGGTGTTTGATTATTTTGTAAAGAAATATCATCAGCTTAAGCAACTGGGGGTAAAGGATGTGATCATCGATCCCGGTTTTGGTTTCGCCAAGAAAGCAGAACATAGCTATACGCTGATGAAGCGCTTGCAGGATTTTAATGTGCTGCAACTGCCGGTTTTGGTGGGGATATCGCGCAAGCGGATGATCTATAATGAACTTGGCGTAAGTGCAGATGATGCTTTGAACGGGACTACGGCCCTGAATGCCATCGCGCTAAATAAAGGTACTGATATTTTGCGGGTACATGATGTGAAAGAGGCGGTTGAGGCGGTGAAGATTTGGGAGTTGTGTAAGTAACTCATTCGGCGTTTGTTTTACCTGGTGGTGGCCCTGCTTGCGGGTTGACTCACCCGGTCTTTGCTTTGCTCGACCACCCTCTCTTCCGCTGCGCGGTAAAGAGGGGATTGGAAAAATCAATTTAAAAACGCTTTGCCCTCGTTCCGCCAAAGGCGCAGTCGGGGTGAGTAATTGACCCCATGTATTAACGCAGTATTATCATTTTAAAATTTTCTAAATTATTGACTTTCAAAAGCGTACCTTTGCAAAATTATTTTTGGAAAGGCCGGGATTGTTTGATTGGTATCTGTTCATCAATAAGTATTTAGAGACGAAGAATTGATATCATGAAAAAAATTGTTGACTACAGAAAACTTTTAGGCGTAACCAAGGAAGCTGAATTACAGGAACTGAAAACCGTTTATCGCGGGATGATGAAAACCTGGCACCCTGATAAATTCCAGGAAAGCCCTGAAGAAAAACTGGAAGCTGAAGAAAAAAGCAAAACCATTATTGAGGCCTACCACTTTTTGGTGAGCATAGCGCCTGAAACGCTTGACCAGTCCTCAGAAGAATATAATAACACTACCGCTAACGCGGGCATTGTGGATTTTGAATACAAATCGCAGGTGCTGAAGATTTATTTTAGCGACGAGAATGTTTACGAATATTTCGACGTACCTAAAGAGACTTACCGCAAACTGATCAACGCCGACTCACCGGGTCGTTTTGCACGCAGACACATATTTAACACTTTTGTTTACAGGAGCGTGAATAAATTGGTGGCTAACGGATAACTCGTTAAGAAAGATATATTTAAAAAGCCCGGGATGAAAGTCCCGGGCTTTTTTTGTGGAGTGATATCGTGTACTGTAGTCTCAGACTACAGTCTTAGGCGTCCGAAGTTGGAAACTTCGGGACATCGGGGGCAACGATGCCTTAAACGATTTACTTATTTAAGTAGTGAGCATCAAATGTTTCTGAAAAATCATTTCCATAGCCCAACTCAATCTGAAGATTGATTAATTCCTGTTTAAAGCCACGTCCAAAATTTTCTTGCGGATTTATTAAATCTTCTTTTATTCGTCTTTTAGTGTCTGTACCAAAGCAATTATATTGTTTACAATATTTGAAACTCTCATGATGCAATTGACAGTAATCGATTAAGGATACTTTAGGTTGATTAGCCTCATCCATTGTGATTATGCTATTGTCGAGATGAGGATCTCCATGTGCAAATCCATTTTTATGCCATGTAGATAAGGTTTTAGCTAGTGCTTTAACGGCAGAATGAATTTTTGATGCATCTTCCTTGTTTTTTCTTATGTACTCCGTTAATGTTTGGCCTTGAATATATTCAAGTATTATTATCCATTTTCCTTTATACTTAAATCGATCCAGATGCTTTATTAAAAAATCATTTGATTGAGACTGTAATTTTATCTCATCAAAAACTACCCGACTACCATCTCTTCTTCGTCCGAAGTGATTTTTTTTGCCATAAGCAACATTTGGCATTGGGCACTGCTTATAAAAATGTTTAGCTATAAAGTTATTCCCATCCTTATCCTTACATAAATAAATATTAGCATTTGGACGGTCATTAGTAAATAGTCTCTTTTCGATGGAATAGGTTCTCTTTCCGGTAATTTTTTCACCAATATTCATTGTTGTGATTTTTAGGTAGGGCAATCTATGTGTTTTTATTAGAATACTAATCATGTAAATAATTATATGAAAACACCGACGATGAGCAACATATGACGCAAACATATTTAATTAGATTTCAAAGAACTCCATATCGCTCTTTCCCAAGAGCTATTAACCGGCATACACAAATTTCGAGAATTGGGTTGGGATTGGTGCTGACGCTATTTTGTCAGTAGGCCTTTACACTTATGCTTCGAGTGCCTCAGCAGGACAGCCGCACAGAGATGATCATGGTTTGGTGGATTTGTTGCTTGATTGGGATATGTAATTTTAATTATCTTTTTAAACATCAGTAAAAAGGATATTTTTATGCAGCTAAATTTTTATCACGATCAGCTTAATTATTATGTCTAAAACCTTTATTTCCCTGTTGTTTATTTCATTATTAGGGACGAGCGCGCATGCGCAAAACATTGTTGATTTTCGGCTTAACGCTCCGGTTGCCAAAGCTAGTGGCAACCTGTACCGTGCTATCAAGATCATGGATTTGAGGAATGACACTACTTCGATGGGGTTTGTTAAAACAGGGTTTTTCGACAGAAGGGGCAGCGTGATCCCTAAAACACCTTTAACAACACAACTAAGCCAATATTTTTATAAACTGGCTGATACGACAGGCAAAACCAGGGGAATGCTTCTACTATTGCGTCGCGATAAATTTGAAGTAATGACGATTGGTACCCGTGATTACGGGGCTTTTAGTTTTCGAGCAAACCTTTTCGAGGCTAAGGATGGGCAATACCGGCAAATTGCATCAATAGATACAATATCCACGGTAAGCTCGGCTATGACTGTTACTACCGCGCTGTTAGACACCGGAAAGAAATTTCTGGAAAAGTTTATAAGCGATAATGTTTCTACCGTGCCTAATGGCGCTATATATAGCTATAATGATATTTTACATTTGGACAGCATGGAGAAACGCGCCATTAAGTTGTACAACACGCCAACTTATGCAGATGGCTTGTATTTAACTTATAAATCGTTTATGAATCAGATGCCTGATAAGCAGATAACTGTTGAACCCAGTGATGTAAATTATGGTGTTGTTAACGCTGTGGATGCCAATGGAAACACACAAAGGGTTAAGCCACGAAAGGTTTATGCGCTTGTTTATCACGGGCAACCTTATATTTCGTCGCGCGGGAATTATTATCCACTGAAAAAAGATAGCGGCGATTTCTATTTTACGGGAGCAGTGCGGGTTAGCTCAGGAGTGGGGAATATGGTGCTGGTTTCGAGTTTTGGTATGTTGGGCGCTTTGATTGGTTCTGGTGGATCTGAGGCTACATTTTATGTTAAGCTTGATCATGTGGATGGCGGGTTCATCCAAATTAAGCGGATTGAGGATGCGCCGCCTGTGCCAAGCAGTACGGGTGAATGATGGGAAACAGTAGGTGAGTTTGTCGCTTGATTGGGCCTTTACGCTTATGCTTCGAGTACAGCATGACAGCCACACACAGATGGGAATGGCTTTACATAGTTCGTCGCTTAATGAACACACCCCTTGCCCCTCTCAAGAGGGGAACTTTTATAACACTTTTTATTATCTTCGGGTTCAATCTCTTATCACATGGAAAATGAACCACATATAATGCCGGCTGCGGCCGTAAAAGGAATTGCCACTGGCCTGGTTATGATGGCTGTTTTTACTTTAATATGGGCAGGTATAGCTTACCGTGGTTTGGCGGGAAGCAATTATTGGTTTGCCTTATTGGTTTTCCCCCTATTTAGTGTGTTGTTTATTGTAAATGCTGTAAAGCTTTATAATGTAGCGCGATACTACCCCAAACTGACATCGGAAGCGGATTTAGCGGAAGAGAAGCGGATTGGAAAATGGTTTGGGATAATTTTTGGAGCCGAAGGTTTGGGGATATTTATAGGGATAAATATTGTTACTAACCTGGGGCACCCTGAACTGGCTGTCCCGGTGATCGCATTGGTGGTCGGGTTGCATTTTTACCCGCTGGCAAGGGTATTTAAACGCACGTTTGATTATTACCTGGCAACATGGAGCACCATTGTGGCTATCGTAGCCATTGTTTTAACGGTTAATAAAACACTTACCGAAACCGGAACTTTCGCTTTTACAGGTATCGGAATTGGCATAGCTACTACCTGCTATGGAATATATATGATGGTGAGCGGCCGGAAGATACCTAAGCCGGCTTTATAAGTGCGAGTTGGTGCGGGGAGCGGGTATGAGAGAGCATAGATGTTCGGAAGATCAAAGAGGGCATGCTGAGCGTAGTCGAAGTATGCGGGCAGCCCTCTGCGCCAACCCTTCGACTACGCTCAGGGTGACACCCATTACACAAACGTATTTAACTATAATGAAATTATATAAACTTACGAGCCTTTATAGGTGCGAGGAACAGGTGTGGAGTGCGGGAAGAGATGCTTGGTGAAGCGCGCTTGTGCCTTCTCAGGAGCGGGGAACTTGGTTTTGTGCTAATACTTCCTGATCATCGTTACCGGTTGCAGGGGTAGCGGGTTTGTGCCGTGTTTTTAACAGTGAATGTTGCATAGTTACCAGTTTTACCAAAAGTGCTAATACGGAGTACATAGCAATGTTTTGCCATGCATTGCCAACGCTCAGCTGAGTCCTTAAAAAGTGAAGAGTGTTATCTATCATTATCGATAAGCTATAACTGTGTATTTAACATGTTTGTTGCCCATTTGTTTTTTTGGCCTTTTATACCGGGCAATTATTGTAATGCATTTTGCTTAATCCCGGGGCTGCTTATTTTTTTTCTGTAAAAAGTTCTTATACAGTGATAGCAGATGTAGTGCCTTACCGGGAGCCAAAAAAAAATCTGCTTTATCAATTTCCCCCTTGGTATACGATCTACTGAAGGGCAATTGCAATATCTGCAGCGTTCATGAATAACCTGAGGGGAAACAGCGGTCTCGGTTCTTTGTAGTGCATCCATGGTTCAGGCATTTTCAAGGAAAAGTTTATTTAATTTTTCGCGGGTTAGCGGTTTACTGATAAAGTCTTTCACGCAATCGTGTGAATAGGCTTTGTTTTTTTCGGCCGGATCGATTGACGATGAAACTATAATTACTTTCGCATTTAAAGAGTGTTTTTTCAATCTGCTCAAAAACTCCCAACCATCAATCTCGGGCATGTTAATATCCAGGAATATAAGTTCGGTATGATGAACTGCTATGTGTTCTAATGCTTTTTGAGGGTTATTAAAATCTACCACGGCTATGTTAGCATGATATTTTTTAAGCAGCATTTTATGCATCTTGTTCACTAATGGATCATCGTCGACAAGAACAAGGTTACTGACCATAAATTTTTCGATATTTGTATCCTCTGCAAATGCCGCCTTGTCATTGTTAATCAAATAATTAAGGGACACAATCACATCGTTAAGCTTTTCGGCCTGAGCGTAAATATTTTTTAGTAACGACTTTATTTTCAGGGCTTCGTAGGATTTTAACTGTGGGTAATTGTCGTAATTGGCCAGGCTGAGGATGTTGCTTACGGGGCCGCGTAACCCGTGAGAGGCTAGCCTTGAGTAGTCGTAATTGGAGAATTGGGAATCGGGTTGATATGCATTGGGTATAATTAAGCAAACCGCGTAATAAGAAGTAATGTTTATAGGTAAGGGGATAAACAGGAATTGAAATTTAAAATGAGTCTGTATTATTTTGTTTGCAATGTCGCTATCGGCTATCACCGTTCGGCCAGACAAGCATTTTTCGATAACGTTAGTGATATAAGATACTTGTTCATGTGGAATAATATCCACAAAAGCTTGCCCTATTTGGGGTGGCTCGCGTAAGGATAGCTTTATATTGCCAGCAGTACTTAAGTTAAAAGAAACTATGTTTTTAAGCCTATCAATTATAAAGTATGGAATGTTTAGGCGATTATTTTCGATTTTATTTTGCATAAAGCCATGTATTTATATCTGATTTTCTTAAGACTTAAACTATGTTTATCATTCATTTAAAAATGGATGATAATTTGCATTAGAATTAATTGCTATAAGGTTATCGTAAAATAAAACAAAAAATATTTAATATGCAAGAAATCCTGTCAAAGAAAAATATAGGCCAAAGAATTAAAGCTCTGCGAATTGAAAACAATTACTCTCAAGCATATATAGCCAATTTGCTAAATATATCCAGGAGCAATTATTCACAGATCGAGCTTGGGAACCAATTCCCGACATATGAGGCTTTAAGTTTAATTGCCAGTTATTATAGCAAGACTTATGATTGGCTTTTACATGGCCCGGATTTTTTAGCAGCCAAACATCCGGCATTAAAAAAACAAGGGTTTTCAAAGGAGCTTCCGCAGGCTAGTTTAACAGCCCCAAAGCGTATACTTACCGTAAATGATTCTTTAAATTATGTTCACCGGCTACATGATGTTACTTATTTAAACAGCTTGCCGATATTTGATATACCAGACTCATTAATAGAAGGGAATTGCACCTGCCGTGGTTTTACAATTGACAATAGCGAAAGCCTTAAGCACCTTTATCCGGGTGATATACTTATCGGCAGGCAACTAACTAATTTTTCTGAGATAGGCTCATCAAACGATATATATATAGTTGTTACACTAACGGGGGTACTTTTTTGCAGGATAGATAATATAATTGTTGAAAAAGAGCTGCTTGTTTGCCAAAATGATGAATCGGATAAATATTTTAACCCGGCTGTTGCCGACATTCAGGAAATATGGATAGCTATCGGAAAGTATTCGGCAATTATTCAGCCTGTGATCAATACGCTTGAAAACATGGTGCTAACCATAGGAGAATCCATAAACCTGCTTGAACGTGAAGTGCATAAATTAAACAAGAAGCATAGATTAAAACCGTTATAGGGCTAAGCTTGTTACATCGGGCGAATCTATATATATTGTATTGCGTAACATTTGAATAATGCATATTAATAAACCTCCCTATCAACATTTCCCGGTTTTGTATTCAGACAATATTATCATGCGGGAAATTTTGCCGGTTGATATTAAAGATATTATAGAAATATCGGTTTACGATGGTAAGCATGCGCTTACGGAACAGGACGCAATTGAGATACAAAACAGAATTGATAAGGATTACCGCGATGGCAACTCTATTCATTGGGGCATAGCAGACCGGGAAAAAAATATAATTATAGGCACTTGTGGTTATTACCGTGGTTTTGATAATGATACAGGAGAGCTTGGCTGTATAATGAGACAAGAGTTTAGAGGGTTTGGCTACATGACATCAGCAATTAAGTTAGCCGTTAACTTTGGGTTGAACGACATGAGGCTAAAAAGAGTTATTGCCATTACGAATAAAAATAATGTTAAAGCTTTAAATTTATTAGCCAGGCTTCAATTTGATTTATCATCGGATTTCAATAACGGCACATTGGAATTTAAATACAATCCGTTTTAAATTCAGAAACTCAGCAGCATTAGCGCAAATGCGTAACGAACAATTGACTCACCCCGAATGCGCTGCGCTGTTCGACCCTCTCTCCGGCAAGCCGGAAAGAGGGTGAAAAAGCATTAACTTTAGTTTACTCCGACTTTAAACTTTTTACAGGGTTGGTTAAGGCTGCACGTATAGCTTGTGTGCTTACGGTAAACAGGGCAATAAATACGGCTATCATCCCCGCCAGGGCAAACATCCACCAACTTAGCGGGATACGGTAGGCGAAGGATTGCAGCCACTTGTTCATACCGTACCAGGCAATTGGTGTTGCGATGATGAAAGACACCACCACCAGCTTTAAAAAATCTTTAGATAGTAGCTGTACTATACCGGCTACGCTGGCGCCTAATACCTTGCGGATACCTATCTCTTTATTGCGTTGCTCGGCGCTGAAGGCAGCCAAACCAAACAAACCAAGGCAGGAAATGAGGATGGCGATCAGGGTAAATGAATTGATGATCTGCGATAGTACAATTTCGGTTTCATACTGCTTTTGTACATCGTCATCCAAAAAAGAGTATTCAAAAGGTACAGAAGGCAGGTCTTTTTGCCATATGGCGCCAATCTGGCTTAATAGCGCTTTATAATCCTTGGTATTGGCAGATACTATCATGCAATTAAGGTCGGCAGCGTTTTTATCATATACCAGCATAAACGGGTGCACATCCTCATGCAATGAGTTATAGTTAAAATCTTTCATTACACCGGCAACGGTAACAAAGGTTGCAGGGCCATTATATTGGGTATAAAGCCGGGTGCCGGGTGCTGTTTCTGCTGTTAAGTTTAAGCGCTTGGCAAGAGTTTGGTTAATAAGCACTTTGCCGGAGTCGCCTTGCATAAAGTCGCGCCCGCCAACAAGCTTAATGCCGCTGGCTTTTACAAAATACTGATCGCAGTCGATATTTTGGGCATCAATAGCGGTTGCCATGTTGCCTCCGGCCGGGTAAACGCCGTGGTCGCGCATTACAAACTGGCTGAGGTAATTATCGGCACTGGTAACTGTTTTAATCCCGGCTAATTGCTTCAGATCATTGGCCAGGGCAGGCATCTGGGCCTGGGTATCGTTTGTATAGAAATTAAATATAAGTTTCTGATTGGTATCAAAGCCCAAATCTTTTGATTTGATGTAATTAAGCTGGCTGTATATAACAATGATGCCGGTAATTAGCACAATAGAGAGCACAAACTGGAACACCACCAACGAACGACGGATGCCTGCCGCCGAAACCTGGCTAGTGAAATTGCCCTTGATCACTTTGATAGCCTTAAACGCCGACAGGTAAAACGCAGGGTAACTGCCTGCAACAAAACCGGTGACTAAAATAAGGGAGGCCAGCATTAACCACAGGCGATAGTCGGCAAAAAAGGATAGACGGATTGGTGTTTGGGTGATTTGATTGAGATAAGGCAATGCCAGCCATAATAGCGGCAAAGCGATAATTACGCCGATAAACGATAGCAGGAATGATTCACCTAAAAACTGCCTGATCAGATCGTATTTTCCTGCGCCGATCACTTTTCTAACGCCAACCTCTTTGGCCCGTTTGGAGGCGCGCGCGGTTGACAGGTTCATGAAATTGATACAGGCGATAACCTGTATTAACACCGCGATCAGGATCAATATAAAAAGAAACTTTGGATCAGAAGTTTTGGTTGGCTCCACTTCATACCCCCCGGTAGTATGTATTTGGGTGATAGGCTGCAAATGCAAAGCTTTTCGCATACCAAGCGCTTTCATTTGCTGGGCACCATATTTATTTAAAAATGCAGGTAGTTTTTTCTCCAGGACACCCGGGTCGGCATCCGGGCGAAGTTTAACATAAGCATATAAAAAATTATTACCTGCCCAATCCGGATCATTGGCTATGAAAACACCCTGTGGCCCGCTTTTCATACTGATGAACATATTGCCTTGCAGGTGCGATTTTCCCAGGCTTTCATCAATTACGCCGGTTACTTTAAAGTCGTGTTTGCCCCATTGATCATTAATGTTTATCACTTTGCCAACAGCACTTTGGTTACCGAAAAGCTTCTCGGCGGTAGATTTGATCAATACCACATCATAAGGCTCATCCAGGGAATGCGGCGCCTGCCCTTCAACGAAATGGTAATTGAAAATATTGAAGTAGGTAGAATCTACATAAAAGGCTCCGGTTTCGTAAAAAGATTTTTCCTGGTAGCGGAGTAAATGTTCGCTGGAGCCCAGTTTGTCGGTTTCTACTACGCGTACAAAGTTTTGTACTTCGGGGAAATCATTTTTTAAAGCCGGAGCAATTGGTGGCGATGATGATGCGCCATGATGTTTATCGCCGGTTAAATTGAGGTCGGTGGTTATCCTGAAAATAGAGGCAACCTCTTTATGCTGCCTATCATAACTGTACTGGTTTTGCACATACAGCAAAATATACAGGCAGCAAAGCGTGCCTACTGCCAGACCGAAAATATTAATAAAGCTGAAGGTTTTATTCTTCAATAAAAACCGAATTGACGTTTTTAAATAGCTCTTAAACATAGCTTTAAGTTTAGTTTAAATACAATATTTGCGTAATTTAATAACTAAGACTAAGAAAATGCCAAAAGATTAACTGATTGATTATTAGTTATTTATTTGTTATTTTCGCTGACTTACTGTTCGGTTTTGATACAGGTGGTGTTCGCTTATGATTGAAAATCGGTGCAATGAAACACCACAAGTTCAATATCATTTTCCTCTTTTAATAACACATTTTCATCACATTAACAGCGCAGTTTATATGTTCAACAAACCTCATTGCCCTTTCTGCAACTTTTCCAACCAGCTTTTCGCGTTCTCACTTTGCGGGTTCAATTCCAGGCATTTCTGGTAACTGCTGATCGCTAGCTGCCGGTCGCCAGTTTTGGCATAGGCTTCGCCCAAACTATCCCAGGCGTTGGAAGAGGAAGGAAATTCTTTGACGATCAGTTTAAACACTTTCAGAGCGTCTTTGGTATTGCCGGCATTTAAAAAATCATAGCCAACCGTATTCAGTCCATTTTCCGCGTCATTAAAACTGTATCTGCCAGGATTAGCTTTGGTTTGCTCATAAAACGCTGAGAGCTCTTTATCACTTTTGACAGGAACCAGTTTTTTCATGCCGTAGGCGATAGATACCTGTTGCTGATTAAAGGGGGTATCCAGTAGGATTCTTTTTAAAATCCGGTTGGTCAATTCTTCCGAAACACCCGTATTGTTGCGGTCTGCGAATACCGCCACCCCCACTTTTTGGTCAGGAGAATAGCGGAAATTACCCAGGTCTGGGCCGCCGCTATGGCCGGTCGTTAGATAGGGGCCAAACTTTTTCACTTCCGAAGAAACACTATACCATGCCGTAGCGTTGGGCCCCAGCTGGTACATTCT
The DNA here is from genome assembly GCF_009765905.1 of Mucilaginibacter sp. L196. GTDB lineage: Bacteria > Bacteroidota > Bacteroidia > Sphingobacteriales > Sphingobacteriaceae > Mucilaginibacter. The sequence continues at coordinate 515,020 of NZ_LMUO01000015.1, read as the reverse complement.
TTCCGGATTGAACACCTCCTTTTTTATCGTTTCCTCAGAAACGATCTTATCTGCGTTCAGCGCCAGGAATAACTTCGCCGCATCAGAAGCGGTAGTATTATAACCAGCTCCAGTACCTAAAACGAGCGGGAAGAAAAACGGTGTGCTGACAAGTTTACCATTCTGGTAATTATAGTTTTTGGTTTCCTGCCCCGGCGGATACACCATTTCCTCGTTATGATAGGTGTTTTCCATCCCTGCCGGATCGGTGATGGTTTCCTTAATCAGCTCTGTCCAGGGTTTGCCTGTTTTATCTTCCAGTATCATAGCAACCAGTGCAAACCCCGTTTGCTGGTAACGCCATTTGCTGCCCGGTTTATAATCCAGCGGCATATGGTGAATTAGCTTAAACAGGTCATGTTCATTCACTTTCCGCTGCTGGTCATCGCTCATTTTATCAAAGGGGGTTTCATCTGTGCTAGGGATGCCGGAGGTATGGTTCATCAACTGCCATAAACGAACGCCTTGCCAGTCTGCCGGTATATCGGTTTCATATTTCTTTAAAGGGTCATCCAGATTGATCAAACCTTGCTGTACCATGGATAGCACAGCAAGATTGGTAAAGAATTTTGTGGAGGAGGCCAGTCTGAAAATGGTATTTTCAGTACAAGGGATGTTCCGGTCAATATCTGCTGTGCCGAAGCCTTTGCAAACAATCACCTGGTTGCCTACGACCACGGCAACCGAAAGGCCGGGAACATTATAAAACTTTTGCATTTCGAGGGCTTCTTTTTCAATTTCTTTGCTTAGCTCTTGTTGCGGCTGGCCGGTTTGCGCCATAACTGAACAGCTAAGCAACAGACAAAAGGGTAGTAAGCGAAGGATGAGTTTCATGTGAGACTTATTTAATTTAATAATTCACAGGTAAAAACAAAGTGAATGCCAGTTTGCAACTTGGTGTTTATCAATGCGATAACAAAAACACAAAACTACAATCGTTCGTTTTCGATACAACAGATGTGCGATTTTAAACTTTTTTTGACCCGTAAGTGCCTGATTATTAATGATGTTTACTGCCTTGCAACTCTCAAACCATCTAATTTAAATTAGGTGTCCGGACGTCCGGATGAAACAGTCCGGATTTTTTTGATCCTGAAATTGAACTATTAAAGACCTTTTTTGTCCGCTTCGATCAAAAAAAGGAAATTCATCAGTTGGTTAAATGATTATCTTTACTGTAATGCTCGAAAAATTACCTATAAAGCGTTTGAGCCGCCTAACGTGGTTGCAGGCTATAATCATTGGCTTCATCTTCTATCTGGTCATCTCTAACACTGATAAGCCAGTCTATGTGGTACCGTTAACCCTGCTTACCACCTCGGGTATTTTGCTGGTTGGCTATGCAGATATTTGTGTGATGGTTATACTGTCGAAAAGAATTTCGATCAGGTCAAAGAACTTTTCAACTTCACGGCGCTTGTTAACTTACCCTATCAGTATACTGATTTATCTTTTATTGAGGCCTGTTTTTTATTATATAAGCGGAAAACAGCCGTTTTCCTGGGATGTGGGGTCATTCTTCGCATTTGTCGGTTCGGGCATCGTGATTAATACACTTATTTATCTTTTACACAATTCCGTGTTATTATATGAACATAAAATGCACAGCGAATTAGAGCTTTCGAGGCTAAAAGCGGCCAATGCGGAAGCGATGAACCTTGCTTTAAAGCAGCAGATACAGCCCCATTTTTTGTTTAACGCACTGAATACAGTGAAGGCCTTGTACCATAAGGATCACCAAACCGGCGACGACTACATTGTGCATATGGCCAACTTTTTAAGGGCATCGATATTCCACAACGCATCCCATATATCAAAGCTGGAAGATGAAGTAACGTTGCTAAACGATTATCTTGCCATGCAGAAAATAAGATTTGGTGCCGCGCTGGATTGTTCGATAGCATTACCGGATGAAACCTTGCAAAATTTTTATCTGCCGTCGTTTACGCTGCAACCCCTGGTAGAAAACGCCATCAAACACAATAGCTTTACGCTTGAGAGCCCGCTGATGATAAACATCAGCCAAAATGATGACTGGCTTATAGTAAGCAACAACCTTCAGAAGAGAAAAATGAAGGTGTCTTCAACAAACTATGGGTTGGCCAACCTGGCTGAGCGGTATTTGCTGTGGTCGGGAGATGAGATTAAAATAGTTGAGGACGACAACTCGTTTTCGGTAAGTATAAAATTGTTAAAGAATGAAAATAGTAATCATTGAGGACGAAGAAGTAATAGCGGATGAGCTGGAACAAAATATCACAAAGCTGATAGAACAGCCCGTGGATATTGTAAAGCTAAGCTCCGTAAAAATGGCTATCGCTTATTTCAGAAACAATAACAGTCCGGATCTTATTTTCAGCGATATTCAACTGGGCGACGGACTTAGCTTTGAAATATTTGTAGCGGAACCGGTTTCCGTTCCCATCATTTTTTGTACCGCTTATGACGAGTACGCGTTAGATGCATTTAAGGCTAATGGGATAGATTATATACTGAAACCCTTTACCGCTAAGATGCTTGACAAAGCCATACAGAAATACCTGCAGTTGAAAAAGGTACTCTCGGCAGATCAAACGCCGCAATACGAAGCGCTTATGCAGTTGTTGGCTGGAAAAGAGGTTCAGAAAACGGCATCCGTGTTAGTTTATCATCAGGACAAGATCATCCCAGTAAACCTTGATGATATAGCTATTTTTTACCTAAGCAATGAAGTTACTCATTTACTTACATTTTCAGGCAAAACCTATTATCCCAACAAAAACCTGGATGAGCTTGAACGTCTGGCAGGAAATTCGTTTTTTAGAGCCAACAGGCAGTACCTGGTTTGCCGGAAAGCGATAACAGATGTGTCGAATTTCTTCTCCAGGAAGCTTTCCCTAAACCTTAAAGTACCCCTTGAAGAAAAGGTAATTGTAAGTAAAGGAAAAGCCCCCCAGTTTTTAAGCTGGCTCGCAAATAGCTGATGGAAGGAAGCATCGGCCATTCAATGGTTTCAAACCAATGAGCATCTCACCATATACTCTGATCTTCTGTATCGCGTCGACTATCCTTTAGTGCAGGTTAAAAAGGTCTTTCTTCTACTTCTCGTTTTTTTTCATCCCTTTTTATTCCGCTTCCGGCGTGACTTTGCCCGCTTCGGTTACATTTTGCTATAAAATCGATTTGGCAGCCCTCACCTTTGATGCCAATCAGTGAGTAGCTGCTGGCTGCTTTTATTAAAAAACAAATAAAACACTTTATGAAAAAATTACTCTTAATGATTTTAGTTTTGGCATCAACCAAATCTTTTAGCCAAAGTTTGCTGCAAAAATTCGAGTTCGGCTTAAAGGGTGGTGTTAACGTTAGCAATTTTACCAATGCTAACTTCCCTACAGATCCTTTGATTGGTTTTAACGCAGGCGCAACCGTTGCCTTTAAATTTACGAACAACTTTCTGGTGCAGGAAGATTTCCTGTTTTCGACTGAGGGCGCGAAGATCAAAGGTGGTGTATTGGGCACCCAGGATCTGAAACTGTCGTACATGAGTATCCCCATCGTGTTAAAATATCGTACCAATGCTGGCTTTTATGTAGAAGCGGGGATGCAGGCAGGTTATAAAATAAAAGAAGACGTTGACGGATTAACGGACACCAAATTTGCCAAAAAGTACGATGTGGGCGCAGTTGGCGGAATAGGTTATCAATCCAAAATAGGCCTTGGTATTGGTGCAAGGTATATATACGGCTTACAAAAGGTACCTGATACAAATACGGAACTTGTGAATGACTTTAAAAACAATACTATCCAGGCAAGTATATTTTACGTTTTTTAAAAGTCGCCAGAACATTGATGTCAACTAATCCCGAGTCATTTTTTGACCGGGATTATTCATAAATTATTTTTTCATGATCGAGGTATTTAAAACTAATGTTGAAAACGAGGATCAAGCTAAAAATCTATTTGCTTTACTTTATGTGCAAATTCCCGCTGCTGAAATTAATTTCGATTTGGAGGATTGTGACAGGGTGTTAAGAATCAACGGAAGTTTTTTTTGTTGTCGGGACGTTATTCAAACATTAACGAACAATGGTTTTGAATGCTGTTTGTTGGAATAGGTACGGTCTTGAGGAATCCTTTAGATATAGCACCTCAACCTAATTTCGTATATTTCCAATAGTTACTATTAAGACGCTGTCCAAAATTGATTCAAATATGAAGGCTGCCTTTACTGTTTGCATGTTGTTTTTAGTTGTTTCCACTTCGGTGGCACAAGTTGCGGAAGTTGACAGCTCTTATATAAAACCGTATGACCAGAAAATATTGCTTGAAGGGTATGTATCAACCAACACCATTCAGGTTGGCGCTAACAGTAAAACCTATAATGCTAATTACCCCTTAAATGTAGGTTTCGGCCTAGCCGTGAAAAACACCATTATTAATGCCACTTATGATTTTGGGCTGATACCCTTAAAGGGTAACGAATATGGTAAGACAAGTCTGAATGATCTTCAGATCCATAATTACAGCACACATTTTATGCTTGATGTATTTCTGCAAAACTATAAAGGTTTTTATAGTGGCGGCCTGCATAATGTGGATATTCCGGGGAAGCTGACCATGTGATTCACTGGCAAAGAGAGCAGTGATTTAGCTGGCGGCAGAGTTCAGCAGATGCTGTAAAAGCGTTTTCAAAGTTAGTTATTAAATTGGTTATTGATAAGTGACATCTTTATCATCCGGCTGCCGTTTTTTCCTCATCGATTCGCCCTTCAACTCAATGCGGTGTGCGCTGTGGACGATCCTGTCCAGTATAGCATCAGCAATTGTTTTTTCACCAATTACTTCATACCATTTACCTACGGGAAGCTGCGAGGTGATGATCAATGATGTTTTACCATGCCTGTCCTCAATGATCTCCATTAATGCAGCCCTGCTCTGTGCATCAAAAGGCTGGATACCGAAGTCATCCAATATAAGCAGTTCCTGCCGTTCGATCTTAGCGATTTCC
>NZ_LMUO01000015.1:497758-509984 GCF_009765905.1 Mucilaginibacter sp. L196 | reverse complement strand
TTGGGCGTACTGGCATACATCACCCGGTAACCCAGCATACAGGCCTGGTAGCCAATAGCCGAAGCGATATAGCTTTTGCCAATACCTGTGCTACCGGTGACCAGCAGATTCTCAAAGCGGCTAATGAACGTACAGTCTGCCAGGCGCATGATCTGGTTTCGGTCAATGCTCCGGTCGGCATGATAGTGAACATCTTCCACGGAGGCTTTATAGCGGAACTTAGCATAGAAGATCTGTCGCTCGATACGGCGGTTATGGCGGTCGTCCCATTCTGCATCCACCAGGTGGGCCAGCAGTTCATCGGTTGTGTAATCATTGGTCTTACCTGTTTCCAGGGCGCTTTTAAAGGCATGGAACATACCGAAGAACTTCATCTTCCGCAGTTTGTCTAAGGTGTTTGTATTCATTCTATTGATGGTTTAAAGGGTTATTGGTAATAGTCTTCTCCTCTGATATTATCATGACTGGGCATCGGCAGTTCATCGGCAAACAGGCTTTCCTCATACTGATCCATATTCTTTTCCAGGATCATTTGGATGGTCTTGTAATTATAAATACCGTAGTTAAGGCCTCTTCGACAAGCCAGTATCAAACGCTCATTACCGACCTTCCGGGAAAAGTTCAATATCCCCAGGCATGATTTATAAGCTTGTTCGACATGCGTTTTCCGGTCAAATATGTTATGGATATAAAGCCTTACATCTTCATGAATGGCGGCTGCCCACCCCAGGAAACGCTCGGGGTTCCAGTCCGTAACGAACTGGTGGGTAGAAGCCAGATGTTCTTTATCTGTCGTATAACCATGCATGCTCCTGGTGCGTTTATGTATAGCGATCCGTTCATAATGATAAAAGGCCTCTACCGAATTGCTGGAATATAAAAGCTTGATCTTCTTGCCTATAAACCGGTAAGGCACACTGTAATTGTGTTTGTCCGGACCCAGGCAGACATGCCCGTTCTTCATGATCGTGGCATGAAACTGCTTTTTAAGCTCATACCGTAACACCGGTAAAGGCGTGAGTACGCCCCGTTCCACTTCTTCAAACTGCTGTCTTCTGCTGTAGTTCCGGCCTTGCAATAATAGGTTGTTATGTATTTCCAGGGCCTCCCTGATCGCCTCATTCAATTCATTCAGAGAATGATAAACGGACTTCCTTAATGGCGCATAGATCCGGGTATACATGATCTTAACAGCACCTTCTACCAGCGCTTTGTCACGCGGACGGAACGCCCGTGCTGCAAGAATGGTGGTACCGTAGTGGTCTGCAAAGTCAGCGAAGGTTTCGTTCAGGGTGGGTTCATAGCGGCTGCTCTTGGTTACCGCCGCTTTCAGGTTATCCGGGACGATAGCGTCGGGAACACCACCGATATAAAGCAGGGTATGCTCACAGGCCATAATGAAGTCCTCCTTTTGCTGGGTGAGCACAGCTTCCACATAGGTGAGCTGGCTAGCTCCCAGAATGGCTACAAAGACCTCTACTTCGATGATCTCACCGGTATCCTTATCGGTTATGCTTAGCTTTTTACCTGCGAAGTCCACATAAAGCTTATCTCCGGCTTTATGGTCTATATGCATCACCGGGTTTACCCGGGCCTTCCACTGATTGAAGTAAAAACAGAACTGGCTGTACAGGTAGCCGTCCGGAAACTCTTTATAATACTCTTTCCAGAGCATCTGCCGGTTAACACCAACACGTTTCAACTGTTTATCTACATGGGGGTAACAGCGCAGCATAGACTGCATGCGGCTGTTAGACAGATGCTCCTTGCTTTTACCGAACAAGTCCTCCAGCTCTTTGTCATTCAGCGCGTTGACCTCGTCGAACGTAAAGCCGCTATCCTTAAAAGAGGTCAGGTACTTCTTTACCGTGTTCCGCGAAGCGTCCGCCTGCGCTGATATCGACAGGATGCTGCGCCCGTGGCTGTACATCCTTAATATCTTTCTAATCTTACTCATACTGATCGTAGTGTTGGCCATGCTGGGGAGGTTGTTTGAAACCTCACAAAGATGGTTGCTTCTACAGCATAAGCCGACTCGTCCGGGGTGGTCAGTTTGCCCCGGAATAACTGGTCAATTTGACCCGGAATAGGTGGTCAGTTTGCCCCGGAATGCCTGGTCAATTTCCAGCGGAATCACTTTACCCTTTACCTATGAATCACTGGTCAATTTCAGCGGAATATCCAGGTAAGGGTTCGGCTCATAATTTTGGAGCGCTTTTTCGCTAAGTTCAACACCTAACGTATCCTGCACTATTTTAATATAATTCATGTTTTCAATTTACTGCTGAACCTGCCCCTTATCCTCCACCACGATCTCCGGCTTCCCTTTGTAATCTATTACCTTCCCAGTCACACAAATCAACTTCCCATCTAAACTATCCGCTAATCCTTTCCCATCACCACGCAGCACGACAGTAAACAGTGCGTCCGGGTATGCCCCGCCCATATTCACCAGCACCATGCTGCCAAAATCCTTGTGCCCATAAACCTTGGAGCACACCTTGACTGTTTCGCCGATATGGTTGGCTACATCTGTTTCTTTTACAGTTGCTACAGTTTCCAGCGCTTGAACCTTTTGCACAGGTGCGGCTGCAATCATTGTTTTAGAAAAAATCTGGTTGAGTATTCCGGCCAACCTGATCCCGGCTTTTTCGATACGGTCTTCAACGATCGGCAGGTGCGCCTGGTAATAGGCATCATCGATGTTAGTCCCATTCTTTTCGATCTCGCTATATAACTTTGAGCTGATCTGGTAACTCTCCCAGGCCCAGGTAATCTGCGGGTCGCTTTGCCATTTTTCGATCTGGGCCGGTGTGGCTTTGTCGAAGTTTTGGGCCAGCTGATCCTCGCTTGAACCGGCATGTTCGAGCATTTTAGTATCCCAAAGGCTATGCAGGTTGGTTCCTTGCCCATCATACTGCACTTGTATGGTATTCCCTCCCTTATCTTCCGCACGGCTGACATGCATAGGCTGGTGTATATCCCCTACAAAATGCACCACGTATTTCAATGCCGTTACCCGGTCCTCCCGGCTGGCATGCTCATCTGCTAAAATCCCTTCTTCTTTAACCAGAACCGTATAAACATTTGTTCCTGCCTCTACTTGCTGTTTGAAATCAGCAAAAGACAAACCCGTTTCCACATTAATAAAATGCCAGGGCGCAGTGGAACGGTCGCGGTTATCATCTGCCCAACTCGCTACATCTGCTAAAGTTTCAGTTCCCAGCAACGCGGCTACGCTTGCTTTTGCCTTATCCGTTAAATGGTTGGCAGCGATCCGCCCGATCACATTATGCCCGGTCCGTCCCCACGAAATCAATCCTACCGCTATACAAACGGCTGAAATGCTGCAAAGAAATTTCTTCATACAGCGAAGTTAGCGAGAATTGGCTAATTCCGCAGCATCGAACGCCCATCCGATAACCTGCCCAATCGTTTTGAGTATCTGGTCGAAGTCCTTTTGGTTCCTGATATCGGTTCCCGCCATCGTACCAAGTCCGGCACTATCATGCAGTACGTTATAATAGATCCCGCCGACGAGCAAAGCCATCACCGTCTTCAGGCTGATCCCGCTATTCCTAAAGTGCCCGTCTGCCAATTCCAACAAACGTACACCCTCCCTTTCCCGGTTTTCACAAGTAGCGCGCATCAAAGGATTGTATTCGCTGACCTGCCAATGCACCAGCTTTTGCATCTCCGCATCTTGGTGGAAATAACGGAACTGGTCCTGGAGCATTTTTATAAAACAGTTCTTCAATTCCGCTGTCGTCGGTTTCTCCGGCAATTCCAGCGATTCGAAGTAGGCAACCCAAGAATCTTTCCCCGCGATGTAGGCTTTCAGCAAGCCGTTGAAGTTGGCGAAATACTCATAGACCATCGGTTTACTAACGCCCGCGCGCAGCGTGACTTTATTTAAGGTCAGGCCATGATATCCATTTTCCTTTAAGGTCTCGCCAACCGCTCCGATCAGCTTCGTTTTTTTGTCATCCGGGTTCCGCTTTCCTGGCATGATTGATAATTTTATTGATACTTAACTTTAAAAAATAAAGTTAAGTATCGTTATGTTACCAAGTGGTAGATAACTCCAAAAAAAAATCTATAGCCTACTTCGTGCTGATCTCAGTGGCCATTTCTAAATAGCGGCAAAAGGCGTTCGCCAGCCTAATCTGCGCCGGGCTCTTACAGTCCGGCTCAAAAAGCTCCGGACTGCCTACAATGATGCAGGCGGTTTTCGCCCTGGAAACGGCGACATTTAAGCGGTTCAAACTATATAAGAATTCCATGCCTCTCGGCGCATTTTCCGGGGCAGATGTGGCCAGGGAAAATATGACTATAGGCGCTTCCTGCCCCTGGAATTTATCGACTGTCCCAGTTTCTATAGGATACGAGGTAGTCGCCATGATCTCCTGTACCTGGGCGTTATAAGGTGCGATAATTTTTATGTCGCCAGCAACCAGCGGCCGGGTCTCTCCTTTTTGCGACGTCCATTGCACATTGCCCGAAAGCAGGCCATTGACTAACTGATCGATAACCCCCGCTTCTTCTTTGGACGAACTTTGATTTCCTTTATGATTAACCGCGATATACCAAAGGCCCGCGCCGTCTATTACCGGGTGCCCCGATATGACCTGCCGTTCCAGGCCAGGTACGGAACTCAGCCTATTCTCATAAAACAGCTCCGAGATAAAACTACAGATCGCCGGGTGCATCCGCCTGGTCTGGTCCAGAAAAATCCCTTTGTCTCCCGGTATGGTCTTGTGTTCACCCAGGATATGCTCCAATGCGGATACCGTGGTGCCTTCCGGGTGGCTTCCCTGCTGCGGTTGTTTTAACTGCTGCTGGTCGCCCAGCAGTACCAGGTTTTTGGCGCCCTGTGATGCGGCAAGCGTGTCGACCAATGAAAGCTGGCCGGCTTCATCAACAAAAAGGATATCAACAGCTTCCGGCATCTGTTCATTTGCCCAAAGCCATGCGGTGCCGCCGACCACCTGCACCGTTCCATTTTGTAAGCTGGCCAGGACTTCAGGATTTGATTTTGTTTCCGGGATGACCGGGTTTGGCTGGTCGCTAAGATCAGTTAACTTATGTAAACAGCGAACTTGAACATTTTCTTCAGTTGCTGCTTCCATTACCTTTTCCAGTAAGTTGCGGATTACTTTATGGCTCATAGCCGTAATGCCCACCTTCTTGCCTGTTTTGATAGCTGCCAAAATCATCCTTGAGGCGGTATAGCTTTTACCTGCGCCTGGAGGCCCCTGTATCGGCAGCACGCCGTGGTCGAGTACCTGCACACCAGCCAGTGCCGCTTCCAATGGATATTTTGACCAGTCTACCCCTGCTTTCGTTCTTGGCGGCTCGCGCATTAACAGATCGCGTGCAGCACGGTGTCCTGGTAGAGGGCTGTCCATACCATGCTCAACTATCCATGCAGAAAGCCTGATGACAGCTTGTTGTTTTTCCGATGGCGGCACAAATTTCATCGTAAACACTGCGGACGGGTGTAAATCTTTTATGCTTGGCCCTTTCAAAATGGTAACGGTCCCATTTTCCTTATCAATCGCCGCAATGGAACCGAAAGCCTTTCCGTCTTGCATTTTAAGCGTGTCGCCTGCAAGCAGCTCACATTCCTGGGCCGGAAAGGAATACTGTTCGGTTATGCTTTTCCTAACATCTACTATGGAACCGGCAACCGGCAAAAGATAAGCCAGCGCCGCTTTTTCCTCGAGCAGCTCATCTTCGGGCAACTCCCGCAACCGATAGTATTCCCACCATTTCGACTTGTCCTCCCGCCGGTACCAATCCAGCATACCTGCCAAAATCCAGCGCCCCTCTTGTTCAGCGGTGCGCGGTTCGCCAGTAAGGGGAACGCCATCAATAAGCCGTTCAAATAAATTTCTTATAATCCTATCGTGTTCATCGATCTTTTCGGTGGCTTCACCGGTTTTCATCTCCGGGCGCAAAACAACCTGGCCGGCGGCGAGCTGCGCATCGCGTAAGGTTTCCAGCCAGTCACGCAATGCCAGTGTGGATTCGCAATCGTCGCGGTTATAATCAGCGATGACCTGTTTGATGTCCGGTGAAAGCGCTTCCGGGACACCCCGCTCTAAAGAACGTTCTGCAGCACGAAGCGCGGCGGCGGCATCACGCAAAGCTGCCCTGCGTTCAAACCCATAAAATATCTCCAGCTCTTTTATCGAATATCGTTCGATGCCGGCGCGTACAGCCTGCCGGGTTACCGTGAAAAGGTCTACAAATAAGTCGGCCCTGAGCATGCTGTCAATTTCATTTTCACGGCTGAGGTATTTCCCCATCAGCCTTTTCAAAGCGCTCTGCTCATAGGCGGCATAATGGTAAATGTGCATCCCGGGATGGGCGGCCCACCGGCCCATGATCAAGTCGACAAAATGTTCAAATGCGGCCTTTTCTTCTTCCGGGCTGAACGACCAAATGGCATTGTAATCACCATCGGCAGACCAGCCAAAAAGATATTCCAACCCGGTCGTCCCAATAAACGGGTCACCTTCCAGGTCAAAGAAAACGTCCCCGGCGTCAGGTTCCGGCAGTTTGCACAGGCCTTTAGTTTCCACAACAACCAACGATTCAAAATAAGGTGCATGATTAACTCGCGCCGTAAATTGCATTCTTGCTTGTTCCCGCAAACGAACATAAGTATCTATGGCACCCCTTGATGGACGTTGTTGCAAGGGTAAAGGAAGCAATGCTAATTGTTCAAGGGTTTCAACACCCCAGGCATTGAATTCCCCGGTATTCAGTAAGGAAAGTCCGGCTACTAATGATAAATGATCATCGTCCCTCCGCCGGCGGTCGCATTGCTGCCACCAGGAGCAAATTTCGCATTGGGGAACGGGTTCAGGGTAGATGCCGGAAGCATCGGCTAACCGGACCGCCGCTAACAACCGTGCGCGGATCAAACGGAAATAGGCCATGAAATCATCGCAGCGGTAAGCTTCTGCGGTAACACCGTTCGCTGGGGTGATCACATGCATAAAATCCGGCGTGGCTCCTTGTACCTGCGCCAGCAATTCCGAATAAAGACAGATTTGCAGCAACGTACCTGCACGGGTTTCGCGCGCCAGTTTGGTGTCCAGCACCTCGTAAGAATAATTACCCAGGTTACTGCTTTTATCCACCTTGATCAAAAAATCAGCACGGCCGTTCCATTCCCCGCTTTTCAGGCTGGCCTGGTAAATAACGTCTGCGCCGGAACGCATCGCGTCTTCTGTCCGTGATATTGGGGAGCCCCCTGTTCCGGTATACGGATCAGCGACGGTCAGTCCTTCAGCACGCAGCCCGTCAAGGTATTGCTGCTCAAATTCCTGTCCGCGTTCCTGGAGCACCGCTAATGATGGGTCGAGATAGGTGGGCTGGGCGATCAGTCCCTGTGCCGCTTGTAAATTGAGCAAGGTCAGGTATTTGCAGGCCAGGTGGTTGGATAAATCGCTTGCTGATAATTCAATAGCGCCATTAACAATCTTCATTTCCTTCAGGTTTGGTAACGAATGTAAACTAATTTGACTGATTCCGTCGCGATCTATCATTGAAATAAATTCCAATGACAAAATTCCCTACCTTAGTGTCAATCAACACCTTAAACATTCACAGCAATGAAAAAGACCCTATTCCTGCTGCTTATCATTTCAGCCAACGCCGCTCATCTCCGGGCCCAGGACACCGCAGCTATCCGAAAATGCATCCAGGACAATTTACCTGCCGTGAAACTCATGGTGGAAAACAAAATAATACGCAGCAAAGCCAGGTACATGGAAGAAGGAAACCCCGTTTCCTTCAATGATAAGCTGCCTGGTTATGAAGGTATCCCCGTAAGCCTATATCACTACCACTATCCCAAAAGCAGAATTTATGTAGCTTATGTCTATCTGCTGGATGCCGATGCGGAACGAATGGCGCGCTGGCTGATCAGCTCGGCCTTTCTAGTCAGGGGACATTACCAGGTTAGCGATATAAAAATATTATTAGATACCATAGATGGCCAGTCTAATGCGCAGTTCCCCGTGGCCGGCATCGTTTTTGAAAACGACAACGACAGTTTCAGCTCTAAGTTCATTTATTTTAAAGACGGCGTTACCGTTTCGGTCAAACCGGCCGTCAAAGACCGTTTTAAATTCGATACGCTTTATACGGACACGGCCAAAAAAACCATCAAACAGATCACTTTTTCTCCGGCCAATCTCTCCCTCATGACCAATGAAAACCTGGCCAGGTGCTGGTACAAAGGGCGGATCATCTCCACAACCCGCAAAGAATATACCGATGCAGGTGGCAAGGAAAACGTAACCGGGTTTAACTTTATGCGCGTGGTAAGGGACGAGTATCTCAAAGCCTTAACATCCGACTTCAATTTCCTGATCTACGCCAGGGCCAGGGATTTGCTTAAATAAATGCGCTTCCAACATATCCAAAAAAATAAGAAGTATTTTTAATAATATCAAAATAATATTAAATTTAACTGTTTATTATTCAGTTGATAACGCCTAAATTCATAATCATTGCCAAAACCTTATTTATCATGAAACGCAGAGATTTTATCAATAAAGCTACGATAGCGGCCTTAGCGGCAAAATATATTGTATTAAGTTCAAGTCAGGCAGAAGCCATGGGGATTACACGGACCTTTAGTCAGGTCGGTTATGATTATTTGCCTACTATCAGCGACGACTTATCCAGCGAATTTTTGAGCCTTATATCCTGGATGAAAACAAATGGCTGGGAACCATTGGTTACGCAAGTGTCCGGATTAACGCTACAGCTGTCCGGCAGCAGCGACCCTAACCTTTTTAAAACATTCCGGGCAAATAAAGTTCAGGCTATCGGTTGTGATGATTTCGCGGGTAAGCAGTTAATCAGCCCCGGCCAACCTCAAAACAGCTTGCTCTATCATTTATTGGCTAGTCCGAGGGTTCGCCTTCCGGCACCGGCCACGGCAGAAGATTATCCTTCTTTAGCGCAAATTGACCAGCTGGAAAATTTTATTTATAGCCTGCAAACAATCAATGCAATAGATACACAGTCTATGGTACTTGCCATGTTTTCCTATGAATACAGGCCGTCCAGCAAAACACCCCATGGGTGCCATGCTGATTTGGTATTTTCGAGGTCCGCGTTTTCGCGAATAGGAACCCAGCCGGTATCTGCCTATGACAAAATTAACCGCTGTTATACCAATTTACCCCAAAACCCGGAATTGACGAAGGAAATTGCAGCAGCCCCGGCACGATATGGGTTATTCCTGGCAGCACTTGTTCCTGGAACAAAAGTGGTAAACAATGCAGAGCAAAAGGCCAATCCAAATGAAAACTATCTTTTGCCGGTAAGAAAGATATTTAAGAACGATTCGCTAATAGCAGGCTATGACCTATATTTTGAGGAAGCTCATATCAATGAACGTTTAAAGAGATTGTGCTTAAAGAAAACGCTGGTCAAAACGCCAACGGCCGTAAATTTCGATTTCAACAAGGCTCCATTTATACGCAGGAGCAGTTCTTCGACTGACCCATCGGTGAGTTTTCCGGCTGAATACGATCAGGAAATGGTTAACCTTACAGAAGTTGGTTCTTCGGTTTTATTAAGTTCGTATCCCTGGCCGCTAACCCGTCAGGCGAGGCAAACCGTTAATGGCAGGAGTGAACGATTGCGGGTGCAGATACCACAAGCGGAAGGGACAAGTCCGCTGGTGTATTCAAACCGCAGATATACATCGTTGAAATTGATGGGTAAGCATGACCAGTTTAGTGATGCTTACAATGTGCTAAAAGATAGTGTATTATATCCAAGGTCGATCATAACAGATTACAGGGCGCCAAGAAATGCCCCGATGTTTGTTTATATCAGGGAACGCGTTACCGAAGCGGACGGCGACAATGTCACGTTGCTAAGTTATTTAAATGAAACCAATCCTGACGATTTGTTGATGCAGACCCGTAACTCCTATTGGGTGGGACTTTTCGAAGATAATATTTGTGACGGATGTGTTTTTGCCAGGTTAAAACGAAAAAACATTGGGCAACAGGATTCTGCGATCATCAGCAAAATTATGAGCATCCCCCTATTGCCCGCTTTTTCTATAGTTTCCGCGCCGGACTTTTTTCCGATGGTGGAAAGCTATGATATGTTGCCTTATCGCGACCTGTTTATTTCGGGCGGTGTAGAAGACACCAGCAGCGCAAAATTAAAAGCGAACCCAAATATTGATCTGCCCGGTGTCCAAACATCTGCTTTTCCAAATTATTCATCAAACGGCATTGAAACGAATGTCCAGGATACCGTGTTTTCTATCATTACAGGCTTGCCGGATGCAGGAACGCTTTATCCCGGTGGTGCTTATGATGTCGTGCAAGCAAGCTCGCAAACCCGGTCCAATTTTCTGCCGGACAGCGCAACCTTGATATTTTTCCCGGGATGGGACATGACCTATTCCAACGAAATCGATCAGATCGGAGAAGTAAAAAATACATTCTACAGCACCATGGGTTTAGGGTCGCCGTTCATGGAAGATTCAAAACTTTGCGCCGCAGCAAATGGAATGTGGGCCGCGGCTTCCCCGGACTCCGCCCGCACCTTTCGGGCTTCGCTGACCGACATACCTACCAAGGGCCTCCCTCAAACAGCAGTGCCACTACTTGATATTGAACTGGGCTTACACCCGCATTCGCCCGCTGTGAAAGATTTCGGACAAATGCAAAGCACCGGCTGGGATGGTGAACAGGGCCCTTTCCTTTTGCGTAACGGGAATAACGTTTTTGTAAACTTCACGGACATCAATAAATCAGACTATGTTCAAAATGCCTTAGCCGGGCAGTTCGATATGTCACTTATGCGCCAAATAACGATAAAGGAGATCACCGGCCGGATGGCATCATTATATCAGTGTTATCATTATTTTCGCCACAAAAAGAATTTATGGCTGGTTGGCGCTGAAAAAGTCGCGAACTGGCAAATAGGAAGTAATGCCTATTGCATTCCTGCCAATCTATTCGGCGCAAGCAAACAATTGCCGCGCCCCATTCGACTGCCCGGGAAAAAAGATGGCTATCTCTACGTATTTGCCGAAACCAACGGCCAATTTTCATACCCCGAAAAACGCAGCAAAAGAATGCAGCAACAATGTTCAGCACTACATATATTTTTACTTTCCAATAATAACATCATCACTTACCACAATCTTAATTCAACGAATAATTGGACACCCGACTGGATTTAATAATTATTGGATGCGGTCCGGCCGGTGCGTCCGCGGCGTTGACGGCAGCAGCGGCCGGTTTAAAGGTCTTGATGTTAACGCGATCCGTCGCTGCCAAAACCGGGTATGATGAGCCCTTGCAAAGCGTTCATCCCGGACTCGAAACATTGCTTAAGTCATTTAATGCAGAGGGCGCGATAGCTTCTTCATCCCGCGGTACTTATGAGGGCATTTATTCAAAAGGGCACTATACTCCATTAAACGCCGATCCCGCCGATATCTGGCATGGACACCATATTGACAGGCACGCATTCGATCATTATTTGTTCGATCTGCTGCGTAAAAGTAATGTTGAAATTATTCTTGATGACCCGGTGTTGGAAATCACCGACCACCAGATTTTTTTAACATCCGGAAAGGTCCTGGAAAGAAATTTCGTAATCGATGCGACGGGAAAATCCAGGCTCCTTGGCAAAAGATTCAAACTTGAGGAAGAGTTCTATTCACCCCCGCTAACTGTTTGGTCAGGAGTGTCACATGACGTTGACAAAGCATTTTTTGAAAACAACGGAACGAGTTTTAATGTAAACGGCAACGGATGGACATGGCTTGCTCCTGAGCCACCGTCCAGGTGTACCTGGACCACGATTTCTTTTACAAAAGAAAGAAAACTGGATTGCCCTGCAGCATTAAAGGAATTTAAAAATAACATGCTCAGTTTGAATTCCGCAAATGTTCGATGGCGTGTTTTTAAATGCCTGGCTTTTAATAAAATACTGCTCGTTGGGGATGCTGCCGGCATATTAGATCCCGGAGCAGGGCAGGGCATATTAAATGCCTGCTGGTCTGGGATAGCAGCCGCCAGGACAGTTATTAATATAGTAAGATCAAATCATGTTGCGGATCTGGCGCTGAAGAACTATGAGACTTGGTTTATGAGCAAATATCTTCACAACGTAAATCAGCTAAGAACCTATTATGAAAATATGGATATTATTTTTTGATCGT
>NZ_LMUO01000015.1:92218-497748 GCF_009765905.1 Mucilaginibacter sp. L196 | reverse complement strand
GGTCAGTTTGCCCCGGAATGCCTGGTCAATTTCCAGCGGAATCACTTTACCCTTTACCTATGAATCACTGGTCAATTTCAGCGGAATATCCATATTGTCTTTTGTTTATCGATTTATCGGCACTCGCGAAAGAATATGTAATTTGGTATTTCATAATATCTATCTTTAGATATAAAACCTCAATAGAAATGAGTACAGAAAATACAGAATCAGAAAAAGTATATAAGCAATACTTGAAAATTATTGACCATTCAAACGCTGGCAAAGCTTGGATCACATTAGCATTAAAAGACAATTATAGACAGTCGGGAAGATTAAAAAACGCCAATTTTTCCGTTGCTTCGGATGGCACTGTTAATGCTACGGTATCGTTATATATTGACGGCAGTGAGCCCGTTGATTATAATATAACTGAAATTGCAGATGTTTATTCCTAAAACCTTTATTCTTGATTAATAAATTGATTATGGGGAAAGTAAGAATGCTTAATTGACGATTTATGAATATATACCAGATCAATACCAGGCCAAGACATTTAAGGTATATCTACTTCATAGATGAAAGCCTTCCTAATGAGACGTTTCTAAAACTTGTTTTTCAAAATCAACACTATTGGGGTGGTCGGTATAACCCTATAATACCTGTTAAGGATAATAAAATCTTGCCTGGTTATGAGCAGATCATAGCCTATTACGACCCAGATATTGTATTCTACAGTTCATCAATTGATATAGAGGTTGTTAAGCAATTAAGGTTGTTTAATCCAATAGGATATTTTGAACTTGGCAAAAAGCCTTCCAGCAGGGATATTACCGGCGTTGATGTATTTTACCTGCTATCCTTTTTTGACAGTAACGCAAAAGTTATGTTAGCTCAGGGATTTCACAATACGAAAAATACTTTGTTGAATTTTTATCGAATTAATTTCGGTCTTAATAATACTGCTGTTGTCAGCGATTATGAGATAAGCAAAAAATACCAACAAGTTATTATTGACGGAGAAAAGCTGAAGGAAATTAACAAAATTATCCATCATGATAAGCCGGTCAATGTCGCTGCCTTATCAAAAATCAACCTAAATACCATTGTTTTGCGTAGCCTAAAGTACGCGCAATACGACGATTTTGAGATCATAGTCGCAAAAGATCACATGGGGACAGTAGATCTGTTATATTATTGGAACCGCGGGCTTTATCAGCATAAGAATTTAATGTATGTTACGCTTGATGAACTAAAAGAACTTTGTAAGGATAAGTTTTTTGGTGGTGTGCTCCATGATTTAAAAGGTGATAAATCAGTGCATGTTGTTTCCATGACCTTATCGAAAGAAGAAATAGAAGCGCTCATTAAAGAAACGCTCAGACCTATAGGTTTTAACACTAATTTCTTTTATAAGGATATTAGCATGTTCCCTTTTGAAATTACTGATGGTAATGGTTTATATGAAAGAAATTACGGAGAGCAGGTAAATACTCAGACACTTGTTTCAGAGACCGGCTTGGTACATCTTCCCAAATTAAGTTTCACTAACGCAGTTTCTTATTACAGCCAGGAATGGGCGGTTGATCTGGAGATTAAGGCGGATTCAGCACATGAACAGCAACGTAGATTATTTCCGTTGACTACGCAAGTTTGGCACATCGCTAAGGAAATGACGGGTAGAATTAATTTAACTCGCAATATCTCGATAATTATCAATAACCAACGGACCATAGCCGATACATTCAAATTAAACGTGCCCTCCTTCAATGACCTTGCCAGACAACTGATCATTCGGCCGGTTGTGCATGGAGAAAGTACAGAAACGAAAATCATTGATATCGGGCCTCATGACGCCAGTAATCGGTTAAATGCATTTATTAAAGCATTTAAGTATAATTTTTCCTCGATCAACGATTTCTTCTCCGACAAATTTTGGGTGGACATATTGGAATATTTGTCCACAAATGAAAAAGTAGCGGGGGATGCAATTACTTTTTCGGAGATTTTTCAACGGGCAGAAGCGATGTATGCTGAACTCGGCAAGCAGTTGATGCCCAAAGGTCAAAGTTGGTTCAATGCCGAAAATTTGCAGCTTGGTTTAAAACGAATGGTAATCCGACTTTGCAGCTATCAGGTTTTTTTCAAGGGTTTTAACCTTAAATGTCCTATGTGTTCATCCGAATTTTGGTACCATATTAATGAAGTTAGGGAAGTAATTAACTGCAAGGGATGTTTGCAAGACTATACGTTACCTATTGAACCGGAATTTGCTTACAAACTCAATGACTTAATTCGCAACAATATTTTCCAGACAAGGACAACGCGCGACGGTAATTTAACCGTGATCAGAACATTAGGCACCTTTCGGTTCAATTCGAGTGATGCATTCCAGTACAGTTCCCAAGTTAACCTATACGATGATTACCATTCTAATAAACCTTGCGGAGACTTGGATATTCTTTGTCTTGAAAATGGCAAGTTGATCATCGGCGAAGCAAAATACAGTAGCAAAGGGTTTATGGAAAATAAAGCAAAATCCCTTGCTTCGCTGGCAGAAATTGCTAAACAAGTTTATCCCGATGTTATTCTGTTGACTTGCAGCAAAGATGAAAACAAAAAGTTGGAAAAAGCAAAAACTGGTTTGCTCCACCATTTTAAAGATTGGCCATATACCCCAAAAATTGAGATAATGACGCTTTCAGAACCAGATTATTTTGAAGCCGGGGGGAATGGCTATTTTGTTTATTGATAAAGGTCAAAAAACGCCAACTTTCATTAGATGAAACTTGGCGTTTTTAGATGGGTGCCTATTTGTGTTTAAATAAACATTACCCTTGCTCAGGTTGGGAAATCACTTTTTGATATTCACTGATAAAAAATCTTGGCTGCCAGCCTTTCAGTATGCCATCTAATAAATAACTATCGATCATACTTATTCCAAGTGATACTGTATCTTCCAATAATTTACTCGTACCTGCACCAACTATGCTGCCCGGAATATCGCCTATGGCTGCGCCAACACCAATGCCTATACCATACACGCCGATCATTTTTATAAATTTCCCCGTTCCTTTTTCGAGTAGGCCTTTGTGTCCTGCAATTTCTTCTATGTATTGCTTGACAATGTATTCAGTATCATCTTCTGTATGCGTTACGAGCCAGGTGCGAAACTTACTTGCGACAGATTTTCGCCTTAATTGAATTATAGATTTTATACTGATTTTTCCAGCTGCTATCAATGCCTTGACATCCGGTAAATGTTCCACCTTATAGAGCTCTTGCATACCTTTAAGAACATTGTCGGCTTTCTTAAGTTCTTTGAAACACTCGCGTGAAATATTGTAGTAACGATAATTCTCAAGACTTACACAATGTAAGTCAGCAAAATAGTTGTTTCTAATATATCGTCTCCAAGACCCAGTAATTTAAAGCGTTCTTCTTTATCCAGCCAGGCGATTTCTTTAGTCTTAGGCATACCTACACCTGTTAACTTATTTGAGGAATAGGCGCTGCTCACAATTGCAGCTGCATTGTGTACAAAATCTGCTTTGGGAATACGATAAGCCTTGATGACTTTTCGTTCAATGTCTCTTCGAGTACCCCGATCTGGTTGTTTCCGTAAAGCCTGCAAACCTGCTTTGATAGACAAATCCGGCTGTGAATGGATAGCTGAATTTACATTGCCGGAAACTATGGGATTTACTTTACCCATCAAGTTAGGATCGTCCTCAACCAGCGTTGCCAGCATCGGTGTCCATAGTATAAATTCGATTACTCCATCATCGACCAATTCCAGAGTTTGCTTTAATCCAAGGTCATTAATTAAAACGGTGAGCGCAAGATTTTCACCGTAAATTTTTATAGAAATTTTATCAAAGAATAATAGCTGTTCAATTAGTTCAGAAAGTGTTTTATTGTATTCTGTTTCGAAAGTTGCTGCAATTAAAGCCTGATTTTCGTTAGGATTTGTGAACAGGTATTTCCGGTAAAATGTGTTTAATCCAGTATTAAAAACTTTCATAAGGCTTGGTCTATACAATAAGGTTAAATTCCAAAACTATAAATATTAAAGGCAATTAAGGCTGCTTTTTTTTCGGTATGCTTAGACCCTTCGTTTCCAAAACACCACTACCATACCAACAATATTCCTGATCAGCAGCATATTGCAATTCAAAAATACGCCAGGGTTTAGTCAGGCAAATATCCGCATGATCCTTTCTGTAGTGCAATGGGCAACAATTATAAAATGGGCAACAATAGCTGTCTTTTATTTTCTGCTCTACTAATACAGTTGCTTGGGCATAGTGCATGGAAAAATAATGATCAAAAGCAACCATAGCCTTAAGCGCAACGCTAGTATCCATATCTTGCAATGCAGTACCAATATAGTCGCGATTGAAACCCGGATCTAAAGAAAGTGGTAGGGTGTCATCGAATATATATAGAAAATCGCACAACTGAATTTTATCCAGTAATTCATTGATCTTATCATCGTAGATCCATTCTATATCAAAGCAAGGGTCTTTAATCCGTTCCCGGTACAGTTCGATACTTACTTCAGTCAGGTATGTGAAAGCTTTTTCAAGCTGTGTTCGGCCTTGAAATATCCTTACATATTCCTTCAACTGGGCAACAAAATTGACTTCATTTTGCCTCAGTTGTTGTTGTATTTTTTTCTTAATCAAGACTACAGACTGTTCTTGGCTAATGCCGTTCAATTCATTTTCCTTCAACTCGTTGACCATTTGTATAAAGGCATCGCCGCAATTCATAGATTGCAGGGCCATGACGGCCAAACGGACAATGTTTTCGATTTCGATATGCGGGTAAAAAAATTGTGCCACCATGCGACCTACCGTGTACTCTGTAGCCTTATGGGAATTGCTACCTGCTGTGAAATGATTTTGTCGTTTACTGACCGACTGATCGATTTCATGGGCGATACATTCGAAAAGATAGAAACTTCCCAATTTTACAGATGCGGAAATATCCCCGCTACCTGTCTTTTCCACATAGTGGATTTCCGGAATGGAGAACATTCGTGTCACTAATTTAGTGCCAGCCCTGGCGGTAATCGCTTCGTCACTATTTTCAATTTTGGATATCTGGTGCATTTTGGTGATCAAGACGCCACCACCTTCGAGTGTTCTGTTAAACATAAATGCATTGTAGAAATCATTATCAAAAGAAGTGTCCTTTTTATTCCCTAATGAAGCGGCAGAAGACATTCCAGGTGTAGTGTATTTGGTGAATATTGATTTCATTAACACCTGGTTAAATAAACATGCCTGTCCAACCATTGTACTCAAATCTTGCATGTAGTGTAAAAACTCATGAAGCATTGCCGGATAATTTTCCCATTGTAGTTGGCGCTGTTCAGCAACAGTCAGATCGTATTTCGTATCCGACAAACCTGCAGCTTCGCGTGTCTTATGTACTGCAATGGTAAAATAGTATCTATTTGGATAATAAGTACCCCAAGCGGAGCTGGCATAAAATTCGGGTCTTGATAAATCGGGGTGTTCCATTAGTTTATGAGTTTAGGTTTTAAATAATGTTATAGGCTTTTTAGCATCAATGGGTTGAGGTTAATAACACGCAACTATTTTCCTTTTTCATTATTCGCATCGTCAAAGCTCTTCATCAGCCGCTCAAGCATTTTTCGAAACATTAGAATATTAGCGGGATACTGTTGTTCAACTGAATACTCGTATAATAAAAAATCAATGAAAATATATAGGGCTGTCGTCGTTAACTGCATAGGGTCGATAAAGCTACTTCGCTCCGTTGTCTGTTGCGTGAGCTTATCCAATATCATTTGCCCTTTTTCGTTCTTAATGTTAGCTAATGTTTGAAAGCTGGGGTGCGTAAATTGACTGGCCCAAATATAAAATGGCCGATATTTTTCCAAGCCAGCCGCTTTTTCAATAGCCCAAAAACTAGGACGTTCAGACAAATGATCTTTCGCCCAGCCATAGTCATCAAAAAAGCCCTTACCGTATAATTGTTTTAACTCAGCTGTGCGATTATCAATGTCACGTCGGCGTTCAGCTTCAAGAGGCGGGAATTTAAGTGCTTCAAAATGGTTATCTAACGAGTCCGCTTTCTTTCTCGCATCTTTATGGCCATAATCAGCAAATTTCTTATACAGCACCGCATTGCTTTGTTTCATAAGAAAAACGCCAACCACCGCATGTTCATACACGGAACGATAAACAGCCAAAGCTGTGCGTGTCGAGCCATGTGAGAGTAAAACACCCACTTCATCCGCCATTCGGCAAAGCGTTCCGAGCAAGGTCATCCGTACCAAATCAGCTATTCCTATGGTTTTTTTATTCATTAATTCTTTCAGACGGTCAAACAGATTATGTGCCGAATGAACGAATAAATTGTAATTCAGGAACATGGCCGGATATTCTTCAATAATTTTTTTTTGGTTGCGTCCGAAAATATCCAGCCAATTGTCAAGATACTTATGATCATGTTGATTGATAATAAAATCTGGCAAGGTATCTTCGATCATTTCGAATATTTTACCATCTGCCAACACCTTTTCCATTTGCTCGAAAGTCAACCCCTGGGCTACACGGGCCGTTTCCAGCAATTCATCGATCAACGTATCAAGATTAGGAATGACGAGGTTTGTATATTTTAAATCACCCATAAGTTAACATTATGCAAAAGGCTTTATAACGACATCCGCGTCATCGTAATTCTTCATAGATGGCAAAAAATTCGGTATATCAATTTGTTTCAGGGCTAGTTTCTTGTATGTGATCGTAGGTTTGTAAAAGAAAACTGCACATAGAGCCGGCAAGATTGACGGCCAATGCCGCATGCCGCGCTGAAGGTTTTACTTTATTTCTACTTTTTCCATGAGCATCTCCTAATTTGTTTCTAAGTGCTCCCAATCCTTCAACCACAGTTTGGCAACCACCAAGTATTTGTTTAAATATGGATTCAGTGTGTTGATCTGGTGCCAAATTTAATATACTTGCGACTTGTTTGTACAGTTTGGGTAGCTCCAAACCATCATCGTAAACCTGATTTTGTGAGTCAAGAATATGTTTGCAAACCACTTCAACTAAGGCCCTTGCAGATGTAATGGCGGCTTCAGGATCATCTTGCATTCGCTGCAAAGCCTTATTCCATGTTTCTGAAATGTATTGCTCGTTAACGGTTTGGACAACCTCATTGACATGGGTTTCGTGTGGCGCGTGGCCGTTTAATTCCAATGAAGCAACGACCAATCCCTCAAAAGTGTCTTTAATAAAAAACCGGCGCTCTGCATAATATGGTAGGTGGTGTTTAATAAATTGCCAGTATTCATATAAATTATTGCTTTTTTGAACATATTCAGGAACATGAACTTTTAGCTTCGGGTGCGCTAGCAAATCTTTGCGAATAACCTGAAAATACTCCTCGTTTCCATCACCACCGGTTGCTCGCGATGTGAGCAGGCTTTTTAAGACCATAACCTTTTTATAATAGTTTTTGGATACCTCGTCCCACGCGACCACTACCTTATCTAATTGTTCTTTGGTCGCACCCAAAAGCTGGATATCTCGTTTCAGATCATTAATCGAGGTAATAAAATAACTAAAGTCAATGCATTTACAAATTGCCGGGGTCAACAATTCGGTTAATTTTGTGGCATCTGCATTATAGAGCCGGTTTAAAAAAATAGCTAAAACATCCTGATATGAAATACCATCTATTAATCCGAGCCAGTTTGTTTGTTGTTTGGACGTGGCTTCATTTACTGCCTCTGCATATTCATTGGTGAAGCCGGTATCATTGGCAATCCGAATAAATTCATTATTCTCCATCAAGGCTGGAAACCCAATGGCAATAAGGTCATCATAAAGTGGTTTTATTCGGGCAATTATATCCATTAAAAAAGAGAGGCTTAGATAATATGTAAATATACACTTGGTATTCAGTAATTTGAATTATAAATATAATTCTCCTGAATGGAAGAATTTTTTATTATCAGCTAGGGATCGTTATACATTGACGAACATAAGGCTGATACAAAAAAAGGCTGCTTGTCGAAACAAACAGCCTTTCATCTTGATATTTTAAATAATTTATTTCTTTTTATCTGTGGATGAATATTGCGAATTTTCCTTCACCAACTGTGGTGCCGAAACAATCACCTGCACATTATTCATTCCTGGCAACTGCGTAGTTGTAGTAGTGGTACTACTGGTGGTAGTGGCAGGTTGTGTCTGTGTATTTTGACTTGGCATTGTTTAATTTTTTATCTAAGTTACAATTAATTTTTGATTTTACGATTTCTATCTTTTGAATTTTGTCATCCTTTTGAAATATATGATAACCTAAACATAGCAGAAAAGGAATGGTTGAAGTAAGTGCGAAAATTAAAGCATTATAATAAAAAGAGCTTTTCCTTTTGAATACTTTATCGTTAACGGCAACGGCCGCTTCCAATTCCCCAATATATGATGCTTTTAGCGCATTATCAATGTCGTTTTGTACCGTCATCGTTTTTTCATAATCTAACCGGTAATCTTTGTAATATTTTCCAGGCTCTATTAAATAAGCAACCTGTATTGGAAAGACAAGTTTTACGGTAAATACCAGAGATGTAATAAACAAGCCTGCGAAAGCGGCGAAACAAATGTATAATACAACGCTTTTACCAGGCATAAAAACCTCCTGAATAATGGGTACTAAAAATATTGCTATTGCAGAATAGATTAATATGATATTTGTCAGTTTAGACAATACCTGTTGGTATGCAGAGGTATATTGTTCAACACGATCTTCATTGATTTCAATGATATAGTCGAGGTCATAAAATGATTTAGGCATAATTTATAATTGGATATACAAAGTTATTTAAAAAAACTGATGATTAATAAAACGCCTCCTAACGGTAGTAGTAGTCTGGCTATAAAATAAATTGTATTTTCTATTAGTTTTACACGGACTGCTTTACCATAAGAGCTAAATTTTTGCATCCCTGCAAAGTTGCGCCGTTTAAAGCGCCGTTCGTTAATGATGTATTTAAGTATGAGGCTGATTACGATCAGCACAATTCCTGTGATTTTCATAATAGTGATTTTTAACTGTTAAATCTTGTAATGGTCATTGGTGAGGGTGTGCAAACGGTTTTTCTTTTCCTGGCAGGGGGCCGGTTTCCGTTTAGTCGTTTTTTTAGCTCCGCCATATCCGCGCTGATCCTTTCCTGGTGAATGTGTGCGTAAATTTGGGTGGTCACAATTTTGGTATGGCCGAGCATCCGGCTAACTGTTTCAATCGGTACGCCATTGGCCAATGTTACGGTTGTGGCGAAAGTGTGCCGGGCAATGTGAAAGGTCAGCCTTTTTTTGATGCTACATAAGTCTGCGATCTCACCCAGGTAGCTGTTTACCTTTTGATTGGAGAGTATCGGAAATACACGCTCCATTGCATTAGCGCGAATGTCGTTTTTATACTTCTTAATAATTTTGACAGCTTGCGGTAATAAAGGCAGTTGTACGGGCGTCGTGGTTTTCTGCCTGTTTAATTTGAGCCAGCTTTCATTATCATTGCCGGTAACGATATGGTCTGCGGTCAGGTTAGCCACATCAACATAAGCCAGGCCGGTATAACAGGAGAAAACAAACAAATCACGTACAAAGTCGAGGCGCTCGATAACAAAAGTCTTTTTCTCCAACCGCTCCAATTCGTGTTTGTTCAGGCATTCTTTTTCTACCTTGTCGAATTTCATTTTGTAGTTAGCGAAAGGATCTTTTGCCATCCATTCCAGTTTCAGCGCCAGGTTGACCATTTTACGCAGGCGGATAATATGCTTCATGATGCCGTTGTTTTTGAGCGGCTGCGGGTGATCCTTAGATTTATAGGTACGCAGGAAAGTTTCAAAGTCCACTACGAACTTGTAATTAATGTCATGGAGGTTGATGTCCTTAGCCTTGAATTTGGCTTGCAGGAACCTTTCAAGGTAACGCTCAGTAACGCGGTAATGGATCAGGGTACTGGCTTTTAGCCGCTCTGTGCCGTGTTCACGGTGGTAGATAATCAAACCGTTGAGCGTATGGATTTCTTCATCTGTGCGCAGGAAAACATCTTTAACGGCTTCGGCAGTGATGATCTCCCTGTTAACCTGCAATTCCCGGTAACAGTCGCCAATCTCGGTGCGCACTTGTTCCAGGTAGTGCATAATTTCCCTGCCGCCGTCACGGTTACTTTTAGCACCGCCCTTTTTGTTATCCCAAATTTCTGCATCAACCCAATATTTCAGGGAGATATGTGCGCGTTGGGTGTCTACCGTAATTCTTGCAATTACGGGCAATTTGCCATCTTTTTCGCGTTCTGTACGTGCAAAAAAGTTGATTCCGAAGGTGTTTTTAGTTCTCATTTTTTTTCTGATTTTTAATAGACTGATTTTGAATGCGTTACTTTGGTACTGTTTGCATCAAAACGGTCATTTTTTTTGACCAAAAAGGGGTAAAAATGAGTCAAACTGTCACCATTTTTACTATCGTAATTAATTGTTTTTCAATTAATTAACCCTTAAAAGGTTACCACAAATCTACAGAGCGGATTTTGGTAACCGAATTGGGATCAGAAAGATTGCGATATTTTGGGATTGATAGAGATAGTCTGAAAACAGAAAACCCTGTAAATCAGACAATTTACAGGGTTTTAATCCTCGTTGAGAGGGTAAAAAGTGCGCCCACCTGGGCTCGAACCAGGGACCAAAAGATTATGAGTGGTCGAGTGGGTTCGGAATATCTTGAGCAAAAACTGCGTTTTTGACTTGCTTAGGGCTAATTTACGACAATAGTTTTGTTTTTGCAAGTAATCCAATGACGGAATAGTGACGGTTTTTCGTTTAATTCAGCAAAAAATGCTGCATTTCAGAATTCATTGCCAGTAATTGGACGGTTATGGGTCTATTGGATTGCCGCTTTCAGCTTGGGATAAAAACTGTGTTTATCAGGTTATAGGAATTGGTTTAAGCATTTTTTTGAATAATAACAAAATCTTTCCAGGCGTATTTCGGACTATTTACTCTTAATTTGCTACGGTTTTGAATTAACTAACTTTACTTGAGCAAATATTAAGAAATGGCCGAAAAATTTAAATTCCCTAATGCCGGTATCCATATTGTAGCACAAAAGGTCGGCGAAGCAGACTATTTTTTAGAGGAATTAAAAGAAACTCATCCTTACGATGAAAAATTTAATTACATTTTCAGCGCATTTGTTTCTGCATTGAGAAGCATTACCTTTTCGTTGCAATATGTGATGACAAAGTATCCCGATTTTGACGGGTGGTATAAAATCCGGCAGGAAAAATTAAGAAGCAGTAAGCTGGCACGGGCGTTTGTTGAGTTCAGAAATCAGGCCCAAAAAACCGGTATTATTCCGATAGCACCCGAGCACAGCCTGTTCGAAGGCATATTTTATGAAACAACACAGTTTTATATTCCGACCAATTCAGAATTTAAGGAGGTGCCCGACGGAAATGTTGTTGATCTTTCCGAGAAATGTTTGATAGAAGTTCTTTCAGTTGTTGCGGAATGCTATAAGGATTTTGACATTTATATCGACCCCAGAGTTTTGTTTACAGAAAGGGCTTTGGAGAAATTCAACTGGACAATCGAAGACCTGGAAGAATTTATCGGTTTTCCAAAAGGCTACACCGATGTAGACTTTGAAGACAATGAATTGAGCAACAGTCAAATCAGGATAGAAATGCTTCGGTCTCATGGTGGTGATGAAACCCTTCAAGCATATCTTGACAAATATTTGAATGCGAAGACTTAGATAAACCGGACACTGCCGCATTCCTGCGCATAATAGCTGCAATTATTTCTTTTAGCGAGTAAAAGTCGTTGGTTCGAAACAAAAATTTGACTATTTATTTCTGCTTGCTCTTAGTTCCGCATCAATTAACGGCTGGTGCCATGCCCACAATTCTTCGAGTGTTTGGAAATTTTGCGGCACAGGATTATTACTGCGAAAAGCTTCGTCAATGGTCATGGCTTGATAATGGCTAAAATAGCTTTCGCAGGTACGCCGTGGATTATTTGCGAGCGACGATCCGAAATAAGAATTACTAACATCATAATGATGGCTGTGAATAAAGCTACTCCAACGTTTCCTAAGTTCTTCTTCCGGTACAACATCGATAACCTCAAATTGCTCCATTGCTCTTTCATCAGGAGTTCCCCATGCTTCACTCAATAAATTTACTGCTTCTATATCGGATACAGGCGCTCCGTAACCAAATATAGAGGCGCGAACTGATTTGCTGTCCTTGTGAAGCATTGCCTTGAGCGACTCCCATGCCTCGACTATAAATTCATTGTCGTTATAATTTTTTTGATTAATTGGGTATAGCAACGGCACTGGTTCAAAAACACCACCCTCCTGGCGGCATTGATACCCGATTGGGCCGGAGCGTTTATCCTCTTTACTGTATCCTAAAGCCACAGTTCCATGCAGAAACGACATGAACGGTAAATTTTTAGTGAAATCCCGATTGCGACACCACGCTTGATATAAAAAAGGATCCCAATTAAAAGTTGCAATATGATCCTTTGATCTTAAAGACAAAATTAAATAATCATATATCGTTGGCTCATCAGGTAATTTCATACTACCAAAATAGTCTTGTATTCGCTCCTGTATCTCACCCAATAAGGGTGAAGTCGGATCAGTTGCGTATAAGTTACCGTAGAGCGTTTCAAAATTTTTACTCTGCAATTTAACCGGTATTTCGGCTACAATATCCTGCAAACCTACAATTTCAATAAAGTTGAGCATTGATGGTAAGGATCTACCACTGCGTTCAGAATTCCTTAGTGTTGCTGCAATGCTTGCCCCCGCACCAAGTATAACAATATGCCTGCCACCCATTACCTGATTAATTCCCTGTTCTTTTGTCAATCCTGGCATTTATTTATGAATTTTTATATCGCTCAGACATTTGTTTCGCTGTTAAAATATCCCATTGTCTTGTTTCAGGATTTGCTATCAAATAAACTTCCTCCGGTCTGCTTTCCTTATCAATTTTTTCTTCCGGCACTTGATCCTGTAAATCCTTATATAACAATTCAAGCACTTGGAACATACCCTCCAACATTTGATCTATTTCAACTTCATGTACTTTTTCGCTGATCATTACATTAACTAATAACCTTGTATGTAATCGTGCCTTTAACGAAACAGACAACGACTGATCATAATTTTTTGACAGTTTATCCGGTGAGGAATTGGCAGCGATCAAGGTGGTTTTAATTTCACGACGTTTGGCCAAATATTCTTTTAAATGTGCTTTTACCATTTGATAAGCATCTTTTCCGGCTTCTTCTAAAAAAGACTTAAAAAATAAACTGGTAACAGTTACTACAAAAGTTGTTGGGATAATCCATTCGTTAGCGGCCCATAACTCGGTTTCCGTCCGAACACTCTTTATAATTATATTATCTGTACTTAGACCTACTATCTCGTTTGCATCGACATCCTCGATATCACTTGGCCAACTGATTATTATCGCTTCGTCCATATTGGGATTTAATGTAAATCTATTTATTAAATGGTGCAACTCGCTGTTGAATTCTATAAACTGGGTCAGTTTCCAACTTTAAAAATTCTTCAAAAGTCAGGGTAGAAACGGTAATAACACATCTTCCTTTTTCCATACTTTTATAAAGGTAAAGTTAAAACAGTCTTGTTATCTCAACTTTAGATCGCCTCACTTTCTTTTTTGATAGTAAATAGCGGCGACTGTTTAAAATACTCTATCGGAATTGGAGGAAGAAGGTTAAATGACACTTATAGTCTACGGACATTTTTTACTTTATTTATTAAATTTGACTATGGAACAAGAAATTATACTCCCTTCGAAACCAGGTCAGATATGCAGGATTGTCCACCCACTCAGTGACGAAGACCCTGAAGACGTTTATATCGTTTCAGAGGATCCTGCGCTATTCGACAATGACGACACGATTTATGTAACGAACCTCAAAGATCTTCAGCGCAACATTGCCAAGCCATTGTTCGCTCCGCAGATCGCTATAATAAAAGGTGAACTCACAGTGGTTGCTGAGCATCTGGAATCTTATATTAATTCATGGAATAACAAGTAATAGCATCCGGGTCATCAGTGCTTGTAAAGACCCATTTTAAGAAATTTAATTTCCGCGTTCGGGCTGTTCACATTAAATACTCTTGCGATTATATAATTATCCTTGGTAGTTTGTTCAAAAAAACGCCATTCGTCATTTCTGATTTCGATAGGAATTTTATCAGCGTCATACTTACCGGTAACAGTAGATTTAGCATCAACGTACAGCATTACTTCCTTTAAACTCTCGGTCATTATTTCAAAATCATGGCTGGTGCCATAAGTCAGATTATTCACAGGATTCTTTTCGCTGATCCATTTGACCCTTTTGTCCCCGTATATCGCTTTTAGTTTTTCATATACTTTTTGTTCGCCGATCAGTCCCGGATTAATGTCTGAGCCAAAATTATTTCCTCTTGGTTCCTGATGCCCCTTTTTTGAATAATTTTCGACACGCTTGCCCAGTTCAGCAAGCCTGAGCAATTCATCGGTATCAGGAGAAAGGGTTTTTATTTTTTCCAGCAATTCCCGGTCATCCGGGCTTATCGCAAAATCGCCCGATTTATATCGGTAAATTTCCTTCAACTCAGCGATTGTTAAAATCGAATGTTTTTCAATAATTTCCAAAATATCACCTGAATTTTTATTCAGGAAAATGTTATTGCCATCAACATCTGGCAAGTCCCTTGTGAAAGATTTTATCTTTCGTCCAAGAAATATAGTATTATAGGGAATAGGGCCATCGTATAGATATATCCTCCATGCACTGTCTTCGGTGAATTTCTTGTAAAATTCAGTATCCCATTCAAAAGCGTCCTTTAATAAATCGAGATCAAGCACATCCTCAACCTCCGACTCGTCCGGTTCCAGTAAATCAAGCCAGGGTGTGTTAAAAAAATCACCTGCCAGAAGCTGATATTTAAGATTCTTTAAAACCGGGAAAACAAGTGATCGCAGACCATCATCAGAACAGATAAAACAGTCGGACGGAACATGCAGGCCGAATATTTCAGCTATATCTGAAATGGAATCTACTACAGGAACAGGCAAATCTATTTCCGGGGTTACCGAGTCATAAATCTTCTTTAACCATTTATAATTTTCGCCACCTTTGCGCACACGTAATTTTTCCTGCGCGAGCCAGCTGATTGTATTTGCAAGCAGTTTTTCACTTGCTTTTAGCGCTGCAAACGTCAGGTCGTCAGGTTCAGTTTCGCCTTCGGTAAAGAAACTTCGAAGTTTAACGATTCCTGATTTTTCTGCATTCAGCCCGCATGCTGTGAGATACTCTAATTTTCTCGCTATGTCCGGCCCCGCCAGCCAGATTAGCATCCAATCAGGTAAATTTTCATCGCTGTCTTTTAGCGCAAACTCCGGCGGATAAACTTTTTCGGATAAATTTGTGTCCAGCAGAGCAGCAATAATCTCATTGGACCCGGAAACGGCATTATCAGCCAAAAAATCCAGTATTACTGATTTCGCTACGCTTTGGAAAGAAAATAAACCTATTTCTTCCGGTTCATAAATTGCCACAAACACAATCTGGGCGGGATGCTTCAATTCGGTCAGATTACTGATTTCATCGTAAGCTGCATCGGACTTCATTTCCTTTGAACTAAAAAGACTGCTTTCAAGTGTTTTCAGCCCGAGTATTGTTAACTGATCCGAAAAGTCGCTAATTGTACGACTGCTGCCTGCATAGACAGGCAAAAGCTCCGCCAATGAAAAAGAAGTAAAAGATCCATCCTTGCGCTTAATTCTGATATGATCCGAATAGACGAGTTTGCTTAGTTGTTGCTGGTCTATAAATATTTTATCTTTCAGCAAGTTAATGTCGAAATCCTCATCGAGCAAAACATCGGCAACGAGCCGCAAAATAAAATATTCAAGTGATTTCTTATCGTAAATAACAGAATTATCGATATGCAAAGAGTTCAGGTTCTCCAGATACTGCTTTTTTATCTCCCGGTTTTCATTCCAGTAGAGCGGCGCTAATTCTTTCTTAAATCCGAGTGCCGAATTAATTTTACTCAGAAAAGGCGCACCTTCAACCATCAGACCGATCTCTGTGAGACCATCAGTAAATAGCTGTTCTGAAAGTAATCTGAAATTAGTTTCAGATAACATTTCATTGAGCAATGGCTGTTTTGAAAAATATTGAACTGATCCTCCTTTTAGAATTTGAAAGCTGGTGTCACCAGTTTTCACAATGGTCCAGTTTTCAAATAATCGGTCCCTTGTAAGTATAGAATAATCGATCAGGTTGACAATAGCGTCCCGACTTAGTGTGACAGGATTAGCATCTTCAAAAGTGAAACACGAAGACATCTGAGCACTGTCGGACAAATAAAATGGTGATTCTTTATCGGTCAGGAAGGGAATAACTTCCAACGCGGGCATATCAAGGCCTGTCAACTGCTTGATGGTATCAGCAAACATGCCAGCGTTTTTAAACGACGCTAAAGATTTATTAAAATAAATTTCATCCCGTTGTTTAAAGTGCGTTCCGGTAAAAAAAACTTTTTGTATAGTAAAAGGCGTGTTGGTCTCGTGATCAAAATAATTGGAAACCTCCCTGTAATAAGACGCGGCATCCACTATTTCACTGTTAAAAGATTCGATATTCGGCAAAATAAGATCTTCGTAAAGGTCTGTTTGCTTTATCAAATATTTATCGAGTTTAGGGAAATAGAATTTTTCCGATATACAATTACCGTGTAACCACAACGGCGTATCATCCATTTGACGGGTAAGCATTCCCAGTTGTACGGTTCCGCCAATGACATCACTTGCGCACGGGAAAAGTTCCCAGCCCCGCAGGGCTTCCCTGCCAATATCCTTGAACTCTTCGCATAGTTCAAACAATGTTTTCCGCTGGGCCGGATCCAGCGTGTTGTTGGCAGATAATTCCTTAATTTTTTTGAATAGGGTTGCATCCGTTGGCAGGAACTCCGAATACGCAGAATGAATAGCAGGATAATTCGCAATATTAAAAAGGGACGCAACAAAGCCAAGTTCGTTAAAAATCAATCCAGCATGAAATGTAAGCTTTTTATGAACGAGAAGGCTATCATCAACCTGGATCTCATTCATCGAGTAATTAACGCCATCTGAATGCCGGAAAAGCCGGATATTTTCGAGAACTGCTCCCGAATCAGGGTAAGCGAACAGATATTGCTTTTCCGGATCCGTCGGATTGAAATAGGTCTTGTCAAATATCCCCAGGACTTTTAAATATTCGGTGTCAGAAAGTGATTGCAAATAATTGTTAAAAAAAACAAGGTTCTCCGGCTCGTTCAATGATGTTACAAGGTCTTTTGCGCTGAAAACATCAATATCCAGATCCGCCGAAAATAACTTTCGCCAGTCGGTATCAGCAGCTACAACAGATTTTACGGTTCCGGCTATTTGTTTGAAAACATCCGTGCTGAGCAGCCCTGCAAACCCTGTTCTGTCAATAATGCACTCTGACGCCTTTACAATCTCCCCCGATCGGGAGACAATAAATGGAAACTCGTTCAACCCGTCAGTAAACCCTCTGTCGAATGCATCGCAAATATTTTTCCGTTCGCCGGACAATTCACTTGCGGAAAATCTATTTCGAACAAGAGCATTCAAGTATGTTGTCCGTAGGTTTTCTTCTTTGGCAAGCTGTGACAACCATTTGAAATGAAAGTAAGCGATAAAATAAAAAAGATGCTGGTTCCAGAGATTTGCAGGTATTACGTTTTCCCTGTTCTGGGTAAGAACGAAATCGCCATTTACAAGAAAAGGCAGCGCAAAGGATACATCTTCAGTAGGCAGGTAGCTGAAGATAATGGCTTCTTCAGGTCTGATCTTTTTAATTTCATCTCGGGAGTATGGGACGGCAAACGTTAAAATTGTTTCATCCAGTTTAGCGAGTTTCGCTGGAATATCCTCTATTTTCTGTTGAAACTTATCAAGAAAGTTATATTCCGCAGGATTGTTTTCAGAGGCTTCCTTCACTATTTTCTTAGTCATACCAGTTCCGGACTTTCTGAATCCAATGTCATCAATGGGTATCCGGAAATTGTCTCCGGATTTCAAATATTGTGCTTTTACTGTTGCTTTCGGATCGGTCTTTTCTACGGTAAGAATGTTTCCGGTTTCTTTTCTTGATATCTTTACCGAGTGAGAATCCAGTTTTAGCCTTATGCTTTTAACCTCCCTAAGAAAAAGCAGAAAACGCGGATCATTGAAAAGGTTTTGCAGAACTGATCGGTAATTCCGGCTTTCAATTTTAACCCGGCCAATATACAAAGCAATACCAACTCTGCTATTTTCGATTTGAGGATAAGCCCGGAGTTGTTGATGCTGCGGAAGACTGTCACCAATCCTCAAAGGGTCAACCCAAACCGGTTTGATCTGCCACGGAATATTTTCGATATGGATAAATTCGTCCTCCTTGCCCCTGAACCTGTTTGCTTCCTTGGTAGCTTCTTCCGGCCGGAGTTTATCAAAATATCCTTTGTATAATTTATTAAAATTACGGTAGTCAGGAAACTGCTTATCATACATGAAAGAAAAGCCGCCCGACAAAATATATACCTTTTCCGAATCTGTGAAAACGGACTTAAATCCGATACCTTTATATCCGGTTTTCTGGGTATCGTTTCGCTTATTACTCATGCCGTTGCTTGAGATCGCCTGTACATCGCCGCGTCTGAACGGCTGACCGTTATGGAGAAATATCAAATAATCCTGTTCGAGTATAAACTGCACCGAAACTCCGGAGTTATCGAAGGGCATATCATCGGCATTTTGTATCAGCTCAAAGATAAAGCGCTCAGTGGACGTATACAGAGCCAACTCATTTCCTTTCAACTGCGCTGCAATTACCTGTGCATCCTCTGGGGTAAATCCTCGCCTGACGAAAAGGTCTTTAATAAATCCTCTGTGATCTGTATAATCCGGCAGAAAAGCTATCGGTAACTTATTATCAACCCTCAGTTCGTACGGCAGTTCTTTTTCTGACCGGAATTGTAGCGGAGCTAACTTTACATGAAATTCATAATAACTTCCGCTAATCAGATTATTGTTGTGCGGGCAGAAAAAGTATTCGACCGGATTACCATCGGGGTAAAACACTAACTGATCTTTTAATGTTGCCTGATTAAAAAAACCGGCGTGAGTACTTCGTGCAGGATCGTGGAAATATCTGCCAACAAATACAAGTTCTTCATTAAAGGCAATATTCCAAAGCTGCTTTAGGTCGGTTAGCAACTCGGTCTCTGATTTATCTATTTTATTCTTTGATTCTAATTGCTCCAGTACCCTAACACTCAAACGCACACTCCTGTTAATACGAGTTTCGCTAATTACCTTTTCTTCAAATCCAGTAACACAAACCCTTATAATATCCCCAGGCTCAGCGGATTCAAATAAGTTATAGGAAACGCGGCGATTTTCGGATAGGTCGCCAATCCTGAGTTTCCCATTAAATGAATCTGTTATTTTAACGATTACCAGTTCTTTTTCCTCAATTTTTGATAATATCGGGGCATCCAGAATAGTTCCCGCAGGATAGGTCGTTTTAAGCTGTTCCCAAGTCATGGTCAGTTATCTAAAAAACCGTATTTGAAAGCTTTGTTAATGTTCAGCTGGGCAATTTTTTTATTATGGTCTGTTAACTGCTTCGATCCGTTAGAAAGCTCTGCCATGAACTGGTACTCATATCCTTTGAGTTTTTTATTCTTCCTGTCCCAGTCGACTACCTTTTGAATAAGTTCGGGTGTTACGGCTACCGCATTTGTTTCTTTATTGTCAGGTTCCTCCGCATCGTCAGAAAATAAGATCTCCGGTGCCTGCGTAATCAGGATATCGATTATTTTGACGCCAGCTATCCGTTCATATTCAGTGAGCGGCGTATTATTTCTTATTCTTCCGGCAAGATTAAAACAATAGTTTTTTTGCTGGTCAGAAAGGAGGCCAGCAGCGCTGCCCCATTCTTCAATTTTCTGCCAAGTCTTCGGAGGTACCGATCTGATTCTTTCCGTTTCCTCATTAATAATAATGAGGTCTGCATCTTCGGACGATAACCTCTTTCGCAACGCAGAGGACTTACTAACGAAATCAGACTCCAGTAATGAATAATCGACCAGCGTATCAACTTTTTTAAGTGTGGTCCAGCATTCCTCTTTTTTAGCATACTCCCCGTAAAGTGATCCGGGAGCGTATTGTTTAATAATGCTTTCAACCTCCACCATTAACTCATATAAAATCGTCCTCAGATTCTCGGAAAGTGCCTGAGCTTTCCAAATTTTGTAAAGGTCAAGTTTGTTATGCGTTTTATAGTTCAGGTAGGATATAGCGTAGGGTACTGTTATATACCGCATATCGCCAATGGCATTAGGTTTTATGCCATATAGCTTTTCAGCAGTTTTGAATAAGATTCCTTTTGCAACGGCATCTTCGAAATATATCGTATCGGGATTGTCCTTTACATAATTGATAAACTGAACATAATTCTTCTGATTTCCGCGAACAACGATATAAGGACCAATAGCAAGCTTTTTTCCTTCGCTTTTTTCACCGTATGAATTCTCAAACTTTGCCAGATCTTCTTTACTAAATACCTGGGACTTGGGGTTTTTAATATCAAATGCTTTTTGTTTAGCCGGTGTAAAACCATCTTTAAGCCTTGCATTCTTATACTGGCCGCGTGCCCGTTCATAAAACCATTTGGTCTGCGTGGGCTGGCTGTCATTATGCGGAGTGACCGTAGTTCTTGAAATTTTTTCAAGCTCGATATGAAACGGCTTATTTGAACTCAGATCGGATATAGACACTTTGTTCTGCGTATTGGCATATTCCGCAATTCTGGAAACAATCACGCCGAGATTGTCTTTTTTCTTGATAACGGAGAGTTTCAACTGGACCTGTATACCGGAAATATCAGCCTTGTCCTTTTTCCAGGTGTGGTAAATTGAAGCTGTTGTTTGGCCTCCGTTGACGATCTGTAAATCCTTTACGCTCGAAATAACATAGCCATCTCCGTTTTCTGCCTTTTCTACAACAATATCGTCAGCTGTTGCGGCTATTCCATTATTAAAAGCCAGGAACATATGTGGCTCAGATATAATTGTTTTTCTGATACCGTTATTTATTTTGCCGGTAAACTGCAAAAAAGACCTTACATTCTGTTCCAGCAACCGTGCACCAAAACGTTCATAAATTACAGCAAGTGCGCTGCCGGAAATTATAGCCAGGAAAGATTGGTATTCTTCATTATAGGTTGGCGAAAGAATACAGGGTATATTAAATCCTTCACTCTTAAAGTCAATTTCAATTGGCACGTGAGACTTCTCGATAATATTATAAAGGTAATTGAGGTCAATTATTCTGAAATAGACCGGGTAGCCTGAAATGTTCTCACTGGTTGGCGCTGCACCTGTATAAATGCCATCCGAAATAATTATGGCGTTAATTCTGACCAGATTATTTTTCAGATCCTGCGACTGATTTAGTGTTTGTGCAAACTGAAAAATTTCGGACGCTTCTTCGAGATCATTTGCATATTCCTTGTAAACAGCTTTACGAAAAAAATTAACAATCCTTTTTGCCGCTGTATCAATTTCCTCTTTTGAAACCTTTTCGGGCTGGTCAAAGCCCTTATAGATAGTAATAATCAGATCGAGAGTCTCGTAATTTTCAGAAATCGCATAGCCGTTTATTTTATGCTGGTTTTTGGTGCCAAGAGCCTTTTCATCATATGCGGGCCGTGCATTTTCAGTTTCTCCGGCTTCCGCCAGAAGGTCAATTCCCCATTGCGTAAAAATCTGCTCCAATGTGCCACCTTCTTCCTCGGTTAGCTGGGTTGATCTTATATCTTGCTGTAAGGCCTGATAGAAGTTATTTATTTCGCGGTTTTCAAAGTCATTACTCATGAAAAGGTGGTTGTGTTAAATACAGTTGTCGAATCTGTAATATAGTCGGTACAGTTAGACAGTATAATTGAATAATGTATGTCTCCAAGCCCTTTGCGAAGGTCGCTTTCCTGAATGCGCGGAAAACTCCCCTCGACCTTGTAAAACGACTGATCTCTGATAAGGTAGCCCGAATCGTCGTAATGATGGCTGTCTTCTTCCCGATATCCGCTGAACATCAATTTAGTTTTAAACCGGTTAAATGCCACCAAATCAGCAGAAAGTAATTCACAGATGGAGAGTATAATAGCATTTAGGGTTTCCCCCGACTGCTGTAATACTTCAAGGGATAAATGATATAAAAAAAGCTGGTCAAGGTTTGTTGTATCCAACTGCCTTTCCCCGTTTATATGAACTTTCTGATGGTTATTTCCTTTAGTTGTTTTAACTTCAACAGCCCAGCCACCGGTCTGGAAATCCCGCACCTGCATTTCACAGCCTACCCATGAGTTTACCGTTTTATAATGCTCACTGTTGGCATTTAAAAACTCCCGGAGAAAATGAAGTTCTCCGTAAAGCCCCCGCTGGCTTTCCGGAGTAAGCCAATCACCGGGTGCTCTTTTAAATAGTGTATTCCAGTTTTCGAAACGGTTAAACAGTTCTTTAACCAGTGTCCTTTCATTTGATACATTTGCTATACTGGATATCAGGTCTTCGCAGAGCACTGAAAAAATATCATTGTGTACCGGATTGGTGAGTTTAAAAATCAGGTAATTTCTGTCGGTATTTTTGGTGTCCGCTTTAAGTTCGATCTCAAGATCCTGCAGACCAAGATAATGATTGAGGTCGATAGAGATGGCCATGCTAATTGATGCAGCAATGCAGCGGCACCTACCAGGCGAAATAAGTCCTATAAAAACTTGTGGTAAAAATGTCCCGCCGAAACCTTTCAGCATAAGTCCTGCGGAAAAAACAGGGTCGCTTTCCTGCTCCAGCCATATATCCTTAATCTTCATCGTCATCCTCCTCTTCGTCTTCAAGTTCGAATTCCTGATCGAAAAATGGCAGGAGTTGTTCCGGGATCAGATAGGACACAGCCGCATTAAACCGGCTTCCGGGAAAACTTATCGCATAGGCGACAACCGGATCGGTCAGTGGCTCCGGGTCTTCCGGTCTGTTAGCGCCATCTGGATCAAGGAAGTAAATCAGCAGCAAGGGCTTTTGCGGGTCACGTATTTCATTCCTTACAATCTCACCGTTAGGATATCCGGGTTCGCCCTCTTTCTTTCGCTTCGCCCACATCGATTTTGTTTTGTCCAGAGCCAGGTCATACTGCTCCTTGGATAAATCAACAAATTCATCTTTGGGACTGATCAGGTGAGATTTTCTCAGATAATAAATTTCTTTGCTTGAATTACTTTCATCATAATTTCGAAGATAATAGCCCGCTTTTAAGTCTCCGTTTGCTATCCGGATCGTATATTGCTTGGCTGCTGCTTTCTTTGATATTAATGCAACACCCCAGCTGGTAAGTTCATTGTTACGAAGCTGAACATTAATAAAACGCAAAAGATTAGATGGATCTGCTGCTTTCAAATTTTCTGACAGCGCAAATCCACGCATAAACTGGGTAATCGTCTGGGGAGACACGTCCTTCCATAAATAATTATCCCGCTTAATCTCATATTGATTTCCCAAAGCGTTTATCAGTTCTACGGTAGCATCCAGATTCTTTCGGACTGTACTATGATCTTTTGATAGTTCATAGGACTCTATCAGCCTGCCCGCCCAGGAAATACTGATATCTACGGCTTTTCTGATTTTATTCGACGCTGATATTTGCAATACGCCAGGGTGGGTTCTGACCTTGAGCGCATATTTTTCCGGCGTTGCACCGGCAACATCAGACATATAATCAAATTCATTCCTTAATTCTTCGGACGCATGAGTGATATGACAAAACCATTCATTGATTTCACGGCTTGTAAAAAGCCGGCACAAGTCTGTATAACCGCCTCGGTAGCCAAACCATCTTCCCATCTGCATCAGGGTATCGTACATTTTGGATGCCCGCAGATAATAACTTACCGAAAGGCCCTCCAGAGTGAGCCCTCTTGAAAGTTTATCTCCACCGATAGCGATTACCGAAAGGCCATCCTTGTGATCAAAATAATTAAGAACATCTTTTGATCCCCCGTTTACCTCCCTGATCTGGATACGGGAAGCTGCGTCATGAAGAAAATCAAGTACATCGTTCCAGGTATGAATCTGAATTTTATGATCAAGTTTATCAAAGCCGTTTTTAAGAATTGCTTTGGTCGTTGTGACATAGGACTTTCCATGAAGCTGGTCAACTTCAAAAACATCCTGAAGTTCTCTCAGAATGGATGGCGTCTTCATTTCAATACCCCGTTTATAGTAACCCATCACTTCTTCCACCACACGGAAAATTACCTTTTGCCAGTTCTGAAATCTGGTAATATGGATCAGCATCGAATTATGGACATTGATCTGCCCTCTGAGTTGCCTTACCGCACAGGTAATAATAAAAGACTTAATTGCCGTTTTCAGTGAATCGGGGAACTGCTCCCTGAACTGATTAACTACATCCTGTTCAACCAGTTCCTTCGTTTTCCAGTCTTTTAATTCAGATTTCTTATGCTTGTCCGGGACAAAAGCGGTGTAGTCGCTGATCCTTCTGACTACTGGTAAGACGGTTTCAGAATCCAGATCATCCTCAAGTAATGAAAAACCAAAAACTTTGTCGGGGCCTATATAATTTGATGGCGCAGGCAGGTTAATGATAAAATCTTTGGGGAACAACTGGTCTTCGTCTATGGGTATGAAAATATTCGCAAACGGTGTTGCAGTATATCCAACATAACCAACCTTGTCGAATAGTGCAATAACCTCTCTAATCAGGCGGTTTGTTGTACTTGCCGGATCATCTTCCTTACTGGTATTAATAGAGGCGTGGTCGGCTTCATCATCAATCAGCAATAAATTTTTTATAGTGATCTTTTTGTTGCCATCCCGGTCAGGAATTGCCTGCGCTGAAAGCCATTGAACCAGTTTTTCAAGTCTTGGCTTGGTTTTTTTAACAACAGCGATTATAGGTTCATTCGTGTGGAAGGTAAGCGTTGTGCGGTTACTGATGTCTCCGCCGCTTGCACTGGAGGTAACGGAATGAGCAGGTAACGGGCTTCGGCCTATACCTACGCCTATGCTGTGCTGCCCTGTGTTAAAAGCCCGTTGAAACTGTGTGTCAAATCCCAGAAAACCTTCATCGATCCTCAACTGGGTTTGTGTCCGAAGACTGTTCTGAGTTCCGGCCAAAACTATTACCAGATTGAAACCGCTATCCACAGCCTTGCATATTAAACCGGTATAATTTGAGGTTTTGCCTGACTGTACCTGTCCTACAACGAGGCCATATTTCGAAACTGAACCACCAACTGTCGGATCAAATATTCCGTCAAGCGTTTTATTCGTTAATCTTCCGATCTGTTCAACAACCGTTGTAGAATAGTTTTGCCCGAACTGTAAATAATCGCTGTACCTGTTCCAGAAATTCCACTGGATAGAGGCGTTTCGCTTATAGATCCAGGGATCCGGCTTTCTTTCAATTGCTGTGAAGTCATCTATTCTGACATTATAATTCGCCTGAAGTTCACGCTTGATGGCTACCCGGTCAAGACCGGCGTAATTAATATTGGCCAGCAGGTTATCTATTACGGTTTCAATCTGCTCTTCATTTACAGAAACATTCCTTGGAAGCTCGGTACGTGCTGTTTTGACAGCGTCATCCAAGTTATGAGGTTTGCTGAGATTATCAACAATATAGTCGAAAAGTTCAGATTTGTTAACCTGAAAAATATTTAAGACCTTATCGATAGCTTCATTGATATGACTGACCGGTATAGGCCGGGGTACGCGCGATAGCAGTACCAATGTCATTTGTGTTGCCTGTTTTATCATTTAGGTTTTATAAAAGTTCGATTAGGTGCGGATAGTAATTAAATGGTTCTATATTTATTAAGATTCGCTTGGCCTCATCCGAAGATTTTCCGGCGTTTAACAGTCCTGCAAAAAACTGATCCAGTGTTTCTTTTACGGGGTCTCCTGTAAGCGTAGCAAAAGGTTTTCCCTGTTGTTCGGGTTCCTCTGACTCTTTTATAAAAATTGACTTTGTCGGGATGGTTTCCTCAATAAAACGCAACATCAGGTCGATGGCTTTTCCAGGATTAAGCCGGGCATCTTCCTCTGTCTTTTTTACCAAGGGGTGTTCCCGGTTAATTTTGTAGTACCACTTATCGCCCCTTTTATGATCGACCCATAACGGTACAAATTTCTGACCGGGTATCTGGGTAATCGTTCTGCCTTTGTGCCGGTAAACCTCTACTGCCAGATTTCTGATACGGCCGGCATACGCTTTAAGCTGATCCCTTAATACCAACGGAGGCCGGGCTACAGATTTTTTTATATCGATCTGCCATTGGGCATCCAGACTATTGGGAAGGTCAACCTGAATTCTTGCCAGTTTATAATGCTCTTCCTTCCGATACATGCCGAGCCAGTCTCCGGCAAGAAGTAATCGCTCATTTCGGTATATATAAAATCCCTGCTGCTCATTCCAGCCTCTGGGCCCCTCAGCATTCCTGAATTCATCTTCCGTTAATTTCGATTTGTGAGGTAAAACAAATCCTTTAATAAAAACTTTGCCATTCTGCAAATGCTCCGCCGATTGGGGTTGAGTAGAACCGTGTCCTGTCAAGAATGGATTCCAGGGCAAAACCGGCCTGTCCTGAAACCATATTTTGACCTTTCCGGATTCTATAAAACGGTGAAAAACCATTGAAAGATGCTTCTTGATCTGTTCCATGATAACAAGGAACTTGTCAAGTGCCTTGGTATCATCCTTATGGAAATGCTGTACCAGCCGGTCAATATCGTTCCAGACGATGATTGTTCCCGATGCTACATCGGACAAAATTTCGGTATCGTGAGTTTCAGGTATATACTTGAGTAAATCCCAGTTTCCGGTGTCCTTTACAAAATCGAGGTCCCAGGTCCAGTACGCTGGGTCAGAATCAGTTTTTTTGCTTATAGCGGACAGCACCCGGCATTGAGAAAAGCTGGCCGTTTTAAGACCCAGGCCAAATCGCCCCAGAT
This sequence comes from Mucilaginibacter sp. L196, assembly GCF_009765905.1. Taxonomy (GTDB): domain Bacteria; phylum Bacteroidota; class Bacteroidia; order Sphingobacteriales; family Sphingobacteriaceae; genus Mucilaginibacter. The sequence continues at coordinate 470,599 of NZ_LMUO01000015.1, read as the reverse complement.
CTTTAACTCCCCGCTCCGCAAGCGGATTTTTGCTACCGGGCCTCATCGCCTGAACAAGTTCTTTACTGTTCATCCCGTTTCCGTCGTCTTTAATCGACAACCATGTTGCCTCACCTTTCCACTCAAATGATACCCAGATATTTTTAGCGTCGGCAGAGATAGAATTATCTATAACATCAGCTACCGCTGCTTCAATGCTGTAACCAATCGCCCGAAAGGTTTCAATCATTGATGATGCTTCTGGAATAGCGGGTTCTTTTTCGTATTTGGAGTAGTCCATTGTGATATGGTTACCGGTTTAGTTTTTTTATTCAGTCAGGTTGTTTTTTTTAATCACTTTTTGTTTTCGTTATCAGAATTCCATAATTCCAGCTGGTTTTCATTCTGGGCGCTTGAAAATATATCGTTTACTACCTTAGCAATTTTGAAAGCAAGCAGCGGCGGTACGGCATTACCGACCTGATGAAATTGCTGCGTTCGGCTTCCGCAAAAGAAATAGTTGTCGGGAAATGTTTGTATCCGCGCAGCTTCCCTTACAGTCAGGCTCCTGCATTGAGAAGGATCAAAATGAATAAAATAATGTCCGTCTTTTGAAATGTGGCTGGTAATTGTTGTGGCAGGCTCATCCGGGACCTGCACTCTGAACCGGTCATTAAATTTTCCTGATTCCGCGTTTTCATGATCGGGAATCAGATCCTCCCCGTATTTGCGGTAATCTTCCATGCGGGGAAACTTATGGTGAGTTTTAGTGTATAAACTTGCAAACATATACCGCTTCAGATCCTGAGTCAGATGCGACCGCGATTCATGATGCAAAATAGCATTAAGCCGTTCATCTGTGTACCAGGCTTTCAGGGGATGATTGTCTGGAATGGTGTCGCCGTTAAAAGCGGTATATTCCTTTCCGATTGTTTCAGGGTGGCTATTGCCGACCGAAACATCATAATTAAATTTATTAAAGGTTTCCTTAAGCTCCCGTTTGTATACCTCAATGAGTTTGATCCAGGATTCATAGGAGTCTTTAAGGACGTTATATTCCCTTTTCTTTTTTAGCTGGCCATCTTTAACTATATTTTCACTGTGAGAAAATTCCCTGTAAATACCACTACGAACGACGGGAAGCATGCTGATGACCGATTTTAAATCAACTTTTTTCATCGGATGCAGTATGCCTGGCTTCACATCAATATCGTTTCTGACCCCAAGTAAAATAACCCGATGCCTTTTTTGAGGCAATCCGTACTCTTCGGCTTTTATCAGGTAATCGGAATCTTTTTTTACGTGTTCCTTAACAAGCGAAAAAATCCGGTATTTTGAAGATGTGTACTCTGGAAAAACGGCCGATGGATTTTGCAGGTCATCCATTATCTTATGGAAAATCTTTTCACCGTCCAGTTCCGCCGAAAGTAACCCTTTAACATTTTCCATCACAAAAACTGCTGGCTGGTGGTAGGCTATAATCCGTAAATATTCTTTGTAAAGATGAACCCTATGGTCATCCTGATGAACCCCTCCTACGCGGGAGCGGCCGGCAAGTGAATAGGCCTGACATGGCGGGCCTCCAATCAACACCCATTCCTTGTTACCGTCCAAACAACTTTCAATCCGCGCATCTATTTCGTCGACGGGCGTTAAGCCTAACGTCACCTGCCATGCTTCGTTACGAGCTTCCTCATATTCAGTTGGATAAAAATTATAAAGTTCGGCAATATTGATATCGCCTTTTAAAAATTCGTAATATTCATCCGGTAATTTTCTTAGTGGAAACTGTCTGATAAATGAGCGCAGTGTAAGCGTTTCATGTTCCCGCTTTTCCTTTTCAATGGAAAGTTTTATTTTAAATATACGCTCTCCGGCATCGTCCGCCAGCGTACTAAATCCTTCAGCCAAACCACCCGGACCGGCAAACAAATCAATAATTGGATATGGCATGAATAAAAAAAGAATTGTAATTTACTAAGAGCCTGTTTAAATTTTGTTCAATAATAATTTTATAGCGCCGAGTTTGGCCATGTTTTCAGAAGTTTCGAGCAGGAGTTCATAGTTTCTGCATAATCTTCTGTCGTTGTCGAACCAAGAAAAAGTTCTTTCGACCACCCATCTTTTGTGGACCGGTTTAAATCCGGTTTTCTTATCATCAGAACGCATAACCACCTGAATAATATAGCCGAAACTCTTCGTTACCTGTTCAATGATCTCGCCTCGGTATCCTCCGTCAGCTATGATCACTTTTATACTACATAGCATTTCTTTCAATACCCGCATCATCAATGTGACGGCTTTACTGTCATGAATGTTAGCTACGGTTACCATTACAGCAACTAAAAAACCATTCTTATCTACGATGACATGGCGTTTGATACCTTTTACTTTCTTGTTGCCATCGAAACTATTGAGAGCCTTGTTGTTCCCCCATCTTACACTTTGGCTATCCAGTATACCTAAACTAGCCTCAGCATTTTGCCCCATTTTTACCCGGACATGTTCCCTAAGTTTTGATAGCAAAAGGTCAAACTGTTCTAAATCAGACCATTTCTTATAGTAGTAATAAACCAACTGCCATTTGGCGAAGTCTTTCGGCAACATTCGCCACTGACATCCTGTTTTCAACAGATACTGGATCGAATTCCAAATCGACCGTAAATCATGTTTTCGCTTACGTTCGTCTAACTGTAAGGTCTTTTTTATAAATTGCCACTGGTTATCGCTTAAATCGGTTGGATAAGTTTTCATGCTAAATGTGTTTGTCGTTACTCACAATTAGTACTTATTTGACCGACTAGCGATGGCCTTTTTATCCACTTCTCAACACATAACAATTTTATTTATCTATTTTTAAACAGGCTCTAAGATAGGAAGATTTATATACACGGCAATAATATTACCTTAATATGGTCAGCTATTCGGTTTTGAAATTTGCCAACAAATTTTTTAAAGTATTATTTACAGTGCTTTTTTTTAATTCACATTCCCAGATCGTAACTATTTTCCAACCCATCTCAGTCAGACACCTGTTTGCTTTCCTATCATTGTCGGCATTTGTTGTTATTTTATTCAGCCACCATTCTGTATTAGTTTTCGGAATTATAAAATATCTGCAATTTTCGTGACCGTGCCAGTAACAGCCGTGGATAAAGATTACCGTTCTGTACTTTGGAAGAACCAGATCGGGTTTTCCGGGCAAATTTGAAACATGTATCCGATACCTGAGCCCTTTAGAAAAAAGAAATTTTCGAACAAGCATCTCCGGTTTGGTATTTTTGCTCCGGATACGGGACATATTAAAACTCCTGGTTTCTTTGTTGTGAACATCCGCCATTGAATTAATACGCTTCAGAATAAAATTTGTTCCTATTTCGAGATAGTTCCCTGCTTCAACGATGATAAAGGATATACATCTCTCAAAGTGTTCTTCTGACGATCCCATTCCAGCAATTCTGTTGGGACTTTATTTATGGCACCCTTAACCGCGATAAGATATCGTTTACTGCCATCAGCTTCGGATATGTGCTGTTCCATAAAGAAATAATAATCAGAGCCTTTAACTAATGCATGAAGAAAAGGAGCCATTCCTTTTTGTAATAACAAGTGGTCTGACGAAGAGTGGTTAGCATCATTGACTTTATAGGAATCAATTTCCAGTAGCTTATCGTTTAAAGAGAAATTGGTGAAAGTACTTACAACCATTAGTTCGTACCGCGACAGGATGTTATATAACATAGGCCATACCATGTTACTTTCCTGAAGTTTTTCAAACTGAAGAAAAACATTATGAAGGCCGTCAACCAGCACACCAGTAAATGGTTGCCCCCTTAGTATGGCTTCATCGAGCTTTCTGGTAACTTTATTTAAAAAGTCTTGCGGAGAGAGATACCCAGGATAAAGAACAATGTACTCTATCAGGGGATCTGGAATATCCTTATATAATTGCTTAATTCGTGACTGTATATTCTTCTTCTCGAATGCAAGTTCACGATAATATTGCTCCGGATATAAAAATGATATTATTAAAATATTTCTTCTAAACTTTAAATGCCCAAAACTTAAATTCTGAATTGTGTTAATTTCAATTGTCGATTCAACAGGCGGGGATAAGAGCAAGGACATAGCGAAACCAGCTTTCCCTGCACTTCCAAATCCATGAATTAATATATTTGACCGGGAATATAGATTTAAAAACATTCCTTCGTCAGCATCAATCTTTTTGCTGCTTTTTACTGCGTTTCTTTTTATATCCAGCTTTTCGGCGGTCGAAGTAATCTTATCGTGCTCTTTCTCATATAGAAAATTAAGTGTGTGGATACTTTTTGTTTCGTCATGCAAATTTTGCTGAATTCGCTCCTTTCGATCTATTTGAGAGGGGATCTGAGGGGATATTCTAAATCCCTCTTTGCCTGTCATGTGAAAAATGTGTGCTCCTTGCCTGGACAACTGATGTCTTGTTTTAAACAGATTGAAAATCCGAATTGGTTTATCATCGTCTATATCGACACCTTTGTGCTTCAATTCAATTCCGATGTCTACAAGGTATTCTATTTTAAGCTTTTCAGGGATGCTTTCGGGAGTTAAAATCAGAATAATAGAATTAAGTTTTCTACAGGTTTCTATGAAGTATTCAATTTGTTGATAATAGTTATTATCGAAATCAATAACAGACTCGTTTATATTATCAATTACAAATATGTATGGACAGGCGATTACCTTCTCATCTTTTATAGATTTGTTTTTTTTTGTGTGCAGGTCATCTGCAATTGCATTTATTTCGGCCGACAACGCGTCGATAGCAACTCGTCCTGGAAAATCTATGCCGAAAAACCAATTCATCTTCCCATTAAAAAAATTAAGCTCCTTTTCAACTTGGGGTTTAATTGTCAATATCCTTTTTTCAATATCATCTACATTTTCTTCAAGAGATATGTAAAAACAGGACGTGCCAAAGGGCGAAAACGAATTCGCCAGAGCCAAAGCAAATGAAGTTTTACCAACCCCCGCTCTTCCGCTTACACTTATCACCAATCCGCCGTCAGATGCTGGTTTTAGCCCACCAAAGAAAACCACCTCAGCTCCTTTAATAGGAATTGGAAAGCCAAATATCTGGTTAATGACTTCTCCCCATTCCGGCAATTCACGGTAATGAGCAGACTTACGGAATTTAACACGAGCGATTTTTTTTCTCAAACTGTCAATAAAAGTATTTGCTTTATCTTTAGTTAAAAACTCAAGTGCTTTATCTTTATCTGGAAACCATAAGTGGGCGATCCCTTTTGCAGCGAGAAAATGACCAACAAACGATTTAATAATAGGCATTTTGACCGAACCTGAATAGTCCATTTCAACATTAAGGAACTCTTTTGGCCAACGACCGCTCTGAATATCAAACCCCTCAAAATCTGCTAATGCGTCCATTACCTGACTTTCTGTAAACAATCGGGATTCCGGATTATTAGATTCAGATTTATGTCTTTGGGGGTGGATGTTTAGTATATAGTATAAAAAAGACTTGCAGGCTGTAATCGAATAGGCCGCAGTAAACGAATTATCAGGAACAGTAAGTAGCTGATAAATTATATAAAGAGGTGATGGGATTAAATATTTGTCTTTTCTGGAACCAATTTGCTGGGCATCATCAAACGCCCTTAAAGTAAGTTTTAAAACACGGGGATATTGTTTTTGTCGATCCTGATGTGACTCATACAATCCCTCAACAATATGCTTATCCGCCTTGGGGGTAATTTTTAAGACATCGGCAAAGCACTTGATTAACTCTGGATTTGTTTCAACCAATAAATCTCTTTTTTCAGGTGAACTATAACTTATACATAATTCCAAAGCTTGGGAAATACAATCCCAAAGTATTGGAAACATATAATGATATATCCCCTTCATCTTAAATTCTGGTTTAACCATTTTATTTCATTTGCCTCAAAACATTTCTTTTAAACCCAATATAAGCGTCGGATTTTACTAATAACGGCTTAAATTCAATTACCTGGGGTTTCGATGGATAAGCAATAGTATTCGTTAAAATTTGAATAGTCTCCCTGTCATAATCTTTAGATTTTTTTCCATAGTATCTTCGCCTCAAGCGTCCGGAGATAAAAGCCCCCTTTCGCCCTAAAATCTTTGAGGATCCTGTCTTTACTTTGGGATGATTAGCTTCTCGTATTTTAACAACTTTGTATATTTCCGCTCTTGAAATCAACTCGGGATTTTTTATCTGATTCAGTTGACCCACGATCTTAGTAATTTCTTCCTTTCTGGAGTCAATCTCTTTAACCATATCAGCACCCAATTTCGCTTTCATCAATTTGGTGAAATTCAGATCGCCAATCAACGGAAGTAATTCTTTATAAACTTTTTTAAGAAAAAAAGTGTCAGGAGTTCCCAGCCATTTCATAAAAAGATTGAGAAATGCTGTCTTTTCAAAACGGTTATCTGCTATAAGGAATTTAATTAACTCCACTGCCGCTTCTTTTGATTTTTCAGAAAGAAGACTAACGTATAACCAAGGACTGGATATTTGTAGTTCGGCAAGATCTGTATTAATAAGTTCAGGATCGACAAGTTCGGGTTTCTTGGAAACTAAAAATTTAACCAGTTCAGCTTTTTGAAAAACCTTAAGATTCTTGCCATCAGGCAGATTCAGAAAAGATAATAACTGGTCAATAATATCATCCGTATCCAGCTTTGATCTATTGATATAGCTTATTAGTTGTGAAATATCCTGGGGTGCAAATTCAAAAAGTTCATTGTACAGAGATATTACAATGTTCTGTTCCTCTTCTTGTTTTTTTGAACCCGGTTCCAGCTTTTTGTTTTTCTCAATCCGAAAATCAAGCAAAGTAAACCCTTCTCTGTCGGGTTCCCCTGGATTTAAAATAAGATTTTTAAGATCTAAAGCGCGGGTGTTTAACAAGGTATCCTGCATATTTACTTAATAATTAACGCGAACTTATCTAAAATATGCTTAAATTTATTAGGCACATGGAAATATTCGTCAAAACCGTCCAAAGTATTACACGCAGCTAACGGAACTGTTTTACCTCCGGGCATGAATTGATCATAAAACTCTGCATCATATACGGTTGGCTTCTTGACTTTGTTACATTCTTGTACTGAATGTGTGTATACAACCTTATCTAAATTAATCCCCTCTGTAAGGCCGGCGCGGCAATCCAAACTATTAAGTTTAGAGGGTGCAAAAATATCACTTTCATCTTCGGGAAAGGGAAAACTCCACATACCCCACTGACTTGTCAATGCTTCTTTTAGTTCAGGTGCAACCGAGAGTGGAAGTTTAGGTACTGAAAAAAACTTAATACATTCATCCGGATCACTTAGGATGCTTGGTTTGATATCGGCGTTTATCAACTGTTCGAAGGCGAAAATTCTTAAACTCTCGTCAATACCTGAATCGAAAACAGTTTCAATTAATGCTTCGAGATTTAGAAGGGTGATCTTATTTATCCATTCAACAAACTTTTCATAGGGTAGAATTCTGACAAAAGGCTTTGAAGGGTCGGTGGCACTTTTACCCAAGTATTTGTTTTGCCTGAAAAATCCGCAACAATAATCTTCAATTTTCAAAATCCCGGAGATATCGAAGACTTGCAGATGGTCCAGGAAGTTTGTTTTATGGGTATCTGTCAACTCAGAATCAACAACAAATTTACCCATAAAGCCGTTTGCAACCGTCGCCTTTTCAAGCGCTATAAATCCGTCGGAACGGGAATAAGGAGTTAAATCCATTAATTGTAAAGGGCTTGGTTAGAAAATGCGTTGACCCTTTAAATGTAGATATTTTAATAAACAAATCAAATATATATACTGGATGGCAGTGGAATATATTTATCCAGACCTGTTTCGATCAGAAAAATTTCCTGCATGACACTATATACATCCTGTCCGGCGGCTTCACAAACCGTAATACACTTACCCATTAACCGGTTCCTTTCCGCCGCTTCTTCATGCGTATAAGCCGGTATCCCGGTTTCCATATGAACATAATTATTGAAATCTTCGTCAGGATGAGCATTGGTGCCTTCCTGAACCAGTTGCCTCATAAAGTCTTCCACATCTGGAATGGTTGATATTTCGGTAATCATCTCGTTTTTTTTAGTAATTTCTTCCTTGAATATAACGATTTTTTATTAACTTTAAGTATGAATTTCTGGAAAAATAGTGGCTATACTTATCAATCCCTCACCGGAATTCCGGAGGATAAATTTCTGTTACTGGTTAATGGAATGGACAGAAATGATATCATTGAATGGCTGGCCTGGAATGATCCCAATGGTATTTATGAGGATAAACAATCCTTAAAGGAACTGGGCAATATCATGAGCCGGGATGAAGGTCTGGAAATACTATTAAGACAAGTTGAGGAAAACCGAGTGGTAGTATAAACCAGGTAACGGATAAGCGGGTTATTATTTACATGCTAAAATATCTGGATTAACGCCATTAAAAAACACCCCAACCCATGATGGATCGGGGTGTTTCCGCTCTAAACCGGAAGTTTGTATTGAACTTAGAATAATAATTGACTATAGTTCTGTGCCAGATGAAAAGGGTAATTAGCGACCAGCATCTCGGTTTTTAGTTTCTGCTTGCGGTTTTTGGCATTAACAACAATAGGTTGCACGATGGCATATTCCTCCCATTGGTATTGCTTAACATACCGCGCTAATATGCTGGACGGATAGGCCGACAATAAAAACTTCCCTTTTATTTTTGCCAGTAAAGACAGCAAATTCTCAAAATCCTGCTCGGAATAGCCATCATAATGTCCCATGTTGGAATTGAAATAAGGCGGGTCGCAATAGAAAAAGCTTTTTTCAGTGTCTCTGCTTTTAATGATATACAATGCATCCGCGCTTTCGATCTGGCAGTTCTGTAAACGTTTGGCAATACGCAGGGTAAACTGTTCTATTTTGTTAGCCAGCGTTTGCGGAACCGTATTAGCAATTTTATCATAGCCCCAGCCACCGTCCAGCATAGAGCCAAAACTTTGAATGCTTAACACCCAAATCGCCCAGGCACGTTTAACCGGATTAAACATATCCGGGTTATTGTAAATGATTGTTGCCTGCCGGTGCAGGTCGCGGCTGTGAAGTGTAACACGTATTTCCTCAAACAGGATGGCATAATCTTGTTTTACGACGCGGTAAAAGTTCATTAATTCACCATTGGTATCGTTAAGTACCTCTACTTCGGCGGGCCGTTTGGCAAAAAAGACAGCGGCACCACCTGTAAACGGTTCTCCGTAAAGAACATGCGGCGGTATCAGCGTAATTATCTTTTCAGCAAGATTTTGTTTACCGCCATAGTAACTAATCGGTGTTTTATAAAGAATATTGCTCATGAAAATCGGTGTATAATTGTCAGTATTGAACTTTATAGCACATCAGTTAAAGTCAGGTCGACTACTTGTGCATTGATCAGCAGCGACACCCGGCATTTTACGCCCGGTGTCCCCATGCTTTGTACTTTGAATATTTTGCCGTTATGAATAGCAAAGGGCGAATCTTCCGGGACCTGAACCATAGCGGTGCCACTCGCCCTGATCCGGTCGACCTTAGCAAGAATGTGTTTCATCGTTTAATAAAGTTTGTGGGTTGGAAAAAAGCCAGGTCTAAGCCGCCCAGCCCGTTTGAAAAACGGGGGTTGGTGAAGGGCGGCTTAGTCCTGGCGCGGGTGCCTGAAGGTGTGCGGGCGTTCCCGGCGCAAGCGTTTCCAGCGATAGCGGGTACGTATGCGCAAAGGGTTAGCCCGCACTCCTGCAAGGCAAGGGGAAAAAAATTTAAGGAGTTGGCCTAACGGCCTATTTTACGGTTACCCTCATTGCGATCCTGGATTTCAGTTAACCGGAATTCATTATACCGCTTGCCGATGAGATAAGATAAAACCTCCAGTTCGTGCAGGTCTAAGCTTTGAGCAAGAATATGCCGTGTGAGATAGGTTTCCTTTTCGGCAAGTTGTTCAGGATTTTCCGCTGCATTTATTAATGCCCGAAGCAGGTCCGCCTGGGGTGACAAAGGCTGCTGCTGTAAATCAAGTATAGGTATAGGTGCCGCGATCCTCATAAGGTACACGAAAGTCTATCTTATAGCTGACATCAAATTGCTCGGCTATTTCGCTCAAGCTCCTGATTGGGGGAATCCAGCGTGAGTCAAAATGAAGTGCGTTATCATAAACCATGATCGAAAGAAAGGGCGGTGTATGTTCCTCCATTTGGTTGAAATGATCTAAGATTGTTTGTTCGTTATCACCAGCAAACACAACAGTATTCATACAATGGCCAGTAAGACTGCTCATCGTCCTCTTGTTACGTTATTGGCCTCACTTTCCGCCTGTTCAAAAGAATTGGAGATATCAGTTTCGGCGGCTTCCTGACGTTTCACGGTTGTGGTTTTAGTTTGTTCCCCATTACTTCTCGCTGCTGCTTTTTCCGGCCATATTTCCTCATCCCTGACCTCTTTCATGTTTTTATCGTAGATGTCAAAAGATTTCATAACCGGATTGGCAGCGACCAAAACTGGAATAGTTTTTTTACCCATGGTTAGTTCCGTTTGCCAGTAATTACCGTTGCGCATAGCTTGAAGCCCCTCTGATTTGGTAGCTTCTTTATCCAGCCCCTTTAAAGGATACTTAGTTATGCCATTTTCAAACTGGTAGCCATATTCTGGCCTTAATACCTTGAGCGGGTGATTACCATATGCATCCTTAACATCCAGCTGCAACTTAAACCATGCCTTGATCTTTTCGGATTTCTTTGCATCAGCCTCTGCGCCTTGTGGCCTTACGTAAATATCCTTTTCAAATGATTGGCCGGATAATAATTTATAAGCCTGTAAAGCAGTTATGCGATGATCCCTTTCGATGTCGAAAGTTTGCTCACGCGGTACCAATTCACCGGTTTTATGCAGCGTGACATCAATAGTGTTTAAGAAATAGGCATCGCCATCTTTTTGCTTATTAAAGTTAAGGCCATATTGAATGTAATCGGTTTTTGGCGCGTTTACATCCTTACTTTCTAAGGGCCTTAGAATATTACTAATACCCAAGGTAAATTTGGGCAATTCGCGGCTGATAGCCGATTCCAGTACTGCATTTAGCTTTTCGCCAAAACCAAGACTGGTTTGCAGTTTTTGAAGGTATTCCAGGTTTTTTTCATTCTTTACCATAATAATTAAATTTTAGTGATTAAAAAAGTTTGTATTGATGACCGATGGCCGGAGGTTCATAGCCATTTTCCCTCGCGAAGTGTTCGCCGAATTCTGTTACCAGTTCCGCTATATCCCGGTATGCTGTATCCTCCAAAACTTCAGTATGAAAGAAATGTGAGCGATAGCCTGTTTCGCTGATAATTGGGCTTTCTGAGCGAAACTCCATGTGGCTGACTAATGGTTCATGTTCCGGATCGGGATGCTTATCCAGCCAATAATAGCGGTAAGCGACCTGTACATCCTGCCCGTAAACCTTGATTTCCAGGTCGACGTTTTGTTTAAACTGTTCAGGTATCATAGTTGGCAAGTTGTAATTCGATAAATGAAGACAGGCCACGCAGCGGCTTATGCGTTCGCATGCCTGCCCGCAATCCGGTTAGCCGCTCAAATCGACTTAGTGAAAAAACTCCGCTGTCTAAAATAAAAGGCTTGTTGCAGTAGGTAATCATTACCTGCTCGTTCATGATCTGGAAAGAAACAGAACGGCCCTTAAACCAGGTAGCTATTGCCGCATCTGCAATGAGGCCAATCAGGTTGGCATCAAAAATCAGGTGCCAGCGCGCCAAAGGAAAAGCTGATTTTAAAGCCTCCACTTGCGCCGTAGATGGTAATAACCCTACTGCCGCAAAAGCAAGTTGTTCAGGAAATTTTAATAAAAATGCCCGCTGCGAAATAAAGCAAACCAGTTCAGCGGCTGAATAACTGACATACAGGTCGCTAATCAGATTTGGATGGTCGGCATTTGCCAGCCAAAATTCCGAGGTGGACGGGATGCGATGCCAATCCGGTGCCCAACTTTCCACCATTTGGTTGCCATAATGAAATATTAACCGGCCATCGGTATATTGAAAAAATGGAGTGAAAAGCTTTATCACTTCCGGCTTTAGGCCAAACATGGCTAATTAGCGCGCGCGGGTTTTGTTGTAACCCCTTGTTTCCTCAGTTTGCTGATCGGCATTTTTGAATTTTTTGGCAAAATGTTTTTCCATTTCAGCATAAGCCTTTTTGAAAGCTGGTGTCTGCTCGTCGGCTTGTTCTTTTTTATCGCTGTTTAATAGATGCCTTAGTCCCCTGATCAACAAATAAGAAATTCCGCCGTCAAGCAACACGGATAATATTAAAGCTGCGCGGTCGGCGCGGATGCCTTTCGGATCGGTTGCCCGGTGCTGTAATTCGGTTCCATCCGGCAATCGCACATTAAAGCCTTTTTGAAAATCGTCCTTTTGCCAGTCTTTAAGTTTGTACCCATTAATTTTGTCAGGCGCAATAACCAGGCTGGGATCAAAAGAGATAAATTCCCTCGTATCAGGGTCATATTCAAAAACAACTTCTTTTTTCCCTGGCCCAGGAATGATTTTGTCAATACTTAGGGTTTTGCCAGTAATCAATGCCTGTGCTTCATCTTCGTCCAGTAGTGGGGGAATTAGTGGCTGTTTATAAATAGGGTGCAATTTAAAGCTTACCTGGCCATCCGGGTTTCTGTCCAGTGACAATTTAGCATCAAGCTGTTCGATCTGAACGCCGCTTGCATCAAGGTTTTTCAGGCTCATTAAATTCGTTCGCCGACCGGCAAGCAAAGCTTCAACATCTTCCGGGCTTAGGATATAATTCCCGGTCTTATCTACCAGGCTGAGGCTTTCCATTTCCTGCTTGGGTAGTTCATTGACATAAAAAGGATTTTTCATAATTCTATTTTTAGCGTTTTAATTGATAACTATTATTGACCTCTATTTCTGAAATTTCAGAATTCACCGTGTTTAGAGATTCAATGGTTAATACTTCAGGTTTTTGCTGTTTGGCTCCTAACAGATTTTTGTACAACAGATCCTCCCGGCTTAAAATAAATTGCTGCCCGCTGCCGAGATCTTCCATTTTCAGGCGACCGTTTTTTAGGTTTTCATTCACCTTGAAAATCGTCCCGTTATAACTGATATGATCGTTTTCGGTTAAAAGGTGACTGGACACTTTTCTATCGTCGGCAAAAGCAGTTAATTCCATATTTCGTTTTCTTTCGAGGTCAAGCAGGTAGGTATATATCTTTTCTGCATCGGCTGCGGCACTGTGTATTTCAAAAGGATGATCTGTTAAAATACTGATCCAGCTATCAACGTAAGCCGTGTGCTGGCTGGGGTCATGGCCTATTCGCAATTCATCGCCGATTAGCAGGGACGCAATCTCCGCCCGTAATTCTTCCCGTGCATAATCTTTAGTCCCAAACTTGTTTAACAGGCTGCGGTCAAGGCGGCTTTCATGGCCAGTCCAATGTCCGAGTTCGTGAAGTGCGGTCGCATAATATTTGCCCGGCTCATCGAACTGTTGTTTAAGGGGTAAAGTAATATTATCCTTAAAGGGACTGTAAAAAGCGCGATTCCCCGGAATATGCTGAATATCGGCACCGGAACTTTTGATGAGTTGTTCTGCTCTTTGTAGCGGTTCCCAACCAAGCGAAGAAATATCAGGCAAGACCAGTTCGGGGATACCGTCGACCTGCTCAGCATTAAAAACGGCGAAACTGGTAATAATAGGCCGGTCGAGTTTGACCCTGACTTTAACCGTTTCTCCCTTTTCATCTTTAACAACTTTGCCCTGCTCGTCCCTTTTGGTTCGTTCGTCGTACATTTTAATATACTGAATGGCAGTTGATTTCGATCCTTTGCTTACCTGCCAGCCGTTATCTTCAGCTTGCTTATAGGTCATCCAGCGGGGATCGCTCCTGCCGCTCATGATTAGGGATAAAGTATTGATACCCTGATAGCGGTTACCGGTGACGGCATTGTAAGGCAATTGAAAAGCTGGCAGGCCCTTGCTGTTCCAGGGCTTTTGCCAGGGCGCAGTTCCGGCTTTTAAAGCTTCGATCAGTTTTTCAGCTACTTCCACATGAAGCGCCTTTTTTTCAGCGGCCATATTCAGCCTCCTTTCTTTCGTCCCCGTCATCGGGAAATTCATCGGCGTGGTCAACGCCGTAGATCAATGCTTCTTCGGGTGTCAGTTCCAGTTCCTGGCCCTCAGCTATCAGTTGTAATTTTCTTTCCAGCGACCCCAAGTGCCTGTTATGATAATCATAGTTCATGGTGATTTATTTATGGGTTAAGGCGGCCTGGCAAACAAGCCGCATAAAAAAGCCAGTGGGGATAATTCCTGGCCGTGATATTTAATGGAAAAATGCAGGTGTTCCCCGGTAACCCTGCCTGTCGACCCGGTGATCCCGATAGCCTGACCTGCCACTATTTCTTCGTTCGGCAAAACGGAGATTACAGATAGATGCCCATAAATGCTCTCCAAGTCGCCGCTATGGGTGATGATGATATAATTTCCGATGTAGGCGTTGTAGCCAATAATCTTGACAATACCATTGAGTATGCAGAAAACTGTATCGTGGCGGGCGGCAAGGTCAACACCCTGGTGAAATTGAATTTTGCCGGTTATGGGATGTATCCGCCAGCCAAACCGGGAGGTCATGCGCAAACTCTTTAGTGGTAAGCTAAAATTCTGTTGGTCATAATCCATTTGAGGCCATGCTTTTGTTGCTGTTAAAAGCAATAGAAAAATCAGGCAGGTGTATCTTTTCAAAACCATTAGCCCTACAATTAGCGCCCCCGTCCGGGTTCAAAGTCCGGATCGAGGTCGCGATGCACATCAATATAATCTTGTACACTGACCACGGTAGCAAACATCAAATTCGACCTGCTCATAGCTAAATTCAAGGCCTCTTTTCGGTGGTTCAGTTCTCCGGTTGCATCCAAAAGATATAATCCTAAAATATCAATCACATCCTGTCCATCAATTTCCTCATGTAGATGGGCGCGTAACTTGTCAAGTATTTCTGCGCCTGGCACCAGCATTAGCAGGGCATCCGTACTATACAGGCCAATCATCTGATTTTTAAATTTGACCAGCACCTCGTCTTTTTCTACATCCAAATTGTATATGGTGCCCATGTGGCCTTGCATGTGGACTGGGTCATGAGTGAGGGTTGGGTGAACCATGACCACTTTATCAAGTAGTTCATACATAATCTTAATTTTTTGTTAACTAATCAATGTTTGTGAGCAGGCCTCATGGTGCCTTTTGCTGTACCCGCTGGTTGTTGTGGCGGTATTTTCCGGAAGGTCATGGTCATGGCTTGCACTTCATTCGTGATCCTCAAGTAATTGCTCCGCAGTATGTCGTCCTTTTTTCCCTTGAAGTCATAGAATAGCGGTAATTCCTGATAAGCTTTTTCCTCGGCCTTTATGGCATTAAGGTCGAGGTTAATGCGGCAATTGATAGCGGAAGTTTCGTATTTTCCGGTATATTTTTCTACCGCATCCGATGCTAAAAGCCCTACCATTTCCCCGGCTTTTAAGGAAGCTATTTTACCGGCTGGGATCAGCGGTTCGAGTTTCTCATTTAAGGATAGCGATGTTTTATTGCGGTCAATACTCAGGCTTTCGCCGGTTTGTTTAACCTTGCCGAACAACCGCTCCAGCCATTCCAATGTATCTTTATTCCGCACTGATCCTGACAATACATTGCCCATGACCGAGGTAATTGTTTCGGCGGTTTCTTTACCATATTGCTGCCTGAGCATTGGTAACTCCTGCATTCCCAAAAGGACAGATACGCGATTACTTCGTGCCTGGGAAACGCATACATCTACCCGGTGGCAGTATAAACTTGGGCTTTCGTCGACCACAATCCCGACTGGGATATTACCTTTAGAATTGACTTCGCGCAAGATGCAATTCATCACTACAGAATAGCAGGCGGAATTGATACTTTGGGTACTTGGGTCGTTGGCCAGCACCAAAATTCCGGGATGTTTAGGGTCGCTTATTTTTAGGTCAAAATCATCACCGGAGAATACCCAAAAAGTTTCTTTTGTCGCCATACGGCTAATAAAGATCTTCAAGGTGCCGACCTGTCCCTCCAACTGCTCAAAGGCTTTTGCCCGGTAAGCAGTTACGAATGGTGATAGTAATGAGGCCAGTTCTGGCTCTGAAAAGAGCGTGGTAAACACTTCCTCGTAAGGCAGGTTTAAAAAAGCCAGCACATGAGGTAAAGTGGAATATTTACCGTCCTCATATTTACTAAAGAAGTAAATGCAGGCCGCTAAAAAATTGACAGCACTTTGCGTAAAAAATTGGTCGCTGCCACCGCTCTTATCGCCTTTTTTTAATGCTTCTACTAATGCTTCGGCATTTTCGGAGGCATCAGCAAGGGTTTTGAGATACTTCTTGTTAAAAGGGTTAACCCGCCTGCTTTTCTCCGGGTCGTTCAGGTTCACTACATGAAAGGTGTAGCCTTTGCATTTCTGATTTTGTTTAGCAAGCAGGTAATGATAATAGGTTACTTTACCTAAGTCCGGAAATTTCAGATCATATACGCAAAGGGTAAATTGATTAGCCAGCATTTGGCGGATCACCGGCATCACAATTCCAAAGCTTTTGCCCGATCCTGGAACGCCTAAAAGCAAAATTCCGCGGTATAAATTCTCTAAGACCAAAAAACCCCGGTGTACTTTCTTTTTGAAATAAAACAAGGTCGGGATATTTATCGCATTAGTCGCCAGCAAAGGCGTGGTGCGCTGCATAAACGATTCTTCCTCCACGTTCCAGCGGTCTTTGCCAAGCCTGGCGCTGATCATTTTGGAAACGTTATCCATTGAAGTGTGGATCAGAACAGTTCCCGTAAATGCAAAAGCGATATAGGCAATTTCATACCAGTTTAAGCCATAAAAGACAGGCAAACCCGAATGTCCGTAAAACCATAAGCCTCCGAAAAACAACAGTAAACCTGAACCCAAAGGATAAGCGACCGAATTTTTAGGATTAAAATCCTGCTGCTTTTTGCTAAGTGTGCCGACGGATACGAGGCAGATCAGGATCAGGGTAAAAAGCTTGCTGTATAGCGGTTGCTGGTAAATCTTCAGGCGGTGCAGCCGGTCAATAAAAAAAGCCAGGCCTTTGTAGGCATGGCTTTGTAATAATTGGGGGCCGTAGATAAAGCAAAATATTTCGAGTGCTACGGACAAATAGATGGCGGCCTGCAAAAACCTATGCTGGCTTTGCTGCTCTTTGCTTTCTTCCATAAGTAATTTGATTTTTTAAGGTTGTCAGGAGGGCTTCGCCGTTCTTCCATACCCTCATAAATTATCGGCCTTTAGCAGATCGCCATATTTGATTTGCAGCGTTAAGGTTCTACCGGACACCTGCTTTTCAGATAGTTCGACGTTCAGGATTTTATTATCCGGGAACGTGACCTTTTTAAATACATAAATATTATGGTACTCCTTTTTAAAGGAGGGCTGCTGGTAAAGCTGCCATTCAGGTTTTATCTCTAAAGATTGTACGTTGGTCGCCTTGGTGATCTTTTTATCCTCGATCTTAAACCGTAGCTCGTCAATGTCATAGGCAAGGTTGGTTTTGTTCTGAAAAGCCACATCTAAAAAAACGTGGTCGCCAACCGTATATACATGATTAAGGATCGCAATCAGCCCGTATGCCTTTGCTTTCCGAATATCAGATTTTTTACCCCTATGTAAAATATCCATGGCATAGGATTTCATTTCAGGAGTAGTCAGCGTTATGCCCGGAAAGTCAAGCGGCCGGCATTGCTCCGGCTGTATCGCAATAGCTGTGGGTAACTGCTCGCCGTTTGATTTGGTAAATACCAAATGATATTGCGCAATAAAGCTTTCGCCTACGATAGTGATCACACCGAGGCTGGTGCAATCAGTTTGCAGGTGCCGCAAGGAATCCGGCACCAGTTTTATACGCAACAAGGTTTTGACAGGCATATCGCCGATAATACTATGGCTGGAAATGTCTGCATACTGTATGGGTTCAGGCGATAAAAAATGAATGTCTGCCTGACTGCTAATCTCAATTTGCGGCAGCGAATCAATATTGGTTCTACCAGGGCTTTGAGCAAAAAGAATGTTTGCCGCGCCTAACAGGGCGGTTAACAACAAGAATACTTTTTTCATAAATGTTATAGTTTTTATTAGTGGTTACGAAGGGTTTCGGGGTCAATCAAGTAGACAAGCGTATTGTATTTAAGCTTGGCTTTATTCTGCCGTATTAACTTGCTTACGGCGGTGGTTGTCGATTCAAACATGCGCGAAACGACGCTCATGACCATTTGGTTATTGTTATCTGCGGATTGCTGTAAGGTCAGACCCTGGCTGGCATCACTGCCGAGATCTTTTGTAAAATCCCGGAATGCGGATGCCGGAACATACAGACCGGGTAAACCGTCATTATCATAAACGGATAATTTGACAGGCAGCAACTGATCGTCCTCCATAATGGATTTAATGGTTAATAATACCCTTTGCCCGGTAAAGCCGGATATTTCGGCATAGAGATAAGTACCCTGTTTAACCAGGAAATGTCCGGCCATCATATCTTCCAATAGCCGGATGCGCAAACGTGATCCTGCATAACCCGTAATATTCTGATCGACAATGGCGCGGATGAGTCCGTCATGCTGTTCCGGCATGATGGTATTAAAGTCAGCAGTTGAATTGCTGACTTTAGTTACCGGCAGCGTTTTTTCCTGTGGTGTTGCCGCTACCAGCTTTTCCGCTAAAGCTTTTTTCTGCTGCGCCTTATAGTCTGGGTCATGTGATTTGTCCATGCTATCTATGAGCGCCATTTGCTGGCGGAATAATTGCATAGGATCGGCATTCTGCGGGTTGCCATTATTGCTGTTTTGCCTGGGCTGGCTGCGCATTCGGTTAAGTGCCTCTGCCAATGCCTGATCTGATTGGTTATGTTTTGCTGGCTTGGTTGAACCTGCCGATGCATCAGGAAAACCGGAATAATTAGGAGGTGACGACCGCGACCTGTTGCCTTTATACTTAGCGGCAACTGCTTTTTTCAAGGAGTCAAGTTTCCTTTTCTCGGCATCGTTATAGAGATTTGGCGCTGTCGAGGCAGTCGTCGTGTCATCCTGTAACTGGTTGATAGCAGTGTAGCCATCCGCTTTTTTATACTGGTCGCGGTAAGCATCCAGCTTGTCGGATAAGGTGCTTTTCTTAACCTGGTCGGAAACATCCGCCACGTTATCCTGTAGGGTATCCTTTCCTTTGGCAACCGCTTTTGGCTTGCCGAAGCTGCTTTTATAAGTATAGAAAAGTAGCAGGAAGAAAGGCAGCAGGATAAGCGGCAGGACGTACCTGGGGCTTTTAAAATTTACTTTCATGAGTTAATGATTTAGTTATTAATGATTGGGCCTGGATTTTTTAAGCAAGGCGCGCAGGCTTTCCATTTGCATTAGCGCTTGATTCAGGGTCAGGCTGTCGGCATGGGTAAGGGTGTCTTTTTTCAACAGCAGATCAACCTGTTGCTGTGTAGCCCATAAACTTTGTAATGCGCTTGCCGTGCTGATGATCTGGCCAAACCCGGAAGCTGTATTTTGAACCGATGTTTTTACCTGTAGGATTGGCCTTTGCTTCTCCCGCATGACCGTAAAAGCCAATACGCCTGAAAATAGAATGGCGATAACCATAGCGGTAAAAACCTGGCGGGGATATTTTTCCAATAGCTGGCGGCTTTTTGAACCTGCGCGCTCGAAATAAACCCCAAATTCCTTTTTCAGTTCGCTCCCCAATATTTTATCGGGGTCACGGTTGGAAGTTATTTTTCTGAACATTGTCGAGGTCTTTGTTTTCAAGGGTTTTCCATTGGGTAATCAGGACAGCGTTGGGATTATTATCTGAACGCACGTCGAGGTCTTTGAGGTAGCCCTCCGTGACCAGCGAACGGGTAAGGGTGCTGCTTCTGCGGTCAATCTTCTGTTTGCCATAATACCTGAAATATTTGTGCGCCATGTCTAAATAAACCGAGTCCATTGTTATGGTGAGTACGGCGCTTGAGGACAAAATGGAATTGAAAAATCCTTTTTCCTTCAGGTTATTATATTGTAAGGCACCGCTTTCATCGACGAGATACATCGCCTGTTTCATTTGGTATTCGATGTATTTATCATCGGGAGTCAGCGTAAAAAATAGGCTGTGAAACCGGATAATGTCGGAGCGGTATTCGGCTGCACGATTCATCTGCACATCCGTTTGCCTGGCCAGTACCGGGGTACTGTTTGCATCCAAAACATACACGCTTTTCCGGGCAATTGCTACCTGTTTATAGGCAAAAAAACTGACTATACCCACCATTGCCAGGGCGCTTAAAAAGCTTCCTGCGGATAAAAAGGTAGCCAGCCTGATCTTGGATT
The DNA here is from genome assembly GCF_009765905.1 of Mucilaginibacter sp. L196. Classification (GTDB taxonomy): domain Bacteria; phylum Bacteroidota; class Bacteroidia; order Sphingobacteriales; family Sphingobacteriaceae; genus Mucilaginibacter. The sequence goes on along the minus strand of NZ_LMUO01000015.1, from coordinate 450,155 downwards.
CAATGTTTTTTATAATCATAATGGGCTTGGAAATAAAAAAAGCCGCCTTGTTGGGGCAGCTTTTTAATGGTTAAAAAAAGGTTATTAAATCTTGGCGATCATACGTGTAACTGTCGCACCGAGGCTGGAAGCACCGCGTCCCATTGTAGAAGCTGCCGAGGTAATACCTGATGTCGACACTATCCAGGTGGATATGCTTGGTACTGTCAACATGGTTAAGCCACCTATCAAAAAGGTTACTATGACCATTCCAAAGGATAAAATACCGTTGGAGGCAAACCAGCCTAACTTTTCCATTGAGTTTCCCGCCGAAGTATCCAGTAATTGCTGGAAACGGGTAATTTCAGCTTCCATGGCAAACTGCTGAAATTGTGTGGCGATATAGAGCACGAGGTAAGCTATTCCGCTGTACAGGTTGACCGATATAAACCGGGCGACCCAGGTGGTGAACGAATCCCGAAAAGCGGGCATAATGCTGACCGCGACAGAAAATGGCCCGAGAATAATCAGTATTGTTGAAAATATGATCTGTATAAAGAATATGATGTAAACACATATTCGTAATATCCAGATAGCACATGTTTCCAACAGAGACGTGACCAGTAGCTGAAGCCCGACCTGCAGCCGGTTCCTTAATTCAATAATCGGGTTCCATATTTGGGCAAATCCGTCTTTGACGGCGGAGGTGACGGATTCCCATGCTTTCCCGTACCAGGTGGTGGCCTCATTGCTGGCAACTTCGGTTTGGGCCTGCATACTCATCAGCGAGTCGGCTACCGTTACCATTAATTGCGCCCGTTGCACCCGGAGGTCGTTTAACTGGGTTTCACTGCCGTTAAACAGGGCGTTGGTTTTGCTTTCGATGACGTCCGTTGGAAAGGCCACTACTTTCGTGAAAGTTCCCCACCAAAGGATTACCATGACTAATCCGAAAGGCCGTAGCAGTGGCATGATCTCCAATTGCTTGTCTCCCGACAAAAAAAAAATAAAAATGGCAGCAAGCGCCTGGGCATCGGCGATGAACGTATCGTACTGCCCCCAAATGCTGGCTTTCATTGCCTGCAAAAAGTGCATGATACCGTCTTCATAAACCCCGTTGCCTTGCAAAAAATTGAAGGTGTCCTTAAACGAATCAGATACGCTGACCGGCTGGACTTGTAATAATATACCGAGCATAAATGAAGAGTTAAAGTTTGTAATTGGCTAATATTTCGTCCGCGATCTGCTGGTCTGATTTATAACCGGACGGGATGGTGACGGGTGTTGTGGCAGGCGATTTTAAACTATTAGCCTTTTCGCTCAACGCGAGGAAAGTACCTGCCTGCTGCTTTTTAGTCGCCCAGGCGGTATTCAGCCGCCGGTATTCCGCCAGCAAACGGTAATAGGTTACTATCCGTGAACCCCGGTCAAGTGTCGTCGTTCGCGCCGTGTTGAGCCTTTCGGCAAGGCTGTGAGATTGTTCGAGGTACCAGCTGTAAGTTCCGCTGCTGACAAGGTAACTTTGCACTTTGGATGATACGCCGCTAAGCAACTGGCTATCCTGCTGGTTGAGCAAATCCTTAAATTCCTTACTGTAATATAAAAGCCACAAAGGATCGGCGGAGGATACCAGTCCTGAATAATTGACGGCTTCAGATACAGCAGTATTACGCAGCGTATCGGCCTGTAATTTATAAGCATTGTCGGTGTTCTGCATGGCGGCAACAAGTGCCAGTCTTTGGGTCTGCGGGCCGGACGGACCGAGCGGACGGAGATCGGTTTTATGATAGTCCGGGAACCATGCCCAGGTCAACCAATACAGTGGGTTGAGCCAAAGAAAACCGTGAGTCGGGGTAAAATCATTTTGATTCCATTGCTTAAAGACCATGCGCTCCTGCTGGTAACGGACTGATTGGTCGTTGACATACATTTGGGCACGGGTGAATTTGCCCAGGCATAGCAATAGCATGGCTATGATGGCTGTTTTTTTAATCATAAGCTTATTGTTTTAGTAATTGATACTGGAGTAATAGCTGGTCGGCCAGGTGGGTGTCCTGATTGATAAATCCCTGGAAAGGATCGGCTGATTTGATTACGCCATTCAGTTTAGCAAAATACATGGTTTTGTAAATACTGTAGGAAAGCGCCCGCATAACCTGCAAATCAAGGATCACCTTGCGCAATAAAAAATCGCGTTTTTCATAATCCATCAATACGTTATCCCCCTCCTTTAAAATAAAGGACGACACTTCGGATACCAGGTTGATGCCCCGCGTTTTCATTTGCTCCGCATTTTGCTGGGCGAATAATAAGAGTAAGGGATCGCCTTTGGCGAGGTCTGTGATCTGGGTGCATTGCGTCGTGATGTCACTGATGATTTCGGCGACCTGCTTAACGGCCAGCCCGTCTTTGAGTGTACCATCAACAGTAGCGAGAGACTGGTGGATCATATCCTGTACCAGTACCACTGAACTAACGTTAAGATTAATATTGTCCAAATCCTGCTTGATTTTACTAAGTGAATTTTGGTGCGTATTCTCTGCGGCTTCCCTCGTCAGGCCGTTCTCGTTAACGATGGCAAAATGCTGGGCATCAAAAATTATGGTTTGTGCGAAAGTTTTCAGGCCGCCTGTTACGAACAGGATTAGGCCGATCAATAATTGTTTTTTCATGATTTTTCATTTAAGGGCTTTGGCGTTCCGCATAATGTCATCTACCAGATTTTTATCCTGGTTGATGAAACTGCCGAACGGGTTGCCCGATTTGGAATGGAGTTGATTGTTAAAATTGATAATAGCGTTTAGCAGACCGCGCGATGCGCCGTCGATGCGGCGCAATTCGCTGACCACATAGCTGAAAAGCATCTTGCGGTCACTGGCCTTCATTTGATTTACGTCGCCAATACTTAAAATCAGCCCGGCGCAATATTCAGTTAAAAGAGTTGCCTGATCAGCAAGGTCAGCTTCAGAATTAACAGCAAGCAGGATCAAAATGGGATTGCCCTCACATTGCGCTATAATTAGTTTTTGTTGGCTGACAATTTCGTTGACCAATGGAGCGGCTTCCAGCCCGATCTCACCTGCATCAATCACCAAGCCGAGTGTATGAAAGCGGCTTTGGATATTGCGGTAGGTCGTTTTCAGGGTGGTCATTTGTGATTTGTTCACGTCCTCGTTGGCTGTTACGGTTGCCTGGTTCGTTCGCGCGGTTGTTTGACGGTCGTGTTCTGACTGGCTTTCGGTAACCAGCTGATCAATCAGTTCCACGTTGGTTTGTGCATAACCCATTTTTACCAGCAGCAACAGGCCGAGGCTTAAATAAACCAGGTTTTTCATTGCTTCAGGGTTTTGGAGTTTTGGATGATGTTATCGCCGATCTGCCGGTCTATATTGATAAACCCGGAGTATGGATTCAGTGATTTCAGGATACCGCGCATTTTGGCATAATACATCGTTCGGTACATGCCATAAGCCACGCCCCTGATAATGGATAATTCGCTGACTATGCGGTTTAGGAGCTTTGCTCTTTCACCGCTATCCATTAAATTGCTCTGCCCGCCTTGTAATATGAAGGTGCTTACCTCGGCTGAAAGAGCGGTCGCCCTGGTCTTAAATTCCGTAGCCCCTTGTTGGGCAAACAGCAATAACACCGGATCACTTTGGGCAAGGGTGGCCGCTTTATTGACGTCGGTTACAATGTCGCTGCTGATCTCGGCAATATCCTTAATGGCCAATAGGTTCGACATGATGGAGGACACCTGACTTAATCCTTTGTAAATATCCTTTTGTAAGGAATTAACAGCGGTTAACTGGCCGGTGACGGCAAGCTGACCGGTTTGGATGAGCGTTAATTTATTAGTAGTAGTATTCAACTGCCCGTTGATGATGCCCGAATGCACCGCCATTGCCGCCGCTGTTGTTGGGTCGACGTAGACTGCCTGGGCTGAAACTTTCGCGGCGCTAATTGCCGCAAGGATGATTACGAAAAATAAAGATTTCATAGTTTTGAGTTTAATGGTTAAGCCGCATTTTGAGTTAGCGGCCCGTGCTTATTCACTTGTTTTACAAAAGCTTCCAGCTTCAGACCTGATGTTTGCAGGTCATTTACAAAGGCGGTTAATGCTGCGGGATAATCATGGAAAATCGCTACGTATTTTTCTACCGCACTTTTCTCCGGCTTTTCGGTGGTATAGGTCAGATACTGGAAGATGGATACCTCTACACCATAAACCTCGCCTGTATTTCCCCTGCGGATATAGACCTCTTTGAATTTTCCCCGGCCATCCTTGTTATCCAACTGGTTGATGGTGAAGATTTTCTTTTGTTCTGTTTCAGACAGGGATAACAATTTGGCGATCTCCTGGTAGTTGTCCTTAAACCGGGATTGATCCAGCAGCATAATAGTGTCTGAATTACTTAATATACTGTCCTTTACTACCGCGTTCCCTAAAATGTCACCGAGCTCCTGGGTAACCACTATTGCCTCTCCCCAAAACTTGCGAACCGTTTTGTACAAGTACAATAGATAACCTGCCATTAATGGCGATGCAATGGCTTTCCATGCTTCCTCCACGATCAGGCATTTGCGATGATCGGAACGGTAACGCATTTTCTGGATGAAAACATCCATAATAATGAGCGTGACAATGGGGAATAAAATGCGGTTTTCCTTTATAGAATCTATTTCGAAGACTATAAACCGCTCGGTAAACAGGGACTGGTCTGCCGCCTCGTTAAGTATGCTTTGAAATTCGCCGCCTTTGGAAAACTTCTTTAACACATAACGAAACTCATCCACATCAAACGGAATGCGTTCTTCCTGCTTGATCTGTGGTATTTTGCTTAGGGCAAAATCATAAAAGGTATTAAAACAAAACGGATAATCTACTTCTCCAAACCCATAGCTATAATAAGCACTGATCACGTTGGAAATCACATCCCTTTCCACCGAAGAAATACTACCCTCGGCACCTTTCCATAACAGGCTGATAAGGGTGACCAAAAAGTCCTTTTTCTCGATATTATATTCCGCTTCCGTGATCTGGAAGGGGTTCATCGTAATGGGCTTTTTATCAGTATAAGTAATGTATTTGCCGTTGTAATAATTGCATAAGCCTGAATAAGAATGCCCGGTATCCACGATCACCACGTCCATGTTATACAGGAGGTATTGCTCAGTCAGGGAATTGATGAAGTACGATTTACCCGAGCCGCTGGGACCTAAACAAAAGCGGTTTCTTGCGCTGATCCTATTTTGCCGCATGGGCAGGTCTGAGGGGTCAATGGCTACTGGTATGCCCTGCCGGTCAGTGAACCTTACCAAAAAATCGGAGGGGTCATCGGTCAGCAGGGCTTCCTTGAAAAAAAAGCAAAGGGCAGCATCGGATGTGGTCAGGAACCAGTCATACTTCTGCAATTCGACCGCGTTACCCGGTAAAACGGAGCGGTAAAGTTCCATTTGATTATAAGCGTTTTTGGATGGGATAATTCCTTGCTGAAACAGGGCGGCCTCGATATAATTTGCCGCCCGGCTTATTTTGTCATCCTGGGCGCAAACCATAATATTGAAATGGGCGTTTACCAGTAACTGGTTATCCCTGGCTACATCGGCCAGTAACTGATCGATGTCTTCGACGCATAGATTATTCGCAGGGTCAGGTACGCCTGAATGGCGCTTGCGTTTCAATTCCAGCTTATTCAGCGTTACCCGTTGCTGCGGAATTTCCAGTACCTGGTTAAAGATGATGCAATCGTAACCGGGCACGGTGTGCAGGAAACTAAAATTGTCCACCGGCAGCGTACTTTTGGTTTGGCCTTCCTGCTTTTCAGTATAGGTAGCGACTTGCTCCGGCAAATCTATCAGGTCGGTATCGATCAGGCTGATACTGCGAATTGTGCGGCCACCCATTTTGAGTTCCTGGTCAAGAGAAAGCAGATTGTCAAGGGTGATCAGGTCACTGGAAAACGACATACCCAATATGCGTTTGACATAATGTTGAATGTCTTTTTCTTCTAATAAGATGGGCTGAAGGCCAGCGCCCGATAACAAGTCGTTTGTTTTAAGCACCGCCTGTTTAAACTCATTAAGTGCTTTGTGATCGAAAACATAAAAAGCATTGCGCTTGATCTGTCGGGTAATAATGATGTAAGTATAAATAGCGGTATATTCCCGTCCCTCGAAATGCTCGTGATATTTCTCCTGCAAAAATTCCGCAGCGGGTTTGCCTTGGTATTGTTTCCGGCAAAAAACATCCTGTTTCTGTATAATATAACCCTCGCCTAAAATCTTAACCAGGTTAAGTAGTAGCCCGTGATAACTGTTGTAGCCGTCCGGGTCGGCTGCATATTGCAGTACCGGATTTTGAATTTTAAAAATAACTGAATAATCGCCGCGCAAACCATATAACAAGCTTAACCCGTTATGATGGTCTATTCCCGCATACGGCAGTTCAAAGGAGTTTTTCTGATGGGATGCCATGGAATTGAAAATTGACGGGGTGAACAAAAACGCCTTTATGGCGTGACTTGGAGTGGAGGCCCCCTTTCTGTTTTTGGAAAGTGTAAAAGAGTCCGCCTGCAATGGTGATGATAGTAACGGCACCGCCTAAATACATGCTGGTTAGTGCGCCAGTTAAGCCACCTGAAACCAATCCAATAACCAGCGAGCTGATTCCCCAGGCAATGAATTTGCCTTTGAAGCCTCGATAAATAAGGGGCTTTTGAAGCCCCTTATAAATTGCGTACTTGCGCATCATACCCCGAAAAAGGCCTTGATGACTACAGAAACCAAAACCAGGAAAAGGCAAGATCCGCCCCAACCCATGATTTCCTTGTTGATGTCCTGATCCCCTGAGTTCCACTTGATGTAAACCCGGACGCCGCCGATAATACCAACTACGGCACCGATGGCGAGGCAAAGTGTCGAAACGGGGTCTACATAACTGGTAAGGGATGAAGTGGCGGCATTGATGCCAGTCGTACCGCCTCCGGTTTGCGCGAATGCGCCCTGTGCTGCCAAAGTTACGGACGCAGCTACTGCTAACAGTTTCTTGTTTTTTACTGTCATAAAACTTAAAAAATAAAAGGGTGAATAAAAAAATGATGGATTGTTAAATCCCGTAAAGGGCTTTGATGAAGATGCCTGCGAGTATCAAAAACAGGCAGGAACCGAACCAGCCGATAACCTGGGCATCAATCGGATGATGGTGCCGATGGCCTCTAATCTGCCAGTTGGTGTAGACCCGCAAACCGCCGATGATACCAGTTAGCGCACCGATTACCAGTACCAAATCTGAAAGGCTGAAATACACACTGTGGAGTTGCTGCGTTGCCTGGTTAAAATCATCGATACCGGGCGGGTCTTGGGCGTACGCCTTAAAAGTGAAGGCAAAAAAAAAGACAGCGAGTGCTGTCTTTAAAATCAATGATTGATTTTTCATGTCAATAGGGTATTGCCTTGGTGTATTGCAGCAGACCTGCCTGTGCGACCTTGATCAGTTCTTTTAGGCTGACCGCACCTGTTGATTCTAATACAGGTGAAGGATAAGTTGGTGCAGTTTCCTCTGCCCCCTGTCGGAGTGCCGTAGCAGGGTTTACCACCTGCTCAGGCTCGTCATCATAGACAATAATTTCGGGCTGGGACTCTTCGGAAAAAAACAGGATATCCTGATCAGTTTCTCCGCCGGGTGCTTTCTGTTTCAGGTATAGGTCGGCTAAAATGTTGACGGCGTAATAGCCCAGGTAAATGCCAATGAGCAATAGTATAAAATGGTTCCAGTTCATAATTCAATGGTTTGCAGGGATGCTTTGATGTAATTAATTAATTCGGGGCGCTCTTTAAAAAAGCTGTCGAGGCTGTAAGCGATCAATTTGTTCATGTCGATGCTTTTAGTCACTTTAAGTTGCTTGAGCATAAAGACCGTGCGGCCATCCAACCGGATCAATAGTTTTTCATTTCCGGTTAATTCGTAGGCGGTCAGTTCGGCAAATAAGGTTTCCAGCTCTACTGGCGGTTTTTCGGGTGGCGGCTTACCGGCTTTCTTCTTGAGGGGTTTATCCTGATTGTTAGCGTTGGGTTGACTTTGCTTTTCCGTTTCGGGTTCTTCGATGCCGGGTTGCTGGCGCATTTTTTCCCTCAGTTCGTCGGCTAATGATCGTATTTTAGTCATATGGCCTCCTTTTTAAACAGGTATTGTTCATAGATAAAATTGAGTGTCGGCAATACAACCGGATACAGGATCAACGGGGTTTGAAAAGTGCTGATGCGCTGGAAGTCAATCCTGTCGGGAAGGCTTGGAATGATGGGGCCAAATTGACGTATCACCTTTTCCACCTCGGCTTGGGTTTCATATTTAACTGTTTGTTTGATCCGGTTAGGAATAAAGATCATTGGAGCATGGTTATTGATCCGGCGCACCACCATGGCAAAAAGGATGGTTGAGTCCACCGTAAACTCGTCATAAGCAAAAGGGCATATGATAAAGTCGGCTGCGGCGATTGCAGGGATCAGGCCATCGTCATCCATCTTGCCCGGCATGTCTAAAATGGCGATATCCTTTTTCTTTTTGCTGATGACCTGTAGCAGATCCGGGAATTGTTTCAGGTCGGTGGGCACCACGTCATAAAGTGGTTCATTCTCCAGTATTTTTGCTTTTTCTGCTTTGGCCGCGATAGATTGCTGGTAATCCATGTCCAATATAGTAACTGGATGCTGATGGATAGTGGTAAGGTAATTCGCCAGCAGCAGCGTGAGCGTACTTTTCCCTGCGCCACCTTTTTGGTTGCCTATAAGAATGATCATAAAATAAGTTTTAAGGGTTATCGTGTATTGGTTCTCGCCTTGCGTTTTCTTTTGCGGTTCCGGCCATTGATCTGCTCGTCGTCAATATCATCGGATATATCAATTCGCAATGAAGGGACGTATATGCCTGGGGCTTGAAATCCTGTAAATTCGGTGTGATAATTTTCCATGTCATCGGCATACCAATTCTCCGATTCGTCGCTATTAATTTGAGGGGGTTCAAAATCTTCGGATTCAAAAAATTCGGATTTCTCAACAGGTTTATTTATGGTGGTATGATTGGCTTGTTCAGGTGCCGGTTTGATAAACTCGGCTAATGGCATCAGGTCACCGCCTTTATACACGGCTTTTTTCGCATGGTCAATTACCGTATATCCATAGGGTTGTTTACCGTCTTTGGCATGGAAGAAGATTTGAAGGCCAAAATCTCTTTGCAGCATTCCGGCCAATTCGGAATTATAGCCGGTCGTTTTTCCTTCGCCGCCTCCTGCCAGTTTACTGGTTTCCGGAAAAAGTGCAGGGTTAAAATTAGGTCGGTATTTTTCAATGATAGCTCGCAATTGCTCTAATCGCTTTTTGTTTTGCTGGTGATCGGCAATGCGTTCATCAACTTTTTCAACGGGCAGGCTATCCAGTTTTTTACCGAATTTGAAAATTTGATAAACACCATCTTTTAGATTCAGGGTATATCCTTTTAGTTCCAGCAGCATCATGAATTGCGCCCTTGAACTGAAATTGTAGGTTAGAGCATGGTTTTTATCTTTTTGTACCTGCAAATTTTCATCGAGGCCCATAACCTCATTCAATACCTGATAGCCCTTAACCCTTTCGTAACTATCTTTTACCTTTTTACCATCTCTGCCTATGCGAGTGGATACCAGGTGTACGTGGTTATTTTGAGTGTCTTTATGAAAAATAATCAAATAAGGATGGCTGCCATAACCCATTCCCTCTAACCATTTTTCTGAAATGGCAGTTAACTCTGATTTGGTGTGATCCCTGCCTTTCGTTGAAATGGTAACATGCAGCTGCGGGTAAACTATACGTTTATTCTTATCGGTTACAGCCTCCAGGTAATTGACATAATCTTCTGCGCGTGGGTTAGAAAGTCCTGCTAATGCACCGAAATTTTTTACCTCCATCAATTCACCTTTATCCAGCAGCATTTTGGCAAAACTGTAGCCGACACCCTTAAAAGAAGATGCAGGTCTTAAAAACTTAACGATCATATCAGCCCCGGATTAAACGTATAATTTGCCGGAGCGATTTTTCGGTATCGTTACGGATTCGGGCATATTCCCGGAAAAGCAGGTTAAACTCCTTCACCACCATCTCATCAAGCCTTCCCCGCTTGTTCAGGATATTTGCATGCCTGGCCAGCTGGTTAATGTTATTTCCTGCCCGGCCTAATTCAGCGCCCATTACGTCCAGGCGATTTAAAACTTCACGGGCATTAACCAATTGTTTATGCTGGCTGCCTAATAGGCGGTGCCGGATTAGGTCGGTATGATTCATACCGAGTTCCTTTTCTAAAGCAACAAGCTTGTTGTATTCATCCTCGGTCAGCCTCGCCCGGATGAAGCGTTCCTTTTTTCCTTGCTGTAATTCCGGTCGCCCCGGTTTTTTAAAAGGCTTGCGTGGTTGATCCATCGGCTTATTTTTTTAAAAGGAAAACCAAGTTGCGCAGGTTTTCCCATCCCATGGCGCTTTGCGGCAATGGGCAAGTAAGTTTTTGTGACACAAAAACACAACTTGCCGCTTGAAAAACAAACGGGGGGCTGTATAAACGGCTATACGCATATGCGGCTATATTCAGGCTTTGTCAAAAAAAGCCCTGTTAAAACAGGGCCAGTTGTACCGAATTTATTTGTGCCTCTTTAATCGCATTCAGGGTTAACAGGATAACGCTTTGCTTAAAGTTGGTGGTGTCAGCATGGCCTATAACGGCGGTCATCTTAGCCTTTAGATCATTTAAGCCTGCGGTTAAGGCCTCCTGACGGCTGTTAAATTGCTTATCAAATACTGAGATATGCGACCCGCCGCCAGCCAAACCGTAATTATAATCCAAGGTGTAAGTCCAGATAGGATTTTGCCCCCGGCCTAAATAAAGGATACTGTGCTCGCTGAACCTGTCGGGATTTCCTAATATAATATCCTCCCGCTCCATGAACTTTGGTTGAACAAACCACCCATTTTTATCAAAACCTATTTCCGTAAAGCCAAATTCCAGCCCTTTGCGATAGGCATAAACATTCATGGTCATGTGCCTTAAATCCTTTCCAAAGCTATTAAACCAGTCCAGTTTAGCTTGGTTATTTTGTTCTACCGCTTCGAGCATCTCATTTAAAAGATGTTTTTCATAAGGTACAAGGCAGTTTTTGTTGATGTAATCCGTAATTACGTTTTGCGATTGAGGGCTTAAAATCAGATTTTCCATAACATACATTTAGTTTTTTTATGCAGGTATGAAAAGCGTTTGCCTGACCTGTCAAGGGCCGTGATGCAATCGCGGTTTATGTACCCTTGACTGGTCAAAAAGGCAAAATGCTATACCTTTGCATACTTAAAAAACTAAATGGTTAAGGAAAGCTGGCCTGCAAAAAGAAAAACATTAGCGGATATCAATCAAGTAGTTTGTCTTCTAAGGATTTGACCTTTATATCCGAGATTCTATGCTTCTCCTTCAGTTCCACAATTTGCCTGCGGTATTTTTCGCATTTGATCCGCAATTTGTGACTGCCGTGTAGGTGTCCCATCTTCCAGCCTTCCGAATAAGAGGACGTTTCATAAAATTCTGTTGGGTCAAACGGCGCATAACTACCTGAATACCATTTTAGAAAAGAATAATAAAGGTATCGGCCGGAAAAATAAGTGAGTGTAACGACAATGATTTTTGTCCAGGTGATGGTGATTTCCATAAGTTTTAATGTTTATATATGAACAGGTAACTATGCAGATAGCTGTATATGTAGCTATGCCAATAAAGGTCTATCGGACTATATAAATAAGCACATAGCTGTTTAGCGATTTATACCTATAGCTGATTAGCTGAATAGTTATTTATATAAATATTCGGATAGTTGAATAAATAACTAAGTGGATATATAACTAAAGAGATATTCCTATAGCTGTATAAACAGTTGAGCGTTTATATAACTTGCTGTCTATCCAGTTAGCTGTATATTGGTATATTCGTATATATAGCTATAAAGGAATTACCTGCGCAGACCGGTCTTTACCAGGTTATTGGTATCGGTGGCGGGAAGGCGATAGAGATTATCCAGTTCGGATACCAGCCGTTGATTATAATCCTTGAAACCGGCATAATTTGGAGCGCTGTTATGAGTCAGTGGGTAGGCATTTACAAAAGTCCGGCTTGCATCTTCACCGGCCTCATCATTGTCAAAAAAGATGGTTCTATCATTAAAATCTGTAGCCCGTTTGATGGCCGCTTCTATAAATGTTACCCCATTTAATAAAATGACTGTTTCACCGTCATCCTGCTGTTCAAACTTCCAGCTGAGGTAATCGATCATTCCTTCAAACAAGGCCAGCCGATCAGAGTCACCGGGAATTATGGTTAATCCCTTCGGGCCGAGGCATCCTTTAAAGTAAGGATTGTTGACCTCCCAACCACCATTTTCATTTTTCCAGCCTGCCGAAAAAAAGTATTTGCGGAGTTTTTTCTCGTCCTCGATATAATAATATACTTCCTTTAAATGCTGGTGAGCGACCGGCCATATGCCCCTGGATTGCAGGTAGTTTGCAATGGCTGGGTTATTACCGAGGTCTTTAACTTCTGAAATTTTATAATTAGGTATTTTGGTAGCTTTTCTTGGCCTAAAGTTTTCGCGGTTTGTAGAGGGTGCCGCTCCTGGTTCAATATTACAGGTTTCATTTATTTTCTCCAATACGTCTCTGAAACCGAGTGGGTACCAATAAGCCAGCGCAAGGTCAATCACGTTGCCGCCTTTAATACCCGATGGATTAGCGCCACCCCAATCGTACCAAACACCGAGCTTGTCATCAACACAAAAAGAGGGTGTGCGTTCTTCCCGCAGCATACTCAAATAAAAAAGTTCTTTGCCGGATTTGTAGGCCGGGTGATAGCCCAACCGGGCTAAAAAGTCAACCGGGGAAACCTGTTCCCTGATTTCCTGCGCATTGTAGTTAATTAATGTATTCATTTGATTTGCAATTTGTAAATGGGTCATATCCTACAGATAGCGTAGAAGTTCAATGGATTTGGCTATCGCCGCTACTTCCAGCCGATCAATGCGCCAAACGGCGGAATGATCTCCGTCTTTGCGTATGGTGAGTATTCCTTTTTCAGCCCAGTTTTCGATATTGGCCCGCCCGTATTTTCGGAATGCTTCCGACTTTTTAAGGTAGGGTTTCAGTTTGCCTACTTTGGTTAGCGCCTGGATCGCGCCCATTTCGGCAGCTTCCCGGATAATAAGTTTAAGCTGCTGCGTTGATAGGGTCAAATCCATCACCAGAAGATTTAATGAGTGTTATTTGTTCCTGGTCACAGCATACCGTTACTGAGTTGAACTTGAGCGCTCTCATTTTGGCTGCGCTTAAAAATTCAGGGTAATTCAGGATCAGGATGTTGGGGTAATACTGCTTATGAAAATACCGCCAGTAGAGGTAAGCGGTAAAGTCCTCGAAAATAATAAGGTTGTCGGTTTCGCCGGGAATAAAGGTCATTCCTTTGGTGCCGAGACAACCTGTGAAATTAGGATGTCTGATTTCCCATCCACCATTTTCGTTTGGCCAGCCAACAGCGCAAAAGTCCCTACGCTTTTTATTTTGGTCTACTCTATAATAGTAAACTTCCCGAAGGTCAGCGGTCACTAATTCCCATAATCCCTCCGTTCGCAGGCTTGCGCGAACAGCTGGTGTTTCGCCTAATGGAAGCGTTTGTTGAACATGGTAATAAGGCAGTTTAGGCGCTTTTCTTTTACGATAATCTCTGTTTTGCTGGTTAGTTGTATTCATCATATTATTATCTAAGTGGGAACCGGAAATGGGTAACGAACCCAAACAATTCACTTTTACCGGTTGATAAAAAATCCGGGATTACATGCGTTGGCCTGTACAGACCATGCCCAAACGGGCTGCCCAGGGTTCGCTGTTGTCCAGTCCCGCCTGTGCTTTTGCATAGCACGGGTTGCTGTAGCTGCTTCCTGATTCCCGGCTCAATGCCGGGTAATGCTTCATCCCATGATGTCAAAAAACGTTCGTTAACCTGCCCGTCGAAGCGGGCGAAAGTTTATCTATCCGAAACTGGCAGATAGGTTCCGCGATTACTGGCCGCTGCAATAGCCTCCAGTTTTTCGCGGTCAATCCCCGATTTTGAGATGTAGATTTGGCCCTTGAAGGGCTTGAATAAGCCTTCGGAAATCCAGCGGTCAACCTGTGAACGGCCATACAGCCGGTAGGCTTCCGCTTTACTGACCATCGCAGTTTGAATGCTTGTTTCTGATAGCGCTTTAGCGGTGCCACCAGTAACAGATTCAAGAAAAATACGTGTCAGTTCAGCCTGTTTCATCATTATCCCTTTTGTGATTATGGGAGCAAAGAACACCGGATTTGGAATGCCCAAAAAGCGCAACTTTTAGCTGCGCCCTAAATTGCGCCCTTGCGCCTCATTGATTATCAGACTATTACTTAGTATTATTTTTAAATATTTTTCAAAATCTCAAAAAAAAGCCACCCAAAACGGGAGGCTTTTAATGGATGATAAGTTAAGTTAATGCTTCAGTATTCCCTGATTTTCAAGATCAGTTTTTCAAGGGTTGCAATGGCGACATCCTTGTCGACCTGCTCGATATGATAAGTGCGTTTGCGCATACTGTCCCAGGAAAGATTCTTGATTTTATCGGTTGATAGAAATGGCACAATGGAACGGAATACCACGCTGAGGGAACTGGCCAATAACACTTTTGTATCATCAGCAGCTTTGAGAATTACGCCGATCTGATCAGCGCTAAGCTTACATAATAATTTAGAAATGACCGTATTTTGCGTTGGTGTTATACCAGTTTCCGAAACGGAAGAAGTAATGTATTTGCCATATCTCTTTTTAAAGGCTACTCCCATGTTTTGGATGTAGAAGATAATATTTTCACCGGTGGCTGCTAAAGGATGGTCTTGCGGATAGGCAGCCAGGTTTTGCATTGCCTGGCTTTCCAATAGTATTAACGAGTCATGATATTGGGTAACGACTGCCTTGATTTTCTTAGAGGAAAATAGGCAAAATGTGCTCGTTTTTAAATCTTTTAACACACTTTGTAATTCCTGGTCAAATTTGCTTTCAATGCTTTCAAGCTGCTGAAACTGCAACTCTGTAACCTTCGTTTTTTCGGGATTTAATGTAATCTCAACTACTTCGTCCAGCCAAGCGTATGGGTACGCTTGTTTTATAAATCTCTCCATATCAACCTCAATCCAAGAATTATTCGTTTGAAAATAAATTAATTACAGAGCAAAATTGAAAGTTAGGAGAGGCTGGGACAATAGGGTATTATCCTCATTTGATAAAATAGGTATAATCCACTATAATGAATAAATAGCTTAATTTGAGGTTTGGAAGAGTTTTTGGATCAGCGACACTTTGTTTTTTACGCTGGTCTTTTCGTAAATATTTTGGACATGGTTTTCCACTGTTTTACCGGCAATAAAAAGTCGATTTGATATCTCTTTGTAAGTCATTCCTTGGCGGACTAATAATACAATTTCAATTTCGCGGTTGGTCAATTTGTAGTAACGGCACATTTCCTCAAATACCAAACTGCCGTTACCCTGGCTTGCCAATTCTTGTAGCCGTTCATATTCCTCCCTTGCGGATTTAACGGAACGCCATATAAAAAGAAAGGTAATGCCGATTATTCCGGTATTCGTACAAAGCACCTCAATTAGCTGACTGGATTCCACTATACCAAAAAATGCCAATGAGGCCCATGGCGTAACAGCAGCGTGCATGACTATTTCTTCGATATATTGATTTTGGTTTCTTTGAAATTTGTGTTTTTTACGGATAGCCCGGAACATCACGTAAAGCAAAACGAGTGCGTATATAAAGGGCGCGATCATTCCATATTTTATATCGACATCCAGGTTGCCGTTAATGGCATAAACAACGACAAAGAAAATCAGGTAAGGGCAAGCTAAAAAAAGAGGTACCCCAAATAAAGCATGCCATCGCAGGGATGTTAAGTCGAAAGTCTTATAAAAGTAATAGGGAAAATAAGAAGCCATTAAAAAGCCGCTGCCATAGGCTATCATTTCCTGAATGTCAAGGGGGATATTAATTTTCGGATCAGGAAAAAGCCCTCCCGTAATATTGTAAAACAACATTAAGATCAGCAAAATTAAATACAGTTTGCGGGGCAGATCCTGGGGTCGGAATAAATAGTAGAAAAACTGGAAAAAGAGCATTCCAGATTCCAGCAAAATAAAAATTAAAGTTACAATGTGGATTTGGGTGCCGAATACGAGCATATTAGTGTTTGTCCAAATGCCGTTTGAGAAAGAAAAGTTTATAACCTAATTCCAATTCGCAGTAAATCTGAAACCCAAAGCGATTGTACCAGGGTAAATTCTCATTGGTGGAAGTTTCCAAAAAAACAGGTAAATCCTTTTGCTGTGCAAATTCAATAACCTCTTTTAGCAGTTTACTTCCCATACCTTCATGCTGAAATAAATAATTTACCCCAATAAACCACAAATAAGCCATCGGTTCTTTTGGCTGAATGTCTTTTATTTTTGATTCGCGTTTTAATGTTTTGGCAATACCCCAAATTGTAATGGCTTTAAAAATCAGTTTGATGTCAAGCCAAAGTGCGTAAAAACTGAACTTTTTTAAATGGGGATACAAAATTAAGGCGCAAGCCTCGCCATTTTCAGAGAAAAACACATCGCCAAACTCCATACACATATCAAATGAATAGGCCATCAATGCTTTAAACCGTAACAGCCTTCGGCTATCCTGCCGTACAATATAGTTGACGCTTTTATTATCTGTGAAAGCGCTGGTCAAAATCTCTATAGCCAATTCTCTTTTTGCATTATTTACTTTTAACATAGAATGATGTAATTAAGAAAATTAGTTGTTGTATTTACTTGAGATGTGCAATTGTGCATCTATTTCGCTAAACGCATTTAAAACTTTGTCCAAATGAGCTTTAGTATGCGTAGCCATCACGTTCATCCTGATTCGGGCGTTTTTCTTAGAAACTGCCGGGTACATGATTGGGTTGGTGTAAACCCCCAATTTCAGGAGTAACCGGCCCGCTTCCAATGTCTTCATGATATCGCCCACCTTGACTGGTATTACCGCCGAAGATGTCGACCCCACATCAAATCCTAACTTGATTAAACCGTTTTTTAAGTATTCAATATTTTCCCAAAGGCGGGATCTCCACTCAGGTTCTTCGTCAATCAGGTCTATGGCTTTAAGGATTCCCATTAACGCAGGTGTGGCGGTTGTAGAAAATAAGTGTTGTTTTGATTGATACTTCAGGTAGGTAATAATCTCCGGACTGGCAATAACATAGCCACCGATATTGCCAAGGGCTTTACTAAATGTGCCGGTAATAATATCAACTTTATCG
Organism: Mucilaginibacter sp. L196; assembly: GCF_009765905.1. Lineage (GTDB taxonomy): Bacteria > Bacteroidota > Bacteroidia > Sphingobacteriales > Sphingobacteriaceae > Mucilaginibacter. Next base: position 432,759 of record NZ_LMUO01000015.1, on the reverse strand, counting down.
AAGGCATTATACATTTCAATTACCCCCCGCCCGGTAGCACCGACAACACCTATTCCATGCGCGTCATCCACAACCAGATAGGCACCGTATCGATGCGTTACTTCAGCTATTTGATCAATGGGTGCGACATCACCATCCTGGCTATAAACGCCATCAATGATGACCATTTTTGTTCGGTAGCTATCGTGAGCATGCTTTAACACCTGTTCCAGCATAACCAGATCATTATGTAGAAAGGTTTTTACGGTTGTTGTTAAAACCCCCTCATAGACACTGGCATGAACATTCATATCGAGGATCGCCAAATCGTTTTTTGCAGCGTCTTTATCCCGATTATCCTTATGCAGGATACATTGCAGCGTGGCACTGTTTGCTGTATAACCCGTTGTGTATAAAATGGCATCGGTTCGTTTATAGAATTCAGCTATTTTCTTTTCGAGTTGTTGATGATATACAAAGTGCCCACCTATGGCTGGAGATGCGCCCGAACCCGTACCAAATTGTTCTACGCCTTTTATCACCGCAGCCTTAATCAAAGGATGTTGACTGAATCCGAGGTAATCATTGGAAACTAAGCAAACACACCATGTGGGATGCTTATCGCCTGGCAATATTAAATTCATTTCCGGGCCAACCGGGGAGAGCGATTCAATCCGGTAATTGAGATGCCCGTTTTCTTTTAAAAAATTCAGGTATTTAACAAATTCCCTGGCCGTGGTATAGATGTCCTGTCCCGCAATATTCTCGAAATCTTTAAAACTCGCGGTCGTAAAGTCAATGGTTTTCATAAGTGTAGAATATAGATGTAGCGTTAAAAATAGGTGTCATAAAATTCAAAAACTGGGACATGCTACTTTTTTTTAACAATTGTTTAACCAATGGGAAATATTTCACGATGTCCCAGTTTTTCTGATTTTGGCCATTTAATTTTGCAACCTTTCTTTTTAAAGTCGATTTATCGAGGTAAAAGAATGAATTGATAAGAAGTTGAACCCTAAAATATTCTGAAAATGAATACAGAAAGACTAATAAAATCACTTGCTGCACAAGCCGATCTTTCGACGGAGTTAATCACTAATTTGGAAGAAAAGTTAAAAGAAGAATATTATAAAACCCACCAGATCCTACATGCTGCAGGCCAGCAAGAAAACCGTATCTATTTCCTGGAAAAAGGTCTAATGAGAAATTACTATTACGATCACCATGGCAATGAACACACAGTCAGGTTTTGGGAAGCCGATGATTTGTTTTTTTCCTATCAGGGTTATTACGCAGTCCCTTCTTATTTTTATACGGAGATCATGGAAGCGTCTACCTTAATCACTCTCAGCTATGTTGCACTTCATGAATTGGATAGCAAATACTCCGAAGTTGCAACGCTAATCAAAAACATGCTGTTACGCTATCAGCAGGAAGAATACGAAATACAAAAATTGATAGCACTACCACCGGAGGAGAGATATATAACTCTTAGAACAAAAAGTCCAAACATTTTCAAAAAAGCGCCTGCCAGGATAATTGCTTCATACCTTCACCTAACCAGAGAAACGCTTACCCGATACATCGGTCGTAACTAAGAATTGAGAAAAAACGTTTTTCAATTGTGATTCCAATCACACTTCCTGGTGAAATTTTCATTTGAAATTGCAAGAAATCAACTTGTAAATAGCAATTTGAATCACACGTTCAAAAAAAATCACCTCGTAGCTTTATCCCGTTATCTAACCCTAAAATAATAATCTGTTTGTCTTATTAATTAATCCTTGCCTATAGCATTTAGGTAATACAAAATAGAAAGGAGTACGTGACAAAGAAGAAAGATCAAATTGCGGGCTACGCACCTGCTGGTAACTGAAGTTACCTATTAACAAAAGATGGACAATCCTAAAGTCTTATGGAGAGTACAATAACAAACGCTAAATCAAAATTTCAACTGTCAGATCCGGCAAAAGAAAAGATAATAACAGCTATCTGTTGGGTATGCATGGCATTATTCTTATATACCGCTTACGCAAAAATAGTTGATCACGCCCGTTTCTATAAAGGCCTGACAAGAGTACATCTCATCAGTGGCATAGCCTTATATATCTCCTATGCCGTTCCTGCAATTGAAATCATCGTCGCGTTATTGTTGCTTATACCAAAAAGCACCAGAATAGGGCTTTACAGCTTTATCGCAGTCATGTCATCGTTCACGATCTATATTATCAGCGCGATGATTTTGGAAAAGAAGCTGCCATGCCACTGTGGAGGAGCCATCGAAAAATTAAGCTGGGGACAACATACATGGTTTAATCTCGCATTTATATTCATGGCCATTGTAGCGCTCCGGCTCATGCAATCAATTACATCTTTAAAAACTTGAAAAAATGAAAAATTTCAAAAAAATCGCCTTGGGCCTGTTAGTGGGTGCTTTGGCAATCGGCTTCAGTTCTTTTACTAACGCGAAGCGTAATACGACTTATACATTTGCGCATATTGCTCATTCAACCAGTAATACAAAAGCTGATTATAAATACCGTGGTGACCTTGCTGGTTGTGATGAATCCACAAATATTTGTACGGCTGATTGGTCCCAATCAACCGTGCCAACCGAAAATTCAAACCCATCTCCAAGCGCGTCGGAAGTAGACACTAACCCAGGCGATTATCAGGGTAATTAATAAAAAAAGGATGGTGGCTATTGGGCACCATCCTTTTTTTCCTTTTTTCGAATAACTAAAACCTCTGCCTTTCGGTCAGCTTTAATAAATTTAAGCCCATATTTGGCAAGTTGTGCATTAACTAAATCCAGATCATTCATGTTGCACTCAATATCAATATTATACTTTCCTTTTAACCCACTTTCGTCGAATACAGGGCTATCGGAAGTTTGCCAGTAATATCCTTGCAATCTATTAATTAAAGCACTTATGGGTTCGCCCTTTTGCTTGTAAAAAAATGCATCATGTTCTTCTTCTGAATTGTCATCACTTTCTTTCATTGTTTCGGAGCCTGAAATTCTAACTAAAACATCACTTGGAACCATCCGGTTTTCAATTTCCGCTTCAATACCTAATGGCTCACCAAAATATCGGTCAAGGTCGCCTTTTAATAGAGCGAATTTTTCGTCCCATGATTTGCAATTTTTCCAGTTTAATTCATAGGTGTAGGCATTTGATTCAGCCCAATTAAGATAATCAGTGCCCTTTTTTTTCGTGTTGATTTTGTTTGATAAACTTGAATCTGCTATTTCAACTTTACATCTGGCTGTACTCCAAAATATTAATGGAAACTTTTTATAGACAGCACATCCGAAATACAGTCGGTAAAAATTTATGATAGGTGTATTGATAGCAATAAATTGCGCGGAATCATAGTGAGTCTTGCCTGCTAAGTTTGAATTGTACCTGGTTAGTGTAGATTGATACAGGACATCTTTAGGGTCTATTACATCTATCAAATCATTATTACCACCGGACTTCTCCGTGTAAGCTATAGTGGTTGGGAAAATTGATTGATGATCATTTATAAAACGATATTTTCGCAACGGTTTGTTACTCGCGTTAAAACCGTTTTTTAGTGCTGCATGAATATTTTCTGACGTTATTTTAGAAGCATCAGTAGTCGCAATTATTTCGCCTTTTTGATTTATCCAAACAAAAAATGGAATACTGGTATGAGGAAACATTTTTCCAATAACAGTATCCTCTATTATACTTTTCATTTGTATTTTCTCGTCTCGGTATAGTCTTTCCAGAAAGGGCTTAACGATTTTTCTATCCTGATAAGTTACCGGGAGAAAGACTACAGAATCATTGAATTTATTTTGAATAGCGTCAATTTTAGGAATAGCTGCGATACAAGGGCTGCACCAAGTCGCCCAAAAGTCTAAAATCACCATTTTGCCTCTGAAGTCCGACAATTTGCTTGTCGTTGATGTTCCAAAATTAATCGTTTGGGAAAAAGTAATTTCGGGAACCTCCATACCCGTTGTAAGTGTTGTATTTTGAGCGTTAACTGCCAGAATGCTGTTAAACAATGTGAAAAGGAAAAACTTATAAATGGCTTTCATGATTTTAGAATTTAAGAAAATAAGGATTTGATATATGTGAGTGTTACCTTGGATTTTGCTGAATTCCGCTCAGCTGAATTTCTGCAGGTGGGATTGGAAAGACATATAGATTACTATTTGGCTGTAACGAATAGGTTTGTCCGTTCAAAATCCTTGTTAAAGTTTTTGCGAATGATGTTTCCTTATTAATGCGTTTCAAATCTGACCATCGCAATCCTCGAAAAACAAGCTCCTTCCTTCTTTCGGTTAAAATTTGTGAAAGTGCATCGTCCGCACTGGCGGCGGTACTTGGAGTAAACGTTCCTGTTACCGACCTTGCAGCAAGGAGCTGGTTTAAACCTTTCATTGCAGCTGTTGTATTATTTTGTCTCGCGAAACACTCTGCTCTTATCAGATAAATTTCATCAGTCGCCAGTCCTCCAAAAAAATATGATGTTCCTGTATAAGTCGATTTCCATGTTGGAAAACCAGCTACCATTTTAAAATATATCTGTTTCCTGAGATCATTCGGTTTATAAGAATTATAAAGATTTGAATCAATGATCAGATTTGGCGACGAATTATTGAATGCCGAATAAGAACTTAAATTGTGATGATAAATGACTTCTACATTAAATCGTTTAATGGGAGTAGATGCAGATGTTGATAAAGTATTAAAGTCAAGCAGCTGGTTGGATAGTCTCAAGCAAGAATCTGCATACAATGCAGCATTAGAATAATTACTTTCTGACAAAAACACACGTGCAAGTAATCCATATACAGCTGCTTTTCCTGGTCTTGTGGGATACAAAGCGGAATCAGGAAGCAGCGGTTTGGCACCTGTTAAATCATTCACGATTTGATTATAAGTCGCCAAAACTGTGGCCCGTACAGACCTTACGTTTATATCAGAACTTGTTCTAATTGGAATTCCCAGGTCGGTTGAAGCTGTATTAGAATCATAAGGTTTTGCGTATTCCTGGGCAAGACACCAAAAGTCGAAAGCACGATAAAATAATGCAGTACCCTTAACATTATTCCAGCTGGCTTGATCTCCTGGTTGTAAAGGAACATTCTTTATACCATCTAAAACTATATTTTCGTTTAAAATTCTTTTGTAGGCATTGTTCCAATCAAATCCAGTTTCACCTGCATATATATCAGCATTCCATATATAAGCATTTCTTTCCTGAGTATTACTTAATGATTGCCAGGATGTATAACGCAAATAAAAATCACCCGCTCCGATTTCTGGCAAACTTGGGGCACCAAAATTAAATAAACTGTTTCCGGTATTATTATCCAGTATTGCCTGGTAATCGGCTATGGACGACGGAACTACCAAAGCTTTATTTGGTTTGGCATCCAACCACGACTTTTTACAAGAGACTTGCAATAGAGCGACGATTGAAAATACTACCGGTATAAAATTGTGTAAATACCTGTTATATATAGATTTCATAATGATGAATTTTTGATTAAAAGTTTGTTTTAAAACCGAACGAAATAGATCTTGGTGATGGGTATCCTGTTGGATTATCAGGGTCGAGACCTAATTTATTCGCCCGCCAGATGATCCCAAGGTTATTGGCATAAACAAAAATCTGGACGTTGTCAAACGGTAATTGTCTATATTGTTTCTTAGTGAAGGAATAACTTAGGCTTATATCTTGTAGTCTAATGTTATCACCTTTTTCAACTGTCGCCGTGGAATATTGATAGAACTGATCCCGGCTTGGGTAGTCCGGATAAACCATCGAAGGAACGTTGGTCACTTTTTCATCCCCTGGTTTTTGCCATCTTTGTGCGAATTCTTTGTTTCCGCCTAACCAACTGTTAAATAAGGTTGAATAATTAAGTGAACTTCTTCTGAAATAATAATCGAACTTATAGCTTAAATTAAAATCAAGGGATAAGTTTTTATATTTAATTCTGTTATTAACTCCCCCGTAATACTGAGGTCTTGCCGGGCCGCTGTATACCAAGTCACTTTGGGAAACGGGGTTGGTTAAAGAGGAATAATCTTTACTGATTTTTCCGTTAATATAGCCCTGCGGGTCACCGTTGGTGGGATCTAAGCCAGCCCAACGGTAACTCCATTCGCCGTATACAGGGTAGCCGATGACTGGATAAGTTGAACCACCTGCACCATCCGCTGTTGTTAATGCAGAAGGAATAATAGGGGCGTTATATTGGGTCACTTTATCGGTCGCGTGACTAAACAATAATGTAGTAAACCATTTTACCCCTTTATCAATATTTTTGGAAGTAAGCTGAATATCAAATCCATTTCCTTTCATGCTGGCATAGTTGCCTGCAAAAGTTGTTAGGCCGGTGCTTGGAGGGACTGATTCGTTTCCAATTATATCTTCACCATTTTTCTTGAAATATTCGAGGCTTCCACTTAAGATGTTGTTTTTTAGGGCAAAATCGAGACCTAAATTTCCAATCCCCGCTTTCTCCCATGTTAATTCCGGATCACCGATATTAGCTACATACGCTTGTGTGAGCCCCGTATATGAACTATTTACCGGCCTGTACATAAATGTTGTTATGCCGGTTATATTTTGGTTGAGATTTCCATTATAGCCGTATGTTGCTCGTAAACGTAAAACCGGAATCCAATCAATTCGATAAAAAGGTTCCTTGTCAATTGCCCACTTTAATCCTGTTGACCAAAGTGGTACAGATTTTAAATTTGTCGAGACTCCAAAGTAGTTAGAACCATCAATTCGTCCACTTGCTGAAAAAGTATATTTATTATCATACGTATAAGCTGCATTTCCAAAATAAGAACGAACTCTATTAATAAGCCCTGTTTCAGCTGCATTAGTAGGAATGTTGGCATAACCAGTTTGCGGGTTTAGCGCGAACGTTGTAAGCAAATCAACATTACTGTAGTTACCTGTACCATCATTATAACCGTACAAAGTTCCGTCAGAATTTCCATCGGTTTTGGTTTGACTTTGCTCTATTCCCGCGATAGCATTGACTGAATTCCTATGCCAGGTTTGGTTGTAGCTAAGTTGGCCTCTAATATTGTAGGCTGTTACCGTTGTAAGTGATTGATTTAATATTCCGCCTAATGGAATGTTATAACCATCTACATTGCCATTATTGTCCACATTGGAATACTCGTTTATAAGGTTTCTTGTATAAAAGGTTTGCTCACTTTCGTAGTCTCTGTAATTGCTGGTGTATTGTTCATATTGATATTTTCCCTCTACACTGAGCCCTTTCAATATGTTGTACCTAATTCCCGGTGAAATTCGTATATCTCCATATTTTGTAGTGTTATTATCAAGACCGAGATCTTTTAAAGGAGAATACGACCAGTCGAGGTACCCTAAAGACTGGGCTGACTGAATAAAACCCGGACGGAACAGTGTATTAACTTGTTGAGGATTTCCTTTTGCATCGGCCAGCTGCGCATAAGGATAAATATTGCCCGATAGGACATTGGAAATTGTATTATCAGTCTTAGTATTCGATTGAATGTAATTAATACCAATAGATAATTGAAGATTTTTTACCGGCGTAAAAACAAGATTTGAGTTTAGGGTTAAACGATCATAATTGTTATCTTTTGGGCTTTGAAGATTATTATCATAACCAGCGGAAAAGAAGTACGTGGTTTTTTCATCGCCACCATTCAGGTTAACCGAATATTGTTGATTAACAGCATTTTGGTAAAGATATTTGGAAATATCATTTAATAAATTGTTATTACTTAGGTTATTTATCTGATTGGTCACATCTGTAGAAGATATATTTCCGGCCCTTTGTTGGGCCAAAATGTTAACCACGGGTGAGACAAATGGATAATTTGTGTTGTTCGTCAGGTTTCCATCATAATATCCATTCTTAAACAAGAATTCCTCTACGTTAATATAGTCCGAAGAGCTCGTATAATTTGGATTGTATTTTATATCAGGTTTTTGGATGACCGTAACATTTGAATTTAAAGTGACCTTTAAGGGTTGATTCAATTTGCCCTTCTTCGTAGTAATTACAATGACACCATTGCCTGCTCTTACTCCCCATATTGACGCAGCGGCAGCGTCCTTCAAGACTGTAATGCTTGCAACATCATTCGGATTTAAATTACCAATGTCACCGCTATAGGGGAAATTGTCAACTACAATCAATGGCTGGTCGTTGGCGAATATTGTGCTACGCCCCCTTATACTGATATCTAACTGACCTGTCTGCGTAGTATTTGTATTTCGATTGAAGAATAACCCGCTGGTTATTCCATCTAATTTTGAGACAACATCAGTAGATACTCTGGCATCATACATTTCCGTTATTGGTTGAGCGAATGATCCAGTAGCCCTTTCTTTTGGAATAGTTTGATAGCCAGTCGAAACAACACTGACTTCTTTAAGCGCGCTATAATCTCCACCCAGGGCGATAAAAAATGGGCCAGAATTCGTCACAGAAAAAGTGACCTCAATCGGTTTATAGCCTATAAAGCTGACAATTAATTTTCCCGGCTTTTTTTCAGCGTTAATCGAAAAGTTTCCGTTTTCGTCGGTTGAAACTGATAATTGCGTAGCCTTAATCTTAATGGTAGCTCCTTGCAAGGGTTTATTATTCGCAGAGTCAATGATGTGGCCCGTAAGGTGGATGGTATTTTGCGCCTGTGCTCGAAAATTTAAGCAAAGCGTAGCCAGTACTATAAAAAGTATAGTTTTTTTCATGTATATTCAGTTAATGAGTTTGTGATTATATGCTACCGTAAATGAATACGGAGAGAAAAAAACGGCAGCCTTAATTAACTATTAACTGACCAAGGCTGCCGTTTCAAGAATTTAAACCGGAGCCTTAATAAGGTTTTTGAAGAGAAGTTTAGTTGAGTAAAAATTATTGGAATAAGCATGGCCAAACACCACTTTTAGAAATGGAATTCGAAGGAAAAAGATTGTTGTTCGCGGTATTTTGCCCATGCTCGTTTGAAATACGAGTCTTGTCGGTGAGTAAAAACACAAAAGTGGGTTTCTGCATACCGCTACTCCATTTGGTTCTCAGGCCTTATGTTGACACGGATTTACAGCAGAAACCCACTCTTACTTAATACGCTAATATAGCGCATTCAAATAAGAAATGGGTATAAATCTGCTGTCTTGCATCAACGGCCTGAGAATAGAGTTGCAAGACTCTTATTTATACTGACTTACTTTAAACTCAAATATACAAAATTAAAATCTAAAGTAAACAAATTTGTTGACCAAAAAATTTAAATCTCGTAGAGTTTCGCTGAATGAAAGATGAAACCTTGCTGTTCAGAATAAAATTCGGATTACGTATCAAAGAATTACGAATTATTAAGAAAATTGACCAAGCAAGTTTAGCGGCAGAATTGAATAAGGATAAGCAATTTATTAATCGTTATGAAAATGAAGGAGCAAATCCAAGAGCTGACATTGTCCAAGATTTGGCAAAAGTCTTGGGTCTTAAAAGTATAGATGAATTGTATGACTTTAGTAATCTTAAAGACGAAGAGGTTAAGGATCTTTATGAAAAAATAAAAGGCAAGTAAACCGCTATACCTGCTATATGAAAACAAATTAATTTAACTTAGATAGATCTTTTTCCTCGGCCAGCTTAAAAACTCCATCAATTAAATTAGCAATGGACGGCGGCAGATTAGCGTTGCCATTAGGATTTATTAAGTCGGGGCGCTTATCGGGTAACTCCTTTAGAAACCACTCCGTCAATACCTTTTTAAAAGTTTCAAAAGGTACTTTGTTAAAATATTCCATAATGCCGGACAGTGTGCTAAAATCCGGTGATTCGTCATCTGGTAATTTCGCTTCCATTTTACTTTTCTTAATAAAAACTGTTAATTTATTACAAGTATAGAGACTTTCTCTATTAAAATAGAGAATAAACAATCATTTAAACTTATATTATAAGCGACAGTTGTGCAAGTTTATTTTTAAGAAAAATACAGATTTGCACAAGGAAACACTAACAAAATTAGGACTTTATTTAGCTAAAAAATCAATTAATAAGGCGGATGTTGCCAGGAAGACGGGATTGAGTGCTTATAGATTAAGCCAATTATCGATCAACCCAAAATCGCAGTTGCGTGTTGATGAGTTATTTCTTATCGCTTTAGCCATAGAGGCCGATCCTGCCGAACTTTTATTTGCGGTCTGTATCGAAATTACCTTGCCAAAACAATCTTAGTTAATTACTACGCTCATTAGAATTATTCAGGTTTTTCAGCTTCGTTATAAGCCCATCCGACAATTTGTTCTATAGCATTTAATATTTGTTCCTGGCCCTCGTTAGAAGTGACATCCAAATCGCTAAATTTACCGCCATTATATATGGTATGCAAAACTGTATAATAAATACCTCCAACCAGTAGTGCACCAATGGCCCGAAAATTTACTTTCGAGCCTTTAAAGTGTTCATCCGTTGTTTCGAGTAACTTTTGTCCCATGCTTTCCCTTGCATTATGGATGCTTTTCATTAGCGGACTATCTGTTGTTAACTCCCAAAGAATCAATCTTTGCATATCTTTATCAGATAAAAAAAAAGTGTATTGATTTTGAAGTATAGAGGTAATTAACTCTTTACTTCCTGGGTAATTATTCGATTTTAGCAGGTCATTTATTTTGTCTGTAAATAAGAGCCAGTAATCATTTTCAACGACATAAGCTTCTATCAGCTGGTTGAGTCCGCCAAAATAGCGGCCGATCAGCTTCCTGTCTACTCCGGCGAATCTTGCAACTTTGCTGGCGCTTTTCAGCGAAGCAAAACCCTCAATTTTGATAATTTCACCAACAGCCCATACCAATTTCTTTTTGGTGAGGTCTTTATTTTTAATAGTATGAAGTGGTTCTTTGGTTTTCATAATAAATGGTTAGGTTCAGGGTGTTTTCTTCATACGGAACATTATTTGAAATGGGGTTATAATATTATTTTGACAATTGATTAATCTATTACGGACATAGCAACGTTAACGGTATCATTATAATGCAGGCTGATGTATTAAAAGATCGTCGCTTGGTCGGCGGCACGATCCTAAGATTATTAGGTAAAACGTAAAGATTCCCCTGCAGCAAAGCTGTGGGGAATCTTTAAACGGCTATCTTGCCTTTACCATGTGTTAAAAAACGAACTCAGATCGAGCGATATCCACCTGCAAGCCAGGAAACAAGCTCATCTGTGTATGAACTAAAAGCTTCCTCCCAGACTCTATGGTATGCGTCAAGCAATACATAGCGACTGCGGATAAGTTTTTCTGATAAAAATTGCCCGTTTGAAGGCGGAACAATCGGATCATTTTTACCAGCCAGAATCAGGACCGGGCTTTCAATTTTCGCCAGCAGAACCTCCAGTTTTGGCAAGTCAGTTTTATACGCCCTTACATATTGTACGGCTTCCTCAAACCGACGGCCTGAAGATCCTTTCCGAAAGTCTTCAATGATATCTCCCGGCGTCAGTTGCGCAGCATGGATCAGGTAGTCCTTTATTGCCTCTGCACCAACGTCGGCGAATGCACCCTTTGGTGAGTTTATCGCATCTTTTAATATACCACCAGCCAAATCCACCCTTGTTGCTGCACTGCCAAGAACTAAACTTTCGAACAACTCGGGATTTTTTGCAGCGGCAAACAAAACCGCCGGAGTGCCAACATCAGGAGCAACGACATGTGTCCGGTTGATACCAAGTTTTTTTAATAAAGTTATAATAAAATCGCCCATTGCTTCGGGCGACATCACTTCTTCCCGGCTTTGCGATTGACCGTATCCGGGCAAGTCTACCGCGACGTAGGAATAAGTATCTGCCAAGCGCGGAAGTATACGATAAAACGAATAAATACTTTCCGGCCAGGGTGCCGTGAAAAGAATTGGAATTCCGTCATTCCTTTTATGACTTATGAAGCGGATTGATAAACCATCTACTTCTATATTATCAGACTCCAACATTATTTTGCTTTCTTTGCTCATACAATAAATACTTTAAGAGGTGAATTAATCAATCATGGGCCTGTAACTGTATATTAGGCTTGCAACGTTTGCCTGCTGAACATTATATGAATTATTACGGAACAAAGTTGGAAATTTAGGCCTTTTGAGTAAAGGTAACTTTCGGCCAAAAGGTGATACTATTTGCCGCCATTAGGTTTACTATTGATTTTAACTTTTTTTTAATTCAATAAGGCTTTTACCCAAAAGACATCTATTGGACAGTTTTCCTTAATACCTATCCTAATTTCTTCCGTATTGCATAAAAACATTAAAAGCCCGCCGCGACACGCGGCGGGCTTTTAATGTCGAAATTATTGAGTAATTGGGAACATTGAATTGCCATTTGCGGATTTCTCGGCAGGCACTTCCTCTTGCAGCACGTCCCAGTGCTCAATCAGACGACCATTTTTAACCCTGAAAATATCAACAGCGATCATTGTCTTACCGAGAAAGTTCTTATACCTCCCGTGGATCATCACAATATCACCGCTTTCGGTAATCACCCCTGGTTCGTAACTGAAATCCGGGGGCAAAGAAGGAATAGATTGCTTTACACCATCTGTCCCGTTTGGGAAGATTGGATTATGCTGAACATAATCCGGGCCGAAATATTTGTCAAAAGCTGAAATGTCACGGTTAACAAATACATCTGTTATCGCCGTTAATACTAATTGTTTGTTGTCCATTTTATGTTAAATTAAGTTTCTAAGTTACCTTTGGTAAGTAAAGGTAGATGCGAAACAGCACCCCAGCAAGAAGGCACCGTTTTGTTAGTCAATAACTTATAAGTTACCTTAGTTGATAATCAATGTTTTATATGGAAGAAAAATTTAAAAAATATTCGGACTGCGATAAATGCCCTGTAAGAACAGTATTGGGCAGGATCGGGGACAAATGGTCCTTGCTTACTATTTCCGTTCTTGGCGAATGTGATAAATTGCGCTTCTCAGAAATTCAAAAGATTCTGGGAGATGTATCACATAAAATGTTAGCGGTAACGCTAAGGAAACTTGAAGATGACGGTCTGGTGGAAAGGAGGATATTTCCAGTAGTTCCCCCTAAGGTGGAATATAACCTTTCGGAAAGGGGAAGATCTTTGTTGCCTCATGTGCAGTCGTTAACTTCCTGGGCGGCTGAGAATATGAATGACATTAAAAATAGTCGTAATGCATAATCTAATACCGCCTTTTGTCATTTTAAGAAGACTCAAGATTTTAATATCCTGATTATATTCAGAATCTTTTTTCAATAATTAAAGGTTGTTATTTAAACTAATTTATCAATAGTCTGAAATTATGTACCTACTAATAAAATATTGACTACTTGTATCATTTGGGTAAAGACCTCATCTTTATTTTAAAAAAAGATAGCATGCTCAAAAGAAAAAAGTTAGCGTCAATCATGGTGTTATTGTCCATTGGAATTATACACAACGCCTCGGCGCAGCAAGAAAAAACTAAAACTCAAAACTCAAGAATTATGACAGTCGAACAAGTAAAAAAAGTAAGTGTTGGTGAGTGGGTGAGCATTGCGCCAGAAGTTCGTCCAAGTATTGCAAAAGATGCTAATGGTAACACGAAGCCGTTTTATCTGACCAGGACTTTTACTTATTCGGCAGACGGAAAATTTACGCTTGAAATGATTAATACTGCCGATCCGTATGGTAAAGTGCCGTTAGTAAAAATTGTGTTAAAAGGACATACTGAATGGCAGGGTGAGCACCCAATTGCACCGGGTGCTCAAAAAATACATTATATAGCCGACGAGGCTTATGAAATTACTCCTTTAATACAAGGTTTTGCTGATGCCATGAACCATGCCGCAAGTACGGGATTTAATAAATGGGTCGTAGGTGAGACCCAAAATATTTTAGCGAAAGTCTTTCCACCATTTGGCCTCACTGACGGACAAATTTACGGCGAGTACGATTTGGTGTATATCGATCACGACCTGATGTTTTGGGGCGCGAAACATGTCGATGGACGCAGCTTTGAAAAAGAAGAAAATCACCCTGACAATTTGCAGATCCCAATGGTTAGGAAGAAATAAACATTTGATCCTAATGAGGAAAGGAAAAGCAGGGGGGCCAATAGCTTTCCTGCTTTTTTGTTATAAACCCTAATCCCTTCGGTTTCTAATTGGTATTGCATTTAGAAACCGAAATGGTAGTAAACAAGGCGAAATAGTCATATTTTGGCTCTTGAAATTTAAAATTCATGTTAGTAGATGTAAAAAATCCCATAGGCGGTTTAGTCATATTCACCAAGCGATTAATCCTTTGGTTCCTGGCCTGGAGCACTTTGGTTGTATTGGGATATGAAGTATTTGATCTCAAATTTCTTACCATTCCGTTTTTGCCAATTTCACTTATTGGGACGGCGCTATCATTTTATTTAGGTTTTAAAAACAATGCATCTTATGATCGGCTTTGGGAAGCAAGGAAAAACTATGGCGGTATTGAAAACGATAGCAGGGCCTTTGCGGCGATGCTCAATACCTATATAGCCGTTAAATCTGGTTCCGGTGTATCTGCTAATAAAATCCAGCAGATAAAATTGGACCTTATTAAACGCCATATTGCCTGGCTTTATGCGCACAAATTTTATTTAAGACACAAAGTTCAGCCATGGGAACATCGGAAAACACTGAATAATGAATATAGAAAGCGATATCAAAACGACTATCAGGCTGATCATAAATTGGAGAAAGAATTAGAAAGGTATATAAGTGATGAAGAAACGAATCAGGTAATTCATTCAGCAAATCCTGCCGCCCAGTTGTTAAACAATCAATCTAAAAAGATTAAAGAACTAATGGACGAGGCTTTTATTGACGATCTTCGTCTGACCGAATTGCAAAATCAGATTAGACAATTCTTTGTCCACCAGGGAAACAATGAACGGATTAAAAATTTTCCATATCCATTACAGTTTTCATTTATGGTAAGTGCAACAGTAAAAATCTTTTGCTGGTTGCTGCCCCTCGGCTTATTGGGAGAAATGAGCAAACAAGGCGTAATTTTTATATGGTTCACGATACCATTTTCAGCTTTAATATCCTGGGTCTTTTTTATAATGGAAATCAATAGCGATTACAGCGAAAACCCATTTGAGGGTTTGATATATGATGTGCCAATTACCAACATTACACGTGGTATCGAGATTGATATTTTACAAATGGTTGGAGTAACGGAAACTTTGAAACCGATAGGTTCGAAAGACGGGATATTGATGTAAGCCTAAGCCCGGCGGCGAAATCAAATGGTTAACGTTGACTCCATTTCTAAATCCTTAACACCCCATTCCTGCATTATTTTAATAACAGGCATCAGCGATTTCCCGCGTTCCGTAAGCTGATACTCCACCCTGGGCGGCATTTCTGCGAAGATATGCCGGTCCAAAATATTGTCGACCTCCAGTTCCCTTAATTGATTAACTAACATCTGCTTGCTCATTAAGGGCAAAACCTTTTGAAGTTTACCGAAACGATTAACATTCTTACTTACGGCGTAGATAATCAGTATCTTCCACTTGCCGCCAATCTTATTCATACAATGGGTTACCGGGCAATTGTAGGGGTTATAATCTTTGTTTTTCCGCGTATCTGGCATTGGTCTAAAATATTATACCTATAAATTAAAAATTGACTACTTGTATCTTCTTTATAAAGATAATAATTTTACTAAGGCATCAGAGAAAGCGAGATTGTTGAGTCTTCCTATTCCGAATCCCGGCCAAAGTTGCTGGCAGTGAAGGTACAAGGGAAGGCTTTAAGGCGAAGCAAGGCCAACATTTTGGGTACTGCACCGTTAGAAATAGATCTGCCCAGGCATGATTAACGGATATATCAAAACCTGGCAATTCCCATGTCCTTTACGATATTTTCCTGACAAGACCACTCAGGAGGTTGGTTCTTGCGTTGTGACTAATGAGAACATCGAAAAGCTGGCCTGCTGGTAGCCTCCCAGATTTTCGATGTTGATTTAAAATTCATGAAGCTTCTGTCACAATTTGCTATCATCGGTGCCCACCTAAAGCGCCTCCACATTATTGCCGATGTTTAGTTTTTAGAAAAGTGACCTATGAGTTCAGCAACGCAATCAGGTTGTTGTAGCATGCTCAGGTGCCCCGCATCTTCGACAACTACTAATTTAGAACCGGCGATTATTGCTTGAACTTCTGCCGCCATTCTTTCCGGTGGATCGACAATGTCATTTTTTCCGGCAATGATCAGCGTAGGGACTTCAATCCCGTCTACTCCGGCAGACACATCCTCAATCAGAGCAATTGTAGGCCAGCCTATTCTTGAGCTTTCATTGTGGCTTTGCATATCATGCACTAATTGGGCCCTGATTTCAGGTTTGATATCGGATGCTTTAAAGACATTGTCAATGGTTGCATTAATGCCCTCTACGGTGGTGTAGGCGAGTTTCATGCCTTCATACCTCTCCGGAGGCATTATGGTTGGAACTGATGGGGATGGTGAAACTAAAATTAGTTTGCGTAAACCAGCAGGTTTCCGTGCTGCAATATATTGAGCCACCTTGCCTCCCATTGAATGGCCTACAATAACATAATCGTCAAGATTCAAAGATGCTATTAATGCGAGTGCATCCTTAGCCAATGAAGCGATGTCATAACCCGTTTCCGGTTTTTCAGACTGTCCCCAGCCGCGATGATCATAGTTGATGCAGCGGAAATTGTCTTTTAGTTTGGCTGTTACTCCATTCCAGGTTTCTGTTGATCCTCCCCAGAAGTTCAAAAATAACAAGGCGGGACTTCCCTTACCTTCGTCCTTTACGTAAAGTTTTACGTTGTTTACTGTGTAGTACATTTGATTTTCTTTAATGATTTAATAAGTCAAATGTCGCCACAGTTGGGTGGCAGGGAAAGGTAAATTAACGCTTTTTGATGATACTTTTTGCCTTGATAGGGAAAGGTACAGGTCGTGAAAAACGATTGGTGTATAATCTATATGCTTCCAGAAAGACTTTACAAAATGTGTGGCTCTTCAAACCCAAGCGAAATGCCAATGTTTTCCCGGTGTTATTACCTTAAATGGGAAGTCTTTTGGCCGTCAATAAGAATGTGTTGGCCAAATCGTGTAATTTAGCGGTATGTTTTTATAACTAATTCGATTGAGCAAGATAAATAGGATACCCAATATCGCTTTTGAAGGGCCTCAAAAAATAGGATTTGAGATTCTAAGTATCGATAGCCATGATGCTCTTAAAATGAAGTATCTGCAGGTTCCTCACCGTGCCTCTTTTTACTGTATTTTATGGCTAATCGAAGGAGCTATAACTCATCTTGTGGATTTCAAACCAATTCATCTTGTTGAAGATTCCTTGCTATTTGTAAGAAAAGACGCTGTGCAATATTTTAATCATAGCGACACTTATAAATTCCGCATCCTTTTGTTTACCGAAGGATTTTATTGCAAAAGCGAGGGTGACGTTACCTTTTTGCAGAATTCGCTACTTTTCAGTTATTTTAAAGCCAGCGGGCAACAGGGTGTCGGTCGAATGTCTGAGCAGCTCCGGGAACTTTGGCAGGAAATGGAGAAAGAGTTCTTGCTGCGGGATGAGCAATTTCAATCAGATATTCTAAGAAATTACCTTGCAAACTTTATTTTTCTCGCCCAGCGCGTGACCTGGCCTGAATTACCTGTAATTGGGCCGGTGAAATCCGGCGGCAACCTAATATTCGAATTTAGGGAATTATTGGAACAGCATTTTCGGGAAGAACAAAATGTTAAGTTTTATGCGTGTAAATTGGCCGTAACTGAAAAGTACCTCTCCAGATTGACTGCGAGGGCTACCGGTCGAAGTACAAAAGCTTTGATAAATGAACGTTTGATGCTTGAGGCAAAAAGGATGCTTATCTATTCTGACGTGTCCAGTAAGACTATTGCATTTGATCTCGGGTTTGAAGAACCGACAAACTTTACAAAATTCTTTAAAAAACAAGAAGGTACTACCCCCGCTGCATTTCGTGATAAATTCCCGCTTGCTGGCTAATTCGTCGGAGGTTCACAATTTACAGTGTCTTCCAGTTCAAACACTTGTTATTATTTCAGACGTTCGTTAATTTATAGTCAGTTGCATGACGTTTTCATTGATAAGTGCGCTTTTACAAAAGTTCAATAACCCCGGCCCTTCAAGTGCGGCATACAAGTCTTCTAAATCTTTGTCATTCCCTATCTTATAGATAGTAACAAAGTCATTTCCAACTCCGCTCAAATTAGCGCCAAATTTGGTCAGCAATGACCAAAATTCCGGTTTTACGCCTGCGACCTTAACCCGGTAAAACCCAATCTTTTTCAGTGATTCATTGGAAATATTGACATCAAACACTTCAATTACCTTTTTTAACCGCTCTGTAAAAGGGATCAAAACGCCATCTGGAACGATTGCTTCTATCGTAATGAGAACAATATCGCTAACATCTGTCCGCGCTACATTGACTGAAATCACAGGATAATTCGGCCTGTTGAAAAAGATCATTAATTGGCCTACAAGGCCATTTTTATCTTCTGCATAGATGGAGAAGACTGTCGGTGTTTGGGTTGATTTGGCTCTTTTCATAGTATAAAAAAAAAGCCCCCCGGAAATCCGGGAGGCTTATATCTGGTTTGTAATAATACAGTATCAGCTCAATCCCGGATTGGATTCAAATAGAATAATAATGACAATCAGCAAGCTGGCGGCAAACTTGTTGGAATACTTGATAGTTGTCATCATTGATTTCATTCAGCGCAATTTAGCACTATTATCATTAGAAATCCAAAATTTATTGATCAGGGAATTAAAATGATCTTCCCGGTACTTTGCTTGCTTTCCATATACGCATGGGCTGATTTTCCATCGGCAAGTTTAAAAGCTTTGGGGGTCTGCAATATCAGCTGTCCCGACGTTATCCAGTTAAATAATACCCCGGATCGTTTGATCCGCTCCTCTTTTGAATCCAAGTAACTCCAGAGGTCACCGCCTGTAATGGTTTGTGAGCGATCCATCAGCAACTCTAAAGATGGTGGGGGTTCCGGTAATCCTCCGGCTTTGCCATACAATACTACCGTACCCAGTGTGCGGGTTACCTCAAGGCTATCATTCAGGGTCTTCGCCACGCTATCATAGGTGACGTCTACCCCCTTACCTCCGGTATAATCCAAAACCTGTTTTTTCCAATCCTCCTGATATAAAAAAACAGTGTCCGCTCCGGCTGCCAGGGCGGTTGTTCTTTTGACGTCGGATGATGTAAGCCCTATAACGTTTGCGCCTAACAGCTTACATATTTGTGTAAGCAACTGGCCAACTCCACCAGCTACGGCATGCAATAATACGGCTTCGTCGGGCTTAACCGGGTAGCTATCTGTTACCAGGTAATGTGCAGTCATACCTTGTAAGAGTACAGCAGCGGCGGTATCAAAGCTTATATCGGCAGGTAAAGGAATGGCATGCGTTACCGGAATGGCAACCAGTTCAGCATTGGCAAAGGGCACATCGCCAAAGCTTACCCTGTCGCCAGGTTTAAACTCGGAGTGGCCGTTGTTATCCGCAACTATACCGGCGCCTTCATAACCGGCGATATACGGAGGTTTACCCAATAGATGATAATTCCCCTTGCGTCGTTGGGTATCGGAAAAGTTAAGACCGATAGCTTTCATCTCGATCAGTATTTCTCCAGCCTTTAATACAGGTGGGGCGATCTCCATGTATTGAAGAACATCTGGATCGCCAAAAGTGGAAAATGTTAACGCTTTCATATTAATAAGTTACAAGATGTGTAAACAGCCAGATTCGGATAAACGGTTACCGGATTGGATTTCGTGTCCAGCGTAGTCTGATTGGTATATTTTGAATTTATTGCAAGGTATTTAAATAACTTTTTAATTCTTTCAGATAAAGTTTGTAGACAGATTTTGTGTGTTCAAGTTTGCCGAGGTTCCGTATTCCCCAGTACCCGGAGAGAATAAATACAGTTGCCTGCTTAGCATCCACATCTTTCCGTACAAATCCTTTCTCTTTTCCATTTTCTATGATCTCCGCCATGGCTTTGGTCCATTGGCCGGTCAATTCCTTAAGTACTTTATTGAAATCGGCGTTCCACTGTGACATTTCGTGGGTGAAGTTTGCGATTGGGCAACCGAACTCAAGTTTCAAAAATTCGTTCTTAGTCAGCAGGTTATCCATTTGCCGGTATATGGCTTCTAATGGGCTTACTTCGGTTTGCAGGGGTTTAACCAGGTTCTGCGTAAGTCTGGGCATCATAAGTTCTTTAATGATGGCAATCCCCATTTCATCTTTGGTTTTGAAATTATAAAAAAAGGCACCTTTAGTAACCTGTGTTGTGGCTATAATTTGATCGATGCTTGTCGTTTTGTATCCATTCGCATAGATCAACTCGAATGCCTTTTGTAAAATATCCAAACGTGTTTCCTGCGCCTTTCCCATAACCTACCAGTTAGTATGTTGCAAACATAAACACGAACGCGTGTTATTACAAATCGGGCCTGTAATAAGTATTGGTGCTGTAACGGGCAACTAAGCGCATGAATTGACGTCGAACCAGCATCAATACTGTCTTATGTGCTTTTTATATTAGAGATACCAATTCAGCAATTCGGTTTGAGATACCTACCTCATTGTCATACCAGGCAACGACCTTAACAAAATTGCCAATGTTTTTGGTGAGGCTGCCATCTACGATTGAAGAATGCGTATTACCAAGAATGTCTGAAGATACTAACGGTTCTTCGGTATATTCCAACACTCCTTTCAGCGAATTTTCAGCATAATGTTTAAGTACAGTATTTACTTCTTCAATGGTAACATCACGCTTTAAGTTAATTGAAAGATCTACTATTGAACCATCGATAACGGGAACCCGGTAGGCGTAGCCGTCAAGTTTACCTTTAAGTTCCGGCAGAACATCGCCAATCGCTTTGGCAGCGCCGGTTGAAGTAGGGATGATCGAATAAGCCGCCGCTCTCGCCCTGCGCAGGTCTTTGTGGGGAGCATCCTGTAGGTTCTGGTCTGCGGTAAAGGCATGAACAGTAACCATGTATCCTGAAACGATGCCGAATTCTTTTTCCAAAACGGTAAGCACCGGCGCTATAGCCCCTGTAGTACATGATGCAGTACAATAGATTACATCATCACCGATCAGCTCATTGTTCACACCTTGAACGATTGTTTTTACGCCGCCTGATGCCGGGGCAGTGATCAGCACCCTTTTTGCGCCAGCATGAATATGTGCATGGGCAGTCTCCCTGTCAGTGAACCTCCCGGTGGATTCGACTACAACGTCAATTTCAAGGGCTTTCCATGGCAGTTTTTGTGGGTCGTGTTCACTTAGCAGCGCAATTCGTTTTCCATTGACAATGATAGCATCCTTTTCAGATGAAACTTCACCGGGGAATTTACCATGAGCCGTATCATATTTCAGCAGATGAGCGAGCGTCGCAGCATCGGTTAAATCATTAACAGCGACAACTTCTACTCCGGTATGATTTTGTAAGGCCCGAAGTGTCATTCTACCGATGCGGCCAAAGCCGTTGATTGCAATTTTCATATTTATTTATTTTTATATGGATTGATTAATTAGAAGGGTCTGAAATTCGGACGGCTAACCACAGGTGAAAAAGACCAGGGCACTGAACTTAAAATAACAAGCGCCCCGATGGTATACCAAATGGCTATTGTTTTAAACTTTTCTTTGTCGGTCGTTTCTCGTTTGGCCCTGGCGGAGCCGAGCGTTATTAATATGATGCCGATCAACATCATGGTAATATGTTCGATGCCAAAAAACCGGATCGCCCTTTCCTGCATAGCAGTTTTGATGTGTCCCAGAAAATACGCCACTATTGGGCTAATGATGTAGAGCCATAGGCCGACAATAAGCTGAATATGCGCGATTGTCGCCGTCCAGTGCCTTACCAAATTATCATAGCGTGTAAATGGCCTTTGCAGCAACCATCCATAATAGGCCCGAAAAATGGAAAAGAATAAGCTTCCAACTACCATCCAGCGAATTAAAGAATGGATGGCCAACAGATTTGAGTACATCGTGTGTTATTTGTTTATAAGAGTCAGTAGCAAATATAGCCAAAAACATACTATGTGGTATGCTTTTGACTATTAGTATACTCTGTTAAATTGCAATTTAACTGACTTCGATTTTGAACCAGTTTCTGCTCTAAGTTAATTAGGGTGCCATTTGTTTGGCACTTTCATTTCAGGATTTACTCCGTGGCCAGCGCCGAAAATTAGTATCCAACTGTAAACCGAGCCTGCTGGTGTTTAGGAGTTTCCACTTCGTCAATCAGCGCTATCGCGAAATCTTCGTATGAAATCGAGCTTTTTCCGTTTTCTGCAATGAGCAGATCATCTTTTCCTAACCTGAATTTGCCGGTACGCTCTCCTTCAGTGAATAACGCCGATGGGCTAAGGAATGTCCATTGCACATCATTTACATCGTTAAGTATGCCCAGGAAACGAACACCGGCTTTCGCTTCCTCGATTGCCCAGTCGGGTACATGGCCGGATTCTAAAACAGTTACGCCAGGTTTGAAATTAAGACTGGAAGCACCTCCTACAATTAAGTAACGTTTTACACCCGACAGGCGCACCGCCTCTATCAATTTGTTCGGGTCAGAGGTTTCGAATTTAAGGCTACTGATGACAACATCATGACCTTTCAATATTTCGGCCAATGCTGCCGGATCGGCTGCATTTCCATTTACGAGTTTCAGGTTGCCTTTTGCCTCAACTACGTCTACGTTTCTTGCGATACCGGTCACCTGGTGACCGCGATTTAGGGCTTCCGCTGATAAGCGTTGGCCAACATTTCCTGATACACCAATAATTGCTATTTTCATTTTTTTTAATTGTTTATTAATTGAAACTTGAGTTAATAAATTGCGGCGGAGCATTCGGGGATCATCGTATTGCGATCCTCGTCAACTGGGGGCCGGGGCTTTGCCGAGAGCCAATCATAAAACTTTACAGTTTTTTATTTTACTGCCAATTGGAAATTTCCATTCAGCGTTTGATTATGCAATTGCATATTTCTCCCTGAATTCAATCGGTGTCAGACCATTATGCTTCCGGAAATACTTTATAAAATTCGTAGGTTCTTCAAAGCCAAGCTCATAACTAATTTCTTTAACGCTTTTAGATGTGTGCGATAACAAGCGCTTTGCTTCCAAAACCATCCGGTCGTCGGTAACATCTTTTGCAGTTTTCCCCAATATCTTTGATGTCGCCTGGTTCAACCGTTTTTCCGTTACAAACATTTCCCTGGCATAGTCACTAATCAATCTGCGCCGCAGAAATCCATGTTCAAGTAAATCCTTAAATAATAATACGAGGTCATAATCCGATCCTTTGGCAGTTTCGTTGGCAGGTTGATTATTCTGCTCACGTTCAGCAAGCAGCAGGAAATTATGCAGAAAATTTTGTATAATTTCCGACTGCCTGGAGTCTTTACCTTTTTCAGCTTCTTCGTTCATCAAACCGATAAGCTCGTTTAACACCTCAATAAGCTTGCCCTCAATATGGATCTGGGTTGTGCCATGAATGGTATTAAAGAGTATTGAACTTTTTAAAAATCTTGCATCCTGTTCGTTTCTGCAATAAAAACCATCAGTAAATAGGATCATCTTTCCCGCAAAATTTCCTGTCGGGTCAAAGCGGTGCACAATGTCCTTATTGAGAAACAAAATTGTATTAGCCGAAACATGAACCGGATTAAAATCAACCAAATGATCAGCCTCGCCGCTTTCAAACCAAATGATGTGATAAAAACCAGTCCGGTGCGGCGCGGTTAATTTATCGGATGCAAAATTGAATAGCATTTCCAAATCAAGAATTTCAAATTCGTGAGGTAAGCCTTCCTTGAATTCATATTTTTTTATAGTTGCCGGCATTGATCGGGATTCCTTTCAGTCTTTTATCAAAGATAACCGGCAGGATGTTTTTTTACATCATTATAAATAATTCATTCTAAAGAAGGCTTAACCAATCCGGTTATTTCCACGCCATTTCGCCAGTGTTCACCTTTGCGCTCAGTTCCAGCGCGCTTTGAAACGCCAGGTTAGGGTATTTCGCTTTAAGTGCGGCAATCAATGATTGTGAAGTTTTATTTGATTTTAGTAATTGACTATAGGTTTGCAAATAAGCCTTAGTGAAACTTACCGAAGCTAAATTTAGTTCAGCTTTGCTTCCAAAGTGTCCTGGAATGACGATTACCGGCTTATAACCAGCTATTTGATCCAATGCTTTTATCCAAAGGGCGCGCTTAGCCTCCGTAGCATCATCGGCGATCCAAAGATGAAAATCATTGCCAAATATGTTGATACCACCGATCACTGCTTTTTCTGACGGAATCCAAATAAAGCTGCGGGCAGGCGCACCTTGCACTTTAACGATCTCCAGTTTTTTACCTTCAAGGGTCAATTCGTCTTTGGTATAGACTGTTGGAATAATGGCTGTTTTGGGTACCGCATCTTTATAAACGCTTCCCCAGTAGGCTAATTTGCCTTTATAGGTAGCTTTGATGTGCTCGATGATCGGCGCTGTTGAATAAACAGGCACATCAGGATAACTCTTTTTTATGACTTCAAGACCGAAATAAAAATCGGGGTCACCATAACTGATAAAAATCGCTTTTAGGTGTTTACCACTTTTTTTAATTTCGGCGGTCAGCCTTTCCGCATCGGGTACCGTAAATTGTGCGTCAAACAGGATCGCATCCGTTTTGCCACTGACAAGTACGGAGCTAACACCAAAATTGGCCTCGGCTGAATTGTAATAAGTAAGCTTTAAGTCTTTACCATTAAAACTTTTAACAGTTTGTGCCTGAACTGAAAAACAGGTTATGCCTGCAACTAAGCCTAAAATTGCAAACAGATTTTTGATTGTTTTCATTATTATGAGATTTAAAATTTTGCTATTCATTTTATTTAGCGTTTTAGCAAGACAAAATTGCATCATAATGCCTCCTCGCAAAAGGTTGAAATAGGCGGTTCGATGATACTTTTCCGCCGTTAAATGAGGAAGTTATGGACTTGGTTGGAAAACAGGATATCTAAAAAGTCAAATTCATAAAAAAATACTACTTAGTATGTTTTTTATGAATTTTTTATATTTTTATGGCTCTAATGGCTGTCGAACGCCATTGAAAATAAGTGTACGTTGATTTTTGTATTGATGCCTTTGAAATTTACAATGGCATCAATTGAGTAGTAGTGAGTTTGACCGAATAAAAAACAATAAAAAATATCATTCACCACAAGACACAGACAAAATGGAAATTACATTATCGCAATCAGAAAAATTGCTCGATAGAGCAAAGTCAAAAGCTGAGGAAATAGGTATTCCGATGAATATCGCCATACTTGATACAGCCGGACATCTAAAAGCGTTTCTGCGTATGGACAATGCTTTTCTTGGCTCCATAGACATCGCCATAAAGAAAGCAAAGACGGCTATGCTTTTTAGGATGAACTCCGAAAAAGTAGGCGAATTTTTAAAACCTGAAATTGGTGCTTACGGAATGGAGGCTTCCAGTGGCGGATTGATGGGATTTGCCGGTGGTATTCCTATTAAAAATGGTGATGAAATTGTAGGATATGTGGGTGTATCCGGCGGCCCTGTTCCCATGGATTTTGCGGTCGCTTCAGAAGCATGTCTTATTTCTTAATTAATCTTAAGTCAACTAAAATGGCAACTTATAAAACTATTTTAATCACAGGTGCAGGCTCTGGATTTGGGGAAGGGGCTGCTATCGGACTTGCTCAGGCCGGATATAATGTAATTGCAGGCGTACAAATCTCACCACAGGTAACTGCGCTTCGTAATAAAGCTCAACAACTGGGCATTGAAAAAAATCTAAGAGTGGAGAAACTGGATATCCTTGATTCCTACGATGTGAAAGTAGCTCTTAACTGGGACATAGATATCTTATTCAATAATGCCGGATACGGTGAATCCGGGCCTGTATCTGAAATACCGGTCGATCTTTTGAAAAAGAATTTTGAAACAAATGTATTTGCACCCTTGGCGTTGACCCAACAATTTGTGGCTAAATTTATCGCTGCAAATAAAAAAGCCAAAATCATATTTACCTCATCAATGGGTGGTTTAGTTGCACCTGTTGGACTCGCCCCTTATTGCACCACCAAGTTTGCCCTCGAAGGGATTGCCGAAGCACTTCAACAAGAACTTAAACCGTTTGGCATCCAGGTGCAGACGTTTAATCCGGGAGGCTATTTCACTGGATTCAACGAAAGAGTCGGCGAAACTGCATTCCGTTGGTTGAATGACGAGAAAAATTTCACAAAACGTGTGGACCTTACTGCCCAGCTTGATCTCTTGATTGGCAATGATTCGGGAAGGCTTGATCCAAAGGAAATGATTGATGCCATGATTAAGATTGTCCCTTCCGATGAGGGTAAATTTAGAAATGTTGTCCCTCAATTCATCGAAGATTTCCTAAAAGATCATCAATTAAAACGCTGGGAAGATACTATTTAATGTGTTCTTATTTAATTGGGCAAAATCAGGAAATGAGTAAAGTAAAGGTGGGTATAGTGCAAATGACTTGTACGGCTGATAAACAGCAGAACCTGCAAAAAGCAATTGCTAAAGTAAGGGAAGCTGCAAGAAAAGGCGCGCAAGTCGTTTGTTTACAGGAACTTTTTGCCACCCTTTATTTTTGCGATGAAGAAAACTACGATAATTTTAAGCTGGCCGAAGCTATCCCCGGTCCGTCAACCGCTGAGTTATCAAAAGTCGCTCGCGAGCTTAACATAGTGATTATTGCTTCATTGTTTGAAAAACGCGCAGCTGGTGTTTATCATAACACCGCTGCCGTGCTTGATGCTGATGGTAGCTATCTGGGTAAATATCGCAAAATGCATATCCCCGATGATCCGGGCTTTTATGAAAAATTTTATTTTACCCCAGGAGACCTGGGTTACAAAGTATTCAATACTAAATTTGGCCGTGTTGGCGTGCTGATATGCTGGGATCAATGGTTCCCTGAAGCAGCTCGAATTACTGCATTAATGGGCGCCGATATATTGTTTTACCCAACTGCTATCGGCTGGGATATCACACAGGATGAAGCTACCAATGTTGAACAGTACAGCGCATGGCAAATCATCCAGCGTTCGCACGCAGTGGCAAACGGTATTCATGTGGTAAGCGTTAACCGTGTAGGCGATGAAGCCGGTGTAAAATTCTGGGGAGGTTCGTTCTTCGCAAATCCGTTTGGTGTTATTATTCATCAAACAACTCACGATCAGGAAGAGGTTATTGTAGAGGAATTGGATTTTGATAAGTCTGATTATTATCGTACCCACTGGCCGTTTTTGAGGGATCGTCGTATTGATTCTTATCAGCCAATTACCAAAATATTCCTTGACGAGGAGTAATTAAAAAAAACGTTTATTAAAATAGCCAACGATATTGCTGAAACCTCCCCGGCAATCGTTGCCGGAGAGATTTTAATAGCCATAACTATCTACTTATTTTTTTGACAAAGTAGTAAAGAAACAATATCCAAACACCAAAGCCAACCAAAAATGCCGGTAATTTATTTTGCGCTGATAGGGCTGATAAAAATGCCCCTGTACCAATGATACAGGTAAGGCATAATAAAATGAATGTTCTCATAATCAGTAATATTATGCGCTTACGAGACGCATGGTTTTACGGTGTTCTATCGGGTCACTTAATTCCTTGATTTTAGTTGTTTGTGGCTTGGCTGGTTTCGGTTTATTCAATCCTCTGAAAAACTTCATTACTGCTGCCTGTACTTTATCAACGATACTCCAGTCTTTTTCGATATAAATGTCCGTGGTTTTGTGATCACCGTCTACGTGGTTTAAGGCTTCTGCGATACTATCTTTATCCATTTGGCATTTATTTCTTGCAATAGTTGCAAAGGTATGCCGCGCCCAATAAAAGGTAATATCTGGAGCGCCGGTAATCGTACGCAATTGTTGCATTCCCTTGCTCAACGCAGTATCCAATCCATTATAGGTGCTGTATCTATTCTGTAATTTACCTATATATTTTTCAAGCAATGGCCTTGCTTCAGAAACAATCTTTATGCTTATAAAAGCACCGTCATCTCGAAGACCACTTGTCTTTGAGCGATTGTATTCTAACCTGGTACTTCCCGGATCGTAGCTATTAAGGTTGTAGAAATCCACAGCGTTCATCCCACACATATAAAAGCTTAGCATAAATAAATCCCTGGCCAACTCTGCACGGCTTTCAGGATTTACCACACATTTTTTTATTTTATTGACTTGCTCAGCTGAAATGTTTCTTTTTTTTGTTTTTGGCGGTGCGCCAATTTTATAAACCTT
Organism: Mucilaginibacter sp. L196; assembly: GCF_009765905.1. Classification (GTDB taxonomy): domain Bacteria; phylum Bacteroidota; class Bacteroidia; order Sphingobacteriales; family Sphingobacteriaceae; genus Mucilaginibacter. The sequence goes on along the minus strand of NZ_LMUO01000015.1, from coordinate 404,358 downwards.
AAACGGGTAGTGTTTAATTTTTACAACGCCAATATCCTCATTATTATAAATCTTTCTGGCCTCATTGAAGAGCGTACGCAAATCGCGCATATGAGAGTAAATACCTCCGGTTTGCATACCTTTTTCTGTCGTTGTTACTTCCTTACCTAATTGGTTAACCCGCACCATTGTACGGTCGGTCTGCAACCATTTTTCGTAGGCGAATAGCATTCCGGAATTAATCTCTAAAATTGATACGTTTTGCTTTTTAAAATAATCAATAAGGCTGTTTCGGACAGCCCGATGATTATCGGCGGTCCCATCTCTTTTAGCTTTCCGTAATGAAGCAATGTGCTGCGCACAAAAGGCAATAAAATCTACCTCCTTGTCTTTGTTAATTAAATAGGCTTTTAAATCATCACAGGTAAAAAAGTCCAATTTTGGAGCAAGGTCGCCAATGGTCTTTCGATAATCCGTTAGTGTCTCGTCTAACGATTTAAGGATATGTTTATCCTTAATTTTTAAGTTCTCATCAAGTTGCCGGGCCGTTACATATTGGTTGGTTTCGATAAACCGGCGGACATCTTTGTGAAAGACTTTGATTTGTACATGGAAGGTTCCATCCTCCCTTTTAAATTGGTCATAAACCACAGCATTTACAGTTGCCATAATCTTGTTTTTTTTAGGCCACATAAAAAACGTCATGACGGAATAGTGACGGTTTTACGTGAAGTTCAACAAATAATTATGCAAGTCCTGACGTTTTGTAGTTTTTACGGTGTCAGCGCCGTGGAATAAAATCCGACTCAAAGATATTAAAAAAAGGCCGTTTCCGTTACAGAAACGGCCTTTTTACCGAGGAAAAACAGGACCATTGCTGTCTGTTTTCCAGTGCGCCCACCTGGGCTCGAACCAGGGACCAAAAGATTATGAGTCTTCTACTCTAACCAACTGAGCTATAGGCGCTGAAAATATTTGTTTATTTTCGAGGCGCAATATTACATATTTGCGCTTAAATTACCAATAGTTATTATGCAAAATATTAAAAATATAATCTTCGACTATGGCAACGTCATCTTCAATATCGATTTTACCAAGGTGCAGCAAGCATGGAAAAACCTGGGTATCAACAATGCAGATGAATTTTACGGGCATCGCCAGCAAGATCCTGTATTTAATTTATTAGAGCGTGGCGAGATAAGCAATGCCACATTTCGCGACCGTATCAGAGAGCTTGCGCAAAAGCCCGACCTTACCGATCGGCAAATCGACGATGCCTGGAATGCCATTTTTGTTGGGATACCAGCCGGAAATCATGAACTATTGCTAAAGTTGAAAACCCAATACCGCACATTCCTGCTAAGCAATATCAATGCTATTCATTACGATTATGTGCATGAATACTTAAAAAGTGAATTCGGCATGCCTAACAACGATCAATTTTTTGAGAAGACCTACTACTCTCACCTTACCGGCAAACGTAAGCCAGAGGCCGCTATATTTGAGCAGGTATTAAACGAGAATAGCCTTAATCCATCCGAAACCTTATTTATTGACGATAGCCCACAGCATCTTGAAACCGCAAAACAATTAGGACTCCAAACCTTCTTGATGACCAAGCCCGATACTATCCAAAAATTCTTCATCCGGGAAAATCTGGTGTAACTGTACCATGGCACAAGTGAAACACCTGGTACATTTGATACACTTTTAGTCCATTTTTCGGCCTTAAAAGCACTAAAAAGGCCGTTTTTAGATAACTTTTTCACACAAAAAAGGTGATAAATCACCCTTTTTTAGGGCAATAATTGATCAATTATCGCCCTAAAAAGCAGCTTTTTTCATCAAAAAATTACAAAAAACACACTTTTTAAAGTTATTTAAATCAATTATTTGTCGATAAAGTACGATATATCTTTTGATGATTTTCTGTTCGGCTAATTGCTTCAGTTTTTAATACATCGGTCATGAAAAAGCCATAATCTGTTTTATCGTTTTAAACATATGTTTTAATCAATCGTTTGATTAGTTTTGTATCGTCAAATACGGAATTAATAAACAATTGTTATATGGCCGAAACAGGATTTAAAAAATGGATCATAACCATTACTGTAATTACAGCATCATTGCTGGAATTGATAGATACAACCATCGTAAACGTATCAATCCCTCAAATTCAGGGTAATTTGGGTGCTACCTTAACTGATGCCGCGTGGGTAGTTACAGGTTATAGTGTGGCAAACGTTATTATATTGCCTATGTCGGGCTGGTTGGGCAGTTTTTTTGGGCGGAAGAATTATTTTTTAACCTCTATAATTCTATTTACTGTCGCTTCTTTTTTATGCGGGAATGCCCATAGCCTTAATGAGCTCATCGGCTTTAGGGTACTGCAGGGCATTGCCGGGGGCGGCCTCATCTCAACAGCACAGGCTATTTTATTAGAAACCTGGCCGCCCGAGCAGGTGGGTACAGCAACAGCTTTATTTGGTTTAGGTGCTATTGTTGGTCCAACAATCGGCCCAACAATCGGCGGCTATATTACCGACCATGCCGCCTGGCGCTGGATATTTTACGTAAATATCCCAGTTGGTTGCCTTGCAGCCACCTGTACCTATTTGTTTGTGAGGGCTACGCCAAGTGACGGTAGGGGTAAGCCTATCGACTGGTGGGGAATTGCTTTATTAGCAATATCAGTAGGTAGTTTGCAAACTATATTAGAAAAAGGCGAGGATGACGATTGGTTTTCAGCCACCTACATTATAGTGTTAACCTGTACTGCTGTAATTGGGCTATTGCTTTTTATATGGCGCGAATTAAGTACCGAATACCCGATAGTCAACTTTAAGATCATGCGGCACCGGAGCTTCTCAGCGGGCATGTTTACCTCGTTTGTGTTAGGTGTTGGTTTATATGGGTCAACATTTGTATTCCCGGTGTTTTGTCAAAGCTTGTTAGGTTTTTCGGCGCAGCAAACAGGTGAAATTTTATTTCCGGGGGGATTATTTACAGTAATTATGATGCCTTTTGTTGGTATTATGCTTAACAAAGGGGTACCCGCACAGTTTATGGCTACCGTAGGTATGGTTTTGTTCTATGTTTTTTCATCTATGTTAAGTCACTCCACCTTGTCAACCGGCACAAGTGATTTCTTTTGGCCTTTGGCGATACGGGGTATGGGCTTAGCGCTGCTTTTTGTGCCTTTAACAACGTTGGCTATCGGCGGCTTAAAAGGGGCGGAGGTAGGCCAGGGTACCGGCTTAAATAACATGATGCGCCAGTTAGGTGGTTCATTTGGTATTGCTGGTTTAACAACCATGATCCATGTTCGTCAGGCAATGCACCGCAATAACCTTTTAGATAACATTAACCCCTATAACTCGTATTTTACCGAAAGATTTAACCAATATATCCAGCTATTCGTGTCAAAAGGGAAATCAATATCCGATGCTACAAGCATGGCTTACGGCGCTATTGACGGGATGGTTAACAGGCAGAGTTTACTATTAACTTATGATGATGCCTATTGGATTGTGGGTTTGGTGATGCTTTGCGCTATACCAATAGTATACCTGGCACCATTCAGAAAAGGCCAGAAAGCAGTATCCGATTCGCATTAATTAGCCCCCTCTAAATCTCCCCCGGTAGGGGAGACTTTAAATCATTCTTTCTTAAAGCCCTCTCTTCCGGGGAGGGTTGGGTGGGGCTATAAATAGTGAAAGGAGGAGGATAGGGTCAAAAAATACAATAATGTGTTTGTCATTGGTTAAATTTGAAAGTTAACTTTTGATAATGACACTAATAACCGAAGCATCAACAGAGGAAAAAATATTAGACGCGGCCAGGAGGATATTTACAAATAAGGGTTTTTTGGCTACTACCATAAGAGATATTGCTACCGAAGCAGATATCAATGTGGCATCCATAAATTATTACTTCCGCAGTAAAGAAAAATTGTTTGCTTATATTATGGATGAAACCATAAAAAAGGTATTTGATAAGATAGAGCCTGTTTTAAATAATAAGGACACTACCGTGTTTGAGAAGGTTGAAATTTGTGTTGGATATTACATTGATCAGGTACTTGAAAATCCGGATTTCCCATTTTTTATGGTGAATGAGGTGATGGCAGGTAATACCACATTGCCAATGATCAGTAAAATAAAAACATTAGCCGATTCATACTTTGCTAAACAGCTTTATGCCTTACAGGCTGATGGTACGATCAATTTTCATCCCGTTAATTTATTATGGAATATATCAGGTATGATCGTTTTTCCGTTTTTGACCCGTCCGCAACAATTAAAAGCAGGAAACTTCAATGCAGCCGAATTTGATAAGTTGATGCAGGAACGTAAAAAACTTATCCCCATTTGGATTAAACAAATGATTAATGTTCAGTAAATATTAATAATGAATATTAAACGCGCATTCATATTTGTTGTTCTTCTCGCTATTGGGGCTATTGGCTTTGCCCAGCAAAAATATGGTGCTACTATTCCATGGACGACCTATGAGGCTGAACGTATGCATACCACCGGAATGGTATTGGGCCCTGCATATGATCCTTACAAAGTCGAAACTGAATCATCGGGTCAGCAATGCGTAAAGCTTGGTTCAAAAGGCCAGTATGTTGAATTTGCCGCGAAAGCAAAAGCCAATAGTTTAATTATAAGATACAGTTTGCCGGATAGTAAGGATGGCGATGGCACTAATTCCACATTTGGTATCTATATAAACGGAAAGTTTATCAAACACTATAAAGTCACATCACATTATGCCTGGTTATACGGGAAATATCCATTTACCAATAACCCCACTGCAGGCGTACCACGCCATTTTTATGATGAGCTAAGAATAAAGGGAATCAAAATAGCCAAAGGCGATATGGTACGTCTTAAACGTGATGACCAAATAGGCGACGATGCAAATTATACCATTATTGATTTGGTGGATCTGGAAAATATCGCGCCGCCATTACAACAGCCCACCAACTCTTTATCTATCGCTGATAAAAGCTTTTTAGGAAGTGATTTTAAGGGCGACTACACCACAGCCTTCAAAAACTGTATAACCCAAGCGATAGAAACCGGGAAAAGTGTATGGATTCCGGCTGGAGAATTTAAAATTACCGGTGATATTCTGCTGCCATCAAATATTACTATTCAGGGTGCAGGTATGTGGTATTCTGAATTGGTTGGCGATTCTGCCTTGTATCATGACCCGAATAGGAGGGTTCGGATAAAGGGTAGTGGCAGTAATATCCACATATCAGATTTCGCTATAATCGGAAAACTAACTTACCGTAACGACCGTGAAAGCAGCGACGGCATTGTTGGTTCGTATGGTGAAAATTCAACTATTTCAAACATCTGGATAGAGCATACTAAGGTTGGGATGTGGATCGAAAACTCTAAAAACCTAAAGGTTACCGGTTGCCGTATGCGAAATACTTTGGCTGATGGGATTAACTTTTGTGTAGGGATGGCGCAATCTACCATACAAAACTGTTCAGCAAGAGGGACGGGCGATGATTGCTTCGCGATATGGCCCACGGTTTTTATGAAACAAGTATACGCTCCCGGGCATAATTTGATAGTGAATTGTACAGGCCAGCTGCCTTATCTTGCAAACGGCGGAGCGATATATGGAGGTGATAGCAATGCGATAAAAAGCTGTTTATTTACTGATATTTCTCAAGGCTCGGCTATATTGATCAGCACTACCTTCCCAACTGAAAGCAAGGACAAAACCATCAACAACAACTTTAGCGGCACAACAATAGTTGAAGATTGTGACATAGAATCAAGCGGCGGTTTTGATCACGAATGGGACTGGCGTGCTGCCGTAGAGATTTGCCTGGATAAACGCGGCATTTCCGGTCTCGAAATAAAAAATCTGAATATTCAGAATAGCCTATCAAGCGGCTTAAGTGTAATAGCTAAAAATGCCGATGGAAAAATTGGTGTATTAACTAATGCCATACTGCAAAATGTAAATATCTCCAATTACGGCATCGGGGTAAAAGGTAAACACGGCTTATTTATTTCGAACGGTGCCCACGGAAACTTAACAATTATCAAATCAAACCTGGCTGATGTGAAAAATGAATCAGCTGATTTTAGCTTAATCCAATAAAACTAAGCTGTTGTGCGATTGAAAAACATATCTCTTTCATAAAACCCATTGTCATTTCGACGAACAAGAGGTGGGATTAAACGTGGGGGTAAGGAGAAATCTTCTACGATTTGGATTGTCAACAATGCACTCGTAGAATACCCTGTGTCATTTTGAGCAGGGAATATAGCCAGCTATGCAAGTTTTAGAAGATTTCTCCCTCCGGTCGAAATGACAAAAAATAATGATTTCTATTTAATCTAATAACACAATAAACTCAACAGTTAAGTAGTCCTTCTCGGGCGTTTCTTTTTTTGAGGATCGTAGTTGTTGCTGCTACCACTATTGTATGATGGTTTTGAACCGAATGGACGTTTTGGCGCTTGTGGTTTAACCGGTTTTTCTTCAACTATATTCAGGGTAAGCTCACGGTCGCCGAGCGGCGTGCCACTAAGGGCATCAATGGCAGCTTCAGCTTCTTTTTGATCTGTAACTTCAAGGAAAGCATATCCTTTGCACTTCTTACTTATCTTGTCCCTTACTATCTTAATTGTGCTTACGGTTGCATATGGCCCTACCAACTGAACAATTTCTAATTCAGTGCTGTTCAGTGGAAAGCCACTAATAAATAATTTGACCATGACAGATGTTTGAAAAACAAAAATAAACAAACATTGCCATTTATGGAAGATGTTAAAAGATATATAATTTAATTATAGATTTAATTTTAAACCACCCGATACCTGATAGCCATTCCTGAATGCGGTATTAAATTGTCTGAACTCGAATTTTGGGAATCTGTTGAATTTTTAGAATTCGTGAAATTCTTTAATTCAATAAATTCGAGTTCAGCATAATTTTATGCTGCGCTCGCAATTGACGTTGGTTTTATCATTTCAAAACACCTTCTACAAACTCGCCCATCTTTTTTCACTGTTTATTTTGTTCATTGTAGCTGTTATATTCAAAGTGTTCATTATAGCCATAAGGTGTATGAATACACCATCTTAGCCTTAACTTTCATAAACATTAGCAATGGCGACTATATGGACAACCACGATATTTTTGCTGACAAATTAGATTTTACCTATAAAAAGGAAGAAAACTTAAGCGAGTTAAGAAGCTACCTGGCCAAATACTTAAGTTACTGGTACCTGTTTGTTATCAGTATTATTATTTGCCTGGGCGGGGCTTTAATTTACCTTGGGTATTTACCCAGCCAATGGGCTATCACAAGTAAAATTATTGTTGAGGACAATAAAGACAATACCAGCAAATCATTAACAAATGGTGTAAATTCCGACCTGGCCTCGCTTTTTGAAGTGAAAAGTAATGCCGATAATGAAGTTAAAATCCTGAAATCGCGCAGCTTAATAAGAAGCGTTATTACCTCACTTAACCTTAACGCGCACATTTATGATGCCAATGGCTTAAGAAAAAAGGAAGTGTTTAGTAATGCGCCTTTCGCGGTAGCCATCAATAATAAAAGCGATGTTGAAAAAGGGGCGACTTACAAGCTAAATATTATTGATAACAATAATTATCGCATTGTTGATAGCCGCAACGACCTTGCCCTTACCGCTGTATTTGGTAAGCAAATATTGATCAATAAAGATAGCCTCACCATAAATAAAACAAATGCGTTTGTTGCTGATGGTAATTATGAGGTTAAAATTTCCCCAATAAAAGAAGCGGAAAAAGAGCTCAACGATGATTTTAATGCTTCGCTGGATGATAAGCAGGCAACCGTGATAGACCTGCAATTAAACTATCACGACCCTCAACGTGGTGAAGTGATCCTGCAGAAGTTAATGGATTTGTATCTGCAAAATAACCTGGCCAATAAGGTTAGGCTGGCCGATAGTACCATGAAATTTATTGACAGGCGACTAAGTCTTGTCGGCTCCCAACTGAATAATGTTGAAACGGATCTGGAAAAATACAAGGTAAATAACCAAATATCAGATATTACCGCCCAGGGTAAAGCGCTTGTTGAGGGTGCTGATGATTATCAAAACAAACTTAATGATAACGAGGTGCAACTGGCTGTGGTAAACAGCATGTATAAATACGTTAACAGCAGCGATAAACCACAACAGATACCAAGCTCCCTTATTACCAAGGATATGGCCTTTGGCTCCGCGATAAATGAATATAACGCCATGTTGCAACATCGCGAGCAACTAAAATCATCGTTTGTAGAAACAAGTACTATAATTACCGACCTGGATCAACAAATAAAAATAGCCCGTGATGCATTGAAGAACAGCCTGATGAATTACCGCAACAGCTTGGAGATCGCACAAGGCCAGTTAAAGAAGCAAAACAATGTTATCACAGGCAAAATAGCCGAAGCTCCTTCTAAAGAACGTGTATACCTTGATTATTCAAGGCAGCAAACTTTAAAACAGGACCTTTATTTGTATCTGTTGCAAAAAAGGGAAGAGACAGCTATTTCGCAAACAGCAACCATTGCCAGCTGCCGCATATTGGACGATGCCGAAAGTGATGAACGCCCCTTCGCTCCCAAAAAATCACTGATATTGCTGATGGGGGCGCTTGCTGGTTTGGTATTACCAATAACAGGTTTGAGTATTAAAGAAATGCTCAATATTAAGATCCAAAATAAAGGCGACATTGATAAACATACCAACGTGCCTTTATTGGGCGAAATAAGCCGCAGTATTAACACCAAAGCATTGCTCACCTATTGCGACCCCATGTCGATCGTATCTGAGCAGATAAGGGCTATACGTACCAACTTGAAATACGTTACCGATAAAGGTAAATCAAATGTGATCATGTTTACATCGAGCATGAGTGGTGAAGGTAAATCATTCATATCGCTTAACCTGGCCAATTCTATCGCGTTATCGGGCAAAAAGGTTGTTTTGCTGGAGCTTGATTTGCGCAAACCGCGTTTATTGAAAAGCATAGGCATGGATAATGAATTCGGTTTTACCAATTACATGATCTCTGCCGATAGGATTGATACAGAACTGCTGGTTAAGCAATCTACTATTAATGAGAATTTTTACCTGATCTCATCCGGACCGATCCCGCCAAATCCTGCCGAACTATTGATGGATGATAGATTAGGGGTATTGATAGATGATCTGCGTGTAAAGTTTGATTATGTGATTATTGATACCGCGCCGGTCGGCCTTGTGTCGGATGCACTGATCATAGAAGAGCACGCCGATATTACATGTTTTGTACTAAGGCAAAATTATACCTATAAATCGCAATTAGGCATTGTGAATGACCTTTACAAAACCAAGAAAGTAAAACAACTTTACCTGGTCGTAAATGACATTCAGCTTGAAAAGAACGCGCTTACCGGTTATGGTAACGGATACCGTGGCTACGGTTACGCCATGGCCGAGCAGGAAGAGAGCACCGGGCTGAACTCATTGTTAAAAAGATTGAAACCCGTTACCAGATAAACCCAGTGTATTATGTTACAAGCTGTACAATTATACATATTCAGGTTTTTTAATAAGGGGCACGAGCGCTCGTTAAAAGCAAAGCGTAACATTGTTATGTCGCTGCTTATTAAAGGGGGTAGTGTTATTATATCGTTTTTGCTTATCCCGCTTACCATTAATTATGTAAACCCTGCACAGTATGGTATCTGGCTAACCCTTAGTTCATTAATAACATGGGCCGCCTTGTTTGATATGGGCCTGGGCAATGGCTTAAAAAATAAGCTTACCGAATTTATCGCTCTTGATGATATGGCCCAGGCACGCAGTTATGTAAGCTCGGCTTATGCCATATTAGTTGTGATTTCTGTATTGTTATTCCTCGTGTTTTGGCCAGTAAACGCTCACCTCAACTGGAACCATATCCTAAATGCCGGGTCGGCAAAGGATTACGATCTTAATAACCTTGTACTACTCATATTCGGATTCTTTTGCATCCAGTTTGTGTTACAGCTTATTAATACCGTGCTAACTGCGAATCAGGAGCCCGCCAAAACGGGTGTTATAAATTTTATAGGTCAACTTTTTACTTTCATAGCCATTTTGATATTGGCAAAATATACTACCGGATCATTAAATTTACTGGTTTGGGCATTTGCCGGGATACCCTTGCTGGTTTTACTTTGCGGCAGCATCTGGTTTTATAACCACAGCTACAAGCCGGTGATGCCTTCTTTTAAACTAATTAAACTAAGCAGTGCAAAACAGCTTCTGGCTACCGGTAGCACTTTCTTTATCATTCAAATAGCGGCATTGGTAATGTACGAGAGTGATAACATCGTAATTACACGATTATTCGGGCCTAAAGAAGTTACCACGTTTAATATTGCCTACAAACTTTTCTCGGTGATACTGATGTTCTTTGTAATTATCATCACCCCATTCTGGAGCGCATTTACCGAGGCTTATACAAAAGGCGATTTCGATTGGATTAAAAGCGCCATCGCCAATGCCAATAAAATGTGGTTCGCACTTAGCCTTTGCGCTGTGTTTTTACTGTTGCTTTCGCCCTGGGTATACCATTTATGGGTGGGCAAAACAGTTACTGTACCCTTAAATCTTTCTATTGCCATGTGTGTGTATTGTGTGGCCTTTATCTGGCAGGCTATACACGTACAGTTAATTAATGGCACGGGTAAAATAAGGCTGCAATTATACCTGGGAATATTCGCGATGGTGTTAAATATCCCACTGTGCATTTTTTTAGGTAGACGAATAGGATTAGCAGGGGTCACCTGGTCCAACACGATATTTTTTTTTATAATGGGGATAGTTTACTCTATCCAAACCAAAAAAATAATTAACAAAACAGCCACCGGAATTTTTAACGCCTGAATATTTATTGAGTTAAATAGCATATAAATAATGAAGCTGATAAGGAAATTTTACAGAGGATTGAGGGTTATTTATTACCGCATGGCACGGGTGTACTCGTGGCTGATCACCTCTTTTAAATTTTTCCTGAATGACGTAAAATATCATCGTGATTTTATAAGCTATGGTGTGCCAATACTGGATATCAATCCACAAGGGAGTTTCATCATTGGCAAAAAGTTCAGGTTTAACAGTGGTAAATACCATGCTATGGGAGGCAGGCAGCAGCAATGCTACTTTGTTGCTGCAAAAGGCGCATGCATTACTATAGGCGATAATGTTGGAATGACCTCGACAGCCATTATTTGCCATGACAGCATTAGTATAGGCGATAATGTAAAAATTGGTATCAATACCGTGATCTATGATACTGATTTCCATTCGCTTGATGCCAGTATACGCAACCAATATCCTGAAAGCATCGAAGGCGTAAAAAACAAGCCGGTAACTATTTGCGATGGCGCATTTATCGGCGGCCATACAACCATTTTAAAAGGAGTAACTATTGGCAAAAATTCAGTAGTAGGGGCTGGGTCGGTGGTGTTTCAAAGCATACCTGATGAGCAGATATGGGCAGGCAACCCGGCGAAATATGTAAAGGACACTTATAGCATAAAACTAAGCGTGGTAAATGAATAAGCAGCTGTATACAATAATATTATTGGCAATGGTTGTGGCTTCTTACTTCCATATACAGGCTATTGTGCTTGCACTTGCGGCTGTAATTATATTTATGCCGGTTAAAAATCACTTCGCTGCTATCAAGGTAATACGCCTTTTTGCTGTATTGATGATCCCTGTATTACTGGGCTTGATTATCGGTTTAAGCAACGATAGTTACCTGATCCTTAAAGATCTATATTACTTTTCCATGCCTGTATTTATTATTCTGTCGGGTATTTTACTGGCATGCCACATGGAGATAAGCCAGTTTCTTAAAACGCTTGTTTATGCCGGGGTAGTCACCTCCATTATGGTAACTACCATTTCGGTTAGCTATATGGGTTTCGGCGCATTGTTTGATCCGTATGCCGCGCATTATGCCATGGGAATAGTTGGTACACCCGGCCCGCCTGTAGCTCTGGCCTGCCTGCTGCTTACCCGTAAGTTCAATATAAGATTATTTGGTACGTTTTGGTTTAATGCATTTGTTGCTATTAACGCTTTGGGTATTTACATGTTTGCTTCACGCAGCTACATTATCATTACTATATGTTTTTTATTTTTGCTGGTAGCGGATAGGATTAAAAAAGCATGGATCATACCTGTTATTGCAGTTGTTGGTATGTTGTATGTGATACTGCCTGCCGATCTGTTTAAAAGCAACTCATCTTCATCATTTACCGATAAGATCATTGGCTCGTTTGGCGAGATAACAATCGGTAATTATAATTCTGAACAGGATATTAACCTCCGGTATCGTGGGTATGAAACCTTTATGGCCCTTAACAGCTATGCCGAAGGTTCCGAACCCGCGATGCTATTCGGCGGGTTGGGCAAATTGGTTGATCTGAAGACATTCGTACGTCTTGGAGAAGATGCCGATTTTAGATACATCCCCGTTTTACATAATGGCTGGATGTATCTGCTGGTAAAAACCGGCATAACAGGTGTGCTTACTTATTTACTGATATTTTTTGGCCTGGTAGTAAACAACTGGCGCAAATACACTGATATGGCAGGCCGGCCAATCATCAGGCTACTTGCAGCATTAAATATTGGGTGCATAATAAGCCTGCTAATTACCAATTACATAGTAACCTCTTTTTTTAATGTTGAAATGGCTGTGCTAATGGTAACACTTGGTTACAGCTTTTATTACATCAATTATTTGTCGGCAATATTAAATCATAATCATGAACGCTAAAAATACCTTGTCGAAAGTATCGGTCATTACGGTAGTATACAACGCGGTTGATACTATTGAAAATACTATACAAAGTGTTATTGAACAAACCTATCCTAATATTGAATACATCATTATTGATGGTGGCTCAACGGACGGTACACTGCAAATTATTGAGCAATACAAGGATAGCATTAGTAAGGTTATTACCGGGCCCGATAAGGGTATTGCTGATGCCTTTAACAAGGGTATAGCCCAGGCTACCGGCGATTGGATAGGAATGATAAATGCCGACGACTGGTACGCTTACAATGCCATTGAGCGGGTAATGCTAAATGTTTCGGCTAATGATGAGATATGTTGCGGCAATTTAACCCTGATTGGTGAAAATGGATTCGCCCTTTGCAAAAAAAGCAAGGTGAGGTGGCTTAACCTGGGCATGTACGTTATGCATCCCACCTGTTTTGTACGAAAAGAAGTTTATGAACGCATCGGTTTGTATGATACCTCATTAAGAATAGCTATTGATTTTGATATGTTCCTGCGGATAAAAAAACGCGGACTTAAAATTAAGTACATAAAGGAGATGATCGCCTTTATGCGTACCGGTGGCGCGAGCAGCAATGTGGTACAAATGCATCAGGAGGAATTGGCTGTAATGCGCAGGCACCTGCATCACTTATTATACCCTATTTCTGCATCTTTTAATTACCTCAACCGGTTGCGCTGGCGTTTTTTTTACCAAAACCCTTTTGCAAACACAAGATATTAACCTATGAAAAAAAAGATACTCATATCTGCTTATGCCATATCGCCCAACAAAGGGTCTGAATACGGGGCTGCCTGGAATACGGTGATCAATTTGGCCAAAGAACATGAGCTATGGGTATTGTATGGCATGTCCGACGATCATATGGGCGATACACAAACACTTAAAAGTTATATTGAAGCTAATCCTTTGCCATCGGTCACATTTATTGAGGTTAAGGCGCCATTATTAGCAAAAGCCATCAACTTGCTCAATAAAATTGGGTTAGGCTGGTTCTTTTATTTCGCTTATTACCTATGGCAAAAAGAGGCATTAAATACCGCCCGGGTTTTGTTGGAAACTGTTGATATAGAGGTAGTGCATCAGCTTGGCCCGATAGGTTTTCGCGAACCGGGTTTTTTAGGAGCGTTGGATAAGCCATTAATTTGGGGCCCGGTTGGTGGGATGAATATTGTTAACCCTGTGCTTTTAAAAGGGAAACCATTTTCAACCCGGCTCAAGTTTCGCGTTAAAAACAGCATCAATAAAATACAACTCAACTATTCGCCAAGAATAAGTGGGGCTTTTCAAAGGGCTGATGTTTTGCTATCTGCAACTACAAACGCTAAGCATACTATACAAGAAAAATTTGGCAGACAAAGTTACCTGATGCCGGAACAGGGCATTATAGGCGATATTGATTTGGATGAAGCAAAATTCAACAATGTTCACCACACGGTTAAATTGGTTTGGTCAGGTACACATATCGAGCGGAAGAACCTGCAGTTATGCCTTAATGCTTTAGCCCTTGTTAAACAACGCAATTGGATGTTGCACATATTAGGCAACGGGCCTCTTACCGATCAGTTAAAGCAAAAAGCTAAAGAATTGAATTTATCAGGTGCCGTAATTTGGCATGGTCATTTATCGCGGGCTAAGGCTATCCAAATTATGCGCTCATCGCATTTGCATATCATCACTAGCATAGCTGAGGATAACCCGGCGGTGATTTTTGAGGCGATGAGCGCCGGTGTACCTACGCTAACGCTTGATCATTGTGGAATGGGTGACGTGCTTTGTGAAAAATGCGCTATAAAAATTAAGGTAGAAAGTCACCATCGCATTACAAAAAATATAGCCGAGCACCTGGAGTATTTATTAAGTAATCCCGAAGTTTTGGCAAATATGGCGCTTGAAACCTTAAACTGTGCCACGACGCATGCATGGGGTAGGCGCCTTAAACTGTTGAATAGTTGTTACGATGCAGCTATTGAAGTTTATAAAGATAAAGCCACAACCAAAGTTGTTTTTTCACCCCTAATCATTTTGGAAGATGCATAATAACAGGGAGAAAAAGTTGCGGTTGGGTATTGATGCCAAGTGGTTTTTTGAAGGGCCGCCAAGCGGCCACATGGTGGTGAAAAATCTGGTTGATGAGATCATCCGTAATAACGATAATAGCTTTGATATATACCTGTTAATGAACAGGAAGGATGAGCAGCGTGCTTTGGCGCATTTCCCTGCCGGTACAAAAATCATCTTTTTGGTTAAGCTGCCTAACCTTATCACCAATGCATTGCTATTGCCTGTTATTGCCCGCAGGTATTCGCTTGATATTTTGATGCTTCAAAACTTTAATGTTTTATGCTCGCGCAATGTTTTTAAAGTGGTGTATATACACGATGCGTTGTTTTTAGATTATCCCCAGTATTATTCTTTTTTAGAGCGATTACATTTTGGGCAGATGAAGACGCTCGCCCGAAATGCCGACCGGGTAATTACCATATCGAACACCGAAAAAGAACGAATGGTAAAACATCATTTTTCAGCGCCGGAGAATATTACAGTAGTTTATCATGGCATTAATCCGGGCTTTAAGCCATTAGTTTCGCAGCCATGTGATGTTATCAGGAAGGTGATAAACAGCTACGCCCTGCCTGACCGGTATGTGCTATATGTAGGTAGGGTAAACGCCCGCAAAAACTTAACCACATTGATCGAATCGTTTGCATTATTGCATGATAAGGATCTGAAACTGTTAATAGTCGGTAGTGGTTTTTCAACTCAAAAAAATAAATTAAACGAACTAATTGACCAACTTAATTTAGCCGATCGGATAATTTTTACAGGCCATGTGCCCGAGGAAGATCTATATTTAATATATGCGGCCGCTATAGTTTTTTGCTTTCCCTCATATGCGGAAGGTTTTGGCTTGCCGCCGCTTGAGGCCATGTGCTGCGGTGTGCCAGTAATAGTATCTAACCGGACATCAATACCCGAAATATGCGGTAATGCGGCTATATATGCCAGCCCCGATAGCGCTAAGACTATAGCTAAAGAGATTGATAACTTATTGTATGACGAACACCTGTATCACGAAAAAATGATGCAGGGAATTGATCATGCCGCTGGGTTTACATGGAAAAAATCTGCCGATGAAATATTAACATTAATTACCAACGCTTATGCTGATAGAAAAAGTTATACGGAAGCTTAAGGGCAACCCTGATTATAAATGGCAAAGTGAATATTCAAACCGTGACCTGGCTTTGATAGTATGGGCAAGGTTTGGGCAATTAATGCGTGGTGCTTACAAAAGGTTGTTTTTTAAAGCATCAAAAGGGTTGGTTTTTGTTGGCCGTAATGTTAGCATAAGGCATGCTTATCTGTTTAAAGCAGGATCAAATTTAATATTGGATGATAATGTACACATCAACGCTTTATCAAACAATGGTATTACATTGGGTAACAATGTTTCATTGGCCAGGGGATGCAATTTGATAGGTACAGGGGTTATAGCTAACAAGGGAGTGGGTATAACTATTGGCAATAATACCGGTATAAATGCCGGGGTATACCTGGCCGGGCAAGGGGGGATTGAGATAGGGGATAACGTGCTGATTGGGCCGGGAGTTAGGGTGTTTTCAGAAAATCATTTGTTTTCAGATATTGATGTTATCATAAAGAATCAGGATGTATGCCGCAGTACCGTTGTAATAGGTAACAACTGCTGGATAGGCGGCGGTGCAACCATATTGGCTGGTGTTAACATTGGCGAGGGTAGCGTGATTGCGGCTGGTTGTGTGGTGACTAAATCCGTCGCGCCAAATTCGGTTGTTGCAGGTATACCGGGTCGTATTATTAAAAAGAGGGGAACCGCGTATGATAAAGTTATCAATTTAAAATATGGAACCACCGGTTTATGAGCAGTAGTTTAACTAAGTTTAAAGGATCCTGTATTTATATTGGCTGCGGCATAATCAGCTGGCTGCCCTTTCATTCACTCAGGATTTTTTTAATGCGGTTACTAAAAGCCAAAATAGGTAACAAGGTAGGTTTATATAGAGGATTTGAAGTCCGCGCCCCGTGGAAACTAAACATAGGCAACAGTACAATTATAGGTCATGGTGCCTTACTGGATGCCCGGATGGGATTAACAATTGGCAGCAACGTTAACCTAAGCAATGAGGTGATGATATGGACATTGCACCATGATTATAACTCCACCGACTTTGCTCAAATTGGTAAACCGGTAATTATTGAGGATTATGTATGGCTATGTTCAAGAGCCATAATTTTGCCGGGTGTAACCATTGGTAAGGGTGCAGTTGTTGCTGCAGGTGCGGTAGTTAGTCGTGATGTAGAACCTTACACCGTTGTAGCTGGTGTGCCCGCGAAACCTGTCGCCAAACGAAACCAGGAATTAAATTATGATTTGGGCGATGCTATTATTCCAATAATATAAAATAAGATAACACGAGTTGGGACAAACGATTTTTAAGTATTTTTTAATTTTAAAAGCTCGGCACAAAACAAAATAAAAAAATATAAAATTATAAGCCAACCTATTATAATGTTTGAACCGTGATATATATATCGATAATATAATATGAAGAACACTAACCAAAGTGGTATTCTTATTATTTTCCAATGTTTTATTACGAATGGGTTATCGAAAACTTTTTCAAAAGTATTACCTAAAAATCTTAATAATTTATCAAAGAGGCTTATCTTATCTTCTTGCTCCATTCGGTCATTAGGTTTACGTATTTAAAGTTACGAATTATTGTTAACTTTAATATTATGACGGAAACAGATAGAAATTTTATAATAGCAGTATCTGATAAATTCAAAATTGAGTTAATTTATACTGACAGATTTATTTTTCCAAAAGATATAGGTAGCGATGTTGTAATTGCTATTTTCAATTATTATCGAGAATTTATTAAAGAACCCCAAAAATAGTTTGTCCTAGCTGCGATATTATTACCTGAAATATTTAATATTTCCAGGTAATATTATTTTTGAGCGTCCTGATCGGGTTGCCGCCAAAAATACTTTTTTCGCCGCTTAGCTTTTTAGTAACCATTGAGTTGGCTGCAACAATACTTCCTGATGGTATTTCGGCGCCCTTTAATAAAGTGCATTTACATCCCACCCAAACCTTATCACCAATTATTATTTCTTTAGGCTGATTAAACTCAACCCCATCCTCATCATAAATATGGTGGAAATCGGTATCCATAACCAAACTTTCCCATGAAATGCCACTGCTGTTACCAATCTGTATTTTCTTTTGCGCAATAATCACACACTCTACGCTCATATTAAAATCATCACCAATAATAAGCTGGGCGTTTTGCATTACATTTATTTTGCAACCCTGCATAATAAATGCACGGCCATTAAAAATCAGATCGCCATCTATTTCTAAAATTGCCCGCGAGCGTTTAAAATCGGTAATGCATACCTTTCCATAGCCTATTTGTATTAACCCCGTACTTATTGGTCCATTAATAATAACCCTGCCGTTCATTCTGGATAAAAAAACCTTCCTGCCTATAAGTACCGGTAACTTTATCGCAACCTTAAACGGGAAGTATTTAAGGTTGAAATAAATGGTTTTAAAATTAAGCCGTAGCAGCAATTTTAGTGCTTTTTTCATAAACAAGGCTTTAATATTACAATAATGATAATATTATTTTTACACAAATCAGGAATGTTTTGATTGTTTATTTTGTTCACAATTCTATTGTCGTACACTTTGTTCACATACCCAATTCATGCCTTTTTGCCTTTAAATATGCGTAATATTAGTCATGCTTAATATAATAGCTGTGGCCGGTTATATATTATTATAAGTATGTTATAATATCTATTTTATTAAAAATAAATAAAAATAATATGCGCATCTCAATCATTGGAACCAGAGGTATCCCCAACCATTACGGTGGCTTTGAACAATGTGCCGAATACCTTGCCACTGGGCTGGCAAAAAAAGGGTATGAGGTTACGGTATATAATTCACACAACCATCCTTACCAGCAGAATGAGTGGAATGGTGTAAATATATGCCACTGCTATGATCCTGAATACAAGATGGGCACCATCGGCCAGTTTTTTTACGATCTGAACTGCATCCGCGACTTGCGGAAAAAGAAGTTCGACATTGTGCTGCAATTGGGTTATACCAGTAGCTCAATATGGGGCTGGCTTTTGCCACACAATACTGTGGTTACCACCAATATGGATGGAATGGAGTGGAAACGCACTAAATATTCAAAAAAGGTGCAGAAGTTTTTGATGATGGCCGAAAGCCTGGCGGTAAGATTTAGCGACCATTTGATTGCTGATTCGACCGCTATAAAAAAATACCTGGAAGAAAAATATAACAGGCATACAGAGTATATCCCTTACGGAGCCGAGATATTTGAAAATAATAACCTCGGCATACTTGCCGAATATGGCGTGGAGCAATATGGCTATGATATGCTTATAGCCCGTATGGAGCCGGAAAATAGTATTGAGATGATATTGGATGGCGTTGTAAAAGCCGGGTTAACAAGGCCGTTTTTGGTGGTTGGCGGCCTTAAAAATAAATTCGCTGAATATTTGCAGGAGAAATTTTCAGGATATGAAAATATAAGGTTTTGCGGTGGGATATATGATATGGATAAACTTAATAACCTTAGGTATTATTCCAATTTATATTTCCATGGGCATACCGTAGGGGGCACTAATCCATCATTACTGGAGGCTATGGCATCGCAAAGTGTTATATGTGCCAATGATAATCAGTTTAACCGCACGGTGGTAGGCGATAATGCGCTATATTTTTCAACCGTTGATGATGTGGCAAATAACCTGCAACAGGTTGATAAAAAGGTTGGTGTTTATGATGGTATGCTGGCAGCAAACATTATTAAAATACGCAATGTATACAGTTGCGAAAATATAGTAAATGCATATGCGGCTCATTTTGAAGCAATAGCATTGAGGCCTGAAAATAAAGGCGCTCTTGCTTTAGATGCCGGGCAGATATCGCTTATGTTAGAAAATTCATAATTGTTTGATAGATGAAAAATTTATGTTTAATGGATGTTGGTGGTAGCTATTAAGTTACCACCAATTATCTAAGCAAACTTAAAGGCCTTATGACAGTTAATGAACGTTTCAATCTATATTGGTTACTTAGGGCTATTACGGCCCCATGCAGCTATTGCCTTGAACAGTATTACTATGATTTAAAGCGTAAAGAACTATTCTCGGTTCTTCACCTGGCTGATTATAGCCCAATGATATTAATATTGGATAAATTTAGCCTGCGTTATCCCTTAGATATTGAAGGTGACCTTGCTGTAAGGCTCGAATTGATAGCCTACAGGCGGATGAAGATAGTAGAAATACCACGTATGGGTATTGCCGATAAAATCGATGTACAGGTTCATTTCCTGTCGATATTAGGCGATAAACTACACCAACAGGAATATATGCGGGCTGTTATTCAACAAAATGAAACACATGGTTTTGTATTGGATAATTTATTGAAAAAATACGGCTCTTCAGCACCAATCAGGCCTTATTGGGAGTATACTAAATTAGAACTCGCGGCCAGCCACATCAAAAAATTGGTATTAAATGCAGGCATAAAAATGGATATAACCAGCCTTGCCTAATTTTCTATTTTGTTAATTGGTAATGAATGTTGTGAAAGCCACTATTTACACCGCATTGGTATGATACCTTTTTATAATCATTATAGGCTTGTATATAAAGCCTGGTATTTGTGTTGGCTGATTCTTCCTTTTTCAGTACTCCTGCTAAAACCACCAACCATGCCAATTTGCTTCCTGATATTTCAGTACTTGCTTTGAGTAGTTCCATTTCCTTTACAATAGGGCTCTCTGTTATTAAAAGATATTTAATATTGGCGCTATGAAAAAACGATTCCATAAAAAGAGAGAGACTGTTACCTTGCTTTTGGTTGGAATTTAAAACGGTATAATACAAAGCCGTTACCATGTGATGGTCTCCCATCCGAAAATAGGTATCAGTCATTATCATTTTTACGAAAAAATCATAGGCTGTATTTTGGCCACTCAAATCATCATTTTTATATGTATTCTTAATTGTATTTATAAACCGGAGTGTTTTTTTAGGGTTATTACCTATCGACATGGTATACATACCTAAAAGATACAGCATATCGTTTTGTGCACAATCCTTCAACTCCTGGCTACCCGCCGGCGGCGAAAAGCATAAATGTGTTAATGTTGTAAGCGCTTCTTTTTTAATTATGCCATATTTTAAGTAATGATAAATGGTATCAATACACTCTGATGGGTTTATATTAAAATACATAATATCGATAGTAGAAAAACTTTTGAGTTTTACCATATATATATATAGCTCATCAATATCAAGGCTGGTGGCGGCTATTATACCTAGCGCTGTATAAATCAATATTTTTTTATTGTCGGGAATATCAAATCTTAATAAGTTTTTTAAGGTGTTTTGATAGTCTTTATTTAATAATTCAGGTGCGAAAAAGTAATCAAATAGTTCGTCGTTTGCGTCGGTTTTAAAATACTGTAGCAGGATGTCATTATCATGCGCCAATGATTCTTTTGAGAATGCATCGCCCAAGTAGCTCGCCAGTTCAAACTTATCCGCAGGCGAAAAACTACATGCGGTTAAGTTTAGCAGGTTGTTTTGTTGGCCGGTTTTTATGGCATGTAGTATGCACCATTTTAAAATAGTGAGTTTGTGTTTGCTTTGACTAAAGCGTAAGTTAATTTCTTCTATAAGTGATGAGTCAAAAATGTTATTGTGATCATTTAAAAGGCACAGCGCGAGGCTTAAGCTGCTAAATTGCTGGTTAGTGAAATTTATAGTTACTTGGTAATCATTTAAGCTGTCGGTATTGTTTATCTCGGCTATCAAACCATTTAAAAGCAGCTCCTGATACCCCGAGTTGTGCTTTTTTATAAAATTATATAGCGCAAATTTATCGGCTCCTTTGTTCGGGTTGTCAATATCTGTATGTGATGCAATCTCGCGTATTACTGAAAGCTTATCGGCAGCTAGGCTCCCTATACTTATTTTACTAAGGAAATAGGAGTAAATAAGCTCATACATAGTACCGTTGTTAACGTTGCTAAGCATAAAGTTTTCCTTATATTTTTTATAATAAAGCTGGAAAAATAATGGATTATTAAAATCGGAAGCTATATGAGTATAATTGGGCCTGTTTAAATGCTGATTTAAATTAATGCATAGGGTTTTAACATCAGCTGGTGATAATAAAGGCACGTTAATGCCGGGTTCATCTGCAAAAAAGCCGTTCAGTAACATATTGTCTACAACATCAAACTCGTGTTTATAATTTAACCACGTGCTTCTCCGCATGCTTAAAATAATTTTCATCCAGGGGGTATGCTGGTTAAGTGCTAGCAGATCAATTATCTGCCTCATCAACATCGCATAGCTTTCTGGTTTAAATGTATATGGATCAAAACCATCAATCACAAGGTAAAATTTACTGCCTTTGCGTTGTTTATCGTCCCATAATGCTTTAATGTCGTTGTCAGTTGTATAGCCAAGCAACCCTAACAGCCAATCGTTAATATCCCGGCCGGAATGAATGACATTGGCCATTGCAGATGTGCTGAAAAATAAAATTATGTCATTATTAGCCTTTGATTCATTAAGCTCAACCTGTTCTTCTACCCAATGGCCTAAGCCAATGCTTTTGCCATAACCTGCCGGCGCGGCAATAACGGTACCCGTGTTATCCGATTCGCGCAGCGCTTTGATGTAATCATTAATAAATTGTCTTTTTATAGTTTTATTATAAGGTATTCCTGACCGGTTTTTTATAGCCTCGATAGTGAATTTTGTTGTTTTACTGGCATTACGTTGCAAAGCCAGCCAGTTAACTTCTTCTTCGTTTGCTGAAGCTGCGTTATAAATGTGCTGATTGCAAAAATCATCCCAGCCATTATAATTACAATATATACAAAGCGCTTCCAGTGTAAATTGAGATGGATTAAAACGACTTTCAGCAAAACCATAGATGCGTTTTATCGTGGTTTCGCTGATATTATATTTGGTCTTTTTTAAAATCAGGCACGAAATGATTTTACAATCAGCAGCGGTTACATTTTCTAATCCCGACAAAAATTGAACTTTACTTTTGAGCAAATCAAAATTATGATGTGATAAATGTGTTGTCATAAGGTGTAATTTAAGGTGCCAGAGCCAAATAATATTTCAAATTTTACTTTAGTGAAAATTGAAATTTCGCTAAACTAAAACTTTACTTAGTTAAATATACTAGCTATACGTAATGTAAGCTAATAAAAGATTCCTAAAAGGTGTAAAAATGAATAATGGATAGAATGAATAAGATTTACACGTATTAATACGTGCAAAAGAGACAATACACCCTTAGCGGGCGGTTTTCTTTAATAGCAGGAGTAATAATGCATTTTCAGCTTTGGCTTCTGAATAATTCTCATTTATTAGCAATTTAATTTGCTGGTCATGTAAACTATGGGCGGCAATTTGCAATATTTTAGATGAAGCAAGCTCAACAGAATCTAAATGGTATAAGTACGTTACAATCATTAAATCACGAAACTCAGCTTCGGTTGCATGAAGTTGCAAGGCTTCAAAGGCGTTTTCTAAAAAGGTTATTAATGGCTGACATTTTTCGAATGAATACTCGATATTCATAAGCGCGAAAATCCGATCAATTCGTGAGAGTTGTTTTTCGGTATGGAGGATAGTTTCTTTAATTGCCTGCTTTAAATCGGCAAAGGCCGCTTCATCAAAAATTTCAGGTAAACGCTCGGCAAGATGCGACTTTGCACAATACAAACGATTAAGATGGTCAATGAAAAGAAGTCTAATTTTTTCAGATCCCATTGTAGCTTTTGAATTATCAGTCAACGGTATACAATTATAATGAGGTTAATAAAACAGTTGAATTATATAAAGCTACAAAATTGGATGTACAAATCTTGTTTTTCTACATATAATTAAAAATGCATTAAAAAAGATGCTGCGTCTTATTTAAAAAGCATTTTGTAATAGTACAAATTAATTTATTTATCAATTAACACATGCACGAAAAATAAAGATAGATAGCTGTAATTATCTATTTAATTGTTAGTTTAGGTGTGCATATTGAATAATAATTACCAACCTTAACTAATTAACGGCTATAATATTAATGATGAATATTCTCATTATTATCCCATGTTTTAATGAACAAGCATCATTACCCGGGTTAATATCAGACCTGGGGAACTTAAAGCTTCCCGAAAAATATAATGTAAGCGTGTGTGTAGTAAACGACTGCTCAACCGATGACACCAGGCAAGTAGCTAAAAAGCTGGATGTTATATTGATCGATCTCCCGGTTAACCTGGGGATTGGTGGCGCGGTACAAAGTGGGCTTAAATATGCGCTACTCAATAATTATGACCTGGCAGTACAAATGGATGGCGACGGGCAGCATCCACCGGCAGAATTGCAAAAGATGATAGCCTGCTACGAAGAAACAGGAGCGAGTTTAGTAATTGGTTCACGTTTTATTGTAAAGGAAGGGTTTCAGTCATCATTTTTACGCCGTTTAGGCATTACCTATTTCCATTGGTTAAATAAATTTTTTACCGGCAAAAGTATTTACGATAGTACCTCAGGGTTCAGGCTGTTTGATAAAAAAGCTATACAATTAGGTGCACGTTATTACCCGGATGATTATCCTGAACCGGAATCACTGGTGTTCTTTTCTAAAGCGGGTTTAGCTATAAAGGAAACCCCGGTTGTGATGGTGCATAGAAACGGTGGGCAATCATCCATCAGAAGCTTTACCTCTTTTTACTATTGCGTGAAAGTTACTTTAGCTATGTTTTTTTCGTTTATCCGTAAGCCATAATATTATGTTACGAATTCAAATCATTACCATAATTGCCAGTGTGGCATTTTTGTTCCTGGTATTTCGCATGGTTGTTAAAGGGCGACTGCGCGAAGAATATTCCATCATCTGGTTATTATTTACCGGTATATTGGTTACTTTTTCTTTTTGGGAGAAGGGGTTGTTATTGGTGTCGAACCTTTTCGGTGTTTATTTGCCAGCTAACCTGGTTTTTACCATATCTATATTTATCGCTTTGGTTTACCTGTTGCATTTAAGCGTTGTAGCATCAAAACTGCAAAAACAAAATAAACTTCTTGCCCAGGAAATGGCGCTGATGAAAATTGAAATAGAGAAACTGAAGGAAGAAATAAAACCCGAATAGAACCAGCCCCACCCAACCCTCCCCGGAAGGGAGGGCTTTGAAATTTTTTATTAAAACTAATGATGAAAAGTCTCCCCTGCCGGGGGAGATTTAGAGGGGGCTTACTTATTCAGCATAATAAATATACCCATCAAAACTATAAAGGCGCCTATTGCCTGTTTAATATTTAAGCTCTCCTTTAAAAAGTAGTGATTCGCTATTAAGATGAATATAATAGAGGTTAGTGTAATAATGACCGATAGCGTAGTAGCAATATCCGATAAATAAGGGATCTTAAGCAACGTGCTGTTGATCAAAATAAACGAAATTCTTGATAGTATAGCCAAACTCATGGACAGGATAAACCGCCAGTTAAATACCAACGAAATGATGTTTTTAAACTGAAACAGGTTGCCTGATATTAAACTTCGTTGCCCCAAAAGAACAATGGAAAAAGCGGTGGCCAGGCAATAAACTATTACTAATGCAAAAGTTAAAGCTATCATATTTGATGATGATTTATCGGGTTTGGTTAATTTGTATTTCACAGATCGGCTTTTAGTTTGTTATCGGCGTAGCCTAATGTGTATATCCACGAAAATATGCGGGCAATTTTATCGCCCCAAATCATTCTAAACATTTGTAACTCCTCTTGCCTGCGTTTTCCTTCGGATAATTTTAGTGTTGTTTCCGATTCGGCATGTATACGGTGTTTCATCAGCTTTTGGTTGATGAAACAAAATGAGCCATGTTTTTTAGCCAGCTGATACCAGGCATACCAATCCAAAGCTACAGTAAACTCAGGTGAGAATCTAAAGTTACCCAATGCATCTAAATTAAATGATACTGAAGGGCAGCATATCGGATCGCCAAATATTAAAATTGATTTTTTTAACGAAGTACTGCGTATGTTTTTCTTGAAGATGAACGGAAACAATAATGCTTTTTTAACAAAGCTGTTCAGGTTTGATTTTCTTGCTTTGCCATCAACTAAGTCTTCATAATCCGTAAATGCGATGAGTGTATCATTATTTGCTGATTTAAGCAATTCATTAGTAAAATCAGGCTCATAAATATCATCCTGATGGGCGATAGTTGCCCATTTGGTTGATGCTTTTGATAAGCCGAAATTCCAGTCGTTTGCTATACCACCATTATCACTCACAAAATAAGCGAAGCCATATTTTTCTGCTATCTGTTTTGAAAAATCAGCAGGGGTAGAGGTGGTTAGTATAATTGTGCTTTTAACCGTTTGGTTAAGCAAACTTTGGATGCATTGTTCCAGGTAGGGGGATTGTTTGTAAACGGGTATTACAAATGTATGCATCAACTACTAACGTTTATTATATGAGGGTTTGTAGAGTAAAAGTAAGTACAAATTGATAATAATACTCACGCCATGTTAAGAAACTGTTTAAAATAAAACTTCGTACCTCGCAATGATGCTTGGTGAGTATAATGTGCGCAAAGGCTGTCATCCTGAGCGCAGTCGAAGTATGTGGGCAGGCCTTTACGCTCACCCTTCGACTACGCTCAGGATGACAGCCACCACGCAATAGTAAAGAATATTGCACACTTGGAGGATTCCATGCTATCGCTCGAAATGACGATAGTTTAAACACCTTCTAATTTAACTAAACAGGGAGTTGAAAAGAATAAGCGATATAATATTCGTGATGTGATAACGAAACAGGGATCGGCTGTTCAATATTATCTTTCAATATTATAGGGATGCCAAACGGATTTTTGCCTATGCTGATACTGGTATTATCTTTAAAATTATCTATCAAAAAAGCCCTTACCTCTGCCGATTGAAAGGCAACCTCGTCGCTATCAATCTGCTTTACACCCCAATGTGTATTGCTGAAATCCTCAACACCATTAACTACGGTGGAGATAAACTCCTGATAAATTGATGAGTTGGAATAAAGTATAAGGTCGTCAAATTTGATAGTAGATTTGATTGTGTGAATGCCATCAAAGCCAATGCCGGTTAACTCGATAGGTTTAAAATCTGTTAAGTTAAATCCGAATGGAATTTGTATCTCGCTCACTTCAAACTTTACAGGCGTAAAAAGTATATCTGTATCAATCCTTTGCAAAAACTTAAATGCCGATTCTTTTATCGACCATAATAGCCAAACGAAAACTTCAAAGGGAGTATTTGCGAAACGAGACTGTTTATAAAGCGCGGTTTCGGTAGGGGTAAGTATTTTTGAATAAAAGTTTGGTTGTTTTGTGCGGGTAACATTTATAGTATTTAACGATACGATGTCGTTACCCGTACTAAGCATTATTGTTGTTTTTGGCCTATTTTTTCACTTATCACATCGATGCATGAGCCAACATTCATCATTTTATCGGCTTCATCATAATCAATCTCTATATCGTATTTAGCTTCGGCATCTATAATAATATCAACCAAGTTGGCCGAGTTTATCTTCAGGTCTTTTAACAGGTCAGTGTCTTCATTGATTTGGGCCAGCATCTCTTTGTTCGTAGTGTAAGGCGATATCACCTTTTTCAGTTCATTTAAAATCTCTTGTCTGGTCATTATTTAGTTAAATTTTGAAAGTATTAAACAGGAATTCACATCCCCAAAGCCAAAATTCGCTTTCGCTACAATATTAACTTCTTTTTTTATCATTTTAACAGGCAAACTATCAACGCTTACCAATTTTGTTATTTCAGGGTTCGGGTCATCCAAATTTATGTTTGGATGAACAAAGCTGTGTACTATCTGCAATATAGATGCCACAGTTTCAATTGATCCGGCTGCGCTAAGGCTATGGCCGATCATTGATTTGAGGGAATTGGTAGTTGGGAAATTATCTCCCCGTCTGTCCAGCGCATCGCACCAATATTGTATTTCCTGCCTGTCGGCGTTGGTAGCGGTTAAATGGCCGCTAATTAGATCAATTTGATTTGGGTTGATATTTGAACTTACCAATGACTCATTGATACATCTAAGCACACCTGCGGAGCTTGCGGCGGTCATCGTGCCGCCTAAACGCTGTCCGCCGGAGTTGGTCGACCCACCTAAAACTTCGGCATAAATTTTAGCACCGCGTGCCAATGCAAAATCCAGATCCTCCAAAACCAAAGCGCCAGCCCCTGAGCCGGGGATAAAACCACCTGCTGTCGCGCTCATCGGCCTCGATGCCTTTTCAGGACTATCATTAAACTTACGTGATAGTACCCGCATGGAATCAAATGCTCCGAAAACATAGGTATCTACATGCTCGGCGCTGCCTACCAGCATGCGCTTGGCGTAGCCGTGTTTAATGTATTCGTAACCCATTAAAATAGCCTGTGTTCCCGTTGCACAAGCGGCAGAGTTGGTAAGCACCTTATTTCCAAATCCTAAGCGACCGGATATATAAGAGGTTACACCGCTATTCATGGCTTGCTCAACCACTCGGGAGCCTAATTTTTTAACTTCTTTATTATCAACTCGGTTTATTACGTTCCTCATGGCCTCGGTATCGGCAATGCTGTTGCCAAATACGCAGCCGGTTTCCCAGCGGGGCTCATCGGTATCGTAATCCATACCTGAATCTTTCCAGGCGTCAAGCGCAGCCATTAGGCCATAAGCTATATTAGTGCCTTTTAAGCCGTGTAAAGTAACTTCGGATATGTAATTGGTGAGGCTGTCCCATTTAAAATCGGGCATGCCTGCTACCTGGCAGCTGAATTTAAGCTCATGGTAATGGGGCATAAACTTTATGCCTGATATGCCATTCTGTATAGCATGCAGAAAAGCCGGTATGCCTATACCATTGGGCGAAACCACCCCCATACCCGTTACCACCACACGATTACCCATTTTTAACAGCTATCTTTTTTATAATGCCCGCGAATGTGCCGCTGGCAATCAGTTCTTTATCACTATCCAGCATTTCAACATGGCATTTCAATTTACCAAAACGAAAATATTGCTTTTTTGATATTACCGTAACCTTTTCACCCGGCAACACCATTTTGTAGAACGATACATCGGTAGAGGTAAGCAGTGGATACAAGGAATCGTCATCCATAAAATTAAACTCGGTTTCCTTCAATACCAAAAATATACCTAATACAACCAGCCCAATCTGCGCCATAATTTCGGTAACGATAACGCCGGGAGTAACCGGGTTACCCGCGAAATGATCTTCGTAAAAAAAAGCGTCTTCTTTTAAAGTGTATTCGCCGCGAACTTCATCCTCGCTCAATAACAGTATGTTATCAACAAAACGGAATGAGGATTTATAGGGTAAATGACTTAATATATGGTTATTCATGTAATATTCTCTAAATTTTAACGACAGTGTTCTCCGCCATCTACGTGAATGATCGCACCGTTTATCCAAAACGATTCATCAGTACACAGCAGGTAGATAACACCGGCAACGTCTTCCGGTTTTGTAATTCTGCCAAGCGGGTTGCGCTTAATACCGGCTTTAATTAATTTATCGCTGCCCGGTATCTTTTTTAGTGACGCCGTTTCGGTTACACCAGCCTGTATCACATTTGTTTTTAATCCGTAAGCGCTAAATTCCACTGCCATATACTTCGCCAGGCTTTCTAATGATGCTTTCGCGATTGAAACGGCTGCATAGCCTTCCCAATATTTATGCGCGCCTTCGCTGGTAAGGCCAATTATACGTCCATCTGCGTTAAACAGTTCGGCTTTTAATAAATCACGTGTCCAATCCAGTAAACTATTCGACATAGCGTAGGTGGTCATTTGTATATCTTCGATGGAAAGTTCGTTGTAAGCCTCATCCTCTACCGTGCCGTTTTCAATAGTCAAGGGCTTTAAATTTCCCCGGGCAATACTGTGTAATAACAGTTTTACACTATGTTTTTGGGCGATCTCCGAAAATTGTTGTACAAACGAAGCCCGGCTTACCGTATCAAGCGCGTTAATGTTGTGTGGAAGAATGGTTATCCCATTCTCTTCAGCTATTTGTGTAAATTTAGTTTTGAGTATTTTTTCGGCACCGGCAATTTCGCGGTAAAGTACGGCTACATTCATGCCATGTTTGGCCAGTTTTTCAATAGCAGCAAACCCAAATCCGCTCGATCCTCCCAAAATAACTGCCCATAAACCCGAGAATTGTAGTTTTTTATCCATCAAATCGCCTTTAAACTATTGTAGTCATAAACTGTCCTATGTTGATGCCGGGGCCAATCATCAACAAATAAAAAATTGAAGCCCCAAAGTAAGTGAAAGTAAATTAAATTTAACAGATGGCAAATATATAATGTAACAAAACTTGTTATATTGTGTTACACAGCCGTTAAGCTAATTATATAAAATTGTATAATACAGGTATAATTGCCAAAGCGTTTATATTTATTATGTTTGAGAAAATGGGAAAAATAAAATTTAGGATATTATTAGTTTTAGGCATACTGCTTTTGCCCGGATTGATGCAGAAAGGCATGGCCCAGCAAAAACTAAGATTTGATAAGGAAGCATTTTACAACGTGATGGCGGATGGTGATGTAAATGCCATAGATAATGAACTGATTGTGGTAACAGGCTATGCAACCACTAATAAAGAAGGTTATGAAGGTGCATTGCTCTTGAAAAAAGCAAGCCTAATTAGTGGCCCCAGGAAAAAGCTCGACCTGTTTAAAGCAGGCCGTATAAAGTTGGAAACCGCAATAATTAATAACCCTGATAATGTAGAAAATCATTTTTTAAGGCTTGCTATTGAGGAACATGCACCTAAAATTGTAAAGTATCATGCAGATATTGAAGCTGATAAAGCAATTGTAAAACGGGAGTTCAAAAACTTGTCGCCGGTAGTGCAGCATGCGATATTGGATTACTGCAAGAATTCCAGGGTACTTCACACTGAAGATTTTTAATTCATTAAAAAGATAGTTTTTTAACTTTGTTGAGAATGGATAAAAAGATCTTAGCTATATATTACACGCAGTCGGGCCAGATGGGAGAGATCATTGATTCATTTACTGCGCCGCTAGTTACCGCCGGTAATTCGGTGGAGAAAGTGGTGGTAAAAACGGTTACAGACTACAATTTCCCATGGACAGGCAGTAGCTTTTTTTCGGTGATGCCATCCTGTGTGTTGAGTATACCAACGCCGCTGCACCCTTTAAATTTTAAGGAAGAAAAATACGATCTGATCATTTTGGGCTATCAACCCTGGTTTTTATCGCCAAGCATTCCAACAAATTCTTTGTTGCAGGATGAAGGTTTTAGAGCTTTGTTAAAAGATACACCTGTGGTTACCATCAGCGCAGCACGTAATATGTGGATAAATGCTTATGTACGGGTTCGTAACTCACTAAAAGAGGCAGGAGCAAAGCTGGTAGGTAATGTGGCTTTGGTTGATAAACATCCGAATGTGGTAAGCTTTGTAACCATTTTTTACTGGATGCTCTCCGGCAAAAAAGAGCGTTATTTAAACATATTCCCAAAACCGGGTGTTGCTGAAGAAGATATTGACAATACCAAAATTTATGGTGAAACCGTAGCGAAGCATTTGGAGTATAACACCCTTGATAGCTTGCAGGATGAATTGATTAAGCAAAAAGCGGTGGTGATAAAATACCCACTGATGTTTACTGAAGCCAGGGCAAAGCCTATTTTTGCGGCTTGGGCAAAGATCATTTCAAAACGTAAAAATCAATTGCCCTGGGCAGCAGCGTTTAAATATTATCTTTTTATCGCATTGTTTTTAGGTGCGCCTGTTTTGCTTACATTAGATGCTGTTTTTCTGAAACCTTTTTCGAGCGGACGGATCAGGGCTAAAAAATTAAAATATTTACAAGTAAATAACTGATACTATATAATATGTCTGATACTAGTGTTTATATCAATCATACCTCGGCTTACTTTCCGAATGAGCCCGTTTCAAATGATGAAATGGAATCATACCTGGGGTATATCAATAATAAGCCATCAAAATCAAAAAAAATTGTACTGCGCAACAACGGCATAACCAACCGCTATTACGCACTTAATAAAGATCATAAATCAACGCATACCAACGCTCAGATGACGGCGCTTGCTGTTAGGGAATTGTTTGATAATGATCCTGAAAAATTAAAAAATATTGAGCTACTTTCTTGCGGTACTTCATCGCCCGACCAAATGATACCAAGTCATGGCGTAATGACACATGGCTGGTTGCCCGAGGCGGGTGGCATTGAGGTGGTATCACCATCGGGTGTTTGCTGTGCGGGAATGCACGCTCTTAAATATGCTTATTTAGCCATTAAATCAGGCGAAGTTAAAACGGCAGTTGCAACAGGTTCTGAGCGTTTTTCAGGTTTATTGGTTTCAGATGTTTTTGAAGAAGAAGCACAAAAACTAATTGAATTAGACGAAAACCCATACATCGCTTTTCAAAAGGATTTTTTAAGGTGGATGCTGTCAGATGGCGCTTCGGCGTTTTTGCTGACTGATAAACCCAATCCCGAAGGTCTCAGCTTAAAGGTTGAATGGATTGAGGGCGTATCATACGCTAACGAAATGAAAACCTGTATGTACATGGGTGGCGATAAACAGGAAGATGGCTCGTTAAAAGGCTTTATGGATTATACGCCTGAAGAGATCATGACTAAATCTATCTTTAGCGTAAAGCAGGATATTACTTTGTTGAGTGATAATATTGTGCCTTTAGGCGGTAGAAAGATCAAAGAGATATTTGAGAAAAAAGGACTTGGCGTTGAGGACATTGATTGGTTTTTGCCGCATATATCCAGTAATTTTTTCAAGAGCAAGATATATGATATGATTGAGGAATACGGTGGCGGTATCCCTTACGAAAAATGGTTTATCAACTTGTATACCGTAGGCAACGTGGGCGCGGCATCAGTTTACCTGATGATAGATGAGCTTTTCAAAAGCGGTCGACTTAAAAAAGGCGAAAAGATATTATTGCTTGTACCCGAAAGCGCCCGTTTTTCGTATATGTATGCAATGCTTACTGTTGTATAGCACAAAAACAAAGCGTCATTGCGAGGAACGAAGCAATCTCTATACTTTACAGAGCAAACATGCAAGTCCGACCTGCCTATGTAGAGATTGCTTCGTTCCTCGCAATGACGATAGTTTTATTATTTAAACAGCTTCTAAGCTAAGTTTATACAAAAATGAAAAAGGATGAAGTACCGCAGGATCTAAGTTCGCTTGGTAAAATAACCAAGGAGCTTTGTTATGCGACAGATAGTTCTGGCAAATACGTGGCGGCATTAAGCAGCGGCTGGGATGTTAAAATAACAGCGCTTGATGTTGCCTGGGGCGATATTGAAAAACGCATCGAATCAGCAAAACAAAAAGTGTTGAATAAGGAAACCAGTCAGTTGCTGTTTTTTATGGAATACCGGCTGATGGACATCAGCATTTTAGCAGGCTATAGCGGATTTTGGAAATGGCAGATCAAAAGGCATTTAAAACCCGAAGTATTCGATAAATTATCAACCCAAAAATTAGAAAAATACGCCGAGGCATTTAATATAAAGGTGGAAGACCTTAAAAGTATGACTATTCATGAAGACTGATTTCGAGCACCGTCAGGGCGCGCATTGTGAATCGGGCGTTACCAGTAATTTATTAAGCATTGCATCTAACGGCAAAATAACCGAGCCGCTTGCCTTTGGCATTGGCGCAGGTTTATTTTTTGCTTATATCCCTTTAATTAAGATCAATAATGGCCCGGCGATTGCGTTTCGCACCCTGCCGGGGTATATATTTAACCGTACGGCCAAGTCGTTGGGTATACCTGTTGTTAGCAAACGATTCAGCTCCAAACAAAAAGCTGAAACCTATCTAAACGAATGTTTAGAAGCCGGTAACCCGGTGGGCTGCCAGGTAGGGGTATATTATTTGCCTTATTTCCCAAAAGAATATAGGTTCCATTTCAACGCCCATAACCTGATTGTTTATGGCAAAGAAGGCGATAACTATTTAGTGAGCGACCCGATAATGGAAACCACCAATGTGATGGATAGCTACCAGTTAGAGCGTGTACGCTTTGCAAAGGGCGCGTTGGCACCTAAAGGGCATATCTATTACCCTAAACAAGGCGCTATAATTACTGATGATACCATTAAGCAGGCTATAAAGAGCGGTATCAAAAAGAACGTATATAATATGCTGAATATACCTGGCAGCTTTGCAGGTATATCAGGCATCAGAAATACAGGCAAAAAAATTAAAAAGTGGCGGGATAAGCTGGGGATTGAAAAATCGAAACTTTACCTGGCGCAGATGGTTCGAATGCAGGAGGAGATTGGCACAGGCGGCGGCGGATTCCGGTATATTTACGCAGCGTTTTTGCAGGAAGCAGATGCTTATTTGCCGGGCAACCAATTGGCCGAAATATCGGTACTATTTACAGAGGCAGGCGACATGTGGCGCACTGCTGCGGTACATGCAGCGGGTATATACAAAGGCCGGATTGGTAGTCAGGACGATTTTAATAAAATGGGTGATTACCTGGTAGAAATTGCTGAAGTAGAGAAAAATGCCTTTGAAAGGCTAAAAAATATAAAATGGCAGTAAATCCATCAGCGATAGAAGTTGAAAATATGGGCTTTCATTACCCCGGGAATTCCGAGGTTTCTTTTTCGGGCCTTAATTTAAAGGTGGAGAAAGGTGCGCGCTTTGGTTTGTTCGGACCTAATGGGGCCGGCAAAACCACGCTCATTAGTTTGATGACAGGTTTGCTGACTGCCGATAGCGGCCATGTAAAGCTTTTAGGGCACGAAATGGGTAAGCAAAATAATAATGCCACCAACCGTTTATTTGGCTTTGTACCACAGGATTTTTCGTTTTATCAGGAATTAAGTCCGGCTGAAAATTTGGAGTTTTTTGGCGCATGGTCGGGTTTAAATAAATCAACCATAAAAAGAAGAACCGATGAGTTGCTGCATATATTAGGGTTGGAAGAGGTGCGGGATAAGCAGGTTCAAAAGTTCTCGGGCGGGATGAAACGGAGGGTTAATTTGGCCATCGGCGTAATCCATAACCCGGAAATCCTATTTTTAGATGAACCAACTGTTGGGGTGGATGTGCAAACAGGCCATGCCATCATCAATTATCTGCTCGAACTAAATAAGAATGGTACTACGCTTGTTTATACCTCGCACCAATTAAGTGAAGCTGAAGATTTATGCCAGCAAGTGGCGCTAATTGATGGCGGCAAAATAATAGCGCAGGACAGTTTACGCAATATGCTGAAAGATCATAAACAGGAAAGCCTGGAACATTTGTTTTTAAACTTAACCGGAAAGGATTACCGAAACTAATGTTTAAACTTTGGGCAACAATTGTAAAGGATGTAAGAATATTGCTGCGCGACATAGTAGGCATATCGCTCATGTTTGTGATGCCGATTATTTTGGTGGTGGTAGTTACCAGCATCCAGAACAGCACCTTTAACCTCGTTAATAAAAACAAGCTCTCCATATTAATTTGTAATAGCGATACGGGGCAATCCAGTAAGCAACTGATAAAGTCGATTAGCAAAATAGGCATGTTCAAAGTGTCGTTGATGCCTTCAGATAAAAGCGCGCAACAAATGGCGGATGCCATGCATGATAATGATGCGATGCTGGGGGTAATCATCCCACCTGATTTTTCTCGTAAGGTAGAAGCAAAATCAAAAAGCATAGCAGGCAAAGCGCTAACCAGTTTTGGTTTAGCCGGTGATAGTTCAAAAAAAGTAGGAGATGTTGATCCGCTTACACTTTATTATAATCCAATTTTACAGGAATCGTTAAGGTTATCAGTACAGGGGGGCATCCGCAGCGCATTACAGTTGGTAGAAAGTCGTGAAACGTTAAGAAGCCTATACTTCTCAATTAACGAAAAGCAATTACCCGAGAGCCTGGAAAATGAGATGCTGAATAATAACACAGCCATTAACGAGATCCCGGTATCAAAGGATGGTACCCGGGCTACGCCAAATGCAACCCAGCATAACGTACCGGCATGGACTATCTTCGCGATGTTCTTCGTCATCATGTCATTAGGTGGCAGTGTAGTGAGGGAAAAGGTGAGCGGCAGTTTCATCAGGCTGAAAACGTTGCCTACTAATTATCTGGTTGGGATATTCTCCAAGCAGATCACTTACCTGGCAGTTACCATGCTACAGGCAGCGGTTATATTCTCGATGGGGATATGGTTGTTCCCATTTTTGGGATTGCCCGCGTTGAACTTACCATCGGATATATTAGCCTTAATTATAGTAACCGTGGTATGCGGTTGGTGTGCGGTAAGTTACTCCATTTGTGTTGGCGTTTTTGCTGATACGCAGGAGCAAGCCAACGGATTTGGTGCGGTATCTATAGTGATATTAGCCGCTATCGGTGGCTTAATGGTACCAAGCTTTGCGATGGAAGGCTTTGCTAAAACAGCGGCTAACTTCTCGCCAATGCATTGGGCTTTGCAGGCATATTACTCACTTTTCCTTGAGGGAGGGAAACTTAAAGACGTGGTAAACAATATTATCCCTTTATTTATTATAACCGTAGTGCTCCAATTAATAACTTTTTGGGGATTGAAAAGAAAAAATTTGATATAATTGCCGCAAATGGAAACTACCGAGCTAAAAGAACAACTTAAAGTACAAATCATAAAATTTTTAAATCTAACTGATTTAACTCCTGCGGATATAGCGGATAACGAGCCGTTATTTGGTGAGGGTTTGGGTTTGGATTCTATTGATTCACTGGAACTGATCGTTCTGTTAAAAAAGGAATACGGTATCGATATTAAAGACCCCCGTGAAGGTCGCAAGGCATTGGTTGATGTAGCCACCATGGCTGATTATATCCAACTGCACGGTAAGAAATAAGTTATTTTGTATCCGTTTCCTGTGTCCTCACAGGCAATTATTCTGAAAGTTGTCTGTGAGGACACAGACAAGGGGTGTAAATCTTTTATGAAAAATGTGGGCTGTCATGCTGAGGTACTCGAAGCATAAGCGTAAAGGCCTACCCACATGCTTCGACTATCAGCATGACACCTTGATAGAAAATATTAAGCTTACGTAGCCGAAATCAGCATCAACGAATGATACTTACCTTGATAATGGTTATAAATCAAAACCTTTTTAGGAGATGCCAACTCGAATTTACCCTCTTTCGCAATCTCCGGAATCACCCCACCTTTAACAATATTTGATGCCATCCACAAGGCGAATGACGACGAAGTTGGGTACTCACCGCAAAGGTGTTTGTAATTGGCGAGCGGTTTGTTTTTGAAAATCGAATCGCTTAAGCTTTTATAGATCTCATCATTTTTAGTATCTCCATTTTTGCCGGTTATTACCAGATCGATGTCCTCTATACTCAATTCATGAGATTTTATAAAAGTTATAATATCTTCCTCGATAGATGTTGGCTTATAAAGCAATTTAAGCCCCGTAAGCTGCGCCAGGTTATCCGACGACTCTTCGCTAGATACTAAAAAAAAAGCCGCGCCTTCGCCACCTATAGTGCCATTGGTGGGTGTGTTATAAAGCGACAGGTTTGATAGCGGCCACCTTTTATATAATCCCAAGCGGGTTAATACGGCAAAGCTGGCATCTACCATTTCTTCCACTCCACCCACCAATATGTTATCTGCTTCCTGTTCGTTTAAAAGCATCACGGCATCAAAAAGGGCGCTTTCAAACGAGATGCCTTTATGTACAAAAGTGTTATTGTAATTATGGCACTTCAGCATCAAAGCTATCTGCGCGGCAACTGTGTTGTGGGTTGATTGTATAAACGCAGTTGGTGGCAGCATTTCTTCTTCCTGCTCAACAATGCGGGTTAAAAAGGTAACGGTATCTGCTATACAGCCTAAAGCCGTGCCTGTAATTACAGCGCCGGGCATTTCAACATCAGCCTGAGTTAAACAGCTTTTAGCAGCGGCTATCCCCATTTTAATCACGTGGCTCATGCGTCTGATCTGTTTCGGGTCGATAAACTCCTTATAGTCAGGTTCAATCGCCTTTAATCGTGTGCCTGTTGATTCAATAATATCAGTCAAAAAATCAACAGAGTTAAACGTATTTTGCGGCGATACACAGGCAGACGAGCGGATATATACTTTCATAATTAAATAGCCGAAAATATAAGTGATGTACAATTGCCGCCAAAGCCAAATGAGTTCGACATAACGTGTTTAATATCCTGATCGGTTAATAATTCCTTTACAGGTTCAAAAGGTAATTCATCCATGCGGGTCTCAAATCGTAGGTTGGGGTAGATGAGTTTGTTTTTGATAGCCAATACTGAAAATACAGCCTCAATACCACCACTTGCCCCCAGGGTATGCCCGGTATATGATTTGGTTGAGCTCATCGGCGGATAATCAGGTCCGAACAAACGTTTTATAGCTGTTCCTTCGGCGCTATCATTATTGGGTGTTCCGGTACCGTGCAGGTTAATATAATCAATATCTGTAGTTTGTAGTCCGCTCTTTTTCAAAGCACCCAGCATAGCCAGGTAGGAACCTGTACCATCCGGAGATGATGCCGTTTGGTGATAAGCATCGTTACTGTTATTGTAACCACTCAGTGTGCAATATGGTTGTTTAGCCAATTTTTTAGCTACTTTTTCCGATACCAAAACCAAATAGCCCGATCCTTCGCCTAAATTTAATCCTTCGCGGTTTTCATCAAAGGGTTTGCAAAACTCTTTATCCAGTATCATTAAGGTATTAAAGCCGTTGAGGGTAAACTTAGTTAGTGAATCTGTACCGCCTGCAATTACCACATCTACTATATCATTTTTTATCAACCGGGCACCGTAAAATATCGCGTTAGCCGATGATGAACAAGCAGTACTAACCGTAGTCATAAAATCGCTGATACCTAATTTATCCGCAACCAGTTCTGTCATACTGCCGCACTCGTGATCGAATATATCCCGTAGTTTGCCTTTACTATTATCAGCCAGAAACTTAACAAAAAAATCTTCGCTTTTGTCCATCCCGCCAACCGAGTTTGCCGATACAAAACCAGTGCGCAGGCTATTTAAATTAGGAATATTTGCATCATCTAAAGCCTCTTTCGCTGCAATCGCGCTTAGTAAAGTAGTGCGACTAATATTTGCGGGTAAGTCTGCAAGAGCAGCCAGTTCATCATTACTCAATTTTACTTCGGCAACAGGTAATTGCTTGCGGTAAATGGTATCCATCATCGTGATATCGCCCATGCCAGCATGCTCACTTTTAAGCGAAGCCAGGTTCTCGGCGACATTATTGCCGATAGCCGAAATTACGCCAACACCTGCTATGTAAACTGATGAACTCATATTGTTTATCTGTTGTTATCTAATCTACCAATGATTTGCATCTTCACCCTCTTTCCGCCGCAGGCGAAGAGAGGGTCGACAAGCGCAACGTAGTCGGGGTGAGTAAACTAGGCGCTAATGCCTCTCCAATATTACTCACCCGGTCTTTGCTTCGCTCGACCAGCCCTCTCTTCCGCAAGCGGGAAAGAGGACTGGGGAACTACAAAATCATATATTATTAATCCTTATTAAAAATCTCATCCATTTTCTCAGCCGAAAAAACAACCGATTTATCCGTCTTTTTCTTTTCAACCAAAAACAAAACTGCTTTATAATCTTGTTCAAAAACATCCACCCAGCCGCAAATACAGGCTTGCATAATGTTTTTATCCAGTAAATAACCTACTTGTTGTGCTATGAACTGGGTATCAAACTCAGGCTGAATGTAAAAAGCCTGTTCGCCTTTAAAATGATTGCGGATACAAATTTCGCCAATCACAATATTCGGCAAGGTATACACAAATAGCGATGGACTTGCTACATCCT
The DNA here is from genome assembly GCF_009765905.1 of Mucilaginibacter sp. L196. GTDB lineage: Bacteria > Bacteroidota > Bacteroidia > Sphingobacteriales > Sphingobacteriaceae > Mucilaginibacter. The sequence continues at coordinate 364,449 of NZ_LMUO01000015.1, read as the reverse complement.
TTATACTCTCCCAATATTTAACATCATCATCTAAACTGCTATTGGCATTTGCCAGTATAACCCCGATATCTTCGGGCTGATATTCAGTCTTATTAAAAGTGTCTTTCAATAAAAACTCAGCTGCTAACCATCCAAGCTTGCTTAAATTATCCATTTTGTAAAACTTCGGATAAGTTAACTGCAAATGCTGATAGGCTGCCAACAGTAAACCCGATAGATCACTTTCATGAGCGAAAATATTAATACCATCTTTAGCTACGATGCCATTATTTATCGAACAAAAACCAGTTATATATTTTTCGGTGAGCAATTTGATATTGTTAGATGCCAAAGATATTATTTATTCAATTTGTCATTCCGACCGGAGGGAGAAATCTTCTGCGATATTCAAGGCGAATATGCTTGTTTTAGAAGATTTCTCTCTCCGGTCGAAATGACAATGGTTTTTTATTATTATTTACCAAAAATAACCGCAGCATTACAACCGCCAAAACCCGATGCGGTTTTTAAAAAGTTATTTGCTTTAAGGCGTAGGGGAGCAGCGCAAACATTAACTTTTTCAGGGTCGGCAGCTTCGGTAAAACCTATGGTTGGAATTACAAGTGCTTGTTTTAATGATTGGATTGATATAATGGATTCTATCAACCCTGCCGCACCTAAAGTATGGCCATAGAATCCTTTCAGGCTATTTACAGGAGCTTTTTGCAAGCCTGATATGGCTATCGCATTCGCCTCCATTTCGTCGTTATAAACTGTTGCTGTACCGTGTGCAGATATAAAATCAATGTCAGCAGGTGTAAAATTAGCTTCTTGTAAGGCATTCTTTATAGCCCCAGCCAACTCCTGCCCGGTACGTGACGGACCTGAAATATGGTTGGCATCGTTACTCACCGAACCGCCTTTTACTTTTATGTTTTGCGCGTATTTGTGATTTGTAGATAGAATAATAGTGCCTGCGCCTTCACCCAAGTTTAAACCATCGTGTTCCTTATCAAATGGTTTGCATGGCCCCGCACTCAATGCCTGGAAGGATTGGAAACCCGACATGATAAATTTTGAGATCACATCCGCGCCGGCTACCACCGCATTTTCATATTGATGGGAACGTAATAACCTTGCTGCAATCACCACACCCAAAACGCCCGAGATACATGCGTTTGAAACCACGATCGGCTGGTTTTGAAACCCAAAGTGTTCAGCTACAAGTTTTGCAGAGGTGGATAGTGAAACTCTTTCTTTCAGCTCGTCGGTGACAACTTCATTCTCAAGCAAGCTGATATTTCCTTTGGTTGAAGATATAATCAACACCGTTTTTTTATCCCGAACATCAACCCCGCTGCCATTTAATGCATCGGCAATAGAAGCAATTAGCAACTGCTCAAATTTGGTATAATTATGTTCGTCGGCTTTGACAAAAGTTTCGCCTTTATCAAATAGTGAAGCAAAAAAGGGTAGGGGAGATATGGCAACATCAGTATGTTGTTTCACACCTGATTCATTCTGCCTTAGCTTCGCGAAATTTTCGGCAGTAGTTTTTCCTAATGGCGATAAAATATTATCGGCAACAACAAAAACTTCGGGCTCGCTTATTTCATTTATATTGCTCATTCACTAATCAATTGCGTCTATAAATTATAACCCGGCAAAAGCATTTATGTGGTTGGTGCTTTCTAAAAACTCTTTAATTTTTTTAGCTTCTTTATATTTAGGCTGATCCTCAATAAATTTAGGGAAGATCTCGCGCACAGTATCATATAATGAACGAGATAACGAGGACAACCTATCCTGGCATTCCAGATAATCTATCGCTTGCAAAATGGTCATCAATTGTATGGCTAATACCTCAAAGGAGTTATCAACCACCCGTTTAGTCATCAATGCGGCATTGCAGCCCATGCTCACAATATCCTGGTTATCATTATTGTTCGGTATGCTATGTACATACATCGGGAATGATAGCGTTTGGTTCTCAGCAACCGTAGATGTCGCGGTGAACTGCATGCCCTGCATCCCGAAATTAAACCCTAGCACGCCCAAGTTTACAAATGGAGGTAGTTTTTGGTTCAATTTGCTGTTAAGCAGATAGTTCAATTGTCTTTCTGATAACATCGACAGTTTGGTAATAGCCGTTTTTAGCTTATCCATTTCCAGCGAAACATAATCGCCATGGAAATTACCACCGTGGAAAATATTATGGTTTAAATGGTCGATAACCGGGTTATCATTAACAGAGTTTAATTCATTCACTAGTACCTCTTCAGCCTGTACTATGGTATCGAATATCGGCCCTAAGACCTGTGTTACGCAACGTAGCGAATAATATTCCTGTACCTTATCTTCAAAAACCTCCTGGTCCAGGTTGTCCGGGTTATATAAGTGCTCCGACCTATCGCGGATCATTTTACTATCCTTCAAAATATCGCGCATCAGCGATGCGATCTTGTTCTGACCTTTATGGCGTTTAACCGCGTTCAGTTCCTGCGAATAATGGTCATCAAATGCCTCAACAATCTCATTAATCATCGATGAAAACATCAGCGACCAATTCAGCAATTTCCTCGCCTGTATGATGTTTAACATACCAATACCCGTCATAGCCGAAGTGCCATTCAAAACCGCCAAACCTTCGCGGATATGAATAGAAAGTGGTTTTATATTAAAACGGTTAAATATGTCGATAGTTGGATGAACCTCACCTTCAAAAATTACCTCACCCTCGCCAATTAAAACAAGGCCTAAATGAGCAAGCTGCACCAAATCACCGCTGGCGCCTACGCCACCATGCTCATATATACACGGACTGATATTTTTATTAATGAGTTCCTTCAACAACTCCACCAAGTCCAAATGCACACCCGAATAAGCCAGCATAAAGCTGTTCAAGCGGGCAACCATTAAGGCTTTAGATAGCTCGGCACTCATTAATTTACCGCTGCCGGATGAGTGGCTGCGGATCAGGTTATATTGTAATTGCAGTATATTTTCCTCGTTTACCTTGTACTGCGCCATCGGCCCAAAACCGGTATTGATGCCATAAATGAGTTTGTTAGAGGAGAATTGTTGCAGGAATTCGAAATTGGTCTTAACCTTTTCTAAAGCGGCCTCATTAAGGGCTACTTCCTGGTGTTTATAAAGTATTTCAGCGAAATTTTCTAGAGTAAGGGTGCTTTGTCCAACAAGTATCACGGGCAAAATATTTTTTTAAAACGAAATTTATTAAGGGGTAAATGTATAAAATATCTGCCGTTTAAATAGCAGACTTACGAAGTTTCCAAAACTTCGTAAGTCTTAAGTAATTCATATACGTTATTATTGAAAATTGAACCACCTGTGCAAAATACCGTGGTGCATAAAGGTTTCTGCGGGAGTAAAACCTGCTTTTACCAGTACATTTTTTGAGCTGGAATTATCATCAGCAGCAATACCATAAATTGGGTTTAGTTTAAGCTGATTGATGCCATAATCCAGGCATGCTTTAGCTGCTTCTGTGGCGTAGCCTTTGCCCCAGTATTTCGGGATCATCCGGTAACCAAGATCATAGTAATTGATATGCCCGTTAACGGTTTCATTAATGAATTTGAAACCCGTCCAACCAATAAAGTTGTTCGTTTCTTTTTCAATCATCGCCCATCTCCCAATACCATGATCAATATATTGCAGGCGAATAAATTCGATTCTGCCCGGACTTTCCTCCCGGGTTTTTATGGGTTGATTTCCTAAATATTGATGTACCAGCGCATCAGATTCAAGCTCAAACATCCCATCAATATCCTCCGGAATGACCTCGCGTATAACGAGGCGTTCTGTTTCGATAAGTATCTCCATTAAATTAATTCCGCTTATCTACAAACTTAATTGCTTTACGGCTGGCCTCGCTAAACTGCATTTTTTGAATAGCCTCGGCAGTCACATACTTAATATGCGGACTAACCCTTAACCTCGCCTGTAAATAAGCCCTGATGCGGTGATCACATTCCTCGCTTATTTCCGATGGTACGATGTAGATCAATACTTGATCTAACCCGATTTCATTTGATGAAACCTCAATCACAAAATCCAATATTTCCTCCCGCTCATTCAGCAAATCAAACAGGGCAGGAGGGTATAAGGTGGTCCCCTTAAACTTAATCATCTGCTTTTTACGCCCCATAATGGATGACAGGCGCAAACTAGTTCTGCCGCAAGCACATGGTTCATCAAAGTACATGCACATATCGCCGGTTTTGTAGCGTAGTAATGGCATGCCCTCAACACCGAGCGTTGTAATAGTTACCTCACCGGGTGTGCCGGGGGCAACTTGTTGGTTATTTTCATCCAGTAACTCAACAATAACTAATTCGGGTTGATAGTGGCCGCCTTTGCCTTCGCCGCATTCGGTAAATGCGGTTTGCATTTCGGTAGAGGCATAAGTAGAGTACAATTTAATATCCCATGCCTCGGTTATTTTCTTGCCTAAAATATTAAGCGAGAAATCTGTATTGCGGATATTCTCTCCAATACAAATCGCTTTTTTAACTGATGTTTCATTTATATCGATGCCGGTATCTTTGGCATACTGTATCAGTTTTAAAATAAATGATGGTACAGCCACAATAGCCGTCGGTTTTAACCGCTTAATGGTTTCCCATTGCAACGATGGCACGCCCGGACCCAGTCGGATAATCCCCGCCCCCAATTTGCGTATACCCAGATAATAAGCAATCCCCGCCATAAACTGCCTGTCGAGCGTTAGCATTAACTGGTAGGTATCATCCTTTGAACCATCGGCACAGCTAAAGGAACTATACTCGTTATAGGCTAAGCGCTGTAAATCGTTTTCTGTAAGGGCGATGGTTACAGGGCTGCCCAATGTGCCCGATGTGGAGGTATATTCAATAACATCTTCAGCAGGTACACATAAAAAATCGTTATTGCGTTGTTGCAGATCATCTTTTGTAGTGGTAGGAATAGAAGCCAGATCAGTAACCGTTTTTACAGCTGATATATCAATATGGTGCTTCGCGAAAAGCTCCCTGTAAAAAGGTGAATTTTTAGATAGATAAACTAATAGCTCCTGTAATTTTTGCTCCTGCATTGCGGTTTGCTTATCTGTCTTTATATCTTTTTCCTCTATAAATGTCATTATTTCTCAATAATTACTGCTGGTACTATTATTTATGTGTGATAGGGCGTAATATTCAAACCCATATCACTCCAAATTTAGTAAAATTGCTGTTAGTGATTACATGTTGAAACATCCACACCCGCAATTTGTAACGTATATATTAAAAAATAATAAGAATGCTCAAAAGAATTTTCATTTATATACCGCTTTTTTGCTTCGCGATAATTACGCAAGCGCAAACCAAACATCGTTATAAAGATATTATATACCAGGGCGTTAGCATCGAAAAAGATCAAAGCTATAACCCTTCAGCATCAAAAGATGATGAAAAAGCCTATCTGTTTGATCTCTACCGCCCAACAGGTGATGATACCAAACATCGCCCCTTAATTATTTGGATGCATGGCGGCGGATTCAAGTTCGGTTCAAAGTCGGCAGATGGTGTTGAATTATGGAGCAAAACATTCGCTCAGCGCGGCTATGTTTGCGCGGATATTAATTATCGCCTGAGCAAAAAAAATCCTTTATTCCACTTTGACGAACTGCAAAAAAGCAGCTATTACGCTGTGCAGGATGCCAAAACCGCTATTGCTTATTTCACCCTGAATGCCAAAAAATATGGTATCGACCCTGATAAAATTATCCTGGCCGGAAACTCGGCAGGAGGGATCATAGCCCTGCAAGCTGCTTATGCTACCAACGCCGAACTGGCCGATATGGCCAAAATAACTGGCGATAGCACAGCGGTTAACTATCCGCATAATCGCGCGCATGTTGCGGCAGTTATAAACTTCTGGGGTGCTATTTACAACCTCGACTGGCTTGAAAACGCAAAAGTGCCCATTGTTACCTGTTTAGGTAGTGAGGATGGTATGGTATCGCCCACACACAAAAGCGCGCCTTTATATGGTGGTGAGGATATTCATGCCAAGGCAGATTCATTGGGTATCCCCAATGAATTAAAAGTTTTTGAAGGTTACTCCCACGAATTGCAAAAACATTTTGATCCCTTATTTTCAGGCGGCAAAGGCACTAAGGAACGTTGGTTAGAAGCCGGACAGTTCTCCGCCGATTTCCTGTATAAAAACGTGATTGAGTAAAGCGCATAAAACATTATTCAGATCATAATGTTAACAAACTATCACCTAACGAATTTCAATTTATGAAGTATTTAAAAATCGCTTTGGTTGTTATGCTGCTAATGGGTAGCGTACAGCTTACAAGGGCAAAAGCTGTGGTATTAACTGCGCCAATAACACTATTACAACGTTTACCACCTCCACCACCGCGTCCACCATTACCTTTTGCTCGGAGACACCATTATTACAGGCACCACAGGAGGCATACACGTATACACATTCACTTACCACCGCCGCCACCGCGTCCACCATTACCAAGGTAAAAGAGATTTATAACATTTTGTGGATGGCTTTAATTTCCTCAATATTGAATGTAGGGCCTTGTGCGATACCTTCCCCTAGAATAGGGAAAGGAGGAGGATAGGGTCAAAGTAAAGCGACAAGTTTTAAAAGTGATTTCCCTGAATAAGCGGGTAGCCATTAGGTTGCCCGCTTTTTTTGTGCATTTTTTTGATAAGCTGATAGAATTCTTAAATCAAAATAAACTAATTGTTAATTAAGTTTTAACTATTAGGAATTCGCTTTGATTTTTAATAACATGATTACTGAATGTTAATGTTCTGTTTATAACGCGTAAGGTAATTTTACATTCAAACAAAACCGCCTCATGAATAAACATTACCACACCGGAAAATTGAATTTTACTGCGTTGCAGGCAAAGTTAATGGCCGCCACCGGCATTGCATTGGTAATAATAACCAGTGCCTTTTACAGTTGCAAAAAGAATAACAACAACAATTCTTCAACTTCAGGTATCAACAAAGTAAACCATGTGGTAGTTATCTACATGGAGAACCATAGTTTTGATAACCTGTACGGCTCATTCGCGGGTGCCAATGGTATATCAAATGCAACCGCTGCCAATACAACACAGGTTGACGGAACAGGCAAGGTTTATGCTGTATTGCCTGGAGTTGTGGGTGTCCCGAATGGCGACTTGTTTCCGGCAAATTTACCAAACGATATTTTCAATATTGATCAATATGTGCCTAATGATATGATTACCCCAGATGTTACGCACCGTTTTTATCAGGAGCCATTACAAATTGATGGTGGTAAAATGGATAAATATGCTTTTTATAATATTCCGGGCAGTTCTGGCGGTTTATCACAAGGGTATTACCAAACCAGCCAGTTGCCTTTATTGGCCATGGCCGAAAAATATACACTTTGCGATAATTTTTTCCATAGTGCTTTTGGTGGATCGTTTTTAAACCACCAGTGGTTAATTGCCGCTGCAAGCCCCACATTCCCCAATGCGCCAGCCGCTGATATTGCAAACCCTACATTATTAGCTAATGGCAATCTTACAGCAGACGGATTTGTAACGCCTGCTAATTCTCCTGTAGGTACAAGTGGCGGGTTTGCCGTTAATACCTGCTATTCGGTAAATGCCCCGCATCCGGCAAGCACCGCTGTGGCAAATTTAATACCTAACCAAACAAACCCTACCATCGGCGATAGGTTAAATGATAAAGGGGTATCATGGGCCTGGTATTCGGGAGGTTGGGACGATGCGCTAGCCGGAAACCCAGATCCAAATTTCCAATTTCACCATCAGCCATTTATATATTATAAAAACTATGCTGACGGCACAGCGTTAAAAGCAGCACACCTGAAAGATGAAACTGTATTTATAGCTGCTGCCAGAGCAGGTACCTTGCCTGCTGTTTCCTTTGTAAAACCACTGGGTACCTATAACGAGCACCCGGGTTATTCTGACGTAACAGCAGGAGAAAGCCATGCGCTTGATTTAATAAATGACGTACTAAATGGCCCAAATGGGAAGGACGTTGTAATTATTGTTACTTATGACGAAAATGGTGGTTTCTGGGATCACGTTGCACCTCCGGTAATTGATACATGGGGCCCGGGAACTCGTGTGCCCGCGATTATCATTTCACCGTTTGCAAAAACGAGCTTTGTTGACCATACGCAATATGAAACAGTTAGTATCCTTTCTTTTATCGAACAAAGATGGGGTTTGTCGCCGTTATCAACACGCGATAAAAATGCTAACCCACTTAGCAATGCTTTTAATTTTTAAGCGTTTTCGTAACCTGCAATCGGCAGGCAATAATTTATTGACACAAATAAAGGAGTGGCCGAATGGTACTCCTTTATTCGTTTTTTGAATAACAACTCCGAATGACTAAAGAGTGATTTTACATTAATGAAGAAATTTATTTTTATACCTCTATTGCTTATTTTAATTGCTGGATACACACTCTACTCTTGTAAACCAACAACCCATGCTCCTGAAAAGGTAATAGCGCAAACATTAGTGGCACAAATTGATAGCCTTACTGTTTGCAAAAATAAACTCCTGGCGGCAGTAGAGGGTGGTAAAGCTGATGTAAATCAGTTGCAGCAGCTTTTTTTGCAACTAAGGCTGGGTTATAAAAAAGTTGAATGGGCCACTGAGTATTTTGACCCTGCAACCTCCCGATTCTTTAACGGGCCGCCCGTGCAGGAGATTGAAATGGCCAGCGGCCAGGTATTTGCCCCTGCAGGCCTTCAGGTTATAGAAGGTTATCTTTTTCCGAAGTACGATATCAGCCCAAAAAAAGAATTAATAACACAGCTTAAGCTATTACAAAAGGGTTGCGATAAATATAAAAGTCACTTTGCCAATATCGGTATTTTTGACTGGCAGGTATTTGATGCTACCAAACTTGAAGTATTCAGGATATTATCCCTCGGTATTAGCGGTTTTGATAACCCTCTCACGTTAAAAAGTTCACAGGAATCGGCTGCAAGCCTTGAAAGCATGAAAACGGTTTTGGCTTTATATGAGGATAGGGAAGGAACAGAAAGTTTGTCGGCAGAATTTGACGGGGCAATAAAATATCTTAAAGCGCATACCAATTTTAATTCGTTTGACAGGGCCGCATTTATAACAGGATATGGTAATGTTATAACAACTAACATAACCAGCCTGCGGAAAAAATTAAACATTCGCGAAACTACTTATAACCGTTTGCTGAATATGGATACAAAAACAATGTTTGATAAAGGTGCATTCAATGTAGATGCCTTTAACCCAAATGCTTTTGAACCTGGCCAAACTGCTGTTACAACTGTTAAAAAGATAGCGTTGGGGAAAGCGCTTTTTGCAGATCCTATTCTGTCTGGTACTAATACAAGAAGTTGCCAGTCATGCCATCAGCCCGAAAAGGCATTTACAGACGGGCTCGTAAAAAACACTATTATTGGCAGCAATAAACTGATAAGAAGAAATACGCCTACGCTGATAAACGCGGCCCTGCAACCCGCGCAGTTTGACGATCTGAGAGCCATTACCTTAGAAGACCAGGCGCTAGCCGTAGTGCAAAACAAGGATGAGATGCATGGTTCAATGAAAGTGGCGGCACAACGGCTTTGGCAAAACAAATCCTACCGAAGATTATTTACTGACGCTTTTCCTCAAAAAAACAGAACAAGCATTGATACGCTTGAGGTGATGAATGTAATTGCTGCTTATGTACGTACACTTGTTGCCCTTAACAGCCGTTTTGACGAATATATGCGTGGTAATAAAGCCGCGATGAACCAGGAAGAGATTGGTGGTTTTAATTTGTTTATGGGTAAAGCAAAGTGTGCCACTTGCCACTATATGCCACTATTTAGCGGCGCATTCCCGCCAAGATATGTGATAATTGAAAGCGAGGTGATTGGCGTTCCCCAAACTATAGCCGAAACCGCTATTGATACTGATATGGGCAGGTACAATATATTAAAGACCCCTGCTTTTAAGCATGCTTTTAAAATACCCTCAGTTCGCAATGCCGCGCTTACGGCACCGTACATGCACAACGGGGTATTTACTACCCTACAGCAAGTAATGGATTTTTACAACAAAGGCGGTGGCGCAGGTTTAGGGTTAAAGGTAGATAACCAAACCCTTGTTGCCGATAAGCTTAACCTTACCAAAAAGGAGTGTAATGAAGTAATTGCATTTATAAAAACCCTTGATAGCAAAAAACAGGCTGATTAAAATATTAATTATCAGGTGCTGACACACTCGTGTCAGCACTTTTGCAATTTACTCTCCGTAAATTAGTAGTATCCTTTGGCGGAGCATCCCGCAAACAACAATCTCTTATAAGTTCAATTATCCGCTTGTGAAAGCGTGCCAAATGTTCTTTGACATATTATAATCAACCGAAGTTCACCTCTTTCCGCCGCAGGGAGAGGTCGGCAAGCGCAGCAAAGCTGGGTGAGTCATCTACGCTTCAATAAAGTAGCCTAAGGTTTTTAAAGCCTTTCTGTCATTCTGAGCGGAGCGAAGAATCTGTACGGAGTAAACTGCTTTGCAGATTCTTCGCTCCGCTCAGAATGACAAATCAGGGCGGTGATTTTCGTGGAATGTGTATACATCTAAACCAACTTCGTCGGCCAGTTTTACCTCACCAAATGTGTTTATTCCTAATTCGATGCATCAAAAATAAGCACAAATAGGGGCAATTTATTATCTTTACGGTGTGGCAACCCCTAAGAAACCTGCATCTAAAAAGCCTGCTGTCCGTAAAAAAAACGGGAAACAGGGTGGCTATTGGAAGTTTTTAATCCTGGTTTTACTGCTCGTTTTGCTATCGCCATTTTACTATGGCTATGTGTTAAAGGTGTTTACATCCGGCTGGCAATGGATTAAAGACCGGGGCGAAAATCCACGTTACCGCACTTATAAAAGTTTCAATATTCATATTCCATCGCAATACACCATTCATGGTATCGATGTTTCTTATGCACAGGGAAGGATAGATTGGCAAAAGGTAAGGGCTATGAATGAAGATAGCGTACATATTAGTTTCGCTTTTATTAAAGCTACAGAAGGATTGCTTAAGGTTGATCCCTATTTTAAGCGCAATTGGCGCGAAGCACCTAAAAATGGCATTACCTGCGGCGCTTATCATTTTTTAAGGGCGAATAAAAACGGCCTATGGCAAGCGCGGTTTTTTATGCAAACGGTTAGCATGGATAAAGGCGACCTGCCCGCCGTTATAGATGTGGAGACATTGGATGGCTCCTCGCCTGACGAAATGCGCCTGCAATTGCAATCTTTTTTAACCTATGTACAGCAGCGAACCAAAACCAAGCCCATCATCTACACCACGCTCAGCTACTACGCCGCATACCTGGCCAGTTATTTTGATGATTATCCGTTGTGGATAGCGCATTATGATCATTCCGACTTATATGTTGATCCTAACGTCAAATGGTTTTTTTGGCAGCATTCAGATAAAGCACATGTGGATGGCATTAATCATGTAGTTGATTTTAATGCCTTTAAGGGTGATAGTGTAGCGTTTACACACATGCTGCTTCATTAGCAATTATACCTCAATTCGTTATGTATAGGGCTGTCATCCTGAGCGTAGTCGAAGGGTGAGCGCATAGGCCTGCCCACATGCTTCGATTACGGTCAGCACCTTTTTGATTTTCTGAATACTCTAGACCCGCTGTTTGTGTCCTCACAAACAGCAATAATTTAAGCCTGTGTTGATGTTGTCATCAACAAACTATTTATTGATACTATCCATCCAAATATACCTGTCCTGATTCTTTACAGCATCAGCATTACTATCTACATCAATCAACATCACCTTCGGTGCGTTTAGCTGCAAAGTAGGCCAATGAGCTAAACCGCTTCCGTTAGGGTTGCTGTTCTTAATGAAGTTAGCGAAATAGTTTTCCATGGTAGCCGAAACTTTGTAGTCGTCATCTGTCCAGGCGTAAACTTTATTGGTTGCCAGGTTACCTAACGCAAACTCAATTTCAGAAGCATGTGCCGCACCGATTGTATTGCCGTCTCTTTTACCGTCAACCATAAGAGGGCGCATATGCGCGAATAAATATTGATATACAGGTTTCTCGCCGGTCTTAGCTTGCATCTGGACGAATTTCCAGGTATTGTAAACGATAAAGCGATCGGCTGCAAGGTTTGTGGCAGCTGCTTTAACATCAGCATCCGTTGCTGCCGGGTAATGTTTAAAAGCCTCATCAGCATTCGGGCCGTAAAGCCTGTGTAAGGCAATTTTGTAATTGCTTACAGTAGCTGAATCATTACCAATCACGCTGTGATATTCAACTTCGGCAGAGTTCCAGCCCACTAATAATGGTACGTGCATCTCCAGTCCTTCATCAAATATGATTTTGGGTGATTCCGGTAAAAAATAACCATCAACATCCCCCGGAAAATGTGACCCGGCAGATAGTTTTAATAAAGAATCCGCGGGTATCTTGCGCATATCTTCCAAAGAGATCGCGCCTATTTTTTGGGTGAATTTCACACCAATGTCTTCAGCCTTATTTAATGGTACCGGTAGGGAAGTTCCTAATACCGAACCACTTTCGGCAATAGCGCCCACAAATAATCCTTTAGAAAGCGGTGAAGCCACCTGCGCGCAAACCGACATAGAGCCGGCAGACTCACCCGCGATAGTCACATGATTAGGATCGCCACCAAAAGCCGCGATATTCTTTTGTACCCAAAGTAAAGCCGCATGCTGATCCATCAATCCATAATTTCCTGATGATTGATGTTCAGATTCCTTGGTCAGTTCCGGATGAGCGAAAAAGCCAAATATTCCCAATCTATAGTTGATAGTAACGGTAACAATCCCTTTTTTAGCCAGGCTCTCACCATCATAACGATATTCAGATCCATCACCCGCTACAAAGCCTCCGCCATAAAAATAAACCAGTACAGGCAACTTTTCCTTTGCTGTTTTAGCAGGCGTCCAAACATTCAGGTAAAGGCAATCTTCACTTTTACCCGCGCTGCGAAATTGCATATCGCTAAAAACTGATGCCTGCATAGCCTGCGGCCCGAAATGATCGGCCTGCCTAACGCCGTCCCAATCCAAAGGAGGCTGCGGTTCCTTCCATCGCAAATCACCAACCGGCGGCTGAGCGAATGGTATCCCCTTGAATGAATGTATACCACTTGCTTCAACAACGCCCTGTAGCGTGCCGTTGGTTATTTTAACAATAGGGCCATCATTTTGAGCTAACGCGATATTTGAAACAGCTACCAGCAGTAGTATGGCTAATTTTTTCATAGGAGATAATATTGGAGGCTTGTAGCTTCAAATTTATACGTTTGTCACATCTATCAAAGAAAATATCAAACTATTATCATAAAATGATTGGATAATATCGGTTACTCCACTTTTTAAATTTGTCATTCTGAACGTAGTGAAGAATCTATCCGTTATACATAGCGCAATGTCTATCGATAGATTCTTCACTACGTTCAGAATGACAAAGGGTTTCTTCGCTCCGCTCATAATAACAAAAAGGCAAACCGATAAGTCGGTTTGCCTTGAAAATGGGGTTAAATCCCCTCTTTGCCGCTTGCGGCAGAGGGTGGTCGAGCGAAGCAAGACCGGGTGAGTCAACTCTGCGACTTTACAAATTCATTCCGCCCGAAACCTCAATGCGCTGCGCATTCACCCATTTCGCATCCTCTGTACATAAAAACGCAACTACACCGCCAATATCATCAGGCAAACCAACACGGCCAAGCGCAGTTACACCAGCTATATAATCGTTCACCTGTTTATTATCGCGAACCATGCCGCCACCAAAGTCGGTTTCAATAGCCCCCGGTGCAACAACATTTACAGCTATGCCACGTGCGCCTAATTCTTTAGCCATGTACCTGCTCAGTGTTTCAATGCCGCCTTTCATTGATGCATAAGCTGCGTAACCAGGGTTGGAGAAACGTGCCAAACCTGATGACAGGTTCACAATTCTGCCGCCATCATTAATTAAAGGCAATGCTTTTTGGGTTAAAAAGAAAACGCCTTTAAAATGAATGTTCATCAACTCATCAAACTGCTCTTCGGTAGTTTCGGCAAATGAAGCATGGATACCAATGCCCGCATTATTAATCAAAAAGTCGAATTTATCAGCGCCAAAAGTATCTTTCAAAACGGTTTTTACCTGCGCGAAAAATGCGTCAAAAGTTTTGGTATCACCTGCGCTTAATTGCAGTGCAGCAGCTTTCTGACCAGTTTTTTCAATCTCGGCAACTACGGCAAGCGCTTCATCTTTTTTGCTGTTGTAGGTTAAAATTACGTTGATTCCTTTTGTTGCCAGGCTTAAGGCCATGTTTTTTCCTAGTCCGCGGCTGCCGCCGGTTACCAGTGCTATTTTGTTTGTGCTCATAGTATTGTTTTGTGTATTAGATAATTGTTTAATTAAGAATTTGTTTGTGCCAATGATTTTTCGGTGATCTTGCTCAACTGCCCGAAAATGATCCCAGGTGCCAGGCGACTTAAAATGTACATAATGCGGGCCAACCCCGGGTAGATCTCAAATTTGTCTTTGATGATGCCTTTGATGGCTACATCAATCAATTTATCAGGTTCCATAAATGATTTGCTATCCACTTCCCCAGCAAATTGGTCGTTCAATGGCGTATTCGCCCCCGGTGCAACAAGTTCAAATACTTTAACATTTGTATTTTTTAATTGCACACGCAATGATTTGGTATAAGAACGTAACCCTGCTTTGGTAGCACCATAAACAGGCGCTATTGGAAAAGGTGTTAAAGCCAAACCTGACGTTACATTAATTATCGCTGCCGACGATCCAGTTTTTAAATGTGGCAGAAATGCCTGCACCATGCGAATAGGCCCAGACAGATTGATGTCGATTTCCCTTACAATGTTATCCAAATCAATAGATTCATCCTGTAAATTGATCTTGCGCATCTCACCCGCATTATTAATGATGATATTAAGCGATGGAAATTGTGTAGTTACATCGGCATAAAGTTGTTTTATGGCGATAGGATCACTAACATCACTTTGGAATATATGAACCAGCGGCAATTTTTTCTTTGTCAGGTCGAGTTTTGCCTGATCCCTGCCGGTAATTATTACCGTATTGCCCATATCAATCAGCCTCGAGGCAAATTCATAACCGAAGCCGCTGGTGCCGCCTGTTATAAGTATAGTGTTGTTGGTGAGTTCCATTTTGTGTCGTTTAATTTAACGATACAAAGATGGGGTGGAAGATGGAGCACGAGTTTGCAAACATCAATCCAATGTTTGCAAAATTCAAACCTGGTGTTTTTTAAGACCTAAAAGCCACCGGTGCCAATGAAGTTTGTTTCCTAAAGAAATTCGAAAAATGCGCCACCTGTTCAAAACCCAGGCAATAAGCTATTTCAGATATATTCCAGTCGGTTTGTTTAAGCAAGATTTTAGCTTCCTGCACTACGCGACTGGTAATTATATCTGTAGTGGTTTTGCCTGTATTTTCTTTAAGTACTTTATTCAAATGGTTTACGTGTACCGCTAACCTATCGGCGTAATCCTTTGCAGTACGCAAAGTTAATTTTTGATGTGGCGAATCAATCGGGAATTGCCGCTCCAATAACTCAATAAATAACGACGATACCCTTGCCGATGCCGTGTGCGATGGATAAAGCGCAGTCTCGGGCTGTAGCTTTTGTCCGTAGTGGATTAGTTCCATCACATAATTACGCAACAGGTCATATTTATGCGCATAGTCCGATGATAACTCCTTATACATTTTACTAAAAATGAAGTTAATGTCATGAGCGGCCTCATCAGTAAGCTGAAAAATAGGGTAGCCGCCCGGTTGAAAAATCGGCAACTCATCCAACATTACACCACTTTTGGAATGCACTAAAAACTCATGTGTAAAAATGCAGAAATAACCATGCTGATTATGATCCTGCGGTAACCAGTTATAAGGGATTTTTGGCGTTGCGAATAACAAAGCATTCTTTTCAATATCAATCACCTTATCGGCATATTCCGCTTTATTACGCCCGCTGATCAGGCTGATTTTATAATACTCCCGCCGGTTGTAGGGCATGGGGGTTGCCGGGTTCTTGCGAAACTTGGCAGCAATGTCGTCAACATTAAAAACATTAAAATGGCCAATCTCTTTATTTATCCCTTCGGGGATGAGATTAGCCGTTTCCCTATAAAACTCAGCGAGCGTTGTTGGTTCCATTGCTATTGTAAAATTCAAATATAGGCAAATAAGTAAATATTGTTATATAACCATTTTTGCAACCAGGTATTTAATGCGTATATTAGATTAACCGATTCCATCTACCACCAATTATGAACAGGAAACATTTCTTATACCTCGGCGGTACTTCGCTGGCGGGTTTATTATTTGTAAAACAGGTAAATGCCTTAACTGCCGTTCATCAACTCGTCCATTTACCTCAAAAAGTATTTGTTAAATTGGATGATGGCATCCAAGAGCTGCAATCATCAGATAAACAAACATGGACTTATAAAGATATAACAGTTAAACTCCACTACAACCATGCGGATTTAGGTGCGTCAGTTCACTCACCAACCATGGCATTGCATAATGTGCAATTACAATGGACTTATGCAGTCCCGTCATCTTCCATTGTTTTAGGCGACCATTGGGAACGTACTTATGGCGATGTTCATTTCCAACCGGCTTTATTCAGCAGGAAACTGCCCTGGTACTTTGTTCTGCATAACGGCGCAGCTACCACTTGCTTTGGCGTGAAAACGGGCTGCAATACTATTTGCTATTGGCAGGTTGGTGATGATAAAATGCAGTTAACCCTAGATACCACCAACGGCGGCTCAGGTGTTAAACTTGGCGATAGGGTTTTGCATGCTGCCGATATTATCGCCACTAAAAATAAGTCTGATGAAAATACATTTGCTACAGCAAGGCGTTTCTGCGGGATGATGTGCCCGAACCCGAGGCTACCCAAGCAACCGGTTTATGGTATTAATGATTGGTATTTCGCTTATGGCAATAGTTCCTATGATCTGATCATTCAGCATACCACCTTACTAGCTGATTTGGCTACCGATACCAATAATAAACCATTTTCAGTTGTAGATGATGGATGGTCGGCGTATACGAATAAGGAAAAAAATTACCGCAACGATTATTCGCAGCCGAATGATAAGTTTAAAGATATGCACAAGCTTGCAGGCAATATTAACCAGCTAGGCATGCGTGCCGGTTTGTGGACAAGGCCCTTAAGCACCAAACCGGATACGTATCAAAAACTACTTGCACCCACCATTCCAGGTAGGGATGATGTTAATCTGCCAACACTTGATCCCACCATTGATGAGAACCTGGATTATATTAAAAGTAATATCACGCTGTATAAACAATGGGGTTATGATTTGGTTAAGCACGATTTTAGCAGCTACGATATTTTTGGCAGATGGGGCGCTACTATGGCCGATGGCTTAACTGTACCCGGTTGGCAGTTTAATGATAATACTAAAACCAACGCCGAAATTATTCTGAACCTATACCGATCCATCCGCGAAGCGGCAGGGGATATGTACCTGATAGGCTGCAATACCATGAGCCATTTATCAGCAGGCATATTTGAGATGAACAGGATTGGTGATGATACCAGCGGCAACGAATGGTCGCGTACCCGAAAAATGGGCGTAAATACGCTTGGCTTCCGTATGGTGCAGCACAACAAATTTTATGCAGTTGATGGCGATTGTGTTGGCCTAACCACCAAAGTACCATGGGACAAAAACAAACAATGGATGAGCTTACTTGCCGAAAGCAGCGCACCGCTATTTATATCGGCGCAGCCGAATGCTTTGGGCGCGGAGCAGAAACAACATATTAAACATTGTTTCGCATTGGCGGCAAAACCACAGCCAATAGGCGAACCTTTAGATTGGTTAACCAACCAATGGCCCAAAAAATGGAAGTTAGATGGTAAGGTAAAAGAGTTTGACTGGAGTTAAAATCTTATTTTCCTTACTCCCTTGTTATTCTGATTTCCCCCCTTGTCATTCTGAGCGCAGCGAAGAATCTTCTTCGATTTGCATAGCGAACTTGCTTGATGCAGAAGATTCTTCGCTGCGCTCAGAATGACAATTAAGGAATACTACAATGTTATCCTTTGTTAGTGTCCTCACTAACAAACCGCACCCCTTCAATTTGCTAGTGAGGACACTAGCAAAGGAGGAATTAAGGAATATTATAGCTTCCCTGTCCTCGATGGCACAACACTCGTCACAAAATTAAAGCTCTGCGTCAACCCGCCAACCATCACCTTAAATTCACCTGCTTCGGTAACCGATTTGCTTACATCATTAATAAATGCCAGATCTTTTGATGTTAGTTTGAACGTTACCGTTTGGGTTTCGCCCGGTTTAAGATCGATCTTATCAAAAGCCCTTAAACGTTTAGTATCAGGTGTGATGCTGGCGTATTCTTCCCGACTGTATAATAACACACTCTCTTTTCCCTCACGATCGCCGGTGTTTTTTACATCAACAGTTACGGTTAATGTTTCACCCTCTTTTAAAGTTGGCTGACTAATTTTAAGATTACTGTACGCGAAAGTGGTATAACTTAAACCATCGCCAAACTCATATAATGGGTTATAGCCATGCTTATCGTCACTATTGCCATTCTCAATGTTTTTGTGGTAATAATTTACCAATGCGTTTGCATCTCGTGGATAAGTATACGGTAACCTGCCCGATGGATTTGCATCGCCAAATAATATATCTGCCAGTGCATTGCCACCTTCGTTGCCCGGTAAATAAGCCATGATAGTAGCGGCAGATTTACCCTCAATTGGCGTAATTATCCGTGGGCGGCCTTCAGTCATCACCAATATAATAGGCTTACCTGTTGCTGCCAAGGCATTAGCCAAATCCATTTGTGCCGATGGCAGATCGAGGTTATCAATATTACCGGGGTTCTCCGCGTAAGAGTTTTCACCCAAACACAATACAATCACATCCGATTTTTTAGCTGCTTTTACTGCCGCATCAATATCTTCAGGGGCTTCGTATGATGAACCCGGCTCATAGCTAACATTATCCTTGCCTATTTTTTGTTCGATAGCTTTTAAAATGGTTTTTTTATCTGTGGTGAATTGATTGGTAACATCGCCTTGCCAGGTATAGCTCCAGCCACCGTTTATGGCACGCATACTGTTTGCAGCCGGGCCGGTAACAAACACTTTTATATCCTTTTTAAGCGGCAATACGTTGTTGTTATTTTTTAATAAGGTGATAGATTCAACAGCCGATTTTAAACTTACCGCCGCAAACTCAGAAGAGCCAAATTTTGGATAATCATCGGGGTTACCTACCGGGCGCTCAAATATGTCCACCATGTATTTCATTTTTAATATCCTTCTAACCGATTCATCAATACGGCTTACGGGTACTTTGCCTTCTTTAACCAATTGTTTCAGCAAGTCATAAAAAGTATAATCCAAAGGTACCATGCTCATATCAATACCGGCATTTATAGCTATTAAAACCGCGTCTTTTTGCGTTGCCGCGATGTGGTGCCTGTCATGCAGGTATTTTATATCCATCCAATCGGTAACAATAACGCCTTTAAAGCCTAATTCTCCTCTTAAAACATCTGTCAGCAAATAATGGCTTGAATGTACTGGAACGCCATTTATTTCAGACGAATTCACCATAACCGACATAGCGCCAGCATTAACAGCAGCTCTGAATGATGGTAAAAAATACTCGCGCATATAACGGTCTGGTATCCAAGCAGGCGTACGGTCTTTGCCATCTAACGGGAAACTATAACCCAAATAATGTTTCATGCACGATGCTACATTGTATTTGCTACCAGGGTCATTACCCTGATAACCTCTAACTACCGATGCCCCCATGGTTTTAGCGAGATAAGGGTCTTCGCCAAAAGTTTCATAAATACGCGGCCAAAGCGGGTTTCTACCTAAATCCAATACCGGCGAAAAATCCCATGGAATATAGCTTGCGCGGGTTTCATAAGCGGTAATAGCACCTTCGCGCTTGGCAAGTTCCGGGTTAAAGGTTGCCGCCATACCAATTTCCTGCGGGAAAAGTGTGCTGCCTTGTACATAGTTTTGTCCGTGCATAGCATCAATGCCATATAACACCGGTATTTTTAAACGGGTTTGCGCTGCCGCGCTTTGTATGTCACTGATGATCTTATACCAATGTTCGCGGGTATAGGCCGCGCCGCTCACATTTAATATAGAGCCTACATGGTATTTTTGTAGCGCTTCTTTAATTTTATCTGCATCTATTTGTGTGGGTTGAGTAGCTGCGCCGTTAGCGGTTTGTAAAACAACATCTAAGGTTACCTGTGTCATCTGACCAATCTTTTCATCAATGGTCATTTTGGCAAGTAAGGCATCAACTTTTTTGTCGATATCGCTTTCGATAGTTTTGCGTTGTGCATTGGTGTATATTGCGCAAAATAAAATGACAGCAATCAATACTATTCGTTTCATAAGTTTTGTAAAGTGTAACTGGGTTTATAATGCTATTGTAGCAGGTTGCTAATATATGCCGATGTATAAATATTATCAGTAAAATGGTAAAATAGTGTCAACAAATGCGATAAAAATATCGGTCTATAAAAAAGTTTAAATCTATATTTCGACCATACAATAACAGTCTGTTTTAAACATCTATATTGCTTAAATATAGGCTATTAGCTTTATATCAATGAAAAAAAATATAATATCCGTACTAACAATTGCTCTTTGCTTTTTCCTTTGTTCAAACCTGTATGCGCAGAAAAATAGTATCACTCAGGTTAAGTTAACCGATTTCGATCTTCAGTCGGAATATCTGGTGAACGATGGCGGCAGTATAATATCAACACCAAATTATAAATCCAGCGTTTACTGGTTTCCGGTTAAGGTACCATCAACAGTACTTACAGGTTTGGTTGCCAACAAAATATATCCATCGCCATATTTAGGGTTAAATAATATGCTGATACCCGATGCATCCGACAAATTCAATAAAGAATATAATCTGGAGCAATACAGCTTTATCCCGAATCAGCCAAATCCATGGAAAAAGCCATACTGGTATCGTACAACATTTAAAGTAGCCGCAAGCGATAAGGGAAAAGTCTTTCAATTAATATTTAAAGGGATAAACTACCGTGCAGCCGTATGGGTTAACGGTAAACAAATTACCGATTCTACACAAATGGTTGGCATGTTTGCTGAGTACAGCCTTGATGTAAGTAAACATATCATTGCCGGTGGCGAGAATGCTTTGGCCGTAAAAATATATCCTTTAGATGAACCCGGATTCCCGGATAAAGAGCAGTTGGAAGCCATGGGGCCGTTTTATTTAAACGGTGGCCCTACCGGGGATATTGGCAAAAATGTTACCATGCTTTGTTCGGTAGGATGGGATTGGATCCCGCCGGTGCGCGATCGTAACATGGGTATTTGGCAACCGGTTTACCTGCGTACATCAGGCGCGGTAACCATCGGCCATCCCCAATTAAAAACTGATCTGCCTAATTTGCCGGATACAAGCATTGCCAAATTAGCGCTGAATTTAACGCTAACCAATCATACAGATATTTCTAAAAACGGTACGCTTAGTGTAAGCATCAAACCCGAAAACTTTGTGGGTGCTGCAGTACAGTTCAGTAAAGGCGTAGGTGTTAGCTCAAATTCATTTAAACAAGTTGGTTTTACTGCCGATGAAGTTAGCCAATTAATTATTCACCAACCACGTTTATGGTGGCCTAATGGTTATGGCAGGGCAAATTTGTACCGCATCAATCTAAAATATACTGATAATAATGGCGTAAGTGACGATACTACCTTTGTATTCGGCATACGCACTGTAGGTTCTACTGCAACGGATGTAAACGGCTATGTACGCCGTGATTTTTATGTGAATGGCAAACGTGTGCATTTAGTTGGCGGTGCCTGGGTACCTGATATGATGGTGAACCGTGATTCCGCCCGATATGATTATGAGATGCATCTATGCAAAAATGCTAATGTGAACTTAGTACGCATTTGGGGTGGAGGAGTTACGCCACCGGATGCATTTTGGGATGCGGCAGATCGGTATGGATTAATGGTATGGTCTGACTTCTGGGTTACGGGCGATACACAAGGTGAATTTAAAGGCTCTCCCGATTGGCCGCTTGAAGGAAATGTGTTTGTGAAGAATGTGATCAGTACTATTTACCGTGTGCGTAACCACCCAAGTTTATTGGTGTGGACAGGCGGCAACGAAGGCCATGCCCGTAAGGAATTATATTATGCTATGCGCGATAATGTTATAGCGATGGATGGTACCCGTCCGTTTATTCCATGTTCATCCGGCTTTGCCAAACTGCCTGCAGGGTGGGAAGGAGCATACCCTGATAACCAATCATCAGGCGTTTACAGCGGAGGCCCTTATGCATGGAAAGATCCTAAAGAATATTACAAATTGGCAGATGCCGGTAAAGACTGGGTATTTAAAGATGAAACAGGCATCCCATCGCAACCGCCATATAACACATTGGCAAAAGTGGTTACTAACTTAACCTGGGATACAAAACTGCCTTTCCCGCTAAACAATACCTGGGGCTACCATGATGCCTGTACAGGTGCTGCTAAGTATGACGAGTATTATAGTGATATGGTAAGTCGTTACGGCCAACCCACAACAATGGTAGGTTTCTCTGATAAAATGCAGCTGATGAACTATACAGGTTATCAGGGTATTTTTGAGGCTGATGGGCATAAACTTAATGAAACAGGTGGTGTAATGCTTTGGAAACTAAATTCAGCGTTGCCAAGTGTAGTATGGCAGATTTACGATTGGTATTTAGAACCTAATGCCGGTTACTACGCCATGCAAAATGCCGTAGAGCCAATACACATCCAGTTTAATCAGGATGATTCAACCGTAATGGTGATCAATCGCACCTTTAAAGGCACAGGTAATTTAACCGCGCAAGCTGATGTTTATTCGCTGAACAGTAAATCGCTATATCATCGTTCGGCTAATGTTAATTTATCCTCAACCGGCACAACTTCAGCAATGCCGTTAAAGCCAATTTTGGGCGATACTAAGGAATTTTGTTTTGTAGTGCTGAAGTTAACCGATGCATCAGGCAAAGTCGTATCACGCAACACTTATTGGATGGCGCCAAATAACGACTACAAGCCATTAAACAATATGGATAATGCCAATGTTAGCACAAGGATAATTAAGACAGAGAAAGGCTATAAAGAAGATAAATACACCCTGCAAATAACCAATAGCAGCAAGCGTATCGCATTCTTTGTCCGTCCGCAATTAATGGTTAAAGGAGAGGAAGTAATGCCATCATACTGGTCGGCAAACTATTTCAGCCTTGCACCGGGCGAAAGTACAACAGTAACCGTAAGCGCGCCGACAGCGAAATTAGGTAGTGAAAAACCAAGTGTTTTAGTTAGTGGATGGAATGTGAAGGAGCAGGTAATATCAGTATTGTAAGCTAAAACAGTATAAAACTTTCCTTTTGTCATTCTGAGCGCAGCGAAGAATCTGTACGGTGTAAACTACTTTACAGATTTTTCGTTCCTCAGAATGACAAATCATATTTAAGAATTTACCAATTCTCCAACCCCCTCAAATACCCCACCAACTGCTCAGCAATCAACTGATGCTGCGCCATATCCGGGTGACTACCACAACCATTATTATACCCTCCCGGGAAAAGGAAATGAGAAACTTTTTTATCCCCGCTATTATGCATGTATTGCTCAATACCAGATATATAATTTTTAAGCATTCCCGTTAACTCGACATTACCCATAGGGCTATTCAGGCAAACAATATCTGCATTAGGATAATGAGCCCTGATTTGTTTAATAAAACTCACATAAGCGCTGCAAAAAGCTACAGAATCTTGTTTGCCATCGTTCTGCCCAAGGCAAATGGTAACAACATCGGGAGTATATTTGCTGAAACTCCATTGGATACTATCGGCACGCAAATCAACCTTGTCAAATACCTTTGGCATGGTAATATCCAGGTTGCAGCAGCTATGTATTAAACCAATACCCGATACGGCACTTATTTGCCATTGCGCATCAAGCATCCTTGCCGTACTTGGTCCATAGCTCATATAAGCATTATGTTGATCGTACCAATAGCCTTTATCGCATTTAACAACCGATTGGTCCATACTGGTGCCGCAGGTTATCGAATCGCCTATAAATTCAATTTTCCTTTTAGGTTGATGCAGTGGTAATAACTCTTCGCATTTCATCCCCACAAACTCAATATAACCTATTCCCGATTCAGTATCCTTACAAATAGTAACCGTATGCGAACCGGAAGAAAGATTGCTGGCAACCAATAACCGGCTGGTTTTTCCGGTAGTCTGTATCCTGATAGGAGGGTTATTATCAATAGCGATCTCTAAATAATTATGAGTTACGCCGTACAGGGTTTCATCATTAACAGTGATCTCTAACGACGGTCCTTTAAATTTTGCCTGCACGTATACACCCGGGTTCCAAAAACGAGGGGCTAAAGGATTGTCAAAATCAACCCGGCCAACATATTTGATGTTGGGGTTATCGGCTTTAAAAAATGTTAATTCTTTATGTTTTAATGGCTTCGCGATAGCGCAAAATGTGCTGAAAGCGGCAATCGATAAGCAAAAAAGATACTTCATCTAATATTATTGAATTGGCGGAATATATTTTCCATACACAGCCAAAGGTGTTAAACGGTTTTGAAATAGGGTATGATCATCCTTAGCAAACTTCACAAAATCATCAGCACTAACCTGCCCGGGATATGGCGCGTAAAAATGTGTTGTTTTCCAGTTACGCCAAACCAGCACAAATGATGTTTGCGGGTACTTCTGCAATTTGGGTAATAAAACACTGGTCCAAAAATCAGCTTGCGGTATGCCCTCGTATCCAGTTTCGGCAACACATGCCAGTTTATGGTGTTCTTTGGCTATTTCCAGTTGTAAACCCATGCGTTTATCTAAATTATACGCATAGTCTTTTACGCTATTATAACAGTAGTTGTCAAAACCTATCACATCTACATAATCATCGCCGGGATATCTGGCCAAAAAATCTTCTTTGGTGTCAAAATCTGCTACAGAATATACAATCAGCAGGTTATGCAGTTTTTTTGTATTGCGCAAATAATCAATAGTAAAGCGCCATAAGGTTTTGAATTCATCAGATGTGCAATCATTTCTGCCCCACCAAAACCAATTACCTGTAAGCTCATGAAATGGCCTGAAAAGGAAAGGTATAGCTTCACCATCCGGCCCTTTTAATGTGTGCGCATATTCAGCAATATTATCTAAATACTTAACATAAACATCATGATGCGAGCCACCCGGAATAATATCCGCTACGCTATTATGCGTAGTATCCCAAGCAGATTTTCCGTTGGATGGGTTATCCATATGCCAGCAAAATTCATTAATGCCGCCGCGATCATAAGCCTCTCTCACTAACTTCCGCTGGCGCTTAAATGGATGGCCGTTAATATCACTGTCGCGTTTATGTTCCATCTTTGCGAAATCCCATTCGTACAAACCAGGGTAGGAGCCGGTAACGCTTTTTACATCCGAGCGGTTATCTTCATCTTTCCATCCAACACCATAAGCGGTATCGTCATGGTGGCCGAATAATGTTCCCGCGCCTACCAATCGCTGCATGCTACTGTAAAGCTGTATTGTTTCATGAGTAGCCAGTTTATCGCTTGGCGCATATAATTGCTGTGCAAAGCTTGCAGAGCCGCAAAGCAGTACGGATAATAGGGTGAGGCACTTTTTCATTTAGTTTACTTTGCTCAATTTAAGCATAAGCACCTCGTGCGAGCCAATAGTTTGCTTCAATGGTTTATTGGTTGTGCCGATGTTCTTTTTAGCCCAAAGGTCACGCAATGCATATGTGTTTTTATTAAAGTCGATGTTTAGTTTTGATGCCGTATCGGTGATCATGTGTTCTTTCCAGTCGAAATCAATATTTTGCTGGCGCGATAAACGGTTTAAAAAGCAAACCGCCAGGCTACTATCTTTTAATGCCTTTACAAATATTTCCATGCCATCAAAAGAGTAGTATTTAAAACACTCGACACCTAATGAATCCTGATCTACCGCTATAACTTCCTTATTGGTTAAGATAGCAGTTGTTTGAGACGACATTTTACGCAGATCATTACCAGATATTAATGGTGCTGCAAGCATACACCATAATGAAAAGTGAGCTTTATCCTCAGCATAAGTCATTCCGTTACCAACTTCCAGCATATCCGGGTCATTCCAATGGCCGGGGCCCGCATATTGCCTGATATGGTCCTGTAAATCCAAAATATGCAAAACACCAAACGACGACCAGCTGCCATTGTTCTGATCCTCTGCGAATCCTGCATGAATATCAGTGGTCGTACGCCATAATTGTCCTACGTTTTTTGCCCAAAGCCATGGCGCATGATTTCCCCACTCACAAAGACTAAAAACCATTGGCCTGCCCGCCGTGCGAATGGCCCTGCTCATAGTCAAATAAGCATCGCGTGCATTTATACTATCAGTATTACACCAATCGTATTTTAAATAGTCAACACCCCATGAGGCATATAAACGGGCATCCTGGTACTCATAACCATGTGTGCCGGGATAGCCTCCACAGGTATGTGTACCTGCACAGTTATAAATGCCAAACTTTAATCCTTTGGAGTGTACATAATCGGCAAATGCTTTCATTCCGCTTGGGAATTTCTTAGGATCAGCAACTAAGCTGCCGTTGTTATCTCTTTGCATCGACATCCACCCATCATCCAGCACAAAATAGGTATACCCGGCATCGCGCATGCCCGACGATACATAGGCATCCACCATATCTCTCAGCATTTGCTCGTTAATATTGGTTTGGAATGTGTTCCAGGTGTTCCAGCCCATTGGTGGGGTTTGTGCCAGTTCTTCAAACTTTTGCGCGAATAAATTACTGCTGCTAAAACAGCAAATAATAACAATTAATAGTTTATAAAGGGTTGATCTCATAGTCTTTATTTTTTATCTGCAACTAAAAATACAGCTGAATACGACGGTATGCTCACGGTAATTCCGCCTGATATGCTGGCAGTACTTGCCGGTATCGTGGCGTAATTTGATGGCCCGCCTGAACTTGTTGTCGGCCCTGCACCATTTACGTAAACCTGGTGTGAAAATGGAGCATTATCAGTACCACCTGTTAGCGTGTAATAATAGTAATTAGCACCCGCTGCAAAGTTTCTAAAGTTAACAGTTACAACACGGTTCCCGATACCTGTATTCACTAAAATAACACCCGCCTGCCCAGAGGTATAGGATGAGCCATAGGCTGATATATTCCCATTGCTTGACGCGGTAGTTAACAAATGGTCGCCGATATAATTTTGGAAAAAGTACATATAATAAAATGCAGGTCTTGGGTTCCATGCAGGTGCACCCGGTTCGGCACCCTGGTACGGCGCTGAGTTATTGAACATGCCCATATCATCCCCATTGTCGTATGAATTTGCCAAATCCCAGCGGCTTGTCATACTAATTTGGTCTTTCAATGCTTCGCCCAAAGTCATAACCGCATGTAAGCCTGCTATATTTGATACCATTTGCGATGATCCGGTCGAAAAAATATTCCATTCATCCATAGCAACGGGTTTTTGCGTAACCCCGGCATTTGCTACCGATGTTTTTACCCATGCCATCATTTGGCTTGTACCCGGTGCCGGTGTGCCTAATATAACACTCGGTTGTGAGTTTTGCTCATAAGGGGTATAGTAATTATGGAGTACGAAGAAGTCGGCAGTATTGCCTTCGGCTGTTAAAACATTGTTGTTCCAGTTACTTACCTGGCCTTCACTGGCACCGTTTTGATCAGCGGCGCCGTCTAAAACTACACCAATTTTTATATTGGTGTTACCAACCTGAGCAGCGGCGGCACGCATAGAATCGGCAAAAACCTTAAAGTGATTACCATAGGTGGTACCATCCTGTATTTGTACCTGTCCATCCTTGTTTTGGGTTTGATCAATTCGATAGCCGGCTTCCCAATCACCATATATTTCGTTGCCGACTTCCCAATAAGTTGTGCGGCCTTTATCATATCTAACCCAATTAGCGGCATAATGCGCAGCCGTTGCTACCGGGTTGGCACTCGTTCCATAACGCGCGTAACCATAGTTAACAGTAATTAACCCGGTACTTTTTGTTTGTTGTAAAGCCGAATAGTAATCATCAACTGTCATGGTTGTTGAGGATGAACTGTTGCCAAACCAATAACCGGCTGCCGAAGCAGTGCCATTGTCGTCTAACAGTTGTGCAGGCGCATCAGCAGGCGCGGTATTTGACTGATCCCAGAAATAAATATCCGACAAACTGCCACCCGGAAACCGGAGAATGTTAGGTGATAAACTACTAATGTTATTAATTAATACAGGTACGGTTGAAATTGGGCCCATAAAAGGGTTGGTATTATTACCATACTCTAAACTTGATACCTTGGTTATTTCCTTACTTACGTCAACCGTAACAATAACCGCTCCATCTGCAGAGGGTTTTGTTGCCGCCTTTGTAGATGGCGCAACCCATGTTTTTGCCTGCCAGTTATTTAAAAAGAAGCCTTGTGTACTGGCAATAGCAGGCTCGGTTGGTGCTACAATAGGGGCGTTGGTTGTATCTGTTGTAGCACCACCACTATTTGTTGATGAGTCGCCTTTTTTACAAGCCTGTAGCATCATGCCGCATCCCGCTATAATCAAACACGTTTTGTTGAAATTCTTCATTGGTTTATCTGCTTATCCGTTTAATAATCTCTATGCACGCCCGGCTATTATGATATGGGCATTTCCAAATACCAGCTTTGTCTTCACCCTTCATCGTTTCGCCATTTTCATCTATTCCCCATAGCCATTCGCCGTATTTTGGGTCTAATATTTTAGCTTTGATGTATTGCCAGTTTTTCTCAACTATGGCAAGATATTTTTCATCGCCAGTTATTTGCCAGGTATTATAAAACCCAACCATAGCTTCAGCCTGTACCCACCAGTGTTTTTGTTTAATGAGCTGATGATCTGCAGGTTCATATTCATACCAAAGGCCGCCATCATCATCCAAGCCAGCTATGGTAGCTTCGGTTATTGGGATATTGATGGTCTTGATTCTTTCGAGTAATAATTCATTGTTAATCACTTCGGCCGCTTCCTGTAAAAGCCAGGTAGTTTCTATATCATGGCCGTATGATATTAATCCTGATTTGTTGTTCCAGTCCTCATCAAAAAATAATAAACAGTGATGTGTTTTTGGGTCGATAAAATGATCTAAGAAGTTATGGATCAGGGTTTCAATTTGCAGTTTTAACTCTTCAGGTTGCCAAATACGGTATAAGGTTGTATAAGCCTCCAAAACATGCAGATGCGTGTTCATTGTCTTTTTCTCATTGGCATCCTTTGCACTTAACCGGAGATCATTAAGCGGTTGCCAATCTCTCGTAAAAGCTTCTAAATAACCGGTATTTTTAGTGTCGAAGCTGTTTTTAACTAACAAGTTATAAAGTTCAATGGCTAATGTTTTGGCTTCTTCATTACCTGATGCAATGTGATATTCGCTGAACCCATAAATGGTGAACGCATTAGCATACACCTGCTTTTTGGTATCCAGTGGCTTGCCTTCATAATCTACCGACCAGTAAACGCCGCCAAATTCGTTGTCAATAAAATGGTCAATTATGAATTGGTATGCTCTTTCGGCATATTGTAAGTAATCAGGATTTTTAGTGAGATTATAAGCAGCAGAGAACGACCACAGTATTCTTGCATTTAAAACAGAGCCTTTGGGCGAATTTTCAATTACCTTATTTTGCTCATCAATACGACCAAGAAATCCGCCATATACCTCGTCGGTAGTGTTGTTCATCCAATAGCTAAAAATGTTGCTTAACTCATCGCTAAGCTCATTTTTTAATACTGCAAGCTGATCTTCAACGGGCTGATTGTGTACCATTTTTTGCACTTATCCTTTTTTTTCCTGAGCCAATATGTTGTTATTAGCTGTAATTATTTTGTTTAACGTATCAACTGATGTTGCCGAACGCAAACCATCTGCCGGGTTATTCATTACATAGTCTAATAGTTTTGGCAGGGTAGAGGTAGCCACATGCATTCGGGTATCCGATGATGCGTAGTAAATATAAACTGTGCCATCCTCGTCAATTATCCACCCGTTACAGAAAACAACATTTGGTACATCACCGGTGTATTCATCGTCAGCAGGTGCTATAAAATAACCGCCCGGTTTGTGAATTACCTTAGTAAGATCATGCAAATCAGTCATAAACATATATAGCACATATCTTAAACCGGCAGCAGTGTGACGCACGCCATGGGCCAAATGCAGCCAGCCATGTTCGGTTTTAATTGGTGCCGGACCCTGGCCATTTTTAGCTTCGTAAACTGTGTGATAAATTTTATTGTCGATGATGTCTTCATGATCTATAACCGCATGTTCAATATCATCACACACAGCAAAACCTATACCGCCACCTTTACCTGCATTAATAAAACTATCCTGCGGGCGTGTGTAAAAAGCATATTTGCCATTAACAAATTCCGGATGCAAAACAACATTACGTTGTTGGGCCGATGGCGTTTTTAGGTCGGGTAAACGTTCCCAGTTTATAAAATCGCGAGTGCGGGCAATACCGCAAGCGGCAACCGCCATTGATTGGTCGTAAGCTGGTGCTTCAGGGTCACGTCTTTCGGTACAAAATAAGGCATATATCCAACCATCAGCATGTTCTGTTAAACGGGCATCATATATGTTTGTATCAGGTTTGTCCGTCTCCGGCATATTAATCGGCTTTTCCCAAAATGTGAAATTGTCTATGCCGTTAGGACTCTCCGCGATCGCGAAAAATGATTTCCGGTCGACACCTTCCACACGGGCCATCAGCAAGTATTTGCCTTTCCATTTTATAGCGCCTGCGTTAAACGCCGCGTTAACACCAAAGCGCTCCATTAAATAAGGATTCGTTTTTGGATTTAGATCATATTTCCAAAAAACCGGCGCATGTGCTGCTGTTAATACAGGATTTATATAGCGGTCATATACGCCATTACCAAGCCCTGCTATTTTGTTTGGCGTAGTAATAAGCTTATCGTAAGCATTTTCTAATGCTGATAACCGTTGTTCAAATTCTCTTGTCATTTCAGTAATTAATAGTCTTTTAATTTATTCCACCAGGTTTTTTTAAGTATTGCAATGATGACAGCCAGTAGGGCTATAGTCACCATTAACGGTAACTTTTGCATCAGTATTAAGTACATGGGCAATATGGTGAGGCACAACTGTGCTATAGTACCAATTACCACATTGAACATATTTAGTTTAAAGTTTTTGTTTGATTGAAAGTCAGGATCATCGGCCCGTACCAAGGCTTCAATATGGCCCCACGCACCCCAGGGGCGTACATTGATATAGAATGATCGTAAAACGGCTATGTCAGTAGGTGGGGCTGTATAAGTGCCAATAATGGCACCCGCAATTGATACTACAAATAACACGGGAAACCAGTATAAAACATGCCCTGCATCAACAGTTACTGCCAACACCATTGCTGTTGCAATGCCACTGAGCATCCCCCAAAAAAAGCCATTGGCATTAAAGCGCCACCAATGCCATTTTAAAACATTTGATACAATATAGCCGCTATACAGTGCCGATACGATAAATTGTAAGGCTGCATTTATATTCTTTATACAAAATCCTAATAAAACACCTATAGCTACCACAATAATACCCATCAGGTAATTCATGGTCATTATTTTTTTGGTTGATGCTTTAGGATCAACGTATTTTACATAAATATCATTAACAATATAAGCCTGTGCCGCGTTAAGTGTACCGCTAAAAGTGCTCATGAAAGCGCCAAGTAAGCCTGCAAGCAATAAGCCAACTAAGCCAACCGGTAGAAAGTTATTTATCACCGCAGGTAAAATGCGTTCAAAGTCAATTGCTCCTGTGGCATCCTTTAGATTCATTTGGTGGTAATACAACAAGCCCAGTAAGGTTAAACTGATGATAAGCGCATAACGGATTGGCAACAGTATGATATTTACAAAACCACTCATTTTACTTGCCTCTTCAGGTGTGCGGGTAGATAGTATTTTTTGCATATCATAAGTCGGCGCAGGGCCGGCAAGCGCCGCGAAAAATCCCCTGAAGGTCATCATCATAAAAAACACTCCGAAAAGTGAATAGCCGTCTTCCTTTATTTTTTGATTTACTTCGGTTATGATGTTCGTCCAGTTCAGGTTAAGGTGCAAGCCAAAAAACGGGCTATACCAGCCGTTAGGTACATTGAGTGTATGTCCTTGCAACTTCATTACGGCTATAACTGAGATCCAGATGCAGGCGGCAGTCATTACGATATATTTGATCACATCCCCCAAAACAATGCCATGCATCCCGCCTAAAATAGAGTAGAACATAGCGAACAGCGTGAAAATTATCCCGTAAAACTGGGGTACATATTTAAGCGGCACATCGAATGGTACGTATGCCTTTACAGCGCTCCATGGGGCAAATATTTCGATGAATTTGCCAAGGCCAATAAAACCATAGGCCAGGTATCCAAAGCAACAAAACAGGGCAAATACAATAACTATTATGTGCGATGCACGAACAGCTTTTCCACTATCGCCAAACCTGGTTTTTAACCATTCCGCGCCTGTTGAGGCATTGGAACGGCGCAGCCAGCGTGATAAATACATCATTAAAAATACCTGGTTAAATACCGGCCAGAGCCAGGGTATCCAAATGCTTTTCATTCCGTAGGCGAAGCAAAGGCTTACCATCCACATGGTGCCGCTTATGTCGAACATGTCTGATGCATCGCTTAGGCCAAGCATATACCAGGGCAGCGATTTGCCGCCAAGCATATAACTTTCTTTATTTTTTCGTGCCTTTTTGCGATACCATAAACCAATAAATACGGTTGTAAGTAAATACAACGCAATTATTGATAGATCTATAAAAGATAGATGCATGGGTGTGTTTTATAAAATTAATATATGGCTCGCTACAGCTTTATTAACCTTTTTGAGAGGGGGGTAAAACTGGTTTTATTGGCTGTAGCTAAATTAAAACGGTTACTTGCAGTATACTAATACTATTTTAACCATTTAAAATACATAAACTGTTATTAAAGGTATTAGTTGGTGTTTTGGGCTATATAAATATCCGGTTGCCGGTATAGGTTTCCCTGAAATCTTTAGGGATGCAAAACTTCTTGCGTTTAAATATCCGGTTGAAGTTTGATATGTTATTAAACCCGCATTTATAAGCAATTTCGGCAACAGTATTGGTGGTGTCGATCAGCATTCTTGAGGCATGCCCCAGGCGAATTTCATTCAAACTATCGATAAACGTTTTTCCGGTTCTTTTTTTGATGAATCTGCTAAAAGACGCCTCCGGCATATTGGCTATTTTGGCTACCTCGGCCAGTGTGATCTGCATGTTGTAATGGCTGTTCATATACTCAAAAACCTTTTCAATGCGCCTGCTGTTGTAATGGAACTGTTCGTTTGAAAAGCTGGAATCCGACAGTGTTTTCATGTTGCGGGATATAGAAAGATCGTGCAGTATAGAAAGTAGTTCCAATACCGAATCAAACCCGCTTTTTTTGTTTAATGAGTATATGCGGTCTTTTAACGCCGCTATGGTTTCAGGTGAGAATAGTATGCCTCTTTGCGAGCGCTCTATCATGTTTTTAACAAAGCTTAACTGGTTGCGTCTCAAAAATTTATCATCAAACAAGTCCTTGTGAAATTGTATAGTTACTTCCGTAATTGATTGGCTTTGGCATTGGTGCGTAAACCATGCATGGTATACGTTTGGGCCAACAAGTACCAGCTCCAGGTCGTCAATTACTTCAATGTGGCCACCAACAACCCGTTTAGCCCCTTTTGCATTAATAATAAGGTTGAGTTCATACTCATCATGATAGTGCAATGGGAAGTCGAATTTTTCTTTGACCCTTGAAAAAATTGTAAAGCAATCGCCGGGAGTTAACGGCGTTATTTCGCGCATTACGTTACTTGTCATATCAATAAATTTGAGGTGTACTTAATTGGTTAAGATATTGATACAAATTTAACATATTATTAATCGGAATGTGATTTGTTTCAAATTATCTATTAAAAAAAATGCCATCACCCATACTAGGTGATGACATTTGTAACCAAACATTAACCAATTCTTATTTCGTTATTACAACAATATTCATGTTGTATAATTAACACCCGGTGTTGGTTAACATCAGGTGTTAATTTGTATTGTTATTTTAACAGTACAACATCATCAAAATAGAATGTTTCGTTCTGATCATTAGGGCCTTGTATATAGAACCCGAATTGTTTTGAGCCCTGTAAATTAAGTGTCGATAACGGCATTTTAAAATACGTCCAAACGTTAGCCGGAACAGTAATAGGAGTGCTGGTATCTGAGTTTCCAAATCCTCCGCGAGTATCAGCCGTAAGATAAAGGGTGTAATTTTCAAGACCACCTTTTATCCAGAAAGATAAGTAGTTGTAACTTGCTGTTGGTAGGCCTGTACCACCGGTGCCAAAACCATCTGCAGACCAATCACCTTTATCGTATGTTGCTGCAAAAGAGCTGGTGCCAGTTTTAGCTACTGTAGTAGAAATTGCTGTTGGGCCCCATGAGCTGCTGTACCATCCATTGCTATAATTATCAGTAAAAACCTGATATGAATTATCCAGATCATTAAATTGCGCTGAGGAAACCGCAGTAGCTCCGGTATTCGTTCCTGATGTATAAATGAATTGAAGAGGAGTGGTGGTAGCTGTAGATGTTGGCATTTTTAAAGTCATGGTGGTATCAGTCTGAGACACTATTATTGCCACATCGCCCGTTGTTTTCAATTTAACTGATGTTACAGAAGCAAAGCCTTGGCCGGTTAAGCTGATTAGGGAATTAGCCGTAAAATCATTAGTTGAATACGTTAGAACAGTTGGTGCCGGTGGTAAAACGGTGAAGGCATAAGTAACAGATCCATACAATGTGGTAACCACTATTTTATTAGATTGTGGTTGCGTAGTAGGGATGGTGCTTGGTATGTTAAATATAAGCTCACTATCAGAACCTAAGGCCCGGTTAAAGTAAACAGTTACGCCATTGATCGTCAATTTGGTAGCCGAACCTAAGTTTTTACCTATAATTTCATAGGTGTTGTTTAGGTTGCCGGTGGCTGTTGTTGAATCTTGAGCCGAATAACCATTTGGTGGGTTTGTTTGAGTTGTTGTACTGGCGGTTCCTGTTGTATCGTATGTGGTATAAGTTTTTGTTACAGAATCTGTAAGCACCTTACCCAAAGTACGTATACGTGTAATAACAGGTGCTCCTGTTCCGGCTGTATAACCTTCGCTATTCTGCTTTTTGCAGGATGCAAAACCCAGTACCATCAAAGCTGATAGTACCCAGGTTAAGTTTTTCGATTGTTGAAATTTATTTCTTTTCATGATGGTTTTCATTATTTGAATGTATACTTAACCGGAGGTTTGGCCAGATTTGGATCCGCTGCAATTTCATCTGCCGGAATATTAAATAAGAAATCGGCAGGTGTTGGTGTAAAGTGGATCGAATTGATAGATGTTTGATCAGGGAAGGCGTTATTGTATGTGCCACGTTCCTGCGCGCTGATGATGCTGATAGCAGTTGTGTGCGCTGTGTTCAAATAACCATCTATACGTCCTAAATCAAACCAATAATCCTGCTCAAGGGCAAATTCCAGGCGTCTTTCATTCAGCAACTGCTTGTACGTGAAAGATGTAACGGCCGGTACACCTACGCGGGTTCTTACCATGTTAAAATATTGTAACGCTGTTGCATTTGTAGTTGATGCTGTTAAAGGGATACCTGTACCAACGGCAGGGTTTGCCTCCTGGCCTAATATAGCTTCAGCCTCAATTAATAATACATCTGCATAACGCATAATATAAGTATTGTCGCCTGCGGCTTGTGCGTTCACCTTGCCGTTGTTATCAGGGTCACCTGCCTGGCCTACAACATACTTCTTAGGTTCAGCCTGTGTGCCTTGTGAGCTTGCACTTAGTGGTAGCGTATAGCCGCCATCTTTAACATCA
This sequence comes from Mucilaginibacter sp. L196, assembly GCF_009765905.1. Lineage (GTDB taxonomy): Bacteria > Bacteroidota > Bacteroidia > Sphingobacteriales > Sphingobacteriaceae > Mucilaginibacter. The sequence continues at coordinate 328,234 of NZ_LMUO01000015.1, read as the reverse complement.
ATCTCTGAATAATAGCTTCCCGGTAGCATAATGGTAAAGTGCCTGCGTACAGTATCTCCGCCTTCCGCTAAAAATGCGTTTTGCAAATCAATTGTCGGGCCGAATACACCGTAACCATCGCTGCCACCAGTTATAGTAGTGCTAAAAGCCCATGATGCTTGTATAGAGTTACCATAGTCATAATTGGAACCACCAACACCTGCATTGTAAATCCATTGCATAGCCAGTATTGATTCTTTATTATTGTTGTTGATGGTACGGAACAGATCACCAAAATTTGGTAATAATGCAAATTCGCCGCTGTTAATTACCTTTTCGGCTTCTTTTTGGGCATCAACATAATCCTGCATATATAAATAAACCTTTGCAAGCAGTGCAGATGCTGAGCCACTAGAGCCGTGGCCTGTTGAGGCAACACCAGCGGTACAATTAGCTTCTGCAAATTGTAAATCTAATACCATAAGATGATAAACATCGCTTATGTTATTTGTAGGTACGGTTGCAAAATCGTTTATATCCTGAAGCGGGTTTTCAACAATTGGCACAGGCCCAAAGGTGCGCACTAGGTAAAAATAAGCTGCCGCTCTTAATAAATGAGCTTCGCCTAAAGCATTGTTTACAACTTTGGTGGGTACCGACGCTGGCACAGTTGCGGGTAGGTTATTCAACAAGCCATTACATTGTGCAATTACTGTAAATGGTGAATCCCATGCAGCAAGTAGTTCCGCATTGTCATTGGCTACAGGAGGTGTTCCAAAAGGTCCAACATCAGACGAGTAGGAGCGACCGTTACCGCTTGCGAATTCTGTAATAGCCCAGCCAACTTTGTTATTCCAGCCAAACCATGGCGATCCATATAAGCCATTTGTACTGGCTGCTACCTGGTCGGCAGTTTGATAATAATTGCCTACAGTTACGCTTGATTCAGGTGGACGGTTGAAAAAATCTTTTTTGCAACCGGTGGCAAGCATTCCTGCCATAGCCGCCATGCCTGCAATATATTTAATGTGTATTTTCATCTTTAATTTCTTTAAAATTTAAAACTGTGCGTTTACTCCTAAAGTGAATACGCGTGGGTTTGGATACCTGCCTAAGTCAATATTCTGTAAAGTAGGGTTCTGGTTAAATGAACCTATTTCAGGATCAAGACCTGGATATTTGGTAATAACAAATAAGTTTTGTCCGCTAACAAATACCTTTAAGCTGGTCATTGCAATGGCTTTTGCCCATTGTGATGGCAAATTATAACCCAGGCGCACATTTTGTAAACGAAGGAATGAAGCGCTCTCCAGGAACCTGTCAGACATAACTAAATTCGGGTTTGGCGAGCCAATGTGTGGTGCCGGGATGTTTGAATTTGGATTGCTTGGCGACCAGTAGTTTGCAGATGAAGCTAATTGGTTTTGGTATAAACTTGATAAACCTGCTGTTTCATATTCCAATGCATCTAATATTTTACCACCATATGATCCGTAGAAGAATATAGAAAGTTCAAAATCTTTGTAATCGAATGTGTTTGTTACACCATAAGTAAAATCAGGGTTAGGGTTACCTAGTGGAACCTGGTCGCTTGCATCAACTTTACCGTCATGATTGGTATCCTGATATTCTAAATCACCAAGCCAAATAGTGCTTGGCTGGTTAGGAGCATTGGTAACTACTTGTACACTACCAGTAACATTTTGTGGGTGTGTAGCCAGGTATTTTAATTGGGCTTGAGTTTTAACAACACCTAAAACTTTATATCCAAAAAACTCACCAACTGGGTAACCTACAATTGTTTTGGTAGGGGTTAAGCTGTTAAAGCTTAAGTTTTCTTTTCCGATTATTGGAGGAGCGCCATCTAGTGAAGTTACCACATTTGAATAATGTGAGAACGTAACTGTAGTGGTCCACTTAAAGTCTTTACTTACTATGTTTTTACTGTTAATAGTAACCTCAATACCTTTATTTTGAATTTGACCTGCATTTACGTACGGAGGCTGAATCCCTGCTGGGTTGTCGCCATATTCATTAGGCCCACCAACCAAAAAGTAAGGTAATGGCTCCTGGAAAAGGAAGTTTTTAGATGTTTTTTGATAGTAATCAACACTTCCGTCAATACGGTTAAAAAGCGTGAAGTCAACACCTAAATCCTTTTGGATTGCAGTTTCCCAGGTTAAGTTGGGGTTTGCTACGTTATGAATAATAAAACCTGTTCCAAACGAAGTAGGTATAGCTGTTAATGATGCACCATAAGAATATGGAGGTACATTTGAGTTACCTGTTGTTCCGTAACCTAATCTTATTTTAATATTATCAGCAATTTGTTTTATTGGAGCCATGAATGATTCATCAGATAATCTCCATGAAACCGCAGCACCAGGGAAGTAACCAACTTGATGACCTTCTGCAAAATTAGAAGTACGGTCACTACGGATATTGGCAGTAATGCTGTATTTATTGTCAAAAGTATAAATGGCACGTGCCAGGTACGATTCCATTACCTGGGTTTGTTTGTATTCAGGTACAGAGGCCGCAACTGAATTTGCAAGGGCTATACTTTGTATTTGATTACCTGCAACAAATCCTGAACCGGAAAGAGGTAACTGATCATAAGTAGATTCCCATACTTCGTGGCCTGCAATAGCGGTTAAATTACTTTTACCCCAGGTATGGCCATAATTAAAATATTCTTTCCAGCTCCAGTATGTGCTGTTTGTAGTTAAGCGACTCAATGTAGCTGTCGCATTTGATATATTGTATTGTGATGGTGTTCCTGTAGCACCATAGCTATAAGTTGGATTAAATGTTTGTGCATCCGACCAGTTAAAGTCACCATCAACCTCTGATCTTAAGGTTAAATCTTTAAAGAATTTTATCTCAGCATATAAATTTCCGTTTATTTCATTACGGTTTAAAGTATTACTGATGTTTAAAGCCTGTTGTACCGGGTTAACACCACCTTCTAATGTACCTGAAGGAGTAACATAGGGGCCTGCATAAGAGCCATCAGGGTTATAAACAGATTGGTCTGGAGGTGATAATAGCGCATTATAAATAATACCTGTATTACTTCCAAGTCCAACATTTTCATCACTGCGGCTGGCACCAAGAGTAGTTCCTATTTTAAGCCAGTCTTTTGCTTGTGAATTTATGTTTGTTCTGATAGAGTAACGATCAAAATTAAAGCCTAAAACGGTACCATCTTGTTTAAAATATCCTGCTGATACGTAGTAATCGGATTTATCAGAACCGCCTGATACAGAAATATCATGATTTTGCTCAAAAGCAGTACGGAATATTGCTTTTTGCCAGTCGGTACCCGGGCCTAAAGCACTAGGATCGGCAAATTCAGCCCTGGGTTGTGTACCGTAAACAGAAGCAAGGCTATTTTGTAAAGTAGCGTATTGCTGTAAGTTCATCATATCCAAAAACTTACCTTGTTGTTGTAAACCTACCCAGCCATCATAAGTTACACGTGCGTTGCCGCTTTTGCCGCGTTTGGTAGTAACTATAATTACACCGTTTGCACCCCTGCTACCATAAATAGCAGTTGCGGAAGCATCTTTCAATATATCAATTGATGCGATATCATTTGGGTTTAGCATTCCAAGAGGGCTTACGCTGGTTTCCTCTTGTCCGCCTCCAGGGCGTGTTAATTGCTGGCTACCAGCTTGTCCCTGTATTTCAACACCGTCAATTACATATAGTGGTTCACTTTGACCGAAAGATGTAATACCACGAATGTGCACCGAAGTTGCGCTGCCCGGTTGACCTGAGTTTAATGTTACGGTTACACCCGCAGCTTTACCTTGTAACATCTGATCAACACTTGGCTGGGGAATATCTTGGATGTCTTTAGCAGTAACAGATGAGATAGCCCCGTTTACATCGCCTCTTTTTTGCGAGCCATAACCAATTACAACCACATCGGTTAACTGGCTGGCTACTGATTTAAGAGTAACGTTGATATTTGTCCTGCTACCAACAGTAACATCCGCAGATTCCATACCCACAAAACTAAAATGCAATACCGAGTTTGTACTTGCCGGTATGTTAATGGAATAGTGCCCGTTTATATCAGTTATTACAGCAATAGTGCTGCCTTTTAGCGAAACCGTTACACCTGGCAGTGTAACATCTTGGCCGTCACTAACGGTTCCTTTGATGGTGTTTGTGCTCCCTGTTGTTTGTGAAAATGCCGGGGCATACACAAGCAGAGCCATAAACAGCATCGCCATTTGTAGAATTTTTCTCATAATATGATTAGTTTTATAATTGATTATATCAAAATTACCCTAGGAATGACATGAATTATAATATTTTTTTACCATTCTATAATTAAAAATTATCTGTAAAAAGCTTATACGAGGCGTATGCAAACTAATAAGCAATGCAATAGGTGATATTATTTTAACATTTATTTGTTATAAACAATCAATTAACTGTCCGTTTGCGTAGTTTTTCTCTCAAATTTCGAGATTGGTTTATTCGATTTAGCAAGAATTGCAATGAGCCAATAGGTAATTTTATGATACTTGGTGCAAAAAAAGTATCATCTTTTAATAATTGCGTTTGCAATTGAAACGCAGTAGAAAATCATTTTTATGGTGTGATAAATTATTATTAAAAGAGATTTAATAGGTGTAAAATTTATGACATTAAAATATTAATGTTTACCAGGCTTAGTGTTTTGATATATCAATACATATTACTGCTGTTTTGCCCGGAAAAAAGATAAATATTTATAGATTTAGGTTTATAAAACTAAAAAATTTTATAAATTTAATACTTTATAAACTACAGTTATTTCCGAGTATAATATGATGAAGTTGATACGGCTATTGATATTGGTGCAGGTTGTTTTGTTGTTTAATATTGCTGCACAAGCCCAATCAACAACTGATAGCCTGCTTAACCAACTTAATAGTGTATTGGCTAATAAAGAGGTGTTGGTTAAACAGAAACAGGAGGCCATTGCTGAAATAAAGCAACACCTGAAATTTACAAAATCCGAAAGCGCCAAATACGATGTTTATGACCAACTATTTGAGCAATACAAATCCTTCATTCATGATTCTGCATATGTTTATTGCAAAAAATTAAATACCTGCGCTTATCTGCTTAAAGATGAAAATAAAATAAACTACTCCCGTTTAAATATGGGGTTCATCCTGGTATCTGCAGGTATGTTTAAGGAGGGCTTAGATACCCTGAATAAGGTAAATGTTAAGTATCTTACGAATGAGCAGCGGTACAATTATCTTTTTTTACAGGTGCGCAGTAATTTTGACCTGGCAGATTTTGATAAGATAAGTGATTACTACAATAAATATAGCCTTAAAGGTTTAAGTTATTGCGATTCTATCCTAAAACAAAACAAACCCGATTCATATGAATATCTTTCGGCATTAGGTTTAAAACTACTCCGGAGTCAGGATTATAAAAATGCAATAATCCCTTATGAAAAATTATTGCGCTTTAAACAAAGCTACCAGGACAGCGCTATTAATTATAGCTGTTTAAGTTTTCTTTATTTCGAGATGGGGCAAGCCGATAAAGGGCTTCCTTTATTAATCAAATCTGCTATAGTTGATAATACACACTCAACTAAAGAATCTGTTGCATTAACCAATCTTGCTACCCACATATTACAGCGGGGCGATATTGAAACCGCCTTCAGTTATATAAATAACGCTATTGATGATGCCAATTTTTATGGTGCACGGCACCGCGAAGCGCAGATAAGCAATATTATGCCAATTATTGAAAGTGAACAGATAGGAGGGATAGAGAAGCAAAAGCGTTCATTAATTATTTATGCATCCATAATAACCGGGTTGGTTTTTTTGGTAATTATTTTTTCGATAATTGTGCTAAAACAACTTAAAAAGCTGCGCATTGCTGATCAGATCATCGTAAATAAAAACAATGATTTAAATGTAGCTAACGCATCCCTAATAAAAGTAAATACCCGGCTTGATAATGCCAACCGTACCCTCTCGCAGTTTAATTTAAAACTTGATGAGGCCAATATGATTAAGGATGAATACATTGGCTATTTTTTCAATACGCACTCAGATTATATTGAGAAACTTGATAGGCTTAAGCGGTCAATAGAAAAAAACATGCGCGAAAAGCGTTATGAAGAGGTTTTAATGGTTCTTAATCGTTTAAATACCAATTTCGAACGCGAAAACTTGTCACATAGCTTTGATAGGGTGTTTTTAAATATCTTCCCAAAATTTGTAGAAGATTTTAACGCTTTATTTGATGCCCATCATCAAATACATTTAGCCGACGGGCAGCTGCTTAACAGCGAACTGCGCATTTTTGCCTTAATACGTTTAGGTATACATGATAACGAAACCATCGGCAAGATCCTGAATTATTCAGTTAATACCATATACACCTATAAAACAAAGGTTAAAAATAAATCGCTGATCCCTAACGAAGAGTTCGAAGACAAAATAATGCTGATAAAAGCAGTTAAGGAAAATGCAGATCAGCTTAACCAGGTAGATTAACCAATTACATTCCATGTTTTAAAACAACAAAAAGCCCCGAAGATATACTCTTCGGAGCTATGCCTGGGGTAGCATTATTCAACAGTTTTTAATTTTTTAGTACGATATACTGGTATGGAGCAAGTGTAACGGTGTTATTTAGCTTGCTTTTATCTCCCGTAAAACCATCTTTCCAATTATAATCCAATAGATTAGATGGAACGGTATAGCTAACAGTCGTATTTCTTAAGTTAGATAACACAAAAACCGCTTTCTCACCCAATTGCTTGGTAAAAGCACATACATCGTCGCTGCTGTATGAAGTTAATTCACCTCTTCTTACCGCTTCGCTACCGTTTCTAAAAGCAATTACTTTTTTGTATTCGGCAGTAACATCCGGATTTAATGACCAGTCAATTTTTGAGTTGGTGAAAGGAAATACCAAACTATATGGGGTGCCAACTTCCTGTCCGTCATATATCATTGGCACACTTTTCATATAAGCAACTACCACAAAAGCCGCCATTGAACCTTTTTTACCGCCAAATAATTGTATTGGCGAACCATCAGAACTATTTACATCGTGATTGGTAATATATCTAACCATTTGCTGGCCATCGGTTGCGTTGGTGTAATCCTTTATGTTGATAGTATCGATAGACTTTACTGTTTTTCCATCTTTATAGATCTCTTTCAGGTTTTCAAAAAATCTAAATCCAAAATTATAATCAAACCCGGCATTGAAGTTTTCACCTCGCGAACCTTCAGCTAAAAATAGCAACTTGTGTGCAGGTATGTTTCTAAGCGTATCAATAGCCTGTTTCCAAAAGTCAGCGGGCGGGCCATCAGCGTAATCACAACGGAAGCCATCAACATTGGCAGTTAAAACCCAATATTTCATGTCTTTTATCATGGTTAAACGCATGTCGTTATTTTTAAAATTCAACTGTGCAACGTCGTGCCAGGTTTGGGCATGTTTAATGTTGCCGGTTGAATCTTGCTCGTACCAATCTTTATTCACAATCCATGGGTTATCCCATGATGTATGGTTACCTACCCAATCTATTATGATCGCCATTTTTCTTTTATGCACACCATCCACTAATGCTCGTAAGTCATTAAGTGTTCCAAATTCGGTGTTTATTTGGCGATAATCCTTTACTGAGTAAGGAGAGTCTTGAGCTTTTAGTACACCTACCGGGTAGATAGGTAAAATATAAACCACATTAACACCCAATGCTTTTATCGAATCTAGGCGTGCTATAATGCCTTTAAAATTACCTTCCTTACTAAACGAACGCATATTTATCTGGTACATGGATACATCGCGCCTGTCAGGTACATTCATATATGGTTTACCATATTGTGGTGGATCATGATCTGGAGTGGTTTGCGCCATTGCAGTACCGGGAATGATTCCGGAAAGCATAGTAGAAATAGCTATGTAGCTTATTATTTTTTTCATTTTTTATGTTGACTTATATTTTATCTTTAAAAGGACGTAATTATATAACCCTCATGCTTAATGTATAGCTGCATTTATTATATGCGATAAATAATTGGTATGATAAATTGATATTATTTTCAGATCAACATCAACAAAAACTTAATTGGCTTATTTGTTAGCTTCTATTTTACAAGCAACACTATACAAATGAACTATTCATCGGCGCAAAAATCAATACAGCAAAAGGCCTATATAGAATTTAATATATTGGTTGTGTATATAAGAATTTGATTTATAGCTTATTGTGCGTGTTTGAGCTGTTGGCGAATATTGATTTTTATTTAATTAAAAAATGTTTTAAATACAATTATTCAGTTTATATAGAATAAAGCGCGATTTAAAAAGGTCAGCTCTATTAGTATAATCCGATAATTTCATATTTGAAATTAGTTTTTGATTCATATTATCCCTAATAATAATCTATATATTCTTTTTGTATTTAAGTAATTAAGTAATTGATAGTCAATTACTTAATTATGTATGTTATTCGATTTTTTTAATATCGGATGTTTGATTAGTTGTATTTCGCTCCAATCCTAATTTACTTTGACAATCCTATCGCTATAGCAGCGGATAGTTTTTAACCAATTTATTAAACCCAAAATCAATGAAACAAGTTTACTTATTTAAGTATGGTCTTACCGTGCTATTATTAATTTGTGCAATAAGTGTGTTTGCACAAAACAAGCCTTTTACAGGTAAAGTAGTTGATGAAGCAGCGCAGCCTCTTCCAGGCGCAACTGTTCACATTAAAGGTACAGATCAAACTACTACTACTGATGCAAAAGGTGTATTCTCATTTCCTAACAACGGACAATCGGCAATTGCTGTTGCAATCACTTTTGTTGGTTACGATGAGATGGATAAAACAATTGCGGCAACAGATGCCAGACCTACTATTCAATTAGTGCCTAATCAAAAATCATTAAACGAAGTAGTGGTTGTTGGCTACAGTTCTGTTAAAAAGACAGATCTTATCGGTTCTGTATCAAGCGTTTCGGCTAAGGATTTAAATCCTGGCCCAACTACCAATCCTTTAGACCAATTAGCAGGTAAAGCGGCTGGTGTTAACATCACTTCAACAGGCAGCGAACCAGGGGTGCCACCTACAATTCGTATTCGTGGAATCACTTCTCTGGAGGGCGGGAACGATCCCTTGGTGATTCTTGATGGTGTACAAGGTGATATGACTTTGTTAACTCAGGTGCCGCCAAGTGAAATTGCAAACATACAGGTATTGAAAGATGCTGTTTCAACAGCTCAATACGGTTCACGCGGTGCAGCAGGTGTACTTATTGTTACTACAAAAAGAACCCCTGCAGGTAAAACAAGCGTTGAAGTTACTGAAAACACTTCGCTTGATGTGATCGCTAAAACTTTACATGAGCTAAATGCAGCACAATGGACACAGGAAGCTAATGCTTTAGGTGTTGATGCTTCAGCTAATCACGGTTCAAATACAGATTGGTTTAACTTATTAACAAGAGATGGCGTAACTCAAAACCATACACTTGCTTTTGGCGGTGCTACTGATGAGTTTAACTACCGTGCGTCAATTAGCGCTGTTGATCAAACCGGTATCGTTATTAATTCAAACTATCATAAATACATTGGTACCCTTGTGGCAACACAAAAAGCTTTAAATGATAAGCTTACCTTAAGCCTGAATTTAAATAGCGGTATTACTAATACTACTTATAGCCCTACAGGTGTGGGCCCTGTATCTTATAGTTCAAATTTGATAAGCCAGACCTACATCTCAAGGCCTACGGATCCGGTATATAATACTGATGGAAGTTATTATATCGATCCAAACGTATTTCAATACGTAAACCCTTATGCAGTTGCTAAAACTGTAAAAAATGATGACAATTTTGATAACCTTTTCGGAAGCTTAAGAGCCGATTTGGATATCTATAAAGGGTTATCAGCAGGATGGTTCGGCAGCTGGAGAAAAACCGATGAAAATACCGGTTATTACGCACCGGTATCATCTACGCTTACAAATGCTATTGAATATAATGGTGTAGCAAACATTAACAACAAGCATACGGATGAGAAATTAATGGATATCTATTTAAAATATAACCATGATTTTGGAAAGAGCCATTTTGATGCACAAGGCATTTATGAGTGGCAACGCCAAACCTATTTTGGTGACTTTGCACAAGCAAGGGGGTTTATAAATGATATAGCTACTTATAATGCTTTACAAGCAGGAACATTTGCTGATGCACTGCCAGGCGATGTATCGTCTTACAAAAACGACAGGACGCTGGTTTCATTCATCGGGTTAGCTAATTATAATTATGATCACAAATACTATTTAACCGCAAGCTTTAGGCGCGATGGTTCTTCTGTATTTGGTGCAAATAACAAATTTGCCAGTTTCCCATCAGCAGGTGTTGCCTGGAAAATTGATCAGGAAGATTTCATGAAAGATCAAAGCACTGTAAGCTCGTTAAAACTGCGCGCTGGCTATGGTGTTACAGGTAATCAACAAGGCCTTCAGCCTCAGGGTTCCCTTTACTTAGTTGGGCTGGCTGGAACTACATATTTTGGTGGCCAAACTATACCATATTATGCTGCAATACAGAATAATAATCCTGACTTAAAGTGGGAAACCAAAAAGCAAACTGATGCAGGTTTAGATTTTGGTTTGTTTAATGACAGGCTTACTGGTACAGTTGATGTTTATACAGCTACCACTGATAATCTATTATTTGATTATCAAGTACTAGTCGAGGGTAATATTGTGAATCCAAATTATCTTGCTAACCTGGGTAGTTTACAAAACCGCGGTTTAGAGCTTTCATTAAGTTATGCCGTGATCAGAAAACCCAACATGTCGTTAACGCTTGCAGGTAATGGCTCATTTATGCAAAACAAGGTATTAAGCCTTGGTGGCGAAATTGAAGGTCAGACCGCAAATACAAACTATGTTGCTACGAATACACCAAATGCATACTTAGTTATAGGGAAACCAATAGATACCTATCTTATATTACATCATACAGGTGTAGATGCAACCGGTACTGAAACCGTTGCAGGTGAAGTAAATGGTCAGGTTGATCAAAGTGCTCAAAGTAAAGCAAGGGTTGATGAAGGACAGGCATTGCCTAAATATGATTATGCCTTTACACCATCGTTCACCTACAAAAACTTTGATGTATCAATGGTTTGGCGTGGTGCTGGTGGTAACAAAATCTATAACTCTGTACGCCAAACTTTAAGTATGTTGGGGAATATAGGTAGATCAAATGTGCTTCAAAGTGCTATTACTGACGGGATAAAACAAAGTACTTACGCTTCTGACGAGTGGTTAGAAAGCGGAAACTATTTAAGGTTCCAGAATTTATCATTTGGTTACAGGTTTAACGTTGCTAACAATAAATACATAAGCTCCTTACGTGTATCAATAACAGGGCAAAACCTTTTAACTATAACCAAATATACCGGGCTTGATCCTGAGGTTAATACAACTGGTGGAGCGCAAGCAATAGGCAGCACAACTTACCAGGATTCTTCAGGCAACGATGCCGGCGTTTATCCGCTAACCAGAACCTATTCAGCAGGTTTGAGTATAGTATTAAAATAATTAGAGTGATGAAAAAGATATTATTTGGTATTTTAATAGTTGGCCTTGCTGCTCAAAGTTGCACCAAGGTAAACGAAACCGTTTACGACAAATATGCCGCGAACGCTTTTTACGCGACTCCTGCCGGCCAGCAGGATGCGTTAGCAAGTATCTACGGTCAAATAACAGGTACATGGAGTAGCAATTATGCCGGTCGCGATAACTGCTGGTATGACCTTAATGAGTTCTCATCTGATGAACAAGTTATACCAAAGCGTTCTGATGGTTCCTGGCAGTTGGATTTTGAACAATTGTATACCCGTACTGCGCAGCCAAGTTTAGGTATAACAAACAATACATGGCTGTGGGCGTATCAAACAGTACATGCTGCAACCCTTGCAATTAGTACTTTAACAGCGGCAAAAGCATCTCCTGCATCCATTGCAGAAGCTACTGTTGCCCGTGACTGGGCTTATTATTTGTTGATAGATGATTTTGGTGATGTGCCTTTTTATACTGATGTTAATGCTAATCTATCAACGATTAAGCAAACACCAAGGGCTACTATCTATAATTTTTTAGTAAATGATCTTAAAGCTAATGTAGACCTGTTACCAACAACAAGAGGAGGTACTTTTTATGGGCGTTTTAATAAATATGCCGGCTACATGGTTTTGGCTAAGCTTTACCTAAATGCAGGCGTATATACAGGTACACCACAATGGCAAGCTTGCCTTGATGCTTGTGCACAGGTTACTGCCGGTGGTTACACGTTACACCCGGCAACTGCGAGTACTGCAAGCCCGTTGGGAAATACTTATTACGACCTTTTTGGTGATGTATGCCCTAATGATGAAACAATATTCGCATTGTATTTAACTGAGAATATTGAGAGCGGTAACATTTATACTATCAGAAGTATGGACACCCCAACAGGTACTGCGCTTTTTGGCTTTGCAGGATGGAACGGTACAATTATTCCTGAAGAATTTTATAACAAATTCGATCCGAATGATATAAGGATAAAACAGTTTTTAATCGGTTCACAACCCGGAGGTGCTGTATTTACGCCTACCGTTTCCTCGCTTACAAGCGCAGAGATTGACGGAGGTGTCAGGGATGTTAAATTCTATTTAGAAGATAATGCATCAGGCAAATTTGGAGGCATTCATGATGCCAGCGGTGGATCAAATGATTTTCCTGTGTACAGGTTTGCCGACGTATTGTTAATGGAGGCAGAATGTAATGTACGTTTAGGAAATGTACCAGCCGCTGCACCTTTCTTAAATCAGGTAAGGGAACGTGCAGGTTTAGCTGATATTGCAGCTCCGACACTTACTAATATTTATGATGAAAGAGGATTTGAATTAAACATGGAGGGCCATCGCAGGCAGGATATGATCAGGTTTGGAACTTATCTTGATGCGCATGGTTTTGTGCCGGCAAGTGGGGCTTTTATTGAATTATTCCCTATCCCTACGGCGCAACTTACCATCGATCCTTCATTGAAACAGAATCCTGGTTATACTAATTAACAATCATTATGAAAAAATTAATAAATCTTACATTAATAGCAATGGCCTGTTTGGCCGTTGCTTGCCATAAAGATGCTACGTTAACCAAGTTACAACCTGTAGCATTCACAGGTCCGCTTACGTCAACAACTACAAGTGTTGATATTACACCTGCTGATACGGCATCAAACGTTATTACATTCAACTGGCCTGCTGTAGTGTATCCTTACAAATCACATGTTACTTATACATTGCAGGTGGATTTATCAACCGATACAATTGGAGCAAGTCCGTGGGCAAATGCACAAAGTGTTACCATAGGAAGTGACGTTTTAACAAAAACTTACAAGGGTAGCGATTTTAATACTTTAGCCATTGCAGCAGGAATTGCAGCTAATGATACCGGTAAACTGGTTGTAAGGGTGCAAGCATACCAAGATCGTTATGCTAACTCAAAACCTATTACAATTAGCGTTATTACTTATAAACCAGCTGTTGTAGTTCCTCCTTTTAACGCCGGTTATCCTATATTATATTTACCTGGCGATTATCAGAGCTGGTTACCAAACGCTATTGTCCCATCAGCATTTGGAACAGCCGCCGCACCAACAGCAGGTGTTTATCCCGCTGCAGCATCAGCAAGTATATATGAAGGATATATTTATGAGCCATCCGGTGGTACTTATCAGTTTAAATTCACCAATGCGCCTGATTGGAACCACATTACTTATGGTGATTCTGGTACACCGGGTTTGCTTTCACCTACTTCAACTACAAATTTGGCGTTGCCAGGTGCAGGCTTGTATGAAGTATCAGCCAATCCAGTTACGCTTGCGTGGACCTATACACTAACCACATGGGCAATAATTGGGGATGCCACACCTAATGGCTGGAATGCTGAAACTGAAATGACCTTTATTCCGTCAAAAATGGCTTATACAATTAAGTTGAATATGCTTAAATCCGGATCATTCAAATTCAGGGCTAATAATGCCTGGGTGATTGATTTTGGTATCAACGGTACAACCAACAGAATTCAGTATGCTGATAACCCAATATTTGGTTCAAACCCGATAAATAATATGACTGTTCCGGCTGATGGTAGCTACACAATCACATTATATCTTGGTGATCCTAATGATTATTATTATACAGCTGTTTTAAATTAATTCCCAATAAGGCGGTGCTTAGGCACTGCCTTATTTTAATTTGCCCATAAATTATGAGTTTAATACTGCATTTATCATGATTGTAAATAAGTTACACCAGCCGCTCAATGTGGCTTTTTGCAATCAAAACAATTTTACATACAAGCAATATTACAGCGCCATGCGGGGCCTAACGCAGTTTAAATTCATTTCTAAAACAATTCATGAAATTTATTAAGATCACATTTATGCTTGCGTGTCTTTTGAATATGCCTCGCCTAATGGCGCAGTCTACTGTTTCAACTCCTGGTAATCTGGAAACAGTTACAATTGGTCAGCAGGATATATCTTTTAAAAGCACCAATGCTTACGGAAGGATTACAGTTTATTCTCCTTCAATTATTCGTGTACGGTTGGACAAGAGTCCAATAGAAGGGAATTTTTCCTATGCTGTTGTTGGCGAACCCCAGCAAACAAAAACTACTATTACGCAAACTAATGAGACTATTACACTGGTAACCGACTCAATTAAGGCAATCATCCAAAAACAACCATTTTCAATTGCTTTTTATACAATAGATGGAACCCTTATTAATGAAGATGAACATGGTTTAACTACTTCATGGGTGGGCACATCAGTAACAACATATAAAAAACTACAGGATGATGAGCATTTTGTAGGACTTGGTGAAAAAACAGGAAACCTTGACCGGAGAGGCAGTGGCTATACCAACTGGAACTCGGACGTATATGGTTATAGTGTTACTCAGGATCCGCTTTATTCAACAATACCATTTTATATTGGCATTCATCACAATATAAATTACGGTATATTCTTGGATAACACTTATCAAACCGACTTCAACTTCGGCGCAAGCAATAATCGGTTTTCTTCTTTTGGTGCAAGGGGAGGGGAGATGAATTATTATTTCATATATCACAAACACCTTGCAGATATTATTACATCATATACCTACTTAACAGGTCGTATGCCGATGCCGCCACTATGGTCATTAGGTTATCAGCAAAACCGCTATAGTTATTATCCACAGGCCGAGGTGATGCGCATTGCACGCACCCTGCGCGAAAAACGTATACCAGCCGATGGTGTCACGCTTGATATTCACTACATGGATCAGTATCAATTATTTACCTGGAATCATAGCCGTTTTCCTAACCCGGTATTGATGAATGATACGCTGAAAAAGTTGGGCTTTAGAACAACTGTAATAGTTGATCCCGGAATTAAAGTGCAAAAAGGCGCACCTGCTTATGAAAGCGGTTTAAAAGATGATGTATATATAAAATATTCTGATGGAGAACCCTATACTGGTCAGGTTTGGCCGGGTTGGTGCAATTTTACCGACTTTACCAGTCCGAAAGGCCGTGATTGGTGGCATAAACAGGTTAAGTTTTTTGCCGAATCGGGGGTTAGCGGTATTTGGAACGATATGAATGAAATATCAACCTGGGGCCAAAAAATGCCTGATAATGTGATTTTTAATTACGACGGTAAAATAACAACTCACCTGGAGGCCCATAACGTGTATGGCATGCAAATGGCCCGGTCAAGTTATGAAGGTGCTGTTGAGCAATTTAAAGAGCGCCCATTTATTCTCTCTCGTTCAGGCTATGCTGGTTTGCAACGATACACAGCTATCTGGACAGGTGATAATCGCGCCGAAGATGATCACATGTTACAAGGAGTACGTTTATTAAATAGCCTTGGCTTAAGTGGCGTATCATTCACTGCTATGGATATTGGAGGCTTTACCGGTAATCCATCAATCGCGTTGTATACCCGTTGGATTCAATTAGGTGCTTTTATTCCATATTTCAGAAACCATACAAGCCTGAATTCAAAAGCTTCGGAACCATGGACATACGGAGAGGATGTGCTTGATATAGCACGTAATTACATCAGCCTGCGCTACCAATTGATGCCATATTTGTATTCAACTTTTTATGAATCCACTCAAAATGGCTTGCCGGTAATGCGCTCATTGGCTATTAATTATACATTTGATCCTAAAATATTATATCCTGATTATCAAAATCAATATGAGTTTGGCGATGCCTTTATGGTAGCACCATTTGAAAGCGGTAAAGATTACGGTAAGATATATTTTCCTGAAGGTACATGGTATGATTTGTATACCGATTCTGTTCAAAACGGGATGGAAAATAAAGTGATACAGCTTAATATCAATAAATTACCGGTTTATGTTAAAGGGAGTAGCGTTATTCCTATGCAATCGCTTGTACAATCAACAGCAATATTGCCAACAGATACACTTTCAATTCATATTTATAATGGCAATAAAACAAACAGTTTTGTCTATTACGAAGATGATGGTATAAGTTTCCAATATGAAAAGGGATCATATTATAAACGTTTAATTACATTTAATCCAGCAGCCCGTAGTATCGCTTTTAATGAATCAGAGGGTAGTTATACTTCTCATTTTAAGTATATAAAATTAATACTGCATGGGTTTAACCAGATCGATAATATCAATAATGGAAAAGTCCAGTTAAAACTTGAAAACGGGAGCTATGCTTTTTTAAGCGCTGCGGCGAATACCGATCCACAGGGTAGTACATCGGCTACCGAGTCTTGCGCTGTAAAATGTGTAGTAATAAAAAATAGTCTAAAGAGTATAAATCTTAATTATTAATCCAGGAGGAATCGTGAATATGAATATCCAGAAACTAAAATTGAAAACCTACAGCCCAATATTGTTGCTGATAACAATATTGGTATTTGCAGGGTGTAGCAAATCAACACCGTTTACCCCTACACCAACCCCACCTCCGGTGAACAGTGGCGACCCTGCACAATATGGCACACCTTATGCAAGTGTGCCTGCTACTAAAGATATAGTAATGTATGAGGTTAATATAAAAACCTTTCCAAACGCTAATTTTGCCGGTGTTGAATCCAGGCTCGACTCGATAAAAGCTTTAGGCGTGAACGTGATATGGCTGATGCCAACTTATCCAATTGGCATACTAAAAGCAAGTGGTTCACCTTATTCTGTTAAAGATTATGAAGGTGTAAATTCTGCTTTTGGTACATTGGATGACCTGCGCACTTTGGTTGCAAATGCGCACTCGTTAGGCATGGCTGTTATTTTGGATTGGGAAGCTAACGGTACATCATGGGATAATTCCTGGATAACCACTAACCCATCATGGTACATACAGAGTGGAGGCACTATTCAGCAGCTTTCAACATATACCGATGTGGCTGCCTTAAACTTCAGTAATCAAAGCATGCGCTTAGCATTAATTAAGGCTATGAAGTATTGGGTATTTACGGCAAATGTTGATGGTTACCGCTGTGATTTTGCCGATAACACACCAAGTGACTTTTGGACACAAGCTTTAGATACTTTAAACAACATAACAACACACAAATTAATTTACCTGGCAGAAGGCACAACCAGTGCCGAAATATCATCAGGCTTTCAGCTTGATTATGCATTTGACTACTATGGTTCAATTAAGTCATTATTTGCAGGTGCATCAACGCCTGGTTCATTGTTCTCCACTAACGCTACCGAAATTAGTTCAATACCTGCATCAGGTACTAAATTAAGATATATAACTAATCACGATGATGCTTCGTCTGATGGTAGCACAATTACTGAATATAGCGGTAAACAAGGCGCATTAGCTGCATTTGCTATAGTATCATATATGGGCGGCATACCGTTGATCTACAGCAGCCAGGAAGTTGGCTATCCAAGTGCGATAAACTTTTTTAACAATGTGCCTGTCGATTATACCGCAAACCCTGATATGGTTGCTGCTTATAAGCAAATACTTGCATTTAGGGCTGCCCACGAGGCAATAAAAACAGGCACATTAACTCAATATAATGATGCTAACATTGTGGCATTCGAAAAAACATCGGGTACTGATGATGTATTGGTTTTAGTAAATACAAAAAATGTTGTTGAAACCTTTAATATACCAGCTGCATTACAAGGCACAACGTGGGGTAATGGCTACACTGGCGGTAACATTACATTTTCAACACAGTACACACTACAGCCATATAGCTACTTTGCATTTAAAAGATAAATAACTAGTTAATATTTCCACTACAGGTGGTTGTTTATATAATAAGGCCCCTTCTTGGTTAAGGGGTCTTTTTTTGTGCCTTATTTTGGAGTATCTTATTTAAGATTCGTATTATATTATCATGGTTTTTCTGCTAAACCGTTAAGCATATTCAGTAAAATATGCATTTTAAAGTACCTGTTCCGGCATCATTTTAGTTAATTTCTCTTCCGTTATATGTCGGTAAATCTGCTTTAGTACCATTTAAAGGCAGATTGTGAAAAAAAAAGTGAGCTGGAACAAAGCGTATCATTTTTTTTGAATTAAATCCTCTAATCAAGCTTTTTCGCTGATTATCAAGCATAAATTGATTTAAATCATTGTGATTGAAGCGTTTCAAAACTATCGTAAAGCATTAAAAATCAACTATTTATGAAAAATAAATTTGTTTTTTTATTTCAAACTTTCATAAGTTTGATGCAACCAATACAGGATAACCTACGGAATAAACCTGTGCAATTTTTATTTATTAATTAACCAATTATATGAACACCCAATTGTACTATTTAACTAGTTATGGCTAGTCGCTGGTGTATGTTCTTTTATTTCAATTAAAAGAATAAATCCAAAACACAATCATAAACCAATTATTAATTTATTATTCATGAGAAAAACAATTACAATTTTATTCATTTTCCTGTTATCGGGCATATCAGTTGCCCTAGCTCAAAACATCACTGTGAAAGGAACAGTTGTTGATAAAACAGGAGCTGCGTTGCCAGGTGTTACTGTAACACTAAAAGCAACTACTATTGGTACTCAGACTGACGTGAACGGTCACTTCAGTATTAGCGCACCAGTAGACGGAACATTAAGATTTACATTTGTTGGTTATAATGCAAAAGAAGTTGCTGTAAATAACCAAATGGTAGTTAACGTTAGTTTACAAGAAAATACAACCGACTTAAATGAGGTTGTAGTAATTGGTTACGGTACACAAAAGAAAGCAACTGTTACAGGTGCAATTTCAAGTGTAACCGCAGCCGATTTAAAGGATCAACAAATAATGCGTGTTGATGACGCCTTGGAAGGCCGTGCTGCAGGTGTTACTGTAACACAAACTTCAGGTGCGCCGGGTGCTGCTCCCAATGTAATTATAAGGGGTCAAAACTCATTAACAAATAGTTCTCCTTTATATGTTGTTGATGGTCAGATATGGGATAATGGTGGTTATGAATCTATCAATCCAAATGATATCGAATCACTACAAGTACTTAAGGATGCTTCTGCGGCAATTTATGGTTCGCGCGCATCTAATGGTGTTGTTTTAATCACAACTAAAAAAGGCGCTATCGGCACCCCAAAAATCACCTACAACTTTTACTATGGTAATCAATCAGTAGCTAAAAAGGTTGGTTTAGCTGATGGAACTCAATATGCTGAATTAAGAAATGAATCTGTAACTAATGATGGCGGCACAGCACCATTCGCCAATCCATCACAATATGGTACAGGTACTAACTGGCAAGATCAAATATTTGGTAATGCGCCAATTATGCAACAAAACCTTGCAATAAGCGGCGGTACCGATAAATCTAACTATTTTACATCGTTAGGTTATATTAATCAGGGAGGTATAGTTACTCCAGCTTATTCTGACTATAAAAGAATGAACTTTAGGGTAAATACAACCTCTAAGCCTAAAACCTGGTTAACCTATGGCGAAAATTTCAACTATGCTTATATCAGGAGTACCGGCAATTTTAATACCAATAGCGTATTTGGCGGCCCTTTAAGTGATGCAATTAACCTTGACCCACTTACCCCCGTTGTTGTTACTAATGTAAGCGGACAACCCAATGCTTCAACTTACACTAATCCAAATTACGCTCCTTATATATTCAGAAATGCGCAAGGTCAACCCTACGGTATATCAAATTATGTAGCCAATGAAATTGTTAACCCAATAGCGGCCGAGCAATTGCAAAATGGTTTTTACAACTGGTCTCATAATTTACAGGGCGATGTTTACTTACAGGTTGAACCTATAAAAGGCTTAACTATTAAAACGGAGATTGCTGCTAAACAATCATTCTATGGTACGGAATCATTTACCCCACTTTATTATCTGAATGCCAATAACATGAACCTTCCTCCGGCTACTAATAGCCAGTCTCGTTCAATGGCTCAGAATTTGGAATGGAATTGGGATAATACAGCAACTTATACCCGTTCAATAGGTAAAAATAATTTTAGTGTTTTGGTTGGTGAAAGTGCTGAAGAAGAGAGTGGTTTTAATGACCAGGTAACCTTTGAAGGAGAGCCTATTTCATCTTACAAGGATGCATCCTTTAACTTTCAATTACCGCAAGGCTCAAGGCTTGCGGGCAACGGATCATCTACCAACCCACTTGATTTGCAGCCGGAAACTTTGGCATCTTTATTTGCACGTGCAACATATGATTACGACCAAAAATATCTTTTACAAGCTATCGTCCGTCGTGATGGATCGTCAAAATTCGGTAGCGACAACGTATATGGTACGTTCCCCTCAATATCAGCTGGATGGGTTGCAACTAAAGAAGATTGGTTCCCTAAAAATACTTTTGTTGATTATTTGAAAGTACGCGCTTCATACGGTATTTTAGGTAATGAGTTAGCATTATCTCCATTCCAATACACGCCAATTGTTGGTTCTATAGGTAGCTATGTATACGGGCAAGGAAGTGGCCAAACACTTAATACTGGCTATGGTCCAAATTCATTACCTAACCCTAATCTAAAATGGGAAAGAGATAAATCTACTGATATAGCTATAGATGCAACCTTCTTCCATGATTTTACTGCAACTATCGATTACTATAATAAAGCTTCTGATCAATTATTATTATCAGTAACACCTCCTGCTTACGCAGGTATTACCGGTCAGGCATTTGAAAATGCCGGTGGTATAGATAATAAGGGTATTGAAATACAATTAGGCTACAACAAACAAGTTGGCGATTTTCATATTAACTTAAATGGTAACATAGCATACAATAAAAACACCGTTACCAATTTAAATGTACTTCCATTTTTAGTGCCAACAACTAGCTGGCAAGGAGCACTTACACCACAAATTCAACGCTCACAAGTGGGTCACCCATATGCCGAATTCTATGGTTATAAGGTGCTTGGCATATTCCAGTCACAAGCTCAGGTTAATGCATATAAAGACAAGAATGGCAACTTATTACAACCTAGTGCTAAGCCGGGTGATTATATTTATCAAAGCGTTACAGATGTTGGCCCAATTGGCCCAAGTGACCGCCAGTTCCTTGGTAGCCCATTGCCACCATGGACTTATGGATTTAACTTTGCAGTTAACTACAAACAATTTGATTTAAGCGTATTTGGCCAGGGTGTTTGGGGTAATAAAATACTTCAGGAATATCGCCGGTTAGATTTGGCAACTGCAAATTATCCAACTTCTGCATTAAACGCTTGGACTCCAACCAACACCAATACTAATGTTGCAAGGTTGTCTGATGCGGATCCGAACGGAGATTACAAAAATCTTTCAAGTGCATTATTACAAAGCGGCGCTTATTTGCGTATCAAAACCTTACAATTAGGGTACACACTTTCTAAAGATCTGATAAAAAAGTTAGATATGAGCAGAGTACACGTTTATGTGGGTGCTGATAACTTATTTACCATTACCAAATACAACGGATTTGATCCTGAAGTTTGGGGCGGTAATAACAATACTGGCGGTGTTGATCAAGGTGTTTACCCAACTGCTCGTACTGTAAGGGTTGGTGTTGATGTTACTTTGTAATTATTACTTAATTTAAAAATATTCTAATATCATGAAAAGAAGATATATTAAATACACGGCGGTTAGCTTGCTGGGCATGAGTAGTGTATTCGTATCCT
Organism: Mucilaginibacter sp. L196; assembly: GCF_009765905.1. Classification (GTDB taxonomy): domain Bacteria; phylum Bacteroidota; class Bacteroidia; order Sphingobacteriales; family Sphingobacteriaceae; genus Mucilaginibacter. The sequence goes on along the minus strand of NZ_LMUO01000015.1, from coordinate 306,014 downwards.
GCAAAAAATCATTCCTGCAACTTAATCCCAAAGGGGAGTTTTCAGAATCAAGTTATTATTCAACACCTGATCAGGCTTTTGCAGGGTTAGTAGCGGCTTATGATCCGTTGCTTACTGAAACAGGTGGTATTGATCAAACTTATACTGATGTACGTGGGCCGCTTAATGCAGCGTCTGACGATTGCTACGCAGGTGGTGGAGGTTCAAGCGATACCCCTGATTGGCAATTATGGAATGATTACCAGTTAACATCTGCCGCAGGGCCGCAAAACGGTTACTGGCCAATTAACTTTTTGGGTGTAACCCGTACTAATATAATTTTATCAAAAATTGCTGGTGTACCAGGGTTAAGCGCTGCATTGGCAACCAGATATACTGCTGAAGCTGAATTTTTACGAGCTCATTATTATTTCGATCTGGAAAGATTATTTAAGAATGTGCCATTAATTTTAACACCATTAGCATCCGCTACTGATATTTACAATCAACCGCAAGCTAAACCGGCTGATGTGTACGCGCAAATTGAAAAAGATTTAACAGCAGCTATTCCTAATTTGCCACAAACCGTGGTTACAGCAGAAAGCGGCCGCGTTACACAAGGTGCTGCAATTGCATTATTAGGTAAAGTTTATTTATATGAGCAAAAATATACACAGGCAGCTCAGGAGTTCGCAATTATAAATGGTACACCAGGTGGTACAACCCCCGGTTTCGGTTATGCTTTGCAAACTAGCTTCCCTGCTATTTTTAGCCCTGATAATAAATTTAATAGCGAATCTATCTTCGAAATTAACTTCACCCCTGGACAGGCTTATACCTGGAATAACTGGGATGCTTTTAAAGGAAGTGTTTACTCTGAACAAGTTGGTCCAAGGAATTTTAGTGATGCTATCTATGCTGGTGGATGGGGTCAAAATCCGGTAACTCAACAGTTGCACGATGCCTTTGTTACTCCTTACGATGGTAGTGGTGTAAAAGATCCACGATATGGTTACACCATATTAAATATGGATAGCCTTGCTGCATTGGAAAAAACAACCTATCAGGCAAGTTACCAGAATACAGGGTTCTTTGCATTAAAATACATAGGATTAACTAAATATCTGTCAACCCAGGGAACTAATATTCTGAACTTCCCTAATGACTATATTGAAATTCGTTTGGCCGATACTTATCTGATGGAAGCTGAAGCTTTAATACAAGGCGGCGGTGATGCATCTCGTGCTGCAGCGTTAATTAACGCAGTACGTCACAGAGTTGGTTTAGCCCCTGTAGCTGCAACACTGGCAAACATTAAAGCTGAACGCCGTTTAGAGCTTGCAACCGAAGGACATCGTTGGTTTGATTTGGTTAGATGGGGGGATGCTCCGACTGTTCTTGGATTTAAAGGATTTAAAGCAGGTACGAATGAGTTGTTACCTATACCTCTTACAGATCTTTCCGCAACAAAACTGGTTCAAAACCCAGGTTACGCTAATTAATGATTTATAATTGATTATAAAACTGCCGGGTAATGCCGGCAGTTTTATTTTAGCAAAAGCAATATATGTTGAGATTTAAAACAAAATCGTTACTAGCAGTAATATTGCTGAGTGCTAACATAATATCATGCTCAAAAAGCAGTCAAAATAGTAGTAAGCCGTACGTTTATACACCTCCTCCTGCTCCTATAGATAGTAACTGGAGTTTTGAAACAACGCCGGTATGGGCAGATGAATTTACTAATACAGGGACACCTGATACAACTAAATGGAAGTATGATTTAGGTGGAGGTGGATGGGGTAATGCCGAATCTGAATTTTATACAGATTCATTAAGTAATGTAAGCGTAGCCAATGATGTATTAACAATAACAGCAAAAAAACAAAGTGTTGGAGGCGAAGCCTTTACTTCGTCAAGAATGGTTTCTAAATTTTCAATGACCTATGGTCGTATTGAAGTAAAGGCAATGTTACCTTCGGGCAGGGGTACATGGCCTGCAATATGGATGCTGCCCGATACCTATGCCTATGGCCCATGGCCGGCATCAGGAGAAGTTGACATTATGGAAATGGTTGGGTATGATCCTAACAACGTACATTTTAGTGCGCATAATTCAACATATTTTGCAGGCAATGCAAAAACAAGTACAATGAATATTCCCACAGCTTCAACCGCATACCATTTGTATCGGGAAGACTGGACACCATATGCCATCAGAGGATATTATGACAATAACCTTGTATTTACCTACGTAAATGCTGGACAAGGATCGGCTACATGGCCTTATGATCAAAAATTTCACATATTAATGAACATTGCGGTTGGCGGAAGTTGGGGAGGGATAGATGGAATTGACACCACCGCTTTTCCAACATCAATGAAGGTTGAGTACGTTCATTTCTTTAACATAATTCATAAAACACAATAATACCTAGCTGTAAGGATATAGTGTACTTGAGAAAACCTATGAAAACGATACAAAAAACAATACTTACAATATTATTTACCGGATTAACGGCCTTAGTGCTGGTGGGCTGTAGTAAAAAAGTAGCTAGCGCAGTCGGGGGCGGTACAGTTGTTACTCCCCCTGTACCTGTAAAAACAGATGTTAGCATGTGGCTAACCACGCCTGATCAATCACAATTATTGGCTAAACAAAATGTTAGTTTGTTGTTTAACACAGGCACTAATTCAAATACAACAATTAATGTTGATTCTACCACCACTTATCAAACTATTGATGGTTTTGGGTTTGCACTTACAGGTGGTAGCGCCCAGGTAATAAACGCCATGCCTGCTGCACAAAGTAACGCGCTTATAAAAGAACTTTTTGTAACAGATAGCACTGGTATTAATATCAGCTATATAAGAGTTACGCTTGGTGCTTCAGATATGAGCGCGACGCCATTTACTTATGACGATTCGAGCACTCCTGATGTTAATTTGCAGAATTTCAGTATTGCAATGGAAACTGATCTGATCCCTGTATTAAAAAAGATAATCGCCTTAAATCCTAATATAAAAATATTGGCCTGTCCATGGAGCGCACCTGCATGGATGAAAAGTAACAACAGCCTTTCAGGCGGTAGCTTATTACCGCAGTATTATAGCGTATACGCAAATTACTTTGTGAAGTATATACAAGCAATGAGCGCACAGGGTATAAATATTGATGCCGTTACTCCTCAAAATGAACCTCTAAATCCAAGTAATAACCCTGCAATGGTTATGCAAGATACTGCTGAAGCTAAGTTTATAGGCAGTTATTTAGGCCCTGCTTTTCAAAGTGCGGGTATAAAAACTAAAATTATCTGCTATGATCATAATTGCGACCGCCCGGATTATCCTGTTTATGTGCTAAATGATCAAACCGCAAATCAGTATGTTGATGGATCTGCATTTCACTTATATGCAGGTAATATATCAGCACTTACCCCCGTGCACAATGCATTCCCTAGTAAAAATATTTATTTTACAGAGCAAGCCACATTTTCAACAGGAACATTTAGTGGCGACCTAAACTGGCACGTAACCAATTTAATTGTTGGTGCAACGCGTAATTGGAGTAGGAACGTTATAGAATGGAATTTAGCCTCTGACCCTAATTATGGCCCACATACTGTAGGTGGCTGCAGTACATGCCAGGGCGCGGTAACTGTAAGCGGTTCAGCATTTACACGTAATGTTTCTTACTATATCATAGCGCATGCTTCCAAATTTGTAAAAGCAGGCGCGGTAAGGATCGCATCTGATGCTTCAACAGTATTCCCGAATGTAGCCTTTAAAAACCCTGATGGTTCTAAGGTGCTTATTGTCTTAAACAACAGTAGTAATGTCGCAAGTTTTAACATACAATACAACTCAAAAATAGTAACTACAACACTTAACGGTGGCGCCGTGGCAACTTATACCTGGAAATAACATACATCCTAATAAATAATGAATTCAAAACTCAAACTTCTTTTTCTCTTTTGCATAATAGCCCCTTTTTCTGTAAAAGCACAATCCCGGTATAGTGATGCTGAGATTGCCTTTAAATCCGATAGTCTTATAAAACTGATGACTTTACAGGAAAAGGTTACCATGATACATGCCAGCTCTTCCTTTACTTCTGGTGGTGTGCCTCGTTTAGGTATACCTGAGCTGGTTACATCTGATGGTCCGCATGGAGTTCGTGTGGAGCATGGCAGAGGTTGGACTGTTCTACAAAATGTACTCGATTCCGGAACGTATTTACCAACAGGGGTTTGTCTTGCATCAACATGGAATCCAAAACTAGGTTATGCATTTGGTTCAGTATTAGGCAGCGAAGCAAATTTCAGAGGTAAGGATGTGATATTGGGCCCGGGCATTAATATAATGCGTTCGCCTTTAAATGGCCGCAACTTTGAGTACCAGAGCGAAGACCCGTTTTTAGTTTCAAAAATGGTAGTAGGCTATATTAAAGGTGTACAGGATCAGGGAATATCAGCCTGCGTAAAACACTTTGCCGGTAATAACCAGGAAACTTTACGTGGCAGCATTGATGTGCAAATGAGCGAGCGTGCCCTGCGCGAAATTTACCTGCCTGGCTTTAAAGCAGCGGTGCAGGAAGGCGGCGTAAATACTTTAATGGGTTCATACAATAAATTCAGAGGGCAATGGGCCACTCAAAATAACTACCTTATAAATCAAATCCTGAAAAAGGAATGGGGCTTTAAAGGTTTGGTAATGAGTGATTGGGGGGCTGTTCACAGCACCACTCAAGCTTTATGGAACGGCACTGATCTTGAAATGGGTACCGACCTTAGTTTAGGTGCTCATCCTGATTATGGTAAGTTTTTTATGGGCGATACTGTTGTTACTTTAGTGAAAGAAGGTAAAATACCTGAATATATTATCAATGAAAAAGTAAGGCGCATATTGTATGTTATGTACAAAACCAATATGCTTGGCGGACAAAAACGCCAGAAAGGTGAATACAACACCCAAGCACATCAGCTAACAGCAGAAAAGGTTGCAGAGGAAGGGATAGTATTACTTAAAAATCAGGATAATATATTGCCTTTGGCTGCAAATGTAAAGTCGATTGCCGTAATAGGTTACAATGCTGATAGAAAACAAGCTTTTGGTGGTGGCAGTTCACAAGTAAAAGCATTTTATGAAGTGACACCTTTACAAGGCTTAAAGAATATTGCCGGTAAAAAGGTGAAAATTACCTATTGCAAAGGTTACAATATTGTACGTAATGGTGGCCCGGATCAAACCTTAATTCAACAAGCTATAGCGGCAGCTAAAAAAGCCAATATGGTAATAGTTGTTGGTGGTTGGACACACGGTTACGATTATAATGTTTGGGATGATAATGCTTATGATGCAGAAGGGACCGATAAACCAAATATGGACATGCCTTTTGGTCAAAACGAGCTAATTAAGGCTGTAATTGCGGCTAACCCAAAAACAGTAGTGGTATTGATGGGTGGTGGCCCAATGGATATAACTCAATGGGTTGGCGATGCTAAAGGTATAATACAAGCATGGTATCCGGGTATGGAAGGTGGCAATGCATTAGCAAAAATCATCTTTGGTCAGGTTAATCCTTCAGGAAAATTACCGGTAAGCTTCCCTAAGAAATTAGCTGATGCCCCTGCAATCAAACTCGGACAATATCCCGGCGATTCAACAACCGTAAATTATTTCGATGATATATATGTTGGTTATCGTTATTACGATACTTTCAACGTTGAACCGCAGTTTGCGTTCGGTCACGGTTTATCATACACCACCTTTAAATATAGCAATCTGCAAGTAAGCGCTGCTAATAAACAAGCTACCGTAACCTTCACCTTGAAAAATACAGGTGCTGTTGATGGTGCTGAAGTAGCGCAATTATATGTGAAACAAGAAAAATTAAACTTGCCCCGTCCTGATAAAGAGTTAAAAGGTTTTGAAAAAGTATTTTTAAAAGCTGGCGAAGAGAAAACGGTAACTATAACACTTGATCAGGATGCCTTCAAATATTTTAATGATGTGAAAAACGAATGGGAAATGGACCCCGGAGTTTTTGATTTCATTGTAGGCAGCTCATCACGCGACATCAGACTAAATGGTAAAGCTGAATTGTAAATTTTATTGATTTCAACCCAAATACATATATAAATGAAAAAGTCTTTAATACTAGCCTTGGTATGTTCGTGCACCACGTTAGTAAATGCACAAACTAATAAAGCTAAGGCTCCGCTTCCAGCAAAAGCATATCAAGCCGTTAATAAAACGGTATCAGTTTATACAACTGCACAAAATACCGATTATCGTATAACCAAAACTGCTACATTAACATTTAAGCAATTTGGCCAACCACTTGAAACAGATGTTTGCATTTTTGTTGATCCCTCAAAAACGTTTCAATCTGTTTTGGGGATTGGGGGGGCATTAACCGATGCATCTGCCGAAACATTTTATAAGCTACCAAAAGCAAAACAGGACGAAATTTTAAATGCTTATTATAATAAGAAAACCGGTATTGGTTATACATTAGGTCGTACGAATATTCAAAGCTGTGATTTTTCAAGTGATACTTATAGCTATGTTGCTGATGGCGACAAAACTTTAAAAACATTTAATATTGATCATGACCGTAAATATCGTATCCCGTTTATTAAACAGGTTATTGCAGCGACAGGGGGTAACTTAACCTTGTTTGCAACTCCGTGGAGCCCGCCAGCATTCATGAAAACTAACGACGATATGTTACATGGTGGCAAGCTTAAACCGGAGTATGACCAGGCGTGGGCTAATTTTTATGTTAAGTTTATTAAAGCTTATGAAAAAGAAGGTATTCCAATATGGGGGCTATCAGTTCAAAACGAACCAATGGCTAATCAAAAATGGGAATCATGTATTTATAGTGCCGAAGATGAGCGCGATTTTGTTAAGAATTATTTAGGCCCAACATTGCACAAAAGCGGCTTAGCTGATAAAAAATTAATTATCTGGGATCATAACAGGGACTTAATGTATCAGCGTGCAAGTACTGTTTTAGAAGATCCTGAAGCCGCAAAATATGTTTGGGGTACGGGATTCCATTGGTATATGCATGATGATTTTGAAAATGTGAAACGTGTACATGAAGCTTTCCCTGCTAAGAACTTATTATTTACCGAAGGTTGCAGCGATACCTTTGATGCGAGCAAAATTAATGATTGGAAATACGGTGAATTGTACGGAAAATCAATGGTTAACGATTTTAACAATGGTGTTGTGGGCTGGACAGACTGGAATGTTTTGTTAGATGAAAACGGTGGGCCTAATCATGTTGGAAACTTCTGCTTTGCGCCAATACATGCAAACGTTAAAACCGGAGAGTTAACCTACATGAATTCTTTTTATTACATTGGTCATTTTTCAAAATTTGTAAGGCCTGGAGCTAAACGTATAATCGCATCATCAAACCGCGATGAATTAATGACAACAGCATTTGTAAATAGTGATAATAAATTGGTAGTAATTGTGTTAAATTTAACCAACGAAAAAGTGCCATATCATCTTTGGATAAAAGGTATGGCCGCCAATACAACCAGTTTGCCACATTCAATAACAACATTAATAGTTCAATAAGCAGTTTTTGCTTAATGTAGTATGGTTAATGATACGCTATTTGTATAACGCTGATGAAAAGTAATCGCAAATTATTTTTAATAATAATTTTTATTGTCCCGCTTGTTTTTATTTTTTCGCAATGTTTAACAATAAACAAGGATAAACCAGATCCCCGGGGAGACATCTTCGCGGGTTCATCAACCTGTATAAAGTGCCATAAGGATGTTTATGATAATTACCTTCACACGGCACATTTTTCAACTACACGCCTTGCTGATATACACAGCATAGGAGGCAGTTTTAGCCCTCACGATAATACCTTTTACTTTACTAAAGATTTAAAAGTAGTGATGGAAAAACGTGCTGATGGTTTATACCAGGTTACCTATTCAAAGGGCAAGCAAATAAATGCCGAACGTTTTGATATAACGTTTGGCGGCTTAAAAGCCGAAAGTTATTTGTATTGGAAAGGCAACCAAATGTATCAGCTGCCTATGTCATATTTCAGATCATTGGGGTGGACTAATAGCCCGGGATTTGATTCAACTTATGCTAATTATACCAGAATGATTGGCAGGCGATGCTTTGAATGCCATAGCTCTTATATAAAAGATCTGCCGGTAGAAACACAAGGCTTGCAGTCGTTGGACGTTGAAAGTTTTGATAAAAACTCCCTGATATTAGGTATTGATTGCGAACGCTGCCATGGCCCATCAGCTAACCATGTGAATTATCAAACTGCATATCCAGAGGAAAAGAAAGCCAAATACATTGCTACGTATGCATCACTCTCACGTGCGCAAAAAATAAGTATGTGTGCGGTTTGCCATTCAGGAAATAAAAACCTGATCCTAAAAACAACATTTGTATTTAAGCCGGGCGATGATCTTGGCAACTTTGTTGAAAATCCCCCATATCAAAAACCTGTAGATTCAGCCAAGCTTGATGTGCATGCTAACCAAAGCCAACTTTTAGCTAGTAGCAAATGTTTCATAAATAGCAATATGGATTGTGCCACCTGCCACAATGTACATCAAAATGAGAGGGGAAACTTGGCTATGTATTCGCAGAAATGTATGAATTGCCATACTACGGCAAATCATAATTTTTGCCCTATGGCGCCAAAATTAGGGGCTGCTATAAAAAATAATTGTATTGATTGCCATATGCCAGCAAGGTCGTCAAGTATTATAACCATTGAAACCGAAGGTAAAGGTAAGAAGGTGCCGTATTTAGTTCGCACTCACCATATAGCAGTGTATGCCGATGCTTCTCAGAAAATAATTAATTATCTTAAAAATAATAACAAATTAACATTTAAATAAAGACCGATAAAGCTTGAGTCTTAACCTGTTTAGCCATGAAGATCATTAAAAAACAAACCCTAATCTCATTATTTTTAACGTTGATTTCAATTGCGCCATTTATTGCAAAAGCACAATCTAATGGTTTTATTTCAACCCGTGGAAAAGAGGTTATTGGCCCCGATAAAAAACCATTTTTAATGAAGGGGACTAATTTGGGTAATTGGCTTATCCCGGAAGGTTATATGTTCAAATTCTCTAAAATCAATTCGCCAAAACTAATTAACCAGGCAATTACCGAATTGATAGGACCTGAGGATGCAAAAATTTTCTGGCAAAAATATTTAGATAATTACATTACCCGTGCCGATATTCATTACCTGAAATCTACCGGGATGAATTCTATTCGTATCCCATTTAATTATAAACTTTTTACTAACGAAGATTATTTAGGCGAAAATAACCCTAACCGTGGTTTTGAGTTATTAGATAGGGTGATAGGTTGGTGCAAGCAGGAAGGTATTTATGTTATTTTAGATATGCATTGCGCGCCAGGCGGCCAAACTGGTGATAATATTGATGATGGTTATGGCTATCCGTTCTTGTTTCAAAGTGCGGCATGCAGGCAACAAACAATACAAATATGGACAAGAATAGCCGCACACTACAAAAATGAAACAGCGGTTCTTGGTTATGATTTATTGAACGAACCAATTGCACATTATTTTAAAGCTGATAGTTTAAATCATTATCTGGAACCTTTTTATAAAGAGATCACAAAGGCGATACGCACAGTTGATAAAAATCATATCATGGTTTTAGGAGGTGCACAGTGGGATAGTAATATGCATATGTTTGGCCCACCATTCGACTCGAAGATTATATACACATTCCACAAATATTGGACAAAAACTACTACCATCGACGTAATACAAGAGTATGTTGATTTTAGAAATAAATATAATGTGCCTATATACTGCGGCGAAACAGGCGAAAATAAAGATGAATGGGTACATGATTTCAGGGTAACGCTTGATCAAAATAATATAGGATGGCATTATTGGCCTTATAAAAAGATGGAAAATGTAGCGGGCATAGTTACTTTTAAAATGCCGGCTAATTATGACAAAGTAGTAGCTTATGCTGAATCACTCCGCGTTAGCTTCGAAGATATACGCAAAGCGGCACCGGTAAATAGGGAAGAGTTAAAGAAAGCTTTATTTGATATGCTTAAAAATTGCAGATTTGAAAATTGCACCTCAAATAAAGGGTATATCGAGGCTTTAGGCCTGGTTAGCGAGAAATGACATTTTTAAGTATAAATTAATACTAAAAAAAAGTATACTTGTATTAGTCTGCAATGCCAATTATACTTTCTTAAAGTACCAGTGCAGCCGAAATGATTTTTATATGTGATTGGGTAATATGGGTAAATATCTACTAAGATTATTATTTATTAATGTTTTGTTCTTTTTGTTTGTTGCTGAAAATGCACGTGCGCAAAAAATAGTAACATTAAATGATACCATCACCCAGCATTATTTTTCATTCAACGAGATTGAAACGCTTGAAGATAAGAGCGGAAAATTAACGCTCGGTCAGATAAGAAACAATCCTGCTGTATTCTCAAAATTCAAACCCAGCCCAATTTTCAATCCTAAAGTAACCGATCTTAATACCACTTATTGGTATCGTATAAAGATCAACCACGATAAAGCAACCAAAAATAATTGGCTATTAGAGTTTTTTGATCAGACTACGGATGATATAGAAATATTTTCGCCCAATGCAGATAATACTTACTCATCAACCCGCATGGGTAGTAGCCTGCCATTTTCACAACGGTTGTTTCAGCATAAAAATTTTAGCCTTAATATTAACAGCAATTTATATGGCGAGCATACTTACTATATCCGCTTAAAATCACATCAACCGGCAAATGTTATTGTAGTACTGCGTTCTGTAAGTTGGTTTGTGCACTATGCGTTAGATGAATATTTTTTCTTTGGCGTTTTTTACGGGATGCTGCTGGTATTCAGCTTATATAATTTAATGATGTTTTTTGCCATCAGGCAAACACAGTACCTGTATTACATCATGTACAACCTTAGTATTGGTTTGTACGAAATGTGTGCCGATGGTATAGCTTATCAATATCTGTGGCCAAACTCGCCAGTCTGGAATCAGTATGCTTACGGTGTAGCGCTGTTTTTTGCCAGCATATTTGGTATGCTATTTACACGTAGTTTATTATATGTAAAGGTTAAAGCCCCAAAACTAAATACACTTATATGGTGGGTAATAGGGTTACGTACAGTGTTTTTTGTGCTATGCTTAACCGTTGATAATAATTGGTTCAATTATCGTATAGTTGAAATTGTTCCATTGCTTTTAGCTTGTTATACAGGCTATTACATTTTAAATAAAGGATACTGGCCAGCACGCTTTTTTGTGGTAGGATACAGTTTCCTATTTATAGGCTTTCTGATTAAAATACTGATAGCCTTTGATGTTTCATGGTTGCCATTTGGCCCGATTACGCATTATAGCCTTAGCTTTTGCTTTATAATGGAAATGCTGTTTATTTCGTTTGCCATTGGTGAAAAGGTACGTATCCTCAAAAAGAAGAAGGATTATGCCCAACGCCGTATCATCAGGCAAATGAAGCAGAATGAGGAGTTTAAGGATAATCTTAATCGTCAGTTAGAAGCCCAGGTACGTGAACGAACAAAAGAGTTAGTCGAAAAGTCAGCGGTAATAGAGGAGCAAAATGAAGAGTTGAAATCTGTTAATATATTATTAAAGGATCAGGCTGAAGAAATTTCAAGAATAAACGTATTGCTGGAGAACGACAATATTACCTTACATACCAATATAGAAAAGGTAACGCATGATAGGGTAATGTCGGCCCAAGTGGATTTTGAAGAATTCAGCAGAATATATCCTGATAGGGAAACCTGTTTTAAATTTCTGTCAGACCTTAAATGGGAAAAAGGTTATAACTGCCGTAAGTGTAATAATGATCATTATAGTCATGGCCATCTACCATATAGTAGGCGATGTTCAAAATGTGGTTATGAGGAGTCGGTTATAGCTTACACTATACTACAGAATACACGTATCCCTATAAATAAGGCATTCTATATGATATTTTTGATGTACTCAACCAAAGGCAAAATATCATCTCATAAGTTATCCGAAATTGTTGCTATACGCCAAAGTACTTGTTGGGCATACAGTACCCGTATAAAAAAGCTTATGGATAATAAAAAGAAAGAGCTTAGCAACGCTGGCAGTAAGGGCTGGAGTATGCTGGTTATCGAGGAGCAATAATCTTATCCCGTATTATTTCATTTAAACCGTACAAAAGTTACCATTTCTTTTGTCAGTGTATTATGTAACAAAATTATAATTGGGTTATATGTTAAATGTTTTTGGCATACTGCAAATTGGGCCTGTTTTTTACTTTAGATTACTTATAAACCCCATGGATAAGAGCTTTGGCAGTTTTTGGCAGTGTATTTAACTGGCTTTTTGGCAGTTTTTATGATCATGTCAGTTCGTGTGTCAAAATGGCAAAAATATTTTTAAAGCGATAAATTTATAGTATTTATTACTTGGAGAGGAATTTATTGTTTAGCAGACCTTTAGATGACACAATTTTTTGCTTATCACATCTCTGCGAAGTACGCGAAATTTGTTTTGTTTTATTTTTGAGAATAATTCTTTGAAAATGAGGTTTTATGATTCTTTTTTGAAGGAAAAATTTTTTTGAGCTCTATTTTAGCCTGATTGATAGGAATTTAAATGTCTGTATCCGAAAATATTGATAAAAAGTGCCGAAATACTCAAAATATCAAGTGAATTTTATTTTTAATTGATTTCAAAAATGGGCGTTTTCGGTCGCCCAAATTTTATTTTTTTAATGGCATGTTTTGTGACATATCCTGCACGGAAGATTACGGTCGTTCTTACATTAATCACCCTGCAAAAGGGTCATCAATGCAAGAGTGATCTCTTCTAAAAAAAAGATATTAATCACATTGTTAAAAATTTAAATCCAAAAACCATGCAAGTAGTATTAGAAGTTGCCATCTTGATCGCAGTTATCCTTGTTCCGTTAGTACCTGCTAAAAGCAGCCGTATCGCGAAATAATTAGATCACAAGCAACGATAAGAAATTAAAAGGGCCCCGAGATATCGGAGCCCTTTTTTATTAGATTAGATCGGTTTTTTACTATTGATCATTGTCGGCTGTTTCCTTCAACTCATCAGCTTTAGTGCCGCTACCCAATTTTATCTTAGGCTTATCTTGAGTACCTGTAATAGTTAAGGGTATACCGATTATACCCAGTGGTGGTAAACCTAATCTAAACTTAATATCCATTTGTTTATCAAAACTAACCTGGCCTTCAAACCTAGCTCTAAAGCCCGCCATGCGCATTTTTGTACGCTCAATGGTAATTATATTATTGGCAATTTTAGTTTTAAGCTCTACTTTAGATAAATCGGAGTTATTGGTAATGCTATCCTTACCAGTACTACTCCCAATTTTGCTAAACAACTTAAAGCCGTGTATTTTTAATTGTTTGGCCGATAATGTACCACCGCCTTTTAATGAAGGATAAACAGGCTGCATATTACTGTTCAACCTGCCGCTTAACTGGTAGTCTAAAGATACAAGACCTTCAGTGTAGGCTGCTGTTGTTACCATATCATGAAATAGCTTAATGCTATTATAAGCCTTCTTTATATCAAAGTCTGTAGCGGTTAGGTGGTAGTTGAAAAAAGCAGTCTGCGGGTTTGTGCTGATGTATGTTGCATCCATAGTAACAGGTGTACCGATTATGTTGAACCCGGTATTTTTTAAATTGATACTGCCATTATTAATGGTCATTTGTCCTTTTGCATCTTTAATTACTATGCCGTTATACTTAACCTTCTTTACATCAGCAGTAAAATTTAGATTAAGATTATGCGGAACAAGTATAACACCGGAAGTGCCTTTAGTTGCCTGTTGTGGAGTGCCCGAATAAGCCATAAAATCGTCGGCATTAAGCATATTGCTTGTTAGGCTGAAATTGCCATTTAGCACCGCTTTAGAGTTGGTAGCATAACCAACAACGTTCGATAAGTTTCCATTTAAAACCATTACCGATTTGCCATACTGTGCTGTAAATGAATCAAAGTTCATTTTGTCCTGATCAAAGCTAAAAACGCCATTTTTGATGATAAATGGTTTTGGGAATAACTCGGATGTAAGCGAAACGTTTTGAACCTTTAACGTGCCTGAGTTAAATAGTTTATTATATCTGCCGGCCTGGGCATCGCTTTGTTTTCCTTTTAATGATACATTAGCAGCAATAGTGCCATTTACATTGTAACCCTTAATTGCAAATACCTGGTAGATTTTGCCAATATTAATAGTGCCGTACGAGGTGATATTATATTGCAGATCATTAAAGTTATGCAAATCGGCCTTTAACGTAAATGGTTCGTTCTCAAATACAAATGATATTGGTTTAACCAATACTTTGGTGCCTTTTAACGTGCCCGTATTATTTACAATACTGGTATTAACCTCAATGTTTTGTATAGGGTGTGGGTAATATTTTGTTTTAACAGAACCATTATGCAAGCTAATGTTAGCCACGGTAACCGGGAATATTTTTTTAGCAGGGATATAATCTCCTTTTGTTTTGATGTCGGCATTTAGGTCCCCGGTAACATCTGTGCCAGTAATAGGGTAGAATTGTTTAATGTCTAATAAATTAAACTTAATCTTTAAAGCAGCATCAATCGGGAAGTTGGCAGCATTACCAAGCTTAAAATAACCTTTTATGTAATTGTTTAAGGCTGCTGCATATATGTTGTCAATACTTAAGGTAATATGCTTATAATCATTATCAGGGCAATTCGCACTCATGTTAAAGCTAATGTTGTTAACCGATTGTGGCAACGATGCGTACTTTATATATCCGTTGCTAAATGATGAGGTTAAAGTGAATTTAGGGATACTGGTAATAACAGTATCTGTCTTTTTTCTAATGGTGCCTGTATGAACAATTCCTGTAGCATATTTACCTTCAGCCAATAAGTGAAGTGAGTACCTGCCTTTTAGGTCGACAGTTTTTATACCGAATGCTTTATTCCATTTTTCGAGATCTATTTCGGTGTTTATTTTAGCATATATATAAGGCCGTTTTAATCCCTTAACTCTTATCACCGAACTAAAATGATCTTTATCTATATTAAAAAAGATAGAATCAATATTTACATAAAGGCTATCAGGGTTTAAACCGGGTACGTTTGCCTCCATATTTAAAAATAAATTACGAACCGGAGAAGGTGTTTTATTATCAGCGATATAACCGTTCCTGATACTAAACTTCATACTCAAATTTGGTTTTGTATTAGTTTGGGCGATATATTTTCCTTTTAAAGCAAGCTGAATAACACCGGTGCCATTAACGTCGGTTTTTTCGAACATTTTTTGATAGGAGGAGGGTAACGCGCTAAAAATATCACTCAGATCGCTTTGGTGCGACTCTATTTCGAAATCCATATCATAACCATCCTTTATAAAGCCGAATTTGCCCGTAAATTTTACAGGCAATTGGTTTATCATCAAATCATTTTTTTGAAATATAAAAGCGAGTGATTTTGTGTTAATTTTAGTTATTAAATCCGCATTCACACTCTTATTAACTACATATGACTGGCCCCCGTAATTAAAATCAAGCGATTTAATACTAGTATGTGTATGCAGGTCGAAAATATCTTTGGTAAGGTCTCCGCTTCCGGTATAATTAAATCCCTGGGCGTTAATTTTCATGGGTAAAGACAAATCGTTGTAAACCAGTTTACTGTTTTCTATCAAAATCTGATCAATACCTAACGATGCGCTGCTGGTATCGGCATTAGCGCTGGTATTAGCTTTTGATGCTTTGTAAATGTTATAATTCGCTTTACCGCTACTATCAACCTGTATATTTATTAAAGCATTGTTAAGGTATATTTTATTGATATTTATCCGGCTTTTAAATATAGATGATAGATCAACCCCCAATGAAAGATCCTTGGCTGCAACTAATGTGTCATTTTGAAATGGTGCGCTTCCTTTTACGGTAACATCATATAAAGTAAGGGTAAGCGATGGGAAGCGTTTAAAAAAGGACAGACTGGTGTTTGAAAATGAAATATGACCATTAATATTGCTATTTGCCCATGTTTTAATTTTATTGGTAATGGTTTGCGGGAAAAGATAAGGCAGCAAAACCATGAGAAGTAGTAATGCGCCAAATGTTATTCCGCAAATTTTAAGGGTTTTTAATGACCATTTTTTAATGGATGGATTCATATAGATTAATTAGAGAATCAGCAATAAAGTAAGGCTCCTGAAAGCTTCGTAAAAATATAAAAATTAATGATGACATGGAAAGCGTCATTTTTCTCACAACTGTTGTGTTTAAATTGGCATTAAACTGTAACTAAGACAATACTTGTAAAACTAATATGTGCCCGATAACGTAATAAATTCACGAGGTTTTGTTCAACACAAAATGGTTGGTAGGTAAGGCTTAAATAATGGTATCACACAAAAAGCATTTCCCCTTTTAATTAAATAAGAATTTGGAAGCAATATTACGTTTTGTTGGATTAGACCTAGAGCTTGATAAAGAATTGCAGGAGATAACCGATCTGGCGTGCGCTATTACCAAAGCATCTACGGCAGTAATTTCTTTTTTAGATGCCGATACACAATATTTTAAGGTAAAGAAAGACCCTAAAGATATAGTTGGCGAAATAAAAACTTTTCTCCGTAAAGATACTTTTTGTTCGTACACCATTAAGCAGGATGATGTTTTCATCATTGCTGATACTCTCGCCGATGAGCGGTTCGCCAATAATGAGTCGGTTATAGGTAATCCAAATTTGCGCTTTTATGCGGGAGTGCCGCTTAGTACTTGTGACGGCCAAAAAGTAGGTACATTATGTGTGCTGGATACCAAGCCGGGTAACCTGGATGAAAATCAGGTACATATGTTTAAAATAATAGCGCGCCAGACTATGAAAACTATAGAGTTAAAGTGCAGGGCGTTAAATTTAGAAGAAAGCTTAAAGGAAGTAGAAGCTCAAAAGGCGTATGTACAGGATGCGGATATAAGGCTTCGCTCATTTTTCGAAAGTTCGAATACATTCCAGGTTTTGTTAGGTAAAAGCGGGGAGGTTATTGATTTTAATAAAACAGCTTATAATTTCATCAAAAACGCTCATAAAACCGATGTGCAACGAGGTGATCTGTTTGTAACCTATATAGCACCTGAATTTGTTAGCAAGTTCATTGATGGTTATAACCGGGCGATAAAAGGCACGAGGCATATAGAAGAAGGATCGACCGATTATGGCGAAAAGCTGGGCATTATATGGTGGGATGCCACATTTGAGCCCGCGCTGGATAAAAACAATGAGATAATTGGCATGTCGTACCTTATACGCAACGTTACCGAACGTAAGGTTAGAGAGCAAAAAATTATACAGCAAAACGAATCATTATTAAGTATAGCACATGTACAGGCACATGAGTTTCGTGCGCCTTTAACTACTATTATGGGCTTAATGAGCCTTATTAAAGACGATGGTTATGAAATGGCCGGCAATTACTTGCCATATTTAGAAATGGCTGTTAATAATTTAGATGAAAAAATTAAAAACGTGGTTGTTGATATTGAAAACAACATGGTTAATGTAAAGCTATAGTTACTTAATTACATAGTTTATTTTTTTCTTTCAACACAAATAGCCTGTTTATTACTTGTACTTTTATATTGCATTAACACGATCCTTTTTTCTCATATTGCATAAGTAATAATCAGTACAAATTTAATGGCTAAGCTAAATAGTTCCGATACTTCAGTTGTGCCGTTTCCCGTTGTTGGCATTGGGGCCTCTGCAGGCGGATTAGATGCCGTTAAGGCCTTTTTACAGGCTCTGCCACCTAAGTCGGGTATGGCTTATGTTTTTATTCAACATTTAAGCCCGAATCATACAAGTATATTACCTGAAATACTGCAAAAGTTTGCGCCGTTCCCGGTACAGCAAATCACAGATAATATTCATCTGGAGCCAGATAATTTATATATTATTCCCAGCAATAAGGTGGTTACCACTACCGATGGCGTACTTAAATTGGCCCCGTTAGATAAAAATCATAAAAAGAGTAACACTATTGATCTGTTCTTCTCTTCGTTAGGAGTAGTGCACCAAAGTTTTGCTGTAGGGGTTATTTTATCAGGTGCACTTAACGATGGTACGCTTGGTTTACAGGTAATTAAATCATATGGAGGGTTAACCTTTGCCCAGGATGAAGGCACCGCTGAATTTGATAGTATGCCTAAAAGTGCTATAGATTCCGGTGCTGTGGATTTTGTTTTACCGCCAGAGGGGATCGCTGAAAAACTTATAACTATAAATCATCCTTTTCACGCTGACTATTCATCGGCGGAGGTTGATAATACCCTGCCACAGCAAGATGCGGAAACCTTTAAGCAAATATTAACAGTTTTGCGTGTGCGCCGTGGTGTTGATTTTGCCTATTATAAGCAAAGTACGCTTAAACGACGCATAATAAGGCGTATGGCTTTAAGTAAAATAGAAAAGCCTAATGATTATTTAAGCTTTTTACGCGAGAATAAAAGCGAGCAGGATGCCTTATATAATGACATGCTGATCTCGGTAACCAATTTTTTTCGTGATACGCAAAGTTTTGATGTGTTATGTAGTACCCTGTTTCCGGCACTTATAGATAAAAAAACTATAAATGATCCACTGAGGATTTGGATTGCAGGTTGTGCTACCGGTGAAGAAGCATATTCAATGGCTATATGCCTGCAAGAGCAGCTAGGCGATAAGGCCAGTGTGATGAAGATACAGATATTCGCTACCGATATATCTGAAACGGCAATAGCTAAAGCACGAACAGGGATTTATAGGCAAAGCGAACTGGATGGTATATCTACTTCAAGGTTACAGCAGTTTTTTGTTAAGTTGGATGGAAATTACCAGGTAAGTAAAAGCATACGTGATATGTGTGTATTTGCCCATCATAATTTATTAAAAGACCCTCCATTTTCCAAAATTGATTTGGTTAGCTGCCGGAATGTGATGATATATCTTGAACCCGTTTTGCAAAAGCGGGCGTTAACAACTTTTCACTACTCGTTAGTTGCAGATGGATACCTGATGCTTGGTAAATCTGAAAGTATAGGTAGCAATACTGATATTTTTACCGCTTATAGCAGTAATGAAAAAATATATATTCGTAAAGGCCCGTTGGGGCGTTTTATGAGTGTGGCTACTAATGGGCGTGAACAAACATTTAGGGAGATAGATAAAGGGGCGCAAAGGGAAAACGATAACAAGGATATTTTTAAAATGGCTGATGAAGCCATGCTTAATAGCTTTATGCCACCCTCTGTATTGGTGAATGAAAGGTTTGACATTGTTCAATTTAGAGGCGTAACTGAAACATGGTTAGTACCACCAACAGGTAAACCAAGTTTTAACGTTTTAAAGATGGCGCGCGAAGGCCTTTCATTTGAACTACGTAACATTCTTCATCTTGCTAAAAAGACGGGCTTACCGGCACGAAAGTTTGCGGTGTTTTTTAAGCTGAACGGCTTACAGCATTACGTAAATGTTTATGCGTTTCCATTAAAAGATACTCCGGAACCATACTATCTTATTGTTTTTCAAAACGCTTCATCAACAGGAATACAACAAGCCGCTATCGAGCTTAATACCAATCCCGAAAATGTAAACTACAACGAAAGTGAAATTCGTATTGAGCAGCTTGAAAAAGAGTTAATGCAGGTACGTGCCGATATGCGCGCGATAACTGAAGAGCAGGAAACCGCTAACGAAGAATTACAAAGCGCTAACGAAGAATTACTATCAGGCAGTGAAGAGCTGCAAAGCCTCAATGAAGAATTGGAAACTTCTAAAGAAGAATTGCAAAGTACCAATGAGGAAATAATGATTGTTAATAAGGAACTGTTAAGCAGAAACGATCAATTAAACAGTTCCCGATTATATACAGAAGGGATTGTAAATACCATACGCGATCCTTTATTGATATTGGATAAGGATCTGCGTATAAAAAGAGCTACAGGCGGTTTTTACAATAAATTTAAAACTACCGAAAAAGAAACCGAAGGCCTGTATATTTATGAATTGGGTAATCAACAGTGGGACATTCCTAAACTGCGTAATTTATTAGAAAGTATATTACCAGCTAATAAAATTACCGAAGATTTTGAGGTAACGCACGTGTTCCCGGTAATTGGTAAAAAAGATATGTGCCTTAATGCAAGGCAAATTGAAAATATAAATGGTGAGCAGCTTATACTTTTATCAATAGAGGATATTAGTGATAAGCGCAAGGTAGAAGCAGGACTAGCTGAGGCTGAACGCTTGTTAATTGAAAGTAAAGAAAGGCTAAAGTTTGCAGTTGATTCGGCAGGATTAGGCACCTGGGATTATGACCCTCAAACTAAAGAATTGATATGGGATAAACGCTGTAGAGAAATTTATAACGTTTCTCCTAACGAGGAAGTTGATACAGCAGTATTTTCTAATGTAATCCATCCCGATGACCGTAAAATAGTTCAGGATAAAATATTAGAAGCTCTGGGCGATGTAAAATCCGGTCAGTTTGATGCAGAGTATCGTACCATACCAATTAATGGAAAAATAAGGTGGCTCAAAGGTAAAGGCAGGGCTTATTTTAATGAAAATGGTGAAGCTATCCGCTTTATAGGGACTTTGCTTGATATTACCTTTCAAAAATTAATAGACGAAGCTACCCGCGAATTACTTAATAAAAAAGATGAGTTTATAAGCATAGCCAGCCATGAGCTAAAAACGCCGGTAACCAGCCTTAAAGCAGCACTGCAAATTATGGAGCGGGCTTCGCTTAAAGGTGATAGCATTAAAACAGTAGATGTATTTATACAAAAAGCCATTAAACAGGTTGATAAATTAACTGAACTAATAAAAGATTTGCTTGATGTAACCAAAATTCAATCAGGGAAATTGGTATTAAGGAAAACTGATTTTGTGCTTGACGAATTGCTGAAAGAATGTGTTGAAGAAATTCAAAACGACTCAGTTAAACACAAAATCACTATCGAAGGTTATCGTAATATTGAAGTGCATGCCGATAAAAACCGCCTGGAACAGGTAATAATTAATTTGATTTCAAATGCTATCAAATATTCACCTGATGCTGATAAGGTAATTGTTTCAATTGAAAAGGTTGATGAAGGTGTCAAAGTATCCGTAAAAGATTTCGGTATAGGTATACCAGAAGATAAACTGCCGCTAATTTTTGATCGTTTCTATCGTGTTGATGAAGATTCGCAGCGTTATGCAGGCTTAGGTTTGGGCCTTTACATATCGGCAGAAATAATAAGGCAGCATAATGGTCAAATAGCTATCGAAAGTGCTGTGGGCAAAGGCTCTTCCTTTTGGTTTGTAATACCCGAATAATAGAGAAGCAGGCGTACCCTAGAGCTATGCCTTTCTAAGAAGCTGTCTAAAAATGATAAAACTATCGTCATTGCGAGGTACGAAGCAATCTCTATACTTTACAGAGCTGCTCTGTAGGTTCATACCTCTCTAAATGCCTTGCCTATGTAGAGATTGCTTCGTACCTTGCAATGACGCTTTGTTTTTGTGTTTATCTAAAAACAATATTCAATCGTTTTTAGATAGTTTCTAAGGAAATTCAACAAAAAAGGGTGAACAATAATGCTCACCCTTTTAAATTCTATATTAATTTACTATTAGTTGTTAGGATCTGTTGATGGTAGGCCTACAATTTTATAAGCCACATTGTTATTGTTATCACGTGTTTTCTTGTAGTAAACATCATCAGGAGATACAAATAAACGTTGACCGTTCACTGTAACACCCCTTGAATCTACCGGTAATGATTGTACAACATCACCAATCTGCAAATCTGCTGAACCATTTCTTGGCGGAGCAACCTGATTATCCTGAGGTGCTGCAGATTGATTAGGGGCACTATAACCCTGATCGTTACCTGCTGGAGGAGCACCCTGATCACCACCATCTGTATTTAACTCTCCGTCTTTACCTGCTATTTCATAAGCCAATGATCCATCGTCTTTAGTAATAGCTACATAATAAACACCGTCTAACTCATAGTATTGCTGACCATTGATCACAATTGATTGTGCTTTTGACGGCAATGTGCTTATTTCGGCACCTACAGGTGGTTCAACTACAGTATATTGGTCATCATTATATTCGTAATAGTAGCCATTGCTGTAGTAGTATGGCAAGCCTCCCCAGTAGAATGAATAATATCCGAAGGGAAGAAAACCTAAACTAAAACCAAGGCGTGGATAATATAAGCTGTTGTAAAAACCTCCGTGGTAATAAAAGCCACCGCGGCCAAAATAACCATGATATCCAAAGCCAGCATAACCACGGCCATAAAAGCCCCTGCCACCATAACCACGGCCGGCATAGCCTCTACCAGCATAACCACCTCTGCCTGCATATGCACGTCCTGCATAGCTTCTGCCACCTACGGCGCGCCCTGCATAGCTTCTGCCTGCGTAACTACCTCTTGCTGCTGATGAATATGAGCGGCCCGCAGATGTGCTACGAACAGCGTTTGAACGACTTGCGCCGCTGAAACGAGCGCCGCCACCACCGCTAAAGTGTGCACCGCCACCACCACCAAAATGACCACCACCGCCGCCACCAAAGTGACCGCCGCCACCTCCGCCACCGCGGTGTTGAGCGTTAGCAGGAAGAGCAAAAAACAAACATAATAGTCCGCTTATGCTTAAGAAAATCAAATTTTTATATACCCTTTTCATAATCTAAATATTTGTTCAGCGATCGTGCTGATGATTTATAGACGTATTAAAATTTAAAAGGTTTAATACAATCTTAATAATTTAAGTACAAGTATCAAGCCAATATTTAAACATCATTATAACAAACATGTGACCAACATAATTGGCAAATATTTGTTGTGTTGTATTAACCGATTAGAATTATGAACGAGTCCACATTATATCCTCTTTTTTTTACCCCAATTTACCAATATAGGCTGTGGGGCGGTAGAAGACTAAGCCATTTATTAACGGAGCCATTGCCCGAAGGCCCTGTTGGAGAAGCCTGGATATTAAGCGATCGCGACGATCATACAAGCGTTGTAAACGCAGGTTTATACCAAGGGTACACATTAACGCAATTGTTTGAACAATACCCCGAAAGTATAATGGGCAGATTAGCCGGACAATTTGACCGTTTTCCCCTTTTGTTGAAATTTTTGGATGCACAAGAGGTATTATCTGTACAAGTTCATCCATCTGATGATCAAAAGGAATACATCCCTAAAGGTGATACAGGTAAAACAGAAGCCTGGTTTGTAATAGAATCCGGGCCTAAAGCAAAAATTTATGCAGGGTTAACACCAGGCACTACCGAGCAGGACTTACGCAAAGGCCTGGCAGACCACAAAGTGGCAGATTGCATCCACAGCTTTATCCCTAAACCTGGGGATGGCGTATTTATCCACTCCGGTACCGTACATACCTTAGCTGATGTGGTGGTTTTTGAAGTGCAGGAAAATAGTGATACAACTTATCGCCTTTATGATTGGGATAGAACCGATGCCAAAACCGGCAAACCACGCGAATTGCAGATTGATAAAGCATTAGCATGTATCGATTTTAATTTAACCGATATTGATCCTGTTAAGCCTAAAAATATTGCTGATGGTAAAGTAACCCGGGAGGAGTATTTTAATAACGAGCATTTTATTATGTGGCGAATGAATACTACCGATCAATTTACAGTAGGTGCAGAAGACGAACCACGGATACTCGTTTGTACCGAAGGCAAAGGCGAACTGGATTTCGACGGGACAAAATATCCCATAAAAAAAGGAGATGTTGTTTTACTCCCGGCAGAAATCGGTGTGATTAATTGCATCCCGCAGGAAAAAATAAATCTATTAGAAATAGCGATACCCAGTACCAGTAAATAGAATTACTTATCCTTTAACGGATATAAATCATATGAAAAAATTAATAATATTTGATCTTGACGGTACGCTTGCCCAAAGCAAAGCATCATTAGATGAGGAAATGGCTACGCTTTTTAGCAGGCTGATTGATACTGTTAAAGTTGCCATTATATCCGGCGGCGATTGGCCGCAATTTGAGAAACAGGTACTCTTGCACCTAACTAAAGAAAAACACCTCAAAAATTTATCAATACTGCCAACCTGCGGTACTAAATTCTACAGCTATAAACATGGCTGGAAAGAGCTTTACGCTGAAAATTTTACTGCCGATGAAAAAACGCAGATCACAACAGCGCTTAATGAGGCCATAAAACAATCAAAAACCACAGTTGCCAAAACTTGGGGTGAACAAATTGAAGATAGAGGTAGCCAGATTACTTATTCGGCATTAGGGCAAAAGGCACCACTGGACGCGAAAAAAAATTGGGATCCTAAGTTTATAAAACGTAAAAAAATAAAAGCCATCCTGGATAAAACGCTTTCTGGTTTCTCAGTACAAATGGGCGGTGCTACTTCTATCGATATAACAAAACCAGGCATTGATAAGGCTTATGGCATCCGCAAATTAAAATCGGTATTAGATATTAAAATAAGCGAGATGCTTTTTATAGGCGATGCTTTGTTTGAGGGTGGTAATGATCACCCGGCACGCACAACTGGTGCCGATTGTATTCAAGTGCGTGATCCTGATGAAACTAAGCGTGTAATTGAAGCTATTATAGCATGCCTGGGCGGTAAACCGGTAAAATTAAAACCAACAAAGAAGACAGAAAATGGGTGAGTTTAAATTACAGCGTTTAGGTATAATTATGAAGCCTGAAGATGGCGATGCGATGGAGATAGAAGGTGTCCTCAATCCTGCGGCAATCCGCGGTAAGGATGGCCATCTGTATCTGTTTCCGCGTATGGTGGCTAAAGGGAACTTTTCGCGTATAGGTATTGCAAGGGTAATATTTAATGATGCGGGCGACCCCATTGATGTTGAACGTTTAGGTATCGCATTGCAGCCGGAAGCAGACTATGAGTTAAGGCCGGGCGGCGGTGGGTGTGAAGATCCCCGTATAACATTTGTTGAACCGCTGAATCATTATGTAATGAATTATGTGGCTTTTGGACCTAACGGCCCACGGATAGCCATTGCCCGTTCAAATGATTTAATTAACTGGGAACGAATTGGACTGGCAAGATTTACACACTATGAAAAGATAAAGTTTGAAGGCGTTGATGATAAAGACTCGTGCACATTTCCACTGCTTATAAAAAATCCCAACAATCATGATGAAATGGGACTTTTACATCGGCCGATATTTCCGGGTACTAGCCCTGAAGAGATTAAAGCAAAACATGGTCATCATGAAACTGATCGCGAGTGTGAAAGCATTTGGATTTCTTATTGCAGGTTTGATACAGCTACACATCTGCCAGCGAAAGGGGCAAGTTTTACGTCGCACGAACGGTTGGCCGCGCCTGAGGCTGATTGGGAGAAATTAAAAATAGGCTGTGGAACACCACCTGTTATGACTGATTTAGGTTGGATGATACTTTACCACGGTGTAAGTGAAATACCCATACCAAACAGCGAGAAAACACAACTATGTTATTCAGCCGGAATAATGATATTAGATAGGGAGGAGCCTACGAACATATTATACCGATCGACTGAACCAATAATAAAGCCTGAGCTGCCAGAGGAACGTGTTGGATTAATTGCTGATGTTGTTTTCCCTACGGGGATAGACAGGCGTGATGATATAGGCATGCCCAATAGGTTTGACATTTACTACGGAATGGCTGATGACAGGATAGGCGTAGCCCGTTTAGATATTCCGGATGAATTGCCCGGTTAAAACAAGGAATATTTAGCTAACCTGAAGCAGGTATAAGTGATAATAGGCGATGCCAAAATATCAATAGAATAATGTATATGCTGCACTAATAAAAGGCAGGCAACGGTGATGATGGCCCCCAGGGCTATCATCTTATCCGATTTTTTATCAAGGCATAAAAATATTAGCGTAAGGGTTGCTATATGGCCCGAAAAGAAAAGATCTTTAGTAATACTAGCTTCGCCATAAAAAACACCAGTAAGCGGATCTGCCAATGGTATCAGGCCGATAGGAGGGTTTAGCGCCACAAAGCTAATGGTAGCCATACGAACAAGGCATACTACAATCAGTGCCCAAACATATATTATGTAAATTCTCGGTTTATATAATGCTCTGTATAAAATGAGCAACCCCATACCCCAGATAACGATAAATATAGCTACGGAAACGTTATGAGGAGGGATGGTGGCTAATACCCAATCGTGCAGTACAACGCCATTACGTTGTTCAATTTTATTAAAAAATTGAGGCATCAGCGCTATGATGATAAATATCAACACCGAACCAATGATCAATTTAGTCCTATCAGATGTATTACTGATGGTTTCTTTCCAACTCTCTTTTATTGACAAACTTATATTTTGAGACACAGTTTAGACATTAGCAGCTGCAAAAATAATATTTACCAGCAATATTTAATTAATGTTAAACGAATATAAAATAATCAAAAAGTAAAAAAAGTATAAATTAAATGCATCATAGTTGCATTTGTGATTATATTTGTACCATGGAATTCACCAAACTAACTGCTAAATTGGATAATATAGGTATGACTGCATCAACATTGTGTGCTATCCATTGTGCTCTTGTACCTATTTTTATAACTGTTTTGCCATTAATTGGCCTTGGCTTTTTAGCAAACCCATGGTTTGAGTGGGGCATGATAATTTTAGCTTTTATAATTGGTGTATCATCTATCAGTTCTTCGTATTTTCGCATGCATAGGCGTTTGGTTCCGTTATTATTATTAAGTATAGGTTTTACAATAATTATACTTGGCCATCTTTTTATTGCTGGTTGGCTTGAAGGTATTGTTGTACCTTTGGGTGGGTTTACCATAGCAACGGCACATTTTATAAATTATAGGTATGTTGGCGCCTGCAAAGTTTGTAACCATGAGGCGCATTGATAGCCATATTAAATGACAGAAATAACCAATAATAGATTTGAGCATTTGCTTGACTTGCATCATTTGAAAAAAACCGGCCCAAGGTTAAAAGTTTTGGCTATGATGTCTGCAAAAAATACAGCAACATCACAACCCGATTTGGAAGGTTTAATGGAAGATGTGGACCGTGTTACGCTTTATCGTATATTAAATGTGTTTGAAGAAAAAGGCATTATCCATAAGATATTTGATTTAAATGGAACTGCTAATTATGCCATTTGTACCTCTAACTGTCAGGAACACCATCATCACGACGAACATTTGCATTTTAATTGTACCGTTTGTAATAAGGTATATTGTTTAAATGATTTAAGTTTGCCGGCGTTCAACTTGCCACCCGGTTTTAAAGCCGAGGGATTCACACTTTATGCATCAGGCACATGTCCGCAATGCAACAAAAAATAATTAAAAATAATACAACCAAACCGAGTTAAATCTGGTTGGTTAATAGTGCGGTTGATGGGTGAGAGTGGGTAGAAACGATATATAATTAATGAGAAAATATTTAATAAGAATAACTACAATTACTGGGATAGCAATATTGTTTTTTACAACCTATACTGCAATTGTTTCCTTTACACTTCCGCAACAGGACACCACAGCTGTGTTTAGAGTAAGAACGATTGTTATAGATGCCGGACATGGCGGAAAAGACCCCGGGGCACATGGCTCATATTCCCTTGAAAAAACGGTAGCACTCAATATAGCCTTGAAACTTCGTGATGCGATACACGAAAATTATCCTGACATCAAAGTTATTATGACTCGGGCTGACAATACCTTTATTCCGTTAAATCATCGCTCTGAGATCGCTAATGATAATAATGCAAACCTGTTTATTTCAATACATTGCAATTCATCGCCTGAGGGTACTGCAAGTATCGCTCATAAACAAAAAGGGGTAATGGTATTAGTATATAGTTATAAACGAAAAGGGGAACAGTTAGAGGCTGTACGTGAAAACTCATCTATATACCAGGAAAAAAATTATAAAGAAACTTACGAGAGCTATGATGAAACCGACCCGGTAAATCAGATTGTTTTAAATACCTATATGCAAAAATACCGCAAACAAAGCATTTTGTTTGGCGACTTACTAATGGATCAATTTAAGGCAACTGGCGATAGGGTTACTTTAGGAGTTAAAGAGCAAAGCGTGCTGGTATTAGCCCACAGCGGTATGCCAAATGTGTTGATAGAAACCGGTTTTATCAATAATCCGGAAGAAGAAGACTATCTAAATTCAGCAAGCGGACAAGGCGAAATTGTTAGCTCGATTGTCAAAGCGATAGGGGAGTATAAAAACCAAGTAGATAGCAAATAACTATAAATTAAAGGCCAATTGTTTTGCCCTGCCGATAATTGCATTTACCCCGCCAATGTGATAAACAGGTGTTTCTTCATGTCTTGATGCCACTACAACTTCAGTTCCGTTAGCGTTAGTGCTAAAAAGCTCATATACCAATTCGGGTGAGTTATTGTTTTTGGATAGATGGGCAAGTAATAAATGGCTCATAAACTCAGGTTTGTGATTTACAAAAAGCTCCAATGCCTGTTTGTTTGAAAGATGGCCATGCCCGCCACGAATCCTTCTTTTTAAGTGATAGGGGTAACCACCATTATCCAGCATCTCATCATCGTAATTTGCTTCTAAAAATGCTGCGTGGCATTTGCTGAAATGCGTGATTAAATTTTCACAAACTACACCAAGATCTGTAAATACACCTACTGTTATCTCCTTGCAGGAGATAATGAAGCTATGCGGCTCGATGGCATCATGAAATTTAGAGAATGCAGTAATGGTTAACCCGCCGATAGTAACCGGATTATTGGCTATAAAATGAACTATTTGATAGTCTTCCGGAATAACGCGGAGATATTTTAATGTTCCGGGAGTTATGTAAACCGGGATATTATGCTTTTTTGCCAACACGGGCACACCGCTGATATGATCGGTATGTTCGTGAGAAATAAATATGGCCTTTACTTTTTGGATAGATAATCCCAGCCTGAGCATGCGTTTTTCTGTTTCGCGACATGAAATTCCGGCATCAACCAGTACGGCTTCGTGCTCATTTCCAATGTAATAGCAGTTGCCATTACTCCCCGAATTTAGTGATGTAATAAATAGCGACATTTCTGCCACAAAAATACTCGCTTTTTAATCAAAAAACTTAAAATTTCAATACAAAACGGATGATTATATTTGGCGCATGGATTCACCAAAAACTTTACCTGTACTTGATGCCTCTGAGCTACGTGTACTCGGTGTGCTAATGGAAAAAAGCAAAACTACACCGGATTATTATCCCATGACGGTTAATAGTTTGATAGCAGCCTGTAATCAAAAAACAAGCCGTAAGCCGGTGGTAAACTATGATGAGGAAACGGTAGTATTAGCTTTAAATACATTAAAAAGGCGTGGATTGGTATCAACCGCTACCGGTGGCTCGGATCGCTCGGTAAAATATAAGCATAATTTTGGTATTGTATTCCCGGTTGTGCCATCAGAAGTAGCTATCATTTGTTTGTTAATACTCCGTGGGCCACAAACCCCAGGTGAACTGAATACCAACTCAGGCAGGTTGTACGAGTTTGAATCTATTGAGGATGTGCAAGCTGCCCTGGAGAAATTATCAGAAGAAGAAACACCATTTGTAATTCAATTACCTCGCCGCGCGGGACAAAAAGAAGTTCGTTATGCCCATTTATTAGCAGGTACACCTGATTTGACGGAAGATTTAAATGATGAGCAGCCAGTAAGGTCTTCAGGCGAATTAGAAGTACGGGTTAGCAAACTGGAGCAGGAGTTGGCAACATTGAAAGAAGCTTTTGATAATTTGATGAAGGAACTGTCTTGATTTAAGCAGAAGGGGCAGCGAAAACAAAGTGGGTAACCAGCTTATCTAATATTATCAGTGAGGCTATAATTAATGCAATCCCGGCAACTTCATTAAGGCGGTGGATCATTTTAACGGAGATTCGTGCGCGCAATTTATCAGCATAAAAAGCTTTGGTGGTATCCATACCAAATTGCACAATCAGGATGGTTAAAAACATGATACCAATATCTAAGGAACGATGATGAGCGCCAACTCTAAACAGAGTACTTGCGGCAGCTATAACCGTAACCCAATGAAATAACAGGCTGGGATTGAATATACACAAGGCAAATCCTTTCAAAAAATAACCAGCCCGGTTAATACTTGATGGCACTGAGGTTTTATAAGTGACTTCGGCTTTTTTAAAGAAATAATATACCCCAACCGCAAACAAAATAGCACTACCAATTACCCCGGCAATAGTTTTTTGCTGCTCAGATATATTAATATACTGCGAGCCGAATAGCAGGCCGCCTACAAACACAACATCGCTGCAAACCACACCAAGCGCCAATGCAACGCCGGCATGAAAGCCATTAGCAATACTAGTTTTAATTAAAGCGAAAAAAACAGGGCCTGTAAGGAACGTCAGCACTAATCCAAACCCCAGTCCCGAAATAACAGCTTCTATCATTAATTATAAGCTCAGTTGAACAATGCGAATATGCGATTTTTATCTCTTAAAAATAGAAACTTAATGTTTCGGCACCATTAATTAAAAAAAACAATGCTGTAATTCTAAAAAATCATTTATGTTAGTGGTTTCATATCAATTACTGTACAACCTAATTAAATAATGGAACAAAACAAACAAAAAAGCTACGGCTCTGCGTTATATACGCTCATAACCGTATTTTTCTTCTGGGGATTTCTAGCTGCTTCTAATGGGGTTTTTATACCATTCTGCAAATCACACTTTAATTTATCGCAATTTCAATCTCAATTAATTGACTTCACCTTTTATGGCGGGTATTTTATCGGATCGTTGATATTGTACTTTGCATCACAAGCCAGTAAAGTGGATATATTAAATAAGTTAGGCTATAAAAATGGTATTATTCTTGGTCTTGTAATATCTGCTGCAGGAGCGTTAGGTATGGTTCCTGCTGTTGCATCAGGTTCATTTGGCTTAATTTTAACTGTATTCTTTATAATCGCTATTGGGTTTTCATTACAGCAAACCGCGGCAAATCCTTTTGTTGTTGCTCTTGGTTCGCCAGAAACAGGTTCAAACCGTTTAAATTTTGCAGGTAGTGTAAACAACATTGGCGCTTTGTTAGGGCCTGTTGTTGTGGGTTTAGTATTGTTTGGCTCGGCATCAGCTAAAATAGCAGACGCCGATGTGAAAATATCATCAATAGATGACCTATATTATATACTCGCAGGTTTGTTTATAGCGGTAGCAATATTTTTCTGGGTCTCAAATCTGCCAAAGGTTACGAGTGACGAAGAACTTGAATCAAGTACCAAAGCAAACACACCGCTGTTTATTATTTTTATAGCGTTTTTATTGATTCTTGCTGCTGATCCTATCAGCCTTAAAACATCAATACCAAGCCAATATTTTGTTTATGCTTCGCTTGCCATTATCATCTTTACATTGGTAGGTACCATATTTGCCGCTAAAAAAAGTACACATGGTTGGGGGGCTATGCAATACCCTCAATTAATTTTAGGCATGATAGCTATATTCACTTATGTGGGTACTGAGGTAACTATTCAAAGTAATATGGGGTCATTATTAAAAACCCCGGCATTTGGGTCGTTTAATGAATCAGAAATTGCACCCTTCATTTCATTATATTGGGGTAGTTTAATGATAGGCCGTTTTGCAGGTTCAATAGGTGCTTTTAATCTGGCAAAAACAACAAAAAATATTCTATATGTTTTAGTACCATTTATTGCATTTGCGCTTGTTTTGGCAGTAAATAAATTCTTTGCAGGGGTTGATGTAAGCAATCTGTATGTTTATGCTGTTTGTGTGGGTATATTGGTTGTAGCTTTCTTTATAGGCAACCAAAAACCTGTACGTACTTTATCTACATTAGGTGTTCTCGGTGTTATTTTTATACTGGTAGGGCTATTTACAACTGGCAGGGTTGCTACGTTTGCTTTTATTAGCGGTGGTTTATGCTGTTCAATTATGTGGCCTTCAATATTCTCCTTAGCTATAACAGGCTTGGGTAAATACACCAGTCAGGGTTCCGCATTTTTAATTATGATGATATTAGGAGGCTCTATTATCCCACCATTGCAAGGTAAAATTGCTGATGGTAGCAATAATTTAATACAAGGTATGAGTGGTATTCACTTCTCATACATAGTTCCGGCATGTGGTTTTGCCTATCTTATTTACTTCGCCTGGAAGGTTAGTCGCGAATTGCGTAGCCAGGGTATCGATTTAGATCATGTGGAAGCCAAAGGCGGACATTAATAATATTAATAATTTCTAGTCATTATTCATTGAGTCATTAGGCCATTCTGTATATTACAGGTGACCTAATGGCTCAATGACGTTAATGACCAAATGACATTCAAAGATGAAACCGAGTTTCAATCATATATTCATGAATCTGGCAACAGATTTAGCATTGCGCTCACACTGCATTAAAGCACATGTGGGAGCAGTTTTAACCAGGGATACCCGTATTATATCAATAGGATATAATGGCCCACCAGCGGCTACACATAACTGTGATGAAGAGTGGCCTGAGACAGGTTGCCCGCGTGATTCA
Source organism: Mucilaginibacter sp. L196 (assembly GCF_009765905.1). Taxonomy (GTDB): domain Bacteria; phylum Bacteroidota; class Bacteroidia; order Sphingobacteriales; family Sphingobacteriaceae; genus Mucilaginibacter. The sequence goes on along the minus strand of NZ_LMUO01000015.1, from coordinate 273,349 downwards.
AAAGGTAGCTGTTCATTGGCATTGCATGCCGAAGAGAATGCAATACTATATGCCGTTAAAAATGGTGCAAAGCTGGAAGGATCGGTATTGTATACAACCTTATCGCCTTGTATTGCTTGCGCGAGGTTGATCTATTCAGCGGGTATAAAACATGTTTACTACAAACACTCTTATGCCGAATACAAGGGTTTAGCGAGCGATGAAGGTGTTGATTTCTTAAATAAGTTCGGAGTACTAACCGAGAAATTTAACGATTAACTTATAGTGGATGTAATTACTATGACTATATATTAGTTATTAAGGGATGAATCCTATCCAGTGCGAAATCTAACTGTTGCTGTGGCGTTAAGTCCGTATTATCCAATATTATGGCATCATCAGCTCTAACCAGCGGGCTTTCCTTGCGGGTAGTATCCTGATAATCACGATTGGCGATATTTTTAAAAACTTCTTCCAATGTGATATCTGGGTTCTTGCCTATCATCTCCTTATAACGTCTTTCGGCACGCACTTTCGGATCGGCAGTCATGAAAATTTTAACATCAGCATGAGGAAATACCGCTGTTCCTATATCGCGGCCATCCATCACTATGTTTTTTGATTTACCCATGCGTTGCTGCTGCTTAACCATTTCTACACGTACGTCGTGTATAGCTGATACCGCGCTCACATTATCAGAAACAGGCATTTGTCTTATTTCTTCAGAAACTTCTTCGTCATTTAACGTAATGTGCGTTTCGTAATCACGTGAGTGAAAGTTCAGGTGAATGTTTTTAAGCGCTTCAGCAACTTGCGAAATATCACTCTGGTCGACATTATTACGTAAAAAATACAAGGTAACCGCACGGTACATAGCCCCGCTGTCAACATAAATAAAATGAAGTTTTTTAGCTAATGCCTTAGCTAAGGTGCTTTTACCGCACGAGGAATAGCCATCAATGGCAACTACAATATTCTTGCTCATGAAGCAACTAAAATAACAAAATTAGTTGATTGGTTAATTATTGATAGGACGATAAAGTTATATTTGCGGCATAGCCAACCCGCCGTATCCCATGAACATCAATAGAGATATATTACAAAAGGAAGTTTTCTACAAAACTTCGCGTAGCGGAGGTAAGGGCGGGCAAAATGTAAATAAGGTTTCTACTAAAGTTGAGCTATTATTTTCGGTAAATGATTCAGTGCTTTTTAATGATGATGAAAAGCTGTTGCTGAACGATAAATTACAATCCCGTTTTAATAAAGATGGCTTAATACAGGTTATTTGTGATGAAGACCGAAGCCAATACATGAATAAGCAAAAGGCGTTGGAACGGTTGGTAGGGTTACTTACCATATCACTTCATAAGCCAAAAATTAGGAAGAAAAAAGGTATAAGTAAGGCAGCCAAGGCGATCCGATTGGAAAACAAAAGAATTAATTCAGCTAAAAAAGAAAGCCGAAGAGCCAAATTTGATTAGCAAGTAGCTTATTTAAATCGATATAAGCCTGTTATGGCTCCCCATTGATGAGATTGTATCATTTCCTTATCATCCTTGGTATGGTATGTGGCTGCTATATCAAATACAAAGCGGGTTGTGGTAAAAGCCACTCCTAATTGATTGCTTAAAACAAATGGTTCTTTGTCGGATGTTACTTCCATGCTGTTAGGGCTTTTGGTGGTAAATAAACCGCCTTGTATTGTCGCATCATAAGCCACATAATTTATCTGTGGTTTATAGTAGAAGAATAATTCGTGTTGATGCAAAGGCGCTTTTTTATTCTTTTTAATTGCACTGCTTTGTGTGCTAACAGAATTGAACAACTGGTTGAAATTTCCGAACCTGAATAATGGCCCTAAACCCGCGCCGCTAAAACCGTTGCCTAAATTTCCGTAGCTGGTTAGGGAAACATCAAATCCTGTTGTTCTTGCCAACAGCCTGTTGTACTCGGCTGATAGATTTAAAACCGCGTTATTATCTATTTGATACTGCCAGCCTGATGGCGGGTAGAAGCCAAAAGTTTTATGTACCCAGGTTTGCACCTGTTTTCCGTAAGCATCTGGGCCAATCATGCCGATTTGGGCGCTTAACTTTAGATTGCTTTCATCACTATAAAGAAAGTTTAAAGTTGAACCTACATATAAATAAGTAGCAAACGGGCGATCAATAGCCGAGGGATCAGGCGGGCCGCCGGGAGTTAATACAATTGATCCGGATTGGGGGTTGAATATTTTTTGCCCTGCCTCAAACCCGAGTACTTTATTTTGTAGCATGGAACTGCTATCTACCGCTAAAGCATGCCTGAAATAGACGAAAATGCCATCGGTGTAATACCTGTCTGATCCTCGCAATAAGTAAGAATCGTTATCGGTTTCTACGCCAATTTCGTTGCTGTGAGTTTGCGCAAATAATTGAGTACTAATAAATAGAAAAGCTATTAAAATGAGTAACTTAAGTTTCATCCGGCGGAGTTAGTTGGCGAAATTAACAAAACCACTGAACAGAAACTGATTTTAATATTAATTTGACAATTAATATTAAAAAGTATACCCCACGCTGAAGCCTCCAGCGTATATTATTTCATCATTAGAGAATATTGGGACGAAGCCCAGGCGAAAATTTAGGCTTTTTTCCGGTTCGTAGCGAACGCCGATAGTCGCGGTGCCTATAAACCCGGTGATCCTGTCGAATATGAATGTTTTACCGGTGTTATCGCCCGTAGTATTTAAAAAGGTAGTACCGCCGCCTAATTCAAAATACTTGCCGTTTGAGCCAATCAAATAGTTTACTTGTAATGGTATGGTAAATACGGTATTACCGCCATCACCAAAATAACCCATACCTACACGATAACCCCATCCTTCTTTTCCTTCCGAAAGGCGTTGATCGTAATTTAATGATATAGCAAGTCCAGGCCCGCCTAATTCAAGAAATAAAATTCTATTGCTGGTATGTTTTTGGGTAGCTATGAGCACGGTATCTATTTTCGTAATAAAAACGGTATCTCGTTTTATTTTAATGTTTGTTACTGATAAAGTAGTATCAGTAGCTTCTGAACCAGTTGTTGCTGTTGGTTTTTTTACAGTAACAGGAGTGACCGGAATTATTTGTGTAGTAACACGTTTTTTCACTACTGGATTCATATAATCCGGTGTGCCTGACCTTTCGGCCGTTGTAGGCGCTAATGGTGTATATGATGACGCTGTTGCCGGGTTTGAATTGGAAGATGGTGATTGGTTATTTGACGCTGGGCTATTAGATGTATTACCGCCTGAATTATTATTTGATGTAGAGCTGTTTGAAGGATTGGTATAAGTAGAAGATTGATCATTATAACCGGGCCTAACTACAATTATTACTCTTTTGATCGTATCATTTTGGCCATCGCTATTTTGGGCACTCAGTCTATAGCTATAGGTTGTAAGTATGAGTAATGTTAAAATAATTTTTAACGTAATAAGGCCTTTCATAAAATAGGTAGCAAGTATTAACTATGTTAATTATCCTATGAAACGTTAACCAACAAAAAAATGTTTCGTGTTAACAACATTAGACTTAACTTTTGTTATTAATGCGAAACATTTAATTAAAATGCGGATAACCAATAATTAATTCAATATTGGTTTTTTATCCTCTTTTATGGTTAGATCAAGTGCGTCATCAACCTTTTCATTTAAAAGCGCAAGGTTGATAACTTCGCGCATATCAGTAACGTAATTAAATTTAAGATCTTTAATATAGTCTTCCCTGATTTCCTGTATATCCTTTTGGTTTGATTTGCAGAGTATTATTTCTTTAATATTCGCGCGTTTTGCCGCCAGTATTTTTTCTTTAATACCACCTACCGGTAAAACACGACCGCGAAGGGTTATTTCGCCGGTCATGGCTAAGTGAGGCTTTATTTTACGTTGCGTAAATGCTGATGTAAGCGCCGTTAACATGGTAACACCTGCCGAAGGTCCATCTTTTGGTGTAGCGCCCGCAGGTACGTGTATATGCACATCCCATTGCTCAAACAATTTAGGGTTAATGTCAAAATATGATGCGTGAGCACGCAGGTAAGCCATGGCTATAGTAGCAGATTCTTTCATTACATCGCCCAAGCTGCCTGTTAGCGACAGATGTCCTTTACCGGGGCTTAAGCTGGCTTCAATAAACAAAATATCGCCACCTACTGACGTCCAGGCTAAACCTGTAACCACACCGGCAACATTGTTACCTTCATAAAGGTCTTTATCGTAGATAGGTGCACCTAATATTTTTTCAACGTCTTTTTTGCTTACTGTGGAATTATATTCTTCTTCCATAGCAATGTTTTTAGCTATGCCACGCACAACAGAGCCAATCTTTTTCTCTAAAGCACGTACGCCGGATTCGCGGGTATAATCTTCCACAATTTTCTCCAACACATCACCTTTTAGGGTAATGTCTTTTGTTTTTAGGCCATGAGCCTCACGTTGTTTGGGTACTAAATGCTGTTTTGCTATTTCAATTTTTTCCTCAATAGTGTAACCACTTACCTCGATGATCTCCATACGATCCAATAATGCAGGCTGTATGCTGCTTAATGAATTTGCTGTGGCGATAAACATTACGTTCGACAGATCAAAATCCATCTCAACATAATGATCATAAAACGTGCTGTTTTGTTCAGGGTCAAGCACCTCTAATAGCGCTGATGAGGGATCGCCCCTAAAATCATTGCCAACTTTATCTATCTCATCCAGTATAAACACGGGGTTTGCTGCACCTGCTTTTTTGATTGATGTAATGATGCGGCCCGGCATAGCGCCGATGTACGTTTTACGGTGGCCACGTATTTCGGCTTCATCACGTATGCCGCCTAATGCCATCCTTACATATTTACGCCCCAAAGCTTTAGCTATTGATTTGCCCAAAGATGTTTTACCAACCCCCGGAGGGCCAACAAGGCATAGAATAGGGGCTTTCATGTCGCGTTTTAATTTAAGCACAGCCAGGTATTCTATAATACGTTGTTTTACTTTATCTAAACCAAAATGATCCTTATCTAATACCTTTTGGGCTCGTTTAAGGTCGAAGTTATCTTTAGTAAACTCGTTCCATGGCAAATCTAGGAGTAGCTCCAAATAATTTATTTGTACTGAGTAATCAGCCGCAGCCGGATTAATACGGGCCAGTTTGTCAAGCTCTTTATTAAAGTGATCGCCAATATCTTTCGCCCATTTCTTTTTGGAACCACGCTGACGCAGATCATCAACTTCTAAATCGGGTGAATTGCCGCCAAGTTCTTCCTGTATGGTTTTTAATTGCTGATTCAGGAAATAATCCCGCTGTTGTTTGTCCAGGTCAACACGCACTTTGGTTTGTATCTGGTTTTTTAGTTCCAGCATTTGCAAATCAAGTGTCAGGTGTTCTAAAACAAGGTTAGCACGCTCGCGCAAATTGGCTACTTCCAACAAATGCTGTTTGGCAGTCATTTCGGCATTCATGTTTGATGATATAAAATTGATCAAAAATGAAGTGCTTTCAATGTTGCGGATAGCTATACCGGCTTCGCTCGGGATATTTGGTGAAAGCTGGATGATATTCATTGCCATATCTTTTATTGACGAGATCATGGCTTTGAATTCTTTATCCTCTTTTATTTTAGTCTCTTTAAACGGATTAATAGTAGCCTTAATATAAGGCTCACTTTGTACTTCTTCGTTTAAAATAAAACGTTTTTTACCTTGGATGATGACGGTAGTATTGCCATCGGGCATTTGAAGCATTTTTATAATCAATGCAACGGTACCTACGCGGTTAAGCTGATCAAATGTAGGGTCTTCAATGCCTACATCTTGTTGGGATACAACACCTATCATACGATCGCCCTTATTGGCATCGCGTATTAATTTTATGGATTTATCACGACCTACAGTTATTGGAATAACTACACCCGGGAACAAAACAGTATTGCGTAAAGGCAATATAGGCAATACATCAGGCACCTGCTCATTATTCATTTCCGCTTCATCTTCAGATGACATCAGCGGAAAAAATTCAGAATCATCGTTTATTATCGGTAAAGCGCTCTTAAAATCGTATGGATCAAAACTCATCAAAATGGTTTTTTATATAAAAATAAAACGTCATCTTGTCACCCTGAAATGTGCAGGATTAATAAATGCGTTATAAAATAACGTTGATTAACAACTATATCATATGATTCAAGACCTATGCCAAGATAATTTAATATACGTTGTTATTTATTGTAAAGATGTAATATGTTGATTGTTTGGTTATTATAAATTGATTTGAATGAATTGCAAATAACTTTATAATACTTAACAAAGGTGAAAAAAAGTCATGCTAAAAGCTATAGTGATTATTGATTGTTATTATTTTTTGAATTAAACTACATACCTGAATAATAATTACTTGCAAATTCAGTTAATGTTATATTATTTTGTTACAGATTAGACTCCGGATGAAGTTATCGGTCATTGTATCGTTATTAATATTCTCAACGCTTGATGTAGCTTACGCGCAAAACGCTTATGTTAAATTAGGGCAGCAGGCTTTTATGGACGGTGATTTTAAATCGGCCATATCGCAGTTGGAAAAAGCATGCAGTGTTGATTCAACAGATGCCAATGCTTTGTGGATGCTGGGTTACTCTTATTATCACAGCGACAACTACAAAAAATCTATCATAGCATATAACCGGGTAATTTCTATTAAACCAACCGATGCTTCTGCCTATTATTACCGGGCCAGAGCAAAAAGTTACTTAGGGAAAGATAATTCGCTTTCACCGTCAGATAAAGAAAAATATTTATTGGGTGCTATTTATGACTTTACCAAAGCCATAGATATAAATCCTGATCCGAACGATATTAAATTTTACCAAAACAGGGGTATTGCTTACCACGATTATGGTTGCTTTAAATTACAACCAAATTCCCGCTTTTATGACAAAACAAGGGGGATTAACTCTTTAAAAGCCTCAATTGCCGATTTTGAAAAGGTTTTAAACAACGATCCTTCCAGAACAGATATTTCAACATTAATGGACGCCTCAAAAGAAAAACTGGCCAGTGTTGATAATCATCGGTGATTAAAATATCCGCTTATATCATACTTATTTGTTCCTAATAATTTGACCGTTTGTGTCTTTTGGATGAGGTATAGCGAATCGGGGAAATATGATAATTTTTCAAGAGAGCTATAGAGAATGTTTTTGGTTGAGTCCAAAATTATCATGTATTTCACCTTCCCTGCAACTAATTTTATCCGGATTTCCCGCATTTTTAAATCGGGCGTTAATGCCTGGTAAACGATGAGGTTGCTATCAACCGTTACTTTATAACTATCCTTCCATGCGGGTTTGTTAATATCAGCCCCGCTAAATAAACTTAACTCAGTACCCCAGTTTGCAATATGTACAGTTTTGCTTTCACTTACGCCGTTATGCTTAACTGTTTTTAAAATAGGCTGATTGAGTTGGGTGAGTCTTGCCGAATCGCTTTTAAAAAAACTTTTTATATCAAAGTATTTCATGCTGGTACGGTTTTCTTTAATGTCAGGTTTACATGATTGCAAACCTGACATTAAGAATAAGCCGAAACCAGCAGTTATAAGTAGTTGGGATTTATACCAATACATTACCGCTCATTTCTTCAGGTATGGTAACACCTAATAGTTGAAGTACAGTTGGGGCAATATCGCCGAGTTTACCATCTTTTACCTGTTTAACATCCTTATCAATAATAATACAAGGTACTAAGTTGGTTGTATGCGCGGTATTTGGTGAGCCGTCATCATTTACCATATAATCAGCATTGCCGTGGTCTGCCAAAATTATAAACGAGTAACCATTAGCCAAACCAGTTTCCACTACTGCTTTTGTACAAGCATCGGCAGTTTCAGCAGCTTTTATTACAGCACTGAACACGCCAGTATGGCCAACCATGTCGGTATTGGCAAAGTTTAATACTATAAAATCAGGCCAGCCGCTTTCCAATTCAGGAATAATAGCATCACGAATACCTTCGGCACTCATCTCAGGCTGTAAATCATATGTAGCTACTTTTGGAGATGGCACCAATAAACGTTTTTCATTTATAAATTCCTTTTCACGGCCACCCGAGAAAAAGAACGTTACGTGTGGATATTTCTCAGTTTCAGCAATACGGATCTGGTTTTTGCCAGCATCCTGTAATACTTCGCCAAGGGTTTTTGTTAAATCATCTTTTGTAAATACTACCTGTACATTTTTAAATGTATCATCATAGGTAGTCATGGTGATATAATGCAGGTTAAGCGGATGCAAATTATATTCCGGGAAAGACTTTTGTGTTAACGCCAATGTTATTTCGCGCCCGCGGTCAGTCCTGAAGTTAAAGCAGATCACTACATCGCCATCTTTTATAACGGCTAATGGTTTTCCATTAGCACCAACATTAACAATAGGTTTAATAAACTCATCGGTTACACCTTTCAGGTACGATTCTTTTATTGCCTGGTTAATATCTTGTGTTGCTTCACCTTCGCCGTTAACCATCACATCGTAAGCTAATTTTACGCGTTCCCAGCGGTTGTCACGGTCCATGGCATAATAGCGCCCGATTGCAGATGCTATTTTAACCGGAGTATTTGCGATATGCTCCTCCAACTCAGTCATAAAGTTTATACCAGATTTTGGATCAGTATCACGTCCATCCAAAAATGCATGGATGAATACTTTTTGCAGATCATATACTCCAGCAGCATCGCACAAACCCTTTACATGTTTAATGTGCGAGTGTACGCCACCATCAGATACTAAGCCTATGAAATGTACATCGCGGTTATTTTGCTTCGCGTATTCAAAAGCATTTTTCAATACCGGGTTTGTAGGCAGCTCATTATCTAAAACTGCCTTGTGTATACGACCAAGCTCCTGGTAAACAGTGCGGCCGGCACCTAAATTCATATGGCCTACTTCTGAATTTCCCATTTGTCCGTCGGGCAGACCAACAGCCATACCTGATGCCTCTAGTTTGGAGTGAGGATACTTCCCCAATAAAGAATCAAAGAAAGGAGTGTGAGCAGCTAATATAGCGTTCGACTGATCGTTACGGCCGTAACCCCAGCCGTCTAAAATTATTAATGCAACTTTTTTCTGTTTTTCCACAATGCAAATATAAAATCAACGCGGTATAAACATCAATAATAATTCAATCATGCAACTTTTTTTCTTAAATTGAGGTCTTATTAGAAACCAACCTGTTGATCACCATGAAAATTATTTACGCGCATGCAATTATATTGCTGTTTTTATTGCCGCTTGTGGTTAAGGCTGATCCTATTGATAATATTATGCATATGCTACGACAAGGCAATACACAGGAACTATCGAAACAGTTTTCAGATAATGTAGAAGTTACTGTTTTAGGTGGTGATAACAGTTTGGATAAAACCACGGCAATACCTGTGCTGGATAAATTTTTTGCAGACAACAAGCCTAAAAGTGTACGGCTTTTTCATAAAATAGATTCAAATCCTAATTATTTGTTCGGAGTTGTTTTTTTGAATACCGATAAAGGCCTGTACCGCATCTCATTAACTTTGAGTAAGCACGATGCAGAAATGAAAATTGTTGAAATGAGGATTGAAGTCGAAAAAACTAAATAATAATCTAATTGTTTTTACTTTTGAGCTTCTTAAAAAGTAAATATTTTGGATAAGGAATACGTTGACCAGTTTATAATAAGTGCCTTAAAAGAAGATGTTGGTGATGGCGATCACACTTCGTTGGCAACCATCACTGCCGGTACAATAGGCAAAGCAAAACTTTTAGTAAAAGACAATGGTGTTTTAGCAGGGGTTGAACTTGCTGCTGAAATATTTCGTGTTGTGGATGAAGGCTTAAAAATGACCGCTTATTTAAAAGATGGTGCCGATATAAAATACGGCGATATTGCCTTTGAAGTAGAGGGCGATGCCCAAAGCATACTAAAAGCAGAGCGCCTGGTGCTGAACTGCATGCAGCATATGAGTGGTATAGCTACTAAAACTAACGAGATTGTTGATGTTTTGAAAGGTTATAACACTAAGGTTTTAGATACCCGCAAAACTACACCAGGCCTGCGATATCTTGAAAAATGGGCAGTACGTATTGGCGGAGGCGTAAATCATCGTTTTGGGTTGTATGATATGATATTGATAAAAGATAATCATGTTGACTATGCAGGCGGTATAAGTGAAGCAATTGAGGGCGCGCATAATTACCTGGCAGCTAATCATAAAAAGTTAGCTATTGAAATTGAAGTGCGCAATATTGAAGAGTTAACAGAGGTTGTGCATACTGGTGGTGTTGACCGTATATTACTGGACAATTTTAATTTTAGTGACCTTAGGAGCGCCGTTGATATGATCGAAGGAAGATTTATTACAGAGGCTTCCGGAGGTATTACAATTGATAATATACGTGAGTATGCGGCCTGTGGTGTTGATTACATATCAGTAGGAGCCTTAACACATTCTGTTAAAAGCCTTGATTTGAGTTTAAAGGCAGTAAAGTGATTGGTGATTTCTAATTAAGAAATTCATTTTACTATTTATTAGCATTTACTATTTAAGTATGATTACAATTTAGTAATATTGTACAGAGATGATATCAATCTATTCGATTTCAGCGCTCATACTGGCCTACTTGTGCGGATCTATCCCAACTGCGGTTTGGATAGGGCAGGCATTTTTTGATGTAGACGTACGTGAATATGGCAGCGGAAACGCAGGCGCAACCAATACTTTTAGGGTTTTAGGCAAAAAAGCAGGTATACCTGTTATGCTTATTGATATTTTAAAGGGGTGGACTGCCACTAACATAGCTTATTTTATTGGCGTTTCAACAACAGGTGCTTATAACTCACCTGAATATATGAACTATGCTTTAGCACTTGGTATAGCCGCGGTTATGGGCCATTTGTTCCCAATATTTGCAGGTTTTAGAGGAGGGAAAGGTATAGCAACTTTGTTCGGTATGATATTGGCAATTAACCTACCCGCAGCATTGTTTTGCGTAGGTATATTTATTACGGTTTTGTTAATTACACGATATGTATCGTTAGGCTCTATTATGGCAGGTTTTGCATACCCCATATGTGTTACGTTCGTGTTCCCAATGTATATACGAGCTGTGATAATTTACGGAATGTGCATGTGTTTACTCATATTGGTTACTCACCAAAAGAATATTGAGCGCCTTTTAAAAGGAACTGAATCCAAGGTTAACTTCTTCAAAAAGAAATCTGCCTAAAATAACTTGCTTTTTTTGGAAAAGGGTCACCGATAAGTGTGTGGATGGGCGCTAAATTATTTGCTGACCCAGCACTTGCAAAATAGCTTTTGCTTTAAGTAAGCATTCTTCATACTCTTGTTCGGCATCGGCATGGTAGGTGATGGCACTGCCAACCTGGAAAGATAGGTATTTCTTCGTCGCGTTATATAGAATGGTGCGTATCACCACATTAAAATCAAAATCGCCATCAGGACTAAAATAGCCCATCGCACCCGAATAAGCACCGCGCTTGCTGCGTTCAAACTCTTCCATCAAACGCATAGCGCTCATTTTAGGCGCGCCTGTCATGCTGCCCATCGGAAAGGTGTTTCTGATAGCATCAATAGGTGTAAGATCATTCTCGATCTCACAAACAACAGTTGAGACCATTTGATGTAATTGGTTGAAACTACGGATCTCAAAGAGTTCTTCAGCTTTTACGGTGCCTTGTTTCGCGGAGCGGGTAAGGTCGTTGCGTACCAGGTCAACAATCATTACGTTTTCTTGTAGTTCCTTGGTATGGCTGCGTAGTTGTTGTTTGATGGCCTCATCCTCTTCGGCAGTTTTTCCTCGTTTGGCTGTCCCTTTTATGGGTTGGGAGATGAGTTTTTCATCACGTTTAGCCAAAAAGCGTTCGGGTGAAGCTGACAAGATATAATTGCTTCCCCATTTAAAAAATCCGGCGAAAGGGTTGGGGGAGATGGTATTCAACTTTGAAAAAACTTCCAATGGATCAATCACTGCATTCTCCGCAAAAAACTCCTGACAAAAATTGGTTACATATATATCGCCGCGACTAATATGCTCTTTTATTTTATTGGCAGCATCCAAATATTCGGCTTTACTAAACCTGTATTGTATGTTTATGGATGATGATTTTGTGGTTTGATGGGGCTGATGATTTTGTATGTTATCTAAAATAAACTGCTCATCATCTGATATAATCTCGATTTGATTTCCTTTGAGTAGTATAAGATGTTTAGACGCAAAGAAATAAAGATCAGGAAAATCAAGAGCATCAGGATTTGATGATGTTAAATTTTCTACTTCATTTTTTAGATCGTAGCCGAAAAAACCGGTAATCCAACCTTCATTTTCGGTGCGAAATTTTGCCAGTTGTTCAAAAGCGTTTCCCGCATTAGCTGTAATCGAGCTTTTTACTCCGATTGCAATTAGCGCGTCAAATTTGGAATATTGGTCAGGAAAGTTATTTGAATCGAGGTAACAAACCGCATCAAAAGTAGATGCCCATTGCAGGGCCTTTTGTTTGAAGATTTGCGGGTCTTTTATTTGTGTGATCACTTTATATAAGTAGAGACGCAAATATTGCGTCTCTACATTTATTTTTTTTTTAGTACAATTCTAATGTTTGTACCCTATCTGGTCCTACAGATAAATATTTTACCGGTACTTCCAGTTCTTTTTCTAAAAAGCTGATGTATGATTTAAGCCTTTCAGGGATTTCTGATAATTCAGTAATTCCTGTCAAATCCTCGTTCCAGCCATCAATTTCTTTTAAAACAGGCGTAGGTTCAACAGCGCAAATATCATACGGCATGTAATCTATTGTTTCGCCTAAATAGTTATAATGAGTGCAAGCATAAATCTTGTCAAAACCGCTTAAAACATCAGCTTTGGTCATTACCAATTGAGTAACGCCATTAAGCATTATGGCGTATTTTAAAGCCGGTAGATCGATCCAGCCGGTACGGCGAGGCCTTCCGCTTACAGCGCCAAATTCATGGCCTATACGGCGTAATTCTTCGCCTGTTTCGTTGTTTAATTCAGTAGGGAATGGGCCGCCACCAACACGTGTGCAATAAGCCTTAAATATGCCGATAACTTCACCGATTTTATTAGGCGCTATACCTAAACCGGTACAAGCACCAGCAGTAGTAGTGTTTGATGAAGTAACAAATGGGTATGAGCCAAAGTCAATATCAAGCATAGTGCCTTGCGCGCCTTCTGCCAATACCTTTTTGCCTTGTTTTACATACTCATTAACCAAATGCTCAGAATCAACTAGTGGGAATTGTTTAAGCAGATCAACCGCTTCAAAAAACAATGCTTCACGCTCAGAGAAATCAGCAACATCACCATAAAGTGATTTTAGCATAGATACATGCTTATCAACCAGTTTCTGGTAACGTTCTTTAAAATCAGGTAGTGTAATATCACCAATACGTAAACCATTACGTCCGGTTTTATCCATATAAGTTGGGCCGATACCTTTTAAAGTCGATCCGATTTTACCTTCGCCCATCTTTTTCTCAGATGCAGCATCAAGCAATTGGTGGGTAGGTAAAATAAGATGTGCCTTTTTGGCTATCACCAGGTTTTTCTTAGCTAAAAGATCATACCCGGCATCTTTTAATTTTTCTATTTCTTTTTTAAGGGTGATAGGATCAATAACCACACCGTTGCCTATAAGGTTAAGCGTGTTATTAAAAAATATACCTGAAGGGATTGTATTCAGTACATATTTTTTGCCATCAAATTCCAAAGTGTGACCAGCATTTGGCCCGCCCTGAAATCGTGCGATCATATCGTAACCGGCGCTAAGTACGTCGACAATTTTTCCTTTACCTTCATCGCCCCATTGGAGGCCTAATAATACGTCAACAGCCATTTAAATATCTATTCGATTGTTAATGAAAGGTGGCAAAGTTATATTTTTCTATCACAAAACCCCGCCTTAAGTTTTTCACAATTACCATAAAGGTTTAAAGAGTGGTGTTTTATCTCGAATTTAAGCAGATCACCCATCATACTTTGTATTTGTTGGATGCGCGGATCACAAAATTCTACTACTTTTCCACAATCAAGGCAGATGATATGGTCATGTTGTTTGTAACCGTACGACTTTTCGAACTGTGCCATATTTTTACCAAACTGGTGTTTGGTAACCAAATCGCACGATACTAATAGCTCTAAAGTATTGTATACCGTGGCACGGCTTACACGGTATTTTTTATTTTTCATGTGGATGTACAACGACTCCACATCAAAATGATCACTTCTGGAATAAATTTCTTCGAGTATGGCAAAACGCTCAGGGGTTTTCCTGAGGTTTTTATTTTCGAGGTAAGCCTCAAAAATTTTCTTAACCAATGCAATGGTTTCTACTTGCGACATTATTGGATTATTAACTTGTAAAGGTAGTTAATTTGTTGATTAAGTTGATTAAGTGAATAGGTTGCTTATATTTTTTTGACTTAACAAAAACCAAATCAACTTACTAACTACTCACTTATTCAACTAATTTTTAAGATGCTTTTTCTATTGAATCAAACCGGGTAACGGTACTGATGCCTTTTATCATTTTTAAACGTTTGGTCAGGTTATCAAGATGATGTGTATCGTTAACATAAATCATTACTGTCCCTTCAAAAATACCGTTATCACTATCAACAGTAATAGAGCGTATGTTCACTTTAAAATCGTGTGATATTACGGTAGTTAACTGGTTTATTAAACCAACCTCATCAATACCCGTAATACGCAAGCCGGTCAAAAATGCAAGTTCCTGCTGATTAGTCCATTTCGCTTTTACCACACGATAACCATAATTTGCCATCAGTTTAGCAGCATTAGGGCAGTTGGTACGGTGTATTTTTATACCATCGCTAACAGTAACAAAACCAAAAACATCATCACCGGGGATAGGATTACAGCAGTTGGCCAGTTTGTAGTCAATCTTCTGCATATCCTCGCCAATCAAAAGCATATCTGCATCTTTTGCTTTCAGCGTTCTTACCAGGCTTTGTACCTGTTCTGCTTCTATCTTATCCTGTGGCTTGTTTTCTATTACTTTTTCAGATGCCTGATACTCCTTCAGGTCCTTCATGTCGATAGTGCCTTTGGCTACTTCGAAAAATAGATCGAGTGTTGACGGCAGCTTGAAATAATAGCTAAGCTTATGTATGTTTTCGGAGTTGTAAGTTATTTTTAATGACTTTAATTTCCGCTCTAATATCTCCTTACCGGTTTCTGCAATGCGGCGTTTTTCTTCTTTTAGGGATGATTTTATTTTGGCCTTAGCCTTTGCTGTAACCACAAAATTCAGCCAATCTTCTTTAGGTACCTGCTTGCTGGAGGTGATGATCTCAACCTGATCGCCATTTTGCAATTTATAGCTAAGCGGTACCAATTTATGATTCACTTTGGCGCCAATACAGCTGGCACCCACATCGGTATGTATCTCGAAAGCAAAATCTAATGCTGTTGCATTTAGTGGCAGTTGTATAAGCGCGCCTTTTGGCGTAAAAATGAATATCTCGTCAGAGAACAAGTTCATCTTGAAATCATCCAAAAAGTCGAGTGCATTTGATTCAGGGTTTTTAAGCAAATCCCTAACCTTTTGTACCCACAGATCTAAACCGCTATCGGTTGAAGATTCTTTGTATTTCCAGTGCGCGGCGAAACCCTTTTCGGCAATTTCATTCATGCGTTTGGTACGGATCTGTACTTCAACCCATTGCCCGCGCGGCCCCATTACTGTAGTATGTAATGATTCATAGCCGTTTGCCTTTGGTGATGATATCCAGTCGCGTAACCTGTCAGGGTTAGGCCTGTATAGATCAGTAACTATGGAATAGGCTTTCCAGCAATCAGATTTTTCATTTTCGGGTGTGCTATCCAGTATTATCCTGATGGCGAAAAGGTCATATACTTCTTCAAAAGGAATGGCCTTTTTCTTCATCTTATTCCAAATGGAATGGATAGATTTCGGCCTGCCAAAAACATCAGCAACCAACCCTTGTCCCTCAACGACCTTTTTCACCGGTTCGCTAAAATCACGAATGAACTTTTCACGTTCGGCCTTTTTCTCGTTCAGCTTATTTTTAATGAATTGGTAGGTTTCGCGCTCCATGTATTTCATGGACAGATCTTCCAACTCAGACTTTATAGCATATAATCCCAGGCGGTGGGCTAGAGGAGCATATAAGTAAACTGTTTCTGATGATAATTTAAGCTGCTTATCGCGCGGCATAAACTCCATGGTACGCATGTTATGCAGGCGGTCAGCAAGCTTTATCAGTATAACCCTAACATCATCGGCCAGGGTAAGCAACATCTTACGGAAGTTTTCTGCCTGTAACGAGCTATTGGTATCAAATACGCCTGATATTTTAGTTAAGCCATCAATTATTTTGGCTACTTTCTTACCAAATTCTCTTTCAATATCATCAAGTGTAACATCAGTATCCTCAACCACATCATGCAGCAAAGCACACACGATGGATGTAGTACCTAAGCCTATCTCCTCGGCGGCAATTTGAGCTACCGCGATAGGGTGGTATATATAAGGTTCGCCGGATTTGCGGCGCATATCAGAATGACTCTCCAATGCCATATCGAAAGCCTTGCGTATCATGCGTTTATCACCTTTTTCAAGGGTTGATTTACAGGCACGCAGCAAAGCTCGGTATCGTTTTAATATCTCGTTCTTTTCAGCTTCTAAATCTATCACCAAGTCTTTCATCCTGCAGTTTTAACAAAAAATAAGTATAAAAATTGTAACAAAAATTATAAATCAGGCCATATTTCAAAATACAAAATAAATTGCATTATTTTTGTATAGGTAAAAATATGAAATTTATTGGTTTCTTGTTGGTGTTTTGTTGTGTGGTTGGCTCTACCGTAGCTCAAGCACCAAAGCCAGCGCCTATGAAGATGGACAAAAATGATACCATTAAAACCTATGTCACTATGCTTGATGGCAAACCCGTGCCATGGATAATGTATGGTGAAATAAGAATAGTAGATACACGTATTTTTAAGAGCGAAGCCGACCGTGCTGCCTATAACATGCTAGAGTATAATGTGCGCAAAGTTATACCTTATGCACACTTTGCCGGTGCAAGATACCGTCAATTGCAACGCGACCTTGCACTTACTGCTGATAAACATAAACAGAAGGAATTAGTTGCTGCTTGCAATAACCAGATAAAAGATCTTTTCAAGAAAGAAGTTGAAAACCTGACAATAAGTCAGGGAGAGGTGTTGATAAAACTGATTGACCGCGAAACCGGTAGCACCAGCTACGATTTGGTTAAACAATTAAAGGGTGGCCTTGATGCATTTATGCTTCAATCAGTTGCACGGGTGTTTGGCCATAATCTTAAAGAAACCTATGACGCCGACGAGGATAGGGACATTGAAAATATCCTGATAAAACAAGGATATGATTCATCTAAAAATTAATAATGGATAATAAAAGCATCTACCAGTTCGATATCAAGAATATTGATGGCGAAGAGATAAACCTATCGAAATATAAAGGTAAAGTACTTTTAATAGTTAATACAGCCTCTCAATGTGGATTTACTCCACAACTGAAAGATTTGGCAGCCTTAAAGAATGAATTTAAGGCTGCGGATTTTGAAATACTAGGCCTTCCATCCAATGATTTTGGCGGCCAGGAACCTTTGGATGGCGCTGCTATAGCTACCTTCTGCGAAAATTATGGTTCAAATTTCCCTGTTTTTGATAAGATAAGGGTTAGGGGGCCATATGCTCATCCACTGTATAAGTTTTTGAGCGATAAAAAAGAGAATGGTAAATTCAGTTCGGTACCAAGATGGAACTTTCATAAGTTTTTAATTGATAAGGATGGCGTAGTGCAGGATTTTTTCTATCCGTTTACCAAGCCAAATACATCAAAGGTTAAAAAGAAAATTCAACGCTTATTAGCCGTTACCAAATAACATGAAATTAGATATATTAGTACTGCCTGTACATCCTGATGATGCTGAATTAGGATGCGCCGGAACTATTTTAAAACATATTGCACTGGGCCATAAAGTTGGTATTGCTGATTTAACCAAAGGTGAACTGGGCACAAGGGGGACTGCGGAAATTCGCGAGCAGGAAGCTGCCAAAGCTGCTGAGATATTAGGATTAACCGTTAGGGAAAACATAGGGATTCCTGATGGTTTATTTACGAATACACCTGAATATCAATTAAAAGTAATTGAAGCTATCCGTAAGCATCAACCGGATATTATTATAACCAATGCTTATCATGACCGGCACCCCGATCATGGCCGGGCCAATGAATTAGTTGAAACGTCAGCATTTTTATCAGGTTTACGCAGGATAGAAACAAGGTTTGACGGAAAACCCCAGGAAGCATGGCGCCCAAAAATGGTGCTGCATTTTATACAAGACCGCTATATTGAACCCGACATTATAATTGACGTTACTGAATATTGGGATAAAAAGATTAAAAGTGTATTGGCTTACGGCTCACAATTCTTTAATCCGGATTGGAATGAAGATGAGCCACAGACCTATATTTCATCCCCCGATTTTATAAAAATAGTTGAAAGCCGTGCAATGGAGTTTGGTAAAAGCATTCAGGCCAAGTATGGCGAAGGCTTTACCTCAAGAAAGTTGTTAGGCGTTGATAATTTGTTTGCGCTAAGATAACTTGGTACTGGTTATACGGCCACGTATTCAAAACGATTATTATCCTTGCTTCTTTCTCTTCTGAGTTTATGCTCATTAGCCAGTTTCAATAAAATTCCTGATAATTCGGAGGTCTTAAAGTCCGAGTCGAAATTCTCTTTACAAAATTCGGCTATAGAAGATATGGATCGTGCGGTATGGAAAAAATCGCCGCCTAAAAGTTGATTTAATACTTTTGTAGCGCCTGGTTTTTTGCGGTTTTGAGAAAAAGGATAATTCTCCGTGTCGTCTGCTTTTTTGTGGATTTTCTTGATTAAAAAGTCGGCACCTTCTGTATCAGCTTTGTCAAAATCAACAAGTACATCTAATAACCTGTCAACAATTTTTAATTGTACCGCTTCGGATTTAAACGCGTTAACAACTTCAGCGATTTCTGTAAGTTGCTTTTTTAACTTTTCAATGTGTTTGCTCATAATAATTGCCGTTGCTATTATTTATGGCTTATAATTACCCCTGTAAGAAATCAATGATAAGCCTTTTAATACCCTGATTAACGTTTGCGAACGATTATAGTATTTTTAAAAATAAAAAAGCACCTATTTGGGTCAAAAACAGGTGCTTGTAGCAATATTATTACAATATTATAAATTGGGGACTATTTTTTGAAGTATTTCCAACCCCTCATCAATATGTTTTTTCTCAATAATAAGTGCGGGCCTAAATCGGATACTTTTTTCACCACAACCTAAAAACATTACGTTGTGTTCTAGCCCGGCATCAATAAACTTATCGCGCATAGCCTTATTTGGAAAATCAAAAGCGGTTAATAACCCTTTGCCCCGGATGTTGGTGATAATAGTATGTTTTTCAGCAATATCTGCAAGCTGATCCTGTAAATAATCACCCATTTTTGCGGCATTATCGCATAGATTATCCTCTGCAATAATTTCCATTATTTTGGATGACCGTACCATATCAACCAAGCTACCGCCCCAGGTTGAATTAATGCGCGATGATATTTTAAATACGTTATTTTCTATTTCATCAACACGCCTGCTGGCTAATATGCCGCATACTTGCATCTTTTTACCAAAGGCAATTATATCAGGACGTGCATTTTCGCCGAAATGCTCATGACACCAGAATTTGCCGGTTAAACCAACTCCGGTTTGTACTTCATCGTATATCAGCAAAGCTTCGTTTTCATCAGCTAATTGCCTCAATTTTTCCATGAATTCTTTGCGTAGGTGGTTATCACCTCCTTCAGATTGTACCGGTTCTATAATAATAGCGCATATGTCATCTTTATTGTCTTCAAACGCTTTTTTTATTTGGGCGATGGATAACTCCTCACGCCTCAACAAATCCTCATGATTGCTATCTGAATAAGGGAAATTCATGTAAGGCGTTGATACCCGCGGCCAGTCAAATTTGGCGAACCACTTGGTTTTAACTGGCTGTGTATTAGTAAGGCTAAGGGTGTAACCTGAGCGACCATGAAAAGCATGCTCAAAGTGAATCACCTGGAAGCCTTTTTCCTTGGTGTAGCCCTTTGCGAAGTTCTTCTGAACCTTCCAGTCCATCGCAACTTTTAAAGCGTTCTCAATGGCTAATGAGCCGCCTGAGATGAAGAATGCATGCGGCAAGTAATCAGGAATACCTACCTTGTCGAACATATCAACAAACTGTGCATATTGCGTAGTATATATATCTGAGTTTGATGGGTTGGTCATAGCTGCCAACATCAGGTTCTTTTTGAATTCTTCGTCGTTCACCATCTTAGGGTGATTATATCCTAAAGGCACCGATGCAAAGCAGGTAAAAAAATCGAGCAGGGTGCGGTTATATTTCGCATCGTAAATATAAACGCCCTTACTTTTTTCCATATCAAAAGTTAAGTCGAAGCCATCAGCCAGCACATGCTTATTTAAAGCAGCCTGAACATTTTCTGGGGATACAAGCAGGTTATACATAGTAAATCGGTTTTATCAAATTTACTAAAAAGTGCCCAAAAATAACAATTTAAGCACTTTTTGAACCGATCAACCAAAAAGTAACTTTAAATTAACTAAACCTAGTTTTTGGACTGAAAATAATTTTGGTCGGGTGAATATGGTGTGTAGATGTGCAGATTTTGGATGTGCTGATGATAGAAATTCTGCCTGAAATGGTAAAATGCTATAATTGAAATTTATCTTTCATTCCTAATAGCCCGATTAATCCGCCGGTATGTATTGCCAAAATTTTGCTGCCGGATTTAAAGTGGCCTTTAGCTGCCATATCATAAATCGCATATAGCATTTTACCAGTATAAACAGGTTCTATTAAAATTCCGGTATCAGCTACGAAGGTTTTTATAAAACTAAGTAGTTCAGCATTGGTTTTAGCATATCCGCCAAAGTGATAATCGGTATATAGGTTGTAAGTTGCCGGATTTATAAGGTATTGATTTATTTCACCTTTCATGAAATCACCATTCTTAAATACAGGTATAGCATTAAATTCGGTGCTGAGTTTATGATTTTGAATGCCGTTAATAATTCCCGCGGCTGTTGTACCGGTTCCGCAAGCGCAAAAAATATGATTGTAGGTTTCTGTCAGTTCATCTACCAGTTCAGCGCAACCATGGGCTCCTTCGGCTGATGCGCCGCCTTCATCAATGAAAAAAGCATCGGTATTGCCGCCAAAATACTTGTTGAATAATTCTTCTTTATGCCGATAGCTTTCTCTATCAACAAATATCAATTTCATGCCATGCAGGTTGCATAAAAATAGGGTATCGTTTGTGACATCTTCGCCACGCACAATCCCAGTTGATTTAAGACCAAACTTAGCCGCTGCTGCCGCTGTTGCCAATAAATGGTTGGAATATGCTCCACCAAATGTTACCAAATGGGTTTTGTTTTCTGCGGATGCTTTTTTTAAGATGTATTTTAATTTACGCCACTTATTGCCTGAGATTAGTGGATGTATCAGGTCATCCCGTTTTATAAAAATAGATAAGCCCTGTTCATTAAATAATTTGTTTTTTATTTGATGAACAGGGCTATAAATTTCGAGATCGATATTCATCAAAAAACAGATTAGGTGCTCAATCAAACACAACCATTGAGCTGATTATTGTAGTGTATGTTTTTCACAAAGCAGTTGCGTAAAAATAGCATTTATTAATAAACCCTAAAACGAGTACTTTTGCGGCAATGACAGATGATGTTGAAATAAACGAGCAGGACGAACAAGACCTTTATGAGCATTTACGTGTAGTTGTTGATAAAGGGCAGTCGCTGTTGCGTATTGATAAATTTTTGATGCACCGGGTTGAGAATGCATCCCGTAACCGCATACAAAATGCTATAGATTTAGGTAATGTGCTGGTAAACGATAAGCCAATTAAACCGAGTTATAAGGTTAAACCGCTGGATGTAATATCGGTTGTGTTGCCACATCCACCGCGAGATACTGAGGTTTATCCTGAAAACATCGCGCTGAATATTGTTTATGAAGATGATGATGTGCTTATTGTAAACAAGCCAGCCGGTATGGTAGTGCACCCCGGTTATAATAACTATACGGGTACATTGGTTAATGGTTTAGTTTACCATTTTCAGCAATTGCCAACTTTGCCAGGTAATGATGGCAGACCAGGATTGGTTCACCGAATTGATAAAGATACTTCAGGATTATTATTAATTAGTAAAAACGAGCGTGCTATGACCTGGCTTGCTCGTCAGTTTTTTGAACATACCATAACCCGTAAATATTTAGCATTAGTTTGGGGCGATCTGGAGCAGGACGGAACAGTTACGGGTTATATTGGTCGCAGTGCGAATGACAGGCGTGTAATGGCTATTTATGATGATCCTGAAAAAGGAAAATGGAGCGTTACCCATTATAGAGTGTTAGAGCGTATGAATTATGTTACGCTGATAGAATGCCAATTGGAGACAGGCCGTACACACCAAATCAGGGCTCATATGAAACATATTGGTCATCCTTTATTTAGTGACGCTACTTATGGTGGCGATAAAATATTAAAAGGTACTGTTTTTAGTAAATACAAGCAGTTTGTTGATAATTGCTTCGAGATAATGCCGCGCCAGGCTTTGCATGCGCAAACGCTAGGCTTTATACATCCTACTCAAAAAAAATATATTTATTTCGAATCCGCTCTGCCGCAGGATTTTGAAACCGTTTTAGAAAAATGGCGAAAATATATTGCTGCAACCGTAGATCAAAAAGGGTAATTTTGTGTTGATAACACCATGACATCGGCTTTCATAAACTTTAACGGCGAAATAGTACCTGCAAGTACACAATTATTAACCACGGCTAACAGGGCCTTTAGGTATGGTGATGGGTTATTTGAAAGTATGCGCCTGATGAAAGGCCAGCTCAAATTTGCCGACCTACATGCCGACCGTTTACAGCGCGGCATGAAGGCGCTGAAAATTGATGGCTACTCGCAAATGGATGCCTGGTTTTTGAAGGATAAGGTTGAAGAACTTGCCCTCCGGAATAAAATAAAGCATGGTCGTATTCGCTTAACGGTTTACCGCGATGCTGAGGGCTTATATACACCATCGTTAAACAAAATGGGCTATTGCATAGAAATGCAATCGGTAGATGAGCCACGTTATTTTTTGAACAGCAAGGGTTTAATCATGGATATTTTTACTGATCTGCCGAAGGCGACTAATTATCTATCCAATATAAAAACCTGCAATTCGCTTATTTATGTAATGGCTGGGATTTTCAAAGAGCAAAATAAGCTTGATGAAGTTTTCCTGTTAAATCAGAATGGCTTTTTGTGTGAGGCTGGTAGCTCAAATGTTTTTGTGTGGTATAATAACCATTTATATACACCTGCACTTAGCGAGGGCTGTGTAGAAGGCATAATGCGTCAGGTGATTATCAATATTGCTAAAGAAAACAATATAGGCGTAACCGAAGCCCAAATAAACCCGGATATATTATACGAAGCTGATGAGGTTTTCCTGACCAATGCCACCCGTGGTATTCAATGCGTGATGGGCTATGGCGTTAAACGCTATTTTAACAGGCTCAGTAAAATGCTGATGGACGAATTGAATAAGTTGTAATAAACTTTTTCCAATTGTCATTATGAGCGATAGCGAAGGATCTGTAAAGTAGTTTATGCATGTACAGATGCTTCGTTCCTCAGCATGACAGGATTTTATAATTAAATAATATGTGTGGGGGGAAATATTAGTTTATCTCCAAAACTACTGATGCTTTTATAGCTGCCAAAATACCATCCCAAAGTGCTATTCGCGAGGTAAGGGCTTCAACAACGGCAATAAATGCTTCCTGCCATTTTTGGTCATCATCGCCGCAAAGTTCGGCAGTCATTTGGTAAGCCAGGTGCGAGTGATGATCGCCATCAACTTCAATATGTCTTTCCAAGTAATATAGTAGTGTTTCCACTTTGCCAGGTAATTGCTGATTAAGCTCTTTTACTATGCTAATAAACATGCCGGGGATCAGATCCTCACGGCCAAAAGTAAATACCGCGGCGGTTACATGGTCTTTACCCGCGTCTATTACATCAAAAGTATGTTGTACAAAATTACGTGCAGGTTTTGGGATATTAGCAATAATCAATGCTTCGTCAATCAGTTTGCCGTAATTCAATTCGTCGAACAGATCGTTAATGGCATTTGCCGGGCTGCCGGCCTGCTCCATCGCTTTTAAATAAAGCTCGAAGTGACTGGTGCGGTTACCGTGCTCATCAATATCACTTTCTTCGCCGGTTACAATTTCATTTATCAGGTAGCGGGTATTGGCATTGCCAACCGGCATCCATGGCAGGGTAGTGCAGGTAAGTTTTTGTTGCAACGATTTTAACAACGACATAAAATCCCACACCGCGAAAACATGATATTCCATAAAAACACTTAGGTCTTGCAGGGAATTAATATGTTTATATAGTGGGTGCTCTATAAGTTGTTTGCGAAGTGGTTCTATTCCTGCTTTTAATCGCTCTATCCTGTCGGTGTAAAATACCATGCCTGTAAATTAATTAGTGCGTAAAAATAACGACATAAAACAGAAAATGTTATGCCTGAGGATTATTTGACTTTTGTTTGATGATGTTTTTTGATGGATTGTCATTTCGAACGTAGAGAGAAATCTTCTTCAAAATGCAAAGTTCGTCGTGCAGGATCTAGAAGATTTCTCTCTACGTTCGAAATGACAGAAGAAGAGGGGATTATAATTTCACTCCACGTAGAAATTCTTCGATGCTCATTCGTTTTTTACCCTCTAATTGAACATCGGTAACACTGATATAACCGTCTGTGCAAGCAAATTTCAGGTAAGTTTTATTATCGGTTGAAAATACTCCGGGTTGTTCAGTAGTTTCGGTAACTTCCTGCTGGCCATAATATATTTTGAATGTTTTATCATTCAGTTTGGTAAAGGCCGTAGGGATGGGGCTTAAGCCACGTATTAGGTTAAATACCGTTTCTGTAGTATTATTCCAGTCGATAAGGCAATCTTCTTTGAATATTTTGGGGGCATGCTTTAACTCTATGCCATCAACAAGTTCATGCTGAGGCAGCTCGCTGTAACGGCGGCTTTCAACAGCTTTTACGGTCTTAACTAATAAACCTGCGCCTTTATTCATTAAG
Organism: Mucilaginibacter sp. L196; assembly: GCF_009765905.1. Taxonomy (GTDB): domain Bacteria; phylum Bacteroidota; class Bacteroidia; order Sphingobacteriales; family Sphingobacteriaceae; genus Mucilaginibacter. The sequence goes on along the minus strand of NZ_LMUO01000015.1, from coordinate 248,015 downwards.
CGGTTATGTAGTTCGCCGGCAGTTTCGGTACCGGTTAAGGTTATTTTCTCGGTGAATAATAAATTTCCGGTATCAATATCCTGTTTCAGGAAAAAGGTGGTTACACCAGTTTCTTTTTCACCGTTGATCAGTACCCAGTTAATAGGTGCTGCGCCACGATACTTAGGCAATAATGAAGCATGTAAATTTATAGTGCCACGGATAGGCATAGTCCAAACTATGCCAGGTAACATACGGAAAGCTACTACTACGAATAAGTCGGCTCCAAGAGCTTTTAATTCATCTAAAAAAGATTGGTCTCTTAACTTTTCAGGTTGTAGAACCTTTATTCTCTTGGCAACAGCATATTCCTTGACTGCAGATTGGGTTAGTTTTTGACCGCGGCCCGCTGGTTTATCAGGCGCGGTAACTACGCCAACAATATCACAACCTGCCATTAATAATTCATCAAGCGATGTTACAGCAAACTGGGGCGTACCCATAAATACAATTCTCATGCTATATATCTTCCTTTTTTAGTTGTGTAATATTGTGTTTTTTGTTGATTGAAGTACAGGTTCAGTTATAGCCAACAATTTAGCAAAAAAAATGCTTAGTTGTACAATAAATATTTGCGGCGCATAATTTTAAATTTGCTTAAAGCCGGTTCCCAACTTTCGCGGATCTCGCGTTCGGTTTTGCCCGCTTCAATTTGCTTACGTAATTGATCTGTTCCTGCAAGTTTTACAAAGTACGCGTTATAAAAGTGGGTTTTATCCGGGAAGGCGTTATATAATTCCAGCAGCCATGTTAAATTTAATTTCCCGCTGCTGCGTATAATGCCGGTATCATAGTTTTTTAGGTCGATTCCATAACAAACCTGGTTTTTTTGCGGTGGATCTTCGCTCATTCCCGGAATGCTTACCGGCGTGAAATTGTAAGCATATTTTCCTTTTAGTAAAGGATGCCCAACTACTTCAAATGGCGTATAGGTGCCTCTGCCCAAACTTAAAGTAGTTCCCTCAAACAAACACAAACTTGGATACAATAAAACCGATTGTGCAGTATTTAAGTTTGGTGAGGGGTTAACCGGCAATTTGTAAGCCGAATTATGGTTATAATTAGCAATCTTAATAATTTTCAGTTTGCACTGCACGTGGTTTTTAAGCCAGCCTTCACCGTTAATCATTTGGGCGTATTCAGCTATTGTCATGCCGTAAACAATGGGTACGGCATCCATTCCGACGAATGATCTGTAAGTGGTATCTAGCACCGGCCCATCTACATAAAAGCCATTGGGGTTTGGTCGGTCTAAAATCAATAATTCGATATTGTTTTCGGCACAAGCCTCCATTACATATTGCAGGGTTGACAGATAGGTGTAAAACCGTGCGCCTACATCCTGTATGTCAAATATCATCAGGTTAATGCCGTTTAAGTCAGCAGGTGTTGGCTTATAATGCTTGCCGTATAATGAGATTACAGGTAAGCTTGTTTTGGGATCGGTACTATCATTAACCGTTGCGCCATTACTGGCATTACCTCTGAAACCATGCTCGGGGCCAAATATCTTTTTTATATTGATGCCTAGTTTTAATAAGCTGTCAACGCTGGGTGTAAGTTTATCGCCTATTACCGAGGTTTGGTTAACCACCATCCCAATGTTTTTTCCTTTAAGGTAATTGAGGTAAAGGTTGGTTTGATCAGCACCCGAGATGATTTTTTTTGTAAATTGGTGGTGTAAGCTGCCTTGCCCAAAAGTTATCGCACTACTAAAACAGGCAATAAGGGTTATTAATCTAAAAGTGTTTATCCTTATCATAATCATACTGCATTTTTAACCGCAAAAGCGCATATTTGCGAAGGTACAAAAACATCCCTGCATTGAGTTTCGCATCTTTCATAGCCAGTCGAATAACATTTAAGTCTACACGCACTTTTTCAAAACTCATCGTGCGGATAGCTATTGTAGGCATTATGCTCGGTTTGGGCATCATGATATTATCATTAGCTGTAGTGCGTGGCTTTAAACAGGAAATCCGTGAGAAGATGCGCGGTTTTGCAGGTGATATGCAGGTAGTAAAATACGACCTCAATAACTCCTACGAAAATTCTCCATTTTTAGCAGATCCTAAATTTGTAAAAGAAGCCCTTAATAAAAAAACAATCACTAAGGTAATGCCCTTTGCCACCAAGCCGGGTATTATAAAGGCTAATAACGAAATTGAGGGTGTTGTTTTAAAAGGCGTTGACAAAAATTATGACTGGACCTTTTTTAAGAAGATATTGATTTTCGGCAGGGTGATGGATTTTTCTGATTCCGTTGCGGCGCAAAAAGAGATTATGATCTCCCAACAAACAGCAGATCGCCTTAAATTAAAAGTTGGCGATAATATGCTGATGTATTTCATCCAACAACCTTTACGCAAACGCCCGTTTAAAATTGTAGGTATTTTTAGCTCAGGGGTTGATGAGGTAGATAAAACTTATGTTGTTGGTTCGTTGTCATTAATTCAGCGCCTTAATGATTGGTTGCCAACCCAAATTGGTGGTTATGAAATAAGGGTAACGGATTTTGATTTGCTTAAGTATTCTGAAAATAGTATAAACGATGTTTTGCCAACCAAGCTTAAGGCTTACACGGTTGAACAAACTTACCCAACCATATTTGAATGGCTTAGCTTGTTGGATACCAATACCGTAGTAATGCTGGCCCTGATGTTAATTGTTGCTGTAATTAATATGATATCGGCTTTGTTGATTATGATATTAGAGCGTACCTCCATGATCGGCATGTTGAAGGCGATGGGGGCGACTAACTGGAGTATTCAACAAATATTTTTGATAAATGCTCTATATCTGGTGGGAGTAGGGATGGTATTGGGGAATTTGTTTGGTTTTGGATTAGGGCTTTTTCAAAACCTGACGCACACTTTTAAACTCGACCCTGCATCGTATTATATGCCTTTTGTTCCTATCCAATTTAACTGGTTAGATGCTATTGAACTTAATTTAGGCATATTAATAGTTTGCCTTGTTGTATTGGTGATCCCATCGATGCTGGTGAGCAAAATATCGCCTGTGAAAGCAATCCGGTTTAAATAGTTATAGTTTTTTTGCTTCGTTCCAATACACATCCATTTCGGCAAGGCTCATGTTTTGGAGTTGCTGGCCGTTCTCTTCGGCTTTGGTTTCTAAGTATTGAAAACGTTTAATGAACTTACGGTTGGTTTTTTCCAAAGCATCTTCCGGATTAATATTGATGAAACGGGCATAGTTGATCAGTGAAAACAGCAGATCTCCAAATTCACTTTCGGCACGTTCGTGGTCTATGGTGGTTTCGTCCTCTACATTAAATTCATCTTTAAATTCTTGCAGCTCTTCTTCAACCTTTGCCCAAACCTGGCTTTTTTCTTCCCAGTCGAAACCAATGCCACGGGCTTTTTCCTGTATACGGGATGCTTTTACCAATGCCGGTAAAGATGCAGGTACGCCACCCAATACTGATTTATTACCTTCTTTTAATTTGATCTGCTCCCAGTTACGCTTTACATCGTTTTCATCCTGTACATCCACATCAGCATAAATATGAGGGTGACGGTTAACCAGTTTATCGCATATGCCGTTCAGTACATCGGTAATATTGAAATCGTTTGTTTCTGAGCCGATCCTCGCATAGAATACTAAATGTAACATTACATCGCCCAGTTCTTTTTTGATTTCAGGCATATCACCACTAAGTATCGCATCCGATAGCTCATAAACCTCCTCAATAGTTAAATGGCGAAGGCTTTCCAGCGTTTGTTTTTTATCCCAAGGGCAATTTAAACGCAGATCATCCATTATTGTAAGTAATCTTTCAAAAGCGCCTGCGGGAGTGGTGGATGTAATGGGAGGAGTTAGTGGCATAGTGTTGTTAATGTGCAAATGTGCGGATATGCAAATGTGCAGATTTTACATAATATTTACCTAAGAAGCTGTCTGGAAAAAAGCTATTGTCATTGCGAGGAACGAAGCAATCTCTATACTTTACAGAGCTGCTCTGCGGATTCAATACCTTTCTAATCGCCTTGCCTATGCAGAGATTGCTTCGTTCCTCGCAATGACGATTTTTTTATATATTGAATCATTTTTACAAAGCGTCTAAGAATTATTGAGTGATGATTCGCATCTCTGCACATTAACACATTAATAAGCCCTTAGCATTTCTCTTTTCCCGGGCGCTCCCGGTGCTTTCTCAACTTTTAAACCTAAACTTTTAACAATACGTTTCAGGTTTCCAGTAATGGCATAGGTGACAAATACACCGCCGGGTTTTAAAAATTGGAGGGTATGGGTAATAGCGGCCTCATTCCACATTTCGGGTTGGTAGGAGGCAGCAAAGGCATCAAAATAAATCACATCAAATTTTTGATCTGATTGAAAGTCCATCAGTTTGACGTTTGCAATTTGTAGCTGGCAACTTTTATTAAGCTTGATTGGATTTTGAAGTGCAGAGGGATAATGTTTAATGAATTCCTGCCATAGGTCTGTGGTAACATATTCATCATAACCAGTCTGGCTTATCATTTCGTCGGTTAGCGAATACGCCTCAATGCCGGTATAATCAAGCTGTATGTTTTCAACGGAGCAGTAATCAGCGCTTAGTAAAAAGTTTAAGCCGGTGCCAAAACCTATTTCTAAAATTGAAACGCTAGCCCCCTCTAAATCTCCCCCGGTAGGGGAGACTTCATTTTTATTTTCTAAAAAATACTGTAAGCCTGATTTTACAAATACGTGTTTGCTCTCTTGTAAAGCGCCGTGGTGCGAGTGATAATTTTCGCCTACTTCACTATTGAAAATGGTGTTTGAACCATCGGATGTTTTTACAATTTCGAGCATGTTAAGCGTTGATTTTAGTTATATCCAAAATCGCTTCGCCCAAATCATAAACCGGGACAGATTTTATCTGAGCGGCAATAATACTTGATGCAGCAGCCGAGCGATAACCAGCAGCGCAATGTACTACGATGGGTTTATTAGTTGGAATCTCGTTGATGCGTTCACGTAGTTCAGGTAGTGGGATAACTACGGGATTGATAAACAACGTTCCATCATTAACCTCTCCCCAGTTGCGTACATCCACAATGGTGTAGTCTTTCGGGTTGGTTTGAAAATCTGCAAGGTCAAGATCATGTGATTTTTCAGTTATATTATCTGGTGTTAACAAAGCGGCTTTTATATTGCTTTCGTAACCAATTTTGGCGGCTTTCTTTATCATGATGTCCAAATCACTATCGGTGTTAGCAATCAGATAGAATTTCTCGTCGGGGCCGATAATTGAACCTAACCAAGTTTCAAACTTTTCGCCATTTTGCAAATTGATAGCGCTTTTGATGTGCCCTTTTCTGAAATCAGCTTTCGGGCGGGTGTCAATGATGAGTGTATTTTTGTCCGATATTGATGCCGATTTATCTATTGCGCTAATACTGTTTTTAAGCTGCGTTGCGCCAGACTTATTTAACTCCACATCGTGGCCGAAATATTTAGGTACAAAGGGCTGATCAGTGGTTAGTGTTTTAATGAACTGCAACTCACTCATCAATTGCAACGCATAGTTTTCGCGTAATTCGCGACCGATAGTGCTTTGCAAATCGGCACTCATATTCTTACCGCATAGTGAGCCGGGGCCATGTGCAGGGTATACCACAACATTCTTCGGCAGGCGCATCAATTTATCTCTTGTAGAGTGATACATTTGTTTGGCCAATTCTTCTTTTTTTGCGGTGATATTACCTATATCCTCGCGTAAATCGGGGCGGCCAACATCGCCAACAAATAAAGTATCGCCTGTAAAAATAGCGGCATCGTGTCCGTATTCATTTTGTAACAGAATACAGATAGAATCGGGTGAATGGCCGGGGGTATTGATGGCCTTTAGTTTAATGTCATCCAGTTCAATTACATCACCGTCATCAAAACCTTCATGCGGATATGCTGCGCCGGTAAGTTTGCTTACATAGATTGTAGCGCCCGTAGTTTGATGTATTTCCAGATGCGAGCTTACAAAATCAGCATGGGGATGGGTTTCTATCACACCTACAATATCGGCTTCGTGCAGCGTGGCAAAGTCATAGTATGGTTGAGGATCGCGTGATGGATCGATCACAATCATTCTCCCTGTCCTGATGATCGCATAGGAGGCATGCGCCAGGCCTTTATCGTAAAATTGATGGATAATCATATTCGGCGCAAAGATATATGTTTGCTTTTAGATGGTGTAAGTAATACGGGTCAGTAGTTTGTAATCAAAAACATAGGGAGTTTCAGTTTATCGATATAAAACTGAATAACAAAGCCCGATTTTACCGGGCTTTGTTATTTTTACTAATGTGGTAAAACTATTGGCTTACCAAACTTTTATCCTGTCTGCAGGAGCTTTGTAATTTTTGTCGCCCGGTTGCACATCAAATGCAGCATACCATGCATCTACATTGCTTATAGGTGCATTACAACGGTATTTCTCAGGTGAGTGCGGATCTGTTAATATACGCTGAGCAGCAGCTTCGGGTCTTTGTGAGCCTCTCCATACTTGGGCCCATGACAAGAAGAAACGCTGATCAGGAGTAAAGCCATCAATCTTAGTGTCATTTGATTGGCCTTCCTTGGTCTTTTTAAATGCTTCGTAAGCAATGTTTACACCGCCTAAATCGGCAAGGTTTTCACCTAAAGTTAAATTACCATTTACATGGATGGTATCTAACACTGTGAAGGCGTTGAATTGTGCAACAACTTTGTCGGTACGTACTTTAAACCTGTCGGCATCAGTTTTTGTCCACCAATCGCGTAAAGTGCCATCACTATCATACTGGCGACCTTCATCATCAAAACCGTGTGTCATTTCGTGGCCTATTACAGCGCCAATACCGCCATAATTTACGGCATCATCAGCATCAAAATCAAAGAAAGGAAACTGTAATATACCCGCCGGGAAAACGATCTCGTTATTTGACGGGTTGTAATATGCATTAACAGTTGGTGGTGTCATACCCCAACGGGTTTTATCAACAGGCTTGCCTAATTGGCTTACCATGTAATTATAACGCCATACACCAATGCTCCTTAAATTGCTTACATAATCACCGCGGTTTATAATAACGCCATCATAAGTTTCCCATTTATCAGGATACCCGATTTTTACAGTGAAAGCGGCTAATTTTTTAAGCGCATGGGCTTTAGTTTCGGCACTCATCCAATCAAGGCGTTGAATGCGATCACCCAAAGTGCTTTTTAAGTTGTTAACCAGGTTAACCATATATTGCTTAGCCGCAGGCGTAAAGTATTTTTCTACGTAAAGTTGGCCTAACAATTCGCCAAGGCTGCCATCAACCATACCCGACATGCGCTCGGTGCGTGGTGCCTGAACTTTTTGGCCGCTTAAAGTCTGACTAAATTTAAAGCTGGCAGCAACAAACGGAGAGCTTAATGATCCTGCTGAACCTTTAAGGATATTCCATTTTAAGTAAACTTTCCAGTCGCTCGCAGGCCTAGCAGCTACTAAACTATCAGCAGTTTTGAAAAACGCGGGTTCGCTTACCAATATGGTATCCTGGCCTGGCGCTTTCATCTCAGGGAGCAATTGTACCCAGTTTAAATGCGGGGTGGTTTTGCTGAATGCTACAACCGAAAATTTGTTGTAAGTAACGTTTGGATCGCGCAGCGCAACACGGCTTAATTGTGCTTTTGCCAATGCTTTTTCAATGTCAAAAACAATCGCGGCATTTTTTGCAGCTTCATCAGCACTGGTCCCGGTCAGTGTGAATAAGCTTATCAGGTAGTTTTTATAAGCTGCCTGAATTTTTAAAGTACGCGGATCGCTTTTTAAATAGTAATCACGGTCGGGCAAGCTGGTGCCACCCTGATCAAGCCCTACAATATTTACGTTAGGGTGTTTGTCATCACCTCCAACACTAAACCTGAATAATGGGCTACCTAATGCATGTACGCGTTGGTAAACTATTTCATTAATAACACCTTGTGTGGATGTGATTCTATCAATACGTCTTAAATCCGGCTGGATGGGGGTGTACCCTAGTTTTTCAATAGCTACGCTGTCCATTCCGCTGGCATATAAATCGCCCACGCGTTGCTTTAAACTGCCTTTTGGCTGCTGCGCAGATGTAGCGCTAACTTCTTTTAATAAGTTTAATAATTTGGTTGTGTTGTCCTGTATCAGGGTGTTAAAGCTGCCCCAGCGGGTTTCTTTGGCCGGTATAGGATTGTTTTTTATCCAGTTGCCATCGGCATAATCATAAAAATCATCACCGGGTTTAATGGACAAGTCCATATTAGCCGAATCAATAAATTTTTGGGGATGTGCGGGAGGGGCAGGATGATGGGCTTTAGATTTTTTGCCACCATCTACTGCAAAAGCACTTACCGAAATGCATAAAACTCCAGCAAGTACCAAATTCGAGTACTTAAATTCCATAATGAGATCAAATTAAAGATTAAAGGTAATAAAATATGGTAAGAACCTTTTGATAAGCTGAAATATTTAGTGATTTGGTATGATCGGCTAATTCTGTGTATAAATTTTAATTACTATCAATCATGAACCATGAACTATAAACTAATTGATTATTTTTGCAAACTATGAGTATTTCTAAAACATATCAGCCTAAAGAAGCAGAAGATAAATGGTACAGCTATTGGTTACAGCATAACTTTTTCAGGTCGGTGCCTGATGAGCGTGAGCCTTATACCATAGTGATGCCGCCGCCAAATGTTACCGGCGTTTTGCACATGGGCCATATGTTGAATAATACTATACAGGATGTGCTGATCCGCCGTGCGCGTATGCAAGGAAAAAATGCTTGCTGGGTACCGGGAACCGACCACGCTAGTATTGCTACCGAAGCAAAGGTTGTTGCCATGCTTAAAGAGCGCGGCATCGCTAAAAAAGACCTTAGCCGCGAAGAATTTTTAAGCTACGCCTGGGAATGGAAAGAAAAATACGGCGGTATCATTTTAGATCAGCTTAAAAAACTGGGTGCATCCTGCGATTGGGATCGTACACGTTTTACCATGGATGAGGAATTATCCGACGCGGTAATTGAAACGTTTATCCATCTATATAAAAAAGGCTCTATATACCGTGGTGTAAGAATGGTAAACTGGGATCCGCAAGGGAAAACCGCGGTATCTGATGAGGAAGTTATTCGTAAGGAGGTTAATCAGAAGTTATATTATATTAAATATCAGATTTCAGGTGAATCAAGTTACTTAACCGTAGCTACAACACGCCCTGAAACCATAATGGCTGATGCGGCTATCTGTATCAATCCAAATGATGAGCGTTATTTTCATCTGCATGGTAAAAAAGCAATCATCCCATTAATTAATAGGGAGATACCAATTATTCTGGATGAATACGTAACCATGGATTTTGGTACAGGTTGTTTGAAAGTAACACCTGCCCATGATTTAAATGATTACGAACTCGGCATAAAACATAACTTACCGGTTATTGATATTTTGAATGATGACGGTACGCTAAATGAAAAGGCACAGATTTTAATTGGTGTAGATCGTTTTGTGGCACGTAAGAAAATCGCCCCGCTTTTGGAAGAGGCTGGTTCATTAGAAAAAGTTGAGGATTATAAGTCACAAATAGGTTTCTCTGAACGTACCGATGCGGTTATCGAGCCGAAACTGTCTATGCAATGGTTCTGCAAGATGGATCAGTTGGCTAAGCCTGCGTTGGATTATGTATTGGATGGTGATATTAAATTGATACCCGAAAAATTCACCAATACCTACCGCCACTGGATGGAGAATGTGAAGGATTGGTGTATTAGTCGCCAGTTATGGTGGGGACAGCAGATACCTGCTTGGTATTTACCAAATGGGCAATACGTTATAGCCAAAACAAATGAGGAAGCATTAGAAGAAGCCAAAAAGTTATCTCCTGATAATGGAAATCTTACAGCTGCTGATTTAATACAGGATGAAGATGTTTTAGATACCTGGTTCTCATCATGGTTATGGCCTATATCAGTTTTCGACGGATTTAAAGATCCTGAGAATGCCGACATCAATTATTACTACCCAACAAATGATTTGGTTACCGCTCCTGAAATTCTGTTTTTTTGGGTGGCGAGGATGATTATGGCGGGGCATGAGTTCCGTGGTAAATTGCCGTTTCAGAATGTTTATTTAACGGGTATTGTTCGCGATAAGCTGGGCCGTAAAATGTCTAAATCGTTAGGTAATTCTCCCGATCCGATTGAGCTGATTGAAAAATTTGGTGCTGATGGTGTTAGGGTGGGTATGTTGCTATGCTCTCCTGCCGGGAATGATTTGATGTTTGATGAAAGTTATTGTGAACAGGGCAGAAACTTCGCCAACAAAATTTGGAATGCCTTTAAATTGATAAAAGGGTGGGAGATCGACGAAAACCTATCTAATCCTAATAAAATAGCTATTGAATGGTTTGATAGTCGCTTTAACCAGGCTTTAACAGAGATTGAAGACAACTTTAAGCAATACCGTTTATCAGAAGCGTTAATGGCCACCTATAAACTGGTATGGGATGACTATTGCGCCTGGTACCTGGAAATGATTAAGCCTGTCTATCAGCAACCTATAGATAAAGAAACTTATATCGTAACCGTTTCGTTCTTTGAGAATATACTCAGAATACTTCATCCGTTTATGCCTTTTATAACTGAGGAATTATGGCACGACGAATTATTTGGCGAACGTAGCGAGAGGGATTGCTGTATTGTTGCGCAATTACCGAAAAATGGGGAAATAAATACTCACTTGCTTGCTGCTACTGAAAGCATTAAGCAAGTGGTTACCCAAATAAGGAATGTACGTAACAGCAAACAAATATCACCAAAGGAAACATTGCAGCTTGCTGTAAAACCAAGTGGTAGTATCAATTATACTACTTATGGTTCCATTATTTCAAAGTTGGGTAATGTAACTGAGCTTACTACTGTTGAGGATAAAATTAGTGGTGCAATTAGCTTTATGGTGGGTACAGATGAGTTTTTCATACCAATGGATGAAACCATTGATCCTGCTGTTGAGCGCGAAAGACTGAAAAAAGAAAAAGAATATCTCGACGGTTTTTTACGTTCGGTTAATACCAAGCTTAGTAATGAGCGTTTTATGAGCAACGCCAAACCTGATATTATTGATAACGAGTTAAAGAAAAAGGCTGACGCTGAAGCAAAGTTGAAGATAATTGAGGAGAATCTGACGGCTTTGGCTTGCTAATTGCAAAGGGTATCGCATCAGGTTGTGAAGTTTATAACAAATCTATTGGCTGTAGTTGTAGGTGTTATAAACTTCACAACCTGAGTTTTAATTTATAGATACCCAATAATTGCATGAGCAAAAGTGCTGGCTTTTTTAACCTATCACTTGATAAAATATTATCAGATGATCAATCATTTCTAGATCAGGCACGTATTCGTTTATTATATTATGGTTTAGGCATTGTATTTATTGCCCTTGCTTCGTTATTAAGCAATGTTTATTACCAGCACCAGCCACTAATTACCTACACTGCTGTCGCGATGCTGGTGTGTACGGTAATATCTTTTAAGTTTTTAACCTATAATGGCAATTGGCGCGTTATATCGCATGGCTTACTTATATTGGCTACAGCTGTAAATTTACTCGATGTATTTTATACGTTCCAAAATGTAAATATTGTAACCATCCAAATGGTTATTCTAGTCGTCATATTCAGTTTTTATATGCTGGGCCAAACTTATGGTATTTTTTATTCCATACTGAACCTGATACCTGTATTGATTTTCCTGGTTGTACAATATAATCATGCCTATTTTATTCAATTTAAGCCAGAGCAAATAGATCAATCGACAATAATTATAGCGGTATTTGCTAACTTTATATTACTCATATACATACACAGCCATTTTTACACAGCGTTTTACCTTAACATACAGGAACTGAAAAAAACATCCGAAGATCAGGCCGTGTTAAATGAGAAATTGGGTTCAGCAATTGATAAAGCAGAAAAATCATCACAGGCGAAATCAGAGTTTCTTTCCACCATGTCGCATGAGATTCGTACCCCGTTAAATGCGGTTATAGGCATGAGTAACCTGTTACTGATGAGCAACCCGCGTCATGATCAAAGGGAAAACCTGGAGATATTGAAATTCTCGGGCTCAAATCTGCTGGCTATTGTAAATGATGTGCTCGATTTTAATAAGATCGAATCAGGAAAGGTGATTTTTGAAAATATAGGCTTTAATTTAACCGAGTTGATGCAGGCTATCTGTGGCGGTCAAAAAATTAAAGCAGCAGAAAAAGGTTTACTGTTTAATCTTGATATTGATGACAGCCTGAATACTAAGGTTTTATTTGGTGACCCGACCCGTATTACACAAATTATCTTTAACCTCGTCAGCAACGCTATAAAATTTACCAAAGAAGGAAATATTGGCGTAAGCTGCAGCGTAATTGAAGATAGGCATAATACCATTACCGTAAACTTTGCGGTTAAGGATACCGGTATAGGTATTGATCAGCATAATATAGATACCATATTTGAGCCTTTTGCCCAGGAGTCAATAACCACAACCCGCCAGTATGGTGGTACCGGCTTAGGTCTGGCAATTATTAAGCGTCTGCTGGAGTTGCAAGGTTTAAAAATGAACGTTAACAGTGTTGTAGGGCATGGATCGGAGTTCTCATTTAATATGGAGTTCCCGGTATCGACAGAACAACATGTTCCAAGGGTTGATAATAAGTTGCCGCTCCAGGCAAATGATACCTTAAACCACATCAGGATGCTTATTGCAGAAGATAATGTGGTTAACGTGATGCTGATGAAAAAACTGCTATCCAAATGGAATATCACCCCAACAATTGCTGAAAATGGAGAACGTGCAGTTCAGCTCGTTCAATACGGTAACTTCGATATTATTTTAATGGACCTGCAAATGCCTATTATGAATGGTTTTGACGCAGCTATTGAGATAAGAAAGCTACCCGACCCCAAAAAAGCAAACGTTCCTATCATCGCTCTAACGGCTTCGGCACTATTTGACATCAGGGAACGCGTATTTAATTCAGGTATGAATGATTATGTATCCAAGCCATTTAAACCGGAAGAATTGCTGGAAAAGATACATACGCTGACTGTTCAGATTTAACTATTCGCCGAGATATTATATTCAGGCAGATCCTCAATGAACTTGTAATTCTGATTGTTAAAATCAACTGTGCAATAGTAATGTTGTAAGCCATTGGTAACCGCAAGCAAGCCTATCTTATGCGTGATATTATACCGGGCAACCTGATCAAATACCTTTTGATTTATGACAACAGATGGAGCTTTACATTCTACCATTAAAATTTTTTCGCCGGTTGGGTTAAATACAACAATATCTGTTCGGCGGGCCATGCCATTAAGTTTTACACCGCCCTCAAGTTTGATTAGTGTTTTTGGATATTTTTTTTGATTGATCAAATATTGAACAAAATGCTGCCGTACCCACTCTTCAGGGGTTATAACCAGGTGTTTTTTCCTGATCTCATCAAACAAAGTTAACTGCCCATTGCTATCGCTTATTTTAAATGGATAGGGTGGTAAGTTAAGCGGCTGCAGTTGTTCCATATTGTTAGTCAAAAATCAAAAGTAAAAATTCAAAGCGGATTTATATTGTGATAATATATTGTTGATTGGCATGATGCTTTTGGATTCTGAATTTTTACTTTTGATTTTTGAATTGAAATGACTGCTGCCGATATATTAAAAGATCTTAAAAACCGCAAATTTAAACCCCTGTACTTGCTGCATGGCGAAGAGCCTTTTTATATTGACCAGGTTAGTAATTATGTAGAGCATCAGTTATTGCCTGATGCTGAAAAAGGATTTAATCAGACAGTGTTTTATGGTAAGGATACCGATTTGATGTCGGTGCTTAATGCCTCAAAGCGTTACCCAATGATGGCTGATTACCAGGTTGTGTTGGTAAAAGAGGCGCAGGATATGAAGTGGGGGAAGGATGATGAGGACAAAAAGAGCATCAACCCGCTATTGGCTTACCTTGAAAACCCACTACCAAGTACCATTCTTGTTTTTTGCTACAAATATGGCAAGTTTGATAAACGCAAAAAGACTTACAAAGCCATTGAGAAGAATGGGTTGATATTTGAATCAGCTACCTTATATGACAACAAAGTACCCGGTTGGATAGAAAGTTACATTACCGGTAAAGGGTATCGCATCAATCAACAGGCTTCGGCAATGCTGTCCGAATATCTGGGTAACGATCTTTCCAAGATAGCCAACGAGTTGGAAAAGCTGATGCTGAATATATCAGCCGGACAAGAAATTACCTTAGAACACATCCAAAATAATATTGGTATCAGTAAGGAGTACAATGTATTTGAGTTACAAACCGCTCTTTGTCAAAAAAATGCCTTCAAGGTAAATCAGATCATCAATTATTTTGAGGCTAACCCCAAAGCAAACCCAATAGTTTTGGTGCTAGGCAACCTGAATAATTTTTTTAGTAAAGTACTGGCATGCCATTATGTGAAAGACAGATCGAACCTTGCCAGTGAAATTGGCGTAAACCCTTATTTTGTAAAAGACTATGAGCAGGCTGCCCGCAGTTATGATTATGGCAAAACCATGAACATTATAAGTTATCTGCGCGAATATGATTTGAAAAGCAAAGGTGTTGATTCCAACGCCGAAGATGGCGCATTGCTTAAAGAACTAATGTTTAAAATATTGCACTGATCGTAGCACGCACTCTTTATCTATTTTTTAATTCGAAATATAATGATTTTATTCTTATAAGGAATAAAATGATTAAGTTGAAGGTAACAAAACGGTTTATTATTTCGTAATAAGCATTATTACTTTAAATGAGATTTTATTACCCATGAACGTTTTTATCATTTTTTGCATAATTTTATTCTCGCTGGGGCTATTGCTTATCTTCTTGGTAATACTTTTCAGTATTCTTAAATACATTCAGCGTACGTATTTTCAGGAAAGCTGGAAATTTTTGGATTATGTGAGCGTAGGCTACGTTGAGCATTTGTATAAAAAATACATTAAAAGGTCACAATAAGTAATAGGTTCATCTTATTACTGCCCTCCACTCTTATTCAACTTTACAATTACAGTACTTTTTAACATCTTTACGGTATAAACATTATACCGCAGATGAATTATTGGCTTGTAAAAAGTGAACCGCATAAATATAGCTGGGAAAAATTTAATGAGGACGGCCGCACCTTTTGGGATGGCGTTCGCAACTATCAGGCCCGCAATAATTTACGTGAGATGAAGGAGGGTGACCTGGTATTATATTACCACAGTAACGAAGGCAAAGAGGTAGTAGGCATAGCCAAAGTTGTAAAAGAGTTTTACCAGGACCCAACAACCGACGATAAAAACTGGGTAGTAGTTGACCTTGTTCCGTTTGAAACCATCAAAAATCCGGTAACGCTCGAAACCATAAAAGCCGACGAGCAATTGAAGGATGTTGGATTGGTGCGTCAGGGCAGATTATCGGTAATGGGCTTAAAACGCGAAGAATTTGACCGTATTGTAGCGTTGGGAAGCTGATCATTAAGAGACAGCATGAGATCAAACATCCATCGGAAAATACTCGTAACCATATTTTTTTCATTTCTGGCATTCTACGCTAATGCGCAATCGCCCTTTAAGGGGCTTGAAAATCTATTTACTACTCCCCGTAATTACATTATTCACTACACAAAAACACCACCTGTAATTGATGGTGATATCAATGATTCAACCTGGAATCAGGCAGCGTGGACGGATGAATTTCAGGATATTGAGGGCGATAAAAAGCCACATCCGGCTCTTCGCACCCAGGTAAAAATGCTTTGGGGCGATAGTTGCATTTACATTGCAGCGAAACTAGAGGAGCCGAATGTTTGGGCATACGAAACCAAGCACGATGCTGTTGTTTTTCATGATAATGATTTTGAGGTGTTTATTAACCCCAATAACACTATTCATCAATATTACGAGTTCGAGGTGAATGCGCTGAATACTATTTTTGATCTATTTCTTGATCACCCATACCGCGATAGGGGGGATGCCATGATAAACTATAATGCGGAAGGCCTGCGAACTGCGGTAAAGGTACAAGGCACCGTAAATAATCCTGCGGATACAGATAAAGGCTGGACAGTTGAGATCGCTATTCCTTTCAAAGCAATCAGCATGGGCAACAATATAAACATACCGGCTGATGGTGATTTGTGGCGTATCAATTTTTCGCGTGTGGAGTGGGATACCGATGTGCATGACGGCAAATATGTAAAGCAAACAAATGCTTCAGGTGAGCTAAAGCCGGAGCATAATTGGGTATGGTCGGCGCAAGGGGTAATTGATATGCATTTCCCGGAGCGTTGGGGATATTTGCAGTTTAGCAAAAGTATTACAGGTAATAATGCTTTTACGATGCCTTATTCTGAGCTGCAGAAACGATATTTGTGGTTGATATATTACCGCGAATATCTATATTTCAGAAAGCATCACAGGTATGCTTTATTGTTAAAGCAACTTGGGATTAAAAATAGAATAGTAGTAAACGGTAAAGCGAATTTATTGAAATTAGAAGCTACCAAACACCAGTTTATGGGGCTGATAAGTGACAAGGAAAGTAACCTGGTCTGGACTATCAATCAGCAAAGCGCGATCAATCAAATAAGTAAAGAAAATGAATAAACGGGAATTCATAAAAGCAGGATTATTGGCGGGTGCCGCTACCGGCTTATCATTAAAAGGCAAAGCCGAAGTAAGTTTAGCTGCCCCTAAAAAGCACAAGCTGAAAAACTGGGTTTGGATTAACCCGAACCTAAAGGACACCCAGGACGAGTTAAATACCCGCTATGCAGGCTATAAAGCCGCAGGCATTAGCGCTATACTTTTTGAAAATGATAGCGAAATCCACTTCCGTACGGCTAAAGCTAACGGACTGGAAGCCCACCGCTGGATGTGGACCTTTAACCGCGCCGAATTGCTTAAAATACACCCGGAATGGTACAGTAAAAACCGTAACGGCGAGTCCTGTGTTGACCATCCGCCTTATGTGGATTACTACCGCTGGCTATGCCCATCTCGCCCCGAAGTACAGCAGTATTTGGAGCAGCAGGTAACCGATATTATCAACAAAGACTACATAGATGGTGTCCATCTGGATTACGTACGCTATTGTGATGTAATACTGCCCGTAAACCTGTGGAGCCATTACAACCTCGACCAAACCAAGGAGCTACCAGCCTATGATTTTTGCTACTGCGAAGTTTGTCAGGCGCACTTTAAGGATCAGTATGGTATTGATGTTACCACCTTGCAATACCCTGATGCAAGCCTTTCATGGCGTTTATTTCGCTATGGTAATATAACCCGGGTGGTGAATAGTCTGGCCGACATCGCCCACAAAAAGAATAAAGTAATAACCGCCGCTGTATTCCCAACCCCCGAAGTTGCCCGCCGCAACGTAAGGCAGGACTGGACAAACTGGAACCTTGATGGCATTTGCCCTATGATCTACCACGGCTTCTACAACGAGCAGGTAAGCTGGATAGGTGATGCGGTAAAAGAAGGCACACATTTCCTTGCAGGCAAGTTCCCGCTGTATGCAGGCCTATATTTGCCAAACTTTAAAAACGATGATGAGATCCGTCAGGGTATACAGCTAGCATTGAAGAACGGCGCCCATGGCATATCCTTTTTTGGTGGTATTGATAACAATAATGTGCTAAGCATACTAAAAGAAGAGACAGTCTGAGTGTACCACGGTACAAGTGAAACATCTGGTACAGTTGGTACAAAAAAAGCCCGAAAAAGCCCGTTTTACTACTGAAAATGCGGATATTACAATCAGAAAAGCACAAAAAAGCCCTGTTTTATGTTAAAGAACAGGGCTTTTTGGCTTGAAAAATGGTTGAATTCGACTAAAAAACATCATTTTCACACCAAAAAAATCATCATAAAATAGCAGTTTTTACATGAAATTTAATTGAAATTGTGCTAAATCTGTACTAGTTTGAAACAGTGCCCAACCGCCAATTGCGCTCGTTTGCACGAGTCCTTAACATGGTCTTGCGATTGCATCGCCACTTACAAAACCCCAACTACCAAAAATACCGCCGAAACAAGCAACAATATCACCATCAACGGATAAACAAACTTTAGCCAGGCCTTTACGCTTACATTGGCAATATTCAACGATGGCAGCATAATCCCGGTAGGGGTAACTAAACCCATTATCCCCATGCCAAACAGGTAAGCATTTACAATCTCCTTACCCGGCACGCCCACAATTACAGCAAGCGATCCGAATATCGGCATAGTCAATACTGCCATGCCCGATGACGAGGAGATGAATAGCGTAAACACCATGTACATTACCATCATCATTAAAATAAACCATACCGCGTGCATTTTACCCACCATCATGGCTGAGTAAAACAACAACGTACCGCTAATGTGCCCGTCATTCAACACAATGGTTACCCCGCGCGCAACGCCCACAATTAACGTTACCGATACCAGCGATTTCACCCCCTCAATAAAGGTATCCATAAACACCTTTTCCTTCATCCGGGCAATCACCGCGATCAGTACCGAAGCTACAATAAATAAAGCCGTAGCCCCAACCATCGACCAACCCTCAATAAACCCGCCGATCATGATGCCGATAGTCCCCAGGAATATTATGATTTGTAAAGCGTTCCTCGGCTCCAGTTTTATTTTCTTGCCATCCTCGGTATCAAAAGCCGGAAAGTTCGATTTTACCGCGCCATCAAACCGGTACACCAATGATGTTTCCGGGTGCTTTTTAGTCTTTTGTGCATAACGCACTATGTACCAAATGGTGATAGCGGTAGTAATCGCAAAGAATAACAAACGCTCGTAAATGCCGTCCGTCCAGTTAATTCCCGCCGCGTTGGAAGCAATTACCGTAGAAAACGGATTGCTGAACGATGCCATATTCCCAATATTGGTCCCCGCGAAAATTACCGCTACAGGCACCAACAAGTCATAACCAGCCACTAAATATAAAGGCACTAAAATAGGGTAGAAAGCCAATCCTTCCTCTGCCATGCCCTCGGCAGCGCCACAAAAAGCAAAAAAGAAGGTAATGATAATGATCAGCCAGGCTTCCTGTCCCCGCATTTTGTGCGACAGCCATGCAACACCTTCCTCCATAGCGCCCGTCCGCTGAAATATGGCTATAAACCCGCCGATAAACAGCAGGAAGAATATAATGTCGCTGCTATCATACAAGCCCTTTACAGGCGCTTGTATCACCTCCAAAAATCCTTGTCTATTGCTTTTAAGCTGATGATAAGTGCCCGGTATGGCTACCGGTTTAAATATATCGCCGCTTTTAAATTTATCAAGCGATATTAAAATCTTAAGGCTATCTAAAGTATGCTGCGTAACCGGAACGGTTTTATCACCCTTAACGGTGTTTATTGTAAACGCTCCGCTATTATAACTCAGCGTATCATATTCGCCTGCAGGCAGCAGCCACGTAGCCGTCGCAGCTATAATAATCACTATAAAAAGTATGGTAATAGGCGAGGGGAGTTTCTTCAGACTGGCCATAGGCTGTTATTGTTGCGCCGCGAAAAATAAAGCCTTCAATTCGGTAGCATCATCCGGGCTCATCTTACCGCCCAGTATCAAACGTAATTGCCTGCGGCGAAGCGCGCCTTCAAACAACAAAATTTCTTCAGGCGTTTCCGGTATCAATTCAGGTACTTTTACCGTATTGCCGTCACTATCCAGTGCCACAAAAGTATAATAAGCCTCATTGCTTTTTACACGCGTTCCGCTGGGTATATTCTCTGCCCAAACATCCATTCGTACCTCAACCGAAGTAGTAAATGCCCGGCTAACCTTTGCCTCAATGCTAATTACATCACCCAATTTTATCGGGGCTTTAAACGATACATTATCCACAGATGCAGTAACCACAATCCTATTACAATGTTTCTGCGCCGAAATAGCCGACGCGATATCCATCCAATGCAACAAACGCCCACCCATCAGGTTATTCAGCGTATTCGTATCATTGGGCAATACCAGCTCATTCATTATAGTGTATGATTCCTTCGGTTTTTTTCCTTGCATCGGGTCAGTGATTTTAGCTGTAAATATACAACCAATTCGTTATTTCCCCTAATGCATTACTCACCACCCTGTCATTCTGAGCGCAGCGAAGAATCTGTAAATTAGTTTACGCTTGCATACAACTCACCCGGTTTTCGCTCAGCCGCTCAACCTGCCCTCTCTTCCGCTGCGCGGTAAAGAGGGTGTGGGAAGGATACTCTGTTTCTTTTTTACCTCTTTCCGCCGCAGGCGAAGAGAGGTCGGCGAGCGAAGCATAGCCGGGTGAGTCCACGGAGCGCGCAAAAGTCTTAAATATGCTTTGGGCGTTGCCGTTGGTAGAAGCGGGCCACGCTATCCATATACTGCGCGAATCCTTAGCCCAATGTCATTAAGTTAAGGGGGCGCCAAGCATATAGCCCCCTCTAAATCTCCCCCGGAAGGGGAGACTTTAGCTTCGCCCGCGTTTGTTTTTTTAAGTCCTCCCTACCGGGGAGGATTTAGGTGGGGCTTAACTTAATGACATTGATCCTTAGCCACAAGGCCGGTACCCGCTACTATCACTAACGCAAAACCGGTAACTCTTAAAAATGCACGTCATTGCGAGGAACGAAGCAATCTCTATACTGTGCAGAGAAACTTGCAAAGCCAACTTACCTATGTAGAGATTGCTTCGTTCCTTGCAATGACGGTAATATTTATGAATATGCGTGTTGTCCTGCTGAGGCACTCGAAGCATAAGGGCAAAGGCCATTGCAACCATGTCATTGTGAGAAACGAAGCAATCGCGAATTTGCAAGGTCACTTTTCTACGTGCAATTGCTTAATTCCTCGTAATGACAAAATCCTTACCCGTTTTAACATAGTTTGTTATGGAATTACCATTAACAGTAGCATCTTAAAGTTTTAACATTCTTTAACGGCTTGTTAATTAGTATATTAAGTTATTCTGGCTATGTTTGTTGGTATAACCAATCTAAGCAAACAGTATGAAACTAAGGGGGGAAATCCTGATTCAAATAATATTATTCACTACAACTTTTACCTTAGTTCATGGTCAGGTGTCAATACATGGAATTGTTCGTGATTCGGTAAGTAATGAAAAGTTGTCTTATGTAAACATTGGGATTCGACATGAAAACCTTGGGACCATATCGCTACGTGATGGTAGTTTTAACCTTACCATTCCTGCTGAA
This sequence comes from Mucilaginibacter sp. L196, assembly GCF_009765905.1. GTDB lineage: Bacteria > Bacteroidota > Bacteroidia > Sphingobacteriales > Sphingobacteriaceae > Mucilaginibacter. The sequence goes on along the minus strand of NZ_LMUO01000015.1, from coordinate 226,694 downwards.
GATAAGGCGGATACGCTAACATTTTCAATGGTAGGCTATAACGATTATAAATCGGCAATACAGGATTTAGGTAATAATGTAAACATTAAGCTTAAACAAAAAACAGAACAATTGGCTGAAGTAATAATCAAATCACCTCTGTTGGTCGAGAAGAAATTTGGCGAGTCAAATTACCATGCATTAGTTCAGTTTACTGACGGGAGTACAAACCAAAAAGATATTTTTGAGATAGCTCAATTGATCCGTCTGGATACAACACTTTCAAAGGTCACTTCGGTTAATCTCTATATAAGTGCTGCGCGAGCGGATAGCGGAACATTCAGGATCAATTTCTACAATTATGATGGTAAGCACCCTACAACAAGAAGTTACGATAAGAATATAACACAAACACATGCAATTACAAAAGGATGGTTAACGTTTGACTTAAAACAGTACAACATTTACATGAAAGGTGACTTTGTTGTAGCCATTGAATTTATTCCTAACCAACCCGTTAATAAACCGATTAACTATAACGTAAAAGTAGTAGGTTCAACAAAAAGCTTTTACAGGGCAAGTAGCCAGGGCGATTGGCGGTTACCTCCGCACCATTACGTTTTATATGTAACGGCGCTTGTAGGCAATACTAGTAAATAAAATTAATAACGCTTTTTGACTTTATTAATGCGGTTCTACCTTAATAAACCATTCTTGTCATTCGTAGTGAAGAATCTGTAAAGTAGTTTACGCATGCAGACAACTCACTCGGTTATCGCTCAGCCGCTCAACCTTCCCTCTCTTCCGCTGCGGGGTAAAAAGGGAAATAAGCTTGTGTGAGTTCACCTCTTTGTCGCGCAGCGATAGAGGTCGACCAGTGTAGCGTAGTCGGGTGAGTAAACGGAGCGCGTAAAAGTAAACTCCCAACATAACATTTTCGCTACACTTGTAATCATCCCCAAAAACGTTTAGTTTTAGCAAGTTTTAATTTCCCTCATTCATGAAAAATAAATCCTTACAAGGCATGTTGGCGTGCCTTTGTCTGTGTGGCTGTGTATTACCCCAAAATACCAACGCGCAAACCAAAACCCAATACACCAACCTAACCGATGCTTTAATGGCGGGCAGAATGCTTCGCGGTAAATCAGGCCCTCAAAATGTCGACTGGATCAATGGCGGCGATCAGTATTCCTTCGCAAGCAAGGACGGCATTAGCTCAATGAACCCCGCTACCTTAAAGGAAAGCGCAATCTTCAACAACGCCGATCTGAAATATCCCGGCACCGACAAAGCTTTCGAATACGAAAAATTCGACTGGACGCACGATTTTAAACACCTGGTTTTCCAAACCAATTTCCGCAAGATCTACCGCCGTTCAGGTGTGTCTGATTATTACATCTACGATATTCAAAACAAACAATTAAAAGTTGCCGCTAAAGATGCCCGTTCAGCCGAACTATCTCCGGATGGTTCAATGGTAGGCATTGAGCGGGGTGGCAATATGTACGTATACAACTTCGCTACAGGCCAGGAAAAACAACTGACCAGCGATTCAACCAGCGAAAACGGCATCTTCAACGGTCACGGCGATTGGGTATACGAAGAGGAACTGGAAGTGTCACAAGCCTGGAACTGGTCGCCTGATAACAAGTACATGGCTTTCTGGCAATTTGATGAAAGCAAAGTACCCGATTTTCAGATGACCAACTACGAAGGTCAGCATCCGAATAACATCCACATCTCTATACCACTGGTTGGCGATCCAAACCCTTCGGTAAAGATTGGTGTGATTGATGTAAACTCTGGCAAAAAGGTATGGCTAAGCCCTGATGAAACCGGTGATTTCTATATCCCGCGTATCTATTGGACAAGTAACCCCGATGTTTTAGCTATGGTTACCTTAAACCGCGCGCAAAATGATATGAAGCTATACTTCTTCAATGTAAAAACAGGCGAGCATCATGTAGTTTTAGAAGAGAAAAACTCCACTTGGGTTGCAATCTCAAACTTCTACACCAATATTAACGATATGCTGTACTTCCCTGAAAAGTCAAAAGACTTCTTCTGGGTGTCAGATCGTTCAGGCTATTACCATATTTACCGCTACAGCTATGATGGTAAATTGCTAAACCAGGTAACCAAAGGTGACTGGGATATGCTAAAAGTTATCGGTATCAACCCTGATTCAAAAACCATTTATTACCTCTCTGCAGAAACTTCTCCGATAGAGCAGCAATTCTACTCGATTAAATATGATGGCAGCAAGAAAACTAGGCTATCCATGCAGCCGGGATATCACGACATCAACATGTCGCCTAATACCAAATACTACATTGATAAATACAGCAGCGTAAACGTACCAACCCACGTTGATTTATGTGATGATAAAGGCAAAGTACTTAAAACACTGGAAGACAATAAAGCGGTAAGCGACTTCATAACAACTCATGCTTATTCGCCGCAGGAAAACTTCCACTTCAAAACCCGCGATGGTGTTGAACTGGATGGCTACATGATAAAACCATTCAACTTCGATCCAAATAAAAAATATCCAATGGTAATGGATGTTTACGGAGGCCCGGAATCGCATGAGGTATTCAACAAGTTTAACGATGGTGCATGGGCACAATGGCTGGCTCAAAATGGCTACGTTGTAGTAAACGTAAACAACAGGGGCAGTGCCAACTACGGCAGTGCTTTCCTGAAAGGTGTTTACAAACAACTGGGCAAGTTTGAAAGTGAGGATTTCGCCGAAACAGCGCATTATATGGGTACCATGCCATTTATTGATAGCACAAAAAGAGCTATTATGGGCGGTAGTTACGGTGGTTACATTACCACCTACACATTATTAACCCACCCAGGCATCTTTACCGTAGGTATGGCCAATTCACCGGTGACCGACTGGCGTTTATATGATGATATCTATACCGAACGTTACATGGGTACTTCGGATAACAACCAGGAGGGCTACAAAAACAGTTCAGACATAACGCATGCTACAGGATTAAAAGATCATTTCCTGCTGGTCCACTCCATGAGCGATGATAACGTGCACCCGGCTAACACCATGCAGTTATTAACCGCCCTCACCAATGCCGGCAAAGACGTTGACCTGCGCATATACCCACCGGGAGCACACGGCGCGGCATACAATATGCAGAGTTACATTCTGATATCAGAAGTAAACTTTAACTATTTACAACGTTATTTAAAAGGTGTTTGTGATCTGCCTAATTTGAATGATAAGCAGTAAATAAGTGATGAACCAGGATTAAACGGATTTTATGGATTTTCAAGATGTTTATCGCATCATATAAATCCATAAAATCCGTTTAATCCTGGTTCTTATTTCTGCACCGAACTCAAAACCACATACCCCACCAATTCTTCCCATTGCGCTGCGGGTGGATGGTAATAAACTAATAGCTGATACTTGTTCTCCGTATCAAAATAGCTGCCTTCTAAAAAAGTATAATCAGGCTTTTTAGTGGCATTGTCAACCCAAACATATTGGTAGTCATAAACTCCCTGTTTTAGAAACAGGTGGGTATAGAATTTGCCTTTATCGTCATAATCAAGCTTGCTGTGCTCATCCAGTTTGTAGTCGTTAAACTTGCCCACTATATAAACTGAACCATCGGCTCCGGTCTTTCCGGCAGTCAAACTAAAAAACATATGCGCGTAATCAGCATCAATAGTTGGGTCTGTCCCGTCCTGATTTAGCGGGTAGAACTGCCCATCATTATCATACAAAAAAGTATAGTTAGGCATGTTGCGACTCACATCAGTTAACAATACAACCGAATTTGCGGTATCCCTGTAAATACGCGAAACCCTGTCGGAGTTCAACTTCAAACTCCTTGTATCAAAATGCCTAAACTCATTCCCGCCTGGAAACTCATTGGTGCTCAAATCGCCGTAAATTAATTGCGAGCCGCGAATATATTGTGGTTGGGTAGTAAATGAGCCTGTTTCGTTACGCTGATTTTGCATTACCCAGGCACGGATGTCGGTATTCGGGTTCTGTACTTTAAGTGTCCCATAATCAATCTGAAAGTTGATTTTCTGATTATGGACCCTGTTATCCATGTCACTCGATGCCACAACCTCGCCGCTTACTGTAACCTTGTTGTTCAATACATAAAACCTGCGGGTAAGAATGGTTTTGGTTGGATCGTCATCCTCATAAACCCTCAAAACATAGTTGCCCGATATTTTAGGTTTGATATACTCATTCGGAAATTTAATGGTATAATGCGTATACTTCTGAAACGTAGCCGATGAATAAGTATAATCTATGATCTTATCTTCAGTGAAATTCTGCAAATATTGGGTAGGTGATAGGTTGGATGAGTTCCAATCGCCATCACAATGCTCAATAGAATAATAGTAATTGCGCACACCGCCACGCAGGTCATCAAAGGCGAGTTGCACCTGCTCACCACTATTCAAGTTGATAATAGGGAAGGAGGGTTCCTTTTTGGTATTATAAAACTCAACGGTTTTTATAGCAGGATTATAAACGTTGTTGTCATAAGGTGCTGTTTGGGAAAGGCCTTTAATAGAAATGAATAATAAAAAAAGCAGGTTACGGTATTTGTTCATAAAAAGTAATTATAGGCTTTTTACTGCAGATACCATAACGAAGTATTTCAAAATTAATTGTTATTGCGAGGAGGAACGACGTGATCCCTGACTTTTCGGCTATAAAACTATGTCATTGCGAGGAACGAAGCAATCGCACGGAGAAGAGCCACCCTGCAAAGTTCGCGATTGCTTCGTTCCTCGCAATGACATGCGGAGAGTGTATATTACGCTTCCAATTCCATTATCTGTTCAGCCAAAGCCTCCCAACGTTGTTGTACAGCGCTTAATTCTAATTTTTTAATATCGTAGTTGCGTGTAACTTCCCTTGATTTATTGGCATCGCTGTACAGTTTCTCATCAGCCAATTGGGTTTCAAATTGCTTAACTTGTTTTTCAAGCTCTGTCATTTGCTCTTCCATCTTAGCCAGATCCTGGTTAAGCTTTTTTAGCTGCTGAAATTTATTGTCAGATTGAGGCTGTTTAACAGGCTCAGGTTTTCCATGCCTGCCGGCAGGCTGGTTTTCTTCTTTCTTCTCAACTTTCGGTGCGGCTGCAACAGGTAAGCCTTTTTGCTCAAGCTTACGTTTAGCGTTCCACTCTTCGTATTCCGCATATGTGCCCGGGTATACTTTTACTTTCTGGTTTTCAATATACCAGATCTTATTAGCCACATTATCCAGGAAATACCTATCGTGAGAAACCACAATAAATGTACCCTCAAACTGCTGCAAAGCCTGTATCAATATATTAACCGACGCAATATCCAAGTGGTTGGTAGGCTCATCCAGTACTAAAAAGTTAGCATCCGCGGTTAAAGCCTTAGCCAAAGCTACACGTGATTTCTCACCACCCGAAAGTACTTTGATCTTCTTAAATACATCATCCCCGGTAAACAGGAACGAACCTAATATCGAACGCAATTCAGTTTCAGTATGCTTAGGCGCGAAAGCCTGTAATTCCTGCAAAATCTGACTCTCCAAATGCAGTGATTCCAACTGGTGCTGCGCGAAGAAAGTTTGGGTTACGTTATGGCCTATCTCTTTTTTACCTTCAAATTCATTATCGGCATTTGCAACAATCCGTAACAGGGTAGATTTACCTTTACCGTTGGCACCAATCAAAGCAATCTTATCGCCTTTCTCAATAATGGCATCAGCCTTATCCAAAATATCAATAGCAGGATATTTTTTGGTAACATTCTCCAAAGTAACCAGGTTTCTGCCCGATTGCTTCGAAAAACGGAAGCTGAAATTTACCGATGGGTTATCATCATCCACCGCATCCACACGCTCTAATTTATCCAGGGCCTTAATACGCGATTGCGCCATTTTAGCTTTAGATGCCTTAGCACGGAAACGCTCAATTAAACGCTCTTCCTGTTTTATTTTTGATTGCTGGTTTTTAAACTCACCACGTTGTATATCCTCACGCTGTGCTTTTTCATCTATGTAAAAAGAATAGTTGCCTGCGTAAACGGTCAGTTTCCCCTTGCGCGATTCAACCGTACGGTTGATCACCTTATCCAAAAACCACCTATCGTGCGATACAATGATCACCGCGCCTTCAAAAGCTTTCAAATAATCCTCTAACCATTGGATAGAAGGTAAGTCAAGGTGGTTCGTAGGCTCATCCAGTAATAAAATATCCGGTGCCTGTAAAAGTATCTTAGCCAGCATCACACGCATCCGCCATCCACCCGAAAAGGTGCTCAGTTTGCGGTGCGTATCAGCTTCGTTAAAACCTAAACCCGCTAAAATTTCGTGTGCTTTGTATTCAATGTTGTAGCCATCCAGTAATTCAAACTCATGCTGTTTGTCACTCAACTTATTCAGCAGTTCATCGCTATAATCTGTTTCCAGTTTTTGCAGCAAAATCTCAATCTCATCGTGCAACTGGTTCTGGCGCTCAAAAGCCTCCATAGCCACATGCAAAATGTTTTTGTCGGATGAGTAGGATAGCAAATCCTGATTCAAATAACCCATGGTCAGGTCTTTCGCCATAGATATGGTACCCGATGTAGGTTTGTAATCGCCCACAATAATTTTAAGCAACGTGGTTTTACCCGTTCCGTTAGCGCCAATAAGGCCTATCTTTTCTCCGGGTTTAATATGCCAGTTAGCTTCATCATATAAGGCTCTTGCACCAATCTCAAACGTAAGGTTATTTATAGCTATCATTTCCGCAAAGATACGATTTTCGAACTGGATTTTGAAAGCAAAAAGGTGATCATATTAGTTGTCGAAATGTAAAGAAAATAGGGGGTGTTTCACCTGTTTACAAAGCGGACAAAGTATAGCGTGTTAACTCACCCGGTTTTCGCTAGGCAGCTTAACCTGCCCTCTCTTCCGCTTTGCGGTAAAGAGGGCAAAAAAATTATCTTTTCCCCTCTTTGTCGCGCAGCGAAAGAGAGGGTCGACCAGCGTAGCGTAGTCGGGGTGAGTAAACGGAGCGCGCAAAAGTCTTGAACAAGATTTGGGCGTTCCCGCTGATAGAAGCGGGCCGCGCTATCCGTTCATACGCCTGCAGGCATTGCGCTTGAGGCGGGTATCCACTTCTATCGCGTGTAGTTTGTCATTGTCTGAACCCGAATTTATTGAATTAACTAATTTATCGAATGGTGCATAATTATTCTGCGCATTCTTAAATTCCATAAATTCAGGTTCAGACAACCTAACTGACAAAACACTGTCAGCACTTATCCCAACCCATTTCCCGAAATTTGTATATACCGGTTGGCCGCTCTTGCGAAAAGAGCCAAATAAGTTCTTTGAAATATTGCTGCCGAAATATCAAACTTCGGATTATCCCTTATAATCGGGGTCAAACTCCACTATCCATTCAATACCATATTTATCCCTGAATATTGCACCATATGTACCCCAGGGACTATCGCCAATTGGTCCTTCAACATTTCCACCTGCTGATAGTCCGTTAAATATTTTGTCAGCTTCTTCACGACTTCCCACACTGACAGCTATTTTTGACCTGTTTTCGTTCTCGTTTACTTTGCCCATAAACTCGGGAACATCATTAGCTATCAATACATTGTGTTTGCCAATAGGCAAACCAATATACATGATCTTGTTTGCGTCATTTTCCGCGATCGGGAATTCTTCGCTTGATAGCTCTTTGAAACGAACAATCTTTGTAAACTCTCCGCCAAAAACTGATTTGTAAAAAGTGAATGCTTCCTCGGCATTGCCGTTAAAGTTGATCCAGGGATTAATTGTTCTCATGATTTTTTATTTTAGATTTTATTCTCTTCGGTACAACTTGCGCTCGTTTGTAATGAGTGCATAACATAGTTTTGCATTTATAACATCACAAAATATATCTCTTCAGAATTTCTTACACGGTATTGATAAGATGTTGGACTTAGTATTTTTAGCTAAAATATAAATCTTACTATGTAATCGCAAAATGATATTAAGCACTCGTTGCAAACGAGCGCAAGTAAAGAGCAAGAATAAAAATGCAGCTCACCCTCTATGCGCCGCAGGCGGAGAGAGGGTCGACAAGCGAAGCAAAGTCGGGGTGAGTCACCGAAGCGCGAAAAAGCAACAATACAAGTTATACAGCTTCCACCTTAGCAGCCCGATTCCCCGCCAAACTCTCCCCCTCAATCTTCTTCTGCAATTCCAAAATAGCTCCAATCAACGATTCCGGGCGTGGCGGACACCCCTGCACATAAACATCGACAGGAATAACCCGATCAACACCCTTAACCACATGATAGCCATATTGCCAGTAAGGGCCGCCACAATTAGAGCAGGACCCCATCGAGATCACATATTTAGGCTCGGGCATTTGCTCGTATAAACGTTTAATGCGCTCGGCCATTTTAAAGGTAACCGTGCCGGCAATGATAATCACATCCGCATGGCGTGCCGACGGGCGCGGGAAAACGCCAAAGCGGTCCAAATCATAAGTAGATGCAAATGAGCCCATCATCTCAATAGCGCAGCAGGCTATACCAAAGCTTAAAGGCCATAACGATGATAAACGAGCCCAGTTTAACAGGTCGTCCATTTTGGTGATTACTACACCGCCACTTTCACTGGTTATATCATTACTCATTTTCGGGCTTTTTAAAAGTTGGTTTAAACATCGGCTTCCTGATCGGTTGCGGCATTGCTGGTGTAGCATTCGCGGTCTCAATAGCTAAAACAGGTTGCTCCATGCTGAATTTTCGTACAGTATGAGAACTCTGCTCCAAATTCAATTTATCATAAAGCGATATTGGTATTTGTACATCGGTTGTAGGTTTAATTACGGCTGGTTTAATCCAATCCAAATCACCTTTGCACCAAACATATACTAATCCCAATATCAGTATCCCCAAAAAAATGAACATTTCCACTAAGGATAATATTCCCCAGCGTGGTTCAATTTTATTAATCTCGTGACTCCCAAACACTGTCGCCCACGGAAAAACAAACACCATCTCCACCTCAAAAAGTAGAAATACTAATGCAATTACATAAAAGCGGGAGTTAAAAGGTAACCAAGCGCTACCAACAGGTTCTTCACCGCATTCATAAGAAGTTTGCTTCTCAAAATTGGGATGATTAGGCGCGAAAACACGGTTTACAAAGAATATTAAGCATACCACTATTATTCCTGTAATTAAAAAGATAAGTATCTTCCCAAATTCTGATATTTGCGCAACATCGCCCATGGCAACAAATTTAATAAAACAAACAGATTTCGACGCTATAATTATTGGCGGCGGCGCATGCGGCTTAATGACCGCAGTACAAGCAGGTTTTTTAGGCAAACGAACGTTGATCCTCGAAAAGAACGATCGTGTAGGCGCTAAAATACTGATCAGCGGCGGCGGCCGTTGTAATTATACAAACCTATATTCCTCCGCACAGCAATTTATCTCGGTAAACGAGCATTTCTGCAAATCGGCCTTCGCGCAGTGGACGGTTGACGATACCATCAGCTTTTTTGAGAGTTATGGCATTGAAGGCCAGGAGAAAACCTTAGGTCAGCTATTTCCCACAACCAATAAAGCGAAGGATGTTGTAGAAGTTTTTACCGGCTTATGCCGAGATCTTGGACAGGAAATAAAGTGCGATGTCTCTGTAAAAAATATTGATAAATCAAGCGATGGTTTCATTGTTACCTATGAAATCGGCGAAAAAGAATATCAACTGCAAACGCCAAAAGTAGTTATCGCCTCCGGCGGATTACCTATTCAAAAAATAGGAGCGACCGATTTTGGCCTGCGCATGGCACGCAAATTTGACTTGAATCTTACCGAAACAGCGCCAGCCTTAGTGCCGTTAACCATCACCGGGAAAGATCAACCATGGTACGAGCAGCTATCAGGCAATAGTATCTTTTGTCGTGTTTGGAACGATAGGATCAGCTTTGAAGAAAATATTCTGTTTACTCATTGGGGATTAAGCGGCCCGGCTATCCTGCAAATTTCATCCTATTGGCGACCGGGAGAATCTATTTATATCGATCTGCTGCCTAACGAAAATATTGCTGAGCTGATTCAACAGGAAAAAGAAGCAAATGGCAAGAAAATGCTGCTCGCTTATCTGGCCAGCCTCTACACCCGCAAATTTGCTGAAGCTTTAAGCGATAAACTTCCGGTTGAAAAGAATCTGGCATCATTAACCAAAACTGATATTGAAAACATCAGCGCGTTAATACACGAATTTAAAGTAAAACCGGCAGGGGATAAGGGCTACGATAAAGCCGAAGTAATGCGCGGCGGCGTATCAACCGATGAACTATCATCCAAAACCCTTGAAGTTAAAAAAGTACCTGGCCTATATTACGGCGGCGAATGTGTAGACGTAACCGGCTGGCTCGGCGGTTACAACTTCCAATGGGCCTGGGCCTGTGGGTTTGTAATAGCCCAAGGTTTATAATTTAAAACTAACAAATTGTCATGCTGAACTTGTTTCAGCATCCCACACGAAAAGCCTACAGAAACCAAAGTTTTGAGCGATCTTAGGCGCCATCTAAACCACCATGTCATTGCGAGGAACGAAGCAATCGCACGGAGAAAAGCGGCCTTGTATAGTTCGCGATTGCTTCGTTCCTCGCAATGACATAAAATAAAAAAGAGCCAAAAATCAAGCCGGTTTCACATCTTGATTCTTGGCTCTTATATCTTGATTCTAAAGAATTATTGGACTCCGTGAGCAGCCTGCGCTTTGTAATAATTGTTTATCAGCTTATCAATATTGCGCAGATTATATTTGTTCTGATGCAGCTGATCAACAATTTCCGGTTCATCACCCAAAATTTCACTCATTACATCTATAAAATTAGCAGGTGTTAATTGCTTCATCACCGCTGTATTAGCACCGTAATAATAACCAGTTACCGTTGATCCGCCTAATGGTATACTGATACCGCCTCCTAAACCCATGCCGAAACCGCCACCGCCGGTACCAAAACCGCCGCCAACTCCTATACCAACATCAGGCTGTACGCCGCCACCACCGTTTACTTTACCCCTGAACATATAAAGTTTCGGGTCGGCATCAACCACAACTTTTACAAAATCCAGTTCGTATTTACTCCATACGCCCATTCTTGGTGCTACGGCAACTATAAAGCTATCACGGCCCATTACAAATGAGCTTAGTTCGCTTGCGCTGATTTTAATAGAATTTGCCTTATCATTAGGCTTATATTCAATAAAAGCTTCGTCGGGGATGGGGTGAGCACCCGACATTTTCATTTTAATCAAACCTATCGACTTGTTGTTTTTAACATCGTAATAGCAGCCCGACTGCCAGGTTTGTGCCTGTGATTTTTCAAAAACGAAAAGAAGGCAAAAGATTGATAAGCAGATTGTGGTTATTTTAAACATAATAGTAGGTAAACGTAGTATTCATCGCAAAATTACTTACCACAAAAATAACTTTTTATATGTTCATTGCTAACTTGTTTCAACATCTTTACAAGCCGGTGTTTCATCGGTTTATCAAAAACAATTAGTTTTGAATTTTTAACCAACCACATCAAAATAATTATGCAATTAACTGTCGATCTGCGCAGCGATACGGTTACCAAACCAACCCCCGGCATGCTGGATGCCATGATGAATGCCAAAGTTGGCGACGACGTTTTTGGCGAAGATGAAACGGTAAACCATCTCGAAGAAAAATCAGCGGCAATGTTTGGCATGGGGGCCGGGATATTCTGTCCCTCCGGAACTATGACCAACCAGATCGCTATAAAATGTTTCACCCAACCTTTAGATGAATTAATCGCCGATCAAACCGCCCATATTTATCGTTACGAGGGTGGGGGAATAGCGTTCAATTCAGCAGTATCAACTCGTTTATTAAATGGCTATCGCGGTATCATCACCGCCGAAATGATCGAGCCAGAAATTAACGCCGATAATATCCATCATCCACATACCAGCTTGGTCGCCTTAGAAAATACCGTAAATAAAGGCGGCGGCAGTTGTTATACGTTAGCTCAAATTAAACCCATTGCCGATTTATGCCGAAATAAAAGCCTAAAGCTACATTTAGATGGCGCGAGGATCTTCAACGCCCTTGCCCATACCGATGATAGAGCTGTTGATTATGGTAAATATTTTAATGGTATATCAGTTTGTTTATCAAAAGGCCTAGGCGCTCCGATAGGTTCTGTTTTTTTGGCGGATAAGGAAACCATCAAATATGCCCGCCGTATCCGCAAGGTTTTTGGCGGAGGCATGCGTCAGGCTGGCTTTTTAGCCGCTGCGGGAATCTACGCGCTGGATAATCATGTAGATCGTTTAAAAATAGACCATGCACATGCGCAGATACTTAGCGAAACCCTAAGCAATTGCCCATGGGTAAGCGGCGTTTTACCTGCCGAAACTAATCTTATTCTATTCGATACCGTTGAACCTGCTGCTGTAATATTAGAAAAGCTTGCTGCTAAAGGCATCAGAGCCATGAGTACTGATAGGCACCGGATACGCTTTGTATTGCATTTGGATATACACCCTGAGCAAATTGAGTATACGGTTGATGTGTTAAAAAGCTTGTAATATTCCCACTTTGTCATTCTGAACGCAGTGAAGAATCTGTGAGGTAGTTTACGCCGGATAGATTCTTCACTGCGTTCAGAATGACAAAAGGTGTAACAAGAAAAGCCTCGCGTTTAGCAAGGCTTTTCTTGTTATGATAGGGTGATTACCCCAAATACGATTTCAAAATCTTACTTCTCGAAGTATGGCGAAGGCGTTGCAGCGCCTTGTCCTTTATCTGCCTTACACGCTCACGGGTAAGGTTAAATTTCTCGCCAATCTCTTCTAATGACAATGGCGAACTGGCACCTAATCCAAAAAATAGTACCACAATCTCGCGTTCACGTTCAGTAAGTGTGGATAGGGAACGTTTAATTTCTTCGGATAATGATTCATTAATTAAGTTTGAATCAGTATTCGGCTCATGGTTTTCCAATACATCTAACAATGTATTTTCTTCACCGGTAACAAATGGCGCATCCATTGATACATGGCGGCCCGAGTTACTTAAAGTATCAGATATTTTGTCGACAGTGGTCTCTAATATATCAGCCAGTTCTTCCGGCGATGGCTCACGCTCAAATTCCTGCTCTAACTTAGAGAACGCTTTGCTTATTTTACTTAATGAACCTACCTGGTTCAAAGGTAAACGTACAATGCGTGATTGCTCGGCAATGGCCTGCAAAATTGACTGGCGGATCCACCAAACGGCGTAGGAAATGAATTTGAATCCTTTGGTTTCATCAAAACGTTTAGCGGCTTTGATCAAACCTAAGTTACCTTCGTTTATCAGGTCGCCAAGGGTTAGGCCCTGGTTTTGGTATTGTTTTGCTACAGATACAACAAAACGTAAGTTAGTTTTGGTTAAACGCTCCAGGGCAGCCTGGTCGCCTTCCCGTATTTTTTGTGCTAATATTACTTCTTCTTCGGCTGTTATTAGGTCAACTTTTCCAATTTCGTGAAGGTATTTATCAAGTGATTGAGATTCACGGTTGGTTATGGATTGGGTTATTTTGAGTTGTCTCATCTATTTAAAACCTCGATTCTAAGTGGATTTTCTAAAAATTAACGTGTAAAGCTATAAAATTGTTATAAAAAATTTAACTAAAAAAAGTTTTCAAAAAAGAGGGTCTATATTTGATTTGACGCAATTTATTGCACGGTTTTTGTAGTAATAAGGCTCCCTGTTTTTATACAATATTTAGGTTAAACGTTTCTTTAATTCTGATGCCTTTTTCTGTTTGTTGTAACGTACAACATTCGTTAATAGCGTCGTGTTCAAGATACAAAATATATTGTTTTTCCAAGGCTTCGGTTAAAATAATCTTCTTTTCGGTAAGTGTTTTCAGCGGGAACATATCATACGCCATTACATAAGGCATAGGCAAATGTCCCACAGATGGCAGCAGATCAGCCATATACAAAATTTCATGTCCTTTGTAATTGAGTAGTGGCAGCATCATCGCTTCTGTATGGCCATGCGCGAATTTCACCCGGAAGTTTTCAGAGAATTGCACACCGTCTTTACTGTCAATAAATCGCAGTTGCCCGCTATCCTGTATGGGCAATATATTTTCCTTTAAAAACGATGCTTTTTCGCGTTCGTTCGGGTTTACGGCCCAATCCCAATGATCCTTATTGCTCCAGTAAAATGCGTTTTTAAAAGCAGGTTTTAATTTATCACCCTCTCTTTTAACCGCGCCGCCCACATGGTCAAAATGCAGATGCGTTAAAAATACATCTGTAATATCATCCCTATGGAAACCTTTTGCCGCTAATGATTTATCAATAGTTGCATCACCATGTAAATAGTAGTGACTAAAAAACTTTTCATCCTGCTTGTTACCAATACCGGTATCAATCAATATCAAACGATCGCCATCCTCAACCAATAGGCAACGCATGGCCCAGGTACAAAGATTGTTTTCATCAGCCGGGTTGGTTCTGTTCCAGATGGTTTTTGGTACTACACCAAACATGGCGCCGCCATCTAATTTAAAAAAGCCGGTATCAATGGTATGCAGGTTCATAGTAAGTTAAAAGTACAAAGTTGAAAGTCAAAAGTCAGAAAAAAACATTGAAGATTTTCCTAAAACAAAAAAGATCAATGATTCTAATCATTGATCTTTAAATTATCAGTAATTGAAAGCTTTTAACTTTATACTTTCAACTTAAAACTTTACAAGTGTATACACTCGCCGTATGCTTCGGCAGCAGCTTCCATAACAGCCTCGCTCATTGTTGGGTGAGGATGTACAGATTTGATGAGCTCGTGGCCGGTTGCTTCCAGCTTACGTGCGGTAACTATTTCAGCAATTAGCTCGGTAACATTATGACCCAACATGTGAGCGCCTAAGATTTCACCGTATTTAGCATCAAATATCAGTTTAATAAAACCATCTTTTGCGCCTGCGGCAGATGCCTTGCCCGATGCAGAGAATGGGAATTTACCAATCTTCAACTCATAGCCTGCTTCTTTGGCTGCTTTTTCGGTATAACCAACAGATGCGATCTCAGGGGCACAATAAGTACAACCCGGGATGTTGTTATAGTTCAACGGTTCAGGATGATGACCGGCAATTTTTTCAACACAAATAATACCTTCTGCTGATGCTACGTGAGCCAATGCCTGTCCTTTTACAATATCGCCAATGGCAAAAATGCCATCAACGTTGGTTTTATAATAGTCATCAACTAATACTTTTCCTTTGTCGGTTTTAACGCCAACTTCTTCAAGTCCGATGCCTTCAAGGTTGGTTGATATGCCAACTGCTGATAAAACAACATCAGCTTCCAAAACTTCGGTACCGGTTGCAGTTTTTACAGTTACTTTACAGCCCACGCCTGAGGTGTCAACAGACTCAACATTTGAACCTGTTAATATATTGATGCCTGTTTTCTTTAGTAAACGACCCAGTTGTTTTGAAACTTCTTCATCTTCTAAAGGCACAATATTATCTAAATACTCCACTACAGTAACTGATGTACCGATAGAGTTATAAAAATAAGCGAATTCAATACCAATAGCGCCTGAACCCACAACAATCATGCTTTTTGGTTGCTTAGGTAATATCATCGCCTGGCGATAGCCTATTACTTTTTCGCCATCTTGTTTGATATTTGGCAACTCACGTGAGCGGCCGCCTGTGGCTATTATAATGTTAGTTCCGGTAACTTCTTGCGTAGTACCATTGCTGCTTTTAACTTCAACAACGCCTTTGCTTTTTATTTTACCGAAGCCGTTTATTACGTCAATTTTGTTTTTCTTCATTAAAAACTGAACGCCTTTGCTCATGCCATCGGCAACGCCGCGGCTTCTTTTTATGATAGATTCAAAATTAACTTCACCGCCATTTACAGTAATACCGTAATCGGCAGCATGGTTTAGGTATTCAAATACCTGGGCGCTTTTTAATAACGCTTTGGTAGGTATACAACCCCAGTTAAGGCATATTCCGCCAAGGGATTCCTTTTCAATTATTGCTGTTTTTAAACCCAATTGGGAAGCGCGAATGGCAGCTACGTAACCACCCGGGCCCGACCCTATAACAATTAAATCGTAGTTCATGCTTTTATTTATGATGTATATAATTAGCGCAAAGCTAAGTAAATAGCCCGATATGCTAAAATGCTACTCCGCCGTACTAAATAATAGGATTTTCAGATTAAAATGACGCTATGAATGAGGTTGACTTGCAAATATTAAAAATACAGATAAATACTAGTTTGATAGGTATTTGACCTATTTTTTAACATATCATGTTGGTTTTGTGTTTATTGTTAATAAATATTTAATCAGTATTAATATTAATGTAACATTATTGATACCGGGATGTATTATTTTTGTTGCAATTAACTGACTTATCATTAACACAAAACAACAAAGTATGAGGAAGCATTTACTTCTATTTCTACTAGTCACGTGTGTATCATTTTTCGCTTCGAAAAATGCCAGCGCGCAAGGTGTAACAACCGCATCAATCAACGGTATCGTGAGCGATAGCAAAGGCCCGATACCCGGAGCCACAATTACTGTTACACACATCCCAACCGGAACGGTATACTCTACCGGAAGCCGTGCCGACGGCCGGTTTAACTTGCCTAACTTAAGAGTAGGCGGCCCTTACACTTTTAAAGTATCATTTGTAGGCTACACCGATTTTGTAGAGGAAAATATTACTTTATCAATTGGTCAGGATCAACACATTGATGCTAAATTGGCCGAAAGCAGCACCACATTATCTGAAGTAAAAATTTCAGGCACTGGTGGAAAAGTGATCAACTCATCGCGCACCGGTGCCCGCGAAACAATAAGCCGTTCACAAATTGATGGTTTACCTACCTTAAACCGGTCATTAAGCGATTTTACAAAACTTGCTCCCTCGGCAAACGGATTAAACTTTGGCGGCCGTAGTTCAACGTTTAACAATATTACTGTTGATGGCGCGCTGTTTAATAACTCTTTTGGTTTAGCAAGTACGCTTGGTGGCCAAACTAACTCGCAACCTATTTCATTAGATGCCATTGATCAGATTCAGGTTGATATTGCGCCCTATGACGTTCGTCAAGGTAACTTTACAGGCGCTGGTGTTAATACCGTTGTAAAATCAGGTACTAACGAGTTTAAAGCAACTGTTTATGATTATTTGCGTAGTACAGGCCTAACAGGTTATAGTGCAGGTAATACAAACGTTACCAAAACACCTTTTAACTATCACCAGATAGGTGCAAGCTTCGGTGGGGCTATCATTAAAAACAAATTGTTTTATTTTGTTTCCGGCGAAGAAGAACGGATAAGCCAACCAGCCACACCTTATGTAGCTACAGGTTCAGGAGCCGGTGGTTCTGTATCACAAGCTAAAGCATCAACCCTTGATTCGATTAAAAACTATCTTGCCCAGCATTACGGTTACAATGCAGGCCCTTACCAGGGTTATAGTTTTGATACCTATAGCAATAAGGTAACTGTAAAAATCGACTGGAATATTGATAAAAATAACACTTTAAGTGCTAAATACTTTTATCTGAAGTCTTACGGAGATCATCCACCAAGCAACTCCGGCATAACTAACTCAAACGGCACTACAGCTGTTGGTTATGGTACTACCCGCGACGCAGGTGTAAACAGTTTACCTTTTTATGGTTCAGGGTATCGCATAAATAATAACTTTAACATAGGTATTATTGAGTTGGATAGCCGTATCAGCAGCAGCTTATCAAACAGGGCTACTATTGGTTACTCTGCTTTAAGAGACTATCGTGCAGCATTAGGTGGCGAAAGTATTCCATTTGTTGATATTGGCAACAGTACATCACAAGGTACAGCTACTGATGTTGTTAAATCAACCGCTGTTGAAACAAGCTTTGGTTCTGAGCTTTATACTGTCGGTAACTTATTATACACCAACATCGGCCAGTTTTCTGATGACTTGACTTTATACGCAGGTAAACACGAGTTTACTTTTGGTACCAGCGACCAGATACAGAGCTACAAAAATGGTTTCGCGCCCGATTATAATGGTTTATATACTTATAACTCGGCTTATGATTTCTTGCATGGTTTACCTGCAGCAGCATATACAGTTCGTTATTCTGCAGCTGGTGGTTCTTTACCTTATGCTAAAATTAGCGCAGGTATATATAGCGTATACGCACAGGATAAATATCATATAACAGATAACATCAGGTTAACCTACGGTATCAGGGCAGATTATGATGCTTTCCCAACATCACTACCGCAAAATAATAATGTTACCGGCCTTACTTTCCAGCAAGGTATACAAGTTAATCCATCAGTATTGCCAAAAAACCGTGTTCAATTATCGCCACGAGTTGGCTTTAACTGGGATGTAAATGGCGATGGTTCAACTCAGGTTCGCGGTGGTACTGGTTTATTCTCAGGTACAGTTCCTTTTGTTTGGATATCAAACCAGGCATCAAATAATGGTGTGTTATTTGGCTCATATACTGTAGTGAAAGGCGCGGCTGGTAATACAGCGGCTCAAAATAACCAATTAGTATTTAACCCAAATGTTAATGCAAATCACCCTATAGGTGCTGCAGCGGCAAATACTTCTTATGAGCTGGATATTACAGATCCAAACCTAAAATACCCTAAAGTATTCAGGTCTAACTTAGCTATCGACCAAAAATTAGGCTGGGGTGTTGTTGCAACAATTGAAGGTGCTTACACCAAAGATATTAATGCTATCTACACAGAAAACTTAGTGCTGTCTAACGGATATGCTACTTTACCTAACTCAGGTGGTCAAATTCGCTATACATCAAAAAATACAACTCCTGCGGCATCTGCGGCTACAGCGGCAAATCCATCAATCACAGGTTTGTATTATCTGACAAATACTAATAAAGGCGATTCTTACTTCGTTACCGGTCAGTTACAAAAAACATTTGTTGGCGGTTTCTACTTTAACGTTGCCTATACCCATAGTGGTTCACTGGATGTTAATGACGGCGGTTCAACAGCAAGTACTATATGGAGTTCGCGCGATGTAGCAGGCAATCCGAATGGCGATAACCTTTCAAACAGTACATATGTTCAGCCTAACCGTGTAATAGGTTCGTTAATGTACAAAAAGGACTATTTTGGCCATGGTGCTACATCTGTAGGCTTATTATTTGAAATGGCTAATAATGGCGCGGTATCATACATCACCAGTGGCGACCCTAATAATGATGGTGCTACAAATGATTTAATGTACATCCCCAAAACTCAAAATGACATTATTTTAGTACCTGACCCATCAACTAACCCAGGTACTGCGCAGACACAATGGAGCCAGTTAAATGCATTTATTAATCAGGATAAATATCTGAAAAGCCACAGAGGGCAATTTGCTCAAAGAAACGGCGTAATATTACCATACTACAAAAGGTTCGATTTTAAGGTTGTTCAGGATTTTTATGTTAGAGCAGGTAAAACTAAAAACACGCTTGAGGTATCATTGGATATTATTAACGTAGGTAACTTATTAAACAAAAACTGGGGATTGTACCAGGATTCATTTAATGGGGTATCAACAGGTAATACCACTATACTTCACTACGTAGGTCTTAACTCAGCCGGGGCACCTACTTATTCATTCCCTTTATTGAATACAACAACCAAAACGCCTGTAACAACATCATTTGTAAACGATGTTTCTCAACTATCACGTTATCAAGCACAACTAGGTTTAAGGTATATTTTTAATTAAGCTACTGTTAACTCGTAATATAAAAAGCCGGCTTAAGTCGGCTTTTTTGATATATTTTCATTTTGTTTAACCTGTTCAATTACAGTTAATTGGAATTTATTGTTTTGTAACAATTTTGTTACAATGTTAGTTAGTGAAAACTCAGAATTTCTACCAAATGTGCGATTCTTTCATTTAAAGGCACTTTCGATTGAAAATTTACTTAATAAAAACTGTTAATGTTAATAAATATTCAACGTTTGTTAATATTGAGTTAATATTGGCTAAGGTTCTGCCAATTATCTTTGCCGCTAATCAACTGAATCATTAATTCATAAAAACAAAGCAAAGTATGAGGAAGTATTTACTTTCATTATTCATTTCCGTTTTTACAATGTGCGCGGCATTGGCACAAGTTGCAAATGCTCAAGTCCACATTACAGGTAAAGTAATTGATACAATAACACGTGAACCTTTGGTAGGTGCCACTATTGTTGTAAAAGGAACTACTACCGCAACTACAGCCTCATTAGATGGCTCATTCAAACTTAAAGCCCCGGCTGGTGGCCAAACAATAGTAATTACTTTTGTTGGTTATGTGCCACAAACATTCCACGTTGGTGATGCAGACAAAAATTTAGGCACTATCTTATTAAGTCCTAATTCATCATCAATAAAAGAGGTGACAATCACCGCTGACGTTGCTATCGACAGAAAAACTCCGGTTGCTGTTACCACAATTAGCCAGGAGTTTATTGATGAGCACATCAGTAATGGTGGAATTCCAGATCTGTTAACAAGTGTACCGGGAGTATTTACTACACAAGGTGATGGTGGTTACGGCGATGGCCGTGTTAATATCCGTGGTTTCTCAAGTCGCTCAGGAAATGGTAACGTTGCTTACACAGTTAATGGTATCCCTATTAACGACCCGGAAACAGGTGCACTTTACTGGTCAGACTTTGCTGGTATTACCGATGTTGCCCGTTCAATACAAGTACAACGTGGTTTAGGAGCTTCAAAAATTATTGTTCCTTCATTTGGTGGTACAGTTAACGTAACAACACGTACTACTGATCAAGAGGCAGGGGGGTTTGTTTCTGAAGGCATTGGAAGCGATGGCTATAATAAAACGGCTATATTAATTTCAACCGGATTAGATGCAAACGGTTGGGCTGCAACATTTGCCGGTAGCAGAACACAGGGCGCATATCCATTTCAGGGTTCAAACTTTTTAGGTTATGATTATTTCTTTAACCTTTCAAAAATACTCAGCGCAAAACAAACCATTTCATTTACATTGATCGGTGCAAATCAAACGCACGGTCAAAGGCCAGAGCAGCAAGTATTTTATAACTCAAATGCTCCAACTTCACCATATTATGCAGCTGCACCACAGGGTGTAAATTGGAATACCTGGTATGGTTTTAAAGATGGCAAAGAATATAACCCTTATAACAATTTTTATTCTGAACCGATTTTATCAATAAATCATGAATGGTCTATAAACAGCAAGTCAAGCCTGTCAACTGTATTGTACGCTTTATTAGGTGATGGCGGCGGCGGCGGTATCGATGGTGTCTCATCTGCTTATTATAGTGCGAATTCATTACCACGTTCAGGTAACATTTATACGCCTATAAATTACAGCGCTGTCGAAGCATATAACGCAGCTAACCCAACCGGAGCATCATTAACTTATGTTGATGACGCGCATGATAAAACACAATGGTATGGTTTAAGAAGTACTTACAAAACCTTATTGGGTAAATATATCGACCTTCAAGCTGGTTTAGACTTTAGATATTACCATGGCGATCACTACACTCAGGTAACCGATTTGTTAGGTGGTAGCTATGTAGCTTTCCCTTACACAGGTAACCCGGCTTTAGGTAAAACAGGTGGAAATATTAATGACCCTGCCGGTGTAGTAGGTATTAATGGCCTTGTTGATTATCATAACATTGATTATGTTGAATCGGGCGGTGCCTTTGCACAGGCTGAATATTCTAAAAATGACTTTAGCGCATTCGTTACTGCATCAGGTTCAGAAAATGCTGATTCAAGGAGAGACCCTTTTGATTATTTGAACAGCGACCCTAATCAAAAAAGCCGTTGGGTAAACTTTACTACTTTCCAGGTAAAAGCCGGCGCAAACTACAACATTAACTCAGAAATGAACGTGTTCGCAAACGTTGGTTACTTAACTAAGCCACCATATTTTGGTAACGTGTTTGTTGATTACACCAATAAAATTAACTCTTCAGCTATCGACGAAAAATTGTTAGGCTACGAATTGGGTTATAACTTTAAAGTTTCACAATTCAGCGCAAAAGTTAACTTGTTCAGAGAAAACTACAGGGATAGGGCATTTGCTTCAACCTTCTCTGATGCAACAACTGATCAGTTATATACTACCAATATATCAGGCGTAAACGAATTACATCAGGGTGTTGAAGTTGAGCTTAACTACAAACCTGTTCAACAAGTTTTAGTTGGTGCTACAGCTACAATAGGCGATTACCACTATACTTCAAATTCAGGCCAGGTAAATGTTCAAAACAGTCAAGGTGCAGTAATTGATACAATACATTCAGTTCAACTTAAAAATCAAAAAATAGGTGATCAGCCTCAAAACACTTTCACTGCATTCGCTGAGGTTTGGGTTGTACCTGCATTAAAAATAGGTGCACGTGTAGCTTATTACACCGATTATACCTCTTATGTTCCTTTCCAGGATTATACCCAGGCAAACGATCATCCGTACGTTCTTCCAAACTACGCGATATGGAGTATGAATGCCGTATACAAATTCAAAATGGCCGGGTTTAATGCAGAACTGATAGGCAATGTTAATAATCTGTTGAATTCGAAGATAATGACAGATGTTACAGATGCATCTGCCCAGGGTGTTTTGAATCAAATTACCGCTTATTGGTTAAATCAGAGAACGTTTACTACAACATTAAAAGTTAGGTTTTAACAAGAAAAAATATTAAATATGAAAAAAATATATTATTTACTTGCTATCGTGGCGTTAGGTTTATCCGCGTGTCAAAAAGAGCCGGTACTGCAAAACTCGGTACCGCCAAGTACGAAGCAAACTTTGAATATAACATTGCAAACTTCAGATTATCAGAAGTTAACTTCTGGTTACCCGAAAACAGCTTTCTCATTTGATGATGTTGCTGATGCGAATACTTATATCCCGCAGATATTAAGCGCGGAATATTTGACTGCAGCAAATGGTTCAATAGCAAATGTTACTTATAATCAAACTTCACTTTACTTTAAAGCCGCTGATAGTATTTATAAAGTAACTACGGCCGGTACTGATACAGGTAAGGATGCTTATTATGCACTTACAGCAGCAGATTACCTGTTATTACCGGGTAACAAATATACCGACTTTAGTGTAGCGCAAATGCTTACCTGGTTGCCTTATAAATTCCCTAACGTAGCTAACAATACAGTTAGAATTATAAGCTGGACTATTTATCCAACAGGTGCTACACCCGCGGTTCCATATACATTCTTATACACTGATGGCGCATGGCGTGCAATATATACCGTACAACCTGCGCAATACACAGCTTTAGGCGTAGGTAAATATGATCAGTTTACTTCAGCATTTACCAATATACCGCAAACTATGGCTGCATTAGTTAATGCTGATGTAAGTATAACCGATACGATCAAGAAAAATGACATTGTGTATGTTAGCTATAACTATTATGTAAGCGCAACTGCAGACTATCAAAGAGTACAACCATTGCAATGGAATGGTACCAGCTTTGTTGCACCATATTCTACAATAGCAACAGGAACATATGTTAAATCAAACGGTACATGGAAACCACAGCCTATTGTTACGCACACTTTAACCACGGCTGATATTGCTATTATCACCAGTTCAAATGTTGCGTCAAGCACAATATTGGCTAATCTTAAATCATATGGAGATTTTGAATCAGCGTGGACACCCGCAGAACTTGATGCTGCATTTATATTAGTTCTGAAAGCTGATTACACGGCACCTGTAGTGGGTACTAATTATCAGGTTGTGTTCCTTTCTTATGTTGGTGGATCTGACGTAAATACTACTTATACTTTCCAATGGGATGGTACTAAGTGGACTGGATTACAATAATTATCATTACTCAAACCTTATAAAACAGAAAAGCCCCGAATTTCGGGGCTTTTCTGTTTTATAATAAAATGTGGTGTTAGTTATAAATAAATTCCCCAAATTCCGATTGGATAGTTACCTGTTTTTTATCAGCAGCCTCAACACGACCAATGATCTGGGCATCTACACCAAAACTTTTTGATATGTCAATCAGGTCTTGTGCAATTTCCTGCGGCACATATAATTCCATGCGGTGGCCCATATTAAATACCTTATACATTTCCTGCCAGTTGGTTTTTGACTCTTCCTGTATCAGTTTAAACAAAGGAGGCACCGGGAATAGGTTGTTTTTGATGATATGCAAGTCATCAATAAAGTGTAATACTTTGGTTTGCGCGCCGCCACTGCAATGCACCATGCCATGTATCTGGCTGCGATAACCATCCAGCATTTTTTTGATGATAGGGGCGTAGGTACGGGTGGGAGATAATACCAGTTTACCCGCGGTTATAGATTGGCCGTTGCC
Organism: Mucilaginibacter sp. L196; assembly: GCF_009765905.1. Taxonomy (GTDB): domain Bacteria; phylum Bacteroidota; class Bacteroidia; order Sphingobacteriales; family Sphingobacteriaceae; genus Mucilaginibacter. Next base: position 202,272 of record NZ_LMUO01000015.1, on the reverse strand, counting down.
AATATCAACCATATCGGTTAATTTTTTACTGCCCGAGAATACCAGATCAAATGGTACAGCCGCGTCATAGCTTTCCGGATATTTTTCAGCTATTGATTTATTAAAAACATCATGCCTTGCCGAGGTAAGGCCGTTTGAGCCCATCCCGCCATTATATTCTTTTTCGTACGTAGCCTGCCCGTATGAGGTAAGGCCAACAATCACATCCCCGGGTTTAATATTATGGTTTGATATTACCTCATCACGTTTCATGCGGCAGGTAACGGTGGAATCTACAATAATAGTGCGAACCAAATCGCCCACATCAGCCGTTTCGCCACCGGTTGAGTAAATACCTATGCCCGCATCTCTCAACTCAGCCAAAATCTCTTCTGTGCCATTGATGATAGCTGCGATAACATCACCCGGAATAAGGTTTTTGTTTCTGCCGATGGTTGATGACAGTAAAATATTATCAATAGCACCCACACAAAGCAGGTCGTCAAGGTTCATGATGATAGCATCCTGCGCTATGCCGCGCCATACAGATATATCACCTGTCTCTTTCCAATAAGTATAGGCCAGTGACGATTTTGTACCCGCGCCATCGGCATGCATAATATTGCAATACGCGTCGTCGTTGGTTAATATATCAGGCACTATTTTGCAAAAGGCTTTCGGAAAAATACCCTTATCGATATTTTTAATTGCATTATGTACATCATCTTTTGATGCAGATACGCCTCGGAGATCATATCTTTGCGAAGAAATCATGGGCAAATATAGTGCTTATTAACTTTTATCAAACTCAAATCAACTACTTTGCAGTATCCGGGGTACATTAGGTTAGCAAAAAGAGTCGCCAACAAAATAAATAAGTGGCGTTTAAAAAGGAACATACAGCGTAATTTTCTTATTTATTGTAGTGTTGTAGTTGGGCTTTTAGGCGGTTTAGCCGCTATTTTATTAAAGTATGTTGTAGGTTTAATGGAAGAGCTGAGCAAGGATATTGCCGCTCATTTGTATTATCATTTAGCTTATGCATTTTTACCGGCGCTAGGTATCTTGCTTACTGTTTTTTACCAGCATGTCATCAACCGCGATCATATTGAAAAAGGTATTGGCCGTGTTATCATCAACATAAAACGCAACCGCTCAAATATTAAGATTAATAATGTCTATGCACACCTGGCTACAAGCTCATTAACGGTTGGTTTCGGAGGCTCGTCAGGTCTGGAAGCGCCAATTGTAGTAATGGGCGCGGCATTGGGTTCAAATACAGGCAAATTTTTCAATCTCAGCCCATACGAAAAAACAGTTTTAATAGCTGCGGGCGCTTCGGCAGGTATTGCCGCGGTATTTAACAGCCCCATTGCAGGTGTATTGTTTTCATTAGAGATATTGATTGGCGAGATAACTATCCCCACGTTTATTCCTTTATTAATAGCTTCGGCAACAGGTGTGGTGGTATCCAAATTGTTGTACTCAGGCCAGCTTTTTCATCTGGTAACAGGTGGCTGGGTTTTAAATGCGATACCGTTTTATGTAATACTTGGTTTATTCAGCGGGTGGATTTCGGTATATATATCTAAGGTGGCCGGTATATTGGAGCATGGCATATTTAAAAAATATAACCGCTATCAAAGAGCGTTATTCGGCGGTTTAATATTAGGGGTTATCATTATGATATTCCCGGCTTTATTTGGCGAGGGCTATAGCCACTTACAAGGCATATTAAATGGTAATATTGATGCCTTAAAAAATGAAACATTATTTACTAAGTGGTTAGATTACCCACTGGTAATGTTGTTGTTTATAGCAGGGTTGGTATTTATGAAAATTGTGGCAGCAGGCATTACAATCGGCTCCGGGGGGAATGGTGGTACATTTGCCCCAACAATGTTTACAGGGGCTTTTTTAGGATTATTTGTAGCCTTTGCAGTAAATCAAACAGGTTTAGTGCATTTAAGTGTAAGTAATTTTATAGCGGTAGGCATGGCAGGCGCTTTAAGCGGTGTAATGCATGCACCGTTAACGGCTATATTCCTTATTGCCGAAATAACAGGCGGTTATGTATTGTTTATTCCGTTAATGATTGTTTCGGCAATATCCTATGTTATATCCCGCATATATAATCCATACAACATGTACTGGAAGGAGTTGATCCACGAACAAAAACTGTACCCCGACCATGATTTTAATATGCTTGATGCCATTAGGTTAGATAGCATTATTAATAAAAGCTCTAACGTGTTAAACAAATCGATGTTAATCAGCGATTTTTATCATATCCTGTCAAATACCGATGCGAATATTTTTGCTGTTTTGGATGATGAAGGGGAAATGGATGGTGTGATCTTGATGGATCAGGTTCGGAAACAATTGTTTAACCAAAGGGAGTCTTCCGCGACGATTGAAGAGATCATGACCCCACCGCCCACTATAATTGATTATTACCAGCCTGTAAGCAGTATTATGGAAGTATTTGATGCACTGGATGCCTGGCAGCTTCCGGTAGTTAAAGATGGTGTGTTTTTAGGTTTTATATCTAAATCAGCATTACTTTCCAAATACCGTGATCTGATCATCAAGCAACATAAGGAAACAGATCTTTTCGCTAAGATATAGTCTGAATTAGTCTGAACCAGGATTAAACGGATTTTTTGGATTTGCAGGATATTACATATGTCATTGCGAGGAACGAAGCAATCGCATATAGACAAAGCGAATATGCATAGCTCGCGATTGCTTCGTTCCTCGCAATGACATTCTTTTTAGACAGCTTCTTTATTATAGTTTCCGCAGGGTTTTCTGAAAGAAACCCTGGACTGTCTGAAAATCGAAGATCAATATCCTGAGAATCCAAAAAATCCGTTTAATCCCGGTTCAGACAACTTATATAAACAGCAACTCCCTAAACTTAGGCAGCGGCCATACCGAGTCATCAACAAATTGTTCCAGCTTATCTACATGGTAGCGTATCGGCGCGAAATAGGTTTTTACCTTTTCATCATAAGCAATAGCCTTATTACGTAAATTCTCAATGTTATTGGCTTTTTTACGTTCCTGCACCATGGCGTCTACATCAGTGCGGATAGCGTTAATATGTTCCGATATTCTGGTGATAATATCCAGCTGGGTTTTGTATAACTCTGCCGATAAGCCAAGTTCTTTTAATCCCTTAACATTTTCAATCAATTTGGTTTGGTAGGATAGGGCGGCCGGTAAAATAACATTGTTGGCAAGCTCACCCATCACACGGGCCTCTATCTGTAATTTTTTGTAGAAGCTTTCCAATAAAATTTCATGGCGGGCATGCGCTTCGCGGGAAGTGAATAAACCAGTTTCTTTAAATAATATCTCTGATTTTTCCGAGATCATTACATCAAGCGCTTTAGGCGTAGTTTTGAAGTTTGATAAACCTCTCTCTTCAGCAAGCTTTTCCCAATCGTCGCTATAACCATTGCCCTCAAAGCGAATCTTCTTTGATTCTTTAATGTAGCGTTTGATGATAGTTAATATCGCCACATCTTTTTTCTCGCCTTTCTTTAGTAGTTTATCAACGTCAACCTTAAACTTTTTAAGCTGATCGGCCACGATAAGGTTAAGCGTGGTCATAGGTGCTGCCGAATTAGCCGATGAACCCACCGCGCGGAACTCAAACTTATTCCCCGTAAATGCGAATGGCGATGTACGGTTCCTATCAGTATTATCCTTTAATATCTGTGGTATTTTAGGGATGCCCTGCCATAATAAAGCATCGTCCTTAATTATTTTGCTGATCCTTGATGTTTCTATCTCGTCCAATACTTCGCTCAGTTGGCTGCCTAAAAATATCGACATGATAGCTGGTGGCGCTTCGCTCGCCCCTAAACGATGGTCATTATTAACCGATGCGATGGATGCCCTTAGCAAATCCGCGTGCTCATATACAGCCCTGATGGTGTTTACAAAGAAAGTAAGGAACATCAGGTTGTTTTTAGGCGTTTTACCCGGCGATAACAAGTTTTTACCGGTATTGGTAATCAACGACCAGTTATTATGCTTGCCCGAGCCGTTGATGCCCGCATATGGTTTCTCGTGTAGTAGTACTTTAAAGTTATGGCGTTTAGCTACCCTGTCCATCAAATCCATTAATAGTTGGTTGTGGTCAATAGCTAAATTTATCTCCTCATATATAGGCGCGCATTCAAACTGCGATGGCGCAACCTCGTTATGGCGTGTTTTAAGCGGGATACCTAATAATAAGGCTTCGGTTTCCATATCCTGCATAAAGGCATACACCCGCTCAGGTATCGATCCAAAATAATGATCCTCCAACTGCTGATTTTTAGCCGACATATGCCCGAATAATGTACGGCCGGTTAAATGCAGATCGGGGCGTGCATTATATAAGGCTATATCAACCAAAAAATACTCCTGCTCAATACCTAATGATGCATTTACTTTTTCGATGCTTTTATCAAAATAATGGCAAACATCAATAGCCGCTTTATCTAAAACACTTAATGCCTTTAGCAATGGTACCTTATAATCAAGCGCTTCACCTGTATAGGATACAAACACAGTTGGTATACATAAGGTACGCGCCATTATAAATGCCGGGGACGATGGGTCCCAGGCAGTATAGCCACGTGCTTCAAAAGTATTGCGTATGCCTCCGCTTGGAAAGCTGGATGCATCCGGCTCTTGTTGCGCCAAAGCATCGCCCGAAAACTTTTCAATCCCGGTACCATCTTCTGATGGTTCAAAAAAAGCGTCATGCTTCTCGGCCGTAGTGCCGGTAAGCGGTTGAAACCAGTGTGTATAATGTGTAGCACCCTTGCCTAATGCCCATGATTTCATAGCCGATGCTACTTGCTCAGCCATATCCCGGGGGATGGGCTCGCCTTTTTCTATTGAATTGATAATTCCCTGGTAAGCATCCGTTGAAAGATACTCCTTCATTTTCTTTTTATCGAAAACATTGGCACCAAAAAAATCTGAGATTTTTTGAAAAGGTATTTTTACTTCAGGTATCGTCCTGCTCTGTACGGTCCTGAGCGCTTGAAATCGGATGTTAGACATGTAAGGGTTTTTAAATTATTCGGTTTACATCAAAAATAGAATTATCATTTAAATTTTATAGAGTGTTTTAATCTAAATTAAATAGCGTCGTTTTTTTTCGATAAAAATACAATTTTTCAATTTTTTATAAATTTATAACAGTTTTTTATGCTATTTTAAGTTTTGTGGTCCTTGTTTTGTCTTAAAATGCACTGATAATTAATAAATTTATTAAAAAAACGACACTGTTTACCAAAAAAGCTGACTTTAAGTGAATTTTGATTGTTAATTTTATAATTACTTTTTGTTAACAGATAAAAACTTTTTAAAATCGACCTTTAAATTACCATGTTTTTTAAAATATTGATAAATATTTAAATTTTAACAATTTTTTTGCTGTTAAAATTTGTTTTTGTTAAATTTCATGCATAGTTTTATGAAAGTTTTAAAGAAAGAATGGTTTAACTAATACTTTTGATAAAATTAACGCAAAAATAGACTCTGATATTTATGAAAAAATGCAACCCACTTACATTTTTATATAATTAAACTAAAAACAATCAAATCAAACTAAATTAAACAAACAAACGATGAAAGTAAATTCTACAAAGCACAACTTACTCAGCTCGCTCAGGCAGCTGACGCGGGAGAAATGGGCGCTGGGTGCGACCATTTTTACAGGGAAAATGTTGGGATTACTGGCAGTTTTGGTTGCAATGGTAACATTGCCCGGCTTGCTTGGTACTACAGCACATGCCGCAGCCGCTGCACCTCCAAAACCTACCGATCTGGAAACATCAATGATGAATTCAATCAACACAGCATGGACATTAGTAGCAGCATTCCTTGTATTTGGTATGCAGGCTGGTTTCGTTATGCTTGAGGCTGGTTTTGCCCGCAAACGCGAAACTGTTAACGTTTTGATGGAGTGTATGTTCGACACCTGTCTTTGCGGTATTTTATTTTACGCTATTGGCTACGCGTTTATGTTTGGTTGGGGCAATGGCTTCATCGGCTGGCATGGAGATCCTTCATTGAAAGCTGACGGATCATGGTTCTTTTTACAAAATACCCCTGCAACCTATTCAGGTACAGGTATCCCTGTAATTGCGCATTGGATATTCCAGTATGCTTTTGCTGATACTTGCTCAACAATTGTTTCAGGCGCGATGATTGGCCGTACCAGTTTCCGTGGAGATATTCTTTACTCTATTGGTATCACAGGCTTTATCTACCCAATTATCGGTCACTGGGCTTGGGGTCCTGATGGATGGTTAGCTTTAATGGGCTCAGCCGGACATTTCTACGCTGCTTTAGGTCAAGGTTTCCGCGATTTTGCAGGTTCTACCGTAGTACACACTATTGGCGGGGTTGCTTCGCTGGCAGGAGCTATAGTCTTAGGCCCACGCTTGGGCAGGATATTCGCACGAGATGATAAAGAAAAAGGCGGTATGCCAGCAGGGCACAATATGCTTATGGCTGCTGTAGGTACATTTATACTGTGGTTTGGCTGGTACGGTTTCAACCCTGGAAGCTCACTTTCAGCAATGGATGCTCAAGGTATAGGCCGTATTGCTACTAATACTACACTTGCAGCTTGCGGTGGCGGTATGACTGCCATGTTTGCTGGCTTATGGTGGGGTACTACTAAAGGTAAATTCGATTTGGGTTTCACCTTGAACGGCACTTTAGCAGGCCTTGTTGCTATCACTTGCCCTTGTTATTGGGTTAGCCCGCTTGGTGCCTTATTATTAGGTGGTATTGCAGGTTTCGTAGTGTTTGGCGGTATGTATTTGTTAGAGTGGTTACGTATTGACGATCCAGTTGGTGCAGTTTCGGTTCACGGCTTAGCTGGTATCTGGGGTACATTATCTCTAGGTTTATTTGCAACCGGCGAATACGGTGTTACCGGCCCAACAGGTGCTGATACTACTGCTCCTAACCTTGTAAAAGGTTTGTTTTACGGTGGCGATGCAAGTGTCCTTAAAGCGCAGGCTATAGGTACATTTACAATAGCAATCGCGGTGTTTGTTATAACTTATGTTATGATGTACGTTATTAATAAATTACCACATCCTTGGAAACTACGTGTTGAAGAACATGGTGAATTAAGCGGCCTTGATATATTTGATCACGGTGTGGAAGTTTACCCAGCACAAGATGATGAGATCAGCATAAACGGATTGTTCGAAAAATCCACTGTATCTGCATAACACATTATTATATACCCTGCGCGTTAATCGCGCAGGGTTCTTACAGCCCTCTTAGCTTATTAAAAAAATTATCATACACCTTGCCATTTTGGTAAGATAGGCTTCTTATTGTTTTATAAATTTCAACCTGTTTATTATAAATGATTAAAAATGAGCTATTTGATAAGGATTTTAAAATTATGGCATTTGTTTGGTACAGCAAAACACCATCAACTACAACCATGTACTATCTATTCAAAAAATCAACCTTCAACTTATATTAACCCTATTAACTATCCCCAAAAATGAAAAAGAAATTTTTACTTTTATTACTTGCTGCTTCTGCCTTTAGTTATGCCTCAAAAGCCCAGGACACGGTTAAAACCACTGCCGATGCGCCTTTAGTGCTTTACGGATCTGTTGATACTTATTATAAAGATGATTTATCAGGCCATGGTAATAATATTCCAACCAGCTTTGCATCTGATAATAACTCTATATCAATAGGTATGATTGATTTGGGCTTAAAGAAAACCGTTGGCAATGCATCATTTGTAGGCGAATTATCATTTGGCCCGCGTAACGACCAGTCTGTCCCAACTTCAGGTTATCATATCCAAAACTTATATGTATCATACAACCTTACCTCTAAATTGAGTGCAACAGCAGGTTATATGTCAACATTTATTGGTTATGAGGTAATTTCTCCAACAGGAAACTTTAACTATTCAACTTCTTACCTGTTCACTAACGGCCCGTTCCAAAATGCAGGCTTTAAACTAACTTATGCATTTAGCGATAAAGTAAGCTTAATGGCAGGTATATTTAATGATGAGTGGAATGCTTACACATCAGAACATGATGTATCTACATTTGGCGTCCAGTTAACCATCACACCGGTTAAAAACTGGACTGCTTACTTAAACGTTGCAACTGGCCCAACCTCAGGTACTGAACTTGATTTAACCACAGCTTACCAAATAACTACTGCATTTAAATTAGGCTTAAATGCTGCTACGTTCTCTCCGTCTCATTATGGTGGTGGTTTCAGCGGTGTAGCATTATATCCGCAGCTAGCTGTATCAAAAGTAGTAACACTTGGTTTGAGAGAAGAATATTTCAAAGCTAAAACCGTAGATGCTGGATCAACCTATGTTCTTGCAGGCCCGCTTCCGGGTGGTTCAGTAATCGGATCTACCTTAACTGCTAACATTAAAGCTGGTCCGTTAACTTTCATTCCTGAAGTAAGGCTTGATAAAGTTAACAAACAAGAATATTCTGCATTTACCAATAGCAGTTTAGCACCTACAACCTCGGCTTCACAATTTGTATTAGCTGCTGTTTACGCATTTTAACGTGACCTCGTTATATTTTTAATGAAAAAGCCGCCCGGATATTCGGAGCGGCTTTTTATCTTTATGACATGAAAAAACTATTTATTGCTTTGTTATGCTTGCTGGCAGTTAAATCAGCAATGGCCCAAAAGGATCTGTTATCAATTGATGAGCACAATAAATATATTTATTACCAGGTTGTACAGCAGCCTGGATTAACGGCGGATACTTTTCAAAATAGAACAGCATATTTTTTAAAGATAAATTACCCCAAGAATAAGGTAAATAAAAGTGAAGCCACTGAAAGCATTACCGGTACAGGGAAATTATTGATGCTTACCGGAATTAGCGCTGCCAAACATATTGATGGCGAAGTGAGATATTTCTTTAATATTGAATATAAGGATCAAAAGTATAGGTACTGGTTAACAGATTTTGTTTTTACACCTTATTATGTCGATCGTTATGGTAATTCGGTACCGCAGCCGGGTATTGATATTCCTTTAGAAAACGGCGCAGCTAAATTAGAGAAAGGGCAATTAAATAATTACTCTATTCAAATAAGTAATTATAGCAAGCAATTTGGCGACAAGTTAAAACAGTATATGCTGATGGTTTCGGCAGCGCCAATTAAGAGCGATAAGAAAAAAGTTATTACAACAAAAGATTGGTAATAAGTAGTTTAACATACTTTTAACAAAGCTGCATAAAAAATATGTGGCTTTTTTTATGGAATTAACTTAATAAAATCATCCTATGTTAAAAAGTGTTAAACCAGGATGGATTTAATGCATATGGTAAAATATGTAGTAGGTAAAAAGCGTTTTATTTAAAATTTAATTTCACAAACCATGCTTATCTCAAAATTTGATTTGTACAAGTCTGAGTGGCTCGAACTTGTATTCGACAACCGTAACAAACAATACGGCGCCTATGAATTAAGGCAACACAACGGGCGGACAATGGTAAAGGCGATGCTAATTGCTTTTATAAGTGTTATTTCTGCCGTGTTAATTTTGGGGTTTTTAATTAAGCCAGCGGTAACCAAAGCCGTTGAAGTTTTTAAAAACACGCCTGTGCATCTTTCAACATATATTAAACCGCCGGTAGTTATTCCGCCCAAACCTTTAAATCATATTAAAGCATCAGTGGCGCCTGTAATATCAACGCCAACCACTATGCATCAATCGGCGCCGCTAGTTGTGGTTGAAGACCATAAGGCAATAGATCCTCCAAAAAATAAGGATCTGGAAAGCGGTGCAATTGGCCCTATCGATATGAAAGGCTCTGCAAATGCACCTGCAACCAATGCCGGACCTGCTACAGGCCCTGCGGTCCCTGGGGTAGAAAACGCAACGGTAACAGATTTTAAATCTCTTGAGGTGATGCCTGTTCCATACGGTGGAGCATCTGCATGGTCGAAATTTCTAAGTAAAAACCTGCGTTACCCCGATATGGCCATCGATCAACATATTCAAGGTAAAGTTTGGGTGAGTTTTATCATCGAAGCAGATGGGAGGCTATCAAATTTTAAAGTTGAAAGAGGGGTTGGCTACGGATTAGATGAAGAAGCCCTGCGCGTTTTAAAACTGGCACCTGCCTGGAAACCGGGCATTCAAAATGGTCATCCGGTAAGGGTGCAATATACTATCCCCATCAATTTCCAACTAACAGACGAATAATAGCACCGGGACAATTATATAAGGTGAAAGGATAAAGGTAAAAGACGAAAGGTTTTACCAGGTTCTTTCACCTTTTTTATCTTATTTATTTTTTAATAACCTTTCACCTTTCGCCTTTTACCTTTTACCTCACCTTTTCTTTCCCTTTTCCGCCTTTTTCCCTACCTTTGCGCATCCTTTCAAATAAATAAAAATACATTGGAGCACCTGGAATTAACCACCGTTGAAACCGCCAAAGATTTAGGCCTGTTACCCGAAGAATACGATCGTATAATTGAAATAATGGGCCGAGTTCCCAATTTTACCGAACTTTCCATCTTCTCGGTAATGTGGAGCGAGCATTGCTCATATAAAAACTCAATCACCTGGCTAAAAACCTTACCTAAAGACGGCCCACGTATGCTGGCTAAAGCAGGCGAAGAAAATGCCGGACTTGTTGATTTAGGCGATGGCATTGGCTGTGCTTTTAAAATAGAATCACATAACCACCCATCAGCGTTAGAACCTTATCAAGGTGCAGCAACAGGTGTAGGCGGTATAAACCGCGATATATTTACCATGGGCGCAAGGCCAATTGCGCAATTAAACTCATTGCGTTTTGGCGATCTTGCATTGGACCGTACCAAATGGTTGGTTAAAGGCGTAGTTAAAGGTATCAGTCATTACGGCAATGCTTTTGGTATCCCAACTGTAGGCGGCGAGTTGTTTTTTGACGAGTGCTATAATGTTAATCCTTTAGTAAACGCTTTTTCGGCAGGTATAGTTAAAGCAGGCGAAACTGTTTCTGCAACATCATATGGTGTGGGTAACCCGGTTTACATTGTAGGTTCAGCAACCGGTAAAGATGGTATACATGGTGCGGCTTTCGCATCTAAAGATATAACCGAAGATTCGGTAAATGATCTGCCTGCTGTACAGGTAGGTGATCCATTCCAGGAAAAACTATTGCTGGAAGCAACACTTGAAGTAATTAAAACAGGCGCGGTTGTAGGTATGCAGGATATGGGCGCTGCTGGTATCATCTGCTCAAACTCCGAAATGTCGGCCAAAGGCGAGCATGGTATGCGTATCGATTTAGATAAGGTACCAACCCGCCAGGAAAACATGAAACCTTTCGAGATCCTGCTTTCTGAATCACAGGAACGTATGTTGATCGTGGTACACAAAGGCCGCGAAGCAGAAGTAGAAGCTGTTTTTGATAAATGGGATTTAAACTGCGCCATTATTGGCGAGGTTACCGACACCCAACGCCTGCAATATTATGTTAAAGGCCAATTAGTGGCTGATGTACCTGCTGACGATTTAGTTTTAGGTGGAGGTGCACCGGTTTATGAGCGTGAATACAAAGAACCTGCTTACTTTAAAAAGAACCAGGAATTTAAAATAGAAGATGTAAAGGAGCCTGCTGATTTAGTAGCGGTTGCCGAGCATTTAATATCACATCCAAACATTGCTTCAAAACGTTGGGTAACTGATCAGTATGATTCAATGGTAGGTGTGTCAACCATGACCACCAATCGCCCAAGCGATGCTGCTGTGGTAGCAGTTATGGGTACTGATAAAGCAATCGTTATTACGACTGATTGTAACTCCCGCTACGTTTACGCCGATCCTAAGAAAGGTTGCGAAATAGCGGTAGCCGAAGCCGCACGTAACATTACCTGCGCCGGTGGTGAGCCCGTTGCGATAACTAACTGCTTGAACTTTGGTAACCCATACAATCCTGAAGTTTACTGGCAATTTGTAAGTGCCATACAAGGCATGAGCGCTGCTTGTCTCAAATTTGAAACTCCGGTTACTGGTGGTAACGTGAGTTTCTACAACCAATCTGCCGATGGCGGTTCTGTTTTCCCTACACCAACTATTGGTATGTTAGGGGTAATGGATGATATATCGAATTTAATGACCTCGGATTTTAAACAACCGGGTGATTTAGTTTACCTGATCGGTGAATCTGTTAACGATATCGCTTCATCACAATACTTAGCTTCATGGCATAAAATATTGGCTGCCCCGGCACCATATTTTGATCTGGATAAGGAATATGCTATGCACCAGGTGATTAAACAACTCATCAAACATAAAGTAATCCAATCGGCACATGATGTGGCTGATGGTGGTTTATATGTTGCTTTGGTTGAATCTGCATTGCCAAACAAATTAGGTTTTGATGTGGAGACCGATAGCGCTATCCGTAAGGATGCATTTTTATTCGGCGAAGCACAGGGCAGGGTAGTAGTAAGTATCGCGCCTGACGATCAGGAACGCTTTATTGAAATGATGGCCACTAGCGAAGTTGAATTTAGCTTGCTAGGTACGGTTAACGCTGGTTTCCTGAATATAGATGAAGAACCATTCGGCCATATTACCGACCTGAAAATGGTTTACGATAACGTATTACACGAAATTTTAGGCGAATAATGCTAAAACTAAACCGGGTACACCACATCGCTATAATTTGTACCGACTACCATAAGTCGAAACATTTTTATACAGAAATACTCGGTTTAAAAATAGTCCGCGAAGTTTACCGCGAACAAAGAGATTCATACAAGCTCGATCTGGAAATTGCAGGACAATACCAGATCGAGCTTTTTTCATTCCCCGACCCACCCGCAAGGCCGTCAAGGCCCGAAGCAGCTGGTCTGCGACATTTAGCTTTTGAGGTTGATGATATTGAAGAAGCCGTATTCCATATTAAAGAATATGGAATAGCTGTCGAACCTATCCGTATAGACGAATTTACAGACAAGCGCTATACTTTCTTTGCTGACCCGGATGGATTGCCGATTGAATTTGTTGAGCTATAATTATGGCTGGCATTTTCCAATTCAAACAATTCGCAGTCGACCAAACAGGCTGCGCCATGAAGATTAATACCGATGGCGTATTGCTTGGTGCATTGGCTGAAGCTAAAAGTCCTCAAAATATATTAGACATAGGCACCGGCACAGGAGTAATTGCACTAATGCTTGCCCAAAGATTTTCATCATCTAAAATAGATGCGGTTGAAATTGATGAGTCCGCCTCGCTAACAGCGACTAAGAATTTTAAAAACTCGCCATTTGCTGATCGGTTAAAGTTATTTCATCAGGATTTTGAAAAATATTTTGAGGAACATCCTGAAAGGAAATATGATTTAATTGTATCTAACCCGCCGTTCCATATTAACTCGCTTGAATCGCCAAAAGCCAATAAAAAGGTAGCTAAACATACAGATAAAGATTTTTTTGAAGGTTTGATAACAGGTATAACTAAACATCTAACCGAAAGTGGCTTGTGTTGGTTGATATTGCCAATATCGACAGCAGAATTAGTGAAAGAATTAGCTGCATCTGATGGACTGTTTTTGCAGCGGAAAATCACAATTCATTCTTTTGAAGAAGATATTCCACACCGTGAAATATTAGTATTGGGAACAAATAATATCAAACTAAATGATTCAAAGTTTGTGATTTATAAAGAACCAAAAGTGTATAGCGAAATGTATATTGCTGCATTAAAGGATTTTTTCACTATCTTCTAGTATGACCAAAATAGGCCTCATCTCCGATACCCACAGCTACCTCGACGATGCCGTATTCAAACATTTTGAAAACGTCGACGAAATATGGCATGCCGGCGATTTCGGTAACATCGAACTGGCGGATCAACTCGCTGCATTCAAACCACTAAAAGGTGTATACGGCAATATAGATGGTCAGGACATCAGGCAAATCTATCCGTTAAACTTCCGCTTTAAATGCGAACAGGTAGATGTGTGGATGACGCACATTGGCGGCTATCCAGATAGGTACAATCCTGCAGTTAAGCCAGAAATTTATACTAATCCGCCGCAGTTATTTATCACCGGGCACTCGCATATTCTAAAAGTGATCTATGATAAAAAGATCAGCTGCCTGCATCTAAACCCCGGCGCGGCAGGTAAACAAGGTTGGCAAAAAGTGCGCACCCTAATGCGTTTTAGTATCGATGGTGATAAAATACAGGATTTGCAGGTGATTGAATTAGCAAAGTAGGTTCGTCCTAACTGTCATTCTGAACGAAGTGAAGAATCTTCTGGAATGTGCAAAGCCGCCATGTTTATCGAAGAAGATTCTTCGTTGCACTCAGAATGACAAGGTGCTTTAAAATTTACAACAACCCCGCCTTAGCATTCTCCATTTCAAAAACAGAGTCAATTAGTAAAGGCTTTTGCTTTCCGGCAGCGACCGCTAGTTCATCGCAACGCTCATTCTCCGGGTGGCCGTTATGCCCGCGTACCCAAGTGAATTTGATGTTGTGTAATTTGCTTACTTCCAGGTAACGCAGCCAAAGGTCTTTGTTCTTTTTATCCTTAAAACCTTTTTGCACCCAGCCATATACCCATCTTTTTTCGATGGAATCGATTACATATTTGGAGTCGGAAAAAATTATGACATCCTGATTGGGCAATTTGATGGCTTCTAATCCTTTTATTACAGCCAGCAGCTCCATGCGGTTGTTGGTGGTTTTACGGAAACCTTCAGCAAGTTCTTTATAATACTTGCCCGAGCGTAAAATTACCCCATATCCACCCGGTCCCGGGTTACCACTTGATGCTCCGTCTGTAAAAATTTCGATCATATTTTGAGTTCATGGCCTATGGTTGATAGTTCATAGCCATCCTTCAAAAATAGAAAAACTCTATCAACTATGATCCATTAACTATCAACTAAGCCGTTTCGCCTTCAGTCTCAATGAATTCCCTATCACTACAACATCCGAAAATGCCATCGCAAATGCGCCAACCATCGGGTTCAGGAAACCCAAAGCGGCAACAGGAATAGCAATAATGTTATAAGCGAAGGCCCAAAATAGGTTTTGCTTAATGGTAAGCATAGTGTGTTTGCTGATCTGTAAAAACTTAACCACAGAATGCAAATCGGTATTTAAGAGTATTACCCTTGCCGATTGTATAGCAACCTGACTGGCATCATTCATTGATACACCAACATCAGCCTGGGTTAGGGCAGGGGCATCATTAATGCCATCGCCTATCATAATGGTTTTACCCTTTTGCTTGTAGATGTCGATAACAGAAAGTTTTTCGTCAGGCAGTTTTTCCGCATGTACTTCTTTTATGCCGATAGCGTTGGCCACTTTTAAACAGCGGTTTTTCTTATCGCCACTTAACAGTACCGGAACAATACCTGAAGTTTTAAGTTGGGCTATCAAAGTCGCAGCATCAGGTTTTATTTCATCGTCGATAGCTATCTGAGCTAAAAGAACCTGGTTTTTATATAGCACTAAGTTAAACTCGCCATCGGTAGTGGCCTTTGCTGTTCCCAAAAAGTAATTATTGCCTTGCACATCCTCGGCACGCATGCCTAAGCCTTTTTCTTCTGCCGCTTTAAGGAGTATTAGCTTTTGCTGAGGCAGTGTTTTAAGTTCGGCAACTAAGGATTTCGCGATTGGGTGATTAGAGCGTTCCTCAATAGCCATGATGATTCCGCGCACGGTTTCCAAATCAACATCACTTTCAACCTTTATATCATTAATGCGGAACTTACCGGTAGTTAGCGTTCCTGTTTTATCAAACACCACAAATTTGGTATTGGCTACGGCCTCAATGGTATCTCCGCCCTTAATCAATATACCATTTTTGGCTGCCCTGCCTAAACCAACCATAACGGCGGTAGGAGTGGCTAAACCCATAGCACAGGGACATGATATTACTAAAACGGCAATGGCGTTCATCAAAGCGGTTTGCATGCTTGTATGCACCGAGAAATAGGTTATGGTGAAAGTGATAAGTGAGATAAATATCACCGCAGGCACAAATATCGATGCCACTTTATCACCCAGCCTTTGTACCGGAGGTTTTGCGGCCTGTGCTTTTTTCATCAGGTCGATGATTTGCGACAGTACTGTGTTCGATCCAACCTTAGTGGCCATTATTTTGATATTACCATGCTGAATGATGGTACCACCGATAACCTTATCGTATTTAGCTTTTTCAACAGGTATACTCTCGCCCGTAAGCATCGACTCATCAACAGATGCTTCGCCACTTAATACATCGCCGTCAACGGGGATTTTATCGCCCTGGTTAACCAGCAATATATCGCCCGAAACAACTTCTTTAGCGCTGATCACTTCTATACCATCCTTAATTACCCTATTAGCGGTAACTTGCTGAATTTTTACCAAATCTTTTACTGCTGATGTAGTTTGTGTAACCGAGCGTTTTTCAAAAACGTTACCTAATAACACTAAAGTTATAATAGTAGCGCAGGTTTCGTAAAACTCATATTGTTCGCCTAAATGCTCAATGGTACCAACCAAACTGTAAATAAACGCGGCTGTTGACCCCACAAAAATCAGCACATCCATGTTAGGTACGCCATTTTTAACCGATCCCCAGGCACTTTTACCAAAATGCAGGCATCCAACTATAAAAACCGGCAGGCATAAAAACAATTGAAGCAAAGGAATCTGCAAAAAATGCCATGGCAATACCATGTGTAGGAGCAGGGGCGCAGTGAAAACAAGACAAAAAATAAATTTATTTTCTATTTTTTCATAAAACTTAGGCATGTGCAAAGCGGGATCATCCACCACTTTAAAACCTAATTGTTCAATGCCTTTAATAATATCAGGAACGGTAGCTTCGTTTTCGGTAGAGAACTTAACTTCCTCACCTGCAAAGTCTACCAGTATATTTTGAAGGCCCTTTTTCGCCAGTAAATTATGTATGGATATAGCACAGTTATTACAGTGCATACCCGTTACATTCAACTCAATCAATTGCTCCGCCATAATCTCAAATCTAACTAAATCAGTATTTTAACACGTAAGCTAAATGTAATATTAAAAAAGCTTTGCAATTATCCGCAAGATTCATACTTTTGCATCTCTGAAAAACGGTAGATGTAGCTCAGTTGGTTAGAGCATCGGTTTGTGGTACCGAGGGTCGTGGGTTCGAGCCCCATCATTTACCCCACATGCAAAAACGGGCAGAAATGCCCGTTTTTTTGCAATCGGGACACAATCGGGACACACTTTTAAAGTTAATCAGACGTATGCAACCACCAAGTGATCCGCAGATAAACCGTCAAAATCCTAAAGAATATTTCATTTATTGGAACCATGATGTGCCTGAAGTGCTTTGGCATAAATACTCGCGGAGGCGCATACGAATAAAAAAGAAAGATAATATTAATCGTTATCAGGGGGAAGAACGTGAAATTTACGCGGAAGAATGTCGCCAGGTGTGGAAATATAGATTAGAAAAATTAAATTATAATCCTTTTGAGCTTGCGCTGTCTAAGTTAAACGCGATAACAGAACGTAAGGAAACTGTAGAAACTATAATAAAAGAAAAAGCGGCTGTAATTACAGCCAAAGCAACCCTCACCGAAGCCGAACGCCGCAAACTCACTCCAATCAATAAGGCTTGTGACCTTTGGGTTGAAAGCCGTATGGAGCGCACCAGAAATCGTAATTCTGTATCTACCTACCGGGTAACCGCCAGCTGGTTTAAAAAGTATTTTGAAGACTTAGAGACCATCAGTACGCCGGTAAGCCAGTTAACCCGCATGGATATCTCTTCGGCACTCATGGCTGCTAAAAAGGCGAAAGGGTGGGAGCCCACTACATTTAATAATGAGATGGATACCCTCACCAATCTCTTTAACTGGTTGGAGCTGGAAGAATATGTTACTGTTAACCCTATCCGGGGTAAGCTTCAAAAGGTAAAAACGCAAAAGCATAAACACCGGTGGTATGATCGGGAGACATTAGAGCTTGTAAAAGCAAAATTAATTGAGAAAGAAGAGTTCCTGGTTTACCACGTAATGGAATTCACTTATTGGACGATGATACGGAGTAAAACAGAATTGATGAAATTAAAAGTTGGTGATATCGACCGGACATTAAAACGCATTCATTTCTCCGCAGACCTTGATAAAACCGGCACCGAGGCTTACCGGGATTATGAACCGGAGTTTGAAGCAGTACTGGATATTATAAATTTTGACACCATACCTAACAACTTTTACATTTTTGGAAAGGGCGGAGAGCCTTCAGAATTTAAATGCCATAAGGATCTATTTGCTGATCGATGGCGCCCTATACGCACCGAACTTGGGCTATCGGATGATTTTACAATATACGGCCTTAAACACACCAGAATCGTGCATTTATTAATGAAGGGCATCGATGGTTACGATATCAGTCATAAAGCCAGGCATACCGACCCAAAATCAACCAAACAATACCAGCGCGATTATGATATTACGCTCCTGAATGTATACGGCCCGGAGGATCTTACATTCTAAGCTCTCATCAACCCATGATCCTTAAACGAATAATAATTATTACGGTTAACTATAATATGATCCAGTAGCTTTATATCCATCAATTCAGCTGCTTTACTTAGTCGATCAGTTATGTTTAAATCCCCTCCCGATGGCTTTAATATGCCTGAAGGATGGTTGTGCGCGATAATTATTTTTGACGCAAGGCAATTTAGCGAACAGCTTAACGCAAATTTGATATCAAATAATGTCTCATTACCAGTCCCGGTATTTATACAACGCCAGCCTATCACCTCGTTACTGTTATTTATGCAAAGCAAATAAACCTGTTCCTGAATATTAATTAATGCTTTATCCCAAATTTTAAGCAAATAACTATAGCTTTCGTCAGAACCGGTGAGAGGTGAAGATAATATACGTGAGCTGAAGCTTACGCGTAATTGTGAATTTTTCAAGGATAGGCAAAAAAAAAATGACGTAGTATTAACTTTTGCCTGATCAAGCGTTCCGAGGGGACACGCTACACAAAAGCACAGCTACGCCATTTTGGGCGTACAGATACCTTTTGTGTTGCTAATTTTTTTCAGAATTTCGGATCAGGCAACTCGCAGAAGTACAATGTTTTTTGCACTTCAATATAAAAAAGTGATAAGGTATAATTATAACGGCATTTGACTGTAAAAGGTTATCTAAAAATGAATGCCGGTCGATCTCGCATCTTCCGGCATTCATTTTAACTCACCCTAATAAAAAACTATTTCAATACCTGCTCCGGATCAAATCCAATTCTCTTAACCAAATCCTCATAATTGATGTGTCTGTGGGGTAATAATGCTACATCCTCCGTAACCTTATTCGGCATCCAGTAAGAAACCGTCTCACCGTTAAACTTGATAATTTTTCAAACAGCGTCAGGAATGGTGATCGATCAGCCCTTAAAACTATAAACTTTCGAGGTGTCAGAGCTTACACAACCCGCCCATATTTCAACTGAATCAGCCAATACGGGATGCTTTACTTTGTTCAGCGTGGCGCCTAAAAGTAATCTTGTAGTATCTTCACTGGAAATCATAGTTCCAATATTCTGCCTCTGATATTCACCAAATTCGCAGTAAATTTCTGTATTGCTTAATATGGCGCCGTTTTTATCATGTGCCATCAGTATCCATGCTGCGGCACAATGGCCGTAAACTATTTCAAAAAGCGACATTGGTTTATTAATCAGCCTATTGATGTAGCTGTATAGTTCATCATAGTTGGGTTCACCGGGCGTTATATTCCAATTCGCATACACGCCACTTCTTGGGATATTGGCTGCTTCTTGAGCCGACACATCAGCAGCTGTAAAAGTTGCATGCTCACAAACCGGGTAACCTTTTACGGTATCCGCGATTGATGTTAAATAAGGATTTACCCATAACCTGCATCCACTGCAAAAAACACTTTTAACCGTAGGGTATTGCGCATAAAGCTTCTTCACATAAGCCGAATTATACACACTATCCTGCAACCGGGCCTTTGTGCCCGCCTCAACATTGGTTGTTTTCTGGGCATTACAATATGCCGCATTTAAGCATAACAACAGCCATACTAATAGTATATAAATATAATTCCTTGTTTTCATTTTGATTGGTTTGTGAAAACGTCAGCGTACTTTGTTCCCAACTATCAAACCGGGTTATTTTCCTCCGGGCATTATATTTATGCGGCTACTGCTAATGAAGCTGTGGCAGCAGCGCTCCCATTAAACACGTTATCAAAAACCCATTGTACCAACGGAATTGCAATTGCACGCACTATTGCTCCACCCGGTACTAAATTAGTTAATGAATAAACCGCGATACTTAACACCTCATCCTCCCAACTGGTGCCGCTCTTAGGTGTTAATGACGATGCGATCAATTGCAAGGTTTGTACTGGGGTACTGGCAGCAGGTACTTCTATACCAATGTTTGCAGCTACCTTGTCTACCACACCTAAGAAACCGGTAACAAAAGATTGCCCCAATAATTTGGTAATAGCAGCTACAATAGCATCACCATTAAGCGTGTTATTGGCTTTTAAAACATTCGCCATTTGTAATATTTCTAATATTACATTCTGATCAGTGGCCGGTACCGCTGCCCACTCTTTCGCAAGTGCAGTTTGCACATTACTTTCAGCTTTACTTAAACAAGAAAAAAGACTCATGATTTTTGTTTTTAATGTGTAATAATTTATTACTTACTTTTTTAGATGCGGAAAAATAGCAGAGAAGATATTGGTAAATTGATATATAAATTCAATTAAGGCAGCAGCGCCAATTCCTATAGTGCCTATCCATTTAAATTTTTGAATCCAGCCCTCATGCTCAGCCAATTTAATTTCAATAACTTTTTGTCGGTCAACAAGCCCACCATCCTTATTATATTCATTGCCCAACAAAGCAGTTTTTATCTGTTCTACCGATGAATTCAAATTTTCAACCTGGTTTGTTAATTGTTTAATCTGCTCATTCTCAATCTGAGTCATTCAAGTATGCTTTATACGTAATTCAATAATCGTTTCTCCCAAACGTGGTTCCATTCGTTCCAGCCAGCATCAAGCTTATAGCTATTTAAGCGCTCAACGTTAATTTCCTGCATCAGATCTGCCGGTGGCAAGCTGTTAAAAGCCGCTAACGTAGCCGGGCCAATCACCCTATCCACAACCAGCATCTTTAAAGTCGAATGCGTATAGGTCATTACCTGGTTACAAGCCAGCTGCATAAACTTGCGCGCCATTCCTTCACCCTGGTTCACCGAACAATCAAACAAGTTGTTGGCCAATTGCTGATCAATAGCTTTATCCAGATTTACTACATCCCAATATCCTTCTTTATAAAATTGTTGAATATTAAGTTGCAGCGCGTTATTCTGCGAAAGCAAAACATTCAGCTTAGCCTCTGATGTGCCGGGGTTATCCCTTTTGTACACGTCCACAATTTTCCAGCCCGCCCATCCGGGGTTAGCGCCACGGTCAATGCCTCGATAAGTTTCCTTTTCGCCGATACCGGGATTATAACCACCCTCATTCCCGAGGATAGTTATTCTAAATGCGATGCCGAAGTCAGCCATTATGCAGCAATGGATGCTTTAGGAGGAGCAATTGTCAATGAGCTTACCAAGTCCTGAGCGGCCTGTAATGCTATTTGTGCTTTTTCAAGATTAGTAGGCTCAGCTATAACCGGAGCAACTTCTTCAGTGGCAGCCGGTGCATCATTTGTATCGGTAATAGTTACAACAGATGGCGCTGCTGGTGCTGCACTTATGTTTTGATTTAAGGTGTCAATACCTGTTTTAATATCACTTAACAATATATTTGTAGGATGTGAGGCTGATGTCAAATCAATTACTGAATCTCCTAATCCCACAATCTGCTGTCCGGCGGATGTTTTAAGCAATGGTATTTCAGACGCTGTATCTGCTAGGCTCTGAATTACTATCGGTGCATCTTTAGCCGACCAACCAACACCAACCAAGCCAATAGCAATAGCCATTGTTTCAGGGTCAACAGAGCGTTTTACTAAAAATGTTACTAATACCAGGACGAATGCCGAGCCAATCCCGAAAAGCGTGGTTTTGCAATTTTTCATATTATTGTTTTTTATTTATTTGATAAACTATACTATTATAAATCTAGTTTCAGTAACCCCCGTTGCAGTATTAGGGTGGAATGTGCATTGAGTTATATTATTATTTTCGTCAACTGAATCAATAGTATATGTTGGATTATTATTAGGAGTCCATACACCTGATATTAAATCTTTCTGCTGCACTTGAAAATCATTTCCATGAGCAGTGAAGTAAGTCATATACTCTAGAGTAGTAGGGTACGGAAATGCAGATGTACCTGTACCGCCCATATCAGTTAGATTTATACCTACTAAATTAACTTGCCAAGTAACTACAGTAGGAGTACCCGTAGTAATATCAATTACAGTTTTACTTGCAGGTGGTTCATATGCATAAGAAATATGTCTACCACTCATTTGAGCCACCATCTGTGATAAAGGTGCCCATACTCCATACTGATCAGCGAAGTTACCTAATACAGTCTTATATATAATTGGGGCTGTGACATTGACTTGTCTAGCTGATCCAGCATAAGCACCGTCACTATACCATTCTTGACCAAAATTCTGAAGAAATGAATTATTATAAAAAGCAGATGATGTATTGAATATTAAATTACCTAACCCTCCTAGTGCATAAATTTCTTTAACATAGTTAGGAAATACACAGAAACATGTTGAATTTTGTGAGAAGTAATGAGAAAATGTACTCCTTATAGTACAGTATTGAAAACTTCCAGTTACTTGCTGCATCAGACTTGTATTAATATTTACACCATACATTTGTTGATTACTATCAAATAAAGCTATAAATCCATTTTGAGCTACTTGAATAACAGAGTAATATATTCCATCACGTAAATTCATGTGATTAATATATGCACCTGAAGCTAAGACTATAGTACCCATAGAATAATTTGAGTCTGAGCTATTAAACCACCCAAATTCACAGTCAAACAATCCTACTGCACCTGAGTCAGCATATACTACAAGATCAAGTAACTGAGCAGTTTGAGTATGGTTACCTGAATCTTTAAATTTAATATTAGTATAACTTACTCCATTAGTATTATAACTTTGAAATAAAGTACTATCTAAGAAATCTGTAGTACTAGTTAAAGGACAGTAACTAATGTTAGGTGAGACATTCCTATTGTTAGAAATGAAAGCTAAACCACCTGGATTAGGTGTATTCTCATATGCAGTATAGTGATTATTATTTGGATATACTTGTACCCAATTATCATCAGTAGATGTAGGATTAGTAGCTGTACCTGCAGTGAATCCACCTGGTTTTAAACAGTAGTATACAGCTCCATCAGTGCCTAAAGTTGGATCTAATTGATTATATGCTGAAGCTGAGTTAAATGCTGGTGGATTAAATTTCCATCTCCTATAATGTACATTTCTAAAGTCATTAGGTACATCTACATTATAGTATGCATCAATTCTTCTATAAATAACTCCTTTAGTTGCACCTGGGATAGAACTATTATTTATAGTATAAGAAATTATATCACTAGGAAATGATTCAGATCTAGCTTCACAAGATATAGTATTATTATTCAGTGCAAATACTATTATAGCTTCAATTGGACCTGTATTAACTACAATTGGACTAACATTAGGTAAGTTATGTACAGTCTGATAATCTGTAATTCTATAATATTCACCTTTAATTAAAGTAGATGCACTGATTGCAGCTACTAAATTACTATATAAAATATCAATTACATTCGACGGAATTTGGCTGAAATTAAGTTGTGTGGTGCTCATAAGCTTATTTAATAAATAATTGAATAATTAACTCTTATTTTATCTGTAGGTTGAATAGTGCTCAAGAAAGTTATTGTACTTCCACTAATTGTGTAATCTTCGCCTACACCTTCATCTTGTAATACCCCATTAAGAAATACGGACTCACTACCAATTATTGGTATATTAACTAAGGTGAATACCTCATTAATACCGTTCTGAACCCCGCTTGGGGCTTCTCTTGTAATTAAGGTACTAGATGGCCCACTAGAGTTAAATAAACTATCTATGTAAGCTTTATTTACAACATCATAAGGATTAACAGGCAACTGATTTGTAGTTACACTATCTTTAAAATGGGTTCGTCCTGTAAAATCGGTTGCGCCAGTAGTCGTGTTATAAGTCATCTGCCATCCGAATACTCCAGGCGTATGTTCGGTAAAATCTGCAAAACCCAATGATGCGTTTCTATAATACGAGGATACTGTACCAGACGAGTTATAAATATCCACCTCTGCCAAATTGCCTCCGCCTATGCCTGATTTAACAGACACACCTGTACCGTTTCCAGCCAGGAATAAGCCCTCGCCAGTAATATTAAAATTAGCAGTTTGAGGTGTATTTATGTTAGAGTTATTCGCTATAAACCCGTTTCCGTTCAAGAAATTTCTAAAAAGGCCTTGTGTTACATAATCACTTGTAACAGTAGTTAAGCTATCGGCCTTATTTAAAAACAGATCATAGGGCGAAAACAAGCCATTCGTTCCAAAATTCCACCGATAAGCATTAGTTGTTGAATTATACTGCGCAATACCAGTAACCCCAAGCCAGGTTTCCTGCGCATGGGCCACCTCGCCAATTAAAAGGAACAGGCAAATTAGGAACCCGATCTTGCTACTTGCTACTAAATACTTGATACTATCTTTCATATACATTTTATTTCTGTTATTTCACTTACTGATATATTAGTTTCAATCATCCCCGGCACATAAATACATCCAGTTTAATACCATGTGCTTGTGCCGCCTATTGTTGTTTTGTTTGCTCTGGAATCAGATCCGGCCATTTTTTATATATTATGGTTGACAGATAAGTATATGCCTGCTGAGCATGTGTGAAATCTTTAGCACTAATATTTTCGCTCTCAACCATTGATTTATAACCGGCGGTTAGCGCCTCCAAAACTGCTTTTGCATCAGCCTCATTATTGAGCCTTATATCAAGATATGGAACTTGCTGAATAGCTGATTTTGCTGTATCGGTTAGTTTGGTTTGCGTTGGTGATAATTGCGTTTTTTTAGTTTGAGCAAATGAAATTGTTGTAATGGCCATTAGCCCGATGATTAAAATTGCTTTTTTCATTGTTGTTTTTGATATATGATTAGTTAATTATTAATAGCCTTCTAATAATATTGTGCCTGTTGTTGGAGCACCTGTTACCGTTATAGCAGTTGTTGATAGAGATGTGACCGCGCTTGATGCAACGCTGTTAGTAGTTACTATTGCCGGAGTATTGGCAAAAGCAGTTGGAAAAGTGTAGGATGCTGTACCTGATAATGCAGATAAATAAATCACCACCTTTTTATAAGATGTGCCTGCAAATGGTTCGCTGAATTTTGCAGTACCACTTGTACTTCCTGCTACTGAAGTTTGGGTAGAAGTTAAGCCAAGTGAACCAAAAACACCGGCACCGGTTGTCGTAATGCTTCCGTTAAAAATATTAGCTGTTACACTTGTATTGCCAAAAACCATTTGGTTACTAGCTGTTATTAAAGCGCCATTACCTAACCCTGTTGAGTTCGTTACAGTAGCAGGAGTATAAATTTGTGGGCCTATTAATGTATTATAATCCCCTGATGTTGTTGGTGTTGGGCCTGACCCATTATGCCAACCTATAGATACAGTATAGTTGCCATTATAACTAGGTAGATTTAAATCACCAATTATAGCATCAAAAGAACCTGAACTTAGGGTAATAGCAGTCCCACTACCCGTAATAAAAGTTCCTTGACTTGAAGTAAGCGCTCCTGCTGTTACTCCGTTAGTACCTCCATTTTCAGCACCAAGTACAAAAACACCTCGACCAGTAAAGTTTTGCGGTTTTGAAACGCCTATAAAAGCTGAATTATTATAAATACTATTAGATGTATTAAATATTCCTGATATATTAGGAGAAGTAAAAGTTCCATTAACATTCAGACTATTATCAATCGTCGCATTACCTGAAGATGCAGATAAACGCATTGCCTCTGAGCCATTTAATGAGAAAGCTATATCATTTGAGTTAATTAAATAAAAAGTATTTGGAGTTAACCCACTTGTATAACCGGTACTTGTTCTAAGCAAGAATCCACTTTGATTAGCGTCATTGCCTAATTGTAACCCAACAGCTGCCGCGGGTCCTGAATTTGTGTTCTTAATGGTAGTTAGTAACCCATTATTATAAGTAGATGAAGAATTTAGATTATCATTATGTACAAATAATCCCCCCAGCGAAGTGTTAATAACAGCTTCAAATGCTGTGGCTATTACCTGGTGACCTGCATCATTTGGATGTAATCCCTCAGGCGCTAAATCAGTTGCAGTATTCATTGGAGTACTACAATCTGCTAGAATTACATGTAAGCCTAATGCTGATAGGGTAGATACGTTAGATGCAATTGCTGCATTATAACTATCTGTATTTGCAGAACTGCCTCCTAATGAAGCATAAGCAGCTGCACTCATGTGGTAAATATTACTCACATAAACTACACTACTACCAGCTACTCCACTTCCTCCAACACCTGCAGCCCAGTCAAAAAACAAGTATGGATTTGCATCCAGTTTAGTTAATACAACTGTATGTGCACCATCAGATAACCCTGAGAAAATTTGAAGTTTAGGCCCAAAAGTATTACCTAAAATAGTGTTAAGTGATGGACATACAGAACTAAATGTACCTTCATTAGTACCATCAATTGTAATACTATATGTACCTGTATAGGCTGCTCCTTGCTTTGTTCCTATCAATACAGATGTACCGGTTACAGTAAATGTTGCTGTAGCCCCGTTTGCCTGAGTATACATCCCTATCCAACTTGCGGGTGCCCATGATCCTGTATATGTAACTGAGGGACTACCCCCTAAAATCTTTTGAGAGGCTGGAATAGCGAGATAAGCAAGTAATGCTTCATGCCCTGTTTTATAAACTGCTAGTCGAGTTGAATCTATTCCATAATGATACTGGTCATTTGTGCCAAGCATCAACGTAGAAATACTATTACTATATATATTAGTAGCAAAAACATAAGGAGCTTGGTCGGGCACCATGCTATAACCAACCGCATTGTTTTTAAATGACCATCCTGTAAATTCGGATAATAATGAAATATAATCGTTCGCGGGAATACTAGCCCCCGTTCCTGCTGTTATAGAATCACCGAACGTATTTACAGCAAATAACGAGATTGGTTGAGTTGATGTACCACCTGGGCTTTTTAAGTACATCGGTATGTTCGAGGTGTCTCCAACAGCCATAACACTTTGTAGACCCAATGAATTGTTCGCAACATAATTTGCATCAGCATAAGCTTTATTTACTACATCGTATGGATTAATCGGGACTTGATTAGTAGTTACACTATCTTTAAAATGAGTGCGGCCATTAATATCTGTTGAACCCGTAGCCGTGTTATATCCCATAGTCCAGCCATATATACCGGGTGTTATATTCGAAAAGTCAGCAAAGCCAAATGTTTTATTTCTAATATATGCTGATACTATATTATCGTTATAAATATCAATTTCAGCCTGACTTGTGCTCGAGTTTTTACCAGCGATAGCAACTCCGTAATCGGTATTAGAAGGATTAGTAAAAAAACCCTCGCCTGTAATAGTAAATTGAGCCGTTTGTGGTGTATTTATGCTAGTGCCATTTTGAATATAATTGGTTCCACCAGTTGCAGGTGCATAACCGCTTAATAATGATTTTACTGCCTTAGTTGTAGTTAAAGCAAGTGAATCAAGTAATATATTTGTAGAATAATCAGCATCTTCTAATATGCCCACATTGTGTATTTGATCTACAATAACTATATTGTCGTTATATTGATTATTAGGAGTACCACCTCCTAAAACAAGTGTTTCGGCAGGATCTCTACCAGTTAATAGACTCCTTGTTAACTGTAAGCTATTGTTGTACATAGTGAGCTCAGAAGCCCCAAGTCCGTTGGTTCCGACTGTAAGCTGAGCATAAATAGGACTAATAGCTAATTGCGTGGCATCCGACGAACCATCTTGTGAAGTTAAACCAATATAACTATCCCCTAAACCAATACTTGAGAGCGTATTGTTGCCAAGCAATAAATTATGATGATTGTTATTAATGGCAACATCAGATGTCAATAATCCACCTAACCCAATGATTGCCCCGTTTCTAGTTAGACCATTATTTGCAGAATCTAAATAATTTTGTGCGCTTAAAAAGTTATGCTTTACATAGTCACCGGGTACGGTGCTTAAGCTATCCGTTTTCTTTAAAAACAAATCATAAGGTGAAAACAAGCCATTCGCTCCAAAATTCCACCGATAGGCATTAGTTGTTGAATTATACTGCGCAGCACCGGTAACTCCAAGCCATGTACCCTGAGCATGCACTGCACCACCAAATAACAGCAACATGCCAACTAGTAATGCGATCTTGCCACTTGCTACTAAATACCTGATACTATCTTTCATATACATTTTATTTCTGTTATTTCACTTGCTGATATATTCGTTCCAATCATCCCCGGCTGTTAGCGCCTCCAAAACTGCTTTTGCATCGGCCTATTATTGAGCCTTATATCAAGATATGCGCCTGCTGAATTGTTGATTTTGCAGTGTCAGTTAACTTGGGTTGCAGTGTTGACGATTGCGTTTTTTTAGTTTGAGCAAAAGAAAATGTTGTGATGGCCAATAAGCCAATGATTAAAATTGCTTTTTTTATTGTTGTTTGATATATGATTAATTAATTTGATTTTTAGAATGTACTACCAATTGCTCTCAGCCATTGAGTACCTGTATACCAATATATGTAAGTAGCATCAACCGCAATCTCATGAGAAGTTCCCGGTGAATTAGATGAAGTTGGTACAGTAGTCATAAGTTTTGTGTAGTAATTATTACTGCCATCATACACCCCAGTATCATCTATTTGTAGTAAAGTGCCTGTATCAGATGAAATACTGAAAGAGGTTCCATTCGCATTTATGGATGCACCTGCAGAACCTTGCCAACTAAGTTGATCATCTCCAATTAAAAATTGATCATCACCTGCGAATATAAATTTACCTGAATTGGCCCCAAGACCTCCTAAAGCTAATTTTATATTATTATTGCTATAATATAATTTATCTGAATCAGATTGAAAGGTGGAACCACCCACTCCATCATAATATAAACCTAATCCAGTATCATCACCTGATACAAACGAGCTTCCTTTATCAGTGAGATAACTTAATTCTGTACCAATCGCATTTATGGATGCACCTGCTGACCCTAACCATTCTAATTGATTATCAAGTATTTCAAATTTATCATTTCCTTGATAATACAATTGACTTGAGCTTATACCCGAACCTATTCTAAAGTCATCTTTAGCGTTATTGAATTCTAATCCACTATTATTAGCTTGTAATGTGGTGACACTACTACTATATACTAAACCGCCAACACCACCATCATTATCATCGCTTACATTAAATTGAGTGCCAATTGGATTTGAAGTACCATTTGTTAAAAATACATTAAATCCACTATTAGATATATTCATCTGCACTGTATCTGTATTGGGCGATACTGGAGTGTAGGTCGACACAACTCCCAATTCAGGAGTCACATAAAAAGCGACAGTTCCGTTCCCATTATCAAAAGAAGTTAAAGTAGTTCCTTCTATTGGGCTACTTCCATGACCAATTACAGGTATGGTTGCATTTCCTATATTGAAGGTGTTAGTAATCTCTAAATCTTCTTTAAAGTCTTTGTAATAGTAACCTGTTGTATCTATAATTTGGGTGATTGTTTTCCTGTTTGGTGCTAAGCCGCTTCCTAAATTTTCTACTTGTGTAGAAATGCCTCCGGGATATATTACGTTGAATACGTTCGCCGATGAATCTTGTAATACGTTAATCACACTAAAATCAACTGGATGTCCTATACTTGGATAGGTTTGTGGAGTGGTTTGATAACCTGTTTCCATTATATGAGTACCCACTATGGAACTGAAACCTAAACCATAAGAACCAACATTTACATCTGTAGGTATTGTTAATGTTAAAGGCAAATAAGAACCTACCCCTCCGCCGTTTGAACTTGCGGTTACTAAGCTATCCACATATGTTTTGTCTACAAGCGTCCCACCTATTGCGCTTCCAAAATCAACATTACCTAAATACGCAGCCCCTCTGTTATTATTATTTGTAATTAATATAGGATTAATCCCACCACCAAGATTTATTTCTTGATCTGTCCCATCATTAAATTCGATATTCGTATAGCCATTAGTACCTCCAGCTACTTCCACATCACTTGCTCCTATATTTGACTCATTAGTCGCGCTCAACATAATGATTGGATTGCCATTAACCGATGAATCGGGTTGAGCATATATCAATGCTGTATTAGCATTGGTAGTATCTCCTATGAGGATTGATTTATTGTGCGTATTAGTATGTATATAACTATAAGGTACATAATTACCACTCCCTCCTCCACTACTTGCAGCAATTTGGGCATTTACATATTTAACGGAAGCAAGCGCATTTGGAGTGCTTGCCGTACTCCAATTTGCCGAATAATCAGATGTATTTTGAGCACCAATTCCATTTCTATCTGTAAATTGAATCATAGCCCCGCTTCCACTACTTGGCAATGATATGAATCCCCCCCCGTTACCTGATATTAGTATGCCACCTAGGTTACTGGTTATTGAATTACTTATAGTACCATTGCCGGAAGTTAATTGAAATTGGTTATTCCCTATAGTGAAGTTATTATATCTATCATCAAAAGTGAAACTATTACCATTTAATCCGGTAGCTATCGTACTTGTCAATCCATACCCCCCTAAACCAACAACTCCATCTACTTCTTGTATGCCGTTACCGTATGCAATAGAAACACTTGTAGTGACCAAGCTATCAACATAACCTTTATCTATTATAGTGCCCACAGTTGCACTGCCAAAGTCAACATTACTTTGGTAAGCCATTCCTCTATTGTTGTTGTTAAAAACTTGAATAGGGGCTACCCCTGCTGGTAGGGTTATTTGTTGAGCATATGTTCCATCTTGAAATGCAATATCAGTAAAACCCCCTGAGCCTCCCTGTATTTCAAATGCACCAAAACCCTCTCCCAGTATATCGCTTGCGCTCAGCTGTGTAGCGGGTGCTCCGGAACCAGAACTACTACTATCAGGCCGCATATATAATTCGGCTGAATATGATACAGTATCTCCTAATAATATTCGTTGATTGGTTTGATGGTGTATATAAGAAAAAGGCACATAACTTAAGCTATCAACCTTCTTTAAAAATAAATCATAAGGCGAAAACAAGCCATTCGCTCCAAAATTCCACCGATAAGCATTAGTTGTTGAATTATACTGCGCAGCACCAGTAACCCCCAGCCATGTACCCTGAGCATGTGCAACGTCGCCAATTAAAAGAAACAGGCAAATTAGGAACCCGATCTTGATACTATCTTTCATATACATTTTATTTCTGTTATTTCACTTGCTGAAATATTCGTTTCAATCGTACCCGGCACATAAACGGCTCCAAGGCTCCCAATTGCGGTAGCTATCTTTTCCAATTCAGTTTGTATCAACTGATCTTTTGCATTTATGCCGGATTGTAGTGGTGTAAACCTAACCAGGTTGTTTCCTTCACCACCTAAACTCATCGTGCCGTCAGCTCTAAGCCACGCGTAAAAACTAAGCGTTCCATCAGACATTAGGCTGTATAAACGTTTTTCACCTGGCTGCGCCTCCTGCTGGTTATTCATATAACCTAATATTATCGGGTCGTCAATATTTGATGTGTCGGCATATATGGCCGACATATTAGGTAACGGGCAACTGTCATCTCCGAAA
The DNA here is from genome assembly GCF_009765905.1 of Mucilaginibacter sp. L196. GTDB lineage: Bacteria > Bacteroidota > Bacteroidia > Sphingobacteriales > Sphingobacteriaceae > Mucilaginibacter. The sequence continues at coordinate 170,300 of NZ_LMUO01000015.1, read as the reverse complement.
GGAGCACATTCATTTGCGCTTTTCATGCCAAATTCCAGTATAGTAACTATACGTAATCCAGCGTCTATTAAAGTGTTCTTGATAATGCTAAAACTGATCATTGAAATATATCTATGGGCTGGTCTCCAGTAAAAGTTTCCGGTAATACAGCCGTTATTGCCATCGTTCTTGCAGTACTGCTTTCGCTCTTGGTCGTATTAATGACCATCATTCTGGCTTTCTTCGTTATATACAGATCCGGATTGCTGAACATGATAATATCACCTGGGTTAATATCTTCCCAATGCTCAAGCATAAATTCAACCTGTATATTTTTAAGCTCTGCAGCAAATGCGTTCTTGGCACCATCATCGGTATCTGTTTCATTACCCGATGTTAAAATATGTACATAAGGCCTATAAGCTTTTACAAGATTATCATCAATAACATCGAATGCATTAACATTTGATGGTTTTGTAACATCTTTTTTGCCGGGTTGCCGAATGCTTCCAACACTACTATGCATTTGCTGGCCATTTACTTTTAAAGTAGATCTACCAGTGATATTACTGTTGTCAAACCATCCTTTGGGTTTGGCTTTGGCATCGGGCCTGAACATGATAATGTTGCCATTCACATCATGCGAAATGATCACGTTTCGTTGTGCAGCAAGTTTAGATAAATACTCCTTTACGCTGCCCGAAGGCGATGCTACACTTTTTTTATAGACCTTGTCACAAACCGCAGCAACGTTATCATAAACTATTAAATTAAGGTTGAAAAAACTAAGTAGGCGCTGTGCAATTTCTCTTAAACTACGATTATCACTTTGCAAGGGATACGCTTCATATGGAACAGTACAATCCTCTAAAACACCACCTAAGCTATAACCTGATAAGGTAACTAACTGCGGCGCACTGTCCGAAGTAAAATCCATGTTAACCAGTTTGCCAGTAAAAAACAACGTATCATCATCATGGTAAAACTGCACCATGGGGTAGGTGAGTGGTTTGTATAAAACCTTATGCGCAGGATTAGTCGGGTCAAAATATCCGTGCATCGTAAATGAAGATGCCACCGCATCTAAGTGCGACGTCATGGCAAATTCATTAAAATATAGGAAGTATGAACCGTTAACCTTTACTTTCATCTTTTATCTCCAAATCTTAAAATCCCCTCTCTAGAGGAGGGGAGGGGTGTGTTAATGAGCATGCAGATAAACCGATCCTAGCACCTATACCAAATAGGTAATCTGCGTTCCTTTCGGAATATTGAATAATAAATTATTCCTGATATTATTTAATTGTCTGAATTGCTCCAGATTAACATCGTCAGGATCTAAGCCCATATATTTATGGGTAAGCAGTATAAGATTAGTGTTAATATCGGTATAAATGATGCGCTGCTGCTTAGCGGTAAATGCCAAAGCATTTAAGTTCGCTATAGTCTCTATCACCAGTTCCTGTACGCCCGTCTGCGTTTCCTGGCTTGCCGAAAAACTATTAATCGGATCGGTAATATTTACATAAGCATTGTCAAGCGTAGCCAGGTAATCATTATACAAACTCGTTAACGAGTCACTAATCGTTGCAATATCCCCACGGGTTAAATAATCACCCGCTGCCGGGTTAACCAGCGTATTACAAACAGAACCAATACAAGCTGCACCTACTGATTCAAAAAATGCTTTGTTATTAGCTGAATAAATATCCAGTAACCCTTTTATACTCCCATAAATAGCATTCAATAATTCAAGCCGGATACTTACATCAGCTACCAGTTGCGACGGTATCGATAAAAAAGCATACATAGCCGAGATAGCGTCAACCGGATCTAATATCAGGTTGGTAATATCATCAAACATCGCATTCTTAGCCAACACATAAACATTGTAATTAACAGCATCCATCGCGGCCGATACCTGCGCATCTATTTTTTGCGAAAGACTAGTTACCTGATTAACATCAGCCGGTTTTAAATTTACCTTTGCTGCGTAATTGGCGGCAGATGTTGAACTTAAGGCCGTATAGTTTCCGGCAACTTCATCCACAATGGATATCTGCTGCGCAGGAGGATTGCCCGATATCGTTTCCCTGAACTCAACAGTAACCTCTGTGGCATTATAGTTGTTATCATTCCTTTTTATGCTGATAGGGTGACCCGTAATATCGCCATAATAAGGATGTCTTACCGTCCATGCACGCTGATCATTGGCCGAAGTATCAAAAGCGTCCGTCTGATCAATATTATCAGCGCCGGTGAACCAAAATGTTAAAGGGAATTGCCTCGCCTTTACGCGCCTGCGTGCCACTAGGCCACCATCCAAACCATTGAACTCGTAAGTAGCCTCGTTAAACTCCTTAGATGTTTCCCCGCCTTTCCACAACGGTGTATAGCTTTTACCATCACCGGTGATGATAGTAAAAACAGTGTTTTGTATGCGGTCTAACCAGGTCATTTATTATTATGATTAATTTTTATTCTTGAATCTATTTCAGCGCTCTCATAAACTGTTTTTGAGCTTGCTTAGTTTACCCCGCTAAAAGTTTTAAAAAAAAATCAGGACTTCTGCGGATAAAGCTTTTGTTAGCAGTTTTCTACTTAACATCAAGAGCTGCGCTGTTAAGCGTTTGCCTCACTGCACCCGGCAATGCCGATCTGCTTAATTGTTCCAGCTGTAAACAACCATAGCGTCAGTGTTGATATTAAGGCTTATCACTTATATTTTTTAAAGATAAAATAATAAATACAAACTATCCAAAAGAGAAAGTTGTTTTCTCATTTTTTTGTCAATTTGAAGTATTCGAAGCCTAATTCAACGTCCACAATTTCCCTACCTCACCATTGCTGTAATAAATATTGCCATCTAATTTAAACAGCACTCCAACAAAAGCGGTAAAGGTATTTACATATGTCAATGCTCCGTTTGCCAGGCTATACTTATTCAAAACTCCATTTACATAATTATAAAGGTTATTGTTATTGATCACCGCATTAGTGGTCTTCACAAATCCTGTATCCAGTGATACTGTTCCTGAATAAGTCAGCGTTCCGGCGCTTAAATTGATGGTGTAAATATCAAAGGCATAATCATCGGTATTATTACCGGTATTATTGCTGATGTAAAGCTTTACGCCATCGGTGTAAATAAATGGCTGATAATCCGTCCCGACAGCAAATGCCGATCCGGATAAGGTCATGAGTATTGGTGTTGTTAAATTGTTTAACGCATATTTATATATCTTATAACTTACTGCGGTCGGGTTAAATGCCAGGCAAAGCACAAAACCACCGATGATCATCATTTCATAAACGATAGTGGTCCCGTTGCTTTCCAGTACACGTATAGGCGATTGCAGATCGTAAGATTCCGGCAGGTCGCTGAACAACGTTCCTTCACTCTGGTAATAAACTTTGGCGCTGTCATTAAAAGCAAGCGGAGTACCGAATGGTGTAAAAGTTTCTGTTGCATCCGTCTCGGCGCCGATGGTGCTCAAACTATAGGCACGCACACCCGATGGATTAATGATCAGTAATACCTCATCTCCGCTGCTAAACGCTGTAACCGCTGTAAAAGCATAAGGATTATTATCACTTCCGGCAAAAGTATATACAGTCCCGGCAACATAATTTTCTACAGATCTGCACAACAAAAAATAATTGGCAGGCAATATTGAAAGATTAAGCCCAACGGTAAACTGCGTGCCTATCAAGTTAAGCTGCTGCTCGATATCATTTAACGCATTTGGTAAATTTTGCAGCGCAGTTACCAGCTGATAACCGTTCAGCTCATTATCCTCATTACCATTGGCGGTAATGCCGGTAATGCGTAACAGCTTATAAATATTGGTCAATATATCGCCGTAAATCTCCCTAACAACAGGGGTGCCACTATTCGGCAGATCAGTTTCGTTAACAACCGTACTGTCCGGGAACTTAGTGAAATCGGTCTCTATTGGTGTACCCGCAGGTAATTGCTTTACGGTTCTCATCTATTTATCTTTATTCAAATTCTCTTTTTCAAAATCCCCTCTCGAGAGGGGTAGGGGTGTGTTTCTACACCATGTCCTGCTACTTGATACGCTATAATTATGAAATCGCTACCACCTCAATATGAATCTTCAAACTCTGAGTTCCGGGAGCAACTTCAGAGATTATCCATTTAAACGATGTCGGACCTAAAGGTACAAACACCGGGCATCTTATTCCATCATCCGTACTTACATTTGTTTGCGATTCGATCATACTTCTTACAAAGTAACTACCGGGCATTGGATTATTAAATGTTACTATAATAATGCTATCAGAATTTGTTCCTTTATTAAACAATACTGCCGAGGCTATATCGCCATGAACAGGGTAGTATAATCCCGGATTACCCCCATTCACATCCACGCCACTAAACCAACCCACATTTTTAACCGGGTTATTTAAACTGTTCAGTGTGGTTTTATCAGCTGCCGACATTAAGCCATTATTGGTTGGCGTTGCAAGATAGGTCCCACTTTCACTACCGTTTAACCTGTTGGTAAACGCAAGTTGGTTGGTATAAGGCGTTGTACCAACCGTGTCGATAGTACCAGCCAATTCCTCAGCCCCTGTAGCCGCTTGTAAAAATCCAAGTTCGGTGCATATTTCTTGCAGATTAAGTGCATTCGCCAGTCGGATCAGCGTAATACCACTATTGGTAACAATCAATTGCAGATAATCACCCGCTTTATAATTACTCGGAACAGTAATAGTTTGATAAACTCCCGACTCTGAACCGGCGATCAGTGTAATGGCATTATTAAAATCAGCCGCAGCCAAACAAACCACCGACTCATTTACATTTAAGGTAGATAACTTTAACCCGACGCTTAGTACATTGGTATTAACACCGCCAATAATTACAGTTGTGGCATTTAAGGCTGCGATATAATCATTCTTTACCGCGAAGTTCATCAGCGCCTGTATTAGCTGGTAACCATTACCAACGGACTCTGGCAAGCCATTATACTGCAAAGCTGCTGCCCGCATCAGGTAAGCGAAAAACTCATGAAGATCACTATAGATCAGCCGGTTTACACCGGTGCCATCACCGGTGCCATCATTATCTTTAATTCTTCCGTCAGGAAAATTAATCAAATCGGAACTATCAATATTCGGCGCGTTAAGCTTATTCGTGGCCATATCTTATTTTTTCTTTAAACTCAAATTCTTATTCACCAATTCCATCGGGTTCACCCAGCGCGTAACATACTCCGGGAAGAACATATTCAATCCAATGCCCAAACAATTAGTCACAAATCTTCTTTTCATTCTGTCTTGCTACTAAATATTTACTACTAAATCACGCATACTGCACAAAAATATAAGCCACCAAATGCGCCGGTTTTAGTTTAAGCACCAATTGCCTGAACTGTTGCTCCCTAGCTGCCGGTACCAATGCGTTGCCGCCCGTAGTACCCATAATAAAAAATGTGGCCCATAAATTACCGCCGACATCAAAATTCTCCGGTTGATCACTATTAGCTATCACCTGGTAATTTCCACCACCGTGTTGTGTACCACCGCCATGTTGCGTTGTGCCGCCATGCTCGGTAGCGTCTGGCTGCTCGCCTAAAATATCAGCAGGCGTTTTATAATAATGGGTGCCATCAGTGTTATAAAAGATATTCTCTACTACTTGCACATTAAACCCGGCAGCCTGTAATTGCGCCTGCAGGTACAAAGGACCCTGCCGGTATAAAATATTTTCAGGGAAAGCCATGGCCTGCGCAATAGCAGTCATCCGCATAGCTATACTTTCCCCATCCGAGGGCACAATACCATAACGATATTCGCCCACAATACAATCACTCTCATCAAAATTGGCGTTGTCTGGCAGCGTACTGTCAACAATTCCATAGCAATCATTAATGGCCCGTAAAAACGATAGGTTAACAGCCTGATGCAATGCCCTGAAATTACTATTCTCAGGTAGATACCATACGCGCCCTGTCGGGTAAAGCTGTAGGTTTAACTTCAGCAGATCACCTTCAGTACTCGTTACCGACGGAAACTTATGCGGCGTATTATACCCATGTGGGGTATTCAACCCATGAACCGTACTATCGTCTGTTACCTGGTACATTAATTATATGTTACATTTCTTAAATAAGGAATATTACCCTCCGCAAATTGGTAACTGTTAGTCACCACACCATCAACTAATAGCTGGAAGGCGTTAAATGTATTAGCATTACCAATTGTATCACTTACCACACTCTGCGCCTTAACGTTCGTCAATGTATCATTACGATCGGTTGATAGATCACACGCGGGGATATAAGGTCTCACCGTTTGTAAAAAAGCTATCAGGTTGGTTTGTATCGTTCCCTGCACCGTGGCATTGCTAGTTTGCAAGCCTGTGATCTGTAAATCAACCGGGATGGTAATTACCGGGTCAATCTCCAAAATAGCCTGAGTAGGTCGTCTGCCACGATAGTTTGTATCCAAAGTAGTATCCGGCGAAAACATTAGCACAGCCTCTACAGCTGCCAGTAAAGCCGCGCTAGGCGTACCATTGCCATCGGTACTGTCTACTGGCGTCGCTTCCACAAAAACCTGCACCACTCCGGCATCACCGTTTTTTACCTGCGGATAAACTTGCTGTACACCCGCCGCATCCGCCGACCATAACCGGTAATCTGTATCTGCGCCTCCCTGTGCCTGTAATCTTATTGCTGCGATAATTTGCTGTTGATATAGCGGAATGCTTTCCGCCTCAGTAGGCTGCGTAGTAACTGCTGTTATAGTAACCTGCTGACTCGCATTTAAAAGAGGCTGTGTAGCTGTAAGATTATCATTTACATTCAGTAAATAATCTTCACCAGCATTTAAGGCCCTAAGTGTGATCATATCACCACTGCCGGTAAGCGTATACCCTGTATCCAATATATACAAAAAACCGGGTGCATTACTGTCCGCGTTTGATTTAAAAGTCAACTGTGCGGGTAATGTTGCACCTGCCGATCCTGTAACAGATGCGGTATAATAACCGTCAGTAGCAGGGTAGGGCTGACGCTTTAAAAATAATTGCCCCCAACGGTTCAATTGCCCTCCCTGCGAAGCAGGGGTTGCTGTATCGGGGAAAAGCTCATTCTGTATATCAACCTGGTATAAGTAAAGCAATTTTAACTCCCCGGCAAGGTTAGAGGCCACCGCATCCAAAACAGTTTTTAATTGCCCGGCCGGCAACACCAAACCCAACTTATTAATCAGGTCTGCCGATATCCGGCTATATAGTTCTACGAGCGTTGGTATTGGTTTTGCCATTATTTTTTATCTCCAAATCTTCAAATCCCTTCTCCACAGAAGTAGGGGTATATTCTGCACATGTATAGCTACTTGATAATAGCTACTAAGTACTATTCTAAATCACTTCCTGTATAATCGCCGTCTGCTTCAGGTTATCCCAAAGTACAGCCAACGTTTGCGATTGCATACTACCATTTTGTGTAAGCTGCACCACTATTTGCACGCTGTTCGTGCTCAAAATGTTTACCGTTACGCTTACAGTTGCAAAATTGCTCAGGTTCGCAAGGTCATTCTGCGCAGCCAGTTGTATAGCCACACGGCCATTACTGGTCAGCGGGTTATTTTTAAGAGCCCTTTCGGTCTGACTGTTAAATTGTTGGGGAGATCCATTCGGAAAAAGCAAGCTATTACCCCACCAATCCAACCTGATCTCATCTGTAGGCTCATTACCCAGGGTATCAGCTTCCACATTACCACCGAACATCGAAACATAGGCCGTTTGCAAAAGCACATCGCCCAGCGCCAGGTCATTGCTTAAAACCGCAAGATCCCCACCGTTACCAGTCTCATAAATCGAAAGATCATTTCCTACCATATTCTTTTTAAAGTCTCCCCAACCGGGGGCGATTTAGAGGGGGTTATTTCTTCAATACGCCACCCAGTTCCACAATCAGCACACCAATGCTTTTCTTCTCCGTACTGCCCATGTATATCTGGTAAACCATTTCTATATTGCTGCCATTAGTGGCAAAATCTGCACGCTCCAAAGCGTTCTTTATATCGTTTTTTATATTATTCTTAAGCATTAATGTTGCCCGGTAGTATGCGTTACTTTAGCGTTATTATGTTTAAGATTTTTCTGCTTAATATCCTTAACATGGCCTCCCGGGTCTTTAATGATAACCTCCAATGTTCCCGCTTGGGTTGTGTGAGTTCCGCTATTTGCTTTTGGGTTTACCTGTGGGGGGGGGGGCAGAGCAGGCTTTTTTGTCGCCGGATCGTCCGAAACATCAGCGCCAATATTTTGCCTGAATTTTAATATGCCATTTGCTGCGCCGTTTAAAAATCCTAAACCTGGTATTTTTGATAAGATGCGCAACATCTGCTCCAGCGGATAAAGTACGGAGTCGGCAATGGCAACACCAATCATTTTTATACCGGCCACAATTCCATCTGATGCAAAAGCATTCTTGATCTTGTCCCAATATTTTATAAAAGTCATAACCAGCGAAATCACCAGCCCCAATGGACCCATAAGTACACTCACTGCTGCACCCCACTGATGCCAGTGTTTGGTAACTTCGTATACTAAACCAATTAAGGCTACTATACCAATGATAATCAGTCCAACGGGGTTCGCATCCATAATAAGATTCAACGCCCCCATTGCTTCATCCCATAACTGAATGGCATCTTTAACAGTGTCCACAACACCTGTTAATGTAGATATTATATTCGAAAAATTACCAACATACGTTGCTGTTTTCGAAATAAATGAGCTTAGTTGAGGATTTGCGTTCGTCCAATCGAGCATTTTATTAACTATTGACGTTAAATCCCCACTCAGTTTTGACAATACCGGCGGCAATATATTACCGACCGTTGTAGCAAAAGCCTGGACATTATTACCCGATAATTTAAATTGCGAATTAGATGTACCCAACATGGCTTGCCCACCACCATTATTAGCTTGCAGCACAGGTGAGTGCTTGAACTTTTTATTAGCTGTGCCAGTCAAAGCCGATGCGCCCGAAGATCCTTGTTTTCCTCCCCAAGCCTTGGCGCCGCTTAAACCTAATTTAGTAGTGGCTTTACTTACACCTTCAAATGCTGGCACCATCCCGACAAGTTTCTTGATCAGGTCGTTCCCATCCTTACTACTCAACTGTTGAAATACCTTTTGCATATCCTTGCTTGGTTTAAGCAAGGCGTTAATAGAATCGGTAATCTCAGTATAAGCTTCCGATACAGGCCCCCCAATAGTCTTCAATGCAGCCGTAATAGTACTAACCTTAGTCATCTGAAGCCCAAAGTCTTCAGCCGCTTTTGCAGCATAAATCAATGGTTCTGCAATCGTATTACCGGCACTTAATGCCGATGCCCCGGTCTGCTTCGCATTCGGACGTACATTCCCTGCCGCTTTAGCAGCGTGAATCAATGGTTCTGCAATCGTATTACCGGCACTTAATGCCGATGCCCCGATATGCTTCGTATTCGGACCTACATTCCCTGCCGATTTGCTTAGGTCAGCATAATATTTCTGAGTTTTACTCTGAACCTTATCCAGGCTGTTACCCATTTTATCTAGCACGCCCGAAAAATTGTCGAACGCGGTAACTATGGGCAGAATTTTACTCTGAAACTTATCCAGGCTGTCACCCATTTTATCTAGCACGCCCGAAAACTTGTCGAACGCGGTAAATATGGGAGGAATAGTTAAAGTGGCAGCCATTTATTTTTTAGGTATAATTGTTTTTTTGTTCTTCATGTTGCTCCAAAACATCATTGTACCAGTATATCAGGCCAAAATGATCTTTGCTGTCGCAATACATGAGATCTACATAGGTCGGACTGGCCCACGGGTATGATCGGCAAAGTGTTTTAATTACGCCGTCATAATCCTGTAACCAGTCTACATAAAAACCGAACTCAGTTGATCGATGACACGTTCATCAAATTTGCTCGGAAACTTATCAAGCATAGCAACGGGCTGCCCTGTTAAATGGGCTTTAAGCTTATTAATCAATTTAAAGCTGTCATTCTTTAAATCAATACCCTTTGCAAGTTTTTCTTTCTCACTCGAGCGGATCCTGGTCACAAACGTAATTTTATCTAAGGCCAAACTTCCGTTATCGGTCATAATAGATTTTTTTAAAGTATAGGTAGGTACCTGTTCATCATTAAAAGTTAACAAGCCTAATTTTATCGCTTCTAAAACATCCGGATAATCCTCGTTAAGTTTTTCATCGTTAATGGTCTTCTCCAGGTGATACTCAGCAAATACTTTTAACTCTTCAATGGCTACCTCTTCGGCTACCTTAACTTCACTTGTTATTTTCATAAATTATTAGATTTTTTAATTAAGATATTAGTTCCAGTACCCCACCGCCGGATACTTTCAGTTTTACTGAAGCTGTATTGGTGTCTGGGGTAATTTCACCAACCGGTCTGCCGGTTCCTTTCCATATGGCGCCTGAGACATGGCTAAACGTCCATACACCATCGTGTGGATCTCCCGCCATAGCGTTCAAAGACCCCATCTCGTTATCCGATACAAAATCTACCGCTATTGATCCTTCAATGCTCCAGCGCTTATTGTTTATTATAACAATACTCACCCCGCCGCCAGTCACGCTATTAGCTTCATCATTGGAACGCAAACCACCTTTATCAGGCGTAAAAGCCTCATTTGATTTTGGCGCATAACGAAAGCTGCCAAGTGGGTGCATGCAAGTCACCTCTGTAAAATCACCGCCTATATAACCCATGTTTTTAAATTTTAATGTCGTTTTTATCTTAAATTCTTGATACTTAATTCTTGGCTCTTATTAAAACCCAGCTGTTGCAGTAGTGCTCTCAATCCTTGCAATACCTGTACGCTTATAGCTAAATGCGGTTTCAAACCTGTTTGGATTGGTACTTGACACCTGTACATTTAATGAGGACTTGCTAAATGCAGGGTCATTGATCAATGCTGCCTGCGCTTGGTTATCGAAGTAATCATAAACTACAGCTTTCCACTGTGATGGCTTAATCGCATTCGCAGCGGTTGTAACCTGGTTATCAGCCACAATCACTTTATCGTTCACATAAATTGCCTGTAAAATGCTGTAGCCATCTTTAATATTCCAGTCCAGGTTTAGGTTACGGCAATAGTTAAATTGCAACGGAACTTCGCCTGCCGGGTGATAAGTGGTAACCAGGTCTTGTATTTGGTAAGCACCGTTAACCAGTGTTACTGTAGAACAGCCAGCCTGTACCAATAAATCGCGGTTGTTATACGATGCCATATCACCGATAGTATTGGTAGATGGCACCGGCATATCCGGGTAACTCTGCGCGTTAACATCAAGCTGCGGTGTATTCTGCATTATAGGGCAAAACAAAGTAACCACATTGGCCGCTGCTTCCCAGTTCATACCTGCCGATCCTGGTGCAGGGCATAACACATTCGTTACCTGGCTAATCCTTGCCGAAGCATTCGTAATAGCAGTGAAGTTGGCAACATCTGATACTGTACTGCCAAAAAATGCCATAAAAGGCGTAAACACATCACCCGAATATTGTCCGGTAGGGTTTAAATTATCTGGCACACCGTTAAATTCTTCCAACTCGGCTAAAGTTCCGTTATCACCGTACGGGTTTAAAACAGTCGTATACCAGGTGCTTTCAAATTGTGCTAAAGTGGCAGTCAGATCCACTGCTCCCGCACCTGCGGTATTCAGTGTCTGGGCGTAAGTAACACCGGCAGCACTACCACCATTGTCAACCGAAATATTAATATTGGCGGATGTAGCACCTGCCCAAACAGTGGTAAAGGTTAGAACACCGGCAGCGGTAGTAACCGCGACAGGCGCGCCCAATACTGCATTTATAGCGTTAGCTGCTTTCGTAGCTATCGCCGTCGGCGTATCACCAATGGCAACCGCGAAACTGTAAGTCTGGTAATCCAGGTTATAACGGCCATTGATAACAAAGGTATGCGTAGCATTAGCCGTTGCTGTACCGGTTATCGTCCATTCAATTACCGTTTGCGAAGCACCTTCGGCACTTAGCTGCGGCATTACAAAAACAGGTATACCGTCAATCCCGCTCCCGCTAATCGGGAATAGTATCCGCGACATCTGGTGGATAGGGCTACCATAGCCATAAACTTGACCCGCTTGCGCTGCCGAAGTGATTTGCAATGCCTGCGTAGTAATACTACCCTGGTTGGCAACATTTGCCTCCCCAAACATTGCCACTATTTGCGGCAGATTAGGCGTTTCATTGCTGAAAGAGCCTTTATTCAACTGGTAACCGCTTACGCGGCTCATCCTTTGTAATCCAATGGCTGTCGATATACTACTCATATTTTTATGTTAATTTTTTATTTTTTTTTAAATCCCCTCTCTAGAGAAGGGTTGGGTGTGTGTTCTACACCTAGTCCTGATTCGAGAATCAAGATTCTTGAATTTTGAATTTTGAATTTCCTTCTTCCTTCTCCCTCCTTCATTCCTCGAATCTTGATTCTTGAATCTTAATTATACTTTTCTCCGCGAGGCTGGCGCGAAGGGAACTAGCCTTCGGCCATCGCTCCCGGCTCGATCGCCATACTAAGCCTAATTGGAGTAATAATACCCCTGGGTACCACCCCGCTTTCTTGCGTATTAATTTCACTCAGTCTAACCCGTAGACATATGGAAATCTGGTATCTTTATTAAATTATTTCCGCTCTTCGCTCCTCTAAACTATTGAGGTGTATTCAACGTATATACATACCCTTTATCCGTTTCATCCAACGTAACGTTGGTGTCAATGCCAAACAAACTGCTGGTCGGGAACAATTGCTGGCTCTCCTGTATTCTTACCGTAAAAGTGAGTACACCATGCCGCTCGTAATTTACAATTGGTTTTCCCGCAAAGTGATTCGTATTTATCTTCTCAACATAACTGCCTCCAATTATACCAGGCGCAAAACCCAAATCTTTCGTTTTAGGGCTGCTCAGTATATAGGCACACATCGCCAAAAAGTGATGTAACCGTTTACCTGAGTCTAAACTACCCGTTGGAATATCCTCGGTCGATACTGCTGTTGAATATACATGGATGTAAAAATTCGTTTTACCCAGTCTATCCTGTTGCGTCCATTGGCTATATTCAGCGCGCCCAAAATTCACATTCACAATTACCACTTCCGTTGTAGGATCAAAGGGCGTTAACCGCTCCTGGTAAACATTTACCGGATCTGTAAACTGTTGCAAAGTTTGCTGATTGGTAAGCTCTATTGCAAGTAGCGCTCCAATCGCATCTCTCACCTGTTCAAACCCTGATGCTGGTATTATTTCTGTTATTACTGCCGCCATCTTTAATTTTCAATCCCAATCCCCGCTCCAGAGAGGGGGGTAAGAGTATGTTCTACACTCAGTGTAGCTCACTAAATACTAGCTATTTGGTATTAAGCCGTAGATAGCGCTTCCTGTAAAAGTGCCCTTACCGATATTATTTTTTAGCCGGAACTTTTTTAGCCGGTAAAATTGCTGCCAAAGCTGTTTGTGCTTCAGTCAAAGTAGTGGTAGCAGCTGCAACCACCTCAACCAATGGCTGTAATTCAACCTCGGTAGCCGTAGGATTAGCCGTTTTAAAAGCCTCTAAAGTACGCTGTGCAGTATTCAATTCTTCAGTCGCTACATCAACCGCCTTTTGTGCATCAGCAGCTTGCTGCTCAGTACTCTGGTTATCATCAGCAGTAGTTTCTTGTACTTCAGCAATAAATCCATTTTCAATCAGATTCGCCGGGGTATCCGTTAACTGGTCAGCAGTAACAATAGTTCCTGATTTAGCCTTAACGTTGTTCTTTAACAATAAGGCAGTAGGCAATACTTTATACTTCATAATTTATGTTTTTACCTCAATTAAGGGGCTATTTTTTATCTTGATTCCTGACTCCATAAACGCCTCCCGATAAAGGATAATACATGTAAACAAACTTAAAATATTAATTATACAAACTATCTAAAAACGCAAAAAATTATGCATATACTGTCAAGGATTTGACAGTAAAGGAACTCAGAGCCCGCCATATGGTGCGATCGTTTTTATCAAATTTCTCTTTAGCCTCAATCACAGCCTCACTCAATGTAATCCCCCTGGTATCAACTTGTTCATGCACCCACAAATAAATTTCCCTATAAGTAAACACCTTCATGCCAACAAGCCCCGCCCGGTACATCGCCGACAAAGCCCCGGCCTCATACAAGGAATTAACTAAACCTATATCCATCAAAATTAAATTAAGTAAATCAAAATCCCCTATACAAAGAGGGGTAGGGGTGTGTTTATCGCTCTGACTTGATACTAACTACCTTGCTACTTCTTAAGATACTACAATCATAATCTGCTGATTAGGAAAATCAGTCGGACTATCCAACCCGCTCAATATCATATTCACCGGATCATATTGCAATGGCGACACCAATACGTAAGCGCCAGTTCCGGCACTATCCACATAGGCACTAATACTTTTAGGGAAAGCAGGTACCGAATAGGCACTTAAACTTACATAAAAATTAGGATCAGCACCCAATATTGCCGAAGCCGTCAAATTAATAGGTGGCAATCCCGCAACACCGGCAATAAACTGCCAGTTAGTAGTAATGGTAACCACACTATTAACACCCGAAGTGTTAATATAGGTATTACCATCCGGGCCAGTAACCACCGTGCCAACCCTCACCTTAAGCAAGGCGCTCCAATTAAGGCTCTTATTTAATATTTTCGCTGATACTTGCATTATATGTTTATTTATTCAATTCATTTATATATACAATGAGTGCAGATGCTATTGTTGTTGCATTCGTGCGGATCTTCACCTGTCCGTCATCCAGCTCATACTTTTCAATACCCTACCAACACCACAAACGGTATTAGCCAACAAATCAAGCTAATTGGCAATAATCACATCAATAGCAGTTCTTTTAGCTCTACCAAATCAGTCTTGCTGCGTAAATAATCTGCGATAATATACTCCGGGTAAAGAAACATGAAAACAAATATAAAAATTATATATGCAAACTATCCAAAAACGCAAATTAAATTCTTTAAAATGAAAAATAATCGAAAAAAAGAAAGCCCGCTAAGCTGGCACCTGCGGGACTCTCAACTAACTATAAACCTAAATAACACGGAGGGAAAAATATACTTTGATCAAATATAAAATATATTATATACAAACTATCCAAAAACGAAAATAAATTTATCGATAAATCCAAATGCGCGTAATGGCCTGATGGAAAAAGCGGGCCATTAGCAACCAAACCATACACCCTTTGTGATTAAGAGTTCTGGTATCAACATGATTTTTTTGGGTATTTAGTTAAGTATTCATTCATTCGTTCATTCTTACACAGCTGGGCAAGTATATACTGCCATTGCTTATGCTCCAGGTAAGCATTTATATCCAGTATGCGCGGAATCATTTTAGGCAGTTTATTAGCAAATGGATTTTTCATCAATCCATATTTTCTTATCATGCGTGCTTTACCAGGTAATTGCTGTATCATGTGTAGATCGCTAAACTGTTGCAACCAATTTTGGTGTATGGTAGCAATTGGGTTATCAATTGGCTTCTTTTGCGCGGCTTTGGCTTTTTCCCGCTCTTCTTTATGTTTTGCTAACCTGGCACGTAGTATGGCTATATTGGTTTTAAACAATTCATCATAGCGCGTATCATCAGCATCTATACGCTCAGGCAATAATGGCTGCATGCTATACATTTTAAACGCTTCATTTTGGTTTGAGTTGATCTCGGCAGCTACAAAATCACGTTCCTGATCATACACATTCAGGCAATGAAGGATGATTTGGCCATCAAACCTATCGTACAGTTGGCCATATTTGCCTGTTTTAATCCCGTCAAAGCATAATTTAAAATCTTCCGGCTTCAGGTGGCTGTAATGCTTCATAATCAACCCTACGGTTTCAATAACCTGTGCATCACTCATGGTTTTGCCAACGTTCACAAACTGCGTTACGTCTGATATCATGATGTTGACCAATGCACGCCCCACCAGGTCATTACCAAGCGCCCTGGTCATGCTGCGTAGGTTTAAACTTTTGCTTACAAATGCTTCAGTTATGCTCTTCGTCGAAATATTTGTGTAAAAAGTCTTCGGATTTTTGAGCGAGATTTTCAACGCTGCTATTTCTTTCGATTCTACCGTTGGCAGCGTTAGGCTTGGCAATGTTGGAGCCGGTATGTTTGGTTTTGCTGATGACATGGTTGTTTAATTGTTGTAATTTTTCACGATTTAATTCTGATGGTACCCAGTAATAAAAGTTTTGCGCTATTTCTTTCCATGGTGGCATCCTGATCAAATAATTATCCTTTTTTGTGGCATAAAACTTCTCAAAAAGCTTTTCACGCTGATCGTATAGCGGCTTTTTATCCTCCTCCGGCATATTATCCCACTTCGTATCAGGGTTTCTCGAAATCAGTTCTGCGGATAGGTGAAATCGGATCACATTCCACCAATTAGCCGCTTTACTGACCTGCACTATCGCTTCTTCAAGGCTCGGAACAGGTTTCTTTTCTTTTTGCGCGGAACTTTTTTCTTTTTCTGAAAGATGGGTGTGTTCAGGGAAGGCTATATTTCCGGTTTTGTCCCGGTCGGCTTCCTCAATTTTCGCGGTACGCGTATTAACATCAATATCTTCTAAGTCTAAAGTAGAAGTTCTAAGTTCTAAGTTTAAAGGCGTACTACCACCGTTTTCACACGGTTCTTGCACCGTGCTTGTACTGTGCAAAACAGGTGCCGGTATGGTACTTTGTTGTTCATTAACATGTACGTCTTGATGCTTTTTGAAGTTAATTATCTGTATCGCTGCAACCTGTTCACCATTTATTTGTGTTTTGTAACGAACTACAAAATTTTTGCTCACTAACTTATTTAAAGCAGTCTCTATGTTTAAATTATCGTAAGGCATTAACTCAGATTTTAAACGCTTTGGGCGGTCTTCCAGGCGCCCTTCCCGATCGGCCCAGCACCATAAACCTTGAAAGAATAACCGGATCAGTGGCGACAATTCTGCCAGATCCTCATTCTTAAAAAAGCTAGGTTTTAAATATCTCTTTCTCGGCATTTGGTATAATTAATTAGATGTATTTGTGTTTATTAATAGCCAATAAATTGCTTATTCAGCAGTTTTGTTATCACGCTGCTCACAGTCGGCGTTTTTACGTTAAACTTTATTCCTATTCGGTCCAGTGTTTGGTCAGGATCGCGATAGTAGCTGTCAATAATCTTTCTCTCCAATTTACTGGGCTTGTTCCTATGCCTTTTTAAAGTTGCATTGCGGTAAATATGCGACTTGGCGTCCCATATCTCTTGTAAGTTGTCCAGGTTGATGTTAATCAGGCCTCCAACGCATTCTTTTTTATTTTTGAGTTCTGTTGCGTCAGTCTCTAAATCAGATTGCTTATAAGCCTTTATTTTCAATGTTAGGCTTTCCAGTTCGCCATAAAGCTTTTCATTATCCGCACATATCGTATTGTAAGGGCCCATGTAATTATTTACCTAAAGGCATCAACAACATTAAATTGGTAGTAACTTGCTCACTAGCTTCATCACTGCGGACCAAAAAAGCACGTTGAGGAGATTTAAAGGAAAAACTGATCATTTCAGCCGTCAGGTTCTTTAAACAGCTGATCAGCATTTTGCCATTAAACTTAGCGGATGTCTCTTCACCGGTGTATTGCATATTTAAGGTTTCATTGGCAAATTCACCAATTGAGTTCTCGGCAGATATGGCTATCTTATTATCAGATATATTCAGTTTAACCGTGTTAAAGCTATCATCACAAAACTGCGCCACTCGCTGTAATGATCCCAATAACTCATAGCGGCCCACATTCAGCACCTTATCATTATCCTTTTGGATCACAGCAATATAATCCGGGTATTTTTCATCAATCAGGCGGCTTTTAAGCACCGTAGAATGATTTACCTCAAATACAATACTCTTATTATCCAGCTTTATAGTAATCCTTGTATTTGGGATCAAACCAAGCAGTATCGAAAGAACTTTAACAGGAACTATAAAGCTTTTTTCGCTTTTAATATCCACGTCATAGCTATAAATCGCTAAAATATGGGCATTTGTACCGGTGTAGGTTACCTGGTTTTTATAAAACGATACGGATACTCTCGTCATCGCTGGGCGAGTATGATCAGCGATGCAAGCAAATGTTGTTTTACCAACTCCGGCTAACAGATCCTCACTAAGCATATCAAATTTGATCTCTTCCTTATTAGTTTGCAATTGGTAATCAACAGCATCATAAAAAGGAATCGTATAATTACCGCATGATGCTTCAATCTTTATCGTATTGGTATCAATGGTGAACATGATAGGTTGTTCGGTCAAATCCTTAATCAAACCATACAAACGGGCAGATGGAAGCGCGATGTCCTTTTTTATCTCGCTTTTAATATCGATCTGCTTCTCCAGGTAAACTTCCAGGTTGCCGCCGATGATCACCAGCTTATTATTGTCAATTTTAAATAAGTAGCATTCCATAATCGGTAGCATGCTTTTACTGATGCATTTACCCGTAATAGTAAGGACATCTAATAACACGGACTTTTGTACAATAAATTTCATTTTATTAGCTTTTTCGTTATACGGGTCTTATGAAATATTCTTTAAACCGTTTCTCATTTTTAACCACCCAAACAGTATCGATATCCAAACTGTGATGTTTGCGTAGGATAGGGATGTAGGTTCTTAATTCCTGTGTGCCTACAATTTTTAATACACTTTGCACAGTAAGGCGCTTGCCATCTAAAAGCAGTTGTCTTATCTGGCTCAGGTGATCGTTATTCACTTCCAAGCCACCGTCAGTAGCAATCTTGTCAAACTTGCTGCACGTAGGCCAATTTGCTTTATGGTCAGTTGCAGGCCCGTTGGTGATGGTTCGCAGATCGCATTTGAAAAAGTTCTTTGCCCCGTTACCTTTTGATGCCAAATGCTTACAAGCTTTGCACCTGGTATTATCCGGCCCCGCACCAAATACTGCGATACATGGATTTATATTAAAACTTCCCGACCGGTTTTTAAGCGGCAGTACTTTGCTTAGTTCCTGTTCTCCGAATAAGTTTGTCATTTGCGTTTTAATTGTTAAATAAACCCGGCTTTACATCGCGTGCCACCGGGGTCAACCTAAACCTTATCACAATTACCAGCCAGATCGGCCGGTTGTAGAATAGAGCGGAATCGAACCACCTTCTTTTAGCTAACTTTTCACTTCCCGGTTTGCCATTGCTCCCGGATGATAGTTCAAGCTATCGCATGTCATCATGCTCCTATCCCTGCTGTATCTTAATTAAATTTAAACCAGGTTTTACTCTCACCTGATTCTTTTGTTATTGTTGTTTCAAAGCACATCTTCCTTTAAATGGTGGATCAGTCCTTTCATTGCATTTCTTGGGTTAGCAGGTCATCAGTTGTTACCTCAAAATATCTGGCAATTGCTATTAGCCGATTATAATGCGGCTCACCCCGGCCTTCCTCATATGAGCCCCATGTGCCTCGTTTAATCATAAGATCATCAGCAACTTTTTCTTGGGTCAATTCCTTCCGCTTGCGTAGAGCCTTAATATTGGGGGCGAAATAATTAGTCATATTGGCCAAACTCTTCTTTAAGTAAAGTCAACAGCATCTCTCTTATTGGTGCACCTCCACGCTCATTCCTTATCTCCTGAAATAGTTTTAAAAATTTGCTTGCCTTTTTATGATGATGCGAGTGTTCAATAGCAAGCGCATTCATGTCATATGGTTTAATTAGTTCAAGCAGGTTATAATCAACTCCGTATTTGTTAAAGATGATCCTGCCGAATTTCTCTTCAATTGGGCCATACAAAGGCGCAAGGATCACTTTAAGTGGCTTTATCACATCTCCAAGATATGCTTCGGGGGTATCGTGTAAAAGCGCAACAGGCTTAAGAGGTATAGGTGCCAAATGCCAAACCAAAAGAGTATGCAATGCAACAGAATGGAAGTTTGACGTTTGCCCTCCAAATCGTGCTATATTAGATAATCCGGTTGCTATATCAGGTAAAGTGAACATATGAGGTTCCGGATCATGTAAGCTGATGAGTAAGCCGGACGAAGAATTAAAAAATCCATCGCTGCTCAAATGAACAGGGTACAATACTTTATTATTGGTCATTGATATATAATTAATTAGGTGTTTTGAGATAATTTTGCTTTCCCTTAGCGTATTTATTTTAACAAAGCAGCTTTATTACAAAAGCTATAAAACCGATCAGTACCCCAAATGATGCCAATGCATCCATCAGGTTAGCCCTATTCTCAGCAGCTTGTTCTGCTGAAATTTCAGATTTAAAGCGGTTGCGTTCCATAGCTTATTTTTTAAATAAGCGTTTTGCGCCCAGTCCAATAAAGTACCTTATATTCAAAACCATTCTTTTGATGACGATTGAAGCAATTACAATCGTAGCTACCAGTTCGGCAACTGTAAGGGCTAACTGAAAACCGTCCATCCCTGTTAAAATGTGTTTTAATGTGTGCATGATCATTGTTAAGGATTTATATTATTTGTTTAAATACTTTTTCTCTAATGCTTCCAGTTCTGCCATTTCCGGCGCGAACATCTTATCAACCTTTCTCTGCTCATAAAGCCGTTGCTTCGGGCAATATTGTATCGCTTTCATATGTAGCTTTTGCTGTGCGGTTAAGCGTTTTGGCTTCTCTGCATTGTTAGAGCTTGATATGTAGGCTATATGCATCGACATTACATTACTCAGTTAAAAGTTCTTCTTTAGATATACTAAGCTCTTCGCTGATGATCTGTAAAACCTGCGCACGGGTTAGCTTATCATCATTTGTATTCAACCAGCGTTGTAATGTGAGATAGCTAATCTTCAATTCAAATTGAAGCCTATTCTTTACATCAAGGCCTTTTTTAACCGCCTCTATTACCTCTGGTTTTAACTTAATTATAGTTGTGATTGCCATTCTGATTAATTATGTTTGATATATCAAACTTGTTACGACAAATATAATATAGTAAAACTATATTAACAATAGTTAAACTATAAAAAGTATGTTAAAATCACTTCCTATTGAAAATCAACGAATTAAAATTTTAAGAGAGCATTTGAAAATGTCTCAAATTGAATTTGCAGAACTTTTGGGTCGAAAGCAAGGATCTATATCCGATATAGAACGCGGGCGAAATGCTGTTGATGGTATAGTTCAACTATTGGAATTAAAGTTAAACCTTAATAAGGGGTGGCTTGAAACTGGTGAAGGAAATATGTTTAAATCGAAAAATATTTTGAATGAACCGGATGTTGAATACAAAATGATAGAAGTGAAAATTAACCAGGTACCTATCTACGATGTGGAATTTTCAGCCGGTATAATGACAAGCTTAATTGAGAATCGGGATAATCATTTCCCGGTGGGGTACTTGGCTATACCAGAGGTTAACGGTTGCGATGCTATTATCCGGGCCAAAGGTGATAGCATGGCCGATCGAATTAACGACCGGGACTGGATCGGAATTAAGCGCATGGATTTAAACGAATGGTTTCCTATGGGCTATATCTATGCTATAGAAACCGAACAGGCTCAAATTATAAAATATATCAAGCAGGGGGCAGCACCCGACATGCTAAAAATTGTATCGCACAACACATTTTATGACGAAGAAGAGATCCCGCGGAATATTATCAAAGAATTATGGAGCGTGCGAACTGTATTACCTTTTAGTAAAATCGAAACATTAATATAAGTCGAAACCAAAATTTGAGAATTCCGGCATCTGCACAATTTCCTGATTACAATAGTGGATATGTTAAATGGATAAAAGACAGCACTTATGTTGTTAATTCTTATGTAGATGCGGAAAATTCTTACGGCGCACTTCTTCGTAGTAAATATAGAATAAAGTTAAAAATTATGGGTGATGATCAATGGAAGTGCCTAAAGTTAAAAATAGATGATGACGAATAAAATGGCATTAACAAAACCACAAGGCAACCCTCCATGGAAATCAAGCAGAGTACCGGGAAAGATAAATGATAATGAGCATGGCCAGCGCCTGAAGTTTTTTCGTAAAAGTCTGGATAAAACACAGCCCGACCTTGCCGAGGAACTTAATATTAGTATAGCTATGGTAAGTAAATATGAAAACGGCACGCATTACATCCCAAATGAAGTTCCAAGGTACTTGCACAAAAAATACAACATGAATTATAGTTGGTTTTTTGATGGTGTAGGGAAAATAACGGTTAATGCCACAGAAAAGAAATCCATGCTGGTTGATATTAACAGCCTTCAGGATATTCAAATGATGCAAAGCGCTAAAATTTCTTCCATGGAAAAAACCCTCTACAGGTTATTGCAAGAGAACCAGCAACTGATGCTCAGGTTAAATGAAATAGAATCTAAAAACCATCATAAAGCATAACTTCGGGACACAATCGGGACACACTTTTAAAGTTATTTCAATGCCAAACCCAGCTAAAAAGGCCTTTAATTCGTACTTAAAACCGGTAAAATATGAAGGTGTTAAGCCCCATCATTTACCCGAAACGCCTCTCATAAAATGATGAACGTTTTTTGTTTATATTGATGCGATTATAATATCCACCCAAGGCTGAATGTTGATCAGCGTACCACACCGCATTGATATTGTTATCTAACTGCCGCAAACAATCCCTTAAATTGTCTTTTTTTCTTGGTTATAATATGATAACTTTACTGTATAACAGCCTGTTATCGTAATTCTATAATCATGAATAATTCAATCAACCTCCCAAATAAAAATCGGAAATTATTCTTTCTCCTTGTCGTCTTATTGATGACTTCCCAGTGTTTATTGTTACCCATCAAAGGTTTTGGTCAAAAAATGGCGGATTCGAAACTTGAGAAAATACCAGTAAGCCTGGAGAGAGACTATGCATTAAGCGCATTGCCTCCCCATCTGCGTAAGGGGGCTACTGTTTATTTATTGGATCCGACAAAAGGCTATTATATGAATAAAAAGGGAACGAATGGGTTTATTTGTTTTATTTCAAGGATGGAATGGGAGTGGGGAGAATTCAGGAACGACTATACAATGCCCATTAGCTTCGATCCCGCCGGGGCCAAAGCAATTTTTCCTGTTTATCAGGATGTGGCAGCCATGCGCGCGTCTGGAAAATTTACAGCCAGGCAGATCAAAAATATAGTGATAGGCCGAATCAGGAAAGGCATATACACGGCTCCATCAAGACCCGGAATATCTTATATGCTGGAACCTGTTATGCGTGGATATCCTGGCGACCCGACAAATAATAAGATAATGACCATGAGCATGCCTCATTATATGTTTTATGCTCCTTATATGAATAATACCGATATTGGTGGTGACTTAGACAATGGCCCATTTGTATCTAATCCGGATAATACTGTTTTGGGAGATAAGAAGGGACCTTATGGGTATATCATTATGCCCGCTGGTGAGGTAGAAGCGGCCAAAATAGTAAAGGATAATAGCGACTTGCTGAAACGGCTTGTCGCCTACAAATCATACTATAAAATTAAGGCCATGGGTATGTAGAACTTATGCCCATTAAATTTAAGGCATTGCAATAATCTCATTTATTATTTGCTGTAATAAAGGCACCGTTGTTAACTCAAACCAGGGATTCCTTTTTTGCCATATTTTATTACGCGGAGATGGGTGTACAAGCGGTAAGTAGGTTGGTAAATAATCATTGAAATTTTTTACCGTTTCTGTGAGTGTAGCCTTTTTTAAATCTTTTAGATAATAGTTTTGTGCGTACTGCCCAATAAGTATGATTAATTTAACTTCGGGCATATTGCTTAATAATTGTAGATGCCACAGCGGGGCACATTCCGGACGTGGTGGCAAATCTCCGGATTTGCCTTTGCCCGGGTAACAAAAACCCATCGGGATCAAGGCAAATAACCGCTCGTTGTAAAACTGTTCCTTATTAACACCAAGCCACCTTCTCAATTCGTTTCCACTCTGATCATCCCACGGGATCCCGCTATTCTGAACTTTTTGTCCCGGTGCTTGACCTATTATAACAATTTTAGACGTGAGACTGGCCCGTACTACAGGCTTTGGCGGATTAGGCAAATAGTTAGCACAAACCACACATGATCTTATCTCATTCAAAAGTTTGTCCACTATCAAAAAATTAACCAGGAAATTATTATTAACCAGAATGTCTATTTATAATAAAAATATGAATTATTACCCTCAAACATTGTGTGAACCTGAAAATGATTTAAAATAAATTCTTTTTTAATATTAAAAATACTACTTTTGAATTCATCTGATGTTATAATCATTATGAATAATTTAATAGTAAAACAATCACTTGCGGAGGTAATCGCGGATAAGCTGAAGGAACAAATATCCTCCGGCTATTACCAGCTTGGTGAAAAAATGCCCACTGAGCCGGAGTTAATGAAAAACTTTGGGGTAGGGCGTTCTACTATCAGAGAAGCTACTAAACGACTGGTGCAGTCGGGCTTGTTACGTATTCAGCAGGGCGCAGGGACATTTGTTGAGCAAACGGAGAGTATTGGTGAGTCGTTGGATCGTCGGATTAATCGTGCCAATTTTCAGGAATTGGATGAAGTTCGGCAGCTATTAGAAATGAAAATAGCGGAGAAAGCTGCTATTAATCGTTCGGAAATGGATATTGTTGTTCTCAAAAAGCATCTTGCTGCCCGGAAGCAAGCAGGTATTGACAATTTAATAGAAGCTTGTATCGAGGCCGATATACAATTCCATATCGCGATAGCGGAAGCTGCTAAAAGTGAGATATTGTTCGATTTGTATAAAGCAACGGCAATCCACCTGCGAAAATGGTTCCTCAGTATTTACCCTGACACGCAAATTTTTATAGAAACCCAGGATTCACACGAGCGATTACTGGCTGATATTGTCGCTTGTGATTCCAGGCAGGCTTGGAATACTGCCGCCAAAATTATCGGCCGTGTTTATCAATAATTTTTTTATTAACAAATTCATCTGATGTTATGATGTTTATTATTTATTTTACCTATTATGGAAACTAAATCTGCTACTTTTACCACTGAATCCAAACAGCTTGCGCAGCGCACTGTATTTTCAATTCTTTTCACTATCAGCTTTGCGCATTTGATTAATGATATGCTGCAATCGGTGATTCCATCTATCTACCCTTTGATTAAGGACCGCTACCATTTAAGTTTTACTCAAATTGGCTTTATCACGTTTACTTATCAAATCACTGCTTCTATTTTACAACCGTTTGTCGGATTTTATACCGACCGTAAACCCCGCCCTTATTCGCTGGCTATAGGGATGGGTTTTACATTGATTGGATTGCTTGCGGCTTCACAGGCATCAAGTTTTTTTTACATCTTGTTATCTGTGGGGTTGATTGGGATAGGTTCGTCCATATTCCACCCGGAATCTTCCAGGGTGGCGTATTTAGCATCCGGTGGTAAAAAAGGATTGGCACAATCGATCTTCCAATTAGGCGGAAATGCGGGAAGTGCCATTGGGCCTTTACTCGCCGCGTTAATCGTTATTCCTTACGGGCAATCTAATGTCATTTGGTTTTGCTTGATCGCACTCATCGGAATAGCTGTATTGTTCCGGATAGCCCAGTGGTACCAAGGGCATTTAAACAGTACGGCAATGAATAAAAAAGTGGCAAAAGAGGAGTTTTATCATAATCTTTCCCGCAAAAAAGTAATTCTTTCACTGAGTATTCTTATGGTACTTATTTTCTCCAAATACTTTTATCTGGCCAGTATTACAAGCTATTATACTTTCTTTTTGATCGATAAATTTCATGTTTCTATTCAGCAATCACAGGTCTACTTATTCGCATTTTTAGGTGCAGTGGCTCTGGGTACACTTATCGGTGGCCCACTGGGCGATCGTTTTGGCCGTAAGTATGTCATCTGGATATCTATATTAGGGGTGGCGCCATTCACTTTATTATTGCCTTATGCCTCTTTATTCTGGACGGGTGTTTTGTCTGTTACAATTGGCTTGATTATTTCATCGGCATTCTCCGCAATCCTGGTTTATGCCACGGAATTAGTACCCGGGAAGCTCGGGCTGATATCCGGTTTGTTTTTTGGGCTTGCCTTTGGTATGGGCGGGCTGGGGTCTGCTGTTTTGGGTAAACTAGCTGATATGACCAGCATTACCCTGGTTTTTAAAATATGCGCTTTCTTACCTTTAATTGGTATACTAACTGCATTCCTTCCTGATCTTGATGGAAAAAAAATGAACCGCTGATACAAAACGAATTAATGCTTTTAATGGGAGAAAATATTTAGAAATATTTTCTCCCATTTCTTTTGTCATAGTTTTTACTTTTAATGTGGTCTGATAAGTATTTTTGGTTTAAGGAAATATTATCGGTTTCATTCATCCGGCAGATGCAATAAATAAAATAAACCATTATCTTAGGAATAATTTATTCTATTTAACCTTATTACAATTATGGACAGAACACTGAAAGTCTATACAAAAACCGACCATCTGTTTGTTGAGATTACTTTTAATTACGATCATGAAAGACAGGCGGGTGCACATTATATTCTATATCGGCGGCTGTATACCGACGATGAAGAAGATGAGGGGAAATCTGTTTACCCACTTTATGATTCAGACTTATATTTAACATTCAGACAGTTTGACTCAATAGAACAGATCAAGGCGCATGATATTGAATTTGTGAAAAAAGAATTTGGTCGTGATATGCCTGATCCTGCCAACACATACAAATATGTATATGATCCAACACCGGTTTATTTACGTTATATCGCCGGGACTGATCGACGTTTTGTGGGGATAGTAAATATAATGTTCAGTTTTATTGATAACACTAAAGAGGTGAGATTCCTTTCAGGTACGAACCCCAGGTTTGATCACGAATTAACTTCGGACAGCCTCGAAACTAATATAAACTGCATATTGAGAATTACTGTATACACCGATAGGGATATTACCCAGATATATAGCCAGGATTTAAAAAGACTGCCCCCGTGGTATTAAGCCTTAGATGATCCTCCGGCCTTAAACTATTTGTGTAATGATCTTTTACGCAGATAATTTAAAAGTTCTTTTGGCCTGTCGGTTTGAATAATAGTTGCTCCGTGAGCAATTAGCCAGTCCCAGCTATCCTTTGTGTCTTTTTGCTCTACGGCCATATCATCGGTATGGCCACCATTCAGGCTGGCCCACATGGCATTTATCCAAATTTTTGCGCCACGTGCTTTTATGAAACTATTTTCAGCAAGGATTTTTGAAGTATCCTGATCAAAAATAAGTTCAAAGGCTACAGGTTTTATTGCTTGTTGATAATCAATAATAGTTTGTTTGGCTACAGACTCATTAAGCCAGATTACCGGCATAAAAGTGATGCTATCTAATAGTTTATGATACTTGTTTCTTACAGTTTGATAATGTTCGTCAGTCTTAAATATAGCTTGATTCACCGTACCGGTTTCTTTTAATACCTTATAAGCTTCATTATAATAGGGATAACTCTTATCCAGATTCACGAGTACTTTGCCTTTTGCCAGCTTCATTACTTCCTCCAATGTTGGTATGGTATGCGTTGTAGTTATACCTAAACCATTTTTAAGGTGAAATCTTTTAAGTTCTTTAAGGGTATAGTCACTTGGTTTTCCCGTGCCGTCGGTTGTCCTGTCAATAGTTCCATCATGCATAATCACAACTACGCCATCACTGGTTTTATTCAGGTCGACTTCAATTACATCAACACCCATTTCTATAGCCAGTTTATATGCCTGGAGTGAATTTTCGGGTGCATTACGCCAATCGCCACGGTGCGCGGCTACCATAATTTTTTTATTGTCGGGATGATGCAGTTCGTTTATAAGCTCCGTTACCTGTGCATACGAGTTAATATCGCAAAATATAAAAAGCAATAAAACGGTAGCCTTATAAATATATCTCATAGTAATCGGATGTTGAGTAGATAATCAATGCGAAAATAAGCAAGTATTAAATGCCATATTGTAACTATAGTGTACTAATTACAATATGCACCGTAAATAATTTTAGAATAATATTGTTTTAAGTAAGAAAAATAGCAATTTAGTCCGCCAATTATAAAAAATGGAAAAGCAAAAGAACAATCTTATCCCTCTAATTACCCTTACCTCATTGTTTTTTATGTGGGGATTTATAACCAGCATGAACGACATCCTGATCCCGCATCTTCGGTCGCTGTTTAAGTTAAGTTATACCCAATCAATGCTGGTGCAATTTTGTTTCTTCGGTGCATATTTCATTGGTTCAGTTATCTACTTCTTAATCTCCTATTTTAAAGGCGACCCGATAAATAAGATCGGGTATAAAAACGGTATTTTGTTAGGCTTGCTAATTTCGGCAATTGGTTGTGGCTTGTTTTACCCTGCGGCCAGTCTTTCGGTATATGGCGTGTTCCTTGTGGCATTATTTACGCTTGGTTTAGGCTTTACATTGTTACAAATTGCTGCTAACGCTTACGTTTCCTTATTAGGTTCCGAAGAAACAGCATCAAGCCGCTTAAATTTAACACAAGGGTTTAACTCATTTGGTACCACTATAGCCCCGGTTTTGGGCGGATATATGATCCTGGAGTTTTTTGCCGATAAAGGCCACATCTCTGCAAACTCAACCAAAATCCCTTACCTCATATTCGCGGTGCTGTTTTTATTGCTTGGGCTAATTATTTATAAAGTAAAACTACCCGTTTTTACAAATGATGATACAGCAGAAAAAGGTTTAGGTGCATTAAAGTTTCCACAGCTTAAACGGGGTATATTCGGAATATTTTTTTATGTGGGAGCTGAAGTAGCTATTGGTAGTTTCATCATTATCTTTCTAAAACAAAATAATATTGCTGGCTTGTCCGAATCAATCAGTAAAAACTTCCTGGCGCTTTATTGGGGAGGGGCTATGATTGGTAGGTTTATTGGCGCTATATCCTTAAGCCAAGGATTGCCGCCGCTGAAAAAAGGTTTTTATATGGTAGCTACATCAGTGTTGGTTTTTGCGTTGATATTAAGCATCGTTAATTTAACCTTTGCCGATATTTATCCCTACCTGATCTTTATGCTTCTTAACCTTATCGGGTTTTTATTGGGCAAATCAGCAGCGGCGCGTACGCTATTTATCTTCGCTATTATAAATATTATACTTGTTGCTGCCGCTATCTTCTTTATGGGGCACATTGCCATGTGGGCAATTATAGGTGTAGGTATATTTAACTCAATTATGTATTCCAATATCTATACGCTTTCTATATCAGGTTTGGGCAAGTATACCAGCCAGGGTTCATCATTATTGGTAATGGCTATACTTGGCGGTGCCTTGGTGCCGGTTTTGCAGGGCGCCCTTGCTGATATGATAGGGATACAAAAAGCAATGATAATACCTTTAGTATGCTACCTATACATAGCCTATTTTGGATACTATTGCTGGAAAAACATTGATCATAGCTTAATCACGCACAAAAAAGCTGCCGGGCATTAATATCAATCCATCGAAACCAATAAAAACTTCAGAATTTCTACTGATTTCGAATGCTATATTTGTTTAAAAAAACAATTGAAACTACTTGTAATAGAGGACGAGCAGGGGCTTCGTGAAAATATCATGTCATATTTTAATGATGGTAATGTTTGTGAAAGCTGTGCCACGCTGGCTGACGCCATATATAAGCTATCTAACTATGATTATGATTGTGTTCTGTTAGATATAGGCTTACCTGATGGGGATGGTTTCGCGGTGTTGGATTTTCTGAAAAAGAACAAGAAAGACGAAGCCGTATTGATTATCTCAGCACGTAACTCTTTGGATGATAAAATCAGAGGCCTGAATATTGGCGCCGATGATTATCTGACTAAACCGTTTCACCTGTCTGAACTTAAAGCGAGGGTAACATCTGTTTACAGACGAAAAACCACCAATGGTAACAACATGCTGGTTTTTAACGAAATAAACATTGATTTGCCGGGCAGGGTGGTATCTATAAAGGGATCACCAATTGTTTTGACCCGCAAAGAATATGATATGTTATTATATTTTATTGCGAACAAAGGGAAAGTAATTGCTAAAAACGCCATTGCTGAACATTTGTGGGGAGATGAAATGGACATGCACAATAACTTCGATTTTATTTATACGCATGTTAAAAATTTGAGAAAAAAGCTTTTAGATGCCGATTGTAAAGATTACCTAAAATCAGTTTATGGTATAGGGTACAAATTTTTAGCAGAATGAAGCTTTCTGAACAGTATACTAGGGCCAGTATAATCATCGCGGTAACTGTGTTGATTATAGGTAGCATAATTTATTTTTTTACGATAAATTACATTGCCAGAACGCAACTTGATAATGATCTGGGTGAGGAAATTGAAGAAGTAACAGCCTATATTAATACCAATCATCATCTACCCAAACAACTGGATTTTGATGAGGATATAACTGTATTTATAAAAACCAATAAAATAGAGTTGCCGGTTAGGTATTTTGATACTACTTATGTTAATCCTAAAGAAGATGAGAGCCAACCAGGCCGGGCGGTATCGGGGCTTGTTTCATTAGGTAATCAGCATTATGAAGTTGTAATTACTGAATCCAGAGAGGCGACTGAGTACCTTATACAATTCATCAGCTTAATTACTATAGGCTTAATGGTTGTACTGGTATTTATACTGTTTTTAACCAATCGTTTTATTTTAAACGGTTTGTGGAAACCATTCTATAAAACCCTGATTGAAATAAAATCATTTAACATCTCAGATGATAAGAACCTTGAACTCATTGACACTAAAGTTGATGAGTTTAATGAGTTAAATACGGCGGTGCTTACCATGTCATCAAACGTAAAAAGTGATTTCCAAAACCTTAAACAATATACTGATAATGCATCGCACGAGATGCAAACACCTTTGGCTGTAATTACCTCAAAGCTGGATATGCTTATTCAGGATGAAACGTTAAAGCCGGAACAGTATGGGCAGATTAATGATATTTACGCGGCTACTAATAAATTAGCAAGGCTTAATCAATCATTGTTATTACTGGTTAAAATTGAAAATAATTTAATTGACGATATTGATACCTTTAACTTAAATACCTTGGTTGAGGATAAAATAAAGCAATTTAACGAGCTCATTACCAATAAAAAAATCGAATTGGAGGTAAATCTTTCACCTAAAGAAATTACAGCAAGTAAGTACCTGATTGATATATTACTGAATAACTTACTTAGTAACGCGATAAGGCATAATGTATTCGGCGGTAAACTAATTATTACATTGACCGAAGATCAGCTTGCAATTAAAAACAACGGCCCGCCTCAAATAATGAATACCGATACCATTTTTGAGCGTTTCCAGAAAAGTAATAAATCAGAAGGTACAGGTTTGGGTTTAGCTATTGTTAAAAATATTTGCAGCCGTTATAAATGGAAGATATGTTATTCAATGGATAATGAATTACACATCTTCCATGTTGATTTTAGTTAATACTTAGGCGTAATAGCAGATGTAAGCAACATCTGTATCGCATACAATATCAAATTTTGAATTAGCAGCTACCTCAAATTTTTCCTGTTCAGCGTATTTGGTCCATTCGCCATCAGCCAGTTTAATATTCATTATACCCGAAACCACGATCATAGTTTCAACAGTAGATGTTGAGAATTGATAGGTTCCTTTTTTCATTACACCTACTGTTGCATTTCCTTTATCGGTATCCAAGCCAAGGCTTTGTACTGTGCCTTCAAAATAACTATTATGTTTTACGGTGTTGTTTAAGTCGCTCATTAGTTTTATATAAAATTTAGGCAAATATATTATTTGAAGGGAATTTTAACAGTTATTATAGGTTATATAAATATAATAAACATTACAATTTTTGAGTTGTTGTAGCAGTGTTGATCATAAATGGTTTATGGTTAGTCGTTAATAACTACAATTATGAAAATTAAAATAATGTTACCGTTACTGCTTTTTGTTGTAGCAGCGTTAACCCAGGGGTGTGTCAGCAACAAAAAGTATACTGAACTACAAACCAACTACAACAGGTTACAGGATACTAATCGTAATCTGATGCAAAGCTACCAGGTTACTCAACAGGAACTCTCAGGTTCCAGAACCCGGGTTACTAGTTTAGAAGAGCAAATTGAGGCTGCAAAAGCAAATGCTGCCGCTTTGCAGAGCGCATTGAGCCAATGTTTGGCAGGCAACAACCAGGGCAATGTGAATATTGCAAAATTGGCTGATCAGATAAGTGCATCAAGCAGATACATTCAGCATTTAGTTAATTTAAAAAATAAGAGCGACTCGCTTAATATGGTACTTACCAATAACTTAACCCGCTCCTTAACGCCGGATGAAACTAGAGATGTAGATATAAAAGTACTTAAAGGTGTAGTTTATATTTCATTGGCTGATAATATGCTTTATAAATCAGGTAGCTATGACATTTTACCTCAGGCGGGCGAAACTTTGAGTAAAATAGCCAAGATTATCAATGATTATTCTACCTATGATGTGCTGGTTGAAGGTAATACAGATAATGTACCTATTTCACAACCTAACATTCGTAATAATTGGGATTTAAGTGATTTACGTGCATCATCAGTAGTACAGGCCTTACAAAACACCTACGGTGTTGATCCTAAACGATTAACCGCCGGTGGCCGTGGTGAATATAATCCAATTGCTGATAACAGCACTCCGGGTGGTAGATCATTAAACAGGCGTACAGAAATTATTATTACCCCTAAGTTAGACCAGTTTATGACATTGATTGGTAAAGATCCGAATACACCGGCTCAGTAATTAATAAGTTTATAATAGAATAGGAGAGGCCTTAGCATTTTGCTGAGGCCTTTTTTATGTTACGGTACAATTGTTGCGCTATAGTTGGCATACACTTAAAATGTATTTATTATGAAAGCACAGGATTCAAAAAACAACAGAAATGAGCAGGGTAAACCGACATCTGATCGTGCGTTTACTAATCAAAACGAAAGATTGAAAGAACAGGGTATTAGCAATTCGGGTGGGCAACGCTCTGATGTAACATCAAACAGAAATAGTACTCATAAGCCGGAGCATAAAAAAAGATAAGCGTAAAGCCTCTTAATTTATTAAGAGGCTTTGTATTTGTTTTATAAACTATTTATATGCTTGATGTTATAATACCAATTGGTATATTTGTATATGGAAAATAAACTGTCAAAGGCCGACCGCACACGCCAGTTCATTATTGAAACAACTGCCGGCATATTTAATACTAAAGGATATGCAGGTACATCCATGTCCGATCTTACAGAAGCCACAGGTTTAACCAAAGGCAGTATATATGGCAATTTTGGTAATAAGGAAGATGTGGCCCTTGCCGTGTTTGATCATAATTACGCTAAGGTTAGCGGCTTAATCCAGCAACGTATCCAATCCGCTAAAACCTATCATGATAAATTAATGGTTTATGCCCAGGTATATGACCAGTTTACCCGTGGTAGTTTCCCAGTAGGGGGCTGTCCTATATTAAATACCGCTGTTGAGGCTGATGATACCAATAACTTATTAAAGGATCGCGCAGCTAAAGCCATTTTAAAATGGAAAAAAGGTGTGCAGGACTTAATACAAAGCGGTGTAGATGCAGGTGAATTTAAACAAGGGTTGGATCATTCACGCATTGCCTTATCTATAATAGCTTTGGTTGAAGGTGGTATAATGATCAGTAAAGTAACTAATAGTCAGGCTTGCTTGGATAAGATAATGATTACGGTGGAATCAATAATAAGCGAAATGAAAATTTAAAAAATTTGACATAAAATATACCAATCGGTATATTTTATATTTTAATATTGTGCTGTTATATTAACAACAACATAAAAATGAATATCACCAATAAAACTATACTAATAACCGGCGGAGGATCGGGTATTGGTTTCGCTATCGCGAAATTATTAAGCGAAAAAAACAACCATGTAATCATTACCGGCAGGACGGAAGCCAAGCTAAAAGAAGCTGCCGCCAAGTTAACGAACGTAAGCTATTTTGCTACTGACGTTACCAAAGCAGATGATGTAAATAAACTGGTTGCTTATCTGCAACAAAATCATCCTGACTTGAACGTTGTGATAAACAATGCCGGCCAGGCTTTTATGTACGAGTTGGATAATGCCCCAGCCTTTGAAAATGCCGGTGCGGAGATAGATACCAACTACTTATCCATTATTCGTTTAATTGATAAATTATTGCCTGCGCTTAAAGCACAGCCTGAGGCTGTTATTGTAAACGTTACATCCGTTTTGGCAATAGCACCATCGCATGATGTACCTACCTATTCGGCAAGTAAGGCCGCCTTGCATTCTTATACACAGGCGCTGAGATATGGTTTAGAAAAAGCATCAAATGTTAAAGTATTTGAGTTGATGCCACCTTTGGTTGATACCGATTTTTCTGCTGAAATTGGCGGTAGTAATGGTATCCCGCCACAACAGGTTGCCGAAGAATTTCTACAGGCTTTTGAAGCTGATACCTTTGAAATTCATGTTGGTTTTACCGCGCAATTTCATGAGGCTTACCTAAAATCGCCTGCCGATGCCTTTGCCATGCTGAATACGAGGAGGTAATTATTAAAGTTGATTTACAGGCAATCGCAGATATATGCTGTTGCCTGTATTATTTTAATATGGTATCCCTTATTATACCTAAACCAACCTTCAAATCTTTGTCAATAATATTGCCATCGCTATCAATCTTGGCTCTGATAAAAGGCACTAACAGATCAGCAATCACATCGGCAGATAAAGCTCCCAGTGTTTTTAATAAAGACGCGTGCGCGCTGTCGCCTACAGATGAAGCGGTAATTAGCGCCACCTGTTTATCAACCAACGTACTGTTTGATACTGTCCAATCTAATGCGTTTTTTAGCTGACCGGGTACACCAAAAGCATACTCAGGAGTACAGATAATTACAACATTGGCATTGTTTATTTTATGGCGGAAATCAACTACAGGTTGTGGCGGGTGTTCGTTATCCAGTCCCGGGTCAAAGGGCGGTATTTGCGCTAAATCTTCATAAATACTATAATTAATCTCAGCAGGCATTAACCCGCCCAAAAAGCGTAAAATATTATGATTGGATGAGCCTGATCTCAGACTGCCAGAGATAGCGAATATGTTTTTACCTGACATCAAACAAAGAAATGGATTTGCAACCTAATTTGGAAACTGCATCACAAAAGATGACCCTACGCCTTCAGAACTTTGCACCTGTATATTTCCTTTGTGCAACAGCATGATCTGCTTACACAAGCTTAAGCCGATGCCACTGCCTGTTTTACGGGTACTGAAGAAGGGGATAAATATCTTATCCAATAATTCCGGTGGCATGCCTAGGCCGTTATCGGTTACTTTAACCAATGTCTTATTATTCTGAATCTCTGCCGAAAGAATGATGTTTGGTGCTTCGCGATCTTTTACTGCTTCAATAGCATTTACTACTAAGTTTATCAGCACTTGCTCAATCAGGTTAATATCCGCTTCAATGGCGAGGGTAGGGTCGCGTAGGATTATTTCTAATTCGATCTTCTTTTTCTCCAGTGTAGGGCGCATCAGGCTGTTCAAATCTTCAAACATGTTGCGCACCAATATTTTGGTCAAATCAAGCTTGGTGATTTTATTCAGGCTGCGATAGCTCTCTGTAAACTTAAGCAAACCCTCGCTCCGGCGTTTAATGGTATCAATACCTAATTCCAGATCCTCTAAATGTGCACTCACCGGGCTATTAGCAATCTCCGGGCTTTGTAAACGGTTCTTTAGAGTATCGGCCAATGATGAGATCGGCGCTACCGAGTTCATAATCTCATGCGTCATTACATTCAATAGCTTTTGCCAGGCCTTTGATTCTGTCTCGTCCAAAGCCTCGCTTACGTTTTGAAAGGCTATCAGTTTTGATACTTTGCCATCGCTACGCAAAACGCTGGCGGTGATGAGTATTTTAACCAATTGCTGGTTACGGGTCATGCTGACTAGTTTGCTGTCGCCGGGTTTAATTGTCGATATTTCACGGTATAGTTCTGGTTCCCTTTTTTCGAGTGAATTAATGCTTTTTAGGTAGGGTACGCCAAGCAGTTTTTTAAAAGCTTCGTTTATCCAACCCGTTTCCCCGGTTTCTATTTCGTAAGATAGGATGCCGGTATCTACCAGCTCCAATATCTTTTGCAGGTATTGATATTGCGTTTCCCGCTCACGGCTGATATTTTTAAATGTGGAGTTAATATCATTAAATCCTTCACGAAGTGGTTTCAGTTCTGCAGGGGCTCTCCGCACATCAAAATGGCGCGAAAAATCGCGGTACTGTATAGATTCAACAAATTGGTTAACTTCATCCTGGGCTTTTTTCTGAAATTGAATCAAATCCAATACCTCGTAAACAAGTAGGGGAACAGTTATAGCCAGGTACAAATACCATGTAGAACCGTTAACAACTATAAACGATGTAGCCATTAAGGTAACAAACAAGAAAAGTACCCGCAGCAACAGCCGCCATTCGTAGCGTTTAAATATCATATTTGCTTAATCTACGGTATAGCGCTGTACGCGTTAAGCCAAGTTCTTTGGCGGCACGGGTAATATTGCCGCTATGTTTCTCAATCACCTTTAAAATAGCATTCTTTTCCATCGTACTTAAAGGAACGTTATCCATATCGATGGTAGAATTATCTGAAGGACTTTCTAATATCGAAAATATCAGGTCATCGGCACGCATAATGTGGTCATCGGCCATAATTACAGCACGTTCAATAGTATATTGCAATTCGCGCACATTGCCGGGGTAGTTATACATTCTAAGCTTCTGCAAAGCTGCAGGCTCAAAATCCATTGCTGGTTTCAGGTATTTGGTAGCATATAATTTGGCAAAGTGCTTAGCCAAAATCACAATATCCTCGCTTCTGCGACGTAAGGGCGGCATATTTATCTCCACTGTATTAATACGATATATTAAATCCTTGCGGAAACGGTTTTCATTAGCCAGTTCGCTTAATGGAAGGTTAGTGGCGCATATCAGCCGGATGTCGATATCAACAGCCTTGTTAGTCCCTAAACGGGTTACCTGCCTGTTTTGTAGTACGGTGAGCAGTTTTGCTTGTTGCTGTAAGGTAATATTACCAATTTCATCCAAAAATAAAGTTCCGCCCTGGGCATCTTCAAAACGGCCGGTCCTGTCTTCACGTGCATCCGTAAAAGCACCTTTTTTGTGGCCGAACAGCTCACTTTCAAACAAGGTATCCGTTAAAGCGCCAACATCAACCTTAACAAATGGTTTATCAGCTCGTAATGATCGCTCATGTATCGCTTTTGCCATCAAGTCCTTGCCAGTACCATTTTCGCCCAATAATAAAATATTCGCATCGGTAGGGGCTATCTTATTTACTTTGTGAAAAATATCCTGCATTGGTTCCGATTCACCCAATATAGATGTGTCGCCTGTTGAACTTTTACCCGTCGCTTTTTTGGGAGTTGATCCTTCTTTTTTGTCAAGAAGATCTTTGATAGTTTCAATCAGCTTTTCATTATGCCATGGCTTAACCACAAAATCATTCGCACCTTCTTTTAATGAACGTACCGCCAGGTCAATATCGCCATAGGCGGTGATCATAATTACGCAAATATTTGGCTTCCATTCTTTAATCTTTTTAAGCCAATATAAACCCTCATTACCTGTGTTAATGGCGCTGTTGAAATTCATATCCAGCAAAACCAAATCAATCTGGTTACGCTGTAAAAGCGAATTCAGGTTTTCCGGATTTTTTTCAGTGATGATTTCCTGTGCTTCAGTTTTGAGCAGCAGTTTAACAGCGGTTAACACATCTGTATCGTCATCAACAATTAATATGGTAGCTTTTTTTAAAATCATTTTCTTTTGTTTGCTTCGCAGATATTAGGTTGTGTATTCTTATGAATAGTTTATGCTCAAATTAGCTTTTCATTTTTTTAAATGCAAATAATAAGTACCGTTAACTATTGCTATAAATATAGGGGCTTATCACCTTATGCCAAACAAGCAAAAAGCCTGCACCAAATCCAAATACCTGTAAAACAGCTTTTTTACATATTTTGCTTAAATTACACTGTATCATAACCGAACACTTGCTGTAACAATAGCGTACGGTCTGTTTTGATATTTAGCTTATAAGGTGCTGTAATACAGTGTCTTAATTTGTGGCATGTGATTGTATTAGCAATAGTTAAATATATTATAACCGTGGATAGAATTATAGAAAAAAAGAAGTGGAATAGTAAGCGCATTATGCTTATAACCGGTATTACGGCGCTTGTTGTATTAATCACTTTATGTATTGTTTTTGGTTCGGGTAAAAGCAAATTAACAGTTGATCCTGAACGCATCACTATTAGCGAGGTTACTAAAGGCCCTTTCCAGGAGTTTATCCCGGTTAACGGTGTGGTGCTCCCAATAACAACTATTTATTTAGATGCCGTTGAAGGCGGTAGAGTTGAAAAGCTTTATGTAGAGGATGGTACAGATATGAAAAAAGGCGACCCGATCATGAAGTTATCTGATTTAGACCTGGAGTTAAGCCTTGCCAACCAGCAAACGCAGGTATTTAACGTGTTAACACAAATGCAAATATCACGCGACCAGGCGCAGCAAAATACTATCGGCAAATTGCAAAACCTGGAAGATGCTGATAATACCTTAAAAGAAGCTACCCGCTTGTATACGCTTGATAAAAAATTATATGCGCAAAAAGCTATCGGCTTTCAGGAATATCAGATCGCGTTAAATGCTTATGATTACGCGGTA
Source organism: Mucilaginibacter sp. L196 (assembly GCF_009765905.1). Taxonomy (GTDB): domain Bacteria; phylum Bacteroidota; class Bacteroidia; order Sphingobacteriales; family Sphingobacteriaceae; genus Mucilaginibacter. The sequence continues at coordinate 131,419 of NZ_LMUO01000015.1, read as the reverse complement.
AGCAAAAGAAAGCTAAACGCGCAGATATTAAAGCAGGATTCGGTATCTGTAAAAACACAGTCCCAACAGTCGCAGGAATCATATACCAATATGAAAAATACGCTCGACCTGATGAAACAAAAAGTTGGTGACCTGATCGTAAAAGCGCCGGTTGACGGACAACTTACCTCTATGGATGCTGAAGTTGGGCAAAATATAGACAAAGGGGTACGTTTGGGTGAAATTGACGTCATGTCAGGATACAAGGTGAGGGTGAATATTGATGAGCATTATATATCACGTGTATATAATGGTTTAATGGGGGACTTTTCATTTGCTGATAAAACTTATAAGCTGAAAATAAAGAAGGTGTTTACACAGGTTACCAACGGCCAGTTCCAGGTGGATATGGAGTTTATAGGGGCAGTGCCTACGGGTATCAGGAGAGGCCAAACGCTACAGATAAGGCTTGCTTTGAGCGATGAAACACAGGCGATATTAGTGCCTAAAGGTGGTTTCTATCAAACTACAGGTGGAAACTGGATATTCAAGCTAAGTGCTGACGGTAAAACCGCTTATAAGGTTGATATACAATTAAACAGGCAAAACCCTGACTATTACGAAGTGACCAACGGTTTACAACCCGGCGATAAAGTAGTAACATCAAGCTATGATACTTATGGTGATATGCAGGAACTGGTATTAAGTAAATAATAAACGAATTAAGAAAATATAGAAAACACACGCCCATTGGGTATATAAAAAATACGGAAATGATAAAAATTACCAATCTTGAAAAATTTTACCGTACCGAAGAGGTAGAAACCATTGCATTAAACAAACTATCCATGCATGTGGATACAGGCGAATTTGTAGCCATTATGGGCCCATCGGGTTGCGGCAAATCAACCTTGCTTAACATTTTAGGCATGCTGGATGACCCGGATGAAGGCAGCTATGTTTTTAACGACATTGAAGTAGCGCACTTTACCGAGCGTAAACGTGCCGATCTGCGTAAGCACAACATCGGCTTCGTTTTCCAAAGTTTTAACCTGATTGATGAGCTTACTGTGTTTGAAAATGTAGAGTTGCCGTTGATCTATACGGGCGTACCATCAGCGGAACGTGTAAAGAGGGTAGAGGAAGTGTTGGACAAAATGCAGATAATGCATCGTCGTAATCACTATCCGCAGCAACTATCAGGTGGTCAGCAACAGCGTGTGGCTATTGCCCGTGCAGTGGTAAACAAACCTAAACTAATCCTTGCGGATGAGCCCACCGGTAACCTGGATAGCAGCAACGGTAATGATGTAATGGAACTATTAACCGACCTGAATGAGCAAGGTACAACCATTATCATGGTAACACACTCTGAGCATGATGCCCGTTACAGCCACCGCATTATCCGCTTGCTGGATGGCCAGACAGTGATGGAAAACATCATGATATAAAAAGTACTAATTGGTTTTTAGTTTATATAGTTAATAAATGTCTCCGTCGCCCCTCTGTAAAAGGAGGGGCATGGTGGAGAAAATTAATGAAAACAAGAAAAGTCTTATGATCAAGAATTACTTCAAAATCGCGCTAAGAAATATGTGGAAACATAAAACTTTCACATTTATCAATATCACAGGTATGGCTGTTGCTTTCGGGGCAGCGCTGTTACTTACCTTAACCGCGTTTTTTGAGTTATCATTTGATACTTTCCACCAAAATAAAAATGATGTATACCAGCTATACATAGAACAGCACCACGCGAACAGTGTTGATGAGGGCTCCACAATGCCAATCCCCATGACCCCGGCATTGAAAGCAGAGTTTCCTGATGTTGTACATATTACTCGTTATGGTGATTTCGGCGGTAGCGCATTACGCTATGGCGATAAGATATTTAACGATGATGTTAGATGTGTTGATGCCGACTTTTTTAAAATGTTTACGTTCCCGATTGTAAACGGAAGTACTATAAATCCTTTAGCAGATAAAAATGATATTGTTTTATCGGCAACTGTTGCCAAAAATATATTCGGCAATCAAAACCCGATAGGTAAACTTATAGAGTTAAAGGTGGATAACGGCTGGAAGAGCATGAATGTAACCGCTGTTGCTGCCGATGCCCCCAAAAACTCAAGTTTCGATTTTGGGTTGCTTTGCAGGTTTGAGCAATTCCCCGGCTATGATCAAAATATAAATGAATGGAACAGCCAGTCGCATAATGTTTTTTTGCAATTGCCGACAGGCGAAAAGCAGGCAGTATTTGAGCAAAAGCTAAAAACATTTGTTCAAAAACATTACGATGCTTCTATTAAACAATTAATACATGATGGTGCCAAGCCGGATAATAACGGTCAGGTTTTAAGTCTGCATCTAATTCCATTGACTGATATTCACTTTAGTGCTATCAGTTCGCAATCAAGGGCGATAAGTAAATTTTATCCTTATCTGGTGTTATTGATAAGCTTGTTTATCATGTTTATAGCCTGCACTAATTTTATTAATCTTTCATTAGGGCGTGCCTTTACACGGGCAAAAGAAATTGGTGTTCGTAAAGTGATCGGCGCAACAAAAACGCAGTTAATCGTTCAGTTTTGCAGTGAGTCGTTTGTTATTTGTGGCATATCGTTAATATTAGGTGTAATAGCAGCCTGTATCTTTTTGCCGCAATATAAATTAGCGTTTAATCAGCAGGTTTCCTTAAATATTTTAGCCTCTCCGGCAATTATAAGCTACATTTTAGGAGGTTTTGTTTTAATAAGCCTGTTAGCAGGTGGCTATCCTGCATGGCTTATGTCTGTTGGTAAAACAGCTCAAACCGTTAAAGGCAAAGTGGGTGCCGGGCAGTCGAGTAGTTTGCGCAACAGTTTAATGGTGGTGCAGTTCGCGTTATCAAGCTTGCTTATTATCTGTACTGCTATTACCTGGCAACAGCTTAATTATATGCGTACAAAGCCACTTGGTTACAACAAAAGTGAGGTTGTAAGTATCCCAATCGGCAGTAATATCGATCCTGAAAAAGCACTTACGCAAATGAGGTCGAAGTTGTCGTCATATCCACAAGTAGTAAGTGTTACCGGCACTGATATGAATTTGGGTAAAGGGCTTGATAATAGTTCCTCTACCTCAATAATGTCATTTAATTATAAAGGCAGAACGGTAAGCACAAATTGGCTAAGGGTTGATTATGATTATGTAAAAACACTCGGGCTGCAAGTTGTCAATGGGCGCGATCTTTCCCGTTCATTCGGTGCTGACTCCACAATGGTGCTTATCAATCAAAAAATGGCTGAAGAGTTAGGTGAGAAAAATCCAATCGGAGATTTATTGCCTACAGATGGAGCTAAACTGCAAGTCGCAGGTATCGTAAAAGATTTCAATTTTAAATCGTTGCATCATGAAATAGCTCCCTTAACAATGGTTATCCGCACCGGCTGGCCCATTAATTACATATTGGTAAGAGTGAAATCGGGCAACCTGGCATCTAGTATGGCACTTATTAATAAAGTATGGAAGGATACAAATCCACATACCGAAGTTGGGGCATCTTTCCTGGATGAAAATACAGAGCGACAATACAATAAGGAGACTGATCTCTCAAAAATATTCGTTACAGGGGCTATTATATCCATCGTGATCTCTTGCATGGGCTTGTTCGCCATAGTTATTTTAATCATTACGCAACGCACAAAAGAAATAGGCATACGCAAAGTGCTTGGGGCAAGTGTAAACAACATTTTGTTCCTGATAAGTAAAGACTTTTTGAAACTGGTGTTAATTTCAATCTGTATCGCATCGCCAATTGCCTGGTATGCAATGGATAAATGGTTGCAAGGTTTTGAATATCGTATACAAATACAATGGTGGGTATTTGTTATAACCGGCACTATAGCGCTAATTATAGCATTTGTAACCATTAGCTTTCAATCAATAAAAGCAGCGGTATTAAATCCTGTTAAAAGTTTACGAAGCGAATAAGTATTAATTATAGCATTAAATCATTATGATAAAGAATAGCATAAAAACCGCCTGGCGAAGTTTGTTACGTAACAAAAGCTATGCGTTAATTAACATTGTTGGTTTGGCTATAGGCATAGCAGCGTGCCTGCTTATATTTTTGATTGTCAATTTTGAAACCAGTTTCGATAACTTTCATAAAAATAAAGGTCAGATATATCGTATAATATCGGCTATACATACCCCTCAAGGTATTAATCTTGGTAGTGGTGTTCCCCTGCCAACAGCCGAAAGTATAAGGTTAGATTTTCCACAAGTTAAACAGGTTGCCGCTATAATGCTGGAATTTGGCGCTCATTTTACCATAGGGGATAATAGCCAAGGACAAACAGCTAAAATTTTTAAAGAGGATGATACTTTTTATGTGGAGCCTCAATTCTTCGACATATTTAATTTTGGATGGCTTGCGGGTGATAAAAAAACAGCTTTATCAGATCCTTACACTGTTGCCTTAACCCAGAATGAAGCCGATAAGTTTTTTGGCGATTGGCATAATGCGATGGGCAAGGTTATTAAGTTAGGAGATAAGAAAGGTTACAAAGTAACCGGCATATTAAAAAACATGCCTGCCAATACTGATTTTCCGCTTAAGGTAGTTATGTCTTATTCCTCCATACGAGCCAAGGGGAGCGATTATTATGATAATTTTAAAGATTGGGTGAGTATTTATGGTTCTAATAATTGTTTTATTGTATTACCCGAAGGTCAAAATATCGCCCAATTTAATAATCAGCTTACTGCTTTTGTTAAAAAGCACAAACCCGCTGATTATGCTAAGGACGGTATGCAATTACAGGCTTTGGGCAATATGCATTACGATAGCGAGGTTCAACTTTTTAGAACAGATGCTTTTAGTAAAAGCCTTATTCGTTCCATCAGCTTAGTTGGTTTGTTTCTTTTGATCATTGCGTGTGTAAACTTTATTAACCTGGCTACAGCACAGGCGGTAAACCGCTCAAAAGAAGTTGGGATACGTAAGGTTTTAGGTAGCAACCGCGAGCAATTAGTTATACAGTTTATCAGCGAAACGCTAATAGTTACCGTTTTTGCAGTATTGTTGTCCATTTTAATAGCGGAAGCCGTGCTGCCATATTTAAACCATTTATTAGATATACACTTAAGTAATGATTTTATTTTAGCACCACCAGTAATATTATTCCTTGTTTTAGTAATAGCAGGTGTTACGCTTTTGGCGGGCTTGTATCCTGCAATGATATTATCCGGTTTCAATCCTATCGCGGCGCTCAAAAATAAGTTTGTTTCAACTAAATCAAGCGGTGTATCATTACGCAGAGGCTTAGTGATATTGCAGTTTTGTATTGCGCAGGTATTGGTAATTGGTACTTTGGTAATTATTAAACAGGTAGATTATTTTAGGAATAAACCACTTGGTTTTGCTAAAGATGCTGTTGTTACCGTTCCTTTCCAGAATGATAGCGTAAGTTTAACCCGAATAAACACCCTGCGCGATCAGCTTTTGCAGCAACCAGGTATCAATAAAGTGAGTTTTAGCTCCGCAAGTCCATCAGATAATATGGGATGGTCTACCGATTTCAAGTACAACAACTCATCTAAACAAACAGATTTTAATGCCGATTTAAAATGGGCCGATGTAGATTATTTCAGTCTGTATAAATTACAATTAGTTGCGGGCCATATTTATGCTAAAACTGATACTGTACACGAGTATGTAGTAAATGAAGCTTTATTGAAAAAATTAGGCATTACTAATCCTAACGATGCTATTGGGAAGAACCTGGAATTGTTTAACGATAAAACTAAGAATGCCCGTATTGTAGGCGTTGTGAAAGATTTTAATGTCAGATCATTGAAGCACGATATACCACCTGTTATAATGGCTGCGTATAAATCCACTTATCAGGTTATCAACATAAAAATACAACCAACAAATATTAAGGAATCACTGGCATCCATCGAACATTTATGGAATAATACATTCCCTAATAATTTGTATGAATACCAGTTTTTGGATACCAAGATCGCCGCCTATTACAAAAGCGAAGAGCAGCAGTCTGATCTTTGTAAGATCTTCGCCGGTATAGCCATATTTATCTCCTGCCTGGGCTTGTATGGCCTAATATCGTTTATGGCATTACAGCGTACCCGCGAAGTGGGTATACGAAAAACACTAGGCGCATCAGTAAGCAGTATTGTTTATTTGTTTTCTAAAGAGTTCACGGTACTTATCCTTTTATCATTTGCTATATCGGCACCGTTGGGTTGGTATTTTATGAATAAATGGTTGATGGATATTACTTATAGGATAACATTAGGCCCAGGGATATTTTTATTGGCTATAGCGGTTTCAATAGTTATAGCATGGTTAACGGTTGGCTACAAAGCAGTTTCTGCAGCGTTAGCAAATCCGGTTAAAAGTTTACGAAGCGAATAAAATATTAATTATAGCATTAAATCATCATGATACAGAACTATTTTAAAATAGCGTGGCGAAATATAAAAAAGCATAAGGCTTTTTCATTTATCAATGGAGGAGGGCTAACGTTGGGTATAGCAAGCTGCCTGCTGCTGTTATTGTATGTATCGTACCATTTAAGTTTCGATCATCAGTTTAAAAATCTTGATAATATTTATGTGGTAGAAAATAATCAGCACGGCGATGGTCAGATATATACCTTTGCGTCGACACCGGGCGCGGCAGCAGCAGCTATAAAAGCTGAGGTGCCAGGTGTTGTGCAGTCTGTTCGTGTTGATAATTATGGTGGGGGAAGCCTTATCAGCTACAAAAATAACAGTTTTAAAAAGGTAGGCCTGTATGCGGACTCTGCTTTCTTCTCAATGTTTTCATATCATTTTATTAAGGGTAACCCGCTTACTTCTTTAACACAACCTAACTCGATAGTAATTACTGCGGACTTCGCAAAAACGCTTTTTGGTAATGCTGATCCTATGAACAAAATGGTGACTCGCAATAATAACCTGCCGATGATAGTTACCGGCGTTATTGATAATATACCCGCCAATGAATCATACCAGTTTGATTTTGTGATGCCATATGTGCAATTTGAGAACGATAATGCCTGGGCCAAAGGTCAAAATTGGAGAAATAATTTTTGCCAAACCTATGTTCAGTTAAAAGATGCCGGATCATTAAACAGGGCTAATTCAATTTTAAAATCTATTGTTGCGCGTCATAATACCGGCAATACTAACCAGTTTTTTCTATTCCCGTTTTCAAAAACGCATTTATATCAAAAATTTGAAAATGGCAAATCTGTTGGCGGCAGCATCAGTCAGATCCATTTATTCGAAGCACTTGCATTATGCATTTTGTTGATTGCATGCGTTAATTTCATGAACCTTTCTACCGCCCGTTCGGAAGAGAGAGCAAAGGAGGTTGGCATACGAAAAGCTATCGGCTCAAACAGGGCGTCGTTAATATGGCAGTTTATTACCGAGTCGCTAATATTATCTTTCGTATCAACTATAGTGGCGGTGATTATATTGGTCTTATGCCTACCGTTTTTTAATACATTACTCAAAATCAAATTGTCATTACCTATTGGAGATTGGTCTACCTGGGTATTAATACTATCCATAGCTCTTGTTACCGGCCTACTTTCGGGGAGTTACCCGGCCTTTTATCTATCATCTTTCCAGCCTATAAAGGTGTTAAAAGGGATGTTTAAAGGCGGGGGTAGTGCACTTCCTATACGTAAAGTGTTGGTAGTGGTACAATTTGCATTTGCTGTTTTTTTAATAACGGCCACCATTTGTGTATACCGACAAATACGTTTTATACAAGGCATGGGCAACGGGTATGATAAAAACAATCTGGTTGAAATACCTATAGAGGGTGAATTAGGTAAAAAAGCCGAAGTTTTGATAAACGAGTTAAAAAGAGATGGCGCAATAACCGGCGCCACTGGTACATCGCAAAGTATAACGGAAAATGGTAGCAATACCTGGGGCATTAGTTGGCCGGGGAAAGATCCTAAACAACAAATATTGGTTGACATATTTTATGCAGGGTATGATTTTACGCACACCACAGGTGTTAAATTATTAGCGGGACGAGAATTTTCACCCGATTATCCGATTGATACCAACAGTAAAACCCCTACGGTAATGCTCAATGAAACGGCTGCCAAAATTATGAAATTGAAACAGCCTGTAGGTTCAATAATTAAATATGGTGATCAACAGGTAACTGTGGTTGGTGTTTATAAAGATTTTGTATGGGGCTCACCATATAGTAAAATACCACCTATGGTTACTTTTTGTGATGGTTATGGCGGTTCTGTATTAACGATGCGATTAAATCAGGCACATAGTATAAGCAGCAACATCGATCAGATAAATAAAAGTTTAAAAGCTATTAACCCGGCATACCCGTCAACCATAAGTTTTGTTGATAGTGAGTTTGAATTGAAATTTGAGAATGAAAAAGTTTTGGCGATGCTGGCTAACCTGTTTGGCGGCCTGGCGATCATAATATCCTGCCTCGGTTTGTTTGGGCTTGCTGCTTATGCTGCCGAACAACGTACAAAGGAAATTGGCGTACGTAAAGTTTTGGGCGCTACTGTAAGCAATTTGGCAGGGCTGCTTTCTAAGGATTTTTTAAAGCTCGTGCTTATCGCTATAGTATTTGCTGTCCCGGTATCTATATGGGTATTAAATAAGTGGCTTCAGAATTATGAGTTTCGAATAGACTTGAGCTGGTGGATAATGACTTCAGCAAGCATAATTACCATTGTTATAGCAATGGCTACTGTTAGTTACCAAGCTATAAAAGCAGCACTAGCTAATCCCGTTAAAAGTTTACGAAGCGAATAATTAGTTTAACATCAATCACAACCATCACCATGATAAGGAATTATATAAAAACGGCTTTTCGTTCCCTTCAAAAAAACAAAGGGTTTACAACAATTAATGTGCTGGGGCTTGCTTTAGGGCTTGCAACCTGTTTGCTTATAGTTTTTTATGTGGTTGATGAACTGAGCTATGATAAATACAACGTAAATGCCAGCCGAATTTACCGTGTAAACGAAGACCTCAAGCTGGGCGATAACAAAGTACAATACGCCGTTTGCATGGCGCCACTTGCGCAAACCTTAAAGAATGATTTCCCGGATGTGGAGAATGCTGTCCGTTTAAAAAGGATTAGCGGCATGCATGTAACCAAGGGCACTGAAAGTATTATAGAAGACAACGTCTTATTTGCCGATCCTTCAGTTTTTGATGTATTCACATTGCCCGTAATTTATGGCGATAAAAAAACAGCATTAATCGAACCTAATACGGTGGTTATTACCGAAGCAATGGCCAAAAAGTATTTCGGCAGGTTGAATGTGGTTGGCGAAAATTTAATAATAGATGGTAATTTGCAGAAACCTATTAAGGTTACTGCTGTAATTAAAAATATACCTGAGCAGTCGCACTTTCATGCAGATTTTCTGTTGTCGATGTCATCCTATCCCGATAGTCGCTCGACTGAATGGTTGCGGAGCGATTATAATACTTATGTGTTGATGCGCAAAGGCGCTGATTATAAAAAACTGGAAGCACAATTCCCACAGTTTTTAAGGAAATATAGTGGTGGCCAAATGCAGCAGGAGCTCAACATGAGCTATGATACCTTTGAAAAGAATGGCAGCTTTTTCAGGTTGAATATGATGCCGTTAACAGATATACACCTGCACTCCAACCTAACGGTAACAGGAGAACTTGGAATAAACGGGAACATTGAGTATGTATACATTTTTTCGGCTATCGCGATATTTATATTGTTGATTGCCTGTGTAAACTTCATGAATTTATCTACTGCAAGGTCGGCTAATCGTGCACGCGAGGTAGGGGTACGTAAAGTATTAGGCTCGGCACGTAAACACCTCATGTTTCAATTTTTAGCCGAATCAACTATGGTTACTTTCATAGCTGTAATTATTGCTTTGGCTGCCGCTATGTTGGTATTGCCGGCATTCAATCACTTTGCAGGTAAAAATATCGTTGTTAACAGTCACACATTGATTTGGCTGGCACCATCGGCATTAATCGCAATTTTGTTGATCGGTTTTTTAGCGGGTTTGTACCCGGCCTTCTTTTTATCGGCATTTAACCCTATGCAGGTACTAAAAGGTAAAATATCAGCAGGCTTTAAAGGTGGCGCCTTACGTAGCTTTTTAGTGGTGTTCCAGTTTTCAATCTCTATTTTTCTGATCATCGGCACGCTGGTCATCTATAACCAGCTTCACTACATTCAAAACCGGGACCTGGGTTATAACCGTAACCAGGTACTTATTATTGAACATGCCTTTGAATTAGGCGACCATGCTAAAACATTTAAACAAGAAATAAAACAATTACCCGGCGTTACCAATGCTACACTAAGTGGTTATTTGCCTACTACATCAAATAGGAGTACAGGTATATTTTATAAAGAAGCTGCCGTCGATCCTAAAAGATCACTATTTCCGCAAATATGGAGTGTTGATGAAGATTATATCAGCACGCTGGCGATGAAAATAAAATCGGGCCGTGATTTCTCCGCTCAAATGCCATCAGACTCCAACGCGATTGTGATCAATGAAGCCGCAGCGAAATTCCTGGGTTTTACTGATCCGGTAAATAAGATCATTTTCCGGTCATCAGGTGGGCCTAATCCAACTTATAAGCCCTACACCATTATTGGTATGGTTAAGGATTTTAATTTTAGTTCACTGCGCGATAATATTTCGCCGGTAGTGATGCAGCTTAATGCCGACAATAGTAGTTTAAGCATCAAAGTAAATACCGCCAACATCCCTGCGCTACTTTCGCAGATAGAGGCTAAATGGAAAGATTTTACACCTGTGCACTTCCAATACACCTTCATGGATCAGGATTTTGATGCCATGTACCGTTCCGAGCAGCGCATCGGGACGATATTTATAGCATTTACCACTTTAGCTATTGTTATAGCCTGTTTAGGGTTGTTCGGCTTAGCCGCCTACGCTGCCGAGCAACGTACTAAGGAAATAGGTATCCGAAAGGTATTAGGCGCAAGCATAGCAACCATTGCAGGCATGTTATCGCTTGATTTTATAAAATTAGTGTGTATTTCTATACTTATTGCCTCACCAATTGCCTGGTATTTGATGCAAAAATGGTTGCAGGATTTTGCCTACAGAATAGGCATAGGGTGGTGGGTGTTTGCAATAGCAGGTGTTGCAGCATTATTTATCGCTTTTATTACCATCAGTTTTCAATCTATCAAAGCAGCAATTGCAAACCCGGTGACTAGTTTAAGAAGCGAATAACAAATAATATCATGATAAAAAATTATCTGAAAATAGCTTGGCGTAACCTTGTGAAAAACAAGGTACATACCTTTATTAATGTGGTTGGCCTATCGTTAGGCATGGCGGTAGTTATGTTGATTTCATTATGGATATATGATGAGCTATCATATGATAAATACTTTCATAATTATGATCGTATTGTACAGGTAATGCAGCATCAAACAATCAATCATAATACAATAACACAAGTGGATATTCCAATTCCATTGGGTGCTAAACTTCGTCAGGATTATAGTCAAAATTTCAAATACCTGGTTTTATCAACTTATACAGATCAACATGTTATTTCTCACGGAGATAAGAAACTGAATCAGTTAGGTAACTTTATGCAAGCCCAGGCCCCGGATTTATTAACCTTAAAAATGATAAAGGGTAGCCGTTCCGGATTAACCGATCCCTCATCAATTATGCTTTCCGCATCATTGGCTAAAGCGATTTTTGGTAATGCTGATCCTATGAATCACCTAATGAAAATAGACAATACATTGAATGTTAAAGTTACAGGTGTATATGAGGATATGCCAAAAAATACTTCATTTAATGATATGGCATATATAGCACCGTGGGATTTGTTTATGACCACTTACCCTTATCTGAAAATTGCAGCAACGCGATGGGGTAATAATAGTTGGCAATTATTCGCGCAATTAAATCCCGGCGTTGATGTAAACAAAGTATCTGCTGATATAAAATATATCAAACAAAGAGCCCTCCTGGCGCAAGGGGATAAGGTGGGTAATGAATTTAAGCCTGTTGTTTTTCTAAATCCAATGAGCAGATGGCATTTATATTCTGCATATAGCAATGGTGTAAATGTTGGTGGTAAGATAGAATTTGTTTGGATGTTTGGTATTATTGGTTTGTTTGTGCTGATACTAGCCTGTATTAATTTCATGAACCTTAGTACCGCTAGATCAGAGAAGAGGGCTAAAGAGGTAGGTGTCAGAAAAACATTGGGGTCAGACCGTAAACAATTGATTGGCCAGTTTTATACTGAATCGTTATTGATGTCGAGCCTTGCGTTTGTTATTTCATTAATGCTTGTACAGCTTGCATTACCATGGTTTAATCAAATAGCTGATAAACAACTTGTTATTTTGTGGGGTACCCCTGTATTTTGGATAATAGCTATAGCTTTTAGTTTGCTAACGGGTATAATGGCAGGTAGTTATCCCGCATTATACCTTTCCTCATTTAAACCGGTAAAAGTGTTAAAGGGTGCTTTTAATGCCGGCCCTTATGCAACGTTACCACGTAAAGTGCTGGTGGTGCTTCAGTTTACGGTTTCTATTACCTTAATTATCGGTACTGTTATCATTTTTCGGCAAGTTGAATTTACCAAGAACAGGCCTGTTGGTTATGGCAGAGAGGGACTAATTCAAGCCCAATTAAGAACAGAGGTTATTCATAAACACTTTGATGCAATAAAATATGATCTGTTAAAATCAGGTGCGATAATAAATATTGCTGAGTCAAACAGCCCGCTAACGGGTGTATGGCAACGCGAAAGTGGCTTATCATGGCGCAATAAACCACCCGGATTGCAGGATGATTTTGGGATAATACCCGTAAGCTTTGATTTTGGTAAAACAGTAAATTGGAAAATAATTGATGGTCGCGATTTCTCAAAAGAATTTTTAACAGATTCATCGGGGATAATCTTGAATGAATCCGCGGCAAGGTTTATGAATTTCACTCATCCTGTTGGGGAAACGGTGAAAAAGGATGGAAGAGATTATAAAATTATAGGTGTAGTTAAGGATCTGGTAATGAGTTCACCTTATGAACGGGTTACACCTACTATATTTTCTATTATTGATTATCCCGGTAATATAGTATCTGTCAGGATCAACCCTAACATGAGTACTCATGATGCTATCGCCAAAATAAGCGCGGTTTTTCAACAATATGATCCTGATAGTCCATTCGATTACAAATTTACTGATAGCGAATACGCCAAAAAATTTGATGATGAAGAGCGTACAGGAAAATTAGCTGGTTTCTTTACTGTGTTAGCCATATTTATTAGCTGTTTGGGTTTGTTTGGCATGGCTTCATTTATGGCAGAACAGCGTACCAAAGAAATCGGTATACGAAAGGTACTGGGTGCGTCGGTGTTTAGTTTATGGCAATTAATGTCGCGGGAGTTTGTTGTATTGGTAAGTATCTCTATACTAATTGCAATCCCAACATCCTATTATTTTATGCATGGCTGGATAAGGCATTATTATTACCAGGCTACATTGTCGTGGTGGATATTTGCCATAACTGCAATTGGTGGTTTATTAATTACACTTATTACAGTGAGCTATCAAGGCATAAAATCAGCATTAACAAACCCTGTAAAAAGTTTACGAAGCGAATAGTAATAAATTACTAAAAACTCATCAGCCATGATAAGGAACTACATTAAAACAGCCTGGAGGAACTTGATAAAGAACAAGTTTTATTCAATTATAAATATTGTTGGCTTAACCGCTGGTTTGGCCATTGGCATATTAATATTGTTTTGGGTACAGGATGAATTTAGCTTTGATAGTTTTCATAAAGATGCCAAAAATATTTATCGCCTTGAGCTTTGGGGAGGAACCGGGGCGAGCAGGCAAATATGGCAAAGCACTGTTTACCCGATAGGTGTTTTAGCTAAACAGCAATTGCCCGAAGTGGAGGATGTGGTACGCATTGGCTATAATGGTGATTTTGCGTCCTATAGATACCACGACAAGGTTTTTGCAAATGATCGCGTAGCATATGCCGATCCGTCATTTTTTTCTGTTTTTAGTTTCCCGATTGTATCTGGCAATCCTAATAAACCATTTAATGATGATAATTCGGTAGTTATAACAAAAAGCACAGCGCAAAAGTATTTTGGTAATGATAACCCGATTGGTAAAGTAATTATAGCAGATAATAAGCAAAACTTTACCGTAAGCGGTGTTGTTACTGATTTTCCGGAGAACTCCAGCATGCAATATGATATGATGATGCCGATGAGTTTTAATATTAAACACATGCTTGCGCAAAGAATAGATCTGAGCGATAATTTTGATGAGTATGATTGCTTTACTTATTTAAAACTTAAACCAGGCACGTCGTTAAAAGCACTATCGGCAAAATTGTTTAATATTCATATAAAGCACCACTCTGCCGACACTGATGTGGCTTATTTGCTATTGCCCATAACAAAAATGCATTTATACAATGCTGATCTTACTGATAGGGGCATTACAATGGTAAGGGTTTTCCTGATTGTGGCTATACTGATATTAATTATAGCTTGTATCAACTATGTAAACCTCTCAACAGCCCGTTCAATGCTTCGCTCTAAAGAGATCAGTATGCGTAAGATTATCGGCGCAGCAAAAAGCCAGCTGTTTATGCAGTTTATAGTTGAAACAGCATTGTTGTTTTTGCTTTCAGCGATTTTGGCTTTAGTGCTGATACATTTTTTAATGCCGGTGTTTAATCAATTATCAGGCAAGCAATTAATTTTTGATATAACAGACTATCATGTGTGGATGGTTATTGTTTTAACCATATCGGGCACGTTACTGGCTTCCAGCATCTATCCGGCAATACTATTATCATCATTTGAGCCCCTAAAGGCGCTTAAAGGTAAAATATCATCCAATATTGGTGATGTGATGTTCAGGAAGATATTAGTGGTTACCCAATTTGTGTTTTCAATAATGCTTATAGTGGGCACTATAGTTATTACAAGCCAGCTAAACTATATCCGTTCGAGACAATTGGGGTACGATAGAAGTAATACTTTTTCTTTTCCGATGCGAGATATGGGAAATCATTATGATGCTGTACGAGCAGAACTGTTAAAACAGCCGGGAGTATTGGATATAACGCGCTCAAATCAGAACATCATCCAGATGAATGGTATCTCTGGTGAAACCGATTGGGACGGTAAATTGCCCGGACAAACTTTTATTGTACATCTGATGACCATAGATAAGGACTTTCTGTCGTTTTTTAAGATGAAAATGGCCGCTGGCAAAGGCTTTACCGGAGCTGTAAACGATACCAGCCATTTAATATTAAATGAGGCGGCTGTTAAACAAATAGGTTTAAAAGATCCTGTAGGAAAGCGTTTCCAGGCATGGCACATGAAGGGGACTATTATTGGCGTGGTGAAAGATTTTCATTTCGCGTCTATGAAAGAGAAAATAAGTCCGGCGGTGTTCTACTATTATCCATCGTATTTAGGCAATATTTATATAAGAACAACCGGCAAAGATGCGCCCAAAGCCATCGCGGCAGCACAAAAGCTGTTTAAACAGTACAATGGTGAATTCCCTTTTAGTTACACTTTTTTAGATGAGAAATTTAATGATCTGTATAAAGGAGAACAGCAGGAAAGTTCCCTGTTTAATTATTTTGCTGCAATAGCCATAGGTATTTCTTGCCTTGGTTTGTTAGGACTGGCTGCCTATACAGCACAGGTACGTACCCGCGAAATTGGCATACGTAAAGTATTAGGAGCGGGTGTTAGCAATGTAACCATCATGTTGTCATACGATTTTGTTAAACTGGTACTTATTGCCATTATAATAGCTACGCCCATAGCGTGGTATGCCATGAGTAAATGGCTACAGGATTTTGCCTATCGAATAACTATTGAATGGTGGATGTTTTTAGTTGCCGGGTTACTGGCAATTGTAATTGCATTTATTACCATCAGTTTTCAAGCTATTAAGGCGGCAATTGCAAATCCAATAAAAACTTTACGTTCGGAATAATATTTAATCTTAACCTTATCACAATGTTTAGAAACTATTTTAAAATCGCGATGCGAGGCTTTGGGCGGCAAAAGTTGTTCACGTTTATAAATGTCGTTGGCCTCTCAATAGGCATCAGTGCGGCGGTGGTAATTTACTTGATAGTTCACTTCGATTTTACTTTTGATAAGTTCCATAAAGATGGCGATAGAATATACCGGATTGTAACCAACTATACCTATTCAGGCAATGCGGGTTTTAACAGTGGTGTTTGCGGCCCAATGGGTGGCGCAGTAAAAAATCAGGTAACGGGTATAGAGGTTGTCGCTCCATTTTTTACACTGGGACAGCCGGATGTATTTATTCCCGGAAATACAGCCGTACCGGTACGGTTTAAAAATCAGGAGAATATAATATTAGCCGATGGGAACTACTTTAAAATATTTGAATATAAATGGCTTGCAGGCTCAGCTCAGCATGCTTTGGATGCCCCTAACCAGGTAGTGATAACATCGGATCAGGCTAAAAAATACTTTCCAACATTATCTTACGATCAAATGATTGGCAAAATAGTGACCTATGATACTTTAAAAACTACAGTTACAGGTATTGTTCAAACTATTAAAGAGAACACCGATTTTAATTTTCATGATTTTATATCATATAGCACCAACCAAACTAATAAAACAATTGCTGATCAGTTGCAGCTCACAAAATGGGGCGCTACAAACTCCGAATCACAACTTTTTGTGAAGCTATCACCCAAAACAAAAACAGCACATATAGAAAAGCAGATAAACGGAATATTTAATAAGAATTACAAAGAACGGGCTGGTGTATCGCATTCCTATCACTTACAGCCCCTAAGTGATATG
This sequence comes from Mucilaginibacter sp. L196, assembly GCF_009765905.1. GTDB lineage: Bacteria > Bacteroidota > Bacteroidia > Sphingobacteriales > Sphingobacteriaceae > Mucilaginibacter. Next base: position 114,505 of record NZ_LMUO01000015.1, on the reverse strand, counting down.
CACTTTAACGAGAATTACTATAACTTTTTTGATGACAGGATTGCCAGTAAAACCACATTATATGGCTTATTGACAATAGCTTCATTTTTGCTTTTATTGGGCTGCATAAACTTTGTGAATTTAACCACCGCACAAGCAACCCAACGCGCAAAAGAAATTGGCATCCGCAAAACGATGGGCAGCAGCAGAAAACAACTTATACTGCAGTTTTTAAGCGAAACGTTTTTTATAACACTTGCAGCTGTAATTATATCAATTGCCCTAACCCCGTTAATTTTAAAACTATTTGCTGATTTTATTGCGCCTGGAATTAATGCCAACTTACTTGGTCAGCCTAATCTTATCCTGTTTTTAGTTATATTAACGGTTATGGTAAGCTTGCTGTCGGGTTTTTACCCTGCTATATTACTGTCGGGTTATAAGCCAATTATGGTGCTCAAAAATCAATCGGTGCCCAATAGCAGTAAAAGCCATAATGCTTACCTACGTAAATCTTTAACCATTACACAATTTATTATAGCGCAGTTTTTTATAATGGCTACTATATTGGTGAGCAAGCAGATATATTATGTTATGCATAAGGATATGGGTTTTAAAAAAGATGCTATATTAATTATAAGCGCTCCTTGGAAAAACCTTACCATTAAAAAAAATAGATTACTAATTGATTACATACGTTCAATACCACAAGTATCATTAGCTGGTTTAGGCGGGCCGCCCCCATCTGAAGATGGCAATAATTCAACAGAAAGTACTTACATGGATGGTAAAAAAGAGGTAAAAATTGAATTAGATGAAAAGTATGGTGATGAAAATTATATCAATGTTTACCATATTAAATTACTTGCAGGTCGAAATTTAAGAGCATCTGATAGTACGAGTGGTTTTTTAATTAATGAAACTTATGCCCGTTTAATAAATCCCCAATATCCGCTTGAGGCGGTTGGTAAGCAAATAGAAAAGTTTAATGGTGACAAAACTATGCAAGTGATTGGTGTTGTAGGAGATTTTAATCAAATGTCTTTACATGAAAGTATTACCCCATTAGCAATTCTAAAAGGCAATCAGACATACAATTACGCCAGGATACATATTGCATTAAAACCCGAAATAGCAGGTGGGAATGAATGGAAAACAGCTATTGCAAGTATGGGTACTTACTGGAAACAAATTTACCCGGATGATGATTTCGATTATAGATTTTTTGATGACAGCATAGCTAAATTTTATGCGAGTGAACAGCATACTGCTACATTGCTGGCCTGGGCCACAGGTTTATCTATATTTATTAGTTGCCTTGGTTTGTTAGGGCTTGCTATATATACTACCAATCAACGTACTAAGGAGATTGGCGTGCGCAAGGTGCTTGGCGCTTCGGTGGCGCAGATAGTAACATTACTGTCGACAGAGGTAGTTTCGCTTATCCTGATAGCTTTTCTGGTAATAACCCCAATCGCCTGGTGGGCCATGAATAAATGGATGCAAAGCTTCGCCGACCGCACCACCATAAGCTGGTGGATATTTGTGCTAAGCGGGGCTGGGATGATTATCACCGCGGTTTTTGTATCGAGTTTTCAAACTGTAAAAGCGGCAATTGCAAATCCGGTTAAAAGTCTAAGAAGCGAATAGTTAACATTGTAAACTGTATCATAACCGAACGCATCCTGTTGCATTAGCGAACAGTTTTGTATTTGTGATTTTGATTTATTGTATTGATTATCAGTAAATTAAAATATTGGTATGTTATTCATACTTATATCATCAAATTAATAATTATAAAATGTTATCACTTCAACATATTTCAAAGTTTTACCAGGTGGGGGGCACCCGCAATTTTGTGATCAATGACATCAGCCTTGAGGTTGAGGCCGGCGAGTTTATCTCTATAATGGGGCCGTCGGGCTCGGGTAAATCAACCTTGCTAAATATTATTGGCATGCTTGATGAGCCATCAAGCGGCTATCATTATTTCGTGGGCGAAACTGTTCATCAGCTTAAAGATAAACAGCGCTCGGCATTATATAAAAAATATATCGGCTTCGTTTTTCAAGCTTATCACTTGATTGATGAACTTACCGTTTATGAAAACATCGAAACCCCGCTTATTTACCAGGATTTTAAAAGCACCGAACGCAAAGCTATGGTTGCCGATATGCTGGATCGTTTTCAGATAGTGGGGAAGAAGGATTTATTCCCGGCACAATTATCAGGCGGGCAGCAACAATTGGTTGGCATAGCCCGTGCATTAATTGCAGGCCCTAAACTCTTATTGGCTGATGAACCTACAGGCAACCTAAACTCCAAACAGGGCGAGGAAATAATGCAGTTATTTAAGAAATTGAATAAAGAGGATGGTGTTACCATCATCCAGGTAACCCATTCCGAAAAAAATGCCGAGTACGGTAGCCGTATTATCAATTTGTTAGACGGCCGCATCGAATCATCAAAACAACTTTGATTGTTATAATATATCTCAAAAATGTCTTTTCATAAATATACCCTTATTGGTTTTTTATTTGTTGCAGCGTTTAACGCAAATGCTCAGCAAGCAGGTAATGTGTTTACATTACAACAGTGCCTTGATACTGCTATTAAGCATAACTTACAGGTTAAACAAAGTTATATAACAGCTGAAACAAACCGGATTTCCTTTGTTCAGGCAAAAGATAACTTGTTCCCAACAGTTTCGGGTGGTGTGAGTCGCGAGCTTACTACAGGGCGTACAATTAACCCGGTTACCAATACCTATATTAATCAATCGGTAACCTCTGATAACTATAATTTGCAGAGCAGCGTAGTGTTATTTAACGGTTTGGCTTATCAAAATGCTGTTAAACAAGCCTCGTTAGCTTACCAATCGGGCCAAATGAATTACCAGGCAGCAAAAGACTTGGTTACCGTAAATGTAATAACCAATTATTTGCAGGTACTCGATCAGGAAGAAATATTGGAGCAAAGCAAAAGCCAACTGGCGGTAGCGAAAGAAGGTTCGGACCGTTCGGAAATATTGGAGAAGGAGGGCGCAAACAAGGCTGAATCTGATGTTTATGATCTTCGTGGATCATTACAGGCAAGTAAAGTTAACTTGGTAATTGCGCAAAATTCATTGAACTCGGCAATGTTGAGCTTGTTTCAACTGATGAATATTCCTTATAATAAGGATGTGCAATTACAACACTTAAATGCTGAGGAGTTGCAAGGCGCAAAGGATATTACCCCCGATGAGGTTTACCAAACAGCGTTACAGCAACTGGCGGTTGTAAAAGCAGCCACATTGATGCGCCAAAGCGCCGAAAAGGCCGTTAAATATTATAAAGGTCTTTTGTATCCGCAGTTATCTTTGGGCGGAGGGGTTGGTACTAATTACAGTAACTCAAACTCGAATAGTTATTCAGACCAGTTTCAAAATAATTATGGTACTTATATTCAACTGGGGCTTAATATTCCAATTTTTACTAATCACATCAAAAAGAACAACATCGCGCTAGCAAAAATTAATTTGCTGAACTATGAGTATGTTGAAGAAAATACAAAAATAACCCTGAGGCAAAATGTTGAGCAAGCCTATTATAACATGACCGCCGCTTACAATAGATACCAGGCGTTGAAAGACGAATCAAAAGCCTATTCAGAAAGTTTCCGTATATCTAAGATCAGGTTTGAAAACGGCGTGTTAACGTCGGTAGATTATATTACATCTAAAAACAACGTGGATGCTGCCAACTTGAATTTAATTAGCGCCAGGTACGATTATTTTATTTACAGCAAGATATTGGATTACTACCAGGGCAAATTATCCTTTTAATATTGATTAATTTTTATACTTTTAGTCACCATTCTATATGTGGTATTTAGGTTGGTTTTGTAAAATAAGCCAACCTGCCCATTTTTATGCTTGATATGAAGAAAGTATTATTTACTTTATGTATTTGTTTGTTTAGTTGCGGATGGGTATCCGCGCAATATTTGCCAACTTTTGATTTCGGACTTAAAGCCGGAGGTACATTATCATCATTTCCATCAACAACCGATTATAAAACTACCGGTGACCCCGGATATTTGGCTGGAGTTTACGCCAGGTTTGGTGGTTTGGGATTTAATTTTCAGCCCGAAATGTACCTGGAAAAGACAACCGTTACCCTTAACAATAAACAGGACGAAGACGGAGGCATAAATAAATCTTACTTTACCACATTTAATGTTCCGCTTTTATTTGGTGGCAAGGTTGGTAATGAAAATTTAGGAATCAGATTTTATACGGGCCCTGTTTTAATATTCAGGCTACAGAATGATCAGCAATTTGGATTTGGTGGCCGAATAAATTATGAAGACCAGAATTACGCGTGGCAGCTAGGCGGAGGGGTTGATTTGCATAACGTGGCGATAGATGTTAGATACGAAGCGGGTATTAATAAGTTAAGTTATGGCCCCCCTACAAATGAACACACCAGCATGAATATGTTTAGCTTAACCATCTCTTATAGCTTATTTTCTTCTTATTCTTTTGATTAGTAATGGGTAAGGTGCAAATCTTATATTGCATGCATCCCAATAATTCAATTATAAACAGGATTTAGACGTATTTTACTGGGGAGTTGAAGCTAGTAATAATATCGTTTGGGCACGGGTAAGCCAACCATTGAACTTAACGCTTTTTGCTAACTAGTTTTATTATAAAGTTATAGCTGTTACTGCAAATACCACTACCAGGCAGAATATAAATACGAAAAGATACATGAATGTTGCGCCAAGTAATTTAGTAATGGTACGAAACGCACTGCGCTTATAAAATACTCTTAACGATTTATATAAATACCAAATTATACATCCTGTAGCTATAAGGCCTATCCAACTATTTATATGCCAGCCTGTTGGTATAATTATTTCTAACAACATTATAATCGTCAGAAAAAGAAATAAGAAACAATGTAAATGGAAGGTGTAAATTAAATGTTCAACGTAATATTTTTTATTTCGCCAAAAGCTTATCTGGAATATTAATGCACACAGTGGCAGCATTAAAAACATCATTTTGGGTATATTATGCTGAAATTGCTCAAAAAACACCTCTTTCGCCCGTGAACCATAATTTTGTCTGTAACTCAAAGCCTTTTTATTAATAAGTCGCATTATAAAGCCATTCCGTTTATTTGGGGCGAGCTTTTGCTGATCAGCTAAATATTGAGTATAAGTAGTATCATGTGTTGTTCCGGGTATCCGGTACCCTTTTTCTTTATTAGCTATCAACTCACTGTCTTCATCACTGGTATCGCCATTGGCTAAAGCGTCATCAGTCTTCTTTTTAGCAACTACTAAATCGGCTTTTGCATAAGCAGGCATATATGACGCCTTGCTAAGGCTATCCAATTCCTTGCTGCTGTTCTCCAACTGTTTTTTTGCGCTTTTTTTATTGTCGGGTGTGTCCTGCTTAGTTTTATTACCAGTTTGAAATAATAGTACAAAGTATACCAAACTTATAAAAATGTACATTTTAACCGGGTGCAGGTATCGTATGCGGCGCCCCGCCATGTATTCGTTTGAAAGAAACCCTGGTTTAAAAAAGAGTGGTTTTATGGTATGAAAAAATTGATCGTCGAAATGAAAATAATCGCTTATGGCATGGTTCATCATGTGGCCAAAGCTTTCCTTCATCTGCAGGTTTTCCTGCCCGCATTTATGGCAAAATTTCCCTTCTAATATAGTCCCGCAATTAAGGCAATCGTTTTCTTTACGGTAGTGTTTTTTCATTGAATGACAGGCAATAGATTATTATGCAAATTAAACGTTTTGGATGGCATGTCCAACAGCCAAATTGTGTTTATATCTGAATACAAAAGGAAAAATGATAGCGATAACCAAGGCATAGCTGGCAAAACAAAGCCATATGCCATGCCAGTTTTTGGTGTGATCGGGAAGGGTGAAAAACTTATCGATCAGGATGCCGCTGGTAAAACTGCCAAACAAGGCACCAAACCCGTTAACCATCATCATAAATAAACCTTGCGCGCTGCCCCGTATCTCGGGTGTGGTTTGTGTTTCAACAAATAACGAACCCGAGATATTGAAAAAGTCAAAGGCCATACCATACACTATACATGATAGTATGATCATCCATAATCCACCGGCCGGGTTGCCATAGGCAAATAAGCCAAAGCGCAATACCCAGGCTAACATGCTGAACAGCATTACATACTTAATCCCAAATTTACGCAGAAAGAAAGGAATAGCCAGGATGAATAGTGTTTCGGATACCTGGGATATAGACATGATAATAGCAGGATATTTTACCGCGATCAGATCTTTATATGCGGGTACACTATTAAAATCGTGAATGTAAGTATCGCCATAAGCATTAGTAAGCTGTAAAGCCGCGCCTAAAAGAAGCGAGAAAGCAAAAAAGATAGCGAATTTGGGTGTCTTGAAAAGCGAAAACGCATTTAGGCCTAATGAATTAACAAACGATTTGTTAGTTATTTTGGATAGAAGCGGTGGGCATTTAGGTAGTGTGAATGAGTATATGCCCAATGCCAAAGCAACTGTTGACGCGATGTAGAATTGATTAACAGTAGTTTCGCTATGGGAAAGGCTTACTACCCACAACGCAGCAATAAAGCCTATGGTGCCCCAAATGCGTATTGGCGGGTAATCTTTTACCACATCTTTATTCTCGCTTTTTAATGCTGAATAGGCGACTGTAATAGATAGTGACAGTGTTGGCATATAGAATATCATGTTCAGCAATATCACCCAAAAAAATGTGGTAGGGTTGGTTACCAATGGTATTGCAAACAAGGTTGCCGCACCTAGAATATGTAATGTGCCATATAGCTTTTCTGCATTGATAAACCTGTCGGCTATGATACCTGTGAGGGCAGGCATAAATATGGCCGAAATACCCATGGTTGAAAAAATAGCGCCGAATTGCGCGCCAGACCATCCTTTATTTTGAAACCAGTAAGCGCCTATTGTGAGTAGCCAGGCACCCCATATAAAATATTGCATAAAATTCATCAGTATTAAGCGAAACTTAATATTCATACAGTACCTGGTTTTAATAAATAGTATTCAGTTAATTTAATGCTGAAAGTAGTGAAATTAATGCGAAATCAAAAAGACCTTTAGCATATAGCCGGAATTAGCTATTGATAGAAGCAAATTAAATAAAAAGCGGAATTAATAAGAAAATAAACGGTGATGTTTAGGATGCTTTGCGCTTGTTAAGTTCATCCCTTATTTTGGCTGCTTTTTCGTAGGCTTCTTCGGCCAGGGCTTCCTGTAGTTTGGTTTTTAACTCGTCGGTGCTTAATGAGGTAAATCCGGCAGGGGAAGCGCCAGATGAGGCGGTTACCGTTTTTTCTTCAGTGGTTTCATTAATATTTTCAAGGTAAACAAAATCGTTACCTTCAATTACGATACCCGCGGTTGAAAGGATGAATTCATAAGTATAAATCGGGCAATCGAACCTTACGGCAACTGCAATAGCATCAGATGTACGGGCATCAATTTCAATGGATTTTTTACCGTCGGAGCAGATTAGTTTTGAGTAAAATATACCATCAACCAGGTTGTAAATAATAATTTCCTGAACGACAATGTGGTAAGCATCAGCAAAGCTCTTGAACAAATCGTGGGTTAGGGGGCGGCTAGGGGTCATTTTTTCAATTTCGATAGCGATGGCCTGGGCCTCGAAACTGCCAATGATGATGGGTAACCTGCGCCTGCCGCTAACTTCGCCCAAAACTAAAGCATACGCACCAGACTGGGTTTGACTATATGATAAACCTACAATATCCAGTTTTATTTTTTTCATGTTATTACCCATCACAACAGATCCAGATTTTTATGGAGTTTATACTCAAATACTTTAGTATTGCCTAAAACTACATCAACTACGGATTAAAACCGCACTTTGGCTTATTTGTTTATAACAATATGAGCTTTAAAAACTTATATTGTAGCAGCAAAATTACTTCCGCAATATACAAATTTGGCCTGATAGCATTATTCAATTGCTTGTTGTTATTACTAAATTTACTTTTGTGCAAATTTAATTAAAATAGAGAGAGTTTAAAATGCAGGTAAGCAGATTAGAAAAGCTATTGGAGTTTATAAAAAACGAACCGGAAGATGAGTTTTTAAAATATGCACTGGCAACAGAATACCTTAGGCTAAATGATAGCACGAAGGCACTGGAGTATTACGAGGATTTGGTGAATAACCATCCGACCTATGTGGGTACCTATTATCATTTAGGGAAATTGTACGAGGCGCTAAACCGCAAACCAGATGCGATAGCTACTTATGAAAAAGGTATGAAGATAGCCCGTGAGAAACGGGATAATCATGCTTTTTCGGAATTGCAGGCGGTTTATAACGAACTGACCGGCTTGTATGATGATGATGATGATGAATTAATCTACTGACAAGCTTTGAAAAAACGCCAGCTACTTTTTATCCGCGATGCTACTGTTTATACTTTTACCTCTTTTGGCGGCCCGCAGGCACACGTAGCTATTTTGCTGCGCGAGTTTGTAGAGAAGCGTAATTACATCAGCGAGGAGGAGTTAATGGAGCTTGTGGCGCTATCGCAATTGCTACCGGGGCCATCATCAACCCAAACCCTGGTGGGTGTCGCCTGGAAGGTAGGAGGGCTGCGTTTGGCTTTGCTTACTTTTTTAATCTGGATATTACCATCGGCAGTTATTATGTGTATGGCTGCCATCAGTTATAAGATGTTTGCAGGGCAGGCTAAGTTTACCAATATCCTGCATTACGTTCAGCCAATTGCGGTGGGGATTGTGGCATATGCTACCTACACTTTTGCCAATAAGTTTTTAACATCGAAGGTGAGCACGATGCTGGCTATAGGATCATTGATTGTTACGTTGTTACTGCAAAATCCGTATGCTTTCCCATTGTTAATATTGATGGGCGGTATTATTTCATCTGCCAAAGAAACACATCATCAGGAAAATGAACTTCGGGTAAAGTTGTTTGCCAATGTTAACCCTAACAAAGTGGCTTATTTTATTGGTATATTGTTGTTTTTCGCTGTGCTTGGGGCAATTATAAATCAAACCTCGCCATTTAGCTTGCCGATACGTTTGTTTGAGAATTTTTATCGAAACGGGATATTAATCTTTGGTGGGGGGCAAGTGCTAGTGCCGTTGATGTATACAGAGTTTGTAGAATTGAAGCACTACCTGGGAAGTTCCGAGTTTTTATCAGGTTATGCTTTACAGCAGATGTTGCCGGGGCCAACGTTTTCCTTTACTTCGTTTTTAGGTGGGGTTACCATGGGCAATAAGGGCTATGGCATCGGCGGACAAATCATTGGCAGCATTGTAGCCGTAATCGGTATTAATACACCCGGTTTGATATTGATACTTTTTATTGTTCCGTTTTGGGAAGATCTGAAAAAGATAACCCGCATAAAAAACTCATTAAGTGGTATTAATGCTGTAGCAGTAGGGTTTATGGCGACAGCGTTTATCCTGCTGGCTAAACCTTTTGGTACCGATTGGTTGGCCTATGTTTTAATGATAGGTACGGCATTGCTGCTATACTTCACCAAAATAAAAACACCTGTTGTAATTATTATTGGGATAGTATTGGGGTTGGTGTTTTAACATAAACAAAGCGTCATTGCCACGCTTCGCTTACAGCAATGACGATAGTTTATAATTTTTAGACAGCTTCTAATCTTACATTAAAACGGCGATTGCTCATCATCCATATCATCCATTCTTGATGGGCGTATGATGAAGTTGCTTGGTTTTTCAAAATCCTGTGAAGGATTTAATCCAGCGAATGCATTTGGTGGTGCAAAGCCATCACCTCCCTGGTCAAGGTCGGTGAACTTAACAAACTTACCAACAAATTTCAGTCGCACAACACCGGTTTCACCGTTACGGTGCTTGGCTATAATAACTTCACCCACACCATTTGTTGGGTTACCGTCCTCGTCTTCAGTTAAACCATAGTATTCAGGGCGGTATAAGAATAGCACCATATCCGCATCCTGTTCAATAGAACCAGACTCACGCAAATCCGATAGCATTGGCCTTTTAGCGCCACCTGGCCTGGTTTCAACTGCACGACTTAATTGCGATAGCGCGATCACTGGTACGTTTAACTCCTTAGCAACCGATTTCAGTGCACGGGATATACTACCGATCTCCTGTTCACGGTTACCTCCGCCTTTACCATCGGCTTTACCCTGCATCAACTGCAAGTAGTCAATGATGATTAGCTGGATATCGTGTTGTGATTTTAAACGGCGGCATTTGGCCCTGAATTCAAATATATTTAGTGCGGGGGTATCATCAATAATCAGCGGTGCTTGCTCAAGCCTGCCAATCTTGGAGTGGATCTGTGCCCATTCCCATTCTTCTAAAGTTCCTTTACGGATCTTTTCCTGTTCAATTTCGGTTTCACCGGATATTAGACGATTAACCAATTGAACAGACGACATTTCGAGTGAAAATACTACAACCGGTTTGTTAAACTCAACAGCGGCATTACGGGCGCATGTTAGTACGAAGGCTGTTTTACCCATTGCAGGGCGGGCAGCGATGATCACTAAATCTGATTTTTGCCAGCCCGAGGTCATGCGGTCAAGATCCGTAAATCCTGATGCCACACCTGTTAAGCCGTCTTTTTTATCTTTTAATGCTTCAATTTCTTTTAACGACTCGTGTATCAAATCATCCATCTTGCGCGAATCACGACGAAGGTTATTCTGAGCGATCTCGAAGAGGTTTTTTTCCGCTTTATCCAGTAAATCCAATACATCCGAGGTATCCTCGTAAGCACTGTTGATTACTTCGGTCGATATACGGATCAGCTCGCGCTGGATGAACTTTTGGATAATGATACGTGAGTGGAACTCGATGTTTGCTGCCGAAGCCACACGATTAGTTAGCTCGGTAATGTAATAAGCGCCGCCTATCATTTCCAGCTCGCCTAACTGGCGTAACTGGGCTGTTACGGTAAGTATATCTACAGGTGATGATTTCTCAAATAACAGGTGGATGGCTTTAAATATTTTCTGGTGCCTTGCATCATAAAAAACCTCACCTTTTAATATATCGATAACAGACGAAAGGGCATCTTTTTCCAACATTAAAGCGCCCAATACGGCTTCTTCAAGGTCGGTTGCCTGCGGCGGTAATTTACCCAAACCAGCATAAGGTGTTGGGCTGGTTACCCGGGTACGGCGTTCGAATTGTTTATTTTGGTTATCGTTATCAGTTATCATGGGAGAACAAAAATATGCTAAAAAAACGCGGATGTACCAATAGTTTAAATCTTTTTATTTTGATGGGCTAAATGCCCCCGTTACCAAAAAAATCAAAACATTTAATTAACAGTCGAATGTTAATAATTATTTATTAAGCCTATTAAGTAACTAATATACAGTAAATTATGCATAGTGTTAATAAAATAGTTTTGCTTATTTATCTAAAAATAGATAAATGTAAACAGCATCATCCTGCGCAGTGCAAAGTTAATTAATATGGCTATTTTTGCAGACTTATTTAAAAATATATAATGGCTTATAATAGCAGGGAAGTTCGCGAAAGCAATCAAATGGTTTTTGGTATAAGGGCGGTGGTTGAGGCCATACGTGCCGGTAAAGAGATTGAATCTTTGTATATCCAGAGAGGCATTGGCGGCGAGCTACTTAACGAATTGAGGGCATTAACAGTTGAGTACAACATAACAGCACAACTGGTGCCGGTTGAAAAACTGAACCGCCTGACGATGAAAAATCATCAAGGCGTTGTTGCTTATATTTCGCCAATCATCTATCAAAAAGTGGAGGATATTATCCCCCAGATTTTTGAAAAAGGTGAGGTGCCTTTGATTTTGGTGCTAGATGCCATTACCGATGTACGGAACATGGGTGCCATTGCCCGTACCGCAGAATGCGCGGGTGTGCATGCTATTGTTATCCCTGCTAAAGGTTCGGCGCAAATAAATCCTGATGCGATTAAAACATCGGCAGGGGCTTTATACAAGATACCGGTATGTCGCCACGATAATTTTATGCAAACGGTGAAGTTTTTACAGGAATCAGGTTTGCAACTGGTTTGTTGTACCGAAAAAACTAAAGAGAATATTTATGCGCCTGACTATACCGCGCCAACGGCTATTATAATGGGTTCGGAAGAAGATGGTATCCGTAATGATATTATCAGGATTGCCGATCATTTGGCTAAGATCCCAATGTTTGGGGAGATTGAATCGTTAAATGTTTCTGTATCGACAGCGGTGATTGTTTATGAGGCGATAAGACAACGCTCCACGGTTAATTAGTGATTGGTTGATTGGAGATTAGGTTCTCTTTAGAAAGGGAAAAAAGATTTCCTCAAATCCCTCTTTACCGCTTGCGGAAGAGAGGGTAAGGTCAAGCGGCTTAGCGATGACCGGGTGAGTCAACACGCTAATGTAAAACCGCATAGTCTACTCACCCGACTACGCTGCGCTGGTCGACCTTTCGCTGCGCGATAAAGAGGTGAAAAAAGCCCTTATGTGCTGACTTTAACAAAAATGTCATTCTGATCGGAGCGAAGAATCTGTACGGTGTAAACTCGCGGATAGATTCTTCGCTGCGCTCAGAATGACAAGGGAAATATCTAAGCCTTAAATATACTTCGTTCCGAATTTCTGCTTCACATCAGCAACAACCTGCTTAATGTTTTGCTCCTGGTCGCGGGGGCAGATAAGTAGCGAGTTGTTTGATTCAACTACAATAAAATCATGCAATCCTTGTAATATCACCAGCTTTTCGCCGGGTACGTTTACCATACAGTTTGATGAATCGTACATGATCACTTTTTCTGACGGGATAACGGCGTTACCTACATAATCCTTGTCGGCAAGGTCGTATATGGATGCCCAGGTACCCAGGTCGCTCCATCCAAATTCTGATGGTAGTACATACACGTTATCAGCCTTTTCCATAATGCCATAATCAATTGATATGTTGGTGCATTGCTGGTAAGCGTTGTGGATGTGTTTCTTTTCGTCTGCAGTGTTATAAACCGCTCTTGCATCTGCGAAAATCTCGTTCATGTCGGGCAGGTACTGGCCAAAAGCCTTAACAATAGCTTTTCCCGACCAGATAAATATACCCGCGTTCCATAAAAAATCGCCGCTTTGTAAAAAGGTTTTGGCAATTTCCAATGTAGGTTTCTCAGTAAATGTTTTTACTTTGAAGAAGTCGTTTTTAAGTGCATTATCCGTATATTGGATATAACCGTAACCCGTATCAGGGCGAGATGGCTTAATGCCCAACGTTATCAGGCAATCATGAGCCGAGGCTGTTTGTAATGACTTCTCAATAGCGCTGATAAAAGCATTCTCATCCAATATTAAATGATCTGAGGGTGCTACAACAATAGCGGCATCGGGGTTTAAGCTTTCAATTTTAAAGCAACCATAAGCCACGCACGGCGCGGTGTTGCGCATTACAGGCTCGGTCAAAATCTGGTCATCGCCCATATCGGGCAGTTGTTTTTTTACAAGGCTGGTATAATTTTCGTTGGTAACAACATAAATATTTTCTTTAGGGCAAACCTTTAAAAAACGCTCGTAAGTGTTTTGTATCAATGTTTTGCCGGTACCCAGTATATCAATAAACTGTTTTGGATGCGATGTTCTGCTGATGGGCCAAAAACGACTCCCGATACCTCCTGCCATGATGATGGCATAATAATTTTTATTCATTTGTAGGGAAAAATTTTAATTGCATACAAGGCCGCAAAAATGTACAATATTCTGTAAAAATAATATTAATTGAAATTAAATAAATTAAAAGCCTTGATAGCCGTATTTTAAAATGGTTAAGGGTGCCAAATTGTTTTTAAAGATTAATCATTTCAATATAAAATTTTAGTTGAATCTCATCGTTTATTGATAAAATATTATTATTTTTAATCCTATTCAAGGAAAACACACAATAGAAGTACGTAAATAAATGATAGAGACTAAGAAGTCGCTTTTTGATAATCTCCAAAACTTTTTTGGATTTGATAATTTTAAGGGGGAGCAGGAAGCGATTATAACTAACATACTTGCGGGTAATGATACATTTGTGATAATGCCTACCGGTGGTGGCAAATCCATGTGTTATCAACTGCCTGCTTTGATGAGCGAAGGAACAGCGATTGTGATCTCGCCACTTATTGCATTGATGAAAAACCAGGTCGACCAGCTTCGTGCCTTTGGCGGATCGGACAGCATTGCACATTTTTTAAATTCATCATTAACCAAGGCAGATATAGCAAGGGTTAAGGATGACGTTTTAAGCGGCGTAACGAAATTGTTATATGTAGCGCCTGAATCATTAACAAAACAAGAAAATATTGATTTTTTACGCTTAAATCAGGTGTCATTTGTGGCGGTTGATGAGGCGCACTGTATATCAGAGTGGGGACACGATTTTCGCCCTGAATACCGGAAGATAAGACAAGTTATCAGCAATATTGGCGATAATATCCCAATCATCGCTTTAACCGCTACCGCTACTCCTAAAGTTCAGCAGGATATTCAAAAAAACCTGCAAATGAACAATGCCACTATCTTTAAATCTTCATTTAACCGTTCAAACCTTTTTTACGAAGTGCGTGCAAAACGCAATGTGATAAAAGAGATATGCAAGTTTGTTAAGCAAAATCAGGGTAAATCGGGCATTATATACTGCTTGAGCCGTAAAAAGGTGGAAGAGGTTGCTGAAGTACTTAATTTAAACGGTATTAAAGCACTGCCATACCATGCAGGCCTTGATCCAAAGGTAAGAGCAGATACGCAGGATAAATTTTTGATGGAGGATGTGGATGTTATTGTAGCAACCATAGCCTTCGGGATGGGGATTGATAAACCTGATGTTCGTTACGTGATACATCATGATGTGCCTAAAAGCATGGAAGGTTATTATCAGGAAACCGGCCGCGCTGGCAGAGATGGTGGCGAAGGTGTTTGCGTAGCTTTCTATTCACAGAAAGATATTGACAAGCTTCAAAAATTCATGAAGGATAAGCCTGTTGCCGAACGCGAGATAGGTACACAGATATTGAAGGAAGTTATTGACTATGCTGAAGCATCAGTATGCCGCCGCAAACAGTTGTTGCATTATTTTGGCGAGAACTTTAACGAGGCAGGCTGCAATAGCATGTGCGATAACTGCTGCGCGCCAAAAACTTATTTTGACGGCGAAGAACATTTGCACCGCGCATTAAGCCTGATTAAGCAAATAGGCGAGAAGTTTGATGACCACCACATCATCAGTATTTTGATGGGGCAGGACAATGCGCAGATCCATAATTACGAGCATCATTTATTGGATGCCTTTGGTGCAGGTAAGGAACAAGGCGAAAATCTTTGGAACTCCCTTTTGCGCCAGGCATTGTTGAATAATTTTTTGTCTAAGGATATTGATCAATACGGTTTGCTGCGTTTAACACGCACAGGCAACTCGTTTTTAGATAATCCATACACCATCCGCTTTACATTAAACAGCCCTATTGAGGCTGTTGATGATGATGATTCAGAAGATGGCCCTAAAGGAGGCGGAGGTGCCCTGGATGCCCAGTTGCTGCAAATGCTTAAGGATCTGCGTAAGAAGATCGCTAAACAAAAAGGTTTGCCACCATTTGTGGTATTTCAGGATCCATCTTTAGAAGAAATGTGTACGCATTACCCGATCAATATCGAGGAGATGAAACATATTTCGGGAGTTGGAGCTGGTAAGGCAATGAAATTTGGTGCACCGTTTGTTGATTTGATCAAGAAATATGTGGAGGATAATGACATTGACCGCCCGGTAGATATGGTTATTAAAAGTGCTGCTAATAAATCGGCACTTAAAGTATACATCATCCAAAATATCGACAGGCATTTGAACTTGGAAGACATCGCGGCTTCTAAAGGGTTAAGCTATGAGGAGATATTGAAAGAGGTGGAAACCATTGTAAATTCGGGGACTAAGCTTAACCTGAACTATTATATTGATGAGGTTATTGATGAGGATAAGCAGGAGGAGGTATTTGATTATTTCCGCTCGGCAGAAATTGATTCAATAGATGATGCCTTGGTTGAACTGGGAAGCGATGATTATACACGCGAAGAAGTACAGCTGATGCGCATAAAATTCATGTCGGAATTAGGAAACTAATATTGAGTGAACTGGTGAGTAACGATTGAATAAATCATTATTTATTATAGAATTTAACAAAAGCCTTTAGTAATAGGGGCTTTTGTTGTTTGAGACATTGTTTTCTCAGCATAATATCATAAATCAATTGATAAAATTGTTAAACCTGTAGTAATGCCTACATTAGTATATTATTATAAAATATTGTTATGCCTAAAATAGAGCTTTCGCGTGTTAGTGGTGATTATGGCTTTGAAGCCAAAGATGAAAACGGACATATTGTAAAAATGGACAGCAATCCACAAAGTGGCGGTCTGGATTTTGGCGTACGCCCAATGCAAATGCTATTGATGGGTTTGGCGGGATGCTCTGCAATTGATGTGATCGGCATATTAAAAAAGCAACGCCAGGATGTTAAGGATTACAAAATGATTGTAAACGGCGATCGTGAGGCTGGAAAAGAGCCATCATTATGGCAGGATATTAATATTGAGTTTCATATTTATGGCGATATCGACCCTGATAAAGCCCAAAAAGCAGTTGATCTTTCTGTTACTAAATATTGCTCTGTGGCTGCTACATTGGAGAAGGCAGGAGCGGAGATCAAATATTCCGTATTAGTGCATCCGGCAGTATAATACTTTTCTTGCTGGGGTTATCGTTTATTTTCTATACAATTAGTTTAGTTATTATATTATTAATTAATAATATAATACTGGAGGTAATGTTAGCGGAATCGTAATTTAAGTATGAAATTCTGATGAAATTAGCAATTTGAATACAAAAGTGTACACTTTTGGGATCAATATATTGCTTTGTAATACTCGCAATTTTAACATTATTTAACAGTTATTAATCGAGCTTTTTAACTAAAAAAGCTGTATCAATCAAACGATTAGCTTATGTTTTAATAGTTGGTTGGGTGTGGTATTTATATAAAAATATTCACTGGCATTACAATTGCCTTTAAGCAAGAGTTGATTCCTGCAAATAAAAAGGAAGAAACTCACTTAAAAACAATTGATATGAAATCAAAATTTAAAAAAGCCTCATTACTCTTGACAGGAATTATGGTAGGAGGTAAACTTTTCGCACAAACTCCTGATACCACAATGACTGATAAAAATTATGTGCAACCATTTTCACATGGCGGCCTTCGTACATGGTCAATTGGTGTTGAAGGTGGCGTGTTAACGCCATACACCATTTTTGCTCCAAGTCAGCAAGATTACAGATCACCGCACCAGGAATTTGGTTACAGTGGTTACATTAAAGACCAAATATTGCCTGATTTTGGTATCCAGGCTGATTACCTTGGAGGCAAGGTTAGTGGCGCTGTAACACAAGCAGATCAGCAAAATGGTACTTATAGTGCTTTTAGTACTAAGCTACGTTATGCAGTTGATTTGATGGCGACTTTCAATATTGCTAATATTGATTGGGCCAATAAGAAAAGCTTTATACAACCTTATGTAAGTGTTGGTGGTGGCGAAATGGGCTACACTGCTACTGTTACTAATAGCGACGGTACATTTACTGGTAATAAAGAGCATGATTTTTATCTGCCTGTAGGTGCAGGTTTTAAAATTAATGTTGCCACAGGTGTAAATATTGATTTAGGTTACCAGGTTAACTTTGTTAATGCTGATGATTTTGATGGAACTGTTGTAGGTAATAATAACGACAGATTTTCATATGGCCACGTAGGTTTGGAATTTGCTTTAGGTAACAAGCATAAACCACAAATGGCTACCTATAACCCCGTTAATTCAATGCGCGATGAATACTTAATGAGTGACCAAAGGTTACAAATTCAATTAGATCGTGAAAGAGCAGCTAATGAAAGATTAAGAGGTGATTTGAATACTACAAATGCTAATCTTGCTAAATTAACTGTTGACTCTGACGGCGATGGTGTACCTGATGTATTCGACAAATGCCCTAACACACCAGCAGGTGTAGCAGTTGATGGCTCAGGATGCCCACTACCGGTTAAAAAACCAGATGTTAAGGTTTACGTAACCCAACAAGACAAGGAAGTGGTTAACGAAGCTGTTAAAAACCTTGAATTTGATTTTGGCAAATCAACTATCCGCGATCACTCTGACGAAAGCTTAAACAAATTAGCACAACTTTTAGTTAACAAAGGCTTTAACTTGAAATTAGCTGGTTATACCGATAACGTAGGTTCAGTTGCTGCTAACTTGAAATTATCAAAAGACCGTGCAGAAGCTGTTAAAACTTACCTTGCACAACAAGGTGTTGATCCTTCAAAAATAACAGCTGAAGGTTATGGTAAAGCAAATCCTATTGCTACAAATAAAACTGATAAAGGCCGTCAAATCAACCGTCGTGTTGAGTTTAGCATATACTAAACCCAAGCCTGTATCCCAACAAAAAAGGCGCTCAATTGAGCGCCTTTTTTGTTGGGATATTTTTTACAGGAATAAACACAAAACAAAACGTCATTGCTGCGAGGTACGAAGCAATCTCTACATAGGATGTTCGATCTTGCAAATCTCTCTGTATAGCATAGAGATTGCTTCGTACCTCGTAATGACGATAGTTTATAAATAATTAAAAACCCCGGCTTGCAGGCCAGGGTTTTTAGTAAACTCATTCATAAATTATAATTCATAATAAAAGCTTATGCTAAAGCATACAGCTCATCTTTTTGCTTTTGTACAACATCGCTGTTGATGTATTCATCATAATCCATTAGTTTATCAATATAACCAGCCGGAGTTAGTTCAATAATGCGGTTTGCCACGGTTTCTATTAATTCATGATCTCGTGAGGTGAACATAATTGTTCCTCTAAAATCCTTCATGCCGTTATTAAGCGCGGTAATTGATTCCAAATCGAGGTGATTGGTTGGCTCGTCAAAAATCAATAGGTTGGCTTGTTGCAGCATCATGCGGCTAAACATACAGCGCATTTTTTCACCACCCGAAAGTACATTGCTTTTCTTCAAAACTTCTTCGCCTGAAAATAACATACGGCCTAAAAATCCACGGATAAACTGATCATCTTTTTCGCCCGGTGAGTACTCACGCAACCAATCTATCAAGTTGTCATTTTTTCCCGCGAAATATTCAGTATTATCCATAGGGATATCAGCCATGTTGATGGTTACACCCCATTTAAAAGTGCCTTTGTAATCCGTATCACGGCCTGTTAAAATATCGTATAAAGCGGTGGTTGCTAAACTGTTTTGAGACAGCATGGCAATTTTGTCACCTTTATTTACCGTGAAATTAATATTAGCGAATAAAACTTCGCCATTTAATGTTTTGCTTAAATTTTCAACCTGTAAAATCTGATCACCTGCTTCACGCCCAAGATTATTGAAGATGATTCCCGGATATTTACGGTTTGATGGTTGAATCTCTTCAATATTGATCTTATCCAAAGCCTTTTTACGACTTGTAGCTTGCTTAGATTTAGATGCATTCGCGCTGAACCTCCTGATGAATTCCTGAAGTTCTTTTACACGGTCTTCTGTCTTTTTATTTTGATCAGAACGTTGTTTCAATGCCAATTGACTTGATTCGTACCAGAAAGAGTAATTACCAGTGTAGATGGTCATCTTGGCAAAATCAATATCTACCACGTGGGTACAAACAGTATCTAAGAAGTGCCTATCATGCGATACTACCAGTACAATCGCTTCGTAGGTAGATAGAAAATCTTCCAGCCAGCTAACGGTGTGGATGTCCAAATCGTTGGTAGGCTCATCCAGTAGCAATATGTCGGGTTTACCAAAAAGGGCCTGGGCTAATAATACACGTACTTTTTGCGTATTATCCAACTCCTTAACCAGTTTGTAATGGAAATCTTCTTTAATGCCTAAGTTGCTTAACATGGTTGCGGCGTTATTTTCCGCATTCCAGCCATCCATTTCGGCAAAAAGGTTTTCCAGTTCGCCTGCACGTTCGCCATCAGCATCAGTAAAATCTTCTTTTAGGTAGATAGCATCTTTTTCCTTCATTATGGCATACATCTCTTTGTAGCCCATCATCACGGTTTCAATTACCGGAAACTCGTCAAAAGCATAGTGATTTTGACTTAACACCGCCATGCGCTCACCAGGGGTAAAGCTTACCGATCCGCTTGTAGGATCAATATCGCCTGAAAGAATTTTTAAGAACGTTGATTTTCCTGCACCATTAGCACCGATAATACCATAGCAGTTCCCCTGGGTAAATTTCAGGTTAACTTCTTCAAATAATGTTCGTTTGCCGTAGCGTAAAGAGAGATTGGATACCGTTATCATGCTGCACCTTATATTTTGTGCAAAAATACGGTAAAATAGTTACAATTAACAGCCCAATACTGCCATCTCTAATATAGTTTATTAAATAGAATATTTGTTTGCTTAATAAATATTCTATATTTGTTTAAGCCTAACCCTTAACAACTAATGAATTCTAACCCAATTAAAAAAAAACGATTTTATTAATCATTCTATTTTCTGTAACACTAATTACATTTTCTTGTAAAAAAGAGTCAAATGTTAAACTCATAGTTAATAATCAGATGCAACAAGATAGTAACCTGGTGACATTTACAACTGCAGGCACTGCAGCCAGGCAAATTAATCATAGCCATTTGGTAAGTGATATTATCGCCAAAAAATCTGTTAATAGTATATCAGACCTTTCTCAAAAACAAGTATTAGATAGCCTTGCCGTACCTGATAATATAAACCCCTCTTATTATATTTTCAACTATGTTGGAGGTGGTTATTTGGTGATGCCCGCAGACAAACGGGTGGAACCTGTTTTAGCTTATTCAAATGATGGTTATTTCCGCATACAGGCAAATTACCTGTTGGGTTAGCTAACTGGCTTGTTGTAAATCATAAAAATATGCAGTTAGTACGTAATAATACCAAGCTAAAGGTACCACCAGCTGTGGCGGAATATTGGAGCGAACTAAAAGTTAAAACATCAAGCACAACTAATAGTAAAAGCGTGGATAATGTACCTGCTGTTACCTGCCAGCCAACTAATTCTGATTATATTGTAGGCCCTTTATTGCAAACCGCCTGGGCACAAGGAGAGCCATACAATTACCTTTGCCCGATTGGACAGTATTCTGCAGGGCATACCCCCACAGGATGTGTAGCTACCGCTATGGCACAGGTAATGTATTACTGGAAATATCCATCTAACTATAATTGGAATATCATGCCTATAGTTTCTAATTTTGAACCTATAAATTATCCTGGTAATCAAGATGTAGCACAATTAATGCTTGATATAGGGTATTCGGTAGATATGCAATATAATGATAATGGATCAAATCCTGTAGATGGATTTCTAGATCCGCCAATTTCATGTACAACAGCATTAAAAAATACTTTTCATTATAGTTCATCTTCAGAAGGTAGTTATGATGAAAATAAAGTTCAAGTTAACTTAAATGCCGGTCAACCCGTACTGCTGTCCGCGTCAACAGATAATCACCCCTTCTTATATTGGAACTGGGGTGATGATGGGCATGAATGGGTTTGTGACGGATATAATGAATCATCATTTACTTATTGTATGTATGGCCCTACAGGCCCTGAATACGGTGAGTCATTCGTTACATTACACATGAATTGGGGATGGAATGAAGCCGGCGAACCTTCCGATGTAGACGGCTGGTATAATATAAACGATTGGACAGTTCAAAACGGTGATATAACAGAAGTTTTTCAATATAATGCAGCTATGACTTATAATATTCACCCATAATTTAGTATTTATGAAAAAAATAACTATCATGCTTGCTCTGCTATCATGTATAATTAGCAAAACAACTTTACCGTTGCCAATAAATATGGAAATTATAGGCAAAGACGGTAAAAGTATGGTCACTTCAAAAAGTGATAGTATAACGATCTCGTATACTGAAAATGGCGTTGCAAAATCATTCCATCCTAATATACTAACCTTGCAGAACGCAACAGATGGTTCAACCGCATCAAATTATAATGGCCTTGTGATAAATGATAATGCCGTAATGAGTGATTTGAGTAGTCAAACCATTAATCCTGTCCATAATTTTAATATAAACTTAAACGGAGTAGATTTAAGTGTAATATATGTAGATTATTGGAAATACGAGGCCGCTTTTCC
>NZ_LMUO01000015.1:0-92092 GCF_009765905.1 Mucilaginibacter sp. L196 | reverse complement strand
CTTTTACATTCAATAATATACCTGTTATTGGAGATCAATCGAAGTATAATTATTATGGTTCCGATATCAATTTATTACAAGTGCAATAGTAGCTTATTATAAACAAACCCGTCGCAAGCAAATCAACGTGACGAGTTTGCTTCGCCGCGCAGGTTCTGCGCAGTCCCGCAATGACATGGCTTTTGGGATTGCCATACTCCGATCGCAATGACGATACGGAGAATCATTCCTCAATTTTCCCTGATTTATTTTTATTGTAGAGCAACATCCTCATTTATAATGCGTAAAAGTATTATAAATGTCAAATAAACCATTATTAGCCACTAATTGATTCTTTTTAGCGTTTTGGAATAAACTTTGACTTAATATTTAATAGAGGTTGATTTACAGTAAAGGTTTTTAAATAAAAGTCGAAAGGAAAATAAAAATGGGCATATTAATAGCATTCTTAATTGTCATCAACGTATGTATGATAATTAGGCACAACATCAAAGAACGAAAAGGAACTTACTAATTATATATTAGTTTAATAAGTTAAACAGATTGGCCGTTTCATCATCGGCCAATTTTTGTAAAGGGCCCGATGCAACCATCTTCATCATCATATTCAGGTCGGCAGCAATAACAAATAAAACTTGGGTGCCGTTTTCAACCGGGGTTAAAGTCCACTTCAATTCCATTTCAAAAGGAGGCTTTTCAGCAGGAATTATTCTTATTTCGCTGGCAGGGATACGCTCATCAATTTTTAATGACAGCTTTATCATATTCCTGATATTGAAGCTCGCTTCATCAACAGTCGAGGCCCAGTCAGATATATCATCCTTAGGCATCAACTGTTCATGATTATTCATATCTGCCAAAAAAGTAAAAATAGCTTCGGCAGATTTATTTATAGTGGTAGTGCTTTCGAAATTCTTCATAGATCATGAGGGAATTTTATTGGCCCCAAACTGATGGGGCTTCGCGCCATTGTTTAAGCAACAATGCATCATCAGGTGTTATATACTGATTTTGCTCGGCGTATTTAATTAAGGCGCTATAGTTTGATAACGTTACAAACGGACATTTAGCCTCGTTGAAGTTTTCAGTAGCGATATCAAACTCATAAGTAAATATAGCGGCAAGTCCGGCTACATCATAACCGGCTTCGCGTAAGGCCTCAACAGCTTGTAAGCTGCTTTTGCCGGTAGAGATCAGATCCTCAATCACCACAACCCTTTTGCCTGTAAGCACATCACCCTCGATCATATTACCACGACCGTGTTCTTTTGGTTTTGAACGAACGTATATAAATGGCAGCCCTAATTCCTGAGCTACTAATACACCTTGGGGTATGCCCGCGGTAGCAACACCTGCTATGCAGCCAACGGCGCCAAATTTTTCCTGAATTAATTGTGTTAATTGCTGGCGTATATAAGTACGCGCAGTTGGGTGCGATAACGTAATACGGTTATCGCAATAAATAGGCGATTTCCAACCCGAAGCCCATGTAAATGGATTATTAGGTTGTAATTTAATTGCTTTAATTTGCAGCAGAAACTCGGCCACTTGTTGTTCGGCCTCACTATAGTTAAACATATGGCTCAAAAATACAGAATTTATATTAACGAAAAAGTTATTCTATTAACAGAATCTGAACCTAAAAAGGCAGATAGCTATGAAAAGATTGATGCTCAGATGTTTGATTTGAAAATAATTTACACCTGGATACTGGCTCATCACAACAAAAATTTCTATATAATTTGTACCGATGCCAAGCTTTTTATGAAGAATATTATTGCCGGCATCACGCTTATTGAAGCAGCTGGCGGTTTGGTTAAGAGCCATAAAGGCGAATATTTATTTATTTACCGTAACGACAAATGGGACCTGCCAAAAGGCAAAATTGAGAAAGATGAAAAGACCAGAGTTGCTGCTGTGCGCGAAGTAGAAGAGGAGTGTGGTATTAAAGTGAGCAGGCTTGGCGCTAAAATATGTAAGACTTACCATTCTTACATCAGCAAAGGCGAGGTGGTTTTAAAGAAAACCCATTGGTACGATATGACCTACAAGGGTAAAGAAAAATTAACCCCGCAGATTGAAGAGGGAATTACCGATGTACGCTGGTTTAAACCAAACCATATTGACGCGATAGTGCAGAATACTTTTCCATCTATTTTAGATGTATTGGTAAAGGAAGATCTGATTAAAGATAAGCCAGCGCTTCTTTCGGAATAAACTGGGCTACATCGCCGTTGTGGCGCATAATTTCGCGTACAATGGTGGAGCTGATGGATGAATAGCCCGGTTTGCTCACAATAAAGATACTCTCAATATCGGGTACTAAAGCGTGGTTCATTTGGGCGATGGCTTTTTCGTATTCAAAATCCGATACGGTACGTATACCCCGGATCATATAGGTAGCGCCAATGCTCTGGCAAAAACTTACTGTTAAACCTTCATAAGCGATCACATGGATCTTTGGTTCATGCTCAAATACCGCGCGCAGCATTTTTTCGCGTGTCTCTACACTCAAAAAGCCCGCTTTAGAGCTGTTAACACCAATACCGATATATACCTTATCGAACAAGCCGATAGATCGTTTTACAATATCAACGTGGGCCTTGGTAACCGGATCAAACGAACCGGGGAAAAGTGCGATTTTCATAGATTATGCTTGCGCTTGTTGTCACAAATATAATGGTATATATCAAATTATTTACAGCTGGTGTACCATGATACAAGTGGAACAAGTGGTACAAATGGTACACTTTTTACCTCTTTTTCGGCCTTAAAAGCATTAAAAAGGCAGTTTTTAAATCATTTTTAGCATCTAAAATCACGAAAAAAGTGCGTTTTTAGACATAAAAACACTTAAAATCCATTAAAAAATGACCCTTTTCGCCACAAAAAAGACTTAAAATAACACAA
Organism: Mucilaginibacter sp. L196; assembly: GCF_009765905.1. Taxonomy (GTDB): domain Bacteria; phylum Bacteroidota; class Bacteroidia; order Sphingobacteriales; family Sphingobacteriaceae; genus Mucilaginibacter. Next base: position 89,182 of record NZ_LMUO01000015.1, on the reverse strand, counting down.
TTTTATGCTTGTTAGAATTATGCTGATTCAAAAAACGAGAACGACGAATGCCCGTATTTACGCTGCTCAACAAACGCCGGATGGTTGCTCAAATTTTGTAATGACTGATGCTCTACAATCAGCAATCCTCCCGATAGCAACAGGTTTTTCTCGAAAATGATCTTGGGTATTTCGGGTATCTGGTTAAGATCGTAAGGAGGGTCGGCAAAAATAACGTCGTATTGCTCGGTTTCTATTTGCAGGTATTTTAAAACATCAGCCTTGAAAGTTTTTATCTGGGTAAGCTTGTGCTGGCGCGATGTATCGTTTAAATAGTGAATGCATTGCACGCTTCTATCAACCGATACCACCTCACTTGCACCACGGGATGCAAATTCCAACGAAATATTGCCGGTGCCGCTAAACAGGTCGAGCACTTTGATGTCCTCAAACTCAATTTTATTAAGCAGGATATTAAATAATGCCTCTTTTGCCAGGTCGGTAGTGGGGCGTACAGGCAGGTTTGTTGGCGGGTTAAGGCGTAAACCTTTTAATATACCTCCGATGATACGCATAGTGACAAAGCAGCAAGGACCAGTAATTGGTGAGGGAAAATTGTAGATGGATGTTCAATCACCTCCAATTCATTCTGTTCAACACCGTTAAAAAAATCAGCAAGACGGGTAAGGTTCTTGTCATCAACATTACAATCGCCGCTTACTTGCAAAATCAGGCTTTTAGGTTGCAATTGCAGTTCCTGTGCAACTAACGACGTATAGTAAACAAGTTCATCGGGATTGGTAAATTCAAAACAGTTGTAAAAACGTATTTTACCGTTGGCAAAATATAATATATCAACCTGATTTTTATCAATATTTAAATACAGATTATTGTCCTGAAGATTGTTAGCAATGGCAGTGATCCAACCTTTATTCACAAACACAATATTGTCGGTTCCGAACTTTTCAGCCGCTGCCGCAACTTTACCGTCAACCTTAAAAACTACGTAGTTATCGTCATCCAAAGGCTGGGCTAAAACTTTTTCATTGGGTTTTACATCAAGATAGCGGGCGAAATCAGCCAGCTTATCATCACTAAATAAAGCATTGGGTATTAAAGTAAAACCTGTTGGATGTACTCCTGCTGCAACTTTTTTATAATCGAAACTTAAAAGATCGTGGGCATCACCCGGTTCAGTAAGCAATTTTATATCACAATCCTCGGCCCAGGCCATCAGCTTGTTCTGGTAAACAACAGCGTATGAAAACGTTGCAGGGTAAATTTGTAGCAACAAACTGTAATTGCTGTTAACCTGATAAAGGCTCAAATTTGTATCGCGGTAGTTATAAATGTGGTTACTCATCCTGTTTGAACAAAAGTAATATTTTTTAGGAACACTAATCCAACGAATTTAATCGAATTACACCAACGCATTTTTTTACCCTCTTTCCGCCGCAGGCGAAGAGAGGGGCGACCAGCGCAGCTTAGTCGGGGTGAGTTAGATTTTCCTTAACTTTACTCCGTGTCCGATCAAATTCGCCAAGCATTTCCCCACGAGCCAACTCCCCAACAACTGGAGTTATTTGCTAAGCTGCACACCTTTCTAACTAGCGACCACGGCGAAGAATGTTTTATTTTGCGCGGGTACGCCGGGACGGGCAAAACAACCATCGTAGGCGCATTGGTAAAGGCCCTGCGCAGTTACAGTATGAAATCAGTGCTATTAGCGCCAACGGGTCGTGCGGCTAAAGTAATTACCAGCTATTCGGGCCGTAAAGCATTTACCATACACAAACGCATCTACCGTAAAAAATCGGCGCTAAATGTGGACGAATCCTTTTCCATCAACGACAACATGGCTACCGATACGTTGTTTATTATTGATGAGGCATCCATGATTTCCGATGAGATCAGCGGCAACAACCGCGAAACCCTGTTGCACGATCTGGTTAAGTATGTTTATAACGAAAAGAACTGCAAACTGATGCTGGTAGGTGATACCGCCCAGCTGCCGCCCGTGGGTTCGGAAGAAAGCCCTGCCCTGGATGCAAGGTTGATGAAAGCGCAATTTGGCTTAAAGGTATTCGGGTATGAGTTGACGGATGTATTACGCCAACAAAAGGATTCGGGTATATTATTTAATGTTACGAATGTGCGCGATATTATCCGTAAGCAAAAAGACAATTACCCGCAAATAGTTACCAAAGGTTTCAAGGATGTTTTTCGCATGAGCAGCGAAAAACTGGAAGAAGGCTTAAACTACTCTTATAATAAATATGGCGATGAAAATACGCTAATCATATGCCGTTCCAATAAAAACGCCAACCTGTATAATCGTCAGATCCGTGGCCGAATTTTATGGCGCGAGGAAGAACTCACCGGCGGCGACCAGATAATGATAGTAAAAAACAATTACTTCTGGCTGCAGGATAAAGAGGAGGGCAGTACCGGTTTTATAGCCAATGGCGATATAGCCCGCATACGTAAAGTGCGCAAGTTTGAGGAGATTTATGGTTTTCGCTTCGCGGATGTGCAGTTAGAGTTCACCGATTATGCCGAAGATCCGGTAATGGATTGCAAAATAATGCTGGATACCCTGTATTCCGAAGCGCCTGCCTTGCCGTCAACCGAGCAAAAGCGTTTTTATTTAGAGGTGATGAAGGATTACGACCACATAACCAATAAACGCCAAAAGCACGAAGAGCTAAAGCTAAACCCATACTATAATGCCCTGCAAATAAAATTCGCCTACGCCATTACCTGCCACAAAGCCCAGGGCGGCCAATGGGATGCCGTGTTTGTAGATCAGGGATACCTAACCGACGAAATGGTAAACAAAGATTTCCTCCGCTGGTTCTACACCGCCTGCACCCGTGCCACTAAAGAATTGTTTTTGGTGAATTTCAATGATAAGTTTTTTGTAACGAAGAGGGAAGAAGAGGAATAGAGGTAACAACGTGGGCTGTCATGCTGAGGCACTCGAAGCATAAGCGTAAAGGCCTGCCCCCATGCTTCGAGTATATTAATTCCATTTGTCATTCTGAGCAACAGCGAAGAATCTGTAAAGTAGTTTACACCAGTACAGATTCTTCGTTCCTCAGAATGACAATAAAGAAATCCTTAAATCCATTAATCAAGGTTCCGACAAATTCAGACAAAATTCTGCACATTTGCATATAAGCACATCTGCACATCAAAATATGCACTTTCTGTACCCGGCTTTTTTATTTGCATTAGTTTCACTCGCTATCCCGGTACTCATCCATTTATTTAATTTCCGCAAGTATCAAAAGGTATACTTCAGTAACGTACAGTTCCTGAAACAGATAAATGAGCAGCAATCCTCTCGCCGTAACCTTAAAGAACGCCTGATACTGGCAGCACGTTTATTAGCCCTAACTTTTCTGGTACTGGCATTTGCCCGCCCATATATCAATAACGGCCATGCCATCAACGCCAACACACAGCAGGCAGTCAGCATTTTTGTAGATAATTCCTACTCCATGCAAACCCTCAATAGCGAAGGTTCACTGTTGGATCAGGCTAAACAGAAAGCTAAAGAAATTGCCTCTGCCTACGGTATAAATGACCGCTTTCAGTTGCTTACCCAGGACTTTGAAGGTAAGCACCAGCGTTTACTAAGTCGCGATGAATTTAACGATGCGGTTGATGCAGTAAAAATAAGCCCGCAGAGCAGGAACCTGCAACAGATCATCAACCGCCAGCAAAGCTTGTTGGGCATGCAGGCTAATGCGGTTAAATCTATTTACGTGATCTCTGATTTTCAAAAGAATATATCACCTATACAAGCACTTAAAACCGATACTGGCGCACGGATCAATTTTGTACAGCTTAAAGCCAGTAAATTACCCAATGTGGCGGTTGATTCGGTTTGGCTATTAAGCGCCATTCATCGCCCCGGCGAAAGTGAAAAATTAGTGGTCCGCCTGCATAATTATGCAGATGCAAAGGCGGAGAAGATTCCGCTCAAAGTGCTCATCAATAAAGAGCAAAAAGCTTTGGGCAGTTATACTGTAAATCCAAGATCGGCCCAAAATGATACCTTGTCGTTCTCCGGTTTACAAGCAGGTTGGCAACAAGGTAAGGTTACTTTGCAGGATAACCCGGTCACCTTTGATAACGATTTCTACTTCAGCTTTAATGTAAAACAGCAAATGCCAGTTTTATTGGTTGACGATGGTACAGCAAACGCCTATTTAAAAGCTGTATTTGCAGCCGATAAGTTTTTTGATGTGAAAGACGTTCCCGCCGGTAACGTAGATTACGCGGGATTAAGCCGTTACCCATTCATCGTTTTAAGTGATATTAAATCCATTTCAGCAGGCTTGGCACAACAACTAAAATCTTACGTAGCAAAAGGCGGTTCGCTCGTAGTATTTCCCTCTGCTGATGCAGACATCAACACTTATCAGGCTTTACTACAGCCCATGAATGCGCCTTATCCCAATAAATTGCAAACAGAAGCGATTAAAGTTTCAAACATCAACCTGCAAAGCCAGGTATTCAAAAATATCTTCGACAATTACCCACAAAATCCGGATCTGCCCATCGTAAAAAAATACTACCAGTTAGTATCATCAAACAATAGTCAAAATCTGATGGCTCTGCCGGGTAACAGTCCATTTTTAACGGAAAGCTCAAGCGGAAAGGGCAAAGTTTACGTTTCGGCGGTAGCATTGAATGATGATTTCAGCAACCTGCAACGCCATGCACTGTTTTTACCGGTGATGTTTAGGATCGCTTTATTAAGCGGCCACGATCTGCCACTGTTTTATACCATCGGTCAAAGCGAAGCCATTGAAGTGCCACCCATTCAAACAGGAGAAAAACAACTGTTGAAGTTAGTTAAAGATAGCATCAGCATTATTCCTGATGTTAGGCAGCAGGAGGGGAGCACCCTGCTTTATCTATCCGATGAAGTACAGCAAACCGGCACCTACAACCTGCAAAAGCAGGATAGCACGGTAGCTGTATTAGCTTTTAATGATAGCCGCAGCGAATCCGATCTTACCTATTTAACACCCGCTGATCTAACTAAAATCCTGCCGAAATCGGGTTCAATTTTGCAGGCTGGTACGGCCTCATTAAAAAATGCGGTCACTGATATAAATATAGGCTTACAATTATGGAAACTTTGTATAATTTTGGCTTTGATATTTTTAGCCGTTGAAATATTGTTGGTTAGGTGCTATAAGCCTGATAAACAAGTGATTTCGCGAGCTAAAGAGTAGCAAAATAAATCCACCCATAACGCAGCGCAAATGAATTTGCTTATCAAATCCGCCACTGTAATCGATCCAAACTCTTCATTTCATCAAAAAGTTGTCGACATTCTTGTTGAAGACGGCTACATCACACTCATTGCGCCCAAAGTAAATGCCAAGGCCGAAGTTGTTGATGGCACCGGGAAGTTTGTATCGCCCGGTTTCTTTGATTTGAACTGTAACATTGGCGAACTTGGGCTGGAAACTAAAGAGGATTTACAATCTGGTACAAAAGCAGCTGCATCCGGTGGTTTTACCGGCATCGCTTTAATGCCCAATACCCAACCGCCTGTACATTCGAAAGCGGAGGTTGAATATCTGCTTAACCGCGCGAAAAACAATCTTGTTGATGTTTATCCGCTGGGTGCTATCTCGCACAAACGAGATGGTAAGGACATGGCCGAGATGTACGACATGTTCCTGAGCGGCGCTAAAGCCTTTACCGATGGCAACCGCCCGGTACAGGATGCCGGCTTAATGGAACGCTCCCTGCTTTATACGAAGGGCTTCGGCGCCTTGATCATGTCATATCCTGAAGATACCGCCATCGCCGGAAAAGCAAAAGTACACGAAGGCGAAATGAGTACGCTATTAGGTATGAAAGGTATCCCATCGCTTGCCGAGGAATTGATGATCGCCCGTGATCTTTACCTGGCCGAATACACCGAATCAAAAATACATTTCAGCACCATTTCAACCACACGTTCGGTTGAACTGATCAGGGATGCCAAGAAAAAAGGACTTAAAGTAACCTGTGATGTTGCCGCGCATCATTTATTGTTGACAGATGAAGCCTTAGCGGGCTTCGACAGCCAATATAAAGTAAAGCCACCACTACGTACCCAATCGGATGTTGAGGCGCTAATAGCTGGCTTAAAAGATGGCACTATCGATGCCATTGTCACACAACATACCCCGCACGAAGTGGAGTTCAAAGATGTAGAGTTTGAAGTAGCTGAATATGGCAATATTACTTTGCAAACGGCATTTTCAACAGTACTAAAAGCCGGTCTTGATCTGGACCTGATCGTCCAAAAAATGGCCGTGAAGCCCCGCGAAATATTAAACGTAGAAGCATCCATCATCATCGAAGGAAAAAAAGCTAACCTTGCCTTGCTTGATCCTAATGAGGAATGGCAGTATACCAAACAAAATAATCAGTCTAAATCCCATAATTCTCCTTTCATCGGGCAGAACTTAAAGGGTAAAGTACTGTTAGTTTGTAATAACAATCACCTATTTAAATCATAACGATCATGATCGACCCGAAAATTAAAACCGCGATCGAAGCTGCCCTTGGCGCCTTCGCTGAATATACCGACTTTGAAGCCGTAGCGCTTAGCGATACTTTTTTCGAAGTATTTTCTTCTGAAGAAGATTTCCTAAGCAAAGTTGACCTGCTGGATGCTGTATTTGATGATAATTCAGAAATTGAAGAACTGCGCGAAGTATTCTTTGATATGCTGATGATCAACTTCTTTAGCCAGGATGTTAAAAAACTGGAAGAAGATTACCTGGATTCTCCGGAATGGGAAGCCATCGAAGAAGATACTTTAGACAGGGGTACTGAATTATTAAACCTGCTGCTGTATTTAAACGAATGTGAAGACGAAGATATTGAACCGGGATTAGAAGATTATTTAAAAGAGTTTTTACTGGTTGATGAGGATGAGTTTCAAGACGAATACCGTATCTATGAACCAGTAATAGCTAACCAGATATTAATTGAAAGCCCGGTTGATGAAATTGCCCGTATGGCAGAGAGTTTGCCTGATGATTCGGAAGTAAAAGAATTGTTTTATCCGATGATGTGTTTCTTCTCAAATTCTGATTTCTCCGACGACGAATATGCAGCAGTAGCCGAAAGCGCGCCAAACCCTGAGTTTGATATGGCGGTATTAGAAATATTAATTGCGTTTAACTAAGCACATGGCTATAAAATTAGGGGGTGTTGGTTCCGACGTAAAAAAGAAAGGACTTATTAAGGGGCTGTTTTTAGGTTGTATTGTTGTGGTTGTAAACATCCTGTCGTTTTATTACATGACAGGTACTGTTGAATCGCATCCATTATTAATACTGCCAGGTTCGTTTATTCTTACCATTGTAATCCCACTTATTACTATCATCCTATTTACACTTAATATCAGGAAAAGCATTGGGGGCTATTGGTCTTTCAGGCAAGCGGTTACAGCCATATTTATTATGTTGTTCACCACATATATAATGCTTACCATAGGGCGCGATATTTTATTTGTTAAGCTGGTGGAGCCGAATATGGTTCAAAAGATAGGTGCGGTTATGGTGGAATCCAGAATGCTGAAAGACAAACTTGACGGAATGCCTCCGGCGCAAATCACCCAGGATTTAGCTTTCGAAAAAAAGAATTTTAGTGTACAAGTCGACAATGGTCAATGGGCAATTGTTGAAAGTATTCCTGAAAATATTTTGATAACCTTCGTTTTAGCGGTAATGTTATCTGCTGTCTTTAAAAAAGAGCGGACTATTTTGGTCGAAAAAACAGTGGAATAATCTAAATACGAGTTTCCATTTGTTAGTTTGTGTTGAATAATATTTCTTAATTTTATTCAACACAAACTAATCATAAATGGAAACTTATCTATGAAGCAATTACTTTACAACCTTTCTTTCAGAAATGGCCTCATTATAGGCGGAATTTCTGCCTTATTTACGATAATATTCTTTTTTATTAATCCGGTTATACAATACACCAATTTTGTAGTGCCTATACTATCCCTGGTGATAGTTATTGCGCTATTAGTAATATTAGCGATAGATATAAGAAAAAGAATTGGTGGCTTTTGGAGTTTTGGCCAGGCATTCCTAAGCCTTTTTATTATGAGTGTTTGCCTTGTAGTGATAGGCTTGGTACTTAATTTTATAATTATGAAGTTAAATCCAACGTTGCCGCAAAGGATAAATGATGCTTTGGCCGATACCATGTCACAACGATTAGAAAAGTTTGGCATGGACCAAACGCAAATAGATGATAGCACCAAAATGTACACCGATGGCGAATTTATAGCTAAACTGGAACCATCAATATTTAATGAACTTGTTGGATTAGGTTCTGGAATTGCCTTTTACACTGTTATAAGCCTTATTATAGCCGCCTGTGTTAAAAAAACTCCGCCTTTGTTCGCTACCGAAGCTGGCAACGAAACGATAGAATAAGTAATAACTGTATCAAAACAAAAAGCGTTTAATGATTAATCATTAAACGCTTTTTGTTTTTGTAAGTAATTAACCTTGGCACTTATTAGTGCTTCATAATCAACTTAAATATATCGTTACCAAAAACAAATACCATTAAAGTGATCAATAAAACAAAGCCAACTAATTGTGCCCGTTCTAAAAATTTATCGCTTAATGGTTTGCCTTTAATCATTTCTATTAATAGGAATAGGGAGTGACCTCCATCAAGTGCAGGTATAGGCAACAGGTTAGTTATTGCTAATACCATCGAGAGTACACCTACAAGGCTCCAGAAATGCCCCCAATCAATCTGGCCGCCAAACATGGTTGCTATCTTTACCGGGCCGCCTAAACCTTTGTTAATTTTAACATCGCCGGTAAATATTTTGCCTAAGCCTTTGGCATTATCACTAAAAGTACTCCACGCTTTAATTACACCAACAGGCAACGAGCCTAAAAAGCCAAATTTTAAGGTGTCTTGCTTTGGCAGGTCTCTCTTAGCCACAATACCTATTGTACCTTCCGCGGTTATGTTTGAATTAAGCTGAAGCAGCACGCCGTTACGTTTTACCGATAACTGTACCGACTTGTTTTTATTCGATAATAATTGTGATTGTAACTGATCAAAAAACGGTACCGGGTTGTTGTTAACGGCTAATATGCTATCGCCTTTTTTCAATCCTGCTTTCTGGGCATTGCCGCCTACAACTACCGAGTCTACCATAAAATGGCTTCGCGGGTCATGGTTTACAAATAGATCGGTGCCATCATCCGACAAATCATTTAATATCCCTTTCGGAACAGTAAATTGTAAATGCTGATTGCCGCGTAATACATCAAGTATCGATTGATTTAATAACACATTTGGACTGATTATATCTTCAAAGCGTTTAATAGGTACACCATTAACCGCATAAATCTGGTCGCCTGGTTCAAGTCCCATTTTCATGCCAACCTTTCCCGGCACAATACCATAATGCGCATTTTTAACGGGGGTATAGGTTTCGCCATATTTAAGGGTCAGCATCCAAAATATGAAAATACATACAATAATATTTACAAAAATTCCGGCTAACATTACTATTAAACGTTGCCATGCCGGTTTTGAGCGAAACTCCCAGGGCTGCGGAGGCCCTTGTAATTGATCGGTATCCATCGATTCATCAATCATACCGGCAATCTTCACATAACCACCTAACGGTAGCCAGCCTACACCGTATTCAATACCTTTGTAAGTGAATTTAAACAGGCTAAAATTCCATGCATCAAAAAATAGGTAAAACTTTTCAACCTTAATACCAAAAGCTCGTGCGGCTAAAAAGTGACCAAGTTCATGCAGAATTACCAGGATCGCAAGTCCCAGTAGCAACTGGCCAACCATTATTACTATACTCATTATATATATTAAATATGTACTGCCTTTAACGGCATTTTTTCTATTAAATTTTGCGCAAATATGCGTGTTTCTTTATCAGTATTCAAATAATCATCCAATAGTGGGCTACTCATAAAACTGATTTTTTGCATACAGGTTTCAATAATATCGCTCATGGCTAAAAAGCCTATGGTATTATCTAAAAAACCCTTCACTGCAATTTCGTTAGCGGCGTTTATTATACAAGGCATATTGCCGCCTTGTTTTAAAGCCTCAAATGCTATTGCAAGGTTACGAAAAGTTTTGCTATCAGCTTTTTCAAAAGTAAGGTTAGGGTAGTCGGTAAAATTAAAGCGCTTAAAATCGTTTTTTAACCTATTGGGGTAAGTAAAAGCATACTGAATAGGCAATTTCATATCCGGTAAACCCATTTGCGCTTTGATTGAGCCATCCTCAAACTGTACCATCGAATGAATGATGGATTGCGGATGAACGATTACATCAATTTGCTCGGTTTCCAGATCAAACAACCACTTAGCTTCTATCACTTCAAGTCCCTTATTCATCAGCGAGGCCGAATCAATAGTGATTTTGGCACCCATTACCCAGTTTGGATGTTTTAATGCATCCTCACGCATTACATGAGCCAGGAAATTAAGATTCTTACCCCTGAATGGGCCGCCCGAAGCAGTCAGGATGATCTTCTCAATCGCATTATTGTCTTCGCCTGCAAGGCACTGAAAAATAGCGGAATGTTCGGAATCAACAGGTAATATTTTTACGTCGTGTGCTTTGGCTAAACCAGTTATCAGTTCACCGGCAACAACCAGGGTTTCTTTATTTGCTAACGCGATGTCTTTGCCAGCTTTAATTGCAGCAATAGTAGGCTCCAATCCCGAGAACCCAACCATGGCAGTCAATACCATATGTATTTCGGGGTGCGTAACAATATCTGTTATTGAGTCAATACCGGCTAAAACTTTTACCTCGGTACCGGCAAGCGCATTTTTTACATACTGATATTTATCCTCATCACAAATAATAGCGTAAGCAGGATTAAACCGCAGCGCCTGCGCGATCAGCAGATCAGCGCTCTTTTGTGCAGTGATCACATACGCCCTGAAAAGATCAGGGTTACCGCTAATAACATCAAGTGCTTGTGTGCCGATGCTTCCGGTAGAGCCCAGTATGGCTATGTTTTTTACGTCAGTCAATTTTAATATACTCCTTTAATCCGTCTGCAATCTTTCTATCGTTTGCCAATCTCGGCACTTTATTTTGCCCGCCAAGTTTCCCTTGGGCACGCATATAGTTTATAAAAGTATCCTTTTTTAAACTTCTTATAACCAAAGGCTGCAGAATATTGCCTTTAATCAGGTCAAAGTAGTAAATATTTTTCTTTTGCAGGGCCTCATCAACTTTTTGTCTGAATGCATTTATATCTGCGGGCTCAGTACCAAATTCTACAAACCATTCATGGTACGGTAATTCACCAGCTGGTGGGGTAACCTGCGGGGCAACGGTAAACTCAACAACATCTATACCTTCCTGTTTGGCCACGCTCATCAAAGCATGTTCAACTTCTTCACCAATCACATGCTCGCCGAAGGCCGATATAAAATGTTTGATTCGCCCGGTAACTAATATCTTATATGGATCTTTCGAGATGAATTTAGCCGTATCGCCCAAACTATATCCCCACAAACCAGCATTGGTATTTAATATCAGCGCGTAATTTTTATTTAGTTCGATGTCTTTTAAGCTGATGCGGGTTGGGTTTTCATTAAAAAACTCATCAACCGGGATAAACTCATAAAATATTCCCGAATCAACTTGTAACAATAAGCCCTTTTCTTTTTGCGAATCCTGGAAAGCGATAAACCCTTCAGATGCCGGGTAAGTTTCAATGGTATCAATGGCGAAGCCGATACTTTCTTCTATTCGTGCACGATATGGTTCATAATTCACCCCGCCATATACAAACAGTTTAAAGTTGGGGAATATCTCCCTGATTTTTTTGCCGCCACTTTTTGCTGAAAGCCTGTCGAAATACATCTGGCACCAGGGCGGTATGCCCGATATCAGTCGCATGTCTTCACTACTGGTTTCATCAACAATAGCATCTACTTTTTGCTCCCAATCCTCAATGCAATTGATCTCATAACTGGGCATCCTGTTTTTTTGCAGATACCCCGGCACATGATGGGCAACAATGCCCGATAGCCTGCCGGTTTCAATTCCTGCTTTTTTACTTAAAATTGGGCTGCCCTGTAAAAAGATGAGCTTACCATTTAAAAAATCCGCATTCCCGGTTTCATGTACGTAGCTCAACAAGGCATTGCGTGCTGAGGTAATATGCGCAGGCATGCTTTCCTTTGAAATTGGGATATATTTAACACCTGAAGTAGTGCCCGAAGTTTTAGTTAGATAAAGCGGTTTTCCCGGCCATAAAATATTTTCTTCGCCATTGACTACACGCTCAATATAGGGGCGAAGCTCTTCGTAATCACGCACAGGTACGAGCTTTTTAAACTCGTCATAACTGCTGATCTTGGCAAAGTCATGTGCCTTACCAAACTCCGTATTTTTAGCCTGATTGATGAGTTTTTGGAAAGTTTTTTCCTGCAGAGCCGCCGCATTGTAGCGAATGTTATTCAATTGCCGGTTAACCAGCACGGCAAATACTTTACTCAGCGCAGCTTTTAACCCCATAATTAGATTGTTTCACTAATATCGTCATCCACATCAAGGTGACTATAAACCAACTTGCGGTAGGTAACCATAATAATTACTTGTACAAATGGGAAGGTGAGGATGAACCAGCAATAAAATGCCAGTCGCCAAATGTATTCGCCGGTATCTTGGTTAATACCAGATAGCAGGATGACAATTAAAATAGGTATCAATGCGGCTATCAGTACGCCTATAATGATAAAGAAGATGCCAAGCGTTTTAAAGAAGTTATCTTTTGTAATCTCGAAGCTTTGCTTTAATGATTCTATCGGCAACGAATCATCATCCACAATAAAGCAGATGCAAAAAATAGAACGCAGCAGTAAATATAATACGAAACCACACTCCGCGATGCGGAAAGTGGCAAGTATAGTCTCGTTATAAGCGATATACCGTTCAATTAATACGTTTACAAAAAGCAAAACAGATATTAAAACCGCGTATGCAAAAGCGATTACAATGAAATTGAATGCCATTTTAAATGATGGCACAATATCCCTGAACTCAAATTCGTAATACTCTCTGTCCATTAGCGTCAGAATCAGCTTGTAAAAGCTGAGTGCCAGATAGGCCTGGATAATCATTTGAATAATGATGGTGCTAAACTGGCTTACCCTGTCATCCCCGACAAAAATAAAGGCGTTAAAAAAATCTACCAGGCCATTAATAAATAATGATATAGCAGAATATACTACCAGCGGAATGAAATTTTTCTTTAAAACGTTCCATGCAGTTTTAATCGTTTCAGCAATGGAAAATGCGTGGTACATATATTTTTATGACTTTTTTAATATTATTCGTTTCCAAAAATCCTGCATAAACCCTAAGCCATAAGCGGTAAGTTGAATAAATGCCGCAATCATGCTCAAAAATGCAATTTTTACCGACTTGTTTTTCCACCACGAGTGAAAAAATATCAACAAAATAAAAACTGCTAACACAATATTACATAACCGGGCTATGGGCCAGCTTATGATATTGCTTATTATCGTAAAAATAATAAATAACGTGAATATCGCCGGGAAAAAATGTACCGCTTTTAATTCCTGCGGAAAGAATTTATAAACATTGATCCTCGCCCTGCCAAAAAAGTGCAGCTGCTTATAAAACTGTAAAAAGTTAGTACGGCGTTTGTGATAAACTTTAGCATCCGGTATCAACCCGATCTTAAAACCTAATGAATGTATGCGGATGCTGTACTCAATGTCTTCGCCCAAACGGGTAATGATAAAACCGCCCGCTTTTTCCCATACGTGTCGCGAAATACCCATATTAAAGCTCCGCGGATGAAATTGACCTATGCCTTTTTTATTTCCGCGGATACCGCCGGTGGTAAAAGGGGAGGTCATGGAATAACTAATAGCTTTTTGAGTAGGAGTAAAAGATGGATGCGCATCATCCGGGCCACCATAAGCATCAAGCCAATTAGTAGTCAGGCTCTCATTTACTATTTGCAAATAATCAGCCGGTATCAGGCAATCCGAATCAAATATGATGAAGTAATCGCCTTTAGCCCGTTCAAAAGCGTAGTTGCGGGTAAATCCCTGGCCTTCGTTGGCTTTTACAAAATATCGTAAATTCAGTTTATTCTCAAAGGTTTTAACAACCTCAGCCGCATCATTAACCGATCCATCCTCAATCACCAAAACCTCAAAATCCTTATAGGTTTGTTGAGTTAAGGTTTCCAGCAGTTCTTTGATTTCCTGCGGGCGGTTATATAAAGGAATGATGATGGAAAAAAACATTATTTAGATGTGAGATTTTAGACGTGAGATTTGAGATAGAATAATGGAAAACTTCAAGAAGCAAGATATAAGTCTCATGTCTAAAATCTCATATCTCAAATCTAATTTAAATCGTTTCCTCTATTTGATACCTATTACGTTCGCTGGCACTTCTTGCAACCAATTCGGCAACAAAGCCGGTTAAAAATAGCTGCGAACCCAAAATTATGGCTACCAACGCGATATAAAACAGTGGTTGTTCTGTTACATCCCTGCTATATTTTATGTGATGAGATATGTCATATAATTTATCGCTAATAAGCCATATAGTCATAACCAAACCAGCAAAAAAACTAACTGAACCCATCGCTCCAAAAAAGTGCATCGGGCGTTTACCGAACTTGCCGACAAAAAATATAGACAGCAGATCCAAAAAGCCATTCACAAAACGGCTCATGCCGAATTTTGTTGTACCATATTTACGGGCACGGTGCTCAACTACCTGCTCACCAATTTTGTTGAAACCCGCCCATTTGGCTATAACTGGTATGTAGCGGTGCATTTCGCCGTAAACCTCAATGTTTTTTACAACGGTTTTACGGTATGCTTTCAAGCCACAGTTAAAATCATGCAAATTATCAATGCCCGACATCTTGCGTGTAGCCGCATTAAACAATTTAGTAGGTATAGTTTTAGTGATCGGGTCGTAGCGTTTTGCTTTCCAGCCTGAGATCAGATCATATTTATCTTCGGTAATTCTTCGGTAAAGCGCCGGTATTTCATCGGGGCTATCCTGCAAATCGGCATCCATGGTAATTACCACCTCGCCTTTAACAGCTTCGAAACCCGTATTTAAAGCAGCGGATTTGCCATAATTACGCCTGAATTTAATGCCCCTGATGTAAGGATTACTCTCACGCAGCTTCAGGATCATTTCCCATGATCCGTCTTTACTGCCATCATCAACCAAAATAATCTCGTAACTATAACCGTTTTCGTCCATCACACTACTTATCCATGAGGTAAGCTCGGGTAATGATTCTACTTCGTTATATAAAGGTACAACAACTGATATATCCATTTATCGCGGGATGTAGCCGGGTACTATACCGACACATCCGCAAAAATATAAAAAAATGCTTACAAGCTCAGCTAATTGCTCGGTTTGATGAGGGAAATAGCTTTTAAGAATTTCAAGCACCTTGTATACGGCTTTAATATTCGAAAATATAACATGCAGGCCTTGTGCGATACCTTTCCCTAGAATAGGGAAAGGAGGAGGATAGGGTAAATATGCGATTGACTTTAAAAGCGATTTCCCCGCCGGTTGATTTATTACCCGCATTAATGTAGTGATTACAGGTACTATCAACCTAACAATCACTTATTTTATGGGTAATTATTTTACATTTGTTGCTCTTAAAATTATAAACCTTCAATTGACCATGAAGTATTACAAAATTGCAGTTATGCTTTTGCTGTGTGTTACCATCCGT
Source organism: Mucilaginibacter sp. L196 (assembly GCF_009765905.1). Classification (GTDB taxonomy): domain Bacteria; phylum Bacteroidota; class Bacteroidia; order Sphingobacteriales; family Sphingobacteriaceae; genus Mucilaginibacter. Next base: position 73,377 of record NZ_LMUO01000015.1, on the reverse strand, counting down.
AACAGCTACGCCCAAAATACCGATGAACCGGTAACTAAATATGATCAGTACCAGGTTTTTACGCCAACTTTTTATCATGATAAAGGCAACGAGTACCGTACCGCAAGCGGCGCGCCAGGCGTTAAATACTGGCAAAACAGTGCCGACTACAAAATAAACGTAACACTGGATACCACTGCGCATAAAGTAAGCGGCAGCGCGACCATCACCTACACCAACAACAGCCCCGACCCAATGGCTTTTCTATGGTTGCAGCTGGATCAGAATATTTATCGTGAAGATTCCCGCGGTACTGCCACTAGTCCGGTAGGGGGGACACGTAATTCGGTGCATAATTTTACCGATGGCGATGAAATTAAAGCTGTATACGTCATCAAAAATGGCAAAGCCGAAAAAGCTGACTATATAGTAAGTGATACCCGCATGCAGATCAGGCTAAAAGATACCCTGCGCACAAACGGCACCAAAATTCAAATAAAAGTAGAATATGCTTTTACTGTACCTGAATATGGTACCGATCGCATGGGCCGTATGCATACCAAAAATGGCTGGATATATGAAATAGCTGAGTGGTACCCACGCATGGAGGTTTATGATGATGTTACCGGCTGGAACGTGATCCCATACATGGGCGGTGCTGAGTTTTACTTGGATTACGGCAATTTTGATTTTACCATAACAGCACCATCCAACCTGGTGGTAGTGGGCTCCGGTGAATTATTGAACCCAACCGAGGTATTAACTCCGGGAGAGATCAGCAAATTGGCCGCGGCTAAAAATAGCGACAAAACTTTATTTGTAAAGGATTCTACCGATGTGGTTAATGGCGATGTTCATCCTAATAAAGCCGAATTAACCTGGCATTTTTTCTGCAAGAATTCCCGCGATGTATCCTGGGCGGCATCTAAGGCCTTTTTATGGGATGCCGCGCGTATCAATTTGCCAAATGGCAAAAAGGCGTTGGCCCAGTCGGTTTATCCAATTGAATCAAAAAGACAGAATGCCTGGAGCAGATCAACAGAATATGTAAAAGCAGCTATCGAATTATATTCAAATAAATGGTTCCCTTATACTTATCCGGTGGCTACTAACGTGGCAGGTACGGTTAGCGGTATGGAATATCCGGGGATTGTATTCTGCGGATCAGACCAAAAAACAGGCGAGCTTTGGGAAGTAACTAACCACGAGTTTGGCCATAACTGGTTCCCGATGATCGTTGGCTCCAATGAACGCAAATTTGCATGGATGGATGAAGGCTTTAACACCTTTATTAATAAAGTAGATACCAAAGTATTTAACAATGGCGAATATTATCAGAAACAAGATGTAGAGCGTAATGCACAGGGTATGTTCCCACCTGAGGCGAATTCTATTATGACCTTGCCTGATGTTACACCGGATAGCTTCTCGGGCATGTCGGAATACGAGAAACCTGCGCTGGCATTAACTGTATTGCGTGAGCAGATCCTGGGCGAAGACAGGTTCGACTATGCTTTTCAAACTTATATTAAACGCTGGGCATTTAAACACCCTACGCCTTGGGACTTTTTCCATACCATGGATAATGCCGCGGGCGAAGATTTAGGCTGGTTTTGGAACGAATGGTTCTTTACCACCTGGAAACTTGATCAGGCAATAAAAGCGATAGATTATACGGATAACGACCCAACAAAAGGATCATTAATAACCATCGAAAATCTGGAAGAAATGGCTATGCCGGTAACCATCGCCATAAAAGAAGAAAACGGTAAATCGGGTATTGTGAAATTACCTGCCGAAATATGGGAGCGTGGTGGTGAATGGCAATTCGCTTATAAATCAACATCAAAAATAGTTTCTGCTGTTATTGATCCTGATCATAAATTGCCTGACATCAATCCCGATAATAACTCATTCAGCGGCTTACCGGTACCTGAAGGTACAACACCGAAAGATGTGCTTAATAAGTATTTGGATGCCATTGGTGGTCAGGACAAAATAAAAGCAGTTAAAACTATTAAATTGGTTGATACAACCGATATACAAGGCACACCAATAGTACGAACCAGCACCTATACACAACCTGGCACATTCAACCAGGATGTTACTTTACCTACGTATCAAAATGCTGTTTTTTCGCATATGGCTATAAGTGGTGATAGTGTACTGGTGAGCGAGAAAAACACCGCCCTGCAACTAAGCAACGTTGATAAAAATGCAGTTAAGCAAAAGCAAAAGCTTTTCCCTGAGCTGGATTATTTAAAACCGGGCTATAGTTTAACACTTGCACCAACAATGCAGCTAGTAGGCGATAATTTGGTATATGTTGTTACAGCCACAGCGCCTGACGGTATCAAAATAAAATCATACTACGACCAAAAAACAGGACTGAAAGTGCGTGAAGTTATTGACAGACCAGGGGCTTTAACCGTTGATTTTGCAGATTATAAAAGTGTAAATGGTATTCAAGTGCCTTTCACCCAAAAAACATCTTTTGTTGGTTTGCCTGTCGACTTTAAAGTGAAGAGTGCTGATATTCAATAAAGCTCTTTTAATATCGATATAACAAAAAGGCTTCCACATAAGGAAGCTTTTTGTTTAGTTATCAATATGAAATTTCATCATAATTTGTATTTTAGTAACCAATATGACCAAAAACCTTACTCTTCTAATTTTAAGCCTATTGTTTTTTCAAACGACACAGGCTCAGTCACATACTGATACAGTTTTTACTTATCTAAAGTACACAGGACACATTGTAGATAATAAAGATAGCGCGGACTATATCAGAATGGTTCTATCGCCAGATACAAGTGTAGACAAAAACTTGTACCGTGTATTTGAATTTTATCCCAACGGGAAATCAAAATTAGTAGCAACTTCCCTTACAGGGCCACCAAATTTAACATTAGATGGAACAAGCATAGGCTATTTCCCTAACGGTAAACGACAAACAGTTGTGCAATATAAAAATGGTAGGGCTATAGGCGACATAACAAACTATTACCCCAATGGAAAACTGTATAGTATTTTAAGAATAGATTATGACGATGGTTATTATCGAATGGGTGCAGGCTTAGAATTAATAGAATGCAGAGATTCTTTAGGGAGGGTGCTGGCGTCAAATGGCAAAGGCCATTTTTTGTTCTACAATCATATTTCAAATACAATATCTGAGGAAGGCGATATACTGCATGGTAAACGAGAAGGCGAATGGCGCGGACTAATTGCAGATAGTGGAAGATATATTTGTACATACCATAAAAACGAACTTAAATCAGGTATAAGTTATATTCGGTCGGGCCATAGTTATCCATTTAAACAGTTTTCTGTTGACCCAATTTTTGATGGGGGGTGGCAAGGATTTCGTGACTTTGTCAAAAGGAACTTGGTATACCCTGACTTTGCTAAACAGCATAATATAAATAAAACCATACGCGTTGAATTTACAGTCAACGCAGATGGAACTGTTTCAAATTTGAAACTTATAAATGGCGATGTGCCTTGCTTAAATGATGAAGCTTTGCGAATAATGCGACTGTCTCCGGTTTGGACACCTGGGTATAGATATGGTTATCCCGTTAGTATGGTTTACCAGGTGCCAATTGACTTTTATCTAAATTAATTTATAGTCTTAGATCTATATGATGACCAAAAACCTTACTCTTCTAATTTTAAGCCTATTGTTTTTTCAAGCTGCGAAAGCACAGCAAGATAATCCTCCCGGTACAATTATATACTTCCGGAATAAAGCAGGGGTGCCAACTGATAAAGAACACGTAAATGATGTTATATTCATTTATCCGGCTGATAGCAGTTCAGGCAAGAAATTATATCCCATTAAGGAATTTTATATAGATGGTACAGTCAAGTTAACAGGTACATCAAGTACATCTTCTTCAATGCCTGTTTTAGAAGGTAGCAGTATAGCATATTATCCTAACGGGAAATTATGTTCCATCGAAAATTATAATAAAAAAAATCAGCTATTGCTTATTGAATGCAGAGATTCTACTGGCAAAATTTTAGCCGAGAATGGTAACGGCAAATGGTTGAGGTTTAATATTGATCATAAAGTAACAGAAGAAGGAATGGTAAGGGATAGTTTAGAAGACGGTGAATGGAAGGAAATTGTTAATGATTCATTAAAATACGTTACTATATATAATAAAGGATTTGTTGTTTCTTCAACTGATCCGAGTAAAGCGCTTGGCGAAAGAGTATTTACTGCAGTAGAAAATGAGCCACAATTTGCTGATGGTGGAGCTGCCGGATTTAATGCCTATTTAGCAAGGACTATAAAGTTTCCAGCAGTTGACAGAAAAAACGGAACACAAGGAAAAGTAATAGTTACCTTTGTTGTTGAAAAAGATGGTACATTAAGTAATGTAAAGGCACTTAGGGGGCCCAGTAATACGATAAAAGATGAAGCTGTAAGAGTAGTGTCATTATCACCACCTTGGACTCCCGGCATGCAAAATGGCCAACCTGCTCGTGTGCAATACACTATTTCATTTGGATTTAGTTTAGCGAATAATTAGTGTTCTTTTAATAAATTGATTCATCACCATAATTTATGTTAATGCTATATTAAAATTAAATTAAAACAAAAAAACGGCTTCCTTTTGAGAAGCCGTTTCCATTTATAAAGATATTATCAGAATTAAATAACTCCGCTATCGCTAAGTACTTTGTTCATGTTTCTAACAGCGTCAGCGCTTTTGTTAAATTCAGCTTGTTCACTGTCGCTTAGTTTAAAGTCAACAATTTTTTCCCAGCCGTTTTTACCTAAAATAACAGGTACAACTAACGAGATGTCTTTCTGTCCGTACTCACCATCCAGTGCAACACCGCATGAAAGTAATTTTTTCTGATCACGTACAATGGCTTCAACCATAAATGCAGTACCTGCACCCGGTGCATACCATGCAGAAGTACCAATAAGGCCGGTTAATGTAGCACCACCAACCATTGTAGCCTTAACAATTTTATCTTGTTGTTCTGCGCTTAAAAATTGAGTTACCGGTACGCTGTTCCAGGTAGCATGTTTAATTAATGGGATCATGGTAGTATCACCGTGTCCGCCAATAACAACCGCGTTCAAATCAGCAGGGGAGCAACCTAATTCCTGGCTTAGGTAATATTTAAACCTTGCTGAATCCAAAGCGCCACCCATACCCAAAATACGGTTTTTAGGTAAGCCAGAAGTTTTCAGGGTTAAGTAGTTCATGGTATCCATTGGGTTTGAAACCACAATGATGATTGTATTTGGCGAGTGCTTTAAAATATTTTCGGTAACACTTTTTACAATATTAGCGTTGGTGCCGATCAGCTCTTCGCGGGTCATACCCGGTTTGCGCGGTAAGCCAGAGGTAATTACTACCACTTCTGATTCTGCAGTTGCAGCATAATCATTAGTAACACCTTTAATTTTGGTATCAAAACCCAATAGGGCCGAAGTTTGCATCATATCGATAGCCTTGCCTTCAGCAAAACCCTCGCGGATGTCTAACAAAATAAGTTCTTCAGCTAATTCTTTTCTTGCGATGTTGTCTGCGCAAGTTGCGCCTACAGCCCCTGCGCCAACTACGGTAATTTTCATATGTATTGTTTTATATAATTGAGAAAGAAACCAGATTAATATTGATTACCAACCCGGTAATTAAAATCAGGGCAATTTTAAGGATTTTTTGAAAAGCTTTTGTAATTAAATTGAAATATAAAAGTTATATAAGTGTTACATTATTAATGGATAAACATAAGTGCTTATATAATTGAAATTTAGCCTTTAGGTTAAATTTATTAATCATTTGGTTGAATATGTATAATATAATAGCGTGTTTAAATTTTATCGGCTCCAGAATTTCTGTTTTGATCATATAAAATAGGTGTTTTTGAAAAAAAATATAATTATTTTACATTTTTGTAATGATTTTTGTAAAAAAAATTTAAATTCGCCTTCATAATCGAATTAACTATTCCAAAAAACTATTTTTTGAATCCTTTATTATAAATAACTAAAAAATGGCAGCAGCAAAATTAGAGTACATCTGGCTTGACGGATACAAACCAACCCAAAGCCTTCGTAGCAAAACAAAAATCGAAAAAGATTTTAGTGGTAAATTAGAAGATTGTCCTTTATGGAGCTTTGACGGTTCTTCAACCGAGCAAGCACCAGGTGGTTCTTCTGATTGTGTTTTAAAACCTGTGTTTATTTGTGTTGATCCGCAAAGAAAAGATGGTTATTTAGTAATGTGTGAGGTTCTTGATTCGAAAGGCGCCCCACATGAATCAAATGGCCGTGCTTTAATTCAGGATGACGACAATGATTTCTGGTTTGGTTTTGAGCAGGAATATTTTCTTTGGGATGATGAAACTAACAAACCACTTGGTTTTCCGGCAAATGGTTACCCAGCACCTCAGGGCCCATACTATTGTTCAGTAGGCGCTAAAAACGCTTTCGGTCGCGATATTGTTGAAGAACACTTAGACGTATGCTTAGAAGCAGGCCTAAACGTTGAAGGTATCAATGCTGAAGTTGCAGCAGGACAATGGGAATTCCAGATCTTCGCTAAAGGCGCTAAAGAAGCTGGTGACCAAATCTGGGTAGCCCGTTATTTGTTAGAAAGAATCGGCGAAAGCTATGACGTTTCTATCAACTGGCATTGCAAACCATTGGGTACACTTGACTGGAATGGCTCCGGTATGCACGCGAATTTCTCAAATACAATTTTACGTACTGCAAACAGCAAAGCAACATTTGAAGCTATTTGTGAATCTTTCCGCCCTGCAGTTGCTGAGTGTGTTGCTGTTTACGGTGCCGATAACGATAAGCGTTTAACCGGTAAACACGAAACAGCTTCTATAAATGATTTCAGCTATGGTGTATCTGATCGTGGTGCTTCAATCCGCATCCCGTTATACACTGTTGACCATAACTGGAGCGGTTACCTAGAAGATCGTCGCCCTAACTCAGCTGCCGATCCATACAAAGTAGCTGCGGTTATTATCAAAACTGTTAAATCAGCAAAAGTTTAATTAAACTAAATAACTAATATAAATCCTCCTTATCGAAAGATTCGGAGGATTTTTTGTTTTAGGTAGATTATTTTATTTTCACTTTGTCATTCTTGTAAGCATAGCGAAGAATCTGTAAAGTAGTTTACGCCGGATAGATTCTTCGCTATGCTCAGAATGACAAAGTGTAGTGTAATATGGTGTCGGTTTTATAGATTTTTATATCCAATATAATCTCCCGACTCAATCACCCTAAAATCCTCAACCGGTAAATTATACAAATAAACCCAGCAATCTATTAAGCCGCCATTAGTTTCAACCCCTAGTAGCTCTCTGATGAATAAATTGGGTTGATCCTGGTCATCGCCAAAACCTTCATAATAGTCCAGGAATCTCAAAGCCCCGGCAGTATTCTTTAGCTCGCAGATGCTTCCATAAACATAACCCGGATAATTCTCGTCAGGAATAGCACCAGGGTATTCACCCAGATCATACAATCTGCCCTTAAGTTTGCCTTTACCAAAATAGTTGCAATTTTGCTTTAGGTAGATAGCAAATTCATTACTTTCATTCAGTAAAGTGCCATAAACAAATAAATAATTATTATTTTCCTTCATTAATTATTAAAGCCTCAAACAAAGATACTTGATACAGCGTATAGACCGTATAGCTATATATCATTTAACATATGAATAAAATGTTTATCCAACCGTTACAATAGTTGCTTAACTTGCCGCAGAATTATCTCCGAACCTATGAACGAAGACCAGATCATAACTTATTTAAAAGAGAACGATATTCAAAAGATAAAATTTGCTTTTGCTGATACCGATGGTATCCTGCGCGGCAAAGTAATTCACCATAAAAAATTTATTGACGGCATGCGCAATGGCTACGGCTTTTGCGATGTGGTTTTTGGCTGGGATAGTAGCGATGGTACTTACGATAATGTAAAAGTTACCGGCTGGCACACCGGCTACCCCGATCAGCAATGTAGAATAGACCTTTCGACATTCAGGACAGTGCCTTGGCAGGACAATATTCCATTCTTTCTGGCCGATTTCAGTAAAGCTGATGGTAACGACCTTGCGGTAGATACCCGCAGCTTATTAAAGCGTATATCCAAAGAATGCGAATCAATGGGTTATCACCCCGAATTTTCACAGGAGTTTGAATGGTTCAATTTTAAAGAAACGCCACAATCCGTACAGGATAAAAGCTTTACCCATTTGCAAACCCTAACACCGGGAATGTTTGGGTATTCAATCCTGCGCATCTCACAGCAAAGCGAATTTTACTACGATCTGTTTAATTTGCTGATGCAGTTTAATATTCCTATTGAAGGCTTGCATACTGAAACCGGCCCGGGTGTTTACGAAGCCGCTATTTTGCACGATCATGTGATACAAGCTGCTGATAAAGCGGTGTTGTTTAAAACCGCGGTAAAAGAAATTGCCTACAAACACGGGATCATGGCTTCATTTATGGCCAAGTGGACGGAGACGTTGCCCGGTTGTAGTGGCCACATCCACCAAAGCTTATGGAATAAGGATAAAACCGAAAACTTGTTTTATAATCCAGATAATGATAATAAAATGAGTGATCTGTTCAGGCATTATTTAGCAGGTCAGTTACATTGCATGCCTTATATTTTACCCATGTATGCGCCAACCATAAATAGCTACAAGCGTTTGGTTGAAGGAGCGTGGGCGCCAACCACCGTAACATGGGGGCTGGATAATAGAACAACCGCATTACGGGTGCTAAATGATTCTGCTGCTTATACCCGTTTGGAAACACGCATCCCCGGTGCTGATACTAATCCATATTTAGCTATGTCGGCAGCGCTGGCCTCAGGTTTATATGGCATTAAACATAAATTAGCGTTAACTATACCACCAACAACCGGCAATGGCTACCAGGATATCAGGAACGGCAAGCTATCATCAAACCTGCACGATGCCGCTATACTAATGAAAGACTCGCCAATAGCCAAAGAGTTATTCGGCGAAGCATTTGTTGAACACTTTACCCAAACCCGTTTGTGGGAACACCGCCAATTCGCCAAAAGCGTTACCGATTGGGAGTTGAAAAGATATTTCGAAATAATATAAGGGGGAACCGGGATTAAATTGATTTCGTTTGATTTTTAAGATGTAAAATGCGATGCCTGAAAAAGCAGTTAATGACTTATTAACGCACAAAATTATTGGATGTGCTATGAAAGTACATTCTGCACTCGGGAGCGGTTTTCAAGAAGTAATTTATCAAAATTCTTTAGAAATTGAATTTGCTCATGAAAATGTCTTGTTTATAAGAGAAAAAGAAATGCCAATCTATTATCGTGAATTTAAGGTTGGAACAAGAATTTTCGTAGATAATTTGATTATGGTTGAACTGAAAGCCGTAATTCAACTTGAAGATGTACATTTGGCGCAAGCTATTAATTATTTGGAAGCTTACAATATACAAACTGGCTTGCTAATTAACTTTGGAAGTCAATCATTGACATTTAAACGAGTATATAATAAAAAATATAAACCTATATAAAGTAACAGGTATACCGGAGTGAATTATATCTTATAAATCATATAAAATCCGTTTAATCCTGGTTCTGTAACCAATGGACTACTCTATCATAATAAAAAAAGCCTGGGAAGGCTACGATGCTTCTAAAACCATCGCGCTGATTGAAGACATCAGCGCGATGGTTTCTACCAACCACGTATACCGCATAACGTTTGATGATGACGATATTATAATTGCCAAGCTTTCCAACTTTGGGAAGTATGAGCATTTTAAAGAAGATCATCGCATCATACACAGTCTGTCAAACAACCTGCTTTACCCGTTTGAAAACTTTTTAGCTAAATCGCTGCTAAAAAACAATCGGGTTTATATCTATCACTACAAGCATGGCAAAGAAGATGTGTGGGTAGTATTTTATAACCCAACCCGCATAATGGATAGGCTACCAAGGCGCCTGGATGAAAATCATATTCAAAAATTAGGGCAGCAGATTGGGAAATTTCACAAAGCCTGCTCGCGCATCAGAAATATATTGCCAAAATCATCCAAAACTTTACGGACGGATATTTATGCTTTACAACAACAACTGGAGCATAATGAAAGACAATTCGGTACTCCAATGCAGGTTGACTTCCTGAAATATCACTGCGACCTCTTCCTGAAAAATCGTTCCAACTACAACATGAAATCTTTTGAGTCGATCCCGGTATTTATCGACTGGAATATTGGCAATTTCTCAGTTGGTCCAAATCTCGAATTATATTCCCGTTGGGACTATGACTGGTTCAGGATGAGCTACCGTATGCTTGATTTTTATTTTCTGAGCAGGGTAGTATCGGATATTGGTGACCGCACGGTATTTAGCTATGTGATTGGCCCGCTAATGGAAGATCGGTTTATTATCTTTTTAAAAGAATATCATAAGGTTTATCCTTTAACCGCTGATGAAATCCGGTTTTTAAAGGAAAGTTACCGGTTTTTTATATTGAACTACGTAATAAAAGACGGTAAATACTTTTTTAATGAACAATACGCCCAAAAACTACAAGCCGAAGCATTTGATATATATTTACCGTCGGTAGACCGTGATTTTGATGCAGATAAAATAATTGATGCCCTTAAAATAAAATAATTAGCCACGCCAATGCAAAGAGTAGAAAACTTTAAGTCGATTATTGATAAATACAAAGTGATATTTTTTGATGCGTTTGGCGTGCTAAAAAACTATAATGGCATACTGCCCGGCATCGAAAAAACCTTTGAATACCTCGAAGCACAAGGCAAGGAGTACTACATTGTAACCAACGATGCATCCCGCAGCCCGGCCCAATTAGCCGAAAGCTATCATAAGGCAGGTTTGGATATTATCAGTGCCGATAAAATTGTATCGTCGGGTATGTTGACTAAGGAGTACTTAGACCTCCAGGTTAAAGATGGCATAGTGGCTTACCTGGGCACCACACAATCAGCTCATTATATTGAAAGTTCGGGCTTGCATACCTTGCCGGTGAGCGAAATCAATTCCAGTAATATCGACAAAGTAAATGCCCTGATATTTTTGGATGATGAAGGGTTTGATTGGGCTAAAGACCTTAACAAAACTGTAAATCTTATCCGTAAACGTACCATACCGGTTATTGTGGCTAACACAGATCGTGCTTATCCGCTCACCATAACGGATGTCTCTATAGCCATAGGCGGTATAGCCGCGATGGTAGAAAGCGTTGTAGGCAAGCAGTTTATAAGGTTCGGTAAACCAGATTCGCAAATGTTTATGTTTGCTTATGAGCTTGCCCGCGCCAAAATGCAGGTTAACAAAACCGAAATAGTAATGGTAGGAGATACGCTAAATACAGATATACTCGGCGGCAATAAGTTTGGTTTAGATACCGTGTTGGTGCTATCGGGCAATACCTTAGCCCGGGATGTAGATTCGCGTATAATAGCCACAGGCATCGCACCAACCTACATCTGCGATAGCGCGGTAATTGAAGGCGGTGATTTTGGTTTTTAATAAAATTTATTTTTATAAATGTAATATTGACATAATTTTACCATTTTTGGATAAGTTTCACCAATAACTAAACCCAATTATGTACAAATTATTTAAACCGGCTCTATCTATTATATTGCCTGCATGTTTATTAACCATAAGCGCATGTAATAATTCAAACACAAAAAGTACAACAAATATGACGGACTCTCTGGAAGCAAAAATACCTCCGGCTTCAGCTTTTCAAAAAACTATCGATGGTAAAAAAACAGATCTATATATATTAAAAAATTCCAAAGGAATGGAGGTGGCCATCACCAACTTTGGTGGTCGTGTGGTAAGCATATTAGTGCCGGATAAAAATGGAAAGCTAACCGACGTAGTAGAAGGTTTTGATTCTGTTGAAGGTTATAAAAATGCGCCAGGCCCATATTATGGTGCTATAATTGGTCGTTATGGTAACCGCATAGCCAAAGGCAAGTTTCCGTTAGAAGGTAAAGAATATAGTTTATTCATCAACAATGCCCCAAATACGTTGCATGGTGGTAAAGTAGGTTTTGATTCAAAAGTTTGGGATGCCAAACAAATAGATTCAACAACCTTAGAGCTAACTTATCTGTCAAAAGATATGGAAGAAGGGTACCCGGGCAATTTGCAGGCAAAAGTAGTGTACACTTTAACAAACGATAATGGTTTGAAAATTGATTACACTGCAACAACCGACAAAACTACCATCGTTAATTTAACCAATCACACTTACTTTAATCTGAATGGCGCAAATGGCGGTACTATCCTGAACCACAAAGCGCAGATATTCGCGGATACCTATACCCCGATTGATCCAACATCTATCCCAACCGGAATAATAGCACCTGTAAAAGGTACACCGTTTGATTTTACCCAACCTGCGGTAATTGGTTCAAGAATTAATGATAAAGACGAACAACTAACCAACGGCAAAGGTTACGATCACAACTTTGTATTAACCAAGCCATCGTTAGATACCCCTGTTGCCACAGTAGTTGGTGATAAAAGCGATATCGAGATGCAGATATTTACCCAGGAGCCAGGATTGCAATTTTATACAGGCAACTTTATGAAGGGGGATAATGCAATGAAATACGGCGCTAAAGATAATTACAGGACAGCCTTCGCCATGGAAACCGAGCATTTCCCGGATTCACCTAACGAGCCGAAATTCCCTTCAGTGGTATTGAAGCCTGGTCAGGTTTATAAAACCACAACTGAATATAAATTTAGCATCGCTAAATAAAGAGAATAACTAATTTTTGTAAGCCTTATGTAAATCCTGCGACAAACAGTCTGCAGGATTTATTTTTTTATAACCTCTCGGCTAATTATTCAGTAAATTTACAGGAGCTTGTTAAACTTAACAGTAAAGCTGCTGTTATTTGCTTGTATTAAAACATTTGTCAGTTGCTAATAGATAACCACGGAAGAACGATAAATTACCTGCGCCTTGCTGTAACAGATAAGTGTAACCTACGGTGCTTTTATTGTATGCCCGAGGATGGGCTCAATTGGTTATCGCGCACGGAATTGATGAGCTACGAGGAAATGCTTCGTGCCTGTACTTTGCTGGTAAACATGGGTATCCAAAAGATTCGGATCACAGGTGGCGAACCATTTGTACGTAAGGATATTATGAAACTGTTGACTGCTATATCTAAGTTAGATGGTTTGCACGATTTGAGCTTAACTACAAACGGTGTACTAACAGCACCCCATGTGGCCGAGCTTAAAGCGATAGGTATAAAATCGGTTAACCTTAGTTTAGATACTTTGGATAGCGGTCGTTTTTTTAGTATTACCCGCCGGGATGAATTTGGCGCGGTTATGGCAACACTTGATGGGTTACTAAAACATGGTATCGAAGTGAAAATAAACGCGGTAGTGATGGAGGGTAAAAACACACAGGACATTATCCCGCTGGTAGAGCTAGCCAAAGAACTACCCGTAAGCGTTCGTTTTATTGAAGAAATGCCTTTTAATGGCGATGGGCAAATTCATCAAACTAAAATGTCATGGGATTACATTCGTATATTAGAAGAGATAGAGCAAGTTTATCCGGATATAAAAAAGATACAGGATCCGGCTTATTCAACAGCATATAACTACCATGTACCGGGGCATGTGGGAGATGTAGGTATCATCGCAGCATATTCGCGTACTTTTTGCGGTACTTGTAACCGTATCCGTATTACGCCGCAAGGGACTTTGAAAAACTGTTTGTATGATGATGGTGTTCTAAATATAAAGGATTTGATGCGCTCAGGTAAAAATGATGCTACTATAAAAGATAGCCTGTTAAATGCGTTTAATAATAGGGTGAAGGATGGATTGGAGGCAGAGAAGCTGGTGAAAAATACCGGGATGCATGAGTCAATGGCGGCTATAGGCGGCTAATTTCTAATTTTAATATTTGCAATACATGATAACTGTAGAGGAAGCCGAAAAAATTATACAGGCAGAGATCAAAGATTATGGTGTAGAGATAACCCCATTTGAACATGCCTTAGGCCGTGTATTGGCCGAAAATATAAAAGCTGATCGCGATTTTCCGCCCTTTAACCGGGTGACAATGGATGGGGTTGCTGTTAACTATAGCGCTATCGAAAATGGTGTCAGCTCGTTTCATATCAAGGCTACGCAGGCAGCGGGTGATCCTCCTGCAGAGATCCATGAAACAGATCATTGTATCGAGATCATGACCGGGGCTATATTGCCACCATCTGTCGATACCGTCATCCGTTATGAAGATCTTGAAATGCGTGCTGGCCTAGCATCAGTATTGGTAAGTCATAGCACTATAAAAAAAGGTCAGAATATCCATTATCAGGGTCGCGATAAAAAGAAAGATGATGTTGTAGCACCATCGGGCCAGTTGATAACCCCTGCTATAATAAGTTTAGTTGCTTCTGTCGGGGAGACCGAATTACGGGTGAAGAAAATACCTCGTGTAGTCATCATTTCTTCGGGTGATGAACTGGTAGAGGTAGAACAAGTTCCCCTAATCTACCAAATCAGAAGATCCAATAACTATACTGTTAAAGCAGTATTGCAACAAAACGGAATAGAAGCAGCCATGCTCCACATTCCCGATAATCCTGATGTTACCAAAAAACTGATACAAGAATGCCTGCTTAATTACGATGTAATATTGTTAAGCGGTGGCATCTCTATGGGCAAGTTTGATTATATCCCCCAGGCTTTGGAAGAATTACAGGTAAAGCAGCTTTTTCATAAAGTACAACAAAGGCCGGGCAAGCCTTTCTGGTTTGGTAAGCATGATAACGGGGTGCTGGTTTTCGCGTTCCCCGGTAACCCGGTGGCTACGTTTATGTGTTTGCATCGTTACTTTTTGCCGTGGTTGCAAGCCACGCTAGGCCTCCAGAGTAAACCTGCCGTTTACGCGGTTTTAGATCATGATGTACATTTTCAACCTGATCTGAAATATTTTCTGCAAGTCAGGTTAAATTTAAGTCACGAAGGCCGTTTATTAGCCGATCCTATTGAAGGAAATGGCTCCGGTGATTTTGCTAATTTAGCAGATACAAACGCTTTTATGGAATTGCCTTTAGGTAAACATAACTTTAAAAAAGGCGAAATTTATAGGGTATATCCCTTTAACGGTATAGTATAATGAGCGAAGTATTATCACACCTGGATAAAAATGGCCGTGCGATGATGGTTGATGTTAGCGAAAAAACAGTCACCAAACGTACTGCAACTGCCCGTAGTATTGTTTCGTTACCTGATGAGGTGTTAGCTAAATTAGTTGATGGAGACCTGCAAACCAAAAAAGGTTCAGTATTCCAGATCGCGATCATCGCGGGAATTATGGCCGCTAAAAAAACGGGCGATTTGATACCGCTTTGCCATCCATTAGGATTAGATAATTGCAATATCGCCATCAACCTAAATAAAGACAATGAAGTTATAATCGACTGCACAGCCAGCATCATCGCCAAAACAGGAGTAGAGATGGAAGCATTGGTCGGTGCATCAATGGCTGCGCTTACTGTTTATGATATGTGCAAGGCGCTAAGCCATGATATTATAATTAAAGAAACCAAACTGATAGCAAAAACAGGGGGTAAACGTGACTTCAACAGAGCATAACCAACCTATTGGCGGGCATAAGAAACATACGCCGCTTACCCGTTTGTCCGGCAATTTTGGGCGGGACGAGTGGGCCATTGTCGGCGGTTATTGTACTACCATTAAGCTTTTAGCCGATCAGGTGATTGGCGCGCTATCGCCTCAATATAAATGCGCTTACGCGGATACTTCGCATAACGATGAGGTGGTTTCGCTACCCGGTCGTTTATCTTCCGGCGCTGTTTTAGAATATACTGACCAGATAAATCATCAGCAATATAATTATACCACACAAATTACCCCATTCAGGCAAAGGCAGCTTTTTGCCGAAGCAGATATGATTTTAGTTAACGGTAACCATCAACCCGCAAAAGCACAGGTAGTAATTATCGACCTTAACAAAAAAGCTTCTCTGCAAAAAAGACTCGAGCAGTTAACTAACGTAGAATTGTTTTTATTAGCTGACAATGTAGATGAGATTTTCGACTTTATAAAAGAATCCATTCCCAATTGGCAACAAATACCCGTATATAGGCTAAATGAAACAGATAAGATCATCGCTTTTTTTGCCGAAAAACTACAGCAAGCCAAGCCTGTTTTAAATGGATTGGTATTAGCAGGTGGTAAAAGTACCCGAATGGGCTTTGATAAAGGTTCAGTCGATTGGCATGGTAAGCCGCAGCGTTATCATATGGCCGATATACTGAAGAACTTGTGTAATGAAGTCTTCATTTCCTGTCGATCAGATCAGGAAGAAACAAATGCACAATACGCCACGTTAGAAGATACTTTTATAGGCTTAGGCCCCTATGGCGCGATACTATCAGCATTCAGAGAAAAACCAGACTGCGCATGGCTGGTTATCGCCTGCGATCTGCCTTTGCTGGATATGAAAACCTTACAATATTTGGTCGATAACCGCGATCCATCGAAACTAGCAACCACTTTCGGTAATGGCTACGAGGGTTTTCCTGAACCGCTGATCACTATTTGGGAGCCAAAAAGCTATTCTGTATTATTAGCATTTTTAGCACAGGGGTATTCTTGTCCGCGCAAGGTTTTAATTAATACTGATGTCCATCTATTAACAGCACCTGATACCAATGTGTTAACAAACGTAAATACGCCTGAAGAACTGGAAAAAATAAAAGCCATCCTTAAACAAACAACAACTGCAATATAATGAATGATGACCTGCTGAGATACAGTTGCCAAATAGCTTTACCCGGTTTTGGTGAAGCCGCACAACAGCTTTTAACAGAAGCAAAGGTGCTGGTAGTGGGGGCAGGTGGCTTAGGCTGTCCGGCCTTGCAGTATTTAGCAGCAGCAGGCGTAGGAACGTTAGGCATTGCTGATTACGACATTGTTTCCATTGGCAATTTACATCGTCAGGTATTGTTTTCTCCCGCTGATAAGGACTTTAAAAAAGCGATGATCGCTACCAAGCGCTTACAAAGGCAAAATCTGGATATAAAAGTCGTAACTCATGATATTAGGGTAACAGCTGCAAATGTAATGGAACTCATCAACGGGTATGACATTATAGTTGATTGTACCGATAATTTTGAAACACGATATACATTAAATGATGCCGGTGTGCTTTCGGGTAAACCCGTGGTTTATGGCGCTATTTACCAATTTGAAGGGCAGGTTGCTGTTTGGAACGTTAAAAACGAAAACGGCACTTACGCACCCAATTACCGTGATCTTTTCGCCAATGTAGATGCCACCCAGGTACCGAGTTGCGCGGTTGGCGGTGTGATACCTACCCTGGCGGGAATAATTGGTTGTATGCAGGC
The DNA here is from genome assembly GCF_009765905.1 of Mucilaginibacter sp. L196. GTDB lineage: Bacteria > Bacteroidota > Bacteroidia > Sphingobacteriales > Sphingobacteriaceae > Mucilaginibacter. Next base: position 55,938 of record NZ_LMUO01000015.1, on the reverse strand, counting down.
TAACGAGGTAATTAAATACATTACAAATAAGGGTGATCTGTTAAAAGGCAAAATATTAGTATTTGATGCCCAAAGTATGCAAAGTCGTATAATTAAGATCGGCAACGCTACCAAAACTAATATTACTGCGCTGCCAAAAATGGTTGATGCAATAACCATGACTGTTGATGAAGTTAAAAAAGGTTTAGAAGAAAATACACTGGAGCTGTTAGATATCCGTACCGATGAGGAACGGGATGAGATAGACATTGGTGGAGAACACATCGAAGTGGATGAACTGGAGGATTACTGGGACTATATAAATAACGGAACCACCAAAGTGCTCTACTGCTCATCCGGCAAACGCAGCGGCGAAGCAGTAAAAATGATCAAACAAAAATTCCCTGAGGCCAAAGTGTTTTCTTTAGAGGGTGGGCTAGGAGCCTGGTTTTCGTATTTGGATGAGGATTAATAAACTATTTGTCATTGCAAGGAACGAAGCAATCGCACGTAGAAAAGCGGCTATGCAAAATTCGCGATTGCTTCGTTCCTCGCAATGACAATGTTCAAATCTATGGATGAGCTGCCACCCAAACCTCACCATCTTCAAAAATCTCTTTTTTCCAGATAGGTACGGTTTGTTTCAATGTATCAATCACATAACGGCAAGCCTCAAACGCCGCATCCCTATGCGCGGCAGATACCGCAATAATAACAGGTACCTCACCAACAGCTAAAACCCCGGTACGGTGATAAATCAATAATTTTTGAACCGGCCATTTAGCCAAAGCTTGTGCGGCTATCTTTTCCATTTCGGCAATGGCCATTTTTTCATAGGCCTCAAACTCTAGTCTTAAAACTGTTTTGCCTTTGGTAGCATTACGTACAGTGCCAATAAACACATCTATGCCACCTGATTCTGGTAGCATAACCCAGTCAATACATGTTTGTATATCGAGTGCTTGGGAGGATATTTTGATTTCGGTTTGCAAAGTTATTTTCTATAAAATCATTGTTATTTCGACCGCAGGGAGAAATCTTCTGCAATAAGCAAAGCGGATATACACATCGAAGAAAATTTCTCCCTGTGGTCGAAATGACAAGATTGGTTACCCACCACTCACTGGTGGTATAATAGCAATTTCGTCGGTTTCGTAAATAGTATCTTCTGGTAGGGCGTACTCGTTATTTACTGCAATCATGTACGTGGCTAATTTCTTTAACCGTGGGTATTGCTGCTCTAATGAATATTTCAGGTTATAAACGCTGGCATCATTTGCCAGCTCCACGCTAATCGTAGATCCCCCAAATATATCCTTGGCTATACCAAATGCCAGTATGTTAATTTTCATTGATTATTTATTCTAATCTACAAACTCCGGATGCCTTTGTTTAGTATTATTCAAATATGCAACAATCATGTTTAATAAGTAAAATTATTCATCGTTAACAGAACATAAGTTTATCCTGATTTGTATATTTGATTATGGCCTCAAGTTCAATTACGCATCTGCCAATTACCAAAATAAATCATGCTACGGTTACCGAAACATCGGATGCGCTGGCTATTGAGGAACCCTTGGAACTTCGCCTTGAATTCGGTGCTAAAAATAACCGACAAAAACAAAATATATCCGTTACTATGCGCACGCCGGGTAACGATAAAGAATTAGCACTTGGCTTTCTGTTTACTGAAGGCATCATCACTCAACAAAAGGATGTTGCCCAAATAGAACATTCCTTTATTGCCTGTGCTGAGAATAAGGAAAATACTATCCAGATCTCCCTGAATGAAGATACGATCCCTAACCTAGGTAACACAGAGCGTAATTTTTATACAACCTCCAGCTGTGGCGTTTGTGGTAAGGGTTCTATCAATGCAATTCGTACGGTGAGTGTTTACCAGGATCAGCAGGATGATAATTTTATAAACGCCGCCATACTACACGAACTACCAACTATATTAAGCAAACATCAAGACGTATTTGCTGATACAGGCGGCTTGCACGCCTCCGCTTTATTTATGCCTAACGGCGAATTGTTGTTGGTACGGGAGGATGTAGGCAGGCATAACGCTTTGGATAAGCTCATCGGTGCAGCTATTAAAAATAACTGGCTGCCTTTAACCAAAAATATTTTGCTGCTAAGTGGTCGCACCAGTTTCGAGCTGGTTCAAAAAGCCGCTATGGCAGGTATTACGGTAATTGCGGCAGTAGGCGCGCCATCAAGCTTGGCGGTGGAGTTGGCAACTGAGTTTAATATTACCCTGATAGGATTTTTACGCAACGAACGTTTTAATATTTACACGGCGGCGCACCGCATACTAATAGCTGATTATGAAACTACGCATTAAAAGTGATTCGTTACGGTACCGGTTAACCCGCAGCGACATCGATACCTTATCAAGAGAAGGCTACCTCGAAGATCAGATAAACTTTGCGGGTCACCCACTAATCTATGCAGTGCAATTAACCGATGGCGGGGTGCTGACATCAAGTTATATTGATAACAAGATTACCTTATGCATGGCCCGGAAGATGATAATTGAATTGACGGATACAGATAAAGTAGGATTTAGTAACCAGGATGCTGGCTTGTATTTATTAGTGGAAAAAGATTTTACCTGTTTGGATAATGTGGATGAAGACCAGAGTGATAATTACCCAAATCCATTATTGCAAAAGAAGAAAGGATAAGCCATGAGCAAGGAGATAAAAGAACAGCCATCAGCCGAAAACCCGGAAGAATTACTGGGTCTGAAAGTAACAGAACCTAAAAAGTGGGCCGCGGGCATACCTGCAGTTACTGCCGCTATGGTCGACATGATGCAGGAATCAGGTTTTGTTCGGGGAATGGATGGTTTGTTTCACATGAATAAAAAGGGCGGGTTTGATTGCTCCAGTTGTGCCTGGCCTGATCCGGATGATGATCGTTCGCCAGTTGCTGAGTATTGTGAGAATGGGGCTAAAGCCTTTGCAGAAGAATCTACCTTAAAAAAAATAGGAGCGGAGTTCTTCGCCCAGAATTCAGTAGCCGATCTGGCAAAACTAAACGACTACGAAATAGGCAAAAAGGGCCGCATTGCTGAACCCATGTATTTGCCCAAAGGCGGTAAACATTATTTACCCATCAGTTGGGATGCTGTTTTTAAAAAGATTGCTGATAAATTGAACGGATTAGCATCGCCAAATGAAGCGGCATTTTATACTTCAGGCCGCACCAGCAACGAAGCTTCGTTTACTTACCAATTATTTGTACGTGAATTTGGCACCAACAACCTGCCTGATTGTTCCAATATGTGCCATGAATCTTCCGGTTCAGGCTTGGGCGAAACCATCGGTATCGGAAAGGGCACGGTTACGCTTAATGATTTTTATGATACGGATGTAATCATCATTATGGGGCAAAACCCGGGGACAAATCATCCGCGTATGCTAAGCGCATTGCAAAAGGCCAAGGAAAATGGCGCTAAGATTATCGCCGTAAATCCTTTACACGAGGCAGGGTTAATGGGCTTTAGAAATCCGCAGGAGGTTAAAGGTATATTAGGCATCACCGCCCACTTAGCCGACCTGTTTCTCCAGGTAAAAATAAACGGGGATATGGCCCTGTTAAAGGCTATTGAAAAACTGCTGTATGATGCGGAATTAAAAGAGCCTGGAAAAGTATTCGATCAGGAGTTTATAAAAGAACATACCAAAGGTTATACCGAATTCCTGCATAGTTTAGCAGAGAATAACGTAGAAGAACTTGCTGATAAATGCGGTATATCCATAACGCAAATAGAGCAAGCCGCCGAGATGTTGAAATATAAAAAACGCATCATCATTTGTTGGGCTATGGGCATCACCCAGCAAAAAAATGGAGTGGATACGATTAAGGAGATTGTTAACCTAACGATACTAAAAGGCAGCATTGGTAAACCGGGCGCTGGTTTATGCCCCGTACGTGGGCACAGCAACGTGCAAGGCAATCGCACCATGCTAATATTTGATAAACCCACAGAACAGCAACTGGATAAGTTGAAAGAGGTATATGGTTTTGAACCCCCACGCGAACATGGCTTTGATGTGGTAGAATCAATAAAAGCCATGCATGAGGGTAAAATAAAAGTGTTCTTCTCCATGGGAGGGAATTTTATTTCGGCTACGCCGGATACCAATTATACTGCTGATGCTATGCGAAAATTGGAACTCACTATCAGCGTATCAACCAAACTTAACCGTACCCATTTAGTGCATGGCGAAGAAGCCTTGATACTACCAACCCTTGCCCGTAGCGATAAGGATATGATTAATGGCGAGGCACAGTTGATCAGTTGTGAAAACTCCATGGGCGTTGTGCAAATGTCTAAAGGTATACTTAATCCAGTTTCAGATGATTTGTTGAGCGAAAACCAAATCGTTTGTAAAATGGCTAAAGCCACCATTGGCAGCCGTAGTGTGGTAGATTGGGATAGGTTTGAAAAAAGTTATGATGCTGTACGTGATGATATAGAAAAGGTGGTACCTGGTTTTACTGATTATAATAAACGGGTACGTAACCCGGGCGGGTTCTACCTGCCTAATGGCCCACGCGATGGTGAATTTATAGCTAAAGATATGGGCGGTAAGATACCTTTCACCATTACACAATTAACCGAACATAAACTGGCAGATGATGAATTTATAATGATGACCATCCGTAGTCACGATCAGTTTAATACCACTATTTATGGTTTAGAGGATAGGTATCGTGGCATTCACAACGAACGACGAGTAATATTCATGAACCCCAAAGATATTGCCAAAGCGGGATTTAAAGCGGGGGATAAGGTTGATTTGTTCAACTATTATGGCGGAATTGAACGTACTGCACGCTTGTTTGTTATCGTATCTTATAACATCCCCGAAGGAAATACAGCAACATATTATCCAGAGTGCAATGTTTTGGTGCCGATTGATAGCGTAGCCGAAAAAAGCAATACGCCAACATCAAAGCTGGTGATAATTAAGATCAAAAAACATATTTGTAATTAACTTGTCATTGCGAGGAACGAAGCAATCGCGAACTTTGCAGGGCAACTTTTCTACGTGCGATTGCTTCGTACCTTTACAGCAATGACAAAAAGGAATATCTCTCAATTGTAAAACTCAATTTAAAAATCTATAATTTTGGTAGACTTTTGAAAAAGATGTTACATTTGCTTTAGTAAAGCTGGTTGTAACCGGTTAAACAATTATCTATCAACATAAAAATAAAAATATTATGAGTTTACGATTGGGTGATGATGCACCAAACTTTAAAGCAAAAACTTCATTAGGAGACATTGACTTTTACGAATATTTAGGTGATAGCTGGGGCGTATTATTTTCACATCCTGCGGATTATACACCGGTTTGTACTACCGAATTAGGCAAAACAGCATCGCTAAAAGACGAGTTTGCTAAACGTAACGTTAAAGTGATCGCCTTGAGCGTTGATTCAGTAGAATCACACAAACTATGGATCAATGATATTAACGAAACGCAGGACGTTGAGGTAACTTTCCCGATCATAGCCGATGAGAACCGCGCAATTGCCGAAGCTTATGACATGATCCATCCAAATGCATCTGTTAATGCAACCGTACGTTCATTGTTCATTATTGGTCCCGACAAAAAGATCAAATTAATTATTACCTACCCTGCATCTACCGGCAGAAACTTCCAGGAAATACTTCGTGTGATTGATTCTCTGCAATTAACCGCTTACCATAGCGTTGCCACACCGGCAGACTGGAAAGACGGCGAACAGGTTGTAGTTTTACCATCAATAAAAACAGAAGATATCCCCGCTAAATTCCCTAAAGGATTTACATTGGTGAAGCCATATTTAAGGTTAACACCACAACCGAATAAATAATAACTTTGGGGTGTCATGCTGAGGCACTCGAAGCATGTGGGCAGGCCTTTACGCTCATACTTCGAGTACCTCAGTATAACACCCTTTATTTGATTAGCTCCTATGGATTGCCCCGTCGACTTCATTAAAATAAACGAAAACAAAGCGCGTCTTACCGCATTTTTTGTTTTGGTTTTAGCCTTGGTTTATCTTAAAACAGGTTTTTGGTTGATTATGGCCTTTGAACTGATCGATTTTGTGCTTCGGGCGACCAATCTTGGCAAATATAGCCTGCTTGGGTTTTTAAGCGATGCCGTAATCAAGCAACTCAAAATAAAATCTAAACCAGTTGACCGAGCGCCCAAACGTTTCGCGGCTATGGTAGGGGTGTTGTTTACTGCCGCGATACTCGTTTCGTTTATTCTTCAATTACATGTGGTAGCTTTTTCATTGGCCGCTGTGCTTTCCTTCTTCGCTTTTCTTGAATCTTTTTTCGCATTTTGTGCTGGATGCTATGCCTATTCGGCTGGTAAATACGTAATATCTAAATTTTAATTGGCTGTAAAACAGTAAAATATAAATTATTATAAAATAATCTACTAAACTAATAGACTTTATAGTATATTTGTTTAGTAATTAAGATATAATAAATGTCGCACAATAAAAACATCATCAGCTCCCGCTATTTTTTAAGCCTGAAAGGGTTTAAAAATAGTATGATGTGTATGTGCTGTTGTTAAACCAATCGGGTTTTCTTCAACAATAATTTTCAACAAATATTTCTTACCTCATTTTTATAATAGACTTTATGCATCATTCCCGGTATACACTAACCTCTAAATACTTAAAATATTACCGGGTAAGTTATGGCCTTTACCGTTGTTGTTAACATGCTTTTTAGCCCGAACCACTATCAATGAACAGCAAGTAAAATTCAAATCTTAAAAATATGTTAACAGCAGTAAATAAATATCCATTCTTCGATCTTTCAGAGATAATCCCTGATCCTGATTATACCATTAAATCATACAAAGCGCTTAGCCCGGTAAAAACGGGTAATTATGTGCCTGATTTTATCTTAAATCCGCAAGGCGCTAACTGGCAGCAATTTTATAATGGCTCCGAAACACATGGCCCTATATTGTTAAGGCATTTGTTGGATAAACCTTTGGTAATTACTTTTTACTCGCGCCATTGGAAAAATCTGGGTGTAGATCATTTGAAACAATTGAATACCATTCAACATGAAATTAAAGCCAATGGAGGCAACCTGTTAATAATTGCTGATGAAAGGGATGATGACCTGCAAAACAAAGCATGGGAGCATAATCTGTCATTAAATTTTTATTATGATACCGAGAATGAAATAGCCAAAAAGTTCAGAGTATATTCAGATGAGAACCCGGCATGGAACCGTTTCTCAGGCGTTGATGAAAACGTATCATTATTAGCTACCTACGTAATTGACCCTTCAAGACAGGTAATTTACGATCACCTTAACCTTAATTTTAACGAGGCATTTCCGGTAAGGGAAATCATCTCGCATGTATATGTAACCGCCTTAATTAATAATCAAAGAAAATCAGCATAATTAACAATTAACACGTTTAAATTAGTTTGGGAATGTCTTTGGCTAGAGCTGAAGGCATTTTTTTGTTTAAGCGAGTTTTTAATTTGTATATTAGCAGCAGGAAATGGTGTCTTCCTTTTAAAAACCGCGTTTGCTGATGGCGCCTGCAAATCAACCTTAAAGTAAAACTTTAGGGTATAATATATTGCAGGTGAAAAAAACAGAAGCAATCAACACAAACACATCACGGTATCCTTATCAATTGAAAAAGTTTATCCTTTCTTCAGAACATCTAAGCATTCTAAAATACACACTGCGTTGGACGCTATTGGTCGTTCCAGTAGCCATAGTAATAGGCAGTATGGTAGCCTTTTTTTTATGGCTGTTAACATGGGCAATCCATTACCGTTTTGCGCATACCTGGCTGTTGTTTTTACTGCCTTTAGCCGGTGTATTGATTCATTTTATATATCAATGGGTGGGCAAATCATCCGAAAAAGGCAATAACCTCATTATTGATGAAATACACGAACCCGGCGCAGGTGTACCACCGCGAATGGGCCCCATCATTTTAATCACCACAGTAATTACGCACTTGTTCGGTGGCTCTGCAGGCAGAGAGGGTACAGCTGTACAAATAGGGGGTAGCATTGCCGCGCTATTTGGCAACTGGTTCAAATTAACTGGCAATGATCTGCGCATGTTGCTTACAGCGGGGATAGCAGCCGGCTTTGGCGCGGTCTTCGGCACGCCATTAACAGGGGCAGTATTTGCGTTGGAAGTATTAACCATTGGCCGTATAAAATATGATGCATTATTACCTGCATTAATTGCCAGCATTGTTGCCGATATTACCGTTGGCGCATGGCATATCCATCATACGGCCTACCACATTGATATTATAGCTAAAACCCCATACTTTTTGTCGGACTATTTGCCGATGGATCTGTTATTGATTGCCAAGGTGATCGTAGCTTCTATTGCCTTTGGTTTGGCTAGTTATCTGTTTGCCATCATGGTACACGAGATTAAAGCAGGCTTTTTGAAGATTTTCAGCATTAAATGGTTGATCCCTGTTTTTGGCGGATTGATCCTGATCGGACTAACCTATGCAATAGGCAAACCCGATTACCTAAGTTTGGGGGTTGATGCGCAATATCCGGGAGCGGTAACTATCCCATCTTCATTTCATGCAGGTGGTTCCGATACCTGGAGCTGGTTATGGAAAACTATTTATACTACGATTACCCTAGGCACAGGTTTTAAAGGGGGAGAGGTAACTCCGTTGTTCTATATAGGATCAACGTTAGGTAATACCTTGTCGGGATTGTTGAATGCGCCGGTGAGCTTGTTTGCTGCTTTGGGTTTCATAGCGGTATTTGCGGGGGCTACCAATACGCCCTTAGCCTGCACTTTTATGGGGATAGAGCTTTTTGGCGGCGAGTATGCTTTGCTGTTTGCCGTTGCCTGCTTTACGGCTTATTTTTTCAGCGGTAATTCAGGTATTTATTCTTCGCAAACTATCGCGGTCCCCAAAATAGTCGATAGCTATTTCTCTGGCGAAAGCAGTTTAGGGGAGGCTAATAAACGCCGTGGCTACATCCATCAAAAGCTATATAAATACCGCATCAAGGCATTAAATAAGACCGATGAATAGATGGTGTTTAATAACAAGTTGTTTTGATCAGATCAGGAGCTTCTTTTGATCCTAATTGCAGTGCTTTATTCAGATCTTCACAAGCGCTATCCCGATCAGCCATGGCAATTTTAAGCTTTGCTCGTGTTAAATAAGCATCGGCGCTTTTGGGATTTAAGGTTATGGCCAGATTAAGATCATATTGCGCTCCTGAAAAATTAGCAAAAAAAGTTTTCGCAGCACCACGCTTAATATAGGTCAGCTCATTTTTGGGGTTAATCTTGGCCGAATGCCTGAAATCGGCATTCATAGATGCAGTGTCTCGTATCATCGCTTCAGCAAGCCCGCGATAAGCGTATACTTTAATATTGTCAACGTTGGCAAATAATGCCGAATTATAGTCATCTATCGCCCCGGAATAATTCCTTTGTTTCATTTTTATATTGGCACGATAAAAAAAAGCATCATCGTTGTCATGATTTAGCTTTACAGCCACATCCAAATCTTTTACCGCTCCGATATAATCCCTCATCAAGGCTTCTGTGTTTCCACGGTTGGCATAAGCATCAGACGATGCCGAATCTAACTTAATAGCGGTATTATAATCATTTATCGCATCAGCATAACTGCCCAGGTTGCTTTTGGCTACACCCCGCCAAACATAAGTGCTGGCGTCTTTTGGGTTTAATTTGATAGCCGAATTAAACACATTTATAGCACTAAGATTTTGCCCGGCAAGTACCATCGCATTGCCTAGTTTAATATGGGCTATAACGCTTTCGGGGGCAACCTCAATCATCTTTTTGAAATCTGCAACAGCGCCTGCGTAATCATTCAATTTTAGCCTGAAATTGCCACGGTTGAGGTATGCGGTTTTGTTGTTGGCATTTAGTTCCACAGCTTTATCAAAATCATGTGCTGCACCTATATTGTCATTTTGCCTGCTTCGTAAGTTACCCCGCGATAGGTATGCATATTCGTTTTTGGTATGATTGGCAATCACAAAGTTAAAATCAGTCATTGCGCTTGTGGTGTCTTTTAATTCCACCTCTGCTTTTCCACGTACATAGGTTGCTCCTAAACTGTTTGGATCAATACCAAGGGCGGCATTAGCATCATTAAGCGCTCCGTTAAAATCGCGTGTATTTATTTTCGCATCGCCACGGTTTTGTAAGGCATCTGTATACTGCGGGTTAAGTTGAATAGCTTGGTCAAAATCCTGTATAGCGCCTTTTGCATCTTCAAGGTTTAGTTTTGCTTTGCCGCGATATAAATACAAGGCTGCATTCTGTGGGTCCTGCGCTATTGCCTTATCGTAGTAAATAATAGATTCTTTATACTGATTAGCATTACTCATGGCATTAGCCATGTAATAGTATAAATTAGCAGTGCTATGGTCGATGCTTGCTGCTAAAGTGTAATCATCAACTGCGCCCTTAAAATCTTTTAAGTTTACTTTAGCATTGGCCCTGTAGAATACCGCTTTGGCATTTCGTGGATTTAATTTCAACGTAAGGTTATAATCCGCGATAGCGCCATTATAATCCTGTATGTTGCCTTTTGAATTAGCTCTATAAAACAACAGGTCAGAATCGTTAGGTTTTAACCTCGCTGCAATATCATAATCAGCAATAGCAGCCTTGTTGTCATTTAAGTTTGTTTTGGCTACGCCACGATATTCATAAAGATCAGCATTATTTGGTTCGAGTTCAATGGCATGGGTAAAGTCTTGTACCGCGCCGCTGTAATCGCCGGAGTTGCTTTTGGCATTGGCCCGGTAATGATACAGATCAGCATTATTTGGTTTTAAGGCTAATGCGTTAGTGAAATCGGCAATGGCGTTACTATAATCTTTTAGGTTAGCGTAAGCATTTGCCCTGTAATTACTGGCATTAGGGTAGGATGGATTAAGTGCCAAAGTTTGGGTGAAATCGTTGGCAGCATTCTGGTCATCATGTTCATTACTGTATGCGTTTGCACGATAAAAATAAGCATTAGCATCCTTAGGGTTTATTTCGATGGCTTTCGTAAAAGCGGAAATCGCTGTTGCATAATCCTTTTTTCCTGCGGCCTGGTTGCCATTCTGAATATAAATATCGGCTGTTTGTGCTAATGCGCAGTATGGTAACAGGAAAATAACAAAGAATATTTTTTTCATAAAAATGAGCAACCCTCAACGCAGGCCTAACTGCTTTTTAACAGCTAATGTATAATTTAACCGCATAATACGTAATTGTATAGCAGAAGTTTTGTTTAAACAGATTTTACGCAGCTAAGTTTTAAGTGTTTTTTGTTTGTTTTGCAGCATAATGAGTGCTTTACCTGCTCTTATGTTGCGGGTTTCTTCTTGTTTGGCAGATCCTACCCAATCGGAATAACCTTGTTTATATGATTTCGACAGGCTCTCAAAAAAGGCGTTTGCCTCGATGTCGTTATTCAATAATACTTGTAGTTCGGTAGGTGTACCGTCAATGTGTTCTCCCTTTTTTAGCATATGGGTTATATAAATTAATATTCAACAAATTGTTCGTCCGGGTAACACCATAACCAACGTTCGCCTGGCTGTGCAGAAGAAATTACCGGATGGTGGCTCTCATGGTAATGCTTGGTCATGTGTTTTGATGGTGAATCATCACAACACAAAGTAACCCCGCAGGTTTGGCATACCCGTAAATGCACCCAGGTGCCATTATGTTTTATGCATTCCTCACAAACATTATCCTTGCTAAGTTTTACACTTTTTATGGCTTTTATATGAGCGCAAACAGATTGATCTTCCATATTTAAAGATAATATAAATTAAACAGATATGTAATTATCAGCTTTATAATTTGTTATTGAACGATACAGTTAACCGGATTTAATCAATGCTAAATATTTTTAATTGATGATTGTTGAATTTCAATTTTCTTCTACTGTTTGTCTATAACTAATTAATATTGTTTACATTAGGTGCATATTCTAAACTTTATACAAATTATGAAATTAAACCTTACCCGCATATTTATTGTATTACTTGCAGTGGTGTTTTGTTATTCTGCCTGTAAAAAAGCAGCAACTAAACCTGCTTCAACTTCGCCTATAACTGACGCAGATGCAGCAAAGCAAATTGCGCTAAGTTTAAATCAATCACTTACCGGCCAATTGGGTGGTACCAATATTAATGATGGGGCAAAAGCACCATCCAGCATTGTAGCAGGTAAAAAAACGAAGACAGTAAATTCGCTTAATCCACTATGTGGATATGTGATTGACACCGCTTATACGCACTTGGTTTTACCCGGTGATACCACGGAATGGCTTAGTGGGAAATTCCATTTTGTATACAATTGCAGTTCAAGTTATGTTGATGGCTACACCGTATATGATAGCCTAAAAGTTGAAAATTATAGCCCAACTTTTTTGGATGAATACACAAACGTTCAAAACTATACTTTTAAAGCAACCGATAGTACATATAAATCAGCTACACTTAATGGTTCAATTGTTACCTCAATTTCGCATGAGGGTATTACTCCACCTCAGATCCAAAATCAATTCACATCTGTTTATTGTAATTACCAATTAAAAGGTTTGCTAGTTGTAAACGGATCGGGTACTACCGATATAACCGCAGGTACAGCAACTTTTACATCTGAGGTTAGAGAGTCTAATGGTCCGGTTGGTTCCAAAACCTATGTTGTAGATTATGCAGGTTCTATTCAGTACCTGGGTAATCATCAGGCAAATTTAATTATAACCGGGGGGCATACTTACTTAATCAATTTTGTTACCGGGGCAGTTACACAGCAATAAGCTATATTTTCTACCATAAAAAGCTCCTTTCATTTACTTGAAAGGAGCTTTTTGTTTATGTCGATTTTTAACTAGTGTGCCTTCATTCTAAAGCCTAACCACACATTAAATGTTCCTGTAATAAAAAAGGCTACCGCTATAAATGTAATAAGCGTCATCGAGCCAAAAAAGGCATTAAAAATAATCATCAAACCAAATATCACGATGATGGCGCCGCTTATAGTCAATATCAATGATTTTCCTAATGCACGTGAAAAGCTAATCAATGAAAAGCCGCGGAGGATAAACCAAATGCCTACAATAATGCGCAATATCGCTACACCCGCAGCTACATGCCCCATAAGCACCAGGCCGAGTATCAAATCAACTACGCCTAAAAATATGTGCCAGCCCCTGTTAGTTTCGGTTTTGTCCCTAACCGCATGGAGCAATTCGCCTAATCCGGCGATAAAGATAACCAACCCGAAAAAGAAACCTAAAGCTACAAAGCTTGTAAGCGGTGAAGCAATCATCCAGATACTTACTAAAATAAAAAGTATCCCTCTTAATAAAAATACCCACCAATGGCGGAGACGGCGGTCGACTGATAAATCCATGTGTTTGTTTTTTTATTTTCAACCAACGTAACAGGTAAATGTTTGTGTGATTGGTAGTTTGCACATGAAATTTTTAGTGCATAAATTTATTAGTATAAAACATAGGGCATGAAAAATCAGTTTAAAGCAACGTTTGCGCCAGTATTATATATACGAAACGGCACTATTAATATTGATTTTTATAAAAACGCATTTGGTGCTATCGAACTGCGCAGATTTAACAATGACGATGGAAGCATACACGTTGCCTAGTTTACTATTGATGGCGCCATGTTTCATTTACATGAAGAAAATTATATTAAAAAGGCATTCAGCCCGCTAAGTTGTAATGGCGCAACAACTAATGTTGGTTTAATGGTTGATGATGTGGGTTCGGTAATGGCACAAGCCCTGGCTGTCGGTGCAAAAGAAATATCATCCGCGCAGGATTATGATTATGGTTTCCGGCAAGACGATATTATAGATCCGTTTGGTCATCACTGGACAATACAAAAGGTGATTGAGCAATACTGATTTTTTTAGTTATTTGTGGTCTACCTGCTTAATTATCGCAATAATATCTTCATTACCATACTCAGCCTCTGCTTGCTGAAAGGTTTGATACACAGTTTCACCAAGCGGTGTAGAAAGCCCAATGTCCTTTGCCAAGCGAAGATCCTTAGCAATTAGTTTCAATGCAAAGGCAGCCTTGTAATTATCGTTAATAATAGCATCGCCTTTTATTTTACCAAATGCACTACCTAAAGCGCTGTTGTTAATTAGCGTAGTCAAATCACCAGGATCAATGCCATTATTCCTTGCTAAAATAACAGCTTCCGCTAAACCCTGCGCCGCAAAACCTAATAGCGTGTTAATAGCGAGTTTAGCAACATTACCCGCACCATTGTCGCCAACCCGCATGGCCAGTTTGCCTAATTTTTCCAACACGGGTTTAACTTGTTCAAATGCCGCTGCATCACCGCCAACCATCACAACCAAGGTGCCTTCCTGGGCTTGTTTCACGCTGCCTGATACCGGCGCATCCAAATAATGGTTGCCTTGTTCTAAACATTTAGCCGCAACCTCCTTACTGATAGCAGGCGATACTGTACTCATGTTGATGATAACTTTACGGGATGTTTTCGCACTTAGCAAACCATCTTCGCCATAAAAAATATCTTTTATGGCTTTATCATCCGATACCATGATGATGACCACATCTGGTTGTTGTATTAATGCAGATGGAGTAGGGGCAGTTGTTGCGCCCTGTGCTTTAATGGCATCTTCTTTTTCTTTGGTCCGATTGTATACAGTTACAGTGTAATTTGCTTTTATCAATTGCTGCGACATTGGATTACCCATTGTGCCAAGGCCTATCCAGCCGATTTTTGTTGTGCTCATATTTTTTAGGTAGATGATTGCAAATTTACTGCTGCTTATTCATTAATGCATTGTTAAATTTTAATAGTAGCGTAAATATATCGTTGTATTTATTCATTGGCAGGGTTGCGCTTATATCATAAATATCATGATAGGCTTTTATACCTCCAAGTGTATAAATGTAAAAAGCCGGGACGTTGTTTTTTGAGAAAAAATAATGATCGCTGTTAGCTGCTTCCCCCCTGGAATTAACCTTTGCCAATAAACCGTCTTTGTTATTAATTTGCTTTAGCATATTGAATTCCTTGGGGTAAATTGTTGCATTAACAACGGTAATGCCATCAATTCCTGTGCCTTCCAGATCCAGATTAACTAAGAAACGAATACTCTTTAGTGGTATCAGCGGATGCTCTGTAAAATACTTTGACCCCAATAAACCAATTTCTTCACCCGAAAAAAGTATAAATGCCATTGTATAAGGCTGTGGATGCGCAGCGTAGTATTTGGCAAGGGACAATACCTGCGCAACGCCGCTTGCATTATCATTGGCTCCAGGGAAAAAGGTTTTTCTCCCCATGCCGCCCAGATGATCATAATGCGCCGTATAAACTATAACCGAATCGGGTTTTGATGTACCCTTAACTATGCCGCAAATGTTGGCGGTTTTAAATTTAGCTATCAGCTTGCTTTTAATATTAATGCTGATGGATGCCGGTTTAGACTTAAACAAGCTTTTGTTAACCTCAATTACGATATAGTCCTTAGCTTTCTGCTCTGCCGACCAGGTTAGTTTATTCTCTTTTACAACCATAACCCTATCGGCAACATTAACAAAATGTGTGCTGTCTTGCTCTTCAAGTTGCATGGCCTTTTTTATTCCCTGGCTTTCCGGGCTCACAATAAAATCCTGTCCCGGTATTAGCGGCTCTCCGTTTATGGCTACATTCATTTTTCCTGGATAAGTATTTACCGAATAAGAAAAAGGCTGTAAAAAACTTTTGCCATCCATTGGTTTAAGTCCGATGGTTTTAAACTGTGCAGCTAAATATTTTTCGGCTTTGTGTACACCATGTTTGGTGTATCCCCTGCCCCAAAAATGGCGCGAAGATAAAGTGTCGACTATTTTTCGTGCAAAAGCTTCGTCCTGTGCCAAAAGCAACTTCGACGAAAATAAAAGCAGTAGGAGTAAGGTTAGTTTGATCTTCATTCAATACAAATAGTCAATCAATATAATCAATTGTTTTATCCTAACCCTAAACCATATATACAAAGACGCGCTAGTTTTTAGTCACTAATACCCAATCAACCTGCATTATCGCTTTGCCTTGTTTGATCTTATCAACAGTGCTTTGTGATAAGCCATAATACGGTGTGGTAACTTTATTAACGGCGAAAGGGTAACCACCACCCAATGCGAAGTTTAGTATGATATATTTAGGATTATCATAGGCCCAGCGTCCATAATGTTCAACCATTGCACGTGTAACGGTGTAAGTAACTTTTTCGTCCACACTAAAAATCATATGATCGGCAGTCCAATCAACACTATATACATGCCATTGGGTAACATCAATACCTTGTGAGAAATGATAACGGTAAGCAATTGGCGTATTGCCAAAATAACCAGGCCCATGCATGGCATGGCTCACCCACGATGAATCGCCAACGGTTTCCATCATATCAATCTCCCCGCAGTCGGGCCATTTGCCCTCGCCCAATGCCCAAAAGGCAGGCCATAAGCCCGCGCCGCCACTCATTTTAATACGTGCGGATGCTGTTCCGTAAGTAAATTCAAACTTTGATCGTGTATTAATGCGTGCTGAAAGAAAATCATACTTTCGTTGTCTATTGCTAACATAACCCGGGTGATACACAGGTTTTATTTCTAATTTGTCATCTTTTAGAGTAAGCACAGATGCTGAATCTACATAAGCCTGTTGTTCATTATTAACGGTATTGCCTGTAATTTCAACATTCCACTTTACCCTATTAAGTGAAGTGTTATTAAAGTCTTCAAAAAATAATGTATCGGGTTTGTTCTGTGCAACTGCTAAATGTGGAAGAAAAAAAACAAACAGACATGAGCAGAAATATTTCATAAATATTTGATAAAAAACAAAACTAAATAATTTATTATGGGTTATGGGTACAGTAATTTCAAAAAAGTATATTCTGTGATTTTGCTTTATTAACTCAATAATTGATTTTTTTTCACCTTATTGAAGGATGATTTTTAACAATGATAATTAATCGCTATTTAAAATAAAAATAATGTAATTTTAGCTATGCTTGAACTGAATATAAATATATTTGCCGAATGATTCCCAGATGCTTACGTTTTAAATAGAGCCATTGTATCATAAAAGTGTCATCAAAAGGTATTTAAATTTTATCTTTGGACAAACTATAAAAGTAAACAGGTTTATATAAGCCTATATTACAATTACTATTTTATGTCAACCCACTTCTTGTATGATTAAAAATACACTAAAAAAAATATCGTTATTTACATTGATTGCTTTCTTCTTCTCTGCCTGTGGCAGCGAGAAAAATTTGAAATACTTTGCAAGCCCACCAGGGCGCCAGGATACAGTAACGATTGCTAAAGCATATATTCCGAGAATACAACCAGGTGATATTTTATCCATATATGTAAACTCATTAAGTCCTGAAGCGAGTAGCTTCTTTAACCCATATACCGGAACAAGTAGTATGGCCGGTGGCAGCTCACCCTCTTCTTCGGCCGGGGCAGGCCAAATGACTCAGCCTGGTTATCTTGTTGATCCATCCGGTGAAATTGAGCTTCCGCTAATTGGGAATGTAAAAGTGAGTGAATACACCACAACACAGGTAAGAGATACCCTTAAAAAACTATTAAGCGTATATTTAAAGGAACCCACAGTATTAGTCAGATTTTTGAATTTTAAAATATCGATATTAGGCGAAGTAGCCCGCCCTGACGTATATAATATACCTAACGAAATGATTACTTTACCGGAAGCGATAAGCATGGCGGGTGACCTTACATTATATGCCAGAAGAGATAGTATAGAAATCATTAGGGATGTTAATGGCAAAAAAGTATTCGCTAATGTTGATTTTAGCAAAAGGGATGTTTTTAGCTCGCCATACTATTACTTACACTCCAACGATATAGTTTATGTTAAGCCCGCCAAAACTAAAACACAACAAACAGATAGAACTATACAATATGTATCTATTGCGGCAACCTTAATTTCGTTGATTTTAGTAATATTTAGAAGATAATTAGTTCAATTTAAAAAATGAGTCAAGATAACGAGTTGTTTGGACAGAGCAAAGCTAGTGAAGTAAACGTTCAGGAATTTTTACATAAGTATATATCAAACTGGAAATGGTTTTTGATATGTGTTATTATTTCTTTATCAGTAGGTTACGTATACATAAGATCGCAAATACCACAATATATTGTTGAAACTGATATTTTAATTAAAGACAATAAAAGTTCGGGTGATGAAAAAGATCTCTTACAATCCCTTAATGTAAACACATCAGGTAAAGTTATTGATAATGAAATTGAAATATTAAAATCAAATTCATTAGTGGAGAAGGTGGTAAATGACTTAAACCTTCAAAATTCCTATTTTGTTAAAAATCGTATTTCTGAAGTAGTTGTGTATAGAAATATTGGATATAATGTAGAGTTGTTAAAGGCAAATGAAAATACATATAACCAACCCTGGTCGGTAAAAGTAATTAACAAAAACCAGGCAATATTTAATGGGCAAACTTTAAATGTGAATAAGCCAGTGCAAACAGAAGCTGGCTTAATAATGATAACAACTGATAATACTAGTATTAATAATAACCTGCTGTTTGTGAATTTTAACACCGCACCAAACGTTGCTCAAGGTATTATTTCTAACCTGTCAATAGAACCGACAACTAAGAATTCGACCGTATTATCAATTAAATTACAAGATGCCAACGTTGATCGTGGAAAAGACGTTTTAAATAAATTAGTTGACGAATATAATCAAGCCGGTATTGATGATAAGAATATTACAACAGCTAATCAATTAGTGTTTTTAAAAGGCCGTATTGATTCACTTGCAATTGAATTAAGTTCAGTTGAAAAAAATGTTCAGGATTATAAATCAACTAACAAAATAACCGATATAACTGCTGAGTCGACTGCGGCTTTAACTGCTATGCAAACTAATGATCAAGCGCTCACCCAGTTAAACCTTCAAATGGGAAGTTTGAAAAATTTGGAAAGCTATTTATCCAGCCCCAGTACTGGGCAGGCTAAATTGCCGGCTATGTTAGGCATAGCCGATCCTACTTTGCTTGCACTGGTTCAACAACTAGGGGAAGCGCAGTTAAGAAAAGAAAGTTTATTAAGAACGATTCCTGAAACTAACCCGGTTATAAGTTCAATAAACGATCAGATAAGTGCACTGAGGCAAACAATAGCTCAAACAGTGCAAAATTTAAAAAGCAGCTTATTAGAAAGCCAAAAACAATTGCAAGCTATAAGCAATCAATTTGAATCAAATATTCGCAACGTTCCTTTAAAAGAACGCGGATTAATTGATGTAATGCGCGAGCAGGATATAAAAAATACCTTATTTACTTATCTGTTGCAAAAGCGCGAAGAAACTGCCCTGTCTTTGGCATCAACCACAGCTGATAGCCGGACTATTAATGCAGCACGTGGCAATTATATCCCAATTAAACCCGTTAAATCTACATTATATTTAACATTTTTATTATTGGGTTTATTTTTACCGTTTGGTGTTATTACAGGTAAGGAAGTATTAAATGTAAAGGTGAGAAAACGTAGCGATATTGAAAAACATACCGATACCCCGATTATTGCAGATATATCCCAAGCCGCGGATTATGATCCATTGATAGTAATATCAAAACCCCGGTCAATGCTTGCGGAGCAAATACGCGCTATGCGTTCAAACCTGCAATACATTATCCCAGGTAAAAATGATAAAGTGTTATTATTTACCTCATCTATCAGCGGCGAAGGAAAATCTTTTGTATCATTAAACTTAGGTGCAAGTTTAGCAACAACAGGTAAAAAAGTTGTTATTCTTGAACTTGATTTACGTAAGCCTAAATTGAATGTTGCTTTAGGTATTGATAATCAAATCGGTATATCAAATTATTTAATAGATCAAAATAGTTATGCTGATATTTTAAAACCGATACCACACCAGGAAAATTATTCAATTATTACAAGCGGGCCCAATCCTCCTAACCCGGCCGAATTATTGCTAAATGGTAAGCTTGATGTATTAATTGAGCAATTGAAAAAGGATTTCGATTATGTAATACTTGATGCCCCACCAATTGGCCTGGTTACAGATGCGCAAATATTGTCGCAATGGGCGGATGCTACTTTGTATGTAGTGCGTTACAACTATACATACAAATCGCAGATTCCGGTAATTGAGGATCTAAGGCAAAAAGGATTATTCCGCAATCTAAACATAGTATTTAATGGCGTCGACCTCTCTCGCAATGGCAGTTATGGTTCTGGTTACGGCTATGGTTATGGTTATGGCTACGGTTATTATTCGGATGATAAGCCTCAGAGGAAATCTATCTTAAATCTGTTAAAAAAATAAATTCAAGTAGTTTAATTAACTATAGGGTAAGTATTATTTATATTAATAGTAATAAATAAAAAATAAATCACATTACAAATGGGTGATCCGACTACAAATGATTCCTATAAAGATAGTACCACGAATGATGTTCATATTCAGAAATGGGACCTGGAGATAAAGCCGCAAAGCAGTGTATTTGATTTGCACTTAAAGGATGTTTGGGCATATCGCGATTTGCTTTGGTTATTAGTGAGGCGCGATTTTGTATCTTTTTATAAACAAACCATATTTGGCCCGTTGTGGTTTTTTATACAGCCTATATTCACTACAATAATTTTTACGGTAATTTTTAGTAAGCTGGCTAATATTAGTACCAATGCTGCGCCTGCACCACTTTTTTATATGGCCGGTACCGTAGCCTGGAATTATTTTGCCGATAGCCTTTCTAAAACATCAACTGTATTTAAAGATAATGCTCCAATTTTTGGTAAAGTATATTTTCCGAGGTTGATAATGCCAATAAGCATTGTATTCTCAAACCTGGTTAAATTTGGTGTTCAGTTTATTTTATTTATCATCATGATGGCTTATTACCTAATTTCAGGTAATAAAGTCGAGCCTAATTTGTATATTTTATTATTCCCGGTAGTTATTATATTGATGGCTATACTGGGTTTGGGTGTTGGGCTTATAATTACGGCTGCTACAACTAAATATCGCGATTTGGCTTTTGTGGTAACCTTCGGCATTCAATTAATGATGTACGCTACTCCCGTAATTTATCCACTTTCGGCTGCGCCTGTAAAATATCGTACACTTATCGCGCTTAACCCGATGAGTGGTTTAATTGAAACCTTTAGATATGGTTTTTTAGGAACCGGTCAGTTTTATCCGGGGGCATTTATTTACAGTGTAATAGCCAGTATATTCATTTTTTTAATAGGGCTGATAGTGTTTAATAAAGTAGAGAAAAACTTTGTCGATACAGTTTAATACGTACTATATTATATTTATTTCATGAGCGATATTGCTATAAGGGTTGAAAATTTATCGAAGGCTTACCAATTAGGCGATTTTGGAACAGGAACTCTGAGTCGGGATTTAGAAAGATGGTGGGCGTTGATGCGTGGTAAAGAAGATCCGTTTTTGAAGATTGGTGAAGTTAACGATAGAACATCAAAAGGCGAAAGCGATATAGTTTGGAGCTTAAAAGATATTAATTTTGATATAAAAGAAGGGGATGCTGTTGGTATAATTGGTCGCAATGGGGCCGGTAAAAGTACATTGTTAAAAGTATTGAGCAGGGTAACATCACCAACTACAGGAAATATTAAGGTAAAAGGCCGAATAGCCAGTTTGCTGGAAGTTGGCACAGGTTTTCACCCCGAATTGACGGGGGCCGAGAATATCTATTTGAACGGCGCTATTATGGGGATGACAAAGCGCGAAATAAAAAAACGATTCGACGAAATCGTTGATTTCGCCGGTGTTGATCGCTATGTTGATACTCCAGTAAAACGCTATTCGTCGGGTATGTATGTACGGTTAGCTTTTGCTGTAGCGGCTCACCTTGATTCTGAGATATTGATAGTTGATGAGGTTTTAGCAGTTGGCGATGCTGAATTTCAAAACAAATGCCTTGGTAAAATGGGTGATGTTAGTAAGGGAGAAGGGCGGACTGTATTATTTGTTAGCCATAATATGGGTAGCATAAATCAATTATGTAACAAAGCAATTTTACTAAATAATGGTAACATATTAGATTATGATAATGTATCAATAATAACACCCAAATACTTCAATTTCGGGAAGAATAATGATGCATCGATTGCATTACATGACATTAAGAGAACAGGTAACGGGTATTGCAGGTTTGAAAGTGTTGAATTAAGACGTAATAATGAAAATTTTGCCAGTCGCGAATTTTCTATAGGTGACGATTTAAACATCGTATTTAAAATCAGATATAAAGACGATCCTATTCCTTTAAAAATGTCTGTTGAATTAAAAACTTCTGATGGGTTAAAATTATCCAATATGATTGATGTTGATTCAGGTTACCAAACTTCATATATACCGAATAATTCTGTTATAAAGATTACGTTACCAGATTTAAGACTATATCCTGATACTTATTATTTAAGTTTATATGTGGGGGATTTGTCAAGTGTTGAGCCCTATGATTATTTAGAGGATTGCATAAGCTTTGATATTATAGATGGAGGCACTTTAACAACTCGGCCATTACCACGAAGCGCGGGGCTATTATTTTTAACACCTAAGTGGGAGGTCTTATAATAAAATGAATTATAAGACTTTTTTTAAAGGAATTAAAAGCATTTATAACGATCTGCTTATAAAAGAGAGATTAAATAAATTTAATATTATAAGTAATAATAATATTAAATCTGACCAAGTAAGTTTAACATCAATTATTGGTCATGACGTTACTGCTATGGAGGGAGTATATATTTGCGATCGCAGCACAATTGACAGTTATACATTTATAGGATTTAACGCTCTTATCTCTAAATGTACCATTGGTAGATATAATTCAATTGCAAGTAATGTTAATATAGGTCATGGCGAACATTCTCTTTATACAATTTCCACTAACACTAATTTCATTACAAATGCCCATGATTTTCTTACAAATGCCCCTTGTATTATTGAGCACGACGTTTGGATAGGAGTAGGTAGTATAATCAGGAGAGGTGTTACGATTGGAGTTGGCGCCGTAATTGGGGCTAACTCATTTGTTAACAAAGATGTGCCCCCATATGCAATTGTTGCGGGTTCCCCGGCTAGAATAATTAAATATCGATTTAGTCCTGAAAAGATTGCTATGATATTAGCATCTCAATGGTGGAATTTAGAATTGGACGAGGCTAAAGGTATTATCGAAGAATTAGAGCTTAACACAAATGGGTATTAAAGATTTTTTTTTTAAGAAGAATAAAAAAGAAACGCTTTCTAATAAAAGAATAGGCGAAAGAGTTGTCATGTCTAATAGTTTTATTGATGAAAATACATCTGTTGGAAATGATTGTTTTTTACATAATGTTACAATCGGTAGTTTTTCATATTTATCGTCCAATGTATCTATAATGAATACTAAAATTGGAAGCTTTTGTTCTATTGGCCCAGGAGTATATATTTGTTTAGGAAGACATCCATCTGATACATTTGTATCTACTAGCCCTGTTTTTTTTTCTCCCCTAAAACAATGTGGTACAACTTTTTCGAACGAAAGCTATTTTAAGGAAATGGGAAATACCGTAATAGGAAATGATGTATGGATAGGCGCTAATTCTGTCGTCATGGATGATATAAATATTGGCGATGGGGCAATAGTAGGCGCAGGTTCAATAGTAACACGTGATGTCCCTCCTTATAGTATTGTTGTAGGTGCTCCCGCGAAAGTAATTAAATATAGATTTACTCAAGATGAAATAGATTTTTTGATGAACTTTAGATGGTGGGAAAAAGATCATGAATGGGTGAAGGCAAATTATAAAGACTTTCATAACATCAAGTTATTTATGGATAAAAATAGAGCGCAATAAATATTGGTTAATTTAATATCACTGATACTTTAATCAATTGTATTACAAATGATTTATACCGAAATAAGCAGCGGCCTCGGAAATCAACTTTTTCAATATGCGGTTGCAAGGCAGTTGTCAATAAAAAATAATACTTCTTTAAAACTGGATATATCATTTTTTGACAACCAAAATTTACGAAATTATAAATTACATAATTATAATATTAACGCTACGATTGCTGATAAAATTGAGATTGACAATTTTTTAAGTATTTATAGTCGAGACGTATTATATGCCAAACTTTATAGAAGAATAGAAAAAAAGATCCCCAAATACTTTAGAAAATATTACTCAGAAACCCAATGGTGGGTATATGAAGCGGAATTATCTAAAGTAGCTAACAATACTTACTTGAAAGGTTATTGGCAGCATTATAAGTATTTTCAAAAAATTGATAGTGGGATATTTAATGAACTTACGCCTAAAAATGATGAATATAATAACTATAGCATCACACATACGATATTACAAGATACTGCTTCAGTTTCAATACACATCAGACGCGGAGATTATATAACGGATACAGCTGCGAATGATTTGATGGGGACTTTACCTCTTGAATATTATAAAAGCGCGATAAAATATTTAAAAGAACAATTAATTGCACCTTTTTTTTATATTTTTTCAGATGATTTAGAGTGGGCAAAAGATAATCTGAATCTTGGTAATAGTGCACAATATATTGATATTGCTAATGGCGGAAAAGATTATATCGAGCTATATTTAATGAGTAAATGCAGACACAATATCATTGCCAATAGCTCATTTAGTTGGTGGGGCGCA
The DNA here is from genome assembly GCF_009765905.1 of Mucilaginibacter sp. L196. Taxonomy (GTDB): domain Bacteria; phylum Bacteroidota; class Bacteroidia; order Sphingobacteriales; family Sphingobacteriaceae; genus Mucilaginibacter. Next base: position 31,144 of record NZ_LMUO01000015.1, on the reverse strand, counting down.
TTTCTTAATCAAAACAAAGAGAAGATTGTTATTGCTCCGGCGCAATGGGTTAAATCAGATTTAATGAATAGCAAAGTCGAGATTCAATGCCCAAGCTGGATCAAAATGTAATGTATTGATAATCATATAACTTAAGCAAATGAGGAAACTTTCAATTATTACAATAAATTATAATAATAAAGATGGTTTACAAACTACTATTGAGAGTGTAATTAATCAAACTAATAAAAACTTTGAATTCATTGTAATAGATGGTGGTTCAACTGATGGAAGTGTCGAAATAATCGATAAAAATAAAACTGATATTGATATTTGGATAAGTGAAAAAGACAATGGTATTTATGACGCTATTAACAAAGGTATTAATACAGCTACCGGAACATATTTAATGTTTTTAAATAGTGGAGATTATTTATCAGCGAACGACACAATTAATTTGTATGATAAATACATTTTAGATTATCCAGGAACAGATATATTTTATGGCGATATAGTTATTCTGCATGCTGATAGCAATACAAAATACATTCATAAACACCCCGAGAATTTGGATTTGGCATTTTTTCAAAAGGATACCTTAAATCATCAGGCATCACTAATAAAAAGTGAATTGTTTAAAGATTTCGGCTGTTACCCTCTGGAGTATACATTAGCAAGCGACTACTGGTTATATGTTAAATGCATAATAGAAAGTAGAAGCTTTGTTCATGTAAATCATCCAACAATTATTTACGATTTTAACGGGCAAAGTACTACAAACCGAGTTGTTTATCTGGCTGAAATGAACTTGATTTGGGAAAAACTGGTGCCTAAATATGCCCAAAAGTTAACAAGTATAGTTAATGATTTTAAATTATTAACAGGATATAAGATTGTAAAAACGGCAATTAACCTGAATTCTAAAATTCAAAAACTCAGAAATAAATCATGATCTCGACTGATAATTTATGTGTAATAATACCGGTACATACACCTGAGTTATCGGAAGATGATATTTTATCATTACAGGCATGTTACAATCAATTAAAACAATATATCTGCTTTCTGGTTTTTCCAGAAGGTATGAATGTTGATAAATATCTTGGTATACATAAAAAATTATCGCTCGTGCCTGTAGATCCCTCTTGGCTGTCTTCAGTTGAAGATTATAATAAGATGAAGATAGATATAAGTTTTTATGAAATATTTAGGCAATATACTTTTATGTTAACTTATGAACTTGATGCATATATTTTCAATTCCAGTTTTGAAACGATAACCTCTTCTCCATTTGATTATATAGGCGCTCCTTTTTTTGAAGGTTATACAGAAGCTTCAGCAGATGCTGATTTTAAGAATGGGGGAAATTCCGGGTTTTCAATAAGAAATATACAATCCTGTATTAAAGTTTTGCATTCAATGAAAAAGTACTATCCTCATTGGCAATTCTACAAATACATACTTTCCCACTTTCCTAAATTTAGATATCATCTCAATCGTATTACCAAAGGTAAATATGATATCCTTATTAATGGGCACGTGGGGTTTTATTACTTAAAAACCCATACAAATGAAGATGTTTTTTGGTCGCAAATGGTACCAATACTATTCCCAGCTTTTAAAGTGGCCAATTCAATACAAGCATTAAAATTTAGTTTTGAAATTAATCCTGAAAAATTATTGGAATTAAACAACGGGCATCTTCCAATTGGTTGCCATGCATGGCCTAAGAATAAATTTTTTTGGAAAAAGTATATCGATTTAAATTAAACATCTTACATATTTAGATGTAAGCAGCTATCTTATATATTATTAATTCGACTTATGTTAATAGTTTCGAAACTTAACGGGCAGCTTGGGAATAAATTATTTCATTTCAGCTATTTTATTGCTAATGCTATTGAGCACGAACATAAATTGGTATACCCCGGTTTTAGCGAGTATAAAGAATACTTTGAAAAAACAGCCCTAAATGATTTTGGACGATATAATGTAACTCAAAAGATATTGCCTGGGGGGATATTTAATAAACGGTTAAGTATTCTTCTCCAATATCATAAAATAAAATATTATAAGTTTGCGTACCATAGTTTACAAGATGAGGACTATCAAAATATTGACTTTGATTTAAACAATATTAATTTCCAGGAATTAATAAAAAATAAAATTTTAATAGCAGATGGTTGGCAATACCGTGACCGTGATAACTTAGTAAAACACAAAGAAACTATAAGAAGTATTTTTACACCACAAAAAAAATATCTTGATAAAGTTGAAAAGCTTATAACAGATTTAAGGCAAGCAGCAGATGTGGTTATTGGCGTGCACATTAGGCGCGGTGATTATGCCAGTTTTAATAACGGGAAGTATTTTTACCCGGTTGAAGTGTATACAGAAAAAATGAAAGAAATTAAAAGTCTTTTTGAGCAACAAGGGAAAACATGTGCGTTCTTAATTTGTTCAAACGAAAGTTTTAATAAAGATATTTTTAATAACATGAAGGTAAATATTGAAGAGAGGCATTTTATTACAGATATTTACGCGTTATCCAAATGTGATTATATAATTGGGCCGCCAAGTACATTCAGCCTTTGGGCTTCATTTTATGGAAGCGTTCCGTTAATGATGATAGAGACGCCTGATATGAAGGTTGAATTGGATAAGTTTAGTATAGCAAATAATTAATAATTTATAATATGGCAGGTTTTTCTATAATCGTTTGTTGCTACAACTCTTCGAAAAGATTGCCCGAGACGATAGCTCATTTTTCAAAACTTGATTTGAACGATGACAATGAGATTGAGGTAATAATTGTAGATAATGCTTCTACAGATGACACGACAACTGTTGCTATTGAAGAAGGAAGAAAATTTAAAGGTTTAAAAAATTATACAGTTTTAAAAGAGTTAACACCTGGTAAAAGTTCTGCATTAAGAAAAGGAATTCGCGAAGCAAAATATGAGTATATTATAATATGCGATGATGATAACTGGCTTGATGCCGATTATATAACCGAAGCGGCAAAGTTAATGCAAAAGTATCCCACCGCTGGTGTAATCGGCGGCCTAAGTGTTGCTGCATTTGAGTTGGGAACTAAGCCTGATTGGTTTGATGATTATCATGGTGTATATGCCATAGGTTCCCAGTATCCAAATGATGGTATAATAACAAAAGAAAAAGGATATGTATTTGGGGCAGGCAGTGTTTGGCGCACAAGTGTGTTATTAGCAATTACGGAAACACCTCAGGTTTTAACCTGTAGGGTTGGTAATAAATTAAGCTCTGCTGGTGATACTGAACTATGTTATAAAGCCATAATATTAGGGTATGACATAGTTTACTCATCTAAACTTAAATTCACACACTTTATGCCGGCAGCAAGGTTAACAAAAGCCTATATTAAAAGGTTTTACGAAGATTCTGCACCGGATATGGTTCACTTACATGGCTTATTATACCAAAGTGGTATCCAGCAAAAAATGTTTAATAGCAGTATTAAACGCACATGGTGGGGGCAAGCATTGGCTATTATTAAAAATACAATCTTAAATAAGAACAATTCATTTAAGTTAAGTTATATTCAATTCAAAGAATTGTGTAGAATGAATTGGAAATACGATAAATCATTTAAATGAAGATTCTTTCTATCCAACCTGGTTCTCTTTATCAAAATGGGGGTGCTGCGCGCGTTCTCAGGCGCTTGTATCAAGGTAAAGAATCTGACGTTTTCTCTGTAGAGGTAATAACGATGCCAACGCTAGATATATCCAGTGATTTGAAAGAGGTACTTATTCCTGCTTTTCCTTTACAACAGATATGGATCAAGCTATTAGGTGTTTTATGACACTGAAAAACGCATAATTTTATTAATAAGATATGCCATATTGCAAGGTTTATATTCTAAGTTTAATTTAAAAACAAGTTATTAGTAAAATGAAAAAACTATTAGTTACCGGTTCGTCCGGCTTAATCGGATCAGAGGTATGTGTCTTCTTTTCGAAATTAGGGTGGCAAATACATGGTGTAGACAATAACCAACGTGCAGTTTTTTTTGGTCCACAAGGCGATACCAGATGGAATCAAAATCGGTTAAGTGAAAAATTAGAAAATACGTTTGAACATCACGAACTTGACATCCGAGATCGTACTGGAGTGCTTGCTTTGCTTAAACAGATAAAACCGGATGCAATAGTTCACACCGCTGCACAACCTTCCCATGATAGGGCAGCGGATATCCCATTCGATGATTTTGATACGAACGCAGTAGGAACATTGAATTTGCTTGAAGCAGTGCGGCAAGCCTGTCCGGAGTCTCCATTTGTACATATGTCTACAAATAAAGTATACGGCGACCGGCCGAATACTATTGCTCTTAAAGAATTGGAAACACGTTGGGATTATGACGATCCGATTTATGCTGAAGGTATTAATGAGGAATTTTCTATTGACCAATCAAAGCATTCGCTTTTTGGGGCATCAAAGGTAGCTGCGGATGTAATGGTTCAGGAATACGGCAGGTATTTTGGTATCCCAACATGTTGCCTTAGAGGCGGGTGTTTAACTGGCCCTAATCACTCGGGGGTTGAACTTCATGGTTTTTTAAGTTATCTTGTTAAATGCAATATTGAGGGTAAAAACTACAATGTTTTTGGTTATAAGGGTAAACAGGTGCGTGATAATATCCACTCGCATGATGTAGCAAACTTTATAGATAATTTTATAAATGCTCCACGAATTGCAGAGGTGTATAATATTGGAGGTGGACGAGATAATTCATGTTCAATATGGGAGGCTTTTAAAATAGTTGAGCAATTTTCAAATAAACCTCAGGTTTATACATATGTTAATGAGAACAGGATAGGTGATCATATATGCTATATTTCAAACTTGAATAAAATGAGGCAACATTATCCGGGCTGGGACATTACAATTTCGCTGGAAGAAACAATAAGACAAATTGTTGAGGCCCAGCTAAATAAAAAATAACAGGCTCAACTATAAGTTATTTTAATAGCAAACATGAAAATTCTATCTTACCACCCACTTTATTTGTATTCTTATGGTGGCGGCGCACGCATACTGCGGCGTTTATACAAGGGCCATGAAGATAAAGTAATAGGCTTTACTACAATTTATTATTCTTCGAAATATACTCCCGGAGCAATAAAGGAAACTGTTTATAAAGTTAAGCCAACCTATCAAAGTTGGATGAAATCATATTTGCGCACAATTGTATATTGGTCACAGTATCATACATTTTTAAACTATAATAAAAACCGGATTAAAAAGAAAGCGTTAACGCTGGATTATGATATACTACATGTAGTTGATCATGGCCCTTTTTCTGCAACGTTAAGTGATTTGAGTTTAAAAAAAACTGTTTGGACATCATTTCATGATCACTTTTCAACTGCAGGTGGTTCATTTGAAAATACACAAAAACTTTGGCTTCAATCCACAAGGAGATTAGTTATATCCGAGCAAATGGGGGTTGAGTATCAACGGTTATTTGGAGAAAAGGAATTTGAAATAATCACAGATGGAGTTAATATAGAAGAAAATGCAATTCCATTTAACATAAACAAATCTGCAATTACAATTTATTTTGCAGGTTTACTTCACCACGATTATTTACCATTGTTTGAAGTTCTTGCCACCGCTATTGATAAATTAATAGTTGAAAAGAAATATCATATAAGGGTTGTTTTGAGAGGTACGCAACAGGTAAAATATCTTAACAACAGATTGTTTGAAACTATATATAATCCTGCTTCTTTTGATGATGTAGAACTTAGAAATGAACTCAATTCTGCTTCAATTCTTTATCTTCCAATAAAATTTACTGTTCCTGATTTTTATTTATATAGTCTTTCAACCAAAATGATTGGCTATCTAGGTGCTTCAGGATCTATACTTTATCATGGTCCTGATGATAGCGCTGCTTGTAAATTGCTGAAAAGTTCAAAAGCTGCTGTATGTTGTAATTCATTAAACGTAGATGATTTAACAATAGCCATAGAAGAGTTAATTGATAATTCTCAGCAATTTTCGCGAAACGCAAAAGAATTAGCAAAGTCTAAATTTGATATGGAAAAAATTAAAGAACGTTTTTGGCAGCTAAATACCTAATAGAATGCATCGATTTTTGTCAGAGTTCAGATTGTATTTTTGTAATAGATGGGTTTCATGTATCCCCAGTCATACATTCAGGCTTTGGTTTTACCGAGTTGTAATGAGATTTAGGATAGGCCATAAGAGTAGTATTTTTATGGATTGTGTATTTGACTGTAAAAATGGATTTGTAATGGGCGACAATTCTGTTATTAATGCCAAATGCAGGTTAGATAATCGTGGTAATATAATTATAGGGAATAATGTATCAATATCACAGGAAGTAATTATTCTAACAGCTGATCATGATTTTAATTCACCTGATTTTGCTAGTCGCAACAAGCCAGTGGTAATTGAAGATGATGTTTGGATCGGTACCCGGGGAATAATATTACCCGGGTGTACAATAGGCAAGGGCGCTGTTGTTGCAGCAGGTTCAGTGGTTACTAAGGATGTACCAGCTTTTAGCGTAGTGGCAGGAATTCCTGCACGGATAATTAAAACACGTAATAATGATCTTAATTATAAACTTTCGTACCGTAGGTTATTTCAATAATACTAGCTATATGAAAGTTATTGATAATATATGCTTAATGTGATAGTTTAAAGGGGTTAGAATTGCGATGGTACCATTGTTGCGACAGGTGTAGTTGTTACACAGTCTATTTCTTAGTATGAAATATAGGCAAGGGGCCTGCAAAAAGATAGGAGACAGAAAATAAATTGAAAATTATTTTTATATGTAGTTCTTTTGAACTTGGTCGGGATGGAGTTGGTGACTATGTTCGCCGTTTATCGTTTGAATTGATCCGTCAGGGCCATATAATAGCTGTAATAGCTTTAAATGATAAATATATTAAGGATCAAATTGTAGAAAATCAACACATTGAAAATGTTGATTTATCGGCATTGCGTTTATCTGCAGATTTACCTTTAAGATCTCGACTTAAAACCGCAAAAAAGTATATTGATGAATTCAACCCCAATTGGATAAGCCTGCAATTTGTTATATATGGCTATCATCAAAAAGGATTACCATTATGGCTTAATAAACTGGCGACACTTGGGAAAGACAGGATGTGGCACGTAATGTTTCATGAACTATGGCTTGGCATAGAAATTAATTCTAGCACAAAACATAGGATATTAGGTGGAGTCCAAAAAATAATAATTAAAGGTTTAATTAAAAGTTTAAAGCCAAAAGTTATACATACACATACACTTCTTTATCAACAAGAATTATTAGGAATTGGGGTAGAGGCGCAGCATTTACCTTTATTTGGAAATATCCCATTAATTAACAGCATAAAAGAGCCAAAGCAATTAATAATTGATAATAATTGTATAAAATTAGTACTATTTGGTCACCTGCATCCTAATACCCCAATATCTGATTTTGCTAAGGAATTATCTGAATATGCAATCGAAAAAGATTTAAATGTCTCTTTAACTCTAATTGGTAATTGTGGAAAAGAGCAACAAAGTTGGATTGATGCGTTTAATTCGCTAAAAATGAATGTAATTGTCTTAGGGAAACAACCAGCAAGTTATGTTTCGGAAACGTTGGCTTCATCCAGTGTAGGCATATCAACAACGCCCGTTGCATTGCTCGAAAAAAGCGGTTCGGTTGCAGCAATGCGTGAGCATGGCCTTTTTGTGATTTGTGTTCCAAGTTTATGGCATCCGAAACTAAATAATAATATAAATTTATCCAATGGTATCGCGGTTTACAAAAAAGGAAATTTAAAATCACTTTTTACAAAAACAACAAATCAGTTACCGGTTAATAATATTTTAGGTATAAGTTCTCTATTTATTGATTCCCTTTTTAACGACACTAAATAATATGGCCAGTATTAATTATCTTTGGAAGAATAGAGCCCGGTTCCCTTTTGGAAGCCGTAAATTTTGTAGAGCGTGGGGTAAACGTATCTTTTCATTTCCCGATCATTTAATCAGAAGCATTCGCCGTAATAAACTTATTGCAAAAGGTGCAGTTATAAGCGATACAGCCGAGATTGGAAAATTAAGAGCTGATGGGCATAAAAGTAAATTAACAATAGGTGATTTTACTTTTATAGGGAAAGTATATATAGCACTTCATGAGCAAGTTGAAATAGGGTCGAAAGTATGTATTAACGATGGTGTTGAAATTTTGACGGCTTCGCATGATGTGAGCGACCCGGGATGGAACCATATTAAAAAGAAAATTGTTATTGATGATTATGCGTGGATTGGAACAGGTGCAATGCTACTGCCAGGGGTTCATATTGGTAGGGGAGCTGTAGTTGGCGCCAGGGCCGTAGTTGCAAAATCTGTGCCCGCGTATGGTATTGTGATTGGTAATCCGGCAACCCTTCTTCCCAAAAAAAGAGTTACAGACATTGATTATAATCCTTGTGGATTCTTGGCTTCGAACCAAGCTTGGTTAGTGGGGTAATTATAAGTGATATAAAATGAAATTAATAATTTCTCATCCTACAGGTAATAATAATTCAAGGGCTGTTGTTTATAAACTTGCCCAAGAAGGTATGTTATATGAATTTCATACATCAATAGCATCTTTTCCAAATAGTTTGCTAGGTAGATTACAAAAAATACCCTTTCTAGCTGAATTTCAAAGAAGAAACTTTGAGTATAAAATTAAACATCATACAAAAGTATGGCCTTTGGTAGAAGTTGGACGTATGTTATCCATAAAGGTCGGTTTTAAAAAATTAATAAAACATGAATACGGGATATTTAGTGTTGATGCCGTATATAAAAGTATTGATAGGCACGTAGCATCTACCTTAAAAAAAGCAGCTAAACACGGTGTAACTGGTGTATATGCCTATGAAGATGGTGCATTAGAAACATTTAAACAAGCGAAATTGTTAGGATTAAAATGCATATATGATTTACCTATAGCGTATTGGGAAGCAGGTAAAAAACTAATGAATGAGGAGGCTATACGGTTACCTGGTTGGGCCGATACTTTGGGTGGGGGAATACATAATTCCGCAGCTAAATATGAAAGAAAAAAACAAGAATTGGAATTAGCGGATCTTGTAATTGTACCTTCGCATTTTGTGTTAGAATCATTACCAGAATGGGCGAAAAGTAAAAAAATAGTAATGGCGCCTTTTGGAACGCCCGCTATTGATAATGAAAAACAGCAAGTTGATAAAGGTGAGCAGCTTAGCCGCCAGTTGCGCGTATTATTTGTAGGGTCGATGAGCCAACGCAAGGGACTTGGCGATTTGTTTACAGCGGTTAAAATGTTAAATAACCCAAATATTGAACTTGTAGTTATGGGAGAACCTCAGATGCCTATAGACTTTTACCGAAATGAACTCCCGGATTTCACTCATGAGCAAGGGAGGCCAAATAAGGAGGTATTGGCATTAATGCGTACTTGTGATGTGTTTTGTTTACCATCAATAGTTGAGGGCCGGGCACTGGTTATGCAAGAGGCAATGAGCCAGGGATTACCATTAATTATTACACCTAATACAGGTGGCGAAGATTTAATTATTGAAGGAGAAACAGGTTTTCTAGTGCCAATAAGATCACCTCAAATTATTGCAGAAAAATTGAAATGGTTCTTGGATAACTATAATGAACTAACTGAAATGAGTAAAAAAGTTAAGTTACAAGCAGCAAAATATACTTGGGCAAATTATGGTAAAATAGTTATTGAAAGCATTAATGAGTTAACTTAATTGTTATATGGATATTTCAATTACTCCCCCCGATAAAAATAATTTAACGTTGCCCGCTAATAACGGATCACGAAAACATGTAACGCGTGATCCCTATTCTGCCATTAAAAAGGGCATTTGGATATATTTTATACTATTAATATTTGAAGGAGCACTACGTAAGTGGATATTACCTGGTTTATCATCGCCATTACTTCTTATTCGTGATCCGTTAGCCATATGGCTTGTTTATACAGCTTGGAAGAGGGGGGTAGTTGTATTTAATATCTATGTAATGATAATATATGTAATTGGAATAGTTGGACTATTTACAGCCATTTTTTGGGGCCATGGTGTTTTTCTAGTAGCACTTTATGGTGTTCGAACATTGATAGTACATTTTCCCATTATATTTGTAATTGGTAATGTGTTTGATCGTGAAGATGTATTAAAATTGGGTAGGTTTTTAACGTGGTTAGTGTTACCAATGACCCTATTAATAATTTTGCAATTTTACAGTCCACAGTCGGCTTGGATAAACCGCGGTATAGGGGGCGATGTTGCAGGGGGAGGATTTACTGGTGCTTTAGGTTTTTTTCGGCCACCAGCAACTTTTTCATTTACCAATGGTACAGCACTTTTTTATAGTCTATCGGCATGTTTCATATTTTATTTTTGGATAGTAAGACAAAAAGAAATGAATAAAACAATATTGTTGTGTGCTTCAATAGCTCTTCTGATGTCAATTCCACTTTCAATAAGTCGCACGTTGTTCTTTTCTATATTAGTTACAGTTGCATTTGTATTGTTGGCTGTTCTCAGGAGTAAACAATCGGTTGGGAAAGTTATAATAATTGTCATTTCGGTGCTTACTTTGTTTGTTTTACTAAGCCAACTTTCGGTGTTTAAAACAGCTACAGAGGCATTTTCAGAACGTTTTACAAGTGCAAGTAAATCAGAAGGTGGAGTAAAAGGCACATTGCAAGGACGTTACCTCGGTGGAATGTTTTCTGCCATAACCAATTCAGATCAATTGCCATTTTTTGGCATGGGTATAGGCATCGGTACGAGCGTTGGTGGTGCATTGATTTCCGGGAAAGCCCAATTTCTTGTTGCTGAAGGTGAATGGGGAAGATTAATAGGCGAAATGGGGATAATTATGGGCCTTACGGTTATTGTTATCCGTTTGGGTGTAACAGGTAAAATTGCTTTAGAATGTTTTAAATTTTTATCTAAAGGAGATTTCTTACCATGGATTTTGTTGAGTTTTTGTGTACTAACATTACCTCAGGCTCAATGGTCGCAACCTACTTCACTTGGTTTTAGCATTTTTGGAGCTGGCATAGTAATAGCTTCCATGCGAAGCGGAAAAAGTTCAGTAATTAAAAATTTAACAGATCCCGCAGGTGAATTAACCTCTCAAAACTAGATGAAAATCGTGTTATTTGCCCATCCTGATTTTCTAGGCCAACAGAGTATGCCAAGGTTTACTAATATGCTGGCCGAGAGTATGCGTGTAAAAGGTTATACCGTTGAAATATACTCTCCCCAAAAAGTTTTTTCTAAAATCGCGGCTCCTTCCATATTTAAAAAATGGTTTGGGTATGTTGATCAGTTTATAATTTTCCCCCTATTCGTGCGTAAGCAGGTTAAGCGTAACAATAATACATTTTATTTATTTACCGATCATGCTTTGGGGATGTGGGTGCCAATAGTAAAACGTTTACCCAACTTAATTATTTGTCATGATTTTTTGGCCCAACGATCAGCAAAAGGCGAAATACCGCAAAATCCAACAGGCTTAACCGGTAAAATATATCAGCGTCTTATTCGCAAGGGATATAGCAAAGGAGAAAATTTTATCGCTGTATCAAAAAGAACTCAGGAAGACCTTCATCGGTTTTTAGGTCGTGTCCCTAAAATGTCTAAAGTTGTTTATAATGGGTTGAATAAAGATTTTGATTTAATCGAAAGCTTTAGTTCCAGGGATATACTATCCAAGCTTACAGGCATTGATTTAAAAGATGGCTATATTTTACACGTGGGCGGCAATCAGTGGTATAAAAATAGGATGGGAGTAGTGAAAATTTATACGGTTTGGCGTTTATTAAGTGATAAAATACTTCCCTTACTATTAATTGGGATAGCGCCTTCAGAAGCCTTAAAACAAGAAATTGAAACTTCTCCATATAAAAACGATATTTTTACATTGGATAATATCAATGATGAATATATAAATGTAGCTTATTCAGGTGCATCGGTATTACTGTTCCCATCAATTGCCGAAGGTTTTGGTTGGCCAATTGCGGAAGCTATGGCTTCGGGTTGCCCAGTTATAACCACAAATGAAGCCCCTATGACAGAAGTTGGTGGTGACGCAGCCATCTATATTGATATAATGCCATTAATTAAAGAAGAAATAGATATTTGGGCTGAGAAAGCAGCTAACACATTAAACCAATTAATTAATTCACCGGAAACGAATAGGGTCGAAATTATACGCAATGGTAAAAATAATGCTAAAAGGTTTGATACAAATATTGCAATGGATGAAATTGAGAGATACATTCGTGAAACTCAAACTTTAATTAATTTTAATATATAGTATTACCATATGAATATACTCCATGTTATAGTAAGTATGGACCCGGAAAGCGGTGGTCCTTGTCAGGGTATAAGAAATCTTGAAATAGGTAATAAAGATTCCGATGTGATCAGGCAGGTTGTATGTTTGGATGAAAATTATTCAAAATATATTAATAAAGATACATTTAAGATCAATGCATTGGGTGATGGTAAGGGGAGATGGCAATACTCGAAAAAATTGATCCCGTGGTTAACAGCTAATCTGGAAAAATTTGATATTGTTATTATTCATGGCTTATGGCAATACCATAGTTATGCAACATGGAAGGTTATAAAGGATTTAAAAAAACAGTATCCGAATAAAAAACTACCCAAGGTTTTAGTGATGCCGCATGGTATGCTTGATCCATATTTTCAATTTGCAAAAGATAGAAGAATAAAAGCTATAAGAAACTTTTTTTATTGGAAATTTATAGAAAATAGACTAGTAAATGATGCTGATGGCTTATTGTTTACTTGTGAGGCTGAACTATTACTAGCACGTAAAACATTTACACCTTATAACCCCAAAAAAGAATATAATATTGGTTACGGGGTTGCTACTCCACCTGATTTTAATGAGTACATGACAACTTCGTTCAAAGAATATTGTCCTGGATTAAAAGAATCATCTTATTTGCTTTTCTTAGGCCGTATACATGAAAAAAAAGGTGTTGATCTTTTAATAAACGCATATAAATTATTGAGTAATCAATACATCGACATGCCTAAACTTGTTATTGCAGGGCCCGGACTTGAAACCGCATATGGTAAAAAAGTACAAGCATTAGCCAAAGGCTCTTCATCAGAGAGCATTTTTTTTACAGGCATGCTATCTGGCGATGCGAAATGGGGTGCATACTATGGGTGCGAGGCTTTCGTGCTTACCAGCCATCAAGAGAATTTTGGAATTTCTGTAGCTGAAGCGCTTGCATGTTCCAAACCAGTATTGATTTCTGATCAGGTTAATATCTATCGTGAGATTAAAAAAGGTGGGATAGTGGGAAGTGATAATTTAGAAAGCATAAAAAACATTATTGAAAAATGGATAAGATTAAGTGATTCCGAAAAAAATAACATGTCGGAAAATGCTTTTTCGGTTTTTAAAGAAAATTTTGAAATTGCACCAGTATCACAAAGAGTTAATGATGTATTGTATTCACTATTAGATAGTTAATTTAGTCTGGTAGTTGTTATTTCATTTTTATGAATATATTGTAATGGTAAATACAGATACACATACAGGTCCTTCATTCTCATTAATGAATCGTATAAAGCGAGGGGTATGGAATATTACTTACACCCTCTTTTTCTGTTATTCACCAAGAGTTTTATTTGGATGGAGATCGTTTGTTTTACGAATATTTGGTGCAAAAGTAGGCAAAGGTGTGCATGTTTACCCAAAAGTAAAAATTTGGGCACCCTGGAATTTAATATTACATAATCAGTGTGGTATTGCTAATGGCGTAACACTTTATTCACAAGGCATAATAACAATAGGCCATAAAGCGGTAATATCACAGGGGGCGCATTTATGTGCCGGTACCCATGATTATACGCGCAAGGGATTTCCTCTTATAACAATGCCAATAAATATTGGTGACGAAGTCTGGATAGCTGCCGAAGCATTTATCCATCCGGGGGTTTCTATTGGCGAGGGATGTGTTATAGGGGCCAGATCTGTGGTGAACAAAGATATGCCTGATTGGATGGTATGTACAGGTCATCCGTGCGTAGCTGTTAAAAAAAGAATTATAATATAAATACTATAATCATATTTATAAGGGGCTATTGATCAAATCTAAATTGTTTTGAAATCGTTTATTGGTGTAGTAAATAGAAACTAATTATTCGTATTTAGATTATTGTATCTTTAATGATGAAAGACATAAAATGTTACCAAACATTAGTAATATATTAAAATGATTTCTGTTATTATTCTAACAAAAAATGAAGAAAATGACTTGCCATTATGTTTAAACTCTTTAACATGGTGTGATGATATTCATATACTTGATTCGGGAAGTATTGATAAAACTATTGAAATTGGAAAAAAATATAATGCAAAAATTTCTTCTAATCCTTTTGAAAGTTTTGGTAAGCAAAGAAATTACGCTTTAAATAACTTAAATATCAATCATAATTGGATATTGTTTTTAGATGCTGATGAAATTGTAACTGAATCCTTTTTTGTGGCAATTACTAATGCTATACTTGGTGCAAGTAACGAAGTGGCGGGTTTTTATTGTTGCTGGAAAATGATGCTTGAAAATAGATGGTTGAAGCATTGTGATAATTTTCCAAAATGGCAATTTAGATTAATGAGAAAAGGTAGGGCGATGTTTACTGACTTTGGTCATGGTCAAAAAGAAGACAATGTGATAGGTGAAATACTATATATTAAAGAGCCTTATCTTCATTTTGGCTTTTCTAAAGGTTGGGCTCAATGGATTGAACGGCATAACCGTTATTCAAGCGAGGAAGCCGTAGTTCGCCTTAATAATTGGCCTCCGTTTAAAAATATATTCTCTACGCATGCAAGTCTGCGTAATCCCGCTTTAAAATCACGGCTAAGTCATTTACCGGGATGGCCATTATTACGTTTTTTTCAGGCATATGTATTAAACTTAGGTTTTTTAGAAGGTATACCCGGACTTATATACTGTATTAACATGGGGTATTATGAGTTTTTAATTCAAATAAAAATCCGGGAATTAAAAACTAATAAAACTGAGAGCCTGTTAAAAATAGATGAATAAAAACACTAATTGTGAATCACGACAAACCCAACTAGTATGAAAACTTATTCAACTGATTTAAGCGATAACCAGTGGCAATTTATAAAAAAGACCTTACTGAAAAGTAAATAGCAAAACTTAAAACAGTTATAATTATTAATGATGTTTTATATATTGACTAATAATTTAAATGTAATAGAATGAATTACATCTGTTTAGTTGAAGATGAACAAAAAGTAGCCGCCTTTATTTGTAAAGGACTGGAAGAGCATCGCTATAAGATAAAAACTGCGAAAAATGGTGCCGAAGCTGAAATGCTTATAGCAACCGAAAGTTTCGACTTGCTTATATTGGATATTATGCTGCCGGATATAAATGGCATTGAGCTATGCAGGCAGATAAGAGTAACCGATCAGCAAACACCAATATTAATGCTGAGCGCGCTCGATCAGGTTCAAAATAAAGTTTCGGGATTAAAAGCAGGGGCCGATGATTACCTGATAAAGCCATTTCATTTTGGTGAATTACTTGCCCGTATCGAAGCTTTACTGCGTCGCAAGCACAACCCATCAAAAGAAGGGCATGTACTTGAGTTTGATGATTTAAAGCTTGATACCTGGAGTAACACCGCCGAAAGGGCCGGAAAGCAAATAATTTTAACAGCCAAAGAATATGCGTTGCTTGAATTGTTCATGCGTAGCCCTAACAAAGTACTATCACGCGACTATATAGCCGAGCAGGTGTGGGGAATAGATTTTGATACCGGTACAAATTTCATAGATGTTTATATGAACTATCTGCGGAAAAAAATCGAAAAAGATTTCAAGAAGAAGCTCATCCATACAGTTATTGGTATGGGGTACATTATGCGGAGCGAGAGGTAAACCATGAAGATAAAGAATAGGTTATCACTATATTTTAGCGCCATTAGTACCATTGTGCTGTTGATAGTTGAGATAGTAATTTGCCTTATCTTCAACTCTTTAATCAAAACCGATTTTTACAGCCATTTAATGGATAGGGCCACTGTTGCTGCCCAGGTTTATCTTGAAGCCGATGAGATTTCTGCCGACTCTTTAATCCACGTAAGGGAGCGTTATGTTAAGCGACTACCTAATGAAGTTGTGCGGTTTTATGATGATAAAAATACAGCATCGTTCATAAAAGATAAAGACCAGTACTGGACGGATGCGGTAATAAATCAGGTAAGAAAATCAAAAGAAGTGGAGTTTGCCGAAGGTAACAGGCAAACGGTAGGTATTTATTATAATGATAACCAGGGTAATTTCGTAATTCTGGTTTCAGCGGTTGACGAGCAGGGAACCAAAAGAACTAAAGATTTGATTAAAGGCATGGCCGTATTGTTGATCTGCTCAATGGCCATTCTGTTTTTAATTAGTCGTTGGTTTGCCAAAAAAAGCCTGGAACCTATTGCTAAGTTAATTAAACAAATGCATAAGGTAAGCGCCGGTAATTTAAGCTTGCGTGTTGATGAGGGTGATGGCAGAGATGAAATAAGTGAGCTGGCGGCTAATTTTAATAATCTCTTACGTAATCTTGAGAATGCTTTTGAATTACAACAATCCTTTGTAGTAAACGCTTCGCATGAATTACGCACGCCTATAACAACTATAATTGGCGAGATTGAAATTTCACTTAATAAATTACGAACACCCGAAGAATATCAACAAGTATTACGATCAATATTGACCGATGCCGAGCGGTTAAATACCACCACCACCAGTTTACTTGAACTGGCACAGGTTGACATGAATTTTACGCAATTATCTGTATCACCCGTTGCTATTGATGAGTTGATATGGGAAATAAATGATTACTGGGCATCCAAAGCCGGTAAAGGAATGCTGGCAGTTAACATACTTCATCTGCCGGATGATGCTGAAAACCTACAGGTAACAGCCAACAAATCCTTACTAACAGTGGCTTTTAATAACATAATTGCTAATGCCTTTAAGTTTTCAGCCAACAAACGCGTTAATTGCGATCTATACGCTGATGATAAGATTATTAAAATAACAGTGGCCGATTCCGGTGTTGGTATCCCACCGCAAGAACTGGCGAAAATATTCGAATCATTTTACAGGGGTACCAATGGTAAGTACTTTCAGGGTACGGGCGTTGGCTTATATGTTACCAATAAAATAATTAGTTTGTTTAACGGTAAAATTGATGTTGATTCAACAGTAGGGGTAGGTACAAGTATTGCAATTTCCTTTATTAGATAAAATCTAATCCTATTCTAATGCCATCTTAATACCACTCTAATACGGGCGGGGTACGTTTGTATATTACTATATACAGATATGTGCTTAAGGTTTGCAATTGCTTTTATTTTCATTAAAATTTGCGGATTAGGCCTGGTCTATTCTGCTTATGCTCAAACAACATCTAATGATACTTTGGTCATTAATGTTAAACAGGCAGAAGATCAATTTCTCAAAAACAATCTTTCGTTAATAGCTCAGCGCTATAATATTGATAACGCCACCGCGCAAATCATAACCGCGCGATTATTCCCTAATCCCAATTTTAGCTTTTCCAATGGTATTTATGCTACAGGCGTATCAAATCCATATAGTGAGCAAACTTATGGGCTATCGCAGTTATTCACTACTGCGGGCAAGCGCAATAAGAATATTCAACTGGCAAAAATTAATGTTGAACAAGCCAAATACCAGTTTTTTGATTTGCTGAGGACATTAAAGTTTACCCTGAGAAATGATTTTTATACTATCTATTTCCAGGAGCAATCTGCCAAAGTTTATAATCAGGAAATCAATTCGCTGGCAAAAACGCTAACCGTATTTAAACAACAATACACACAGGGTAACATCGCCGAAAAGGAAGTATTACGTATCCAATCGCAATTGTATTCATTACAGGTAGAATATAATACGCTACAAACCAATATTGATACCGTTCAAAGCGAATTCAAACTACTTATAAAAGCATCACCGCAGGTTTATATTAAACCACAGGTTGATACCATTAATAACCAGGATATTGCCACTACAGTCCCTTATCAGCGTTTGCTGGATTCAGCCTACGTGAATCGTTATGATTTGAGGCTGGCGCAAACAGCTGTTGATTACAATACAATTAATTTTAAGCTACAAAAAGCAACCGCGATACCCGATGTA
Organism: Mucilaginibacter sp. L196; assembly: GCF_009765905.1. Lineage (GTDB taxonomy): Bacteria > Bacteroidota > Bacteroidia > Sphingobacteriales > Sphingobacteriaceae > Mucilaginibacter. Next base: position 12,847 of record NZ_LMUO01000015.1, on the reverse strand, counting down.
TCTGTATCATTAAACTATGATAAGCTTGCCGCTTATGGCCAAAACTTTTTAGGTGGGGGTGTTTCATTCGATCTGCCATTCTTCAACCGGAATCAGGGGGGGATAAAGCAGGCTCGCATAGCTATAGATCAAAGTAAAATACAGTTTCAAAGCCAGCAGGATCAGGTGCAGGGCGATGTGGCTACTAATTACAAATCAGCTATTCGTCTTCAACAGCTTTATAACAGTTTCGACCCAACCTTCAAGCAAAATTTTAATCACTTAATACAGGAGGTTTTCAAGAACTACCAGATGCGCAATATCAGCCTGCTGGAATTTCTTGATTTTTACGACTCTTATAAAACCAACGTTTTGCAGCTAAACAACCTTGAGCTTAGCAGGGTTACCTCGCTCGAACAATTGAACTACGTTACAGGTACTCCATTTTTCAATCAGTAAACATCAACATCAATGTTTTTTAAATATAAAATATACCTAGCTTTTCCTTTGATCATTGCTGCCGCGGCACTGCAAAGTTGCCACCATGCAGATGTAGCTGAACAAAAAGATACCAGTTTCCAGGTAACGGATACACTGTTAAAAAGCCTGCTGGTTGATACGGTTAAAGATGCCGATGCCATATCTGAAATTACGCTTACAGGCAGCATTGCGCCTGATGAGAATAAAATGGTAAAAGTTTTTCCGATGGTGAGCGGTGTTGCCGAAGATGTACACGTGCAACTAGGCGATGTGGTACAAAAGGGCCAAACATTAGCTATAATGCATAGCGCCGAAGTTGCAGGATTTGCAAAGGATTATACATCTGCGACGGCTGATTTAAGAAGTACACGCAGGGCTTATGAGTCGGCACAACAAATGTATAAAGGTGGCCTTGCTTCACAAAAGGATGTTGAAGACGCACAATCTGACTATGAAAAGGCACAGGCTGAAAGCAAGCGCGCCGATGCAGTTGTGCAAATAAATGGCAGTGGGGCACAGGGATATGTGATGAAAGCGCCGATCTCGGGTTTTGTGGTGGAGAAGAATATTAACAACGCAACGCAGGTAAGAGCTGATAATAGCCAGAACCTGTTTACTATTGCTGATCTGTCAAGCGTGTATGTTTTGATCAATGTTTATGAATCTGATATATCAAGTGTAAAACAAGGCGACCCGGTAAAAATTACTACGCTGTCTTATCCCGATAAAGTATTTAGTGGCACAATTGATAAGATTGATAATATGCTTGATCCTGATACTAAAGTGGTACATGCGCGGGTAAAGATTAATAACCCGGGCAATTTATTAAAGCCTGATATGTTTGCCAATGTGCAGATCAAAGCAAAATCAGGCGAGAATCTTCCTGAGATAGATGCCAACACCATCATTTTTGACAATAACAAAAACTATGTGATTGTTGCAGATAGCAGCAAAGCTAAAGTACATATACAGCAAATAACAGTGGCCAAAAAAGTTGAAGATCGCGCATACATCAGTAGTGGTGTTAAAGCCGGCGACCGCATAATAGCTTCGAGGCAGGTATATCTTTATGAATCACTTAAAGATCAGTAGCAGAGATGAATAAGTTTATAAATGCTGTAATTTCCTTCGCGTTAAAAAATAAGTTCTTCATATTTTTTGTCACCGCACTTTTGGCTGTGGCAGGTTATATAAGTTTTAAAACCATTAGTATTGATGCGTTTCCGGATGTTACCAATACCGATATTACCATCATCACCCAATGGCCTGGTAGAAGTGCCGAAGAGGTTGAAAAATTTGTTACCAGGCCACTTGAGCTGGCGATGAACCCCGTTGATAAGAAGACCAGTGTAAGGTCATCATCGCTATTCGGGTTATCGGTAGTGAAAATAACTTTTGATGATGATGTAGACTATGACTATGCACGCTTGCAGGTTAATAACCATATCGGCGATGCCGATTTGCCTGACGGCACAAATCAATCTATCGAGCCCCCTTACGGCCCAACCGGGGAAATTTTTCGATATACTTTAACCAGCAATACCAAATCTGTCCGTGAGTTAAAAACGATTGAGGATTGGGTGGTCGATCGTGAAATTCGTGCAGTGCCGGGTGTGGCTGATTTGAATAGCTTTGGCGGTGAGGTGAAAACCTATCAAATAACTGTCGACCCTAAAAAAGCGGTTCAATATAATGTTACGCCATTACAGTTATACGATGCGGTATCAAAAAGTAACGTAAATGTTGGCGGTGATGTAATTGAGCAGGCTGGACAAGCCTATGTGGTTAGAGGAATTGGCTTGTTGAACAACATCGACGAGATCAAGAACATCGTAATTAATAACGTAAAAAATACCCCTATATATGTAAAAACCTTAGCCGAGGTTACCGAATCGGCGCTGCCACGTTTAGGACAAGTGGGCCGGGATAAAGACCCTGATGTGGTAGAAGGCATTGTAGTAATGCGCAAAGGCGAAAACCCAAGCGTTGTTATCAAGGCCTTAAAAGAAAAGGTTGCGGAACTGAATAACTCTATTTTGCCGGAGGGTGTTAAGATCAGTACCTTTTATGATCGCGAAACGCTGGTAAACTTTGCTACTGATACTGTGCTGCACAATATGTGTGAGGGTATTATCCTGGTAACGGTTATCGTGTTCCTGTTTATGGCTGATTGGCGTACTACGCTAATTGTATCCCTTATTATTCCATTGGCGTTGTTGTTTGCCTTCATTTGCTTGAAGCTGAAGGGCATGTCGGCCAACTTATTATCGATGGGGGCGATAGACTTCGGTATCATCATTGATGGCGCCGTGGTTATGGTGGAAGGGATTTTTGTGATCCTCGACCATCGTTCAAAAGAAGTCGGTCCGGAAAACTATAAAAAGCTGAGTAAGCTCGGTATGATCAAGCAAGCCTGTTTGGTTAACGGTAAAGGTATTTTCTTTGCCAAGCTGATCATTATTACTGGTTTGTTGCCAATTTTTAGTTTCCAAAAGGTTGAAGGTAAAATGTTCTCGCCTTTGGCGTGGACTTTAGGCTTTGCCTTATTAGGCGCACTATTATTAACCTTTACGTTTGTACCGGCACTAGCTAGTATATTGCTTGATAAAGAGGTAAAAGAGAAACATAACCGTTTCCTTGAATTTGTTACCCGTAACGCCATGAGGTTCTACGACTTCTGCTTTACAGGGCGAAAAATAGCCTTCCCAGTAGCGATAACGGCATTGATCATCAGTTTGGGTTGTTTCTCCTTATTGGGTACTGAATTCTTACCGGAGTTGAATGAAGGTTCTATTTATGTACGCGCCACAGGGCCGTTGAGTATTTCTTTAGGTGAGTCTGTAAAACTAGCTAATGAGATCCGTGGGATATTCCTGAGTTTTGATGAGGTAAAACAAGTGGTATCGCAAACCGGTCGCCCTAATGATGGTACGGATGCTACAGGTTTCTACAATATTGAGTTTCACGTTGATATATACCCGGAAGACCAGTGGAAACGTAAAGAAAGCAAAGAGCAGCTGATCCAGCGAATGCAGGACAAACTGAAATATATACCGGGTATTGATCTTAATTTTTCGCAGCCCATATCTGATAACGTTGAGGAGGCCGTTTCAGGTGTGAAAGGCTCCATTGTGGTGAAAATGTTTGGCGACGATTATAATTACATCGAGAAAAGAGAAGATGCCATATATAATATATTAAAAGGTGTAAAAGGAATAGAAGATTTAGGTATTATAAGGAATTTAGGTCAACCTGAGTTACAGATAGATCTTGATCAAAGCAAGATGGCGCAATATGGCGTGGTTGCTGCCGATGCCAACGCGGTTATTGAAATGGCTATAGGCGGTAAAGCTGTAACCCAGATATATGAGGGCGAAAAGAAATTTGACCTTCGGATACGTTACCCTGAAGATTTCCGTAATAATGAAAATTCAATTGGTGACTTACGTGTACCAACCTTAAGTGGTAACAATGTTCCGTTGCGCGAGATTGCAAGCATCAAAAAAATATCCGGTATAAGTATCATCTATCGTGATAAGAACCAACGCTATGGAGCTATCAAGTTCTCTATCCGTAACCGCGATATGGGGAGTACCATTGCCGAGGCGCAGGCCAAAGTTAATCAGCAAATAAAACTGCCAAGGGCATACCATTTAGAGTGGGCCGGTGATTTTGAGAATCAGCAGCGTGCAACTAAACGTTTGTCGCAGGTGGTGCCTATCAGTTTGCTTATTATCTTCTTTATCCTGTTTATATTGTTCGGTACTATAAGAGATTCGCTATTAGTGCTTAATAATGTACCGTTCGCGATTATGGGGGGAATCCTGGCCTTGCTGATAACAGGTGTAAACTTTAATATATCCGCGGGTATAGGTTTTATCGCGCTCTTTGGTATCTGTGTGCAAAACGGAGTGATACTAATTACAAGGTTTAAAAGCAATGTTAAAGAATTAAAACACCATACTTCATGGAAATCATTCCCTGATGCTTTACGTGCCGGTGTTGAAGACCGTCTTCGACCAATATTAATGACGGCGATGATGGCTGCAATAGGCCTGTTACCGGCTGCTATGTCTCATGGTATAGGTTCTGAGGCTTCTAAGCCATTGGCAATCGTAGTTATCGGTGGGTTAATTACCAATACAATATTCAATCTTTTCATCTTTCCAATCGTGTTCTACTGGTCATACCGCAAGCGGGTTGAGAGTGGCGATGTGGGAAGACTTTAATGCTACATTAATACCCCTTTATATATATTAATCGTTAATAGCAAATGCAGCCAAGGGCTGCATTTGCTGGTTTAAGACATTTTTTACGATATTCCCTTAAGTTGTGTGGTGATTAAGTTGTTGAATTATTTATTTTAATAAATGTATTTGTGAATTGTTTATTTAAGTACCTTTAGTCAATAAAAAACCTAGACCATTCATGAAAACTCAAGCCGACAAAAAAGATCTTTTTGATCGAAATCCAAAATTTTTGGAAACGGATAAAGCTGCAATAAAAGCCATTGTGCAGGCAGCGGTAAATGTTGAACTATTTACTATTCCGCTTTACATGACCTCTTTGTATTCCATACAGGGAATGCATCAAATTACGGGGCAAAACAATCTTTACCAGGGGCGTTTATGGCCCGGATTAGCACCAACATTCAGACCGGGAAGCGGATTATCATCCAATATTCCCGAAAACGAAAAAGCGTTTAATACTATTTTTAGTGTTTTTATTGAAGAAATGCTGCATTTGCAGTTAGCCTCTAATTTAGCTAACGCGGTTGGTGTTACACCGGTATTCACGCAAATGTCGCCTGCAAGTGATAATTACGCGTGGAACTGTTATAGCGAAAACTCAACAGTTATACCCAATATAATCGATTTTAAAGATTGCGAACCTGTTTATAATAAAGTTGATTACAGTAAGATACGAGTTAAGCTGGATGAATTAAATTATACACAAAATGATCTGTTTTTGGCGATAGAGGCACCCGAAGAAGAAGCCAAAGCACGTATCAAAAAAAGCGAGGTACATAAATATTTTCCAATAGCACCATTTAAAAACTGGCAAGAAGGTGATGAGTTACCTATGTTTGGTGGCATAGGCCAAATGTATCAGTGTTTATGGGATTATTTCGATATTACCTATAAAAGTGACTCCGGGCAAGTAACCACCTTGTGGGAAGAAGTATACCAACCGGCATCTATACAACAGGATATTTTTAACACGGTATCAAATGGTCACCCTTATAAGGAGTTTCAGCACATGCAAACTACGGTTGAAGGTTGGCTTCCTGAGGAAGCCAAAAATGTTGTTTTTAAACTGATCTCTGCAATTACCGATCAGGGTGAAGGCGCTGATATTACCAAAAATCTGCGCCCATCCGTAGGTTTACAAGCAGTAAAACCTGATAACCAGGCGGCAGACGATGCTTTAAAAGCTGATTATCCTTCATTTACAGATAGTGGAAAGCCAGCACCATCATCTCATGCTTTTGCCCGTTTTAACAACGGCGTAGAAGATCACTATGAAAGATTTGAACGGATACGGGACGATTTGGAGGCCGGTAAAATTGTAACCTGGCCAACCTGGCATAAAACAACAAGGCCAGGCCCGAACAAATGGAAAGCTGAAGACCTAAAAACACCTGATTACAATAAAAATAAATATCCATTGCCATCAGCAGATGATATCGCGGCAGCACTAAACCGTCTTAATGACCCAAGCGGAGTGATGGATCTGACTGACCCTAAACGGGATGCTAATTACAAACAGTTTTGTGAAATTGCCACAGGCGCAATAGCCGGTATTACTACCGTACTTGATAAATATTGGCAAGATAGTACTGTTGGTTTCCCGTTCCCATCAATGGGTGGTTCTGGTGATCGATTGATGATGTGCTGGGCTGTATTTGGGCAGCTACCAAACCTCGCGACTGGCGTACAGCCAATAGTAAATGGTTATTTGTACCATGCATGCCAGGGTATGGACCTGAGCGGTAATCCACCTGATAATACCTGTGCATCAGCAGAAATTTATCACAATTGTCGTGGTTCAAACTCATGTAAGGCACAAGGCGGCTGCGGGTTTGTACAGCAGGTTGGCCAGTCAAAATCATGTGGTTCAAGCGTGATGTCTCTGAAAACTGTTGAGAATTTATGCGGCGGGCCTGCTCCAAAACCTACAACATCAACTGTTTATAGCTCGCCTGCAGATAATATTTGTGCAAGTTTCGGGGGCTGCGCGGTTCCGATCTCCGCATCGCAAATATACCCGGTAATTAGTACCGATGCGGATAAAAAGCCTGTAACATCAGGTATTATGGAGTTGAATGATTTTGTAGGAAGAGCACATACTATAAAAAAACTACCCGGAAATATTGATTTTAAAACAGGTGATATGGTGTATGATACAGCCTGGGAAGCATTTACGCAGGTATTAGAAAGTCGTAAGGCACCTGTACCGGCTAAACCCAAAACAAGCGATATCCGTTTGGTTTTTCCACCATCTACCTAATCAATAATTATGGATACTATCGATACGAATCGCCTTGGCCTACCTAATCTAGGCCTTGGCGTTGGTTTACGCAGTAAGCATTACAGTCACCTGATGCAAAACGACCCTGTAGTGGATTGGTTTGAGATCATCAGCGAGAACTATATGAATAATTTTGGCTATGGGAGGCATGTGTTAAGTCACATTGCCTCCATAAGGCCTGTTGTTATGCATGGCGTATCCATGTCTGTTGGTAGTACCGATCCTCTAAATGTCGACTATTTAAAACAACTTAAACAATTGGCGGATTTTGTTAACCCGGTATGGATCTCCGATCATTTATGCTGGACGGGTGTTGCCAATATAAATACACATGATTTGTTACCGCTGCCGTTAACTGTCGAGAGCATGCACCATGTAGCCAGTAGGGTTAACCAGATACAGGATATTTTGCAACGCCCGCTTATATTGGAAAACCCTTCAACTTATTTGGAGTTTGAATCATCTACTTTACATGAATGGGAGTTTTTGTCTGAATTGGTTAATAAAACAGGTTGCGGTTTACTGCTCGATGTGAATAACGTATTTGTATCGGGTTTTAATCATGGGTTTGACCCTGAGTTTTATATACGCAACATTCCCCATAAATCAGTGGTGCAAATACACGTTGCAGGGCCGACAGATTGCGATACCTATTTGTTAGATACCCACGATCAACCCGTACCAACACAGGTATGGAGATTATACCAATTGGCGCAGGAACTTACCGGTGGTGTTTCTACATTGCTGGAGTGGGATGCTAATATCCCCGAATACCCGGAGCTGGTAGCCGAAGTGCAAAAAGCTAAAGAAGTATTAAAAGGGCATTTACCCAATGTGCCCGTTTCCCGTACATCGGCTGTTGATGTAATTTCAAATCCGGTTGATCATCAAATGCAGGCAACATATGAGTGAGTTAACCACGCTGCAAAAATGGCTTACCTCAATAATTGTGAGGCCTGGTATGTTAGATGATAAAATTCGACTGGCTGATGAGCATTATCAACTCAAAAATGATAAAGTTATTCGTCCTTCGCTTAGATTATCCTCGAAGCAAAAAATTGAGATTTATTCTAAAGGATATATTCTCCGTTTGCTGGAATGTATGGAGGCCGAATACCCCGCCTTAAATAAACTCCTTGGCCAAAACCTGTTCCATACGTTTGTAAAAGCATATTTAGTTCAGTTGCCGCCAAATTCACCTGATCTGTATAATTTGGGCGAAGCGTTTCCTGCATTTTTAAAGGGATCTCAACCCCAAACGAATAATTTAGATATTGACAGACCGATGTATGATCTTCCTGTCGATCTGGCGATGTTTGAACGCTGTATCGCGGAAGTTTCAAGAATAGAGGGGCTGGAAAATAAGGTAGAAGAGGTGGGTGACAATCAGATGCCTTACCTGTTTAATACAACGGCAATATATACATCGCCATGTTTAAAGTTACTCAATCTGCAATTTCCATTGGTCGATTTTGTTCAGCACGTTTATAATGAGCTTGAACCTGAAACACCGGTTAAACAAGATAGTTTTGTATGCATCTGCCGGAAAAACTACCGGGTTAATTTCCATGAATTGGAAACCTGGCAGTGGCATTTTTTAAATAGCCTTCAAAATAAACCCAACTATATGGCCGCGGTAATGGATACTGCATCCGTATGTAGCATTGCTACCGATACAATAATGGCAGACTTAATATTATGGGTACCTGTCGCCATTAGTTTGGGATATGTTTATCTGAAATAGCTATTACTTATAAAAAGTCGGTTTTTATAAGTACAAATAACAATGGGATTAAGATAATTGCCGCTTCAATAAACTTTTTATAACCTACCGCAATTGATATGTCGGTCATTCTGCCCGTTCCGATAAGCTTTTTAACTTTTTTGTTGTAATGATAGTAAAGAGAAATTAAAACTAATTCAATGGTAAGTATTAGCAATATCATAATGATAGGTGGTAGATTCTTATAAATAGATGTTTCTTATTGGGCAATTATTGTGTTTAATATGTCTTTATACGAAACTATATTCTTAAAGGTTTTTAAATTAATTATTAATTACAATGGTTTAGATTGTCTAAATAAATACGGAATAATAGCTACTTATGTTGCGTTTATTTATGTTGATTAAAATTATTTGTAATAAATCTTTAAAGATTGATAAGTTTTATTCAACAGTATTTTGTTCTTAATTTATTGCCACAAGGCCCAACCTTGTGGCTTTTTCTTTTTGTGCAAGAATGATCGTTTAGCCGAGCGTCATTTTAACCTCATATCATTTCGTTTTGAAAATTTGACCATGCTGATACGGTGCGGTTAAATGCATTTGTGTTTTCTTGTTTTTTGCAATTAATTAATTATCAATTATTTAATTTTTTACTGGATGGGCTGGCATTATAGTGGCACAAGGCTGTCAACTGACAATTATTGTCAGCAATTTTTAAAATAATAAAAGCGTGAAAAAATTATTTACATCCTTATCTAAATCTAACAGGAAATTTAAAATGAAAAAGTTATTTGCATTACTTATCCTTTCCGGAATTGGTGCACAAGCATTTGCCCATCCGGCTGACTCTGCCCGGATTAAAAGCCTGAACGCTGATACAGCTAAAATACGTACAGTACAACGTTCACTTCCTTCGCCACTTCCTGATCCCCCGTTTCCAACCAGCGACTGGGATGGCGCACCATTAATCGGATCTGATGCTACAGCGCCCAATTATCCGCTTACCAAACTTCTTGGGTTATCAAACAGCAGGCTAAAAATATATGGCTGGATAGATCCGGGTGCAGACATCAGCAGCTCTAAAAATTCCAACGCACCAACTTCATACGATTTAATTCCTAATACTGTAATGTTGGATCAAGTTGGAATAAAATTCGACCTACAGCCTAATACAGTACAAACCGATCATGTTTCTTTCGGCTTTTTGTCAACTACCATTTTCGGTACTGATTACCGGTATACTACAGGTAAAGGTTATTTCAGTAATCAATTATTGGGCAACAATAATAAATATGGTTTCGATCCGGCTGAAATGTATGGTTTAATCTATTTCCCTAAGATTGCGGATGGAATGTTGTTAAAGATAGGCCGTTATATTTCGCCTGCCGATATTGAGGCACAATGGGCTACTGATAACTACCTGTACTCACACTCACTAATGTTTACGGTTGATCCGTATACCTTCACGGGTGCACAAGCAACGTTTAAACTTGGATCATACTGGCAATTAGAAGTAGGCGTTGACGCTGGTAATGACATGGCGCCATGGAGTAAATCTGCACAGATTAATGGCTTGTTAATGGCCCGTTGGGTATCGCATGATAATAATAACTCTATATATGGTGGTATTAATGCATTAGGTAACGGTGATTATACCCGCCAGCATGATGACTTGCAAATGCTGGTTGCAACCTGGGGCCATAAGTTTAATAAAACCTTCCACATGATGACTGAGGCTTATTACCTATGGCAATACCATGCATTGGTTGGCGGTACTGTAATTACAGGTCCACCCCAGCCATTTTATACCAATGTTGGTGCCGGAGCGCCTATTCCAGGAACAATGACGGCAGTTGGTGCAGTTAACTATTTCCAAATATTAGTATCAAAACGTGATTATATATCCATTAGAAACGGATACTTAAGCGACCCGCAAGGAGGAAGAACCGGTTATGCAACCAGCTATTCAGATCACACCATAGGTTTTGTACACTACTTTAACGATTACATCCGGATACGCCCTGAAATAAGATACGAACGTGCTTATGCGGATGGCATTACCCCATATGATAACGGCACTAAGAAAGATCAGTATACTGCCGGAATGGATTTGATCGTCCGTTTTTAAAAAGAACTTAAAGCCTTTGATACTATCATCAGCTATGGTATCAAAGTTTAAAAGATCAGCTGAAGACAATAAAAAAAATAATGAAATGAAAACGCTTAAAGTAATGATTGCTATTTGTTTAATGGCAGCATTTGCACAAAAATCACTTGCACAAAGTGCAGTATGTGGTTTGTATTTAACCGCTGATGATTATCACAATCAAAAGTTGAGTTTTAAAACAACAGATAACGACGGTAACTCTATCAAATTTAATGAGTTTTTAGGCTCAGGTAAGATTGTGGTAGTTTACAATGGTAAGAAGCAAACCTTTTATAAAAGCGCCGTTTATGGGTATCGGTCAAATAACTGTGATTACCGTTATTTTAACAACACCCCATATAAAGTAATTGACGGCAGAGACTTTTATTTGTACAGCTCGCCTAAAACGGTACAGCAAGGTAAGTGGTCTAAACCTGTTGATAATTATTATTTCAGCATTACAGCCATTGCAGATATTAAGCCCCTATCTATTAAAAACCTGCAAAGTGCTTACGCTGATAACCCTCGATTCAAGTATTTAATAGAATCTCATTTCGCTACAGACAATTCATTAACCGCTTATGATTCAGCGGTAAATGAATATAAAGTTAAATACCTGTACGAACACAGTACCTCAATGTAAAATTGTTGGTTGATTAATACCGGGACTTTACGGGAATATGGGGATAGTCCCTTGCTTCCCGGTATAATTGAAGCAGCAACGTTTAATTACGTTGCTGCTTCCTTGTTAAAGTTGTACAGTAGTAACACATTAAAAATGATTTCGTGAACGTTTTTATTTTCCCGGTTATTGCTAAATTCGCTTATACACCAAACCTTAAATAATGTCGGTAGTAGCAATCGTTTCCTCGCACGAAATAGGGAAATTAAACGTAAAACACCTTAAACGATACTGGAGTAAATCTATCCTGAAAAAGGACGGTAAACTTAGCACAGATGCTTTTGTAGATGAATGGAAAACAGATACAACCTTGTTGGCGGTTATAGGGCTCGGACTTGAACAAACAATACAATATGTTTACCAGGAAGCACCCTCGTTTGAAGCGTTTGAGAATTGGGTGTTAACAGTTTCAGGTGATCTGGATAAAGAAAAAATAAGCCAATTCAATACTTTGTTTTCAACTGATAAAACTGTTGAAGCTGCTCCAGTTGAAAATAAGCTATTAACACAAACTGATTGGGATTTCTGGCAGCAAAACGGATACCTCATCATCAGAAATGCCATAAGTAAGGAGCATTGCGATGAAACGATTAAGGAATTATGTGATTTTATAGGAGTTGATCGAAACGATCCGGCTTCGTGGTATAATGCCCACCCGGCAAGGCAGGGTATTATGGTGCAGTTATTTCAGCACGCTGTATTGGAACGCAACCGTAAGGCTGATAAAATTAAGAGAGCCTTTGAAGAGCTTTGGAATCGAACCGACCTTTGGGTAAATACCGATAGGGTAGGTTTTAACCCACCAGAAACAGAAACCTATAAATTTCAGGGCCCGAGGTTACATTGGGATGCCAGTATTATTCCGCCTATTCAATTCGGCACTCAAGGGATTCTTTACTTATCAGATACTGCGGAAAATCAGGGTGCATTTACCTTAGTCCCCGGTTTTAATAATAGGATAGAAGGCTGGCTGAAAAGTTTGCCGGCGGAGATAGATCCACGCATGGAGGATTTATACGCTTTAGGCCCAAAACCAATAACCGCTAATGCCGGTGACTTTATTATCTGGCATCATATATTGCCGCATGGCAGTAGTCCGAATACTGCTGCATTGCCGCGGTTTGTACAGTATATTAATTATGCGCCGGTTGATGAGAATAGCAGTGAGAGTTGGTAGAGAGGCGTTTTTACAATCGCAGTGTCCTTTTCGAGTTTAAGTTAACCCACAAAATCAAGGGCTGTTATTCGCGTGTTTGTAACCGATAGCAATGGTTTGAAAGAAGGAATAGCCTTTCCAAAGTATT
>NZ_LMUO01000014.1 GCF_009765905.1 Mucilaginibacter sp. L196 | reverse complement strand
GAACGTGAGGCTTTGCCGCCTTACCAGCTGTTAACGTTTACCGGCCAAAAAATAACCAGCGGTGTGCAGCTAAACTGGGTAGCGAGTAATGCAGGTACTTATACCGGTTTTGTACTGGAGAAAGAAGGCGCTGATAATACCTTTAGCCCAATATATACCACCCAAAGCAATAATAGCAGCAAGTACGGTTTTGTAGATAACAACCCGGTGATAGGCAATAATATTTACCGTTTGGCACAAAAT
>NZ_LMUO01000013.1 GCF_009765905.1 Mucilaginibacter sp. L196 | reverse complement strand
AATACCGAAGATCTGGGGAGTATTTTTGATGCGCAACCTGCACAGCTTACCGGTAATATTCATTGTACTACGGATGCAACATTGCCGGTTATAGGGTATATATCAGCGGGGGCGGTACAACAAAAACGTATCTATATAAATGAAACGCAGCTTCCGGTTGCCTGGACACCAACGTATCCTTACGATTGTGAACTTGATACGGCTTATTTTTCGGCCCCGAGAACAGGCGTAAACCAAGTACAACTATATTTAGTACCATTACCTAATAGTAACATTCCTGTAGTACAATTCTATAAAGGAGGGCCGGCTCCGCTGGGTTATTTGTATTCAGATGTTGATTGCGCCGATTGTACTATACGCGGCACTGTAACAAAACCCAGTTTTTGGCAATAAGATTAATTAGACATATAATGAAATTACCTTTTTTACTTATTAACTATAATATCGGCTTTTGGAGATGAGGATGATTGATAAGTATATAATATTATTGAGTGTAGCCGTTTGTTTTGCAATTGGATGTACTAAACCGTATAACCCCAAAGTTATTTCGAGTGCAAATAACTATTTGGTTGTTGAAGGAACGATAAATACGGGCGGTGACTCAACCATAATTAAATTAAGCCGTACGGTTAATTTGAATGCAGCTACTACAACTAATCCTGTAACAGATGCTACAGTTGCTATACAGGACGATCAGAACCAGTCGTATAGTTTGCAAAGCCTTAATAACGGTTATTATACAAGCCCGATTCTTAACCTCGTTAACACGCATAAATACAGGCTTAGTGTTACTACCAGCGACGGTAAAATTTACCTGTCGGATTATGTTACACCAATAGCAAGCCCACCTATTGACAGCATAGGATTTAATGCGGGAAGTAATAAGCAACAGGGGGCGGGTGTGCAAATTTATCTTAACACACACGATCCTAATAATAACACCCATTACTATCGCTGGGATTATGTTGAAACCTGGCAGTTTAATGCCAAATATGAATCGTTGTACATCTCAAATGGTACTGAGATTGTTTACCGTACCCCGGCTCAAAATATATACTCGTGCTACGGGAATAGTATTTCAAACAATATTTTACTGAGCTCATCAGCCAAACTATCACAGGATGTTATTTCCCAGGCTCCTATAACCTTCATCCCGTCAACATCAGAAAAAATTGAACAACGGTATAGCATCAACATTAAACAATACGCGCTGAGCGCGGATGCTTATAATTATTTTGCGCT
>NZ_LMUO01000012.1:201767-210687 GCF_009765905.1 Mucilaginibacter sp. L196 | reverse complement strand
CCATAATGCAAAATACCCAATAGGTCAACTCAATTTCTCTGAAAATTACTCACTTATGGGGATAAATAATAATCTTCCGAACACCTATGGTGAAAACACCGACCATAAGCTGAATTATAATTTATAACTTTATTTCTAACTTAAGTATCCTCTTGTCATCTTCCTCGCTTGGAAGGTAAGAGATATGAGCAATAGAGCTATCACGAAACAATTTTCGATCTCTTACTTCCTTATAAGCTTGGTCATAATGAGCTATTTCGAAGCGAACCGTATCAATGGAAAATAATACTAAAACATTTCCCTCTCTGTCAAGGCTATCCCTTAGGAGTTGTATCTTACCTTCAATGATATTGAAATTTCTATTCCTGTAAAGGACAGTAGTACGCATATAGTCCAAACCAAAACCAAAGAAAACAAATGGTGTAACAAGACAACTGATTGCTATCAAGAATATACCAGCGCGCATTTGTCTTGTCTGATAGGTATAGCCTTCAAGGTCAAGGCCAGGTATATCTGGATCAATATATTGTTTCGAATACAAGTAGATGCCTAAGCCTACTAAACCTAATAATACCAAGATTAGTATAGGAATAAAGTTGCTAATGGCTTCTGCGAAGCTGTCAAATTCGTAAGCAGTGTATAAATGTTTCATCGGTTAGGTTAACTACTGTTAAAGATAGTTTATCTGTACTAAATTGCCATGCTGTAAATACCTATAGGGTCGTCCAAAACACCGTAGAGTAACGGAGGTGCGGAAATATATTTTCACAAAAAAGCCTTGCTGATTTTATCAGCAAGGCTTATAATTTATTTAGCTGAAAAGCTTATTTAGCTTCTTCTTCTTCAGATTCTGCTTTTTTAGCTGCTGGAGCAGGAGCTGCCTTGCGGGCTTTGCTTTCTGCACCTTCCATTTGCTCTTTTAATTGAGCTAATACGCTAAGATCGCCTAAAGTTGATTTTTCAACTGAGTCTTTCACTTTCTTAACCGCGTTAGTTGCAGATTTTGCTTCTTTTTTACGGTTTTCAAATTCCTGTACACGAGCGTCAGCACGAGCTTCTTCCCAAATACGTGAGTGTGAAATAACTATACGTTTGTTTTCTTTGTTAAATTCGATGATCTTGAATTCAGCAACTTCATCAGCTTTGATGCTTTTTCCGTCTTCTTTAACCAAGTGTTTGGTAGGGCAGAAGCCTTCAACACCGTAAGGTAAAGCTACGATAGCACCTTTTTCAGTTACTTTTAACACAGTACCTTCATGTATTGAATCAATAGTGAAGATGGTTTCAAAAGTATCCCAAGGGTTTTCTTCAAGCTGTTTGTGGCCTAAGCTCAATTTGCGGTTTTCAACATCAAGTTCCAAAACAACCACGTCTAATTTTTCACCTACTTTAGTGAATTCGTTAGGGTGATTAACTTTCTTAGACCAAGAAAGGTCAGAGATGTGGATTAATCCGTCGATACCATCTTCAAGCTCAACAAACACACCAAAGTTGGTCATGTTTTTAACTGTAGCTATGTGTTGCGTACCAACAGCATAACGATCAGCAGCATTTTGCCAAGGATCAGGAGTTAATTGTTTAACACCTAATGACATTTTGCGTTCGTCGCGGTCAAGAGTTAATACTTGTGCTTCGATTTCGTCACCAACTTTAAGGAATTCCTGTGGATTGCGTAAGTTTTGAGACCATGACATTTCTGACACGTGGATCAAACCTTCAACACCCGGGATAATTTCTAAGAAAGCTCCGTAATCAGCAACAGTAACAATTTTGCCTTTAACCTTAGAACCAACCTGAATATCTTCAGTTAATGACTGCCAAGGGTGAGGAGTTAATTGTTTTAAGCCTAAAGCGATACGTTTTTTCTCATCATCAAAATCAAGAACAACAACGTTGATTTTTTGATCTAATGCTAAGATTTCGCGTGGATGCTCTATGCGGCCCCAAGATATATCAGTAATGTGTAGTAAACCGTCAACACCACCTAAGTCGATGAATACACCGAAATCAGTAATGTTTTTAACAGTACCTTCCAATACTTGTCCTTTTTCAAGGCGGGCAACAATTTCAGTTTTTTGGTTTTCCAAATCGTCTTCAATCAGCACTTTGTGCGATACCACTACGTTTTTAAACTCGTGGTTGATTTTAACAACTTTGAATTCCATTGTTTTACCAACGTACACATCGTAATCCCTGATAGGTTTGATGTCGATTTGTGAACCTGGTAAGAAGGCTTCAACGCCCATAATATCTACAATTAAACCACCTTTAGTTCTGCTCTTAACAAAACCTGTGATGATCTCATCGTTATCTAAAGCTGAATTAATGCGCTCCCATGATTTTTGAGTTTTAGCGCGTTTGCGTGAAAGGACTAACTGACCGTTAGCATCTTCCTGCGATTCAACGAAAACTTCAACTGTGTCACCTACTTTAAGATCAGGTGTATCACGGAATTCAGAAACTGATACTAACCCGTCAGATTTAAATCCTACGTTTAATACCACATCTTTACTGTTAACATTTACAACTGTACCGGTAATAATTTCACCTTTAGTGATAGAGCTGAAAGTTCCATCATAAAGTTTTTCCATTTTTTCACGATCGCTGTCGCTGTAATTGCCAAATTTCTTGTCATCTGCATCCCAATCGAAATCTGCATCGGGTGTAGTTGCAATTTGTGACTTGATGTCTTCGATAGAGATTGAATCAGCCTCTGATTCAATAGTCTCTTTTTCTGCAGTAGCGGTAACTGTTCCCAGTTCAGCCTCTTTTGCTTTTAATTCTTTTTCTGCTTCTTGTTTTTTTGCCATTAATTAATTTTTCTCCTTTTCCCAATTTTCTAATTGGGACTGCAAAGGTACGGATATAATTTAATTACAAAAAAATAAATTAACTGTTAATTGCTGATTTTTAGGGGTTTTTATTGACAAATGAGGCTTTTTAGATGATATTTAGATGAAGGTGGGCTAAATGGTTGATCAGTTGACGCTTAACTGGCTATCTATCGTGTCGAAAATCTGCATAAAACTATCATAAATATGTTCACGGTATTCTACCACCACCTCGTTAATAGCAGCTTCGTGTTCATCGGTAAAAGGGTCTTTCCATACGCGCATGCAGATACGTTTTAAGGCATAGGCTATTTTAGGTGTTTCGGAGTAGGTGTGTAAATAGCCATCTCGTTTAAACCCATCAAAAAAACGAAAGAATTTGCTACTGTCCTTCAATCCGGCAAAAGTTAAAAACTCCTGAATTACCTCATGATCACATCCGTTTAGATGCTCGTAAAAATCATGTGCTGTTATTTTATTGGTGGTGATAAGCAGGTTATCCAATATCAACTCCAAAGCGATATGACCTAAGAAAAAAGGTTTAACGGGCGAGCCTGCTATAACCGGTGTTAACAGTTTTTTAAGCTCGTGAGAATGTGTAAGGAAAAAATCGGAGGAATGAAAATAACGATCTACCTCCAAATGCTTATTCCATCCTTTGATAATGGAGTTTACTTTTTCGTTTTGGTGATGGAGCTTTTCGGGGTGTAACACTATTGTTTTATCGGCATTTTTGAGCAAGTCGGGCAGCACTATCCCCAGTATGTGGTAACAGTTGATGTCGTTGCGGTCAAAGTAAAAATGAGATAAAAAATTCATAATGCTGATAGCTCAATATACGGAAAATAATATTAGCTGAGAGTTAACCACGCCAAAAAAATAGATTTTATACTATTCTGCTATATTTGCAACCATTTAAAAGGATAGAAAACACACGATGAACTTTGTTGAAGAATTACGCTGGAGAGGCATCCTGCATGATATAATGCCCGGAACCGAAGAACTGTTAAATAAAGGTATGGTTGCCGGTTATATAGGTTTTGACCCAACTGCCGATTCGCTGCATGTGGGTAGCCTGGCGCAGATTATGACCATGATACACTTTCAACGTGCAGGGCATAAGCCATTTGCATTGGTTGGTGGTGCTACTGGTATGGTGGGCGATCCTTCAGGAAAATCTGCTGAACGTAATTTATTATCTGAAGATGTATTGCAGCTTAATTTAGCGGGGATACAAAAACAACTGGAGAAATTCCTGGATTTTAACAGCGGTGTCAATAGTGCCGAGATGGTAAATAACTACGACTGGTTTAAAGAGTTCTCTTTCCTGAATTTTATTCGTGATGTAGGTAAGCATATCACCGTAAACTATATGATGGCTAAGGATTCGGTTAAGAATCGTATCAATGGCGATACGGGTATGTCGTTTACAGAATTTACTTACCAGTTAGTACAGGGCTACGATTTTTACTATTTATGGAAGAATAAAAACTGCGTATTACAAATGGGGGGAAGCGATCAGTGGGGTAATATTGTTACCGGTACTGAACTGATCCGCCGTAAGGATGCGGGTGAAGCTTATGCTTTGACTACCCAGTTGATCAAAAAGTCTGATGGTACTAAATTTGGTAAAACCGAGGGTGGTAATATCTGGCTTGATCCGGCTAAGACATCGCCCTATAAATTCTATCAATTTTGGCTGAATACCAGCGATGCTGATGCCAAGGCTTACATCAGGATATTTACTTTATTTGATGAGGAAACGATCAAAGCGTTAGAGGTTGAGCAAGATGCCGCTCCGCATCTGCGTACACTACAGAAAGCTTTAGCCACAGACATTACTACAAGAGTACATGGCGAGGCTGAATATGAGAAAGCCATCAAATCATCTGACTTTCTTTTTGGAAATACCGGGATTGAGTTTTTGAATGAACTGAACAATGATGAAGTAATCGGCATTTTTGAAGGTGTTCCTAACTTTACCATTGCTGCCAGTGAGTTTGCAGAAGGCATAAATGCTACTGAACTATTGGCAGGTAAAACAGCTGTATTCACCTCAAAAGGTGAAGCTAAAAAAATGATACAGGGTGGTGGTGTTGCTATCAATAAACAAAAAATAGGAACTGCCGAGGATATATATCAAGCTGATAGCCTGATCAATGGTAAATTCCTGGTAGCGCAAAAAGGAAAGAAGAATTATTTTTTAATTATTGTAGAATAATTTGATAGTGCGACAAATTGTGCATATTTTTGGATAAATGTCGTACAAAAAGAAACATATTGACTCATCTACCGTTAATGAACCTATGAGCATGTATATTACACAGGGTTCAAGCAATCCTTTTTATGGTTTGTTAAGCGGTATAAAGCCTGTAAATCTTTCCAGTGATTTTAATATCGTACAGCTTACCAGGCAGGGTTTGCCTAAAAATGTATTGTTGTCATTGGCTAAAAAGATATCATTAACTATCCAAGAGTTAGCTAATATAATGCACATATCAGAGCGTACATTACAGCGTTACGATGATGATGCCATTGTTAGCTCAGAGTACGCTGAGAAAGGTATTGAGCTTGCCCGCCTTTACACACGTGGCGAGGAAGTGTTTGGTTCTAGTGATAAATTCAAGTTATGGGTTAGAACCCCAAGTGTAATTTTTAACAATGAGGCTCCTTTATCTCTTTTAGATACCTCTGCAGGTTTTAATATGGTGTTTACTGAGTTAGGTCGTATTGAACAGGGTATCTTCGCATAATTTATGATACTTTATCGTATTGCCAAATGTATGTATGCCGGCGATTTAAGCGGAGCAGGAGCAAGGCTATATGGTGGTAGATGGAATAGTTTAGGGAAACCAATGGTTTACCTGGCATCAACCAGATCATTGGCTATGTTGGAGGTGCTGGTGCATTTATCGCCAACTACATTCCCGGGTGATTTTTGTATAGCTGAGATTGAAGTCCCGGATGACAGTATAAAAGTATTACCCATCAAAGATCTACCAACCCACTGGCAAGATATTCTGCCACCCATCGAACTAAAAAAAATAGGGGATGACTTTTTAAAACAACAACAGAACTTGTTGTTGAAAGTCCCCTCGGCTATTGTAGCCGAGGAGTTTAATTATTTGCTGAACCCTTTACACCCGGCCATATCAAAAGTTAAGCTGATCAAACAACTTCCTTTCAATTTCGACCAACGACTGGTTTAATTCCTTTGCTTACAAATCGCTTAACAAATCCAATTTCTTGGCATTGTATTCTTCCTGCGATATCAAACCATTATCAAATAAAGTTCTTAATTTCTTAAGTTTTTCGGTTAATTCATCTGGTTTTGGTGCTGCTGCAACAGGTTCTTCGTGAACTACCGGAGGGGCTGCCACTACAGGTGCCGGCTGTGCTACGGGTTGCTGATAAGGAGCGAATGCTGATGGCGCTTCAAACTGCATAGCGCCCGATTCTGCACGTTTTTCTTCCAAATCGCGTAAGCGACGAGCCTCACGCTCTTCTTCCTTACGTTCCTGCGCGTATTGGTATAGTTTACGGGCCTGTACTTTTGGTAGGTAATCAACACCCATTTCAGCACCGTTGGTAGTTTTTACACTGAATATAGCACCGATTATTTCTTCCTTGGTGAATACATCTACAATATCTTTCCAAACAAAATCAACAAATTTGATAGACAGGCCCAGGTTAGCCGGGGTGAAAAACAAAATGCGTTTGTTAGTTATAGCGATGCAATCAGGCAGAATGTTTACCAGTGGTTTTTTTTGAACCGCGATGTATAATATTTCTTCGCCGGATGAAAGCAAGTCGTTTAGGCGAGAGTATACTTTCTCTACTGTTTTTGGGTCCTGCTCGTCGTTCAAAAATTTCTCAATCATATGTATGGTTGTTTGTTGGGCAAATTTAATAATATTATGTTATTTATAGGTTAAGTTTTATGCTATCAGCAAATTACAGCCGCGTATGTCGGCGTTGTCAAACCTTCCGAGTACCTCAAAGCTACCATCAGCATAAACCCTGCCAAGATCCTGCGTAGCTAAAAAGGAACACGAGTTGATATTCGCCAGGTCGATAATATTAATACCGCCTGCTTTGCCATCCTGTATTAGCGTCACCGGGTCGTTGGTATCACGGGTGATAATGCGCATCCACGGCGGACAATTAAATATCCCATCACCTTTTGAGTAAGCCTGCGATAACAACTCCGTCATCCCATATTCCGAGTGTACAGTATCTACCCCAAAACCTTTGGTTAGTATATCGTGGAGTTCCTCGCGGATCATCTCCTTGCGCCTGCCTTTCATGCCGCCGGTTTCCATTACGATCAATTCGGGGAAATCAATCTGGTAAGCCTCCACAAAATCCAACAGGGCGAAGGTTACGCCCAACAACAACGTAGGCTTATTTGCTTGCCGTTGCTTTTTAAGCTGATGGTACAACTCCTCGTGGTTGTACAAATAAAAGCCACTATCCGGGTTGTTGGATTGCCTGATCAAATCCTCCGCCATATAAATCAGCGACGATCCCTCGCGCTCTAAATAGGCGGGGAGGAGTGCCAGTACTGTATAATCCTTAATATCGCCATAAAACAACTCAAACGCCTTGCGGAAACTCTCCACATACCAGCTCACATCCGTAATTGGGTGGCTGCTGGTGATCAGCCCCGTAGTACCCGAACTGGTGAAGGTAACCTGTACCGCATCGGTATTACTCACCACCTTATGCGACTTAAAAAACTCGATAGGTAGAAAAGGGATCTGCCCTACCTGCTTCACGCTATCCACGTTAACCTTCAGTCCCTTAATAAACTCCTGGTACACGGCACAGTGTTGCGCCTGGTGGCGAAATACCTGCAATGCCGCATCAGTAAATTGCTCACCGTTACTAATTCCGAATACCTGCTGCTTGCTTATTGTCATACCGCTGCAAATATAACTACGGTAGTTATAGTTTTGTGCGATTTTTGAAACAACTCAACATTTCAGCGGTTTATCCAAATACATCTATAAACACAACAATACTATCGCTATGAAAACATTGAAATTATTATGCATGCCCCTGCTACTAAGTATATTTATAGTAATGGCATCAGCAACCGACGCAAGTAAAGAGACCGAGCGTATACACGCCGCCACCAACGTGATCAGAGATTTTGGTAAGATGAAGGAAAGCATCCCACACGAACTGATTGCCGAATACAACGGTATCGTCATCATCCCGCACCTGATTAATGCCGGTTTAGGCATCGGCGGCTTACGCGGTAAAGGCGTGGCCCTGGTGAAACTACCTAACGGCAAATGGAGCGACCCTGTATTTGTTACCCTTACAGGCGGCAGCATCGGTTTGCAAATAGGCGTACAATCAACCGATTTGGTGTTGGTTTTCCGTCACAAGGGTGCTTTGGCTAAAGTTAAAAATGGCGACTTCACCCTGGGTGGCGACGTATCTGTTGCAGCCGGACCGGTTGGCCGCAGCTCATCAGCCAGTACAGATTATAAACTGCAAGCCGAAGTTTACTCCTATTCACGCAGCCGTGGCCTGTTTGCAGGCATTACCCTGCATGGCTCAAACCTGGCTATCGACAAAAAAGCTGACCACAAATTTTACGGTCACGACCTAAGTTCTGCCGAAATATTTGAAATCGGCACCAGCACTACCGAAGGTGTGGTAGGGCTTAAAGAAGCTATCAGCCACTTGTAGGCATGTTTAGTTTTAAGTTTTAAATCCAACAAAGCCCTGCTGCAAAGCGGGGCTTTTGTGTTTTGTACTGTACCACGAAACAAGTGGAACAGTTGGTACACCTGGTACACTTTTCGCTCCAAAAACGCCCTAAAAAATACCAAAAAGGTGGTTTTTACATCCATTTTAATCCGTTTTTACACCGATTTTAGCGCCAAAAACAGTGCTTTTTAGCCAAATTATGCCCAAAAACGACTGCTTTTTGCCGCTTTTTACTCCATTTTTACTCAAAAAAGACCGCTTTTTATACCCATTAAGTACCCAAACTGTACCAAATTGAAACACCTGATTTGATATGGGGCATTGCCTTCGGCCCGGGCTATACACTCATACTACGCGAGGCCTTA
>NZ_LMUO01000012.1:106576-201757 GCF_009765905.1 Mucilaginibacter sp. L196 | reverse complement strand
AACAAACGCGGGCGAAGCTAAAGTCTCCCCTTCCGGGGGAGATTTAGAGGGGGCTATATGCTTGGCGCCCCCTTAACTTAATGACATTGGGCCTTAAGCTCGCAAGCCAGTATCCGTTCCTATCCCTAATGCAGCTCGATTCACAATGTGCGGTTGTCATGCTGGAGGCACTCGAAGCATAAGGCTGGCCTACCAAGGTTTCCAAGTGCGGTTGTCATGCAGGTACTAAGTGCGGCTGTCATGCTGAGGTACTCGAAGCATAAGCGCAGGCCCCACCGAAATATTTTCATTACCTTCAAACTTAAATGAACCAATACTTTGTCTACATACTGCTTTGCAACGATAACTCCTATTATACTGGCATCACCAACAACCTCGAAAGGCGCATCCAAGAACATGAAAACGGAACCGATCCATCATCATACACCTGCAAAAGGCTTCCTGTCAAATTAGTGTTTCATGAGCCATTTACAGATATAAACCAAGCCATCGCTTTTGAAAAACAAATTAAAGGATGGAAAAGGTCAAAGAAAGAAGCCATCATCAATGGCGATTGGCATTTGCTTCCTGAATTATCTCTCAGGAAAAAATAACATCCGTTGTGGCCTTTGCCCTTATGCTTCGAGTACCTCAGCATGACAACGCTCTTTTGTGCCGCGTAATGAGATTATATTGAATATTGAAGTGCGCAAAGGGTGTCATACTGAGGTTCTCGAAGTATGAGGGCAGGGCTTTACGTTTATGCTTCGAGAGCTTCAGCATGACAACGCTCTACCGTTCGTTCACTACTGGGTACGGACAATGCGGACAAGTTAGATATGTACTAAATGTTTTGAACGTTGTAAAGAATTATTTAACCGGTAATAAGTTTAACTGTCAATTCAGTTATATATTTTACAAAAACTTCTTTTAAAATATCCAAACCAATTATCTGTGTTTTACTCCAAAGTAGGGGATTGCCACACTTCGTTCGCAATGACGGTAGGTGATGAGGCCACCGCACCGCACTTCGAGAACCTCAGTGTGACAGCCGACCGTTTACACGTCTCTGTAAAAAGGGATTGCTATAAAAAGTTTTGTCATTCTGAGCGGAGCGAAGAATCTGTACGGTGTAAACTACTTTACAGATTCTTCGTCCCTCAGAATAGCAATTTTAATAGTGGGTAATCAATTATTATCGTTAACCAATAAAGTTAATAAAGCAGCAATTACCATCAACCCACCCCCAACTTCTACAGCTAATAAGCGATCGTTATTTAGTAAATGCGACATTATCCAGCCAAAAAACAGGGAGGCTAAAATTTCGGGCAACACAATAAAGAAATTAAATATGCCCATGTAAATGCCTATCTTGTTTTCAGGCAAACAGCCACCGAGCATAGCATACGGCATTGATAATATACTTGCCCACGCAATACCTACGCCAGTCATCGACAGGTAAAGCATATTGGGCTGATGAACAAAGCCTACTGATATTAAGCCGATTGCCCCGGCAATTAAACACAGCATGTGGGTGTATTTTCGCCCCAATTTTGATGCGATGTACGGGAGGAAGCATAACGCGAAAACAAAAGCAACTACGTTGTAAAAGGATAAGGTAAGCCCTGCAAATTCTATCCCTTTGGTATATAATTCATCTTTTTCACTCAGGGCGCCAAATACATTACGGGCAACGGCAGGCGAATAATAAAACCACATGAGGAACAAGCCTGGCCATGTAAAAAATTGCACCAAAGCCAATTGCTGCATGCGTTTAGGCATGGTTATAATGGAATGAACTATCTCTTTAGCCCCGGCACCAAAGCCTTTCCTTTCTTCTTTAGTTTTTTGTCGCTCGGTTAAATCAGCCGGAGGGTATTCGTTGGTCGTGATTATGGTATAAAGTACTGCTGAGATAAACGCGAACGCGCCAATGTAAAACGAATACCTAACCGTTGCAGGTATAGTACCGGCAACCAATTGGTTATGTACATTAAACCAATGTGCCATCATCCACGGCAATGCCGATGCTACAATAGACCCTAATGCTATAAAAACACTTTGTGTGGCAAAACCCCTGGTACGTTGTTCGTCGGGTAGCTTATCAGTAACAAAGGCACGAAAGGGTTCCATGCTCACATTTATGGATGTATCCATTATCCACAACAACCCGGCGGCCATCCAAAGTGTGGACGACTGCGGCATTAATATTAAAGCGATTGTGCTTAAAATTGCTCCAACCAAAAAGTAGGGGCGTCTACGGCCTAAAATGGGGTGCCATGTATGGTCGCTCATGTAACCTACAATAGGCTGTACCAATAAACCGGTTAGGGGAGCGGCCAGGAAAAGCATAGGTATTTTATCAGGCTTGGCACCAAGGTATTCATAAATGGCGCCCATGTTGGCCATTTGCAAGGCCCAGCCAAATTGTATACCTAAAAAGCCGAAGCTCATGTTCCATATCTGCCAGAAGGATAATCTAGGCTTGGGAACGTTTCCGATTTTTGACATAATTTATTATTTCAATAGTTTATTAATTGGTACGTTGGTTCAATAGTTATTAATTGGTATAGTCTGATCCCTAATTTATAGAATTCAGGTTCAGACAATTTCCAGCAGTAATCCGCTTGTTGCCGGAAGCGTTAAGTTTACGCCGTCTAATATATTATTTACTTTATAATTTGTTGTACTTAGCAGATCATTAAATTGTGCTGCACCACTAACTTTTATTATTTGCAGCAGATCATCAGGTAGTTTCACCGTAATATTTTGCTCGGAACGGTTAAAATTGGCAACCACTAAAACCCGTTGACTATCCGTATAACGCAGGTAAATATATAAACGTGTATTAAAGCCGGGTTGGTTTTGGTTAGCCACCATTAATTCGTAAAACTTGCCTATGCGCAATCCTTCGCTGCTGCGGGTTACGTTTAATAATTTGGTATAAAAGGCATGAAGGTTTTTTTGATCTTCGGATAATTGGCCGCCATCGTAATTGCCGTTGTTCAACCATTTCTGATGCTCGGGTACGCCGCAATAATCAAAAATACTGGTTCGGGTATCACTACTGAATCCCATGGAACGCCCGGCAGGCTCGCCAACTTCCTGACCAGAATAGATCATCACTGGGCCGACGTTTAAAGTAGCCGTAACAATCATACCGGGTACAGCCAACCACGGATTACCAGCGAAAACAGGATTAGCAATGCGCTCTTCATCGTGGTTCTCTAAAAAGCGCAGCATATTCGCGTCCATATTAACGCATTGGTGGTTCCACACGCTGTTGATGTCCCACGTAGTGGCATTATTCTCGTTGCGGATGAGTTTCTTTAAACCATCATACAAACCAACTTTATCGTACAGGTAATCAAACTTACCATCAAAAATATGGTGACGGTATTGCTCAACCTGATAAGTCTCGCCCAAAAAGATAAGATCAGGATAGGTAGCTTTTAATTTAGGTATCAACCATGCCCAAAACTCAACGGGCACCATATCAATCATATCACAACGGAAGCCATCAACACCTTTTTTTGCCCAATAGGTCAGAATATCAAACAACTTATTCCAAAGCGGCGGTACTGGGTCGAAATAGGTTTTTTGATTATCCAGATAATCAACCCCATAGTTAAGCTTAACAGTTTCGAACCAATCATTTATAGACGGCGATGCACTAAATACATCATTGCCGGTTGCTTTGGCTGGGTTCTCATCAAATTTACCATCCTTTAACAGGCTCTGAAATTCATCGCCACCGGGATTGTAGCCTTGAGGCACGTTGAATGCCTGCCCGCTTATGTAGTAAAAATCATTTTTTGGGTCGAAGGATTTGGTAGTATCATCATTCTCGCCAATATCCTTAACGCCTTCCGGTTTACTATCCGAAGTGTAAGTGCGCGATACATGGTTGGGGATAAAATCGATAATTACTTTTAATCCGGCATCATGTGTACGTTTAACCATGGCTTCAAACTCGGCCATACGGTTAGCAACAGCCAGATCAGGATCAACATCATAGTAATCCTTCACAGCATATGGTGAACCCGCCCGACCCTTCACCACATCCGGATCATCGGTTTTGATGCCGAATTTAGAATAATCTGTCATGGTAGCATGTTCGATTATCCCCGTATAAAAAATATGGGTAGTGCCTAAGGCTTTGATAGCCGAAAGGGCCTTTTCGTTTATATCATTAAACTTACCGCAACCGTTTTCTTCGATGGAACCGTAGTATTTATTGGTGGTATTAGTATTGCCAAACAAGCGCGGCAATAGCTGGTATATAATGAGTTTGTTATCTGTGAAGGATGATGATCCCATGAATTTGAAGCTTATTATGTATTTGATTCGGAGCGATCCTTAATTACTTTAAGAATGTTTTGCTGAATATCGCGCATGATCCATACCGCCCAAATATGGGCGTAAAAATTAAAAGTAGTGTGTAGCTTAAAATTGCTGTATAAGCGCAACTTATACAGGCCGCTTCCCTCAGGCTCAAGAATATAGGTGCCATTTAATACATCAAAATATTCGCCGCCTATAACAATGTGTTTATCCATTGTGGTTGATGGGATGGTATATGGGTCTGCGTGAATGGTAAAGGTCATCAACTTAAAAGGCTCGTAAGCTGTTACCTGTTCGTCAAATATCAACCCCTTGTCGAATATTGCTTTGCGTTTACCACCTACAGCCTCTGTATCCAACACGGCTTGTATTGGCCTTGGGAAACCCAGGAAACGGGTAAAATAGGCGCTATCTTGTTTTTGTTTGATGGCTCTTACCCGGGTAACGTTCCCCCAAATTTGTTCTTTGCTGGCATGGATTTCTATTTCGGTATAAGCCTTATAAGTGGTTGACGAACTTCCCGCCAGATTTTCAAGGGGAACGATCATGAAAGGTAGTAAAACTATTAACGAAAGTTGGATGCCGTTATTTCGATTGTTAGTCCATTCCCGGTATTTGTGGGCAAAATATCCCCCGAAACTTGCTGATACTAAAAACACCGGCAATGCCATCATCCAGCAAGCCCACCCCTCGGTATTAAATAAAAGAGTTATAACTAAAAGCCCAAAGATGGAGATCCACGGTGTGAAGATGGAGATCGTAACATTCTCTAACTCCTTCTTTTCCGCAAAAAACACGGTAATAAAACCCATAATAAAAGGCACACCAAACAAAAAGCCAATGCTCATTGATGAGGTGAAGGAACGGAAAAAGGATATTTCAAATACTATCCGGAATAAAAACCCCACTAATACCGCAGCTCCTACACCAATCAGTAACCACTTTTGTTCTTTCATTTTATATAGATACCTCGCTATTGGCTTTTACCGGCGATTGCTTATCATCAACCAAAATAGTGGCCTCAATATCCGAAAGATTTTTAACCAATACGCCTTCCTTGCTCACTTTAATATTGAGCAATGCACCACGGAACCCAATATTAAATGAGAACGATTGCCATTTGCCCGGCAAAAATGGCCTGAACGATAGCTTGCCATCGCGTACACGCATACCGGCAAAGCCTTCAACAACCGTCATCCAGGTTCCAGCCATGGAGGTAATGTGGCAGCCATCCTCCGTATCGTTATTATAATCGTCCAGATCCAAACGGGCTGTGCGCAGGTAAAATTCGTAGGCTCGGGCTTCATCGCCCAGTTTAGCGGCTATAATAGCGTGTAGGCATGGTGATAACGACGATTCATGAACAGTCCTCGGCTCATAAAAATCATAATTCCTGCGGATGGTTTCAATATCGTACTGATCTTCGAAGAAATAGATCCCCTGTAAAACATCAGCCTGTTTAATAAAGCATGAACGCAGTATCCTGTCCCAGCTCCATTTTTGGTTCAGCGGGCGATCGGATGCGGGCAGGTCTTTAACCAAAATCTGTTCCTTATCCAAATAACCATCCTGCTGCATAAATACCCGGTGTTGTTCATCATACGGGAAATACATATTCTCGATGATGTGGATGAACTTGCCTATTTCATCCTGTTCGTTAAAGTTAAGTTTAGTGACTAATGCCTTGTATTTGGCTTCATCCAAACCTTTAACTTTTTCAATAACCTCGGTGGTATATTGCATGCACCAGCAAGCTAAAGTATTGGTGTACCAGTTATTATTTACGTTATTCTCGTACTCGTTAGGGCCGGTAATACCCAGCATAACGTACTGCTGCTTAACCTCCGACCAGCTAACCCGTTGCGACCAAAACCTGGCAATCCCGATCAATACTTCCAGTCCGTAATCCACCAAATAACTTTCATCAGCGGTGTAGCGCACATAATTAAATATCGCATAAGCCATAGCGCCGTTGCGGTGTAGTTCTTCAAAGGTAATTTCCCACTCGTTATGGCATTCTAAGCCGTTGATGCTCACCATAGGATATAGCGCAGCACCATTTCCAAAACCCAGCATGGCGGCATTTTCATAAGCCTGCGGAAGCTGTTTGTATCGATATAATAACAAGTTTTTAGTCACTTGTTGTTCTGCGGTCGAAAGGTAGAAAGGCACACAATAAGCCTCGGTATCCCAATAAGTAACGCCTCCGTATTTTTCGCCGGTAAAGCCTTTGGGGCCGATGTTCAGGCGATCATCCTGACCAGTATAAGTCTGGTTCAGTTGGAAAATATTAAACCTGATGCCCTGCTGCGCTGATGCATCGCCCTCAATAATAATATCGTTATGTTTCCACTTTTCAGCCCAGGCATTGGCTTGTTCGCTCAACATGGTATCGAAACCTTTTTTGCTTACGCGATCTAAGGTTTCTTTCAGCTTATCAGCCAATTGCTCAACCGGGTGGTTTTGTGAAGATAGGTTGGCCGCGTACTTAAATAACGTAATAGCCTGACCCTGTTGTGCCTGCAATTCCACTTTAGCGCCTATATATTTTTCTTTTTCTATAGATTCAGCCGATGCATTAACCACTTCTTCATTTTGGATAATGTAGTACAGCATACCCGTAACCACATCAAAACCTGTTTTTTTGGTGCGCAGATGTACTAGACAGCCATTAGTAAAAGATTCTTTACCAATCTCGTCCCAAAACTTTTCATCGTAATTGGCATCCTGGTTTACTACATCACCATCAATAAAAGGAGTTAGGGTAATGCTGCCGCTGAAGTTTTTTGGGGTGATGGTATATTTAATAACCCCTGCCTCGTCATCAACCATACTGCAAAAGCGGATGGACTCAACCTCAACTTCTTTCCCGGCACTATTTTTAGCAGTGAAATTACGTTTCAGATAACCTTCCTGCATATTCAACTCCCTGCGAAAACTGCTGATCTCGCATTTAGCCAGATCAAGTTGAATACCGTCAATCACCACATCAATGCCTATCCAGTTGGCAGCGTTAATCACTTTGGAGAAATACTCCGGATAGCCATTTTTCCACCAGCCCACACGGGTTTTATCATTATAATAAACGCCGGCTACGTAATTGCCTTGCAGGGTTTCGCCGCTGTATGCTTCCTCGAAGTTAGCACGCTGCCCCATTCGGCCATTACCCAGGCTAAATATACTTTCGGATACCTTATTATGATGAGGATCAAAGCCCTCTTCAATAATATTCCACTCGTCTATTTTAATGTAGTCTTTCATTGCTATCGTGTTAAAAACATGTCATTGCGAGCGCAGCGTGGCAATCGTGAACTATGCCTGATCGATTTGCATGGTTCGCGATTGCTTCGTCGTTCCTCCTCGCAATGACAAGAGTATTAGGTTATTCTTTTTTATAATTCTTTCAATTTCTCCAAACTCATTTTATCCAAGCCGCTAATCACTAAATTAGCCTCGCCCAAAACCTCTGGCGAGCCTATGCCCACTGCTTTCATTCCGCCTGCTATGGCTGCTTCAACGCCTGCAATGGCATCTTCAAATACTACACACTCAGCAGGTGAAACGCCTACTGCTTCGGCGCCTTTTAAAAACACTTCCGGGTCGGGTTTGGCTTTGGTAACCTTGTTGCCATCAATCACGGCATCAAACAAATCAACAATATCCACCTTCTCCAATATCATCGCCGAGTTTTTACTGGCCGAACCCAATGCCGTCTTTAATCCCGCAGCGCGGCAAGTCAATAAAAACTCCTTTGCGCCGGGTAATATTTCGGCGGGTGTCATGTGACTGATCATATCCACATACCACGTATTTTTAAGCGTAGCCAACTCTTCCTGCTCGGCAGGCGATTTACTGATGCCACCCCATTGCAATATCAATTCCAAACTGCGTGTGCGGCTAACACCTTTAAGTTTCTCGTTTTGTTCTTCAGTAAAATCAAAACCAAGTTGGTTGGCCAGGCGTTTCCATGCTTTGTAATGGTAAACCGCGGTGTCAACAATTACACCATCTAAATCAAATATGCAAGCTTTTATAGTAGTCATTATCAATATGTACAATTGACACTAAGGTATGGTTTTTTAATAACCCGTCTAAGATAATTTACAAATATTGATTCGGTGGGATTGTTCAACGGTTAGTTTGGGGTGGGAGCGGGGTGTGAGGTGCCGGAGAGGGCGAACGAAATGATTTCTAAAACCTTACTGTCATTGCAAGGAACGAAGCAATCTCTATGCTATACAGAGAAAACCTACAAAGCCGACTTATCTATGTAGAGATTGCTTCGTTCCTCGCAATGACGCTTAAACACTCAAGTGCAGCAAAATTGGGGAAGTTAAACATGAGCGCAAAAAAGGTGTTAAAAAAATAAATTATATTTACCCAAATAATACCTTCCCTCTATCAAAATGCGATTATATTTAAAAATTACCTGTTTAAGTTTATTAACATTAATTATAGCAGGCTGTAAAAAAGACCCTAAAGGCTCAAAAACAGTTGATGTATATGTATCCGGCATTGCCAACGGTAAAGCAACCTATTGGAAAAACGGTGTAGCAACACAATTGGGCGACGGAAATTCAATTGACGGGAAAATTGTAGTAAGTAATGGTGATGTATATGTCTCTGGAGGGGTAGAAACCGGGCAGGGTCCATCCGCTTTTTATTACAAAAACGGTACGCGTATTGATTTAGGTGCCGGTGAAACGTACGCTGTTGCTGTGAACGGAACAGATGTTTACCTGGCAGGGATGGTTTTAACCCCCAATGGATACTCAGAAGCTGCTTATTGGAAAAATGGCCAGTTAATTAATTTAGGAGTTGGCGGCGATATTTATGCAATTACGATAGTAGGAAACGACATTTATATGGCAGGCGAAACAACCAACGATATGGGAGGCAATTTAACAGCAACATATTGGAAGAATGGCGTTGCCACAACTTTAGGATTTGGGACAGCCACTTCAATAGCTGTTGCAGGAAATGATGTATACGTATCTGGCTTTAACAGCGATGCCAATGGCATGGCAGATGGCTACTGGAAAAATGGAACATTCGTCCCTATTGAAAATGCTCTCGATGGGACTATTTATGATATAAAGGTATCCGGTAATAACGTTTACCTTGCAGGCTACATCACCAAAGGAGCTGGAATGTACGCTACGCTCTGGAAAAACGGTGTAGCAACAAGTTACGACGAATATACAATAGCCTACGGATTGGCTGTAAATGGAACTGATACTTATATGGCGGGTAGCGATATACAAAAACCACCCGGAAATGTCCAATTTGCCTACTCATGGAAGAATGGCGCGCCGTCTGTTTTGTCAAACACCGGCCTTAATTATGGAAAATCTGTGTTTGTTGTCTCTCACTAATTACCCCTCTCATATTCGAGTGTGAAAGATTAGTTGGGGTGTGAGCGGGGTGTGAGGGTACCGGAGCAAGTGAACGGAATGACTTCTAAAACTTTACCGTCATTGCGAGGTACGAAGCGATCTCTATACTCTGTAGAGCGAACCTGCAAATCAGAATCCCCTCTTTACGCCGCAGGCGAAGAGAGGGTGGTCGAGCGCAGCAAGACCGGGTGAGTCAATGAAGCGGAAGCTTTGGGCGTTGCCTCCGGCCCGGGCTTTCCGCTCATACTGCACAGGCATTAACCACGGGCCGGTATCCGCTCCACTCCCTAACGCGGAAAATAAAATGCAACTCACCCGCCTTCCGCCGTAGGCGAATGGAGGGTCGACCAGCGAAGCGTAGTCGGGGAGGGTAAAGCGAAGCGCGCAAGAGCAAATTAACTAACCACCTTGTCATTCTGAACTGAGTGAAGAATCTTCTTAGAGCGAAAAGCGAACACGGAAGGCCGATATGCATATCGAAGAAGATTCTTCGTTCCTCAGAATGACAATCTATTTTTATATTCAACAAGTGTAACAAGAGCTTACTAAGGACAAGAAAAGCACAAGTCCACCGTTAACCGCCTAAAACCGGCATCGTCTGGTTCGGCAACCACATCAGACGTTAAAGCACAAACATTCAAAGAAGCAGGCGCAGCCGGGAGTTTATTCACAGTTGTTTGTTTTTTTGATGGTGTTCATGAGATCGCTGCGCTAGGTTTCTTTGGTTACTTTTCTTTTGCGGAAAAAGAACGGCGGAGCCCTCTTGAGATCCTTTGAAAACAAACAACCGAAAAAAAGTGGCGACTTAGCGTCAGCGATACCATAGACAGGTATACAACATAACAACTCAATCAACCACTCACCAAAAATCTCTCATTAACATACACTACAGAATAACGTAACAATTTGATAATCTGAATTTTTCGTGAAATAAGCATGATATCGATTTCTTTGATTAATAAACTAATTAATCACTATTGCTCACCCAAAAAATCAAATTATGCTCCATGTATTAAGTGCAATCACCCTGCCGCTACTCGGCGAGGTTAATTTAAGCACGTCGCTGCTAATTGTTTTTGCTATTTGTTTACTGGCGGTTGTCGGCTTTGAGTTTGTTAACGGTTTTCATGATACGGCGAACGCTGTTGCTACGGTTATCTACACCAAAGCACTAAAACCTGTTTATGCTATTCCGTGGTCAGGTACCTTCAATTTTTTGGGCGTATTTTTAGGCGGTGTGGCTGTAGCCATGGGCATTTTAAAGCTACTGCCTTTGGATGAATTAATGAAGCTGCCCGTGAGCGTGGGCGCCTGTATGGTGCTGGCGGTATTGCTGGCCTCCATCGTATGGAACTTAGGTACATGGTACTTAGGTATCCCTTGTTCCAGCTCGCATACTTTAATAGGCGCTATGATTGGCGCCAGTATAGCTTTTACCTGGTACTACGGTGGTGCCGGTGTAAACTGGGATAAGGCAAAAGAAATTGGTTTATCGCTGATCTTATCACCGCTGATCGGTTTTGGTGCAGCGGCGGGGTTGATGTATCTGTTGATCCACGTGATCAAATGGAAAGCGCTGTTCCACATCCCTGAAAGTGAAAATGATACCCCGCCAATATTGATCCGTTTATTGCTGATCACTACCTGTACGCTGGTAAGTTTCTTCCACGGCAGTAACGATGGGCAAAAGGGTGTTGGTTTATTAATGCTGATACTGATTGCTTTTCTACCGGCAAAATTCGCGGTAAACCATGAAGTATCAAGCGATAAAACGCTGGCATCGTTAAACAGAACCGAGCTGGTACTGAGCCATGCTACCGCATCGGATGCAGCAGGTAAAACCTTAATTTTAAGTACTGATTCAGCGATAGATAAAACTAAGGCGGCATTAGCAAGCAGCAACCCGGCAGATAAAACCTATAAATTCCGCAAGCAGATAAAAAGCGCTGGTAAAGATGTAACTGCAATATTAGCTGCACAGGATATTAAACTGGTAAACCAGGATAGGGCAACGCTTACAGAAACCTCAAAAGATCTTACCAGTCTTACCGATTTCGCGCCGATATGGGTAATTGCGACTATATCAATATCTTTAGGTATTGGTACCATGGTAGGCTGGAAACGTATTGTAGTAACCATCGGTGAAAAAATAGGCAACCAGCATTTGAATTATGCGCAGGGTGCAAGTTCGGAGTTGGTAGCTGCCGCAACTATAGGCTTAAGCAGCAGCTTTGGTTTACCGGTGAGTACCACGCACGTACTATCAAGCGGTATAGCCGGATCGATGCTTGCATCTGGCGGGGCGGGTAACCTGAATAGTAAAACGTTAAAAAATATAGCTTTGGCATGGGTATTAACTTTGCCGGTTGCTATAATTTTAGCATTTTTATTATTCCTGTTCTTCCACTTATTTATTTAATGCTTTAAAGCAAATTCACTTAAAAATATTGAAAAAATGAAACAAATACTTGTTGCTACAGATTTTTCAAACAGCGCAGCCAATGCCATGGAATATGCTATGCACTTAGCTAAAATATTGAACATGGAAGTATGCGCAATACACGCTATCGGCCCCACCGAAGGCATCAACAATAACACTTATAATGCTATTTTTATTGATGATTACTATAACAATAAACGCCAGGCGCTAAAGGATTGGGTAGCCAAATTTACCTACGAGGATGAGTTTAAAGATATTGAAGTAAATACCGTATGTGGTGTAGGCTTCCTGAAAAATGTAATAGGCAAATTCATTGAGGAGCACCACGTTGAATTGTTGGTAATGGGTATGACCGGTTCTACCAACCTGTCAGGTATCGTTGGCAGTAACGTGAGTACCATCGTTTCAGCAGTAAAAATACCAACGCTTATTATTCCGTTGGAAAGCAAGTTTTCAGGTGTGCCGGTTATTACGCTGGCTACTGATTATGAAACCAGGCTATCAGCCGATGATGTAAATGCTTTGAATGAGATGGTTGAAGCCTTCGGATCGAAAAATATGAAGGTATTATATGTTGCCGAAAGAAAAGATTCAAAATATATCGAGGCCGGCGAAAGCAAACTGCAAGACTTAATTAAAAATGCCGAACTGGATTTTAATTACATAACTGATAGCCGCCCCTTAAATGGTATTATGCAGTTTGTGGAGGAACACCATACCGATATTTTATGCCTGGTGAAACATCACCACAACATAGTTTATCGCCTGTTTAACCGCAGCACCGTAAACCAAATCATGAACAAAACGGTAAAAGCCATATTGGTACTGCACGAATAACCACAACCTAAGTTTTATACAATTTCACAAACCATAAAGCCGCTTTCGGCGGCTTTATGGTTTTAATTAAAAGCATATTCGGGGTGAGTCAACAAAGCGCAAAAAGAATAACCATCTTTTCCCACCCTCCTTGCGCCGCAGGCTAAATGTCATTAAGTTAAGCCCCACCTAAATCCTCCCCGGTAGGGAGGACTTAAAAAAACAAACGCGGGCGAAGCTAAAGTCTCCCCTTCCGGGGGAGATTTAGAGGGGGCTATATGCTTGGCGCCCCCTTAACTTAATGACATTGGCCGCAGGCTAAGGAAGGGTCGACGAGCGAAGCAAAGTCGGGGAGGGTAAACGGAGCGCGAAAAAGCAAATTAGCAAAGGCGCTTTGTCATTCTGAGTATAGCGAAGAATCTGTAAAGTAGTTTGCACCTGTATAGATGCTTCGTTTCTCAGCATGACAAATCATTTTTATAAAAAACTCATTTGAAAAGAAGCAAACCTCATCTTTCGAACACCTATAGTATTTTCGCCGCACCGCCAAACAAATAACAGCGTAATCACTCAAATAACTTAATTGTATTTGGCACAATTATAGACTTATTATTAAAATAGATAATTTGTATATTGCGTATAACTTATATGCTAAAACGTGTTTATTGTAGCTAATTGATTTAAATGGAAGAGAATATACTTAATACAGATTTGTTACTCAATAGGTTAGTTGAAGAAGATGAACCATTTCATCACGTAAATAATCCTGCTGCCGATATAAAGCCTGTTATAAAAAAATACCTCGGTATACCCAATAATGCCGAAAAAACGGGGAATAAAATCTACTTTAGTGATGGTGATGCCAAAGTTGAGGTAACTGTTGTTACCGATGAAATTATTCGGATCCGCTTGGCGCCACATGGTGTTTTTCTGGAGGAATTCTCCTACGCGGTTCCCAAATTGGAGCACCAGGCACCTGAATTTGAGTTGTTAGAAACAGAAACAGAATTTTTAGTTTCAACACGTGTGGTAAATTGTCACATCCGCAAAAAAGATTTCTTTATTTCTTTTTCTGATAAAAATAACCACGTAACCAGTGCCGATGCCGTACCAATGCATTGGGAAGAAAACGTAAAATTTGGCGGTTACTACGTGTTCTGCACCAAAACCTGTCAGGCAGAAGAAAGCTTTTTCGGCTTAGGCGATAAACCAACCGAATTTAACCTGCGCGGAAAACGCTTAAAAAACTGGAATACCGATGCCTATTCATTCGCCTGGAACCAGGATCCGCTGTACCGCAGCATCCCGTTCTATATCAGCTTAAATGAAGATATATCACACGGTATCTTTTTTGATAATACTTTCAAGGCCCAGTTTGATTTTGGTGCCGAGGATAAAACCAAAACCAGTTTTTGGGCCGATGGTGGAGAGTTGCAATACTATTATATCCATGGTCCGCATATGATGGATGTGGTAAAAAGCTACCACTTGTTAACAGGTACGCACCCAATGCCGCCAATGTGGGCATTAGGTTACCACCAATGCCGCTGGAGTTATTATCCCGAGGCAAAGGTTAAAAAGATCACCAGGGGATTCCGCGAAAATAAGATTCCATGCGACGGTATCTATTTAGATATTGATTATATGGACGGCTACCGCTGCTTTACCTGGAACAACAAATACTTCCCTGATCCTAAAAAAATGATAGCCGAATTAGCGGCTGATGGTTTTAAGACCGTAGTAATCATTGACCCCGGTATCCGTGTGGATGATAATTACGAGGTATTTAAAGAGGGTAAAAAGAACCACTATTTCTGTCGCCGCAGCGATGACTATTTTATGGAGGGCCACGTGTGGCCGGGCCGTTGCCAATTTCCTGATTTTACCAATCCCGAGGTTCGTACCTGGTGGGGTGGCTTGTTTGATGAGCTGGTGAAAATAGGCGTTGCCGGTGTTTGGAACGATATGAATGAGCCGGCCGTTTTCGGCGCGGGCACTTTCCCGGATGATGTCCGTCACCAATACGATGGTCACCGTGGATCGCACCGCAAGGCACACAATATCTATGGTATGCAAATGGTACGCGCCACCTACGAGGGCTTGCGCGCCATCATGAAAAATAAACGCCCTTTTACCATTACCAGGGCGGGTTACTCCGGTGTGCAACGCTTTTCATCCGTGTGGACGGGTGATAACGTAGCAAGCTGGGAACATTTAAAATTAGGTAATATCCAATGCCAACGCTTATCCATCTCAGGTATTTCTTTCTGCGGAACAGATATCGGCGGCTTTAGCGGCGAACCTGATGGCGAGCTATTTACCCGCTGGATACAGATGGGCACATTCTCCCCATTTATGCGCGCGCACTCCGCCGGTGATACCAAGGAGCGCGAGCCATGGAGCTTCGGCGAGCCGTTTACCGCAATAAACCGCAAGTTTATTGAACTGCGTTACAGGTTGATCCCGTATTTATATTCTACCTTCTGGGAACACCACCGTTATGGCTTCCCGATATTAAGGCCGATAGTAATGCAGGAGCAGGATGTGTTGTTGAATCATTTCCGCCAGGATGAGTTTACTTATGGTGATAAAATATTGATCTGCCCGGTATTAGAGCCCGGTCAAACCGACCGTAATGTATACTTGCCAAAAGGCAGGTGGTATAACTTCTGGACAAATGAATGTGTAGATGGTGGCCAGGAAGTAAACGTACTAACACCACTTGAAACTATCCCGATTTTTGTAAAAGCAGGTTCCGTTATCCCCGAATACCCGGTAATGCAGTATGTGGGCGAAAAGGAAATAACCGAAGTGAAACTGAATATCTATTACAGCGATTACGAGGTAAACTCCTTCCTGTTTGAAGATTACGGCGAAACCTTCGCTTACGAGCAGGATATTTATTTAGAGAAAAAATTTGTAGTAAGCGGTGACGCAAAAAGAATGCTGATTGAGCAAACTATGGAAGGTTTATATACCCCACGTTACGATGGTTATCACTTTAACATAGCAGGTCTGCCATTCAAACCCTACAAAATTGTAGCCGATGGCAAAGAAATAACTGAATACTCTATCGACAAAAACAAAAACCTCGAGTTTAATTTCAGCAAAAACTTTAAACATATAGAGATTTTAAAGGGATAGGTTTTAGTTCCCCTCTTGAGAGAGGACGCATCAGGAAAGAGCGATAGCAGGGGTGTGTTTCTCCATCATAAAAGAAACAAAAAAGAAATATCAGTGCAAAAGGGTGTGTTTTTTAAATAAATAACACACCCTTTTAATTTTATTGTTAATACCAATTAAACCAAAGTATATACATTGCAGCTTAATTGCTTGCAAGGGCAATTATTAATAAATTATGTTGCAAAAGCATTATAGCTATTGAGCATGGTATATTTACGGTAAAATTTTACTTAAACTAAGCCGCGAGGCAAACCTAATATGGCCAAAAAGAAAGTTGAACCATCAAGCGAAGAAGTAGTAAAAAAAGTAACAACTAAAAAAGCTGCGGTCGCTAAAACCACAACCACAACCGAAAAACCTGTAAAAAAGGCATCTGTAAAAAAAATAACTACCCCCGAAGCCGTTGAAACCACGACATTAGAGCGGGTTGAGCCATACAGCCGTTTCACTGAATTTGATATTGGTCTGTTTCAATCGGGCAAGCACTATAAGCTTTACGAAAAATTTGGCTCGCACGTGGTTGAGCATAAAGGAGTGGTTGGTACATACTTCGCTGTTTGGGCGCCCAATGCGCAATATGTGGCGGTTACCGGCAACTTTAATTATTGGGACAGGGGCACACACAAACTAAATCCGCGCTGGGATTCATCCGGTATTTGGGAAGGTTTTATCCCCCATATTGGTGTTGGCGAGGTATATAAATATTTCATCAAATCATCAACCGGCGAAGAACTGGAGAAAAGTGATCCTTTTGCCCTGCGCTGGGAATTACCGCCAAGCACAGCATCCATAGTAGTTGATACTTTTTACGAATGGAAAGACCAGGACTGGATGGCTACCCGTTATCAGCATAATGCATTAGATAAACCATATTCCGTTTACGAAATGCACATAGGTTCATGGGCGCGTAACCCCGAGAGCCCTGATGAATTTTTAAGCTACCGACAGTTAGCCGAAAAATTGGTGCCTTACATTACCGAAATGGGCTTTACCCACGTAGAGTTTATGCCGATAATGGAGCACCCATACTATCCAAGCTGGGGCTATCAGATCAGTGGCTTTTTTGCCGCATCATGCCGCTATGGCACACCGCAGGACTTAATGTTTTTGGTGGAAGAACTGCACAAAGCAGGCATCGGTGTAATACTGGATTGGGTTCCTTCACACTTCCCCGGCGATGCACACGCGCTGTACAATTTTGATGGTACGCACCTATACGAGCATGCCGATATGCGCAAAGGCTTCCATCCCGATTGGAAATCATACATATTCAACTACGGTCGTAACGAAGTTCGCGCGTTCTTAATCAGTAACGCCTTATTTTGGCTTGATCGTTACCATGTGGATGGTTTACGTGTTGATGCCGTGGCATCCATGCTATATCTCGATTACTCCCGTAAGCATGGCGAATGGGAACCCAATATTTATGGCGGAAACGAGAACTTAGAAGCCATATCATTCCTGAAAGAATTTAACCAGGCGGTTTATGCGCACTTCCCCGATACGCAAACTATTGCTGAGGAATCAACATCCTTTACAGGCGTTAGTCGCCCGGTGTATACAGGCGGCTTAGGCTTCGGTATGAAATGGATGATGGGCTGGATGCACGATTCCATCAATTATTTTGAGGAAGACCCGATCAACCGTAAGTATCACCATAATGTGATCACTTTCAGCTTGATCTATGCCTTTACCGAAAACTTTATGCTGCCTTTCTCGCACGATGAGGTAGTTTATGGCAAAGGTTCCATGCTACGCAAAATGCCCGGTGATGAATGGCAGCAATTTGCCAACCTGCGCCTGCTATACAGCTTTATGTTCACCCACCCGGGCACAAAACTACTATTCATGGGTGCAGAATTCGGTCAGGGTACAGAGTGGAATTTCCAGCAATCATTGGAGTGGTACGTACTGCAATACCCTAACCATAATGGCATAAAAGAGACAGTTAAAGCCCTGAATAAACTTTACAGATCAGAACCCGCGCTTTACGAAAAAGGATTTGATTATACAGGTTTCGAGTGGATTGATGGTGGCAATACTAATGACTCCATCCTGGTATACGCCCGCAAAGGCTACAACCCCGATGACGACCTGGTAGTGGTACTAAACATGACCCCGGTTATCCGTCACGATTTCCGTGTAGGTGTTACCCAGGCAGGTGACTGGAAAGAGATATTTAACTCCGATGCGGAAAACCTATGGGGCAGTGGTGTGTTAAATTCAAACCCGGTAAGCAGCGAAGCGATAAACTGGCATGGTCGTGAAGATTCGGTCAACATAACTATACCGCCGCTGGGCGCTTCTATATTTAAAAGAGTAAAAGCTACTAAAGATGTCCCTAAAAAGTATGAATTAAAATAGTAATTATCCCCTTTGTCATTCTGAGCGCAGCGAAGAATCTGTACAGTGTAAACTACCTTACAGATTCTTCGCTGCGCTCAGAATGACAAATTTGAATGACTCAATGCCCCAATGACAGCAAAGCAAATGACAATTTAAAATGAGCAAGCAATACGTTTATCTATACTTTATCGGCGGC
This sequence comes from Mucilaginibacter sp. L196, assembly GCF_009765905.1. GTDB lineage: Bacteria > Bacteroidota > Bacteroidia > Sphingobacteriales > Sphingobacteriaceae > Mucilaginibacter. The sequence goes on along the minus strand of NZ_LMUO01000012.1, from coordinate 183,057 downwards.
ATGATCGCCATCGGCGTCTTCATTTTTGACCTTGTAACCATAACCGCCGCAAAAATGACAACCGGCAGGTGGGCGCTCGATATCGGCCCTATCATCCTGTTCCTATACCTCTGCTACAAAACATATCACGAGAAAAAAGATCAGGAATTAATGTAGTTGGAGAGCTAAAAGCCCACAACTGGTTTCAGTTTAAAGCTGAAACCCCAGATAATAACAGTTTGTAACTGTCAACCGTAAATAACAACGCAAGTCAATGACTAAATGAGCCAATGACAGCGCAGCAAATGACTACCTGATCCAAAGTCTATCCAACATAAAAAACACAGCAAAAACAACGCTGGCAATCCCGTTGGTAGTCATAAAAGCAAAGTTAACCCGACTCAGGTCGTTAGGTTTAACTAATAAATGCTGGTAGATCAGCATCGAACAAAAGAAAGCGATCCCAATAAAGTAGGGAGGCCCTACATGCGTATAAAACACCGGCATAATCACAAATATGGCCGATAGCACGTGTAAAAAGGTAGATAACCTCAAAGCATTCATCTTACCCAGATAAGCCGGGATGGAATGCAACTGTTCGTGCACATCAAAGTCAATGTCCTGCAAGGCATAAATAATATCAAAGCCGCTAACCCAGCACAATACTGATAGCGAAAAGAACACCGGCGTAGCCGCGAAATGCCCGGTCACCACCAAATAGGCGCCGATAGGAGCCAAAGCCAATCCCAACCCTAAAACCAAATGACAAAGCGCTGTAAAACGTTTGGTAGCGCTATACCCCAGCACCACAAACAAAGCCACCGGTGAAAGGAAAAAGCAAAGCGAATTAATAAACCACGTAGTACCTATAAACAGCAAGCAATTGACAATAGTAAATGTTAAAGCCGATCTCGCGCTGATCCTGCCTGAAGGTATATCACGCAGTTTAGTCCGTGGGTTTTTAGCATCAATATCACGGTCCAGGTACCTGTTAAACGCCATCGCCGAATTTCTAGCGAAAACCATACACAAAACCATCATTACCAATTTCAACCAGTCAAAGCGGTACTCAGTGGTGGTCACCGCCAAAAAAAAGCCAATAAAAGCAAAAGGCATAGCAAAAATGGTATGCGTAAATGTTACTAATGATAGATATTTTTTCATTTTGTAATTGTTCAATATTCTAAAATCGACCTTGTCATTTCGATTTATCCGCCTGTCATTTCGACCAGAGGGAGAAATCTTCTTCACCAAGCAAATCCGTCATGCATTCCCGCTTTGCAAACCGCAGAAGATTTCTCCCTGCGATCGAAATGACAATGCTTATTCAGAGACCTCTTTATTCAAAAAATTCCATTCCGGATTTAATGATTCAATCAAGGCGTTTTTCTTTTCCCGACGCCACTTCTTAATTTCCTTCTCCCGTTCAATCGCATGCTCAATATGACTGAAACGTTCGTAATAAACTAAATTATAACAGTAATATTTTCCTGCAAAGGTTTTCTTATCGCCTTTATTTTCCTCGTGTTCATATAGTCTTCTAATTAAATCATTTGTAACACCTACATACAATACTGTTTTCTCATAATTTGTAGTGATGTAAATGAAAAAATTATAATTCCACATTGTAATATTTTATCCCCGTTGTCATTTCAAAATTCCTACTTGTCATTTCGATCAGAGGGAGAAATCTTCTTCGCCTTGCCATTCCGCCATGCATATTCACAATGCTAATCGCAGAAGATTTCTCCCTCTGATCGAAATGACAATTTTTTAATTCTTTTAAAATTCCTCACCCCTAACCTTCGGTACCACAAACCCACTATTTATCCCCCCAATAAAGCCCAAAATCTCATCCCTTCCCATCATCGTTTCCGCTGATGTGACATAATATCCCGGTGCTTCCTCAAAAGTCTCTAACAAAGCTTTTTTAAACCTCGCCACATTCTGATCAGTTTTAATGCTCGACTGTTTATCCGCCTTGGTAAACACCAAAACAAACGACAAACCTTTTTCGCCCAGCCAATTGCAAAACTCTAAATCTATCTTCTGTGGCTCAAGTCGGCTATCAATCAAAACCATTACACATTGCAGGCTCTCGCGTTTATCAAGGTAGGAGTGGATAAACTTATCCCAATCCGCTTTTTTACTTTTGGAAGCACGGGCATAACCGTAGCCCGGTAAATCCACAATGTACCAGTTATCATTAACCAAAAAATGGTTGATCAGCTGGGTTTTACCCGGTGTTTGCGAAGTTTTAGCCAAACCTTTTTTCTGCACAAGCATATTAATAAGGCTGGATTTCCCAACGTTCGACCTCCCGATAAAAGCATATTCAGCCTTAACCGGCGGCGGCAATTTAGAAATTTGAGTGTTGCTGCAAATAAACTCGGCGGTTTTAACGATCATTGGGCAAAGATAGTAATTTAGTGATTAGAGATTAGTTAATCAGAGGTTAATCAACCCCACTCAATTCCTTACTAAACGATTACAAATATACATGTTTAAACATGTATATTTGTATATGAATTTATTATGGCGAAATTTAATTGCTAAATTCATCGCTAATCATTTTAAGAAAGCGAAATATAATTGATAGAAAGGCTATAGCCCTCAAAATATAAAACAATGGACAATTACACCATACCAGCACAAACCCGCATAGGCCATGTACACCTAAAAGTAAGCGACATCCAAAAATCATTGGATTTTTACTGCGGACTATTAGGTTTCGAAATCATGACCACCTATGGTGATCAGGCTGCCTTTATATCAGCAGGCGGGTATCACCACCATATCGGCTTAAACACCTGGCACAGCAAAGGCGCGTCACCCGCACCCGAGTATGCCCCCGGCCTATATCATACCGCCATTCTTTACCCCGAAAGAAAAGATCTTGCCGTAATATTACAGCGATTAATTGATGCCAAGTACCAAATCACCGGCGCATCAGATCACGGCGTATCCGAAGCCATCTATTTAGATGATCCAGACAAAAACGGCGTAGAGCTATACTGGGATCGCCCAAAAGAAGATTGGCCATTAGACGCTGATGGTAAATTAACTATGTATACCCGCGCGTTAGATGCAAAAGGGTTACTTGCTTTGGCTAAATAACTCAAAATTACCCCTCTTTATCGCTTTAGATCAATGTCATTAAGTTAAGGGGAATAATTTTCACCCTCTTTCCGGCTTGCCGGAGAGAGGGTCGAACAGCGCAGCGCATTCGGGGTGAGTTAACTGTGCGCCTAGTATTTGCGCTAATGCAGCTCGTATAGTTTACCCACCAAGCGATAAAAAATCATGATAATCCTTTAATCCGTTTAATCATGGTTCAGACAATAATTACCTATCTTTGCCCCAAATGAGCGAAATAATAACACCCTACCAGGATCAACAAGTTGCTAAAAAAGCCCAGGTGGCTGATATGTTCAACAACATATCCAAAACTTACGATTTCCTGAACCATTTTTTATCACTGGGCATTGATATTATCTGGCGTAAAAAAGCCATTAACGAATTAAAAAAAGATAATCCACAGCAAATACTGGATGTTGCCACCGGCACTGGCGATTTCGCGTTCGAAGCCTTAAAAATACTGAACCCTGAAAAAATTGTTGGTGTTGATATTTCACAAGGCATGCTTGACATCGCGCAGCAAAAAATTACCAAACGCGGTTTAGGCGATAAATTCGAAATCAAATTAGGCGATTCCGAAAAACTACCTTTCGAAGCCAATGAGTTTGATGCGGTAACCGTTGCCTACGGCGTACGTAATTTTGAGAATTTGGAAGTTGGGTTGGCCGATATTCACCGCGTATTAAAATCAGGCGGCAAAGCCGTTATTTTAGAATTCTCAAAACCCAAAGCATTCCCTATAAAGCAGTTATATAATTTCTACTTCAGTTATGTAACGCCTGGTATTGGTAAGCTGTTTTCAAAGGATGCAAGGGCGTATAGCTATTTGCCGGAGTCGGTTGCCGCTTTTCCTGATGGCGAAAAATTTGTAGGTTTAATGCAGAAAGCAGGCTTTAAAAATACCAAATACAGACCACTAACGTTTGGTATCTGTTCAATTTATACCGGCGTTAAATGATTAAATGCTACTTAGCTATTGTTGCCTTATTGTTTTGCAGTAATATATTACTTGCACAGGATAACCCACCCGCCTGGGGTGGGGGTGCCGATCAACGCGACCTTAGCTTTGGTTTCTCTTTTTCATACGTCGATAATTATTACAAAATCTTAAAAAAGCCTAACTGGCAAACCCCGTTTCTCGATCCTCAAAATGGTAATCAGCCGGTAACAAGCGCGGGTACAAGCATCAGTTCGCCAAATACACCGGGTTTCGCGGTTGGTTTTCTTACCCGTTACGATTTTACCGAACATTTTGAGGTTCGTTTAACGCCTTCGCTTATTTTCGCTGATCGTAACCTGGACTATACTTATGTTACCCCATCGGATAATGTTACCAAAACGGTACAAACCACCACGGTCGATTTTCCATTAGCCATCAAAATAAAATCCGACAGGCATGGCGATTTTCGGGGGTATTTTGTGGCAGGTTTAAAATATTCCTATTCAATAGGCGCCAAAGCCAATAGCGATAACACCGCTGCTTTGGTTGATCGAACGGTGAAAAACGTAGGTAGTTATGAGTCATACGAAGCAGGTGTAGGTTGCGATATTTACTTTGAATATTTCAAGCTATCGCCCGAAATAAAAATATCAAACTCCTTTGGCAATGTGCTGCTTCCCGAAGCGCAGCCCTATTCGTCACCCATCAGTAAATTATTCCTTCATTCGCTGATGATCAACCTTTATTTCGAATAGTTAGTTAAAAAAAACTAATTTCGTGCCCAGTAGTTAGTATTACCTATGGCTAAAATTGCATTAATAACCGGCGCGACCGCCGGGATAGGCGAAGCAACAGCCGAGCTGTTCGCCCGCGAAGGATATAATCTGATATTAACGGGCCGTCGTATCGACAGGCTTGATAAACTTGCAGCGCATCTTAACAAAAAATATAACGTAGAAGTTGCCGTCTCATCATTCGATGTGCGTAACCGGGATGAAGTAGTTGAAAACCTGGAAGGCTTACCTGCCAAATGGAAAAAGGTTAACGTGCTGGTGAACAACGCCGGGCTTAGTCAGGGTCTTGATCCGATCGACAAAGGCGATATGGATGATTGGGACCGCATGATTGATACCAACGTAAAAGGCTTGCTATACGTAACCAAAATTGTATCCAACTGGATGATCACCAACGGTCATGGCCATATTGTTAATTTAGGATCGATCGCCGGTGTAGATGTTTATGCCAACGGAAACGTTTACTGTGCCTCAAAACATGCGGTTGACGCGCTGAACAAAGCCATGCGTATTGATTTATTGCCACATGGCATTAAAGTTACCGTGATACATCCCGGCGCTGTAGAAACCGAATTTTCGATAGTGCGCTTTAAAGGCGATGAAAAACGCGCCAAAAAAGTTTATGAAGGCTTTGATGCCTTATCTGCCGATGATGTTGCCGAAACCATCTGGTTCGCGGTATCGCGCCCGGCACATGTAAACATCAACGAGCTAATTGTTATGCCAACCGCGCAGGCCAATGGCAGTACAATTTTTAGAAAGTAAAATAAATGTGCAGATATGCGAATATGCAGATGTGCAAATGAAAAAGTCACTCAATCAAAAATTACTAAAAATAAATGTACAGATGTGCGAATAGGCAGCTATGCAAATCATAAATCCGAAATCGTAAATCTAAAATCTAAAATCAAATGTCATTAACTACACAAATAGACCAGGATATTAAGCAAGCCATGTTAGCCAAACAAGCCGACCGTTTACGCGGTTTGCGTGCTATCAAATCGGCATTGCTGCTGGCCCGTACCGAAAAAGGCGCTGCCGAAGAAGTTACTCCCGAAGCCGAAACCAAAGTTTTGCAAAAGCTGGTAAAACAACGCAGGGAATCAGCCGAGATCTATAAAACGCAAAACCGCGCCGATCTTTACCAGGTTGAGATAGAAGAGCTGGAGGTAATCGAGGCTTACCTGCCCAAACAAATGAGCCACGAAGAAGTGGAAACTTATTTAAAAGACCTGATAGCGCGCGTAGGCGCAACATCAGTAAAAGATATGGGCAAAGTAATGGGCGCTGCCAATAAGGAGCTGGCAGGCAAAGCCGATGGCCGTACCATATCAGAGCTTGTGAAGCAATTGTTGGGGTAAGCCCCACCCAACCCTCCCCGGAAGGAAGGGCTTAAAAAAAATGAAGTCTCCCCTACCGGGGGAGATTTAGAGGGGGCTTAGAGGGGTTTTTATTTATTGATAAAAATCCTTGCAACTCAACTTCAATAAGCTATTTTTATAGCATAATAAATAGGCTGCTACTTAATTTTATTTTTTTAGCCGATGCTTAGTTTATTTTAACGTATACATTTATATGAGTTTGGTACTTAAAGAGCAAAACGGATTTAGTTTTATTGATGAGGGTGAAGGAGAGGTATTACTATTGTTGCATGGCTTAATGGGTGCATTAAGCAATTGGGAAGAGGTGGTGCATGAGTTTAAATCTCAATACCGCGTAATCATTCCTATGCTGCCTATATATGACTTGCCTTTGTTAACCACCGGGGTAAAAACCATCTCTAAGTACATACATAAGTTTGTAAAATATAAAAAATTAAAAGATTTTACCATAATTGGTAACTCGCTGGGCGGGCACGCCGGGTTAATATATGTGTTGGCACACCCTACTTTTGCAAAAGCATTGGTGTTAACCGGCAGTTCAGGTTTATATGAAAATGCTTTCGGCGGAACATTTCCGCGCCGCGAGAGTTATGATTTTATAAAGGAGAAAGTAGAGTTCACATTCTACGATCCTAAAACGGCTACAAAGGAACTGGTTGATGATGTTTTCCGAATCGTTAACGACCGCCATTCCGTAGTTAGGATATTAGCAATGGCACGTTCGGCTATACGCCACAACATGCAAAAGGATTTGCACAAAATTCATATCCCCGTTGGTTTAATATGGGGAAGGAACGATAAGGTAACACCACCCGAGGTGGCCAATGAGTTTCATGAATATCTGCCAAAATCCGAATTGATTTGGATTGATAAATGCGGGCACGCCCCAATGATGGAGCAACCCGAAGAGTTTAACAAAGCTTTAAAAGGCTTTTTAGAAAGAACAGGAATATAATTATGCTTGCAGTTGAGTTAATTGCCGATGCGCTTCCTCCTATACACACCTCTGACACCGTGCAGAAGGTGTTTGACCGTATGGTGGAGTTTCGTATAAGGCATTTGCCAATTGTAAACCAGGAGCAGTTTTTAGGCTTGATAAGTGAGGATGACCTGATCGAAGTATCCGACTACCAAACAGAGGTTGGCGCGCTGGCATTATCGCTGGTAAACCCTTACGTGTTAGAAGATCAACATATTTATGATGTTATCCGCCTGTTTCACGAGCAGCAGCTCACCATTGTGCCGGTGCTCGATATTAAAAAGAATTACTTAGGCGTAATATCCATCAATACTATGAACGAGTACTTCGCCCGCCTTACATCAGTATCGCAGCCGGGCGGCATCATTGTATTGGAGATCAATAACAAAAATAACTCGCTGGCCCACATGGCCCAGATCGTAGAATCAGACAATGCCCAGATCCTGAGTTCATACGTTTATCAGCATCCCGATTCAACCCTGATGGAAGTTACCCTGAAAGTTAATAAACAAGATATCTCAACCATAATAGCAACCTTTTTACGCTACGAGTATGATATTAAAGCCACCTTTAACCATACCGGCGATAACGATAACTCAAGGGATCGTTACGATTCTTTGATGAATTACTTAAACTTATAGCTTGTTCATTAGTTTTAATAATCATTAGTATACAAGGCATCTGAAAATACTAAATGACCAAATTACTAATGACTCAATGACCAACGAATGAATATAGCAATATACGGCAGGCAATTTAGTAACGAGGCTTTACCTTTAGTGCAGGAGGTTTTTGATAACCTGGCCCAGCACAAGGTCGAGATCTATGTACATCACCAGCTTAACGATTATATTACCGACAAAATAAATACGCCGCCTTACCATGTACTCAAAAACGGCGATACCATAAAAGGCTTCATCGATATTTTTTTAACCCTTGGCGGGGATGGTACCCTGCTGGATATGGTGAACGTGATCCGTGATACCGGTGTACCCGTTATCGGCATCAACTTTGGCAGGCTTGGCTTTTTGGCAAGTATCAATAAAAGCGACATTGCCGCCGCCATCCACGCGGTAGTAAATAACGAATTTACCCTGGATAGTCGCGAACTCATCAGCATTGATTCCGATCAGGAGATTTTTGGCGATGATAACTTCGCCCTGAACGATATTACCATCCACAAACGCGATGATGCAGCCATGATCATCACCCGTGTATACCTCGATGGCGAATTTTTAAATGCCTATTGGGGCGATGGTATCATTATATCAACAGCAACAGGCTCTACAGCCTATTCGCTTAGCTGTGGTGGTCCAATCATCTTTCCGCAATCAAATAGCATCGTATTAACGCCGGTATCGCCACACAACCTTAATGTAAGGCCAATTGTATTGCCCGATAGTTGTATGCTATCGTTCGAGGTTGAATCGCGCAGCAGCAATTACCTGGTTACCTGCGATTCACGCACCGTAACGGTAGATAAAGTGGTTCGTTTTAAAGTTCACAAGGCTGGATTTGTGTTAAATTTGGTTAGGCTGAATAATGAAAGCTACTTATCTACGTTAAGAAACAAATTATTGTGGGGACTTGATGCTCGCAATTATTAAATTTGCTTAATGCTCAAATTTGTCACAGCTATACTTTTAACCTTTATCTCGTTTAATTTACAGGCCCAAACCTGGGAAGTAGGCCTGGGTGGTGGTGCTGCTGCCTATATGGGCGATCTAAACCAAACTAACCCCTTAAAATTTAGCGGTGGGGCAGGGAGTATCTTTGTAAAACGCAATTTTAACCCCTATCTGTCTGCACGGTTAACTTATACCTATGGTTCCATCAGCGCGGCCGATAGTACATCAAGCGATCCGCTAACCCGCCAGCGCAACCTCAGTTTTACCGATCATTTGAACGAAATTAGCCTTATTGGCGAATTTAACTTCATGAATTATATCCCCGGTGTAAGCCATAACAGGTATACGCCATTTCTTTATTTGGGCGTGGCCACTGTGAACTACAATCCGACAGCTATTTACAGGGGTACAAAATATGATTTACGCCCTCTGGAAACCGAAGGTGAAACAAAACCTTATCCCAATAATGCTATATCTATTCCCTATGGTGTGGGTATAAAATACAATATAACAGGTAGTTGGAACTTCATTGCTGATATTGGCTACCGCAGGGCATATACCGATTACCTGGATGATGTAAGCGGTACTTATCCCTATCCAAGCCAATTGCATAGTGATATCGCGCGCATATTATCCGATCCATCGGGCGAAAAAACGGGCTCTTACATAGGCACACCCGGCACCCAGCGTGGCGACTTTCGCTCTCGCGATACCTATATGTTTGCCCAATTCACCATATCCTATACTTTCGTTACCGAAAAGTGTTATTTCGAGCAATAAGTGACGCATTCATAAACTATCGTCATTGCGGGGAGTGTAACGACGTGGCAATCCCCGATATACAGAGCAATCTCTAAAACTTACCGTCGTTGCGAGGAACGAAGCAATCTCTAAGCTATACAGAGAAAATCTGCAAGTCCGACCTGCCTATGTGAAAATTGCTTCGGTCCTCGCAACGACGATGGTTTTATTATTTTAAAACCGTTGTGTGAATTTTTCAAAATTCATACAATCACCACTCACTCAATCACTCAATATCGTCTGTAACAAAATCTTTTCCCCCTCATACTAAAAAAAGCGCAATTAAGTTTTACCTTTGTACCCTGAAAAAATGGGCAATGGTCATTAAAAAAATGTGCCCGGGCCAATCATTTTTAACATATATTAACTAACGGCATTTATTAATTATCATACTTTTGAGCAAGTTTTTACTAAAAGCATGTTTTTGTAACCCAATCTGCGGCTTTTAATAATTGACATAAAATGGGATATAAGGATCAGATTGATTTGTCAAGGTTGCCGCAGCACATCGCCATTATAATGGATGGTAATGGCCGTTGGGCTAAAGAAAAGGGCAAATTAAGAATATTCGGCCACCATAACGGCGTATTATCGGTAAGGGATGTGGTAGAAGGGAGCTGCGATGTAGGTTTAAAATACCTTACATTGTATACCTTTTCATCCGAAAACTGGAACCGTCCTAAACTGGAAGTTATGGCTATTATGGAGCTAATGGTAAGTACAATTCATAAAGAGATTGATAACTTTATGAAAAAAAATGTACGCCTTAATGCCATTGGCGATTTAACCATGCTGCCCGAAAGGTGTTTTAGGGAACTAAAAAACGCTATTGATAAAACAGCCGGTAATACGGGCCTTGTGCTTACGTTAGCGTTAAGCTACAGCTCAAGGCGCGAAATTATTAATGCCGTAAAACAAATTGCAACTAAAGTACAGGCAGGCACATTAAGTATTGATGATATTGACGAAGATGTATTTGACAATAACTTATATACAAATGGTATGCCCGACCCTGAGTTACTGATACGTACCAGTGGCGAAAACCGCATAAGTAACTACTTGCTTTGGCAAATAGCTTATGCCGAATTGTATTTTACAACAAAATTATGGCCCGACTTCCGCAAGGAGGATTTGTTCGAAGCCATACTTGATTATCAGAAACGGGAACGCCGTTTTGGCCTGATCAGTGAGCAGGTTAATTAAATTTTTGCTTTTAACACTTTTTAACAACTGTATAAATTATTTTTAGCCTCTTAAATATTCGAATGAATAAATACCTTTTTGCTATTCTTTTCTCTGTAGTGAGTACTGCTGCCATGGCGCAGGTTCCCCAAGCCAGGCAGTCGTTGTTCAAATCGTCAATACCGGCTGATAGTTTAAGTTACCTTAACCCCAAGGATTACATTATTGGTGGCATTACTGTTACCGGTACAAAAAACCTCGATAAGGATGTATTGATAACCATATCAAAACTAACCAAAGGCGATCGTATCAACCTTCCCGGCGAAGCCAATGCAAGCGTTATAAAAAACTTGTACAACCAGGGCCTTTTTGATGATGTGCAGTTAAACATCACCAAGATGACCGGCGATACCGTTTTTCTGGAAATAGCCGTGCACGAGTTGCCGCGTTTATCAAAATTCCATATCACAGGTATCCGTAAAGGTGAAATTGAAGACGTACAGAAAAAATTAAGTGATAAAACAGGTAAAATTGTTAACCAGAATTTACTGAATACCAGTATAGCTATCATTAAAAAGCATTTTAACGAAAAAGGCTTTTTAAATACCACCGTAGCCATAACACAACGTGTTGATCCAGGTGATGCTAACAGTATCATACTGGATGTGGTTATTGATAAGAAAACTAAAGTGATGATCAACAGCGTCACCTTTGAAGGTAATAAAGCAATATCTGATAAAAAGTTACGTAGCTACCTTAGTAAAACACGCCAAAGAAGATGGTATAACCTTTTTGGTTCTAAAAAATTCAAATCAGATCAATATCAGGATGACAAGGACAATTTGGTTGAGCAAATGCAGGATAAAGGTTACCGTGATGCTGCCATCCTGAGTGATACTGTTATTAAACATGATTTTCAAACAGTCGATATTCATATTAAAGTGAACGAAGGCCCTAAATATTACTTCGGTAATATCAAATGGTCAGGCAATGCTAAATATCCAAGCGATCTGTTAAGCAAAATATTACGCATTAAAAAAGGTGATGTATTTAGCGAGGATGCATTAAACAAGCGCCTTTCAGGTCCAACACCTAATAGCGATGACGTTTCATCATTGTATTTAAATGATGGTTACTTAACCTTTAGTCCCGATCCGGTTCAAACAAGAATCTACAACGATACTGTTGATTTGGATTTGAGAATATTTGAAGGCCCGCAATACACTATTAACCGGGTTATATTAAAAGGTAACGATGTAACCAACGATAAAGTGGTTATGCGTGAGATCCGTACCAAACCTGGTCAGAAATTTAACAAGGACCTGCTGATCCGCAGTACACGTGAAATTTCACAATTAGGTAACTTCGATGAGCAAAAAACTGAGCCGAAGCCAACCAACATCAATCCGCAGGATGGTACCGTGGATATCATCTTCAACGTAGTTGAAAAACCTTCTGACCAGATCGAACTTTCAGGTGGTTTTGGTGGTGGCCAATTGGTAGGTACATTAGGCTTAACATTCAATAACTTCTCTATCAAAAATATATTCCACCTTAAGGATTATAAACCACTGCCAAAAGGTGATGGTGAGAAATTGAGCATCAGGGGGCAGTCAAGCGGTAAAACATATCAAAATTACTCGCTAACATTCTCTGAGCCGTGGTTGGGTGGTAAAAAACCTATTTACTTCGCGGTATCAGCTTATACACAATTAAGTTCAACCGAGGGTGAAGTTGCCGTAACCGATCCTAACTATAATAAGTTACGTATTAACGGTGTAGGTATTACTTTGGGTAAAAAATTGAACTGGCCTGATAACTACTTCCAGTTAAACTACTCGTTAAACGTTGACCACTATAACCTGGATAACTATACCGGTTACCTGTTCCAGAATGGTACATCATATAACATCAAGTTAACACAGGAATTAAGCCGTAACTCTACTGATGCGCCTATCTTCCCAACAACTGGTTCAAATATTAAATTTACCGCGCAAGGAACTCCACCATATTCATTATTTAATGGTATAAACTATGCGATAGCAACTCCTGAAGAGCGTTACCATTTTGTTGAATACTACAAAATGAAATTTGATGCGCAGTGGTTCACTAAAATTGTAGGCAAGTTTGTATTGATGTCACAGGTTCGTTTCGGCTTCCTTGGCGAGTACAACCAACAGGTAGGCCAGTCACCTTTCGAAAGGTTTAAATTAGGTGGTGATGGTATGCAGAGTTATCAGTTCTTACAAGGTAGTGATATCATCGGCTTACGTGGTTACCAAAACTTCTCTATCATACCGGTGGGTGATAACTACACAGTTGATAACAACGTAGGTAGCCCGATATATACCAAATACACATTGGAATTACGCCACCCGATCATCGCAAGCGAATCAGCAACTATATTCATGCTGGCATTTGCCGAAGGTGGTAACGTGTGGGATAGCTTTAGCTCTTATGATCCATTTAACATTAGGCGTTCAGTTGGTGTTGGTGCAAGAGTATTTTTACCTATATTTGGTTTACTTGGGCTTGATTATGGTTACGGTTTTGATAAGATACCGGGTATACCTGATGCAAACAAGGGCCAGTTTAGCTTCTCAATTTCACAGAGCTTAAACGGCGGGTTTAACTAAATCTGGATAAAATTTATGAAGAGAATAATTTTTGTATTGTTTTTTACGTTAACAGCATGCACAGGAGCATTTGCACAACGCCTTGCTTTTGTTGATTCTGATTACATTTTAAAGCACATGCCGGATTATATCTCCGTACAAAAACAGTTAAATGCATTATCGGATCAATGGCAACGCGATGTTGATAACAAGTTTCAGGAAGTTGACCGATTGTATAAAGCCTACCAGGCCGATCAGGTTTTGATGACACCTGATATGAAAAAGAAGCGTGAACAGGAGATTGATGATAAGGAAAAAGCCGCTAAAGACTTTCAACGCCAAAAATTCGGCCCGGATGGCGATCTGGTACAACGCAGTAATGCACTGATAAAACCAATACAGGATCGTATAGCAAAAGCAGTTCAGGAAGTTGCCGAAGGCGACGATTTGGATATGATATTTGATAAAAACAGCGAAGTTATTATGCTGTATGCTAACCCCCGGTATGATAAAAGTGCCGAAGTAATAACAAAATTGGGTTTAAAGCCCGGAGCTCTTGCTAAATAAATTATTTATATATATAATCGCACTAATTAATTAAACACAGAACAAAAACAATGAAAAACTTATTAAAAGTTGCTTTAATTGCAGTATGCATGGTAGTAGCGGGCAACTTTGCCAAAGCACAATCTAAAATCGGTTACATCAATACTAATCAGTTAATGGAGCAGCTTCCTGAGATGAAAACTTTGCAAACACAAATGCAGGCATACCAAAAAACTTTCTCTGATCAGTTGGCTACAATGAGTACTGAACTACAGACCAAAGGTCAGGATTACGAATCTAAAAGAAGCACTATGACTGATGCATCACGCACTGCAACTGAGTCTGAATTACAAGATATGCAAACACGTATCACCAGCTTCCGTGATAACGCGCAAAAACAAATCGAAGCTAAAAGCAACGAGTTGTTAAAACCACTTACCGATAAAGTTCGTACCGCTATACAAGCTGTAGCAGCTGCAAAAGGTTACGGTTATGTGTTAGATTCATCACAAATCGAATTGATCGTATCACCTTCAGGTGATGATTTGATGGCTCCTGTAAAAGCTAAATTAGGCTTACAATAATCACATCATAAAATCATTTTATTTAAAGCGTTCCGATAATCCGGAACGCTTTTTTTATTTTTGTATCAGTGCTAAATAATAAACCCATAGGTATTTTTGATTCCGGCTACGGTGGCTTAACCGTATTTCGTTCCATTGCTGATCAGTTACCTCAGTATGATTATGTGTATTTAGGTGATACCGCCCGCGCACCATACGGTAACCGTTCATTCAGTGCTATCCACCAATATACCTGGGAGTGCGTGCAGCAACTTTTTAAAATGGGATGTCCATTGGTTATACTGGCTTGCAACACCGCATCCGCCAAAGCATTACGCACCATCCAGCAACAGGACCTTAAAACCGAAGATTCTTCAAAACGTGTATTAGGTGTAATCCGCCCCACCGCCGAAGTAATAGGCAATTATACCAAAACAAATGAGATAGGTGTTCTCGGCACAAAAGGTACCGTGCAATCAGGCTCATACCTGCTCGAGATCGAAAAGTTTTCTCCCGAACTAAAAGTTTACCAGCAAGCCTGTCCGCTATGGGTACCGCTTATTGAAAACGGAGAACACGATAAACCCGGCGCCGATTACTTTGTAAAAGAATACCTGGATCAGATATTAGCGCAATCGCCCCATATTGATACCATTCTACTGGCCTGTACCCACTACCCGCTAATGCAGGATAAAATTCAGGCCTATCTACCCAAACATATCCAAACCGTTGCACAAGGGGACATCGTAGCCAAAAGCTTAATCGACTACCTGCAGCGCCATCCCGAAATGGAACAGTCTATCACCCAAAACGGTACCCAACAGTTCTTCACCACAACAGATGATACCGCCGACTTTGACCTGCACGCCACCAGCTTCTTCGGTGCACCGGTAAAATCACAATCGATAGTAACAAAAGGCTAATTATACCCCCCTTTGTTTGTCATTCTGAGCATAGCGAAGAATCTGTACATCAATCACCACCATGCAAGTAATTTATTTAACTTGTCATTGCGAGGAACGAAGCAATCGCACGTAGAAAAGCGGCCTTGCAAAGTTTGCGATTGCTTCGTTCCTCGCAATGACAATTAGAAAAGTATGCGACGTTACCACTGACAAAATACTGTCACCACCAATTCCACAATAATTCCCGAAATTTGAATTGTTCTTTACCTCTTTGCGCCGCAGGCGGAGAGAGGTCGACGAGCGCAGCAACGTCGGGTGAGTAAAAAAGTCTACCCTTTCAACAGAGATTTAAAGGCCTCTTCAACATAATTTATTAAGTTTGCAGCTACCATAAAAATACATTGAGTTTTTACCTTACATATTTCGCAATTGGTATCGGGCTGTTCGCATTTTCAGCCGTATTTGCCCTTGTTGGCGTATATGCCGAACGTAAAGTATCCGCATTTATTCAAGACCGTTTGGGCCCAACTGAAACCGGTAAATTCGGTATGCTGCAAACCCTGGCCGATGGCCTAAAGCTCATCCAAAAAGAATTAATTGTTCCCGCCGCTGCTGATAAGCTGTTATTCATCATGGCTCCGGCTATCATTTTCATAGCCGTATACATGGGCTTTGCCGCTATGCCTTGGGGACCTGGGTTAGTACCAACCAGTTTAAATTTAGGCTTGTATTACGTTTTCGCCATCATATCCATCGAAACATTAGGCATCCTAATGGCAGGTTGGGGATCAAATAATAAATACTCTATTTTAGGGTCGATGCGTTCCGTAGCGCAGATCATCTCTTACGAAATTCCGGCAGGTTTCGCCATCATATCCGTAGTGATGATAGCGCAATCATTAAATATGCAAACCATCGCAACGCAACAAGGCATACTATCAACCGAAGGTGTAAAGTTTTTTGGTTTTTGGGATGTATCAAAAGTAGGCGGCATATTCGCCTGGAATATTTTCAGGGCGCCGCATTTGCTTATCGCGTTTGTAATTTACTTTATCGCCTCATTAGCCGAAAGTAACCGCGCACCATTTGATATACCCGAAGCAGAATCAGAACTGGTAGCCGGTTTCCATACTGAATATACCGGGATGCGTTTTGCATTTGTGTTTTTTTCAGAATACTCGATGATGTTTTTAGTGTCGATGATTAGCGTGGTGCTGTTCTTAGGCGCATGGAACACCCCGCTGCCAAACATCGGCGCGGTACACTTAGCCGACTGGACAACCGGCAACGGCTGGGGTATCATCTGGATACTAATAAAAAGTTTAACCCTGGTAGGTATCCAAATGTGGATCCGGTGGACATTACCCCGCCTCCGCGTAGATCAGCTAATGAACCTGTGTTGGAAAGTACTAACACCACTCGCATTTGCCTGCATGCTAATATCAGGCATATGGCGAATATTTTTAATGTAGATAAAGCACAAAAACAAAAAGCCCCGTGCGGTTCCCCTGTAGAGAGGGGGGAGGGGTGTGTTAAAAGATAGAAAAGTAAAATCAAGAAAATCCCTGAATCCCACAAATCAAGGTTCAGACAAAAAGTAATTAACAATATAAATCAACGCAATCATTAAATCACTAAAATCAACGGTCAACGGATTTACAACTGCATGGAAAGGCCTCAGCCTTACCATCAGGCACCTTTTTGCCTCAAATGCCAAAAGAAAGGTAATCCCCGCCAGCGATAATAATTACTTTAAACAGCTCGAAGGCACCAATACCATACAATATCCAAAGCAATCAATCCCCGTACCCGAAGTTGGCCGCTACCAATTGGATGTAGAGATAGATGATTGTATTGTATGCGACCTTTGCGCCAAAATATGCCCGGTAAGCTGCATTGATATTGAGTCTATAAAAGCGACCGAAGTAATCGGCCAAACATCCGATGGCTCCAAAAAAATGCTCTATGCTGCCAAGTTCGATATCGACATGGCTAAATGTATGTATTGCGGCTTATGCACCATCGTTTGCCCAACCGAATGTATCGTAATGACCAATCAATACGATAGAACAGTTTTCGAACTAAGCGACCTGACCTACAAATTCTCGGATATGACCGCCGAAGAAGCTGCCGAAAAACAAGCCTTATTGGATAAGCAATTAGCCGAAAAACAAGCCGCTAAATTAGCAGCCCTGAAACAAAAGGAGGGGGGCGCATGAATTTAGTGCAGATACTTTTCTACGTAATGGCCTTTATCACCCTGGCTTCGGCAATTTTTGTGGCAGTGAGTAAAACTTTGGTAAGGTCTATCTTTATGTTCTTCATCACGCTATTTGCCTTGGCTGGTTTATATGTTTTGGCTTTGGCTGATTTTGTGGCGATAACGCAAATTGTAATATACGTTGGTGGTATTTTAGTGCTGATACTATTCGCCTTCATGCTATCCGGCCGCGAAACATTGGATGCATTACAAAAACAAAAAAATCAATTCATCAGCGCGAATAAGGTAGCCGCGTTATTTTTGGCAGCGATATTTTTTATTGTATTGCTAAATATGGTTCTTAAAGTAGATGCTGATCATCTGCCCTGGATAACCAACGCGATAAAGACCAACAACGTCATCACCCCAACCAGCACCACTACAGATAACATCGGCATTAATTTGATGACCCGTTACCTGTTACCTTTCGAGGCGATATCTATTTTATTAATGATGGCATTGGTAGGCGCTGCCCATCTATCACGAAAGGAGCAAACGCTATGATCTCATTAGCCGATTTCCTGATAGTAAGTGCAGCTTTGTTTTGCATAGGCTTGTTTATGGTGGTATCCAAAAGCAATGCTATCCAGATATTGATAGGCATCGAATTGATGCTGAATGCCGCCATCCTAAACCTGGTAGCTTTCGGTAAATACGACCGCTTAAACAACGGCGGACAGCTATTTGCCCTATTTGCTATCGTGCTAGCTGCTGCAACAACAGCCGTGGCATTAGCCATCATACTAAATGTATACCGCCGCTATAAAACCATCGACCCAAACAAGGTCGACAAACTGAGGGATGAATAATGAGAGTTTTAACCATTATATTTTGCTTGTTTATATCGGTAAATGCCTTAGCGCAAACTACTGGTACCGAACCATTGTACGTTGTTGATGGAAAAATAGTACCATCAATCAAAGACCTCAAATCACATGATATTTATGAAACCGCTATCATGTCAGATTCCGCAGCGATAGGAATTTACGGCAAACAAGCAGCAAACGGCGCGATGGTAGTAACCACCATGAAAGGCCAGGCTGTCATCTACCAAAAAAAGCTAATCCAGTTCTCCGACAAATACAAGAACTATTTAGCAAAAAAAGGTAACGACGATAACCTGTCCTACGTTATCAACAACACAATGCTTATAGCCCGGACGAAACATACCGTTGAAGAACTATCTGACCTGGATCCGGCCAATATCAAAAAAGTGGAATTTAAAACCGTCCGCCAATTTAAAACCGACGCCACTGTAGTAATAACCACTAACGATCAATAAGCAATTTGAATACATCTATACCATATCAGGACATATCCGTCGCCTACTATGCACTTGCAGCAGTAGTTATGCCGCTTATTGCCTTTTTAATAAACGTTTGCCTGCCGGGTAAAACCAATAAGGCGAGTGGTTGGGTGTCAACCTTAGCTATATTCACCAGTGCGGTTTTATCAGCATTGGTCTTCTCCAAAATATGGGGGCAACAGCCTTTACATCTACAGCAACTGTGGTTTACCATTGGTGCGAATAAATTGTATGCCGGTGTTTTATTAAATAACCTATCGGTTATATTACTATTACTGGTGAGCTTAATCGCGTTGCCCGTACACATCTATTCTACGGCCTACATGAGCCACGATGCCAGTTATAAACGCTATTTTACTTATCTCAGCTTCTTCTGTTTCAGTATGCTGGCTTTGGTAGTGGTGGATAGCATGTACCTGTTCTATGCGTTCTGGGAATTAGTTGGCTTTTCATCATACTTATTAATAGGTTTTTGGTTTACGAAAGACAAAGCAGTCTACGCCAATAAAAAAGCTTTCATCATAAACCGCATTGGCGATATTGGACTATTAGTTGCCATTATCATCCTCTTCACCCAATTCCATACTGCCGATATTGTGCAGCTTTTTGGCGATAACGGTTTAGTTGCCCAATCATTCATTAAAAACGGAATATGGGTAGCCCCAGCTACGCAATTACCTGCTGTTTATCAATATATAGCATGCATTGGTATTATGTTGGCAGTAGCGGCAAAATCAGCGCAGTTCCCCTTACATACCTGGCTGCCCGATGCTATGGAAGGCCCGACATCAGTATCCGCCCTTATTCATGCCGCTACTATGGTAGCTGCGGGTGTTTTTTTATTAGGTAGAGTTTACCCGATCTTCAATACTGCCGAATTAAATGCACTTGCCATCATCGGCTGTTTTACCGCATTTATGGCAGCAACCATCGCCCTCACCCAAAACGATCTGAAACGTATACTGGCCTACTCCACCATATCCCAATTAGGTTTTATGATCATGGCGATGGGTATTGGCGCTTATGCTTCGTCATTGTTTCATTTGGTTACTCATGCGTTCTTTAAGTGCCTGTTGTTCCTGATTGCCGGTATCGTTATCCACCAGATGCAGCACATCAAAGAGGAAAACAATCTGGACATCGACCCGCAAAATATCCTGTACATGGGTGGGCTGCGTAAAAAGCTACCTTTTACTTTTATAGCTGCCGTTGTTGCTTCGCTGGCATTAATTGGCTTGCCACTAACTTCGGGTTATCTCTCCAAAGATGGCATTCTGATACAAGCCTTCGAGTGGTCGGATGGTAAAGAATGGTATTACCGTATGATACCCGTTGGCGCTATCATAGCCAGCATATTAACCGCGTTTTATATAGGCCGCCTGATTGTGAAAGTATTTTTCGGCGAGTTCAGGTTGCAAAAAATTAATCCGTATATCCACATCCATTGTAACGATGGCGGCTGGCAATTTAAATTACCGCTATTATTTTTAACCGTGTGCTGCTTGTTCCCGCTGTTCTCATTAAACCCATTGGTTTACGAACATGCCTGGATTTTTAATGCTTTTTCTGGCCCCGGCTTTTTAGAGCGCGTTAATATGTATCACACTATTATCCCGGCATTTGCACTTCTGATAAATATTTTGGTGATGTATATTGCTTACAGTATCTATGTAAAACGGAACACGTTTACCTTCGATCAAACAGGGTTTTTCTTCCGCCTATCATACCACGAATGGTATATCGACCGGTTTTATCATCTAGCCATTGTTAAGCCGATATTAGCCTTGAGCAACGCCTCATCCTGGTTTGATAAAAACATTATTGATGGCTTTATCAACCTGTTAAAAAATATAGTACTCGTTATTTCAAAAATTACCGCCTGGATAGATAAATATATCATTGACGGTTTTTTACATTTACTTACGGCAATAGTGCAGCTAATTGGCAATTTTGCACGTAATTTTCAAAGCGGTAAAATTCAATACTATTTGTTCAGCATGCTGGCTGTAATACTGGCGCTGTTTATTTTAAAAACGTTGATTTAGTTATGAGATTTAAAGCATACACACGCTCCAAACAAATTCCACTCTCGAGAGGGGGGGCGCAAGCCAGTGCGGCTGCAGGGGTGTGTCTATACGCCATAAAAAAACGTTTAACTTTCAACCTTCAACTTTCAACACAACAATGCTAACCCTGCTCATATTTTTACCCATCCTGTTTGGATTTATCATTGTGGTGCTGCCATCAAGCATGCGCGCCAGTTTTAAATACATTACCCTGCTGGCTACCTTATTGCAGTTAGCTATCAGCGTATACATCTACCTCAACTTTAAAACAGGAGCAGCCTTTGGCGGTATCGATCATGAAACACAATTCCAGTTCCTGCAAAAACTACCGTGGATCCATCTAAACCTCGGCAGTCTTGGCACCATGCAGATAGATTATTTTGTGGGGATAGATGGCATATCGGTAACCTTGTTACTCATGACTTCCATAGTAATGGTTGTCGCGGCGTTATCATCATGGGAGATCACCAGTAACCTCAAAGGCTTCTTCGCTTTGTTTTTATTGCTGGATATGGCACTGATCGGCGTATTCTGTTCGCTCGATTTCTTCCTGTTCTACATATTCTATGAATTGATGTTGCTGCCACTGTACTTCCTTATCGGGATGTGGGGTGGTGCAAGGCGCGAGTACGCGGCTATCAAATTTTTCCTGTATACATTATTCGGTTCGGTATTTATGCTTTTGGTGATGATTGGCCTTTACTTATCTGTAAAAGATCCCGCCACCGGCAACCACACCTTCAACATGATCCAAATGATGAACCCGGCAAACTATACGCCTGGCTCTATATTCAATGTATTAAGCCATCAAACCATATTCGGCGTTTCGGCCCGTACGGTTGGCTTTGTGGTATTATTTGTGGCTTTCGCTATCAAGGTTCCGGTAGTGCCACTGCATACCTGGCTACCTGACGCGCACGTAGAAGCTCCAACACCGGTATCCATCATACTAGCAGGTATCCTGTTAAAAATAGGTGGCTACGGTATCATCCGTATTTGTATCGGTATTTTCCCCGAGGTAGCCACATCCGGCGCATTTTGGCTGGGACTATTAGGTGTCATTTCTATTCTATATGGTGCATTCAATGCCCTTGCACAGCGTGATTTTAAACGCATCATCGCTTACTCATCTGTATCGCAAATGGGTTTTGTGCTGTTAGGCATCGCCTCACAAACCACCGAAGGTATCAGCGGAGCAGTATTCCAAATGGTGAGCCACGGCTTTTTATCGGCGATGCTATTCTTCCTGGTAGGGGTGGTGTACAATCGTGTGCATGATAGGGATATTTATAATTTCCGCGGCTTAGGCACGCTTATGCCGAAGTATATGGTATTCATCATGATCGCCTTTTTCGCGTCATTAGGTTTGCCCGGTTTCTCAACCTTCATAGCTGAGGCGTTCTCGTTAACAGGTGCATTTAAATCGGTACTGTTACCAAATTGGCTGGCTATCTGCGGTGCGGTTGGTATACTGTTTAGTGCCTGTTATCTGCTGTGGACCTTACAACGCATGTTCTTCGGATCAGTCTCCCTCAAAGGCGGCGACATCTGGCGTGCAGCATTAGTCGACCTGAAACCTCGTGAGATCATCGCCTTGGTGCCACTTGCCTTAACGGCTTTGGCTTTAGGCGTAATGCCATCGCTGGTATTTGCTAAGATTAATGATTCGGTGCTGGCTCTGGTCCATTTTATACAGATAAAATAACGGATGATTTTTTTTGAAAATAATTTATGGAAAAATGTAAACGGTTGCATCCTGTTTATGATCAATCTCCCGATAGGGTTTAGGATTGACTTGACAACAAGCGTTTACTTAATTCAAAAAAATTATGTTTAAAAAATTATTAATTATCGGCCTTATTTTTACCGCTATCAACTCGAGAGCTGATGACGGACAAAAAGTAACATCAAAAGTTCAAAAAGTTATCGTATTTCTAAACGGTGCACAAGTAACCCGTAACGCGAGTGTCAATATAAGCCCCGGAACGTCAACCTTAGTATTTGGCGGTATTTCATCAGGTATTGATGCGCAAAGCATACAAGTTCATGCCGGTGGCGATTTTACAATTCTTTCAGTAAAAAACGAATTGAACTATTTAAACGCCGACAATAAAGAGAAAGATATTGCGGCTCTTCAGGTACAACAGAAATTGCTGAAGGATAAATTACAACTTCAAAATAATCTTCTTTCTATCTCTCAGCAAGAAGAACAGATGTTATTTAAGAACCAGATGGTAGTTGGGCAGAATAGTACCTTTGATGTTTTAAAATTAAAACAAGCGCTCGATTTTCAAACAGAAAGGTTAACCGAAATCAAAAAAAGGCAATTAGTTATTAATAGCGATATAGAAGCGATTAATACCGAATTGCAAAAATATAATAGCCAGATCTATGACCTTCAAAGGGGGAGTAGTACGGTAACAAGTAATATTTTGGTAACGGTATCTGCAGAAAAAAGCCTTCAAACCGAGTTTACATTAAATTATGTTGTGAGGAATGCGAGGTGGTATCCTTCTTATGATATTAAAGCCAAAAACGTTAACAGCCCATTAAGTGTATCTTACAAGGCCAATGTATCCCAACAAAGCGGCGAAGATTGGAAAAATATTAAGCTAAGTTTATCAACAGGTAATCCTGCAATTAGTGGTAGTAAGCCGGAGCTAAACCCATATTATTTGAATTTTGACGAGTCGTCTAACAGACAAGCAGATTATGCAAGTTCAAGCGTTAGTAACAATGAATTAGCTGAAGTTGTAGTTACAAAAGGCTATGGAACTCAGCAGAAAGAATATAGTAATCCGGTTATGGTTAACCAGGTAGACAATCAAACCAACGTGGAGTTTAAAATAGATAACCCTTATTCTATCCCGAGTGATGGTAAACAATATACAGTTCAAATTCAGCAATTTGATTTACCTGCAACTTATCAATACGCGATAGCGCCAAAGCTGAGCACAAATGTATTTTTATCAGCAAAAATTACTGATTGGAATAAATATAATTTCTTATCCGGCGAAGCAAATTTGTTTTTTGAGGATACATTTATCGGTAAATCAGCATTAAATATCAATTCAACTTCTGATACATTAAATTTGTCATTAGGTGCTGATAAAAATATTGTGGTGACCCGGGTTTTGCAAAAGGAGATAACACAAAGGCAAACCATAGGTTCAAACAGAAAAGACACCCGGGATTGGTTGATTGAAATCAAAAATCGTAAAAAACAACCCATAAATTTATTGGTTGAAGATCAGATTCCGGTTTCGCAAAATACTGCTATCGAAGTGGAAACCCAGGAATTATCGCACGGCAGTCTTGATCCGAATACGGGAAAAGTTTCGTGGAATATTAAGCTTAGCCCGCAGGATAGTAAAAAGTTAGAGTTGAAATATCAAGTCAAATACCCTAAAAATCAATCTATAATTATTCAATAATTAATGCACGATCTGCTACCATATATACACGGTTACCTTTCCAATTTATTGGGTAGCGTGCAGTTTTTTATGCCCGAGGTTTGGCTTAGTGCCTTATTTATCATTGTGCTGATAACCGACTTGCTCTTCGGCAAAAACTCTCAAAAGCTATGCAAAACTATTGCTTGTGTAGGCGTTTTGCTGATTTGTGTTTTAGACCTCGGGCAAAAGGATTTTGTAAAACAAAGTGTGCAGGAGAATATCCCATTATTTCTTTTTAATAACTCTTTGTTACTCACCCGTGCCGCCGTCAACTTTAAATTTATCATTGACCTGCTGGCATTTGTGCTGCTGCTTTATGCCGATTGGGATCATAAACTACGTGCACACAAAAAAGGCTTGTCCGATCTGTATACCATCATCATTGCCTCTGTATTCGGATTGCACCTAATGACGATGGCGGTTAACCTGCTATCCATTTATCTGTCAATCGAGATGGTTTCACTGGCATCATACCTGTTGGTCGCCTACCGCTCCGAAAATGCGCTTAGTACCGAAGCCGGTTTAAAATATGTATTATTTGGGGCAGCGGCTTCAGCTATTATGCTGTATGGTATTTCGCTCCTATATGGCTTTACCGGGTCTTTAGATCTGTTTGACGGCAATTTTGTGCAGGGCTTATCACAAGCAAATGGTACGGCAGTTTCCTTTACTTTAGTACTCGTGCTGTTAGGTATCGGTTTCAAATTATCGTTTATCCCGATGCATTTTTGGGTGCCCGATGTTTACGAGGGAGCTTCAACTCCGGTTACCGCCTATTTGTCAACCTTGCCTAAAATAGCGGGTTTTGCCGTATTAATTAATTTCCTTACCCCGTTCATCTTTTCCGCCAAATGGATAGACTTTGATTTTAAGATGTTCCTGTCCGTAGTAGGCATCGCAACTATGATAGCCGGTAACTTTGCCGCCGTGTTGCAAACCAACGTGAAACGCATGCTGGCTTATTCAAGCATTGGGCATACGGGCTTTGTTTTAATGGCTATAGTCACCTTTAATCAGCAAGGCATTACGGCGCTTACCTGGTATTTGCTGGTATACAGTATAGCCAATATTGGCGCGCTGGTACTAGCCAGTTATTTTGCAAACGTAACCGGTGCCGAAGATATGGAGGGCTATAAAGGCCTTGGCCTAAGATACACCACCGCTTCGGTATGTTTTGTAATTATACTTATATCATTAACCGGTTTACCTATAACTGCCGGGTTTACAGGTAAAGTGTTTGTATTCTCCGCGGTTTATAGCGTTTATCAGCAAAATCATGATCTGTGGCTTTTACTATTGATGATAACCGGGGCCTTAACTACTGTAGTTTCGCTGTTTTATTATCTTAAAATTCCACTCAATCTTTTCATTAAAAGATTGGAGATTGTTAAAGAACCCGTAAGTAAATCGTATAATTTGCTTTTTTTAGCGGCGATAATATCTGTGTTACTAATTTTATTAGGGGTTTTCCCGGATTTTATTATTAATTATCTGTAATAAGGAGTCTTTGAAAAATTTTTTGTTAAAAAATCAACAAAATTTCATTTATATGTGATTTAAATCATAATTTCAGGCGTTTTTTAATCAGTTCTTATACTAATGAAGCGCTATCTCCCTTTTTCAATTATTATTCTTATACTGGCTTTAACTTTTTTTTACCCCTCAGTCGAAGTAACTTCCCTCACAGATCCCAAGTTCAATACAGGTGATATTGCCTGGATGCTGATGTCAACAGCCCTTGTGCTGATCATGACACCCGGACTCGCGTTCTTTTACGGTGGTATGGTCACTAAAAAGAATGTAATATCAACCATGTTGCAAAGCATTATATGTATGGTTATAGTAACTATAATGTGGGGCATATTTGGTTTCAGTTTAGCATTTGGTAATGATGTGCATGGGGTTATAGGTAATCCCGGTACATATTTTATGATGAAGGGAATGATGGGAAATGCAACCTGGAAATTAGCGCCGACTATCCCGCTGTTGCTTTTCGCCATGTATCAGTTAAAATTCGCTATTATAACACCGGCGCTTATCACCGGCGCTTTTGCAGGGCGTATCCGTTTTAATTCATACATCATATTTGTATGCCTGTTCACCATATTTATATTCTCACCATTAGCGCATTGCACATGGCATCCAGATGGCTTATTAAGTAAGCTTGGTGTACTTGATTTCGCGGGCGGTACTGTTGTCCACATGTCTGCAGGTTGGGCGGCGCTTGCGTCGGCATTATATCTAAAACGCCGTACCGAAGTTGACCATACTCCCGCTCGTGTAACTTATGTAATAATAGGCACCGGCTTATTGTGGTTTGGTTGGTTCGGTTTTAACGCCGGTTCAGCATTTGGTGCAAATCACCTGGCGGTACTTGCATTGGCAACCAGTACCACAGCATCAGCAGCTGGCGGATTAACCTGGATATTTTTTGATATGCTGCGCGGTCGTAAACCATCGGCGATGGGTACTTGTATAGGTGCTGTTGTTGGTTTGGTTGCTATAACACCTGCGGCAGGGTACGTATCTATACCACATTCGTTGGCTATTGGTATTATATCGGCAATAATAAGTAACCTGGTAGTAGAGTGGCGCACACGTACCACCATTGACGATACACTAGATGTATTCCCGTGTCACGGCGTTGGCGGTATGGTAGGTATGGTGCTTACAGGTGTTTTTGCCAGCAAGGATATCAACCCAAACAATACCACTGGTGATGGTTTATTTTTCGGCCATACGCATTTGTTTTTTGTGCAATGTATAGCATTAGTGGTAGTATCAATATTCTCATTCTTTGGCTCATTATTGTTGCTTAAGATCACTGATATGATATCTCCTCTGCAAGTATCCGACGAGGAAGAGCGTATCGGCTTGGATATAAGCCAGCACGGCGAAAGGTTATAAAACGCAATAAGTATTATAATTGTTGTTTGCCCAAAGATTAAAGCGCTTAAAAAGGGGTAGCGAACTTCATCCGCACCCCGCTCTATAATCTCGCTTCCAAATAGTTAACAAATTGTTCATAATTACTTCATATTAATACGAATTAATGACAAATTGGATAAGCTAAAATCTAAATAAACTTTTACCTTTGCCACCTCATTCTCAATCATGAGCGATCAGATTAAACATGAATGCGGTGTGGCATTTATCCGCCTTTTAAAGCCACTTTCTTTCTATCAAAAAAAGTACGGTACTGCACTGTACGGCCTTAACAAGCTTTATCTTTTAATGGAAAAACAACACAACCGTGGCCAGGATGGCGCCGGCGTTGCAACAATTAAACTAGATGTTGAGCCTGGTAAACGCTATATAAGCAGGCACCGATCGATGGCCTCAAATGCCGTTGCAGACATTTTTGAGTATATCCAGAAAAAGTTTGCCGACATACAGAAGGAAACCCCGGAACGTATGCAGGATGCTGATTGGCTCAAAGAACACATAAGCTTTACCGGCGAAGTGTTATTGGGCCATTTGCGTTATGGTACCCATGGCAAAAACAGTATAGAAAACTGTCACCCTTTCTTACGTCAGAACAACTGGATGACCCGTAACCTGGTTATTGCCGGTAACTTCAACATGACTAATGTTGATGAACTGTTGCAGCAACTGTACGATTTAGGCCAGCATCCAAAAGAAAAAGCCGATACGGTTACTGTTTTGGAAAAGATAGGGCACTTTATCGATACTGAGAACCAGGGATTATTCGACCAATACAAACGCGAAGGCCACGACGATAACATGGAGATTAGCAAGCTGATAGCCAATGATATGGATGTTGCTAAAATTCTGCGTAAATCAGCCAAAAACTGGGACGGTGGTTACACTATCGCAGGTATATTAGGCCACGGTGACGCATTTGTAATGCGCGACCCGGCAGGTATACGCCCGGCTTATTATTATGCTAATGATGAGATTGTGGTTGCCGCTTCTGAGCGCCCCGCTATTCAAACTGCCTTTAATATCCCTATTGGTGATGTTAAGGAAATACAGCCCGGCCATGCGCTTATCGTTAAAAAGAATGGTAAAATAACTGAGGACATGATCAGCGAGCCAAGAGAAAAAAAGGCATGTTCATTTGAACGTATCTATTTTTCACGTGGTAGCGATGCTTCTATTTACCGCGAGCGTAAACAATTAGGCCGCCTGCTTTGTTCGCAGATATTAAACGAGATAAACCACGATGTGAAAAATACTGTGTTCTCCTACATACCTAACACCGCAGAGGTAGCATTTTACGGTATGGTTGAGGGCGTACATAAATACATCAAAAAATACCAGCGCGATAAACTGCTAAACCGAACCGACAAAATCACCGATGAGGAATTGACGGAAGTGTTATGTATGGCTCCACGTGTGGAAAAGATCGCGATAAAAGACGTTAAGCTCCGTACATTCATCACACAGGATGCCGACCGTAGCGAAATGGTTGCCCACGTTTATGATACCACTTACGGTTTGATTAAAAACGGAACTGATACGTTGGTGGTTTTGGATGATTCAATTGTTCGTGGTACTACGCTTAAACAAAGCATCCTGAAAATTCTTGATCGTTTAGGCCCTAAAAAAATAGTGGTGGTTTCATCAGCACCGCAAATCAGGTACCCTGATTGTTATGGTATTGATATGTCGCGCATGGGCGAGTTTGTTGCTTTCGAGGCAGCGATAAGCCTATTGAAAGATGCCGGTATGGATGATGTGATATTGAAAGTTTACCAGCAATGTAAAGACAGCGCATCGCTGCCTAAAGAAGAAGTGGTAAACTACGTAAAAGCCATCTACGCGCCTTTTACTGATCAGGAAATATCTGATCGTATAGCTAAGATCATCACCCCAAAAGAAATAAAAGCAGAGGTAAAAGTATTATACCAAACATTGGATAACCTGCACATCGCCTGCCCGGATCACACCGGCGACTGGTATTTTAGCGGTGATTTCCCAACCCCTGGTGGTAACAAGGTAGTTAACCGCGCCTTCGCCAACTGGATGGAAGGAAAGAACCAACGTGGTTACATGTAATTTGAATCAATATTAAAAAGTAACACAAAGCCCTTTTGCATTGCAAAAGGGCTTTGTTGTTTATGCCATTGTGATCGGTGTTTTACCATAGGTGTTCGAAAGATGAGATTTGCTTTTCTAATACTTTTTTATAAAAAGAGGGATGTCATGCTGAGCGTAGTCGAAGCATGTGCGTAAAGGCCTTTGCCCACATGCTTCGACTACGCTCAGCATGACACCTTTTTTATCTTCCGAATATATATATGGTGTTTCCATTGCGCTGCTTTGCCAATCGTAAAATACCAATCTGTTTTATATCTTAGCCCTTCATTGCCTCATTACTTATGAAAAAACTTATTTGTACCGTATTCTATGCTTTACTATTATCAAGTACTGTATTTGCACAGGAAAAACAAATCCTGCAACAACTCCAACAACAATTTGTCGATTTAAAATTCGGGATGTTTATCCATTTCAATATCCCTACTTATATGAACCAGGATTGGCCTGATCCCGAAGCATCTCCATCCATATTTAATCCCACAAAATTAGATTGCGACCAATGGGCAAAAGCCGCGAAATCAGCGAACATGAGCTATGGTTGCCTGACCACCAAACACCACAGTGGCTTTTGTATCTGGGATACTAAAACCACCGACTATAATGTAATGAATAGTCCATTGAAAAGGGATGTGGTAAAAGAATTTACCGATGCTTTTCGTGCTAATGGCTTAAAAGTGATGCTGTATTACTCCATTTTAGATACCCATCATCGCATTCGCCCTAACTCAATAACGCATAAGGATGTTGAAATGATAAAAGCACAACTAACCGAGCTTTTAACCAATTACGGCCCAATTTCAGCGTTAATTATCGACGGTTGGGATGCGCCATGGTCGAGGATATCTTACGATGATGTGCCTTTTGAAGATATTTATAACCTTGTAAAATCGCTGCAACCAAATTGTGTAATGATGGACTTGAACGGTGCCAAATACCCTGCCGAAGGTTTATACTATACCGATATAAAAACCTACGAAATGGGAGCTGGTCAGCGCATATCAAAACAATATAACAGCATGCCAGCGTTAGCTTGTCTGCCAATAAATACTGCATGGTTCTGGAAAACTAATTTCCCTGCGGATTCAGTTAAAAACCCCGCCATGCTGGTTAATAATTATATTATTCCTTTTAATAAAGTTGATTGTAATTTTATACTGAATGTAGCGCCAAACCGCGATGGGCTTATTGATGATAATACACTAACAGCACTTAAAACCATAGGCAAAATGTGGAAGAATGATGGCCCAGCACCAAAACTGCCAACTATTGATGCACCTATAATTTCATCAAATCTGGCAAAAAATCAGCCATCAAATTCAAGCTGGAGCGATGATATGAATATTATGGATTTTGCAAATGATGATGATTTTACCACTTCGTGGATATCAAACCCAACCGTAAAAAGCCCATGGTATGAGATTGATTTTGATAAGGATAAAGGATTCAATACCATTGTAATTGCCGAGCAGAAACCGAACATCACCAATTACCGCCTTGAATATTGCAGTAACGGCGTTTGGAAAACACTATTCGACGGCGAGAATGGTAAAAAGATAAAAATACATCGCTTTGACCGGGTGTGGGGCAATAAGGTAAGGATATCAATAGCCAAAGCCGATCACCAGGTATCAATAGCAGAGTTTCAGGTATATAACGAACGGAGGTAGTATTGATTAAATATTATGCCATTAATAATCAGTAATGGCATAATATAATATCTTTATATCCGCCAATGCTGTCAACCGATAAACTATTCACCTACAGGCCCCAATACTTAAACATAGCAATTCTGCTTGCTTTTTGCCTGTTAATTAGCATCCCAGTATCGGCACAAAAAAAGTTTACCGTAAGTGGTAATGTTAAAGATGCAGCTACCGGCGAAATATTAATAGGCGCCACTATAACGCTAAATAAAACTTCAACATCAAGTAATAACTATGGCTTTTACTCATTAACCGCTCCGGAGGGTAACTATATTTTAACGGTAACTTATGTGGGTTATGCACCAGCTGTATACACCGTTGCCTTAACCGAAAATAAGGTGGTTGATGTAGCCCTTAACCCCAAAGCCGAGCTGCAACAAGTTGTTATTAATGCACATACCCGGAATAACGATAACGTGGCATCGCCGCAAATGGGAGTAGAAAAGCTCGACATGTCGCAGATCAACAATGTCCCGGTTTTGTTGGGTGAAAGGGATATTCTGAAAACGTTATCCTTATTACCCGGCGTCAAAGCTGCCAGCGAAGGCAATACAGGCTTTTATGTTCGAGGAGGGGCATCTGATCAAAATCTGATTCTGTTAGATGAAGCTACAGTATATAATGCTTCGCATTTATTTGGTTTTTTCTCCACTTTTAACTCCGATGCTATAAAAGATGTGAGCCTGTACAAAGGCGGCATGCCAGCACAATATGGCGGACGATTGTCATCAGTGTTGGATATTAAAATGGATGAGGGCAATAACCAAAACTATGTAGTGCAGGGCGGTATTGGCCTCATTTCATCCCGCATCAAAGTGGAGGGCCCGATAGTAAAGGACAAAGGTTCTTTTATGATCAGTGCCCGCCGCACTTACCTCGATCTGTTCCTGAGGGCTTCATCCGATTCAACCGTGAAAGGTAGTCAACTGTATTTTTATGACATCAACGCTAAAGCCAATTACCACTTTGATGATAAAAACGTACTTTATCTTTCCGGATATTTTGGCAAAGATGTGTTAGGCTTAAAAAATACCTTCGGCACCAATTGGGGTAATTCAACAGGTACTTTGCGCTTCAATCACATTTTTAATAGTAAGTTGTTTTCAAACACTTCGCTTATCTACAGCAATTATAATTACGATATACAAAGCTACCTGCCGGGCAATAACTTCAACGCGGTATCGCAAATAACCGATCTCGATTTTAAAGAAGATCTTCAATATTTTATCAGCAATAGTCACACTATTAAGTTCGGGGTTGATGCCTTGCATCATAACCTGGCACCGGGTAGCATTACCGCTGATGGAAACTCCAGTTTTAACGATAAAACGATAGAGCGCCGCTACGGATTAGAAACCGCTGCTTACATAAGCGACGAATGGCATGCAAGCGATAAGCTAAGTTTATTATATGGCTTCCGTTTAAGCAATATGTTTTTGTTTGGCCCTGGTACATTCAGTACGTATGATGCTGCGGGAAATACCGTCACATCAAATACCTATAATTCGGGGCAGATTGTTAAGCGCTATTTTAATTTAGAACCCCGTTTTTCAGCAAGTTATAGCTTAACGTCAGAAACATCCCTAAAGGCATCGTACAACCGTAATACCCAAAATATACACATCATCAGCAACTCTACCAGTAGTACGCCGACTGACTTGTACGTGATGAGCAGCAACAACATTAAACCCGAAATAGCCGATCAATTCTCAACTGGATATTTTCGTAATTTTAATGATAATATGTTCGAGTTCTCTACCGAGGTATATTACAAGTGGCTGCAAAATCAGATAGATTATAAAAACGGCGCACAGCTTATCCTCAATCAGGATGTGGAATCGCAATTGGTTTATGGTACGGGCAGGGCCTATGGTATAGAGTTTTTTTTGAAGAAGAAATACGGCAAGTTCAATGGCTGGCTGGGCTATACCTTATCGCGCACCGAACGTAAATTCGCGGCAATAAATAATGGCGATTATTATCCGGCTACTCAGGATCGTACAAACGATATATCCGCCGTAGGCATTTATCAGTTCAGTAAAAGATGGTCGTTCTCCAGTACATTTGTTTATGGTACAGGCAACCCGGTAACTTACCCTAATGGCAAATATGAAATAAATGGCTTAACAACTTTTTATTATTCGCAACGCAATGCTAATCGCGAACCTGCCAATAATCGTTTGGATTTGGGCGCTACGCTTGAGGGTAAACCGCATAAAAAATATCACTCCAGCTGGACGTTCGGTATCTACAACGTTTATGATCACCGTAATCCTTATGCTATTACCTTCCGCGATAGTAAAACCAATCCGGGAACAACCGAGGCAGTGGAAACCAGCCTGTTCGGCAGGATACCATCAGTAACCTGGAACTTTAAGTTTTAATGAGCATGAAGAGCGTCAAATTAAAATACGGATATATTGTTGCTGCAATAATTGTACTGACAATAGCATCATGCCAAAAAGTTATCGACTTGAAACTAAATAACGCCCCAGCGCAAATTGTTATTGAGGCAAACATAACAGATCAGGAGGGCCCTCAATATGTAACTATCACCAAGTCTGTGCCTTTTACTGCTACTGATAATTTCCCAACAGTAACAGGTGCTGTAATAACGCTTAATGATGGTGCGGGCAGGCAATTCCACTTTAACGAAGTTCACCCGGGATTGTATGTGCTTTACCCTTTTCATGGTGGTGTATATGGCCGAACTTATACACTAACGGTAAAAATAGGAGATACAACTTATATGGCAC
This sequence comes from Mucilaginibacter sp. L196, assembly GCF_009765905.1. Taxonomy (GTDB): domain Bacteria; phylum Bacteroidota; class Bacteroidia; order Sphingobacteriales; family Sphingobacteriaceae; genus Mucilaginibacter. The sequence continues at coordinate 148,995 of NZ_LMUO01000012.1, read as the reverse complement.
AATCTACCATGCCAACAGTTTCTGTACCGCTTGACTCCATAACAGACAAGCCCAATGTTTTTGGTAAAAGCAGCTTGCGTACAATTACCGTAAATTATCAGGACCCGCCGAATATAGCTAACCAATACCTGTTTGTTTTGTTTGTAAACAGCACCGAGGTTGGCACCATTTTTACTAACGATGATAGCTTTACTAATGGCCGTTATGTAAAAGAAGACCTTTTTCAAACCGATATAGATATTCACCCTGGAGATACTGCCAGTGTTAATATGGAGAGTATTGATAAAAATATTTACAAATATTGGTATACCTTAAGTCAGCAGCAAACTAACGGGCCTGATGGTGGGGTTACGCCATCAAATCCACCATCAAACTTTAACAATAATGCGCTTGGTTATTTTAGCGCGCATACCATTACAGGTAAAAGTATAATTGTTTATTAATATTAAAATATGTCAACAGATTTACTAATAAGGCCAATTGAGCCTGCTGATTACGAACAATGGCTACCCTTATGGGATGCCTATAACAAGTTTTATGGCCGTTCTGGTGCAACAGCGCTTCCGCTTGAAATAACACAAACTACATGGGCTCGTTTTTTTAATCCAGATGAACCGGTTAATGCGCTGGTTGCCGAAAGTAATGGAAAGCTTGTAGGCCTAACGCATTATATTTTTCATCGCAGCACCATAACAATAGGTCTTAGTTGCTATATGCAGGATTTATTTACCAATGAAGCCGTGCGTGGCAAAGGAGTTGGCCGGGCATTAATCAACGGTGTTTATGAGCGTGCGAAACTTACAGGTTCGCCAAGGGTTTATTGGCAAACCCACGAAACAAATATCACTGCGATGAAGCTATACGATAAAATAGCGGAACGATCAGGTTTCCTGGTTTATCGTAAGCAGATCTAATTAAAACCCGGCTAATCGGTATGTAATTGTATAACCGGGGTATTGGTTGGTTTAGCCAACACATGCCCATTAACAACTACGTCTTTATAAACTAAGTTTTCTGTATTGGTGATAACCTCATCCTTTGGTGTTTTAGTGATGCTTACCTTATTTAATGTGATGTTTTTAAGTGGTTGCCCATCCACACCCACGGCATAAATTCCGGTTTCACCGGCATAATTGCAGTTTACTTTTTCAATATTAAAGTTGTTAAAATTAGTAGGGTAGTGGCCACCACGTGCGCCTGAGTAATTATTCTCAAATCTTATAAACGCGGCGTAAGCGGTATCGCATTGCACATTTTGCACGTGGATGTTTTCAATAAATCCCCCACGATCCAAGTTTGATTTAAAGTAGATGGCACTAAGGCAGTGGTGAATATAATTATTGTACATATAAACATTCCTAACCCCGGCCGACATTTCACTGCCGATGCAAAGGCCATTAGCTTTTGAGGTGAAAACGGAGTTACGCACAATAACATTTTCCGTTGGCTGGCCTATGCGCCAGGCATCCTGATCACGACCAGCTTTTATGGCGATGCCGTCATCGCCTGTATCAAACTTACAATTCTGTATAAGCACGTTAGTAGTTGATTCCGGGTCGCAGCCATCGTTATTTAAATTGTGACTATTAATAGTTACATTTTGTACCATAACGTTATTACATAACACCGGATGTATTACCCAGTATGGCGAATCTTTAATAGTGATGCCATCTATCAATATATTCTTACACCCGAAAAACTGGATCATATCCGGCGGTAAATGATAACCATCGCCAAATACCCGCTCATAAACCGGTACATTATGCCCGCCCATTTGCCTTAATTTTAATTGATTTGCAGATCCTTGTGGCCGCCAGGTAGCAAATATTTTACTTGCTGATCCATTGATAATTCCATGCCCTGTAACCGCTATATCCGAACATTGATAAGCGTACAACAGCGGACAATAATTAAATACCTCGGTACCTTCCCATAAACTTAATACCGGTGGCAAATAATCCTTCGGATCGCCCGAGAAAACAAGCTCGGCACCATCCTCAAAATGCAAATTTACATGGCTTTTTAAAACGATTGGACCTGCAGTATAAAATGTTCCCTTCGGCACCAATACCTCGCCACCACCGCTTACACTGCACAGGTCTATTACTTTATCAAAAATGGCTTTGGTATCAGTTTTTCCATCCGCTATAGCGCCATAACGGGTAATGTTATATACAGCAGCCTTAAATTGTGGTGGATGAATGTTTTTTAAGATGGCATTTACAGAAGTGTTAAAACCATCGTCCTGCGCTTTAGTAGTTGAAACAATCAGCAAAGCGGGTAATAATAAAAAGAGCAACCTTAGCCGGGTTATATTTATCATCGGTATTTATTTAGGTAGAGAATTGGATAGCATAAAAATAAATCATTTATCCATATGCATTACCAATTTAAGTTTAATTTAGTTTTTTTTAACAGCGTGAAAAAACAGCTCATTATACTTTGCCTTTTACAATTATTCGTTTTACTGGCTTTCGGACAGGATAAACCAATCCCTTATGGTAACAACCCTGCCGCTGGTAAGTACTACGATATACGTGGATTTAAAATGTATTGCGAGGTTTATGGAAAAGGCGAACCATTATTAATGATACATGGAAATGGCGGCGATATATCGGCTTTTACCAAAAATATTCCCTATTTCTCCAAAAAATATATGGTGATCGTAGCGGATAGCAGGGCGCAAGGTAAATCGGTAGATGGTAAAGATTCCCTAAGTTTTGAAATGATGGCGGATGATTTTGCAGCTTTGCTGGATGTAATGCATATTAAATCAAGCTATGTGATCGGTTGGAGCGATGGCGGTATCAATGCGCTGTTATTGGCTATGCGTCACCCTGACAAAGTTATCAAACTTGCCTCAACAGGCGCCAATCTATGGCCCGATTCAACAGCATTAATTCCATCTTATTGGAAAGGTGAGCGCGATGATTACAATAATAATAAAAATAAAACCTTCACCACGGCTAAAGAAAAAAACGACTGGAAAATATTTATGCTGGATTGGCTGCAGCCTAATGTCCCACTTTCTGCGTTGAAACAAATTAAATGCCCGTCACTAATCATAAGTGGAGATCATGATTTAATTGTTTTGCAACATACGGTGCTTATTTATCAAAATATTCCGCATGCTTATTTGTGGATCTTGCCTAATTCACCGCATCATACCTTGCAGGCTCATGCCGATGAATTCAACAAAAAGGTAGATGAGTTTTTTACTCAACCCTTTCATAACTGGAACTAATGGAACAACCCAATAATATATTACACGGCAAAACCTTAGAAATGGTATTGAACGAACTGGTAGCCCACCACGGCTGGCCCGAGTTAGGTTACCGCATCCGCATCAATTGTTTTCTGGATGATCCCAGCATAAAATCAAGCCTCAAATTCCTACGCAAAACAGACTGGGCCCGCAAAAAGGTAGAAGATTTGTATATCGAAACTTTCGCGGGGAGAGGTAAATAGCGCATCAAGACTATCCGCACATCTGCATATTCGCAAATCTGCACATCCTAAGAATGCTTCCGCTTATTATTCATTTTAGCTTTAGTGCCCGAGCTGTAATTATAAGTCTTGGCATTAGCTGCTTTTTTCTCATGGAAAGCCTCACCAGCTACAGGCGCGTTTTTATCCGCTTTGGCAGGTTTCTTTTCAACTGATTCTTCCTTGTCTTTACGCTCTTTATCAATAATCAAGTCATCCGGCAATTCAGATAATGCCATTTTTCTGCCGATGACCTGCTCTATCTTTTTAACCTGCACCAATTCAATATCAGTTGCAAAGGTGATGGCTAAAGTATCTTCTTCACCGGTTTTTTTAATTACCCGGTTAACAAACAACTCTTTTTCTTCAGGCAGATCCAAATGAATAAAAAATGGGATCTTCGAAATATCAACATCTTCGGTATTCTCATTTGCGATCACTAAAACCCGCAGCTTATCATCGCTCTTAAAAATATTAATATCCGATATACCTTTATCCTCACTAAACATCGGGTTTAAAATAACCACCGAATCGCGCAATTGAGGTTTTAGATTTTTGTAAACAGTATTAGCAGTAATGCGGGTGTTTACAAATACTACTACTTTGGTGAACAACTCATCATCCTGCATAAACAGGTTCAACAAGTTTAATTTAGTCCTGAAGTTGGGCAGGTTATATAATATTTGCTGATAAGTATCTAAAGGCGTATCATTTAATTCTTCTACCTCAATAATAGCAGGTTGTTTCATAAACGGAGCTATCATTTTTTCTAACTTATCATGCAGCACTTCTGTAAATACCAGGTGCTGGCATTTGGTGATGCTGTTTGCCAATTCAGCTACCTGTAATTGCATACCTTGCTTAACAATAAGTTCGGCATCATCAACAATAAATAAGTCTATTTTATTTAGGTTGAGGCCCAATTTTAGGTAGATAGCACGTGCGCGGTCTGGCGTGGCAACAACAATATCGGCGCCATCTGCCAAAGCGTCCATTTGTGCTTCGATGCCGGGGGCAACGTATAAGCCAACAATTTTTACTGATTTATTTTTGTTGAGCGCATCAAATTGCTCAATTACGCTGAATACTTTTTCCTTATCAGGTACTAATACCAATACCCTTGGGGCATCGTCAAACCCTTGCCTTATGCGGTTTAATACAGTGATGATGTAAGTGCTGGTTTTACCGGCCCCTTCTGGAGCTATCGCGATAACATCCTGCCCGCCAATAATCCTCGACAAAGTTTTTTGCTGTATCTCTTTCGGACTCAAATATCCTGCTTCTGTTATTGTACGCGCTAAGCCTTTGTTCAGCTTAAATTTATCTAACCACACCATCAAAAAATATATTAAGCCGCGAATTTACCTATTTTAAATTAAACCGTTGCTTGTCATCTACTAAACAAAATTGTCATTCTGAGGAACGAAGAATCTGTACGCTTGTAAACTACTTTACAGATTCTTCGCTCCGCTCAGAATGACAAGAAGGAGGAACGACAAGGATGCGATAATTATAACTTAATCCAATCAGTTCCCTCGGTCATCATTGTCGAAAACGTACTTTTAACCGGTAAATCTAAATAAGGATAAGTAACTTTTGATAGATATAAACCCTGCGGGTAAGCGGGAATAATAATTTGCGGTGTGATCTTCTCAGCAAGATAATGTTCAAACTCATCAACACTCATTTCGCCTTTGCCAATTTCCAGCAAACGCCCCACAATAATGCGGATCATCTTACTTAAAAAACGATTAGCCGAGATATGAAAACGAATTCTGTCGCTATTCTTATCTGTAAACAAGCTGGCTGTGCTTACGTGGCAGATGGTATGATCAATGCGGTCGGGCATTTTGCAGAAGGCTCTATAATCGCTGTAGTTGGGTAGTAATGCCACGGCATACTTCATTTTATGTAGATCGAGACCCTTTTCTGCATAAAAAGAGCTGAACCTACTCAAAAACGGGTCTTTATAAGTATGGATAAAGTAATCGTAGCTGCGTTGTATAGTATCAAAACGGGCATGGGGCAGGTCCTCCACCGGGATGATGTCAAAAACGGCAATATCATCCGGCAATATTTTATTCAGGCGGAAAAAAAGATCAAAATCCCATTCCTGCTCAATATCAACATGGAAAAAAAACTGACTCGCATGTACCTGCGCGTCAGTTCGCCCGCAACCGGAAATGTAAATGGGTACTTTTAACAGTTTGGTTAAGTTGGTTTCCAAAACCTGTTGCACACTTAACGCTTCCGGATGTTTTTGCCATCCGCAATAATTGGTGCCGTGGTAACCGATATGAAAAAAGTACCTCAAATATTTAGCGTGTTATACCTTTTTTGGAGGCAGATCAAATGCGATAGCATTGTGCTCAAAATGGTTTTTATGCGCGCCATCACAAAATGGTTTGTTTGCTGATAGGCCACAACGGCAAATGCTTACAACAGTTCTGCCTTGTAAACCGTAGTTGTTGCCTTGCATATCTACTATCTCAAAATCGCCGTCTATTTTAACCGATCCGTTGTTATTTATGGTAAGTTTTGTTGTTGCCATGTATATTTTTTGTTTGTGCCCGAAGGTAATCAACTTGTATAACACTCAAATATTAAAGTGCAATCCGGATTAATTCTAAATGGACGGAGAATGGTTTTTTAATGTTACATACACATTTATTAAAATAATGATAAATTGCTTTTTTTATCTACCATGAAGAACCTACTACTGCCAATTATTTTCGTGCTTGGATGTTTTAGCACACAAGCTCAAAGCATAAAGGCTGCTGTTGTAACTAAACCCGATACGAATAGCATAAATACATTTTATGTAAGCAATAAATTTCCTTTACTAAAACAGGCTTTTATTAAGCTCCCAATTGGCTCAATAAAGCCAGGAGGCTGGTTAAAAAAACAATTAGAATTGCAAAGTGCCGGGCTTACCGGTCATTTAGATGAAATAAGCATCTGGCTTAACAGAACAGATAACGCATGGCTAAATAAAAGTGGTTTAGGTAAATATGGGTGGGAAGAATTGCCTTACTGGTTAAAAGGTTATGGCGATATAGCTTATATGCTGAATGATAAGCGGATGCTGGCCACTACCAAATTTTGGATAGATGCTGTAATTAATAACCAGCGCTCTAATGGCGATTTTGGGCCGCTGGTATATAAAGGGGAGGGTAAACGCGACCTGTGGACTAACATGCCCATGTTGTGGTGCCTGCAATCCTATTATGAATATTCTAAAGACGCACGTGTAATTAATTTAATGCGCAAGTATTTTAAATGGGAACTGAGCATTCCTGATGATAAGTTTTTGCAGGATTATTGGGAAAATAGCCGGGGCGGAGATAATCTTTTAAGTGTTTATTGGCTATATAATCGTACCGGCGAAACATGGCTTTTGGATTTGGCTACAAAACTTGATCGTTGCACAGCAAATTGGCGCCAGGCAAATAATTTACCTAACTGGCACAATGTAAACGTAGCCGAATGTTTCCGCGAGCCGGCGACTTATTACCTGCAAAGTCATTTATTATCTGATTTGAATGCGAGTTATGCTGATTTTAACCTTGTGCGTAATATTTACGGGCAAGTACCCGGCGGCATGTTTGGGGCTGATGAAAATGCCAGGCAAGGTTATACCGACCCAAGGCAAGCCGTTGAAACTTGCGGAATGGTTGAGCAAATGACATCGGATGAGTATTTATTGCAATTTACAGGTGATACTTTTTGGGCCGATAACTGCGAAGACGTGGCTTTTAATACATTCCCGGCAGCGTTTACTTCAGATTATAAAGCACTCCGGTATTTAACGGCTCCTAATATGGTGGTAAGTGACAGTAAAAATCATTCACCGGGTATTGCTAATGACGGTCCGTTTTTAGCTATGAACCCTTTCAGTAGCCGTTGCTGCCAACATAATCATGCTGCGGGCTGGGTGTATTATGCCGAAAATAGTTGGATGGCTACACCGGATAAAGGCTTAGCTGCCCAATTATACAGCGACGGGCAGGTTAATGCAGTTGCAGGCAATGGCCAAAAAGTTAATATAACTGAAAGCACACACTACCCGTTTGAAGAGCAGGTTAGTTTTCGCATTAATGTAGCTGCCAGCGTTAAATTCCCGCTTTATTTACGTATACCAGCTTGGTGTAATAACGCAAATGTAAAAGTTAATGGTAAAGTAATCCCGGTTAATGCGGTGCCCGGCAAGTATATAAAACTAACCTATACCTGGAAAAACGGCGATGTGGTCGCATTGCAACTACCTATGCATATAAAGGTTAAAACGTGGGGAAATAATAAAAATAGCGTTAGCGTTAATTATGGCCCGCTGACATTCTCGCTGAAAATTGCTGAAAACTATGTCAAAAAGAATAGTAAGGTTGATGTACAGGGCGATGCAGGCTGGCAAAAAACCGTCGATCCGGCTAAATGGCCTGCTTATGATATTTATGCAGCATCCCCATGGAATTATGGATTGTTGCTAGATAAAGATGCAGCGGCGTCTTTTGCGGTGATTAAAAAGAGCTGGCCAAAAGATGATAATCCATTCACCAATACAAATGCACCAATACAACTTGTGGCAAAAGGCAAGCAAATAACATCGTGGACAATTGATCAATACGGATTATGCGCGATATTGCCACCAAGCCCGGTGGTATCAGATCAACCTGAAAAAACATTAACGTTGGTACCAATGGGTGGTGCGCGATTAAGAATATCAGCATTTCCGGTGGTCAAGTAAAACGATTTTATTATTTCATTATACAATAATGATGTATCGGCTTTGTTATTGTTTGTTTTATTGGTAAATCGATAAATTGATTCTATATTAGCTTATTATTCTTTTATAACCTTTAAATTATATATCAAATCCTGATGATTAAGAAGAAGCTGTCAATAGTTGATATTGCCAATAAACTCAATATATCAAAAACTACGGTATCCTTTATCTTGAATGGCCGCGCCAGGGAAAAACGGATAAGCGAGGAGCTTGTTGAGCGGGTATTGAAATTTGTAAAAGAAGTTGGTTATAAGCCTAACTCTTTAGCTAAAAGCTTACGTACCGGCAAATCGCATATTATCGGTTTGATGGTTGAAAATATTGCCGATCCGTTTTTTGCAAACATTGCCCGTTATATTGAGGATGGGGCCTATAAAAACGGTTACAGGATAATTTATTGCAGTACTGATAATGATGCTGATAAAACACGCGATCTGATTGGGATGTTTCGCGACAGGCATGTTGATGGTTACATTATAGCCCCGCCTGTTGGTGTGGAAGAAGATATTGCTGAATTATTAAAGGATGACCTGCCGGTTGTTTTATTCGACAGGTATTTCCCGGGTATTGATTGTAGCTATGTAGTAACTGATAATTTGGATAGCACCTATACCGCTACAGAATATTTAGTGGAGCAAGGGTATAAAAAAATAGCTTTTATTACTTTAGAATCTCATCAAACCCAAATGCAGGCACGTTTGGATGGTTATAAGAAAGCATTGGAGCAAAATAACTTACAATCTTATATTAAAGAAGTTGTTTTTAACCAGGAGACTAAATATATGTTGGAGCCAATTGCCGATTTCCTTAAAAATAATAAGGATCTGGATGCTATAATATTCGGCACAAACCGTATTGGTACTTGTGGTTTAAAAGTAATTCACAACATGGGTATCCGGGTACCCGATGATATTGCGGTTATCTCTTTTGATGATCATGATGTTTTTGAATTGTACTCGCCATCAGTCACCGCTATTGCGCAACCTGTAGAAGAGATTGCAGCCAATACCATAAATATATTGTTAAGTAAACTGGATTCATCAACCCCTAACACCGATAACAAAAAAGTAACGCTGCAAAATGATTTGATATACAGAGGCTCATCACAGGTTAATACTAAATTATCGGCAGTAAAATAAGATTCGATTTTATAAGCGATCTTTTAAACGTTGTTTAACAACGCTTTCCCATTCGCTTTTTAGTATACTTAATATAATGGAGTCGCGCCTGCCACCTTCACGGGTAGGTATGTTGCTGCGCATAATGCCTTCAACCGTACAGCCAATACTTTTCATAGCTGCTATGCTGCGGTCATTCCGGGCATCAGCTCTAAATTCAACACGCACCATACCCAGCTCTTCAAACGCAAACTGTAGCAATAAAAATTTGCAGTGCTTGTTCAATCCAGTACCCCTGAAATCTTTACCATACCAGGTATACCCCAACTGTAAGGTTAAATTTTGTGGTTGAATGTCATAAAAACGAGTGCTACCTGCATATCTGCCTGTTTTTTTATCATAAACAATAAACGGATATTCCTTGCCGGTAACCCGTGCTGCCAGTGCAGCACTTATGTATTCGCTCAATCCATCTGCACCAAATGCGGCCTGACTTGAGTATTGCCAGGTTTCCTGCTCATGTAACGCGAATGATAACAGATGCTCATCATCAGTAACATTAAGCGGGCGTAAAAGCACGCGTTCATCTTCCAGTTTGTATTGTGCATGCGGATCAAATGTGATAGCCATGATTGAGGTGATAAATTAACGAGGTATGTATTTAGTAAAAGTATTTTAAAATCTTTTCATTCCCAAATCGTCTACATGGTTAAACGGGTAAAATAACTTAAACAAAACGATGCTTTCATTCATTAAATTAAACATTTATCGCAGTCGTAATAAAGCTTTGCTATTTTTACCGGAAATTATGAACATGTGCTTTGCACTTATTTAAATAAGGATGGAAAAACAAACCGATCAGTCTAAAAGTCAAGCTCCCAAAAAGGCAGGTATTTTCAGCCTGCTTAAACCTTATATGGGCCTGGTCATATTCCTGGTAGTTTTCGCGCTTTTTAGTAATGGTATCACCTTGTTGCTCCCTAAAATAGTGGCTAACGGTATTGATGCGTATACCCACAAACATTTTGAATACAGACCAATAATCATTGAGTTTACCATTGCCGTTATAGGTATTTTTATATTTACCTATATGCAAAGCGTAATACAAACCTATGCATCAGAACGGGTTGCACGAGATCTCCGCAGCAAACTTTCTGAAAAAATATCACAACAAAGCTATGCTTTCATCGAGGCGGTAAACCCATCCAAGTTACTTACTAACCTTACTGCCGATGTTGATTCTATAAAGATGTTTGTTTCGCAGGCCATCGTATCCATCGCGTCATCTTTGTTTACCATTATAGGAGCGAGTATCTTATTATTAACCATTAACTGGCGGTTAGCATTATGTGTTATCGCGATTATTCCAATTATTGGCGGTACATTTTTCTATGTATTGAAGAAAGTAAGGGCATTGTTTAAAGAAAGCCGCGCGGTTATTGACTGGTTAAACAAAATCATCAACGAGAGTATATTGGGTTCGGCACTTATTCGTGTCATCAACTCACAACAACTGGAATACGACAAGTTTTTACAAGCCAATACCAAAGCTAAAGAGTTTGGCTTAAGCATTTTACGCTTGTTTGCCAGTTTGGTACCGGTTATAACTTTTACAGCTAACATGGCGGCTTTAAGTATATTGATACTTGGCGGTCATTATGTAATTGCCGGCAGTATGAGCCTGGGTAATTTCGCGGCGTTCAACAGTTATTTGTCGTTGTTGATATTCCCGATATTGGTTATCGGTTTTATGAGTAATATCATAGCACAGGCTACCGCTTCATTTGATCGTATAAGCATTGTTTTGGATAGTGTAGATACCCAACGCAAAGGAACGCTTAAAGAAACATTGCAAGGTAATATCGAACTAAAAGATATATCAGTTTTATACGGACAAAAACCTGCACTGAAAAATATATCTTTCTCAGTAAATGCAGGGTCTAAAATCGCTATTATCGGTCCTACGGCTGCTGGTAAATCACAACTACTGTATTTGTTAACAGGTTTAATAAACCCTACCAGCGGATTGGTTGAATTTGATGGCAGAACAATAGACGAATACAATAACGAATCTTTCCATAGCCAGGTTGGTTTTGTTTTTCAGGATAGTATCATCTTCAACATGAGCATCAGGGAGAATATCGCTTTCAGCGATACTGTAACTGATGAATCATTAGAAAAAGCGATTGATACCGCTGAATTAAGAGGGTTTATCGATGGCTTACCCGAGGGATTAAGCACCATAGTTTCTGAACGTGGATCAAGCCTTTCAGGCGGACAAAAACAACGTATTATGTTAGCAAGGGCGCTGGCCGTTAATCCAAAGGTTTTATTGCTGGATGATTTTACCGCCCGGGTTGATAATAATACCGAGAAAAAGATCCTCGCCAATGTACAAAAGAACTATCCGGGCCTCACACTGGTGTCGGTAACCCAGAAAATAGGCGCTGTGGAGCATTATGATCAGATAATTGTACTCACGCAAGGCGAAATTGTTGCATCAGGCACACACGATGAATTGATGCATAATAGCCCTGAGTATGTGCAGATATTCGACTCACAACAAAGTACCAATGCTTACGAAATTAATGCAGTTAAATAATTATCCCGAAGGAAAAATATAAAAAATGAACTACGATCTTAACAGTCTTTCGGGCAAACAGCAAAAAACATCAACCCTAACAGGGCTTAAAAAACTGCTGCAATTAATTGAGCACGAACGCAAGAATTTATTTATAGCCTTAGGCGCTATCTTAACTAACGCTACCTTAAACTTATTGGGGCCATTTATTATTGGTTACACCATTGATAAATATGTGTCGCATAAGGATTTTAACGGGGTGCTGTTTTACGGAGGTATTTTACTTTGTATGTATCTGGGAGCTTTGGTAACCAGTTACTTTCAAACAAAATTAATGGGTAGTGTAGGCCAGCGCATGCTATATACATTGCGTAACGCCATTTTTAACAAATTACAGCAACTACCGGTTGATTTCTTTAACCAAAACAAAGCAGGTGACCTGATATCCCGCGTGAATAATGATACTGATAAGCTTAACCAGTTTTTCTCGCAATCGCTCATGCAGTTCATTGGCAACATTGCAACCATGGTGGGGGCGGGTGTGTTTTTATTGGTTATCAATATTAAACTGGGTGCGGCCGCGTTATCGCCTGGTATTTTTATATTGATATTTACTTTGGTTACCTCTGCCTGGGTAAAACGTAAGAATGCTGTCAACCTGAAAAGCGTTGGCGGTATGAGTGCCGAGATACAGGAAAGCCTGAATAATTTCAGGGTGATCATTGCCTTCAACCGCCGCGATTACTTCCGCAAGCGTTTTGATGAAGCTAATCAGGATAACTACCGTACTGCAATAGGGGCAGGCCTGGCTAATAATGTTTTGTTGCCGGTTTATAGCTTTTTCTCAAGCATGGCGCAGTTAATGGTGCTGGCCTTTGGTATTTATCTGATAAGTATTGGGGATATCGGTATCGGTGGTTTAATAGCATATTTGTCTTATGCTACGCTTTTTTACAACCCATTAAGGCAACTGGCAACGTTGTGGGCTAACTTCCAGTTAGCGATGGCTGGGTGGGACAGGATTTCGCAGATATTATCATTAGAAACCAACCTGGTTAAACTTAATAGTAATGTAGTTGAACCATCGTCCCCGCTATTAGAGTTCAGGAATGTGCACTTTGGCTATGTTGAAGGGCAGGAGATCCTGCACAACATCAGCTTTAAGCTAGAAAAGGGAAAAACTTATGCATTGGTTGGCCCAACAGGCGGCGGTAAAACTACAACAGCATCATTAATAGCCCGTTTGTATGATCCAACCGCGGGAACAATTTTGTTGGATGGTAGGGATCTGCGCTCATATGATCCGGTAGATAAAACAAATAAGATCGGTTTTATTTTGCAGGAACCATTCTTGTTTACGGGCACTGTAAAGGAAAATATATTGTATGGTAATGCGCTATACCACGATTATACCAACGAACAATTAGAAAAGGTTATAACCGATGCTAATTTAGAAAGCCTGCTGGCGCTTTTTGAGCAGGGGCTCGAAACAAAAGTTGTATCAAGTGGTGATAGTGTGAGTTTAGGCCAGAAACAGTTGATAGCCTTTATGCGTGCCGTGCTTCGAAACCCGGATATTTTAATTTTGGATGAAGCGACTGCCAACATTGATACCATCACAGAAAAACTGTTGGAAGACATTTTAAATAAACTACCCGAAACTACTACACGGGTTATTATCGCTCACAGGTTAAATACCATCCGTAATGCTGATGAAATTTTCTTTGTAAATTCAGGCGAAGTTACACGGGCCGGTTCATTGGATGACGCGATGAATATGTTATTGCAGGGCAAAAGAGTTAGCTAAAAATTAAGGGAAATATAGTACACTTGTAAAAACTTAAGCTTGTATGTTGAGATATTCCGGCGAAAAAGGAATTTTAGTAGCTACCGATTGTATTGTATTTGGTTTTGATGGCTGGAACCTGAAAGTATTATTGGTACAGCGCAGCATTGAACCCGAAAAAGGTAGATGGAGCCTGATGGGTGGTTTTGTTAAACCAACCGAAAGCCCCGAGGATGCTGCTAACCGGGTATTAGAACAACGCACAGGTTTAAGCAATGTTTACCTGGAGCAATTTCAGGTATTCGGTAAACCAGATCGCGACCCGGTTGAGCGGGTATTATCCGTAGCTTATTTCGCCCTGATTGATATTAGCCAATACGAAAGGCAGCTGAGTGATGAATACCATGCCGAATGGTTTTTACTAGACGAAATGCCCGACCTGATATTTGACCATAATGAAATGGTTAGGCTTGCCAAAAAACAACTAATGTATAAAGCGGCTCTACATCCAATCCTATTCCAGCTGTTGCCCGATAAATTTACCATCCCGCAATTACAATCGTTATATGAGGGAGTGTATCAGAACAAATTTGATGACCGTAACTTTAGTCGTAAATTATTATCGACCGGTTTATTGGTAAAGCAACCCGAGAAGGACAAGCAATCTTCAAAAAAAGGTGCCTTTTATTACAAGCTCGATCAATCGCATTACGAAGATAAATTTGAATCTTTCTTAAATCTGGTGCCTAACCCCGATAAGTTTTTTAATGTGTAGTGTAACAGTTTGTTTACATTATTGGTAGTTAAATTTCTGTAATTAATTGTGTTGTAATGCTTTCTTTAATAGCTTTATGTGCTTTTAAACAATCTGATATTGATTAGTTTTTAAGTGATTAATACCCCAATTAATATAGGTGAGAATTTTACGCTTAATAACTGTAACTGTAATTTTTATTTTGGCTTGCCTGCATGTACATGCACAGGGGAGTACAAGTAAAGGCACGGAGTTTTGGACCGCTTACATGGCCAATTCCAACCCACCGACCGGTAATACGCCAAGTGTTATGGATCTGTACATTACGTCAGATGTTAATACCTCGGGTACAGTTGCGTTTGAAAATGGAAGCCCTTCGGTCAATTTTACTGTTACCGCCAACCAGGTAACTATTCTGACTATGCCTACAGCAACCTACATTGCTAACCAGGGAACGTTTCATTACGGCATACATATTACATCATTAAAACCGGTAGCTATTTATGCCCACATCTTTGCCAACAGCTCTTCTGGCGCTACACTGTTATTGCCGGTAAATACTTTAGGGAAAGATTATTACTCCATAAACTATACCCAAATGGCAGATGAAACAGCCTATTCTGCGTTTATGGTTATTGCAACGGAGGATAGCACTACTGTTGAAATTACGCCAACAGCAACCTTACTCGATGGAACACCAGCGAATGCAGCGTTCTCAGTTACTTTAAATAAAGGTGATGTTTACCAGGGGTTGGCAAATAATGATTTAACGGGCACACGTGTACAATCAGTAAGTTCGGGATTAAATACCTGTAAAAAGATAGCCGTTTTTGCGGGGAGCACCAGGATACAGATTGGCTGTAACGAAAAAGATAATTCTTCTGATAACCTTTTTCAGCAGGTATACCCTACAGCATCGTGGGGTAAAAACTATATAACTGTACCACTCAGTAATAGAGATTATGATGTGTTTAGGGTGATATTAAGTACGCCCAATACTAATGTTACCATAAATGGACAGCTCATCAATCCAAGCCAATTTACCAACGGGTTTTATTACACATTCAATTCATCTGTCCCTAACATCATAACAGCAGATCAACCTATACAAGTAGCGCAGTATGCTGTTTCTCAGGGTAATACACCCAGTTGTGGCAACCTTCCTAATGATGTGGGCGACCCGGAAATGATCTTCATCACACCGCTCGAACAAACTTTAGATCATGTAACCTTATTTTCTGCTAGTAATTACAAGATATTGAATAGCTACATCAATGTATTAATAAAAACTAATGCAGCATCTTCTTTTATGCTTGATGGAGCTTCTTATACCAGCTTTAGCCCTGTGCCAAACGATAGTACTTACTCATATACACAAATACCTGTTGTTAATGGCCCGCATACCATAAGCGCAAGCGATGGGTTCAATGCGATAGCTTATGGTTTTGGTGTACATGAATCTTACGGATATGCGGCCGGGGCCAATCTGCAAAACCTGAATGAGTTTATTGCCCTGGAAAATCCACAAACTGGGGGTACGCAGAGCAACGGTTGTAGTGGGGTTGATTATAATTTGCAGCTTACACTGCCATACAAAACAACCAGTATACAGTGGAATTTTGAAAACGGTACCACACCTTATACCGATAACAATCCAATAATTGCCGATTCCTTAGTGCAGAACAACCAAACGGTTTACATCTATAAATATCCCAAAAATCCGGTTGTGTATACAAGCGGAAGTTATTCGGTAATTGCAACGGTTTTTAATCCTACTGCCGATGTATGCGGTTCAACCGAAAATGTTGAGCTGGATTTTTCAGTAACCGATCCGCCTGTAGCCAAGTTTGCTGTTAGCCTGGCTTGTTTAGGTGATTCCACACAATTTACCGACGAAACTACCGGCGTTAGCACATTAAAAAGTTGGTTATGGAATTTCGGCGATAATCAAACATCAACCCTACAAAATCCTACGCATAAGTATTTAAACCCAGGCAATTATAACGTAAGCTTAACGGTGATGGATGTTGATAGCTGCACATCGGTATATGATGTACCTGCCCTGCATATCGATGCAAAACCTGTTGCTTTATTTACAGCTTCAACACCCGACTGTTTAAATCAAACAATTACGTTTACTGATAAATCAACAACAACAGATGGCACTTTAGCTACGTGGATATGGGATTTTGGAGATGGCGTAAAAGATACAGTAACCGCGAAAAATACTGTAATTAACCATACTTATGCAACTACCGGAACTGATACTGTAAAGTTAATTGTAACTAATAGCGATGGTTGTTCAAGCCTCGCTTATGTACAACCGGAAACTATTCATCCCTTACCCGTTGTTAATTTTGTTATGCCGGATGTTTGCCTGGCACAAGGTTCCGCGACATTTACGGATCAAAGCACTATAGCTGATTCTACAGCGTCTGGATTTACTTACCTCTGGAATTTTGGGGATGTTAATGCTAATGCCGCAAATCCAAATACATCTACCTTACAAAATCCAACGCATACATATACTGCTGCCGCTTATTACAATGTTACCTTAACGGTTACTTCAAAATATGGTTGTTCGGTATCAAAAAACCAACAGTTTACGGTAAACGGGTCAAACCCTGTCGCGGCCTTTTCGGTTGAGGATAATAATGATTTATGTAGTAGTACCGATGTTGTGTTTGATGATAAGTCATCGGTTGGCTTTGGTAACATCACGCAAATAGTATGGTATTTTGATTATAATAATAACCCTACGGATACAGCGGTTTACACCCTTGCTACCATGCCTGCTAATAAAAAATACTATCACCAGTACCCGTTATCTAATTCAGTAAACCCGCAAAGTTACGATGTAAGGATGGTGGTATATTCAGGGTCAAGCCAATCCTGCGCAAACCAGGTAGACACCACAATAACCGTAAATGGTAATCCTTTGGTTACTGTTTCAGGCATAGGCAATATATGCCAGGACGCAGATCCGGTACAGATACAGGTGAATGCGGGCGTTTACACCGGCACCGGTGTGTTTAGTGGTACTGGAGTATCATCAACCGGGTTATTCAGTCCGGGACAGGCTGGTTTGGGTAGCCATACTATTAATTATGTTTTTACCGCGACTAATGGTTGTACATATTCAACGTCACAACAAATTAATGTTCAGGAAACTCCTATAATTACAGTTGATTCCGTTTTTACCGTGTTGCAGGGAGGTCAAATAAATCTCAATGCAACTGCTCCTGGTGAAGGGTTTACTTACAAATGGTCACCTTCAACAGGCTTAAGTAATCCTAATATATTAAATCCCGCTGCCAGCCCTTCTGATAATACACAATATATGCTCACTGTTACAGCAGCAGATAGCTGTTCGGCTATTGCACATGTAACGGTTAACGTGTTGCTTAATATAGTTGTGCCAAATACTTTTACCCCTAACGGTGATGGTATAAATGATTTTTGGGAAATTCAACATCTGGATAGCTACCCTAATTGCACCGTGCAAATATTTAACAGGTATGGCGAAAAGCTATATTACTCAGTTGGCTATCCAATACCATGGGATGGGACATATAAGGGTGATAAGGTACCATCGGGGACTTATTACTACATTATTGATCCTAAAAATGGGCGTAAACCGGTATCGGGCTGGGTTGCAGTAATACGGTAAGTAGTATTATTTAGGTAATAAACTTAATACGATGACAAATGAAAATGTTAAAAAGTGATAAATATTTCATTTTAGCAATTATATTTAGCGAACTAAATATAAAGAAAACCTATATTCGTTAGCTTAATACGCTGTCCGTTGTGAGATAGGATATTAACACAATTATCTACCGCCCAAACACTTATTATTTGTTATTTAATTCTTTTAAATGACAGCAATGTTATTTAAAGGGTGGCTATTTTATTGTATAAATGAAGAGAACTTTACTTGTATTAATTTTATTAATCTCATCTACAGCATTAGTATCGGCGCAGCAAAAGCCGCAATACACGCAATATGTTTTTAATAACTTTTTATTAAACCCGGCACTCAGCGGTATCGAAAATTATACTGATGTAAAATTAGGGTATCGTAGCCAATGGACAGGCCTGCAAGGTGCGCCAGTTACAACTTTCTTCACCATAAACACCCCAATAGGCAGCAATTTTATTAATGGCGATGCCAGTGAACTACCAACAGCAGGAGGGGAGTATCCGGGCAGCAGATCTTATTTGCAAAATTATGAAGCTGCAGAGCCGCACCACGGAATTGGGTTTACTTTAGTAAGCGATAAAGCAGGCCCCATAACTGCTACCAATATTGATGCAACCTATGCCTATCATATCGGCCTAACCAGTACGCTTAATTTGGCGCTGGGTGTGGCTGCAGGTGTTGCGCATACAAGTTTAAATACATCAATATTAACTACCACAACCCCTGATGATCCTGCGATTGATGATGCCAGCGGTGGTGTTTGGAGCCCTGATTTAAGTGTGGGCATTTGGGCTTACTCGTCAAATTATTATGTAGGGGCTTCGGTGCAGCAGGTGTTGCCTGAAAAGCTTTATGCTGACTCCCGTAATACAGTTTATCAAAATAAAACAGTACCTCAGGTTTTTTTTACGGCAGGTTATAAGTTTTTTATATCTGATGATATTTCAGTAATGCCATCAATTATGATAAAAGAGATCAATCCAGTCCCTTTTACTTTTGATGTTAATGCCAAAATTTCTTTCAGGGATGTGTTTTGGTTAGGCGGATCATACCGCAGGGACGACTCATTTGGTATATTAGCCGGGTTCAATATCAACTCAACCATAAATGTTGGTTACTCGTACGATATGACTACCTCAGCGCTTAATACCGTAAGTAACGGCACACATGAAATTGTATTGGGGATACTGTTAAACAACAAATATCAGGTTACTTGCCCACAGCATTCGTTTTAGGTTAGTCTCTATTCTAATTGTCATTCTGAGCGCAGCGAAGAATCTTCTTAAATAATGTATGGCGAATTAGCAAGTCGAAGAAGATTCTTCGCTGCGCTCAGAATGACAAAGTGAGAACTATAACTCCTTCCTCAACCTTGCAACCGGGATGTTCATTTGCTCCCGGTATTTCGCTACGGTACGGCGGGCTATGTTGTAGCCGCTTTCTTTTAAAATATCAGTTAATTTTTCATCGGCTAAAGGGTGGCGTTTGTCCTCTTTGCCTATATGTTCTTCCAGTATTTTTTTAACCTCTTTGTTTGATACTTCCTCGCCGCTTTCTGTTTGAATCGCTTCAGAGAAAAAGGATTTTAAAAGATAAGTACCATGCTCTGTTTGTACATATTTAGAGTTAGCCACGCGCGATACGGTAGAAATATCCATTGCGATTTTGTCAGCGATATCCTTTAATATCATTGGCTTCAGATTTTTATCATCACCTGTTAAAAAGAAATCGTATTGATATTGCATAATAGCATTCATTGTTTTTAACAATGTTTGTTGGCGCTGTTTAATGGCATCAATAAACCATTTAGCCGAGTCGAGTTTCTGCTTTACAAACTGTACAGCCTCTTTAAGTTTCCTGTCTTTTTGCGAAGCTTTATCATAATGTTGAAACATCTCCTGGTAAGAGCGGCTCACCCTAAGCTCAGGTGCATTCTTTGAATTGAGGGTAAGTATAAGTACGCCATCGCTGTTGATGATATGAAAATCGGGTATTACCTGCATTTGCTTGGTATTTACCTCATTGCTATCCCCCGGTTTAGGGTTCAACTTTAATATTTCATTCACCACGCCACGCAATTCTATTGATGACATATTCAGTGATTTTTCCAGCTTGTCATAATGCTTGCGGGTAAATTCATCTAAATAATGTTCAACCACATTCATCGCTTTCTTTATAATAGGATCGTTCGGGTCTTTGCGGCGTAATTGTATCAGCAAGCATTCTTGCAAGCTGCGGGCGCCTACCCCCGGCGGGTCAAAACTTTGAATAACCGCCAGCATTTCCTCAACTTCTTCATCCTCGGCCATCACATTCTGTGAAAAAGCAAGGTCGTCGGTTAATGACATGATTGGCCTGCGTAAATAACCATCATCATCCAAACTGCCTATGATCTGTTTACCTATCTGGAAATCTTTATCTGATAATGGGAGTAAATCGAGCTGCATTTGAAGACTTTCGAAAAACGAGCTTTGTACCGCGATAGGTATCTCTTTGCGCTCATCTTCATCATCACCATTTTGGTCGTATCGCGACCCGTAATCGCTTACGGTATCTTCCTGTAAGTAATCGTCAATGTTAAACTCGTCCATTTCGCCCTTTTCCTCGTCGCCGTTATAGGTGTCTTCATCCGGGTCGCGGTCAGGGTATTGTTCTTCGGGTTCGTTTAAGTTAGTTAAACTAAGATCTTCAAGGGCGGGGTTTTCCTCTAACTCTTCTTTAATACGGGTATCTAACGAAACGGTAGGCACCTGCAGCAATTTAATAAATTGTATTTGCTGAGGCGAGAGCTTTTGTAAAAGTTTTTGTTGAAGATTTTGTTTTAACATATATATAGATGTCGCAAAAATACATCAATTACCCTTAACTAAAAAATAAGTTCGGATAAGAGACGCCATGTTGTTAAATACAAAAAGAAATAATTTGTTTGGTTGTTTACTTTAAAATTTCCTAACTTCAATAAACTTAAAAAATCAATCTATGTCTATTGTAAAAGAATTCAAGGAATTTGCCATGCGTGGCAGCGTTATTGACCTGGCAGTGGGTGTTGTAATTGGTGCGGCGTTCGGTACCATAGTTACCTCTTTAGTAAAGGATATTATTATGCCGCCTATTGGTATTTTAACTGGCAAAGTGGATTTTGCCGACAAGAAATATGTTCTTGTAGCTGCCGACCCTTTGCATAAAGTAGCGGAGGTTGCTATCCGCTATGGTAACTTTATAACTGTGATTTTTCAATTTGTAATAGTTGCTTTTTGTATCTTTTTAGTTGTTAAAGGAATTAATTCAATGAAAAAAGACGAAGTGCCTGCACCGGTTGCTGATCCGGAACCAACTAAAGAAGAATTATTGTTAACCGAAATACGCGATTTATTAGCGAAAGGAAAATAGTTTTTAAGAGCTAAGAAACAAGAGCCAAGAATGAAGATGGGTTTTTCTTTCATCTTGGCTCTTGTTTCTTTCTTAAAAAGTCTTCGGCAACTTCGGATCAGTCAGGATAATATAATCACCCATTTTGCTGAATTTGCTCCAATCAGGATTAGTAAAACTATCATCCGAATAAACCGCGATATTAATTATCCGAACCTTCGGATCATAACGCAATAATTGCGCCGCTGATCCTAGCTTTTCTTCGCTATGGAAACCGCCGTTTATTTGTAATACTTTATAATCACGGTGAGTTTTAATGAATTTGGCTATCGACCACCCCATTGTAGCATCCCATAAATTTTGTGCCTGGTACATCTGCATCCCCGGCATAGCACTGTGCCCACCCATAAGCTGATCGAATTTTTTGCAGATAAGGTCCCGTTGCTGTATCAATAGGCAAGGGTGGGAGATAGGATTTACCTGTTGCATCTAATTGCTGCAAACTACTCAATCCTAAACGGTTTACCATATTGGCGTAACGTGCGGGAGCATTAGCAGCTATAACAGCTAATTTATTTTCTTTCGCGAACTCTATCAGCTGGCGATAATCATCATAGTTTGGCCAAACACGGGCATCTGTCTCAAAATTTTTATCGCGGATCAATCCGGCCAGATATTCATCCAAAACTGTTTGGCAGTCTGTCTCAAACATCTCCATAGATAGCGCGGTTTTGCCGGGATAACGCTTCGCCATCTTTTTCAATAAAATATACTCCAGTTGGTGGCCGGTTGAATCATTATGTTCCTCACCAAAAAACAGTACATCGGCTTTGTTCATATCACGAATAATATCGTCGGGCGAAGCTGCCTTTTGCGTTTTGGTATTGAATATTTTATAATGAGTGGATAAGCTATCCTGGCAAATACTCAACAAAGGTGAAAATATTAAAAACAAGAAGCTTAGGACTTTTATTGAAGGAGTTAAACGAGCCATTAAATTGAAATTGGTAACAATTTGTTAATGAAACCTTAAAAGAAATAACACTTTTGTGCAAATAAGGTTGTTTAATTTTATGAACTGATATTTTAAAAAATAAAGATATGACTAATTCAATCTTAGAAATAACGGAAAGCGAATATTTAATCAAACTTAACAGGGGTAATTTTAACCTCTCGTTTATAAGGAGTTTGTTGAAAATGGTAGAGGTAGCAAATCCTTCAGAAGAAGATGATTTTGTTGCCCCTGAAAGGCACTTGTCGGCTAATCAGAACCATTCATCAGAGCCTGATTACTTCAGTTCGCTGGAAGAGAAGTAATTCTCAAGTTAAAAATCGCCACAAACAAAAAAGACGCCCCGGTTTTCGGAACGTCTATTTTTTTGTTTGGTAGATTTTTAGAATTGCCTGAACCCGCCTCTTACCACTTGTTGCTTATCCATCTGGGCCATTTGGGTCTTCATCATTTTTATCTGCTCGGTAAGCAATTTGTTTTTGTCGTCTTTCGCGGCTTCCTGCAAATACATCTGGGCTTCGCGTTTATTACGTTTAGCCATTGATATACCGGCAAGGCTTATTTTAGCCAATGCAATATTGTGCGACATTTTCATGCCTAACTGTAATGATTTCTTGAAGTATTTTTCAGATTTCAAAGGCGCTTTGCGCGATTCAACCAAACCAATTAACAGGTTATAATATCCCCATTGGGTTTTATTTAATTCCTTTTCGTAATCTTTAATTTTAAAAAGCCATAGCTCGGCCTTATCGCTTTGTTCCTTGCGCAAAAACCATTGCGATATAATCATGTTTTCATTAAAGAAAAAGCTAAGCAATACAATGCCGCCTAAAAGTAATACCAGGATACCCCACCACCATGAGCCTGTTGCGCAAAGCGCTACGGCTCCGCCAAAAAACACGCATGATATTATTAACCTAAAAATATTTGACATAATTTGTAATACAATAAATTGAGTGCAAATATCCGTTTATTTGCACGTTAAATCAACAACATAATTAATATTTATGGCGATAGATATGGAGCCTTCGTGGCTTAAAGTTTTAGAAGCTGAATTTGATAAAGAATACATGGTTAAACTAAGGCAATTCCTTAAACAAGAAAAGGAATCTGGCCAAATTGTTTACCCAAGAAATGCTGATATTTTCGCGGCCTTTAACAAAACACCTTTCGATAAGATAGAGGTTGTAATCCTTGGGCAGGACCCTTACCATGGCGCTAACCAGGCACATGGGCTTTCTTTTTCTGTTCAAAAGGGTATTCCTATCCCGCGTTCCTTACAAAACATCTATAAAGAGTTAATAACTGATATTCCTGGTTTCAAAATGCCGTTGCATGGTAATTTATCTGAATGGGCCGAGCAGGGAGTATTGCTATTGAATGCAAGCTTAACTGTACGGGCTGCAACAGCAGGCTCACATCAAAAACAAGGCTGGGAAACCTTTACTGATATGGTAATCAAAACAATTTCGGACAAAAAAGAAGGAATTGTATTTATACTTTGGGGAGCCTTTGCGCAGGCTAAGGCTGAGCTGATCGATCAAGAAAAGCATTTCATAATCAAATCGCCACACCCCTCACCATTTTCTGCCGACCGCGGCTTCTTTGGATCAAAACCATTTTCAAAAACAAATGAAATACTGCGAAAGGAAGGTAAGAAGGAGATTGATTGGCAAATCAGCCTCCTCTAAATCTCCCCCGGCAGGGGAGACTTTTTAAGCCCTCCCTACCGGGGAGGGTTGGGTGGGGTTTAGTATTCCAACGGAACTATCGGTTCCTTTTTGCTGGTTGACATGATCATCATGGTTTGGAAAGTTTTAACCACACTGATGCGGCTAATTTTTTCCATGATTAATTGTTCGTATGATTTAATGTCGCGTACATATACTTTTAACAGAAAATCACACTGCCCGGTTACGTGGTGACATTCTGTTACCTCCGGGATGTTCTGTATTTCATCAACAAAAGTTTGTATGGTGTTTTTCTGGTGAAAATCCAATGAGATCTGTATGAAAGTTTTGATTCCCAGGCCCAGTTTTTCTTCATCAACCAAAGCGTGGTAGCTTTTAATGTATTCAGCATTTTCCAGCTTGCGTACACGTTCTAAGGTAGGGGCGGGCGACAGTCCTATCTCGTTTGAAAGTTGAAGATTTGTAATACGTCCATTCTCCTGCAAAATCTTAAGGATTTGCAAATCTATTTTATCGAGTTCAGCTGCCATAATGGGTGCAAATATAGATTTTAGTTATCTCACAAAATAAAATTTTTTGAAAAAAGGTTTTCACGAAAGCATATTTTTTATTGTTAAAAATTTAGACTTGTCTAAATTTATTATTAGCTTTGCTTAAAATGAATACATTAGCCGAAGAAAACTACTTAAAATCTATCTATCATTTGTCGCTTAACAGTCAGAGTGTAAGCACAAACCAGTTGGCTGCTTTGTTAAATACCAAGGCCGCTTCGGTAACGGATATGCTTAAAAAACTGGCTGATAAACAGCTTATAAACTATGCCCGTTACCAGGGCGTGAGTTTATCCGCCGCCGGTGAAAAGATAGCCTTGCAAATTGTCCGTAAGCACCGCCTTTGGGAATATTTTTTGGTGGAAAAATTGAATTTTAAATGGGATGAGGTACATGAAATGGCCGAAGAGATGGAGCATATATCATCCATGGAATTGGTTAATCGCCTGGATAAGTTTATGAATTTCCCCAAGTATGATCCGCATGGCGACCCGATACCCGATAGCGATGGTAATTTTAAGGCGCATGAGCTTAAACCAATAGGCACTATTGAGGTTGGTGGAAGTGGGATTATTTCCGGAGTGCGTGATCATTCAGCAGGGTTTTTACAGTATCTCGAAAAACAACAACTCACCATAGGCAAAAAAATTAAAGTGACAGAAATTAATGAATACGATAACTCTATGATATTACAAGCTGACGATAAGAAAATACACATTAGCCGTGAGGTAGCCAACAATTTATTAATTGTAATATGAGCGATAATCACAACGAATCATTAGCCAATGTGCATAGCTCAGTATCAACCGAAAATAAAACCGGTTGGCGCAAGTTTTTGGCTTTTATTGGCCCGGCTTATTTAATTAGCGTTGGTTATATGGACCCGGGTAACTGGGCTACGGATATAGCGGGCGGTAGCGCTTTTGGTTACCGGTTGATATGGATATTGTTTGTATCAAATCTGATTGCGTTGCTGTTGCAGTCATTAAGTGCGAGGCTGGGTATAGTGCGCGGTATGGACCTTGCGCAGGCATCAAAACATACCTACAATCGCTTTATAAATTTTTGCCTGTACATATTGGCTCAAATAGCCATTATAGCCTGTGATCTGGCCGAAATTATTGGTATGGCGATAGGTTTAAACCTGCTATTCCATTTGCCATTGATATGGGGTGTATCGCTTACCATAACCGATACGGTGCTGATGCTTTTCCTGATGAACAAAGGCATGCGCAAGCTGGAAGGCTTCATTATTTCTATGATATTTATCATCGGGATATCGTTTCTGGTCGAAATGTTTATCGTAAAACCTGATGTGGTAGCAATTGCCAAAGGTTTTATGCCCAACATGTTGAGTGGTGATGCCCTATACCTGGCTATAGGTATAATTGGCGCAACAGTGATGCCGCATAACCTGTATCTGCACTCGTCATTAGTGCAAACGCGTAAGATAACCCGTACCGATGAGGGAATACGATCTGCAATTAGGTTTAATGTTTTTGATACCGTTATAGCGCTTAACGTGGCCTTTGTTATAAATGCCGCCATTTTGATATTAGCCGCGAGCGCGTTTTTTACTAACGGATTTTTTAAAGTTGCCGAAATTCAGGATGCCTATAAACTGCTTGAACACATATTCGGGTCATTAGCGCCGGTATTGTTTGCCGTCGCGTTGATTGCATCAGGCCAAAGTTCAACCATCACGGGCACACTTGCCGGGCAGATTATTATGGAGGGCCACATCAATTTGCGTATTGAACCCTGGCTTCGCCGTTTGCTTACGCGATTGATGGCTATTGTTCCGGCTGTGTTTACTATACTTTATTATGGGGAAACGGGCTTGGGGAATTTGATTATATTGAGTCAGGTGGTTTTAAGCTTGCAATTGGGTTTTGCGGTGGTTCCGTTGATTCATTTTACTTCTGATAAAAAGAAGATGGGCAAATTCGCCATCGACCTAAAAACAAAAATATTAGCATGGGCTTGCGCGATAATTATTATAGGCCTAAACGCCCAATTGGTTGTCCAACAACTTGGCGAGTGGGTACATGCATCTCATTCAGCGGCAATGTGGATACACTTTTTGGTTGAACCTGTAATATTTGCAGTGGTAGCGTTGATGCTGTATGTACTTTTACGGCCGTTGTTATTTAAACATAAGGATCAACCTACTTACATACCGCATGGCCTGGCAACCGTTATCGACGAGCTCGATGCCGTTAAATACCATCACATTGCGGTGAGTATTGATTTTTCGCAGAATGATACAGAATCTATAAGGCATGCGATAATGCAAGGTGGCAAGCATGCGGTGTACACGCTGATACATGTGGTTGAAACTGCCGGAGCAAGGTATTATGGTAATGAGGTATTAGACCAGGAAACACAAAGTGATGTAGATAATTTACAACGATATGTGGATGCCATGAAGAAGCTACATTACAATGCCAACGCACAAATTGGTTACGGTTCCCCGGCCACGGCTATAGCTGATATTGTGAGAAAAGAGGGGGTAGATTTTATAGTGATGGGGTCGCATGGGCATAAGGCCATTAAAGATTTACTTTTTGGTACTACGGTTAATAAAGTGCGCCACCGGGTTCAGGTACCAGTACTGATAGTTAAGGCAGGAGGAAAATAATTCGCATATTTGCAGTATAATGAGCGACGATAAGATCTACATAAAGAATAAGAAAGCCTATTTTGAATATATCATACTGGATAAATACGTTGCCGGTATAAAACTGTTGGGTACCGAAATAAAATCAATACGCGATGGTAAAGCCAATGTGAATGATGCTTTCTGCACTTTTATTAACGGTCAGCTTTATGTGCGTAACCTGCATATTGCGGAGTATTCATTCGGCTCATTTTATAATCACGAAGCCAAACGCGATCGTGTTTTATTGCTGAATAAAAAGGAATTAAAAAAACTACTTACAAGGGGAGAAGAAAAAGGCTTAACCATAGTACCATTAGCTTTATTTATTAGCGAACGCGGTTTTGCCAAGCTTGAAATAGGTTTAGCCCAAGGTAAAAAGACCTTCGATAAGCGCGAAACCATGAAAGAACGGGATGTTAAGGTTGAAATGGATAGGGCGATGAAAAGGTAATCTCTATTCTTTCCCTCTTGTCATTCTGAGCGCAGCGAAGAATCTGTACGGTGTAAACTACTTTACAGATTCTTCGCTATGCTCAGAATGACAAAAAATTTATTAGAAAATATGACGTTACCACGCATTCTCACCCTTCAGCGGTACAAACCTGAATGTATCTAATACATGCTTCTCATAATCATGCTCGCCGGTTTTTAATATGGTAACCATTTTTTGCTGAGACTCATCACCTACAGGGATAACGATAATTCCACCAATAGCCAGTTGCTTTAATAATTCCTCGGGTACTGTGGGAGCACCTGCAGTCACAATAATTTTGTTATACGGCGCATGTCCGGCTATGCCCCTTGATCCGTCACCTAAAAAGAAATTGGGTTTATAGCCCAGGTATGGTAGCACTTGTTTGGTGTGTTCATATAAGGTTTTCTGGCGCTCAATGGTATAAACCTTAGCGCCCAGTTTCATTAATATGCAGGTTTGGTATCCGCAGCCTGTACCAATTTCCAATACCTTATCATCTTTGCGGATGTGCAAAAGCTCGGTTTGGTAAGCAACAGTATAGGGCTGAGATATAGTTTGCCCAGCACCAATGGGGAAGGCAATATCTTTATAAGCTTGGTTCCAAAAGGTCTCATCAAAAAAATAATGGCGCTGCATGGAGCCGATGGCGGTTAATACATTCTCATCTTCGATACCCTTCTTTCTTAAAACCTCAACCAGTTTCTTTCTTGCCCCTTGTTCGCGGTAATTATCGATGTACTTGTATGCCATTGCATGGCTAATTTACTAGTATTTTTAGGATTTAGCTAATGACTTTAATGTAGATAAAATTAAGATGATGTAATTAAGGCTGTTAAATTATCAACAGTTAGTAAGGATCGACATCTGGCTGAACAATGCTTCCCTTACTCAATTTTGTGGTCTGAAATTGAGTAATAACGTCTCTGATTATAGCCTTAGCTTTATTAATAGAAACTGCATCCTTTTCAAACTTTAACAGGATGGATTGGATATAATAATTCCGTATCCGGCTAACCAAAGGTGGTTGCGGCCCGATAACTCGTTCGCCGAAATGTTTGCGGAGTTCATTACCCAAATATTGCGCCTGGTTATATAGTACTTCAGGTTGTTTATGCTTTATATCTAAATTGATGATGCGCGAAAAAGGTGGGTAACTAAAGCTTTTACGCTCGCTCATTTCGGTAAAGTAGAGGTCGGCATAATCATTTTCTATTACCTGTTTTATTACGCGATGGTTCGGGTCGTAAGTTTGGATAACTACCTTGCCCTGTTTGCCACGCCTACCAGCCCTGCCGCTTACTTGCGCCAGCATTTGGAAACTGCGCTCGTTAGCTCGATAATCCGGGAATTTGAGCAAGCTATCCGCATTGATAATACCGATAACGGTAACATCCGCAAAATCCAAACCCTTAGCCACCATTTGGGTGCCTACTAAAATATCTATCTTCTTTTCCTCCAGATTATTAAGAATGGTTTGCAATGAGTTTTTGGATCGGGTAGTATCCAAATCCATACGGGCTATTCGGGCCTCGGGCAATATCAGGCTTAATTCGTCCTCTATTTTTTCGGTGCCAAAGCCTTTATACTCCAAATGTGTTGATCCGCATGCCGGGCAAATAGATGGCGAATCCTCTCTATAACCACAATAATGGCAATGCAGTTTTCCGCTGCTTTTATGGTAGGTGAGGCTAACATCGCAATTAACACACTTAGGCGTGTATGCGCATGTTTTACACATTAAAACTGGCGCATATCCACGGCGGTTTTGAAACAGGATCACCTGCTCCTTATTGGCTAAAGCCTGTTGGATATCGGCAATCAACACACTGGTAAAGTGCGATTGTATAGTTTTCTTTTTGGTTTCTTCGGCGATGCTGACGATTTCAACCAGGGGCATTTCTACACCTCCAAAACGCTCGGTTAGTTCAACAAAACCATATTTATGTGTGCGGGCATTGTAATAGCTCTCAAACGATGGCGTAGCCGAGCCAAGTAAAACCTTACCCGCATGCATATTTGCTAAAAAAATAGCCGCATCGCGGGCATTGTATCGCGGAGCCGGATCGTATTGTTTGTAAGATGTTTCGTGTTCCTCATCAACAATAATCAACCCCAGGTCATTAAAAGGTAGAAATACAGATGAGCGTGCACCTAAAACCACTTTATACTCGTGGTTCAATACTTTTTGCCAAACCTCAACCCGCTCGCTATCATTAAACCGAGAGTGGTATACGCCAATATCTGCACCGAAATACATGCGCAAACGTTCAATTATATGCGTAGTTAGGGCTATTTCGGGCAATAAATAAAGTACTTGTCTGCCAGAGTTGATCATCTCCTCAATCAACCTGATATAAAGCTGCGTTTTGCCGGATGAGGTAACGCCATGCAATAAAACCACATCTTTTTCACCAAATTGGTCGCTTATACTTTGCAGGCCGGATTGCTGTTGCTCACTTAGTTCAAAATTCCCTATGGCCTCTTCTTCCTCGTAATATAAACGACTAACATTTTTATATTCCGGGATGAAGATTTCTTTTTCAATCAAACTTTTAATACTGGCATCGCCCGCACCGCTTTCTTCGATTAGCTCACTCTTCGAAATGCTTTTTTGTTGACGGGATAATTTCAGATAGGCCAGTACTGCATCAGCCTGTTTAGGCGCCCTTTTCTCCAGTATAGCAAATAATTCCTGTCGTTGATCGGGATTATTATAGATAGGGTTAAGCGTGATGAAAGTCCGCCGGCGTGGTTTGTAACGCTCGCTTACTTCTTCGGATATATTGATGATGTTCTTTTCAAA
This sequence comes from Mucilaginibacter sp. L196, assembly GCF_009765905.1. Taxonomy (GTDB): domain Bacteria; phylum Bacteroidota; class Bacteroidia; order Sphingobacteriales; family Sphingobacteriaceae; genus Mucilaginibacter. The sequence continues at coordinate 118,221 of NZ_LMUO01000012.1, read as the reverse complement.
AAGGATCTTCAGTAAAGGCATCACCTGCTTTTGACCAAGCAGCTTAACAATATCGCTTACTGTTAATTCCGGTTGAATTTCAAGCGCTTCAACAATTAAAAACTCTTTATCATGTAAAGTCGACTTATCGAACTCAAAATCCTTATTTAACACGATCTTGGTTTCGCTGGCCAGTTTTAATGCTGATGGGAGGGCGGCGTTCATGACTTCACCCAGATTGCACATGTAGTAATCGGCTATCCAGTGCCAAAAGTGGAGTTGTTCGTGCGTTACAACTGGTTTATCATCCAAAATCTCTACCAAATACTTGGCTTCGTACTTTTCAGGAGGTTGTGTGCCGATACCGGCGATGATGGCCGTATATAATTTGCTTTTGCCGAATTGTACCACGGCCCGTTTGCCTATAGCTACGCTATCATTTAGTTCAAATGGTACGCGGTAGGTATAGTTTTTGGCTATAGCTAAGGGCAGTATCACTTCAACAAAAAGCGTTTTACGGTCGGAGTATCCGGCTTCGGCAAATTCTAACATTAGGCGGTTTTATTTCTGTAGGCGGCCATGGCAAGGGTTATCCAGCCAATAATAAACAGTAAGCCACCTAGCGGAGTAACCGGGCCAACCCATGGCAGCCAGCTCCATCCTAACAGATCGCGGCAGGCTAACATGTATAATGAACCCGAAAAAAACACAATACCGAAAGTAAATAGATAATAACTGGTACTAATTAAGCTATTTTTGGTACGTGCAAACGTTGACAGGAACAATAACGCGAAAACATGGTAAAACTGGTATTGTACTGCTGTATGCCAAACTTCGAGTTTGTCGGCATCCAGGTAAGGCTTTAAACCATGAGCGCCAAATGCCCCTGCTATAACGGCAAGTAAACCAAAAATCGAAGCGGTAATAATTATTCGTTTATTCATCATCATGATAAAAGGCTAAGTTAACCAAATGATAGGATTAGTTTATTGACCGTTGGTAAAAATCATAAATTGCACGTATAAACTATTATGAAGAAACAGATAATAACCACTATAATTTTATTGATAGCTACGGCGGCTATTACGGTGGTGTATTTTAAAAATCTGAATCCGCCGGGCTCCAACACCAGCAGGGTAATGGCCGCCATACCCGATAATGCTGCGGTGATATTTCAGTTTACCAACGAGAAGAGTTTCTACGATATTTTTAACGGCAATACGTTATTGGAATCAGTAACCGGTAAAAATCAAATAGCTGATATTGATACTGTACGCGATGTGTTGCTCGGTAATCCATTAATTGCCAAATACTTTAACGGGCAGAGTTTGTTTATTTCGTTACATACGCTTAAAGATAATGGAGTTGATCTGTTGCTCACCCTATCTGCCGGTAAAGGTTTTGATGAAGGACTGATAGGCCAACTATCCGCAGAAAAAAACAGCGGATTGATTGTTAACCCGTTGCATGCGCAAGGAGCTAAAGGTTACAGCATTTACTTTAATTCCATTAAAAAACGGTTTTATGTGGTTGATAAAGGGGAAGGCATTTTCGCCGGAAGTTTCTCCGAAGAATTGGCAGAACTTAGTGCCCAAACCAAATTTAAAGGTAATAAGCATGATTTTGTGTTGTTATCCGAACAACAAAACGCCAATTCGCTGGCTAATTTATATGTGAATTATGAGCAGTTAACGCCGTTGTTTAGCAAGCTCTTTGTAAACAATACTGATATATTCAGGAGTTTTAAGCTGTTATCCGCCAATGCAGTTTTGAGCTTGAATTATAAGAGTGACGCATTCATGTTCAGCGGCATATCAACATTACAAAAAGGCTCTTTCACTTATCTGGATATTTTTACCAGTCAGCAACCGGTTGTGAATCATTTAAAGGATATATTCCCTGCCACTACAGCTTACAGCACTAATTTGTCAGTTTCTGATCCGCTGAAATTTGGGGCAGATCTTTACCAATATCATGTAAAAGCCGGGATACAAAAAGAGCAGGATTCACTTTTTAAAAAGATTAAGGCCGAAGCCGGGATAAGTTTGAGAACAGAATTTAATAACTTATTAGGAAACGAGTTTGCCATTGTAACTACACGTTACGAAGAAAAATATGCCATAATATCAGTTAAGGATGGATCAAAACTGTTGCCTTTTATGACTAACATCAGCAACATGGTTACTGGTAATATGGGGCAATTCAAGTATAGTAAATTGCCTTTCTTTTTATTGGGAGATGCTTTTGGGATCTTGAAAAAACCTTATTTTATGATACTGGATAACTACCTGATACTGGCCACCAGTCAAAAGGAATTAAGCAGTTATTCTGATACTTACCTCAACCGTAAATTTTTAAGTAAAACCGATGCGTATAACCAGTTTTATGATCTGCTGTCTGAACGAAGCAATGTGGCATTTTTTATCAATTTTAAAAATTCTCAGCAGCTATTAAAAAGGGATATGAACCCGGATGTTTATAGTTCTTTTGAAAATAATAACCCGGGATGGAAAAGCTTTTATGGAGCATCATACCAGTTATCATCGGCTGATGAAAATTTTTACACTAACTTCTGTATGCGGCTAAACAATGTTGATACCACAGCCGTAAACAATGAATTTCAGTAAAACCTGTTGTTAACAAAAAGATAACAACGGGTTTTGCCATATTTTTAGCTTTCTAATGCAATTTGTTGGCAAGCATAATTTATCTTTAGTGAGAATTGATTTAGGGTTAGTATATGAAGAGATTTCTAATAGTTTTTTTCTTGCTGTTTTCCGCTTCCGGGGCGTTCGCCCAGGAATTTTCGCAATATAATACAGGTACGCTCTACGATTCATTTGAAAATCCTTCCCAGAAATCATTTACTCCAGATACTAGTCGTAGCTACGCGTTTAACTTTTTTGTCCCAAATTTTGATGCTAATTTCACCTTGACAGGGGACGCTCAGCAAACGCTAAAAAATCGTTATATAAACGATAATTATAATAATTCAGCCTTACAAATAGGCTCTGGCAATAAGTACAATAACGTTAATGTTAACGCCAATGCTTATTCTATCATGTTTAAAGCCTTCAGTAGTTTTGATGGTGATGTTGAATTAGGCTTTTTTGTTGATACCAAGCTTGATGGTCGTGGTGCATTTACTGATGAAAGTATAGCCTTATTAAATGGCTCGGCAAATTTCCCGAATAACGCTTACAACAATATATTTAATTCTCGTTATAGCTACCAACTATATAACGAAGTAGGTGCCACTTATCGCGAGCAGGTAACAAAACAGCTTGCTTTTGGCCTAAAAGTAGGCCTGGTATCGGGTATGAGCGCGCAGAATGTTCATATCGATCAATCAAGCATTACTTTTGATAAAGCAGCTGATTCAGCAACATTACGGCTGCAAGGCACCGAACAAAAGGCTGGATTTAGTAAGCTGCCATTTAGTAACCCCGGTATTGATGTAAGTATTGGTACCACTTATCGTACTCCTGATGCGTTTATTATACAAACCAATCTAAAAAACCTGGGGTTTATTCACTGGAATAAGTATGCTGAAACTTATGATTTTAGCGGTGAAACAGGTATATATGATCTTACCTCTGCTAAGAGGGAAACCAATGTGTATGATGCTGTTAACGATAAAGTTACAGGTGGAAAAGTTATCAAAGGCTCATATAATACACCATTAGATGGTAGGTTTGAATTAAGCGGTTCAAAATCCTTTTTACTGAGTGATGAGGAAACAGATTTAAGATATGCGCCCACCCTTATTTTATCCAAAGAGTTGTTTTATAGTGGTTTTACCACGGCTTTGGTTAGCCCAATACAATATCAGAATTATTCATTTACACTGGTTACCAGTTATGAAGACAAGCTTTTTAAACTAGGTACCCAGTTTATGGTCAAATCGCATAATGCGGAATTTTTTATCGCGAGTAGCCAGCTGCCACAAACTGCAGATGCAACAGCTATTGCGCTTAAGAGCCACAGCCAGATAGATAAAACGGGTGCATTTACAGGCGCTGATATATCGATAGGGTTCTCCATGAAATTCGGCCCGGTGATTGAACACCCGATGAATGCGAGCCACATACCAATGGGCGAAGAAAAAGGATTTTTAGGTAGGCTATGGGATAAATTATTTAAACCGAGCGACGATAAAGCGATGTCTGAATAAATTAAGCTTTCTTTTTTCCGGCGATAAAATCCTTTAAATAGTAGGGCTCAAAGTAGGCCACATCCTCAAAATCTTTTGCTGCAAATTTTTCTGTAGCTTTTTTAGTAAGATAGCTTGCGGAGTTGGCAAAACTTTCTAAAAACAATGCGTTAGGGTTATTTAATGTTTCGCGGCATTTCTCGGCACCATCACCAAAAAATAAAATCTTATTGCTACTTAACAAGTCAGCAAAGCTGTTTTCATCGATGATCTCCGCGGTAGTGGGATTAATTCGTTCTGCTTTAGTATTAAAAATAGCAGTATACACCTCCATGCGACGGGCATCAATCATGGGGCAAAGCAAGGTGGCGCCGGTAGCTAATTCGCTTTCACTTATCGCGCCATAGGCCATTGATTCTAATGTTTCAATAGCGATAAGTGGTTTATCCAGCGCATAGCATAAGCCTTTAGCGGTTGATACGCCTATACGCAAGCCGGTATAAGAACCAGGTCCGCAACTTACAGCTATAGCATCCAGGTCGTTGTATTGGGTGCCGGTTGTGGTAAGTAATTCTTCAATATACAAAGTGATAACCTCAGCATGTATATTGCGCTGATCCATCTGTTTAACAGTCAATACCTCGCCATCCTTCGACAAAGCAACAGAGCAAACGGTAGTGGCGGTTTCTATTTGTAAAATCATTTGTTAGTATCGAGTATTTAGTATCAAGTAGCTAGTACTTAATTAAGCGCTTTTTGAATTTCAACTTTTTAACTTAATCCGGTACCGGATCATGCCCGTGGCCTCCCCAGGGGTTGCAACTGGCAATGCGTTTCAAAGTTAACCATCCGCCCTTAAAAGCGCCATGTTTTTTGATAGCTTCTACCCCATATTGCGAACAGGTAGGGGTATAGCGACAAGAAGCGCCTGTCATAGGCGATATAAAGTATTGATATATCTTTATCAGCACCAGGAAGATACCGCCTAAAATAGCTTTAAATAAGTTGTAGATGAGCATCATTTGGCCAGTTCCTCGCTTAACTGTTTTAATAGCTTGAGCATTTTTTTGTCGAAAAGCTCATAAGATTCTATCTGCTTGCCAATGTAACCTATGGAAATGATGATTTTTTTATTGGCGACTGCAAGCAATTCGTACAAATGCTGCTGTTTGTTGAGGCGATAGGCTTCGCGCAGACGGCGTTTTACCTGGTTTCGATCAACCGCGTGTTTATAACGCCGTTTGGAAACAGAAATTAATAGCTGGGCAGGGACTGTTTGTGACGCATCATCAACCAGAAGCCATGACGCCTTGAAGGGATAGCACAAAAAAGAAGAACCCTTATGAAAAAGCTCGTCAATAAGCTTTTTATTACATAAACGTTCTTCTTTTTTAAAAGTATACATATTTTGCTGATGCGGAGCCGAAAATTAAGCAAATAACGGCTCAAATTCCTATAAAGGAAATTGCAACCAGCTTATGCTTTATGACGACCTTCGTCAGATACTGACAGTCTTTTTCTACCTTTAGCTCTTCTAGCTGCTAATATTCTTCTGCCGTTAGCTGATGCCATACGCTCACGGAAACCGTGTTTATTTCTTCTTTTTCTTTGAGAAGGCTGGAAAGTTCTTTTCATGATTATTTTATTCTATCGTTGTTTAAAAAAACAAGAGCGCAAATGTAGTAATTAAAGTTAAAAGTTAAAAGCGGAATTTGAAATTAGTTAAGAGATTGTTTTATATAACTTGTCATTCTGAGCATAGCGAAGAATCTATCCGTTATATATAGCGCAAATGCCCATCGATAGATTCTTCGCTATGCTCAGAATGACAAGGGGAATTACTCAAACCACGCCATTACTACCTCTTTTACAGGCATATCTATATTCAGCTTTAGTTTCTTACGCATTCCGCCAAGGTCATTAAATACTTTGTTGGGATTGGCCGCTTTTAGTTCTTCAACGGTGTTGAAGCCCATTTTATTTAATACAGGCACCCATTCCGGCGGTACACCAATATTTACAAAATCGTCAAGGGTAGCAATTTTTGATTTTTTCTCCGGGCGCATCTGCGGGAAGAATAATACTTCCTGTATGGTGCTTTGGTTGGTCATCATCATCACTAAACGATCGATACCTATACCCAGGCCTGATGTTGGCGGCATACCATATTCCAACGCGCGTAAAAAGTCATCATCCATCGCCATTGCCTCATCATCCCCACGACCTGCTAATAATAGCTGGTCCTCAAAGCGCTCACGCTGGTCTATAGGGTCGTTTAATTCCGAGTAGGCGTTAGCTATCTCCTTGCCGTTTACAAACAGCTCAAAGCGCTCTACAAGGCCTTCTTTGCTGCGATGCTTTTTGGCAAGCGGAGTCATCTCGATAGGGTAGTCGGTTATATAGGTTGGCTGTATCAGATTAACCTCCACTTTTGCGCCGAATATCTCGTCAATCAATTTACCTTTACCCATGCTTTCATTGGTTTCAATACCCAAATCGGCACAAGTTTCACGCAGGCCTGCTTCATCCATTTCAGATACATCAATCCCGGTATATTTCAAGATTGAATCATACATGGATAGTTTTACATATGGTCCTGCGAAATTGATCTCGTTAGCGCCATATTGCACTACCGGGATGCCATGTATAGCACGGGTTACATGCTCAAGGCATTTCTCCACCATTTCCATCATCCATATATAGTCCTTGTAGGCCACATATATTTCTACCGAGGTAAATTCCGGATTATGTGTGCGGTCCATGCCCTCATTACGGAACATCTTACCAAACTCGTATACGCCGTCAAATCCGGCAACTATCAGTCGTTTTAAATAAAGTTCGTTGGCTATGCGTAAAAACAACGGCATATCCAGTGTATTATGATGTGTAGCGAATGGCCTTGCCGCCGCACCACCATGCACAGGTTGTAGTATTGGTGTTTCCACTTCCATCCAACCTTCGCTGTTAAAATAATCGCGCATACTGCTAATCACTTTTGAGCGGTTGATGAAGATCTGTTTAAAATCTGGGTTAACGGTCAAATCCACATAACGTTGGCGGTAACGTTGCTCAGGGTCGGTGAACCCATCGTGGATATTACCTTCCTCGTCGCGTTTCACAACCGGAAGTGGTTTTAATGATTTCGACAAAACGAATAATTGCTGTACGTGTACAGAAATTTCGCCGGTTTGGGTTAGGAAAACATAACCTTTAACGCCGATGTAATCACCAATATCTAATAACTTTTTGAATACGGTATTGTATAATGTCTTATCCTCATCAGGGCAAATATCATCACGTTTTAAATAGATCTGGATGCGGCCTGTTGAATCCTGTAACTCAGCAAACGAGGCGCTGCCCATAATGCGGCGTGTCATGATACGGCCGGCAAGGGTTACATGCTGGTAAGTATCAGGGCTGGCTTCAAAGTTTTCGGTTATATCCTTTGCCCATGCGGTCACATCAAAAGCTTCGGCAGGGTATGGGTTGATACCCAAATTGCGAAGCTGTTGTAATGATTCGCGGCGTAAAATTTCCTGTTCGGATAGTGCAATACTCATATTTTTATCAAAGTTGCAAAAATAGCGTTTTTTTAGATATGGTGCGATGTGTTTGTAAACAAGCTATTTATTAACAAATGCGAAGATTCAGCTGGGTGTAATATGTACACTTAGTGCTAAATTTTGTATCGCGATTAATTAAAAAACTGTATTTTTACACATCTTATCCAACGTAGGATATTGCTCCCGGAATATTAAATACAAAGCGTATGACTCCCATTCAGAATACGGACATCGGCACAAAACAAAAAGCTTTAGCTATAAATCTCGACCCTCAAATTTATGGGTCATTTGCCGAAATAGGTGCAGGGCAGGATGTTGCAGCCAATTTTTTTAAAGCAGGTGCCGCAGCGGGAACAGTAGCAAAAACCATGTCGGCCTACGACATGATTTTTTCTGATGCTATTTATGGAGCGCAACAAAGTCGCCGTTATGTGAGCGAACCTCGCTTAATATCGATGCTTGAGCGTGAATATGGCCTTTTAATTGAACGCCTTGCCGAGCAACGCGGTAGTACCACCACCTTTTTTGCGTTTTCGGATACCATGTCGGCGCTTAATTATCATAAAACAAATGATGGTCACGGTTGGATGGGCGTACGGTTCCAGTTAGAGCCAAATGGTGAGTATAATGATGTGGTACTACACGTAAAGCTGTTGGATAATGACAATAATTTACAACAACAAGCGGTAGGCACTTTAGGCGTAAACCTGATTTACGCCTGTTTCTATTACCACGATAATCCGCCTTTGTTTTTGCTATCACTGATGGACGAGCTGTCAAAAGATCGTTTGCAGATAGATATGATACGCTTTGAAGGCCCTAACTTTACTAAGGTAGATAACAGGCTGATGAGCCTTCACCTGGTGAAATATGGTTTCTCAGATGCTGCGGTATTTGGTCCGGATGGCAAGAACCAGCAGCCATCTGAGGTATTGTATAAAAAGCACATAGTGGTGATCCGTGGGCGTTTTCGTCCGATTATTAATGTGCATTTGGATATGTTGAGTACCGGCGTAAAGCAGTTTATGCAGGAACCCGATGTTGATCCCAAAAACGTAGTGGTGATCACCGAGCTCACCCTGCAATCCCTGAAAGAGCGCAATGCCGATGAGTCCGCCGAGATCGACGAAAAGGATTTCCTGGATAGGGTAGATATTCTTTGCTCGCTTGGGCAAACAGTATTGATCTCAAATTTTCACGAGTATTATAAACTGGTGTCCTATCTGTCCAAGATCACTATCCTGAAATTGGGTGTGGTTTTAGGCTATCCTAACTTAGAATACATCTTCTCCGAAGAACACTATAAAGAGCTTCCCGGCGGTATTTTGGAGTCCTTTGCCACGCTGTTTAGCCGTAAGGTGAAGCTGTTCATCTACCCAACCCTGCGTGATGGCGTGATCTGGAATTGCCTGCGCTTTAACCCGCCTGCGCACTTGATCGACTTATATCGCTACCTGATCGCCAACAATAAGATAGAGGATATTCACCATTACAATGAGAATAACCTGCATGTGCAAACTGACATTGTACTGCAACTGATCAAACAAGGCGTTGAGGGCTGGGAGCAATATGTACCCGCCGATGTTGCCGCTATGATTAAAGAGCGTAAGCTATTTGGCTATACTTTTAATGCTGATGCAAGTAAAGAGCAGGTGCTAACCGCATCGAGCGAAGACAACGATATTTAACTGCGCTGCACCACGGTACAAGTGAAACAGATGGTACATTTGGTACACTTTTTAGCGATTTTATGCCCTAAAAGCACTAAAAAAGTGGGTTTTTAGGTGTTAAAAATGTTCGGAAAAGTGTGACTTTAGACTGATTTTCCTCAAAAAATGTCCTGAAAATGCCTGTTTTTGATCGGAAATAGCCCGAAAAATTCCTAAAAATGATAGTTTTTATACTTGTTAGAATTAAAAATCGAGCAAATTCCATCGTCTTTTTCCCGTTATTTGTAGTATGTATTATTCCGATACTGAAACCGTCATTCCCAAATTTCAACTGGAACCTGATATCCTCACCGGCAATAAAATGCTCCGGATGGATAAGGTGGATTGCAGCATGAGCATGGTGCGGTCGGATTTTTTGCAACCACACCGTAAGGATTATTACTTTTTTTGCCTGGTAAGGCAGGGGAGCAGCAGGCATTGGATCGACATGACGCCTTATACGCTAAAACCCGATACTTTTTACTTCACCGTACCACACCAGGTGCAGCTAAAAGAAGAAGCTGAACCACTCACAGGTATGATAATGGCTTTTACCGAAGAGTTTTTGGCCTTAGAGGGCAATAGCTCATTAAAACAATTACCTGTCATTCAAAACAAGTATAACGGGCATGAGATTAGTTTGAATACTGATGATGTAGTTTTCATCGAAGACATCCTGGAGAAAATGTATGCCGAGTACATCGCCCAAAACAACTGGCAGCATAGCATGATGATGGCCTATATACAAGTGCTGATGATCTACCTAAGCAGGCTGTACACCGGGCAGTACAGCAATGCCGCGCAAACGCCCGACAGGCTGATGCTGAAAAAATACCTCTCCAAAATAGAGGAATCTTATACTCAAACCCACGAGGTAACCGCTTACGCCGATATGCTCAACATCTCCGCCGGGCACTTGAGCGAAGTGGTTAAGGAGCAAAGCGGCAAGCCTGCTATCACCCACGTACACGAGCGCTTGATCCTCGAAGCCAAAAGATTACTTTTCCATACTGAGCATTCTATTAAGGAAATCGCTTTTCAGTTGGGTTTTGAGGATGCTTCTTACTTTAACAGGTTCTTTAAACGGTTGGCAAAACACACGCCGATGGAGTATCGTACCACCATCCGTGAAATGTACCAGTGAAACCTTTAGGAGTGCACTCTCACCGCTAACATACCGGCTACCTTTGTGTTGTAATAAATAACATACAGCACATATGAAAAAAGTATTGATAACAGGAGCCAACAAAAGCATTGGCTTTGAAGCAACCCGCCAATTATTAAAACAAGGATATTTTGTTTACTTAGGTGCCCGTGATTTAGCGAAAGGCGAAGAAGCCGTTGCCAAATTAAAAACCGAGGGACTAATCAATGTTAAAGCTATCCAGATTGATGTAACCAACCCCGCATCTATCGAAGCCGCAAGCAAGCAGATCGATTCGCTTGATGTATTAATCAACAATGCGGGCATCAGTGGTGGCATCCCGCAAACTGCTTTAGCAACCACCACTGATACCATCCGTGAAGTATTTGATACTAATTTCTTCGGCGTGATCAACGTGACTAAAGCATTTTTAGATACATTGAAGAAATCAGCTGAGCCAAGGATCGTAAACGTAACCTCCGGCTTAGGTTCGCTTACCCTACATGCCGACCCAAGTTGGAAGTACTACAAAGTAAAAAGTGCTGCCTATGGCCCGTCAAAATCGGCATTGAATGCCTATACTATTGTGTTGGCTTATGAGCTGCAAGATACAGCCTTCAAAGTAAACGCTGTCGACCCCGGTTATACCGCAACCGACTTCAACCATCACAGCGGCCCCGGCACGGTAGAAGATGCAGCCGCAAGAGTAGTCAAATATGCCACTATCGACCAAAACGGCCCAACCGGCGGTTTCTTCAGTGATGACAATAATCCGGAAACCGGGGTTAGCCCGTGGTAGTAAATTGTCATTCTGAGGAACGAAGAATCTGGAAAGTAGTTTACACTGTACAGATTCTTCGTTCCTCAGAATGACAATTCTGTTTTATATCCAGCATTGCCATAAACGTTGCCAGTCTTATGAAGTTTCAAAAACTTCTTAAGGCTTTTACATACCTTCCCCTCTTTCCGCCGCAGGCGAAGAGAGGGTGGTCGAGCGCAGCAAGACCGGGTGAGTCAACGAAGCGCGCAAAAGTCTAAAAATAGGTTGGGCGTTGCCTCCGGCCCGTGCTATCCGCTCATACTACACAGGCCTTAGT
>NZ_LMUO01000012.1:32763-106415 GCF_009765905.1 Mucilaginibacter sp. L196 | reverse complement strand
GTTTGTTTTTTTAAGTCCTCCCTACCGGGGAGGATTTAGGTGGGGCTTAACTTAATGACATTGGGCCTTAGCCACAAGGCTGGTATCCGCTCCTGTCACTAACGCGAAACACCAGGTTGTCCGGATGACAAATTTTTATACCCTTGTCATTCTGAACGAAGTGAAGAATCTTCTAAAAGCGATAGGCCGCCATGCAAGACCGCTATGCATATCGAAGAAGATTCTTCGTACCTCAGAATGACAATTCTACTTTACAGCTTGTCATTCTGAACGCAGTGAAGAATCTTCTAAAAGCGACAAGCGAACATGCAAGACCGCTATGCATATCGAAGAAGATTCTTCGTACCTCAGAATGACAATTCTACTTTACAGCTTGTCATTCTGAACGCAGTGAAGAATCTTCTAAAAGCGACAAGCGAACATGCAAGGCCGATATGCATATCAAAGAAGATTCTTCGTACCTCAGAATGACAAATCTTTTAAACTACCCGACAATCCCAAAATACTGACAAAACTGTGTCAGTACTTATCCCAAATCATTTCCCGAAATTTGTATGTACCGGTCACCCGCTCTTGTGAAAGAGTAACGAACGTTCTTTGAAATATTAAAAATTAGAAAAGCATTATAAATACTTGAAAATTAAGTATAACCCTATCATTATAAACATAATGCCCCCACCCAATCCTTGAATATCAAACCCAAATTTATCTTGCTCTCCTTTAATAAAGGTTTTTACCTGCTTAATAGTGAGATATATCCCAAAAGCCAAGCAGGCGCATCCGCCTAATACATATAAAGCATTCATCTCTTAATTCAATTTCTACTCCGCATCCGCTTCCGCCAAATACATCTCGTCAATATAATCAGCGTATTTCTTTTCGATAACTTTACGCTTAGCCTTCATCGTAGGTGTTATCTCACCCTCATCCATGCTGAACGGGTTACGCTTGATCTTGAAGTTTTTAATGCGTTCAAACTTGGCTAATTCGTTCGATAGGCGACGCACATCCTGGCCTATCCAGTCTACAATCTCTTTGTCCTTAATAAACACATCCTGATCTGCGAAAAACTCGTCTTTCAAATTAAAAGTTTCTTGCAAGGTTTCTTTTGCGGGGATGATGATGGCGGTAACATACTCGCGTTTATCGCCCACCAAGAACACGCCCTCAATCCGTGGACTTTTTAAATAAGTATTCTCAACCGGGGTCGGATATATGTTTTTGCCGTAAGCATTTACCAGCATGTTCTTTAGCCTGTCGGTAATTTGCAGGTTGCCTTTGTAATAGCGGCCAATATCACCGGTATGGAACCAGCCGTCCGAATCAATAGCAGCAGCTGTTTCTTCCGGTTTGTTCCAGTAACCTTTCATCACGCAATGCCCGCGAACAATGATCTCACCCTCCGGCGATTCATACTCCGGGTTAAAGCTTTCATAAGTTTGTATGGTGTATATCTGGCGGGTTTCCACATTCTGTATCGCAACCTCAATACCCGGGATGATACGACCAACCGTACCATAAACCTGCCTGTCGTTCTCTGTAACCGACATCACTGGCGAAGTCTCGGTCAAGCCAAAACCCTCCAAAACTTTAATGCCCAGGTCGCCAAAAAACTCACCAATGTTTTTAGGTAATGCACCACCGCCCGAGATCATGAATTTTAAACGTCCGCCTGTTTTTTCTTTTATCTTGCTGAAGACTAATTTATCAGCTAGTTTGTGTTCATAGTTCAATATTGGCCCCGGTTTTTTACCGGATTCCTTAACCTCACGGTATTGCTTGCCGATCTTCAACGCCCATAAAAATATCTTGGCTTTCATGCCACCGGCTTCTGTGCCACCTTTAATAGCTTTATCATGGATACGTTCTAATAAGCGTGGCACGCAATTCATTACGGTAGGTCTAACCTCACCCATGTTCTTAGCTAAAAGCTCCAAACTTTGCGCGAAAGCGATCTGACAACCAGCAGCCAAACAAATATGGTAAGTCGCCGTACGCTCAAACACATGAGATAGTGGAAGGAACGATAAAAACAAATCGCTCGATTCAATAACCGGAATCTGTATCAAACAAACACGCACATTCTCACAAAGGTTATGGTGCGTAAGCATCACACCCTTTGGCGTACCTGTAGTGCCCGAAGTATAGATCAAACAGGAAAGATCAGACGGCAAAATAGCTTCACGCGCAATATTTATGGCTGATGTATATTGTTCAACCACATCTAAACCTTCTTCAATCAATCTTTTAAAGCCGATAACACCCGCATTTAATGGAGCTTTGCCTAGATTCTTCTCATAATCCTCAAAAGCGGGGATAATACGGATCAACTCCGGACAATTATTAGCGATCTTAGCCACTTTACGCAGCAGGAAAGGATTGCCCACAATGATAGTTTTAGCGCCGGAATCATTCAAAATATATTCAATCTCAGCTTCGCTAAGGGTAGGGTAGATAGAAGTATTTACCGAGCCAATCTGTTGCAAAGCCTGGTCGTAATACACATAATCCGGACCGTTCTCAATAATCAAAGCCAGGCGGTCGCCTTTTTGTACGCCAATGCTCAGGAACCAGGCAGATATCGCGTCAATTTTTTCAAGAGCTTGCTTATAGCTGATCTCAACCCACACATCGCCAACCTTATGTTTTAAAAAGGTATAGGTTTCAGGATGGATATTGGCTACAGTATTGCGTATAAATTTAGGAACCGTATTTATGTCAGGTGATATGTTCATTAGGAATAATCGGGATTAACTAGATAACAAATCTAATAAAAATTAGAAAATATTGATTACGTTGATTTTATTGCGATTACAATTTATAAATAGCCAAGTAGTACCCATCACGCACGTCATTGCGAGGAACGAAGCAATCTCTATACTATACAGAGAAACCTGCAAGCCCGACCTGCCTATGTAGAGATTGCTTCGTTCCTCGCAATGACGGTTGGGCTACCCTAATGTGCGCAAATGCCCGACGGAAAACCGAGCCGGGAGTTAGCCTGCGGGCAGAAGGTTTTTTCCGTCTTGATTTATTCACCTGTTGTTTGTTTTTTTTAAGGTGTTCATGAGACGCTTCGCTTAGTTTTTGCTACTTTTTTATCAAGAATAAAGTAGTAGTCCCCGCGGCAATGAGCGGCGAGAATATCTAATTGAATCGGGAATACTTTTAGAAACTCTCTGTATAGTATGCGATTGCTTCGTACCTCGCAATGACAATAAAACAAAAAAGGCGCCTTACAGCGCCTTTTCAAAATATCTCAAGAAAGATGTTTTATACCGAAAAACTCTCCCCGCAACCACAAGTACGTGTCGCGTTAGGGTTGTGGAAATTAAAGCCCTTACCATTCAAACCATCGCTAAAATCAAGCTCGGTACCGGCAAGGTATAGGAACGACTTCATATCCAAAGCAAGGCGTACGCCCTTATCTTCAAAAAACTGGTCGCCTTTTTTTATTTCGTTATCAAAGTCAAGATTATATGATAAGCCCGAGCAGCCACCACCCTGAACAGATACCCGCAGGAAATACGACTCATCCAAGCCCGAATCCTTCACCAGGTGATCTATTTTATCTTTCGCTTTATCTGTTACTGTTACCATTTTAATTTAGTATCAAGTAGTTAGTATCAAGTATCAAGACAAAAACGCCTGACGCTTAAATAATTTGATTTAGTATCAAGTAAAATCTAGCTACTTGATACTAAATACTAGCTACTAATCTTAGTGATGTACTTTTTCGCTTGCTATCGGCTCCATGCCGTTTTTTACGCGATAGTCATTAATTGCTGCTTTGATAGCATCCTCTGCTAAAACTGAGCAGTGAATTTTTACCGGTGGAAGAGCAAGTTCTTCAACAATGTCCATGTTGTCAATTTTCATGGCATCATCGATGCTTTTGCCTTTAAGCCATTCGGTAGCTAATGAAGAAGACGCGATTGCTGATCCACAGCCAAATGTTTTAAATTTAGCATCGGTAATCACATTGTTATCATCAACCTGAATCTGCAGGCGCATAACGTCGCCGCACTCAGGGGCACCAACTAAACCTGTACCTACTTTGTGGCTGGCTTTATCTAAAGTGCCAACATTGCGGGGGTTAGTATAGTGATCAATTACTTTTTCTGAATAAGCCATTTTATTAAGTTTTTAAGTCAAAAGTAAAAAGTCAAAAGCTTTTTATCTTAGTATTTTATATATTGAAGAGGACAGGCACTTGCATATCTGCACATCTTCTTATCTGCACATCAATTAATGTTCCGCCCACTCAATTGAGTCAAGGTCGATACCCTCTTTAAACATTTCCCAAAGTGGTGAAAGTTCGCGCAGGTGGGTAACCGATTTTTTAGTTACCTCAATAGCGTAATCAACTTCCTCTTCAGTAGTGAAACGTCCTAAACCAAAACGGATAGAAGAGTGTGCCAAATCATCCGACAAGCCTAAACTTTTCAATACATAAGATGGCTCTAACGAAGCAGATGTACAAGCCGAACCTGATGATACAGCCAGATCTTTCATCGCCATCATTAAGCCTTCACCCTCAACATATTTGAAAGAGATGTTAGCTACATGAGGTAAGCGATGTTCAACGTTTCCATTTACATAACTTTCTTCAAGCACAGTTAACGATGTCTGTAATTTATCGCGTAAAACAGATAAACGTTTTGCTTCGCTTTCCATTTCCTGCATACACAATTCACAAGCTTTACCTAAACCAACAATACCCGGTACGTTTAATGTACCTGAACGCATACCACGTTCGTGACCACCACCGTCCATTTGAGCAGTAACTTTAACACGTGGTCCCTTACGGCGAACGTATAAAGCGCCAACACCTTTAGGTCCGTATATTTTATGTGCAGATAACGCCAATAAATCAATACCATCACGATTAACATCTACCGGTATTTTACCAACAGCCTGTACAGCGTCGGTCATCATTAAAGCGCCATGCTTGTGAGCAATAGCCGCGATTTCTTTTATAGGTTGAATAACACCGATCTCGTTGTTACCATACATGATCGAAACCAGGATAGTGTCAGGAGTCATGCTGCTTTCCAACACTTCAAGATCAACTAAACCATCTTCCTTAACGGGCAGGTAAGTTACACGGCCGCCCATTTTTTCTACGTGTTTACAGGCGTCAAGCACAGCTTTATGCTCAGTAACTGTAGTTATAATGTGGTTGCCTTTTTCTTTATACATCTCGAACACGCCTTTAATAGCCAGGTTGTCCGATTCTGTAGCGCCCGAAGTAAAGATGATCTCTTTCTCGCTTGCACCTATCAATTTCGCCACTTGCTCGCGGGCATAGTCAACAGCTTCCTCAGCTACCCAGCCGAAAGGGTGGTTACGGCTAGCCGCGTTTCCAAATTTTTCAACAAAATAAGGCAGCATGGCTTCCAGTACCCTTGGGTCCATGGGAGTGGTAGCATTATTATCCAAATAAACGGGGATATTCATATCTTTCAATTAAACATACAAAGATATACAAAATTCCTATTTAAAATCATTCAAAACAAGGCTAATAAATTGCAAGCAGTCATTAATTTGCAATATTTGGACATGGAAAAAATAGAACACATTGGTATAGCCGTAAATAGCATAAAGTCAGCCGGTAATGTGTACGAGAGGTTGCTGAACACTTCTATTTATAAAACCGAGGAAGTAGCATCAGAAAACGTGCTCACCGCCTTCCTACAATGCGGCCCCAACAAGATTGAGTTGTTAGAAGCAACCTCTGAAGACAGCCCCATAGCCAAATTTATAGCCAAAAAAGGCGAAGGCATCCACCATATAGCCTTTGAAGTAAGCGATATCCGCGCCGAAATGCAGCGGTTAAAAAAAGAAGGTTTTGTGTTATTGAACGATGAACCCAAACGCGGTGCTGATAATAAACTGGTTTGCTTTGTGCACCCGAAAGGGGTTAATGGGGTTTTGGTGGAGTTGTGTGAGAGTGTTGTGGCAATTAATGTGTTAGATAAATACGAAGTGAAATTTTTTAAGAAGTTGATTTTTGATGAATATTTTGATACTATGGCATCAATTAGTGGAATTTTGAATCAATTTCTAACTGATACTAGAGAGCCTGACAACGTAAAAAATACTACTGTTAAGTATCTTAATAATGTTCTTAATGGAATAAATATCGAAGAAATATTAATTTCTGAAAGTTTGGTTACAGTCGAAGTGAACAGTAAAGTTTCAAAGTTTTATATTGATCCTGATCATTCATCTACTGATGCCCCGGTTTTCATTATTGCTACTGAAGACTTTAAAGCGATAGCTGAAGCTTGGATGGACTATCTTATAAAAAGTAGAGCAACTAAATAAACTGGTTTTCTTTGTGCACCCGAAAGGGACTAATGGGGTTTTGGTGGAGTTGTGTGAGAGTGTCTGAACCTTGATTTGTCGGATTAAAGGATTTGATATATCCTAAAATGTCTTATTCGGTTACTCTATGCTTTTTATCCCATTCTGCTAATAGCTGCATCACATCGTTGAGCGACATCCCCTTTTCAGTGAGTGTATACTCCACCTTTGGCGGCACTTCGGCATATACCTTCCGATTAATGATGCCGTCAGCCTCCAATTCTTTTAAATGCCTGGATAATACCTTTAACGCTATACCTTGAATAGCCTTATGGAGCTCACCAAATCGCCTGGGGCCTGATAATAACATCCAGATAATAACGGGTTTCCACTTGCCGCTTATGATACTGATTGATCCTATTATTGAGCAATCACAATCCAGCTCTACTTTTTTTTCAATTATTTCTTCTACTAACATATTGATAATGAGCATTAGTTTCTTAAATGTCAATACTTGACAAATGTGCCATTACTTGACAAATGTAAAGTTATGGATTAATTTTGTTAAAAAAAGTGAATATGAAAATTTTAATTATAGGTGCCACAGGTACCATCGGAAAACACGTAACCGCCGCATTACAAAAAGATCATGAAGTAATTCAGGCCGGTTCAAAAAGTAGCGATATACAGGTAGATATATCGTCAACCGAATCGATAGAAAACTTTTACAAGCAGGTCGGGAAATTTGACGCCTTAATTTGCGCTGCCGGGGATGCACAGTTCGGGCCTTTGGCATTCATGAAGGATGCTGATTTCAGGATTGGTGTTAACAGCAAATTGATGGGCCAGGTCAACCTGGTATTGATTGGTCAGAATTACATTAATCCGAAGGGGTCATTTACTTTAACATCAGGTGCATTAGCCGATGACCCGATTGTAATGGGAACAAACATCAGCACGATGAATGGAGCGATCAATGGCTTTGTAAAAGGCGCAGCAATAGAGTTGGAGAACGGGGTGCGTATCAATGCGGTCGGTCCTGATATAGTTGAAGAATCTACAGCCTACTTTTCCTATTTCCCTGGACACGTTCCGGTTACCATGAGCCGGGTTACACAGGCTTATATCAAAAGCGTGCTGGGCGGCCAAACCGGTCAGATCTATAAAGTGTTGTAACGGGCACTCAGAAATTTAAAAAGAATAAAAAAATAAAAATGGTTTGCGTTCAATAAATGAATTGACAAACAAGTAAAATAAATATTATGAAAATACTCATTTTAGGAGCGACCGGTAGAACCGGCCGCCTTATAGTTGAAGAGGCACTAAAGCAAGGCTATGATTTAAATGTTTTGGTGCGGGATAAAAACAAAATAGCCTTTAATTCAAAATCAATTAAAGTATATCAGGGAACACCTACCCATCGAACAGATCTAGCGGCTGCAATGCAAGGCTGTGATTTGATAATAAGTGCTTTGGGTATTGTCAGAGCCTCAGATGCTCCCTGGTCTAAATTAATAACCGCCAAAAATTTCATATCTGAAAGCATTAAAAATGCGATAGCTGAAGCGGATCAACAAGGCCTAAAACGGTTAATTACAGTCTCTGCGTGGGGTGTAGGAGAAAGTAAAAATAATATCCCTTTTTGGCTCAGATGGTTAATTGACTATACCAACATGGGCCCTGTTTACGCGGAACACGAAAAAGAGGAAAAACTATTAGCAAATTCAAACTTAAACTGGACGGCTGTACGGCCTGTTGCCTTAAATGATTCCGAAAAGATAAAAACTTTAAAGGTGAGTTTAAATAACTCCCCTAAACCAAGTTTATATATCAGCAGGCAAAGTGTAGCTAAATTCATAGTTGATATAGTAAAATCCGATAAGTACGATAGGAAAAGCCCAACTATTTCTGAAAATTAATAAGGCTGGGGAGATGCAAGCACAAAATTAGCATAGTATGAAAGCAATAAAAGTAATTGGATTTATCCTAATCGGATTGTTGGTAGTAGTGGCTGCCGCCGGCACATATGTAAAGGTTGCATTACCAAACACAGGTGCAGCGCCTCAAATTAAAATAGAACGTACAGCAGAACGAATAAAACGCGGCGATTATTTAGCCAACCACGTTTCTGCTTGTATGGACTGCCATAGCACCAAGGACGAGCATTTGTACGGAGGCCCGGTGGTGGGTGGCTTTGGGGCCGGTGGTGAAAAGTTTGATCAGCAGATGGGCCTTCCCGGCAAATTTTACGCATCTAATATAACGCCTTATAAATTAGGTAGTTGGACAGAGGGCGAAATATTCAGGGCGCTAACAACCGGCGAGAACAAATTTGGCAAAGCCATATTTCCACTAATGCCCTGGGATCATATAGGACAGATGGATAAAGAGGACGTGTACAGCATTATTGCTTATTTGCGTTCAATTCCCGCAATTGAAAAAGACATACCGGCGTCAAAAATTGACTTTCCAGTCAATTTTATTATTAATACCATGCCGCATAAGGCAAATTTGGGTAAGCTACCATCGGAAAATGATACCATCAAGTATGGCGCTTACCTTGTTAACGCAGCGGCTTGTATAGATTGTCATAGTAAAAGATCTCACGGGGATATAATCCCTGGGACAGAGTTTGGTGGTGGAATGGAATTTAAACAGCAGGGAGGTATTGTACATTCTGCAAATATCACACCCGATAAACTAACAGGTATTGGATCATGGAGTAAAGATATATTCATCCAACGATTTAAAAGCTTTGAAGGTAAAGAAAAGCAAGCGGCTAAACTTAACCCCGGCGATCCACAAATACCAATGCCATGGTATTCATATGCTGGAATGAAGGCCAGCGATCTTGCAGCAATCTATGCTTATTTAAGAACCGTTAAACCGATCAAGAATCAGGTTGTTGCGTTTCAGAAGTTTTGAGAGCTTGTGCTCGCGCCCTGCCAAATGTAATTTTCCAGTCTCCGCAGGGTCTCTCCAATCACCGCAGGGTCTTCTTCGAGTTTAAGTTAACCCATAAAATCAATACTTTATTATCAGAGCCAGGCATGATCGTAGTACGTTAACCCTATCAGAAAAGGACAAAGCGGCTGCCCCCGAACTTTATAGGTTGTTTCAATTATGCCTTCTATGTCCAATCCTTTTCCTATTGTCAGGAAATTGAGAAATGAAAAGGTAAAGAATATGAGGCCCAATGCGATATGAATTACCACTCCTTTAAATTTAGAGGCATTAATAAGGAAGTAAGCTGCGTATGGGTCAGGGAGCAAAGCGATACAGAAAAAGAAAGGCAAGCCGAATGGTTTCTATTAACCAACAGGGTAATTAAGAATGGAAAAGATGCAGAAAAGGTAGCTGAATTCTATTCAAAAAGATGGGCTGTTGAAGACTTTCATAAATGTTATAAAACCGGCTGTAGCATTGAAAAAAGGCAGTTCGATACGCGCAAAGCGCTCACGACCTGTATTGGTTTGTTGGCTATAACTGCTATAGTACTACTAAGGAGCAGGTATTATGCTAAGCATCAACATCATATTCCATTCGAAACTGTTGTAACAGATAAAACGGAACAGGAGTTAGCAAGAAAAATAGCTGACAAATACCTGATGCCGACAGATAAGCTATTATGTGAACCATATACAGCCTTATGGTGGCTATTATTACTTGGGCGAATGGGTGGACATCAAGGACTTAAAAACAAGGGCTTGCCTGGCTGGCAAACACTTTGGAAAGGCTATGCCTTTTTTCAGTCCTTAATGATCGGCTACAAATACGCTAATAACAGCCCGTGATTTTATGGGTTAACTTAAACTCGAAGAAGACCCTGCGGAATGGCGATATAATACCTCTAAAAATTCAACGAATACCGTGTTGACACCCTGAAGTAACTATAATTTTTAGTTACATCTTCATGATGTTTGTAATCACCTTTTAATGTTAGGTAGCCGGGCTCAGCACATAACGAGAATCCATCCCCCAATGTATATCTTAATTCGCTGCTTACCACATGCAAAAAATAATGTGATTGATTGCCATTTATGGTAAATAGCGCCCCTCCTCTGTAGTTAATACTGTAATACAGCTTGTCATCAATGCTAATTCCGGCTCCGGCTATAACGCTTACGCCCGAGGTATAATCGTAGTTGCGGCCATTAAATAAGTATTTATCGGGTACCGCCGCCAAAAGTACGGGACCCAAGCCGAACGATGTATTAACTGTTATGCCCTTACTTAATTTATACTCCGAAAAGAGGTTGGCCTTGGCGCTTTCACCACCATAAAAAAAGGCCTGATTATGGATATAGTCATAATTGGCAGATATGATGAGTAATTGTTGATCCTGGCTATCTGCTTTGCTAAAATCCCACCCAATTAATGATCCGTATACGCTAATGATATTTACTTTTGAACTATCATCCTGGCCAAACTCTGTATTAACGTAAATATTGCTAAACGGTGTTTTAAGGTCTTTTTCCGCGCTGCCGTAAATTAGTTTAATGCGGCCATATAGCCCTGATCGTTCAGTATTGGCTGTGTTAATGTTGTTTGTGCTGAATGTACGGAAGCCAAGATCAAAGTCGGCATGTACGTTTGTTGAATCCAGCTTGTCAATATTGTCATCGCTAACTTTACCCCATTTCCCATCCATTATTCTGGTTAAACCATTCATCGGGTCAATAATAAATGCCGCCACTTCGCTTGCCTGGCGCTTAAATCCGGTGTTTTTTTTACTAATTATTCTGTTAGATAAGCGATAGGTCATTTCGCCTAGCACAATACCACCAAAAGTGGTGTTAATAAAGTCATTAGGGGCAGGAGCCTGGTTTTCTGCAACAGTTTCCCATATATAACTTCCGACGGCAGAGGCAGGAGCAGCCTCCCAAAAACTATATCCGTTGGCTCTAAACGAATTAAAAAAAAGATTCCCATGGTATGGATGTCCGAACTGGTTTGTTTGAAACTCATCATTATCAAAAGTCCAGCTACCCGGGTTAAGGTTATGGCCAACAGTACTAAAAGATATATGTGCATAATCCTTATTCACAATATACCGGTCATAAGTCCATGGAGTTAATTCTGCCAGCCCAAATTCAAAAGCAGCACGGCCAAAATGTTTTTTAGGCTTAGTAGTTGAGTTATCACTTTGAATGGTATCCTTTTTTGTTGCGTTATTAAGCAATGGCCTGGCATCAAACGGGGTTTGCGCATTAGCATAAGGTGCTAACCATAAGAGCGAAATACTCATTACAGCAACCAGTTTCAAAAATATTCTGCCGCCTATCTTGTTGAGAACGGCATCAAAAGGTAGGTATGGTTTTTCCATTAATGAATGGTTTTGACTAAAGAAAGTTAGTGATTTAGGATTAGTTATGAAAGTTTTCTCTACAGAAAGCAATGGAAAATCTGTTTCTTAATGTTTTTCATGATAGGAAATTGATTAGGTTATTGATTTCGTATCGGCTAAAAAAATACTGAGCAGAATATTACTATAAGGTGGCTATTTATAAGTTTACAATCGGTGACAATTTATTGTTTTAACATTTATTATTAACGCTGTTGAAATTTTGATTTTAGATGATAGAATATTGCTTGGTTCGTGATTGATGAAACTATCAGTGTACCTTATTTGTTATCCGCGTTTAGGATATGAAAAGTTATTGTTTGTGGATCGGCATGATGGCGCTGCTGCTAACGGCAATCGCAAGTTGCGGTATAGTAACGTCGCTGGGTAGAGATCCACAGGGTGAAGCGCTTGCACGGTTGGATACTTTGCCTGATTACAAAGATGGCAGCTTCCAAAATTTAGTTCAACGGCCTGACTCAACTATCAAGCACAACCGGTTGATTCATATGTTCCGCGATCACGTTGGACCTGTTAGACCCGATCACGCGCTGCCATGGGTAAAAACTGATTTAAAGACATTAAGTGCTGCTGCACCTACTATAGTTTGGTTTGGACATTCGTCTTTGCTGATCAAAACCATGCAGGGTAATATACTCATCGACCCTGTTTTTAGCAACCATGCCGGTCCGGTGCCCGGATTTGTTAAAGCATTTAAAGGCACTAATTATTACCACGCCGTGGATATGCCGCAAATAGATGTGCTGATTATTTCCCATGATCACTATGATCACCTGGACTATCGCACCCTGAAAAAATTGAAAGACAATATTAAAATAGCCGTAGTGCCGATTGGTGTTGGCTCACATTTAATATACTGGGGTTTTGATCTTAAAAAGATAATCGAACTGAATTGGTATCAATCAGTTACGCTGCCTGGTGGGCTCAGGGTTACCGCTACACCGGCGCAGCACCACAGCGGCCGAACATCCCGCGAAGGGGATAAAACGCTTTGGGCCTCTTACGTGATACAGACTGGCCAATACCGGCTATTTTTCGGTGGCGATGGTGGCTATGGGCCTTTCTTCAAACAAATTGGGCAGCAATATGGCCCGTTCGACCTGGCACTGCTGGAATGTGGACAATACAACCAACCATATATTCATTTGGGTCTTGGCCAGCCCGCCCAGGCCGCCGTCGACCTTCGGGCTCGTTTGCTGCAGCCTATCCACTGGGCTAAATTTCCCGAAGCCAATCATCCCTGGAACGAACCTATAAAAGCATTTCTGCCCGCTGCTGAAAAGCTGGGTATCCCGGTAAATGTTCCACGTATCGGAGAACCTTATACTCTGGGTGATCCGCCCAGGAAAGTAGTTTGGTGGGACATTCAATAAATTATTTGAGCTTATGGTAGGTGTTTTCACCATCGGTGGTTGGAAAATGAAAAAGGAAGCAGCGGACTTGTGCGATTCCCGCCTTGGGGCGGGGAAGGGTGGGGTTTAACAGATTATTATTTGGTGTATAAACCCCTCCCTGCCACTTCGTATCCAACCGCACCCCTCCCCGTGGGAGGGAATTAAAAAAGGAAATGCAATCTTCCGAATACCGATGGTGTTTTTACCGCACAATTACATATTATCATGCTAATCCTCAAATCCCATCAATCAAGGTTCAGATAACCCGGCCTCGCTTACCCAGCAAAAGGCTGGAATCATGCTATTCATAGATAAAAATATCCGGCCTGTCGACTTTAACATTTCTTAACATGGGTGTTTTACACATTTGTACACACAAACAGCGTTAAGGATTCATCTTGCCTGCATGGCCGGATATAAATTAGCACAGTTAAATAATTCATTCAACCACTCATAATATTATGTATTCGTTTTTACGCTATTAATCATCATTTTTTCACTTAAGATCAAATTAATTGTATGCAACGGATAAGCAATAGTATTTACCAAATTAACTTAGGCTGGGTTAATGTTTTTGTAATTGAAGATAACGGCCTCACACTCATAGGTACCGGTCCAAAAGGAAGTGGCCGCAAAATATTTAAGGCCATTAGGGCCGCGGGTAAAAATCCTAAAGATATTAAGCAGATTATATTAACCCACCTGCATCCCGATCATGCCGGAAGTGCAGAGGAGATCAAAAGAATTTTAAGGGTGCCGGTAATAGCGCATGCTGATGATGCCGAGATTATGCGCTATGGTATTGCCTTTCGTAAAGAGTTGTGCTTAACCCCCGGGTTGAAAAATTGGCTGATCTACCATCTTGCTATAAAACGATCAGGCATAAATATTGATCCGGTTGAAATAGTCCGACCATTAAAGCATAACGACCTGTTACCTTTATTGGGTGGCATCCGCGTTATACATACCCCGGGCCACAGCAAAGGGCATATTTCGCTGCTGGTTGAAAAAGAGGAAGTATTGATTGCGGGGGATCTGTTATCAAACACCCTGGGACTTGCCCTGAGTGTTATTTATGAAGACCTCCAGGAAGGCATGCGAAGTATTAATAAAATAACCAACCTTGATTTTGAAAAAATTGTCTTCGGGCATGGCAGGCCTATCTTAAGTAATGCCGGCGGTATTATCAGGCAGGCGTTTAATCGCTACAACTATTCATTCATTTAATTAATTAAGCCTGTTTAATCATGAAAAACCAAGTTAACCGGCTGTATAATTTCGGCTTAAAGCTAATTTTTACTGTAGCTGAATACAGTGCCTTATTTTGCGTACTGATTAGAAGTTAAAGTTATCATTAACAAATGCCAGTTCTGTTAAACTCACGATATGGATAAATAGTTAGCTGTTCACCACATGACGAATGAACAATGGGGAGTTTAGTTAAGGTTATTATTGCCTGATAAGTATTACATTGCTCACCTAAACGTGGGCCATAAGTGGGACGCTTGCGGCAGCGAAGGATTGGGAAGTTGAACTCATATAAAAAGCGATGTCAAACAGAATATTAATATTGGGTGCTACCGGAAGAACCGGTAAACATGCCATAAATTTCGCATTAGCTAAAGGTTACCATGTAGTTGCATTAGTTAGAAATCCAGCTAAGATCAGTGTCAAATCAGATGACTTAACCGTTGTAACAGGTCTTCCTACAAATATTGATGATGTCCATAGAGCCATAGAAGGCTGCGATGTTATTCTCAGTTTGTTAAGCCCTTTAACCAGGGGAGAAGCCATTTCTTTCAGGAAAATAAATGCTCCGCGTATCCTGGAAAAAAGCATGACTAATGTGCTGCAGGCGATGAATGAATACAGAGTAAAACGTATTTTAATTTTATCATCTGTTGGGGTGGGAGATTCATGGAAATATGCGCCATGGTATGTGAAGCTGCTGGTTAAGCTAACCAATTTCAAAGTCATATTTGCTGATCATAACGCACAGGAACGTTTAATTCAAGCATCCGGAACAAACTGGACTATTGCCAGACCTGTGGGGCTAAATGAAAACGAAACTATGAGGGAATTAGCAGTAACCTATGACCTTACGCCAAAGCCGTTCCAGATGAGCCGAAAACTGCTGGCTAAATTCTTTATTGATAATGTGTATAGTGAAACTTATACTCACAAAACGCCTATGCTGTCAGAAAGATAATAGCGTCTCTTGCCTTTGAAGTTTAGCCAATTTTTTAATCGAAAAAATAAAAAAACTATATTTGTAATGCTTAAACATGAAAAATGGACTTTGAGCAACTTCAAAAACAAGTAGATTTCATTCACGAAATCGATAAGGTAAAATACATACAACGTAAAACACGCCTTTTCAACAGTGACCGTACAGAAAATGACGCGGAGCACAGCTGGCACCTTGCATTAATGGCTTTAGTACTGTCTGGGCACAGCAATGAAGCTATTGATCTCTTTAAGGTTATAAAAATGCTGTTAATCCATGATTTGGTGGAAATAGATGCTGGTGATATTTTCTTATACGATACCGCGACAAGCCACACAAATACAATCGCAGAACTAGCAGCGGCAAGACGAATATTTGGCCTATTGCCACAAAATCAGGCTGAAGAACTTATTTTGATTTGGGAGGAATTTGAAGCAGGTGAAACAGCCGAATCAAAGTTCGCGCGCGCGATGGATCGGTTTGAACCGCTACTGCAAAACAGATCTAATAATGGAGGTACCTGGAAAGAGTTTAACGTGCCTTATGATAAAGTTATTGAGAAAAAAGGTATCATCAAAAAAGGATCCGATTTTATATGGAAATACGCTAAAAAACTTATCGACAACAGTTTAGAAGAAGGCATGTTAAAAAGGTAGGCGCTCATCGCAACCACAAAAAGCGGCAATAAGCCGCTTTTTGTGGTTGCGATGAGTACTTTAGCTTATTTATTTTAGCGCGTAGGTAAGGTAACCGCCATCAGCTACTATTTCTGTCCCGCTAATAAAACTTGCATCGTCAGAAGCAAGGAACAATACTGTTTTTGCAATTTCATCAGCATGTCCTAATCGCTGCAAAGCGGTAGCCGAAGCTAAATATGCTTTTGCTTCTTCAGGTACCACACTTTCTAAGCCCGGTGTTAAAATCGGGCCCGGACTAACAATATTTACACGGATCTTTCTTTCCGCCAGTTCATTTGCTGCAATTTGGGCGATTTTATTTAATGCCCCTTTGGTTGCAGAGTATACACTGGTTCCCAAATTTGAAGCTGTTGCAACTACCGAGGAAGTGAATACTACGGCAGCTCCATCTACCAAATGAGGGATTAGCTTTTGCAAGGTGAAGAAATGGCCTTTTACATTGGTGTTAAATTGCGCATCAAAATCTGCTTCGGTTGTTTGTTCAATGGGCGTAAATGCCGCTATTCCTGCATTTAGGAAAAGTACATCTAATTTCTCCCCGTTTTCTGCAACTGCCTTTTCCAAAACCGCGATGTCTGCCAACTTCGAGGTGTCCGAAACTACCGTTTTCAATTTCGGATCGTTGATCTCTTCGGTAGCTTTTTTTAAATTTTCAGCACTTCTGCCTGTGATCCAAACGTTTGCACCTGCGTTAATAAATGCTTTTGCGGTTGCTAACCCAATTCCGGTGGTTCCGCCTGTTATAACAACGTTTTTGTTTGTAAAATTCATAATTAAATTTTCTAATGTTTACGCTGCAAACTTAAGTGTCCTAAGTTTATTTTGGTTACTTTGTAACCGAAAGTAATAGTAACATTCGGGTAACAAAGTAACTTATGGCTGACAATGTATGCCTTGCAGGGCACAAAAAAGAGATCATGGCTGTACATGATGCGATGGATGTATTAAATGGAAAATGGAAGATCTCCATAATCTCATCTATTTGCTATTATAACGAAAGAAGGTTTTCTGATATTTTGAAT
This sequence comes from Mucilaginibacter sp. L196, assembly GCF_009765905.1. Taxonomy (GTDB): domain Bacteria; phylum Bacteroidota; class Bacteroidia; order Sphingobacteriales; family Sphingobacteriaceae; genus Mucilaginibacter. Next base: position 89,400 of record NZ_LMUO01000012.1, on the reverse strand, counting down.
GATGTAACAGGCATATCAAACAAAATGCTTAGCAAGGAATTGAAGGAGCTTGAAATGAATAAACTGATAAAACGAACCGTTTTAGATAGTCAACCGGTAACAGTTCAGTATAATTTAACCGAATATGGCAGAACATTACAAACCATAATCAATAACCTTGCTGATTGGGGGACAGAACACCGCAAAGTGATTACCGGAAAATAGTTGTTTAACCTGGCATGATATACATTAAATGGATACATACAAACCCACCACCACAATTCTGCAAACAAAAAAGCATTTCGAAATTCTCGACGGATTAAGGGGCATTGCCGCCCTCTCCGTTGTAACATTTCATTTTATGGAATGGGTTTACTCCGATTACAGCCAAAACTTTATCGGCCACGGTTTTTTAGCTGTCGATTTCTTCTTCTGCCTTTCGGGATTTGTTATCGCGTATGCCTATGACAATCGTATAGCAAAAATGGGTATTCTCGAGTTTTTTAAATCGAGGATCATCAGGCTGCACCCGCTGGTTATAGCAGGATCGGTGTTAGGCCTGCTGGCATTTTTGTTCGACCCGTTTGGCGGCCATCCCGAATTGTACAGCACCGGTAAGATCATCCTGACATTTTTTTGCTCGATATTGCTTATTCCCTTGCCTATAATAGCCGACCGTGGATTTAACCTGTTCAGCTTCAATGCTCCGGCATGGTCATTGTTTTGGGAATATGTCGCCAATATTGTTTACGCATTTGTACTTTATAAGATCAGCCGCGGCTACCTGCTGCTGTTAGCCATACTCTCGGCCGTGGCTATTTGCTTTGTATGTTACCGTTCCGGCAACTTAATGGGTGGCTGGAGCGGGCCTACCTTTTGGGATGGAAGCGCCCGGATATCATATTCTTTTTTAGCGGGACTACTTATTTACCGCTCCAACTGGATCATCAAAAATAAACTGGGATTTATCGGCATAGCCATATTATTGTTCCTGGCCTTTATAATGCCATTCTCAAAATGGAATTGGTTGTCCGAACCTGTGGTTGTACTGTTTTACTTTCCCTTGCTAATAGCTTTGGGTGCAGGGGCTATGTTAAAACCTGGCTTAAAAAAGGTTTGCATATTTTTAGGGAATATCTCTTACCCATTATACATGACGCATTATGCTGTGTTATGGATGTTCGGTAATTATTACGGTACTCATAAGCCGGGCACTATGCAATTGGCTTTCATTATTACAGCCGCGCTAATCCTACTGGTTGGAGCAGCATACCTGATAATGATAGTTTACGATTTCCCGGTAAGAAAATATCTAAACAATAAACGGAAAGAAAGGCTTGCCAAACAAAAATCTGGCGATGTTTAAATTCCTGGTTTATTAATTATATAGTCGCAGCACTCCAGGTGCCACTTCATGATCAATTGGGGCGATAATTAATCCCAAATGCCATTCTGCGCTGTAAATATCACCGGCTCACCGCCAGTTACCATAATGGTATGCTCGTGCTGCGCAACAAAACCACCTTTATTGCCGCTTAGCGTCCAGCCATCGGCTTGTGTTTCGGCAATGGTGGAGCGTGTTGAAATAAATGTCTCTATCGCCACCACCGAGTTTTTTTTGAAACGCGAAGTGTTATTCCTGTCGCAGTAGTTGGCTATTTCGTGGGGTTCTTCATGCAAGCTGCGGCCAACACCATGTCCGGTCAGGTTTTTTATTACCGTGTAACCGGCTTTTTTGGCTTCAGTCTCGATCAACCTGCCTATCTCCGATATTCTAACACCACCTTTAATGTTGCTGATCGCCTTCCTCAATATCTCTTTAGATGCTTCTACCAGTTTGCCATGGCCGTGGATGTCTTCGCCCAATACAAACGAGCCCCCATTGTCAGCCCAATAGCCATTTAATTCTGCCGATACATCAATATTTACCAGATCACCTTCTTTTAAGATTTTATCCACCGATGGTATTCCGTGCGCTGTTTCCTCATTAATACTAATACATGTATACCCCGGAAAATCATAGGTTAACTTAGGTGCAGAATGTGCGCCCATCTGTGCCAGCAATTCGCCGCCGTACTCGTCAAGTTCCTTTGTTGAAATGCCCGGTTTGGCAAACTCACGCATCTTTTTTAGCGTGATGGCAACAGCATCGCTTGCATGCTGCACTCCAATTCTTTCGTCTTCGGTAGTTATAGACATTTTTAAGTTTTTATCTGTGGCAAAAATAACAATTAATCCATTTGATACCGTTTATCAACCGTCAGTTTATGAAACAACTTTCCCGTCAATTCAGAGGCTCGGGTCCAATGTGGGATCACTGAAAATATTTTCAAAAACTATAAACCTAAACTTTATTGATAATGCGATTCCAAAGTAATCGGAAAATATTCCGATATTATACTGTAAAGTGATTTCATTCCATAGCCAATGCAAAATGTGATTTATCTTTTTCATTTTGGTTACGAATGTCCTTGATTTGGTTATGATGACCGGTTGGTAAATGGTGACTTTTGATTTGTTAATTCATTAATCAATATTCTTATGAAAGATCAGATCAAGTCATCAACAAATAACAAACCTGTTGCGCTGGTTACCGGTGCCAATCAGGGCGTAGGTTTTCAAATTGCCAAAGCGCTTGCAGCTAATGGTTATATCGTTTATGTCGGCTCGCGTAATCTGAACAACGGGCAAAAAGCCGCTGCTGAGATTGGCGTCACAGCGCATGCGATCCAGCTTGATGTTACCCAGCAATCAACCATCAGTGCGGCGGTGGAACATATCGAGGTAGCATCCGGCCACCTTGACCTGCTGGTAAATAACGCAGCGATAGCCCATGCCGGAAAGCCTGGCCGCACATTGGAGCAAACGATGGAAGCAGGCAAGGCCACCACCGCATCACTTGACGAGGTGCGGGCCGTTTGGGAAACCAACGTGTTTGGGGTTATTGCCGTTACGCAAGCTATGCTACCCTTATTACGCAAATCATCGGCTGCCCGTATTGTCAATATATCAAGCGGATTGGGATCTTTAACGTGGGTAGCTGATCCGGCTTGCTGGGCAAGGGAACATTTCGGCGTTGTTTACGCAGCATCCAAAACGGCGCTTAACGCAGTTACCCTGGCTTTCGCTTTGGAACTTGAAAAAGAAAACATCAAGGTTAATGCAGCAAGTCCCGGCTTTACGGCCACGGCGCTGAATAACTTCCAGGGCACCGATACGGTTGAAGTAGGTTCGCGTGAACCGATCCGGGTGGCGCTGGAAACCGATGGACCGACAGCAACTTTCACGGGCCCGGAAGGTCCTTTTCAATGGTAGTTACTATTTAATTGTTTCCCAAAGTTCAATAACTATGAAATCTAATTTATGACTGGTGGCTGAAACAGTCGCCGGTCTAAATTATTATCTTTAAACATGAAAAGCGAAACGCTGAAAGTCATTAAGCTGGAGTCTATAACGGAAGTACATCGTATGCTGGGTCTTCCGGGCCCTGTTCACCCATTGATTAGCTTAATGGATGCTACAGAAGGACAGATCGACTTGTGCCGGCTGCCACCAAGTTATGTAACTGGGTTCTACAAGATCTCTTTTATTACCAAACTGGGTGGAAAGTTTAAGTATGGCCAGGGTTATTATGATTTTGATGAAGGAAGCTTGTTATTCACGGCACCCAACCAGATTGTGGGCAGTACGGAAAAATATGAGGACAATGCAGGTTATTCGCTAATCATTCATCCGGATTTCCTTCAGGGTTATCCATTAGCCAAAAAGATCAAAAATTACGGGTTCTTCTCTTACGCTGCCAACGAGGCGCTGCATCTGTCCGAACAGGAAAGAGCAACCATCCTGTCAATATATACGATCATTAAGGAGGAACTAAACAGCCGCATAGATGACTTCAGTCAGGAGGTTATCATCGCTCAGATTGAATTGCTGCTGAGTTATGCTAAACGATTTTACAAACGCCAGTTTTTAACCCGGCAGGTGGTCAACAATGAGATGCTTCAGCAACTGGAAGAGCTGTTGAACACTTATTTTAATGGCGAAGAGCCTGGCAATAACGGTATACCGACAGTTCAATACCTGGCAGAAGCTTTGAATTACACACCCAATTATTTAAGTGATATGCTGCGTTCGCTCACCGGGCTGAATGCCCAACAACATATTCATCAGAAGCTGATTGAAAGATCAAAAGAATTACTTTCTACCACGAACCTGACTATCAGTGAAGTGGCCTACAAATTAGGGTTCGGGTATCCGCAGTCTTTCAGCAGACTGTTCAAAATAAAAACAAGAATTTCTCCTATACAATTCAGATCGACATTTAATTGATCACCTGAATGGCTATTTTAAAAATAAGCTTTACTGGGAAAGCTTGCTTCTTCTGTACATTGCGGGAGTCTGCCCTGTTTTTGATTTGAAGATCCGGTTAAAAGCCGATTCCGACTGATAACCGACGCTTGCTGCAATTTCGGATATATTGCTGTTATTCGTCATTAATAGCTTTTGGGCTTGTCTGATACGCCAGTTGGTAAGGTAGCTCAACGGTGTTTCATGCACTAATTTTTTAAACTGATTAAAGAAAACAGAACGTGACATGCCGATTTTCGATGCAAGAGATTCCAGGGTCCAATTGTTTTGGGGTGAGTCCTGCATCAGTTTTAGCGCTTTGCTGATCCTTGTGTCATTTAATGCAGAAAGAAAACCACTGTCGGGCACAGCTTGTTCTAAATATGCCCTTATGATATTGATAAACATAATTTCCGATAGATTTTTTAGCATTATGCTGCTTCCCGGCTTTTCGTTATTGAGTTCTTCCAACATTAATTGTGTAACCTGCTTTAATAAAAGCTGGTTTTCTGTCACATATTGTCTGATATGAATAATTGGCGGCAAGTCCTTTAAAAAAGGATGCAAGGGCTGGTAATCAAATTCAAAATGCCCCGCTATAAGGGTAGTTACATCGCCGCCACTGTTAAAAACAGGGGTTCCCGCCCTGCGGGCTTTAACAAACTCGGGCGACGGCATGCGTAAACTTGTAGATTTATCTGCTATCCAGTGTGCGCTACCATGAGGTACAAATACCAGATCGCCCTCCGCCAATTCTATTATACGGCCATCAGGCGAGCCAATGGTACAACAGCCGCTCACCAGTCGCCAGAATTGCGAATTTTCGTCCTTAACAATATCCAATCCCCATGGGGCTGCAAGTGGAAACTTGCTATAAACAACACTTCTCAGTCTGGTTGCCTCTAATACGGTGCTTAAAGCGTCCATCTTTATAAATTGATACGATTGAGCAAATATATAACACTTTTTAATACTTTAAGTATTTAACAACAAGATAGCTTTGTATGATTAAATAATCAAGAAAAAAAATGACAACTCAGGAATTAGCCAATCACTACTATGATCTTTTTCAACAAAGACAAGTGACAGAAATCTATCAACAGCTTTATAGTGCCGACATTGTTTGTATCGAACCTGAACATGCTTTGGCAATGGGTGTGCCTACCATAACCAAAGGTATTGAAGCGGTTATAGCAAAGTCGAAAGCCAGACAGGAAATTATAGCAGAAGTACATAGCTTCTTCTGCAGCGAACCGGTAGTTGGAGGCAGTTACTTTAGCGTGGCGATGGGTAGGGACATGACCTTAAAAAATGGCCAGAGATTACAGTTGGCAGAAATTGCAGTTTTCGGCGTAAAGGACGATAAGATAATATCCGAAACCTTTTTTTATTAGCGACCAGTAAAACAAATTGAATAATAAACTATTTGCCAAGTGTCGCAAATCTTTAGGGGAGTCGATTCAGCCTATTGTTGGTGTTTTCACCATAGGTATTCGGAAGATTGCATTTCCATTTTTAATTCCCTCCCGTGGGAGGAGGGGTGCGGTTAGGATGTGAAGTGGCAGGGAGGGGTTTAGTCGCCAAATAATCTGTTAAGCCCCACCCTTTCTCGCCCCAAGGCGGAAATCGCACAAGGCTAATGCTTCCTTTTTTTATCTTCCGAACACCCCTGGTGTTTTCACCACACCATTAAATAGAATCAAGTTAATCCCCAAAATCCCACAAACGGCGAAGCCCTCTCGAACGCTAATAAAAACTAACTAACCTGTGAGAAATCAAAGTTCAGGCAACCCGCGTTTGATAGGAGTGGATACCCGCCCCTAAGGCTTGCAGGCGTATGAGCGCATAGCACGGGCCGTAGGTAACGCCCCAATAAAGGGTCATACAACATTTTCACTTTTTAATTAAAAATAATGCAATTTCATGGGTGATATTTCGTGCTTATAATACACATAGTAATAAACACTCATGATAGCAATGAATAACAACAGATTATCAACGGTTAAACTGCGTGAAACTTTCTTCCTGGCCCTTTATAAAAAGGCCTTTCCCGTAGTTGCGCGTTATGTGGCCCGAATGGGGGGCAGCATTGAAGAAGCGCAGGATATTTTTCAGGATGCACTGGTTATATATTACGAAAAAGTTGCGTCAGCACAAGCTGAGATCATTGTAAATGAAAAAGCCTATTTGCTAGGTGTTGCCAAAAAACTATGGCTGCAGCATTATAAGGCCGGGCTTAAGAACCTGCCCTTAAATGATTTTGACATTGAGGTTGTGCCCGATGAACAACCTGCTACCAACAAAATACTGCATTACCTGGAAACTGCAGGTAAAAAATGTATGGAATTGCTTAAGGCATATTATTACGATCATTTGCCTGTTGGCGATGTTGCTACGTTGTTTGGCTACTCGGGTACACATTCGGCAACGGTAGCAAAATATAAATGCCTGGAGAAAGTAAGGGAAACTGTTAAACAAAACTCATTGAACTATGCGGACTTCATTGAATAACATCAAAGCTATCGACGACTATCTTTTGGGTAGCATGCCCCCCGGCGACGCGCTTTTGTTTGAGGCGAATATGTTATTGAACAATGATTTGGTAAACGATATGGAGCATCAGCAAAACACTTATGCAGTTATTAGGCAATACAGTCGCCCAAAGATAAAGGGCGAGATTGGCGCTGTACAAAAAATATTAGCGACCGCGCAGCAACACCGGGGCTTTATGCATCGCATCGCCAACCTGTTTAAAAATCATTAAATTATGGACATCAATCATAACGAATTTAGAAAATACGCGGTTAAGCATCACCGCATCGGCAGCCAGCATGTGGATAGTTACATAGGCCGTGCTGCAAGCATCCCCAAAAACATGACGCCTTACATTATGGAAGAGCGACAGTTGAATGTATCTCAGATGGATGTTTTTTCCCGTCTGATGATGGACCGGATCATATTTTTAGGCGAACCTGTTGGAGACCGAATGGCAAATATAATTCAGGCGCAATTACTTTTTCTGCAATCGGTAGATGCTAAAAAGGATATTCAGCTCTATATCAATTCGCCGGGCGGCGACGTCTATTCGGGCATGGGTATTTATGATACCATGCAATTGATCACACCCGACGTAGGCACCATTTGTATTGGCGTGGCTGCTTCTATGAGCGCCGTTTTACTTTGCGCTGGTAAAGCAGGAAAGCGTGCCGCGTTACAGCATTCGCGTGTAATGATTCACCAGCCTTCAGGAGGGGTGCAAGGCGTTTCAGCAGATATAGAAATCACCGCGCAACAAATAATAAAAGTAAAGCACGATCTGTACAAGATCATAGCCAAACATAGCGGTCAAACTTACGACTGGGTACACAAAGCATCTGACCGTGACTACTGGATGACAGGCCCCGAAGCCAAAGAACAGGGTATGGTAGACGAGGTGTTAGGGGATACAGATTAAATTCGCGTCCATAATTAAAATCAATAAATAACATGGACGAAGAGCAAATGCTTAAAAATCAAGCTTTAATTAAAAAAGCTTATAAAGGATTTAATAATAGAGAAATTGATGCCGTCCTGTCTGTAATGCACCCGGATATTCATTGGCCTAAAGGATTTGAGGGCGGTTACGTGATTGGACATGAAGCCGTTAGAGAATATTGGACAAGACAATGGAGTGAGATAAATCCGAAGGTAGAGCCTGTAACCATTATTGAACGCCCCGATGGAAAGATTGAGGTTGAAGTTTACCAGCTGGTAAAGGATTTACAGGGCAATATTTTATTTGATGGAAAAGTAAAGCACGTGTATGTAATTACTGATGGTTTGTTGCAACAAATGGATATTGAATTAAGCTGATTGGTTATTGATCTATTTGAATTTAGCCTATGGTCGGTGTTCTCACCACAAGTGTTCGGAAGATGAAAAAAGTAAGCATCGGCCTTGTGCGATTCCCGCCTTGGGGCGGGGAAGGGTGGGGTTTAACAGATTATTGGCGACTAAACCCCTCCCTGCCACTTCACATCCCAGCCGCACCCCTCCCTTGGGAGGGAATTAAAAATGGAAATGCAATCTTCCGAACAGATATGGTGTTTTCACCGCACCATTACATCGAATTTATTTAAATCCTATATCGACTTAACAGCATCTTTTAACTCCTGTGCATTAAAATTATCAAGGTTCTTGCCTAACATTATTTTACTGTTATTGTAGCTAAAAACCAATACATCCATTGTATAATCGCGAAAATAAAAACCTTGAAAACCCCAACGGGTGCTTGATCCAACGGTCTCAATTCTTGGATTTTGTATTTGATCAATGTTATAATTCTTAGCTCTGCTAATACCAGCTATTTTTTTATTAACCGTTAATATATTATTGTTAATTGTAAAAGTCGTTTCGCCGGTTAGCATGAACAGCAGATTATATATACAATAAATGGCAATTATGTAAAATGCTAAAATGACTAAAGGAGAATTAAAATTATATGGCGAACCAATACTAAAATGGAATAAAATAAGTCCAATATCTTTTAATTTGAGTGCAAAAACGCAAATGATAAAGATGTTAATCAACGCTAACACATAGTTTAATTTGCTTTTTGTAGTGATTGAGAAATTTGACTTATTAGTAGTGCTCATTTTTGTTGCTTAGGTCTACTAATATAGAAGTAAATATCAATATGTAATTAAGCCCATGGGGCGGTATATTAAAACTTTATCTCTTTCAAAACCTGCTTTTTGATAGTTTTATAAAGTAACTTATGTCCTTTACTATTAGGATGTATACCGTCAGGGGTCAAGAATTGCGCTTTAGATTTATTGAAAGGAGAAAATACATTAACATATGAAATATTAAAATCAGCCGAGAGCTTCTCGATAATACTGTTATATTTTCCAATGTCTTCCGGTTTTCTAAACTTAGGATTTTTTTTGGGCTCAGCATCAACTATTGGGAGAATGTTAATTAATATAACTTTTGCTTTTTTTTGAAGAGCATATTTGATGCATTCCTGCATATTTAATAAAAAGTGTTCTTCCGAAACCGCAGGATTAGCATTTGAAATAGCCAGATCATTTATACCATAAGCAATGGTAACAATAGTCTGATCGTTTTGATCCGTTAATCGTCTGGCATCAAATTCAGTCTTAAATCTATTTTTTAGTCCGTTTGTAGTTTCACCCCCAATGCCCAGATTAAATACACAAACCTCATTGTGCTGTTCTTTCAGAAAATCTTTTATAAAATAAGTCTTAAGTCTGTCGGCCCATCCGCCATGCTTGGCATCATTTTCTCCTCTCGTTATACTATCTCCAAAACATAATAAGTGCGTCATAGTTAGGTGTTATATTTATTTAATAATCTGACATCAGATAACGATGAATTTAGTCCCCTCTGAGTTGCTCGAAGAGGAAATTAGGGGATATAAAATTGAGAAATTACGGTGAGAGTTACAAACCCTCACGATCCGTAGGCTTCAGTTGCAAACTGAAGCCAGTATGGGGGGATATTTTTCATCCTCTTTCCGGCTCGCCGAAGAGAGGGTCGAACAGCGCAGCGTATTCGGGGTGAGTCAATTGTGCGCCAAGTATTAGCGCTATTGCTTTTACTCACCCGGTCTTGGCTTCGCCCGACCACCCTCTCTTTTGCAAGCAAAAAAGAGGGGAGACTTTGTAATGTGGGGCTTTTTGAAAACTTTTGCCTTTTCACTTTTGACTTTTAAATTTATTTACTACATTTGCACCTCTTTTATAAGAAGTAAATAACAATGAAAAAAGATCTGCACCCATCAAATTATAGATTAGTTGTATTTAAGGATATGTCTAACGAGTATTCTTTTATAACTAAATCATGCATCGATACCCGTGAAACTGTAAAATGGGAAGATGGTAACGAATATCCATTAGTGAAATTAGAAATTTCACATATGTCGCATCCGTTCTACACTGGTAAAATGAAATTGGTTGATACCGCTGGTCGTATCGACAAATTCCGTACCCGTTACAACAAGAAATAATTATTTGTTTATAAATAATATAGCGAGTCTCCCGATACATCGGGAGACTTTTTTATTTTTGCGCCATGGCAATTATTCTTTTTGAAGATAACGCGCACCAATCCCTGCTCCCTTTAACCTACACTCGCCCTGTTGCCGACTTACGCATAGGTATTTTTACCATTGCCGAAAAGTGGGCTAAGCATTTAAAAACCGACTTCTCGTTTCATACCCGTGCCTATTTGCAGGGTAAGTTCCCCATAAAAATTACGGCTGATAATATATTTATCAACGGCTCATTTTGTCCGGATGCTGATTTAGTGGAAGCGATTGATAAGCTGCGTGTTGGCGATGCTTTGAAATATAAAGATCAGCTAGTGGCAGTTCGTTTAGGCGAATCAGATGCAAAGCATTTTACCACTAACGTTGATTACGGGCAAGCGATCACCTATGAAAATATTGCGGTAACTATAAAATACCCCGAAGATATTTTCAGGAAGAATGATATTGAGCTGCGCAAGGATTTTAAGCTGGTAACCAACGGCCGCACAAGCGCAACTATCAGCAGCACCAATACTATCATTGGGAATGATTTTTTTGCCGAAGATGATGTTAAAACCGAATGCAATACCTTCAGCACCCTAAACGGGCCGATCTATTTAGGAAAGAACACCGAGATTTGGGAAGGAACCAATATTCGTGGTGCATTCGCCATTTGTGGCGATTCACAGGTGAAAATGGGTAGCAAAATTTATGGTGCAACCACCATCGGCCCATATTGCCGTGTTGGGGGCGAGGTGAATAATGCTGTTATCTGGGGATATTCAAACAAAGGGCACGAGGGCTATTTAGGTAACTCGGTGTTAGGCGAATGGTGCAATATCGGTGCCGATAGCAATAATTCCAATCTGAAAAATAATTACGCCGAAGTGAAGCTATGGGATTATACCACTCAAAGCTACCGCAAAACCGGTCTGCAATTTTGCGGTATGATTATGGCCGACCATGTTAAGTGCGGCATTAATACCATGTTTAATACCGGTACTGTTATTGGTGTGGGATCAAACGTGTTTGGCGCGGGTTTTCCGCCTAATAACGTCCCTGATTTTGCCTGGGGTGGGGCTCAGTATGGTTTTGAGGAGTATTCCCTGCACAAAATGCTGGAAACCACTGCCAAGGTATTTGAACGCAGAGATCACCGTGAATTTAATAACGATGAGCAAAACATCCTGAAAGAAGTATTTAAACTGACCAAAGCATATAGAGAACTTTACATTTAGAAATTATTACACAACACAAGATGAGAAAAAAAATAGTTGCCGGAAACTGGAAAATGAACCTTGATTATAACGAGGGATTAGCCTTATTTTCAGAAATAACCAATATGGTTAAGGACGAAATTACCGGTAAACAGCAAGCGGTGGTTTGCAGTCCGTTTATACACTTGCACAGCTTGGTGCAAATGGCAAAAGGTTATGATAAGGTTTCTGTTGGCGCGCAAAATGCACACCAGGCAGAATCAGGTGCTTACACAGGCGAAGTATCGGCTAAAATGTTAAAATCAGTAGGTGTGGAGTATGTGATCTTAGGTCACTCCGAGCGTCGCCAGTATTTTGGCGAAACCAACGAATTATTAGCTAAAAAAACGGATACAGCTTTAGCAAACGATTTAAAACCAATTTTTTGTATAGGTGAAACCTTGCAAGAGCGCGAAAGCAATGTGCATTTCCAGGTGATCAAAGATCAACTGATTGAAGGTGTATTCCATTTAGATGCTGCTAACTTTGCAAAGTTAGTTATCGCTTATGAGCCTGTTTGGGCCATCGGTACAGGTGTAACTGCATCAAGCGATCAGGCACAGGAAATTCACGCATTTATCCGTAAGGAAATAGCTGCAAAATACAACCAGCAAGTAGCTGATGATACCACTATTTTATACGGTGGTAGCTGCAACCCTAAAAATGCTCCCGAATTATTTGCCCAGGCAGATATTGATGGTGGATTGATAGGTGGTGCATCATTAAAATCGAGAGATTTTGTTGATATATTAAGAGTATTTAACGCATAGATTTGAGACACGAGATGTGAGAAAGGAGACGAAAAACTATCTCACATCTTATTTTGTTAATGTGAGATATTAGGCTAACTTTTATCTCATGTCTCATATCTAAAATCTCATATCTAAAAAGTGAAAGTATTTCTTCCTCCATTTGCCGGTTTTGTAGTATTCGCTGTAATAGTGTTGCTGCAATCCATTGTCTTCCCCATTCATTTGGGCGACATGGGCAAGGGGAATTTACATGCTTTCATGGCTTGTTTTTACTACTGCTGGCCTTTATATTTCATCACTGCTTTGCTAACCCAATATGTAATTGTATTGCCGATATGGGAGGCCGCGCATTCGTGGTCGATGGTGGGGAAGGATGCAGCTGTTACGGCCACCGCTTTATTATGCGGTATTTTTGCCGGCGGTATCGCTTACATCATTTGGGATAAGCAAACAGGCATTTACCATTTGGCCGGTATGGCAATATTAATGTTATTGATCCAGCTAACGTATTGGGTCATCAATTTTTTTATGTTGGGGTTGATAGTTGGCGGGAAAATAAAATTGAAGCATAAGCCAGCTACCGCTATTGAATAATATCTACCTAAAATGAATTACTACGAATTACTTTTTACCCTCATAGTTACAGAGGATTATCAGCAGGATATGCTGATAAATAGCCTTGGCGAAGTGGGATTTGATACTTTTGAGGAACTGGAATTTGGCTTTAAAGCCTATATTCCTGTAGATGATTTTAATGAGGCTAAGCTTATAGAGGCATTAATGCCTTACCGGGATATATTCACCTTCAGCTATGAAATTGCGTTGATCCCCCAAAAAAACTGGAATGAGGTATGGGAAAGTAACTTTGAGCCGATAAATATTCAGGATAAGATTTTTGTACGGGCGACCTTCCATCAACCCAAGCCCGAGATTGAATATGAGATCGTTATCGACCCTAAAATGGCTTTTGGCACCGGGCATCATCAAACAACATCAATGATGTTGGAATTGATGATGGAGAACGAATTCTCTGGTAAGAATGTGCTTGATATGGGCTGTGGTACCGGTATTTTGGCTATCATGGCATCAAAATTAGGCGCGGCTAAAGTTACTGCCATTGATTACGACGTTGTTTGTTTTGAAAGTACGCTGGAAAACGCGCAATTGAATAATATTGATAATATTACCGCCATCTGCGGATCAAAAGAAGTGATACCTGATGAGCAATATGATATCATATTAGCCAATATTAACCGCAATATATTACTCGACCAGATACAGCGTTACAACGAGGTTTTAAAGCCCGAAGGGGAACTGTATTTAAGCGGTTTTTATGAACAGCCAGATCTGGATATTATTATGGATGAGGCGCGTAAATATGGCTTAAAATACATCATTCATAAAAATGATAGCGATTGGGTTGCCGCCAAATTTATTAAGTAACTTTTTGGCAACTTAATACGTACAAGGTGTCGTAATTTAGTGATAATGAAGTAGTAAGAAATGGATTATTAGAATTATTTTCAATAATTTATTAGGTTATTAAAAAATAATCATAACTTTATTAACTATAGCGCAACCTACCCATAATTTAATTTTTATATGAAAACACTTGGTAAAAAAATAAGGTTACTTCGTCATCAAAAAGGCTGGAGCCAGGAAGATGTTGCGAAGCGTTTAGACATCTCAATACCAGCGTTTTCAAAAATTGAAACCGGAATAACCGATATTAATTTATCACGCCTTGAGCAGATAGCTACTTTGTTTGAAATGGGAGTTGTGCAACTACTTACCTTTAATGAAACCGAACAGGATCAAAAATTTATTACTGAGCTTGAAAACGTACATAAACGTTTAAACGATCGTGAAAACGAGGTTATTGAATTACAGAAAAAAGTTATTGAGCTTTTTGAAGAATTAAGGCACAGACGAGAAATAGCGTAGTTATTTAACTATATCGAAAAAAGAGTTTAGTTATACTAGGCTCTTTTTTTATGCGAAAATGTTTAAAAACGATTGAATGTTATTTTATATAAAAAAAAATCGTCATTGCATAACGTGCGTAAAGGCTGTCATACTGAGCGTAGTCGAAGTATGTGAGCAGGCCTTTAAGCGCGTCCTTCGACTACGCTCAGGATGACAGCCACCGCACGATAGTAAATATTCTCGTACGCCGCTCTGTAAGTCGGGGATTGCCAAGGAATCGCAAGACGATTATTTATCAATTTTAAACAGCTTCTTAGAAAATGTAACGCATTGTTAAATGCTTTTTGCCAAATACACTACCCATAGCTGCATGCAGCGCGATCATTTTTTCATTAAAATCGCCTACCCATGATAGTTCCATTTCTTCGTATTGGCTTAATGGTAACACATATTCACCAAGTTTTATAAACAATGCCGATTCCAGGCCATGGTTTTGGAATTTTTGTTTGGTGCCCATTACAATAGCCCGCATCCGGTTAACGCCCCGCCATTTCAGGTATAAAAAGGTGAGTTTACCTTTTAGGTCGAGTTTGCCTTTCAATGGTTTTATCATCGGGTTGGCATCAGGCAACACAATATTGAAAGATGCCGGTTCGCCGTTAAAGTAGGCAAACCATATCAGGTTTTCATCCATCAAAGGCTTCATCTTCCTGAAGCTTTCTAATATGGTAGCATGCGTTATCGGTACAAAGTTTTCAAAGCCTTTCCACGCATCGTTATAAATCTCAATAAAATCAGCCGCGAACTGTTCAATTTCACTTGCTTTAAGATGCTTAAACGTGTACCCTGGTTTTTGTATCACCCAGTTAGCTATCCTTCTAAATCTTTCGGGGAAAGGCTTAAGCACATTCAGATAATTGGTGATCTGTTCGTATTGGGTTTTAAAACCGTAGTTTTCAAAAAATGCCTTGTAATATTCCGGGTTATAATTCATCCCGTAGGACGGGGGCGAGGTAAAACCTTCGCTCAATAAACCCCAAAATGTGTCGTTTTCACCAAAGTTGATGGGGCCGTCCATGGCTTGCATGCCATTTTCTTTTAACCAGGCTTTGGCAGTGTCAAACAACAAAAAGGCAGTTTTTTCATCATCAATACACTCAAAAAAACCTACGCCTCCGGTTGGTTGCTCATAATTGTAAGCTTTTTCGTTGTTAATAAACGCGGCTATCCGGCCAATCAGCTGCCCGTTCTCGCTGGTAAGTACCCAGCGAATACATTTGCCATGATTATAAAAACTATTTTTACCCGGGTCGAATATAGCCTCAACATCATTATCAAGCGGGCATACCCAAATGTCGTCATTTTGATAAATTACCCTTGCTACATCTAAAAATGCTTTTTTTGCTACCTTATCCTTAACCTCGGTTATAACCATTTTGTATTATAAATGCCCAAATATAAAAAAAGCATCCAGAGGCATGTTCTGAATGCTTTACTAAAAATATATATAAATGTTTTAAAAATCGTCGTCCTCGTCGAATTCTTCAAAGCTTTCGTAACCACCAATTTCATCAAGCGGCATATCAAAGTCTTCGTCATCCTCATCATCAATAATCCTCTTCTTAGCTTTCGGATCAACAGATCCCGGAGCAGCTTTCTTCGCGCCTGCGCTTTTTGAATCCGGCTTTTTCTTTGAAGGTTTTTTTGGCGTTCCCATTGTCGAATTTTTAGTTTAAAACTTAATTCTATGTAAATTTAAATCAAATAAAATTGCCTATTAACAAATAGCGACTTATTTATTAGTAAAAATAATTAAAATCCATTTTTATTAAAAATATCTTTAAAATTATTCTGTGGCCTCGCCAATGGAACTTTCTTCCGCTGTAAGTTCTTTTATATGAGGCAAATCATTCATGCTATTTATACCAAAATAATCCATAAACAGGCTGCTTGTACCATAAAGTATCGGTTTGCCAACCGCTTCAGATTTGCCTACAATGGCTATTAATTCCTTTTCTAGCAGCTTTTGTATCGAGTAATCACAGTTCACACCACGTATCTGTTCAACATCTGTTTTGGTGGTTGGCTGCCGGTAAGCAATTACCGCGAGTGTTTCCAGGGCTGCCTGGCTCAGTTTCTTTTTTGAGCGTTGCGATTGCAGCAGATTAATAACCGGATGAAAAGGTTTTTTGGTGAGAAATTGGTAACCATTATTTACTTTAACCAACTCAATTGCCAAATTTTCATCCTGGTATTTTTCTATTATAGTGATGATGCTCTGATTTATTTGTTCAATGCTGATATCCTCTTCCAGCGCTGCTTGTAAGCAATAAGCTATCTCCTCAACCCGCAAACTTTGCTCAGATGAGAATATAAGCGCTTCAATATAAAGGTCTGTGTTTAACATTTTTAACTATAAATTTAAGTTGTATTCCCTGAGGTTGTAATCAATAACCTGAAAGTAAAAAACCGCATACGTTTATTAGGCGTATCTACCTGTATAAACTTATAAAATTAATCATCTATTATGAAAACGGAAACAGATTTAACTAATGTTAATGTAAATATGGCCCGTAGGTCGTTTTTACGTTATGCGGGCGTAGGAGTGGCAGGGGTAGGCTTACTATCAGTTGCATCCTCATGCCATAAAGACCATAATGTTGTGCCTACAGCGGGTGTAACTGATGTAGGCAGCGGTGATACCGGTATATTAAATTTCGCCTACGCGCTGGAACAATTAGAAGCTGCATTTTATTTACAAGTGGTTGCTACCCCCTACACCGGCATTCCATCAATCGAATTAACGTATTTAACTGATATACGTGATCATGAAGTATGTCACCGTGAATTTTTTAAAGCGGCATTAGGCACCAGTGCCATAAAAGGATTAACCCCTGATTTTAGCGCTATTGACTTCACAAGCAGAACAGCGGTATTAGGAGCTGCCAAAGTTTTTGAAGATTTAGGTGTAACTGCTTATGATGGTATTGCTTATAACATCCAGAATGCTGCTTATTTATCCATTGCGGGTAGCATCGTTTCGGTAGAAGCAAGACATGCGGCCTTGATCGGAAACTTAATAACCCAGGGTAACTTCGTGTCGTCAGATCAGGTTGATGCCAACGGTTTAAACATCAGCAATAAACCAAGCGCGGTGTTAGTAGGAGCCAACACTTATTTGAAGACTAAAGTTTCAGCTAACAGTTTCAGTTAATCACCTTTAACAATTACAATCATGAATTTATTTAGTATAGTAGAAGAAATAGAGAAAATTGACCCGGAATTTAATGACCGGATCAGCCCTCGTCGCGACGCGATAAAAAATATTACGAGCTTTGGTTCTAAGGTAGCTATTGCTGCGGTTCCATTTGCTTTAGGCAATTTATTCAAAAAAGCCTATGGTCAATCAGCATCAGCAAGTGTAATTAGTGTATTAAACTTTGCTTTAACACTTGAAATATTAGAAGCGACATTTTACAACGATGGGATGGCCGCTTCAGGATTAGTAACTGATACCTCTTATATCTCTCAAATTCAGTCTGACGAAAACAAACACGTTACGTTTTTAACAAGCGCAATTAATGCCGCAGGTGGTACCCCGGTTACCGCGTCTGATTTTGTGTATTTAGATTATACCGGTGGTGCTGGTTCACAGGCTGGCCCATTCACTGGTGTTTTTACCAACTATCAAACATTTTTAGCTGTTGCCGAAACATTTGAAGATACAGGCGTACGCGCATACAAAGGCCAGGCCCCTAATTTATTGGGTAACCAAACTTATTTAACTGCAGCACTTGATATACACGCTGTAGAAGCAAGGCACGCATCAGCCATCCGTTATTTACGTATGACCAAATATGGTGCAACTGTATTGCCATGGATTACCAGTGCTGCATCAGGAAGTGTTGATACTTCAGGCGCTGCAAGTAATGATACCGGTGTTGCGGCAGTAAATGCAAACTACGGTGGTGCTACTCCAGAAAATACAAGTGTACAAGGTGGCGTTAACATCCTTAATTTACCTAGTGCAACAAGTAGTACAACAACAGTTGCTGCTGCAACGGCGGCGTTTGATGAACCGTTAACAATGAGTGAAGTACTTGCTATATTAGTGCCAGCATTTACAAAACCAAAAAGTTAATTAGTAAGTTAATAAAACAAAAAACGCCATGTATTATTTACATGGCGTTTTTTATTGGGTTTATATTTCTAATAATTAATAACCTGCTCTTCAATTTGTACAGGTACATCGCGCCATTCATATTTTTGGTTGCGTAGCTGTGGTTCAAAACCTGCTTCGGCTATTGAGTCCTGTATGCCTTTGGCAGTGAATCGATGTGGCGCACCTGCTGCCGATACTACATTTTCTTCGATCATGATCGATCCAAAATCATTTGCACCTGCCTGTAAGCATATTTGGGCAACTTGTTTACCTACAGTAAGCCATGATGCCTGTATGTTTTTGATATTAGGCAGCATTATGCGGCTTAACGCAATCATGCGGATGTATTCATCGCCTGTTACATTATTCGTAATGCCGCGCACTTTACGCAACAGCGTGCCATCATCCTGGAAAGGCCATGGTATAAATGCCACAAAGCCATAATGGCCTTCAGGTTTTTCGGACTGAACTTCGCGTATCCAAACTAAATGCTCAAAACGCTCTTCAATAGTTTCTACGTGGCCAAACATCATGGTGGCTGAACTTGGTAAATTAAGCTGATGTGCCGCACGCATAACATCTAACCATTCCTTGCCACCACATTTTCCTTTCGAAATCAGTCTGCGTACACGGTCGTTCAATATCTCAGCACCCGCGCCGGGTAACGAATCCAAGCCGGATTCTTTCATCGCCCTTAATACATCAATATGGCTCATGTTTTCCAGTTTCGCTACGTGAGCAATCTCCGGTGGGCCTAGTGAGTGTAATTTTAGGGTTGGATATAATTCTTTTAACTGTTTAAATAAGTCGGTATAAAAAGATAAACCTAAATCAGGGTGGTGACCGCCTTGTAATAACAACTGGTCGCCGCCATAACGGAAAGTTTCTTCGATCTTCTTTTTATAGGTTTCAATATCGGTAATGTAACTATCCTCGTGCCCCGGGCGACGGAAGAAATTGCAAAACTTACAGTTGGCTATACAAACGTTGGTAGTGTTTACATTACGATCTATCTGCCAGGTAACCTTGCCGTGCGGAACCTGCTTTTTACGCAGTTCGTTGGCCACGTACATCAAATCAGGAGTAGATGCATTATTATACAAAAAAACACCCTCTTCCTGGCTCAGGAAATCAAATTGTAAAGCGCGCTGTAACAGATCGGCTGTATTCATATACAAATATAGATAAAAAGTGATTAGAGAATACAGGTTAGAGATTAGCTAACATTGGGCTGACATTTTCCTGTACATATAGAAAACCAAACCAAGCGTCATTGCGAGGTACGAAGCAATCTATATGCTATACAGAGAACCGTAAGGGCGACCTGCCTATGTAGAGATTGCTTCGTTCCTCGCAATGACGATAGTTTATGATAAATTATTCTACCACCAACCCCTTATCCAATCTTAAAACCTTCGTCACACTATCCGGTATCTCATGCTGATAATGAGTTACGTAAATCAGCGTCACATCACTCATGTCGCAAATTGTATTTACTATCTGCTTAAAGTTTAGTTGCTGATGCTCATCCATTCCCTGGCAAGGCTCATCAAATATCAATAGGTCAGGGTTTTTAATAAGTGCTCTGGCCAATAAACATAAACGTTGCGCGCTGGCCGGGATGTTTTTTAATAGTGTACGTGCATATTTATCGATCTCTAAAGCCTGCATCCATGCTAAAGCAGTATCAGCCTTAACTTTCTGACTTGGCCTAAATAATCCCAAAGTATCATAATAACCCGATTCAATCACCTGCAAGCAACTGTTATCTGTCGGGAAGTATTGATGAAGCTCCGGCGATACAAAACCTATTTTCTTCTTAATATCCCAGATACTTTCTCCGCTGCCGCGCTTTACATCAAACAAAACAATATCATTGGCATAAGCTTGTGGGTTATCGCCATTAACCAAACTTAACAAGGTCGATTTTCCGGCACCATTCGGCCCTAGCAATGCCCATCGCTCGCCAGGCAACACTTGCCAGTTTACTTTATCCAGAATAACTTTTTCGCCATATTTTATATGCACATCATTCATTTTTACCATGTAGGCATAGGCCGACTTTTCAGTATTGTTAAGCAAGCTTTTCAACTTTTCCGCATCTACATTGGTTTTTGCCTCGTCTTTAAACAGCTCCGGATTAAAGTCAGCCTTTGCTATAGTCTGAACTATTTCCCCATCCTCCAAAACGGCAATGTGGGTTATCGCATCAGGTATCTCTCTTGGTGATGTCGCAATAATCACCGAAATTCCGGAGTTGGTTATCTCGGTCAGTATCGTATTAAATAACTGGCGCGTCTGCACATCAAGGCCGGTTAATGGGGTATCCAGTAATAACAAAACCGGGTTTTTGATCAACGCTGCCGCAATCAATAGCCGCTTGGTTTCGCCGTTGGATAGTTTGATGAGCTGTTTGCTTCGTAGTGGCTCTAACCTTAATGTTTCAATAACCTTATCAAAGGTCCAATAGTTGTTACCACCGTCAACATGTTTTATATCATTCAGATATTCTTCAACAGTTTGCGCGTCTTCCGAGTCCGACGAATTATATCGCTGCTGATAATAAAATTCAGTAGTGTTGGATAGATTCCTGAAATGATGTTTCGACTCCACCAAAGCAATCAGTTTATGATGTGTTAAAGTAGGATCATGATTGGGGTGGTGTGCTAAAAACTCTTCAAAAAAGGTATAATTTACCTCACCTCCGGTAACATTAAACCTGCCGGTAATAGTTTGTAATAGTGCGCTTTTACCAGAGCCGCTTTTACCAATCAAAGCCCAGTTTTCACCCTTATTTATATGGAATGACAGGTTTTTAAATATATGATTGTTTAAATAACGTACGCTGGCGTGCTGTATAGATAGTATGGTAGTGCTCATGATAGATAAGTAGGCGGTAAAAATACTTATCTGTTTTATAAACAGGTATAATTATTGTAGTAATTTATGAAATTCAATCACATAAACTTTTTATCATGAGAAAATTAAACTTGTTATTGATTGCTATGGTTGTAATGAGCATGAGCAGTTGCGCCCTTATTGGCGGTATTTTTAAGGCAGGGGCTATAGTGGGTATTCTCGCGGTGTTTATTGTTATCGCGATTATTATCTGGATAATATCGCTGTTCAGGGGCAGGTCATAAAACATTGCCGCCACAACTATATTTCAAAAAAAAGTATTAACTAAAAAAGCCCTGCTAGCAGGGCTTTTTGTTGTACTAGGAAATAATTATTTCTTAGCAGTTGTGTCTTTAGTCATTTTAGCTGAATCAGCTTTCATTTTACCAGTGTCAGCTTTCATTTTAGATGAATCAGCCATTTTAGTTGAATCTGCTGCTTTAGCTGAATCAGCCATTTTAGTAGAATCAGCTGAAGCTGAAGAAGATTTGCTTTTGCAAGCTGCGAAAGAACAAGCGATAGCTAAAGCTAATACGCTAACTTTGATTGAATTTTTCATGTTAATTTTTTTTAAGTGATTAATAGTTTTGCTGATTAATACCTGAAATGACAAAAGGTAACCCATGTTTTTGAAAAAAAATCATGGATTACCTTTTTAAATTATAAAAAAACTAATAATCAGGGTGTTATTATTTCTTTTTGGTTTCTGTTGTTTTAGTAACAGTTTTAATGGTAGTGTCTTTATGGGTACTATCGTTTTTAATAGTAGTATCGTTTTTAAGGGTATCCTTCGTGATTTTTGTTGAGTCTACCTTAGTGCTGTCGCCAGCTGAACCGCTTTTGTGGCCACCGCAAGCAGCTACCGAAATTGAAACTACCAGGGCTAATGCCGCGATTTTAAATGAGTTTTTCATGGTTATGTTTTTATAGATTTATAATCTTAATACAATAATGTATGAAAAGTAACCCATCTGCCTGAATAAATATCTGAAATACAGCTAAATGAGTAATCGGGCAGAATGATTTGCATTACTCTGCCCGATTAAATAATTACATTTTTTTAGTTGTGTCCTTTTTAGTGGTATCAACTTTTACAGTGTCTTTTTTAGTGCTGTCAACAGTTGTTTTTGAAGTTGAATCAACTTTTACAGTAGTTGAATCAACACCTGAAGTTGCTTTTTTTGAACCGCAAGCAGCAAATGTTAATACAGCTGCAGCTACTAATGTTGTTTTGATAATGTTTTTCATGATGTTTATTTTTAAGTGTTACTTTGCATTAATGCCCGTTTTTCAAAAAGGTAACCTTATTTTAATAAATTAGTTTTTTTTGAAAAACAGGGTTACCATTTCATATAAATTGTATTAAGTAGTAATATCAGGTGAATAAAGAATTAAAAGATTCAATACCAACGGATAGTGAGGTTATATTAGGCATACTTAATAACTCGGAAAGTGTTTTAAAGCGCATGTATGTGGCTTACTTTCCGATGATTTTACAGCTAATAATAAATAATAACGGCACCGCTGATGATGCCAAGGATATTTACCAGGAGGCCGTTATTATATTATATAACAAAATTAAGGCTGGGGATTTTGAGCTGAGCAGTAAGCTTAAAACCTTTATTTATTCAATCTGCCGACGGCTTTGGCTTAAAAGGCTGAGCCACATGAGCAGGTTTGGAGGGGATATAAGGGATTTTCAGGAGCATATGCATGTTGAAGATGAAGTTGAAAAACAGAACGACATGGATATACAGTTTAGTAAAATGGAGAGTGCGCTCCAATTATTAGGCGAACCCTGTAAAACCATAATGGAGGATTTTTATATCCATAACCTAAGCATGCAGGATATATGCGAAAGGTTTGGTTATACCAATGCTGATAATGCGAAAACGCAAAAATATAAATGTTTGCAAAGGTTGAAGAAGTTGTTTTTTCAGCAGAAATAAGAGAGGCGAAAATGAACGAGTATAAATTACAGGAAGAAATTGAACGGTATCTGAACGGCGAAATGAGCCCGGAAGAGCTAAAGCAGTTTGAATTGCTCCGTAAGGAAAATACTGCTATTGATACCAAGGTTAACGAACACCAGGATTTCACCAAACTGTTAAAGCAGTACAGCGACCGCCTGGCATTGGAAAACCGCCTGAATGCTATTCATGACGAAATTGATGTGCATACCCTGGCCGATGAGCTGATGGTTCATCCATCATGGGTGGTACAGTTGTGGCGTAATCACCATTCAAAAATATCAGTAGCGGCATCGGTTGCTATATTTGCTATTTTGAGTGTAATGTTCTTAACCGGTAAAATGACTAACCAGGATTCGCAATACATACAGTTACGCCGCGAAGTAGGAAACCTTAAGAATAAAACTGATAAAATAAACCAAAAGCTTTCACAAAATGGCAGGGCCAATAGGTCTGCCAATGCCGAAAGGTTTAGCGGTACCGGTTTTGCCATTACCTCAAACGGATTAATAGCTACCAATTACCACGTAATTAATGGCGCGGATTCTGTCTATGTGCAAAATGCCGCCGGGAAATCATTTAAAGCGAAAGTTTTATACACCGAGCCTCAAAATGATATTGCTATCTTAAAAATTGTTGATACTTCGTTCAGAAATTTGGGTGCTATCCCTTATACCATTAAAAAAGCTGAGAGCGATTTGGCTGAAAGCGTTTACACCTATGGCTATCCGCAGGATGCGCCACATTTTGATGAAGGTAGGGTAACATCGGCTGTTGGTTTAAATGGCGACAGTTTAGATTACCAGATCTCTATCGCGATCAATCCCGGTAACAGTGGTAGCCCGCTAATGGATAGCAGAGGAAACGTTGTAGGTATTATACAGGGAAAACAAACTCAGCTGGAAGGCGTGCACTTCGCGGTAAAATCAAGCTATTTGCTGAGTGCGATCCACAACATCCCCGCCGATTCATTAACTAGAAAGATCAACCTGAATACTAAAAATACTTTAGCGGGATTAACCAGGGTTCAGCAAGTTAAAAAGTTGAACAACTATGTGTTCATCGTTAAGGTTTATCAATAAGAGCCCTATAAATTCACAATATATATAAACGAGAAAGGCTTCCAAACGGATGCCTTTTTTGTTGAGATGATTATCTTATCTATCTACTTCGCCTAGTACAAAATCTATTGAGCCCACAATCGCTATCAGATCGGCAATCATAACGCCTTTGGATATTTCGGGCAATACCGATAAATTACTAAAGCTCGGTCCCCGCGATTTTACACGTGTCGGTATCTCCGACTTCCCATCCGCCATAAAATAAAAGCCTAATTCGCCTTTGGCGCCTTCGCAACGCACGTAATAATCCTGCGCTTTTGGTATTATTTTACGTGGCATTTTAGCGCGCGGATCAAACTCTGGCGTACGTTTTAATTCTTTTTGTAAACGATCCAGGCATTGTTCAACCATTTTTAGTGATTGTTCTATCTCATCAATCCGCACTTTGTACCTGTCCCAGCAATCACCAACGGTACCCATTAGGCCCGTACCTACCGGAATATCAAATTCCAATTCAGGATATATAGAATAACCATCAATCCGGCGCAAATCCCATTTTAAACCCGAGCCACGCAGCATAGGGCCCGAGCATCCATAGTTTATAGCCACGTCCAGCGGCAACACGCCCACATTAGCCGTGCGACTAATAAATACCTGGTTGTCGGTTAAAAGCTCGTTCAGCTCAATCATTTTGGGCTTAAAGTAGTCGACAAATTCTCGGCAGCGTTCTTCAAAGCCAACCGGCAGGTCGTAAAACAACCCACCAACCCAAATATAGTTGTACAACATACGCGAGCCCGAAGCCCACTCCAGCATGCCCATAATATGCTCACGATCCCTGAAACACCACAAGAATGGCGTAAAAGCCCCTATATCAATGCCATAAGTACCAATAGCTATCAGGTGTGATGCAATGCGGTTCAACTCGCAAACCAGCACGCGGATATATTCAATACGTTTAGGAATGTCCTTATCAATCCCCATCATCCGCTCAACACCCATTACAAAGGCGTGGCTGTTATTCATAGATGCCAGGTAGTCCATCCTGTCGGTGAACGGGATAGTCTGCTGATAGGTCAGCGATTCTGCATGTTTCTCAAAACAACGGTGCAAATAACCAAGGTGGGGGATAACCTCCTTAACAATTTCGCCATCAGTAATTAACTCCAACCGCAAAACACCATGCGTCGACGGATGCTGAGGCCCCATATTCAGCACCATATCTTCAACAGCAGCATTGGCTATTTTTTCGTAATATCGTTGTAATGCTTCGTTCAATGTAAATCTTATTTTATCCGCTTCGTCATTGCGAGGAACGAAGCAATCTTTAAGCTGTACAGAGCGGCTCTTCAAGTCGGGGATTGCCACGCTATCGCTCGCAATGACGCTTTTGCTAATCTATTTTTTATTTATGTTTTGTCATTCTGAGCGGAGCGAAGAGTCTTCTTCGATTTGCATAGCGGACTTTGCTCTTGTAGAAGATTCTTCGCTCCGCTCAGAATGACAATGGTTTAATCTATCTTAATTCCCTTATAATACTCCGCGTTTTTATAATCTTTTCTCAACGGAAAACCTTCCCAATCATCCGGCATTAAAATACGCCTTAAGTCTGGGTGACCCTCAAAAAATATCCCCAGCATATCATAGGCCTCACGCTCATGCCAATCGGCCGAACGGTAAACAGAAACAATACTTGGAAACGATGGTAAATCGGCTAAATCCCGGCTATTTTCCTTGCTGATTTTTAAAGTCAGTTGTGTTTTGTAGGGGATTGATGCCAAATGATAAACAACGCCAAAACGGTTGGTTTCAGTCCCATAATCAACGCCACTCAAGCATGAAAGAAAATCAAAATAACTGTCGGGGTTATTGCGCAGCTCCAAACAAACATCAGCGATACGGTCCGCATCAATAAGTAGTGCAGACTGTAAGCCGCCAGTCTCTTCGCCAACAATTACGTCAGCGCCAAACTTAGCGGCCAATAATGCTTTAATACCCTCAAAACTCATGGTGCCAAACGAACTTTTTTCCAGTTTTTGTTGTCGATCTTTTTGTAAACGATGCGATCGTGCAGGCGGCTGCTGCGGCCTTGCCAAAACTCAACATAACGTGGCTTTAATACATATCCACCCCAAAAAGATGGTTTTGGTATTTCTTTATCATCACCGTACTCTTCAACCAGTTCTTCCCATTTCTTTTCCACAACATCACGACTTGGTATTTCCTGACTTTGTGGCGAAGCAACAGCCCCTAACTGGCTATTGCGCGGGCGAAGTTTAAAATATTTCTCAGAGTCTTCTTTGCTTAATTTCTCAATAGTTCCTTCAATCCGAACCTGTCTTTCCAGCGATCCCCAAAAGAAAGTCAATGCACCTAAAGGATTTTTAGTGATCTCTTTTCCCTTACGGCTTAAATAGTTGGTATAAAACACAAATCCAGATGGATCAAATCCCTTTAATAATACTACCCTGGCTGATGGGCGGCCGTCGTAAGTCGCTGTTGCCAGGGTCATGGCATTGGGCTCATGTTCTTGTGCTTCCACGGCTTCGTTAAACCATTTTTCAAATTGTTTAATTGGGTCGCCTTTGGTTGTATCTTCTGATAATGAGGCGGCACTGTAGTCCAGTCTCATGTTTTGTAACTCGTTTTGGTCCATTAATGCAAACTTACTAATTAAATGAACCGTATATATGTTATATAATTCATTTTTTGGTAAATGAACTTATTTTTACGATGATTGTTGTAACATTATAATTATACAAATATGCTTAGTTCAATATCAGCCGCGGTTGGGCATTTATTAATATCAGAGCCATTTATGATGGACCCTAATTTTAAGCGCTCTGTTATTATCCTGACGGAATACTCCGAATCAGGAGCGGTAGGCTTTGTATTGAACCACCAGAGTGAATATTTATTGGGTGATATTTTGCCTGATACTTCTTATTCTGAGATGCCGGTATATGTTGGCGGCCCGGTAGGAAAAAACACCCTGCACTTTATCCATAGCCGCCCGGATCTGATCCCTAACGGTATAGAAATTTGGGACGGGGTATTTTGGGGTGGTGATTTTGAAGTGGTAAAAGACCTGATATCACAATATCAACTGAAAGAAAGTGAGATCAAATTTTTCACCGGCTATTCCGGCTGGACAATCGGCCAGTTAGATGCCGAACTGCGCGAAAACGTATGGATCGTATCAGATAAATTCAGCCTGGATACAATTTTTACCCATGATGAAAATACACTATGGCGTGATGTGGTGATCAGCCTGGGCACACGCTACGCACATATTGCTAATTTTCCCGAAAATCCAGCGCTTAATTAATGAGCGATTGAGTGGGTTAGTGATTGAGTGAATATTAGATTTTTAACTAGTCTCTAATCTCCAGCCTCTAATCTTCTAAAGAAGCCGCCGACTCTTCAACTTTCCGTTTCAACTCTTCTTTGTAAGCGATCAGGTTTTGAACAATCGTTTCGTCACCGGTAGAAAGTATCTGCGCAGCTAAAATACCTGCATTTTTCGCGGCATTTAATGCTACGGTAGCAACCGGGATACCATTAGGCATTTGCAGGATAGATAATATTGAATCCCAGCCATCAATAGAATTACTCGATTTAACAGGAACACCAATTACCGGCAAATGCGTTAACGAAGCCACCATACCCGGTAAATGTGCGGCACCACCGGCACCTGCGATGATCACTTTCAAACCACGGTCAGCGGCTGCACGGGCATAGCTGAACATACGGTCAGGTGTACGATGGGCTGATATTACGGTAATTTCGTAATCAACGCCCAGTTCCTTTAAAACATCAGCAGCATCCTGCATAATATGCAAGTCGGATTTACTGCCCATTATTATTCCTATTTTTGGTTGGTTCATCATCAGCCCCCTCTAAATCTCCCCCGGTAGGGGAGACTTTAATTAAAAAATTTTTAAGCCCTCCCTACCGGGGAGGGTTGGGTAGGGCTTATTAGCTTACCACTTTCAATGTCTCCTGCACAAACTTCGCCTTTTCAATAGCCTTTTCCCTATCGCTATCAACAATAGTCACATGCCCCATTTTGCGGAAAGGTTTTGTTAGCGCCTTGCCATATAAATGTACATACACGCCTGCGCATTTTAATATTTTTTCGATGCCTTTATAAACTGCAGGGCCTTCATATCCGATTTCGCCTAAAACGTTTACCATAATGGCGTTATTCAGGCAGGCGGTATCGCCTAAGGGCTGGTTAAATATCGCGCGTAAATGCTGCTCAAATTGTGATACCACATTACCCTCAATACTCTGATGCCCGCTGTTATGCGGACGGGGGGCCAACTCATTTACCAATATCTTGCCATTCTTATCCAAAAACATCTCAACCGCCAGTATGCCTACTATCTTCAGTGTCTCAGCGATCTTTTTAGCAATATTTTCCGCTTCCTGATGAACTTCAAAGGGGAGGGTAGAGGGTTGGATAAGGAATTCCACCAAATTAACTTCGGGGTTAAACTCCATCTCCACCATCGGGAAGGTTTTTACTTCGCCATTCTCATTACGGGCAACTATTACGGCAATCTCTTTTTCAAAATCTATCAAGCGCTCAATCAGGCTTGGTTCAGTAAAAGCTTTATCAAGGTAAGATTCATTTACAACCTTGTAAACGCCTCGGCCATCATAACCATCCCTACGCAATTTTTGTATGTAGGGGAATGGAATAGGGCTTTCTTTTAATTCTTCGGGCGATGAAATGATCTTAAAATCTGCTGTCGGGATACCGTTTTCTTTAAAAAACTGCTTTTGCAGGCCTTTGTCCTGTATCAGTCTGATGATGCGCGATTGCGGATATACCAGCACGCCTTCTTTTTCCAGCTGTTCCATGGCTTCAACATTTACCTTTTCAATCTCGATGGTAAGCATATCAACCTTTTTGCCAAACTTGTAAACGGTTTCATAATCGCTCAATGAACCGACTACAAATTCATCGCACAATTTTTTGCATGGTGCTTCGCGATCCGGGTCAAGCACCTTTATGGTAACATTATAATTTATAGCCTGTTGTATCAGCATACGACCTAATTGGCCGCCGCCCAAAATGCCGAGTTTTAAGTCTCCGTAAAATGTTTTCATTTATAATGCAAGTTTACCCTAAATCTTTCAAAAAGCCTAAATCAATGTAATGCAAAGCAGCTTATACAATTTTTTTGATCGATGTGAAGTAAAGAATGGAGTGAACTAATATAAATATCAACCCTGTTTCTAAATAAAACAACCTGTTAATCGGCCCCAAGTGCATCAAAGAAGCGGTGATCAGGAAAACAACAGGCCCTGCAAAATACAACATTATTCGCATCGGTAGGCTGTTGCGGATGTGGGGCAGTGAAAAAAACAATACCGGCAGCACCATTAGCAATAATATAATGTTTAATAAAAATACGCCGGAAGCAATCATCTGCAGCATGGTTTTATAATCGTACCCTGTATTTTTTTGTGTTACCGAATAGTAAATGCAGGTGATGGCGATGTTTAGTATGGTTGATATAATGAACGTTGTGAAAAGCGTTTTGAGCAATTTTTTTGTCATGAGAAATATTATTTGCACTGCAAAGGTAAACGTAGTTATGGGAAAGTCATAATGCGCTTACGATGATGAGTTAGTAATGACGATTATGTCAGAGTAGTCTGCAAAAAGATACCTTTGTCTCAGTAAGACAATGAAGATTTTGATCAGAGATAAATATAATTTTAATTACTTTGGTGCATGGAAGTTTCAAATGTTGTAACCATACCCTCATTTTTGGGAAGCAAGGTAGCCAAGAAGCTTACTTTTACAGATCAGGGTATTAAAATTGAAACTGCCGGGCCTACTGTTATTATTCCGACTGAAAACATTAACGCGTTTCGATATAAGGTGGGATTGATGTATGGTTATTGGTTTGCTTTTGGACGCCAATATATTATTGAAACAAAAGATTTTCAAAACAAAATATTTGAGATCAAGCTAACCAGCATTTACGGCATAAAGCGGAAGGCATATTACGAGGCATGGTCTAAAATATATCAACTGCTTTGGAAATACTATTTTACCAGCACGTTAAATTACTATGCCGAGCTTTATAAGATCAGCCAGGTTTTTGAAATTGCGGGTGTAACCTTTGATACCGATGGTATAAGTTGGGACAAGAAAAATAAATTGCTATGGAATGAAATAGCTATCAGTAATTACCGCACCTATTTCATGATATATAATGCCAATAACATTAAGCAAACCAAAAGTTGCAGCTTCGCAAACGATTGGAATGCCTCAATTTTACAGCAGATTATAAAAGCCGTTGTTAAGCAACAGAAAGAAATAGCCGGAATTCAACAATAATAGATATCCATTTGTCATTCTGAGGAACGAAGAATCTTCTTCGATTTGCATAGCGGACTTTGCACAGTTAGAAGATTCTTCGCTACGCTTAGAATGACAATATTATATTAACCTTTCACCGCCTTCAACCACGCTTGGGCCATCAAACTTGCACCTGCTGGAGTAGGATGCACCCCATCAAGAGACCAATAAGTTGCCGGGGCTAATTTCAAAGCTTCATCCATCACGCTTTGGTATGGGATAAAAGCCGCGCCAAATTCATCCGCCATTTCACGGGCTACCTGGCGATAACCATCAAAAGCCGGGTACCACGAATCATTAACCGCTTTTACATTTTTCATCGCAAAAGCCTCGGCTATAATTAATTTTACGCCGGGTAAAGCCTGTTGGGTGCGCTCTAATAGTTTTTTATAGTCTGTTCTGTAGGTATCCAGCGTGCCTTTATAGCCTGATGTAATGGTGTGCCAGTAATCATTCACGCCCACCATAATGCTTAGTACGTTTGGTTTTATGGCAATGGTATCTGTATCCCATCTGTCAGCTAATTGAAACACCTTGTTGCCGCTTACTCCTTTATTATAGATCTTTAAGTTCTTGCTTGCATATTCTCTCAGCATATCAGCAGCTGTTAACAGCACATATCCCGAACCCAATGAACCAAAATCATTAGGCATGCTTTTGTTTTTATCGCGCCCCCAATCGGTGATGGAATCTCCCTGGAAAAGCACAATGTCATTTTCATTAATTATAGCCTTTTTGCTGTTCTCTTTAGCATAGGCTGATGAAATAATATCAGGGATAGCCAATGCGGCTATGGTGCCAATGGCGGCATTTTTAACAAAGTTTCGGCGGTTATTTTTTAGTATCATGGTAGGTGTTATAGTTTATTTCGCTAACGCAGATGCGCCACGAATTGGTATCGCTAATATAATTATTCTTTCCATTGGTGGTGCGTAATTACAAAATACAAAAATAAAAGGCAAAAAAAGTATCACTCTTAGGGCTATGAACCATCATCCATGAACTATGAACCTCCGGAAAAACCACTAACTTCGCGGCATGTATTTTTTGCTTAAACCCATACTATTTAAGTTCGACCCTGAGAAGGTACATTATTTTGTAACCCGTAACCTAAAACGCTTTAATCGTTTTCCCGGCGGCGCTGCCCTGAGCAGGGCTATATGGGCGCTTAATGACCCGCGTTTAGAAAAGGAAGTTTTTGGATTGAAATTCAAAAATCCTGTTGGTTTAGCCGCAGGCTTTGACAAAAATGCCGATGTGATCAGCGAAATGGCAAACCTCGGCTTCGGCTTTATTGAGGTGGGGACAGTTACACCTTTACCGCAGGACGGTAACCCGAAACCTCGCATGTTCAGGCTACCTGCCGATGGTGGTTTGATTAATCGAATGGGTTTTAACAATATGGGGATGGATGTAGTTGCCGAACATATCGCAGCCTATCGTAAAAATACCCCTGCATCGCAAAAAGGAATTCTCATCGGTGGTAACATCGGCAAAAATAAAATCACCCCTAACGAAGACGCGGTAAACGATTACATCAAATGCTTCGACAGGTTGTTTGATCTGGTAGATTATTTTGTGGTGAATGTAAGCTCGCCCAATACGCCAGGCTTACGCGAGTTGCAAGAGAAAGAGCCGCTAATGAATTTATTAAGCACCTTACAACAGCGCAATTCCAAAAACGACATCAGCAGGCCAATCTTGCTGAAAATAGCCCCTGATTTAACGGATACCCAGCTGGATGATATTGTTGAGATCGTACAGCGAAGCGGTATAGTGGGTGTTATCGCTACAAACACAACTATTAGTCGCGAGAATTTAGTTTCCCCCGATAACTTGAAAACCGAAACAGGGGGCCTAAGTGGTAACCCAGTAACCAAGCGCTCAACAGAAGTAATTAAATATTTATCTGAAAAATCAAAAGGCTCATTCCCGATAATAGGGGTAGGGGGCATACACTCACCCGAAGATGCTTTAGAAAAATTAGCAGCAGGTGCTTCACTCGTACAGCTTTATACCGGCTTTATTTATGAAGGCCCGGGATTGATAAGCAGGATCAACAAAGCGATATTGAATAAATAGTTTTCTTAAAGATTTGTCATTCTGAGCGATAGCGAAGAATCTTCTAACTGTGCAAAGTCCGCTATGCAAATCGAAGAAGATTCTTCGCTACGCTCAGAATGACAATAAGGAAAGGAAGAAATATCCAAAATACAAAACGCAAAAAATCCTGCCGGTTATTACCAGCAGGATTTAATTCCTTATATAAAATGCTAAATTATTTACCAGCAGCTATTAACAAAGCAGCATTGTTTTTAGCAATTTGGCTATGTTTTGGCTCTGCAGAGCGGCTTCCCGGCTCAAGGTTTGTAGCATTCTTTAAAAACTGAACTTCTAAACGTGAAGTAGTTTTGTTTTTTCTATCTTTTCTTTTTAAACGTGTAACGCCCATGATCTTGTATTTTTAATGTTTTTTACCTTGAGGTCGGGAGCGGATTCGAACCGCTGTAAAAGGTTTTGCAGACCTCTGCCTAGCCACTCGGCCACCCGACCTTTTTTTCAAGGCTGCAAAAATAGCAATAATTATTTGGCTGCCAAGTTTTATTTATAGGAATTCCTTTTTATTTCTGAACAAAATATAGCCGTAGCTATCCCCACGTTTAATGATTCGGCATTACCGCCACGGGGTATAGTAACCGCCTTTTGTACCAGCTTAATAATTTCTGGTCGCAGGCCATTACCCTCATTGCCCATAATTATCAGGCCTTCAGTACCGAAATCAGTTTTGTATATGTTGGATCCATCCAATAACGCCCCGAACAAAGGCATGTTTACACTTTCTAAAAATTCAGCCAACTCAACATAATAAATATTAACATGCGCCAGCGAGCCCATGGTTGCCTGCACCACTTTGGGGTTATAAACATCTACAGTATCGGTAGAACATACGATATGCTGTATACCAAACCAGTCTGCCGTGCGTATAATAGTGCCCATATTGCCCGGATCTTGTATTCCGTCAAGGGCGATAGCGAATTTTCCCTTCAAGGCTGTGGTATTTAAAATGGGCAGGGCCGGTATCTTTACTAATGCGATTACCTCCTGTGGCGACTTTAATGAACTTATTTTCTCTAAATCGTTTAATGAAATCTCACTAAAGTTTATTTTTCCCGATAATTTCAGCAATTTTGGGTCAATTGCAGTTGTATGATAAATAGCTTCGATTTGATATGAAGAATTTGCAAATTCGGTAACAGATTTGTTACCTTCGACCAAAAACAGGCCGTGCTCAATGCGAAACTTTTTTTGTTGTAAAGATTTTAATAAACTGATAGTTGATTTTGAAAGCATTTTTCACCAGGTATAATTTTCGCCTTACAATATTAAGCATATTCCTGGTTTTTACGCTTTCAAACTGCAACCTTACCCGCAGATTAAAGCCCGACCAGGCATTGGTGCGTAAAATCACCATTAAAGGCATGGATAAGGAATTTGCGCTAAATGCGGTTAATTATGTAGATAAGGAACAGCAACCCAATAATGTTATCAACCTACAGATCTATTACCTATTCAGCAAAAACGGCAAAAAAGATATAGGTGAACCACCTGCTATATTAGATAGCGCATTAGTTGAGTTTTCAAGGGTCCAGATAGAAAAGTATATCCAGAATAAAGGTTATCTTAAAGCCAGGGTTACTGATTCCATACACATAAAAAAGAAAAAGGCTGAGCTGATATTTACTACCGTTGAGGGGCCAATGTTCCGCATCAGGAATTTTAAAGATAGTATTGCCGACCCAAAAGTGGCCGACCTGGTTAAAAGGTCGCCTGAGGTATTTGCCAATGTAGGCCCTGGTAAGCGTTTTGATACAGATAGCTTATCTGCCGATAGAGATGCCTTTTATTTGGTGATGAAACGTAATGGCTATTATGATTTTTATCGCCAATACATGAGCTTTAATAATGATTCTACCTACAATAAAGGTGTGGTAGATGTAACAATGATTATAGGTAATCCTGCAGGTAAATCGGCACACCCTATTTATAAGATCAATAACACGCTGATAACTATCGCGGCAACTAATGGTAAAACCGTAGGCAAGGCCGATACCATACGGGTTGATTCCCAGTTCAGGTTTGTTGATTTTTCGCATAAATTTAAACCGCATGCTGTTACCGACTACATTTTTCAGAAAAAAGGTCAATTATATAATATCGATAACCAAACACTAACCACTACGCGGCTGTCAGAATTAAACGTTTTTAAGAATGTACCCAATCCAACTTATACTAAACTGCCAGATAGTAGTAACAGGCTGGATACCAAGATAGATATTGTGCCACTGAAAAAGATGTCGGATCGCGTGGAAGGGGAGTTCTTATTTAACGCCGGGCAATATGGCTACAATATTGGCAATACCTTCACCAGCAGAAATATTTTTAAGAGTGCGGCTATATTACAAATAAAGCTTAACGAGAGTATTTTATTTAATACCGGCGCTAATGCTGCGGCTAACGGTGCAATTGAAAATCAGGATTTTAGCTCAGGTGTAAGCCTGATCTTCCCCGGGATTATATCCCCATTTAATTTTGCCAAACCAGGTAAGTATGGTGTGCCGCATACTACTTTTTCAACTAATTATTCGCTGTTCTACCAAAGTCAATTGGTTAAACGCCAAAGTTTTATAAACTCTATTACCTATGATTTTTTTGAAACGCCGGATAAAGAACATATTATAACACCAATTTCTGTTGAGTTTTCAAAAGGTACTATTGATCCCAGAGCTGATTCGTTATTATTAAAGCAAAACAGGGAATCGTATGTCTTTCTTATTGGTCGTACCATTTTTACTACGGGCAGCCAATACAGCTATATATTAAATGCTAATAAACTTAATACCTACAGGGATTTTGTTTATTTCAGGGGCAATGTTGATGTTGGAGGTAACACACTGGCACTTGTAAGTAAGTTGTTAAATACACCTAAAGACACATTAGGCGAACGTACCTTATTTGGTTATACTTTTGCCCAATACAGCAAGGCCGAAGTTGACTTGCGGTTTTACAAAAGTTTAGGGGGTGAAAGGCAATTGATATTTAGGGTTGATGCAGGGCTTGGCTTACCTTATGGTAACAGTAATCAATTAATATTTGAGAAAAACTTTTACGCGGGCGGGTCAAATGATATGCGGGCTTGGCTGCCGCGTACGCTTGGCCCTGGTCAATTTAACAGGGCAAGCTATGGCGTAGGTGCCGTGGCCGACAGTACAAGGGAAAAGTTGGAGTATCTGGATCAATTTGGCGAAATAAAAATCGTTTCCAATTTAGAATACAGGTATAAATTATCTGATAACTTTTTCGGTTGTATATTAAGAGGTGCATTATTTATGGATGCCGGAAACGTATGGACGCTTCATAACATTGCTGAAGATCCTGGCAATCCGTTAAGCTCAACTGTAGAAAATCCAAACGGGCAATTTAAACTTAATACGCTGTTACAATCTACCGCGGTAGATATTGGTACAGGATTAAGGTTTGATCTTGGCTTTTTCGTTTTCAGGCTCGATGCCGCTCTTAAATTTAAAGACCCCGAATTTAATGGTTCAGATCAATGGGTGTTAATTAATCATTTTAATGAACTGTTTCATAGCGGCAGTTTTAAAAATAATTACGCGATTACCAATTTTCCGAATACCTACAGCTTTTTACAGTTGAACTTTGGTATAGGGATGCCTTTTTAGTTAGAGATTAGTTTCTGAAAAGTTTTAGAAAGTATCCCCCTTGTTGGTGCCTACAACATAACTGTTCGGAAGATTTAGAATAGTGTCATGTCAGCGTAGTCGAAGCATGAGCGTAAAGGCCTTTGCCCACATGCTTCGACTACGCTCAGCATGACACCCTTTTTTTATTCCCCCTCCTCCTTTGTTAGTGCCCTCACCAACAAAGGAGGAAAGTTTTAGAAGATACGCTTTAACCCATCAAAAATGCTTTGAAAGAATATTGGGATACTCAGGTTATTGTGATAGTTAAAGTAAACGAATATGCAAAAAATAACTATCGCGATAATGATAAACCTTTTGAACATATAGGCCAGTAAAACAAGCCCTAAAGGTATTATCAGTAGCCACATCCAGCTAATATGTATGGGCACTAATTTACTTTCGCTTTTGTAAACGTAGTAAAGTGATGATAGGGTAGGGCCGCCATTTTCATCCACATGGCGGGCATATAAAAAAGTTGAACGATCAATCTTGTGTTTGTAAAAAGCAACGCCGCTGGTAAATTTCAGGGTATCCTCAAAACCGTTTATCGTGAATACAAAATCACCGTTAACATTATCCTGTGTATTGTTAAGCGAGTCAGTTGCAACCAATGATACCTGGTTTTGCTCGTAAGGGTTTTCTGTTATGTTAAAGTGTTTAATGCTAACGGTAAGGGCATCGGCAAACGTAAAAGTGCTTGCAGATATAATCAGGCAAAAAAGTAAAATCAGTTTCTTCATTTATATTTTGGTTGTGATATGCTCAATAAAAGTACAATTTTTTGTTAGCGGTTAAGTAAATAAATATTAAGCCTCAACAGACTATCAACCAAATTTATAAATTTAAGTTTCACTACAAATTCAAAGCCTTGCCATTCTGAGCATCGCGAAGAATGACAAGCAATTTTCCCGCCCTCTTTCGCTGTGTAACAAAGAGAACTTACTTTATTTCGAATTCGTAACTCCCTGATGTAATTTTGTATTGTTGGTTTTGCTGTATTAAGGTGCCGTGTAAATAAACCTTTTTATTTGCAGGGAAAGTAATGGTTGCAGTTGAATTTGCAGGTATGATGACTGTATAATTTACTGTATTACCTGCTCGTTTCCATGAAGAAGTTATTTGGCCATAAGGGCCTGTATGGGTTGCTTCGAAGTGGCTGATACCCGCTACAAAATTTGGAGAAAGTATTACATTTTTAAAGCCGGGTTGGGTTTCATCAATCTTGATACCTGCGATACCTTTATACATCCATGCCCCTATCTCGCCGAACATGATGTGGTTTAATGAGATGTCTCTTTTGGCGTTGATGTTCCAGTTCTCGTACAAAGTAGTAGCACCATTTACGATCCACCAACCCCATGATGGCGCGGTATCCTGCGATGCTAACCTGTAAGCAGTTTGCGCTTGTCCGTTATCACTTAATGCGCCTAAAATTGCTTTTGCACCCAATATTCCCATATCAATGTGAAAATTATTGGCGGCAACCGAATCGGCTAAATTGGCGGCTACTTTGTTTTTTAAGTTATCGGGTACAATACCCCAATAAAGCGGCACTGCTTGTTCTGTTTGGTTTCCTTTAGCGTAGATACCTGTTTCAGGGTTAAGGTATTTAGCGTTTATAGCATTCTTAATTTTTTTAGCTAATGCGGAATAGGTTACATAATCATCTTTTTTACCGAATAGTTTAGCCGTTTTTGCCAGGATGTTTACATCGGTATAATAATAAACGGATGAAGTTAACTCAACCGGCGTGGTTGATTTAACGGGAGCCCAATCGCCAAGTCCCCAAGTGGTTAAGCCGGTTGGGTATAGGTAGTTGATGTGATCTACGTAGCGTTTGATGTTGCTGTAGTTATCGCTCAATATTTTGGTGTCGCCATAAAATAAATAAACATTCCATGGGATGATAGCGATGGTGCTCGTCCAATCCGGGCCATTAGCCCACTCGTAACCCCAGCCATCAGTAGGGATTATGGCAGGTAATACACCGT
The DNA here is from genome assembly GCF_009765905.1 of Mucilaginibacter sp. L196. Lineage (GTDB taxonomy): Bacteria > Bacteroidota > Bacteroidia > Sphingobacteriales > Sphingobacteriaceae > Mucilaginibacter. Next base: position 50,883 of record NZ_LMUO01000012.1, on the reverse strand, counting down.
TTGGCTGTTGCTCGTCGCGATGATCGGCAAGCCATTTTTCGTAGATGGTAATGCTATCGAAATTGTACATACCGGTTTCGCTGGCTATCTGGGCATCGCCTGTCCAGCCATTCTTTTCACGTTGAGGGCAATCAGTCGGGTAACCCTGTAAGTTTGATAAGTAAGATGCGTTTGTAGCCGCCCATATTTTGTTGATCAGATCGCTTGAAGAATTGATGCTGCCTACTGGTGCTACATCACTATGCATAAAATAGCCAACCAAGCTTTCTTTAGTCAGTTTGATGGGCTTGTTACTGCTTACCTCTACATACTGAAAACCTTTGTAATTAAAATGCGGCATAAAGGTTTCTTCGCCCTTACCGTTTAGTTTGTAAATATCTGTACCGTAAGGATCGCGCGCCCACGTTAAGGAATCAAGGAAGTAGTCGATATTTGATTGATCAGGGTAACCATTCTTGTAAAGACGCTCGGCGTGGATAAGTTTTACAACAGTGTTTGAATCGCCATTTAAAGTGATTTGGCTTACACCTGCTATGTTTCTGCCTAAATCAAATACGTAGGTAGAATCATTGATCTTGTTCATGCTTTTCGCGGCGATCTTGTCGACATTGCGGATGGGCTGCATGGCTTGTGATACAATATTTGCTGATGGTGCCTGACGATTGGTTATACTGCCCCATTTACTATCATCATAATCAGGCATGTCCCAGCCTGTTTTTTCTAAACGGGCATCGTAATGTTCGCCTGTGTAAATGCTGTTGAAGATGATGGGGCCTGTAGATGTTTTCCAACTTTTATCAGAGGCAATAGTTTCTACAGAACCATCGGTATAAGTAACGCGAATATCCATACAAAATGTTGGCCTTGCGCGCCAGGGGGCACGTTCGTAATCCCAAACACCCTTGGATTGGAAGTTATACCAGCCATTCCCTAAGATTACCCCGATTACATTTTTCCCATTTTGCAGTTGGTTGGTAACATCATAGGTTACATACAGGTTTCGACGGTCGAACCGGGTATACATAGGATCAAGGCGGTGATTGCCGATTTTTTTGCCGTTGATATAAAGTTCATATAATCCTGCTACAGCAATGTAAGCTCTTGCCGATTTGATTTGTTTTTTGGGTTGAAAGGCTTTGCGATAATATGCCGCGGGTTTGGTGTGGATGTTATTATCGTCGCTTATCCAGGTGCCTTTCCAGTTTTGCATGCCCATCATGCCGGTTTCAAAACTGGCTATTAGAGCTGGCTTAGTTGGTTTGCCATTTTTATCCCATAAGCAAACAGTCCAGTAATATTTGGTGAAAGGGTGTAATGCTTGGCCCTGGTAGCTAACCAGATTTTTAGCTGAATTGATTTTTGCAGTTTGCCAAACATTACCTTTTCCACTTTTCACTTCGAGTGAATCTGTCCCGACAAAAATTTGATAAGCTGATTGAATAGCTCCAGCCCTGTCATCTTTTAATTGCCAAATAAATCGAGGACTGGTGGCATCGATACCAATTGGGTTTGTGAGATACTCACATTTCAAATCTGTAGGTTGGGTAGACTGAGCAAAAGTATTGAACGATAATAGTGTTAAAACAGACAGGTAAAACAGAGATAATTTCATAGTATAAATGGTAGTTTGCTAAATCCTTTGACCATACTGAGCATCAAAGACTAAACGCTGCCACCAAATATGAGAAATAAAAATAAAAAAAGTGCTGACATTGTTTTGTCAGTAGTAGAATTGACTCACCCGGCTACGCTGCGCTGGTCGACCTCTCTATCGCTGCGCGACAAAGAGGTGAAAGATTTTTTTGCTCTCTTTTCGCCTGCGGAAGAGAGGGCGGGTTGAGCGGCTGAGCGAAAACTAGGTGAGTCATTGCGCAAATGCAAATCGACGATTGACTCACCCGGTCTTTGCTTCGCTTGACCACCCTCTCTTCGCCTGCGGCGGAAAGAGGGTTTGAAAAGGTATTATTTAGTATTCCACTTGAAGTTTTTGATGCCGATAACCGCAAATACAAGCGTGTAACCTAAAGTTACCAGTAGTGCGTTGGTGGTATCCATAGTCCACGAACCGGGAACCATGCCTGCTGCCATGATGGTTTTAACTGTGCCATATGGCGACCATTGGGTCATTTGTTCAACCTGTTTGCCTAGCATCCCCATACCACCGAACATGCCTACTATTACAAATGTGAAATAGACTAATCTTGATGTGGAGTTTACCGTTTCCGGGTTTTTGATGAGGCCAACAATAACTTGTCCGAGTGCAAGGTAAACTGCGCCACCTACAATGGCAGTAAGATAGGTAAGTGCATAGCCTGTTGGTGTTAAGGTTATCTTGTCATAATCATAACCGACAACAAAAATGGCTGTGGTTACTAAAGCGATCATACTTAACTGCACAAATATGCGGCTCATCATAATTGTCCAGTTGGGTGCAGGGGCAACGCGCAGGCGTTGAAAAATGCCTTTATCCCTGTCGCGGGCTATGGAATTGGTGTAGCCCATTAGGCCTATGGCTATTAGTCCATAAGTTAAGCTGTTTGATAAGGCGAATGCTGCCCCCATCTTTGCTACAAGGTCTTTCCATGATACTAATATCACTATCGGTACAAGAAAAACCATTACTACTGCCCGGCGGTTACGCCATAGCGTTGTAAAATCAGCCTTTAGTAAAGCTGCGAGTACAGTGGATGTTTTGGGTATGATAGTTTCTTCCATGTTGTTTAATTTTTATGCGCGTACTTCTTTACCGGTTAATGCGATGAATACATCTTCGAGCGTTACCCTGCCTTTGCGGGATACTGCTATCACTTCGGGGTCGTTTTTATGTTTTTCGATGAGTGCCTGTGGGGTATCTATGGTAATCACTTTGCCATGATCGATGATACCGATACGGTCGCATACTGATTCAGCTTCTTCCATCGAGTGGGTGGTTAATACCACGGCGTGCCCACGCTCACGAATGGCTTCGATGCGCTCCCAAAGCTGGCGGCGGGATTGCGGGTCGAGGCCGGTGGTAGGTTCATCTAATAAAACCAACCTTGGATTATGGATGGTTGAAATTACCAGCGAAACCCGCTGCTGCTGCCCGCCCGAAAGCTGCCCGAAACGTTTGCCTGCGGCATCCTCCAGACTGATGTCTTTCAGTATCGCTGTTAACTTTTCATTGGTCAATTTAACGCCGTATATCCCTGCAAATAGCTGTAATATTTCACTCACCTTTAATTCGGGCTGAAAGCTGGTTGACTGCAGTTGTACACCCATTGCCGCACGGGCGTATAATGGTTTTTCTTTGGCATTATGGCCATCAACAATAACGGTACCCGATTGATATTCTATTAAACCCTCGATTGCGCTTAGTGTGCTGGTTTTACCTGCGCCATTCGGGCCGAGCAACCCAAATATTTCACCTTTACGAACATCAAAAGACACCTCCTTAACTGCTTTGAATATACCGTATTGTACACAGAGGTCACTTACCTTTAAAATACTTTCTGATTGATTATTATCCATTTAGAATGCTTTTGTGTTTAGATACCGTGATAACCATAATATTACAGTTCAATAATAATTAAAATTTAAATGCTTTAACGGGCTCATAAATCTTCATTATTTGTCTATTTTGGCAGCCACAAATTTTTTAGATACAGCATGACGTATTGTTTAGGCATAAAGGTTAAAGAAGGTTTATTGGCACTGGCCGATACCCGCATTACCTCCGGAACGGATACCACCGTAAAAAAGAAAATATCGATAGAGCAAAAAGATGGTTTTTCTCTTTTCATCATGACCAGCGGGTTAAGATCAACAAGGGATAAAGCAATAGTATATTTTAAGGAATTACTTGAAACTACCGAATATAATAAGTTATACAAAGCGGTAAATGCTTTCGGTGAGCAAGTTAAACGGGTAGCATCAGAAGACAAAGCATCGTTGGAAAAGGCCGGTTTCAACTTTGATTTGAACACCATAATTGGCGGGCAGTTGAAGGATGATGATGAGCATAAGCTTTTCCTGTTATATCCCGAAGGTAACTGGGTTGAATTAGGACAAGGCGCTCCATATGTAATCATTGGTAACTCAGGCCATGGTAAAGCGATATTGAACCGTACACTGAATGAGGATTCGAGTTTGAAACTCGCTTTAAAAACCGGTTTTCTATCTTTTGACTCGACCCGGGTGAGTTCAAATAATGTTGATTTCCCGATTGATGTTGCACTATATAAGAAAGACAGCTTTCACATTGTGGAGCAGCGTTATGAGAAAAAGGACCTGGAAAACATATCAATACAGTGGGCCGAGGAATTGAAGGCTGCATTGGAGCATATATCCGAGGACTGGATGGATGTCGCGTTTAACAAACTGGCTAAAGAAACTACTTAAAAGGAAAATTATAAAATGAAATTTGATGTGTTCACCGAAATGCAATATACTGCCAACTCGCCGGGCACATTAATTTTAAATATTCATGCTTTACGCAGCACCCCAAATCAAATAGTGCTGAAGGAAGTATTCAGCATTGAGCCCTATATTAAGGTTGAAGAATTGATTTTGGGCAATACCGAAAATCGCTTAGTTCGCTTTGAAATATTGGAGCCGGGTAACATCAAATTGACTTACAATGCTACGGTTGATAATAGCTATACCATAACCGATCATTCGCAAAAAGAAGAAATATTGGTTTCGCATATGGATAGTAACGTACTATCCTATTTGTACCCCAGCCGTTACTGCCAGTCGGATAAATTATATCGTTTAGCGAATAACCTGTTTGGGCATATTAATCATCAATTTGACCAGGTGATAGCACTTACCGGCTGGATCAATAAAAATGTACAATACATGAGCGGGTTTTCAAACGCGCAAACCTCCGCTTATGATACCGTTACCCAGCAGGCAGGTGTATGCCGGGATTTCGCACATTTAGGTATCGCGCTTTGCCGTGCTTTAACCATACCCGCCCGTTACTTTACCGGTTATGCATATCATTTAAAGCCTGCTGATTTTCATGCTTGTTTTGAAGCTTATTTAGGTGGTGAGTGGGTTTTGTTTGATGCTACTCATTTGGTGCCGCTTAACGGTCTTGTTAAAATTGCAACCGGGCGTGATGCCGCGGATACGGCTATTGCCAATATCTTCGGTGATATTATTTTTACTACCATGCAGGTTACCTGCGAGCTGGCTGAAAATGAAAACTTTGTGCCTTTCTTTTATGAGGATTCGGCTTATCAGGGGTTGTCGTATAAATAGCATCTCGCATATTTTACTCACCCAACCAGCGCAGCGTTGTCGGGGGTGAGTTCATTAATGCATTTAATCAATGCTAAAACATCCGCTTAAATAAGTTTAAATTTCTAAATTTGGCGTTCATACGTTTTCACAATTCTATTTTTAAGATAATGAGCAAAGGGGTTATAAGTAAAGAGGAAGATTACTCGCAATGGTATAATGATCTGGTGATAAAAGCTGACATGGCCGAATATTCGCCGGTTCGTGGTTGCATGATCATTAAGCCTTACGGCTATTCTATTTGGGAGAAGATGCAGGCTGTTTTGGATAAGATGTTCAAAGACACCGGCCACAGTAACGCCTATTTTCCGCTGCTTATACCAAAATCATTTTTCTCAAAAGAGGCAAGTCACGTACAAGGTTTTGCTAAGGAATGTGCCGTAGTAACCCACTATCGCCTAAAAGACGATGGTGAGGGCAATATCATTGTTGATGAAGATGCCAAACTGGAAGAAGAGCTGATTATCCGCCCAACATCCGAAACTATCATCTGGAACACTTACCGTGGCTGGATCCAATCCTACCGCGATTTGCCTATCTTGGTTAATCAATGGGCCAACGTAATGCGCTGGGAAATGCGTACCCGTTTATTTCTGCGTACCAGCGAATTTTTATGGCAGGAGGGGCACACCGCCCACGCTACATCTGACGAAGCTATAGCCGAAACAGAACAAATGCTGGAAGTATACGCTGAATTTGCCGAAAACTGGATGGCGTTACCGGTTGTAAAAGGTCGTAAAACCCCAAATGAGCGTTTTGCAGGTGCCTTGGATACGTATTGCATTGAAGCATTAATGCAGGATGGCAAAGCCCTACAGGCAGGCACATCCCACTTTTTAGGGCAGAATTTTGCCAAAGCATTTGATGTGAAATTTACTGGCAAGGATAACAAGCTGGATTATGTTTGGGCAACCTCATGGGGAGTTTCAACCCGTTTGATCGGTGCGCTTATCATGGCTCACTCTGATGATGCAGGCTTGGTATTGCCACCAAAATTAGCGCCTATACAGGTTGTAATTGTGCCTATTTACAAGCACGATGAAGAACTGGAAAACATAACAACCTTTGTTAATGCCCTTACCAAAGAGCTAAAAGCAAAAGACATCTCTGTTAAGTTTGATAAACGCGATACCCATCGCCCGGGTGCAAAATTCGCTGAATATGAATTAAAAGGTGTACCGGTACGTGTTGCCATTGGCAGCCGCGATATGCAAAACGGTACAGTTGAACTGGCTCGTCGCGATACCAAAACCAAAGAAACCGTTAATCAGGAAGGCTTAGCAGCACATATTGAAGCATTGTTAGAGGATATTCAAACCAACATCTACCAAAAAGCATCAACATTCCGTACTGAAAATACTACCGAAGTTGATACCTACGAGGAATTTAAACGCCTGTTAGATGAAAAACCGGGATTCCTTTCAGCCCACTGGGATGGTACGCCGGAAACAGAGCAAAAGATAAAAGATGAAACTAAAGCAACAATCCGTTGCATACCTTTGAACAACAAACAGGAAGAAGGCAAATGTATCCTAACCGGTAAGCCATCAACCCAAAGAGTACTGTTCGCAAGGGCGTACTAACCCCCCAGCCCCCTGAAGGGGGAGCTTTTGAAAAGCAACGGGGAGGGTAGGGTGTTAAATAAAATATAAACAAGATGCTATACAGCATCACTAATCAAAAAGTTCCCCCTTTAGGGGGCGGAGGGGATTATGAAATTCGCAACTAAAGCAATACACGCAGGGCAGGAGCCCGATCCATCAACCGGCGCGGTTATGACGCCGATATACCAAACATCTACCTACTGGCAAAAATCACCGGGCGATAACCAGGGTTACGAATATTCCCGTGGTACAAATCCAACCCGTAATGCTTTAGAGAATTGCCTGGCTGCATTAGAAAATGCCAAATATGGGTTAGCTTTTTCAAGCGGAATGGGTGCTACCGATGCCGTTATGAAACTATTGGCACCGGGTGATGAGGTAATCACAGGTAATGATTTATACGGTGGTTCATATCGCATTTTTACTAAGATTTACGCCAACTACGGTATCAAATTTCATTTTATTGATTTGGCTGATCCGGAATTGATCAACCAATACGTGAATGAAAATACCAAGCTGATCTGGATCGAGACGCCAACCAACCCAACCATGCGTATTGTGGATATTGAGGCGGTGGCTAAAATATCCAAAGCAAAAAAACTTAAATTGGTAGTTGATAATACCTTCGCTTCGCCATACCTGCAAAACCCGATTGATTTGGGTGCGGATATTGTGATGCATTCGGTTACCAAATATATCGGCGGTCACTCCGATGTAGTAATGGGGGCTTTAATGCTGAACGACGACGATACCTACAAGAAACTATGGTTCATCTATAACGCCTGCGGAGCTACTCCGGGTCCTATGGATAGCTTTTTGGTATTGCGTGGCATAAAAACGCTGCACTTGCGTATGAAAGCGCATTGCGAAAATGGTAGGATTATCGCCGAATTTTTAAAAACGCATCCTAAAGTCGAAAAGATATACTGGCCGGGCTTTACCGATCATCCTAATCACGACGTTGCCAAAAAGCAAATGAAGGATTTTGGTGGTATGATCTCCATTGTATTAAAAGGTGCTGATCTAAAAGAAACATTCCGCGTAGCATCATCATTCAAAGTATTCACCCTTGCCGAATCATTAGGCGGTGTGGAATCACTGATCAACCACCCCGTAAGCATGACCCATGGTTCCATCCCCAAACCAGAACGCGACAAAGCTGGTGTAGTTGATAACCTGTTACGCCTGAGCGTAGGAGTAGAGGATGTGGAAGATTTATTAGAGGATTTGAAGCAAGCGTTAGCTTAGTACAGAGTATCAAGTAGCTAGTATCAAGTAAACACTCTTGTCTTGCTACTTGCTACTAGCTACTCGATACTAAATAAATGATAGAAAATCTCAAAGCTTTCCTCGACTCCAAAGTTATTCAATACAATCAGCCTGATTTCATCAAGAACGATCCGGTTTCTATCCCGCACCTGTTCACCAAAAAACAGGACATCGAGATTATGGGTTTCTGGGCGGCCATATTAGCCTGGGGACAGCGTGTTACCATCATCAACAAATGCAAGGAGTTGATTAACCTGATGGATGGCGCACCTTACGATTTTATCATCAATCATCAGGATACCGACCTTAAAAAACTGCTGCATTTTAAACATCGTACTTTTAATGATGTTGATACCTTATATTTCATAGCCTTTTTTCGCTATCACTATGAAAATCATGATTCATTAGAGTCTGCGTTCATACCCCCCAACCCCCTGAAGGGGGAGCAAGAGGCAAATACTCCTCCTTCAGGGAGTTGGAGGGTTGAGTCGGCATTAAATCATTTTCGTTCCTATTTCTTTTCACTACCTGATTTTCCACATCGCACCAAAAAACATGTATCCTCGCCATCGCAAAAATCAACTTGCAAAAGGTTAAACATGTTTCTGCGTTGGATGGTACGCAAAGATGATTGTGGTGTGGATTTCGGCATATGGAACCAACTAAAGCCATCCGACCTCATCATGCCCTGCGACCTGCATGTAGACCGTGTAGCCCGCAAACTCAACCTCATCACCCGCAAACAAACCGATTGGCAAACCGCTATCGAACTAACCCAACGCCTCCACGAGTTTGACCCAACAGACCCGGTAAAATATGACTTTGCCTTATTTGGATTAGGGATAGAAGAGAAGTTTTAACCCTATTGTCATTTCGACGAGGTACGAGGAGAAATCTTCTACGAGCAGTAGAAGATTATTATCTTTATAAATAGTTAAGATAATAATGGAATCAGATAATGACCTTTCCCGCTTCCTATCCGGCAAATCCGAACAAACCCTATCGCTCTTCAATTACTTCATTAGCGAATACCAAAAGCTTGCCCCGGTAACCATTCATCCCGCCAAAACCATGATCGGTATTGCCAATTCGCACCGCAGAATTGCATGGATAACTCAATTAGGTAAAAACTTTATACATGTAGTATTCCCATTTAAACAAGAATACCCCGATAACCTATGCTTCCAAAAAATAGCGCAGGTACCCGGCGACAGTCAACAGTTTAATCACCATTTTAGGATGTATAATGCAGAAGATGTAAATGTGGAAGTGATGAAATTTATGCGGATGGCATTTGAGGATAGGTAAACCTCCGAGCGTCAATTGCGAGCGATAGCGTGGCAATCCCCGACTATACAAATCCGCTCTGCAAAGTTTGGGATTGCTACTTCATTACACTCCTTACAGCAATGACGGTTATATTTACGCTTCTTCCTTAAAATAAACCTTATAAAAATTCATTGCCCTGCCATCATCAAATCCTTTCTCAATCAGCTCTTTATCGCCATGAATATAAATATGGAAGTTCTTATCCAGCTTTAGCACACTTTTATAATCTCTTGCCTGTTTTTTTACCGCGTTGTTCGAGATCTCAAACGTATCCGCAATTGGCGAATCAAACTCCTGCTCATATTGGCTCTTAAAGTTTTTGAATGATTCAATAGCTTTCTCGTTGCCAATCACCTCACCGGCGAACTCGTCCATATCAAAGGTTTCCTTCTCCTTAAAATATTTCATAGACCGGTTCAGCAAGTCAATCTTATCAGCCTTGCTCATCTCAAACTCATCATCCAGTTTTTGGGTTACAAAGTTTTTGTAGATGCCTAAAGTATTGCTGGTTTGGTTAAAACTATCGTTACGGATCTTTAACTGCAGAAAATCATCCTTCCAATAAACCGCTGCTTCCTGGCTAGTGTTGCTCTTATCAATAACTACCACTTTATAGCCGTTTTCTTTTTCAATGTTGAAAATCAAAACACCCTTATCCAGTTTATTAATGTTGATAGCATTCTCCTCGTAATCTACATTAAAGCCACCGTCTTGCGGGTAGACTTTTAGGTAAGTTTCCTTATTCTCCGATTTAAATATACCGATAGCATCCAGCGGGTTACCCTCAATTTGTACCTTCTTAAAATAAACCACGTACAACTCACCGGTTTTTATATTTGGGTGATTAGATACCTTATGCAAATATTTAGTGATTTGTTCCGATACTTCATGGAATTTCTCCTTATCCTCAAATAGCTGTGTGGCAAAATGATGCAGCTCGTTTAAATGCAGTTCACCACTGCTGTGCATCAGGTGATAAACCTCGTTCGCTTTTTCAAAAGGCTTTAAAAAATACTGCATCAGCAGGGTAGTGATCACCTCATCTTTAAGCTCCAATGGCTTGTTGGATAAAGCATAAAATTCATTATGCGAAGGATTACCAACGTGATGAACAGAAATAGTATCGAGCGAAGCTTCAAAAAAAGTTACCATATTAGGTGCGAATTTAGCCTTTTTTGCCCGATGCCCACCGATTTATACTTACAAAATTATGGCAGTAACATTGCGCTTAAATCACGACTTTTGCAATAGCTCATGGATGATGGTTCATAGTTCATGGCTACTATCAACTATGAACCATGAACTATGACCAACACAGAAGAAACCATTGTTGCCCTTGCCACCCCCTCCGGAAGCGGAGCCATTGGTGTTATACGTTTATCCGGCCCAGCGGCTATTACCATTGCGCAAAGCGTTTTTAAAGGCAAGGATCTAACCAAGCAGGAATCGCATACCATCCATTTTGGCAGCATTGCGGATGACGACCTGGTTTTGGATGAAGTTTTAGTTTCTTTATTTGTTGCTCCGCGGTCATATACCCGAGAGAATGTAGTGGAGATTTCCTGCCACGGATCAGCATATATTATTGAGTCGATCATTAAACTGTTGATCAAAAAAGGCGCTAGGTCTGCAAAGGCGGGAGAGTTTACCCTGCGCGCATTTCTAAACGGACAAATGGACCTTTCTCAGGCTGAAGCAGTTGCCGATCTGATCGCATCAAACTCCAAAGCTTCGCAACAGGTGGCACTGAATCAGTTACGAGGCGGTTTCAGCAACCAATTAAAGATGTTGCGTGAGCAATTGGTCAACTTTGCTTCTCTGGTTGAGTTGGAACTGGATTTCGCAGAAGAAGATGTTGAATTTGCCAATCGCGATCAGCTTAAAAAATTAACTCATGATATTACCCGGATTATCGGCTCCTTAATTCAATCATTTGAATTGGGTAACGCCATTAAAATGGGCGTAAATACGGTAATAGCAGGCCGTCCAAATGCTGGTAAATCAACCCTGCTAAATGCCTTGTTAAATGAGGAAAGAGCTATTGTAAGTCACTTGCCGGGTACTACACGCGATACGATAGAGGAGGTGTTAAACATCCATGGCATCAATTTTAGATTGATAGACACAGCCGGTATCCGCGAAGCGACAGATGCTATTGAACAAATAGGTGTACAGCGCACAATGGAAAAGATCAGCCAATCGGCGCTATTGGTTTATGTGTACGATGCCCAACAAATTAGTTTAGCTGAACTTAATCAAGACCTGGAAAGTCTGCAAAAACCGGGCGTAGTAATGTTGGTGGTTGCTAATAAAATTGATCTTTTATCTCAGGAAGAGATTGATAATCTGCTCCATAGTCAGCAAGCGGTTGTTATCTCCGCCAAAGAGAAATTCCATATCGACGATCTTAAAAATAAAATCTACCATACCGCGATAAAAGACAAACTGACGGGTAACGAAACGCTGGTAACTAACATCCGCCACCTCGAAGCCCTTCAAAAGACCGAAGAGTCATTAATAAAGGTATTAAACGGTATCGACAGTAATATAACCTCAGACTTTTTAGCCACCGACATTAAACAAGCGCTGCACTATCTTGGCGAGATAACCGGGACAGTTACAACGGATGATTTGTTGGAAAATATATTCAGTAAGTTCTGCATTGGCAAATAGGAGTGTTTTTTTATTTTCAAATAGTGCCTTTTTATGCTTTTAAAGGCACTTTTCTTTCTTTTGATAGGTTTTTGGTTTCCTTTTTGTAAACGTATTTTAGGCTCGGATTCGCCTCCAATCTTCAATTCATTAACAAATAAATTACAGAGGTTTGAGTATTTAAAATTGTTCGTCTATAATGAACCCTCTAATAAAATTGAGCGGATACATAACAAGGAAACCATCCAATTAGTGGAATGGATGAGGCTGAAACGCCAACTCGATGTGCAGAATAAGAGGTTTGGTTTCTTATCCGATTCCAGCAGGAGAGGTAGTTTTCTCAATTTTTTCAAAAAACACACTGCAAAGCGTCAAAAGGGAGACTCAGACAATATGGCTATGGCCTTTCGTTATTTTGAAAGGTTTGTTAGCAAAGGGTTAAAGTTTTGCGATTTGAACGAAACGATATGTGAAGGTTTCCGATCATATCTTTTGAGTAGTCCTGGAATCAGCTTCAGGGAAAAATTAATTACAAGAAACACTGCAGCTAACTATTTCGCGAAATTTCGTTCTGCATTAAAAGAGGCCTTCAGTAAGGGACTACGCACAGAAGATCTTTATTCATTGGTCAAACCTATAAAAGTCAACGAAACACATAAGGAACGTTTGGAATTAGCAGAACTTCAAACGTTAATATCGACGCCAATCGGATCTGATGTAATGAAACGTGCGGCTATTTTTTCTGTTTTGACCGGCCTTAGATTTTCTGATGTAAAAGCGCTGAAGTGGTTGGAGCTTAGAGGATAGTCAGGTAAGTATTATTTACAGTATCGCCAACAAAAAACAATGGTGGCCGAATATATGCTAATATCTGATGATGCTGCTAAGTTATAGAAAAGACGGCGATGGAGTAGTTTTCAAAAATTTAGCTTACTCATCGATCAGGGTTTTCCTGGTAAAGTGGCTCGCAAAGGCAGGTATAAATAAAAATATAACTTTCCATTGTTTCAGACATACTTACGCAACTTTACAACTTGAGTTTGGAACGGATGTTTACACTGTTTCTAAGATGCTTGGTCATAAACACATTAAAACTACCCAGGTTTATGCAAAAGTAGTGGACAGAAAAAAAATCAAACTGTAAATAAGATTAACATTGGCAGGCTGAATATGGCTGAATAAATTTCAGTATCATTAATAAAGGGTCGGTTTGATCCGGCCTCTTTTACTAACTAAGGTTTGACGCGCGTTTAAAATCATTATTTGCATGGCATGGTCAATGTCCGCGGAATCTCCACTTTGTAGTTAAAATAGCGGGATTCATTATATTTTTGACAATGGGTTTGGGTAATTATCACTTTGATCTTCTGCAACATTATCCAGGCATTTAAAATCCTTTTCAATTAATAAGTATAATGGGCCATTGCTGTTTTCAAACCCGATGCGATCTGTAGTCGTCCATTCATTAGCCATATAGGCAGGTATATATAACACAATTTTTTGATCGTTAAAATCAGCTGTTAGTTCGTTCTCTTGGTAGCGTTGCAGGGCATATATTAGTTTTTGAGTTCCAAAATAAATTGTTTCCTCAATATAGCCATCTTTTGAAAAATGTTCAATATCTGATTTGGTGAGGCGGTAACGTAATGAATTGCCTTTAATACGGATCTTCATAAATCTGTTATGTTTTTTGAATGAAAATTCACCACCTCGCCAATAATTATTAAAGCAGGGTAAGTTAAGCTGCCCGCTGCCGCCATTTCGGGCAAGCTTTCAACGGTGCCGGTGGCTATCTTTTGATTAGGTAGAGAGGCATGCTGAATTATTGCTGCGGGCATGGTGCCTTTCCCTTGTTCTATATAGGTTGCTGCAATTACCGCCAGTTGTTTCATCCCCATGTAAATAACAACCGTTGCATTACTTTGCATGGCAAGTTTTAGGTCTGATGAAAGTGTGCCATCCTTTTTGGTGCCGGTTATCATCCATATCCCTTCGCTCACATCACGGTGGGTAAGCGGAATATCTTCAAAACCAGATGCCTGCATACTGGTGATGCCCGGTATAAAGTGGGTTTTAATTCCATGCTCCCTTGCATAAATAATCTCCTCAAACCCCCTACCGAAAATAAAGGGGTCGCCACCCTTTAACCTTACCACCTTGCCTTTTGTAAATGCAAAATGTTTAATCATTTCGTGGATGGTTTCCTGCGGGGTATAGCTGCCATAAGGTTGTTTACCAACGTAAACCAATTCACAACCATCCTTTGCAAAGTTTAAAAGCTCCTTATTGGCTAAATTATCATACAATATCACATCAGCTTCCTTTAAAACCCGGTATCCCTTCATCGTAATGAGCTCAGGATCGCCCGGGCCTGCACCTAAAACAAATAATTCAGGAAATATTTTACTGTTATCCATTATTGTTGATTTTTTTTACTAAAAAATGGCTTTTAAATTTCATAAATTTTAGTCAGTGTCGATTATTGAATCTATTTCATCAAATTTAATCTTATAAAATGATTTATATCATAAAATATTAGCAAAAAATTAGTTTAAAATTCAATAAATATTACTAAAATCATAAAAATAACAAAAAATTGCAATATTTATCAATCAAAAACTTGATATATATTATATAATTGAGTACTATTGTTATATAAACGCGTTTTGGTCGCAACAGGAATGCGTTTATCGTGATTAATTGCTTTAACATTTAAAATAACTGGATATGTCTCAACCAACAATTGTCGTAGTTGGAAATGGAATGGTAGGGTATAAGTTTTGTGAAAAACTGGTATCAAGATCAAATCAATTCAACATTATTGTTTTCGGTGAAGAACCCCGCATAGCTTATGACAGGGTGCATCTAAGCGAATACTTTAATGGCAAGTCTGCCGATGATCTGTCGCTTTCCTCTTCATCCTGGTATCCTGATAACGGAATTTCTCTTCATTTGGATGATCCTATACAGGAAATTAACCGCATTGACAAAACTGTGCACTCTTTAAAAGGAGCTGTAATAAAATACGATTATTTGGTATTGGCAACGGGCTCGTCTCCTTTCGTGCCCAATATAGCGGGTATTGAAAAAAATGGTGTATTTGTTTATCGCACCATTGAAGATCTGGACTTGATTAGGGATTATGCTGCTAATGCAAAAGTTGGCGCCGTGGTGGGTGGTGGCTTATTGGGACTGGAGGCCGCGAAAGCATTAATAGGTCTCGGTATTAAAGAAACCCATGTTATTGAATTTGCTCCGCGCTTAATGCCAAGGCAGATTGACTCTGCAGGTAGTGCTATGCTGCAATCAAAGTTAAAGCAATTTGGGTTGAGCATTCATCTGAACAAAAGTACATCTGAGATTGCGGGTGATGATAAAATAGAATTCCTGAAATTTAATGATGATACATCGCTAACGGTTGATATGCTTGTTATATCAGCAGGTATACGCCCTCGCGATGAGTTGGCAAAGCTTGCAGGTTTGCAAACAAGCAGCCGCGGTGGTGTTATAGTTAACGAAAAAATGCAAACCAGCGATGAGTGTATCTTCGCTATAGGTGAATGCGCGCTTTATAATAGCATGATATATGGTCTGGTTGCCCCAGGTTACGAAATGGCCGGCATTGTAGTAACCTATTTAACCGGTGGCGATAAATCTTTCCACGGTTATGATATGAGCACTAAGCTAAAGCTAATTGGTGTAGATGTAGCAAGCTTTGGCGATGCCTTTGTTACCGAGCCCGAATGCCGGACAATCGTATTTGAGGATACTCATAAAGGCATATACAAGCGTATTAATATCAGTAACGATGGTAAATATTTATTAGGCGGCATTTTAGTTGGCGAAGCAGAGGCTTACAATATGTTGCTGCAAACGGTTAATAACAAAATACTGCTTCCGCCTAATCCCGAAGATTTGATATTGGGATCGCGAGGTAGTGAAGTTGCTGAAGGTGCAGAGGTTATGAGTTTGCCTGACGACGCGTTAATATGTTCATGCGAGGCGGTAAGTAAACTGGCAATATGTTCGGCAGTTAATGAAGGTGCATCGGGTATTGATGATTTAAAGAAATGTACCAAAGCCGGAACGGGCTGTGGTGGCTGTGTACCGCTGGTTAAAGACCTGATAGCCGGTACCATGAAAGCTAATGGCCAGTACGTTAAAAACGTAATATGCGAGCATTTTGACTATTCGCGGCAGGAGCTGTTTGATATGGTGAAAATAAACAAGTTGAAAAATTACGACCTGGTATTGGACCACTTTGGAAAGGGTGACGGTTGCGAGGTGTGTAAACCGGTAGTAGCTAGTATTCTCTCCAGCTTATGGAATGACGTAATTGTAAAACAGGATACTATACAGGATAGTAACGACAGGTACCTGGCCAATATTCAAAAAGGAGGCACTTATTCAGTTGTTCCCCGTATTCCGGGTGGTGAAATTACCCCGGATAAACTAATTGTTATCGGGCAGGTTGCAAAAAGATATGGTCTTTATACTAAAATAACAGGAGGTCAGCGTATTGATATGTTTGGCGCCCATGTAAATGATTTACCAGCAATTTGGGCAGAATTAATTGACGCGGGTTTTGAAAGCGGACATGCATACGGCAAATCATTGCGTACAGTTAAAAGCTGCGTGGGTAGCACCTGGTGCCGGTATGGTTTGCATGATAGTGTTTCATTTGCTATCGAAATTGAAGAGCGTTATAAAGGTGTAAGATCGCCGCATAAGCTAAAGGGCGGTGTTAGTGGCTGTGTTCGTGAATGTGCAGAAGCGCAGGCAAAGGATTTTGGCATCATCGCCACCGAAAAAGGATGGAATTTATATGTATGCGGTAATGGTGGATCGAAGCCACAGCATGCGCAACTGTTAGCTACGGATATTGATAGCGCAACCTGTATAAAATATTTAGATAGGTTCCTGATGTTTTATATTAAAACAGCTGATCCGCTGACCCGGACCGCTACCTGGTTAAATAAAATGGATGGCGGTATCGCTTATCTAAAAAATGTGATCATCAACAATAGTCTCGGTATAAATGAGCAGTTGGAAGAAGAAATGCAGGAGTTGGTTAATACCTACCATTGTGAATGGAAGGAGGTGGTGGAAAATGATGAATTGCGTAAACGCTTTGTTCATTTTATTAATGCACCCGAGGAGAAAGATCCTGCAATAAAATTTGAACCGATGCGTGAACAGATAAAAGCTAAATGGTAAAGCGGATTTTTTAATTACAAATTACAGAAATTAAACAAGATTCATATGGAAACGATGACAGATATTGAATGGGTGTTGGCTTGCTATGCAGATGACGTACCTGCCAATGGCGGGGCATGCGTAAAACATGGCAATGAGCAAATAGCGATATACAACTTCGCCCGTCGTAGTGAATGGTATGCTACGCAAAATCTTTGTCCGCATAAACAGCAGATGGTTTTATCGCGCGGGATGATTGGTAGCGAAGGTGATAGTTGCGAACCTAAGGTAGCTTGCCCTTTTCATAAAAAAACCTTTTCGCTATTAAGTGGTGAGTGTTTGAGTGGCGAGGAATTTCAAATAAAAACCTATCCTGTACGGGTTGAAGACGGTAAGGTGTATATTGGTATAGTGGAGTAGTTTTATTTTCTAAACTTCGTCGTCGGCGGTTAGTAATAGTAACTTCTCTTTATCTATAACTTTTATGTATTTGTCATGAGCGGCTACTATGTTTTCATTCAGCAGTTCGGTTATCACCCTGAATACGGTCTCATAGGTGGCGCCGATGAAAGATGCCAGGTCCTGCCGGGATAATCTGATATTAATAAAACCATCTTCTTTTAGCCCAAACTGCTTCTCCAAATATATTAAGGCCTGCGCTACGCGGCCTTTAACCGGCATGTGGGCAAGGTTACGCATCTTGTTTTCTGATTCCTGTAAATCTTTTACAAAAAACATCATCAATTGGTACGTAAATTCATTGTTTACCTTTAAGCTTGCCTCA
>NZ_LMUO01000012.1:0-32488 GCF_009765905.1 Mucilaginibacter sp. L196 | reverse complement strand
ATTCCTTTTACCGGATCGCCTTCCTGGAAGATTATTTCATTTTTTTTAACGAAAAAATTCTTTTTGTTAGTAGCAATTGCCCCTTTCCATTCTGGAAGGCAATTTTTGCACAAAAAACAGCTATTCATGTCGCATGTAATTAGCTTTTTTTCATATGGGGGATATTTTTTTACTTTTTTTTAAAATTTTGCAATTAATAAGTGATGCAATATAAGGTATTTGTCTGTTTGTGATTAAATAATTGATTTAAAAATGATATAAATAATGCTGATTTGTTTAAATGAGTAATTTAATTACTTTTTAAGGTGATTATTATCATGTAAATGGTCTATACTATAATTTGTATTGTAATTTTTTTATTTTGAATGGTGTTTTTTGATTGTTTATTGCTTTTATCATAAAAGTGATCGTTTTTAAATCTAAAAATTGATTAAAAACATTAAATTAATTATATTTATCACAGTAAATATAAAATTAAGGTCAAATTTTATTAGCCTATGGATAAAACCGAAATATAATTGCATAAAAAAGCCCTGCCGGGAGGTCGCATTCCCAGACAGGGTTAAACAGTTTTCATTGCTTTAACAAATAAAAAACTTACTCAAATGTACAAAAATGTATTAAATCAGCGCATAGTTGCGCTATTTCTATGGTTTTCGTCATGTTATTCATTCATTCTGACAGAAACACAACCTATTAAGGCCCTCCTTCGCCGATTGATCACAATATTAAATTGGTATTTTAACCAATATCTCTCATTCAATCAATTTTCGGCTACACATAATATTTTAAATAACCCTTCAATTTAAAATATTATGGAAAATCAACTTACTAAACTCAATATATTTTCGCTGAAAGGCGTGCAAATGAAAACGTTTCATATCACGTGGCTAATGTTTTTTGTTTGCTTTTTTGGCTGGTTTGGCCTGGCGCCATTAATGCCAACAATCCGTGCAGAATTGCACTTAACTAAAGCTGAGGTAGGTAATTGCATCATCGCGTCGGTATCAGCAACAATAATTGCCAGGCTTTTTATAGGTAAATTATGTGATGTATGGGGTCCGCGTAAAACAGCTATCAGGCTTTTGCTGATCGGTTCGCTGCCGGTTTTTCTGGTGGGCTTGGCGCATAGCTATACCACATTTTTATTATTCCGTTTAGCTATTGGTGTAATAGGGGCATCGTTTGTAATCACCCAATTTCATACTTCTATGATGTTTGCTCCCAAATTAAAAGGGACAGCAAATGCCATAACCGGCGGCTGGGGTAATCTGGGCGGTGGCGTAACCAATATGGTAATGCCCTTAATATTCGCGGCTATAGTTGGCTTTGGCTATACTAAAGCCGAAGCCTGGCGATATGCTATGATTTTACCCGGTGTAATGATGCTAATTATTGCCTTTTTATATTGGAAATACACTAAAGATACTCCCAATGGCAATTATGACGAAGTTGGCTATAATGTTGGAAAATCAACAAAAACAGATTGGTCGGTTTTAGCTGATTGGAGGATATGGGCCTTAACCATAGGCTATGCCATGTGTTTCGGTATGGAGCTGACTTTTGACAATGTGGCCTCGCTGCATTTTGTTGATTCATTTCATCTTTCACAAAGCACCGCAGGTTTTTGGGCGGGTATATTCGGGTTCATGAATTTGTTTGCCCGTGCGCTGGGCGGTATTGTGTCCGATAAAGTAGGCAGCAAATTCGGTATGCGTGGCAAAGGCCTATTACTTGCCGGGGTGTTGTTTTTAGAAGGTGTTGGGTTGATATTATTCGCACAGGCAGGCTCGCTTATGGTGGCCATAATTACCATGCTAACGTTCGCGCTTTTCCTTAAAATGTCAAATGGTGCAACCTATGGTATTGTGCCTTTTGTAAATACAAAAAATGTAGGCTTGGTTAGCGGTATTGTAGGCGCTGGCGGCAATTTTGGCGGGATGATGTTTGGCTTCCTATTTAAATCAAACTCCATTACTTACGTGCAAGCCTTTACCTATATAGGGTTTATTGTAATAGCGGTATCATTCATCGTGTTAATAACCAGATTTCAGAAAATAAGTGTTTTGGAAGCAAGTGCCGCCACCCCACTGGCAAGCGGTGTGGTATAATACTAGAAGAGAAAATTTAAGTTATGGCATTAAAAAAACAATCAGTAAATCAACTAACCAGTACCTGCTGTTATTGCGGGGTTGGCTGTGGTGTGGTTGTTAATAAAGAAAAAAACGGACGCATAACACTTATAGGTAACAAAGATCATCCGGTTAATAAGGGAATGCTTTGTAGCAAAGGGCTTAACCTGCATTATACCGTAAATGATAAAAGCGATAGGCTGCTGTACCCGCAAATGAGGTACAATAAAAGTATGCCGATGCAGCGTGTTAGCTGGGACGATGCACTGGAACGTACAGCGGCAGTATTTAAAACTTTCATCGATAAATATGGACCGGATTCGGTTGCCTTTTATGCATCAGGCCAGTGTTTAACCGAGGAGTATTATGTAGTTAATAAACTGATGAAAGGGTTTATCGGCAGTAATAATATTGATACCAACTCAAGGCTTTGCATGAGTAGCGCCGTAGCGGCCTATAAAATTGCTTTGGGCGAGGATGCTGTGCCTGTTTGTTATGATGATATTGAACTTGCCGATTGTATACTGGTAATGGGTGGCAACCCTGCATGGTGCCACCCAATACTATGGCGCAGGGTAGAGGCGCATAAGGCAACCAACCCGGCTGTAAAAATCATCATAGTAGATCCGAGGGTTACTGATTCATGCGCCAATGCGGATCTGAATTTGCAAATAAATCCAGGAACGGATATTACCCTTAATCATGCTATTGGCAGGTTGCTGATAGAGAACGGCGACATCGACTTTAATTTTATTAAGGATCATGCCGAAGGGTTTGAGGCCTATAGCGAAATAGTTTTTAAGAATAGTTTGTTTGACGCTGCAAAAACGTGCGGATTGAGTGAAAGCGATATCCGCCTTGCGGCGAAATACATTGGCGAAGCTAAAGGATTTATCACTATGTGGACGATGGGACTTAATCAAAGCGCCATCGGTGTAAATAAAAATTTAAGCCTTATTAACTTAAACCTGATCACCGGACATATAGGTAAGCCGGGTTCTGGTCCGCTGTCGCTTACCGGTCAGCCCAATGCGATGGGCGGAAGGGAAGTCGGAGGATTAGCTAATCTGCTGCCAGCGCATCGTGATTTGGGTAATCCCCTGCATCGCGAGGAAGTGCAAAAGTTTTGGGGAGGAAAACCCATTCAGCCTAAACCCGGTTTAACAGCTACCGAAATGTTTGAGGCATTAAACGATGGACGTTTAAAAGCCATCTGGATAATGTGCACTAATCCCTTAACTAGTTTACCAAATGTTCGTTTAGCTGAAGATGCTTTGAAAAAAGCAAAATTTGTGGTGGTGCAGGAGATCAGCAACAAGCCGGAAACCCTGGCGTATGCGGATGTAATACTCCCTGCTGCAGCTTGGGCCGAGAAAGAGGGGACAATGACTAATTCCGAGCGGCGAATAAGTTATTTGAACAAAATTGTAGAACCACCCGGAGAAGCTATTCCAGATGCGGAAATTATTTGCCGCTTTGCCCGCAAAATGGGATATAAAGGGTTTGATTTTGAAAACCCAGCAGCCATTTATGCCGAGCATGTTAAACTTACCGCCAAAACCAATATTGATATAAGCGGTTTAAGCTACGATATATTAAAAGAGCGTAAAACAGTACAATGGCCCTACAAAAAGAAAGGCCCGCTGGATGGTAAACCTCGTTTATTCACCGATCATAATTTCTACAGACCATCAAAAAAAGCGCTTATTAGTGCTGTTCCCGATACGCTGACCAGCGAATTGCCAAATGATGATTTTCCGCTGATATTAACCACGGGCCGCATCCGCGATCAGTGGCATACCATGAGTAAAACTGGTAAGGTAAATAAGCTTAACCAACATTATAAGCAGGCTTTTTTAGAAATTCATCCTGTTGATGCCGAAATATTAGGTTTAAAAAACCTGGATATTGCCGTTGTTACTTCTCGAAGGGGAGATGTACAGGTTCAAACAAAAGTATCGCCGCAAATAAAAAAAGGTGTTGTGTTTTTGCCGATGCATTGGGGTAAAATATTAGGCAGTGATCTTAACCGGGCCAATAATCTAACCAGCGATCGGGTCGACCCAATTTCTAAAGAACCTGATTTTAAATACTGTGCTGTTAGTGTGAAAAAATATGCAAAGTCATTTCAACGCATTGTAGTGATTGGTGCAGGGGCTGGAGCTTACGGCTTTGTAAAATCATACCGGGAATTAAACCCCGACGACGAAATAACTATTTTCAGCAAAGAGAACCATCCTTTTTACAACCGGGTAATGTTACCGGATTATATCAGCGGCGAGCAGAAATGGGAGCAGTTGGTAAAGATGAAAGACAGCGAAGAACCCGGCTATAATATCAGTTTGCTAAGGGGGGTAAGTATTGAGAAAATTGACCGCGAGAATAAGCAGGTTACGGATTCCAGAGGGATAAAAACCTCTTACGATATTTTATTAATGGCTACCGGTAGCCGGGCATCTATACCTAAAAACACACCGTCGTTACCGGGCATATTCAGCATGCGTAGCCGTAACGATGCCGATAACTTTAAAAAGCATGTACCTAAAAATGGCCATGTAGTTATTGTTGGTGGTGGATTGTTGGGTTTGGAGATGGCTGCCTCGTTGCGCGAAATAGGTATCAGGATCACCATCATTCATCGTACATCACGGTTTTTAAACAGGCAGTTGGATGCGTTGGGTAGCCAATTATTGCACGAGGAAATGGCCGACCAGGGTTGCGATATTTATTATGATGATGAAGTACAGTTGTTTTACGGGAGATCGAAATTAACAGGCATCGGCTTAAAAAGTGGCCGTAAGATAAATTGTGACGCCATGATATTGGCAATAGGTACCACGCCTAATCTTGAAATTGCTAAGGATTGCGGGTTGACTATAAAACGAGGTGTTATTGTAAATGAACGGATGCAAACCAATGATCCATCTATTTATGCCATTGGCGAAATAGCGGAATTTGAAGGTACACTGTACGGAATTACCGCTGCTGCAGAACAACAGGCAGAGGTGGTTGCCAAATATATGAATGGCGACATTGCAAGCTATTATAAAGGCAGTTTATTCATGAATATCATAAAGATACATGGGTTTGACCTTTGCAGCATCGGCTTATCTGAATGCCCGGATGACAAAGCTTACGAAGAAATAGTTTTTATTGATAAGGCGAAGAGATACTACAAAAAATGCATTATCCATGAGGATAAACTGATTGGTACTATTTTGATTGGCGATAAAAGCGAGTTCCAGGAATTCAGGGCGCTTATAGGCAATAAAACCGAGCTGAATGAAAAGCGATTACAGTTATTAAGAAGCGGCAATAAAGTTGAACCTGTATTGGGTAAACTGGTTTGCAGTTGCAATAATGTGGGAAGCGAAAATATACTTAATAAAATAGCTACTGGTTGCCATACGCTAAAGGAACTGTGCGATACGACAGGTGCCGGTACAGGCTGCGGATCATGCAGGCCCGAAGTAAAGCGGTTGTTGGAAGAAAGTTTAAAAGCAATAGTTTAACAGGAGTATGGAAAAAATGGAAACTTATTGTGTGAAGATTAATCTGCCGGGCGGAGTAATCTCGGCCGGGGATCTTTATGAGATATTGCAGATAGCTGAAAATGCAGGCGCAAATGAAATAAGTGTAGGTAACAGGCAGCAATTGTATTTTTGTATACTCAAAAACAGGCTTGAGGATCTGGAATTGGGCATGCTACAGTCGGCGATAGATTATGAGCTGAATGCCGATCAATTCCCCAATGTGATTAGCTCTTATGTAACCGATAATATTTTTAATGCGGAGAGCTGGCTTAAAGAAGGTGTGTATAAGGACATATTTGATCTGTTTAATTTTCAGCCGGAACTAAAGGTTAATTTGGTGGATAGGCATCAAACCTTTGTACCATTTTTTAGCGGAAATTTCAACTTCATCAGTTCAGACCTAAGTAATTATTGGTACCTGTACATCAGGTTTCCCAAAACAAATGATCTGTATTGCTGGCCCTGTTTGGTGTACTCCGATGATATACCAACATTTTGTAAAGTTGCCCAAGGAGTTATTTGGGGTAGCAGGGAATTGTTTTATGATCAGCCTGAAATCAATTTCGACTTGTTTTATGAAAAGGTGAACGCCGGCAATAAGTTTGTTAATCAACAGATAGCTGAACCGCTAAAATTACCCGATTTTTCGCTGCCTTATTATGAGGGATTTAATAAATACCTGAATGGTAAATATTGGCTCGGTATTTACCGCCGGAATGAATTGTTCCCCATTACGTTTTTAAAAGATATTTGCTCCATATGCCTTAAAACCCGTGTAGGCCAATTATACACCACACCCTGGAAATCCTTTTTAATTAAAGGAATAAATGAAGCTGATCGTAAAGATTGGGGTGTGATCCTTAACAGTTACAGAATAAATGTAAGGCACGCCGCCAATGAATTAAACTGGCAGCTTGAAAACTTATGCAAAGAAAGCCTCGAACTTAAAAAGCAATTGGTGCGAGAATTTGAAGAATATGACCTGCGAACTTACCGCCTCTGCTTCGCCATAAAAATGCAACCCAAAACCGGTCTGCTCGCATCTATCATTATAAAAAAAACAGGAACGGGGCTATTTGATATTTTACATACACGCGATTTTAATCCCAACTCAAAAGATTTCGTTGTTTATAAAGAAAAATTATCTGCCAATACCCTTGGTCGTTCTCTGATAGAATTGTGTGATTTTTACTATGGTTTACTAAGTGATGGTAATGTTTTATCACATCAGGATACTGAAGCAGAAATAGAAAATTATATTGAAACTGTTGAGCTTTATCAATGTAAAAACTGCCTCAGTATCTACGATAAAAGTTACGGAGATCAATTCAACAACGTTCCTATAGGAACAGAATTTAAAAACATCGAGAACTACATATGTCCTGTTTGCGAATCAACGGCGGAGTGCTTTATAGCAATTGAGAAACAAGTTGATGCGGTTTAGGTTATCAATCATTACATATCGCTATTTAATTATTTGTTATGTTTTTGTAAGCATAACAGTGCCTATACGACTAAAGACTTAATCATCTAAATATCAATTAATAAAAAAGACACATGAAAAAAAATCTACAAACAAGTTCAGGAAAAAGCATTAACCGCATCAGCCTCAAAATTATGATGGTGATAATTATTATGGCCGGGGCACTAACGTCGCAGTTTGCAAATGCGCAGGTAAAAGTAGTTCCTCCCGATTCAATTGAGTATCAGGGAACACTTTATCAAAAAGCAAAAGCTAAATCTGCTTATCCAAAGGTAGTTGGCTATGTAAGTTTTATCCTTCCACTTGAAACATTGACTTTGGCAACAGGAAAATTCGATCCCAATTTTTCCAATCACACTACCACTATTGGTTTCCCGGTAGGTGTGAATGTGTTATACAGCGATAAGTTTGGATTTAGCTATGAATTTACGCCCAATATTAAAGCATCCGGAGGCTCAAGTAAAATGAATGATATACTATTCGACCCTGGTACAATGTTCCGTTTTGAGCATGGGTTTACTTTTATTTCCCGCCTGGCATTTGACACAAATGGCAGGTATGGGTTTACACCGGTATTTAACCAGGTTTATGCACGCACAAAGGATGTTAATTATTTTGTAGCCTTATCGCTCCCAACACGATTTGGCAATAGCGAAGCAGCATCATTAGGCTTAAACATGCAAATTGGATTTACATTTAATTAACGATTGCAAATTGTTAATTAACGCCAGGCCATTAAACGTGATTAATTCATATTTTTATTGCTGAAAATAAGTTTCAGTTATGACCAAGTTAGCCCAGGCATTTAACGCGTTTGATAATTATAACGAGAAAGACCCCTATGTATTTACATGGGGCGATTTTTCTTATCCGCAGGAATATTTTTAGCGCTAAAACTATACGAGTGGGTGCTGAAATTAGATCCGAATGCGGATGAAGAGTTGCTATTAGCATCGCGTAGCCAGCATATCGGTAGATGGGAAATCCCGCGCGAAACTTATCCCGATGGGAGGGAAGCCTATTTAAAGAGGGAAGCCTATTTAAAATAGCGCAAAGACCTTGCATTGTTTCATGCCGAAAAAGCATCATCAATTATGAAAGAGGTAGGATATGATGATGAGCAAATTGCTCGTGTAAGGCAAATTCTACTAAAACAAAAGCTAAAGATTGATGCTGATGTGCAAACGATAGAAAACGCACTCTGTTTAGTGTTTCTTGAATTTCAATATGAAGATTTCTACCCCAAACATTCGCCCGAAAAAGTGATCAATATATTGAGAAAATCGTTATTGAAAATGGATAGCCATGGACATCAGTTTACGCTCAGTTTAAATTGTTCAGAAAAGGGTCTGGTTTATATTAATGAGGCCTTAAATAGCCTCAAACAAAATAAGTAGGGAAGGCAAGTTTTCATTTGGAAATTGATTGTTTTTTCGTTAGCCCGTAAAGGGTTTTCCACATTCCTGTTAATGCAAATTGACCTAAAAATAGGTTGAAAAATTGTTACTGATTTGTAACTAAAGTATTGTAAGTTGTTGATAGTCAAATGGTAAGCGCTGTATGTATCGGGGAAGTAGTAATGGGATAAGAAAGCAGGGCAAGTGCTGTCCAAGCGTCTTATCAGATAAACATTGCTGTAAATTTCGTAATGAACATCGCTTTCATTGACCTTCTATTTTTCGCATAAATTGTACCCTGTAATTGCTGCCGATGGCTATTTCTATTTTGCCTATTTCAATGGTGTTTCCAAAAACAGCTGTGATCACTTCCAGGTTAACGATGTAAGACTTGTGCACACGGAAAAATATTTTTGGTAAAATCTCCTCCATCGCTTTCATGGTATGGGTTATCAGATATTGCTTTGTTTCAGTATGTATACGCACAAAGTTTTGCATACCTTCAATATATAATATATCCGAAAAAGTCACTTTTACCAGCTTATTATCATGTTTAACAAACATATAGCTGGTTTCAGCCGCTGTTTGTGGCGCTTCTGCTTTGTTTTTTAATCTTTCCCCTACTTTTTCAGCAGCCTGTAGCAACCGGTGCATAGAGATCGGTTTCAACAGATAATCAACCACATTTAGTTCGTAGCCTTCCATAGCATATTTATTATAAGCCGTAGTAAATATCACCAGCGGCGGATTTTTTAATGACTTAAGAAAATCGATCCCGGTAATGGTCGGCATTTTAATATCCAGAAAAACGACGTCCACCGGCAGCGATTGTAAGGCCTCAAATGCTTCAATGGCGTTACTGCAAACGCGCAGAATTTTCCAGCTGCCTAACTGGGAAACAAAAGTTTCCATCAGCTTACGCGCCTGGGGTTCGTCATCGACGATGATACAGTTAATTATTTTCATAAGTTGATGGATAGATCGGCTTCAAAAATATAATCTTTTGCTGCGGCATGCAAGCTGTGTTTACCCGGGAAATAGTGTAACAGGCGTTTGCTTACATTCTGCAAACCTATACCACCCGGCCTTTCGCTCCCCTCATCAGGAACAAAATTGTTGGCTACCTTTAATTGTAGCTTATTATCCTTCAGGCTGATCATGATATTGATCCAGCTTTCGTCGAGCTGGTTATCTGCACCGTGTTTAAAAGCGTTCTCAACAAAGGGCATCAGCAGTAATGGCGGTATACTATAATCATCAAAATTACCGGTGGCCACAAAGCTAATGCTAACCCGGTCATCGCAACGCACCCGTTCCAGTTCCACATAATCCTTAAGCATGCTGATCTCTTTGTCCAGATCAATATATTCTTCATCGCATTCGTATAAGGCGAAGCGCATAAAGTCAGATAGCCGGCCAATCAGTTCGATAGATTTCGGCTTATTATCCTGAACTATGAATGATTGAATATTATTTAAGGTGTTAAAAAGAAAATGCGGGTTTACCTGTGATTTTAAGAAATCCAGTTCCAGGCGCAGGTTCTGTTTTTCGAGCGCCGATCTAATTCGTTCATGAATGAACCAGTCGTCCATAAACTTCAGGAACAGTCCAAGCAGTAGCACAATAAAGGAGTAGATCAGGTTATCGTGATATATATAGCCAAACGAAGTTGTTTTAGGATAGTCGGTATTACTGAAAAGCCAGTCACTGAGCGGCTGGTTAACAAACCAGCGTAGGAGCGGAAACAAGAAGAGCATACCGATCATGGCAGGAATACGCAACCATGCGGGTTTCAGGTTAAGCAAAACAAAAGCAATAAAATAAGTACAGCCGATAATCAGCAGGTAGAACAACAGCAGTATTGGCTGGTAGTCGACCTTCCAGCTGAAATGATAGTTTTTGGCATACAGTTCGGAGAATATAGGCTGATTAACCAAAATAACCAGTATAAATATAGCATGCAGGTACAGGCGCTGCTGGTTGATCTTATTTTTCATATTCAAATTTGTTTATAACATCAACCATTCAGCGATTTTTTATGACGAACGATATATCCGTGCGGACAAAACTATGTTTTTGACTGATAAAACAGTTAGAACAGTTCATTTTTCGTGAATGTCAGCCGTATTTAAAAGTTGATACGACAATTCCGGGCATTGGTCAATTTGATTTATTAA
This sequence comes from Mucilaginibacter sp. L196, assembly GCF_009765905.1. Classification (GTDB taxonomy): domain Bacteria; phylum Bacteroidota; class Bacteroidia; order Sphingobacteriales; family Sphingobacteriaceae; genus Mucilaginibacter. Next base: position 21,766 of record NZ_LMUO01000012.1, on the reverse strand, counting down.
TACTGCATTTATACGGTTGTTTTGGATCATAAATCAACACAACCCACATATGAAATCAATCTTCTTCAGCTTTGTACTATTATTACTAAGTAACTTTCTTTTTGCTCAAAACATAAGCGGCATAATAACCGATGCGACAACTCATCAGCCATTATCCTATTCAACCATAAGCTTATTAACCACACCCGACTCAGTGCAGGTAAAAGGCACATTGGCCAGCGATAACGGCGGCTTTAGATTTGAAAAAGCAAAAGCAGGAAAATACTTACTGGCCGTGCAAATGATGGGTTATGTAAAAAAGACTATGAATATAGCCGTGACGGGCGCTGATCAAACAATAAACATTCAACTTGCAGCACAAGCAACCAGCCTAAGCGAAGTTACTATTAAAGTGGCTAAACCGTTGGTTGAACACCGGGCAGACAAAACCATATTTAATGTAGAGAACAGTATTGTTGCTATAGGCAACACCGGAATGGAACTGCTTAGCATGACACCCCTGGTAAACGTGCAACCGGGCGGCAGCATCAGCATAAAAGGTAAACAAAACGTGCTGGTTATGCTGAATGGAAAGATAGTGCCGGGAGAAACAGCAGTAACCTTGCTGCAAAATATGCCTGCAGAAAATATTGCACGTATTGAGGTGATCACCACGCCCTCCGCCAAATATGATGCATCAGCATCGGGCGGCATCGTAAATATCATTACAAAAAAAGGTACCGGTATGGGGCTGAACGGCACCGCAAGTTTAACCGCTGCCAGAACCAACTATGGCAAATACAGTGGTGGCGTACTGCTTAATTACCGTACCGGTAAAGTAAATGTATACGGTGCCGCTAATGTAAGAGATGCCGAAGGCGACCGTAACGAAGAAACAGACCGCTCGCTTAACACAGGCAGCCAAGCCGAGCAGCTGCAAACACCAACCGAGCTTTGGACACATGGTGTTACAGAAACCGGAAAATTGGGTTTTGATTATGAGGTAACAAAAAACAGCACCCTTAGCGCTTCGGTAGAAGGGGCGTACATACAATCCAACAACCGTGCAAAAGCAGTTACTTATTTCAGTAGTAAACAGCTCGATTCGGTATTGACAGCTGATAGCAAGCCAGGTGGTAATTACAATTTCACTTTGTATGATCTGGCTTACCAGCACAAGCTGGATAACAAGGGGCAACTATTGAACATTGACCTTAACCAGGTACATTATAGCGGCCTTAGCAGGCAGGACATGGATGGCCAGCTGGTGGATGCAAGTGGCAGTAATCCGGTGCAATACAACTCAGCGGTTACACGTACAAATACCTTGTTCAATGTATCCACCATTCAAAGCGATTACGCACTTCCGCTGGATACTAATACCCTATTTGAAGCAGGTGTTAAGGATTTGTATACTAACTCTTTCAACAAATCAACAGATATGCAGGTTAATTCTCTTACCAATGTGCCTGAGCTGAGCAATACGGCTTATAATGAAAATATAGCAGCTGGATATTTTGACCTGAGCAGGCAATTGGGCACGCTGAAATTACAGGCGGGACTACGCGCTGAACAAACGCAGGCCACATTAAGCAGCACTGGGTTACACGAAAATTATTTTGATCTGTTCCCAAGCTTAATGGCTGACGAAAAGTTTTCTGCCAACAATGAGCTTACCTTTTCTTATGCCAGCAAAATAAACCGTCCTAATTATGTATCGCTCATACCTTTTGTTACCCCCATTGACCGCTATACGCAGGAGAAAGGCAACCCCGAACTTAAACCGGCATACAGTCAGGATTTTGAATTAACTGAAGCTGTCGGCAGCTTGGCAATAACATTAGGCTATACTTATACTAAGGATGCTATTACAGATTTTATTGAACAGGATGAGCAAACACAAGTATGGACAATAACAAAAGCAAACTTTACCCGCGAACAGAATTATAACCTGAGCCTTGTATTACCGGTTGCTGTTACCAAATGGTGGAACAGTAATAATACAGTGGTGGGGCTGTACAATTCCTTTTACAGCAATGATGCCGGTGGCAGCGCTTATAGCCAAGGGAAATTTAGCTATAACGTTAACTCCATGAATACATTTACATTGCCAATGGGCTTTAAAGCAGAACTTACAGGCATTTACAATTCATCAAGCGTGTATGGTTTATATAATATTTCACATACCTCAATGGTTAATGCAGGCTTGTCCAAAGCGTTTGCAGGCAAAAAATTGAATGTAAAACTTGGCGTTAATGATATATTCAATGGCAGCGGCTATAACCTAAGCACTAATGCCGGAATACTGCACATGACTGGTTCCAGCTATTACGATAGCAGGCGCGTTAGTTTGAGTGTGTCTTACAAATTCGGCAAAAAATCAACTCCTGCTAAAGAGCGCGACCATGATGATGTAAAGGAAAGGCTGAGTATGTAAATGAGCTGGTCTAGCCTCGTTTGCGAAAAAATTTAAAGTTCAAATATGGAAAGGGTTAGGCTCAATATTCAAATGGTTGTTATACAGTTTTCCGTCATCCGACTCGGAAGAAATTTGATCTGCTTGAAAAACTGTCTCAATTGATGAAAATTGAATGTTGTGCTTGATTTGACATTTTAATCATTCTGCCATAATGAATGGCAGGATGATTATCACAAAATGTGGCCGTTGCACAACATCGCTGGATTAGATTATTGTAGTTGAATACACTAATTTGCCACTCAAATCGTATAATTGGACACGTTTATTACAGCCAAGTCGAAATTAACCCTATAAATATAAAAATGATTTTATTAAAGAAGCACCACTAGGGTGCCTCTTTAACAAGCTAATAATCAATAAAATTTACTGATTTTCGCTTTGCATCATTTCTCTGATTGATATTGTACTACGCAATCGCTTACGATTTTATTTTTTGGTAAACATAAAATGAAGCATACGCCTGCTGAATACATCAATCGCGATGTTTATCATGGTGCACTTTCAATTGACCAAATAGAATGCACGTCCTGGTCGCTTAACGCCACATTATAAAAACGAATGTTACTTAATGAACCTATGAAATAATCGCCTCCATAAAAATAATTAGGGCTGTTTGAATTGGTAAGGCTATAATCACTTTCTAACAACTCATTACCGATTGTGAAATCAACTGTAGAAGGTACAGGGATAAGGCTGCCAGCTGTAAATGTTTCTGTACTTACCAAATTTCCGTTGATATAAAATTTTTCTGTACCGGCGTCGTATGAAACAGCAACCTGGGTCCATACATTTGGATTAGTAATAGAAGGGCCACCGTCATCCTGGTCATGATCGCTCACTGTAGTATTAACAGTTAAAAATAGTAAATTACCACTTTGCAATTGGAATTTATACCCATTCCATCGGTCAAACGAAACCATATAATTATTGCCATTTGTGCCGTCTCTGCTCAACCATAAACTAATAGTGAAGCTTTGCGGGTTAAACGCAGGACTAAACGGAACATCAACAGTAGCACCATTGGTAAAATGATACGCCATATTAGCCCGGCCAAAACGATCGGGTACTAAGGTTGGTAATGTACCGCCATCTACAGCAGTAGCAGCACTCGAACCAATATATCCGGTTTTCAAGATACCATTATGCCCATTTCCTGATGCATCATTAGCATTTCCGTCAAACTTCCATTCGGCAACCAAATTTAACGGTGATACATCCACCACTACTGAACTTTGGTAAGCAGCCAGAGCCCGGTAAAGGTTGCTTATTGTATTATTAAACTGTTGCTGGGTAAAACTTCCTGTTGCAACACCTTTTGCCAAAATTATTGTCTTATTAAGTAACACTCTTTGTGTCGAATCGTATTCACCAGCCTGATGACCAGCAACCGTACTGCTATATACCGCTGTGGCCGAATCAATGGCAGCAGTTAATCCAGCGGGATTACCAGGGATAACAGCAGTATTGTTTTTATTACACGATTGAAACACCGTTACAACAGCAACTATCATCAGGATGATCGCTGTTATTGACCTTTTCTGTTTTTTCATTTTTCTATATTTAAAAAACTATTTAATTGTCGTCCCAATATTTGGGTTAGTTTCAATTTCACTTTCTGGTATCGGGAAAAACTGATTAGCCGTATAATTAAAGTTAGGGGCATTAGGCTGCAAAGCAGCATTAGCGTAAGCCTGTCCATAACGAATAATATCAAAAAACCTATGAAACTCTAATGCCAATTCCGAACGCCTTTCTACACGTATAGCATTGCGTACTGTAGATTGATCTGTTGACGTAATATCAGGCAATAAACTAGCTGGCACTACAGGGTATCCTGGCAAAGTGCTATCGTATTTATAGCTATTTCGTGCCCTTTCACGAACGCGATTAAGCGGAACTAATGCCCCTGCGCTGTTACCACTTTCGTTTAAACCCTCAGCCTCAATTAATAACACCTCCGAAAAGCGAATTGCCTGATAGTTCAAATTACCGTCGCCCTTAATGCTAGCAGGTATTTCAGATAAAGGCTGGCAATGTTTTTTGCTTAAATAGCCTGTAGTAGTCCATGTAGGATCGAATGCACTATCAAAATAAGGCTGTCCGGCTTGGGCAACGGTATAGTTCAAACGAGGATCGGCTACCCCATTATCAACCTCGAAATTATTAACCAAACTTTGAGTAGGATAAAAGAACCCATACCCACCTAAAGTGCGTGGTGCAAACCATTGGTTTAAATTATTACCCTGAGATGGCGTTAAACCACTTTGATGCTGAATGGAAAATATACCTTCGGCATTGTTTTTTGTAGCCGCCTGAAAGTTTTGAGAAAAAATAGGTAATAAGCTGTAAATCCCTAGAGCATCAACCGCTTGTGCGGTAGACGCCGCCAAAGCCCATTTACCCTCAAACAGGTAAGTTTTGGCAAGCAAAGCCAATGCAGCCCCTTTAGTAGCACGACCAAGATCAGCCCCAGTCCAGCTGGTTGGTAACGCAGCGGCAGCTGCTGTGCAGTCTGCCTCTATTTGTGCATAAACCAAGGCTTGTGATGAGCGGGGCTTCTGCGCTTGTGCAGGTGTTTCCACATGCAGGTGTAAGGGGATAGCACCATAGCAATTAGTCAAAATAAAATAGCAGTAGGCTCGTATAAACTCTGCCTGACCTAATACCTGCTGTTGCACCGGTGCGGACACAGCTTTATTGCCAGCCAATCCATCGACAACTACATTACAGGCAAAAATCCCGTTATAATATTGCGACCAAACATCCTGCACTGCCGAGTTTGTTGGCAAGATATTAAATTGGTTAATTAAGGTAAAATCAGACTGGTCACCTGCATTACCACCTTTAATTGCATCATCCGAAGCAACATCGCCTAACACCCATATCAAATTATTTGGTGAACTGTTGGTAAAAGTAAGCGGGACATAAGCGGCATTTATAGCAAGCGTAGCATTTGCATCGTTTGTGAAAAAGTTAGTTGGGGTGTATTGACCTAATACTGGTTGATTCAGTATCTTTTTGCATCCCGCACCTATCAGGACCAGGATGGCCAATATATACATTGAAATATTTTTTGCTTTCATTTTTCTATAAATTAGAGGTTAGAAATTTGCGTTAACACCAATAGTAATTGTTCGCGCCGATGGATAAGTTCCCCAGTCGATACCTGCACCTCTCGGTCCATCACCCGCATTGTTATTGTTCAGATACATTTCAGGATCTAATCCGGTGTACTTCGTAATGGTTAACAAATTGGTAGCACTAACATAAATCCTTCCTGATGACATGCCAATATATTTTAACGCATTTGGGTTTAACTTATAGCCTAATTGGGCATTTTTTAATTTTAAATAAGATCCACTTTCAAGGAAGCGAGTTGAAAACTGCGTGTTATTGGGAGCATCGTTCCAGGATAAAAGCGGATAGGTATTGGTCGATCCCGGGCCTGTCCAGCTTTTGGTAGCTGTTGTTTCGGTTATATTAAACGGCCGGTAAAAGCCATCGATATCGGTAGCCACCTGGTTATAAATTTTATTACCATAAACACCTTGAAAGAATAGGCTTAAATCGAAGTTTTTATACTGAACGTTAGCTGTCATACCGTAAGTAAATTTCGGTATCGGACTTCCCGAAAAAGCCCGGTCGTTTTGATCGATAACACCATCGCCATTGACATCTTTATACATTACATCACCAGGGCGGATACCCTGGCCTTGATAAGCATGGGTAAGTATTTGTTGCTGATTTTGGAAAATACCTTCGTCTTGCAATAAATAGAATGACCCTATTGGATGCCCAACCTGAGTAAGCGTTATATAATCACTGCCAATCTGCCCGCCGGGGATAGGAGCGCCACCTCCAAGCGATACAACATCATCGTTCAACGTGGCAAAATTTCCCTTTATACTGTAGTTCCAATCGTTGTTAATAACCTGTCTGTAAGTCAATTCAATCTCTAAGCCCTTATCCCGTACTTTACCGGCATTAATTGTAGGAGGCGATGCATTTCCGGCACTCGATGGTTCCGGTTCTGGTATCAATACATTGCTTGTGTTTTTAACATAATAATCTACGGTAAGCAATAGTGCATTGTTGAAAAATCCTAAGTCCACTCCGCCATCTGTTTGTGTATTGGTTTCCCAACGGATATTTGGATTACCGATAGTTGATATAGTATACCCCTGATTAGATGTACCACCAAAGGGATAATAATAGTTACCACTCAATAATGAAGCGTAAGGATAATTACCTATACCCTGAGCATTACCCGCCTGACCGTAACTGGCCCTTAACTTAAAGGTACTGATGGGTTTTATATCTTTCATGAAATCTTCCTGATCAATGCGCCATCCTAATGAACCTGAGTAAAAACTTTGAGATTGCGCGTCAGGATCCAGTGCCGATGATGCATCCCATCTGTAATTCACAGACGCCAAGTATTTGTTGTCGTATTGATAGTTCACCCGGCCAAATACAGAAGAATACGCCAAGTGAGTCTCGCCACCACTGTTTAAATCATAACTTGTTGTTCCGTTACTAAGATATTGAAAAGCTGGTGATTGATTCACAAATCCTTGTGTCGATTCGCCCGAAGTCTGCACATCATTTTTAATAATTTCTGTACCTGCTAAAAACGAAAATACATGTTTTCGGATGGCTAAATCATAAGTAGCGGTATTAGTCCAGTTATAATTTACAGTATTGGTTTGTGATTGCGAAAGTGCATTAGGCGAGTTAACTGTTTGTGTTGGTTGCCCAAACATGCCTTGATATTGATCATTCGAAGGTGTCCCAAATGTTGGATCAAATTGCTTATTGTCAAGTAATGACAGATCTAACCCTAAGTCCGACTTAATTTTCAGGCCTTTTATTGGGGTCAGCTCTGCAAATACATCACCCAAAATACTATAGTTATAAAAATTATTATCTGTATTAGCCGCCAATTGTACAGGATTGTACCCATCGCCTAAAAAGTTGCCTATACCACCGGTACTTTGGTCTTGTTCCGGAAGTGATACAAACTGACCGCTTGGATCACGAACAGGTGTACCCGGTGTACGAAATAAAGCATAACGAACCACGCTGGCAGCACCTATAGTACCATCTCCCGAGTCGCCAACCTGTCGTTGTTTCGAATAGCCCAGATTAACATTAGTACCTATTTTAAGGTATTTTGATAATGTACTGTTGATAGCCGTACGTAGGTTAAAGCGGTTATATGATGAATTTTCGATTAACCCATCCTGATTGAAGAAATTACCCGCAACTATAAAAGTTGTGTTATCATTACCACCACTTAACGATAAACTTGCATTGCTAATTGGCGCCGGTCTAAGTAATGCATTCAGCCAGTTTGTATTCGACAGGGGGTAAGTGCCCGGAGTGGTACCTAAAGAGTTAATTAAAGTATTGGTTATGGTTGGCCTGCCATCATTTACCGCAGCAGTGTTATATGCTGCAATATACTGGGCATTATTTGCCATCGGGATTAAATTCTGAGCGGTTTGCACCCCGGTATAAGCACTTGCGCTAACCTTTGTTTTACCTGCAACACCATGTTTAGTGGTGATAATTACAACCCCGCCTGCTGCCCTTGCACCATAAATAGCGGCAGATGATGCATCTTTGAGAATAGTAAAGCTTTCTATATCGTTAGGCGATATTTCGTTGATACCATCCTGTGTAGGGATACCATCAACTATATAAAGCGGAGATACCCCGTTGATAGTACCTATACCACGTATCTGTACCGCTATACCGCCACCTGGTGCGCCCGAATTTTCGGTTACTGATACGCCGGCGGCTTTACCCTGCAATATTTGACTGGCATCGCCAACGGCTATACCATTAATGTCGTTGGCCGAAACGATAGATACTGCCCCCGTGAGATCCTTTTTATGTTGTGTACCATAACCGGTAACAACTACTTCGTTTAAATTGCCTGGCTCATCTTTTAACACAATACTTATCTGTGTTCGCCCTTCTACTGCAACTTCCTGTGTTTGATAACCAACATAAGATATCACTAGTATTGCATTCTCAGGCACTGTTACCGTAAAATTGCCGTTTACATCGGCAACTGCCAGGCTTTTGCCGTTTTTCAGGCCAATTGTGGCTCCAATAAGCGCTTCGCCACTGGTGTCTGTGACCTTCCCTGTTACTTTTATATTGGCAAGCTGCAGTTTGGCTGCGGCAGATTTTGAAGGAAAATTATTTTTGGATGAACCATTGATATTATATACCAGGTTATGCCCATTTAGAGGGTCTGCATTTGCAGAAAACTGAACTAATGCCGCCAGGAGCAAAGCAAAAGTAAATTTCGCACTCAAACACATTCCTTTTTCATATCGACGGATGATGAAATAGTCGTAAGTTTTTTTCATGTACTTTGAATTAAGGTGAATAATTGAATAATGCTTTGATATAGCCAGAGATGGCCACATCGATATTGCCGATAAAATAAAAATGCTTAACATTTCTATTTATCGGGTAATATTCTTTAGTAAATTATCTCATAAAAATTCCCCTTTCTTCTCATTGGTTTAATTGGCGTTGGTTATTTTTTATCCAGGTTATTTTAAGGTCACAACCGGGATTATTTGTAGCGCACCAGATATATCTGGTGAAAAATTGAGGGTTATTTTTTCAAATTTTAGGACGAAAATTCCCCTCAACCCATTAATTAATAATGTGTTATTTAAAAAATATCGGATAAATCAACTAGAGTAGGCTTATAAAATTGGTATCGGATCAGGTGGGGCTGGTTTATAAGGATCAAAAACAGCCACGCCTACCCTTGAGTCTGCACACCCATAATAGAGGAACCATTTTTTATTAAAGTATGTCATCCCTTCAATAAAAACAGTTCCGTTTACATATTGTCCGCTTTTTTCAAATGGTTCCATAGGGCGTAAAAAAGGAACATTAAGGCGGATTATTAGTTTCGACGGGTCCGTTAAAGAAAATAAGGCCTGCCCTGCGCAGTACGAATTACCATTAAAACGTTTATCACCGCCCTGGCCGGGATGATTTTTTCCGTTATAAAACAGTATGATACCGTTACGAGTCATTATCGCTGGCGGCCCGCATTCAGTAAGGTCGCTGTCAAAATACCCCTGACGGGGGGACATCAGCTGTTTGAGTTCGCCTTTGTTATCAACTACCGGTTTCCAATCCAAAAGATTGGTTGATGTAGCCGCAAACACATGCGATTCGCCCCAGTACATCCAGTATTTACCGTTGATTTTTGTAATAACCTGTCGGCCATCTTTTAATTTTGTAAGGATGGAGGCAGATTTACTGGCTATATTGGCAAATTTTCCGTTATAAAATTTTCTAAAGATGGGGCCATTTTTTATCCAGGTGGTCAAGTCTGTTGAGGTAGCGACACCAAGGCGCGGAACTTTGCGGTTCCATTCCGTATAAAACATCACATAAGTCCCTTTTTCAGTTACGGCAACCCGGGGGTCTTCACAGCCACCAGGCCATTCAAACTGTTTCTGGCTATCGTTTTCCGGGAACATCACCGGGCTGGCATTTCTTTTAAAAGTAAGCCCGTCACTACTTTCTGCATAACCTATCCGTGAGGTCCGGGTACCGATTTCAACGCCGGTTTTATCTTCGGAACGGTAAAGCACCACTATTTTTCCGTCTTTAATCGTGGCGGCAGGATTAAAAGTATAGTTAGCTTCCCATCCAATCATTTTATTCGACATAGGATCCAAAAACTTCGCATTGGGATCGGGCGAAATAATAGGGTTAATATTTTGCGGCCTTACAAAACCGCCAAATGCCCATTTAGGAAGAACATTCTGATCTGTTGTTTGAGCTGCAGAAAAATTAAAAACCAGTAGACAGGCTAAAAATCCTGTTAGTTTAACAAGGTTCTTCTTCATCAAGCGTATTTATTATTTTATAGGTTTAATATTCGGTTTGTTTTTTGCAAAACCGGTTTTATATATTATTAACAATATTAATCAATAAAACCGGTTTTGCAAATTTATTCTGGAAAACTTTTTCTGGTATTAATAACAATTTTACCGCGACAATGACCACACTCCGATAACTACATAAAAAAGTGCTTAATGTTTCACTTTGTACAGCTTATAGCCGAACAGAAAAATAACGGCATAACAAATAATTGGCAAATAATAAGCTTTTGCAACATTATGGTTCGCAATTTGTCCCATTATCAAAGGAAAAAAAGCCCCGCCCACAACACCCATTGATATAAATGACGATGCCTGCTGTGTATGGCTGCCTAAGTTTTTTAAGCCAAGACTAAAAATTGTTGGAAACATAATACTAAAGAAAAAGTTGATCATCATTAAAGCGATATATGACGGCCAGCCAAAACCCTGCGCTACTATAAGGCACATAACAATACTGCACAATGCAAAGCAGGCCAGCAATTTGTTAGGTGCAATAAATTTCATCAGATAAGTGCCGGCGAAACGGCCCGCCATCATCATGGCCATAAAAATACTCATATACCTCCCCGCCGACAGGTTACTAAAGCCCATTATCTCATGCCCATAGTTAATAAAAAAGGCCCATGTACCTGCCTGCGCCGCCACGTTAAAAAACTGTGCTGCTACCGCCCATACAAAATGCTTATGCTGGTATAGCTTTTTTTCGGGGGCTATATCTACATTGACAGCTTCCGGGTCAACTTCGGCTACTGCAACATGCGGATCATTCAAAACGGGCACTTTAAGAAATAAAAAAGCCACGATAAGTAACGTAATAACACCGCCAATACTTAAATAAAGGTATTTAACAGAGGTAAGATCTGTTGCGTTCCCGGCAGTAACGCTAAGAAGGAACCATGAGGCGATCAGTGGCCCTGCGGTGGCCCCCAGCGCGTTAAATGACTGTGCAAAATTAATACGCCGGTCACTCGTCCGCTGGTCGCCCAATGCTGCAGCAAATGGGTGCGCTACTGTTTCCAGGGTCGCCATTCCGCAGCCCATAACAAAAAGGGCGATCCTGAAAAAGCTAAAAGATGCAGCATTTGCAGCCGGCACAAATAGGAACGTACCAATAGCAAATAATGACAGCCCAAGGAGCACGCCAGGTTTATAGCCAAACTTCTTTAAAAAATACCCCGCAGGGATACTCATTACGAAGTAGGCGCCAAAAACTGATAACTGAATAAGCCCCGATTGGGATTTTGAAACATTTAATGCACCCTGGAAATACTTGTTGAGCACGTCGCTCATTGAATGTAGTACACCCCACATTAAAAATAATGAGGTTACAAAAATAAAGTTGACGACAAACTTTTTCTCGATAAATGCTGCTTTTTGCATAATATGTTAAGCTATAATTGGTTTACAGAATTAAAAGGCATCTTGCTGTTCGTATTATCAAACATGGACGCAGCACCTATTAGCGGTGCATTTTCGCCAAGCAGGGCTAACCTAATAACCAGTGGGTGCAGTGCTTCGCTTAGCTGCGGAAGAAAAAACTCAGAAGCTTTGGCAATGTTGCCGCAAATAATTAATACTTCGGGATCATACTGCTCAACAGGCATTCTGAGAAAATCAGCCATATTGATTGCAAATTCTTTAAATATATCCCTTGCAATTTTACTTTCTGGGGCCATGTAGGCGAGTTCTTTAACCCCTCCGGTCAAAGCAATATTAGATAATTTACTATAACGTTTTAAAAACCAGCGTGTTGATAAATAGTCGTCTGCTATTGTATCCTTGTAGGGCTCACTGCCCAGGTTAATATCCTTAGTAATCCTGTTTTTGCTGTAAGCCGACCCAAAGCCCGTACCCAGGGTTACACCCATCACCTTATTATATGCTTGTCCCGCGCCAGTTAGTACCTCCCCGGCAATAGCAGATTCAGCATCGTTGCGAAACCTGATTATTTGCGGATCGAATTTTAAAAGGGCCGCCAAGGATTCCCTTATACTCACACCATACAAAGCCTCATATTTATCAAGCCCTTTAATATATGATATACCCTTTTCGTAATCGAAAGGCCCTGGCATAGCAATACTTAAGCCTGATACTGAAAGGCCTGTATCTTTCAGCACTTGTTTAAAGGCGTTCCCCCATGAACCTAGTATATCATCAGCTGTCCCTTTACTAACCACATCAACCCTGATTACGGTTTTCTCCAGGATAGTGTGAGTATTAGTATTATAAATACCGGTTGTTATATGTGAGCCGCCTATATCGGCGGTTAGAATGGGGGGGGATAGTGAATTGTTGATCTGCATTATTTATCTGTTTGTAGTCTGTATTTGTTATCAGGCATCCGCTGAGGTTAAATAACCGATCCCAGGACGAAATAATTGGTTTATAAAGTGCTAAGTTTTCACAGGTGTTCAAACAAAGCCGGGGAAGATTCAATTTCTTTTCCCGAGCTACAATAATAATTAATAAAACCGGTTTTGCAAATTGAAAATGATATATTTGGGAACCATAAATCAAGAGCACAGATAAGAAGGTAAAAAGCCGGCCAATTTACGGTGTTGCAAAGGCCCAAGCTGTCAAATTTTTACAGCTCCCTTTCTTGACACTTGTTTCTTTATTTTGCATTTTGTAACTATAATAATATCGGAGCCATTAAATGAATAAAAAACTATCAATCAACGATATAGCGAAGGAACTAAACGTTGCAAAATCTACTGTTTCGTTTATTTTGAATGGGAAAGCAAAGGAAAAAAGAATAAGCGATGAGCTGACAGAAAAGGTTTTGAAGTTTGTTCAGGAAAAAGGGTTTCAACTCAACTATCTTGCTAAAAGTTTAAGCACTGGCAAAACAAAAATGATATGTTTAATGGTTGAAAAGATATCTGATTATTTCTTTTCACATATCGCCTTTCATCTGGAAGCACTGGCCTACAAAAACGGCTATAAGATAATTTATTGCAGTACTGAAAATGATCCCGAAAAAACAAGGCAATTAATCACGCTACTGCGGGCGCGCCATATTGACGGCTATATTATTACGCCGCCTAAGGGGGTTGAGCCCGAAATTAACGCATTGATAAGTGATAATTTACCGGTAGTGTTATTTGACCGTTATTTACCAACCGTTCCAACCGATTATGTAGGGCTGGATAACTATAAAGGTACATTTGATGCCGCAGAGCTTTTAATAAAAACCTCCGCTAAAAAAATTGCCCTTTTTACATTAAGCTCTGTTCAAAGCCAGATGGAAGAGCGGCAAGCGGGTTATTTAGATGCTATAAAAAAGCATAACCTTAAGCCCTTGATCTTCAAAGTACCTTTTGAAAACGATACTGATACAACCATTAAGCAATCCATCCAGTTTATAAGTGATCATCCTGGCTTAGACGCCATTATATTCGCCACCAATTACCTGGCGCTGAGCGGCATAAAAGCCATAAATGAATCGGGCTTGAATATGCCCGGGGATATTTCTGTTATAGCTTTTGACGACCACGATGTATTTAATATTTATAACCCTTCGATCAGCGCCATCGCACAACCTTTGGACGAAATGGCTAAGCAACTGTTCAAAACGCTCCTGGATAAACTCGAAAACAAAGTGCGCTTAAAAGATGTGACCAAGGTAATTATCCAACCCGAATTGATTTTAAGAGGGTCAACTAAACAGGTTTAATCAAATTTCTTTTACACTTAGTGAATAGTAAACTAGTTGTATTGACGGATCGATGCATGGTCGATATTATGTGAATCTCAAAAGTAGATGTCACCAAAGAATTCAAATATCTCATATGCTTTAAATCTAAACACATCCAGAAAAATTTTGCCCTTATTTTATTTGAGGAACTGAGACTGGCCATGCCGATTAAACATCATTATATAATCTGTTTACCCAATATTTGTTGATTAACAGATTATATAATGATGAGAGAATGTAAATGCCCTATAAACATGCCGTTATATCGGATGTTGCAACCATCTAAGGTTCGATGGTTTTAGTTGATGAACACCACTAAGAGGTACCACATTAAATTGATTTATTTGGCTTTATAATCAGGATCCATTTCCGGTGTTCGCAAGCCTGCAACCTCATCTGCCATCAGGATAAAGACATTCCAACATAAACCCTTAGTAGATGGCCACCAGCTATCGGTCGAGGTCCATTTTGTTGGCGTAAATTCTTTACTGAACGGCCATTCGGGATTGAGGTATATTTCGGCCCATATGCGGTTTTCCATCATTGGCCGGGCTTTTTTCCAACCATGTTTTAAGCCTACAACATAGGCGCAATACTCAGGCCTAAACCAACTGCCACCGTTGTAGTAAAACCCATCGGTTTTTCCGTCGCTGTAGTTTTCCGCACCAAATTTCCCAAAAGGCTGATAATCGCCGGTTAAAAAAGCGTATCCTTTTTTGTCTTTTGTAAGTCTGATCAGGATTGGGGCCGTGGTACCATATTCGGGATGTGGCGAGTTGGAAACTTTGTTAAGAGCAGGTACTTGATCCAGTTCATTTTTCACCATTTCGTCTGTTAGCATAGGTTTTTTAAACAACCATAATGAAAAAAACTCAGGTTCGAGATCGGTAAGCGAAATCAGATCAGGGAAATTCCTATCGAATATTAAGTGCTTTCTTTTCGGATCATAAAAGGCTAGATACCCCTTCTCCGCCTTTTGGATATAAGCATCCGAAATTGCAAAGCCCAGTTCTTTTATTGTTCTTAACGCAATCACCAGCATACCTTGGTCAACAGCCAGCCGGTCGGTTTTGGGATTATAATCAATAATATCTATTTGGCTCATCGGGAAATGGGTTTTACATATCCCATCACGGTCAGGGTCAAATTCGTTCAATACATAATCAACGGCTTTTTTTATTTTATCCTGTGGAAGGATTGCCCCAAACCGGCGTTTGTTTAGCATTGCCCACATTAACCACTCAATAGTGGCTTCGTTATCTTTTGCTTCTATCGATCCCATAAGCGGCGTGATAATTGTGCCGATAGACCCTTTTGACGTTTGTGTTTTACTCCATTCATCCCATATGGCCAGGTTCAATTCTTTGCTATAAGTTGATACCGTAGAAAAAAAGGAATCGCGGTTATACATATCCGGGGCATAGTTCATGTTAGGGACGTTAAATGGCTTAAAATTATCCACATCTGTCACCCAGGTAAGCATATTGAAATTGGCATATAGCATTTTTTCTATCTGCGAGCCCTTAAAGCCCTTACCTTCTGCAAGTCGCGACTGTGACGAGATCATAAATTGCTGGTGAGATACCCAGGGTTCAACAAAGATATAGGTTGTTTTTTCAACATTTTCGCCCATTGGGAGAAAATTATAAGGTTCAGACTGAGGATTGTGCTCAATAAACTGCAGATCTTTTATCTGTAGCTTACATTCCCTGCCCGATTGTGTGCCGACGAATACAGATACGCTGTCGCCGTCAATGTAAGGAACCATTATACTTCTTTTAAAAACAGACCATTTATCTTCAGTTACTGGAATGTTATCAACATATTTCATCCCATCCTCCAGCTCACTCGTCTTTTTCCCATTCTTAACCCTGAAAAGTTTTACAGCAAGCGGTGTATTTCCTTTGCACAAAAGTGTTATGGTGTAAATTTTTTGATCTTTAAAAGGCGCTATCAATTCTATTCCGGCGGCATCGCCTTTATGCCCGGTAATGGATATTATGCCATGGTTTTCTTCCACTTCAGCATTACCTTTTTTTTGCCAGGAGCTACCTGGTTTTAATACGGTGGTGTCACCTGCATCAAGGTTGTACATTTGGCCAAAAGTTTGCCGGATGTATTCATTGTTTTCAGCCTGCTCTGAGGCGCTTGCAACCGCATACAGTTCAGGATCGGGCAGCCGGCGCAAGCCTGTAAAGCCTTGGTCGCGCCCGCTGAAACGGCGACGTGTATTGCGGCTGTATTGGTTTTTATAACCGGCATCTGTTAAAAAACCTACTACATTATTATCTGCGGTGATAAAGCCCGCAGACGGAAACATTTCATGTACAAAACCACCCGGGAAATTATCATGCTCAAAGGTTACGTAGCGTTGTGGTTTTGCTGAGGGTCTGGCGGTTTCCTGTAATATATAATACATCTTAGGCATTGACGGTTGAAATAACCTGATCGTCTTTTTTACAACATTGTTGTTTATTACGCGGTAGGTTACATTTACTGATAAATTGGCATCAAACTCCGGTACATATAAATCTCTGGCAAGCGTTATACTGTCTTTATTTCCACTCCATTTCTGGCCAGTCCAATGGTCAAGCTTTGCTACTGTAGTTCTGTCAAGGTTAAATAGTTGTAAAGAAAATTCCTCTGTATTAGTTACTACTAATTGTTTGCCATTGTATACATTAACCCGAAAGCCGCTCTGCGCATCACCGGCGGTTTTTAGCGAAAGCTGTGCAGAAACAACAGCACATTTTAATAAAATAAATACGCACGACAGCAACATGTACCGGGTTAAAGGGCATCGCTGCAATTGATTTTTTGATATATTCCCAGAAGTTTCAACTTGGTTCATATAGTTATTATTTATAATTGATTAAATTTAGTTTGAGTATCTGATGCAATTAAACAGGACAAGAAAACAGATGGATTAACCTGGGCTAACCAATACGGGTTATAGATGGCCTTTATTTGCGTTCAGTATTAAAATCGATAATGATATTATTTGCAATTAGCTTTTTGTTCTTTTCCTCGATCTTTATGGTTGCCGGTACTAAGACGAGCGACACAGCCGTATCGCCATCTAAAGAAATGTTTATATTGCCGCTCTCATTTTTAATTAAATACTTTTTGGAAACTCGATCATAAACATTCATTTTCTTTTCCCCTATATTAAAAAGCACATTTTTCTTATCGGGGTAGGGGTTATATATGAGATAGGATGGGAAGCTTTTGGACGAGTAGAAATCCGTGGCATTGCAATCCAATTTAAGTATTCCTTTAACATTGGTAGTATCTACTATTGCGGCCAGCATGCCGGCCCATGCAGATCCATAAATGCAAATGTCTGTAAATGAAGCCTGGTCTTTTACCTGATCTCCTATGGCATATGGGCCATTGTTTGATAGTATCCCTTTAAATATCTCAAACCGGTTGCCATGGTCTAGGTCCTTCCTTAAACCTTCATAGCAAATTACATGCTCTGGGTCGCCTTGCCATATAGCACTGCTTTGCTGGTTTTTGGGGTGCTCATCAGCATAAAACAAGCGGCTTGCACTGGCCAGATTCAAAATCCATTTGCCTATTGTTTTTGAATAGGCGGGGTTGTATTTAACTATTGGAACAAGCGCCGCAGCCTGTGAAAATGTATTCATTGCAAATGCATATTGCTCGTTTTTCTTTTGCCCAACCAGCCCGTCAACATCATAAGCTCCCCATTTGCCGCTGATTACTCCCCAGCCATCTCTATCGGTATTATTGCCATCAAAACACCAGTTTAACATTTTCAATTCATCATAGCTGGTACCCAGTTCGGCATTTGATCTTACCGCTAGGTATGCTCCATAAGGCATCATTAATTCATAAAACGGGCCGTCTTTGGCAGGGCGGTTTTGTAAATATTGCATACATGATTGGCTGGCTTTCAAAAATTTGTCGTCGCCAAACTTTTTCCAGGCAGCAAATTCAAGCCATGCTAACCCTGCTGCTGCATCGGCCTCGTGCCAAATACCGTTATATACCCCTTTTTTAGTGTTGAAATTATATGAGGTATAATTAAAGTCGGGATATTTTCGATCTGCACTTAGCCCATCAATAGCCTCTATCCATTTACTCGCATTTAATTTCATAAGGCCCGAGATGTCTTTATTACCGGGATACTGGTTTACAAGCATACTAAATGCCATACCCGGAAATATTTCATACCAAAAGGTTTGTCCCGGTTTTCTGTCAACACTGTTCATTACCAGGTTTACTCCGTTTTTGGAATTGTAAAACTGTTTGCACATGGTTACAAAATCATTACCGTGGTAATTGCTTTTGTCAATGCCTACTAAAGAAGCACTGATTACAGAACCCATTACGGGTAAAGATTCATAATTGGTTTTCTTTGAGCTATTTGCTAAAGAGCCCACATAGCTTGGAATACCGAAAGATTTTATTGGAAAATTAGTATGACTATTATCCCACCATATAAGCGGTAAAAAAGCTCCCTTTGCCGTGAAATTATAAAGTAGCGTATCTTGTTTTTTAACAATACGCTTCCAGTTCTTCATTTTATATGTTTCCGGAATATTGGGCATAGAATCAACTAGCCTTATAGCAATTTGCTTTACCGGTACTTGAGCTGATACTGAATTAAATATTAAAAGCCCTATAAGCAGACATAAAGTAATTTTCTTCATGAAAATTATGGATTGAATATAATATTGGTTCATTTTATTGTTGACAGCTATTCACCTACAAGTATTACCTGTAGGTGAATAGTTTAATCATTCTTAGAATTACTTTATTGGATCTGGCGCAGCAGGGTGTGCAGGATCATATATAGCTACCCCCACGCGAGAATCGGCACAGCCATAATAGAGGAACCACTTTTTATTATTGTAAACCATTCCTTCAATAAATACTGTTCCATTTACATACTGTCCGCTTTTCTCAAACGGTTCCATTGGGCGCAAAAAAGGGACATCTAACCTTGCTATTGCTTTTTCTGGATTATTCTTATCAAATAAAACCTGCCCGGCGCAATAAGAATTGGCTGTAAAGCGCTTGTCGCCATTATCGCCAATACTATTTTTGCCGTTATAAAATAATATTATCCCTTTATTGGTAATGATAGCAGGAGGACCGCATTCAGTAAGGTCACTGTCGAAATATCCTTTACGAGGCGAAATCAGTTGTTTAAGCTCTCCATTTTGATCTGTTACAGGGGTCCAATCAATAAGGTTGTTTGAGGTTGCAGCATAAACATGCTCTTCTCCCCAATACATCCAATACTTGCCATGCACCTTAGTTATTACTTGCTTATTATTAACCAAGGCGGTTAAAATAGAAGCAGATTTATTTGGTTTGTTAAAAAACTTACCGCCATAAGCTTTTTTAAATATAGGCCCATGTTTAACCCACGTTTTAAGATCTTTTGAAGTAGCGACACCAAGGCGAGGCACTTGTCTATTCCATTGGGTATAAAACATAACATAAGTCCCACCTTGGGTAACAGCAACACGGGGGTCTTCACAGCCTCCCGGCCATTCATACTCCTTTTGGCTGTCGTTGCCCGGATACATGACCGGTTTTGCATTTCGTTTAAATACTAAGCCATCATTACTTTCAGCATACCCAATCCGCGATGTTCTGGTGCCTATTTCAACACCCGTTTTATCTTCAGATCTATATAACACAATGATTTTCCCATCTTTCACCGCGGCTGCTGGATTAAAGGTAAAATTAGCTTCCCATGAAACCTGTTTGTTAGACATGGGATCTAAAAATTTGGTTTCTGAGGTAGGAGAGATGATTGGATTTACTCCCTGAGGTCTTTCAAATCCTCCAAATGCCCAATCAGGAAGCTTATTTGGTTGCTGGGTTTGTGCAATTGAATTGTTAATGGACAGCAACAGCAAAAAGCCACTTAACAGGCTGGTAAATTTTCTTTTCATTGGTTATTGGCTTATTATTAAATTAGTTTAAAATTTTAAAAAAAACGGTTTGGAAATCTTTAAAAGACTTGCTATAATCATATAAAACATAAGTACGCGCAATTTTAAAGTGCATGTAACTAGCGAGTTACATCGTTATTGCAACTGTAATTTTGAGCGCGATTTTTGAAATAAGTAGCGAATAGTTATAATATGGTTATAGTGTACAATGCTAAAGTAATAAAACCGGTTTTTCAAATTTATTTAGGTTGTTTACTTCGTATTAAATAACTATCTGTTAATGGTATTGTACGGGCAAAAACTTGCGTAATATTAATCAGGGGGATATTACCACCGATGATAAAATAAAATAATAAGTGTCATCAGTGATAATATTCCCGGTTATCTCCCCAGTTTTAAGTTTAAATGGAATTACATTGGCCAATTGAAATTGTAATCGGTCTAAAAAAGGCAAACTTTTTCGAAAAGATTACCTTGGTCCTGTCCTGTTTGGCGAAGCCGGCGCCGCCGCTGGACGGGTGTTATTTGCAGGGTTACCATCTTTGACCTTTGCAAGAGAAGGAGGGTCGTGTGGGTCGTTATCGATTACGAAAGCAGCAATTGCCCACTTTTTAAATACGTAATAAGGTATGTAAATATATCCGCCAGAACCCCGTTTTTTTCCATAACTATTGAGCACCTGAAAACATCCTCCATTGGCGGCCTTATTATCATAGCCCGTTATGCACATGCTGTGGCTGATGGTAGTTAAATGCTTACAGCTAGCATGGGAACTGTAAAAAATTACCCGGTCACACTGTTAATAAACGTCAAACCGGTAGCTACCACGCTGACGGTTATCGTACAGGACAACGGCGGCGCAAATGTTCCAAAAACAGCGGTTTGCCTTTACTCTGATCCTACTTTGCTGGCGAAATACAGGGGGACTTGTAACGGCAGTATCCTGTTAGACACGACCTGAACAAATGGAAGCTTCACTTTTACTGGTATTCAGCATATCAATTATTATATTTCGGCTTATAAAGTCGTGGGCACCGACACCTGACGCCGTATACGCCGGTATTAAAGCAAAGCTAACACAACAACAGTAATCATTACACCCTAACTCCGAATCATCTATAATAGGAAAATCTAAGGCTTTGTACTAAAATCAGCTGGCACTTTCAACTCATCACAGCTTACGCTTAATACCCCCGCCGCATTGGAATTTTCAAGAAATCGTAACCAGCGCTTACTGGCAGGGCAGGTAACGGCACCTGTGTATGGCTATGGCTCTCTATCTCTTCAAACTGTGGCCTATTGCCGTGTGTGCATTTAATTGGCTGTTTATTAATTGTTTATTTAATTAAATTAAAGAATGTTTTGTGGGGTATTTAAGAGGCGTTTTAATGCTTTTAAAATAAAAGTTATTTTTATTTTTATTTAAAGAAAACAATCCTATATTTGCACCCCGCAATCAGGGAAGCGAAATCGCTTAAATAACAATGATTGATTAACCATCGCAATGATGGTAGAAATATAAAAAGCCAAACCGTGAGGAAAGGCGAAAAGTTCTTTGTTTTAAGGTATAACATATAACGTAGCAGGAAGAAAATTTAATTATTTTCGAGTCAAACGAATTGATGAAACCTGTGAATACTGTGAAAAGATATATAATAATACACAGATTCTATTAATTAATAATAGGGTCAGTGAACAAACAAAACATTTTACAATGGAGAGTTTGATCCTGGCTCAGGATGAA
>NZ_LMUO01000011.1:496998-587879 GCF_009765905.1 Mucilaginibacter sp. L196 | reverse complement strand
ATTAAGTTTAAAATTCTGTTCTGTAGCATTCGGTATAAATACCCGGCCAAATTGGTTTGAAAATCAATTTGCTCATATTTATCCCATAAGGTAATAAACAATTCTTGAACAATGTCCTTCGCCTCCTCGCGATCCTGAAGCTTGGCAAAAGCATGCCTATATAATATACCGGTATACCTGTTATAGATTTCTTTATACGCTCCGTGGTCACCGTCCCTCAGCAAGGATGCCAATTGTTGATCAGTTAAGGGATTGGACTTAAGCATAGTTTTGTAACAACAAAAATACTTAGATTTAATATAACTTTTACATTGGCTTATATTAAAATATAAACTGACCGAAGTATAAGGTACGTAGTTTGTCGGGATCAGTATATGCCGACATAAATATCCCATGAGTTTCAGCGGTGATGTGCAGCTATATATTACACCAAAATTCATACTTTTTATATTTCCACTCAACTGCATAAGGAAATATATTGTGATAAAATCATATAATGAATTGATAATTTTTCAAACTATAGGTTTAATAAACACCTGATATTTGTTAAGAACCAATTACAACTGAACGTATCATTAACGCCATAATGGCTTTTGACGGCAATTGCTCATTTATTAATTTTTAGTTCAGGACTAATTCCAAGTTAATAATTGCTTGGATTAAATACCGTTTGCGAAAGACCATTTCTAAACCTAATAAAACCGATGCTCAAAAGATTCTATGGTAAACTATTGTTAATAATTATCGTGTTAGTAGCTATCGCATTTAATCTTCATGCCCAGCTACGGTGCAAGATCCTGCATTATTCGACCGAAGATGGCTTGTCTCATGAGCGGGTTACTTCGATTTTAAAGGATAAGGAGGGCTTTATGTGGTTCGGTACCTGGGATGGTCTCAATCGTTTCGATGGGCACAATTTCATTGTTTACAAATCCTATATGGGTGACAGATCTGAGCTCAAAAATAACCGTATCGATCAAATGGTAGATGATAATTCGGGATACCTTTGGATAAAGGCCGACGATCAGCAAATTTATCGTTTTGACAAAATGACCGGGAAATTTGTGGCTGTTAGCAAAATTCTGAACGATAATAATAAGAATAATTATTCTTTTGGAAAGCTTGTATTGCATAAAGATGGCTCAATCTGGTTGATAACCAAAAACCAGGGGATTTTCACTATCGTTGGAAGCCATCAAGCCCACCCTGCGTTGCTGCATTTTGCTGCAGCACTTACCGGTGATTTCAGATTGCCAGCTGATAAAACCAATTTTGTTTATTGCGATCATTTAGGGCAAAATTGGGTTGGTACAGATGCAGGGATGATCCTCATCAGAAAAAAAGGATCATCATTTACAGCTACAAATGTGTTCAGCCAACGGTCTTCTTCCCCTATCGGTTTTATTTCTGCCACCGAGGACGCGAAACATGATCGCATACTCTTTGCTACTTCAAAAGGCTATTTGATAGCATTTAACGAGGTTTCTGCTAACTGTGTCAAGCAACAGTTGATAAGCGCCGGACAAATAAATGGAGTTTGTCTATCGCGCAAGCGACCGGTAATTTATTGTTCTACCTCACTTGGTACTTTACTCACTCTTAGTTTGAGTGATTGGCATCTCATTCAGACTGCTACTATTGATGCTGGCCCCATTTTGTCAGTTTACGAAGATCATAAAGGTTTGGTTTGGTTAGAACCGGAAGAATTAGGGGCCATCAAATTTGACCCGACAACTGGTGCCGTAAAACATTTTACGCAGCGAAATGACTCTAACTTTTCTAACGGTTCGGAGTATTACAATGTTTTTGAAGACGTTAAAGGGCGTTTATGGGTAAACATGAAAGGCTATGGTTTTGGTTATTACGATACCGAAACGGATAAAATCAATTACTTTCATAATTCTCCTGATATTAAAGAACATTATTTTTCGAATCTGGTAAACTGTCAATATTTCGATCCCGCTGGTATTTTATGGCTAAGTTCCGACGACCGCGGTTTAGATAAGGTAATTTTTGAAGAGAATGATTTTCATCAAAAAACCATTGTTCCGAATTCAATTATTAAATCGGAGAATGAAGTACGGGCTGTTTATGAGGATCATGAAAAACGATTATGGGTATCTACCAAACAAGGAAATCTATATATCACTAAAGACGGTAAACCTGTTAAAAATCTGTTTGATCAGGTGCCATCAGCTCCCAATATAGGGATTTATACTATTTTGGAAGATCATCTGGGGTGTATATGGCTTGGGACCAAATCCAACGGATTATATAGGGCTGATCCAGTGAATAACGAACGCTCACACTATAAAGTTACTCATTATCTGGCAGACAGAAATGCCAACCTTGGATTAGGAAGTAACGTTGTTTACAGTTTATTGGAAGATTATAAGGGCCGTATTTGGGTAGCTTCCTATGATAATGGCTTAACAATTATCAGCCGGCAAAAAGATGGATACGTTTTTTATAACGTAAAAAAATCTTTAAAAAATTACCCTAAAGGCCTTTATCATAAAATTAGAAACATTGCTTTTGACGCCAAGGGCAATTTGTGGATTGCTACAATAAATGGCTTACTGGTGGCGGATATTAACCACAACAATCCTGATGATTTAAATTTTAAAACTTACAATAAAATTCCGGGAGACAGCTCCAGCTTGGGAACCAATGATATACAATTTATTTTCCGCGATACAAAAAACACGATGTGGTTGGCAACATCAGGCGGCGGGCTTAGTATGGCTATAGGAAATTACCCGACTGATCAGCTCAAGTTTAGGACTTATACAATGAGAGATGGCCTTCCAAATGACTATATCCTTAATTGTAGTGAAGATTCTAAACACAACCTTTGGATGGCCACACAAAAGGGCATTTCCGAATTTGTTGCTGACCGGAGCCATTTTAAAAATTTCGACTCATATGATGGCTTGCCTAAAAACGGTTTTTCTGAGTCATCGTGCACGAGGCTTTCTAACGGACATTTGGTTTTTGGGGCTGTAAGTGGCTATGTATCTTTTAACCCCGATTCGATCATTGATCATAAAATTGAAGCGAACATGGCACTAACCGGATTTATGGTAAATAGTGAAAATTTCATCGCTGATGGCAGTTCTAATGCAACATTAACTTCCGACATCAATAAAACTAATAACATAACTCTTCAATATAATCAAAACCTAATAGAGATTGGCTACAGCATGCTCGACTATAGATCAAGTAATAAAAATGTCTACGCTTATCGGCTAAAGGGTTTTGATATGAATTGGACGATTGACAACAAAAACCTGCGCAGGGCTACTTATTCCCATTTACCACCCGGTAAATACCTGTTTGAAGTAAAGAGCCTTAATAATGAGCTGTATTTTCATGCCCCGGTTAAACGTTTGGCTATTACTATACTGCCGCCAGTATGGGATACATGGTGGGCTTATCTGATTTATGTTTGCATTGGATTACTTTTAATCAGACTGATCAGACGCAACGCCATTACCATGCTCAAATTAAAAGAACGCATTGCAGGTGAAAAGCAACTAACGGAATTAAAACTCAGTTTCTTTACAAATATCTCGCACGAATTGCGGACGCCGCTTACATTAATCCTGAATCCGATCGAGGACATTCTTCGTCGAGAAAAGCTTTCTTCCAAGGGTATAGCACATGCACAGGTAATCCAAAAGAATGCAAAGCGCATGGTCGGTTTTGTCAATCAACTGCTTGATTTAAGAAAACTACAGAATGGTAAAACAGTGTTAAATATTTCTGAAATAGAAATTGGAAGTTTTATAAACGATATAGCCTGCTGTTTCTCCGAAATTGCCATCGAAAAAAATATAAGCCTTAAAATTGTATCCAATCCAAAAAAGTTATTTGCCTGGATTGATGGCGAGAAATTGGAAATTGTAATTTACAATTTGCTGGCCAATGCTTTTAAATTTAGCGAACACGATACCCTTATAACAGTAACTATTGACCAGGATATAGCGAATCGCCGATTTAGTATTCGCGTCAGTGACGAGGGCCCAGGCGTGCCAGTGGCTAAGCTTAATGATATTTTTGAGCTTTATTATGAAGGAGGTGATGCGTTAACTGAAAACCCTATGAATGGTACTGGCATTGGGCTGGCGTTGGCTAAAGAGATTGTAGAATTGCATCTTGGTAGCATAAAAGCGGTCAATAATCCGCTTGCGGGGCTTACAATAGAGTTATGCCTTCACCTCGGTAAAGGTTATTTTAAAAATACAACTTCGAGTTTTGTAGAATATGCCAAAAGCGCAAAAAACGAAAATTGTTTATTTGAGGAAAAGATAGATGAACCTTCCTTCAATAATGTCATTCATGATTCGGACATCCCATTGATATTACTTGTAGAAGACAACTACGATCTGAGAAAATTCATGGCTGGACAACTAAGCGATTATTATCGCGTAGTGGAAGCTGATAATGGTCAAATTGGCTGGGATAAAGCCTTAAAGCTACAACCTGATTTGATTATCAGCGATATAATGATGCCGAAAATGGATGGCATTCAATTATTGGATAAACTGAAAAACGAGGCCGAGACCAGCCATATTCCCGTGGTGCTTTTGTCAGCAAAGTCGGCTATTGAAAGTCAAATCCAAGGATTGAGATATGGGGCCGATTATTATATCACAAAGCCTTTTAATAATGATTTGATACTGGCGTTGACAGGAAATTTACTAAAGCAACGCAAACATTTATTTGAGAAACTGATTGCTGGCAATTGCATAATGGATTTAAATCCGAGTCAAATCGTTATCACCTCAAAAGACGAAGAGTTCTTAAAGAAGATTATTAAAATTGTTGAAGATGGCATGATCGACACTGACTTTAATATAGAGTCAGTGGCTGAATCGATAGGGATGAGCCGATCCGCTTTTTATAGAAAAATTAAGGGTCTTACCAGTCTGACGCCTGTAGAATTTATCCGCGAAATGCGGCTGAAGAGAAGCCTCCAGTTTTTGGATGCCGGAGAAAATGATATTGCCCAAATTGCCTACTCCGTCGGCTTCAGTGATCCAAAATATTTTAGCAACTGCTTTAAAAAATATTATGAGATTTCTCCAAGCGAATACCTTAAGAGTAAAAAATTAACATTACAACAAAGCATCTGAAATAATTTTACTTAACTGAGCCTGTTGATCCAAGGCACTCGATAAATGGATAAGATACCGGATTTCTTTGATTTAGATTTAACGGTAAAAAAGAAGGGGGGACGTGTGAGTCGTCACCCCCCTTCAAACCAATATAACCTAATTAATTAACTTTATTTGGTGACTTTCACCTCGAAATTCATATAAGTTGATTTAGAGGCATTAGCCTGATTCATATAAGTAATCGTCAATGCACCATATCTACCGTCGACAGTTTTAAACCAGATCACATTACCGGCTACTAATGGGGCGTAAGTATCGGTGCGTAAACCGCCTGAAACAGCAGTAGTAACTACCGGCACTTGGTTAGTCGCGCCCGATTTCAGGTTAGTCAAAGCCCCCTGTTTGATAGCACCGCCCGAAGTCAGACTGGCAAAGGTCGGCGAGGTTCCCACTTTCAGTACGGTGGCGTTTTTTGTCCAGCTGCTGATATCATTAAATGCGATCTGTGACGGTGTTGGTGTTATCGTTAGCGCATAAATGCTGTGTCCGACAACACTGGTTGCTTTACCTTTTGTATAAGTTGAATCTGTCTTAAAGTAATAACCAAAATCGATCTTCGCGCTGTTGGTTGCGCCAGCGCTGGTATAGCTGAACGAAGAGTTGGCGCTGCTTGAATAGTAGCACAGGTTAGTCTTAGCCGTTGTATCAGGCACATACATCTGGCGGTTTGTGTAATAATAAAAATCGGGCGTAACGGTAACATTAATAACCTTACTTGAGCCCATGTAGATACCGTTGACGTCACGCACGATTACGTTGAAGTTATAGATACCGGCAATACTATCAGCAACAATTTTGTGTGTCATCGTAAAGGTGCGCCGATCGCCCGTTTTTACGGAGTCTTTAAAAGCATCTACAGTAGCGGTGTTGGCCGAAGGCAGGCTTTTGGCCAACTCTACAGTGGTCATCGGTTTAGGCGATTTGATCGTATACTGGAACTGGATACTGTCTTTCGGGTTAACGGTGACATCGTTAGTCAAAAATTTCGGTCCCGCTTTAATAAATGTAATGGTAACAATGTTCGCGTTAATAGGTTGCGTTGTTTTTGCACAGCCCGAAAGCATTACAGCAAATGCTGTTATAATGCCAACCAGGGTGATATATTTTCTCATTTTCTTGATTTTTAATACTTGTTTTCTAATCTGGTTCAACTTACTGTAATGGATCAAATGTGCCACCCGGCCAGCCCACGGTTTGCTGGATCACGCTGCTAGTTGCAATAAAGTTTTGCGGCAGCGGATAAAAGTAATAGGTGGTCGGGTAGTTGATTACCGGCGTTGTTGCAGGCTCGATACTCTGCGTGGTTGTAGAAAAAAACCGCTCATATTCAGCTTTATTGTTAACGTTGATCGTATCGCAAACACGGCCGCCTGAAGCATCATATACATCAATGTAAGTTCTGCCGGCAACTGCACCTGAGGTGGGTACAGCGCCTGCTACATATGGCAGATTTACATTCCATCGGAAAGCTAAGCGTTGTGTGCCGGTCAACTTATCAAATGTGCGCGTACGGCGTAGGTCATCAGTACGTTTACCTTCCATCGCAAATTCAATTTCGCGCTCGGTAAGCAAAAAGCTGGTCATCTGCGCCTGACTTGTAACCGCGTTTAGTCCATAATTGTTACTACCTGCGGCTATGCCTGCACGGGCGCGCAACAAGGCAACCAAACCCTTGCACTCTGCCAAGTTGCCAATAGCATTAGCACACTCTGCATAGTTGAGCAATACTTCGGCAAAACGCATTTCAATCCAGTCCATACCACTGCCGCCACCTGTGTTGGTATTATACAGTGCCGCTGCTATAGTAATTGAAGGGTTACAAATTTTGCGACAGTAGAAACCTGTAGCCGAAGGGCTTTTGGCATCATCCAGAAAGCTCTGATATGTCCATTCAAGGCGGTTGCTTGATCCGCTCAGGTTCCAGATGCAACCATTATATGCAATAGTAGCAGCAAAACGAGGGTCGCGATTTTGCCAGAATAATTCCGGGTTGTAACCAGAGTTCGGATCGGTAATAGGTAAACCGTTGGCCATCGGGAAGGCCTGTACCAGGTTCCACGTCGGCTGGTTGCTGCCGCCACCGTTTGATTGTGAATATGGGCGGGTAATATATTCGGTATTGGTACCGTGAGCAGGATTGAGTGACACCGCATCCAGTGTGCGCCAGATCATACGCTCTTTATTATTGGCAGTTTCATCCAGCCAGATATTAGCAAATGCCGGATATAAGGCATACCCATCTGCCTGGGCCTGAGTATAAGCTGCTTTATTAGCAGTATAAGCG
The DNA here is from genome assembly GCF_009765905.1 of Mucilaginibacter sp. L196. GTDB lineage: Bacteria > Bacteroidota > Bacteroidia > Sphingobacteriales > Sphingobacteriaceae > Mucilaginibacter. The sequence goes on along the minus strand of NZ_LMUO01000011.1, from coordinate 580,415 downwards.
GCCTGCCAGCGGGTAGCATCATTATTGGGGTTAAACTGAGGGCTGGCCCAGTATAACAAAGCTTTACCTTTCATAGCCATTGCCGCGGCCCTTGTAATACGGCCACCATCTGTTGATAAGTTCCAGGAAGCTGGCAACATCGCGGCAGCAGAATCAAGATCGGAAGCAATCTGCGCAAAACACACACTGCTCTTAGCACGCGGCACTTGAATATTATCCGTTGCCGGGTTTTGCGTAGTTAATACAATCGGCACTCCCCCGTACAGCTTCACCATTTGAAAATAGATGAAAGCCCGTAGGAAAAAGAACTGGCCTTTCAGCGTAGCTTTGTCTGCAGCTGCCATGGTGCCGGCATTAATGCCTTCGATAGCCAGATTGCAACGATAAATGCTGAAATACTGATCCGTTCCCAGCGCTGATTTGGTGTAAATTTCGGTCACTTCGTTGCCAGAGCCGGTCAGCGTTCCATAAAGGATAGACGCTGTTGTGTTGTTCAGTTCGTCACTCGTATTGTAGATGGAACCGGGCGTTGGCCAATTCGGCATTACCACATCATAAGTACCATTCAGGAACAAGTTGGCTGCAGTTGCGGTATTCCAGATGGTACCATCCACCGCGTTGAGGTCTTGTTTATCGAATATGTTCTTTTTACAGCCGGCAGCCCCTATCAACAAAGCAGTTATAATTAAAAGCGTCGCCGTTTTTTTTGATATTTTTTTCATTTTCTCTTCTTTAAAAATTACAATGTTGCGTTTAAACCGACAGAGATTGTCCTAAGTGTAGGATAATAGGTGATGCTACTTGTTCTTGAATCCTTATAATCGTATGGATCAATAAACTCCCAGGGGTTGAGGGCGCTAACAAGCACACGCAGTGAGGGTATTTTTAGCTTGTCCGAGATTGATTTTGGCATTGTGTAAGACAGTGTTGCGTTGTTAATGTAACCAGTTGTGCCATTACGTGCCCAAAAGGTTGACGTGCTACCGGCATCAGGCGCATCTGCCCTTGGATATTCTGCATTGGGGTTTGACGGAGTCCAATGATCTGCCCAAAATTCCGGGCCATTTATAGTGGTTGTCGGAGCTTTTACGTCCTGCCCGCCGATAAATACTTTACCTCCGAGTGTTAGGTGTCCGTTAACACTTAAAGAAACTTGTTTGTAACTAACGTTGAACGTAAAACCAGTTGACAGCCATGGATTGGTATTTTTATACATTTGGGTAATATCATCAGCATTGATCTTCCCATCATGGTTTACGTCTTCAAAGTTCATGAAACCGAGCTGTGGCTTTTGACCTTCGATTGTATAGTTCGGGTTTGCTTTCAGAATAGCATTTAACTGTGCCTGGGTTCTGATAATACCGGTAGCAATTAAACCATAAGGGCCGTTGGTACTGTTCTTCTCGCCGGTAGTAATTAGCTGGTTCTGTGTAAATTCACCAAGCGTAAGCGGGTTGTAATATTGGAGAATATTTTCGCCGTTAGCCCAACCGAAAACCATGCTTACGCCATAACGCCAGTTTTTGTTGATGTTGTCGTTCCAACCTACACTGAAGTCTTCGCCCCAGGAGTTAGCAGATGCATAGTTGATAATTCCGCTGGCAACACCAAGCGTGGCGGGGTAACCCAGCGTAGAAATATCCACGAACCCGTCGTATACGTGTTTGCTGTAACGATCGACCGTTACCGTTAAGCGGTTATTAAGAAATGTTGCGTCGATACCTAAATTTTGGGTACGGCTATGTTCCCAGGTAAGATCGGTGTTAGGTAAAATACCGTTGGTCAATCCATTCACTACTGAACTGCCAAAAAGCATAGTACCGGAGTATGGCGTAAAATGCGAAGCGTATTGATAAGGAGTAACCCTGTCATCGCCTACCAAACCTTCGTTAAAGCGCACTTTTAATGAGTTAACAAATTTTGAAAGGAAGCTATTTTTAAAGAAATCCTCCTCACTGATACGCCAGCCTACTGCCACCGACGGAAAGAGCCCCCAGCGCTTATCGGGCGGAAAGTTTGATGAGCCATCTTCACGAGCGATGAATTCCATCAGATATTTGCTTTCATAGTCATAGTTGGCCCTAACAAGATAAGAGCGTTTACCAGTTTCGGATGGTGCAGTTGTTTGCAATGTGGTGGTACCGGAATTATATGCAAAGAACTGATCAACGCCCGGAATTTGCTGCCCGGTACGATAGAATTGAATCTGGTCAGCATTTGCCTCTGTCTGCTCGGTCACATACAATACGTCGAAATTATTTTTGCCGATGCTGCGTGCATAATCAAGCGAACCAATCAGCTCATAAGTGTTGTTGTAGCCGTAACTTTCGAGGATTTGATCGCTGTTTGAAATAGTTTTAGTTGTATAGGTGTTGCCATACAATAAACCATTCTGGCCGGAAGCGCTAAATTGAGCAACGGTATACGATGGATAATAATTTTTTGCATTAGTGGAATAGTTGGTTTTACCATACTGAACCTTGGCTGTTAAACCTCTAACAAAATGCGGCCGCCATTCCAGGTAACTATTTAGGTTAAGCGTTTGGCTGGCAGGTTCGCTATAGCTACCGGAGTTTAAATAAGAAACAGGATTCCAAAAACCTGGCCCGGAGGTGGTAAAGCCATTAGGCCTCCCGTTTATGTATAGCGGTATCCAGCCTGGTGTAGTGACCATTGAAAGTATCATGTAATTTTCAGTATCCGATGACTCAGCTTTTGCACCATTATCGTAGCTTGTAGCATAGCCGCCATTAACGCTCACATAAGCAGTGATGTCATCAGTAAGGTGCGCAGTCACATCCGAGCGGATATTCCACTTGGTAACTGAAATGTCGCCAAAATTACCACCCTCATTATAATAGCTGCCGCCTGCAAAAAAGATAATCTTATCTGAACCACCGCTCAGGTTGAGGGTGTGTCGCTGCATGTCAGCCGGATGCCAAAGCTGGTCAAAGATGCTTTTTTGAGGATGGGTCGCAATATAGCTTAAGTCAGCTGATGAGAATCTTGAGGTAGCCGGGGCATTGTTAAGTGCATAATCATCATTGAGATATTGCGCCAGTTGCAGGGCAGTCATCATTTTAGGCTCCTCGGTAGCTGTAGCAGTACCGTAATACCCGGTATATGAAATTTGTGGCTTGCCAGGCCTACCGCGTTTGGTAGTAACCAGCACAACGCCCTTATCACCCGCAGCACCGTAAATAGCAGCCTGAGAATCTTTCAAAAATGAAACAGTTTCTACAAGGCTGGCGTCCAGATTGTCAAAATCGCTTTTCTGCGCAATTATACCATCGATAACATACAACGGATCTGAGGTGATGCCAAGACCGGAACCGAAAACCGTAGGGCTGCGAATACTCAGTGTAGAGCTAGCCCCTGGTTTACCGGAAGCAACGCTTACACCTACTCCCGCTACGCGGTCTTGTAGGGATTGACCGAAATTGGCTACAGAAATATCCTGCACATCCTGGGCTTTGATCTCTGTTACAGCACCTAACAATTTACTTTTGAGGGTAGTACCATAACCAGTTACCACCACCTCGCTCAAATCTTTGTTAGAAGACGCCAGTACGAAGTTGGCATTGTTCTGGCCTGGTTTCAGCGTAATTTCCGCGTATTTGTACCCAATGAAATGAGCACCGATAGTTACGCTTTCGTTGTTAGCCGTTTTAATAGCGTAATTACCATCCTTACCAGAGGTTGCGGAGGCATTGCTGCCTTTAATAGTAATGGTCACTCCGGGCAATGTTTCTTTGCTGGCACTGTCTATCACTGCACCTGTTATCACCCTTCGTTGGGCGAAAACACCAGTACTGAGTAGCAGGAGCAGAAAAATTAATAAGTAGTTTTTTCTCATAATCTCGGGTTTTAGTTTCTGAAATAAATAATTATTGGTTTTTAATTTGTTAGTATTAGTAATTGGTCTCGAGGGAAATAAATGACGGCACCTCCCAGTCTGTAATCGATTGTCGGTATAAGCAAACTTAGTGGCTTGGGGAAATAAAAAGGGGTAAAAATAGACCAGAAAGGTGTAAATTTTGGATAAAAAGAATATTATAAAAACATTTAAAATACTATTTTTCAAATACTTAAAAAAGAACAACATCATTTTTAAGTCTCAAACTATAGCTTTGACTGAGTCTGGTAAAAACGTGAAGATTATACAAACGGGCCGTTTGACTGATTTCAATGGGTTTGCCAGACCTTGACACTTTGCCCGGCTAAATACAGGCATAAATGATTGCAATGAGTAATTCCGTGAGTCAAGAAGTTTCAGCTTAAAAAATATATTGATAACCGACTGGTTGAGACTAAAATTAGTTTCCCGCCTGGATGTACAGGACTGGGTATTCTGGGAGATTTGAACAGTCTATTCCGTGCGCTTTAGAACAAATAGTTGTGTTGACTATCCGGATAATTAATCTGCATCAAAAAATGGTTAGTAATTCGGTGCGTAGTACATCAACAACCATATAAAGCATTGTAACCTGTTGGTAATTAATTGTGTTGACTCCCTTACGGGCTACGAAAAACAATACCAAAAAGTACTAAAAAACCTGCAAATCCAAAAAGTTTACGGGTTCTTATAGGCATCAAAACACCATATTATGCACTAAAACGCAATAAAAATGAGCAAAATCCGGTGCGTATCTAAATGGGAAAAACCATACACCGAATTACTCTCCGAAGTATTCTGCAGAATTATTTTCAGTTTCATGTAGCCTGACTGAGTGCAGAAAAACACCTTTATTGATTTCTATCGAGGCTTTTAACTGGTTAAAGATCTCCATACAAAGCAGTTCTGTCGTAGCCATTTTTCCTTTCATAAAATCGACATCCAGGTTCAGGTTCTTATGGTCGAGTTTTTCAATCACATGATCATGTATAATCACCTTAAGCTGTTTCAGATCGATCAGGTAGCCAGTTGCATAGCTAACTTCGCCCTTAACGGTTACAAAAAGGCTGTAGTTATGGCCATGCCAGTTCGGGTTGGAGCATTTACCAAATATTTCTTCATTCTTCTCTGCGCTCCATTCTTCCCGGTACATTCTATGTGCGGCATTGAAAGTTTCTCTGCGCGTAACATGTATTATCATTTAATCTTAAGCAGATTTTTAAGTTCATCGATAGATGAAAACTAAGGTTAAAAACTATGGCAAGGACACTATAACCATATTTAAAATAAGAAAGCGGGCGATATTGCCCGCTTTCTTATGATTAAATCACTTCTGCTGTACTAATTTGCTCGCGTGCCTCTTTGGCGGCAGCAACCATATTTATTAGGGCAGCTTTCGTTTCCGGCCATTTGCGTGTCTTCAAACCACAGTCTGGATTCACCCATAAGTGGCGTGCCGGCAGCAAATCCGCCGCTTTAGCTAAAAGAGATGCCATTTCTTCGGTACCCGGTACACGTGGAGAGTGGATGTCATATACACCAGGGCCGATCTCGTTCGGATATTCAAAGTGGGCAAACGCCTGTAACAACTCCATTTGCGACCGTGAGGTCTCAATAGTAATCACATCTGCATCCATAGCCGCGATGTGTTCAATAATATCGTTGAATTCGCTGTAACACATGTGGGTATGAATTTGTGTCTTATCCTGAACGCCACTGGCGGTAATTCTGAATGCGCCAACTGCCCAGTCCAGATAATGCGGGCGCTTAGCTTTCCGTAAAGGCAATCCCTCACGTATAGCAGCCTCGTCAATTTGAATAATACCGATACCTGCCTGCTCCAGCGCAACAACTTCATCGCGGATCGCAAAAGCGATCTGATTGGTAGTCACCTCGCGCGGCTGATCATCACGCACAAACGACCATTGCAAAATAGTTACCGGGCCGGTTAACATCCCTTTCATTGGCTTATCGGTTTGCGCAGCAGCAAACTTGCTCCAACGTACAGTCATGTCTTTGGGGCGGCTTACATCACCATAAATAACCGGCGGTTTCACACAGCGGCTGCCATAGCTTTGTACCCAGCCATTTTTTGTGAAAAGGAATCCGTCGAGCTGTTCGCCGAAATATTCAACCATGTCATTACGCTCAAATTCGCCGTGTACCAATACATCAAGCCCTATCTCTTCCTGCCAGCGAATCGCATCGATGGTGGCCAGCTCAATAGCGTTTTCGTATTGCACAACGTTTAGTTCGCCTTTTTTGAATTTGGCGCGTAACTGGCGAATATCATCCGTTTGCGGGAATGAACCGATAGTAGTTGTTGGGAATGCAGGAAGGTTGAAGCGCTCGTGCTGTAATTGCTGGCGTACCGGGAAAGCACTTGTACGGGCTGCATCGGCTTCAGTAATGGCTGCAACACGGTTTTTCACGGCCTGCTTATGCACTTTCTCTGATGACCGCCTGGCTTCAATAGCTTTTTTATTAGCTTGCAGCAAACCATTGTTTCCTTCGGCTATCTGCTTAATTTCATTTACTTCATTTAATTTTTGTTTGGCAAATGCCATCCAGTTTTTAATTTCCGGATCAATAGCAGTTTCCAGATCAAGATCGATCGGGCTATGTAGCAATGAGCAAGACGGAGCAACAAGCACTCTGTCAGTACCCAATTTTTCAACGGCTTTTTTAATCAGATTTAATGATTTTTCATAATCATTCTTCCAAACGTTACGTCCATCAACTACCCCCAGGGAAAGCTGAAGACCTTCAGGGATAAGCGCAAGTACTTCATCCAACTGTTCCGGAGCGCGAACCAGGTCAATATGCAATGCATTTACCGGAAGGCTTACCGCCAATTGTGTATTATCCAACAATGCATCAAAATATGTAGCCACTAATAGTTTAACACCGCTCACCCGGTTGGCTATGCTGCGATAAGCAAATTCAAATGCTTCTTTCTCTTTTTTCGAAAGATCAAGCGCCAGGCAAGGTTCGTCTAATTGAATCCATTCAGAACCCAATTGTTTCAGGCGGTTAATAATATCAACATAAACAGGTACCAGTTTTTTGATCAGGTCGATACGTTCAAAGCCCTGTTCTTTTTCTTTACCCAATAGCAAATAACTTACCGGCCCAACCAGCACTGGCTTGGCTTTCTGTCCCAGCTGTTGTTTGGCACTATTGTATTCACCGAACACATTTTCATTGAAAATATGGAACTCTTGATTGGCAGTAAATTCCGGTACGATATAATGGTAATTGGTGTCCAGCCATTTGGTCATTTCCATTGCTGTAATGTCAAGCCCATCTTTCTGATAGCCACGAGCCATCGCGAAATAAAGGTCAATTTCGCCATTAGCTTTCACTTCTGACAGTACTGATGAGTATCGTTGCGGGATGACACCGAGCATCAAACTCGTGTCCAGTACCTGGTCATAAAAGCTAAAATCGTTACACGGTATAAGGTCAATACCGGCATCCAGTTGGGTTTGCCAGTTCTCTGCCTTGATCTTACGGGCAACCTCTTTCAATTCTCTCAGGTCGATTTTGCCCGCCCAATATTGTTCGCAGGCTTTTTTAAGTTGTCTTTGGCTACCGATTCGCGGGTAACCCAGGTTTTGCGTTAGCATTTCTTTAAAAGATTTAATTAGAAAAATGTTAAAAAATGTTTTTGACAAACTTTGCAACGCTTCACGAAAAAAGGGTATACTGTGGTATCCAGCCAGGCAGATTGCCAGCCGATATAATAAACCATCAGATAAGACCATTTGCTTTATTTCGCGAAAGCATTGTCCTTCCAGAACAGGCAGGTCTCCTGACTTATAACATTTCAGCCGTCCTTCCCAAGCGCCTTTGGCGTTCAGTGGACATACTGGCTAAAACTTTTTTGTTATTTACAGTTGCGCGACAGTCCGTGATTTTCACACGGTTCCCTTTTAATTCCGATCTCTCGAAAACCTTTTCAAGTTGATAAAGTAAAGAAAAGAACTTTTGTTCGGAATACAACCCAACAATGGGATTATATTCCGAACAAATCTACCAAGAAAGATTTAATCACTTAATTAATGATATAAATTCAGCATAAAAATCTAACTTCGTTCTATATTAAAGAATATAATACTTTTCACATACTATAATCATTATAATAATAGAAAAATATTCTATGGAAGAATTGGATGATACAGATATTCAGCTGCTAAAGTTATTGGGGGAAGATTCCGGGGTAACCATTAAAGAATTAGCAGCCAAGGTAAATCTCTCTTCGTCACCGGTTTTTGAAAGGGTGAAAAGATTAAAGACAAACGGATACATCAAAAAATATATCGCATTGATTGATGCCGAAAAACTCAATTATGGATTAATTGTTTTTTGTAATATCAAGCTTAAGCAGCATGATAAAAGCATCGGCCATGACTTTGTTGCCGACATCCTGCAGCTGAGAGAAGTTGTTGAATGTTATAATATTTCCGGGGATTTCGATTTTCTTCTGAAAGTTTATGCGAAAGACATGAAACACTACCAGGATTTTGTGTTTAACAAATTGGGATCGGTAACAAGTATTGGAAGCACGCATAGTACATTTGTAATGTGCGAGAATAAAAACTCATATAATATTAACTTTTAGCCAATTAATCCGAAACTTCCAACGATACTTTTCACAAGATCGGAACAGATCTGGTCTCTTCATCGATGGCTACTAAAGTAAAAGCACCGCTTACTACTTTTTCCCTGAATTCTTCTCTCATTTTTTCTAAAAAATATCCACTTGTATTTCTATACCGGGGTTGCCCAATGCGTTCAACCCGTCCTACCAATTCAACCAGGGTGCCCTCGTCGCATGGTTTAAGTGAACACAAATAATTAATGCAATCGATTGCAATTTGTTTATATTTGTTGTACCAATTAATTACCGAACCATAAAAAGCCAATGAAAACTATTATCAAATCCAACCTAAAACTAATTATGCTGGCAGGAACCGCTTTGTTCTATATTAACCAGACTTCAGCTCAACAAAAAAAGGAGAAAATAAAATATCTCTCCGAACCTTTGATTAAAAATATTTACACCGCTGATCCTTCGGCTCACGTCTTTAATGGTAAAATATATATTTATCCTTCGCACGATATTGATGCAGGCATTCCTGAGAATGACAATGGCGACCATTTCGCAATGCACGATTATCATATTTTATCATTGGATCATATCGGCGGCCCGGTTACCGATCATGGTGTCGCGCTGGATATTAAAGATATTCCATGGGGAGGCCGCCAGCTTTGGGCACCCGATGCCGCTTATAAAAACGGCACTTATTACTTATACTTCCCACTAAAGAATAAACAGGATGTATTCCAGATCGGTGTGGCTACTTCCAAATATCCTGCAGGCCCATTCAAGGCGCAACCACATCCTATTCCTGGTAGCTTTAGTATTGATCCGGCAGTTTTTGTAGATGCTGACGGCACCGCGTATATGTATTTTGGCGGAATATGGGGAGGGCAGTTACAACGGTGGAAAGATGGAAAATATGATCCTAATGGTTCTAAAACAGATCTGCAAGATGATAATGCACCTTCGCTAAATTGTAAAGTGGTTAAACTAAAAAACAACATGCTTGAATTTGACGGATCTGTTCACGACGCGCTTATTGTAGATAGTGCCGGGCATCCACTCCTGACAAAAGATCATGATCGCCGTTTTTTTGAAGGCTCATGGATGCATAAATACAATGGAAAATATTATTTTACTTATTCTACCGGAGACACGCATTTCCTTGCATATGCTATAGGAAAAAGCCCCGAAGGCCCCTTTACCTATGCCGGGCACTTTATGTTACCTGTTCAGGGTTGGACAACCCATCATTCTATTATAAAATTTAAAGGCAAATGGTATATCTTTTATCATGATACAGAACTTTCGGGCAGAACAAGCTTAAGAAATGTTAAGATGACCAGACTATGCCATAACCCGGATGGGACAATCCGCATGATTAACACTTTTACAGTACAAAAATAGCGGCCGGGGTAGATTTTTATAAAACTTATCTCAAATCAATACGGCAATATGTAGCACACCTCATCAAATTGTGGATACATTCCACACTTCTAAAATAAGTTAAAAAATACATTCATTTGATTTTCAGCACAATACAAATAAATTCCTTTCTGGCACAGTTGTGTATTAACACTTATCAAATTAAAACAAACATAATTATGAAAAAGTTAATAGCAATGGTTGCTTTAGCAGCAATCTCTTTCGGAAGTGCTTATGCGTATGCTGGTAGTAGAGTTGAAAAAATGCAAACTGATACTACTAAAAAATCAAAAGCAGACACTGCAAAGAAAAAACCACCGGTTATGAAACTTAAAAAATAAGCTTTCAACCTAACAAAAAGCTGTCTATGATAATCATAGGCAGCTTTTTGTTTTTAGTGAATTTGTGTAATAAAATTTCTTAAAAATTAATTAAATCTTTTTAAATCCATATAATAGCCATCACTTTTGTATTTTCGCCATTGTATCCCCTTAAAAAATTATGGCTAAAATACTGCTTGTTGAAGATGATATAACATTCTCCGAATTGCTACAGCATTTTCTGGCTAAAAATGGTCACGTGGTAGAGGCTGCTAATACTGTTAAAAAAAGCTTTAAATTATTAGAGCAGGATAAATTTGAACTGCTGCTGCTTGATTACCGTTTACCGGATGGTATTGCGCTTGATGTGTTTATAAAAGCATCTGAAAATGGCGAAAAGATACCAGCCATTATCATGACCAGTTTTAATGATGTTCGTACAGCCGTAAAGGCAATGCAGGCAGGCGCTTTTGACTATATTACCAAACCGGTTAACCCCGATGAATTACTGATGATCATTGGCGATGCGCTTAACCAACAAGCAGATACGACGGAACAATTGGCTGGCCCTATTGATGGATTTATAAAGGGAAATAGCACCGATGCCGATAAGCTACATGCATATATAGACATTGTTGCCCCTACTGACATGTCGGTACTTATACAAGGTGAAACCGGCACAGGTAAAGAATATGCAGCAAGGGCTATTCACCGGTTAAGCACACGCGCCGACAAAATATTTACAGCGATTGACTGTGGTGCGCTATCACGAGAGTTAGCTGCAAGTGAATTATTTGGCCATATTAAAGGTGCATTTACAGGGGCTATAACAGATAAAAAGGGATTATTTGAAACTACTAATGGTGGAACCCTTTTTTTAGATGAAGTGGGTAACCTAAGCTATGAGGTACAGGTTAAACTTTTAAGAGCCTTACAGGAAAAAACAATACAACCAATTGGAAGCACCAAGCAAATACCGGTAAACGTGCGTATTATAACCGCTACTAACGACGACTTAGTAAATAGCGTGAGCAATGGCGATTTTAGGCAGGACCTTTACCACCGCATTAATGAATTTAAGATCCAGCTGCCTCCTTTACGCGATCGAGGTGATGACCTTGAGCTTTTTATTACCCATTTTATCACGCTATCCAACCAGGAATTAAAGCGAAATGTGCAAAGCATTTCGCCGCAGGCTAAAAAAGTATTACAACAATATGATTGGCCCGGTAACTTACGTGAATTAAGGAATGTAATAAAGCGAATGGTGTTGTTAACAACATCAAGCACCGCAGGAATTGAGACATTGCCCGATGAAATGCTTTTTACAGTAACTCACTCAAAAAACACATCTGAATCTGATCTGAAGCTGTTGAATGAGGCAACTGAAAAGGAGATGATCCAGAAAACACTTCATCAGGTAAAATTCAATAAATCAAAGGCGGCAAAGCTACTTAACATCGATCGTAAAACGTTATACAGTAAAATAGAACGTTACGGTTTAGATAGTTAATTATCTATGTACTCAGGTGTGTCATCGTCAAGGTAAATACTTGTTACCTGCCTTACCAGCGTTTGCAACCGGTTAGTTAATGAAATAATGGTTTCTATTTTAGCGGCGTCGGATAAGTCATTTTTCACAAAATCTATTTCAGCCATTCTAAAGTCGGCAGCAAGGTCAGCAGCTCCTATTTGAGCGGTACGACCAGCAATACGATGCACCAATAATATCAACTTCTCGTTATCGTAATTACCCATGCCCAACCTTAATTCGGCAATATCATCTATACAATCTTCGGTAAAGCGTTTTAATATTTTGTTTAATTGCCTGTTATCGCCCAATGTCATTTTCTTGATCATGGTCAGGTCAAGTTTCACTTCAGGTTGATGGTCAACTTCATTAATTACCGGCGATACCAGCGCCAGTAATTCCCGCTCCCTAAATGGTTTCATCAATATCCCACTAAAACCTTTATTTAAAATTGATTCCAATTCGCCAGGTAATACCTGTGCTGTTATCGCATAGATCAACACATCGCTCGGGATACGCTGTTTTAACAGCCTGCATAGCTCTATTCCACTCATTTCAGGCATTCTTATATCCAGCAAAATACATTTCACCTCCGGGTCAAAAGCTGTATTCAAAACTTCGCTTGCCGAAGCAAAGCACCTATGTTTTATATGATGTAAGCTAAATACAGCACTACATAAATCGGTTATAAAAGTATCATCATCTACAAGCCATACTTTGCCATAATTTGTTCGCTGAGGCTTACTTTGAGATTCGATGTTTTCAATAATAGGTTCTTCAGCGTTTTCGTAGCTTAAATTAAATGTAAAGCTGCTGCCTTGCCCCAATTTACTCTTCACACCCATGCTGCCGCCCTGAGCCTCAACAAGCGCCTTGCTAATGGGTAGCCCTAATCCTGTTCCTTTTATATTACTGGGATTTCCGGATACTTGCTCAAATTCATTAAATATCCGGTTTATATCTTTAGCAGATAATCCAACTCCCGTGTCACTCACGGTAAAAACATATCGTATCCCTTTGCTGGTTACAATAGTTACTATTGATAATTTCACCTCCCCGGTATCTGTAAATTTAATGGCGTTACCCAACAAATTATATAGTATCTGTTTTAGCCTGAAGGCATCGCCTAATAAATATTGGCTGGCGGGGATGTCATAATCAGCAACCAATTGAATATCCTTCTTAACAGCTTGCAACCTCATTGCTGATAATACATCAGTAAGCAGTTCGGCCATATTAAAAACCGTGTTATTAATATTGAATTTACCCGATATGATACGATTGTAATCAAGCACCTCATTAACAATGTGCATTAAATGTTCTGACGAGCGGTAAATGGCATCAATATCACTTTTACTCGCATGATCCTGTTGGCGCATCAGTTCAGCATAACCTATAATTGATTGTAACGGGGTGCGGATTTCGTGGCTCATGTTTGATAGAAAGCGTTGCTTTGCCTGTCCATGATATTCTGCTTCGTCGCGCGCGGCTTCAATATCTATTCTGTATTGATTGATACGGCCAATGTCCCTTAAAATAAAATACAATAAACCGATAGTAATAAACAGGAACGCTAAAATTATATAGCTTATGCGGGTAACACTTGTATTAACCACATTTTTAGCCGCACTATTATTTAAAGCTGTTTGTTTTACAGCCTCTGCCTCAACTTGTTTAAGTATAACTAGTATCCGCTTGATAAGCTTATTATCAACTTTATTTAAAATAGCCTCCTTATTTACAAACAATGCACTACGCTGTAACTGTCCTTTTTCCAGCCGGCGCATGGTTCGTCCCATACCTTTAAGAATGCTGTCCTGCTTGGCCATTGAGGCACTGTCATGCTTGGTATCCAACTCAACATGAACTATATTGAAAGATGGTTTTACTGTCTCTTTCTTTTTTTTGCCAAATAACTTACTAAGAAAGCCACGATTATCTTTGGTGGTATCCCAGTGTAACGGTGTAACCGTGGTGGTACGCACCTGCTTTTCAGTTGTAACAACATTGCTGTCATTTTGCGTGGCACTTTTGTCAACCAGGTCATTAAGCAATTTAACCTGACCCGAAAACGCCTTGTTATTCACCAGGCCTTCCCTTACCTTTAAATAGCTTATAAAAAGCTTATCATGATCAATAAGTAACTTTTTGAGTGAGTTAATACGTTTTACCTGTTTGTCATCATCGGCATATAGAGTTTGCAGGGTATCAATAATCAGCAATTGCTTTTTTGTTTCGCTAAACAAGCTGTAGTAATTTGCCGGATTATTTAATATCTCCGTTTTCTGCGCCTGATCAAGCTGTACAACCCTGTGCGTTAATTCATTAACCAAGCGTAATTTATCGTTTGGGGTCGATATTTTTTCAACAGCGGTAAGCATGTGATTAAAAGCCACCTTGGTGATACCCCAGGCCAGTAATAAAGTAAGGCACCCCAAAACCGAGGCGATAATGATCTTCCCCTTAATGGATTGTGCAAAATAAGTATGTTTATCCCCTGCCATCTGTTTTAGCCTGCTCCTGATATTGATGATATTATCATTAAACGCTTTTAAATGCCTCGATATTGGATTTAAGACAACAAAACACAGGGGTTGTTTTAATTAATGTCTTCCTAATACATTGTTCAAAGATCGAAAAATACCTGTTTTCCAGCTATGCCGCAAAGCTCAATTGTAGCGAGCGAGTAGTTATGATACTTTAATGGTTAACTAAAATCAGTTCATTTTCGGCAATGGATCATATAGAATTATTGATTGAAATATGATATGTTTGGGTTTACTTTTATTCAACGTAAAAATAAACCCTAATGAATCACACAAATACTACAGGAAACCCGGTAAGACGAATATTAGTGGCAAGCCTGATTGGAACCACTATTGAGTTTTTTGATTTTTATATTTACGCTACCGCGGCAGTATTGGTGTTTCCTAAACTATTTTTCCCTGCTGGTAATCCAACAGCTGCCACGCTTGCATCACTAGCAACATTTGCATTGGCATTTTTTGCCAGACCTTTAGGTGCAGCATTATTTGGCCATTTTGGTGATCGTAAAGGACGCAAGGCTACCCTGGTGGCAGCTTTAATGACCATGGGGCCATCAACCGTAGCTATTGGTCTTTTGCCTTCTTATCATTCTATTGGGGTACTCGCCCCTATCCTATTATGTTTATTCCGTTTTGGGCAGGGCCTGGGCCTGGGCGGCGAATGGGGTGGCGCGGTATTATTAGCCACCGAAAACGCACCCGAGGGTAAAAAAGCCTGGTATGGCATGTTTCCGCAATTGGGCGCGCCAATTGGATTCCTGGCATCAAGCGGTATTTTCTTGTTGCTGAGCAAAACGCTGAGCGACCAACAGTTTTTAGATTTCGGCTGGCGCATCCCTTTTATAGCTAGTGCGTTATTAGTTTGGGTTGGACTGTATGTTCGATTGAAAATTACCGAAACTCCCGATTTTTTAAAGATCATCGAAAAGAATGACCGCGTAAAACTACCTTTAGCTGATGTATTTACCAAGCATACAAAAGCCATCGTACTGGGTACTATCGCAACCATAACTACATTTTTACTATTTTATTTGATGACGGTATTTACCTTAAGTTGGGGCACATCGGCATTGCATTATTCCAAAACCAGTTTCCTGATCGCTCAAATGATATCGATGTTATTTTTTGGGTTAGGGATACCTATCTCGGCTGTTTTAGCCGATAAGATCGGTCGCAACAAAATGCTGATCATAGCTACTATTGGCATTTTCATATTTGGCTTATTCTTTTCACAATTATTCAGCACAGGTATTTGGGCGGTAACCGTGTTATTCCTGGTTATCGGCATGTTTTTAATGGGCTTAACTTATGGGCCCATCGGTACCGCCCTGGCAGAAATTTTCCCCGCATCTGTACGTTATACAGGTGCATCATTGTGCTTTACATTGGCCGGGATATTGGGAGCATCATTGACACCCTTTTTAGCTACTACGCTGGCTACAAAATATGGGCTTACTTACGTAGGCTTTTATCTGTCGGTTGCTGCTGCCATAACCTTTTTAGCGTTAGTAGCTGCCAGTTCATTAATGAAAGTAAATGCACATAAAGATTAATAATCCACGAAAATGAAAGCAAAAATATTTTCATATAAAGTTGACAGTGTAAAGTTGGAAGTGGTTAATGACAACTTGAAAATAAGTAAATCTTTTAGTAGAAAGGCTATTATAGCACAGTTGAAGGATGCCATAAAAGATGAAAAATTTAAAATTGACGAAAATTCATTAGACTATAAGATAGTTGACGGGCAGCTTTACATTGAAGGCTTAGTAGTTGAAAACCAGGAACCAAAATCAATTGGATTTACGAGCGGAAAATAGTATTTAAAACAACGCTTATCGTTCAATTTGTTCTTTCACACGTGCAATCGCATAATTATCCTCATTTCCTTGTTTTTAATTATACCTTTACACCCTACATGGAAGAAAGAACTTATCTACAAACCTGGAAAAAATATCTTCCGGTTATTCGCCTGCATTTAAAAAGAAGTTTGACCGAAGATCAAAGCTTTAAATTAAACATTACAGATTTTGAGTCAGCCGGCGATCGCGGTAAATCAGGTTACACTTTCAGCATAATAATTGAAAATGGTAAAGTAACAACCAGCTTAAGCGGTTCACCCGTAGCCCGCGACCTTTACGAAGCTTTAAGATCTGACGAAACTATTAAAACTATGTTCCTGGATAAAAGCGTAAAAATAGCTGTTGGTAAAACCTTCCTGCTAAGCATAAAAACTACACATTTATCGACTTATAAATAGTCGGTCTTTATATAAACAGCTATCTATTGCCCCCGAAATTTGTGGTCGTAGATAGCTGCTTTTAATGATTCATAATTATCATAATCATCTTCATTAAAAGCGTACACATCCCCGTTTATCAGCACTAACTCCAACTGCTGATAGTTAATTTCATCTCCGCCCCTTATAAATTTTTGTTTTCTTACAGTTCTTATTTTATCAATATCAGGGTAGGTGATTTTCCTTTTCTTTTGGGTGATATAACTGCGAAAAACAACCAGATCAGCTGAAACTATTACGCTTTTAGGTGGAAATAAAAGTGTTACGATAACTCCCGCTATTAAAACAATTAAAATAAACATAAGATTATTAGCCGTAATTAATTTTTCAGGGATTGAATTTTTTATCCCCTCCTGAAAAACCAGGAATACAATAAAGCCTTCGAAAATAATGCCCAACAATATTTTAGCCCAGAAAAACAAGCTATATTTTGAGGTGATGGTTTCTGTCATAAGGCAAAAGGTTATTGAATTGTCAACAGTTTAAGGCTTCAATATAAACGTTTTATAACAACCTAAAGTTAACTTTACGCTATAATTATCCACAATGGCTTTATCCTGACAAACATTTCTTCCTATAACTGTTAATTTGATTATTAGATAAAAAACTTATGAAAAAAGTATGGTTTATAACTGGATGTTCAACCGGGTTCGGTCGCGAATTAGCTAAACAAGTTTTAGAATTGGGGCACAAGGCGGTAGTTGCATCGCGCAAAACAGATGATGTAGCCGATATTGTGACGGATTATCCTGATACTTCAATAGCTGTAAAGCTTGATGTAACGAATTCTGATGAGATTAAATCGTCAGTTGAAGAAGCAATCAAAAAATTCGGACAGATCGATGTATTGGTAAACAATGCAGGTATAGGTTATTTCGGAGCGATAGAAGAAAGTGAAGACGATGAAGTACGCCGGATGTTCGAGATAAACTTTTGGGGTTTAGCCAACATAACAAAGGCTGTATTACCATTAATGCGTAAACAACGCAGTGGCAACATCGTTAACATCGCATCTATTGGCGGTTTGGTGGGTTTCCCGGCTGTTGGTTATTATAATGCTACCAAGTTTGCTGTTGATGGTTTCTCGGATGCATTATCAAAGGAAACCGCGCCGTTAGGCATTAAGGTTACGGTTGTTTGTCCGAGCGGTTTCCGTACCGATTGGGCCGGGCGATCAGCAAATAATAGCAAAATTGTAATTGATGATTACAAAACCACTGCCGAAACCAATAAGAATACCATTCGTGGTTACAGCGGTAAACAACCCGGCGACCCGGTTCGCGCAGCAAAAGCTATTGTTGATGCAGTAGAATCAGAAAACCCGCCGTTGCATTTATTGTTGGGTGCTGCGGCCCTTAAAGGTGCACGCAATAAACTGGAAGTATTAAAGAAAGATTTTGATACTTGGGAAGACACCACAACCGGTGCAGATTTCCCGGCAGGAGAATAAAACACTATTGTCATTGCGAGGAACAAAGCAATCGCACAGAAGCAAAGTTCGCGATTACTTCGTTCCTCGCAATGACATTTTAACTAATAAATGAGCGCAGCATCCAGGTATTTTCTCTTTAAACTGCATAAAACGGTTAAACATATTATTGATACTATCATTCCGGAATTGGCAGTAATTTCAACTATTTCGGGTTCCATTAATATAAATAACCATATTTTTACCTTTTATGACAGTGCATCTACCATACATCAATCAGCAATTTAACGGCTCCATCTGGCGTATGGAAATTGATGAAATAAGCGATACTATTTTTATAGAAATCCGTAACGATACCGAAAAACAGGTAAGCTTTTCATCAATTGATCTAAACAATGGCAACCTCAATTTTAAAGATCTGGTAACGCCTGAAAGATGGCTCACTGGCATAGAAACCGCCTATAACGGTGTATTGCTTCTACACAATTATCAATCAGCGACCGGCCCGGCACATCGTGGATTAACCGCTATTGATACCGACGGCACTGTTTTGTGGACCAACTACATATACGCTTTTGATCACTTAACTACAAAGGGGCCTATCCTTTATGACACTCACATCCACCCAAAAAAACTTTTTCTAATTGATATCAAAACCGGAATAGTCGAGCGTATTTATGAACCCACAATGTTACCGGAAATAAAAACCAATATCACCCTTCCGGGTGTATTATCGCCTGATACTTTGCCGCATGATGCACTAGCTTTTCCTGTTTTTGGAAATAGTGTGCATTATCTCGAATACAATAATTTCAGAATTGTATCTTTGCACGCTTTGCAAGCGGGGATGCTTAAACAGTATCTGTATATATTGGATGGTACGGTTAAGGTATATGAGGATTTATTAAATAATGATATACAAAAGTTACAACCCGAAGCGTTTATATTACACAAAAACCGCTTGATTTATATTAAAAACAAGTCAGAATTAAAAGTTTTAAGCTTATAAATTACTGTATTATAATTTATTATGAAATTTAGGATTTTATTAATCGTTGCCATTCTCTTAACATCAACAACCTCTCTTTTTGCTAACTCACTGCGCGACTCTATCGGCGTTGAGAATAAAGACGGCAAAAAAATTATACTACACAAAGTAGATCCGAAAGACAACTACTATTCCATAGGCAGACGATATAAAGTTAGCCCGAAGGCGATCATCCAATTCAACAATAACGCAACCATGCAAATTGGTGTAATTATTAAAGTACCCACCGACAGGCCTTTTTTAGAATCGTCATATAATACACCACAAAAACCTCAGTCAGCGGCACCCGTGGTTGTTAAGCAGCAGGTAAACACGTCTCCGCCAGCACAGGAGCAAAAAGCAGAACCTGAACAAAAAACGGTAGTAACCAGCAACAATGCGCCGACCCAGGATTATAAGGTATCAGCAGGCGAAACACTTTTTTCAATAGCAAAACGTTTCGGCACTACGGTTGAAGATATTACCAGTATAAATGGATTAACATCAACTACATTAACCCCAGGCGAACTAATTAAAGTTCGAGCAGGGCAAGCCCCTGCTCCTGTTCAAAGTGCACCTGTTACAGCAAAGCAGGATGCAACATCGGTAGTTGTTCCCGCGGATAGCGCCAATGCGGTTAAGTTCAACGCCAATCATTTCGGTTTATATGAAAAGGATGAAAAAGGTGTTGCCACCTGGATGGATGATGCCGATCTTGATCCAAACAAAAAATTAGTATTGCACCGTACCGCGCCTATAGGTACTGTTATTAAAATAACTAACCCAATGACCAATTTAACAACTTATGCTAAAGTTGTAGGTCGTTTTACGGATAATGAGGCCAATAAAGATGTTATTATTGTGGTGACCAAAAACGTTGCCGACTCCTTAGGTGCTTTAGACAAGCGTTTTCATGTAAGTATTAGCTACGGTAGCCCGAATGAATAAACCTTTTATAATCGGGATTGCAGGGGGAAGCGGCTCAGGCAAAACCTTTTTTTTAAAGTGTTTTTTAAAGCATTTCAGCGATAGCGAAGTTTCGTTGGTATCGCAGGATGACTATTATTTTCCCGTACCGCCGGATATGACGGCCGAAGAAAATAAACACTTCAATTTCGATCTTCCGGATACTATCGATCACCAGCATTTTGAAGAAGATATTCAAAGCTTGCTGGAGGGCCGATCCATCACTAAAAAGGAATACACCTTTAATAATCCAAGTGCAATTCCTAAAATGCTTGAAATCAAATCGGCACCGATTATTATTGTTGAGGGGCTATTTATCCTCCATTTTAATAAAATTGCTGAACAACTCGACCTTAAGATATTTATTGATGCCGATGACGACGTTGCCCTTCAGCGCCGCATCAAACGTGATTTAATTGAGCGTGGCTACTCGCACGATGATGTAATGTACAAATGGATATACCATGTGGTGCCTGCCTACAAAGAGTTCCTGCTACCCTACAAAAATGTATGTGACCAGGTTATCGTAAACAATTCGCACGTAGCTGAGGATATTGTTTGCGTTACGGAGGAGATATCAAAAGAGCTGAGGAAAAAGGTTTTGGGGGATAAGTAATTGTCAGGCTTAGACATCCATTTCCGGAATCTCCCCCTCAACAACCAACTTACCTGCTGTAGCTTTAATAATCTCTTCCACGCTAACACCCGGAGCTCGTTCCAATAACTTAAAACCGCCTCCCGGTAATACATCCAGTACCGCTAATTCTGTCACTATCTTTTTAACGCAATTAACACCGGTTAACGGCAAGCTGCATTTTGGTAATAATTTAGATTCTCCTGCCCTATTGATGTGCTGCATTGCCACAATAATATTATCAGCCGATGCTACCAGATCCATCGCACCGCCCATTCCTTTCACCATTTTACCGGGAATTTTCCAGTTGGCTATATCGCCATTTTCAGATACTTCCATGGCGCCTAAAATAGTCAGGTTTACTTTTTTCGCCCTGATCATCCCAAAACTCATCGCTGAATCAAATATGGCTGATCCCGGTAATTTAGTAATGGTTTGTTTCCCGGCATTAATGGTATCCGCGTCTTCTTCACCTTCAAATGGAAACGGCCCCATGCCAAGCAATCCATTTTCAGATTGCAGCACTACATCCATCGTATCCGGGATGTAATTGGCTACCAATGTTGGTATACCAATACCGAGGTTTACATAGTAACCGTCTTTTATTTCTTTAGCGATACGTTTTGCTATTCCTTCTTTATCTAACATATAAAATTCTTTAAACCGTCATTGCGAGGAACGAAGCAATCTATATACTATACAGAGCAGATTGCTGATCCTATGTAGAGATTGCTTCGTTCCTCGCAATGACGCGCGTTTAATATTTTTAAATCTTTTTTCTTACCGTTCTATTCTCAATTCGTTTTTCGTAATCCTTACCCTGAAAAATCCGGTGCACATAAATTCCCGGTGTATGGATGTAATCAGGGCCAAGTTCGCCCGGCTCAACTAGGTGCTCTACCTCTGCAATGGTCACTCTGCCTGCCATAGCCATTACGGGGTTAAAATTACGGGCTGTGCTGCGATAGATCAGATTTCCCATCGTATCACCCTTCCAAGCTTTTACAATGGCAAAATCGGCATCAAAAGCCATCTCCATTAAATAGTCTTTCCCATTAAAGTTTCTTACTTCTTTGCCTTTGGCTACTTCTGTACCGATACCTGCGGGGGTAAATATAGCGGGCATGCCGTAGCCTGCTGCCATACAACGCGTCGCCAGGGTACCCTGCGGTATCAGTTCTACATCAAGTTCGCCGCTTAACAGCTGACGTTCAAATTCCGCATTCTCGCCAACATAGGAAGCTATCATCTTTTTAACCTGACGTTGTTTTAACATCAGGCCTATCCCGAAATCATCAACCCCGGCATTATTGGATATGCAGGTAAGCTCCTTAACGCCCTTTTTAACTAGCGCAGCAATACATTTTTCGGGCAAACCGCATAGGCCAAAACCACCCAGCATAAGGGTCATGCCGTCCTCAATATCACGAATAGCCTCATCGGCTCCGCTAACAACTTTGTTCATGAATTTATATAATTGGTGCTGTAAAATTAGGCTTTTTTGATGATGATTAAGTAAAACAATTAGCTGTTTGAGCGATTATAATAATATCATCAAAACATAAAAGCTATGATTTACAAAGATGATGAATTAGGCGATGGACACATCGACAGTTCAAAAGCAACAAACACCACGGAACCTAACGCCTATCGTACAGATGATGGTGCGGGACTGGACGAAAAAGACCTGAAAAAAAAATATCTATTCGGCAAAGGCAATTTTGAACCTCATCCAACTGAAGGGCATGGTACTGGCGGACAAAAATTTGGCAAAGAAAATTTAACACCTGCCGGAAACGACAAAAACAATCCGTCGCAGCTTGCCGGTAGCACCAATGCTTATTTCAACAGGAAAGAACCATCTGAAGAGCATCCTGAGGATAGCAACTTTACCGCGAAAGATCAGGAAGGCGCACCAAATTACAGCAAAGCAACATCAACAAGTAAAATCATGGAAAATACATCCCCCAAACCGGAAGAGGTCAAAAGAGGCGATGGCGAAAACGACCGCCCGCATCCCCAACATCCATACTATGAAGGCACCGTTGACGACGACGCATCCGATGGTGATGATATTGCCAAAGAAGAAAGAGAAACAAACATTCCCGGACCTAATGAATTACCCGACCAGCAAAAAGTTGGTGAGGGTGGTGACAATGAAAATCACATAGAAACCTAAGAGATAAAAAGGTTACTACCACTTCATATTGTGAGCAACAAAAGCTTCCAGATCATCAGCCATTGCCTGTTGTTCTTTAACATTTGGGTGGCCCGGAGTATTTTTGTAGGCGATAAAGTGGGTGTAAATATTTTTATCATGAATACCATCAACTGCTTTTTGAATGTAGCCCGGCCATGGTGAACCAGCTTTTGTTGCGTCCATACTTCCCAATATGCAAACGATATGAGCTTTTGGATATTTACCTCTGATATTTCTCACAAAACTATTATAAGCGTTGATGATAAATTCAGGCGTTGGAGCAGTAGCACCAAACCTGGCTTTAAATTGCGGGTTATTGGGTTGTAGTACCAGCCATGAATCATTCTGAAAAAGATTGATTACTACCAAGTCCGGAGTATACTTAGAAAAATCCCATTTACTGGTTGAATCAGTTGCATCCAGCCTGTCATACATTTCAGGCATAATAAGCGGGAACCAACTAATGGTGATGCCAATGCCGCTTTTGGATATATTATGAAAATCAGCATTAAAATGCCTTGCTGTTAAGGCTGCATAGCTTACATATCCATCTTCATAGGGTGCAGAGCCCCTATCCTGTCCGGTGCTATCTTCCGCAGCATAACCACAACTAATAGAATCTCCAAAGTATTCAATTTTATGTTTACGCGTAGCTGAGGGTGCTAAAACTTTACCACCTTTAGCTAACTCAAAACCGTAGAACCAGGTTTTACCCATAGCCCACTCCGTACGTTTAAACAGCTCCAAATGGTGCGGACCGGGTGTAAGCCCGTCAATAGTTTGCGTGGTAATTCCGTCAGCAGTTTCACTCTCTTTTTTAATTATTTTACCATCGAGCAGTATGTTGTAGTAGTTGTCGCCCCGCTCATCACGCATTTTATAGCTTATGCTTGTGCCCTCAAAGTTAATGTCAACCGTAGTACCCGACCATGACAATACCGCCGCATTGTCCTGCATGGCAACACGCCCCATATATTCAATATGCGGATCGTTCGCCTTAATAGTAACCTGAGCGCTGCAACCAAAGTTTAATGCAATTGCAAAGCATAAAATAAGATGTTTGTAGTTCATTTAAATAAGCGTAAAATATTAAAATCTATTTTAAATATACATAAGTAATCCCATCTCCGCCTCTATCTGCGTGCTCATCTTCCATACGATCAACCTGGTCGTATTTTTTCAGGTATTGTCTGATCATTTTGCGCAGGATGCCGTCGCCCTTACCATGAAGGATCTTCAGGGTACCAAAGCCCATCATAACCGCCCTGTCAAACAAACGTTCTATAGAGCCCAAAGCATCCTCGGTGCGCATACCACGCACGTCAATCTCAGGACTAAAACTGGCAATAGAATCTGTATTTGAACTAAAGTTTCTCCTAACCTCTTTCGGCACTTCTTTTTTGGATACTTTATGAATCTTGTTCTTTTTGGCAACCGTTCTTAAATCGCCAATGGCTATAATCACGTTGTCGCGCGCAAACTCCATTACTTGTCCTGTCGTATCGGAATCGTTTAATTTTACCCAGTCACCAACCTTCAATTCATCCGGATCAATCACCGGTTTCTTCACCTCTGCTTTAATTGTATTCTTCTGTACTTCGCGAGTTAAATTTTCACGTAATTCACGGGTTCTCTCTTTATCAGCATTACTGCTTTTAATTTCCGAGATGGTATTTTCAACCAGCTTATTGGCGTTCAGGATGATATTTTTAGCTTCCTGTTTCGCATCACGAATTAATGCCTTCTGGTTTTCTTCCAGGTAGCTTTTTAGCTTTTCGTTTTCAGTTAAAAGCGTATTAACCTGCCTTTGTTGTCTGTCTAATTTTAGTTTGGTGTCGAAAATTTCCTTTTTCTCCCGCTCCAGATCAACTAACAGAGTATCCACCTTTTTCTGTCCGGCACTTATTTTACTCTTAGCCAGGTTAAGCACATTTTGAGGCAGACCAATTTTTTGGGCGATCTCAAATGCATAAGAACTACCCGGCTTACCAACTTCCAAAATATAAAGTGGCTTCATCTCTATATTATTAAATAACATCGAAGCATTCTCCAAACCCTCTGTATGGCTGGCAAAAATCTTTAAGTTAGAGTAGTGGGTAGTAACCATCCCCCTCACCTTCTTGTTATTCAGCGATTCCAGTACAGCCTCAGCAATCGGGCCGCCAAATTGTGGGTCGGTACCTGTACCAAACTCATCAATCAATATCAACGCTTTACCGTTAGCTTGCTCCACAAAGGTTTTCATTTTAGATAGATGCGCGCTATAGGTACTCAAATCACTTTCAATCGACTGGTCATCACCAATGTCAACAAAAAACTCTTTGAACACGCCCATCTCACTGGCTTCATCAGCAGGGATTAGCAAACCGGCCTGCACCATCATTTGCAACAGGCCAACCGTTTTCATACAAACAGATTTACCGCCTGCATTAGGCCCTGATACCACTACAATGCGTGTAATATTATCAATACGCACATTTAGCGGTACTACAGTCTTATGCTCTTTTTTAAAATTGAGAAACAATAGTGGGTGCCTTGCATTAATTAATTTCAGGCTGGGTTCATTCACCACTACCGGCATTTCGGCTTCAATGTCAATGGCAAACAGCGCCTTGGCCCGCACAAAATCCAATTTGGTAAGCAAGCCGTGATAACTTAATAAAAGTGGCACATAAGGCCTTAATTCATCGGTTAAAGCGGTTAGTATTTTGACAATCTCGCGCCTGCGGTCAAATTCAAGATCTCTTATTTTATTGTTGAGGGTGAATACCTCCTCAGGCTCCATATAAACCGTTTGGCCCGATGCTGATTCATCATGAATAAATCCTTTAAGCTTACGTTTGTTTTCGGCTAACAATGGTATGCACAAACGACCGTCACGAATAGTTAATGACCCATCGGCCGTCCAACCATTACCCGATGCAGCTTTAAAAACCTGATCTATCTTTTTTCTGGCTTCTTGCTCGGCTTTGGCTATGCCGGATGTTATATCCATCAAGTCGCGAGATGCATTAGGCCTGATCTTGCCTTTTGGGTCAATAACCTGGTCAATCTTTTTTAATATCGACTTTTCAATCGGTAAATGCTCAAATAAGGCTTCCAGATTAGGGTATTGGCCTTCCCGCTCATTAAAATAAGCGATAACCGCGAATACAGTGGTTAACGATGCCTGTACCTGGTAAAACTCCTCCTCACTTAAAAAAACGCCTTCTATACGGGCTTTGTTAGCAAGTGATTTTATATCAAAAAAATGCTGTATAGGCAATACTGCATCATTCAATAAAATATTCATAAACTCATTGGCCTGGCTCAAAAACTTGTGGATAAGGTCGTAATTATTCATTACCTGTATCTTATCAACCATTTGCTGGCCCATAACACTCAGGCAATGTTTTTTTATCAGTTCCTTTATCTCGGTAAAGCCAAGCTTATCAACACTACTTTTTGGGTAAAGCATTTTTCTCCTTTAAACGTTGTTTAATCACCGAATCTCTGTGGGCATTAAATTTCATAATGGCCTGCTGACTTGGGTTCATCATCATACCCGGCCTTAAAGGCGTAGCTTGTGCAGGGGCAGTGGGAACTGGCGAGTTCACACGCCCACCGGTAGCTGTAGGTGTAGATGTAACATGATTTTTTTTATTCTGGATCGTCAGCAATTTGGTAAGTGAGTCTGTTTTTGCCTGCAGCCTTTTTAAAACCTTATCATAAATATCGCTGAATACCGATGGCTTAAGCGAGTAATATTTAAAGCTCCTCCTAAATTCGGCTGAATCAGTATTGTATTTTTTAAATACAGCTAAATATCTGGGATAACCGTATTTGTACAGCGTATCTGGCTCTTGCGAAATATTAACTAAGCCACCGTCCACTACATGTACATCGGCTAATACGTTTACCATTTCAGACTTTTTCAGGATACCGTCAGGCGCGCTATCATCGTTACCGCATGAACATAATAAGGTCAATACTAAAAAAAACAAGATTATATATTTGTGCATTCTGTAATTTAGCGGTTTAATTCAGCAAAAATACGCATAAATGAGCATTGCAGATAATATCATCAGCCTAAAAAAAGAAACCGGCGCATTAAAAGTCACCCTTTTAGCAGTATCAAAAACGAAATCGAACGAAGATATATTGCAGGCCTATGAAGCGGGGCAACGTTTATTTGGCGAAAATCAGGTACAGGAATTGGTTGAAAAGCACGAACAATTACCTAAAGATATTGAATGGCACCTGATTGGCCACCTGCAAACCAATAAGGTAAAATATATAGCGCCATTCATCAGCATGATACAATCTGTTGATAGTATGAAGCTTTTGCAGGAGATAAATAAGCATGCTTTAAAAGCTAACCGTGTAATTGATTGTTTATTGCAGATTTACATTGCCGATGAAGAAACCAAATTTGGTTTAGGCTTTGATGAGGCGATAGAATTACTTCGATCAGATGAATTTGCCGAATTAAAAAACATCAGGATTCGTGGATTGATGGGAATTGCCACCAATACCGAAAGCGAAAAACAAATAGCCGATGAGTATTATGAACTGAACACCTTTTTCAAAGGTGTGAAAGCAAGCTTTTTCAGAAAAGATAAAGATTTTAATATCTTGTCGATGGGTATGTCGTCTGATTATAAGATCGCCATAGAAAAAGGCAGCAACATGGTGCGCTTAGGCAGTACCATTTTTGGAAGCAGGGGTATTAAGCATTTTAAAAACGTTAATCCCGATTTAAACTAGCACTATGAGTATAACTTTAAGAATTGCCAAAAAAGAAGACTGCCCTCGTTTGATCGAATTAGTTAACGAGCTTGCTGTATTTGAAAAATTACCCGAAGAGGTAACCGTATCATTACAAGAGTTTGAGGATGCCGGTTTTGGTAACAACCCGGTTTGGAAAGCGTTTGTAGCTGTAGATAATGATGTAATTATCGGCTTTGCTTTGTATTATATCCGTTTTTCGACATGGAAAGGTTGTCGTGTTTATTTAGAGGATTTTATTGTTACCGAGGAATACCGTGGTAAAGGTATAGGTAAATTGCTATTCGAACAGATAATAAAGGAAACCAAAGAATTGGGGTACAGCGGAATGGTTTGGCAGGTATTAGATTGGAATGAACCTGCTATTGGCTTTTACAAAAAATATGAGGCTAATATCGAGGAAGGGTGGCTAAATGTATCACTATCAAAAGAGCAGGCATCAAAATATTGAGTACTCCTTTACGCTAAAATAAATTCGTTAATATTGCCGCATACGGTAATCTCACAATACATTAAATAAATGCTTGTTTTTAAATTCGGAGGCGCATCGGTAAAAGATGCAGCCGGTATAATAAATCTTGGTAAAGTAGTTGAAAATTATACAGACGATCAGTTGCTAATCGTCGTTTCAGCAATGGGTAAAACCACCAATGCACTTGAGAAACTTACTAAAGCCTATTTTAACCAAACCGAGGATGTACATGATATTTACGAAGAGATAAAACAATATCATTATCATATCCTATCGGAGGTTTTTGATAGCAACGCTGCTATTTTTGATGAAGTAGCCAACACCTTTGTAGAAATAGACTGGATGCTGGAAGATGAACCACAGGATGATTATGATTTCATATACGATCAAATTGTTTCCGTAGGGGAACTGGTTTCTACGCGCATCGTTAATGCCTATCTCAACAAAATTGGTTTAAAAAGCCAATGGTTAGACGTTCGCGGCTATATTCATACTGATAATACTTACCGCGAAGGCGTAGTACAATGGGCAAAAACCAAGGAGAGCATTATGAAAGGCATCCCTGCGCTATTGGAAAAAAGCATCGTGATAACACAAGGCTTTTTGGGTGGAACATCTGAAAACTTCACCACCACTTTAGGTCGTGAAGGTTCAGATTACACGGCTTCAATTTTGGCTTCTTGCCTAGGCGCTGAATCTGTCACTACCTGGAAAGATGTACCCGGGATTCTAAACGCTGACCCTAAATTATTTAAGGACACAATTAAGTTTGATGAACTGCCCTATTCCGAAGCTATTGAAATGACTTATTACGGGGCATCTGTTATCCACCCAAAAACAATAAAACCTTTACAAAACGCCAAAATACCGCTGCTGGTAAAGCCTTTTAATGACCCAACCGCACCGGGTACCGTAATTAAAGAAAACGGTCACGACCATTATGCCAAACCAATAATCATTTTAAAACAAAACCAGGTATTGCTTTCTCTTTCGGCAAAGGATTACGCTTTCATTTCAGAAACTCATCTAAGCGAAATATTCAACTTGTTTGCGCAAAGCCATGTTAAAATTAACATGATGCAAACCTCGGCCCTAAGCTTTACCGCTTGTTTTGATGAAGATGAAGAGCGTTTTAAAAAGCTATTACAGGCGGTAAGTGAAAATTTCAAAGCGAAATACAATAACAATCTCAGTCTGCTAACAACCCGTCATTATACACCAGAGTCTTTAAAAAAACTAACCGAAGGCAAAGTGACTTTATTAGAGCAAATAAGTCGCAACACCGCGCAAATGGTGATAAGATAATGTTTGAACTTTTCTTCAATCCAAACGTTACCTGAATATGAAAATGTACCAGCAAATGCTCACCCTACAAAAAAGGCGGGGCTTTCATATCATTACCGCTGAGGTGGTAAATGCTTTACCGCAGATCAGCGAATTTAAGGCAGGTATTTTGCAAGTGTTTATTCAGCATACATCAGCATCACTCACCATAAACGAGAATGCAGATCCTACCGTTAGGAAAGATATTGAAATGTATTTCAATAAAATCGCACCCGAGAATGACCCCGAATACCAGCACGACGATGAAGGCCCCGACGATATGCCTGCACACCTTAAAGCGGCAATGTTGGGCAGCTCGGTAACTATCCCTATCAGCAACGGAAGATTAGCTTTAGGCACTTGGCAAGGTATTTATTTATGCGAACACCGCAATTATGGCGGTAATCGCAACTTGGTAATTACTGCCTGGGGAGAGGCCTAAATATTAATATAAATTTTACCTTTGCAAGTGAATAGAATAATACCATTTGGTATATTTTATTTAATTTTGTGATCATTTATTATAATTATAATGCTGAATAGAGTTGTTGTAACAGGCATAGGCGCTTTAACTCCGATAGGAAACGATATAAAATCATTTTGGGAAAATGCCTTAGCCGGCAAAAGCGGCGCGAACCGCATTACACGCTTCGATCCATCTTTATTTCGTACGCAATTCGCTTGTGAACTGAAGGATTTCAATCCTGCCGCACATTTGGATAGAGCCGATATTAAACGTACCGATACATTTACGCAATACGCTATTGTTGCATCTGATGAAGCAATAAAAGACTCTGGTTTTGATTTCTCAAAAATGGATCCATTTGATGTAGGTGTAATCTGGGGAACTGGCCAGGGTGGTATGGAAACCTTTGAACAACAGGTTACCGAATATGCAAGGGGTAACGGTAGTCCACGTTATAGCCCTTTCTTTGTACCTAAGTTTTTAACCAATATGGCCTCAGGCATGATCTCCTTGCGCCATGGGTATATGGGTATCAACTATACCGCTGTATCTGCATGTGCAACATCAAATACAGCTATAATGGATGCGTTTAACTATATCCGTTTGGGTAAAGCTAAAATTGTTATTACAGGCGGATCAGAGGCACCAATTGTGGAGGCTTCTATAGGTGGTTTCAGCGCTATGAAGGCTATGTCGGCACGTAACGATGATCCTCAAGGTGCATCAAGGCCGTTTGATATTGACCGCGATGGCTTTGTTATGGGTGAAGGCGCAGGCGCTTTAGTTTTAGAAGATTACGAACACGCCGTAAAACGCGGCGCGAAAATATATGCTGAACTAACCGGCGCGGCAATGACAGCCGATGCCTACCACATGACCTCAACCCACCCCGAAGGTTTAGGCGCGGCAAAAGCAATGCAATTGGCATTAACTGAAGCCGGACTTACCATGGCTGATGTTGATTATTTAAACATGCACGCCACCTCAACTCCGGTAGGTGATCTATCCGAGCTTAAAGCGGTAACATCATTAACAGGCACTGGGCCTAACACCATGCAAATTGGTGCAACCAAATCAATGACGGGCCACCTTTTAGGCGCAGCCGGAGCTATTGAGGCCATTATTTGTTTGCTGGCGATAGAACACCAGGCATTGCCACCAACCATAAATACAGGTGAACTTGATCCTGCTTTTCCTGACTACTTAAATTTAGTACCCAACCATTCCATCGAACATAAAGTAAACGTAGCCATGAGCAATACATTCGGCTTTGGTGGTCATAATGGTATCGTGGTATTTAAGAAGATTTAATTCTCAACACATATATTCTCCCTACCCTCTTTCCCGCTTGCGGACAATGTCATTAAGTTAAGCCCCACCTAAATCCTCCCCGGTAGGGAGGACTTAAAAAAACAAACGCGGGCGAAGCTAAAGTCTCCCCTTCCGGGGGAGATTTAGAGGGGGCTATATGCTTGGCGCCCCCTTAACTTAAGACATTGCGCTTGCGGAAGAGAGGGGGGTCGAGCGAAGCTAAGACCGGGTGAGTCAACTCTGCGCCAACTGTACCACGGAACAAGTGAAACACATGGTACATTCGGTACACTTTTAGCCCTAAAAACGCCCAAAACAACCTCAAAAATGCGGTTATTACATCACTTTGAAAGTCGTTTTTAGTCAAAAAACGCCTGTTTTAACTCTAAAAACGACTCAAAAACAACACCTTTTGCTCATTTTTCACTAATTTTTGATTGAAAATCAACACTTTTTATAGCTGTTACATCAAAAAGCATGATTAAAACAGCCTAAACTGTTTCACCTTGAAACACCTGATTTGACTTGAAATCGTAGTATTCAAAGATTTATTAGCTTATAAAAAATATAATTGCAAGGGTTAAAGGAAAAATTATAAAATATAAAGCACCAGACATAAAAGCACTTTTATGATAAATAGATAATTGTCTGCTTTTATAATAATAAAAGGCTATTACTACCATTAATATTGGGGCTATAAGTAGTAAATAAAATGTTCCTAAAGATGCCATTCCTGACCATTGCAAAAGATAATTTGTTAGAACTACTACCAACAACCCTCCATAATTAAAGAAAATTATAAAGAAAGCTAATGCAGGCGGACTTGGAATATTCTCCTTCTTCATCTTTCTCCTAAGCCAAAGGAAAATCATTAGGCCTATAAAAGGAAATAGAAGATAAATTATAATTGTAAGTATCTCGTGTTTTTGCATGTGATAAGTTGATAATGCAATATTACAATATTCTTTAATATGGTAATAACGTTAACGCAACCCTCTACTGCCAATTTGACAAGCTGCTCCCTTTTGGAACAGGCATTGATGTGTACCAGTAACAATCATTAATAAATAATTTACAGAAAATATTATGCAAGAAAAAGGAACGATCTCGATACATACCGAGAACATTTTCCCGATAATTAAGAAGTTCTTATACTCAGATAACGAGATATTTTTGCGAGAGCTGGTATCAAACGCGGTTGATGCTACCCAAAAGATCAAACGTTTAGCCTCATTAGGCCAATACAATGGCGAGCTTGGCGAACTGCGTGTTGAAGTTGCTTTCGATGCAGACAAAAAGACAATCACCATCAGCGACAACGGCTTAGGTATGACAGCCGATGAGATTAAAAAATATATTAATCAAATAGCTTTCTCGGGCGCTACCGAGTTTATGGAGAAATTTAAGGAAGCTAAAGATGCCAATGAAATTATTGGTCGCTTTGGTTTAGGCTTTTACTCTGCGTTTATGGTTGCTGATAAGGTTGAAATACAAACTTTAAGCTACCAGGATGGCGCTGAACCGGCTTACTGGGTATGCGACGGCAGCACCGAATTTGAAATTGGCGAAGGCACATTAGCCGAACGCGGTACCGAAATTACTTTATATATCAACAGCGAATCTGAGGAGTTTTTAAACAAACAAAAACTACAGGAAATACTGGATAAGTACTGCAAATTCTTACCTGTACCAATCAAATTTGGCACCACTACCGAAGAGGAAGAAGACGGTGTTGATGAAGAAGGCAAACCAAAATACAAATCAGTTGAGGTTGATAATATCATCAACGATACCACCCCTATCTGGACTAAAGCTCCATCTGAATTAAAAGATGAAGATTATTTAAACTTCTATAAAGAGCTTTATCCATACAGCGAAGATCCTTTATTCTGGATTCACCTGAATGTGGATTATCCGTTCAACTTAACGGGTGTACTTTACTTCCCTAAGTTGAAAAACGACTTCGAAGTACAGAAAAACAAGATAAAACTATTCTCGCGCCAAGTATTTATTACCGACGAGGTAAAAGATATTGTACCTGAATTTTTAATGTTATTACACGGTGTAATTGATTCACCGGATATTCCCTTGAACGTATCACGCAGCTTTTTACAGGCCGATCATAACGTTAAGAAAATCAACAGCTACATCACTAAAAAAGTGGCTGATAAACTAGCCGAGCTTTTCAAAAATGACCGCGCGGGCTTCGAAGAAAAATGGAGCGACATCGGCGTATTTGTAAAATACGGCATGATAAGCGAAGACAAGTTTTATGATAAAGCAAAGGATTTTGTTTTGCTAACTAACACCACTAAACAAAACTTCACATTAGAAGAATACAAAGAAAAAGTTGAACCTGTTCAAACCGATAAAGATGGCAGATTGGTTTACATCTACACCAACGATCCATCTAAACAAGATGCATTTATCCAGTCAGCTAATAAAAAAGGTTATGATGTATTATTGATGGATTCTCCTATCGACACACACTTTATCAGCCAGTTAGAGCAAAAATTGGAGAAAACATCATTAAAACGTGTTGATGCGGATGTTGCTGACAAATTGATCGCGAAGGATGAAAATCCGGAATCAGTTTTAACTGAAGAGCAGATCACTAAGGTAAAAGCCATATTTGATAAGGCCATAAACAAACCAGCTTACAAAGTTGAACTGGAAAGCCTTAACCCTGATGAGCTACCCGTTACGGTAACCATGGATGAGTTTATGCGCCGCATGAAAGATATGGCAGCGATGGGCGGTGGAATGAGCTTTTATGGCAGCATGCCCGATAATTACAAGGTAGTAGTTAACGGCAACCACAAACTGATCAGCCGTATTTTGCAGGATGATAACGAAGATGCGCAGGCAACTTTAGCAAAACAAGCTTTTGATCTGGCCCTATTATCACAAGGCCTGTTAAAAGGAGCCGACTTAACCGAGTTTGTGAACAGAAGTGTTAATTTGATTTAAGTTTTAAATAAGTTTATGAGAAAGCCGCCTTTTGGGCGGCTTTTTTGTTTACCACCCTATACTATCTCCCTTTGTCATTCTGAGCGGCAGCGAAGAATCTGTAAAGTAGTTTACACCAGTACAGATGCTTCGTTCCTCAGCATGACAATCTTTTTTATAAAACCACCTTTGTCATTCTGAGCGCAGTGAAGAATCTGTAAAGTAGTTTACGCTTGTAGATAACTCACCCGGTTTTCGCTCAGCCGCTCAACCTCCCCTCTCTTCCGCTTTGCGGCAAAGAGGGGAAAAAACTTCTTTATTTCTTTCCCTCTTTCCGCCGCAGGCGAAGAGAGGGTGGTCGGGCGAAGCAAGACCGGGTGAGTCAACGAAGCGCGAAAGATGCTTTGGGCGTTACCTCCGGTCCGTGCTATCCCTGCCCGCCGGCAGGCAGGCGCTCATACTCCCCAAGCCTTAGCCACAAGCCGGTATCCGCTCCTATCACTAACGCAACAATGAATTATTTAAGCAGTTCTCTCCACCATGTCATTGCGAGGAACGAAGCAATCGCGAACTTTGCATATTCGCTTTTCTCCGTGCGATTGCTTCGTTCCTCGCAATGACAAAAACGCTCATCTCCCTTTGTTGGTGCCCTCACCAACAAAAATCATCATTCACACCAAACAAATAATATTTTCCTAACTTTATATTATCATTAAACCTATCTGCGTTAACCTCTAAATCAATATCTTATGAAAACCCCGCTTAAAATATCATTACCATTTTTATTAATGTTGATGATTGTAAATGCAAATGCACAGCAAACTGCCAAGCAAATTAAAGCTCAGGAAAAAGCAGCCTCAATTAAACATAAAATAAACGCGCAAAAATATACCTTCATAGCACAATACGCGCAACCCTTACGTGGTGGCCAGAAATACCTGACTTCTGATTACGATCTGCGTGTCAAAAGAGATTCTATAATAGCTTGGTTGCCATACTTTGGAAGAGCTTATATGGACGTACCCTACAATTCAACTGATGACGGAATTAAATTCACATCCACCAAATTTGACTATAAAATAGTCGAAAAGAAAAAGGGTGGCTGGACAATTACAATTGTACTAAACGATGTAAGGCGAAGCCAAAAACTCTTCTTAGACGTATTCACAAATGGATCGGCTACGTTGCAGGTTGCAAGCAATTCACGCGATGCAATTACCTTTCAGGGGTATATTAAAGATGACGACAAGTAATTAATGTCCAATTAATACTTGGTTGTCCTTTAACCCAACGCCGGAAAGCTTCATTCTAAAAGCTTCCTGCACCAAGTAAAATATCTTTTCGGCGGCGGGCCTAAACGCTAATCCTTGCGGACGGATGTTGGATATACAATTGCGCGATTCATCGGTTAAACCGGGTTTAGGATCATACGTTAGATAAGCCCCGATACTATCCGCCGAACTCAACCCGGGTCGTTCGCCTATCAGTATAATGGATAATTTTGCATTTAATAAATGCGCTATTTTATCGCTTACCGCCACCCTTCCCTGTTCTACAAAACATATGGGTGCTAATTTCAACTTAGCAGCCATAAACAATGGTATCAGCGTATGCAACAAACCAATAACATTTTCATTAATAGCCGATGCGGAAAGCCCATCAGCTATGATAATCGACACATCATAACCACCTACATGCTCCTTCAACCGGTTTGCGGATGATTTTTTTAATTTTCTACCGAGATCAGGCCGCTGCAAATATTCCCCCCGGTTGCCTGCCTTGCTATGCAATACGATAACCGGAAGATTGAATTGCTTGATATCCGCTGACAGCAAATCAATATTCAAACGGGAATAAACTGCATCACGGGCATGGGCATGCGCCAGTTTAAAAGCCAGGGATTGTTTGGTAGGAATACTGGTACCTGTCCGTCCAATTCCAATACGCGCAGCTGTAAACTCCTTTAAGGGATTTAACGGGCCATCCGCATTCGGCACAGCTTTGATCACTTTATCCATAATGATCCGAAATGATTATACAAATCAACTTGATTCGTAGAAGTTAATTGCCCCTTGGCATCCACGATTCCCTGCTTTATTAGCCAAGCTTCAAACTCCGGAGCAGCCTTTAGTCCCAGCACCTTTCTTAAATACAAAGCATCATGAAAAGAGGTAGATTGATAATTCAGCATAATATCATCCGAGCCCGGTATGCCCATAATAAAATTACAACCTGCCACACCCAATAAGGTCAGTAAATTATCCATATCATCCTGATCCGCTTCCGCATGGTTCGTATAGCAAACATCAACACCCATTGGCAAACCTAATAGTTTAGCACAAAAATGATCTTCCAGCGCTGCGCGGATAATCTGTTTGCCATCATATAAATAC
Source organism: Mucilaginibacter sp. L196 (assembly GCF_009765905.1). Classification (GTDB taxonomy): domain Bacteria; phylum Bacteroidota; class Bacteroidia; order Sphingobacteriales; family Sphingobacteriaceae; genus Mucilaginibacter. Next base: position 543,859 of record NZ_LMUO01000011.1, on the reverse strand, counting down.
TCCGGACCAATAAAACCCACTACTGAGTTTACCAATAAAGGCCTGAATTTACGCGCAATAGCATAAGCTCTCGCCTCACAGGTTTGTTGGTCAACCCCATGATGCGCATTGGCTGATAGTGCGCTCCCCTGCCCGGTTTCAAAATACATTACATTGTCGCCGATAGTACCACGATTTAGTGATAAAGTGGCCTGATAAGCTTCCTCGATTAATGCCAAATTTATACCAAAGCTGGTATTCGTTAATTCAGTACCTCCTATAGATTGGAAGCATAAATCAACGGGCGCATCTTTATCCTTATTTATAAGTTCAAGTGTTGTGGTGATATGGCTTAACACGCACGACTGCATAGGAATATCAAACTGCTGCCTAAGCTGATCTATCATGCGCAACAAACTCATCACATGGCTTGGGCTATCGGTAGCCGGATTGATACCGATACAGGCATCGCCACTGCCATAAAGCAAACCTTCAATAATACTAGCCGCAACTCCTTTAGGGTCATCTGTCGGGTGATTAGGTTGCAGGCGTGTTGCAAAATGCCCTTTTAAACCAATAGTATTGCGAAATTTAGTGATCACCTCACATTTTTTTGCTACCGCGATCAAATCCTGATTGCGCATAATTTTGGATACCGCAGCAACCACCTCGGGAGTTAAGCCCGCCTCAATGCTTTTTAAGGTTGATGTGGTTGTTTCATCCATTAATAACCAATCACGCAGCTCCCCAACGGTTAAATGGCTTATCAAACTAAAGGCATTCAACTCATGACTATCAACGATCAGCCTTGTAACTTCATCACTTTCATAAGGAATAACCAACTCTGTTAAAAACACCTTTAACGGCACATCCGCCAAAGTGATTTGCGCCGCCACCCGTTCCTCATAACTTTCCGCACACAAACCCGCCAGCGCATCCCCGGTACGGAAAGGCGAAGCTTTAGCAAGCAAACTCTTCAGATCACTAAAGCTGTAAACTCGTCCGTGAATGGTGGTTTTATAACTCATTGTAATATATAATCAAGCAATCCTAAAATCAAGCAAATCATGGTTCAGACAATCAAGTAAATCATGGTTCAAACAACAGGTGCAATCATATTATCCTCAACCAACTGCACTTTATGCTTGCCGATTGCCACAAAAACAATAGTCGCTACAATTAAAAACGCGAAAAACACCAAACTCACCATAAAATGATAATAAATAATAGCGAACAACGATACCGCTGATATAATTAACGCCACCGCCGGAAACACCGGGTAAAAAGGCGATGCGAACGGGCGCTCCAGGTCAGGTTCTTTTTTCCTCAATATAAACAAACTGATCATGCTCATCATATACATAAACACCGCGCCCATAGCGGATAGTATCACAATATTCTCAGCTGTATTATCAAAATATAAAGCAACCATACTAATAACCCCACCCGCAATCAGCGCCCAATAAGGTGTTTGAAAGCGCTGGTTTAACTTAGATAAAAACCTCGGTAAATAACCACTCCTCGCCATAGCATAAACCTGCCTTGATGATGCCAGTATAGTACCATGAAACGATGCGATCAACCCAAACAAACCTATACTGGCAAATATTTTAGTAAGCCCGTTAGCCTTGCCCAAAGCAATCGCTATCGACTCAGGCAATGGATCTAGCACATTGCTTAACCTGTGCCAGTCGGTAATTCCACCGGTCAATATCATCACCCCAAAAGTTAAAAATATCAATGTAACTAAGCCGGAGATATAACCTAGAGGTATATTCTTTTTAGGCTCCTTCACCTCTTCAGCAACCATGGCTACGCCTTCTATCGCCAGGTAAAACCAAACGGCAAAAGGTAGAGCTGCAAATACACCGCCCCAACCAAAAGGCATGGGGTGATTTATATAATTACTCATCTTAAAATGTGGACCAACCACGCCCATAAATAGCAACAGCTCCGCAACCGCCAATATGGTTATTACTACAGAAAACACAGCGGACTCTTTCATGCCGGATACATTGATTCCGATAAACAACACATTAAAAAACAAAGCTGATGGAATAATAGGCATTGATGGATATAGGAAATGCAAATAACTGCCCAATGCCGCTGCAATAGCAGGCGTAGCAAACAGAAAATCGATAAGTGTTGCATAACCTGCTATCAAGCCACCAAATGGCCCCATGGCCCGGTAAGCGTAGGCAAATGCACCGCCTGCATGTGGTATGGCGGTAGTTAATTCAGTATAGCTGAAGATGAAGGTAACATACATCACCGTAATGATGACAGTGGCGATCAAAAACCCGATGGTACCCGATACACTCCAGCCATAATTCCAGCCAAAATATTCACCTGATATAACTAAACCAACAGCTATAGCCCAAAGGTGTATGGGCTTCAACACTCGTTTTAATTGCGTGGTTGTGGCATCAGTCATAGTCACGTTTTAATCTGCCTTAAGTTACTGAAAGCGTGGCTTATTTCAAAATGACCAGGAGGATTTAATTAATGCCAATGGATCATTATTTATGTGACAGAATTATTACAAAAAAGGCATAATCAGCCGCAAACATCTTTTACCCCATATTGTTTATTAATAGTTACAATAAACCAAAAAATTCATTTCCCATGTTACGAATAAGCATTCCATCTAATGGGCCATCGAAAATTAATTTTTCGTCGTTTATGAATTACCTGCTTCCGGTACCTCCAAAAGGAATTGACAATGCGGTAAATAATGATGCGGTTTTGTTGTTTGATAATGAGGAAGAGGTGAGAGTTTATACCGACAAGCTAAAGCAATTACCCGGCTCTCATAAAAAAATAGGCAACGAAATTATTAACGCGATTATGAGGTTAGTACCGAGCCTAAAAGCCAAATCCCCTACCCTTTAATACAGGAATTATTTTATTAAAACGCGCCGGACAATAAACCCGGCGCGTTTTGTTTTTACTTCCTTTGTTAGTGTCCTCACTAACAAATCAAAAAGGTGCAGTTTGTTAGTGAGGACACTAACAAGGGATATAAAAATGATTTGTCATGCTGAGGTACGAAGCATCTGTACACGTGTAAACCACCTTACAGATTCTTCGCTCCGCTCAGAATGACAACCTTTTAATCGTCCGACACCTATGGATAATAGCCGGCGCTTTTTGTTTTAGGCTGTAAAGCTTTTAGCTTTTTCCAACGCCCGGTCAATCCCGCTTACATCCTTACCACCTGCGGTCGCGAAAAATGGCTGACCGCCGCCGCCACCTTGTATTTCCTTAGCTAATTCTCGAACAATATTACCCGCGTTCAATCCTTTTTCTTTTACCAGGTTTTCGCTCAGCATTACGGTTAGATTTGGTTTGCCGTCAATATCAGCAGCTAATACCAGGAACAAATCGCTTACAATATCTTTAAGCTGGTAAGCCACATTTTTTATAGCGTCAGCATTAGGCAACTCCACTTTTTGGGCGATGAAGTTTATTCCGTTAATATTTTCTACCTTTTGGGCTAGCTCATCTTTTAAACCAGATGATTTTTCAAGGATAGATTTTTCTATTTCTTTTTTAAGCCTGGCATTTTCTTCGATCAAACTTTCAACGCTTTTGGATATGTCCTTGGGGTTCTTAAGCAGCTCTTTTAATTGCTGAACCAGCTTGCTTTGCTCATTAATAAAATTCTCCGCGGCAATACCCGTAATAGCCTCAATACGACGAACACCAGCGGCAACCGCGCTCTCAGATACTATTTTAAAGTAACCGATATAACCCGTAGCCTTAACATGCGTACCACCGCAAAGCTCTTTACTAAAGGTATCATCAAAAGTGATCACCCTTACTTTGTCGCCATATTTTTCGCCGAACAGGGCTGTTACGCCGCTTTTTATAGCCACATCATAAGGCACATCGCGCTCTTCTTTAAGGGCGATGTTCTCACGTATCTTTTCATTAACAATGGCTTCAATTCTTGCTAGTTCTTCTTCAGTTACTTTGGCGAAGTGTGAAAAGTCGAAACGCAGATATTCCGCATTTACCAGTGAACCTTTTTGATTTACGTGGCTACCCAAAACCTGTTTCATAGCAGCATGCAGCAAGTGCGTAGCCGAGTGATTGCTATTAGTATTATTACGTTTCTCGTTATCAACAATAGCGGTTAATGCATCATCAATATCCTCAGGCAACTTATCTACAAAATGAACGATAAGTCCATTCTCTTTTTTAGTATCTGTTACCTCTATCACCTCACCATCCGGGAAAACCAATTCCCCGGTATCACCTACCTGACCACCACTTTCTGCATAAAATGGTGTTTTGTCCAAAACAATCTGGTATTGCTCTTTTCCCTTAGCAGTTACCTTACGGTATTTTACAACATGGGCGATAGTTTCCGTTTCATCGTAACCGGTAAACTCTACCTTGTCATCATCCTTTAAAACCACCCAATCGCCGGTATCAATACTAGTTGCAGCACGTGAGCGGGATTTTTGAGCCTGTAGAGCTTCCTCAAAACCTTTTAAATCAACAGCCCAACCTTTCTCACGAGCCATCAGCTCAGTTAAGTCAATTGGAAAACCATAAGTATCTTGCAATTCAAAAGCAAAGCTTCCAGAAACAATTTCATTATCAACGCTTCTCTCATCGTGGAGTGATTTATCTAGTTCCTCTCTATTAGAACCTTTAATAAGGCCTCTTTTTAATATTGGGTTTGGATTGATATAGTCTGGGTTTATAAAATAGTTATTAAACCTGTTTATACCATTCTCCAAGGTTCTCAGAAATGAATTTTCTTCCTCCAAAATAACCTTTTGCACAAAATCTTTCTGACTATACAACTCATCAAACACCCCTTTAAACTGCTCTGCTAACAAAGGCACTAATTGGTTTAAAAATGGCTCTTTAAAGCCTAAATATTGATACTGATACCTAACCGCCCTGCGTAAAATACGACGGATTACATAACCAGCCTTATTATTCGACGGCAACTGCCCGTCAGCTATCGCGAAACTGATCGCGCGGATATGATCTGCCATTACACGCATGGCAACTGCTTCGCTCCAATCGTTATCGCCGGGTTTAGCAGCGCTGTTATATTTCCTACCTGATTTCTCCGCGATGAACTGGATCATCGGTTGAAAAACATCAGTATCATAGTTTGATGTCTTCCCTTGTAGCACCCTAACCAAGCGCTCAAAACCCATACCCGTATCCACATGTTGCGCAGGCAACGATTGCAGCGAACCATCTTTCAGGCGGTTAAACTGCATGAATACGTTATTCCATATCTCAATTACCTGGTCATGGTCGGCGTTTACTAAAACAGCGCCGCTAACTTCCTTGCGTTCATTGTCTGGTCGACTATCAAAGTGTATTTCAGAACACGGCCCACACGGACCAGTCTCCCCCATTTCCCAAAAATTATCTTTTTTGTTGCCGGGGAGGATATGCGCTTCATCTACATACTGTTTCCACAAGTCGTAGGTTTCTGTATCTTTTGCCAAGCCTTCTTTTTCGTCGCCCTCAAAATAGGTAACGTACAGGCGGTCTTTATCTAGTTTGTAAACTTTGGTCAATAGTTCCCAGCTCCAGTCGATGGCTTCCTTTTTAAAGTAATCGCCAAAACTCCAGTTACCCAGCATCTCGAACATGGTATGGTGATAGGTATCAATACCCACCTCTTCCAAATCATTATGCTTGCCCGATACCCGCAAACAACGTTGTGTATCCGCTACGCGAGGAAACTTCGCTGGTTCTTCGCCCAAAAAAATGGCCTTAAATTGGTTCATCCCTGCATTAGTGAACATCAGTGTTGGGTCATCCTTAACAACAATAGGCGCTGAAGGCACAATAGTATGTCCTTTAGCAGCAAAAAAATCTAAAAAAGCCTGGCGTATCTGGGTAGCGGTCATAGAATGCAAATGTAATTATTTGTTGGAAACTGTCTGAACCTTGATTTAACGGATTTTAAGGATTCTCGGGATATTATATTTAAGTCTCTATCATCCTAAAAATCTTTTTAATCCTATAAATCCTGGTTCAGATAATTACTACCTTTGCATATGCCTTACAAAGAACGCGAGATCAGCAAGATGTACTACACCATGGGTGAAGTATCGGCTATGTTTGATGTTAATCAATCGTTGATAAGGTTTTATGAAAAAGAATTTGACGTTCTTCAACCCAAAAAGAACAAAAAGGGCAACCGTTATTTCACCCCTGAAGATATCGAGAACCTAAAAATCATCTTCCACCTGATACGCGATAAAGGCTACACCCTTAACGGCGCCAAAGATCACCTGAAAAACAATTCCGGTGAAACCAAAGAAACCCAACGTGTAATCGATTCCCTCGAAAACATAAAAAAATTCCTGCTGGAAGTCCGCGACCAGTTGTAATTTCTCCGCGAAAAAGTATCTTTATTCCACGTTTGTCATTCTGAGGGACGAAGAATCTTCTTCGTCTTGTATAATTCGCTTTGCATAATTTAGAAGATTCTTCGTTGCACTCAGAATGACAATGAGTTTTATAAATAAGATTGTCATGCTGAGGAACGAAGCATCTGTACTGGTATAAACCACTTTACAGGTTCTTCACTACGCTCAGAATGACAAGGGATAGATAACCAAAATCACAATGATAGCAAATCACAAAGGCGAAATTCCTTTTGTTATTTTACTGATACCTTTTTTGCTGGGGATAACCCTTGGGTTAAACTTTGCTCAGTTTGCTAGCACAACCATCCTATTAATTCTTTTGCTTACCCTTAGCACTGCCTTCATCACCCTAAATATCGGCTATAAAAAATTCAACATTTATAAGTTAAGATGGCTTGGCGGAATACTCATCAATTTAATATTGTTTATTTTTGGCTGGATCAGCATAGCCAATTATAGTGAATTAAACCGCCCAAACCACTTCTCAAAATCTCCCGCCCAATTCGTCATTATCCGAATTAACAACGAGCCCATTTTAAAAAATGGATTAATAAGATTCACAGCCAAGGTTGAACAAAGTATCAACAAAGGCAATAAAGCAACAACCAGCGGCACTTTATTAGTGACCTTAAAAGATAGCCTGGCCCAAACGCTCGCTTACGGCGATGAAGTACTCATCCCTGCAAATTACACCCTTGTCGACCCACCATTTAACCCCGCCGAGTTTAATTACAAACAGTATTTAACTCATCAAAACATCTATTATCAATCGTTTTTATATGGCCATAAATACGTGATATTGGCTCATGATGCCGGGAATCCCATTGTAGTTTATGCATTAAAATTAAGGCAGCAATTAGTCAAAAAGCTTAAAGCCAACTTGCATAACCCCGATGCCATCGCTGTGGCATCAACCATGCTACTAGGTTACCGGGCAGATTTAAGTAACGATGTACTGCAAGCTTACTCCAGTACAGGTACCGTGTATGTACTTACTGTTTCCGGCTCACAAGTGGCCATCATTTATTTCCTGCTGACTTATGCCCTAAGCTTTTTAAGCAGACACAAATACGGCAGATTACTAAGGGCAACAATCATTATAGGCGTTTTATGGTATTATGCCCTGCTTACTGGCTTTTCGCCTGCCATATGCCGTGCGGTATTGGTTGTGAGTATGGTTGTGATTGGTAAAATATATAACCGATACATCAATACGCTTAATATACTGGCATTCTCGGCATTTGTATTGCTTTTGTACAATCCTTATTTAATTACCGAAGTCGGCTTTCAATTGGCATTTTTAGCCGTTGGCGGATTGATCGTTTTAAGGCCGGTAGTTTATGATTGGTTCAAGTTCAAAAACAAATTCGTCGATAAATTATGGGCGATTTGCTCGGTTTCCATCGCCGCGCAAATCATCACTTTTCCGCTTAGCGCGTTTTATTTCCACCAGTTCCCCGTTTATTTTTTGGTGAGTAATGTTTTGCTGATTATACCCGCCGCCATCATCATGTATACCGGAATCCTTTATTTATTGCTGCCGCAGATAGCTTATGTATCGCACTACCTCGGATGGATCTTAGAAAAAACGATCCTGCTTATGAATAAAGGCTTATCAAATATTGAGCAATTCCCACTATCAACCATCAACAAAATCTGGTTAAATACAGCTGAGTATCTGTTGTTATACGCGATGATAATCAGCCTGTTTTATTTTTTGTTTGATAGAAAGATATGGTTACTACGATTAAGTCTTTGTTGCTTGTTATTGCTCAGCATTAGTTTTAGCTATAAAAGGATCACATCAGCAAATACCCATTCCATCGCCTTCTTAAATATGCGCAGCCATATGGGCATTGTGATGAGAAACGGCAATCAAGCGATTGTATTGTCAGACCTTAGCGACACCAATAAAAATTACCGCTATTCTATTCAGCCTTATTTAGATAGTTGCAAGTTAACAGATATTACCGTTTACAACCCAAAACAGAATGTTAACAGCAATTATGCTTTGAAACGATCAAACCTCATCCAGTTTTTTGATAAACGGATATTGTTATTTGATAAATCTATAAGCAATTGCGCATTAAACAGTAAACTAACAGCCAATTACATTTACATCACCGGCAATCCATACAGCAATTTTAACAACATAAATAAAAACTACATGTACCAACAGTTGATTATAAGCGCGGCAAACAGCGACAGATTCGTAGATCAAATTCAGCAGATCAAGTGGCCGGTGGAAAATTTTATTCTGTTGAAGCGTAACAAAGCACTCATCGCCGTATCTAATTAAAAAATAAAAAGATTTGGTTTCAATAAACAAATCCCTAAATTGGTTTAAAATCTAAAAAACTATGAATAATAAAGTATTAGGAGCCGCATTAAGCATTGCCTTAACAGTAGGTACCCTTATTAACGCGAACGCCCAAAAAGTTTATAAAGAAGGCTACTTTGCATACGATACAGAATTAAGGGGTAACCCGGCAACTGTTAAATCGTATTTCACACCAGATTCATCAGCAAGCGTAATAACTTTTGGTGCAGGAAATGTAAAAATACTATCTGATGCCAAACGTGATTACTTTGCTATTGTACTGAATATTCCGGTTGCTGGCTTGAAAAAGGCAGGAGTTGCTTCTGCTGCTGAAATAGAACAAGCTTTTGCAGGCTTACCGTCATTCACTTTTACACCAACAGCCGAAACCAAAGTAATTTCAGGTTTTAACTGTAAAAAAGTGATCGCCAAAGAGGCTAAAAGTGGCAAAAGCTATGATTTATGGATCACCAATGATATAAGCGTTCCGCAATCGGCTATAGCTCCTTATTATACTGCCGCAGGCGGATTTCCTATCCAATACACTTCTTTCCAACAAGGTCAGGAATTAAACATCACAATTAAAAGTATAACCGAAGGTAAAGCACCAGCCGGTACTTTCGCAATCGGTAGCGATTTTGAAAAAGTTAACCTGGAAGACTTAAACTCAGGTCAATAATTAAAAAAGAACTGATAATAATAAAAGAGGCTGTCTCAAAAGGACAGCCTCTTTTATATAAAACAAAAACGTCATTGCGAGCGAAGCGTGGCAATCCCCTACTTACAAAGCGGCTCTGCATAGCTTAGTATTGTCACGCTTCGCTCGCAATGACGATAGTTTTATCATTTTTAAACAGTTGCTTAGTTATTTATAACCGCACCCAGTCATAGTCGTCCGAAGTTAAAACTCCGAACAGTATTGGAGTAAACTAAAATCGGCTATTGTATTTAAAAAGTATTCCACTAGTTAACACGCTCACTTTAAGAAATACAATGAGACTCAGAATCACATTAATATTAGTCATGGCAATATTATCAACCAATTGCAGAAGAAATTTTGCTCACACAGATACATTGGTTGAAAAGTTAAAGAAGGATAAATTCGCACATGCTTACTTGAAATCGAGGACCCTTTTTGCTTTAAAAATCATGTCAAATAGATACAATATAAATGATGCAACAAATGCAAAACTGCATGCGAGTTTACCACATGCCAAGAATGCGAATGAAATAATTGCGTGTCTTAGGTCTGCTGGAATTACCCATCCTATAGAATATTTTGGTACTCCTCGTTTAATTGCTATTTATCAGTCAATCTTAAAAAAGGATTATCCACAGCTATATCAAATGAGTAGTAATGAAAGAGAATCAATCTTCGACCAAGTCGCATCAGTAAGTGATACTGAGAAAATAACTAGTGAATTATCAGCCAAGTTCGCACTTCAACGTAAAAAACAATTGTGAAAAAGCTTTTCATCCTGTTATTATTTACCACCGCCTGAAGTTAAAAACTTCGAACAGTATTGGGAAATAATCTTAGAAGATGTTTAAGAATTGTCATTGCGAGCGCAGCGTGGCAATCCCCTACTTACAGAGCGGCTCTGCATAGCTTGGGATTGCTTCGTTCCTCGCAATGACGCTTAAATATTAAACGTTAGTTATTTATAACCGCACCCAACTCATTAACCCAGCTTTTAAACAAATGGGTTTCCATATCAACTGCTTTTTGAGCATGCAACTGCCAATCCGGCGAAAAGTGTTGTAACTGATTGATCATTTCCTCCAGGTGTCCTTCCTCCTCTAAAATAATCGATTTCACGTTCACCTTGCTACCTGCGTTATCCAACGCATCCTGGTAAATCGGGTAAAGTTCATCTGCACGCACTTCAATAGCATAGGTGACTAATAAATATGCTGCAAACCTAAGCTCGCGGCCGGTTAGCTTAAGTTCTGATTTTAAATAACGGCAAACATCAATATCCAGCTGGTTCAAATAATATTTACTGTAAGCCGGAGCTAATAAATACTCACCCGCATAGGTTGGGCATAGTCCGTCTTCTGTTTTTTCTATTTGTTTTTTCAGGTAGAATGCATGGCGATGCTCCTCAGCCGCATGCTTTAAAATAATATAGGTTACGGTAACCGGGTCTTCACTTGCTGATATTTTCCTTGCGCCTGTATTTTCCATTAACGACAGCGTATTCAACCAGCGGGCATGCAATTGTTTATCGGCAATAATATTAGGTAATATAGTTGATAGTTCCATTTTTTAGATTTCCTCCAGCGCTTGTTCAATTTTGCTGTAAATATAGTTCAGCTCATCATCGGTAATGCAATACGGGGGTAAAATATAAATGATGTTACCCAAAGGCCGCATAATTATGCCCGCATCTAAAAAGTACTGGTAAAGTTTATCGCGCAACGAACTAAAATATGATGTATTATCGCCTATTTCCCATTCCATAGCTACAATAGTACCTGTTTGGCGGATGGTTCTTATTTTAGGGTGAGACTTTATTCTTGAGGCGAATTCTTTATGTAGAGCCCCAATCCGTTGGATATTCAGCATGGTAGCATCCTGCAAGGTTATATCTAAACTTGCTAATGCTGCCGAGCAGGCAACCGGATTAGCAGTATAAGAATGCCCGTGGAAAAGCGTTTTCAACTTATCATCCGACAAAAAAGCCTCATAAATTTGCTGCGTACAAGTAGTTAAACCCAATGCCATAGTGCCACCAGTCAACCCTTTTGAAAAACACATGATGTCCGGTTGCTGGCTTAAATAATCGCAGGCAAATAACTTACCTGTGCGACCAAAACCGGTGAATACTTCATCAGCAATGGTTAATACACCCTCATTACGGCAATGTTTAAGCAACTCATCCAGGTATTCGGCTTCGTACATTACCATTCCTGCTGTACCCTGAATCAGTGGTTCAAAAATGAAACAAGCCAGATCAGACTTAAGACTCGAAACTTTAGACTTTAAACTTTCAACATTCAACTCATCAGGTAGATCAATAAATTCAACCTCAAATAATAACGAATCAAATGCGGCGGTAAAAGCACTACGGCCGCTTACGGCCATCGCCCCAAAGGTATCGCCATGATAGGCATTTTTAAACGCCAGCATCCTTGTGCGTGGTTTGCCCTGGTTATTCCAGTATTGCAGGCACATTTTAATAGCAACCTCAATAGCTGTTGAACCATTATCAGAGTAAAATGCTTTTTTTTGGTTCGATGGTAATATTTCAAGTAACCGTTCAGCCAATTCAACGGCTGTGGGATGCGTAAATCCCGCGAAAATTACATGTTCTAACTTTAATAACTGCTCCGCTACTTTTTGGGCAATGTATTTATTAGCATGCCCATGAATGTTAACCCACCACGATGATACCGCGTCAATATACTTTTTACCATTCTCGTCATACAAACAAGCGCCTTCACCCCTTACTATAGGTATTGGCTTTTGCGCGGTTTTCATTTGTGTATATGGATGCCATATAACTGCTAAATCTCTTTCAGCTAAACTCATAAATTCTTTATTAAAAGCCCTGCGACATGTTTGTCTATCGGAAAGGTAAAATCATCTTCTCTCAATTCGCTTAACTTTACCCAGCGAAATGCTTGCAACACATCTCCCTCGCCATCAAAATCAAAGACTTTGATTTTAAAGTTTAAATCCAGGGCATTGATATTTCTTACCAGATAATAAACACTGATGATCTGTGAATCATTAAAAGCAGATTTCACAAAAAAGTCCGTGGTGTAAAAGTGACTGATAACTTCAACTTCCGCATTACATTCTTCAACAAATTCTCGTTTCAGGCCATCGGTTAATCCTTCGCCGTACTCTAATCCCCCACCGGGGAACTTAGTAAATTGCATCCCATATTCCTGCTCATCGCTCACCAAAACCTCCTGGTGTTCGTTAATTAGCAGGCCATACACACGTACATTAAATTGATACATTAATCTTCAAAATGTTTTTTGTTTCGGATAACTTTTTCCATTGTCCACGGTATCCGGGTCGTTTGCGCTTCAGACCGTATTGGGCAATTAGGCATGCTACAATAATAGCAGCAATTAGGTAAACATGGGTCGGCATGTATAAATAACTCTGTTTTAGTGATCCTGCTGTTCACCAATTTATCAACTAATGATACCTCGGTATGCACTCTATTCAAATCTAAATAATTTGGCAATGTCATGTGGCAATCAATATGCAGCTCATTACCATACTTTTGTGCCCTGAAATTATGCAGATCGATCCATTCATCGCGGCGCTCTTCATCCAATATCTTTACTATTTCTGTTACTACGTCAAAATCAGCCTCGTCCATTAAACCGGCAACAGATCTCCGTACCAACTTATATCCTGTAAATACTATATACAGGCCTACAAAGATTGATAGCAAACTATCCAGCAATAATATCTTGGTAAAATAGATTAATAGCAGGCCAATCACCAAACCTAAACTGGTTATCATATCGGTTATCAGGTGGCGCCCATCAGCTTCAATAGTTATTGAGGGGATAGACTTGCCTTTCCCTATCATATAAAAACCCAGGGCACCGTTAACTACACCTGTTACACCTATAATAATAGCACCAACCAGCAAATTATGAATTGCATTGGGGTAAAATATCCCGTAAACAGATTTTACGATGATAATAAGACCTGCTATACCAATTAATGCACCTTCAATAAAAACAGAAAAATATTCAACCTTACCATGCCCGTAAGGGTGGTTTTCATCCCTGGGTTGAGATGCCAGGTAGATACTAAAAAACGCGAACGAACTTGCAAGCACATTTACAATGCTCTCAGCAGCATCGGTAAGTACAAAATTGGATGAGGTTAAGAAATATGCCCCGAATTTGGCTGTCATCAGTATGATACCGGTAACAAGCGAAAATAGTATGATCTTTTTTTGTTCGCGCAAAGCGTTGTAATTTATTGCCAAATTTATAAATAACAACTGTATTATTTCGGGTTAAACTCGAAACTTACAAGTGTTAAGTTAACCACATTTAATTATCTGTAAAAATTCATATTGACTTAACACATCAGGTCAAAGACTTACGAGTTTTTATATATTTGCCGCATTAAGAACAAAAAAACATGAGTGCACTAAGTAACAGGATCAACAACTTGTCTGAGTCGGCAACAATTAAAATGGCCAAAATGGGCCGTGAGCTTGCTGCCAAGGGCGTAGACGTAATCAGCCTAAGTTTTGGCGAACCGGATTTTCACACACCTGAGCATATTAAAGATGCTGCTAAAAAGGCGATGGATGAAAACTACACCTATTATACACCTGTAGCGGGTTACCCTGAGCTACGAAAGGCGATTGTTAAGAAGTTGAAGGACGAAAATAATCTTGATTATGATTTCAGCCAGATCGTAGTTTCAACAGGTGCAAAACAAGCTATCGCTAACGCGGTATTATGTTTGGTTAATCCTGGCGAAGAAGTTATCATTCCTACCCCTTACTGGGTATCATATAGCGAAGTAGTAAAACTTGCCGAAGGCGAAAGTGTATTTATTGATACTACAGTTGAGCAGGATTTCAAAATCACTCCTGAGCAATTAGAAGCGGCAATTACACCGAAATCAAAGCTGTTCATGTTTTCATCGCCAAGCAACCCAACCGGTAGCGTTTACAACAAAAGCGAACTGGAAGGTTTAGCTAAAGTATTTGAAAAACATCCGCATATCTATATTATTTCTGATGAGATCTATGAGCACATCAACTATGGCGAAAAACATGAGTCGATCGCACAGTTTGATAGCATTAAAGATCGCGTGATAATCATTAATGGTTTCTCAAAATCTTACGCGATGACTGGCTGGAGAATTGGCTACTCAGCATCAAGCAAAGAAACTGCTGCTGCTTTTGATAAACTACAGGGCCAGATCACTTCAGGTACTTGCTCAATTACCCAACGTGCCGGTGTTGCAGCTTACGAAGGTGGTTTAGAAACTGTTTTGCAGATGCGTGAACAATTCAAAAAACGCCGCGATTTAGTTTATAGTTTATTAAGCGATATTGAAGGACTAAAAGTAAACCTGCCTGATGGCGCATTTTACTTCTTCCCGAATGTAACTTCGTTCTTCGGTAAAAGCTATAATGGCAAAACCATTAATGATTCTGATGAGCTAGCTATATTCCTGTTGGAAGAGGCCCACGTAGCAACGGTAGGTGGCGATTCTTTCGGTGACCCGAAATCATTACGTTTATCATACGCTGCTTCCGAAGAGAAATTGACTGAAGCAGTTAAACGCATAAAAGCAGCTTTAGCTAAATTAAAATAGCCTAAAGTTTATATAAAAGAAAAACCCCGGCCAGTTTTGGCCGGGGTTTTTCTTTTATATAGGTTTCTTTAAATTATAGTCCAAATCCGTAGGCTACACGTAAAGCTACTAAGCCGTAGTTATTACCCTGGCCTGAGTAATTTTCATAACGTACACCAACATCATAATGTTTGCTGGCATAACCTATAGCTGGTGATAAAATCAATTTGGTATCTTTTTCAGCAAAATTTTCATCTACACCTTGTGGTAAGAAAGTTTTAGTTTCAATACCGGCACCTACTTCTGCACCAAAATATAAGTTTGGAGTAAAAAAGGCTTTTATACCTGCTTTAATTGGCACCATACCCAATGATTGATATTTACTGTCTGTACCTGGTTCAGTTTTACCAAAGAAATTATAATAACCAGATGTAAGCGTAATAGCTAAATTATTTGATACACCATATTGTACCCTTCCTGTACCACCTAATTCAAGGTTTGAATAATCGTGCGCTGCTCCGGTAGCTATACCACCTTCAACACCTATTCCAAAACGGAATTTATCTGGTGTAATTGTTTGTGCTTTCGCACTCGATCCAATAAATATAGCCACTGCTACTGTTGCTGCGGCTAATAAATTTGTTACTTTTTTCATTGTTGTGTAATTGTAAGTTGTATAAATAAACTGTTAGTTATTTAACATGGAGTTTACAAATACTCTGCCAATGTGCCAAACTTGTAACTTAAAGTTAATCAAATGACTAATTTTCAAGTAAATCTTCAGGCAGTTACAAGTCATTAACGATATTTTAGCCATTGATAGTCAAACGTTTTTAGCTAAATCTGTTTCAAATTAAAAAACAAGTACATTTAACATTTC
Source organism: Mucilaginibacter sp. L196 (assembly GCF_009765905.1). Lineage (GTDB taxonomy): Bacteria > Bacteroidota > Bacteroidia > Sphingobacteriales > Sphingobacteriaceae > Mucilaginibacter. Next base: position 527,966 of record NZ_LMUO01000011.1, on the reverse strand, counting down.
AATATGCCCAAAAAAATCACTTCCATAACTTTTGAAAAAAAACAACTGTCTATTTTAGTGTCCTTTTTAAGAGTATCAGAAAAGTTAAGTTGATAAAATAATGTGATTTTTCATCTATTTTTCATGCCAAACAGCCTCCTTTTTAATCTTTATTTGATTGATATGACATTTATTTAGGCTTTACAAAAGCAAAAAAGGCCCGTTTACACGGGCCTTAATAAATTTATTCTATAGAATTACTTATAACTCACCTTCATCCGGTTTATAATTCTTCTCTAACTCGGCCAATTTCTCTTTGCCATAAGCAAACTTAGTTATGGTATAATATAACACAGGCACTATAAATATAGCTAATGAAGTTGCTGCAAGCATACCACCAAATACTGTCCAGCCAATGGTTTGCCTTGCTTGCGCACCTGCGCCCGAGGCAAATACTAATGGCAATACGCCCAATATAAATGCCATTGAAGTCATGATAATTGGCCTTAAACGTAATCTTACAGCATGTAGGGTCGCTTCTTCAAGCGGTATCCCCCTGTCGACTCGCTCTTTAGCGAATTCTACAATAAGGATAGCATTTTTAGCAGCTAAACCTATCAGTGTAATTAAACCAATCTGCGCATAAACATTATTTGTTAAGCCCGGCTTAAAGTTCAGGAAGAGTATGGCCCCAAACGCGCCCAATGGCACCGCAAGCAATACCGAAAATGGTACCGACCAGCTTTCATACAAAGCAGCCAGGAATAAGAATACAAAGCCAATAGACAACATGAAGATGTACACAGTTTTTGAACCCGATAACAATTCTTCACGGCTTAACCCTGAAAATTCATAGCCGAAGCCCTGCGGCAGTGTTTGGTCTGCCACTTCTTTCAATGCCGTTAATGCATCACCGCTACTATATCCAGGGGCCGAACCACCGTCTATTTCCGCAGAACGGAATAGGTTATAGTGTGATATTAATGGTGCATTTTGTATTAGTTTATACGATGTTAATGTACTTAAAGGAACCATCCCACCTTGCTGGTTACGCACAAAATACTGACCGATATTCTGGATATTTGTCCGATAGTTAGTATCGGCCTGTGCTACTACGTGAAAATCGCGCCCATAAATGGTAAAGTCATTAATATATGAACTCCCCATATAAGTTTGCAGGGCACTATTTATATCACTGATTGAGATGCCCAGCTTTTTAGCCTTTTCCCGATCGATGGTTAATTGGTAGGCAGGTGTACTCGCGGTAAAAAACGAGAATGCTTTGGCTATTTCTTTCCGTTTATTAATAGCGATGGTAAAGTTCTTAAGTACCTGTTCAAAAACCTTAATATCGCCACCGGCAGCTTTTTGTTCCAATATAAATGAGAAACCACCTGTACTACCCAAACCAGGTATAGCAGGAGGTTGAATTACCACTAAGTTAGCCTCTTTAAATCTTGATAGTCTCTTTTGTAAATTGGCTGTAATAGCCCCTATTTGCAAACTATCAGCAGTACGTTCATCCCAGGGTTTAAGCTGTACAAACATGGTAGCACTGCTTGATTTACTCGCAAAACTTACCACATTTAATCCACCTAAGGCCGCATAATGCAATATGCCGGGTACACTATCCAATACATGCATCATTTGGTTTAATACGGCAACTGTACGTTGGGTTGATGCCGCTTCGGGCAAATCATAAGTAATATATAAACGACCATCATCCTCCAATGGGATAAAACCACTTGGTTTCTTTTTAAATAGCAGGATGGTTCCTATAACTATACATACCAGTATAATAATTACAAATTTTGAGTTTTTAATCGCCCTGTCGACCCCATTTTTATATTTACCTGTAACCCGTTCAAACCACGCGTTAAATTTAAAGAACAGCTTATCCAGTCCGCCTGATTTTTCGTCAAGTTTGTGTGGGCGTAAGATCAAAGTACACAATGCCGGAGTTAGCGATAATGCTACGAAAGCTGATATCAATACAGATATAGCGATGGTTATGGCAAATTGTTGGTAAAGCCGCCCTACTATGCCCGGTATAAACCCAACCGGTACAAAAACCGCTGCCAATATTAACGCGATAGCTACTACCGGCGCAGAAATATCATTCATTGCATGCTGGGTAGCCTCTTTGGGCGACATGCCTTTTTCATCCATATAATGCTGAACGGCTTCTACCACAACAATGGCATCATCCACAACAATACCTATCGCCAATACAAAACCAAACAGCGTTAATGTATTTATGGTGAAGTTTAATGGTATAAAGAAGATGAACGTACCGATAATAGACACCGGGATTGCCAATACCGGTATCAGTGTGGTACGCCAGCTTTGCAAAAACAGGAATACCACTATAATTACCAATGCCAACGCTATAAGCAGTGTTTCAACAACTTCGTGTACCGATACCTTAACCACGGTTATGGATTCAAACGGAACCACGTAGTCAATATCAGCAGGGAACGATTTTTTCAACTCATTCATAGTCGCGTAAACTGCATCGGCAGTTGCAAGCGCATTACTGCCCGGTGCCTGGTATATTAATAGGTACGAAGCCCTTTTACCATCAACATATGAATTATTAGCGTAGTTAAATTTTCCCAGCTCAACACGTGCTACATCTTTTAAATGTACTACCGCACCTTTATTGGGCTGTGTTTTTACTATTATATTCCCAAACTCTTCGGGTTGTGTTAAGCGGCCTTGCACTAATACCGTATATTCAAAGGGTTGTTGTTTCTCCTGGGGGGTACCGCCAACTATACCGGCCGCAACTTGCGCATTTTGTTCGTTTAGCGCTGCGGTAACATCAGCCACGGTCATACCAAGTGCAGCCAATTTATCAGGCTTTAGCCAAATACGCATACTAAAGTCATCCGCACGGGTAATAACGTCACCAACACCGGCAGTACTAGTTAAGGCATCCTTTATAAATACGTTAGTATAGTTATCCATAAAGGTAACATCATGCGTTCCTTTAGGGGCAAACAAAGCCACCAGCATTAATATACTTGGATTTTTTTTACGCACGGTTAAACCCAAACGTTGCACATCCTGCGGTAAACTTGGCGTTGCAATACCTACACGGTTTTGCACATCAAGCGCGGCAATATCTATATTGGTACCTACCTCAAAGTTGGCTATCATACTCATTTGGCCCTGGCTGGTACTATTACTTTGCAGGTAGGTCATGCCCGGCGTACCATTTACCTGTACCTCAATAGGAGTTGCTACCGTTTGTTCTAATGTTACGGCATCTGCCCCCGGATAATTAGCCGTAACCTGTACCGTTGGTGGTGTAATATCAGGGTATTGCCCTACTGATAAAGTGCTTATAGCCAAAATACCAACCACAACAATTACTATTGAAATAACTATTGCTGTAACCGGCCTTTTTATAAAAGTATCTGCGATCATTCGTTTGCTATTAGGAAGATTAGTTCAGTGTTATTAATTTATTATAGCTGCTTATTTTGCTGCTCCTGTACTGCCACTAGCACCGGCCGCTCCCGGTTTGCCAAGGGTTATTTTACCTTTATCGCGCAGGCGCTGAAACCCATCGGTTATTACCTTATCACCTTGTTCCAACCCTGATAAAATAACTACATCATTACCTATGCGTGGGCCTAATTTTACCTTATGCTCTATGGCAATAGTATCCTGCGATACAAAAACAAAATACTCACCCATCTGCTCCGAAACCGATTTGTAAGGGATTTGCAAACGTTCTCCTGATGCACTATTAAGCACCATTAACACGCAGCTCATACCATCTTTAAGTAAATCATCATCATTGCTAAACTGCACACGAACTGTTATCGTACCGGTTCCGTTGTTTACGCCCCTGTCAATAGTTAAAATTTTCCCGGGTTTGTTATATGTGGTTCCATCTGATAATTGCAACTTAAAAGTTGAATCGGTAGCATGTTTTTGATAGGCATAAAACCTACTGATATCTTGTTCATTTACCACAACATCAACACCAATTGGATGCTCGCTTGATATGGTATTTAATAATGTAGTACCGATGCTAACCTCAGAACCTAACCTAACCTGAGATATGCCTATCCTGCCGGTAAAAGGCGCTGCTATAGTAGCATAGGAAAGATCTGTTTTGGCTGATAGTACCGCAGCATTAGCTACCTGAACATTTGCTTTCCCTGATTCGTAAGCCGCCTGGGCTTGGTCAACAGTTTGGCGGGCAACCGCATCGTTTTTAAGCAGCATGGTGTACCTGTCAATATCCTTTTGATCCTTAACCAGGTTTGCCTTAGCGCTGGCCAAATTAGCCACTGCCTGATCATAAGCAGCAACATATTTTCGGCGGTCTATTTCGTATAATGGTGCACCTTTTTGTACAACATCGCCCTCCTTAAAATAAATAGCCGTAATAAAACCTGCCACCTGGCTGCGTAGCTCTACTGAGTTTAGCGCTACTACCGAGCCCTGGTAGGGATCGTAATAAACAGCGTCGGCAGTTTTTGCTTCAGCAACATATACAGGTGTTGGTGGTAATGCTGTACTTTTTGCACCACTTTGATGGCATGCCGAAAAAAACAGCACGGCTAACGGACTTATTAGTAATATATATTTGTGCTTCATATAGTGATAATTCATAGTTATTGTACAGTAAGTATACCTAATGCTTTTTCAAGATCTATTTTGCTGGATAGCACCTGGAATAACGCATTATAATAATTTAATTCGGCAGTACGCAAATCAGATTGCGCCACAATAACATCAAGATATGTTTTTATCCCCTCCCGATATTGCAGACTTACTACCTTATATACATCTTTAGCAAGGCTAACATTCTGATTCAATAACTGCCAGTTGGTGTAGTTGCTTTTATAATCTGCAAGAGCCTGCACATACTCTGTATTAATAGTATTCACCGAGTTTACAACATCCAGGTCGGCACGATCAACCTGCAACCTGGCTTTACTTAAATTTTGCAAGCGTTTAGTTCCGGTAAAAATTGGGAATGATAAGGTAAGCCCGGCATATAAACTTGGATAGTTGTTATTGTACAAGTTTGAAAATTTTGTATTTAAATAAATCAGGTCATAAGCCCCAACTGCTGATATTGAAGGCAGAAAACTCCACTTATAATATTGGGCATTTAAGTTTTGCAGGCTTTTTGATGTTTGCAGCAATTGGTATTCAATACGGTTATTATAATTTAATTGCTGGTTGGTATCAATACTAGCCTCACTTACGTAATGGGTTGAATCATAACTTAACAATAAATTTTTATCGGCACCTATACCCATAATTTGTTTCAGGTAAGCTGATTTACTTTTTATAGCCTCCTGCGTTTGCTTCCGGGTTGCAATTGAATTATTTAATGCTATAGTTGCCTGTTTATAATCTGTTTTATCAACAACACCAGCCAGGTAACGATTATAGGCATCCTTTAAACTACGTTGCAATCTTATTATATCCTCATTTAATATATCCAGTTGCTTTTCTGATAACAGCACATCAAAAAAGGCTTTACTAACATCCGATACCACATTTATCTGGCTGCTTACGGTATTCTGTTTGTAATATAAGCGTGAATATTTAGCTGATTTGGCAGCCAGTAAAACATCATTATTATATATAACCTGGCTGGCTTGCAAGCCTAAGCTGGAATATTCATTGATCGGAGAAACTACTGCCGGATTAGCGCTTGTAACCGGGCTGCCTTTAAAATAATGTAAATATTCATTTGATGAATTAAGCTGAGGCAACCAATCTGCAAGTGATATTCGGATGTTTCTTTCATTAATTTGCTCGTCAATTTCGGCCTGGCGGAGCACCGGTTGATTGCGTAATGCAAACCCAATACACTGTTTTAACGTAACTACAGTGTCGCTAGATGATTGGGCAAAAACAACTTTAGGTAAACAGAATGTTAAATTAACTATGACAAGTAGATAGATTTTTTTCATATATTAGAACTGGCTTACAACTATTTCAACCAAATCAATTTAGGTTTTGTTTTGATATTGGGGAATATACGAAAGTTAGATTAATTATTTTATTTTTATATCCAATACGTAAACCAGACATAAAAAAAATTACCGTTTGATTATAAAAACAACACTATTTACAGTGTGCATTAATGTTTTTACAACAAAATGAAAAATAGTGATACCATATTTATAAAAAAATTAATTAATTTGCCGAGTATGAATAATAGTGCAAAAACTTAGTGTTAAAAAAAATTACACACTAAATTTAGGTTATAAACTTATTCATGGTATTTTTACAAAAAATTTAAGCAGGGTTAATACATGGTTAAAAAGCTACAGGAAAAAATTGCTCAGTTTCAGGATGCAAACGCGATCCGGGAAAAGGGGCTATATCCTTATTTCAGGCCAATTGAGTCAGGACAGGACACTGAGGTGATGATCGATCATAAAAGGGTGCTTATGTTTGGCTCAAATTCATATTTAGGCTTAACAAGTCATCCGAAGATCAAAGAAGCTTCAAAAAAGGCAATTGATAAATATGGTACAGGTTGTGCGGGGTCAAGATTTTTGAATGGCACACTTGACATTCACATTGAATTAGAAAACAGATTAGCCGCTTATGTTGGCAAAGAAGCTGCAGTACTTTTCAGTACGGGTTTCCAGGTAAATCTTGGTGTACTATCTTGCATTACAGGCCGTAATGATTATCTTATTTTAGACGAATATGACCACGCATCATTAATTGATGGTAGTCGCCTTTCATTTTCAAAAGTAATAAAATACGCGCACAACAACATGGCAGATCTTGAGCGCAAGCTTAGCATTTTGCCGGAAGAAGCTGTTAAACTTATTGTAGTTGATGGTATATTCAGCATGGAAGGTGATATTGTTAAATTACCTGAAATTGTTGAGCTATCTAAGAAATACGGCGCTAATATTATGGTGGATGATGCCCATAGCCTGGGTGTTATCGGGCATAAAGGCGCAGGTACTGCCTCGCATTTTGGCCTTACTGATGATGTTGACCTGATAATGGGTACATTCAGTAAATCATTAGCTTCATTAGGTGGTTTTATTGCTGCTGATGCTATAACTATTGATTATTTAAAACATCGTGCACGCTCATTAATGTTTAGCGCAAGTATGACACCGGCTTCTGTAGCCAGTGTTATTGCAGCTCTGGATATTATTGAATCAGAGCCTGAACGTATCCAAAAACTTTGGGATAACACAAATTATGCAATGAAACTTTTATTGGACGAGGGTTTTGACCTTGGCCCTACTGAAAGCCCGATATTGCCTATTTATGTTCGTGATAACGATAAAACTTTCCTGGTTACAAAATATCTGCAGGAAGCAGGCATTTTTGTAAATCCGGTTGTTTCTCCTGCTGTACCTTCTGATTCATCTTTACTGCGTTTCTCATTAATGGCAACTCATACATTTGAGCAAATTGATGAAGCAATTGAAAAGATAATTAAAGCGTTTAAAGAAGTAGGCGTAACCGCTGTTAAAGAAAAAATATGATTGAAATAATTCCTGTCAGCTCAAAAAAAGAGCTGACAGATTTTATAGATTTTCCCCACGATCTATATAAAAACGATCCATACTACGTTCCGGAATTATTCATCGCTCAAAGGGATCTGCTAACTAAGCACCCTTTCCACAAACACAACTCATTACAAACTTTTATAGCTTATAAAGATGGCAAAATAGCAGGCCGCATTGCCGCTATTTTAAACAATGCCCATAATGAGTTTAATAAGCGCAATGATGGGTTCTTTGGTTTTTTTGATTGTATTGATGACGATGCTGTAGCAGCTGAGCTTTTTAGTACCGTTAAAAACTGGCTTCAAGAAAAAGGTGTAACCCAAAAAATTATCGGCCCGGTAAACTTTTCAACTAATGAGCCTTGCGGCTTATTGGTTGAAGGGTTTGACAGTTCACCGGTTTTAATGGATACCTATAACGCGCCCTATTATATCAATCTGGTAGAAAAACAAGGCTATCAAAAACAGATCGACCTAATATCATGGAATTGGGAAGGCCAAAATTATGATGATAAATCGGTAAGGTTATTAAACACCCTACAGGAGCGCTTAAAACGTAACAATATTGTTATCCGCAATGTTAACCTTAAAGATTTCAAGAATGAAACCATTAAATTGCGGGAGGTATATAATACAGCCTGGGATCAAAACACCGGCTTCGTTCCAATGAACGATGATGAGTTTGATTACCTTGCCAAAGATCTTAAGCTAATACTTGATCCTGATTTTTGCTTAATAGCAGAGAAGGAAGGTAAAATAGTTGGCTTCGGATTGGCACTGCCTGATTATAACCAAATATTTAAAACTATTAAACGTGGCCGGTTGCTGCCAACAGGTATCTTCAAACTATTGCTTAACAAAAAGAAAATATCACGCATACGCATTTACGCCTTGGGCGTAGTTGAGGGTTACCGTAAAACGGGTATCGAGGCTTGCTTGTATGGCACTATTATTAAACGATACAAGGAACGCGGCTTTAAATGCGCCGAAGCCGGATGGACGCTTGAAAACAATGTGCTTATAAACAATGCCATCATCGCCATAAAAGGCGATCCGTATAAAAAATACAGGCTTTACGAAAAAGATATATGAAAAGGCGGGTTTTAATAACCGGTGCAAGTGGTTTTGTGGGTTATCATCTGATTGAAGAAGCACTGCGCAGTAGTCTGGATGTGTATGTAGCGGTACGTAAAACCAGCAAGATCGATCATCTTAAACACTTCGACATTACCTATACTTACCCTGATTTAGGCAACCTTATCGCCCTAAAAAAGGAATTAAAAGAGAAACAATACGATTATATTATACATGCCGCCGGTGTTACCACCGCCAGAACCGCCGACGAATACAATACCGTTAATGCAGAGTATACTTTTAACCTGGCAGCAGCGGCAAAGGCAACGGATATAAATTTAAAATCCTTCGTATTAATAAGCAGCCTTGCAGCAGTGGGCCCCCTTAATACCTTATCAGGAATAATTACGGAGGAGACCCCGCCAAATCCTATTACAGCTTATGGCAAAAGCAAGCTTTTAGCCGAAGAAAAGCTAAAAAGCATTACTTCATTAAACTATACTATTCTAAGGCCTACGGCTATATATGGCCCCAGAGATAAAGACATCTTTATTTTTTTCAAACAGTTAAAAGCGGGAATTGAGCCTTATATAGGCCACACGGAACAAAAGCTAAGCTTTATTTACGTTAAAGATCTGGCAGCGGTAGCCATTAAAGCACTCTATATCAGCAACCAGAACACTTATAATTTAAGCGATGGCAACTTTTATAACCGCTATGAATTAGCTACAATTGCCAAAAATGTGCTAAATTTGAAAACCGTAAAGTTTCATCTCCCTGTAAATTTTGTGAAATTAATCGCTTTGATATCAGAAAAAGTCGGTTCTTTGAGCAGCAAAGCAGCTGTACTCAATTCCGAAAAATTGCTGGAATTAATGGCCGTCAATTGGTCTTGTGAAATAGACAAAGCTAAATACGACCTCGGTTATTATCCCCTGTTTAACCTCGATGCCGGCTTAACTGAAACACTTAACTGGTACAAAACAAATAAATGGCTTTAGCTACAAATAAGTTAACATAAAACAAAGTAAATGAAAAGTAACATTCAACCTGCCAAAGGAAAACTGGGAATATTAATACCAGGATTAGGCGCGGTAGCTACTACACTGATTGCCGGTGTTGAGGCTGTAAAAAAAGGAATATCACAACCAGTAGGTTCCCTAACTCAAATGGGAAACATTCGTTTAGGTAAGAGAACGGAAAACCGTAACCCAAAGATTAAAGAGTTTGTGCCAATTGCCGACCTTAACGATATTGTTTTTGGTGGATGGGATGTATACTCAGATAACGTATACGAGGCTGCAATGCATGCTAAGGTACTTGAAGAAGGCTTGTTAAATAAAGTAAAAGACGGATTAGAAGCAATTGTGCCAATGAAGGCTGCTTTTGACCAAAACTATGCTAAAAACCTTACTGCTACCCACGTTAAAACAGGTACCCGTTATGAGCTTGCTCAACAGGTAATGCAGGATATTAAAGACTTTAAAGCAAAAAATGATTGCGATCGTATTGTTCTAATCTGGTGCGGATCAACTGAGATCTATTACGAAACCTCAGCTATACACCAAACTGTTGCTGCTTTTGAGCAAGCATTGTTAGATGATGATAAGTTAATATCACCAAGTATGATATATGCTTATGCAGCATTAAAAATGGGCATACCTTATGTAAACGGTGCTCCTAACTTAACTGTTGACACCCCTGCTTTGGTTGAACTTGCTAAACAAACAAATACCCCAATTGCAGGTAAAGACTTTAAAACAGGCCAAACTTTAATGAAAACTATACTTGCACCAGGTTTGGCTGCACGTTCATTAGGTGTTTCGGGCTGGTTCTCTACCAACATATTAGGTAACCGTGATGGTTTAGTTTTGGATGATCCGGATAATTTTAAAACAAAAGAAGTTTCAAAATTAGGTGTATTAGAAGACATTCTTCAACCTGAAAAAAATCCTGAATTATACGGCGATCTGTATCACAAAATACGTATCAACTACTATCCGCCACACGGCGATAATAAAGAAAGCTGGGATAACATCGATATTTTTGGCTGGTTAGGCTACAAAATGCAAATCAAAATCAATTTCCTTTGCCGCGATTCTATTTTAGCAGCACCAATTGCATTAGATCTTGCTTTATTTATCGATTTGGCTAAGAGAGCTGAAATGAGCGGTATTCAGGAATGGTTATCATTCTACTTAAAATCGCCACAAACAGCACCAGGCCTGCCTGCTGAAAATGATATTTTCAAGCAATTAATGAAACTACAAAACACTTTACGCCACATGATGGGCGAAGATTTGATCACTCACCTGGGTTTAGATTACTACCAGGAATTGGTTGATACTTTATAGTAAATGTTGTTTTTTAAACTGAGTGCCACCAGCCTTGGCATAGGTTATATTGGCAAAGGCGCCGGAACAGTAGCAGCTGTTGCGTGTTGTATTTGCTGGTATTTCGCCTGGGCTGGTGGTTATCCACCCGCTATATTATCTGTAATAATTACTTTGCTTATCACCATCTTAGGTGTTTGGGCAGGGAATAAAGTTGAGCCCCTTTGGGGCAAAGACCACCAACGTGTGGTAATTGACGAGGTTGCAGGTATGTGCTTTAGTTTACTTTTTTTGCCAGTGAATGTAACATATGTGTTATGTGCATTAATACTTTTCCGGTTCTTCGATATCAGAAAGCCCCTTTTTATAAAGGAAATGGAACATTTTAACGGAGGATGGGGCGTAATGGCCGATGACATGTTGGCAGGTGTTTATACTAACATATTGCTACAAGCCGTTGTAGCATTTAAATTATTTTAATGTCAACCACTTTTATCAAGGCGCAAGCCTCTTCAATTATTTCTACATTTTTCGATTTTCTTACTACCATAGTTTGCAAAGAGTTTTTTGGAGTTTGGTACGTCGCTGCCAGCTTTGCAGGCACATTTGTTGGCGGAGTTACAAATTTTGCACTTGGCAGGCGATGGGTTTTTGATGGCCGCGATAAAAAAGTACATGCCCAGCTTATCAAATATTTAATAATATGGGGCGGCAACATGCTGTTAACCACCTTTGGTGTATTTGTTGTAACACACTATTGCGGCATTAGTTATTTTATATCAAAAATAATAGTAGCCATTATTGTTGGTGTAGGGTATAACTACATGCTACAAAAAAAATTCGTATTTGCTTAATCTACAAGCATATAACAATAAAAAATATAGGTCAACAAATAGCGATCCACATTTTTTTACCTTTAAACTACATTAACTGACAACTTATTGCTTTTCACATATAAAATTAATCAAACGATTAATTAACTTTGCAGCACAGCAATCAGTATTTGATTTGATACTATAATATAAAACTTTGAGTTAAGTAAAAACGTAACTCAAACATGCTCTTTAATAGTGCATTAAATTAAAAAACGCTTATTGTAATGGATTGTTAACTATATCACTTAATAATACCATTTGTAAAACAAAAACTGGTTTGTTCACTTGCATAAAATACATGGATTATAAATATTTACTAAAGAAATTTTCATTATTAGCATTTGCTCTACTACTTACCAACACTTTGTTGGCGCAAACTACTGTTGTGAGTGGTACGGTAAACGATGCAAGTACTAAAAAACCGTTATCCTATGTAACTGTTTTATTTGCAGGTAGTTCTATAGGTGCTAACACTGATAGCCATGGAAAATTCAGCATAAGCACCACACAAACATTTGACCATATAAAAATATCATTTGTTGGCTATAAAGATGCTACTTTACCTATCGTAGCAGGCCAAACACAGGTTGTAAATGTCAGGCTGTTTCCACAAGCACAGCAGCTTAATACCGTGACGATAAAAGCTGGCAAAAAACCAAAATATCGTAATAAAGGTAACCCTGCTGTTGAACTGATCCGCGAGGTTATTGACCATAAGCCGCAGAACCGCCCCACTTCATATGATTACGTGCAGTACAAAGAATATGATAAAATGGCATTTTCATTTGCCAACGTTTCCACTACATTTTCGGATAAAAAATTCTTTCAAAAATATAAATTCATTATTGATAATCGCGACAGTACAACTGTACCCGGTAAATCTTTATTACCGGTTTATCTCGACGAAAAATTATCACAGGTTTATTACCGTAAAAACCCGTCTAAAACAAAAACAAATATATTAGCTCAAAAGAAAGTAGATTTTGGCGCAGCCTTGGATGCAAACGGTATTAGCCAATATTTTAAACATATGTATGCCGATATTGATATATATCAAAACAGCATATTTTTAATGACCAATAACTTCCTTAGCCCTATTGCTGCCAGCGGGCCAACTTTTTATAAATATTTTATTACCGATACGTTAGTTGTTGATGGCAAAAAAGTGGTTGAATTAAGTTTTACCCCACGCAATACCACCGATTTATTATTCATGGGTAAAATATATATTACCCTTGATGGCAACTACGCGGTACAAAAAGCCAGGCTATATGCTAATAAAAACATCAACTTGAATTTTGTAAAGGATTTGAATGTTGATCTCACGTTTGAAAAAAACCCTGACGGCCGTTATCACTTAAGTAAAAACAGCATGATTGCTGATTTTGGTTTCAATAAAAATAAGGATGGCGGTTTGTATGGAACCCGAACAATAACATTTAGCGATTATAAAGTAAATGCCCCCCAGCCCGATAGTACTTATGCGGGTAATGAGGTTACAGAGCTTGAGAACTCTTCAAGTCAGAGTGATCAGTACTGGAGTCAAAATCGTTTGGATACTTTAACTACTGCTGAATCAAAAGTTTATAAAAACACCGATAGCTTAAGAAACATGCCGTCGTTTAAACGCCTTACCGATATAGCCACCTTATTACTAGCAGGTTACAAAGGCTTTGGATGGTTTGAGGTTGGGCCCGCCAATACTTTTTACAGCTTTAACCCGGTTGAGGGTTTCAGACTGCGTTTAGGAGGCCGTACCACGCCGCAATTAAGCACGAGGTATTATTTTGAAACTTACGCTGCTTACGGTTTTAAAGATGAAAAGTGGAAGTATTTCTTAAGTGCAACTTACTCGTTGAACGATAAGTCTATTTATAAATTCCCGCAAGATTATATCCGGGCAAGTTATCAGAAGGATGTAACCATACCGGGCGAAGATCTGCAATTCGTACAGGAAGACAACTTCTTGTTATCATTCAAACGTGGCAATAACGATAAGTATTTGTACAACGAGTTTTACAGGTTAAATTATACACACGAATTTGACAGTCATTTCTCGTATAACTTAACTTTCACTAACCGTACACAAACACCTGCCGGTTCACTAACATTTTTAACAAATGATAATGGTAATACTACTAATATCCAGGATTTAACTACTTCTGAAGCTAATTTACAATTCCGCTATGCACCGGGTGAGCAATTTTATCAGGGCAAAATATATCGTACACCAATCCCTAACGCTTTCCCGGTATACGAACTTGATTATACACAAGGATTTAAGGATGTGTTTAACAGCAGTTATTCCTATCAAAAAGTACATGCACAAATTGACAAACGCTTTTATAATTCACAGTTTGGATTTGCTGACGTAAGGGTTGAAGTAGCCCATATATTCGGCCAGGTTCCTTACCCTTTGTTAAATATATTCCGGGCGAATCAAACGTATGCATATGACCTATACTCATATAACTTAATGAACTTCCTGGAGTTTGTTGGTGATCATTATGAGAGTATAAATATTGATCAGCATTTCCAGGGTTTCTTCTTTAACAAGATCCCATTATTAAAAAAATTAAAATGGCGCGAGGTTGCATCATTTAAGGGAATATGGGGTGGTTTAAGCGATCAAAATAATCCTGCTTTACACTCTAATTTATATCAATACCCACTATATCCTGATGGCAGGCCAATTACTTACGCATTAGGAAGTACGCCATATATTGAGGCCAGTGTTGGTATTGAAAATATTTTTAAGTTTGTACGTGTAGACTTTGTTAGGCGATTCACTTATTTGGATAACCCTGATGTTGCTAAATACGGCATACGTGTATTAGTTCAATTTGATTTTTAATTAAAACAAGCTAACATTGCATAATTAATGATGGAACAGCAAACATCCGCACGGAAAAATCTTCAACTGGGTATCTACAAAGTTATTGATCCTTTTGTTAAGGTATTAATAAAACTTGGCCTTACCCCTAATGCTGTAACAACCATTGGTTTTGTGTTGAATATTGGCGTAGCGGTTATTTTTATCATAGGTGGAGAAAAAGGCAACCGTGGCGATCTTACCTACATTGGCTGGGCAGGCGCTTTAATATTGTTTGCCGGCTTATTTGATATGCTGGATGGCCAGGTTGCAAGGCTCGGTAATATGAAGTCGACCTTTGGTGCTTTGTACGATTCAGTACTTGACCGTTATAGCGAACAAATAATGTTCCTGGGTATTTGTTATTATCTGGTTGCACATCACTACTTCCTGAGCTCTATATTCGCTTTTATAGCCCTAATGGGGTCAATGATGGTTAGCTACGTGCGCGCACGTGCTGAAGGCTTAGGAATTGAATGCAGTGGTGGCTTAATGCAACGCCCTGAACGTGTAGTTACATTAGGTGTTTTCGCTATTATATGTGGTGTGGCATCATTATATATGGGCGGCGACTATAAATTATATGTACCCGGTATTAGATTTCACGTTTTTGAAACCATGTCGATATTTACCATCCCAATAACTATGATGGCGATATTAACAAACATTACAGCATACAACAGGTTGATGGGATCAAAAAAATCCATTGAAGAAATGGAAAAAAACAACAAAGAAGATTAACATGCTTGCTTAGATATGATCATTTTCATGTTGAGAACCTCAATCGCTGTAAAATATCATATCTTAGCAATAATTACACGAAGCATTTATACTTCAAAAAATCTTTAGTAAAATTGTAGCCGGTTAAATTCAGTCTACACAATACTTATTTTTAATAATTTCATAAACAGGTAGAGAAATTTAAAACATTTTAAACCCTGATGTACCATGAAAAAAAACTATATCTCCAATTCAGAGGAATCAGTAAGGATGTTTAAAAGTGATCTATTGGAAAACTTATCCAAGGTTCATTTTACAGTGCCCTTATTTATATTTATACCTGTTATTGGCATTTGCATTTACAAATGCTTTGAGCTTTCGTTAGGCATCATCACTTTTGCCGAATTCTTTTTACTTGGTTTATTTATCTGGACTTTGGTTGAATACATAATGCACCGCTTTGTATTCCATTATATGCCACCTAATAAGCCATGGGCTATGCGCATGCACTTTATTTTCCATGGCGTACACCACGATTACCCGAGCGACGCTAAAAGGCTGGTATTACCACCATCTGTAAGCATTCCCCTGGCAACAGGATTCTACTTTTTATTTAAAGCGATATTACCCCTTAATTGCATTTTTGCCTTTTTCCCTGGATTTATCTTAGGTTACCTTTTTTATGATATATCGCATTATGCCATACATCATTTTAATTTTAAAGGTAAAATCTGGAAAAAAATAAAACAACACCATATGCTGCATCATTATCAAGACCCCGGTAAAGGTTATGGTGTTAGCTCTCCCCTATGGGACAAAATATTCCGGTCAGATTTTATAAAAAAATAGCGTAATGGGGGCTATTGATAATAGCATAAAAATTAATTTCAAATCGGTAGTAATTGTCTCGCTTCTATCAGTTGCGTACCTTTTACTATCTTCATTTTTGATTGGATACAAATCTGATCAGCTAACATTGGTATTCTTATTCAATATCATGTTCTATCTTCCAGAGGTTAATAATATATTCCCGGGCACACGCAAATTTATTGTATTCACCAATACACGTAAATTCATTTTAGGCTTTTTAATATTCATTTTTTACTGGGTGATTTTTGATTATATGAAGGCCATCCCTAATTATAATTACAATACGGTACACATTGCCGATCTTTATCACTTTGAAAAGCACATCTTCGGTATCAACCTAAATGGTAAACTAGTTACCCCTAACGAGTACCTTAAAATTAAAGGAACCACATTTCTAAATGTAGTAACCGGCCTGTTTTATTTATGTTGGATACCCGTTCCCCTATCCTTTGCAGCATATTTATTTTTCAAAAACAGAAGGCAATTCTTGTATTTCGCATTCACATTTTTGCTGGTTAACCTGCTGGGCTTTGTAATATACTATTTATACCCTGCGGCACCACCCTGGTATATACAAACCTATGGTTTTACTTTCCACCCACTAACACTTGGCAGTACCGGCGGCTTATCTAAGTTCGATGCCTATTTCCATATCAATCTATTTAAATCCATCTACTCAAAGGGATCTAATGTATTCGCGGCTATGCCATCGTTACATTCTGCATATCCTGTTATAGTAGTTTACTATGGCTTAAAAAACCGTTTAAAATGGGCCAATGTTTGTTTTATAATTGTAATGCTTGGCATATGGTTTACAGCAATATATGCAAGCCATCATTATGTATTGGATGTTATTGCGGGCATACTAACCGCAACCATTGGCATCACCCTTTTTAACTTGCTTGTAAAACATGTTGGCTTTATAAGGCGCTTTATAGATAAATACGAGGCCATTATTCGATAATCAATGGGCGTAGTATTTAGTGTACTAATTAGTATACTATTACATTCTAATCCCTATCCATCTGTTTATTCACACTGAAATAGTTTTCCACATTTCCTTCTGGCTCACAGCAATTTAACCTATCATTGCGGCATTATATACCGCTGGTTTAATAACGCATTAAACAGGCATGCTATTTGAATATAGTGATTATATTCAAGGCTAGTTTTTATGAAGATACTATTTACAATTTCAGCTTTCATGCTTTTGGGCATCGCAAAACTATCAGCAACTCCGGTTGATCCTGATAGCCTGAAGCAACAAGTTGCCGTAACCAGCGACTCATTAAAAGCACCTTTATATACCCAAATTGCAGGCACTTATCTTAACTATGATACAATATCGAGTAAAAGGAAAAGATATATATATCAGGAAAATGCCATTGGTTATACTTTACAGGCTATTCATTATTATTCAAGATATAACGATACCACCGGATTACGTTTAAGTTTTGACAACTTGGCTAAAGTATACAGGTCAGAAAAGAAGTTCAGCCAGGCCAAATGGTTCATTTTGCAGTCAAATACCTTATCACGCGCTAAAAATGATGTCCCTAATATTATCTCATCTCTGCTTGAGCTAGCATTGATTAAAACCGACATCAAAGATTACAAGCTTGCCATGCGTGATTTAAACGAGGCATTAACCCTATCGTCAAAACATCACTTCCCAAAAACAGAAGCTGATGTACAAATGGGTTATGTTACGCTTTATAATAACATGAAACTGTACACTAAAGCAGATATAGCTTTAAAAAGACATGACGCTATAAACGATAGTATCTTACATAGTCAGGATGCAAAAGTAGCCATAGCTACAGATTCTATTCAGCGCAAAAAAAAAGTATATCTAACAAGCAACAAGCGGCTTTACAAAACCAACTCATCCAGGAGAATAGCCTTGTTATAGTTTTAATAGTTGTTATTGTATTAATAACCGTTACTATATTTTTCTACAGACGACGTCGTCGTCGTAAACGCAGGCATCACAATTAAACTACTGCCGGTTTCTATAGTCGAACAAAACAGATATGAAAAAATTAATTGTAAGCTGTTTGTTTACTGTATTATGCTTAACAGGCATTAGGGCATATAGCCAAGCAACAGGCACACCAGAATTTAAACATGAATTTTTAAAACAGATTAACCATGTTAGGTCAACGGGTTGCACTTGCGGGACTACCTATATGCCTCCTGCCCCACCCATGGTTTGGAATGATAATTTGGAAAAAGCTGCTACAGGCCATGCCTGGGACATGTCGAACAACAACTATTTCAGCCATACCAGTAAGGATGGCCGCAGTATGGAAGACCGTATAGTTTTCGCGGGATATATTTTTAACGGATTTAAGAGCTTCGCGATAGGCGAAAACATAGCCTTTGGCCAAACCAACATTAATCAAGTAATGGACGGCTGGATTAAAAGCCCCGGCCATTGCAAAAATTTATTGAACCCCAAATTTAAGGAAGTTGGCGTTGCCGAAAACCACAGCTATTGGGTGCAGGACTTTGGCGGCCGGGAATCATTTTCGCCGCAACAACAAAGCGAATTACGTAGTGGCAAGCTTAAACTAATACAAACAAGCGGCGGATCAGGCCATTAACTGGCTTTTGGCCCGCGTTTGTATATGATGAGTCCATTTAAAAAATTACGTAGTATCTGGTCACCGCAGGGCTTAAAATTCGGATGATCCTCCTTGCGGAAGATTGCTCCCAGTTCAGTTTTAGTTATTCTAAAATCTGCTAATTGTAGCACCTCAATAATGTCATCATCGGTAAACTTTAGGGCAACCCTAAGCTTTTTCATAATATCATTGTTGCTCATATTCGTAATTATCTTGAGATTTCAATTTTAACCTTTTTATTCTTGATTTTTTCAGTTTTTATCAAACTTACAACCTTTGCAATTTTATTACTTTTTACGGCGGCATATGAAGTATGGTCTAAAACCTCAATCAAACCCAGATCTTCTTTGTCCAATTCACCTTTCTTAAGTAATAAACCTACAATATCCACCTTATTAACTTTATCCTTTTTGCCTGCGGCGATGTATAAGGTTTCCCAAGGCGTTGGCCTCGGTAAGGTATTATGTGCCGGTAACTCCTCAATTTCAGGAACTGCTTTTAAGTACGATGGCAGTTCATCAGGGGTAAGTATCAAGTAAGATGTTCCCTTGGCATGCATACGTGCTGTTCTGCCATTGCGGTGCAGGAAGGCCTCTTCATTATGTGGTAACTGATAATGGATCACATGCTCAATTTCTGGAATATCTAATCCTCGTGAGGCCAAATCAGTAGTGATCAACAAACGGTGACTACCATTCCTGAATTTTAGCAATGCGCGTTCCCTATCCTCCTGCTCCATCCCGCCATGAAATATATCATGTACCAATCCCTGGTGCCATAACAGCTCGCTAATCCGTTCCACAGCATCCCTATGATTACAGAATATCAGTGTAGCCTCGTTACCGATTTTGCATACCAATGAAAAAAGCACATCTAACTTATCCTCGCCATCAGCTATAACAGCTTTCAATTTTAAATCAGGTGTATTTGATTTATTACGCAAAAAGTTCAATTCTACAGGGTGCTTCACCCCGGTAAATGAAGGTATATCCTGCATTTGAGTAGCAGATGTCAGCACTCGTTTTTTTATGGAAGGAAGTTGCCTGATGATGTACGACATATCCTCCTGAAAACCAAATTCAAGCGCTTTGTCAAACTCATCCAGTATCAATGTTTCTATTTTATCTGTCCTGAAGGTTTCGCGGCGCAAATGATGCGCTATACGGCCAGGGGTACCAATTAACAAGGCCGGTGGTTGCGATAGGTTGTTACTTTCTATTTTTGTAGAGTGGCCACCATAACAGCAGTTCACTTTAAAACCATTCCCCATGGCTTTAAATACCTGTTCAATCTGTAAAGCAAGCTCACGCGAGGGAACTAATATCAACGCCTGTACCAATGGCACATTCGCATCTAATACACTCAGCAGGGGTAATAAAAATGCAAGGGTTTTACCGGAACCGGTTGGCGCTAGCAAAATGATGTCGCTTTTTTTATCGGCATTAAGCGCCGCATTTTGCATTTCGTTTAACGCGGTTATTTTTAAATTCTCCAGTACTTTTTTTATCATTTGCTTTGCTTAGAAAGTGCAAAGATAACCATTACAATCCCCGCAAAATCAACTTAATGCATTAAGGGGTTAAATAGTACGTATTGTCAGAAAAAAAGCTCCTGTATCAGGAAAAACAAGCCTATTGCCGCAAAGCCAAGACTCACAAACCACAACGGCTTCCGGCGGGTTATAATGGATATTGCGCCAATGGCGATAGAAGCCTGAAATAGTGTTACACCTCGTGCAAGTACATCATGCCGCTCAACGTGCGTGTCAGATTCTTTCTGATACTCAGTAGCCTTTTTCATAATGTCCTGTTGCTGATGCTTATATGTTGCTATTTTTTTAGCGTCAACTGTATCTGATTGTTTGCCCATTACAACCAATACATGATCGGTAGAGGCAAGCAACTCTGCTTTAATCCCTTTCGACTGATAAAATGCCCATTGGTCTGACGCATGTATTTGGGTTAACATGGCATCATCTGCATGGTTACCCGCCAAAAGGCCGGTAATAGCAGCCAGCACAGCTATAACTGCTGTAGATAACGCTACATACATTACCCATCTATCCTTGCTCTCGCTATGATGCAATATTTCATGGGCATGCTCATCACTTTGCTCATGAATTTTTTCTGAATAATCTTCTATTTCGTCCATGTGATTATGTTAGGATTACAGAACAAATATAGTACGAATTATCACGACAGTAAATACCAATTATTATTAACTAGGCGGCCCTATTTTGCTGATGCTTGATATAATCGGCTATTGTTATCAATTCATCTCGGGTAAATTCAGTTTGCCCATTGTATATCCAATAATCCATTTCCTCATCAAACTGTATATCACCCAGGTTCAACTCCCCCTCGGTTAATCTGTAATTTCCGTTTTCTGATAGGCTACCTACGGCTATATCACTATCAATAGCTGTTATAGTAATATCATGTTTGCCGTCTGTTAAGTTGAACGCGTGCTGTAAAGAAGTATTCATAGTGTAGTAACCGATTTAGTGATCTTTTGTTTAAAGTTGACGGGCAAATTGCCTGCTTACCAATTCATCAAAGCCATAACCCTTTTAAATTCAGGTTGTAAAGGCGCTTCAATATTGATAATATTTTTGGTGATAGGATGAGTAAAAGACAAACTTGATGCATGCAATAACATGGTAGTCATTTCCCAGTTTGCTTTAAAAAAGCGGTTTTGTTTATTACAGCCATGGGTACGGTCAGCTATAATGGGGTGTGATACATGCGCCATATGTTTCCTGATCTGGTGCATGCGCCCGGTTGACGGTGTAACCTCTATCAATGAATATCTGGATGTTGGATGCGAGCCTAGTGGCACATCAATCTCGGCACGTTTTAAAGTGATATAACTTGTAAAAGCTTCTTGCAGCGTTCCGTTTTCTTTTCTTAACGGATAATCAATATCCTCGCTATCAAGCGTATGCCCACGCACAATGGCATGATATTTCTTTTTCACAAGATTATCAGCAAATTGCTGATGCATAGCTATTTCCGCATCTTTGTTAAAAGCGAATAGCAATACCCCGGCCGTTTTTCTATCTAATCGATGAACTGGATTTACCCACTGCCCTACCTGGTCGCGCAATATTTGCAAGGCAAACTCTTCAACATCCGCAGCTATGGATGAACGATGGACTAACAGATCATGTGGCTTATTTATAGCAATTAAATGCTCATCACTATATAAAATCTCTAACATTCGGATGTAATATGCATTTCCGGCAAAGATAACCTATTAGACACAATGGGCAGAACTTGTTGATTAACGATCTCTGTTTTTTAATATTTGCAAGGGTAAATTGATTATTTTTTCTAATTTTAAGAAAGATAAATCAGCCCAATACTTAACCGGCTGATTATTTACCAATTTATACACTATTTTTTGAAAACTGCTTGATTATTAAATCATTCATGAAAAGAATTGTACTCCTGATTCCTTTTTTATTATTTTTTTATCCGGCATTTTCACACCAGAACTATGATACTTTATTGAATAAGCTGAACGATGTTTTAGACAACAAAAAAACATTCGACCAGCAAAAAACAACAAGAATTGAAAAGCTGGAGACTTACCTCAATAGCAACCGTATTAATGATCTGAATTTTAGATATAACTTGTATTTAAGCCTATACAATGAGTATAAATCTTTTAACTATAATAAGGCTTATGACTATGTTCAGAAACTACAGCAAACAGCTCATCTATTAAACGACCCATCAAAAATTGCCGTTAGTAAAATTAAGCTTGGCTTTATATTGCTTTCATCGGGGATGTTTAAGGAAACCTTTGATTCACTTAAAACAGTTAATGTAAAGATTTTAGATAATGACGCGAAAAAGGAATACTACTTTTTAACCGCCCGCACATATTACGACTTATCCGACTTCGACAAGGATAATTATTACACTCCTCTTTATGTTAAGCGCGCCAGCCTGTATACCGACTCGGGTACCGTGCTATGTAACAGTAACTCTTTTGAGTATATTTATTATTCCGGCTTAAAATATCTTAAAACAGGCAATACTGATAAAGCTATTACAGCGCTTAAACAACTGATAGACAAATACAAACTTACCGACCATCAATTCGCGGTTACTGCATCCACATTAAGCGATATTTATATTCGTAAAAGCGAGCCCGACAGTGCCATCTCCTTACTGATAAGAGCCGCCATGGCCGATGTACGCTCATCAACCAAGGAAGCCGCTGCTATGACAAACCTTGCCCAGCTATTATACCAGAACGGCGATGTAAAAAATGCCTACGTATATATTAAACAAGCCATGGATGATGCCATATTTTATGGTGCTAGGCAAAGGAAACTACAGGTAAGCGCCATACTACCCGTTATTGCCAGCGATAGGATAAATAACGAGGAAGAGCAGAAACGCGCCCTTTTCTTTTACGCATCGTTGTTAACTATTTTGGTAAGTATAGTAATTGTGTTTTCGGTGATAATTTATAAGCAGCTACAAAAATTAAAGGTTGCCGATAAAATAATACTGGACACTAACCATCACCTGGAAAAAAGCATTATTGAGTTAAACGAAGCCAATACGATTAAAGAGGAATATATAGGTTACTATTTCAACCTGATATCAGAATACATAAACAAGCTCGAAAAGTTTAAGCGCTCTGTAGATAACAAGCTCACCACAAAACGATATGAGGATATACGTATACTGGTTAACAACATCAACCTTACAAAAGAGCGCGAAGAATTGTTTATTAATTTCGATAAAGCATTTCTTAAAATCTTCCCGAATTTTGTACATGGCTATAATGAATTATTCTGTGAGGAGAACCGGATTAAACTATTACCCAACCAATTATTAAATACCGATCTGCGCATATTCGCCCTAATAAGGCTTGGAATTAGCGATACCGAAAAGATAGCCCACATACTTGAATACTCTGTAAATACCATCTATAACTATAAAGCCCGCATTAAAAGTAAATCCATCATCCATAATGATGAATTTGAGCATGCTATTATGGCCATAAAAGCCATATAAATACCAGCCTAAACTTTATATTGTTTATATAGGGTTTATATTTTGCTTCTGCAACACATCATACAATGAATTGATTTTCAATCATTTAAATACAAAAAAACTTTCAACTCTTTTATATTTTAGTTTTGAAACTTGTTGCAGATAATTAAATCTCCTCTCTTTGATATGAGAATTACGGCAAGCTAAACCATAGGCTGTAATTACTGATTATAACCGCTTTTAAAAACTTTTATTGAATTATGAAAATGTATCAAAACCTTAACCGGGTATTGAACTGCTTTTTTGTATGCGCAAAACCGTATATGCAAAAAAAACAGCTGAACCCCCACCTGCTTTCCGGATAAAGCTATCCGCCCGCAGACAAGTAACCAAACAACTTATCCATTAATAACCTAAAATGAAATCATTATGTATAAAAAACAATTACTCTTAAAGTTACTTTTTTGTCCTTTGCTTTTATTGATGTCCATGTCGTCATTCGCACAGGTATCAGTTTCAGGTAAAGTTACCGATGAAAAAGGAAATCCCTTTCCGGGCGTAACCATTTTGATAAAGGGAACCTCAAACGGAACAAACACAGATGGAAATGGTAACTATACCATAAACGCTAAAAGATCAGATGTATTAGTATTTACAAGCATTGGTTATGCCAAACAAGAGATACCGGTAAACAATCGCCAAACCATAAATGTTAGTATGCAGGAAGACAACCAGGAACTAAATGAAGTTGTTGTAGTTGGCTATGGCACACAAAAAAGAAAGGACCTTACCGGATCAATAGCTTCCGTCAAAGGCGATACATTTAAAGATCAACCCATCACTAACCCTATAGAGGCTTTAGAAGGCCGTGTTGCCGGTGTAAACGTAATTACCGCTTCGGCTGCGCCGGATGCAGTTCCGCAAATTATTATACGCGGTGTTGCTTCATTCTATCAGCCCAACCCATTATACATTGTTGATGGGGTAAGGCAATCAGATTTAAACAGCATTAATCCGCAGGATATAGCATCAATAGATATTGCTAAAGATGCGGCCTCAGCAGCTATTTATGGTTCGGCGGCAGCTGGCGGTGTAATTCTCATCACCACTAAAAAGGGAGCAAATGCGGGTGCACCACCATTAATCACGTTTAGTGCAAGATATGGCGTAACCAAACCTAAACTGATACAATTGCTTGACAAAGATGATTATTTAAAAGTGGAGGACATCCTAAACCCTACTGTATTTGCAGGCAAAGGTGGTTTAGATACACTTGCAAACACCAATTGGGTTAATGCACTTTACCGTACAGGTACCGAGCAAAATTATAACCTGTCAATTTCAGGCGCCTCAAACAATATTAATTACCTGATATCAGGCTTTTACAACCAGCAAACAGGCATTTTCATCAAGAATTACTCAAATATTGGAGGTGTACGCGTTAATACAGACTATAAATTAAGCAAGTATCTAACCATTGGCGAGCAAATCAATGCATCTCAACGCATTACATCACCACTGGTAGGCGCGCAGGCTTTCCTGGCAAATGCCCCATTCCGTACGCAGCCAATCATCCCTATATATAATTCAAATGGCTCTTACGGTACTGAACCATCAGGTTATGGCGCGCAATATTCAGGCCCTAACCCTTTAGGAGCAGTAAACTCTGCAAGTGCGCAGGATACCAAAAACAATTTCCAGGGCAATGTTTATGCTGATTTGAAATTACCTTTCCATTTAGATTTTAAAACAACCTTAGGCTATAGTTATTACCTGGAAACTGAAGACCTCTTCCAAAACACTTATAATTTTGGGCCGGTATCATCCAATGTCAATTCACTTACTAAATCATACAATCAAAGCAGCCAATTGCTATCCAACTATGTGTTGTCGTATAACCAAAGCTTTGGCAAGCATAATGTAAGTGCATTAGTTGGTTATGAACAAATTACCGATAAAACCAATAATATTGATGCAGGCGAAAGCCAGGTAGGTGAACCGGGTTACTCGTTTATTCAAACTTCCGCCTCGGCGTTAAGCCTGTCAGGCACTTATGATCCGCAAAGCCTAATAAAATCACAATTTGCACGTGTAAATTATAATTTTAATGAGCGATATTTTTTATCAGGATCAATCAGGCAGGATGCTAATTACACTGTATTTGGCCCTAATAAACAAAAAGGCGTATTCCCGGCTGCATCTGCAGGATGGACAATAAGTGAAGAACCTTTCTTTAATAAAGTGCTGCCTGAATTAAATAGCTTCAAATTCAGGGCAAGTTATGGTCAATTAGGTAACAGCGCAATACCTCCGTACTCGTTTACTGTGCCATACCAACAAAACAACGTTTCTACCGGTATTGCAGGCGGGGCACAAGGGTTTGCACCGGGTGCACCATTCCAAATCGCGAATACTTTAGCGGGTATACCAAATCCTAATTTACATTGGGAAACCATTACCGAAACCAATATTGGTATCGACGGAGAAGCCTTACATGGCAGCCTCTATTTTACTGCAGAGTGGTATAACAAAAAAACGTCAGATATGATATATGATCTTACCTTATCACAAAGCAGTGGTTTTACAGCCCCCTTCATAACTAATATTGGCGATGTAGATAACCACGGCTTTGACTTTATGGTAGGCTATCATAATAAATTCGGGAAACTTGGTTTTGATATAAATGCAAACGCCAGCTTTAATACAAACAAGGTTACTAAGTTAAGCGGTGCCGCTACAGATGCTGTTTACGGTGGTTACAATTGGTATACACCCGATCCTGGTAACGTAGCTTTTAGCGCGCAGCCTAGCCAAACACTAACCATTACAAAAGTAGGCTTACCATTTGGTTCATTCTATGGCTACAAAGTGCTTGGTATATTCAGCAACGAAGCAGCGGCTCAAAAGCAAGTTATTAACGGTCAGCATGCTAATGTTGGCGACTTAATTTATGCAAATACCGATGGTAGCACTGATGCAAATGGCGATGCTACCATTGACCAAAATGACAGGCAGGTTATAGGTAACCCTAACCCTAAAATGGTTTATGGTTTTAATCTGCACTTTAATTACCAGGGGTTTGATTTAGCCATGTTATTCAATGGAGTTGCTGGCGTACAGTTATACAACGGCGTAAAAGCCTATGAGCAAACTGTTTTTCAGGATGGTAACTCTACTAAACAAATCTTCAACGATTCATTCTTTGGTTCAAACGGGCTTACTTCTCAACCAAGGTTAGGCATCCCTACTACAGGTGGTTTCACTTTAGATCCAAACCAGAATTACTCTTCGGTAAACAGTTATTTTGTTGAAAGCGGAGCTTATTTAAAGCTTAAAAACATACAATTAGGTTATACCTTCTCGGGTAATGTTTTACAGCAACTGGATGTTAAAAGTTTAAGAATATTTGTAATGGCTAATAACCTGTTAACATTTACCCATTACAAGGGCCTCGATCCTGAATTAGGCAGCGAGATTGCAACAGGCGGTACAGTTAGTACTACTACACAAGGTATTGATGCTGTAACAAACTATCCGCAGGCAAGGATCTATTCAGCCGGTGTTGACATTAGTTTTCAATAATAACCCTTTAAAATTACAAAGATGATTAAGAAAAAATATATAGCAGCACTCGCACTTATTATTTTAGCGGGATGTAAAAAAGACCCAACCAACGTCGGGCAAAAAAATGCATATGCCATTGCAGATTATCCACAAACCGTAAATGACCTGCAAACAGTACTGGTATCATGCTATGCTAACCTTCGCGACCAGGGTTTGTACGGATTTCACTTTTTACCCAAAGCATTGTCAAATTCAATGCATACAGTAAACTCTGAATATAACGGCGATCCGGGATGGAATGAAATGGCAGCCAATAATCTTACAGTTGGTAATGAGTACGCATCAGAAACATGGGCGGCTTGCTTCACCGGTATTAAAAACTGCAATGTTACCATTTTTGCCGCCGCCGCGCTAATGAAGACTGATCCGGCTGATCAGCCAACTATTAACTTGATATTAGGTCAGGCTTACTGCCTGCGCGGATGGTATTATATGCAGCTGGAATGCCTATACGGCCAGGATTATATGAAAGCTGGTGGTGTAAACGGCACAGAAATGGGCGTACCAATTTATACTAGTATACCTAACAGCTTAGCAGGAACTCAAATACCCCGGTCTCCTGTAAAAGATGTTTGGGCTTTAATAGAAAGCGACGAAAAGCAAGCTGCAACTTTGCTTAAAGGCCAGGTATGGGGTTCTGCTGATCTGGCAAGAGCTACCGAGTGGTCGGCAAAAGGATTGTTAGGCAAAGCTTATGTTTATACAGAAGATTGGGCCGATGCACAAACTACCCTATTGGATGTTATCCAAAACAGCGGTAAATCATTAATGCCTTATACAACGTATTTCAATGCTTTTAATGGTAGTAATAAATTCAATAGCGAATCATTGCTGGAATTGTACGTTGATCAAAATTCAATGGGTGGCTACGGTATATACAGCAGTGCCGCAAACTCATCTACAATTAATGGGCTCATCTGGTCGCCAAATACATTTGGCGGCGGTGATGGAACAGAAGGCAGTGTCTTGTCAATGGGTTACGGCAATGAGTTTTTTCACGATCAAAGCGTAATACGTTTCGGTTTTCCATTAAGCTCAGTATATAACCTTGTTGCAAATCCTAAATATAATGCCTCACAAACAGCATCGTATAAAAATCCAAAACTGATACAAGACCCTGCTTATACTCAGGCATCATTAAATGTTCGTACCAACCAAACAGCCGATCCTCGCTTATTTGTTAATGCATTGCAGCCATGGGTTGATTCAGTTCAATTTGATGGAGTCAATTTTGCAAAAGTAGCTAAACCATCCATTTACGCTTTTCAAACTAATCATTATGGTTTTAGTGTAAGAAAATACTCACCTATTGATTATAACGAAAATACTATAAATTCAGATAAATGGGATTACTACCTGTTACGTTTAGCTGATGTATATTTATTATATGCTGAAGCTAATATTCAAGGTGGCAATACCGCTGTTGGATTGGAATATCTGAATAAAGTAAAACGCAGGGCTTATGGCTTACCTATCAACACACCTTCAGCTATTGATTATGCATCAACAACAGCTGCAACCCCTGCAAATAATTCGCTTGATCCTGATCCTGTATTGGGCCATAACCCACTTTACTATGAGCGGTGGGCTGAATTATTTAATGAGGGCAGCTGGTGGTTTGATGTATGCAGATGGAAAATTGGTGACTCCGAAGCCGCCTACTATGGTTCTGCTTTAAATACAACGCAGCCACTAACAACCACATTTGTTGATAGCAAATCATATACCTGGCCTATACCGCTAAGTGAATTAAATACAAACAGTAAAGCCGTTCAAAATCCCGGATATACTCATTAATAGTTGGTTAAGCGCGGAGCCCCTAAAAAGGCTTCGTGCTTTTTAATCTCTCCGGAAAAAATCATCTTATACAAATGCTAACCAAATGAAATTATTTGGGTGAACACTTATGCTATTTTTTCACCCAAAACATACTTGCAATCAATGCTTCAACCTATGAAGCTTACACAATTAAATTATCCAAAAAATGAAAAAGATACTTACCTGCATCATTAGTCTGTTATTGCTTAACCATGTTACAGCGCAGCAGGCTACACCCATTAGTGCAAGTATGAATAAAGTTAAGCTTGATTTTATACTTGATGCAGGTGGGCGACCTAAATATAAGGTTGACTATGCCGAAAAACCATTAATTAATACATCGCGCATGGGAATAAAACTTGCAAATGATATTTCGCTCGACAGCAATTTCATGGTGATAAATACAGAAAGAAAATCTGTTGATGAGCAATGGAAACCTGTTTGGGGCGAAGTGAGTACCATACGTAACCATTATGAGCAGGTAACCATCCATCTAAAGCAAAAAAACAATCTGGGCAGGTTAATGGATATTGTTTTCAGGGTGTTTGAAGACGGTGTCGGTTTTAGATATGAATTTCCAATACAACCAAACTTAAAATATTTTATTGTATCGGATGAGGTAACAGAGTTTGCTCTAACCGGCGACCATAAAACCTTTTGGATACCCGGTGATTACGATACCAATGAATATCCTTACAGCACCACCAAAATAAGTGAAATTGATAACCGCAGCATGGTTAACGGCTCGGATGATATTGCCGTTAAGGTATGCCCCGATAGATACGCCGTGCAAACACCTTTGATGATGAAAACTGCCGATGGATTATACATCAATATTCACGAAGCTGCTCTAGTAAATTATAGCGCGATGCAATTACATGTGGACACTAAAACCTTTAAACTTAAAGCAAGCTTAGTACCCGATGCGGTTGGTAATATGGCTTATATGCGTGCTGCTTGTCATACGCCATGGCGTACCATAATTGTAAGTAATAAAGCAGGAGAAATACTTACTTCAAAAATAATTTTGAATTTGAATGATCCATCAAAAATTGAAAATACCTCATGGATAAAACCGATGAAATTTGTTGGCGTATGGTGGGAAATGCAAACCGGTAAAAGTACCTGGAATTATTCAAACAATGCCGATACCGTTGGTGCCGATGGTTTACTTATACCAAACCATACTCACGGCGCCAATACCGCCAATGTGGAACGTTATATTGATTTCGCGGCGAAGAATGGCATAAAGGGTGTTTTGGTTGAAGGATGGAACTATGGCTGGGAAGAATGGTTTGGTAACTGGAAGGAAAACGTATTTAGCTTTGTTACCCCCTATCCTGATTTTGATGTAGCAGCTATAATGCAATATGCAAAAGCTAAAGGCGTGGTAATGATTATGCATAACGAAACATCGGGCTCTGCAACTGATTATGAGCGGCAGATGGATACAGCCTTCCGCTTTATGAATAAGTATGGCTACACATCAGTTAAAACGGGTTATGTGGGCAAAATCATCCCTCGGGGAGAACACCATGATGGTGCATGGATGGTGAACCACTATGTCCGCGTAGCGCAAAAAGCTGCTGAATATCATATTATGATTGATGAACACGAACCTGTTAGGCCTACAGGC
>NZ_LMUO01000011.1:405196-496888 GCF_009765905.1 Mucilaginibacter sp. L196 | reverse complement strand
CCTATGGACTTTACCCCGGGTATACTTAAGGTTAAAGATTACACAGTTTTACTAAATAAACAGGTACACACTACACTTGTAAAGCAACTGGCATTGTACGTGGTACTTTATAGCCCTATACAAATGGCCGCTGATTTGCCTGAGAATTATGAAAAATATGCAGATGCATTCCAGTTTATTAAAGATGTAGGTGTTGATTGGGATGATACAAAGATCATTCAAGCTGAACCGGGAGAATATATTACTACCGCCCGTAAAGAAAAAGGGACAGAAAATTGGTTTGTTGGTGCAGTTACTAACCAGGATGGGCGTGACGAGGTTGCTCCTCTTGATTTCTTAAATAAAGGGCAAAAATACATAGCAACCATATATGCCGATGGCGCGGATGCTGACTGGGACAAAAACCCGGAATCATATAAAATAACTTCTTATTTAGTTGATTCAGATACCAAACTCAAATTAAAATTGGCGCCGGGTGGCGGTGCTGCTATTAGCATTAAACCGGTAAGCGAAGATACTAAAGGAATTGAAAAATATAAATAATGCCGATCAACTCGAGTGATTTCAATTTAGTTGGTTTTAGTAAATAACATCGGGTCAAAACAAAATAGTTTTTTTTGCATTTAATGATTATCTTGTGTTAAGCCCAAGCAACATGCTTAACATAAACATAATATTAAATTCACATGAATTTGCTATACATTTGGCACACAAAATTTTATGAAACAACCAAAACAAAAATCCCCCGTTAAGTCGGCACGTAAAACCGCAAAACTGGATATACAACAACGCCTTATAGCAACAGTAAAAGCGATAGCTTTAAAGTTTGGCCAGGACGAAGGTAAACTAACAGAAAAGTTCCAGAAAAAATCAAAAAAACTGGCTAAAAAAATATCTGAGGAATTAAAAATAGCCAAACCTGCTGCAACTAAGAAGCCTAAAGAGGTTAAAGCGCCATCTTCTGCAGTAAAACCTGCAAAAGCAAAAGCGGCTGAAACTCCTGCTAAAAAAGAAACAGATATCAAAACAGCTACAAAACCTGTTGAGAAAAAACCTGTTGTAAAAAAGGTTGCTGAGAAAAAAACTCAACCGGCAAAACCAGCGGCTACTAAAAGCAAATAATTAAGCTTATTTAAATCGGCTACTGCCTCTGATAACTTCTTTGATCTAGAAATCAAAGAAGTTATTTTTTTATATACCTGTTGTTATTACAGCTGTATTGCAATGTATCAATAAATCTTCTATAGGTTTATATTTGGGCTGCTAAAAAACAGCAACCCAAAATATCATGTATTACTATTTGGCTGCCGCCCAAAAAATGGCATTGGTAAATAAAGTCTTGTAATCTTTACTTTCAAATAATATAGGTGAATGGCCCATGAAAATATATACGTTTCGGGCTTTGTAGTTAAGGTTTGTCCAAACCACGGGATGATCCCCTCCCATTTTAATATCAGAGTTTGGAACGTAGGTTGATTCATCAACAGTAGCTAATACATGCACATTTGGCCTTGGGTCTTTATCATACGTATACCATTCTTCTTTCTCCACTGTAAAGGTCGGCGAGACATCCTTCATAACCGGGTGCTGCTTATCTTCCACATCAACAGTAGCTTTTGCAAAGGTGGCTATATAGTTTTTAAACCTAATATTGCCCATAAACTGGTGAAACCAGTCCCACATTGGGTAGCCATCAAATTCGCCGATCAGCGTAGCATGGTGAAACCCTATCCATCCTCCCCTGCCCTCTGTAATATATTTTTCAAAAGCTGCTACTGCTTCAGGTTTCCAGGCATAAGGCGCATAATCAAGCTGAATAAAGAGTTGGTATTTGGATAGAAATTTGTCATCAATACTATCCGTATTTTGGATATAATCGATGCTAAAGTTGCTATCTACAGCCAGCTTATCCAGCCAAACCCTTGCAGCCTTTGAATACTCAATATGGTGCCCGCCATTTTCATAAAGAGCGATCACATGAAACCGGGGGGCTTTTGTTTGTGCATTTGCTATGCTCAGGCTAAACACGCAAAATAACAGCAGCAAGAGTTTTTTCATAAGTAGATGTTTAATAAATTTAGCTAAAGCCAATTTATTGGCCCCTATATCAACATAACTGTACAGAGCTTGGTTCAAAACCGTTAGTCATCGTTTAAAAATACACTATTTTAACCTTTAATTTAATGCAGATCTCATGAGTTATCTCAAAGAATTAACCTAAGGCTGTTTGTTTCATCAAATCTCAAACACAACATCTACTAATTTTAATCACTTTCTAATGTCATCTTCATCTTAACTACAGATTTTTATTTTATACTTGCCAATTATAATGCCCCTACTTATGCTATCGATTAAGTCCTACTTCATTAATAACCCATCTTCGTCCCAAGTTTTCTTGTATGGCGGAATTATTGTGAGTTTATGGCTGATTGAAGCCTTTGTGTTAACATCTTCATGGAAAGATAAATGGAAACATACACTCACCAATATGTTTTTCATATTTACAGCCTTACCGGTACAGCTGTTTATGACAATTTTTGTGCTGATGATATGTGTTTGGTCACTTAGTCATCATTGGGGATTATTATTTTTATTACCGTATTCCAACAGCATATTTGTGAAGTATATAGTAGGATTTGTGCTACTTGATTTTTGCGAGTATATCTACCATGTGGTTATGCATAAGGTTAAATCATTGTGGAATTTTCATTTAATACATCATAGTGACCTTGATCTTGATGTATCAACCACAGTGAGGGAACATCCGGTAGAAACCTTTGTCAGAATGTGTTTTTTAATTATCTGGGTATTTTTGCTTGGAGCATCATTTGGCGTTTTACTACTGCGCCAAACGATACAAACCATTGCCAATATTACATCACACACACAATTCAAACTTTCGCCTAGAGCTAATAATATTGTAAGCCTGGTTTTTATTACCCCTAATTTACACCATGTACATCATCATTATGAGTTACCTTATACCGATTGTAACTATGGGGATGTATTAAGCATTTGGGATAGGATTTTTAAAACCTATTATAATGATCTACCTAAAAGCGAAATCACATTCGGTATTGATTCACACATGGATAAACAGGTCAATTCAAATTTCATTAAGGTATTAAAAATTCCATTCACAAAAAGGAACTCTTAACTTCATTTGTGCATACCATTCCATTATATTAGTACATTAGTTCTTCAGAATTAAATCAAAATGTGCCTATATCTTCATTAAAAATACTTCATTTTGTATGCTATCTGTGCTAAAGTGCCTTTTGATATTTGCATTAATTTATAGCCCGGTACTACTGCATGCTCAGGATGAAAAGTTTGTACCATTAACCAAGTATCCCAAAACTGATACCGTTGCGAAAAAACAGCCCGATTCTTTACAACAGCTAGATGTATACGATATTATCGGCTCAATATTTGGAAATAAAAGGAAGACTAAGAACGATACTATATCAACAAAACCAGTTTTTTCAGTAGTACCTGCATTAGGTTACACTTTGCAATCAAAATTAGCCTTAACTCTTGCCGGGAATGTTGCCTTTAGAACAACTAAAGATTCAAAAATATCAACTATAACCATTAATACGGCCTATACCCAAACCAAACAAATCATTATTCCTATCCAATCCAACATCTGGTCAAATAACAATGATTATGACTTTATCGGAGATATACGCTACCTTAAATACCCGCAAAGCACATACGGCTTAGGCAGTAGTTCCAATATTAGGAATGAAGATCCGATGGATTATGATTTCTTCAGGTTTAGTGAAATTGCTTTAAGGCGTATATGGTCAGATTTTTATGCAGGAATTGGATATATAGCTGATGTGCACTGGAATGTTACCCATAAGGGTCCGCTGGATGGCGCACCATCTGATTATGTGAAATATGGGGCTATGGCACACTCAATATCTTCCGGCATCACTTTAAATGCTTTATTTGATAGTAGAGATAACTCCATTAACCCTTATCGTGGCTTTTATGCATCACTGCAATACCTTGATAATGGAAGTTTTATAGGCAATTTGCACAATTGGCAGGCTATGGTTATTGATGTGCGCAAATATTTCAAATTTCCTTCAAACTCAGATAATGTATTAGCATTTTGGTCATATGATTGGTTGGTGTTAAAAGGCAATCCGCCGTATCTTGATCTGCCTGCTAATGCATGGGATACTTACAGCGGAACCGGAAGAGGCTATATACAAGGCCGTTTTCGTGGCGCACAAATGGTGTATATGGAATCGGAATACCGGTTTAAAGTGACCAATAACGGCCTTTTGGGCGGTGTTGTATTTGTAAATGCGCAATCATTTTCTGCAGCGCAAGGAACAAATCTGCAATCCATTCAACCTGCATTTGGGCCAGGGTTACGCATTAAACTGAATAAAGTTTCCCGTACGAATATAGCAATCGACTATGGTTTTGGCCGCGAGGGGTCAAGAGGGATGTTTATAAACGTTGGCGAAATATTTTAAGTTTAGATTAAATACTTTTTTTAATTTAGTATTCAAATCCTAGATTATGTTTTACTTCCTTATCATTATTGCTGTTATCTTTTTCATCACACACGTAGTGTTGCTCCTAACTGCTTTCCCACAATCCACACTGGCCCGTAAAAGATATTTCTGTTCGCATGTCACTTTGTGGATCACCGGCTTCATCGTTTTCGCACTGGCCTTACTTTATGCTGGTTCAGGTCGTTCTGGCTTTCTCGACTATTTTAACACACCTATAAAAATGGGGATGATTATCATTTTCACCTTCGCGCTTTCGCTCATAGCGCACCTTAT
This sequence comes from Mucilaginibacter sp. L196, assembly GCF_009765905.1. Taxonomy (GTDB): domain Bacteria; phylum Bacteroidota; class Bacteroidia; order Sphingobacteriales; family Sphingobacteriaceae; genus Mucilaginibacter. The sequence goes on along the minus strand of NZ_LMUO01000011.1, from coordinate 492,077 downwards.
TGTTCGACTTGTTGTATTGCCTTTATTAGAAAGACGTTAGTCCGATTTGATATTAAAAATATCTTTCTCCGAATGATTGAACTTTATTATTGAAAGCAAGTATTATCAGGGTGATATTAGTGTATAAACACCCTGCATATACTCGGCTTCTTCCATAGCAGCCTGAAAATCCTCCCATTCTGTTAAGCTAAATGTAAAACAAATGTCGCTATGTGGAGTACGCAGCACCAACCTGTCTTCTCCATCAGGGAAAGGAAACATACTTTCTTCTACATCCAGCCCTGAGGTAAAATTCTTAAACATTTTAAACTGTTCGGGTGTAAAATTCAACAGCAGGTTCCGGAGCCAGATATTCATTATCTTACACTCCATACATTGACTAATGACAGTGGCGCATTTACGGCTTAAAACGATGGTTTTACACATAAGCTAACAATTAGTGCCTGTCTTACCTGCATAGATAGATAATCAACCGCAGGTAAGCAGGACTTTATATTTTTAATAATTCATTGTATTTATTCTAGCTGGGGCCTTGGGTTTCCAAATCTTCCGGCAGATAACAATTAGCGGAATAATCATTGCCAGCCATGATAACCAATACCATATACCTGTACCCAGCAAAGCAGCCAGTAAACCAAATAATATCAACACAGATAGCAGTAAAGGAATCCGCCAGATTTTCTTAAAATTTTGTTTCATGGGTTGAATTTGTAGAATAAGTTTCTGTTAATTCTGAACCGGCCATCTGGTCAAAATAATCCTTATAAAATTTACGGCGCACAATCCAGAGATAAACGCCACTGACCAGCACTACGATAGCTACTAGATCAAACAGCACCCAGATCACTTTTAGCGGTGTACTGCCGTAGTTACCAAAATGCAGCGGCCGGGAAAGCTCAAGCGCCCGCAGATATACAGGCATTTTCACCACCGCTGCAAGTTTACCCGATTTGGCATCAACCAAAACAGGGCTGTACAACTGCGAAGTAAGCGGTGTGCTTCCTTTTGTCCAGATCAGGTAATGGTAAGGGCTGCCGTAAACGCTGCCCGGATACACCATGCTCATTACCTCCATGCCGGGTAATGCTTCTTTGGTAGTATTGTAAGCTGCCTGAGCAGAACTCAATTCGTTTTGCTGAATTAATGGCTTGCCATGATATTTACTTAGCATCGCTTTTACATCAGTAATCTGCCATAAGCCAAACAACGGTGTGGAAAGTTCATTCATCACGCCTGTTGCGCCAACTACAAACAGCCATATAGCAGTTGCAATACCCAATAGGTTATGCAAGTCGAGCCATTTGAGTCGCCGGGATTTATCCTGCCTGATGGTGCCGAAGTCCAGTTTTTTCATAAAGGGGCCGTACAATACGACCCCAGAAATGATAGAAATTACAAACAACACCCCTATCAGCCCCAAAAACAGTTCACCCGGCAAGTCAAGGAACAATCCACGATGGAGATCGAGCATAGTATCGATAAAACTTGCCGATTTTTGGGAGAATGGCGGCTCATCGTTCAGCAGCTTACCTGTTCGGCTGTCAAATTGCAGGGAATGGCGCAACGGATCATCCGGGTTCCAGCCCGGTGCCATATTGACCAATACCTGTGGCTCATCATCATCCACAAAAATGAAAGTGATCAGTTGTTTGGGGTAACGCGTGTGTGCAATCTTAATCATGCTATCCAAATCGGCCATTGGCGTATCCTTCGGCAGGTTGGCATAATGAGTTGGGTTGAGCCACCCTTCAATCTCATCTCCAAAGATCAATGGTAAACCGGTAATACATAGCATCAGCAGAAACAAGGTGCATATCAGGCTCGACCACCGATGCCACCAAAACCATCTTTTGATATTTTTTAATTGGGCCATATTAAAACTTTACTGCTAAGGTTGCCGATAACCGGCGCGGCATCTGCGGAATGATGGTATCGTAACCAACCCAATATTCTTTGTTCGTCAGGTTATCTACCTTCAAACCAATCCTATATTTAGGCTGATCATAAAACGCGGTAGTATTAAGAACGGTGTAAGCTGGCAAAGTGAATACCCCATCAGATTCGTTAATAATATTATTCTTGCAGGCATAGTTTCCGCCAAAACCGAAGCCCAATCCTTTCGCATCTCCCTTCGTAATAGCATAACTTAACCATAAATTGGCAACATCAGCAGGGCCAGCGCTAACGGGGCGGTAACCATCCAAAGTAGCATCGATGTTTTCATATTTACTATCGTTATGTGCATAACCGGCCACTATATTAAATCCGGCAAATGGATTAGCGATCACCTCCCCTTCTATTCCTTTACTGTATTGTGTACCGTTCTGGATCTCAAATTGCGGAAAATCAGGATCAGTTCGCAACACATTATTTACTTTAATATCATAATAACTGATGGTACTGGTTATTTTACCATCAAGCAAGCTCAGCTTTACGCCGCCCTCCAATTGATTTGCCTCTTGAGGCTTAAATGGATTATGGTCGTGATCGCTTCCGTTCTGATTCTGAAAACCATTCATATAATTCCCGAACAACGATACCTTATCTTTTAACAGCTGGTAAACCAACCCAAGTTTTGGCGATAGCGCTGTTTGTGCATATTTACCGGTTGTTGTATCGGCAATATAATTGTCATCACCTCTATTGTCAAAACGGTCAACCCTCAAACTTAACATGGCAATAAACTTATCAGTTAAGTTGATCACATCAGAAGCATAAGCTGCATAATCATACTGGGTGTTTTTGTCACTGCTGTAGGGTACTCCAGCAAGCTTGGCATTCAATGAATTTGCATTTAGTGCTCCATATTCCGGATCTGGCCCGCTGATGCTGACCGTATCAAAAGCTAAATAGCCAAAAGATGACTTCTCTGTATAGCTAAGCAAGTCGAGCCCGACAATCAGCCTGTGGCGTATGCTACCTGTTTTAAAATCGCCGATCACATTTTCCTGAACTTCGTAATCAGTAGTCATATCCGGCCCCGGGTTTTGATACCTTACAACCTTAGTATCCCCCGGCAATACAGAAGCCCAGGAGAAATTTCCGTTATTAGCAGTATTGGTATAAGAAACATTAGTTTGTGATTTCCATTGGTCCGATATTTTATAATTGACAGATGAATATACGCTGGTTGTCGGTCTTGATGCTGTTATATCATTATTGGTAAAAGAGCGATCATAATCAAAATGCAATTGTTGTGGAGTAGTTACTTTAAAACCTACCTCGGGAAAAAAGCGGAATGGAACCGTCCCATTTTGACTATAAATTTCTGCGTCAATCAGGATAGAAAGCCGGTCATTAACCTTATAGGAAAAACTGGGAGCTACGAAAACATGATCACTAAAACCGGCATCCTTAAAGGTGCCATCATGTTCATCAGCCACGTTAATGCGGAACAGCGCTGTCTTATCTGTATTAACAGGTGTATTCAAATCAAGCGTTAACCTGCTTAAACCAAAACCGCCTGCTGTATAATCAACTTCTCCCTTAAAAGTGTCGAATGGTTTTTTAGTCACTCTGTTAAATAAGCCACCGTACGAAGTGTAACTGCTGCCAAACAAAGTAGCTGATGGCCCTTTTAGCACTTCTATTTTTTCCAGATTGGCCGGATCTACCGTTGACTGCATATAAGCAGCCATGCCGTTTCGCAAATAAGAGTCTGTCACAAATCCCCTCGAGGCAAAATCACCTCCTGAACCATCGTCCTGCAAGAGTAGTGTAACGCCAGGCACGTTCTTTAATGCACCGTTCAAATCCGTTACCATTTGCTCTTGGATCAACTCTTTATCCACAGTAGAGTATACTTGCGGGTTTTCGAGGTTATCCAACGGCATCTTGGCAACATAGTCACTTTTTTTTGCAGCGAACTTATTGTTCTTTGTTTCCTTGATTTGGACCTCATTAAGTTGTTGGCTGCTCTCCGTCAGAACAAGGTTAACCAAGGTGGTTTCTCCTGCTTTTACTTCTACTTGTTGTGTTTGTGAAGCAAGCCCAATAAAACTGGCCACTAATGTATAGTTGCCTGGTTTGATATGATTTAAATGGAAGTTCCCTGCATCCTTTGCTGTAGTTCCCGCATGAGTTTCTCTCAGCGAAATGGTTACAGATTCGGCAGGCTTACCATCGGATGTTTTAACGGTGCCATGAATTGTTCCTGTTTGTTGTTGAGCAAATGAGAATTGAAAATAAAATATCAGAGCGATACACCCAAGCCATCTAAAGGGCGTGGTTAAATTGATGTGTTTTTTAAATAGTGCGGGAGTACGTGTATTACTGCATAGTAATAAAGATTTCATAGTTTTGCTTTGAATGATTAATTGATTGAAGAATGAATTAGCATTTGCCCGGTGTGAAGTTTGGCGACGAATCACTGGGCTTTTTTATTTATATTCTATTTAAGGAGGATTGGAAGCAGTTGGATTATTCATGCGATATAAGTAAGTATATCACAAAGTAAGTCCTTATTTAGAATAAATCCAAATAAAAATAACATCAATTCAAACAATCAATATGATATGAGTTATTCTAGGATTAAATGGTGTTGAATAGCTGCAAAATAGTGCCTACGCCGGGCCATTTTCTTTATGCAAACTGCAAGGAGGGTAATTTATCTCCAAACTTAAAAATGCCGCTATAATTAATAGCGGCATTTTTATTCGCGAAGAAAAAAGGAGATGCAGGATCTTCGTTAATTATGAAGATATAATTAACGAACGTAAAAGGATATTACCTTTCTGATGTCTTTTGACGAGGATGCTGCCATGATCTTATATTCGCCCGGTTCAACAACCCATTTGTTTAACTTATCATCAAAATAAGCCAGGTCATTTACCTTAACATTCATTGAAACAACAGCGGTTTTACCCGGAGCTATCGCTACTTTTTTAAAGGCTTTAAGTTCTTTATCAGCTCTTAATATGGATGAATTTACTTTTTTGATATAAAGCTGAACGACCTCTTTCCCCGCAAGGCTACCCGTGTTTTTTACAGCTACGGCTACAGCTATCTTATCATTAAGCTTATAGTTCTTTTTATCGGTTGATAAACCGGTGTAGGCAAAATTGGTGTAAGAAAGCCCGTAACCAAAACAATATAGCGGTTCGATATTTTTGGTATCGTACCAGCGATAGCCTACCAATATCCCTTCTTTATAAGTGGTGTTAAGATTTTCGCCGGGGTAACTATTTAATGCAAATGCAGGTGAATCATGCAATGAAACCGGGAATGTAAACGGCATTTTGCCTGATGGATTAATAACACCTTTCAATACATCGGCCAGCGCATTACCCGCCTCTGAGCCATTAAACCATGACCAGACAATCGTATGGTTTGATTTTTTGATTTCATTGAGATCATATGGCGCGCCTGCCATTATTACAATAATGGTATTGGGGTTTACGGCGGTTACCGCGTTAACCAGTGCCTGCTCACCAAAGGGAAGCGCAAGAGTTTTGCGGTCATGCCCTTCGCTTTCGTACTCGCGGTTGGAGCCAATGCATAAAATAGCTACATCAGTTGTTTTTGCAAGTGATACCGCTTGATCTATCAGTGTTTGGTCGGGTTTATCAGAACCGGCATTTTGTTCATCTGTATTATTGGCTAAATAATTAGCTTTATAGCCTTGTGCAAATTTAATATCGGCTGTTTGCCCAAACCTCGACCGGATGCCCGCCAATGCTGTAACTTCATATTTCGCTTTCACACCTGCACCATAACCACCCGAAGCAAATGTCCGGATAGCGTTATCACCAATTACCGCTATGCTTTTTATGTTGTTTGTTTTTAAAGGAAGCAGATGCGCATCATTTTTTAACAGTACTATCGACTCAGACGCAATATCATAAGCAGCTTTGCCATGCGCAGGTGTTGAGATAGATCCTTTTGGATGATTTGCACTCATGGAGGTATGGTACATTACCCATAATATCCGCCTCACTTTATCATCAATCGTTTTCTCTGAAACCTGGCCTGTTTTTACAGCGGCCAGCAGCGGATTAGCGAAGTACCATTGGTCGTACGGTCCGCTCGATCCCATCTCAATATCCAGGCCATTGTTAGCCGCGGCTATGGTATGGTGAACACCGCCCCAATCGGATATTACTGCACCTTTAAAGCCCCATTCCTTCTTTAATATTTTATTGAGTAAAAAGTCATTCTCAGAACACCAGTAACCATTCACTTTGTTGTAAGCTGACATGATGGTGTAGGCGTTACCTTCCTGTACAGCTGCTTTAAAGGCCGGCAAATAAATTTCGCGCAAGGCCCGTTCATCAATTTCCTCGTTGATATTGTTACGGTTAACCTCCTGGTTATTGGCCGCGAAGTGTTTTACACAAGCCGCCACATGCTGGCTCTGAATACCTTTTACAGCCTGCACCGCTAACCGGCCGTTCAAATATGGGTCCTCGGAATAGTATTCATAAGTACGGCCATTAAGTGGCATCCTGCAAATATTAAACGCGGGCGATAGCATCACATCTTTTTTACGGGCATTTGCTTCCTGCCCGATCACAACGCCATATTTGTGAGCCATATCAGGGTTCCAAGTAGCGGCTATTGCCGAACCATTTGGAAGAAAGGTAGCCGAATCGGTTGTCCAATTGGCAGAGTTCCAGTCGAAGCGTTTTATTTCTTCCCGGACACCTAATGGGCCATCATCACAGGTTAATTCGGGTATCCCTAAACGCTTTACACCATCTGAAGAAAACAACGCATTGCCATGAAGCATCGCTATCTTTTCTTCGAGCGTCATCTTTTTAATTACCTTATTAATTTTAACCTGTAAAGCGGCCTCGTTTTTATCTTGAGCTGAAACATTGCCAAACAGGAAAAGGGCTACAACGCACGCTGTTATATATTTTATCATTTTTTGATCTTATTTTTATTTATTCGGGTCTATTTTGCATCAGCCACTAAAAATATAACCGACATTGGCGGCAATGCTACTTTTATACCTCCCTGAATGAGACCCGCTTTCGCGGTGATCTGCGTATAATTGGATGGGCCGCCCGATACAGATGAAGGACCAACGCCATTAATATATACTTTGCGCGAAAATTGGCCGTTGTCTGTACCGCCAACCAGTACGTAATAATAATAGCGTGTGCCTGGCGCGAAATTTTGAATATTGATGCCGACTACCTGCGATGCTAAACCCCTGTTAACCACTACCACCCCGGCCTGGCCTGAGGTAAATGAAGATGCATAGCTAAACACATCCGAACTACCGGATACCGTTGAGTTAACCATCCTATCGCCGAAGTATTTTTGGAAGTAGTACATGTGGTAAAACGATGGGCGGGGATTCCATTTAGTGGTGTTATCCGGTTCATCGCCCAAGCTAAACATACCCTGGTCATCACCACCATTCCAACCGTTTGCCAAATCCCAGCGGCTGGCCATGCCGAAATTATTTTTTAATAATTCGCCTAAAACCATAGTGGCATGCATACCCGCTATGTTTGATACCATTTGATCTGCACCTGTTGCAAATATATTCCATTCGGTAAGGGCTATTGGTTTTGAGGCAACGCCACCCTTTTGTTCTGAGCTATTCACCCAGGTCATGATAGCTTTTGATTCCGTTACCGGGGTGGCGAGGATGGTCGCAGCAGTTTCGTTATCCGAACCAGTGTAATAATCATGCACAATGTAAAAATCGGGGTAATTACCCGCTGACGCAAACAAGCCTGAATTCCAGGTCGGATCGGTCGAGTTATAAGAAACAGGGTTAGTGATTTGCGCGCCAATTTCTATCTGGGCTCCTATTTGCTTTGCCGCGTTTCGCATAGAATCGGCAAATACTTTAAAGTGGGTTCCGTAAAGTGCGCCAGTAATTATTTTAGGCTGACCGTCTTGATTCTGTGTGACATCTATTTGATAGCCTGCTTGCCACGGGCCGCCACTCTCGTTGCCAATTTCCCAATATTTTGTGCGGCCATTATCATACCTAACCCAGTTGGCCGCCAAATGTGCCGCAACCTGGTCGGGATGGGCGCTGGTGCCATAACGGGCATAACCATAATTCACGGTTATAATGCCAGTACTGTTAGTTTGCTGCAATGCTAAATAATAGTTATCTAACGAAAGCGTCCAGGCGGCGGTATTATTGCCCAACCAGTATGCTGCAGCAACACTGTTTCCATTAGTGTCATATAAGTTAGCCGGAGCATCGGCAGGCACTACACCGTTCCAAAAATAAACGCTGGAAATATTGCCGCCCGGAAAGCGTAATACATTCGGTGATAAGGTTTTTATATTATTTATTAAACCTGTCTCGGTAACCAATTGCCCTATGTAGGGATTGGTATTATTACCAAACAGGTATTTCGAAACCTTGGTAATCACATTACTATAGTCAACATTTACGGTTACCGATGCTGTTGCCGATGGCTTTGTAGTATCGGCATAAGATGGTGTAGTGAACGTTTTTGGTGCCCAGTCGTCTAAGAAAAAACCCATCGTTGCCGCAATAGCGGGATCCGTTTGCGCCTTGATCGTTACAGTAGTATCCCCGCCGCCAGGTGTTACAGGAGTGGGATTATTGCTTTTACTTTTTGAACAGGCTGATAAAGCGAATAAGCCAAGGGCATAGTATTTAAAGTGGGGTATATGCTTCATTTATAGTTTAATTATAAGGCGTATCAGCATGAAAAAAAATACCCGCTCCTGAACTTGCAGTCACGGGTATTTATGAATTAACCAATTATTGAATTTTAACTACCCGGATATTGTCTATTGCCATTGTGAAAGCTGCAACCGAGGTTGTACCATCATTGATATACCAGATATTCATACCATTGTTACCACTTGAACCAACTAAATCTGTAATAGAAGCTACCGGGATGCCGGTACCATTATTGGTTAAAAAGCTTGACAATGGAACGGTAACGGTTACCCATCCTGTTGTAGTAAACGGCGTTGTCGTACCGTTGCTGTTTGCCCACGGCCTGTACCGGGCTATGTAAGTAAAGCTATAATTTACTGATATGAAAATAGAACCGCCAGTCCATGGAGTAGATTTAGGAACCGATACTTCGAACTTTACAGCATAACTGGATAAACTGCTATCGATATTTGCAACCGGTACCCATTGACTGGCACCCATATTTACGCCACGACCACCATTGTACCAGTTAAAGTCGCCCCCAGCAAGGCTGGTTGCAGTTATTACGTTGTAACTGCCCGTATTACCCGGATAATCAGTGGAACTGTTATCGGTATTCGATCCCCATGGATATCCGTTTATACTATCCCAGTTTTGAAATACACCATCTACAAAATCCTCAACGTTATAAATTGTAGCGGCTGAGCCCGAATTTGTGGTAACCGATACCAGACCACCTGTTTGTGGTATACCCGATGGTACCGCCAGCGTAATTGAAGTACCATCGTTTGACGAGGTATAGCTGGTGATTACTTTGCCACCAAAAGTTACACTTTTGATAAAGAAGAAGTTAAACCCATAAATCTTAACCGAATCTCCGGCTGGTGCATCTTCATCAGAAATGCTTGTTATTTGTGGCGCAGGTGCAATAATAGGGAAACTAAAGGTAGTTTGCCCATGTGTGGTGATGTATTGTACGGTATTGAGTTGTTTTGCCGGTACCGATGGGAAAGCGATGACCGCCGGTATCAGCACAATGGCGCTGGTATCAGAGAACCAGGCATCATTAAACGAGCCTGCAACGCCATCAAAATTGATCTGTAGCGCGCCCTTTAAATTGCGGCCCGAAATAACTACCCACAGCCCTGTACCCACTTTTGTTAAAGCGGAATCGCCGGGATGGGCAACGTAATTGCGTATGCCGGTAATAACAGGCGTACCTGTGGACGATGAGGTGTCCTTTTTACAACTTTGTTGTATGAGGATGCCTGCCGCGATCAACATCAGCAGCAAACAGCTATTAACATGTTTAAGTAGCTTTTTCATGATTTTTTTAAGGATAATTTTAATTCCAATATCTTTTTATTAATAATAAGCCACAGGTGCCTGTAATAGTAACGGGTCGGCTGTTTGATCATTGGCAGGTATAGGCAGTGTAAATGTTGCAACTGTAGCCGGCGTAATGAGCAGGCCGCTTGGCGTAACAGTTTTTATACCCGTACTCGGGTCGTAGGTAAACTGATCCCTTACCTGCCCGTTAAGAGATGCAATAGCAGCCTGCGGATTATAGTACGACAGGCGAACCAGATCAAACCAGTACTGGCCCTCGAACGCCAGCTCTATGCGGCGTTCCGTCATCAATGATGCTGTTGTAATGCTGGTCGCCCGCGGAAGACCGGCTCTTACACGCACATCGTTAAAATATTGCAATGCCAGCGCATTAGTGGTTGAACTGCTGTTACCCATTAATGCTTCCGCATATACTAAATATACATCGGCCAGCCTTAAAACCGTATTATGCTCAATAGACGACCAATAGTCCATCGTAGGTGAATTATTATCAGCAGCGGTGCCTACTATGTGTTTTTTAACATTACAACCGGTTGCAGTATAGCCGCCATTCGTTGCGTCCAGCTCGGGATAATAATCTCCAGTAAGCATAAAAGTAGCTTTACGGCGTACCGAATCTGCAGGAACATATAAATTAGCCAAATCTATGGTCGGGCCAATAGCGCCGCCCCAGCCACCACCACCGGTAACCAGGCTACCGCTTGGTGCAAACTGTGCTTCAATATCATTTCCGTTGCCATAACCTACGCCAGGTGCCCATTGAAATGCAAAAAGTGATTCAGGATTATCATTATACTGTGTTCTGAACAGGTTATAATAGCTTGGCAATAATGTTAAGCCGCTGGTATTGCAAACATTGCCTGCAAAGTAAGCTGCACTATCCAGGTCGGTTTGGTTTCGGGTCATGCTTTGGCCTAAACCTGCCCTGGTCAGATATACCTTTGCCAGCAAACCCTGTGCCGACCAGGTTGTAACACGCCCAGGTTGATCGGAAGTTGGTAAATTGGTAGCCGCGAACCGCAGATCGTTTATAATGAATTTATAAACATCGGTAGTTTTATTACGCGGCACCAAAGGATTGGTTATCAGTTTGTCGTTATCCTCAATAATAGGTACCGCCCCCCATAGCTGCACCAGGTAAAAATAAGCCGTGGCACGCAAAAAACGTAATTCGCCAAGTGCACCGTTTTTACCTTTTACCGATACCGAATCGGGCAGTTGGGTATTGATAGCCTTTATATTGATGTTGCAATGCGCTACAATATCGTAAAAGCCTGTCCACGCTTGTGTTACATAGGAATTATTACTGGTGATAGAAAAGGTGGTGAACTGTACCAGGTCTGAATTATACGGCTGCAACATGTTGCCGCTCATAATATCACCGATGCCGAGTAATGGAAAATTGTTCCAGTCGAACCAGGGCTGTGCATAAATGGCCGCCGTTGCCAGGCGAAGGTCGGCGGTGCTTTTATAAAAGTTATCAGTCGTTAGCCCGGTCAGTGGGGGTCTGTTCAGGAAAGATTTTTTACAGCTGCCCACCGCAATGGCGATAAGCAACAGGAGAATATTTATTTTAATCAGTTTCATGATAATAAATTTTATTTATTTTAGAGATACATTGGCGCCAATTGAAATAACACGGGGTTGCGCGTAATAACCGTTATCAATACCAGCCGCTAACGGGTTCCATGAACCGATCTCCGGGTCGTATCCCTTATATTTTGTGATAGTAAATACATTGGTCATATTGGCGTATATCCTTAATGAAGCAATATGCAATTTGGCGATCAGATCGTTATTAAATTTGTAGCCTAAAGCGATGCTCTTACATTTCAGGAACGAGCCGTTTTGAATATATCTATCGGAAAAGATAGTATTCTGATCGCCACTGCTCTGGCTTATCCGTGTAATATTAGTGCTTGGGTTAGTAATGTACACATTGTTGATATCGGATGCGGAACCACCCGCAGCGACAGGAGTGATCAGGCCGATACGCGCGTAATTAAGCACAGCCGGGAAATAACCGAAATTTTGGTTAGGATCATCGCCATTTACTAATACCTGATCGAAGATCTTATTACCGTAATCACCGGTCATGAAAACCGTCAGGTCAAATTGCTTATAATTAAAGGTGTTGTTAATGCCATATTGAAATTTAGGCAGCGGCGAACCTAAATCGGTCTCGTCATTGGCATCTATCTTTCCGTCCTTATTATTATCCTTAAAAATGACATCACCAACCCAAACCCCACCAGATCCAGGTGTAATAGGTATAGGCCCGCTACCATTTTGCCATACCGCCGGATATTTTTTAAAGTCGGCGGCGTCTTTATAAAGGCCTAGTGTTTGATAACCATAAAAATCACCGATAGAACCACCTACAACTGTTTTGGTATACGTACCGTAAATGGCCGGTGTGCCCGGGTTTAAAGCAAGTACTGTATTGATATTGCGTGAGAAGTTGATGGTTGTTTTCCAGTTAAAATCTTTCGATTTGATATTATAGGTTGTTAATGAGAACTCAAAGCCTTTATTACTTACCGCGCCGATGTTGACAAAAGGCGATTGAATTGCACCGGGTGAATAGCCGCCGTTAGGATACGTGCCTGAATAATATGGAAGCGTAAGGGGTAGCAACAGATTATTTGTTTTTTTGTAATAAGCATCGGCAGTAAGCTGTATCCTGCTATTCAGTACACTCACGTCCAGGCCCATGTTATACGATGTTGAGGTTTCCCATTTTACATTGGGGTTACCTTCGGTTGCGGTTAACTGCGAATTACCCGATAAGCCGGTGGCTACCGTACTTAAAGTTGAGCCATAGGCATACTCATTAATGTTTTGGTTATTCACCAAACCATAACCTAACCTCAATTTCAGGTCATTAATACCTTTTACACCCTTCATAAAATCCTCATTCATGATCTTCCATGCGAAGGCACCCGAATAGGAGGTATTCCATCGGTCTGCCGGGCCGAATTTAGAAGAACCATCGCGGCGTATAGTACCCGTTAACAGGTATTTATCATCATAAGTAAAGTTTGCACGGCCAAAGTAGGCCTCCATTGCACCATCCGATTTTACACCGGTGTTGGTTGCCGTGGTGGGGTCGCCGCTGCTTATGGTGGTTACATCGTTACTGGCAAAATTAGTACGGGTGGCCGAAACTGACGAAGTGGTTACCACCTGTGCTTCGTGCCCTAAAGTTGCACTCACAAAATATTTGGAGGCGAATGTATGCGAGTAATTTAGGTAATTGGTTATTGAATTATAAATATTTTGCCCAGTGGTAGCGGTTCCCGTATTGCTGGTATGTGTGTATGAACCCATCACATAGGTGGGGTCGAAATAGTCTTCGGTAGCGAAATCAAAATTGCCCGATACCTCGTTACGTAAACTCAGATCTTTGGTAAACTGTATTTCGGCATAGGCGTTCCCAAGCCCCTGGTACCGGCTTTTATGGTCGGTTACGAGCGATGCTAACGCGAATGGATTGGCCCCGTAAGCCCCGTAAATATTCGGATCATTACCGCCCCAGGTACCGTCAGGGTTTTTAACTTCCACATCGGGTGTTTGGTTCAATGCCTGTAAAATTACACCGGTGTTGGTGGTACCAACGTCTTCTGACACATGAGCCAGATCCAAACTAATACCTACTTTAAGCCAGTCGGTGGTTTTGTTATCAATATTTGCTTTGATAGAGGTTCTGTCAAAATCAGAACCTAAAGCAATACCTTCTTGTGAAAAATAAGTAGCTGATATATAATACTTGGTACGGGCATCGCCGCCGGTAATGGCCACATTATGGTTTTGCATAGGCGCTGTGCGGAACAACGCTTTTTGCCAATTGGTACCCTGACCAAGGTATTGCGGATTGGCAAATTGCGGACGCAGGTCATAACCGATAATGGCCGCTTTTTCGTTCATGAAAGTAGCGTACTCCGGCAGGTTCATTACATCGTAGTACTTTGGTAAGGCCTGCCAGCCCTTATAACCATCGTAACTGATGGTTGGCGTGCCTGACACGCCTCTTTTTGTGGTGATGATAACCACACCGTTGGATGCCTGTGAGCCATAAATAGCCGTAGCCGAAGCATCTTTTAAGACGTCGATAGATGCGATCTGCGACGGATCGATGGTCGACAACGGGTTTGTACCCTCGCCCGGAATGGGTGACTGGGCATTAGGTGGTATCTGAACACCATCTATCACGTACAATGGCGGGCTTTCGGTAAAACCACCTATACCCCGTATCTGGATATTCACATCGCCGCCCGGCTGTCCCGATACCTGCTGCACAACAACTCCCGGAACTTTTCCTTGCAAGGCCTGGTCGAAAGTAGTAGGTTGCGTTTCAACAAGGTCTTTTGCGGAAACCGAGGCTATTGAGCCGGTAAGGTCCTTACGCTGCAACTTACCGTAGCCAATAACAACCACCTCGTTAAGGTTGGTGTTAATGGCGGTTAAAGCTACGTTAACTACCCGTGTACTGCCAACAGTTACTTCTTTGCTTTGATAGCTCACGTATGAAAACACCAGCACATCGCCGGTTTTCGCTTCGATAGAAAAATCGCCGTTTATATCGGTCGATGCGGCAATTGCCGCGCCCTTAACTTTTACGGTAACGCCAATCATTGGCCTGCTATCATCTAAGCCGACAACTTTGCCCGTAACATATCTGCTTTGCGCATAGCCAGAAAGGCCTAGTAACATGATAGCTGCGAACAGTAGGACACTATAACTTAATTTTTTTGGTAATTTTTTTTCCATCTTATACAGAAATTTTAAAAACGGTAAATAATTGGTTCATAATTTTTAGGTTTTGGTTAGTTTTTATCTCATAATTTATAGGTTAAGTACAGTAAACTATTGGCCTTTTATAGCCTGTAAACAGCGTTAAAATGTTAGCATTTATGTTTTCGGCAATAAATTGCCGAAAACATAAGACATTGCATCTATCTATTAAATCTTAAAAAAATCGTCGGGTTAAGGACTAAATTATAATTGGTTGTATTATTTAATATGGCTGCCAAATAATGCATCATATTACTGGAATGAAGATATTAATGATGATTTTATAAGAATGTAACATTTGTAACTATTGATGTAACTAATGTTTATATATATTTAATTAATTGATTTACAATTACTTAAGTTCATATAAATATCTAAATCTTTTATTTTAATATTATTTAAGCCGGAAATATCTTAAAACTACAAGCTACCTGATCCGGCAGGGTTATCCGGTAGCTTATAGGTTAAAGTATCGACACTTCGTTCAAAATACAATTGCTGATCGGTGCCAGCAATCTTACCGATGAGATGCCAGCCGGATAATGTGCACTGTTTAGTTTTAATGATTTCATTATAGTTTAACTGACACCTGTTTACCATAATAGGTAATTGTTTTATCAGCATGATCGACAACCCCAGAATCAGAACCATGAGAGCCACTAACTAACACAATATTGAACTTGCGCTGTGCTAACATACCCGGAAATTTACCCTTACTATCAGAAATGGTTAGTACCTGTTGTTTATCATCCCATTTTAGGTTGAAGGTTGAGTAGTTACCGTGCTCGTAATTGTAGTTGTTATTTTCATCTGTATAATAGGTAAACTCGCCATCAGCACCAGGGTATATCCTTAGCTCAATATTGTTATCAGGTTTTTCTGTAGCATACTGCATAACCGGCCCCATAGGTACAATTGATCCTGCTTTTACATATAGCGGCATCACATCAATTGGTGCATTGGCGGCAATAGTTTGGCCACCATTGTAAGTTTTTCCGGTCCAGAAATCATACCAGGTAGTACCTGCAGGCAGGTAAACATCGCGGGTAGTTTTTCCGGCAGAAGCATTGCTGCCGGTATATAGTTGCTCGGTTACCGGGTTTACCATAAATGCCGGACCGAACATATATTGGTCGGGGATATTGTATACATTTTTATCATTCCTGAAATCAAAAGCCAGGGAACGCATAATGGTATAATTATCTGTTGTTACCTTACCGGCAAGCGAATAGATGTATGGCAATAAGCGATAACGAAGTTTATCATATTTCAACAAAATGGCTCTGGTTTTATCATCCCAATTTTTGGAAAAAATGGCGCGTTCGCCTTTACCGTGGATACGGAATATCGGGCTAAAACTACCGAACTGGAACCAACGGGTGAAGAGTTCGCGATACTCCGGCTGCGACCAATCCGGTGTCCCCCAGTTAAGGTGGTAACCACCAATGTCGGATGTCCAGTATGGGATACCGGAAACACAGGCGTTAATGCCCTGCGGTACTTGCCTTTTAAATGATTCAAACGAGCAGGTAATATCCGAAGACCATAAAGTAGCCGCATTCCGTTGCTCGCCGGCGAATGATTGTCTGATTAAGAAGAATGCGCGTTTACCCGGAATATCCCTACGCCAGCCCTGGTAAATACCTTTTGAATGCTCCAGGGAGTAAGTGTTGAAGTAATCAATCCCCCTACCCGGCCAGAAATTGGTTTGACGGCGGGCATCCAGTAAAGTACCGTTATCAGGTTCACATTGGTCAACCCACCAGGCATCCCAATCGTATTTTTTTATCAGACTGTCTCTTGCCTGCTCCCAGTATAATGCCCGGGCAGCGGGGTTATGAGCATCATAGTAACTGTCATAAGTATGGGTCACTACGTTATCCCAGGTAATATCAGTCATACCACCCATTTTTTTGAGTGCATCATAGTTTGGTGTACCCTTACCAAATACCGGCCAGATTGAAATCATACCATGAATGTGATCTTTATGTAGTTCATCCAGCATTTTTTTAGGGTTGGGATACCTGTCGGGATTCATGATGTGTGAACCGATAGGCAATGGATCCCAGTAATACCAATCCTGCACAATTACATCAAGCGGTATATGGTTATCGCGGTAATTATTTTTTACGGAGATGATCTCGTCCTGACTCATGTACCTATCCTGCGACTGGAATAAGCCAAATGCCCATTTAGGGAACATAGGCGCTTTGCCGGTAGCGGTGCGGTACAGATCGATAATATGATCGAATGTTGGACCATAAAAGAAATAATAATCAACCTGCTTGCCGCTTTCTGATACATATTTAAACTTTGTGTTTTGGGCCTCGGCTCCATAAAAACTGGATGCGGAGTAATTATCCCACATCAACCCGTAGCCTTTAGTCGACAGCAAAACCGGGATGGCACCTGTCATATACTTAATCAGCATATCCTGGTTGCGGCCTTTGTAATTGATAGATAATGAATCAACCGGGTGGCAGCCTAATCCGAATAGCGCTTCATCAGCAGGAGAGTTAAATTCAGTTGAGCAGTTAAAAGTGTTTATGCCGGCTATTGTAACTGCCTGCATACTTTTGTTATCCGATTGATCTTCAGCGGTTATCAGCACACCTTGTTTTGTTAAGTAGCTGGTAGCATTGGTTGCTTTGTTAACCACAATTTTTAACCGGGCGGTGGTGATCACAATATCATTACCCTCATCTGCCACCAAAAAACTAACCGGCGTGCTCCACTTGTTGTTAACTACAAGTGATTCCTTGGTTTGAAAAGTGTTGAATACCGTGTATTTTACTTCGACGATATCAGCACTGCATATTTTTATTTTCATCAGGCCTTTATCCAGGTTAAAAACAACACCGTCGGCTTGCTTTTTAAAGTCGCGGATAGCCGCGTGGACAGGTTGTACCATGAAGATGCCGATCAGCAGCAATAAAGGTTTGCATAGCTTGCTTAGTTTAAAATGTAGATTTTTATATAACATAATTTTTTGATATACTTTTTTACTTTAATTAGATTGGATCATATCTCCATAGAAAATACCCCGACCATGGGTGCCTACGTATACACGCCCATATTTTTTAGGATCGCCTGTTATTTGAAGAATCAGCCCCCAGCTATGCTGGTCATCATTAATTTTTACCCAGTTTTTTCCTTCGTCATCCGAGCGAAAAATGCCATCCGTACCATCGATGGTTCCGGCCAGGTATAGGGCTGGGTATTCGCTTTGAGGGGCTGCTTTACCGAAACCAAATGCATGTATCTCGGACACGTGGGCTATTTTTTGAAACTTATTTATTTTAGCGGCATTGCGGTACAAACCATCAAAGGTTGCTATCCAAAGCTGCCCCTCTTTACCGGGAACTGCATAAATTCGATCCTGACCACCACGGACATCACCACGATTGCGGGTTCGTTCGGGCAAGCCGCCTGCTAAATTTAAATTTTGTTGTTGGAAGGTTTTTCCACTATCGATACTGGTAAAAAGCTCGCCATCAAATAAGGCCATGGCATAAAACTTGGCCGGGTTTACCTGATCTGCTACAATCCGGGTATTCACTGGTAAACCGGATACGAGTTGCCAAGTATTGCCTTTATCACCAGTGATGTAAGGTATGTTATTTTGCGGTGTCCAAATCCAGCTATGCCCATCTGCGGAAACGCTTATAGAACCACTCCTGCTTCCTGTAAAGGGAGCGCTTTGTGTGGGTTGCCATTGTTTTCCTCCGTCTAAGGAATAAGCAATATTTCCACCGCCTACCTGGATCGAACCTTCACCCACCCTAACGATGATGCTACTGTTTTGCGCACCACAGCTTACACCTGTTGTATTGGAAAAGTGGGGGTTTATAAAATTGCCTTCGGGTGCAGGTTCGTCCAAGTTATTATGGACAAATCCACCATAATCGCCGATGGCTGAGATTAATTGGGCGCCCTGAGGTGGACTTAGCAGTTCTAACGCCACGGTTTCTTCAATGCCGATATTTTTTACCGTCCATGTGGTAGGTTTACCCATATCCACATTGGTTAAATCGTATGTTTCATGCAGGCCATAGCCGGTGGTAAATATGGCGTGGTTGGTATTGGTCGGGTCAATTTCAAGGTCAAACAACCAATGGATGCCGGTATGTGCTACATAGGGTGCAGCGCTATCATCATATTTACCTTTGACGTCGCCTGTAAATATGGGTTTCCAGGTGTTGCCAGCATCAGTACTTCTAAAAATATCGTCGCCGCCTGCCTTTCCATAACGATGGAAGGTACTCACCATAATGGTTTGCGGGTGTTGCGCATCAATGGTTACGGCTGCGTAGCCAAACCCTTTTCCATTTTCGGGGTCGGGTTTTATGGGGCTGATATTTTTCCATTGACCGGATTTTGTATTGAACTGATAAACAGCGCCATCCGTCATCGCGCTCGGGCCGGGACTATTACCGTAGGTAAGATAAAGCATCCCATCTGCCGACAAAACCGCATGTGTAGGCATTAAAGCTGTTGGCTGGCTAGGTACCGGTAACCATTTAGTGCCGCCATCAGTGCTTTTGTACAGGTTTGCTTTTCCTTTTTGGGAGATACCAATATAGATAACCGTGTTTTTATTGTTAACCTTGTTTTCTGTATCAAATAAAACAAATATGATCCCGTTGGGCCTCGACCAGTATTTGGTTGAAGTATCGGGAGACACCATCGAGGATGAAATTCCACTTACATTATGCCAACTTGAACCACGATCATCACTTTTCCATAAGCCATC
Source organism: Mucilaginibacter sp. L196 (assembly GCF_009765905.1). Taxonomy (GTDB): domain Bacteria; phylum Bacteroidota; class Bacteroidia; order Sphingobacteriales; family Sphingobacteriaceae; genus Mucilaginibacter. Next base: position 472,575 of record NZ_LMUO01000011.1, on the reverse strand, counting down.
CAGTCGGGTTCCCATATAAATAATATTGCCATTGTTGGGGTCTACAGCCATTCGCTCGCCATTGCCCCTGCCATTTTCATTACCACCCATCCTGAAGGGTACATCTACCTGTTTAAAGGTTTTACCCTGATTGTCGGAAACCAAAATAGCATTAGGCCCATGCGAACTGGTATACGTGCCACAAGCCATATACAAACGGTTAGTATCGTTAGGGTCAAGTGCTATGCTTTCAACGCCCATCAGGTTATTGTCTTTATAGGATACCCAATCCAGCAAGGGTTCCCAGGTTTTAGTTGCATTATTCCATTTATAAGCACCGCCCATATCGGTACGGCAATAAAGCAGGCCCTTTTTTGTTGGATGATAAATAATGCCATCAACAAAACCACCGCCCCGTATTTGAACACTCTTCCAATTATAGCCCTGTACGGTTTGTTGTGCCGAGGCTGACAGATTTAATAGAGCTGCCATTAAAAACAAATAGGACAGCCTCATCATAAATTAGATACTATAATAATATACGGCCGCATAGTTAGCGCCCACGGAAATAACGTACACATAAACACCATTTAATAAATAGCTTTTTAGAAAACGAATAATTGGTTTATAACAGAAAGTGAAGATATAAGGCAGCCCACAAAATGATAGTAACATTTGTAATTTTGAATGTAACAAATGTTTACACAGATCTAATCAACTGATATACAATAGCTATTATCAGGAAATATTGTTAATGGGCTGGCTTTGTGTACGCTTTTGCAGCACAAATTCTGATGGCAGCATATTAAATTCGTCCTTAAATGACCGGGCGAAGTATTGGGGGGTGTTAAAGCCGACCTCATATGAGACCTCGGCAATGTTCATTTGGCTATGCTCGAGTAAATGAGCAGCTTTTTTAAGGCGTTGCGACCTGATGTATTCTACCGGGGATTTACCGGTAATGGTAAGCAGTTTTTTATAAAGGGTATTACGGTTCATGCCCATGTGCCGGCTCAGCTCGTTAACAGACAGAGCTGGGTTAAGCATGTTATCGCCGATGTATTTGATAATCTCCTTAACGAATTTTTCATCGGTTGATGGCAAAATTGGTTCTACCGATTGCACATCCAGCTGGCGGGTATAGGTTTTTTTGAAGGTAGCCTGTAAGCTCAACAAGTTCCTGATCTTGGAAACCAGTATCTCGAAATTAAATGGCTTAGTCATGTAATCGTTGGCACCAATTTCAAGTCCTTTTAATTCCTCCTCTTCACCAATGAGCGCGGTTAGCAGGATTATGGGGATATGCGATGTGCGGCTATCGTTCTTAATTTTCCGGCATAATTCTTTACCGTTCATTTCGGGCATGCTAATATCGCTCACCATAATATCTGGGTGCAGGGCCAGTGCTTTTTGCCAGCCTTCTTTACCATTTACCGCTTCAATTACATGATAATTATCTTTCAAGTTATCTTTTAGATAGAACCGGAAATCATCATTATCCTCAACCAGCAACACACTTTGTTTTTTGGTTGATTTTTGGCGGTTGCCGATATTTGCTTCTGGTTTGGCCCCATCATCTGATGTGGTTATCACATCATCTAAAGGTTCTTCCGTTTGCATATCATCCAAAGCTAAAACTGGGAGGTGGATAATGAAACAACTGCCATGATCCGGTTCGCTTTCTACTGAAATATCGCCATGATGCATACTTACAAACTCTTTGGTAATAGCTAAACCTATACCACTTCCCTGATTAAGCATGGAGCCCGGAAGATTATTCTGGAAGAAACGTTCAAATATGCGGTCGTGTTTATCTTTAGCGATACCTATACCAGTGTCGATCACTTTAATTTCAATCAATTCAGCGTCCGTTTTTTTGCGGTAAAGATTGACCAGCACACTCACATGACCGCCTTTGGGTGTAAATTTAAAGGCATTGGAAAGCAGATTAAATAATATCCGTTCTATCTTATCATGATCAAAGTTTGTTTTGAGCGAATCTACCTCGGTATCAAACACAAAACCAATCCCTTTCTCGTCAGCAATATCGCTAAACGAGAAACTTATCTCTTTAATAAATTTGATAATATCGCCCGACTTGGCGTGCAGTTTCAGTTCCTGCACCTCCATTTTACGAAAATCGAGCAATTGGTTTACCAGGTTTAGCAGTCGCCGTGCATTTTTACGGATCATGTTCAATTGCAACTTTTGTTCAGTATCAATAGTATGGCTATACATTTTGTCAGCCGGTGCCATAATCAGGGAGAGCGGTGTTCTAAACTCGTGGCTAACGTTGGTCAGGAATTTCGTCTTCAACTTATCAATATCGTGCATCCGTTCAATTTCCTGCCGTTCCTGCTCAATAATCAGCTGGGTTTCCATCTTCTCCTGCTTTAGGGCAAACTCACGCCTTATTTTTTGGATTCCCCGCCGACGAATAAACAAAAGGATTCCGATGACAATGAGTACATACAAAACATAGGCTATTGGCGATTCCAAAAATGGTGGATTCACGTGAATTTTCAGGGTAATCGTATCTTTACTAGCTATGTTGTCCGGATTAGCGGCCCTTACCTTGAAGATATAGTCGCCTGCATCCAAGTTGGTGTAGGTAGCCTTGCGGTTGTTATTATCCGCCGTGATCCAACCTTTATCAAAGCCTTGCAGCATATATTGGTACTGCACCTTATTCGGGTTGAAGAAGTTAAGCGCCGCAAACTCTATGGTAAAAACGTTATCTCTGTGGTTAAGAGTTATAGCCGGTGTTTCTGTAATTGCTTTTGTAAGTATAACATGGCCGTTTATAGCTTTATTAACGGTTACACTTTTGCCAAATAGCTGAAAATCGGTAAAAATCAGATTGGGTTTATTGAGGTTTGGTTTTATGCTTAATGGTTCAAAAAGATTGAATCCATGTCCGCCGCCAAATATCAGTTCGCCTTTGCTTGTTTTAAATGCGGCGTTTACATTAAATTCGCGGCCCTGCAAACCATCGGTTTCGTCAAAATTCTCAATCTGAAAACTATAAGTATTTCCTGTGGATGTTAGCGTAATACGGCTAAGTCCGTTTGACGTGCTCAGCCACATTTTGCCGCTATTATCCTCGAGTATATTAATTATAAAATTATCAGGCAGCCCGCTTTCTTTTGTTAATGATATAAAGTGGTTAGTTTTTAAATTTAACATACTCAGCCCGTCTCGCGTCGCTATCCACATTAGGCCCCTGCTATCCTGGGTAATGTTGTTTACATTATAGGTTATAAGGCTATTGTTATCATTATCGTTATGTGTATAATGTATTATGCGGCCATTGCTTTTCATTATCACATTTATACCGGTATAACCGCCTATCCACATATTGCCATCCTTATCTTCAAAAATAGAGGAGATGAAGGGTGACGTTATTTGCGCGCTGTTATAAGGATGCAGGAATATCTTTTTTGAACGATCGAAAATATTAAGACCACCTGCAAGTGTACCTACCCATAAACGGTTTGATGAATCCTCTACTATGCTCCATACACGATCATCGGAAATGCTGGTTGCAATTTTGTCATCATGGCGGTAATGGATAAATGTTTTACCGTCAAAACTATCCAAACCACCAAAATAAGTACCTATCCACAATGTCTGATTGTGATCAATACACATGCCGACAATTATATCGTTGCTAAGGCTGTTGCTATTTTGCGGGTTGTTTCTATACTGCGTGTATTTACCGGTTTTGCGGTTAAAGTAAATTAACCCACCCCCATTGGTTCCTATCCATAAATTTCCTTGTTTGTCCTCAACAAATTTGTCAACATCCTCAAAATTCAAGCTTGAAGGATCGGATGTGAAATGCTTGTAGAGCGGGAACCTAATGATATTTTTATGATAATAACTTATACCTTCCTTAAAAGTACCTGCCCACATGATGCCTAAATCATCTTTATAAAGCATCACACTGTTCTGACTTAACGATTTGGCATCATCCTCTCTATTCAATAAATAGGTAACCTTAAATTCCTTTTTATTCACCAGGTTTATGCCACCATGATCAGTTGCTATCCATATCAACCCATCATCCGCCTGGTAAACATTATTGATAACATCGGCATTTAGCCTTGTTCCTGCTGATGACTTATCAATATGGTTCAACACATTTTTTTGAGGGTCTAAATAATATACCCCCATATTTACACCCGATGCATAAAGCCAAAAGTCACCATCACTATCTACCATTATTGAATAAGGCAGCGGTTTGGCATTATTTACTTTGCTTAATATATTGCTACTGAAGGTAATCTTATTGCGCCCAACGTCCAGTTTTTCAATAACGCCTGTACCGTAAATAAACCACATATCGCCCTTTGCATCTTCAGAAATATCAGCAACAGCATTTGAAAACAGGGACGGACTTGAGGTTGAACCATGACTGTAGTGATAGGTTTGCTTATGAACCGGATCGTACCGATATGCGCCTGAATTAGGATAGATAAACCAAAAATCACCTTTACTGTCCTTTTTAATTTTGGTAAAATCGCTGCCGGGCAGGTTAAATGATTTGAGCCAAGGCGATAGATCACTGTTAAATTGCTCAGTGGCTAAATTATATATGCAAGGCCCATTACGAGTTGTTATCCATAGATTTTGCTCCGGGCCTTCGTAAATACTTTCAATATAATCATCGTTGATGGAATTTTTATTATTGGCGATGTGTTTGAATACTTTAAAGGTATAACCGTCATAACGATTAAGGCCTGCCATGGTGCCAAACCACATAAAACCCTTTGAATCTTTGTAAATACAATTTACCTGATTGCGCGAAAGACCATTGGTGATATCGAGGTGTGAAAATTGGTATTTATTGCCTTGCGCAAGTGCAGTGTAAAACCCACCGGAAATTAGGAATAACACTAAAACTACCTTCAAACGCATAAAACTTATAATTGGCTGTCAAATTTACATTATAAATTTAGCAATCATTTATGCAATACCAATATATGTAAAAGATAACTCAATATATCACCATAAATAATTCAGCATAACCAACTTACAATATTTTACACTATTCGTTTATGAAGCTTCCATCTCCCCTACGTTGCAGCAATTTGCCATGCCGTTTTGCCGCTCCGCTCCATTTTTGAAGATTAATGCGAAAGCTTACCATTACATACCTGCTTAAGGCATTAGATTTAGTATCGGTATAACCCGTTGGTGTGGTTACACGGGTAACAAAGTTATTTTGATCAAGCAGGTCGAAAAATTGTACGCTTAGAATGCCATTTCTCTTCTTGAACAACTCTTTTTCAAAATAAGCATTAACCACAAAAGGGTTTTTTGTTAGGTTGGAGCTGATACCTGTGACATAATTTTTACTTGCGCTGTAACCCACCAGCCAGGTTTGAAAGAAATACACCTTTCCGTCAACACTCAAAGCCGCGTTTTTAACATTATTATCCGGCGCGTCAGGCAGGGAATTGTCGGATTTGGTAACACTATAAGAAACATATGGATTGATCTCAAACCAATCAGTAGGATCAATACGCGGGCCTAAACGTTCATTGAACTTCCATGATGTCGAAAAGTTTTCTACATTATTGGTCATCGCGATATTATAACCGTACGTAACGGTTCCATTTAGCTCCAGGTTGTATTTCCTATCATCATACTGCTTTGCAATATTATAATTGCCGGCTACCGCGTAAGCGCCGCTAAGGTTCAGGTAGCGGGTGTCGGTAATAAAACTTTTAGTGGTTTTACCATTACTGGTAATATCTATCGGCACTAATATATTGTTTGTAATTACCTGATTGTTAATCGTCGAGGCGTTAACATTGGCGGATATATTTAGCTGTGAGTTGGCAATATAATTATTATATTGGGCCGTGATCGCATTGGTAAACGACGGCTTAAGATCTGGATTGCCAATAACAGGGTTTTGCGGGTTAGTCAAGTCTGTATAAGGCTGTAATTCATTAAAAGTAGGCTCGGTAGGTGTACCTGTATAATAAATAGAAAATTTCTCCTGTCGCGACCATGAGTATTGATACCGAAAAATAGGGATCAGGGTAAAGTCTGAATGATCAACATTGCCGGTGTATCCCTGCCTGGATCCCTGTAAAAGCGTAGGTATTGCTGTAACTCCAAGCGACAAATTATAGTTGGTTTTATTCAACCGGTAATTTAAGGCAATACGTGCCTCAGTAAATGAATAATGATAAACGTTAGTTAAACTGTCTATCGGCGTGCTGTGATTCAGGCTATCAATATTGTTGGTAAAGGCATTATTTTCGTAGCCCCTGTAAATAAGCTGTGAATTAAATTCTAACTGGGATACCGGGTTTAAAGGTTCAACATAAGTTAAACTCGCGCGGAAGCTATTAGATATATTACCACGCTCAACTACCCGATGTACCAATGAATCTAAAAAAGGCGTAGTTAAACTAGTACTATCGTTGTAATATAAAATGTGATTATTTTGTTCATTAGTTTGCTCCTGGTTGGTATGAGTGTAACTCAATTGCAATGAAATATTCCTTCTCTTCTTTTTAAATATATGCTGATAGAACAGTGTAGCACCGTAACTGGGGGCTGTAGTGCTTGCATCGGTATTGCCGAGCGATGTTTGATGAATAACCCCGGTTTGGTAATACTGAGAAATATTATCATTGTTTGAGCCCGAGAAACTGTAAGTAGGCGTAAATCGCAGATAGTTAGCACTATCTATACTATATTCCATATCAAAATTTGCCGTGTGTGATTTGGTCAGATTATTTGCCACACTATTATTAGTAAAAGCCGTATTCGCCCCGGATGGATAGGCTTTACCTGTTTGTGGGTTGATGGTCCCGGGTGCATAAAGCTGTACGCCATCACTTTCATTAATCGCGTTAACATCAGCATAAGTGTAGCCATAACTCATATTAACCTCTATTTTCTTGCTCCAGTCATCCCGGTAACTAAGCGTAGGTGTAACTGTTTTTGTGGTTCCACCGCTCCCACCGCTACTGCTCGAGCTGCCATAGTTACCTCCAGCGCCGCTATTGATACCAGTGCTGGCTACGCCATTCACTGTATTTTTGAAACTTCCTATAACGCCTATTTGCTGATTAGCATCTATCCGTTGTAAAAACAGGCGTTCATCATAGCGGTCATCACTACCTGCTCCGGCAGTTACGCGGGCAATGTCACCTACAGAGCGGTCTGCCCGGGTAGTTATATTTAATACTTTTTGCGGGGTACCGTCTTTAACGCCGGTTCTCGCGGCTTCATCACCATAATCATCTACTATTTGTATCTTTTCAACAATGTCAGCTGGTAAATTTTGAATGGCCTGTGCTACATCACCACCCGCATAATCCTTTCCGTTTAATCTTGCCTTCATCACCTGCTGCCCCTGGTGTGTTAACGTACCATCTGAGCCTACTTCCATGCCTTCCATTTTCCGGAGTAATTCGTCAACGGTTGCATTTTCACGTACTTTATAATCGCTTGCCTTATATTCAACTGTATCCGTTTTATAAGTTATACTCGGGGTACCATTTATCTTCACCTCTTTAAGCATATGGGTGTCCGATTTGAGGATGATCGGATCCAATACCACCTTTTTTGATGCATCATTATTTAGATATTTACGAGCTGACGGTACATAGCCGATTTCAGTAATTGAAAGAACGAATGTGGCTGATTTTACATTTTTAAACACGAATATACCGTCAACATTTGTGGCTGTTCTGAAGGTATCAGTTTTGGAAGTTAACGTAACAACGGCGCCGACAATCGGGTCGTCGACGGTATCTTTTACAATACCACTCACCTCTCTGAAAGGCAAAGGCGGCGGAAGCGGGGCTGCGTTCCGGCTTTTTGAAGCGCCGCCACGGCTACCTTGGGCAAACAATTGTTGAGTAATTAAAATCACAACTAATAAAAGGTATAGTTTTTTCATGTACACCCGGTTATTGATTAGTAATTTTGATAGCTAAGGTATATTTACCCCAAAAATCAGTGGGGCTCATCATGTCTGATACATCTGTGCTTTTCCCACCACCAAAACCGCCGCCGAAACCTCCGCCGCTGCCGCTGCCGCTGCCGCCACTACGACCGCCGCCGCCAAAACTGCTATTTCCCCCAAAACCACCACTACCGCTAAGTGCTAAACCATTAATTTTAATATTATAAGCCAATTCTTTTTGATTGTCGATTGCTATCTTCAACAACCTAAGTGGAACTGCTAATTCATAAACCAATACGCCTTTATTGTCAATATTGGCTGCTGCCTTTATGCCGTATTCGTTGTAAATAGAAACAAGGGTGTCGGTAATATCTGCAAAACCTATCGCACTTATTTCTTTACTGGTGGCCAGTGCTTGATTTTGCTGGGTTACAATGGCCGCTGTATCCGGCGTATCGTCTTGCCCAAACCCGCCTCTTCTGCCACCATGCCCTGTTCGACCACCACCAGTCCGTTTTATGATAGGGAATGTGATGGTGAAAGCATTCTTAGTCTTTTTCTTTCCTTCTGTATTCAAGGTAAAACTTATGCCCCCTGCTAAGATCTTATTGTTATTATCCAGATCTGTTGATTTTATAACGAGATAAATATTCTTGTCATCATTGGCTATCGAATACCAAAGCTGTACATTTTTATTGTAGGCTTTTAAACTTTCGCCCCACTCCGTAAGCTTTCCATCAATTTTTACGGCGGTCGGTGCCCACACATTACCGATCTGGACATTTTGAACTTTCTGAGCCATAAGTGTTAAATGAACACTTATTAACATTAACATGAGAACAGGTTTTCTGATGCTATAAGGTACTTTTTTCATATCTGCTAAATCTACAATTGGAATAGAAAAAATAAAAAAGGATTATCGGTTTTGATGTGATAAAATCTATTTTTTAGATTGGGTATGAAGTTACTACCAAAGTTTCAACGAAACTAATTTGTCATAGAAATGTTGCTTATTCGTTATGAGATTGTTGCATGGTCAATTAGCTTCGTCCCGCCTCTCAGTATTCGATCTCTTCAATCAGAATACCGTTACACCAGTACGCAAAATGGCAATTACTTTCCGATACAGAAAATACAATAACTTATATACATAGAATTACAAATCAGTTACATGATTTTTAACCCTTTTTTAGGACTATTTAATGCGGGAAACATTAATTTTCAGTCGCAAAAAATTGAATATTCCGAGAGGTTTGACTAGGCTATTCCGTATGCATTGGAGCACCGGGCAGTACAGGCAGTTAGGAAATTCGCAATTAATAATAAATTAATATGACCACCTTGTTCCGGAATAGCAAACAACCTATTCCGGAACAAGGTGGTCAATGGCTTCAGAATGTCCAGGCCATGAGTTTGATCAACTATTATTTAGTTATAGTAGTTTTTTTTAGAATCAATTATTTACTATGATTGAAATCAAATATCCTTGATATAGTAAACCCAATCCGGAACTGGCCTTTTGAGTATTTGGACTCTGTATCGCTTAAATAATTGATCTCGTCAATTGCGCGGGCATTTGTAAAGTTAATTGTAAATACGTGGCCGCCTGTTTCCATCTGTAAGCCAAATCCTAATGGATCTGAGAAATTGCTATTGTGCTGCCTAAAAGATGAGAAAGGATGCGCGTAATCAACAATTATACCCATGTGCTTTGATACTTTTAAAACACCGGTACCTGATAGGGAGAAAAATTGCTGTTCGTTACCAGCAACGTCTGGCATAGGCAAATTATCACGTACATATGATGGTGCTATCTGTAATGAAAAAGCTGATGAAAATTTACGGGCAAAAATAACTTGTCCAAAATAGGATAATCTATCGCCAAATGTTGGATAGCTTACAAAACCATAAGGCCTAACTCCGCCCTCCCCAATTAATGTAATGGCTATTGGTGAGCTGTTATCACTTTTTTGATGTAAAAGAGCGTATTTTAATTCCAGATCGGCAAGGCCCCCAATAGTTGTTCTGCCAATATCAATATTAAAATTATCGCTAATACCGTATTCAAAACCAATGTAAACGTCGGCCACATCATCAAGCCCGTAATAAAGCTTTCCTCCGCCATTTGCGCCGCCTGCATCACCAAAACGGTGAATGATCAGGAAGTTGAGGTTCTTCTTTTTAGTCATTTCCGTACTTTGCGACAGCACGAGCCTGGTTGCTTTAAATATGACCACATTATCGGCTTTATTATCCGTACTTACCGAATCAAGTAGCGCATCCATCGAACTGGCTTTTTTCTCGTTCTTAGCTGTATCGGTTGTTTGGGCAATTAAAAAGTTGCTTGCTACAAGCAGAACTAATAAAATTAAATATTTCTTCATAGTAGGGTTATTTAGTTTGTGATTTATAAGGTGCGTAAGTGGCCGAAACATTTATTTTTATAGTTTCGGCTATATTGTGAAATACAATTCGGGGGATGCTGATATTATGATCAGCACATTTAACGATGAACTCCGATGCAATGCTGATCACACCGTTTTTCACGGTAAGCGTTCCCGAGATAGTCCTTTTTTGAGTTACGCCATGTACATTAAGGTCGCCAGCAACGGTAATTGGATAAGTTCCGTCTTTAGTTACATCTACATGCTCCTGAATCTTACCTTTAAAAGTGGCTTTGGGGAACTTATCACTCTCCATATAATCAGAGTTGAAATGTTCTTGCATAAGCTCCTTTTCAAACGTGAAAGATTTAATATTCACGCTGAAATCTAACTCCCCCGATGAAGGATTGTAAACCGAACCTCCTGAGGAAGTAGCAGCTTTAATATCCTCAATTGGCGCGCTTGAATACAAGCTGATCCTGGCATTTTTTGACACGTAGATGTCCTGTCCCGCCTGGTTGATGCTCATCCAGGCAAGTAAAATAATACTGATATATTTCATTTTTTTTCTAAGGTTGTGACGAATCGAGGTTCCAGCTAAGTCCAACAGCTATGCCGGTAGTTTGTAACTTCACCTGGCTGTATCCTATATCTGCTAAAGGGAGTTTCAGATATGGCTGAATGGTTATGCCGGCCTTTGAACTAATTTGTCGTTCATAAGTTGCATTAAGATTTAATATTTTAAAAAGATAACTACTGCTATTCGGTACTGAATAATCTTTTGGCGCTATACCGGATGAGCTTGAGTAAACAAAATTATAGTCCTGTTGTAGCATGATGTATGATGATAACCCGGTGCCAAACGAAATCATATTTTTACCCTGGTTATAAACCTGGTATCCTATATTAATTGGAATATCCAACATCTGACAGTTTGCTGTTAAGCTAACAGGGCTCACTTTAGGTTGGTACGGCAAAGTAAAATTGTCATATCCGGCTGAATAAGGTGTTGACGAATAAACTGCACCTGTACTAATTGTTAGCTTTTGAGACACCCCCGCAGCAAATACCAAACCTGCTTTACTACCAACTTTACCCTGTTTAAATGATCCGGCTCCATTAATATCCTGCGCGCCTATTACACCACCTACAAACCGTGGTTTAAACGATGCCTGCGTTTTTGCGCTAAGCTTATTATTATTCGCTGGCGATGTGCTCTCTAACAATTTCATCATCGCTGCATTTGATTTTTCAGCAGCTGTCATTGGCTGATCAGTTATTTTCCCATTACCTACAGGTTGTTTTTGTACTGCACTTGTATTTACAGTAGCCGGAGGATTAAACGTCGGTTGAGGCGTTGAAACTGATGCGATATTGTTTCTGACGTTATTGTTATCTAAAATTACCGGACTAGTTGCTTTATCAACCGGGCTAGTAACATGATTCAAAGCGACTATTTGCTCATTCTTAATCCAGTTATTACTATTATTAGTTTGAGGACTAAGCATAGAGCCTTTATAAAGCGGATGGTTTTTAGTATAAGCTTGCTCAAAAACGGAGTCCTTACTTTTATTTGTGTTGGGTGCTGATGTCGCAAACACCGAAGCTTTATTGTTTAAACTATCGTTTTTAATACTGTTAATGTTTGTTTTACTAATAACAACGCCGTTACTAATCGCTTTACCCTGTATAATTTTAGCTATGTAAGCAGTTGGCTGCACTATTTGCGGTTTAGGCAACTGGCCTTCATTGTTTTTAGAATGGGTCTTATTATTTAGTGTGTTGTTATCAATTTTAGGTGCAGCAACTTTAGTTATTTGTGATTTTTGCTGATGGTTAATGCGGTTAGCTTTTTGCTCAAAAAACCACCAGCCCACAAATACCAGCATTAATGCGGCCACACTGCTTAATATTGGTAATAAGTAAACAATACCTATTTTTCTTTTGCGCTTATCCAGCATATTCTCCAGAGCATCCCAATCCTCCTCCCTGTACCCGGATTGTTCATCCGGATTTTCTAATCTTTTTTTGAAAAGATCATCTAACTTCTTATCCTGCTCGTTTTTCATCCTCTGATACCCCTGTTTAAAAATACACCCTGAATATTAATGGCGTTTAATGCTACAATAGGTATATAATCTGTTCGTGTGTTATAATTAGTATGCGTATCGGGCAAATCTGCCTCTAATATCATTTTTTTTAGTTTTAATCTGGCTTTATGCAGGTTTGATTTAGATGTACCTGCATTGATACCGAGCATTATAGCAATTTCCTCGTGCGAATATCCCTCTACCGCAAAAAGATTAAACACAGTTCTGTATGCTGGCGGCAGTTGCTGAACCATAGCTAACAGGTCATTGTAATTCAAATTCCTGTCAGGTAATTCACCATCGCTCAAATGTTCCGCTTTATCCAGATCATCTGTATAGGCCATTTTTAAATTCGACCGGTAATTATCAATCGAAGCATTCATCATGATCCTGCCTAGCCAAGCTTTAAATGGCCTTGCAGTATCAAAGCTATCAATATGTGTAAATACTTTAAAAAAACCCTGGTTCATAACCCCCGAAGCTTCATCACGATCATTGGTATAGCGCAGACATATCCCCATAGCAAAACCATAGAAAGCCTTGTACAGCATTTTCTGGCATTTCCTATCCTGTTTTATACAGCCCTTAATCAGTTCGTGTAACTCTTCGTCTCCCATATGGGTTATTACCTATTCCTTTTAAAATTTCTACCTATATAGTTGCATCACGTTAAAAAATAAATAAAGGTTGCCTGTTAGTAGTAACAAAATAGCAATATATTATATATTACTCACTATCAGCAAGTTAATTTACATAGAATATCTGCTAATATTAAGCCCTTAACACTTCCCCGTAAGGGAAATTACAAAAAATATTGATGCAGGCAACCCTTTGCCTGCATCTTGCGATATATTAATAAACATCCGGCTATTAAGGTCAAATAAATTATTAATATGGTTGCGGTTTCTATTGTTATAATTACCAGGGATCAGTCTGAAATACTTGTCGAATGCCTTGATAAAGCGAAGATTATTACTGATGATATTGTTATTATAGATAATGGCAATACCAACAATCAGGAGAATATATACGCTGAGGGCTGCAGGGTTTTCAAAAAAAACTGGGATGGCTATGGGGCCAACAAAAATAAAGGGGTATTAGTTGCTAAATACGACTGGATATTAAGTATTGATGCGGATGAAGTACCTGATGATGAATTAATAAAGGCGTTGCATAATTTGAATTACACTAACCCTGCCGCTGTATATGATATAAAATTTCGCACTTATTTTGGTGATAAGATGATCCGTTTTGGCAGTTGGGGGAAAGATCATCACATCCGTTTATTTAACCGGAATACGGTGCGATGGTTAGATACCACGGTGCATGAAACACTCGTAATACCACCAAATGTGCAGGTAGAAAAAATAGACGGGTATCTGCACCACTATTCGGTAAAGGATGCTGTTGAATATGATGTAAAAAACAGTTTATATGCAAAACTTAGCGCCGTAAAATATTTCAACAGTGGTAAAAAAGCAGGATTTGTTAAACTATATATCTCTCCTGTTTTTGGCTTTTTGAAAAACTATATTCTTCATCTTGGCTTTTTAGACGGACGTGAAGGATGGCAAATAGCTAAAATTACGCTTAAAAATACCCAGCGTAAATATCGCTTGCTCAGTCAGATGCAAGGCATTAAACCCCAAAAACAGGTATATAAAGATAGCTTTGCCATAGAATATTAATACCTTCAAATCTTACCTCTTTATAAATAATGAAAAGCAGACTGGTAAAAAATCTTTCAGCAAATGCCACTCAGCTTATTGTTAACCAGGTATTTGGCTTCGGGATATTTTATGTTTTATCAATAGGACTCGATAAATATAACTTCGGGCAGATTAATCTCGTGCTGGCCATCCTGTTGGCTGCTTTTAATATTCTTTCCTTTGGTATCGATCAGCTTAGTATAAAGAAAATCGCTGCGGGAACGGAGATCTCATCTATCCTTTCTATTTACATGCTGCATGTTTTACTTACAGGGTTGGTATTTTATGGAATAATATTTATTGGTTATTACTTTTTTCAATCTACTAATTATACATATAGCTTATTGTTGCTTATTGGTATCGGTAAACTGATGATCTATTTTTCCACTCCGTTTAAACAGGCAGTTAATGGATTAGAAAAATTTAAGCTACTGGCTTATATGTCGGTTGGCTCTAATATTGTTCGTTGTATAGGGCTAATTATACTTTTTTTATTTCATTATTTAAGTTTATACACGGTTATTATTGTATTTATTAGTGGAGATTTGATAGAGTTACTCTCCTGCATGTTGCTTTTTAAAAGATCCGTAAAAACAACATTGAATCTTAAATGGGATGGCTCGGCATATTCCCGGCTACTTCGCGAATCACTACCTCAAACCGGTGTTGTTCTAATAACCTCAGCCCTTGCCCGGTTCGATTGGATATTTATCGGCTTTATGGTTTCAGCCATCAAACTGGCTGAATATAGCTTTGCTTATAAAGTTTTCGAAATAGCTACCCTGCCACTTTTGGCAATAGCACCCATACTTATTCCGCGTTTTACTAAGCTGTTTCAGCAAACTGATTTTAGGGTAAATGATTTGAAATTATTGGTAAGGATAGAGATGATCGTAGCGGCTTTGGTCGCTTTGATATTAAACATCTGCTGGAGCCCGGTTATCGATGGTATTACCTCGGGCAAATATGGATCAATAAACGTAAAAACCATCTTTATACTATCGCTGTGCATGCCATTTTTATATATCAATAATTTTTTGTGGACTGTTTTTTTTGCACAGGGGCGATTAAAAGCTATTTTAATCTCCTTCATTATTACATTATTGGTAAACGTGGGTTTTGATATTGTACTCATCCCCATTTTTAAAAACGAAGGAGCTGCATTTGCTTTTCTATTGGCGTGTATGGTGCAGACTGTTTACTATTTAAAAAAGAATACGGTGGCAGGTTTGACTTATACTTGGCTGCCATTGATTCTTTGCACCGGAAGCGCTTTAATAAGTGGATTTATCGCGAAAATGCTTTTTATCAATTGGTGGCTGGCATTACCGGAAGCTATAGTATTTTATATCGTTCTGCTTTTTGTAAGCGCACAAATTAAGTTATCAGATCGCCAATCACTTGCCATTTTATTCAGTTAAATAAATAGCTTTTAAGTTCATAGTGCAGGCAACCCTTTCAATTTTCAGGTCGTAATCTCTTTTGTAACCAGTTTAATAAAAACTGGTTCTCAAACTGATTGATTGATTGACAAAATGACTTTTAATATTGCCGGTTTTAATTTAAAAAAGCTACAAACTTATGTGGACTGGAAACTCCTATTGTTTCTATTGCTTTTTTTAAACGTAAAGCTGGCTGTGAAAATTCCGGCCATCATCATTATTTATCTACTACAATTTAATTTCAAGTTTGGGTTTAACTTCAAAAACTCACGACTACCACTCTTTTACTTGCTGGTTATCGCTATCGCATTTATCAATCTTATTATCAACAAAGGCTACAATAGTTCCAACTATCTAGTGGTTTTTGCTATTGGGATTGGCTTTTGGCTTTTATGCCTGTTGGCTGTTCATCAAATAAAGTTATCGGTCGAAAACAATAGCGTACAGGTATTGCACAATACCATTCTGGTATTTTTTGTGGTTAATGCCATCGTTTCACTTGCTACACTAGCATACATTATGGTTGATGCACATGCCATTAACCCGTTCCGTTACCAGGGGCAGTATCAGAAATATTTTTTAGGAACTGGCGATTACATTAAAGGGATAACCCTCGATATATCTACAACCAACGCGGTTATCAACGCTTTTGGAGTAGTTTATTTCCTCACCCGGAAAATGCCATTGATGGTTTTGATTTGCATGATTGTATTGCTGTTAACAGCCAGCAATTTTATGAATATAGCTTTATTGTTGGTGTTAACCGGGCTATTCCTATTCAAAACCAACCGTGATCAAAAGAGCCTGATCGTTATTTGCTGCATGTTTCTGATCATTTTTTTGGCGAAGGTATCGCCCCAAAACAATCAATACGTTCACGAAACTTTTAAAAATATTATCAATCCACCACACCCACCATTTAATACTGCCACACTAACTACAACTGATAGCTCAAAAGATCCCGACTTTACAAAAAGAAAATTTGCTAAGCAATATCTTGATAGCATTAAGTCCATCGTAATTAAAAGCGGGATAAACAACCGTTCATTGGCGGCGCTGCCGGCAAACCTACCTAAAACAGGTGCGGGGCGCATTATTTTGATTGGTGCTGATATTAATACTCCACCCTATCAAACACCAACAGATACCCCTGATGAACAACGCAAACTATTAGCATTTATTCATCTTAATAAAGCTGAACTGCCTTTATCGGGTCAGGATTCTTTTAAAATGCATTTGCCGGGTAAGATAATTGGCTTTGAACAAACAGTAAACTTTTTAAAAACTCACCCAACAAAAATATTAGCGGGCAGTGGTATGGGAAACTTCTCGTCTAAACTTGCCTTTAAAGCTACCGGGTTTGATTTTAGCGGTGGTTTCCCGGCTAAATATATTTACATCAATCATGATTTCCTGCTGAACCATCTTGATGTTTATCTCAACTTCTTCAGCAAAAGAAGAGAGCTGCATTCATTAACCAATAGCCCGTTTTCTGTTTACGATCAGATTTTGGCTGAATACGGTCTATTAGGGGTAGCCGCATTTGTGATATTTTATTTAGGATACTTTACCCGGCATTTCAAAAAACTCACCTATGGCATACCAATCCTGCTATTGATGTTAGCTGTATTTCTTACTGATTATTGGTTTGAGCAACTATCGGTAGTGGTGTTCTTCGAATTGCTTTTGCTGCTCAATATTAAAGAAACCGCGCACTTAAAACCACTGAATTATGAATAGCAATAATCCATTGGTTACCGTTTTAATGCCTGCCTATAATGCAGAGAAATATATTGCTGAGGCGATCTCGTCCATATTAAAGCAATCGTTTATTGATTTTGAATTACTGATAGTTAACGATGGATCAACAGATGGTACGGAAAGGGTTATCAATTCATTTAATGACAATCGTATTGTGCTGGTTAACCAAGCCAATAAAGGTGTATCATCTGCCTTAAATGCGGGACTGATACATTCCCGCACCCCATACATAGCCCGTTTTGATGCCGATGATATTTGCCATCCCGACAGACTAAAAGTTCAGTATGAGTTTATTACCACTTATCCGGAATATAGCATTATAGGTTCAGCTGCTGATTATATTGACGCTGCTGGCCATTACATTTTCACGCATCATCCGGTGGCACACCTTAACGAGGAGATCCATCAATTAAAGTACTCGGTTTGCCCTTTTATTCATTCCAGCGTGATGTATAAAAAAGATCTCATCGTAAAGAATGGCGGTTATAATGAACATGCTTATACCTATGAAGATCACTTTTTATGGGTAAATATTTTGGCGAATGAAAAAGCTTGTAATCTCTCGCAGGCATTGATTAAAGTGAGGCTTAATCCTGAATCCATCACTATAGATGAAAAATGGCATTCCAAAAAATTCCTCGACATTAAATATTCTACTCTAAAAAACCGCAGCATAACAGCAGCAGAAGGCAATGTATTGCAACAGATCAGCGGCAAAAACCATTCGCGCAAAGTAAAAGAAGGCGCTTACTATGCTCTGTGCAGTAAAAAATTCCTGCTTAATAATTATCAACCCGAAAAAGCACGGTTCAATTTGGCTAAAGCCATCAGCCTGAACCCACTTCGTTTAGATAACTATCTCATATACACGGTGAGTTTTTTACCTGCCACATTTATTAACTGGCTACATAAAATAACAGGATAATGAGAGTAGCATTAATAACACGGTCGACGTTATACACGGTTCGCGGCGGCGATACTGTACAGGTTGTACAAACTGCCCAGCATCTTACCGAACTGGGGGTTGATGTAAATATATTACTATCAAACGAACACATTGATTATACGAAATACAACCTGCTGCATTTTTTCAATATAACCCGACCTGCCGATATACTTTATCACGGTAAAAAATCGGGAAAGCCTTATGTGGTATCAACCATATTATGCAATTACAGTGAATACGACAAACACCACCGCAGAGGAATTGGCATGTTGTTTAGTTTTTTGCCTTCCGATAGCATCGAGTATTTAAAAACGATGGCAAGGTGGCTAATGGGTAAAGATCATCTCTCCAGTATTAATTATATATGGAAAGGCCAGCGCAAAAGCATTGTAGAGATATTAAATAAGGCTGCCATGATACTTCCAAACTCGAAATCGGAATATAAACGTGTAGGACAAGATTATTTAGAGCAGGTTAACAACATCATAGTGCCTAATGGCATTAACCCAAATGTGTTTAAATGGAACCCATCAATCCTAAAGGATGAAAAACTGGTGATTTGTGTAGCAAGAATTGAGGGTATCAAAAATCAGATAAACCTGATCAGGGCCTTAAATAACACCGACTACAGGTTATTAATTATAGGAACCGGATCACCAAATCAAGCTAATTATTATAACCAATGTCGGAGCATCGCGGCGGATAATGTGAGCTTCATAGATCACTTGCCTCAGGATGAACTGGTTTATTATTATCAGATGGCAAAAGTACATGTATTGCCAAGCTGGTTTGAAACTACAGGCCTAAGTTCAATTGAAGCAGCCATTATGGGTTGCAACATTGTGATAACAGATAAAGGCGATACCAAAGAATATTTTGAGGACTACGCCTATTACTGCGACCCCGCTGAACCAGGAAGCATATTAAATGCCATTAAAACAGCAAGCTTGGCGCCTGTTAACGATGCACTTCGCCAAAAAATACTATCTAAATACACCTGGAAGCATTCGGCCTTACAAACATTAAAAGCATATCAATTAACAGCTATATTATGAAATTAAGAGTAGCAATTTTAGGAACACGTGGTATCCCAAATCATTACGGTGGTTTTGAACATATATCGGAATATGTTTCGGAGGGATTGGTAAAGCGGGGACATGCTGTTACGGTATATAACTCGCACAATCATCCTTATAAAGAAAAATACTGGAATGGTGTGGAGATAAGGCATTGTTATGACCCCGAATATATAATGGGCGCTGCCGGGCAATTTGTTTACGACTTGAATTGTCTGCTTGATGCGCGAAAAAGAAAGTTTGATGTGGTTTTGATCATGGGTTATACCAGTAGCTCAGTTTGGGGTAAACTATACCCGCCAAATAGCACCATCATCACTAATATGGATGGATTGGAATGGAAAAGGTCTAAGTACTCTCCATCAGTACAAAAGTTTTTGAGGTATGCCGAAAAACTGGCGGTAAAGCATAGTCAGTTTTACATTTCTGATTCGATGGTGATCAAATCTTATTTGGCTGATAAATACAATGTAAACAGCAAATACATTCCCTATGGTGCCGATTTGTTTTCGGATGAAGAACGCGAGCAGGTTGACAATATCGAAACCTTAAAAGAAGATTACTTTTTGCTAATGGCCAGAATGGAACCCGAGAATAATATTGAAACAATATTAGAGGGCTTTAACAATAGCAGCTCGCATAGAAAATTTAAAGTTTTGGGCGATACCGGCAACCGTTTCGGCAAGTTTATAACCAACAAATTTAAAAACGACGAAAGGATAGAATTTAAAGGGTCGATTTTTGATACCGGCAAAGTTCGTTCGTTACAAAACAACTCTTATCTGTACTTCCATGGGCATAGTGTTGGCGGTACAAACCCTTCATTGCTGGAAGCAATGGCCAGCGAAGCGCTTATTGCCGCACACAATAACCCTTTTAATAAATCGGTATTAAATTCCGACGCTTTTTATTTTTCCAATGCAAAGGAGGTCCGCAACCTTGTTGAAACAGTACAGCGAAAAGATCTTGAAAAGCTAATGGTGAGTAACAACTTGCACAAAATAAAATACCAATTTAATTGGGAAAAGATAATTGACGAGTACGAACAGTTTATTATGGAGAGCCACTATAATTTACCCCATGAACGGATTGTTTCAAATAAAGGATAGCCTGGCTAATAAGATAAGCTATTACCACTTAATGCTATTAGCGGCCAGCCTGCCTTTTGACAGGTTTTATAGCCATTTAATACTGATAAGCTATGGCATACATACACTCATACATTTAAAACGCGGTGCTGTTAAGCCTTTATTTAAGTGGAGAACTATTGTGCTTCAATCGGTGTTTTTCATAACAGTATTAAGTACATTTTATAGTATTAATCAGCATGAAGGATTTAACGATTGGGGTAAACAGATAACTATTTTTCTATTCCCGGTATTCTTTTGCTTTAACCCGCTCGATGTTAAAAAATATCGCCCCAAATTGCTGTTATCATTCGCGCTGGTTTGTACAGTTACCGTTATTTATCTCTATGCCGATGCATTGATCACTATAAGGCATTATCAATTGCCTTTATCAGCCATAATATCCGGTGCTTTTATTAACCACAATTTTGCTGAACCGATTGAGATGCACGCTACATTTTTTTCGATGCAGTTGGTTACCGCCTTGGTTTGTTTGATTAGTGTTTTGATAAAGGAAAAGGATCGGTATATCCGCATATTCTATCTATTATGCAGTATCATACTAACAGTTGGTTTAGTTCAGCTTTCATCAAAATCAGTTTTGATGGCATTGTTCATTATTATAAATATCGCGGTTCCCTACTTTATTCTTCAGAGTGCACGGCGATGGAAATATGTGTTATGTTCTGCTTCGCTATCTTTGGTGTTGATCTCGGGCATATTATATTCAGGTGTTTTTCGGGAACGTATATTAAATGAGTTTAAAATCGACCTATCAAAAGCAACAACTAATGAAACCAGCGATGGCCGTTTAGCCAGGTGGCGAGTTGTTACCGGTTTGATAAGCAAGAAACCTGTAATTGGTTATGGATCGGGGGCAGAAATAGGATTGTTGCAGGAAGTTTTTTATACACACAAACTTTACAATTCATATTTAAACAGATTAAACGCCCATAATGAATATTTAAGTTTATGGCTTAAATCCGGAATAATTGGTTTTTTAATATATGTGGCAACCTTGATATGGGGGTTCAGAATGTCCTTCAAACGAAAAGATTTGCTGTTTTTTACTTTCATTCTGCTCATTGCTATTGTATCTCTTTCGGAGAATGTGCTTGATGTGGATAAGGGTATATTTTTCTATAGTTTCTTTTTTACCTTTTTTAGTTTTTCAATCGAAAAGCCTTTTTATAGTGAATTAATCACTACCCGCCAACAACCTCGCGGCATATTAGAACAAACGGATGTCTGATATTTTATTATACATAATAAAACACTGCTAATTAATAAGTTATCGATATAAATATTTCAATCAACGGGCAACCAAAGTTATACCTAAGCCGTCATAATTATAGATGGACATAAACAGCCCTGATGACAAAATGCAAAATAGATTATACCCTTTAACAAACAAAAACTTGTCGGCAATTAAGGAAAATATATTAGCAACACTGGCATATTTTGATATGTTCAACTATCCTTTGACGCAGGCCGAAGTGTATTTGTTTTTAGGAAATAAATTTGATTACGAGCTATTTGATGATGCGTTAAAATGTTTGGTTGACAATAGTACAATTCACCAGTTCGATAAATTTTACACCCTATCGGCAGATCATTATATTGCTGTAAGGCGACTTGATGGAAACCAAAAAGCCGCGGAGTTGATTAAGATTGCAGAGAAGGTTGGTAGTCTGTTGATCAAATTTCCCTATGTGCGTGGTATAGCTATTTCGGGCTCATTATCCAAGAATTTTGCAGATACAGACTCCGATGTCGACCTGTTCATCATCACCGAGAAAAACAGATTATGGATAGCACGTACCATTATGCATTGTTTTAAAAAACTAACCTTTTTGGTTAATAAAGAGCACTTGTTTTGCATGAACTACTACATTGATATGCAGCAGCTGGAAATACCCGAGAAAAATATTTACACTGCAATTGAAGTTGGTACATTAATACCCTTACAAGGCGATATTGTATTTGAGAAATTTTATGCTGCCAACACCTGGACCCGTGAATTTCTACCCAACAAAAACATGCGCATCTCATCAGCAATGCCTGTGAAGAAAACATTTTTCAAAATGCTGTTCGAGGGTTTATTCAGCTTTTCACCGGGGAATATGCTTGATAATATGCTGATGAATATCACCACGAACAGGTGGTTAAAGAAGACTTTACTAAAACGGTTAAACAACCACGGTAATGTTTTAAGCCTTTTAACCGGTAAACATTATGCCAAACCCGATCCTAAAAATTTCCAAAGGAATTTACTCTCGAGATACGAATATAAAGTATCGAGCCTTTTATCTAAACATGAAAGTAGCTTAGCGCATTGAGCTATTTCTTTTGCAGAGAGATGATATAATAATCGCCAATATACTTCCACGGCCAGCGGGATTTTAGCTTGTTTTCTATCTCTCTTAATAACCGGTAAGTTATCGGGTGCTTCTCCGCGAACCCTTCAATATAGGATGGAGGGACAATTGTACACAGCCCCTCGATACTTAATAGGTCGAACTGATTTTTTAACCGATTTACAATAAATGACGGGTTGTAATACCAGCACTTAAAATAGGTGCCTTCAATGTGTGCCTTGCTTCCGTTACTACTAAAGAGCCTTCTGAAAGCCGTACGGAATTTCCCTTTAAATAGTAGCAGGAATTCCCACAAACAAAACTTGGGCAGTATCACCAAAGTAACCTTCCCGCCAGATACTAATAAATTGCTGAAAGAATCCAGCACTTCGCCTAACTCATCAGTACAGTTTAAACCGGCAAAGTTGGAAAAGATATGGTCATAAGACCCGCGGTTTTGAAGATGGTGCAACATGGTGTACGAGCAATGTTCATTACCGATCCTGTCATCCAGGCCTTTCGCCTCAACCTTTCGTTTCAACGCCTGCTGCATGCCGGTTGATATATCGGTGGCATGTACCCGATGGCCTTTTTCAGCAAAAAATATGGCGTCTTCGCCGGTACCACTATTTAATTCCAGTATATAGCTATTGGGTACTAAGTATTGCAGCACATGAGTGCGCACACGCTCCCTTTTATAATTTACAATAGTATTATTGGCATAAATTTCATCAAAAATTGATGATTGCGTAGTGAAAGCAGCTTCGGCAAGCTCTTCATTATTATTGGCTGCAATTTTCATTTTCACGATCCCTCCAGTTGCCTCAATTTTACACCTGCTATAAATGTAGCCGGTGTATGATAAAGTACGGATAAAGCTTTTTTTAGATTTTTTCCATTGGTAAGTGCAGGGTTTTGCATCAATTTAACCATGGCATTTTTAGCGAGATGCTTATGATAATTTTGATGCACATAGCGATGCAGTTGCTTATAATACGATGGCGGGTAAGTGTTTTGAAACATGAGCGCCATTTCGTTGGAATCTGTCCAGTTTGTTTTTTTCTGTAGCTCGGCTTTCACTTTTTCATAAAATGAAGTGCCGGGTAGTGGGTACGATACAGAAATACCTATTTCAAAAGGCAATAGTTCGTTAATCATATCAATGGTTAAACTAATATCATCCTTCAATTCGCCGGGATAACCGAACTGGATGAAAAATGAAGGTTTTATACCGGCCTCTTTCATCAACTTGGTTGATTTGCGGATCTGTTGAACGCTAATACCCTTATCCATCGCATCCAATATTTTTTGTGAACCGCTTTCTGCCCCTATCCAAACGTTTTCGCAACCTGCTGCGGCTAATGCACTTACCGTATCTACATCAATAAGCAGGTCGGCACGGGATTGGATTTTAAACCTGATATTAATATTTTCCTGTTGAATGAGTTTTGCAAACTCAATTGCCCAACCCGGTTTCAAACCGAAAATATCATCACAAAACCAGATATGATCTATGTTATATGTTTCTTTCAAAAGTTTAATTTCGGTAAGCACGTTTTCAGGACTTCGTGAATTATAGCGGTTTCCGTAAATAGGTTTCGCACACCAATTACATTTAAACGGGCAACCGCGCGTGGTGCTCATATTTAGTGAGAAATAGCCTACGCTTTTTAGCCATGTTTGTTTGTACTGCTCTATGTTTACCAAATCCCAGGCGGGTAATGGTAAACTGTCAAGGTCTTTTAAAACAGGGCGGCCGGGAGTTTTAATAATACTTCCGTTTTGTGTATAAGCCAGTCCTTTTATGTTTAAGAATTCAGCGCCTCCACTTTCAATATAATTGGTTAACTCTAATAGTGTATGTTCGGCCTCTCCTATTATTACAAAATCAGCGCCCTCTTTCAGGTATTCTTCATATCGGTCTGTCGAATCCGAACTTGATATAATAACGGTACAGCCTTCAGCTTTTGCCATTTTACTCATACTGAATGCAGCCTCGCGCATATTGGTGAGGCACATTTTAGTGAGATAGTTGAACCCGTCGTCATAAATCACAAAAAAATCAGGTTTGTTTTTTCCGATGACAGGTGTAACCTCCTCAGGATTGCTTACAAACATGGTATCAAACAAAGTAACCTGATAATCATTTTCACGCATTAAAGCAGCAGCATACAGCGTGCCCAATGGCGGATACGGTTGCCCTAATTGCCATTGTTTAGGGTCGTAGCGCAAAAAGTAAGAATGTGTAAACAGGATGCTTTTCATATTATGCGATTTTTTGCAAAGGCGATAAGTTTAACGAGCAAACGCATTTTATGCAGGTTGCATTGATTCCCATATCTTTACTTAATGATTTCCTGAAGCTAATGGCCTTATCACTGTTTAAAATATTAGCTAATGATGCGTCCTTTATATTACCTATCTCATCATGAAAAAAGCATGGCTTAACGCTGCCATCGGCCTCAATAACTGTTGATACCCAGGGCGCATTACATTTTTTGAAAGGGAACGGGTTTAGTTTATAAAAGGCTGCATAGTAATAATAGATCTGTCGTATTTTTTCGGATGATTCGGCAATGAAGCCTGAGGTAAAGTCACCGTGATTATCTATAACCCGGGTAATGGTTTCCATCAATTCAGGCAATTCATTTTTGGATATTAATATCTCGTCTTGTTTGGGTTCCTCCCAAGCCATCTGGCGATTAAAGGCATGACTGCTTACATCTGCCGGCAAAAAGCTTATCTGGTCGATGCCCATCTTTTTTGCTTCGTTGATGATGGATTCCCAATTTCTAAAATTTAAGCAATGGATCACTGTGCGTGCTGTTATCCTGTAACTTGGATTTAATTGCTTGATATGCTCTACCCCCTCTTTAAGCTTTTTAAAAACACCGGGCACATTGCGAATGGCATCATGCAGAGTCTCATCGCCATCTAATGATACAATCACCTCATCTACCCATCTCACCAAATTTTCAGCATTTCTTTTTATGGTTAAGCCGGTTGTGAGCAACGTAACACTAATGCCCGCGGATTTTAATATCTCGCACAACTTGAAAAAATTGGCATTAAGCAAAGCTTCGCCGCCAGACATGGCTACCTGCCGTGTTCCAAACGCTTTTAGTGAACTCATTAATCCCTCAACGTCCTGCTCGGTAAGTTGCTTCAAGTTTTTATTATCCTTCCATATATCACACATTACACAACGGCAATTACAGGCACTATGCGGCATTAATATCACCACAGGCAACGCAGATATAGTGTGCGTTTGCAATGTCCTATATCGCTTAAAAGTATCGTATAAAGGCGGCATGGTCATGAGCTGTAATTATTAAAAGCCTTGTGTTTCGGGTTGGCGATATCTCCAAATTTTTTGTAGCAGTTTTATTTCATATGGATAATAATACAAGTCCACTTTGTAACGCAGGCTTGCTATCATTTTTATCGCTTTTCTTTTAAGCGTACTCATACGAATGTCGGTTACTGTAGGATATACACCGTTTAGCACCGTTTCAAAATTCCTGATCTTGTCTATCATCTCGGCCGTTAGCCATGGGGTTAGCGGGTTTTTCCTAAGATCGAAACTTTCCCAGGCGGGGCTAATCCAGTCCTCCAATGTTTGCGGGAATTTAAAGCCACTGGCCAACACCTGCTTATACATTTCCGACCCCTCTGTTGGCACTGGGCTATAGGTATAAATAATGATCTCTGTTTTGGGGTTTACATGTTTTACTTTTTTGATGAAATCTATTTCAAAATCGATCCCTGCCTGCACCTTTTCGGGAGTTGGGCCGGGTGTGCCTAAAACAAATGAGTATTCGGGTATGATGTCAAATTTCTTCAATCGCTCGGCAAATTCAATGATCTGGTTACCGGTTTGGGTGCCACCTTTATCCATCTGCGCCAAAACTTCGTTATTACCACTTTCGGCACCAAAAAATATAATCTTGCAGCCTGCTTCGCGGATGGCAGCCAAGGATGAATCTTTAAACTTGCTCATCGTATCAATCCGCGCCATCCCCCACCAGGTCATGTTTTCATCTTTTATCAACCTTGAAAATTCAACTGCCCTTTTTTCTGACACGAAGAAGTTATTATCGTGAAATTCGATGGCATCGGCCCCCCATTTGTCTTTGATGTATTTTACATCGTTATAAACCTTTTGTGCCGATTTACCCTTCCATCTTGCCTCATAAATAGGCACCACCGCGCAAAATGAGCAGGTGAAGGGGCAGCCAATACTGGAGTGATAAGCCAATGTTTTTTCGCCCAAATAGGTCTTACCTAAAAACTTAGGAATGGGATAAAATTCGTTCAGCTTATCATAAGGCAATGGCGGCAGTGAATCCTGATCGAGCAAGTCTTCCTTCCCATTTATTATGACTTTACTATCGACATTTTTATAGATGAGATTTTTAATGAACTCGAAAGGTGTACCATTTTCCAGCGCATCAATCAAATTCGGGAAAGCATTATCGCCGGGGCCATTGATAATAAAATCAACATAGCCGGAATATAAAACCGCGTTAGGCTGGTTAGATGGAAAGTAACCTCCCCATATCATTTTAGTATGCGGGTATTTTTCTTTGATAGCTTTTGCCGATATTATAGCTTGCCTTAATTGCGGGCCGGGCATTACGGTAAAACCAAGGTACTTATATTCGCCTGTACTTAAATAGCTTTCGATTTTTTTGATGGAATCTAATTCGCAATTACCATCAATAATTGCCCATTCGTATTTACCATCAACCGATGCGGCTATATTTAAAATTGAATTAGGAATGCGATACTTATTAATAGCGCTCTTGGGGTTAAACAATAATATTTTATTACTCATAGTTTGTATACATCGTTATTAGCAAGCCCCCGCAGTACCGATGAGTAAAACCCATCGGTACGCCCTACATAGCGGGGACAACAGTTCACAATAATTTACTTAAGACTAAAACAATTACTACAATAGTTACGCCCTGCAAAATGCTATGGTTGCCTGCTTGATTAAATAAAATTGATGGAGCAACCTTTATACTTTATAGAGCGTAATTCCTGATGAAACGCTAATGATAACCGTTTTCTAAAATCATACAGAGTTGATTAGTACCATTAAAAATTATATCAAACGGAAAGTTTTGCCTTCGACTATTGAGGATAAGAATGTGGTTGCGGCTTACGATATATGGGCCGAAAACTATGATGCACAGCCGGGTAACCTGATGCTTGACTTGGATGAGCTATTGTTTGCCAAGCTATTAGACGGTTTAAGCCTCGAAAATAAAGCTGTTGCAGATATTGGCTGTGGTACGGGTAGGCATTGGGGTAAAATCTTTAAGCATAACCCGGCAAGCTTAACGGGGTTTGATGTCTCATTGGGGATGCTAAAAAAGCTTAATGATAAGTTTCTGGATGCAAAAACTTATGTGATTACAGATAATCATTTTGAGGATATTGCTGATGAGACTTATGATGCCATCCTATCAACGCTGACAGTTGCCCATATTGAAGATATTGAAGACGCGCTGCAAACCTGGTGCAGGATAACTAAGAAACACGGGGATATGATCATCACCGATTTTCATCCGAATGCACTGGCATCAGGCGGCAAGCGAACGTTCAGGCATAAGGATAAACATATCGCAGTTCAGAATTTTGTGCATACTACAAATAGTATAAAGCAAATCCTTTTGAAGAATGGCTTTACTGTAATAGCACATCAGGAGCTTAATGTTGATGAAACCGTGAAGCATTACTATGAGCAGCAAAATGCATTGCACGTTTACGAAAGATTTAAAGGTCAGCCCATTATTTACGGGATACATTTTAAGAGAGGTTAATGATCCTAAACAATATAAAACCGGTAAACAGCGATGACCCTATTAATATTAAAATTGATGGTGGGAAAATAGTGGAGCTATCATCTTCGCCGATTGCTGCTGCAGATGCTTTACAGCTAGATTTCAATAATGCCATTGTTTTTCCGGGATTGATCAATTCGCACGACCATTTAGATTTTAATTTATTCCCACAGTTAGGCAACCAGCTTTATAATAATTATACCGAATGGGGCAAGCACATCCATGAAAGGTATAAACCAGAGATAGCGGAGGTATTAAAAATTCCTGTTGAATTACGTTCAAAATGGGGCATCTATAAAAACTTATTATGTGGCGTTACCACTGTTATTAATCACGGTGAAAAGCGTGGAACAGCAAATGATCTGATTACTGTATTTGAAGATACGCATTGCATACATTCTGTCGGTTTTGAAAAACGGTGCAAACTCAAACTTAATAATCCCTTAAAAAAGCGCCTGCTGGTAAATATACATGTGGGTGAAGGAATTGATCTGCAATCAGAAAATGAGATCAAGTATCTGCTCAAATGGAATATTTTAAATAGAAAGCTTGTCGCCGTACATGCCGTTGCGATGACCGAAGTCCAGGCTAAGGAATTTGAGGCAGTGGTATGGTGCCCACAATCGAATTATTTTTTACTGAATAAAACTTCGCCGGTTGATCTATTAAAAAAACATCTTAGCATTTTGTTTGGTACAGATTCTACCTTAACCAGCGAATGGGATATATGGAGGCATTTGCAATCGGCCCGAAAAAGTCAGCTATTGAATGACGATGAACTTTATAATGCTGTAACCATAAACGCCTCCCAAACATGGGGATTGAACAGCGGTGAAATAATACAAGGTAAAAATGCTGATCTGGTTATTGCCAAAAGATCATTTGATAATGATGGCTTTGATGCTTTTTATGCAATTACCCCTGCGGATTTATTGCTGGTTATTCATCAAGGAGAAATAAGATTGTTTGATGAAGAACTATTGGAACAATTAAGCAATATAAAAGAAGATTTCAGCAAGATCTACATAAACGGGGTCTGCAAATATGTGCAAGGGAATTTGCCCGGATTAATGGCTGACATTAGGAGATTTCATCCCAATGCCAATTTCCCGAAAAACATAACTATTACGGATTAAACTATGGAACCATGAAGTTTGTATTTGCCAGCTACGTAATTACAAAAGAATTCGACGATCCTGAACGATGGTTAAAGCGCATTAGCTTATATGCGGGAATTCAAAGTGCTTTAAGTGTGGGTAATGAAGTGATCAGTATTGAACAAATAAATTACGAAGGCAGTTGCTTTAAATATGGTGTACATTATCAGTTTTTAAGATTATCGGCTTTTGAGCGCCTCGTGCCTTTAAAACTGCATCGTTACATCCTATCTCATAAACCAGATGTTATTGTAATACAAGGCCTGCATTTTCCATTACAAGTAATACAATTAGGTCTACTAAACAGGAAAAAAGTAAAGATCATCGCGCAACATCATGCTGAACGGCCATTCATCGGTATTAAAAAATATAGTCAAAGACTAGCCGACTATTTCGTGGATGCTTACCTATTTGCCTCTAAGCCCATGGGTATGGACTGGATAAGTAAAGGCAATCTATCATCGCTCAAAAAAATACATGAGGTAATGGAGGTATCAACGCATTTTCACCCCATTAATAAAAAAACTGCCAAGCTAAAAACAGGTGTTAGTGGCGACCCTGTTTTTTTATGGGTAGGGAGATTGAATGAAAATAAAGATCCGTTGAATGTTGTCAAAGCATTCCTAAGGTTTGCGGCCGTTAGCCCGGAAGCTCATTTGTACATGATTTATCAAACAGAGGAATTGCTTAGTGAGATTAAACAATTATTGAATGCAAGCGCACACGGAACCCAAATTATATTAGTTGGCAAAATATTGCATAATGAGTTGCTCTACTGGTTTAACAGCGCCGATTTTCTGCTCTCCGGTTCGCATTATGAAGGCAGCGGCACCGCAATTTGTGAAGCGATGGCTTGCGGCTGCGTGCCGATTGTAACTGATATAGATTCTTTCAGGATGATAACTGATAATGGCAGATGCGGACTGTTATATGAAGTTGCAAATGAAAATGCCTTATTAAACGTATTGGTACAAACACAAGCTTCAAATATTGAGGAAAAGCAAAAAAACTGCCTTAGTTATTTCAAATCAAATCTTTCTTTTGAGGCGATTGCCAGCCGGATTCAGGAAATTGCAACAGGATTGTAATCAAATAGTTTCATAGCTACTTTAGCATTATCATGTATAGAATAAGGCAATATGGATTGATATTTTAAATCTTGATTTTGCAAAATAGTCTTTAAGATCTGCACCATACTTGCCTTGTCTTCCGCAATGTGCCAGTTTTCAATAGCTGCATCCATCGGCTTAACAAAACTAACCACCTGCGCATTTGCATATAATGCTTCAAGGCAAACAGCGCCAAATCCTTCATAATTGGAGGGATGCAAAAGTACTTTAGACCTTTGCATTAAGGTTAACACCTGTGCATGCGATTGCCTGCCTAACAGTTTAATATTATCTTCTAAATCCATTACATCAATCATTGTGCGTAAATGCATCATTTCTGGGCCATCGCCGCAGATGCAAGTTTTAATAGCCGGAAAATCCTCTTTTAGCAATTTTATTACTTCTACAAATATATCGTACTGCTTTAGTGGGATAAAGGAACCCGCACCAATTATGTCAATGTTCTTTTCAGGAATAACTTTAGCAAACAACGAGGTATCAATCCCAACCGGTATAATGTGCTGAGGAAGTATTCCATAATTTTTATAAAATTCGGTAGCAATAAAATCTGACAGTGCAATTAATGATTTTCCTTTAGGGTTGATTTTTCGTACATATTTATTACCTGCTTTGGCATCCTGGCCCAATATCCAACAATAGTGTGTTAAGTGATATTTTTCGGCAAACCAACTCCCGATAAAAGCACATTTACCTAACCAAAAACTTAACAGGCCAATTATGTGGTATTCTTTATTTATTTTTTTCAACTCGGCCCATACCCTTACATCCATTATTTTGCGATAAAACCGGCCTTTACGTTCGCCTCCAAATGATATAACATCTACCCCATTCCACTGATACCGGGCAGAAAAAAACGGATAATGAAAAGTTAAAACGATGATATTTAATTGCGGATTATTTTCCTTCAATGCCTTTACAAATACCTGTTGTGGTGGTATACAGGTGCTATCCGCTTCATCCTCAGGAAAACCGGGTGTAAGAATAATCAGGGTATCGGGTCTATTAATCATTTAGCGAAATCAATTTATTGCAAAATGACAGGCTGGATTTGTTATGAGTTATCATGATGATCATTTTACCTTTTTGTGCCAGCAGTTTAAGTTTAGCTAATAGTGTTTTTTCTGCAGTTTCATCCAATTCGCTAAAGGGTTCATCTAATATCAGCAAGTCAAAATCGTGGTATAAGGCCCTTGCCAGCATTAATCGTTGTTTTTGGCCGCCGCTTATGTTTTTACCATTTTCGGTAATTAGCTTGTCAATACCTTCGGGGTATTGGCTCAGCATGATATCAACACCGCAAAAAGAAAGCACATTTTCTAATCTTGAATAATCGTAAGCATCCTCAGTAAGTGTTATATTTTTGAGTATGGAGTCGTTTATAAAAAAGGGATGTTGTTTACAATAGGAAATACGATTCCAAAAAAGCTGACGATCAGAAGTATTTGTTTCGATACTATTGATAGAAATGCTTCCATTATCTTGCTCCAAAAAGCCCAATAATAAATTTATAATGGTTGTTTTACCCAAACCAG
Source organism: Mucilaginibacter sp. L196 (assembly GCF_009765905.1). Classification (GTDB taxonomy): domain Bacteria; phylum Bacteroidota; class Bacteroidia; order Sphingobacteriales; family Sphingobacteriaceae; genus Mucilaginibacter. Next base: position 440,097 of record NZ_LMUO01000011.1, on the reverse strand, counting down.
ATAGCCCGGAAATACCAACAAAATCACCTGGAAAAAGATCGAGAGAAAAACCGTTTAATATTTGGTTGTGCCTATACGAAAAATCAATCCTATCCAATTGTATTGAACTAATAACCGACTCCAGTATGCTCACATTAACCGTCTCCTCATTGTCGCGTTGTAAATCGTTCAATGTAAATTCATAGGTTTTAATTTGCCCCGCACTGTTTAATATTTTAATTATCCCGGGGATGATCTTGTAAGAGGCCGCCATAAACACCCCGATATCTAATAAACCGACACCGTGATTGCCAGAAAAATATTTATTAATAGCTATCAGGATCAGAAAACCTAAAACAGCAAAAACTTCCATGAGACGCGATGGTAGCCCTTGCAAGGTTTGTTGTGTGGCTATGTACCCATTAAGTTGTTTTTGCTGGTGGTGAAATCTGTCGGTAAAAAAATCATTCTTATCATATATATTGCTTTCAACGTACCCGGAAAGCGACTCTTTTAAGTATTGAAGCGTTAACTGACTGGTTAGTTTTGAATTGGTTCTTACCTCTTTTAACCTTTTTTTAATGTAATACCCTAATAAAGCTACCGGGGGCACCAATAAAATGAATAAGGAAAGAAATAGTGAAGGGTGATAAAAGAGTATACCAACTATGGCAAAAAAAATCAATATGCTTTGCGAGATGATCTGCTGGATGTTGGTGAGGATGTAGTTGCTAAATTCTATTGGCTGTTGGCTTATTTTGCGGATGTAAACCGATGAATCAATATTTATAAATTTGAAATAATCTTCTTTTAAATAATCAATCATATTTTGCCTTGACAAACGGGAGGCAATCTGGTAAAAGAAAGCATTTTGAGATTGAGCAATGCCGTAACCTGCCCAATTTTTCAACGCGTATAACCCGAAAAACACACTGATTAGCGTCAGCGAGTTTTTACTGAATAATGATTGCTGTAGAATATGATTGACCGGGATTTGGTTTATTGAATAAAAATTGATTATTACTAACAATAAGCCCAAAAAAACTATATCCAGTATCCCAATCAACAAATCAAGTGTAATGTTTAGGCCAAACCTTATCTTTTCTTTGCGATTAAGTATTCTTAGAACAGATTCAGCTAAGTATTTCAAATCTTTTATAGAAGTTAATTCACAGCGCTTATATCAGCAATGAGCATTTCTTCTTAAAGTACGGTAGCAGACGGATAAGGGTTGCCTTTCTTATCAGGCCCAAAATAATATTTACCTAAGCTGTAACAGATATGAGCTCATGTCATCAGAAGTTTTAACTTTTAATCTTTCTAATTTTTTCAGGTAGAAAGTCCTCAAATCATGCCATTGATAATACGGAAATGACTTTGAATAGAGGCCGTCTATCTTTTCTTCCTTTTCGTTTAACAATACCTTAACCAAGTAATTTGAAGTCCCCTTTCGTTTATAAAACACCCAATTAATATTTGAACTTAGCGGGATAATTGTTGATGTGTTCCAGTTGGTATTTGATTTACCAACACTCCTAATCGGTTTATCTGCCGATGCTATTTGTAGCAAAGCGGCAAATGGAGCTATTGTTTCCGCGTGCGCGAAACGAAGCCGTGCATCGTTTTTACCAGTTTTTATAAATTCATCTGAGGTATTTAAAAAATCAACCAACAGCGGTACGGCTACTCTTACCTGTATACCATTACAATTCTTCCCTGGCCCCTTTTTTAAATCTTCATTCCAGGAATCCATCTCACCTAACTTCTTCAACTCGTCGCAAGTAAAAAACGATTCGAAATTTAGATCTTTTGTTTCATGCCCTTCTTCCCTTATCTCTGTTTTTAACGAATAAACAATTGTAGCAAATCCAAATATATCAGCTACAAATTTTGATTGCTGATCTTCATTCAATTGTTTTAAAAATCCGGCAGTAAATATCCGGCTGGCAACAAAAAAATTAATAGCTTTAAAATCGTCTGCTTTTTCAATCTCCAGCATCGCCGCATCGTTATCTACACTATCTTCAAAGTTTTTATAGGCAGGTGATAAATCATAAAATCTTAAGGCCACATCATCATTATGAAACGTTGCGGATACCGTATCTTTAAGTTTGCTGTTTAATCCCTTTAAAAAAGCATCAGCGCTTTGCCGGGTACGTATTTCTTTAGTTATGGCGATGCTAAGATTCAGATCACCCTTAAACACATTTGGATAGTTTAAATACATCCGTTCGCCCAAACCACGCAATTCTTCTTTTCCCTCGGCAGAGATAAAGCCTTTCTTTCCCTTTTCAATTTTTTGTAAAGCAATAACCATTTGCTTCAATTGCGTCCCTTTTGCAGTTAATCCGTTTAAGCTATCTGCTTTAAATAATAATTTGTATGCGAGCGTTGATTTTACATCCTTAGTTAAATGCCGCGCACCATGCCTACTAACATGGTTTATAAAAACAGGCACATAACCTGTAGGTGCAGCGGTATATTTTGAGCCGGAAGATTTATAAAGCGTTTTTGTACCTAAAAAATCGCTGGTGCAGTTTTGGGCAAATGCCCCCAAAGGCAATACAATTACAAACAAAAGGAACAATATGGTAGTTTTCATAACAGGTTTAATGTTAACAAAAACAGAGACGCATTGTATTACGTCTCTGTTTAATAAATTCAATTATTAATGTTGGTTACCGGTACCATCATTTTGATAAGCACCTATATCTTTACCTGGAGCCGTAATATTTGCCCCATAATTGCCTGTTGTTGTAACAGTGTTATAGGATGCTGCTGTTGTACTGGCTTTTCCCAACGCCGGTGAAGTTGCCTGGGGCCTAAAGCTGGAAGTACCCACCATTACAATTACAGGTGTTTGGTTATCTGCAGTAACAGGAGCCGGATATTGGGTATAGTTATATGCATTTACATCAAAGCCATAAAACATTGGATTATTTTGCTGCTCCGTAGCAGAATAAATGTCGGCAGCCTGAACTTTTCCAATACCATCAGCAGCATAAAACTCCTTAACTAAGGTTGCATTATACCCATAAAATAGCTGATTGTTATAATGCACGTTAGCAACGTCGGCACTGCTTAATACCCGCAAACCAATAGCACAATTCACGATCATATTGTTATAAGCATTGCCTTTAGCTGATTTTTCAAAATCAATTGAACCACCGTGACCGCTGGTGGAGTTTTGCCTGAAACCACAATTTACAAGGGTGTTATTATAACAATTGATGTTGCACTGTGTACCGGTGCTGCCTGCATCTGATATTTTAAAGGCATTGGTTGCCGCACCGATAACCATATTGTAGCCTACATCTCCTACTGAACCGCTTTTAATATTACAAGCTTCTCCGGCTGCAACGCCGCATAGCTCATAGGTGTTACGCATAATATCCACATGGCCACCGGCTATACGCATGGCGTCATCGCGGCTACCAAATACCCACGAATCCTCGAGGATAAAGTTTTTGGTGATGTTGCCAAAATAAATTGTCCAACGGGGCGAACCTACCGGGCTATAAACAGTCGCATTATCATCAGGACCTGAAGGACCACCTGCAAATTCAAGATGCGTCCATTTAATGATCACATCCCCGCCAGCCGGATTAGGATCCTCTGCAGTTACCGCACCCGGGGTGCAAAATATACCACCCCACCATCCCTGGAAAACATTGGTATAATTTTGTGCATTTGCCTGCGTATGCAATTGCGCCGCGCTGCTAACGGTAATATAATTGGGATTTGCTTGTGTGCCAAGGCTTATAAATGTACCGTGCACAAATATCTCGGGGGCGGTTTGATAGGTTAAACCATTGCCCAGTGCAATCAATTTAGTACCTGCTTGCATTAATAGTGTATCGCCACCATTAACAGTAATATTACTTGCAAAATAATAGGTTTTTCCGCTTAATAAAGTTCCCTTAACATTACCGTTAAGGGTATCTGAAGTAATAATGCTACCCACTTGTACAACAGGTTGAGAGATCCTTAGATTTCCCGTCTTATGACAAGCGCTAAATAGCATAATACTAACAGCCAGATTTAATATAATAGTTAATCTTTTCATTTTCAAATAATTATAATTTATACCTTATACCCAAAATGTAATACTGATCATAAGTATCCTTGCGGATAAATATGTTTTTACCGACGGTTTGATCTTCAAACACATTAGCCTGTGGGGTATACGGGCGGTGTATTTCTAATTGGAGAGGAGTATTCGTAAGGTTAGTAGCCTTAGCGTAGATATAGAATTTTTTAAATATCTTTTTCTCTGCGGATACGTCCAGCGTCACAAATCCTTTCTGCCAGATGTCGTTATCAAGGTAAGGTGAGACTGCGTAAATGCGTGCGCCGGTATATACAGCAGAAACTTGCGCATCAAAACCGCTTTTTGGTTCGCGATATAGAAACGATAAGTTCCCTATATTCTTTGACTGATCCTGAAGAGGGCGTGTTTGCGTTACATCACGATGTGTTAGGTTTCCATTAGCATCACGGTAATCCAGCAATTTGGTGGTAGTGATTTCTGAATTTGTATAAGTATAATTCAACCTCAAGCCAAAGTTTCTGACATATTTTGTCGCATCCAGCTCAAAACCATAGTTGTTTGCATTACCAAAGTTTTCAGGCTCTAAAACATAGTCAACCGCATGTGGCGGAAGTACTACAGCATACTCGATTGGATTTTGGATATTTTTATAAAACACACCTGCCAATAATTGATCAAGCGCCTGAGGGAAAAACTCATATCTCAGATCAAGATTATTTGAAGTGATACGTTTAAGATATGGGTTACCTACTTCCGTATAATCCGCATCAGGGTCTCCTTCAGTGTGAGGGATCAACTCATAAAAGTTGGGTCTGCTGATAGCTGAATAATACGAGAAACGTACATCTTGTTTGTTATCAAGCGTATACTTTAAGTTTAGGCTCGGTAAAACATCAAAATAGCTAATAGATCCGTTTGCACCAATAACACTATTTACCGGCGCTCCGGTTGTCCATTGTTGGTTGGTATTCTCATATCGTACACCGCCTATGGCCAATAAATTACCTGCGGTAAATTTAAACATGCCATATCCGGCACCAATCTTTTCGGTAAAATCATAATTTAATGCATCCGACGCGCTACCTGCTGTATTTTGCACCGCGAACGAATTATCATTGATGTTTCCATCATATATTTGATTAGTTGCTCCTGATTCGTTAATATTATAATCGTCATAAGTGCTGTGCCTGGTTTTATCACGGTACATGCCGCCGGCGCTAAAATCCACTACAGTACCAAATATGGTTGGCGAATAAGTAAGATTCAAATAACCGATTTTATCCGCATCGGAGTTTTCCTCAAATACACGCGACTGGGCATACGGATTTGTACTTAAGCGCTGAGGCGATTGTACAATAGCACCCGTGGTAGGATCTAAATTAGCGCCTGTGGTGATATAAAGATCAGCACGATCAGGCTCATTAGCTGTAGCTTTTGAATATACAGCCGACCAATCCATTTTCCATTTATCACTTAATTTATGATCACCATGCAGGTCGAAATTATATATCTGCTGTACCGTGCGGTCACTTCTGTAATCCTGATCAACGCTACCAATGCCCGGTTGCGTGTGACTCGTTAATAAACTGGTATCCGAAGTAAAGCGATACTCATTTTTAGTGAGATTGATATAATCAGCATCCAGGCTTATTCTGTTATTGGTATCGAACCTATAATCAAACTTAGTAATAGCCGCTGTACGCTCTTGTTGAATATCATAAGTGCGGCTTTGCTGACTTGTTAACTCCGGCTGACTAGTTTCCTCGTTTGTGGTAGAATTAAAAAACGTTCCGTTAGTTTGGCGGAAGGTGTTTTGATAGCTTAGGGTAACTATAGCACCGAACTTTTTATCCGGAGTACGGCCACCAATCGTTAAACCTAATATACTGCCCAATGGTGTTTTATCCTGGCTGTAATGAAATGGATTATTTGGAAAATCGGCCATTGTTGCAGCAGTATTACCTGATACACGAGGCGAGGTTGTTAAACTAGCGCTATGATCAAACTGAGTAAAGCCTTTGCCATTAAAAAAGTTTCCGGCATAACCTGTACCTACATTGGCCAAAACAGTAAAATCGTCAGGAGCTGATTTTAATACCATGTTAATAGCGCCTGCAATAGCATCTCCCTCCATGTTTGGAGTTAATGATTTTGAAACCTCCAGCCGGTCCACAATATCTGCCGGGAATATATCCAATGGAACGTATCGGTTTTTATTATCAGGACTTGGGATTTTTATACCATTTACCAGTGTATATTCATATCGCTGATCCATACCACGAATAATAGCATATTGTGCTTCTCCGTTGTTACTCCGCTCAACCGAAACGCCTGATATTCGCTGGGTAACATTGGCTATGGTAATATCGGGTGATGCTTCAATAGTTCTGGCAGAAACCGCATTCAGAATCACATCTGAGCGGCGCTCCGCATTTATAGCCGCCTGATCAGAAGTTTTGTTGGCACGGCCACTTACAGCAACTTCGGTAAGCGAACCACTTTTACTGGCTAATGAAATATCTACTATAACTACGGCACCATTAACCACTATGTTTTTGCTTTCGCTTTTATAAGAAACATACTTGGCTTCGATCTCGTACTTACCGGCATCAATGTTTTTGAATATATAAGAGCCATCTAATCCGGCACTGGTATAAATTTTGTTGCCGTTGATTTCATTTTTCAATGCAATGGTTGCTCCTATTAGCGGTTGGCCGCCTTTATCAGTAATAGTTCCTTTTACAATGCTGCCAGCACTTGCAAAACTAAATAATGAGCAGAAAAGTAAAATTAAAAGAGGTAAGGGTTTCGTCATTTGTACTTGCGTTAATTAGAGCGCAAATAAACCCAGGTAAAATTAAGGCGATGTTAAGCTATCGTTATAAAGCGAACAAGGAACAGCTTATCTAAAATTTTCGCTTATGAAAAGCTAGTGTATAGGTTATATTTATCAGTACATGTAAACAAGATGTTGTGCTGTACCATGGCACAAGTGAAACAGTTGGTACACTTTTCACCCCAAAAACAGTCAAAAAAATCTCAAAAAGGCTATTTTTACAATATATTTTGGTTGTTTTTAAGCGAAAAAAGGTTCATTTCAGGCCTAAAAACGATTAAAAAACGATGTATTTCGCTTGTTTTTGACTGATTTTTGATGAAAAATCGAACCTTTTTATACTTATATTTCTTAAATGTGTTGCAGATCTCATCACACCAAAATTTCGAGCCACGGATTCATCATCGTGTAAGCTCGGGGAGGAAGAGCAGCAGCTGCAGCAACAACTGTTGGGTTAGCCTCTATGGTTATTTGCGCTGCTGCACGATTTTGAGAACCTCCTGCGATAAATTCGTGTTGCCCTGCTCCATTGATCACTAACGCCCAATATTGATAATGGGAAAGCGTTAAATAAACCCGGGTGTTAATGTAATCCAAAACTACTTTAATGTTGTGTATATGAGCTGTACCAGCGCCAGTATATTCTGCGAAACCAACGGGGGCAACAGGGGCATTTACACCTCCCGCAGCAGCACCGGCACCGGTTCTGGATGTAGCAGTGTAATGTGCATGCAATGCAGCAGCCGGGGCAGGAACCGCCACTGCTTGCCCGTTAGCCGCACCCGCCAGGCCATTGGCTGGAAGCATTCCCGCGGAATCTTCGTGCCAGCTTCTTAATGTACCGGGTACTGTTGAAGTTGCATTCCGAACTAAAGCATGCTGATCAAGTGGTGTTCGTTCATCTACCATTGGGCCGCCATTTAGCTGGCGCTTAACATTAAAAAGCAAATTTAGTAATGGCTTGGGCAAAAATTCCTGCGCCTGCGACCACGTCAACTGCTTAATTTGTGGGCGCGCCACTTGCGCATCATGTGTAACGCGGGGGGCGGCCAGCAGTGCGGCCCCTGCAGCACGCCCAAAAGCGGCCTGCCCTGTAGCTTCGTCAACCCAGGTAACAAGTGGAGCAGCCAGGTTAGCAGCAGCCGTTTTAACCTGGTGGTTGCCCGGGGTTGCATCATATGTTGCAAGCCACAATGGCCTGGCATTTTGATGTGCATACCCCAAAACCGGGGCTACGGAATATGCTGTTTGAGAATGCGGTACGGGAATATTCGCTGCTACACCTGTAGGCATAGCACCCGGCAAAGCACCCGGTAATGCAGGTGCAACGGCATAATCCGGAATATTCACAATAGCCCGGCCAAGGATAGTATTTATTAATACAGCAAGGCCATCAGCAGCAGCAATATTAGCAGCCAAGGTAGGCGGTGCGCCAACTGCAGCTGCAGCTATTGCAGTTCGGTAAGCCGTCAAAGCGCCTATTTCGCCATGGCCCTGTCCTACACCTATTGGAAATGCAACACCTAAGGGCCCTGTTGCCGCAATTCCATTATCTGCGTATCCCTGTGCTAAAATAAGATCGCTGTTTATAAAAAATTTAAGATACTGTTTTAACTGAGGTAGGGTTAGGTTACCGCCCGGGGCCTCCTGTTGTTGGTACTGGGTGGCAGTAAAGTTTACCATTCGTTGTACCAAAGGCTCAGCCATTTCATTATAATGAGCCTGTAACAAAGGGGTAGAAACTGATCTCAGGGCATTTGTTTTATTGGCTAATTCCCCCATCACATCCGCCTCTTTTTCTAATCCTTTATCATCATTAACATTCACTTTTCCCTTCATCTGCAAAGTAGGTTTCACCCTGCCCTGTTTTTGCTGTACCACATGCCAGGCTTCGTGCGGCAAGTGCTTTTCCTGGCCGGATGCTATGTGAATATCCGTACCCTGTGCATAGGCATGCGCATTAAGCTGGGCGGGCTGAACAGAATTATAATGAACCTTTACATCGTCCATTGAATAACCTGAAAGGTTCTCAACACCTGCTTTTAGCTGATCTGGCAACCCAGTTTTATTGGGCATTTTTTGGATTGGGCTTGCGATATTTTTGTTTGATAACGCTTCAGCCTGTTTTTTTTGGACAACAGATTTTGGACGGTTATCCTGAAGCTGAGCAGCAGATTTTTTTGCTGCCCCCACAATCGTTGTAGGTTGATTGTTTTGCTTAGTTGGTGCTTTTAAATAATCGTTCATCTTATCAACATTTAATTTCCCGCAGGCAGCTTTACTATCACAGGCCCTATTGCCCCCGTATAATCTATTGCCGAACAAAAATCACTGCTATTAATATTATCCTTTAGCCTTGCCAATTGCGGGTCATAGTAACCTAAATCAACCTGTTTGCCTGTTATTAACCTCACCAAGCTGTCATTTACAGTACTATGCCTAATAAATAATTGCTTTTCAGCAGTTTCAAAATCAATGTGTTTAATTGTACTGCGGTATTTACTTACTTCCCGCCCAACGCTATCATAAAATAGGTTAAGCATTCTATGTATATCTGCTTTATTTATTTTAAGCACCAGGTGTAGTCTGGTGTTATTTATCAGGTAACCGGCAATATTTAATCCGTGGTTATAGGTGCAATAATTTAACGCCTCAGCTATAATTAATTTTCGTTGCTCCTGCGTAAACCCCTCCCTCCATTTACCCATTGTAAGCGTTATGGGATACAGCGTCGCCCTATTTTCTGATTCTTCGTCTGTATCATCAGTTTGTTTACTGGTTTTGGCCATGGTTTTCAGTTTGCAATACTTCGTGTTTTATTCTCCTTTTTATATTCTTTTCGTATTCCGGTTAACAACTCGTGCCGGGTAACCACCGTATCATTTCTGCGGATGGCTGATAATGCGCAAAAGCGCAATACATTTATTATAGCCCCGCCCGCTAATTCATACTCTTCGGCTACCTGTTGCAGGTCAATTGCGGGGTGTAGCGTGCAGGTTCCTGAAAAGGCATTTTTCCAAAGCTGATACCTTTCCGGTGCCGATGGGATAGCGAAATAAATTGTAGCCTGAAACCTTCGCATAAAGGCTTCATCCATATTGGCTTTAAGATTTGATGCCAGAATAACCACGCCCGGAAAATCTTCAATGCGCTGCAAAAGATAGGCCGTTTGCTGATTTGCATGCCTGTCGTTAGACGAATTTGCAGCTGTGCGTTTCCCAAATAATGCATCAGCTTCATCAAAAAATAAGATCCATTTTTTATGCTGCGCGATATCAAATATTTTCGCGAGGTTTTTCTCTGTTTCACCAATATATTTTGATGCAACCATAGACAGGTCAACTTTATAAACTTCCCGCGAGGATACTTTTCCTATAAGCGTTGCTGTTAAGGTTTTCCCGGTGCCAGGCGGCCCATAAAACAATGCCCTATAGCCGGGTTTTATCTTTTTAAACAAACCCCAATCTTCCATTAATGTATGGCTGTGGGTTATCCATGTTTTTATTTCTTCAACCTGCTCCATTACCATATCATCCAATACCACATCCTCCCAGTCCATACTAGTGGTTATTCGCTGCGCCGGGAATGAAGCATTGTTTTCCATTTGCAATTGTTCACCGGTTGTAAAATAATGAAACCATCTGCCCGACAAACTTAAGATCCCATTAAGCCGCGGCAGGTATTCGTCTACATCGGTTAATATCAGCACCTGCTCCTTTACTAAAATATTATCAGTGCTTAATACTTCCAATACCTTCACTCTCAATTCAGGCGCCCCAACGGTTATCATGAAACATAAAGTTTGGCCGGTAGGTAAAAATCCGCTGTGATTTTTATCGGCTACGCCGCCAAACTCAGTAAAACAACGGTCATAAATCTGGTTTTTACCTAAAAAAACATCCAATACCTCTGGCCTTATGTGCGGTGCCATAGCCAGCACCAGGGCAAGCCTGCTGTATATATCCAAATCCCATTGTTTAATCATCCCGGCATACGGGCAATCAATTTCCGATAGATCCGGCAGGGCTATATCCTGCCAATTGTTTTCATGCCCGTCATGCAACAGATAAGTACAAATCACCTGGTCGATCACGCTTTGTAACCAATCCATTTCGTTTTGCAATATTTTCACGGAAAGATTAGCCTCCATAGTTAAAAAATAATTTTTCAACATCATCCAGGTTGGTATCTACCCATTTAAAATACATTAATGCTGTATGAGGGTTAAGTTCGTTAGCCTTAATCAGATCCAGTATATTTATATTATAATTGCCCGGGTCTTGCGAAGAATCCATTTGATCATAATGAAAATCATAATCATAAAACTCACTGGCCCACTCATCCTGATTTAATTCCTTCGCAACCATTTCTGACACCATTTGCTCTATTTTTTCGTCCTGTAAGGCCAGTTTTTTAGCCTTATAAAAAACCGGTTTACGATTAAGCTGCCTGTAATAATATTCTATTTCTTTTGCCTGAATAGTGCGTGCCGTCGGATCGCCAAAAATATCAACTAAACCAAAATTTTCGGTGTCTGTTGCTATTTCCAGTTCAGCATTTGCCGAGCCAGCAATAGCAAGTGTCCAATCTGCAGTACTAACGGTTTCGGTTACAACATATACTTCCCGAAAAGAATAAAGGGTTTGGGTTAGTTTAATGATCAGCTGCTGCTGCAATTGGTTCCAGTTTCTAACCTTTACTGATTGCGGATCACTGCTGCGGAAAAAAAAACTGCCATAGCCCGAAAATGCCAGCACTTGCTTGCTATATTCAAACTCGCCCCCTATCGGGCCATGGCCGCTGCCCCTGCCTGAGTACGGTTTTGTTACCCCATCGCTAAAATTCCAGTAAGCGGGGTCTAATTTAATTCCATACCCCAAATTATAGTTTTCGGATTCAATAATACCATTCCTGAATATATTTCCAAGCGGGGTCATCTGGCCGTTCCTGATCTGCAAAAAATTACCCGGATATATGTTATTATTATGCGGTATCGATGGTATAAAACCACCGGTACGCATATATAACTTTCGATAAAAATTTTTAAATATATTATCCATTAGTTTTACTGCAATAAATACCAACCTATATTTTACCCCAAGCCATACGAAACAACTTGTTACGAAGCCAAAGCAGCTGCATTACCTGCCGCAAAACCAGCCTGTAACGATTTAAGCTTTATTTGCGCCTGTATAAGATTAACCGATGCTTCATTTAATTGCACTAAGGTATCTGCATTTGCCCTATGCGCGTGTTTATATGCGCTTTCAGCCTGGTCATAAGCCTGATATAATAATGTTTTTAAACAGGTATCAACATTTCTCGTTTCCTCAAGTTGGTAATTGGTACCTGTTAACGTTTCATACAACTGCATGGATTGTATATATTCCAATGAAGCTGCTGCTTCTGACTCCATACTTGAGGCCTGGGTGGTAAATGCTGCCTGTAATGCCACCAATGTTAATGCTACCGCATTATTTGCATCGTTACCTGCAACGGTTATCCTGCTTACCAGGTCATCAGAAATAAGCGGGTTTAATGCTTTTTTGCGGATCACCATAGTTGATAGCTTATTAATTACCTCTGCCGAGTAAATTAGTTTATCAATTAGGCTTTTTACTGCTGTTGCTGTATTTTTGGTTGATACATCTGCTATCACCGTTTCACTAAAAGCTTTTTCAGAATTTTCTAACAGACTAAGCGCATTTTGAACCACCACATCAAGCAAATTACGATTATCGAGTGTGTGGGCACGGTCGGCAATAGCATCTGCAAGCGCACCTTGAAATTTATTCGATTTTTCAGTAAGCGATGTAACTATTGCCTGTAATTGCTCCACATCGTATTGCGCATCAAGCACCATTACAGCAATTGCGTCTAACTCTGCTTTCTTTCTTTCAGTTACCCCGTATCTTTTTACAGGAAATAAACTTGTATCTAATGTTTTCATAGTTTTTTATTTTTTTATAGTTTTTGATCTGCTGCAACATATATAAAATGTTCACCATGGCCCGATAAAGCGTTGGTATATTCGCCAAGGTCATCTTCCATAGCTTTAGAAACCGCTAAAACTACAGGCAGATATTTTTTGCCTACTATTAATGCATTGCCAAAATTATCTGTGCTACTGTCCTGTATCCGGGCCTCAAAATGTTGCTTCTTCTTATTTTTCTGTTCTTTAGATTTCTCCTGTTCTATGGCAACCGTATAATTTGCAGCAGGTACCTGTTCAGCTATAGTCAGGTTGAAGAAAAATCCTGGTATGGTTTCTTTTACCGGATCGATAGACCTCATTGCAATCCGCATCTGCGCATGTATTGCCTTTAAAGCCGCTTTATCCTTTTTTATAAGCTTAATAGTATCATCAATCTTTTTTGTAGTATATTGAATGTCGTCCTCAACAGCTTTATCCCTTGGCTTCGTTTTTTTCAATTCGGCAAGGTGCTGGTTATAGCCATGCAAGGTGGCATTAAGGGTGCTTATTTTTGCATCAAGCGCTAATATTTGCGGGTCAAACGTATTTGCTATTTGTTCTAACTTTTCTACTTCCTTCTCAATAGTTCTTAAATCCCCGGCTGATAGTAAGCCTTTTAACAAATCGCTGTTATCAGGCAAAAACATACATCTGTATTCAACACCAGGCCCATCAATATCGTCATCCTCCTTTTCTCCATCCTTAATATGTTTATTATCCTCACTCTTCACATCAATTTCAAATGAAAGTATGTTCGTTTCTTTATTTACAATGATGGTTTCCTTATTGGGCGCAGTTAACTGATTGGTTAATCTAAATGGAGCGGACGGCGCGGATAAATAATTATCAAAATCATTGATCGCTTTTTTGTAATCATCCATAAATTCGGTCAATACAAACACTACATAATCCTGTCCCAATTCCATCGGTTCGCCATCAGAATCCAACAGTTGCGAAATAAGAATTTCTGTAGCCTTTCTGTTCCCTAATGATAAAGCCGGAACTTCAACATACTGTGCTGCATCCAGCAATAAGGCTTCAGCGTTAGCATTAGAAAATACCGTTTTCCTGCTGTTTTTTACCAGCATAACATAATACTTGGCAACAGGATAGGAAGGTAGTTCCAAATCATGCAGTGCATTAGCTTTAACACGAACGTTTGTTTCATCAAGCCTGAAAGCGCTTCTGTAATCAGAAAATGTTACTGTATAAGAATCGGCGGTTAATTTTATAACAGGAACGCTTAAATCCAAATTAAGCTCTTTATTATTAAGTACATAAGCATAGTTTGCAGCAAAATATTCGGCATTAATAAATTCCAGCGCACCCTCTGCCTTTTTTTCGGCCGAGCTTGCGGTTGCCAGGGCTGTGTTATCGCTGGTAACATTTGCTGCTATGGCATCATAGTCGGCAGATATAATGCTTAACAGATTACCAACAGCAGTATTTGTCGCTTTTGCTTCATCGGCTACTGTTGATGCCGAAATTACTGCAGTAATTGTTGAGGATTCCATTGCACTTTGTGAAGCTTTTTCGGCATCATACGCAGTTTTCGACATCAATTCATTGGCTTCCTGCCCTTGTGTATAAATTTCCGTATCAAAATCCGCTGCTTTTAATATACTGAATATACTCCCGATATCACCCGCAAGCCGAACAATAGCATTTGATGCGATTTGGATATTTGACGCGCTTACGGCGGTATTGGTAACCGATTGTAAGGTATAGGCTTTTTGTTGCGTTGCTGATGATAAAAGGTTGGCTGCAATGTTATTGTTATTTACACCCTGCTCCTTAATAGCCTGCTGAAAAGTATAATTAGTATTCGCCTTATCAAGGTTTTCTCCAGCTGTTATTTGTGCACCTTCGGCGTAATAAAGGCTAAACATAGCAGCATCCCGTTTTGCTTGTGACGCTTTTATCTCGAGTTGCAGGGTTAGTAACGAGGTTACCACATTTGCTTGTAAATTTTCGTTGTATGTATTCATGATATTTTTGTTCAGTTATTAATTAATTATTGTAGTTAATTACCTCTTGATGGCAGCTAACTGGTATCCATTTTTTCAGATTCTGTTTTTTTCATTGTAATAAGTTTAATAGGCCCAGTAAACATGCAAGGGTTTAACCATCCACGGATACTTTATAATTGAAAATGAAAAAGGCGACTTATTGATCAGCAGATCATAAGCACGCTTTTCAACTGTTAATTCCCACCTTTCCTCCTGCTCAACCAATAATCCGTTGCGCACTAACCAGTTACCTCTAAAGCCATTAACAGAACATTGTCCTATAGCTGGCCAGTATCCTATAATAGCTGTAATAAGGCCATCTATCAATTTTACATTGGCAGGTGAAATGTTTATCCCGTCGTGCACCGGTTCAGCTAATGGCAAGCCACACAACACTTTATTTAATGCCAATAGTGATTCGTCGGTTTGGGTTAACCCGGTTATTACATATTGCAGGTAATGCACCGCTTCTGCCTGTGCCGTACTGTTTGCAAAGTTTTTATTATTAATGAGCCCCAATCGCTCAAATAACATTATTATATAATTGTTAAGCAGTACCGCCCCGGCATTTTTTACTGTAATGCCCGCCTTTGCTAATATTAGGGTATCATTTTTTTGAGGATTTAGTTTAGGTATTTTAATGACAGCGTCATTGATCACTTTTTTTTGCATAACACTTGTATTTTTAAAAAACTTATAGGATACCTGGAGCGAAGCGGGTAATTGAAATTTTATATTATCTATCCCCATAAAAAAGGCTTTTTGCGAAACCCCTTTTTTATTGCAAACCTCCCAAAGCAGTTCATTCCAAATATTTTTGGCTAAAACTATTTCCCAGTTACCTGATGACCATGCTTTTATCACTTTTTTAAACAGGATATACTGTAGTTCTTCTGCGCTGATACCACTGATGGATATGGTACCGAATGACTGATGTAATTTTTCGAGCGCGTATAAAATAGATTGCTGAGGCCTGTTTAAACCTGCAATAGCGGTAAGCAGCTTTTTAAAGTTTATTGATCGGCCTAACCAAAACATTTGTTGCCCGGTTATTATTTGTCGTTGCATTATGCACAGAAATTTTAACGGGTAATGTATCACCACTTCGTTTAGTAATACTGCTTCATCGCCAGCATTAGTTTTATCAAACCAACCAGAAATTTGCCTTTGAATAACAAGTGCATCAATTAAGCTATCTAATAGCCCCACCTGTTCTGCGCGGGCAAGCTTTTCATTAGGATTAATTATTATTTCGTTTAACTGTAAAACTGCCGCTATCGGTAGGTATTCACTTATAATACTGTGGATTGGAGGTGAAATGGTATACCCATTTTTTTTAAGGCTGCTAATAATTGCACCCATAGTTAAGCCTGCCTTATCGGCTATAAAACTAAATGAATCAGTTACCAATTTTTTCTTATCTGCTGATGACCAGGCATGCCCCTTCATGATTTTTAAAACCTGCTTCCAGTACATTACCATCAATTCGTTACTCATGTTAGCAGGAACAAAATGGTGTACCATATTAAACAAGGCACCTACGGTTTGTATATTTTCAGTTTCAGCACTATGTGCATCATTACTTATCCAAAGGCTAAAATGATTGAATGATATTGATGAGCTTAGTTGCTTAATTTGCTTGTCAGAAAATGCTATATCGTTTATAACTTCTCTTAATTTGCCTGGATTTTCCTCCAATGCAATGGTTAATAGCTCGCTTAAATAATATTTTCTCTCATTATGGCTAAAATAGTCGTTGCCCTTTTGCAGGCAGCTTTTTATGTATTGTAAAAGATTACCTATAGGCAATATATCACCACTTTTTAATGTATACTCTTTGCTTTTTGCAACGGATAGTTCTTTTGCATTAAAGTTATTTACAGCAGATTTTATCAATACAGGATATTTCAATTCAAAAACAGCCTTAAACAGCTTTTTGAATAATCCGGCATCACCATTATACTTATTGTATTTTAACAAGCATTCCCAGTACAGTTCATTTAATTGCTCAACTACGTGGCGCTGGGTTCCACCCTTCACAATAGCATTCATTGATGTAGCCGAATATTCTTTTATCAGTTCATCCTTTATTTTATCGCCATTAGGCAAAAAGTAATTTTTTAAGACTATGCCTTGCTTGCTATCCGATTTTTTTAACTTAACGATCCAGCTGCTGTTTAAATTTTCGGTTAGCCGCTTTATCACCTCGTAGTGTTTGCTTACAGGTTCATTTATCAATTTATCGATCTCTTCAACAATATTTCCAGTGTTTTGATACCGATCAACCGCACCAATATGCTTTAATGTTGGATAATGATACCATACAGCCACCCCGAATAAACTTCTAAATTCCCCGGCGTTACCGCTATACTCGCTATAACTTAAAAGGCATTGCCAATACAGCCCGCGCAATTGGTTAATTGTTGAAATTCCATCAACAGAATCTAACGTTAGTTTTAGTATTGTTGAATACTTTTTCACCAGTTCATCCATTAACTTTATCCCGTCTTTCAACAAATAATTCACGATCAATATCTGGCGATTATCTGTACCTGTACGCAATGCAGTAAGTTCTCTGTCGTTATAATTTACAACCAATAGTTGGGCAAGTAAAGCCTGCTTATTTTCAATAAGATTGTATTTATTTGCTTTAGCCTTTATCAATTGTTCAACGCGGGCTAAAACAGATGAGGCTATTTTTTCTCCTTCAACAATTATGCTTGAATTGATAGCTGTAAAAAGAGGGTTACTAAGATATTGACCCGCAAACAGGTTGAGTTCATTAAATTCTGCCGTCGATATTAATCCACTTATTCTACTAAAAACAAACTTCACTATACTATCTTTCAAATCAGGATAAAAAATAAGCGAGTTTAAAGCTTCAGTAAAAAGGCTTTCGTGGCTGGTTGAATTTGTTTGAGAATATTTGCCGGCTATTTTAAACTGATTAAACAATTGCTCAATCTGTAATAAATCGTCGTAGACTTTAGGGTTGCTGGCTTGTATAAGCAGGCGTGCAGTACTATTATCTGTTATATACGGGATAAGCTTTTGCAGAACGGCTTTATCCGGGTAGTTAAGCAATATTGTAAACCCCGCCTTTGGGCTAAACTGAATATATTTTACTGCCAAACGCTGTAACGAGCTAAAGGATGTTTTATTAATGCTTCCTTTTTTAAACTCCTTCACAAGCCCATCAATTATTTTTTGGAAACTTTCTGATTGGGTGATTGAATCACTATGAGTTGTTTGATCAAAAGACGATATGAAAGCTGAAAAAATACTTGAGTTTGAAATTGTTTTTTCAATATAGGGTATCTTCTTTTCTATTAAACGCTCCCATAATTCGTGTTTATTTATTGATCCAATTTTAGTTAAAGAGGTATTAAAATAATTAAAAAAATCTTTTTCAGTAAAGGTACCATTATGGCTTTGCAGATAGCGCAGTGTTATTTTTTGCAATAATTTAATATCAGCCGAACCGGTAAGCGCATCAAGAAAGTCGAAACTTTTTAGTAATTGACCAGAGTTAGCCGGAGTTATTGCAGATACTATGGCTTTAAATGAACTTATTTTTAGATCAGTAAGCACACTATGCCATAACTGTTCATCGGGCTTAAACGACAAAATAAATTCACGAAATTTGGGGTGATCTTGCTTTGTAAAGGCTGCCACCAATTCATTAAACTCTATAACTTTAGCGGGAGATCTGCGTGATTCCGGGTTATTAAAATAATGTTCTAAAAGCTGCCAGTAATCAGTATTTCTCTGTACCTGGGCATGTTTTTCCTGGTTCTTTTTTTCTTTAGATAATAGTTTTAACGTTGTTATAAAATCTGTTTTTATAGTAAATCGTTTACTTAGTTTATCAGTCGCAAGCTCAATTAGTTCAAGCAATTCATCATAACTAATATTATGGGCAGCTGCCATTTGCTTTAGGGTGCTCTTCATAAAAGCAACTTTATTAAATAAGGTTCCTCTCTCGTTCATCAAAAAATTAAGTATCCAAAACCATATGTTTTTTTTAAGCTCTCTTACGTTACTTTTAACAACTGTTTCCTGCTCCTGTACCCTTATAAGCTCAACTGAAAATTCAACTATTTCGTTATGGTAATTGGGCTCCAATCCTGTTATAATTTTAACAATATTGCTTTCATTAAACTGCCACGCTATTCTTTTCCTGACATTCTCGTGGGTTGCGCCTGTTTCTTTCACCATGCTGATAACACCATCCATATCCGATCGAAGCAAATTACTTAGCATTTCATTTACACAACCATAAGCAGGCTGGTAATTCCATCTCATCAGGCCATGAAGCAAAAAATCACGGATCAATTCCAATTGTGAAAATTTTTCATCTACCAACTCAATATTTTGTTGGTTTTGATTGGAATTGTTGATCATATCGCTCAGGCTTTCATTCAATTTCCATCTTAATTTTGATGAAAGTTCAAATTCCAGGTTATCAAAATCAACCTCACCTAGGTCAATTTCCAAAGATTTTATTCTCCAGGTTTGTTCAGCAGGGCATATTTTATCAAAAATATCAGCTAATTCACGCGGCATACCTGTTCTGCTCCAGTTGCTTATTCGCTCCTGTAGTTCAAATGCTTTCTCTTTCCTGTCAAAACAGGTATCCCAGCTAAATTTTGAAATGATATGATTGATATTTTGATCCACTTTTTAAAATTTGCTTACATTGTTATTAGTAAATAAATGGGTGTTTATAGTTGTATATAAGTTGGTTATGCCAGCTTACAAATGCTGGTATAAACAGTTCGAGTTGATTATCGCCTATAAAATGATACGCATAACTAACCTGCACCGGCAGCGTATTTTCCAAAAAAACATCCAGCCGGTTTGTAAATTCTACGGAGCTGAGTTCATTTATAAATACCGGGAAAATAAGCTCCAAATCATTGCTAAAAATCGGGAATTCATCAAAATGCGGTAGTTCATCTCCATTTTGCATCCTGACACTAAAAAAATATTTTGTGTTGGCTATCGGCTTATGGTATTTGTTATTCGTATTATTACTATCCGCCGGTTTAAACTTGTATGTATTTCCGCCTGCTACAACATCCATTTGAGCTAAATCCAACGCTTCTTCCTGGTGCATATCGGTTATTGAATGAATTATTGCGATAGCTTGCGAGTAATTCAAATCGCTATCTATTTGCCAGTAATGGCTATCAGGCTCTGCTTTTTCACTATCCGTTATAATTACATCAAACTTGAAATATTTAAGAAACAAAGCTGTTTCTACCATTATTACACCTTTTCGCTGCTTTATCATCCACATGGCCAGCCTGATGTTGATATCAAACTCAGGCGATTCATAATATTTGGATATGTAATCCCTGTATTTAACTTTCAGGCCTAAAAGCAGGCTCAGCTTTAACTCAAGTGCCGAATAATTTATAAAATCATCTGCTTCCAGTTTTTCAGCACGATCTATTTTAGGAGATTCAACAATAAAATTTCTTTCATATAAACCGAGTATTTTCTCTGAATAGTTTTCTGGGACTTCGGTAAGATCAGCCGATAGCTTTTTTGCAGCCAAAAAGTTGTATGACTTTTGCCGGTAATACGACAGCAGATCCAGGTTTTGCAGATACAAACTTTTAAATATCAGTTTGTCCTTCAAATTGTCTCCGCAATACACCGATCCTTCAATCAGCGTATCTATCATTAAAGGCGATTCGCCATGGCGCGCCAGCAAATGGTCGAGTATATTATTCCTGCGTGTATGCCCGGCGCTTTCATCCTCCATAAAATCCATTAAGCCACGTATGTAGCTGTTATATGGATTTTGTTTATAGGCCGCCCAACTATTATGCTCCAATAATTTTTGCGATTCAATATCGTCAGTATAATTAAAGCTGTCGTTATTTTTTAATAAATGCCTTACATGCGGAATATCGTATAACGCCTGGTAAAAATAAGTTGGCGAAAATGCTACATATGGTGCAGGATATTTAAGGTTCATGTTGTCATCTTCTTCCGGCTTATAGTATGATCTTATTTCGGTCGGGGCACCGGTCATTGAGTTTCTGAATGAGAATAGCCTGCTAACATTTGCCAATTGCGAAAACTGGTTTGCCAATACCTGGTCAAATAAGGTAAGGTAGCCTTTTAACTGCCTCGATTGCGCCATCTCAAAATCAGATGCGCTAGCAACAATAGCATCATCGCCAACAGCAAAAATTTCAGGAAAAGTATTTTGGATGGAATAATAGTTATTGATATTTCTAAACTTCCCGTACGGCAGTTCGGCATGGATATTAACCGATGCACCAAATTGTATATTTATTTCCGGGCCCTGAGATTTGCTCAGTATCAAATCCAGGTTTGAACCGATAGTTAGCTTCTTTCCTTTACAATAAATTTCGAGGCCTTTTCTTAATGAATCTGCCAGATTAATCGTAATAATTTCGCTAAAGATTGAAGTAACCCGCTTTGTAGCAGGTATTAAGTTATCAAAGCTCAGATTTGATGCCGATGTTACCCCAGTAATTGATTCAATGATGTTAGCTACATCAATCGCCCGTAATTCATCTTTCTTATCGCCCAGCGTATCGCTTGCTATCCATCCGTTTTGTAACAAGGGTCCATTAAATATTTCATCGGCTGCCAATCCCTTTTCTAACAACTGCTGGTAACCTGTTTGCGGCACTTCCGGAAAAATAAAATCCCGGATCTTAAGCTGGATCTGTGCAATTATACCGTTAAGAGCCGTTTCGTTTTCAATATCAATACGCCCGTACAAGAGGTAATTATCAGGTTTTAAAGGCAACGGCTGTAAAAACAATTCACCAATATTTCTGCATTTATTCAGGTAAAAATATGCAGCGCTACATATTGTGCCAATCTCGTCTTTATCAGTAACCGACTGATCAATCATCAAATAAAACTGGTATGCATTATTGGGCGCAGTAGTAATTAATACATTATTTACCTTATCTATGCCATCAATCAGGTATTTCCTGTAATCTTGTATGGTTACAGGCGATGTGGTCAATATATTCTCAGGTAAGTAGAATTGATTTTTTACTATTAATTTTCCGTCGGGCCTGGTTAAAATATCTTTTACGGGGAAATCATTACAATAACCTAATTCTGTAAGCGCATAACAAACCTGGTCGAGTATAGTTATCCCCGGATCGCTGGGGTTTAAGTTAGTCCACTCATAGCCGCTGTGTTTTTGAATATAGGCCAACCCTTCCAGTTTCAATAAATTGAAATTCTGGTTAAGCGGCATAGGCACATCAACTATGTAACTGTTGGTATTCATTTTATATTGCTATACATTGTATATCATGATTCATACAGGATATTAATAACGACACAGGGCTTAACGGCACAATATTATCCTGCAACGATGCCTTGCTTTGTGCCAGATCACCCCCACTTTTCATCCAGGTTTGAAACGATACATTTAACACCTCAGAAACCCCATTTATACTTTTTATAAATTTTGCTATTTGTGTATCATTTACCGGCACGCCTATTTGTACTTGTTGTATATGGTTTGTAATCCAGGGGGATAAGTAAATATTTAACAGCTGATTTATATTTTTTTGCATTCCCTGACATTCAAACCCTTGGCTTATCATTGCGATACAAGTGATTTTCACATATTGCATGTCAAAATTTGACACCTCAACCTGAGCAAATGCCGAAGTTTTTTCTTTCAGATATTCAGTTATCATTTCTTCCCGGCAGGCAGTAATCAATGGCATAAACGCACTTGCATCTGTCCAGTCTGCATATGCCTTCACCACATATACACCTATTTTTCGGGTAATCTTATCAAATACAGTTTTGGCAAAATAAATATCATTAAACTGCTGCCTTACCATTGTAAAATAATCTCCGGCATCAACGGCCCTGTCTTTAGTTTCCATGCGGGCGCAAATCCTGCTGTTCATGGTGGCCTCATTCTCTGCAGGCGCCCCTCCAAATGAAGCAAATGGCTGTAGAACAGTCGCAATTTGTGGTATTGGGTTTTTAGGTTTTGTTATGGCATTTGCCGCCAGTACGGGTATTTGGCTATCCGTTAAAAATTCCGTTCCCGACCGGGTTACGTTAAAGGCATTGGTTTTTACTATAACAGTATGCGGAAAGGTTTCCGGATTAGTTTTCACAGCTATTGCAAACCAGAATTTATTATCCGGCATTATCTGGCTTTGATTAGTAATATCACCGGGTACATTTAACTTTATAATTCCTGAACAATTAAAATTATTAGTACCATCAGAAAGTAATGAGAGTGATTGCCACCCGTTTATGCTCAAATAATAATATTCGATCTGATCATTAACATTGTTTATCTCATATTTTCTGGTCAGCTCAAAATAGATACTGAGCCCGGCAGCCGGTACAAGATCATCCATACCTAAAAACAAATAACCCATGTAGTCCATTGGCGCAAATAAAGGCACACCTGTTCCCGATGCAATGTTTTCAGTAGTACTGATAGTATATGAGCCGGGTATTGGGCCGGTAGTGCCATCATATATTTTGTACTTTTCAAAAGCACCGTATAAATAACATTCTAAAGGATAATCATCAACAGCAGGATTAAATGTATATGTTTGAGAGGCGCTGTAACTTGCTGATAATTGATTAAGCTTTGGTGCAAATGGCAATACGGCTGTTTGTTTAAAGCTTTTATCAAACCATTTTTGTAATGAAATGGCATTGTCCAATGCTATCTGGTAAATTATGTTTGAATATAATTCCATCCCAAACCCGTATACAGGATCGCATAATTCCATTTTTACAAAACCGGATAAGCTACTGTCAGTAAATTTTAGTGGTGTATCTTGTATACCCGGATCGTATATAAACTTATCGCCGGTATTGTTATAAGCAAAGGTGCTTTTACCCACCAGATTACCGGCAGCATCAGTAGCAAAAAGTGTTTCGCTTGTAATTTCGCTGCCATCCCAGGCAGCTATGGTATCATTGTCTTTACCAGGAACGCAAACACATTTTTGGCTTGCATGCAAGCTAAAATCTTGCCAGTTATGGTTTTGTAATAGCTGAAAATTCACCTTAAAACAGCAATTATTAAAAGGGTTTTCGGAATTATATTCGTTAACATTCTGCTTTTTAACCAATGTAGAAAGCCGCTGTTTTACACGTGTAAAAAAGGATTCGTTACTATATAAATAATCGTTGTATTGCGCATAGTAATCCTTAAAATTAAAACCGGGTAAAATATTATTCCAATCAAATTCAAAATTAATATCATTAAGTGGCTTACTAAATATCTCGTCGCTTCCAATCAAAAAACTGCTATTGAGCGCAGGGGTTGGCCCAAAAAGTTGATACGGTGTTTTGGTACTTAATGCACCATCATTATTATAAAGCTGGAAGGTTTTAAAATCAGAAGCACTTACAGTTATATTAAGCGAATTAATAACAGGTGGAGCCGATAACTTTGATAATGCGCTAAACTCAATTTTGAGCATTGGCCAGTTGCTTTGAAAACCATCCGGATTCTTAGCAAATGCTTCAATTGGCGGGTAACTACCATCGGGGCTTATCGTAATAATTAGCGAATCAGGCGATGTGCCCGCTTTTACCACGGCTGTAACCTTAACCCAGTCTTTTTGCGTACTCAGATAATATGATGCGCTGTTCATCATTTGTACATCAGCATTGCCGGTATAGCTTATTGTTAACTGAATAATGCGGGTTCCCTCCCTTAACAAAAACATTGGCGATGCAAATACAATGGCTGGCATTACCAGTGCGCCCGGCAAAGCGGTATATCCACCAAATGTTGGCCACGACTGTACAGCACCATCTGAATTTTTTTGCACTATGGATGGGGTCGCTATCTTTTGGAGATAAAATGCATTAGGATTTGCCGCCCCGCTAACATACCCTAATGTAAAAGCTTCGGTAATTGAAGCTGAGTTAAGATTTACATCCCCGGTTGTTGTAAATACTACGGGCCGTTTTTCAGCATCGAGCCCGGCATTAAATAAAGTACCCGATGGCAAATTAAATGTTGTGCCCGGTTTGGCCAGTTCACAAAAAACATACGCACTATCGGGCACTGCGGTACGTTCTGTTTGCTTCAAAATATCCTTATAATAAAATTGCAGATGCTTGGCAGAAATGCCATTTAATTGCGCTTGCTGTATTTGCAAAAGTTCAACAAAGCCGCGTAACAGCGTGGTATCCGGATATTGACTGCGCCTTTTACTTAGTTTTTCATAGTCGACAGATGAATGCTGAATAATGGTTTGAAAAAAATCAAATACAATATCGCCTGTTTTGGTAAGGGCGTTATAAAAATCCCCGTCTGAATTTTTTGTTATCGGGTTATCCAAATCCAGAATTTCCCAGTACGGGCTTTTATCTTTATCCTGTTTCCATATCAGTTTTTCGTTATGTTCAAATAAATAAAACTTGGTTGGGTCAGAAAACTGTATGCCTGTAATAGCCGATGAAATAGAAAGATTTTGCCTCAAAGCGATTACAGCCCAGTAATAAGCGCTGATGTTGGTCTTGGTTTGATCTATTACGTATGTTTTTAGATCATAAACTTCGTTTGATCTTTGCATGTAATAGATCCAGCGTTTTATACAAATAAAAACCCTGATAAGCTGATCAAATAACTGATTAAATAAATTGGAGATAGCTACTAAATCAGTGATCACTTCATTTTTCTGATCATCAATAAGTACTTTTAACCTGTGGCATGTTTCGAGATACTGGTTGTGGATTTGTGCAAACCTGGTTTTTGAAATACTGGCCAGTAAAAAAATGGGGTCTTTGAGCATAAACGGCGCCCAGTTGCCTTTTATATTATTTTCTTCATCATAAAAATTGATCACAGAGGCAAACTCAGCAAAAAAACATAACCTGTCCTGCTCGGTCCTCCCGTCAATAAGTGACGAACCGGGCATAAGTGCTTCGTTCAGCGAATTTAGCAGGCTATATTGATCAATTCCATTCATTTGCTGATAGTCTCAAATTAGTTCCCTCATTTAGTGAAAAAGGAAAAACATAATTATGCCTTGTATTCGTTTGGTTGTATTCATAGGTAATTATAATTTCAACCCTTCCATTTTGCTGGTCAATAAAATCTGCTTTTACATCAGTAACCGTTATCCTGGGTTCATTAAATAAAAGTGCACTTTTAACCACATCACATATTTCGCCTTTAAGCGCGTCATCCATTTTTCTAAACAAAAACTGCTGCAAGCCCGCCCCAAACTGTGGCTCCAGGCATCGCTCACCTTTATTGGTCTTCATAATAATATCAATGGAATCATTGATATTGTCTTCATAAGCCGACAAATTCAACTGGAAATTTCCGGGAGAAAAAGTCACCGGGAATGCCCATCCCGATCCTAAAAAGTTTTTTTCGTGTTTATCCACCTATCATTACATTAAATGCGCCTAACATAATTTGCCCGCCGTGTGCAGTTTGGTCGCCTATACGGGCAGCAGGCATACCGCCTATTAGCACCGTAGCCGATCCTTTTACAATACTATCCGGCGGCCCTACACATACAAGCATATCACCAACCCTTGCAGCCGGCAGCCCTACAATTAACACAGTAGGTTCGCCGGGGCCAACTATAGGGCCACCAACATGCGGTATAGGTACCAATGCCGGGGTTACCATAGGGCACTCATGAAAATCTGTAAGTCTTGCTGCTGGTGGCATAGTTTATTTAGTTTATCATTACCATTGCACTTTTTAAGGTAAGCTGCATACCGCTTGTTACTTTAGCCATCTGCGCACCCTCTGCCGAATATTGCATATCCGCGGTTTCCTTTATATTTATACCTTTAGTGGCTACATCTCCTCCTGAAGATTGTACAGTTATTCCCTGTGTACCTTTTATATTCACATTTTGATCCGCCTCGATATTTATATTTTTAGGGCTTTTTATAGTGATGCCATCTGCCGACATTATGATACTATTTGAATGTTGATCTTTAATGGTGATCTGCTTGGCATCATCGCTGATGATCATTGTGTTTTTTGCTGGGGTTTCGATGGTTAATATCTTTTTATCATCATCAAACTGTATAGAAATACCCGACTTTGATACTATTGCCTTTATTGAATTTTTTTGATTAGGTGCAAGCCCTTCAAAAGGTTTTACCTTTGAACTGCTGTAAAGGCTGCCTAATATTACCGGGAAACGGGGGTCCTCATTCATAAATCCTACAACTACTTCATCACCAACTTCTGGTAAAAAAAATACTCCCGCGCCGCTTGTTGAATAAAAATTGGCCAGCCGGGCCCAGATTCCTGCCCCATTTTTGTCGAAAACCGGTACCGTTACCAATATTCTAAATTGCGAGCCAGGGTCCTCATACATTTGCTTCACTGTACCACTGTACAGTCCGCTTGCGCCGGGTAAAAGCCCCGAAGCAGCTGGTGCAATTACATCAGGCTCTTCAATAAACCATGTTGGCGACAGACCGATAGATACATCGGTTAGCCAGTTACCATCAGAGATATTATGCGTAATACCCGACATCAAGTGATCACCATTAAACCTGTCGCCCAAACCCTGTAGGGTAATGTATTTACCCGGTGCAACTATGGCTGTACCCTGAAACTTAACATCACCCCGTATTTTGGCATATTCGCTTTTTGTTACTTGTGCTTCTGTCCAGTTAGTTAAATCAGCTGTTTCAATAGGTGCATTGCTTTGCAGCATATAGTTATCAAGGCCTATTACTTCTGATAGCTTTTTTGAGGAGAGGTTTCCAGCTCCCGCTAAGCTGGCGCTTGAGCTGGTTGATATGACCGCCTGGGTTTTATAATCCCACGCATTCGCCGTTACATTACCTAATTGCGTTATTGAATTTAATTCGGCATTACATTCCATTAACCCATCGCCATACTTCATAGCAAATACCGGAGCGGTATTTGCCCCGGGTTTAAAAACTGAAACTTTACCGCCATCTGTGGTTACAACCATGCTGTTTGCATCAGCGGCGCTTAATATATAGTCCCAATCTGTTACATAATATTGTACCTGCTCCGGCCATACTGTGGTTGTAGCGGTAACATCTGCCGATAACCCGCTGTAAGTACCTATTATGGATGATATGATATCGCTGTCCTTTTGTTTTGAATAGGTGAGGCATTTTCTGCCAACAATCATTCTTATTGCTTCATCCCGGCACTCAACTTCCAGGGCCGATCCGTTACTCTCATCTATGTGTATTGCCTGCCCTGTAACTATCCCTTTAAATAATACCGAATTATTTGAATCATAACCGGCCTCGATTGAAATTTGTGCCCCAGGAACAAAAATTGATGAAGAGCTGGCATCAAATTTTCCTGTTCCCGAATTACCATCCAATATCATAAGTTTTGCTGACGAAACACGGTTTATTCTTTTTCCGATCCTGATCGAAAGTATCCGCAATTCGTCGGGAATAGGGCTACCTGAAACTTTAACCGTAAAGGTTACTACCCCGCCTATTGTACCTGATGCTGCCATTATACAGGTTGAATTATTGGTGGAAAAATTAATGTCCTTACTCCTTTGAGGTTCCTGAACTTATCCAAATCATTATACCTTGCTACGTGTACATAGTATGAATCATCATTCCAGATTTTTTCGCAAATCTGCGGAAGTGTCATACCTTCAACAACGGTTACCAGATGACTTACGTCGGGTGATTTCTTCTGATTGAGTTTGTTGATTGTATCAGGCGAAATGTATTGGCTAAATCCTAAGGATATTTTCGCCCTCAGTGGGGTACCGTCTGGTTTAAAGAGTGTATAGGATATATCAAACGATACCAATACGCCTTTAAAAATCATATTTTTACCCCACTGTACCGATACAAAGTTTGGCCTGTGTATTTGCCCGTTATAGGTATAAATAATATTTTCGAGTGCGGTAATTTCATCAGGCATGCTTATCCTTTTGGGATCAACAATACCTGTACAATCTATCACAATATCAAAATTAAGCTTATCGCTCGGGGTACTTTTATATTTCTGCGATGCAGAGCTTGAATCAGGAGCCTGTTGCTCATTATATTCGATACTCCGCTGTAACTTAACCGAGTCGGGATTTATCATAACCGTATAAGGTTTTGAACGGAAAGCTTTTTGAAAATTGCCATCTGTATAACCCGTAATTCTTAACAATGCCAAACTTCCGCTCATAGCCAAATAAATAATTATCGTTTATAATTGCTGCGTTCAGTATTTTCCCTTATCATTCTTTTACATTCTTCAATCAATTGCCTCTTTATCAAATTCAGGTCTTTTTCCTTCACCCCGGCCGGCCGGTTGCGGTCGGTGCTTAATACCTGTGTTTTAATTATTATTTCCCTGATCTCGATAGGCATAATCTTAATCAAATAAGTTTCCAAACAAGGTATCCGACGTTACATCAAAGTAGGTGTAAGCCAATTCAATAGATTCGATGACTACACCGTTTTCCTGCGATTTAAAATCCGAGACTGAATACTTTACCGGGTAGGCGTTGTGGAACGTCCACATTACGGATACCACCCCACTGGCATCCAGCAAGCTTACAGATACATCATTCGGTGTAATTTTATTAGCAAGGCCGCCATCCAGGCAACTCGCGCACCAATCTATCAATTGCGAGCCTTCAGTTCTGATTGCTCTTTTAAGTGTTAAATTTTGATTAGTTGTAATAACCGGGAGTTTATATTTAAAACGATTTTCGCCCCCGCAAACAACTTCTTCAGTAGTTAACTCTTTTGATATCCCTGATACTTCCTGAAATGCAGCATCTTCACCCCTGAATGAAAGAGAAAAATAAAAACTTACCGGATAGGTACTATTATTTTCCATTAGTTATAATCAGTTGCTCGTGTGCAATTTCAATGGTATCTACTGCTACTTCATTACCATCCGATTTAAGATCGGTGCTGGTAATTTTTGTAGGCCAGGCATTATTTAATTGCCATTGCATAGTTACAGTACCATCTTCATCAAGCAGCTTAATTAAAACAGTTCTTCTTTTAATTACATTCATTGATATTTCGGCATGCCAGTTCCAAAAGGTATTATCATTAACAAATACACCCCGTTTCATGGTTACGTTACCATATTTTGCAATACCCGGCATTTTTTCTGTCGAAAAAAGCGGGCTATTGCTTTTGCGGTATTCAATTATCTGGTTTTCTACATCCATTCCTGATACTTCCTGAAATGCTACTCCCTTTAATTCAGATCCAAGATCAACCTCAAACCTGAATTTCGGCATGGGCCATGTTGCGCCTTCTGCACTACCGTCATCTGTTGCCATAATTTTATATTTTTTTAGTGTTTAATTAAATTTGTTAATTGTCATACTAGCTTGAAGTAGCCATTTCCTGTTGGAAAGTAATCACGATAAATTCTGCAGGCCTTACAACCGCAACTTTAACTGATACATTCATAAAACCATTCAAAATATCATTCCCAGTCATGGTGGTACCTAATCCGCAATCAACAGAGAACGCATCAGACGCAGTAGCTCCCATCAAACCGCCTTGTTTCCATATCGAGGTTAAAAAACTGCCTATCATTGCTTTTACAGCCTCCCATGTATTTTTAACATTTGGTTGAAATACGTAGGCTTGTGCTGCAAGCTTGCAGGATTGCTCCAACATCGTCATGGTTCTGCGTACAGAAAGGTATTTCCAATCGAGGCTATTGCCATCCAATGTCCTGGCACCCCAAACTAATATGCCTAATCCGTTAAAAAACCGGATAGCATTAACAGATTTTCCCGACACAGCATCAATATTTAAATTCATCTGCTGGCTTTCTGATAAGCGAATTGGTAATGATGTTACGCCCACCATCGAGGTATTTGCCGGCGCTTCCCAAACACCATCAAGCGAATCAATGGTAGTCATTACACCGGCCATGCCTCCGCTTGGTGGCAACATATTAGCATCAAGCAAAATATTATTGATAATGGATTTATATGTTTTGCTTGAATTAGTTAAAGCATTATTATACTGTGTAACTGTTAATGGGGCACCGGCAGGTGTTTCAATATTGCTTAAAATGGTTGCAACATTAGGGTCCGGATTAGATGCAGGGTTAATTATAGGGGCAAGCTGTTTTATATCGCCACCAAACAAATTGGTGTAGTCAATGTCCTGAGGTTGCATAATTGATGTGCCCACAAACGGATAATATGCTGTACCATAATTTAACCCCATGTTACCCGTACCATTTCTAAAAGTGGTAATATCATTGGTATACATAATCGGGTCGGGGTTTTTGCCGCCTATAATATCAAATACGCTCACTGCTGTTTGCATATTGGTGCATTGCAACAACATAGCTTCCATCAGCGTGCTGTTATCACCAATCGAAAGCAATGTTGCTTCGGGGCATATGTACATAGTTGGCATCTGCTCATTTAGCAATAACTTAAGGCCGCCCAGCAAATCGTTCAATAAAACATTTGAATTAACAAGCGGATCGGTTAAACCCATTGGTTTTTGCGATGGCGGCCCGTATGTTCCTACCGAAACAATATAGGCTTCGGCCCCGCCATTTTCGTAAAAAAGCCTGATGCTGTTATACAGGTAATAAATAGTGTTAGGATCAGGTAATATAGAATAATAATTACCATTAATTTGCATATACTCGTTACCAGATGGCTTGCTTTTTTGTTGCACCAGGTAATATTGCGGGCTATATTGCTTTGCCGCAGGTGCCGGGGCGGCCGGATCCGGATAACAGAATATTGCATTAAACTCTGCAAATGACGACACCATGGTAGGCACGCCGGCATATGATTTCCCCTCGTATAAAGCCGTCGGTGTATAACCAATAAAGGCCGGTACTGCCGTGGCAACTGCCACCGCCGAATTTGGGAAGGCGTTTATCTCGTTTATATAAACGCCTGGTGAACTAATGGTTGATAAATTCATAAACTGTGATTTTTTTACTGGTGCTATATATATACATACATTTTTGATGAAACTTTACCCCCGCTGCTAATAGCGCCTATACGCATAGGATCAGGGACAGGCAGTCCTTTAAATATTATTTTAGCGGAAGAACCTTTATTTACAGTGTTGGCACTTGGTGTGGCCTTACTGATTAGATCAAACTTATTATTTGCTGTTACGCTTAATGGTATCATATTATCACCTGAGGAAAAAAGAATGGCTTCTTGTCCATTCTCAAGGATCACATCGTCAGGGCCGGAAAAATCAATTGCTGTTTTACCTGATATTTGCGGGTTTTGCAACTGCAACGAACTGCTGTTTATAATATAATATTGCCATTGTGTTGCCCTGGCCGTATAGCTGATGTGCAATTTGAAACCACCCTGATCATTAAATTTAATAACATCATCAAAGTATATTATTAAACTGCCAACGTACCCGGTGCTTGTGTCATCCGATAAATGCATGGCAAGATCAACCATGTTATTTTTATATTTATTTTCAATAGCATGGCTATTATAAATCAACTGGCCAATATTATCCACTAGTAGATCTGTAAAAAAATAAAAAGCAGGGTCATCAGTTGCGATATTAAAATCAAAATAGTTTTTACCTGTTGTACTGCTGATGTAATTGAGTAAGCCGGTAACTGTATTTTGCGGGTTTATATAAAATTCAAACCCATTTATATTTTCTCTCATTTTGAGGTCAAACCTCCGGAATAACTCACTAGTAATTGCACCTGGTTTAAATTGAAGGCAATTGCAAACCTCCCTTTCAAAATATGAATGCGATACCACGATGCTAAATATTGGCTTAAAGCTGCTCTTCATATTACAGGGGGTTTATTGTAGTTGAATATTGAAGCACGGCAGGTATAAAGCCCTCTGTTTCATTAGCCTGTATTGTAATCAGCCTCATTTTGTAAATTATTGAAGGTTGATATTTTGCGCCCATCGCTGTCCATAAACCTTGCATTTGATGATAGCTGATCTTTTCAACCTCAAATTCCAACTTATGTAATCCGGCGGGGATATTAGATGATGTTTGTGCATCAAGCACCGTGTTTGCTTGGAAATATAAAATAGCAGCATTTAAAAATTTTAGCGTTTCGCTGTAATCATCAAAATTTGAACTAACTAATACGATCAGGTTATATCTTTCTGAAGGACTTACATCAGAAAAATTACCATTGGTGAGTTTTCTATTATGATTATAAAATGCCTTGTTCGTCTCTTTTTCAACGTTAATCAAGGAGATAACCAGCTTATTTTGGTTAATAGTTGGTATCGAGCCATTGCTTTCAATAAGATTATTAAGCACAACTTTACTTTCATCCAAACCAAACCGGTTGCGCAAAAACTGGTCAAGCGAACTATTCATAAATTGCATTGCTTGGGCTATCATCGGATAAGGTTTAGTATGCTTTATAAGTTTTTACTCAACTGTAATAATGCGTTGTGTAAAATTATCAATAACATGTTATGGTAGTTATGCCTGCACATATACGTTTCGTATACAGCCACTCATCTGCCTAAAAAAAGCATAGACAAAGTGTAGACAATGAAACGAAAGAGATGGGATATTAAACTAAACGGGCACTTTTTTGGCCTACGGTAATCAGATAACTCTTAAGGTCCTGATCAGCTGTGAGCGACATTTTCTTTTTTAAACGATACTTATGGGTACGTACGCTTTCCTGATTAATACCCAGTAAATTTTTGATATCATCATTACTCATATTCATTTTCAAGTAACAACAATATTTTAGGTCGATTGGAGTAAGATCGGGGTATATTTGAGCTAGCTGCAGCAAGAAATTCGGATCGCTTTGTTCAAAATACAATCTAAAATCATCCCATAATTTACTATTGTTGGCCGACATTTTGATCCAGTGTACTATCGAACTTAATTCGGCTCTAATGCTATCATTCACAAGTGGGTAAAGATCAGCTATACGTTCCTTTATCTTTAAAAGCACCTCAACCTTCTGGTCCAGCTCCAGTACATACCGGCTAAGGCTCCTGTCATTACCGATCTCAGTGTTTTTTATTGCGGCTGCTTGGGCAAGGCTTTGGGCAGGTAACACTTCCTTTTTTAGAGATATGCTCCTAAGAAGCAAGATAGAGTTTATATACCCATTAAGGTAGCCAGCCCTGGTAATGTATTCAAACTGACAGGTAAATACAACGCAATTTTTATCCCAATTTAAAATAGCGTCAAAATTGTTGTTAATACAAAGTATAGGTACTTCGGGCTTTATTCTGTTAATATCCTTTATCAACATTGGCATGCTGCGGAAAGATAAAATAACTAGATCAGGTTTAAGTGACTTAACCAGATCTATCAAATCACTGATCCGTGCTGTTGAAACAATATTATAAGATAAAATAGCGGTTTCATTAATGTTATTTAACACACTGTATAAATGCACTGCATTATCACATCCAATTACTATAAACTTTTTTCCGCTCATTAATAAGGTTGATAAGGTATTACTATACATCTTGTAATGAATAGGTTAATCTCCATTACAAAAAAACAATCAATTTAAGCTTGGTACAGTTGTGAAATACTTAATTCAAAAAATTACTGAGTTGTATGTTACGTAATAGCTAATCATAATATTAACCATTACGCCACATAAAGCATATTAATCGACAGAAAATTAATCAAAAATTAAATATTTAAACAATGAAGACAAAGACTGATAAGGTTACGTTTATTAATATTGAATATCAATAAATTATTCGTAAAAGCTATAAAAAAATAAAAAATTAACTAAAGCTTAATATCAATAGGTGAGTTAAAAAAGAATTATGTTGACTGAATGCAATTATTATTTTAATGCTACACTGTACCGCGGCACAGTTGAAGCACCCGGTATACTTGGTACAAATAACATCAAAAAAAGGCCAAAACACCATTAAATAGGCAGTTTTTAAGTCCGTCTATCGCTAAAATGCTTGTCGGCTCAAGATTCTCTGAACGCACAAAGCCTCCGCTGGTTAAGCGAAGGCAATTTGTGTTATTGTTCTTGGTTGTAAATGTTTTTTAAACCAAGAAACCCCTCAATCATTCGATTGAAGGGTTTTGGATTAACAGCATTAAAGC
>NZ_LMUO01000011.1:0-405186 GCF_009765905.1 Mucilaginibacter sp. L196 | reverse complement strand
AACAAACGCGGGCGAAGCTAAAGTCTCCCCTTCCGGGGGAGATTTAGAGGGGGCTATATGCTTGGCGCCCCCTTAACTTAATGACATTGGGCATTAAGCTCGGGCCCGCACTGAGCCTCGCCGAAGTAGCCGGTATCCGCTGCAATCGGGTTTAGGTAACAGGGGCTGTGTATCAAAATCCCAACCTAACCGCAGCTTTATATATATCCGAATTAGGCAACGACCATCCTTTTGCTTTCACTACCCATTCCTTATAGTCATCATCTTTACCCATTTTGTGGTACACGCTTGCCAAATTAAAAGCCATCTCAGCTTTGGTTTCGTTACTCCCTTGTGCATCCGGGTACAAACTAATGCCTTGCTTATAAAGCGCTATTGCCTTATTATAATCCTTTTTATTCATATAAGCATAGCCCAGCTCGCGATAGAACATGATGTTCTTAGGATCATATTTAACCCCGTTCTCTAATACTGTAATAGCATCATCAGGCCTGCTTAATGCATTGTAAGCATAAGCAACCTCAAACTCCAAACCCTTGTAATGCGGGTTAGCTTTGTATGCTTTATCCAGATACATTAACGCCGTTTCGCTATCGCCTGCAGCATTATAATTAAAGCCCATTCGGTAGTTATAAAACGTTGATGTATCATTATTGAATTTATAGTATAAATTTACCCAGCCTGGGCGCGGTTGTATATTTAACTCCTTAAAATGCTGTGGTGGCGGTAACGCTACGTTCATTGTATTTGGCTGCAACCTATATTTAAGAGACCGGGTTCTGGTCATACTGGTATCACCAACATAATGTCCATTAGCATCAATGGTGAAAAACCCTTTAAGGTCCAGCGTAAATCCAGCCATCTCATCGATGTAAATAAACCCGTAATAATATCGTGCTGAAGTATCTTTCTTCGGCATTACAACCCATTTCAACTCGCATCTGGTAAAGCGTTTATCAAATTTTAAAACAGTATCAATATGCTGCGTTTGCTGTGCAAATGCCTGAACTATTAAGATGGTAAAAAAGCAGGTAAGCAGTATTTTTTTCATAGGCAATAAGGTTTCGCCCTAAAGCTAAGTAACATCTACCACAAAAAAAGAGCCTTGAAAAAACTCAAGACTCTTTATATATAAACACTCACTCTAAAATTTCTTAATAACCCCGGTAATAATGGTGGTGATGTGGGTAACCATAACCTACATAGCAACCTGATGTTACTGATACAACCGCTACTCCTATTATCAATGCTAATGCAAAAATTCTCTTTTTCATAATCGTATGTTTTAATTTCGACAACCAAATTTGCGGCTGTTTATTTATTGGATACAATTAAATGCAAAAGGATTAATCCGGGTTACA
Source organism: Mucilaginibacter sp. L196 (assembly GCF_009765905.1). Taxonomy (GTDB): domain Bacteria; phylum Bacteroidota; class Bacteroidia; order Sphingobacteriales; family Sphingobacteriaceae; genus Mucilaginibacter. The sequence goes on along the minus strand of NZ_LMUO01000011.1, from coordinate 403,825 downwards.
TTATTTTAACATGTGCTTAAAAAAACTTACTGATTTGCCTTAGTGATGTTAACATCAAATTTACCATCGGTAATAGTTTGGGTATCTGTGCTGGTTCCGTCTTCATTAATTAGTACACCGCTAAAAGTGCCTTGTACATTTGTACTGCTTAGGGATGTAATAATAATCGTAGTAATATGAACTGCCGAAAAATCTGTACCAAATGTTACAAGGCTTGAAACTGATGTGTTTTTATAATATCCTACAAAAGGAGTATAAACAACATCGTTGCTAAGTGCTGATGAAATAGTATAAGTCCCCGTAGTAATCGGCTTATAGGATGATATCCCAATTTGGATACCCTCCTGGGTAGCGCCTGTACCTCTAAAACCGGATATGGCAATAGTATAAGACGGAGTATCAGCCGACTCAGCCACCACCGATGTGGTAAAGGTTTCGTTAACTCCGCCAATAGTTGCCGAGATAGTGCCAACAGCAGTAGTATTAGATTTAGTAGGGTCACTTTTTTTACAAGATGCGAAAGCAAGCATTATACATGCCGAGAAGAGTAATAGTTTTTTCATTAAATTGTGATTTAAGTTTAAGTCTAGGCAAAGATAATGCCTAAATGCAGATAAATAACAAAAAGCCTTTAACAAAATGTTAAAGGCTTAATATTTTAATGATTTGGCACGCCCGGTGGCGGAGGCGGCAATTGATGCCTTGGCGCGCAGCTGCTACTACCCAGTACTGCCAGCGTTAAAGCAAGCAATACCGCGCTGATGAATCTTTTTTTCATGGTTGATGTTTACTATTTATTTTTAATAATCAACCACTTACAGGCATATTATCGATTACGCTTCTCCACCCTATCATAAAACCCGCCGAATGAATTAGTCCTAACCGCTTCCTCCTTAAAAAAGTCGCCGGGAAAGCCAAGCGATATAGCGCTAACCTCATCCAGCCTTTTCAGTTGATCGTCGTTAAGCGTAACATCCATCGTTTTCAAATTATCATGCAGCTGGTCAACCTTAGTAGCACCGATGATCGGGATGCACGAGAAACCCTGCTGTCTTGTCCAAGCTAAAGCCACATTCCCCGGCGATATACCCAGTTCATCCGCAATAGCAATAACTACTTTAGTAATTTTCTCACTGTGTTCACTCAAACGGTTACTTTCGGGTTTGATGCGGCCTTTTTCGCCGCGCAAATATTTGCCGGTTAATGCACCGCCTGCCAATGGTGCCCAGGGCGTAACCGTCATCCCAAAATGTTTAGCCATCGGTATCAGCTCGCGCTCCGGTGTGCGTTGCAGTAAACTATATTCAACTTGCAAAGCAATAAACTGGCTCCAGCCCATCAGTTCGGCAAGGGTATTGCCTTTGGCTACCACCCAGGCCGGTGTATCGCTTATCGCGGCATAGTTTATTTTGCCTTGCTTGATCAAATCATCCATACCGCGCAATACCTCATCAATCGGGGTAATATCATCCCAAATGTGCAGGTACAACACATCAATAAAATCAGTTTTTAAGCGCTTCAAACTTTCCTCAACGCCACGCATCATATTCTTGCGGTTATTGCCCGATGCGTTTGGGTTGGTGATGTTATCCTTCAACGTATATTTTGTCGCCAGCGCGAAATAATCCCTATCGTGATTACTCAAATAATCTCCGATAATCTTTTCGCTGGTACCAAGCTTGTAAACATTGGCGGTATCAATAAAATTGCCGCCAGCATTGGCAAAGGCATCCATTATATCGAAGCTGGTGGCAGCATCAGCACCCCAGCCGCCTTCGGTACCAAAACCCATGGTACCCAAACAAAATTCCGAAACTTTAAGACCTGAACGACCCAGTAATTTGTATTTCATATAAGCCCCCTCTATATCTCCCCCGGTAGGGGAGACTTTTTATTTTATTGTTAAATTTAATATTAAACACCTATTTTAAAGCCCTCCCTTCCGGGGAGGGTTGGGTAGGCTTTTTAATACAAACAATATTAATACACTTTTGGTTGTAAATTTATATATAAAGTCATTTTTACATGAAAACGATAACCCTGCATAAGCCGCTTAAAATCGATGCCATATACAATCATCTGTCCCAAAACTTAAACCCGTTGTTTAATAAGCACAAGCCTACTATATTTAAATACAATGTAGATAATACCGGAAATGCCATAGAAATAACCCTTCCCGAACTGTACGAAGGGGTACTATACCGCATCGAATTAGATAACGACAAACTCAACATAACCCGTTCAGAGCATTATGTAGATGATGTAAACTCGTTAACTCTGGAAAGTGTTATGAATGAATTATTTGACGATCTATCCGGCAAAGGCGGCACAGATCTGGTGCAGGAGGGATGAATCCGCCCCCTCTAAATCTCCCCCGGTAGGGGAGACTTTATTTTAAAGCTTTTTAAAGCCCTCCCTTCCGGGGAGGGTTGGGTGGGGCTTAATTAATCCAAGTAAATTTATACTCTAACATGGGATTTTTCATACGTTCGGCAACGCGCAGTAAACGGTTTGGCAGGCTTACTATATAATCACGTGCTTTTTCGCCGGCTTCGTTAAGCTCGGGCATGCTTTCAATGTGCCAGTCCTCAATCAATTCCTTTAAAATATCTACGTAGTCAATAGCGGTGTAAATACCCAGGCGTTGCGCGGCATCGGTAAAGTGACCAAAAGTTTGGCCTATCTTTAATCCTACCTCACGCAAAAAGTGCGCAGGCATAACAATCTTTTTGCGCATCATATCTTCAAAAGCGAGCATGGCACCGTTAGGGTCAACCTCGAATATTTTTTCGATAAAATGTTTATACGCCTTGGCATGGCGGGCCTCGTCAGACGCGATCACACCACACATTTTTGATAACAAGGTATCACCATCCTTTTTAGCCTGTGAAGCCACACGGCGGTGAGAAATATTGGTAGCCAGTTCCTGGAATGAAGTGTAAATAAAATTGCGGTAAGGATCATGCCCTGTACCGATGTCAAAACCATCAGCGATCAGGTATTGGGTTGATACCTCCATCATGCGCATATTAACACGGCCCGATAGGTATAAGTATTTATTCAGCAAATCACCGTGGCGGTTTTCTTCAGCGGTCCAATGGCGGTTCCATTTCATCCAGCCACCTTCTTCATCATCAGATACACCCTGAACCATCGCCAACCATGATTCATAGCTTGGCAAAGCTTCTTCGGTAATGGTATCACCAATCAGTACAGCAACCAGGTCATATGATAACCCTTTGGCGCTCTCCTGCATCTCTTTAATTTCACTAAAAAATGTATCTCTCGAAGCATCTGGTAAAAAGTCGGATGGTTGCCATATGGTATCAATCGGCTTCAAATATTCACCCATTTTTTCGAGCATAAATTTCTCGATATGTACCATTACTTCCCGTCTCTTATCTTCAAAGAATTTCATAAAATGTATCAGTAAATTGCAAATGTACTTATTTTAATATAAATAAAAATATATCATTTTGTAGCGGTATAACCTATGGCATCTTTCATACATGTGGGTAAATTCTCAACAGACGGCGGCCCTGTAAAAATGGAGAACCCATCGTTATATTCCCACAACATACCGGGTATATTTAATCCTTTTAACGCGCCTCGCATTGCTTTAATATAACGGCACCGGCTATCCAAACCGGCATATTTATTATAAACGCCATATTCGCCGCACAGTATGGGTACGTCATATTTATTGCTCCAGTTTTTAACGATTTGTAACTTGTCCCTGAGCGATTGCTCGTTGCCATCTCGCGGGTATTGTTTGTAATTAGCTTCACCCCAGGTACCTGCCGTCCCGGGATTAAGCTTTGGGAAATTTTCCCCATTATATGGAAATGATACCCCAGTTGTTGCCGCAGCCGCGCCTACCCATTCTGCACCCTGGTGGGTAAAAAGAAAAGGCTCATAAAAATGGAAAGTGTATATAATGTTTTCATCTGCAAGCCTTACAAACCGGCTTAGCTCATAAATACTGTTATAATTTGATGCGCCAACAATCAAGGTTCGGTGCTTATCAACTTCGCGTATGGCGGTAACAATATTATATGCGGCATCTTTCCAAATTTGAGGGTTCATGTGCGGCGGCTCATTATACAATTCAAAAAAAAGGTTGTTTGGGTTTTGGTTGATATAACGTTTTACCAAAACCGACCATAATTTAATAATTTTGGGTGTTTCCGCTAAATAATTGCTGTCATTTAAGTTACCGCCATGGTAATCTATTATTAATTTAAACCCATACAGGTTGCACTCTTTTACTACATAATCAACATGTGCCAAAACTTTTTCAATCGGTATTTGGTGCGATTCGTAATAAGCAAAGGCTACAGGTAGGCGAATACTTTTAAACCCGAGTTTTTTAAGCAACCTTAAATCGGCAGGGTTAATTTCACTGGTATCTAATACATTCTTATTCCAAACCTGCTCCAACCACGAAACACTGATACCATTGTTTAAACTTTGCGCCCTATTAAATATCAACGCCCTATCGGGCAATATTTTTGGTTTGCTTTTTGCATTAAGGCACAGTATAGCAATTCCGAGTAACAATATATGCCTGAATGCGATTGAAATAATGTTGCAATTTTCATTAGCCATATTTTTAGTTTATTTTTAATCGCGTATAATTATAATAACATAGACCTAATTGCATACTTAATCATAATTTAAGAAAAACGAATAATGTTTATTCAGATTACTAAAGAAGAACTTACCCGGGACTTATCAAAAAAGGCCTGGTATCAAACCAACAATATCATATTCAGTATTATACTGTTATACCCCTTATTCAGTATAGTTGATTTTATTTGGGCAAGTGCCGTATGGTTACAGTTTTTTATAGTACGTATTATAATAAGTGTTGTTATATATGCCTTGTATTCCTTTTTTCAGTATAAAAAATACAATTACCGCATATTATTACATATATCTTTCCTGCTTTTATCGGTAACATCAGCCCTACTGTGTACACTGGTAAATATCGAACAATTAAATATATACTTTTTATTGTACTCGGTTATAATACTATTCTTCAACCTGCAGGTTTTTTGGGAGCCTGTTAACTCGGTAATACAAACATTAATAGCCTTTTTATTACTGGCACTGTTTTTTAATCTTTTCGGCGAGTATACCTTAGATGCTTTCATCAGTAATGGTGGCGTATTCTTTTTTATAACGGCTGGAATATCATGCCTTATCCCTACCGCCCGTTACACGGTGATTGAACGTGATGTGCGCTCCCAGATCCTGATCGAAAAATCAAACGAGCAGCTTAAAGATCAAAACCGCGACATTAATGAGAAAAATAAAATCATCGATATGCAATATGAGCAGTTGCGCAAACTTGATGAGCATAAAAACAGCTTTATAAATATTGCAGGCCACGACTTAAAAAACCTGATCGGTTCTATCGTGATGAGTAATAACATGTTGAAAGAAGAAAGTTACAGGTTAAGTGCAGATCAGAAGGATTTTGTGGGTTACATAGGTGACTCAGCCGAAAAAATGCAATATATGTTGAACAAATTGATGGATGTGAAAGAAATTGAATCGCCGGAAATGAACTTCAACATGGAAGTATTTGATATAAACGCCGAAGTACTGCACGTATTTAAAGGCCTTGTTGAAACCGCGCAGATGAAGAACATTCACCTGGTTGATAATATTTTGAAATTACCCTTACAGGTAAGGCTTGATAAAGTATTCGTGGGCCAGGTATTTCAAAATCTGTTGTCAAACACTATTAAGTTTTCACAAACCAATAACAGCATAAAAGTAATTACCAGTCTTCAGCGCCAAAAATTTGTATTTGAAATTATTGACGAAGGTATAGCTATAGGGCAGGATGAGTTGGATATGATGTTCAACAAGCTAAAAACCCTTAATGATGCAACCGGATCAAAAGAAAGCAGGCTTGGTTTAGGCCTTTCAATAGCCAAATTAATGACCAAAGAGTTGGGCGGCGAATTAGTTTACCGCAGCGATGAAAACGGCAACTATTTTAGAGTAGAATTTTACGTAATAAATTAACACATTCGATCAGATGAATAAATTTTTAAGCTTTTTAGGCCTTGCATTACTATTAAGTACAGTATCATTAGCGCAGCAACAAGCTATAATAACTTTTAAAGCTATGGGGCACGAAGATGAACCCATTTATGGAATGAGCGGGTCAACCGCGTTTTTCCTTAAGTTAGCCCCTCAATATGAGGTTAACGGCAGCAAACTTGTTTTATTCTTTGAGCCTTCACAAGCCTTAATAAAAGATAAATCATTTATTAACATTTTGATCGATGACAAGCCTGCTTATAGTAACAAGCTCACCGCTGATTCTATAGAGCGGCTTGTACTCAACATCAATAAGGCTGATATATCACCCGGCGGATTTTTAAAAATCCAGGTAAAAACGTTAGCTACTATTACGGATGATAAGTGCCGCGACCTGGATAACCCGGCAATGTGGATGAAAGTTAAGAACTACTCTTACATCTCATTAATTAAAAGCGATAAAAACTTTTTCACAAACGTAAACATTAGCAATTGCTTTGATTCAAAAAGAGCTATTGTATACCCTGCCGACCCTTCAATTCATGATCTTAAAGCTGTAGCATGGGCATATGCCCGCCTAAAAAAAGCTGGTGTAAATAATATTGGTGTTTATGAAGTTGATAAAAAACCGGATAGCATACGTAACTATATTTCAGTTGGAAATATAAACTCAGTACCGGCAGATCAACACAACTTTATTACTGTTACGCCACAAAATAACGAAGGGTTATTTTTCTTACACAAAGAGATAAACGTAGTTACAGATACGGTAACTCAAATTGTTACTACAGGCGCCACTACTCAAGAAGTAAAGATTCCTGTCACTCAGCGAAAATCTACTGAAATTTTATTTGTTACCGGTGGCGATGATGCCGGTTTGGAAAAAGCCATTACCGCTTTAGGAAATATGAATATTTTAAACTCATCATTTGGTAATTACTTACTAATTGATGTTGCTCAAAATACTTTCACTAAAAGTGTTGACGAAAACCGCTCTAAACTTACATTAAAGCAAATTGGCGGTACAAGTAATTTCATGTCGGGTATTGGATCGTTGAAAAGCTCATATAATTTTAAAAACAGTGATTTTAGCTTTACCCCAAAAGAAGTTGAAATTCACTTCCAGGGTATTTATAGCAGCTTAAACCCTGGCGACCGTGGCTTTTTCAATATCTATCTTAATGGTTCATTAATAAGCAGTCAAAAACTTGATGCATCGGGTAAATTAAATGTTTCTGTATCTATAAATCGTTACCAGCACCACAAATACAATACGCTTGATGCCGAATTCCGCTTTTATCCAAACAGCGGTAACTGTTTAAATAGCTTTATCAACTTCTTTTCCGAAATTGATGTCGATCAATCTTATCTGGAGTCGAAAGACCCTTTCGTAACAAATGATCTAAGCTTTTACCAATATCCCGAGGCATTTAATACTGGTAAAACCCTCATTGTTATTTCAAAAGATATCGAAAAATATTCAGGCCCGGCATTGGGTGAAATTATATACGAGTTAAACAATAATATTAATGCAAATAATTTCCCTGAGTTTGTCTATTCAGACGATGTACAACCGGCAGATTTGAAACAAAATAATATTGTTGCGATTTTATCGCACAACGATAAAATAATGAACCAATTCCCGGATGCGCCAATTAAGTTCCAGGATAAATTCCGTTTATATAGCACAGATGATAATAAGGTAGTATATTCTTTATCTGATAGCGTATCAAATGGCCTCGCTCAGATATTTTACGGTCGGAGCAATAACGCAACGCTGGTATTAACTGCCACAGGTACTGAAATATCCGATGCATTACTTTCAGCTTCAAGATCAATTACCGAGCAGCTTTCAACGCTATCAAGCAACGTATCTATATCTGATGTTAACTCAAATAAATATTTATTTAACATCAATAAATCAAGCGAAAACCTGGAGTATATTGATACCAAAAGCTTACTTACCCGCTTTTGGGAATCTTATAACCTGTACATACTATTAGGTATATTAATATTGATATTGTTATCCTTCCTGTTCGTTCGTTCAAGAATTCAAAGGTCTCAGGATCAATTTAATGATTAATTGCTTTTAAGCACTATTAAATCTTATAACCAACCTGCTTTGGCGGCCTTTGCAGCTGCCAAAGCAGGTTAAAATTCATAAAACAATTTGTTAACAGCAGTAGATATGTCGATCCCGGAACTTTTGGTAAGTGATGGTTTTATTACATCAGATGATAAGCGAAGGATTAAAGATCTATCAGCCCAAACAAATACCTCGTTTATAAAGGTAGCGCTTACCTACGGCTACATCTCGCGTAAAAATTACGAGCGCATACTCATCAACGCCAATTACAAAATTGAGGAAATAAGAGACCAGCCTTTTGATGTTGAAGTTTTAAAGAAAATAGAATTAAGGTTTGCCGATGACCGACTGGCACTGCCTTTACGCATCGAAAAAAATAAAGTGGTAGTCATAATGGCCGACCCAAGCGATGAACTTTTCCTTGATTTTATACGTGTTACCTACAGTCTGGAACCACAGGTTATTGTAGCATCTGACCTGGACATATTATGGCTCTCGCATAAACTCATCGGCGAAAAGTATGTAAAATCTGCCGTATACGAACTTTTAAATAATGATGCCGAAAGCTCGGCCATTGTTACGTTTACATCCCCACAACTTATTTCATTGTTTGTGCTTATCGCCGTTGTAGCTATCGGCTTGATGGTTAATTTTAAAAACACATCCATACTGATCAACGTGCTGTTAAGTTCGTTTTTCCTGGTTGCTATTATATTCAAATTGTTCCTGGCCTTAGTTGGCTCCCGGTTCGAGCTGCATCAGGCCGTCACCAAAGAAGAGTTAGCTTTAATTAATGAAGATGACCTTCCTATCTACACCATACTACTCCCGGTTTATAAAGAAGATAAACTGATCAAAAAGCTAATCTGGAACTTACAAAGCCTCGACTATCCCCGCGAAAAACTCGACATAAAATTAGTTATTGAAGAAGATGACGATAAAACCTTAAACGCGGTTCGTAATCTTGATTTTCCTGCAATATTCGAGGTAATCGTAGTGCCGTTCCACATGCCTAAAACCAAACCAAAAGCTTGTAATTATGCGTTGCACTTTGCCCGTGGCAGATATTTAACCATATATGATGCCGAGGATATTCCTGATACCGATCAGCTTAAAAAAGTAATCGCCTTATTCAATAAGCTGCCCGAAAATTATATCTGTATTCAAAGTGCGCTCAACTACTTCAACCGTAATGAGAACTTTTTAACCCGGATGTTTACCCTCGAGTATTCCTATTGGTTTGATTATATGCTGCCGGGATTGGATACTTTAGATATTCCTATCCCATTGGGCGGTACAAGTAACCACTTCAAAATCGAGCACCTGATCGAGCTCGGCGCCTGGGATCCATTCAACGTAACCGAAGATGCCGATTTAGGTGTACGTGCTTACGCAAAAGGTTATAAAGTAGCCATCGTAAATTCCACCACTTACGAAGAAGCTAATAACGAGCCCATCAACTGGATTCGCCAGCGTTCACGCTGGATAAAGGGCTACATGCAAACCTACTTAGTACACATGCGCAATCCTTTTAAACTCATAAAAAAATTAGGCTGGAAAGGATTTATAGGCTTTAGCTTCTTTGTTGGGGCCACGCCACTTACTTTTTTGGTATACCCGCTTTTGCTTGCCATATTTATCGCTTACTTAATATTTGATTTCTCAGGCATCCGTAGTTTATTCCCTGATTGGGTGCTATTCATGTCCATCTTCAACCTCATGGTTGGTAACATCTTGATGATATATGTAAACATGATGGCCGTATTTAAAAGGCGTTATTATGAGTTGATATTATTTGCCATAGCTAACCCGGTTTACTGGTTAATGCACTCCATTGCAGCGTATATGGGCCTGTACGAATTGATTGTTAAGCCTTTTTACTGGCAAAAAACCAACCACGGTATAAGTAAAGTTAATAACCCGGTAAACGTAGTTAAATGAGATTTTCCAAATCATTCTTCTTACTATTAATTACGCTATTTTTAGCAATATATTACCTTGTTTGCGGTGTTTACCTTAATAAGCTTGGCTACACCAATGCGGAGTCTCTTTTTTATATCGAAAAAGCCCGTATAGTATTTGAAGGCACCGGCAGCAGGATCAAAGTAATGGGATTAACGTCACCTATTTTTCCATTCTATGCCACATTCATATTTTTTATAGCCTGTAGCAAAATGCTCGCCCCGGTTATCGCGTCAGCAATAGGTACCGCCATACTATTTAACATCATGTCCGGCACCCTGGTAAAAAGATTTAATGACGATTTTTACCTGCTAATACTGCTGATAATATTCATGCTTCATCCCGGCATACTATATGTGGCATGCTCAGGCAAAAGCATTTATTTGGTACTTATCTTCTTTTATCTTTTCTTCCTTAATATACTCAAGTTCTACAAATCAAATACAACATTCCATATCTCCATAGCCAGTATATGCCTGGTAGTATTGGTATTTTGCGATTATAAATTTATCTGGCTTACCCTATTCTTTATCCCGCTGGTATTATCAATAGCCATACAAAGCCTAAACCTCAGCGAAAAAGAATCCATATTCCGGCTGTTTTTAAGCTTTAACAGCCCTTCGTTACGGCGTAAGCTCATTAGCAAAACATTTGCCTTATACATCATCATTTTCATACTGCCTATTGCGTCAGTAATCGTTTTCAAATTGCTCAATCTAACCCACGCTAACGATTTAAATTACTTTTTAGAAAGCCCTTACGCAACATGGAATGTATTGAGCGAAAGAGTAAATTTCGACCAGATCACCAGCTCCCGGGCAAGTACGATCATCCCGCAGGAAATATCGCTGCTGATCAGTTTAAAGGCCTTAGTATTTTGTCCGATGATCATATTGGCCATTTATCTGTTCAGGCGTAGCACCTACCAAATACTTACACTATTAACACCCTTTGCGCTCATCGAATTTCTACACATAAAATACGATAAAGTATTTTTGGCATACGAATATTATCTCATCTTTCTGGTACTGGCACTATTGTGTATCACGTTTAAAGCCCAATTAATACACCGGCAAAAAACCTTAAAGCTTGCACTCATAATACTGGTTCCTGTACAAATTTTTACAGGTTACTTATTTTTGGCGAAATCAAATTTACCCGAAGAAAGAAACTTTATAACAACCCTACTAACCCGCAAATCATCCGGTATTGATAACCAGGATAGCAACCGCGACATTTCCTACTACTTAAATGGGCTCCCAAGTAATTCCAACGTTTTGGTTGATGATGCCATTGCCTACCCGCTAATTGCTTATGTAGATAATATTAAGCAGCTAACCATGCCGTACCAGGATGAATTTTCCAGTGCTATCGAGTCCCCTCAAAAATATGACGACTACATACTGGTAGCAACAGCTAAAAATATTGTTACCGGCTACACACAACTCAATAATAAGTATATCGCCATTATAAAACAGGCAAACTCAGCATTAAATTTGCGTATAGTTTACCAAAGCGATGATTGGATATTATATCATATTGAGAGGTAATCATCGAGCTTAATTCGCGATATATAGATCCGGAACCGGCTGTATATCAATCCGCTTACCCGAAATTTCCAGTAAGGTATTTCTGATCATATTACTCATCCCGTTTAAAGCCAGGTCGTTTGGCTCTATGCCAAATGGTTCTTCAATTTCATCAGCAATAGCCTCCAAAGCAACAAACGTATAAGCGATAAATAATACGATTATCGGGGTCATCCAGCCTAAACTATCCACAAAACCAAATGGTAATAACAGGCAATAAAAATAAACCGTCCTATGCAGCATAACCTTATAGGTAAAAGGGATTGGGGTAGATAATATTCTTTCGCAGCCACCAACAATATTTGAAAGCTCATTAAAATTCTCATCAAAAGCCGCTAGGATTATAGAATCCATATTTCCTTTCTCCTTCGCATCCCTTGCCCATTTCGCCGCCTCCGAAAGAATGATCATCGGCTTATATTTAACAATACTTAAATTCTGTGCTAATTCATTAGGTAGCCACTTTTGCATATCACTGCTGGCATCAGTACCCCTTAATTGATGTTTCAATGCATAAGTAAAAGCTATCAGGTAATTAATGAAAGTATCAGTCTCTATAGACGGACTTTTATACCCACTTAACGTAATACACTGCCTTGCTAACGATCTCGTTACGTTTAATAAGGCTCCCCATAATTTACGCCCCTCCCAAAACCGATCATAACTCGCGCTGTTTCTAAAACCTAGAAATAAAGCAAGCGCTATCCCAAACAAGGTAAACGGTGCCGGATTTAACGGGATTTTATGATTGAAGAATGTGCCTTTAAAATAAACAACAGCAATACTCAAAATAAACAACACTATTAACCGGGGAAGTAATTTGGGCAGAACAGACCCTTTCCATACAAACAACAGTTTAAACCAATGCAAATTCCTTTTTTGTATCATGAGTATTATAAAATAATGGATGCAAATATCAGCATAAGATGATATAAGATTGATTTCAAATGCTAAATAAACGCAAAAAGCCTACGTTGATTAAACGAAGGCTTAAATTTGGCCGTGATGCATTAAATAGTTTAGCAAAATCATATTTCCCTGAAAACCAAAGCCACAGCTTTCTACAACGGATAGCCCCGCTATGCGCTCATACGGCACAAAACCTTAGCCACTGAGGCCGGTATCCGCTTCTATCGGGTTTAGGGAAGAATGTCAGTGCAAATTAAATAGCTAATAAATCACCCCTCGCTGTTCGTAGTCTCTGACTATTACTGTCCGGTAAAGATTAAAAAAAAGCAAGGGAGGTTTTTAAAGCCCCCCTCTGGTTTAAGAGTTAGCGCAGCGCTCTTAAATCTATTGATACTGGAAGTCTCTGACTTCCCAGCCAGGTAGGCTCTTAGATTACCAACATTCCCGCAACACTCAAAGCCTTCGTTTATACGCGAAGGCAATTGAGTTATGTATTCTTGTTCCTGGTTAGAAAAAGGTTTTAAACAATAAACCCCTCAATCTTTCGATTGAAGGGTTCTGTTTAATCGCTGTTAAACGGATTAAGATTTGGCACCGACCTACTCTCCCACATTTTACTGCAGTACCATCGGCTCTGGCGGGCTTAACTTCTCTGTTCGGAATGGGAAGAGGTGGACACCGCCGATATAGGCACCTGAATATTTTTATAGTTTAAAGTTGAAGGTTTAAAGTTGAAAGTACTTTTGACTTTTAACTTTTGACTTTTAACTTGTAAACAATGACATATTATTGAAAGAAGTGATTGAATAAGAGAAAACAACAGTTTAGTGTTTGTTCAGGTTGAAAGTTCAAAGTTTAAGGTTTAAAGCTAATATTCTTACGAATACTGACTTTTAACTTTCAACTCATCTACTTTCAACCCTATTATTACCTGCTATGAGAAAGCTTCGGGCAATTAGTATTACTCGGCTATGATGTCACCACCTTTATACCTGTAACCTATCAACGTAGTAGTCTGCTACGACCCTCAATGGAAGTCTCATCTTGTGGCTAGTTTCGCACTTAGATGCTTTCAGCGCTTATCTATTCCCAACGTAGCTACTCTGCAATACAGCTGGCGCCATAACAGATTCACCAGAGGTTAGTCCAACCCGGTCCTCTCGTACTAAGGTCAGCCCCACTCAAACTTCCAACGCCCACAACAGATAGGGACCGAACTGTCTCGCGACGTTCTGAACCCAGCTCGCGTGCCACTTTAATGAGCGAACAGCTCAACCCTTGGGACCTTCTCCAGCCCCAGGATGTGACGAGCCGACATCGAGGTGCCAAACCTCCCCGTCGATATGAGCTCTTGGGGGAGATCAGCCTGTTATCCCCAGCGTACCTTTTATCCTTTGAGCGATGGCCCTTCCATGCAGAACCACCGGATCACTATATCCGTCTTTCGACCCTGATCGACTTGTCTGTCTCACAGTCAAGCAAGCTTATGCTATTGCACTCCTCATACGGTTACCAAGCGTATTGAGCTTACCTTTGAAAGCCTCCGTTACCTTTTTGGAGGCGACCACCCCAGTCAAACTACCCGCCAAACAATGTCCCCGACATAGCCGGGTTAGACACCAAATACAGAAAGGGTGGTATTTCAACGTTGACTAACCGACTCCTAGCGAAGCCGGATCACAGTCTCCCACCTATCCTACACATCCTGTATCCGATATCAATGTTAAGTTGTAGTGAAGGTGCATGGGGTCTTTCCGTCCCGTTGCGGGTAACCGGCGTCTTCACCGATACCACAATTTCACCGAGCTCATGGCTGAGACAGCGCCCAGATCGTTACACCATTCGTGCAGGTCGGAACTTACCCGACAAGGAATTTCGCTACCTTAGGACCGTTATAGTTACGGCCGCCGTTTACCGGGGCTTCGATTCAATGCTTCGGTTTAACCCTAACATCCCCTCTTAACCTTCCGGCACCGGGCAGGTGTCAGGCCATATACGTCATCTTTCGATTTTGCATAGCCATGTGTTTTTGTTAAACAGTCGCCTGGGCCTTTTCACTGCGGCTGATATTGCTACCAGCGCCCCTTCTCCCGAAGTTACAGGGCCATTTTGCCGAGTTCCTTAGCCATGATTCACTCGAGCACCTTAGGATTCTCTCCTCGACTACCTGTGTCGGTTTACGGTACGGGTTTTTATAACCTGAAGCTTAGCGGGTTTTCTTGGAAGTCTGATTACCTGAACTATTACCTCACCCGAAGGCTCAGTATACTATCAGCTTTCAGCATGGTCTGCGTACTTAACTACAGTCCATATACCTACGGCCTTTAACGAACTATTCCGTCAGTTCGCGTCAGTGTCACTACTCCGTCACCGCATCGCAGTTATAAAAAGTACTGGAATATTAACCAGTTGTCCATCGGCTACGCCCTTCGGCTTCACCTTAGGCCCCGACTAACCCTGATCCGATTAGCGTTGATCAGGAAACCTTAGTCTTTCGGTGGGCGGGTTTCTCTCCCGCCTTATCGTTACTTATGCCTACATTTGCTTTTCTAATACCTCCACAGTAACTTACGTATCTGCTTCGCCGGCAATTAGAATGCTCCCCTACCAGTATATACAATGTATATAATCCATAGCTTCGGTATAACGCTTAATGCCCGTTTATTATCCATGCCCGATCGCTCGACTAGTGAGCTGTTACGCACTCTTTAAATGAATGGCTGCTTCCAAGCCAACATCCTAGCTGTCTGTGCAATCGGACCTCGTTAGTTCAACTTAGCGTTAATTTGGGGACCTTAGCTGATGGTCTGGGTTCTTTCCCTCTCGGCCCTGGACCTTAGCACCCAGAGCCTCACTCCAGCGTATATTAATAAGCATTCGGAGTTTATCTGGATTTGGTAGGATTTGACTCCCCCGCACCCAATTAGTAGCTCTACCTCTTATTAACTCAACCGCCAGGCTGTTCCTAAAAACATTTCGGGGAGTACGAGCTATTTCCCAGTTTGATTAGCCTTTCACCCCTACCCACAGATCATCCGGAAACTTTTCAACGTTTATCGGTTCGGTCCTCCAGTACCTGTTACGGCACCTTCAACCTGTCCATGGGTAGATCACAAGGTTTCGCGTCTACCCCCTCTGACTATACGCCCTTTTCAGACTCGCTTTCGCTTCGGCTGCGTGGCTGAACCACTTAACCTTGCCAGAGAGGAGTAACTCGTAGGCTCATTATGCAAAAGGCACGCCGTCACAGAACAAGTCTGCTCCGACCGCTTGTAAGTACACGGTTTCAGGTTCTATTTCACTCCCCTGTTCGGGGTTCTTTTCACCTTTCCCTCACGGTACTGGTTCACTATCGGTCTCTCAGGAGTATTTAGCCTTACCGGATGGTGCCGGCAAATTCCCACAAGGCGTCTCCGACCTCGCGGTACTCAGGATACCACTATCCTATTATTACTTACCCGTACGCAGCTCTCATGCTCTATGGCCGGGTTTCCCACCCCGTTCCGGTTCATTTTAATATTCATGTTGTGGTCCTATAACCCCGGTTATGCCGTAACATAGCCGGTTTGGGCTGTTTCCATTTCGCTCGCCACTACTCTGGAAATCACTATTGTTTTCTCTTCCTCTGCTTACTTAGATGTTTCAGTTCAGCAGGTTCGCGCATTTATGCAATTAGTCTTCAACTAATTAGGTTTCCCCATTCGGAAATCCGCGGATCAATTCATATTTGCTGATCCCCGCGGCTTATCGCAGCTTATCACGTCCTTCATCGCCTCTGAGAGCCAAGGCATCCCCCGTGTACCCTTTCTTACTTTCTTCTACTATACCGCCTTTTGCTCGGTATGTATGCTTTTTAGTTAGTCATTGTGTCATCAGGGCATCAGGTCATTGGTCTTACGACTTCTGACTCAACACTTCAGACTCAACAACGTCCCTTCTGTTGTTTTCTCTTTCAATTACTTCTTCCAATATGTCAAAGAACTTTTACCCCGGTCTTCCATTGCGGATCGCCTTTTTCATTATCCTTGCCTTCCGGCAATCGGTGGGTATAGTGGAGAATAACGGATTCGAACCGTTGACCCCCTGCGTGCAAGGCAGGTGCTCTAGCCAGCTGAGCTAATCCCCCTTAAGATTTATAGTATCAAGTCGCTAGTATCTAGTATCAAGTATTTTGTCTTGTTACTATGTACTTGCTACTAAGTACTTCACCTCTGTAGTCCCGAGCAGATTTGAACTGCTGACCCCTACATTATCAGTGTAGTGCTCTAACCAAACTGAGCTACGGGACTTTGTGATTTCGGATTTCAGATTTACGATTTCGGATTTTAGTCAATCGTAACTCGTCAATCGTCAATCGTAATTTCTTACAATCTCGCCATTTCAGATGTTTAGTGCCACTAATGGCTTCATCTTTTGGGTTTCCTTTTGTGTGTTTTTAATTAGATTGGAGTATTGAGATTTTTTTGTCTCATATTTCACATCTAATGTCTCACATCTAATCTTAAGAAATAATCATGTAACGAGCAGTTTTAAACATACTCATGCTGAGAGTGAGGGAACCTGCTCCAGAAAGGAGGTATTCCAGCCACACCTTCCGGTACGGCTACCTTGTTACGACTTAGCCCCAGTTACCGACTTTACCCTAGGACGCTCCTTGCGGTTACGCACTTCAGGCACTTCCAGCTTCCATGGCTTGACGGGCGGTGTGTACAAGGCCCGGGAACGTATTCACCGCAGCATTGCTGATCTGCGATTACTAGCGAATCCAACTTCACGGGGTCGAGTTGCAGACCCCGATCCGAACTGTGAACAGCTTTTTGAGATTGGCATCCTGTTGCCAGGTAGCTGCCCTCTGTACTGCCCATTGTAGCACGTGTGTAGCCCCGGACGTAAGGGCCATGATGACTTGACGTCGTCCCCTCCTTCCTCTCTATTTGCATAGGCAGTCTGTTTAGAGTCCCCATCATTACATGCTGGCAACTAAACATAGGGGTTGCGCTCGTTGCGGGACTTAACCCAACACCTCACGGCACGAGCTGACGACAGCCATGCAGCACCTAGTTTCGTGTCCCGAAGGACTGATACGTCTCTGTATCATTCACTAACTTTCAAGCCCGGGTAAGGTTCCTCGCGTATCATCGAATTAAACCACATGCTCCTCCGCTTGTGCGGGCCCCCGTCAATTCCTTTGAGTTTCACCCTTGCGGGCGTACTCCCCAGGTGGAATACTTAACGCTTTCGCTTAGACGCTGACCGTATATCGCCAACATCGAGTATTCATCGTTTAGGGCGTGGACTACCAGGGTATCTAATCCTGTTTGATCCCCACGCTTTCGTGCCTCAGTGTCAATAAAACCATAGTAAGCTGCCTTCGCAATTGGTGTTCTGTGACATATCTATGCATTTCACCGCTACTTGTCACATTCCGCCTACCTCTAGTTCATTCAAGCCCATCAGTATCAAGGGCACTGCGATAGTTAAGCTACCGTCTTTCACCCCTGACTTAACAGGCCACCTACGCACCCTTTAAACCCAATAAATCCGGATAACGCTTGGATCCTCCGTATTACCGCGGCTGCTGGCACGGAGTTAGCCGATCCTTATTCTTACAGTACATTCAGCTTGATACACGTATCAAGGTTTATTCCCGTATAAAAGCAGTTTACAACCCGTAGGGCCGTCTTCCTGCACGCGGCATGGCTGGTTCAGGCTTCCGCCCATTGACCAATATTCCTTACTGCTGCCTCCCGTAGGAGTCTGGTCCGTGTCTCAGTACCAGTGTGGGGGGTCATCCTCTCAGATCCCCTAAACATCGTAGCCTTGGTAAGCCATTACCTTACCAACTAGCTAATGTTCCGCATGCCCATCTTTGTCCTATAAATATTTGATGAAGTCACAATGCTGTGTCTTCATGTTATGCGGTCTTAATCTCTCTTTCGAGAGGCTATCCCCCTGACAAAGGTAGGTTACATACGTGTTACGCACCCGTGCGCCACTCTCATGGAAAGCAAGCTCTCCAATCCCGTCCGACTTGCATGTATTAGGCCTGCCGCTAGCGTTCATCCTGAGCCAGGATCAAACTCTCCATTGTAAAATGTTTTGTTTGTTCACTGACCCTATTATTAATTAATAGAATCTGTGTATTATTATTTCTTTATACAAGATCCTCTCTTTCTCTCTTCTTTTCGTATATCAAACACTTTGATACTACTTCAGTTCCTTTTCCTTATTTGTTATTCGCATAACTCTTTAGGAATCTTTCCCCGTTTTCGTACCGAAGCTTTCAACTACGTTACATGATTTTCTATTTCTTAAAAGAACTTTTTCCCTAGCCTTCCCGGTTCGGATTGTATTTCGATCTTCTCTCTCGAGATTCACTTTTTCAATTTTGTTTGTTAGAAATCGCTTCTAACTTTTTTGCCTCCCGGCTTTCAGCTTTTCACCTCTCGGTGACCCTTTCTTTTGGGACTGCAAAGGTATAAACCTTTTTCTTATCTCCAAACTTTATTTTAAAGTTTTTTCCGCCGCTTTCCTTCTCACTTTTCTCCTTCAATTGCGGGCTGCAAAGGTATAAACCTTTTTGTATTTTGCAGTATTTATTTCATTTTTTTCACCTGCTAAAAGCAACATCGCGTTACCTTTTTTGCGGGTTGCAAAGGTAATCACATTTTCATATTATGCAATGGCTTGCTTAATAATTATTCAATAAAGCTTGTAAAGCTTTGCAAATCAGCAAGAAAAATTTGCATGAATATTGCCTATCATTACTTATATACTTAAAACACCTAAAAAGTGCAAGGAACGACTACACTCTTCGGCTGTACTCAGGATACATCGCACAACTAAACATACCTAAACTGCCACCTACACTATATAGAATATATACAACTATATTATAGTGGAGATATAAATATAAACGAACAGCCATAACCGTAAAGAACGCCACTATATTATTATATAGTATATATAGCTATATACCACACCCTATGTAAACGAGTAGCCATATCGTAAAAAAAACATCTATATTATATAGTATATATATAGTAAACCTGTGCCGGATAAGCGAACGAGATAGCCACAAAGAAAACCCTTTATACTATAGTATATATACAGACGTATAAACTGGTAGCGAAACAGATACTTTTCCTCTCTTATACTATATAGCAATAGGCCATCGTTTGCGTGCCCGTACAAAGGTTAAAAGATGTTAAATACTATATATATATAACACGTGTACAAAAAAGTGGCTATATATTAGCTGCTTATAAATAAAATAATTGACTGAATTACATTATTCAACTATCTTTGCACGATGTTTAAAAAACAATACTATTTATTAGGGGCTATTTTAATTGTATTACTACTTGCATTTGGCAGTTGCAAAAGCAAGTTTGAGAAGTTAAAAGCAAGTAACGATTACGCCAAAAAATATAAAGAGGCCATCAGGCTTTATAATAAAAAGAACTACAGCAAAGCTTTAGAGCTATTTGATGTGTTGGTTGCCCGCTACCGCGGACAGGAACAAGCGGAAGATTTATACTACTACTACGCTTACACCAACTATAGGTTGCATGATTATACATCAGCCAGGTATCACTTTAAATCTTTCGCGGATACTTACCCTAACAGCACAAGGGCCGAGGAGTGCCGGTTTATGGCAGCTTATTGCTATTACCTGGATTCGCCGATCTTCTCGCTTGATCAATCGAATACTTTAAGCGCTATTGATGCCTTGCAGTTGTTCATCAACTTATACCCAAAAAGCGAGCGTGTGGCTGAAGCAGGTAAGCTGATACAAAACTTACGTGATAAGCTGGAAGAAAAATCATACGCTAACTCTAAGTTATATTTAACTATTGGTGATTTCCAATCAGCTGTTATATCATTTGGTAACTCATTACGTGATTACCCTGATACTAAGTATGCTGAGGAAATGGAATTTTTAACGATTAAGGCTCAATACTTATATTCTAAGGAAAGTGCTGAGTTTTTACAGGAAGACCGTTTTACCGCGGCGATTACTGATGCCGACCAGTTTAGAGACAAATACCCGAACAGTAAATATTTAAGTGATGTTGCTGTTTTGAAAAAAGAGAGCGAACGTGGCATAACAAAAGCCAAAGATATATTAGCCGAAGCTGCTAGCGACCAAAGGCTTGCACGTAAAATTGCTAAAAGAGACACGGTAAAATCCCAGCCGCCATCAGAAAAAGGGAATAATGATCAGAAAATACCAAATTAAAAGATATGAGTACTACAAACATTAACAAGCCTGCTGTTGCAAGCAGCACAGTGACACGCGATTTACGTGAGTTGGATATCGAAACAGGCAACATTTATGAGTCGATTGTAATTATGTCGAAAAGGGCTAACCAGCTTTCAAATAATATCAAGGAAGAATTACACGCGAAACTTTCTGAGTTTGCTTCATCTAACGATAACTTAGAAGAGATATTTGAAAACCGCGAGCAGATTGAAATATCTAAATACTACGAAAAATTACCTAAATCTACTTTAGTAGCTGTTCAGGAATTTCTAGATGGTAAGGTATATCACCGTAACCCTGCTAAAGAGCAACAATAATACTTTATCCGCTTAAAGCGGATAACACAAAAAATATTTTGGAACTCCCCATTGGGGAGTTTTTTTGTTTAATTTTAAATTTATTACCATTGTACCGGCAAAACGGTTATTATATGTTTGAGGGTAAAAAGATCATCTTAGGAGTTTGCGGCAGTATAGCCGCGTATAAATCGGCTTTATTGGTGCGGTTACTGGTTAAGGCCGGTGCCGATGTACAGGTAATTATGACCAAA
Organism: Mucilaginibacter sp. L196; assembly: GCF_009765905.1. Taxonomy (GTDB): domain Bacteria; phylum Bacteroidota; class Bacteroidia; order Sphingobacteriales; family Sphingobacteriaceae; genus Mucilaginibacter. Next base: position 382,406 of record NZ_LMUO01000011.1, on the reverse strand, counting down.
GATGCCACCAGCTTTATTACACCTTTAACCCTTGCTACGCTATCAAAAAAACCGGTGCTGGTTGATTATTTTATACCCGAAAGCGGCGAATGGAATAACCATGTGGAATTAGGTTTATGGGCAGATGCTTTGCTAATAGCTCCCGCCACAGCTAATACCCTTGCCAAAATGGCTAATGGCTTTTGTGATAACTTACTATTGGCTATTTATCTTTCGGCTAAATGCCCGGTGTACTTCGCTCCTGCTATGGATCTGGATATGTGGAAACACCCGGCAACTACGCAAAACGTTGCAAAGCTTCAATCGTACGGGAACATACTGATTAATCCGGGCACGGGTGAACTGGCCAGCGGCCTGCACGGTGAGGGAAGAATGGCAGAACCGGAAGAAATTATTTCGTTTCTATCCGCGCAGCTAAAAAAAAAACTTCCGTTAAGCGGTAAAAAAGTATTGGTTACCGCCGGCCCTACTTATGAGGCTATTGACCCGGTAAGGTTTATTGGCAACCATTCGTCGGGTAAAATGGGGTTTGCCATTGCTGATGAATTTGCAGCTATGGGTGCCGATGTAACACTTATTTCCGGCCCAACTGCCCAAACCAGCAAACAACACGTAAATCGCATTGATGTTACCACTGCTGCCGAAATGCTGCAGGCTTGTGAAACAAATTATATTAATGCTGATGTTTGCGTGATGAGCGCGGCAGTTGCCGATTATACACCTGTTGACCCATCGCCTAAAAAGATAAAGAAGCAGAACGGCAACCTTAATATAGAACTGCAAAGCACTGTTGATATATTAAAAACATTGGGCCAGAAAAAACGGGATGGCCAGTTATTGGTGGGTTTCGCGCTGGAAACTAACGACGAGGAGCAAAACGCCATTTTAAAACTAAAAAAGAAGAATCTTGATTTTATTGTATTAAATTCGCTAAACGATGCGGGTGCCGGTTTTAAAGGCAACACCAATAAAATAACCATTATTGACCATAACCTTAACAAAACAACTTTCGATTTAAAAACCAAAGATGAAGTTGCCCGGGACATTTGTCAAAAAGTTGCTGAATTAATAAAGTAATGAAAAAAATTAGCCTTTACCTGTTATTTATTTGTTTAAGCTGCACTGCTTTCGGTCAGGATTTGAATGCAAGGGTATCGGTTTTATCCCCCAAAATACAAACTACCAACAAACGCATATTTACTGAGCTGGAAACAGCTATGAAGACCTTTTTAAATGGCCACAAATGGTGCGCCGATCAGATTGAGTCGCAGGAAAGATTTGATTGTACATTTGTGCTGAATGTAACCAGTTGGGATGGCAGCAGCAGCTTTAGCGGCGAATTACAGGTACAATCATCAAGGCCTGTCTTTAATTCCACCTACAACAGCCCAGTAATGTTGTTAAATGACAAGAACATCGACTTCACCTATCAACAAGGCCAAACCATTGATTATTCCGACCAAAGCTTTACCAGTAATTTAAGCTCGATAATGGCCTTTTACGCATACATAGTTATAGGTATGGATTATGATACATTTTCGCGATACGGTGGCACACAATACTTTACGCTTGCACAAAACGTAGTTAACCTTGCGCAAACATCAACCTATACCGGCTGGAAAGCTTTTGATAATAACAATGTGAGCCGCTACTGGCTTTCTGAAAACCTGAATGATAAAGTTTATGCACCACTGCGTAGCTTTATGTATGACTATCATCGCAACGGGCTTGATATAATGGCCGATAATACCGGCAAAGGCATTAAAGTGATTGCCAACCTTTTGCCCGACCTGGAGCAAATTGACCGCACCCGTTCAGGCGCCATGTATCCGCTGGTATTTTATACCGCTAAAAGCGATGAGCTGGTTTCTATTTTTACCAAAGCCGATCCGCAGGACAGGATAGCGGCGATGAACATACTTACCCAGGCCGATCCCGGCGATGGGAATAAATATGCCACGCTACAAGGCAATAAATAGTAGGAACCTGGATTTTAAGGATTCTTTTTGATTTACAGGATTTAAATATCGTAACTAAATCCCCCTTTGTTATTCTGAGCATAGCGAAGAATCTGTACACCTGTTTACATTTTACAGATTCTTCGCTATGCTCAAAATGACAAAACATTTTAGATTGAAAACCCTTCATCATCGTCCATTCAAATGCCTATGCTTAAATATCAAAAATTAAGCGTTCAGCTTTCAATTCTATGCAACATCCCACAATTCTTCACGTCTCTTTTGTTAAATAATGTGAAATAATTTGTATGTACGAAAAATATCGTACATATTTGTACGAAAGAATTCGTAATACAAAAAAATGGAAATGAAACCGACAGAAAGCGAGCTTGAAATATTGCAGATCATTTGGGAAAAGGGCCAGTGCTCGGTGCGTGATGTACATGAGGTTTTAGAGAAAACAAAAGACGCCGGCTACACTACCACCCTTAAATTAATGCAGATTATGCACGACAAAGGTTTGGTTGAGCGCGACACCACTGCCAAAACACATTTGTATAAAGCGTTAATCACCCGTGAGCAAGCACAGAATACCGCATTGGATAAGATTATATCAACCGTATTTAATGGTTCTTCATCACAATTGGTAATGCAGGTGCTTAGCAACAATCAAGCATCCAAAGAAGAACTGGACATGATAAAAAACTACCTGGATAACTTAGAAAAAAACAATTAGTTATGACAACGAGCATCCTTATCAACGCCCTTGGCCAGGCCATATTTGAGTCTGTTGGGCAGGCATTATTAGTTTATGTTGCATTACAGGTATTGGTGCAACTGTTCCCGGGCATCACCTCAAAATACAAGTACGATGCTAACTACCTTGGCTTAACTATTATTTGCTGCTGGTTTATGGCTAATCTGCTCAAAATATACCTGCACAATGTAGCCATGGCTAATTATGCGATACTCTCCACAGGCAATAACCTAATTTTAGGTGTGACGCATGCCCCCTCTCTATTACAACAGGCAGAAAGCTTAATTACGCAATATGCCAAATACATAGCAGGCCTATACATGATAGGTTTGATACTGCAAGCCATAAAGTTAACCGGCGGTTTTGTACACATCCATCACATCCGCAAACAAAAGAACCTACAAACAGATATTTCATGGACCAACAAGGCGCAGGAAATATGCAAGAATCTAAAAATCGTTAAAACGGTATCGTTATATTTCTCGGAGCACATATCCATTCCTTTAACCATCGGTTATCTAAAACCTATCATCATATTCCCTTTATCGCTTATCAATAACCTTGATAATAATCAGGTTGAAGCTATATTGATGCACGAGTTATCGCACATTAAACGGCATGATTACCTGCTGAACATTTTGCAGTGCATTATGGAAACCATCCTCTGCTTTAACCCCTTTGTTTGGTTGATCTCAAAAACCATCAGGCTAAAGCGCGAGCATTGCTGCGATGATATGGTTATTGATGCTGATTATAACAATTTCACTTACTCTAAAGCGTTGCTTGTCATCGCGCAACAAAACAGTCAACATTATGCACTGGCTATGGCATCTGCCGGCAATAAAAAATATCCACTACTAAACAGAATTAAAAGATTAAACACCATGGAAACAAAAGATTCACTACCCAAATTTAATCTGCTTGCAATTATTACCATAGCAGCTATCGGCACATTGTTAGCCTGGGGTATACCGCAATATAGTACAGCGAAAACAACCGCGAAAAAAGCACATAAGATAAGCTTCTTCATAAAGGAGACTACTCCGACAGCTCATTTAACAGGCAATTGTGCTGTACATACATCTCATAAAAAGAAATTCTTTGCACTTTATACAGATACTGCTACCGCCAAAATATTGGATGATACCACCAAAAAAAAGTTTAAAATAGTTATTGAGGACGATAAAGGCGACAAGAAAGAGTACCGCTCTTTAAGCGACATGCCTGCATCAGACAAGAAGGAATTTTTAGAAGAGAACCCATCATTTGATTTTAAGTTTGATGATAGTATGCGCTTTGCATCGGCAGTAAACTTTAAGATGACTCCTGAATTTAAAAAGCAAATGTTTGTAATAAAGATGAATGCAAAGAAACTGCAGGAACAATTCAATAGCCCGCAATGGAAGAAGCAAATTAAAGACATGCAAATTCAGGCCGAAAAAATGGGCAAACAGGCTAACAGCGCAGAATGGAGAAAGCAACGGGAAGAAATGAGAGATCAGGCTGAAAAAATGAAAGCGCAATTTGACAGCCCTGAATGGAAAAAACAATTGGAAGACATGAAGGTGCAGGCTAAAAAAATGAGTGAGCAATATGTTAACAGTCCGGAATTTAAGAAGCAAATGGTTGAAATAAAATTACAGGCTGAGCATATGAGTAAACAGTTTAGCAGCGACCAATTGAAAAAACAGCGAGACGAACTGCGTGGTCAACTTGACAAATTGAACAAACAATTCAACAGCCCCGAATGGAAAAAGCAGATGGAAGACATGCAGAAAAACATACAGGACGAGGTTAATAAGAACCTAAAAAACATGCCGATAGACAGCACAAAGAGCGCAAACTAACCAAGCCTTAACAAAGTATTTTGTATTTTAGCGTTCTTATTTTAACGCTATGCTCCAAAGGCTTTCTATTAGTAATTACGCTTTAATTGACAACCTGGAAATCAGTTTTGATAAAGGGTTGAATATACTTACAGGTGAAACGGGCGCGGGTAAATCAATCATACTCGGCGCCCTTTCGCTTATATTAGGTCAGCGGGCCGAGAGTAGGTATTTCTATAATCAACAAAAAAAATGCGTTATCGAAGGCTCTTTTAAGATAGAAGGATTTCACCTGAAATCCTTTTTTGAAGATAACGACCTTGACTACGAAGCCGAAACCGTTTTAAGACGCGAGATCTCTGCCGATGGTAAATCCCGGGCTTTTGTTAATGATACCCCGGTAAACCTTAATTCGCTTAAAGCATTGGGCGAAAAGTTGATCGATATCCACTCGCAACATGCAACTTTAGAAATTAACGATCCTGAATTTCAATTACTGATTGTTGATTCCGTAGGCAAACATGATGAGTTGTTAAATGATTATCGCGCCAAATTCAAAACTTATAAAAAATCCATTTCGCGCCTGCAGCAATTGATTGAGGAAAGCGATAAAGCAAAAGCTGATTTAGATTACTTCCAGTTTCAGTTTGATGAGTTGGAAAAAGCAACCCTATCTACCGATGAGCAGGAATTAGCGGAACAGGAACTTTACGCTTTGAATAATGCTGGTGAGATAAAGCGTAACCTATTAGGCGCTTATTATTTAATGAATGAGGGAGAATCATCCGCATTGATTCAATTACACGAGGCGGGGCATCAGCTATCTTCCCTCGAAAAATTCAACCCAGAAATAACCGAATTACACCAACGCCTCAACAGTACCATTATCGAGCTAAAGGATATTGCCGCCGAGATTGATACAATTGAACAACGCACCCATACCAATGAAACACGTGTTGAGGAGATCAATACTCGTTTAAGCCTGATCTACAATCTGCAAAAAAAGCATCGGGTAAACACGATTGCCGATCTGTTAGCAATCCAGGATGATCTATCCGCCAAAATACAACAGGCTGTTTTTAGTGATGAAGCGATAGAAAAATTAGAGAAACAATTAGCTGTAGATAAACAAGAATTGGAACAATTAGCTGCAAAACTATCAGCAAACCGTACTCGGATCATCCCCCAAATTGAAAAACAAGTACTGGAAACCCTTGCCGAAATGGGCATGGCGAATTCAGCGCTCAAGATTGATACTTCCCATACCGGAGAGTTAACTAAAGATGGCGTGGATCATGTGCGTTTTCTTTTCTCTGCAAACAAAGGTCACGCTCTGGCAGAGATGAGCAAGGTAGCATCAGGCGGTGAGCTATCAAGATTAATGTTAAGCATCAAATCGCTTGTAGCGCAAAATACTGCTTTACCAACAATTATTTTTGATGAGATCGACACAGGGGTATCCGGCGAAGTTGCCAACAAAGTTGGGCAGATCATGGAGAAACTGGCCGATAACTTACAAGTGATCACCATAACCCACCTGCCGCAGATTGCCAGCAAAGGTCAAAGCCATTACTTTGTATACAAAGATGATGAAGGCGCAGCTACTAACACCCGCATAAAACAATTGAACCAACAGGAACGTGTACTGGAAATTGCCAAAATGCTAAGTGGTGATAAACCAGGTGAAAGCGCTTTGCAAAATGCAAGAGAATTACTAGCTTCTTAATCCCCTGAAAAGGAATAAATTGATCATTTAACTGGTAATGGAAAATCGTAACTCGTAAATATAAAATCGTAAATATAATTATAACTTTACCACTTTATAAACAACAAACCAAAACATGGCTTATAATTTATTAAAAGGCAAAAAAGGAATCATATTCGGTGCGCTGGATGAAAATTCTATCGCCTGGAAAACAGCACAGCATTGTTATGCCGAAGGTGCCGAATTAGTATTAACCAACGCTCCTATCGCTTTGCGCATGGGAACCATCAATAAACTGGCAGAAGAGATTAACGCACCCGTTATCCCGGCTGACGTTACCAGCGCCGAAGATATTACCAACCTGTTCGTTAAAACCAAAGAACATTTTGGCGGCGGTGTTGATTTTATCCTTCATTCAATAGGCATGAGCATTAACGTGCGTAAAAACATACCTTATACTGAGAATAACTACGATTTCACTCACAAAGGCCTTGATATTTCAGCGATCAGCTTACACCGTGTATTGCAGATAGCTATGAAAGAAGATGCGATTAACGAGTGGGGATCTGTTGTAGCCCTTACTTACATTGCAGGCCAGCGTGTATTCCCAAGCTATAATGATATGGCCGACGGAAAAGCAATGCTGGAAAGTATTGCACGTAACTTTGGCTACTTTTATGGCGTCGAAAAGAAAGTGCGTATCAACACTGTATCTCAATCACCAACCCGCACTACTGCAGGTTCAGGTGTTAAAGGCTTTGATGGTTTTATCAGCTATGCTGAGAAAATGAGCCCACTTGGTAATGCAACAGCTGATGAATGTGCTGATTACTGCGTAAGCTTATTCTCTGACCTAACCAAAATGGTTACCATGCAAAACCTTTTCCATGATGGCGGATTCTCCTTCACCGGGGTTTCACAAGCTGTTATTGAGCAGATGGAGAAATAGTAATTAGTTTCACAATCTTCCAGGCATATAAAAAGAAAGCCTTCGATGATATATCGAAGGCTTTTTGATTTTAAAAAAGATTAGTAAGTCTAACCTCCAATCACTAATTAGCAGCTACTAAAACTAATTTCACTGTAATGTCTTGTGTTGGTAAATATGGTGTAGTACCGCCAGCATCTTGTGAGTATAATACTAAATTTCCAGCGTCATTGTAATAGCTGTATGATACATTGTTATATACCTCTGGTATTTGCTCATACACTCCTTCGAAAAATGAGAAGTAAACTAAAACCGCACCTTGTTGGTTAAAATAATTACCAATTTGCTTTGCAGGTAGTGAAACCGAATCTGATCTACCATCAGCGGTTACAGTCCAATCACTTGGTTTAACAGTAGCGGTATAATGTTGATTAGGTTGAACAACGTTATATTGTTTTGTGCAAGACGCGGTAAATAACGCACCGCCGATAACTAATAAAAATAAGATTTTTTTCATAATGCAAGATGTTACTTTTTTATATAGACCAAAGTTCCGTAAAAAGGTTTAAACAAAATGTAAAATTTTCTTCAAAAGACATTAAAGACGGCTCTTTAACATTCTTTAACAAAAAAAGCACCCATTTATTGTGGGGATTAATAATTTATTGCGAAAGTATATACCCATCAATTGTAAAAATCTTTATACGCGTTAAAACAGCTTTACAATATTCCTTAGCTTTATATTACCAAACCCAACATTGTCAATAGCAATAAAAACCCCATTTATCTATGTTTAAATACCTTACAATCTTCTTACTATTTATAGCTATTAATAGCAACGCCCAGTATACTATTACCGGCAGGGTTATAAATACAACTGATAAAACCCCTATACACCTAGCAGTAGCTTTTATTAACAATACGATGATTTCTACCAGCACTAATGATGACGGCGTATTCAACTTACACCAGGTACCTGCGGGCCGTTGCCAACTTTTAGTAACTATTGTTGGTTATGAACCCTATCATGCAATGCTTAATGTAACTGGTAATATCGATTTAAAAGCTATAGCACTAAAGGCATCCAACAATAATTTAACAGAAGTGGTTATCAAGGCTAAGCCTAAACTTTCTTCCTGTTTTCCTATGTTTGAAACAGAGTTTTTCGGTAATTCAATTTTCGCGAGAGAATGTAAAATACTTAATCCGTACGACGTTAAATTTTATGATATCGATGCCCGTGGTGGGTTTAGCGCACGATCTGATAAATTTATTGAGATAGAAAACGATGCATTAGGTTATAAGATTAAATTCCTGCTTAACTTTTTTGTTAAGGACATAAATACATCCAACGTTTACTTTGGAGGAGAATCTTATTTTGAAGAGATGAAGGGAACTCCGAAGCAGCAAAAAGAATGGCGGATGAACCGGTTAGAATGTTATCAGGGTTCAATGATGCAGCTTTTCAGATCAATAAAAAGTGATAGCCTTTCCGAAAACGGTTTCCGTATAAAGCGTGCCAGTCGCGGAAAAAACCCTTATTATAATAGAAATGCTATTACGGTAGATCCTTATGATCCGCAGGCTGCAGCAGATGTAGATGCCATGTCAGATAATTTTGGCATCGATGCTGACTATGATAACTCTACTTATAGTGCTCAGCTTCAAAACGGTTTTTTAACTGGTAAAGAGCTACTTTTAAAAACTAATCAAAAGGATATGTATGCCATAAAGGGTACAAGCGCAAAAGATACTTCATTAAACAGCTTGTTTATAGAGCATGTAAAAAACATTGTGCCTGTTGTTAATGGTAATCCGGTTTCTCCTTTTTGGATATGGCACAGTTCAATAACGTTCTTTATGTTTATTAATAAAAACAAACCGTACCTTGTTTTTAATAACAATGGTAAAATCCTTAATCCTGCAGTAATAAACATAGATGGTTATATGTTATTGCAGACACGAGTAGGAACTATGCTTCCTTATGATTATAGGCCAATACTATAATAGCTAATAATATTCATAAAAAAAGCCTCCAAGAAATCCCTGGAGGCTTTTTTATTTTATTCGCAATAAAATTATTTCTGTTCTTCTTCCTCTTCAGGCTTTTTGTTTTCGCCTTTACGGTCAGCTATGGTAATCTCGTTGGTTTCTTTATTGAAATCCACTTCCATCGTATCACCTTCGCTAAGCTCGCCTTTCAATATTTCTTCAGCAATCGGATCTTCCAGATATTTCTGGATGGCACGTTTTAAAGGGCGAGCACCAAATTGTGAATCATATCCCTTTTCTGCGATGAATTCCTTGGCAGCAAGTGTAAGCTCAATTTTGTAGCCTAAGCTGTTTACACGGCCAAATAATGAAGCCAATTCAATATCGATAATTTTGAAGATCTCGTCTTTACCCAAAGAGTTAAACACGATCACATCATCAACACGGTTCAGGAACTCAGGGGCAAAAGCACGTTTTAACGCGTTTTCAATTACACCACGTGAGTGTGAATCTGCCTGGGTAGTTTTTGCACTAGTGCTGAAACCAACACCCTGACCGAAATCTTTCAACTGGCGTGCGCCGATATTAGAGGTCATGATGATGATTGTATTCCTGAAATCAACCTTACGGCCTAATGAATCAGTCAACTGGCCTTCGTCCAATACCTGTAACAATATGTTGAATACATCCGGGTGAGCTTTTTCGATCTCATCCAATAATACTACTGCATATGGTTTACGGCGTACTTTTTCAGTAAGCTGGCCACCTTCTTCGTAACCAACATAACCCGGAGGCGCTCCAACTAAACGAGATACCGCGAATTTCTCCATGTACTCGCTCATATCAATTTGTATCAGCGCGTCTTCAGTATCAAACATAAAACGGGCAAGCTCCTTAGCAAGCTCAGTTTTACCAACACCTGTTGGGCCTAAGAAAATAAATGAACCAATAGGTTTTTTAGGATCTTTCAATCCGGCACGGGTACGTTGTATAGCGCGGGTTAATTTTTTGATCGCATCTTCCTGACCAATAATCTTACCGGCAATGGTATCAGACATGTTCAACAACTTTAAGCTGTCGGCTTGCCCAACCTTTTGCACCGGGATACCGGTCATCATTGAAACAACTTCGGCAACATTATCTTCAGTTACAGTGTAACGTTTTGATTTTGTTTCCGCTTCCCATACTGATTTTGCCTGGTCAAGTTCTTCTAACAGGTGTTTTTCAGTATCCCGAAGTTTAGCGGCTTCCTCATATTTCTGGCTGCGAACTACCTTGTTTTTCTCAACCTTGATCAGCTCTATCTTTTGCTCAATATCCAAAATATTCTGCGGAACGTGGATATTGGTTAAGTGAACACGTGAACCTGATTCGTCCAAAGCATCAATAGCCTTATCCGGTAAAAACCTGTCGGTAATATACCTTGTGGTTAATGCAACGCAAGCGTTAATAGCTTCAGGCGTATAAGTTACACCGTGATGTTCTTCGTATTTCTCTTTGATCCTGTTTAATATCTCGATGGTTTCATCAGGAGTAGCAGGCTCAACCATTACTTTTTGGAAACGACGGTCTAAAGCGCCATCTTTTTCAATGTACTGGCGATACTCATCTAAAGTTGTCGCGCCAATGCATTGGATCTCTCCACGAGCCAAAGCCGGTTTAAACATGTTCGAAGCATCAAGCGAACCTGAAGCACCACCTGCACCAACTATAGTATGTATCTCATCAATAAATAAAATTACATCCGGAGATTTTTCCAGCTCATTCATTACCGCTTTCATGCGCTCTTCAAACTGGCCACGGTATTTGGTACCTGCCACCAATGAAGCCAGATCAAGCGTTACCACACGTTTGTTAAACAACACACGTGATACTTTACGCTGAACTATACGCAATGCAAGCCCTTCAGCAATTGCTGACTTACCTACACCCGGCTCACCTATTAATATAGGGTTATTCTTTTTACGACGTGATAAGATCTGCGAAACACGCTCAATTTCTTTTTCACGACCAACGATCGGGTCAAGGCGGCCATCTTCAGCAGCTTTGGTTAAATCGCGGCCAAAGTTATCAAGCACCGGTGTTTTTGATTTTATATCAGATACTTTTTTAGGCTGGCTAAAAGAGTCATCATCCTTAAATTCATCCTCACCACCAGTCGGCGATCCTGGCATCTCGTCGGTCACATCGTTTTTATGTGATTCCACTTCGCCTTTAAATATCTCGTAGTTAACATTAAACTGCATTAATATCTGCGATGCAATATTATCCTCATCACGTAAAATCGATAGCAGTAAATGCTCTGTACCAATTACATCACTTTTAAATATTTTAGCTTCAAGGTAAGTTATCTTCAATACTTTTTCTGCTTGTTTAGTTAAAGGAATGCTGCCTATGTGTACATTAGTGCCAACGGTGCCTTTTACAGCATCTTCAACGGCACGGCGCAATTTGGCGGTATCAACAGTAAGCTCTTTAAGTAATTTAATAGCTACTCCGTCCCCGTCGCGAATTAATCCGAGTAGAAGGTGTTCTGTACCAATATAATCATGGCCAAGGCGTAACGCCTCTTCTCTGCTATATTGTATAACATCCTTAACCCGTGGCGAAAATTTAGCTTCCATATTATACCTTTCTAAGTTTGTACGTTCCTAATTTAAAAATTGTTTTTCTCAAAAGGAACAAGTTCTTTTTACACTTATCAACAATATTATTGCCAAGTTTTTAAACCGTTTAAAAACAGACATTGTTATGATGTGCAATCTATTAATTTACCCATTACACAAAGAATTTTATTTATAAAAACTGAAATTATTAGCTATAAATGACAGTATATCAATTGTTAATAATTTTTAGATCCCTGCCAGCCTAAATAGTTTAATATATAAATGCTTTCTACCCCCTAATTATGACAAATGTGGAATATACGGCACTTTGTTTATGCCATTACGACATACAAACGTACTACTGCTACCCATTAGTATTAAATATACGTAAAATCCATGTATATTGATTTGATAAATAATAGATTATAATGTTTGTTATATAATTATGAAAATCATAATTCATATATTTAATTAATAATTCTTAAATCCTTTCACTCCAATTCACCAATTATGGAAACCAAACTTTTCACAAAATTCTCTGCCGAGTTTTTCGGCACACTGGTACTTGTTTTAATGGGATGCGGCAGCGCGGTAATTGCAGGGGCAAACGGCACAACTGGCGTGGGCATTTTAGGCATTGCATTTGCCTTTGGCTTATCTGTTGTGGCAATGGCCTATGCAATTGGGCACATATCGGGTTGCCACATTAACCCGGCTATTTCAATAGGCATGGTAGTAGCTGGGCGCATGCCTGCAAAAGAAGCTGGCGTTTATATCATTGGGCAAATATTAGGCGCAATTGCGGGGGCTGGGCTGCTTTTCCTTATTGCATCAGGTAAAGATGGATATTCAATAGTAGCAAATGGCCTGGGGCAAGATGGTTACGCCGCGGCATCGCCGGGTGGCTATAATTTATTGTCGGGCTTTGTTGCCGAAACCGTATTTACATTTATTTTTCTGCTGGTTATTTTCGGTTCTACTTCTACAAGAAATATAAATGGTGGTTTCGCCGGCTTAGCAATAGGCTTAAGTTTAGTACTTATACATATTGTAGGCATACCTGTTACAGGCGTATCGGTAAATCCGGCCCGAAGCATTGGCCCTGCATTATTGGTTGGCGGCACAGCTATAAGCCAACTATGGTTATTTATTTTAGCCCCAATACTTGGCAGCGTGTTAAGCGCGGTTGTATGGCGATACCTTTTAGAAAGAAAATAACAACGTCTCACCCAACCCTCCCCGGAAGGGAGGGCCCTAAAAAAGCGTAAAGCTAAAGTCTCCCCTTCTGGGGGAGACCTGCCTGCCGGACAGGCAGGTTTAGAGGGGGCTTTTTTCCCATATCCGCTGATTTGTTGCCCCGCCAAATCAGCGGATATTTTATTTTCCGGAAACTTAATTACCACTTTGATTTAGGTATTCCATCAATTTTCATTCATATTTGCCTCTATATTATTGATACAAATACATGGCAGACGAAAAGATCATATTTTCAATGGCCGGGGTGAGCAAGGTATATCCCCCGCAGAAAACAGTTTTAAAAAATATATACCTGTCCTTTTTCTACGGCGCCAAAATTGGTGTGATCGGTCTAAACGGATCAGGTAAATCATCACTATTAAAAATTATTGCCGGTATTGATAAAACCAATATTGGCGAAGTTGTATTCTCCCCGGGATATACAGTAGGTTACCTAAGCCAGGAACCTGAACTCGACCCTGAAAAAACAGTACGCGAAATAGTTGAGGAAGGTGTTAGCGAAATAACCGCCCTGCTTAAAGAATACGAAGAGATCAATGAAAAATTTGGTTTAGAGGAGTATTACAGTGATGCCGATAAAATGGATAAGCTGATGACTCGCCAGGGTGAACTTCAGGATAAAATTGATTCGGTAAACGCATGGGAACTGGATACCAAGCTTGAAAGAGCCATGGATGCTTTAAGATGCCCAGAGCCGGATACTAAAATCTCAGTATTGTCAGGTGGTGAGCGCCGCAGGGTGGCACTTTGTCGTTTATTATTGAAAGAACCCGATGTTTTATTGCTGGATGAGCCTACCAACCACTTGGATGCAGAATCCATTGATTGGCTGGAGCAACACTTAAAACAATATAAAGGAACCGTTATAGCCGTAACCCACGATCGTTACTTCCTGGATAATGTTGCTGGATGGATTTTAGAGCTTGACCGTGGAGAAGGTATCCCATGGAAGGGAAATTATTCCTCATGGCTGGATCAAAAAGCGAAACGTTTGGCGCAAGAGGATAAAACCGAAAGCAAACGCCAAAAAGCATTGGAGCGCGAGCTGGAATGGGTACGTATGGGCCCAAAAGGCAGGCATACCAAATCAAAGGCGCGTTTATCCAACTATGACAAATTAGCATCCGAAGAAACAAAAGATCGCGAAGAAAAATTGGAACTTTTCATTCCACCGGGCCCTCGTTTGGGTAATGTGGTGATAGAAGCCAATGGCGTAAGCAAATCATACGGTGATAAATTATTGTTTGACAACCTGAACTTCTCCTTACCACCAGCTGGTATAGTGGGGATTATCGGGCCAAATGGTGCAGGTAAAACCACTTTATTCCGCCTAATTACAGGTCAGGATAAACCGGATTCAGGCACTTTCCGTGTAGGGGAAACCGTAGCCCTAGGTTATGTCGACCAATTGCATGATGATCTCGACCCGAATAAATCGGTTTGGGAAAACGTTACCGGCGGTTTAGAAACCATTATGGTGGGTAACCGTCCGTTAAATTCAAGGGCCTATGTTTCCCGCTTTAACTTCAATGGTGCCGATCAGCAGAAGAAAGTAGGTGTATTATCCGGGGGAGAGCGTAACCGTGTGCATTTATCTATCACGTTGAAAAAAGGCTCCAATGTTTTATTGCTGGATGAGCCAACCAATGATATTGACGTAAATACCTTACGTGCACTGGAAGAAGCCTTAGAGGATTTCGGCGGCTGTGCGGTAGTTATTAGTCACGACCGTTGGTTTTTGGATAGGATATGTACGCACATCCTGGCATTTGAAGGTAACTCACAAGTTTACTTCTTCGAAGGCAATTATTCCGATTATGAAGAGAATCGCAAAAAACGTTTGGGTGATATTGCACCGAAGAGGATTAAATATAAGAAGTTGACGGTGTGATTTTAAGATTTACGAAGTTTTTAAAACTTCGTAAATCTATTTCGTCAATCACCACGTCATTGCGAGAAACGCAGCAATCCCCTACTTACAGAACTGCTCTGCATAGCTTAGAGATTGCTTCGTTCCTCGCAATGACGCGGTATTTATAAAACTCTTCAGCATTAAACCCCGCATACCTTCTTAGTCCAAATTATAAATGGAAGCAATTTCCATCTATATTAAAACCAATCCCCATATCATGACACCTAAACACATCATCATATCGGCTTTATTATTAAGCTTCGGTTTAATAGGCAAATCACAAACTTTAAATAGGATCAACCTAAAAGTCACCAATAACAACACTTACATTCGTTCGGTTGAGCTGGTTGCAGATAGCGTTGTTTTGCACATTGATATGAAGGGAAATATCCGCATGAGTTCAATCGACAGCACTGACGTTGACTATTGGACTCAATTTGACGGGCAATACAAGCAAGGTAAAATAAAATCGCTTGGCAATACCGAAATAGATTATTACACCAATTTCGATGGCATGGATAAAGCAGGAAAATTAAAATCAGTTGGCGATGTGTTGATCACTTACTATGATGTTTTTGATGGACAGCAGGATCTTGGTCGTATAAAAAGCATTGGTAACATACAATTCACTTACAATACTAACCTTAATGGTCTGGATAACATTGGCAAACTAAACGCCATTGGAGACGAAAAGATTGTTTATTATGACCGGTTCGATAGTGATAAAATCCAAGGTAAGATTAAATCAATCGGCGCCAGCACTATCAATTATTATACTGTATTTGATGGTGATGATAAAAATGGCTTACTAAAATCAATAAGCGGCAACGATCCTTATATTAATGTGATTGACTAAGGAAGTTTCGATAAACTTATTACTTCCAACTATCCTTCCCACTCCCCCGCCATTGGCTTAAACTCATCAATGAATCTGTCTTTATATCCAAATAGTGAACCGACTGATCTTTGGCGTTAACATAAAAATGCTCCAGATCTTCGAATCTATCAGGGTCATCCACCCCTATTTTAACCCAGTAGTAGTTAAACCCTTTTACCGGCTCCTGGCCAATAACAACCCCAACGTGTTTGGTGGTATCCTTATTATTCTTTTGAAACCACTTTAGGATATTGTTAAACTCCGGCAAGGCAGTAACCTGCGCTATGGCTATGCTATCGTTTTTATTACTGTCGGCAGCCGTTTTAGGACTTAAATTTAATTCTATTTTAGGCGCAGCAGCTGTTTTGGGAGCACTGGAATTGCATGACCATATGGCAAACAATAAAACGAACAAGCAAGCAACTTTAAACACATTTTTCATAAACAAAAGCAAAAATTTATTTCCATACATCACCAATCACACCTGCACTTTGTTTATCATCGGCAGGCAGCTTGTACATAGCCTCAAGGGTGTGCAGCACATTGTAGTGGGTAATGTGCTCATTGTATTTGCCTGTTTTAACGTGGGCACCGTAAAATATAGTTGGTATCTGGTTTACGGCTGTACGGCTGTCGTCCTCATCAAAAGTAATAATCAGTAAGCTATCATGCTTTTTGGCCCACTCAGCATATTTGCTGATATACTCCTTCAGCCATTTATCTCCACGCTGAATGGCGGCATCATCGCCGGGTGCGCCAATATTGTGCATATCATTATCCATGTTGGGTATAACAAATGCTACGGTAGGCAATTTGTTATAATCCGTAGGAAAATCAGTCATCGGCAAACTTAACGAAGCCGGGATATTATTCTTTTTAGTGCCGATCCAGTTTACCCATGGCGCGTGTTTACGTCCATATAGATAACTGCCGGTTAGGGTGCTTTTTTGATAATAGCAAGGCAGGTACCCTACCGATGGCATAGTTTCGGCATAACCTTTAAAGGTAAATCCGTTGTCTATTAACGCTGCTCCTAAATTTGGTGTAGTATAAGGTGTTTCGCTCATTAAACATTTATCATCCACTATGCCCTGAACATCGCCTGAAAATAAAGCCAGGTAATTTGGCTGACTCGGGTGTGTTACGCCATGCGAATCAGTAAATAAAGCGCCATTTTCTGAAAGCCAGGTAATATATGGTGAATTTTTCGAGCCAATAAGCGCGTCATAGTCGTGATTTTCTTCAATTATTACAATAATATGCTTGTATTTAGGCAGCGGGGGTGTCGACTTATAGTTAACAAACGACAGACAAGCAGCACCTAAAGTGGCAGTGCCTATAAATGCAGGAATTAGCTTTTTTAATGATTTCATGGTCAGTATTTGATAATATAAAAGTATTGATAAAGCCTTTATTAATGATGATTTATCGCTAAAATCTTACAAAAAGAGCTAACCTGTTAATAATCAAATAAATGTTAACAAATAAATCACATGTATTTAACGTTAATATGAAAGTGTATCGCTTATTTTTATAAACCTGAAAATCAGGTTGTAACAAATTAACTAAACCAAATTTTTATGACCTGGAGAAAATTCAGCGGCGAAATCATCCAATCGCCCATTATGGAGGAAGTTGAAAGGGCTATTGAGCGCGAACACCTGCTGGGCAATAAACTCAAAGTTTGTATCGGTACTGATTCGCAGGTAAAAGGTGCTGTTACCGACTTTGCTACCGTAATTGTATTCATCCGTGAAGCCCGCGGCGCATTCATGTTCATCCATCAGGAGCGTACTTCGCAAAAAATGACCATCAAGGAACGCATGCTTTGCGAAGTACAAAAATCCATCGACATTGCCTATAAGCTTTGTGATCTGCTTGATTTATATGATGTAGATCTGGAAGTGCATGCCGATATTAATACCAACCCAATGTTTAAATCAAACCAGGCTTTACATGAAGCAATGGGTTACATATTGGGTATGGGCTTTGTATTTAAGGCTAAACCAGAAGCTTTTGCCAGCTCGTACTGCGCCAATAAAATGGTGCAATAATGGCATAGTTTTTCGGTGATGTTTCTATCTTGCAAAAAACATCGCTATGAAAAAGCTATCTATTCTTTTGCTGCTTTGCTTTGCGATACTATTCAGTAACGCGCAGCAAATTGATGCCACTACCCGTACTAAAGTAGGTGACTTATCGCCAAACTTTAGTTTTAATATTAGTAAGGACAAAGTTGCAAGCCTTTCGGATTACAAAGGCAAAATTGTGGTGCTTGATTTTTTTGCTACCTGGTGCCCGCCTTGTCGCATGGAACTTCCACGGGTTCAAAAAGAGATATGGGAGAAATATAACGCCAACCCCAAGTTTGCCTTATTTGCTTTCGACCGCGAAGAAAACTGGGATAAAGTATTGCCCTTCAAACAAAAAAATCACTTCACCTTCCCGATGATACCCGATATGGGCCGGGTGATATTCAGCTTGTATGCTTCTCAATCTATCCCACGTTTAATTGTTATTGACGAAAAGGGGAAAATCATTTATCAATCCATTGGCTATACAGAAAAAGACTTTAGTGAGCTGCTTGCCTTACTATCATCAAAACTAAAATAGCTGTATGGAAGACAATTTTCAGGATGGATATTAAAGCTTATGAAAAAGTTGGTTTTAGCAAGTTGATGATAGAAATGAGATTACCAAACGACTAAAATTTGACTAAATAATCAAAACAATTAAGCCTGCCACGGCTTATCATATATGTGAAGACATATCAATTAAAATTTGAGCAGTATCTCCCTATACCTTTAGCCGAAGCTTGGGATTTCTTTTCATCGCCATTTAATTTAGCAAAGATCACCCCACCCGAAATGAAATTTGTGGTGACCAGTGATTATGATGAAAACACGAAAATGTATCCCGGTATGATCATTACTTACAAAATCACCCCAATATTCAGTGTAAAAATGAATTGGATGACGGAGATAACCCACGTAAAGGAGAACGAATATTTTGTAGACGAGCAGCGCATCGGCCCTTATGCGCTATGGCATCACCAACACCATTTTAAAGAAGTTAAAAGCGGTGTGCTAATGACTGATGTTTTAAATTATGCCATCCCCTACGGCATCATTGGCAGAGCTGCTAATGAGATAATAGTAGCTAAACAGATATATAAGATATTTGATTACCGCACTAAAGAAGTTAACAAACTATTTGGTACTTATCGGGGATAGAGACTGGAAATTAGAGATCAGGTCAACTTCAAAAAACTAATCTCCAATTAACTAAACTCTAATCTCTTACTTCGGATGATATTTCGAGTCGTTTAAAATTTGTTGTGGGGTGGTATTGGCCATTAATTGCGGCAAGGTAACATCCGGATGCTTATCCATATAGCTCTTTACAATTTGCCAGCCCTCATATAGGCCCAATCTTGGCGCGGCTTCATTATTCTCACCAATACCCGATGTAAATGGCGCTACATCAATAAACTTCTTGATCTTATTATAATCCGTTTCGTATAATAAATTCTCGTCCAATAAATATCCCCAGATGCTCGGCTCATATTTTTTGCACCAATCCAGTTGTTTAGCGGTATAACCTATTTTGGTTGAATCCGACACATCAGGCAACACCTGATCCATAAAGTACAATATCTTGCCATTATAGATCATTTTAGTCAGCAACGATTGGTCTACATCTTTTTCAGGGAACATCTCATTACGTGCAAAACCTTCAATTACGCGCGGGGTGATATTATCAGGTGTAAAAAATTGCGATAAATAATGCGGAAAAGCTTTGGTTAATGATGGATAAAATCTCGAATTCGCCCCCAGAAACAAATCCAAACCAATACCAAAATAACCATCACCAATAGAAGTTTGCGCTTCGAAACCCGAGAAATAAGCATAAACCTTTGGTATACGCTGCTGCGGATAATAATACTTTACACGGCGAAATGCATCGGTTAATTCCGCATTCTGCTTATCCATGTTAGGGTATACCGAGTCTACATCATGCTCCAGATCCTTGTAGGGCTGAGCATTCACAATTTGGCGGATCACACTATAGTAAGCAGTATCGGTAATGGTTCCGGCCTGTAATATTTGCTCAATAAAGTCCTTATAAAAAACGCCATATTTATTTTGAAGAATGGCCGTCTCCTGCGCGGTTGGTTTTGTGCGGATGGCATCAAAATCTTTATCAAAGCGTTCAACAGTAATATTAACATCAATATTACTTACATCAACTTTTTTACTGTGGCTACAGGCTGTTAATAGCAGGCTGATGAAAAAAAATAAATAAATTTGCTTTGTCTTGTTCGGAGTAGCCATCATTTTTATACTTTGGGCAAAATTAGTTTTTTTCTTCATATCTGTTCATACTATGAAAATTGCATTAGCGCAACTCAACTATCATATCGGGAATTTTGAATCGAATACTGCTAAAATTATCGGCAACATTAATAAGGCGCGCCAAAATGGGGCTGATCTAGTGGTTTTTGCCGAGCTATGTGTATGCGGTTATCCATCCCGCGATTTTTTGGAGTTCGACGAGTTTATTGAGTTATGCGAAGCATCGGCACAACAAATTGCTGCTGCCTGTACCGATATGGCCTGCATTATAGGCATTCCCACCTTTAACAAAGGTACTGAAGGCAAGGATTTGAACAACTCTGCCTACTTTATTGAGAATGGGAAAGTAAAAGCGATAGTTAACAAAGCGTTATTACCTAACTACGATATTTTTGATGAATACCGCTACTTTGAACCTTCAACCGTATTTAATTGTATTGAGTTTAAAGGTCACCGCATAGCACTAACCATTTGCGAAGATTTATGGAATAATATAGAGAACCCGCTATATGTTACCCGGCCAATGGATATACTTATTAAACAAAAGCCTGATGTGATGATCAACATCGCGGCATCGCCATTTGCAGTAAAGCATGATGATGAGCGTATTGATATTTTGCGGGATAACGCCAGCCGATATAATTTACCCCTATTTTATGTAAACCAGGTAGGCGCGCAGACAGAATTGATTTTTGATGGTGGATCATTAGTTTATGATAGAACAGGCAAACTGGTTGATGAATTACCTTATTTTGAGGAAAGCCTTGCTTACTATACTTTAGGCAAGGATGCTACCATCACTTTAGAGCAACCGGCGACTTTAAAGGCTGAACGCCCAGCAGATATTGAACAAATCCACCAGGCGGTAATATTAGGTATAAAAGATTATTTTCATAAATCAGGGTTTAGCAAAGCGATATTAGGCTTATCCGGCGGGATTGATTCTGCCGTGGTTTGTGCTTTGGCTGCCGAGGCTTTAGGGCCTGAAAATGTGATGGCAGTATTACTACCATCTCGTTTCTCTTCTGATCACTCTTTAAAGGATGCAGAAGATTTGGTAACTAATTTAGGTTGTAAAAGCGAAACTATTGCCATAAAGAATGTGACCGAAGCCTTTGAAACAGCTTTATCGCCCCAGTTTCAAAACCTGCCATTTAATATTGCCGAGGAGAATATACAATCGCGTAGCAGGGCTATTTTATTAATGGCGATGTGCAATAAGTTCGGCTACATTTTGCTGAACACTTCCAACAAAAGCGAAGCTGCCGTAGGTTATGGTACTTTATATGGTGATATGTGTGGAGGTATATCCGTAATTGGTGATGTTTACAAAACTCAGGTTTTTGAATTAGCTCGCTACATTAACCGCGACCGTGAGATCATCCCGGAAAATTCCATCATAAAACCGCCATCTGCTGAATTAAGGCCGGATCAAAAAGACAGCGACTCCCTGCCTGAATATGATATTTTAGATAAGATCATCGCTGAATATGTAGAGCATCGCTGCTCATCTGCCGAGATTATCAAAATGGGTTATGATGAACCAACTGTAAGACGAACCATCCGATTAATTAACCTTGCTGAGCACAAAAGGTATCAAACTCCACCGATATTAAGGGTGTCAAACAAAGCGTTTGGTATGGGTAGAAGGATGCCTATTGTAGGGAAGTATTTGTCGTAAAAAAGACTCGAAAGTGCGGGCATGTCGTGCTGAGGCACTCGAAGCATAAGCGTAAAGGCCTCTGCGCTCATGCTTCGAGTGCCTCATCACGACACCCTGTTTCTATTAATTTACCCCTGATAAACAAACTTATACCCAATACCCCTAACCGTCTGCAGGTATTGCGGTGAATCAGGGTTGCTTTCTATTTTTTTACGTAGGCGGACGATGTGCATATCCAGCGTGCGGGTATTTACATCAGCGTTGTATCCCCAAACTTCCATCATCAGTTCCTCACGGTTAATAACCTTGTTTTGATTTTTAAGGAAGTAAAGTAAAATCCTGTTCTCCAGTATGGTCAGTTCAATTTTACGGCCATCTTTTATCAGTAAGTGCGTATTAGGCAAATGTTCAATATTGGCAAACTTGTACGATTCCGATTTCTCGTTATTTAATGAAAATTTGATCTTATTATCAATCATCGCCACCAAAACATCCATATTAAAAGGCTTGGTAATGTAATCAGACACGCCAAAGTTATAAGCCTCTATCTTATCAATATCCTGGCTTTTGGCAGTCATCATAATAATGAGTTTATCAAACCCTTTGGCGCGTACGTTGTCGCATACTTCTGAGCCCGGCTTGCCCGGCATCATCCAGTCCAACAAAACAATATCAGGTTGTTCTTCCAATATCGCGGTTTCAGCATTATCGCCATTGCTGGCCTCTAACACTTTATAACCTTCAGATTGTAAACGTTCTGCCACCAAAAACCGCAGGTTCTCGTCGTCTTCGGCTAATACAATTTTTATTTCTTTGTTCATTTTCTAATTATCATACGGAAGCGTAACAACAAACTCAGATCCTTGGTCAACCTGGCTGTTCACTATTATCTCCCCGTGCATAAAATTAACTAATTCTTTACAAAATGCCAGCCCAAGCCCAACGCTGCCATTTTGATTATATTTATTTTCTATTCGGTAAAATTTATTAAAAACATTGGTCAGTTCACTCTTCGGGATGCCAATTCCTCTGTCCTTAAACGAAAAAATAACGTTTCGCTTATCCCGGCTAATATTTATGTGCAATTCCCTTTTCTCCGGATGCGAATATTTGTAAGCATTTTCCATTAAATTCTGGAATAAACTACCCAACAATACAGGGTCAGTATGTATTATGTTCACATCCTTAATTTTGCAACTCAACTTAAAATCAGCATATTTAATCCTGAAGCTGGCTATATACTTGTCAACAAAATCGTTCAATACAATCTCCTCAATTTTTATGTTGATGGATTTATTTTCGAGCTGCGTGAATGATAACAACTTATTCATCAAATCGTTTAGCTTATCTGCTTCTTCATCTAAAATTTTACCATAATGTTTCAGCTGCCGTTCAGATAAGCCACCCTCGCCGCGCAAATTTGATCCTGCTATTTTAATTACGCTAACCGGCGTTTTAAACTCGTGGGTGAAATTGTTTATAAAATCATACTGTAGCTTAAACATCTGCATGTTTACTTTAAGATTACGATATATAAGGTAACCTATTAAAATCAAAAACATATAAATCAACACTACAATACCGCCAATAGGCATAAACCTGCGGTTAGTTTCATCAATCAAATAACCTTTGGTCGATTTAAAAAATAACTTATAATCAGAAAAAGCTCCCGGCAAGGCTACTTCCGTTATCATATTATTACTGGCATCGTTCTCCAGCGGATAATATACCACCGGCCTAATAGTTACACTTTCATAAAGCTCCTTATGGATGTTATTAACTTTTAAGTGATATGGATCAAGCAAAAAAGTCATCATATTTTGGCGATAAATGACGCCCGGTTGTACATGATCCTGTAAACCACGATATATTTTTACATCCTCGCGCCTTAATATATTCAGGTAGCTTATTTTTTCGGGTTTAACGTCATAAAATGTCTTGAAGATCTCATCCTGTGTAGCTTCGCGCGATGTATCAGAATAGGCTATAAAATCATTTAGCTTGTCGGCCATATTCCTAAAATCCGCTTCAGCGGTAAGTCTTTTTTCGGGAGCGCTGTTGATTATATTTTTGTGCCTTTTAAATTGATATGCGGACTCAATATCTATCGACAATCTATGTTCTTGTTTACTTGATTTTACTCCACTGCCTATAGCCAGTTCGTAAAAAATGATATGCCTCACAAAGGGGTAATCATTAAAAACAGATTTAGAATAATCGGATGCTGAATTAAAGGTCAAATAACCTTGGTAGGACGTTATCTCAGGTATTTTATTCAGAAAGAAATCATTATAGGGCTTGATGGTTTCTTCTGATACATCAATTTTTTTTGAGGCGAACTCATCCTGCACATAGGTCGAAGTTAAGTTGTAAGCCACAATAAGCGCTATCACAAACGATATCGAAATCAGTACCATAAAGATAATGATCAATGAAAAATTCTTCCGGTAAATATTGCTGTGTGGCTTCATTAACAAATGGATTATCGTTTAACCCGCATGTTAGTATCTAAAAACTTTTCAATTTCGGTATACATTTGCATCCTGTTATGCTCACTTCTGAAAAATGCACGTTCATTTTCCTTTAAAAAATAGGATACAGGTACGTTTTGTTTGTGCAGTTCAATTACAAACTGATTTAATTCGCTTATGTTGGCCTTAGGGTCTTTAGCTCCTTGAAAAATGAGTAATGGCGCTTTGATCTTATCAGCATGAAAAACCGGCGAAATAGCTCTTAATTGGTCAGCATCAGTTTCGGGGTTACCAATCATCTCATATATCATTTGCAACGATGGTTTGAAAAAAGGCGGCACATCCTTTATATAAGTAAAAAAATTGATGACACCATTTTGTACAATAGCGCAGTTATACAAGCCCGGATGAAAAGACACGCCATACAAAGCCGAGAAACCACCAAAACCCCCACCAAAAATGGCTATCTTTTTAGGGTTAGCCGTTTTATTAGCAATTAGCCAGTTTACACCATCCGTTATGTCCTGCTGTATTTTACCACCAACCTGCTTAAAACCAGCGCTATGGAAAGCCTTGCCATAACCTGTGGAACCACGATAGTTAACCTGGAAAACCGCATAGCCCCTGTTCGCCAAAAACTGAACTTCGGGATTATATCCCCAGGAGTTGCGACTCATCGGTCCGTAAGGCCAATCATGTGGCATAACCACAATTGGTAAGTTTGTTGAATCTTTTCCTTGCGGATAGGTCAAATAGCCGTTAATCAGCGTACCATCGCTTGCTTTGTAGGATATGGGCTTCATGGCACATAACTCATCGGGTTTAATGCACGAATTAATATCTCCAAGTTTAGTTAGCTTACATTTTTTTCGTTCAAACAAATAAAATGAGCCCGGATCACGGTCAGTATAACTATTAATGATGAATTTATTTTCGGCGCTATCCCTATCAACAATTCTGATCTCGTATCCTTTAAGCTGATTCTCAAAGTTTTTATAAATACTTGCCATGCAAGTATCCAGAAAATGTTTTTGAGGATAAGCCTCTTCCCATGAAGCATATTCAACTTTATGCCTATTTTTTGAATATTCAACGCTCATAATATCGGCGTTGTTATTGGCATAAATTTCTTTTACTTCTTTGCCTGTTTCCGCGTCAATTTCAACTAATGCCGTTTTGTCCCGATTAACATTTGATAGGGCGTAAAAATCATTTTTTATACCGGTAAAGGCAATTGGTTCAACACGTGTTTTAAAGTTATTAGTGATGATTTGCTTAAACTGACTATTATCATCATTACGGTACAATATTGTTTCATTTACACCATCAGATGCCTTAACAAGCCTTATTTTACCATCCGGGTCCGGGAACCATTCGGTAAAATTGCCCGGATTAACCAGGTATAACTTTATTTCGCCTGTTTTAATATTAAGCCTGTATACATCCGTACGGGTTGGGTCATCTTTATTCATCGCCACGTTGATGATATTCGGATCTTCCTTTATCCGGCTAATCACCCGCATGCGTACCTTATTCCCTGTCATTAACAAATGGAGTTTCATGGTAGCTATATCCAACGCGAATATTTTCAGCTGATCAGTTGCTATGATATCCTGGTTAAAAACCAACTGATCGTTATATGTCCAATAATAATCACGCAGCGAATAATCAGTAAAAGATGTGGCCATACGCTCTTCACCATCGGCTAATGATTGTACAAACAGGTTTAAACGACCTTTATAAGGCTTTAAATAAGATATGTATTTACCATCGGGAGATATTTTGAAACCGCTTTTTTGAGGTGTCCTGAAAAATTCATTTATAGGTATTTGCACAGCACCATTCCGCATACAGGAACTGAACGCCATTGCCATCACCATAAATAAACAGAAACAAACCCTTCTTAACATCTTAAATAAAAGTATAGACGCTCAAATTATGCAATTTAGTTTAGGTAATAATTAATGTCACTATAATTTTACCCGTAAACTTATGTTAAATATTAAATAATACTTGAAATTGGATTGGTTTAAATTAGCTATTTTTGGATAGATGAAGTGGTTTTTCGCGATTATTCTTATTGTTTTTATCGGCTCATACTCAAAAGCTTATGCACAGACCGATGATTTACCACTAGCTAACCAGTACTTTGCTAACGGCGAACAGTTAAAGGCGCTAGATATTTATCAAAACTTATTTAAAACTAACAACGAAGCTTATTATCCATATTATATTAAATGCCTGCTAGCGCTTAAAAAGTTTGATGACGCCGAAAGTCTCACTAAAAAAATGATGCGTAAATATCCTGGCGATAATACTTACCTCATCAACCTCGGTAACATTTATACGCAAACCGGCAATAATGATAAAGCCGACGCCTTGTATAATGACTTGCTAAAGAAGCTCCCTGCAGATCAAAACGCCATTAGTGCCTTGGCCGGGCAATTCTATCAAAATGCCAATATTGATTATGCCATTAAAACGCTTGAAGAAGGGCGCAAAACTTTGAATAGCGACAAAGATTTTTCGTTTGAGCTCATCATGCTTTACAAATATAAAGGTGATAAAACTTCGATCATAAATGAGTACCTGAAGTTCTTACCCGCAAACCCAGGTTACCTGGCTCAAGCTGAGAACACCTTATCAAACATGTTTGAGGATAATGATGGTTACGATCTGCTAAAAACAGCCTTATTAAAAAAGATACAAAAAGAGCCCGAACAAACCATATATATTGAGCTGTTGATATGGCAATATCTGCAACAAAAAGATTTTGACCAGGCACTGAACCAATCACTGGCATTAAACAGGCGCAGTAATGATGATGGCAGTAATATTTACGCGCTATGCCACACCCTAACAGCTAATAACGCTTATGATGCCGCCATACGTGGCTACCAGTATTTAATTGATAAGGGTAAAGATGCGCCATACTATATCCCGGCTAAAATAGAACTCATCAACACAAAAAACATTAAAATTACGGCAGGTAAGTATACCCAAGCCGATCTGATTGAACTGGAAAAGAACTACAAAGATCTGTTAGCTGAATTTGGCGATGTTACCAATACAGCATTCGCAGTAGAACAGTTGGCAAAACTACAGGCTTTCAAACTGCACAAATTTGATGAAGCCGAGCAGTCTCTCGAACATGTGATTACCATTCCCGGTGTACAACCGGAACTATTAGCGCAATGCAAAATTGATTTGGGCGATGTTTATTTAATTACCGGCAGACAATGGGATGCTACCTTGTTATACAGCCAGGTTGAAAAGGATTTCCCGAACACCGACATCGGGCAGGATGCGAAATTCCGTAATGCCAGGCTGGCCTACTATACCGGCGACTTTTACTGGGCGAAAAGACAATTGGATGTACTCAAAGCAGCTACTTCGCAATTAATAGCAAACGACGCGTTGAACTTGTCGTTATTAATCGGTGATAATTTAACTGCGGATAGCAGCGGCAATGCGTTAAAGATTTATGCCCGTGCAGATCTGCTGATTTTTGCAGAAGAACCGGAGCAAGCAGTAAAAACTTTAGATAGCATTGATAAAAAGTACCCCGGCAACGCTTTGAGTAACGATATTTTGATGGCGAAAGCCCGAATCCTGATCCAGCAAAAGGATTATACCGATGCGATACCTTTATTAAAGAAAATTTACGAAGATAGCCCAACTAATCTTTGGGCAGATGATGCCGTGTTTATGCTAGGCGATATTTATGATAACCAATTAAATGATAAAGCGCAGGCTAAAATCTATTATCAGAAAATCATAACCGATTATCCTGGCAGTTTATGGATAAATGATGCAAGGAAAAGATTTAGGGTGATAAGGGGGGACTCGCCGACGAGTTAACCACAGCATGACATCCTTTCTTTATAACGTCATTGCGAGCGATAGCGCGGCAATCCCCGACTTGTATATTGGCCTTGTAAAGTTTGGGATTGCCACGTCGTTACACTCCTCCCAATGACGATAGTTTTAGTACTTTTGCATCATGATCGTATACAACGAAACACTTATTGTTGAAGAAGGCGCTTACCCGGAATGGTTAAGCTGGATGAAAGAAGTACATATCCCGGCTGTAATGGCTACCGGCTATTTTGAAAGCTACCGCATATTAAATGTGATCGACTCCCCAAACGAAGGGGTAACAGCCTGCATACAATACAATACCGATACCGAAGAAAAATTCGCGCAATTTTACGAACAGCATTTACAAGGCTTGCACATCATCCACAACCAGCGTTATGAAGGTAAATTTGTGCTTTACACTACGCTGATGGAAACTATTGATTAATTGGAGTGAAAAGTTTAAAGTAGAATGTTCAAAGTTTTAATCGGTTGACTTTACACTTTTAACCTTCAACTAAACTCTCAGATCCTTTGGCATACGGCCGTATAATAAAAACTTAGCAGCATTCGCATTACCGTGAGCCTTGGCTTGTTGTGATGCAGCAACCCAATCATAAGCACAATTAATTTGCTCAATGCTAATGGCATTACCGTCAACAGTTATAATGGCATACTTGGCATGCGGTGTCATGGATTCCATAGCGAAGCGGTATTCACCGTTACCCAAATAGGCAGGCAAGCCAACACTACCAGGGTTCAGGATTATTTTGTTGTTTGATAGATAGACCACGCGGTTTACATGCGAGTGCCCACAAAGGATTATACGCTCTTTGATATGTGTTGTTTTCGCGATCAATTCTTCATCGTTATAAACAAATACACCGTACTGGGTTACTTTCTCTAAAAGGTATTCATTGTCGCTTTCGGGTGTACCGTGACAAACGAATATCAGGTCATCAACCGTGGTAGTATTCGGCAACATTTTTAGCCAATTTATACTCAAATCGGATAAATCAGCCACTACCCTTTCCATATCAGCTTTTTCTGATTTTTTGGTAAAGCTCTCCAGTATTTCCCTGTCGGTATTACCGCTGATGCAAATCATCGGCGCAGCACGGAGCAGATCGGCAGTAGCTTCAGGTTCTAAAGCACCAAAGAAGTAATCGCCCAAATTGATGATCGTCTCAATATTCCTGGCTTTTATATCCTTGAGCACGGCCGCAAGCGCTAATGCGTTTCCGTGAATGTCTGATATGATGGCATATTGTTTCATGGTAATGAATTTATATTCCCTTTTGTCATTCTGAGCGGAGCGAAGAATCTATCCGTTATACATGGCGCAAATGTCTATCGGATAGATTCTTCGCTCCGCTCAGAATGACAAGGTGATGAATAACATTATCTATATATAACAAAAAACCTCCTATATGTCAGGAGGCTTTTTTAATTATTTAGTAATTAAATTATAAAGCTCATCAAGCTTAGGCGTAAGCACTATCTCAATGCGCCTGTTTTTAGCTAAAGCCTCAGGTGTATTGCTTGGGTCGATAGGTTGGTACTGGCTTTTGCCGGTAGCGGTTAACCTATGCGGATCAACTCCTTCAGTTTCGCTCAAGTAACGGGTTACCGATGTTGCACGCAATACGCTCAAATCCCAGTTATCTTTTATCTGGCCAAGGTTAATTACCTTTTTGTCGTCAGTATGGCCTTCTACAGCGATATTAATATCCGGTTCTTTATTCAATACTGCAGCTAATTGCTTTAATGCCTGTTTTCCTTTATCGTCAATAGTGATACTGCCTGAAGGGAATAACAATTTATCAGTTAACGATACGTATACCTTACCGTTACGGATATCAACCGTTAAACCATTTTGCTGGAAGCCTAATAGCGCTTGCTGCAACTTATTCTTCAAAGCCTGACTAGCGGCATCCTGTTTATGCAAAATATCTTCAACCTCTTTTAAACGGGCCTCACGCGCCTGCAAATCACCCGATAGCTTGGTTACCTTGGATGAAGTAGCATTATAGTTATCGTTTAATGTATTATAGTTACCGTTAAGTGTATTGTATCTGTCGTTCATGGCTGCTAACTGGCCTTTCAGGTCGGCAATTTCGTGATGCAGGCGGGCGGTATCACCTTGCAGACTTGATACTTCAGCATCAAGATTAACGGTACGGTTTTGCAGTGAATCACGATCAGCAACAAGCGCTTTATATTTTTTAGGGGATAACACCACGCAGGAGTGCAGGGTTGTGCACAAAATCGCGGCAAAAAAATAGTGTTGTATTTTCATTGTATGGTGAGTTTTTAATTAAGCAATAGCGTTTCTTAAGAAAACTGTTAAGGGGTATAGTTTAGTACAAACTTGCGCCACATAATCCACCGCATCCGCCTTAAACAAATCTTTGTCTTTTATTGTATGTGAAACTATAAAACTTTTTAGTTTTAGCAAGTCGATATTTTCATTATCGGCATCATAACCTTTGGGTACGGTCTTTAATCTATCCTGATCACGGAAATTGCCAAAAAGCTTCACAAATTCCGGATCATCAATAATCGATTTCAAATCGTGGGCATTGTAGTCTATCTCCTGCCTGATGGCCTTTAAATGTTCTGCTTCCGGCATCCAGTAGCCACCGGCAATAAAAGAGGCACCGGGCGTCAGGTGAAAATAATATTCAACACCGCCAAGCTTTGAGCCTGTGGTTGGGATGCTGATACCAAAGTTATTTTTATACGGTGCTTTATTTTTGCTGAACCTGATATCGCGATAAATGCGCATTACACATTTCTTCGGATCAAGGTTTTCATCAATCGTAGGGTCGATCTTTTGTATTTGCTTGATAAGCTTGCCGGTAAAATCAATTACATTTTCGCGGGCCTTATCATAATCCGCTTTCCGGGTTTGAAACCATTCGCGGTTATTGTTATCAATAAGCTCTTTTAAAAAATCAACGGTTTGCGGGTTTATCATCAGTATCTAAATGTGGATAGTAATGTATTTTGGGTGATAACCAATATAATAAAATCACCCTTGAATATCGGAAATTTAGCGGCGAAAGCAATAAGCATCCGCTAAATATAACGCCTAAATATAACCAGGGCGATGTAGTATTTTGGGTGATAACGCGTGTTGCTAATGCAAGCGCTACCGATTCGGCAACATTCATGGCATAACTCACATACATGGCTGCATAAAAGTAGCCCGGTTCAATCTCGAAGTATAAATTACAATGCGGGCAATTCAGATTTATCTTACCAAAGCTGTAAGTTCCCCCATTAAACATATTACCCCGACGGCAACGTGGGCATTTGGCATGCAGCATTGCCCATGCTTTGGGTGTGGTGGCCATAATTACGTGTAACGGTTTAAAGCCGGGTGTTATTAATTCAAATGCAACTTTTCGCTGCGCATATTCAGGTCAACGTTTTTGCGTCGATATTTTTTGTACCAGATGATGCCCAACGCTGCAATAGCTAAGTATGGAGCACCCAATAAATACATAATACCGTGATTCAATCCGTCGGCTGTTTTGCGGCCATCTTTAACATTTGAGGCAACGTTGGCCGCACATATGGCACATTGTGCTTTTACCGGCTGATAGCTCAATGCGGTAAAGCCGAAGGCAATAACAAACAAAAATATTTTTAAGCCCTTTTTCATGCTGCAAATTTAATTAATTATAACTTAGAAATGGTAGTAAGGCGAGATCATTAAATAAACAATAACCCCTGTTACTGTCACATATAACCATATCGGGAATGCCCAACGAACCAATTTTTTGTGCTTCTCCACCTGCATTTGCAGGCCACGGTAAAAGCTCAGTAATATCAACGGTAAAACCCCGGCTGCAAGTATAATGTGTGTTATTAATAACACGTAATAAAAGTAACGGGTATTACCAGCCGTAATTTTTTCCGCGGCAGACAATACACCATCGCCGTTAATATCTCCGTACCTGGTTTCAGGCGCTAACCAGTGGAATAAAATATAAGATACCAGGAAAAGCGACGACAATACAAAAGCCAGAATATTTATGCGCTTGTGCATAGTAATATTCAGTTTTTTGATGTAGTACAGGGATATCAATAATAGTACGCTACAGGTACCATTTAAGATGGCGTTAAGCTTCGGTAAAAAAGGCATAAAAGCTGGCATCTGTGCTGGCTTGGGTATAACTTTCAAGCTTAAAACAAATACAACAACAAATACAAAAACAGATACTGCTGCTACAAAACGGAATATAAATTTATCAGTCATAGTTTTTTGAGAATCAAGAGTTAAGATTCAGGAATCAAGGCTGATCCACCGCGTCCTTAACCTCAATTATGATTTAAATTTACTGTAAAATCTTGATTCTTGAATCTTACTTCTTGAATCTAATACATAGAGTGGTCGTTCTTACGAATTTCCTCAGCTATCTGCACTTTGATCTCGTTATCCAACCTCAACATGTCATCGTCGGATGTACCGGAGTAATAGCCACGGATATGGTGGCTTTCGTCTATCAGCATAATTTTATCGCTGTACACAAAATTGCCGTTACCTTCATCCAAAGCATTCACTAAAAACCCTTGTCGCGCAAGCGGATAAATAACAGATGTGTCTCCGGTTAAAAATAACCGACGGGTGCTATCTGCATTAAACTTATTACTGTACGTCTTTAAAACTGCAACGTTATCACGCTGCGGATCTACCGTAATCGAAATAAACTTAGTGATCTTATTATGCGCATATTCCGCTGCCAGCTTACTAATGCTTTGATTTACCTGATTGCATAAATTAGGGCAATTGCTGTAAAAAAAGTTAACGATCAGTATTTTGTTCGTCAGCGTTTTTAAGGATACCGGCTTACCATTCTGATCTTGCAGATTGAAATCAGAAATATTATGGTAGATGGTATCCGGGATTGACTTACCCTTAACCATGTGGCTGCTTGTAGCCAGTTCCTTTGGGCCGAAGTACGGTAATGGATCGTAACGGTTTTTGCCCTTAGCGGTAAGTAAATAATATAAAAATCCCGGCAATGCTAATATCAAAGCCAGGATTACTATTTTTTTCAGAATGTTGTTTTTGCTCATTACCCCCTCAAGGTAATCCAGTGGTGGCTCTCGTTAGTAAGTACCAGGATTAAACCGATAATAAACAGAACAGGAACAACTATTGATATGATAAGCCCTGTTTTTTCAAACTTTAAGTGCATAAAATATGCAATAATATAAAACGCTTTAAATAGTGTTAAAACGATGTATAAAGGATTTGCTATGTGCCCAGGGATAATTCCTTTAGGTACTAAAATAAGCGCTATAACAAATTCAACACATGTAATGCCCAGCAATATGAAAAACACTTTCCATATTTTGCCTTTGGTCATTGATTCATGTTCTTCGCCATGCTCTGCATGCGCGTCTGTAGCGTGTGATGACATATGATTTGTGATTAAAAGATCAAACTAAATAAAAGAATGTAAATACGAATACCCATACCAAATCTACAAAGTGCCAGTAAAGGCCAACTTTTTCGATCATTAAATAGCTACCGCGTTTTTCATAAGTACCCAGTAATACGTTAACGGTAATAATGATATTAATCACTACGCCTGTAAATACGTGGAAACCGTGGAAACCTGTAATGGTAAAGAATAAGTTAGCAAACTGGTGTGCCGAAGCTGCCTGTGCCGCATAAGGTACCCCTATCGCGAAAAACTCTTGTAGTTTTTCAGGACTTGTTGGGATACTGCTCCACCAAAAGCCTTCGCTATGTAAGTGATTCCACTCCAATGCCTGGCATCCTAAGAACATTAAACCACCAATTACTGTGGCTATCATCCAACCTATAACCTCTTTACGAGCGTTACGGTGACCAGCCTCAACAGCCAATACCATGGTAACAGAGCTCATGATGAGGATAAATGTCATTAAACCTACGAACACCAATGGTGCGCCATGCTCAATTAAGCCCGGTACTGATTGGAAAACCAATGCAGCTGATGGCCATGCATATGCGCTGAAACGCAAAGCACCGTAAGCAATTAATAATGATGAAAATGTGAATGCATCCGATAGTAGGAAAAACCACATCATCATTTTTCCGTATTCAACGTTGAACGGAGATCTTCCCCCCGACCATGGTGTTGATTTTACCTCATCAATTTGTGATACTGCTGCTGTACTCATCTGTACTTATTATGGGTTGTTAATATTGGTTCAAAAGTAAAAAAACATACAGATATATCCATATAATATCGACAAAATGCCAAAAAATACCGGACATCTCCATTCCAAACAAATTCTTTGCCTGTGGCACGTTTTTGTAACTGCGCCATAGGGTGTTAATTATCAGTAATAAACCTGCGAAAATGTGTATCAGGTGCATACCGGTAAACACATATATGAATGATTGGGAGGCATTTGGGTTTATAAAATATACGCCCATCTTAATTAAAATGCTCCAACCGTAAATCTGTATTACAAAAAACAACACGCCTAAGGCCAGTGTAAGCCATAAAAACAGGCGTTGTTTGCCAAATTCCAACCGCTTCGCTGCCCTAGAAGCAATAAACATGGTAATGCTACTGATAATAATTACCGTAGTGCTGTACATAAACGCCCTTGGCAGTATAATGTTAATAGCATGCTCGCGGCCGCCGGTATAAACTATAAAGCCGCTGGTAAGCGCTGCGAAAAACATAAACGATGTGAATATGAATATCCACATATTGAATTTTTTGGGGGCGAGGTTATATTTATCTTCCTGAATCTGTGCCATCATTTCGCTTTTCCTATAAAATCAAATAAAAACATAAGCTGCACTATCGGCAGATATAAAAACGACCCATACATGAGTTGCTTTGCCGACTTAATTGTACGTGTACGTAACAACGTAAAAGCCTGGTACAAAAATACTAAACTGCAAATTAACGACACAACACCTACGTAGTAACCACCGAAATGGTAATAAGTTGGTAACCAGCTTACCGGTATTAAAAATATGGTGATCAGAAATACAATCAGCGCGCTGGTAAAATCGCGTTTACCGGTGGGTAACAACCTAAAACCAGCCAATTTGTAATCATCATCCAAAACCCAGGCAATAGCCCAAAAGTGTGTAAACTGCCAAACGAATTGTATACCGAACAATATTAAAGCTACCTGGTCAATAGTTCCATAACCTGCAACATAACCAATAAGCGGTGGTAATGCACCCGGTATAGCACCTACAAAAACCGCTATAGGCGATTTACGTTTTAATGGTGTGTATGCAAAAGCATAAAGTATTATAGAGAATACAGATAGTAGTCCCGTAGTTAAATTTAAGCTACCTAGCAAATAGGTACCTGCTATCGCCATAAATAAACCTAATACCAATGCCTGTCCGGTTGTCATCCGTCCGGTAGGGATTGGGCGGTCCATAGTGCGCTTCATCAATTTATCGTAATCCTTTTCGATGATCTCGTTAAAGCAATTTGCTGCTGCTGTAACTAAAAACCCACCCACAATTAGTATTATCCAATTTTTCCAGTTGATAACACCATGGGTCG
The DNA here is from genome assembly GCF_009765905.1 of Mucilaginibacter sp. L196. Taxonomy (GTDB): domain Bacteria; phylum Bacteroidota; class Bacteroidia; order Sphingobacteriales; family Sphingobacteriaceae; genus Mucilaginibacter. Next base: position 346,694 of record NZ_LMUO01000011.1, on the reverse strand, counting down.
CAGGATTTGCCATCCCACCGATCAAAAATGATATAGAGGCGGAAAACACCACCAAAAATGTAAGCCTGGTTTTAATCAGTTTCGAAAAATCGCTCAACTTCATTTGCTTGCTCCCTGTAAACTAACTGATTTGTGAAAATTGAGCAGTAGATAAAACTGTGCCCCAAATATTAAACTCGCCAACACAATGTGCAATGCCTGTGCATATGGCGGTAATGCTAAATACGATAACAATATGCCGGTAACTATCTGCAACATTATCATCAAAAAGGTAAAGCTCATTAATTGCTGCTGAATAGAATGGCGGGTAAAAGTACGCCTGATTAAGGCGTATAACACCACGTTTATTATTAATACCAGCATAGCTAAAGAACGGTGATCAATAAAAATACTACCCGCATCAGTTATCCAGTCTCCACGGTAACCGCCTTGCAAATGGCTTGATACTTCATCAATTTTCTCGCGGACTTCGGTTCCGAAAATAATCTGTATTACACTAACTACCAAAGCAATAAGTGTAATAACATATACCAATGGACTGGTTTTAATCCGGTTCTTATCATAAACCTTCGCCATAAAGTAAGTACTAATGGCTATGGCTAATATGGCTAACGCTAATAACATATGTACGGTTACAATACCGGCAACCAAATTAGTAGAAACCACAATGCCGCCTAACCAGGCTTGGAAGCCTACCAGTATCAGGTTAAATACACTTAGGATAGCTATCATCATGCTATACCTGAAATAGCTGAAAGAATAAACGGCCGTAAAAAAAAGGAATATGCCGGATATTGCGCCTAGTAAGCGGTTAATATATTCCGTCCATGTTCTGGTTGCATTAAATTCTTCAGGAATCAGGATAGATTTGTCGTTGCGGATTCGCATAGCCAGATCGCTGTAACCAAATACATCAAGGGTTTTAGCAAACCTTTGATTCTTTTTGATACGACCAGCAACGTACTTCTCTTTGTAATCTTTTGGCAGCTGGCTAATATCCGTTGGGGGAATATAACCGCCGAAGCACTTAGGCCAATCGGGGCAGCCCATGCCTGAGCCTGAACTACGTACCACGCCACCAGCTAATATTAAAACAAAAAGCAGAATAATAGTTAAGAGGTTAATCTTCTGGAATCTGTTTTTTGATGCGGATATACTCATTTAATGTGCTAAAAAATTAGGGTATCTGTTTTAGGAAAATATTTCCGGTACAGATACCCTAAAAGATCAGATCGGTATGTATTTATTAGTACATGGATAAAGCGGCTCGACCGCCATTCCGTATACTATTTTACTTCTTGATTACTATGGGTATTTACCCATTTAGTATGTTCTTCTAAACCAACAGGATTATCTTCAAAATCATGCGGCAAATTTGAACTCATAGTTTCAGACAATGGTGTAGTTTGCAAGATATAATCTTGCTCTGCACCTGGTTTGCTGTAATCATATGGCCAACGGTAAACAGTTGGGATTTCGCCCGGCCAGTTACCATGTATACGCTCAATAGGTGTAGTCCACTCCAATGTATTGGCTTGCCATGGGTTTTGTGTTGTCTTTTTACCCCAGAATATAGAGGTAATAAAGTTATACAAGAATGCTACTTGTGCTAATGCAGACATGATAGCAGCCCAAGTAATGAATGTATTTACTGATAACCACTGTTTCATTGATTCAAACTCAGTAAACGCGTAGTAACGACGTGGCACACCATCCAAGCCCATAAAGTGCATTGGGAAGAATACCAGGTAAGCACCTATGAATGTTAACCAGAAGTGCAGGAAGCCAAGCTTCTCGTCCATTAAACGGCCAAACATTTTAGGGAACCAGTGATATACACCGGCAAGCATACCAAATATAGCTGCCGAACCCATTACCAGGTGGAAGTGGGCAACAACAAAGTAAGTATCGTGTAAGTTTATATCTAACGCTGCGTTACCTAAGAAGATACCTGTTAAACCACCAGAGATAAAGAAAGATACCATACCGATAGCGAATAGCATAGCAGGTTTAAACCTGATGTTACCGCGCCACAGTGTAGCCAGCCAGTTGAATGTTTTTACTGCGGATGGTACAGCGATGATCAGCGTAGTGATCATGAACACACCACCAAGGAACGGATTCATACCCGTAACGAACATATGGTGCCCCCATACAATGAATGATAATACAGTAATACCGATTAATGAGTAAACCATCGCATGGTAACCGAAGATCGGTTTACGTGAGTTTACTGACATAATTTCAGAAGATATACCCATTGCAGGCATAATTACGATGTATACCTCAGGGTGACCTAAGAACCAAAATAAGTGTTCAAATAATATCGGGCTACCACCTTCAAAAGGCATTACTTTACCATTCAAAACGATGTCTGAAAGATAGAAACTTGTACCCATGCTGCGGTCAAATATCAATAGTACAACACCTGCAACCAATACAGGGAATGATAATACACCCAATACAGCGGTTAAGAAGAATGCCCAGATAGATAAAGGCATTTTCCAAAGGTCCATACCTTTTGTACGCATGTTTAATACAGTACTTACGTAGTTAATACCTCCCATTAATGATGATGCTACGAAGCAGATCATACTGGCTAGCCATAAAGTCATACCCATTTCAGATCCCGGCATTGCTTTTGGTAAAGCTGATAACGGCGGATATACTGTCCAGCCACCGCTAGCAGGGCCTTTTTGTACAAAGAATGAACTTAACATGATAACACACGCTAAGAAGAAGAACCAGTATGATAACATGTTCATGAACGGAGATGCCATATCGCGGGCACCTACCTGAAGAGGTATCAATAAGTTACTAAAAGTACCGCTCAATCCTGCTGTTAGTACAAAGAATACCATAATGGTACCGTGAATGGTAACCAACGACAGGTAAAAGTTTGGATCTAAACGGCCACCAGGTGCAAAACGACCTAATAAAGTTTCCAATAAAGGAAATGCTTTATCAGGATATGCTAACTGGATCCTGAACAAGATAGACAAGGTCATCGCGATAACCGCCATAGTAATGCCTGTAATCAGGAATTGCTTAGCGATCATTTTGTGATCCTGGCTAAATATGTATTTTGTTATAAAAGTATCATGATGGTGTTCGTGACCTTCTTCGTGATGTACTACTCCGTGATCGTGAACTGCTAATGTTGACATACTCGCTAATCTTATATTAATTATTTAACGCTAATCTGTTCTTTGCTGTTGTAGTATCCTGCGGTGCGGCTGCTGGTGCTACGGGCATATTCCATTCTTTTCTTAACGCGTCGGTTAAGTAAGGTTTTTGTTTTGCTATCCATTGCTGATATTCAGCTTCTGTTACCACACGTACTACTTTTTTCATGTTGTAGTGAATACCGCCACATATTTTGTTGCAATAAAGCAAATATTCAAAATCAGGATTATTCAGCCTGTTACGCATATCGGCTGTGGTAATAGTAGGTGTAAATTTAAAGAAGGTAGGTAAACCCGGTACAGCGTTCAATTGCACACGGAAGTGTGGCATGTAACAGCTGTGGATCACATCCTGCGCACGTATATTCAACCTTACTGATCTGTTTACCGGTAGATACATAGTATCGGCCTCCAAATCGTCAAAGCTATTCCTGTCTTTAAAATCAATACCTAATTTGTTGTCACCAGTTACTAATTTGTAGTTAACAGCACCTAGTTTCAAATCTTTACCAGGGTAACGTAACTCCCATGCAAACTGGTGACCGGTTACTTCAATATTTAATGAAGGACGATCTCCTTTAGCATCAGCGCTATTGGTAATTTCCTGCCAGGTGAAGAAACCGAATACTACCAATATGGTTAAAACCATAGCAGGTAATATTGTCCAGATTTTTTCGATGGTGTTGTTATGTGGTAAAAAGAATGCTCTGCGCTTGTCAGAATGTTTATACCTGAATAAGAAGGTGAACAACAATATCTGGGTAACAAAAAACACGAACATGGTGATCACAGTGGTAACCGTGAACATCTCGTCGATTTTAACACCGTTTGCTGATGCGGCCTCAGGTAAAGTCATGCTGCCTTGAACAGTGAATGACCAATAAGCACCATATAATCCAAATAAAAGGAACACAAGGCAAATCACTGCCATCAGGTTATTCCAGTTCAGTTCTTTTTTACCCTGCATCTGGCGGGTTAAATCGTATACTTTCAAAATTTTACCCACGATGGCAATAACCACACATAGTAAAAGGAAAAGCAACACATAGTAACCGGCACCCATCCACATAACTGATTTATCATCAGTTGCCGCAGGGGTAGCAGCGGCGGCAGTTTGCGCCATTACCAGGTTTGTGCCTGTAAGCATAAACACCGCTAATAGGGAAAGTATTTTTTTAGACTTTATTAATTTTTTGAATCCCATTTTGTTGTTCGTTTGGTATTCTGTATTTGGTTGCGAATTTAACAATTATTATACGTGATGGTGAAGGCTCTCTTCCAAAAATGGGTGATTTTTTGGAACAAGAGATTTAAATTTACTTAGTGCTGTTGACACCATGTAAGCAAATAAACCTGCAAATCCAATAAATGTACCTACTTCTTCGTATGAGAAACCTCTACCGTTAGGGCCTACTGTTTCAGGCATAATCATCACATAATAATCAAGCCAATGGCCTAATATCAATATGATACATACTACCTTTAATACTTTTGTTTTACGTTTGGCATCACGAGACATTATGATCAGGAATGGCGCCATAAAGTTGATCACGATATTTAACCAGAACCACGGTTTAAATTCAGGCTCCCATCTTTTGTAGAAATAAACAACTTCTTCAGGTAAGTTGGCATAGTAGTTTAATAAGAACTGTGCAAACCAGATGTAAGTCCAGAATATTGAGAAGGCAAACATGAATAAGCCCATGTTATGCATGTGGTTCTCATTTAACCATGAGAAATATCCTTTTTCACGTAATAAGATTATCGTAAGAGTGATAACTGCTAAACCGCTAACCCAAAGGGCGGCTAAGTTATACCAACCAAACATGGTAGAGTACCAGCGAGCTTCTAACGACATGATCGCATCGAAACCAAAAACCGGATCGGTCATACCAAAAACAAGCAGGAATACACAAGCGATATTAAAGCTCTTTTTGTAATTAACCATTCCACCGATTTCATCCTCGTTCTCAGAGTATTTTACCAGCATTCCTGCTAATAATGAATATAAACCTAAAAACACGATTAAACGGATAAAGAAGAAAGGAATATTTAAGAAACCCGCTTTGCCTGCTACAGTTGAATCATAATTCGGGCTATGAACATCAGACATACCAGAGGTTGCCCATTGCGCATATAAATAAGGTTGTGCTACTACTCTATCGTTAACTATTACATTGTGTGTAAAGTGTATACCTGCTGCTATTACAACAAGTAATATTAAGGATGCGTAAGGAATTAATTTAGCAAATGCCTGTGGTATACGGATCATCGAAGCCGACCAACCTGCTTGTGCAGCATATTGTATAGCGCAAAAAACAGCACCTGCGCAGCATACGCAAGTAAGATAGTAGGCCATTAACAACAAATTCGAAAATTCGCGGTCAGCATTGAAAACAAGACCGGCTATAATGCTGATAACACCTATAACAATTGCAATCAGGCTCCAGGTTTTTGCCCGGCCTTCAAATACAAATTGATCGTCTAAATTATTATGAGTTTTCATTAAAAAATCAGCTTATAAGGTTTGTAAATGGTGAACATACATGATTACTTTCCAGCGTTCGCTTGGGTCAAGCTGTGAAGCATAAGAACCCATTGCATTCAATCCGTAAGTAATGGTGTGGTATATTTTACCGTCTGTTAAATCTTTCATTGCACCACCACGTGATGATTGACCTTTTGAATAAGACGGCGGTGGTGGAAACCCGTGTTGAACCACTAAACCATCACCCTGGCCATTTTGACCGTGGCAAGGAGAGCAGAAGTGCAGGAACAATACTTTTCCATCAGCAAAGTTAGCAGCTGTTTGTGGCAGTGGGCTTTTTACTTCGGTACTTGCTAGTTCATATCCATCATGGGTATTAGGGTAATCAAATTTAACCCAACCAATAGGTATAGTACCAGCCGGCGGAACCTGTGCTGTTTTACCATCCTTAAAATTGGTATTCGGTTGATCCGGGTCATACGCAAGGTGTTCGTACATGTTAGGAGCGTATTCCCAACCGGTGCTTCTTTTATCTTTGCACGATGATATTACAACCGTGGCAGCTATTGCGATAATTAATACACCTAATATTCTAAATTTATTCATAGCTAACATATTTTCTGTCGTTATGCTTAACTTCTACAGCTCCCGCCTCTTTTAACAAATTGTTTATATCCTCGTGCGGAATATTGTTCTTTTTAACATCAATGGCAATCACAAACCGGTCGTTAGTAGCCCTGTAATCCATAACCCTTGGCGTACGGCCCGGGAAAAGGTGAGTAGCGAAAAAGAAGGTTGCAACTGTACCCAAAGCGGTGTAAAGTACCGTCCACTCAAAAGTAATTGGAATAAAATCGGGCACCGCGAATGCCGGCTTACCACCAATATTCATCGGCCAATCGTGTACCATGGCAAAATAAATTATGCTGAAGATAACAGTTCCGCCAAGGCAACCAAACATAAAGGCTGCATAACCCAGGCGTGAATCTTTTATACCCAATTTTGCTTCAATACCGTGAATAGGCATTGGAGTGTACACGTCGTAAATAGGAACACTGTTCTGTTGAAGTGCAGTTATTCCGTCCATCATTTCATCGGGATCTTCGAAAAGTCCCAGTATAAATTTAGTGCTGCTCATTTACTTATACTTTTTCGTATTCAGCAATATCAATTGCATCAAACTTCGTTAACGCGTCTTTATAGAATGCGCCTTGTGTGGCATCTATATGACCGCTCTGTAATATTTTCTTCTTCTCTTGCTCGCTTGAACCTTTCAGTAACAATTTAACTTCGGCGATTGCTATTGAAGGCAATACCCGCAGGAATAAAAGGAACAAGGTAAAGAACACACCTATCGATCCAACAAACACGCTCACGTCGATCCATGTTGGATAGAACATTGCCCAGCTTGATGGCAGGAAGTCGCGGTGTAATGAGGTTACGATAATTACGAAACGCTCAAACCACATACCTATATTGATAATGATTGACAGGAACCATGTTGCCGCGATGCTGGTTCTAACCTTTTTAAACCACAATACTTGCGGGATAATACAGTTACAGCAAAACATTGACCAACTAGCCCACCAATACGGACCGAAGTAACGGTTAATGAAAGCGTATTGCTCATACTCTACTTGTGAGTAGTAAGCAATAAAGAACTCAGTACAGTAAGCCACCATTACTATTGATCCTGTTAAGATGATGATCTTATTCATCGCCTCAATATGGAACATGGTGATGTAGTTCTCTAACCCTAATACTTTACGCGCTATTAATAATAGCGTTTGCACCATGGCGAAACCCGAGAAGATCGCACCAGCAACGAAGTATGGAGGAAAAATGGTTGTATGCCATCCCGGTTCAAGGGATGTAGCAAAGTCCATTGATACGATGGAGTGAACCGAAAGTACCAGCGGTGTAGATATACCTGCTAATATCAGTGATACGGTTTCGAAACGCTGCCAGGTTTTTACTGAGCCCGTCCAGCCGAAAGACATAAATGAATATATTTTACGACGAAGACCGGTAGCACGATCACGAATGGTAGCGATATCAGGCAATAAACCTGTGTACCAGAATACTAATGATACCGTAAAGTATGTGGAGATCGCGAATACGTCCCAGATCAGCGGTGAGTTAAAGTTAACCCAAAGTGAACCGTACTGGTTTGGTAATGGTAATGAGTAAACTGCCATCCAAGGGCGGCCCATGTGAGCCACGATGTAACTGGCGGCGCAAATTACCGCGAAGATGGTCATCGCTTCGGCAGACCGGTTGATGGAGTTACGCCATTTTTGACGGAACAGCAACAAGATTGCCGAGATAAGCGTACCAGCGTGACCAATACCTACCCACCACACGAAACCGGTGATATCCCAGGCCCAGCCTACTGTTTTATTTAATCCCCATGATCCGATACCATACCAAAAAGTATAACTTACCGCGAATAACCATAGGGTAGCACCCATAGATGCAACGCTAAATCCTATCCACCAGGCTCTTCCGGGCAATTTTTCAACAGGGCGCAATATATCCTCAGTGATCTGAGCATACGTGATGTTGTTACCCGTAATTAACGGTTCCCTGATTATTGATTCATTATGAGATGACATATATTAAATCTCTATTTTAAATTAAGCCTCTAATTCAGTTCTGTTTCTAACTTTTACCTGGTAACCTACACCTGGTTGAGTGTTTAACTCTTCCAATACGTAGTAAGTACGTTCGCTCTTCAATGCTTGCGCAACTTCCGAGTTTGGATCATTAACGTTACCAAATATAATAGCGTTAGCAGGGCAAGTTTGCTGGCAAGCAACTTTAATGTCACCGTCTTTTACAGAACGTTTTTCCATTTTAGCTTTCAGCTTACCTGCTTGTATACGTTGTATACACATTGAACATTTTTCCATAACACCACGGAAACGTGTTACCACATCAGGGTTAAGTACTAATTGTGTATGCTCACCTTGCAGGTAGTTATCAAAACGTGCATCATTCCAGTAGTTAAACCAGTTAAAGCGACGTACTTTGTAAGGGCAGTTGTTAGCGCAGTAACGTGTACCGATGCAACGATTGTAAGCCATCATATTTAAACCCTCTGATGAGTGAACGGTAGCTAATACCGGGCAAACAGTTTCGCAAGGCGCATGGTCACAGTGTTGGCAAAGCATTGGTTGGTAAACAACCGATACATTGTCCATATTAGCATCAGATAACTGGTTAATTTCACTTTCCTTAGTTATCAAATCACCACCTTTGTTAAAGCTGTAATAACGATCAATACGGATCCAGTGCATTTCACGGCGGCGGCGAACTTCGTCTTTACCAACAACCGGGATATTATTTTCAGCGCTACAAGCTACAACGCAGGCACCGCAACCGGTACAAGCATTAAGGTCGATAGCCATTACCCAGTTGAAAGTAGGATGATCATATTCGTCCCACATTGAGTAGGTTTTATGCTCATCAAAATGTCCGCTCGCTGCGTATGGATTCTTTTTGTATTCAGTGAAAGTAGTTTCGCGAATGATGCTGTTACGACCTTCGTATGAATGGTGTGTTTGTGTTTGAGCTAATTCAGACTGATCATCTGTTTTTTCAATCGTAGCTACCGCTGTGCCGATGAAAGCACCGTTACGGAAGGTATTGAACGGAAACGCGTTCTGTCCAACATTCTCACCTACCGGGCCTGCTAATGTACGACCATAACCTACTGCTACTGATATAGTACCTTGCGCCTGGCCTGGTTGCAATAACACAGGTAAAGCAATAGTGTAACCATTTGCAGTGATCTTAATCACATCACCTTGCTCCAAGCCTAAGCTCTTAGCGTATACCGGTGATAAAGCCGCGAAGTTTTCCCAGGTAACTTTAGAAACCGGATCAGGCAACTCTTGTAACCAAGGATTGTTGGCACGTTTACCATCACGCATCGCTATTGATTGATAAAGCTGTAATTCAACTTTACCGGCTGCAAGTTCGGCGCTGTGTGCTAATATGATCTGAGCCGCTGCAGTAAGATCATGGTTGGTTGTGTATGCAGTGGCTGTTTTATCAGCACCTTTAACATAACCAGTTTGTAATAAAGTTTCCCAACCTTTTAAGCCTGTTAGGCCACCTAAGGCAAGTAATTTTTTATCCCAATTATCTCTTACGTAAGCGTAATATTCTTTAAATGTACCATTACTCCATGCCAATAAGCTAGTTTCAGCCTGGCGGGTGTTGTAAACCGGGTTAATGGTTGGCTGTACTACAGTGTAGTAACCGGCCAATGAATTGCTATCACCCCATGACTCTAAATAGTAATGGTTTGGTGCGATGATGTTACAAAGTGCAGCAGTTTCTTCGTTATTTCTTGCGAATGATACTCTTAAACGAACTTTTTTCAAAGCAGCTTTAATCGCATTCGGGTTATGATAATCGTAAGCAGGGTTAGCATCCAGGAAGAATACCGCGTCAACCGCGCCATTGTTCATATCGCTTACCAATTCAACAAACTCAGCATCGTTACCAGCAAACTGATTTGAAGCGTTATCCAAATCAATAATAGTACCATAAGCACCTAACAAGCTGTTAATGCTGTTAACTAAAGTTTGAATCGCAACATCGTTAGATCCTGCAACTACCAAAGCTTTACCTTTAGCGGCTTTCAATTCTGCTGCTGCTACCGCGATAGCGTTTTCAGCAGGAAGATTATCTAATTTTTTTGATCCCGGTAAGGTAGTACCAGAGATAGCATTGTATAAGTTGATTAACGCAATGCCTTCTTCAGATGGTTTGATAGGGATGCGAACATCGGCGTTTGAACCGGTGTTGCTCATTCCGCTTTCAAACTGAATGTGGCGAGACATTTTTTTGCTTTGCAGCGATTTGTTGTTCCGATTTTTAACGTACTGACCGATAAACTCGGTTGGAGAGATCCATGTACCTAAGAAATCGGCGCCAAAGCTTACAATTACATCAGCCTGATCAAAGTTGTAGTGAGGCAATACTGCTTTACCAAAACTATTTTGATTTGCCTGGATGATACCGGTATATGATACCGCATCATAAGTAATGTGTTTTGCTGTTGGGTAAGCCGCGATAAAATCAGCAATTACTGCTAATGTTGAAGGGCTATTGATAGTTGATGTAACGATAGCGATTTTTTTGCCACCTGCTTTAATTGCAGAAAGCTCACCTTTAATAAAGGAGTCGATGCTATCCCAATCAACCTCTGCGCCATCTTGTTTCGGGTTCTGGGTGCGGTTTGAATCATAAAGATCCAATACCGATGCCTGTGCCTGCCCACTTAAACCACCTTTTGACAAAAGATCGTTAGGGTTACCTTCAATTTTGATAGGGCGACCTTCACGTGTTTTAACCAAAATAGCATGGCCATCATAAGATGATGAATAGTAGTTTGCCACACCCGGAGTTATCTCCTCAGGTTTAATTAAGTAAGGAATTGATTTATGAACCGGCACTTTTTGACAAGCGGCCAGGGTAACCGCACCTACTCCAAAGCCAAGGGCCTTTAAAAAGTCGCGACGGGGAGTTTTACCAAATAAACTACCGCCTTCTAAAACCTCTTCCACCGGAATCGGCTCTGCGAATTCATGTTTATTTTTCTCAACAAATTCTGGCGTTTTGTTCAGTTCTTCTAAACCTTTCCAGTATTTTTTATTGCTGTCCATTTAAGCTATATAAACTGTAATTGCTAAGTTCTTAATCTCTAAATATTAGTAGTGACACTTACCGCACTCAATACCACCCATTGATGCCTCGGTAACTTTCTCGCCGCGTTTGATGCGATCGTGAACAGCTATCATGTTATCATAGTAAGCATTTCCTTTGTGTCCGGCTTTACTAAAGTCAACCTCTGTACGTTTGTGGCATTGTACACACCATTTCATAGTAAGCGGTGAGTATTGGTAAATTTCTTTCATAGTTTGTACCGGGCCATGGCAAGTTTGGCATTTGATACCACCAACCTTCACGTGTTGTGAGTGGTTGAAGTATACCAAGTCAGGCAAGTTGTGTACCCTTACCCATTGAATTGGCCTTGATTTGGTACTGTCATATTTCTGTGTTTTAGGATCGTAACCTAAAGCAGCATATATTTTTTGTATCTCCTTAGAATCCTGTTTAACTACTTTATGACAGTTCATACAGATATTTAACGATGGGATAGTGGCGTTTTTAGACTTGTACGCACCTGAGTGACAGTACTGGCAGTCAATTTTCATAACGCCGGCATGCAAGTCATGCGGGAAATGGATTGGTTGCTCTGGCTGATAACCTGTATGAACGTTGGTATTCCAAAGTGTAACCCATGTCCAGCTTCCACAAGCGATAGTACCACAAAGGATCACGAAGAATATAAACTTCTTGTTTTTAGCAAGGTGTTTAAGGCCCGCCATTTTATCAACAGGAACTTTCGCTACACCGTCTTCAGTTTCAACTTCGTCCTCAAGTATAATTCCTTTGCCTCTTAATAACAGGCGCTCTAAGGTGCCTATTACTTTGTTTAACACCATTATAACTATAAAAGCTACAACGATAACGCCTAACAAACCCCAGATCACCAAACTACTTGGGCCTGAATCGGCAGTTGCTCCGGATGCACCGGGTGCACCTGCCGCAGGAGCAGCAGCTTGTTGAGTTTTCCAATCAGCGCGGATATAAGCTAAGATGTTAGTTACATCGGCATCGCTAAGGCTACCGAAAACGGTCATGCCCTGTTGGTTAAACTGGTTATAAATTTTTAATGCTTTTGGGTCTTTGGCTGCAATTAAAGCCTGATTGTTCTGCACCCACTTGATTAGCCACTTGTCATCAGTTTCGGCAGTAACCAACGGACCCAATGCAGGGCCTATTAATTGCGACTCGATTTTGTGACACGTTGTACAATTGGCCTTAAATAGGGCCTCGCCTTTAGTAGCGTCTCCTTGTGCGTGAGCAGAAAATCCCAAAATTGCAAAACCGGCAGTTAACAATACCGCTTTTGAAAATTGCTTGAAAATCAATGAGATATTTCTCATAAGGTGTATTTATGCTGAATAATTCTTTATTTAATGTATTAAACAAAAGGTGGACAGGTTGTCAGTTCCACATTTTCAGCCACAAAAGTATAATTTATTAAACAATGGCTGACAAATAAATGACAGTAAAACTTAATTTATAATTATTCTAAATAAATAATTTTTACTGTAAAAACTTAATAAAAACAGGGTGAAAAAAACGGGGGATTTTCGCTTCAAAAAAGTTGAGGATGCTATTAAATATCAATTATTTATAAATAAACATTTAATTCAGCATCCTCAACGCAACAAATCCTAAAAAAGATTATTGTTTTAATAACCAGGCGAAAATCAAAGGCGCAACTATAGTCGCGTCAGATTCCACAATAAATTTTGGTGTATCAATATCTAATTTACCCCAGGTAATCTTCTCGTTTGGTACCGCCCCTGAGTATGAACCGTAAGAGGTTGTTGAATCAGATATTTGGCAGAAGTAACTCCAGAATGGGATCTCAGGCATTTCCATATCCTGATACAGCATCGGCACAACACAAATCGGGAAATCACCGGCAATCCCCCCACCTATCTGGAAGAAACCGATTCCTTTACCTGATGAGTTTTTCACATACCAATCAGCAAGCCATGCCATGTATTCAATACCACTCTTCATGGTAGTAGCTTTAAGCTCACCTTTTATAAGGTATGACGCGAAGATGTTACCCATGGTTGAGTCTTCCCATCCCGGTACAACAATCGGTAAATTCTTTTCGGCAGCAGCCAGCATCCATGAGTTTTTTGGATCAATCTCGTAGTATTGCTCCAAATCGCCACTTAGCAACATTTTGTACATGTACTCATGTGGAAAATAACGCTCACCTGCGGTATCAGCATCTTTCCATAATTTATGGATGTGTTTTTGTAAACGACGGAATGCTTCTTCCTCCGGGATACAAGTATCTGTTACACGGTTATAGTGATTCTCTAACAAATCCCATTCATCCTGCGGGCTCAGATCACGGTAATGCGGTACGCGTTTATAATGCGAATGCGCTACCAGATTCATGATGTCCTCTTCCAGGTTGGCACCGGTGCAGGAAATAATGTCAATCTTACCTTCGCGGATCATCTCGGCAAGCGAAATACCCAATTCGGCGGTACTCATGGCTCCGGCTAAGGTTACCATCATTTTGCCGCCTTCAAGCAAATGCGTTTCGTAGCCTTTGGCTGCATCCATCAACGCGGCTGCGTTAAAATGCAGGTAATTTCTTTCAATAAACTGAGATATAGGTCCTCTTGTAGTGCTCATAGTTATTTTTTGTTGTCGAGCTGCAAAAGTAGGGAAATAAGGGAATTAAGTGTTTGAAAAGAAAAAATTAAGGGCTGGGATATCTTCTTCCACATCGTCATTGCTTCGTTCCTCGCAATGACGATGTATATTTTATTGCACGTATTGCTTAAACTTAGCGGCATTAGCAGAATCGCCCGCTTTCAGATAAAGCTGGTATACTTGTTGCGCAACCTGCGGATTATTATTCAGCATAAATAGTTTGCGATAGTAAAATGCTGCTTGCCCGTAATTTTTCATTACTTCATTTAGATTACCGGCATAATTGTAAAAATCTTCGTCAACCGGATATTGCAGCACCATCGCTTCCGCAACCTTTAAAGCGCCTGCATTGTAATTGTTTTTTTGATCGTATCGAAATAATGCGCCCATGGCATTTGTCCACCCGGTATGGCCTAGTGCTACTTTGGTAGCTAATGTACCTTCAATGCTGTTTTCAACCTTAAATTGTTTTGATATTGGTTGGTTAAACGGCCATTGGGTTTTCAGCATGATCATTTGATACTTGCCGTTTAAGGTATCAAGTTTGGTAATGGGCATTTCCTGTTGTAATTGCTCAAAGGTAATTTCGCGTTCAGGCTTAAATTTGATGAGTTTTTGTTTTTGCATGGCCTGATAAAATGCTTCGGACATGATTGCATAACCTAATAGATCAGGATGCACATGCTCCTCGATAGTTTCTGAACCTAATATGCCATGCGGAGAGTATTTCTCAAATATGCTTTTAGAATCAACCAAATGAACGTAGGGAAATTGGGAGGTAATTTTACTTATGGAAGTATTGATCGCTTCCGGCGCACGGAAACGTAGTTCATCCAGCTCCCGTGCTTTATCAAAATATTGTTTGGCCTTATCAAAGCTTGAGTCCTTATAAGCAAGCTGACCTTGCGCATAATTCCAGTTTGCTGATCCGGGACCATTACCTTCGGAAATAAAGGGTGGCAGATCTTTTTCATTGCTCACAACGTTACTTAAAAACACGTGGATCTTTTCATCATTTAGCGTGCGGCACAATTCAGTCATATTTTCATCAAACTGATTAATACCTGCCTGGTAATCGGCCGAGCCATATTTAATATGCTGGCGCGCGGCCATATCTTCCATTAGCGATTGGCGATCACCGGTTGGCTTTTTGGCGAATACCGCAACTACCTTTTTAATGAAGTTATTAAATAGCTGCACCACTTTAAGTTCCCGCAATTTAACAAGCGTTTGCAGCAAGAAACGGTTACTACCTACATACGTGGTTGACCCTACACCCAATGCCCCGTAATATTCGTTATGGCCTGTATAAATTAGTACTGCATCAGGTTGATATTGTGCCAGCTGCTTACCAAAATCGAGTACTGTATAGGAGTTAACCGCGGTTAACGACAAATTGATAATCTCAAAATTCTTATCCGGGTACATATGCATCAACCTATATTGCAGCCAGCGATGGAATGAGCCATTAGGACGGAAAGGAAACCCTAGTGTAGTCGACTCACCCAGTACAAATATCCGGAAAGTATTAGGTGCTTTATTAATAGCGAAAATCTCCTGATTACCTTTGGTTGCATCCAGTGTATCGGGAAAAAACTTGTCGGACGCATAGTAATTCATCACCATGTAATTCCCATTTGGCGGATATTTAACAAACAGGTCGGTGTTATGGCCGTACTCGAATATCTGGAGTACGATTTCCAACAAAATCAAAAAAAGGAAGGGTGTCAGAATCGATAGCCATTTAAAAAGAAGCAGCTTTTTACCACCAGGCTGATTATTTTCAGGCGCAGCTTTCGGTGCTGATTGTTTATTACCCATTGTTATTAAATTGTATTGGCTTATACCGGTTTATGGTGATGAAGATATTAATTTTTAATAATTGCAGGTAAATCGTGCAACGGTTAATACTTTTAACAATTTTCTAATATGCTGCAAAGGGGTCGGGATGAAAAAAATTCTATCTTTGAAAACCCTCTATGAAGAAATATCTTGCACTTCTATTTATACTCACTTTAAGTACTTACCAACCCCTATTTGCCCAGGAAAGTTTTGCCAAGAAATTCTTCCGGAAGATGTATCTGGATAAGGATAGTACTAAAAAAAGCAATTTTGTTGTCGTTCCTGCGATTGCTTCGTCACCCGAAACGGGGTTTGAATTTGGCGGAGCGTCCTTATTTTCTTTTTATACCGATACGGTAAAGCATAGTATTACGCGGGTATCCAGTATATATGGTTATGCCAGCCTGACTACCAAAGCGCAGGAAAAGGTAAGCCTTAATGCCAGTTATTGGGAACCACAAAACACCTGGCATTACACTGCCAATATGAGCTTTTACAATTTCCCTTTTGATTTTTACGGAATAGGCAACAACACAAAAAAAGCTAATGAGGAACTGGTTGATGAAAAACGCACACGGGTTATTATTACCGCGCAAGCATTAATTGCAAAGTATTTTTACGCGGGTTTTAATGCCGGTGGCTTTAAATATTATTACCATTCCGACCCACAGAACGAAAACACAATATTAAAAAACGATCCTGCAATTCAAGATCCAAGCGGTGGCTCAAACCTTACTACCGGCCCGGTTTTAACTTTCGACAGCCGTAATAACAATACCTATACTACTAAGGGTATTATTGTAAATACTTATTTAAATTTAACACAAGGGGTTTATAGTAACAGCGGTTATACCGGTGGATTTTTCAACTTTGATTATTCGCAATTCTTTTTGCTGCAAAAGAAGCTGGTTTTAGGGTTGGATGTTAAAGAGCAAAGCTTAATTGGCGGCGCATCTCCTTTTTATTTATTACCACAACTTGGTAATGATGCGCTGATGCGTGGTTACTATACCGGCCGCTACCGCGACCGTAACCTAATAGCCGGACAAGCAGAACTACGCTACCGTATTGATGAACGCTTTGGCCTGGTTGGATTTTTAGGCACAGGTGAAGTAGCAAATAGCTCGTTTAGCGCAAGTCAGTTAAAGCCAAACTATGGTGGTGGCTTACGCTACTTTTTTGACCTGCAAAAAGGCTTAAGTATACGTGCTGATTACGGTTTCGGCGAAAAACCTGCGGGTGAGCCAAGGGAGCAAGGATTTTATATAGCTCTGGGGGAAGCATTCTAAGTTGTCTGAACCGGGATTAAACGGATTTATAGAATTTTCAGGATGTTTGATTTACCCCGGTTTAGATAGGATTGTATTTTTTATTGTATAGCCGTTTAAATGTTAAAGATTGGCTTCCGAATTAATTAATAATCCTATTTGCATATTATAGGCTTCAAGATAATTTATTGCCTGAGCTAAATGCACATCTTCAAGATTAATTATAGCTTTAAGTTCAACCATAATTAAGTTTTCCACGAAAAAGTCTACCCTGCGAGTACCAATTTCTATTTGACGATAAAAAATAAGCATATCTTTTTCTCTTTCAAATAAAACACCTTGCTGTGCAAACTCAATCTCTAATGCTCTTTGATATATCACCTCCTGAAAGCCATTCCCTAATGTAGAATGCACTTGCATTGCACAGCTAATAATTTTATGTGTCAGCGCATCGTTAATCATTTGTTAGAATCTTATCCTGTTAATCGTATAAATCCGTTTAATCCTAGTTCAGACAGTCTTTATCAAAAAATCTTCCTTCGCCTGCCCTGATTTAAAGAATACTAATCCTATCCAAAACAGATCAATAGTTACTTTTACCTGCGGATGGGCTTTTATCTCGTCCCAGGCTTCTTTCATGCCCTCGCTCCAATAAATATCATCGAAGATCAGCATAGTATCTTCGTGTACTTTCGGCAGGCACCAATTGAAGTATTTTAGGGTAGCATCCTTTTGATGGTTGCCATCTACAAACATAAAATCCAGTTTATCTAAGCTGTTAATAATACCCGGCAGCGTATCATCAAAATTGCCTATAATCAGTTCAATGTTATTTAAATTGGCTTTATCAAATGTCGCCTGTGCAACCGCGGCAGTTTCGGGTGAACCTTCCAATGTATATACTTTTGCCTGCGGCGCAGCTTTTTGCAGGTAGATGCTGGTTACACCAAGACAAGTACCCAGTTCTATAATATTTTCCGGTTGCAGATCAGCTACCAGGCGATAGAGTAGCTGCGCCATCTTAGGTGGTTTAAGCGCATGAGCGGCTATATTACTTATTTTCTTCTGGCGATTATTATTTACATGCGAACCAGCACCTAAATCCAGTATGGTAATGGTGTTGTCATTAGTAAGTAAATCTTGGCGGATGCTTTCCACTTCGGTATATACTTTTTTAGGTGATTTATCGTAAATAATAGTATCAACCAGTCGGTATACAAAGGGAGAATGGGTGCCGTGACGGCTTTTAGCGTGGAAACGATGCGAAAGGTAATCTTTAGCAAACCTTATATTGAACATGGTTGTAAAAATATATAAACTTTAGTATTTTAGCATTAAGCATGATAAATGAAACAGAGGTAAATTCACTAATACGCTTGCTGGACGACCCCGACCAGGAAATATACAACCATGTACACGAAAAATTGTTGTCGTATGGGAGTGAAGTGATCGATTACCTGGAAACAGCATTCGGCGAAGCTTTTGACCCTATACAGCAGGAACGCATAGCTAACCTGGTACATGAGATTCAATTTGATATTTTAAAAAACGATCTGCGGCTTTGGCAGCATAGCGGCGCTTTTGACTTGCTACAAGGTATACTCATCATGAACCGTTATCAATACCCCGATCTGGACGAGCAGAAGGTAATTAACCAGATAGAAGCTATTAAGCGGGATATTTGGATACAGATGATGAACGAGTCCAGCCCGCCTGAGCAAATCAAACTGATCAACCACGTATTTTATAGTATTTATGGGTTCAGTGGCAATACCGCTAATCACCTCGACCCGCAAAACAGCTATTTGAGTCAGGTTTTAGAAACAAAAAAAGGCAACCAGATTTCGTTGGCTATTATCTATTCCATCATCGCCCAAAAACTGGATATACCAGTTTATGGTGTAAACCTGCCGCAGCATTTTATTTTGGCCTATATGGATGAAAGTCGACAAAGCGAGTTTGAAGGGGGGGTACTGTTTTATATTAATGCCTTTAACAAAGGTTTAATATTCGGTCGCCGGGATGTGGACATGTTTTTAAAACAGCTGAATGTGAAGTATGACAAGCAATTTTATGAACCTTGCTCTAATACCGAGATCATCAAAAGGGTATTACGTAATCTCATTAGCGCTTATGAGCATTTAGGCTCACCGGAAAAGGTTGCGGAGTTGAATGAGTTGCTGGAAATTCTTGATTAGTCTTCAACCTTGTCATTCTGAGCGCAGCGAAGAATCTATCCGTTGTGCAAAGTGTTGAGCAAAGTTATTAGATTCTTCGCTCCGCTCAGAATGACAAGCGGTAAAAAACATCTATAAAATAATAAAGCCTGCATATAGCAGGCTTCGTTTTGTATATATTTTCTCCCTTGCGGGAGAGTTTGTATTAGGGCAAACTATTTAGTTACATACATAACTTCTTTTACCGCTTTGATCACCCTTTCAGGGTTTGGCAGGTATTCCTGGATCAAAGTTGGAGCATACGGCAATGGAACGTCGCCACCCATGATGCGCAATACTGGAGCATCAAGATAATCAAACGCGTCTTTCTGTACTTTGAACGCAACCTCGGTAGCAATTGAACCTAAAGGCCAGCTTTCTTCAACTATTACCAAACGGTTAGTTTTTTTAACTGAATTGATCACCGTTTCGTAATCGATAGGGCGAACTGTACGTAAGTCAATTACTTCTGCATGGATACCTTCTTTTGCCAATTCGGCAGCAGCGGCAATAACCACTTTCATTATTTTACCAAAGCCTACTAAAGTTACATCGGTACCTTCAGATACTACTTTAGCTTTACCCAATGGTATATAATAAGTTTCTTCAGGAACTTCGCCTTTATCACCATACATTAATTCTGACTCCATGAAAATAACCGGATCTGGATCAATAATAGCTGATTTTAGTAAACCTTTTGCATCTGCAGGGTTTGATGGTACAACCACTTTCAATCCCGGGCAGTTAGCATACCAGTTCTCGAAACACTGGCTGTGCTGTGAGCTTAGCATACCCGCATTACCTGTTGGGCCACGGAACACGATAGGCACAGAGAACTGGCCACCACTCATCGACATGATTTTAGCCGCGCCGTTAATGATCTGATCGATAGCTACCAGTGAAAAGTTAAAGGTCATGAACTCGATGATAGGACGCAGGCCATTCATAGCTGAACCTATACCGATACCCGCGAAACCTAATTCAGAGATAGGAGTATCAATAACGCGTTTAGCGCCAAATTCATCCAGCATACCCTGGCTCACTTTATAGGCGCCATTGTATTCGGCAACCTCTTCACCCATAAGGTATATGTTTTGATCGTTGCGCATCTCTTCTTGCATTGCTTCACGAAGCGCTTCTCTGAATTGTATTTCTCTCATCGTATTAAAAAAAATTTAACCGCGCAAATATAGGGAATGATGCGTTAAAAACAATTAGTGGCGATGGGTATTGATTTTTTTATTTAATCCCCATTATGCTGTTCTGTGTAACGAAGCAATTACGAATCATATAAGACGGCTATTTTCCCCTGCGATTACTTCATTACCCACAATGACAGCGACTTGATTTTTTATATATTAGCACACAAAATTTTACCTCAATTGGACAATAATCTACCTAAAAAAATATGGTTTTTGTGGCTGCAAGGGCTTGATAACGCACCTTTAGTAGTAAAAAAATGTTATGATTCCTGGATTAAACATAACCCTGACTGGGAACTTATCTTATTGGATGAGCAGAGTATCGGCGAATATATTCCTGCATTTACTGATGGGATAACCAAACAAGCCTTATCGGATATATTACGAATAAATTTACTTGCTAAACACGGTGGCATATGGGTTGATGCTACCTGTTTTTGTATGAAGCCCTTAGATGAGTGGTTGTATGATAATATGCAATCCGGTTTTTTTGCTTTTGACAGACCGGGGGCCGACAGAATGCTATCGAGCTGGTTTATTGCCTGCAACAAGTATAATTACATAGCCAGCACGTACCAAAACATGGTAAATTTATATTGGCAGGAAAACCCTCACCTTAAATTTATTGAAAATTCGGGTTGGAAGTTTTTGAACAAGAGACTGCAAAAATTAAATACACAGGTATGGTTCAGCGCTTTTGTAACTAATACATTAAAGGTGTACCCTTATTTCTGGTTTCATTACATGTTTACAAACCTTTACTTGCGGATAAAAGAGTTTCGTGATTTATGGGACATCACCCCTAAAATTAGCGCCGATATACCACACCGGATACAGATGACTGGTTTATTGGCACCCATGAGTGCTGAAGTTAAACAGGAAATAGATAACAAAATATCCCCACTTTATAAACTCACCTGGAGATATGATACAGAAGCGGCACATAAGCCAGGTACTGTGTTGGATTATCTTTTTAACAATCAATAATTCTCTGTCATTCTGAGCGAAGCGAAGAATCTATCGATAGGCATTTGCGCCATGTATAACGGATAGATTCTTCGCTCCGCTCAGAATGACAAAAAAACAAAGCCCGCAAAGTGATACCTGCAGGCTTCTTTTATCTTCAATAAGAAACTTACGAAGTTTAAATAAACTATTTAATCATTCTTTTTGCGCTCGCCCTTCATTTTTGAGGCTATTTCTAAGGCTTTGTATGCATTTACCACACCGCCGGTTTTTGACAGGGTTGTAAAATCAACCAGATCATGTGTACCCGGTTTGTAAACCATAACACCTTTTAACGGAGTTGCCGAAGCCAAAATCGCTTCTTTCACCTGAGCTGCTGTTAATTTTGGATAGTACTCTAATATCAACGCTGCAATACCTGCTGTTATTGGCGAGGCAAAGCTGGTACCGTCGGCGGTGTTGAATTCTGCGTCTTCATCAATTGAAGTCACTTTAACACCAGGAGCAAACAGGTCGGTATTTTTTCCATAATTAGTAAAGTTTGCAGCTAGGGTAGTGTCCTGTTTCCATGCAGAAGCATCAACACTGATTAAATTATCGCTGGTCGTTCCATCCAGGAAATGGTTATTAGGGAACTCCGGTTTATCATCAATGTTTTGGTTATCATTACCAGATGCCTGTACCAGTAACACATCTTTGTCAGCGGCATATTTCATAGCCGCATCAACCCAATCTTTATGGGGTGATATTTTTTTACCGAAACTCATGTTGATCACCTTAGCACCATGATCTACCGCGAAACGGATAGCATTGGCAATATCCTTATCATACTCATCGCCATTAGGAACGGCTTTTATCGACATAATGCGCACATTATCCGCCACGCCATCAATACCATAGCCATTATTACGTTTAGCGCCAATCAACCCCGCTACTCCTGTACCGTGGGAAGCATCAGGATATTTCAGGATGTTGTTACCATAAGGCTTGCCATCCATTACATCTGGGTTATCGCCTACTATTTCCTTACGGGAGTTTAAATCAGGGTTAACATCGTTGTTTAATTTCTCTAAATATTCACTCAGGTCCTTTAATACTTTCGCATTGGTGGTAGCGCCGCCGCCCTCCTGGGTTAGAACCATGTTCCAAACATACTTACTGCGGTTAACAGTATCATTATTACTTTGTACCTTGTCCAGATCATGAATATCAAACGTAGCATCCGTGCCTAATTTAAGCGCGCTTTTGATGTACCCATTGGTAATCATCAGTACATTCATTTCCGGTTTTAATTCACTTAATTCTGTAGATGATTTATTAACGGTTGAATCATGTGTAGCTTTAACAACCAACCAGTAATTATATCCTTTTTCATCCCCGGCAGGTGCTGAAGTTAAATTGGCATACTTGCCTTGAAGTTTAGCATATTCACGTACCTCTTCGGTTGTTTCGGTATAATCGCATTTACCATTTTTACCGCCTAAAAAGTTCCAGCCATGTACATCATCTACATAACCATCGCCATCATCATCAATACCATTGCCCGGGATCTCTTTTGGATTTACCCACAATATACCCTGTAGGTCTTTTTGCGCGGTATCAATACCACTATCAATGGTAGCAACCACTACAGTTTTGCTTTTTTTGCCTTTAACAAATATGTAGGCCTGGTTTAAACTGATACCGAAAAAACCATCGGTACTCAAATCCATCGTATGCCAGTTTTTTGGCGGATCCGCAGGAGGTGTTGGCGGTGCTATTTGCGCCATAGACCCAAAACTCATTAACAAAGCGCCGCAAAGCGTAGCGCCAAAAACATACTTGCTAAATTTCTGCATATAATATATATAGTTTATTAGTTCAAGCCCCACCCAAACCCTCCCCGGAAGGGAGGGCTTAAGATAAAGTCTCCCCTTCCGGGGGAGATTTAGAGGGGGCTTACAAATCAAATTTAATTCCCTGTGCCAATGGCGCTTTAACAGAATAGTTTATGGTGTTGGTTTGTCGCCTCATATAAACTTTCCATGCATCAGAGCCCGACTCACGACCACCACCAGTGTCCTTTTCGCCACCGAAAGCGCCGCCTATTTCTGCTCCCGATGTACCAATATTCACGTTAGCAATTCCGCAATCAGAACCTCTGCTTGATAAAAATTGTTCTGCCTCGCGCAAATTAAGTGTCATTATGGATGATGATAATCCCTGCGGAACACCGTTTTGTAACGCTATAGCCTCATCTAATGTTGTATACCTGATTAGATAAAGTATCGGGGCAAATGTTTCATGCTGCACAATTTTAAAATTGTTCTCCACTTCGGCAATACAAGGCTTTACATAACAGCCAGATGCATATTGCGCGCCTTCCAGCTTACCGCCTTCTACTGCAAACTTACCACCTTCTGCCTTACATTTTTCGATAGAATCCAAGTATAAAGCCACCGCGTCCTGATCGATCAGCGGGCCCATATGATTGTTTTCGTCTAACGGATCACCAATGCGAATCTGTTTGTAAGCATTCACCAATTTTTGTTTAAAGGCCTCATAAACACTTTCGTGGATGATGAGCCTGCGTGTACTTGTACACCGCTGGCCTGCAGTACCCACTGCGCCAAATACAGCGCCAACTAATGAAGTATCCAGATCAGCATTTTCACTGATGATGATGGCATTATTGCCGCCAAGCTCCAGTAAGCTTTTACCTAACCTAGCTCCTACAGCAGCGCCTACGGCTTTACCCATGCGGGTTGAGCCCGTTGCTGAAATCAATGGTACACGGGTATCGTTAGCCATCAGTTCGCCGATATTGCGGTCGCCGATAACCAGGCATGACACACCTTCTTCTATATTATGTTTTTTAAATACCGCTTGCGCTATATGCTGGCAGGCAATAGCCGTTAATGGTGTTTTTTCAGATGGTTTCCAGATACAAACATCACCACAAACCCAAGCCAGCATGGCATTCCAGCTCCAAACTGCAACCGGGAAGTTGAATGCTGAGATGATCCCTACAATCCCAAGTGGATGGTATTGCTCATACATGCGATGCTCCGGTCTTTCGGAGTGCATGGTCAAACCATATAACTGGCGACTCTGGCCTACGGCGAAATCGGCAATATCAATCATTTCCTGTACTTCGCCGTAACCTTCCTGTAAGCTTTTGCCCATCTCGTAAGATACCAACGCGCCTAATTCATGCTTATTAGCACGTAACGATTCGCCTATCTCCCTAACTATTTCGCCACGCTTTGGCGCGGGTACAGTACGCCAGCTTTTGAAGGCTTTTGCGGCGGTTTCAACAACGTGGTTATAATCGCTATCCGTAGCGAATTTTACCGATGCGATCTTTTTACCGTCAACCGGCGATAACACATCTTTTACAGCTGAATTGGCACTACTTCCCCAATTACTGCCCGTACTAAACGCCTCATTAATGTCGTTTATATGTAAATGGTTCAGAATTTTTGTTATATCGATGCTCATAATGGTTACTTTTGTCAAAGGTAAAAATCTTTAAGGCAATTTATTATCAACTCACCGCTTGCCACAAAATGGTTTACATTTATTATCAGGCACTTGTATAGTCCGCTGTTAAATAATGTGTGTATGTTGAAAACTTAAATGCATCTTAAGATCTTTATTATTTGTAATTTAATCTCGGTTAAGGATTAATAGCCCCACCCAACCCTCCCCGGTAGGAAGGGCGTTTGAGAGAAAAGTCTCCCCTGCCGGGGGAGATTAGAGGGGGCTTAATTTTAACTGAAACGTGTTCTGCAAACCTAATTGAATGGAAGAAGAATTTGAATTTGGTTTTACCGAAGACCCAAAATTTTCGGTAGAACGGTACGAGGAAATGATTCGGAATCACGACCAGTACTTTTTTGATGCCCAGGCGTTTGAGAACATTATCGACTACTACATCGAAAAAAATGATCCGGCAAAAGCCCTGCAAGTATCTGAGTATGCGCGCAACCAACACCCGTTTGCCGCTGTATTTTTAATAAAACAAGCCCAGCTTCTAGTGGTAACCAATCGCTCCGTAGAAGCATTTGATGCTTTGGATAAAGCTGCCATGCTGGAGGCTTCTGACCCGGATATATACCTCATCCGCGGCAATCTATACGAGAGCATGGAGCGTTTTGACGAAGCGCTGGAGAACTACGAAAAAGCTTTAAGCCTTGCCGAAGAAACCGACGAGATATTGCTGCATATTGCCTACGTTCATCAGAATATGGGCGATTACAATACTGCTATCGGTTTCCTGAAGGAATGCCTGAAACAGAATATGGAAAACCAGGACGCTTTATACGAACTGGCTTTTTGTTACGATGTAATGGATAACCAGGAAGAAAGCGTACAATTTTACCAGCAATATATTGATAACGAGCCGTATAGTTATGCTGCTTGGTATAATTTGGGTAACGCGTTTACTAAGCTTAGCTTATTTGAGAAAGCAATAGATGCTTATGATTATGCCATACTGATTAAGGATAGCTTTGCATCAGCCTACTTTAACAAAGGTAACGCCCTGGTTAATTTAGAGAAATATGCAGAGGCCATAGAAGTTTACCGTCAGACCTTCGAGTACGAACAACCTAATGCCGATACCTATTGCGCTATTGGTGAATGCTACGAGAAATTGGAGCAAATGGATGATGCGCGGGCCTTCTACAAAAAATCTGTTAAAATGGATCCAAAACTGGCTGATGCCTGGTTTGGTATAGGCGTAACCCTTGATTTTGAAGAGCGTTATTTTGAAGCACTACATTTCTACAAAAAAGCGCTTGACCTTGATATAGCCAATGCTGATTACTGGTTTGCCATTGCTGATGCTGAATACAAATTGAAGCACCTGGCGGAATCTGAGCAAGCCTACGAAAAAGTAGTGGAGCTTAACCCGCTTGATGTAGATGCATGGTTGGACTACTCATCTATATTATACGAGCAGGAGAGGTTGGTTGATGCTATTGAAGTGATGTCGCAAGCGATAAAGAATAATCCGGAGGCGGCAGAATTATACTACCGCATGGTGGCCTATTTATTTGCCAAAGGCGATTATAATGAAGCATTGAACCATCTGGAATTGGCCTTGACATCAGACCCGGAAAAGCATTACATTTTGTACGATTACCTGCCGCAGTTACAAAAAAATAAAGTGATTGTAGATATTATTAATCGCTACACCAGATAGCTGCCCCACCCAAACCCTCCCCGGAAGGGAGGGCTTAGCCTGCAAAAAAGTCTCCCCTTCCGGGGGAGATTTAGAGGGGGCTGATTATAACCAAAAACTTACCTTGCTTTTTGGTTTTTTTTTTGAACTTTGCGGCCGAATATTTATTAGCATCAGGCTACCTACTTTGTTTTTATGAATTACCACATCAATAATATCCCCGAGCGTACTGTTAAACCCCGAAACAGTGGCATCACCATGGTTATGGACAAAGGCCTTAGCGTACGCCAGGCCGAGGATTTTATAGAGGTTGGCGGTGTACATAGCGATATTATTAAATTAGGCTGGGCTACATCATACGTTACCCCTAAGCTTGATGAAAAACTGGCTTTGTACCGCGAAGCGGGCTTGCCGGTATACTTCGGAGGTACTTTATTCGAGGCATTTATCATCCGTAACCAGTTTGATGATTATTGCAAAATACTGGATAAATACAAAATGCAATATGTGGAAGTATCTGATGGCTCTATAACTATTGAGCATGACATCAAATGCGAATACATTCGGAAGCTGAGCGAAAACTTCACAGTAATATCTGAAGTAGGCTCCAAAGATGTACAGAAAATATTTGCCCCTTATAAATGGATCAAGCTGATGCAGGCCGAAATTGAGGCAGGCTCATGGAAAGTAATTGCCGAAGCCCGCGAAAGTGGTAACGTGGGCATCTATCGTGATTCAGGAGAAGTAAGGCAGGGATTGGTGGATGAAATATTAACCCAGATACCCGAAGAAACCATTATTTGGGAAGCGCCGCAAAAAGCGCAGCAGGTTTGGTTTATTAAATTAATTGGCGCCAATGTAAGTTTAGGCAATATTGCGCCTGCCGATGTAATACCGTTAGAGACTTTACGCCTGGGTATCAGAAGTGATACTTTTGATCATTTTTTGTAGAAAAAACGATACTTTTAAGGCATCTTTGTGATAGAAAACGAGGAATATTGACGCTTTTAACATTAAAAAAGCTCCTTTTTA
Source organism: Mucilaginibacter sp. L196 (assembly GCF_009765905.1). Classification (GTDB taxonomy): domain Bacteria; phylum Bacteroidota; class Bacteroidia; order Sphingobacteriales; family Sphingobacteriaceae; genus Mucilaginibacter. The sequence goes on along the minus strand of NZ_LMUO01000011.1, from coordinate 318,997 downwards.
CCCCGTAATTGACTTTAAAAAGCCACTTTTCGCATCGAATTAAACCGATTTTCGCATGAAAAAGCTATTCATATTTTTTCTGCTCATCATTTCTGTCGGTACAGGCTTTGCCCAAAATCTGCCGAAGTTCGACCAGTATAAATTTAAGCAAACCAGCGATTATACATTGGCAGATAGCGCTGTATTGCAAACCGCGAATTTCCTGCTATCAACCCCTAGCGACCAAAATACCCATACCCGTATTAAAGCCGGGCAGTTTGTAATGCGATGGATGGAAGGCACCCCAGATTATACATTTTCGCTGGAACAAAACGCGATCAAATACCTCTCAGGCAATGTTGATCTGATGTTGCTTTACATGACGTCGATGGCCAAATATGCATTGGAAACCAAGTCTACCGATGTTAAAGCAATCACCATTAATGGCGTTAAAATATTATTGGCCTATGTAAATAGCCCCATAAGCAATGTAAAAAAGGACAAAACCCTGAAAAAGCTTTCCGATGCAAACGACAAAGGCAACCTGGAAAACTTTCTGAATCTGTAATATTTTCAATATTTATTAAACAACGTAAAGAAATATTCAGTTGTTATTTTAACATTGCATCATGAAAAAATACGGGCTAATAGGTTTTCCGCTTACACATTCGTTTTCAAAAAAATATTTTACCGAGAAATTTGAGAAACTACACATCAAGGATGCTCAATATGATCTTTATCCTATTGAACATATTAAAGACTTGCAGGACATGCTCGACCTGCACCCCGACATGTGCGGTTTGAATGTGACCATCCCCCATAAAGTAAATGTTATTAAATACCTCGACTGGATTGAGCATGATGCCAAAAACGCAGGCGCTGTAAATTGTATTCGAGTGGTTGCCGAAAGTCCGATACTGGCTTCGTTTTTAGGCGAAGTTGGCGTAAAGGGACACGACTTTAGGTTGGAGGGTTTTAACACGGATATTTACGGTTTCGAAATGTCGTTAAAACCATTGTTGAGGGAAGGCATGGAAGATGCTTTGATTTTAGGCGATGGTGGCGCCGCCAAAGCGGTAAAATGTGTGCTGGATAACCTAAACATCAACATTACAACGGTTACCCGTAAACCACATCCCGGCAACATTCTGTTTAAGGATTTGAAACCGCATCACTTTGAAAAGAACAAACTCATCATCAATACTACGCCATTGGGCACAGCCCCTAATTTTGATGAATGCCCGGATATCCCTTATGAGCTGATCACACCGCAGCATTTGTTGTACGACCTGATCTATAATCCCGAAAAAACCCTGTTTTTAAAGAAAGGCGAAGAACGAGGCGCCCGGATTAAAAATGGCTACGAAATGCTTACCTTGCAGGCTGAAAAATCGTGGGAGATATGGAACTCACAAACAATGACTTTATGAGGATATTAGGCTTATTGCTGATTACAACTTTACTTTTTAGCGCCTGCAGCAATAACAACCACGATTATTCGCCAAAGCCCCGTGGATATTACCGCATCGTTTTCCCCCAAAAGCAATACGTTGAATATAACGGGCCATACCCATTTACTTTTTTGTATCCGGCCTATGCCAACATCGTACCTGATTCAAATACAGCACCTAACGGCAATAAAAAGCTGATCAATATGAAATACCTGTTAAACATGCAATTCCCGCAGTTTAATGGTACGCTGCATTTAAGCTATGAGAGCATTACCTCGCGCAAAGTATTTGATGAACTGATTGAGGACGCGCACTCCTTCGCCTTTAAGCATACGGTAAAATCTACCGGTATCGACCAGGCGCTGATCTATTACCCTGATAAAAAAATCTTCGGCATCTATTATACCATCAACGGTAATGCCGCCTCATCCGCACAGTTCTTCCTGACTGACAGCACCCGCAACTACATCCGCGGAGCGCTATATTTTAACTCCGAACCAAAGCTTGATTCCATCCAACCCGTACTTGATTTTGTAAAGAAGGATATGAATGTGATGATCAAAAGCTTCAGGTGGAAGTAGCTCGATTTTAGATTTCGGATTTACGATTTCAGAGTTATCTGTACCACGGTACAAGTGAAACAAATGGTACAGCCGGTACACTTTTTAGCCAAAAAGCGGCCAACAACACCCTAAAAAGGCTGTTTTTACATACTCGGTTTACTACTTTTCAGGCTAAAAAAGCCTAAATAGCGACTAAAATTGCCAAAAAAAGCATATTTTCAAACACGTTTCGCTGTTATTTCAATGAAAATTTAAGGGTTTTTTGTCATTCTGGAACGAATAACTTTCTAAAAATTGCATTGTTCGCTTTGCAAATCGAAGAAGATTCTTCACTCCGTTCAGAATCACAATTTAAAGTCAAAAAAAGCGCAAAAGCCTGACGGAAAACCGGGCCGGGAGCTGGCCCTGCGGGCAGAAGGTTTTTTCCGTCTTGATTTTTTGCTACTTTTTTATCAAGAAAAAAGTAGTAGCCCCGCGGCAATGAGCGGACAGAATATTTTATTAGAGATGAAATTTGTTCATTCTGAGGAACGAAGAATCTTCTAAACCTGCATTGTTCACTTTACAAATCGAAGAAGATTCTTCACTCCGTTCAGAATCACAAAGTGGCCTTACGAATTAAACACAATCAAAGCTTTCTCAATCCTGTTAATCGTCTCATCCTTACCCAACAAAGCAGCAATATCAAACACATGCGGACCAAACTTACCGCCCACCAGCATAATACGGAACGGCAGCATCACATCACCTGCTTTTAAAGCTTTCTCTTCCATCAGGGCTTTAAACTGTGCCTCAAATGCAACCGCATCAATAGATGCTTCATCCTTCAACAGGCCTATCAGCACATTAAAAAAATCGTTCTTGGCTTCGTTCCATTTAGGTTTAACGGAGTTAACGTCAAGCTCCTTAGGCACTTCAAAAAAGTAAGCCGACTGCTGGTAAAAATCAGGTAACAAAATACAGCGTTCCTTAACCGCGTCGATAATTTTTAATAGATATTCATCTTCCTTAACAGTTACACCTTTATCTGTAAGCACACTTTTAACTTTCGACTTTAAACTTTCAGCTGACTCCCTTTTGATCCACTCAGCATTATACCATTTCGCTTTTTCGTAATCGAATTTTGCGCCTGCTTTACTTACACGGTCTATCGAGAATTTTTCTATCAATTCATCCAGGGTAAATATTTCCTGGTCGCCGCCATCGTTCCAGCCTAACATGGCTAACAAGTTCAGGAATGCTTCAGGTAAAAATCCAAGCTCGCGGAAACCGGGGGTAAACTCATCAGCTTTAGCATCATACCATTCCATAGCATAAACCGGGAAACCTAACCTTGCGCCATCGCGCTTGCTTAGTTTACCGTGCCCATCCGGTTTTAAGATCAATGGCAAATGTGCCCATTGTGGCATATCAGCTTTCCAGCCTAAATACTCCCAAAGCAGCAAATGTACAGGTGCCGATGGCAACCATTCTTCGCCCCTAAAGGCATGCGATATTTTCATCAGGTAATCATCAACCACCACCGCTAAGTGGTAGGTTGGCATACCGTCGGCCTTTAATAAAACCTTATCATCAACCTGGTTAGTTTCAAAACTAACATGGCCGCGTATCATATCATTAAAACTGATGGTTTCATCAGTCGGCATTTTTATACGGATAACATGCGGTGTATGCGCGTCTAATAAAGCATCTACCTCATGTTCAGATAACGATAAGGAGTTACGCAGTTCATCGCGATGAGCCTGGCCATATTGAAAGTTCGGTATCTCTTTACGCTTGGCATCCAGCTCTTCTGGTGTGTCAAAGGCGTAATAAGCATGGCCTTCCATCACCAGCTTTTCAGCATATTGGCGGTAAAGGGCTTTACGCTCGCTTTGGCGGTATGGCGCATATTGGCCACCCACTACAGGGCTTTCATCTGGTGTTAAGCCACACCATTTAAGGCAATCTAAAATATATTGTTCTGCGCCTTCTACATAACGGTTTTGGTCGGTATCTTCAATACGTAAAACAAAATCGCCGCCATGCTTTTTGGCGAAAAGATAATTGAACAATACGGTACGAACACCGCCTAAATGTAAACCACCCGTAGGGCTTGGTGCAAAACGAACTCTAACTTTTTTATCTGCCATTATGCCGCAAAGATAATCAAATATTAGCCCCACCCAACCCTCCCCACAAGGGAGGTCTAAATGAATGATTTAAAGCATGGGAAGTAATTCAATGCTTTTTTACCCTCTTCTTTGCTTGCAAAAGAGAGGGTGGTCGAGCGAAGCAAAGACCGGATGAGTAGAGTATACAAGCGACATTAGCACGAATGCCTGGCGCACAGTTAACTCACCCCGAATGCGCTACGCTGTTCGACCCTCTCTGCGGCAAGCCCAATGTCATTAAGTTAAGCCGCATTTAATTTAGCCCCCTCTAAATCTCCCCCGGAAGGGGAGACTTTAGCTTCGCCCGCGTTTGTTTTTTTAAGTCCTCCCTACCGGGGAGGATTTAGGTGGGGCTTAACTTAATGACATTGCCGGCAAGCCGGAAAGAGGGTGAAAATATTTCAATGATATTGAACTAACCTAGTGAAAGATGTTTTGTGCTAACCAGCAATAATTATCAAAGCACTTTTAATTCCAAAATAGGATACTTACATTTCAAATTATCCGTTCTTCATCAGTTTTCGGAGTATTTATGTAATTTGGCAAAATACAGACTTACGGTCTTTTCCGACTTGCTGACTTTTATAATAAATGAACCCATACGAACAGAAAAAACGCTGGAAATACATACTTATCACCTTCGCAATAATTATTGCAAGCGGATCATTATTATACACCAATCACCTGGTTAAAAACATTTCCAAGTCCGAGCGCACCCGCGCGCAGGTTTGGGCAATGAGTATGCGGCAAACCACTACATCAGACGATAACGACTTTTTACAATATGTTTTTGCTGTACGCGATAGCTCGTTGGTGCCGGCTATTGGTGTTGATGAAAAGGGGGATATTAAATATGTACGTGGCCTTGACTCAACCAAAACTTTTATAAAAATACCGGGTAACGACAAGGTTAGGGGAGCGCCAATATACGATCCTGCTTATTTTCAGCATGAGCTGGAATACATGAAAAAACAGCACGCCCCAATTGAGCTAACCATGTTAAATACCAAATACCTTATCTATTACAAGGATTCGGCATTATTGCATGAGCTTAAAATTTTCCCATACATACAATTACTCGTTATCGCTATATTTTTGTTAGTGGCCTATACGGCGTTCAACTCATCCCGCAAATCCGAACAGAACCAGGTTTGGGTAGGTTTGGCTAAGGAAACAGCGCACCAGTTAGGTACGCCCATATCATCATTAATGGCATGGGTTGAGCTGATAAAAGATAAATTCCATGCCGAAAAAGATCCATTAATGGCGGAGATGGAAAACGATATTAAACGACTGGAAATCATCGCCGACAGGTTCTCTAAGATCGGTTCAAAACCAAAGCTGGAAAATCGTTCGGTTTATTATGTAGTTAAAGATTTTGTTGATTATTTCAGTGTGCGGGTAAGCAATAATATTAGTTTTGAAATTACCGGCAACCCCTACTTGCAAGCTGGGTTAAATGTGCCTTTATTTGACTGGGTACTGGAAAACCTGCTAAAAAATGCCGTAAACGCCATAGAAGGCCGAGGCAAGATCAAAGTAGAAATAAACGCCAGCAAAACTAAAAAGAACCTGATACTGATTGATGTTACCGATACCGGAAAAGGCATTCCGCGTTCAAAATTCGATACCGTATTTCAGCCGGGGTATACCACCCGTAAACGTGGCTGGGGATTGGGGCTTTCGTTAACAAAACGTATTATAAACAACTACCATAACGGTACTATTGCTGTGCGCGAATCAGAAATTGGCAAGGGCACAACATTCCGCATCACCCTAAAAAACTCAAAAAATGATAAATAAACCGCAGCCCGGTGAATACGCCTCATACGCGGCAGCATACGTAGCCAAAGTGCCTAACGGCCCCGTGATAGAGATATTGGAGTATTTAAAACAAAGCACCTATAATTTTTTTTCGCGGATAACAACCGAGCAGGCTGATTATGCCTATGCAGAAGGTAAGTGGACGCTAAAACAGGTTTTAGGCCACATGATTGACACCGAAAGGGTATTCTCATTCCGTGCCTTATGCTTTTCTCGCGGAGATAAAAACCCGCTACCCGGTTTCGATCAGGAAGAATATGTATCTGCTTCAACCTTTGATATCCGCACTATACAGGATTTGGCCAATGAATTTAAAGCCCTGCGCGAAGCCAATGTATACTTATACAGCTCGTTTACCGACGAACAGAGCCAGATGATGGGCATTGCCAGTAACCACCCCGTTTCAGTTAGGGCATTAGTATACATGACCGCTGGTCACGAGCTATACCATCTTGATTTGATAAAAGAACTTTATATAAAATAAAAAAAGGCAGGCGAAGGTAAAAATTACCTTCGCTTACCTCTTTTTAATCCAATTCCTTATTTGTCGCTTTATTCTCGTCTTTTTTCTCGATAAGATAAGAAATGAATAGGCCTGCTCCACCAAATATGGCAATTAGCGCGAAGTAAATGGCCGGATTTTGGTCTCTGCCGGTATTAGCGAAAGCCAGGCAGGTATGATCCAATATATAAGCCAAAAACAAACCTAAACCTGCACCTATTAACAGTAAGCCCCATTTTAAGGTATTATAAGTTTGTGAACGAGGCTTGTAACTGCGGGGATCCATGCCACGCTCAATCATCGCCATACGTTCGCGTTTGTGTAAATACACTATACCAAAAACCATTGCAAACATGCTGATGGGAACGAAAATCGGTACTAATACCCCTATTGAATCTGAGTCCATAATATTTAATTATTAATTTGATAAATCATTTTTTGTTTCATGCACCACACTGGTGTATTTGTAAGCTATGACTACCTGTTTTTTGATGAGGTTACAGGGGAGGATAAAAAAATTCATGTCATTCTGAGCGGAGCGAAGAATCTGTACAGTGTAAACAAATTTACAGATTCTTCGCTCCGCTCAGAATGACAATAAAATAAGAAAAAAAGCGCGCAAACGCCCGACGGAAAACCGGGCCGGGAGTTTGCCTAGCGGGCAGAAGGTTTTTTCCGTCTTGACTTTTTGGTTCTTTTGTGTCAAAGACAAAAGAACTAGCCCAGCGGCAATGAGCGGCGAAAATATCTTATTAAAACGAAAATATCTCAGCTGAGGAACGAAGCATATATACAAGAGTAAACAAGCGACCAGATCCTTCGCTCCATTCAGAATGACAATCCGATCAAATAAAAATTTATCTTTACTACTGTAACCTCCACCTCAACCATGTAGTCATAACCACATAAATGCAAAGCAAGCTTTCGGATACCGACTTAATTGAACAAACACTGGCAGGCGATCAGTCGGCTTATGCTGCTTTGATTAAACGGCACCAGCGTTTCGTATTCACGTTGGCTATGCGCTTTGCTAAAAGCAGGGAAGATGCTGAAGAGATTGCCCAGGATTGCTTTATAAAAGCTTACCGCTCGCTGGAATCTTTCCAGCGGCAAGCAAAATTCACCACATGGCTGTATAGTATAGTTTATACCACCGCCATGACTACCCTGCGTAAAAAAAGGATAGCTACTGATTCGATAGATGATGAAGAAACTTTTATACAGGTTGAAAATAAACCAAGCGGCTATGACGAAAACAACGTGGAAAATAAATCACGCTCGTTTTATTTAAACCAGGCCATTGATCAATTACTACCTGATGACGCGACCATCATCACCCTGTTTTACAAAGGCGAGCAATCATTGGAAGAGATCGCCCAAACCATGGGTATCGAGGCCAATACCGTAAAGGTTAAACTATTTAGGGCGCGCCAGCGTTTGAAAGACAAGCTGGAGCGTAATTTAAAACATGAAGCTAAAGAACTGATATGAACAGCATAGAAGAACAACTTTGGAACTATATTGATGGCACCAGCAACCCCGAGGAGCAAAAGGCCATTAGCCTGCTTATTGAGCAGGACGAAGTATATCGTAAAAAATATAAAGAATTACTCGCGCTAAATGCAGAGTTTTCAGCAATGGAACTGGATGAGCCGCCTATGGCTTTCACCTACAATGTGATGGAGAGCATCCGTAACGAGCATGCGATGCAGCCGTTAAAAGCACGCGTTGATCAGCGTATTGTTAAGGGTATAGGGTTGTTTTTCGGGTTAATTATTTCTGCGATTCTAATTTTTGCATTAGCCAGTGTCCACTGGTCTGCCCCAGTATCAGGCGGAAATACAACGCATTTTGTGATCCCCAATATCACCAAATTCCTAAGCAGCCCGATAATGGAAAGCTTCATGTTTTTTGACATTGTGCTTGCACTGTATATTTTAGACGTCTATCTACGCAAAAAAAACCTCACAAAAACATACACAAGTGTTCAATCGGGTGGACAACAAAAGTAATATAGGCAGCTACTAAAATATAATCTACTGCTGACTAAAAATGAATAGTCATCATATCATAATATAATAACCTGATTTTAACCTTAAGTAAAAAAATACTACTCTATAGTATCACTTTGGTATAGTAATTGATATATAATAAGTGAACTGGCATCCTTGCCAGTTTAATTGTGATAAGGTTTAGGTTGAAAGTCTCCCGACGCAAGGTTGGGAGGCTTTTTCTTTTTAAGAGGAAAATCTACGCACAAAAAAAGGTGTCATACTTTCAGCATAATACCCCATATTATATATAGCATAATATTAAGTTCTCAGCACAATCTTCCCAAACTGCGATGAATGCTCCAGTTTCTTAACCGCCGCATTAGCCTCGTTTAATGGGAACACTTCGTCTATTGCAGGTATAATTTGATGTTCGTTCACCAAAGCAAGCATCCCTTTAAAATCATCGGGGTTGCCCATCATAGTGCCTAATATTTGTATTTGTCGCCAAAATATTTTGCGGCCGTTTAATTCAGGGATATTTCCGGCTGTACCGCCAAAAATTACAATTCTGCCTCCGGGGTTACACAAATCAACCAATTTGGCGAAACCATCGCCCAGGGCGCTATCAATAATTACATCAAAACCACCTGACAGTTGCGCTAATTGCTCGGCCCAGTCCTGCGCTTTGTAGTTTACGCCTGCAGCTGCCCCCAAATGCTTTGCTCTATCAAGCTTATCACCCGAACCCGATGTTACAAAAACCTGGCATCCTGCCGCCACCGCCAATTGCAAAGCGAATGCACCGGTACCACCGCCAACACCCGTTACCAAAACCTTACTGCCTTTTACAGCCTTGCCTTTAGTAAATAAAGCGCGGTAAGTGGTTATACCCGCCAACGGAATTGCCGCCGCCTGCTCCCAATTTAAATGAGTCGGTTTAGCATGCAGGTTTTCTACCGGTACTTTCACATATTCCGCAAAAGTACCATCAGCAGGTAAACCTAATATCTTAAAATTATCCGATTGAAAATTCGGGTTATCGCCCCATCCCGAAGCCGGGTCAATAACAACTTCTTTATTCAGCCAACGTTTATCATCATCACTGCCCACTTCGGCAACAATACCAGCGCCGTCGCTTCCCAAAATAGTTGGATACTTAATGCCCGCATATTTACCCACCGTAATCCAATAATCACGACGGTTAAGCGCCGCGGCTTTTATTTTTACCAATGCTTCACCCGGTTGTAACGTGGGCTTATCAACTTCTTTGTATACTAATGGTTTATCAGCGGCTTCTAATACTATTGCTTTCATTGATGCCCCCTCTAAATCTCCCCCGGTAGGGGAGACTTAATTTATATCATAATATTTTAAAGCCCTCCCTACCGGGGAGGGTTGGGAGGGGCTGGTTATTTTGCTTTCGCGTAAAGCTCGGCAACTTTAGCCCAGTTGATCACATTCCAGATCGCAGCCAAATAATCAGGGCGACGGTTTTGATATTTCAAATAATAAGCATGTTCCCAAACATCGATACCTAAAATTGGGGTACCTTTTACTTCAGCAATATCCATTAAAGGGTTATCCTGGTTAGGGGTTGATGTAACCGCTAATTTTCCATCAGCAACAATTAACCATGCCCAGCCAGATCCGAAACGGGTAGCACCAGCTTCAGATACTTTAGTTTTAAAATCTTCAAATGAACCAAAAGTTGATTTGATCGCTTCAGCTAATTCGCCTGTTGGCTCGCCGCCACCGTTTGGTGAAAGTAAAGTCCAGAACAAGCTGTGGTTATAGTGGCCACCGCCATTGTTACGTACCGCCGGCGCGAATTTTGAAATATTAGTAATGATGTCTTCAATGCTGCTATCAGCCTCAGGTTTGCCTTCTAACGCTTTGTTAAGGTTGGTAACATAAGCCTGGTGGTGCTTGCCATGGTGAATTTCCATAGTAGCTTTATCAATGTGCGGTTCTAACGCATCAGTAGCGTAAGGTAACGCCGGTAGTGTGAATGCCATAATATTAAGTTTTTAATTTTTAAGATAGTGTTCGAGACAAATATAAGGTTTGAAACATGTTTTTTGTTCTAAATAAATGTCATGTTTTTGTTAGGTGGTGGATTGGTGTACGTACTCTTTATCTCACGCAGATTACTCACCCGGTTTTCGCTCAACCGCTTAACCTCCCCTCTCTTCCGCTTTGCGGTAAAGAGGGCAAAAAACCTTTGTTCCCCTCTATGCGCCGGCGGAGAGAGGGGGCGACCAGCGCAGCGTAGTCGGGGTGAGTAAACGGAGCGCAAAAAGCATTTGGGGCGTTACCTCCAGCCCGCGCTATTTGTTCATACGCCTCAGGCATTATGCTCAAGGCCGGTATCCACTACTATCGAACGCAGAACATCGTTTTTGTTGGTGACAACACCAACAAAGGCTGAAAAAATTTATAGCTTAATTTTCAATTAGTTATTGAATTAACAACTCCTTTAATACATCACCGGATTTCCCCGCACATTTATCTATATATTTTGTATAATCATTATTATTCCACATATAATGAGTATAAAGCCAAGCCCAAGTCCTTTAATGTCCCACCCAAAAGTATCTTGTTCTCGTTTAAGGAAATTTTAACTTGCTTTATTGTTAAATAGATTCCTAATCCTACACAAACTATGCCGATAAGTATATACCAAATATTCATATCAAATATTATTAGTTTTAGCCCATGATTTATTAACCCAAAATGTCCATTTTAACATTAATTCAGTTTTTTATGCTTTTCGAAGATACAATTCGTTTTAATATGCTGATTAGCAAGACCATACAGACATGACGCGCTAATGGATGCCTGTAAAATATTATAACTTAATGATGATCAAGGATAGTATTTTTTTCGCCTTTGTTGGTGTTGTCACCAACAAAACCAAGCCTACTTTAACCCCTTCCTCCTCCTTCCCCAAGGAAGGAATCGCACTATCCCTCACTTTTTTCTGAGATCTATGAACTATGAACCATCAACTATATCCCTACCTCTTCTTCCTGAAAAACTCCTTTACCAGCTCCGAGCATTCATTCTCTTTAATCCCACCGGTAATAACCGTTTTAGGATGGGTGATCTTCTGGTTCAACCTGCCGAAGCCCAACTTAGTATCATAAGCGCCAAAAACTATCCCGCCCAGCTGAAACCAGTAGGCTGCGCCTGCGCACATTACACAGGGCTCCATGGTTACATATAAAATACATTCCTTTAAATATTTACCACCCATATAATTAGCGGCGGCAGTAAGCGCCTGCATTTCAGCATGGGCCGATACATCGGTCAAACGCTCCGTAAGATTATGCCCTCTGCCTATTATCTTGCCTTTGCAAACAACTATAGCACCAATAGGTATTTCATCCTCCGCCAGCGCCAATTTAGCCTCTTTTATCGCTTCATTCATAAAAAACTCATCCGGCGAGATTGCCGCGGGCTCATTCTCAAAACTTACATACCTCATTTCCGCCTCTTCTTAATCTTATTTTTGAATTTATTTGCCAGGTATTTCTCAGTTGCCATGGTTGATAGTATACCTATCCCCATCGCACCGCCAAATAATACCACATATTTTATCATGGTTTGCTTATCATAATCGGCCACATATAACACCGTCACCGCGTTTATTACAAACCCAATGATGTAATATATTAAACCAAGCTTCATCATGTAAATAGCCGAATATCTGTTTCCTTCGTCCCAGGTTTCCTGGTCAATACGGGCGTTTTGCGTGCGGTAACCATACCAACGGTTTATCTTTTTGGGTGGCAGGAAACGCTGCAACCAACCAATTACAATAAACAGCACACCAATTAATTGCGGACCGATAAAAAAGCTCAAATAATAATTCATCTAAATTAATTTACTGCCGTTAGGCACAGGTTTATCAATTGTGGTTAATACAATATCGCCATTTTCGTCGGCCAGGCCGGTTACCAAAAACTCCGACATAAAATTCGCGATCTGTTTTTTGGGGAAGTTAACCACCCCCATAATCTGTTTTCCTACCAATTCCTCTTTAGTATAATGCTTAGTGATCTGCGCACTCGACCATTTAGTGCCTAATTCACCAAAGTCGACCTTTACCTTATAAGCAGGTTTGCGCGCTTCCGGAAAATCAGCAACTTCTAAAATAGTGCCTACACGTAATTCCACTTTTTCAAAATCATGCCAGGTGATGGGTTCCATATAGCAAAGATAAAAACCTACAACAAAAATCAGATTAAATTTGCGCAACCGAATAATTGCATTTATATTTGCAACCATATAGTTGCAAATAAATGAGAAGAGACATTTTCCAGGCCATTGCCGATCCTACCCGCCGGGCTATACTCGCGCTGATAGCCTTACAAGCCATGACACCCAATGCCATCGCCGAACATTTCGACAGTACACGCCAGGCAGTATCAAAACACATTCAAATTTTAACGGAATGCGAAGCGGTAACGCAGCGACAATCCGGACGGGAGATCTATTACCATATAAACTTTGAAAAAATGAAAGAAATAGACAAATGGCTTGAAGATTTCCGCAAAATGTGGGATGACCGCTTTAACCAATTAGATGATTTATTAAACAACCTTAAATAAAACTAATCATGACTAACAAAACAGTATTTACCAAAGATTTAGCTAACAAAAAGCTACATGTTACCCGGGAATTTGCTGCACCTGTTGAAAAGGTATGGGCAGCGTGGACAGAAAGCGACTTACTTGATAAATGGTGGGCGCCAAAACCATGGAAAGCCATAACCAAATCATACAGTTTTACTGAAGGTGGTACCTGGCTTTATTATATGGCAGGGCCTGAAGGCGAAAAACATTGGAGCAGGTGTGACTTTGAAACCATAACACCTACGCAAAGCTTTAAACTTACCACTAAGTTTTGTGATGAAGATGGAAATACTCCCAGCGATTATACCGGCATGCACTGGCACAATCAATTTTATGCCACCGAAAATGGTACAAGGGTTGAAGTTGATCTCACATTTGAGGATGTAGCAATCTTTGAAAAAATCATTGCGATGGGCTTTGAAGCTGGCTTTAGCATGGGATTGGGCAACCTGGAAGAATTACTGGCGGAAGCATAATAAATTCACCAACCTCTCCACCATGTCATTGTGAGCAGAGCTGCGGAAAGGACTGCGCGGCGAAGCAAACTCGTCGCGTTTATCTGCATACGACGAGGTTGCTTCGTCGTTCCTTCTCGCAATGACAATCTAATAATGTAAAAGCATCAACCTGGATAATTTACTTGCATAAGCTTATTTATATGTTTAACTTAGGGATGCTACATGCATAATGTAACATCCTTTTTGTTTTTGGGTAGAGTATATTTGTATATATGGAAACGCCTCCGCAGCCATCCCACCGAAAGATCATCCATATTGATATGGATGCGTTCTACGCATCGGTTGAGCAGCGCGATAATCCGGAACTTCGGGGCATACCACTAGTAGTTGGCGGCCTGCCCGAAGGCCGTGGCGGTGTTGTGGCAACTGCCAGTTATGAAGCTCGCAAGTTTGGCATCCGTTCGGCAATGTCATCCAAACAGGCTTTGCAACTTTGCCCGCATGCTATATTTGTCCGCCCCAGGTTCCCGGCATATAAAGAAGCCTCGCAACGCATCCGCGAAATATTCAGCAGGTATACCGATCTGATAGAACCACTCTCATTAGATGAAGCCTATCTTGATGTAACCAACGATAAATTAAACATCGGCTCAGCCATTGAAATTGCCAAACAGATTAAACAGGCCATTAAAGATGAGTTACAACTAACCGCCTCTGCCGGGGTATCCATCAATAAATTTGTGGCTAAAATTGCTTCGGATATTAACAAACCAGATGGATTAACTTTCATCGGCCCGTCCTCCATCGAATCATTCATGGAGCAACTACCGGTTGAGAAGTTTTATGGTGTAGGTAAAGTTACTGCCGGAAAAATGAAGAAGCTGGGCCTTCACCTGGGTGCTGATCTTAAAAAATTAACGCATGATGAAATAGTGCGGCATTTTGGCAAACCCGGCAAATTCTATTACCACATAGTAAGAGGAATTGATGATCGTGAGGTACAACCCCATCGCGAAACCAAATCATCCGGCGCGGAAGACACTTTTGCCTATGATCTTACAACCATTGAAGAGATGGAAACAGAGCTGGGTAAAATTGCAAAACTCGTTGCAGATCGTTTGCAGCGCTATAACCTGAAAGGCCGAACCATCACCCTAAAAATTAAATACAACGATTTTAAACAAATTACCCGCAACAAATCATTTCTATCACCTGTTGCTGATTTAGAGACTATAAGCACTACGGCAAAGCAGTTATTAGCAGCCACCAATCCACATGACAAAAAAATAAGGCTACTGGGGATCTCTTTGTCAAATTTCGGATACATACCTGATAAACCAATTATTGAGAAATCAAGCGATCAATTAAAGTTATTTATTTTATAAGTTCCTATATAATAGTTATTTACTTATAAAAGTATAATTATAGTGGTAACTTAAATGCTGTTAAATCTATACTAAGCTAATATACTTTTTAAATTTTTTTAATAAGTGCTTGTTTTTTCAGGCAGAAATTTATTAAGTTTGTTCTACTGACTTGCCAATTATTATTATTCACCATGGAATTAAAAACCAGGATCGTCAAAAGCGCCGAATTAAAGAACTCTATTATTAAGCGTCTTTATTTTGATAAGGCTTTATCTTGTGCCGACCTGAGCGAAGTTTTAGAGAAAAGTGTCCCATCTGTTTCCAAAGCAATTACTGAACTAATTGAAGAAGGTTTCGTAATGGAGCAAGGTTATGCGCCGTCAAGCGGTGGCCGCCGCCCGCTGATGTATTGTTTGCAGCCCTCGGCCATGTATATTGTTACTGTAGCTATGGATCAGCTGTCTACCCGCATCCAAATGCTCGATCTGCATAATAACCCAATAGCAGAAACGGTGATGACAGAGCTTAAGTTATTCAACAACCCCAAGGCCCTGCCCTTACTGATAGAATATATTAATGATTATATAGATGCCTCCGGCGTAGCCAGGGATAAAATAGTCGGTATTGGTATTGGGATGCCTGGTTTTATTGATTCTGCAAAAGGCTTCAACTACACTTATTTGGATTCCGCCGGGCAAAGTTTAACCGAATTAATCGCCGAGAAAACCGGGGCACCTGTTTACATCGCCAATGATTCCAGCTTAATAGCTATTGCCGAACAAAAATTCGGTATCGCTAAAAACCACAGGGATGTAATGGTGATAAACTTAGGCTGGGGTATCGGGCTTGGTATGATCGTAAATGGCGAATTATATAGCGGCCACAGCGGTTTTGCAGGAGAATTCAGCCATATCCCACTTTTTGATGATGGCGCTTTGTGTACCTGCGGCAAACGCGGTTGCCTGGAAGCCGAAGCATCCATGTTGGTAGTGGCTGAAAAAGCCATTCAGGGAATAAAAGACGGACACATATCCAGTTTAAAACATACCGATAAAGACCCTTATAAAGTAGTAGGCAACGCCATTATGGAAGCCGCCAATAACGGCGACCAGTTTGCTATTGAATTATTATCAGACGCCGGGTATAAAATTGGCAAAGCCCTGGCTATTCTCATCCACATCATGAACCCCGAAAGTATTGTACTAAGTGGTCGTGGGGCTATTGTGGGTAAAATATTGCTTGCCCCTATTCAGCAGGCACTCACCAAGTATTGTATACCAAGGCTGGTTAGCAGCACCGAACTACTAATTTCCGCACTGGGCTTTAACGCCGAGCTCATTGGCACGGCCGTACTGGTTATGGAAAACTTCGATAAAGACAATAAAAACCAATCACTCACCACTAAACAATTAAGCATGGAAAAAACAAGCAAAAACTAAACCCACCCAACTCATTTACACTAAACTAATTCAATCAACATGAAAAAAATATTACCACTAATATTATTAGTGCCATGTTTTGCTATGGGGGCAAGCAGCCATCCAAATGCAGTTAACAAGGCAAACATTACCATCACCGGCGTAAGCCGTAGCATGAAAGCACAAGCCCCTATTACGGGTATTGTGAAAGACGAAACAGGTGCAGCCCTGCCGGGCGTAACCGTAGCGATAAAAGGAACACAAATAGGTACCCAAACGGATGTTAATGGTAAATTTACCATTAATGCCAATACGGGAGATGTTCTGGTATTTAGCTATGTAGGCTACATTAGCAAACAAATAACAATTGCTAATGGAACTAACTTTGATATAACACTTGCTCCGAATGCCAGAGCCCTTAATGAGGTTGTTGTTACCGCTTTAGGTATCACAAAAACACAAGCATCATTAAGCTACGATCAACAAACCGTAAGCGGCAAAGAGCTGGAAGTATCAAAAGACCCAAGCTTTGTAAACAGTCTTGATGGTAAAGTATCAGGCTTACAAATAACCCAAAGTTCATCCGGTGCAGGCGGTT
Source organism: Mucilaginibacter sp. L196 (assembly GCF_009765905.1). GTDB lineage: Bacteria > Bacteroidota > Bacteroidia > Sphingobacteriales > Sphingobacteriaceae > Mucilaginibacter. The sequence continues at coordinate 302,053 of NZ_LMUO01000011.1, read as the reverse complement.
CAACCAAAGTTATTTTACGCGGAAACAAATCAATTTACGGAAGCAGTAATGTTTTATACGTTGTTGATGGTATCCCGCTTCAACCACTTACCAGCGCGCAACCCAACGGCGTATTCGCTTACAGCGGTGATGGTGGTGATGGTATATCAAACATTAACCCGGATGATATTGAAAGTATAAGCGTGCTAAAAGGTGCATCTGCATCGGCCTTATATGGTAGCGCCGCGGCTAATGGTGTTATATTAATAACCACCAAAAAAGGCAAAGCAGGTAAAACTACTATCACACTTAACACCAATACAACTTTTGATAAGGCTGTATTAGTGCCGAAACTGCAAAACACTTATGGCCGTGGGGATAGTTCCCTTGCAAGTACAACTTCCCTTAATTCCTGGGGAGCAAAAGAAGCGCCGGGCACCGTTAACTCCGATCCTGCAAGCTTTTTTAACACCGGGGTTACCACAATTAATGCATTTACATTAAGCACCGGTACCGAGAAAAACCAAACTTATGTTTCGTACGCAAATACCCATGCCGACGGAATTGAACCCGGAAACATTTTCAACAAAAATAACATCACCGTACGCAATACATCCAAACTGTTAAATGATAAATTAACATTGGATATAAGTGCTAACTATATTTTCCAAAATACGATAGACCGCCCAACTTCGGGCACTTATTTTAACCCTTTAACAAGTACTTATTTATTCCCCAGAGGTGTAGATTTTAACCAGTATAAAAATTACGAGTCATTTGATCCAACACGTAATATCAACCTGCCAAACTGGATACAACCTTATATTGGCGGCTCGGGTGATGACTTACAAAACCCTTACTGGGTACAATACCGTAACCCTAACGATCAAGGTTTAAACCGTTTATTGGCAACTGTTTCAGCCAAATACGAGATCAATAGCTGGCTTAACTTTCAAGGCCGTGTAAATTTGGATAAAACCACGCAAACAAGCGATCAAAAATTATACGCCGGTACCGCCACTCTTTTCGCGGGCATGGCCGGTAATTATGCTTATAATTCAAGTGGTGCAAACCAGGTGTACAGTGATTTCTTGCTGAATGCAAATAAGGATATTTCCAGTGATTTTAACATCAATGGTACATTAGGCGCAAGTATACAGGATAATCAAAACAGTTCACTTGGATTTAACGGACACCTTGGCAATATTGATAACTATTTCAATGTTGGCAACGTAATTCTTACTGCCGGCAATCCTTTTAACCAAACTAATAAAACAGAAAATCAAACACAATCACTTTTCGCCAGCGTTGATTTTGGTTATAAGAAATTCTTATACCTTGATGTTACCGCACGTAACGACTGGTCTTCTGCATTAGCTTATACTTCAAGTGATTCATTCTTTTATCCATCAGTAGGGTTAAGTGATGTATTAACCAGCATGTTTAAAATGCCCGACTTCATCAGCTTTAGTAAAGTACGTATTTCATATACTGATGTGGGTAACAGTATCCCATCTTTTGTAAGTACACCTGCACAGTATACTTTAAGCAGCGGTTTCCTTAATTTAAATTTAACCCAGCCACTTGCTGCGTTAAAACCGGAAATTACCCACTCGTTTGAAATTGGTACCGAATGGCGTTTTATTAATGATCACATTAGTTTTGATGCGACTTATTACCATACAAACTCATACAACCAACTATTTAATGTGGCTACATCAACCGCATCAGGTGGTTATGCCAGCCAATACATAAATGGTGGTAACGTTAAAAACGAGGGTTTTGAAGGTAGCTTAGGTTATCATGGCAATATTAATCATGATTTAAGCTGGAACTCAAATTTCACATTCTCACTTAATAAAAATAAAGTTATCTCGTTATACACCGATCCGGTTGCCGGCCCGCAAACCCAATTTGTATTCCCGAATTCATTCAACAGCTATTCGCTTGAAGCAAGGGTAGGAAAACCATTTGGTGAAATTTATGCAAGTGACTGGCTAAGAGATGCCAATGGCAACATAGTAGTAAGTAATGGCAAACCACAGGTAAATACTGATGCTAATGACTTTGTTGATGTTGGTAATTCAAATCCAAACTTCATGTTAGGTTGGACAAACAACTTTAAGTTTAAACAATTTGACCTTGCTTTCACTATTGACGGCCGTTTTGGTGGCAAAGTAATAGATATGACCCAGGCATACTTAGATGCATATGGTGTATCTGCAGCTTCGGGAGAGGCACGTGATAATGGAGGTGTTTTAGTAAATGGAACTAAAATGTATGCTCAAACATATTATGAAGCAGCAGGTGGCCGTTCTGGCGCATTAGCAGAATATGCTTACTCAGCAACAAATATCCGTTTAAGAGAAGCATCATTAGGTTACACTATTCCAGGCACTGTATTTAACAATAAAATAAGCAGCGTTCGCGTGGCATTTACTGGTCGTAACTTGTTCTTCTTCTACCTAAAAGCACCTTTCGATCCTGAAACTGATTTGGCAACCGACAATACGTTACAGGGCTTAGATTTATTTGGACAACCAAGTACAAGGCAATTAGGTTTTAATGTTTCAGCACGATTTTAATAACACATATTAATATAGCAAATATGAAAACGATATATAAAAAAAACAGGATATTATGGGTGGGCCTGTTAGGCTTGCTTTTATCGAGCTCTTGCACCAAAAACTTTGAAGGGCTAAACACAAACCCAAGCAAAGTAACACAAGCACAAGCTGCAGGAGATTTTCAATATATTGGTGGATTTTTACCAGATATGGAAGAAAACATCGCCAGCCCGGTAGATTATACATACCAGGTACAGCAAAACTTAAATGCTGATATTTTTAGTGGATATATGTCATCTCCTGATTATGGTTTTGGCCCGAATAATGCAACTTATTTTATGCGTTATGATTGGAACAACCAGGCATTTGATACAGGCAATCAGCACATAATGAATAACTGGCAACAGGTAAAAGCACTGGCCAGGCCACAAGATCAGCACTTTGTTGCAATCGCGCTTATTCTTAAAGTAGAAGGCATGCATCGTGTAACTGATATATACGGCCCTATCCCTTACTCACAATATGGTACCGGTAACTTCTTTGTGCCTTATGATAGTCAGCAAGCAATTTACACACGTTTTTTTAACGAATTAGATACAGCTGTAAATACACTTACCGCTTATGTAAAAGCAAACCCTGGCGCAACGCCATTCAAACCTTTCGATTTAATCTATGGTGGCGATTACAAACAATGGTTAAAATTTGCTAATACCCTAAGGTTACGTTTGGCAATGCGTATAGTTTATGCTGATGCCGCTACGGCAAAAACACAGGCAGAAAAGGCTGTTGCCGATCCTAATGGTTTATTAAGTGATCCGAAAAATGATCCGGCCCTTTTAAACATGGTAAATGGCCTATCCTACCAAAATGCATTGTGGAACATTACCAATGGTTATAATGATATTTGTATGGGAGCCCCAATGCAATCAATAATCGAGGGCTATAATGATCCTCGCGAAAGCGCATATTTTCTTCCATCTGTATACAATTCAAAATTTGAGGGTATACGCAGTGGGTTAAATATTACCACAGCTGAATACACCCAATTTTCTTTATTAAATGTACTTGCTACTACCCCAATGCAAATTATGTCCTCTTCTGAAAGCTATTTTCTAAAGGCAGAAGGTGCATTACGTGGTTGGAACATGGGAGGTGGTACAGCGCAATCCTTTTATGAGGCTGGCGTAACTGCTTCATTTCAGGAAAGAGGTGTTACTATGCCTGCAGGATACCTTACAAATACTACAAGTACGGCTAACCCTTATATTGACCCTACTAATGCGTCGAACAACATACTTGCTGGCGACCCAACTTTAAATAACATTACCATACATTATGATGCTACAGCAAGCTTTGAGCAAAACCTGCAACGCATAATTACTCAAAAATGGCTTGCCATATACCCTGATGGTGAAGAATCTTGGTCTGAGTTTAGGCGTACTGGCTACCCTAAACAATTTCAAGTAAAAGAAAATGACAGTGGTGGTACTATAAGCACAACAGGCTATGTTCGCCGTTTGCCTTATACAACTAACGAAAATAAAGTTAATCCAAAAGGTGTGGCTACCGGTGTAGCTGCGCTTGGCGGCCCCGATAACGGTGGTACTAAATTATGGTGGGATAAAAACCCTAACCATTAATATCTAATTATTTACAAAAAAAAATCCTCGCTTAGGCGGGGATTTTTTTTTACCTGCTTTTTTCACCTACTTTTTCAACAAAAGCATTTATTTGCCATAAATACGCATTTCCAATATAAAATTTGGCCGAAAATCCTTTCGTAACACCAAGGCTACACAACTTATTCATTTATTTTATTATCTATTCATTTCTTTTATATTGTTTTTGTTTATCTAAAACAATATAAATTATATTCTACATTAAGTTTTAACACTTTTTAGCATAACTAGTTAACTTTTAATACTTATTAAAAATAATTACAAAGTATTTGTACATTTTATATTATTTTATTTAAGTTTGTTTTAACCAATGTATAATTTTAATAATTGAATGGAACTTAGAACTAAAATTGTTAAAAGCGCCGAATTGAAGAACATAATTATTAAGCGCCTTTATTTTGACAAAGCTTTGTCTTGTGCCGAGCTGAGCGAGATTTTAGATAAAAGTATTCCTTCTGTTTCTAAAGCCGTTAACGAACTCATCGAAGAAGGCTTTGTTATCGAGCAGGGTTATGCCCCTTCAAGCGGCGGTCGCCGGCCGCTCATGTATGCGCTTTTACCTTCAGCCTTGTACATTGTTACCGTGGCCATGGATCAGCTCTCTACCCGCATACAAATGGTTGACCTGCTCAATAATCCCGTGGCCGAGATCGCACTCAATGAACTCAAGCTCTTCGCTAACCCCCATGCCCTTTCTACCCTGATTGATTATATTAATGACTATATCGCTGCTTGTGGTATCCCTAAGGATAAAATTGCAGGGATCGGTATTGGGATGCCTGGTTTTATTGATGCCGCTGAAGGGATCAACTATACTTACCTGGATTCCGCAGGGCAGAGCTTAACCCAGCTGATTACTGCACAGACCGGTGTGCCCGCTTATATCGAAAATGATTCCAGTTTGATCGCCCTGGCTGAGCAGAAGTTTGGGATCGCCAAAAATCACAAAGATGTCATGGTCATTAACCTGGGATGGGGGATTGGTTTGGGCATGATCATTAATGGCGAGATCTACCGCGGGCACAATGGTTTCGCGGGGGAGTTTAGTCATATCCCTCTTTCTGAGGATGGCGCTTTATGTACCTGTGGTAAGCGGGGTTGTCTGGAAGCGGAAGCTTCGATGCTCGTAGTGGCCGAGAAAGCCATTAAAGGAATTAAAAAGGGACATATCTCCAGTTTGAAGCATACCGATAAGGACCAGTCTAAGTTAGTGGGTAACGCCATTATGGAGGCAGCCAATAACGGTGATCAGTTCGCTATTGAGCTTTTATCCGATGCAGGGTATAAAATAGGCAAGGCCTTAGCTATTCTCATTCACATCATGAACCCCGAAAGTATCGTGCTGAGCGGGCGTGGCGCTATCGTGGGTAAAATACTGCTGGCTCCGATGCAGCAGGCTTTAAATAAATATTGCATTCCAAGGCTCGTCAGCAGCACCGGACTGCTTATCTCTGATCTCGGTTTTAATGCCGAACTCATCGGTACTGCTGTGCTCGTTATGGAAAACTTTGATAAAGAAAATAAAAATCATTCAATCACCAATAAACAATTAAGCATGGAGAAAAACAACAAAAGCTAAACACCAAACAACACTTTAACACTAAACTAATTCAAACAAAATGAAAAAAATATTACCACTATTCTTACTAGTGCCTTGCTTCGCTTTGGCGGCTAATTACCACCATATCAACTTTAGCAACACTAGACCCACAAGCACTGGTATAAGCCAGAATGTGAATAATGCGACTCCAATAAAAGGTGTTGTAAAAGATGAAACAGGCATAACCTTGCCCGGGGTTTCTGTAATTATAAAAGGAACAACAACCGGCACCCAAACAGATGCAAACGGTAAATTTAGCCTAAGCGCAAACCCCGGCGATGTACTTGTTTTTAGCTATGTAGGCTATACTAAAAAAGAAATTATTGTAGCTAACCAAACCAACTTTACTGTAGTACTATCATCTGATTCTAAAAGCTTAAATGAAGTTGTAGTAACTGCTTTAGGTATTAAAAAATCAGAGAAATCGCTTACTTACTCTACAGATCAGGTATCTGGTAAAGAGCTTACCGATGTACCTACTGATAACTTAATGAACTCGCTGAATGGCAAGCTTTCTGGTGTAACCATCACCCCAAGCGCCTCAGGTGTGGGCGGTTCGGCAAAAGTTATCCTGCGTGGTAATAAATCAGTTGCGGGTGGCAATCAACCATTATATGTAATTGATGGTATTCCAATTTCCAACGGATCAAACTCCAATGGCCAGCCAAACAGCACCTACGGTACAGCTGTAGGTCAGGGTGGTGGTGGCGTTGCCAACACAAATCAGGATGGTGGCGATGGTATATCTAATCTAAACCCTGATGATATCGAAAGCATTACTGTTTTAAAAGGAGCTTCTGCCGCGGCACTTTATGGTAGCCAGGCACAAAATGGTGTTATATTGATCACTACCAAAAAAGGAAAAGCAGGTAAAGCGGTAATTAACTTTTCATCATCATTTACTGCTGATAAAGCTGCTTATGAGCCTCAATTCCAAAACAGCTATGGCCAATCACCAGCCGCTGCTACACAAAGCTGGGGACCAAAGTTAACCGATGGTGCGCCAAATAACTTATCTCAGTTTTTTCAAACCGGAACAAACTATACCAACTCGATAAATATTTCCGGAGGATCAGATATAGCGCAAACCTATTTCTCTTATGCAAATACTACTGCCGCAGGTATTGAGCCAGGCAATAAACTATCACGCAATAACATCAATTTACGCGAAACTGGTCATTTCTTAAACAACAAGTTAACACTTGATGCAAATGTTAACTACATCGCTCAAAATGTTGACAATAGTCCGGGCTTAGGTTTTTATTTAAACCCACTTACAGGTCTTTACTTATTTCCAAGGGGGCAAAGCATAACTCCATACAAAAATCAGTTTGAGTTAGCACCTGTGGTTGGTTCACCAGGCTACAACGGCGCGCCAACGCAAAACTGGCCTTTTAATGAGGATGTACAGCAAAACCCTTGGTGGATAACTAACCGCGACCCTAATACCAGTAACCGTAACCGTACCATTATTAACGCCACTGCTAAATATGATATAACCAGCTGGTTAAGCATACAAGCCAGGGGAATTGACGATCGTACTTATGACACCTACCAGCAGGACTTATACGCAGGGACTATTGGCGTATTGGCAAAATCAAACGGACAGTTTTTGTTGACCAACCAACTGAACGAGCATAAATATGCTGATATGTTAATCACGTTTTCCGTTCCGGGCAAATCAGATTTTAAATTAGATGGTATACTTGGTGGCAGCATAACTGATGATCATGTTGACGGAACAAACATTGGCCCTGATGTAAATAACAATTACAATGGTAATGGGTTAATTGTTCCTAATGTTTTCGTACCGCAAAATTTAGATGTTGCGGCTGATGGGTCACCTGTACAAAACCTACAAGCTGTTCACAGTCAGGATCAGGCTTTATTTGCAAACGCTAACTTATCTTACAAAAACTGGGCTTATTTAACAGTTACAGCCAGAAACGACTGGTCGTCAGAACTGGCATATACGCCAAATGAATCTTATTTCTACCCTTCGGCAGGCCTTTCATTGATATTAAGTCAAATGCTTGCTTTACCTACCGATATCAGCTATGCAAAAATAAGAGGAACATATGCGCAGGTTGGTAACACTGTTTCTATACCCTATGCTACAGACCCATTAACACACTTTGGAACAGGTGGCGTTACATTAAATTCAGTAGCACCATTTCCGTTATTAAAGCCTGAAAGAACTAACTCATTTGAGTTGGGTACCGATCTACGCTTTTTTGCTGATAAACTAAGTGCAAGCTTTACCTACTACAAATCAAACACTACCGATCAGGCTATTGCTATTTTACCAGCATTTACAACTTCTTTCTCTAAAGGATACCTTAACGCCGGTAACATACAAAACTCGGGTGTTGAATTCACATTAGGATACGAGGCGATACACACCACGGATTTTTCATGGAATACCGCATTCAATGGATCTGCTAACAGGAACAAAATATTAGATGTTGACTCAAAACTAGACATTTCACAAGTTGTTTTAACACCTAATAACAATAACAGCTACGAATCAATATTAGCTAAAGGTGGCTCTTACGATGACATCTATGGCGTAACCTTTAAACGCGACGCGCAAGGCAGAATATTAATAGGCGCCGGTGGTGCCCCGGAAACCAATAACGGATATAACTATTTGGGCAATCCTGATCCTAAATTCCAGTTAGGTTGGCAAAACAACATCAAATACAAAAACTTCAATTTTGAATTTTTGGTTGATGGAAAATTTGGCGGTCAGGTATTATCGCTTACACAAGCTGTTATGGATCAGTACGGTGTTTCAGCAGCATCAGGCGCTGCCAGAAATGCAGGTGGTGTAAAAATAAATGGTGTCAATGCCACCACAGGCGTACCTGTTACCAGTGTTGACCCTTACACCTGGTACAGTACAGTTGGCGGCCGTGCCGGTATTTCAGAAAATTACATGTACAGCGCAACAGTTGTTCGTTTACGCGAAGCATCATTAGGTTATACTGTTCCGTTTACATCAGGTGCGATTAAAAGCTTAAGGCTTTCATTAATAGGAAGAAATCTCATTTATTTCTACAAGAAAGCACCGTTTGATCCTGAGGTTACCATGTCAACAGGCAATGGCTTATCGGGGGTTGATGTATTTAACCAACCGGCCACACGTAACTACGGATTAAGCCTTAATGCTACTTTCTAAACATTCACTTTTAAAATATAAAATGATGAAAACACATTATAATTTAACCAATACCATGAAGCTTAGGCTCAGCGTTGCGGGTTTGCTTGCATGTGTATTACTGGCCGTTACCAGTTGTACAAAAAACTTTGAAAAATATAATACAGATAATACAGGTTTAAAGCCTTCACAATTTTCTGCAGCGCTAATATTCCAGGGGATACAAACAGCGCTTTTTGGCGAAGAAGGCAATTATCAGCTTAATGAGAATTTAAATGCTGATTGTTATTCAGGCTACATGATGTCTCCCGATCCGTTCAGAGGCAACATCAACAACTTAACTTACAGTTTGGTTGACGGGTGGAACCAACAGGTTTTTAGCGATGCCTATACTATATCAATGTTTGATATAAATTATATTGCCAGTGTTGGCACCAAAGCCTCACAACCTGACTTTTGGGCTATTGCGTTAATATTAAAGGTAGAAACCATGCACAGGGTAACCGATAAATATGGCCCGGTTGCTTATAGCGCGGTTGGAAAATCTGTTACTGCTACCCCTTATGATAGCCAGCAAAGTGTTTACAACCAATTTTTTCTTGAGTTGGACACAGCGGTAACAAGCCTTAAAACATACATTGCAGCCAATCCAGGCGTTGTGCAAACACCTTCTACCAGCCCATTCTATAAATATGATTTGGTTTATGGCGGTGATTATAGTAAATGGCTTAAGTTCGCTAACTCATTACGTCTTCGTTTAGCAATGCACTTAACCAAAATTGATGCAGTAACCGCACAAGCACAAGCTGAGAAAGCATTAGATCCAACCAACGGCGGATTAATGTCAGTACCGTCTGATGATGCAGGCATTTCAGGTGGTGGATACCATAACCCACTATTTGTAATTACAACCAGCTGGACAGACATATCATTGGGCGCGCCATTACAAACTTACCTTACAGGTTATAACGACCCGCGTTTACCGGTATATGCTTCACCTGTAGTTACTGACCCAAAAGTAGCAGGTGCACTTCCGGCATCGTATACCGGCCAGTATATTGGCATCCGTATAGGTTCATTAATAACGGCTAAACCAAGTTATAATAGTTATTCAACCTTAAACCCATCAACAGCAGTTAGCTCCTCATCGCCTATGCTTATGATGACAGCTGCCGAAGTTTGGTTTTTAAAGGCCGAAGCAGCATTACGCGGCTGGCCAAACGCAGGTGATGCACAAACTGATTACAATACAGGCATACAAACTTCCATGGCACAATGGGGTGTATCAGCAGGTAACTACATTACAAATGCAACCAGCACACAAGCTGCTTATACAGACCCAACAAATTCCGCTAATAGTTCTGCGGCGTTATCAACAGCTACCATAGCATGGAATGCGGGTGCTACAAACGAGCAGAACCTTGAGCGTATCATCACTCAAAAATGGCTTGCCATGTTCCCTGAAGGAGAAGAAGCATGGACAGAATACCGCCGTACCGGATATCCTAAATTGTTTCCAGTTGTTACTAATAACAGTAACGGTACAATCGACTCACAAATTCAAATCCGCAGGTTAGCTTATCCGCAAGCTGAATATACCACAAATGGCGCGGCGGTAAAAGCCGCGGTTCAATTATTGGGTGGCCCGGATAATGGTGGAACAAGAGTATGGTGGGATGTTGCGAAAGCAAACTTTTAATTAAATCTGTAAAATCGTGATAAACTAATCAATAAAAACAATCCTCAAATTACATAAACGATATACAGTACAATAATACTAAAGAGGGTTACAGGTTGAACACTGTTTGATTAGGTTGATTGAATCCCCGCCAAAAGCGGGGATTTTTTTATTGTAATATATTTCATGACCAATAGCACAATATATAACCATAGTTGTCCCGAAGATGATATTTGCTTTTTTCTAATGGTTTTTATATAAAAAAGATGGATGTCATGCTTCGACTTAGCTCAGCATGACATCTTTTTTTAATCGTCCGAACACTTGTGAATGCATAGCCAACCAATTATTATGCAACATCTATCCGAAAAAGCTTATTGGAAATTTGGCAAAACCGAAACCCTATAAAACAAGTAAGACCTCCTGATGGGCAGGAGGCCTTTACTAACCAATTATAAACCTAAATTATGAGAAGACTTTTTTAATGTTTTGCAACGGTGTAAAGATAACACTAAGTTTTATACCGTCAAAACTTTTTTTTAATTTTTTTTAACATTTGTTAGATATATGTATTAATAATGACAGTTATGAAACAATTAATTAACAACATCGCAATTTTTTTAGTGCTAAATGCTTTTTAGCATTATTTAAAAAAACAGCATTTAAAAATCTAAATTTTTACTTTTTATCTCCAAAAAGAACAAAACATTGACACATAATATCAAAAACACCAAAAAATCAATTAAAAAAACTTAAAATTTTAAGCATTTACATCAATTCACAATTAAAAACTTAAAATTTCGAAAAAAATTGTCTTTTAATTATTTTTTTTCTCTTTGTCACGCGTATTTTACTAATTCAAAATATTACGTTAAGCAAACAACAAACATAAAATAGCTTTATCACCTTTGTGTAAACTATACATTAAGTTAATGACAACATCTTCAGCCGCATCAAAAAAACCTCATCTTACAACATTCACCCTATGGATAATGACCATTGCAACCGGTTTGGTGGTGGCAAATATATATTATAACCAACCTTTGCTGGGCGATATTGCCCATACATACAATGCAAGCAATGGCGCCGCCGGGCGCATTTCTATGATTACACAGATAGGATACGCTGTAGGTATGTTTTTTATTGTGCCACTGGCCGATATGTTTAAACGAAAAAGAATGATGCTATACATTATAGCTATTGTTGTTATTGCATTATTAGGGGCAGCAATGGCACCAAACATCAATATTTTAATCCTCGCCAGCTTTTTAATTGGCGCAGCATCATTAATACCGCAATTATTAATACCAATGGCCGCGCATTTAGCCAATCCGAGCGAACGGGGTAAAAAAATCGGTGTGGTTATGGGTGGTTTATTAATAGGCATACTCCTATCACGTACATTAAGCGGTTTTGTTGGCGCACATTGGGGCTGGCGCGCCATGTTTTATATCGCGGCAGCTTTAATGCTGATAACCTGGGTGGTGATATTTTTATTTTTACCCGAGGTTGAGCCTGACTATACCGGTAGTTATAAAAAACTAATGGGGTCGCTTATTGATCTTTTTAAAAACGAGCCTAAACTGAGGTTCGCTTCCTTACGCGGGGCCCTTTGCTTTGCCTGCTTCAGCGCATTCTGGACCACCATTGTATTTTTATTAAAAGAAAACTTTAACATGGGTAGCGATGCAGCAGGTTTGTTTGGTTTAGTAGGAGCCTTTGGCGCAGTAGCAGCCGGGCTAATGGGCAGGTTAAGTGATAAGATGGATCCATTTAAACTTTCCTTCTTTACCCTCCTGTTGGTTTTAGTGTCATTTATCGTATTTATTTTTTCATCCCATAGTATTGCAGGCCTTATTATAGGCGTAATAATTCTGGACATGGGTGTACAGGCTACGCACATATCCAATCAGTCCATCATCTTTTCTTTAAATGCCGAGGCTAGGAATCGTATCAATACCATATACATGGTGTCCTATTTTATCGGCGGTGCAGCCGGAACTTTCATGGTAACTGCATTATGGGGTAATTATCACTGGTTAGGTGTATGTATTTCAGGAATTATCCTGTCATCAATCGCCATTATAGTACATCTGCTAAATCATCGTAGCAGGCAAAAAAAGGCCAATATCTCATAGGATTACTAAATACCGTACACACTGTTCTCTTCCGCACAATCGGTCAAAATAAAGTCACGCGAAATCAGGCTCAACGGGTACCTTTTTGGCTTTATTTTTAACTTTTAAAAAATAATTTAAGTTCAAAATGCATTATTTTTTAGTGCATGCCAAAGTTTGGCACTGTATTGGTGCACTACCTATCAAATGACACTGAAATGGTAATTGGAAAGAAAGATCAGCAAGTGGAACAGAAGCAATGGGAAGACCCATCGAACCCTGAAAAACCAAGTGATGAACGTGACCAGGAGCAGTTACAAAGACAGTTGAACGAGGCCAAAAGAATAAAAGAGAATTTAACTGAAGGCGGTAACGACAAACCAACAAAAACTAAAAACATTTAACCTACTTAACCATGAAAATTTACAATAAAATAGCCACCAGCAAATTAGTTAATCGCATTGATGAAGAATTGCTAAACATATTGAGAGAAGATCTTAAAGCTATGAAACAAGCTAAAGTTCAATTTATCAACCGTAATAATAACAACCTACTACCTGCAGCTTAATATAAAACTACCTAAAACATCTACCTATGAAAACTTACAACAAAATAGCCACCAGTAAATTAGTTGCCCGTTTTGACGAGGAGTTACTAAACATATTAAGAGAAGACTTAAAAGCCTTCAGAACCAACGATCAATTTGCAACAAGCAACAAACAGGTACCCGCACAGCGCAATCTTAAAGCTGCCTGATCAATCATATACATCTACCTATCGAAATTTACACCACCTATGAAAACCATAAAGCCCCGCATTTTTGCAGGGCTTTATTTTTTTGCGGCGTATTTTATAATTAAAGCCGCTGTTTGGGCTGATGCACCGGGATGGCCCATCCTGTCATCAAGCTCATCATAGTTATTGAGCATCTCTTTCCGGTAATCATTATTATTAACAATCAGGTCGAGCTCCGCGGCAATCGTTTGCGGTGTGCAATCCTGTTGAATAAGTTCCTTAACCACCAATTTATCCATAATCAGGTTTACTAAGGAGATGAATTTTATCTTCACCACCATGCGCGCTATAGTGATTGATATGTTATTGCCTTTATAAACCACAACCTGCGGCACATCAAACAAAGCTGTCTCCAGCGTTGCTGTACCTGATGCTACTACCGCGGCATCCGCATTTTTCAACAGATCATATGTTGCATTAAATACGATAGCGATATTTTTACCACCCAAAAACTGATCGTAATATTCTTTTTGGAACGATGGCGCTCCCGCAATCACAAATTGATGATCCGGGAATTTATCGGTAACCCCAAGCATATCCGGCAATAAGCGGCTTATCTCCTGCTTCCGACTACCGGGCAACAGGGCTATTATTTTCTTTTCAGGTAGATGGTTGTTGGCATAAAAGTTTGCATCCGGCTCAAATGCCGCAGTAGCATCCAGTAACGGATTGCCAACATAATCAACCTGCATACCCCATTCCTTGTAAAAATCCACCTCGAACGGTAGGATGCAGAACATATGATCAACTACCTTTTTAATCTTCAGTACCCGTTTCTGGTTCCAGGCCCAAACTTTTGGGGATATATAATAGCAAACCAACAAGCCATTCTTTTTGGCGAACTCCGCTATCTTTAAGTTAAAGCCTGGGAAATCGATCAAAATCAAAACATCCGGCTGATATTGAGCAATATCCTGTTTACAGAAACTCAGGTTTTTTAATATCTGGGGTAGATTAGCCACCACCTCAGCAAAGCCCATAAAGGCCATATCGGCATAATGCTTAACCAGCGTTCCACCTTCGGCTTGCATCAAGTCGCCGCCAAAGTAGCGAAACTCCGCTTGCTGATCTGCTTCTTTCAAAGCATTCATTAAGTTGGCTCCATGTAAATCGCCCGAGGCCTCGCCTGCTACCAGATAATACTTCATCCGGGATTATACATTAAATTTCCAGCCATTCAATAGCGGAATAGCATGATGTGCCGTCATATCAAACTGCACCGGCACTACCGATACATAATGATTATCCAATGCCCAGTTATCTGTATCCTCGCCGGCATCATTCAACTGGAATACACCTGTTAACCAGTAATACGGGCGTTTATGTGGATCTATACGTTCATCAAATTCCTCAGCCCATTTAGCGTTGGCCTGGCGACAGATCTTTATTCCTTTTATATCTCCCCCGCTAGGGAAGTTCACATTAAGCAACGTTGCCGGTGGCAAACCATGTTCCAATACCTGCATGGCCAGTTCTTTTACATATTTTTTGCAGTGGCTAAAATCAGCCTGAAGCGTATAATCATCCAGCGAAAAACCAATAGATGGGATACTCTCAATAGCACCCTCAACCGCTGCCGACATGGTACCCGAATACAACACATTGATAGAATTATTCAACCCATGGTTAATACCCGACACACACAGATCCGGCTTTTCACCCTTAAATACAGAGTTTACAGCCAGTTTTACGCAATCTACCGGCGTACCTGAGCAGCGGTACATTTCTACACCTTCATAAATATCTACCTTATCAAAGCGCAGCGGTTTGCCAATGGTAATGGCATGCCCCATACCCGACTGCGGGCTGTCTGGTGCTACCACCACTACCCTGCCAAGTTCCTTCATTACATCTATTAACGCCTTTATGCCCGGTGCGGTTATGCCGTCATCGTTTACTACAAGTATGGTTGGTCTGGATTTCATATCGCCTCAAAATTAATACATTTTGGATGGATATGATTATAAAATTCCCGCTAAACTGTACCACGAAACAGATGGTACAAGTGGTACACTTGGTACACTTTTGGAACAAAAAAGCACCTTTTTACACACAAAAGCACCTAAAATAACCCATTTTAGAATTATTTTTAGTGCTTTTCGAGGCATTTTATGGTCTAAAACCACCATTTTTAGTCTATTTTTCGCTTAAAAAGCATCATTTTTTGATAATTTTGATGCGTTTTTAACCCGATATTATAAGTTATTTAACCAGTCGACCACTTCATCGCGGCTTTTACCAGTTTTCTGTTGGAGCTTGCCCAACAGTTCGTCGTCTTTACCTTCTTCGCGTATCAGGTCATCATCGGTTAAATCTCCGTAGGCTTGTTTCACTTTTCCTTTCAACTCATTCCACGTGCCTTTTAATTTTAAATCGCTCATAATGTTTTTTATTTTAGATGTAGATAAATAACAGGTGTAGCATGGTTTAGTTTTAAGCAAATCATCAGCATAACATCAATTATATATTTAAAATCGCCAACAAATAATACTCAAATCCCGATTTGAGTAGCTTCTGACAAGCTTATCTGTTTAATTTGCTTCCATAAACTAAATCAACAAATTATGAAGTACCTATTATTACTATGCCTGCTAATAGCTGGCCCGAGCACGTTCAGTAATGCGCAAAATCAACAGCAAAGCAACTTAACACAGTATGCAGGCAAATACCAAATGGCCCTTCATGGCGAAATCTTCTACCTGCAGATTTCGGCAAATAACGACGGCCTAATATCGAAAGCACTATGGACCGGAGAGCAAAACTTACTAAAACACTTATCAGGCGATAATTTTATTATGCAGGGGAAAGATTGGTCGGTTAAATTCATCCGCGACAAAAAAGGTGACGTTGATAGCGTACTAGTAAGAGGAACAGACCTTTGGACAAGAGTTAAGTGATCTTTAAAATTCTAACATCATGAAAAAAAGATCATTATTATACAGGATAATAACCTGCATAGTAGCAGGTTTGGTCACGGCAGCGCTATGGCTGCTAATTGGCCGCGGAGCAGATAACCCACTATTCCCTAAATCAATAATTTTTACACTGGTAGGCATCTCACTTTCCGGCATAGTAATTTTCCCTTTTGTATGGCAATACTTGCAAAAAAGCAATGCCGGGGCAGCTGATAAAATTCAGGCTTGGCTGTATGCCATAATCCGTTATGCCGTGGCGCTCGACATATCTATTTTTGGCTGGAAGAAGTTCTTTCATTTACAATTTATAGTAGCTGATAATATATCCTCACTACCTATGAACCAGCAAAGTGGCGAGGTACTTACCTGGTTTTATTTCGGCCATTCCCATGCCTTTGGCTGCATTGTGGCTTCGCTGCAAATACTAGGCGGCGCGATGTTGTTGTTCCGCAAAACTTGGTTACCAGGTGCCATTATACTTTTTACACTGATGCTCAATATTATGTCGGTAGATATTTTTTACCAAATGAATGCCGGTGCATTGAGCCAATCCGTTATCATGACTATCGGGCTCGTATTTTTAATATTGATAGATTATGATCGCCTGGCAGAATTCTTCTTCAAAACACAATCCAACATATTGTCGGTTAGCACAGTTAAGCTAAGCACAAAAACCATCCTTCGCATTGCAGGGGTGGTACTGCCTGTATTATACACGTGGTACCAGGCAACACATTAACTAAATGTAATAGCTACGGATTTAATTCCGTGGCTATTTATATTAAAAAAAATTTTAATAATGACAGCGAGTTACAAGAAAAACAAATTAAGGTGCCGGTTCTAAAATAGTTTCTTTTTCTAAATCTTTAACTGTAGGCTTTCTCCTCTTTGTCAGGAACGGCTTTTCACAAATCAGGAAAAATATATAGCTAATAAGAATAATTACAGGAATTCCTATTAAAATTAATACAGACATGTTTAAGAATCTATCCTGATATTTATGATTAAGAAAATATTGAGAAAACAACTGCAGAAAGGGTGCATGTATAAGATATATACTGTAAGCAAACATGCCACAAAAAGCGAGGGGCTTTACTCCCAATAACTTAGCTAACCATGCACTTCGCCCCCCTTCATTCCTTGGTTTTGCCAAAGCAATCATTAATGAAGCACAAGTTAATCCCATAACTATATCAACCGTATTTAATGACAAACGCTCTTGTCTGTAAAGATGATTTGCAACTAACGATATTATTGTAAGCAAGGAAGTTACAATGCCCCAGGGTATAGTCTTTCTTATTTTAGATAATGATATGCTTTGATTTGAATTAGCAATATCTGCGGCAAGCATTCCAAATGCAAATAATATTAAATAAGGAAAAACCCCAGCCAGGTCGGTTGAAATATTGAATTTATTAGCAAGTGCTACGATTAAAGCCAAGTGAGCCAGGATGGAAAATAAAACAGCAAATAATAAAGCAATAAGACGGCCGGCCATTCTCCACAACAAAAGCAGGATAGGAAATAACACATAAATACGCCCCTCGACTGCAATGGACCAGAATGCATGATTTATTTTAAACGCTGTTGAGCTGAAAATATCATGTATCAAAAAAATATGAAATAAAATATCTTTTAAAGTAACTGGAACACTCATATCCCAATGAGTTCCTGTTTTAGTGCCTACTAAAGTCCAAATAAGCAACAGCGATAACACCATAGCTAAGTAGTAGGTAGGTAGGATTCTTTTTGCCCGGCGTAAAAAGAAATCCTTAAGTCCATTTTTTAATTTATAATCGTATTTAATTAAAGGTAACATCAGACAGTAACCGGAAATCACAATGAAAAAATCAACTGCATAGTGGCCTTCAAAAAAAAATAGGATAAATAATCTCTCGAAGTGGGGCAGGCTATTAATGTCCCAATCGTTAAAATACTGTAAAACACAGTGATGTATAACAACAAATATTGCAGCAACAGCTCTCAGCCCATCAAGATATAACACATGAGTTTGTGATTCAGTTATCTAAATTTGCTTGCTATGGCCCTTTCTTAAACTTGTAAATTTATCTTCTGACACGCTGGGCACTATTTTTAGTACTAATAATATTTATACAATATAACATTATTTTGTTACGTCCCGCAAAACCTCTAAAAAGCCCCGCGGCAACTACGTTAAGGAAGTTCATCCAGCAAAACAGTCGCATAAAAAACATCACATTCTGGCGCGAGTATGAAGCGCAAGCCTATGAGCCGGCTACTCGTGACTTTCTAATTTGCCCTACAGTAAATTTATCTTATTTTAGCTTTAATGAGCATAAAATATAAATTCAGGAACCAGGAACAACTTTACTTTGTAACCTTCGCCGTGGTATACTGGGTCGACCTGTTTGTTAGAAATGAATATAAGGATATTTTACTCGATAGCTGGAAATATTGTTGTAAAAACAAAGGGCTTGAAATATATGGCTGGTGCATTATGACAAGCCATGTACACATGATCATCGGCACGCATGGCGAAAAAATGGAAAATATTATGCGCGACATGAAAAAGCATACTTCCGCCGCATTAAAAGAAGCAATAAAACAACATCCGCAGGAAAGCCGACGCGAATGGATGTTATGGCTGACGGAACGGGCAGGTCAAAAGAACAGTCAGAATATTAATTTCCAGCTATGGCAACAGGATAATCATCCTATAGAGCTATCTGATATTAAAATACTACATCAAAAGCTGGATTATATTCACAACAATCCGGTAACCGCTGGTATTCTTGAAAAGCCGAAAGATTATTTATACAGCAGTGCAAGAAACTACTATAGCTTGCCAAGTTTGATAGACATAACGCTGGTTGATCCAATAGTTATGTAATTTAATGACACGAGTACGCCACGCTTTTGCCTGCGCTGCATACTCGCGCCAGAATTTGGGGTTGGTAATTTATAGCTATATCAACAAAAAGGCTCTGGCAATCCAGAGCATTTTTGACTTTTGACTTCCTTACAAAGCCCCACCCTTAATCTCTTCCACCACACCCGGATCAAGCAAAGCACTTATATCGCCTAAATTAGAAGTATCACCTTCGGCTATCTTCCTCAATATCCTGCGCATAATTTTACCGGAACGTGTTTTAGGCAGGCCAGTTACAAACTGAATTTTATCAGGCTTTGCTATCGGGCCAATAATGCGCGATACAGTCGCCATAATATCCTTGCGGGTAAGTTCTTCGTTACCATGTTTACCCGGACTAACCACAAAAGCGTAAACGCCTTGTCCTTTTATATCATGCGGATAACCTACAACGGCAGATTCCACCACGCTGCTGTGCATGTTGATAGCGTTCTCTACCTCGGCAGTACCAATACGGTGACCAGATACATTCAGCACATCATCCACACGGCCTGTTATCCGGTAATAACCATCCTCATCGCGCAAGCAACCATCGCCCGTAAAATACAGGTCGGGATAAGTGGCGAAATAGGTAGTTCGGCAACGCTCATGGTCGCCATAAGTGGTACGCAGCATCCCCGGCCACGGGAATTTGATACATAGGTTCCCGCTTACGCCGTTGCCCTCAATAATATCTCCCTTTTCATCAACCAAAACCGGCTGAACGCCCGGTAAAGGCAAAGTAGCATAGCCCGGTTTCAATGGAGTAACGTTCGCAATTGGCGATATCATAAATCCGCCGGTTTCAGTTTGCCACCAGGTATCCACAATCGGGCAATTCTTTTTGCCGATATGCTCATCAAACCAATGCCAGGCTTCCTCGTTCAAAGGCTCGCCAACTGATCCTAACTTTTTAAGCGAACTCAAATCTTTATCATTCACCTTATCCAGCCCAAAGCTCATTAACGAGCGGATAGCCGTTGGCGCGGTATAAAATATATTAACCTTGTATTTATCTACAATATCCCAAAATCTGCCCGCATCCGGCCAGGTTGGTACACCTTCAAACATTACAGTAGTTGCGCCCTGCGAAAGCGGACCGTAAACAATATAAGAGTGCCCGGTTATCCAGCCAATATCGGCAGTACAAAAATAAACCTCACCGGGTTCATATTGGAAAGCGTTGGCGAAAGTGTAACCCGTATAAACCATATAACCACCGCAGGTATGCACCACGCCCTTAGGTTTGCCTGTTGAGCCTGATGTATACAAAACGAAAAGCATATCCTCTGCATCCATTTCCTCAGCATCGCAATTTATTACACCGCGGGTTTCCACTTTCTTGATCTCATCTTCCCACCAAACATCACGGCCTTTTATCATGGATACCGGCGTGTGGGTGTGGGTTAACACAATTACTTTTCTAACAGATGGGCAACGCACCAAAGCATCGTCAATCACGTTTTTCATCGGGATCTGCTTATCGCCCCTAACACCACCATCGGTAGTAATAACTATATTACATTCCGCATCCAAAATCCTGTCGGCAATAGATTGCGCCGAAAACCCACCGAAAACTACCGAGTGTATAGCCCCAATCCTCGCGCAAGCCAAAACGGCTATCGCCAGTTCGGGCACCATCGGCATATATATACATATACGGTCGCCTTTTTTGGCGCCGTTATTTTTTAAAACATTGGCAAACTGGCAAACCTTATCATATAGCTGTTTATATGTTAACACCCGGTGATTTTCTTCCGGGTCATTCGGCTCCCATATAATAGCAGGTTTATCGCCCAAAGTTTCCAAATGGCGATCAAGGCAGTTCTCTGTAATATTGAGCTTTGCGCCTTTAAACCATTCTATTTTGGGTTCTTTAAAATTCCACGTTAAAATTTTGTCCCATTTCTTTCTCCATAAAAAAGTATCCGCAACTTCTTTCCAAAATTGTTCCGGCTGTTCAACGCTCTTTTTATAGGCTTCCTGGTACTCAGGAAATGATCTGATCCTCATAGTATAATTGTTATTTTATTGGCGGCGTAAATTAGTAAATTTCTCCTATGATATACACAATTACTGAACTTTTAATAAGTATAGATACTTTTTAAAAACAAGCCATGTGTGCGAACACATGGCAGTTATCAATAAGTCATCTTTCTACACCCTCTATGCGCCGCAGGCGGAGAGAGGGTCGACCAGCGAAGCGATATCGGGGTGAGTAAACGAAGCGACCTGTATGAAAATCAGTTATTTCAAGTACTGACAAAACAGTGTCAGCACTTTTCCAATTTACGCTCCGTAAATTAGTAGTATCCTTTAGCGGAAAGCATCTCGCAAACAACAAGCCTCTTCTTAAACCAACCATTCGCTTGTGAAAGCGAACCTATAGTTCTTTGACATTAAAGCGACAGGCTCTTCACCAAACCATAACGTGCGCAAACGCCCGATAGAAAACCGGGCCAGGAGCTGGCCTGAGCGCTGAAGGTTTTTTCTGTCTTGACTTTTTGGTTTTTGTGTCAAGACAAAAGAACTAGCCCCCGCGGCAATGAGCGGGACAGAACATTTTATTAAACGAAAACAACTCTGTTGAAGAACAAAGCAAATACTAAAGTGTAGCCACCTCTTTACCTGCCAAATCACCTCCCCCCAATCTTTTTTCAATTATTTTAAAAACACTGTTGACTATTTGACTTAATTTCCTGATATTTGCAAACTCTTTTAATCAGGAGTTACCATTAAAAAGATTTGTCATGTCAAGAATATGTGATTTAACAGGAAAAGCATCAATGGTTGGTAACAACGTTTCTAACTCAAACGTTAAAACCAAACGTAGATTTCATCCTAACTTAAAACTGAAAAGGTTTTACATTCCCGAAGAAGATAAATGGATAACCTTAAAGGTTTCTACATCTGCAGTGAAAACTATCACTAAAAACGGGATAACTGCTTGTATCAACAAGTTTGTTAAAAAAGGATACATTTAATAGGTAGCTGTTACAGGAGGTAGCATGAGCAATTCATACTGCCGTAAATAACATCAACCACAACAATATAAGAAAATGGCTAAAAAAGGCAACAGAGTTCAGGTAATACTAGAGTGTACTGAGCACAAAACTAGCGGTATGCCGGGCATGTCTCGTTACATCACCACTAAGAACAAGAAAAATACAACTGAAAGATTGGAAATGAAGAAATTCAACCCGGTTTTAAGAAAAGTAACAGTTCACAAAGAGATTAAATAATTTAGTTGAAAGTTTAATGTTCAAAGTTCAAAGCAACTTTAAACGTTCAACTTTTTAACTTTCAACACATAAAAACATGGCAAAGAAAGTAGTTGCAACCCTGAAAGTAGCTGGTAAAGGCAAGGATTATTCAAAAGTAATTACAATGGTTAAGTCACCTAAAACTGGTGCTTACTCATTTAAAGAACAAATCGTTCTTAACGATAACGTTAAGGATGCGATTGCCGGCAAATAAAAACCGGTTACGGTTCTGAATTAATACGAAAGCCATCTTGTTATACGAGAGGGCTTTTTTTGTTGATAGTCTGAATCAGAATTTACAGGATTTTAGAATTGACATAATATCAGTTCCCTGTCATCAAAAGTAAATTCTTACAACAAGCATTCAGCAAATTCTTAAATTCGGTAAATTCTGATCAACTATGGGATTATTTGATTTTTTCAAGAAGAAAGAAAGCACACTGCAGGAGCAGGAAGCGCTGGATACCGGGTTGGAAAAAACCAAGGACAATTTCCTTTCAAAAATAACCAAGGTAATAGCAGGTAAATCCACCGTTGATGATGATATACTGGATGAGCTGGAAGAAGTATTGGTAACCTCAGATGTTGGCGTTAGCACTACCCTGAAGATCATTGAGCGCATACAGGCACGTGTCACCGTTGATAAATATGTAAGCACCAGTCAGCTCAATGGTTTGCTGCGCGATGAGATCCAAAAACTCCTCGCCGAAAACAACAGCAACGATTTTTCGAGCTTTGAATATGGAGATCATAAACCTTATGTAATTATGGTAGTCGGCGTTAATGGCGTGGGTAAAACCACTACTATAGGCAAACTGGCCCATAAATTAAAGCAGGCGGGCAATCAGGTAGTTTTAGGTGCAGCCGATACCTTCCGCGCGGCAGCAGTAGATCAATTACAACTTTGGGGTAAACGTGTAGATGTAAAAGTAGTAGCACAGCCCATGGGTTCCGACCCGGCTTCTGTAGCTTATGATACTTTACGCTCGGCAGTAGCCAATGGCGATGATGTAGCAATTATTGATACAGCTGGCCGTTTACATAACAAAGTAGGTTTGATGAATGAGCTAACCAAGATCAAAAACGTGATGCAAAAGGTAGTCCCCGGCGCACCGCACGAGATTTTGTTAGTACTTGATGCCTCAACCGGCCAAAACGCCATCGAGCAATGCAAGCAATTTACCGAAGCAACGGCCGTAAACGCCTTAGCTTTAACTAAACTGGATGGCACAGCCAAAGGCGGCGTAGTAATAGGCATCTCGGATCAATTCAAGATCCCCGTAAAATATATAGGTGTAGGCGAAGGCGTGGACCACTTGCAATTATTTGATCGCAAGGCGTTTGTGGATTCATTGTTTAAACAATGAGCCCCACCCAAACCCTCCCCGGTAGGGAGGACTTAAATTATTGTAATATATGCAAGCTAAATTATGCAAGTCAAAGTCTCCCCTACCGGGGGAGATTTAGAGGGGGCCGATAAATGAGAACGAAATCAGTACAACCATCAGTAGCAACAGTTAAACCACGCGTAAACGTAGTTACACTCGGCTGCTCAAAAAACACCTACGATTCAGAAGTTTTGATGGGCCAGCTTAAGGGCAACCATTTTGATGTGGTGCACGAAGCTGAAGCGGGCGTTAATGACATTATCGTCATCAATACCTGTGGTTTTATTGATAATGCCAAACAGGAATCTATCGATACCATCCTCCAATTCAGCGAGTTGAAGGAACAGGGTAAAGTTGGAAAAGTAATTGTTACCGGTTGCCTTTCCGAACGTTACAAACCCGAGCTTGAAGCCGAAATAACTAACGTTGATTCATGGTTTGGTACTAACGACCTGCAAAACCTGTTAAGCTCAATAGGTGCTGATTACAAGCACGAATTAGTAGGCGAACGCCTGTTAACTACTCCGTCGCATTTCGCATACTTTAAAATAGCCGAGGGCTGTAACCGCCCCTGCTCTTTTTGTGCCATCCCGCTAATGCGTGGCAAGCACCTGAGCACGCCGATGGATCAGTTAGTTAAAAACGCTGAGAACCTTGCCAAAAACGGGACTAAAGAGCTGATATTAATTGCGCAGGATCTAACTTATTATGGTCTTGATCTTTACGGCAAACGTAATTTAGATGAATTAATGCGCAGGTTATCTGATGTAAATGGCATCGAGTGGATCAGGCTGCAATACGCCTACCCTTCCGGTTTCCCAATGGAGATTCTGGATGTGATGAACGAGCGTGATAACATTTGCAAGTATTTAGACATGCCATTACAGCACATCAGCGATGATATGCTAAAATCAATGCGCCGTGGTATCACCAAACAAAAAACTATCGACCTGGTAAACCAGATCCGTGATAAAGTACCCGGCATTGCCATGCGTACCACCCTCATCACAGGCTATCCCGGCGAAACACAACAGGATTTTGAGGAAATGGCGCAATGGGTTGAAGATACCCGTTTCGACCGTTTAGGCTGTTTCACTTATTCTCACGAAGAAAAAACACACGCCCACTCTTTAGTTGATGATGTTCCCGAAGAAGTAAAACAAGACCGCGTTGATGCCATCATGGAAATTCAGCAAAGTATCTCCTTCGATAAAAATCAGGAAAAGATCGGCAATACCTATAAAGTATTGATCGATAAGAAAGATGGTGGCTACTTTGTTGGCCGTACCGAATTTGATTCACCCGAAGTTGATAACGAAGTTCTAATAGATGCCAGCCTGCATTACGCTACCGTTGGCAGCTTTGTTAACGTAAAAATCGACAGTGCCGAAGACTTTGATCTTTATGGACAAATTGTAAAATAACAGTTTTTTGCGCTCAGGCTCTTCTTTTTAGGTTTTTAAAATCTAATTTCGAACATATAATACTTAGGATGTTTCATTTCTAAATCCGAAATTGAACATCCGATATTCGAAATAAAAAAATGGAAGCCTCCTGTATAAGCTATAAAGAAACCGGTTACTTTTCTCACACGGTTATTGACTATATCGACGATACCGCCGAACTAAGACCTTTTTATAGTCACCGCCCCGATTTTAATGGCTTTGCCGAATTGCTTAAAACCAAAAAAGTTATTGCTGATCGCAATATTTTAACGGCCGTTCTAACCGAACAATATACCCGGATCACCAACTTTGATTGCTCAGTATCTCAATTGGTATTGAATAATATCATTTCGCTAAAAGAAGCCAGCACTTATACCATTACTACCGGTCACCAGTTGAATATATTCGCGGGGCCATTATATTTTATCTACAAAATAGCAACCGCTATCAAGTTAGCTCAACAATTAAAGACGCAGTTTCCTGGTAAAAACTTTGTACCCGTTTATTGGATGGCATCAGAGGATCATGATTTTGCCGAGATCAACTATACCAATATCGGTGGCAAAAAAGTGCATTGGTGGTACGAGACAACCGGCGCCACCGGCCGCATCAATCCAGATACCATTCGTCAAGCGCTCAACCAGTATAAAGGTGTTTTAGGTTTAGATCATCACGCCCCTGAGCTTGCTAAAATTGTAGAAACCGCCTACAGCAAATTTGATAAGCTAGCCGATGCCACCCGCTATATGGTTGATGCGCTGTTCGGTAAATACGGTTTGGTGATCATCGATGCCGACGACCATCGCCTAAAACAGCAATTCGCTCCCATCATGGCGCAGGATATTACGGAGCAAAACAGCTTTAAAAACATCACCGCCACAAACGAACAATTGCAAAAATTGGGTGTACACATACAGGTGAATCCCCGCGAAATAAACTTCTTTTACCTGCAAGATCACCTGCGCGAGCGTATTGTTTTTGAAGACAGCAGTTACAAGGTTTTAAATACCGAGATCAGTTTCACCAAAGAAGAACTATTACAGGAAATCAACCAATATCCTGAGCGCTTTAGTCCCAACGTAGTAATGCGCCCGTTGTACCAGGAGTGCATTCTACCCAACATTGCCTACGTTGGTGGTGGTGCCGAAGTGGTTTACTGGTTGGAACTAAAATCAAACTTCGAACACTATAAAGTTGATTTCCCAATTCTCATCCTGCGTAATTCAGGCCTCATCATTCGCAAGGAACACGCCTCAAAAATAGTGAAGATGGATCTGCACAATGCCGATCTGTTTAAGCCAACCGATACTATAAAAAGCGATTGGGTAAAAAAACACAGCGATCACAATTTATCCCTCACCGAAGAATGGCGGGAACTAACCGCGATCTTCGAAAAGATAAAACTCCGTGCCTTTAAAATAGATAACACCCTCGCCCCTTCTGCCGAAGCGGTGCAGGCACGACTAAAACACGCTATCGACAACCTCGAAAAGAAACTGGTAAAAGCCGAAAAAATAAACTACCACGCCAGCCTCGAGCAAGTAGAAGGCATCAAAGCCGACCTTTTCCCAAAAAACTCTCTACAGGAACGCACCGAAAACTTCGGCCTCTTCTATGTAAAATGGGGTCAGGAGTTGATTGATGAATTAGTCCGCCACTTTGAACCGCTGGATTTTAAGTTTACCGTATTAACGGAAAAGTAAAGCTCATCTCTTACCCTCATTGCGAGGAACGAAGCAATCTCTATACTTTACAGAGCTGCTCTGCAGGTTCAATGCCTTGCTTATGTATAGATTGCTTCGTTCCTCACAATGACGCACCGGCCAAAAAGCACAGTCCCACCGTTAACCGCCCAAAACCGGCATCGTCTGGTTCGGCAACCACACCAGAAGTAGAAGCACTAACAACCATAGAAGCAGGCGCAGCCGGGAGTTTTCTTTTGGTTACTTTTCTTTTGCGGAAAAAGAAAAGTGACGCTTAGCGCAGCGATACCAGAGTAAGGTAAACCGCTTTTCAATATATTTGTATCCATGCAATTCCAATCCACCATCCTTATCCTTCCCGGTTTAGGTAATTCAGGGCCGCAACACTGGCAATCCATCTGGGAAAAAGAATACAACTTTATCCGCGTTGAACAAAAAGACTGGGAAACACCCGTATGCTCCGATTGGATAGAAACCATCAACACGGAAATCAAAAAACACAACCGTGCTGAAGTTATTTTGGTAGCGCACAGCCTGGCCTGCACCACTGTGGCTTACTGGGCACAAAAATTCAACACCAAAATTAAGGGGGCTTTATTAGTTGCCCCGAGTGATACTGAGGCGGATTCTTACCCGACCGGTACAAGCGGATTTACACCTGTTCCGCTTATCAAATTACCTTTTAAAACCATCACCGTAATCAGCACTAATGATTTTTATGTAAGTACCGCCCGCGCCGAACAATTTGCAGCCGCCTGGGGCAGCGAAGTGGTAAACATAGGCGATGCCGATCACATCAATGCCGCATCTGGGTTCGGCCAATGGGAACAAGGGTTGCAACTATTGAAAAAGTTAGATAATTGATTTATATTGAGCCTTTAATTCTACCTTTAAAAATCCAAACCGATAACCAATAGCTACTGCCAAAACCAAATGAAGACACGTTTAAAAAAACAATTCTTATTTACCGCGTTCTTTATGGTGATAATGATCTGTTTTTTTACCGCTTGCACAAAAAGATCGCCGATACCAACAAGCACTAAATATGATAGCGGCGGCACAGGCAGTACCGGAAAAGATAGCACCGCCGCAGATTCCATAGCATCATTCAATGGCCCAACCGGTGTAGCAGTTGATGCCGCGGGCAATATATACGTAGCCGATTATGGCAATAATGAGATCCGTAAAATATCCACAACAGGCATAGTAAGCACACTGGCCGGTAACGGCATACAAGGCTCCATAAACGGTGTCGGAAACGTAGCCACCTTCAATGGGCCAACCAGCTTAACAATCGACCCATCAGGCAATATTTATGTGGCCGATGACAATAATAATCAGATCCGTAAAATAACACCAGCAGGGCTTGTAAGCACACTTGCAGGCAGCGATAGCACCGGCTCGGTTGATGGCATTGGCGCGGCCGCCTATTTCTTCGGGCCAAGTGGCGTAGCTTGCGATGCGCAGGGTAATGTTTATGTTACTGATGCGGGCAACAACCTCATCCGTATGGTAACCCCTGCCGGTATCGTAACTACTATTGCAGGCAATGATAACCCGGGCGCAACCAATGGTGCCGCGCTACTTGTAGCAACATTTAATAACCCTGCCGGGCTAACCCTGGATAAATCAGGAAATATTTATGTGGCCGATATGCTCAACAACCTCATCCGAAAAATAAGCGGCGGCCAGGTAACCACTCTTGCTGGTAGCGACACCACAGCATCCATTAACGGGCAAGGCACTGCTGCCGCATTCTATTTCCCAAACAGCATAGCAGCTGATGCGTCAGGCAATCTGTATGTAACCGAATATGTTACCGATCTCATCCGTAAGATTGATCCCAACGGTAATGTAACCACCTTCGCGGGCAATGGCAATGCCGGGCAGGCAGACAGCACCGGCCTCGCGGCATCATTCAACGGCCCATCAGGCATAGCTGTTGATGCCACAGGCAATGTTTATGTAGCCGATACTTACAACAATGTTATCCGCAAAATAACCCCTGCCGGGGTGGTAAGCACCATTGCAGGCAGTGGTAGTGTAGGGTCAATAAATGGCAAAGCACTTTCCGCGGTTCAGCGCAAACGTACTAACAGTATCAACACGGTTAAAAAAGCAAGCAGCAAAACACTATTTAATATTTTTGTGAAGAAACGGTCGCAGTACTTAACTAACTAATCTCTAAAGCCTTGTCATTCTGAGCAGAACGAAGAATCTATCAATAGACATTTGCGCCATATATAACAGATAGATTCTTCGCTCCGCTCAGAATGACAACTAATTTAATATAGCCAAACAACTATATTTGCCCTCATGATCGTATCCGAATCCACATTACGCGCATTTACCCAAAATATATTCCTGGCCATGGGCTGCAGCCAGGAGCATGCTATCTTAGCTACAGATGTTTTATTACTGTCCGATCTTCGCGGGATTGATTCGCATGGCGTGGCCCGTTTAACAGGCTATGTACGCCTATGGGAGAAGCAAAGAATCAATGCTACACCAGATATTAAAATAGTTCACGAAACCCCAACAACAGCCACTGTTGATGGCGATGGAGGTTTGGGTTTAGTAGTAGCGCCATTTGCCATGCGGATAGCGATTGAAAAAGCTGAGAAATATGGCTCAGGATGGGTATCAGTTCGTAATTCTAACCATTTTGGCATTGCCGGTTACCACGGGTTGATGGCGGTTGAAAAGGATATGATCGGTTTCGCCATGACTAATGCCAGTCCGCTGGTAGCGCCAACCTTTTCAAACGAACGTTTATTGGGAACTAATCCGATGTGCTACGCTTTCCCGGCAGGTAAATATCCACCTGTAATTGTAGATATGGCTACATCCGCGGCAGCAAATGGCAAATTAGAAATAGCGCAACGCCTGGGCAAACAAGTACCCGAAGGCTGGATACAGGACAAACAAGGCAATTACACAACCGACCCGCATGCCTTAAAAACAGGCGGCTCATTACTACCCCTGGGCAGCGACAGGGAACATGGCAGTCACAAAGGTTTTGGTTTAAGCGCTACGGTAGATATTCTGTCAGCCGTATTATCAGGCGCGAATTATGGCCCATGGGTACCGCCATTTGTAGCTTTTTTAGATCCGCCAAATGACCCTGTTGGTCAAGGTATTGGGCATTTTTTGGGGGCGATGCGGGTAGATGGTTTCAGGCCGGTTGATGAATTTAAATCACACCTGGATAACTGGATAGAACGGTTCAAATCAGCCTCAACAATTGATGCCGATCAAAAAGTCATCATCCCCGGTGAGCCGGAATTAGAAGCACAAGCCGACAGATTAACAAATGGTATCCCACTAGTTGATGCAGTTGCCAATGATTTAAATGAGCTGGCTAAAAAGCTGGGAGTCGAAGCATTAAGCGCATAATAAACCAATTGTCATTGTGGGGTACGAATCAATAATATCTTTGTTATTCTCAGGAACGAAGAATGTGTATAGTAGCACCCACCCGTACAGATTCTTCGCTCCGCTCAGAATGACAATTAGGAATAATAAAATTGTCATTGCGAGGAACGAAGCAATCGCACATAGAAAAGCCATCTTACAAAGTCCGCGATTGCTTCGTTCCTCGCAATGACAAACTATCTACAAATCCTCCGCTATAAATAAAAACGGTTGTTCAAATTGTATGCTAAAAAAACCATCCTGGACCGTTTGGTAACGGTTATGGCTCAGCATAACTAAACCGCTGGTATGCAGCTGTTGCGGTTCTGATAAAAACTCTATTATCTCGCCGGCAGGTTTCCACTTGCTATAGCCGGAGTTAATTGCACATATTTTTTTATTATTATAAAAAATCACCACGTCAATCTTATCAACAAAAAAAAGGTAATCCTTTAATTGTAACTCATCTGTTATAACGTTAACAGCAGGGTAGCCATGTGTAATTAAATATTTAAGCGCGGTTTCTGTTATCGGGCCCTTACCTTCAGGCATCCATTTCATATCCGATTGCAGGTGATCATTAAATTCGTTTGAAATTATCCAGTCTATCTTAATGCCATAAGCATTAACATTTTCGGCTGTTTGTTCGGTAACAATAACGGTTGGGCTCCACTCCAGCAACTGCCCCAATAATTCATCCGAAAAGGTATCCAGCCCCAATACCAGCAAAGCGGGCTCCTGCTTCTCGCGAACGATATGATGGGACGACATTTTTAATGAAAGGTTAATGAACTATACAACTTAAAATTAAATAAATAGTTTCATTTAGTGCTGCCTACCTTGTTAAAACAGGCTAGATGAACAAAATAATTAAGCAAATAAATTGCGTAACGCCAGGTTCTCGCGTTCTTTTGAGCGGGTAAGGAAGGTAATGAACCAATTAAATAACAATGATACACCTGTTATTAACAATATTAATGTAGAGTTACCAATGTAGCCGAATACCAGTACAATAACAACTGATAATGCATTAAGGCCTGCCAAAATTAAAGTGGTTTGTATATGGCTGTAACCAAGTGTTAGTATGCGATGATGCATATGGTTACGATCGGCCTTAAAGGGCGATACGCCACTTGCAATGCGCATGGTAAATACACGTAAAGTATCAAATATCGGCCCAATTAATATAGCGAAGGTTAATGCAGGTGCATTAAACACCAGAGGCATATTGGTACCCGTAAATTTGTTTAACTCAATAAACTTAAATGCCATTACTGCCGATATTAATCCGATCAGTAATGATCCGGTATCGCCCATAAATATTTTCGCGGGTGATAAATTAAATTTCAGGAAACCTGTTGTAGCACCCACCATAGCCAGTGCAACAGCGGCAAGCTCATAATGCTTCATGTAAATAAACAGGGCAGCAAAAATACCGTTAACCATCATACCAGTAACTGATGCTAAACCATCAATTCCATCTATCAAATTAAAGGCATTAACAATAAGCATAATAAGTAAGATAGATAGCAGTGCGCTTATAAAATATGGTAGCTCGGTAATCCCAAAAATGCCATACATGCTGGTTAAACGTATATTACCAAGTACAACCAAAATTCCCGCTACAATAAACTGCATCATGAATTTTGTGGTAGAGTGCACGCCGGTTAAATCATCCTTAAGGCCCATTGCAAACAAAATAATACAGGCAGTAAGCAGGTAATTAATGGGCAGGGATTTATCTGCAAAACCAAATAAAAGTGATGTTATGGTAAAACTCACAAAAATGCCAACACCGCCAAGGCGCGGTATGCCATGATCGTGATGCTTTCTAAAACTGCCTAAATCATCGTACAAACGGCGTTCGCGGGCAACATGCAGTATTGAAGGGATTGCAAGTACAGTAATCAGTATAGAGAAAGCTATAATGAAAAGATAATACAATATGGGGTAAGTATGTAAATATTCTTGCATAAGGCGTAAGCTAAAAATTAATTCTTTTTGTCTCAAACAATAAACGTTCTTTAACAGATCGGTAGATTTTCAATAATTAAAAGTACTGCCCAAACTTTCGTAAAGGCTTAATAATCAACGCTAGTAAAGAAAATATGATTCCGTTGTTACGCATTGCTTTTAAATCAAACTTCCACGCGTTAATTCTATTTACAGGGCTCTTATTGCTCATTCCTCCGCACTGCATCTTAACCATAACTTTATCAAGAAAATATGCATTAATTTTTGTTTTATGCATAAACCTTAGCATCAGTTCATAGTCGGCGGCAGTTCCATACTCCAAACTATAATAGCCCAAACTGTTAAATAACGATTTCCTGCAGTAAAACGTCGGATGAGCAGGCATCCATCCCCAGTAAAAATCCCTTCTCTTGTATGCCCTTGTACGCCATTTACGGATTATTGTTTCATTTTGATCCACAAAGTCAAGATTACCATATAGGATATCTGCATTTGAATGCATAAAAGCCGTAGCTACGTCGGCTAAAATGTCATCTGAAGCAAAATAATCATCAGCATTTAAAATGCCTGTAATATCGCCCGTTGCAAGCTTTATCCCTTTGTTCAGGGCATCGTACATCCCTTTATCGGGCTCAGAAATGATAATTTTAATGTTGTGAGCATAACGATTTATAATCTGTAGTGTACTATCGGTCGAGGCACCGTCAATCACTATATATTCAATATTTTGGTAGTTTTGGGCGATAACAGATTGTATACAACGCTCAATAGTACTTTCAGCGTTATATGTAACCGTTATTAAACTTACCCTTATATCTTGCACTAAGAAAAATACTGCTTTTTAATACCCGCAAATTATGTATTTTTGGTATCAAGACCTAATTTTAGTCAAACAGAATTGTTCAATATGCGCATTTTTACAATTGTATTTTTAACCTTTAGTTTACTTTCGGTTTTAACATCCTGCTCCTATAAACAGGATCAATTACTGTTCCAGCAAAAACAAGGGTTTGATAGCATTTCAACCACCATACCAACGCCAACGGTTCATTATCGGATACAACCCCAGGATATTTTACAAATACGTAACCTGCAAAACATAAGCTATATTATTGGCGATGCACCTTCGGCAACAACGGGTGGATCTGGCGGGGGCAGCTCGCCTCTGGGTCAGGAATTTCAGGTAGAGGAAGATGGCAGCGTAGCCTTACCTGTTATTGGCCGAGTGCCGGTTGAAGGCCTAACAAGACAGGAAGCAGCTAGCAGAATTGAGGGATTGTATAAAAAATCCTTATTAAAAGACCCTATTATTGAGCTTAGAATAGTCAACTTAAAAATAACCATACTTGGCGAAATAAAAGCACCCGGTAATTATCAACTGATAAAGGATAGAACAACTTTGATTGAACTGATTGGCCAAGCTGGTGGCCTTACCGATAAAGCCAATGAAAAGAATGTTGAAATAATCCGCGGCGATCTGGCACACCCAATTGTTAAGCGTATCGACTTAAGTAATATCAGGTCATTATCAGATCCTGCAGGTATTTTACAAAATGGAGATATCATTTACATAGCACAAAACAAACGTGCTATACAAACCGATAAAGTTTCAACCTTCTCAACCCTTATACAGCCGGCATTAATTGTACTTAATACATTTTTAATCATTTATACGCTTGCCCGCCGCTAATGGAAGAAATTAATAAAGCTCAGAATAAACTACCCAACCAGGAATTAGATTATTTTAAGATAGGCAAAATTTTATTAAGCCGCTGGTATTGGATAGTAGGATCGGTAATTTTAGCTACGCTGATAGCAAATGTATACTTATGGTACACTCCTAAAGTATACGCTACATCGGCCACGATGAAGTTTGAAGAGAAGACGTCGGAAATATCTGATCTTATGAGCGCGATGGGCAGCTCTCAAAAGGCTACCTCAAAAATACAAAGCGAAACCTACGTTATACAAAGTGGCAGCCTGGTGCTGAGCGCGATTAAAGATCTTGACTATCACATAAGCTTTTTTCTGGGCGGAAGGGTGCGTACTACTGATATTTATCCTGAAAAACCCCTCAATATTCAATTGTTGAAGTTTGATACGCTTAATTTTTACCGCGACCTGATCAGGTACCAACCTAATGAGGGCAATACATTTAGCCTTACTTATAAAACAGCAGGCAAAGATGTAACAAAGGTATATTCATATAATACACCTATTAATATTGAAAACATGGCCTTCAGTATTAAATATCCTAAGGACGTAAAGAATGTTGCTTGCCTGTTTAAATTTAATATAGCGGATGATTTTGTTGGCCGCGTATTGGGCGGGTTACATACCAATGAGGTGATAAAAAACTCCAACATCATATCATTGCAGGAAACTGATTCCAATCCGCAATTTGCAGCCGATGTCCTTAACGCCATCATGAAGGAGTATTTGGAATACGATCGGAATCAAAAAACACAATCGGCTACCCAAATGATAAAATTTATCCAAAATCAATTGGATACGATCTCGGTAGAAGTACGCGGTTCGGAAAACCTGATCGAAAAAAACAAACAAAACTCCCGTATAATTGACATTGGTACAGCCGCTTCTGAAGCATTGGGTAAAAGCAAAGACCTGGAAACCCAGCAATCATTACTTAAAATACAGTTACAGGCTATTGACCAGTTAAAAAACCAGATTACCAGCGAAAAAGACAATGTTAGCCTCAATTTCAGTATGCAGGGTACCCTTGATCCATTACTTTCGCAACTAGTAACCAGTATCAATACCCTTATTCTCCGAAAAAACGACCTTTTAAAATCATATATCTCATCTTCGCAACCGGTACTGGATGCTAATCAGCAAATACTTCAGGTAAAAAATGCCGCTTTAGATAACCTTAATGCACAACGCGCCCGTATTGAGAAAGTCATGGATTATCTTAACGGGCAAGTGCAACAGGTTGATCAGCAAATAAATGCCCTGCCCGAGAATGAGCGGGTTATGGTAGGTTTAAAACGCGATTTTGATGTTAATGACAAAGTATACTCATTCCTGTCTGAAAAGAAATTAGAAGCGCAGATCAGCCGTTCGGCAATATTACCCGGCGCAAGTATTATTGAACCGGCAGAGCCAAACTTTGCCCCGGTATCACCCGACGATAATTCAATACATCATACAGCGTTGATATTGGGTATATCAATAGGTTTGGGGCTAATCATATTGATCAGGATACTGAACCCCTATATATATGATAAAGAAACCGTAGAAAGCCTAACCTCCGTGCCTATCCTCGGTGTTATCAGAAAATTCCCTGAAGATATCGATGAAGACAACTCGCAAATATTAGCCATCAGTAAACCGCGCTCCATTTTTGCTGAATCCGTACGTTCGGTACGTACCAACCTTAGCTTCCTGGCTTCCGAAAAATCAAGCAAGGTTATCTGTATAACCTCTGAAGTGGCGGGCGAAGGAAAATCATTTGTGGCGGTTAACCTCGTGAGCACACTATCGCTAATAGATAAAAAAGTAATTCTTATAGCAGCCGATCTTAGGCGCTCAAGAATGCACCATACTTTTAACGTACCTAATGATAAAGGATTAAGCAATTACCTGGCCCATCAAACATCCCTTGATGATATTATTCTTCATTCCAAACAAGATAATCTTGATTTTATAGTATCCGGCCCGGTACCGCCAAACCCATCCGAGCTGCTGCATAACCCCCGGATGAGTGTGATGATTGAAGAATTAAGGTCAAGATATGATATTATCATGATTGATACCGCTCCTATCGGCCTGGTCTCGGATGCCATACCGCTAATCAGGATGAGCGATATAAATATTTTTGTGATCCGTTCGGGTAAATCAAAATTCTATGCCGCCACAGTACCACAACGCATAGCGCAGGAATATCATTTAGATAATACAGCCATTGTTTTGAATGCTTTTGCCGAAGACTTGTTACACTCCAGGTATTATACCACTAAATTTACCGGAGAAAATTACGGCACCAGGTATTATTATTACTCAGATTACTCCGGCTACGAAAGCTCCGGCTATTATGTTGATTCTAAAGAAAAAAAATGGTGGAACATTAAGAGTTGGTTCAAATCATAAGCGCTTGGTTAAAGTATGGCGGTAACAGCAAGTACATTAGGTTACAAATGGTATCCGGTTTATACACAGCCCCGGGCAGAAAAGAAAGCCCACCAGGCATTAACAGATAAAGGCATTAACGCCTACCTGCCGCTCCACAGGCAACTTAAGCAATGGAGCGATCGTAAAAAATGGGTAGAAGAGCCTTTTATAAAATCTTACTTATTTGTAAATATTAGTGAGAGTGAACAAGCCGAGGTTTTAATGACAAAGGGAATAACCCGATTCATATACTTCTCAGGCAAAATAACTTCTATGCCCGACAGGCAGATAGAAGATTTAAAACTACTTATGGCCAGCCCCTATGAGCTGGAAATTACTGAAAACAATTTGCAGGCTGGTGAAAAGATCATGATCAAAGCGGGACCGCTTAAAGGCATGATTGGCGAAATAATAGCATACCAGTCGCAAAAAAAATTAATATTACGCCTTGATAATTTGGGCTGCTCAATTATTGTACATGTTGCAGCTAATATTATTGACAGGTTTTAATTTTAAGCAAAAATTAAAACCTGTAGCTGCAAAGCAATAGTATTACAGCCTTTTTAGGCGATATTTAATAAACTGAAAAACAATAAGTTACAAACAAAATTGTGACTTACGGGGCGAAGCTATGAACATACGTTTCTTATGTGCAGGATTGCAGGAATAATATCGGCCCGCTTATCATCCGGTGAGATAGGCAGCAAAATTAAGCTGATGTGCACTGCTTTACAGCATGGCGGCCCTGATGATGAGGGGATTTTTATTGATGAAGAGAAGCACCTTGGTTTTGGCCAGCGCAGGCTATCAATCATCGACCTAAGCAACAATGGGCACCAGCCAATGGCTGATGTGGAAGAAAAAGCGTGGATCGCCTTTAACGGCGAGATATATAACTACCTCACAATAAAAAAAGAACTATTAGCCGCCGGTGCCAAATTCCGCTCAAGCACCGATACCGAAGTTATTATACAAGCTTATTTACATTGGGGCACAGCCGCTTTTGAAAAGCTTAACGGTATGTTCGCCTTCGCATTGTATGACAAGGCAAAAAACAGCACTTACCTGGTACGTGATACCGGCGGAATAAAACCTTTATATTATTGTGCCGATAAAGGCCAATTAAGCT
This sequence comes from Mucilaginibacter sp. L196, assembly GCF_009765905.1. Lineage (GTDB taxonomy): Bacteria > Bacteroidota > Bacteroidia > Sphingobacteriales > Sphingobacteriaceae > Mucilaginibacter. The sequence goes on along the minus strand of NZ_LMUO01000011.1, from coordinate 264,226 downwards.
TCGCGTCCGAAGTAAGGGCATTCAAGGTAGCCGGTTTAGCAACCGAGCAGGATAAAGATTGGCAGATTCGATTTTTGGCTTATGGCCACATACCCGAACCTTATACAACCTTAAAAAATATTTATAGCCTGCCCAAAGGGCACTTTTTATGTTGGGATAACGCAAAAGCCACGTTTAGCGCTAGCGCTTACGGAAATTCAATAAATCCAATAACTATATTTAATGCTGCTGAGGCTCGTGAACAAATAGTTAAAACGTTAAAGGAATCGGTAAGCAGGCAACTAATAGCAGACGCACCTGTTGGTGTATTTTTAAGTGGTGGTGTCGACTCCAGCCTCATCACCTTACTAGCTAACCAGCAAAAACATACCAACCTTAAAACCATCTCCATACACTTCGATGAAAAAGCGTATGACGAAAGTGCTTTCCAAAAAATCATACGCGATAAAATTGATGGCGAAAAATTCAATCACCTGGTAAAACAGCAAGATTTCGAAAAATCCTTCCCGCAAATACTGCGTGCTATGGACATGCCAACCACCGATGGCATTAACACCTGGTTCATCAGCAAATACGCGCAGCAGGATGGATTAAAAGCTGTACTATCGGGCATTGGCGCCGATGAATTGTATGGTGGTTACCCATCATTTAACCGGGTGCATTATCTTAAATATTTACGGTCGGTACCGGCATCTTTATTTTCATTGGCCACGCCGCTGCTGGCAGACCAGTATAAAAAGTTTGAGTTTCTTAAGTATAACAATCCGGCTGCCGATTACCTATTTTTAAGGGCACTCTTCGCGCCATCAAGCATTGCCGCTATATTGGATGCAGATGTTAAACAAGTAGCAGATGTTTTGTTTTCGGGTGATAATACTCCTGCTACAAAAATCTACAATAAACAATACGCCTCACAACTGGAAAGTAATTTTTACATGCAAAACCAGTTGCTTCGCGATACGGATGTAATGAGCATGAACCATGGCCTTGAGGTAAGGGTTCCCTTTCTGGATGAACTGTTCATCAACCTAACCGCACAAATCTCACCCGAAATAAGATTTAGCGATCAACCAAAAAAAATATTGACAGATAGTTTTAAAAATCTGTTACCGAAAGAAATATGGAACAGGCCTAAAATGGGTTTTTCCTTCCCACTGCAAAAATGGATGCAGCAAAACCAGCATATTTCCGATGAGGCTATATACAGGGGGAAAACAACAAGAAAAATGATCGAAAATTTTAAAAACAATAGGTTACACTGGTCAAAATGTTTTGCCCTTTTTCAGCTGCAAACGCATGAGTAAAAAAATACTACTTTTTACACTGCAAAGTTTTAGCACAACCGGCGGAATTCAAAAAATGACGCGAACCCTGGCGCATTCATTAAACCACATTGCGGTTAATGATAAATGGGATTTTGATATGTACTCGGCGTATGATGCCAACCAGGACTTAATGCCGCAATATCTCCCCGCTGAAAAATTCAGGGGGTTTAATACTAACAGAAGTGCCTTTGTTATACAGGCAATAAAAAAAGGTATTAAAGCTGATGTAGTAATTTTAACACATATTAATTTAGCCCTGGTTGGGCTTATCATTAAAAAAATCAATCCCCAAACAAAAGTCTGGCTTATCGCGCATGGCATTGAAGTTTGGCGGTCGCTCAGTTTTTTTCAAAATACCTTTTTAAAGCATTGCGATAAGGTGATTTGTGTAAGCGACTTCACCAAACAGCAAATGATCAGTAGGCATAATATTAGTCAGGATAAATGTGCCATACTAAATAACGCTATTGACCCATTTATGCGGTTACCAACCGCATTTGCTAAACCTCAGCATCTTTTAGATAAGTACAACCTTACCCTTGATAACCCCGTAATATACACCCTAACCCGACTGGCAAATTCAGAGCAGTACAAAGGGCATGATCAGGTGATTAAATTGATTAGTAGGCTAAAAGTGAAATATCCGGGTATCAAATACGTGCTATCAGGCCAATACGATATTAGCGAAGAAACTCGCATAAAAAATATGATTGCTTGTGATGGGCTTGAAGACGATGTTATTTTAACCGGTTTTATTGACGAAAAAGATATACCCGACCATTTTTTATTGGCCGATGTATTTGTTTTACCCAGTAAAAAAGAGGGCTTCGGTATTGTATTTATTGAAGCGCTGGCCTGCGGCCTACCTGTTATATGTGGTAACGCCGATGGCAGTATTGACGCCATACGCAACGGCGAACTAGGTAAAGCTGTTGATGCCGATAACCTTGACGAATTGGAAGCAGCGATAAGCAATGAATTAGAAACATCACTATCATCTCAAAAACGCGATAGCTTACAGAAAAAATGTTTGCATTACTTTAACGAAGATGCTTACATAAATAACTTAGAAGAATTATTAATGGTTACAAATGGCTAAAGCAATAGCAGTAGAAGGGCTCTCGAAAGCATACCAATTGGGCGATTTTGGCACCGGCACCATCTCGCGCGATGTAGAACGCTTTATAGCCCGCATGCGCGGAAAAGAAGACCCTTATCTGCGCATCGGCGAAACAAATGACCGTACCGTAAAAGGCGAAAGCGATATTGTTTGGTGCCTTAAAGATTTAAACTTTGATATAGAGGAAGGTGACGCCGTAGGCATAATTGGCCGTAATGGCGCAGGTAAAAGTACCTTGCTAAAAGTATTAAGCCGTATAACCTCCCCCACCACCGGGTCAGTAAAAGTAAAAGGAAGAATAGCCAGTTTACTGGAAGTTGGCACAGGCTTTCACCCCGAACTTACAGGTAGGGAAAATGTATATCTTAATGGCGCTATTCTGGGTATGCGAAAATCAGAAATAAAACGAAGATTTGATGAAATAGTTGATTTCTCAGGTGTTGAACGTTATATAGACACGCCCGTTAAACGATACTCCTCTGGCATGTACGTACGCCTGGCATTTGCCGTTGCCGCTCACCTGGAATCAGAAATACTAATTGTTGATGAAGTACTTGCAGTTGGTGATTCAGAATTTCAAAATAAATGTCTTGGTAAAATGGGTGATATTAGCACAGGAGAAGGCAGAACAGTTTTATTTGTGAGCCATAATATGATTTCAGTGCAAAAGCTATGTACCAAAGGTATTTTACTAAGCGATGGAAAAATGTTAAATAGTGCTGATATCGACACTGTTTGTAATCAATACATAAACCTAAGTAACGAAAGCTTAAAATCATATTATAAGATAACTACTGATAATAAAATGGGCGACGGATCTGTTGAACTTAGGGAGCTTAAAATTATTAACACCAATAATGAACAGTTGGATACATTGTTTATAACTACAAAATTTGGATTTTTAATCGAATATGAAATTAAAGACAACTTGTATGAACCTGATTTAAGCTTTTTAATATCAACGATAAGCGATGAAAAGGTATTTCATGTGGTACATGAAACCGGCGATTATTCAATAGGCATCCATAAATGGGTAGTATGGGTGCCGGGTAACTTATTAAATAACCTTGAATATAAATTCACATTAGGAATAACAACTTCTAACCCTGTAAATATACACTTACAACACACCATTGTATTTACAGTTAATGAGGACAATAACTCACAAACAAGAAATAATAAATATATTAACAAAATGCACGGTGTTGTAAGGCCATACTTACAATGGGAAAAACTTAATTAAATGAACGCTGAACCATCAATTGATTCAATCAATAAATTATCAAAAGTTGCAAATGATTTATTAGGGTTTAATAACATTAAAATCATTTTTGAATTTGGATCAAGATACGGTGAAGATACGATGGCATTTGCCGACAGGTACCCGTTGGCTACAATATATGCATTTGAATGTAACCCTAATACTTTACCCGCATGCCGTAAAAATATTAGTGCCTACAATAATATTATTTTAACTGAAAAGGCTATATCAGATAAGAACGGGCCAATATCATTTTATAAAATTGATAAAGAAAAAACAGAAACTACCTGGGAAGATGGTAACCAGGGCGCGTCGTCTCTACTTGAAGCATCTGGAAAATACCCGGTTGAAAACTATGTACAAGAAAAAGTAGAAGTAGATGGCATTACACTTTTTTCATTTATCGAAGAAAATAATCTTCCTGCAATTGATATTTTGTGGATGGATATACAGGGTGCCGAACTAATGGCACTTAAAGGCCTATCTGATCATATACAGAAAGTTAAAATTATACATTTGGAAGTCGAATTTTTTGAAATTTATAAAGACCAGCCGCTATTTAACGATATCCAAAACTTCCTTTTTGACAACGACTTTGAATTGCTGGGTTTTTCCTCACAACATGAATATTCCGGTGATGCTATTTTTATAAATAGAAAGCTCGTCTCTGCCCGTAAAATAAATAAATGCAAAAAAGCGCTTTTAGGCCAGGGCAATTTATTTTCTAAGATTTACTCAGTAACAAAAAAAGGGTTTGCACGAATAAAAAGGTTTTTTTTTGACCAGATTAAATTAGGCCTGCTATCAATTTTACATTTTTTAAAGAAAATACGCCATTTCGATAAAAGCTTTTCGATCTATATAGTGGGTTCTTCAAACTCCAGAAGCTTTTTGTTGTGGAGATTGATGGTATTGAACCCATTACTCAACAAGGATGTAAATTTCAGAAAAAACATATCCAGCGAATTGCCAATAGATGTGTTTATTCCGGCATCAGCAAAAGATATTGAAACACTAAAGAATGTTGTAGCAAATGCTAAGTTAAACATCCATCATCCTATCAATAATATATATATAGTTGCCCCTGCTGACTGTGAGGAGATTGTTGATATATGCAAAGAAACAGGCGCAATATTCATTAATGAGAATGAGGTACTTGGTTATAATAAATCTGCTATAAATTACATAGTAAATAACCAGGACAGGTCTGGTTGGCTTTTTCAGCAACTATTAAAATTAAGCGCCGATAAAATTGTAGAAAAGGAAAATTTTTTGATCCTTGACGCAGATACCATTTTTATCAAACCCAAAGTATTTGTTTATGAGCAAAAAGCAATTCTTGATATGTCTCAGGAAAGGCATGAAGCATATCATCGTGTATACGAACAAATACTAAAGATAAAAACCACATCCAAATTGTCATTCATTACGCATTACATGCTATTCAATAAAATGATGCTTAAGGATTTAAAAGCAAAAATAGAGTTGATACATAACGAAAGCTGGGATAAAGTAATATTAAATAATGTTGACTACACCGATGCTTCCGGTTTCTCCGAATATGAAACATATGGAAACTTTTTACTGGCATATCATCCTTCGTACGTTAAACAGGAATATTCGTTTAATGCCACTTCAGGGGATGATGTTCCAAACTATATAAAAAGCGTCTCCGCCCATACATATCTTAATAACAGTGGTAATCATTAAACTACAAGGCGGTTTAGGTAATCAAATGTTTCAATATACTGCGGCCACAGCTTTGCTAAAGGATGGTGAAAAAGTTGGTCTTAATCTTAAATTTTTAACGGAAAACAATATCGATAAGGAAGGTTTCACATCCCGGCAGTTTGAGCTGGGTATCTTCAAAAACATCAGGGCATATAAAGCTATTAATGCCCAGGTTAGCCTATTTAAAAACACCGGAGTCTATTACAAGTTTGTGCGGCTCTTCATTAGGTCAAAGCTAAAGCACATCGATCAGCAATTAAACGAATACATCCCCTTCGATCAATTCAATAAGAACAATCACTTTTACCTCGACGGTTATTTTCAATCCGAAAAGTATTTTGCCGCCAACCGTGAACAAATTTTAAACGATTTTGAATTTCCGCCACTGGATGAAGTTAATCAAGCAACAAAAAATAAAATACTTGCCACAGATAATTCCATAAGTCTGCACCTTCGCCGCGGCGATTACGCTAAATTACAGGCTGTTACCAATGTACATGGTTTATTGCCGATTAACTATTACAATAAGGCAATTGAAATTCTTCAAAAGCAATACCCGGATATCACCTTGTTTGTTTTTTCCGATGATATACCCTGGGCAAAAGAAAACTTGCAAGTCGATACCATACCTGTAAACTACATGCAGGGTAATTCAACAGCAGATAGCTGGAAAGATATGGCCCTGATGAGCAATTGCAAACATCACATTATTGCCAATAGTAGTTTTAGCTGGTGGGGTGCGTGGCTATCCAAACAAAACGGAAAGGTTTTCGCCCCCGAAAATTGGTTTAACCCGCAAAAGGTTAAGTTTAATATAACTGATTATGTACCCTTTAACTGGATAGTTTTAGCTTGTGACTGAGCCATTAGTAAGCGTTTTGATGCCAGTTTATAATGCTGAGAAATATCTCGGTGAGGCTATCGAAAGTATCCTTGATCAGACACTTAGAAATTTCGAATTCCTAATCATCAATGATGGGTCAACCGACAATTCATTAAACATTATTAATGGGTTCGATGATGCAAGAATCAGGCTTATTGATCACCCTAAAAACATGGGTCTTGTAGCTTCACTAAATGAAGGTTTAAAAATAGCCAGCGGGCAATTCATAGCACGGATGGATGCTGATGATATATCTAACACCAACCGTTTACACATCCAGGTTGATTTGTTATTAGCAAATCCTGAAATAGGACTTGTGGGATGCCATATGGATATTATTGATGAGCATAAAAACGTTATTGGAGAACGAATTTATCAAACCTCACATGATGCCATTAAGGTTGAAAGCTTCTTTTGTTGCCCTGTGCCGCATCCGGGGGTAATGCTCAAAAAAGATAGCTTTATTAAAAACAACTTATTCTACGATCCACTTTCATATCATGCAGAAGACTATGAATTATGGCAAAGAGCACTATCTGAATTAAAATTTGCAAATATAGATGCTAAATTACTTCAGTATCGAATAACATCAAATCAGGTAAGTAATTTATTTGCTGTTAAACAAAAATTTGAAACAGATACCATACGAAGCAATTATCTTAAATCCTTAGGCTTAACTGAAAGTAAAGATGCAGATAGAAAGCTTTTATTAAACTTTTTCGATGGTCAAATAGAATCAAATGATCTGTTAACTTTTTCACGAATTCTATCCGGTATTGAACGTATTATAAATGGGAATAAAAAAACAGGATTATTTAATGTAACCTTATTAAATAACGAGCTGATTAAAAAATCAGATCAATTTGTCAGGGTAAATTCCAACAGGAATAACAAATTATATTCATTGTATAAAACAAAAGAGCTTTTCCAGCTTTCAAAATTAAACGCGTACAATAGGTTTAATATTTCTATTAAAGAATGGATAAAATCTTGAAACCCGCCATCTCCATAATCGTCCCCTGTTATAACCATGCAGAGTTTCTACCCGAAACCTTAAACAGTGTTTTGATACAAACTGCCGCCAATTGGGAGTGCATTATAATAAATGATGGCTCAACAGATAATACCGAAGCTGTTGCCAAAGAGTGGATAGCTAAAGACGAACGGTTCAAATATATCCACCAGCAAAATGGTGGCCTGTCTGCGGCCAGGAATACAGGCATTGAATCTGCCCGAGGCGAATATATTCTTCCATTGGATGCCGATGATCTAATAGGTGCTGAATATATTGCGAAAGCTTTAAAAGCCTATGAAATTAATAAAAACCTAAGGTTGGTATACTGCCAGGCCAATAAATTTGGCTCTGAAAACGGTCATTGGCAATTACCTCCATATAGCTACCAATACCTGCTCATGGATAATTGTATCTTTTGTTCCGCCATATATCGTAAATCAGTATGGGAAGAAATAGGAGGATATAATATTGATTTTAAACAAGGATATGAAGATTGGGAATTTTGGGTCAGATTATTAGATATTCAATCAGAAGTGTATCAAATACCAGATATTTTGTTCCACTATCGAATTAAACAGGTGTCGAGAAATAATTCGATACGAGTTGATGATATAGAACTTTATCGAGAATTGATTTACAATGCTAAAATTGAAAATTATCGTAAACACTTCGGCTCGTATTTAAAAATACTTTATGAAAACTATTTACTTAAAGATCAGGTTGAGCGGATGCAAAACTCAAACTCATATAGAATAGGTAATATATTATTAAAACCTTTAGCCTTTCTTAAAAGTATTTTAAAAAGTAAATAGCTCTTGCCTGTAAAAATTTCTGTAATCATTCCCAATTATAATCATGCCCGGTTCCTCAAACAGCGGATTGTGTCTGTATTAGATCAAACCTATCAAAACTTTGAGATTATTATATTAGATGATCGTTCAACCGATAACAGCAAAGAAATTATTGAACAATTCAGGCAATCCGAAAAAATTACCCATATTGTTTACAACGAAAAAAATAGCGGGTCCACATTTAAACAATGGAAAGCAGGCATTGAGTTGGCACAGGGAGATTACATCTGGATTGCCGAAAGCGATGACTATTGCGAAAATACATTTTTAGAGACCCTGGTCTCCGGCCTCGAAACTGATACCGCACTTACGTATTGCCAATCGGCTTTTGTTGATGAAAGTGGTAAAATACTTTATAAATACAAAGCGGAGCATACACACCACCACCTTAATGGGATGACTTTTTTAACAACCCACATGCTCAACGGAAATGCTATATTTAATGCAAGTATGTGCTTGTGGAAAAAAACTAATTATAAAAAGGTTACCAGTGAATATTTAAAATATAAATTTTGTGGCGATTGGATATTTTGGTCGGAATTAGCTCTTACGGGCAATGTTATTATCTCCGGTAAAATCTTAAATTATTATCGCGTCAATACAACAGGGGTCAGCCATACATTATCTTCAACCCCGGTAATTATTAAAGAAGAATTTGAAGCATTGAAATATATCTGTGATCTATGTAATATTGATAGTCCGCATTTCAAAAGTCTGGTTAAAAACAAGCTACAAAAATTCACATCGCATCCTGAAATTTTCGGTGTATTGAATGAAATGAAAGCTTTACATCCTGGGTTACCTTTAAAATTCTCGAAAGCATATGTGATTTCACAACGGCTTAGACGCTATTTAGGTAAGCTGAAAAACTATATAACATGGAAAGCGTAAGCGTTATTATTTGCTGCTATAACAGTGCCAACAGAATATATGATACGTTATCCCATCTGGGCAAGCAGGATAGCCGTGGTATTAACTGGGAGCTTATTATAATAAACAACGCATCTACCGATGATACCGGAAAATCTGCGGCCGAGGCATGGGAAAAGGTTGGCTTAAAATCCGTCCCTTTTAGAGTTATTGATGAGCCAATGCCCGGATTAGTTTGTGCCCGTAAACGAGGGATATTAGAAGCCGCGTCTGATTTAATTATATTTTGTGATGATGACAATTGGTTATATCCCGACTACATCAACAATGCCTACACAATCGCACAGCAAAATCCCGGTTTAGGACTTTTTAGTCCTTCAAAATGTTATGGTGTTTATGAGGTTGCCCCAAAAGAATGGTTTTTAAAACGTAAAGATATGGTGGCGGTTTATGATGTTGATCTTGATAAAATAGCCTCATCAGCCAGCGACGATGCTTTTTGCGGCGGTGCCGGGATGTGTATGGACCATACCTTTGGATTACATTATATAGAATATACAAAGGATAACTATTTGCGAACAATGCTTGACCGCAAAGAAGGAAATTTATTATCCGGAGGAGATACTGATTTAAATTATGTTGCCTACGAATTGGGCTACAAAACTGGCCTGTTTAATAGTTTGAGGTTACAACATTATATTCCTAAACAACGGATAAACAGGAAATATCTGTTAAAACTAAAATATTCAATGGCCTATAGCCATATACTTCTTTATTATATAAATAACCGCGAAACAAATAAGTGGACCGTAGGAGGATTCATCAAACACTTATTTACAACATTAATGGATGATCCATTTGAGGTGTTGATGAGCATTAATGCTCTGATTGCCACAAATAGAGCTAAAAAAATGATTAATAGGCTAAAAAAATAACATGACCACCATTTACACAGTTTGTACAGGACAAGGATATAAATATGGCGCTTTTGCGCTTATTAATTCAATCAGAGCCATGGGCTGCGCAAACCCAATTGTTGTAGGCACCGATGTTCATTTACAGGAATTAGATGCTGTTGACGGCGTTTCTCAATTTATATTTGATACTGATTGGAATGGTACAAATCTTAAGGCATATACCATCTTAAAACAGCCCTCTGATCGGTTTATATATTTTGATGCTGACATTATTTTAACCAGCAAAACATTCATTCCCGAGATTGAAAAACTACTCGATGAGGATAAATTAATTGTACCCATAGATGGTATTGTGAGTGAAAACGAAATAAGAAGAAGTTACTGGAAGGAAATTTATCCTGGAAATACTGACAAAATTGAACATAGCTGGTATTATAATGCAGGCTTTTTTGCAGGCACATTAAAACAGCATAAACAATTGCTGATGGATTGGATGGAGCTTAACCAAAAGTACCTCAATTTAAAAGCCTTTCTATTTGAAAATGAGAGGTTACCAATGGCAGACCAAGATACGCTAAATGCTATTTTGCAAACGCTTCCAATAAATGCAATGGTAACTATTCAAATACCTGACTGGCGAATATTTACGACAGATTACAGCCCATTCTTTCATATTGGTAATTTCAGACCTCACGCTTTTTTGCATTGTACAGACAAAGATAAATCGTGGAAAGTAAAAAAAATCCCTGCAAGGGCCCCTCACGCTTATGATGATCTGTGGTACTATTATTCACGTAAAAATACACAGCCTGTAAACTTTAATCCTGAAATTTCATGGTGGGTAAAGCAATGGTTTGAGCGCACTATAATTTCACGTATTATAATTAAGTTAAAAAAGATTTTAAACTAAACTTGGTTACCATTTACACTCTTTGCACCAAAAAATTCAAATACGGTGCATTTGCGCTTATTAATTCAATAAGGCAGCTGGGAATTGATAACCCAATTATTGTAGCCACCGATATAAATTTACCCGAGCTTAATGATGTTGAAGGTATCACACAAGTAATTATTGAAACCGATTGGAATCCTGTAAACTTAAAACCGTTATTTTTATTACAATACCCATCCGAAAAATTTATTTTTTTTGATGCCGATATAATTGTCACTAACGCACAGTTTATACCCGAAATAGAACGATTATTAGCAACAAATAAGTTTATTTCCTGCATAGAAGGCATAGTTTCTGAACATGAATATCGCAGATCGTTTTGGACGGAAATTTATTCTGTAGATAATGATTCGGCAAATCATAAGTGGTATTACAATTCTGGCTTTTTTGCAGGAAATATGGCTCATCATAAACAACTACTAAATCATTGGATGGAGTTAAGTTCACAACACCTGGACTTAACAGCATCACTGTTTAATAATAGCAGGTTACCCATGCCAGATCAAGACATATTGAATGCTATTTTACAAGCTAATCCTCCAGAAGACATCATCTCCATTCAATTGTCTGACTGGTATTCAGTTGTAGTTCCTCAGCACCCTTTTTATTCAATAGGTAGTTTCAAGCCGTATGCTTTTCTACATTGCACCGGCCAGAACAAACCTTGGGATATAAGCCTTACCCCACCAAAATCGCCCAACGCTTATGACGATTTATGGTATGCCTATCTGTTTAAAAATAACGCCCCGGTAAAAAGCACCTTCAAACTAACATACATGCAAAGGCAATGGTTCGAGCGCTCGTTACTATCACGCATTGTTATCAAACTCAAAAACATCATTGGCTAATCTACCTTTGGTTTCTATCATTATCCCTACTTATAACGCGGCATCAACTTTACCCGCTACCGTACAATCTGCATTGATACAAAAAGATGATTCTTTTAAACTGGAAATCATCGTGGTTAATGATGGCTCAACAGATCAGTCTCAAGTTATCCTGGATAATTATTGCAAGGAATGCACCATCATCACTACTAAAAACCGAGGCGTAAGTGCAGCAAGAACTACGGGCCTTGAACATGCCAAAGGAGATTATATCCAATACCTCGACAGCGATGACCTGCTGCAACCCGGCAAAATTAAGCAGCAGCTTAATGCGCTAATAGATAGCGATGCTGATATTGCCTACGGCGATTGGCAAAAATTCACTACAATTAATGGTGAAATATCCATTATTGAAATCATTCAAAAACAAATTACAGGCATACCCGAAATTGCGGCCTTTACTGATTTTTGGTGCCCGCCGGCAACTTTATTATATTCCACCCGGCTTGTAAAGCAATTAAAATGGAACGATAACTTGCCCATAATACAGGATGCGCGATATCTGTTTGATGCCGTGCGGCACAGTGGTAAAATAATTTATACGCCGGGGTTGCAGGCGCTGTATCGCACACAACAAGCTAACTCACTATCACAACGCACCAATGCTTTTATGGTTGACTGCTATACAAACGCAATCGAAGTGTATGAAATATGGAAACATGATCCGGAGAATGCCCGACAAAAAAAACAAGCTATAATAGATTCGCTACGGTTTTGTATTCATGAGTTTTCTATCCACAACAAAGAATATTTTAATAAAGCTATCAATTTCCTATTACAAATTGAGCCTGGTTATATCCCGGAAAAATCATTCTTTTTACATATTGCCAGTTTAATCTTCGGCTATCGCACTGCCGAAAAAATCGCATCATTTAAAAGGCTTTATTTATAATTAATTGGCAATAGTAAAGGTTTTCTTACCTACACATAACCGGGATTCCACTTTTAAACGAAGCGTAGCCAGCTTGCCGGCACAAACATTTACCCACGGGAGTGTGAGGTGTACAACGACTCACCTGCAAATCCGTTCCCTGCAGAGTATATTAGTAACTTAAAAGATAACCGCTTTAAAGCTGCTTCTGCTAAAAAAACGTACAGCGTTTTATGGGGTTTCTTGCTGTTAAATACATCGCAAAGAATAAAACAGAATACGCAATTTGATACATCAGTTAAAACCAATATCCGGTAAATGAGGGCTTTATTAGTAACTGATTACTTTTACCCACAATCCAGCGGAGGGACTGAAAAATATGTTCATGAATTAGCACAAGGGTTACGTTCCGCTGGGATAGATGTAATCATCCTCACCATTAGCGAATCTTCAGGTAGTTATCAATTCGATGATTTTGAAATTCACACTATTCCACCCAATACTGATAACCGAAAAGAGGTTATCGCAGGCATTATGCCCGCGAATAATCTGCAATCCTTTATTGATAAACTATCCGAATTAAAGGCTGATGTAGTTCATTTTCATACCTTAACTACGTCAATAAGCATTTATCATTACCAGGCTGCCAAACAAACAGGCGCGAAGGTGATCTTCACCTCACATATACCCGGAAACACCTGTTTACGAGGCGATTTAATGCAATATGGTCAGGAAATATGCGATGGTAAAGTGCGGCTTAATACCTGCCAGTCATGTTACCTAAACACGCAGGGGCTTCCCCAAATATTAAGTCCACTTGCGGCTAAAGCGATGCGTTTACTTAAACAGCCATCCCAGCTTTCACAGGCATCAGCAATAAAAAAGGATCATTTGGAAAAAATTAAAGCAACCTGCTCAACTGTAGTTACTATGAGTAACTGGCAGCAGGATGTTTTTTTAATGAATGACTTTAATCCCGATCAATTAGCTTTAAGCAGGCATACCTTCAAACAGATCAACGATCATCAGGAATTAAAAAACACCAACCCTATCACCATAGGGTTTGCAGGGCGCATAAGTCCTGAAAAAGGCTTGCATGTCCTGATCGACGCTTTTAAACAACTCGACCCAACTCGTTTTACCCTGTTAATCGCGGCTATTAAGGTACCGGCGGAGGATAAATATGGGGCGAAATTGTTAAGTAAAACCAAAGACTTCCCTAATATAAAATGGGGATACAACTATACTGCTGATAACATCGACTCATTTTATAATGAGCTGAATGTTTTATGTATCCCATCGGTTTGTAACGAAACCGGGCCATATGTTATGTTCGAAGCCGTTGCCCGCCATATACCTGTTATTGCCAACAGTTTGGGCGGTATGCGCGAATGGGCGGGTTTAAACTACCCAGTTATACTTTATAAGCATGACGATGTAAATAGTTTACTTCATCTGTTAAAAGAGAATCTCACTGATATTTTCTCGTCATATGATTACCCCGCACAAAGAAACCAAAACAAAGTGGCCGAAGAGATGATCAATATATATTCAAGATAATGGATAATACCGTAGCGGCAATTGAAAACAGCTCAATTGATACCAAAAAACAAAGTTTACATCAGATAAGCTTTTTAAGAATGGTAGCATCTGTTGGTGTGTGCCTGTTTCATTTTGTAACCAGCGATTCAAGGCTCTTATCCGCTTCTGATCCCGTGAGAAAATCTCTCGCCTATGGTTATAGGGGTGTACAGATATTTTTTATAATATCCGGGTTTATTATATGCTATAGTTTGCCTGCCAACTATAGTATTAAACAGTTCTTTACATTTTTAAAAAAGAGATTAATACGCGTTGAGCCACCCTATTTACTTTCAATACCAATTGCTTTACTGGCAGCCTGGTTTGCTTTTTATCATAACCATATCCCTGTTAATTTTTCCTGGCTTAGGCTGCTTTTTCATATAGGTTATCTTAACAACTTCATGATGGATGGTCCTAATTCATATTATAATGGTGTGTATTGGACTTTAGGCATCGAGTTTCATTTTTATATAATAATAGGCCTGTTGTTTGGTTTGATGAAAAAGTCGATATACTGGCTTACAATTATAATAATCTGTTTCCTGGCATCAAGCTATTTAACTTTTGCTGATACAAGTTTAATTTTTGAGGAGTTTCCATTTTTTTGTGTAGGTATATTAATGTACTTTATTAATTATCACAAACAGTATCCCCAATTTATACTAATAGGGTTACTACTGGCCTCATTGGTTCTTATCGCGATTAATAAATCTACTTTTTTACCGGTAACCATATTTACCATCATTATTATTTTAATACCTTTTCGTAAATACAAACTGGTTACTTTTTTATCAAATATCTCCTACTCATTATACCTTACCCATGTACCTATTGGCCAGCGTATTATTCATTATTTAATGCGATATGCAAATACCACTGCTCAAAAATATTTATTACTTACAGGTACTTTGGCAATTAGCATAGGTTTGGCTTACTTGTTTTATATCGGCATTGAAAAATGGGCCATAAAACTGTCTAAAAAAATCCGTTACTCCAGTGCCCGCTAAATTAAATATCGCCATCATAGCTGATCCTGAAATCCCGGTTCCACCAGTATTATACGGCGGGATAGAGCGCATCATAAACAGCCTGATCATCGAACTAAAACAAAAAGGGCACCAGGTAAGCCTTTTTGCCCACCCCGATTCAAAAACCGTAGCAGATAAACAATACAACTATCCATCAACAAAGCAAAGCATTACGGGCTTATTGGGAAACACATTATTAGTAAGCCGACTGTTATTTTCAAAACCCGATGTAATACATACCTTCGGCAGGCTTGCTTATCTATCAGCCTTATTGCCAACCGGAATCCCAAAGATTATGAGTTACCAGCGCGAACCAACACTTTCGCAGATACAGAAATCGATGAGAATCGCGGCAAAAGGCAGCCTGATGTTTACCGGGTGCAGCGATTACATTTCTAATCAAATTGTTCCTTTTGCGCCAGCCGCTACGGTATATAATTCCGTATCGATGGATGATTATACTTTTTGCAGCGAGGTTAAAAACAATGCGCCGCTAGTGTTTTTAGGGCGCATAGAACAGATTAAAGGCCCCCATCATGCCATCACCATCGCGAAGCAAACCAACAGAAAATTGGTTATTGCCGGAAATATTCCCGACTATGCACAGGCTTATTTTAATGAACAGATTAAGCCGTTTATTGACGGTGAACAAATAACCTACACAGGCCCGGTAAATGATGAGCAAAAAAACAAATTACTCGGCTCTGCGGCGGCTTTTTTAATGCCCATTGAATGGAACGAGCCCTTCGGCATTGTGATGGCTGAAGCCTTAGCATGCGGTACGCCAATTATTGCATTAAAAGGCGGCTCAACTACCGAAGTTGTTATCAACGGGCACAATGGTTTCCTTTGTGATGATATAAAAGGAATGGCTAAGGCGGTACAAAACATGAGTAACATCGACCGCAAAAACTGCCGTAATGATGCCGAAAGGCGTTTTAGCAGTACGGTGATGACTTCAGCATATGAGAACCTTTATTTAAAAATGATAAACAAAAACTAATGCCTGCGGATGCTTCCTTATTAATCAATTTATCTGCGGGAGATGCCGCTTATGGCTATCTCACGGTAAAAGCATTAGCCGAAGCCCATCGCCAAACTGTAAAGGATATTGTCATCGTCATTGATAGCATCAAAGCGCCTTACGCTACTTTTTACGATCACGCCAAGCGCTACGCCGAACCGCGGTATTCAGAAAATATACGCCTGATAACCGAAGCTGCATATAAGCTAAAGGATGAGGGCCTTGCAGATAAAATTATCGAACTAAAAACCGGCGATCCGTCTATTAAAAAATTAGCTGCGCAGTTTTTCAAAAACAGGCTTAAAGACACCCACGATTTCAGGGGCGCGCCCATCACCGCCTACATGGTTGGCCTGGCTAACTGCGATACCAAATATGTGGTACGTTATGATGGCGACATCGTTCTTCACCAGCTACCCGGCACCGATTGGATACTGGAAGGCATCAAAAACCTGGAAACTGAAAAGGGTATTATCGCTGTATCCCCATGCCCTTCACCTCAAAAAAGTACAGATCCGGCAGGAGAAAAATTTACTGATATTCATTGGTTCAGTACCCGCTGCTTGCTGCTTAATAAAGAGTTATTGATGCAGCAGCGCCCATTAATAGATATTAAGTACTGGCCCGAACTTACCGCGCGACGGATATTAAAACGTACCTATCCACCTGCTTTTGAAAGCATTATTACCAAAAGCCTTAAAAACAAACTATTCAAAACCAGATATTTAGTACAGGAAGATGCCTGGTTTATTCATCCGGAGGATAAAGGAAAGTTATTCTTAGAGTTACTGCCAGGTATTATTAAAAATGTAAAAGCAGGTAAGTTTCCACAAATACAAGCGGGTAACGAAACAGTCGATCTGCCAGCCTGGAAAAACTTTTTACAATCAACAAAAGATTGAGTTTGAAGATAGTCGTATCCAATCCTTCCGTACCGCCTCATGTAAAGCAAACGGTTATGGCTTATCAGGAAGCCGGCTATTTGGATCACTTCTATACCTCATTTTTTGAGCACCCGGAGAATAGATTTTCTGCTGCCCTGAAGAAAATTAAACAACTGGAAAAAGAAATAAACAGGCGATCATTTCATAAATTGCCAATTGACAAATTCGTCTCACGCCCCATCCCCGAATTGTTAAGAAGCATTGCTTCCCGAAAATTAGGCCCCATAGCTGCGGATAGGATTTGGGAGTGGTCGGAACTTGGATTTGATAATTGGGTAGCCAAAAACCTCAATCCTAATATTAATGCGGTTCATACCTATGAACATGCGGCATTATCTACCTTAAAAAAAGCCAAAGAACTTAATATTCTGGGCATTTATGAACAGCCAAGTCAGCATCATGCTTTTTTTGATGCGATTGTAAAACAACAAACTGCTTTATATCCTGAGTTACAAACCGAAAGTGTTGAATTATTGGTTAATGAAAAAGCTGAAAAAAGAAATGCCCGCCGGGATAAGGAATTAGCACTCGCTTCACTCATCATCTGCAATTCTACCTTCACAAAAAAAACATTGATTGCCGGTGGTGTCAATCCGCAAAAGATAACGGTTATACCTTTAGGATTCCCGCCTGTTACACAACATCAAAAAACGGGAATCGGTAAAAAACCAATGATATTTATGTATGCGGGCAATCAGTCACTACGCAAAGGTTCCCACTTGTTGTATCAGGCATGGCGTAACTGTAATTTTTCAGCTGGTGAAGCAGAACTTTGGCTCATTGGCAAAATGCAATTACCACAACACCTGCGCGAAGATTTACCGGGAAAAGTAATCATCAAAGAGAATATTCCGCACGATGAGTTAATGGCGCTTTATCAACAAGCCGATGTATTTGTTCTCCCAACACTTGCCGATGGTTTCGGTATGGTGATCACAGAAGCAATGTCGCAGGGCGTTCCGGTTATCGCCTCTAAAAATTGCTGCGGACCGGATGTTATTGAACCTGGTAAAGATGGCTGGATCATCCCCGCAGGGGATATAGATAAACTCTCAACTCAAATGCAATGGTGCGTTGCTAACCCGCAACAAGTAGCATCATGCGGTGATGCGGCCAAACAAAAAGCCGCCGACTGGCAATGGCCGCAATACCGCGAAAAATTAACAGAAACAATATCCAATAAATGGCAGCAATTCAAACAAAAACTGTCTGTTTAATTACTCCCGGGCACATTGCATCAAACCCGCGTTTGGTTAAAGAAGCAATGGCGCTGTTTAGGGCTGGTTACAAAGTGCATATCATATTTACCCAATATGTGCCATATTTAATCGATCATGACCGTCATATTCTAAGCCAAAACCCTGGCTGGACTTATGACTCTCTTAACTGGACTGGCTATAATCTTCCATCAAAAACCAGTCGCTTGTTAAGTAAACTCGTACATGCTTTCAGCAGCAATATCAACATCAAAATAAACCGAAATTACCTGTGGCAGTTAAAAAAAGCTATAAACCACAAGGCTGATCTATACATTGCCCATAACCTTGGCGCATTGCCCATTGCAGTTATCGCCGCAAAAGAAACAAAAGCCAAATGTGGCTTTGATGCCGAAGATTTTCACCGCAACGAGGTTAGCGATAATGTCAATGATCCGGATGTAAGATTAAAAACTGCAATTGAGGAGAAATGTATTCCGCAACTGGATTATATGACGGCCTCAAGCCCTCAAATTACTGACCGGTATTCTGCTTTATTTAATCGTAAGGTTATAACTATCTTAAACGTATTCCCTAAAACCGTTTCATACAAAATCATAAACAATATTGCCGGTCCTTTACAGTTATTTTGGTTTTCACAAACTATCGGATCCAATCGCGGGCTGGAAATCATTATCGAGGGGATAAATATCAGTAATATTGAATCTGATCTGCATTTATTAGGTTTCTCAAGTGACGAGTATAAAAGCCATCTGACCACCCTCCTTAAACAAGAATCAAACTGCACTTTGCATTTTCACAATCCTGTCTATTCAGAAGAACTGTTCAATATTGCCGGGCAATTTGACATCGGCTTTGCCTCCGAAACCGGTTTCTGCTTAAATAACAGCATCGCGCTTAGCAATAAAATACTTACTTATGTGCAAAGTGGTTTGGCGGTGATTGCCAGCAATACCACAGCACAGGCTGCCTTTGTAAATCAATACCCGCAGGTTGGCCGTATTTATAATAATGCCGAAGAATTAGCTGATATTTTATCCATATACAATAGCGACAGGGAAATGCTTTACCAAACCAAACAAGCCAATTTTAAATTGGGGCAAACCGATTTAAACTGGGAAAATGAATACAAAAACCTTCCAATGTTATAATTAATGACTGGGATTAAGCGACATAAATGGTTTGGTGGGGTAGATAGCTTAAGGTTTATATTAGCTTTTATAGTTTTATTATCACACTTTGATAATGTTTATTCTACGCTGTTAATTAATTCATCAAATAAGCTATTGCAGGCTATTGGCTTTTTTGTTGGCAATGTATATGATGGCACTGAAGCAGTAATTGCCTTTTTTATTATATCAGGGTTTGTTATTCATTATCCAAATAAAAATGGCATACCTGATTTAAAAGAGTTTTGGATAAGGCGAATCCTAAGAATTTTATTGCCGTTAATAGCTATATCTATTATTGGTATTTTCCAGCATCCTGAAAGATTAGTGTGGAGCCTTGCCTGCGAATTGATCTATTATGGCATTTATCCTTTCCTTTTAAAAATTGATATCAGTTGGACGAAAAAGTTCTTAATATCCTATACAATAGCAATAATATTCATATTAGTTGGTGCGCATAATGATGTTAAAGCATTTATAAATCAAAATAATATTAATTATCACGGTTACTACTGGCAGTTGGGTATATTTTTAACATGGATTGTCGGCCTGCCATGCTGGTTGTTAGGGGTACTTATTGCTGAGAATATTGATAGATTAAAAAACACAAGTTATGTACAGGTTATTGTGTTAAGAGTAAGCGTTGTACTGCTTGGATTTGCCGGCAATGTGTTAAAACTGTTCTATCACACTAGTTATATATTATCCATGAATATAATTGCTCTCGTTTTGTATCTATGGATCCGGTCGGAAATAATTTATTATAAAACAAGACAACCAAATGCAGTTTTAGAAAAAATGGGTAAGTTTTCGTATTCATTATACATCTGTCATCCTATTATCTACTTTGCATTATTGCCTGTATTAAGTTATAACGCTATAACTTACCCCATTTATTTATTGATCTGTATTGTATTATCCTATTGCTTTTACCTTGCAGTTGAAAAACCCACTCATAAGTTTGCCCGCAGATTTTAACAAAACTTACCCCCATATAAGTGAGAAATAACCGCTTATTGATCATTTCCCCTTATTTCGCGCCATCAAACGCCGCGGATATGCGGCGAATCCGCATGAGCCTACCCTATTTTAAACAATTTGACTGGGCTGCAGATGTGGTAATGGTGGATGATAAATATTCAGAAATGATTAAGGATGAGCTATTGCTTCAATCTATTCCATTTGATGTGAATACTTATAAGATTGATGCATTAAGTAAAACGCTTACCTCTAAAGTTGGCTTAGGCCGCTTGGCTTTACGGTCCATGTGGTATTATTTGAAAACGGTAAACCGATTACTCAAAGCAACAAAATACGATCTCATTTATTTTAGTACTACACAATTTCCTGTTACCATTTTAGGGGCTTATTGGAAAAGGAAAATGCCAAATTTATAACCTGTATTAATAATGTTATTCAAACTATATGAGCAAACCCGATAATAGCAAATGGTTTAAAGGTGTAGATAGCATCAGGTTTATCCTGGCGCTTATTGTTATGCTATCACATTTTGATGACCCGATTGCTGATCACTGTAAAAAATCGGGGTCCCATGCTGTACAATTATTTGGCGCCCTATTGGCTAATGCCTTTAATGGTACGGCCGCGGTAATAGCCTTTTTTATTATATCCGGATTCGTAATTCACTACCCCAACAAGAATAAAACCATCGATTTGAAGAAATTTTGGATCAGGAGATTTTCAAGGATTCTAATTCCGCTGATCGTTATATTTTTCGCGGGAATTAAATTCAACCATCCTGATCAATTAGTGATTTGGAGTTTGATATGCGAACTGGCTTATTATGCGTTATACCCATTACTGGCAAAAATCCCAGGCAGTTGGAAACAAAAATTTATAGCCGCCTTTATTATTTCAGCAATTATGATCTGCACATTAGCATTTCACGAGTTAGTGGCGTTTTACAAACAATCTAATCATATGATGCAGGGTTATTACTGGCAGTTTGGCTTCAGCTTAACATGGATAGTTGGTTTACCAGTTTGGCTTTTAGGAGTTGTACTGGCCGAGCATATTGACAATTTTAAACAGGTTTCTTTTGGCAAAGTTGCTATCTACCGTATCGCAATATTTTTAGTTAGTTGCATTTTAGGTTTCGCTAAGTTTCACCTGCACCTAAGCTATATTCTATCCATGAATATTTTTGCGATTGCCTTATACAAGTGGCTGCAGGCCGAAATTGTATATTTTAAAACACGTAAACCATACATAATATTTGAACACATGGGCAAGTTCTCATACTCTTTATATCTGTGTCATCCTATAATTTATGCTTTACTGGTGTTGCTAATACCGGTAAACATGCTCACCTATCCTATCTTCATCATATTAACTATAATTATATCATACGTGTTTTATTTATTGGTAGAGCGCCCTGCACATTTATTCGCGGTATGGGCCAGCAAAAAAGTAGCTTAATTTAACTTGAAACGCATACTCATCATTTCGCCCTATTTTCCACCTTCAAACGCGGCAGATATGCAGCGCATCAGGATGAGCCTGCCCTATTTTAAACAAAACGGTTGGCAAGCTGATGTGGTAGTGGTTGATGAGCAATATTCTGAAATGGTAAAGGATGATCTTCTGCTGCTTTCAATCCCCGCAGATGTAACTATTTATAAGGTTAATGCGCTTAGTAAAAAAATAACAGCAAAAGTAGGCTTAGGCAGCCTTGCCTTAAGATCAATGTGGAGTTATCTTAAAACGGTTAACAAACTATTAAAAGAAAAGAAATACGACCTTATCTATTTCAGTACTACGCAATTTCCAATTACCATTTTAGGCCCTTACTGGAAAACTAAATTTAATATTCCTTATGTAATTGACATGCAGGATCCCTGGCATTCTGATTATTATAAGAGCAAGCCAAAAAGTGAGCAACCGGCAAAATACTGGTTCTCCTACCGGCTAAATAAATATATGGAACCGATAGCTTTGAAAAAAGTAGATGGACTGATCAGCGTTTCTGAAAGTTATATTGACGATTTAAAAGAACGCTATCCGGTTATTAAAAACATCCCTTCTGCAACTATTCCATTTGGAGCTTTTGATATTGATTTAAAGATTGCCTCGGATAACATATCCGGTTTTGTATCAATACTTCAACCCGGTTTTAAAAATATAGTTTATGTTGGCCGTGGTGGTGCCGATATGCATCAGGCATTAAACATCACTTTTACCGCTTTAAAAAAATGTATTGATACTAATCAGGGGGCATCAAAAAAAATCCGCCTTTATTTTATTGGTACCAGTTATGCGCCTGCGGGTTATGGCAAACAAACAATAGCACCGCTCGCTCGCCATTACGGCTTGGAAAATCATGTAGTTGAATATACCGACAGAATAAGTTATTACCATACCCTAAATGTATTGCAGCATGCTGATGCCTTATTTATTCCAGGATCTGACGATCCGGCTTATACCGCATCTAAAATATATCCGTATATACTAACCGGCAAACCTTTGTTAGCACTGTTCCATATAAATAGCCCGGCATTGGAGGTACTTAAAGAATATGAGGCTCCGTTTGCTTACGCCTATAATAGTGATAACGAAGTATTGGAAAATATTTGCACATTCTTTTCAGCAATAGCGGATGGAGACTTATTACAAACTACATATAACCCAACCGCTATAAAAAAGTATAGTGCCGAAAACATGGCCCTAAGGCAATGTAAACTTTTTAATAGCGTAATTACTCAATGAAATTAGCCGTTATAACCACCCACGCTATACAATATTACGCCCCGGTTTTTAAGCTGCTGCATCAACGGCAAAATATCGAAATTAAGGTTTATTACACTTGGGGAGAAAGTTCACAAAAGAAACACGATCCCGGTTTCAACAAAACTGTAAACTGGGATATTTCCCTACTGAATGATTACCCCTATGAATGGGTTAAAAATACCGCTAAAAACCCGGGGTCGCATGGATTTAAAGGAGTTGTTAATCCCGAATTGATCGAACAAATCAAAATTTATAATCCCGATGCCATATTGATTTATGGCTGGGCTTATCAGGGGCATTTAAAGGCGTTCCGCTATTTTAAAAATAAGGTGCCAATTTATTTTCGTGGTGACTCAACCTTATTGAATGATAAAAAAAACTTTAAGAGTTTATTAAGATCATTTTTCCTGAGATGGGTTTATAGTCATGTTGACCATGCATTTTATGTTGGCAGTAATAACAAATCCTACTTCAAAAAATTTAACTTAAAAGAAAATCAGCTGAGTTTTGCCCCCCATGCCATAGATAATGACCGCTTTAAAGCCGGGCACAACTCAGAAGTACAAAAGCTAAGAGAGTCGCTGAAAATTACCGATGAAGACATATTAATAGTGTATGCCGGTAAATTTGAGCCGGTAAAAAATTTGAAGACATTGTTAACTGCTTTTTCCGCAATAAAGCAAACTAATGTACATTTATTGCTAGTTGGCAATGGCCCCGATGAGAAGGATTTACGACAACAAGCCGAAACCAACGAGATAAAGAGGCTGCATTTTTTAGACCTCGTTAACCAATCTTATATACCGGTTATTTACCATGCCGCTGATTTATTTTGCTTACCATCCATCTCCGAGAGTTGGGGACTGGCAATAAATGAGGCCATGGCATGCGGCAAAGCAATTTTAACATCAAACAAAGTGGGTTGTGCCGCTGATTTGGTTATTCATGGCAAAAATGGTGATATATTTGAGGCCGGCAACATTACTGATCTAACCAAAAAGCTAATCGCTTTGGTGCAAAAAGGCAAAACCGAACTTTTAAAAATGGGCAAAAATTCCGCAGATTTAATAAGTACATGGGATTTTGAAACTCAAGCCCGAGCAATTGAAGAAAAACTAAATGAGAAATAGTTCAATAGAAAAATTTATCATATTATTCATTCCCTGGTTTTTGGCGGTGCTATTTAAGTCAAATGCCGAATTATCTTACTTAACAGCCTGGGGAGGATCATTCTTCATTTTCTATATCTGCCTAACCGGTAAATTAAAACCTTTACCTAACGACAGGCCTGTATCAGAACAATTGATGCGGCCCTTATTTTTAGTGCAGCTTATTTTCATAGGTTACACCTGTTGCTCATCAATATTTTATTTTTTCTCGGTAATCGGCTATGATAACTTTCATAAGATCAGCAATTATTATTTAGTTGACCCGGATATGTTAGAGCGTACAGCTCAGTGCCAACGCTATTATTGCCTTGGTCATGCCGCGTTTGCTACAGGTGTGTTAATTTTCATGAATTACCCTGAGAAGCAAAAATACACTTATGAAAAAGATATCCTGGCCGGTTTGCTTTTAAAGTTCGCTTTAATAAGCTTTCCATTATCAGAGGTTTTTATTCGCCTTCCGGGACTTTCTCAATTTTCCACCCAACTAAACTCTTTAAGCTTCATTTCAGGTACACTGGCACTGGCTTTTGCTATACCATTAAAAAACGTCAGGAATACCTTTATCTGTATAATTTTGTTTGCATTTAACTTTTACCAGGCTATTATTTCAGGTTATAAAGAGCCCATTATTATTAGCGTCCTGGTACTCGGAATTTTCTTATACCCCAATTACAAAAAAATTGTGACGGCCATTTTTATACCACTATTATTTTTGTTATTTATCGTACTTCCAACTTTTGTTGGCGTCTTCAGGCAGAATGCGTGGTCGGGTGATGAAAGCACGGATGACGCAACACAATCGGCTATTGACGCTACCCTAAATAATCAAGGTGGCTTTAGCGATAATAACTGGCAATTTCTCGCTTTCAGGTTGAGTGAAGTAGATATGTTTACTAAGTATATACAATCCACTCCTGAAAATGTCCCTTACTATAAAACAAAACTTTTACAACAATCCGCCGAAGCTGTGATACCTCGTATATTTTGGCCATCAAAACCAATTACAGAAAATTTGATAATGGAACGGGTTTATGATGCCGGTGTAGTTTACCGCGGAGAACAGGTATCAGCTAAGCCCGCCTTTATAGTCGATGCTTATTTATCTTATGGCGGTTGGGGCGTGTTATTCTTTATGTTTGCTTACGGCGCTATTGCGCAGTTGATTGATGTTAAAGCCGAAGAACTGTTTGGAGGTTATATTTTAGGAACAGCCTTAATGTTTAGCGGTCTATTCCAGATTTTTTGGCGTGGAATGAGCTTTGAATTTCTTATTAATGTTATCGTATGGAGTTATGTAACTATGCTAATCGTATTTAGAATATTGCGCTTGAAAAATATCCTTACCAAAATTTGAAAATCCTGCAATTAAGCGCATCCTACAAGCCGGCATATATTTATGGCGGGCCAACCATGTCCATATCTATGTTATCGGAACAATTGGTTATTGCAGGCGAGCACGTAACCGTATATGCTACCACCGCCAATGGGCTAAGCGAGTTGCCTGTGGAAATTGCCAAACCTGTTTTGGTAGATGGAGTAACCGTTATGTATTTTAAACGCATAACCAAAGACCATACTCATTTTTCGCCATCTCTCTTAACCCATTTATGGCGAACTGCGCGCGATTACGATGTGATCCACATCCATGCCTGGTGGAACCTGGTATCTGTATTAGGTTGTTTGGTGGCTTTAATGCGTAAAGTCCCTGTCATAGTATCGCCAAGAGGAACTTTGAGCAATTATTCATTCCATAATAAAAACAACAATATTAAAAGCATGATACATTCCTGGCTAGGAAAACCGCTTTTAAAAAAATGCTTTATACATACCACATCAAATAATGAGCATGACGTATTAAAAGCCATGCTGCCTGGTAATATTGTTTTTAATATCCCAAATTTCATTAACCTAACCAAAAACAGGTTTAGCGGCTATCAACCAACTGATCATCTCCGGATTATTTTTTTCTCAAGGATCGAAGAAAAAAAAGGACTTGATATTTTATTGGATGCGCTTAAATCAGTTCACATTCCATATAAGCTAACCATCGCTGGTGACGGGAACAGCGAGTATGTAAATCAACTTAAAAAAAAGGCGCTGGATAACGGCATTGCCAATAATGTTAACTGGATCGGTTTTCAAAGCGATAACAAATATCAATTACTTTATGAACATGATATGATGGTCTTACCATCTTATGACGAAAATTTTGGTAACGTTGTAATTGAAAGCCTTAGCGTAGGCACTCCTGTTTTAATTAGCAGGGCTGTTGGATTAGCCGATTATGTCCGCCAAAACCATTTAGGATGGATCTGTGAAACTAATTCAGCGTCAGTTAGTGCAGCAATAAATAATTTAGCGAATAAAAAAGCAGAGATCATCCGTATAAAGGAATATGCGCCGGGAAAAATATCGGCAGATTTTAATTATGCCAGTCTTGCTAAAAAATATATCGACATGTACACACAAGTAGTTAAATAAGTTGAGCAGCCCATTTTCATTTATTGTAATTACCTATAACGAGGAAGTTCACCTGCCTCGTTTGCTTGAATCAATAGCTGATTTAAATGCACCCATCTATATGCTTGATTCCGGTAGTACTGATAGTACGCTTACTATCGCGAAAGAATTTAATGCCGACGTTTTAACCAATCCTTTTGAGAATCATCCTAAACAATGGGATTTCGCACTTAGAAACTTCGACATCAAAACACCCTGGGTAATTTGCCTGGATGCCGACCAAATTGTTACCCCCGAATTAAAACAACGCCTGCTTGATTTTAAGGATGAGGATTATGCCGGTGTAGATGGCATCTACTTTAACCGTAAGAATTTTTTTAAAGGTAGATGGCTAAAACACGGCGGCTATTATCCCATCTACCTGCTAAAAATGATCAGGTTCGGTAAAGGATACTCTGATTTGAACGAGAACATGGATCATCGTTTCGTAGTACCTGGTAAAACTATTGTTTGGAAGAACGGCCATATCCTCGAAGAAAACCTAAAGGAGAACAGCATCAAATTTTGGATAGACAAGCACAACCGCTACAGCGACCTGGTTGCACAGGAAGAGGTAGAGCGCATGCTTAATATACGCACCCAAACTGTTAAACCCGCGTTCTTTGGTTCGCCTGATGAGCGTACGGCTTGGCTTAAACAAATCTGGTGGCAAATGCCTCGGTACAGCCGCCCGGCTATTTACTTTTTGTACCGAATATTCTTTCAATTGGGTATTTTGGATGGGCGAAATGGTATCATCTTCCACTTTCTGCAAGGCTTTTGGTTCAGGCTGATGGTTGATGTTAAAATTGATGAGATCATCGATCAAAAATATCCTGAACGGAAATCAAATGGAAGTTTAAGCCCTTTAAAGTTCATATTCACCTTCCTGTTTTTATTTATTCTTTTTTACGTCTTCAACATTTACTGGTTTGCGGCAACAAGGCCAACCAGCAGGCATTATATCTCATTTGTAGCAAGCCATCTTGATTATATAACAGCCCTGCGAATGGTTTTATTAAACTGCAGCACCGGCCTGTTAAATCTAATGGGCTTCACCGCTATACATGATAACTATATTATGCTGGTTGCCGGGCGCGGCTCAATACAAGTAGTCTACCAGTGTCTTGGCTTAGGCGTTATCAGCTTTTTTACAGCATTTGTTATTGCTTACCCCAAAACATTAAAAGCTAAAGTAATATTCATTATTACAGGCATATTGATACTACAATTTTTAAATATACTGCGTTTTATGTTCCTCGCGGTATACGGAACCAAGGCTGGTACCACTACTTTAGACCATCATACCATATTTAACTTTGTTATTTACCTGATTATAGCCATAAGTATTTATTTTTGGATGAGAGAGCCTGTTAATCCCAATAAAAAACATGCAGCAAACTGATCTTTCAACGTATAATAACCATCCGTTTAGTCCCGGCGGAGGTGCTGTAAAAAGAGTATTATGGCATTATGTAAATACTGTTTTTTTTAAAACCGGCTTACTTCCAATAAATAGCTTTAAGGTTGCTGTACTTCGTTTATTTGGCGCGAAAATAGGTAAAAACGTAACCATTAAACCCGGCGTAAGTGTGAAATATCCCTGGCATCTAACAGTTGGTAATAATACGTGGATAGGTGAAGATGTTTGGATTGATTGTTTAGTTCCAATAACCATTGGTTCAAACGTATGCATATCGCAAGGTGCTATGCTGCTTACGGGTAGTCACAACTATAAGAAAACTACATTCGATCTGATCACAGGAAATATTATTTTGGAAGATGGCGCATGGATAGGTGCCAAAGCAGTAGT
Source organism: Mucilaginibacter sp. L196 (assembly GCF_009765905.1). Classification (GTDB taxonomy): domain Bacteria; phylum Bacteroidota; class Bacteroidia; order Sphingobacteriales; family Sphingobacteriaceae; genus Mucilaginibacter. The sequence continues at coordinate 235,349 of NZ_LMUO01000011.1, read as the reverse complement.
TAACCAGGGCATTACTGTTGCTACGCATACTGTATTAACAACTGGCTCCATCGCCACCAAAAACCTGGAGGCTTATTCCATTTATCAGGGAAATCCCGCGGTTAAAATCCGCGATCGGGTTATTAGTTAACACAATACTATTCGTTGAAAAATATTAGTTTACATAAAATCATCCTTATAACTGTTGGTGTAATTACCTCACTTATGGGTATAATGATATTTATTTATCCACCCTCCATTTTCCCCGATCCAAGCCATGGTTTTCAGGTGATGCGGTCGATGCAAATGGGAGGCGGCTTTAACAGGTTAATAGCGCCAGATCAGGATGACATTTCTAAAAATACCTCTCAATTCCTAACCTGGTGGTCGCCGGGGCAATACCTTGTACCTTATTCAATAAAAATACTATCCGGCTTAAATACCGGCCGGGCTACTGCAATTGCAATAACATTATTTGAATTATCAGGATTAGCCGGGTTTTATGTATTCTTTAAAAAATTAGGGTTTACACCAATTATAGCTGCATTAAGCATTGTATTTATTGCATGCCAGCAAGCCTTTGTTGCACCTTATGTTTTTTATAATGGTGGCGAGGTTCTACTTTTCGGGTTCGAGGGTTGGTTTTTATATGGCTGCGCTTCGGTTAGAAAAGCCGATATTAAGCTATTGCTCTTTGTGTTTTTATCGGGCTTGATGGGTTTTTTTTGCAAATCATCCTTTTTATGGATATACGCAGCAGGCCTGTTATGCATTTACTTGCGCTTATCGGCTGCTGGTAATCGGCTTAATACCCAACGGCTAATAAAAAACGGCATATGGATAGCTATACCAGCCATATTATCGCTGGCATGTGTTTACATCTTTTTTCTATCCAAAGGTCAAAGCCCGGCATCAGCGTCAAACGGCATTAAGTTGAGCTGGCAAACATTCGGTTTCCCTTTGGCCTCACCATTAGTTTCCGGTTTTTCGGTTGATGATATTATGCATGGGATGTTATATCCAACCTTTAGCCCAATGTTTACGCCAGGGCATATTATATTGGTTTTAATATTGCTGGCATTAATAAGTTTAGTATTGATAACCTGCATTATCCGTTATGTACCAAAAGATAATTACAGGTTATTTATAGTAGTATTTTATTTAGTGTCGATACTGTTTTTTGGTGTAGCCTATTTAAAGCAACTAACAATTTCATACGAGGGTAGGCATTTCCGTATCATCGGCCTTTTAATAGTACCGGGCATTATTTACCTGCTTAGTAAACTTAAAGTGCGTTATCAATTAACTTTTGGCATTTTATGTATTGTATTAATCTTTACTAATTATTCCTTCCTGATTAAGGGATACATCTTTAATAAAAACATCAGTGCAAGGGGGGCATCGGGCATCGCCCAGGAATACATCGATCAATCATCATTAAACTATATCTTAAATCTCGACGAGCAAAACAAGAACGCTATATTCGTTTTCGTTACCGCTGATCTTCCCTTAGAAATAGCTCACAATCGAATCATAACCCTCGACCCACCATTACCCGGTAGTAAATTTGATTATGACGATTATACCTACAATGGCCATGCAGGACCTTTGTACATGCTATTACCTGCGGATTATACCGGTGATAGAGTCAATATAGTTATGAAGTTTTTCCCGGGATATAAAGATTTTACCCAACAGAAATTGGGTAACAAGTATGTGCTTTACGCCAGTAAATAATCGGGAAACTATCTTTCCTTGTTGATCTCTGTCCACAACATATCCTTCAGCTCGCTTATTCCCTTTTGAGCTACTGATGATATAAAAACTGCCGGTACATCTGCCGGTAATTCCTTTTTCATTTCCTGTTGCAATTCCTCATCCAGCATGTCCGATTTGGTTACGGCCAGTAAACGTGGTTTGTGCATCAGTTCCGGGTTGTATTCGTTTAGCTCGTTAAGCAATATTTCGTATTCCTCTTTTATGGTACGGGTCGTATCAGCCGGAACCATAAATAACAATACTGAGTTACGTTCAATATGCCTCAAGAATCGAATCCCTAAACCTTTGCCTTGCGATGCACCTTCAATAATTCCCGGAATATCAGCCATTACAAATGACCGATTATCGCGATAGGCTACGATGCCTAAGTTTGGTACAAGCGTAGTAAAAGCGTAATTAGCAATTTCAGGCTTCGCGGCAGATACTACTGATAGCAAGGTTGATTTACCCGCATTCGGGAATCCAACCAAACCTACATCAGCCAGTAATTTCAGCTCCAGTACATTCCACTGTTCCTGTCCGTCTTCGCCGGGCTGTGAAAAACGCGGGGTTTGAAAGGTTGAAGTTTTAAAATGCCAGTTGCCTAAACCACCGCGACCGCCATCGGTCAAAATGCGGGTTTCGCCATCCTGGGTTATTTCAAATAATATCTCGTCGGTCTCGGCATTTTTGGCGATGGTTCCTAAAGGTACTTCCAAAATTTCGTCGCGACCTGTTTTGCCGCTTTTTTGTGAACTGCCACCCGATTCGCCATCGCCGGCTATAACGTGTTTACGATATTTAAGATGAAGCAATGTCCATAGCTGCGCGTTACCTTTTACAATAACGTGGCCGCCTCTACCGCCATCGCCGCCATCAGGGCCGCCCATAGCAGTAAATTTATCACGGTGCAAATGTGCAGATCCCGCCCCTCCGTGCCCTGATCGGCAACATATCTTCACATAATCAACAAAATTTGAACCTTGAGACATTTTTGAAAAGTTTTTAGTCCAAAAGTCGGAAAGTCCGGAAGTAGAAAATTTGAGCTTTCTGACTTGCGGACTTTCCGACTTACGGACGTTAAATAAAATTAGTAAGCGTCAACAACAGCAGCAATAGCGTCAAAAATTTCGCTGATTGATCCAATGCCGTTTATGCTTTTAAATTTGTTCTGGTTTTTATAGAAATCAGCAACCGGTGCTGTTTTATCATTATATTCCTTAATACGTTTGCGTATCACTTCAGGGTTAGCATCATCAGGCCTGCCCGATTCTTTTCCCCTAAGCAATAAACGATGTTCAAGCTCATCATCATTAACCTCTAAAGCGATCATCCCCGATATGGCTGAGCTTTTCGTTTTTAACAACTCATCCAAAGCGCTAGCCTGTGCAACTGTGCGTGGGAAGCCGTCAAAAATAAAGCCTTTAGCGTCTTTATTAGCGTCAAGCTTATTGCTTATCATACCGATAACCACTTCATCAGGAACTAATACGCCATGATCCATCAGCTTTTTAGCTTCCAAGCCTAATTCTGTGCCTTGCGAAATTTCGCCGCGCAGCAAATCGCCTGTTGATAGATGGATCAAACCATATTTTTCAATAAGTTTTTGTGATTGGGTGCCTTTACCTGCTCCCGGCGGGCCGAACAGTACTAAGTTTAGCATGCTTATATCAAATTAAAAGCCTTCCGGTACATTACTGAAAGGCTTGATATTTTGTGCATTAAGGAGGTTGAACCCTTTTTTATGCATTTAAGGGTTACACCCTTTGTTTTGTGCACTTGAAGGGAGTCGAACCCCTAACCTCCTGATCCGTAGTCAGGTGCTCTATCCAATTGAGCTACAAGTGCGAAAAGCATTCGCTTTTTTAACGGACTGCAAAAATAGAATTTTTATTTTAATCCGCTATAAAAATTTGAAATTACTTTACAATTTCTGCAATGGCTGCAAAATCAGGTAATTCACCTGCATTTTCAAGCACCTCTGCATATATAATTTGCTGATTTTCGTCGATTACAAAAGCTGCGCGTTTAGATACACCCTTCAATCCAAAGGCAAAAGTATCGTATAAAGCACCGTAAGCAGCTGAAACTTCTTTGTTAAAATCAGATAAAAGATCAAACTGGTAGTTGTTCTCTTCTTTAAACTTAGCCAGTGTGAAAGGAGAATCAACCGAGATACCTAATACCACCGCGTTTAAACCATCATAGTAACCAAAGTTATCGCGCATGGTGCACAGCTGCGTAGTACATACACCGGTAAACGCAAAAGGGAAAAAGTGGATAATTACTTTTTTGCCTTTATAATCTGATAACGATACTTCTTTTACTCCTGATGAATACAGCGTGAATTGTGGAGCGGCCTGGCCGGTTGTTACTGACATGAGTTTTTTTATACAAAGAAATAAGAATAAGATGAACTTTCTAAATAAGTGTATAATCAAAAAGTCAATTTCAAATCAAATAAATAACTCTTGAAATTATTTGGAATAATAAAAAATGAATTTACCTTTGTAGTGTACTACTTAACTAATACACTATGATAGAATTTAATAATTTATCTTTTGGCTATACCAGTAAAAAGCTATTATACAAAAATCTTTCGTTAACCATCAACCAAGGTCGTATTTATGGTTTGTTTGGCAAAAATGGAGCGGGTAAATCAACGTTGTTAAAAAACATGGTTGGTACATTGTTTCCTGCCGAGGGGAGTATCCTTATAAATGGAATGACGCCTCAAAAAAGACAGCCTTCCTTTTTACAAACCATATATTATATTCCTGAAGATGTATTTGTTCCATCTTTAACCATAAAACAATACAAAAACCTGTTCGCTCCATTTTATCCTGAATTTAACGAAGATAATTTCCACACCTACCTCAACGATTTGGAAGTAAGCGTTGATGGCAAACTCAATAAACTATCATTTGGGCAGCAGAAAAAATTCGTGATAGCCTTTGCGCTGGCCTGTAATACCAAAGTGCTGTTGATGGATGAACCCACCAATGGGCTTGACATCCCATCAAAAACACAATTCAGAAAGCTCATCGCATCGGTAATGTTTGATGACAGGATCATTTTCATATCCACACACCAGGTACGCGACCTTGAAAACATGATAGATAATGTAATAATAGTGGATAATGGCGACCTACTATTACATGCTTCTGTTGCCAGCATATGCAATAAGCTATGTTTTAAAACAGTAACAGAAATACCTGTAGACGCTAAAATACTTTACGAAGAAAAAGCACTTAAAGGAACTGCCGTAGTAATGGAAAACATTTATGCGGAGGATTCCAAATTAAATCTGGAACAACTTTTTACCGGTGTTACAGAAAATCCAGCCATTGCAAAACAGCTATTTTCATCTAACTAAACCAGCTATGAACAATATATTTGAACTTAAACGGTTCGGGTTACTATTAAAGAAGACCGTTATGGAACGGCCTGTACAATTGGTTGGGCTATGCGGCCTAGTACTTGCAGCCACGCTTGTTATATACTCGGCTTTATTACATTTTTTTGGATGGCAGGCATGGAATCTGGCTCAAAACCTCACTTTTGCATGGTGTTTTTTTGGGGGTGGCTGCTTTTTATCGTCTATCGTTTTCGGCTACTTTGGCACCAATGCAAGCGGCTCTGCCTATCTCACGCTGCCGGCATCCACCTTTGAAAAATGGCTATGCGGCGTGCTTATTATCGGTGTGTGTTTTCCCTGCTTGTTTTTAGTTTTTTTTAGATTGATGGATGCCTCTTTTGTAATGGCCTATCACAATGGGCTCGATAAAAACAGCTCGACTTATAAGGCAATGTATAACGCGGTACAGTTTTATACCTTCAATGATAGTTTTGTAAAGGAATCAATCACTATATATGTAAACTTTGTGGGTGCTATGATGGTAGGATCATTATACTTTAACAAAGTAAGTGCGATTAAAACAGCTATAGTTTATATCGGAGCCGTAGCGATTATCTTTTTTTTGAACCTGTTTTTGGCCGAGGCCACTTTTGTCAATGTTGATATGGCTTCTCCTTTTAACAATATAAGGATTAAAGTAGGAAACGGGTTGGGGATTCTTGAATTGCCCTCAAATGTTTCAAACATAGTGCATGTAGCTATATTATTTATAATTCCGACAGTGTTATGGATCACAGCCTATATCAGGCTTAGGGAAAAAGAAATTTAGAATGGATTTTAGAGAAGGACAAGCAATTTATTTACAGATAGCTGAATATGTATGTGAGCAAATATTGCTTAAGCAATGGCCGCTTGGCAGCAAAATTATAAGCATTAGGGATTTAGCCATAGCAATTGAGGTAAACCCCAATACAGTACAACGTGCTTATGATTTTTTACAACAGCATGAAATTATAACTAACAAACGCGGGGTAGGCTATTTTATCGAAGCTAATGCAATACAACTGGTAATAGCCTTCCGAAAAGAGCAGTTTATTGAAAATGAGCTTTCTGTTGTATTCAGGAATATGTATTTGCTAAATATATCTACCGAAGAAATAGAAACACGTTACAAAAAATTTATCGAACAAAATTTTAAAGAAAAATAATCATGATCCGCAGAAAAATATCCCTGAAACTGAGCACCCTCATTTTAATTACGATGATGGTATTAGTAGTAATAAGTGTATTTGCAACTAACATGGTATTTAAAAATGAATATAATAAACGCGATAAAAATGACCTGTACTGGAATTACGATAAAATTTTAGAAAAGCCCTATAAATACCTCAAAATAGATGGCGGCAATGTTACTAATATAATATTTGAACCAAGTGCAACCCCATCTGTAAGGGTATTAAAACAATGGCATAATTTCCATAAAGAAAACAGTGTAAATGCCTATGTAAAAAATGATACACTTTACCTTAAATTTAACAATAAATACAACAACCAAGGCGAAAAAAACTGGATGCAGAGCGAGGTATTAGTTCGGTTATTTGCACCACAGTTATTAGCTGTAGATGGCACTGAAACTAACTTTGAGCTGCAGAAAATGAAGCAGAAAAATTTCACCATTAGTTTGAAAGGCAAATCAAGACTTGAGGTTGAAACATATAGCCCAGATTTTGACACACTAAATGTAACGCAATCCGACTCATCGCAGGTGATATTTGAAATGTCGCCGGATTTGAAAGCATCTCCGATGATGAATTTTAAAAATGTAACAGCAAACATGACTGGCTATACTTTATTAGACGTTGGCCGCGGTTACATTGATCATATGAAGCTAAATATATCCGATAGTTCTGCTGTTATTTTATCTGGGCGATCATTAAAAACCTCGTCAAAATAATTTTACTAAAAACATACAGGGTTAAGTTAGGTTTAATTTACATTTATCCTTGATGAAAGCCATAATAATTACCCAACCCGGCGCCCCCGAAGTTTTACAACTTACCGAACGCCCCAAACCAACTTTTACTGCAGATGAGGTATTGGTTAAAGTAGCGGCGGCGGGCATTAATCGCCCGGATGTGTTTCAGCGCAAGGGTAATTATCCGCCACCTGCTGGTGCCCCTCAGGATATCCCAGGTTTAGAGATCGCAGGAACTATTGTTGAAATCGGTGCCAATGTTACCCGCTGGAAAGTTGGCGATAAAGTTTGCGCGCTGGTAATAGGCGGAGGTTACGCCGACTATTGCAACGCACCCGCAGACCAATGCTTGCCCATCCCCCAAAACTTGTCGTTTATTGAAGCGGCATCGCTGCCAGAAACTTTTTTTACCGTTTGGAGCAATGTGTTTGACCGCGGACATCTGCAAAAAGGCGAAAGTCTGCTGGTTCATGGTGGTTCAAGCGGAATCGGCGTAACGGCCATTCAAATGGCAAAAGCTTTGGGCAGCACGGTTTATGCAACGGCGGGCAGCGATGAAAAATGCAAGTTCTGTGAAGAACTTGGCGCGGCAAAACCCATCAACTACAAAACAGAAAACTTTGCTGACGTAATAAAACAACTTACCCATAATAAAGGTGTTGATGTTATTTTAGATATGATAGGCGGCGACTATACCGCGCCCAACCTGCAATCATTGGCTGAAGATGGCAGACTTGTATTCATTAATACCATGAAAGGCAAGGATGCTAATATTGATCTATCAATAGTGATGCGCAAAAGATTAACGATTACCGGCTCTATGCTGCGCTCCAGGGAAATATCATTTAAAGCCGCCATCGCCCAAAATCTCGAAAAAAATATTTGGCCGCTCCTAAAATCCGGCGAAATAAAACCCATCATCTACAAAGTTTTCCCGGCCGACCAGGCTGCAGCCGCTCACCGGCTGATGGAAAGCAGCGAACATATTGGCAAAATAGTGCTTGACTTTGAGCAGATAAAGGCCTGACGGTCATTTTTTAACTATAATTCCCATAGGCTTTAAAAATCTGAAATTTACTCTTTAAATATTAGTCAATAAATCTTAACTTTGCGCCTCTGAAATAGCATCTTATCTATTTGTGGATATTATTTCATATTAAAATTTTAAAAATACCAGGTTATATATGCCAAACATTGGAAAAATCTCACGGATCATCGGTCCGGTAGTTGACGTAAGCTTTAGTGATAACTCGCAACTTCCTAAAATTTTTAACGCGTTAGAAATTACAAAAGATAATGGCCAAAAAATCATTCTTGAAGTTCAGCAGCATTTAGGCGAAGATCGCGTACGTGCAGTAGCGATGGACTCAACAGATGGTTTATTGCGCGGGATGCCGGTAGTTGATACCGAATCTGCCATTAGGATGCCTGTAGGTGATAACATTAAAGGCCGTGTATTTAACGTGGTTGGCGATGCAATTGATGGTATTGAGCAAATAGACAGGACTAATAGCCGCCCTATCCACGCGCTTCCTCCACGTTTCGAGGATCTATCAACCGAAACTGAAGTACTGTTTACCGGTATTAAGGTTATCGATTTGCTAGAGCCTTATGTAAAAGGTGGTAAAATTGGATTATTCGGTGGTGCCGGTGTTGGTAAAACTGTATTAATTCAGGAATTGATCAACAACATCGCGAAAGCATACTCTGGTTTATCAGTGTTTGCAGGTGTTGGTGAGCGTACCCGTGAAGGAAACGACTTACTTCGTGAAATGCTTGAGTCAGGCATCATTAAATATGGTGACGAATTTATGCATTCAATGGAAGAAGGTGGTTGGGACCTGAGCAAAGTAAATGCTGAAGATTTGAAAGAATCAAAAGCAACCTTCGTTTTCGGACAAATGAATGAGCCTCCTGGTGCACGTGCACGTGTGGCATTATCAGGTTTAACTATCGCTGAATATTTCCGTGATGGTGATGCTGAAGGTAAAGGCCGTGATATATTATTCTTTATTGATAACATCTTCCGCTTTACACAAGCAGGATCTGAAGTATCGGCTTTATTAGGCCGTATGCCATCTGCGGTAGGTTACCAGCCAACATTGGCAACAGAAATGGGCACCATGCAGGAGCGTATTACTTCAACCAAACGTGGTTCAATCACATCTGTACAGGCCGTTTACGTTCCTGCGGATGATTTAACTGACCCTGCACCGGCAACAACATTTGCCCACTTAGATGCTACAACTGTACTTTCACGTAAAATTGCCGAGTTAGGTATATACCCTGCGGTGGATCCATTGGATTCAACTTCACGTATCCTTAGCCCTGCTATCTTAGGTGATGAGCATTACAATACAGCTCAACGTGTGAAAGAAATTTTACAACGTTACAAAGAGCTTCAGGATATTATCGCGATCCTTGGTATGGACGAGTTATCTGAAGAAGATAAATTAACTGTATCTCGTGCTCGCCGTGTTCAGCGTTTCTTATCACAGCCGTTCCACGTTGCTGAGCAATTCACCGGTTTAAAAGGTGTATTGGTTGATATTAAAGAAACCATCAAAGGCTTTAACATGATTATGGATGGCGAAGTTGATGAGTATCCTGAAGGTTCATTCAACCTTGTAGGCGGCATCGAAGACGCTATTGAAAAAGGTAAAAAATTATTAGCAGAAGCTAATAACTAAGATATGAGCTGTTAGATATGAGAATTGAGACTCATATCTAACATTTTAAATTTGACATCGGGTTTGAATTGAGTTGAGCATTTGTCTCACATCTCATATCTCAAATCTCATATCTAACAAAAAACATGACTTTAGAAATTCTTACTCCTGATAAAAAAGTATTTGAAGGCGAAGCTACTTCGGTAACCTTGCCGGGTACTCTGGGTTCATTCGAGATATTGAACCACCACGCCCCTATCATCTCTACTTTGCAGGATGGTAAACTGATAGTACGCGGCGGCTCCGGTAAAGAAGAGGTGTTTTTGATCCAGGGTGGCGTTGTTGAAGCCTTGAATAATGTGGTTACCGTATTAGCCGAAGGCATCACTCACCGATAAAATATCCTTTTTAAGATTTTGAAAAAGCCTGTATATTGTTATGCAGGCTTTTTTTATGCTTTATTATCGGCTGTTAATGTATGGGATAACATTAACAAAAATGGCAATCCTTTTGAATAATCCAACAACTCGTATTCCAAGCCCAGGAGCCTGATATTTTTATAATAGGTTTGATGCTGATTATAATAATATTTCTCTGATTGCAGATACCATGCGTTGTCGCCCAGTTTCCTCGCCAGGAACCATTTTTCAATTAATCTTGCCGTTCTGCCATTGCCATCATCAAACGGATGTATTTTCACAAAAACCAAATGAATTAAGGATGCGAAGAAAAAAGTTTCTTCTATGGTGAGTTCTATATTCATCAGCGAAGCTATATCATTATATAACTTGCTTAACTCAGTACCTACCTTATTTGGCAAACAAGCTACATATTCAATTTTTCCATCGCTTGTAGTTACAAACATGTTGTCGGTACGTATTTTACCACGATAATGCTTTTGTAAAATATGTTGGGTTAGTAGAATATGCGCCTGTTCAACTGCCGACGCTGTCAATTCACTTTTTTGGGCGAATTGATAGGCTTCATACAGGTCATCAATCTTTTGGGTATGATCGGGAAGAAACTTTACATCCCATTTCTTATGCTTAATAAAAGAATCAAGCTCAATATCCTCCCCCTCTATTTTTGATGAAAATACTGCGGATACCGAAGTATAAAAACTAAATGCACCTGCCGACAATTCGCTATCAGTTAAATTGTCAAAATTTTGCTGAATACTCCTATCAGCTACTTTCAGATAGTCGCCCAACAAACTAATTGGTAATATTTCGAAATCTAATTCTACCATCAATAACTTCGTTGTGATTTAAAGTTTTAAAGATATTGATTGTTATTTCCGATTATACATTATTTCACAGAAGATACACATTATTTCTCAAGCCATTCCCCCATTTCAGGCAGAAAATCAGCCTATTACTATGCATGCATAAATTACGTACCGAATACCGTTTTGAACTTTGGTATATTTATAAAAAAATTATGTATCTTCATAAATAAATATTTCAGAATTAAATTCTGAAATATTGTATAAAAATAAAATATAATACTAAATCAAAATTTATTTTTGCAGCTATTGTTATTGGCGATAGCTATAACTAACTTTCAAATATTGATTCACTAATTATCAATACAACAACAGATCGGTATAACCCTGAAAGAAATTAAGATATAGTATGAGTACACCAGGCACTAATAATGTGGAATTAAACAAATATAGTAAAACCTTTACACAGGATCCTACACAGCCAGCCGCACAGGCCATGCTATACGGAATCGGTCTGACTGATGACGATATGCAGAAACCGCAAGTAGGCGTGGCAAGTATGGGTTATGATGGTAACACCTGCAACATGCACCTTAATGATTTGGCTAAAATTATTAAACAAGGTATTTGGGATGCTGAAATGGTTGGCCTTATTTTCCATACCATTGGTGTGAGCGATGGTATGAGCAATGGTACCGAAGGTATGCGTTACTCATTGGTTAGTCGTGATGTAATTGCCGATTCAATTGAAGCGGTTGTTGGCGCGCAATATTATGATGGTGTTATCACTCTCCCGGGGTGCGATAAAAACATGCCGGGTTCTATTATGGCCATGGGCCGTTTAAACCGCCCGTCTATAATGGTTTACGGTGGAACTATTAAACCAGGCCACTGGAAAGGTGAAGATCTGAACATCGTATCAGCATTTGAGGCTCTAGGTAAAAAAATAGCCGGTCAAATAGCCGATGAGGATTTTATAGGCGTGATAAAAAATGCTTGTCCAAGCGCCGGAGCATGCGGTGGTATATATACTGCCAACACTATGGCTGCAGCTATTGAGGCTTTGGGAATGAGCTTGCCTTACTCTTCTTCAAACCCTGCTTTAAGCGATGAGAAGAAAGCAGAATGCTTAGCAGCAGGTAAAGCAATCAAGATTCTATTAGAAAAAGATATAAAACCATCAGATATCATGACCCGCGAAGCATTTGAAAATGCGATAGTGGTAATTATGGTATTAGGCGGATCAACCAATGCTGTATTGCATTTGATTGCGATGGCTAAAAGTATTGGTGTAAAATTAACGCAGGATGATTTCCAGGCGGTAAGTAACCGCATCCCTGTATTGGCAGATATGAAGCCAAGCGGTAAATACATGATGGAAGACCTGCACAATATTGGTGGTGTACCCGCCGTAATGAAATACCTGCTTGCAAAAGGCTTGCTGAATGGCAATTGCCTTACTGTTACAGGCAAAACCATTGCTGAAAACATGGAGGAAATCCCGGAAATAAACTTTGATACACAAAAAGTAATTTTCCCTGTTGAAAGCCCGATAAAAGCCACCGGCCACTTACAGATATTATACGGAAACCTTGCCGAAGGTGGCAGCGTAGCCAAGATCACCGGTAAAGAAGGCACTAGCTTTGAAGGCCCTGCCCGTGTATTCGACGGTGAATTTGAGTTGATACATGGTATCCAAACTGGATTGGTAAAAAAAGGCGATGTAGTGGTTATCCGTAACGTTGGGCCAAAAGGCGCACCCGGCATGCCTGAGATGTTGAAACCAACATCCGCCATATTTGGCGCAGGTTTGGGTAGCTCGGTAGCTTTAATTACAGATGGTCGTTTCTCTGGTGGCACCCACGGGTTTGTCGTCGGTCACATCACGCCGGAAGCTTATGACGGCGGGGGTATTGCCTTTGTGAAGGATGAAGACAGGATATTTATTGATGCCATAAACCGCACCATTAATGTAATGATAAGCGATGAAGAATTTGCCGCCCGCAAAGCAGCCTGGAAACAACCGGCTCTAAAGGTAAGCAAAGGATTACTTTATAAATACGCGAAAACAGTAAGCACCGCCGCAGAAGGTTGTGTAACTGATGAAATGTAGTCTGAACCAGAATTAAAAGAATTAAAGAATTTTCAGAATAAATCGGTGAAATCAATAAAACATCGGTGAAACTTAAATAAAATATGGAAGTTGCAAATGAAACACTAAAAGCACCTGCTACTCAAGAGAAAGCAGTTGAACTCACAGGATCGGCAGCCTTATTAGAGGCATTGATCATTGAGGGTGTGGATACCATTTTTGGTTATCCAGGTGGCGCTATTATGCCGATTTATGACGCTTTGTATGATTACAAAGAAAAATTAAATCACATATTGGTCCGTCACGAGCAAGGCGGCATACATGCAGGGCAGGGCTACGCACGTACATCTGGCAAAGTGGGTGTGGTGTTTGCAACCAGCGGCCCGGGTGCTACCAACCTGGTTACCGGTTTGGCTGATGCACAGATTGACAGCACGCCGTTAGTGTGTATCACAGGACAAGTGTTTGCGCATTTGTTGGGTACCGATGCTTTCCAGGAAACTGATGTGATCAACATTACTACCCCGGTTACCAAATGGAATTATCAGGTAACTGATGCAACTGAAATCCCTGAGGTTATTGCCAAAGCTTTCTATATTGCTAAAAGCGGCAGACCAGGACCGGTTTTAATCGATATTACCAAAAACGCGCAGATCCAGAAGTTCGATTATAAAGGTTACGTACAGTGCGATCATATCCGCAGCTACAGGCCGAAACCAATCGTCCGCCAGCAATACGTACAGGAAGCTGCAGCGCTGATCAATCAAGCTAAAAAACCGTTTATACTTTGGGGACAAGGTGTAATTTTAGGCAGCGCCGAGCAGGAGTTTAAAGCTTTTGTTGAGAAAAGTGGCATTCCATCTGCCTGGACTATCTTAGGTGCTGGCGCTATCCCAACAGATCACCCGCTTAACGTGGGTATGCTGGGCATGCACGGTAACTACGGACCAAACGTATTAACTAATGATTGCGACGTATTGATCGCTATCGGGATGCGTTTTGATGATCGTGTAACTGGCCGTTTAGATAAATACGCAAAGCAAGCCAAAGTTATCCACTTGGATATTGACCCTGCCGAGATCGACAAAAATGTAAAAAGCACTGTTCCGGTTTGGGGCGATTGCAAAGAAACTTTGCCAGCGCTTACTGCTTTGGTTGACAAAAAAGAACATACCGAATGGCTTAAACTTTTTAATGAGTACACCCAAAAAGAAGTTGATGCTGTAATACATGATGAGCTTAACCCAACATCCGGTGAAATGACCATGGGTGAAGTGATCAAACAACTAAACGAACTAACCAATGGTGATGCAGTTATCGTTAGTGATGTTGGCCAGCACCAAATGGTAGCCTGCCGTTATGCTAAACTTAACAAAACACGCAGTAATGTTACCAGTGGTGGTTTAGGCACTATGGGCTTTGCTTTGCCTGCGGCGATAGGCGCTAAATTTGGCGCTCAGGATCGTGATGTTGTTGCCATTATTGGTGATGGCGGTTTCCAAATGACTTTGCAGGAATTAGGCACCATTATGCAAACAGGAATCAACGTTAAAATAATCATATTGAACAATCGTTTTTTAGGTATGGTGCGCCAATGGCAGGAGTTATTTAATGACCGCCGTTACTCATTCGTTGATATTCAGAGCCCCGACTTTGTAATGGTAGCTAAAGGCTACGGCATAGAAGGCAAATGCATAAACGAACGTGAAGAATTGGTTGATGCTTTAAAAACGATGATGAACCATAACGGCTCGTATCTGCTTGAAGTAATGGTTACTAAAGAGAATAATGTATTCCCTATGGTACCGCAAGGATGCAGTGTAAGCGAAATCAGGTTAAAATAACAGCCCCACCCGACCTCCCCGGAAGGGAGGAGTAAAAAAAATAAAAAAATGGAAAATCTTAAAATTCAAAATAATAAAGTCCTCCCTGCCGGGGAGGATTTAGGTGGGGCTGATAAACAGGAATTTAACATCACGGTTTACACGGAGAACCAGATTGGTCTTTTAAACCGGATAGCTATTATATTTACACGCCGTAAAATCAATATCGATAGCTTGAATACTTCTCCATCGGAGATCGACAGTATTCACCGTTTCAATATCGTGATTACTGAATCTGAAGAGGTAGTACGTAAAGTTTGCCGCCAGATTGAAAAACAGGTGGAAGTGTTAAAAGTATATTACCACACCAATGCAGATGTGATATGGCAGGAAATGGCGTTATACAAGGTATCTACCGATGTAATTGCCGAGCAGGTAAGTGTGGAACGCTTATTGCGCGAAAATGGTGCACGTGTAGTAGTTTTGCGTAAGGACTATACCGTGTTTGAAACCACCGGCCACCGTGAAGAAACTGATGCACTGATCAATATATTGCAGCCTTACGGTTTGATCGAGTTTGTTCGCAGTGCAAGGGTTGCTATTATTAAAGATAGCGATGGCTTCAACTCTAAATTAAGAGAGTTTGAAAGACTGGAACCGGGCGAAGACGTGATTGAAAATGAATACTTGAACCAAGGTCAAAAAGTATTCACCATGTAAACCATATCCCGCAAGGGAATATAAATTAGTTAACTGATAAAATTTAAATAGAAAACAACACATCGATGAAATCAAAAAACATCGGTGAAATCAAAAATCAAAACAATGGCAAAATTAAATTTCGGCGGAACTGAAGAAAACGTAGTAACCCGCGAGGAGTTCCCTTTATCAAAAGCTCAGGAAGTATTAAAAAATGAAGTTGTAGCAGTAATTGGCTATGGCGTTCAAGGTCCGGGCCAGGCGTTAAATCAAAAAGACAATGGTATCAACGTAATTGTTGGCCAACGTAAAGGCACAAAAACATGGGATAAAGCTGTGAATGATGGCTTTGTACCGGGCGAAACCCTTTTTGAAATTGAAGAGGCGCTTGAAAGAGGAACCGTTATTTGCTATTTATTAAGCGATGCTGCACAAATTGCGCTATGGCCAACTGTTAAAAAACACTTAACTCCGGGTAAAGCATTATATTTTTCTCATGGTTTCGGTATCACTTTTAATGAGCAAACCGGCATTATCCCTCCTGCGGATGTTGACGTATTTTTAGTTGCTCCTAAAGGATCAGGTACTTCATTGCGTCGTATGTTCCTACAAGGTCGTGGCTTAAATTCAAGCTATGCTATCTTTCAGGATGCTACTGGTAAAGCATTTGATCGTGTTATAGCTTTAGGTATCGCTGTAGGTAGCGGTTACTTATTCGAAACTAACTTCAAAAAAGAAGTTTATAGCGATTTAACCGGCGAGCGTGGTACTTTGATGGGATGTATCCAGGGCATTTTTGCAGCTCAGTACGATGTATTGCGTGCAAATGGTCACTCTCCATCTGAAGCTTTCAACGAAACTGTTGAAGAATTAACTCAATCATTAATGCCTTTAGTTGCAGAAAATGGCATGGATTGGATGTATGCAAATTGCTCAACTACAGCACAACGTGGTGCTTTGGATTGGTGGAAAAAATTCCGTGATGCTACTAAACCAGTATTTGAAGAATTATACAATAGCGTAGCAACAGGTAAAGAGTCACAACGCTCAATCGACTTAAATAGCCAACCTGATTACCGCGAAAAACTGGATGCTGAATTAAAAGAACTACGCGAAAGCGAAATCTGGCAATCAGGTAAAACTGTACGCAGCCTTCGCCCTGAAAATCAGGTTGTAGAAGCGTAATTAGTATCAAGTATTTAGTATCAGGTATCAAGACTTCTTTGATTGCGCCTGATGCTAAAACTTGATATATAACTGGTATTAATTTATTAGTATTTTTACCAATAAATTAATACCAGTTAATAAACCAAAAACTACCTGTACCAGGTACTAAGTTTTTACTTGATACTTGATACTAACTACTTAATACTACAATGGGACAGACATTATTTGATAAGATCTGGGATGCACACGTCGTCAGTAGCAACGAGGGATTTCCGGATATACTTTACATCGATACACATTTTATTCACGAAGTAACCAGCCCACAGGCATTTGATGGCTTGCGCCAAAGAGGGTTACCGGTCTTCAGGCCAAAACAAACGGTCGCGACAGCCGATCACAACGTTCCTACATGGAACCAGCACTTACCCATTAAAGAAGAACTTTCCCGTTACCAGGTTGACATGCTCACAAAAAATTGTGCAGAATTTGGTATTGAACTATATGGTTTGGGCCACCCCTTTCAAGGAATAGTCCACGTAATAGGCCCTGAGCTGGGTATTACCCGTCCGGGTGGCACTTATGTTTGCGGCGATAGCCACACCTCAACCCATGGCGCCTTTGGAGCTATCGCGTTTGGTATAGGCACATCGCAGGTTGAGCAGGTAATGGCAACACAATGCCTGTTACAACAACGCCCAAAACGCATGAAAATTGAAGTTAACGGCAAATTACAAAAAGGCGTTGGCGCTAAGGACATCATCCTATACATCATCGCGCAGATCTCTGCCGCAGGCGGTACAGGTTACGCGGTTGAATATGCAGGCGATACCATTCGCTCATTAAGTATGGAGGGCCGTATGACCATCTGTAACATGAGCATCGAAATGGGTGCCCGTTGCGGATTAATCGCTCCGGATGAAACGACCATTAACTATGTTAAAGGCCGTGAATTTGCCCCTAAAGGTGAAGAATGGGATAAAGCGGTAGCTTATTGGGAAACATTATATTCTGATGATGACGCAGAATTTGATTCGGTACTAAGCTTTAGAGCTGAAGATATTGAGCCGATGATAACCTATGGTACTAACCCGGGTATGGGTATCGGCGTAACGCAACATGTTCCTGAAACCGCATCATTTGAAGCTAAAGAACAGGGATCGTACAAAAAAGCCCTTGAATATATGGGCCTGCATGATGATGAGCAATTACTAGGCAAGCCTATTGATTATGTATTCATCGGTAGCTGTACCAACTCCCGTATTGAGGATCTGCGCCAGGTAGCTGAGTTTGTAAAAGGAAAACACAAAGCCGATAATGTTACGGTTTGGGTGGTTCCGGGATCAAAACAGGTACAGGAGCAAGCAATCCGCGAAGGTTTAGATAAAGTATTTGATGCAGCAGGTTTCCCGTTGAGAGAGCCAGGATGCAGCGCTTGCTTAGGTATGAATGAGGACAAAATCCCCGCAGGAAAATACTGCGTATCTACCTCAAACAGAAACTTTGAAGGCCGACAAGGACCAAACTCCCGCACATTTTTGGCAAGCCCCTTAACCGCGGCAGCTTCGGCAATAACTGGGAAGGTTACGGATATTAGAGAATTTTTGAAAGAGAAAGAATTAGTCTGAACTAAATAATTGTCATTGCGAGGTACGAAGCAATCGCACAGAGAAAAGCGACTATACAGAGTTCGCGATTGCTTCGTTCCTCGCAATGACATAAAATATAAAAAATAATGATACTTGAAGTAGCTATATTAAATGTGATACCCGGTTTGGAAGATGATTTCTTGAAAGCATTTTCTCAAGCAAAGCATATCATATCAAAAATGAAAGGTTATATCTCTCATCAGCTTAAAAGATGTATTGAAAATACAAGTCAGTTCATTTTATTAGTTGAGTGGGAAACATTAACCGATCATACGGTTGGTTTCAGGGAATCAACAGAATACCAGGAGTGGAAAAGCCTGTTACATCATTTTTATGATCCTTTTCCGATTGTTGAACATTACGAAAATAGTTAATTGCTATGGCGACTAAAATATTCAAACACATACAAACCAGCGTGGTGCCTTTACCTATCGAGAACATCGATACAGATCAGATTATTCCAGCTCGTTTCTTGAAAGCCACTACCCGCGAAGGTTTTGGCAATAACTTATTCCGCGATTGGCGTTTTGATGAGAATGATAACCCTAAAACGGATTTCATCCTGAATAACCCTAACTACAGCGGCAAAATATTAGTCGCAGGCAAAAACTTCGGTTGCGGAAGCAGTCGCGAGCATGCTGCATGGGCTATTGCCGATTACGGCTTTGATGCCGTGGTAAGCAGCTTTTTTGCTGATATTTTTAAAGGCAACGCGCTAAACAACGGTTTACTACCAGTACAGGTAAGCGAAGATTTCCTGAAGAAAATATTCGATGCTGTTTTTGCTGATGAGCATGCAGTTATTGAGATCGATCTGGTTGATCAGTTCATCAAAATTGTAGCTACCGGCGAAAAGGAAAGCTTTGAGGTTAACCCTTACAAAAAAGCTTGCATGACCAACGGCTATGATGATATTGATTATATATTGAGTAAAAAGGAATTGATAACGGAGTTTGAAAACCCCCTAGCCCCCTGAAGGGAGAACAAGAGGGCTAAAAATAATAATTCACACACTAAAATACTCCCTCTTTAGGGGGTTGGGGGGTTCATGGGACTAAAAAAACACATATTAGTAATACCCGGTGATGGCATCGGACCTGAGGTTACTACCTGGGGTAAGGCCGTATTGGAACAAATTGGTAAAGATTTCGGTCATGAGTTTACTTTTGACGAAGCTTTGATGGGTCATGTTGCTATTGAAGCAACCGGCAGCCCGCTACCTGACGAAACTTTAGCTAAAGCAAAAGCCAGCGATGCCATACTTTTCGGCGCAGTTGGTCATGCGAAATATGATAACGATCCTTCGGCTAAGGTAAGACCTGAGCAGGGTTTATTAAAGATACGTAAGGAGCTTGGTTTGTATGCAAACCTGCGCCCCATCATGTTATTTGATGAGCTGCTGGATGCATCAAGCCTGAAACCTGAGATCATTAAAGGAACAGATATTCTATTTTTCCGTGAACTGACCGGTGATGTTTATTTCGGCGAGAAAAAACGCAGCGAAGACAGAGCTACCGCATCTGATCTAATGATCTATTCACGCTACGAAGTGGAACGTATCGCTATAAAAGCATATGAAGCTGCACGTCTTCGTGGTAAGAAATTATGTTCGGTAGATAAGGCAAACGTTTTGGAAACATCACGCTTATGGCGCGAGGTTGTTCAGGATGTAGCTAAACAATACCCTGATGTGGAAACTGAACACATGTTTATTGATAACGCGGCTATGCAACTGGTTAAAAATCCTAAAAAGTTTGATGTGGTATTAACCGCGAATCTCTTTGGTGATATTTTAACTGATGAGGCATCGCAAATCACAGGTTCAATGGGTATGCTGGCATCTGCTTCTACAGGTGATGGCACAGGATTTTTTGAACCGATACATGGTTCAGCTCATGATATTGCAGGACAGGATAAAGCTAATCCGTTAGCGTCTATCCTATCGGTAGCATTGATGTTGGAAATTAGCTTTGGATTGAAAGAAGAAGCTAAAAAAATAACATCGGCAATTGATAAAACTTTGAAAAACGGTTTCCGTACAGGTGATATAGCTGATAGCAATACCGCTAAAGATAAAATACTGGGCACTAAAGCAATGGGGCAAAAAGTACTGGAGTACTTATAAGCTCCACCCAAACCCTCCCCGGTAGGGGGGCTTAACAAAATTTGACAATTTAAAAGTCTCCCCTACCGGGGGAGATTTAGAGGGGGCTTAACTATGCAATGGAACGCTGAACTGTATGACGATAAACATTCCTTCGTATTTGAATACGGCGAGAATGTGCTGGAGTTATTGGATGTAAAACGCAAGGAACGTGTGTTGGATTTGGGGTGTGGAACAGGTCATTTAACGCAGCGCATACAGGATCGTGGCGGCATAGTTACGGGAATTGATTCCTCGCCGGAAATGATTAAATTAGCAAAGGAAACTTATCCTGGTGTTGATTTTGAAGTAGCCGATGGCGCTGATTTCAGTTTTGAAAAACCTTTCGACGCGGTTTTTTCCAACGCTACCCTACACTGGATATTGAATCCCGACGCGGCTATTAAATGTGTGTACCAGAGCCTTAAACCCGGCGGCAGATTTGTCGCCGAAATGGGTGGTAAAGGGAACGTACAAAAAATGATAGCGGCCACACAACAGGTATTAAAAAAACATGGCCATGAGCCCATGGCAGAAAATAAATTGTGGTACTTTCCATCATTAGGCGAATACACCAGCAAATTGGAAGCACAAGGTTTTAGGGTAACGTTTGCAGCACATTTCGACAGGCAGACATTGTTACAGGGCGAACGCGAAGGTGTTGCCAAATGGTTGAAAATGTTCGGCCCAACGTTCTTCAAAGGAGTTAAACCCGAAGAAACCGACCAGATATTAGAAGAGATTGCAGACGCACTTGAGCCCGATTATAACAATGATGGCGAATGGCATGCTGATTACAAGAGATTAAGATTTATAGCGATAAAAGAGTAGCAAGTATTTAGTATCAAGACAGTGAGATCTAATTCTTTTTGTCTCGATACTTGATACTAGCTAGTTGATACTGAATAAAAAATATTAAAAGGAGAAATTATGTTACACGATCCCAACCGCGTTTATGTTTTTGATACTACGCTTCGCGACGGCGAGCAGGTACCGGGCTGCCAGCTGACAACCCCTGAGAAAGTTGAAATAGCCCGCGAACTGGAGGCTTTGGGTGTAGATATTATTGAGGCAGGATTCCCTATCTCAAGCCCTGGCGATTTTCAAAGCGTGGTTGAGATATCAAAAGCGGTAAAACACCCTACCATTTGCGCCTTAACCCGTGCGAATAAAGGTGATATTGATGCTGCGGCTGAATCATTAAAATATGCTAAACATCCGCGTATCCATACCGGTATCGGTTCATCTGATATGCATATCAAGCATAAATTTAACAGTACGCGCGAAGAAATTTTAGAACGTGCCGTTGATGCAGTGAAATATGCCAAAAAATTTGTTGAGGATATCGAGTTTTATGCTGAAGATGCTGGTCGT
Source organism: Mucilaginibacter sp. L196 (assembly GCF_009765905.1). Taxonomy (GTDB): domain Bacteria; phylum Bacteroidota; class Bacteroidia; order Sphingobacteriales; family Sphingobacteriaceae; genus Mucilaginibacter. Next base: position 213,441 of record NZ_LMUO01000011.1, on the reverse strand, counting down.
GCCGATGTAGTTTATTTAGCGCAAATGGTTGAAGCAGTTATCGCCGCAGGGGCAACAGTGGTGAACATCCCTGATACTAACGGTTATTGCCTGCCTGATCAATATGGTAGCAAGATCCGTTTCCTAAAAGAAAACGTTAAAAATATTGATAAAGCCATTATATCGGTGCATTGCCATAATGATTTAGGCCTGGCTACTGCCAACTCTATTGCAGGCTTGCAAAACGGTGCGCGCCAAGTTGAAGCTACCATTAACGGTATCGGCGAACGTGCAGGCAATACTTCGTTAGAAGAAGTAGTGATGATATTGAAAACGCATGATATTGGCCTTTATACCAACATCAACCCAAAAAACTTTTATGAGTTGAGCCACATGGTTAGCACGCAGATGCGTATGATCGTTCAGCCTAATAAAGCTATTGTTGGCGCTAACGCTTTCGCGCATAGCTCAGGCATACACCAGGATGGGTTCTTGAAAAATCGCGAGAATTACGAGATCATTCGTCCGGAAGATGTTGGTTTCCCGAGTGCTAGTATTGTACTTACCGCACGCAGCGGCAGGCATGCTTTAAAATACCACTTGGAGCGTCTTGGCATCAACCTGGATAAAAATGAGTTAAATACAGCCTACCATAACTTTTTAACACTTGCTGATAGCAAGCTGGACATTAACGATGACGACCTGCACAGTTTAGTTTCATTCAAGTTGGAGAAGAACTAATGATGGATACGGAAACTGAAAATAAGCTTGATTTTGAAGCAGCATCCGAGCGGCTTAACGGTGTAGTTAGGAACACGCCCTTAGAATATAACGCCGGCCTGTCTGAAAAATACGAATGCGAGATCTATTTAAAACGTGAGGACTTGCAGGTTGTACGCTCGTATAAATTACGTGGCGCTTACAACATGATCAGTCAGCTGACTGAAGAGCAGATGAGCCGTGGTGTGGTTTGCGCCAGTGCGGGTAATCACGCACAGGGTGTGGCATTTTCGTGCAAAAAATTAGGTACTCGTGGTGTAATTTTTATGCCCGAGATCACCCCAAAACAAAAAGTTAAACAAACAGAGATGTTTGGGAACGGCAACGTGGAACTGGTATTAACCGGCGATACTTTTGATGATTGCCTGCGTGAAGCTTTGGCTTATACCGAAGCGCATAATATGACCTTCATCCCTCCTTTTGATCATCACCGGATTATTGAAGGCCAGGGAACGGTTGGTGTTGAAATAATGAATGATCTGCCGGATGTTGATGCGGTTATTATGCCTATTGGCGGTGGTGGCTTGGCAGCCGGAACAGGCAGTTATCTTAAACAACAAAATCCGAACATCTTATTGATCGGGGTTGAACCTGAAGGCGCGCCATCAATGGTTGGGGCTCTTGAAAATAAAGGCCCGGTTACCTTAGAGCAGATTGATCGTTTTGTTGACGGCGCGGCAGTTAAACGTGTAGGATCACTCAACTACCAGATATGCAGCGAGATATTGGATGATATGCTACTGGTGCCCGAAGGTAAAGTGTGTACTACTATCCTCAAATTATATAACGAGGATGCTATTGTGGTTGAACCTGCAGGTGCGTTATCGGTAGCGGTGCTTGATTTATGCAAAGAGCAGATCAAAGGCAAAAAAGTTGTTTGCGTTATTAGCGGTGGCAATAATGATATTGAACGCATGCAGGAGATCAAAGAAAAGTCTCTGCTGTATGAAGGTTTGAAGCATTATTTCATTGTTCGTTTTCCGCAACGTCCGGGTGCATTAAAACTATTTGTGAATAATGTATTAGGACCCGGCGATGATATTACCCGTTTTGAGTTCATCAAAAAAACATCTAAAGAAAACGGCCCTGCTTTGGTAGGTATCGAACTAAAAGATGCTAACGACTACCCTGCGTTATTGCAACGGATGGTTGCTCATAGATTTGAGGTGATCGAGATCAATAGTAATCAAACTTTATTTGAATACCTGGTGTAATGAATAAGAACATCAAAAGGGATGGTGATACCAGCACCAAATTGTTTGATAACCGAAGCCTACAAACAGATTATTCTACATTAATACCCATCCTAAAACCCGGCATGCGGGTTTTAGATGTTGGTTGCGGTACAGGTGCCATATCTAAAGATATTGCCGCCATAGTTGGCCCACAAGGTTCCGTAACCGGGATTGATAATACAGCGCATTTTATTGAAAGCGGTAAAGAAACTTACCAAGCCGTAAAGAACCTCGAGCTTATTTATGCTGATGTTTTTCAGTTTGATACTACTGAAAAATTCGACTTAGTGGTATCAGCACGGGTATTACAATGGTTGAATAACCCGGTTGAGGCCTTGACTCGCTTTAAACATTTTTTAAGACCCGGCGGACAAATCTCTGTATTAGATTATAATCACGAACTTTTATCATGGGCTCCGTCCCCACCGGAAAGCATGCTGCAGTTTTACGCTACTTTTTTAAGATGGCGGGCAGATGCTGGCATGAATAACCATATAGCCGAAGACCTGTCAAGCTATTTTGCAGAAGCGGGGCTTAAAAACATCCAGGTATTTAATGCCGATGAGGTTTATACGAAAGGGCAGGATAATTTTATCCCACGGGTTGGGATATGGTCTAAAGTGGCCGTTTCAACTCAAATGGTAGAGGAAGGTTATATCTCCAATAATGACCGCCTAAAAGCTATCGAAGATTACGACAACTGGGTAAATAGAGAAGCTGAAAGCATGACCATGGTGCTTAAGGAAGTAAGAGGATTGGTATAAATCCATCATTGATCTTAACACAACAATCAGGAATATTTAATCAGCAATTAAGCCCAATATTTGGAATATATAGCCAATGTATTACGATGAGTAGATGTTTAGCTTTGTTATTCATACACACATCCGTGTGATTGTGATAAGGTTTAGGTTAAAGCCTCCGAACAGCGAGTGTAAGGAGGCTTTTATTTTAATACTCTAAATACTTGTTGACCTTTAAATTCACTTTTTGGCCTGCCGCATATTTTCTAGTAAAATGGATGCGCACCCTTAATTCTACTCCATCTTTCTCCACCATTACATCCTCGTAAAACCCTTTAAATAATATTGAGCTAATTGTCCACTCAGAAGTTTTAGCCGGGCTTATTTCGATCCACTCGGGATAGATAGCGATAGTTTTCTTTTTAGGCTTTAGCGTTATACCACAAAGCTTAGCTTTCTCTTTATCTAAAATATTGCAATTGGCTAAAAGACTGGCAGTATACAAAAACTGAGGATTTGAATACATGGCAACTGGATCGCCAGATTCCAGTATTTCACCATCCTTCATCACGATCAGCTCATCAGCCATAGAAAGTATTTCGGATGGGTCATGTGATACCATAATAACCGTAAGGCCTGTTTCCTTAACTATGTTGCGGATGTCCTGCTGCAAGTCTTCACGAAACGATGTATCAACCTGGTTAAATGGTTCATCCAGCAATAACACTTCTGGTCGGGTGATAATAGCTCTAGCCAAAGCAACACGCTGTTTCTCGCCGCCGCTCAAATCAAATACACGCCTATTTGCCAAGTGTGCCATGTTAAGAAGACTTAATATCTGACTTACCTTTTCTTGCTTGGTTTGGATATTGGTATTAGGTATCAGTACCGCAATATTATCCCAAACCTTGGCAAACAGATTAAGGTCGTCGGTGTGTTGGGTAACCATCCTCATGGCATCATGGCCGGGGATAAGCTTTTCAACCGGGCCCCAAACACGTTCACCCTTAAAATGAATAATGCCTTCATCTGGGTCAAGCAAACCATATAGCAAACGTAACAAAGTACTCTTGCCGCTGCCGCTTTCGCCTATTATGGCAGTAATTTTTCCTTGCTGAATAGTAAGACTGGTTTTTGAAACGCCCGAAATCCGTTCACCGGGATATATTTTACTGATTGATATTGCCTGTAAAAAAGTAGGATCTGCCATTGATTGTAAAGATACGTAAAACAGTAAATGGCGATGTTAAAAACCTAACATTATACCAAAGGAAAGATTTTTGAGCCCTTTTTGGTCGGGGCTATCCGCAAACATATCATTCATGTAATATTTGGCATAAACACCAAATGCGCCGTAACCGATCCGCACAAATGGACCATAGCGGAACTTTTGAAAATTATAATCGCTGGTAAACTTTTGGGTGCCATGTTCAGCGCTTACTTGTTTTAAACGGCCGCTAAGTAAAATGCCACCTTCCGGGCCTATAACAAAATGGAATGCTGTGCCATCAGCATCGTCATGTGTGCGGAATTCAAAGCCAAGTGGTAAACGTAGATATGTTGCCGAAAACCGGTTCTTACTGAAATCTATATTGTCATTTACATAACTCAACTGTGGTTGGTGTTGTAAAATAGTAACATTCTCGCGCAAGCGGGTCAATGTCCAGTCGAAACCTGCCGACAGATTAATTTTAAACGAACTACTGAAGCGATAACCGAATTGCATAACATCAAACCCGACATTAGTTGTTTTCCACGAGCGATAACGCAGAAATTGATTTTGCGGGGATAGCCTGAAACTATTATTATCTAGCAGGGTGGATAAACCAAAATCTATACGGGAGAACGTTAATCCAAACCTAAAACCAGGCGCTTTATGATGGGTATGGCGGATAGTATCACCTGCCGAATCAGAACCAGCATTGGCATAACCGTATTTAAGCGTTCTACCATCGGGATTATTGGTTGAATCGATTACCCGCCTATACTTTTTGCTTTGAGCAAAAACGCTCATCGTCAGCATCAATAATATAATAGTAGAGGTTAATCTCATAATTGGAAGTATTTAGATTGAAAGGTTAAAGGTAAGATGAATTTAAAGGGGAAATGTTTGGCTATTGTTAAAATATTAGGGCAATTTGTATTTTATGTGTACCTTTAATAAAATTAATGTGTATGAGAACGAATATTGAGATCAGTGATGATCTAATGGCCAAAGCGCAAAAATTAAGTAATATAAAAACTAAGAAGGCTGTAGTTGAAGAAGCATTACGCTTATATATTACGATTGAAAACCAAAGAAAACTATCTGCACTTTGGGGTAAAATTGAGATAGATGATAAAGCTTACGAATAGTGGATATTGTTTTAGTTGACACATCTGTTTGGATCAATTTTTTTAAGGGAAAAGAGACTGATGCAAGCTTATACTTGAGAAATAACTTAAGCAATTTAATTATTGCCACTTGCCCTGTAATCGTTCAGGAAGTTTTACAGGGAATAGTGAACGATAAGGAATTTGACTTAATCGCTGATTACTTTAACAACTTCATACAGCTTGTGGAGGATCAGTATGAATTAGCCCACAATGCGGCAAAACTATATCGCGACCTTCGCAAGAAAGGCGTTACTATAAGAAAACCAAACGACTGCCTCATTGCTGCCTATGCTATGAAAAATGATCTCATTTTATTGAATGATGATAAAGATTTCAGAGAAATTGCCAGACATGCTTCTTTAAAAACTATCATCTTCACTTAGTAATATTAATGTTATCAAACATCTATCAATCAAGATTAATCTTACTTTTGACCCAAATAGGTATACATGCAATTTTCATTATTTCTTAAAAAGCTATTGACCGAATTTGTTGATGTGTATAAAAAGCACTTCTCATCAACTGTAAAAGTGGCTTTGTTATGGACCATACTTTGCTTCGCGATAACGCAGGTATTGGCAACCTATTGCAGTTATGACCCCGGTATACGAGCACAACCGGTAAGTGTACTGAGCTTTTTTATATTAAAGTTCAGCGTAAATAGCACGTACAGTTTTGTCGACCTGACAAGAACCCTTTTTATATTTTTTGTGGCGATATTTTCAGTTAATCTCACCCAAAAAGTAACTATAAAAAATATTATTTATCTGGTTGGAACACTAGCCGTTTGTGCTTTGCTGGATTGCGCATTGTTCAGGCTGAATACCCAATTGCAAACGTTATTTTCGACTAATCCACATGCCTTAATTTGGTTTAATGAGATAGTGCTGCTGCTTAGGAACTATTTGCCATTGGTGCTATTCGCTATAGTAATACAGCTGTGCATTGGTAAATTTAACGCAAAACATATTGGCTTTTTATTGATAGCGCTTTGGCTATTTAATGAGCTTGCTTACGAATTTATTATGCTGGTAAGGCCGGTATTATTCAGCCTGCTCATGATCACGTTAAAGCCGATGACCTGGCGTTATGTGATGGAAAGCGTTTTAGGGATACCGTTAATATCTTTCCTGTTTTTAGGATATTACTGCGCTATGACCGCGCCGTTTTATTTGTCTGAGGAAAAGAAATAGATTTACTTTTTTAGCCCCCTCTAAATCTCCCCCGGTAGGGGAGACTTTTTAAGGCCTTCCTTCCGGGGAGGGCTGGGCCGAATAGGAAGTAGATTTATTTTTTTGTACGATAGTACTTATAAATTTTCACGGCCGACATCAGGATCAATGAAAGTAATATAAGACCTATCAATCCGAATATCCAGCTAACTGTGTTCTTCAGCACTGCTAAAAACACTATCGCGAATAAAAGAATGGTGGCTAACTCATTCCATATGCGGAGTTGGGTTGATGTCCATTTATAGATACCTTTGCGCATTTGGTTCATTTTATTTTGGCAGATAAAATGATAAACAACCAAACAGCCTACAAAAGCCAGTTTAATATGCAGCCAGGGTTGCTGTAGCCATCCAGGTGCTATGCACAACATAGTTATACCCGCAGCCAACACCAAATACATTGATGGCGTAGCGATAATATACCACAGCTTACGCTCCATGATCTCAAACTGGTCGGATAAGATTGTGCGATCGGGTTCGGGTTTGACTTGCGCCTCTGTGTGGTAAATAAACAGGCGTACCATGTAGAATAGCCCCGCCATCCAGCAGACTACAAAAATGATGTGTATGGCTAATATGTATTGGTACATTGCTTATTTAAATTGTCATTGCGAGGAACGAAGCAATCGCACGTAAGCATGTTCGCGATTGCTTCGTTCCTCGCAATGACATTTAGTATTAGTAACTAAACTCTTTAATCACATCAACCGCGTATTTCACATTATCAAAAGGGATATCAGGCATAATGCCATGACCCAGGTTGAATATGAAACCGTTTTCGCCTTTCATCCTATCGAATAAACGGTAGATGCGCTCTTTGATCACCCTTTTATCAGCATACAAAACATGCGGGTCAAGGTTACCTTGTACGGCTATGCCTTTCGGTAAACGTTGTTTAATATCTAACAAGTCAACATTCCAGTCAATAGAGATTACATCCGGTTTAGCCTCTGCCATTAGCGGCGCAAAAACTGAGCTACCTTTGCAGAAAGAGATCACAGGGATATCTTTTCTGTTCAGTTTGCTGATGATCTCAACAATATAGCGATGAGAAAATTCTTTATAATCATCCCAAGCCAATGCTTGTGCCCAGCTATCGAATATTTGTACGGCATTTACACCGGCTGCAATTTGCAGGTTTAAATAATCTGCCGTTACTGTTGCGATTTTTGATAAAAGTTGATGCGCTAATGCCGGCTCATTATGGATCAGCAATTTAGTAAGCTTAAAGTCTTTTGATGACCCGCCTTCAACCAAATAACTCATTACGGTAAATGGCGCTCCTGCAAAACCAATCAGCGGGATACTATCGTTTAAACGTTGCTGTATTACTTTAATAGCATCTGCCACGTATTGTAGTTTATGTACTACCTGAGTGTCCAGTTTATCAATATCAGCCTTAGTACGTATAGGATTGGCAAACTTAGGGCCAACACCCTGGGTAAAGCTTAAATCTCCACCCATTGCTTCGCCGGTAACCAATATATCCGAAAATAATATCGCTGCATCAATGCCTAATAAATCAACCGGAAGCATGGTAACATCGGCAGCAAGCTCCGGTGTTTTACACATCTCCAGGAAAGAATATTTGTTTTTAATTTCCCAGTACTCGGGCATAAACCTACCCGCCTGGCGCATCATCCATACAGGTGGACGGTTTGTTTTCTCAGAAAATGCAGCTTTTGTTAATAATGAATCTCTCATAATATCAGAGAACCAAGAGTTGAGAGTCAAGAATCAGGATTAGTATACTTTTTGCTTATCCGGCTCCACGCTCCTAACTCCTCGCTCTATTTGTGTTGTTTTAGTTCTTTTTCCAGTTTCTCTATCACGTCCTTCATTTTGGCGTTGATCTTTTCCTGGTGTTTATTTGCCAGCTCAATATAAGCGGCAGCTTTATCATAATTGTGTTGCCTTATGCTGATGTTCACCACATGCACTAATGCCGCCACATGATCATTAACGGATCGTAGCGGGAATTGTGCGGCAAGTTCGTAATGCTTTTCGGCAGCGTCATAATCCTGTTTTTGCAGACTTATACCTCCCATGATGAACTCGTAAAAACCACGACGTTTTTTGGCGAGCCAACCCGGGTTTGTTATTTGTTTTAACAGTGCTTCCGATTTTACATAATCCTTTTTATGGAAGCTTTTGGCCGCCATAATAACAGTACCCTCTTTAAAATACCCCCAGATCAGCACCACTATAAACATTAACGACACCGCCATCAACTGGTACACGTGTTCATAGCTAAAGAAAAGCCCCATAGCTAAAAACAGCCCTATCAAAAATATCCGTGCCGTATTGGTAAACATCTATCTCCTTTAGTGCTGATCAGTAAACTTATAACCTACACCGCGTATAGAATGGAAATAAACCGGGTTTTTAGGATCTGGTTCAAAGTATTTGCGGAAAGTAAGGATAAAGTTATCAATAGTACGGGTTGATGGATATACATCATAGTTCCATACGGTTTCCAATATTTGCTCACGCGATACAGCATCATTCCTGCGCTCAATTAAAAGCTTTAACAGCATGGTTTCCTTTTTAGTTAAAGGAGTGATAGAGCCATCGCCATTAACCAATTCAAACGAGTTAAAGTGAATAGTTTTATCCCCGATTTTATAGCTGTTAAACTCTTTCAGGTCGTCGCCTTTTAGACTACGTTTAACCAAATTGTTAACACGAAGGATCAATTCTTCCAGGTTGAAAGGTTTAGTTAGATAATCATCCGCACCTTTTTTAAGGCCGGTGATCTTGTCCTCATTGGTGTTTTTAGCGGTAAGGAACATGATAGGCACCTCGGTATTTTCAAGTCTGATAGTTTCAGCAACTACAAAACCATCTATTTCGGGCATCATCACATCCAATATCACTAAGTTAAAACGCTCTTCTTTAAAAAGCTGTAATGCCTTTTTACCGTTTTTAGCGGTTGATACTTTATAACCTTCCAGTTCAAGGTTAAGCTTGATGGCCTCTAATAAATGTTCTTCATCTTCGGCTAATAAAATTCTTTTCTTGTTTGGCATATCTTTACAATTTAGGTTAATGCAAATTCTACTTCAAAAATGCTTCCGGCAGGGCGGTTATCTTTAACCCTGATGGTTGCTTCGTGCTTATCCAGCACTTGTTTCACAATAAACAAACCCAGGCCGGTGCCTTTTGTGTTACGTGTATCTTCACTGCCCACCCGATAAAACCTATCGAAAATACGGTTTTTTTCATTGTCAGCTATACCGATACCATGATCCGCAACCTGCAAATGGATCTTGCCTTCTTTCGAAAATAGCTTTACAGCCACCGCCTCACAAGGGCTTGAATATTTGATAGCATTTTCAACCAGGTTAGTTACAACCGACGTTAGCGCAAATTTATCACCAGTAATTTCAATTTTAGGTTCAATCTCTGCTTCGATAATCTGCTGGTTGCAATCGCATTTGGTGATCTGCAAACGATTGACAATACTATCCACCAAAACCGATAAGTTAAACTGGGCCTTAGGGAAAGTATAAGAGCGGTTATCAATTTTTGATGCCAGCAACATATTCTCCACCATATCGTCCAGGCGCTCAATATCTAATAACGATTTATCGATAAAATCCAATGCCTGATCTCTGGTAAGATTTCGCTTTTGAATAGTTTGTAATAAGATTTTGATTGATGCCAGGGGCGATTTTAGCTCGTGAGTTACCGAAAGCAGGAAGTTTTTCTTTTGTTCCTGTAATTTCTGCTCCTTATTAATTGATGAATGCAAATAATAGGCACCCACCGAAAATACGATCACAAACATCGAACCTTCGCTCAAAATCATTCCGATACGCTTAGGTTGGAGGCTCACCAACTGGTAACCCCACCAGATCAACTCGGCAACAGCGTAAATAATTACCGCGTAAAAAATAACTAACGAACGTTTTATCATAGCTTATTTTTCGTTAAATACTAAGTCAAGACTCTCAAAGATAGCACGTTTAGCGGTTTCTAAGTCTGTTTTTGTATGGGCAGATGATATAAATCCAACTTCGTAACCTGAGGGGCCTAAATAGATGCCCCTGTTGATCAGTTCACGGTGCATTTTTTTGAATTTATCCATGCTTGCCGGGTCAATATCGTCTGCTTTAGTGATATGTTCCTGATCAGTAAAAGCAAACCAAAATATAGAACCAATGGTAAATACTTTTAGTTTGTAGTTACGCTTGGTTGCATAGTTTTGGATGGTTGCCACAAACTCTTCGGTCTTGCTGTGCAGTTCATCATAAAAACCTTTGGTTAGCAATTCACTTAACTGGGCTATCCCTGCAGCCATAGCCACCGGATTACCTGATAATGTGCCTGCCTGATAAATGGAACCTACCGGAGAGATATGATCCATAATCTCGGCAGATGCACCATAACAGCCAACCGGCAAACCCCCACCGATTATTTTGCCATAAGTAAGTATATCAGGTTTAATTTTATAGTAACCGGCAGCGCCTTCAAAGCCGATGCGGAACCCGGAGATTACCTCATCAAAGATTAGCAGCGTACCGTTTTCGGTACAAATATCGCGAAGCGCCTGTAAAAAATCACGGGTTTGCAATAGCAAGCCATTATTTGCCGGTACCGGTTCAATTATAACAGCGGCAATTTGGTCTTTGAATTCGTTGAATGCTTCTTTCAACGCTTCAACATCATTCAGGGCAACAACTATAGTTTCATCAGCAAATGATTTGGGTACACCGGCAGATGAAGTCTCGCCGAAGGTAACCAATCCGGAGCCTGCTTTAACTAATAATGAATCTGAGTGACCATGGTAGCAGCCCTCAAACTTTAATATTTTATCGCGTTTGGTATAGCCACGCGCCAGCCTGATGGCCGACATAACCGCCTCGGTACCCGAACTTACAAAGCGCAGTTTTTCAATAAACTGATTGTTGTTAAGGATCAGTTCGGCTAATTCATTTTCTAAAGCAGTTGGCGCACCGAACGACATGCCATGCTGCATCACTTCAATCACTTTTTCACGAACCTTAACATTGTTATGACCCAAGATCAGCGGACCCCATGAACAGCAAAAATCGATGAACTCGTTACCGTCAGCATCCCAAATATGACTGCCATCGCCTTTGGCAATAAAAAGCGGGGTACCATATACCGATTTAAACGCCCGTACCGGAGAGTTGACCCCACCTGGGAAATAGGTTTTAGCCTTAGCATATAACTCGGCAGATTTTTCCCTGCTGATATCAGGTTTCGCTTGCTTTTTATCCTTTTTATTTATTGAGTCTACCATCTTATATCTTTTTTGTCATTGCGAGGAACGAAGCAATCGCGAACTATGCTTCCGTGCGATTGCTTCGTTCCTCGCAATGACAATTATTATTTATCCTTCTTATCTTACAGCCACTTATTTTTCAAAACTTCTTTAGCATGATAGGTTAATATCGCGGTAGCACCTGCCCGGCGAATGCTGGTAAGCACCTCGATAATGGCACGCTGCTCATTTAACCAGCCGTTTTGTATGGCGGCTTTTATCATGGCATATTCGCCGCTTACGTTGTAGGCAGCAACTGGCAATTCGGTATTATCTTTTATTAATTTGATCACATCCAGATACGGAAGTGCCGGTTTTACCATCAAGAAATCGGCACCTTCGGCCTCATCAAGTCTTGATTCGATCAATGCTTCGCGCTGGTTAGCCGGGTTCATCTGGTAAGTTTTTTTATCGCCGAATTTGGGTGCAGAATTCAAAGCATCCCTAAACGGACCATAAAACGCACTGGCATATTTAGCGGAGTATGACATGATAGAAACGCCGGTAAAACCGTTCTCATCTAATACCTTCCTGATGTAGCCTACCCGGCCATCCATCATATCCGATGGGGCAATGATGTCGGCACCACAACGGGCATGGGCCAAAGCCATTTTGCCTAAAACTTCAAGCGTTTCGTCGTTCAGAATCTCACCGTTTTCGAAAATACCATCATGGCCGTCGCTGCTGTATGGGTCCATAGCTACATCGGTAACAACGCAAGCATCCGGAAATTCCTTTTTTACCTCGCGGATAGCACGCAGATACAAACTTTCTTCGCGATGACTTTCGGTAGCAAACCTGTCTTTTAACGAGTCATCAATATTCGGGAACAGATCAAAAGAAGTTAAACCCAACTTCATGCAGCTCTCTACCTCGCGCAGCAAATTATCAATAGAATACCGATAAATGCCAGGCATGGATGCCACTTCGGTTTTCTGGTTCTCGCCATCAATAATAAACAGCGGGAATATCAGGTTTGCCGCGGTAACATGCGTTTCCTGCACCATTTGGCGTATCGCTTCGCTTTTCCTGTTTCTTCTTGGTCTTTGTAACATTAGCCCCTCCTAAATCCTCCCCGGTAGGGAGGACTTTAAAAATTAAAGTCATTATAGCCCTCCCTACCGGGGAGGGTTGGCTGGGGCCTATAACCCAAACACCGCCTCAGCCAGCCCAACTTCGTCGGGGGAGAAAGGCAGCGCATATTTAACACCCATTTCGTCAAATTTTTTGCCAGTTGATTTACCTATCGCTACCACTTTTTGGTAAGGATCAAGCAAGTTTTCGGCAAAATAAGCATCTACGTTTGATGGGCTGGTAAATACCAACACCTCAGCGCCCGATGCTTCAACCGCTTCTTCCAGTACAGTTTCATAAACCGGCAGATCGATCACTTTAGTATCGGCAGATAAACCTTGCTGAATACTTTTCAATGAACCTTCCGCTCCCGGGAATAATACTGTTTGTCCTCTAACCAATTCGGCAAAATCAGCGGAAACGTCGGTGGTATCGGTACTTTCGCCCACATACTCCGTAAAGTGACCTTTTTTGCGCAGCATCTCTTCTGATCCGCTACCCATTACGCCAAATTTTACATCTTTAGGTAATAAGGGTTTTAGTTCGAAAAAATATTCAACCGCATTTTTACTGGAGAAAAATATCCAGTCGATATGCTTTAGTATATATGAATCTAACTTGGTGATCACCGGTACGGTACGTATCAATGATCTTGCTTCAATATTTATTTTATGTTTTTCTATCGCCCTGCGGAAATAGCTTTGCTCTGAAAGTTCGCGGGTAATGAAAACGCTTTGTGGTAATTTGCGGTCTTTAGCAAACTTGGCTACGATTTTTTCAGGCAAACCTTCAGTGCTTTCGGCCTCTACAAATAACCTGTCGGGGAAATCATCACCTTCATCAGCTTTTGAGGTAAATACCTGGAACAGCCCATCTTCCTTACGGCAATAACAACCTAATGGCAAATGGCATCCGCCACCAAAAAGTTTAAGAACGGTACGCTCAACAGCTAATTCTTCGGCAACATGTAAATGGTTTAATGCCTGTAAAGAGTTGAATAGCTCTGTATCGCTTTCACGTATTTGTATAGCTAAAACACCTTGCGCTGGCGCAGGTATTAATTCATTCGGAGTTAAGGTTTCCACATGCAGATCGCTCAGATCCAAACCTAAGCGGCTCACGCCTGCTTTGGCAATCATAATGGCATCATAGCTTTCGTTACGCAATTTTTGGATACGAGTTGGCACGTTACCACGTAATTCCTCGATTTCCAGGTCTGGGCGATGTGCCAGTAATTGCGCTTTACGCCTGTTGGATGATGTACCTACTGTCGCTCCATATTTGAGTGACAGTTTTTGATGAACATCCACACAATCCTTCAAAATCAATAACAATTCAGATGGATCTTCGCGCTCAGAAACAGCGGCGATGATCAATCCTGGTGGATTTTCAGTTGGCAAATCTTTATGAGAATGTACGGCAAGATCAATTGTTCCGGCTAAAAGCTCATCTTCCAATTCCTTGGTAAAAAAGCCTTTGCCTTCCAATTTGTCAAAACTCAGGTTCAAAATACGATCGCCTTGTGTTTTAATAATCTTTAATTCAGCCTTGATATTTATAGCTGCAAGGCTATCTTTAACAAAGTTAGCCTGCCATAAGGCTAGGTCGCTGCCGCGTGTTCCAATAGTAAGAGTTCTGTCCAATGGGGTTATGTGTTTGCAAGCGCAAATTTAACGTTTTGCGCTTATGAATATAGGATTAATTGAGGATATGAAAGTTGAGTGACTGAGAGGAAGTTAAAAGTGAATATTTGACGCTTTATTGATTGTGCAACGGATCTTATTATATCATTGGAGGAACGAAGTAATCGCGGACTGTACAAGGCTGTTACTTATCTTTGGTATCGCTGCGCTAAGCGTCACTTTTCTTATGACCGCCAAAAGAAAAGTAACCAAAAGAAAACTCTCGGCCACGTTCTGATCCTACTTTGGGTTGTGCTTTCAGTTGGGTCTGTGGTTACCGGATCAGTCCTGATGCCGATTTTTTCGGTGAACGGATTGTTGTGCTTTTGCCTATCGGATAATGCAAATTACGAAGGAAATTTTATTTTGGTACTGACAGTATTTTGTCAGTAGAGGAATTCTTAGCTATTGATCAATATATCCTTTGCCATGATCATGGGCACGCTGATATATTTTTTCTCCATGTAGTTGATCACCTTTTCAAGGATCTCTCGGGATTGCTCATCCATGCCTTGCACTTCATCAACAAACACGGTATTCATAGCCATGTTGCGGATTTCTTTGATCTTTTCCGGAACCTGGCGCATGGCTAATTCAATACGGCGCTGTTTTAACATGGTTATAAACTCCGTAATATTTTGATCGATGATCACTTCGGCGTGTACCAGTTCTTCGTAACGTTCCTGTAAGTTCTTCTTGGCAACTTCGTTTAGAGAATGTACCTCGATAAAATTTACCGGGAACTGCTCCAAAACCTCAGGTGCGGTATCATTTGGTACGGCAAGGTCAACTATGGTTTTCTTATCGGTTTCGCCATTAAGTAGTATGCTATATATTTCAGGAGTAATGATGGGCTCTGTAGCTGATGTACAGGTAATAATCGCATCAAAACCTTTATGGTAGTTTTTCAGGTCTTCCAGTTCAAAAGCCTCACCATTCAAATCAGCAGCTAATTGCTGCGCTTTGGATATGGTACGGTTAAACACCGAGAAGTTTGAGAATTTATGTTTCTGAAGATATTTAGAGATATTAAAATTGGTTTCGCCTGCGCCGATGATCAGGATACGGGCATTGGTACACAATTTAAGATCGCGCAGTTTGCGGTAAGCTAATGATACAACCGAAATAGGATTTTTAGAGATATTGGTATCGGTATAAACCTCCTTGGCTGTTTTTACCACACAGTTCATCACCATGCGTAAAAAATCGCCCGTCAGGCCGGCCTCGCGACAGCAATCATAAGCCTTGCGTAATTGTGGCAGGATCTCTTTTTCGCCAACGATCAAACTCTCTAAAGAGCATGAGATACGCAGCAGATGATTTAACGCTTCCTGATCTTCATAAATAGAAGCGCCTTTTAAAAATACGCCCATATAGTGGTCGCATACACCAATATTTAATGAATCAATAAACTGTTCGGTGTAAGCGGCATCAACAACCTGGTCGGTAACAATAACAAATTCAACACGGTTACAGGTCGCCAAATAAAAAATCTCGGAAATTTGAAATTGATTTTTTACCTGTTGAAGTTTCTCAGTTAGATTTTCCTGGCAAATCACCAATCTTCCCAATTCCTTCAGCTCGATCTGTTTGTGTGTAAAAGCGATTACCTTTAAGTACTTCAAAGCAGTATTTTAAATTTGACCCAACAAAAATAACAGGATAAACAGGATTCAATGTCAACACTTTGTCAAACACGAGTATTTAGAACGGTTATAAATTGAGTTCAAAAGGCACTTAAATACAGCCAATTAAACCTAAACGAAACTTTATTCGTACATAAAATATGTCGACACTAAAAAAAATCAGCTTAGTACTGTTAATTATCGGTTACGTAGCAGCAGGAATAAATCATTTCAGGATACCACAATTTTACATCGGCATTATACCAGCGTACATGCCCTTCCCGAATATTTTAAATACCTTAGCGGGGGTGCTCGAGATAGCTGGTGGCCTGGGCCTTATTTTTAAATCAACCCGTCAATTTGCTGCATGGGGAATTGTGTTATTGTTGATTGCTTTTATCCCGGTACACACCGCCATGCTGTCGGGGCACACACAAATCGGCGCTACGCATGTTCAACCGGTTTTGGCTTGGGCGAGGTTGTTTTTTCAACCGGTGTTGATTTTGTGGGCATGGTGGCATACGAGGAATTAGTTGATGGTTAATAGTTCATGACCTGAGCACTTGTAACAAATAGCAGTAATGTTATTCCAATATTCATTAACAAAATGATCAAAAAAGAAAACTACAACATCCCCGGCGTTAAAGGCCGCGGTATGTTAATGGATATAACCTACGACGATGCTATCAGAAATGCGCCATTGGTGATTTTTGTGCATGGCTTTAAAGGTTTTAAGGATTGGGGTACCCATAACATGGTAGCTGATTATTTTGCAAGGAGTGGCTTCCGGTACTTAAAGTTCAATTTTTCGCATAATGGCACTACAGCAGACAAGCCAATTGATTTTGCTGATCTAATCGCTTTTAGCGAAAACACCTTTTCGATGGAGTTGGAGGAATTGAATGATGTGATCGACTTTGTGTGCAATGGTTCGTCAATGCCACGGGTAACTGGTGTTTACTTGATCGGGCACAGTATGGGCGGTGGCATCAGTATTTTGCAAACCGCCGGTGATAATCGGGTTAAAAAACTGGTTACCATGGCTTCTTTGGCTAGCTTTGCCAATTTATGGACAAAGGAAGCAGAAGAACAATGGAGGTTATCCGGAATTATGTATATGCCCAACTCGCGTACCGGACAGGACATGCCGTTAAAGGTTTCTATTTTGGATGATTGGATGAATAACCCCACCAAACTTGATATTTTAGAAAAAGCCACTCATATAAAACAGCCCTGGCTAATTGTGCATGGTGATGAAGATCCTACGGTTCCGTTAGCTCACGCGAAGCAATTAAAAAAAGCAGATAAACAGGCAGAACTTGTAATTATAAAAGGCGGAGACCATACCTTTGGCGGATCGCACCCCTATGCGAAGGATAGTTTACCAAAGGACTTATTAGAGTTTTGTGATCTGTCGATCGAGTTTTTCAAAAAATAATACCCCTGAATATAAATCCACGGCAATGCCTGGTAATTGATTAATAATATTTATGAGTTTAAGCGGGTCAACTAAAAAAGGTAAGAAGTATCAGAATACTATACCAACAGATGAAGCGGGTTTTGGTAAAATGATACCCATACTAAAAGAGTACATTAACAACAAAGCCGAAAACATACCTAAGAAACAATTAGGGCCATTTAAAACGGATGTAAGTATTTACCAAACACCGCCCGAAAGCGGTTTAAGGATAACCTGGGTTGGCCACTCCAGCTTGTTGATTGAAATTGACGGTAAACGTATTTTAACTGATCCGGTTTGGAGCGACAGGGTATCTTTCTCTCAATCATTTGGGCCAAAACGTTTTTTTCAACCACCGATCGCATTGGATGATTTACCGACTTTGGATGCGGTAATTGTTTCGCATGATCATTATGATCATTTGGATAAGAACACTATCAAATTTTTCGCGGGTAAAAGCATCCCTTTTTATTGCTCCCTGGGTGTTGGGCAATATTTGAAAAACTGGGGTATATTGGAGAATTACATCTTCCAATTGGATTGGGGCGATAGCGCCATGATAGATCATGATGTAGTACTAACTGCTGCGCCTGCAAGGCATTTTTCGGGTAGGGGAGTTATTAACCGCAATGAAACACTTTGGTCGTCATTTGTTATTAAAGGACCAAAACATAATATTTTCTTTGGCGCCGATTCCGGGTATTCTCCTGATTTTAAAGAAATCGGTGAAGCGTACGGTCCATTCGATTTGACCATGTTAGAGATTGGCGCCTATGGCAAATACTGGCCGGACATACACATGGGGCCGGATAATGCAAGCAATGCCAACATCGACCTTAAAGGAAAACTAATGATGCCTTTACACTGGGGTACATTCAGCCTGGCACCACATGCCTGGTTTGAACCGGTGGAACGTTTGGTTCAGTACGGTAAGGATAAAAACATTAAGCTTTTTATACCTAAACCAGGTGAGCCAACCGAGGTTAAGGAGTATAATTCTGAGTGGTGGAAGGAATATTTGAGTTAGAAATTTTAAGAAAAACGAGGCTGTCATGCTTCGACTACGCTCAGCATGACAGCCTCTTTAGCTTATCCTTCCACCTCAATCCAATTACCATCTTCCCTGATAATACCGATCAATTCATCCAAAGCATTATCGCTGGTGATGTTTTTCTTCACCGCTTCCTTTCCTCGATATAAGGTTACCTTACCCGGACCAGAGCCTACGTAGCCGTAATCAGCATCGGCCATTTCGCCGGGGCCGTTTACGATGCAGCCCATGATGCCGATTTTTAATCCTTTTAAATGACTTGTTCTGCTGCGGATCATTTGGGTTGTTTCCATCAGGTCGAATAAAGTACGACCACAGCTTGGACAGGAGATATATTCTGTTTTGGAAATGCGTGAACGTGTAGCCTGTAATATACCGAAGGCTGTGGAGGTAATAATATTAGCAGGTAGTTGTGGCGCGTCTATCCAGATGCCATCCCCAAAACCATCAACTAATAAAGCACCAAGATCGGTAGCGGCGTAGAGTTGGAGAAGAGTAGCAGCCCCCTCTAAATCTCCCCCGGTTTGGGAGACTTTTTTGGCTTCTTCGTTATTAAAAGAATAGTCTCTCTTTATTATAACCGGAACATCCAAACTCAACTCTTCCATTTTGAAGAAGAATGAGCGTTGATCACTCATACTGTTTAGGGCATCCGTTTCGAGTATAAAAACTAGCGTGTTATTTAATGGTAATCGTCCGAATTCTTCGGTATCGATGTCGGTTGGTTTTAACCTTACCAAGTTTAATGCTGATGAGCGGTCGGCATCGCCAATATATTCCTGTAAGGTAAATACCGGGTGGCAAAGCGTTTTATTGGTAAGCTTTTGCCAGGTATTATAATTGTAAAGCTGCTTAAGGTTGCCGGGTAATGTGAAAGATGGCAACTCATCAGCCAAATAAACAAAATCAACCGACTGCTCAGCCATATTGTATTTATCCAGTAGTGGCGAGTACATATAACCTGCATCATTCAAAACAGATGGGTCTTTTAGATTACTTTTCGACAGATCAATAACTACACGAGGCACCATATGCCCACCGATGAAAGCGTTGGCTTCATAGGTTTCGCGTTTTTTGTAGATATAAGGGCTATGAGCCCCCTCTAAATCTCCCCCGGTTGGGGAGACTTTTATTTTTTCTGTTTTTTGACTTTCGACTTTTGACTTTTGACTTCTTTCAACATATCTATTTACTAATGCAATTGCCACCGGTGCTTCTGCTTCGGGTTCTTCGGTTAGGGAAACGCGGACGGTATCGCCCAAGCCATCTTCCAATAATGTTCCGATCCCTACTGCAGATTTAATTCGGCCGTCTTCGCCGTCGCCGGCTTCGGTTACGCCTAAGTGTAGCGGGTAGTTCATGCCTTCGGCTACCATGGTTTCAACCAGTAAACGATAGGCTTGCACCATTACCTGCGGATTGCTGGATTTCATGGAGATCACCAAATTATAGTAATTCAGCGCCTCGCACATGCGCATAAATTCCATGGCGGATTCCACCATGCCTTGCGGGGTATCGCCATAACGGCTCATGATCCTGTCGGATAGCGAACCATGGTTTGTACCGATACGCATAGCAGTACCGTATTCCTTACATATCTTAACCAGCGGCGCAAACTTTTTATTAATGCGTTCCAGTTCGCCTTGATATTCAATGTCGGTATAATCTATTTGATCGAATTTCTTTTTGTCGGCGTAGTTACCGGGGTTCACGCGTACTTTTTCAACTATGCGTGCGGCAACTTCGGCAGCATTTGGCGTAAAATGTATGTCGGCAACCAGGGGCGCAGTATAACCACGCTGGCGTAATTGCTTTTTTATCTCTGCTAAATTCTGGGCTTCTTTAATGCTTGGCGCGGTGATGCGCACGTACTCGCAACCAGCCTCTATCATACGTATAGATTGCTCAACCGTACCAATGGTATCCATGGTATCGGTGGTGGTCATGCTTTGTATGCGGATGGGGTTGTTACCGCCCATTGGCACATCGCCAATATAAACCTCGCGGGTTACAAAACGCGAATATTCAGTTAACGAATTACAATAACGGCCTTGCAGCAATTTAATGGCATCAGTATTCATGCATGAAATTTATAATGCAAAAATACGAAATAGGTTTTATGGATTTAACACTGAATAGTTTAAAGCTTGTAAAGTTTAGGTTAAGAATAATTCTAACTGCATTATTTATAAAATAAAAGAGCAATTATTTATTGGCTCCCTCCAATTTTTGGAGCATTTCTTTCCCATTATTGTTATTAGGATTTAGTTCAATAGATCTTTTATAGTTTAAAATGGCAAGTGCAGTACTACCCGATTTCATATAAGCTTCTGCAAGGCTGTCATAGGCATTGGAAGATTTCGGATGTTTTTTGACATTTTCGACAAAAATTTCGGTGGCGTTTCCTAAATGTCCTGACCTCAATTGATTATACCCGCAATTATTTAAAAAGTCTTCAGTTGGATTAATTTCATAGCCAAACTCAACCGACAGCGTATTAAAATGTCGCACAATATCCTGATAGGAAAGACTGCTGTTTCCATAATAATCAATAAACCAATCTTTATAAATAAACTTCAACCCGTCAAAAAGGCTTTTATAAGGAACGGAAAAATGATTTTCATCCTCATATTCTTTGTAATACCAATTAAACCAGATAGGAGCCGATTGCTTTAGTTTAACCGCCAATAGATCTACTTTTTGGGTATTTTCATTACCAATACTAAAAAACAACTTGCCATTATGAAGATGTGATCCCGTTAAAAATGAACTGATATTATTGATCATATGGTCATGAACTACAGAAATTGCAGGGCTTATCAGTATTGTTGCAGGAAAAAGCTCTGGTTTGGTTTCTTTAGCATAAAGTGCAAATAAACCACCTAAAGAATGGCCAGCCAATATACGATAGGGCTGTACCCGATAGTGCGTATCAATATAAGGGAGTACTTCATCGGTAATGTATTTAAGAAACTTGCCCGCACCTTCAGTTGATATTACCTTGTTAGTATCAGAAGAACCATCTGCGTTCTTTAAATAAATTGGTGTAAAGTCTCTTCCACGATTAACGTTTACAATCGCTACCACGATCATGTCAGGTATCCTGTTGCGATCATATCCCGCCAAAAAGTTTACCATTTCAGAGGCATAGTTAAAATTACCTTCCCCATCAAGCAAATACATAACAGGATAAGTATCTGTCGTATTATTATAGTTTGCGGGAAGGTGAACCCAAATGCTTCTGTCTTCTGACAGTATCCTGGATTTTAGTAACACTGCAGTTTCATTCCGGTTAGGTAAAGAATCAAGCTGCGCAATAGCTAACCTTGGGACACAAAAAGCTACAAAGATTATTAAACGAGCATAAAATAAATATCTTCCAAATTTAACTTGCATATTCATAGTATAAAGCTAAATAAAATCAATAGCCATACAGTTAGTAATAAATGAAAACACTCAAAATTTCTTAAATCAACCTGTCTTTAATCACCAAAGTTCCCACAACCACATCATGCAAGCATTGCTGTTTGGCATTAAAAAAGCTATACAGGTATCCGATAAATAAAGTAAGCAAGGATAATATCTTCGCGAGGTTCCTGCCAAGGGATTGTCCAAAGTCAATGCGTTCACCTTGCATATCGGTGACTTTTATTTTGAGTATTTGCTTGCCGTAAGTGCCTTGCTTTGCTGATGCTTCCATAATAACGTGGTAGATGAGGTTGGCTATCGGAATTATGCCTAATACACTTGCTGCTATAATTATTTGTGTGGATTTCTCTGAAATAAACAGCAACGCTATCACCCCGAAAAATATAAATACCAGCGATACCATAAACCAATCCAATGCCGAGGCCATCCAGCGCTGATCGAAACCGGCAAAATATTGGGGAGCGAGGTGTTGTTTACTAAAGCCAAGAAGCCCACGAAGTTCTTCAACTTCATGAGCTTCCTTGTAATCATCCATGGTGGATGATCTTACAAAATCAGTCGATTTGATTTTGCGCTGTTTTAATTCATCTATACTAAACGGACCTTCGGGTTTACCGTTTATAACCAGCAGGTATTTGTTTACCGAAATATTATCCGGCATATTAATACCTGTTCACCTTAAAGTCGGACATTCCACCGCTGATGTTAATATGTATCTTATTTTTAGCGGATGCAAAGCCTGGAGTTTGGTAATTGCCATCGCTTGTTTTTGCAAACCCATCAAAATTATTGGAAGACAAGCCTGAATCAGTTTCAATTTCACAAGCGGCATTTTGCGGGATACTGATATTTACGCTGGCCATACCGGTTGAAACCTCCACATCAGTAGTCGCTAAAGGTTGTCCTAATTTTACTTTGAAAGATGCTGCGCCTCCACTTAATTTAAGTTTTTGCACTTTGTAGTTACTTAAATCAAAATCGATACCTGCTGCGCCTGCTTCTACATAAATACTCCATACCGGGTTATTATTTAATTCAAAGTTCACCGCGTTTTTATTATCGTCACTTCCCCAATTAAAGTGGCCTCCATTTTTTTGCTTCATATCGAAGTTAAGCACATAGTTTGAGCCGTTATTTGAATGTGAAAGCTCATAACTGCTGAAGTGTTCTTTGGTGTCAGCCTTGAACAACTGATTAGTTGTATCGGTTAAATTGTATTGGGTACCACCGCCGCTAATGTGTAATTCAGCAGTTTTTGCATCAGCGCTATAAGGTAAAACAAAATTGCTGCTGCCTGCTATTTTTACAATGCCCTTAACACCTGTTGTATCATCGTCATCATCGTCGTCGTCATCGCTATCATTATTGTCATGATTATGGCTGTGCCAGGTATAACTATATGGGAAACTAAATCTGTCGCCGAAATTGCCAAATAATAGTAAACCAAAACCTAATATGATCACCCCGATTTTTGCGGCGTAAGCTACAGGTGTATTATTATGTACAAACACCAGGTTAACACCGGCTATAATGAGGAATATTGGCCATAGGTGTAATATATTCATCCAGTGGAAGTTGATGTAGCCAAAATTATCCAGCAGGAAAGCGAGGCCTATGAGTACCAGGATAAGGCCTGGAATTAATTTATCGTTTTTCATGATTTATACAGTTGGAGTGTTGTCAGTTGATGGATTAGTTGTTGTTTCATCTGCCTTAGGAGCATCATTAACAGGATTTTGCCAGTTAGGATCTTCCCATGGTTGTTTTTGTTGGCCTTTAAGAATCAACCCTATACCTATGGCAATTATAAATACCGGCCAAAGGCGATGAATATGAAAATCGGGGATGAGATCGAATTCGTGCATTAAATAAGCGGCGCCTAAAAATATCAGCACCACACCAATTACTAAACCTGCATTTGAGCGTTGTTTGGGCGGTATAGTTCCCAACGGCAGATTTGATGTTATCGGCGGAACAATATAATCAACCGTAGCCGGGTCTGATGGTGTAATAAATGGGTTATAATATTTTTTAGGCAGCACAATCCATAATATAATGTAAGGGATAAGGCCTACACCCGCTATAAAAAACCCAAATGCGAATAATAAGCGCACAACGGTAATATCCATGTCTAAATATTCGGCTAAGCCTGCGCAAACACCACCAATCATTTTGTGGTGCGGGTCGCGATATAATTTCTTTTCCATTTTGTTTGATATTAAATTTTTAAACCTGGCCGTTAACCGGCTTTATTACTATTTCATCTACATTGGCACCGGGACTCAGCTTGTAGATGTTTACTACAGCCGATGCGATATCCTCGGGCAGTACCATTACGTTTTTATCTACGGCAACGCCATCCCATGAGCTGGTTAATGTTGAGCCGGGAATTACAGCGGTTACCTTTACATTATGTGCTTGTAACTCCAAACGCATTACTTTGGTTAGACCAAACAATGCGAATTTTGTTACGCTATAAGTACCCGCTTCAACCACCGGATTTAGCGATGCAACAGAGCAGATATTGAAGATATGCCCCTCGCCTGCCGCTATCATTTTTTTACCGAAGTAACGGTACAATTCATAAGCCGGGGCAAGGTTTGTGTTGATGCTTTTTTGAAAAGTATCTTCACCATCATCTAAAATACTGAAGGGCTCATATATACCTGCATTATTTACAATGATGTTGATGGCACCCAGCTCCTTTTCGGCATCAGCGGCAAACTTTAGTATTCCGGCTTTTACACTTACATCGGTAGCGGCGGTAAATATTTTCATGTTTGGGTTGATGGTAAAAAGTTCAGCTTTTAAATCGGCAAGGTCCTTTTCACCGCGTGCACAAACAGCTACGTTAATGCCTTCTTTGGCTAACGCGATGGTAATTGCCCGGCCAATTCCTTTTGTTGCTGCGGTGATAAGTGCGTTTTTCATTCTATAATTTATTATTTGGTTTGTTATAACAATACAAATGTAATATGGATGGGCACGGCTTTATTATAGCTTTTGGCAAAGCGATTTAAAAAGTCGGTAAAATGCCATATAATTACGGTAAACAGAATAAATGTACTTGAAATACAACAAGCAGCAAGCCTTATTGTTAAAAAGATGTATTTTTAACCGATTTTTTAGTTTTACATGTTTCATAGCTTAGGAAAATATATACTCTTACTACGTTTAAGTTTCAGGAAGCCTGAAAAATTTAGCGTTTATTGGGCCGAAGTAATGCGCGAGATGGTTTCTGTAGGGGTGGGTTCGCTAGGCATTATATCTATCATTTCGGTATTTATCGGGGCGGCAACTACTATACAGGTAGCCTTCCAGTTGTCAAGTCCGTTAGTACCCCGCAGTATTGCAGGCAGTATCGCGCGGGATTCCACGATATTAGAGTTCAGTCCAACCATATCATCACTGGTATTGGCGGGGCGTGTGGGGTCCAGCATGGCATCACAAATTGGCACCATGCGTGTTACAGAGCAAATTGACGCTTTGGAGATCATGGGCGTAAATGCTCCGGGATATTTAATATCGCCCAAAATTATCGCGGGTGTTACCATGTTCCCGATATTGGTTATTGCATCAATCGCTTTAGGTATTTTCGGAGGTTGGCTTGCCTGTGTACTTTCAGGCGACGTTTCTCCTGCTGATTACCTTAGCGGTGTACATGAGGGCTTTGAAGGTTTAACTATTAGAGTCGCCATAGTTAAGGCGATAGTTTTTGGATTTATTATCACCTCGATATGTGCTTACCAGGGTTTTTATACTAATGGCGGCGCGCTTGAGGTTGGGCAATCTGCTACCAAGGGTGTTGTATATAGTTGCGTTATGGTTTTATTTGCCGATTTGGTTATAACCCGTATAATGCTATGATCGAGATAAAAGGCATAACTAAAACTTTTGGCGATAATGAGGTGCTAAGAGGGATAAGCGCAAAATTTAAACCGGGCAAAAACAACCTCATCATCGGCGGTTCAGGCTCAGGAAAAACCACATTGCTTAAATGCATTGTTGGCCTGCACGAACCTACAAAAGGTGATGTTATTTTTGATGGTGAAAATTTTACCGAAATGAGTTTCGAGCAGCGTGTGCCTATCCGTACGCATATTGGTATGTTATTCCAAAACTCGGCTTTGTTTGATTCGATGACCGTTGAGGAAAATATCATATTTCCTTTAAATTTGTTCACCAACCAAACCCATGCGGAAAAACTAGACCGTGCTAATTTTTGTTTAGAACGTGTTAACCTGAAAGGCAAAAATAAACTATATCCTTCGGAACTATCAGGCGGAATGAAAAAACGGGTGGGTATTGCCCGCGCCATATCCATGCAACCAAAATATTTGTTTGTGGATGAGCCCAACTCGGGCCTCGACCCAAAAACATCTATTTTGATTGATGAACTGATCAATGAGCTAACCGAAGAATACCAGATCACTACCGTAATTGTAACGCATGATATGAACTCGGTAATGGGTATCGGCGATCACATCATCTTTTTACATCAAGGCAAAAAATGGTGGGAAGGCACCAAAGACGAAATTGCGCATACTGATAACAAAGAACTCAACGACTTCGTATTCGCCAGTAAATTTATGCGGGCAGCGAAAGCGAGGCTTTAGAAAGTATGGAGTAGCTAGTATCAAGTAGCAAGACATTAGGGATGCATAACTTCAAAGAATTAAAGGTATGGAAAGCTGGGATTGAGATTTGGAAAACTAAGTTAACACGTAGTTTTCCAAATGAAGAAAAGTTTGGCCTTATATCTCAAATGACACGTTCAGCTGTTTCAATACCATCTAATATTGCTGAAGGCTGCGGAAGAAAATCTAATAAGGAACTATATCAATTTCTTAATATTGCATTAGTTTCATCATTTGAGCTTGAAACACAAATAATAATAGCGAGAGAATTTAACTATATAAGAACAGAAAAGGCAGAAAGTATTTGCGATATGATCATCGAGATTCAAAAGATGATTAGCGGCTTGCAAAAAAGTCTAAATACTTGATACTAGCTACTTGATACTAAAAACATGATCCAACTCCTCACACCTACGCACTGGAAAGATTACGAGCTGATTGATTGCGGCGATTTTGAAAAACTGGAGCGTTTTGGTACCGTAATTTTAATACGCCCCGAACCACAAGCGGTTTGGAGCAAAGCTTTGCCTGCAAGCGAATGGCAACGACTACATCATATAAAATTTAAAGGTCGCTCCGCCACATCGGGCGAATGGGTGAAGAAAAGCCCCAATATCCCCGACCGCTGGCATATTGAATATAAAAATAAAGATGCCGCTATAAAATTCAGGTTGGCAATGACCTCGTTTAAGCATTTGGGAATTTTCCCTGAGCAGGCGGTTAACTGGGATTATATATCCAAAAACATTAAGCAATTTAAAATACCCGAGCCAAAAGTGCTTAACCTGTTTGCTTATACAGGTGGCGCATCATTAATAGCTGCTGCTGCCGGTGCTGATACCACACATGTGGATTCAATTAAACAGGTAGTTACCTGGGCAAATGAAAATCAGGAAATATCGGGTATAAAAAATATCCGTTGGGTAGTTGAGGATGCATTAAAATTTGTGAAGCGTGAACTTAAACGCGGCAAAAAATATAACGGTATCATCCTTGATCCGCCTGCTTATGGCCATGGCCCTAATGGTGAAAAATGGAAACTGGAAGATCATATCAATGAAATGATGCATGATGTAGTGGAACTGCTGGACCCCGAAGAGCATTTCCTAATATTGAATACTTACTCTCTTGGGTTTTCATCTGTAATTATTGAAAACCTGATCAGAGGCGCTTATACTAAGGTAGAAAACCTTGAAATTGGCGAATTATATCTTCAGGCAACATCGGGCCCAAAATTGCCGTTGGGTGTGTTTGGCAAGTTTTATAAAAATAAAAATTAATTAGCCCGTTAAAAATTTATATTTACACGATAGTATTATTTTGATTATGGCTTATCAATCATAACCCCAATAATACACAACAACATTACAATTAGCTATTTATACATTACCCGCGTTTTATGAAATTGAAAAACATTATTTTTTCTGCCACTTTTCTGCTATTACCTTTAATATTATTCACCAATTGCAGTCAAAGCAGTTCTTCGGCAAAAGATGCGGTTAAAACTACTGCGAAACCAATAGGTACAACAACTACCACCACTACGGAAACCGACACTACTGTAAGTCACGTAACTTATCCGCCGCTTAATAAAAAGCTGTACGATTCGTTAATGAAAAAACTTGCCCATGGCGACACTACAGGAAAATGGCCGGTAAAAAATGCACCTTACCCTTTACCGGGTGCCATTTTACCGTTTAAACGTGTGGTTGCTTATTATGGTAACCTATATTCAAAAAAGATGGGCATTTTGGGCGAACTTCCGCCGAATGAAATGTTGGCTCGTTTACACCAGGCGGTACAAGAATGGCAAAAAGCTGATCCATCAACCCCGGTACAACCTGCGTTGCATTATATAGCCGTTGTTGCCAGTGGCGACCCGGGTAAGGATGGTAAATACCGCCACCGCATGCCATTTAAACAAATTGATACCGTATTGTATCTGGCCAAAAGAGCACATGCTATTGTATTTTTAGATATCCAGGTATCATTAAGTAACATCCGTGCTGAGTTGCCTTTGTTAGAAAAATACATTGAAATGCCACAAGTACATATCGGCATCGACCCTGAATTTTCTATGAAAGACGGAACTTTACCGGGTAGAAAAATAGGCACTTTTGATGCAGCTGATATTAACTATGTATCTGATTATTTGGCTAATGTTGTTCGCAAATATAACCTGCCTCCGAAAATTTTCATAGTGCACCGTTTTACCAGGAAGATGGTAACCAATTACAAAGAGATTAAATTACATAAAGAAGTTCAATTTGTAATGAACATGGATGGATGGGGTGAACCTGACTTGAAAACAGGCACCTACCGTAACTTTATTTACCCTGAACCGGTTCAATTTACAGGATTCAAATTGTTCTACAAAAACGATATTAAAAAGGCCCCACACCACATGCTAACCCCACAGGAGGTATTAAAATACAAGCCTTACCCTATTTACATACAATACCAATAGGTTTATCTGCCATAAACAAAAAGCCTCATCTTAAACGGATGAGGCTTTTTTGTTTAGTTAAAGTAAAGCCATCTCAAACTAATATTACAAACTTAATATCAGCGTATAAGGCATAATTATTATTTTCGCCGATTATAATATATTATCTAATAATACAGATCTGTTAATTACTTACCATCCCTAATGAAGTTTTATTTTGTTCTTAGTGCATTTATCTTCGCCATGTTTATTGGCCTGGATAGTTATGCTCAGCAAAATCAATCTTCAGGTATTCCTATTACAAAACTATCCCCTGTCGGCATTAATCCTGGTTCAAAGGATACTACCGTTATGGTTAGAGGTACAAAGCAACAGGATATAGGCGACGTTTTACATAAACTATTCCATAATAAAACCACTCCCGAAATTGATTCTATTACCTCAAAACCGCAGGTTTCGGTAGTACCGGCAATTGGGTATACGCTGGTAACCAGCTTCGCAGTTGTGGTATCGGGTAATATAGCGTTTCGTAATGGCCCTCAATCCAGAATATCAACCGTAGTAGCAAGCGCATCGTATACTGAAAATAAACAGTTTATTATGCCAATACAAACCAACTTTTGGACTAAGGATAACAGCTATGAGTTTGTTGGCAATTACAGCTATTTAAAGTACCCGCAAAGTACATATGGGTTAGGCAGCAATTCAAGAATATCTGCCGATGACCCGATGGATTATTCTTTAATACAGTTTTATGAAACCATATTAAGGCATGTTGGCGGGAATTTTTATGCAGGCCTTGGTTATGATTTTGATGACCATTGGGATATATCCGAAAGAGGTAATCCTGACGGGTCTGAATCTGACTATGCTAAATACGGTACAGCAACACGTACTATATCATCAGGTTTTACAATTAACGGTCAGTTTGATTCGCGTGATAACGCGATTAACCCATCAAAAGGAACATACGTAGGGCTACAATTGCGAAATAGCGACAAAAATTTTGGCGCGACAAAAAACTGGCAATCTTTAATTATTGACGTACGTAGATACATTAATTTCCCTGAAGGATCGGACAATACACTTGCCTTATGGAGTTATGACTGGCTGATTGTTGGTGGTAAACCACCATATCTTGATCTGCCCGCAACAGGCTGGGATGCGAATTTCGCTACCGGTCGTGGTTACATCCAGGGCAGGTTCCGTGGTAATGATATGCTATATGGCGAGGCAGAATATCGCTACAAAATTACGGCTGATGGTGTACTTGGCGGTACTGTATTTTTAAATGGTGAAACGTTTAACGCGGAACGGGGTACAAGCTTACAATCCATACAGCCGGGTTTCGGGCCGGGCTTACGTGTAAAGCTGAATAAAGTATCCAATACTAATATCTCTATCAACTATGGCTTTGGCAACGAAGGCTCTCGAGGCTTATTTATCTCTGTAGGCGAAGCATTTTAATCTTAGAAACTTTCATCAAATGTCATGCTGAGGAACGAAGCATCTGTACGCTTGTAAACTACTTTACAGATTCTTCACTCCGTTCAGAATGACAAGCAGGGCTCACGCTTAATCCTCATTAACCGGTGGCATATAAGCCAGCTTTTTATCAAAGTAGGCATTCCAGCTAGCTTGTTGTACTCGGTTTACCATATGGTCGGTATCCGCATCGTAATCCAAGTTCAATTGTTTGTACTTGGCATCAATCCGGTCAAATATTGCCTGGGCTTGTTGCCGGTAGTTAGCATAGAACACCGTTTTGCCAACCGTGCGTAATAATTCCTGTTGCTCCATGTAAGCAATTGTATAATGACCCTGCTCATGTCTCAGTATTTCGGTAAGCTGATCTTGTGATTTTATCATCCTGCGGTTCATCCATGACCTATTCCTGTTCATGGTTACCTTAATATCGAATTTAAGCAGGTAATAATTATCTTTCGGATTGGCTTCGTAATGAAAATCAATAGTACAGTTTGTGTAAGCAACCACCCCATCTCCATTGGTACATGGCATACCCTGAAAATCGTTGGGCGTTAATTTTTGATAAGAATCACTCTGTGCCGATGCTTTTTGCAAAGCAGGCAAACTCAAAACAACAGCACAAATCAACCCCGGTAAATTAATCTTCATTTAATTATTTAGAACTTTTCCCTTTCGACTGCTCATTATGCAAAAGGTTTAGGCTCATCATCTCTTTCATGGTTTGCTGCATGGCATCAGTTGATCCATCAAGAAAGATCACATTACCCTGCGAGTTCTCCGCGAAGTGCTTGATAGATTCTGTCCACATGGTGAATAGGATAACGGAGGTATCCATATGCGCATCCTGCATTTCTTTAGCAGCTACACTCATACCTTTGGCTACTTCCTGACGGAATAGGGCCACACCCTGTCCGCGTAGTTGTGAAGCCTGACGTTCAGCTTCGGCAGAAATCTTAATCGCGTTACCTTCAGCTTCGGCAGCTTTAGTTTTGGTAATCAATAATGCCTGTCCTTCGTTCTCAGCTGCCGCTTTCAGATTGTTTGAGGCAACCACCTGGCTCATGGATTTCATGATGATGTCATCAAAAGTAATATCGTTCAATTGCAGATCCTGTAAATGGTAACCCCAGTTTTCTAAAATTACATCTAATTGCTCTTTTACATGCTCCACAATATCACGACGAAGCACCAATACTTCTGCCTGCCGTTTGGTAGCCACAAAAGCACGGATAGAACCTTCAACAGTACGAATGAGCGCCTGCATCAGGTTACGCTCATCAACAAACTTAAATGCTACGTTAACTATACTTTCTTCGGATTGATTGAGTACCGAATAAAGCAACATGGCTTTAAAATATACATTAGCCTGATCGAATGTTACAGCCTGAAACTCCAGTTCGACCGAACGGTTTTGGATAGAGATGCGTGAATATACATTTTCGATAAGCGGAAGTTTAAAGTTTAACCCCGGCGACATGATGCGACGGTATTTACCGAATACCGTAATTACGGCAATAGTGCCCTGTTTTACAGTCACAAAGCATGACGATAAAATGATCAGCGCAATAAAAACAATAACAAATAATACAATTATTGAAGTTGACATGGGTGATAAAATTTATAATCTAATATAGAACTAATTATTGGTGTGTTATTTGTTTTTAATAAAACAATCATAACAAAAAAATCAACCATGAACTTAAAACGTACTTTCGGTGCTATCCTTACCGTGCTTGGAATTATAGGGCTTATTTATGCCGGCATCGGTATTATTAACCACACGACTGGCGCAACCACACTTATTGTAGTTGGCTTAATTGCATTGCTATTCTTTTTTTCGGGGATAAGCCTGGTAAAAAACACCAAGGACGAAGCATAGTAGGACGTTATAAATAGGCGGAGTTTGTAAAATATCGCGGAAAACAATTTTACCGTCAGCTAAAGCAGACGGCAATTTCAATTAACTCATTGCCGTTGGCTTCAGCCAACGGATAATAAATGATACTATTTAGCTTTAGCCACAAATCACAATTACGCGACCCATCAAGCGTCAATGCTTAACCCAAAAACAACTATTTTCCACCTCTTTGCGCCGCAGGCGCAGAGAGGTCGACCAGCGCAGCGAAGTCGGGTGAGTAAACTGTGCGCTTGGCATTTGCGCCAATATCGCTCGTATATTTTACTCACCCGGTCTTTGCTTCGCTCGGCCACCCTCTCTTTTGCAAGCAAAAAAGAGGGTAAAAAAGCATTAAAAAATATATTCCTTTAACTTAACGACATTGGAGGGTTAGGCGGAGATTTTGGATAAGTTATTTTGACAACTTTACTAATTAATACTCAAAAAAAAGTCCTTTCGGCTGAAAGGACTTTTTATATTTAGGTTTAGAATTAGTTAGTACTAGTACTACCCGTGCCAGCATCGGGCGAATCGTCTATCTGGCTTTTAAATGAGCTTAGCAAGCGGCCTCCTTTATAAAAGTATCTGCTGTAGTAAGCGTCATCCAAACTACTGATGGCTACACCTTTTGAGGAAGCGTGTGCAAAACGGTTATTGCCAAGGTATATACCAATGTGCGATATACGGCGGCTGTGTATTTTAAAGAAAACCAAGTCTCCTTCTTTTAATTCGTCTTTACCAACAGGGCTAACCATGCTGAAAATATCACGTGAGTTACGTTTGATATCCA
The DNA here is from genome assembly GCF_009765905.1 of Mucilaginibacter sp. L196. Taxonomy (GTDB): domain Bacteria; phylum Bacteroidota; class Bacteroidia; order Sphingobacteriales; family Sphingobacteriaceae; genus Mucilaginibacter. Next base: position 180,229 of record NZ_LMUO01000011.1, on the reverse strand, counting down.
GGTTAAAAACCTCGCTGTATAATTCTTTTGTAAACGCGGAGCAATCGATACCTCTTTTTGAGCTTCCGCCGAAACGGTAAGGGGTGCCGATCCAATCATATACAAAATGGAAAAGTTTCATGTTTGAGGTTGCGGATAAAGCAACTCCCATAATTTGTGACAGATAATCTTTTGCTAAACTTTCGTCGTCGTCCTGTGTTTTTACAACAGGCTGGGCTGGTATTATTTTTGTTTGAGCCTGAGCAGCTAAAACACTGAAAAATAAGACAATAACAATTAATATTTTCTTCATTTAATCCTTAGTTTGTTGTTATTAGGTCAACAAAATGTTTATTAAATTATACAATGTGTACATCGTAGGATACAAAACTATCCATATTTTTCAATTATGCAAATAAAAAGGGGCATTTTTAAAAAAAAATACAATGCCGAAAAACTTTCCATTTGCTATAACTTATTAACTATTAGTAAACAATTGTAATTTTTAACAATTATTCTTACGTTTTTTGTAGCAAAATAGTTACATAAATGTCAATTCAACATTTTCCTGGAGGTACATTATTATAATGTAGTGTAATAATTAAGAAATCTTTTTGAAGAAATGCATAGTAGTTTCGATAATTTGCAGGATATAATTAGATTTGCGCTTTACTCAGAAAAAAATAGGTTGTTTACAAATGAGTTCGATCGAAATAAATAAAGATACCTACCTTAAGTGGTACGAGTGGATGCTGCTAATGCGCAGGTTCGAAGAGAAAACCGGGCAATTATACGGACAACAAAAAATAAGGGGCTTTTGCCACTTATATATAGGCCAGGAGGCTGTGTTAGCCGGAGCCATGTCGGTTATAAGGCAAGAGGACAGTATGATCACTGCATATCGTGATCACGCGCATGCTATTGCTAAAGGTGTACCGTCAAATGCGATAATGGCCGAAATGTATGGCAAAGCTACCGGTTGCTCAAAAGGTAAAGGCGGCAGTATGCATATGTTTAGTAAGGAAAAGCATTTTTACGGTGGCCACGGTATAGTAGGCGGCCAGATCCCTTTGGGAGCAGGTGTTGCTTTTGCTGAAAAATATAAAGGTACCGACAATGTGAACATTGCTTATATGGGCGATGGTGCTGTTCGTCAGGGTGCGTTAAACGAAACCTTTAACATGGCTGCTTTATGGCAATTGCCTGTAATTTTTGTTTGCGAAAACAATGGTTACGCCATGGGTACTTCAGTTGCACGGACTACTATCCAAACAGACATTTATAAATTAGGCTTACCTTACGGTATACCATCATCAGCTGTTGACGGTATGGACCCTGTTGCGGTACATAACGCGATGGACGAGGCTGTACAACGTGCACGCCGTGGTGAAGGACCAACATTTTTAGAAATGCGCACCTATCGCTATAAAGGCCACTCGATGTCAGATCCGCAAAAGTATCGTACTAAAGAGGAACTGGAAAGCTACAAAGCAAAAGACCCGATTGAAATGGTTAAAGAAACTATTGAAAAAGAAGGCTATGCTGATGAAAAATGGTTTGAAGAAATAGCTGCCAAAATTAAAGCTGAGGTTGAAGAAGCAGTAAAATTTGCTGAAGAATCACCATGGCCTGAAGCATCAGAGCTTTATACTGATGTTTACGTGCAAGCAGATTACCCTTACATTAGGGACTAATTATATAATACACAGAATTTAAACTATTCAAAACAGAATGGCTGAAGTAATTAAAATGCCCAAAATGAGCGACACCATGACCGATGGTGTTTTAGCGAAGTGGCATAAAAAAGTTGGCGATAAAATAAAATCAGGCGATGTAATTGCCGAGATCGAAACAGATAAGGCCACTATGGACTTTGAATCATATCAGGATGGCACTTTGCTATTTATCGGTATTGAAGAAGGACAAGGTGCACCTGTTGATTCTGTTATTGCTGTGATAGGAAAAGAAGGAGAAGATTACAAAGCCGCGTTAAGCGCTGTGCCTGATGCTGCTCCTGCAAAAGCTGAGGCTGCACCTGCTGCCGAAGCGCCAAAACCTGCTGTAGCCGCAGCACCTAAAGTTGATACATCAAGCATACCGGCAACTGTAATACGCATGCCGGCGCTGAGCGATACCATGACCGAGGGTGTTATAAACAAATGGAATTTTAAAGTTGGTGATAAAGTAAAGTCTGACGACTCATTAGCTGACGTGGAAACCGATAAGGCTACCATGGAAGTTGTAGGTTACGAAGATGGTACCTTATTATACATAGGCCCTAAAGAAGGCGAAGCTGCACCGGTAAATGGCATTATTGCTATTGTTGGTAAAGAAGGAACTGATATTACTCCTTTATTACAGGATGGTGTTGGCACCCCCGCCGCTAAAGAATCTGAAGCCGCTCCTGCTACACCATCAGCACCTGCTGAAGCTGCTGCTGCCGAACCACAATTCAGCGCTGATGATAGCCGTGTTAAAGCATCTCCGTTAGCGCGTAAGATCGCGAAGGAAAAAGGCATCAACCTTAACCAGTTGAAAGGTTCTGCCGAAGGTGGCCGTATTGTTAAAAAAGATATTGAATCATTTGTACCATCGTCTGCGCCTACTGCAAAATCAACAGCTGCTGCACCTGCTGCTCCAACGCCTGCACCATCAGCTCCGGCTGCTGTAGTAGCTGCACCGTATGTTGGTGTTGAGAAATATACTGAGAAACCGGTTAGCCAAATGCGTAAGGTTATTGCCAAACGTTTGTCTGAAAGCTTATTTACCGCACCGCATTTCTATGTTACCATGTCGATTGATATGGACCAGGCGATCGTGGCACGTGGCAAAATAAATGAAGTTGCCCCGGTTAAAATCTCATTTAATGATTTTGTATTGAAAGCTTGCGCGGTTGCCTTAAAACAACACCCGGCAATCAATTCATCATGGCAGGGAGATAAAATTCGCTTTAATGAGCATATCAATATAGGTGTTGCGGTAGCTATCGAAGATGGTTTATTGGTACCGGTAGTTCGTTTTGCTGATGGAAAATCATTAAGCCAGATCTCGGGTGAGGTAAAAGACTTCGCACAACGCGCGAAAGCTAAAAAACTACAACCTGCTGATTGGGAAGGTTCAACCTTCACTATATCGAACTTAGGTATGTTTGGTGTTGATGAATTCACCGCCATTATTAACACACCTGATGCTTGTATTTTAGCGGTAAGCGGTATACAACAAGTTCCGGTTGTTAAAAACGGCGCTGTTGTACCGGGTAACGTAATGAAAGTAACCCTAAGCTCAGACCACCGTGTGGTTGATGGCGCTACGGCTTCAGCTTTCTTGTTAACATTAAAATCATTACTTGAAGAACCGGTTAGACTTTTAGTTTAATCAGAATCAAGACCTTAATATAAAAGAGCGGCAGATCAATGATTTGCCGCTCTTTTTGTTTTTGTTGTTATTTATTAGAAACCAGCTCACTCTTCGCAAGCAACTTTGCACTTTCGGCCAATTTTATAAATTCGGAACGATAACCATCGTTATCCTCTCCTTTGCCAGCACGCGCAAGACTTATAGCTTGATCATAGTTTGATTTTTGTTTGAATTGAGAATCTCTCAGTAGCATCCCAAATTCAGCAACCGCGGCAGCGAATTTAAAGTCGGCAGAAGTATTGTTTAAATTCTCAGGATTATCATTTACCACAGCCTGGCTCAATTTACTCACCATGGAATCCGGTTGTTTATACCTGAATTTTATAGTAAGCATTTCATTGGTTGCGGAAGATGAATTTTGCACCTTATCTGTTTTCTGATACTTAAGCGGATCTACTGAAACAGAATAGTCATCCTTAATTCCGGCAGGGACTATTTCATAAAGCGCGGTAACGGTGTGGCCGCTACCCATATCGCCGGCATCTTTTCTATCATTATTAAAATCCTCTTTGTTTAATATCCGGTCTTCATAACCCAATAAGCGGTATGCCTGCACTTTAACCGGATTAAACTCAACCTGGAGTTTTACATCTTTAGCAACGGTAAACATGGTACCGCCAAACTCGCTAACCAGTGCTTTCCGGGCTTCGGTAATGTTATCTATGTAGAAATAGTTACCGTTGCCTTTGTCTGCAAGGGTCTCCATTTTACTATCCTTAACATTGCCCATGCCAACACCCATTATTGAAATAGCGACGTTTGTTTCCCGCTCCTTAACTATTAACGATTCCATGTCCCCATCGCTTGATGGACCAACGTTAAAATCGCCATCAGTAGCCATAATAATGCGGTTGTTTCCATTCTCTATAAAATTATCTGCAGCCATTTTATAGGCCAGTTTTATTCCCTCGCCGCCATTTGTTGATCCCCCTGCATATAATTGATCAATGGCGCTATCTATCCTTGTCTTATCGCCGCCGCTGGTGGGTGCCAGCCTTAGTCCGGCTTCTCCGGCGTAAGCAACTATGGTCACTTTATCTTTAGGCCTCAACTCATCAACCAGCATCTTCATGGCGGCTTTAACCAATGGTAACTTGTTAGCATCCTGCATCGATCCCGAAACATCCAGCAAAAAAACCAAATTTGAAGGCGGTAATTTATCAGTGGCTATAGTTTTTGCTTTTAATCCAATACGCAACAGGCGATGGGCAGGATTCCAGGGGGCTGATGATAATTCGGTATGAATAGCAACAGGCTCATTATCTTTTGGCCCCGACAAGTCATAATTAAAATAATTGATCATCTCTTCTATCCTCACCGCATCAGCAGGAGGCAATTGTCCGTTATTAATAAAACGGCGCATATTACTGTATGAGGCATTATCTACATCAACAGAAAAAGTGGAAAGCGGGTTATCCTTAGCATTATTAAAGCCGTTTTCTACTATTGACTGATAGCTTTCATCGTTCGCGTAGGTTGGTGGAACGGAAACATTATTCGTATATGCCGACGAAGCCGGAACAGCCTTATTATAAGCATGCGCATTTTGCTTAGTGATTATGAGGCCCGATACCCTGCCGGACAACGCAGCATTTATATCTTTGCTTTTCATATAATCCGGTGAAATAGTTTGTACACTCGCGGTAATTGATGATTTTCTCTGAACACCGTACCCTGTAACTACCACTTCGCTTAATTCCTTTCCGGATACTACCATGACAACATTAAGGCTGTCAGCTTTACCAATAGAAACTACCTGCCTTTGGTATCCAACAAAAGAAAACACCAATTTATGATACCCTTTGGGTACACTAATACTATACTTACCTGCGGAATTAGTTTGCGCGCCAAGCGTTGTACCTGGAATGATGACAGTAACTCCGGGTATAGGCTGGCCATCTTCTCTGGCGGTTACTATACCGGTAATTGTCCGGCTGCTATCCGGTTTAAACCCTGTTAAACCGGCGAACATTAAAATAATACATAATAGCTTTTTCATAATCGTATGTGTTTTATTACAGGATGCAGATAAAAAGCGATTTCCATAAACCATATAAAAAAATTATTTTGTAGCACGATACATGAACTTCTTTAACCGCACAATTAAACCCGATGAAGCAGATGACGGAGATTTGCTGAACAGCTATCGCCTGAACGGCGATATTGCTGTGCTGGGTAAATTGTATGAGAAATATGTATCACTTATTTACGGGGTTTGCTTAAAGTATTTAAAGGACGAAGAATTGGCAAAAGACGCCGTGATGGGGATATTTGAAGAACTGGTAACCAAAGCTAAACAGCATGACATCAAACAATTCAGGCCCTGGGTATATGTATTATCAAGAAATTATTGCCTGATGCAGTTGCGGAATGATAAAAAAATGCAGGTAGTAGGCTTGGATGATGTTATGGAAAGTGAGCATGTTTTGCATCCTGACAATAAATACAACGAGGAATATTTGAAGGTTTTAGAGAAGTGCATGGATAAATTACCGGCAAAACAAAAGGAAAGTGTACAAATGTTCTATCTGGAGGAAAAATGTTATAAAGAGATTGCAGATAATACCGGGTACGCTTTGAACGATGTTAAAAGTTATATACAAAATGGCAAACGAAACCTTAAAATTTGCATAGAAAAGCAGGGTGAGTAAAAAAAACGACATATCGCAACTGATACACAAGTACCTTAAAGGTGAGCTTGATGCCCATGCTATGCACCAGCTGGAAAAGGAAGCGCAGAATGATCCTTTCCTGATGGAAGCATTGGAGGGCTATGAGCAATCGGGTGCTGACCAGCAGCAAAACCTGACGGATGTATACACGCGCTTGTATGACCGTACCCATAAAGCGGAGCGGCGCATAATCCCTTGGAGGATAATAGCTATCGCGGCATCTATACTTATCGTGTTAACTATTGGCGGCTTATTGTTAAGGCATCAACCACATGAAATAACTAAGACATTTGTAAAAATATCGAAACCAAAACAGGCACCGCCTTTAACCAAACCATCAGGCATTGATACGCCAGAAGCAATTATAACAGCAACGCCTATCATCACTAAACAAATAGCAAAAAATAAACCTCATACTATTAGCAGAAGCACTCGCAACGCAGCCCCTAACATTAATGCAGATAATGCTATGTATGCGCCCGCATTGGCAGAGGCTAAAGTTATGGAAACCAAAAAAGATACTACAAGCTTAGGCGAGGTTACCGTTATTGGCTACGGCACTCAGAAAAAATCATCAATTACCGCGAGTGTACAAACTATTTCACCGGATTACTTAAAATTAAAAGGCAACACATCGCCAGTCAATAATGAACTTTCGGGTAGAGTTGCAGGGATAACTGTGACTAAAGATATAAACAACTCAATTAGCGGTATAGTAACAGCAAAAGAAGATGGCCAGCCTATGCCGGGTGTAACGGTAAAAATTAAGGGTACTTCGTTAGGCACTCAAACTGATGCCAACGGGCATTTTACCATACACTCTGTACCAGGTAATTCAGTGCTCATCTTTGCAATGGTGGGTTATTTGCCCAAAGAAGTACCTATTGTGAACAAGAACTTATTAGCTGTAAACCTACAAGCATCAAGCAATAGTTTAGCCGAAGTAGTAGTAACTAATGCTTATGGAATTAAACGGAATAATGGCGATGATGAGCAGCAAGTATATGAAGGCGCACATCCGACTAATGGCTGGAGTGATTTTAAAAAGTATTTAAAAGATAATGCAAAATCGCCTGATGGAAAAGCGGGCGTGGTTAAAGTTTCATTTACAGTAGATGAGTATGGCGCTTTAAGTGATTTTAAGATCAAGAAAAGCCTGGGTGATGAAACCGATAACGCCGCTATTCAATTAATACAAAATGGCCCGCATTGGTTAACTAACACCGACCACAAACCCGAAGTAGTAAAAGTGAAAATAAGGTTTACTACAAGGTAAATCCTATAGCAATTATTTTTTAGCGGGCTTTTTCTCAATGTTGATTAAAGTATTCAGGTACAAAGCATAAGCTGATGAACTCAAATAAATCTCTTTGCTCATTAAATATTCTGAGGAAGTTGAAGTGAAAGTCCTGCCCCCACCTGATACATCTGCTATAACAGAAGCAATTTTCCATCCATAGGTGCTCATTAATAAAAGAACGTGATTTGTTTTTTTAATCCCATACTGTGTTCTGGGGTCAACCAATAGTTTGGCACTTGTACTATCAGGTAAAAGCTTTTTCAGATCGCCGTAATCTACCTTCCCATTTGAGGAAATAGTACAATAAACAGTGACCTTTTTATATGACTGGGCAAATACAAGGAATGTACTTATAGATAGCAACAGGGTAAACAGCACTTTTTTCATATCTTTTTTATTTAAAAATACTGTTTATATGATACTAATGCACACTGGCAAAGTAAGTTATTTGTTACTGAACAAAACCAGTGAATTAAAACGCTTTTCTACCCTGATCTGCAAAAGAAAATACTTTACGCATCAACGGGGTTGAACGTGCATTCAAGTTTCTGCGGATATTTAGCTCCTCTTTCGCTATCTCAATAAAAATACCGTTAATAGCTTGTTGGGTAGCATAATCGGTTAAATCAGGATTAATGTGCGATACGAAGGGTAATTTATTATATGTTTTCGCTACATCGCCATAATACTTTGTTGCACCCACTTTATTTAAGCTGGCTTGTATAATGGGCCTAAATTGCATAGCAAGCTGCACGCTGGTTGTACGGCGGAAATATTGGGTAGCAGCATCAGGCGGGCCTAATAGTATGCTGGCGGCATCATCAACACTCATATGCCTTATGGCATCAATAAATATTGGTTCAGCCTGAGCAACGGCATCTTCGGCAGCGCGGTTTAGTGATAATATTACCTGATCGCATTGCTTGCCAAGGCCTAAGCCGCGCAAAGTATGTTCAGCCTTTTGCGCCTGTGGCGGGAAAAGTATTTTAACTGCCGGATTGCCAAAAAAACCATTAAGGGCCGATAATTGACTGGTGCTTTTACTGGTTCCCTGCAACAGGGCATCCTTAATACCGGCAGACATATCAAATATTGACGGCTGTTGTTGTGCACAGGCCTGGGCGCTATGCGTAATAATTTGTAAACCAGTTATTGCAAAAAATGCAAAAGGTATTGATAGTAAGAATTTCTTCATCAGGGGTAAATTTAAATGATTAGGAGGTTGATACTAATTGCGTTTATGCAACAAACCTAAGCAGCATAAAAACTATTCCTGCAATTAACGCAGAAATCGGAATAGTTATTATCCATGCCCAAATTAGATTGATGGTTACACCCCAGCGTACAGCAGATACACGTTTAGTTAAGCCTACACCAATAATTGAACCTGTAATAGTATGCGTGGTTGATACCGGGATACCAAAGTGCTCGGTAAGTAATAATGTTACTGCGCCGGCAGTTTCGGCACTTACGCCTTCAAGCGGGGTAATTTTGGTGATTTTGGAACCCATAGTTTTTACGATCTTCCAACCACCAGACATGGTTCCTAATGCGATGGCTGAGTAACAAGCCAACGGAATCCAATCGGGCATTGCGGCACCGGGTACTATTATTTTTGAGGCGATAAGCGTTACATATAAAATACCCATCACTTTTTGCGCATCGTTGGTACCATGCGCAAAGCTTAATGCAGCTGATGATACCAACTGAAGCCTTTTAAACCATCTTTCAGCTGTTGATGGTCGCGATCGTTTACAGATATGCAGGATGATTATTGTTACAATATAGGCTATCACTAAACCAATTACCGGGGCCAATACTATGTAGGCGATTGTTGTAAGAATTAGTTTTATATTAATGGCGGTTAAGCCGTTAACACCCATATAAAAAGCATTGGTGATACCCGCACCCGCAAAACCACCAATTAAGGTATGCGATGAACTTGAGGGGATACCAAACCACCAGGTAGTTAAATTCCATGTAATGGCGGCAACTAAACCTGCCAGGATAACATGCATAGTTATAAAATGCTCGTTAACTATTTTTGATATCGTATTGGCTACTTTGTGATCCTTAACAATAAAGTATGCCAGAAAGTTAAATGCAGCAGCCCAAACTACAGCCTGGAAAGGTGTTAACACTTTGGTTGACACGATGGTGGCAATAGAGTTTGCAGCATCGTGAAAGCCGTTGGTGTAATCAAATATTAACGCCAGTGCAACTACAACAACAAGTAAGGTGGTTACCATCTAATAGAATAGTGCTTTAAGCGTTTTTAACTAATATTGATTCCATTACGTTAGCGGCATCTTCGCACATATCGGTGGCGTTTTCAAGGGCGGCTAATATTTCTTTGTATTTAATAAGCTTGATCGCATCGGTTTCATATAAAAACAAATCGGCAACCGCGCGGTCAAATACATAATCGGCCTGGTTTTCAATACTGTTTATCCTGATACATGAATCGGCAATGGCACGTATATTACGCAGATCCTTCAACTCGCGTACGGCCTTTTCCAGATCAACACTACCCTGTAATATCAGGTCGGATAGTTTGCGGATATGCTCGTTATATTCGTCGATACGGTAAAGGCTCATGCGGTTTGCCGCACCTTGTATATTATCAGCAACATCATCAATCGCGGTTGCAAGCGCATGTATGTCTTCGCGGTCAAATGGGGTAATAAAATTCTTTCCTAACTCCAGGTAAATCTGGTGGGTAAGCTCGTCACCTTTGTTTTCCAGCTTATCAATTTGCTTAAATAACTCCTCGCGGGTTACAGGGTTTGCAGAGTTTACTGCTTCAACAAGTATAGTAGCTATAGCTACAACATTGCTGGCTGCCTGCTCAAATAAAGGGAAAAATATCTTCTTCTCTTTGGGTACAAAGTACTGGAATATGCTGTTTAATGACATACTTTTTGATGGAATTTTAACAAATGTACGCTAACTATGTTAAGTTAATGTTAACTTTTTAAAACAGGAATGTTAGGGAATTGTAAAGCCGGTTTATTCTTCTGCAAAGTGAAGCCAAAAGTAGAGCCCAGGCCTTCGGTACTGCGCACATTAATGGTTTGCTGATGGGCCTCCACAATATGCTTTACGATAGCCAGCCCCAATCCAGAGCCGCCTATCTGCCTTGAACGACTGGTATCTGTTCTGAAAAAGCGTTCAAACAGGCGTGGCAGATATTTTTCTTCGATACCTATGCCATCGTCAGTTACTTCAACCAAAACCTGGTCGTGCAATTCAAATAAACTTATCGAGGTGCTTCCACCTTCTTTACCATATTTTAAGGAATTATCAATGAGGTTCACCAATACTTGCACCATCTTTTCCCTGTCAGCATAAACAGGTATCGGCTCGTCATATTTTTGTTTGAATACTAATTTAATATGGTGCTGTGAAGCCTTCATCTCCATCGATTCAAAAACCTCTTTAATCAAATCATTTATTTTAAACTTGGTGTAATTGATAGCCATTTCACCGGTTTCCAGTTTTGAAATCTCATCCAGGTCTTTGATCAGGTAGCTTAAACGATCAACATTGCGAGCGGCTTTGGTTAAAAAGTCTTTGGCCATATCCAGGTCATCAAACTCATCATCCTGTATAGCTTCAATATATCCCTGTATAGCGAATAGCGGTGTTTTAAATTCGTGAGAGATATTGGACAAAAAATCCCGGCGGAATTTCTCCTGCGTACGTAGTTCATCAATCTCTATTTTCTTTTGTTTGGCCCACTCTTTTACCTCGTTCTCTACATCATTTATTGGGTCGGCGCTTACGTGCTCACCTAAGGCATCACGCAGGTCGCGACCTAATTTAAGGTTGTGGATTAGTTTATAAATGAGCTTTATTTTGGAGTAGATATATTTTTCTATCAACCAATAAAAAATCAAGAAACTGGTAATTATGGTAACCCCAAAGGTTATTGCCACATCGTACCAATTATGCCTGAAATAATAGTTTAGTGCGGATAAGGTAACGGCAACCGCTGCCGCGTTTATTAAAACAAGTACGCGCAATTTCATGCGCTAATTTACAATTTGTAAATGATTAGCTTACAGCGCAGAGGTTATATTTATGTTAATAGGTTTTAATAATTGTCATTCTGAGCGCTAGCGAAGAATCTGTAAAGTAGTTTACATCAGTACAGATTCTTCGTACCTCAGAATGACAATTGGTTAGCTATGCAAATTCGCGATTGCTTCGTTCCTCGCAATGACATGATTTTTATTTACTGGCTTCCACATCAATATTTACCGTAACATCGTTTGACATTACCATGCTACTACCCCCTATCCCGAAATCGGAACGCTTTAGTTTTAAGATGCCATTAAAATCGGCTGTACTTCCGCTTTCGGTATAGGTAAACGGTACATCCAATAGTTGGGTTTTATTTTTTATGGTGACATTAAATTGCCCCAAATAATTATTGCCGCCTTTGTGTTTAATAGCAACAGATTTCATGCTGATTTTGGGATATGTGGCAACATCAAAATAGTCGGCACTTTTGAGGTGCTCATCTTTCATGTCGTTACCTGTGTTCAGGCTTTTCGTATCGGCAGATGCTTCAATACTGCTCGAGCCTAAGTTAGCGGCATCAAACAGGATATTAGCATGCACATCATTTATATTGCCACCGGTATTAAAGCCCATGTTTTTTATCTGGAAGGTGACGGTTGCTTTAGTTAATGTATATTTTACCTGTGCTATGGCACAATTCATTGCTAACAACAAAAACAATAAGGGCAGATATTTTTTATTCATAGGCTATATAACGCAGATTTCGCGCGTTATGATTTAAGTATAAGTATTTTTAATTTCGTGGATATAACAACCAATTTATAACATCTAACTGTAATGAAAGTAAAACTAATATTATTTTTTCTGCTGCTTGCATTTACCCGTTCATTCGCGCAACAAGATTTTCCTTTTGCAAATGAAATCCGTGCCTTTAAACACCAGGATAGCCTAAGTTTCCCAAAGCCGGATGGCATTTTGTTTATCGGTAGTTCATCAATCCGCAAATGGACTGACCTGGAACAGCGTTTTTCCAATGAGCCTATCATCCGCCGTGGTGTTGGTGGTTGCGAACTGTGGCAGATTGTAGATTACTATACGCCCTATATTTTATTCCCCTATCATCCCCGCAAAATATTTATTTATGCAGGCGAAAATGATATAGCGGCAGGCAAATCGGCAACATTTATTGCTGATGAGTTTACCAAACTGTATTTGATGATAAGAGAGAAATTACCGATGGCCGAGATCTATTTTATGTCGATAAAACCAAGCCCGAGCAGGGTTAGGTATTTTACCGAAGTTTATAAAGCCAACGCCCTTGTAAAAGCATATTTGAGCAATAAACCTAAAGCCCATTATATTGATTTGGTAGATGCTATTGATAAACCGGGCACAACTGCTCCGGATTCGAGTCTTTTTCAGGGCGACTATTTGCATTTAAACAGCAAGGGTTATGATAAATGGCAGAAGGTGCTGCAACCGTATGTAAATTAAACAAAAAAGCCCCCATCCTGGATGGGGGCAACTCATAAACTACTAAACGTAATTCAATCAATCATAATTGGACACGTTTATGATCTTCTGGCATTGCTATATTAATGCATGCCTGCACCTATAAGACACAGGAAAAGCAACGCAGGTTGCACAAAAACAAATATTTTTTTTTATACTTAACTAAATGTTTACTACCCGCTTAGCAGTTACCGACGATATACCTGTATTGCAAAAATTAATTGCCTTATCGGTAAGGGGCCTTAGTAATGGATATTACACCGCCAACCAAATAGAAAGCTCGATAAAATACATTTTCGGGGTTGATACACAGCTATTGATTGACGGTACTTATTATGTAATTGAAGAAGACAGTAAAATTATAGCCTGCGGCGGATGGAGTAAAAGAAAAACCCTTTACGGTGGCGATCAACATAAAAGCATAGCCGACCCGTTGCTTGACCCAAATACCGACGCCGCCCGTATACGTGCATTTTTTGTTGACCCCGCATGGGCCCGACAAGGTATTGGTAAAATGCTGATACAGCATTGTGAAACAGAAGCAATGAATAATGGCTTTGCAGCTATGGAACTGGGCGCCACCTTACCTGGCGAGCCGTTATACAAAGCAATGGGCTATAAAAGTATTTCGAACATTATTGTTGACATGCCCGATGGTGAAAAATTGGAAGTGGTTAAAATGCGGAAAGAATTAAATTCAAAATAAAAAGGGCCTTCGGTTACCCAACCGAAAGCCCCAGTAAACAATAAACAAAACCTAAATTCTTAACTAAAAGTACTATCTACATTAGCTATTCCCCAACCTGAAGATTTGGTTAAAGTAATTTCGTCAACGCGGGTATAACCATCGTATTTAAATTCAACCTTAACACGGGCAGCATTCCCATCATCAGTCAATATGGTAGTAGTTGTAGTTACATCCGGATTAGCTACAGTATTATTCTTTAAATAATCAAGCAATTGTGCTTTATTAAGCGTGTTAACATTTTCTCCACGCTTTAAGTTAAATTGCATATCGCTGTTCAATATCTTGGTTAAATCAGTTGTAGTTCCAGTTTTTATCGCATTGATATACATATTTACAACATCGCTTTGTGTAGGTCCATTTTTCGCTGATTTTACAGCAGCATTAGCAGCTACGCTGGTAAAAAGTAAAGCTATACCGGCAAGCATTAATTTTAGTGTTTTCATAATTTTTGTGAGTTAGATTATTTCTTAAATTTATAACCATATGACGCTAACACTTATCGAAGTGTTACAACAAATCGATATTAAAATTCAGATTTAACAGACATTTAACACAAGGACCGATTGATTAATAAATTTGAACCAAACACAAGCAGTACCATTAACATGGTTGAGTTTAATACCATTATTTTGCAATTTGCGGAACAGGGCGAAAAAACCGGATGGAGCTATATTGAGGTTTCAGCAGATTTAGCCTGCCAATTATTGCCCAACAATAAAAAATCGTTCAGGGTAAAGGGTATGCTGGATGGCTTTGCTTTCGCTGGCCTGGCTTTAATACCAATGGGTGAAGGCAATTTTATTTTGCCGCTAAAAGCGGATATAAGGAGAGCTATACACAAAAATGCAGGCGCTGTGCTACAAGTTAAACTTGAATACGATAAAGACTTTAAGATAGATATTCCCGATGATTTGCAGGAGTGTTTTGATTTTGAACCGGAGGCTGCCGACTTTTTTCACAGCCTGCCAAAATCGCATCGTAATTATTTTATCAAATGGATAACTGATGCCAAAACCAGCGAAACCCGGGCAAAAAGAATTGTAAATACGGTTAATGCCATGCTGCGCAAATGGACTTATAACGTGATGATAAAAGAGATGAGGAAGGATGTTTGATGATTTGATGTGCGAATATGCGGGTGTGCAAATTTGCAGATGTTGGAATCTGACTATTTGTTAAAAAAATCTGCACATCTGAAATCCGCACATCTGCACATTATACTTATCTTTACCCATCCATATTTTTTATAGCTAATAATGAGCGAAGATTTAAACCCGAACGATATACCTGCTAATAGCGAAGAAAAATTACATACCATTACCTCCCTTGACGGATTGTACGAAAACTGGTTTTTGGATTACGCATCGTATGTAATTCTTGACCGGGCCGTACCTCACATAAATGATGGATTAAAGCCCGTACAACGCCGTATACTCCACTCGCTTAAAGAAATGGATGACGGGCGCTTTAACAAGGCTGCCAACGTTATTGGTAACACCATGAAATATCACCCGCATGGGGATGCTTCTATTGGTGATGCGATGGTGCAGATAGGCCAAAAAAACCTGATGATAGATTGCCAGGGTAACTGGGGCGACCCGGTAACTGGCGACTCGGCAGCTGCGCCAAGGTATATCGAGGCGCGTTTATCTAAATTCGCGCTTGAGGTTGCGTTTAATCCTGAAACAACTACCTGGCAAGCCAGTTATGACGGGCGTAATCGTGAACCGATAACTTTACCAATAAAGTTCCCGCTGTTACTAGCGCAGGGAGCTGAAGGTATTGCCGTAGGTTTGGCTACCAAAATATTGCCACACAATTTTAATGAGTTGCTGGATGCATCCATCGAGGTGCTTAGAGGGAACAAGCCAAATTTATTACCCGATTTCCCTACGGGTGGTATGGCTGATGCCTCCAATTATAATGACGGGCAACGTGGTGGCCGTGTGCGTGTGCGCGCTAAGATCATTGAAAAAGATAAAAAGACACTTGCTATTACTGAGATACCTTTTACAACTACTACAGGTGGTTTAATTGACAGTATTATATCTGCCAATGATAAGGGCAAGATCAAGATAAAAAAGATAGAGGATAATACCGCTAAGGATGTAGAGATTGTGATTCATTTAGCGCCGGGCATTTCGCCGGATGTTACTATTGACGCGCTTTATGCTTTTACCGATTGCGAGGTATCCATATCGCCAAACACCTGCGTAATACAGGATGACAAGCCACGCTTTATGAGCGTGAACGATATGCTTAGCGAAAGCACGCATTTTACCCGCGAACTGCTAAAACTGGAATTGCAGATAAAGCTGAAGGACTTGATGGAAAAGATATTTTTTAGCTCGTTGCTGAAAATATTTATTTCCGAAGGCATGTACAAGCACCCGGATTATGAAAGCTCGGCTAATTTTGAGCAGGTGTTGGAGGTATTAAACAAGTTGTTTGAGCCATTCTTCCCGCTGTTTTACAGGGAGATTTTGCCTGAGGATTATAAGAAGCTGATCGATAAACCGATGAGCAGCATCACCCGTTTCGACTTAAAGAAAACGGATGAGCAGATCAAAAACCTCGAAAGTGAAATAAAAACGGTTAAGCATCACCTTAAACATCTTACCGAATACACCATAGATTGGTTCACCCGCCTGAAAGAAAAATATGGCAAAGAACGAGGCCGTAAAACAGAGTTACGAACTTTTGATAAAGTTGAGGCGGCACAAGTTGCACTGGCAAATGTTAAGTTATATGTAAATCGTGAAGATGGTTTCATTGGCTTAGGTTTAAAGAAAGATGAGTTTGTATGCGATTGCTCGGATATTGACGAAATCATTGTTTTTCGTGGCGATGGGCAATGTGTGATAACCAAGGTACAGGAAAAAGTATTTGTTGGTAAAGACATTATTCACATAGCGGTATTTAAGAAGAATGATGAGCGTACCATTTATAACATGATCTATAAAGATGGTGCAAGCGGCGTAAGTTACATCAAACGGTTCGCGGTTACTGGCGTTACCCGTGATAAGGAATATGACCTGACCAAGGGTTCTAAAGGATCAAAAGTATTGTACTTCAGCGCTAATCCTAATGGTGAGGCAGAGATCATCAACATACAGTTAAAACCACACTCCAAGCTTAAAAAACTACAGTTTGATGAGGATTTTGCTGCCATAGCTATTAAAGGTCGTGGCTCGATGGGGAATATCGTAACCAAATATCCGGTTAAAAAAATCTTATTGAAAAGCAAAGGTGTATCTACCCTATCTGGCCGTAAGATATGGTATGATGATATATTGAAACGCTTAAATATTGATGGGCGTGGTAAATATTTAGGTGAGTTTGATGGTGATGACCGCATACTATCGGTATTAAGTACAGGGATATATGAGCTAACGGGCTTCGACCTGAACAATCACTTTTTTGATACCATGATCCTGATTGAAAAGTATGATCCGGAAAAGGTATTTACAGTGGTTCATTTTGATGGCAAATCAAAAAACTACCTGGTTAAACGTTTCGCATTTGAGAATACGCCGCAGGGTAAGGAAACAAGTATTATAAGCGATGAAAATGGCTCAAAATTGGTATTTATATCCGGAGCTGCACGACCTGTTGCCAAGCTCGATCAACTTAAAGGAAAAGCACAAACCCCGGAAACTATTGAGATAAACCTGGCCGACCTTATTGATGTTAAAGGCATGAAAGCGATGGGTAACCGGGTAAGTCAGCACACCATACAATCAATTGAACTGATAGCCGTAGAAGAACCACAAGAGGCAGATGCAGAGCCGGAAGAAATTGCCGAAATGGAAGAAACGCCATCGCCGGAAATAGAGGAAGCGTCCGAAGCTCCATCACCGGAAGATGATACTGACAAACCAATTGATCCACCTGCTAAGAAAATAGAGTTTGAGATCACCAACCCTGATGATATTGATATAGATGACAAAGGGCAGATAGGCTTATTTTAATGCAGAAAGCCAATGATAGGATTAAGAATACTCGACCTGTTATTGACTTTACTCCATTTTGTAATTATTGGGTTCAACCTGCTCGGTTGGATCTGGAAACGTACCCGCAAACTGCATTTAATTGTAGTTTGCGTAACAGCGGCTTGCTGGTTTATTTTAGGTATTTGGTTTGGCATTGGCTACTGCCCCATCACCGATTGGGATTGGCAGATCAAAGAAAAATTAGGCGAGCATAACCTGCCGGATTCCTTTATTAAGTATTATGCGGATATAATCGTGGGCCGTTCGGTTAACGCATCACTTATAGATACATTAACGGCAGCAGGCTTTTTTATAGCGGCTTTGCTGGCTGTGTATTTTAATTTTATTCAGAAGAGAGTGGCAAGAAATTAATGCGATTTGTCATGCTGAGGAACGAAGCATCTATCCGCTGATCTGCAAATGATGAGTCTATCGATAGATTCTTCACTGCGTTCAGAATGACAAAGATCAAAAAGCGCTGTCATGCGTAGTCGAAGCATGTGGGCAGGCCTTTACGCACATGCTTCGACTACGCATGACAGCCAATATTATTAAACTTCGCCTAAATAAATCTCGGTTTGGTAATGGAACCTGATTTTACCGTTTTCATTGTATTTGGCAAATAACTCTCGAAGTAATTTTAAAAACACTTCACCTTTATCGGTCTCTTGTGGTGGTACGTAGGATGATGAAAATGCACGGCCTATCAGTCCTTCTTCGTCAAAAACCTGTACGTTGGGAAATTTTTTACCCCCATATTTACCATCTTTAAAAAACACCTTAAAATCCAGGTCTTTAATATTTTGATGATTTACTTTGTTGTAATCAACCGAATCATTCTTTAATAACGCATCGTATTCAATAGAAAACTGGTCGGTATTAGTGGCACGATTATTCCATATGAGCGCGGCTTTGTGGCCGGGTTTTAGTATCCGGTTAAATTCTACCCTTGTATTATCATTACTAAACCAGTGGAAGGCTTGTGCGCAGGTTATCAAATCAATGCTATGATCGGATAATGTAGTCGCCCCGGCTGTACCAGCAACAGGGTTGAAATTTTGGTTACCTGATAATTGTTCAATTGCGGCATCAAGCATGGGTTGATTAGGTTCAACAGCGAAAACTTTATAACCTTTATCAAGCAGCAACTTAGTGAATATACCTGTGCCCGCACCAACATCAGCAATAACTGAACTTGTTGTTAAATTGCATTCAGCTTTCAGATAATCCAATACCTCCGGCGGGTAGGTTGGGCGGTATTTAACGTAGTTATCAACGCGATCTGAGAATCTTTTGGTTGGATCGGCTTCCATGTATTATATGCTTATAAAAAACGCGGCCTCGAAAACGTGACCAACACTTAATTTTTGTATATTTTCTTTTTTACTGATGTTTTTTGGCTCGCCTTCAGTATCGGCACAACCTAACCACGGTTCAATGCAAACAAATGGCGCACCCGGTTTGGCCCATAAACCTAAGTAGTTAAAATGCGGGAACTCTACAGACAGGGTTTCGCTATGATTCTTACTTTTGATTGTTACCTCGCGCGATTGCAGGTTTTTAAATACCAGCGCATCATTATTAAACAAATCTTTGGTGAGCCACAATTTCTTACCATCTAAAGGCACGTTGGCAGTAGTCCCGTCAAAATACCCTTCAGACGATAGCAGGTGAGCGGTTAACTTTTCTTCTGTCTCAAACTCCAGATAATAGTCTTCGTATTTTTCATCTTTATGGAAAGGCACATTGAAAGCAGGGTGCCCTCCAACCGAAAAATAAATTGTTTTTTTATCCAGGTTGATGACTTTGTAGGTAACACGCAGCGCATTATCTATCAGCATATACATCACCTCGAAATCGAATTTGTAGGGATATATATCCTTAAATTTTTCGGCGCCGGGCAATGAAAACACGGCCTGTACATCATCGCTTTTCAGTAACACAAACTCCGACTGCCTTGCAAAACCATGGCGGCCCATTGGATGGGGTTGGTTATCAATTAATAATTGGTTATTGATCAAGCCACCTACAATAGGGAATAAGTTTGGTGCATGCCAAGGCCAAATGCTGGCATCAGCCTGCCATAATTGTTCAACACCGGTTGTTTTGTTGTAGATAGAAGTGAGTTGTGCCCCCTGATTATCAATAGTAACTTTTAGTTGGTCGTTTTCTAAAACTGTCATAGTGGGTTGATGGTTTAAACGAAGGTATCAGTTTTAACAAATCAATCATCATCCTGTTTCTTTTTTTGTTCCAAAATCACAAATGCACTACGCTTTGGTGCAGGTAGAATCGCGTTTTCGCCCTTTACCGATTTCCATATTACTTCGTTCAACTGCAGGTCGGGAACTTTATCCTCTTCGGCGAAATTAAATTTATCAGACTTTTTACTGCTTTCATTTACGGCAACGTTGCGTTGTTCTAAATCCACCTGCGCGGGTTTTACCACATAGGGTGCCATATTGGGTGTATCAGAAAAGCAGTCATATAACGGCAATGCCGCGGCATCGTATTGGCTCATTGGCGGCAAATTTAATATTAGCTCAATAGTGCGTAACACACCGGATGTAGAGTACATGTGATGGATAACAGCATCGTGCTTAACATAGGGACCGGCAACTAGTACCGGCGAACGGTGCGCATCGATATGATCCGGGCCATTTTGAGCATCATCTTCCAATATAAAAACTACCGACTCTTTCCAGATGGAACTTTTTGAAAGATGGGCGATCAGCATACCTATTCCCTGGTCATTATCCGCAACAGCCGCTATTGGCGATATGGCGCCATGGCGTTGCCCGCTGGTATGATCGTTTCCCATCCGTATCGAATTAAACTGTGGCACTGCATGTATACTCAGCAACGAATCAAAATCATGCTCCCATATTTTTTCTCTTTCGACATCCTTAATATTCAAATCAAAGCCAGGTGATTGCGGACAAAGATGCCCTTCAATTGATTTTAAAGTAGCTTTTCCGTTTGCAGCAAATTCGCCGTAGGTGCGGTAACTTACACCCGCCCGCTGGCAATAATCCCAAATATATCCATCGCGGGGGCGGGATGCTTTACGTGTACCTTCAAAATCATAATTACCGCCGCGGCCGCCATAGCTTGTGGGCCATGTTTTTTCGGTAAAATCGGTAGAATAGGCCGCTGTACTCCAATCGTGGCCATCGGCACTAACTTCGGCATCTACATAAAAATTATCCAACAGCGCAAATTGATCGGCTACGGCATGTTCATTAGGTGTAACTTTTTGTCCGAAGATACAAAGCGATGTATCGCCATTCCCTTTAGTCATATCACCCAACACCTGGTCGTAAGTACGGTTCTCCTTAATAATATAAAAAACATACTTTATAGGCGATTTGCCGTTGCGGATGCGTGGTATTGGGTTACCGGTTTCGCCTGGTGCCTGCTTTGCCCGCTCATTGTTGAATGGCGTATTGGCATAAACCTGCTTGGTGTAAGTAATTAACTGGGCGGAAGTTGGTTTATCAATAATAGAGAGCGTGCCTTTAAACAAGCCACCAATATATTGCTCATGTGAGTTTATCGCTCCTTTTTGATAGCCACTATTATCCGTTTTCCGCAGCGGCTGTGGGCCAAGCGGATTAGCCATAGAAGTAAAGCCTTTTCCATTAGCTACCAATATTTTATTACCCAAAACTTTAATGTTGGTTGGATACCAGCCTACCGGGATAAAACCCATGCTTTTACTATTGCCCGGCTTACTAACATCAAATACAGCCAAACAATTGTTATCGGCATTGGCAATGTATAAGTTTTTTTCATCGGCAGATAATGCGAGCCCGTTGGTTGTTGATCCGGTTAAACGGGTTGGGTAAAGTGCAGTAGCTACGGTTTCAACTATTTTTTTGGTTGTTGTGTTGATAATGGAAACCGAATTATCATTCGCGTTAGCAACAAATAACCATGTGCCTTTTTTATTGAGCAATAATTCGTTGGGGTGGCTGCCACAGTTAATGGTGTTTAGTTCCTTTGTTTCGGTGTGATATACTGCTACCTGCTCACCACCCCACAAAGAAATATAAACCGTTTTTTCATCCGGTGATAATATGCAGCTATAAGCCTCGGCAGTTAATTTGATTTTTGAGAGGATTTGGTGAGATTGTGGATTGATTACGTATAAAGCGCTATCCTCCTTGGTAACAGTATATAAGATGGTATTGCTTTTATTAACCGCGATGCCGGTTGTACATATTTTGTCCTTTGGCCATGGTTTGCCTAATTTAATGGTATCGGCTGCTCCTATTTTATTGTTTTTGATGCTAAATGCCAAAACCACATTGTCGTTACCACCGGAAACATATAGCGTCTTCTCATCGTGACTAAAAGCCAAACCGTACCATGATTTGCCTAATATCTTTTCATCCAATAACTTTTCATTTATTGGGTCGATGAGTTGTACCGACTGTGTGCTTTGCCCGTTATTGGTTACGGCAAGTAATTTGCCGGATGCCGACAATTGCATATTTAGCGGCAGATCGCCTAATTGCAGATGGCGGCCAGCCGGACTCAGCTTCCAGCCGTTGGGTAATAAAACCTGTTGGGTTTGTTCAATTTTGCCCGGTAACTGGGCATGTGCAGCGATAACCGTCAGTAATAAAAACAGACTGAAAATATATTTTAGTTTCATGGGGCAGATCAATTAAACCAATCAAAAATAAGCAATGTTAAGCAGCTAAAGCCGTTGTTAACAGAAACTTAATATGAGTTTAATCAATCAGGTAAAACCTCTTACTTTTCCAGTTTTAACTGCGCTTTAATGATAGCGTCTTTTTGCGCATCGGTCAGTTTATAATTAAAGTTGAAGAGGGAGCTTTCCCAGTCGCCATATTCCGGATTTGGCAACACAATATACCTGCTGCCAAACTCTTGCATTAGTGTTTGGGTTGATGCGGTTCTGTTCTCTTCCGATGGTTTGTTATCATACAAGGCATCAAAATCGGCCAGGTTATCACCACAAAGCAGCACAACATTATGTGTTTTTAATACATCCAGGCGGCGGCTTTCTTTACTCGATCCTGTTTTGCGCATAATCAGGTGGGTATCATCAGCATAAGGCAAACCATATAATTGCAGATTTTTTAGTGTGCCCGCACGTTCGTCCTCATCGCGGTTGGTGATGTAAAACACCTCTACATTTTTCGCTGCCGCGTATTTAAAAAATGCCGGGGCACCGGGCACCGTATCGGCTATGGCTTTGGCTGTCCACACCTTCCAGCTTTTGCTATCGTAGCCTAAATTATTCAGGGCCATTTTGGCATCGTAGGGGCTGTTATCCAACAGGGTTTCGTCAATATCGGTAATTACAGTGTAGGGTTTTGTGGATGGTTGTTGCGTCGCGGCATCCAACCGTAACTTAGCTATATTATATGCCTGGAAGCACAGAGCTTTATATTCCGCTGCTTGTTGCTGGTAGATGGATGCCCAAACTTTGCCGTTGTTAACAAGGCTGGTATTAGTTACTTTTTTTGAGCAGGCGGCAATCAATACTATGCCTATAAACAAACAGCTATAAATTTTCTTCATGGTGAGCAATAAGCCGGGATTATTGCAATAATTCCGGCTTTATTTTTTGGGTGAATTCCTTTGCAAACTTATTTAATTTAGGCTGTATCACAAAAGAACAGTACGGCTGCGAAGGATTATCATTAAAATAATTCTGATGATAATCTTCGGCTATATAAAATTTGCTGGCAGGGGTTATTTCGGTAACTATCGGGTCATCAAAAACACTTTCGGCGGTCAGCTTTTTAATCATTTCTTCTGCCTGTTGTTTCTGCTCCTCGGTATAATAAAATATAGCCGAGCGATATTGCGTGCCCACATCATTCCCCTGGCGGTTAAGCGTGGTTGGATTATGCGTACGGAAAAATATCAGCAACAATTCGTTAAAAGTGATTTGATCGCCGTCATACTCTACTTCGGTTACTTCGGCATGGCCGGTATCTCCCCTGCAAATTTGCTTATAGGTAGGATGATCGGTTTGGCCACCCATATACCCTGAAGTAACTTTTTTTACACCCCTAACTGTTTGAAATATAGCTTCGGTACACCAAAAGCATCCATTGCCAAATGTTATTTTCTGAAGATTTGAAGACATGGCGCTATTTTTAACTCCTTCCATTTCTTAACCATATTTAATATACATGGTTAAATACTTATTCTTTACCAAATTTACTCATTTTATAAAGATCATTTAACGTGATAATGTTTTACGTAGGTCATAAATTAGGCAATTGCTGCCACTGTTTATTTTACCTTAATTCTTAATCCGGCATTAACCACAATACCGTCCAGTGGGGCGTATATATCATTAAAAACAGGGTTAGTTATAGTACCAATGTAAATGCTTCCCCACTTTGTTTGCCTTTGATCTGTCAAATTTTCAGCATTTATGAATATATCAAAATGTGCCCACATCTTTTGGACCAGTAAACCGAAAGTCCAAAATCCTCTGCCTGTCGTTCCGTCGCTCATTAATTGTTGGCTATTGTAAAAACCTTCAACACCAGCTCTAAAGCTATTCTCAACTTCATAAGTCACATCCGCGCTTATCCTATTCTTTGGGGTGAGGGGCTGCGTTGTGGTGACGTTATTAAAATGCTGTTTAGTATCAGTGTAGGTATAACCTAAGTAAATGCCAAGGTTGTCTACAAAAACTTAAGGTTTGTCTCAGCACCTGAAGTGGTTAGATTACCGGGAGCATTGGCATAAATGTTATTTTCCAGCAAAAGCGGCTGATTAACTTTGGTGACAAAAAACAATTGATTTACATTAATAACCCCATCGCCAATAGTATTGCGATAATTAATATCGCCGTTAAGCCCATACGATTGTTCTGCTTTTAGATTGGAAACATTTACGGGCTCAATCCCCTTATAACCCTGCTCCTCGGTTTGATCGTTAAATATGGTTGGCATTTTATAGCCTAATCCACCTCCTATTCTGCTGGTTAAATGTTCATCTATTTTAAATAATCCATTTACCCTGGGCAATACAAAAACACCATTAGTTTTATTGATAGGTGCGGGAGTATTGTAATCTAATCTCAAACCTGTCTCCAACGAAAACCATCTGGTTGCCTTGTATGTATTTTGAACAAATACCCCGATCGTATTGATATTATAACTCAAATAGCTCATTGATCCGGGTACATTCAAATTATCGGTTTGTAAATCGCTACCTACTACCCAATTGAATATTTTATTATGGTACACATAATTTACTTCGCTGTAGGAAGATGTTTGCTTTCCGTTAAAACTGTAACCTGGCTCTGTTAAGCTGCGATTAAAATAACCCACCGTATTTTTAAAATTGATTTGACTTGCGGTATCAATTTTATGGGTGAATGACAGCTGTGTAGAAAATCGGTAGGTTTTATTTTGTTCAAAATATTGGTGCAGATCATCGGGGTGGCCATCAACAACTTGTATATCGCCACCCAACCGGTTTTCGTAGGTTCCATTTAATCCAACCCAACCTGAATCTTTATCACCCAGATAAAAAAACACTTTGGGGTTTAAAGTAAACCTATCTGTTTTAGGGATGGCAGTAAATGTTGTGCCACCGGGAGCATATGCCCCATTGTAATTGTAAGAACCAAATATAGTAGTGCCTATATTTGCCCATTTTTGCGAATAAAAAACATCAGCATCTGCGCCCTTGGCTGAGTTACCGTCTACTAGAAAAGTTAATTCGGGCTTATCCAATGGTGTTTTACTTATCAAATTGATCAATCCGGCTATGGCTCCGCCTCCATACAAGGTAGATGCAGATCCTTTAATAAACTCTACCTGTTTTAAATCCAAAGGTGATACTTGCAACAAGCTTAACTCACCTGAAAAGCCCTGATAAAGCGGCATTCCGTCTTGCAGCAGTTGTGTATATCTGCTATCGAGCCCTTCTATTCTAAAGTTGGCATCATTACTAACAGCAGAAGTTTGCTGTACCTGTATACCTGTTGTCTCGCCCAGCAGCATTTTAATATCACCGGGACGCATAGTGCCTTTCTCGTCCATTTCCTCCTGAGGTAGCGCTTCAACACGTGTGGGTATATCACTTAGGTTTTGATTGGTCCGGGTGGTTTGTATAGCAACTTCTGCCAGTTCACCAGCCAGTGGCTCAAGGTCAATTTCCAATGGGTCACTATTTTTCAACGGAAAATTTATTGTTTTATCTTGTGAGATGTACCCAACAAAGCTAAACGTGATCTCTATTTTTCCATCGGGAATATTGTTGATAATAATCGCTCCGGAAGTATCAGCAGTAGCACCTTTGTTTAAAGCGGTAATTATTGCTGTTGCACCAGGTAGGTTTTTTTTGGTGTCATCGTCCCTTATTATCGCTTTAAATATATTTTGGGCGTATACAGCATTGCAAGCCAGTATTGCCAATATGGTTAATATTTTTTTCATGAATTGTTTAGTCTTTAGGCCGTTAACAGCCCCATAAGCGGATGACAGCATACCCTTTAGAGGATGCTAATAATTAATTAAAGCAGAAATAAGACTAAACTAAAGGAGGTCGAAATAATTCAGGATGATACCCGGTTGTTTCAATAGGATTTTTAAATTGGCTGTGAGTGATTTTGAAATCCTTTATAAGGATACAAACCGTTTCGGCACGACTGTAAACCAAATTAAAGCCTATAGGTGCATGTTGAAACTGTACCGATGTTGATGAGTTTTCGGATTTATCGTTTTTGTTATGGCCCAATAAAGCTCTACCGGCAAACAGATAATCTCCAACAAAATCAACAATTCCAACTTCTTCAGGATTTGCCAGTTTTGTGTAAGATTGATACATTTTAGGCAGGTCATTCGCCAAAGAAAAATCGCCTAATGGTAGGATGGAGCTGCCTATTAAGAATACGCAGATTAAGTAACACAGTGTAATGTTCCTAAATACCATTACAACAAAGGTAGCAGCTTTTACTAAAGCTACGCATAATTTGAATATGTCAATATTATTACTAAATTCAAATGTTTAAACATTCATTAAAACCATAATCATGAAAATTGCAGTATTAATTACCCGATCATTATTGGGTCTTGTTTATTTAGTATTTGGCCTTGAGTTTTTCCTACATTTTTTACACATGTCACCCCCTCCAATGTCAAAAGCAGCAGCTGGTTTTGAAGGTGGACTATTTGGTGCAGGCTATTTTTTCCCGCTATTAAAAGTGGTTGAAATTGTAAGCGGCATATTTTTATTAATCAACAAATACACTGCATTGTTTTTGTTAGTCATTTTCCCGATAACACTTAATATCTTTTTATTCCATGCGTTTTTGGAACCGGCAGGCTTGACTATGGCAGCGCCGATGATATTAATCAACCTATTTTTGGGTTATGCTTACCGCAAGTATTATACAAGCATATTTACTGCTTCGCCAACAGTTTAAGCTAACCTTTATTTAATATTATGAAATGCCACGGTAACGTTACCGTGGCATTTTTATTTATTTATTTGTGATTAAGATATATTAATTACATTTACTGTCGTTTATACATTAATTCCAATTAAACCAATTATGCCAGCTATTCAATTTATAAAAAGAGCAGCGATGCTAGCTATAGCATTATTATTATTTACATCAACCGTTTTTGCACAAGGCAGAACTATTGCTGATTTTGATAAAGGATGGCATTTCCATTTAGGGGATGTGAATGGCGCTGAGCTAACCACCTTTAACGATGCTAACTGGCGTAATCTTAATTTACCGCATGATTGGAGTATTGAAGGTAAATTTAGTAAAGACAACCCCGCAACACCCGAAGGCGGTGCCTTACCGGGCGGCATAGGCTGGTACCGTAAAACATTTATTGAGCCTGTATCGGCCCAAAGCAAAAGGATTTATGTTGACTTTGATGGTGTTTACCAAAAAAGTACTGTTTGGATAAACGGGCACAAATTAGGTTTCAGGCCGAATGGTTATATCTCGTTCAGGTATGAATTGACGCCTTATTTAAATTTTGGTGGCAAAAACACCATTGTTGTTAAGGTTGATAATTCAGTACAGCCGAATTCAAGGTGGTATTCGGGTTCAGGTATTTATAGGAATGTTTGGTTGGTGACTACTAACAAAACAGCAATAAGCCATTGGGGTACTTATGTAACTACCCCGCAGGTGAGTGATCATTCAGCTCAAATCAATATAAAAACAAGCTTAGTAAAAGCAACACAGGGCAAAGTTGATTTAGAAACAAGCATAGTCGACGAATCAGGCAAAACCGTTAAAAGCATTACATCCGAAGTAAAAGATGCAGGTGATATTGCAGCTGTTATCAATCAAAACATTGAGGTAACAAATCCGATTCTTTGGTCGGTTGATCGCCCTTACCTTTATAAGGTTGTAAGCAAAGTTTTATCAAATGGGAGTGTTTTAGATACTTATACCACCTCATTAGGTATCCGCTATTTTAATTTTGATGCAGATAAAGGTTTCTTATTAAATGGTAAACAAGTAAAAATATTAGGCGTTTGCGATCACCACGATTTGGGCAGCTTAGGCTCAGCATTAAATACCCGCGCATTAGAGCGTCAATTACAAATATTAAAAGCGATGGGATGTAATGGTATCCGCACATCGCATAACCCACCTGCCCCTGAACTTTTGGATCTATGCGATAAAATGGGCTTTATTGTGATGGACGAAGCATTTGATTGCTGGGAATGGGAGAAGGTTAAATATGATTATCACCTGTATTTTAAAGAGTGGCATAAACGAGACCTGGAAGATCAAATCCTTCGCGACCGTAACCACCCAAGTGTTTTTATATGGAGCATTGGCAACGAAATTCCGCAGCAACACGATACCAGTGCATTACGCATAGCGCCTGAACTGGCTGCAATTGTTCATAGCTTGGACCTTACGAGGCCAATTACAACAGCTAATGACCGTCCGGACACATCCAACAAAATCATTAAATCGGGTGCTATCGATCTGATTGGTTATAACTATCATCAGTTTGATTACGCGACTTTTCATGATAGGTATCCGGGCAAAAAATTCATTGCTACGGAAACTACTTCGGGCTTAGAAACCCGCGGGTATTATGATATGCCATCTGACAGCATAAGAATTTGGCCAACTAATTTAGGCTTTGTGGGTAACCCGGACCATACCGTATCTGCTTATGATAATGTTAGACCGCCATGGGGTTCAACACATGAAGCTACCTGGAAAGTAATGAAGAAATATAATTTTCTTTCCGGCTTCTACATCTGGACCGGCTTTGATTATTTAGGCGAGCCTACACCGTATAGCTGGCCATCGCGCAGCTCGTATTTCGGTATTGTTGATCTGGCTGGTTTCCCTAAAGATATTTACTACATGTATCAAAGTGAATGGACCAATAAAACAGTGCTGCACATTTTTCCGCATTGGAACTGGCAGCCGGGTAAAGTGGTTGACGTTTGGGCATTTTATAACCATGCTGACGAAGTGGAATTATACCTAAACGGAAAATCCCTGGGCATCAAAAAGAAAACCGGTGATGACCTGCATGTAATGTGGCGTGTAAAGTATGTACCGGGTACATTAAAAGCGGTATCGCGTAAGGATGGTAAGGTTGTTTTAACACAAGAGATCCACACTGCGGGCGCACCTGCTAAAATTGAGCTGATTGCCGATAGAAAAGTGATTAATGCCGATGGCAAAGATTTGTCGTTCATCACGGTTAAGATATTGGACAAGGACGGCAATGTAGTTCCAGATGCTGATAATTTGGTAAACTTTAAACTAAATAACAATGCCTTTATAGCCGGTGTTGACAATGGCGACCCGGTTAATCATGATTCTTTTAAAGTGAACTATCGCAAGGCGTTCCATGGTTTGGCATTAGCAATTGTTCAGAGTAAAGAAACACCGGGTGTTATTAATTTCACAGCTACATCACAAGGATTGCAAAGTGCTACTTTAACTATAAAGGCAAAATAGGTTTGAAAGGATAAACAACATTTTTACCTTTACCGCATGCATCATCCTAAAGATAACCCCTGGAAAGTAACCGCGGAAAAGGTTGTTTATGACAACTCATGGATAAATTTAACCGAGTACCAGGTGATCAATCCATCGGGCAACCCGGGTATTTATGGCAAGGTGCATTTTAAAAATATTGCCATAGGTATTATCCCTTTGGATGATGATTTGAACACTTATCTGGTTGGGCAATACCGTTTCGCGCTGGATCAATATAGCTGGGAGATACCTGAAGGCGGAGGTATTATTGGCATTGACACCCTTGATTCGGCTAAACGGGAGTTGCTGGAAGAAACAGGCCTGAAGGCTGATAACTGGACTGAAATACAACGCATGCATTTGTCAAACTCGGTTAGTGATGAGCTATGTATTATTTATTTAGCCCGCGACTTAAAACAATTCGAAGCCGAACCTGAAGATACCGAACAGCTAATCGTTAATAAAGTACCTTTTGAAACTGTTTACCAAATGGTTTGCAATGGCGAAATAACCGACTCTGTCGCTGTCGCCACCATATTGAAGGTTAAATTGATGATACTGGAAGGGAAGTTGTGAAAATCAGAGCTTTAGATTTCTTCGTCGAAAATTTATAATTTAGCGGTATCAAACACTCATGAAAAAGGTTTTCGGCTATATTTTAACCCCCATTGTTGCAGTAGTTTTCTTTCTGACACTCTGCATTTTTCATCCTTTACAGTGGTTAGCTTATAAGTTGGGTGGCTACTCGGCACATAAAAAAGTAGTCGATGTTTTAAACCTGTGTTTGATGCGCAGCCTGTACTTATCAGGCAATACTACAAAATTTACTAATAATCAACATTTACCGGAAGGGCGCCCGATTATCTTTATATCCAATCATCAAAGTATGTTTGATATTCCGCCACTGATTTGGTATCTGCGTAAATATCATGCAAAATTTATCTCGAAAATTGAATTGACCCGTGGTATACCATCCATCTCCTTCAACCTAAAATATGGCGGCGCGGCAAATATCGACCGTAAAGATCAGCGCCAATCCATTATGGAGATTGTGAAACTGGGGCAACGGATGAAAGAGCACAAATGGTCGGCAGTGATATTCCCTGAAGGTACAAGATCTAAAAATGGTAAAGTAAAGCCATTTCGTGCTGCCGGTATTGCTACTCTTTTGAAAAAGTGCCCCGAAGCTCTATTAGTCCCAATTGTGATTAAAAACTCGTGGGCCGTTATAAAATATGGTTATTACCCGGTTAACGCTTTTACCCAAATGCAGGTTGAAGTTTTAACACCTATTGAGCCGGGCAAAACGCCTGCTGAAGAATTGGTATTAACTGCTGAGAACAACATCCGTGCTGCTTTAGGGCAGGCCCCTGCCAAGCCTTACGAGGTGAAATAAGTAATGGATTGTCATTGCGAGGAACGAAGCAATCGCGAACTTTCTGTACGATTACCATAATCTTCTTGTCATTCTGAGCGGAGCGAAGAATCTTCTGCACCGTGCATGGTTCGCTTTGCAAATCGAAGAAGATTCTTCGCTCCGCTCAGAATGACAATTTAAAAGCAATGACAATTCTGTATTTCAATATTTATTTCACACTTTTCTTCAGCACAATAAAATATCCAGCTATAAATACTACCGCAGCTATAATCAGGCTTACATAAATTTCCTGGGTGAATAGATCAACGCTGATTGGGTTGCTACCTGCGGCATGGCTGTGATGCTGTGGCAATGCGCTTAGTGCCAGCATTGGATGCGAATATGGGAACAGGTAATCATATTTCCACTGATTTATAACCAATATAACACCGGTTATGGTAGCCACAAAACCAATCCCCATCGGCTTTAAAAAATCCCGAAATAACAGGCTCAATAAAAACTGTATAGATAATATGCCTAATGATGAAAGGAACAGTTTAAAATATAACTGCGATAAAACGCCCGACATGTCATAGTCGTGAAATTTCAACTCAGGCTTTATCATACCTAATAAATTACCGAAACTAACTGTAAAAAGTACAAATAAGGTAAGGCATAAAAATACAAGGAACAGGGCGTAAAAATACTTAGCGCTATAAACCGCGAATTTGGATATTGGCAATGAGAACAACGTTTTCCAGGTATCGGCTTTATGTTCGATGCTATTTACCGAATAACCAATAAAAACAATAAGCATGGGCAATAACAGCGACCCCATCACCCCTAAAATAGCACCTGAAAACTGAACCCAAAGCATCATGCCGGGTTCCATAACCATTTTATCGCTTCGGCTGTAAAACCCGGCGAATATTAGTAGGCAAAGCAGCAACGGCAATATAACGGCACTCCAGAAACCGGCTGTTTTACGGCTCTTATAAAACTCCGAGCGGAATGATAGTATAAATCCTTTCATAGTTTTATGCGTTTTGGGTGATGTCTAAAAATAGTTTTTCCAGATCCTTGTGCTGCTTAATGATGCTATATACGTTATAGCCCATATCATTAAGCAGCTTATTGATGTTGCCCATTTGTTGTTTGGTAGTGTAGGGTACAAATATGTGGGTGTCGGTAACTTCGGTAACGGTATAATTATTACGGGTTAAATAGTTTGCGGCATCAATGGTGTTATCGGTTTCAATTTGTATGGCAGGTTTGCTCATCGCTTCAAGGTCATGTATACTGCCCTGGAATAATAATTCGCCATGGTTGATAATGCCTACATGTGTAGCCATCCGTTCAATCTCGGCTAATAAATGGCTTGATATAAAAACTGTTTTTTTGTGCTCACTCACCAATTTTATCAATAGCTCACGTACTTCAATAATCCCGTTAGGGTCAAGGCCGTTAGTGGGCTCATCCAGTATTAGTAATTTAGGATCGGATAGTAAAGCCAATGCAATGCCCAGGCGTTGTTTCATTCCTAAGGAATACTGTCCGGCTTTTTTATGCGCGGCATCGGTTAGGTGAACAATTTTTAAAACTTCGTTAACCCGGGCTTCGCCGATTTGCAGAAGTAGTGCGCGGTTGAGCAGATTTTCTTTTCCGCTTAGATGTAGGTAGATGGCGGGTTGCTCAATAAGCGAGCCTATTTGTGCCAATATTTCCAAGCGGTTGCTTTTAAGCTCCTTGCCGAAAATATGGATACTGCCCTGCTGGGTTTGCAGTAAATTGAGCAGTAATTTTATAGTAGTGGTTTTACCGGCACCATTGGGGCCTAAAAAACCGTAGATGCTTCCCTCAGGTACCTGGAGCGATAATGATTTAACAACGGTTTGGTTGCCAAAATCAAAGGTTAACCCATCGGTGCTTATTACCACACGTTTTCTTTACTAACAGAGCAAACCATTTTTACCAGGCTTACTCCTTTAAAGAAAAGTGACGTAGCGTGTTTGGTTGTACCCGCTATTTCGCTCCTTTTTTGCTGGAACTGATAACTTACCCCCATAACAAGCGCAAACAGCACCGGCACCAGTAATAAGATGAATGGATTTGAATTGTTAATTAATTTTTTCATTGTGAGTGATTTGTTGAACAAAGGTTTAATTTTTATTTTATCATATATAAAGATTTATACCAAGCACCACTTATCATAGACGAACGCTCATTTACACCGATAAACCAGTTGATAGGCTAAAAATGCCGGTTCATCGGTAAAACGCATATCTATATATAAATTGTAGCTATAAACACCGCCAAAATATTACATTTGGTTATGAAAAGAAGCTGGCAAATATTTTGGCATGTATTTTTTTGGCTAAGCATAATTTCGTTGTTTTTGTTCCTGGCGCAGGACGATACCCATTTGGATTACCTGGGGCTGGCAATTGTGTTTCTTTTATATCCTGCTATCAATATAAGCTTGTTTTATCTTAATTACCTGGTTTACATCCCTAATTTCCTTGATAAAAAAAAATATGCCTCCTATGGGATTATCATAGCTATAACCATTGTGATTTTCGGTTTGGCTAAGTATGGCATTGGCTCAATATTTAAGCCATATGTGCTTATACATATGAAACAAACGCTTAGCTTTTGGCAGTACTTTACAGGTACTATATTTACCAGCTTGACATTCGTTTTTTTAAGTACCGTACTTAAGTTTACTACCGATTGGTTTTTGAATGAACGCATACAACGCGACCTGGAAAACCAACGCCTAAGCGCGGAGCTCTCCTTTTTAAAATCGCAAATAAACCCGCACTTCTTATTCAACTCCCTAAATAGTATCTACTCATTGGCTTACCAGCGATCGGAGACTACCCCCGATGCAATTTTAAAGTTATCGGAAATTATGCGCTACATGCTTTATGAATGCAATGATAACGAGGTATCGCTGGAGAAGGAGCTGCAGTATTTGCAAAATTACATCGAGCTACAAAAGATACGTTTTGGTAAAAAGGCTTATATCGATTTTAAAATAAACGGAAAGGTAGACGGCCAGCAAATAGTGCCTTTATTATTGATCGCTTTTATTGAAAATGCTTTTAAACATGGCGTGGCAAATGACCCGGGATCCGCCATCAGGTTGTTGATAGAAGTTGATGAAAGCCACCTCTACTTTTTTATTCAGAACAGGAAACATAACAACAACAAAGATAATTTAGGTGGGATAGGCCTTATAAATGTTAAAAGGCGGCTTGATTTATTATACCCCGGCAGATACAAGCTTGATATTATTGATGGGAAAGAGACCTATACCTGCGAACTTACGCTTGATCTGTAAGCATTTCCGATATTTTTAGTTAAAGTTTTCATTAAACGAAACTTTGATTTGTCGATTTTAATCGAAACATATAAATCGATCAAAAAAACCTATTAAATGTTTCAATTGCCCTTATATTGGATTATATTAGTAAACCAGAAAATCTTAAATCCTAATAATCATAATGCGTTTTGCTTGTTTAATTGTTACTTATACTTCGGCAAAACAAACGCTAAGGCTGATACAAAAGCTTGATAATGGCGACTTTGACTTTTACATCCATCTTGATAAAAAAGTAGATATAGAAACTCACCGTGAGCTGTTTGATATGCCCAACGTGTTTTTCATAAAAGATCGTATCAACATTAAATGGGCTGGTTTTACAGTTGTTGAGGCCAGCTTTAACGGGCTAAAAGAAATAAGGGCATCGGGCAAAGAATATGCTTTTATCAATCTACTAAGCGGGCAGGATTATCCGTTAAAATCAGCAGATTATATCAGTAATTTTTTAAAGACGCAGGTAGGCAGCCAATTAATAAAGCATTGGGATTTTGAAACCGAATGGGATGAAGCCTTTGCACGCATATACAAATACCATTTTACCGATAGGGTATTTAAAGGCAGGTATTTGGTACAACGGTTAATTAACGCAATAGTTAGGCAACGAAAAGTGCCTACCACCATGCGCTTTCATGGTACCAGCTCAACGTTTTGGACATTGAGCCCCGATTGCGCCTATTACGTAATGGATAAGATTGAAAACGATCATAAATTAGTCCGTTTTTTGAGATACACATGGGGGAGTGATGAGTTTGTATTCCAAACTGTTATCATGAACTCGCCGTATAAGGACAGTGTATTGAATAATAATTTCAGGTATATTGATTGGACTGCAGGCGGTAGCCATCCTAAATTATTACTTACCGAGGATTACGAAAAGATAATAACGACAGATAATATAATTGGCCGTAAATTCAATATGGATGTTGACGGAAACATATTGGATCTACTGGATAAACACAACAGCGTAGTGACAGATGGCATACTTTATTGAATTAAAAACTTATACTGATGAACGTGGCTCTTTAAATTCTATTGACCGCGCCCTTCCTTTTGACATCAAAAGGATCTATTACATATATAACGTCAACGAATCACTTAACCGGGGTGGGCATCGCCATTTTGAAACCGTTGAAGGCTTAATTTGCATGAACGGTACTTTTACTGTTTTGATTGATAATGGCAGGGAAAAGAAAGAATATTATTTATCTGATCCTTCAAAAATCCTGATAATGGAAATTGGCGACTGGCATGTGATGTATGACCTTAGCCCCGACGCAGTATTAATGGGCATAGCATCAACAAATTATGACCCTAAAGATTACGCTTACGAACCTTTAAGTATTAGCTAAGATGATCCCCTACGAAAATCTGAAACGGCTAAATACCCCTTTCGAAGATAAGTTCAGGGAAAAGTTTGATTCAGTAATTAACAACGGGCATTACATTTTAGGCCCTGAGCTGGAGGTATTTGAGAAAGCCTATGCTAAATGGCACAACGTAAATTACTGCATTGGTATATCCAACGGATTAGATGCATTAATCCTGTCATTAAAAGCCTGTAATTTCCCCGAAGGGAGCGAGGTTATTGTGCCCTCAAATACTTATATAGCCAGTATTTTAGCCATACTGGCCTGCCAATTGATACCCGTTTTGGTTGAGCCTGATATTGCCACTTACAACATCGACCCAAACAAAATAGAGGAGGCGATAACACAAAAAACTAAAGCCATTATGGTGGTACATTTATATGGTAAGTGCTGTCAGATGGATAAAATAACAGCCATTAAAACCAGGCATAATCTTATTTTGGTGGAGGATTGCGCGCAATCGCATGGCGCAACTTTTAAGGGTCAACTTTCGGGCACTTTTGGCGAGTTTGGTGCTTTTAGCTTTTATCCTACAAAAAATTTAGGTGCCTTGGGTGATGCGGGAGCTATTATTTGCAATAATGAATCGCATAAAAAAACGCTGGCCCAGCTGCGCAATTATGGGTCGGAACGTAAATACTATAATGATATAATTGGCTACAACAATCGCCTTGATGAAATGCAGGCTGCTTTTCTGAGCATTAAATTGAAGTACCTAAAAGAAATGAACGCGCACCGCAACAAACTGGCACAATTGTATTTTGATAATTTAAAAGCTGATTTTATTTTACCTGTACAGAATGCGGACTTTTACGATGTGTTCCATATTTTTAATATCAGGCACAAAAAGCGTGATGAGTTGCAGCAATACCTTACCGATAATGGTATTGGTACAGTGATACATTATCCCGTGCCGCCGCACAAGCAAAAAGCGCTAGATGGTGTTAAAGGAATAAAAAGCGCTTACCCTATTGCCGATGAAATACATGACACCACGCTAAGTATCCCCTGCTCTTTTTCTCATACCGAGGATGAGGTTATGCAGGTAATTGAGGCCTTAAATAAATTTAATTAATGAAGCCTGCTGATCTGGTTATTATTGGTAGCGGCATAGCATGTACGTCAACACTTATTGAGGTTTTTAACAGGTTGATAGACAAACCTGCCGACCATAAATTTTTCATCACCGTTATTGAAAAGAACCGGGAGTTTTGGTTGGGTGTGCCTTATGGCAGCCGCTCTTCAATAAACGCGCTTACCATTACTTCTATCTACGATTTTTTCACCAACAAGCATGAACGAAACCTCTTTTTAGACTGGTTCAACCAAAATAAAATTGAACTACTAAACTGGTACCAGCAAAATGGCGGCGCAACCGCCGGGCAATGGTTGCAAAGGAACGCCGAAGCTATTAAAGCAGCGGATTGGAAAAACGTTTACCTGCCGCGATATATTTGCGGCGAATACCAGCAACAGAAGCTAAATGCAATGCTGCGAATTGTTGAAGAAAGGAAACTTGCTGAGCTCATATTAATTAATGCCGAGGTTACAAATATTCAGCCTAAAAATAATGGATATACGATTAGCTATGAATTGCCTGATAAAACCAGTCTTTCGCTCTCAGCCGCTAAGGTTGTAATAGCAACAGGCTCGGCTCCGGTAAGGAATATTGATTTGCCAGTAGATACCGATGCTGTTATCGTAATTAATGATCTTTATGATCCCGGTGCTGAGGAAAATATCCAAAAATTGGCAACAGCGCTTTCGTATACAAAAAGCGATGATGAAAGAAATGTGCTTGTCATTGGCTCAAATGCCAGCAGTATTGAGTTTTTGTATTTGCTTGCAGGATTACCGGAAGTAACCGAGCTAATAAATAAATTGGTAGTAATATCAAAAAGTGGATTGCTGCCTTATCATATTATTAATGATTCAACAAATGAGCATCTGACTGAAAATTTAGATCAACTTAAAAAAGAAGGTAATTATACCATTGAAACGTTGGTTAATGCCGCCAAAAAAGATATTAGTATTGCCGTAAAGGATGGTGTTATTGTCCCTCATATCGATAAAATAATAGGTTTTACTTTCGAGTTGTTGCAACCGCTGGATGAGGATGCGAAGAAAGCATTCATTGGTATTTACGGCATGCAGTTAAGCAATCTTTTCCGCAGATCGGGGGCTGATTATAAAACAGGCAGTGGCTTGCTGCACGAACTGGAAAAGTTGGTTTTACTAAAAGGCTCATTTGATAAAATTGAGTGTACTGATAACGGCGGTGAGTTACATTATACCACTACTGATCCTCCGCAAAAGCTGACCTATCCCGAAAGGTTTAAAGTGGTTGTTAACTGCACGGGGTCTGATCACTTGAGCCAATCATCAAGCAAACTAATTTACAATTTGGTGCATAGTGGCATTGCCGCGGTAAACCTATCGGGTAAAGGCTTTTGGGTGAACGAGTATTTTGAGGCTGCGCCTAATTTATATGTAATTGGCCCATTACTTGGCGGTAATAAAAATGAACGCATACACTTTTGGCACCTGGAAAACGCATCGAGAATTATGTATTTGGCGCCTTATTTGGCGGAGGGTTTGGTTAGCCCCACCCAACCCTCCCCGGAAGGGAGGGCTTAAAAAAGAAAAAGAATAAAAAAGTCTCCCCTACCGGGGGAGATTTAGAGGGGGCTAATTACTCCAATCCGTACTCTTTTAACTTTCTATATAAAGTAGCGATACCGATATTTAGCAAACGGGCAGTTTCGGCACGGTTGCCCTGGGTATGTTTTAGTACACGTTGGATATGTTGCTGTTCTATAGCGGCCAAATCGAAGGTTGAGGTGTTTGATGTGATGGGTGATGAATCAAATTCATAGGGTAATACAGAAGTATCCAACTCTGTTCCATCACACATGATAACAGCCCGCTCGATGATATTTTTTAGCTCACGCACATTGCCTGGCCAGTTATATGCTTCCAGCTTATTGTAAAATTCTGTTGTAGCCCCTGTTATTTGGGTATTTACTTTTGAGGCGTATTGATGAATGAACATTTTAGCCAGTACAGGTATGTCTTTCCTGCGATCGCGTAAGGATGGCAGCGTGATTTGGAATACTGATAAACGATAAAAAAGATCAGAGCGAAACTGATCTCGTGCCACTTCATCCTGCAGATTACGATTAGTAGCGGCCAGTATACGTACGCTTACTTTGGTAATTTTAGTATCGCCAATTTTGATGAATTGCTGAGATTCCAATACACGTAATAATTTGGCTTGCAATTCGTGATCCATTTCGCCAATCTCGTCCAGAAAAATGGTACCGCCGTTGGCTTCTTCAAACAAACCCTTCTTATCTTTAATAGCGCCGGTAAATGACCCAGCTTTATGGCCGAATAATTCGCTCTCCAATAATTCTTTACCAAAAGCGCTGCAATTGATAGCTACAAATGGCTTTGTACTACGCGGACTTGCCTGGTGTATCGCCTCGGCAAAAACTTCCTTGCCTGTACCGGTTTCGCCTAAAATAAGTACGGTGGTATCAGTCCCTGCAACACGGCGGGCAAGATTTATGGCTGTGGCGATGGCCGGCGATGTGCCTACAATACGGTCGAACCCAAAGCGTGAACTTAGCTTGGTTTCCAGCTCAGACACACGGCGTTGCAGAACGGCCTTATCCATTGCCTTGTTAACCAGCGGGATTATTTTTTCGTTATCATCACCTTTGGTGATATAGTCGAACGCGCCGTTTTTGATGGCGGTTACGCCATCACCTATGGTACCATAAGCGGTAAGCACAATAATTTCGATAGCCGGATAGGCAGCTTTTATAGTTTTGGTAAGTTCGATGCCATTAATATCGGGCAGCTTTACATCGC
The DNA here is from genome assembly GCF_009765905.1 of Mucilaginibacter sp. L196. Classification (GTDB taxonomy): domain Bacteria; phylum Bacteroidota; class Bacteroidia; order Sphingobacteriales; family Sphingobacteriaceae; genus Mucilaginibacter. The sequence goes on along the minus strand of NZ_LMUO01000011.1, from coordinate 140,606 downwards.
TGATGATCACATCAACTACCTCATGCTCCAGCTTGCGCAGGCCATCTTTTGCGGTGGCTGCCTCAATCACCTCAAAACCCTCTAACTGTAAAATACGGGTGAGCAATTTGCGCAAACGCTCTTCATCATCAATAACCAGTAGTTTACCTTTCGACATGCTGATACAAAGGTGGGGATTTTATGGGAGATTTTGATGGGGGAAAACATTGGGAGGAGGTGCGGTGAAAACACCGACCGCAGGCTAATATCATTGTATTACATTATTGATATAAAAAAAAGAATAGCGGCGGTTATTAAAGTAGAAATAATAAACAAAATTAAAAATTGCCATATAAAGAAGCGCAAAAGATTTTTAAAAGGCGAGGTTAGATATAAGTTGAAAAGATATGTTATACCTAAAGAAATCGTAGAAAAAAACAACGCTATAATTAAACAATATGCTGCAAGCCGAAAGAAAAAATCGGTCTTGATATTACACCCCCAACAATCTGTTTCAGAGAAAGGCATCCAAAGTGAAGAAATTGCGACAAGGTTATTTAAAAATAGTAGAATTGAATATGCGATTATTGACAATAGTTTAGGTTGTTCCATAAACTAAATATAATAATTCAGACAAACTTGGCAAAATTCCCCGGTGCGGTAAAATGTCGACCAAAAGCAATACTACTTTGTCATTCTGAGCGAAGCGAAGAATCTTCTATGTCATTGCATAGCCCACTTTGCAGATCGAAGAAGATTCTTCGCTTCGCTCAGAATGACAGTTAGATTATAGCGACATCTATTAGCCCCAAACCGTATCAAACCCATGAGATTTTAAAACATCCGCAGGCACACCTGTCCAAATGGTGGGTGAGTTGCCCACGTAGCCAATGTCTTTCACACCCATTTCGGAGGTGAAGAAGCCCGTGGCAGTTAAATCTCGCATGCGGCTGAAGAAGGCTACACCTTGGGCCATTTCGGGTTTGGCTTTTTTGGGGTAGGCTATCATTTTCACCATATCAATTTGCTGTTGGGCGCTTGCGTCTCTAAAAGTGGTATTGTAGCGATTCAGGCATTGCACATCCAGCCAGCGCAGGCCGCCGCGTAGCGGGGTTTGGTGCTCGGGCATGTCGTTTACAATAAATGCTATAAACTCGGGCACTTTGGCATCTGATGCACTCCCTGATTTTTCATCCTTGGGGATAATAATATCAACCAAAACAGTAATGGTAGCCATTTCGTGGTCGGTGAAAAACTTTTCTTCGCTTAACTTTTTATCACGGGCAATCTCATTCGGCAGGCGACTTGGGTCTGGAGCAGCCTCTTTTGGTGGAATTACTTCTGCTACTTTTTGAGTACCCGGTTTGCAGGAAGCATCAAGCAATAAGCCGGTTGCTGCCGCGCCTATGGCAAGTGTTCTGAGGGATTCACGTCTGTTCATAATTTTAATATATGAGTTATTAAACGTTCAGTTTTTTTCGTTGAGCCAATATATATTCCGCTGTACGCATGGATAGGGCGAGGATAGTCCAGGTAGCGTTTTTATCGCCCTGCTGTACAAATGGCGCGGCATCAACCACAAATAAATTATTACAATCATGCGCCTGGTTGTATTTATTCAGGGCTGATTTTTTAGGATCATCGCCCATACGCACGGTGCCTACTTCGTGGATGATAACACCCGGCGCTTTAAGGCCGTACATGGTTTCGGGGCCTTCAGGTGGGTCGGCTATCGCTCCCATCTGGTGCATAATCTCCTGAAAGGTATCTTGCATGTGTTTAGCTTGCTTGATTTCCTCTGCTGCCCATTTGTAATGGAAACGTAGTACCGGGATACCATATTTATCAACCACTTCCGGGTCTATCTCACAATAGTTATCCTCACGGGCTATGGCAGTACCGCGACCAGCCATGCCGACACTCGCACCATAAAAACGACGGTAGTCATTTTTCAGGTCTGCACCAAAACCACCTGCTTCTTTCATTTTGCCATCACGGCCCGGGACTAAGCCATTTTTAGCTTCGATTCCATCGAAAGAACCGTAACCGGGCATGCGTAAACCACCGCCATATTCAATATGATAACCGCGCGGAAAGTCGAGCTTTTTATTACCCAGCCACCACGGCGAATAAATATGAATAGCACCTACTCCGTCTTCATTGTAGCGTTTGCGATCCATTAGTTGGGGCAACCAACCGCTGGCACCCGACCCGGTGGAATCATGCAAATATTTACCCACCACGCCACTACTATTTGCCAAACCGCCGGGATGTGCCGATGATTTGGAATTAAGCAGCAAGCGTGCCGATTCGCAAGCACTGGCACCTAGTATTACAATTTTACCTTTAACCTGGTATTCCTGCATATCATCCTTGTTGATATAGGAGATACCGGTGGCTAGGCCTTTATCATCAGTTAAAACCTCGCGCGCCATAGCGTTGGCAATAACGGTTAAGTTTCCTGTTTTTATAGCCGGAATAACCAGGCAGGATGATGACGAGAAATCGCCGTATACTTTGCAGCTGCGATTGCATTGCCCGCAGTAAAAACATGCGCCACGATCTTTATTATTTGGTAGTGCCTGAGTTAATATAGAACCACGACTGGCGATTGTAGTAACACCTGCCTTTTTTGCTCCTTTTTTAATGTAGAGCTCATTTAAGCGTGGAGGTGGTGGTGGCAGGAAAATACCATCGGGTTCATTTTCCAAACCTTCAACGGTGCCGAAGATACCCAGCAGCCGGTCTATCTTATCGTAAAACGGCTTTACATCGTCGTAGGTGATAGGCCAGGCTGTTGTTTCTCCATCTTTAGGCTGAAAATCATACGGCCCCATACGCAGGGATATACGCCCCCAGTGATTGGTACGCCCCCCTAGCATCCGCGAACGGAACCATTGAAAATCGGTACCATTCTTAGTGGTATAAGGCTCGCCTTCTAAGCTCCATCCGCCGAAGGCAGCATCAAAATCGCCGAAATTGCGGGTATTAGTGCTTGCACCACGGCGTGGTGACTCCCATGGAAATTTTAGCTGCGCTGAGTTTTTTGCAGGATCGAAAAACGGACCTGCTTCCAGCATTAAAACCTTTAAACCGGCATGGGCCAGCACGTAAGCAGCCATACCGCCGCCTGCGCCCGAGCCTACAATAACCGCATCATATAATGTTGATGTTTTTTTGATTTGCAAATCACTCATAAGTTTAACTGTGTATTAGTTAATAGCCTGAGGTTAAATTATGTAATTGGTTACGTTAAATATACTTAAGCAAATGTTATACTGACAATTTTAAATAAAAAATATTACAGTTGCTTTATGCGTATATCGCGAAACTCCACTTCGGCACCATGATCCTGTAAAGAAATATGCCCTTTAGGGTAGGTTGCAAAAGCGGGCCAATCATGAAATTTGCTTTTTTGGACAAGCGCTTTCCACTCGGGGCTGCCCATTTGTGTTTCAACAACTTTTTGTCCGTTAAGCCAAAAAGTAAGGTGACCATTTAATTTGCGGATAATAACTGAGTTCCATTCGCCGGCAGGTTTTGCCGGGTGCGATGGCGCTATCATATCATATAATGATCCAGCTAAATGATTTGGCTGTTTGTTGTCTTCGGCCAGTTTATCATCCAAAACCTGCATTTCCATGCCGGTTAAATAGGTATAATGATAGCTGGTATCCTCGTGGATACCGAAAATAATACCGCTGTTGCCACCGGCAGCTATTTTCCAGTCGATCTTCAATTCAAAGTTGGTGTATTCTTTATTGGTTACTAAATCGCCCTGGTCTTTTGCAGCGGGATCCAATACTAAAGCGCCATGTTCGGCATGCCATGCCCCGGCATCGGTGCCTAAATAAACATGCCAGCCGTCGGTGTTTTTGCCATCAAATAAAAGCTTGTAGCCGTCCTGTTTTTCTTTAGGAGTAAGTTTATTTAATGTTTGTGCTGATAGTGAAAAGCTGATGGCTATAAAAGCCATTGCTGATAGAAGAATTTTTTTCATGGTGGTAGATATTAACTAATAGGTTAATTCAATAAGGCTAATATATACATTATTACAAACACCGCATCCGGGTAATAAAAATTATACGTAGATGCTTTCTAATTTGAAAAATTGATTTGTATATTTATAAAACCCAATGTAAACCAAACAATTACCTGTGTATTATGAAAAAAGTTTCTGACATACTCAATCGAAAAGGTCGCAACGTTGTCACTATTGATGCCGCCACTACCGTGCTTGATGCCTTAAAGCTGATGGCTGATAAAAACATAGGCGCTGTAGTAATATCAGAACATGGTAAATACCTGGGCCTGATGACTGAGCGTGATTATGCCCGTAAAGTTATTTTACTGGGCCGCTCATCACACGAAACACCGGTACGGGAAATTATGAGTACCGGCTTGCCCCGCATTGTGCCCGAAAGCTCAATTGAGACTTGTATGCATATTATGAGCGAAAGCAATATCCGTTATTTACCTGTTTTTGTGGATGACGAGTTATCGGGGATTATATCTATTAATGATTTGGTTACTGAAACGATACTTTCGCATTTGGAAACCATTGAGCATTTGAAGACTTATATACAGTCGTAGTGTTCGTTCTTTTGTCTTGAAAGGAGACTATATACGTGTTAGACCAACTACCTTAATAGTGATTAAAAAACAAAACTTTACAAACCAAATAAATGCCACATATAGTAGCAAATATACCCAACACAAGCCCGTTAATTCTATATCCAAAACGGTCTTTATAACTCGGGTCTTTTTTATAGTTAGTTAAAATAGCAGCAATACCTACAATGAGCATTACTAACGACCACAATATATCGCTCGTCTGCTTGCTCATTTCTTACCCTTTGGCTTAACTTATTTATTTTCAGTTTCTTTACTGCCAGTCGCTTTAGGAGACACAGATGCTTTCATTATTTTATGGAATAGGTCGGATGCCTCTTTTGGGGTTTTTTCGTCTTGCTTTGCCATGAATAACAAATTTACTAATTTTTCGTATATTCGTATAAACAAGAAAGCCTCATAAACAACTTGCGCCTAATGAGAGACAACTCATGAGATTGCTTGTTTAAGAGGTTCGGAGCGTATAAAATGGCAATAACTAGTTTCAGTTTATAACTGAAACTCCGGATAATGACAGTTTTTAACTGTCACACCCAATCACTTACAATTTTAGCGGATAATAAACACAAGGGTATCCCGCCGCCGGGATGGACGCTGCCACCACAGAAATAGAGGTTGTTTATTTTGGATGATTTATTGGCGTGACGCAAAAATGCAGCGAACTGGTTGTTGGAGCTGGTGCCATAGATAGAACCTTGATAGGATGAGGTGCGGTTTTCGATGCCACGGGGATCAAGGATGCTTTCGCTGATGATGAGTTCGCTAACATCTTCGCCTAAGCTTTTATTGAGTTTGGCTATGATATTTTTGCGGGCATTGGCAATCAGTTTATTCCAATCCTGACCGCTATTGGACGGTACATTGATCATTACAAACCAGTTTTCACAGCCTTCCGGCGCATCATCTATTTTGTATTTGGAGCTGATATTGAGGTAGACTGTCGGATCATGATAAATATCTTTTTGTTGCCAGATATGGTTGAACTCGGCTTTATAATCGGCACTAAAAAATATGTTATGCAAATCGAGCTGCGGGAACTGTTTGTTTATCCCCCAATAAAAAATTAAAGCCGAACTGCTGCGTTCCTGGCTGAGTATCTTTTTGGGGAACAGTGCCGGATGTGTTCTTAATAATTGATGATAGGTGAACCAAACATCCATGTTGGATATTACAATATCAGCTTCGATCAACCTATCTTTCACTCTTATACCTTTTGCTATTTGCCGTTCCAAAACAATCTCATCCACGCGCGAATTATAATTAAACTTTGCGCCTAATGATTCAGCTAGCTTGACCAAATTTGTGGTGATACTGTACATCCCATCTTTTGGAAAATATGCACCGAAATGCTGCTCAATATGCGGAATAACATTGAGCGTTGCGGGCGCGCTGTATGGGTTTGAACCATTATAAGTGGCGTACCGGTCATAAAACTGGACCATCCGCTCATCTTTAAAAAAACTTTGGTTTGCTTGATGCATGGTGCGCATGGCATCGATCTGCCTTATCCGGAAAATAGATTTTAATGTGGACCAGCTTAAAAATGTTTTGATACGGTGCAACGATTTTTCGAGAAATACGTGATTGGTGATGTTATAAATCTTGCTGCTATTCTCTGTGTATTTTTTTATGGCTGATGCTTCTTCGCCAATGTTTTTTGATACTTCTTGTTCGAACTTGTCGGTATCCTTATAAGCGGTTAGTTTAGTGCCATCGGTATAAAAGTATTTACATAATACATCCAGCTTTTGGTATTGGAAATAGTCGGATGGATTTTTGCCTGCCAGTTTAAACAACTCATCCACATATTGCGGCATGGTGAACAGACTGGGCCCGGCATCAAATCGAAAACCATCCTTTTCAAATTCGGATAGTTTGCCACCGGGGTAATTATTCGCCTCGAAAACTTCAACATCATAGCCTTTTACCGCTAAGCGAATGGCGGTAGCGATTCCGGCAATTCCAGCACCGATGATTAAAGCTTTTTTTGGCATGGGGTAAAGATAGCCCTATCTTTTAAATTGTCATTCTGAACGTAGTGAAGAATCTTCTTCGATTTGCATAGTTCGCCTTGCACCGTTAAAAGATTCTTCACTCCGTTCAGAATGACAGGGCGGCCTTGTACTGCTTTTACCCTCTTTTTTGCTTGCAAAAGAGAGGGTGGTCGAGCGAAGCAAAGACCGGGTGAGTCAACTATACAAGCGGCATTGGCGCAAATACCAGGCGCATAGCTGACTCACCCCGAATGCGCTGCGCTGTTCGACCCTCTCTTCGGCAAGCCGGAAAGAGGGTAAAAAATAGTCTTCCCCTTAACAAATAACATTACTCTATTCAAAGGGGCGGGAATCGCGCAGGGCAGCGCTTTTTTGCTTATGTTTTTTATCTTTGCCTTATGGCACGTAAAATATTCATAGTGTATTTGGTTTACACGGTAATCGTATTTCTGTTTTACAACTATGTTATCAAAGCGAACACGAACTATGCTGATTCTATTTTAAAAGCCGTGCTTTCAGGTGTAGTGTTTACCGCTGTATACGCCATCCTTTTATCCCGCGCAGCGAAAAGGGAAGACGAAAAAAAGAAATAGCTATTTTACTTTCTCGAAGTATTCGCCGGTGAATTTGTAGGTGATGAATTGATTAGTTGTATGTCCGCTTGCATCGACTATCGGAATGAATATGGTATTGGTATAACCATTAAAATGAATTGACGGCCTTGTGGCGAAGTCCTCTAAAGAATAAGTTCCATAGCTATAATCGTATGATATGTGATTAACCAATCCTTCTGGTGTCTTTATTAATTTTACATCATCAGTTAATTTCCCGTTTTCAATGCGATATATCTTTACTCCCTGGGCTGCTTGTTTCGATATATAAAATGAATTATATACAGCTAAGTAATATGTTTTACCTTTAATAATGCATGTATTTATCTTGGAGAAAAGGCACGTTGTATCGCCTTGTTGATCTGTTTTTAATATAGAATTTGTTTTATTGTTTACTTTATATTGAAATACATTTCCAAACCCACGTTCTGTTTTACCTAACCAAGTTTCCCATGTGTAAATTCTAAGAACATTAGCACCATCCCCCACAAAATAAAAACCGAACTTATGCATCAGATTATAATTATCGGTAATTGTCGATGGATATTTAGTTGTATATAAATTCAACTTTTCGCCAAACTCTTTATCCGCCATCTTAATTGAGTCATATGCATTAACGCTTGAATCATTCCATCTTCCACGCCAACTTGTAATTTTATCATAACTCTTGACCAAATCAGACATAACACTTTTCGGTGTCTGTGCAAGACTACTAACACTAATAAAGCAGCTAACTAACAACAAGCATATTTTTGACTTCATTGTGGATTCAGGATTTCTTTCAAATACAAATAGGGATAATCTTTCGACCATCCCTATTCATCTTATAATAATTTAGGTTTTGTTATACTTCGACAGCCTGACCGATCAGGTTTTTAGATGCCAGATACTCTGCAATTTGTACCGCGTTAGTAGCAGCGCCTTTACGCAGGTTGTCTGATACTATCCAGCAGTTCAGGGTGTTTGGCTGGCTCTCATCACGGCGGATGCGGCCTACAAATACTTCGTCCTTGTCATGCGCGTCAAGCGGCATTGGGTATTTTAGGTTAGCGGTGTCATCAGTTACGATGATGCCTGGTGCATTCTCTAAAATTGAACGTACTTCAGCCAAATCAAAATCCTCAGCAAACTCAATATTAACTGATTCTGAGTGGCCACCCATAACCGGGATACGCACTGTTGTAGCAGTTACTTTAATGCTATCGTCGCCCATTATTTTTTGGGTTTCCAGTATCATTTTCATTTCTTCCTTGGTGTAACCGTTTGCGGTGAACACATCAATTTGCGGTATAACATTCAGGTCGATGGTATATGGATAAGCCATAACACCTTCAATACCTTTACGTTCATTAAACAATTGCTCAACTGCTTTAACGCCTGTACCAGTTACCGATTGGTAAGTTGATACTACTACGCGTTTAATTTTATACCTGTCGTGCAATGGTTTTAAGGCCACTACCATTTGTATGGTTGAACAGTTTGGGTTAGCGATGATCTTATCTTCGGCAGTTAATACGTCGGCATTAACTTCGGGCACAACCAGTTTTTTGGTTGGATCCATGCGCCATGCTGATGAGTTATCAATAACAGTTGTGCCTGCTGCTGCAAAAAGCGGCGCCTGCTCTAATGAAGTGCTGCCCCCTGCCGAAAATATGGCAACATCGGGCTTAAGCTTTATCGCATCCTCTACAGAAACTATCTTGTACTGCTTACCCTTAAATGTGATTTCTTTACCAACACTCTTAGCTGAAGCTACCGGAATTAATTCTGTTACGGGGAAGTTGCGTTCTGTTAGAACCTGCAACATTTTGGTGCCCACCAATCCTGTGGCACCCACTACTGCGACTTTCATTCTGTTAAATTGTTAAATAATTAAATTAAACTTCAAATATGCGATTTTTTTTGCTTTTTTAGGCTAAAAAGGGTTCATTTTGATGCAGAAATCATTCATTTTAAGGTAAAAATCGCTTTTTTTAGGCTGATTTCAACCTTAAAAATCATTAAAACAACCCTGTTAACGTTACTTTTTGAGCAATTTTCAACCATTTACAAGCACCTGTTTGTTTGCCAAAATTATGATTGATTCCGCCCAAATTTTTACCTTTGCAACTTAACTGACTTTCATGACCGAAAAGATTTTAGTGATTGGTGCTAACGGCCAAATTGGTACCGAGCTGGTAAACGCCCTGCGTAATGTTTATGGCGCGGAGCAGGTTATCGCTTCGGATATTCACGACCCTGTAGATGCGATTAGGGACACCGGTCCGTTTGAGTTTGTGAATGTGCTGGATAACGACAACCTGCAACACATCTTTCAAAAACATCAGCCCACACAGGTTTATTTGCTGGCGGCTATACTATCTGCCGTAGGCGAACAAAAACCAAAAATGGCCTGGGACCTGAATATGACCGGCCTGATACATGTGTTGGATTTAGCGGTTGAGTTTAAGGTAGCTAAAGTATTCTGGCCAAGTTCGATTGCGGTATTTGGTCCGCATTCTCCGCAGTTTGATACCCCGCAGTATTGTGTGATGGACCCAAATACGGTGTACGGTTTCAGCAAGTTGGCTGGCGAGCGCTGGTGTGAATATTACTTCGCCAAACATGGTTTAGATGTGCGCAGTATACGTTATCCCGGCTTGATCGGCTGGCGGGCAAATCCCGGAGGTGGCACTACGGATTACGCCGTGCATATATTTCATGAGGCGTTGAAAACAGGCAAGTATGAAAGCTTTTTATCTGCCGAAACAGCATTACCGATGATGTATATGGATGATGCCATACGCGCCACGCTTGATTTGATGAATGCTCCTGCGGAAAGCTTGACGATCCGCTCGGCATATAACCTGGCTGGTATTAGTTTTACACCGACACAACTTGCTGAAGAGATCAAGAAAATAATACCAGGTTTTGAGATCAGTTATGCTGAAAGCGATCCGCGGCAGGCAATTGCAGATAGCTGGCCAAAATCAATTGATGATAGCTACGCGCAAAAGGATTGGGGCTGGAAACTGGAATATGACCTGCCCGCGATAACTGCCGGCATGCTTACAAACCTGAAAAAGATCATTTAAAAGAAAACAAATATTATATTTATCCGATCTGCAATTATAGGCAGTGACTATTACACCCTGATTGATGCCATTAACCATAGGCCATCAACCATGAAATAAAGAACATATGGGAAGAGCATTTGAATTCCGTAAAGAGAGAAAATTTAAGCGTTGGGCCAAAATGGCCGTTCAGTTTACCCGTTTAGGTAAAGAAATTGTAATGGCTGTTAAAGCCGGTGGTGGCGATATAAACACCAACTCGCGCCTGCGTACTGCCGTGCAAAACTCCAAAGCTGTAAATATGCCTAAGGACCGTGTTGAGGCTGCGATAAAGAGGGCTATCAGCAGGGATGAAAAGGATTACGAAGAGTTAGTTTACGAAGGTTATGCGCCTTATGGTGTTGCTGTTTTGGTTGAAACCGCTACAGATAATACCAACCGTACCGTAGCTAATGTACGCAGTTATTTCACCAAATATAATGGCGCGTTGGGCAAAACTGGATCATTGGATTTTATTTTTACGCGCAAATCTGTGTTCACCTTCATTCCCGGCGAGCGCGATTTGGAAGAACTGGAATTTGAATTGATAGATGCCGGTTTGGAAGATTTGTTTGTGGAAGCTGATGAAGAAGGAAACGATATAGGCGTGATCCATACTGCGTTTGAGGATTTCGGTAAAATGCAAAAAACGCTTGAAGAATTAGGCATCGAAGTTAGATCGGCCAAATTAGAGCGTGTTGCCCAATCATTCCACGAGGTTACCGAAGAGCAGGTTGTTGATATTATGAAACTGATAGACAGGCTTGAGGAAGATGATGACGTGCAGGCGGTCTATCATAATATGGCGGAGTAAAAGCCCCACCCAAACCCTCCCCGGTAGGGAGGGCTTTATATTAATAAACATTTAAAAGTCTCCCCTACCGGGGGAGATTTAGAGGGGGTCAATATGCCACTATTCACATCGCGTAAGCAAGGAAAAAAAGTTAAGGTAACATTTGCCGATGGCCTGCTATTTGTTGAAAAAGAAAATGGTAAGCAACAGGCATTCCCTTTGGAGTGGTACCCCGCTTTACAAAACGCGACGGAGGAAGAGCTACAGGATTGGGACCAAACCGACAAAGGCATCCATTTTAATGCCCTTGATGTGGATATACCATTATAGATGTGAGATTGGAGACGTGAGATTGGATATTAAAAATTCCATGTCTCATATCTCCCATCTCAAATCTCAAATCTGAAAATATGGAATTTGAAGAGTTTTTCAAAAAGAAGAGAATTGACATGGTTGCGCTGAAACAGGTGCAGTCGGCCTTGTTTTCTGAATTTGAAACGCACTTTACCCAAATGGGCGAGAAAAGCTTCGATCACACCAAAAAATACTGGTTCAATAAATTAAGGCGCGAATTTCCATTAGCTGTAGAGCCAAAAACCGATAAAGTTAGAATTGATAACCCACTAGCAGAACAAACCATAACTGAAAGCCTGATTGAGGAAACCGCAACGGCACCTAAATTAGGGTTTACTCCTAAATTCAGGGCCGCAGCACCACCGAAACCGGTAACTGAAACTCCCGTTGAAGAAAAAACACCGGAGGATGTACCAGTTACACCTGCACCTAAACTAGGTTTCACACCAAAATTTAGAGCGGCATCACCACCAAAACCTATTACAGAGCCATCGGCAGAAGAAAAACCGGCGGAAACAACAAATACCACTGCATCAAAGTTGGGCTTTACGCCTAAGTTTAAAGCGGCTTCTCCACCAAAATCTGTTACGGAGGAAATGCCTGTCGACGAAAAACCAGCTGAACCAGTTGCGGCTCCTGTACCAAAACTAGGTTTCACGCCTAAATTTAAAGCATCTGCACCACCAAAACCGATAATGGAGGAAGAAACATCCGCCGGGGAAAAACCAGCTGAGCCTATTTCGGCTCCTGTACCTAAATTAGGTTTTACGCCTAAATTTAAAGTGGCTAATATGCCTAAGTCTGAGGCAAATGATGTTCCAGCGCCCGAACCAACAACTGAAGAAAATACCCCACAACCACCTGCTGAGGAAACTGCACCAAAACCGGCTTACAAGCCACGTTTTAAAATGCATAACCTTCCGAAAAAAAAAGAGGAAGAATAGTACTTACTTCCAATAACCATTTGTCATTCTGAACGCAGTGAAGAATCTATCCGCCAATACAAAACGGCGAGCAAAGTTCTGAGATTCTTCACTGCGTTCAGAATGACAATTATAGATAAGTAGACTTACCAGGTTTAACCATACCTCCCATGTGCAAATAAAGCTTTATTCACCCCAAAAAAAACTTTAACTTTATTGTAAGGATTCCTTTCTACCGCCGACTAACCAATAATTCTAAATCAGATTAAGATGAAGTCGATCAAAATATTATCAATAGCCACATTAGTAGTTGCCTTAGCGTTAAGCTCGTTTACCTATAAACATAACACCAAACCAACCGGTGTCGACAAGGGCTTTGCCGTTATCGAGTTATTCACTTCCGAAGGTTGCTCCAGCTGCCCGCCTGCTGATGCGGTGGTTGCCAAAGTTGAGAAAGAGAGTGCGGGAAAACCCATTTATATTCTTGCTTTTCATGTTGATTATTGGAACCGTTTGGGTTGGAAGGATGTTTTCAGCAGTGCAGCTTATTCACAAAGGCAAAACCAGTATGCACGTTGGTTAAATCTATCATCGGTTTATACCCCGCAAATTGTTGTAAACGGGCGCACTGAATTTGTAGGTTCAGAAGAAGGCACTTTGCGTAACGCCATTAAAATCAACCTAGCTAAGAACGCCTCAGCTCAAATTAGCTTAAGCGATATTACCATCAACCAAAACAAAGCTGAATTGCGGTATCAAACACAAGGGGAAACCGCTAATTCTGTTTTATTGTTAGCTGTTGTCCAAAAATCGGCGCAAACCAAAGTTGAGCGTGGCGAGAATAGCGGCCGTACGCTTTTGCATGTACAAATTGTACGCGGCATAGAAAGCATACCTTTAAAGGGCGATAAAGGCATAGCAACTATTGAACTGCCAAAGGATTTTGATGCACACGGATCGGAAATTATCGCCTTTGTGCAGAATACAGCAGATGGGGAGATCACCGGGGCAACAAAATCGGTACTTAATTAATCCTTTTGATCTATTTTATCGTAGTTAATATAAAGCATTAATGAAAACCATAAAAGAAAAACACTCCTTAGTTATGCGGTGGACGCATTGGGTCAACTTCCCGATATTGACCGTGATGATATGGAGCGGCATGCTGATCTATTGGGCTAATGATGAATATAAGATCACCATTTTCGGGCATACCTATGTACGTTTTTTCCCGGATTGGTATTATAACCTGCTGCATATCCCGGCACGGCTAGCGGAGGGTATGGCATTCCACTTTTTATTTATGTGGTTTTTTACGCTGAACGGGATATTTTACGTGGCCTACACCATCATTTCGGGTGCGTGGCGCGAGCTTGTTCCGCAAAAAAAATCATGGAAAGAAGCATGGCTGGTTTTATTGCACGATCTGCACATCCGTAAAATGGCACTTCCGCAAAACAAATACAACGCCGCGCAACGTATAGCCTATACCGCTATTATTGTAATGGGAATTGGCTCAGTAATTACAGGCATGGCAATTTATAAGCCCGTGCAATTTTATTATTTAACCTGGCTTTGTGGCGGTTATCATTTTGCCAGGATCATTCACTTTGCTCTTACACTGGGTTATGTGTTTTTCTTTTTGATACACATAGTACAGGTAATTATTGCGGGGTGGAATAACTTCAGGTCGGTAATTTCCGGCTTTGAGGTAGTGAATGAAGAACCTAAAACAGTAACAGAAGAATGAGCAATCCGGAAGAAGAAGATAAGCAACCAGATACCGGGGCAGCTGTACAAAAGCAGATCAACCGGCGTAATTTTATTTCCTTTGGCACGTTCGCGGTTTTGGGTGCTACGGCTTTTGGGGGATGGAAATCGCTTTACAATTCAGCCATTGAAACTACCGGTATTACCGGCGGGGCGCATAAACCCTTACGCCGCGCGCTGAATAAGAGTGAATTATTTTTCAGGAACTTTTTTAGTAATAATCACCTGGTTAAAACCTATCCAAAATCAATGGCAGCCAAAAAGGTGCGCCAAAATACCAGCATAGGTTCCGATAGCAAGCTTGATGCCGATAACTGGAGATTACAGGTTAAAAAACTATCAGGCGAAGTGTTGGCAATCACCTTAGATGAAATAAAAACGTTGCCGAAAACAGATTTGGTTTTCGATTTTAAATGTGTTGAGGGATGGGACCAGATACAGCATTGGGGTGGCGTGCGCTTTGTTGATTTTGTAGAACACTTTCGACTACAGCCAGAAACAAAACTGAACTATGTAGGCATGGAAACCCCCGATAAAGGTTACTATATTGGCCTGGATATGGATAGCGCCATGCACCCGCAAACCATACTGGCCTATGAAATGAATGACATGCCATTGCCGGTAGGCCATGGCGCACCTTTGCGGTTGATTATACCTGTAAAATACGGCATCAAAAATTTAAAGCGTATAGGCAGCATTAACTTCAGCAACCATCGCCCGCATGATTACTGGGCCGAGCAGGGTTATGATTATTATTCAGGCTTGTAGCACTCTATCATCAAAATTTCACCATAATATTTGCATATTGCGGTGAATGCCTGCAGTATACTTCCCTTTCAGAAAACAGCTAGCTTATGCCTGCGGCATGATCGGGTGGAGTATCATGACGAATATTATCATCGTTATGCTGCCTTACTTCTACCTGCCGCCAAGCAATGCGGGTTTAAGGCCGCTTATTCCGCAGTTAATGTTGTTTGGGGTATTGAATATCTTGTCGGTTATTGCCGCATCAGGGCGGCTTGTCGATGCCATTTTTGATCCTTTTATCGCATCATTAAGCGACAAAAGCGAGAATCCTAAAGGCCGCCGGATTCCATTTATGAAATGGGCTATATTGCCTGCCATCATTTTTTGTTTCCTCACTTTTTGCCCGATTGAAAGAACCGAAAGCGCTAAAAATGCCATATGGTTAACCTGTACGCTCATTTTGTTTTTCATGAGCGTTACCACCTATATCATCCCATACAATGCGCTTTTACCCGAGCTTACCGAAACCGCATCCGAAAAAGTAAAGCTGTCCTCTTTTCAACAGGTGGGTTTTGTATTGGGGATGATCATCTCCGGCTTTGTAAATAATTATGCCGATTTAGTACAAAAGTTTTTACATATCGTTAGTCGCGATTCAGCGGTTCAATACACCATTGGAGGCCTGAGCTTGGTAGCAGGTTTTTTTATGCTGATACCTGTTTTGTTTATCGACGAAAAGAAATATTCAACCAGCAAGCCATCGCATTTACCGCTTTTGCCTGCTATTCGTAAAACATTCAGTAACCGAAACTTTAAATATTACCTCATCTCGGATTTTTCCTACTATATGGCGCTGAGCATTATATCCAGCGGCTTATTATATTTCGTAACGGTATTACTCGGCCTGTCGGAATCAGAAGGCGGCCCACTATTAGGGGTAATGGTTTTGGTATCGCTGATGTTTTATCCACTCATTAATTATCTTTCTAAAAAGATCGGCAAAAAACCTATTGTGCTTTTTTCCTTTTGCTTATTATGTGTGGTGTTTATCGCGATCTATTTCCTTGGGAAGTTCCCTATATCGCCTACGGCACAAATTTATTGCCTGTTACTTTTGGCGAGTTTCCCGTTAGCGTCTTTGGGTATTTTACCCAATGCTATACTTGCCGAAATAGCCCAGGATGATGCCATCAAAACCAAAGAAAACCGGGAAGGGATGTTTTTCGCTGTTAAATACCTGTTTGTGAAGCTTGGCCAAACGTTGGGGATAGCCTTATTCGCTTTCCTAACCGTTTATGGTAAAGACCCCGGTAATGATTACGGCTTGCGCTTAAATGGCTTATGTGGCTTTGTACTATGCCTTTTGGCAGTAGTATTTTTTAGTAGATTTAAAGAGAAAAGGCGGGTATAGTAAAACAATTAACCGAAAACCAATCGTGATGAAAAAAGCTATAGGCACACTTTGCACTTTCATATGTTTATTGATTGCCGTTGTAATTACTGGCTGCAATCAACAACAAAGGCAAACTAAGCCTACAACAAGTACTACAAGCAAATTAACGGTAAAAAGCATGCAAAGTGATCTTTTTATCTTATGGTCAGCTATTAAAGAAATGCACCCGGGATATGGCTTATATACTCCGGCAGATAGTTTACAGGCAGCATACGATAAGACCTATCAAACTATAAACCATCCGCTATCTGAGAATGAATTTATAGCTCATATTTACCCATTAATATGTAAGCTTAGATGCGGCCATACACAAATACGCCATTCAGATAGTTATAAACCATTACCATCTGATCCAAAAGAACCACATTTGCCTTTCGAGGTGCTGGTTCGTAATCACCGCGCCTGGGTTACCACACATGCTACCCAACAGCTTTCAACCGGAGACGAAATAATAAGTATTAATGATGTACCGGTAACTCAAATAATAAATAACGGCTACGACTTATATAGTGGCGATGGCTATATACAAACATTTAAAGAATTATTTTTAAGTGAATACGATGGTTTTGAAGATGCCTGCTTTAACTATTACCATTGGCAAGGATCGTATCGAATTAAATTGCTTACCAAACAGGGTGCAATAAACTCAGTTACGGCGACTGCAGCAGCAACAGGTGGTCCATGGCAAAGCCTGCCTAAAAAGCCGGTAGATAATTATGCCGGATGGACTTTAGCAAAAAATACAGGATACTTGCCGCTACGATTTTTAAAAAACACCTCAACGGCATTGTTTGAGGCAAAAACATTTCAATATACCGATACCACCATTTATACGGAAGCTTTTAAACAGATACAGCAACACGGTGTAAAAAACTTAATTATTGACCTGCGCCATAATACCGGTGGCGACATCAGGATAGCGGAAAAACTGCTTTCATTTTTGGCAGATTCCTCTTTTTATATTGTTAGAGATGTAAAATCAAGAGTAGCAGATCCTTCTGCAACCCGCTTTGAGGAATATTTTGACACCTCCCGTACTGAAAGTTTTAAAAATGGATTCGCTCCGGGGAACAAGGAAGGTAATTGGTACCATATTAATATAAAGCCAGTGTTCGGGCAATTATACGGCAGACTATCACTTGCAAAAAAATATCACTACCATGGCAATATATATGCTTTAATTGATGGTGCTACTTTTTCATCGGCAGCGCTATTTACAGCAGCCTTTAAAGCCCAATGCAAGCAGGTAAAATTTATTGGCAGAGAAACCGCAGGTAACGAGGAAGGCTGCAACGGTGGTACATTACAGCGATTAACGCTGCCCAACACTAAAATTGTAGTTGATTTTCCCTGGATGCACCTGGTATCGGTAGCAAACAACCCCATACATGGGCGTGGTATTATGCCCATGTATTATGTGGACTACACCGCGGAGGACGTTGTTAATAAAAAAGACCTTGATTTACAAAAAGCGATAAGCTTGATTAAATAGTCAAACAATTACCCCCTTGAGGTATTATTAGGCCTTACATATACCAATTGCATGGTATTGATGTTACGCATAGCAAAAGCAGCTTCGCAGTAGCACAAATAGTAATTCCATTTGCGGATGAAATGGTCATCAAAACCCAATGATTTTACTTTTGGCAGGTTGGCGTTAAATGCATCAAACCAAAGTTTTAGTGTTGTAGCGTAATCCATACCTATGTCTTTTAAATCAACCATTGTTAAATCGCCGGTACGGTTAACGGCGCTATTGATAGCACCTACCGATGGCAATAATGAGCCTGGGAAAATGTGTTTCTGGATCCAATCCACCCCCTTGCGTAAACTATCATAACGAGAGTCGGGTGAAGTGATTACCTGTAAAGCCAGGATACCATTCTTCTTCAACAGGTCGTTTACTTTTTTAAAGTAAACCTCCATATAATTATGCCCAACGGCTTCCAGCATTTCAACAGATACGATCTTATCAAACTGGCCTTCCATCTGGCGGTAATCTTTTATCAATATGCTCACGCGATCACTTAAGCCCGCGGCTTCCACACGTTCAACAGCCATTTTGTGTTGTTCTTCGCTAATGGTTAACGAAGTTACCCTGCAACCATACGTTTTAGCCATGTAAATCGCGTTGCCACCCCAACCGCTGCCAATCTCTAACACATGGTCCGTCGCTTTTAAATTCAATTGCTTGCAAAGGCGATCGTATTTGGCTATTTGCGCTTCCTGCAAGCTTAAACCATCCTTATAAAAATAAGCGCTGGAATAAGTCATGGTTGGATCGAGGAAACTGGCAAAGAAATCATTATTCAGATCATAATGCTCCGAAATGTTTTTGCGTGATCCTTCTACCGTATTTGCCCTTTTAAAATGGGATAGCTTATTGAACCACCTAAGTAGGTTAGTGGCTAACGTTTGTGTATTGCTGCCCGATACGCTGGGCGCATTCTCAATGTTCAGTAACACCCATTTAATTACGTTGGTAATGTTATCGGTATCCCACAAACCATCGGTATAAGCTTCGCCAAAACCAATATCGCCAAACAGGATAACGCGTTTGTAAAACTCATTATCGTTAATAGTCATGTTGGCTGATATTTTCCCCTCGCCTGTACCTAAAACCAATTGTTCACCATCGGATAAAGTGATGTGTAAATTGCCTTTATCCATTTTGGACATTAGCTTTAAGACTACATCCTGGTAAAAGCTGCTTTTTTTAACAAGGGTAAGGGTGTTAGACATGGTTAAAATGTTCGTATGTTATTTTAATGATATACGGATATTCTGCCGGGTAAGGTTTTATCTAAGATACATAATTTGATTTGTAAGGCCTAAAAACACCCTTTTGGAGATTTTTGTCTGCCTCTTTTTTGTGAAAAGGAATTTTCTTCATAAAAAGTTTTAATGCCTGCCAGTGGATAGCGCCAATAATTTTTAGTGTAATGAGTGGAAAGCTCAGAAAATAAAGCAGCAAATTAGCATCGGTTAAAGGCTTGCGAACACCGCTTAAGGTGCTGATAAAAAACCGGTTGCCTTCCTTGTCATAATCATCAATTTTTACCTGCAACTTTTCACCGGGTATATGCAGGTCGAAACCAAAATTGGTATCCATATCCGTAAATGGCGATACGTAAAAATATTTTTCAGTATTTAATTTAAATTGATCGCCCTGGCGGGTTTTCGCGTCTAAAAAGTAGGGTTTCATCTCCAAAAATGTATTGCATACCTCTACTATCGAGCAAACGATTTGCCCCTGTTCATCATAACAAAAATAAAACGACACCGGGTTAAACTGGTAACCTGCGGTACACAAATTGGTGAGTACCGTGATGCGGCCATTACCGATGGTTACGCCATTACTCTGCAAATAATCAGTAATATGCTGGCGGATATTTTTTGTAGTATCGGGATTCTCACGCGGTAGTTGCAAATGATCCTTATCCCTGAAATTGAAAAGATTGAATTTATTCCGACTCATAAATTTAAGTCGTTTAGCCAATCCGTCTATCTCATCCAAGTCAAGGTAAAACATAAATACATCGTAATTGAACCGATGAACTTTCGGTGACAACCGGTGATGCATTACTGTGGCTTTATATAAACAGGAGTTCATTTATTAATCGGAATCAGGGATCGTTTTATTTAATTGAATATACGTAATTTTTTAATGAGCGGATGCACTTGGTGTTTTGAGGTCAGCACGTTGCTGTATAATGATTTATAGAATTGTAACGAACAGATTACATCGCAACATTATACCTAATAACTATAAATCCTTTGTGTTGCAATAATTACATCTATCTTTATGGCAACTTAACCCTTATCATCATGTCATTTAAACCACAGCCTAATCAGCTTTATTATCTGATTCCCAAAGGCAAAACAAACCACGTAATTGGAGCTCCAAATGCAAGTCTTGGAGTACATTTGAACAATCAATTATATCAAAGCGATAATGAACATCAGCGGTTTCAGTTTGATCCCGCTGGAGAAAAAAACTGGTGGTTGCTGTTGCCGCCATTTAAGGAACATTATATAGCCATTCACGATAGTTCAGGGAACGAAAAAGCACCGGCTATTCAATGGCAGTGGGAGCCTGCGAAACACAATTTGCGGTTTCAGTTTTTGCCCGCAGGTAATGGTTATTATCGTATTATGGCTTTACACAGCCATAAGTTCCTAGAGATTGTCGATCTGTCTGCCACTGAAAAAGGTCAGCTCGTGCAATGTTCTTATAATAAAAATGATGGCCAGCTTTTTTCATTAACACCTGTGCCTAATGTACCCTCAAATATACCTCCGATAGCGTTTAGCCAAAAAAGTGGTATTGAAAGAACCGCTACTTTAACCATACTTGGTAAAATACCCGAAGTTGGGGCGGGCTTGTCATTTGTTGTAGGCTTATTTTGGAAGGCAGATGACCCATTGGCCGATCTTTGGAAACAGATGAAAACTTATGTTGATGTCCGTATCCGCACTTTGTTGATGGAAAATAAACTGAATGATATGAGCATGGAAATTAAAGGCATATTAAAGAGCGTTGCTGAAATATCAAGGGATGATAAACCCAAAGGTGCCCGTATAACAGGCAAAGTTGATTCCATTGTAGATATTGAAGAAAAATACATGGCGGTTGCCAAAACAGCATTGCCATATTTAGTTGCATTGGGAAATGTACAACTCTCTTTGCGCCGCACCCTATATACTGATTATGATACATTGTTTCCTCCGGGAAAAAGTGAACCCGGAGATGGTCCAAAATTGCTAAGAAGTAAACAGCAAAACCTCACAGAACTGAAAACGGCCATTGCCGAGTATAAAACCACCTTTGACGAGGCTATTACAACGCTGGTTACAAATCGGATGGCGAAGATACATTGGGAGGAAATTACGGGAAGGCGAACAGCCACAAGCAGTTTCTATATAAAAGGAGGACGTGTTTCTGACGATTTTGACGGCTGGTCTTTAACTTTTTGGTATGATGAGTATATCAAAAATGCAAGGTTTAAAAATTATAAGGAATGGGCCGAGTTTGCCTATAACCAACGGAAATTACAGATCCAGGCGCAGTATGCCACTGAGATGAGAGATTTAGGGAAAGCCGCTTTGCTATGGGAATATTTCGATCAGATAACCCCATTGCCTGCTCCTGTAACCTATCGGGTAAAAGTAGGTGCATTTGGTGGATTGAACCACTTTAATCCATTTAATGGGGTGGATAATTCAACCATTACCGCAATTGAGGTATACTCGTTAAATGGTGACCTTTGCGGGCTGCAGGTTTTCTACAATGGCACCGGAAATGGCTTGCAAGGCAAAGCAGGTAATAAAACAGACAGACTTAATTTAGATAAAGGAACCAACGGTGAAGAGGATGAATTTATAACCAGTGTCTATGGTCATTATTTAGACCATATTTATGGCTTATGGTTTGTAACAAGCCATGGTAAAATTGTGGGTGCCGGCAAAGAATACCATGCTTATTTTTGTGCTGATATTGCCGATGGATTAAAAGGGCGCTTAGAAAAAATAAGCGGTTTTAATGATGTGCATACTTTAGAGCAGCTCAACTTCCACTGGAAGTATAGCGAAATACCTCCCAAAACTCCAACTGTATAATGTTAAGGCCGTAATAAAACTATTACGGCTTTAACTTTTTTAAACCGGTGGCTGGATCAAAACTTTATCGTCATAAACAGGTTTGCCCAACAATTGCGAGCATAAATTTACCGCGCTGGTAAAAGCATCCTCGTGGAAACCATAGTTAAAATAACTTCCGCAGAAATATATTGGGCCGCTCTCATTAATCTTATGTAATTCCTTTTGCGCGTTTATGGCAGGTACATCAAACAGTGGGTGGTAGTAATCTATCTCTTTTAAAATCTTTTTAGGGTCGATGTTATCATGCGGGTTGATCGATACAAAATAGTTTTTCTTGTCTGATACCTGCTGCAATTCATTCATCCAATAAATGGTGGTGGGGATTAACTTGTCGCCCTGATTATCAATACTGTAGTTCCAGCTGCTCCAGGCCAGTTTGGTTTTAGGCATAATACTTTCGTCGGTATGCAGCACCGCTTTGTTGTATTGATATTTAAAGGTTGATAGCAAGCGCTTTTCATCTGTCGTAGGCTGATCTAACAAAGCCAACGCCTCATCGCCATGCGCTGCTATAATAACGCGATCAAACACTTCCTGCGTGCCATCTGAGGCATGTACGGTTACTTTGCCGTCCTCGTTGCGTACTACCTTGGTAGCTTTACGGCTTAAATGTATCCGGTCCTTAAAAGGCGCTATCAGCTTTTCGCGGTAAGATTGACTGCCGTTGTGCAGCGTGTACCACTGGTGCTGGGTGTCCAAACCTAAAAAGCCGTGGTTTTGAAAGAATTTGATTAGCGTAACAATCGGAAAATCCAGCATCTGCTCCATTGGGGTCGACCATACGGCCGAACTCATGGGTACCAGATATTTCCAAAGCATGTCATCGCCAAAACCAAACTCCTTTACATATTGGCCGATGGAGTAATTGGCGTATTTAGGGTCATCAACAATTTTAATGCTCTCCTTATTAAACCGGCCGATCTGCATCAGCATTTTGATAAATGATGGGTTAAATATATTCTTCCGCTGCGCGAATAGATGGTTAATGCTCGATCCGCTGTACTCCAAACCCGTTGGCAAATGCTGTACGCTGAACGACATCTCGGTTTTTTTGACCGGTGCTTTCAGCTCATCAAACAAGCGACACAGGTTAGGGTAGGTGTGGTAATTAAATACCATAAAGCCGGTATCAATATAAACGGGCTTGCCATCTTCATCAACCGTTACGGTATTGGTGTGGCCGCCGGTATAATCATTCTGCTCGTAAAAAGTAAGGTCATCCTGCTTGTGCAAAAAATGCCCGCAGCCCATCCCGGCAATGCCTGTTCCTATGATTGCTGTTTTACCCCCTAGCCCCCTAAAGGGGGAGTTATGATTGGAATTATTCATTTAATATTTGTTATCGTATGCCTAATTACTCCCTCTTTAGGGGTTGGGGGCATATGGTATTTAAAAATTGTAAAACTGTGTAAGTTGATAACTGCCCGCCCGGGCCGTTCAAATTAAAATCGAACCCGTGGGTAGCCCAAGGCAATTTAAGCCAATAATGTTTAACACCGCTGTTTTGCAACGCGCCATTTAAACGGTGACTATGCTCCGGCGAAACCAATACATCGTTACTGCCGTGTATAATCAATGTCGGTACGGACTGTTTGTTTACATAAATCAATGGCGAACAATCAAAATACTTTTGAGGCACTTGCGAATATGAACCGCCAATATATTGATCCATCACCTTGCGTGAATCCATTATCAGCGGGTTTGAGGGGATAGAATAACCCCAAACCATATCCGCAGGGCCATAAAAATCTACTACTCCTTTCAGGTTTTTCTCATTCATGGTGTAGGCTGCTAGCAAGGCAATTTGCGCACCTGCCGAACGGCCTATTAATACGAATTGAGTTGTATCGATATGTAGCTCTTCTGCATGTTCGCGGATGTATTTAATGGAGTTAACAATATCCTCAACCGGCGCAGGTGTTTGCCACTTTGGCGCCATGCGATAATTAATAGATGCTACGTTATAGCCCTTAGTTGCCAGGTAACTGTTTAGCTCCGGCAATTGCTGACTGTCGCCGCCCGCCCACGAACCACCGTGAACCATAATTACACAAGGCTTTTTACCCAAAATTTGCGAGGGGTAAAAATCGAGACTCATGCTGGTATCCGCATATTTTACATAGGTTATTTTTTTGTAGGAGATACTTACTGGCTTTTTAAACATCTTTAAAAAACTGAATGGCGCGCTGGTACTGTCGGTATTGGTAACGCCGAAGCTTTTATCAAAATTTGCCCTTATGCTACCGGCTACTATATAAGCCCTTGCAATTGGTGATAGGAATAACAATAAGGCAACCAAACCGATGATAGTTCCCGGAAATACATATCTGCCTCCAAAAAAACCTGTTAGCAATACGATAATGGTAATGCTCGAAAGCAACCATGGAAACTCTGTTACCGCAATAGCCAGTAACCATACATGATATTCAAAGGCTTTAAAAACTGCTAATAAGGAAAGAAGAAATAATAGTACAATAAGTATTAAGCGGATCATGCGTTGGTTTTATGGAATAAATAATGACTTACAAACCACTCGTTGCCTTTGTTAAAGTTCCACAACTCGGCGCAAGCTAAATAAAATAAACGCCAGTAAACCCACCATTTTACGGCCTGGTCCTTGCCGTAAGTTTCTTCAAATAAAGGCATAATTTCGGCTTTATGTTTATCCATATTTACCAACCAGGCTTCGGCAGTTTTGCCGTAATTGGTGCCGTTTACATGCCAGTGGTTTTCAACGATCAAATCATCATTAAAATAAAACATCAGGTCATCGCTCGGCATAATACCGCCGGTGAAAAAGTATTTGCTCATCCAATCGCTGGCATCCTTTACTTCGAATAAATAGGTGTATTCTTTATGGGTGAAGATGTGAATAAACAGTTTACCGTCCGCCTTTAAAAACGATGCCACTTTTTTCATCAGCAGCTCATAATTGCGCATATGCTCAAACATCTCAACCGATACCACGCGATCAAATTTGTCTTCAATCTCGAAGGTGTTCATATCGGCGGTGATCACCTTCAGGTTTTTGATATTACGCTGTTTGGCTTGCTCGTCTATATAAATCTTTTGGGTACGCGAGTTTGATACCACAGTAAATGTGCTCTGCGGAAACTTAGCCGACATAAACAACGACAATGATCCCCAGCCACAACCCAATTCCAACACATTTTGTCCCGGTTGTAACCCGGCACGTTCACAGGTTAGCTCCAGCATATCACGCTCGGCAGTATCCAAATCGGTAACACCGGGTTTGTAGTACGCGCTTGAGTATTTTAAATTTTTGCCGAGGCAGTATTGGTAAAACTGAGTGGGTACCTCGTAATGTTGCTGGTTAGCGTCAATGGTGTTAATAGCTATCGATGTGGCTTTCAGTTGCGCTATCAACGTCATCAGGTGAGCCTGCTGAGCTTCAACACCGCCTTTGTTTTCGTCGCGTAACCTTTGTTTTAACAGATTTTGGATGCCTTTACGCAATAAAAAATCGGGGACTTTATTTTGTTCTACTAATTTGTCGTACCACATGGATAATCAGGGTTGTGTTTTAGAGGTATACGTTGTACGGGGGATATTGGATTTAGAATTGAAAAAAATGGGTGGGAAAGAATAAAAGCGAAGGATGTCATGCTGAGCGTAGTAGAAGCATGTGGGCAGGCCTTAACGCACATGCTTCTACTACACAGCATGACATGCCCACCCCACCAAAGACTATTTTTTAAACCACGGCACAAACACACTCGTACTCGCCTGATACTTCTTAAATGCTTCACCCTTTGTTTTCAAAGATTGTTTTTCCGTAGTAGGTATTCCCGTAACCCTCAGCAGCAGAAACAATATAATAGCCGGACTAATAACTGCTACATACCCATAAGGCGACCCCAGCGCGAAAACGAAATACGACATCCACATCAGCCATTCAAAAAAGTAATTGGGATGGCGGGAGTAATACCATAAGCCTTTATCGCACACTTTGCCTTTATTGCTTTCATCTCTCTTAAAATTGGCTAATTGCTGGTCGGCAGTGGCTTCGCCGATAACGCTTATCGCCCATAAAATAGCACCTGCTATTTCCAGCGGGGATAATTCCGGCTTTAGGTTCATCATGCTGATAAAGAACGGTATAGCCAGCAACACATTTGATAATGCCTGCATCTGGAAAAAGCCTGCCATTTTTTTTTCCGCGTTAGCGCCCCAGTCCTCACGTATTTGTTTGTAGCGGGGTTCTTCTTCGTACAGATGTTTTAATACCCGCACTGCCAGGTGTGTGCCAAGTCGCAAACCGGCAATGATAACCATACCTGCTAGTAATATTTTTCTTGTTTCAAATCCCGGCGCGAACAATAGTAAAATAATAGCGATAACCGGGAAGTTATACGACCAGAAAATATCAACCACACCCGCGTTCTTAATTTTGTACGACCATAGCCATACCAAAAACATAATAATACAACAGGCTATCAGGCTGTAAATAACTAAACTGAGCAATGAGCTGTTATCCATTTTGTTTGCTAAAAAGTCCCTTTAATCCCTCGCCGGGTTTTAATTTAAATAACTGGATAAGCACATAGGCACAGCTGGCTATGCTGCCTAATGTTACCAGTAATATTAACCAGATAATCTTCATGTATAGTTTATTTTCTTTACAGCAAAGCCAAATAAAAATCACGGTTACGTTGGTATAGAAATCCCAAAGCGTAGCTCGCATCCAGGGGATGCCGCCCAGGTAATTCCAATTGTTGAACAAGTTGCTGTTGAGACTAGTGGTAATCACCACGTAACACATCCACACAAAAAGCACACTAAATAATATTCTCAGGAAATTGATCATGCTATTTGTTAGCTGAACGAATAAACGCTAAAGCATCATCAGCATGTTCTTTGCCTTGCATCATGGCCTCGTGCATGTAAACTACCTTGCCATGCAGGTCGATAACGTAAGTTACACGGCCGGGGATGAACATTTTGCTTTTGATACCAAACAGGTTATAAACTTTATTGTCCTGATCGCTCAATAAGGTAAATGGCAATTTATAGTGCTGTTGGAATTCTTTATGACTGGCGACAGTACCACCGTTAATACCTATAACCATAGCCCCGGCTTTACTAAATGAATCAAATTCATCACGAAAAGCGCAGGCTTCTTTAGTGCAAACCATGCTTTCATCCTTCGGATAGAAATAAAGTACCAATACTTTTTTACCAATATAATCGCGTACGTTAAATAGCTTGTCGTCCTGATCGTGCAAAGTGAACGAGGGTACATTTTCGCCTACCTGTAATTCGGTGTCGCGTTTTTGTGCATGGGTGCTTTTGCAAAAGCCTATCAGCATAAAAGCCAATACCAGCAGTGAGTTCTTTAGGGTGATGCTTTTCATATACACAATATACGTTTTTGTATGCCTGAGCGATTTTTATTGTGGGAATATTATTAGTAGCAAGACCGAAGCCGCTTTCCTCACCTGAGAACAGATTTACGAAGTTTTAAGATTCGTAAATCTTAAACGCTGTGTAACTATTGTCATTGCGAGGAACGAAGCAATCGCGAACTTGCAAGGTGGCTTTTCTACGTGCGATTGCTTCGTTCCTCGCAATGACAATTTATTTTTGTATTCAGATATAAAGACTAATTTAATATTTAAAAAATCCTACTGACATAGGGCTGTCATTAGCGCATTGTTTATTTGTATTACAAACTAAAAAACAAAAAGCTATGCAAATCATCCCAATGTTTTTAAAGGAACTTGAGCAGGAAGCCCAGGCCACCCGTAACATGCTACAACGTGTACCAAACGACAAATTCAGCTGGCAGCCACACCCCAAAAGCATGACCATCAGCAAATTGGTAAACCATATTGCCGAACTACCTTCATGGATAACAATAGCGCTTACTACAGATGAACTTGATTTTGCCACTATCCCTTACAATACTGACGTGCCGAATACTATTGAAGAGGTTTTGGAGGTTTTGGAGAAAAATGTAGCTGATGCCCGCGCCCAACTTGAGGCAACTAATGAAGATGTGTTAGAAGAAAACTGGACCATGCGTAACGGCGACCAAATATACATGGTAAGAACAAAAGCA
Source organism: Mucilaginibacter sp. L196 (assembly GCF_009765905.1). GTDB lineage: Bacteria > Bacteroidota > Bacteroidia > Sphingobacteriales > Sphingobacteriaceae > Mucilaginibacter. The sequence goes on along the minus strand of NZ_LMUO01000011.1, from coordinate 112,515 downwards.
GAAGTGATACGAGTATCTTTTAGCCAAACCTCACATCACCGGGCACAACTGGGGGTATTCTTAAGATTATTAAATATCCCTATCCCCGGCAGTTATGGCCCAAGCGCTGATGAACAGGAATTTAAATTGATGGAGCAAGAGTAATCGTCATTGGCGAGGCGTGCACAAGGGCTATCATGTTGAGCGTAGTCGATTATGTGGGCAGGCCTTTACGCACGTCCTTCGACTACGCTTAGGATGACAGCTACCGCACAATGGTAAAGATTCTCGCATTCCGCCCTGTATATTGGAGATAATGCCCTTTTTGGTGCTGTCACCAACAAAGACAAAATGATTTGTCATTCTTCGTTCCTCAGAATGACAATGGGGCGGTTATAAACAGTTTCAAACAATAAAACAAAAGACCAATTTTCGTGATGAAGATTGGTCTTTTTGCTTTATTAAAAGCCTAAATTATTAGATATGTATGAACAAATCTTCTTTAGGTCTTCTTACTTTTTCCATTTTGCTGTAAACATCTTCGTCAGAGCGGTAACCTACTGGTGCGATAACTACGGCAGATAAGCCTAATGCTTTCAGACCTAATATCTCGTCGAATTTACCGGCATCAAAACCTTCCATTGGGCAGGTATCAATATCCATTTCGGCAGCAGCTGTTAACAATACGCCCAAAGCGATGTAAGTTTGTTTGGTTGCCCAGTTAATTTTTTGCTCTTCGCTCAAGCTGGCAATAGTGCCTTGTACCATTTGCTCAAAACCAGCTAAATGCTCGCGGCCAATACCACGTGTTTTAGCAATCAGATCAAGGTAATAGTTACCATAATCCTTATCTATTTCCTTCTCGATAGCAAATATGATCACTTGTGAACTTTGTGTTAATTGCGCCTGGCCGTGTGCTGCTTCACGCAATTTTTCGCGGATATCAGGATCTTCAACCACCAAAATACGGTAAGCCTGCAAACCCATTGATGACGGTGCTAATCGAACTGAATCCAATAACTGATCTAACTGTGCCTTAGTTAATTTTTTTGTAGCGTCGAAGTTTTTAATAGCCGCGCGCTTTTGTAATTTTTCTATTAATGACATGTTGTTTTCTTTTTCGTTTTACAACACAAATTTAGATGTTACAACATTTAAAATGGTCACGAGGAAGTAATTTGAAAATTAGATTGCGATTAAAGATCACTACCTTTTTTTAGGGCCGCCTTGCCTTCTGTTGTTACCCCTGTTATTGCCGCCTCTGCCACCACCGTCTCTTTTTAACGGAGCCATTTTTATGAGTGTTGGGTCGCCTAACACTTCCGGTAATACTATGCGCTTGATCTGGCGGTCCATCATTTCCTCAATGTTTTTTAGCTTGCGCTGATCGCGGTCGTTAACAAAGGTAATTGCGGTACCGGTAGTTTCGGCACGCGCGGTACGGCCTATACGGTGGATATAATCTTCAGGGTCAGAGGGCGCGTCGTAGTTTACTACCAGGTCAATCCCTTCAACATCAATACCACGCGAAAGCGCATCAGTACCAATAATAATAGGCACTTGTTTATTTTTGAATTTCAGCAGGATCTCTTCACGCTCATTCTGCTCCAGATCGGAGTGGAAGGCGTTGATTTTTAGATGCGCGGCTTTTAATTGCTTATGAACTTCTTTAACCTTGTCTTTTGTTGATGCAAAAATGATGATGCTTACAAAGCCTCCTTCTTTTAATATCAACTGCAATAAACCTGATTTCTGATGATCGTTAACCAAATAAACCTGTTGATCGATCCCTACCGCAGGTTGCGATATAGCGATATTGATCTGCTGCGGATTATGTAAAACGCTTTTAGCCATGTTACGAATCCTACCCGGCATGGTAGCCGAAAACAGCATGGTTTGCCTTTGTTTTGGCAAGTAGCTAATGATACGCATAATATCATCCGAGAAACCCATATCCAGCATGCGGTCAGCCTCATCCAGTATCAAATATTTAATATGGTTAAGCTTTAATACACCCGATGTTAGGTGGGCTATCAGCCTGCCCGGCGTTGCTATAATAATGTTGACGTTATTTTGTATACCACGGCGTTGCTGCTCGTACACGATACCATCGCCACCGCCAAAAACAGCAATGGAGCTGATGCCGGTAAAATAAGCCAACCCTTCTACCTGCTGATCGATCTGCTGGGCGAGTTCGCGGGTTGGGGTTAGGATGAGCGTGCTGGTTTTTTCCTCGTGGTTTTGGGTGATCAGGTTTAAAACCGGTAGCAAAAAAGCACCTGTTTTACCTGTACCTGTTTGCGCGCAGGCTATAAGGTCGTCGCCCTGTAAAATAGCAGGGATGGCCATTTCCTGTATAGGGGTTGGGCTGGTGTAGCCCATGCTTAGTACGCCTTCTAATAAATGTTCGTTGAAATTGAAATCTTGAAAAGTCACTTGTATCTGTAAGATGAAGTAGGCAAGTTAATAAAAAATGTTGTGTTACAGCAATTTCGGATTTTTTGAGGGCTTAATCTTCCACTATTTCCACCTCTGCAACCGGACTAAATAAATAAATCCGTTTACTCTTGATCTCGGTGCATTTAAAGCGTTTGCGTAGTTTCTCGTCCTTGCGGAAAATCCTGCCATCCTTTAGTTTAAATAATGCTTTTAATGGTATTTTTTCAACTGTCGTGATTGATTCGTGATGCGCATCGTAGCTGCGGAGGGCACGATACAAACTCAAATCGGAACAACTGGAAGCTGCCGGATTATTCAGATAATTAACAATGGTATGCTTAATGTCCGCAGGGAAAATATCCTTCTCAAAAAAAGGCTGCATCATTTTTTTGAAATTATTTTTCCACTCGGTACCATGCGGTTTGGCTTTGTGCTTGTGCTCGTTCCAGGTATGCAGATGGGCAAATTCGTGTACGGTAGTCACCAAAAACGCGTAGGGGTTCAAATCAAAATTAACGGAGATGCGATGCCCCTTGTCACCATGCGGTGAACGGTAGTCGCCAAATTTTGTGTTGCGGTTGCGCGATATTTTAAATTCGCACTTAAAGTAGTCGATCCAGCGGCCGATAAGCGGTGCCGCTTCGGGTGGAAGATACTTTTCTAAAACTTTTACTTTATCCAATTTTACCTCGATGCAAAAATAAGGTTAAAAGCTGAAAGGTAAAAGGATAAAGGTTTTTTATATGCACTTTGTCATTCTGAGCGGAGCGAAGAATCTCAGAACTTTGCTCGCCGCTTAGCATGATGAAGTGCATCGGCGGATAGAATCTTCATTGCATCCAAAATGGCAAGTAAGAAGAATCTTAACCACCTTGTCATGCTGAGGTACGAAGCATCTATCCGTTAATCTGCAAGCGGTGATCCTATCGATAGATTCTTCGCTGCGCTCAGAATGACAAATAGGACAGAATAGCAAAAGAGAATTACTTCAACACCACATATGCTATAAAACTCGCCGCATAAGCCAGCACCGTCATATAGGCGAATTGGATGGCGGGCCAGCGCCAGTTTTTGGTTTCGCGGAAAACGATGGCTACCGTACTGGCGCATTGCATGGCGAAGGCATAAAACATCATGAGCGAGAATGCGACCGCCAGCGTGAATACAGGTTGCCCGGTATCAGGGTTTTTGGCTTCCTTCATTTTTTGGTAGACGGACTGCATTTTCTCGGCACTACCATTTACACTGTAGATGGTTGCCATGGTGCCTACAAAAACTTCGCGGGCTGCAAAGGAGGTTATTAGCGCGATACCGATTTTCCAGTCGAAACCTAAGGGACGGATCACCGGCTCAATGGCATGGCCTAAAACACCTGCATAAGAGTTTTCTAATTTGGCTGATGATATTGTCCGGCTCAAACTATCGGGCGTCATGTGTTGGGTGTATTGCGGCGCACTAAACTTTTGGTCGATTTTTGTAAACCTGTCGCCCGGACCGTAGGATGCAAGCACCCAAAGAATAATAGATATAGCGATGATCACCTTGCCTGCCTGAAAAACAAAGGCCTTGGAGCGGTCATACATCGAGAAAATAACATTGTTCCACCTCGGCATGCGGTAAACGGGCAGCTCCATAATAAAGTAGCCACGTTCCTTACCTTTTAGTATAAATTTAAATACCCAGGCAACTACAATGGCCGATATCAGGCTGAAAACGTACATCCCCGTTAGGGCCAAACCCTGCATATTAAATACCCACCAAACATTATGGTTAGGTACTACAAGGGCAATTAATAAAGTATAAATAGGTAAACGCGCCGAGCAGGTTACCAGTGGCGTAACCATAATGGTAATCATCCTGTCCTTCCAGTTCTCGATAGTACGTGTGCCCATGATAGAGGGCACAGCGCAAGCAAAACCACCGATCAACGGCACTACCGATTTGCCGTTTAGTCCAACTTTACGCATCAGCTTATCCATCATAAACGTAACACGCGACATATAGCCGGTATCTTCCAGTATGGATATAAAGGCGAAAAGTATGGCGATCTGCGGGATGAAAACCATTACACCGCTTAAACCCGCTATGATACCATCAACCAATAAACTGGTTAGCGGACCCGGGGGCAAAGTGTGATGCAGTGAATCCTGTACCCAAACAAAGGCATCACCAATTAACTCCATCGGGTATGACGACCAGGAGAAGATCGCCTGGAACATAAACATCAGTATCGCGAAGAATATCACGAAGCCAAAGAATTTATGTGTTAATATTTTATCTATTTTATTGCTGTGTGTTTCCCCTTGCGCGGTTACCGGTTTTTTAACTGTGTCGTATAGCAAGTCGTTTATAAAAGCGTAGCGGGCAATGGTTTCAGCGCCCTGTGCTTTTTGCGAGTTGAAGGAATGTTCTTTTTCAAGCTCCTCTATCCTATCGCTTTGCTCAGGCGTTAAAAACTTTAGGGTTTCGTGCTGATGCGCAAGCTGTAAAGCAAGATACGGATTATCTATATTTAACTCACGGCCAATGGCTTCAACCAATTCCGGGGCGATGGTATTTACATCTATACTATCTTCCTGAAAAGCGAATTTATTAGCGAATGATATGGCATTTTTTAATGCTGCGGTGCCTTCATTTTTCCTTGCGGAGATGGGAACCACCGGTACACCCAGTTTTTTAGCGAATAGGTTTACATCAATGTCGATATCGGCTTTTTTAGCCATATCCATCATATTCAAGGCAACAACAACCGGGATCTTCAGATCGGCTACCTGCGAGTAGAGCAGTAAATTTCTTTTTAAGTTGGATGCGTCGAGGATGATCACCACCAAATCGGGGGTATGCGCATTGTGTTTATCTGCCAAAACAGAGAACACGATGGATTCATCCTGGCTTTTTGGATAGATGCTGTAGGTACCGGGAAGATCGATTATCTCAGCAGTGCGACCATCGGGCAAGGTGGTATAACCTACCTTTTTATCAACGGTAACGCCGGGAAAATTTCCTATTTTTTGATTGAGACCGGTTAAAACATTAAAAAGTGTTGATTTTCCGGTGTTGGGGTTCCCTACAAGTGCGACTCTTATATCAGCTTTCAATGCCTAAAAAACTATTGAAGCACTACGGTATATGCTTCGCGCTTACGTAAACTTAACTGATAACCGGCAACATTTATGGCAATTGGATCGCCCAGTGGGGCAATGCGTTCAATTCTGACTTCTTCACCAGGCAAACAACCCATTTCCATCAACTTTACCGACATTTCTAAGTCGGTAAATTCCTTTACAATTCCGGTTTCGCCTACTTCAAGTTGTGAGAGCCTCATATGTTTGTGCTTATGAACTAAGCAAATGTACGCTTATTTAAATTAAATCCAAATAAGGTTAGTGGGAATTTGTTGGTGGTTTGTAAGATTTTGGATACCGGGCTTTTTCTTAACTATTTGTCATTGCGAGGAGGAACCACGAAGCAAACTCGTAGCATGCAGATGAACGCGACGAGTTTGCTTCGCCGCGCAGGCTCTTCACAGAACCCGCTCGCAATGACATGGTGGAGAAATTGTGCGAGAAAAGACATGCAGATTTGCTTTGTACAGGTTGGGATTGCCTTTCCGTTAGCCAACGGATCGCAATGGCGATACTGAATTGTGCTGCTTTACCTTCCCAAACGTAGGGCAACCACATCCCTTGCTAAATATCCCGCAGGAAGAAAAACTTACCACAACTAGTAAAGCTGTAAAAAGGAGTAATTTATTTATTTTCATGATTAAACGCTGCCGATAAAATTAACACACTAAACATCCCCATACAGGCTCCAACCGAATCGGCAAATACATCATTCCATTCAAAGTCGCGCCAGGTGAAAACATATTTTTGTAATAGCTCAATGTTATACCCGTATAAAATGGCTATTACCACAATTGCTATCGCATACTTATACGGAAAACGGATTAATTTATGTTTCCGAACCAGCCCCTGACTGTAAAAAATTACAAACACAAAAAAGAACCCGCAATGCACCAGCTTATCAACCCCCGGGAAAAATAAAGGGGATTGCGTAATTGTACCCAGGTGAATGGTACAAAGGATAAAAATAAATAAGGCCCACAAAATTGCGGGCCAGTAATATTTTAGGGTTGCTTGCATTAATTATTCGCCTATAATGGCTTTGTACGCGTCGGCAGATAATAAACCTTCTACGTCGGCAGCATTAACGGTAACCTTAACCATCCAGCCTGCGCCGTAAGGGTCGCTGTTAACTAATTCAGGTTGGCTATCTAATGCCGGGTTTGTTTCATCAACAGTTCCGGTAACTGGCATAAATAAATCTGATACTGTTTTAACAGCTTCAACTGTTCCAAAAACATCATCTTTATTAATGGTTTTGCCTACCGATGGAATGTCAACATAAACAATATCGCCCAGTTCGCGCTGTGCAAATTCGGTTATGCCAATGGTAGCAACATTACCTTCAACTTTTATCCACTCGTGGTCCTTAGTGTACTTTAATTCAGCAGGGAAATTCATATTGTTTATTTTATGTGCCCAAAAATAATAAAACTTAATTGAACACAATAATTTAACGTGAATTCGAGGGGATTACTCACCCGACTACGCTTCGCTGGTCACCCTCTCTCCGCCGGTGGCGCAAAGAGGGTAAGAAACTAAAATGTTCCTTTTTGTGCCCTCTTTGTCGCACAGCAAAAGAGAGGGCAGGTTGAGCGGCTGAGCGAAAACCGGGTGAGTCAACACGTCAATGCATTTTGCGCATTACTTTCCTGCCTTGACCCTATTCCGAACTTTCAAATAATTTAACATATATTAAGCCTCTGTTAACAGAATAAAACCTATCAAGATGAGTTATGTTGTTGTAAGCATAAGAATACCCCATTGCTATGAAAAACTTTAGGACTATTTTATTTATTTTATCGGTTGCCCTGGCAACGCAGGCTTGTAATCATTCAGCTAAAAGTGGCAACAACGGTGCCGATAATGACAGCGCCACTTCGGATACAATCGTAAGCCCGACAGAGGCCGCGCCGGATACTACCGCACCCCAAATTAACCTGGTAGTAGATCAGGAAGATTCATTATTCGCTGTAAAGGCAGCCGCAGGCAACCTTGCCGAAATTGAAATGGGCAACCTCGCCATAAAAAACGGTAAGAGTAAAAGGGTTAAAAACTTTGGGTTGATGATGGTTAAGGATCATGGCAAAGCCAATACCAAATTAATGGCGATGGCAACCGCTAAAAAGTTAACTTTACCTACAGAACCAGCTGCCGACGAACAAAAAATGCTGGCAGAACTGGCAAAAAAAACAGGCAACGATTTTGATAAGGCTTATGTAAATATGATGATAGAGGACCATAAAAATGATGTAAGCGATTTCACCACAGCCTCAACCAAAATACAAGACCCTGATATTAAGGCTTACGCCAAAAAAACATTACCCGTATTACAAAAACACCTTGATGCAATAACCGCCATACATGATAGTATGAGCCAATAAATAATATATACATGTCGAAACCTATTATAACAGGAATTATGGCTTACGGAATGTCCGGCAGGATATTTCACGCGCCATTTATAGCCACTAACCCCGCATTTAAATTGAAAGCAGTGGTAGAGCGCCACGAAAAGAAAGCCGCGAAAACGTATCCCGGCATCATCAGCTACAATGCTATTGATGACTTGCTGAATGATGACGAGATTGAGCTAATCATCGTAAATACACCCAACTACCTGCATTTTGAACATGCGGAGCAAGCCCTGCATGCGGGCAAACACGTGCTGATAGAAAAGCCCTGCGCCGCTACTGTTGCCGAGGTGAAGGAATTGTATGATTTAGGCCGCAAGCTCAACCGGCATGTAATGGTTTACCAAAACCGCCGTTACGACAGCGGTTTTTTATCTACCAAAGAACTAATAGAAAGTGGCAAGCTTGGCGAACTGATAGAAGTGCATTTTAGGTTGGATAGATACAAAGCAGCCATCGGACCAAAATTATTTAAAGAGAAGAAGGATATGCCTGCGGCGGGTTTGGTGTATGATCTTGGCGCGCATTTGGTGGATAACGCCATTAGTTTATTTGGTAAGCCCTTATCGTTTGATAGGGTGACCTCCATCCATCGCGAAGGCTCAGAAGTGCCGGATTATTTCAGCTATCGCCTGACTTACCCTAACCAGCTAAATGTGTATTTAACATCGAGCATGCTTACCGTTGAACCGCAGGCTGGTTTTGTGATTAATGGCACCGTGGGTAGTTTTATTAAAAATCGTACCGATGTACAGGAAGATCAGTTAGATAAAGGCATGTTGCCAACCAACCCGGCCTATGGTTTTGAACCCGAAAATAATGAGGGTAAACTGGTAACAATCGGCATTGACGGCACCAAAACAACAGAGATGATCCCCGGTAAAAAAGGCTGCTATGAACATATATTTGAGGCAGTACATCATACAATACGCCACAATGCGTTATTCCCTGTAACCGAAGAGCAGGTTGCCTGGCAAATTGAGTTGCTGGAAAATTAAAAATATCGTAAAATTGCTCTGCATATAAAACCCACACGTGAACAACATCAATCAAATGAAAAAAATATTAGTTTTTTTAAGCCTGATCATCATAGCAGGTTGCAGCCAGGCACAAGATGCCGCGGTAAAAAACCCATCACCAAATATTCAAAATATACCAGCGTTCCATATTTTAAGTAAAGACAGCGTTTACATTACCAACGCCAACCTAAAAAAGGGCAAAGCGGTAATGTTCGTTTATTTCTCGCCGGATTGCAGCCACTGTCAGCGCCTGATGTATGAATTGAAACCTCATATAACGGACTTTAAAAACATTCAGGTTGTGTTAGTGACCTTCACCCAAATTAACATGTTAAAAATGTTGAAGGAATTTCACCGCGATTACATTTTCGCCGCCCAACCTAACGTGCTGATGGGTACCGAATATCCTGACTATAAATTACAACGTTATTATTCTGTTGCTACTACTCCATACATTGCAATTTATGGTCGTAATGGTAAATTGGTTGAGGCTTTTGATAAAGTGCCTAAAATACCGGAGTTGATTGCTGCGGTGAAGAAAGCGGAATAACTGCTTTTTTATTTGTCATTCTGAGCGGAGCGAAGAATCTATCGATAGGCGCACCGCTTGCAAATTAGCGGATAGATGCTTCGTTCCTCAGCATGACAGGTTGGATAGGGTTCGCTTCTTTATTTGTCATTCTGAGCGGAGCGAAGAATCTATCGATAGGCTCACCGCTTGCAAATTAGCGGATAGATACTTCGTTCCTCAGCATGACAAGGTGGTTAGGGCTTGTCTCTTTTGTCATTCTGAACGCAGTGAAGAATCTATCGATAGGCTCAGCGCTTGCAGATAGGCGGATAGAGGCTTCGTTCCTCAGCATGACAGGTTGGATAGGGTTCGCTTCTTTTTTTGTCATTCTGAACGCAGTGAAGAATCTATCGATAGGCTCAGCGCTTGCAAATTAGCGGATAGATGTTTCGTTCCTCAGCATGACAGGGTGGTTAAGGTTTTCTCATTTTTGTCATTCTGAACAAAGCGAAGAATCTATCGATAGGCTCAGCGCTTGCAGATAGGCGGATAGAGGCTTCGTTCTTCAGCATGACAAGGTGAATAGGGTTCTCTCTTTTTATTGTCATTCTGAGCGGAGCGAAGAATCTATCCGCATTCTTACCAATATGCATTTAAGTACCATGCTCAATTATAACTTCTTCACATACATACTAACTAATTATAACCGGAAAGTTCTATATACCGGTGTAACGAACGATTTGGAGAGAAGATTAACCGAACATTATTTTGGTTCGGATAAGAATGATAGTTTCACAGCAAAATACCGATGTTTTAATTTGGTGTGGTATGAACGTCATCAATATATTCAACATGCCATTGAAAGGGAAAAAGAAATTAAGGGATGGACAAGAAGTCGGAAAAATATTTTAATTGAAGCGGAAAATCCTAATTGGGACTTTCTTAATTCTAAGATAATGGAATGGCCTCCTAAAAAACAATAGCATTTTCCCATAGAACGCGGATAGATGCTTCGTTCCTCAGAATGACAAGGTGGATGTTTAGATTGATCTGATATTAGGGAGTAAACAGTTTCCAATGTCCTTCGGAAACAACTTCAATATTATCGTCGGTTACTTTAATTGCGGGTTGATCATCAATCGCATATGATGGCACTGGTATCGTGGCAGCTAACTTTTGTATATTGTCCAGGGAATTCTCCGGGAACTGTTCATGATCCAAGTGCGGGTGTATTTCAAAATCAACCAGGTTCAGCGACTTATCGGTTTCGGCAGGCAGTGTATGGTTACCGAAGGTTGTTCCATAGCGGGTCATGATCATACTGCCGGCGCAACCGGTTTACCCAGGAGTTCAACGAGCGTGTTACGGATGCTTGAATTACTAATCCCGGCGGAGGTAAGAAGGAGTTTCATAGTCTATTTTTTTGTTTCATGCTGAAACAAATTCAGCGTAATAAGGTGATCAAATAAGTTTGAAAACAGTATTTTTCTGATTAAAACTCGTAAAAAAACATCAAAAAATGTTAAAAAAGACTCGTTTTTTGATGTTTTTGAGACCAAAAATGGCGTTTCTAGGGCGAAAAAGCGGCCAAATTAGCGTGTAATAATCGTGTTTTCAGTACTTTTTCGGGCGTTTATTGGCCTAAAAGTGTACCAAATGTACCATGTGTTCCACCTGTTTCGTGAAACAGTACAGGCAGATCTTGCTACTTGATACTAGCTACTAAATACTATTGTTGTTGCTGCTGCTGAACCATCTCCATATACCGCTGGTAGCTATTTTTGGATACCTCGGTAACCTGACTGGCGGTGGGCACTTCAATTATCTGTCTTTCATGGTTGTAGTAATTATCGTCTTCGTCAACTGTTACGGCAACTTGCAGCTTGTGCTTGGCAGCGCCTTTGTATACACCTTTCACCGGGGAGCAATCCGAAAAATTACGACCAACCGCTAAGCGCACATGCGATTCATTGGCGATGCAGTTATTGGTGGGATCGAGGCCTAGCCAACCGTAGTCGGGGATATAGGCTTCGGCCCAGGCGTGGGTGGCGCCTTCGCCGCGCATACCGTTTTGGCCAGTGCAGATGTAACCGCTTACATAACGGGCGGGAATGTTGATGATACGCAGCATCTCCATCAAAATATGAGCAAAATCCTGGCAAACACCTGATTTTATCTTCCAGATCTCATCCAACGTGGTATCAACCGTGGTAACACCTTTTATGTAGTCGAAGTTATCATATACGTACTGACAAAAGCGCAGTACAACCTGGTAAGGGGTATCATCCTTTGCTTTTTCGGCTTCCACAATGGCTTTTAGTTCACTTAATCCTTCGAAGTATTCCTGCTTCAGGAAATCAATATAAGGGACGATGCTTTGCAGGCGCTTCAGATCTTCCCACTGTTCGCCGGGGAAAATATCGTTAACAGGCAATAACCGATGTTTGGTATTAACCGTGATCTTTGAGCTGATGGTCATCTCCATGTGCGGCTCTACATAAGTAAAGCTGCCCACCTCGTTGCCATAATAATCAATATGCGTATCAACAAGCGGGCTGCCGGTAATTGTGATCTCCTGCTTTACCACATCCTGGTAATCATCATTTATTGGGTATAGGATAATCTGGTTTGCGCTATCGCGAACAGGGCTATCGTATATATACCGGGTTATATGTTTAATTTCTATTTCAGGCATCGTAATGTATTAAGATGGATATTAACCGAATGTTTTAATTAATCAGGAATGAGCAAAGTAATATTCGTTCAACCTGTTGGCTATACCATAAAGCTCGCTGCGGATCTGCGTTAAAAAGGTATGCAGCCCTTCCTCGCGTATACTCTTTACTGAGCTGTATTTTATCCTGCTTTGCAACCTGCCGATCCGGAACGACAGTTCACGGAAATCGTTGATATTGCTCTCGTTCTTCAACCGCTCAAAATACCGCTGAATGTTATTCACCGAATAAATTACCGAGCGGGGGAAATCGTTATTCAAGGCCACCTGTTCCAATACGTTTTCGGCCTCGAAGCCCTCGCGATAAGTTTTCAGGTAGAGTTCATACCCTCCTAATGATAGCAGCAAATGCTTCCAGTAAGTAGTATCTGTTAGCAGATCTGGGTTATCATCTATAGAACCAAATTTGGTATCCAGCAAATCCACGGATTGGATGGCGCGCTCAAGGTATTTGCCAATGTTCATAAAGCTGCGGCCTTCGCCACGCTCCATAGTGATCTCTACCGTACCGTAATATAGCATTACCTGCTTGATGAGAATATCCAGCACACCTATTGGATCTTCACGCTGTAAAGCTTTCTCTATTTTAGGGTCTTTGATGGTATGATAATACTCATTCAGGCACTGCCAAAGGTCCTTGGTGATATGCTCTTGAACACCGCGCGCATTTTCACGGGCGAGTGTAATTATATTTAATACCGAATTGGCGTTGGCCTTACCCGTAACCATAAATTTAAGTACAGCCCTGCTATCGGTATCTAAAGGTGCATGCCCTTCATCTTCCTCATCCAATCCCGCGTAAATCCTGATCACCGGCTCCCATGTAAATTCCTGCACAGCATCCTGCGATGAAGCGTAATTTATTTTGAGCATACGTAACATACCGTCGCTACGCTCAATGTAACGGCTTAACCAATAAAAACTTGCTGCTACCCTGCTTAACATATACTCTGTTTTAGAAGCCCCACCTAAATCCTCCCCGGTAGGGAGGACTTTAAATTGGGTTTATTATTCATACAAAAAAAGTCTCCCCTACCGGGGGAGATTTAGAGGGGGCTTACGCCAATACCCACGTATCCTTACTACCCCCACCCTGCGAGCTATTTACCACCAGTGATCCTTCCTTCAAAGCTACCCTTGTTAATCCACCCGGAACAATTTCTATCCCATCAGGGCCGTATAAAGCGTAAGGCCTTAAATCAATGCGTCTTGGCTGCAAAGAGCCCTGCATATAACATGGCGCTGCGGATAAACTGATGGTTGGTTGCGCGATAAAATTGCGTGGGTCTTTTAATATCTCTAATTTATATTCGTCAATTTCCTGTTCGGTTGCCGCATGGCCCATTAGCATGCCATAACCACCGCTGCCGTTGGTTTTTTTAACCACCATTGTATCCATGCTTTTAAAAACATGCTCACGCTCATCGGCATTACCTAACTGGAAAGTTGGTACATTCTTCAGTATGGGTTCTTCGTTCAGGTAATATCTTATCATATCCGGCACATAAGTATAAACCGCTTTATCATCGGCTACCCCATTGCCTATGGCATTTACAATAGCCACGTTTCCTTTGCGATAAGCACCCATAATGCCCGCCACACCCAGCATACTCCCGGGGTTAAACACCAGCGGATCAAGGTAATCATCATCAACCCTGCGGTAAATAACATCAACCTGTTGTAGGCCGGTGGTCGTTTTCATATATACCTTGTGATTGTTCACCACCAAATCACGCCCTTCAACCAGCTCAACACCCATTAAACGGGCAAGGGTGGTATGCTCAAAATATGCCGAGTTATAAATACCCGGGCTCAACAGCACAATAGTAGGATTGCTGATCTGTCTTGGCGATATGGCTAACAGATTCTTGTATAGTATTGTAGGATACTCCGTAACACTCCTAACCCCGCACTGCGGTAATAGATCGGGAAATAAACGCTTGGTTATCTCGCGATTCTCCAGCATGTAACTCACGCCGGATGGCGTGCGCAGGTTATCTTCCAAAACATAAAAAGTGCCGTCGTGATCGCGGATTAAATCAATACCTGAGATGTGGATATAAATATCATAAGGCACTTGCAACTTATACATCTCACGCAAAAAATGCGGACATGAGTAAATAATATCGATTGGAACGATGCCGTCCTTTACAATAAACTGATTGTTATAAACATCCTTCAAAAACAGGTTAAGCGCGGTTAAACGTTGCTTAATACCTTTCTCAACAAATGCCCATTCAGGAGCGGTGATGATGCGGGGGATAATATCAAAAGGAAATATCTTCTCAATTCCTTCGCCGCTATTATATACAGTAAAGGTTATACCCTGGCTCATGAACAGGCGCTTGGCTAATTCTTCTTTTTTATTGAGATCATCGGCAGATTCTTTAGAAATATATTCAATTACCTTACGATAATGCTCCCTTACCTCTGCATTTTGGCCATACATTTCATCCCAAACACCATTAATTGGGGAATATTCATTAAAATAAGCTGATTCTTGCATGAAAAATTACTTAGTGTGTAAAATATATTAACCAGTTATTTTAAAAACTGTAATTTATGAAGTGTTTTCGAAAAAAAGCTAATTATTTTTTAATTTTTATAAAATAATTCAATAAAAATAAAAAAATCACCCAATATTAAATGATTTTAGTAAATTATTGGCAATAATTATTGCACAAAAGGCGCACATTAATTATTTCCTTTTTAAGAAACTGCTTATCATCCCGGCTCAATTTTAACTACTACATTCACAAGCATTTAATTGTTAATAAACGTTAAATGTTTTGATACCTAAAAATTTAGTTATACTTTAGGTTTCACTATCAGACCTAAAATGAAATTCACAATTATTGCAGTCATTCTTTGTATGTGGGGCTTGTCATCGCAAGCGCAAAATTCATATTCCATAAAAGGCTCAGTTGCTGATTCGGCCGCAAATTCTAAATTAGCTAACAGCACCATAACGGTTTTAAACGCCAGGGACTCTATCCTCAAAGCGTTCACCTGGGCCGAAACCAACGGCAACTTCACCATAAACAACTTACCCAAGGGAAAATTTTTATTACTGATAACCTACCCGGGATATGCGGACTATGTGGACAATTTCACCATTGACTCTGCCCATACCGCTCACGATTTTGGAAAAATTGATATGATTTTGAGATCGCGCTTATTGGCCGATGTTATTGTAAAAGCAAAGGCAGCGGCTATAAAAATAAAAGGAGACACCACAGAATACAATGCCAAATCATTTGTAATACAGCCTAATGATAAGGTAGAGGACTTGTTAAAACAGCTCCCTGGCATACAAGTTGATAAGGATGGCAAAATCACTGCGCAAGGCGAAACAGTAACCAAGGTATTGGTTGATGGTGAAGAGTTTTTTGGAGATGACCCTACACTCGTAACCAAAAACATCCGTGCCGACATGGTTGATAAAGTACAGCTTTATGATAAAAAAAGCGACCAGGCTACTTTTACTGGTATTGATGATGGCAAAACCACAAAAACTATTAATATTAAACTCAAGGCCGATAAAAAGAACGGCGAGTTTGGCAAGGTAGATGCCAACGAGGGTACCGATGGCTACTACGAAGGACAATTGCAATACAATAAATTTAAAGAGAAGCAAAAATTCTCGCTTTACGGCACACTGGCTAATGATGGCAAGACCGGGCTTGGCTTTCAGGACAGCAACAACCTGGGTGTAAATAATAATGATATTCAGTTTGTTGATGGCGGAATATCAATTTCCAGTAACGGAGGCAACGATGCGCTCGATTCTTTTAATGGTTATTATGATGGTAAAGGTATACCCATAGCCCGATCAGGTGGTGTGCATTATGATGATAAGTTTGATAATGATAACCAATCCATCAATACAAACTATAAAATAGGATCGATTGATGTAAACGGAGCTACCAACACTACCAGCCAGCAAACATTGCCAACAGGAATTATTAATACCAAAAGCACCGAAAACTTTAACGATTATGCTTTTCGCCAGAAACTTGACGCTACCTATAAAATAAAGCTGGATACAACTTCCGACCTAAAAATCAGCGTAGATGGAACCTTTAAAAATTTCCATGTGAATAACAATTACTTCACAACTACTGCAGATTCTGCTAATAACAAAATAAACACAGATAAAAGGGATATTACCAATCACGGTAATCAGCAAATATTTGATGCTAGTGCTTTTTACACCAAAAAGTTTAAAAAGCCAAGGCGTACATTATCCTGGAGCCTCAGCGAGTCGTACAACAAAAGCACTACTGAGGGTTATTTAAACTCCGAGATTGATTATTTTAACCCAACCACCCAAAAAGTGGATAGCACCAACATTACCAATCAATACAAAACTACTAATACGGTGAGTTCGGTACTAAATAGTAATATCACCTACTCCGAACCGCTCACTACCAAAACATCTTTACTTTTTAACTATGGTTTTGCAGTAAACAACAGCACCAGCAACCGGGAGTCATTTAACCAGTCTGCACCAGGTGGTGAGTACAATGTTTTTGATAGCGCTAATAGCAACGATTATAAATTTAACCAGTTAACCAATCAGCTTGGTGCCATATATAATTATCAATATAAAAAAGCAACTTTAAACTTTGGCACCAAAGTTTCCGACGTTAATTTCACACAGGTTGATGAATACACCGGCGATATATTAAGCAGATCCTTTTTAAACTGGGCTCCGCAGGCTATGTTCATGTATAAATTCTCACAGTATAAGACTTTCAGGTTTAATTATAATGGAAATAATACCGAGCCAACTATTGACCAAATACAACCGGTTACAATAAATAACGATCCCTTAAATATCACCACAGGTAATCCGGGCCTTAAACCAGCTTTCAACAACAACCTGAGCATGTATTATAACTCATATCAAGTTGTGAGCGGCCAGCAGGTATTTATTAGGGCTACTTTTTCCAATACGTATAATGCAATTGCAAATAACACATCTTATAATGAATCTACAGGCGTAAACACCACCACTTACACCAATCTTAGTAACCAAAACCCATATAATTATAATATAAATGCATCGCTGGGCAAAAAAATCAGCCCTATTGATCTACAGGTTGGGTTAGACGCAAGTACTGCGGGCAGCATATCGTACAGTTATATTAACAGCCAGCTTGATATGGGCCGCAGCCATTCTTATTCCGCTGGGCTTTATTTCGATAAATACGTGCAGAAAAAATACGATTTTTACTTTTACGGCGGCCCCTCTTATACTTTTAGTAGCATGTCTTTACAGCCGCTTACCAATAACAATGCTGCCGGTTTTAATGGATACGGTCAATTTAATTTATACCTCCCGCTAAAATTTGGTGCCGGCTCAAGCGTTAACTATACATACAACGCGGCTACACAGGCATTCAGTGCGCAGCATTTGACTAAACTAAATGCTTATATTTTTAAAACATTCCTTAAGGAGGATAAACTTAAAATATCACTGTCGGCAAATGACCTCCTCAACCAAAACTTAAACTTTACCAGGGGTATATCGGGTAATACAACCACACAAACTAACACCACAGGCATCCGGAGATTTTTTATGCTTTCTGTAACCTGGGATTTCACAAAATTCGGTACAGTTAAATCAGCAAACTAATTATGAAAAGGATACTATTTTTAATTGCAGTTTTAATACAAGGGCTTAATCTTTTTGCACAGAATGCCCATTTTACTACATCGGGCACTATTGAGTATAACAAAACCAGTAATACTTATGCAATGCTAGAAAAGCAGATAAACCCAGAAAACGAAGCCTTCTTTCGGCCTTTTCTTGATGCTTATAAAAAAGCAAACCCACAATTCAAAACATTAAAAAGCACACTTACTTTTTCGGATGATAAAACCTTATTTACCCCTATCGAGCCAGATAATGCAGGTAGTGGATTTTTCAACTTCCCATTGGCTAATCAAAACAATACGGTTTATACTGATTTAAAAACAAGGACAACCACCAATCAGAAAATAGTATTTGAAGCTACCTTTTTGGTAAAGGATACAACCCGAAAAATTAAATGGAAGATAACCGGCGAGACCCGTGATGTTGCGGGCTACAGTTGTAGGCGCGCAAACGGCATCATGATGGATTCAATATATGTGGTTGCTTTTTATACAGAAAAAATACATGTTTCTGGCGGCCCAGAATCATTTAATGGTTTGCCGGGTATGATATTAGAAGTAGCTGTACCACACGAAAACATGCTATGGGTTGCAACCAAAGTAACCGATATACCTATTGCCGACAATGCCATTCAAGAGCCCAAAAAAGGCAAACTGACAACCAATGCCGGGCTAAAAACAACTTTATTAAGCCTAACCAAAAATTGGGGCGATAATGCCCAGTTTTATTTAAAAGGTTTTTTATTCTAAGATAATCCTAACCTCAATCACGCCAATGGAGAAGTATTTCTGGAATTAGAAATACTTCTCCATTGGCGCACACGATTCAACCCTTATTTTAATATATAATTTGCATTTATCAAATTACCTGAATACATTTACGTAATCAATTACGTAATCGATATGAATATTTACAATAAAACCGGCAAAATGGCCTTGGGTAGCAGGCTTCGTCGCTTAAGCGAGCTCATTACCGAGCAGGCTGGCAAGGTGTATGGTTTGTATGATATTGACATGCAGCCTAAATGGTTCCCAGTGTTTTATGCCCTGTCAACCGGTGAAGAAAAATCTATTACACAAATAGCAGTGGAAATTGGCCATTCCCATCCCTCTGTAAGTACTATTGTTAAAGAAATGATTAAAAAGGGCTTAGTAAAAGAAAGCCCAAACCAAAGCGATGCTCGTAAAAACTATGTAAAGCTAACAGCGCAGGGCCAAGCCATTACCGAAAAAATACAAGACCAATACAGCGATGTAAATGCAGCGATTGAAAATGCACTGCACGAAACCCAATACAACCTTTGGAAAGCGATTGAAGAATGGGAGTTTCTGCTGGAACAAAAGGATCTGTTGAAACGAGTTCAGGATGAAAAGAAAATCCGTGAAAGCAAAGATGTTAAAGTAGTACCCTATGAACCACAATACCACCACGCCTTTAAACGCCTGAACGAAGAGTGGATAACCCAGTATTTTAAAATGGAAGAGGCCGACCATAAATCGTTGGACCACGCGCAGGAATATATTTTGGATAAAGGTGGCTACATATTCATCGCCCTATATAAAGGCGAACCTGTTGGCGCTTGCGCATTACTAAAAACAAGCGGCAAAGTTTTCGAGCTGGCTAAAATGGCGGTTAGTCCGCTTGCCAAAGGCAAAGGGATCGGCCTGCTACTTGGGCACGCAGCAATCAAAAAAGCACGCAAAAAAGGAGCAAAGAAGCTTTATCTCGAAAGTAATACCATCCTTAAACCTGCCATCAACTTATATCATAAACTTGGTTTTAAAAAGATTAGCGGAGCACCCTCGCCATATGAACGCTGTAATATCCAGATGGAATTAGAACTTTGATTTTTTTTGTAACAAATGCTAATAAATTGATGTCATGTTAAAGAAAACACGCTATTTAGCCTATTATCAATCACTTGCAGGATTTATATAGTGGCCGTTTTCGTAAAGATGTTATAACCATCGATCTAATTTCTATCAGTAATTGGTATCTTTCAACTTTGTAAATACCGCCGGGGTATATACATAAATGATAATTAGCCAATATGACACAACTTCCAAAGCGCCTTTTATCTATTGATGTGCTTCGCGCGCTTACCATGCTATTAATGATATTTGTTAATGATGCAAGCAGTGTAGCTGGCATCCCTACCTGGCTCGACCACGCAAAGGAAACCGAGGACGCGCTTGGTTTTGCCGATACAATATTTCCCGCATTTTTACTTATCGCCGGCTTATCAATTCCACTGGCTATAAAAAGCCGAATCAGCAAAGGAGACTCAACATGGCAGGTACTATTCTACATCATCAGCCGTAGTGCCGCGCTGCTTATTATGGGCTTTTACCATGTAAACCTGGAGAGCTATAGCCCTGCAGCCATATTACCAAAGGCGGTGTGGGAAATACTGATCACGCTAAGTTTCTTTATAATATGGCTTGATTATCCTGAGACTATGGCGAAAGCTAAAAAGTATACCATAATGGGCTCTGGTTTGGCCTTATTAATTGCGCTAGCTGTAATATTTAAAGGCGGCGACCTTGCACACCCACACTGGATGCATACCTCCTGGTGGGGCATCCTGGGCATTATCGGCTGGTCTTATTTAATATGCGCGTTGGTTTATTACTTCTCAAAAGGTAAACTAACTACCCTAATTGTTATATGGGGATTGTTTGCAGCTATGAATATCGCGTCACACACATTCCTTGATCATGACTTCCTGCCGATAATTGGCGATTGCTCAGCAGTAGTTTTAACCATGGGTGGCGTGGTTACTATTGGATTATATGCCCATCTGGTAAAAATCGAGAAAACACAAAAGCTATGGATGCTTTTCGGAATAATAGGAATAGCTCTTATTGCAGGTGGTTTAATCATAAGGCCATATACCGAAGGCATTTCCAAAATACGCTCAACACCGGCATGGGTATTCATTAGCAGCGGGCTAACCATTTTAATGCTCGAGCTGTTTATTTATCTGGTTGACATCAAAGGAAAAATCAATTGGTTTAAAGCGATACGCCCCGCAGGTACAAGTACTTTAACCTGTTATCTTATCCCTTATTTCCAGATCGCTTTACTCGAATTGTTTAATGTTACCTACCCATCAGTATTTAACAGCGGCATAATTGGCCTGCTGCGCTCATTGGCTACCGCACTTATTATTATTTGGCTGGTCGGATTAATGGAAAAACGAAGATTACGCCTAAAAATATAATCACCATGCCGAAACTTAAATGCCTTAACAAACTGCTAACGGTAGGTTTAACAACAGTTATAACTATTGTTTTTAGCCCGACAGTAAATGCACAATCAGCAAAACAGCACAAGTATGTTGTTATAGGCTACGTGGGTGGTTATCATGGCTTGGTGGACACCACTATGGTGCATGCCTCAAAGCTTAATGTAATTAACTATGCCTTTGTTAACGTTAAAAACAACCGCGCCTTTTTAACCAATTTAAAAACCGATACTATAAATTTCAGGTATCTGCTCGGTCTAAAAAAAGCAAATCCCGATTTAAAGGTTGTGATCTCTATTGGTGGCTGGCTATGGAGCAGGAATTTTTCTGATGCTGTACTTTCTGATACTTCACGGCAGGCTTTCGTAGCAAGCGCTATTGTATTAGTACGCAAGTTCCACTTGGATGGTATAGACATCGACTGGGAATACCCGGGCATGGCAGGTGCCGGAAATATCTATCGCGATGCTGATAAACAAAATTACACCCTAATGTTCCGCGATCTTCGCCATGGATTAGATAGCGTAGAACATGAAACAGGTAAAAAAATGCTTTTATCAGCAGCAGTAGGTGGTTTTAAAACATTTTTGCTGCATACCGAGATGGATAAAGTTGCCCAATACCTCAACTACATTAACCTCATGACCTACGATTATTCGCACGGAGACAGCGTTGCTATACACCACACTAATCTGTTCGCCTCAAAACAGTATTCTTCAGATGAATATGCAGCCAGCGCGGTAACCGATTTTGAAGCAGCGGGTGTGCCGGCAAACAAACTGGTAATGGGCGTTGCGTTTTATGGCCATTCATTTAAAGTTATTGATAATGATCAGCACGGCTTAGGCGTAAAAGTTGTTGGGGGTCGTATTCAACTTGGTGGTGGCTACACCTACATAAAAGATAGTTTGATAAACAAAAAAGGCTTTAAATATTATAAAGACAAAACCGCCAAGGCTCCTTATTTATATAATGCCGATACCAAACAATTTGTCTCCTTTGATGATGAGTGGTCGGTAAAAAACAAATGTGAATATGTTCGTAAAAACGATATGGCCGGTGTTATGTTCTGGGAATATGCGAACGATAAAAAAGAGTATTTATTGGATGAGCTAGATAGCGATCTATAGCCAATAATTAAACTAGGCTACAAAACAATAAAACCCGTAATTTGCAACACTTTAAGCCCTTAAGGCTACAATTATTACATTAATAAATACCATTAATACTTTTTTTACGTTAAACAAAAATCCAGAGTGTTTTTCTATATAAAAAAACGCCCCAAACTCAACTCCAATTATAATATTATTATGAATTTAAACTTTACCAAAATTAAGGGAGTTCACCAACTCGGAACAGTCCCTTTGTTAACCGGAATAGCTTGCTTGCTGGCAGTGTCAATATCGTCTTGTACAAAATCAGACAACTCCTCTAACACGAATGTGCCTTACGGTGTATTATCAGTGGTTGCGGCTTCGCCGGATGCACCGGCAGCAGATTTTTATATCAATAGCAGCATAGTTAATGGCGCAGCATTAACATACGGCAATTATATCCCTTATTTTAAATCGACAACTGGCGTAACTAAGGCCGGTTTTTTTGATACAGGCAGTTTAACTACTATAGCTATTGATACAATTAACATCAAAGTTAATCAGGTATACACCCTTTTCTTTGCCAATCTAGTTGCCAAGCACGATTTTTTATTAACTACAGACACCCTTGTTGCCCCTGCAAACGGTAACGCTTCTATTCGATTGGCTAATATGAGCCCCAATGCGCCAAATGTTGACCTGGTAATAGGTGGGAAAGTAATAGTTTCAAATAAATCGTATAAACAAGTGTCTTCTTTTATAACAATACCAGTTTCGGGGAATGACACTTTAAAAATAGTGCAAACAGGCACAAGTAATTTATTAGGGGTTGTTAATGCAGTAACTGTACAATCTGAGGGGGTATATACCATTTGGCTTTATGGTTTTGCCAATGGCACAAACGGGCAGGGCCTTAACGCCAACCTAATGCAAAATGCGTTGTTTTAATTAATACGTTTATAACTAAAAGAAAAGGCTGTCACTAATAGTGGCAGCCTTTTCTTTTATCATTTTGTTACGTCGAAGGTGAAATACTGACTTCCTGCTTCTCCATCAACGGTCAGGCCTTGTATAACGCCAATATATTTCCCGGTTTCATCTGAGGTATAAAAACTCAGCCCGCCGTTTCCATTTTTATTGGTAATTACATTTGGAGCCCAGTATAAAACATTTCTAAAGTCGGGTATTCTGCTGGCCAGAGCCGCCTCCGTATCGTATTCAGGCGAGTAAAATTCGCGTTGCATTTCCAGGCCTTCATAATCCATTATCACAGCATGTGGGTCAATTTCATTACCTCCCATATCACCTTTATAAGTACTGAAACTAAATATCCCGGCCTCGTATGACGGCCCTAACAGATACACAAACGGCACATCCTCTAACTTTTTAAGTTTTAACGGATCTGCTGCAAATACTTTATCTATATTAAAAAATGGCACGCCGTCAATCAATACCATTGGGTCGCCATCGTTCAGATACTGATTGTTATTCAACACCTTTATATGAAACTGATTATGCGTGTGAGTTATATTTACCTCGCTTACATATTCGCGCATTACCTCCTCAACTGTTAAAAAGCGGGTATAATTATCCAGTAGATAGGTTTTAAACGGAGTACCATAAAAAGCACTACTATCTATGTTCGGATCATAAAACTGTCTTAGTTTTTCTCCATTATATATATTCTGAACCTGCATACCCAAATTATCATCCTCAATTGTTGACTGCATGGCAGGAGTTAGACTAAACTCAGGAAGCTTAATTTTAGAATATTGATCTGAAAACGGATTCATCACATCAATACGAACTGATGTATCACGTAGCGTATTGGTTTGTATAACAATTTCACCCGGCCCATAAAAATCCTTCATGTTAAATATCAGGTTACCTGTAGTATCACTTTGTGCCGCGTATAATTGCACTCTTTTGCCCGGTATACCCAAATACGCGATCATATTGTTTTGGGGTGTATTAGTTATGGTATTGGTAATTTTAGCATTTACAATTGGCCCATTGTATTCTGGTAAAAACTTAAACTCAGGCTTTTTATTTTGTAAAACATCAGCCCATGCAAACCGGCTCCAGCCTTGCGTAAGCATCAAATTGTCAAGCGCTTCATTGGCGGCGGCATCTGTGTTTTTAAAGTAGTAATCAGGCGACTCAATATTCCCTTTCAAATCAGAACTTAGCCACAAATAGTTTTGTATATCCTGCTGACTAGCATGTTGCAATGAATCAAGCCTGTAAACGGAAAGCGACATGTCTGCCGTAACAGCATTACTACTATTTTTTGTATTTATGCTGACTTTTACCTTTCTACGGGTAGCATATTGCTGAGCATCGGTACCGGCAACTATAAATAACTGATTAACCGGGCGTTTAAAATACAACCTTTCACACACCGGCTGGCGCTGGCTGTTAAAAATAGTTATATGCGATATACCATCTCCTAACTTGCTTTTATCAATAGCAAAAACAGCCTTGCCGCTACTAACAACCGCGGTTTCAACATCTTTTATAACGCCCCTTGTGTGAGCGAACAAGAAAATATTACCATCAGGCATATTGGTATTCACAGTTACCTGCAACTGGTTACTACCGCCATCTTTTACATTTAACGTATAACCATTATCGCTAATATTAGGTAGGTCTTCAATTAAAGTTTTATCATTCAATTTTACAACAGCTTTGTAGCTGTTATGATTATCAGGGGTAAAATAGAAATGTCCCATCCCGAATTTGTACGGCTCAAACTTTGCAACAGTATCATTATTTTTATCAATAATTACGCCTCTAAAATTCACCCCTTTACCATATTCATCAGTAGCTTTAAAACCAACTGTGCTTGGTACACCATTCACCAGGTTCCCTCCTTCAGGAAAAAACTGGATATCATAACTCGAAGCAATCTGTTTTGATGCCGCGGCCGGAGACTTTAAAGGATTGATGATAGTTAGCTTTTTATAAAAATAAAAATCAGAACTAAAGTTTTTCATCCAACTGGTATAGGCCCGCAGTACAAAATTGCCCGTTGTTAATGATATAGGCAAAAACAACGATCCGCTGCCTTCACCGTCTTTCATAGCTACCTTAGCCTGCAAAACAGGGTTTTGGTTTTTGTCCAGAACTTCGATATATACAACCTTGCTTAAATCAATTGGTTTATGATTAGCCCCATCAACATTATAAACTTTAAACCACATTAACTCGCCGGCGGTATAAACGCTTTTATCAGTATGTACAAAAAGTTTCTCCTGTACCGTATTCGCATTGTATTGATTAAAACCGGTTTGTACATCAGGTAATACCTGTGCTTGCAATGTATTAACAGTTATCGCTGTTAATACAAATAAGCAAAAGATGTTTTTTTTATAGGTATTCATTTTATGTTTTAAATCAATGTATAAAATCATTTCGAACGCTATTTTAATTTTGCCAAAAACCTGGCTTTGTTACAGTACCGCGTATAGTACAATCAACGCAATCCACATCTGAATATAAGTAGCCAGCAGGAGCTGGCCCTCCCTTAAAGAATTGCACTGCAGGAATGCTACTATTAGGTAATGGTATTAAATATATTTGTACTTCGTTTACGCCTGATTTCGGGGCCGAAAAATAAGCCGAATCAAGTTCACAATCGTAAGGATACGTTGGTGTCCAGGCAACCGGGAGCTGCGTTTCATTTATATAGATACGTTTTTGTTGTACCGCCCCTGCTGATATATAGCCAATAACCGGCAATGTTGCATCCGTAGTACAATGAATATTACCGGTAAGCTGTGCAGGTTGCGCATCAAAAATACTCCCCAGATCTTCGGTATTTTGCTTTAATAGCGCAAAATAATTATAAGCATCCGCGCTCAGCGCGTATTGTTTAATGTTGATGCTATACCGTTGTTCAATTTTTTCTGATGTTGACGGGATAAAGGTTATAGGAGCCTGCGAAATAACATCCTGTGATAGTTTGGCTGATGAGCCCAGTAAAATATTGTTTGAAATACTATTCCCATAGCACGAGTATATATTTTGAGCCGGGGTACGAGCAATAATTTGAGTACCATCTGATATATATTGCGATTCATATTTGGCATTAAACTGCCAGGTTTCAACATAATCCCAACGGTAGTAATGGGTATTATTATTGGGGTCGTGCGTGTTAAGATAAATTTGCACACCTGCTCCTTGTTGTTTATTACTTCCTGCATTAAATCCTATGCTGTCAATAGGCGGGCTTGCTATCGGTGTAACATAATCCGACAGGTAAATTTTCCCATCGCTGGTAGTGACACTAAGCCTGTATTTGCGTGT
The DNA here is from genome assembly GCF_009765905.1 of Mucilaginibacter sp. L196. Classification (GTDB taxonomy): domain Bacteria; phylum Bacteroidota; class Bacteroidia; order Sphingobacteriales; family Sphingobacteriaceae; genus Mucilaginibacter. Next base: position 85,983 of record NZ_LMUO01000011.1, on the reverse strand, counting down.
GTTAACAAGATTAAGAATTGGGTTTGTATAATAACCATTATTAAGGCTTTGTAAGCTGTACGACACGTTCTGATCATCCTGTATAGCAACTGTAGCATCCGTTACAGGATTAGTTGTAGTAGCTGCATTCAAATTAACCGTACGGCTTAATTTAATTATGGTTGAGTCACCGCCCGTATTTATCGTTCCTTCAACAACCAAATAGTTATTTGCACTGGCAATAACTTTGGGGTTATAGGGCTTTGTACAGCTCATTATAAAAAAGGCTGCCAAAGTATATAATATCGTATATCCTCTATTTGTCATCATCCTCTAGAAGCGAATATTATAGTTAATAAAAGGTATCGGCTTAGCAAATATCGATAGCTGGTAACCATTTATAGCACCGCCCTGTTCGGTAAAGTAAGTAGAATATGCATTTGCCCTTCCGGTTAAATTATAAACCCCTATCGACCATGAATTATGTGTAAGTTGATGTACTTTATGGTTACCCTCAATATTTATTGAAAAGTCGGTTCGGAAATAATCCGGTATCCGGTATGCATTCCTGTCAGAATAATAAACACGATCCGATCCGTCATAATTATATTTAGCCACTGGCAATGTTATAGGGCGCCCGGTACTGTAAACAACATTTAGTGATATGCTGTACCGGTGAGTAAAACGATAATTCCCTGTAAAATTAAAATCATTAGGTTTATCATAGTTTGCAGGGTAATAATTGCCATTATTTATTAGTTCACCAGCATTTGGATCATCCTGCTTCAAGAAAGTACGAGAGTAAGTATAGCTTACCCAGCCGTTTAATTTACCTTCTGTTTTTTTCAATAACATTTCAACCCCATAAGCCTTGCCATTGGTATTAATCACATCTTGTTCAATATGGTCATTCAATAGTAGCGTAGCCCCATCCCTGTAATCAAGATAATCCCAGATACGCTTATAATACACCTCCACCGACATTTCTATCGTATTTGACTGTGCATTTTTATATATTCCTAATGATACCTGATCGCCAGACTGTGGTTTAATATTAGGGTCGCTTAACTTATATATATCCGTAGGAGATATAGCCGTTGTATTTGATAACAAATGGATATATTGGGTAAGTGTATTATAACTAGCCTTAAGCGATGTATTATCATTTAAATTATATCTGGCAGATGCTCTTATCTCCGGCTTAGTATAGGTTTTTATTATCTTGTTTTTACCGTAAGTAACACTATCAATTACGTTACCGCTTGTTTTTGGCAAATTAGGTGCATAATAATCAACTGTTTGCGCTCCCAGATCATTATAAATAGAATACCTTATACCCAAATCGACGGTAAAATCGGGAGTTATATCATATTTATCACCCAGGTATAAAGCGCTCTCAAGCGCCTGCTCTGCAGGAACAACATCAGGCAATATCAGCGATTGATTGTTATAAGGCTCAAAATTCCCTGGATTCAGTTTATAATAAATAGAGCTTAACCCAAAATCTAAGGTGTTTTTTTGATTTAGATAATATGTAAAATCAGCTTTAAAATTAGACTGATTGATATTATAGTTAAGGTTATACCCATTTACCGGGTTTTCATCACTCGAAACGGAGTACTGGTAACGGTCATATCCAACCAAAAAAACACTAAACAGCTTATTATTAAAATTATGCTTCCACTTTATGTTCGCGTTTTTATTGCCGTATTTATAGGTAGTATCGCTGTTAAGTTTAAACCCATCATGGCTTATATAACCGGTTAAATAGATATTATTCTTATCATCAATCTGGTGACTTATCCCCAGGTTAATATCGTAGAAATTGGCTTCGCTGTTTTTATATTCCTGCGGCAAGGCGCTAAGCAACCAATCCGAGTATGAAGTACGCGCACCTAATATAAACGATGTTTTATTTTCGATAATAGGCCCCTCAATATTTATACGGCTGGTAAGCAAGCCAATACCTGCCGAACCTGTAAATTTCTTTTTATTTCCTTCACGATCTGTTACTTCAAGCACCGATGCTAAACGGCCTCCGTACTTTTCAGGGATACTGCTCTTGTATAGTTCAACATCCTTCACCATGTCGGGGTCAAATGCCGAAAAGAATCCAAAAAAGTGCGAAGGATTATATATTGTGGCATCGTTAAGCAATATTAGGTTTTGATCTGCCGCGCCACCTCGAACATTAAATCCAGTTGTTGATTCACCAACCGACTGTACACCCGGTAAAGTTAAAACAGCTCTTAAAATATCAGCCTCGCCAAATATGGCGGGTATTTGTTTAATGCTTTTTATATCCAGGTGGTTAACCCCCATTTCGTTACTACGCACATTGGCAACTTTATCCGCAGAAATTTTAACCTCTTTTAAGGAGTATACCTGTTCCTGCATCTCAATATTCAATTTGCCATCACTATATAAAACCAACTGCCTGCGTGTATCCCTCATGCCAATGCCGTGTATAACTAGCGTTTGCCTTCCTTTTGGCAGGGTAATGGTAAAATAACCATATTGATCTGATACCACCCCTGTTTTTGCATCAGTTGTAAAAACGCTCGCTCCTACAATGGCCTCTCCTGATTTAGCATCCCTAACGTAACCGGATATTATAGCCCTCCCCGGTTCAATATTATTGGTTTTGATACCTATCGAATACAACTTATTTTCTGTAGTAGCTTCCGTTGCAGGAGTTTCTTTATCCATGCTAAAATCGGCCTGCGGCACAGCCTGACTAATAATATTGGTTTTTGAACTATTAAAATACCCTGCGGCTAATTGTGTGCGTATTACTTTGCCTTTAGTTAAAAAAACCTCCATGCTTGATGGTACAATGGCATAATGATAGGCTGTATTATTAAAAGCCATATTCAGCACATTCTCGAATAAAGCATCGCTTATTTGCAGGGTTACTTTCAGGCTGTCAAATTGTGCATGGTCATAGTAAAAATGGTATCCGGTTTGTGCTTCCAAATCCTTTACTACAGCATCAATACCGGCCTGGTTATAATTTACGCTAACTGTTTTGCCTGTGGAATTTTGTGCCAGCAATAGCTTTGTAATAAATAGAAAAATAATGGTGAAGTATATTCTCTTCATATTAATCAGTTAAATGGTCGTAATAAGCTGCTATTGCGGTCATGGCTTGTTCAGGTGCTTTCTTAAATTTGATATTGTTAGTTCTGATAAATTGCTTGATTTCTTTTTTATGATCGCTCAAAGCATCTAAAAAAGCACCCTGGCCATTTACTGTATAATATTTGCCGTTTTTAAATAGATAGTAATCTTTTGTCGGCGAAAAGTATGGTATTATATCCCCTGTATAATCCGTGGAGTTTTGGATGCTTTTTGTTTTTTTCAACAAAACCTGAATTTTGCCACCATACAGTTCATTGTAAAACCCGGTTTTTAATGAACTGCTGTTAGCAGGGTCATTTTTAAGATAAATAAAGTGCTGATGGAGTAAATCAAAATCTCTTACCTTTTCACTAATAAGGCTTATCCGCATAAAGTTGTTATAAATCAAAATAACTACTTCATCCTTATATATATCGTACATCATATCTACATTGGTGTACAAATACCCATCATAAAACACCGATCCCTTATTCCAGCTGTCTACATCGTCATAATAAGCGTTGCCTTTCATATGCGGATTGTAAAGATCATACTCCATGCCATTATATAACCTTGATTGCGGGCCCATCTTTTTATAAAAATCGCGCTCAACATTGGCATACACAGTTGTTTGCTTAGCGCTCAAACTATCGGCAACAGTTTGCGCCAGGGCAACGTTTTTTATACAGCAGGCAATCAGAAAAAGCAATAAGTATTTAGGTAATCTTTTTAACATTTAGGTAATGCTTTAAAATGTAAATAAGCGATTAATAATTCAATAGATACAAGTTTAATTACAATAAAACTACCGGGGAGAATATAAAGATATAATAAAAAACAATCGGCAATATTTAAAATATCGATTTAATAATATTTAGTATCAATCTTGTTACTTAAAGCAATGCCATTTTAACGCCAATTACCATAACCACCATCCGCTATTTCCCTTGGGGGAGGGTTTTAAGCTAAACCGCATTTCTATATGCTTATACGTCCAGGCCGATACCATGTATATAATCAGGTAATTAACAATAAACAAATACCAGTACGCCGATGGGGGTAGCTTTAATAGCCTGATAAAAAACACGTTAAACAAACTGAGCAAAAGCGTATGTATCATGTAGATAGAATACGAATACTTGCCCATATTGTGTAACAGCTCTGATTTATTAAGCATTGCCGACACCCATCCTTTTTCAAAAGCGAAAACCAGGATAGTGATGAAAAAGAAAATATCAAAAATAAAATTGATGGGTTTTAACATCTCTCCAAAGCATATTAAAACCACTATAACAACCAAACAAACCGGTTCAAGTATATTAAAAGCAAGTGACTTAAACGTGGTGTATTTATCTTTAATAAATTTATACAAGTTAAAGCATAACACGCCTGTAAAAAAGCCCATTATCCCACGCAGAAAGCCGTAGTCAAAAGTATTATCAATATTAAAGCTATGTGTTAGTGCGGCCATTGCCAAAAATGCGCCAACAGCAATAATTAGGTAGATGTATGATTTAAACGCATGCAGTTTTTTTGTATTGATAACCGTTACCACTGCACCAAATACCAGGTAAGCAATCATCTCAGCACTTATTGACCAGCTGGCAATATTCCAGCTGACATCATGTATCCCTGGCATTTTTACCGAGTTGAGTAAGAACAGGTTGGCTAAAAAGCTACGCCAATTATCAATGCCATACCCTAATTCGTTAACATGCACATAACCCGAGGCATGGTGTTTTGCTAAGTTGATAGCTAAAAATAAAAGCAAAACAATAACATGTAATGGGTAAAGCCTAAAAAAGCGTTTTTTATAAAACTTGCCAAATGCCGGCCAGCTATCTATATTTTGGTACGTGTAGGCTATCACAAAGCCACTCAACACAAAAAAGAAATCAACAAACAGATAGGCGTTATAAAAAAAGCTATTATTGATGATTGGTGTGACAGAAAACGCCGTCATATGGAAAAAGATAACAAAGCTGGAAAATATTCCTCTGAAAATATCCAGCGTTTTGAATCTCTCTTTCATACAGTTATTTAAAAAATAATAAAACTATTGTCATTGCGAGGAACGAAGCAATCGCGAACTTTGCAAGACCGGTTTTCTACGTGCGATTGCTTCGTTCCTCGCAATGACATTTGTTTTTGGTGTTTATATGAAAAAAATACCCAATCTTTTTTAAACAGTTTCTTAGATATTCTTCCCGTCGATGATCTTAAAAAACTGGTCGCGGTAAGTATCGCCAACGGGTATTATTTTTTCACCTATCCAAATACGGCTGCGTTCAATGCTATCAATCTTGTTTAGCGATACGATATATGATTTATGCACCCGCACAAAATGCCGCTCAGGCAAAGCATCTTCCATCTTTTTCATATTCTGCAGCGTGATGATCCGCTCGCCCGAACTAAAAATAGAGATATAGTCCTTTAACCCTTCAATAAACAAAATATCGCGCAGATACACCTTTTGTATTTTATGCTCGCTCTTCACAAAAATAAAGTCGCTCAAAAAATCATTTTGTGGTGCCGATTCTATACTCGCGACAGGTTTGGCAGATGGCTGCAAAATCCCCTGCGCTTTTTGCACCGCTTTAAAAAAACGATCGAAAGCAATGGGTTTAAGCAGATAATCAACCACATCAAGCTCATAACCCTCTAACGCGTACTCTGGGTAAGCAGTGGTCAATATTACTTTGGCTTTGCCATTTGCTATCTTTAAAAATTGTATACCCGTAAGTTCAGGCATTTGCACATCCAGAAAAACCAGGTCGACATTGCCTTCCTGTACCAAAGTCAACGCCTCTATAGGATTGGTTGTAGCTTTAACCAATTCCAAAAAAGGCACCTTTGATATGTAATCCTCAACAATATGCAGGGCCAATGGCTCATCATCAACAACAAGGCATCTGATCATGGGCATAAAACTAAGTATTTTTTTGTTTGGTTAGATAAATTTGCTGGCGCTCCTTATTTTAAAACTTAACTTACCGCCTCAATTCTATGACAAACTACCTATCCCCCAATCCCCTCTTTGTCGCACAGCGAAAGAGAGGGTGGTCGAGCGAAGCAAGATCGGGTGAGTAACTACAACAGGCAGCCATCATACTGACAAAACAGTGTCAACACCTTTTCAAATCCTTATGCCGACATTTGGAAGCATCCCAATTAAACCAATAGTGTTATATATACACACCATTTTGATAATACCCTATCAAAATGATATGGTTTCGTATATAGTATGAGTTAACAAATACAAATAATTCATATATAAAAACCTGTATTTCAACAAAATAAAAATATTCCTGTTGCCTTGGCATTATAATTATTAATGGCTTATCAAGGTTTCGTTATCATGAACATAAAAAACAAACTTCGCGCAGGTATTGGCTTCATCTTTTTGATGGCGCTGATCAGCTCAGGAATGGCAGATTATTATTTAACCCGCCTTTCAAATGATTCGAAAGCTATATTAAAAGACAACTATCGTTCATTGGTGTATGTAAAGGCTATTGAGCAGGCGCTTGATTATCCTCAAACCGTAAACACAGCTACCAAATTACAAACCATAGAGGCCAACATAAGCAAAGAAGAACAAAACATAACCGAACCCGGCGAAGAGCAATTAGCCGATTCATTACGTTCAACTTTCGAAGGCTACAAACTTTCAGTAAATAACCCTCAGGCAACAATTCAGCTCAGCTCAAAAATTCGCGGCATACTTTACAATATTATGCAGCTTAACATGAATGCTATTGAGCATCGCAATACCAAAGCCACAACTACTGCCGATCGGGCAATAATTCTTGTATCGCTTGTTGGCACACTATGTTTCCTTATCGCTTTTAGCTTTATGGTAAATTTCCCCGGCTACATTGCTAACCCTGTAAAAGAATTAATATCGGGCATAAAAGAGGTTGCCAACAAAAACTATAATAAACGCCTTGTTTTCCCTGCAAAAGATGAGTTTGGCGATCTGGCGATAGCTTTTAACCAAATGGCCGGCAAGCTTAATGAGTATGAGAGCAGCAATATTGCCAGCATCATGTTCGAAAAAAGAAGGATCGAAACCATCATCAACTCCATGGGTGATGCCATTATTGGTATTGATGACAAACAGTTTATCATTTTCGCCAATAAAGTTGCATGCATGCTAATCGGCATTCCAGAGGATCGGTTAACAGGTCAATACGCCCCAAACATAGCTCTGGAAAATGACCTGTTACGCAACATGCTATTTGTTAATCAGCCTAAAATGAAGCTTTTTGCTGATAACCGCGATAGCTTTTTCACCAAAGATGTTTTAGAAGTAACTAATGACGACAAGGTAATAGGCAAGGTTTTCATCCTGAAAAACATCACCGATTTTCAGCAGCTTAATGATGACAAAACAGCGTTCATCGCAACCATATCGCACGAATTAAAAACACCGCTCGCATCTATCCGTATGAGCGTTAAATTACTGGAAGATGCGCGTGTAGGAGAAGTAAATAATGAGCAAAAACAACTCATCCAAAATATTGATGCCGATACCCACCGCCTGTTACAGATCACCGCTGAACTGCTTGACGCCGCGCAGGTAGAAACCGGCAAGATAAACCTGCACTTCGGCAGTACACACCCTAAAAACATCGTAGAATACGCGGTAAAAGCTATCCGCTCATTAGCCGAACAAAAACAGATCACCATCAATACAAATTGTGCCGATACCCTGCCAAACGTAATGGCCGATTTGGATAAAACAACATGGGTATTAATCAACCTGCTATCAAACGCCATTAAGTATAGCCCCGAAAAAGCTACTATTAATCTGGATGTGAAGAAAAAAAATCATTTCATAGAGTTTGCAGTGAAAGACCAGGGGCGCGGGATTGACGAAAAGTATCTCGCCCGCATTTTTGAACGCTATTTCCGTATCCCGGGTGCCGAAGCTGATAAAACCGGAACCGGTTTAGGCCTTGCAATAGCCAAAGACTTTATTGAAGCCCAGGGAGGCAACATAGGTGTTGAAAGTGAAGTTGGCGAAGGCAGCCGCTTCCATTTCAACCTTAACATTAACAACAATGCCCTATAATTTTTAAACAACATACAAACAAATGAATCCGCACTTAAGAAAACTTACCGCCGGTGGCATGCTGTTAGCGCTTGGCATCATCTTCGGCGATATTGGTACTTCACCGCTCTATGTGTTCCAAACCTTATTAACCGAAGGAGGAAAAGCAAACGAGTTGCTGGTATTAGGCTCAATCTCCTGTATATTCTGGACATTAACCCTGCAAACCACTTTTAAATATATCCTCATCACCCTACAGGCTGATAACAAGGGCGAAGGTGGTATATTCTCGCTATATGCTTTAGTTCGCCGTTACGGCAAATGGCTGGCTATTCCGGCTATTATAGGTGCAGGTACTTTATTGGCTGATGGTATCATAACCCCACCAATCTCGGTTACTTCAGCTATTGAGGGATTAAGCAATGTACCATCATTGGCAGCTTCATTTGTTCCGGGCAGTAAGCTTATTATTGGCATTGTTATCGGCATTATATTATTGCTGTTTTTCTTTCAGCAATTTGGCACCAAGGTGGTGGGCTCGGCATTTGGCCCGGTTATGTTAATGTGGTTTTTGATGATAGGTGTTTTAGGTACCCTTCAAATTTTGCATTCCCCATCTATATTTAAAGCATTAAGCCCTTACTATGGCGCAAAATTATTATTCAACCATCCCGGTGGCCTTGCTTTATTAGGCGCGGTATTTTTATGTACCACAGGTGCCGAAGCTTTGTATTCTGATCTTGGCCATTGCGGGCGCAAAAACATCCAGTACAGCTGGATATTTGTTAAAACCACATTGGTATTAAGCTATTTAGGCCAGGGTGCATGGGTATTAAGCCAGCCTGAAAATACTAATTTCGCCAATGTAAACCCATTTTACCAGATAGTGCCTAACCCGCATTTATTAATGATCCCCAGTGTTGCCTTGGCAACACTAGCTACTATTATTGCCAGCCAGGCACTGATAAGCGGGTCATTTACACTAATCAGCGAAGCCGTAAGTATGAACTTTTGGCCCCGCATTACCATTAAATACCCTTCAAACATTCGCGGGCAAATTTATATACCCAGCATTAACTGGTTATTGTGCTTTGGCTGTATAGCGGTAACATTATACTTCCAAACATCCGAGCATATGACGGCTGCCTATGGCTTTTCTATTACTATAGCCATGCTTATGACTACCGTATTGATGTACTACTTTATGCGCTATGTTAAACATTGGCCTATATGGTTGGTAACCATCATCCTTTGTGTATTCTTATGTGTAGAGTCGGCTTTCTTTGTGGAGAATGCTGCCAAACTACTAAAAAGGATCTTCTTCCTGGTGTTTGAGGTTGGATTGATATTCACCATGTATATATGGTTCAGGGCTCGTAAAATAAACAACCGCTTCCTGCATTTTATCGACCTGGAGGATCAGATCCCAATGTTAAATGCACTAAGCGCCGATACAACTATTCCAAAATATTCAAGCCAGCTGATCTACCTTACCAAGGCAAATAACAGCAGGCAAATAGAAGAGAAGGTCATCTACTCTATCATGAGCCGAAGCCCTAAGCGTGCTGACACTTATTGGTTTGTGCATATTGATACTACTGATGAGCCGTATACTATGGAATATAGTGTGGATCAGGTTGAGCAAGACAAGATCATCCGTGTTGATTTCCGGTTAGGATTCCGTATACAACCCCGTGTTAACGTATTGTTCCGCAAAGTGGTTGAAGATATGGTTGCCCGTAAAGAGCTTGACATCACCAGCAGTTACGAATCACTTAAAAAATTCAAAGTAGTATCTGATTTCCGCTTTGTGATATTGGAGAAATTCCTGTCATATAATAACCTGTTCAGCGTATCCGAATCATTTATCCTGAACAGTTACTTCAGCATCAAAAAGCTGGCACTATCCGAAGCCAAAGCTTTTGGTTTAGATACCAGTGAAACTTATGTTGAGAAAATTCCATTAGTGGTAAAACCGGTTAGCAACATCAACCTAAAAAGGATTGATCCGGTAACGATGGAACCCATTTTTTAATAATACCCCTGTCTAAATAAGCAGGTCAGGCCTGCAACCCCGATCCCTCTCTTTTTCAGAGAGGGATTTTTTATTTTAGATTATTTCCACTTGTCCACCACATAACCCACCAATTCCTTTAAATAAATATTCCACTCAGCCCAGGCCACACCATCAGGTATCAGGTCGCTAAATAAATCCATCCACTGGCCAACCGAGTAATCACACGGATAAGGTATTACCTGCAAACCTTCCTTTTTAAATATCATGAACGCCCGCCGCATATGAAAATCAGATGTTACCAATAAATATGGTGGCTTCAACCCTGATTTCTGTAAAATCTGTTTTGAAAAAATAGCATTTTCAATTGTATTTCTGGAGTTACTTTCAATCAATATGCTACTATCCGGCACTTTAAAGGTGAGCAATTGCGTTTTAGCCCAATTAGCTTCCTTGTATTCACCTGGCATCAAGCTTCCATTTCCTCCGGAAAGTAATAAGTTTTTAACCACACCTGTATTGAATAATCTAACAGCTTCTATAAACCTATCAGATGCACTATTAAAATATCCGTCCCCATTTTGATGAACCGATGTGTAGCCCCCTAAAATAATAGCGCAACTATAAACATTAGGCACTTTAGCTAAAGTAGGTTTAATACTCCAGGCACGGGCAAATAAATTTAAAAACAGAGGTGCTGAAAATATATACAGTAATGCTACTGCGGCAATTAACCAGCGTTGTTTGCGTTTACGATCTTTCACAAACAAAGCGATCACAAATACAATAAATACCCAAAAAGCAGGGTAAAGCAAAAACAACAATAGTTTAGATAGTGCAAAATACATAAGCAATTATTTTAAAGGCACCGCCGCTACGCCCTCGTTAGTAATAATCACAGGCTTTATCAACCCATCTTTATCAAAATACATATGGTCAATACAAGTAACGCGATGGTTACCATCCGTCTCTGTCAACGGCCTGCGGTGGTAAACAATATACCATTCATCCTTACCCGGTACCTGTATCACCGAATGGTGCCCTGCACCCGTAGCTATTTTAGGGTCCTGCTGCAAAACAACACCAATCCGTTTAAACGGGCCTGTCGGTGCATCGCCAATAGCATAAGCTACACGATAATCCGGTCCGGTCCAGCCCCCTTCAGACCACATTAAGTAATATTTTCCTTTCCGGGTAAACATTACCGATCCTTCCACATAATGTTCAGGGGTGATGGATTTAAACGTAGTGCCATCAGCAAAGGGAATAAAACCGGTAAAATCCTTATTCAGCTTCGCGATGTTGCAATGTTGCCAGCCACCATAAATAATATAATACTGGCCGTCATGATCTTTAAAAATAAACTGATCAATAGGCTGCGCGCCATTATGGATCTGCCCGATAAGCGGCTTACCTAAATAATCCTTAAACGAGCCTGCCGGGCTATCCGAAACACCCACACCTATCCCGCCGATCTCTTTTTTATCATCGTGAATGTCATTCGCCCCAAAAAAGAAATAATATTTGCCACCCATTTCGGTAACGGCTGGTGCCCACATGGCCTTTTTGGCCCACTTTATGGCGGCGGTATCAATAATATCGGGGTGCTTTGTCCAATGCACCAAATCCTTCGACGACCATGCATCCATATGCACCTGCTGCTCATAAGGAGCAGAGTAGGTTGGGTATATCCAATACTGCCCCTCAAATATCTTAGCTTCCGGGTCGGCATTCCAACCGGGTATAACAGGGTTACCGGAGAATTCCTTTTTCTGCTGCGCGACGGCATTACTGCACAATCCAACAACAGCTATTGAAAATAATATCGTTCTAAATTTCATGGTAGATAATAAATAACAAAGGGACAGTAATCTTCAAAACTACTATCCCCTTTAAACATTTTCATTCCCCCTTCAGGGGGTTACTTAATCCCGTAATGGTCGTTCATTAATTTCACAAACAGGCCACCCGGCAAAGTTGCCTTCAATGTAGGTACAATAGTTTGGCCTAAAGCACCAACCAGATAACTATGTTTAGGGCTTTTCGTATCTACTATCTTAACAATTTTAGCGGCTAATTTTGCTGGATCAGCACCAATGCTTTCATCTTTTTCCATAGCGGCAACGGCAGCAGCATATTCTTTATTTAATTGTTCATTTTTCAACGGGAAAGGCACTTTTTCGCGGCTCGCGGTAAAGTCGGTTTTGAAATCGCCGGGGTTAACAACAACAACCTTAATGCCGGTATTTTGCAATTCCATACGCAAGCTTTCAGAGTAACCTTCAATAGCAAATTTCGACGCGCTGTATAAACCCTGGTAAGGCAATCCAAACAAACCTGCCAATGAACCTATATTAATAACCAATCCTTGTTTCTTTTCGATCATACCCGGCAGTATCGCGCTGCTTACACGTACTACGCCAAAAAAGTTAACCTCAAATTGTTTTTTAGCCACATCAACCGGCATAGCGTAAAGCGGACCAGTTATACCGTTGCCAGCATTGTTAACCAGCACATCAATTTTGCCTTCGGCTTTAATAATGGCATCAACAGCTGCTTTAACCGATGCGTCATCAGTAACATCCATTGATAGTGGTTTAAAAGCTACATCTTTAATTTTTTTCGCATCGCGGGAGGTTCCGTAAACTGTATGGCCCTGGGCCTGCAGCGCTTTTGCCGTAGCTAAACCTAAACCTGAAGAGGCTCCCGTAACAAGAATTACTTTTTTCATTTTAATATGGGTTGATAATTTTTAGTAAACATACTAATTTACGTTAAGAACCCGATTCCTTACTTATAAATTTCGATCCTAAAACAAAAGGCTGCCACTAATAGTGGCAGCCTTTTGTTTTAATTTAGTGTAAATATTAATTACAATGCAGCATTTCTCATGATGTTGGCCTGAAGAACATAACCGTTTATGCCACTGGCAAAACCGTTAAGCCAAATGGTATATACTGCCCCGGATTCTACAGTTAGCGCATTTACAACACCTAATAAATTACTTGTGCCTGTTTGCACTATTCTTAACGTGTCATTATCCACAACAGGTATTGCTACAAAAGAAGACACTTGCTTGTATGATGCATTTGAAACTATTACTTTTCCACCTATTACCAGATCGACATTTGGAGCATCCGGGCTCATATTAGCCAATCGAATAGAAGCTTTATTAGTTGGAGGGCTAACAATGGTATCCTTAACTAATACGAATTCGCGCTTAGCTACCAAATTGCATAAGAAAAGAGTGTATGTCTTACTAGCTGCGAGATTAATGGTATCAAGAGCTATAGCTGTAGTAGTACCTGTATCATCAAAGCCCACTTTACTTGTACCCGATACAGCACTAAAATAAGATATATAACTACCATATACTAATGGGGTACCATTAACAAGGCTGCCATTTATATAAAAATCTGCTGACGGTGCATCGGGTGCGGCTGCAACCACTGCTAACGTGGCCGATCCGGCAGTGCTTGAGCTTTTATTGCAAGACGATATTGATACTGCCAGCAAGCAAGCTATTCCGGTTGATAAAGCGACTGTTCCAAGTTGGCGAATCTCTTTAATTTTGGTAAAGTTTAATTTCATAATATTATAATTAGAGTTGATTTTGGGGTATTTTTTGTTTGACTAATACTTTAGATTTTTGTTTAACGTAAAAAAAACATTAACGGTACAATTAAGTATGATTGTAGCCTTATTATTACAAATCATATTTGAATTCCTACAATAATAACCCCAACTTGCCATACTGGAGGCTTAGATAAACCCATTATGCCCCGTTTTAACATTTTTTAACAAATTCTAACTACAATCTAATACTTAGAATTTGATTAAAGAAACAACTCTTTTTAACTTGCAAGCCTTAAAATACGAATGCTAATGGAAGAAATAAATAGTGGCACACAACCAGTTGTAACTGATACGGCTACCAGCAGTACCTCTTATGGAACCGATATACGCGCCCTGAACGAGATGATCCAAAAGGAAAGCGCGTTCATCGATCTGTTGAAAATTGAGATGGATAAAGTGATCGTTGGTCAGCGTTATATGGTAGAACGTTTATTGATCGGTTTATTGGCCGACGGACACATCCTGTTAGAAGGTGTTCCCGGATTGGCAAAAACCTTGGCTATCAATTCATTGTCAAAAGCTATTGAAGCTGATTTCAGCCGTATACAATTCACCCCTGATTTGTTACCTGCCGATTTACTCGGTACGATGATCTATAATCAAAAGAAAGAAGAATTCATTGTTCGTAAAGGGCCTTTGTTCTCTAACTTTATTTTGGCGGATGAGATTAACCGTGCACCTGCAAAAGTGCAAAGCGCGCTGTTGGAGGCCATGCAGGAACGCCAGGTTACTATCGGCGATAATACCTACCCGTTACCAAAGCCATTTTTAGTACTGGCAACCCAAAATCCTATTGAGCAGGAAGGTACTTACCCACTGCCCGAGGCGCAGGTTGACCGTTTTATGCTGAAGGTAGTTATTGGCTACCCAACCAAAGAGGATGAAATGAAGATTGTTCGTGCTAATATATCGGCACAAGGCTTCCCTAAGATCAACCCTATTGTAAAAACGGATGATATCATCAGCGCCCGCAAGGTGGTTCGCCAGGTTTACATGGATGAGAAAATTGAGCAATATATTATTGACATTGTTTTCGCTACCCGTTTCCCTGAGCAATACAAATTAGCGCAATACAAAAACCTCATCAGCTTTGGTGCATCGCCAAGGGCAAGTATCAATTTAGCGCTGGCTGCAAAAGCTTATGCGTTCATCAAACGCCGTGGTTATGTTATTCCTGAGGATGTTCGCGCTATCGCGCATGATGTATTAAGGCATCGTGTTGGCTTAACTTACGAGGCTGAGGCAGAAAACATTACTTCAGAGCAAATTATTACCGGTATTTTAAATGCTATTGAAGTACCTTAGAAACAAGCCCCACCCAAACCCTCCCCGGTAGGGAGGACTTAAAAAATTGATTAAGTGAAGATAATTAAAATAACAATCGTATCTAAGAAGTCTCCCCTACCGGGGGAGATTTAGAGGGGGCTGGTTATGGCAAGGGATACCAAGGATCTGCTAAAAAAGGTAAGGAAAATCGAAATAAAAACCCGGGGTTTAAGTAACCACTTATTCTCGGGCGAATATCATTCGGCTTTCAAGGGGCGGGGTATGGCCTTTAATGAGGTTCGTGAATACCAGCCGGGTGATGAAATACGCACTATCGACTGGAATGTTACCGCACGTTTTAACCACCCTTACGTAAAGGTTTTTGACGAAGAACGTGAACTTACCGTAATGATGCTGGTTGATGTGAGCGGATCAGGAAATTTCGGTACCGTTGTTCAACAAAAGCAGGATATTGCTACGGAGTTATGCGCGGTATTGGCTTTCTCGGCGATTCAGAATAATGATAAGGTAGGCGTGATATTTTTTAGTGATAAGATCGAGAAATTCATCCCGCCTAAAAAAGGCCGAAGTCATATTTTGATGATCATCCGCGAGCTGATAGATTTCACACCGGAAAGCAAAGGCACTGATGTTGCGGTTGCATTGCGCTATTTTACCGGCGCCATCAAAAAACGCAGTACAGCATTCCTCATCTCTGATTTTATGAGCGGCCCGTTTGATGATCAGATCAAGATCGCTAATAAAAAGCATGACATTATAGCGCTGCGATTGTACGACAAGCACGAAGAGGAATTCCCGGATCTGGGTTTAATTCCTGTTGTTGATGAAGAAACCGGCGACCTGCAATGGATAAATACCAGCAGCAGGGATGTGCGTACCGCTTATAAAAAGGCAGCTATTGAACGGAATGCCCGCTTAAAAGAAACCTTCGCCAAATCGGGTGTTGATTTTACCAGCATCGGCACCCATGAATCCTATGTTAAACCACTTATGACACTATTTAAAAAACGTGAGAGCAGGCGGTAACATGAAACAATATTTCAAAGTAACACTACTATTTATTTCGCTTTTAACTGGTTTTGGATTCAAAGCCAATGCCCAATATGTTAAAGTAGAATCCAGCATCGACAGGAATTCTATGCCTATCGGCGATCAAACCATCCTGCATGTTTCAGCAAATATGCCGCTTAAAGCGGACATTACCTTTCCTGAGATTGTTGACAGCATTGGTAAGGTAAAAATTGTAAAAAGTTTAAAGGGGGATACCGTTGTAGATAAGAACAACCCCAACCTGGAAACCATAAGCCACAGTTACACCGTAACATCATTTGATACCGGTGTGTATGTGTTGCCGCAATTTACCTTCCACACTAAAGCGGGCGATATTAAAACAGGCACAATAACCCTACAAATAAAGTCGGTACCGGTTGATACCACGAAGGCTTTTTATGATATTAAAGAGCCGCTTGCCGTATCTTACAATCTTTGGGATTGGCTAAAGGACCATTGGGTTATAGTAGTTATTGTATTGGCAATTATCCTAATAGGATTAGGCATCCTCTACTACATCAAAAACAAACCTAAAACAGTTGAACAGGTTGAAGCCGCGCGTGTGTATACTATTGACGAGATCGCTATCATTAAACTAAATGAGTTAAATGATAAAAAGCTTTGGCAGCAGGGCGATATCAAACTATATCATATCGAGCTGACCGAAATACTGCGTGATTATTTAGAGAAACGTTATAATGTACAAGCCCACGAGCAAACAACTGATCAGATTTTTGACGGCTTAAAAAGCAAAGAGCTTACTAAAGAGAGCAGCAATATTCTGTTTCAAATATTAAAATTGGCCGATTTGGTGAAATTTGCCAAGCAGCAACCCACCGCTTATGAAAATGAGCAGAGCATGGAAAATGCCATCATTTTTATACAACAAACCAGGTTTATACCACAACCTATTCAACCCGTTCAAAATAAGGAGGAACTACCTAAATGAAATGGTTTAGTGGAATAGAGTTTGCCCAACCGGGATTTTTCTGGCTATTGCTCATTATCCCATTGATGGTGGCTTATTACTGGTGGCGTAACAGCAAGCTGCAAGGCACGCTGGGCATGTCGACTACCAAAAGCTTTGCACTGGCGCATAAAAGTCAGATGCATATTTTCAGGCATTACAGTATTGTGCTGAGGTGTTTGGCATTTATTGCCATTATTGTGGCGCTGGCAAGGCCGCAATCTGCAATGAGCTGGGAAAATGAAACTACCGAGGGTATCGACATTATGATCGCTTCAGATATTTCGGGTAGTATGCTTTCTGAAGATTTTAAACCCAACCGCCTGGAAGCCGGTAAAAATATCGCCATAGATTTTATCAAAGCCCGTCCGGATGACCGTATCGGTTTGGTGATCTTCAGTGGTGAAAGCTTTACACAATGCCCGCTGACTATTGATCATGATGTACTCATCAACCTGTTTGCTGATATAAAAAATGGGATGATTGATGATGGTACTGCCATAGGTATGGGCTTGGCAACAGCCGTTAACCGTTTAAAAGATAGCGAAGCGAAAAGTAAGGTAGTTATTTTACTTACTGATGGGGTGAACAACACCGGCTCTATCCCGCCAATTACCGCGGCTGAAATTGCTAAACAATTCAACATCCGGGTTTATACGGTTGGTATCGGCACAAATGGGTCTGCGCCATATCCTTTTAAAGATCAAATGGGCAACACGCATTACCAGATGATCCCGGTAGATGTGGACGAAAAAACCTTAACACAAATAGCGGATATAACTGGCGGTAAATATTTCAGGGCGAGGAATAATACAGAGCTTACCCAAATTTACGCGCAGATTGATAAAATGGAGAAAGTTAAAATAGCGGTAACACAATATCATAAAAAAACCGAACGTTATTTGCCAATTGCCATTATAGCGCTGATATTATTATCGCTGGAGTTTTTATTGAGTAACACAATTTTTAAAGGAGCTATAACCTAATGCTACGTTTTGCAAATGCATATATTTTATGGGCCTTAGTGCTTGTGCCGCTGCTGATCATCATCTTTATGCTGGTACGCAGGTGGAAGAAAAAGGCGCTTGCTTCTTTGGGCGACAAAGGGGTGATCAGCCGTATTATGCCCCAGGTTTCGTCTTCACGGCCTACGTTAAAATTCATCTTCTTTATTGTTGCCTATACCTTGCTGATCATCGGTATTGCCGATCCGCAGGTGGGTAACCATATTGATGAGGTTAAAAAGAAAGGCGCTGACATTATGATCGTGCTGGATGTTTCAAACAGTATGCTCTCGCAGGACTATGCGCCCAACAGATTAGAGAATGCAAAAAGGGCTTTAGCTCAATTGATCGATAATTTACACGAGGATCGCATTGGCATTATTGTTTTTGCCGGCGAACCCTATGTACAAATGCCCATTACTACCGACTACTCGGCTGCTAAAATATTTTTAAATACCATTAATACCGGCATGGTGCCCGTACAGGGAACAGCCATAGGTGCTGCTATTGATCTGGGTGTAAAATCTTTTGATTATAAAGACGGAACCGGCAAAGCAATCATACTAATGACCGATGGCGAAAACCACGAAGATGATGCCGTTACGGCAGCGCAAAATGCGCACGATAAAGGTGTGGTTGTGCATGTTATTGGTTTTGGATCGCCGCAGGGTGCACCAGTACCAATTTATGATAATGGTAAGCAAGTTGGCTTCCATCTGGATAGTGCTGGGCACACCGTTATTAGCAAGCTGAATGAGGATATGTGTAAAGAGATAGCCGTAGCAGGCAACGGCGTTTACATCAGGGCTACTGATGCTAACAGCGGCCTGGGTATTGTGATGGACCAGGTGCACAAAATGAAACAGAAAACGTATGACAGCAAATCTTTTAAAGATTTTGAAGATCGTTTTCAGTTTTTCATAGCGATTGCCTTGTTTTTGTTTATTGCCGAGTTTTTTATCTCTAACCGGAAAAGTTTAAGGTTAAGCAATTTAAAATTGTTTGAAGTGAAAAAGCCATGAAGAAGTATATCATAATTATATTAATGATCCTGAATGGTTCGGTGCTTTTGGCGCAGGATGCAAAAACGTATATTTATAAAGGTAACCAGCTTTACGATCAGAAAAACTTTAAGGAGGCTGAAGCCGATTACCAAAAGGCAATCCAAAAAAAGAAGATGCCTTTAGAGAGTAATTTTAATATGGGTGATGCCATGTACAAACAAAAACAGTTTGATAACGCGGCAAAGAACTTTACCAATATCGCTTCATCAACTAACGATCCGCAGATAAAGGCTGGCGCATACCATAACCTTGGCAACTCCTTACTCGAAACTAAAAAATACGACGAAAGTATTGAGGCCTACAAAAAAGCTTTGCTGAATAACCCTAAAGATGATGCTACCCGTTATAACCTGGCTTACGCGCAGGAAATGCTGAAGAAACAGCAGCAGCAAAACAAGAATAACCAGAACAACCAGAATCAGAACAATCAAAATAATCAGAATAAGAATAAAAACGATAAAGGCAATCCTGATAAAAAGAACCAGGATAAAGACAAGCAAGATCCTAGTAAACAGGATCCGGGTAAGCAAGATCCCAACAAACAGGATCAGCAAAAACAGCCGGAGCAACCTAAGGATGGCATCTCAAAAGACGATGCCCAACGCATGCTTAATGCCCTTAATAATCAGGAGCAAGGCACACAGGACAAGCTCAAAAATAAAAAGTTAAAAGGCACAGGTACACGTGTATTAAAAGATTGGTAATCTTGTTATTTTTACCCCTATAAATGAAAAAGAGAATTACCCTTATAATAGGATTACTGCTTTACACAAGCTTGCTTTTTGCACAAGGCAAATTTGTTGCCACTGCAAGCAAAACTAACGTTGGCGTAGGCGAGCAATTCGAAGTTGACTTTACCATAAATGCGGGTGGCACACACTATACCCAACCCGATTTTCATGATTTCCAGGTACTGTCGGGTCCTAACATCTCGTCAAGCTTCGCATCTATAAATGGCGTTTCAACCATGAGTATTTCTTATGGCTATATTTTGACTGCAACCAAAGAAGGAACGTTTACAATTGATGAAGCCGCGATTGTTTTAAATGGGCATACATTAACTACCAATTCCATAAAAATTAAGGTAAAGGGACAGGCGCCACCACAACAGGCACAGCAAGCACAAGCAGCGGCACCTGATGATAACCCTAAAGTTGATACCAAAGATCTGTCAAAACAAATATTCGTTCGTGCCGTAACCGATAAAACCCGTGCTTACGTAGGCGAACAAATTAAAGTATATTATAAAATATATACCCGTGTTGGCATTTTAGGCGGCCAGCCTGATAAAGCACCCGATCTGAATGGGTTCTGGAACCAGGATGTACAAAGCAAGGGGCAAAACACCTGGAAAAGCGAAGTTTATAAAGGCATACGCTATAATGTTACTACAGTAAAGCAATCTATGCTTTTCCCGCAGCACGCCGGCGATCTGACCATTGATCCTTTAGCTATTACCTTTATGGTAGAGCTAAGGCTGCCATCACGCAATGTTTTGGATGATATGTATGGTAATGTTAAGGACCTTAAATATTCAGCCAAAAGCCAGCCTATAACCATACATGCTATAGCGCTGCCAACAGCAGGTAAACCGGCTGATTTTACCGGTGCAGTAGGTAATTACACCGTTTACAGCGATGTAGATAAAAGGGAATTAAAAGCGAACGAAACGCTTAACTATACTATTGATATTTCGGGAACGGGCAATCTTAACCTGATCAACTCGCCAAAAATAGCGCCGCCGGTTGATGTTGAAAAGTATGATCCAAAAACTAACGACCATATTGTGGTGGATTCAAATGGTGTTTCTGGCAGCAGACAGTTTAGCTATTTGCTGATACCTCGTCACCAGGGAAACTTTACGTTAAACCCGGTTGAGTTTACTTTCTTTAATCCATCTACCCAAAAATACGTAACCATACCAACCAAACCATTTACTATTAAGGTTGATAAGGGTGATGCGCAAGCCAACGTACCCGCTTTTAACTCTTCGGAGCAACAGGATATTAAATTACTGGGCAGCGACATCAGATACATCAAAACAACATCAGCGGATGAGTTTAAAGACGGTGAGGGATTTTATAATTCGGCACTATATTACATACTGCTTTTATTAGGGCCTGTCCTATTTATAGGTGCTTTATTTTATCGCAGATGGATGACTGAATATAACAGCGATATTGTAAGGGTACGTAGCCGCGAAGCCAGCAGAATGGCAGCTAAACACTTAGCTTTTGCACAGAAAGAATTAACAGCAGGCAACCGCGCCGCATTTTATGATGCTGTTGCCAAAGGGTTGTATGGTTATTTAAGCGACAAGCTCAACATCCCGGTATCGGATTTAAATAAAGAAAATATTATAACGCAATTACAGGCACGCAAATTAGACAGCGCCATCATCACCCAATTGGTTGATACCATGGACCTGTGCGAGATGGCGCGTTTTGCCCCTGTAACAGGCATATCAGAACAACAGGTATTTGATAAAGCAAAAAACACGATCAATGAAATTGAAGATAAAATATAACCGGCTAAACCGCGGGTTGTACCTGCTGTTAATGCTTGCATTACCCTTGTTTTCTTTGGGTGATGATAAAGTGAACGCGCTTTTTGATAAAGCTAACCAACTATACGCAAAAGCACATTATCCTGAGGCTGTACAGGCTTATCAACAGATATTGAATGAAGGTTATCAATCGGCGGTGATCTATTTTAATACAGGCAATGCCTATTATAAGATGGACGATATGCCATCGGCTATCTTATATTACGAGAAGGCCCACAAGCTTGCCCCAAATGACCAGGACATTGGCATTAACATACAATTCGCTAACCTAAAAATAGCTGATAAGATAGAACCGCAACCGGAGTTTTTTGTGAACCGTTGGTGGCATAGTTTCATCCTGTTTTTACCCGTAAATAAATTGGCAGGTATAGGCGTGCTGTTTTTTATTGGTGGATTCGCGTTATTGATCTGGTACCTGTTTACCCGTTCATATATCATCAAAAAAGCAACCTTTTATATCGGCATTATTGCTATTCTCGCTGGGATCGTATATATCTTTATGGCGAACAGGCAGGTAAGTTATTTTGACGGACATCATCAGGCTATTGTTTTCAGCAATTCGGTTATTGTAAAGGGCTCGCCGGACTTAAACGCCAAGCCTCTTTTTGTAATTCATGATGGAACCAAGGTGAATGTCAATCAAACCAATCAAAACTGGATAGAGATAGAGCTGCCTAATGGCAATACCGGCTGGATTACGGCCGACAATGTAAAGGATATTTGATCTATTAAGCCATCGGTATTTGTTCAACCAATACTTCAACGCCTGCATTGTCGTAATAAATGCAGGTCATGTTGTCCAGTTCAACTACCCATTTTTCAATGCCCGATCTGGCGCAGTCCTGGCAAAACCGGTAGTAGCCTGTTTCGCCATTCTGATGTATCTCCAGATCTTGCTTAAATTCCTCGATATTAGTCTCATCCGAGATTGGCAAAGCACCATACATGCCCGGCGACTGTACAGAATCCCCATCAACAGAATGATACTCAGTGCGGCCGTCGCTTACATAAGTAGTAAAGGCTTTAACGCCTAAAGTTTTAATATCCTGAATGTATTTTGGGAAATCCGCACCGCTTTCCACTTCGGAATGGGCTGCTTTAATTTGGTCTATTGTAAACATGATTCTTAATAATGAGTAAACTTAGTGTGTTTAGCGATTGGAAATATGGGCGTTATTATAGTTCCCCTCTTGAGAGTATATAATATATGACTACACTAAAGAGTTCATCAAAAATTTTACTGCTTATTTCCCAACAGATACAGTTGGTGACGCAATTGTGTGGTGTCTTGCCGCAATTTCTGTATTTGGATCTTTGTATTGTCTTGGTTTATTTGTATGCGAAGAGTTATTATAGCCACTATTAAACTACCAAATGCAAATATTGCACCCGCTTTAAATATCTTACTTTGATTGGATATTATGGTTGATTGTGTTCTTGAATTTTCAAATGACTGTATAGTAGCGTTTCTAAGTATCTCCGCATAGTAATAATCCAAACCCTCTTTTCTTAAAGACACTTCAATAGCCCCTCCATTATAAAATAAGTTCATTAAATCATTTACAGCGGCTCTATCATCAAAAATAATATGGTTATTATTCTTCATGGTGTTTAACGTGATAACAATATCATTAACTCTTTTATTATATATAGTTATATCAACTTCTTTTGTATTAAAAAAATATCTTTGTAGTAAATCAGCCACATTGCTCCCAACGCCAACGCCTTGTTCGGATAGCTTTTCCAATAGTTCAAAGTATAATAGCGATAAATCTTTAGCCATTCTCCTGTGTATCTTAAAGCTTAAATATAATCATTATTCCTACTTAGTGTTTATTTATCATGATGCTTACTAACTGCTCCCAATTATATACAGGCTCATTGATGCCTGTTATTGCCGCGATTAATTGATAAATATCGCTTGCACTTTTGCCTTGCTCCCGTAAATACTTAATTGAAGTTGCACCAGTCGATTTTGATAGCTTATTACCGGCTGTATCCTTAATCAAAGGATGATGATAAAAGGTAATATTATTAAAATCATCTCGCCCAAGGGCTATCGCTAATTGATACTGCGCTAATGATGAATGCCACAGATCTTGCCCACGTACTACCAGATCAGCGCCATAATATAAATCATCAATCACAGATGTAAGCTGATAAGCCGGGAAACCATCTTTTTTTCTTACCACAAAGTTATTCATCTCCGTAGGCAAAATTGCTTGTATCAATTCGCCATTATAATCCTTAATAGCAAGCCGATCATTAGGAGATGTTATTAATCGCCAGCTTACATTATCGGCGGTTAATGATAGTTGTTTTTCATAGCAACTACACGGGCTCTCGCTCAATTGCTTACGCGAACAGTTGCAGGCAAAAACCAACTTTTTATCCTGCAAATATTTCAAGGCTTCATTATACAAACCCATCCTATGCAGTTGTGAATATTCGACATCAAATTCCTTTGCGTCCCGCGGCCCTTCATCCCACGGTATTTCTAAAAAATTCAGCGTATCAAAAATATTCTGCACATATTGTTTATCGGCTCTTGCCTGGTCAATATCATCAATCCGCAGTAGTATTTTTGCGCCGCTTTGTTTAGCCAAAGCAGCAGTAATAGCAAAGGATAATACGTTGCCTATATGTAAAAATCCGCTTGGGGTAGGCGCAATCCTTGTTCTGTTGTATTTAACTTTAGGATCAGGCATCGCGGTTTATTTATCACTCCAGTGCTTTTGTTTCCAGGCCGCGCGTTCTGCTTCATCCAAGAAAGTCCAGGCTACAATACGGCTCACCTTTTGGCCTTGCGACATGCTGATGGTTTTTACATCTTTCGCGGCAACCGTCCTTAATCCTTTATAAACACCGGCCAGCGTTTCTTTTTTAGATACCAGCGTTGTAAACCATAACACCTGTTTAGCAAATAAGGCGCTTTGATCCGTCATTCGCCTAATGAAAGCGGCTTCACCACCTTTACACCACAACTCATTATTTTTTCCGCCGAAATTTAACACTGGCGCTTGTGATTTGGCATTATTCAAATTATCCCATTTACGGTTAGTACCGGCCTGCGCCTCCTGCCATGAAGCATGGAATGGCGGATTGCAAATGGTCAGATCAAAAACCTCATCTTGCTTTATTACCCGCTTAAAGACGTCGGCGGCGTTAGTTTGCAAGCGGCATATAATACTATCATTTATTTTATTATTTTTTGTGATGATCTCATTAGCCGAAGTGATGGCCACCGGGTCAATATCAGTGCCCACAAACTCCCAGCCATAAACGCTGTTACCAATTATCGGGTAAACGCAATTGGCACCAGTACCTACATCCAAAACTTTAACCTGTTCGCCCTTTGGAATTGTTCCGCCATTAGTTTCAGCCAAAAGATCAGCCATGTAATGAATATAATCGGCCCGGCCAGGTATCGGCGGACACAAATAACCTTCGGGAATATCCCAATGTTTAATGCGGTAATATTGTTTAAGCAGTGCCCGGTTTAAGGTTTTTACAGCCTCCGGATCGCTAAAGTTTATAGACTTAGTTTCGTATTTATTCGGCTTTACAAATTTGGTCAGTTCCGGGGTGATCTTCATCAGCAAATCCAGATCATAACCTTGCCGATGCAAATTACGGGGATGTAAATTAGTTTTTTCTACCGGCGGTTGTTTAATCTCTGGTGGCATAATAGATGTGTTTGCTTTTCAGCTTTCCTTTCAAGGTACAAATAAACACAACATTTATAACAACATAGGCTATAATCCTATTTAAGACATTGATTTGCGTTTAAAACCACAGTAAAATAGGGTTTAATTACCCTGCCATTATAGCTAAATAAACTATTTTATATTAAACAGAGATATTTATGTTTGACTTGCGATTACTTAATAGCTAAGCCTGTATTTAAACCGAATCACGAAGCACAATCTTCTAAATATTAATGGCGTATGCTGAAAAGCCTTTAACAGAGTAAGCATTATTAATACCTAAAACCAAATCTTATGGCAAATCCACTAACCCTCTACGTTCCAATTAAACAGGACGCGGTATCACAGGCAGCAGCACAACTAGCCTATCAAAATTTTGTAAAAAGCGTAACCTCGGGCCTTGACGAGTCTGGCATTGTGCATTACGCACGGGTTGCACTTATCCCCAATGCTTCAGGACAGGGCACTTATGCTATTTTATTGATCACCACATTTGATGGCCCGATGAATCCTTATCTCGGTTTCTTCTGGAAAAATCCAGGTACGCAACAAGCATTTGCAGGCATTGCGGCAATAGCGCTAACCCCACCAAACCCACCGGTAAAAGACCTTACAGGCTTCGAAAACTTCATCAATAAAAATAACCTGAGCAAATCAGCATCGCCGGGAAAACCGGGTGACCTTTATGAAGCTTACACAAAAACGGTAAAAGAAATTACGAGCACCGCTAAAGAGTTGGTTCTTCCAAAACAAAGCGTATAAGCTCATTCTATTTTCTGGGTCAATAGCCCATTTTTTTGGCTGTTGGCTCTTAATAAAACCTTATCATGACAAAAACAAATAACAATTCAATACCCGATAAATCCAATATACAGGGGATGATATTGCGCGGGTTTACGCATCCTTACTCCTGCCACCTGATTTTTCAGTTTAATGATAAGCCAGGGGCTAAAAACTTTATCAAATCTATATTCCCTTACATACAATCTGCTGAAAGCTGGGGCGATGCAAAACCAGATATAATGCTCAACATAGGGCTTACCTATAGCGGCATAAAAGCAACAAGCGATCTTAGTGAAACCTATCTGGAATATTTTCCTAATTCATTTATTGAAGGCCCAACGTCGGCAGGTTCACAAGGTTCACTGAATGACTGGGGAGTGAGCGACCCATCGGGCTGGGCGTTTGGAAACGACACTGACGAACAACATGTTGATTGTATAGTGCACACTTACGCCATGACTGACGAGACGCGTGCATTAATTGTATCAATAGTATCAGATGCTGCTAAGGCCAATGGACTCACAGAATTTCTACCGATAGATAATGGTACTAAAAGGCTGGAAGAGTATGCTTTGATGCCACGCAATTTTATACATTTCGCCTATTTGGATGGGATTGATCAGCCCGATCTGACATGGAATGATCCAGCGGACCCTAATGATACCGGCGACTTAAGAAATTTTCTTATCGGCTACCCGCTCTCTGATTCAGGCCCGGGACCAACTGGCGATAACCCAGCAGGTGATTTCGCCAAAGATGGTTGTTATAACGCGTTCCGGATGCTATATCAGGATGTAAAGGTTTTTGATGAATTTCTGATTGCCAATGCACCAAAGGCTCCCAAGGAAATACAGCAAACCCCTGAATATGCACAGGAATGGATTGCTGCAAAGTTAAACGGCAGATGGAGGAATGGTTCGCCGCTTGAATTATCACCTAATGCCCCTGATGTGGCTACCAGCCATGCAACCGATTTCGGGTACAAAGGTGATACTACCGGGATGAAATGCCCTTTTGCGGCCCATACCCGGGTAGGTAACCCAAGGGATGAAGTATTAAATTCATCAGAACCAAGCCCTGTTCCACGATTAATAAGGCGGGGGATGGCTTATGGTGCACCGCCTACCTTGAAGAGTTATGACGGAGAACGTGGATTGATTGGTCTTTTTCTGTGCGGATCAATTGCTACACAGTTCGAATTGCTTTATTCATGGATGAATACGACCAATTTCGCCAGTACTTTTACTTCGCAGCAAGGGCAGGATGGCTTAATAGCTAACAGAGATACACCCGGTGCCGATAGGTCATTTAATATCCCTACAGCAGACGGTTCAATAACAATAGATAGCCTGCCTCATTTTGTTATTACACGGGGAACTGCTTATTGCTTGCTGCCAAGTATCAGCACTTTAAAAAGCATTGCGGGATAGTATTTTTGCGTTGATTACGCATTAGACGCTGTCTAAAAACAAAACGTCATTGCTTCGTCCCTCGCAATGACGTTGGTTGTTTTTGTATTTTATATACCTTTATTGATCTTATAACGCTAATATTTAATTAGCTGTCCATGTATTATTCTTCATATCGGCATCTACAAATATTCCACCATCTAAAGTAATGGATTTAACTTCTTTTGATGTTTTGATGTTTACCGAGATATTTTTTTGATCTTTTTCCCAAACTATTGGTGTTTGGTGGATGGTTTCGGTTGTGCCATCGGCATAAGTCAAAATCGCATCAAACGGAACAGCAAAACCTCCTATGTTTTTTATAGATAGATCATATCCATTTGATGATTTCTGTACTTTGTCTAAACTCAAGTCGATATAATATGGTGTATAAAACCAGTTATAAAAAAACCAATCCAACTTTTTGCCAGAGCCTTCTTCCATCGAATAAAAATAATCCCACGGGATTGGATGTTTACCATTCCAGTTGCTCATGTAAGTTTGCAGTGCTTTTTTGAATAAAGCATCACCCAACATATCTTTTAAAGCCAAATAACTTAATGATGGTTTACCATAAAAATTATCGCCTGCATTAAAAGTTGTTTCCGGCGAAGGTGTGATTATCGGCATCTCCTTTTCATGCGGGCCATGCGTCCAACTGTTAACGCGAAATTTCTTATAAAAGTCATCCGCTGCTTCTTTACCTCTTTCGGCAGTGCCTATCAATATTTCAAAGGTGGTTGCCCAACCCTCGTCCATAAAAGCATAATAACTTTCATTGGTGCCCATGTAAAAAGGGAAATAAGTATGCGCTATTTCATGATCCTGCACTAATTGCGCGAAACCAAGATCCGTTTCGTGGCTATCGTTTACCATCATTGGGTATTCCATATCGGCATAACCCTGCACAGAGGTTGTTTTAGGGAATGGATAAGGCACACCCGGCAAATTATGCGAGAACCAGCTCAAAGCATTCCTGGCAAACTGCACATAGTGATGAAAATCCTGCGCGCTATCAGCAAAAGCAGCCTGCACAGCTGTGCGGCGTTGTGTTTTATCATCAACCAAAACACTTGCAGCATCCCAATCATAATTGTCGCTTACCGCAAAGGTTACATCTGTAATGTTGTTGGCTATCCATATCCAGGTACTGGTTTCGTTTTGCGTGGTGATATTTTTATTAGCCAGATCCTGCGGTGTAGCAATATGCACAGTTGAATCGCTGGTCATTGATTCTTGCAGCTTTTTTGCAAATTCCGGCTGAAGCACCTGGTTTGGATTCTGCAATGTACCGGTTGACCATACCAGATAGTTTTTAGGAACAGTTACACGCAAGGTATAGTCGCTAAAATCATTATAAAACTCTAAGCCACCAGTATGTGGTTGAGTATCCCATCCTTTGTAATCATCATAAACAGAAACACGGGGATAGAAATAAGCCAGGTAGAAAGTAGTCGGATTAATAACACCCTCCCTGCCTTCCCGGGTTGATAATTGGTAATGCCAGCTAATGTTGAGTTTTACCGAATCATGCGGCATTAATGGCGAAGCTAAGGCAACCATTTGATTGGTTGTTACAGCCGTTTTATTATCCCAATTGGCTTTAGCGCCATTTATCTTGATGTCATCAACAATTATGCCTGCGGCGGTATCTGCCAAACCACCCCGTCTGCCATGTGCAAGGTGGACATTTTCAATCAGTTTCATATTTAAACTATCCAGCACATCCGGGCTGTTATTAAAATATGTTATTTGTTCAACGCCATTAATTATCCTGTTTGGAGGGGTAATGGTCATAGAGATATTGTACCGGGCATGATTTTCCCAATATTTTTTACCGGGTTTACCGCTTAATGATCGGGTGCCTTTTGTATAGGCCTGTTCTATTCTTGGTGGGATAGTTAGCGTTTGCGCATCAGCATAAGATAATGTTATGCATAGAAGGCCCGTTATAAAGATTGTTTTTAACATCGACAATAATTTTCCGTGAATATAAAAACCTAATTTATAACTTTTTTATTGGAGATTGATAGGCAAAATCAATACGGATAAAATATTACGAATAGTAATTTGTTACCGATGATAAGCTGAAAAGCCGGCAATTCAAATAGATTACCGGCTTGCAGAATTTTCAGGGTTTAGGTAGGATGTTATTATATATTAAAAAGTGATCTTTCTGAGATAGCTTTCTGAACCGTCATTGTTTGTCTGAGTGAAATAGATATTACCTGTTGGGTCTGCGACCATATTAAAGGCCCCTCCAATTTCTGCGGCACCAAACAGACCATCGACATTCCCGAGTGCCCCTGTCATTACAGTGGATATTTTTGCAGCCGCATTTACTTTAAGCAATACAAAAGAGCTTGTAGTAATATAAGCGTATATATCTCCAAATTTATCGATTACAATAGTGGTAACATAATTACCGGTATTGCCTGTATTATACAAATTGGCGACTATAACCGATTGCACACCCTGTGGGCTGATTTGGCTGAGGCTGCTTTCACCGGCATTATTTGGTTGTGCATAGGTGGCATAAATCACATTTCCATTTTTGTCGATAGCAAAATTCGCGCTCACATTACTTATTAAAAACTGCGGGCTACCCCCGGATGCTATCTTATAAATACCCGCTTGAGTACTAAAATAAAAGGTTTCGTTATACGTTCCTATATACTGCACCGGAAGTTCCTTATCGGGATTTATATCACTAAAAATAGTACTTGCTGATCCAGATGTCGTGATTTTTAGAACGTTTGCCGTACCCGCATTATTTACACTTAGGGTATAAATATTTCCCAGCGAATCACTGGTTAGGCATTCCATTCTATTAATAACTGTAGTGTCATTACCCGTTCCTTGTGGCAATGTGTAAAAGGGAGTTTTACCGTTATGGATATCATATTTATATATGGTAGTGCCACCAAGACCCAGCGCATATAAATTTCCGCTATTATCAGTTGTTACATAATAATAAGAAGAACCGGTAGCTAAGGTAGTAACAGTGGAGTCCGTTGATTTGGGTTTTATTGACAGGCCGTCCTTTTTACAGCCTGTTAGAAAAAATGTTGATAGCACCAGTAAAGCCACCGCAAATAATAATATCTTTTTCATGGTTTAAGTTTTTAATGATTAATGTGTGTTGGTTGTAGCATGCATACATTTACATTACGCAACTAAAATCCAAAACGCGGGGTTGGCCTGCATATATTTTTATAAATTAAGCCGGGATTAGGCAAATGCAATTTATTTTTAATTGCACCCCGCGTTTTACCATTAAAGCACGTAAGGCAATTAAGGATGTTAGGGATTTAGCGTGTTTATATACTGAATGGATCTTTCTAAGAAGCAGGTTACACAGTTGGTGAATGGCTGTATAGGCAATGAGCGTAGTGCTCAGGAAAGCCTGTACAGGCATTTTTATGCCCAAATGTTGCGTATCTGCTATCGCTATTTAAAAACGAATGATCTGGCGCAGGAAGCTGTTAACGAGGGCTTTCTAAAGATTTTTCAGAACATTAAAACATATGATGCTCATAAAGGCGACCTAGGGGCGTGGATATGTACTATAATAATCCGTACCGCTATCGACTATAATCGTAAGGAATTTAAGTTTTTCACGGAGGATTTTGACGACCAGGATACCGATGATTTTTTTTTAGAACCCAGCGTGCTTAGTAAGCTATATGCTGAGGATCTGCTTAAAACCATACAACAACTGCCGGATGCTACACGGGTTATTTTTAACCTGTCGGTGATTGATGGCTATTCGCACAAAGAAATAAGTACACAATTAAATATTACCGAAGGTACCTCACGATGGCACCTTGCGGAAGGCAAGAAGAAATTAAGGGCTTTATTAGTAAGCCCTGATAATAGTTCACAACCAACTGATAATACAGCAAAATGAAAGATTCAGCGTGGTATAATAAACTCTGGCAAACCAAAATGCAGGAACTTCCTTTACAGGGAGATGAGCATGGTGCGTGGCAAAAAATGCAGGGTTTGTTGGATCAGCATATGCCTGTAAACAGTCCGGTTATTACACCAAAGGCAGGGACATCATTATGGGTAAAACTGATGTATGTTTTAGCTACTATTATCAGCGCCGCGATATTGTATTATGCCGCTACCCGTATACTGGCACATCACCATGAAAAAACAAATAAACCAATAGGCAAACATGCCCAGATAATTACAGATAGCGCTGCTAATAAAAGCAACCTAGCCACAACAGGTTCATCAACCGGTAACGCTGTTTACAGTACGAAGAATGCCGCGAGCAGTAATACCATTAAATCCAACGTTAAGCAAAATATGCTTAACTCATCTGTACAACCCGGCAAATTCCCATCTGCCAATAATAGCAATGTAAATGGCGCTACTACTAATGTGAATAAAGTTGAGTTGAAACATATTACAAATAATGCTGCTATATCAAATGTTAAATCCTCCGGGGTAAATAACAAAGCGGCGGGTGGCAGTAGTACTCCCCGAAACAGAATAGTTAACCACTTTGCTCCCAGAGGAAATAGCGGTGCGGTGACAACCCCGGGGGCTGGTTTATATAACCCGGGCTTGCAAAGAGGGGTATCTCAGTATCATTCCACTAATCAGGTTTATTCCAAGGTGGTGAAAAGAAATACCGGTACATCTAAAAGTGATCAACAATTACTTGCTGATCAAAACTTAATAAGAACAAATGGCGTAGCGTCATCTAACACCGGAAATGCCATAGCCGGAGCCAGCACAAACGGTACAACACAGAACGTTAACGCGACAAATTCACCCGCAAAAACGGATAATCCAACGGCTGCAAAAAGTGCTGCTGCAAAGCAAGTGGCAGATGCTAAAGTCAAAAACCAGTCAAATAAGTCTGGGGCGAAGAGTAAGGCATCAGTCGCCAAAAAAACAGCTGATTCTAAGTTTACTGTTGATATTAACCTTGGTGCAAACACCAACAAAGGCTCAAACCTGAATCCATTTTTAGGGGTTATGGGTAACTATCAGGTTCATAATAAATGGGGTATAGCTATTGGGGCTAACGTACTATCAACCAGGATCATCTCGGGCAGTTATGGTAAGAGTAATTTAAATTATATTACCATAGGCGATAGCAGTAAAAAAATCACGCATAATAGTGGCCAACTAACTATAAACAGCACCAGAAAAATAGTTTATGTTGATGTGCCGGTACTGGTTACTTACAAAGTTTCAGATAAGTTTACTATTAAAGCTGGCCCGGTTATCAGCATCCCTATAAAAACCGAGGCAAATAAAAACACGTTGGGGCCATTAAGCAGCTCTGCCGATACCACAACCATACGCACAGTAACGCCTTATGTAAATAGTACAACCATAAGCAGCAAAGTAAACTTTAGCTTCTCCGCAGGGGCACAGTATACTATTAAAAGGTTTTATTTTGACGCGACATATTTACAGGGGCTTAGTCCGTACACTATAGGCTCTGGCTTAGGGTCGGGTAAAATATATTACCGGACTGTTCAAGTTGGGATTGGTTACCATTTGTTTAAATCAAAAAGGCAGTAATTAATTACCGGCTTTTTTGTGGTTCAGAAGGGAAGATAAACCCAAAGAACAAAGCGTCATTGCTGAGGAACGAAGCAATCTCTACACAGGACGAGCGAACCATAAATGCTTTTCTGCATAGCCTAGAGATTACTTCGTTCCTCGCAATGACGATAGTTTTATCATTTTTGAATAGTTTCTTAATTCGTCAGCTTAAAATCAGCTTCTTTAACATCACGTGAGTTTGTTCCTACAAACACTTTAAAGTCGCCGGGCTCATAGGTGTATTTCATGTTGATGTCATAGAAACGCAGATCAGCAGAGCTGATGGTAAAGTTGACCACCTGGCTTTCGCCTGCTTTCAGGAATATTTTTTTAAATTTTTTCAATTCCTCAACCGGGCGTGTTACCGAGCCCACCATTTGGCGGGTATATAACTGTACAATTTCGGTACCATCGTATTTACCGGTATTTGTAACGGTGGTGCTTACTTGCAGCAATTGGCCGGGTTTAATGGTGTTATTGTTCAGTTTTACATCACTGTAAGTAAACGTAGTATAGCTTAAGCCGAAGCCAAATGGATACAATGGATCGTTAGATATATCCAAATAACGTGATTTGTAACGATCAGTGAAATCGCCTTGGTACGGGCGGCCTGTATTTTTATGACTGTAATACAAAGGGATCTGCCCAACATCCTGCGGGAAGGTTGCTGTAATTTTTGCAGATGGGTTGTATTCGCCAAATAAAACATCGGCAATAGCACTACCTGCTTCGGTACCGGCAAACCAGGTTTCCAGCATGGCATCGGCGTTGTCATTTTCCCATTTAAGGGTTAATGGACGACCATTCATCAGTATAATTACCATTGGTTTGCCTGTAGCTTTTAAAGCTTTAAGCAGGTCTTCTTGTGCCGATGGAATGCCTATTTCTGAACGGCTTGCCGCTTCACCCGACATGCCGAAGGATTCACCCACAACAGCCACAATAACATCTGATTTTTTAGCAGCGTTTACGGCCTCGTCAATCATTTCGTTAGCCGGGCGTTTATCATTATTTAGTTGATCAGCACCTAAGCGTTTGATCATCCAGTCGTCGTTAGTAATGTTTGCTCCTTTAGCGTAGTTGATCTGCACCTGGTTGCCAGCAAGTTTTTTAATACCCTCTAATACCGTAACCGATTTTTGCCAGTCGCCTGCACCGCTCCATGGGCCAATCATATCACGATGATCATCAGCCAACGGACCAACCAGGGCTATTGAGCCGGTTGCTTTTAATGGTAAGGTATTGTTGCTGTTTTTTAGTAACACGATGCTTCTTTTCGCGGCTTCGGTAGCCGCTTCTAAAAATTCCGGCTTCATGATGGTTTTTTGCGCACGCTCATCGTTGCAATAACGGTACGGGTCAGCAAATAAACCTAACTTGTATTTTGCCTCTAATACCCTGCGGCAGGCCACATCAATTTGTGATTGCTGTACTTTGCCATCTTTAACTAATTTTTTCAAGTTATCTAAATACACTTCGCCCACCATATCCATATCGATACCTGCATCAAGCGCAACCTTCGCTACATCATAGGTGGTTTCGCCCATGCCATGGTTTATCATTTCGTTGATAGCGGTGTAATCCGTAACCACTAAACCTGTGAAACCCCATTTTTTGCGCAGCAGGTCGGTCATCAGCCATTTATTGCCGGTTGCCGGCACGCCATTGATCTCGTTAAATGACGACATCACGCTGCCTGCGCCCGCGTCTATGGCAGCTTTGTAAGGTGGCAGGTAATCCTGAAACATCCTGTGTTCGCTCATGTCTACGGTATTGTAATCGCGCCCTGCTTCAACCGCGCCGTATAGCGCGAAGTGCTTAACACAGGCCATTACTTTATCGTTGTTTAAATATGTATTACCCTGATAGCCTTGTACCATCACTTTAGCTATTTGTGATCCCAACCAGGTATCTTCACCCGAGCCTTCAGCAATGCGGCCCCAGCGAGGGTCGCGGGCTATATCAACCATTGGCGAGAATACCCAGTTAATACCATCAGCGCTGGCTTCCTGCGCGGCAATAGTTGCCGTTTGTTTGATCATATCCAAATCCCAGCTTGATGCTAAACCTAAGGGTATAGGGAATATGGTTTTATGCCCGTGAATAACATCGTAACCAAATAACAACGGGATTTTTAAACGGGTATGCTCAACCGCTATTTGCTGTAATTTACGTACCGCGTCGGGCGTATAAGTGTTTAGTACCGACCCTACATTTCCTTTTTCTATATTTTCGTTCACATTTTTACTTACTATCGGGCCCGTAACATCAAAGCCAACCGATACCTGGTTTAGCTGCCCTATCTTTTCATCCAATGTCATTTTCGACATCAGGTTATTGATAAAGGCATCCATTTTTTTCTGTTGAGCGGGCAATACGGCCTGCGAAAAGGCGCTGCTTGCTGATACGATCAGCATAAAAAGTAAAATAGGTTTACGTAACATATAGATTTGTATTTTGGTATTCAGGAATTCTAATTTAGTTTATTTTCGGACTTTCAAAGTTTAACTTCTTTAATCCCGCTTTTACTTCGGGGCAGCTCATGAACAAGTTCCATAGCAGGCCACTGCGGTAGTTCTCTATCATCACCACTATCGGTCCCTGGTCAATAGCCAGGTATGATTTAGCATACCAGTTATGTGATTCGCTGAAAGCATCGGTAAAACCATATTGCCCCCATATTTTATCGCCCAGATCATAATAAAAATGGCGTAAGGCCTGCATAGAATATTTAGGCGTGTAAGGGAAAGCCGATAAAGCCGCGGTTGGTGTAATAACACCCAGATCGTTAGTTGGCGACTGGGCATTATAGCCATCGTAATTATCGCTGGCGGTTAAACCCCAGCAGTTTTCGCCATAACCTTTAAATTTTTTAGGATTATCAACGCAATATGCCCTATTGATTAAGGTATGATTTTGATTTTGTTCCCAATAATCAGCGTATTCATCTTTTAGCCCTTTCGGATCGAGCCCCATGAAAGAATATTGTGAGAAGAACAACGGGCCACCATAATCGAAGCCTAAAGGCAATTTATAGCCATAAAATGTTTTTCCATTTTTGAAGAAATCGCCTTGTGCCCAACCTTTATGATAAACAGATGCCGGAACCGGATACCTTGTGGCTGATTCTGCCAAAACATAGGTAATCAAGCACTCATTAAAACCATGGATAGGGAAGTTCATGGCCCAACCATTGTTTGGCGACCAATGCCAGTACAGCACATCCTGACCGTGGCGGGTGAACCAATTCCATTCAATATCGTTCCACATCCCATTTATTTTATCACGAATTTCCCGCTCTTTGGCGTTATCGGCATTATAGTACTGGCGTGCACATAATAATCCTTCAAACATGTACGATGTTTCTACCAAATCTGCCCCATCATCCTTGCGACCAAAAGGGATTACCTTACCTGTTTCGCCATTTAACCAATGCGGAAATACACCGTGGAAAGAATCGGCTCTATATAAAAAGCGTACAATTTTAAGCATGCGATCATCTGCCTGCTCGCGGGTGATCCATTTTCGTTGGGTAGCCACCACAATACCCATGATCCCAAATCCGGAACCACCAATGGTTACTACTTCGGGGCCATAATTATAAGAGGTATTGCTGCGTTCGCGGGCCAGTCCACTTACCGGATGGGCAAAATCCCAGAAGTACCGGAAGGTTTGGCGCTGCACCACATCAAGCAAAGCGCTGTCAGATAAATTCTTGATGATGCCTACGGGTTTAATGCCATCGCTAACCACATTTTTCTTTGTGGATTGCGCCTGGCAACAAAAGGCTGAGAGAATAAGAAAGGGAAGTATAAGTAGTTTTTTCATTTAAGTTTTTTATTCCGGTTTGCAACGGGACAACTCATAAATAAACTCCAGAGTAAGCCGGTGCGGTAGTTTTAAATTATGTTAATCATCGCACTGTTAAAAAACCTCGTGCCTTTATATTTTTAATTATGCTGAATGGCCACTATTAGTTAAACATATAAAAAGGCGGCCCGGCATTCACCGGGCAACCTATGAGAGTAAACAATTATTATCTTCTTAATAAATTAATAACCCGGATTTTGAGTAAGTGTACCACCGCTCAAATCAATTTCGTTTTGCGGGATAGGCCAAACTTCACTCTTGCCGGTAACAAAACCTTGCGGGCCAAATACAGCGGCACCACGGCCCTGGCGTATCACGTCAGCATGGCGATCGAACTCCATACCCATTTCCACTCTTCTTTCATGATAAATAGCGGCACGTAAAGCGGTTTGATCTGTAGTTGTAACCGCGGGCAAAATAGCTGCATTCCCTTCTCTTGCCCTGGCTCTTACCAATTCTAATGAAGCTAACGCGGCAGCTGTATTTCCTGATTCGTTGTTAGCTTCAGCATTCATTAATAATACTTCAGCATAACGTATTACAATTTTATCCTGCTGGCAACCCGTGTTAAAGCCAGAAACAAACAGGGAAAAAGGCACATACGATTTATAGTTATAGTAAGGGTTAGGCGCCGATGAATCAATGAAGTCACCTTCGGCAGTAGTTTGGCCGGTATAAATAACGGTGGCTGCTAAACGAGGGTCACCTGGTTCAAACTCAGCTATCAGGCTTGGGCTTGGGTTGTTAAATCCCCAACCGCCCGCAGGCGCTGTAACCCTTGGCATTTGTACCTGTGAATATTGCGAATTAGATTCACTTGGCTCATTAGGTATCAGCATATTCTGTATCTCAAAGATGGATTCAGAGTTATTTTTATTTTGAGTCCTGAACATCTTTTCATAGTTCGGAAACAAAGAATAAACACCTAAAGCGGTTACCTGGTTGGTATAGGTTATCACATCTGCCCAGTTTTTTAAATATAATGCCACCTTTGCATGCAGGGCTAACGCCGCGCCTTTGGTAACATGGCCAACATCAACCGAATTATAGGTTGCAGGCAATACTGCCGCGGCGCTTGTAAGATCGGCCTCAATTTGGGCATAAATCTGCGCTTTAGGGGTACGTGGCAAATTGTAATCTGTTGTAGATGTTGGAACATGCAGACGCAATGGAGCATCACCAAAATTACATATCAGCCTGAAGTAATCATAAGAGCGGATAAATCGTGCTTCAGCCAAATATCTCGCTTTTAAAGAAGCATCCATATCAATATTCGGCACATTATCCAGTATCTGGTTGGCAAAATTGATGTTATTATACAGTGCGCCCCAAAAACCATCCAATTGCCCATCACCCGAGGTAATCGTAAAATTATGGTACGAATTTAGAAAAGTAGCATCGGTTGGCACCGAGCCTTTAGTGGCATCATCCGATCCCACACTCTCGAGCGCGACAGGAGGGAAAGCGGTCTCGTTATAACCATGAAGGTCGGCATACATAGCTGCAACTGCAGCTGTTGCATCGGCAGATGTTTTGAAAAACTGAGTAGCAACGGTTGTACCAGCCGGGGTTTTATTTAAAAAGCTTTTCGTACATCCCTGGGAAATAACTATTGCGGCGACCAGGCCAAGCCCGATCGTTTTTTGTAAATTATATTTTTTATTTTTCATCGTTATACGAATTAAAATGTAACGTTAACACCAAAATTGTAAGTAGCATACAGAGGATATACATTGGCATCAATACCCTCACTGGTTGGGCCGCCACCAACTTCGGGGCTAAAGCCTTTGTAACCAAATATGTTAATAGCATTTTGGGCATTTGCAAAGAACCTGATGCTTTGTACTCCTACTCTCTTTAATATATCCTGCGGTAATGTATAACCTAGCTGGATATTACGAACCCTGAAATAAGCACCACTTGTAACATAAAATGAGTTAGGTGCTGAATCATAGGTAGAGCCAAGGTTTACAGATGGGTAAGTATTGGAAGTACCCGCACCATGCCAGCGGTGCTCATAAAAATCCTGGGTGAAGTTTTCATTACCAAAACGGTAAGCCAGGTTTGAGTTATATACGCTTACATCCGCGCGGCCCTGAAAATCAAGTGTCAAATCAAAATTCTTCACTTTTAAATAGGTATTAAGGCCATAACCATACTTAGCATTTGGGTTACCTAGGTCAACACGGTCGGTACTGGATATTTGCCCGTCGCCGTTAGTATCCTGGTAAATAAAATCACCTGGTTTTGCAGTGCCTTTTGCTGTTGAAGCAGCAACCTGCGCCGCGTTTTGGAAAATGCCTATCACTTTATAACCATAAAATTCACCTATCGGCTGGCCTTCTACCGTACGGGTTGCCAACGCGCCATTGGTAATACCATTGCTGCCACCATATAGCGGGTTATTGCCTGAAAGAACTTTGGTTACTACATTACTATTTATACCCAGATTAGGGCTGATAGAGTAAAATATGTCGTTATTAATATGCTGCTGCCAGGTGATGGAAAACTCAAAGCCCCGATTTCTGATATCGGCCTGGTTAGCTACCAAACCTCCGTTAGGGCCATTCAAACCGGTTGATGCCAGGATAGGTACGGCAAAAATAGCATTGTTGGTAAGCCTGTTATAGTATTCAGCATCAAACGTTAAATGATTATTTAGAATTGTACCCTCTATACCAAAATCTGTTGATGTTGCTTGTTCCCATTTTGTAGATGGAGGTACTACAGTGTTGATGCTTTCGCCATTTACAGGATATTGTGGATTGCCGTAAATAGCAGTGTATTGTGTTGGATCATTAGTTACTGTTAATACGTTTACACTATGAGGTACAGCGGCATTACCCACTGTTCCTATACTGGCACGTAATTTCAGCATATTAAAAACGTGCTGATCTTTCATGAAAGCTTCATTAGTAACAACCCAGCCTGCACCTGCTGAATAGAAATATCCGTATGAATTTGGATAAAACTCAGATGCACCGTCACGACGTATAGAAGCGTTTAATAAGTACTTGTCGTCATATGAATAATTCAAACGGGCAAATTGAGACAGGAACGTGTATAACGACTGGTTTAATTGCGGATACAATATTTGTGCTCCGTTAGGAAATGAAGTATGTAAGTTGCCTGTTTTTGCATATGCAACACTATCGGCAGTTGCGGTAGAATATGAAGTTTTATATTCCTGAGCACTGTAACCTAATAAACCTGTGAAACTATTTTTACCAACTTTTTTGTTGTATGTTAAGGTGTTTTCCCAAATCCAGTTACGGTTTTCCGTGTGGTTTAAGTCGAGTGACGAAGTAGTGCTTTGCTGGCCACCGGTTGCAAAGTAAATCGGAGTGTAATTTCTTACTTCGGCCTGTGCTAACTCACCGCCAAAGCTTTCTTTAAATACAAGGCCCTTAGTAATTGTATATTCAGCATATGCCCCACCAGAGAGTTCTTTATTTTTTGAATGCTGATTGTAGAAATCAATAGTGGCCTGAGGATTATAATTCGCGCCACCACCAATATTATAGTCAGCAGGATCGCCATACTTGCCGTCAGCTTGAAATACAGGAACTATTGGTGCAGCTGTATATAATTGATGGAATATTGAAGGGTTTACATCCCTTGAATTACTTGATAAAACATTTGCTGTAAAACCAATTTTCAAATTTTTAATCGGCGTATACTCATTACTTACGTGTACCGTATATTTTTGGTAATTATTGGTTTTAACAATACCATCCTGATCAAGGTAGCCTACTGAAACATTGTATTTATCTTTTTCAGAACCACCTGATATTGATATTTGGTTATTGCTCACCGGTGCAGTCCTTAATACCTGGCTATACCAGTTAGTACCTGTACCGTACATTGACGGGTTACTGCTAAATGCAGGCGTTACACCATTATCGGCATATAACTCATTTATGGCTGTCGCGTACTCGGTACCATTGGCCATTTTTACCTGGTTTGTTACTTTTTGCCATCCAAAATAATCGTTATAGCTGATTACCGGTTTGCCGCTTTTGCCATGTTTAGTGGTAACAATAACAACCCCGTTAGCCGCCCTGATACCGTAAATAGCAGTACTTGAAGCATCCTTTAAAACGGTTAGCGTTTCAATATCCGCGTTGTTAAGGAAACTGATATCATCATACCAT
Organism: Mucilaginibacter sp. L196; assembly: GCF_009765905.1. Classification (GTDB taxonomy): domain Bacteria; phylum Bacteroidota; class Bacteroidia; order Sphingobacteriales; family Sphingobacteriaceae; genus Mucilaginibacter. The sequence continues at coordinate 44,704 of NZ_LMUO01000011.1, read as the reverse complement.
ACACCATCAACAACATACAGAGGATTAGTACCGCCCGAAACTGTGCCGACACCACGAATGTTGATTGTTGGCGATGCGCCCGGCTGGCCGCTGTTAATAATTTCGACACCTGCAACTTTACCTTCTAAAGCGCTTAGCGGATTGGTAGAAGGTTGATTGGAAAGGTCGGAGCCTTTTACCGTTGCTACTGCCCCGGTGTTATCAATTTTACGCTGTGTACCGTAACCAACAACAACAACCTGCTGTAGTTCGCTGTTTGTGGCTGCAAGTTTAACTGTAACCGGCGCATCATGGTTCACGGCTACGTCTTGTGGGGTATATCCTACAAAGGATACCTGTAATGTTGCGTTTGGCGTTACGCTTAGTGCGAAGGCGCCGTTAACATCGGTTTGGGTACCATTATTTGTTCCTTTTATTATAACGCTTACACCCGGCAATACCTCGCCTGTTGATGCGTCTGTCACTTTACCTTTTACCGTAAAATTTTGGGCAAAAGCTGAGTTAACAAAAAAGAAACATAATAAGATAAACCCTGAGATTGTAAAAATTCTCTTCATGTGGGTAATTTAAAATAGGTGAAAAAAAATAATTGGTTTTGTTGAGATCGAAATTCAGGAGATAATGGAGTTATCACAAATAATGTGCCTCTACATTATTACATCACTTATAAAATACTTTCTCACTTACAAAAAACAATTTTCACAACGTATTTATTACCAACCAATTACATTATTTCTATTGTAACAAATACACTACACATATTTTAAATATTCAAAACAATAAAAAAACGGTTATGAGAGGTAATGATGTAGTGTTATAGCTCCATGAGAAACTCCACCAGGTTCTTATCATGCTCCAGATTTAGCTTTTTCCGCAATCTGTAGCGCCTGATCTCCACCCCTCTCAACGAAATGTTTAAAAGAGAGGCCATTTCTTTACTGTTCATGTTCATGCGCAAGTAGGCGCAAAGCTTTAAATCATTTGGAACCAAGTCGGGGTGATGTACTTTTAATTTTTTGAAGAAACTTTCATGGGCTTCGTTAAAGCTGCTTTCAAATAAATTCCAGTCGCGCTCATCGGTCATCCCTTCGTTGATCACCTTCTGGATTTTTTTAAGCTGCTCTTCAGATAGTTTTTTACCGTTACTATCTTTCAAATTCAGCATCTCGTCACTTATCTTTTGCAGCAACTCGTTTTTATAAACAATGTTCATGGCGGAGTTAGCCAGCTCCCTGCTTTTACCTGCGAGTGCCTCCTGCAATTGCTCATTTTTAATCTTTACTATCTGTTGCTCATTTGCGATGACTTCCTGTTTCAGGAACTCCTCCTTTTCCTTCTGCAGCTTTTCCTGGATATGCTCCTGATGGCGTTTCAGCTTTCGCGCATACAATTTCCTCAAAATGTAATAAGCGATAATCAGCAATATCACATAAACTACTATGGCTATTTTGTTGCTGTACCATGGCGCCAGTATGGTAAATGTAAAATTGGTGGCGCCAGTAATATTGTTATCATTTATTTTGGCCCTAACGCTAAAAACATAGGTCCCCTGGCTTAAGTTGGTAAACTCCTTTTGGGTTTGCGTTGTCCAGTCGGACCATTGTGTTGAATAGCCTTTTAAATAATACTGATACTTGATTTTAGCTTGCCTATAATAGGGCAAAGCGTATACAATACGAATGTTGTTTTTAGTGAAGGGAATCTCTACCGAGCTGTCGCTGCCATTATCGCTTATAGCCAATATTTTATCGGTTATATTCTCCACACGGCCAATCAGTACCGGCGGTAGTGTTACTTTATTGGTTGTGTTTACATCATCATCGTTATAAATCACAAATCCGTCGTCAACACTAATCAGATACATGCGGTTGTTTATGCGGCTGATATTTTCATAGTGCTGCACCATTTTTCCGTTAAGTACGGTAAAGGTGTTGGAATCAATAGCGATTTTCCCGGCTTGTGACAAATCAGCAAGCGCCACCCGGCCATGGTTGATGAACCAATATTTTCTCCCATCGGCAGAAATGATTTTGTTGGATGAGGCAAACTCGCCCAGATTACTGTTTAACTGCTGGTATTTGTAAAAACGGTCGGTAATATCATCGTAACTATAAAATCCAGAATCGGATGAAAAGACGATCTTATTATCAAGATTAAATACATTGATGTTATAGCTGCTAGGCAAGCCATTGCGCTCGTCGTAATATTTTTTGGAGGTTACCGCTGTTAAATCACTATTTAAAGTGAGTTTGTAAATGCCTTTGTAGGCGTGGCTTACCCAAATCTGTCCTTTAGCATCCGGCTCCACATATCTTGATGGTTCGCTAAAGCCGGTTATCCGGTGATCGAATACCCAGTTGCCCGAGGCATCCTTCCGGTAAATCACCAAACCGGTGTAGCTGCCCTGTATCAGCATATCCTTATTTAGCTTTCTGATAGTCCAACCGCCGGTAACTGTAGCTATTTTTTTGATCGAGGCATCGTTCACTAAATAAGTGCCATCGTTATGGCCGCAAAACAGTTTACCATCCTGGGTAGACAAGTCCCAAACCTGGCCTTGTGAGCCGGGGATTAATTGAAAGTTCAATTTATCGAACAGTTGATTAGTACTATTCGGTGACCATTCGCTATAAAACAAACCTTGATTAGTGCCCAGGTAAATTTTGTTATTATAGATGCTGCTGGAGTATACCGTTCCGAAATTTCCGGTTTTGTCGAAATAAAAGTAAAGCGGGGAGTTTAGTTCAATCCGGTCGATACCATTGTCCAGCCCGGCCCACAGGTTTTCCTCATCATCAGCATATAAACTTAAAACAGTATTATTCTGTAATCCGCTTGATTTATTGATATGCTGTACCACATTGCCCGCTGTATCTATAATCACCACGCCGTTTAATATGGTACCATAGGCATAATATTTACCTGAGACCACCGCGCCGTTATTAAGCTGATATGTCTTTAAAAAATCATCAGCCTGATTGGCCCAGGGTTGTATTTTTTTGCCATCGAACGTAAACAGCCCATCTTTTGATGTGCCGATCATGAATTCGTCTTTTTTATACGGCAGGATAGATAGGACACCGCTATTACCTAAAATATTACTACCCTGAACGTACTCCAGATGATTTTTCTTTAATTCAAATAAGCCGATGTTCAGTTGTTCGATAAAGAACCTCTTGCCCAATTTGTATAAAAACACACATGGATTAGCAGATTTAATGGTAGTTATTTTACCATCAGCATAAATATAAATGGCACCAAACGACTGGAACAAAACACGGTCACCATCGACATATATTTTCCAGATCTCTTCGTTAAGAACATCTTTTTTAGGAACCCGGGGGATAAGGGAATGGTAAATCAGGAAGCCTTTGCTATTAGTTTGCCAGTATCCAAATTCGCCAAAACCACCGACGTATATTTTGCCCTTGCCATCTGCCGCTACCGCCCTTACAACAAGGTCGTTGGGCATGGGATGTACTTGCCAGTATTTCCCGTCATAGGAAAGCAATCCATCGGCATTGCCGAAATACATAATACCATGCTCGTCCTTTGTTATTGACCAATTTTGATTACCAGACTGGTATAGCGCTTTGGAGTAGTTTTGCACATAAGGCACCCCAATATTCTTTATATCACCGGCCGCGGCTATATTAAATATCAGCAAGAGAAATAATAAAGTATAAATATGTTTCCTGATGATACGATGCATTAGAAGTATAATTGGATCAGCTTAACCTGCGTAAAGTTAATATTATGAATGCAATGTAAATAATATGTGTCTTTAAGTTAAGAGAAATGTTTTTCACCCTCTTTCCGGCTTGCCGGAGAGAGGATTGAACAGCGTAGCGCATTCGGGGTGAGTCGGCTATGCACCGGGTATTCGCGCTAATGCCGCTCGTATAGTTACTCACCCGGTCTTTGCTTCGCCTCGACCACCCTCTCTTTTGCAAGCAAAAAAGAGGGAATTAAAAACGTTAGTCATTCTAATTAAAGAAAAAAGCCTCAAATTAATTTGAGGCTTTTTTAATCACAACAAAGTTAGATCAAAGTTGTCGATACCGTTCTTTAAGCAAATTCATCATATAAACGTTATTCGCCCATTGATCAGAAATAGGTTTTTGTGAATAAGGCAGGTGTACCATATACGGATATGGGCCAAATTCGGGCGTAATGGTTACCAGGGCATTAGCTTCGGACCGCTTTCGTTCAACAACCTTATCCCACCAGTTTAAATGATGCTGTAATGCTTCATTCCACTCGGGCGCTGCCGGATCCGGAACTTGCGGCCCTTCCGGATAACCTATACGGGCATGGATATGTTCTGTGCGGTTAATTGCCAGCGTTATCGCTTCCTGCTGATCCTCTAAAAAAGATTCGGCTACGTTTACCCAGTGCGAAGCGTCGAGCGTAATGCGAAGCCCGGGTAGCCTGTTCAGATAATCAAAGGTGATATGGGCAGCAAAAGTAAATTTGTTACGATGCGTTTCATGCAATACCTCCACACCGCAGCTGCGTGAATGCCCGCCCGCCCGCTCTATTAACTTTTTATTTTGTTCAAAAGTAAAGTAGTCCTTACCCGTTTGCGAATCGATTTTGAGCGCTTTATATGGCTTTACCATATCGAGCCAGGCGGCATAATTATCAAAATGTTTTGCAAAGTCAGCATCATAAGTACCATAGTGCTGCGGGATAACTGCCAGGCCATATTTTTCAAAATTATTCCAGGCTTCGTCTAGTTCATTCACCGCCACATCATTTGGGATGCCGTATTCCACACCGTCATAGCCTGCATCCTTCACCTTTCGGCAAAATAAATCCCAGCTCATTTGCTCGCATCCCCATCTGGGGCAAAAAAAATTAATTTCCAATGTCTACGGTCTTAATATTACAATATTACTTCACCTTCAGGGTTATCTCATCTTCTTTTTGAAGAAAATCCCTATCTGCGGATAAGCCTTTAGCGCCGGTGGAGATGATCGCATCGTTAGGTACAGTTTGTACAGGTGTAATGCACGATAAATTCTTTTCCCTGAAAGGTTTATTATAACTCAAATTATATGCCGAGATCATTGACCAGCGGGGTTTATCTGATGTATTGGCTTCAGACATGTGCAATGTATTGGGATGGAAGAATAATAAATCGCCCGGCGCTAATTCTACCGGCACACGCTCAAAGCGGCCAAGGGCTTCGTTTACAAAATCCATATCGGCCCCTTGCTGCTCTCCGGCAAAACTATGCTCTATCCGCCCTGTTTTATGTGAACCTTTTAATACCTGCAGGCACCCGTTTTGTACGGATGCTTCTGTAAGGGCAAGCATTACGCTAATTAATGCATCGGGGAATAAAAATCCGTTCTTATACCAATAGCCATAATCCTGATGCCATTCCCAGGCACCGCCTACCTGCGGCTCTTTTTGCATCAGCTTTGAGTGAAAATGACACACTTCACCCTCTCCCAGTAAATCCTGAACAGCTTGAACCAAAGCCTCGCTACGGGTTAATAAGCCATAGGCATCATCGCCGGGTGTAAACCAAAGGGTAAGCTTGGTCCGCTTTCCCGTTTGGTCGTTAAAATCAAATGCTTTATTTTTCAGCACATCATCGCCTGTGGCAATGCTATATAGCAGCTCAACTTCTTCTTTGCTTAAAAAACCTTTTACTACAATATATCCGTCTTTATTGTATGCGGCCTTTTGTTCGGTACTTAATTTTAAATCTTTCATGATATTAAATTTCAAATAAATATGCTGTTCATTATTTAGGCTCCGATTGTTTTTAACGCGTCGTCCACAAATCGTTTCGCGCGCGGAATATCTTCCTCGTCCAGGTGCTCAATAATAATCGGGATGTTTGGATGTTTTTTAGAAAGTAGCTTTAAATACAATTCATAGTTCAATACCCCAAGGCCTGCTGCCGGAAGCTCAACATCCCCGGCACCACGAAAGGTGTGTGATTCTACGGCGTCAATAGCGGCGTGTTTTTCCCCGCTATTCTCGGCCTGCTTAATATCTTTGGCATGAGCAATCTTTATTTTATCTCCCAAAGCGTTAAAAATGCGGTAAAGTTCGGCATCAACATGCTTTATATTTACACCGTTGAAATAGTTGGTCGGATCCATCAATAACCCTAAGCCCGGATGGTCTACTTCCCTGAATAACCGCAATAATTGGTCAACACTGCCTACTACGTTGTTTACATAGTTTTCTACTAAAAATACAGCATCGTGATTGTAGGCAAATTCCGCCAATTCCTTAATTACCGACTTAATTTCCTGGAAAGCCTCTTCGGTAGCATTCTTTTCATGAAATACCCAATCGCTGCTGGGCTCATAGGTCCCGGTTTCACTAATCACATATGGGGTTCCAAGTTCACGGGCAAACGTTAACAGGGTTTTAACATATTCTATATTTTTACGCTTTTTTTCAGGATCGGGAGCAATCAGATTAGTATAGCCCGAAATAGCCACAATTTCAATATTGGCATCCCGGAAAGCATTACGTATGGTTCGGGCTTTTTCGATGTTAAGGGTTTGAGGTAAAGTGTGCGGATCATTCAGGTCAAAATCTTTAAAACTCAGATCAAGCTGAATGCAATTAAAGCCGTCTTTTTTTACTTTACTGATCGTTTCTGCCAGTGTATATGGATAGTATCCATTAAAAATGCCTACTGATATCATTTCTCTTAATTATTTAAGGTTTTGTAATATTTCGGATAGTTTTACAGTTCTTTCTTCTTTTATAGATAAATAAAGCGCGTCAATGGTAGCCATGGTGTACAAATTATCGCGGCCATTTATTTCGGGTAATGTATCCTCTTCAACAGCACGCAGTAATGAAGCCATCGTTCCTTCAAACGCATCAGGGAACCAAACGGTATCCCAGGTTGGTTCTATCCATTTATCAGGGAACTTACGGGTGGTAAACTTGATTGTACTTAAGCCCTTTTCGGGATATTTAGGCCAGCCAATCTCCCCTAATGCCATCCCCTTCAATCCTTCAACCCGCCACCTGATGTACATATCTTTTTGTGTGCCCTCTCCCTGCCATGCCCAAACATCGTCTAAACTGGTCGCCATCAATCCATCTGCGTATTGAAGCGTATACTGTGTAATACCATCAATATGTTTAAACTTGGTTCGCGGGTCGCTCCTGGTTATTGCCGTTACCTTTTCGGGATTGCCAAACAGGTAACGGAATGTATCTATGTGATGAATGCCCATATTCAGCATCTCCAGGCGATCGTATTTTTCAAGAAAACCCTGCCAGTGAGGTATGGCCCGCATATCAATTGTTGCCAAAACTATTTCGCCGAAGTAATTATTATTGAGTAATGTTTTTAATGCCCGGATAGATTGGTCGTAACGCATATTGCTGTTAACAGCCAGTTTAACCCCAGCCTGCTCGCACAGGATAACAATCTCATTGGCTTCTTCGAGGTTCATAGCCAGGGGTTTCTGGCAAAGTATTCCTTTAATATGCCCGTTCTCTTTTACAGCCTCCCGTACTATCTCCAGTTGCTGATCAGGTGGAACTGCGATATCAATAATTTCTATGTTTTTATCCTTTATTAATTGTTGCCATGAATCATAAACATTAGGTATGTCAAATTCTTTTGCAACTTCTGCTGCACTTGCCCTGCTGAGTGAAGCGATGCCATAGGAGTTAAACCCCGCGTTGCGGTAAGCTACCTGATGGCACCCACGCACAATTGCCCCCGAACCGATAGTGCCGATCCGCCAGTCCTTGCGTGAAGGCATTGGGGCTGCAATTTCCAGATCTAATATAAATTCATGCATATTTAAGAAATGGGTTCAATGATCAGATCGAATTTTCGCGAACCATAAAGCGTTTACAACAAGCGCATTCCGATGCGCTGTTATTTGCCTTAATGAGCCCTCACGTTAATTCTCCCAGCTATTGAAGGGTTGGTTTATAACTTTAGTTTGTTGGTTACTCAAAGCTAACCAGCCGGGTAAAGCATATTGTGTAGGATATTTACATAATTATGTAAGATGCTATCCTGATTATTTGAGCATAAAGGTTGATTTTGACCAGAAAACGAAGGATTTGGTTTGTAGAGGTTGGTTATATGCAAAAAGCCACTTAGTTTATACTAAATGGCTTTCCGCTTTTTATAGATGATTTGAATTATGCAGTGGGGCTGGGGGTTGATGGTGCAGTGATAACACCATGGGTATTCGGAAGATCAGATTTGCTTCTTTCCTAATGAGTTTTCTATAAAAAAGAGAGGGGTGTCATGCTGAGCGTAGTCGAAGCATGAGCGTAAAGGCCTGCCCGCATGCTTCGACTACGCTCAGCATTACACCCTTTTAATCTTCCGAACACCTATGGTGATAACACCGACCATAAGCTGAATAAAGATTGAAATTTCCCTAATGCGCCCTGCCTTGCTCACTGTCGGCGCCACCGGTATCGCGTTTTGGAGGTGTATTGGTTGATTTGCCGAAGCTATAAGTAAATGCCAGGGTTGCCACCCGCGTATCCAAAAAGTTATGAAACGTTGCACTTGCATCCGCAATATTGGTGATAGTACCGCTCGGGCTGAATGTGTGAAGGATATCGCGCATATTTAACTTGATAGAGCCTTTATTGTTCAATATTTTTTTCTGAATAGCAGCATTAAGCATGCCTTTAGGTAAGGTAATAAATTGACCATAAGCACCACCGGTATCATAAAAGCCGCTTAATTCAGCACTCCAGGTTTTTGATATAGTGAACTGGTTGCTGCCATTGAAATCCAATGTATTTTTTGACTGACTAAGGTAGCCCGTATAAAATTGACCCTGGTAATTATTATTATATACCTCGGCATACAGATTAATCGTCCACCATTTGGCAGGCTGCAAATTAGTATTGACTGAAAAATTTAATGTTTTCAGTTGCCCTATGTTTCCGGTGGTACTGATAAATACGTCGCCGATGTTATGAATAGTTTCACCTTGAACATCGGTTGTATAATCATATGCAACCGCAACGGTAAACAGGCTTTTAAAACTATAAGCCAGTTTATAATTATCGGTAAACTGCGGTTTAAGGAAAGGGTTGCCGGAGAAATAGGTAAACTCATCCACAAAAAATGTAAAAGGGTTTAAACTGCTATAATTCGGCCGGCCTATTCGGCGGCCATAAGAAAGAACCAGCACGTTATGCTTGGCCGTATCAAGGTTATACGAAAGAAATGCGGTTGGGAACAGGTTGGTATAATGATTAACAAATGATGAATCGGCCTTTTCGGCATTGCCTAACTGATGCCCATCGCCATTGGTATTTTCTGCGCGCAAGCCCGTTTGTAATGAGAATCTGCCGAAATCTTTATTAAAATTAATATATGCAGCGTTTATATTCTCTTTATATAAAAACTGGTTAGTATTATTATAATCAATGGTACTTACACCATTAACCACGTTAAAGTAATTGGCAGCGTTATTTGTATTTACATAGCTGCTTTTAACGCCTGCCTCCAGCTTTGCTTTGCCTTTGAGCGGATGAGAATAATCAGCCTTGGCGGAATAAATATTAATGGTAGAAGGTAAATTATCACTCAGCGTTTGCGAGTTTGTTAAAGTACCATCAGGCAAAAAAGTATTATTTACAAACAACTGGTTACCGCTCGATACATCACGAATATAATCCAGATCGAACGTAAGCTCCCTGCCTACACTATCATACTTATGGGTATAGTTCAGGTTTATGCCTTTGCTGTCAAACTTATTTTTAGATGTATTTTGGGTATTGATGGTCGAATCCAATTCGCCGTTTTTACCGTAGAGCAAACTGTATACCGGGCTATTGTCATGCTCGGGCGATATGGTACCGGTAAATACTACTCCCCAGGTTGTTTTGGGCGATACGTAATAGTCCATTCCCGCTTTAATATTGGTGTTTCTGCTTGTGGGCCTGAAATAGGAAATATCCTTTAGAGACGAGGTTTGATTTCCGTCCGCATCAAAATAATCCCTGTCAATTTCAAGCCTCCTAAAAGTTCGTTCCTGATCATAAGCAAGGTTAGCAAACACGTTAACTTTGTCTACATGGTAGTTAAGGTTAATACTTTCATTCATACGCCCATAATGCCCTTGCGCAAAATCAGCCGATACAACTGCATTAAACCCCCTGGTGGTATTTTTTTTTGTTTTGATATTGATTACGCCCGCGTTTCCTGCGGCATCGTACTTAGCCGGTGGATTATCCATCAGCTCAATCTGGTTTAATGACGAAGCCGGTAAAGAACGCAGATAAGTAGCTAAATTTGCGGCCGATAGATAGGTAGGCTTATCATCAATCATCACCAATACACCGCTTTTTCCCTTAAAGGTAATATTGCCATCAGCATCTACCTGCACACCCGGTGTTTTTTCCAGCACCTCCAAAGCATTAGCACCGGTATTGGATATTAGCGCACCTACATTAACTACCGTACGGTCAATTTTTTGCTGGATATATGACCTTTGGGCGGTTACGGTTACGTCATTCAGTGTTTTTCCGGCTGGAGATAAAATAAATGCCGGTAAATTAACCGGATTTTGCTGGTTGGCAGTTACATTGTCACTACGGTAATCTTTATAACCTATATAGGTTGCTACTACCCGGTAAGTATTGTCTTTTAAGTTTTGAAAGTTGAAGCTACCATCTGGTTCCGCAAGTTGACTCGCTACCTGTGTCGAATCTTTTGCGACAAGTAAAATAACGGTTGCGCCGTTGAGTGGCTTTTTCCCCTCGTCTAAAACCGATCCTGAAATTTTGCCGCCATTGGTTTGCGCATTGGCAAAATTAAATAGTAATACCGCAAATAAGGTTAAGGAAAGTAGCTTCATAACTATAAGACACCAGTTCAATAGGAATCGTTACATAAAGGCTGTAAATTTCTATTTGAAGATCAATACGTGATATTAAATAAATTATTGAATTGTTACTAATAAAAAAAGGTAAAACACAAACTATTTAATTGGATTCACTAGTTTGAATGATCCGTTCCAGGATCAATTGAATAGCTTTTTCCATGCTTTTGGCCGGGTCAACGCTAAACTGATCATCCGAACGGTTTGCCATGATCACATTAAAGGAAACTGCCTGATGCCCCAGGTTGGTAGCTAATCCATATATGGCGGCAGTTTCCATTTCCATATTGGTAATTTTCCTTCCGCAAATATCCATCCCGCTTAGTTTTTTCAGTAGATCCGGAAAATTTGATCCACCGCGCAGGATCCTGCCCTGTGGCGCGTAAAATCCTGGCGCTGTTAAAGTGATGCCTGATAAGAACCCTTTTCCTAAAGTGTTCATTAATACCGGGCTTGCTAAAGAAATGTAAGAATTTAAACCCGGCCAGAACGTTGCGCCCTCATTAAAAGCTTTAAGTAAGGCTAACGCATCGGCCGGAATAGTGGCGTTGTAGTAGTGCATCAGACTGTCCATCCCAATAGCATGACTGGAAACCAGCAGACTATCCACCTGCACATCAGGCTGTAAAGCACCGGAAGTACCTATCCGGATAATATTCAATGATGTCAGCTTCTCTTTAGCGGTTCGTGACTCCAGGTCTATATTGACGAGGGCATCTAATTCATTTAACACAATATCGATATTGCCGGTGCCGATGCCGGTGGAGATCACTGTTAACCGTTTGTTACCCAGCCACCCGGTGTGCGTAATAAACTCCCGGTTACTCTTTTCCACTTCCAGCCGGTCAAAATGGCGGCTTACTTCTGCTACCCGTGAAGGATCACCAACGGTAATAATTGTTCCCGCAATATCGTTGGGCAGCAGTTTTAAATGGTAAACACTTCCATCAGGATTAGTAATCAAGTCTGTATTAAAAAATCTTAACATCGTGGTCATTCCTTATATCCTTATAAAGGTACTGATTTCCTCCCTCGCATCTTATTTTGTAACTACTCGATCTATCTCTAATTAGTAATGCTAATCCGAAGGTAAAAGCTATAAAAACGCTAAATTTTCCATAAAAATGGGTGAAAAATGAACAAAAAATGCTATATTTCAATCATTTTCAAGCCTAAAATGGGTCTTTTTCGCTCAAAAAACAGCTTAAAAACAATGTAAAAACCACCTTTTTACGGTTGTTTTGGGCCTTTTTGGGGTAAAAAGTGTACCAAATGTACCAGCTGTTCCACTTGTGCCATGGTACAGCACAGCAGGATTGAAAAAATAAAGGCATAAAAAAGGCTTATTTCTTACGAAAAAAGCCTTTTAAATAGTGGTCCTTAGACTACAAAACTCGAACTCTTTTATGGCTGATTTGCATTTTGCAGCAGGTTTGGAAGAGGATTTTGGGCGGTTATAAAAACCTACCATTAGTCGAAACACACCGAAAAAATCAAGCGTTATTGGTGCCAACCGGCGATATACCAATTTAAAATCAGTTAAACGACTGCCGGTAGGCTAAAGGCGATAAATTGGTTTTGCTTTTAAATAATTTAGTAAACGATTGCGGATGTTCAAAACCTAATGCATAGGCAATTTCGCTAATAGAAAAATCTGTTACAGCTAATTTTTCTTTGGCTTTTTCTATCAATTTATCGTGTATCAGCTGTTGGGTATTTTGTCCGGTTAATACTTTAAGCAAACCGCGCAAGTAGTTGGATGATACATTTAACGTTTCTGAAATGTATTGAACGGTAGGTAAACCTTTTGTTATCAGGCCATCACCGTCAAAATAATCATCCAGTAATGTTTCCAGTTTTTCCAGTATCTGATGATTGGCCTTTTCTCTGGTAATAAACTGACGGTGATAAAAACGGTCTGCGTAAGTCAGCAAACTTTCTATCTGTGCTATGATAATCTGTTTACTGAAGCGGTCAATATTTGCATGATATTCCTGTTGGATATTTTGAAATATTTGTATGAGGGTCGCTTCTTCTTTTGCGGATAGAAATAAGGATTCATGAACCGAATACCCCCAGAAATCATATTTCCTGATTGATGTAGCCAATGAGGTATTCCATAAAAAATCGGGGTGAATGAGCAGTAGCCACCCTGATTGTGTGGTTTCTTGTTTCGTGTCGACAGTAAGGCTCATTATTTGATTAGGTGCCACGAAAGATAAAATACCCTCGTTGAAATCAAATGGCTGTTGACCGTACCTGAAATTAATAGGACTTGAAAACGAAACTCTTTTCATACCTACAGCATAAAAATCGTAACACCAGTTTATGGATGATGTGCCCACCGTTCGCCTCACCAGGTCAATTTCAGTCACACTGAGCAGCGGGTGTTCCGGCGCAGGCAGCTGCCGGAATTGGTGAAACTCACTGATCGTTTTAATCCGCTTCATTTTTGGTTAATTCTCTTTTCTAATTTCCAGTACAATTTTACCCCGAACGTGCTTAGTTTCCAGTTCTGAATGTGCTTCAGCAACTTTTTCCATTGGGTAAATTTTGCTGATAACAACGCTCACTTTACCTGCTTCAATTAATTTTGCAATATCGGTAAGTGACTGTGCAACATCAAGTTCCCGCCTGATCATTTTTGCTTCACCATGTTTTTTTGCAAGTATACTAAGAAATTCTTCGCTGAAAGGATGCGGGAGCTGAACAGAGACAAACCTGCCGCCGCCTTTTAATGCAACTGCCATAATCATTCTGGCATCTTCATTAAATACGGGCGAAGCGTCAAACACAACGTCGAGGTCCTGCAGTAAACCTGCAAAATGTTCATCCCTATAATCGATCACTTCATCTGCGCCAAGTTGTTTTAATAAATCAAAATTGTGCGCGGAAGCTGTACCTATTACATAGGCACCTTTTGCTTTTGCAAACTGCAAAGCCAGGCTGCCAATTCCCCCGGCGGCGCCATGAATCAGCACCCTTTGGCAAGCACTTACGTTACCAAGATCCATACCGTTCCAGGCCATCAATGCGCAGGAAGGGATAGCACCGGCTTTATTAAAGCTTACGTTGTTTGGCATTATCGCAAACTGGGTGGCTTTAGCAGCAATAAACTCTGCATAGGTACCACTCAAAAAGTTAGGAATACCGTAAACTTTATCGCCTTTCTTAAAGCCTGTTACATCGCTTCCCATTTCTTGTATTTCGCCAGCTCCATCCAGGCCAAGTCCCAGTGGCAGTTTCAGGAACGGTTTCAAAATCTCGTTACCACCCTGCCGGACAACGTAATCTGCCGGATTAACCCCGCTGGCATACATTTTTATCAGTATTTCATCGGCTTGAGGCACAGGGCGTTCTACTTCTTCCAATTTCATGACTTCCGGCCCGCCAAATTCATTAACTTTTATTGCTTTCATTTTGTTTTGATTTCTTTGATAGCACAAAGGTCAACGTAATTTCAAAAACGCATTAAGCCAGAACGCCTTTTGTCTTAGCCTAAAAGTAAAATCAGGTTATATTTAGTTTTTGTATCAAGTTTTTCATCAAGAAAGGGTACTAAGGATAAAATTGATATGTGGAGTAACAGGGTCATCGTTCTATTAACTTCCGGGAACAAAAAAGCCTTCAGATTTTCATCTAAAGGCTTTGGGTTTAAATGTGGTCCCGACGAGAATCGAACTCATATCTAGAGTTTAGGAAACTCCTATTCTATCCGTTGAACTACGGGACCAGTTTTGCAAAGGTGCAAATTATAGCTGAAATTATTCAGTTAAAATGTAAATTGACTTATCGCACAACGGAACCATTATGTAAAGCATCAACTGGTGATACGAAGCATAGTTTTCCATCCGAATCCTCTGCCATCAGTATCATACCCTGCGATAATATCCCTTTTATTTCTCGTGGTTCCAGGTTTACTAAAATGCTTACTTGCTTACCTATTATAGCTTCCGGCTCATAATACTCTGCAATTCCTGATACAACCGTGCGCTCATCAATACCGGTATCAATAGTAAGCTTTAACAGCTTCTTAGTTTTAGCCACTTTTTCGGCTGCTAAAATTGTACCTGTGCGAATATCCATTGCCGCGAATGATTCAAAACTGATGTTTTCCTTTGCCGCAGCTATTGGTGTTTGTTTTGTAACCGCAGCAGCCTGTTTTTTATCCAGTAATTTTTGTACTTGCTTTTCAATAACTTCATCCTCTACTTTTTCAAACAATAAAGCAGCAGGGTTTAATTGATGCCCGTTCTCAAACTTTATTGCATCGCCAAAAGAAACACCTGCTAAATTATAATTTAGCATTCCAAAAATTTTGGACGCTGTGCCTGGTAAAAATGGCTGTAAGCAGGTTGCCAAATTCGCTATTAAAAACAAGCAGCTATGCAACGCTTCCTTAGCATCATCCGGGTTGGTTTTAATCGTTTTCCAGGGCTCTTTCTCTGTCAGGTATTTATTCCCTAAACGGGCAATGTCCATCACATTTTGCAGCGCCTGTCTGAATTTATAATTCTCTAAATTCTGATCAAGCTCAGCATAAAATTCAACCAATTGCGCATTAAGCAGGTTATCGGTAAGTTTTATTTCACCACTTTCTGTTTCAACTTTGCCATCGTAAAACTTATGCATCAGTATCATTACGCGGTTAACGTAGTTGCCTAATATGGCCACCAGTTCGTTATTTACACGGGCCTGGTAATCTTTCCAGGTAAACTCACTATCGCTGGTTTCAGGCAATATGGATGTTAATACATAACGCAATTCATCTTGCTTGCCCGGGAATTCTTCCAAATATTCATGAAGCCAAACTGCGTGGTTACGTGACGTGGACAGCTTCTCGCCCTCCAAATTCAAAAACTCATTTGCAGGCACATTTTGCGGCAGAATATACTCGCCATGTGCATGCAATATGGATGGGAAAATTATACAGTGGAAAACAATATTATCCTTACCAATAAAATGGATCAGGCATGAATTATCTTCTTCATTTTCCTGCTTCTTCCAATAGGCTTTCCAGTCTTTCCCTTTATCAATAGCCCATTGTTTGGTTGCAGATATATAGCCTATCGGTGCATCCATCCAAACATAAAGCTTTTTACCTTTTGCTTCGTCCAATGGCACATCAATACCCCAGTCCAGGTCGCGTGTCATTGAACGCGGTTGCAGGCCCGATTTTAACCACGACCTGCATTGACCAAATACATTCACTTTCCATTCGCCTTCTTTCTTATCTATCCAGCTTTCCAACCACGGCTGATATTTATCTAATGGCAAATACCAGTGCTTGGTCGGCCTTAAAATGGGTGCTTTACCACTTAAAGTTGATATAGGGTTAATTAAATCAGTTGGGTTTAATGATGTACCGCAGTTTTCACATTGGTCGCCGTAGGCATGCTCGTAGCCGCAATTAGGGCAAGTACCCGTAATATAGCGGTCGGCCAGGAACTGCCCATAATCTTCATCAAAATATTGTTCAGAGTATTTCTCTATAAACTCATCTTTCTCATACAAATTCAAAAAGAACTCTTGCGAAAGATCATGATGTATGGGAGATGAGGTACGGTGATAAATATCAAATGCGATCCCAAACTCTTCAAAACTATCTTTTATCTGGTTATGATACTTATCAATGATAGCCTGTGGCGTAGTGCCTTCTTTTTTAGCCTTTATAGTGATGGCGGCACCATGCTCATCTGAGCCGCAGATGTAAACCACATCCTTCTTTTTAAGGCGAAGGTAGCGCACAAAAATATCGGCAGGTAAATATGCCCCGGCTAAGTGGCCAATATGTAGTGGCCCATTGGCATATGGCAGGGCTGATGTAACGGTGTATCTTTTAAATTTATTAAGTTGTGACATTAATCTGCATCCTTATTAATAATTTGGCAAAGATAATTTATTTTAACGAGGAAGTCGGGTTGCATACGGCTGTTACTTCCGAAAGAATTTTATTTTGATGATGGATAAAGGCGAACATTCAATTATTCAGGGAATTGCTCCTCCATACCTTAAAAAGGGCGATAAGGTTGCCATAACCTGCCCCGCTAAAAAATTACCAAATCCTATGGCGGATGCTATCAACCTTTTACAATCGTGGGGATTGGAAGTTGTTTTGGGTGAAACCTTAAATTTATCATTTCACCAGTTTGCAGGCGACGACGAGCAACGAGCTGAGGATCTGCAACGTTTGATTGATGATGACAGCATTAAAGCCATAATAGCTGCCCGTGGGGGCTACGGCACTATACGTATGATAGATAAGGTGGATTTCAGTAGTATAACGCAAAACCCCAAATGGGTAGTAGGCTTTAGCGATATTACCATGCTCCACACGCATTTATATAACAACTTTAATCTACAAACCATTCACGGCCAAATGCCGGTTAATATTCCGGATGCATCCGCAAAATCATTGGAATCATTGCGTAAAGCATTATTTGGAGAAGAAATTTCCTACGAGTTTAACTCGCATGCACTAAACCGCAGCGGTGAGGCTGAAGGAATATTGATTGGAGGCAACCTATCTTTATTGGCAGCAGTATCAGGATCTGTATCCGACCTTAATTATAACAATAAGGTGCTTTTTATTGAAGATGTAGGTGAATACCTATATGCGATAGATCGTATGATACGTACGCTTGACCGCGCCGGTAAACTTAAAAACCTTGCAGGTTTAATTGTTGGTGGTTTTACCGCAATAAAGGACAATGAGATTCCTTTTGGACAAACTGTTGAACAGATAGTTATGGATGTAGTAAAAAAATATGACTACCCGGTTTGTTTTGATTTTCCTGCCGGCCATATACCCGATAACCGCAGCATTATTTTAGGACGAAAAGTAAGTTTAGCGGTGCATAGCCACCAGGTAATACTTAATTATCTGTAGCATTTAAATAAGTTTCAAACGCGATCAGATTATTCAACTTTCACATAAATGCATAAAAAAACCCTGACCGTATTAAACGATCAGGGTTTTTTATTTATTAACTGTTTTAATTATTTAAAGAAAACAAGTTTTGTTGTAACCGCATCACCACCAATTGCAGCAGCTGCTGCTTTATAATTGATAGGGTTTGTATTTTGTTCAATAACCGGGTAAGTGAAACGTACCGGGAATAAACTGTAAGCACTAGGTGGAGGGGTGAAAGCAGGGTAACCAAATTTCCTGGTTAATGTCCATGCATCCCATCCTCTGTTGTACAAAGATATATACTCCTGTTGAGCGATTGCCAGTAATTGAGCTGCTGAATTACCAGCTGGCAAAACATCATAAGCTGCCGCACCTGTTGTGCTTCCAGTCCAAAATTGGATTGAAGCATCAACTGCGTTCTTAAAAAATGTAGCAGCAGTTCCACCAACACTATAACCTCTTGCCGCAGCTTCAGCCAAATTAAATTGCAACTCCGAATAGTCTAGTATATCACCGGGATAATCAGGGTTAGTCATTGTTCCAATAGAACCCGTTGTGTATAAAGGGCCTGATGGCAATGAGTAATTCGCAGCAACAACAACTGTAGCAACAGGTGCACCTAAATAAACCCCGCTAGCATTTTCTGCAAAATAATATGGTGTTCTTGGATCGACAGGAGTTGCAGTATTTTGTGAACCTAATAATTTCATAAAGAAATCTGTAGCCACATAATCATGCCTGCCGCTTTGTATTAATTCAACCCAAGTTGGGTTGGTACTTGGCGGGCTGCTATAATAAGTTTGCAGTGCATTATCAGCATTTGAAGCAAATATGCTTGCTTTAGCTGCTGCTTCTACAGCAGTTTGACCAATAGCCTGTAAACTTGTTGAAGTAGATACCGTCATACCCAATTTAATTTTCAAGGTATTTGCAAACTTTATCCATTGGTTCGGGTCGCCAGCATAAATCTGATCAACACCTGTACCAAAAGTACCATTTGCTTCATTTAAGGCCGCAATATCTGTATCTATGCGTTTTAACAAATCCTGGTAAATGGTTGCTGCATCATCAAACTTAGGGAACGGATTACTAGGCTGAAATGCTTCTGTATAAGGGATATTACCAAAAGTAGTTACCAAATAATAAAAGCTATAAACTTCACACAAATCTGTAATAGCTGTTTCGTTGGCACGGGTAGGTGCATCAGTTACATCAGTAAGCATGGTTTTCTTGGCCAATTCAAAATTGTTCAAAGCACCGGAAAAAAATATGCTATAAATATTATCAGGGATCTTACGATCCTGAATATCATACTGCGTTTCATTCAAATACTGTGTTTCCGTCCATTGCTGCTCAATTAACCGGAAAGTATTATCGTTAATATTCGGTGTTATTATTTCAGTCGACATTACTCGTTCCGCATTTGTAAATAGCGTATATGAAGGCACCGTCAATGGATTTTTGGGGTCGACATTCAGTTTGGTTAAATTTTTTGTACAGGCCGACAATAACCCCACTAGTACAAAAATTAATGCTGTCTTTTTCATATCTGTTTCGATTAGAAAGTTAGTTTTAAGTTAAATGAAAGTGTGCGTGTAGTTGGGAAAGCACCTTCCTGTACACCTTGTACGTTACCAGAACTTAAAGCTGTTTCTGGGTCAGAGTAAGGTAAGTTTTTATGGATGATCCATAAGTTGCGCCCAATAAATGCTAATTGTACGCCTTTAACAGGGCCCAATTTATTTAAAGCGCTCTTAGGTAAATCATAAGAAAGTTTTGCTTCGCGCAGTTTCACATAACTTGCATCATATACAAATGCTTTTTGTGGGTTTGCACCATCATCACCAAAGTCATTATAGTTAATTTGGTTAAAAGCTACCCTGGTAGTATTTGGCTGGCCATTGCTAGCATAAACACCCGAGTTAATGTAACCACCACCAGTTGCAAGCGAATTACGCACTGGGTTACCTAAATCATTAGTATAAGCAGTTAATGGATAAATACCATCAGCTAAACCGTATGCCATGTCATTAGAGTATACTGAACCACCGTGTCTGATATCAATCAAGAAGCTTAAATCAAAGTTTTTATACCTGAAATCATTATTAATACCACCTGTCCAATCAGGGTTGGTGTTACCAAGATCGTTCGTTTGAGATGAGTTTATAAGATACTCGCCATTTGCGTCAACTTCCTTTTGGCCTTTTGCATTGTACACATAATCTGTACCTCTTATAGTACCATCAGCTCCGTAAAGCGGGGCATTTATAGTCTCACCATTCTGGAAGCTCGCAAGCTGAAGATTTAGAGCTTCATTTCCTGCACCATCTTTATATAAAGAGGTAACTTCGTTGTAGCCAGCTGTAAAATTCACCGTGATATTCCATCTGAAATCTTTAGTTAGTACAGGTGTACCGCCTAATGTTAACTCAATACCTTTATTTTGTACAGAACCTGCATTTTCGTAGATAGTAGTGTAGCCGGTTGCCGGGGTAACCGATACAGGTAATATCTCATTAAATGTTTTGGTTTTGTAAACTGTTCCATCAAAATGTAACCTGCTGTGAAACAAATCCAGCTCTACACCTAACTCAGTACTCTGTGTTTCCTCAGGTTTTAAGTTTGCATTATTTAATTGTGGGTTCGCATAAGTTTGTGATGCGCTTCCGAACGGATTGTTAATAATATAGCCAGATAGGGTGCTATAGTAAGGAGCATCACTACCAACTTCTGAATAACTAGCCCTTAACTTACCATAACTAAGCCAGGTATAGTTTTTAAGTAAGTTTGAGAATATGAAACCACCTGATACTGAAGGATAATAATATGTATTATTTGCAGCAGGTAAAGTTGAAGATTGATCTCTTCTGATGGTTCCATCTAAAGTGATTAATTCTTTCCAGGTTAATGTAGCACCGGCATAAATACCATCAACTTCGTTTTTCTCATCAACTTCAGATGGTGATAATGGCGAGTTTAATGTATTTGATAATGAATATAAACCCGGTACAACTAAACCACCGTTGGTTGATGCATCAATACTGTTATTATAATCTTTTCTGATATTGGTACCTAATACGGCTTTCAGATTTAATGATGATGATATGTTTTTATCTACATTACCAAATAAATCAAAGTTGGTTTCAGAGTAATCATGGTTATACCTTGAATAGTAAGGTACACCAATACTACCTGAATCATAACGTTCTTCTTCTAGTTCAGAGTAAGTATCAACTGAAGCTCTGCCAGTGAAAGTTAACCATGAAGTAGCTTTATAATTTGCATTTACCTGCCCTAAATAACGGTTACGAGAGTCAGTCTCATAGTTATGGTCAGTTACCCAATATGGGTTGTTCCAATAAGCAGGATTATATTGACCACCAACCGGGTTATACATATTCCAGCTGGTATTTGCCTGCGTCATATCATACGCTTGTTTTAACTGCTTAATGTCAACGTTGGTTTCCCACCATTGCCTAAAGTTAGTCATAACGTTTCTGTTATCAGAGTTAGTACCATCATAACCGGTACCTGTTCTGCCAATACCAACTGTATTGTAGTAGTTGATAGATGCACCAACAGTTAATTTTGGCGTAATGTTATAAGTACCGGCAAAATCAACCTGGTTTTTAGTTAATTTATTGTTAGGGATGATACCATTTTCATCACTCCTGGTGTAACCCAATTTGAATGATCCGTTCTCGCCACCGTTAGTAACTAATATACTGTTATCAGCAGAGATTGTATTTAAGAAGAAAGAATCAGGATTGTTTGCTGCTGCAACCCACGGTGTAGCTTTACCATACTGTGGCATACCAGGTACAAACGCATTCCATTGGTAGATCAACTCGTTTTTATTGAATGCAAAACCATCTGATGCATCATCAGCTGTTGGCGCAGTTTGCGCGCTTGCATTACCAAAAACTGTTCCCTGATAAAAATACTGACCGTAACCAGCACCATATTGGGTTTGGTATTGAGGTAAAGTAGATTTATCGGCAGAGTTATCACTAATTGTTGAATTGACAACAATGGTTGCGCCGTGTTTAGCTTTTTTTGTAGTGATTAATATAACACCGTTTGCGCCACGTGAACCGTAAAGCGCTGTTGCACCCGCACCCTTCAATACGGTTACACTTTCAATATCATCAGGGTTAATGTCCGAAGCAGGGCTACCGTAATCATAACCACCACCACCACCTTGCTGGGTAGTTGAGTTTACGTTTTCGTTACCAAGTGGCACGCCGTCAATCACAAATAATGCCTGGTTGTTACCAAATATTGATTTATAACCACGGATAACTACGTTTGTAGATGCACCCAAACCATTATTTTGGCTGATTTGTAAACCGGCAACTTTGCCTGATAATCCATCGATAAAGTTTGATGAACGTTGTTTGCTAACCTCATCACCCGAAATCTGTTGAGCCGCATAACTCTGTTGATTACGTGTACGGGATATACCCAACGCACCTGTTACAACAACCTCGCCCAAGTTGCCACTTGCGGCAGCTAAGCTTACGTTGATATTACCGCTCTTCGCTGAACGCTCAGTAGCTGTGTAACCGATAAAACTGAATTCGAGAACAGCACCTTCTGGTACTGATAGGGAGAACTTTCCGTTGCTGGTAGTTTGAGTACCAATCGTAGTTCCTTTTACCTTTACTGTTACTCCCGGGATGGGTAAGCCATCTTCTTTGGCTGTAACCGTACCAGTAACTGTACGGTTTTGTGCGAATACCTGTGTAATGCTTAACATCAGGAAACACAAACTTACTAGTAGAAGTTTTTTCATTTTGTTAATAATAAGATCAGTTAATAGTTAATTAATTATAAAAGTAATGTTAGATTTTCAAATAGTCAAGTAAAAAGTCATTTTTTTTAAAACAAATGCACTTTTTAAAAAAATAATTAAAATATTTAGTACTATGTATTGCATAATACATTATAAAACATATATCTTTGTTTTATGATTGTTGAAAACACACAAACCCAAATGCGGAAAGGCATACTTGAATATTGCATCCTTTCCATCATAGCTAAGGGCGAAACATATGCCTCAGACATAATTGCCGAGCTAAAAAAAGCCCAACTACTTGTAGTTGAGGGCACTCTGTACCCTTTACTCACCCGCTTAAAAAACAATGGCCTGCTTACTTATAACTGGGTAGAGTCCACATCGGGCCCTCCGCGTAAGTATTATGTACTGGCTGATGAAGGCCGTGTAGTACTTGAGCAACTGGATAAAACCTGGAAAGAACTTGAGTTTGCTGTTCATATAGCAATAGGCGATAGGATACCGCCAGCAACTGAACAACCCACAACTTAATAAGCATCAAGCATTAAAAATATACTAAACCGCTTAAATTAAATATCATGAACAAAACTATTATCATAAATATAAACGGCATTGTCTTTCATATTGAGGAAGATGCCTACGAAATATTGAAGAATTACATGACGGATGTAAAACGTCATTTCTCTAACTCGGCAGATAGCCTTGAAATAACCACAGATATTGAAAACCGCGTAGCCGAAATGTTTAACGAGCTGTTAGCTAATGAAAACAAACAGGTTATTGTTGAACAGGACGTACATACCGTTATTGAGCAAATGGGCCGGGTAGAAGATTTTGAAAACCTGGATGATGAGACGGCAGCTGCAAATACGCAATACACTTATGACACCGGTACACGTAGATTATTCAGAGACCCGGATGATCATTTGGTTAGCGGCGTATGCGCCGGTATAGCCAATTATTTCGACATACAACCGCTTTGGATAAGACTGGCATTCGCGCTATCGTTTTTCTTTGCCGGATCAGGTTTACTATTATATATAATACTATGGATAGTAATACCCCAGGCAACTACACGTGCTGACCGTATGGCAATGAAAGGTCAGAAGCTAAACCTACAAGGGTTTAAAGATAATTTGGAAGAAGAATTAAGTTCGGTACGTAACCATTTAAACAATCTGCACCAGGAAGCCCGCCCAACAATATATAAGATGCGCGATTTTATTGGCGATCTGCTTTTGCACATTCATTTATTTTTTATGGGTGCCGGAAAGATAATTATAAAGATTATTGGCTTCGCGGTATTACTGGTATTTTTCGGCTTTGCCATTGCATTAATTGCTATGCTGGTAGCTATAATAGGGTTTCACTCCGGGCCACAGGGATTATTCCCATTCAGCATTATAGCAAACGAACATGCCGACAGGATATACTTTGTTGCATTTGTAGCAGCTTTTATACCGGTAGTTACTATTATAATAGTAATTATTACAGCGCTGTTTAATACAAAGGCCATAAACAGATCTATTGCTGCTACATTATTAGTAGTATGGCTATGCTCATTAGGATTATTGATTGGCTTTGCAGTGAATGTGGCAAGCCATTTCAGGTCATCAGGCAAAATAAGTCAGGTAACAAACCTGAAGGCTACCCCGGATAACGTTTACTATCTAAAGTTAAATGATGTTAAATATTTAACCCATGATGATAGTTTACGCCTGAACATTAAAGGTAATTTTAATGGGATGATTATAAAAAATGATGATAACGAGTATGACGAACCCCGGAATGTAAATATTAACATTCAAAGAAGCGATGTAAGCCACCCGGTATTAATAGAAACCTTTATTGCTCAGGGCAGCGATGATGCCGATGCATTATTAAATGCACGCAATACCACCTATCTGTTTTTACAACAAGATTCTGTAATCAAATTTGATGATAAACTGAGAAGAGTTGAAAACGCGGCATGGCATGATGAGCATTTAGATATTACCTTGCAAATCCCCTTAAACGCGAAAGTTATTATCGACCAAGACCTAAATAACAATATAAACCTGGATGGTATTAGTGTGAACGACTGTAAAAACATCAACAAACAAGACAATGCCACCTCGGCAACCTTTATAATGATGGATAATGGCCTGCAATGCAAAATTGATACAGTGGTAACCATTAAAACAAAAGCCCAAATTGATTCGGCACGCCGAATGGAGAATGCAAAAACTATTGCACAGTTACAAGCCCAGGTTGACTCTGCCCGTACTGCTGACAGCGTGCAAAAAAAGAAATAATGAAAAACAGATTAGCCCATATAAGCCCATTAATAATTGGGCTTATATGTTTATTAATTGCTGATACTATATATGTTAAAAGCATCAAAGCAGAACAGTCGTTTAAAACGGCAGCTCGATGTACTCAGAATGCAGCCAATCGGTCTTTTTTTGCCTATGTAGTAGAAAATTCATTAGGTTATTAAAATTTTTACAAAGGAACTGTAACCTTATTCCATTTTCTGCATCCTATATATAGGAACAACAACATACTATAATAATTACTGGGTAAATACCTGCTCCCTGATTTATTGGACAATCAAAAAAAGATGATAAAAAATCTCATGGGAATGGTATTGCCAAATTTTACTTAAAATGAAAACACATCTACTTAAAATATTAACTATAATACTATGCGCCGGGTATTTAAATACGGCCTCCGCGCAAAGCACCAACCCTGGTAAAATAAAGGGTGTGCTAAATGACACGCAAAGCAAACCTGTAGATTACGCGTCAGTAAGTTTACTAAACGCAAAAGATTCAACTACTGTAATCGGCACATTAAGCACTGAAGCAGGTGAATACCACTTCGATAACATTAAAAATGGCACTTATATAGTTAAAGCTACTGTTGTTGGTTATGAAAACGCGTCAAGCCAACCCTTTACGGTAAGTGATTCTTCGAAAACTATACTGGTACCTGTTTTAAAAATGAAGACCAGCAACCGCAATTTGAATACTGTTGTTATTACCGCGACAAAACCAACCATTGAGCACCTTGCTGATAAGACAGTAATAAATGTTGCCGGTAGTGTATTGGCAACCGGCAATACAGCAATGGATATATTAGAACGGGCACCCGGCGTAACCGTTGACAAGGACGATAACATCAGCCTGAAGGGAAAACAAGGAGTAACTGTTATGATAAATGACAAGCTTACTTACCTTTCGGCCGCACAGTTGGCTACGCTTTTGCGCTCAACAGATGGTGGCACTATCCAATCTATCGAATTGATCACCAACCCATCAGCAAAATATGACGCGGCGGGAAACTCAGGCATCATCAACATCAAACTAAAAAAGAATAAAATGAGCGGTACCAATGGAACCGTTTCTGTGACCGGCGGTCTTGGCACTTACGCAAAAAGCAGCGAAGAGTTCAGCATTAACCACAAAGAAGGCAACCTTAATGTGTTTGGCAATTTTAGCCGGGGTGATATACCTAGCGCCAGGATAATAGACATTGACCGGGTAGTTACCGATGCAGGTCAGTCAACCTATTTTAAACAGTCCACATTTATGCCGCAGGTAAATCATTATAATAATTACAGCTTCGGTGCCGATTATGATTCATCGCCCAAAAACACATTTGGATTCGCGGTAAACGGCTATTTTAACCAGGATGATCAGGGCAATACCAATAACACCAAAATATCATCAACGCCAACCGGTGCCCCCGATTCAACTCAGAAAACACTTTCACAAATAAATCAATCTTATAGAAACTACACAATTGATTTAAACGACACTTATAAAATTGATACGCTGGGTCAGGAATTATCCTTTGATGTTGATTATTCAAAATTCAACAATAACAGCAACGCGAATTATGATACCTTTTTTTCAAACCCATTAAACCCAACAGAAATCCCGCTTTATTTGCGACAGATAACACCATCAACTATTAATATACGGGTTGCTAAAGTTGATTATACCAAAAATATGACCAAATCATTAAAACTGGAAGTTGGCGGAAAATACAGCGATGTCAAAACAGATAACGACCTGAATGCGACTACAAAAACAGATAGTGGATATGTGAATGACGCTGCACTAACCAATCGCTTTATTTACGATGAAAAAATAAGTGCCGGTTATGTAAACTTTACCAAAACCTACAAAAACACTTCGGTAGAAGTTGGCTTAAGGGGAGAATACACACAATCAAAAGGTGACCTGGTAACCCAGGATAGCATAAATCAGCGCAAATATTTCAACCTATTTCCAAGCGCTTTTTTACACCATACGTTTAATGATAAGAACGAAGT
Source organism: Mucilaginibacter sp. L196 (assembly GCF_009765905.1). Classification (GTDB taxonomy): domain Bacteria; phylum Bacteroidota; class Bacteroidia; order Sphingobacteriales; family Sphingobacteriaceae; genus Mucilaginibacter. Next base: position 17,810 of record NZ_LMUO01000011.1, on the reverse strand, counting down.
TAACTTATCATACAGCCGCCGTATCGATAGGCCTGATTATTCGGACCTGAACCCATTTGTTTATTATCTCGATCAATATACTTATTCACAAGGCAATCCTTTTTTAAGGCCACAATACACCAATAACTTTGAGCTGAACTATACCTATAATAAAAGCTATAATTTAAGCCTAAGCTACAGCCACACAATGGATGCGATACAACAGATCATCCTTACCAAGGACGCAACAAAGGCATCTTACCAAACAAACCTCAATATAAGTTCGCAGGATGCTTACAATGCCAGCATAAGTATACCTGTAACCGTAACCAAATGGTGGTCGATTAATTTTGATGCGACGGCCTTTTACTTAAAATTTAAATCAGACACCCTAGCAGGCGGTACACTTAACCGTGGCAAACTAGCCTATGTAGTTAAAGCTAACCAAACATTTACATTTGCAGGCTTTAAAGCCGAGTTATTTGCTAACTACCAATCCCCGTTAACTTATGGTCTTTATGATATATATGCACGTTATAATGTAGATGCCGGCATCAGTCATTCATTTGATAATAAAAAACTGAACATCAAATTTTCAGTAAGCGATATATTCAATACACAACGCAACAACCTGGATATAAATTACCAAAGCGACAATTTGCAGATAAGGCAGAAAAATGAAAGCCGCATAGCACGCTTATCGCTTACTTATAACTTCGGCAACAGTTCAATCAAAAAACGCGAACACCAAAACGCAATGGGTGAAGAAGGATCAAGAGCAGGCGGACAGTAAGTCTGAACCCTGATTCTTAGGATCTAGGGATTAGCTTGATGAATTAAAATCATGATAATCTTTTAAATTCTACGAATCATGGTTCAGATAATTTTCGCATTTTTGTAAGGATGACACCTATACAGGCCCTGCAAAAATATTTTGGTTACAGCGAGTTCAGGCACCAGCAGGCGGCCATTATTCAGCATGTATTAGATAATAAGGACGTATTGGCATTGATGCCTACCGGTGGAGGTAAATCATTATGTTATCAATTGCCGGCGGTGTTGCTGGATGGGTTGACCATTGTTATCTCCCCATTAATCGCTTTGATGAAGGATCAGGTTGATGCTTTGAATGTGAATGGCATCCCTGCGGCTTTCCTAAACTCGGCACAAAACCCCGACGAACAATCCCGGCTAATGGGCAGGCTTAAAAACAATGAGATCAAACTGCTTTATCTTGCGCCTGAGCGTTTGTTCGGATCAGAAAACAAGCTGGTTGAGTTCTTAAAATCGCTGCCGGTAGCGCTTATCGCTATTGATGAGGCGCATTGTATCTCGCATTGGGGCCATGATTTCAGACCGGAATATTTGATGCTTGCTGGATTAAAGGATTATTTCCCCAACATCCCGGTGATTGCTTTAACTGCAACTGCTGATAAACTCACACAAAAGGACATCCTTGAGAAATTAAATCTTAAGAATCCCGCCATATTCATATCCTCCTTTAACCGGGAAAATATCACCTATACCGTTTCGCCAAAAAGAGATAGCTTTAATCAGCTACTCGATTTTTTAGAAGAACGAAAAGATGAATCAGGCATTATATACTGCTTGTCGCGCAAATCAACCGAATCATTAGCCGCTAACTTAAAGGAAGAAGGATTTTCTGCCGAGGCCTATCATGCAGGTTTGGATAATATTACCAAGGCACGTAATCAGGAAGCTTTTTTGCGGGATGATGTAAAGATCATCGTAGCGACTATCGCATTTGGCATGGGTATCAATAAATCCAACGTACGATATGTAGTTCACATGGATATGCCCAAGAACATCGAAGGCTACTACCAGGAAACAGGCCGCGCCGGGCGTGATGGTTTAGCATCGGATGCGATATTGTTTTATTCGCCGGGCGATGCTATGAAGCTGAAAGGCTTCGCCATGGTAGATGACAACCCCGAGCAAAGCAAGATCATGCTGAAAAAGCTGGACGATATGGTTAGGTATTGCCAATTGCAAACCTGCAGGCGCCAGTTTCTTTTAAAATATTTTGATGAGGAATCGCCCGAAACCTGCGGAAGCTGCGATGTATGCTTAACCGAGTTTAAACGTTTTGATGGTACACTGATCGCCCAAAAAGCGCTTTCGGCAGTTTATCGGCTAAAAGAAAGGTTCGGCAGCACTTATGTAATTGATTTTCTGCGTGGATCAAAAAGTGAAAAGATCCGCGAAGAACATAAACAACTTAAAACCTACGGCGTAGGCGCTGATATTAGCAAACCTGATTGGCAACGCTACCTGCGTGAATTAACCACCATGGGTTATTTGCAGGTTGATGGCGGCGAATATCCGGTACTTAAATTAACCACACAAAGCGAGGCTGTTTTAAAGGGCAGCCAGACAGTTGAGTTTATAGAATCAGAAATTGTTGAGGAGAAACACTCTTTTGCTAACTTACCATTTGAAACTGAGCTATTAAATGAGTTAAAATCTGTTCGCAGAGATATTGCTATTAATGAAAATGTACCGGCTTATGTAATACAATCCGACGCTACATTAATGGAGATAGCCACTTATCTCCCACAAAGTTTGGATGAGCTACGAATGATCTCCGGGTTTGGCGATATTAAGCTGGCTAGATACGGCCGGGAATTTTTAGCCCCGGTTAAAAGCTTCTGCGAGCGAAAGGGGTTGAACTCTAAAATCGCCCAAAAGAAACAAAAACGCGAGCGCAAAGCTAAACCGCGAGGCGAAAAGGGTAACGATAGCCGTAAAGAGAGTCTGGAGCTTTATCGCTCGGGTAAAACGATTGCCGAAGTTGCAGCCCTGCGCGATCTTTCGCCGATTACCATTGAGGGCCATTTAACATACTTTATACAAACTGGCGAAATTGATGTATCAAACTTTGTGAGCCGCGAAAAGTTAATAAAAATACAAGATGCGGTTGAGGGCTATGGCGATGAAAAACTATCGCCACTGAAAGAAATATTAGGCGATAACTACAGTTATACCGAAATAAAAGCAACCATCAGCTGGATGAAGGGGCAGATGGAGGCTTCTTAAATGTCATTGCGAAGAGGAACGACAAGAAGTTGATTAAGACTTACGAAGTTTTAAAAACTTCGTAAGTCTGACAGCGTTCAAACAAAACTGTCATGCTGAGGAACGAAGCATCTGTACGGGTGTAAACTACTTTACAGATTCTTCGCTACGCTCAGAATGACAAGGAGAAAATTATACACATGACTACCAAAGACATATATCAGTTATTCACACAACACCCGGTTATCAGCACCGATACCCGCAAAATTGCTGCGGATAGTTTATTTTTTGCTTTAAAGGGCGATAAATTTGATGCCAATACCTTTGCAGAGCAAGCCATAGCAGCAGGTGCTGCATATGCCATTATTGATAACCAAACCTATCAACTTGGCGATAAATACGTTTTGGTTGATGATGTTTTAACAGCTTTACAAGACCTGGCACGTTATCACCGCAAACAATTAAGCATCCCGGTTGTCGGGCTTACGGGCACCAACGGCAAAACCACCACCAAAGAATTAATAAACGCTGTACTCTCTCAAAAATTCAAAACATTGGCTACCCAGGGAAACCTGAATAACCATATTGGCGTACCACTTACTATTTTAAGCATCGACAGAACGCATGAAATCGCTGTTATTGAAATGGGTGCCAATCATCAAAAAGAAATTGAATTACTGAGTAGCATAGCCCAACCGTCACATGGTTTGATCACCAATATCGGCAAGGCTCATTTGGAGGGTTTTGGAGGAGTTGAGGGGATAAAAAAAGGCAAAGGCGAACTCTATGACTTTTTGAAAGCTGATGATGGTGTAGCTTTTGTAAATGGCGATGATGTGGTATTAATGGATATGCAAAAATCCCGTCCCTTAAGCAAGGTGGTTTTATATGGCACTTCTAATAAAGACAACACTGTAATCGGCAAATTGACTGAGAACTCTCCACTACTGGCGTTAGAGTGGACAAATAAACTATCCGGCAAAAGTTATCCGGTTAAAACACAGCTTACAGGTGCTTATAATCTGGATAATATTTTAGCGGCTATCTGCATCGGCGTTTATTTCGAACTGGAGACAGATGAAATTAATGCAGGCATTACCGGCTATCAGCCACAAAACAACCGCTCCCAAATAAAACAAACCGAAACTAATACTTTGATTTGCGACTACTACAATGCCAACCCAAGCAGCATGCAAGTAGCCATTGAAAACATTGGCAAATTACAAGCCAACAGGAAAGTATTGATTTTGGGTGATATGTTCGAGCTTGGAGATGAATCACCGGCTGAACATGCCGCGGTAATTAAAAAAGCATTAGATACCGATGTTGATGAGCGGATATTTATTGGGAAAGAGTTTGCTAAACAAAAATCACAAGTCAAGAGTCAAAGGTCAGGAATTAAGTTTTATAACACTGCGGAAGAGGCTATTGAAGTATTAAAAGCAGACCCGATTAAAAATTCAACTATATTAATCAAAGGATCGAGAGGTATGGCGTTAGAGCGGTTGGTGAATTTATTTTAACTATTATCTCCTATAACCCTTTGTCATTCTGAGCGGAGCGAAGAATCTATCCGTTATACATGGCGCAAATGCCTATCGACAGATTCTTCGCTCCGCTCAGAATGACAAGAAAAACTAAATATATCACATGGCTATACTCAAATCACTCTTCATCTTCATACTTGCCGGTTTATGCGAAATAGGCGGCGGCTATCTCATCTGGCAATGCCTTAAAGAGGATAAACCCTGGTGGTACGGCATTGCAGGTGGGGTGATATTAGCGCTTTATGGCATAGTAGCAACCTGGCAAACCAATAATTTCGGGCGTGTATATGCTACATATGGCGGTATATTCATTGTAATGGCACTCATCTGGGCATGGAAGGTAGACAATTTCAAACCCGATAAATATGACATTATTGGTGCAACAATAGCCTTAATCGGCGCTTGTATTATTATTTACACACCGCGTAAATAACTACTATTTCAGTTTCTCGTTGTTCTTGTGCCTGTCGGCATCGCGGATGCTTTTCTTTTGCATGTTCTTTTCCAGCGCATCAGTCAGGTCGATCCCGGTTTGGTTGGCCAGGCATATCAGTACAAAAAGCACATCGGCCATTTCATCGGCCAAATTCACTTCGGTATCAGATTTTTTGAAGGATTGCTCGCCATATTGCCTTGACATAATACGGGCTACTTCGCCCACCTCTTCCATCAGAATGGCGGTATTGGTTAGCTCGTTAAAATACCTGATGCCGGTTGTTTTTATCCAGTTATCTACCAGTTGCTGTGCTTCTTTTATTTCCATATAAATACTAATGTCACGAATTGCCTTGAATATTTACTGTGTGTACCACTATTTAATACGAAACACTTGGTACATTTGGTACACCTTTAGCTCCAAAAACGCACTAAAAAGCATCAAAAAAGCGGTTTTTACAATCGATTTTGAGGTAAAAAACGTTATTTTTAAGTGAAAAAATGACCTAAAATGCTCAATTTTCACTTGTTTTTGACTCATTTTCACCCAAAAAGGCATGTTTTTTAGCTCGATTTTGCCTGTTTTTATATCGATAAAGTGCATAAACTGTTTCACTATTGAAACAGCTACTCCTTATTTTTAGTGTCGATCAATATCGTAACCGGGCCATCATTCACCAAACTAATTTTCATATCCGCGCCGAATATGCCGGTTGCTATCTTTTTGCCGGTTAAGGTTGTAAGCGTTTTTATCATTTGCTCGTACATAGGTATAGCTTTGTCCGGCCTTGCCGCTTTGATGAATGATGGTCGATTGCCTTTTTTAGTTTGCGCAAAAAGTGTGAATTGCGAGATCAGTAAGATATTACCATCAATATCTGCCAAAGCCTTATTCATTAAGCCATTTTCATCGCCAAAAACACGCAGACCTACTATTTTCTGGGCGAGCCATTGCAGATCTTCGTCCGTATCTGCATCTTCAATCCCCAATAAAACCAAAAAACCTTCATCTATTTTCCCTGTTGATTCTCCTTCAACTGTGCAACTTGCCTCTGTAACCCGTTGTATTACTGCCCGCATAAAATTATATGTGAAATGTAGAATTTACAGGCAATGTATCAAATCTTTTAATTTATCGCCTAAAAACTCATAAGTTCGCAATTTCAATAGTTTATTACATATATTAAGATATAATGACTGCTAAAAGAGGTTTCACCACTACATTACTGCACTCCGATCGTTTAAGCAAACCCGAGCATGGCGCTTTACACAAGCCCATTCATACCTCGGTTACTTTTGGTTATGATAATGTACAGGATTTGGTGGATGTTTTCCAGAATAAAACAAAGGGTTACGCTTACTCAAGACAGGGAAACCCTACCGTTACCGCTTTAGAACATAAAGTTACCCAAATGGAAAAAGGCATGGCTACCATTGCTTTTTCAACCGGGATGGCAGCCATTGCAGCTACTATTACAGCATTAATCCGCAAAACAGATCATATTGTTGCCAGCTCATACCTGTTTGGTAACTCACGCAGTATATTTTCTACTTTTATGGAGATGGGATTGGATTTCACTTTTGTTGACCCTACTTCTGTTGATAATGTTCGCGCAGCGTTAAAAGAAAACACCCGCATGGTTTTTCTGGAAACCATTGCTAACCCCGCAACACAAGTTGCTGATTTGGTAAACATTGGCAATTTATGCGAAGAAAAAGGCATTTTATATGTAGTTGATAACACCATGACTACCCCTTATCTATTCAACCCTGTTGATGTAAAGGCTACTCATGTTATAAACTCCTTAACCAAATACATTGGCGGCCATGGCGATGCGTTGGGTGGCAGTGTTACCGATACCGGCAGATACAGCTTCGAGAATTATCCAAACATTTACGATGTGTACAAAAAAGGCGCCCCAAAATCATGGGGCATAGCCCAGATCAGGAAAAAAGGATTGCGTGATGCAGGTGGCACTTTAGCACCGGAAGCAGCACACACTATTTCGGTTGGCACAGAAACTTTGGCTCTTCGTATGGATCGCCAAAGCAATAACGCCCAAACCCTTGCAGACTTTTTCGAGGCACATCCACTGATCAAGAAAGTGTTTTATCCGGGTATAAAATCTCATCCTCAACATGCTTTAGCTACTGAATTGTTTGACAAATACGGCAGCCTAATGAGTATTGAACTGGATGAAAGCGTGGATTGCTTTGCCTTTTTAAATAAATTGCAATTAGTAGTTAAATCAAGCAATCTGGGCGATACACGCACATTGGCTATTCCGGTTGCACAAACTATATTCAACGAATTAGGCCCTGAACGCCGTGCAGAAATGGGAATCTCTGATTTTATGATCCGTTTCTCGATAGGTATTGAGGATATTGAGGATTTGTTGGCTGATTTTACAGCAGCTCTGGGGAAATAACTATCCCCCTTGTCATTCTGAACGCAGTGAAGAATCTATCGATAAGCCCAACGATTGCAGATCAGCGGATAGATGCTTCGTCCCTCAGCATGACAAAGGTGAATGATATTGTAGATAAAGATAACCTTTCTACTTCTTGTCATTCTGAACGCAGTGAAGAATCTATCGATAGACCCAACGCTTGCAGATCAGCGGATAGATGCTTCGTCCCTCAGCATGACAAAGGTGAATGATATTGTAGATAAAAGATAACCTTTCTACTTCTTGTCATTCTGAACGCAGTGAAGAATCTATCGATAGACCCAACGATTGCAAATCAGCGGATAGATGCTTCGTCCCTCAGCATGACAATCTTATTTATAAACTCCTTTGTCATTCTGAACGCAGTGAAGAATCTATCGATAGGCCCAACGATTGCAGATCAGCGGATAGATGCTTCGTCCCTCAGCATGACAATCTTATTTATAAACTCCTTTGTCATTCTGAACGCAGTGAAGAATCTATCGATAGACCCAACGCTTGCAGATCAGCGGATAGATGCTTCGTCCCTCAGCATGACAATATTATTTATAAACTCCTTTGTCATTCTGAACGCAGTGAAGAATCTATCGATAGACCCAACGCTTGCAGATCAGCGGATAGATGCTTCGTCCCTCAGCATGACAATTTCTATTTTTAATCAGAATTCAATTTTCTTCTGTCTTGCTTCTTGGCTCTTGATTCTTGCCTTAAGCCCTCGTGTCGTTCCCATGATAGATACTCAAATAACTATCATAACGGGACAATTCAATTTCACCATTCTCCAAAGCTTCCAACACGGCGCAGCCCGGCTCATTAATATGACGGCAATTGCTGAAACGGCAATCATGCATACGCTGGCGCATTTCGGGGAAGAAATGACTGAGTTCCTGTTTTTCTATATCGATAACACCTAATTCGCGTATTCCGGGGGTATCAATTATAAACCCACCTTGTGGTAATTCAAATGCTTCGGCGAAGGTGGTGGTGTGCATGCCTTTTTCACTCCAATCGGATATTTGATGCGTCCGCAGATCCAGATCGGGCAGTAAACGGTTTATCAAACTTGATTTACCAACGCCGGAGTGACCGGAAAACAAGGTCACTTTATCTTTCAACAGTTCCTGAACAATTTCAATATTGGTACATTCCAAAGCTGATACTTCAAAGCAAGGATAGCCTATCTTTTCGTAAACATCTTTATAATAAGCTAAAACCTCCAAACCTTCATCGCTAAACAAATCGAGTTTATTAAAAATAAGTCTGGCGGGAATATCATAAGCCTCGGCAGTAACCAAAAAACGGTCAATAAAACCTAAGGAAGTTCTCGGCGAAGCTAAAGTAACTACCAGCAGAGCCTGATCGAGATTAGCGGCGATGATCTGCGCCTGCTTACTCAGGTTGATGGATTTGCGGATGATATAGTTTTTACGCTGATGCAGGTTGGTGATCACACCCGTTTCCTGCTCAGGCTCCATTTCAAAATCAACCACATCACCAACGGCAATAGGGTTGGTGGTAACAATACCTTTTGTACGAAACTTGCCTTTTATACGGCAATCAATTTTTTCGCCCTCATCGGTTTGTACCTGATACCAGCTCCCTGTTGATTTTGTAATTAATCCCTTCATTCTCGGCAGCAAAGGTAGGAAATTAGCGAGGGCCTGAAAAAATAAAACACAATACCCTTGCTATTTTAAAAATTAACTGCTTAATTTACGGCGTGTAACAAATACACCTTAAACAATGATATATAACGGCACCATTATTACAACAATTATTACCACCGGAGTAAAACACGGAGGAAGATAATCGTATGGTGTAAAAAACATAAATAACCAAATGAAAGCCTTCCTCCGAAAAGAGGAAGGCTTTTTTGTTTTAGATACAGATATGAAAATTTTAAAATTTGGCGGTACTTCCGTAGGATCTATACAAAGCATCCAAACCTTACTAAACATTTTAAAAAATGAACCGGCTGGTGCAAAACCCGTTGTTGTGCTTTCGGCCATGAGCGGGGTAACTAACCTACTGGTATCAATGGCAGAAGATGCCGCGATCGGAAAAGATTTCACCGCTGGATTGGCTGAGCTGGAACGCCGCCATTTTGATGTTGTAAAAAGCCTGTTGAATATTCAAAACCAAAACCCGGCATTCACTCGCCTCAAAATAAACTTTAACCAGTTAGAAGAATTATTGCAAGGGATTTTAGCTTTACGCGAACTCACCCCAAAAACACGTGATATGGTGCTAAGCTATGGCGAACGTTGTTCAACTTTGATGATCAGCAAAATAGCGGCGCAATATTTTCCTGAAGCTATTTTTGTGGATGCTTCTGAAATTATTAAAACCGACAGCGCTTTCGGGCAAGCAAAAGTAAACATGGAGCTAACCGAGCAACTTGTAAAAGGCTTTTATAATGAGAATAGCGGCAAAATGCTTTTTGTTACCGGATTTATAGCCAGCAACGATGCCGGACAGATCACTACTTTAGGTCGTGGTGGCAGCGATTATACTGCCGCGATATTAGGATCAGCATTAAATGCTGAAGAAATACAAATATGGACTGATGTTAACGGCATGATGACCGCAGATCCGCGTTTGGTTAAAAAAGCATTTTCCTTACCGGAGTTAACTTATACCGAGGCGATGGAATTATCCTACTTCGGTGCCAAAGTGATCTACCCGCCAACCATGATCCCGGCATTTTTAAAGAAGATCCCGATCGTTATTAAAAATACTTTTGAGCCGCAGTTTGAAGGAACGGTTATCCGCCATGATTGTAAAGCATCTAATCTGCCAATCAAAGGCATATCTACCATCAATAATATCAGCATACTAAATTTAGAAGGTAGTGGCATGGTAGGCAAATCAGGCTTTAGCGGTCGATTGTTTTCGTTGTTAGCCCGTGAGCAGATCAATATCATATTGATCACCCAATCTTCATCAGAGCACAGCATAACTTTCGCGGTACAGCCAGCCGATGCTGAAAGAGCAAAAGCGCTGATAGAACAGGAATTTGAGTTAGAATTATTAGCTAACAAACTTGAAAGCCCGGAAATAGAAGCCAACCTGGCCGTATTAGCCGTAGTAGGCGAAAACATGAAACAAACCCCGGGTGTATCCGGTAAATTATTCCACGCCTTGGGTCGTAACGGTGTAAATGTAAGGGCTATCGCGCAGGGATCATCTGAGTACAATATTTCTGTTATCATATCCTCACACGATCTGGCAAAAGCATTGAATGCGGTACATGATGCATTTTTTGTTCAGCTTACCAAAACATTGCATGCATTCTGTTTAGGTACCGGTAACATCGGCAAAACATTATTTAAACAATTAAACGGGCACAGCGACTTTTTACAGGAGCATAATGGCATACAGGTTAAAATCGCCGGTATCAGCAACACACGAAAAATGGTTTTTAATGCTGACGGCATATCTTTAGATACCTGGGAAGATGATCTGCAAGCATCGGATGAAAAAGCCGATCTGAAAGAGTTTATCCAACGCATGAAAAGCATGAACCTGCCGAACTGCGTATTTATTGATAACACAGCCAGCCCTAATCCGATTGCATTTTACGAGGAAGCTTTTAAATCAAATATATCCGTAGTTACCTGTAATAAAATAGGTAACTCGGCCGCTTACAGCCAATACCGCAATTTTCATGACACCGCGAGACGCCATGGGGTTGATTTCTTTTACGAAACTAATGTTGGTGCCGGATTACCGATCATCCGCACATTAAAAGATTTGATGAACAGCGGCGACCGTGTACAGCGTATTGAAGCTATACTTTCGGGCACAATATCCTTCATCTTTAATAATTTCAAGGGCGACGCCAATTTCCACGATGTGGTTAAAACGGCGCAGGAAAAAGGTTATACCGAACCTGACCCACGCGATGATTTAAGTGGTAAGGATTTTATGCGCAAGATATTAATACTGGCACGTGACGCAGGTTACGCGATGGAAGAAGCTGATGTAGAAATTGAGAACATGTTGCCGCAAGCCTGCCTTGACGCGCAATCTGTTGATGAATTTTATGCTGCGTTGAAAACCGAAGACGCGTTTTTCGCGAATCTTAAAAACACAGCTGAAGCCGAAGGCAAAGTTTTAAGATATATAGGTAAATTGGATAATGGAAAGGCATCTATCACCCTTCAAATGGTTGATGAGAACCACCCATTCTTTACACTATCAGGCAGTGATAATATCATTTCCTTTACTACTGATAGGTACAAAGAACGCCCGTTGGTAGTTAAAGGCCCCGGTGCAGGTGCAGAAGTAACCGCAGCAGGTGTATTTGCTGATTTAATAAACGTAGGAGCTAACTAGCCCCCTAACCCCCTAAAGGGGGAATAAGAGTTCAACAAAAATGGAAAATAAAGAACAAGAAATAAAAGCCCCTACTATAATTGCTCCCCCTTCAGGGGGCCGGGGGGTTCACGTTTTTGCACCGGCAACGGTTGCTAACGTAGTTTGTGGTTTTGATGTATTAGGTTTCGCGGTTAATGAACCCGGCGACGAGGTCATCATGCGCCTGACTAACAAACCCGGTATCACCATCAGTAAAATTACCGGTGATGATGGTCGCTTACCGCTTGATCCAGCTAAAAACACGGTAAGCGTGAGTGTGCAACATTACTTACAAAGTGTAGGCCGCACTGATGTTGGTTTAGATATCGAACTACATAAAAAAATGCCAATCGGTAGCGGATTAGGTTCAAGCTCGGCAAGCACGGTGGCTGGTTTGTATGCCATCAAGACCTTATTGGACGATGATGCTGACCCTGCTAAATTATTGCCTTTCGCCATGAAAGGGGAGGAGATGGCTTGTGGTCATGGCCACGCGGATAACGTTGCACCTGCTTTATTGGGTGGTTTTGTATTGATCCGCAGTTATGATCCTTTGGATGTAATTCGTTTGCCACATCCGGCAGGCTTGTATTGCGCCATCGTTTTCCCTGACGTTGATGTACCCACCCGCGAAGCCCGCCAGATCATCCGCCAAAAAATAAATATGAAGGATGCCGTTACCCAATGGGGTAACATCGCGGGCCTTGTAAGTGGCTTATTTATGCAGGATATTGATCTGATTGGCCGCAGTATGAAAGACATTTTAGTTGAACCTGTACGATCAATGCTTATCCCTGATTTTTATAAAATGCGTGAAATAGCCATGGGAATGGGTGCCATTAGTTTTGGCATATCAGGTTCAGGCCCATCAGTATTCGCCTTTACTAAGGATGAAGAGACAGCAAAGCTCATCACCCAAAAATTACAACAACATTTAACCAGCATCAAAATAGGTTCAAATATTTATGTGTCGACTATTAACGATGCAGGGCCTAAAGTATTAGGATAAACCACAACGTCATTGCGAGGTACGAAGCAATCTCTATGCTGTGCAGGTCCGCCCTGTAAAGTTTAAAGATTGCTTCGTACCTCGCAATGACGCTTCAAGAAAATAAAATAATAAAAATGGAATTATACAGTACCAACAATACAGCATCAAGAGTATCATTTAAAGACGCTGTTTTTAACAGCATGCCACAGGATAAAGGCCTTTATATGCCGGTAACTATCCCGCGCCTGGATGATAAATTCATCAATCATTTAGATGAATATACACTGCCTGAGATCGCGTTTCATGTGGCACAAAATCTTTTAGGCGATTCTATTCCGGCCGATGATTTGAAAGCTATTATTTATGATGCGATCAATTTTTATGCGCCGATAGTTCCGCTTGAGAAAGATGTGTATGTATTGGAATTATTCCATGGCCCGTCATTAGCATTTAAAGATTTTGGCGCCCGTTTCATGAGCCGCGTAATGAGCTACTTTTTGGAAGAAGGCGAGAAACAACTGGATGTACTGGTTGCTACCTCTGGCGATACTGGCGGCGCGGTTGCTTTAGGCTTCCTGGGCGTACCAAATACCCGGGTGACAATCTTATACCCTAAAGGAAAAGTAAGCGACATACAGGAGCTGCAATTAACCACCAACGGGCAAAACATCCGTGCATTAGAAATTAACGGAACGTTTGATGATTGCCAGGCCTTGGTTAAACAAGCATTCACAGATAAAGAATTGAATGAGAAATTCAGGCTTACATCTGCCAACTCCATTAACATTGCGAGATTGATTCCGCAGACCTTTTATTACTTTAACGCTTATGCCCAGCTATTAAGGCAGGGTAAAAATAAAGTGGTATTCTCGGTACCAAGCGGAAACTTTGGTAATATAGGGGCCGGTTTATTCGCATGGAAAATGGGCTTGCCTATTGAGCAGTTTATTGCCGCCACTAATGCCAATGATACCGTTCCTGCTTTTTTAAAGTCAGGTGTTTATCAGCCTAAACCTTCGGTAGCTACATTATCTAACGCAATGGATGTAGGCAACCCAAGCAATTGGGTGCGCATTGCTGATATGTTTAAGGACGATATGAACAAACTAAAAGGTATGATCACTGGCTTTAGCTATGATGATACAGAAACTTTGGCTGCGATCAAAGAAGTAGATAAAGATTACAACTATGTAGTTTGCCCACATACCGCAATAGCCTGGCAGGCATTAAAGGATTGGAAAAAGTTGCATCCTGATAGTGAGGCTTCAGGCGTATTTTTAGCTACTGCTCATCCTTGTAAATTCCCTGATGTATTCCCGGATAACATAGCCGAGAAAATTAATGTACCGCAGCAAGTGAAATCCCTTGAGAAAAAAGATAAACAATCGGTTATCTTGAGTAAAGAATTTGAAGAGTTTAAGGATTATTTGTTGAAGAATGGGTAATCCCGAAATAAGCTCCTGAGTATGTAAAGCCCGTATTGTATAATATGGGCTTTTTTATTTGGAAAACCAAAGCCGGTGCTTTCTATAGTCGGCAGTCCCGCTATTCGCTTATACTGCGCGAGGCCTTAGTCGCCGAGGCCGGTATCCGCTGCTATCGGGTTTAATTAAAACATCTCACTCCTATAAACAATCGTATTTTTCATATTATATTTACCAAATATCGAAACCGGGTATCTGTCATCGATATGATATAAAAGTATGGCTAACGAAAGAAAAACAGAAAATATTGTCAGAAAGCATTTTAGTGATTATGACTTAATAAATATCGAAGAACAAAAATCAGATAATCCTAAAATTCATAAACTACTTAAAAATGCCTCTAAAAAAGGTCTTAATCATGGCTATCCTGAATTCATTATAAGTTTTGAGGATAGGAGAGATTTTTTAATTGTAATTGAATGTAAGGGAGATCCCAAAAAACATGAAAGTATTACGAGAGATAAATATTCTGAGTATTCGGTAGACGGCGTATTGTTATATGGTTCATTTTTATCGAAAGAATTTGATGTGCTATGTATTGCAGTAAGTGGTGAAACCGCTAAAGAATTAAAAGTATCCCATTTTTTATATCTAAAAGATCAACAGGTAGCAATTCAAAAATTCGGAAACAAATTATTAAGTCCAAGTGATTACGTTTTAGGTTATCTACAATCACCTGAAAAGTTCAGGCAGGATTATTCGAGCTTACTTTCATTTTCTAAAGATCTAAATGAATATTTACATACAAAAAAAGTTAAGGAATCACAAAGAAGTTTACTTATTAGTGGAATTTTAATAGCTCTTGAAAATAAAGTATTCAAAATCTCATACAAACAACACTCTAAGCCTGAAGATTTAGCGATCGCATTAGTAAATACGATCGCTACTGAATTACAAAACGCAAATCTTCATAATAAAAAGTTAGCAAACCTTAAGCAAGCTTATGGGTTCATTAGCACACATACAGCTCTTTCTACTGAAGACAACGTGTTAGAGGACTTAATTAGTGATATTGATGATCATGTAAACAACTTTATTAAAACACATAGATATTTCGATGTATTAGGACAGTTTTATATCGAATTTTTACGCTACGCAAATAGTGATAAGGGCTTAGGAATTGTTCTGACACCACCGCACATTACTGAATTATTTTGTGACTTGGCGGGTGTCAATAAAGATAGCATCGTATTAGATAATTGCACAGGGACTGGTGGCTTTTTAATCAGTGCAATGAATAAAATGATAAAAGATAGTAATGAAGATACTGTTAAAATTAAATCAATAAAAGAAAAGCAACTTATTGGTATTGAATATCAAGATGACATTTTTGCATTAGCTTGCTCAAATATGTACATACATCAAGATGGTAAAACTAATATTATACATGGCAGCTGTTTTGATCCTGATATTATCTCACAAGTTAAACTGTCTAAACCAAATATTGGTCTTTTAAATCCACCTTATAAGAATAAAAAGAAAAAAAGTGATACAGAAGAATTACTTTTTATTTTGAATAATTTAGAAATGCTTCAGACTTCTGGTACTTGTGTAGCGATTATACCAATGGATAGAGCACTATCCACCAAGGGAGTATTATTAAATTTAAAAACCAAACTTTTAGAAAATCATACATTAGAAGCTGTTTTTTCAATGCCAGATGAACTGTTTATTAACTCAAAAGTTGGTGTAATTACCGTTGTAATGGTTCTTACGGCTCATAAACCACATCCCAAGAATAAAGAAACATACTTTGGTTATTGGAAAAATGATGGATTCATAAAAAGGAAAAATCGTGGCAGAATAGATTTTTTTAATTCTTGGTCAGCAATAAAAGAGAATTGGTTAAATTCTTATATTAATAGAAAAGAAATACCTGGATTAAGTGTAAAAAAAGTTGTTACTCCGTTGGATGAGTGGTGCGCAGAAGCTTATATGGAAACCGATTACAATAAAATTAGCCCGAAGGATTTTATAAATAGCGTAAAAAAGTTTGTCTTATTTAAAAAATTGAATGATATAGATGAATAAAGTCGCCTTAAATTCTATATTCCGTGTATCATACGGTAATAGTCTAAATCTTACATTATTGACTACTTGTGAAGAAGAAAATGAAAATAAAATATGTTTCACGCACAAGATTTAATAACGGAATCTCTGCAATTGTGAGTCCATATGATAGTGTTAAACCATTTGACGCAGGGTTAATTACCGTTGCAGGTAGCGGAAATTCAGTTTTAGAATCATTTATTCAGCCAAAACCGTTCTATACGGGGGATCATGTTTTCGTACTTACTCCGTTAAAAGCTATGTCTGAGATCGAAAAATTATTTTATTGCTATTGTATTAAAGAAAATCAGTATCGCTATAGCTTTGGACGTCAAGCCAACAAAACAATTAACAGTCTATTATTACCTTCTGAAGTACCTTCTGAGTTTAAAAATATTATTATAGAAAATGAAATTAGTCTGTCTAACGACAAGCTTGATCTTAACTCATTAGATTTAAATGTATCAGAATGGAAATACTTCCCATTGAAATATTTATTTATCGTAGAAAAGGGACACGAGGTTATTAATAAATGTACTTTAGGAAATACACCCCTTGTTAGTGCAACAGGCGTAAATAACGGAGTATCATCTTACGTTACTGGTAAAAAAATATTCAAAGGCAATACAATTACAGTTGCAATGAATGGTGCATCAACAGGCGAATCATTCTATCAAACACAAAATTTTTATGCTACATCAGATGTAAATATTTTGAAACCAAAATTTGAAATAAATAAATATATAGGATTATTTATATGTAGTGTATTAAGGCAAGAAAAATATCGATTCAATTACGGAAGAAAATGGTCTAAAGACAGAATGGAAAACGATAAAATAAAGTTACCTACAATTAAAGGTGAGCCAAACTATGCATTTATGGAAAAGTACATAAAAACATTAGATTTCTCTTCAGCTATATAGATCATAACTTTTACTGCAATCCTTGATTCCTTTGCTGGCGCACGCGTGCCGCGTGTGTTCATAACCAATTATTAATATAGCGCACAGTCCACAACAAAGGGACGAGCCAGCTGAAGCGGGGTGTTGTCCTATGTTATAAAATCTTGCAGAATCTGAAGGAGAAATGATAAGAAAAAGGTCTCATACTGAGGCTCTCGAAGGGTGACACCTTAAAACATTTCTGAAACAAAACTTGTCATGGCTAGGCACTCAAATCATAAGCGTAAAGGCCTTTGCCCAGAGCTTCGGGTGCTGCATGACACCCTCTTTAAATACTCCGAACACTTGTGGTGTTTTCACCGCACTCCCTACACAACTCTTATAACGCCCAAAGCCCCCATTGATTAAACGGGGGCTTATGTATTATTGGTTGTAAAGGCATATAAACAAGAAAACCTCTCGTCGATTAGACGAAAGGCTTCTTGATAAGATTTGGCACCGACCTACTCTCCCACATTTTACTGCAGTACCATCGGCTCTGGCGGGCTTAACTTCTCTGTTCGGAATGGGAAGAGGTG
>NZ_LMUO01000010.1 GCF_009765905.1 Mucilaginibacter sp. L196 | reverse complement strand
TTGCAGATTCGCGGATAGATGCTTCGTTCCTCAGCATGACAAACGCTTTAAATTCTCTTTGTCATTCTGAACGCAGTGAAGAATCTATCGATTAGGCTCACCACTTGCAGGTTCGCGGATAGATGCTTCGTTCCTCAGCATGACAAACGCTTTAAATTCTCTTTGTCATGCTGAACGCAGTGAAGAATCTACCGATTAGGCTCACCCCTTGCAG
>NZ_LMUO01000009.1:756251-924254 GCF_009765905.1 Mucilaginibacter sp. L196 | reverse complement strand
ACTGGTCAATTTGACCCGGAATAGGTGGTCAGTTTGCCCCGGAATGCCTGGTCAATTTCCAGCGGAATCACTTTACCCTTTACCTATGAATCTCTGGTCAATTTCAGCGGAATATCCATTTATAGGTAACCTCAACCTCACCATTGGTAAACAGGAAAATGGTGAATTAGCTGTAGCGGTCTTTTTAGCTAATGATAAATTAAGCGACATGGCAGGGAAAGCAGTCCCGCCAATGCTGTTAAAAGGATTAGCCACAGAGTTGGACGAGGGATTTTTTAATGCCATTGCCTCGCCCGTAATGGCGACCAACGTGCTATTCTCCAATATGAATGACTATCAAAAAGGCTTGGATAAGGCGAAAGAACAGTCGAAAATCGAACAGGATAAAAAGACCAAAAACGGCAAAACTAAAACGACAGAGACAACCGATAAGGATAATGCGGACGATGTGGATGAAAATAATGAAACAGAAACGCTTTTCACACAGCCCCTTGACGATAAGTTAAAAAAAGAGGAAAGGAAGCAAGCCTATGATGCTTTAATGAAACAGGTAAGCGAACTCAATCAGCAATGCAAATATGAGGAAGCTATCGCACTTATGCCGACAACCGATGATTATCCCGAAAAATCCGAAGAAATCACCCGCAAACTGGCCGACCTGAACAAGCGAAAAGCGATGTACGATGAATTGAAAAAGGAGTTTTAACCTAAACCATTATTAAAATGATAGTCAACACATTGAGCAGGATATTCCTGCATAAGGAAAACGGGCAGGAAGTCCGTTTAGCCGACCCCGGTAAGGATTACAGCACCGAAGCGGTTTTGAATTTCTATTCCAATACCTACCCTATTCTGACCACAGCCAAAATTATCGGGCCGGAAATCAGGGATGATGAGGTGAGATACCGCTTTGAAACGACAATGGGAACGAAAGGGTAATATGAAAACGCAAAAAAACAGAACCGTAAAAATCACTAAGGAAACCGACCAATGGAAAATACAGCAATTATTCGGCAGCTACGTAGCAAAACTCGACCGTCTGCCCGATGCAGGCGAGGTTCAGCGAAACCCGTTAAGGAGCGCACCGAACGGATTGGTGGCAATGGTTTTCTAAACCACCAGTTTAAGCCGTTTTGGGCTTACAATGGTGACAGGAATGGCGTGGAAAGGGAGTTTTTTAACTCTCTTTCCAACCTCTGCGGGTATTTTGACTTGGCCTTGCCTGATGTGTCCGCCTATGCCTTTCCGCAGAACATCTATAAGTCATGGGAAATGGCCAACGGGCAAATCAAGAAAGCACATAAAAATCTGGACTGTATCATTGGACAGGATGCACAGCATAACTCGACCCTAGCAACCGTTAGCTGCATGGACACCGGGACAACCTTATATTTCATCCCGGTAAGACCCTATTGGCGATGGGCGCAATGCAGTCAGCAACAAACTATTGCAGAATTAGTACTGGTGATTTTTGCTTATCTACATCAGGTTGTCAAAATACCTTTCTATACCGAGGACGATAGTTGCTTGAACGGTCACTATGAAATGATAGAACAGTGGATCAATGATACCTATGGCGAGGAAGATAATGAACAGGAATATCAGGATGAACAGTTGGACGATCTGTACACCTTGAGAAATGCGGGTACGCATATCTACCGCCAATTAATTCACCCTCATTGGTTAGCGCAAATGGAAACGGTTATCCTGAATTACCGCCATACCGATAAATGGGAATTGGAATGGGAACTACTGGCATTAGAGTTTTTACAGCTTTACAGGCAATATCCCAACACCTCGGTGTTTGATAATATCCACCCCGACCTTTTTCATCCCGAAGAAGAGGAACGTATCGGTGCAGAGGAATATATCAGTTTCTATTGGAGTGGCAGGGATAGCATTATCGACACCTTAGACGAAGTAATCAATAACCGTTTTCAGGAAATGACGGTCATGGATGAACCTGTTGCCCTGCAAAAATTCGACCACATACCCACCGAAAAAAATACCGGATTTGATTTTGAAACCCGCCTGTTTGACCTGATAAAAAGGTTAAGCCAGCTTTTAAATGATTATGACAATGAAGAACGTGAGCAGGGAGTTTAATCAGCAATACGTGCCATATAAAGCGTTGTTGATGTACAAATGTGTGGAAGAAGACAATCACACCAACCAATATCAAAACGATACAGAACCACAAATCTATGTGGAGAGTTTTGATATTGGCAAGCAGGGTAAGCCCATTAATGCGCACCCCCTGTCGGTGAAAGAAATGCTCGGTCTGAGCGAGTTATTGCAAAGTACCCAAGAAATCAAAGGCGGCTATTTGAAAAGCAGGGGCATTATGCCAAACAAAGTATTGTATATCAACCCGCAAAACAATGGTCATGCGATATGGTACACCCCACCGCAGGAGGTTAACTTATTCTTTATAGACAGCTTAACCATCCCATCAGGCAAAGCCAAGATACCGGGAATGGTATGGAAAGCGACTAAAGAAAGCATACAGGTATTTGCCATAAAAGGCAAAGCAAAACCTACCGAAAAGACCGTATTGTGCCATGCGCCCTATTTCAATACGTCCAACAATGGCACTGTATGCATGGGAACAGTAACCATTAACATTGACCGCAATACCGCTTTGGAAGATTTTATGGCGCAATGGGAAAGCTATTTCTTCGGTAGTTATTTCAGCCACTCCATCGGTGGGCACAGCAACTCTAAAGTGAATATCGTACAGTTATGGCAGGGACAGGCCGGGACTGGCAAGAACTTCCCGCAGGAAGTATTAGTAAACAATGGCATGAACCTTAAACAACTGATGCAATGAAAATCAAGAAAAATCCAACTCCAAAAACAGCAGTTCATATTATTGAAAAGGAGCTGTTACAGCCTTATAACCCCGTTACCGTAAACCTGATTGGAGCAGGAGGTACAGGTAGCCAGATATTGACCGCTTTGGCAAGGATAAACCACTCCCTTATCGCCCTGAATCATCCCGGCCTCACTGTCAGAGTATTTGATGATGATAAGGTGGAAAGGGCAAACCAAGGCAGGCAACTGTTTGCCTCAGCAGAATTAGGGCAGTATAAAGCCGTAGTTTTCATTAACCGCATCAACCGTTTTTTCGGCACGAATTGGAAAGCAATTCCCGAAAAGTATGATAGTAAGTATCAGGGCAAAGCAGATACAGCTTCCGCCATCATTACCATATCCTGCGTGGACACGGTAAGCGCAAGGTTTGAGATAGGTAAGATATTACATACACAGAACAAAACAAGCGCTCATTACCGTAACCGCCCGCTTTACTGGATGGACTTCGGTAACAGCAAGGATAGCGGTCAGGTTGTACTGTCTACCATTGGTAAAATTAATCAGCCATTATCAACAAAGTATCAGACAGTAGAAAACCTGCCTTTTGTCACTGATGAATTTAAAGAGCTGCTGATTAGCTCAGAAAGTACCGACAACACGCCAAGCTGTTCATTAGCGGATGCCCTTGCCAAACAGGACTTATTTATAAACTCCTCATTGGCGAATCTCGGCGCATCGTTACTTTGGCAGATGTTCCGTGAGGGAATGATATTTAACAGGGGCTTCTTTCTTAACCTTAAAGATTTCAGGACAACACCCTTAAAAGTGGCTTGATAACGTATGCTAAACAAATTCTAACCATGAAAAACGCACTATATTTTATAATTACCTGCCTTGTTTCAACGGGCGCATTAATAGGGGCTTTAAACGGCAAAAATCCATTCCCCGCATTCGGCGTAGCGTTCGGGATATGGGCAATATTCGTTTGGGGCTACAACAGGCGATCCAAACGAAAAGCCGAAATGCGTTACCGGGGAAAACCTTTTGAGGATTATAGGAGGGCAAAACTGCGAAATAACCAGCGTAACTGATTTTTGCTATGTAGTAATAGCAAAGCCGGGCAAATTCCCGGCGGCCCCGGCATACCGGGGCCCTTTTCGCCACCTGCTTTATGTTGTTGTTACAGGTAAAGCAGTTGGCGGTTAATTTTAAAGGTTTCCTTGGAGAAATGGATATTCCTCCCCTGTTAATTATCATTACCCACGGATGCTAACGAATTTTACACCAAAGGGAAAATATAGTCTTCGCCTTTCGGCTATCATTATAGGATTTTGCGTTGTGTAAAAATGATTGGATAAATATTGTTTAGCAAATCCATGTGCCATATTTAAGCGTAATACCAAATCTCGCCGGTCTACTTCCGACCAGATCTCCGCTGCTTTTATCAGTGAAAACAGATAGCCGCCGCCTTGGGCCGTATCTATGGCTGATTCGTCGACATCTGCAGAAAAAAGTATGCTCCAACCGGCTTCCGCGCTCATGACAGCCTGCTCAAATAATTCTCTTGTCGAAGCTCCCGAGCCAAGGAAGGAGGATTCGTCGATGCCTTTTAATATCTCATTATTAAATGAATGAAACCCCCGGCATGCATCCATAATAATAGTTTGCCTTCTAGCACTTGTTTTTAAGTCAAAGAGTAGAATATCCCCTTCAGATACCTCCAGATACTGAGCGCCGGTTTCTGTTCCAGTACATCCATGACCACTGAAAATAATAAATGTATAATCCGCTCCATTAAGAAAATTAGCTATTGCCTCTTTTATCTTTAATGCGGTTGGATTTCTTAGTGATTTAATTTCACTGTCATGCCATCCTCCACCCAGGTCCGTTTGTAAATACCACCGGTAATTTTCGTTATCGGCGATTGTCCCCTCTAAAACACCGCTTTGCGTATTATCGCAATAGATGATTAATGCTCTTCTGATCATTTTTCTTTTGAACCGTCAAATTTTTTAATAATAGATGGCGCTAATCGCTCGCTACAGCCGGAAATCAGGCCTCCGAGTATCATCGCCGAATGGGTGGATTGTATTTTACTGAAGATTGGCAGGATAATCCCTGTCTTAATGCATAGCGCGATAAGCAGCCCCGAAATCATACCAGCCATAATCCGGCTCGCCGCTTCCATATAATGTAAATGTTTACTGGCATTAAAATCGAGATTAGTCTTACCCATTCTGAGTATAACGGATAAAAAAGCGCCTAATACCCCGGCTAGGAAAGACAGCAGGCAAAAAAACAGGGGGTCACCTGTCAACCCAATGAGGAACGGACGAAATAACCATAGGATTAAGCCAGTAACAGCTGCCCCTAAAGCAGCGACTGCGCTCGCATAAAGATACATATACCTCGACTGTTCGATATTCCTGTTAATGATAAATTCCTGGGCATGCTTGATCATTAGCTTGGCGTTCTCAAAGTCTTTTTCAAACGCGCGCACAAGTGATTCCCCGATCTGTCGTTTGAAACTGATGATGATATGTTTTGAGATATCATGACAAGGATAACTTTCGGCATGGGCCATTTCGTTCAGGATATAATTTAACTGTTTTTTTTCCTCCTCGGTTTGAGGCCGCTGGTCAAATTCATCCGTGGTCGACCAGTCAACGTCATATTCATTGTCTAAAAAAACGATGAAATCATTGTCCGCCAATATCAAGTGCCTGATGGGTAAATCGGGCCAGTTCTTTTCGTAAGCCCTTCCGTCTTCCTGCATGCTGTGTTAAGGTTTTGCATATAAATATATAGTTATTTTGATATTTTTGTTGTTTCACCAAAAATATTTGATCATCACCCGGAAATCTCGCTGCGAACTTTCCAATGTGGTACCCAGAAAAATATTTGCTCGAATATTGTTAGTTTTTACCAATAAAATATTACTACATTATTCCCCTAAATCTTAAGCAGCGTAACCAATGAGGTCCACAAGTTTGATTTCCGATATAAGAACATTGCTATTTCTAATGGCCGAGGAAATTCAGGATGCCAATAGCAGTGCCTTGCCCAACGATGCTTTCCAGGCGGAGAGTTTCTTTTGCGAATTACTAAATATGATTTTCGGCTGGGAACTGGCAAAAGCAAAAATAAATCAGGACGGATTTGATCTCTTCGATGCTAAAAATCATTTGCACGTCCAGGTTACTACCACCTTATCCCATCAATTAAAATATAAAAAGGTTATCAAATTTTTAGAGAAACATGCAAGCAGCAAAAAATACTGCACTTTCATTCTGCTATTTGTCTCCAAACGTGTTGACACTGGTATTTTGAAAATCCGGTCAGTTAATGAGACCAACTATGAGGGATTTGATATTCCACGTTTAATAAAGGAAATTATAGATAAAAAGAAGACAGCATTAAAACTGCAACCGATCTATGATATATTAAAGGCAGAAATGGGCTATGATAATTCCACAACAACCAGGAGCATCGCTGAACCGAAACAAAAGATCAGTCCCTTAAATAAAGATAAATTCTACGTTCACAGGGCAGATCTCATAACAGATCTATACACATTTACGCAGAAAGATAATGGCTTAATTACGGGAGGCCCCGGCTTTGGCAAGAGCTTTATCATTGAAGAGTTACAGCGATTATATAACCAGCATAAAATACCATGTTTCATCATTCGGATAAATGAACTGATCCAGGGTAGTAAAGAGGAATTAGCAACTGAACTTGGTACAATTTCCGATTGGTTGCAATCATTGGAAAAGGTAGTTGTGAGTAACAAACATCGGAACCTACTGATCTTTGACGCGTTTGATACCGCAAAAGAAGAAAACGTCCGGCTTGCTATCCTAAAACATATCAAGACCGCCATCGATACATTAAAAGATGGATGGAATATTTGCGTGAGTACCCGGACTTATGATGCCCAAAAATCACAAAAGCTAATTGATCTGTTCCCACAAGCTAATCTAACCAGGGAAATTACCTGCCGGTATATAGAAATCGATGAACTGACCGATAGGGAGATCGAAATAACCCTTTTAAAAAGCAACCGCTTAAACCAGGCCCACGGCAGATGTAACCCCTCACTAAAGAAACTGCTTCATATCCCCTATTTTTTTAGACTTTTTGATCAGTTAATACAAGGTACCGGGAAATTGCCCTTTTCAGTCATTTCAACGGAAGAGCAATTGTTAGCCCTTTATTGGAAAAGGTTCGTAAATAAATCTGAAAAAGAATTATTGCTTAATCAACTCACGAAAGAGCTGGGGAGAAGGGAACTACTAAGCTGCAATAAGTTTGATGTACTAAATAAGGATAACACGGAGGTTTACGAAAGTCTATTGAGCGATGGCGTACTATCTGAAACGTCTTATACCAGGCAAAATATCGGGTTTTCCCATAATATTTTATTAGAATATGCCCTATATGTTTACGTTTTGCCACCCTCACCAAATGAAATGATTTCATTTATCCGGATAAATAAACGTCATCCTTTTATATTTCGCAACAGCTATATTTATTTTTACAGTAACCTTTGGGGGCATTCACGTGAGTTATTTTGGGAACATTATTTTAAAATCAAAGACGAAAACTCTTCTGTGTTTCGATTATTTTACCAAACGATACTCAATTATATATTTAGCAGTTCATTTAGCTCAATCGCAGATTTTCAGCCGGTTCAAAACATCATTGACCCTGACGAAAGATCAATGACTACCAAAAAAATACTGGAAAGCATTCGTTTTATCAGGCCGGAGGATTTGACAAAACAGGACGTTGCTTTAATAGAATTGGCATCAAAAGATTTGCATCAATTCGTAATTTGGGATTTAGGTAATCTTATAGAACATGCTATAAAACGGTTTGCAAATGTTCCTGTACAACTTAACAAATTAGCCGTTGCCTGTTCCAGATATTTAGATTATGTCATCATTTCCAGGAATAATCCGGAGATCAAATTAAATGTGGAGAATAATGGCTTCCATTGGGGAATAAATAATTATTGCAAAACCTTAACCTATCAGAAACAATATAAGCGGCCAATCAAAAAGATCCTTGAAATATTAAAAGAGGAAGATTTTCCAATTAATTTCTTTTACCATCTGGCAAATAATATAAACTACATTGCAGCAAAGGATATCGATTTTGCTCTTCAGGTCTACACAGCAATCTACGAAACTAACGAGAACAGTAAGAAACAAACAAGTCTCGGAAATAACGTGGTCATGCCCTTAAGCAGCAATAGAAAACAAGATTTTAATGGCGTCCATCACGAATTGGAAAGAAGGTACAAACAACTACTTTGTACAAACCCTGCAGCATCTATTGCAGCCGGATTAAGAATTGTCGATGCTATTTTATTGAATAAACACACCTATTGGAAGGAAAGAGAAACCTTTCCTATTGAACTGTTAGACATTCAAACAACGATGGTCTATGATCATTCGGTCTATGATTACAATATCGAAAAAGACTATGGTACTTTAGCACATATAAAAAACATTTTCGCTTATTTCCACCAGCTTATCGAAGACGGGAAAAAGGAGGAAATCTTAAACCTCTTGAAAATTTATATTGCCAATGCCAAATCAACCATTTTATGGGTAAGGCTAACGCGATTTCTGGAAAAGCGGATAGACATTTTTCATGAAACTGCTTTTGAGTTGCTTAATTCTGTGGGTATTTATTGCAGCGATTATACGCTTTATAACGCCGGCGAGCTTTTAAAAGCCGGCTGGAGCCATTTTAACGCCTTCCAAAAAGAAAATATTGAACGCACTATTTTAGCCAGGCCACTTACGGGATACCAGGATGAAAACGATCTGGCGAAAATCAAAGTCCAGGTTTTAAGCTGTATCCCTGAAGGAGAGGCTTTGCTTGAGCAGTCGAAACAGTTACTTAATCAGCATGGGAGGGTTGTAAATAAGCCCCCTTACGATTACAGCATATCACATGGCTATTCAGCCAGGCCGGAGGAATTAATGATCCGAGCCGGTGTTTCAACCGATGTACCGCAGGAAGTTACGGCCTACAACCTGATCATTAAACTTTCAGAATTTAATGAGCCGCATTTATACGCCAATAAAGCGAAGAAGGTAAAGCCACCTTATCCGCCGTATGTACCAATCGCCGAAGAATTAATAGAACTAAAAAATCGTTCCGGCTTCAATGCTACCCTAAATATTAACTGTGATGACGAGATTAGTAAATTCTTCAATGTTATATCATACAAGGTAAATAAAGGCGAGAAAGCATTGATTAAATTAATGGAGGAAACTGCTTTACAATATATTGATGATCCTGCGTATCTAACCGTTTCTGAAGACGGAGATCTTAAAAACGAAAGCACATTTTTTTCCGCATCTCCACGAACATTTTCTACCAGCGTTATCATTAATTTAATGATCCTAAAAAAATCCGATCGGTTAAAAAATAAGCTGGTGGAATTGATCTCGGACCCGACACAAAATGTTCGGTTGAAAGCGATCAGGGGCAGTTTAATTTACATCTGGCATGCTGATCATGAAATATTCTGGCCTATTGTACATGCAAGGTTAAAAATTGAAACCGATGCACTTTGCTATCAGGGCTTGCTAACGTCATTTAACTATGATAATATTTTGTCAGCCGATCTGGAGCTGGCAGAGGAAGCTGTTGGATTTGCCAGTCAGAAAATCAGAGAAAATGAAACAAATGACGACCTTGACCATATTTATGTCAGTCTTCTGCTACGCCTATTTATAAAATTCAAGAGTGAGAAAGCACAAAAATTGCTCTATGAAAATATGCATGTTAAATCAATTTGCAGGCAAATACTAATAGAATGTTTTGAAATTATCGACCCGCATAACAAAGCTTCGGAATTTCGGGCTATCTATTTCCCGGAGGTCTCCACTTTGCTCAAAGACCTGCTGGCGTTAACTTTTTCATCAGTGGAAACAAAATCTCTTAAAGACCCTACGGTAAATGATGAGCTGGAAACAATAGATTTTTTCATCCAGCAGATGTACTTTAGCATCACTAATGGTCGTGGTGAAAATCGGGGAAACCTGATAGATACCAATAAAAAGATCGCTTACTATAAAAAAATCAGACTGCTTATAACCCAAATTATTGATAGCTCAAAAAATTTACAACAAGGTTTTATGGTTGCTCATTCTGGCTACTATATGATGCAATTACTAAATTTCGTTTTACCATTTGAGCCTTCCTACGTACTTTCTTTAGCAAACGATACGGTTTCCTGTGCGGCTTCCAATAATTTCACCTATGATTATACCACCATGACGGAAACAATCAAATTAACCGAACGGGTTTTTGCGGATTATAGAAGCATTTTGAATAAAGATGATAATTTTAATAAGATGCTAACTATACTTGACCATTTTTCCGGTTCCGGATGGATGGAGGCTTTAAATTTGACATGGAAGTTAAAAGACATCTTTTAAAGATGCGGAAGTCCAATAATTCCACATAAATTTTAGTCACCTTAAAATATTTACACCAATATTCGGCGGCATAATTTATACAAATGTCTTATATAAATTATGCGGTGTAAATATCATCCTTAAGATAGACGCGATCCTTATTCACTCCTTTCCTCTGCCTGTTCCATCCAGATCTGGCGACAAATGATCAAACCTACAATAAAGGCTGAAAAATTTACTTTTATTTCAAATAATATTTATATTTAACTATAATTCAGAACCTTATAACCTTATTCACCAATGTCATGAAAAAAATCATATTCATATTATTTAGCTTAATCATAGCAAATAATTCATTCGCTCAACACGCTTTAGGCGCATTACTTTTAACCAGTCAGGAATATGCCGCCTTACCGCATCTTAACTTATCTGCTGTAGGGCTTAAAAAATTACTGGCACCATTGCCACCAGTAATGACGATCACTTCTCCCCCTGTAGGAGATCAGGGAAGTGAAGGGGCTTGCGTCGGATGGGGTGTTGGCTATTCAACGATCAGTTCGCTGTGGGTATATCCAACAACTATTTATAACTCATCAAATGAACTTAGCCCAAGTTATATTTATAACCAGATTAAACAAGGCAATTGTGCCGCAGGCTCGTATGTCAAGGACGCTTTAAATCTAATCGCAAGCCAGGGTGATTGTTCAATAGGAAGTATGCCTTACGTTGATGGGGACTGTAATACCCAGCCAAATTCTAATCAACGCGCCGAAGCACATACTAAAATTGTAGCCGGCTGGTTTGCGCTCGCTCCCACGGATGTAAATGCAATGAAAATAAGTATCTGGAGTAAGACTCCGGTGATAGTCGCATTTAACGTTACGCAGGCCTTTGATACTATGTGGGCGAATGGTGGAATATGGACAACGAATGGCGGCACTGCCAGGGGCGGTCATTGTGTAGCAATTATCGGATATGATGATACAAAAGGCATGTTCAAAGCGCAGAACCAATGGGGAGTATCTGGTGGAGACCATGGATTTTTTTGGGTAACCTACGCTTTGGTACAAAGTGGTTGCTTTCAGGAAGCCTATTCATTCTCAGATGCATTTAAATATTAATATTATTTTCAACCTTACTTCATAAAAGATGAAAACTTTAATTCAATTTATATCCGCTTTTACCTTAATTCTTTGCTTTGGATCATGCGCTATTTTTAAACCTCAACCACCTAAGATAATAGCGCAGATCCCTGTTAAACCTGTTTTCGCTACTATTTTCAGTGACTTTGAGGCTGCGCGGAAAACGATAAGCGATCTATCAGGAAAAAATGCTCCCCATACTATAGAAATCACGGAGGCGGATGTGGCTTTTGATAATACGGTAACCTTTCTAAACCAGGATTACCTGAGTTTATTGATTTTCAAAGTTGGTTATTCTTATACCAAAAAAAAGGACAATACACTAACTTATTCTTTGATGATTACCCCATCATCTACGATTGCCGGAAATCTTTTAGACCTTGCCCAAAGGACATCTGTGGATCGGCAGGCGAAACTGGTTGCAAAACATAAAATTGCCCCGGGTAGCACACCTCCTTCAGATGGTATAGCAGATATGATTGTTCAGGCTGCAAAACAATTTATAGATGTTTATATTAATAATGCAGACGATAAAGTAGAAAAAGACCTAACGGTTAACATCGCTTTTTCCGTAGACCAAAATGGTAGTGTGGAATTTACAGGCCCCATAGGTGAATTTACGCCTGACCTATCTGTATCAAGAGATGTACAAAACACGCAAACGTTAACCTTAAAAATGGTAATAGACAAATAGCATAGTTTTTAATCGCTTTAATCTATTAGGTTGAAAAACCTTCGTGTAATTTTTTATACAGAGGTTTATTTTTTTCAATAATTACTGTAGCGTAATCAGTATTATTTAGATAATGTAGTTTAAGAAATGTTAGATAGTGAATCAGCTGTCCATAGATTTTAATAACTGTCGGCTGTTGTTTTTGCTTGTAAACAAGTTTTGACTATTTTCTTCACATCCATTTACCCAATGTCTTAACATTATATATTTAGCATCGAATTCTCCTCTAAATTTCTCCTTTAGATGGAAATACTCTAACACTTCCGCCAGCGATGCAGATATTTGTTCATCGTTGACTTTATATTCCGGCAAGCACTCTTGAATATAAACTAAATATCTTCAGCAGTAGATAAACCTCTTTTTGCTCATCCGTTGCGATGCTTTTATATAAGCCCCATCAGTACCTGAGACTTGTTTAAAAGCGGTCTTTTTTAATCATCTAAAAAACAGTTCGAGATTTGACCAGTATGGGCTATTAGACTGAAATTTCCAGCATGTTTACCGCGCTGATACCATGCCAATTCTCGGCATTTGAATGGTATCAAAAGATTGTTTCAAGGATGCGAACATTGAATAATAAATGCATTCTTATTTACACACGGCACCAACAATTTATTATTTCAAAATTTGCTGTAACTAAGTGAACAAATCGGCTTCGGATTTCCTGGCAACCCGTTTTCGCAATGCGAAAACATGCTTCCTTAATTATCCACTATTATATATGGTGGCTTAATATTTCTGTAAGTTAATCTGAAATTTCTCATGATCTAGAGTTTATTTGTATATTTATTACTTTATACCTCAACTTATCAATATATCATTGTCCTTAGATAACGCCATAAGATTAACATTAAAAAACGGAGGGGCATTTACCTCTTTTCGATTTTATACGGAGTTTTTGCCTGAGCTGACTATTTTTTATCGTTCAAGGTATAAAGGTGAACCACCATATTTCGTCATTGACAGAAATTTAAAACTAGAACCCTCGGTATTGCCATTGTTAATTGCTTTAGGTGTCTATTTAAAAAATTATCACAAACAAAGTATTTTTCTAGACATTGAAAATGATTTTACGGATAACGATGTTATTCGATTGCTTTTAAGATCTGATTTTTTATATATTATTGGCAATAATACAAATCCTACATTTCCAATTGGAAAACGCATATTTCAATTCGATCAAACTAAAATTGGTGCACTAACAAACAAACAAGATTGGAGATCAGATCATAAAGTTAGAATTTATTCTATGAATGATACTGGCGTAATTGATGTTAATCATATTAAGGGAGAAGAAGCCAAACGCGATTTTTTGATTGAACATTTTTCTTTTGTAGTTGTAGAACATTTTTATAGCTTATTAAGTGAGATGGGCGTATCTGAAAATGCCAAAAATAATCAAGTTGATATTCTTTCTGAGCTTATAACAAACGGTTTATACCATTCCGGATCCGATGCATATGTAATGATGTTTAACAGTCCCTATAAAACAATATGTTCCATTGCGGACAATGGTATTGGGCTACAAGCAACAATAAAAAACAAAGAAGCAAGTGCTTATTATGAGCCATATAGCATTGTTAAGGAATTAACTGGAAAAACAGGGATAAAAGTCTCTGAACAAATTCAAATATGTATTCTATCAATTTTTGAAACTTTCTATTACAGTATGCTCAAAGAAAGGCAGGGGCTTTTCGACCTTATGCTTAACATCGTGGTCAATTGTCAAGGATATTTTAGGCTGCATTGCGAAAGTGTACAAATAATTGTTTCTGCAAGAATGATGGAGGAACTTAATGAACTTCAAATAATTAGGAATGAAATAACCCATTTACACAACACTTTTAACCTCGGCCGCATTCAGGAATTGGAGTTTACCAACCGAATGATTCCTATCTCACAAAATGCACGCACCTCAATTATCAAACTAGCTCATAATATATTTAAGAAATATACAGAGGACGTCCGCTATTCTGCGCTTCGTCTTTTAGAAACAAAATTTAACGGAGTACACATTGAAACTGAAATACCTATTCAAAATAATTAAAAATGGTTATATCAGCAATACGTAAACAAGATATCATATATGTGATGGCTCACGCAGAGCAATCATATACAGGTACTTTTTTAGCTGATAAAGGCGATCCTAACACTCATATTAGTCAAGGGATACTAGGGGTTGAGTTGACTAGGGAGACATTGTTGAATATAGCCGAATTTGTCAAAAATCAACCGCAACCTTTTAGCTTAGTGATCGATTTTAGCAAAATAAAGGACATACAATCAAACCAGCAAAAATGGGTAATTGAATTAAAAAAGCGGGTTCAAAAATTGATTTTCACTAATATTTCAGATTTTATTGTAAAGAAATTAAATATCGACTTATACGATCATAATGAAATATCAGGAGATGCCTACGCTGCTTTTTACCTTACAGATGCTAAAGAGCAAATCCAACTGGAAAACTTAGACGCTTTATTTGAAGATGCCTTTGTTGCCCGTTTACAGAAAAGTGTGATTGAAACAAAAACAGAAGACGGTTATCGTAGTAATTCTCCGATTTACATTCCAAAATTTGTAGATATTAAAAGTATTATTGTTGAAGATCCTCATTTCTTCCTTTATGTAGTCTATCGGCTAGCCACAACTATTAATCTTAAGCGCGAATGGGCGGAACACGCTGTTAAGCCTATACTATTCTGCCAAAATTTGAACGGTGCATACATTGCATCCATATTATCCAGTTTTCTCAAATGGAACTTGTTATCAATGGATCATATAGGACCAGTAAACAAGGTTTATACAAATATAGGAAGCAAAATAAAATCTGACGCCCGTTATCTGGTTGTATCAGATATGATATGTTTAGGCACAGAATTACGGATATGTCAAAATATTATAAATTACTCTGGTGGACGATATATCGGAAATGCATCAATTATTAAGGTTAACACACTAATCCCGGAACACCAGCCAAAAGACGCAGTAAGCGTTTATGAAATATCTAAAGGTCACAATCCAATTGATTTTAAAATTTTAACTGCGCTTGATTAATATGGCCGACAAAATAATTCTTCATTTATCAGATCTGCACGTAACACAATTAAAAGAGGGTCAAACTATTGATCAAGCCGGCTCTTGGTTGACGACTGCAGATGACACGATCCAGCTGAGAAATTATGCAGATGAATTTGTTCGTTATGTACAAAAAGCCTTCCCGGATCGGCAGATATTTTTAATCGTCACCGGTGACATCGCAGACCGTTCATTGAGTAACGAATACAATAGCGCCAAAATATTTTTAGAACGGATCACAATCGAACTTAAAATCGAGAAAAAAAATATAATGATTATCCCCGGCGATCATGATGTCAACAGGATTAACGCAGCCTATGCCGCTCAACAAGCAGGAAGAGACGCATTTTCATTTGAATTTAACAAAGAAAAATATAGTTTTTTTTCAGATTTCTATAAATCTTTTTTAGAAAGAGACTTTTCATTTGAATCTGCGATAACTGAAATTATGGCTTTTGAAGATGAAAAACTTTTATTGATAGGAATGAATTCCAATTACAAAGTCGGGGCTCAAGCCGCCAGGGGATATATTGACACGGATCAATTGAAAACTGAACTAAACGCATTATTGCCTGGCTATAAAGAATATTCTAAAATCGCAATTTTTCATCATAATCTAGTAGGTGAGTTTGAAAAAGATCCAGATGGACAGTGGGATTCAGATAACAAAATAGGGTTTCTTCGTATTCTTGAAGAAAATGAATTTAAGGTAGTCATTTATGGTAATGAACATATTTCTGTGAGCAGAACGGCCAACCAAATGGTAGAAATTGCTGTCGGATCGTTTGGCGAAAGAAATACACATCCTAACTTTAAAGTCTATGAGATCGAATCAAAAGACAGTATACTTTCTCTAAAGCATAATCGTTATCAATGCATTAGCGACGGATCTCACCAGTCATACCCATTTGGTAACTGGTCTGTGGTAGAGATAAACAATCAATACGAGCAATTAATAATAATTGAACTTCGTAAACCAGCCTTAGAACAAAAAACTTTGGAGACTTCTGATATAATTCAACGATCTCCCGTAACTTCAACTAGTAAAGATGACGCTCAACTTCAGTCAGAGGAATTAAGCACTGGTAATGAAGCAGGATCAACTTTACAGTTGAGTTTTAAAGAAAGCGAATACCACGATAAACTATTTAAAATTGTCAAAGATCTTGACCTATTTAAGTGGGGGCATTTTCATTGGAACGACTCTTCCAAGGCACACAATTGGATAGATGTTCCAATGCTGCTATCTGAACGTGATCATGTATTTCTCGCGCAAAAAGCAATTATGGACGTGGTTGCAAAAAACGCTCTCGAGGCGGATTTTATAATCGGACTTGGCATTGAGGGGAATATCTTAGCGAGTTACGCCGCTCTTAGATTAGATAAGCCATACTCATTTTTGCCTTATTCTTACCGTTACAATGACCACGAGGACTACGAAAAAAAGCTTTCAGTTAAGAATGAGGGAAAATTTAAAAAAATCTTAATTATTACTGACGTGGTTAATAATGGGCATACTGTTGACCGCCTACTGGAGAAAGAATCAGCATTCTTTTCCGAAGATAATGTTGAACAAATCAATGTCGTAGGGTTATTTTACACTGGTGATCCAGAAAACAAACCTTTAAATCCAGACCCACAAAAATACATTCAGTTTTATTATGTGTCTCACCTTAAGGTTGAACGTTGTCCTTATGGTGAGGACTTTAGGCAGACCTGTATGATATATCGAGAAAAACTATCATGTGTTCATGAATTTTATGATGCTGACTCTAAATTTGAAAATTCTTAAAAATAGAGAGCTTAAACGTATAAGTGAGCTTTTTAATCGACAACCTATTTGTATTATTACTGGCAATAAACAAGTATAGTTTTTACGCAGGTTGCTGTAGTTCGACTGAAAAGGTCTTTCCAATTTGTAATGTATTTTAATGCAGTCTGAGCGAATTCAGCTTGTTATGCAACCTTGGAGTTTAAGATTTTGTAAAAATTTGCTTTATACCAGTTGGAACGTATTTGTTTACTATAGTTGCTATTGGTACCGCATGATATTCAGCGCTATTAAATGTTGGATTCTCAATTTGTGAATCATGATCAATACGAAAAATTTGTAAGACATTTTCGTAAAACATCTGATAATAATAAATTTTTATTGCAAAATGGATCATTAAATCCCATCTTCGAATCCCCACTCTCTCATAAGAAAGTTGAGCGGTAATACCGTTCAACTTTCTTGCTTTGTGTGTGTCTATGACCAAATAGGTGCCCTACTTTAGGAATGTTGATGAGCAAGTACTACAATGGCTGTGGTTTAAACCAATGCATGTTGTTTTCTTCTGTTTTATCAAAAGGAATAATTAAAGATGTGTGTTTAAGCGGTTCCGGTACGTTCAGCAAAGTATTATTAAAGCGAACCAACGATTCATCAAATACCCAGCTTTGATCTGGTGGGGCATAAGATTGAAAAAAGTGTACATAGATCCAGGTGAGGTTTTGGTTTTTTATCTCCATGCCGTTTACGGTATGATTGATTTTTTTAAACCGTTCTACTTCTACATCCAAACCATCGTAGGTTTCAATGCCCACATGTACTACAGAATGTTCGTCCATTGGCAATTGGGAAAGGGCTTTTTCCAGGTGCTGCTTAATATCCCTGGCTTTCTTATCTGTAGCTTTAGGTGCGTCACAACTCCAAAACGCGCCAAATGCTTTACCAACCTGGTCTGTAAAAATATTATTGCCGATGCCAGGGCCTAATCGGAATACCTGCGCCATAGTCCCGGAAGAAAACCCCTTGTTATCGTCTAACTTGCCGGCAATCAGTTTATTTAATTGTGGAGAGGGCGACCGCACCGAAAAGTCCTCCAAGTGCTTGTTAACGGCCTGATAATCTACAAACCAAACCTGACAACTTAACAAGCTATTGGTCACAACCCAACCTGGCGTTGTGACTAATTTTAATTTTTCGAAGAGTTGGTCAAATAGAAATGTATCAGGCAGTTTTTCCAGTTCTTTATGGATGGTAACATCTAAAACCATATCCCTTTCCATTAGCAAATTCCTGATATAGGAAAGCATTTTTAACCATTTCGCTTTTTCACGGGCAGAATAATCAGGTGATTTAGATAAGCGCTTACATTCGATAAACCATTCTTTGCCATCTTTAATAGCTTTAATATCCGGCTGCCTGGTATGCTTTAACTCGGGGATGAAACTCACGGTGTATCCATTTCTAACCCATACCAAGGCAACCAACAACTCAAACAATACGGCATCAGCCTCGGTCGGGTCATTTTTGATCAATCGTCTGACTTTTTTGTTGACACCTTTTATTGCGCTCAATTCAGTAAAACATTCGCCCAGCCTTTTAAAGATTGAAAATAACCTTGCCCCCGCAACCGGTTCATAGCACGAGGCAGCGTTCATACAGGTATCCATTAAATACATATACCAGCCGATCTTATCTTCATTGAAACTCACTGATAATGTTGGCGCCTCAGCTTTGTCAATGCCATAACCCACCATGATGGCGTGCTCTATATAATTCTCAATTTTAGCACGGCGTTCTAGCCATTCACTGGGGGACATAAAAGATCTAAACCAATTAAAGCAGCGTTCAACATCATCGTCGTCGTAATTTTCCATAGCCTGTTTTAAATTCCTGCGCATCATTTTGTTTCGGGTCTCGATTCCTGTGAAAAGTCGTAAGTCTGTAACAAGAAACTGCACATAGATCCGGCAAGGTTCACGGCCAGTGCCGCATGCCGCGCCGAGGGCTTCACTTTGTTTTTGCTTTTCCCATGAGCATCTCCCAATTTATTTCTAAGCGCGCCAAGCCCTTCAACCACCGTTTGAC
Organism: Mucilaginibacter sp. L196; assembly: GCF_009765905.1. Taxonomy (GTDB): domain Bacteria; phylum Bacteroidota; class Bacteroidia; order Sphingobacteriales; family Sphingobacteriaceae; genus Mucilaginibacter. The sequence continues at coordinate 905,192 of NZ_LMUO01000009.1, read as the reverse complement.
AGCCGCCAAGTATTTGTTTAAATACGGCTTCAGTGTGCTGATCAGGCGCAAGATTTAATATGCCTGCCGCTTGTTTATACAATTTTGGTAGTTCCAGACCATCATCATAAACCTGGTTTTGCGAGTCAAGAATATGCTTGCAAACAACTTCAACTAATGCCCTTGCAGAGGTGATAGCCGCTTCGGGATCGTCCTGCATCCGCTGCAAAGCCTTATTCCAAGTTTCCGAAATATATCGCTCGTTAACGGTTTGGACAACCTCATTGACATGGGTTTCATGTGGCGAATGACCGTTTAATTCCAAAGAAGCTTCAACCAGGGCCTCAAAAGTTTCTTTAATGAAAAAGCGACGCTCTGCGTAAGATGGCAGGTGATGTTTAATAAATTGCCAATACTCATATAAGTTATTGCTTTTTTGAATGTATTCCGGGACAAGCGCCTTTAGCTTCGGGTGGGCCAACAAGTCTTTGCGGATAACCTGGAAATATTCCTCGTTTCCATCACCACCGGTTGCCCTGGACGTAAGGAGACTTTTTAAAACTGTAACCTTTTTGTAATAGTTTTTGGAAACCTCGTTCCACGAGGCCATGATACTATCTAACTGTTCTTTGCTGGCTCCCAAAAGCTGGAGATCCCGTTTTAAATCGTTAATCGCGGTGATAAAATAGGTAAAGCCAATACATTTACAAATTGCCGGTGTCAACAGATCTAGCAACTGGGTCGGATCTTCACTGTAAAGCCGGTTTAAAAAAACAGCCAAAACATCCTGATAAGAAATCCCATCAATTAACCCAAGCCAGTTTGTTTGTTGTTTGGCGGTGACTTCATTTACAGATTCCGCATATTCATTGGTAAAGCCGGTGTCGTTGGCGATCCGAATAAACTCATTATCTTCCATCAAAGCCGGAAAACCTATGGTTATCAGATCATCATAAAGTGGTTTAATGCGGGCTATTATATCCATTGAGAAAAGAGTTTAGATAATATGTAAATATACACCCGGCAGGAAGCATTCGAATTATAAATCTAACTCAAGATAAGGTTTATAAAATTAAGATTATCTTCTTTGCATGATGGGGCTGTTTTCAAAATAACGTAATAGCGCTTCGGCATTTTTTACTTTCACATCAGTTTGTAAAATTGGGCTTAACCCCTTCAAGTCCAGCAAGTCTTCGCAACCGGCTTCTGTGAACAATTGCACCAAAGTAGGATTATCAGCTATTGCAAGACTAATGAAGCCAGTCATAGTATCTATATCCAAATATTACTTATCCAATTTTTCAATTTTGTAATTTGGGCAAGTTTGCGCCCCTCCGGTGTGCCATCATTGGTGAGGAACAGAAAGGTTCTAATAATCAGTTTGTCTTCCAACACATCAACAATGATGTAGCCTAATTTCTTACCCATGATTTGTAAGGGCAACAAGTGACCATCCACAAGTTTCCGTAGCAGCCAAAGTAAAAAGATTATAATACTTTGCCACCATGTTTTGCGAGGCACCTTGGCTTCTGCTGATTCCATCTTGCTCCATTTAGCGTTGGACGGTGTTTTCGTTCAAAATCTCACCGTAACCCAAAATGTATTTTTCAAAAAACAATCGTTGTTCCTTTGGCAGTTCATAAATTGCGTTTTTATTACCATTAAGCACATATTGCTCAAATGTATTGATATACAATTGGGTAATCCGTAGCTCCGGAATACTGCCCATCATTTCCGCAGTAGCATTCCGTAAAAAGGCTAGGTCCTCATGCTGCAGTTTTATTTTCTTGTAGGTCAGGATATGGGTGATCCATTCTACCATATTTTCATTCAATTCCCCAACGTAAGACTGCATATCTGATTGTAAAAGAGCATAGAGCTGATCAAACAAATAAAAATGATGCAGTGTAGAGAATGCTTTCCAGATTGCCAATCTTTGCTGCAGTGTCAGCTGGCCGAACTTTTCCAGGAAAACTTTGATATTAAAATGTGTATCCTGAAAATAAACACTGGCGAATGATAATGCGCCCCCCCAAATCCCATAGAGTCTTTTATTATTATCCTGATCATAAGCAGAAGCTAGTTCCAGATGAGCGAAACCTTTGTCGGCTAATTCACGATCCTTATTTTTCATAGCCAGTGCGATCTCCCATTGTGCCAGATCGATCAGGTAGTTTTTATGAGTGGGTGCCAGTTCGATTGCTTTTTGTATCAGTTTGAAGCTCCGATAATAATAGGTGTCGTCGTCTTTTAAATCTGCTAAAAAAGCAAGTGAGTGAGCCAATCCGGAAAAAACAAACTCAGGATTATCATTATTTTTCATAGCCTTTTCATAATTCGCAACGCTCAACGAACATAACTCTTCATCCTTTTTGAGTTTTGCCAACCGAAACAGACCGTAGGCGCCATGTATATAAAGGTGATTTTTTTGAATATACGTTTTGTCCAATTTTAAAAATAACTCTACACCTTCCTGAAACTGATCATTCAGAAAATAAAGTCGTAGTAACAGATCGTCATATTCCCCTTTAGCTATATTTTCCTTTTCCCGAACAAGCAATGCCTGAGCCTCTTGGCATTTGTCCTGATCAATCAGTTTGTTTATCTTCTTGAGTATCGTACTGGTATCTATAATCTGTACACCTGTAGATTTTTTTAATTTCAGCGCCTTTTCAATAGCTAGTATCTCATATTGAAATTCTTTTTTCTCTGACAGATTTTGGCAATTATTTAACAAGTCTGTGAACTTTAATATTTTATTGGTCAGTTCATTTTCATCGTAATAAATCGCCAGAAAGTCAACAAATAGTGCAGTAATACCTTCCTTGTGCTCCCCAACCTCAATACTGATGCGCAGCAAAGGTTCATTAATGTCATATAACTTATTCCTTTTATCCGTCTGATCGGTTATGGGCTCTATTAACTTTTTGCGAATCAGCTCGCTCAATTGTTTACTTAGCGAGGCTTGTTCAATAAAGCAGTTTTTAGAGATAGAGGTTCCTTGCTGCGGCCTTCTGGATAGGGCAATATAGCGGACAATCTTCTGCTGTTGCGGCGGAAGATAGCGGATAAAGGTCTCATAATACGGTTTAAGGTCATTAATCGTCTTAATGAAATGGTTCGACAGTTTAGCCAGCGTATCACTTTTCAGAAATTCATAAAAAGTCACCAATAAGCGGTGGTTGCCCTTTACCAGCTCATAAACCGCTCTAACCTGTGACCTTCCCTTATGCTTCAAGTGCTCAACAACGTCAAGCCTACCATCCAGTTCGGCAAGAGAACTCAGAAAATTTAGCGAATCTTTAAACGATAGGGACTTGAGGTAATATAAATTAAAAAAACCATAAAACGGCCTGTCCTCTCTGTCAAAATCATCGCTAATAGACTGGCTGGTAGCAATAATATTAACGCGGTTATTTTTGTACATCCAAGCCCTGAGCTTTCCCTGCTCTTGTGACCCAATGGCATTAAGTATGTCGCCGAAATTTTCAGCCAGGATTAACAGGGGCTTGCCTGCCATGTAATCTTCGATGATCTTTTCTGCAAAAGAAACTTGAGTTGCTGTACTTACGTCTTGAAGCGCTGTTAATTGCTCCTCCAAATGACTCTTATCCGCTACTTCCCAGCGAATCAGCGCGTAAAGGATACGTATCAAAAAATCAAAATAATTGGCGACACCGTATTCTTCTTCCGCGAAATAGGCGACAACCAGTTGTTTATTTGCGATAAAAGGTTGACAACGGTGATAAAGGATGCGGAGCAAATGGGTTTTACCCATGCCACGCTGCCCGATAATCAGTATTTGCTGATTATTCCCATTGTTGACAATTCCCTCTATTGATCTGAACAAGTACTCCGCATTACGCTCTCTGCCGATCAATAATCGTTCTAATATATCCGGGCTAACACTTTTAGCGCCAAAGGATAATATGGAATTTATGCTCTGTTGATCTTCCACCACTCTTTAAATATTGGATATTTGAAAAAATAAAATCTTTTTCCTTCTCTGAGTTCCCTGACAAGGTAATGATCTCCATACAACGTATATAAGCTTTCTTTTAACGACTCTTTGTTGTCAATATCGAGTTGTGTATGTAAGGAATCTTCGTCAATGAAATCATCCTGCCGGGATATTAAATTCAGCAACTTGATCATTTCGTCCTTTTTATCGTCAGGATAATATATTTCCAGCCTGTCAATAAGCTGTTTGAAAGCCTTGTGATGCCTTGGATCATTAATGATCAGCCGATATGCTTCTCTTATGGTGGCCTCATCTACCTGATAATTAAAGTCGGTCGCCAATAAATTAAATAGCGTTGACATATAAAATGGCAGCCCGTTACTTAAGTTGTAGACCAGTTTCAGACTCTCTGCTTTCCCCTCTTCCATAATTTTGAAACCCGATAGGATAAAGCATTCACAAAGAAAATTTGATTCAGCTTCTGAAAATGGATTTAAGTTGAATTCTACCATCTCGTTTGTAGGTTCACCGGTATATTTGAAATCCTTTCTAAAAGTATTGAGGACCACTTTTATGCCAATGGATCCGCAATAAATAAACCGTATTCCTTTTTTTTCGAGAGCTTGCCTTCTTTCCCGTAGAATGTCCAGCAGTTCCATTGCCTCTTCATGCTTGCCTTCTTTATACCATTCCCATAACATGATGGGTAGCTCATCAAAGATCAGGATCAATCGCCCATCTGCCTTCTCCTGTGCAGTTGAAATATCTTCCAGAGTCTTAAAAAAAATATCCTTCCATGATTTTTTATACTCTGGCAAGTTCAGATGAATTTTGGCTTCACCCACCGAAATTTCCGGCGCGGCGAATATGCCCCTTACAAATTCATAGGTCTTACTGAAATCAATCTGGTACCAGTCTTTAAAGTCCTCAAGACCTTCCATTAACAATTTGATGAGCTGGCCGAGATCCTGCTGTCCCTGGAAAGAAAAATATTTAGCTTTGAAATTATCCTTCTTAAATTCATCTGGCAAAAGCCCCTTATTGCACAAGTAGGCAAGCTTTAACAATAGCAACGACTTCCCCATACGTCTCATTTCTTCTACTGAAATGCTTTGTGCGCGAAGCAAGCGGAGTAATTTTACAATATCATCCTCCCTCCCTATGATCTGTCCCTCTGGAATTGTGCCTATTGTTGGCACTAAAGGAAATGGTGTTTTTGCCATATTATCTTACGTTTCATACAAACGTAAGATAATTTTATCGTAAGACAAAATTATCTTACGATAATATTATCTTATTTATCGGTTTGTCAACATTTATAATACTTCCTTTATTGAAGTTTGTAATAGATAGGCTACGTTGTATCAAAATACTTACTCTTAATCGCTGTTAATTCGTAATATCATCGGAAATCTTGCACTGAATTAATAACTATATCAGCAATAAAATGTATATTTGGATATAGCGTTTGCAGCTACCAAAGTAAATTAAAAAGTGGTGAGTAATTCGGTGAGTTAGAATTTCAAACCCTCATAAGATATTAAAAATCAAACCGATACGGAGCCGATACAAATCCCTCCGGCTCCACAATTAAAAAGCCTAACTAATTGTTTTTAAATTAGTTAGGCTTTTATTTTTACAAATGGGTGCAAAAAAGGGTGCAAAATATTAACTTTTCATTATTACTTTTTCACATTCAACATGAATGCTGCACATTTTTCAACTTGCTTTCTAAGCCGCTCTGTTAAAAAGGGTGCATCCACTCCCGTATAATCAGATGTTAAGCCTAATCTAATTACATCTATTTTATTTGTCATCAAAAATTTAAGCTGGTTGTCAGTAATTTCAGCACCAATGCTTAAAACGGCACCCATACCTGAGCCACCTTTTTTGGAAAGAATTGTATCGGCCTTAAATCTGAAAACACTGTCATTATCCATCTTTAATAAAATCGAGCATTTCTTTATATCGACTGTATTAAAATCAAAATTTCCGACGTCAGCCCCGGATAAACTTGGCATCCATATAAGCGACACATATTTTTTTCCATCCGTTTCGGCAAATCCAAACATTTGTCCAATGTTATTGAACGTCCCCCCTAACATGATTGTTGCGGCTTTGATTTGTTTTCCGCTGAAAGCGTCTTTTTGATTTATTAATTGTTGGGCGTGCCCAGTTAGACTTAGGATAGTGACCAATCCTAAAATGGTTAAGGTTTTCATAGTTGTCGTATTTATGAGTAATAAAAATATGGCGTAACTAAATTTATCCTTAGCTACTCAGGGTTACGACGCCCCACACGCATAAAGATACAGTTACGCCATGACAGCGTACTACATCGTTTATATTGCGTGTGCTTAAAAGTCGTAATTTGAGCAGCAATAAAAGGATAGTACAATATTTTAAACATTGCTAAATTACAGTATTTAAGTCATTACCTAAAATAAGGCGTCTTATATTTAGCTATAATTCCAACGATAGATTTATAAAAAAAATACTAATAATTTGTCTTTATAGTAAAAAAAGGCCGCCATTAAATGACGGCCCCAACTCAATTAAAAACAAAAACACAAAAATTCTTTATTATTTGATAACGTCTTTTTCTGAATCAGCAAGCGGAATACCAGTGCTAATATGTTCTACATAAACGGTTTTAACCATAAATTCACCTGTGCTATATTGCTCAATTCTTTCAGTATAGCCACGTCCTTTACCCTGTGTTTTTAAATAAAATTTGACAATATCAGCACGTATTTTTTCTGATCCGGTGTGCATTAACGATATTAAAATTTCTTCAGCGTCGTCAATCGCCGCGGCTCTAATTTCATTTAATTTATCCGGGCTTCGCTTTGCCCGGTCTTCAACTGCTTGTCTACTAAAAGAAATTCCATACTTTTTTTCGATTGCGCGGGCCGTTCGTGCAAGTATGCCAGCATTTGCCTTTAAAACATCAAAAAACTCTTCATCTGAAATTTTGTAATTCGGTTTTAACTCGGGCTTCGTGGGTGTATTTACGGTAATTGTCGTTGTTCCTTTTTGCTTGCTCATAATTATTATTGACAAGGTTTTAAACAATGGTTGTCAAGGTTTAAGACACGGTATTTTTAATGGTTAAAAAGTATTTTGGATTGACTTTTAGCGACCGGGTTTCTTTAGATAAATCAACCGTGGCAAAACTTTCAATATCAAACCTTTCTTTATACATGCCCTTAAATATCGTTTTTCCAAATGCTTCATCACTAAAAACAGCGAATTTTTGTAAAGCCTTAATGGCTGAAGACATTAATTCATAGGCTGTAATTTCCGCATCTGTCTCAGCGAACAAACAAGCTTTATTAATTATGTCATCATAACAGGTTGTATTTAGTTTGACTTCGCAATTTTCATCAACTTCAAATGCAGATAATGGCACACTTAAATGAGGTAGTTTTAACTTAACTGTGCTTGCAGCCTTTAAAAATGTTCTATTGTCGGGTAATTCAAGCGTTTGCAAGTACGCCTCTTTGCTAACTTTGAAATGCCCCTGTTGTACTGGTTCAATCACTAAAACAGCTATACAAGCATCATAAAAAACAATCGGATTTTGTACTGCTTTGTTCAAATCCGATGTGTTACCGATTTCCCCTATTTCCATTACATTAAAATAATCAATAACATCTTTTAAAGCGGTTTGCAACCAATTTGCATCGCTTTGAATAGTTGAAATTTGATCCTCGTTTCTTGAAATCAGAATACGCGACAACTTTTCTTTTTTTACGCAATTTTTTTCTTTTAAATTTTTCATTTTTTATTGTTTTTAAGTTGATTTGCTTTATTTGGATTAATGGCATTAGCCGTTGTGTTTTTTAACGCAATTGAAAGTTTACGTTCTTTTTTATATGCTAATATTTTAGATTTTAGAGACATGTTTTTGAAGATTTAATAAATGGTATGTTACCTATTTATATATTTTAATAGAGTATATTAATTAGAAAAGTATATTAATTAATGGTGCTGTTAATGATGTTGTTAAAGTTGTTGTAAGCATTATTCTTTTAAGGTGGTTTCATTATTAACGCGCTCATATTTTATGGTGTGTAATATTAATTTAAGATGCTTTACTTATTAAAGGTGTTGTACTTTACTTAGCTGTTAACTCTCTAATTTTTTCTATTGCAGCCCGCTCCTGTGTTTTAATCTTGAAGTGTATATTTTTATTTTTTTTGCTTTGTAGATAATTTGCAACGGCTATTGGCAGTAAATTATAATCCAAATGACACGATATAAATAGTCTTGATTTTACACCAACCGCCATACCTATTTTAGCAGAAATGAAATTGCTTTTTTGCAATTCGATTAATAACTTATCAAAATGGTACCGCTTGTTATACCGTTCATACACATTACTAATTGCTGGGTTATTTAAGCTTTCTTGTAAGGCGACCTGTGATTTAGCGCCGACCATTCGCATTACGATAAACGACTTTGTTGTTGAACAAAAATCCTTTTTACCAATTATGCTCTTTATACCAACAAAGGCAGCCAATAATTCAAATTCATAAATTATTTTGTCATCATTATTAAATTGCAATAGGGTTTCGATTTTCACCATAAAAGTTGCGTCTTTTCCAAACCGATCTTCATATTTTAATATTTGCTCATTTATAATCTTTGCATTATTAATAATTGCTGTAATATCTCCGGCTAAGTTTAAGGCTTGCATAGCTTTTTTAAATTGGTAATACTCAATACAAACCATTTCAAAATCAGGATAACATAATGCCACTTCAGCTAATTCTTTTCTTTCAAAAGATGGATCAAATGCTTCGCCATTAAATCCTCTTAATCCTTTATCGGGATTAAATTGCTTTGCCTTTATAAATCCTTCAAACCAATTATTTAAACCTGGGCTTAGATTATTATTGTAATAGTCATAAATAACGCAGTTTAAAACTGCATCACCATTACTGACAACTCTAATGGCATAGTTAGATATAGCATTGTGTAAAATGGCTGTAATAGCCTCTTTGGGGTTGATATGCAATTTTCTGATTAGGCATAATGAGCATAAACCATATTTATCATTTTGGTTAACCATTTTTTAGCCTTTCAATAAAATCAACTACTGTTTTAAAATCGCGGGCAACAATATATAAGCCACCTGCAGCGGAAACTTTTTGCCGCGTTTTTCTCTGATAATCGCTAAGCTTGTCAACGCCAATTTTAACTTCAATACTAAGATGTTTTCCAAATAATACAGCGTGTATGTCAGCCGTTCCTAAATCAGTAATGCCGGGCCTAAACATTTGCAACTTTTCATCCCATATTCCAGCTGTATTGATCCGGGTTGCATACCCGCCAATAAACTTTATATAGTCAATTAGGCACCGTGTTAAACCATTCGCTGTTTTATAGTTATAACTATATACATGAATGTAATTTGGCGGTATATTTGGATGCTTAGCTATTGAATTATTTTTAGCCAATTCTTTCAGTTTAGCAATAGCCGCGTTATTATCTATTTCAGCCTGTGTTTTCACAATTAGGCTCCTTTCTTTTTGCTTTCCAGCGCAGCGATGACTTTAGACTTCTGAAATAGAATACGACTGCCTATTTGCATAAAAGGGATTTTGCCTTTTTTGCGCCAGCGTATAATCGTAGGCTCTGTAATGCCTAAGAATTGGCATAATTCCTTAACAGTAATAGGTTGCTCGTTTTGGCTATCCTGTGTTATAGGGGTTACTTTTTGAAAAGCGGACTTTACAGCTGTATCAATCGCTATTTGTAGTTCTTGTGGGGTTGTGATTAATTGTAATTGCATAACATATATCGTTTAAGATTATGCTTGCAAGATCATAACAGAGCAAAAAAAGGAGTGTTTACTAAATGAATTAATTGCAATTGAAAGTCAATAGCTTATATCTTTTTTTGTTACGTTGTTTACAATGATTTCAGCGCGGGTAAGCGATTTTTATTTTATGATAGAATTTTCTGAAGGAAACATGTTATCTATTTTTTCTTTAATTGAGTATTTAAGTCTAAATTTTCCCATTTCAATATTTTCTTTATTTCTTTTTACAAGATTTCGATATACATCATTTCCAATATCAAAATGACTTTCTGCAAGTTTACCGTTGATCTTTATTCTATCTAATAAATAAGCCATGTAAGTTTTACTGTGATATTCAGGTTTTATTCTTGGTTGATTTGCTTTATCAAAACACGCATAAAAATCAGGTAGTAGCATTTTTTTCCAAAAGACATTTTTTTCGTTATACTCATGCCATAAATCAACTATTTTGCCAATAGGAATAAGATAGTCCTTGCTGTTATCATGCCGTGTGATAAATTCATTTATTTGCTTACTATTTTCATTAATGTTAATTGAGTTTAGTTTGTCAAAAATAAATTTTCTATAATCTGTCACTACTTGAAATAACAAACTATCATTCCTAAAATCCTCAAATATGACGGGTAGATCATTAAGCTGTTTATTAATAAAAGTATCTTTAGTTAAGATAACTCCGGTTGTTTCTAAATCATTGTATTTAAGTAAATCGCTTTCCTCGCTAATGTCATCGATTTTTTGAAGCGTATCAGCCTTTAAAGTATCAAGCCTCTTTAATTTTTTAACGGCTATTTCTTTAGCAATATTGATGTTGATCTTATCTAAAATTAAATTTAGGTTTGCTTTTCTGTGATCTTCTCTTAGTGAAAGGCTTGCGCCAATAAAATCCATGTAGTCGCCGTTTTCTTTGGATAGTATGTCCTTGTTTTTTAAGTAGCCACTGTTATAGGTTATAAATTCTGTATATTGTTTGTTAAAAAAAATCTCAAAGTCTTCATCCGACGGATCAGCCAATGAATCTGTAAATTGTGTAAATTCAAGTTGCAAGGCCTTGAATTTTTCATCTTCTGTTAGCATAAATTAAACAGCTTTTAGATTTGACACCTCGCCCCATGCCTTTACCATAACTACTTTAGCAAGCTTTTTGGAAACATCAACATAACGTTTAAAGCTTTTATAATCGGTATGCCCGGTAATTGCCATAACCTGTTCAGCGCTCATGCCTCTTTCGAGTGATAACGTTACGAACGTTTTACGCCCGGTATGAATATGGATCAATTTATATTTAGGGTAAATAATAGTTTCACGTTTTGGCCCTCTAAAGCGGACAATCTCTATTGGATCATTAATTTTTGCCAATTCACATAAATCCTTAATGTATTCGTTCAATTTTTGACTGCTTATTAAAGGTAGGGGTTTGTTTTGATCTTTGTATTTATTCAAAATTGAATAAGATATTTTATTTAGAGGTATTGTCAACTCTGTTTTAGTCTTTTTGACAATTAAGTTAATCTCATCATTTTTAATATGTTCTCTTTTTAATTGCTCCAAATCAGACACACGCAAACCGCTTGCACAACTAAAGCAAAAAATATCCCTCACTTTATCCAGTTTCTTGTTTTGCGATAGGTCAATGTTTAGCAAGGCGGTAAATTCATCTTCATTAAGGGCTATAACTTCTAATTTTTCACGTTTAATAGAAAAGTCTTTATAACTGTCATTAACTTTTATACCGTGTCGCCGGGCATACCCTAAAAACGTTTTTAATGTGCTTAATGCTTTTGCTATCGTGGTATTATTGAGTAGCGGGCTAACTTCGCCGTTGTTATTAGTTTTGGTTCTGCCAATTAAGAAGTTTTGAAAACGTTGAAAAAATGCATAATCAATAGTTTCAAATCTTACTTTATGTTTTGTTTCGGCTTGATAGGCATGCAAATGATTTTTGATTGACCTGTAAACACCCAAAGAACCCTTTTCCCGTGTCAGTTCATGATCTTTAATGTACTTATCCATAAAATCAAACAGCAAGTCCCTATGTTCTTCCTTCTGCGTTTTTTCAGATTTGTTATTTTTAAATCTGTCAATTACCATTTGAGCGGTATAGGGTACTTTATCCAGTTCAAACCTTTTTTCAATGTCGTTTATATCTGATTTTACTTTCGATATGCTATTATTAACTTCTTCAACTTCGCTATCCATTAAGATAACGGCATCCAAATTTTTATAAGGCTGGGGAAATATCTTTTTCGCTTTAATAGGTGTGATATAAATAGCCGTTTGACTTTCAGCATCCCAATTAATAGCATTTAACTTGCTGTCAATAAAGACCTTCTTTCGCTGCCCGGAAATTTGATAAATTAATTCCAGCGGACACTTTAACGATTTGCCTATTTTATCCGTCCTTAAAGTAAATCTTAGCGTACCCATTTTTCAATTATTAAGCTTTATCAAAGATAAGCTAATTAAAATAGGGTGCAAATTAGGGGGCAATTAATTTACAATACAGGTTGGGTTTGTTTTAGCTTGATTAATAAAAACTCTAATTTTTAGCTAAGAATGGCACTTTTAACTAAACACAACAATGCAACAATAACATAGGTTCTAATCCCTCCTGCTCCACAAAGTTCAATGTTAAAACAGACTAAAAGCCTGCAAATCAAATGATTGCAGGCTTTTTTTTAGTCAAATGACTAATTATAAGCCCGAAGGGTTTAATAAATAAACTACATCAACAACACTTTCCAGGCATCCATTACCCGGCCGTTATCTAACAATTGCTGGGCTTTTAAATGCAGGTGTAGGGTGCGGGTGTGGCTGTCACTGATGGTAGCATCAACCAGTTCTTTCATTTCATCGGTTCGACCAAAAGCTCTTACCTCCTCATCGGATGGTAGAGTTTCAACAAGCCCCAATACCCCCAGATTATTCCCGGTTAATACTTTGGAGTATTTAACCTCTTTTGGAAAAGCATCTACGCCGATACCTATTCCGGCACTGCCTATTGGTTTGGAAATTTTAAATAAATTATCGCTGATTACCCTGCAATACCAATCGCCGCCTAAACGAGCCACCAGATCTATTTTATGTGGGTCTATTTTACCATTAGCATCCAAAATAGCTTCACTGATATGAATCCGTTTCACCTCAGCAATAACCAAATTACCTGCGCCCGCGTTTTTTCCTAACGATATCACATCATTCACTACACATTCCAATTGAACGGTCGATTCCGCTACTCTCGGTGGCTTTACCGTCTCCGAAGCCAATTCAGTAAAACCCGCTTTCGAAAATTCATTTACTCCTTTTTTGTAATCCATACTGGTCAAATAGGTCTGTTGCACCATCTCGTAGTTCACAATATTAATCACACATTCAGGCACTTCCAAAACGTTTTCAAGCGTGTGTTTAGTGGTATTATCCCGCGCCCTGCTTGTCGGTGAAAAAACACATATTGGTGGATTGATACTAAAAACATTAAAAAAACTAAACGGACTTAAATTAACCTCGCCGTTTTCGTCAATAGTGGATACAAAGCATATTGGCCGGGGTGCAATGGCATAGTGCAAATAAACTTGCATTTCGGCCGGTGTCAACGATGATGCATCAATAGTTCTTAACTTCATTCAAATTTTTATTTAAAGCTTAATCAGTCTAACAGCTATTTTCTTTGATCCAGTATCGACCATTTGGTTTGTTCTTTAAAATAGTATTACTTAACAAGCCTAAACTGATAACTTCCATCTCAACAATATCGCCGGGTTGTAGCCACGGGCTCAACTGGTCGAAGCTTATAACTTCGGCCTAAAATGAATTAAGCTTACAGCTTAATTGACTTAGACGCTCACATCCATCTCCGCTCAAGCAAAAGACATTTCAACTGGCGGAAGCATTATTTATAAATAAGAACTACCAATTCCAAAACCTTAACGTAACTCAAAACAATTTTTGATCGTACATCATTTAATTGCTTTTTACAGATGCGGAAAATGTTCCAATGATTGGCACTGTCCTTGTCTATTAAGTCATAGCACTCTGTAACTTCTTTTACAACGCTTTTCCGGATCTGTTCGTTGAGCCAGGTTTTGACCTTTGCATCGAACGCTGCTTTACTGTACATTCTGCTATAATTTTTTAAATATCCAATAGCTCTAATATACAACTCTTTGAAATGTTCATTCAATATTTTAAAATAACAATCTCAAAAGATTGAAAACACACTCGAGCCGAAAAAGGAGTTATAAATAATAATATTGTTTTTATTCATCTTTCTATTAGATATCCCCGTTTAATCGTTTTTTTTAATTTATGTAGCAACTAAGATGGCCTTCAAAAATGCCTTTGTATGTTGATATTAAAATCAATACTTTAGTCGCATAAACTCAATTTGCTATCATGTTTGTGTCGATATTAAAAAAACTTTATTTGCGCGATTTAGCTAAACTTCGCACTGAAATCGAATTGTATCAGAATGAGCAAAAGCTCTGGTATACGGAAGGCGAAATCACCAATTCGGCCGGTAACCTTTGTCTACATTTGGTGGGTAACCTGAATGCTTATATTGGTGCAGTATTAGGCAATACAGAATATGTTCGCAACAGACCACTGGAGTTTTCGTTACGTAATGTGCCTCGCACCGAGCTTTTAAAAAGTATAGATGACACTATTGATATGGTGGCTACAACACTCGACCAATTAAATGATGATATCCTAGACGAAGAATATCCACAGATAGTCTCGGAGGGAAAGGTAACTACAGGTTATTTTTTAAGTCATCTTTCATCACACCTTATGTACCACCTTGGGCAAATTAACTATCATCGTCGCTTGTTAGACAACGATCGGAATTAGTCTCCACACTGTTAGTAGGCTCTGTATATGAGTTATCTATGCTTGTAGCCTGCGACTACTGATTAATTGCCTTTAAATGGCTTCCAACTGCAATACCGAACTCGTCTTTGCACGTTTCAGATACCACTTCAAGCCCTGTTCCATTAACGCTTCACCGCTAAATATCTGACCGTTTTCGGGGAATGTTGCTTTGTCGCCGGTATTCAAATTTATTTCAGTAACCCTGTACTTCTTATTTGGGTCAAGGCCATTCATTTTTAGTTCAGGATAGGTATCCGCTTCAAAGCTTTCCAAATTATAGGCAAAAACCACAGCCTTGCTCTTTGTGCTGTCTACGTACATCAACGAGGCGAAATTTGTTTTGTACGGCGATACCAGCCGGTACAAATCGCCATAATTTATCACGTTTTGCAGTCGTTTATAATTATCAGTTACGGTATGGCTTAAGGCAATATCACGCTCACTCATTTTTTTAACCATAACATCAAAGCCCAACTTACATGACATGGCCACATCCAGTTTGTACTTTAACGATTCGCTTCCGGCAGCGGTAACATGCGCGCAGATAGCCAACGCGGGGTAAAAATAGGAATAGCCCCATTGTATCTTTATTCTGTCCATTGGGTAGGTATTGTCGCTAGGCCAAAATTCCTGGAAATACTTTAATGCACCATACTCTACGCGGCCGCCGCCACTCGCGCATAACATCATATCCAGGTTTGGATATTTTGCGCGCACGCGATCAAGTACTTTATAAAATCCCTGTGTATAACGTACATACATCGCGTCCTGATTTTTTCCCATATAAGGGCTGTACACATTATCCATTGAGCGGTTGCAATCCCACTTCATGTAAGATATACCCGATGCTTCCTTCATCAGCTTATCAATAACTCCGAATACAAAGTCCTGAACGGCTGGATTAGTAAGATCGAGCACTAATTGTGTGCGGTAAAGATGCTCTGGCCGATTCGGCGCTTTCAATACCCAATCAGGATATTTTTCATATAACTCACTTTTAGGGTTAACCATTTCGGGTTCTATCCATATCCCAAAATTCAACCCTTTTGCTGTCGCTTCTTTCACAAGGTAGCCAACACCATCGGGGAGCTTTTTTTTGTTCGCATCCCAGTCGCCTAATCCTGCCCGCGAATTATCACGCGGATATTTGTTGCCAAACCAACCATCATCCAGCAAAAACATATCGACACCTAATTTTTTAGCTCCATCGAATAAATTCACAAGTGTATCCTGGTTAAAGTTAAAGTACGTAGCCTCCCAATTGTTCAGTAATGTTTGCCGTTTTTGATGCCCGTTCCATATACCATAATTAATGGCCCAGTTATGGAAGTTACGGCTTACCTGCCCTTCGCCTTTTGTTGTATAGGTGAATATAAAATGCGGTGTTTCAAAATCTTCTTTCGGTTTTAAGGGATATGATGATGCATAGGCATTAATACCCGGGATGATCTTTAATGAATTACCCATATCTACATTCAGTTTTAATGATTCGAACTGAATATCGAAGTTGCCACTGTAAGCAAGGGTTCCTGCAAAAACTTCTCCCGAGTTTTCGGTAACGTCGTTATTAGGTGATACCAAAAATGAGGGGTTATAATTGCATGCCGTTCTTACCCCCAGCTTTGATTGTATGCTGAATATTCCGGGAGGGAGTTGAAACTTATGCATTTGCATTTCGTAATCATGCTCGCCATAAAAATGGGTAAGATAATTTTGTTGTGAGGTGATATTGATGAATGCCGACGCATACCGGTTAAGTATTACATCTGCTTTTTCAGTGTGACTAATACTTGTCCATGTTTCAATAATATTTTGCTTTTGATAAGCCCGGTAATGGAGCGTAACGTAAAATGGATAAGCCGGATCTTTCAACCTGATGTCTGTGTTTATTACATTAGAATTTTCATTCCTGATGTCGCAGCCAATGTAAACCAATACGAGCGACATATTACCATCAGCATGTTTTACTTCTAAGGCCGGTTCGTTTAGATAAGTAGACCCACCAGTAGCATACGCCGGGTTAAGCGATGCATTAATGTTTCGGTATTCGGCAGTGTCTGATAATTTTTTGCCCAGGTAAATTTGCTGTAAATGCCCATCTGCATCTGGCTGGTATACAATTGCAAACGCTCCTGTTCCAATTACAATTTTTTGTGCAAATAGATTAAAAGGCAATAAGCTTGAAAGTATAATTAGGTACAGAAGTCGTTTCATAATGCAAATACAGATTTTAAAAACAAAACAAATTATAGTATTAGTTTTAGAGCTTAAATTTACAATAAGTCAGTTGCGTACCATTCTTGAAATTGGTGAATTATAGCTATATTTTAACCTTATTACTATTTTGGCCGATATTAATTGATATATATA
Source organism: Mucilaginibacter sp. L196 (assembly GCF_009765905.1). Classification (GTDB taxonomy): domain Bacteria; phylum Bacteroidota; class Bacteroidia; order Sphingobacteriales; family Sphingobacteriaceae; genus Mucilaginibacter. The sequence continues at coordinate 888,186 of NZ_LMUO01000009.1, read as the reverse complement.
TATAATTTAGCGCAAATTGTTGTTAAAAAAAAGATCAGTGAGCGCTTGTGGCTGCTTCACTGATCTGTTGAAATTATTATTAAACTATTAATTATAACCTGGATTCTGTTTTAATGCCGCATCATCCTCTAATTCTTTACGAGGTATAGGGTATAGATAGAAGCCTTGCTGCCATGTCCTAACCTGCATGGTATCTACCTTATAAGTAAAAGAAGTATTTGCAGGCGATGTTGGAGTAATAATTATTCCCAGGCCGTTTCCATTACCGCTTTGTGCGATACCCCACCTCCGGAGATCAAAGAAACGATGCCCTTCAAAGCATAGTTCGATTCTTCTTTCATGACGGATTTTATTGATCAGGTCAGTTTGTCCGGATGAAGTTACATCAGGCATACCAACACGTTCCCTAATCATATTCACATACGTTAAGCCAGTTGTTAAATTACCTAGTTCCGCCTCAGCTTCGGCATAATTTAAAAGTATTTCGCTATAGCGGAACGCTACCCATTGACAAGAGCTGTAAGGCTGAATGTTAAAGTTGTAGGTATCATCAACCATTTTGTGTATAGTATATCCGGTTTTTGAAGCATTCCATGGCGATAGGGTACTTTCTTTTGAATCTAAACCACCTTCATAAAACTGCGCGTTACGCCCCTGGAACGGAGCGCCATTATACAGCACATCAACGGCAAACCGTGGATCCCTGTTGGCATATGGGTTTGCAGCTTCAGCAGGATTGCTCCAACTAAATGCGGTACCATCATTCATATCAAAATCTTCAACCATCTGCTCCAATACATTATAAGCCGAATAGCCATTATATCCATTAGGGCTTAAATCACGGTATAGCGTATTGTAGCGGTCTTCATAGTTTGTGCCATTGTATACCCTCGAGAAAATAACCTCCGGATTAAAAAAATCAAGAAAAATATGATTGTAAGTGCTTGCATTGCCGTATAGCGAATACACACCTAAATCCATTACAGCTTTAGCAGCATCCGCTGCGGATTGCCACCTAGTCATATCATTTGCAGTATTATATTGAGGGCTGGCTGCATATAATAGCAGGCGTGATTTTAAAGCAAGCACAGCACCTAAGGTAGCTTTCCCCTGGTCGGCACTATTAGAATACGTTGTTGGAAGCACCGCAGCGGCGGCCGTAAGGTCAGCAAGAATAAAATCCCTAGTTGCATCCCACGTAGTCCTTGCATCATTAAAGCTTTTGTCATCAACTGTAAAAACTTTAGTAATTAACGGTACACCGCCAAAGCGTTTTAGTAATTCAAAATAGCAAAGTGCCCTTAAAAAGTGTACCTCGCCTTTTAAATTAGTGAGCTGCGGACCGTAGCCTACCGTATCAGCCTGCGTGATATTTTGAAAGAAAATATTTTCCTTGGATATTGTGCTGTACAATGTAGTCCAGTCGTTCAAGGTTGCACTATAGTTTAATGGAAATGAACTGCTTTGATTATCGGGCGTGGCCAACCCCTGCACATACTCATTTTCACTGCACCAATTGAAATTACTGTACAATTCATCAGTTTGCGAGCCCCAGCCGAAGCCGCCGTCCTTAAAAGCGTAAACTGACTCTTTATAGATTTCGTTTACATATAGCTGTATCAGGTTTGGATCCGTCCAAACCGTAGTCGTACTATAACTACTCTGTGGCGTAAGGTCCAATACCTTTTTACATGAAAGATCTGCAAGCAGTACCAACACTACCCCAAATAACATATATAATTTTTTCATGATTTTCTTTATTAAAATTTAATATTTGCTCCAAGGTTGATGATTCTCTGCTGCGGGTAATAACGTCCGTTTATCACATTGTTACTAGAAGCGGCTTCAGGATCGAATGATGGGCCGAGCGAATCAAAAGTGAGCAGGTTATTTCCACTAACGTATACTCTTAAGGATTGTACACTGATGCTCTTTAACAGTGCGCTGTCAAAGGTATATCCTACTTCAACGTTCTTCAACCGCACATAGGCATCGTTTTTAAGCCAAAATGTTGATGCATAAGTATTTGATCCGTAAGTAGAACTAGTTGGCCCGTTAAACGTGCGCGGGTAGGTATTATCACCCGGCTGTAGCCAGCGTCCGGTAAAGAACTGCTCCGCCATATTTAGGCCGTCAGGCTGTACCAAAACTTCAGCACGTGCCTGTCCCTGTAAGAAAATGGTGAAGTCCCAGTTTTTCCAGCTACCGCCAAGCGTTGTACCGAACATAATTTGAGGAGTTGGCGACAATGTTGTCCTCACCTCATCCAATGCATTTATTTGGCCATCTCCGTTAATATCAACATACTTAATATCACCAGGACCAGATCCATTTGGATGCGGACTAGCATTTACCTGAGCTTGTGTTTGATAAAGCCCATCTGCTTTGTAAAGTAACCATGAATCAACCGGGTACCCGGTTTTTTGTTGATAGCTTGGCACGTTAGCCGGTTCATCTTCATACAGCACTTTATTAACCGCATAAGTCATGTTACCGTTTATGTGATAGCTAAAATTTCCAATTTTATTTCGGTAGCCCAGGTCAATTTCAATACCTTGGTTCTGTACCCTGCCCAGGTTCTCATCTGGCAAACTAATACCGGTATAATCAGGCGTTGACAGGGTGGGCGGTACAAGAATATCGTAACGAATCTCGTGAAATACATCTACCGTAGCGGTTAGCGAATGCCATAACTCCGCATCGACACCGATATTGAGCATTTTAGATCTTTCCCAGGTAATATTCAAGTTTGGAGTTGCACCCGGAGTTAAACCTGCCTGTTGCGTAGCATTAGGACCATAATAATAGCCATTCCCCTGGCCAGTACCTAAAGCATAGGTTTGCAGATATTGAAATGGAGATGCAACCACATCATTACCGGTCAGCCCGTAGGAGGCGCGAAGTTTCAGATTGTCAACAATTGAATTTTGATTCCAGAAACTCTCCTGCGAAATTCTCCAAGCTGCCGATACCGATGGAAAAAAGCCGAAACGTTTTCCTGAAGGAAAATTCGAGGAACCATCATAACGCATATTATAATCTATGATATAACGGTCATCATAATTATAGGAGATCCTGCTGATATAATCCTGACGAGCGAACTGCGTAGTTACTGAATTATTTGTTTCACCTTCCGAACTACCTGCAGACAGTTCGGTTATCTCGTTGCTCAAAAAGCCGGTTCGGTAAGCATCCAGTTCGGTATAAGTTTGTTGTTCCTGCTCATAAGCCACAAACGCGCTTATCGAGCTTTTTCCGAACTTATGATCATAACCCAATTGTAAATGAACAAGCTTGTTAATTTGTTGCGTGTTCTCTAAAGTAAGGCTCCCGGGTACTGTGGATGTATATTCATCATACTGCTGCGTTGTAGTGTTGTAACTGTAGGCAGGCGGTGGTATGGCATTATAGCCTTTAAACTGATCCCAGTTATCATCATAAGCAAAGTAACCGTCCAAATGCAAACCCGAGGCAATTTTTGGCAATGCCCAGCTAAAAGATGTTTTGGTTTGCAGGAAATCATAGTTATTATGCGTATAGCCAAGGTCACCATTTAATACATAAACCATACTATTTCCGGGGCCTCCGCCTATACCAACACCAACCTTACCATTTGGATAGGTTGGCACCAAATAAGGATAAGCATTCCAAAGTTGATTAAAGATACCATTGGCATCATAACCAGGAGCCTCGCCATTTTTATATTCATCACGGTACAATACATCAACGCCAATTTTAAAATTAGTGGTTGCTTGCACATCAAGGTTAACCCTGCCATTGCGATTGTTATAATAATCAGTTCCACTATTGTACATACTGTTTTGGTGGAGATCCTGACCAGAAATGAAATATTTGATCTTATCAGTTCCGCCGCTTAATGATAATACGTTGTTGGTTTGACCTGTCCAGGTATTCATGAGCGCTTTCCACCAATCTGTATTTGGATGTCCAAGCGGATCAGATCCGTCTTTATATTCCTGAATATCCTGTGCAGAATATTGTGGTTGCTGCCCTATTAAATTATCATATTCATTAACCGATTGCGCGTACTGCCATGAGCTCAGCATCTGGGGCACCCTGGTAGGTTGAGTAAGCGCATAATTTGTAGTAAAGGATAAGACAGGCTTTCCAGCTTTACCTCTTTTGGTGGTAATTAAAATAACGCCATTAGCCGCACGTGCACCATAAATAGCCGCGGACGCATCCTTTAACACAGTAAAAGACTCAATATCACCCGGATCCAGGCGACTGAAGCTACGGTCAGGAACACCATCCACTACAATTAGTGGGGCCGTATTTGAACCACCACCTAACGTACCCGCCCCTCTGATCAGGATAGAGGCATCATCGGCACCTGGTTCACCGCTGTTCGTATTTACAATTAGCCCGGGTACTGCACCCGCTATCGCATTTGATAAGTTAGCCACAGGCGATTTTTCCAGTTCATCACCCTTAATGGAACTTACTGCGCCGGTTACATTAGCTTTTTGCCGAGATCCGTAACCGATAACTACAACTTCCCCAAGCGAGCCGGATTTTTTATCTACCGTCAATATAGCATCGCCATTTGAGGTACTCGTTACCTCTAAAGTCTTGCGCTCATAACCCATATAGGAAAACACAAGCGTTGCACCGTTGGAAGCGCTGATTTTATAAAATCCGTCCTGGTCTGTAGTAGTTCCTTGTGAGGTTCCCTGTAGTAATACACTTACTCCGGGCAATGTTTGTCCGGCAGCATCGGTGATGTGCCCGCTAATGCTTCTGGACGCTTGAGAAAAAGCCTGTGATTTACAAAGCAGCAAAAAGCAGCAAAGAAGTAACAAGCCCATTTTTGGTGGTACTTTTCTTTTCATAATTGGTTAGTTTAAATTAGGTTATTCTAGTCTGGTCTGTTTTCGAATGTAAAAGTAGTAACATTATCGATACATCCAAATTTCATTGATGAAAAAAAAATAAAAAACTATTTACAGCGCAATAACATGTTGCCAAGAAGCTGTCTAAAAGCCGATTGAAAATTTTTGTATAAAACAAAGCGTCATAGCTTAATACCTCGCAACGACGATAGTTTTATCATTTTTAGATAGATTTTAAGAAGCTGGCATTAAATTTTACAGCGAGCTAACTGAATAAGAGCATGTTTCTACATATTCCTTTCATTGGCATTACCCAGTTATCGAAATTTATTTGGAGCGGTTCAATGTATCCGCAAGGATGACCTTATTCTTTCCTGTAGAAATGCCTGAACAATCATAAAAACTTATGCAGCTATCGATGCCATAGTTTTTATTTATAAAGATTTTGTTTGCAGTAAAGTTGATATTGTTGGTACTTTTTACGCTTAGCGCCATCCTGTTCTTTAAATAAAATGTATTATTTAAAATCCTTATATTTTTGTGGACTGCACCCGTGCCCCGTTGCGTGTTTTCAGGATGAATATTGATAACCGGTTCACCACAATCCAAAAATGTATTGTTATCAATTTTCAGATCAGTAACTTCTCCGGATTCATACCAGCTTGCCGCATCGTCCGAAACCAGCACACCACTCATATAAGTATGGTTTATAAGATTATTTTTGATAATAGACTTGCGCCGGGTAGTGATTAGTATACCTCGTGTTGGTATTCGTGTGATTGTATCGTTATGTATCCACACGTTGGGCGTACGGGTGATATTTTCAACTACGTTGTTTAAGCCATGCTGAGGAACACTGTGCTTAAGCGTTAATGCAATATTTTTACCGTCAAGCATTTTAACTGATGTTATGCTATTTGTGGCAAACGCCTGTAGTGTTAAAGGATCGATAAAACTGATGCTGTCCCCTTTCATGAATGCATTAAAACCATAGGTCTGTCCCTGCATAAAGCGAACAGTTATTCGATTAGGGTCCGTGTTCTCCACTATTTTCAGAAAGGTCCCGTGGATGTTGATCGCATCATCATTTGCCGCTGATAAATAGCTGTTTTTTATTTCAATCAGTCCACTACATCCCGAAAAGTGAAGAATATCAGCCCAGGCCGCACAGGTACGCCCGGATTTTTCATCAGGCTTTACACTAAGGTGGCTCACCTTAATATTTTTACAATATTGGCTAACTACCCCCATTCCATGCATGAAATAAATACGAACATGGTCAATGGTGATATTCTTGCTATAGGCAAATAATATACCTGCGCAATCTCGAAGGACATTGCGGTTTTGATAGATTAAACCGGTGGTAAAACCCGGGTTATTTTTAAAATAGAACCGGAGCTTATTCTTTCCCAAAACAACACAGCGAATGTTATTAAACGGGATGTCTTTACGATAAACATAATCAGCATCATATACTTGCCAGTAACTATCCGGGCGGTAAGACCATCCTTCACCCCGCCACGTTAATAAACTATCCTTTACCGTATACCAGGAATCCGGATGCACCATAACATCGGCGAATCCTCGCTGTACATCTACCACTTTTATTTCGGAAACTGTTGGCCTGTTATAATTATAACTGATACCATGTAAGGCAACATTTTCAGATTGATAGACGCAGGTTTCTATAGCCTTTCCATGCAGAATAATATTTGCACCGGTAGCGTTTACGTTTAAAAAGCGGCAATTAGCTAAATAAATTGCGATGGCTTTTGGCTCATCGGGCGTATCATTGGTATTAGAAATCGCCAATAGCCTTTTATAAAAATGATCCGGGTAAAAATTATAATTACCGGGTGCAAATTGTATAACGACAGGTGCATGCGCCGTTCCTTCCGCAATAGCAAATAATGACTCACGGAATGCTCCTGGAGATAATATTTTTATCTTATCTCCAGCTGATAAAATAATTTGATTGATATGATTAAAAGTCTTCCATGCCTGTTTTATACTTAAACCAGAATTTTGATCTGTCCCTTTGTTAGGGTCAATATAGTAGGTGATATTTTCAGTAGAATGTTTACGATGATTTATAGACAGATAGTCGGCATGGCTAGATTGGGCAACAGATAGAACAGGCGACAAAAGAAATAGGACTACATATGTGACAATTATATAATACCCCTTCATTTTTGTAATATTCAAGTCCTTTTCTTAACTCTTTAAACTAATACCAACCGGTTATTTATTTTACCAAAGCTGTTATTTTTTGTCCAGCTTTCAAACTCACATCGGCATAAGAAAACTCGTTACCCAGCCAATCCCTTTCGTGCATGGCCTTAAAACCCTTCCCGTCAATAAATATTGAAGTATAATTACCGGCAAATTTAGGTTGCCATTGAATAGTGACATTGCCAACATTTGTGATGGTCGAGGTTTTTCTATCTTCATGCGTCAGATCAATAATCGTATTGAGCACAGGTACGGACGTAAGGGTAGAACTAACATCAACTGTATTGCGATACAGGGTAGTTAGTTGATTATAGCGTGCATCGGCCGAGATGCCCATCAAACCCTCGGTAAACCCTTTTATCACCCCAAAGGAAACTTCCGGATACTCTCTCCTATCCGTTTTAGGATCGGTTAATTTTAGCATATAGGCATATGCCTTGTCCGGGTATCCGTTAACATATAGGATATATGGAAAATAGGAAAGGTTCTCCACGTTCCAATTTTTACTAAGCAAGTGTTGAATTGTTTTCTGCTTTCTTACCGAATCCGTTATGGCGTTAAACCATAGCAAGAAAGTTTCACCTTCCGTTTTACCAAACTTATTGTTACTGCTTAGGTAGGTATAATAAAGCTGATCATTTTTATCCCACCACTTGGAATCCAACGCCTCTCGGTATTTCTCGGCTTTTTTTGAAATTGTCAATGCCTTCGCGGTTTCTCCGTTAATTTTCAAGATCTCAGCATAAGAAAGCAGCCCCCTATAAATAGCGGCAATCAAATCGGAACCCATTTTAATATTTGGCACCCCTTCTGAATAAGAAGGAAGACCACGACATCGTTGCATTGCATCGGCGGGATTATAAGGAAGCGTAACATTGGGATGTGCTGGCCTTGTGAGCAAAGAATCAGGCTCTAATATCCAGACCTTTATATATTCATTGGCAGTTTTTTCATAAAAACTCTTAAAGGCAGCTCCTTTAATATACTCTTGGTCACCAGTCCACAAATATAAATTCAAACAAGTATTCAATACGTCAAAATTCGCATTCAGATTGAACCAAAAATGCTTATCATCTCTGTAATCTTCAGGGGCCGGTTTGCCGAAGTGGTTGATTTCCCAGTACGTACACCAGTCTTTATTTGCAGATATATTTTCTACAAAACGAGTAAGCATATTTTTGTTTTCTTTATCGAGACCAAGCACCTCTGCGCCCAAACTCTGGTGCGAAACATCACGCATACAAAAAGCAAAACGCGGTGGCAATGCCGATTCATACCAGGGGCCTACGGGATCGTCCGACTTTCCTTTATAATGTAAAGCCATGTCTTTTGCCCGCTGAAAAGCGGTTTGTAAAGCAGTGTCAGCAGATTTAAACTGTAAATTATTGTTCTGTGCATGAACCAGCGCGCAGGAAATAATTAAAACCAGCATTAAAATAGCCTTTCTCATTGTTGCTCTATTAATCATATAATTATAGTGTAATATCCACGGGTATTTTATTATTAAAGGAATATGTTTTTATTTTACCGGTTGATTCTTTAATAATAATCTTTTCACCACCTTTTTCATCTCTTAAAACCCGAATTGTAAAATCGCTATTGAAAGCTTTCACATGCTCAAGCTCCATCTCATTCCATCCTTTGGGTAGATAAGGGGTTATCGAAAAGGAATTAAAGCCAGTTGGCTGTAAGCCAAATAAACCTTCTGTAATACATCTGCAATAAAGCCCGCTTTCGGCTGAAAGCTGTCGCTGATCGCCCTCAGGCCAGGCTTCAATAGCATAAGGAACGTGTTCCCCTAAAAGCCTTTTTCCTGAATAATATTTCAGATATTTCAAGGTGCTATCTGTGGCACCCGCGTAAAATGATCCCCTTAGTGCATAAAGCAGCGCACGGTCCCAATAAGTATCCGATCCCGATTCTGTAAGCATACCTTCTTTTGTCCATAAAAAAGGTGAATAAAGAGCCTTAAGGGTTTCCTGCTTTCTGTCAAGTATCCCCATCACCAATGGTAGTCCAATCCAGGATCTTAACTTGGTACCGCCTTCGTAATACTTGTACGTATTAAAACCCTGAACATTGCCACCAAAGTATTTGCCAATCGCTACCTTCAGTTTAGTAGCGCGCTGTTTTAGATCCAGTGCTACTTCATTCTTGCCTAATGCTGTAGCCAAATGCGAAGCACTGATCATCGCGCCGTAGGCGAGGACATTAGTAGAGAGATTTACTTTGCCTGCAGGGAATCTGCCTTCCAATTCGTCTGCATCGGAAGCGATTACGCCATCCAGAGTTTTCTTTTTTTCCAGATATTCAAAGCACCAATTGATAAGCGGCCACAATTTTTCTGCTTCGGACACATCGCCATAAGCCAGCGCAAATCTCGATGCGCCATACGCGATCATAGCCTGGTCGCCCCTATCTCCTGCACCTGCCCAAAAACCAGTTCCTTCAGCAATTATTGAACTGGGTATCGGTTTAAAATCTTTATTCATATAGCCTGCAAATAATCTGAAAGCGTTTATTGCCGATTCATTACCGGCACCGTTACCCAAAAAAGGAAAAAATGGGTTAACATACTCTGCCTCATCATTTGCCCATATAGCAGCATAATAAGATCCACCACCGGGGCTGTGCATCAAACCGTTTTTAGTGTCATAAATACTTTCACTCGCCCTTATTTTCGAAAAGTTAAACATCGCGTTTAACGTGTCATCAGGCGTTTTTAAAACCAGTTCATGGTTAAGTTCTTTCAAAAAATCCATTCTTTTGAGGTACTCATAATTTGCAGAGTAGTGATAAGCTTGTTCACATACCTTGTAGCCGGATATAATAACCGAATAAGTGTACTTGCCTCCGGGTAACAATTTGGCTTTACCTGCACCATATAACTTGTTTTCCAGAACATAAGCGCCATAAACACCTTTAGTGGCATCAGTGGTATCTTTGTGATCCCACTTAGGCACAGAAATATCAACGGGCTGCTTACCCTTATTACTGATGATACATTGTTCAATAACGGCTGCCTTATCAAAAGAAGGGAATATATTATGTTCAATTGTTATACCCTCACCGGCCGTTGATACCATATGTAGGATACCATTGAAAGAAAATGCTACCGGTGATTCAGTAACCGCCCGGCCGTTGATCATAACCTGCGTGATGGGTTGTTTAAAATCTCGCTGAAGATTCCCCCTGGTATCATTTGGAATGATCCGCAGCATCGGAAATATCACACTTTTATGAATGACAGCATGACGAAGACTATCAATACCGTAAGTAACAATCACCGAAACCTGCCTTCCACTCATTTCCACATGATCCAAATGCTTTGCTGTATGTTTACCTATACTCCACTCTATTCCCCCACCTGCAGTCAAATTCCAGCGATATTGCTGCGCAAATAAGTTAGACGAAAAAAAAAGAAAAATCACCAATATATATCGCTTTATCATAATTATTTTGAGAAGAATAAAGACCGCAGTCAAAACAAGCCAAAGAATGCCACAGTCGTAGATGTGGGGAAATATTCTTCAATAATTATTATGCTATTCTGGTCTATTCTTAATTCCGTAAAGAACAATATATTTTCTGTTATATCAAATTATTTACGAAAAAAGTTGTCTTTTTTATCGACCACGTTAGCGCTGACAGAAGATCATAAACAATTACGGCAGCAAGGTATACTCTAAATTAATATTAATTAATTTGACCGTTTAGCGTTAATTAGTTAAGTGAAATTATTAACGCTTTTTATTGTAAACAGAATAGAACAGGCTATATTTACACCTAACATTATTACCAAGATAATAAATATGACTACGACCAAACAGCTTTTTGCGGTTAACATTTTGAAAACCCATAATCTACACAATCGCATATGGTAACCATCTATGAAAAAATACTGGAACTGGAACAAATGCCGTCCTTCTCTAAACACGATCAGTTTGTTAATGGCATAATAAACGCTATTAATGAAAGTATCGTTTCTAAAGGTGAAGCGCTTCCCTCGGTAAATACAATGGTTAAGAAGTTAAGCTTCGCCAGGGCAACCATAATGAAAGGTTATAAAGATCTGATCAGCCGGGGAATTGTTCAATCAAAAAACCGTTTGGGCTTTTATGTAGCAAACGAAAATACCGATCAGACACTTAAGGTTGCCTTAGTGATGTATCTTATGGATTCTTTTCAGGAACAGTTTTACCGTAGTTTCAGGGATGAATTGGGCGTTAATGTTCAGATAGATGTATTCTTTCACCATGGCAACATTACGATATTTGAAAGCATTATGGATATGGTTAAGGGGAAATATGGGATGTACGTAGTATCTCCGATCCCCCATCCCAAAACCAAACAATTGCTGGACCCTTTGCCACGCAATAAGTTCATTATGTTTGATCGTTTTGAACCCCTAAGCGAGGAATTCAACTATGTAACCCAGGAATTTGAAACCTCTTCCTACGAAGTATTCTCGGCTCTGGCAGAAAAAATCAAACTATACGACGAAATGATCTTCTTTCATTTACCGGGATCACTTAATCCATTGGAAATTATAAGGGCGTTTAAAAAGTTTGTTAAAGATTTTGATATTAATGCAAGAATGCTTCCTGAATACATTCCAGGATCGGTAGAACAGGGGAAAGTTTATTTTTCCTTGAACAATGCAGAAATTTGGGAAATATTGAAGGATTGTAAAATAAAAAAGCTGAAGCCGGGAAGAGATATCGGCATTTTATCCCACAATGACGAAGTAATTAAAGAACTGATCGGTGGCGGTATAACAACTTACTCTACAGATTTTGTGCAAATGGGAAAACGGGTTGGTCAGGCTATAATTGGGCGTGAACAAGTGCAGGAGGTAATTCCTACCGTATTAAAACGCCGGGATTCGCTTTAAAAAATGAATGGCGTAGCTTTAATTAGTTTCCTGGCAGTAATCATTGCCATTATTGCTGTATCAGTTTTAAATTCCAAAAAAAGCAAAATAAAAAACGTTGCAGGCCTGTTTTTTGCCAACAGGAAACTAAGCTTTGCCGCTGTTGGCTGCGCCTTGTTCTTCACCAATGTAAATGCCGCTGAATTCCTGGGTGGCAGCGAAGCCGCTTATATCAATAATATGACTACTATGGCTTGGGGCGTGAGCTCCGTATTTGCTATGGTCATCGTTTCGGAGTTTATTATGCCTATTTATCTGCGTGGCGGAATTAATACGACCCCGGATTTTTTGAAAACCCGTTTCGACAACGGAACAAAAATGTTGGTGAGCGCCATCTTCCTGATTGGTTATATGGTAAACCTTTTGCCTATCATCCTTTATACCGGCGCAGTCGCGCTTAATGGTATGTTTCGGATTTCTGATATTTTCCATTGCTCCTATTTTGGTGGGATCATTATCATGGTAGTTTTTATGGGCATAGCAGGGGGCACCTATTCGGTATTGGGTGGACTGAAGATCATTGCCGTATCTGATATTTTGTTAGGTGTTTGCTTATTTGTAGGAGGCGTTTTCCTCACTTATTTTGGTCTGCGCTATATTGGGCATGGTGATTGGAGTTCCGGATGGCATCAATTATTGACTACGCATAAAGAGCATTTAAACGCTATTGGCAGTGCTACGGATGCCGTACCCTTTTCGGGCATTTTTACAGGAATGTTACTGGTTAATTTATTTTATTGGGGAACAGAGCAGGTTATTGTCCAACAGGCACTCTCTGCAAAAAACCTGGAAATGAGCCAGAAAGGTATCGCCTTAACCTGTTGCGGAAAGCTGGCAGGCCCGTTTCTTTTTATGTTACCGGGTATTATAGCCGTACACGCTTTTGAGCATATGCCCCAAACCATCCAGGTATTCCCTAAATTAGTCAGGGACCTTACCCCCCCAGCCATTTGCGGATTTATAGCAGCGATAGTATTCGGAGCGACTATAACTTCGTTCTCTAAAGCCTTGAATAGTTCCGGCACACTCTTCATTTTAAATATTTACAGGCCTTATCTAATAAAGCATAGAAAAAGTTTTAATGATGCCACATTGTTATTTGCATCAAGAAAATTTGAAACAGTAGCTGCGCTGATCGCAATATTATTAGCCCCGATGATCATTTTTGCCAATAGTAACTTCTATACTTATATGCAAAAAGCTAACGCAACGTTTAGCATCCCTATTTTTACGGTAATGTTTGTTGGCTTTATCACCAAAAAGGTACCTCCAATAGCTGCTAAGTGTGGAATCATATTTTGCGCCTCCGGATATCTGCTAACCCAATTTGTATTTCACACGGGTATAAATTTTCTTCATATCTTGGCACTCTTGTTTATTGCTACCACGGCATTAATGTTGATTATTGGCAAATTTGCTCCAATGAAACCTGTTAAACGCCCGGTAAAAGTAATTAATAGTTACCTGACACCCTGGCGGGGACGTCATTGGGTAAATGCCCTGCTAATTGCTGTTATGGTAGCATTGTTTGTGTTATTCTCAAAAGCCGGACTCGCTGGTTAATAAGATCTGCAATTAATATGTACAGAAAAAGTGGTGAGTATTTCGTCGAATCTCCACTAAATTTGCATTAAAAAAAACAAAAAGCCTGAAAATAAACTCATTGCAGGCTTTTCGTTTTTTGATTAAACAGCTATAATATTCATCAATCCGTTTAAATTGTACGTTATAATTTTTATACCTAATTTACTTCCCTTCGATAACCACGTCAGCCATCCTGAAGGCAGGCGTGATCACCAAGCTTGTTATCTTCCCATTTTCTACTGTCCCCTGTACTGTTGTATTATATGGCGCATTTAGTTTAAAATCAGCACTCCATACTTTTGGCCAGGCGGGTAAAAGAATAATCTTTTTGCCATCAGTTTGCATCAGCATTTGTTGCAATCCATTTTCACCATTCCCTCCATTATCCTCATCAGGTGCATAATCATGCCCAGTTGCCCAAAATGCCGGAAATTTAAGCGTAGGCTCCTTACGGGTTAAATCAAAGGTAACATAGCTTTGGGCATCATCCGTCAGCCCGAGCATAGCGGCCTGTATAGGGTCTTGTACCCAGCAGCCTTTATCCTTAAATTTACGAACCTCGAATGTGTTCACGGCTAACGGCAGATCGGGTTTACCTAAGCCATAGAGCCTGAAAGGATAAATTGCATACAGTTCGGGGTTTTCCAGATTATGCCCTTTTATGGTTTGAGGCCCGGTATAAGGCAATAAAACAGGTTTCCCATCCTCATTACCAACAGGTAGTTCAGGTAATTCTTTATAAATCCGTTGCCAGTCTGCTTTCGTTTGTTTATCAACTAAATTATCCGGCAGAGCTATTAAACGACTTATCACAGCATGCAGGCCGGCAATATCCGGTGCCGGGTCATGCACTTTCCAAAACATTTCGATTGAGTTATCGGGGTCAAGCAACAGTTTTCCCTGCGCATCACGACCAAAGTGTTGGTCAAAAAATTGTATACCTGCCGATGCGATTGGCAAAAGCGTTTCTTTGGCGAATTTTTGATCACAGGTATACTCATAGTAATCAAGCATCATCATGCTTAACTCTAATATAGGCGTAAAGTAGTGGCCGGTCCAATTTTCCTTCACTTCAGGCCCCATGTATGATAAGCCACCCCAGAAAGGCGAAGTTTCCGCAAAATATGCTCCTCCATGATGATAGAAATTTTTTACCTGTTTGGCATTATCCGGCAATATCTGGGCATACATGTTAAAAAGAGGCAACATTTCATCAAAATCACCTGCCATTAACCGCGGCCAATACATAGCCCGTGTATTTTGCATCCAGTATTGTCCGCCCCATTCCCTATAATCAGCGTCTATTAAACTGGCCGGTGATTTTTCATTTGACTTATAAGCAGTATTGTCTACAACGAATATTGAGCCGTTAAACTTAATTGGATAAGCGCCCCGGCCTGCACAAGCAGTTACAAATCGCTGTAAAATATAACCTTTGGTTGTACTATCTGCTAATTTATTCCCTCTAATAAATATCCAGCTCCTGTGCCAAAATTGATCCCACCATTGCTGGTGCGCCAACCGCGTTTGTTCTAATGGAAGCTCTTCTATTTGCGCGGCCTGATTGTTAACTTTCGATAACCATTTTTTGGCGGATAGCTCTTTTGTAGTTAATGGATAAATAGAAATCAATTGATTGGTTACTGCTGTGTGTGATTCTAGTGTGGTATCATCTTTATAAACCAACTGACTCCCTTTAATAACCCCACCAAAGATAATCCTGCGCAAGTGCGAGTCTGCATCATCAGGATTTTGGTGATACCAGGTGATTTTATTCTCCCGTTTGGCCAGGATAGTGTCACCATTACCTATACGCCAGTCATCCAATGTAACCCTTACAGAAGCCGGTCTTACGCTTTTTGATTCTACCCTGATCACCGGATGATTAGCATCAACCCATACCCTAAGCTGCACAGCATTGTCTCCGGCACCTTCATTAACTACTATTTCGTTGTTATGCAGTTTAAGTATTTGCTGAAAGGATGCACCCGGATTTAATAAAGGATTAGGATTTACGGAAACACGTACTTTCCCTAATTTCATCAATATCCCCCCAGCCTTTATCCACGTATTTTTTTCTGTAGATGAAGCCGCACCCCATGCGTCCGTCTTCCCAATATAAAAACAAAGGTCGCCATTAGGTTCAACCCAAACATTCAGTCCTATATCGCCATTGCCAGTCGGCATTGATTGCGATGAGCTGGGTCCGGGAGTATCCCAGCTTACATTATAGCCATCCAATTGGCTAATGCCGGGTTTTGTATCGGTTATTACCCTATATACATTCTGGGCCATAATGCCTGCCCCTTCTATGTCAGGATGTATTTTATCAGGCATATTCGCCTCTTTATTTACAAATGGCGAATGCATATCTATCACCTCAACATGCTCCGTATAAGCTACATTTTGTATGCGCGGATTAACCTGCTTAACAATTTCCGAATCCCATATACCTGTAGTATCTTTTTCAAAAGATGGCATGGCCAGCAATAAAATAATCCGTGGGTGTGATGGTAACTGAGTGAAGGAATGAATAAAATCCCGGTAATCTTGTTCATATTCATCCAGGTGTATACGGTTAATTAGTTTGCTATCATTCCCGCCCAAGTCAATAATAACTATATCGGGATTATTGGCTAATGCATCTTTATATTGCGGGGTACGCCAATAAGGATAATCGCCCTTACGCAATAGCGTAGTACCGCTTACCCCATAATTTACTACCTGATATTTATCGCCAAGCATTTTTTGTAATTGTGCCGGATAACAGTTTTGTTCTCTGTTCTCCAAACGCGCGCCATAGGTAATACTGGCGCCTATACAGGCTACTTTTATTTTATCACCAGGTTGCCCATGAACCGTTACAGCAGTGAAAACAAGAATTAAAAAAAACAAGTATTTCATTATCAAAAATTTAAATCATATTACTAATCTTAACCTATTGGGGTTGTAAGCTATTAGCCAGTACACTAATACACATGCCACCATTTACTTGTGCTCATTTTTAACAGACAAATTATTCATTTTTGAAATCAATAATTTGGTATCGACATTTTCCGGATCGATTTTCGAAGCTTTTTCAATATACTTTTCTGCACCATCCTGATTTTCCATCGATAAATAAGTGCCCGCAATCTGATTTAAAATTTTGACATTGGTAGAGTCTGCCAAATAGCTCTTTTTTAATTGTATAACATTCTCTGTATAGGTTTTAAGTCCGTTAAGGTTTAAACCTGAAGTATTATTTGAAATTCCATAATCGATATACGGTATCGCATTTTCAGGTTGATCGTACTTTAAATACAGTACCAAAATATACCTGGCTTTCTCAAATGAAGGAGATATGGCAAATGATTTTTTAAAATTGTATAAAGCGCTTTTATCATCTTTTAGCGTCCCATCCAGTGCGGCCGCTTTCTCATATAGATCATCATTACCCGGATCTTCCAATATCAAGTTCTCAACAACATCCTTCGCTTCTTTATATCGATGATAGCCAACATAATATATATATAAGGAATTCATTGTAACACTCCAGTTAGCTTTATTAAAAACCAGGTCATAGGCAAATGTTTGTTCCGCATTGTCAGCCTTTATCGAATCCTTTGCATTTGGGTCATTGTAAGGCCAATGAGATTTAAGGTTAAATATTCGATCCATCCCCGCAATTGAATCAGTCCTGCTAACAGGCATTCTTTGAAGTAATTGCGTAAAGGACATTTCGTTGGCCCGGTCACCATCCGGCAACATTTTAGTTTTCCTGAGTTCATTATAGAATGCATCAGACATAATCGCGTAACCTTTCAAATTAGGATGGACATGGTCCAGGATAAGTTCGTTTCCTATGATATGATGATCAGCATATGATTCAAATGCACCTTTAGTATCCACCAGGTGGGTGTTCGGATATCTAAGGCATAGCTTAGTAATAATGGCATTAAATTCCTCCGGTGCCCGGAACCTCAACCCGTCAAGATCCTGAGCTTTAAGAAAATATTGCCTGGCCCGATCAAAATCCCCTCTGGCAAAACACACCTTGCCCAGATAATAATTACAAAGGGCACTCTTGTTATATTGCTTTTCCGCTTGGTTTAAATAATGGTATGCTCCTGAAAAATCATTATTATTTAAGGCCTTTAACCCTATCAAATAATTTTTTTTAAAAGCTGAAGCTGATGAATCACTCGGTTCAATACTTATAAATGGTTTTAGGTCTTTCTCATTACTTACCAGATTACTTAAAAAAACCGGAATATGTTGTTTATTAAATAGACTGAGTACCGCATCCATATTTGTTTCGAACTGGTTTACCCCTTTCTTATATAAAGCCGACTGATAAGGAATTTCTTGTTTTGCAGCCATTAACTGCATACGAGTTTCACTATGCTCCGCTTTGTCGTCGTTATGAAAGCTAGTTAAGCTTCCATAAAGGTTTGTTATTAACTGAGCGAGCTTTAACTCCCGAAGATCAAGTATAAAATTTACAATAAAACGGTTGCTGCTTATATGTTGAGTGGATGCAGCACCTAAAGCGCCATAAAATTCGTTATGTCCGGTATAAACTAATACCGCATCAGGTTCATAATTGACAACTTCTTTGGCAAAACCTAAAACAGTATAAGAGTTAACCGCAGTTAAGGAGAGATTAATGATTTCAAAGTTCTTGTCAGGAAAAGTATGCATTAAGCGATATTGCAGCCAACGGTGGAAAGACCCATTATGAAAATACGGATAACCAATGGTGGTTGATTCGCCTAAAACAAAAATACGTATAGTATTATTATCCTTTTTTTTCTTAAATGGTTCAATATTTCCTGTTGTAGCAAAATCATTGTCTGTGAAATATCTTTTCGAAGCATCCGGGTTAAATACAAGGTAATTACTATTGTCCTTGTCCGTTATAAACAAATCCAGATTATTTCCATAGTTGAATATTCTTAAGCCCAGCTCAAATAAGAATAAAATGGTTAAAGGGACCAGTAAAATACTGATCCCTTTAAATAACCTGATTTTTCTTTTGGAAAGCGCCTCTAATGATTGGGTTTTATTTTTTTTTGTCGGCATAAATTATCCCTCACTGTGAGATTAAATGTAATTAATATCCGGGATTTTGTTTCCAACTAGGATTTAATATCATTTCACTATATGGAATTGGCGCTATATATTTCTCCTGGATATTTACCCCGGGAGGAATTGCATTTTCGGAAGGGTCTCTTGCGGCAACCACTGCTGGCAGTAATTGCAGGCGCACGATATCAAACCAGCGCACACCAAACTCCCCTGCGCATTCATAAGCTCTTTCGTACACAACTGAGTCACGGAATGCTAGTTGGGATAGGCCAGGGGTTAGCGGAGCCTCACCAGCTCGTGCCCTCACCATATTAATGGCAGCATAACCAGCTGCTGTTGGTGCCCCACCCGCCATATCTGATGATTCTGCATAGTTTAACAGTACTTGTGGATACCTCATTATATCATAGGCCTTATTTGTACTTGGGTTAATAGAAAGTATAGTAGTAGCCGTTTCGCTAACCCCATCTCCATTAAGCCCAGCCCGGAATTTTTTGTAATAAGGGTGCCTCGCGTGGGTATGGGAATCATCCCATGGGTACAGGGTAAATGTTACATTGTCGGCGTTCCTTATTTTGAGTGTAGTATAAAATGTAAGGTTCGTCCTGGTACAAACGGGCGCATTTCTAAAGAAATTAAGTTCAGGATAAACATCATCCCAGCCGCTTGATCCATTTAAAGCTACTTCATCCAAAGGGACGTTAGTTGATCCGTAACTGCGCTGCGGCAAACTGGCGGCAACGTTATATTGTAATGCAAAAATGGATTCAGAACTATTATTTGTGGTAAAAACCTGATCATATGGTGTATTTAAATTGTAAACACCTGCTTGCATCACTACATTAGCTTCTGCTGCTGCTAACGCGTAATTACTGGCTTGGTTTAGCGGCCACCCTCCCATTGTTTGATACACATCAGCTAATATAGCACTGGCAGAATAAGTGCTCGGTATACCCTGTTGCAGGGTTGTACTTAACATACCTTTAGCTGTTTTTAAATCACTTATTATGGAAGCGTAAACTGAAGCCACATCAGCTCTTGGCGGCCTTGAATTCGGGTCGATAGTTCCTAAAACCAAAGGCACTTCACCAAATGTGCGTACTAAATAATAATAGCATAACCCTCTTAAAAAATAAGCCTGGCCGGCAGAAGCTGCCTTTAAAGCATCAGTGGAGTTAACTTTCTGGTAGTTGGAGATTACATTATTGGCCTGATATATACACGCCCATGGGCCTTGCCACTGCGCTTCCATACTACTGTTATCACTACCTCCGGACAACCTGTCGAAATCCCTCGAATCTTGTTTATTTAGACCGGGGTCAGTTGTAAGATCATCTGAGCCGAAATAAGATGTTTCTTTGCTTGTAAATCCCCATGAACCATCTCTGGCAAGTACAACGTACATTGCACTTACTGCGCCATCAAGATCACTTTGTGTTTTAAAATACGTAGCCGGTGTTAGCGATGCTTTCGGATCCTCCTGAAGGATTTTGTTACATCCAGAGAACATCACTAATGCCACAGATGCAAACAACATCAATTTTATCGTTTTCATTTTTTTATATTTTTTAATTTATAACTATCATCTCTTTATTTACAAACCAAGCCTGAAACCAACTGTATAAGTTCTTGGATTTGGAATTACGCCGAATTCCTGGCCCTGATCATTAGTTGTATTTCCATTAAATACCTCAGGATCATACCCCGGGTACTTGGTAATGGTAAATAAGTTCTGCCCGCTTACATATACCTCCAGATTCCTGATATGCACTCTTTTTAGCAAATCCTCTGGTATGTGATAGGCAATTGAAAGGTTTTTCAACTTGGCATAACTTGCATTGTATACGTAACGGCTACTGTTATTGTAATTATGGCTTGTTGTGCTCCATGCGGGATTATTGGTTTGATGGGCAGGAGTCCACAAGTTTTCAGGAACAGCTGCCTCAAGCTCGGCATTATTATTATCGCCTAAACCACCCCACAAATAAGCCAGTGTTTGGGAATAGATCTCGTTACCCTGTTCGCCCTGGAACATAAAGCTTAATGTAAAACGATCATAGCTAAAATCATTAATAAATCCATAGGTATATCTAGGTGTAGCATTGCCAATCGGCTGATAGTCTGCCGAAGTGTAGGCATGATCACCATTAAGATCCTGAAACTTAGCATCGCCAGGTTTCATGCCATATAAAGCAGCTTGACTGGCTTCATCCGTTTTCCAGGTACCTAAGAATTTATACCCATAAAATTCTCCTAATGGCTGGCCTACTTTAATAATACCGTAACCGTCCGAAATATTATCTAAACCTTCCAAACTTAATACCTTATTACGGTTCATAGACACGTTAAAATTGGTAGTCCATTTAAATCTAGATGTTACAACAGGTGTTCCCCCAATGGCAAATTCCAATCCCTTATTGCCAATACTGCCTATATTTTTCTGAACAGTTCCCCCACCAAGATATTGAGGTATTGGAACAGCATACAAAAGATTATTTACCTTGTTGGTGTATCCATCTGCTGTAAACGTCAGTCTACCTTTTAAAAATGCCATATCAATACTCAGATCATAAGACGTTTTAACTTCCCACTTCAGTGAAGTAGGTGCAGGTGTTCCTAAAAATGTAGCATTACTTGCCGGGCCACCATAACCGCTAAAATAATATCCGGTTGACGGATTTCCAGCTGTTGTAATTTGAGCTATACTTGAATAAGCACCAACTGATTGATTACCAGTTTGGCCATAGGTAGCCTTTATTCTTAAGTCAGAAAAGATATTAGAATTTTTTAAGAAATCTTCCTTCGCCACATCCCAACTTAAACCCAGGGATGGGAAGGAACTATATTTGTCTATCAGGTGTGAAGACCCATCGTCACGTATACTGGCTGCTAATTCATACTTACCTTTATATGAATAAATTGCACGGGCAAAGTACGATATCAAAGCATCAGCACTATAACCGGATGAAGTTTGCTGAGTACCGCCCAGTGCCAGATTATAATAGCCTAAACTATACGTAGACAGGTTGGTTGATTTTGCCTGGAAGTTTACATTTTCATCCTGAGATTGTTCATATCCTGCTGTAATATTGAAGGAATGATCTCCAAGAGTCTTTTTATATGTAAGATAATTACTGGTTAAATATCCGTGAGACTTATTATAATTATCCTGGGCATAATCTGAACCGCTTACGTAATTAGCTGTTCCGGGGCCATAGACTTGTTGCTGAAGATCCGACCCAATTGAATACACGTCATTCGATGTAAAGGTTAAATCGTTAATGATACGATAAGTAAAGGATACCTGTCCGTTCAAATTTGTTTGGGAATCATCACTAGCCTGGCTAAGCGCCTGAGCAATTGGGTTAGGTTGTATAGATCCATATTGAGAACTTTGCACGAATGTACCATCCGGGTTACGAATCGGAGACAAAGGGCTCCATTCTGCTGCCTGATTGAATGGATCACCTAAACCACCACCATAAGTATTGTTATGGCTCTGAGGAAGACTTGCAGTTATGTAAATCTTCAGATCCATTCGGTCATTTATTTTGGTATCGAGTGTGCTTTTAAAGCGTGTTTGCTTATACCACTGGTTAAGAATAAGGCCTGGCTGGTCCAGATAATTCAGGGAAACACGATAGGTGGTTTTATCTGATCCTCCTGAAACATCCAGCTGATAATTCTCAACCGTTGGCTTCACCTGTAAAGCCCGCTGCCAATCGGTACCACCATTTGTCTTATACGCATCGAGTTGGGCCTGTGTAAACGGTTCAGCGGTGCCTACAGCAGCGTTTTGCGCATTAACTGAACGTGCAAAGTCATAGGCATCCATCAGATCCAGCTCTTTCGGGATCTCAGCCTTTTGTATCCAAGTACTAAAATTGATTTGGGTTTTACCGGACTGCCCCGTTTTTGTTGTGATCAGAATGACCCCATTTGACCCTCTAGATCCATAAATAGCAGTAGCAGCAGCGTCTTTTAATACTTCGACTGACGCGACATCATTTACATTCACATCACCACCAGCGCCAATGTTGCCATCGATGACAAACAAAGGCCCCGTTCCGCCCGTAATGGTATTAACACCACGGATAATAATACTTGGCCCCTGGCCCGGCTGCCCGCTTTGGCTAGTAACAGCTACGCCTGAAACCGTTCCCTGCAATGCCTGGGATACATTATCCAATGGCCGTTTTGCAATCTCTTTAGCGGATACACTGCCATAGGAACCCACAATATCGCTCCTTTTTTGCGAGCCATAACCTATTGCAACTACTTCATTTAAGGTAGTCGCCGCTTCTTCCATCACTACATTTATATTAACCTGTCCGTTGAGCGGGATCCTTCGTGGCGTATAGCCAACAAAGGTAAATAGAAGTACGGCGTCAGCATCCGCGTTCAATCGAAAATTACCCTGGCTGTCAGAAATAGTGCCTAGATTTGTTCCTTCAACCCTAACAGTTACTCCAGGAATGGGCTCTCCCTTACTATCTTTAATTTTTCCACTTATTGCAACCTGCTGATGAGGTGAAATTGATATTTCACTTTTTCCAAGCGCTAATGCTGCATAGCTTCCAAATGTCATGCACCATAGAAATAGCATAAATAAAAGTTTTTTCATTCTGTTTAAATTTGGTTAAGAAAATTGGTTAGTAATTGTTTATCGAAAGTAGAATTACCCAATTAATAAACTATTAACAAAAGATTAATGACTGCAATAATTAAAACAGAAATAACTAACTGAAAATAAGATAATTAAGTAAAACACATTTATAAATTATATTAATTTAATAGTTCGACATTATTAAAGCGTGAAGAGAATAAGTAAAAATCTATTAATTTACATATACTACATTCTTTTAATCTTGTAATAACACTTGTAAATATTGATATACGCTAATCTTAATACAGATTTGTAGCGCTGTATTTATTATAAATTATTGTTCAGATTTTAATAATAAATTCTTCTTTATCAAGCCCGGTCAGAATGATCCAACCAGGCTTAGCAACAGTAAACTTATATTATTATTAATGAGACTACTGACTGCCCCAATTTTTATTGGGCTTAGGCCCCATTTCTAATTCAAGATCGCCACCTGCAATTAATTGCTCATGTGTAAACCATGGTGTATTTAAGGGTTCCCCGTTAAATTTGGCGCTTTGTATGTATTTATTCTTAACTGAACAGTTGTTAGCAATCATAGTAAACTGCTTTCCATTAGGGAGAGCGATTGCAACTTTTTTAAATACTGGACTTCCGATAGTATACAATGGTATTCCAGGGGTAACAGGATAAAATCCCATGGAGGAAAACACTACGAACGCTGACATACCACCACCATCCTCATCACCAGGAATACCGAAGATCGTGTCCTTAAACCATACATCCAGAAGGAACCTGACACGGTTTTGAGTCTTCCAGGGAGCATTAGTGAAATTGTAAAGGTATGGTATCATAAAACTCGGTTCATTTCCCATTGAAAATTGTCCTACTAAGCCGGTCGCATCCGGAAATTTACTCCAAAACTCATACTTACTTCTTCCCAAACCTTCACGGTATAATTGGTCAAGCTTATTTTCAAACATGGTTTTGCCACCCATAAGTGTCATTAAACCTTTCACATCATATTGCACCTGCCATAAATATGTCCAACCATTATTTTCGTCATAATAATCTCTTCCCCCCATGCCACCATCAAATTTAGGGTCAATGTTTATCCAGTGGCCTTGGGCATCCTTTGGAATAAACATTTTCACCTTATCGTTCCACAGGTTTTTATAATTAAGCGCCCGCAAACTGAATTTTTTATAGTCATCATCTTTGCCCAAATCTTTTGCCATTTGTGCAACCGCCCAATCATCATAGCTACCGCCAAGCGTTACTGCTACCGCCTGTCTTTTCTCAAAAGGGTTTACCAATGCCACCGTTTCTCCCTCTCCGGGGCGCAAGGCTGGGTAATAACCATTTTTGTAATAAAAATCATCTAAAACAGTTTTTGGCCCGTTTCTCCAGGGAAGCATAGTTGCCTGGGTTGCATTTTTCAACATTCCCTCATATGCCTTTAAACTATCAAATCCTCTTATTCCTTTACGATAATCATCAAGGATCATAATAGATGAGTGAAAAGCATTCATACAGGGGTTATCGCCAAAAAGAACAGGAAAAGTTGGCATCCATCCCCCTTGTTCGTATTGTGTTACATATGAATTAACCATATCCTGCTCCATCCCAGGATCCAGTATAACCCTAAGTGGATGCAGCGCCAGGTAAGTATCCCAAATCCAGTCATCCACATAAAACGGGCGATTACTGGTATGTATTTCTTTATCATACCCACTATAGTATTTATTATTCTCAGATATATCAACCATTCGCTCATTACAACGATACAGAGCTGTGTAAAACGATCTCTTTTGCGCTTCGGTACCACCGATAACTGTTATCTGATTGATAACTTTTGCCCAAGCCGCCTCTGCATTGTTTTTAACATTTAAAAAAGATTTATCTTTTATTTCGTTGTCAAAGTTTTCCTTAGCTTGTTCAGCGCTTATATAGGATATCGCATATCTGAATTCAACTGTATCAGGCGAGTTTGCCGGAAACGATATCCAGGCTTTAACATTAATACCGCTTGCCGAATCATTTGTATCTAATTTCCCAGCTTTAACTGTGCCTGTTTTACCAGCTGTGCTAAAAACACCATACATGTAAACTTTTATATCATTATGATAAGTTTCCATTCCCTGCATTTCGTTGCCGGTAAAATGCCAGCTACCCACACCATCATTATACAGGTTAAAAAGAAGACTTTTATTAGCTGAATTATGCGGAAAAGCAAAGCGGAACACACCGGTTTTTTTACCAGCTGTAAATTCAACATTCATGTCGTCATCAACTAGATAAGTTGAATAGTACCAGGGCCGTGTTACTTCCAAATCATGATCAAAAGTTAATTTTTGATCCCATGCCGCTATTGAAAGTGGCTTTACCGATGGTTTAAGCGCAAATACCTGACCTAAACGATGAGAAACTATAGTTAACGGAAAGCTTGAGATCTGATCGTCAATGTAATCATTTCGTTGAGGGTACATTCTTATTAGCTGGTGAGGTAATTGTACTGTCGGCCTGGTGGGTTCCAGCAATTGACCAACGTTACCAATACGCGGATCAACGTATTTCAAATTACCACCGCCAGCATTTCCATCTTCATTTTGAGCATCCGCTGTTACACTATAACAGCAAACTAATACGAGGTGTAAAACAGCTATAAATAGCCGTAAATTGTGTTTGTTCATTTATTTTGGTTTATAGAATCCTCAAGATGATCATACAATTAAACATGTTATCAATAAATAAATCGTAGTGAATACATTCGGCACTTATAATCAATTGCCTGTACACTTCAGAAGTAATCTTTTTGTTTATAATCAGTTTTAAGTATGATCAGCCGCCACATTAATTGGTTGCTTTCAGGGTGCTAATTAAACCTCAAACAGTTAATAAAAGATTAATGAAAGCATTAATAAAAAATTATTAGACATAATAATTAATATTTATTGCTGTTTTCAGGAAATAAAAAGTGGAATAAAGAAGATTATGAATGTTGTATTAAGATATCATGAAAATCTTTTTTAAAATCTTCATCATAAGTTATTTTGTACTCTTTAACAAAACTCTCAAAAGTATTTTTGGCTAAAGAGCGTTTACCTAGTGTTAATAATGCATTACACTTTAATATCATCGATTCCTCATTAACCGGATCGAAGTAAAATATAAAGTTGGCTATCTCTATTAAAAATTCAGCGTTATAGGGCTGAGACGATTGTGCATAATGAAGAAACGTATCAATTACTTCGCTTGAAATCTCCGCTTTAAAGCTATCCAGCCACTCGTGATCACTGTTTGATAAGAAATTACCGCGACGGGTTATCTCGAAAAGTAACTTTATTTTTTCCTCGTCAAGTTTCTTTTTATCCCTAACTATATGCAGGTAGTTAAAATAATCAACATAAGTTTTGTCATAATCGATATCTATTTTCCAATAACCGGTATCTTTTGATAAATGGCAATATTCCACTTTATCCAATAGTGATTTAAGCTTCGCAATATTTACCGAGCGGTTATTCCTGGCACTTTTGGCCGACTTATCAAACCAAAGTATTTCATTCAATTTTTCGGAGCTTAACCCCCTGCCCCTTTTAATAGAATATAGCAAAATAAGCAAAAACAGTTCCTTTACTAAGGGTGAAAAATGCTTTGTTATATCTATTCCGTCAGCATCAAAAACCTGTAAATCACCAAATAACAGAATTGCGTTTTTAAGCGGAATATCACTTTCATATTCGGGCGCGTCGTTTAAAGAAGTTATATGTTCAGTATCCTGCGGTTGATGTTCAACAGCAGGAATTGCGGGTTCAAAAACGGGTAAAGATTCCTCTTGAACTTTAAGGAGTTGCATTTTTCGCTTCCTGATTTTATAATATATACCGCCAGCCACAGATAGTATTAAAACTATAAATATCAGAGGATATAGCAATTTATCATTTTTCGCGAGTGACAAATTTCCGGGCATATTAATTGGCGGGCCCAATAAAGTATAAATATTGACTTTAGTTTCATCATTATCCGTTCTGAGTAAAGTAACTACAACGAATTTATTGCTTAGCGGGCAATAGTATAGATCAGCAAAGGAATGTATATCATTAAAACTATACGGTATTGCACTCGTTAAAATTTTATATGAAGGCTTATTTAAGGAGCCGCTGATAAGCTGTAGGCTAGAGTTGTATTTATTTTGAGGAAATATTAATCCGTAGTATGTTTTTTCTTTGTCATTTATAATTAGAGAGCTGGCAAAGGAAAAATCCTCGTTGTTAACTTTCAAATCGAATAGCTTTTTAAACGTTTTATCTTTCGTAGTAAAACGCATCATGCTATAAATATTTTTCGGGTTTAATATTTGCAGCCCGCTTGAATTGCCATAACCACCTATAATATAAACTGTATCACCTCTAGGGTTTACGCCTAATGCTGATAGATAACGAGGCATAAAAAAATCGCCTTTATACTTTACCTGCTGCCATTTCTGCGTTTTAAATATATATTGCTGTACTGTATTCTTGTACTGCAGAAGTCCATAACCTCCGAACAGATATAAAGAAGTATCTGTGCCTGAAATCATTTTGTTGGCATGCCAAAAATCTGTTACCTCGTTAGGTGTAAACTTTTTATCCCACGTTTTCGTTTCAAAGCTGTACCTAGCTACTGTTTTTTGATCAGGGAAAAAGTTGTATAAACTATTGTCATACTGATTATACACCGATTGATTGCCTTGGTTAAGATTTGGCTTAACAATATTAGCGCTGCTTGTCATTACCGAACTGTTTACAGAATAGTTATAAACCGAATCTTTACTGACTATATACAATATTTCTTTTTTACTGTCAAAGGCAGTACTGGCGACACCATCCACTGTGATATCCTTTGTTTTTTGCCAATTGTGATGCATTTCTGATATCCATAAGGGATTTACTACGATACCATTTTGCTGTCCAATAATCTCATGAACTATATTTCCAGTCCCTTCATCCAGTGGCCAGCTGTATTTCAACACCTTATTTTGGGTTATACTGATATTACGCAGTTTCATAGGAGGAATATCAGTTGTTGCAAATTGTTGGTAGCTATTTGTTCCAAAAAGAATTTTATAATAGCTACTTTTTTTCAAATGCAAACCGCTCTCAATAAATGTGTGATGCCCATCAAAAAGCCTGAGCTGTCCCTTTTCTACATCAAAAGTAATTCGCAGCCTGTTCCATTGATTAAAAAGCGTATTTGAAGGTATATCGAATTTTATATCCGTTAATCTATCTCCGGCAATAATATTAAAATGATCTTTAGGATTATCGGGGCTATAAACCAGATCAAAATTCTGATTGTTATCATCGATTATTCGTACGATATACCCAAAATAAGTAGCACGATAAGGCAAAAAGGAAAGATCGAAAGAAATGTCAAAATTACCATTAAGAGAAACCCCTTTTTCAGAGCACAAATCAAGTGAGGTTCGCTTATCCTGTACAACCTCATGGCTTGAAAACCCCAATCCATAATTTTGCCCAAAACAATTGTTATGCAGAACGAAAACAAAAGCAACTAAAAAAATAATTTCAAAACCCGAGTAAAGTTTTCTCATACTTAATCTAATGCTCTATGTGTATATAACGGTTGTATACACAAATCTTTTTACAGGTTTACAATTCGTGCAACCAGGTTGCGATTTCAATTAATCCAAATTTAATATTTGATATAGTAATTTCAAACTATAATAATTAATTGTTATAGTTTCAATTGCAGATCAGTTTCATTTAAAAAAATTGTATAAAAGTATGATTATCTTACAAAATATAAGTCTACATTAAAAATGAGATCGATTGTTAATATTAAAAGCAGGTTTTCCTAAAACCATCGGTGACGATTTGTACAAAAAATCAACAATTATTCATTTAGAAAAGCGGAAAAATTCAGCGGCTCGCCAAATATAAGGAACAACCATTAAAATAGATTAACCTAACAAACACTCGAATAATGACAATCAGTTTTTTATTTTTTTGCCATTTGAAAGCTGAATAGATGCCTTATAAAATAAAGCTGTGCCAAAAACATAGGCTCCGATTGCCGGAAAAACCGGGTAAAAATCAAAGGATGAAAATATATACCACGCCGACATTGCCCGCAATCCTGGTTACCGCTAGTGCCATCAATGGAGCTGAGGTACATACATTATCAAACAATACTAACTTATAAGTTTTAAACTCATAAGTTAGTATTGCAGTTATTGCTGCATTATTTCACCACTTCTCTTTCAGGCATCTTATATACCAACGGCTTTTCTCTTCTTAATATTTGAGCTGCCTGCCCGGTTAACCATAAGTATTGGTCAGATGGTTCCCCATCCAGTTTCACAAATTCGGTTGCAGAACCAGGCGCTGTTACCGGCGGATTACCACTCACCTTAAAGATAGCGGTGCCCTCGTTTATCTCATCAAACATAGCTACATATATCATTGATGCCCCTGCCGATATTGCAGTTGATAACATTTGCCAGTAAAAACGGCCGCCTTCGCGTGGTATTGATGCCACAGGCTTTACATCATCAGGAAATTCATAACGGCTCAAATTATGCCAGCTGAAACCAGGATAAACACATGGCACATAGGCTACATTATTTTCGCTACACCATTTCATATCGCCAATAACGTCATCACGGTACCTATCCATATCGTTATGCAGTAATGGCGAATAACGTTGAACGCTCCATGGTAAAACAATATCACATTTTTTAATTAACTGGTGCAAATAAGGATCATTGGTACAATCGGCTTGTAGTGTACGCCATGAATTTGGTACGCCTATCATGATGGCACAACCTCCATAAACCGGATCATTCTTCAAAAAGTCTATTAGCCTTTCAAAGCCTATATTTCGGATATTATACGGCCTGTCGGGAAAACCCACCCCCCAAATAGCTACAACAGGCTTTCCGTTAAAATGGAGATATGTTTTGGTGCCGGGCTGGTTAGTTACCTTTAGCTGATCAACCAAATATTTCCAATCTTCAATGATGCTTGAACAATCCTGGCCTGATGCACTTAACCCCGATAGATCATACATTACAGCAATTGCCCTTTTATATTTTGAGGCCGCCTCAAGCGCGTTTTTTAAAACAACCGATTCTTTCTCTTTATCTTTTCCATTGGCATTGTTAAAAAAACGCTGCACAAATACGCCGTCAACACCATATTGTTGCATCCACTTAAAATGGAGGTCGACTGTACTTTTATCTATCGAACTAAAAAAGCGTGCCTGGTCACCATTTGGTAGTTTAAAAGGTGTTGGATACGTTTTTTCATATTCGCTTACATCCGGCCACATATCAATACCCGAACGAGTTTCATCGCCATAAACATATCGGTGAGATTGTGAACCATCCCCTTCTGCCCTAAACCATCCCTGATATCCGGCCATAATTAAACCCTTATAAGTTGGGTAAAGCGTTTCTGTACTATGCTTGTTTTGTCCGAACGTTATCGCGCTCAGCAATAATAAAATGCATGAAAAGGTAAATCTGGTTTGCATAATTGATTTATATTAAATTGGTATTGGTATGCAAATAAATTCACCTTCATTAATAAATCATTAATAACTGCTTAATGCCAAAACTTAATTTGATATTTTATCAAATTAAAATGATATGATATAAACAACTATAGCAACCATATCTTATACCCGTTTTCAAAGTATACTCAACATATATATGTTAATTACTTTTAAATTTCTTGGGCCATTAATTATTTGTTAATCTCTTATTATTCGTAATGGTATAGTTTTATGAAACCAATATATCTGCCTACATAAACTTATTCAAATCAGTTACCAGTAAAACCATCTTTATGAGATTAAAGAACAACCTTCTTATTATTCTTCTAACTGTTGCCTGCTGCTCCTTTACGGGGATAAAGCACGTTTATAAATATCCTTATCAAAACCCGGCTATGCTGGTAGATGAACGTGTTGCCGACCTGGTTAGCCGGATGACTTTGATCGAAAAAATAAAGCAGCTGGATATGTTTGAAGGCAAAACGGTATCAGATATGCCAGGGCATGATGCAAGTTCTGTTTCAGTCGAAAAAATAAAACAGACTATAGGTACAACCGGCATTGGCTCTATTCACGACTTTTATCCCTTGAGCGCTGACCTTACCAATCAGATACAAAAATACGCTACTAATAATACCCGGCTGGGCATCCCGGTATTATTTATTGAGGAAGGGCTGCATGGTTATTCAGGCCTTGGAAGCACCTCATTCCCGGTGCCTATAGCCTTATCTACCGCATGGGATACTGTTCTTATACGCAAAATTGGCCATGTAATAGCAACAGAAATGCGTGCCCATGGAATAAACATGATATTGGGGCCGGTATTATGCCTGCCCCGCGACCCACGATGGGGAAGGACAGAAGAAACATATGGTGAAGACCCTTACCTTGACGCATTAAACGGCGTAGCCATGGTTAAAGGCCTGCAGGGCCGAAAATTAACCGATAACGATGCCGTACTTGCTGAGCCTAAACACTTTGCCCTACATGGCATACCCGAAGCGGGTAGCAATATTGCTGCTGTAAATATAGGTGAACGGGAAGCCAGATCATCATTCTTATATGTTTTTGAAAAAGCGGTAAAACAAGGTGGCGCATTGGGTATGATGGCTGCTTACAGCGAAATGGATGGTATACCCTGTGTAGATAATGAATGGCTCTTTAAAAATGTATTACGTAAGGAATGGGGCTTTAAAGGATTTGTGCTGTCGGATCTTGGTGCTATAAGAATGACACTGAACAGCCACCATACAGCTGCTAATGCCAGCGATGCTTTAGCACAAACATTCTCAGCCGGAATGGATATGCAGTTCTATGATTTTCCGCACGATGATTTTATCGCAGCTATGAAACTGGCCATACAAAATAAAAGCTTATCAATGGCCGACCTGAACCGTGCTGTATCTGATGTGTTAAGAGTTAAATTTAAATTGGGTTTATTTGATAATCCATATATAAACCCATCACTAACGTCAAAGGTATTTCACTCGCAACAAAATCAGGATCTAGCCTTACAGGTCGCCAGGGAGGGCATCTGTTTATTAAAAAATGACCAGCATATACTACCTTTAAGCAGCAATGTACATTCGCTTGCGGTAATTGGGCCGCTGGCAAAAAGCACTTATCTGGGCGGCTATTCCAATAATGATGACAAGGCGATATCTATTTTAGACGGGCTAAAGCAACGCGCGGGCAATTCCATTAATATTGGCTATGCAACCGGCTATGCAATTGATTCTGCAGCTAGTTTACAGGCTGATTACTTAAAAAAAGCCGTTGAGTTGGTTAATCATTCTGATGCAACTGTAGTGGTTTTGGGTGAAGATGTAAAAGAAGTGGGTGAAGGGAAAGACAGGTCGAACCTGGAGATCAATAACCTGCAAAAAAATCTTATCGAAACCATTTACAAAACAGGCAAGCCGGTTACTGTTGTATTATCAAACGGCAGGCCGCTGTGTATCAATTGGGTGGCAAAAAACATCCCGTCGATAGTTGAAGCATGGTTTGGCGGCGAAAAAGGCGGCCTTGCGGTTGCCGATATAGTGCTGGGTAACTATAATCCTTCGGGCAAATTGCCTATTACATTCCCGAGATCTACCGGCCAAATTCCCTTTTATTATAACCATAAACCCTCATCAAGGCATATTTATGTTGATCAGGATAGTACCGCATTATTCAATTTCGGGCATGGGTTGAGTTATACTACGTTCGCCTATTCAGATTTACATATCAGCCCTTTAAAGTTACCCGCTAATGGTACGGCAACCATAACTGTAACGGTTAAAAATACAGGTAATGTAGAGGGAACAGAAGTGGCACAATTATATATAAGGGATGTTATATCAAGTGTTACTACACCTGTACTATCTTTAAAAGGCTTCGACAGGATCAACCTTAAACCAGGTGAAAGCGGTACAGTAACTTTTAAACTTAATATCGAAGAATTAGCGGTTTGGAACAGGCAAATGAAACACGTTGTAGAGCCCGGTGAATTTAAGATAATGGTAGGCAGCGCTTCTGATGATATCAGGCAAAATGGCAACCTATATGTTGTTAAATAGAATGAACACATTTAACTAATTATAATCTGAAATGAATATTTCTGCAAAAATTAAATTGCCAAGTTTTTTAAAACATGCGATAGCGTGTTTGGGAATAATTAACAGGGGTATTGTATGCTGCTTTTTGTTAAGCGTGACAATAGTTAACACGGCATCGGCACAAACAGAGTCCGGTACATTTGGCAATTTAAAAACAACGTGGCGGGGAGGTTATGACCGTTATGATTTTTTAATGGATACAGCAACCCTTATCATTAAGCCAATCAAAGCTACTGAAAATGAACAGTATGGCATGACTGATACTATTAAGGGACAAGTACGTTGTATTTTAATAATGCCTAAACATGCTGCGACGGGTAACCCATGGTGCTGGCGGGGCTTTTACTGGGATCATCAGCCACAATATGAGGTTGAGCTGCTTAACCGTGGCTTTTATATCGGCTATATTAATTGCGACCCGGGCAAACAATGGGATGCATGGTATAAATTTCTTATTGATCGTGGCTTATCAGCAAAACCGGCCTTTGGTGGTATGAGCCGAGGCGGGATAAATGCTTATGCATGGTCAACAACGCATCCTGATAAAGTTTCCTGTATTTATGGAGATAATCCGGCTATACGGCCTGAAAGCATGGCAAAAATGGGAGATTTGGCTAAACGTGATATCCCGCTGCTAAATGTTTGCGGCAGCCAGGATTTTTTATATGAAACCAATACCTTACCTATTGAAACTATTTATCATCAGCTAAATGGCCGTATTACCGTGCTGATTAAAGAAGGGACAGCACATCATCCCCATAGCCTGCAAAATCCAACTATAATTGCTGATTGGATAGAAAAGAATATTCAGCCATCAGCTACCGCACCTGATTTTATTGATTCAACATTCACTAAGTCGTACTATTATAGCCTGGCTAAAACTTATAAGTACTTAAAGGAAGAGAATACGTACGCAACCTGTAGCGGGCCCGGATTTACACCATGTTATGATCGTTATGATGTAAAGCACAAAAGCTTTTATGGCACATCAACCATGGTGATTATTATTCCCAATAACCCAGCACCGGGCAAGCCATGGATTTTCCGCTCTGACAGGATTGACAGAGATGCAGTTGTAGACCAGGAGCTATTGGCAAAAGGTTATTATATTGTTGTAACCCCGCTCACCGAACAATCTGGTGCTGACAGCAGCCAATGGAATGCCACATATAAAATGCTAATCGCACATGGCTTTGCTAAAAAAGCAATAATGGAAGGTACAGGTGCTTCGGCTGGTGAAGCTTATGCATGGGCCATACAAAACCCTGATAAAGTTAGCTGCATTTACACTATAAACCCTGTTATGCGCAACCTGATGAGTAAAACTGTTCTGTTGGATAATCTGGCTCCGCTTGCCAAAGCCGGGATACCCTTGCTGAATGTTTGCGGCAGTGAGGACCCCTGGCTACAGGATAACACCCGTATAATTGAAAAGCGTTACCAACAAATGGGTGGCCATATTACCATAATAGTAAAAAAGGGCGAAGGTCATTTTTTAACTATAGATCCACAACCTGTTGTTGATTTTATAACTAAGAAAAGTTAATTGTTATATGAGAGTGAAATCACTTACGCTGTTATTAGTGTTATGTTGTAGCCTGGGATATACCAAAAATTTCCCCAATAAAGGCAGGGGTTATAAATTTAGCCATACTATCTCAAGACCGGTACTTGAAAATTATCTGGACCGTTCCATTACTATGCAAAACTTGCTTACCAATCAAAATGATTTTGATGATAACCTGCGTATGATCAAAAATATTGGTGCAAAGTTTATAGGCAGGGCTGTATGCCAATGGGGTGACGAGGCCCGCTTAATGCAAAATTTTGAAGTAGAAAAAGCACTGGCGTTAAAAGTACACAGGGCTGATCCTGATATTATTTTGCAAGCGTGCATTTTCGAAAATATAACCGACGAGATAAACCAGATTGCCATACCGGCATGGGCGTTTATAGCTTTAGGCATCCCTGTTGAGCAAAGAAAATTCCGCTATGATGATATGCTGTATACTGATGGTAGATTCAAAAACAAATGGGGTAACGGGTCAGTGCCCGATGTAAGCAGGCCTGAAACCAAGCTGCTGTTCTATTTTCTTGCCGTCTCTTACATCAATGCCGGCATTGAAGGTATCCACTTTGGGCAGGTGGAGTTGATGAACAAAAATGATAAGAATTTAGATAATTATGCCCAGATACTTGGTTTGATCAGAGCCTATGCCCACCGGCATGCCCGGCGGGGAATGGTAATATGTGATGCCCACGTTCCCGGTGGTGGTTTTGTGCGTGATGGAAAATTGTTACTGGATGTTCATGCTTTCCCGTTAAGAATAATGGAAACTACTGAAAAACCACAGGAAGCCGCTTTAAAAGTGGGCTATACTGATGCGCTGTATCTGCGCAGCAAAGGTGGTATTACACCCAGCGGCTGGAAATGCGATCACCTACCCTATTTAGTTGAATTTGATAATTATGGCGGTAGCAACCAACCCGGCCACGCAAAAGCTGCCGGAAGTTTCTTTTGGGTTTGGGGTTATGATGAGATCAGTTGGTTTGCTAACCAAGATAAACCATACCGAACTTTCTGGTTACATTATGCTTATGACTGGATACACAAAACCGATATTAACGGTCACCTGGAAATGCCCGGCAGTCGGCAAACATCAAAACTTAAACAAATGAACTGGTATCATGCCAATAATAGAAGTGCAGTTATGCCCGGCGGCCTTAGCGATGAAGATACCATACGGGATATTTGGGCGGCAGCAGAATTTTTATAATGCATTTTATAAACTATAATATAATAAACATGAAAAAAATAAGAAGACTCATCATTCTATCATTATTTATAATAACATTAGCGCCATTTTCTGACACCTGTTTTGCTCAGGATTTAGCAGAAAATCCATTTGTGCGTGACATATATACCGCTGATCCATCAGCACATGTATGGGCGGACGGCAGGTTATATGTATATCCTTCACATGATATTGCTCCTGCCAGGGGATGCGATCTAATGGATCAGTACCATGTATATTCCACTGATGATATGGTACACTGGAAAGATCATGGGGAAATTCTGCGCGCAAGCCAAGTTCCATGGGGACGTAAAGAAGGTGGCTTTATGTGGGCACCCGATTGTGCATACAAAAACGGAACGTATTATTTTTACTTCCCGCATCCAAGTGATACCAAATGGGACAACAGCTGGAAAATTGGTGTCGCAACCAGCAAAAGCCCTGCAAGCGGCTTTAAAGTGCAAGGTTATATTGAGGGGCTGGAATCAATGATTGATCCATGTGTGTTTGTTGATGATGATGGGCAGGCTTATTTTTATTATGGTGGCGGTGGCATTTGCAAGGGCGGAAAGCTTAAGGATAACATGGTAGAAATAGACGGTGAAATGAAGACAATGGAAGGTTTGCAAGATTTTCATGAGGCAACTTTTGTTCATAAAAGAAATGGTATCTATTATTTATCTTATTCCGATAACCACGATGTGGGCAATGAGAAAAACCAGATGCGATATGCTACCAGTAAAAGCCCCTTAGGCCCATGGACGTATCAAGGTATATTTATGGATGCTACGGATAGTTATACCAATCATGGTTCAATAGTAGAATTTAAGGGTCAATGGTATTCTTTTTACCATAACAGCGCGCTTTCCCATCAGGATTGGGAAAGATCAATATGCGTAGATAAGTTATATTATAATCCCGATGGTACGATTAAAAAAGTCATTCCGACAGGAAAACAAAACTAAGTCAGTACTGAGGGCAATACAAGCACCTCCGGCTTCACTAAAAAAAGCCTTCAGATTAGTTTCTGAAGGCTTTTTTTATTCTTTAGTCTTAAGGTTACATGTATAGGTATTCGAAGTTGGGAACCAAGAGCAACAGGCGAATGAACAGTTGAAATACTTAATTAACGTATTGCATAAAATCATTCCGTTCTCAAACTCTTTATAGGATTAACAATTGCTGCTTTTATAGATTCATAACTAACAGTTAGCCAGGCAACCCCCAAAGCTGCCAGGGATGCCGTGAAAAACACTAACCAGCTAACGTTTATATGATACGCGAAACCAGACAGCCAGCTATTCACCGCATACCATGAAAGCGGTATGGCTATAACTATAGCGATCAGGATTAACCTGGTGATTCCGGAGGATAATAAATAGATGAGGTTTAACACGGATGCACCTAATACTTTACGTACACCAATCTCTTTGGTACGCTGCTC
Source organism: Mucilaginibacter sp. L196 (assembly GCF_009765905.1). Classification (GTDB taxonomy): domain Bacteria; phylum Bacteroidota; class Bacteroidia; order Sphingobacteriales; family Sphingobacteriaceae; genus Mucilaginibacter. Next base: position 850,512 of record NZ_LMUO01000009.1, on the reverse strand, counting down.
GGCCATAAAGGCAGATAAACCATATAAACCCAAACAGGAGATAAAAATGCCCAGAATGGCGAACAAGTTAAAAATGTTGCCCATCTGTTGTTCTCCTTTATAAAGATTGGACAGATCCTGATCAAGGAAATCAAATTTAAAGGGGTAAGCAGGGTTGAGTTCCTGGCTTATTTTTGATAAAACCTGTATAGTTGCGCTGGTATTTCCAGGTGATGTTCTTAACACTACAAAACCACCTATCTTATTAAAGGGCATAACCAATGGCTCTATGGCCTGCTGAACAGGCTTAAAATTAAAGTCTTTTACAACACCAACAATAGTGCCCTTATTGCCCCAAAGTGTTAATGGTTTACCAATTGCGGTATTAGCATTTAAACCCATAATTCCCGCCATTTTTTCGTTAATCATGTAGCTGTTTGAATCAGTTTTAAATGCTCTTGAAAAACTTCGGCCTGCCACCAACTTCATCCTGAATGTATAGGTAAAATCCTCATTTACTGCCATTACCGGTATGGATATTTGCGAATGAGGATCTTTGCCGTCCCAGTTTACACTAACAGTCCATCCCCCCAGGTCGGTGGGTAAATCGGTAATTATGGTAAAATCGCTGGTAAGTGGATTTCTTTTTAACTCGTTTTTAAGCGCTTGCTGCTTGCCCCAGATATCACCTGTCATCGGCATATACAAGAGATTGGCCTTCTCAAAGCCGGGATTTCTATCTCTGATAAATTTAAGCTGATTGTAAATAACCACTGTACCTACCAGCAATACAATGGATACCATGAATTGGGTTACTACCAATGTGTTGCGAAACAGTAAATTACCTCCCATTGATTTTACATTTCCCTTTAGCACCTTAACCGGGTTAAAGCTGGAAAGGAACAAGGCAGGGTAGCTGCCCGAGATGAGTCCGGTTAACAAGGCAATGCCAAAAAGGCTTAACCAAAGCTTCACATCCGATATATTGATGGTAAGCTTTTTGTCGGCCAGTTGATTAAATACCGGCAGGAATAAAAGGACAATCCCCAGCGCAAGCAATAAGGATAGGAAGGAAATAAATACCGATTCGCTTAAAAACTGGAGGATCAGCTGCCCGCGTACAGCGCCTGCAACTTTGCGTAAACCAATTTCTTTGGCCCTGCGGGCTGAACGTGCAGTAGCCAGGTTCATGAAATTGATACAGGCTACTATAAGTATCAAAATAGCGATAATAAAAAAGATATTTACGTATTGTGCATTCCCGTGGCCCGGCAAATCCCCCAGTTCTTCGGGCAACAGGTGAATTTTGGTTAAGGGCTGCAATTGGAATGTGGCCTTCATATCTGCAGCATGCTTATGAAATACCTGGTTTATTTGCTTTTCCAGGCTTAATAAATTGGCAGCAGAAGGATTAAAACTCTTGTCTAATTGCAAATAGTCATAAAAATTGAAATTAGTCCATACACTATTTTTTAAATCATCATTCGTTCTGGCTAACGAGGTCATCGGAAGAATAAAGTCAAATTGGAGGTCGGAGTTAGCAGGAATATTGGCCAAAACGCCCGTTACAACCATGTTTTCTTTATTGTCTTTTCTTATTACTTTGCCAATAGGATCTTCGTTTCCGAAGTATTTTGTTGCCATTTCCTGCGTTATTAAAACGCCATCCACCTGTTTTAATGCAGTGGTACGGTCACCCTTAACCAACGGAAATGAAAACACATCCATGAAACTTGGGTCTGCATAAAACACACGTTCTTCTTCAAATTTTTTGTTGCCTGCTTCCAGCAGAGTAGTATTGCTTGGCTGTATACGAACCGTGTTTTTAACAACCGGCATTTCTGCTGCCAATCCTGCTGGCATACCTGCCGGGGTTCCCACAGTTTTAGAATCAACCAGATTACAGCTTATACGATATATCTGGTTGGCATTTTTATGGAACTTGTCGTAGCTTAATTCATTCTGTACCCAAAGCAAGATCAGGATACTTGAGGCCAGCCCTATTGCTAATCCTGTTATATTAATAATAGAATAAGCTTTATCTTTTATTATATTTCTGTAAGCAAGTTTAAAATACGTCTGCAACATAATTATGCCATTTTAGTGTGAATGCTAACATACTATTTAAAATCCATGCCATATAATTAACTAACTGAAAATAAAAAGCTTACAAATATAACTTTATAAATACCGTACGGAAACGTTACAGCAGATGTGCGATTTTATTAATGTTATCACCTGTAATTAACTCCATATCCATCACATTCTCAAAGATAACCCTCGCCGGAATAAAAAGTAAAACATAAACAAGCGGGCAGATAAGTTTTATTTTTTAGTGGATTGACTTTTATCCGACTCGTAATTTTGATTGCTTAATGTGGATGAATATAGAATGGTGTATCCTAATAGCTTGTAATACCCAAGACAGGAAACATTTTGAATAATTTAAAAACATATCAGCGTATTTAACTATTTATATGGGAGTTAAAAACGAATTACAATGAAAACCACCGGGCTTTTTGGATTATTGTTCCTGTTATTCTGGGCGATTCCCTTTCCAATGATCATGTATTATAATTTATCCATGTTTTCGGATGGAAGTACCCCGGTTATGGCATTTATGTGGCTTGGGGTATCACTATTGCTGAGCATATTGCTCTTACGCGCCCTTTTTAACAGCCTGATATTAGGTCGATTTATTGCCATCCGCAGGCTGAATAACCTGATGCAGAATGGGGAATTAAAGACTGCTAAAATTATACAAAATACAGCACTCGCGCCCGACACAACCGGTATGAATAAATACCGCCTGGTGATGGAGCTACAAAATTTTGTAGGCACTACCATCCATGAAACAATGGATATGAATGATAATAATCCGGTGCTGCACCGTTTTGATACCGGAAAAACAATAAAATTGCGGGTTGATAAAACCCTTAAAAATGTACCTTACCTACAGCTGGATGGAGCTCAGTACAATGGGCCAACCACACGCGGTTTGGCTATAGGCTCTATACTATGGCTATTTTGTGCCTCAATTATAGCAGGTTATTACATGTACAGCTACAATCGTGAAAACAACGGTACAGGCTGGCGATTCCTGGTGTGGGACCATCCGTTGGTCTTATGTCCGCTGATATTAATGGGGATCACCTTATTTCTGCGACGCGGCAAGTTTACCAAAAACCAATTGCAGCATAAATATTATGGTTACGAAACCCAGGCCCAGGTTGTAGCCGCATCGCAAACGGGAGTATATATCAATAACCGGCCGCAGGTACGGTTTGACCTGCAGTATACCGACCATAATAATAAACTGAACAGTGTAAGTTTTAAAAAAACCATAGGCATATTAGACACAGGATTAGTGCAGCAAAAAACAATTGATATTTTTTATCTGGGTAGCGATCCGCAGAATATCTGCCTTGCCAGTGAACTGACTAAATGATACCGTTAATTACCAAACTGATGAAAAAATCACTCCCGTTATATCTCGCTGTCATTCTTTCAACGATATTACTATCAGCATGTAAGCAAATTACCAAATCCATCGATGATACGCTGAACGGGCGGCCCCGGCAGAATAAAATTGATGCTTTCATGTCGTCAGAAGACGATGGTAATAGCAACACCAGTAATTTTTTGACCGATGCCAATGCACTGGCGCAGGCCGAGGCAGCATTAAGGAACCTTCCTGAGCTAAAGGGTAAAAAGATAAACGTGTATAGCGACTTGCATATGTATGATGATGGCCGCATTATGATACAAATACAAGATCCGGACACGCTGCAAAATGTAAATAGCTATGACTACAGCAGCGACAAACAATGGGGAGCAAGACAGCCGGTAAATATTGGCGGGAATATTACTGCCGAAAGTGTAAGCAGCCAATCTATACCGCTGGATTCTATACATTTTAAAACTGTAGCCAAAATGGCCAAGACCTATGCCGATAGCGCCAAACATGTAGGAAGTACAACCAGTATTAATCATATTTATTATGAACCGCAGGTCAGGGAATGGTATTGTAACGATATGACCGGCGCACGCTCGAGTTATGAAATTTATTTTAACCCAGATGGTACGGTAAAAGAATTCAAAAAAGAATGACGGAAACGTTCACCTTATCAAATCACAAAAACAATTACTTTCTATATAAATCATTACTTATTTGACCATATCAATTAGTCACCATAATTTTTAATTATGTGTTTTAATTGGCTGGTTTAAAACTTGATTTAGGTATCCTAAAACCGATGGTTAACATATAAAGCATACCTATTTATTTAATGAATAGGTATTTGAACTTTTTAAGCAGCTTTCCCGCAGGAGAAAAGTACAGATCATACTGTTTGAGAAAATCATGATTTATAAAATCAATTTATTTCAAGAAAAATTTGCGCAAGCAAATACTTGCATTTATATTTGCAAGCAAATACTTGCACAATATGATAAGAAGAGATGTATTTCAGGCGATTGCCGACCCTACCCGCCGTCAGATCATTAATATGGTTGCTGATCAACCGCTAAATGTAAATGCAATAGCTGATAGTTTTGATGTTAGCAGGCAGGCCATATCCTTACATATTAAGATTTTAGTAGAGTGTGAACTCCTGAAAATAAATAAGCAGGGACGAGAAAGATATTGCGAAGCTAAACTTGACCAATTAAGCGAAGTATCCTCCTGGATAGATCAATATCGCCAGCATTGGGAAAGTAAACTTGATAATTTAGAAACCTATTTATATCAACTAAAAAAAGAAAGAAAACATGGAAAATAACACTAAAGACCGTGAGCTTTTAATTACCAGGGTGCTTAATGCGCCAATTGATTTAGTTTGGGAAGTATGGACAAAGCCCGAACACATTGCCAAATGGTGGGGTCCAAATGGCTTTACCAATACCATTACCACCATGGATATGAAACCCGGTGGCGAGTGGAACCTGGTGATGCACGGACCAGATGGTACTAATTACGAAAACCAAAGCATATTTAAAGAGGTCGTGCTTCACAAAAAAATTGTTTATCAGCATGTTTCGGCACCTTCCTTTACATCAACTATAGAATTTGATGCGCAGGGCGAGCAAACCCACCTGAAATGGCATATGATTTTTGAGAGCCATGAGGAATTTATACAAGTGGTAAAAACCTTTAAAGCCGAAGAAGGATTGAAACAGAATATTGAGAAATTGAGTAAATATCTTGCTGAAATGATAGCCTAAATACTTATGCTTTACACTACAGCATGTGGTTGGTATTTTCACCACAGGTGTTCGGAAAATTAGGGTTGCTTCTTTTCTAATGATTTTTCATGAAAATGATTTGTCATTCTGAGCATTGCGAAGAATCTGTAAAGTAGTTTACACCGTACAGATTCTTCGCAATGCTCAGAATGTCAATTTTGTTTAATCTTCCTCCCCCCATGGAAAATACCACCACAGCTAAATCTAAGAAGCTGTTTTAAGATGTCTACTATGCTACCGCCGGTAAGGTAAAATAAAACCGACTTCCTACCCCAACTTCACTTTCTACACCAATTTCACCGCCTTGCGCAGCTATAAATTCTTTAGATATAGCCAGCCCTAATCCCGAACCGGATTTATTTTGGCCGTCGGTTGGTACCTGGAAATATCTGTCGAATAATCGCGATTTATATTGATCATCAATCCCTTTACCCAAATCTTTTACAGAGAATTCTATCATATTGGCTTTCTTACTTACATCAACCGCTATTTTTGATTTAAGCGGACTGTAACGTAAGGCATTTGATAAAAAGTTGATCATTACCCATGCGGTTTTCTCCACATCGGCATTAACATCCGGAATATGGGCTGCTACACTCTGCTCTATGATAATACCTTTTTGGTCTGCTTCAAACTTTATGGCTTTTATCGCATAGTCTATTATTTTTTCAGGCTTGGCCGGTACAAAATTTAGCTGGATGTTTCCCGTTTCTACCTGCGACAGATCCAACAATTCATAGGTTATTTTAAGCAAACGCTCCGCATCGCCGCTGATGTGTTTTACTAATTGATTCTGTTCAGAATTTAATGCCCCCACGCGGGTATCTGCCAATAATCCCGCACTCATTTTAATGGCTGATATGGGGGTTTTAAGCTCGTGCGATATAGTGGCTATAAAATTACTTTTAGCCTCATCACGCTCTTTAAACTCAGTTATATTACGAAGAATATACACTATACCCACCGATTTTTTGGCAATGTTTACAGGCCCTTCTGTAGGTGATAGGTTTGGCACTAAAATTTCACGGGTTTCTAGCTGGAAGTATGAATCTTTACCCTCGGCAAAAATTTTAAACGCCCGGTCAGCTTTTTCTCCGTTGATAATGGATTTAAACAGATCATTATTTTTACTTACCTCCCCAACCAATTTTCCGGTCAGCTTATCCTCACCCAAATTCAAAATAGCTTTTGCTGTTGTATTGATGAAGAGTATTTCATGTTTTTCATTAACACCGATAATGGCATCGTGCATTTGCTCAATAATGGTTTCAATGCGCGATTTTTCCGACATTATTTTTGATAAGTTGCTGTTCTCCCATTCATTTAGCTTTGATGCCATATCATTAAAGGCATTGGCAACCTCGGCAAACTCATCACTCTTATCAAAATGAATGCGCTGCCCGTAATTTTTTTGACTGATCTCTCTTATCCCTTCTAAAAGCGCATTTAAAGGGTTTGATATAATTCCCGGAAAATTTACGCTAAAGCTAAACAGAACCAGGAAAGTAAACGCCCCGGCTAAACCCAGAAACACTACCGCATCCTCAACATTCTTATGCGCCTTTTCATTTTTAATAACAATAGCGCGCATATTTACCACCTCTATATCCCGCAGATATTTCCTGATACTTTTTTCGGTTTGTTTAAGCGTGGCAGCATCTGTTGTATTTTGCAACGCTGTAAAGGCCTTACGCAAGTTGCTTGCCATTACTCCCTCTCCCGGCTCAGTAATATTATGTTCTTCCAGTACTAATTGTTTATTAAAGCTATTCGCAGATGCAGCACTAAGCGGAAGTTCCTGATCATCCAAAACAGTTCGCATTTCCCTGCTATAATTGAGGGATTCGTAGTTATCTTTTAAAATAACCTTAGCGCTATTAGCTATTTGATTGATGTAGAATAAAGACACTGCGCCAAAAAACAGCACCACAATAAACAAAAAGCCAAAGCCTAAACGGAGTTTATTTTTTACTTTCATGATAGTATCACTAAATCAGTTTCTGTAGCTGCTAAATTTTTAAGCAGCTGGTTAAATACGGTTGTTCTCAAAATCACCTGGAACAGGTTTAAATGCGGTTTTCCAATACAAATGGTGGTTATTTCCCGTTCTTGGGCAACCTTCATAATAGATGCGGTTATCTTATCGCTTTTTACTTTCAATAATTCTGCCCCCAGTTCGGTGGCCAGCTTAAAGTTGTTTATCAAATGCCTTTGCTTATCCAGCTTTATCCTGTCCAAACTTTCGCTGCTGCTTTGTACATAAAGCACTATCCAGGGTGCATGGAAATAGGATGCTAAACGTGCAGTTTTTCGGATCACTATCTTCGAAGTTTCAGCATTTGATGATATGCAGGCTAAAAACCTTTCGGGTCTTAATTTTATTTGTTTGGGGATTTCAATGTCGATTTTTCGCTCTAAATGATGTGCCACTTCCTTTAGCGCTATTTCGCGTAACTGCAATATTTTATCACTTCTGAAAAAATTCTGTAGTGCGCGTTCAACTTTTGATTTTTCGTAGATCTTACCATCTTTTAACCGATCAATAAGTTCATCTGCGGTCAAATCGATATTGACTATCTCATCCGCCATCTCCAATACTTTATCGGGTATACGTTCAGTAATCGGGATACCGGTAATGGATTGAATTTCTTCATTCAGGCTCTCTAAATGTTGAATATTTACGGCTGATATTACACTAATGCCTGATTCCAGAATATCCAGCACATCCTGCCAGCGCTTACTATTTTTGCTGCCTTCGATATTACTGTGCGCCAATTCATCAACAATAACCACCTCGGGGTGGCGGTTCATGATCTGTTGCGCATCCATCTCCTCCAATTCTTTGCCTTTGTAAAATATCTTTCTGCGTGGAATGACTTTTAGTCCATCCAGCAAAGCATGGGTTTCCGCACGATTATGAGTTTCAATATAGCCTATCTGCACATCAATGCCATTACGTTGCAGGGCATGCGCCTCCTGCAGCATCCGGTACGTTTTGCCCACGCCGGCGCTCATACCAATATAAATCTTAAACTTTCCGCGCCTCGACCGCTTTACCAGATCAAGAAAGTGTTCAACGGAATGCTCTTTAATTTCTTCTTCACTCATAATTTAACGAACTAACCGGCTGTAGTTTTAGCTACAGCCGGAGTATTTTTTATTCCCCTCTTGAGGGGGCGCATTGGATGGTGTGATGGCAGGGGTGCGTTCATTAAGCGATGAACACACCCCTGCCCCCTCTCAAGAGGGGAACCGCACTGGCCTTTGCTTTTATTTCATCTCATCCAAAGCTACGTTCAATTTTAGAACGTTGACCTTAGCTGGGCCAAATAATCCTAACAATGGTTTTTCGGTATTCGCTGCTATCAGGCTGTTTATTTTATCTGCTGATATATTCCTGACTTTAGCAATACGGGCAACCTGAATTTGTGCCCCGGCTGGTGACAAGTCGGGATCTAAGCCACTACCTGATGAGGTAACTAATTCGGCAGGTATTTGCGAGCGGGTTACTGTTGGGTTGTGCTTTAAAAAAGTATCAATAGCCGCGCTCACCGTTTTTAAATAATCAGGGTTACTTGGGCCTTTATTCGTTCCGGAACCCGCATCAGCCTGATAATTAGCAGCTGACGGGCGTGACCAGAAATATTTATCCTTAGTGAACTTTTGACCGATGTTGGCAAAACCAACCACACGGCCGTTGTAAGTAACTGTTTCACCATCACCGTGCCCTGGTGCAAATTTACCTATTCCGGCTATGGCTAATGGATATATTCCTGCTAATAACACTATCAATATGATAGTTAGTTTTAGGGATGGTAAGAAAAACGCTTTCATTTTATTTAAAATTAATATTCTGTTATAAAAATACGCCTACTGCAAGATCAATTAATTTGATGCCGATGAACGGGATCAACACACCACCTAAACCGTAGATTAACAAATTACGGCGTAATAACGCGCTTGCTCCTATCGCTTTGTACTCAACGCCGCGCAATGCCAATGGTATCAGCATCGGGATAATGATAGCGTTAAATATTACCGCTGATAATATGGCTGATTGCGGGCTGTGCAAATCCATAATGTTCAACGACCTTAATGCAGGTATTGATACCATAAACAATGCAGGCACAATGGCAAAATATTTAGCCACGTCATTCGCTATTGAGAAGGTGGTTAATGTACCACGGGTCATCAATAATTGTTTACCAATTTCCACAATTTCAATCAGTTTGGTTGGGTCGTTATCCAAATCCACCATGTTACCGGCTTCTTTGGCAGCCTGGGTACCGCTGTTCATGGCTACGCCAACATCTGCCTGGGCAAGTGCGGGGGCATCATTTGTACCGTCGCCCATCATGGCTACCAGTTTACCTTGTTGTTGCTCAACTTTTATGTAGTTCATTTTATCTTCGGGTTTTGCTTCCGCGATAAAATCATCTACACCAGCTTTTTCAGCTATAAATTTTGCTGTTAGCGGGTTATCACCGGTAACCATTACTGTTTTAACACCCATGCGACGCAAGCGTTCAAAACGTTCGGCTATACCGGGTTTAATGATGTCCTGTAGTTCAATAACACCTAATATCTCTTCGTTTTGTGATACCACCAAAGGTGTACCGCCATTAGAAGCTATGGTTTTTACATTTGCTTCAACCTCTGAAGGAAATGCGTGACCAGCATTGATAGCCATGGTGCGGATAGAATCAAAAGCACCTTTACGTACACGTAAACCATCAGGAGTATCTAAACCACTTGAGCGGGTTTCAGCAGTAAATTTGATGAATACCGAATCTGCAGGTGCTTTGGTTACTACCATGCTTTTGTTTTGCTCGGCAAGTTCAACAATGGATTTACCTTCTGGTGTTTCATCTGCTAATGAGCTTAAAACACATGCTTTAATAAAGTCATGCTCGTTTACACCATTTGCAGGGTAAAAGTTGGTTGCTTTACGGTTACCTATGGTGATAGTACCTGTTTTATCTAATAAAAGCACATCAAGGTCGCCTGCTGTTTCAACGGCTTTACCCGATTTGGTGATTACATTGGCACGTAACGCTCTATCCATCCCAGCAATACCGATGGCCGATAAAAGGCCACCGATAGTTGTGGGTATTAAACAAACAAACAAGGATATAAATGCCGCTATGGTTATAGGCGTGTTCGCATAGTCGCCAAACGGTTTCAGCGTGATACAAACAATCACGAATATCAGCGTGAAACCGGCTAACAAAATTGTTAAAGCAATTTCGTTGGGGGTTTTTTGGCGTGATGCACCTTCAACCAACGCGATCATCTTATCCAGGAAACTTTCGCCAGGTTGTGTAGTAACCTGCACTTTAATTTTGTCGGATAATACTTTAGTACCACCTGTTACCGATGATTTATCACCGCCTGACTCACGGATTACCGGAGCAGATTCGCCAGTGATTGCAGATTCATCAATAGTAGCTATACCCTCGATGATCTCGCCATCGGTAGGGATGGTATCATTAGTTTCGCAGATAAACACATCGCCTTTTTTAAGTAGTGACGACATGATGATTTGTTCTTTACCATCCACCAATAAACGGGCAGGAGTTTCAGAACGTGTTTTGCGCAAGCTTTCAGCCTGTGCTTTGCCACGTGCTTCGGCAATTGCCTCGGCAAAGTTGGCAAACAGTACAGTTAAAAACAGTACTAAAAATATAGTGAAGTTGTAACCCCAACTCCCCTGCCCTGCATTAGAGAAAGAGAAGATAGTTACGATAAGCATTACAACTGTGCCTATCTCCACCGTAAACATTACGGGGTTACGTACCAGTATACGTGGATCAAGCTTGATGAAGGATTGCAAAAAGGCATCTTTCATCTGATCAGCCTGGAATAATGTATTTTTATCAGATTTCATGGTTGATATCTATTATTTGATTGAGAAATGTTCGGCTATTGGGCCTAAGGTTAAAGCAGGGAAGAAGGCTAACGCGGCAACAATAACTATTACAGCTAATACCATCACCCCAAAAGTGCCTGTATCGGTTTTTAAGGTTCCTGCTGATTCTGGTACGAATTTTTTGTTGGCTAAGATACCTGCAATAGCAACCGGGCCAATAATAGGCAGGAAGCGAGATATGAAGATAACCAGGCCGGTACTTACATTCCAGAATATATTGTTGGCGGTAAGCCCCGCATAGCCCGAACCGTTATTAGCCGCGCTGGATGTGTATTGATACAACATCTCGGAGAAACCATGGAAGCCAGGGTTATTTAACCATGCAGATGGCTTAGTTGCCCAAGCTGCACCAGCAAAGTGAACCAGCACATATGTTGCTATGGCTGTGCCTACTAATATTACAAATGGGTGCAACAAGGCTATCAGCGAAGCGATCTTCATTTCACGGGCTTCAATTTTGCGCCCCATAAATTCAGGTGTTCGCCCAACCATCAAGCCGGAAATAAATACCGCGATGATGATGAAAATATAGAAGTTAAGGAAACCTACACCTACACCACCATAAAAGGCGTTGATCATCATATCAAACATCTGTGCCATACCTGATACCGGCATCATGCTATCATGCATGGAGTTTACTGAACCATTTGAGGTTACAGTAGTAGTAATGCCCCAGTAAGCTGAAGCGGCAGCGCCGAAGCGTACTTCCTTGCCTTCCATTGAACCGCCGGGCTGACTAATCCCCATGTGTGCAATGGCAGGGTTGCCGCCAACTTCAGCATTCACCGACGGGTATAGCATAGCCAGGAAGCCGATAGTCATGACCCCGAAAATAACCAAGGCCAGTTTCCTCTTATTTAGATAATAACCTAACGCGAATACTAAAGCGATAGGAATTAATATAATGCTGATGTTCTCAACTATATTTGTTAAGTAGTTTGGATTTTCAAGCGGATGTGCGGAGTTAACGCCAAACCAGCCACCACCGTTTGAACCAACTTGCTTTATAGCAACCATGGCAGCAACCGGTCCACGCGAAACGTGCACGGTATCGCCTTGTAGTCCAATTACTGCAACCTTGCCTTTATAGCTGGTTGGTGTGCCATTGAAAGCTAATATAATAGCTACTACAAAGCTGATAGGTAATAACACACGGGTGATTGATTTCAGGAAGAAATCCCAGAAGTTACCAAGCTTGTCGGTAATCTTATCTTTCATTGCTTTAAACACTACCATCATGGCAGCTAAACCTGTTGCGGCACTAACAAAATGCAGGAACATAAACACAAAATGTTGTGTAAAGTAAGTTGCAAGTGATTCGCCTGAGTAATCCTGAAGGTTGGTGTTGGTTAGAAAGCTTAATGCTGTATTAAAAGCAAGATCAGGAGATTGGTTCGGGTTACCATCAGGGTTTAATGGTAAATGCGATTGGAACAACAAGCAAAAGAAAGCATAAAATAACCATATAACGTTAATGGTTAATAATGCTTTTAAATGTTGTTTCCAGTTCATCTCACGGTTAGGGTCGATGCCTGCGATTTTAAAGATGAACCTTTCCACCGGGGCCATAAAATCAAGCCAGGTGTGTTCGCCCTTAAATACTTTGGCAATGTATTTACCAAGTGGTATGGCCAGCGCTACGGTGGCCAGGTACATAAAAATTATACCTATGTATTCTGTATTCATGGTTTTTATAGTTTAAAATCTTTCGGGTTTAAGCAGTACATATACCATGTATATGAAAACTGCAATGGCTACAAAGAATAATGCGATCATGGTGTTTAAATTTTTTCGAAGTAATTAACGGATTTGAAAAAGAGCCAGAAGACGACTACAAATACAAGCAGATAAACGATGGTGAGTGTGATATCCATAATATGTTTGTTTTTTTATTTATATGGGCATATACCAAGCTGATGCCACAAAAAACAATTTACGTACAAAAGCCTTTAAATCAAACTATTATACAGTTAGTAATTAAAAACAAAATATCACCAACAAAAAAGACCCTACCAAAATGGAAGGGTCTTTTACCGTAATGGTAGGGTTATTACACTATTTTGTATTGATCGAGTTTGCGGTAAAGGGTGGTTAAACCAATGGCCAATAACCTTGCTGCTTCGGTTTTATTACCATGGGTATGGTTTAACACTTTATAGATATGTTGTTTTTCGATAGATTCCAGGTCGAGCGCATCTTTTTCAACATGAGCTGTTTTGAATTCTACCGGTAACAAGTCGGAACTGATCACACCATTTTCAGCCAGTATCACTACCCGCTCAATTACGTTTTTCAATTCCCGCACATTACCTTTCCAGGTGTGTTGGGTGAGCATGTATATAAACTCATCGCTCATGCGCTCAATACGCATATTTACTTTAGCGCTAAATTGCTTCAGGTAATGTTTGGCCAGTAATTCAATATCGGCCTTGCGATCATTTAGCGATGGCAGGTTGATGGTGAATACAGATAATCGGTAAAACAGGTCTAACCTAAATCGTCCTTCTTCAGCTTCCTGTTGCAAGTCACGGTTGGTTGCTGCCAGTATTCGGATATTTACTTTTGTGGTTTGCGTATCCCCTATTTTAATAAAACTACGGCTTTCCAATACGCGCAGTAGTTTGGCTTGCAGCTCCAGACTCATTTCGCCTATTTCATCTAAAAAAATGGTGCCATTGTTGGCCTCTTCAAATAAGCCTTTCTTGTCTTTTACCGCACCCGTGAATGATCCGGCCTTGTAGCCGAATAACTCACTTTCCAATAAATCGGGCGGAAAGCTACTGCAATTAACCGCAACAAAAGGCTGCAAATGGCGGGGACTATCATAATGGATTGCTTCGGCAAATACCTCTTTGCCTGTACCGGTTTCGCCAAGCAATAACACGGTTGTATCCGTAGGTGCTACTTTTTTGGCGATCTCTACCGCATCCAAAATAGCTTTTGAACGGCCAAGTATGTTATCAAAACTATACTTACCGCTTATACGTGCCTCTAAATTAAAAACCCGTAATTGTAGTTGCGCTTTTTCAGCAGCTTTATAAGTGAGCGGGATTATTTTGTGGTTATCGTCGCCTTTGGTTATGTAATCAAAGCCGCCATTTTTTATGGCCAAAACTCCATCGGCTATGGTGCCGTAGGCTGTGAGGCTAATCACCTCAACATAGGGCTTTTTCTCTTTTATAAGCTTTACTAGTTCAACTCCATTAATATCGGGTAGTTTAACATCGCTCAATACTACGTGAATCTCCTCAAGCATTAAAACTTTTAGTCCTTCCTTAGCTGTGTTAGTTTGAAAAACTTTAAATCCTTCCAGTTCCAGCGTCCTTGCAATTAGGGATGCCAGGTTTTTTTCATCATCAATGACGAGAACATTCGCCAATATCTTAATTTTATTCTCCACGGTTCATGAGGTTAGTGCCAACACGCAACAACTAAAAGGATGCCTGTTATTTTATATTGGATTAAATTGAATTATCTAACTGTAAAACAGCGTCTTTCTATTTCCTAACTCTGTTTGCTGGTTTATAAATACTTTCATATTGATAGGCTATTTTATCAATATGGTAGGGTTGATCAAGGTTTACCGTTGCTGATGTTTTAATTTATTCTTAATAGGCTTGTCATAAATACTGTGATAATTAATAAATGTTTTACTTATAACTTAAAACAACCCAATAAATTCACAAAATCCCGTTTAATATACGTACTTTCATACAAGATCCCACTCAATCCGGATAGATTGAACCATCCATTAGCAAGAAACTTTGAGCAAAAAAAATTATTCCATTATTATTGGAAGCGGGAGTTATATCCCTACACGCATAGTTAAGAATACAGACTTTATAAATAATGAATTTTATGGGCCTGATGGTTTAAAACTAACCAAAAGTAACCAGATCATCATCGATCAGTTTGAGCAAATTACGGGTATACAGGAACGTCGATATGTAACTGATGACCTGCTTACTTCTGATATTGCTTCCCTGGCTGCGCGTGAAGCTTTAACAGCATCAAAAATTGACCCGGAAACACTGGACTATATTATTGTAGCACATAATTTTGGCGATGTTAGCATTGGTAATTCATATACCGATATGGTACCGGCTTTAGCGTCAAGGGTAAAAAATCAATTGGGGATTACTAACCCTGATACTGTTGCTTACGATTTACCTTTTGGCTGCGCCGGATGGTTGCAGGGAGTGATACAGGCTGATGGTTATATCCGTTCGGGAGATGCCAAAAGAGTGTTGATTATTGGTGCGGAGACATTATCGCGTATTTGCGACCCACATGACCGTGATAGCATGATTTATGCCGATGGTGCCGGGGCTGTTATTTTAGCCGCTACCGAAAGTGAAGAACCTGTTGGTATAATATCGCATGCCACAAAATCATATGCTAATGAGCTGACTTATGTGTTAAAAATGTGCAAATCTGCCCATCCGGAATATACCGGCGACAGGCTATTTTTAAAAATGCAGGGGCGCAAGCTTTATGAACACGTGTTGAAGATTGTTCCGGGTGCTATTAAAGAGTGTATCACTAAAGCAGGTTTATCAATAGAAGATATGGACAAGCTACTTATCCACCAGGCTAATAACAAAATGGATGAGGCTGTGCTTAAACAATTATTTGAGCTTTACGATATTAAATCGCCATCAATTGATATTATGCCTATGACTATTGCGTGGCTTGGCAATAGCTCTGTTGCTACTTTACCTACTTTATATGATCTTATTGAACGTGGTCAATTTGAAGGCCAGGGATTCACTCCCGGTAAGATGATGGTTTTCGCGGCAGTTGGCGCAGGGGTAAATGTAAATGCGGTGGTGTATAAGATTCCGGCTAATTAATAGGCAAGCACAAACAAAGCGTCATTGCGAGGAACGAAGCAATCTCTACATAGGCAAGCGATTAGAAAGGTATTGAACCTACAGAACCGCCCTGTAAAGTATAGAGATTGCTTCGTTCCTCGCAATGACGGTAGCTTTTATTTGTTGGCTGCTTAAATACAGAATTTAACCAAACAAATTACTGCTTAAGTATCGGTCACCCCTATCACAGCAGATAAAAATTATCGTGCCGCTGGTTAATTCCTGTGCTAATTTTATAGAGGCGGATAAAGCTCCACCGCTGCTCATCCCGGCAAAGATGCCTTCTTCTTTAGCCATTCTTCGGGCCATTAAAGTTGCTTCTTCTTCTGATATATCCATCACTCGGTCAACTCTTTTTGGGTCGAATATTTTAGGCAGATAAGCTTCGGGCCACCTGCGTATGCCGGGTATGGATGAACCTTCAATTGGCTGGCAACCTACTATTTGTATATCCGGGTTAACTTCTTTTAGATATTTAGAACAACCCATAATTGTACCGGTGGTGCCCATGGCGCTTACAAAATGCGTTATCTCCTGATTAGTATCACGCCAAATCTCAGGGCCGGTGGTTTTGTAGTGGGCCATGTAATTATCATGGTTAGCAAACTGGTTCAGCATAAAATAATCATCGCCAGCTGCTTTTTCTTCGGCGTAGTCGCGGCAAACCTCAATATCCTTTAGCAGGGTAACTTTCGCACCGAATGCCTCCATGGTTAAGGTACGTTCGCGGGTAGAGTTTGCCGGTAATACCAGCTCAATCTCTAAACCAAATAATGAAGCTATTAAAGCCAACGCTATGCCTGTATTACCGCTGGTGGCTTCAATAAGCTTAACCCCGGGTTTAATATCCCCACGCTCCAAAGCGCTTTTAATCATGTTTAGCGCGGCGCGGTCTTTTACGCTTCCGCCGGGGTTATTACCCTCCAGCTTACCAAATATTTTAACGTTTGGGTTCGGGTTCAACCGTTTTATTTCAACCAGAGGTGTGTTGCCTATTAAATCTAATATACCAGCCATGTTAATCTGCTTTAATTGAAACTCTTATTGTAGGATCATGAAATACCCGTGAATTTGGCGACACACTGGCAGTTAACCATACGTTACCACCGATTACGCTATCATGCCCTATGATTGTTTCGCCACCTAAAATGGTAGCGCCAGAATAGATAACTACATTATCCTCTACAGTTGGGTGCCGCTTGGTATTTGCCATACTTTTAGCAACACTTAACGCCCCTAATGTTACACCCTGATATAGTTTTACATGTTTACCTATCTGTGTAGTTTCACCAATTACCGTTCCTGTACCATGATCGATGTAAAAATATTCATCAATAACCGCAGCAGGGTGAATATCAATACCTGTTTTTGAATGCGCATGCTCGGTAAGTATCCTTGGCAAAACCGGGATCTCATATTTGTAAAGCAAATGCGCTAACCGATAAAAAGAAATGGCGAAGAAACCCGGATAAGTACGTATAACCTCAAATTCGCTAATAGCAGCGGGATCACCTTTAAAAATGGCGTCTATATCGGTATTTAGCACCCGGTATATCTCGGGCAACTCATTGAAAAATGCTTCAGCAAGCTTTTCGTTATCACAATTGCAGCAGGCTTTAGTAGCATTCATAATGTTGCAAAGCTCTGCTTTAAGCTTTTCAAATTTTTCTTCTAACTGCTGTATCGATAAAAATATATGTTTCGACTGCTCGGGATATAGCAATCGTATTACTTGCAACGCCCACCTGGTAATTGTTTTATTAGAAGGTACGGCAGCCGAGTTTTGCTGTTTATTTAACAATTGCCATAGGAAGTCTTCGTCCATGAATACCGGTTTTTTATGCAAGTTTAGATAAAATATTGCTGTTGATGTAAAAAAGAGGATAAAGGTTATTTTTTAATGACACATTTTTTGATGCACACTGGGAATAATGGGTTGTTTAAACTCACTATTCCCATTGTATTACTATGCAGTTAGAGTGTAACCAATAAAATCAACAATGCGATAAGGCTGTATACATAATCAATAAACAGGTGGTTTAAACCCGGCAATCACATCCAGGTTACCTACGTAACCCCATCTAAGGCCTTTTATGTAATAATTAATAGCATTATTAAGCTGTTCAACGGTTACCATATTAACTAATTGGGGTAAATCATCGTCATATTGCCAATTGCCTAAAATTTCTGCACGGCCCAAGCTGTTTGTTATTTCGGCTGTACTTTGCTCATTTATATAACTGGTAGTAATATAAGTGTTTTTTATATGTTGCAGCCATTCATCATCATAACCCCTTATTTGCACTTGCTTTAATACGGTTAACATCGCCAGCATTACTTGTTGCGGGTTGGTGGTACTGGCCGTCATAATGCTTACCGGCATACGTAATTGCAACGCGCCTGCACCCGGATCATAAGAAAGCCCTTGTGTTGACCGTACATATGAATATAAATTACCGGAAAGCCCACTTAAAGCTAATCTGAATGGTACAAAATCAGGGCTGGTAAATTCCGGAGCATTCATAACTGCACCAACATAATTTGTTTTCAGATCTTGTGATTCGCTAAGTAATTTATTATCAATTAATGATGGCGTTGTTAAATTAGGCGTTGTATACGGTGCAGATTTAATATTATTAAAGGCAACTAAAATTTTCTCATACAATTCGTCCTTAGTTATATTACCTACTACTACTATAAACATCTGATTTTTATTCAATATTTTATTATAGTAGTCTTTTAAATCATCAGCTGTAATACCGGCAATAGTTTGTTCGGTGCCGATTGGATTAATGGCGTATGGCGTATTGGCGAAGGCGCTCTTCATTAATACATCAGAAAGGTTATTATTAGCAGTTGAATAATAATTTTTAATGTATGACAGCATCCTGCCTTTTAACAAATCTATTTGCGCGGCATCAAATACAGGATTATTTACCGCATCTGTAAACAGGCCCCAACCGGTATTAAAGTATTTAGCTATGCAATTAAGCTGGATAAATCCACAATCATAACTGGAATTACCGGATATCTTAATACCGTATTTATCGCAAGTATCTCTAAACGCATTCGCGCCATACTTTTTTGTACCACATTGGGTTGTGGCTTCGAGTGCGAAATTTTCAATCCCGGCTTTTATTATCGGGTAATTGGTAACGCCTCCCCTAAAATAAACCCTCACGTTAATAATCTTTTTTACAGATGGCTTGTAAATTACCTTAATGCCGTCAACAGTAAACGAGGTTGTGGTTGATTGTGCTAATAACTCATTAAACCCAACGCTTAAAACAACCAGGATTAGTAATAATCTTTTCATAATTCGAATAATTTTATTTGAAGAAACTGTCTGCATTTGATTGAGCTCTTAAATCAGGATTAATTAGCAGCCCCGCGCTGTATGGCCGGTTTTTAATGTACTTCTCTACATATCGTTTAAGTTCATCCTTTGTTACTTTCTTTAAGTTATCGTTATAACCTAATGTGTAATTTATTGAAGCGGCAGTCCACCAATATGATAAGGTATGCACATATGTGGTGGTTATTTCCTCTTCTCTTATGTTTGCTATCTCAAGCATTCTTCTGGAGGTTTCTATTTGCTCTTCTGTAAAATAATCATCGCTGTCCATCAAATCAATTTGTCGTTTAACCTCCTCTACACACTCTTTTATCTTATCCGGATTTGGGGTTATAAACAAACTTATTGGCCCAACATATTTACAGGTAAGGTATCCAATTTGCACAGTGGACGCCAGGCCCGATTGTATGAGCGCTTTATTTAGTTTTGATGAGTTTTGATTGATGATGTATGAAAACACATCGGCTGTATAGGTGGATGCTATATCATTACGAGTATCGGGACCCTGCCAGTAAATTGCGATATAAGGCACATGTGCTTGTTTAGATTCCACTATGGTGTAAGTTGATTTCCTGAGCGGTTCAAAAGCAGGAATAGGCCATTTGGTAAACGGATCAAAAGGTGCCGGAGCCCAATCGCCATATACCTGTTCAATCTCTTTAAAAACAACTTCATGTGCTACATCCCCCCCAACTATCATAATCGCGTTGTTTGGATAGAAATATCGTTTTTTAATAACATCAAGCGTAGCTGGTGTAGCGGCATTTATTACCCTAGGGTCGCCGGTCGGGTTTTTCCGGCTATACAGGCTGCCCCATAAATGCTTCCTGATAGAATCACCAAGTACATAATAAGGATTTGATTCCGTTTCGCTTTGTTGGTTGCTACAAATCTCCTTTGTCTTTTCCAGTTCATCCTCATCCATTTTAGGATACCTCACGGCTGAATTCATGAAATTTAATCCCTTAACCAGATTTGCAGCCGGCAGGGTAAAATAGGTAGTTGCATATTCATCGGATGTGGTAGAATTTCTTAATTGCATGCCCAATCCTCCGGCATGATAGCCTAAATCCTGTTGATTTACATAATCCCTGTTTCCCCTGCCAAGCATTGACAGATATAGTGACGTTAAGCCATTCATGCCATCGGGTTCGGTAAAAGCGCCAGCCTTAAAGGATAAAACAACTGTTGCCAATGGCACGCTGTGATCCTCAATTACCAAAATTTCGAGCCCGTTAGCAAGCTTTTTGCGAAATATGTTATCAGTTAATTTTTCCTGGGCATTACACAATAGTGCAGATACAGTTAATAAAATAATCAGGGAGTATTTTTTGGCCATAAGGTGTGGTTGAAACTGTTAAAATAGACAAAATTTTTAAATGAACAGCATTAACGATCAGAAACAATAACATTTCTCACGGTCGACCAAAACCGAGATTAAAAATCTGCAAGAGTAAATACCAAAATCAGTAGCTTTATAAACGCTATTTCGCGGTGTAACAACCCACAAATAACCTTGTCTTATTTAAACAATATGAAAAAAACGATATTCAGCTTTTTGCTTCTTGCGGGAATCATAAACCAAAGTTTTGCACAACAATTTAAGGTAAGCTATGCCGATAGCATTTTTAACAAACCTTTTACCGGTCGTGTTTTGCTATATCTATCCAAAGATAATAAAACACCTAAGGGCGGAGCGGCAGGAGAAGAGATTTTTCCGTGTTTCTCTGTGTATGTGAAAAATGTTAGGCCGGGTCAAAGTATTGTTTTTGATGATAAAGCAACAGCATACCCTGTACCCCTATCAGATATTGAGCGTGGTCAATATTATGTACAAGCCGTATGGGACCGCGATTTAGGCGGCAGGGCCATATCAGAAAGCCCCGGAAACTTGTATAGCGTTAGCCAAAGAGTAAACATTACAAAAGATTACAGTAGGATATTTAACCTAACTGCAACCAAAGTTGTACCTGAACCAACATTTACAGACAGGCAATACGCAAAAGAAATAAAAGCCCCATCGGCATTATTAAGCAGCTTTTTGAAAAAACCGATGACCGTTAACGGCACTGTGCTGTTGCCTAAAGAATATTATACAGAACCAAATAGAAAGTTCCCGGTGTTGTTTGTGGTATTTGGTTATGGCGGCGATTACCATCGTTTTTCAGGTTTCCCGAATCCATCCGCCCCGATTGATACTACCGCTTGTATCACCGTTTATTTAGATGGAAACTGCTCACTTGGGCATTGTGTTTATGCAAACAGCGACAATAATGGCCCCTGGGGTGATGCATTAACAACGGAATTTATCCCCTACTTAGAGAAAAACTACCGCTGCAATGGGGCACACTTGTTAACAGGCCATAGCAGCGGCGGCTGGACAGTTTTATGGCTACAAACCCATTACCCGAAGGTGTTTGATGGTTGCTGGTCGAGCTCACCTGACCCTGTTGATTTCAGGAACTTTCAGCGGATAGACCTGTATAAGGACCGCAACATGTATTATGGTAAAGACAGCACTTTAAACCTTACCGGTACTGTCGCCGGTTTTTTTCCATGGTTTGATATGAAGGACTGTTACCGTATGGAGCATGTTATTTATCGCGGCGAGCAAATGCACTCTTTTGATGCTGTTTTCAGCAAAAAAGGAAAAGATGGCGAGCCTGAGCGAATTTGCAACAGCGAAACCGGCGAGATTGATAGTAACGTATTCCAACATTGGAAAAACTACGATATATCCTTATATCTGCGCACTAACTGGGACAAAATAAAGCCCGATTTGGAAGGTAAAGTACGTGTAACAGTAGGTAAGCAGGATAATTTTTTACTTAACTACGCAGTAGTGATGCTTGAGGGAGAAATGAAGAAGTTAAATTCAACATTCGTATTTCAATATTATCCCGGCGACCACTTTACCATATCTACACCTGAATTCAGAAAAGATGGCTACAATTTTTTAGAAAAGAAGTATACTGAATGGCTGGCTAAAAATAATACAAGCAGCAAATAGCTTATGCCATCTTGAGTTTAGATGCTTCTTTCTCAATGGTATCTAAATGAAAAGAAATAAGCTCAGCAAATGAGGTAAAAAGTTCAATAGTCTCGGGGTTATTTACTTTGGCAGGTTTTGGGTCGATAGCGCAAAGCGTGCCAAAGAATGATCCATCCTGCCGCATAATAGGTACCGAGATATAACTTTGAAAGCCATATAATGCCGGGATTGGATGCTGCGCATAAAATTCATCCTGGCTAACATCATCAATTATCACGGCTTTGCTACTTTGGCGTATCTGGTTGCAAATAGTTGTTACCAGGTTTAATTCGCTGCCCGCCTCAAGGCCGAAACCTATTTTATCGCATACGCTGCAAGCGATCCATTTATCCTCGGTAACCCTGGCAACGGCGGCAAAACCCATGCCTGTTGAAGAGCAAATGATTTTCAGTATTTTGGGTACAATATCAATTTTGCTAATAGCTACAACATCAGGGTGCATTAAAGGGGGATCAATTAAATTACTGAGCGGCACCTCTAAAACTTCGGCAATAATAAGTAAGCTTTCCAGTTTTACCCTGATATAACCAAGTTCGAGTTTGCTGTAAGCGTTTTGGGAGATATTAAGTTTACTGGCAAGATAATCTTGTGAGTAGTTTCTGTAGAGCCTTGCGTTTTTAATGTTTGCTCCAGTGATTTTATCACTATACATGGGGTATCGGCTTAAAATTCATTGTTTAAGTAGAACATACTATCCTAAGTAATTGTTTTCAATACACTTACAACCTTAATGCATTAAATTGTGACATTATGAACCAGTATTTACAGGTAAATTGGTATGATTTATGCAACTGTACAACGCAAGAGCATTATTGAGCTAAAAAGCGCCTTTAAACCTGTTACTGCACACAATCACGTATGCAATTGCATACAAAACGTATTTATTTTAATATTTCTACCTAAAAATACATTCTATCTATCTATGAAAATAGCATATATCTCAACCTACCCTCCCCGCGAATGCGGAATAGCGACCTTTAATAATAACTTAATGCATGCTGTTAGTGCCAATTTCCCTAACAGAAAGAGTTTGCTTGAGGGTGGTTTTGTGGTGGCATTGAATGATTCTGAAAATTTGCATGAGTATGAATACCCGGAGGAAGTAAAATATATTATCCGCCAGGATCACCAAAAAGATTACATACGCGCAGCCAATTATATTAATACCAGTACCGCTGATGTTTGCATAATGGAGCATGAATTTGGTATTTATGGCGGCGAAAGCGGTATTTATATATTGCCATTGATAAACAGGTTGGAGAAACCTTTAATATCCATACTGCATACTATTTTAAGGGAACCAAGCTATGTACAGCGCATTATTATCCGCGAAATTGCCGAGCAATCATCCAAAATAATTGTGATGAGCAAAAGGGCGGTTGAGTTTTTAACCACCATTTATGAGATACCGATTGAAAAGATACAGATAATTGAGCACGGTGTACCTGATGTGGAAGCCCCAGAAGATAACCCGGTTAAAAACTTCCCGCAATTTAAAAACCACCGGGTACTGTTAACTTTTGGGTTAATAAGCCGCAACAAAGGCCTGGAAACCGTAGTGAAAGCCCTGCCCAAGATAGTAGAAAAACATCCTGATGTAATGTATGTGATATTAGGAAACACACATCCCGGCGTAATCAAAAATTCGGGCGAAGAATACAGGGATCACCTAAAAACGCTCGCGGCGCAGCTAGGTGTATCAAAGAACCTGGCCTTTATCAATAAGTTCGTATCAGAAGAAGAACTTGTTAACTACCTTACTGCCTGCGAGATTTATGTAACACCCTATTTAAACGAAGCGCAAATTACCAGCGGGACATTATCTTATGCAATTGGGTCGGGCGCAGCGGTGGTATCAACTCCGTACTGGCATGCTACTGAGTTATTGGATGATAACCGTGGCCGCTTATTTGATTTTAAAGATGATGACGCCCTGGCTGATATTGTAAATGAATTGCTTGATCAGGACAGATTACTAAACGAATTAAAAGAAAACGCTTATGAATATGGCCTGCACCTACGATGGCCGGTTACCGGTGCCGAATTTATTAAAGTTGCCCAGGAATCGTGCCGTACGCATGACTTTAGCGACAAGATTTTGCGTAACAGCATTGTTGACCCGGAGGTGTTGCCAAAATTCAGCCTTACCCATGTTAGACGCTTAACGGATGATACCGGTATAGTGCAACACGCTAAATATGGCATCCCCAATTTAAAAGAAGGTTATTGCCTTGATGATAACGCGCGTGCGTTAATAATGGCCTTAATGGCTTATCAGCGTAATAAAAGTCAGGAAGCATTTGAACTGTTACCTGTATACCTAAGCTACATTCACTACATGCAAACAGAGGATGGCAACTTCCGTAATTTCCTGAGTTTTAGCAGGCAATATTTGGATGAGGTTGGCTCTGAGGATTCCTTTGGCCGTACCATTTGGGCGTTGGGGCATTTAATCAGCTGCGCGGCAAGTAATTCCTACAGGGAGTTTGCTTTAGAGATATTCCAGCGATCATTTCCACATTTTAAGGCTTTGAAGCATTTGAGGGGAATGGGTAATACGATAATAGGTATTAGTCTTTATTTACAAGTATTCCCTACGGATGAAGGCATGGTAAACGAATTAGCTGAATTAACGAAACCGCTGATTGACTCTTACGAACATCACCGTGATACCGACTGGCATTGGTTTGAAGAAAAAATGACTTATGATAATGCGATATTGCCATTAGCGCTTTTGCATTCTGCTGAAATAACCGGCAATGAAAGAGCCAAAGAAATAGCATTGGAATCAATGGCGTTTTTGGATAAACTTACCTTATCGAATGGATACTTAAGTCCGGTTGGTAACGATGGCTGGTATTATAAAGGTGGCAAGTTCCCTGTTTATGATCAGCAGGCTATTGAAACTATGGCTATGGTGTTGATGCACTTTCAGGCATATCAAATTTTCCGCAAACCGGAATATATCGAGAAAATGTTCCTGTGCTACAAATGGTTTATGGGCGAAAACACCCTGCGCGCACCGTTATACGATCATGAAACAAAAGGCTGCTGCGATGGCTTGCTGCCAACTGGCATCAACCGTAACCAGGGTGCCGAAAGTACTTTAGCATATCTTATTTCGCACCTTACTGTATTGAAAGCCTTTGAGCTTGAATACGAATACAATAAGGTAAGCCAAAAACTGGAGATCTGCTAAGATGAAGATCGCTGTATTATCACCCGTTGCCTGGCGTACACCGCCCAGGCATTACGGGCCATGGGAGCAAATCGCATCAAACATTGCCGAAGGCATGGTTAAAAAAGGCGTTGAAGTAACGCTTTTCGCTACCGGGGATTCGATTACTTCAGGCGAATTGGATTCAGTTTGCGCGCAGGGTTATGAAGAAGACCGCACGCAGGACGCCAAGGTTTTGGAATGCCTACACATCAGTAATTTGATGGAGAAGGCTGGCGATTTTGATCTCATTCATAATAACTTCGATTTTTTGCCGCTTACCTATTCAGGCTTGATAAAAACGCCGGTAATAACTACCATACATGGTTTTTCATCGCAGAAGATCATACCTGTTTATAAAAAGTATAATTCGATAGGCCATTATGTTTCTATTAGTAACGCTGATAGGAGTCCGGAATTAGATTATCTCGCTACAGTTTATAATGGTTTGAATGTTGAAGATTTTGATTTTGTGGAGCAACCTGATGATTACTTATTATACTTCGGCAGGATACATTATGATAAGGGTTGTGCTGAGGCTATTGAGATCGCACAAAAAAGTAAGCGTAAATTGTTAATAGCTGGTATTATTCAGGATGAGAACTACTATCGCGAAAGGGTTAAGCCTTATTTAAATGAACAGATCCAATACATTGGCCACGCTGGACCAGAAAAAAGGAACGAATTATTAGGCAAAGCGACAGCGTTATTACATCCTATCAATTTTAATGAACCCTTCGGGATGAGTGTTGCCGAGGCGATGCTTTGTGGTACACCCGTTATTGCTTTTAACAGGGGATCGATGCCGGAATTGATACAAGCTGAAAAGACAGGGTTTTTAGTGAATACCATTGATGAGGCTGTTGAAGCAGTATCGAACTTAAAAAATATAAAACGGATTGATTGCAGTGATTGGGCAAAGTCCAAGTTTTCTAGCGAGAAGATGGTGGATGATTATTTTGATTTGTATAAAAAGGTATTGAGCCCTGCCAGATTTACGAAGTTTTAAAAACTTCGTAAATCTCTAATTCAGAAGCTGTTTAAAAATGATAAAACTATTGTCATTGCGAGGTACGAAGCAATCGCGAACTATGTATAATCCTTTTCTACGTGAGATTGCTTCGTTCCTCGCAATAACATTTTGCTTTAATGCCACTGGTTTAAGTTCAATTTAGATCACCCAAGGCCTTACCTTTTACCCTAAATTGTCGGAACGGTATCATTTCACATTTACAGCTAAAATAACTGACCTAAAAATTATACCTTACCTGCCTAAAAAACTTCAAAAAGTACAATGGCTGAAACTACGTCGACCCTTGAGCGTGGGTTATCACTAACACAGGCCAGCGCCATCAATATGATTGATATGGTGGGCATTGGCCCGTTCATTACCCTACCTTTAATAGTTGGTGCTATGCGGGGGCCACAATGTATTTTAGCCTGGGTGCTGGGTGCTTTGCTTGCTTTTTTAGATGGTTCGGTATGGGCAGAATTGGGCGCAAAATGGCCAATGGCAGGTGGTAGTTACGTTTTTCTGCAAAAAATATATGATAACAGATTCGGCAAAATGATGTCGTTTCTGTTAGTATGGCAAACACTTATACAAGCACCATTGGTAGTTGCCAGCGCGGCTATCGGCTTTTCAAAATATTTAACTTACCTGGTTGCATTAACCCCAATACAGCAAAAAATTGTAAGCGGGGCATTGGTAATATTAGTAACCATACTACTTTACCGTAATATAAAAAGTATAGGTAAAATATCCGTTTTACTATCTATAATAACAGGAGGTACTTTTATATGGCTGATTGGTTCAGGATTCAGGCATTTTAATCCACAGTTGGCATTTTCATTCAGTAAAGATGCCTTAGATTTTACTCCACTATTTTTTGTAGGGCTTGGGCAGGCATCCCTAAAAACGGTGTATTCCTATTTAGGTTATTATAACGTTTGCCATTTAGGTGGCGAAATTAAAAATCCTGAGATCAATATTCCACGCAGTATATTCCTCTCGGTTGCGGGCATTGCTATATTATATTTAGGCATGCAGATAATGATTTCAGGAGCCATGCCATGGCAGCAGATCGCTTCATCTAATTTTATTATAAGCACATATTTCCAACAATTATACAATCCATTTATAGCCAAATTAGCAACAGGGCTCATTTTAATTATTGCCAGTTCATCATTATTTGCGGTGATGCTGGGTTATTCACGTATCCCTTATGCCGCAGCAGTTGATGGAAATTTTTTCAAAATATTTGCCAAAGTCCATCCTAAAAAGAATTTCCCTAATGTCTCATTATTGTTTATGGGCGGTTTGGGATTTATTTTCAGCCTGCTATTTAAGTTAACAGATGTAATTATTGCCATACTTACTATGCGTATTATAGTACAATTTGTTGGGCAATCAACAGGCGTATTATACTGGCATTGGAGCAAGCCGAAAGAAGAAAGACCTTATAAAATGAAGTTATTTCCCTTACCTGCAATAATTGGTATAATTATATGGCTATTTATATTATTTACCAGCCCGTGGCCATTTATTGCAGGTGCAGCAGGCATTATTTTAGTTGGTGTGTTGATGTACTTTTTTATCATTGAGCCGCAAAAAGCCAAAAGACTTTCAGCGGCAGAATCAACTACTTAGTTTACCAATTCTTTCTTTTCTGTAATTTCCTGGTGAGAGATTGATGATCCATCCTGTAACAGTTTGTTCAACAGCTCATTTAGGTCAATCTCGGCAAAACCGGTTGATGAATCAGATATACCGTAAGGAATGATCAGTTTACCGTTGTGTACTATTGATCCGCAGGAGTATAGTACGTTTGGTACATAACCTTCGCGCTCATCACTGTTAGGTATCAACAAAGGTTCTTTTAAACGGCCTATCTCGATAGCAGGGTCATCCAGTTTCAATAAGCTCGCACCCAAAACGTAGCGGCGCATAGGGCCAACGCCGTGGGTTATCATCAGCCAGCCAAATTCAGTTTCAATCGGCGATCCGCAATTGCCTATCTGGATAAACTCCCAGGTAAACTTTGGTTGTTGCAGTAAAACAGGTTTTTCCCAGATGTTGATCTTATCGGAGTACATGATGTAGTTATTGCAACCATCAATCCTCGAGATCATCACATATTTACCGTTTACCTTACGCGGAAACAGGGCCAGGTTTTTATTCTGCGCACCATCACCATATAAAGGCATTATTTTAAAGTTATAAAAATCGTTGGTTTGCAGCAGCTTTGGCATAATCAGCGCACCATCATATGCAGTGTAAGTTGCATAATAAACTGATGTTCCATCCTCGTGCTTAAACTCCACAAAACGGGCATCCTCAATACCTTTACGCTCATATTCGGAAATTGGGAAGATGACACGATCGGATATATCGGTATCCAGCGAAAAAACAATCTCGTAGTAAGAATCCGCAAGCCATAAAACCTTGTCGTATTCCAGTTTCTTCATATCATCTTCCTGCAGTTTTTGCGAATCGATGATGATGCTACGCAGGTTTGAATATTCAAAATGATGATCGAGCTTGCCCTCCACCTCTTTTAAAACATCAATATTTATTTGGGTTGATACCGCTTTATCAAAAAACAGCTTTTTATTGTAAACCGCATTACGTACAATCTCGGCCTCGTCAATATAGCTACCGGCAGGCATTACGGTAATGTCGTTATTTTTATCGATCAGCGCACGACGGAAAGTGATTGACGAAATGTGCCCCTCGCCCACTGCCCTAAAGCTGATAATTACCCGCATTTCCCCGTCTTTTAGTTCGCTTTGATCCGGATCTTGAATAATAGATGGATTGAAAAACGCAGCCGACTCGATAGAGTATTCATGTGTGAAATAAGAACCGATCAATAATTTACGATATACCGTGAGTGTATCATAATCAATCTTCAGCTCGGCAATAAGAGGTTTTAGTTTGCTGCAATGACGATTTAAAACCCGGGTTATATTACGGTGGCGTTTGGAATATTCCTGCAAAAATGGTGAGATGATGCCAAATGCTTCATCCTCGCTGATGGTCATTACCCGCTGGATAACCTCCTTAGCACGTTCGTTACCATTAAAAAAGAACCTTGCAATAACACGTTTGGGATCGGGATATATTCTGATTGGTTTTCGCTCAACGGATAATCTCATAGAAAAAACTTCTTTATTCTTTAACACTAATACTGCTAAATTGATTTCAGCAATTTAAAATTGTACCGGGTATAGTTAGTAACTGTTTAAAAATGATAAGTAATCGTCATTGCGAGGTACGAAGCAATCTCTACATAGGTAGGTCGGACTTGTAAGTTTTCTCTGTATAACATAGAGATTTCTTCGTACCTCGCAATGACGCTTTGTTTTTGTGTTTATATAAACAACATTAAAGCATTTTCAGACAGTTTCTTACATTAATTAAACCTACGTATTTATTTGTTTATTCTTTAATCAGACTTATATCATCTTGTTTCGTTTAACCAGATATTGCTTTAAAATTTGGTGGTAGCCTTCATCAATATTGGCGTCAACTATATCAATTTTATATTGGGCGCACTTTAATTCTATTTGGTGACGGTAATGTTGTAACGATTCGCGGTAGGCATCTCGTATTTTTCCGGGATGTACTTTTATATTTTCGCCGCTTTCCATATCAATAAAGTGGTGTGGGCGGTTATCGAAATTAAAATCGAGCTCCTTTTGTTTATCAGTCACATTAAAAATAACTACCTCGTGCTTGTTGTATTTTAAATGCTGAATGGCCGCGAACAACGCTTGCAATTTTTCATCATTCATTCCATTCTCCAGCATATCGCTAAAAATAATAACCATTGAACGCTGATGGATTTCCTGCGCGATGTGATGCAGTACGCCCGTTATGTCGGTCGTAGTATTTTCTTTGGGTTCGTTATATGCTTTTTCCAGTTGCGCATACAAATAAAAAAGATGCGAGCCTGTTGATTTAGCGGCACTGATCCAATCGATCTTATCCGAAAACAGGCATAACCCGAATGCATCCCGCTGTTTTTTGAACAGGTACATGAGCGATGCCGCTGCGTAAATAGAAAACTCCAGTTTGCTGGTTCCTTTCTCAGGGAAATTCATGGATGATGAGGTATCCAACAGCAGGAAACAACGCAGGTTGGTTTCTTCCTCAAACTGCTTAACAAACAATTTATCGGTACGGGCAAGTAGTTTCCAGTCGATATTTTTTACTGATTCGCCGTTGTTGTACAGGCGATGCTCGGCAAACTCTACCGAAAACCCGTGAAACGGACTTTGGTGCAAGCCGGTAACAAAGCCTTCAACCACCTGGCGGGCAAGCAGTTCGAGGTTGGCTAATTGCCGTATTTGCTGATCGTTAGTTAGGCGCGACATTATATAAATATAAAAATTATTATTTAGCCCCCTCTAAATCTCCCCCGGTAGGGGAGACTTAGACTTTATCTTTCTAAAATCTTTCTGTTAATCAGTGGAATCCCTGATGGGGCCATAAAAAAAGCGTTACAGGTTATGTAACGCTTTTTCACAATAAATTATATTGCTTCTATATATTATAATTGCGCGGTTAATTTACCGGCAAGTATTGATTTTGGCACTGCGCCAATTTGTTTGTCTACAATTTCGCCGTTTTTAAAATACAATAAAGCGGGGATATTACGGATACCGAATTTCATTGATATACCTGGGTTGTTGTCAACATTTACTTTGCCAACAATAGCTTTGCCTTCATATTCTTTTGCAATTTCTTCAACAACAGGGCCAACCATGCGACAAGGACCACACCATTCGGCCCAAAAGTCAATTAATACTGGTTTGTCTGCTTTTAATACAAGCTCCTCAAAGTTTGCATCTGTTATTTCTAATGCCATGATATTTCCTTTTTTAAATTTTGTTATACAAATATATACTATTCAAATTGCTTGCCACAATTGGATTACTGCCAATGTGACAATGTGACAAATGAGTGAATATATTAACCCATTTTCAAGAATCGCCCAAATGATATTTCACGCCTCTTTGGGTTGAAATAGCTAAATTTCAAATTAACACTTTAAAGAAATATAGCTATATATGTAGCGTTTCTTTTATTTGTTTCGTAATATCTTATTATAAACAAATTCAATAACCCAAACCAATCATGAAAAAAATATTCCTTTCTCTGTTTTTAATCGCAGCTATTAGCCCGGCGTTCGCGCAAACTGTAAAATATGGCATTAGCGGTGGTTTAAATGAATCAATACTCAGTTCAAAAAGTGTAACAGGTGAAGATGATGTAAGGCTGACCGGTTTTCATGCAGGTATTTTTGGTGATATAGATTTTGGAAAAGTATCTATAGAGCCGGGGCTATTTTACACCACAAAAGGCCAGAGAGTTAATGAGACATTAATTGATGTACCTTATTATACAACCCAAGGCTCTAGTTATGGTTCAGGTTCTGCTTCAATTAAGGTGCACGATAATACTGTTTATAATTACCTGGAATTGCCTGTAAACGTATTATACAATATGCCTGTGAAATATGGTAAATTTTTTATTGGTGGCGGGCCTTATCTGGCTTATTGTTTATCTGCTAAATTAAAAACTGAAACAACCCCAAATGACAATACACAAGTAACAGAACAGGATACCCCACTTACTTTTGGCGGCGATAACGGATTACGCCGTTTTGATTTTGGCCTGGGTGCTTTATTTGGCTTAGCCTTAAAAAACGGGCTATCATTTAATGTGGGCTTTGAGCATGGCTTAACCAATGTGTATAAACCTGACACTGGCACTGCAGAAAACAACGTTTATACACTTTCGTTGGGGTATAGCTTTTTATAGCATATTTATCCATTAACATTAATAAAACAAAAAGCGATGAGGTTTTATTAACTGTACATGATCTCAATAGAGGAAATAACTATCCGGTTGGCCATTGCTGCCATATTGGGCAGCATAGTAGGCAGCGAGCGGCAACGGCACGAGTGGGCGGCAGGCCTGCGCACTCATATGCTGGTTTGTGTTGGCTCGGCACTGATTATGATCGTATCCATGTTTGGTTTTGGCGATGTGGTGAACCATCCGGGCATCGTGCTTGATCCTTCGCGGGTAGCGGCGCAAGTGGTTAGCGGCATAGGATTTTTGGGTGCGGGAACGATATTATTTTTGCGACGGGAGGTGGTACGTGGCCTAACTACAGCCGCAGGCTTGTGGACGGTAGCCGCCATTGGCCTGGCTTGTGGTGGCGGTTTATACTTTGCCGCATGCCTCACAACCGCCATCGTGTTTGTGATATTGGCGTTGATGAAGTCTGTGGAAACCAAGTTTTTCAATAAAAACAAGTTTAATGGCGTTACGCTAGTACTTGAACGGAAGCAAGTAAGCCTGGAGAATATTGAAACGGTGTTTAAAGATCACGGCATGAAATATACGCAGATCAGCCTATCGCCATCGCTTGAGGAAGATTTGGATGATATGAAAATTATGATTCAAAAAGTATCATTAGATAAAGGAAACCTATTGGTGATAATTGAAGACCTGCGCAAAATAAAAGGCGTTAGGGAAGTAAGTTTTACGGTTAACTGATTTTTTCATAAGGAATGGTTCATCTGTAAGCATCAATCTGAATCAGCGGTTCTCATTTTCGTTAAAATTCCTTTAATTTGCCAAAATATATAATTTACTGATGCAAGACCTTAGAAAACTAATTGAAGATGCCTGGGAAGACAGGTCTCTTTTACAAAATAACGATTACGCTACTGCTGTTGAAACCATAATTGAGCGCCTGAACAACGGCGAGATGCGCGTTGCTGAACCAAGCATCGGCGGCCGCTGGCATGTAAATGAGTGGATAAAAAAAGCGGTTATTTTATATTTCCCACTCAGGAACATGGAAGAAATAAAGGTTGGCCCTTTTGTTTTCCATGATAAAATGAAGCTAAAAACCGATTATAAAGAAAAAGGTGTTCGTGTAGTTCCTCATGGTATTGCCCGTTACGGCGCATTTTTAGCTAAAGGGGTTATTATGATGCCATCGTACGTAAACATTGGCGCTTATGTTGATGAAGGTACAATGGTTGATACCTGGGCAACCGTGGGTTCATGCGCGCAGATCGGCAAACATTGTCACTTGAGTGGTGGTGTTGGTATTGGCGGTGTTTTAGAACCTGTACAAGCTGCACCGGTTATTATTGAGGACAACTGCTTTTTAGGCTCAAGGGCTATTGTGGTTGAAGGTGTGCACTTAGAATCAGAAGTAGTATTGGGTGCTAACGTGGTATTAACCGCATCAACCAAAATTATTGATGTTACCCACGAAACACCAATTGAATATAAAGGCATAGTGCCTGCAAGATCGGTAGTGATACCGGGCTCATACCCTAAAGAATTCCCCGGTGGCGTATACCATGTGCCATGTGCCCTGATCATAGGTAAACGCAAGGAATCAACCGACAAAAAAACATCATTAAATGATGCTTTGCGGGTGAATAATGTAGCAGTATAGATAGATTGGAGATAGGCTAAGGCCTGTGCGATTCCCCTCTTGAGAGGGGTGTAGGGGTGTGTTATTCGCTTGCATAACACAGCCCTCCTGTTTCACAAGCCTTGCGCTCCCCCTCTCTCAAGAGGGGAATTATAATGAAACAATGAAAATAGGATACGATGCCAAACGTGCTTTTTTAAACAATACCGGGCTAGGTAATTACAGCCGGTGGTTGGTTAAGGCGCTGGCGCAACATCATCCTGAGAATACCTATTACCTGTATACTCCAAAGGTAAAGCCAAATCCAAGGCTTAATTTCCTGCAACAATTCAGCAATATTAAAACGGTTACCCCTGTTGGTAAGCTTATCAAATCGTGGTGGCGCAGTAAGGGTATTGTGGAAGATTTGCAGCGAGATGCTATCGATATTTATCATGGCTTGAGTCACGAATTACCAATAGGAATTGGCGAAAGTGGGATTAAATCAGTGGTTACGGTACATGATCTTATCTTTATGCGTTTCCCGGAGCAGTTTGGCAGGGTTAGTCGCAGTATTTACCGTTTAAAGGTTACCAAAGCTTGCGCTGTGACTGATAAAATCATCGCGATCAGCAAAAAAACAAAAGACGATTTGGTTGAATTACTTAATGTGGATCCCACCAAGATTAAGGTAATTTACCAGGGCTGCGACCCGATTTTCAAGATCGAACAATCTGCGGAGCAAAAAAAAGCAGTCGCCGAAAAATATAACTTGCCTGCCGATTTTATTTTAAGCGTTGGCACTATTGAAGAGCGTAAAAACTTATTGTTGCTTGTAAAAGCTTTGCCAACTATTGAGAATGAGATTCCTTTGGTTGTGGTGGGTAAGTCTACCAAATATTTAAAACTGGTTAAGGAATACCTATCAACCAATAACCTGAGTAACCGGGTTATTTTTTTGCACGGTGTGGAGTTTGCCGATCTGCCTGCTATTTACCAGCTGGCTAAGATTTTTGTTTATCCATCAAGATATGAGGGTTTTGGGATACCTGTTTTAGAAGCCATTACTTGTGGCACGCCCGTTATCGCGGCTAAAGGGTCATGTTTGGAGGAAGCCGGGGGCGATAGCAGCGCGTATGTTGATCCGAATGATCCTATTGATTTGGCGGATAAACTTAACGCGGTGATAAGCAACGAACAGCTTAGGAAAAAAATGATTACCAAAGGCAAAGAATATTCCCTTAATTTTGAAGACGCTAAGCTGGCCAACCAGCTGATGCAATTATATAAAAGCTTATAACATGCTTAAAGACGAAGTTGCCAAAGCATTTAAAATTATACAGGACGGCGGTATCATCCTCTATCCTACCGACACCATTTGGGGTATTGGCTGCGATGCTACCAATACCGAAGCCA
Source organism: Mucilaginibacter sp. L196 (assembly GCF_009765905.1). Lineage (GTDB taxonomy): Bacteria > Bacteroidota > Bacteroidia > Sphingobacteriales > Sphingobacteriaceae > Mucilaginibacter. The sequence continues at coordinate 814,996 of NZ_LMUO01000009.1, read as the reverse complement.
TACAAAAGATCTATCGCCTGAAACAGCGCGATGAAGCCAAAAGCATGATTATTTTGTTAGATACAGATAACAAGCTGCAAAGCTATATTGCCGAGGTTCCGGATGTTGCTTACGACCTGATTGAGTTTGCCGAAAATCCGTTGACGCTTGTAATGCCAGGTGCTAGAAATATTTCGCCAGCTATTATTAACAGCGATGGCAGCGTTGGCGTACGTATAGTTAAACACCAATTTTGCGAGCAGTTGATACAGCGTATGAAAAAACCTTTGGTATCCACCTCGGCCAATATCAGCGGCAAGGCATCACCTCAATATTTTTCGCAGATAGACCAGGAAATCATCGATGGGGTTGATTATGTGGTGGATATTGATCAGCATAGCATGGAGATCAAAAACCCGTCGACGATTATGCGGTTGGCGCCTAATGGTGGTTTTGAATTTATAAGGCGGTAGTGTTAGAATCAAGAGGGAAGAGTCAGGAATCAAGGCTCTTCCTTCCCCCCTCCCTCTCTACTGCTTGCGGAAGAGGGTGGTCGAGCGAAAATGCAATCTTCTAACACTCCGCAACTCACTCTTCGTACCCACCTAACACCTCTCCCCAATTTCTCAAAAAATAATATATATTTGATACAATGAAAAAGCTATTGGTAATGCTGATTTTATGCTCAAGTGCGGTGGCTTCCCGTGCGCAAAGCGTTTCCATGTCCGACCTAACCAACCTCGCTACCATTAACATGACCGATGCCAACTATTTTCTAACCACAGGCAAGCCATTTAAGCAGGAGTACAGTCAGGATGTAAATGGGTTAATGCTAAGGCACTATGTAGGTACAACGGCAGCCTCAAAGTGTGAAAGCGTAGTCATGGGCGATGGTATTAAAACAAGCACCCCGCTTGTATTACACATTGTTACTTACACCAGCACTAATACAAAATATATCCTCGAACTTATAGACCAGGTAAAATCCGCAGAATTAAAAAAGAGTTTCCAGGGAGCGGATCAGTTCAATCATATCTACATTTTTGATAATTTCTTGTACACTGTTCACGTTTACATCAAAACCGATAACAGCGGAGGCACCGTAAAGGTTGAACAAAAGTATTATGTAGAGTAATGCTGCATCTCAAAAGAAGCATTCATATATCAAGTCAAAAACAATAAATTTAAATCCATCTATTTTCATGAAAATTTTATTAAGCTTTTTACTATCGATAATTATACTTGCGCCATGTGAGGCACAAAAAGTAAAGCCGGTTTTAAACCTGGTAAAAGGCAACACCTATTACACCGTTAGCACGGTAACCTCATCAATACTCCAAAGCTATAACGGGCAGGATGTAACGGTAGCGGTAGATATGTCATCCAAAACCGCCTATAACATTACCGATGTTAAGGATACCATTTACACCATGCAGGTAAGCTATGCCAATATCACTATGAAAATAGTATCGCCAAACGGTACGGTTGAAATGAACTCCGACAAAAAGGATAGTACTGATATGTCATCCAGATTCTTATCAGCTATGATTAACAAACCCTTTTCTGTAACCATTACCAAATCAGGCCGTGTGCTGGAAGTAAAGAATATCGAAGGTATCATCACTTCCATATTTGCAGGCATGCCACAAATGGATGAAACGCAAAAAACGCAAATGAAAGCCCAGTTTATGCAGTCATTCGGCGAAAGCGCATTTAAAGGTAACCTGGAGCAAACTTTGGCTATCTATCCGTCAGTTAAAGTATCAAAAGGCGATTCCTGGGTAATAAATACTACGCTGCAATCTGTAATGGCGGCTAATATCTCGACAACCTACCAGTTGCAGGATATAACAGATACTTATTACCAAATACATGGCGACGCCAAAATTACTTCAGCCAGTGATGGCAAAGTAAGCCAGATAAACGGCATGCCGGTAAAGTACGATCTGAGCGGTACGCTAACATCTGACATCAAAGCAGATAAAAAAACAGGCTGGGTGATCGAAGAAAAACTAAAACAGGATGTATCAGGAACTATCGACATCCAGGACAACCCTAAAATTCCCGGTGGCATGAAAGTACCCATGAAGATCCATTCTGATATTACTACGACGGATCATTAAGAGATTAGAGTATTTTTACCCTCTTTGTCGTGCAGCGAAAGCGAGGGTCGACCAGCGAAGCGATGTCGGAGTGAGTAATTATCAGTTAGAAAGTCGCCGCCACCCAACTAATCTCTAATTAACTCAAGTTGTTAGTTATACAATTTTATTTAAAGTAAAAGTGAAGATAAATGGTGGTGATTTTTCAGGAGGCATCCTTTGAAAGTTACTAAGTAGTTTTACAATTCTTTCACCATCCAGATAGTACAGGCAAAATGCCCCGAATTACCCAAAGCGCCAGTCAAAGGTTTAAAGCCAGCCTTTTCATAAAGGCTTACTGCTTTTGCTAATTGCGGGAACGACTCGAGGTACAAATGTGTATAGCCCATCGCTTTAGCTGCTTCGTAACATTTGTCCATCATCATTTTGCCTATGCCCCGGCCGCGGGTAGCGTTTATGAGGTATAGTTTTACCAGTTCGGCATAGCCGGCGGGTAATCCTGGTGTTGGGTATATGCCGCAGCCGCCAATTAAGGCGCCATCTTCTTCGGCTACAAAATAGCAGCTTGCTGGCGCCTCTTCAAACATTTCGAACAAGTGATCGGTATCCGGATCAGAATATACAGTGCCGATTTTAGGCACATCAAACTCAACCAACGATGCGCGGATAATGCGCGCTAACTCTTCGTTATCTTCTTTCTTTATATTTCTTAATGTAACAGGCATAAACAATAGGTGTTGTATATTTGATAATTGTAATTATTTCTTTATAGCGATATGTTTGAAACCCATCGCTATGTTAAAGTTCTTCCTCGTCTTTCAATTCATTAGCCGCCATAATAACTTTGGCGCGTTGGTAAAAGCCTTGCAGCTCCATTTGTTGTTCCACCTCTTCTATCGCCTTCATCAGGTTGTTTTTGGTTTCGGTTAATTGTGTTGTAGCGGCTATCATTATTTGCCAAACAGGCTTCATCCTGTTTATAAGCGCCTGCCCTTTTTCGGTCAACTGCAACAAGCGCTTGCGCTCGTCGGTTTTATCCTTTCCTGATTTTATCAGCTTTTGTTTTTCCAGCTCCTTTAATAAGGTTATGGTGGAAGGGTGCGAGTACCCGATCTCGGCAGATAACTCAACCACGCTCAAACCCGGCTTAACATGCAGCGTATAAATTACCGGGAACCACTTAGGTTCGAAATCTACGCCATGAGCTTTATAGATCATCAGGCCATCCTTGCGCATTTGCTCGGCGAGGCGCTGTAAACGGGTGGCAATAGCCAGTATACCCAATTCGTTGATAACATTCATAGCGCGGTTTGTTTATCTAAATGTAATTGATAAAACATATTGTCAGTAACCATGAGCGGGAAATAAGGCGGCAGATCGGCAACAGCTATCGGGGTAAAACTATTGCGCTCATAAAACCGGTGCGCGGCTTTTAGCTGGTGAACCGTGCCTAAATATATATCTGTGATTTCCTTCTCGCTGCAATATTGCAGCAATGTATTGAGCAATTGTTGTGCAGTGCCCAGTTCCTTACCCCGATATTCTTTTTTAACAAACATCTTACGGATACAAGCTGAATTATGCCCACAATTGATCAATGCGATAGTGCCAATCAGTTTGTCGCCCAGAAATGCGCCCCAGAAATTCCCGCCGCCCTGATGGTAATTGGTCTCCACATCCAGCAGATCAAGTTGCTGATTAATAGTGATAGTTAGTCCAAATTCTTTTTGCTGGATGGATAAGATCAGGTCTATGATCTGATCGCAATAATCGTTGTAAATGGGTTTGATGGTTAGTGTATTTTCCATACCAAATTATTTATGTTCAAATATATGTAGTTAACTACATATATTTGAACATTTTATTTATTTTTTTATCTGCTTAAATTTTACGCTTAAAACATTGTAATGATCTCGCTTTCGATTATTTGCAGACGGACGTCTTCATAACGACCGCTCGTTTTCAACAAATCATCTCTGAAAAAAATATTCCTATAATTTTATCTTTAGTGGGCATCGCTTAGAATTCCTTTAAGCGTGGTAACTCAAATTTATTCTTTGATGCTCACTTCTTAGTATCTTTTATCTAGCAACTTGAGTTAATTAATTAATCAATCACTAGTCACGGTGCTCTTTCCCTTTGTTGCGCAGCAATAGAGAGGGAAAGAGCGAAGCGAAGTCGGGTGAGGAATCTCCACCACATAACTAATCTCCAAACAACCACTCACAAATCACTATTATTTATAAAAAAAGCAGCACCCAACCGGATGCTGTTTTTTTTTATAAATAATTTAAAATGTTTTTATTGCCCAATCGTCTTTATCTTTAAATGCACAATACATTGGTAACAGCCGTAATGCCCGAGGATAAAAACAGTCACGTTATACAAACGATAAAATCGTATGGTAAAAACTTGCTGGGCTTTATTCGTCGCAGGGTAAAAAGCGATGCCGATGCCGAAGACATCCTGCAGGATGTTTGGTACCAGTTTAGTTCAGTGATCAATTCGCAGCCGATAGAACAAACAGGCGCCTGGTTGTACAAGGTTGCCACCAACAAAATTACCGATAAGCATAAAAAGAAATCAGAAACGCTATTGGACGATATGCTGGTGGGCAGCGATGAGGACACTGATGATGATGGCACCGACTTTAAAGCCATCTTGCTAACAGAAGCTTCTACCCCCGAAACAGAATACCTGCGCAATCTTTTTTGGGAGGAACTTTTTTTAGCGCTGGATGAACTGCCCGAGAAACAACGCCAGGTTTTCATTTGGAACGAACTGGAGGATGTTTCCTTTGCCGAGATGGCAGAACTAACCGGTGATAATGTGCAAACCCTGGTAACCCGTAAACGCTATGCTGTACTGCACCTGCGTAAACGGTTGAAACAATTATATGAAGAGATTACAGAATATTAAAAATTAAAGACATGAAAAGAATATTTTTTAAAGGACGATTTATTTTTATCCCGATACTGGCAGCGGTTGTTTTATCGCTGGTAAGTTTTGTGGTGATGCAGTTATGGAATAACCTGCTGCCTGCTATACTGCACGTAGGCATAATAACTTTTTGGCAGGCCATGGGCATATTTATATTATGCAAAATACTGTTTGGTTTTGGTAAAGGTGGTAGAGGCTGGGGTAATGGAGGCGGAGGGCCATGGATGCGCCGCCGTATGGAGGAAAAGTTTAAAAACATGACCCCCGAAGAAAAAGAACGCTTCAAACAAAAAATGGCCGAGCGCATGTGCGGAGGTTTCAGTGGCCACCACCGTGGCGGAAGGTTTGGCGATTGGGAAGATTTTAAAACCGAAGCTCCAAAAGCAACCGAATAATTAAATTAAAAAAATACCCCTGCATGGATATACTGGTATTTGTAACAAATGTTGCCGACTTAAAAGCGGTTAGTAAGATTAAACCCTTATTAACCGCCATGCCGGCTATCGAGGATTGGAATGTCGACCTGGATGATTGCGACCGCATCCTGCGTATTGTAAGCAATGACCTTTGCCCACGCAAAGTAGAATCAACCCTGCAAACCGCAGGCTTTGATTGTTATGAATTGGCTGATTAAAAGGCTGGAAAATCCTCTTCTGTATAGAAGTCATTATATAATTAAGCGACGCAAACTTACCATGTGGCATAGTTTACGTTGCTTATATTGTTATTAAATAGCCACGCCTGCCGCTGTAAAGCGCAATGGCCCGGTACCTGACAGCGCCGCTGTTGCCCAGGAATCTTCATTAACCCAAAGCTTCTCGTTTTCGGCAATAACGTGTACGCCATCAGCCATAAAGTCACCGCTAATGCGTATCACCGCCAAAGGCATGTTTACCTCAAATTCCGCGGTAATATTATGTTCAAGATTCATCGCTGTTTCGTTATCCAATTGATGAACATGTATCAGTACAGATCCATTACCGTTTAATACCTTAACGCTGTTTCGTTCGGTTTCAACCTTGTAATTGCCTTCGCTTTCAGCTTTGTTTTCGGTAAGGCGTATGTAATTGCCCGCGGCATCCTGAATATCCAGGTTTATACTGAAAAACGATGCCGGGTCGTTATCATGGTAAAGAGAATGAACATGCAGGATCTGCTTGGTAATATCGTCATTAGCAACAGTAATAACACCCTGTGGAACTATAAAGGCGCTGGTGCCGAAAAGAAATGCGTATTTCATGATATGTTGAGATTAATTATATTTATTAATACCTCAAAACCATCAAAATGTTTATTCAATGACAATTATTTTTTTAACATAATAAGTTAAACTTGTAAGTTTGCCTTATTAAAATTGGTGAATGGTTGAACAGGTTGATTAAGTTGTTACAATCCAACATTTAAACATTAGAAAATAACTACTCACTTAATAAACTCAATAAACAATTCACTATTATGATAACTGCCTTAGACGAAAAAACAGCACTCGTATTAATCGACATGCAAAAAGGGATCGTAGCTTTCCCGGTAGCGCACCCAATAGCCGGTATAATCGAAAACACAGCTAAGTTAGCCGATGCTTTTCACAAAGCCGGTCAGCCGGTTGTAATTGTTAATGTAGATCCTGCAAAATTTAAACCATCACGCAAAGAGCCAGCACCATCTCATGGTGGTTCATTACCAGCGGATTTCATCGAAATCATCCCTGAAATCAAAACAATAGATTCCGACATCTTCGTTACCAAATCAACCTGGGGCGCTTTCGACAGCACCGACCTTGATGCGCAGCTTAAAAAAGCAGGCGTAACCGGTATTGTAATTGGTGGTGTTGCAACCAGCATAGGTGTTGAAGGTACCGCACGTACAGCAGCAGCATTAGGCTACAACGTAACCTTCGCCAGCGACGCCATGACCGACATGTTTGCCGACGCCCACAACCACAGCTTCAAATACATTTTCCCAAGGTTAGGAGAGGTGGATACCACCGAGAATATCCTAAAGTTCTTATAAATATTTTTTTAATTGTCATTGCGAGGAACGAAGCAATCGCACGGAAGCAAGCCGGATTACAAGTTCGCGATTGGTTCGTTATTACAAGTTCCCGACTACCCCAACCATCGCAATGACAATTTTTTCTCATTATATTTGCCCATACCCGAATTACAAATTATTTATGGAGCAAACTATCCCGGCTAAGCAATTAAAATGGCTTTACTTTTTTATTGCGCTGGCTGTCGCGGTTAATTTTAGTGGCTTATTTGTTACCATTATGGGGCCTGATGCTGCGTTGTACGCCACCATATCCAAAACCATGGTATTGCATCATGATTATATAAATCTGGCTGTAAACGGCCGCGATTGGCTTGATAAGCCCCATTTCCCGTTCTGGATAGCAGCTCTATCTTTTAACCTGTTTGGCTTTGGTACCTGGGCCTATAAACTGCCGGGGATCTTGTTTTTGCTGATGGGCGCTGTGTATACTTATTACTTCGCCAAAAGCCTGTACAATAAACAAATTGCCCTATGGTCGGTGCTGATACTGCTTACCGCCCAGCACATCTTACTTTCTAATAACGATGTTCGTGCCGAACCCTATTTAACCGGACTGATCATTGCCGCGGTATATCATTTTTATAAAGCTAACATCCGCAATAATTATTGGCATCTGCTGGCGGGCTGTATCTTTACCGCCTGCGCTATCATGACTAAAGGCATGTTCGCTATTATTCCTATTGGTGGCGCTATTGTTGGTCAGTTCATCATCACCCGGCAATGGAAACAACTGTTCAACTGGAAATGGTTGGTAGCGATTATATTCGTGCTGATATTCATCATCCCCGAACTGTATTGCCTGTATTACCAGTTCGATATTCATCCTGAGAAGGTTGTTTTTGATCATACCAATGTTTCGGGGATCAAATTCTTTTTCTGGGATAGTCAGTTTGGGCGTTTCTTCAATACCGGCCCCATCAAAGGCGGTGGCGATCCGTTTTTCTTTGTGCACACCACGCTTTGGGCATTTTTGCCATGGTCGTTATTGCTTTTTGTGTCGATATACCGCTTTATAAAAACAGGTATAAAAAACACAAAGGGGCAGGAATGGTACTGTATCAGCGCTGCCTTGCTTACTTTTTTACTGTTCTCAGCATCCAAGTTCCAGCTGCCGCATTACATGAATATCGTGTTCCCGTTTTTTGCCATTATTACGGCGCAATACCTGTACGGCGTGCAATTGCCTAAGAGCATTAAAGCTATCCGCATTACGCAAATCGCGGTAATCGCTATCATGATCGCGCTCATCTGCACTATCGAATATTTCTTTTATTCAGCGTTAACAGCACCGGTTATGATTATGCTGTTAATCCTGTATGTTGCCATGATTATTGTACCGCGACAAGTTAGCCACGATGGCATCCAACGCATTATCATCAGCACCATACTGGTTTCGTTTATAGTGAACGTTTACCTTAACATGGCTTTTTATCCAACCCTGCTCCAATACCAGGCAGGCAGCCAGGCCGCGGAGTGGATCAACCACCACGACCTGAAAAAATACCCGGTAATACAATGCGATAATGATGCCTGGGCTATGGAATTTTACCTGAACAGGCCACTGCAAACCGTTAACCCTGATACCATAAAATCCGTTCCTGAAAATACTTTTTATCTGTATGCTAACCCCGCTGTTATAAAAAGTGTAAAAGCAAAAGGCTGGCAGTTATTAATTGTAGATACCCTGCAATATTATACTATAACCCGTTTAAAAGGTAGTTTCCTGAACAAGAAAACCCGCGCATCCCAGCTAGCACCTATGCAAATTGCACTGGTTAACCCTCCGGGGATACCGGTATTGAATAAGTTGAATATTAACCCGGCAGCGGTAAGAAAGCCGTTATAGTTAATTGAAATGACAATGGTCTGTACGCCATAGGTGTTCGGAAGATTGCATTGCGGTTTTTAATTCCCCCCAGGGGAGAGGCGCGATTGGATATGAAGTGGCAGGGTTTACACACCAGATAATCTGTTAAACCCCACCCTTCCCTGCCCCTAGGCGGGAATCGCACAAGGCCAATGCTTCCTTTTTTTGATCTTCTGAATACTAATGGTCTTTACGGAATCCGTTATAATCACACGCTCACCCTACCCATAATAGGGTCACTAAAACTGGATTGTCCGGTATCAACATGCCCGGCAAATCGTCTTAAATAAATATCAGAGTCTTCACTTTTTATGGTAAAATCATACCAGCCATAACTCTTTTGCAGTTTAATTATACCGGTCAGTACACTTCCGGCCGCTAATGGCAACGTTTTAACAGGTTCCCGCCCGGTATTATCAATCAATTGCAGGCGACAGGTTTGCTTACCTAAATTCCTGAAAGATATGGCAACATCACCCGTAGGTTTTTTATCTTTTGTAGCCTGATAATCAAAAACTAAAGCAACTTCAGGGTCACCAGCACTACCACCAAACTCGCGGAAGAACCCATTAGGCCCATATACCCGCAAATGATAATTGCCTCCTTCAAATGCATGCAATGGCCAGCTATCAGTTAAATGATCGCCCGCTTTAAGGGCATATGCCCAGCTACGAGCATCTTCCTGTAAATACCTGCCTGGTGCATACACATTATAAGGCGCACCCAAGGCATCTGCTCCAAAAAAGCGGCTCCCGGCAGCAAAGGTGATATTAAAGATAGAGCGGTCCTCATTCAAACTACCATCGGCATGTAATTGATAATTTACCGCACATGATGGCCTGATGCCGACTTCCTGCTTAGGCAGATATGGCGATGATGCCGGATCATCATTAATTTGTTTGATTTCCTCCGCGGTAAGTACCTTAAAATCACTCGGCAGAGCCTTAAATTTAGCCTTGTGTATATCCTCAACAACAGTATCTCTAACCAAAAAATCGGGCTCCTTTATTTCTTCACCATTATATTGTCGAAACACTGAGGTCAAATCCCCGCAAATGGTACGGCGCCAATCGCTGATGTTAGTTTCTTTGATCGGCTTGCCTGTTTTCTTGCTTAAAAAATGCTCCAGAAATTGCAGGATAGAAGTATGATCGAACACTTCCGAGTTAACAAAACCACCCCTGCTCCACGGCGAAGCAATAACAAGCGGTACACGATAACCTAAACCTATAGGGCTTTCGGCAAGGTCTTTTTCAGGGAATCCATTTCTGGCTTGTTCCTGTTCCAGCGTCACATATTCTACTCGGGTATCGATGCCTTCGGATACTTTGCCAGTCCCCGGCCTATGCGAATGCGGCGCTACAAACGGCGGCACGTGGTCAAAATAACCATCGTTCTCATCATAATTTAAAATGAAGATGGTCTTTTTCCAAACTTCAGGGTTCTTAGTCAATATATCCATCACTTCAGATACATACCAGGCACCATACCACGGCGCGCTCGGATGATCAGAGAAATTCTCAGGCGCCACCAACCACGACACGGTTGGTAAACTGCCGCTATTCACATCCTCTCTAAATTGCTTCAACACATCGCCTTTAGGTACTTTAACCTCGCGTTTGGTGCCGTTGTCATCATAAGTCAAGGTGGTTAGCTCGCGGTAATCCGTCTCCTTTTGGTTGGTTATAAATGCTTTTTCGTGGATGTTTTTATCTCTTCGCGATAGCTTTTCAAATGCACCCGGTTTAATCGCTGCTAGTTCTTTTTCTATATCAGCAAGGTCATTTTGTTTGGCTTTTAGCTTTGCTTTCAGGTGGGGAGCTTGCGCATTACCCACAGGTAAACCCACTATTTTTTGTTTGACTGTCTCAATCTCAGTGCTCAACTCTACCTTGCGTTTTTGCGCATAGCTGTTTCTTTTTTTATTCAGGAAGATATTGTACTGCGCGAAGTATTCCAGCGGGTTATCCGTAAAATTCGATAGCCATTCTCCCTCTTCCTCGCTTAAACCTGTTTCAATACCAATTTCGTTCTGGTAACATTTCCAGCTGATGCCGTTATCCTCTAACCGTTCAGGAAAAGTAGTCCATTTTAAGCCGCCAAAATCAGCATCCTCGTTCCATACACTGGCGTGCGAATCTTCATTTTGCTGCTCGCGTATGGTGCCCGACCAAAAGAATAACCTATTAGGACTGGTACCAGTAAGCGACGAACAAAAGTTTTGATCGCATACCGTAAACGCATCAGCCAAAGCATAATAAAAAGGAATATCATCCCGGTTATGATGGCCTAAAGTTAATGGCATATCAGCATAAGCCGCATTGCCAGATCGTTTTGATTCCAACCATTTATCAAATTTGCCATCGTTACGGGCGGCCACCTGGTTTTGCCATGTATGGGGTAAGGAATTCATCCAGGTAGATTTGGTGTTCTTTATATCGAGATGAAACGGCGCATAAGTTTCGCCCTTATCATTGCTTTGCAGCCATACTTTGTTTTTATTGGGCAGATGAATTGCACGTGGATCATTATATCCCCGTACACCCCGCAAAGTACCAAACATATGATCGAATGAGCGGTTTTCCTGCATAAGGATGACCACATGCTCGGCATCCATGTAGGTGCTGCCCGGCATAGGGTTAATAGCCATAGCCCGCTGAATAGCCGATGGTAGAATAGTGGTTAGTCCTGTCGCGCCGGTCAATAACGCTGCCTTTTTTATAAAGTTCCTGCGGGTATCCATACACAAAAGTGAGGAAAATTTGATGGATTTTAGGGCTTGGGAAGGTAAATATTACACACGGTTGTGGAGAGGATGTTTCTCATCTTTGTCATTCTGAACGCAGTGAAGAATCTATCGATAAGCTCGCCGCTGGCAGAGTAGCGGATAGATGCTTCGTCCCTCAGCATGACAAATGGAAAAAAATCAGGTAACCACTAATTCCGCGTGCCTCACAATATCATTCACCACATCCTCATCATCAGCTTCCAGCCAGTGTATATCTTTGTCCTTGCGGAACCATGTTAACTGCCTTTTGGCAAAATGACGTGTATTTTGTTTGATGAGTTCCAAAGCAGATTCCAGATCAATATTTCCATCAAAATGATCAAAAAGCTCACTATACCCAACGGTATTCAAAGCGTTTAAACTGCGATGGGATATAAGCGATTTAACTTCATCAATTAAACCCAGCTCAATCATTTTATCAACCCGGTAATTAATCTGTTGGTACAAAATATCCCTCGGTAAATTCAACCCGATCTTCACAATATTAAATGGACGCTTATTAACGGTCGACTTACGGTAATAGGAGATGGGCTTACCTGTCGTTTCAAAAACCTCCAACGCCCTTATTAAACGTTGCGGGTTTTGTATATCCACCTGCTCATAATAATCAGGGTCAACTTCTTTCAATCGCTCCTGCAAATGCTTTATGCCAAGCTCGGTAAAGTCCTTGTTTAATTTATCTCTGATGCCCGCATCAGCTACCGGCAGGTTATCAAAACCCTCACAAATCGCCTTAATATACAAGCCTGACCCACCAGCCATTACAACCGCGTCATACTCCTTAAATAATTCATCCAGCAAAGCCAAAGCCTGCTTTTCAAAATCGCCTACGCTAAAATTTTCATGTATAGAGTGCGAATCAATAAAATGGTGCTTAACCGCCGCCAATTCATCTGCATCAGGTTTAGCTGTACCAATGCTCATTTCGCGGTAAAACTGGCGCGAGTCGGCAGATAACACAACCGTATTGTAATGCTTGGCAACTTGTATGGCTATAGCCGTTTTACCAACAGCGGTAGGGCCGGCTATTACGATGAGGGTTTTGTTGTTATTCATATTCTAGTCGATGGTCAATAGACCATAGCAAAATTTATACCTTTATTTTTCAGCAGCTTTGCTATGGACTATAAACTATGGTCCATCGACTAATTAATAGTCGTCGTGCGATTTTTCGTCATCGAAACCTTCGTTATCAGAAAACTCGCTGCCAAATTCGTCCTCTTCTTCATCATCAGCACCACGAACGCCAACTTCGCCAACTTCTTCTTCAGTATCCAGTACCCCGGTTAATTCATCTGCATCTTCCGGATTAAAGCCAAGTTCTTCGTGCAAAAAGTCAAAGTCACCTTCTTCTTCAGTTGCGGGCTGCGCAGCCACATTAACTACATTGCCGAATTGCTTAGGTGCCTCGCCAACTGATTTAATAACAGCTGGATAGGTAACGCCTTTAGCATCTTCCAGTATAATTTTCATCAGCTCCACGTGAAAATCAAACGGGCGGTCGAAATTAAAAGTGTAGTAAAATTTCTGGTGCGGATCATCAATAAAGCTACTCAGCTTCACTTTATCCATTAACGATACCCCGCGATCAATCCTGCGTTGGTTTGGTAAATAGGTAATCTCTTCGCCTTTGGTCCATTGATCATTGCTGATGTAGAAAGACGAAGGATATTCGGGATTGTAACCTGTTGACTGGTGAATAGCACGATGAAGGTCCTCGAAAGTTTGATTTGATTTTACATCAATCTCTCTCATTACATCATCGTAGTCTTCAAAAGTAACCCTGAACCTGTATAGTGCCATTTTTATATAGTAGATTTTAAGCTAACAAAAATAATATTTTAATTTTATTCTAATCCCCGAACTTTGATTTGATATATACAGTTTTTTTTAAATATGAACTGTAAAAATATCGTTTCAAAAATTCATTAAATCCTTTCCACAACTTTTAAGCCAATTTCTGTGCCTTTTAAAATTGTGTACTCAATTGCCTCCTCGCGCGAGTTTGGAATTTCCCCCTCCAGGATAGCTTCGCGGATCTGATTTTTAATTATTCCTACTTCCCGACCTTCTTTTATACCAAATAAGTGCATAATATCCAATCCAGTAATGGGTGGTTGCCAGTTTCGCATATTATCGCGCTCCTCAACATCTTTTAATTTTTGTTGAACGAGATCGAAATTCTGGCGATATTTTTTTACTTTATATTCATTTTTGGTGGTAACGTCTGCTTTACACAACAGCATTAATCCTTCAATGTCGTCACCTGCCTCAAAAAGCAAACGCCTCACCGCCGAATCCGTCACGATAGATTGCGACAAAACTATCGGCCTCAAGTGCAATTGAACCAGTTTCTGCACCTGCTTCATCTTTTCGTTCAGCGGCAACTTTAACTGGGCGAATATCTTGGGCACCATGCGTGCGCCTTTATCTTCATGACCGTGGAATGTCCAGCCGTGGCCTGGTTCAAAACGTTTGGTAGCAGGTTTGGCAATATCGTGCAATATGGCAGCCCAACGCAGCCAAAGGTCATCGGTTGTGGTGCAAATGTTATCCAACACCTGCAAGGTATGATAAAAATTGTCCTTATGGCCTTTACCATCAATATAATCAACCCCGTAAAGTGTTACCATTTGTGGGAAAATCTTATGGAGCAAACCTGTATCAAACAAATAATTAAACCCGATAGATGGTATAGGCGATAAAATGATCTTATTTAACTCATCCGTAACCCGTTCCTGCGATACAATGCTGATCCTATCGGTATTTGCTTTGATTGCAGCTACGGCAATATCATCAATCCTGAAATTTAGTTGCGAAGCAAAACGAATAGCCCGCATCATCCGCAACGGATCATCCGAAAAAGTCTCCACTGGGTTTAAGGGTGTGCGGATTAATTTCTGCTCCATATCGGCCATTCCGCCAAAGGGATCAAGTAACTCGCCATAAGTATCCGGGTGCAAGGAGATTGCCAAAGCATTTATGGTGAAATCACGGCGTTTTTGGTCGTCTTCTAAAGTGCCATTTTCAACCAGTGGTTTTCGGGAATCTAAACGATAGGATTCCTTGCGGGCACCTACAAATTCAATTTCCAAATCCTGGTATTTTAATTGTGCGGTGCCGAAATTTTTAAACACAGCCAGCTTTACATTCAGTTTTTTAGCAACCTTTTCGGCAAAGTCAATGCCGTTGCCAATCACCACAATATCAATATCCTTTGATGGGCGTTTTAAAAAAATATCGCGTACAAAGCCACCAATAGCATAAGCTTGTAAATTAGTTTCGCCTGCTATTTTTGATATGATTTTGAATACCGGGTGGTGTAGATGTTGTTTCATGTAATGAAGCAAAATTAGCAAAATATTTTAAGGGTGTTATGCTGAGCGTAGTCGAAGCATGAGGGAGGGGCTTTTAGCCTATTCTAAACCAACGTGTCATTGCTGTAAGGCCATTCATGCAGACTGAACGCGGAGCAATGATGATTAGGCTTTTTACCCTCTTTGTCGCGCAGCGAGAGAGGGTGGTCGAGAGAAGCAAAGACCGAGTGCGTAATTACACGAGCGACATTAGCGCAAATACCTGACGCACAGTTGACTCACCCCGACTACGCTGCGCTGGTCGACCCTCTCTCCGGCAGGCCGGAAAGAGGGTGAAAAATTATTTCCTCGTTACTTAATTACATTGTCCAAAGCGGGAATCACACAAGGCCCTTGCTTCCTTTTTTCATTTTCTGACTACTGGTACCGGCACTTCGCTTCTCGCTCCTTTTTTCCACGACATTACCAGCCTTACCATGCGGTTATAGGTTTGCAGGCCGTGCGGTTGGTTGTTCGCCTTTAAAAAATTGTTGTAAAACAGGCTGCTTATTACATCGATGGCGCTTTCGTGCGAGATCCAGTAATTGCGTTCGGCAACAAAATCGAGGTGTACCTGGGGCAGTACGCGTTTTTTTAGTTGGAGTTGAAGGGTGCTATCGCGCATGTGCAAATCGCCCATGCATTCGTCAACCAGTTCGTGCCAGGCGGAGTAGCGCAATAGACGGTCGTTTGATTTGATGCCGGTTAGGAAGCCTACAAAATTAGCTTCATCTTCCGCACCGTAACCCATTTGATGCGACATCTCGTGACAAGCCACAAACGGCCGCAGGAATACCGGCATTTGGTAATTGATCTGCGATTCGGTGGTGAAAGGGTTATAATAACCCGATGTGCCCAGGTAATTGATGACAGGTGTAAATAATGACAGTTTAATATCCGGGCTATACGTTGAAAAATTTTTTGAACTATCGGACATTACCAGCACTGCTTTAATGGCTGTTTGGATGATGGCTTTATTACCTTGCTGCAAATCGGCGGGAGTAACGCGCGCGCGGGTGGCGTTGGCGCTATCGATAGCCATTTGGGTGAGGCTGTAGAGTTGTTGGGTGGTGTAGTCGCTATCTGCCAGTTTTAGTCTTTCCCCCGCTGAGGGGCGGAAGTAATTCAATCCCCATAAAAAATAAAAACTCAAGGTGGCGATTTGCAGGGTGATGATGATTCCTAATGCCAACATCCCGGCAGGTTTAAACTGCTTTTTAAACAATAAACGTATCAGTTTAACTAGATAATAAACGATGAAAGCAATGGCTACAAGGTATAAAATATCGCCAACACTAAACGGGAACAGGTTAAATACCGGGTGAAAAATATGGCAAATTACCGGGTATATACCGGTTGAGTAATAGCGCTCAATAACCAAAGGATAAGTCTCGAGCCATTGCAACAGGAAATATACTACAGCAAGTATTGCTATAACGATGATCCGTTTCTTTAGAATGCTGCTTTGGGGCCTTTTGCGCATGGGGTAAATATAGCGGATAAATTATCCGCAGAAAAGCAAAAAGCCACCGGGACTATCTCCTGATGGCTTTTATATATAATTGTTACTTATAGCTTATTTTATGCTAACAGGCACTTCAAGCTCATCCCAAATCAGGCTGAAACCATTGGCGTCAATAGTGTAAAGCAATCTTTCGTGTTTGGTTGCCGGTTCAGGGGTTACGGTTACACGTAAAACATCTTTTGATGCATCATACTTAAACGCGCCCCATTGGTTAGCTACGCTATTAAAAATGATAGTCCATGTTTTTTCGCCGGGAATAGCGAAGAAACCATAAGTACCTGCAGGTAACCTTTTGCCTGCAACGGTGATAGCTTTGGTGGTTGTAAAACGGGTTGCTTCGTTAGCACCGGTGCGCCAAACAGCTTTGTATGGAACTAAACCATCCCAAATTTTGCGCCCTTTAACAGAAGGGCTACCATAATTGATAACAATAGTAGAGCCGGCGACTACTGCGCTTACACTATCGCGTGGGCTGGCAATGGGTTTAGTTTGTGCAAACGCAGCACCAGTAAACATACAGGCCGCTACTAAAAATAGTACAGCCTTTAAGCGAATTGTTGTTTTCATAATCAGACAAATAAAATGATTTATAATGTAAAGATAGGATTAGCGCCTTATTGTTACAGAAACGGTAAGAAATTTTAATATTATGGCATTAGCATTAATATTGAAATTAATATTGGCACGAATTATGAACAATATTTGAAGGAAACCCACATTGCAGTTAGGAATAGCCTGAATAAGGTTAAACAATTGTTGTGAGTTTTTTACCTCTGCCGCAAGGCAGGGGTTTTTTATTTTCGGATATTTGCCTGCAGATTATTTACTTTGCTGCATGAAGGTACAAAACAAGCCGTTTTACATATTATTGTTTGTTTTAGCGCTGATTGTAAATTTTTCAGGCATCAACGTAAAATTCTTCACCGATGACCCCGGGTTGTACGCCTCCATCGCTAAAAACCTCATCTACAAAAAAGAATTTTTCGAGCTATTTACCTATAACCAGGATTGGCTGGATAAGCCGCATTTTCCATTTTGGATGGTGATGTGCAGCTTTAAACTGTTTGGCATAAGCCAATGGGCCTACCGCTTGCCCGCGCTATTATTTTTTATGCTGAGTGTGCTGTATACCTGGCTGTTCAGCAAAAGGTATTACGGTACCGAAGTTGCAGCCATGGCTGTTTTAATATTGATGACGTCGCTAAGCATCATTATGAGCAATACCGATGTGCGCGCCGAGCCTTACCTGATGGCTTTTGTTATCGGTAGCATATACCATGTTGCACGGTTGCATGAGCGTTATAAATTCTCCGACTTAATATTAGCGGCCCTGTTAACCGCCTGCGCCTTAATGACCAAAGGACTGTTTGTAATGGTAGCCATTTATGGCGGTTTACTGGGGCAGGTTTTATTTGAGCGGAGATTTACCAGTCTGTTTAATTTTAAGTGGCTGGCTTTAGCGGTATTGATAATTGTATTTATCTCGCCTGAGTTGTATGCTTTATACATTCAGTTTGACATGCACCCGGAGAAGCTGGTATTTGGAATACACCATGTATCGGGCATTAAATGGTTTTTGTGGGATAGCCAGTTCGGCAGGTTTGTAAATAAGGGGCCCATCACTCATAAATCGGGCGATGTATTTTTCTTTGTGCATACCCTGCTTTGGGCCTTCGCGCCATGGTGCCTTATATTTTATTACGCGGTGTTTAAGAACCTGAAAAGCATCTACCAAAAACAAAAACTTACAGAATATTATACCCTGTGCGGTGGTTTGTTATTGCTGGTGTTGTTTTCACTGTCGAAATTCCAGTTGCCATTTTATACCAATACTATTTTCCCGTTGTTCGCGGTGATCGCAGCACCTTATTGTTTTAAACAGTTGAGCAAGGCTGGCACCGCATTCAGATTGGTTGGGCAGTGGGTTTATATTGTGGCATTCCCGGTTTTGGTTTTGCTGATTAACTATTTTTCGAGTCCGGATAAGGAGTTTTGGTTTTATATAGATATTGTAGTCGCCTTGTTGATAATTGGGCTCATCTGCTATAAAATAAAAGTAAACCACATTAAGGTTTTCCTGCTGAACTGTACGATTGTGCTATTTGTGAACTTCTATCTGAATACGGTATTTTATGAGCAAATAACAGCTTACAAAGGACAAATAACGGCTGCTGATTATTTGAATCAACCTCAATTCAACCACCTGCATATTTACTCGCTACGCACCGAGAACAATATCTTCCAGTTTTATAATCAAAAGCACGTCGACTTTATCCCTTTGGAGCAGTTCCAGAACTTTAAACCACTTGATAGCGCGGTATTTTATGTAACCCAGCCATCTATGGATATTTTGGTGCAGAGCCATGCTCAATTTAAAATACTACAAAGTTTTACTGATTATCCGCAGGAAAACCTTTTACCGAAGTTTATAAATAGGGCAACGAGGGATGAGGTTTTGGGTAAGGTTTATTTGATAGAGAAATAAGGGCGATTAATTGGTACGGTGAAATTACCATGGGTGTTCGGAAGATCAAAAAAGTGGTCATGCTGCGTAGTCGAAGCATGCGGGCGGGCCTCTGCGCCTACCCTTCGACTACGCTCAGGGTGACATCCACTACACATAAAGCGATTTGTCATTCTGAGGAACGAAGAATCTTCTTCGATATGCATAGCGGCCTTCCATGCCCGCTTGTCGCTTTTAGAAGATTCTTCACTCCATTCAGGATGACAAAATTTTAATTATATTCGTTTAAACCTAACACTATCATCGTATAAAGGAGTCTATCAAAAATAAAAGATAATCAAAATGACAGCTATAACAACAATCGCATCCCGCCTTATTGAATTATGCAATGCCGGCCAATTTGTGGATGCTTATACCGAACTTTTTAGCGACAATGCCATCAGTATTGACCCCATTGCAGGCCCGGAACCGGTAAAAGGGTTACCGGCACTAATACAAAGGGAACAGGATTTCTTAGCCAATACTGAAATACATGAGGTAAATGTATCCGATGCAATTTCTTCAGGCAGCTATTTTAGTGTAATTTTTTCGTTGCACATCACCCCAAAAGGCGGCGAAAGTCGGCAGGTGAAAGAACTAGCTGTTTATAAGGTTGAGGATGGTAAGATTGTGAGTCAGCAGTTTTTTATTGATAGAAATTGAATTGGAAGTGGTGCGGTGAAAATGCCGACAGCAGGCTGAAATAATATTGTATACCGCAGGGTACTCTCCGAGAGCCCCTGCGGAGACTGAGATTCAGCAAAGGTTTTTTTTATGTTATACTTTCTTAACTTCAAAAGTTAATGGGAGGTAATAAAAATAAAAAACGAAGAACGACGAAGAAAAATAAAACAGCGACAAAAAAGCCAGAGATTCAAACGATAAAAGTTAATCCAATATGGAGCTTTATCAAAAGGTTTTGGGGGTGGATAGTATCTTTTAGCGTTGTAATTGGCTTAATTTTAGATTACCAGCAAATAAAGAATATGCTTTTGTCTCCTCAGAAACAATATGAGCAAAACTATTTTTATAAAGGAGACTTATCGCCCGAAAAAATATCTGATGACAAAACGCTTTTATATAAGTTATCACCGGTGCCCCCTAATTTCAACTATGTTAAAAAGAATTGGTTGCCGCTTATACCTGGTATAGCTATAAAATTTAATCCTGACAGTATGTTACACATATTTGTTGGTCAGTATAACTTTTATTGTCCCAAAACAATACTCGAAAAAGGTGTAAGTCTGCACTTACCAAACACATGCGACACTACCAGTTTACTTTCATTAGGCGTTAAAGACGATAGAATATACGTTTCTGTTCAATTTGATGATTTACAAAAAGAAGAAACGGTTGGTTATATCACATACAACCACTGGACGCTATATAGGCCAAACATGTTCGATTTTCAAACAGATGGCAAGCGATATCTTCAGGTAGAAGATTTAAAAAATAATATTATATTTTCTATTCACTATTGGAAAGGCGTCGATGTTGTTGATGATGGTGTTTTTATTGCAGGTTATTTTTTGGAATCTAAATCTGTAACAGTAATACCAAATTTCAGATATGGTTTCGATCATATCACTTGTTATTTAAAAGATAGTCCGGAATGGAAAGAACATGCTTATGACGATATTCGTCATATTATTAAAAGAGTAGATACTCTTGCTTATAAGACAAAGTAAATTGGCCTTTAAAAACAATAAATGTGATGCATTCTGATTATTTTAACATCACAATTGCGATCGTTTGCAACGAGTGCTTAAAATGGGTAGCTATTGTATCGCGACACGCATTGCAAATGAGGAAAGAGTTAAGCACTCGTTACCGACGAGCGCAAAGTAGGTCATCACCTCTCGCGTCATTGCGAGGTACGAAGCAATCTCTACTTAGGAAAGTCCGCTTTGTACAGCTTAGAGATTGCTTCGTACCTCGCAATGACGGTTACAGTTCAATTAGCTGTTTCTTTTTCAACTCCAATATCGAAAAATCACTATCCGATTGTTTAATGATATTGCCCAGCATGCCTAAGCCCGTAACTTCCAACTCAACCAAATCATTAGGTTGCAGCCATTGGGGTTGGTAGTTGGGGTTGTTTAATTTGCCTGTACCGTTCAGCTCCAGGAAGCAACCGGTGCCTACTGTGCCGGAGCCGATGACATCGCCCGGAAAAACATCGCAGCCATAGGCGCAGCGCTCGATGATCTCAGCAAACGTCCAGTCCATATCCGCCATCGTGCCTGCGGAAATTTGCTTGCCGTTTACATGGCATATCATTTTTAAATTATAGCTATTACCGATGTGGCCCGCTTTGGTTGGCACTTTGTAAGCTTCCAACTCATCCGGTGTTACCAACCACGGACCAATAACGGTAGAAAAATCTTTGCCCTTAGCCGGACCAAGGTTGAGCAGCATTTCCTCCATTTGCAGGGTACGGGCGCTCATATCATTCATAATCATATATCCGGCGATGAAGCTATCCGCCTCGGCGGCACGGATATTTTTACCTTTTTTATTGAGTACCACGGCAACTTCCAGCTCAAAATCCAACTGCTGAAAATGATCGGGCATACACTCAATTTCGCCGGGGCCCTGTATTGCGTTATGGTTGGTGAAATAAAATATCGGGTACTGGTCGAACTCGGCTATCATCCCCACTCCTCTGTTGCGGCGGGCAGTTTCCACATGCTGACGGAAGGCGTAACCATCCCGGCACGATGTGGGGTGCGGCACAGGTGCTATCAACTCGAAAAACAGTTCTTCGCGGGCTTCAAGTTTCCCAGCGCTGATAGCGGTATTTACTTTTTGTGCACGCTCCATCAGCTCATCACCACCCCACAAAAACCCGCTCATGTTATCGGGTATCAGCTTATCACAGGAGTTTAAATTATAAATATGCCCGTTTATGTAAATACCAAGGTGCTCCCGGTCTTCGGTTTTGTAGGATACTAATTTCATGGCTATAATGGTTGGTTAACTCAAAGCTAACGCTTTTTGGTTGATTTTGTTGGGTGAAAAGTTGGGTTGATTTTGTTGAAAAGTTTACTCACCCCTTAACGTTGGCGAAACTTCATTGAGTCGCGCGACAATTTACTCACCCCGACTGCGCTACGCTCGTCGACCCTCTCTCCGCCGGTGGCGCATAGAGGGTAAAAACAGGGGAAAATCATATATTTTTTGATGCTTTTTATTACTTTTTTGATCAATTTCGGGTGTTTTTTGACCTAAAATCAGCTGTTTTGGGGCTAAAATCGACTAAATTTCGGCTTAAAATCAATGTAAAATCGTTGTTTTTGGGGTATTTTAGGGGCTTTTTCGGGCTAAAAGTGTACCAAATGTACCATGTGTTCCATTTGTACCGCGGTACAGTACGCACCAATCAACTACTCAACCACTCACCAAAAAAAGCTTGCATGTTAAACATTTAAAGCCTAATTTTGGTTAAACCATTATGAGCATACAAAAGCACTTTTATTTTTCCCTTGGACTCACTTCAATGAGTGACGCTTCTTCTTTCAGGGATGCTATGCTCAGTTCAATCGTACTGGCACAGTACTAATTACCTCTTTTCAGGGATAAAATTTTCATTGTCGGATTAATCCGGCGCATTCCTGCTATTTCCTGCTTTTTTAAACTTTAAAGTTTGTAAACTGTTAATAATAAACCAATTATTAGTTATGCCTATTTACCACACATTAGGAAAAATTCCGCCAAAGCGGCATACGCAGTTCCGTAAGCCCGATGGAACTTTATACGCTGAAGAACTGGTATCAACCGAAGGTTTCTCCAGCTTGTACTCGTTGGTTTATCACGCCTACCCACCCACTATTGTTAAGGAACTGGGTGAACCTTATTCTGTTGAGCCTAAGATCGCTCGTGAAAAACATTTGAAGCATACCAGCCTCATCGGTTTCAACGTAGCACCCGAGGATGATTACCTGAAAAGCCGTAAACCAATGCTGGTTAACAGCGACTTGCATATCTCGCTGGCAGCCCCGCGCAAATCTATGACCGACTATTTCTACAAGAATAGTCAGGCTGATGAAGTGATCTTTATCCACCAGGGATCCGGCACGCTGAAAACAGGTTTTGGTAAGATCAAGTTCGCTTATGGTGATTATGTGATCATCCCGCGAGGGACAATCTACCAGTTGGAATTTGATACGCCTGATAACCGTTTGTTTATTGTGGAGAGCTTTAGCCCCATCCGCCCGCCAAAGCGTTACCGAAATGAATACGGGCAGTTAATGGAGCATTCGCCTTATTGTGAGCGTGACATCAAACGCCCAACCGACCTGGAAACCCATGATGAGAAAGGCGACTTTAAAGTCCTCATCAAAAAACAGGGATTGATCTATCCTTATACATACGGCACACACCCCTTCGATTTTATCGGCTGGGACGGTTTCCATTACCCATGGGCATTATCTATTCATGATTTTGAACCGATAACTGGTAGATTACATCAACCACCGCCAGTACACCAGACATTCGAGGGTAATAACTTCGTGCTCTGCTCATTTGTGCCGCGTAAGTTTGATTATCACCCGCTATCCATCCCTGCGCCATATAACCACAGTAATGTGGACAGCGACGAGGTGTTATACTACGTAGATGGCGATTTTATGAGCCGTAAACATGTAGTTAAAGGCCAAATCACCCTGCACCCGGGTGGCATACCACACGGACCATCACCGGGTTCAGTTGAAATATCAATAGGCAAGGAATCAACAGAGGAGTTAGCGGTAATGATCGATCCGTTCCGCCCACTGATGATCACCGAAGAAGCAATTAAAATAGAGGACCCGAATTATTATAAAGGCTGGGCAGAGTAGGCCCCACCCAAACCCTCCCCGGAAGGGAGGGCTTTAAAAACATTAAAAAACCAAGAAAATGGATACAATAATAGATCATAACAATACAAAAGTCTCCCCTACCGGGGGAGATTTAGAGGGGGCTAAAGATTTTTTACCGTTGAACGGTACTGATTATGTTGAATTTTATGTAGGCAATGCCAAGCAAGCTGCCCATTATTATAAAACAGCTTTCGGTTTTCAGGATCTGGCTTATTCAGGCCCTGAGACCGGCGTGCGCGATAAGGCATCGTATGTATTACAACAAGGCAAAATTCGTCTGGTATTAACTACGCCTTTACACTCGGAGCACCCCATCGCGGAGCATATTAAGAAACATGGCGATGGTGTAAAAATACTGGCTCTTTGGGTTGATGATGCTTACGATGCATTTCAGCAGACAGTAAGTCGCGGAGCAAAACCATATCAAAAACCACAAACATTAACTGACGAACATGGTGAAGTCCGCACCAGCGGGATTAAGCTTTATGGTGATACCGTACACATGTTCATCGAACGTAAAAACTATAACGGTTTATTTTTACCGGGATATAAAAAACTGGAAACACATTACAATCCAAGTGATACCGGCCTTTTATATGTCGACCATTGCGTAGGTAACGTAGGCTGGCATAAAATGAACCAATGGGTTGATTTTTATGCGGATGTAATGGGTTTCAAGAACATCTTAACATTTGATGACAAAATGATCTCTACCGAATACTCAGCGCTGATGAGTAAGGTAATGAGTAACGGTAATGGCTATGTTAAATTTCCGATAAACGAACCGGCCGAAGGCAAAAAGAAATCGCAAATAGAAGAATATCTGGAGTTTTACGAAGGCGAAGGTGTACAGCACATGGCTTTGGCTACGCATGATATTGTAAAAACGGTAACCGACCTGCAAAGCCGCGGTGTAGAGTTTTTAACAGTGCCTACCTCCTACTATGATGAGCTGACCGATCGTGTTGGTCACATCGATGAGGACTTAGTACCACTAAAGAAACTGGGTATCTTAGTTGATCGTGATGATGAAGGTTATCTGTTACAGATCTTCACCAAACCGGTTGAAGACAGGCCAACTTTATTCTTCGAGATCATCCAACGTAAAGGCGCCAAATCATTTGGTGCAGGCAACTTCAAGGCACTATTTGAAGCCATTGAACGTGAGCAGGATTTGAGAGGAAATTTGTAATTGAACAGTTCACAATTTATATAAAGAAAAGCCCCGCAGTAAGTTGGGGCTTTTCTTTTTTGCTGTTGTCATAATAGCGTTCTAACGCTTTCTTCTTCCGGTATCCTGGCTCTTGAATCTTGGTTCTTGCTTCTCCAATCCCAACTAATCATCAATTAACTACCAAACTCATAGGTATTTTACTAATTTCGCTACCTCATACGCTTAATTATAAAATGGACTATCAATTTAAAGATATAGAGCAAAAGTGGCAGCAGTTTTGGGCCGATCATCAAACTTTTAAGGCTGAGGATAATAGCACTAAACCAAAGTATTATGTGCTGGATATGTTCCCGTACCCATCGGGCGCGGGGCTGCATGTTGGCCACCCGCTGGGCTATATCGCTTCTGATATTTTTGCAAGATATAAACGTTTAAAGGGCTTTAACGTGTTACACCCAATGGGTTACGACTCATTTGGTTTGCCGGCTGAGCAATACGCTATACAAACAGGTCAGCACCCGGCTATTACTACCGAAACTAACATTGCCACCTATCGCAGGCAGTTAGATCAGATTGGTTTTTCTTTCGATTGGAGCCGTGAAGTGCGCACCAGTTCGCCCGATTATTACAAGTGGACGCAATGGATATTTATGCAGCTATTCAACTCATGGTATAATAAAGCCATCGAGAAAGCAGAACCGATAAGCGTATTAGTGAAGCATTTTGAGCAGCATGGTTCAGGTGGTATAAATGCTGTGTGTGACGAGGAAGTTTTAAACTTCAGCGCAACTGAATGGAGGGCGATGAGCCACGATGAACAACAAGCAGAACTATTAAAATATCGCTTGACTTACCTGCGCGAAAGTACCGTTAACTGGTGCCCGGCCTTAGGTACTGTATTGGCAAACGACGAGGTAAAAGACGGCTTTAGCGAGCGCGGCGGCTACCCTGTTGAGCAAAAGAAAATGATGCAGTGGAGCATGCGTATTACCGCTTATGCCGAACGCCTTTTACAAGGTTTGGATACCATCGACTGGCCCGAACCTTTAAAGGAAATGCAAAAGAACTGGATTGGTAAGAGTACTGGTGCTTCGGTGAGGTTCCCTATAGCAGCCCCACCCAAACCCTCCCCGGAAGGGAGGGCTTTAGAAGTCTCCCCAACTGGGGGAGATTTAGAGGGGGCTTATATAGAAGTTTTTACTACTCGTGTTGATACCATTTTTGGAGTGACATTTGTTGTGTTAGCTCCTGAACATGAATTGGTAAAGGAATTAACTACGCCTGAGCAACAGGGCGCAATTGATGCTTACATCACCCAAACAAAAAAGAAATCGGAGCTGGACAGGATGGCGGATACTAAAACGGTATCTGGCGCATTTACCGGCAGCTATGTGCTGAACCCGCTTAACGGCGAGAAAATCCAGTTATGGATTGCCGATTATGTGTTAGCCGGTTACGGAACAGGTGCTGTTATGGCTGTACCAAGTGGTGATCAGCGTGATTATCTGTTCGCCAAACATTTTGATTTGCCGATAGTACCGATCATGGACATCCAAAAAATAGAAACCGAAGCCGACCCAACTAAAGAGGGTAGATATATCAATTCGGATTTTATAAATGGCTTGTTTTATACCGAGGGTACTAAAGCGGTAATTGCCAAACTGGAAGAAATTGGCGCAGGTAAGGCAAAAGTAAACTTCAGGATGCGCGATGCCATATTTGGCCGTCAGCGTTATTGGGGTGAGCCGGTACCGGTTTATTTTAAAGACGGTTTGCCTCATCTAATTGAAGAAAATGAATTGCCTTTGGTGTTACCCGAGGTTGATAAATATTTACCTACAGAAAGCGGTGAGCCGCCTTTAGGTAGAGCAGAAAATTGGAACTATAACCCAGCCCCCTCTAAATCTCCCCCGGTTGGGGAGACTTCCTCCTCCCACTTGGCCGGAAACTACAGGGAGACGGCAGATCCCGTATATTATGAGCAGTTAAAGGATTTTAGCCGGGATAATAGAAATCAACCAACAGAAGCAGAAAATTTTCTATGGCAATTATTAAGGAACGAACAAACAGGTTTTAAAATACGAAGGCAACATGCCATTGGTCAATATATAGCTGATTTTGTTTCCTTACAGAAAGGATTGATTATTGAATTAGATGGTCATCACCACAAACTAAATAAAGAAGCTGACGATGCGAGAACTGAAGTACTTAATCACTTAGGATTTAAAGTAATCAGGTTTATAAATGATGAGGTGTTGAGTAATCCGCAAAAAGTAGCTAATGATATTAAACAAAAATTAGAAGTTCTACCCGATAGAAAAAAAGTCTCCCCTACCGGGGGAGATTTAGAGGGGGCTAGTGAGGCTTATGCTTACGAACTTTCAACCATGCCTGGTTGGGCAGGATCAAGCTGGTATTGGTACCGTTACATGGATGCGCACAACGACAGTGAATTCGCATCCAAAAAAGCAGTGGAATATTGGAAGGATGTAGACTTATACATCGGTGGCAGCGAACATGCTACCGGGCATTTGTTGTACAGCCGTTTCTGGAATAAGTTTATGAAGGACATGAACCTGGTGGTTGAGGAAGAGCCTTTCAAAAAGCTGATTAACCAGGGGATGATACAGGGCAGGAGTAATTTTGTGTATCGAGTAACTACATTTGATGCAAACGAAACACCAAGTCATTATTATCTATCAAAAAAACAATGGGATCGCTATAATGATCCTTTAGAAAGTGCTGGAGCACTCTTTGAAGAATGGGGATTTCCTATTAAGAGTAGTTATGCGACCTATAGTGCCCCTATACATGTAGACGTAAATATTGTAAACAACGATGTACTTGATATAGAAAAGTTTAGAAACTGGCGCGGAGAGTTTGCAAATGCTATTTTAATTCTTGAAGATGGTTCTATCTCCTCCCCAACCGGGGGAGGCCGGGAGGGGGCTTACATCTGCGGTGTCGAAATCGAAAAGATGTCGAAATCCAAATTCAACGTGGTTAATCCTGATGATTTGATCGCTCGTTATGGCGCGGATACATTGCGTATGTATGAAATGTTCTTAGGTCCGTTGGAGCAGAGCAAGCCGTGGAATACCAATGGTATTGAGGGTGTGTTTAAGTTCCTGCGTAAATTCTGGCGGTTGTTCCATAATGATCAATGGGTATTTACGGTATCGGATGCTGAACCAAGTAAAGCTGAATTAAAATCATTGCATAAGATCATCCGTAAAGTTGAGGAAGATGTGGAACGTTTCTCGTTCAATACTTCAGTTTCCAGCTTTATGATAGCGGTTAATGAATTGACCGACTTAAAATGCAATAACAAAGCGATATTGCAGGATCTGGTGATCATCCTATCCTCTTACGCACCACATATTTGCGAGGAGCTGTGGACTTTATTAGGTAATGAAGCTGGCGCTTTATCCTATGCAAGCTATCCTAAATTTAATGGTACTTATTTAATAGAGGATGAGTTTGCCTACCCTATTTCCATCAACGGCAAAACCAAAATGAATTTGAGTATATCGCTTAGTCTGGATGCAGCAGCTACCGAGGCTATTGTGTTGGCTAATGCTGATGTGCTGAGGTATCTGGATGGCAAATCGCCTAAAAAAGTTATTGTAGTGAAGGGCAGGATTGTGAATATGGTGGTGTAAAGGCCGCTTTGATTTTGTGTCATTGCGAGGGACGAAGCAATCGCGGACTGTGCATATCAACTTGCATAGCGCACGATTGTTTCGTCCCTCGCAATGACATTTCTTTTTCAGACCTTTTTTATTTTCCAAATCCCTTAGTGTAACATTTACAATATGTTACACTATAATTAATTAATTTTGACAAATTAATTGTAACAATTCGGGTATTTTCGCCTCCAATTTCCAAAAGCATCAAAAAATGAAACGTTTTTACATATTAGTTCTATTATTAGGCTCCATGCTGACGGCAAAAGCGCAGTTTGGCGGGTCTACAATTACAGGTAAAATAGCCGGTACGGTTATTGACTCGATCACCAAAAAACCTGTTCAATATGCCAGCGTGGCTATCTATCTGAGCAGTGGTAAAACCCCGCTAAACGGTATGCTTACTGATGCTAATGGCGGTTTTAAAATTTACAACATCCACCCGGGCAGCTATAGGGTTACCATTACGTTTGTTGGTGGCTATAAAACTAAAACCATAAACCCGGTTGTTACCAGCGGCTCAAAACCTGACGCCAACCTAGGGAGTATTAAAATAAGACCCGATAACGGAGACCTTGGCGAAGTTTCAATTACAGCAAACGCGCCACTTGTTGAAAGCCATATCGACAAGATAGTTTACAACGCCGAAAAGGATATTACCAACGTAGGCGGCAATGCGAGCGACGTATTACAAAAAGTACCATTGGTAGCAGTTGATATTAACGGTAATGTTTCTTTACGTGGTGATGCGAATG
Source organism: Mucilaginibacter sp. L196 (assembly GCF_009765905.1). Taxonomy (GTDB): domain Bacteria; phylum Bacteroidota; class Bacteroidia; order Sphingobacteriales; family Sphingobacteriaceae; genus Mucilaginibacter. The sequence goes on along the minus strand of NZ_LMUO01000009.1, from coordinate 785,410 downwards.
TTAAGGTTTTGATCAATGGTAAACCATCTGGCGCTATGTCGGCCAGTTTGTCGGATGTATTAAAAACCATCCCTGCCGATCAGATCAAGAGCATCGAGGTTATCACCTCACCATCTGCAAAATACGATGCGGAAGGTTCAGCAGGCATCATCAATATCATCACCAAACAAAAAAATGTATCGGGTGTAAGCGGTTCAGTTAGCGGTGGTATCGGTACGCGTCAAAACAACGGTAACTTTAACTTAAACTATAACAAAAACAGGTTAAGTATATCTGCCAATATTGGTGGTAACCTTACCTGGCCGCAAACATCTCTCACCAATTTTAATCAGTATATAACAAAGGCACCGGATACCGCGCATAACACTGCAAATCGTACCAGCATTATTAAGCGATACGGAACTATCAGTTCAATTACTGCCGGGTATGATGTTAATAGTTATAACAGCATTACCTCAACTTTCAGGTATAACAGGGGGGGCTTTAATCAAACCGGCCCTTCGCATAACACATCAAGCGGTAGTATGCTTAGCAGTAAAGGAATTGACAGTGCATATAATAATATATACGACAACCAAACCATACAGCACAACCTGTTTTATGGATTTGACTGGAGTGTAGACTATACGCATAAATTTCATAAAGAGGGGGAAGAACTGGATCTATCAGCACAATGGAGCCATAGCATAGTAAATACTGACTATACTAACACCTACACAGGTGAAGCAGGGGTAGTGCCTTACTCAAACCAAAGAGGTTTAAATGATGGTACAAACAATGAATATACTTTCCAGGTTGATTATACCCTGCCGATTAGCAAAACATTAAAATTTGAGGCCGGTGGTAAAACAACCATCAGAAGACTGAATAGTAATTTTGATACTTTTGGTGGTGATGACCTTGACGTACAGGACCCGGTTAACAGCGATATTTATGATTACAATCAAAATGTTTACGCTGGATACTCAGTGTTTACAATTACGCTACCTAAAAATTACACCATATTAGCAGGTGGTAGGTTTGAGAACACAACAATTAACGGTGATGCGATTAGCGAAGAACCGAATTTGCCAGCAGTGAATCAAAACTATAATATATTCATCCCAAGCTTAACCATTCAAAAACAGTTTGGTACATCACAAACGCTGAAATTAAGTTACAGCAAACGTATAACCCGCCCAAGCTTAACTTACCTTAACCCGTTTGTTAATATGAGTAATCCACAGAGCGAATCAGAAGGTAACCCCGACCTGCGTCCTGAAATTTCGCAAACGGTTGAGTTGAATTACAATACGTTCATTAAATCTTCGGTAATTAACTTCTCAATTTATTACAAACACATTAACGGCTTAATAGAAAGTATAGTAGTTCCGGATAGCACCGGATCAGCAGCAAAAAGCGATGTTGGTACGGTAAGCACTTACCAAAACATAGGTAGCAATAACTCTTGGGGTTCAAGCTTTTTTGGCTCAATTAATCCGATCAAAATATTAACTATTAGGGGGAGTATTAATGCATACACTTACAGCCCTGATCCTACCGGCCTGTTCGCTTCAGACCATAGTGCTGAAGGTACTTATGTGCAATACAACGCATTCGGTATGGCTGAAGTTGATTTGAAAAGTATTGTAGGCCAGGTTTTCGCTATTGAGAATTCACCACGCCGTACTATTCAGGGTACTAACCCATCGTTCAGTCTGTTAGGTTTCGGCGTAAAAAAACAATTTGATAACAAAAAAGCATCGATTGGTATTAACGTGCTGCAGCCGTTTAACAAGTATAAATACTTCGATCAGAACATAAGCGGCCCAGGCTTAACGCAAACCAGCAGTACCGCATTCCCGTTCCGTTCGGTTGGTTTAACGTTTAGCTACAGCTTTGGTAAACTTACCTTTAGCAACCCTAAAACGAAAAGCAATAATCCTGATGATGAGAAACAAGATGACCAAGGCATGGGCAGTGCACCAGCAGGTGGAGGCGCAAAATAATAAAACCACAATTGTATAAGTCAAAAAGGCCCTCGTTTTACGAGGGTCTTTTTTTGTTGAAATCTGTCTAAAAACGATTGAATCCTGTTTTTATATAAAAACAAAGCGTCACTGCCACGCTTCGCTCAATGACGATAGTTTATCGCTTTGCCCGCTTCTAAGATCAATTTACCGCATCAACATCAATACCTATCTGTTTCAGCAATAACGATGCATTAAAGGTTTTGCATTCGCCATGCTTCATTTTGTAGTCGAATAGCATTTCGCCGTTTACTACCTGTATATCGAAATAGAAGTTGCGGATATAATCCGGGTATTTCTTTTCCAACTCGGCAATCTGCAAATCATGAGTGGCAACCATGCCCACGCCTTTTTTGCTGATGAGCTGCTCAATTACTGCTTTCGAGCCCAGGTATTTATCAACCGAATTAGTGCCGCGCAGCATCTCATCTATCAAAAAGAAAACCTTATGCTCGTTTTCAACCGCAGCCAGCAGCATTTGCAGGCGGTCGAGTTCGGCTTTAAAGGTTGAGGTGCTTTCGTTCAATGAATCCTTAATACGCATGTAACTCACAATGGTAATCACCGATACGGTCATATCATCACCACAAACCGGCGCCCCCGATAAAGCCAATACGGTATTAATACCGATGGTACGCAAAAAGGTACTTTTACCTGCCATGTTTGATCCGGTGATAATATCTATCTTAAAAGCATCATTCAGCTCGTAGTTATTGGTTACGCTGTATTTATTGCTGATGAGCGGGTGGGCGATATTTTTGGCTATGATGGTGTAGGCCTCACCATCAGCTATTTGAGGGAAACCCCATTTTGGATAATTGATGGCTACGGATGATAGGCTGATCAATGCCTCAAATTCGGCTATTACATCAAAAGCGGTTTCAATATCCTGTTTATTATCGCGTTTCCAGTTTTCAATGGCGATAACCTGTTTTAACGACCATAAAAAGAAAACATTTAACACGAAGTTAACTATCATAATGAGGTTATATCCGAGCTTGTTAATAAGCTTAGCCAAGCCCTCTATACTTTTATTCGTTTGCCCATTATTCAGCTTTTGATTGAGCTCGGTGCATTTTGGCGACTGCCACTTTTCTGCTTCGATTATTTTTAATACCACCGCATAATTAGCCAACACCTGGCCTATTTTATCAGCAATAGTCGCCGACTTCATAATAAGCTCACCTTTTGAATTTAATATCAACAAATTAAAAATACCCAGACCTATGGCGACAAAAGTTATAGGCGCAAAATAAATGCTCGTTACAATGGCGGCTGATAATAACAAGGGGGCAATTTTGATATATATGCCCAGCCATTTTTCGCCGGTAATTTCAAGCGGTAATTTCAGGTAAGCAAACAGCATGTTCAATTGGATTGCATCCTTGCTGTTGGCAAATAAAAGGCGTGCCTGCATATCTGTCTTCCAATCCGGTTTTGAGGCTATTTCCTTTACGGCATCTTGTCGTAATAGAACCGTATTCTTTTCTGAAGGCGCATTCAGCCATTCGCCGAGTTTATTGTTGCCAGCAGTAGTTGCCGAGCGGTTGATGAACTGATACAGTGATGAACTGCCAAAAATATCCAGATCAGCGCTGTAAAAGTGTTTATCGTTGCTAAATGCGGCACCGTTATCATACATGTTGGTGTGGTGCAGTACGCTGTTAATTTCGTTGTCGTTCACCTTTACCAGGTTTTCGAAATATTTCTTTTCGTCCTCAAACCCACTTTGTTTTGATACCAGCCAGGCAAAGCCAAAAAGCACAATCACAAGCGTTACCGCAATAATGGTGAAGTTGTTTTGCATATTACCCAGGTAAATGGATATGACCAATAGCCCAATCAATCCCAGCCTTAAAAAGGAGTAGATATTGATCAGCTTTTTATATTTGTTTACTTCTGCATTAGCAGCTGTTATGCGTAGGTTATAGTTGTTAATAGTATCCTGTTCCATTTGCGTTTAAAAAATCAAGCTAAATAAGCACTTATATTTTAAATAAACGTTTATTTTGTTTTTGATATGAAGATCACTTTTTTAACAGTTGGCAAAACAGAGGACGCTTATTTGAAAGATGGCATTGAAAAATATGTTAAACGACTGAAGCATTATACCCGTTTGGAGATAATCAACCTGCCTGAACTGAAAAATACCAAGGCCCTAACTCCCGAGCAGCAAAAAAATAAAGAGGCCGAAATGATCTTAAAAAAAATTGTGCCTACCGACCATGTGATTTTATTGGATGAGAATGGTATGGAACTCACCTCTAAGAAATTTGCAGCCTATCTCGAAAAGAAAAACATCAGCGCGACAGCAAGTTTAATTTTTATTGTAGGCGGACCTTATGGCTTTGATGAAACCGTTTACCAACGGGCTAATGATAAAATATCGCTATCGCGCATGACTTTTTCGCACCAGATGGTACGCTTGTTTTTCACTGAGCAATTATATCGTGCCTTCACCATTATAAAAGGCGAGCCTTACCATCATGAGTAGCCGCTATTACCTGGCAACGAATGTTTTGATTGTTTGGGATTGTTAATTTGGCTAACTTTGCACTATGTCAGAGCATTCCCCTTCGCACGATCATTCACACTCGCATGATCACTCCCATTCACACGATCACGATCATTCGCATGGATTATTCGGTCATCATCATCACGACGCACCCCAAATTGATAACTTAAATGCTGCCTTTATCATCGGCATCATTTTAAACTCGGCCTTTGTTATTATTGAGGTGATAGCGGGTTTATATATACACTCTCTATCATTATTAACCGATGCAGGCCACAACCTGAGCGATGTTGCAGCACTTGCATTGGCATTGTTAGCCTTTAAGCTAACCAAGGTAAGCTCAAATAATAAATACACTTACGGTTACAAACGTTCAACCATCATCGTATCGTTTTTTAACGCGGTTATACTGTTTGCCTCGGTAGGTGTAATTGTTTACGAAGCAGTGATCAGGTTTATACACCCTGCAACTATCGAGGGTGGTACTATGACCTGGGTAGCTTTAATAGGTATTGGCGTTAATGCTTTTACCGCCTACCTTTTTGTTAAGGGTAAAGATGGCGACCTGAATATAAAAAGCACTTATATGCACATGGCTATGGATGCTATTGTATCCTTAGGCGTAGTAATTTCGGGTGTTATCATCTACTTTACGCATTTCTACATGCTAGATAGTATTGTGAGTATTTTTATAGCGATCATTATTTTACGTGGCACCTGGAGCTTGTTAAACGACAGCTTACGATTAGAAATGGACGGGGTGCCTAAAGAATTAAACCTCGATAAAATAAAAACAGAATTACTTAAAGCCAAAGGTGTTATTGATGTACACCACATGCATGTGTGGGCATTAAGCACTACCGAAAACGCGCTAACGGCCCACCTGGTTGTTGACCCGGAGCATTTGAGTACGTTCGATAATATCAAACATGATCTTCGCCACCGTTTGGAGCATCTGGACATTAGTCACAGCACCTTTGAACCGGAGTTTTCTACAGAAGATTGTAAGCATCAGGACTGCTAATATTTCACGTCATTACTGATATATAAAGGAATCTTTACATATCGAAATTCTACACCACGTCATTGCGAGGTACGAAGCAATCTCTACATAGGCACGTCGGCCTTGCAGGTTTTTTCTGTACAGTATAGAGATTGCTTCGTACCTCGCAATGACGCTCGGCAAACCGGCACACGTTCTCCCCGCTCGCACCTCCCCGCACCCATTTGAATTTCGCAACACATTGTTTGAACTTTACAACAACAATGCCCGCGCCCGCATCTACCTTTGTTAAAAAAATCAACCATGAATAAGTTAGCAAATAAAGTGGCACTGGTAACCGGTGCGTCAAAAGGAATAGGTGCTGCTGTAGCTGTTGAACTCTCCAAAAATGGCGCAGCTGTAATTGTAAACTATGCGGGCAGTAAAGCGGGTGCCGATGAAACCGTAGCAACAATCACCGCTGCCGGTGGTAAGGCTATTGCCGTACAAGCCGATGTAAGTAAAACCGCTGATGTTACCCGCCTTTTCGATAGTGGCATCGAAGCATTTGGTAAGATAGACATACTGGTAAACAATGCCGGTGTAATGACCGTAAAGCCAATAGGCGAATGCACCGACGAAGAGTTTGATCATCAATTCAACATCAACGTAAAAGGAACTTTTAATACCATGCGCCAGGCTGCAACCCGTTTGGCTGACGGTGGTAGCGTGATAAACTTCTCAACCGCAGTTACGAGGGTGAACTTTGCAGGATACGGCATCTACGCGGCAACCAAAGCGGCGGTAGATCAATTTAGTAGAATTTTCGCTAAAGAAGTTGGAGGCCGTGGCATCAATGTAAACTCCATACAACCCGGCCCAACCGCTACCGATCTTTTCCTTAACGGTAAAAGCGATGAACTGATAGCCAAATTAGCATCTGCAAGCCCGTTTAACAGAATTGGTGAGCCTGTTGAAATTGCCCGTGTAGTGGTATTTTTAGCGAGTGATGATGCCAAATGGGTATCCGGCGAAAACATCGCGGTGAGTGGTGCAAGATCATAGAAGCTATTTAAAACAAGATAAAACAAATCGTCATTGCTTCGTACCTCGCAATGACGATTTGTTTTTTATATAAAAGACCTGCTGTCCGTCCGTTCTCTAATATAGACAAAGCGAACATGCCGGACTAATCGCTCGTCTTAATTAGCTTTTTAACGATGGTTTTACTCCCACGCTGTTTTATCTGTACCAGCCAAACACCCCGGTGAAGTCTGCCGAGATCGAGTGTTTCGGAGAAATCGTTGCCGGGCTTTTGGTAGGTGGCAACCGCGTATGAAATACCCATCCCCACATCGGTAATATTAATAATTACAGGATTCAAATTATTATTACTGAAGACAACTGTTACATATTTTGAAGTGGGATTTGGATAAAGGCCAATGCCGCTAGCCGGTGTTTTCACGGTAGAGGTGTCAGTCCCTGTTGAATCTGGTTTTGATGGTGGAACAGTTGTTTTTGTTGTATCCGGTGGTGGCACTACGCCTGACGCTATACCTACAGGCACTACAAAGGTTGGTGTTTCAGTTACATTAACAGTTAATTTACCGCCGGTGAGCTTTACAGCAGTTGAGCTCATCATATTCCCCGTCATGCTGGGGCTATAGATTATAGCCGAATCTGCCGTTCCCAAATTAAGTGTGTAGCTCGCGGTGCGGCCAACCTGATCAGGTATGGCAAGGGCATACATTACCTTGGCGCTGTCCTGATATTGATCAACTATAGGGTTGCTGCTTAGGGATTGCTTATACAAGTAATTACCAAATTGTTTATTTAGTTCATAAAGATAATTAGCCGCTGGTCTGCGCGAAAAATCCGGATTTAGTAAACCCGATGATCCGTATTGTATTGGGTTTGTTGGGTTATCGTCATAAGCCTCATAAAAAAACAACCTGGCTACACCTGCCCGAGCGTATAGCATCGAAGTACGCAATATCCAGTCCGCCTCAACCTGCAAGGCTGTTTTGCTGCCGATTGCAGGTGCCCTTTGCGGGCTACCGGAATTAACATCATAACCCGATTCTGTTACCCAAACCGGCATATCATGTGCATAAAGGTGCGACATCTTTACAAAAGCCTGCGCTGTTTTCATTGTGCCTGATAACTCGGGGGCTACACCTGTTGTTGCTACCCCACCTGATACCCCATTATTAGAATAAAAGTGATAATTGATCACATCCCAGCATAAATTCACCGTACCATCAGCTTTATAACCACGGTGTAGTTTACACCAGTCTATCATGCCTTGCACATACGATGGATCTGCCGAGGCTAAGCCGCCCATTACTACCTGCATAGTAGCATCGGCATTTTTTACACCTACACCAGGGCCCATGGCATTCATATTCCCATCATAAAAAGCCGACATATTTGCCGCATATTCATAACTGGTTTGATAGGCATTAGTGCCTTTCCACCATTTATCACGCTCATTATCGCACTCAATATATTGTATCAGCGCAGTACCTTTTTTAACCACGTTTGCCGGGTCATCCGTCCATCTGATACTTGGGTCAACACTTAATAATGATGAACTCACACTTCCGTTTGCACCATACCTCGCCGCATATTGAAACGCCACTTTTGCCTGTAATATATATGAATTTGGATCGCTAAAATCGCTGCCATAAGGTACAGGTACATTTTCCGAATCCTGCTGATTTGTTGGCCAGGTAGCCATTAGCCAATTGGGCTGCCCTTTTAAATCAGCCAATACAAAAATATTGTTGGCTTTACAGGCTGCATAAAGGGCATCATAATTCCAACCGCCGCTGTGTACCGGATCATAAGTATATTCACCCTGGGTCGATTCCAGTTTATTCCAATCCATATAATGCCTGAATTGCGTAAAAGACTCCATACCTGTTAACATAAGCGCGCTAACCACCAGCGGATTATTCGGATCCTCAAAATCCCACTCAAAACCATTGATCCCGCAATATTGATTTAACGGATAAGCTTTAGGAACTACCGGCGCAGGTGTTGGTGGCGCAGTGTAATGGCCGTAAAACTCCATTTCGGTTGGGTATTGATACCATGCGTTAATAACAATGTATTTAATATTATTCATAGGTTTTGCAAGCGCAAAGCCCGGCGTACCGGGGATTGGCCCATCCCACTGCATGTACCCTCCACCAACATAAGTAGCTATTGGAATGCGCGCACCTGTACTATCAATAACCGATACTGTAAGCGGGTTAGCTGCACCCAAACCGCCCTGGTAATTGTAAAATTCAATTTGGGTTATATCTATTTTCTCGCCGGGTAGTACCGGGTAGTATGCATCAAAATTAGGGAACAATAACCCATAACCAACATTAACTGTGTTAGTTAAATTACCATCAAATAAACCGCCCAAACCATTACTAACATTATTTAACTGGTACCAGCGAGAACTATCAATAGGAATTTTAGCTGTAGCGGTATCCGTAGATGTTGTTTGCGCGAAAGCATTGAAGCTGTAAAAGCATAAAAGCACAACTATGGATTTACGTAGCAAACGTATATATCTTACACTGCACTTATCCATAATTTTAATAACGATATTCATTTACACGCAAAAGTAACAGATTCATTCACAGTGTGGCTAGTAGTTTTTATTTAGATAGACGAGGGTGTCCGTCCGTTCGGGGGAAAGGGTCAAAGTGGACGGACGGACACCCATTCGGACAACAATCATAAAAACCAATTTATTCGCTATACTTGTTTTTCCAATTATGAAGCGATTATTATCCAATTTAACTTTCCAGGTAATCAGTGCCATTATATTAGGCGTTGTTGTGGGAGCATATTTTAAAGACTTTGCCCCTACTGCACAAACCATCAGCAAAACATTCATCAACATGATCACCATGCTGATTGTGCCGATCATTTTTTGCACCATAGTATTAGGTATTGCAGGCGTCGACGATATGAAAAAAGTAGGCCGTGTTGGCGGTAAGGCGATATTGTACTTCGAGATCATGACTACCTTTGCCCTTATTATCGGCTTAATTGTAGCCAATGTACTTAAACCCGGCGAAGGCTTTATAAACCACCCAACAGTAACAGCCAATGCCGATAAAATAGCCGGATACGAAAAAGCCGCCGCCGATATGCATTGGGGCGAATTTTTAACCCATATTGTACCATCCAATATATTTAATGCTTTTTCTGCCGGTGATATTTTGCAGGTGTTGTTCTTCGCTATACTTTTCGGCTATGGCATCAGCAAAATGGGCGAGGCTGGTAAATCTATCGTTTCTGGTATCGATAAAATATCCAAAATCTTCTTCAACATCATGAAGCTAATTATGCGGCTTGCACCCATCGGTGCATTCGGCGGGATGGCTTATACCGTGGGCACTTATGGCATCAGTACCCTACAACCTATGATGCATCTGTTAGGTGCGGTTTACCTTACCATGTTCCTGTTTATTTTTGTGGTGCTGAATATCGTTTGTCGCATTTACAAATTCAGCCTTTGGCATTACCTTAAGTATATTAAGGATGAAATACTGCTGGTATTAGGTACCTCATCCTCCGAATCGGCCTTGCCCAGTATGATAGAGAAGATGGAGAAATACGGCTGCTCCAAATCGGTTGTTGGTTTGGTGATCCCTACCGGCTACAGTTTTAATTTGGATGGCACGACTATTTACATGTCGATGGCGGTTATATTTTTAGCACAGGTTTTCCATATCGATCTCAGCATCGAACAGCAACTGGTTATTATCGGTATACTGATGCTCACCTCCAAAGGCGCAGCAGCAGTTACAGGTGGTGGCTTTATTGTATTGACATCAACGCTGGCAGCTATTAAAATCATCCCTATTGAGGGTGTAGCGATATTATTGGGGATAGACAGGTTTATGTCGGAAGCCCGGGCTATTACCAATTTAATAGGTAATGGCATTGCTACAATTGTTGTGGCGAAGAGCGAGGGGGAGTTTACCCCCCAGCCCCCTGAAGGGGGAGTTTTGGATTAGCAATCTCCACCATGTCATTGCTGTAAGGTACGAAGCAATCGCGAACTTTGCATAGCCGCTTTGTATAGCTTAGAGATTGCTTCGTTCCTCGCAATGACGTTCTGAGATCAAGCAAAGCACCCTCTCACCAAACTTTTACAAAAAAATTACGCCAACAGCATCGCAGGGCACAAAAATATTTTAGCTTTGCGCTTACTAAAAAAGAAAAACAGCAATGAGTGTTCTTGTAAACAAAGATTCAAAAATTATTGTTCAGGGTTTTACCGGTAAAGAAGGTACCTATCATGCTGAGCAAATGATAGCCTACGGTACGCAGGTTGTTGGAGGTGTTACCCCGGGTAAAGGCGGACAACGCCACCTTGACAGACCAATTTTTAACACGGTAAAAGACGCTGTTGACCAAACAGGCGCCAATGTATCTATCATATTTGTACCTCCTGCTTTTGCTGCGGATGCCATTATGGAAGCTGCCGAAGCCGGTATTAAAGTTATTGTTTGTATTACCGAAGGTATCCCTACAAAGGATATGATCATGGTAAAAGAATATATCAGTGACAGGGATACCCGCCTTATCGGGCCAAACTGCCCGGGCATTATCACTGCCGACGAAGCTAAAATTGGTATTATGCCGGGCTTTATCTTCAAAAAAGGTCACGTTGGTGTGGTTTCAAAATCAGGTACGCTTACTTACGAGGCGGTTGACCAGGTTGTTAAAGCCGGAATGGGCATCACTACCGCTATAGGTATTGGTGGCGACCCAATCATCGGTACTACTACTAAAGAAGCTGTTGAATTATTAATGAATGACCCTGAAACTCATGGAATCATTATGATTGGCGAAATTGGTGGCGGTATGGAAGCAGAAGCTGCTCGTTGGATAAAAGCTAATGGCACTAAACCAGTAGTTGGTTTCATCGCAGGGCAAACAGCGCCTCCGGGCCGTCGTATGGGCCATGCAGGTGCAATTGTTGGCGGTGCCGATGATACTGCGGCCGCGAAAATGAAGATCATGACCGAATGCGGTATCAAAGTTGTTGAATCACCAGCTGAAATTGGTGCTGCAATGGCTGAGCTATTGAAAAAATAGAGTCAAGAAGTTAGATATAGGAAATCCTGGCTTACAGCCGGGATTTTTTTGTTTAGGCTACTCCATTTACATAAAACCCTAAAACGGTATTATTTGTTAAATTAATTTTGATTTGAAAATAACAGCTTCCTCCGTCGTCTACATTAACCCAATCCTTTTTCCAATAAGTATTATCCTGTTTGTCACAAAAACAACTTACCCAAACTTCTTTTTCATCTTTTGGATTAATAATAGCTAAAAATTGTTTGTAATATTTTTCGGGGCGATGTATCAAATTATCAAATGAAATTGCATTACCGGGTTCTTTTCGATGAAATTTTTTGTTTACACTATCTTGAAATGCCTTTTCAGTTTTATTATATTCGGTTACCTTCTTAGCTATCATCACCTCTATTTTAGCAATCTCCGAGGCCGATAAATTCATTGGTTTATCGACACTCTTAAATAAATGGTTATCCCGTGATGTATCAAATTTAAGAACCACATATCTTGATGTATCAATAGGTTTTTCAGCAACAACCACATTGACTTTTGGATTTGGATGAGAGCACGATATAAATAATATTGACATTAAGGTTAAGGCAAGTTTCATATGATAAAAGTAAATAATTTTTCACAATAAAACCCCTGTCAAAACTATGTAAACATCCTTCCCACAAACAAAATCCACCCCCAAATTTGTTGTATATTTATATAAGCCGAAAGGAGAAAAATCGGTGAAATCATATAAATAATCTGTGCAATCATAATCAATAATGGAATACAATAAATTAACACCTGAAGAAGAATATATAATATTACATAAAGGCACTGAGCGCCCGTTCACTGGCTCGTTACTAAATAATAAAGCACAAGGTTTATATGTATGTAAAAGATGCGATGCGCCTTTATATGATTCGGCTACCAAGTTTGAATCCCACTGCGGCTGGCCTAGTTTTGATGATGAGATACCCGGAGCAGTAAAACGCGTACCGGATGCCGATGGCCGCCGTGTGGAAATTGTATGTGCTAATTGTGGCGCACACCTTGGCCACGTTTTCGAGGGAGAATACTTAACACCTAAAAATACCAGGCATTGTGTAAACTCGGTTTCTATGAAATTTGTACCACTCGAAAATTAAAACCACAGGTTGTCCGCCTTGTCCGTATAAAAAACGGACGGACAGGGGGACACAAAAATATCCACTGTCATTTCAAAATGACAAAATTCTTACGGTGATAAATCAGGGCACTTAACCCACTCAAAGTAACCAAATTAAGGTGTCATTTTGTTAACAACTCGGCCTCTTGTTTAAAACTATCACTACCAAAATAGGCTACTTAGCCCTTATATTTGGACTAACAAGTTCTTACAAAAGCTATACGGGTTACCGGTTATTTCCGGCATTAAAAGGGAACCATGTTAAAATCATGGGCTGACGTGCAACTGTATTATCAGTTAAAAGCAGAAAGTTTAAAGTGTAAAGTTTTCAAAACTATTCTTTCAACTTTAAACCTTCAACTTTAAACTGCAATTAAGCCAGACACCTGCCTGCATAGCATGTCAAAACTTTCACGAATAAGGTTTTGCCAAAAGTCTTTTTTTATCACTGCTTCATCCGCGAACGCAGTCGGTTAATTGTCTTTTGTCAACACCAAAACTACAAGGCACAAATGAAACAGGAAGACGAATTATTACTCAGAGAGAACAAGGACAGGTTTGTGATCCTGCCTATCAAGTATCCCGCTATTTGGGAGATGTACAAAAAGTGTGAAGCCAGCTTTTGGACTGCTGAAGAGATCGATCTTTCTGATGATATGAAGCATTGGGAAACGATGAACTCCGGCGAGAAGCATTTCATTTCGCACATCCTGGCATTTTTTGCCGCCAGCGATGGTATTGTGAATGAGAATTTAGCCATCAACTTTATGAGTGAGGTTCAATTACCCGAGGCACGTTGTTTCTATGGATTCCAGATCATGATGGAAAACATCCACTCTGAAACTTATGCCTTGCTGATTGATACGTACATTAAAGATCCGATTGAGAAAGATCGCCTGTTTCATGCCATCGATACAGTACCCTGTGTAAATAAAAAAGCGGAGTGGGCTTTGCGTTGGATCAACAACGGATCATTCGCCGAACGCCTGATCGCTTTTGCTGCTGTTGAGGGTATTTTCTTCTCCGGTAGTTTCTGCTCTATATTCTGGTTGAAAAAACGCGGTTTAATGCCGGGGTTAACTTTCAGTAACGAATTAATCTCTCGTGATGAAGGCATGCACTGCGAGTTTGCCTGCTTATTATATCGCATGCTGGAGCATAAATTACCAAAAGATCAGGCTACCAAGATTATTACTGACGCGGTAGAGATCGAGAAAGAATTTGTTACCGATGCATTACCGGTAAACCTGATCGGTATGAATGCCAAATTAATGAGCCAGTACATTGAGTTTGTTGCCGACAGATGGTTAGGCGAGCTTGGTTACGATAAAGTGTATGGCGCAAGCAACCCGTTTGATTTTATGGAGATGATATCGCTACAAGGCAAAACCAACTTCTTTGAAAAACGTGTTGGCGACTATCAGAAAAGCGGCGTGCTAAATGCAACAGCAGATAGCAAGAGCTTTTCATTAGATGATGATTTTTAGTTATAGTAGTTAGTATCAAGTATCTGGACTGATCGGCATACTAACTATGAAACAAAAATCATCAATACAAAAAATAAAAAAGTCTATCGACTAGATACTAAAAGAGAGTCTTGCTACTTGATACTAGCGACTCGATACTTAAAAAAACTAGTTACTAAGTACTAAAGAAAAAGCTACTAAATACCCAAGAATATGTTTGTAATAAAAAGAGACGGAAAAAGAGAATCGGTAAAATTTGACAAGATTACCGCACGCATAGAAAAACTATGCTATGGGTTTCACTTGGTTGACCCTATTGATGTGGCTAAAAAGGTAATTGAAGGTTTGTTTGATGGTGTAACCACCTCCGAACTGGATAACCTGGCTGCTGAAACCGCTGCTTCGTTAACCACCAAGCATCCGGATTATGCATTGCTGGCATCGCGTATAGCAGTATCCAATTTGCATAAAAATACGATCAAATCTTTCTCCGAAACTATGCGCAAGCTATATGAGTATGTGGATGAGAAAACAGGCAAAAACGCTTCATTAATAGCTGAAGATGTTTGGCAGGTAATACAGGATAATGCTGAGTTATTAGACAGCACCATCATTTATGATCGTGACTTTGGTTTTGATTACTTCGGTTTTAAAACCTTAGAAAAATCATACCTGTTAAAGGTTGAAGGCAAAATAGTAGAACGCCCTCAGCATTTATTCATGCGTGTATCGGTAGGTATCCACAAAGAAGATATCGAAAGCGCAATCAAAACATATCATTTAATGAGCGAGCGTTGGTTTACGCACGCTACTCCTACCCTTTTCAACGCAGGTACGCCAAAACCTCAAATGTCATCATGCTTCCTGTTAACCATGAAGGATGACAGCATCGAAGGTATATATGATACATTAAAACAAACTGCCAAGATCTCTCAAAGTGCTGGCGGTATTGGTTTAAGCATCCACAATGTAAGGGCTACAGGCTCATATATCAGCGGTACAAATGGCACCAGCAACGGTATCATCCCAATGCTAAAGGTATTTAATGATACTGCCCGTTATGTAGATCAGGGTGGTGGTAAACGTAAAGGTGCCTTCGCCATTTATTTAGAGCCTTGGCATGCAGACGTATTCGACTTTTTAGACCTGCGTAAAAACCACGGTAAAGAAGAAATGCGCGCCCGTGATTTGTTCTATGCGCTTTGGGTATCTGACTTATTCATGCGCCGCGTAGAAGCTAATGAAGACTGGAGCCTATTCTGCCCGCACGAAGCACCGGGATTGGCTGATTGCTGGGGTAAAGAATTTGAAGCGTTGTACGAAAAATACGAAAAAGAAGGCCGTGCCCGCAGAACTGTAAAAGCACAGGAACTTTGGTTCGCGATACTTGATGCTCAGGTTGAAACCGGTACACCGTACTTGTTGTACAAAGATGCTGCTAACGGTAAATCAAACCAGCAAAATCTTGGTACCATAAAAAGCTCGAACCTTTGTACCGAAATCATGGAATACACCGATGCTAACGAAGTTGCGGTTTGTAACCTTGCATCATTAGCATTACCAAGATATATTCAAAACGGTGTATTCGATCATAACAAATTATACGAGGTTACTTATCAGGCTGCCATCAATCTGAATAAGATTATCGATAATAATTACTATCCTGTTGAGGAAGCCCGTTACTCAAACTTACGCCACCGCCCTATTGGTTTAGGTGTACAAGGTTTGGCTGATACTTTCATCCAACTGCGTATGCCGTTTGAAAGCGAAGAAGCTAAAAAACTGAACATAGAAATATTTGAAACTATCTATTTCGCTGCGATGACCGCTTCTAAGGATCTGGCTATAAAAGATGGCGCTTATGAAACATTCAAAGGCTCACCATTGTCACAAGGCAAATTCCAATTCGATCTTTGGAATGTAAAACCGGAAAGTGGCCGTTGGGATTGGGAAAACCTACGTTTAGATGTAATGAATCATGGTGTACGTAACTCATTATTAGTTGCGCCAATGCCTACGGCTTCAACTTCACAAATATTGGGTAACAACGAGTGCTTTGAGCCTTATACCTCAAACATCTACACCCGTCGTGTATTAAGCGGTGAGTTCATCGTGGTAAACAAATACTTATTACGAGATTTAGTTAACCGTGGCCTTTGGGATACCGAGATGAAAGATAAGATCATAACTGCAAACGGATCTATTCAGGATATTGCGGAAATACCTGCTGACGTGAAAGAACTGTACAAAACAGTTTGGGAAATAAAAATGCGTAGCATTATTGATATGGCTGCCGACCGTGGCGCTTATGTTTGCCAGTCGCAATCATTAAACCTGTTCATCAATGCGCCGAATGCATCCAAGCTAACTTCAATGCATTTTTACGCATGGAAAAAAGGTTTAAAAACAGGTATGTACTATCTGCGTACACAAGCAGCATCGCAAGCAGTTAAGTTTACTGTTGAGAACCAGGGTGGCAAAAATATGGATGCGATAATACCTGAAGTAGTTGCAGAATTGACTAACGATGTACCTGCTGGCCCATCATGTTCAATGGAAGAAGGCTGCGTAACTTGCTCTGCATAACATTTTTTTGAGCACCCGTTAAGATTTAATCTGTAGTTAATAATTAATAGTTAAAGCTATATTATTTTCTACGGATTTATTTTTTACTGCAGATATTTTACTACTTTTAGGCATTCAACCTCACCGTATGTATCATATTTTCAGTGTACTAGTCTGTAAAAAAACTTTTAAGACAATAATTCTAATCACTTTAATTGTTTCATTATACACATCTGTAAATGCGCAAATGTACTCTGCCACAGATCCTCCAAAACGTAGTAATGGTGGGTTAACCTATGGAGGCGATAATGGCAGCGGAGATGGCGACAGATCATGGGCATTATCCTTAAGTGCAGGTTATGATGTACCACAAGGCAATATGGGTTCAACATTTAAGGCAGCACCAACGTTTAGCTTTAGTTATTTAAATAACTACAACAACTTTACCTTTAATGCAAGCATCGGTTATGTATCTTACAAACCCAAATTTGATACTGCTTATTTTGTAGGTAACGACCCAACACAAGGATACGTCCAATACGGAAGCTTTAACTCTTTACAACTATACACGGGCGCAGCATACAATATTTCAATATCAGATAATGCCAGGTTTTATTTTGGCTTAGATTTAGGTAGCTACTTTAACTTTTTTAAATATAGCGCTAATGACGGCCAGGGAGATATAAGCGCTTACAATACAACATACAGTCAGCAATTTATAGCTCCTAAATTAGGTATTGATGTTATGGTAAGTGATAATCTAAGTTTAGGTATTGAGGGTAAATATAACTTTATACTCTCCGGATCAGAAGCTAATAATTTAAACTTCACCATTCAGGATAATTATGTAAGTTCCAATTATACTGCGGTGTCTTATAAAACGTTTTCAGGACATATAACATTAACTTATCATTTTTATTAGTGATCCATCCAAAACACGAAACAGTACACTGCGAACGCTGCAAAGCATCATTTGAATGCAAGGCAAACTCATTTACCAAATGCCAGTGCGCCAAGGTGCAACTTACCCTAAATGAAACCCAATTTGTAAGTGAACTATTTGATGGCTGCTTATGCGCTGATTGTTTACTGGAATTACAAAAAGAATATAAAGAAGATTTTAACAACCAGAAATAATTAACGATTGATGCGAACATCTCCCCTTTTCGCAGTTTCAGCCAAAATAATTATCTTCGCTTCCCGAAAACGAATTTATTAAGCTTCATGAAATTATTAGAAGGAAAAACCGCGCTGATCACAGGCGCGTCAAAAGGCATAGGCCGTACAATAGCCGAAAAGTTTGCTGAACATGGTGCCAACGTGGCCTTTACCTATTTATCGTCTGTTGAAAAAGGACTGGCATTAGAGCAGGAATTGCAAAGCCATGGCACAAAAGTAAAAGGTTATCGTTCTGATGCTTCTAAATTTGATGAGGCCGAAAAATTAATAGCTGATATTATTGCAGATTTCGGCACACTGAATATTGTGGTTAACAATGCTGGTATAACCAAAGATGGTTTACTAATGCGCATGACCGAAGAGCAATGGGACGAAGTGATGGATGTGAATCTGAAATCAATATTCAACGTTACCAAAGCAGCATCAAAAATTATGATGAAAAACCGTGATGGCGTGTTTATTAACATGAGTTCGGTTGTTGGTGTACAAGGTAATGCAGGGCAGGCTAATTACGCGGCATCAAAAGCCGGTATTATTGGCTTCTCCAAATCAATAGCTAAAGAATTAGGTTCAAGAAATATACGTACCAACGTGGTAGCGCCGGGCTTTATCCGCACCGAAATGACCGAGGTATTAGACCCTAAAGTGGTTGAAGGCTGGGCACAAGCTATCCCGCTTAAACGCGCCGGCGAAACAGCCGATGTGGCTAACGCCTGCGTTTTCCTGGCATCGGATATGGCGACTTATATCACCGGACAGGTTATTCCGGTTGATGGTGGGATGTTATAAGCTAGAGATTAGAGGTTGGTGATTGGAGATTAGTATTCTGATTAATTCCCTTTGTCATTCTGAGTGCAACGAAGAATCTTCTTCGATTTGCAAAACGAACTATACATGGCGCAGAAGATTCTTCGTTGCACTCAGAATGACAATTCAAGGCATATAATTCATAAATAAACAGCATATTTGGTTTACCGGATATGCTGTTTTTATTTTCTATCACATGGGGGGCGGTTTCAGGATGGTGGGCTTTGGCTTGCCTGCTGTTGGGCTGTTTGTATGCGTGGCTAATGTATTGCCAACCGGTAGATCTTAGCAAACAATTCCGATATATTCTGTTCGCGTTACGTGCTTTGGCCGTGTTTATTATATCGCTGCTGTTGTTGGCCCCGTTGGTAAAATCCGTGAGTTACCAATCGCAAAAACCATTGATTTTGATTTTACAGGATAATTCTGAATCCATCAAACTTTTTCCGACACCAAAGCAAGTCTCCCCTCCCGGGGGAGATTTAGAGGGGGCTTTAACTAAACTTAAATCATCACTGGGCGATAATTATGAAGTCCATGAATTTAATTTTGACCGTACACTTAATAATGGACTTTCCAATAAATTCAATGGAAAACAAACTGATATTGCATCGGCATTAAAACAAGTGAATGAGCGCTATGTAAATCAAAACATCGGCGCAATAATACTGGCTACCGATGGTTTATACAACCAGGGAACTGACCCGCAGTACGAGGCGAGAAATATTAAAAGCACCATCTACACCATCGCCCTTGGCGATACCACACCCAAACGCGACCTGCTGATTGCCAATGTCAACTGTAACAAAACGGCTTTTTTAGGAAATGATTTTGAGATTGAAGTTTTAATCGAAGCCTACCAAGGCAAAGGCGAAAACATGCGTTTAACCGTTACTGAAGACGGCAGGCAGGTATCAAACCAAAACATTGCTGTTGCTGCAGATGCATTTCAAAAACTCGTCCCAATTAAATTGAATGCTGATAAAAAAGGCATCCGTAAGTTTAACATTAGCATAACGCCTATAAAAAATGAACTATCCACCCAAAACAACACCGAAACTATTTATGTAGATGTGCTGGATGCCCGGCAAAAGATACTACTGGTATACAACAACCTGCACCCTGATATTAATGTAATAAAACAAGATATTGAAAGCGATAAAAACTATGAGGTTAAAGCAGTACTGTTATCCGATCTGGCAACTATCAAACCCAACGATTACAGCCTGATTATTTTACATCAACTAACAGCTAATAGCTCAGGCATCCTGCAAAGCATCATCACCAAAACTAAAATCCCTGTATGGTATATGCTTGGCGCACAAACTAATTTGCAGGATTTTAATGTTACACAACACGCAGTAAAAGTATACGACAATAGCAATCAGCTACAGGAGGTATTTGCGCTACCCCTGCCGGAGTTTTCGGCTTTTACCCTGTCAGATTCCACCAATCAAAAAATAAGCTTATTCCCGCCGCTATTGGCGCCATTTGGCAACTATACCTCTTCGCCAACTAACCAGGTACTACTCAAGCAGAAAATAGGTGACATTGCAACCTCCTACCCATTACTTTCATTCGCTGATGAAGGTGGTCGGCGGATTGGCCTGTTATTGGGCGAGGGCTTATGGCGCTGGCAATTGGCCGAATATAAAACCGACGGCAATCATCACGCCATGGAAGAACTATTAGACCAAAGCGTTCAATATTTAACCGCAAATGCCAATCATCAGCAATTTAGGGTTTACCCGGCTAAATCTGTTTTTGATGAGGGCGAGAATGTGATCATCAACGCCGAATTGTACAACGATGCATTGGAGCTGATTAACACACCTGATGTGCGAATTGAATTAACAGCGCATTCAGGTAAAAAATATAGTTTCCTGTTTACCCGCAATGGTCAAAGCTACCAACTAGATGCAGGCACGCTCCCTGTTGACGAATACAGTTACCTAGCCAGTACTAAATTGGGCAACAAAATATTTACGGCTAATGGCCAGCTAACCATAAAAGCTTTAAACCTGGAAACCCGCCAAAGCGCAGCTAATCATCAGCTATTAAATAACATCGCCAAACAATCAGGCGGGCAAATGTTACTGCCATCGCAAATGGATAAGCTTGCCGATCTCATCAAGAAAAACGACAATATTAAAACCATAGTTTACGAAGGAAAGCATTACGATGACCTGGTGGATATAAAGTGGGTTTTCGTGCTAATTTTAATTCTTCTTACCACAGAGTGGTTTATGCGTAAGCGCGAGGGGCAGATATAATTGACTTTAATGCTATTCTAATGTATATCTAACAAAAAAATTACCACGTAATTAAGTACTTTGGCGTGCAAATTGATAGATTTGTTAGGGCTGAAGTTTATTTGAAAAAACAACATTTAACCGTTAAACCTTTTTATTGATTATTAGTCTAACACAATATATAACCGAGGGCGCATAAAAAACCATGAAAAGATCAATTTATTTAGGGCTGATTGTATTAATTGCAGCCAGCTTTTCTGCATGTAATACATACAACTATTATACAGCAGGTCTTAACACAACAAACATGAGCAGGTACCATACTTTTGCCTGGATGCCAATGGGCGCCGGAAAAGGTAAAGCGCCCGGTAATGTAGCTATGGCTGATGCTAAAATTAAAGATGCTGCAACTTCGGCGTTAGAAACCAAAGGCTTGTCTGTTTCGCAAAAACAACCTGATTTGTTGGTTAGCTATACTACCACTGTTGGCAGGGGTACCAGGACTAATTATTACTCTAACTATGGTTGGGGCGGTTATGGCTGGGGTGGCGGTTACGGTTGGGGTGGTTATGGCTGGGGCGGATTCGGCCTTGGCTTTGGTTACGGTTGGCGAGGAGGCTACGGCTGGGGTGGATTTAGCCCTTACTATTACGGCGGCGCTCCATTTGCTTATAGCGGCGGGTTAACTTATGCTGAACAAGAACATTATAAAGAAGGAACCTTAATTATTGACCTGATAGACCGCAGAACCCGTAAAGTAGTTTGGAGAGGTTACGGTGTAGGCGAAGTGCACCACGACCCGCAAAAAAATATTGATGACTTGCCTAAAGTAGTAAGCGGTATAATTAACCAACTAAGCTTGCAACCACTATCAGCACCACCAAGAATGATACGTACCATGAACTCTTAATAAAACATACAACTCTACAACAAAAATAGCCTTGCAATGTTGCAAGGCTATTTTTGTTTAGCGGAAAAATATTTCAAAGCCTCCCCTGCCGCTATCTGCCCTGATATTAAAGCAGGCGGCACACCCGGCCCCGGCACGGTTAGTTGTCCTGTAAACAACATATTTTTAATATGCTTTGCCCGCATAGCAGGTTTAAAAAATCCGGTTTGTGCAAGGGTATTGGCCAACCCATAAGCGTTGCCTTTAAAGGAGTTATAATCAGCTTTAAAATCATTCATGGCATAGCTGCGTTTTACAATGATGCTATCCTTTATGCTTTCGCCGGTTATGCTTTCAAACCTGTCGACTATCAAAATAAAGTACTTCTCGCGCAGCTCATCATTATCTTCCAAATTCGGGGCTAATGGCACAAGGAAAAATAAGTTTTCGCATCCCTCTGGTGCTACGCTGCTATCTGTTTTTGATGGGCAGCAAACATAAAATAAAGGTTTTTCAGGCCATTGGGGTTTGGTATAAATATCATCTGCATGCTGTTCAAAATCTTCATCAAAAAATAAATTATGGTGCTTAATGTCTCCCAATTTTTTATTTATACCGATGTAAAATAATAAGCTCGATGGCGACATGGTGCGGCTATCCCAATATTTATGATCATAGTTGCGATAAGGCTCATCTATTAATTCTTGATCAGTGTGTTCGTAATCCGCCCCGGTAATTACGAAATCTGCTTCTACAATACCATTATTGGTGACGATGTATTTTACCTTTTCATTTTCTACTTCTATTTTGAGTACTTCAGTATTTAGTTTGATGTCAACCTGATTTTCCTCAGCAATATTTACCATCGCTTTTACAATTTCGTTCATACCGCCCGTAGGGTACCAGGTACCTAAAACCAGATCCGCGTAATTCATCATACTGTACATGGCGGGCGTATCCTGCGGCCTCGCGCCTAAAAACAGTACCGGGAACTCCAGCAACTTTATTAGTTTCGGATTTTTAAAGTACTTACGCACATGTTTGCTCATGCCCGTAAGCAATTGCATGCTAAAGCTTTTGCGTATCAGGTTCCAGTCGATAAACTCTGTAATAGTATGCGATGGGCGAAATACATACTCCCCCATCCCTACTTTGTACTTGTATTCGGCTTGCTTTAAAAATGCACTTAATCCTTTGCGGCTTCCGGGTTCAATGCTTTCAAAAAGCGCTTCCAAATCCGCCATTTTAGCGGGGACATCCATTTCATCACTCTTGCCAAAATAAACACGGTAAGCCGGGTCTAACTGTTTCAATTCATAAAAATCCTGTGACGATTTGCCAAACAACGCGAAAAAGTTTTCAAACACATCAGGCATCCAGTACCAGCTTGGGCCCATGTCAAAGGTAAAACCGTCCTTTTTCCAAACTCTAGCCCTGCCGCCGGGCTGGTTGTTCTTTTCAAGGATAGTAACTTTAAAACCTTCCTTTGCCAAGATGCATGCTGCTGACATCCCCGCGAAACCCGCCCCAATTACTACTATGTGTTTGTTGTTACCCACGTGCATAAGGCACCTAAATTAACCAAATTGTTTTGCCCTTACTAAAAAACAATACGGCTTAAAATTTGTACTTTTAACGAGTTTATGCGAGCTAGTCAAATCGATCTTTATAACCAAACCTGCTTTGATTGCAGCAGGCTGATCACCCAAAAATACAGCACCTCGTTTAGTATTGGTATTAAGGCATTTGACCAAAATTTCAGAGCTCCGATTTATGGCATTTATGGCTTCGTGCGATTAGCTGATGAAATTGTGGACACCTTTCATGAACATGATAAACACAAACTGATAAGTGAATTCAGGCAGGAAACGTTTAAAGCTATAGAACAAAAAATCAGCCTCAACCCTATTCTGCAAGCATTTCAGGCAGTTGTTAACCAATACCAGATCAGTCACGATTTGATAGTTGCTTTTTTATGTTCGATGGAAATGGACCTCGACAAAAAAACACATGACAAGGAAAGTTATCAGGCTTATATCTACGGCTCAGCTGAGGTTATTGGCCTGATGTGTCTTAAAGTTTTTTGTGGGGGCGATAATAAACAATATCTACATCTGCTACCTGCCGCACGCAGCTTAGGTTCCGCATTTCAGAAGGTAAACTTTTTGAGGGACATAAAATCCGACCTGGAGGAACGTGGCCGCACTTATTTCCCAGAAATTGATCTTAACAATTTTGGCGAGGCCGATAAACAGCGGATAGAAGCTGATATTAAAAAGGATTTCGATGCAGGGTTTGAGGGGATAAAACAACTGCCAAAGGGAACGCGCCTGGGGGTTTATATTGCCTATGTTTATTATTTCCAGCTTTTTAAAAAAATCACAAGAATACCAGCAGCTACTGTACTGCAAAAACGGATTCGTATATCCGATACCCGCAAGTTGTCGCTTTATTGCAAAGCCTTAGTGCAGCAAAAGCTGAATCTTATTTAAAACTGAGCTCAAAATATCTATCTTAAACATCTAAATTTACTTTGTGAAGTTTACTTATCTGCTTATTAATTTTTTCACGATATTTTTCCCACTGGCACTATCTTTTGACAAAAGGGTTCAGTTTTATAAAAAGTGGAAATTTATTTGGCCGGGCTTATTAATAACCGGGCTTGTTTTTTTATTTTGGGATGTATTGTTTACCATGGATGGTGTATGGTCATTCAACCCGGAATATATAACCGGCATTACCATTTTGCAATTGCCTATAGAGGAGATCTTTTTCTTTTTAACAGTACCATTCGCCTGTATAT
Organism: Mucilaginibacter sp. L196; assembly: GCF_009765905.1. Classification (GTDB taxonomy): domain Bacteria; phylum Bacteroidota; class Bacteroidia; order Sphingobacteriales; family Sphingobacteriaceae; genus Mucilaginibacter. The sequence continues at coordinate 760,688 of NZ_LMUO01000009.1, read as the reverse complement.
TTATTTATGCATGCCTAAATTATTACATAAAATGGGAAATGGATATACAGTTAACACGCATCATCTCCAATATAATCATCATATTTTCTATATTAATACTGATAATTTACCACCACAGGTTATACACCCGGGTAACATTTACTTTGCTTGCCTTTCTGGTGATCCTGTTCCAGTTTATTTATAAAGTTCGGTGGCTCAACCGCTTTTATATAACTTTTTTGGTGGTGCTGATACCCTTCTACATTATTAACGGCGTACTTACCGCATGGCCAGTGGTAATGTATAATAATATGCAAAACATGGGGTTAAGATTAGGAACCATACCTATTGAAGATCATTTTTACTGCATGGCCCTGTTACTGATGAATATTGGCTTTTTTGAATATTTTAGATTAAGATCTATTAAAATACACCATGCCTGAGCTGCCTCAATACACCAAATCGCAATTAGCCCTACGCAACGGGCAGGACAAGCCTGAGATATGGGTTGCTTACAATGGCATTATTTACGATGTAACCGAAAGTCGCCTTTGGCGCAAAGGCCAACACTACGAACATTGGGCAGGCCAGGATTTAACCCCAGAGCTTGCCGACGCCCCACATACTCACGAAGTTTTTGTGCGATTTAAAGCTATTGGGAAATTGAAACCTTAAGATCTATTGAAAACTGCGATAACACAACAAATTCCTGTACGCGTGCAGCTATCTCTTCCTGGCTTAGGTTATTGATCTTTTCAGTGCCGAATTTTTCTACACAAAATGAAGCTAATGCTGATCCATAAATGATAGCGTTCTTCATGTTGGCAAAATTAATCTCGTTAACCTTTGCCAAATAACCTATAAACCCACCTGCAAAGGTATCGCCTGCACCGGTTGGATCAAATACTTCGGCTAATGGTAATGCCGGCGCCGAGAATATAAGGCCATCGCCGAACAGTAGTGCTCCATGTTCGCCTTTTTTTATGATGAGGTATTTAGGGCCCATCTGTAATATTGTAGCGGCAGCTTTTACTAAAGAGTATTCGCCTGATAATTGGCGCGCTTCGGCATCATTAATAGTTAAAACATCAATCAGTTTAATGGTTTCCAGCAAATCATTCATAGCAATATCCATCCAGAAGTTCATGGTGTCCATTACAATCAGCTTAGGGCGTTTTTTAAGGCGTTTAATAACCGTTTGCTGCACCTGCGGGGTCAAATTACCCAGCATCAGGTATTCGCAATCCTGATAGCTTTCAGGGATGATGGGATCGAAGTCACCCAATACATTCAGTTCAGTAATGAGCGTATCACGGCTGTTCATATCATTATGGTATCTACCCGACCAAAAGAACGATTTCTCGCCTTGCTTGATCTGTAAACCTTCGGTATCGATATGATGGATGTGGAACTCCTCTATCTGGCTATGCGGGAAGTCATCACCCACTACACCAACAATTTTAACATCATCACTAAAATACGATGCCGCTAAACTCGCGTAGGTAGCCGCGCCGCCAACAATCTTATCAGTTTTACCAAAGGGTGTCTCAATAGCGTCGAACGCTACACTGCCAATAACAACTAAACTCATTATATAGTATTTTGCGCAAATATTGTGATTTTACCTCACAAATACTCATTTATAGGTATTCTGCAATAAAATTACCTGCCCCAAGCTATTTTATGTTTCGGAAACAAAAAATTATTTACCTGTTAATCAGCCAATACTGGCTATAATTAAAAATATATTGATTTTTTTTCCGAGAACTGTTGCGAAGTTTCAATGGAAATTATACTTTTGCACACTCCAAAACGGAAAATGATTCCTGAGTAGCTCAGCTGGTTAGAGCATCTGACTGTTAATCAGAGGGTCGCTGGTTCGAGCCCAGCCTCAGGAGCCTGAAAATCAATGATTTAACCCAACTCTGGCGAGTTGGGTTTTTTGTTTCTCACACATTTCTCACACAATTTCTTATTTCTTGAATTTAGTCAGAACGCGCTTTTGGATAAAATCCATCGGTATTCTGTTTAATTTATTAGTTTATAGAAGACGGATCTGTTCAGATATTTATAATTTCGTAGAATAAACGATATTTTTCTACTAATCCTTTCACATTATGTTTTCCGGTTTTAATTTATCATTTGACACAGTTGATAAAGATTTTTATCAGAGGGGTTTAACAACCTACAACAGTTATAAAAATCAAATTGAACATTCACTTAATAATTATCTTTCACCTGACGGTTCTATTAATGGATCTCAAATGCAAGCTGATTGGTTCCCACTAGTTAAAGCCAATATTTTCATCTCCCACTCGCACGATGATCAAGATGCCGCAATAACATTAGCAGGTATGTTATCAGCCTTGGGGCTTACAGTTTTCATTGATTCGTGTATTTGGGGTTATGCTCCTGATTTGTTAAAAAAAATTGATAATAAATATTGTTTAAATGAAGATCGCGCTACCTATAATTATGACGAAAGAAATAAATCCACAAGTCATGTACATATAATGCTGTCTACAGCACTAAGTATGATGATTGACAAGGTAGAATGTGTTATGTTTTTAAATACTCCAAATTCCATTAAATCTTCAGATATAAAAAGTGAAACATTTTCACCATGGATATACGCGGAGATTGCTATGACAAAATACGTTCGCAGAAGACAATTAAATGAATATCGCCCAACTCTCTTAAAGGGCATGGAGCAAACAAGGAACCTTAATGAAAACCTAAGTATAAAATACCAATTAAACCTGGATCATCTAATGGAGCTAACAGATGACGATTTGATAAATTGGGTTAATAAATATTCGCAATCAATACCTAAGCCTGTCTTCGCATTAGACTTGTTGTACGAAATTTTTTCCAATAAAACGATTAGATTGTAATTCGGTTCGTACCGACAGAATAATGTGCTTGGCTTTTATCAAAATCAAATGGATCAGCAACAACAAGGTTAAATGATTCTGCCTGTTCGTTTTGTAACCATTCAACAAGTGTTTCGGCTTCATCAAAACTGAACTTTCTATGGCCGATGCCATTTTCATAACCGATATTTTTTAAAAGATTCGCAGGAAATTCGGGCGCTGCACTCCCAAAATAATAGAAATGATTTGAAATCAGCACATTTCGGGATTGGGTATCCCGGTTTTTATTGAATTCATTTAGCGTGCCATCTGGGTGACTATGATGGGAATGTGCTTGGGTCCAAGTGTTTGTTTCAGCATTATGAAAATAAATATTATCGCCGAGCATCATTTTTTTACTTCCGTTGCGTACCGGTCTCTTATCCTTAAATTCATCATTTTCCCAATATTCGTTAAAGGTGATTTTTCGGCTAACCTTCATAGCAAAAACACATCTTCCGGGTGCCCTAAGCCTTCCACCTCCGACGCCAACTATCCAATCGCCTATTTGCGCACTGTTTCTAATACGGGGTTTACAAGTTGCCAAACTACAAAAACCGTGGAATGGGTTTGGTGCGAACCCTAAATCTCTGTCGACAACGTAAATGTAGACGCTTGGCATATTAACAGTTTACTGACCCACTTGCATTCGGTGGCTGTCGGGTATTACCATCGGAATTTTTAAATGTATTGTCACCATCAATTGCTGACATGATACTATCTGTATTCCAGTTGACTATCGCTGACCCGTATTTTTCCAAACTTGGCGGTATATCGGCTTCGGTACCACCCCGGACAAATACGCCCACAATTCTTTTTCCCTGTTGATTTGCTTTCTCTATTTCCCAGTTCACCCAACTGCGTTGATGAGTGTCTTTTCCAATTAACACCACAACTGTACTGGCCCAGGATATTTTCATTCGGAGTATACGCTGTATTACTTTATCGCTAACGCGTTTTTCATCCATGCGGCGCTGATTTTCCGGCTTCATCCGGACCGAACTATTTCGGACATCATAGCCACGGCTCGCCATCAGGCTGGTTAGCTTGCTGACCTCCGCATCATCTTGGTGGTGATGGCTTATGAAAAGATGCCTTCGTTTACTGTCTTCTGACATGATATTTGGATTTGATTATTTATATTCCATTTCGGTGGAAAGAAAAAACTCATCGGGCCTTTTGACTTATTGAATTTTTGTTTGATCCGGGTTCGGCCCGATTTGTTATTGCTTTCCGGGCTTGTGGCTCGCAGATATTTATCGGTTTCACAAAACAGGTTTTGACAGTCAATAAGTTGGAGTTGTCTTCCCCATAAATTTGGTAAATTGAGGCCAAGCCGTCTGCATTCCTTTTCCTGGTCATCTGTCATTAATTTAATAATATCTTCAAATGAATAGCTACCCAGAGAGTCAAAACATTTCAATATGCCGTTCTTAGCGCCGGGGCCGGCCACCACAAAATCCATTTCTGAAAAATTCAACAATTCGCTGTAGTTCAAATCTATCGTAAATTGGAAGGCTAAAAAAGGACCGAGCGAAGGGTATGA
>NZ_LMUO01000009.1:163940-756241 GCF_009765905.1 Mucilaginibacter sp. L196 | reverse complement strand
TGCCCCGGAATGCCTGGTCAATTTCCAGCGGAATCACTTTACCCTTTACCTATGAATCTCTGGTCAATTTCAGCGGAATATCCATTTATAGGCTGTTCGTTTACAGGACTTGTTGTAAAATTAGAAATATGATCTTTGAAGTAGGTTTCTAATTCCTCCCTAAAAAGTTGCCTTACTTCAGGGGTTGTTAGTGATGTTAGAAATACATTATTCATGTGCTTATTTTTAAGTAAGCACAAAAGAATATACAAAAGTTATTAATATGGAGAAATACGGGGTACGTACAGGGGGTACGATTTTAGACGTATCTGCGATTAAGGCTTTCTAGAATGTAGAATAAATGGCAAGGATATGAAATTTACACCAACTAATCTTTAATATTTCCTAATTAGAATAACCTTGTAGTTTTCCTTAGCCACTGTAAAATTGCCGTATTTATTGGGATCTGCATCAAAACCTTCTCCTTTATGAAACGATTCTCCTATAACACCACCGATGTAAACTAACTTTGTAACTGGTTCGTTCGACATTACCCCATTATAACACCAATATGAACCGGAAACTCCTACGTAGTCTAAACTACCTAATCTAATGCCTGATTTATCCATATCAGATTGAGAAGATTTATATATCGTTTCTAATTGTGTTGTTGTTGGTAATGCCCACCCTGATTTTATACTGTCAAGTAATGATAATACACTTTCCCATTTATATTCAATGGGTCTGTATAATTGCTTTATATCTTGCTTGACACCGGCAGAAGTTTTAACGTAAATCTTCCTTGATATGGGGTTTGATACAAATAATATTTCGTAGCCGTGACCTTGTATAGTATCAATTTTAATTTGCTGTTTTGCTAAATCTTGAGAAATAGCAAGAACGGCTTGAAATGATAATAAAACACATAATAATATTGTTTTCATTGTGATTAATTTAGGTAACTAATATAGATAACTTTTTGTCGCTTTTTTTATAAGTTCAAATGTCTTATCTTTGCAAACTTTTAAAACTATTTGGTTTTATCACAAACTAATTAGTAGATTTAATCGTTAAATACTACAACCTTGTATCCTTAGAACAGTTTTTACGATAAAAACGGTTCTTTATGTTAAAGAAAAAAATCACTCAGATGTTAGAAGCTATCAAAGAATTCTTTATAAAATCAAACGGGATTTTACTGCTTCATAAATATTATACATCAAATGATGTTAATGATTTTTATTTAGAAGTTACCCGTGATTTAGAAATGAAAAAGCTTAGCGAAGATAAAAGGAATATGAAGCAGGATGGAGCCAATCTAAGAAGGGATATTAACAAGGCAGTATCTTCATATCATTCCGAATTCTGCAATGGCTAAACAAACTCGAAATCAAAAAGTAAATCATTTACAAACACATCAAGGCCGAGGCGTAGCCTACGAACAAAGTGAGAGTTATGATGATAGCTTACTGCCAGATGCTAATGAATTAGCAAAATTAAAAGAATTAGATCCTAATATTATAGAATGGATAAAGGAGCGGACTGCTAAAGAGCAGGATGCGAGAATTTCATTCAACAATAGAAAAATGGCTTTAATCGAGGGTTCAACAACTAAATCATTTGCCCTTGATATTATAACTTTAATAGTAGTAGTTATAATAATACTTGGTGGCATGGCTTTTTCTGCTTATTTAATATCCAAAGATTTAAAAGTAGAGGGTACTGTATTTGGCGGAGTTGTTGTTATTGCAATAGTCAATTCTGTTCTAAACTTTAGAAAGCATAAGCCAATAGAAAAGAAGCCACCTGTAAAGTAACGCTCATTCTTTTTCAGGCTTACCTGCCCTTGCAACAGCACCTAATAAATTACCGAAATTGGGTTTACTTTATTTGCTTTTTTTTGCTTCATTTTTTTTTATACTCTAATCCTGGAAACCTATTTTAACTCCGTTAGTAATATTTTCCTAAATGGTTCATAATTTACTTAATATATCTAGATCATTTATTGCAGCTTTTTGAGCGTTTGGATAATCTTTTAAATGAGGTATTATAGTTTCTAATTCTTTTGCAGTAGGCGCTTTGTAAGTATTTCCCTTAATATTCCAAATGGTATAAATCGCCTTTTCAAGTCCTTTTCCAAATTCTTTTTTAATCTTAGAGGGTCTAAATTCGTTAGGGATATATCTTGCTTCAGCTTTGTATTTATAAATGACAGCAATATGTCTATGATCTAAGCTATCACTGTTTTTTTCCGATTTTTTCGTTGACTCATCACAAAGTTCCACTTTTAAATGTTGCAAAGCGAGCAGGAAACCTCTGCTAACAGTTTTAATAATAAAAGCCAAATTTCCATAATTCTGAAACTGTTCTATTAACTCGCTTTTAGAAATTTGAAATTCAGGAAAATATCGTTTGATTAAACCACTTATATATATATCTATTGATTCATTTGTGGCTTCAATTAACATATTTAAAATTTTCAGTTTTTCGGCTTTAAAAGCGTTTGAATTAAAAAAAGGAAGTAATCTATTATTATAATAATCTTCAAATAACTGATTTGTGATCAGTTGAATTTCATCATTATTTAAATTTGGATTAGCTTTTACTTTGTCTAAAATATTTGGCAGATGATAAGCAGGCTGCCACGCAAGTACTTTTTCGCTATCAAATACTGATTGTGTAAATGACTTAAATTCCATTCCTATATATAGAATTTAATTAAACAACTTTCAATATTGGTATCTCTCCCCATGCCTTAATCATAACCACTTTTTTAAGCTTTTCGGTAACATCAACATAACGCTTAAAACTTTTATAATCAGTATGGCCGCTTATACTCATAACCTGTTCTGCGCTCATACCTTTTTCAAGTGAAAGGGTACAAAATGTTTTCCGGCCAGTATGTAAATGAATTAGTTCATATTTAGGATAGGTTGTAGTTTCCCGTTTTGTCCCACGGAAACGCACAATCTCGATTTGCTCATTAATATTAGCCTTTTGACAAAGCTCCTTGATATAAGTATTAAGCTTTTGACTGCTAATTAATGGTAACGGCTTATGATGTTCCTTGTATTTATCAAGTATTGCTGAAGTAATACTGTTTAGCGGAATGGTTAGTTCTGTTTTGGTTTTCTTTACGACAAGGTGTATATCATCCCGTTTTATATGCTCTCTTTTTAATTGTTGCATATCACTAATTCTTAGCCCAGATGCACATGAAAAACAAAATATATCCCTCACCTGTGCCAGCCTCTTGTTGGCAGATAAATCCATATCTAATAAAGCGGTAAACTCTGTTTCATTAAGTGCTATAACTTCTAATTTTTCACGTTTGATGGTAAAATCCTTATAACTGTCATTTACTTTAATTCCATTTCTGCGGGCATAACCTAAGAAAGTTTTTAAAGTACTTAAAGCCTTTGCAATGGTAGTATTATTTAATAGGGGGCTTACTTCGCCTTTTGCATCTGTTTTAACCCGGCCAATTAAAAAATTTTGGAAACGCTGAAAAAAAGCATAATCAATTGTTTCAAATCTCACTTTATACCTTGTTTCGGTTTGATATGCCTGTAAATGATTTTTCACAGCCCGGTAAACACCTAAAGAGCCCACCTCACGGCTTGAAGCATGATCTGTTATATACTTATCCATAAAATCAAAAAGTAGGTCTTTATGCTCCTCTTTTTTAGTCTTTTCAGTTGATCCCATTTTAAGCGCATCAACTACCATAGAAGCTGAATAAGGTAATTTATCCAATTCAAACCTCTTTTCGATGTCCTTAATTGTTGCCTTAACTTTTGAGATATTATTGTTAATAGTTTCAACCTCGCTGTCCAAAAGGGTAACCTCGTTTAATTTTTTGTGTAATTCCCCCGGCAATATCTTCTTTGCGTTTAAAGGACTAATATAAACAGCTATTTGCTGTTCAGCATCCCAATTTATAAGATTTAATTTACTGTCCTTAAGTTGATAGTATTTTCTCTGCCCGGATACCTGATAAATTAACTCAAGGGGGCATTTAGTGGACTTGTCGGGCTTATCTGCCCGCAAGTTAAATCGTAGGGTACTCATAATGTCGCTTATTCTGTAAAAACTTAAACGAATATAAGGAATACAAAAATAGGTAGCAAATAAGGTAGCAATTATTATGCAATATAGGTTAAGTTCAGTTTAGTTCAGTTTTGTGAAAGTACCTTTTTTATGCATTTAAAGTAGTTTTTACTTAACTGAAACTAAGAAAAATATCATAGGTTCAAGTCCCTCCCTCTCCGCTGATAACGTTAACAAAAGTGTCAAAAAGCCCGCTAATTGTATATGAGGGCTTTTTGACACTTTTCCACCCTACCAAGACTCACATAAAAACGCATAACTCTACTGCGTGATTCGCTACGTGATTTGAAAGCTAAAATCACTTAACAAAAAACCATAATCAATTGACAAACAGTATATTTACGACATGCACTTGTTTAGAAAATGGTATAAATGTAAATTTGTTTAACTTTTAAAATTAGTGTTATGTTAGAAAAAAGCTTTGGACTACTTTTTTTGTTAAACAATCCCAAAATCAAAATGATGATAGATTTATCTATCTGAAGACTATATTCCATTTCCATCAGGTAAAGCAGATAGACATTCATGTTTGCTTGATTTAACAATTACTATTAACCTGAACGCCGATTTGTACAGCTATGCCGATTTCTTTGAGATGCCCGAAGGTGATACTCCGTAAACTTTTTTGAAGGCATGTGAAAAGTGGGACAAATTCTCAAAGCCAACTTTGAGATAAACCTCGGAAGGTCTCATTACGTTTCTTTTGATCAGCGTGTAAGCTTCTTTAAGCCTCCGTCTAATCAACCATTTGCCTGGAGTATCATGAAACTGTTCCTCAAAATCTTTTTTAAAGCTCGAAAGACTCCTTCCGGTAAGGTAAGAAAAACGCTCCACACTGAGATTAAATCTAAAGTTTGATTCCATGTAAGATTTCAAATCAATCTTGCCGGGATTTCCAAAATCGAAAAGCCTTGTGCGCATTTCAGGATGGAGTTTTAACAGAATGAGAGTCGCTTCCGTTAGCTTTGCATCAACCAAATCTTTAAAATCTTCTTCCGATCTGTTAATGTAAGGTGTGAGTGACTGAAAATAGTTGGTTAACAATGGCGTTTCAGGAAAAATAATGACCATGTCTTTGCCCGGAACCTGCCCATCTGCCGGTAAACGGGTCAAGTTAAACGTTTTCAAAAACTTTTGACTCAGACAAATGCAAATTGAACTATACCCTTCTGTTGGGGAAAACTTTTTTGTTCCTTTGGCCAGGCTGTTGCGATTACTGAAAAAATATGCCCCTTCATTAATTTCGTATACCTTTTTTCCATCGTCAATTATAGTCGATCCAAAGATCTGATAGCCAAATATGTGCTCGGGTACGAAGTCTTCGTTCGCCCAATTTTTGTTATGCTTTAAACCATCGAAGTGCAGTAAAAGAGGAAGTTCCATATTTAAAGCTAAGAAGTATCTTTCAAAAAGAAGGTTACGCAGCGATTTTTTTAGCTAAGCTTTGATAGTTTTCTTATTCTGATTGCTAATATATCAAGGCTTTACCCATTTCCGTATCCGCGATCATTCAAAAGATGCTTTTAAATAAAATGTATTGGCCATTTTACCTTGGTCAACTCTTCTGATACCTGCCATAACTTATGTGAGACCTGTGTATCCTGTGCATTCTCTGGAATTTTTGCCTCTGTTACAGGGCCACTCAAATGACCAAAACCGCCCGGGCCATAATACCCCCCTGCCAAAGCTTTAGTTGAGGTTGCCGCGAACAACTCCGGCCATGCGCCTTCTGCCGCAGACTGGCCCAACCAACCAAGAACGGTTATTGCCAGACGTGCAACAAGTGCTGTTTTTTCGGAACTGTTTTTGACCAGTTCTGTCCGGGCATAGCCCGGATGCGCAGCAATTACCTGCAGCCCATAGCCATATTCCTCACTCCTCCGTTGCAATTCAATGGCGAACATCAAATTGGCCAGTTTAGACTGAGCATAAGCAGTTATTGAAGTAAATTTCTTTTCACTTTGAAGGTCATCAAAATTAATCTTCCCTCTTCTATTAGCCCCACTGGTCACCACCACTACACGCGCCCCGGCTTTGAGTAAAGGCAGCAAACGGCCTGTTAATGCAAAGTGCCCCAAGTGATTTATTCCAAAGTCCGCTTCGAATCCGTCGCTGGTAACTTGTCTTTCCGCATAACTAACGCCGGCATTATTGATCAGAATGCTGATTTGTTTTCCATGTTCAATTAACCTGTCTGTAAAATCCCTCACGGAAGACAAACTTGCGAGGTCAAGTTTTTCAAAATGAAGTTTAGCCCCTGGAACTTCCTGTAAAATACGTTTAATTGCTTCTTCGCCTTTGAACTGATCCCGGGCTGCCAGGACAACTTCAGCACCTGCCTTTACCAATTGAAGAGATATTTCAAAACCGAGCCCACCGGAAGCCCCGGTAACAACGGCATGCTTTCCCATTTGCGGAGTGATGTTCGCTATTGTCCATTTGTCCTGTTTTTCCATAGGGTTGATATTTGTCGTATAATATTGCTAATGAATGGTTTAATCAAGAAATATCCTGATGCCAGACTTTAACAAAGTTAGCCACATTCATACTCCCTAGCTTTGCTGTAAAGTCTTTTTTGCTTTGTTGGAAGGTTAAACTTCTCAGAGCTTTTAACGGCCCCAAATAACCTGGCTTTTCTTTTTGATATTGATGATTATTTGTTGGTCACAATACCAACAAAGGCGCAGCTATTGCTCACCAGATGATGTAATTACCTTTTGCACACCACCAATCCATTTACGGCCTGTCCTATCGTAAGTTTTAAAAGCACCTCCATCATCCCACGCAAAAGACCCAAAGCCATGCGAGCGGATATTTTCGACGTAAGTTTTATAAAATAATACACGCCACTCCTGCGATTTACCTACCGGACAACCATATTCATTTACCATAACCGGTATGCCTTTAGAAGCGAAAAAGTTATAGACCCGATCAAATATTCCCTTAATCTCGTTCTTGTCGGCTTGTGTGCCCCAGGGGATATTCTTGTCTTTTCCGGAAACCCAGGCCCAGGGGCTATAGCAATGAAAATTCGCGATCAGATATTTATCCTTAGGAATATCGGCCTTTAATAACTCTGCATCACTGCTCCATTCATTGCCTGCGTACACGATAATACGCGTTGGATTGCTTTTGCGGATAACTTTAAAGATGCGCTTATTCAGATCATTAAGATTTGCCAAACTAAGCGGATGTGGCTCATTCAATATTTCAAATAATAAATGATCTGACTTGTTTTTAAAACGGGTGGCAATTTGGCTCCATATTGCTTCAAAACGGGCAATATTTTTAGGCGAATAATCCTTTTTAATGAACCCCTCGTGATGGCAATTTATTATTATATATAAGCCCCGGCTCAAACCCCAGTCAACCACCTGTTCTACGCGCGCGATAAACTTAGGATCGATAGCATATGGGGCGATGGTGTCAGTATGCTTTTCCCAGGTAATCGGAATCCGAATTGCCGTGAATCCGGCAGCCTTATAATCATCAAAGTAATAAGGTTGAATGATGGGCTGCCCCCAACTGGTCTCACCGCCGGGGGCATCTAATGTATTACCAATATTGATACCCTTTTGTAAATGAGTAATAGCTTGCTGCGGCGTGATCTGAGCATTAGACCGCCCAATATGGAAGCACACCAGGAGTAATAAGAATACCTTTAGAAATATTTTTTTCATTTTTTGAGATCACTAATATTAATTAGGTATTTCTAAATGCTGAAAAAATCAGTGTATTTATACCTAATCGGGTATTAATATAAAAAAGATGTTTAAAGAACTAAATATAGTAGAATCTTGTGAAAGATCTGCAACAGATGATGATTGCAGACAATACCTTTCGGAGATAAAATTATCTGCCCAACATTTTTATAATCTGATTGTGGAAAATGGCTTATTGACCACCGGACAAAATCATGCATCATCTGAAGCCGTGGCAGAAAAAATGATAACACTTTTAGCTAAAAATAAAATGCTAACAGGCAACAAACGCAGTAATTAATTGTTGAGTTTGTTATCACCTTAGAACTATCTGAGTGTTCTCAAATATAAAATAGTTAAAGCCAGAAAAATAGAAATGGATATAAATCAAAAAAAGCATATAACAGAGGTGTTTCAAAGCCAAAAAAAGTTCTTTGCAACCCGGAAGACTCAATCAGTTGATTTCAGAATTCAGCAGTTGGAGAATTTAAAAAAATCATTTATAGCGCATAATGATGCCATTTGCAACGCCATGTTCACAGATTTGGGGAAAAGCAAATCAGAGACCGAGTATGCTGAAATAAAACTAGTTTTGGATGAGCTGGATTACTGTCTTGACAATCTTGAAATCTGGGCTAAGCCTCTTGAAATGCCTTCAAGGCAACATGCATCAGGTGGTGAAATTATAAGTAAGGTAACCTTTCAGCCGTATGGGGTTAGCTACATTGTAGGCCCCTTCAACTATCCTGTTCAATTGACATTTAGTCCCTTATTGGGTGCTATAATGGGCGGAAATACCGCTATCATCAAGCCATCGGAGAATACGCCAAATGTTGCTGGTGTTATTGAAAATATAGTGAGGGATGCATTTTCTCCTGACTATATCTCGGTTATACAAGGCTCAATTGAGGAAAATACGCTTTTGTTAAGCCTGAAATTTGACTATATCTTCTTTACAGGAAGCCCTAACGTGGGAAAGATCGTAATGAGGGCCGCCGCCGAGCAGCTAATCCCATTGACACTGGAACTGGGCGGAAAATCGCCGACCATTGTGCATAAAGATGCCAACCTTGACAAGGCAGTTGAAAGGATTGCAAGAGGCAAATGGATGAACTGTGGCCAGACCTGTGTAGCCCCTGATTACATTTATGTGCACGAATCGATAAAGGATGAGTTGATCCAGAGATTTAAAGCCCATCTCCAGAAGACCTACAATGGTAATTCATTGGGTAAGATTGGCAAGATTGTCTCACAGCAACAGGTGAGGAACCTCGCGGGTTATTTGGATGCGGCAAAAGAAAAAGTGGTGTATGGGGGTAAGTATGATCTGGAAACCCGTTATTTTGAGGCGACAATAATGGATAATGTTGTTTGGCAAGACGCGGTAATGCAACAGGAAATATTTGGGCCAATTCTTCCATTTCTGGCCTACTCCGACATTGATGTGGTTCTCGATGAGATCAATTCCCGGCCTAAGCCCTTAGCATTATATGTATTCTCTGAGGATAAGGGTTTTGCAGAGGATGTTTTAAGCAGGACGACAAGTGGTGATGCTGAAATTAACAGTACACTGATACATGTAGGAACCCATTTTTTACCCTTTGGTGGTGTAGGAACTTCGGGAATGGGTAAATATCACGGGCAATATAGTTTCCAGACTTTCAGTCATATGAGATCTGTATTAGAGATAAGGTAACCTATTCAGAAAAATTAGTTCGACACATTTCAATGATTGTGAATACTGAACCGGAGTGATTACTTTTGGAAGTTTTTACTCCGGTTTCACAGTGTCGGGAGGAAAAGATTATTCATTATTTCTCTTTATAAATTTCTCTAATAATCCTTAAAATTTTCTTGTAGGTGTTCTAATGAATCCCTTGATCTCCGCTCATTTCAATAACAAAACAAATAGAAACTATAATTTCACTTGCAAAGTCAAAAAATAGCTTCTGGCATCAGCAGGTATAATACCTGGGCCAGGGTAACTATCTGCGCGGCGGGTAAAGTATTTTGTGTTTGCGAGATTGTTGATCGAGCCTTCTAATGAAAATATTTTACTTAGTTTATAGCTTGCCGAAAAATCCATAACTGTGTATGCAGGCACTATACCATCAACCGCACTGGGCGTAAATACAGCATTTGTAGCATCGCTGAATTGTGAGCTGGTGTAGGCAACCTGGTAACTGGTGGAAAGTTTTTTATACTTATACGATAGCCCGGTCTTAAATATTACATCGGGCGCAAGCTCTACTTTCTTATTATCAAAAGCCGAGTTTAGTGTATGAACGTAGCGTGCATTTATTAATGCCAGGTTAGAGAAAACCGATAGACTGGTTTTTTTTGTATCCATTCCCAATAAATGCAAAAGCTCTAACTCCGCAAAGGTTTCTAACCCTAAATTTTGTGATGCGCCAATATTGGTGCGATATTGAAAAGCATTGTTGTTTGCATCTGATGATAGGTAAGTACCTATTCTGTTATTATAATAAATGTCAAATACGCTCACATCGTAATTAAATATAGCCGATATGTTGCCCCGCACTCCTAAATCAGCCGAGTAGCCCGTTTCATCCTTCAGATTGGGATCAACCACCGTGGTTTTTACAACAGAATACAGGTCACTAAAATTAATGGCCCGGTAATTCTGCGATATATTCCCATAAAATTGCATGGCTTCACTTTGGTAATAACTTAAGCCTAATCCACCGATCACAAAATGCCGGTCGCTATTTTTAACATCACTTACTAGCTGGTCAAAAATAACATTCCCGGCTCCATCGGTATTAACAATTCTATAAGAGCCATCGGCCTTGGTAACAATGTTTTCAAACCTTACACCGGGTATAATGCTGAATTTTGAAGTGATATGAAATATATTTTCGGCAAAAAGAGCCACATTATAATTAGGGAAATTATATTTTGAATAGCCGTTCACGTCAGTAGCAGAGTTTCCATAATTAAAATCTGAATTATTGCCTGTAGAACCATCATTACCAAAACCTTGCTGCCGGTTGGTAAGCCCTTTATAATACCTTACCCCTACCAGTAAATTTTGAGCTTGTTCACCAATTTTATAACTATACAACAGGCGGCTCTCATTACCATAGTTCGTGTATTTATCCTTAAACAAGTTCCTGTCACCACCCAAATCAGGGCGACTTATCAAATCGGTCAAATCACCGGTTGCATCCCTGTCAGCCAGCAATCCAAAAAAGCGGGAATTGAATTTCAGGTTATCGTTTATTTTATAATTCAGCAATACAGCGCCAAGGTTCCAATCCACCTTAAACCAATTACGGCTGCGTACAGATTGCTGTGGGTCTGCTGCAAATTCAGCGTCGGTAAGGCCTCCGGGCTGATGGGCCAGGTAATCCATATGCGTGTACTGAAAGCCTATCGAAAACTTACTGGTAGCATTGTAAGTAATAGAAGTATAGGCAGTGTTAACATTAAAATTAGCATTTGGCCGCCAGTCATCACCTGACTTATGCTGATAAAAAGCATAATACTGCACCTTCCCATCAGTACCGCCAATACTGTTAGTCTCATTTAAAAAACCCCATGAGCCTACCGTTTCGCGCGAGGTAAACTCAAAAGGTTTATTAGTAATACCGTCGTTCAACTTAAAATTAACAAGGCCGCCAAATTGAGTTCCATATTGTAAGGATGATGCCCCTCTTAATATCTCAATACGGTCAACCAATTCTGCCGGGGGCGTATAATAACTTTCCGGGTAACCCAGCGCATCGGCGGCTATATCATAACCATTTTGGCGAGTATTAAAATTCGTAATACGATTAGGGTTCAACCCCCTGCCCCCAATACCCAGTTGGATACCGGCACCATCACTTTCCCATATATTTAATCCCGCTATTTTTGAATAGATCTGTCGCGTGGTATTTGCAGCTTTATTAGCTACTATGTCATCCATTACCACTACTTCGCTTTTTTTACCAGCATTAATGGTTGTTCCCTCTACGGCTTTTAGCCGGGTAATACCAAATGTATTGTACTTTTGGGCGTTTACGCTTACATCGTTTAACTGCTGTACCAATAATTCAAGAGATACGTTGACTCTAAGATTTTTGGTTATTTGAAGCCCTTTAACAGCCGACTGATAACCAACAGCAGACACCTGCAATACATAATTGCCGGGTTTTAGATTATTTAAATGATAGTTGCCCGATGAATCGCAAATGGTTGCGTAAGATGTGCCTTTTAACGCTACAGAAGCATTAGCCACACCATTACGGGATGAAGACTTTACTTCGCCGTTTATGGTAAACGTTTGTGCCGATAAATTAAACGAGCAGAGTAAAAAAAGAAGTATTATGGGTATAAAAGTACGTTTCATTAGTTGTTGTTATGAAATGGAAGTATCCATTTTTTATGGCCGAAACTATCTTGCTCATTAGCCAGGTTTGCGGCACTATCAATATATAGCCTGCTGCCGCTGCCATTTAGGGTTACGTAGCTTTCGGCGGTTACTATAGGATTTTCAATTCCTCTTTTTTGATAATCAGCAGCCAGTATATGCGCGAATTGCAAGATCATATCCGGCTGTGTCGACATTTGGCTTTCCTGAAAATCAGTAAGGTATTGTGAATTAATTATTTCAGTTCTTTTACCTGTTTGAGGATTTTTAACGTGAAAAAATACTGTGCCACCTTTTTCCATCAACATTACCCGCCACGAAAAACAGTAACCTTCCTCAGTCCAATAAAGCTTACCTGGATATAGCAAATAACGGAAAGGCAGCAGCAGTTGAATGGTAAAATGCAGCACCAACAGGGTATATATAATTCTTTTTTTTGATACTCTGATTTGATAAAAAGAATTGATATTATCAGTTGAAGAAATTGTATTTGCTTTCGAAAAAATGCTGCCTATATACTTAATGATTTTGCGATGAGTATTTTCTGAAAAGAAAACGATGGTTACAAAAATCATGATATAGGGGAACATGCCTATTTTAAAGAACCATGCGGTTACTAGATGGAAAATAATAACCAGCAAATAAGCAACTTTACGGGTTTTTGAATTAAGCAATAGAAACCCGATCGATAAATCAAACAAAGCGCCAAACCAGCAAAATAAATATGCTACCCATAACTGGGTTAACAAACCACCAATAACAGGCAAATGGCTGCTGGCAGGCAGCCAGATTCTTAAAGGCATAGCGGCAATGAGCCAATCATAGTTCAGTTTGGATAATCCCGCGAAAAAATAAACGATGAAGAGCTGTAACTTAAATATATCAATCGTCCACCACGGCACATTAGTGATTTCCAGTTTTGGCTTTCGTAAAACATCAACAGAAAAATACCTGTTCGCAGGCACCAGTATCATTAAAAATGCCATTACGCTTATAAAATAATAATGGTTTAAATAGGTGGTTTTATCAATCAGTTCTACAAAAGTAAAACATAAAAAAAATGTGCTTATGGCAATCCTATAAAACAAACCTATGGTAACCAATATGCTGGTTGTTATGAGTATTGCAAACAGCAGATACATGCCCATAGCATCAAATGGCTTTACCCAATAAAACCCATAAAAAGTAAAATGATATTTGGGTTTAATGTAAAATGCGTAAACCCATCCTTTTAGCAAAAAGCGCACAACGCTAACCAGCATAATGCTGCCAAATGCCATCCGCAGAACGGCAAGCGGTGCAATATGCCTGTCAGTTTTGTTAAGGAGGTTGAATTTCTCCTTTATTAAATTTAGCATGTATTAATCTCCGTCTGTATCGCCGTAAGTGATCAAAATCCCTAAAGCCGACGGCATATCTGTTTTTAATAATACTGTTTGCAATTGTAACGCGGTATAAGCAGCGGTAACACCGGTTAAGTTGGTTGTTATCTGATTTGCTAACGGATCAGACAGCGCTTGTAGTTTAGCGGTTGCGGTAGCGAATTGGGCTGTAATAGCATCATTCAATGATCCTCCGTTATAAGTAGCTTTTGCACTCACTAAATAATCATCAAAGCCAAGCCCGTTGCCTGTTGCACTCTGTCCCAAATAAATATTTTGGATGGCTGCCAAATGCAGTAAAGTAAGTTGTAATGATATTTTTGAATAGTAAGCCTGAACTTTATTAGGGAAAGTAGTACCCATGGATTCTGTTCCCGCCGGTATGCCTATCTCATAGTTTTTTATCACTTCAAAATCTTCATTAAGCTCATTGGTCAGTTGCCCTACAGAACTACCTACATCTGTTCCTGAGGCAGCTAAGAAAGTGGCCGGATAGGTAGTTTTCCAGGCTGATAAAACATTGGTAATTTTTGTTTTGATAATGATGCTAACTGCAGCCAAATAAGCCTTACGATTGGCCGCCTGGCTATCAGTAGTGTATTGTACAAGTATGGCATTATTGTCTGCTCCGGTTCCAAACAAAAGATAATCTAAAGCCGGGAAGCCTTCTGCAGGTAAAGCTGATAATGATGCCAGGTTATATGACCCGGAGCCTACATTGGTATTGATCTGATTAACGTCAGCAGGAAAAGTATTTAAGCTTATTCTTAAATTTTCGTTTGACGCAGGGCCAAAATCAAAAGTTGATACTGCTTGCCATCTTTCATATGCAATTTTAAATGTAGTTTGTAAATTACCCAACTTGGTAATATCAGGGTTGGCATTAAACGCAGTGATTGAAGAATCTAATGAAACTACAGAAGCCTGAAAACTTACGTAACCAGGAATTATAATGTTAGTGCTCAGATTTTTTAGCATACCAACACGATCAAAGCCGGAGCTACCGCTATTGGGAGAAGTTCCTGACTTTTTACAAGCTTGAAAAGCCGCCATTGCAATTAAAACAATGAGGGCCGGGTAGATAAATTTTATACGCATAATCTTATTTTATTTGTAGGCTGATTTTATATAGCCTGATAAATTGTTATAAAACCGGGCATCTAAATAGATACCCGGTTTTAATCATTAAAGAATGTCTTTCACACTTTGAAAGTTATACTGTGTAGCAATAGCATTTTGAATGTTATCAATATCGGTAGGTGTTAAATCCCAAAAGTTTTTGGGGAATAACGCCAGTATGGTATTGATTTGCGCATCAGTAATTTTACGTGCGGGATTATATTTTAGTGAATTTACAAAGCCATAGCACTCAGATAGGGCGCTGTTTCTTTTAACATTATCTGTTAGGGCTTCTTTAATTTCATTGATTTCCTGTAATGCAGCCGCGCCGGTCATTCTTTCAAATGTTTGCATAATGATAGTGGCCTGTGCCTGTGTGGTAGGCATATCTTTATTGGTAATAGCTGCTCTACCTTTCAAAAAGGCATTCATCAATATCATATTGGCATGATAGCCAGAATCAATTTGTGTAGTATAGCTTCCCCAGAATAATACTCCTGTTTTGCTTGTCGGGAAATTAACCGGAACACCCCAATAACCAAAAGCAAGGTCCCAGTTATGCTCCATAGCGGTTCCGCTACCTGTAACCACAGTGTTGTTATCAACAGAGCTGCCAATGCCATTAACCATGTAATTATTTACGATCTCATAGCAGATCAAGCCCCCCATAATACTTTTCTTAAATACCTGCGCGTAATTAACTCCGGTGGCTGTTTGCGGATATAAAGATGTTGGCGTAACCGAGCTTGCGCCAATACCGGCAACGCCCCTGCTTGCAGGTTGTTTGGAGTTACTTACCATAACAATACTGTCAATAAAGTTGGGAATATCCGTTTGTAATTGGGTAAAGCACTGATCTTTTAGCTGCAGGCCTGATGTATTAGAGGCCGCGCTTGCAAAAGGAGAGTTGGTATTGGTAAACATGTTCAGCAACCTTTGTCCGTCAACCGGCCCTGTGGTTGCAGATGCCATTAGCGCTGCCATTTCATTAGCCATACTTAAACGGATGCTGGCATCTGAATAATTAACATTGGCAAAATTGTAAGTTGCTGGAACAGTATAGGTTGGTGTAGGGTCTGTTTTGGTTGATGATTTTTTACAGCTTGTTGTAAATAACAATGCTGCTGAAATTAAACTAAGTGCGGTAAATGTTTTTTTCATGATGAGCTGTAGTGTTTTATTACGGCTCAAAAGTATAAGTAACCCAAAGGCGAGACAATACCCCCACGGGGGTAATTTATAATTAGTCTAAATAAGATTAGTATAACTCATCAAATCGGCGGCATTTTTGAAAGTAAAACCAATTTTTTTAATGATGTTTTTACGATGGGTCTTTATAGTATGTATGCTTAAAAATAACTTTTCAGCAATTTCCTTATTGGTCATACCCGCTGCAATCAGTTGAATAATCTCTGTTTCACGGGAAGATAAAGCATTTACAGGTTCTTCTCTTTCAGGTAGTAATTTACTCCCGAATAGGGTTTCAAAGGTATTCTTGCAAAAGAACTGTTCGCCATTAGCCGTTTTATAAACTGCTGTTACAAGTTCTTCCCTGCTGCATTCTTTAAACACATAATTTTTTATGCCCAGATCAATTATGTCCAAGACTTTATTCTTTGCAGCCCTGTTAGATAAAACAAGTATCCGGGCATAGCTATGATTTGAATAAACGTTTTGTATATCCTTTATGGTAAATCTGTTATTATAATCATGATCAATGATGATAACCTGTGGTTTTAGTTCAACAATGAGTTGCTCCATCTCACCAGAAGACTTGGCGCTACCTATAATTCGGATATCGATTATATCCAATAGCATTGATTTTATTCCCTCTCTCGTTAATATTTGGCTGTCTGCTATAAGAACATCAATCATTATTGTTTAGAATTATTCTAAACAATAGTACGGAGAGTTTTTTAAAAGAGTTGCCTGGGATTCTAAAATTGTAAAAATCTTATATCGATTGATTTTATAAGATCATAATTATTGGGTTTATTGTGTTCTGCTTATTGATAAAAGTTATAAGAAACCTGATCAACATTTTAGGTAACTTGCAATAGACATTTAAACGGGGCTACACAAATGATTTCTTTACTTGCTAATAAAAAGTATATATCTTGATTTGATTTAAAGATCTGCCACTTTCCTAAAGGTGTTGTTCGTCCCTGATTTCCCCTCGTGAGTAAAACTTTCCCAACCATTCGCCAGTAACATGCCATGCTGCTGCTCTTTCCCATCATAGCCCTCAGTCATTGTTTTTATATATTCATTGGCTGCTTTTCTTCCTATTTCTATGTATTGCTTCAATATGAATGTCTTAATTAAACTGTCTTTGGCACCTCGAACTTTAACCATAAAATCCCTGATCCACAATTGGTCCCTAGAGGTGTATTGGTCGAAAATAAAGCGTCCATTTTCAGTTTGGGCACGAAGTCCTTCAACAGAATGATCCACATCTATCTTTTGGGGAATCAGATTGTTTAAACTTTTACTGAATGATATTAATTGGGGTTTTGAAAAAGCGGGACGTTCGTTGTTTTTACTAAATGCCACCAACTGATCTATCGTGGGAGGAGTAAGCTTCCATTCTTCAATATCTGGTCCATTAGCATTTTTGATTGCCTCTTTAAATACCTTTTGGGCTGTAGCTAACTCTTCTATTCTCGCATCAGTTAAGTCCGTGTTCTTTTGGTATTTAATGTGTGACCTACCGAGTACCTTAAAATAGACAAGGAAATCCACCAACTCTTTTTGTAACTCACCGTCCTTAAATATTGTTGAAGTTATTTCGTTAATGAAAATCTCTTCGTACTTATGTGCAATAACCAGTTTGTTTTTCACATTGTGCAACTCATTCACCTCATGTGGTATTTTTTTACTATCATACATTTTTTCAATCACTATTCCTTCGCCATTTTTATAATCGAAAGCGATTCCTTTAGCACCGGTTACAGTTACATCAATTCCTAATTTATGTAGCTCAACGGCAAGCGAAGCCGCATACACACTACTATCGCAACCTGTTAAAATTATATTATTTCCCGAAGCTAACCCTTTTCCGTGCAAAAGACCGGCAAGAGCCTCTACGGAATGCCCCAAATAGCCCTGCCCCTCTTGAAAATGTCCATTTAGGTAATTCACCTTGTCAAACGTTATTCCATCAAGTTTATCGATTGAAAATATTTTTTTTCCATTATTTCTTCCTTTAAAAACTCATTGGTATTCTGGATTTCGGATTGGCTAATTAACCTTGAATACCCAATTGAAGCAATGTCCGAACTTTCATCCGCATCTGCTCCTTGAATAATTACTCTTTGGGCAGTACCAAGTTTATTACTTTTTGATGTAACATTTAAAGATTGGTTAGACCTAAGTTGAAAGGCTAAAGCCATAACTTTTTTCCCCATCGAATCTGCTTCTATCTCCAATCCTTCATTATCATTAACTGGAGTTGTACCTTTCATTTGCAAAGTTGGCTGCACTCTTCCCTGCTTCTGCTGCACCACATGCCAGGCCTCATGCGGCAAGTGTTTTTCCTGGCCTGGTGCAATATGTATATCGGTACCGTGGGCGTATGCGTGGGCCTGTAACTGCGCAGGTTTAGGCGAGTTATAATTCACCCTGACATCATTCATACTAATGCCCGAAAGGTTTTCAATCCCGACCTTTAAATTATCGGGCAGGCCTGTATTGTTAGCTTGCTTTTGTACTGGTTCAAATTTTCCATGTACAGGTTCCTCTTCTGTATTTTCTTTCCGTTGTACTATTTTGTTAGTTATATGATTATTTGCTAATACCTGAGAAGCCTCAAATTGCTTTACTTTCGGGCTATTATCTGCCATTTCCTGATACGCTTTCAATTGCTGTACCCGGGGGGCTGTTATTCATGGCTTCCTGTAATTTTCTTTGCGTAATGGCCTCAGGCCTGTTATCAACAAATTTAGACGCAGGGCTATTACTGTTTTGTTTTTGAACAGCTACGCTAGTGAACGCTTGAATTTTGTTTTGTTGGGTTTTGTCGGCGTGCATGCTCATTGTGAAATGATAATTGTGCATCAAGATACACTTTTAGATATAGAAAAGCCTAACATCTCTGTTGAGCTTGTCAAATCGGCTTGATAGTATCCGTAAGTTATAATGATTGGTTAGGATGTCTTAAGTCATCTAAAAATGGCATCAGTTGTTCGATTGTTGTCTCTGCCTCTCCGCCAGCACAAATGCTGCCCATTTTAGTGGGTGGCATTTTTTGTTTCGATACGACCTGAATTTATTCAGAGAAGTAAGGTAGTATGAGCCTTCAGTTATTGCTTTTGTTTAAGCCTTTCTTTTAATAACTACCAAAAATCTCAGAAGCTGTCTAAAAATGATAAAACCATTCTCTATGATCTACTTATTTCTATATTCAGCGGCTCATTAGTCAGGTTAATGACATATGCTCCCCGCTCCATTTTTGAAGGGCTAACTAATTTATATGTTGATGCGGAAGCCCCATTTGCAGGATGCTCTATATGCAGATAAGCCACAGGTGTATATTGATCGGCTGGATTTAATAATACATTCACTTTACCTGTTTCAGGATTAAACGTTACCGATTTAAATGTACCGGCATCTAATGTGAGCCATAAACCTGCAGGGGCAATATAAATACGTGATTTTGCCGCTGTAGTAATTTCTACATTAACCGCATCTGGCTTAATTGTCATGTTGCCGCCAAATACTAACCAGCCCAGCTCTTTATCATGTGTAATATAAGTGGCTGTATTTAATGCGTACCCAAAAAAGTTAGACCCATAATCCCCTGATAAACCGTCAATTTTTAATGTTGATGGATACGAGTGGAAAGCCGCAGGACCGAAACCATCCTGGGTAATATTAGATATAGAGCCCATTACACCGCCATAACCAACACGCAAAAGGTATAAGTCGTTTGGTTTAGCCCGGTATTCGCTTAAAACCGGAATGGCATTTATACCCGAGCCATAGTGATGAAGCTGACGCTCGATACGTTGCAATTTACCACCGTAAAGAAAATCCCAATATCTGCGTGCCGAGCCATTGTACCCCCAGTTAGGGATGGTAGGCATATACCCAAGTATGGCATCGATAGTTATTTCTGCTTTATCTGTATAACCAAAATATTCCGACCATAAATAAACCTCTTCCTGCCCTGTTGAATCCCATGGCATTTCACTACCAAACGGATACATCAATGTACGCCAGTGATCGGCTCTTACTTTCATCGCTTTTTCAAGCAAATCGGCCTTATCATTCCAGCCTTCTGCTTTCAGATCCATTAGTATTTTAAAGAAGACATCACCTTCCATTTGCCCAAATTGCACATAGTATGGCGCTTTATCTATCATTGCCATTGTGGTTTGGTAAGCATTATCCAAATACCATTGCCAGGTTTGCCCGCTAACTAAACCGGTATGGTAACGAGCCAAACGATACATTACCCAATGTGCCGAAGCAACATGTGGATAGTTATATGACCTGCCAATATCATTCGCGGCAACATGGTTCCAGGCCGACCAGGTATTCCAGCGGATACTATCACTGTAAGTACCTTTTGGTAACGAATCAGGTTGATAATAAAACACGCTTTTTTTCACACCGTATTTTTGTTCACCTTCACTATGTTGGATATTGCCCCATAAAGTGTGGTCCACAAAACGTTCCAATTTATCAACTTCAGCTTTATCGGGCTGTACCAATTCCTTCATCATAGCGCCAAGCCATGAACCTGCTCCACCCTCATCACTTAAACCAGCTATCCATGCCCGGTTATCCTGCGTTACCTGCTGCTTTTTATCATAATCATAAGTTATAACAGATTGATCGCGACCGAAAACATCTGATTTATTCTCATACCATTGCTTGGTGGTTAAAAAGTTGCCAAAATCTTTTAAAACATCTGTTTCTGGTTTTATCACCTTATAATTAATAGTTTGGCATAAACCATCAGCATAAGTAATGGTAAGCCTTGCCCTGCCCCATGTTACACCCTTTATATCATACGTTTTCCATTTACTTTCAGATGATGATGCCGGGGTGATAGCTAAGGCACCTTCAGGTTCAACCTGTATGGATTTTACTTCTTTAGGATAATTTAAAAAAAGCTTGGCATTAACATCCTGCGGTAACACATACCCGGGGATACCCACAGTAACAGGACGTTTATTTTCAGCAAGTTTATGCTCAATACCTTTAATAGAATCGGCAAGCAGGAACTTAACACCAAATGAAATCGTTTCGCCCGGATTTAGTTTAACAGAAGTTGGCGTGTTCCAAGGTTCAGCGTTTTTCCATTCATTTTCGGCATATGCTTTACTGTATACCATCCATTCGTAAAAACCTTCAAAATCAATCCCGCGCGGGGTTGGGTCATTGTTTAATGGGTTATAAGCCTCGAAAGGTGTTTTACCAAAAGGCACAACCACTAAAGCAGGGCCATGGCCATTTAAACGGGTAACTTGTAAGTAACCCGCGTCCTTACCAATATATGGGTCGTAAAAAACATTCTCAGCATGAGTTTCCTCAAGCGATTTGCCCTGCATAATGTTATTAAATATCATAGGTATACCTAATGAACCTATCTCAACCACTTTATCACTTTTATTCTTCAACTTGAATTGTAATACTAAATGGCCATCGGCCACCTTCCAATAACGTTGTATGTTTAAAGGAATATCGGCAGGCAACGTGGCTGAAAGATCAGCGGCAGCTAATACAGTTTTACTTTTATTTGGCATAGGGTTAACTGCTGCGCGTTTTGCTGCGGTAGAATATCCCTTCCAATCTGCGTCACCGGCCGACTTTAAACGAAGCTCAATATCTCCTAACTGGTACATGCCATCGCTGCTGCGCACTTTAAGGCGATCACCGGGAGTAAAATCAAATTTTTTATTGCTATTTGGCCTTAAAGCAGCAACAGTTTGTGAGGCTTTAACCAGTTGTAATTGAAAATCAGGAGTTGCATATGTTGATATGCCGCTTTCAAGTCCAAGGGTTGATGGCCTTTTTTCAAGAGCTTTCCATGGATCTTGCGCGTATGAATTATCAACACAAAAAAGACAAAGCGTGATAAGAAAGACACTGCATTTTAAGCGCTGGTTATTACGTTTTTGTGCTGGTTTTATTCTATCTAAAAAGTTGGATATTAACATAGTGTATTCGGGTACTAAAATTTATGATTGTAAAAGTAAAAGTTTAGCCCCCTTACAATTTACTGTAATTTGCCAACTTGTAGCAACTTATTATCCTGTTAATATTATTGAACAGGTGTTTCAGTATCAAAATATTATAACACGTTAATTAATTGCCACATTAGGTTAATTAATGAAAACAATGGGCTTTGTAACCTGCATATATTTGTATAAAGCATTATAAATTCCATCCTGAGTATGCGCTTACGCTCTGTCATTATATTTTACTTTCTTTTACTTTTACCCGGTTTTATACTGGCTCAAAAACCGCAATACCAGGCAGCGGGCAATGGCAATCCGGTAATACCGGGATATTTTGCAGATCCCACCGTTAAAAAGTTTGGAGACACTTATTATATATACGCTACTACCGATGGTAACGGTGGTGGCTTGGGCCCATCGCAAGTATGGACCTCCAAAGATTTTGTGAACTGGACTTTCCAGGATATGAACTGGCCGACAACCCATAACTATTGGGCACCAGATGTAGCGTATGGCAATGATGGTAAATACTACCTGTATTATTGCCAGCCAACGGTTGAAGTATATGGCGCGTCATCATCAACACCTGTTGGGCCGTGGACTCCATTATTTTCCGACGGCAAAGCCGTTGTACCAAATTACCTCGTACCGAAAGTAATAACGCTTGATGGACAAACTTTTAGAGATGATGACGGCAGATTTTACATGACCTGGGGCACATGGGGAATATATCCCGGTTTTGGCTGTGGTGTAGGTTTGCTTAACCCGGATATGCGTTCGTTTTCAAAAACTGGGCAAATACCCAACACGCTTGCCAAAGATTTTTTTGAAGGATCATTTATGTTTAAACGGAAAGGGATTTATTACCTGATGTATTCTTCAGGTTTTTGTGAAGATGGTACCTACCGTGTACAATATGCGCAAAGCAAAACAAGCCCGATGGAAGGTTTTACATTTGGCAAAAACAATCCCATCCTATCAACAAGTGCCGATGGGACAATTCATGGCCCCGGACACAACTCGGTACTGCAAATAGGAGATGATTATTATATCGTCTATCACAGGCATAATAACCCCCACTCGGGCGGTGGCTATAACAGGCAGGTTTGTGCCGATAAATTAGTTTTCGATGCTGATGGTAATATTGAAAAAGTTATTCCAACGCATACAGGTATAGGTTTTTTGGGGCCAAACAGTATCCCTTATCCCGACCTCGCCTATCAGAAAAAGGTAACGGCGTCCTCTTATTATAGCGATGATTACAAACCATCATTTGCTGTTGATGCCAATAACGGCACCTTATGGAAACCTAAGACCAATAACACCACACCACAATGGTTACAGGTGGATTTGGGTAAAGTAACACACGTAAAAAACGTGCTAACTCAATTTGAATACGCGACATGGTATTACCAATACTATATTGAATATTCAACAGATGGTAAACACTGGAGGCTTTTTGCAGATAAAAGAAATAACCTATGGCATGGCAGCCCCTACGTTGACAACGGAGATGTTAAAACAAGGTATATAAAATTGACCATCACCAACACAGAATACCCGGGACTGTACAAAGCTGTTTGGAACTTTAAAATATATGGTGAAGGAAATGCACCTTTAATGCCTGCAAATATTCATACGCCTACTGTAGTTAAAAAATATACGCAAAAGGGCTTATTAATTAATCTTGATGCGAACACCCTGCAACCGGGCGCCATGATAGGCAACTGGAATAATACCGGTATACTTAGTGGCAGCTTTAAAGCCGCAGGCAAAACGCCGTTTGTTGATATTATAGCAGGTAAAAAAGCGGTTGTATTTACCGGACTGCAATCGTTAAAATCATCTTTTAATGTGCCGCTTTCACTGGCGGGTAATAACAGCTATACGGTCTCATTCTGGGCTTATACATCGCAATTGAAAGATGAGAATCCGCTACTTTCCTGGGCAGTGGGCAACGACCAGCTTACAGGCGCGACGTTTGGCTATGGGACCAACCGCGATGCCGGTGCCGCCCAGCATATTGGCTTTGCCGATATTCAATACAACCACACACCCGCAGCAGTTAAATGGCATCATATAGCCATTACTTTCGATGGCACTTTTGAAAAGGTATATGTTGACGGCGAACTAAATAACCAGGAAAATAAAATGCTGTTTGTTAAACCTGCGGAGAACTTTTCACTCGGTAGCAAAAGCAATGGTGAAGCCTACTTTTCCGGGGCGATAGCATCCCTACAGGTTTATGATCGCCCTTTGGCTGATCCATCCATTAAAAACTTGTTCACACAGGTAAAGCAACCGGAAGTAGCTGTATACCTCGATGCTTCCAAATTACCTTACGGCGAATTGCAAAACTGGAAGAATGAAGGTTATATAGGCGGCGGTTTAAAGTCGGTTAAAGGTGGATTGGTTGTAGCAGATGTGGCAGGCAAAATAAGTGCGACTATAAAAGGCAATCAAGCTTTAAAATTAGATCAACCTTTAGGGTTAAAAAACAATTACAGCATCGCTATTAGTGTGTTTACTACCATCACCCAACAACATAAAATGATAGCCGGTTTTATGGGAGCAAGTGAAGATGAAAGCCTGTACACAAGTTCTGCAATAACACGGGGTAAATGGCATTACCTGGTTAAAACCGTTAATGGCAATAACGCGAAGGAATATATTGATGGACAGCTAATCTCTTCATCAAACACTACCCTAAGTACCACTATTGATACCTTACAGATAAGTGCTGAAAATGGGTTCTCAGGTGCTATTGCAGGCATCAGCATTTATAAACACGCGCTCACTGCTGATGAAGTAAAAGACTTGAATAACATTTGGGTAAAAAGCCTTCATGTCCCTATGGACACCGCATTGTTTTACAAACAAAATCCAAAAGCATTAACACCGGGAATAATCAGCATGCAGGCAGGCCATAATATTACAGATACCGCAAGCAATCTGCAATACAACTTTACACGCTTGTTTAATGGCACTATAAAAGAAAGCGGTTGGGTGGATAATCCTTATTATGTTGACTATGGACTTGATTCAAATAAGGGGTACAGTTACACTTTTAAAGTACGGGATAACTTAGGTAACGTAACCTCAAACAGCCCTGTAGCAATGGCATCAACGGCAGCATCCCAATTTGTTGTTTATACCGACACGTTTGCTAACCAGAAAGACTATTTAAATTCAAACACAAGCGCGTCAATCTGGGATGGCTTTATAGGCAAGGGCGATAAACAAACGGCATCAGGAATCAATGCTGTTAACGATACTTTAACCCTATCCTCAGAAGGCTCAAGCTGGGACGGTAACGCGCCTTATGGACCGTTCATCTACAAAAATGTAAAAGGAGATTTTATTGCTGAAGTTGAGGTTAGCAATGTGAGTGGATTAGCCCAAAAGAAAGTATTAGGGAACAACGATGTCGGGCTGATGATAAGAGCCGTCAACAGTTTAACAACAACCGAGCAGCTCCTGCAAAACAGTATCTTCCCCGCATGGAATGTAGGAAATCTTTTAACCAACTTTGTAGATGGAAACCGACAGCAATTAAATAAGCAATCGGGCTGGAATTATAATAAATACCTGCAAATACAGCGCGATGGCAATCTATTCTACCTGCGCACCAGCAACGACAAAATCAATTGGATTAACCTGCCCGGCAGCCCTGTATTACGAAATGATTTAGATCAAAAAGAAGTACAGGTGGGTTTGTATCAATGCACCTACGGGCCGGTCAAAGGCTTTGGAAGTTTCTCAAACTTTAGTTTGGTATTGAGTAAATAATGCTTGTAATTCAACCTCTGACGCTGCGCTCAGTGACGCTTTGCTATTGCAACAAAAAAAGCCTTGCAGTTTTCACATGCAAGGCCATAATTAACCAACCAACCTTTATTATTAACTAAACCTGTTACAAGCTATCAATGTTCGCCAATTTCTCTTCCCGGTGCATCTACATTCAGTAAATGCTTAACAAAAAAATCTCTTTTTTTCCTGCGTCCATAAGGGCCGCCATCGGTATGGTCTGCACCTGGTACCGTAAGCAGATCAAAATCCTTGTTATTTTTTATCAAAGCGTCTACAAAGCGATAGGTTGACTCAGGCGGCACATTTTCATCGGCCTCGCCAACAATCAGTAACAGGCTTCCCCCCAGTTTGCCCGCATTGGTAATGTTTGACTGCTGCTCATAGTGCGGACCAACAGGGTAACCCATCCATTGCTCGTTCCACCATTGTTTGTCAATACGGTTATCGTGGCAGCCACATGCTGATACAGCTGCTTTATAAAAATCTGAATGAAACAATACCGCTTGCGCCGAATTTTGGCCCCCTGCAGATTTACCATAGATCCCAACACGTGTAGTATCTGCTTGTGGATATTTTTTAGCCAACGCTTTTATCCATAAGATGCGGTCAGCAAAACCTCCGTCAATCAAATTCTTCCAGCAAACATCGTGGAAAGCTTTTGAGCGGTTTGCTGTCCCCATACCATCCGCTTGCACTACAATAAAACCAAGCTGCGCTATACTCTGCATTTCGTTAATCGGACTAAAACTTTTCGGTACGTAAGAATCCTGCGGACCGGCATAAACATATTCAATTATAGGATAGCTTTTTGCAGGGTCAAAATCAGCGGGGCGGTAAACCACGCCCCATATATCTGTTTTGCCATCCCTTCCTTTCGCTACAAATACCTCGGGCATTTTTAAGCCTGTTGCCAATAATGCCTGTGTATCGGTTTTTTCAACTTGCATTATCTTTTTGCGGTCATCCGTTTTGCATAATACGGTCACCGGTGCAACATTAACCTCGGAGTAAGTATCCAGGTAATATTTCCTGTCAGGCGAAAACACGACACTATGATTCCCTTTTTCAGGAGTCAGGTCAACCATGTTTTTCCCATCAAAACCTATGCGGTAGTAATGGATAAAATAAGGATCCTCTCCTGGGTTTATGCCGCTGGCTGTAAACCATATTTCGCGTTTTTTGCTGTCAACACTATCAATATCCCTTACCACCCAATTGCCTTTGGTTACCAGTTTTTGGCTACCTGTAATATCATTTACCAGGTAAATATGTCGCCAGCCGTCTTTTTCAGTTATCCATACTATTTCGTGGCTATCGGGTAAATAACGTGTGTATAAACGTTGTTCATAAATAAAGGTATTTGTTTTCTCATCAATAACATTCCGGGTTTTGCCATTGGTTACATCAACCTCAACAACCCTAAAACGCTGGTGTCCTCTGTCAACCTTTTCGTAAGTATAATATCTGTCGCTTCCTTTGCGCCAGTGGGCAGCAGGCGCCCCAAAAAAGTCTATAATATCCGCATCAACCTTAATTTTGCTTTTATCTGCTATGTTAAATATGTAAGGTGTATAAGTGCTGAACGGATCACCCGGCTGATCATATTCATGAGACCTCAATTGCCCCCGCGTTGTACCCGGAACCGAACTTAATACATAATACACCTTCTTTGGCTCAATAGGATTAATCAAATAACCAATAATATGTTTACTATCCGGCGACCATGAGAACTCACCATAAGGCTTATCCAAACTACCATCCCGGGTGATTTGCATTTCCTGATCGCCGCCAATCTGCTTTATAAAAAGGTTTCCTCCTTTGCTAAAGGCGCTCCATTTTCTGTCGGGCGATATAGAATCTCTTTGTACACTTTCCCAGCGATAAGTGCGGGATTGCAGGGGCCTTGAACTGTCGTACCAATTATAAGCGGTATCAGCCGTTTTGGCACATTGATAGGTATTTAAATTACACTGCAACCAGGTAGAGTCCATTTTAAAGGTAACCGATTTACCATCGGCACTAAAAAACATTTTGTTGATGTTAAGTTTTAGCTCATGTACACTAATACCTGTAGCCGTTTTAATACCATCTGCTAAACGTTGCTGATCGAATACTTTTTCTTTGGTGCCTTTTACCGTGTTTACATAGTAATATTCCTGCCCGTTATCCGGCAAATGTTTAACATACCAAAAACTATTATCCTGCTGCCAGTTGGCGTGGATGCTGGCATTAAGCGGGATTGTTTTTAGCAACGAATCCAAACGTTGTTGTTTGATATATGATTGTACAACGTCCTCCTTCGAAGGATAATATTGCTCAAGCTTTTGCTGTTGTGCATATATTATCTGCGCAAAAGTTAAGGCCAAACCACTTAGTAAAACCCGTTTTGAAAAAAGAAACATCATTATGTGTATTTTAGCTATTAGTGCTTACGAAAATATCATTATAAACCATCTGCTTTGTTGAATAAATTAGCTGATAGTAACCATGTTTTAACCCTGCTTATCCGATACCTTAATTAATCTTACACCATAGGGTGTGAAATTTAAACTCAACACGCACTGCTTTTCGACTGTATTTTAGTAAGTAGACATCTTATTTTAGTAGAAAATGTTCAAAAAAATTAAATATGGTTAACAACCGGATAAAATTTATGAAATACAATAAGGTTACTAATAGTAATTTTACCGCGTTAATCCGATGAAAAATGACAACTAAAGAAAAAATTGCCGCCATACGTGAGCAAATGAAGGAAAATAGAGTTGATGCTTACATTATCCCCTCTGCCGATCCGCACATCAGTGAATACCTGCCCGATCATTACAAATGCATTCAGTTTGCTTCTGGCTTTACCGGCTCCGCAGGCACATTGGTTATAACGCAAGATTTCGCGGGCTTATGGACCGATTTCCGATATTTTACCCAAGCTAATGAACAACTGCACAATAGTGGCTTTGAATTAGTTAAATTAAAAATACAACATGCACCTGAATATATTGCATGGCTGCATGAAACGCTTGCAGATAATGCCACAGTTGCTTTTAACGACAGGTTATTGTCGGTATTTTTAGGCCAGCTGTTAGAAAATCAACTGGCAGATAAAAATATTGAATTTAAAAGCTATGATCTTTTAGATTCGATATGGGAAGGCAGGCCAAAATTACCAATAGAACCTGCTTTTTTAATTGATACAAAATACGCCGGACAATCAACCACGGATAAATTAACCACATTAAGAAAATCGCTAAAAGCACTAAAAGCCGATTATCAATTAATATCCTCTTTGGATGATATTGCGTGGTTGTTTAACATCCGCGGTAAAGATGTAAGTTATAACCCGGTTGTTTTAAGCTTCGCATTGGTAAGCGCTAGCAGTGCTGTCTTGTTTATTGATCCGGTTAAATTATCATCTTCAGATGCGGAGGCTTTGCACAAATCAGGCGTAAAAACATTCCCATATACCGATATTGAAGATGCATTGGCCGCATTACCTGAGAATTGCAGCGTATTCATCGACCCAAAAAGAAACTGCTTTGGTGTGTTTAAGTTAATCCCGGTATCAGCAACTTTTATACATGATGTAAACCCCACCACACATTTTAAGGCTACTAAAAATGAAACTGAAGTAGCAAACATGCGCTCAGCGATGGTAAGGGATGGAGTTGCCATGACCCGCTTTTTTAAATGGATGGAAGAAAACATCGGCAAAATTAAGATAACCGAAATTACTGCTGCCGAAAAGCTGAAAGGTTTCCGCGCTGAGCAAGATGGGTTTGCAGGAGTAAGCTTCAATACAATAGGCGGCTACAAAGCTCATGGTGCTTTACCACATTATTTTGCAACCGCGGAAAGTGATGTTGAGATTTTAGAAGAAGGCTTATTTCTTGTTGATTCCGGCGGCCAGTACTTTTATGGCACTACAGATATTACACGCATGATAGCGCTTGGTAACAACACCGAGGAAGAAAGAACCGACTACACACTTGTTTTAAAGGCGATAATAGAGGGCTCTAAAACATTATACCCTAAAGGCACATGCGGTTACCAAATAGATGCGATATGCCGCAGGCCTTTGTGGGATTACGCGATAAACTACGGTCATGGCACCGGGCACGGTATCGGCTTTTATCTGAATGTGCATGAAGGGCCCCAGGTATTAAACCCAACTAACACCGCCGTACCACTTGAAATAGGTATGATTACCTCAATTGAACCCGGTATCTATCGACCTGGAAAACATGGCGTACGTATTGAGAACCTGGTATTAACCATCCAGAATGTGAGCAACGAGTTTAATGATTTCTACTCCTTTGAAACTCTCACACTCGCTTTGATAGATACTACATTGATCAAAAAAGAGCTGTTAGAGAACAGCCATATCCAATGGCTAAACAAATATCATGAAACAGTAGTTGAGCGCTTAAGCCCATACTTAACCGTTGAGGAACAAGCCTGGCTGAAAGAAAAAGCTAAAGCTATATAAAAAGTAAAAGGGGTATATGCCCCTTTTACTTTTTAGTGATATTTACGAATCTAAACCTCTGCAACCTCTTCCGTTAAAGGCTTTTGGTTACGCACTATCAAATAATACGCGGGGATGCCTGCCAATGTAATAATCAATCCCGGCCAGGTATAGTTAGGTTTAAATTTGATAAGTAGTATACAAAATGCAAGCCCCATAATAATATAAAGTATTGGCAATACCGGATAGCCAAAGGCTTTGTAAGGGCGCTCGGCGTTGGGGTGTTTTTTGCGAAGGATAAATATGCCGATGATGGTAAGCATATAAAATACAACTACCACAAATGATATCATATCCAGCAGATCACCATATCTGCCGCTTAAACCCCATATGCAGGCAAACAGGCATTGTATCCATAAACCATAGCCCGGTACCGCATTTTTGTTAAGAATGCCGGCTTTATTAAAAAACAGTCTGTCTTTAGCCATGGAGTAATATACCCTTGCTCCTGCCATTATCAAACCGTTATTGCAACCAAAGGTTGATATCATGATCAATACAGCTATGATAATTGTACTCGCGCTACCAAATATATGCTGCGATGCTGCTACCGCTACCCTGTCTTTATCAGCAGTTGCTATTTCGTGGAGTGACAGCACACCGGTATACATAATATTGGTCACAATATAAATAACGGTCACAATCAGGGTGCCTAATGCCAGGCTTAAGCCAATATTTCTTTTAGGGTTCTTGATCTCCCCGGCTATAAACGTTACGTTATTCCAGGAGTCGCTGCTAAAAATAGAACCAACCATTGACGAAGCAATTGCCCCTAAAGCAGCCACGGTGGTGTATGATGAAAAAGAACCGGATGTATTTAAAGCATGCAAATTCCAGGCATTGCTCCAATTGGCTTTCCATATATCGCCCTTAAGCGCAAAAAAACCAAATATAATCAATCCAAACAAACTTAGCAGTTTGGTTAATGTGAAAGTAGTTTGTATTACCTTACCACTTTTGATACCCCGGGTATTAACATAAGTAAGCAGTACAATAAGCACCATTGATACCAATTGTGCTGCACTGAAGGTAAAAAATCTTGCCTGCCCAATACTATTAACCCCAGTTTGAATCTTCCACAAAATATGCTCATCGCTTACAGCCGGAACCAGATAGGCCATAAATTTAGAGAAAGCTACCCCTACCGCGGCTATGGTAGCGGTTTGTATCACGGTAAAAAAACTCCAGCCATATAAAAACCCTACTAATGGGTTATATGCCTCCTTTAAATAAACATATTGCCCACCCGCCTTTGGGTACATGGCACTTAATTCGCCATAACTTAACGCGGCGGTAAGTGTCATAAAACCTGTTACCAGCCAAACAAAAATAAGCCATCCCGCACTGCCTACGCTCCGGGTAATATCTGCGCTTACTATAAATATACCGGAGCCTATCATGCTGCCTGCTACAAGCATAGTGGCATCAATTAATCTGAGGGATGGCTTAAAAGGAGTGTTGCTCATTGATTTCTTTCGGGATGATAATTGATACAGATAGTTTAATTATGGAATCTATTTATTGAAATCGTAAAACCTCCAATTGGTCTTAAAGTCTTTGCTTAATGGCGCCCCTGTAAGGGTAGCTCTTATCATCTCAACCGGGATAAGATTTTCCTTCATTACCGCATCATGGAATTGTTTATAGGTCATTTTTCCGCTATCAACCAGTTCGTGTTTCAGGCTCATGAATTGTAAAGCACCCACCAAATACGCAACCTGGTAAAGCGGACTATAATCACCCTGGAATGAACGCCTTACTTCACCTTCGGCATTTGCTTTTTCATGGCCTACGCTATCTACCAAAAAGTTGATGCATTGCTGCGGGGTCCAGTTACCTAAATGATAATTAAGCGAGAAGATAATACGCGCGCAACGGTGCATTCTCCAAAACAACATCCCCAAACGTTGCTCAGGCGTTTGCGCAAAACCTTTGTCGTACAATAACAATTCCCAATAAACCGCCCAACCTTCAATATTAAATGGTGTTGCAAAATCCTGGCGATATGGTTTATAACGCGAATCCATAAAATATTGCAGATTATGACCCGGAATAAGTTCATGCTGTACAGTAGCAGTCGAAAAATCAGGGTTATTGCCACGCATGCTCATCAGCTTGTTATCTTCTTGCATGCTATTGGTTGGGTAAGATATGCTAATCTCCTTACCGCCTGTAAAAAATGGATTTACCAATTGCCTTTGCGGGCTCATCATAATCATTCCCCAGGTTTCATCAGCCAATGGAGGTATAGTTATCAGGTCTCTCGCTTTAATAAAGTCTAATGACCTGTTATATATGCTTACAATCAGCTCCGGTTGTTTACCGGCTTCTACATAGCTGTTTTTAACTTGTTCCAATGCCTTTTTCCAGTCGTTACCATAACCCATCTCCTGCGATGCTTTCAGTACTTCCTTATTGCACCAGGCAAATTCTTTATTAGCCAATTTAATCAATTCTTCCGGTGTATAAGGGATCATTTCAACATTTAGCTGGTTAATCAATTCCTCACGACCGATTGGTACGCCCACAATGCCGCTGGTATCAGCTTTTTGCATGGTGTGCAATTTTCCCTTTTTTATAACCTGATTGCTATATGCGTCCAGGGCGCTATCCAATGCCCCATATGGCGCAGGTGCCCACCAGGTAAACATTGGATCATAACCATTATAAAAATCGTAGAAGTTCTTTAGGCGGCTCTTTAGTCCTATTACAGCATCATGTGCCGTTATCGCCAATGGCATGTCTAAAGATTGAAGCTTACTAAACTGGGCTGACTCTGATTTAAGCTCTTTTAGTACAGTATTAAGCGTATTAGCAACTTGCTGTCCGTTTACACTGGCACCGCGCCTGCGCTCCTTTTCTAAAAAATAAATGCTATCCGCAAAAGGGATATATTGCTTTATGCTGCTATATTTTTGTTCCTGTTTTTGAAGATAGTCTAGTTCAAATTGTATTTTTTTCTTTAGCAAGATATAGTCAACCTTACCATAAACACTGATGGAGTTAAAATCTATCTGATCAAGTTGTTTTAAATAATCATTATTTACTTCTACCAGTCTTTTTCTTTGTTCTGGCGAAAAGAATACCGGGTCTTTATCCTGATATTCCTGATTGGGATCAAGATGGTAGGGCCAGTAAAATTCTTTGATGGCCTGAATATCCTGCCCATATTGGATAACCGTACCGCTTACCTCCGTAGCCTGCTCATACATACTTGCCGGAACATTGGCAGTTTGGGCCTTTGCAACAGGTGCTGATGAAAGCAGGTATACGAAAAAAAGTGGGGCAATAAATAATTTTGATAAAATGCGGAACTGGTATTTTTTACAATAAATCATGATGAATAGGGTTGCCCTGCAACAAGGTTTGTAATACCTGAATATTGCCTGGATTTAACTTATAGCGTTATATGCTATAGCAAAAATAAAAGGATTGGTAACCGCAAAATCACCTAAATTATCTGTTACTAACTGTTTTTTACCTAATACCGCAGATTTAAAAAGTATACAGTTATATCAAGATAATTAGCTTGCTATTTTTGAAAGGCTCTTTACGTTTTTGAAATAGTTATCGAGGTATTCGCGTGGTGATATGCCAATTACACATTTAAAAACACGATTAAAGTTGGTGATGCTTTTAAACCCGCATTTGTATGCAACTGTTGATATGCTTTCAAATTTATGTGCTGTAAGTTTTTTACAGGCTTCGTTTATCCTTATCTCATTTAAAAAAGAGATAAAGGTATGGCCGGTATGTTTTTTAAAGTACCTGCAGAATGACTCAGGTGTCATATAAGCCTCCATCGCTACATCTTCAAGAGTGATAGGTTCACTATAATTTTGCATAATGTAGTTGTAGATGTTTCCTATCCTTATACCTTCGTTTTCGGTAATCGCGGGTATGCTGCCATATGACGAAAGCGGCTCAACTTTATTATTGACCTTAAGCAAGCTATCAAGCAAATTAAAGAATTGCATCAATTGCTCAGGACCAGATGTATTTTTAATGGCGTTCATTACCTGCGATACTTCATGGAAGTTATCATCAGGGATCTTAAATCCTTGCTGATGCTGTTGCAGGAATATTTTAAAGGTCTTCATTTCAGGAAGATCAAATAACCCGGCCAAAACTCCATCGGGATTAAAAAATATGGTGAAGGCTTTGATTGACCGTCCACTATCGGAAGCAAAATATTCAGGACTGCTTTTAAACAGATGAGGCAAGTTTGCGCCAAGAAGGTATATTTCTCCTGATGTGTAATCATGCATATTATTCCCTGCTATTAGGGTTCCCTCACCACGCTGTACCCATGTAATCTGCGCTTCAGTATGGCGATGTAAGTAAGGATAATGATAAGGTAACTCTACCTGATCAATTATTACGCTCTTGTCATGAGCTACCGGGATGGTAAATTGCAGTACTTTCATGAGATGATCCTTTAATTAATTATTGTTGAATTTACAATTAATTAACCTAAATATTAAAATTATTCTCAATATGGGGTAATATATGAGAAGTACAGGTTAATTTTCAGCAGCATGCTAAGTGCTTTATATGCGAAACAAGAGCCATTACCGTATTATCAACACTTAAACCAATCCACAACCAAGTATTATTTTGTTTTCGCCTAAATTATCAAAATAATATAAAAGAATCAACTTAATGTATCTATAATACTGATGATACGCCACCCGTAAAAAATGATACGCATAAAAAAAGGATAGCAAAAGCTATCCTTTTTTTATAAAAGTAAAAATGTGATTTTAAAAACGATTGGGCGAAAAGGCGTTAATATCAATTGCTGTTTTTGATCCTTTTATTACCTCGCTAACCAGTAATCCGGTTGCTGGGCCTAAACTCAGCCCCATCATACCGTGGCCCGTTGCTACAACAAGATTATTGTATTTATTGCTGCGGCCAATGTAAGGTAAACCATCCGGCGATGACGGCCTGAAACCAAACCATATATCTTCTTCTGCCGGGACTTCAGGCCGCAGGTTAGGAAAATATTGTGGAATAGATTCAACTATCCCCCTCACTCTGCTCATGTTTATCCGCTTGTTGATCTTGTCCAATTCCATCGTGCCACCATATCTTAAATTGCCATTCATTGGTGTTATGGCTACTCTTGCTTCGGCTAATAAGGCCGGTATATGCATTCGTTTTTCAGGCTCCTTAACCATAAAAGAATAACCTTTGCCCGGCATTAACGGCGCTTTAATATCAACCAGCTTAGCAATTGATGGCGACCATGAGCCACCTGCGATAATATAATTATCAGCCTGCCATTTTTGAGATCCTGTAAATACACCCAATACTGTCGATCCTGAAGTTTCAATCTTTGTCACTTCGTGGTTCCTTACAATATTTACGCCCTTTGCAGTAAGGTATCGCAATAAAGCCGCCATCAGCGCCTGTGGATACAAGTGGGCATCGCAACGATAATGGACAGCCCCCAAAACATCCAGTTCAAGATTTGGCTGAAGCGCTTTACACTGGGCAACACTTAACACTTCCATATCAAGGCCAAGTTTTCTGCCTTGCTCCGCTAAGTGAGCTTCTTCTTCACCTGCTTTTTCTGTTTTGTAAAACATCAGGATGCCGTTCTCGGTCAGCTCAAAATCAAAGCCTGATTCTTTAGCAAGGTCTTTATAAAGACTTTTACTAAGCAAGGATAATTCAGTCAATGGTTTTGCCGAATCTTCTACATGTTTATTGTTAGCATTCTTCAGAAATTTAATCCCCCACGAAACCAAATCAGGATTAAGCGATGGCTTAACATAAAATGGGCTTTTATTATTAAACATCCATCTTACGCCCTGCTTAATCATGCCGGGCGCAGCTAGTGGAACAAAGTGGCTTGGTACAATCATACCCGCATTGCCATAGGAGCAATTGTCTGTCAAATCGCCTTTATCTAAAATGGTGACCTCATAGCCTGCTTTTGTTAAATAATAAGCAGAGCTAAGCCCCATTATTCCGCCCCCAATAATCAATACTTTAGACATAATAATATTTTATATGCTTAAGCTATGGCCTAAGACTTCAAATCAAATTAGTGTTATATCACCTGAAAACCGTGCGCGTAAGGGTCGTCATCATCAATTTTTATGGTGTTGTAGCCATAAACTTTTGCCCAGCCTTCAATGCCTGGAATAATAGCGTCTATCTCTCCTATCTTCACCACATCTTCAACAGTACCAATAAATTTACTGCCGATGATGCTTTCATGGATGAACACATCGCCTTTTTTTAATTTACCTTTTGCATGCCATTGCGCCATCCTCGCAGATGTGCCGGTGCCGCATGGCGAGCGGTCGATTGCTTTATCGCCATAAAATACCGCGTTACGGGCAGTAGCATCAGCAGATAATGTTTTACCCGCCCATAAAATGTGCGTACAGGTATTTATGGTAGGATCTAATGGGTGAACAAACGTAAAATTCTGATTGATAAGATCACGAAAAACCCTACTCCATCCTATCAATTCACCGGCACTGTAATTCTCCAAGCCCTTAAAATTAGGCTGAGGATCAATTATCGCATAATAATTACCCCCGTAGGCTACGTCAAAAGTCAACGTACCCAAATCAGGGCATTCCAGTGTCAGGTTCTGCGCGGCAAGATATGCAGGCACATTAGTTAGCTTAACCGATGTAACCTTGCTACCCTCTTGCTTGTAATTAATAATAACCAAACCCGCAGGAGCCTCCATTCTTATAATTCCAGGGACTTTAGGTTTGATAAGGCCCTCTTCAATAGCTATGGTTATAGTACCGATAGTACCGTGCCCGCACATTGGCAAACAGCCGCTGGTTTCAATAAATAAAACAGCCACATCATTTTCGGGATTGCTGGGCTCGTACAAAATACTACCCGACATCATATCGTGACCACGCGGTTCAAACATTAAACCAGTGCGTATCCAATCATATTCTTTTAAAAAATGCTGGCGTTTTTCGCTCATGCTTGCGCCTTTAAGCGCTGGCCCGCCACCGGCAACCAACCTTACCGGGTTACCGCAAGTATGCGCATCGATACAAAAAAAAGTTTTACTTGCCATTTTAGTTTTTCGTGAGGTTGTTATCTATCTGCCTCCAAATTTTTAACGGGTTTGCTGCCTGCAATTCCAAAGGCAGCAGGCTATCTTCCCAATCCTGCCATGCAATAGGCCTTACAAACCTATAAATTGCACCTGTACCAACCGAAGTAAAACGACTGTCGCTTGTAGCCGGAAAGGGGCCGCCATGCTGCATTGCCGCGCAAACCTCAACACCTGTAGGTACATTATTCAATATTACACGGCCTGATATGTCGGCCAAGGCATTTAAGATGCCGGTGTGGTTCGATAATTCATCTTTTTCGGCCATAACGGTAGTTGTTAACTGGCCTTCTAATGATTCTATCACCTGTTGTAACTGTGTTATATTATCACAAACTACTACTAACGACCATGGGCCGAATATCTCTTCGCTATATTTTTTATTGGCGATGAAATCACTTGCGCCTACTGTTGCTACTGTCGCTACAGATTGATTGATTTTTTCGGTATTAACTGCTGTTGATTTAGCAATTAACTTAATACCCGGTTCGCCAATTATTTTATCTGAAAGTGATTCGTAGTTTTTCCATATCCCTATTGTTAACATGGTTGCTGATGGCGTGGTTTCAATAGCATCGCCAAGGGCAGAAAGAAAACGATCTAATCCTGCTGATTTTACAGCTAATATTAAACCGGGATTGGTACAAAACTGACCCGCCCCTAAGGTTATTGACGATGCATATCTTGCAGCTACTGATTCTGCCTGCGAATCAAGTATGCCGGGTAGTAGTACTACCGGGTTAATACTTCCCAATTCTGTGAATACAGGAATAACGCTTTTACGCTCCTGTGCCAATTTTAACAGCGCCATACCTCCGTGGTACGAACCTGTAAAAGCTACAGCCTTGGTTTGCTCGTGTTTAACTAATTCAGCGCCTGTGGCATAACCATCATCAAATAACAGTGAGAAAACGCCATCAGGCATACCTGTTTCTTTTGCAGCTTTGCTTATGGCCTGGCCAACCATGGCACTTGTACCGGGATGAGCCGGGTGAACCTTTACAACAACCGGGCAACCTGACGCTAATGCCGAAGCAGTGTCGCCACCGGCAACAGAAAATGCCAATGGAAAGTTACTCGCCCCAAAAACAACAACCGGGCCTATTGGCGAATACATTCTCCTGATATCGGGCTTTGGCAAAGGTGTGCGT
Organism: Mucilaginibacter sp. L196; assembly: GCF_009765905.1. Classification (GTDB taxonomy): domain Bacteria; phylum Bacteroidota; class Bacteroidia; order Sphingobacteriales; family Sphingobacteriaceae; genus Mucilaginibacter. Next base: position 717,803 of record NZ_LMUO01000009.1, on the reverse strand, counting down.
TCAGAGTTGGCGGTATCAATTACAGCATCAACCCACGAACCTTCTTCAACAAGATTGGCAAACATATTTAGTTGCCCTGTTGTACGGCCTAATTCGCCGCTTAACCTTGCAACAGGCAAACCACTTTCGGCTACTGCCCTGTTTACCAGTGTTTCGCCTAAGGTTGTTATCTCTGCTGCAATAGCTCTTAAAAATTTTGCTTTATCAGCGGGAGCAACATTCTTGTAAACTTTGAATGCTGCAGTTGCAGCATTCAAAGCATTATTAACCATTAAAGTATCCGCTTTTTGAAAAGCACCTTCCAACTGCGCCCCTGTCGACGGATCAAAAGCTTTAAAACTTTCATCGTCGGCTAAAGCGTAATCGCAGGCTATTATATTATTACCATTTATCATTTAGCTTGTTTATTAAGCATTAACTTCATTTAACCTCCCCCAACTTCCTTCCGGTAATTCCGGGCGAATAGCTAAAGCAGAATTGATGATATTAAGAACTCTTTCGCGCTCTTTACCTTTTAACGGTAAACGAGGCGCTCTAACTTTTTCGGTTCCTATACCTGTGCCAACTTCTGCAAGTTTAATGTATTGTACTAATTTGGCATGGATATCCAACTCCAAAACCGGAAGGAACCAGCGGTGAATAGCAATTGCTTCCTGAAAACGGCCTGCCTTAACCAAACGGTATATGGCAACAGTTTCCTTCGGGAATGCATCAACCAAGCCCGCAACCCAACCGTGAGCCCCCATTATTAAGCTTTCTGTAGCTATAGGATCAACACCTGTAAATATCTTATACCTGTCGCCAAATTTATTGATAAGCCTGGTGGTATTAATAATATCCCTTGTTGACTCCTTTATAGCCTGGATGTTTTCATAAACTTTCAAACGCTCAAACATGTCAAGTGTTATCTCAATTTTATAATCAACCGGGTTATTATAAATCATGATAGGCAACGGCGTACTTTCAGCAATTGCAGATAAATAAGCGATAGTTTCATCCTCATCAGCATTGTAACGCATTGGCGGCAATAGCATTAAACCGTCAGCACCAAGTTCGTATGCCTTTTTTGCAACCGCAACTGCACTGCGGGTCGACTGTTCTGCAATATTCAATATTACAGGCACTTTACCTGCAACATATGCTAAGGTATGTTGTAATAACACGAATTTTTCATTTTCGGTTAGCACACTAGCTTCGCCTAAAGAGCCACCAAGTATTATACCATCCACACCTGCTTCAAGCTGTGCCTTAATATTTATGTCAAACGCGTCTAAGTCAAGCTCTTCATTTTCCGTAAACTTAGTTGTTACCGCAGGGAAAACCCCTTTCCATTCAAATTTCATATACGTTTAAAATCTTAATTTATTATTGTTCAAAGGTACCCGAAGGTAAGGTTTCAAAAACTTACAAATTACCAATTAGTTGTTTAATATTAACATGATTATTTCGCATCCCACCAAACGCGGTCAGTTAATATTGCTGATTGTTGCGGCTGCGCATTTGTTGTAATTTCAATTTCCGGATACAATACCCTTCTTGGAATATCAGACAAAGCATTTGGAACTTTTACCATTGTTGGGTATCCTGTTCTTCTCCAATCATTAAATATTTCCAAATTCAAATAGTTTGAAATGAATTTTTCTTCAATTATTCTTTGCTCAGCATTTGCAGCGGTTAATGTACCTCTTGAACTTAAATAAGTAGTTATATCAGCAGTAGCAACACCTACCTTAGTCATATGTGCTGTTACCGCGCTTTGATAAATGGATTGTGCCGCAGCATACCCTGAAACAATGTATGTAGCCTCTGCCTTTAAAAATAAGGTTTCGGAGTAGCTCATCATGTAAACCCCCGCACCTATACCCATATAAAAACTACTTGGATAAGAGTACGATTCCAAGTCGCCGGGTGCCGAAGCTCCAATTTGTCTACCGGTGTATAATCCTGTTTCTGTTGAGGGAGATACCATTTTAGATAAGCGCGGATCATTTCTTGTAACGAGCGTATCAACAAAATCCGATGAAATTACAGCTGTGCTCACCTGGTTAAAATTGTTATACCATGGATTTGTCTGGCCTGCAGCACCCGGGAATATATACTCCAGATCATCATCACTGCTTTGCATTGCATTTGTTAATGCTGTTAACGCAAGCTGCGCCTGTGCCGCCGCTGTATAACCCGGCGCTTTGGTTAAGTGCATATAGTAACGGGCCTTAAGTGAATAAGCCAGCATTTTCCATTTGCTCATATCACCTGTATAGAAAAAATCATCCCCTGAAGGTACAGTGGTAGTACCGGCATTAATATCGGCTATACCCTTATCCAGTAAAGTTTGAATATCATTGTAAATAGCTTCCTGTTTATCATACACAGGAGAAAGGTTTGCTGTACCTTGAAGCGCCTGACTGTAAGGAATATCACCCCACAGATCAGTTGCATTTCCGAGAGCAAGGGCTGATAATATTTGAGCTATAGCCGCATAATTTAGCTTACCATCGGCTACAGCTTTAGTATTCATGATTTTAAGGTTAATTAAAACCGTGTTGTAATAAACGCTCCAATCACCATCTAAATCTGAATTGATTTCCAGGTAAGTGCCGATTTGTGGCGGCGGTTGATTAATAGCTGTTGTTTGCATAAAGTTTTGAACTATAAAGGCAGCATTACCACCATACATTTCATCTGCTATAGCAATTTCAACGGGCGGCAGTATTGTTGCTTCTGTTCCGTCAACGGCGTTATTAGGGTCTGTGTTTACATCGATAAACTTTTTACATCCTGAGGATGCCAATAAGACAAAACCCATTATATATATTGATATCTTTTTCATTTTTAATCTTTATAAGGAATGAATAATTAGAAACTGGCTTTAATACTGAAAATATATGAACGGGAAGAGGGGGTTGAGAACGCGTAGATCCCCCAAACACTATTACCTGTTCCATAAGAACTTACTTCAGGATCAGCACCGGTAAAATGTGGGCTATATATCCATAAGTTATTTGCAGTAGCGCTGATTGACGCTGCTTTGAACGGTGTTTTCTTAAGGAAATCTTTATTCAGACTATAAGATAAGCTTACATTTCTTAACTTAATATATGTCCCGTCCTGTATTGATGCTTCATAAATTGAATTGATGTATTGATAATACGTTTGCGCGCCTACACTTACTGTATTTGGTTTACCTGTGGTAGCATTTACACCATCGATAACCCTTGGTGCACGGTTTTCCGTAGCATAAGAAGTGCCATAGTAGTCGCCATACAAGTCAACATCATTTTCAATATCGCCACCATCCTTCACATCAAACATAAAGCTGAATGTGACATTTTTGTACCTGAATGAGTTAGTTAAGCCTGCTGTCCAGTTTGGATTGGGGTTACCTACAATCCCCTGTGTTGAAGATTCTTCAGGCAAACCATCATCCCCAATAAGCAACTGACCGCTTGAGTTACGTGCATACCTGGTGCCATAAAACACATCATAAGGCTGGCCAACTATAATACGGCCTAATTGATCGGTAGTTTTGTATAACGACAGCACTTTGCTCCTGTTAAGACTAAAATTTAAATTAGCATCCCATTGAAAATCTTTTGTTTTTATTGGGGTTCCTGTTAACAATGCCTCAACACCTTTATTACGTAAACTTGCTGAGTTTACTGTAGTTGTTGCATAACCAGTTGATGGTGCAATTCCTACAGCTGAAATTAATCCATCGGTTGTTTTGCGGTTATAGTAAGAGAAATCAAACCCAAACCGGTTATTTAAGAACTTCATTTCCAAACCTGTTTCAGCTTCATTTAAGCGCTCATTTTGTAGATATGGATTTCCGTAATTGCTGCTAACAAGCAAACCTGCCTGGCCTTGATATGGAAATTGTATGCTATTTACATTTGCCGGTACATAAGGTGTATTCAGCACATAAGCCCCAACATTATCGTTACCAACAGAAGCATAAGACAATCTTAGTTTTCCGTAACTGATAATTTTAGAAAGCTCAGGCGATAACAATTCAGAGAATATGAACCCAGTAGCTACTGAACCATATGGATAAAAGTCTTTCGCGGTTGATAATACTGAACTACCATCATATCTACCTGTTAAGTTTAATGACAGGAATCTGTTGTATTCAATATTAGCCTGGCTATAAAACCCTATTTTACGCTCCGTTGAATGGCTCTCGGAAGCCGTAACGGTTGAAGCTCCAGCTATGTTATAATAACCGGGGATGCTTAAGCCGCTACCTAATTCGTAATAACTCTGGTTGTAGGTTGAAAGCAGGTTATTACCTACCAGAAAATTCACATTAAACTTTCCAAATTGTTTTGTAGCATTAGCAATCAGGTCGTTATTAAACTGCCTGAAGTTATTATTCTGCTCAATGATCTCGCCTAATGTCCCTATGTTAACACTTGGGTTTTCCCAATATTTATCTTGCTCGCCGTAAATATCAGCGCCACCTCTTTCAGTAATGGTTAACCATTTGGTTGGGGTAAAATTCAATGTCATTACCGGGGTAAAACGGTTAACATTATAATGATTCGATTCGTTGGCAGCAGCCCATAAAGGATTATTCCTTGAATTACGATATAACCTTTGCGTGCCATCAGCATTTTCGTAAGGATATGGGTTCCATGATACCGGCTCGCTGAATAGCGTGAATAGCGGCCCATTTGATGAACCTTCCGGAAGCCTGTCCTGATCTGAGTTGGTATAACCTAACTGGAAAGTAAAGTTCAGGTTATCCGTAATTGCGTTATTAAACTTGGTAAATAATGTATTTCTTTTAAAATCATTATTCGGCTCAGTTCCGGTTTGATCCAGGTAAGAATATGACACAAAATAGCTGCTTTTGTCGGCACCGCCTTCAACAGATACCGCGCTGTTAGAACTGTGGCCCGTTTTAAAAAAAGTTGAATAAGGGTCATACTTTTTTGCAGGAACACCATTTATTTTCAAGGTATCCATTGCAGGGCCCCATGAAGTACTGATTTTCCCAGCGGCATCGTCGCCATTATAAAATATACCATTAGTACCTTGGGCATAATCAGTTTGGCGTTTAGGTAAAATAGCATTGTCAAAAGAAAAGTCGGATGAAAATGTAACAACCGGTTTTTTGTTTCTGGAGCCACTTTTTGTAGTGATTAATATTACACCTCTTGCACCTGCCGAGCCATACAAGGTAGTGGCGGCAGCTCCTTTAAGTACGTTTACACTTTCAATTGTATTAGGGTCAATATCTGATATTCTGCTGCTACCTGCACCCGAAGCTCCCGAGTTAACGATACCGGTTTCTGAGTTATCAATTGGTACACCATCAAGAACTATCAAAGCTTGATTATTACCCGAGATAGATATAGCCCCTCTTATTACAACATTAACTGATGCACCCGGAGCACCGGTTGAACTGGTGATTTGTACACCCGCAAGCTTTCCGTCAAGCGCATTCAGCACATTGGCTTGCTTGGTTTCCATAATTTCATCACCCTTAATTTCCTGTGTGGCATAGGTTAACAACCTTTTTTCGCGTTTAATACCTAATGCGGTTACTACAACTTCATTCAGGCCTTTTGATTCGCTTTGGAGCATTACCCTAATTGTTTGTTTACCATCTATAGGTATTAATCGCGGGGTGTATCCAATGTATGAAACCTCAATTTTTGCTGAGCCCTGATAGTTAATAGTAAAATCACCATTAGCATCGGAAGTGGTTCCGGAACTGGCGCCTTTTATCTTAATAGATGCACCGCGGATGGCAACGCCTGTCGAATCAACAATTGTTCCTTTAAGCTGGTTAGCTTGCGAAAACGCATTGAAACTGAACGCCATTATAATAAGGTACAATGGCGTTATTTTTTTTAGTAATAGTTTAATCTTCATAGAGTTTGAGTTTGGGAAAATTCGTTATGGAAATAAATCAATTAGCACTGTGATAAAATTATGGAAAGGCAAAACCACTTTTTTTACCCTTATTATCCAATACTAACTGTATATTATCATAGCATTAACAGCGTATTAATCAAGTATTAATGACATTTTTAACAATATCTACCAAAAACAATATTTTATAATAAACAAGCTAAAATCCGGGTATCATCTATCAATTATCAGCCATGATAAATGCGCGGCCATTGCTAACTTTATCTTCTTGAATTTTAAAATCTCCATTTTTTAATAACCCGATGAAAAAATATTTTTTGATTACAACTTGTGGTATAGCTTCTTTAGTGCTTAATATAAACAGAGCCAAGGCCCAATCATATGTGCCCGAATTAAATGACAGCCGTATTAAAATAAAACCACAAGTACCTATAAAGGCTTATTCCTTTGATCTGAAGGATGTGCACCTTTTAGAAAGCCCTTTTAAAGATGCCATGGAAAAAGATGCAGCCTACCTGTTATCCATTGAGCCCGATAGACTGTTGTCAGGCTTTCGCTCACATTCAGGGTTAAAGCCAAAAGGCGCATTATATGAAGGTTGGGAATCCTCAGGGCTTGCAGGGCATACTTTGGGGCATTACCTATCGGCTATATCTATGCAATATGCATCAACAAAAGATCCTCGTTTTTTAGAGCGTGTTAATTATATTGTAAAGGAATTAAAAGAATGCCAGCTTGCACGTAAAACCGGCTATGTAGGCGCCATACCTAAAGAAGATACTATTTGGGCGGAAGTAAAGGCCGGAGATATTAAATCAAGAGGATTTGATTTAAATGGAGGATGGTCGCCATGGTACACGGTACATAAAGTTATGGCCGGTTTGCTGGATGCCTATTTTTATACAGGGAACCAGGATGCCCTTACTATTTGCAAGGGTATGGGAAATTGGACAGGTGAAACCATAAAAAACCTTAATGATGATCAGTTGCAAAAAATGTTGCTTTGCGAATACGGCGGTATGGCCGAAACATTAGCCAACTTATATGCTGTTACAGGTAATAAGAGTTATCTTGAATCTTCTTATAAATTTTACGATAAGCGCATCCTTGATCCAGTATCCGAAGGAAAAGATATTTTACCGGGTAAACACTCCAACACTCAAATTCCTAAAATAATAGCCAGCGCCCGGAGATATGAACTTACAGGTGATAAAAAAGATGAGGATATATCAACCAATTTCTGGAATATCATTACCCTACATCACTCCTATGCTACAGGAGGTAACAGTAATTATGAGTATTTAAGCGATCCTGATGAGTTAAATGATAAGCTTACAGATAATACCACCGAAACCTGTAACACTTATAACATGCTTAAACTCACCCGCCACTTATTCGCGGTCCATCCATCAGCAACATTAATGGATTTTTACGAGAAAGCATTGTATAACCACATTCTAGCCTCACAAAACCATGACGATGGAATGATGACCTATTTTGTACCATTACGGATGGGTGGAAGAAAAGAATACAGTACGCCCTTTACCACCTTCACTTGCTGCGTTGGCTCGGGAATGGAGAACCATGTAAAATATAACGAGAGCATTTATTTTCAGGGTGCCGATGGTAGCTTATATGTGAATCTGTTTATTCCGTCGGTACTTAATTGGAAAGCGAAAGGGGTTACCATCACCCAACATACATCGCTGCCTTCAAATGATGTGATCAATTTCACCATCAACACCGTTAAGCCATCAACTTTTGCAATACGTATTCGCAAACCTAAATGGACAAGTGGTTATATTGTTAAAATTAATGGCGCTATACAACAGATAGTTGCTGATGAGGAAGGTTACCTGGTATTGAACCACAAATGGAAAAATGAGGATAAGATAGAATTCATCACTCCTGAAAAAATTTACACCGAACAAATGCCCGATAACCAATCGCGCAAGGCTTTATTTTATGGCCCGGTATTGCTTGCAGGCGAGTTAGGTAATACTGAGCCTGATCCGCTTAAAGGTGTACCTGTTTTTGTCACCAGCGAAACAGACCCTAACAAATGGTTGCAGATGGTAGACAAAAAAACACTTGAATTTAAAACCGTTGATATTTCAAAACCGGAAGAGGTAAGACTTATCCCTTTTAACGAAACAAAGAACGAATTTTATACCGTTTATTGGGACGTGTTCAGCCCATCTACCTGGACGGTACAGCAAAAGGCTTACGATGAAGAAAAAATAAAACAACAAGAACTCGAGGCCCATACTACCGATATTATACGCCTAGGTGAAATGCAGCCCGAACGCGACCATAACTTTACCGGTAAAAATGAAGTGACAGGCGAGGACCACCAAAAGAAATGGCGTTTAGCACAGGATGGCGGCTTCCTGAGTTTTGAGATGAAAACCGATCCTAATGCGCACAACACGCTAATCAACAGCTATTGGGGTATGGATAACCGCGGTAGAGTATTTGATATTTATGTAGATACCGTTAAGCTGACTACAGAGGACCTCAATAAGTTTAAGGAGAGCAAATTTTATAACATATCTTATGAAATCCCTATTGAGATTACCAAAGGCAAATCAAAGGTTACTATTAAACTTGTACCAAAAACAGGCAACGATGCCGGCCCCGTGTATGGTAGCAGAATGATAAAAGACTAATAATTAATTTCCAAACCAATGTATTCAAACGGCGGTAATCTTTTCAGGTTACCGCCGTTTGTGCATTTACTCTATCTATAACTTTTTTAAATAGCAATGCCTTTGCTGTTAGGCTTAGACTTGTTATATTCCAGAGAAGCCAGCATTATACTAATACCGGCCGCTATCGCGCCAAATAAATAGATCTCACTGTAGTTACCCCCTTCGGCTATTAACCCTGCCAGGGGAGCTGTAAGGCCTATACCTAAATCAAAGAAAGCATTGTAAGCGGCAATGGCAATGCCCCGGTTTTCAGCAAGCACATTTTTTAAAGCCATCACCCCAAAAGATGGAAAAACCAACGACATGCCAATACCAGTTAATCCGGCACCGCATATTCCGGCAGTTGCATTCGGGGCTTTCCATATTAATACCTGGCCGACAATCTCGACCAATAACGAGATCATTGCTACTTTGCCGCCTCCAAATTTATCAGGCAGATGCGCCAAAAATATCCTGACAACAATATAACCCGCGCCGAAAGCCGTAATAGCTAAATAGGCTCCCTGCCAGGATTGCTGGATAAAATAAAGGGTAATAAAAGAGGCAATGCCACCAAAACCAAAACTGGATAAAGCAAGACCAGTTCCTGATTTCCAAACCAATTGCACCGCCTTATAAAAGGGCAATTTAACTGCCTGTTTAGCTAGAACAACATCAGGCAATAGCAGCATTATCCCAAAGCTAAGCAACGGGAATAGCATAATGCTGCCGAATGCCACCCCTAACGAAAACTTGGTGGCCAGAAAAACGCCCAGCGGCGCACCACAAGCCATTCCTCCATACATTCCCATCCCGTTCCATACCATAACTTTGCCGGTATTATTTGATCCAACCAGGTTAAAACCCCATGTAAAAATGCCAATAACCAGGAAACTTTCGCCAATGCCCAGCAGTATCCTTCCACCGATCAAGATAGCAAGACTAAGCAATCGAAACGACGAAAGAGAAGAAGACAATAAACAAAACACAGCGGAAAGAGAGGAAAAGATTAACCCTGTTGTTGCAGATGCTCTACCGCCCTTGGTATCGGCAATCCGGCCTGCAAAATGGCGTGTACAAAGCGTTGCGGCATATTGGGTGCCAATAACCACTCCTACTACCAAATTACCAAAAAGCAATTGATTATGAACATAAGCAGGTAATACACCCAGCGATATGCCCATGATCAAAAATTCGGGGAAAATAATGGCAAATATTTTAAACAGATAACCTGAAATCTTTGGGGTCGGTAAAGCTTCGGAGCTGTTAAGCCCGGTATTTTTTTTATGTCTGAAAAGCATTCGTTATAAACAAATAAGTCGCGGCATACTCCGTGAAGTATGCCGCGAAATTACAGGTGTTTTTATTCTATAGTATCGATAACCTGTTACTGCTGTTGGATAATTAACAGCCAGCCTTTACCTTTTTCAACCGGTATATCATCGGATGCTGAAAACTGACTAGCCACCTGGAAACCTTTTATTGCAGGCGCTACGATAGTTGCTTTGGCAGGATCAATATGTAAAGCTTTCCAATCAATCAGCAGCTTTATTTTTTTGTCCGTAGCTGCCCAGCTTGCAATAGCCACCATTGCTTTTTTATCCTTTTTATAAACAGTAGCCAGTATTTCAGGATCAGTTGTTTTTACCGGATTGGTTTTTACCCAATAGCCTATCATGCGGCTGCCTTTTATTCCGAAATCATCCCAGGCTTTCCATATTGGTCGCGGGTCGGCATTATCAGACCATGGCATCCGGTTGGTCATGCCATATATCATCCCTCTCCATGGATTACCCCCGCCCTGCAACATCTCTCCCATAAGCCCGAAAGGTATCCCCGAAACTTCTGTAAGAAAGAATGCAGGATCATTATGCTGATAATCAAAATATTCGCCAAACCATAAGCGGTTCAGGTAAGGGAATTGATCCATGTAAAGATTAGCACTGTTGTTAAATCCGTCGCGATCATCATATTGATTAGCCGAATGCAGATCAATAATGCCGGGGTGTCCGTTTTGAGTAAGGACACGTTTAATGCGCTTCATTGTTGTACGGTCATATGCTACATCATCCAGATAAATACCGTCAATCCCAACGTTGTTTACCAGCCAGTTCATTCCCTCAACATAATAATTGTGCCAGCGGCTCATTCCGCTATTCACAATGGCCATATCTCTTACCTCGGGTACATACCAACCTGCAATGTAATCACTGTCCAAATGTTCCTGTAGCCAGGCATGGCCGCCACCTTTTCCTGTCGAGTAAACTTCGTGTCCCAAACTACGCAGCGGGAATAACTCGTAAGCGCTGTTTGAAAGCTCACGAACAGTATTGTAAATTTTTACTTTCAGCCCCAAATTATGCGCTGAATCAATATAAGCTTTCATGGCATCATGCGCGATGAACGGATAATTGATATATGGGTTAATAGGTGTGCCATGATGTATATTTATAACCGTAGCACCCTTTGCCTTAATGCTATCAACATTATCATACTTATGATAAAAACGTAATGACCATTGCTGCTCGGTGTTTATAGCATGAAAAGGCGTAATCATTAGGTTAATATCATAATACAGCGTATCTCCTTTTTTCATGGTGCGTTTACCGCTGTAACAGTTCACGTCGGTTTTATCTTTATTTTCAGAAATATCAATACCACCTTCGCCATTATTACCCCATGAAACAGGAAGCAACAAAGGTTTTTGCAGATAGAAATTTGTATTCAGCGGGCGTACATAATGCTGATCTCTTAGCGAGAACTGTAGCCCTGCATTAACATCGCCTACCCAGGCTCCGTCTTGATTTTTATGCGCTACGTCCCATTTCCAGCTATAAGCTGCTGGCATTTTAGTGCCCTTCAGGTTAAGCCCCATCATATATTGCGCCACATCCTTTTTAAACGGTATCACCATAGCAATGTCGTTCAAATCAATATTCTTCCGCGCGATCATCTGAATGCGGTAATGCATAAAGCCGTCAAATTCTATACCGCCCTTTACTTTCATCAGCAGCGAGGCTGAGCGACTAGTAGAAGACCAGCTTACCTGGCCGGGTTCAACATCGTTAAAAATCGGTTTGCTAGTTGTCCATTTAATGGCTGTGCCTGTTTTATCCTTAACAACCCATTGAAAAGGCGACTTCAAAATTTGCCGCGGCAGCTTGCCGATGCTGGTCATTTCCTCCGTAAAATAGGTTTCAACCTGTGCCGGTAAACCATTATCAGCAATCGTCAATTTCCGCCCAAGCAAACTAATAGTATTTCCGGCAAGCGTTAATGGAATATAAGGTTTGATAACATCATTCTTTTGCCCCATGCTAGAGTTCAGCCAGGTTAACCTTGTCTGTTTCCAGGGCTCGTTTACACCACCATCAGCAAGCACACGATTCGTAACTACCAAAGTAATTTTGACCATAGTTGGCGGCGCATCATTGGCTGTTACCGTTACTGTGCCTTTGTATATCCCCGCACCTGTGTTTTGGGGTAGATTAACCAAACACCAAAAAGTTTGTATGTGTCCAGCAGGAACATCCACTATTTTACTTATAATGGTATTATCCCAATTCCTTCCATCTGTATTCAAGCAGGAGAATAAACTTGCAGGTATTATTCCGCCAGAAGTACTTTTCAGGTCAGCAAATTTTATTTTAACATTCCGAATCTCTTTGTTAAATGCATACAAACCCAGCTGATAGCTAAAATTTTCGCCTTTTGCCGCCGTATCAATAAAATTCACGTTTGCACCTTTGTTTATCCAGCGCTCAGGAATATCCGTAGTCATTTTAATCGGATGCAGCCTGTCTTCAGGAAAAACAAGGTAGAGTTTATGCTGATTAGCAGCTATTAAACCGTCAACCTCTGCGCGGGTGGCTATCACCTCCATCGGGTAAAAACTGTTCAGCGCATTTATGGCCTCCAGGCATATTAAATTTGCCTTGGTTACCGACTGACTTTGCAAGCCTTTTAACCATTCACCATCAACGTGATTGCTCCATTTCTGATACACCGCATGCGGATAGTTTGATTTTGGATCTACATGATAAGGCAGATAATAAATATAATAAGTACCTGCACCTGAAGTGGGCTCAAAATAAATCATCCCGCTTTCACGTGTTAACTCGCCAGCTTTTACATTATAAATTCTTTTGTCCGTAGCTGAGTCAACTACAATAATGTTTTTTTCGGCTGGATTATCCCGCCTGCGCCATGGGATCCATACACTGGCTGCCCCGGCCGTATGCGAAACTTTAACAATAGCGCGATGATTGCCCAACGAATCGGGATTCCATTCATTATGCCCCGAAATATATTTTACTTGCTGTGCCCTTGCTGGGCTGCAACCAAACGTAAAAATCACTATCGCTACAGCCGCTGTTCTTAATATATTTTTCAAATTTAAACGAACCATGTTATTTTGATATTCTAGTCGCAGGTGCAATATTTTGCCACTTATTTTTTCCAGTCGATTATAGTAAAAATTAACTGTTTATAATCATCCTTCTCATAAAACACACCAATCTCGTTAGCCGATAATTTAACTAAATCGGAGTAGCCGGTATAATCACCCTTATAGCCATCCGGAGATTTTGCAATAACCTCGCTAAAAGGCCATGTCTTACCCTCGTTATAACTGATGCGCAAGGTAAGGTTATCCCTGCTGGTGGTATCGGCATTATTACAAAAAGCCAATATGCTTTTCCCATGTTTTTGGCCTATGTTGAGTATACTGCCCTGGCAAACAGGGTCGGGAAGCTGCCGATCGAAATAAGTGGTATCCCAGTTTTTACCCCCATTTTTGCTTATAGCCACTATTCTCGCTTTTACATTACCCAGCTGGTTGCGCGCATTAAGCATCACACGGGAATCAGAAAGCTCGGTTGCCATTACTTCATTGCCACCAGGCATAGGGACATCATCACTTATTTTAAATGTTTTGCCATGATCATCAGTGTAGTATCCGAACGCTCTTCCATCCGCATATCTTTTTTGCGGGGCACCGGCAGAATGATTGGCAGCAACATAAATGCGGTTTTTATATCTCCCTGCCACTAATTGTATGGCATGCCCGGGTGTATTGGCATAACTGCGCCAGTCCTCTACAAAATTATAGTCTTTATTAAAACTTGGCTGTTTAGGTTTATGTACCTGCAAAGTAATATTGACCGCGTCCGACCAGCTTTTACCATTGTCAACAGATGTTTTATACCATACTTCCCTAACGCCCAAACCCCTACGCAGCTTTGCTTCCGATACGTTTCCGGTATTGTAAAACAGAAATATACGTCCTTTGGGATAAGCCGGATCCGACATATCAACAACCGGGGCTGAATTATCTGTTTGAAGCGTATCATTTGACGCAACCACCTGTAAACCACTCCATGTTTTACCATTATCTTCACTACGTTTAAGTACCACTTTAACGTTTCCAAAATCACCTGCACCGTTTACTCTTCCCTCACAAAAGGCAAGCAGGTCGCCATTAGGAGCTTTGATTATAGCCGGGATACGAAATGTTTTATAACCTTCCGTCCCGGAAACAAAAACAGGCACACCCGTTGTCTGTGCCTGTACAATCGTAATACCTGTTATACAAAACAGCAGATAAATTAATAATGATCTCATTTTTTATAATTTTTTAAGATTTCAAGGCAATACCATTCCTGCCGAGGCAAATGAAAAGGGCCCTTAAATAGGTTACCTTTTGCAGTTTGCGCAATGCTGCCATCGCGATGCAGGTAGCCGAACCACTCCCCATGTTCCTTATCATGAAAATGACTATAAGCATAATCATGCACCAGTTTGTGCCATTCCGCGTACTTTTCATCTCCGGTCATGGTATATGCCAATAAGGTGGCAATGATCACTTCATTATGAGGCCACCAAAACTTCATATCCTGCCAGTATTCCTGTACGGGCTTGTTGTACACATCTCGGTAATACAAAATACCACCATGGTCTTTATCCCAGCCACGTTCCCACATATAATCAAGCATCTGGCAACCCAGCGCGATCAGATGCGGATCATTGTTCCGGTATTTCGCCTCATGCAAAATAAACCAGGCACCCTCTATAGCATGCCCCGGGTTAAGCGTACGGCCATCAATATGGTCTATTATACTTCCATCGGGAGCAACCTGTTCCATCACACACCTGATGTCATGTTTTATAAAATCGGTTTCAATTTCCTTTATCCATTGGCTGATATATTCATCGCACCTGGGGTCACCAATGGTTTCCCTTAATTGCTGCGCGGTGTTGATCATGATCATCGGTACGCCAATACCCTTAGCCGGGCGCGTTGAAGTAAACTTCGGCGGCAACAAACCGGGTATCGTTGCATAGTCTATACATTTACCAAACAGGTATCGTGCTTTCTCGGCAGCAGCTTCATCGCCGGAGGCCTTAGCATATGCAGCCATTGCGATAACGGCAAATGTTTCAGAAAAATAATAACGGCGTTTGCGTATCGGGCTTCCATCACGGGTTACGTGAAAGAACATCTGGCCATCGGTATCAAAACAATGTTGATTCAAAAAATCTATACCGACTTTGGCACCTTCCAGCCATTCTTGCTTAGGAGCTACGGTATTATAAAGCGTTGCTAATAACCAGGCGGCACGACCCTGTATCCAAACCGCCTTATCATCATCAATCAGACTGCCATCACGGTCACGCATCAGCAAATACCCACCAAACTCCGTGTCAATCGACCTCGGGAACCAAAAGGGTACTGTATCATTTAATAATTGATCCTGATAAAAATCAGCTAGTCTTTCCAAGTCATGTGTTGTATAACTCATCTTATTCAAATTTTTTATTATCGTGAAGGGGAAGGATAAATGTAGATGCCGGCAAACCTGAATTATTTACCAGGTTAGCATGTGTATAAGGCTGCATGCCATAAAACACCGTTTTTATCTTTTCGCCCGAGGGGATTCTTAGCCATACCTGGTTATTTTTTATGGCTGCGCTCACAGGCAAACGCTCGCCCTTTTCATTTACCAATTCAAAGCCGATTAATGATTTACCGTCATTGGTGGCCAGTTTATTGTTAAAAGTGATCATGACAGCGTTGTTCTTTTGAACCATTGAAACTACTGCCGGTCCATCGGCTATTACTGGCTCATGATAAGTATAGCGCCGGACCAGCAAGGCCAGCCGGTCAGCAACTACCGCTTTTCGCTTGTAATGCACATTTAACGAGTCGCCCATATCCATACTTACAGCCATATGTACCCCCGGGATTTGCTGCTGCATTTTGTTTTCCATATCCCTAAATGCAGGCCAGGACGGACGATTTATACCGGATAACTGAACAAAGTAAAAAGGAAGCTGATAACCCCATTTTTGCCGCCAGCTGCCAACCATTGTTTTAAACAAAAGGCGGTACAGATCCGGTTGGTCAGCATCGCTTTCGCCCTGATACCAGATAACGCCGCTAACCGGAAAATTAACCAGGTTGGCTATACCTGCTTCATAATTATAACAGGGGTCATAAGGATGGCGCTGGCCGAAAGCAGTCGCATTTTTTAAATTAACGTCGGCACGATCCCGGCACCATTTCATCAAAAAGTCTGATTTTCTCCAGTTACTCAGCATATCAACCAAAATGGGATCATGCTCCATCGTATAACGATCGATCCACGAATCAATAGGTGAGCCGCCTACGGCTATTTCGATAATTCCTATTGGAACATGCTCCGATGAATTTATTTTTTTCGCGAAATAATAGCCAATCGCAGAAAAATCTTTTGCAGAAAGCGCGCTGGCTGTTTTCCATGATCCGGAAAAGTATGCCAGTTTATTAATCTTAGTTAAGGCAGTGCTGTCCCAAACAACCGCATCCGGCTGTCTAAGCACCTCCATATTGCATAGCCTGATCATTTTGCTATCAGCGGCTTTTTGAATTTCGGATTGCCCATCAGCCTCCTGATTAAGTGGAAATGCCATATTAGACTGGCCTGAACATATCCACACATCGCCGATCAATATATTTTTGAGGGTAATAACGGAATCGTGATCTTTTATAGTCAGGTTAAACGGCCCTCCGGCATGCATAGCGGGCAGCATAACCTTCCAGTAGCCATCCATATCAGCTGTAGCCGTCCATTTATGTTGTTGAAAGTATACCTGGAGTAAGTCTCCGGCGTTGGCCCTTCCGGTGAGTGGTATTTGCGTATTTCTTTGCAACACCATGTTATCACTAAATGTAGCCGGGATTTCCAGACTGCCATGATAGCCGATGATGGCATCAGAAATAGTAGATGCTAGTATTGATGCTCCTTCCTTATCCGGGTGAATATTATCTGCAAACAGGTTCGGGCGTGCATATAGTGGTGAATGTAAATCGATCAGCCCAACATGGTTTACACGTGCAATCTCGGGAATAAGGTTTTGTATTTTCCAGTACCAATCCCTGGTTCCTGATTTAAAACGGGGATGACCACTGAATATAGGCGTTAGCCTGCATATGTATATTTTAACGGCAGGGTTTGCTTTCCTGAATTGAGCAATTAGCCAGGCATAATCTGCTTCAAAATCATCATGATAATCCGGCCAATCTCTGGGGTCTGTATCATTTAAGCCGAGATGTATAATGGCAATGTCGGGAGCAAAGGAGGTAGCTGCCTCAAATTCGGGTGTTTTATAATAGGGGTTATGGCCTTTTTTCAATAGTGTAGCACCACTGTGACCAAAATTTCTTACATCATAATTGCTACCTAATAATGCCTGCAGCTGTACCGGATAACATTCTTGTTCCCTGTGCTGAAGGCCATAGCCATAAGTAACCGAGTTGCCAACACAAGCAACTTTAATCGCCTTTTTTTGAGCAAAAAGGGACAAACTCATAAACAAAAGTGTGGTTAGTATTATCGGTGTTATCTTTTGTTTATTGTTCAATCTCATGATTTATATTATTTATTATTTAATAAAAGCGCCCGCTAAGCAACGGATTATACAGCATCTTTTTCTCCGGGACGCAAAAAGTATAGTTGAGCTGCTAAGGCCAGCAATACAATGCCAGCCAGCATCGCGAAATCTTTACCGAGGTTTCCGGCATCTGATGATTTACCCAGCAGACCGGTAATTATCGCACCGGCAAACACCCCTGTCATATTCATAATTCCATACGCAGTGCCCCGGTAACGGGATGCTACAAACTGGCACAGGATGGGCATATTGTTCGCGTCGAATATGCCGTAGCCCAATCCAAAACAAACTGCTGCACCGGCAACGGCATAGAAAGTATGTCCAAAGCCCATCAATAATAAGGCTGGTATGGTCAACCCCAAACCGATTACGCTGGTATAAATACGGCCTTTCGCATTTTTTTGAACCCATCTATCTGACAAAATTCCGCCAAATATCACCCCAATAAATGAAGACGCGGCAATGGCTATTGTTGAAACCGGGCCTGCCTTGGCCATAGGTATATTTAAGTTTTGCGCGAAGAGCGTAGGTAACCAGTTTTTACAGGCCCAACCGGGAACACTTGCAACCGCGAAGTAAAAAACAATGACCCAAAAGGAGATATTGGCAAACAAAATTGCCAAACCTTTAACCGTTGGTAATTTGTCGGAGGAGATGGGAAGATCCTCCAATATTTTTTCTGCCTGAGTTTTTTTCCCTCTTAAGAACAAGATCAATACCAGGGAATAGATCATACCTGTTAGCCCAAAATAGTGAAAAGTAGTTTGCCAGGAATATGCCGCGGCCGCGGTAGCACCAAAGCCGCCTAATGCTTGCCCGGCGTAAAACCCGGTCATATGGATGCCTATAGCGAGGGAACGGGTCTTGGACGAGTGAAAATCCGCGATTAATGATAACCCGGCAGGAATATACAGGGCTTCACTCACCCCCATTATAGCTCTAAGCCAATAAACCTGATTATAGGTGGTAGCATAACCCATACTGAAGGTAACTCCCGACCAAACAAATAAGCTTAAAATTATCAGCCATTTACGATTGAACTTATCGGCTATAAAACCAGAAACCGGGCTCATACAACCATATACCCATAGGAAAATAGCCATCAGGTAACCGAAATTAGTTGCCGAGTTCAATTCAGCTATATTTAGCTGCATGGTCGGTTTCATAACGGCCAGCATTTGTCGGTCCATGTAATTCAACAGGGCCACTACCCAAAGTAACCCAACTAAAACCCAGGGATAATTTTTCTCGTTGATCATTTTGCGTTATAAAACTCACCCATTGTTATGGCCGCGGTACGAGTGCCCGGCTTTATTTCACCACATGGAATAAAAATTTCGTTATCCCATTTTACGGCTGTTGTTGTAACCTGGCCGTAAAAGGGTAAGCTACCCATTAGTTCCCAGGTGTTTTTTAGTGTATTATAAATATACACATCCTTGCTAAATCCGGGGTGATGATTTAACAGCTGTAATTTTTCATTTTGTAATTGTTTTTTTTCAACATCATTACGGGCATGGCTGATCCAGTTATTAAATACCTCTATCTGGTGAAAAATTTTGCCTTTATCTCCGCCGATAAGAATAATATCATGATCACCTTCTGCAACAGCGGTGCCTGCCGACATGGTAGTTGTCGTATTACCATCGCCAACCGGGGCTAGCCTGATCCATTTATTTTCCTGCGGATCATAACAAAAGGTATTATTATGCAATGTACTTATACCTGCTGGTGTACTGCTACGGCCTCCAATTATATAAATGCAGGGATACTTACCATTTGACTGCGTAACGACAACAGAATGCGACATCGCTATCGGCATTGGCGGCAAGGTTTCCCATTGCTTTATTGCCGCACCCAGGTTTAATTTGAAGCATTTATTGCTTGGTATGCCCCTGCTTTCTCCTCCAAATAAATAAATCACATTTCCTATACTTATCATACAGGCATTTGCCAGCGGAACAGGCAACGAGGGTAGGTTTTGAAAACTAACATCCTGTTGTTTTTTGTCCCACTTCATCAAGAACACTTCCGAGCTGCAATCGGAAGTTTCTGTTTCACCACCCGCGCATACTACCCCTGCCGCTATTGAAGTACTTGCGCCATATGCGACTTTCCTTGCTAAATGTTTTGTTTTAGGACTTAGCCATGTAAATCCATTTTCTCCATGTTTTTCCAGGACGTATATATCGTCGTAATGTATTTTTTTTCCGCCCTGCCATGGCTTTGCCCCATCTGCAAAATTTGAACCTCCTGCAACCAATAACACATCATTACTAACCCCTGTAAAAACACCGGCCAGGCCTAATTGCTTATTACTATTAATGGTTGGCAATTGTGTAGGTTGCGACCATGTTATATGTTTTGTATTATTCTGGGCGATGTCTTTTAAGGAGAATAGCATTATGTATATAGTAAAGAAAAGTGCAATAATGATTTTCACTTCTATTGTTTTATTGTTTCATGCTCGATTTAAACCCGTTAAATCCCAGTGCTTGAACATCGGCTGTAAAGTGCTTAAATTGTTCACTATCCATATTCTTTACCGGTAGTCTAAACTCTCCGCAATCTACTTCAACAAGTTTCATATAAGCCTTGCCAACAGAGATGCCGCCGTATTTTCCAAGCAGCCTTATCATATCGATAGATTTTTGCTGAAGTGCCCGGGCCTTTGTTAAATCATTTTGATTAAATGCCGTGATCATTTCCAGATAAAGAGATGGAGCATAATTAAAGGTACTACCAACAGCGCCTTTTGCACCTAATACCAGGGCCGATAGCATATTTTCATCTCTTCCCCAAAGCATATCATATTTGCCATTCTTAAAGCTCATGCAGCTCTGAAAGTCCATAAAATCCTCGTGGGTATATTTAATTCCTGCAAAGTTATTCAGTTTACCGTCCAGCGCTTCAAGCATGCTCAACATCGCAAAGTTAGCCCCAGTTAATACAGGTATATGATAATAATAAAAAGGCATATCCGGAACTGTTTCTGCAATTTCCAGGCACATTTTGGCTAAAACATCAACAGTAGCCGGTTTAAAATAAGAGGGTGATGTAAACGATACACCATACAAATTCAAGAATTGGGCATGTTTGGCCAATTCTTTACAATCACTAATACTATTGCCGCCTAATAAGGTCATTACCTTAAAGTTAGTGTCATTTACCGTAGCCGAAGCCCAGGCCTCAGCAACTTGCATTTTTTCGTTGGTAGTTAGGGAAACACCTTCTCCGGTAGATCCACAAATGAAAGCGCCGGTTACGCCATTATGTTTTAAAAACCGATAATAATCAGGTATAATAGCAGTATTCAGTTGCCCGTTTTTATCCATCGGCGTAAAAGGAGCAGCTATTAATCCTTGTAAATGTTCAAATTTCATAACTAGTTGTTTTATTAATGCTTTAATAGCCGGGCACGTGGTTAAATTTTCTTTAGATACCGGGGCCACCACTCCCCGGTATTTCTAAAGTCTCTATTAAACCAAACTAATCCCCTACCCTAAAGCAGAGTTTCTTTATATTAAAATGATGAATAACCAGGTGTTTGCTTTAACAATGGATCGTTTACCAACGTTTGCTTATCAATCGGCCATAATAAAGCGTATGCATTTGCCACCGTCAATGCGGTATGTTCGTACACATAGCTATCACCCATGCTTCTTAAATCATACCATCTTTTTCCTTCAAAAATAAATTCAAAGAAACGCTCCTGTAAAATTGCCTCTCTGGGGTTGGCATCTACAGCCTGGTTAGGGTAGCTCATTGTGGCCGCATCATAATTTGCTCCATATGCCCTTGACCTTACCATATTAATCTCAGTAGCCGGGCTTTCGCCCAGGTAAACTTCGGCAGTCGCTTTCAATAAAAGCAAATCAGCATAACGGTATATTGGAAAGTCATTTGTGATCGATCTTACCCCTGCATTTTGTTCGCCCGCGTATTTATCAACAAAACAGCCGGCCATTTTATATGCTCCGCTTACTTTGGTATAACATGGTTGTATGGTAGCCAGCCTCCTGCTGTCAAGAGGATTAAACTGCCTGAAAGTGGATATTTTTATAGGGGCCCGCAGCAAGCCACCCCAGTTATCGGTAGTTGCGTTAAACTGGCGGTTTTGTATTGAATCATAATAAGCAATTATCAGGTTATTTTGTGGCACAAAGGAGCTTTGCACCCAAGCCATTGCATATTCATTAAGTGTATTGTGGATCGCGAATATGATCTCATTATTACCCCTGTTTGTAGTAGCAAAAACGCTTGAATAAGATGGCAATAGTGCTAAAGAAGGAACATTAGTCTGAATGGTGTTTAACGCAGTCAACGCAGTTGTGGCATCAGCGGTGCTGGAATTATGACTGCTTGTCCATAAATAAACTTCGGCCTTAAGCATTAACGTAGCTGATAATGACCAGTATCCTTTTGAATTCATAAACGCGTAATTTGTACCAAAGCTGGCTACCGACTGATCTATATCTGATTTAATAAGCGTCATTACACTTGCCGCAGGCGACTGCGTCTGATTCAGGTTATTGATGTTAACCACAATAGGTGTAGTAGTTATAATAGCATCGCCCCAACTGCGGTAGATTTGGAAATAATAGAAAGCGCGCATGCCATAACATATACCTAGGTAATAACTTTTATTTGCTGGTGTAACAACGGTTGTAGTATTTAAATTGGCTATCATAGTATTGATTTGGCCAATGTTAAAATAAAAGTTATTCGCTGTGGATACACTAGGAGGGAAACCATAATTATTTACGCCTGCAGTATTCAGATCTAGCGTTTCCTCCCACATTTTTTCCAATCCCTGTGTAGCTTCACCAGTAAATGCTGTGCTCGACCCGGGGTCAGTTCCAAATATATCTGCACGCATTTCACCTAAGCGCTGAAAACTTTCAGTCTGGGCACGAAAGACGCTGTGAATACCCGCAATATAAGCATCAAACTGCGTGGCTGTTTTAAAGTAAGTACTATTACTTATCTGGCTCACTGGCGACAGGTTTAGATCCTTGCGACAGGAAGGTATCAGGGTTAGTACACCCAATCCCGATAACAATATGATTATATATTTTTTCATTGTTAATTGATTAATAGTTATAAAGAAACTGAAACGCCTAATACATAAGTACGCGGTGTAGGGTAGGTACCCTGATAAATGCCATTAATAGTAGTGGCGCCAGTAGCCGGTGAGCCGGGGGTAGCTGCTGCGCCGGCAGTAACAGGTGCTTCAGGATCAGGACCGCTGAAACTTTTTACATAAAAGAGATTTTCACCACTTACAAATATTCGTGCGGATTTAAACACATGGCTTTTTGCCAGCAGCGCCTTAGGAAAATTGTAGGACAGGCTGATCTCACGGCAGGCCATATAATTGCCACTTTGATAAAATTCTGAATTCTCACCGTCCAAATTCGCGTTTCCATTATTGCCTCTTGTGTAATTAGCACCTGAACCTACCACCTGATCGGCATAAGTTACCCGTGGAATCATTGTATTGGTGTTGGTTGGTGACCAGGAATTGGTCATTTCACTTATCATATTAAACGTTCCCTGGTATTGGCCTAATGACCTGGCTTCAAAATCATTATAAATTACATTCCCTAATGAAAAATCGAACCGGGTATATAACGAGAATCCTTTATAAGAAGCATTAAAATTATATCCGCCTGTCCAATCAGGGAATATGTTGCCCAGGTAAACCTGATCGCGTGAGTCAATGATGCCATCATGATTCACGTCTTCCCAGTTTACATCGCCTGGTACAATATGCCCACCCGGCCCGGCAGGAAGGTTTGGCCCGGTAACGCCTCCAATTTCATCGTTGCGGTTTCCTGCTATAGCTTTTATTTGCGCCTCATTCTGGAAAATGCCAAGCTCTTTATAACCATATACCTGGCCTAGCGGCTGACCCTGCTGTATACCTTCTACATTTATCAACTTGCCGGTTTTAGGGTCAAATACCTGTGTGGTACCTACCCCATTATTGGGTTGGCCATTATTAGGTAGTTTCAGGACTTTATTTTTATCATAAGATGCGGTCGCGCCAAAATCAAGCCTGAATCCGTTAGGGCTGTTAATCAGATTAGCCTTTAATGTAAATTCAATGCCTTTGTTCTGGTAGGTGCCATCGTTTGTTAAAATACTTGAAAAGCCTACATCAGTTGGCAAAGTCAGGTTTGTAAGTAGATTGCTGTTAATCTTATCATAATAGTCCACAATTAAACTTATGCGGTCATGCAAAAAGCCCAAATCGATCCCCACGTCCTTAGTGGTACTGGTTTCCCATTGTAAGTTAGGATCGGGAAGTTGTGTGGCGGTAATAGCGCCATTCCCATTATATTGAGGATATGTAGTTGTTGCGTTATAGGTGCCCTGATAAAGGTAGGGGTTGTTTTGTAAGGACCCTACATTACCGTTTGCGCCATAACTAATACGGGGCTTAATAGTAGATATTATTTTACTGATGCCTGAGTTTTGAAAGAAATCTTCTTTTGCTATGTTCCATCCGGCAGACATGCCCGGGAAATAACCAATCCTATTTTGAGCAGCAAATGCTGACACACCATCTTCCCTCAATACCGCAGTAAACAAGTATTTTTGATCATAATCATAATTGAACCTTGCAAAACTGGATATAATCCTGAAATCTGTTTTGACACTGGTATTATTACCGGCTGCAAATAGCGTAGATGCGTTTGCAGTTGGTATATTATCAGTAGGCGCATTTGTTCCATAAACCTCATCACCAAAAGTTGATATATCATAATACTCACCTCCTGCTAATAAGTTGAAATTATTTTTCCCAAATGATTTAGTATAATTTAAAGTACCATCATAGGTCTGTGTGAATGTCCTGTTATAAATTGTAGTTGAAGGCCGTGTTACGTTTCCACCCTGTGGGGTAGTGAACATCTGCGCTAAAGTTTGCGTTTCCTCAGTAAAGTTTTGTATCAGGTTTTGGTAATAATAACCGCTGCCCGATACTTTGAAAGATAAGCCAGGAATTATAGTCCAGTTAACAGCTGCATTGGCTACAATATTATCAACCTCATTACTGTTTATTTCATGCTGCAGATAATATAATGGGTTACCGTCTGAGGCTGAATTCCCGGGATCAGGAACTGTATTAGCCGCATTTAGCCATGGGTTAAACGTTGGCTGTAACGATAAAGTCCGGTAAAATGTACTTAAATCGCTGGCTACAGGGCCTGCATTTTGTGAATCGGAGAAAGTAACACCGCTGGTTATTTCAACATTAGGCTTTACTTTATACGAACCGTTGAAATTTCCTGTATACCGCTTGTAGTCAGAACCGATAACAACTCCGGGCTCATGATAATAATCAAGGCTCGAGTAATAAGTACCCTTATCATTTCCTCCAGACGCGCTAAGGTAATGGTCTTCAGTTTGGGTATTTCTGAATACCATATCCTGAATTTCTTTTTCATTATCCTTGAAAATAATTTGCGTACCTGGATCAGCAGGATCATTCATTAGCTGCCATCCTTGTTTTAATAGATATTGATTAGATGGGGTTGATTCCTGTATGTCGTATTGTGCCAGCGCGGTAGGGGTTGTGCTTAACCCATACCCAGCGGAAGAGTTGATTGCCGCTAACGAACGTCCTGAATTTAAACTGCCTAACCGGCCGTAATAAATATATTGCTGCGCATCCAGAAACTGGTAACCTTGCCTATTCTGATTAAAGCCTGTAGTATATTTATAATTTATATCAGATGATCCCTGCTTACCCTTTTTTAAGGTAATAAGTATAACACCATTGCTTGCTCTTGAACCATAAATGGCTGTTGCCGCAGCATCTTTCAAAACATCGATAGAAGCAATATCTTCTTCAGCTATATCATTATATGACCTCACCACTCCATCCACAATGATAAGTGGTTGCTGTGGACTACTGATAGAAGCGCCCCCGCGCAGGGTAATTAATGGTGCCGCCCCCGGCTGACCTGTCTGGCTGATCACTTGCAAACCGGATACCGTTCCCTGTAATGCCGTTGCCACGTTAGAGCGAGGCTGCGTAGCTAAAACTTGCTGATCAAGCTTAGCCACAGCACTTGTTACCGTTTCTCTTGATTGTGTACCGTAACCAACAACCAAAACTTCATTTAAATTTTTAGTTTCCGGCACCAGGGATACGTTAATAGCACCTTGAGTTTTAACCTTTACTTCTGTTGGTGAATACCCAACAAATCTAAATACCAACACATCTCCACTTGCAGCTTTAATGCTGAATGCCCCGTTTACATCAGTTTGAGTACCATTAGTGGTCCCCTTTACTGCAACAGTCACCCCCGGTAGGGGACCGTGATCATCCGAAGCAATTACCTGCCCGGTGATTTTGATGTTTTGGGCCTGAACTACGGAACAGAGAAGCATCCCCATTACCAATAACCACGCCCGGTAGTAAGTAAAATTTAGTTTCATAATTTTTAGTTTTTAGTTTGCATTATGTCATACATAATGCAAGTATAAAAATTACAATTATTAATTCCAAGTAATTAAATCATAAATTTTAGTGCCTGAATTACTGAGTGTTAGATGTACACTTTAGAAAAAACAAGAAAAAAGGCCCATATTAGGCAATGGAGACATATTATAAAAAAAATAAATTTTTAATTTATTATGTCTGACATAAAACTTTTTTGTGAAATTGTTTAAGTTTGTGAAAACTTATCCTTTATTTACGGCTAAAAGGTCGTAAGGCTTATTACTGAATTTATGAAATCGATCAATCTTATTGAAAGTCTGCGTAATGTTGATACAAGCTCTCTTGTTGACAAGGTAGAGAAAAATTTAATAGAACTTTTTATAGAAAAAGAATTTAAAGTGGGTGATACTATTCCTACCGAGCTCGAGCTAAAAGAAGCCATGGGGGTAAGCAGGACCGTTATCAGGGAAGCATTACTCCGGTTAAGGATGATCGGCCTTATAGATTCAAAGAAACGCCGGGGTGCCGTTATTACCAGCCCGGACCTGACGGCTGTTTTACAAAAAAGCATGAACCCGCAGATGCTGGATGACAATACGCTACGGGAAATTTTCGAGATGAGGTTATCGCTTGAGATCGGAATGGCCGACTTTATTATACAGCGTGTTACGCCGGAGGATATTGTCGAATTGAAGGCCATTGTAAAGACTGAACCTAAGAAGGCGCAAGCGCATTTATTCCAGATTGAACAGGAAATCAAATTTCACGCAAAACTGTATGACATTACGGGTAATGAAACACTGAAGAACTTCCAGAAAATGCTATTGCCCATATTTCACTATGTACACCAAAGCGGGCTGCTCAAAAAACAAATTGTTTTAAAACAGTTTGTTTCACATGCCGGCCTTATTGAACTTATCGAAAAGGGGTCTGCTGAAAAACTGAGGAACGGGATACGCAATCACCTGGAAAATCACTTTTCGCGTTTGTTTGAATAACTGCCCAGCTAATTAGTTGAATAAGTGAACTGATCATCGCTGATGAAATTTTGACCTGATGGTTTAACAAAAACCGCGGTAAACATCCATTTTACCGGGTTTTCCCAATTACCTGAACGGAAGCTGCCCACGGGTAGTTTAATCAGCAGCTGATTCCACCCCTGATGCATATGTACGGCGGTTGGTACACGGTATTCATAGCCTTCATCCATAAGCGGGCTTTCTATATTTCCTTTCTCTCCGGCATGCGCCCAATGAGGGGGAGGAATTAGTTCGCCGTTTATCCAGATCTCGCTGCTGCGGTTATCCCATGTATTTAATTCGGGTGTTGATGTTGGTACAGACCGGGATATATTATAAAATCCTATCCACATTAAAGCACTGGTATCGCGGTTACTCCAAACATTCGCAACAGCGTAGTAAGTCGTACTATCAGCAGGCTTAGTCAATACGCCTCTCACTTCAGGATACCAGAAATGCCTTAATATAATTGTCCCCCCGGTAACCGGTAAATATTTTTGCTTTCCTGGTCGAAAGCTTTTTTTTTCAGGAGCGAATTTAGTCGTCAAAACACCTTTATTGGCATATGGCCCGTAAAGTTTCCATTTAATACCTGATTGCTTTATATAAGGAAAAGGCGTATCAGCAAAATATTGCTTTTGCTGATCAATGAGCCGGTTTTCAAAAGCTGAAAAAGTAGCGCTATCTATAATACCGGTGTGCCAGCCATCAGTGCCGCCCCCCCTCCAACTTCTTTCCGCAAAAGTTAACATGGCAGGATACACGGGGTTCATCGTCAGTATATCCTCTTGTTTTATTACATTTCGGTCGGGCCATAAGCATAATATGCCGCCTAATTTTTTTACGCTTCCACTATCGCAATCATTAATCTTACGATTAAAAATACTGATCACACTTTCGAGCGGATCCATGTGATTGATATACAGGTTACGTGAATCAATATAGCTGATCCGAGGATCAACAGGACCGTCTTTTACCCATAGTTGGCGTATAGTAGCCGTATCCAGGTTACCCCCGGGCGACCATGCGATAGTTTGTTTACCTTGTTCGTGGACGAATTGTATAACTGCCGGTAAGAAGTTTTTATTGGTTATTTTCACCTCATCGCCACCTATATTTAAATAGGGGATGTTGTATTCATCACAAACCTCTTTCAGGATATTTTTTACGATCAGCATACCCGAATCACTTTGCATATCGCAATGAAAAGCGCGCCTGAAAGCGGCGCTATGCCCCGGCATATCAATTTCCGGTATCAGGGTAATATATCTTTCCTTACAGAATTTAATGAGGTCCTTTAACTCATCAACCGTATAAAAAGCTCCTTTATTGCGTTCCATGTTATCCGCCTGTGTCAGTTGCGGGTATTGTTTTATCTGTAAACGCCAGGCAATATCTTCGGTCAGGTGCAAATGAAAAACATTAAGTTTATATCTTGCCATCACCTCGATCTGCTGTTTAAGCATATCCACAGATTCAAAATTACGGCCGACGTCCACCATGTAACCCCGCCAATTGAAAGCAGGATAATCTGTGATAGCAACGCCATCTATAACACTATTATCCCGCATCAGCTGTGCAAGTGTTTGAACAGCATTAAAACAATCATGCCGTGTGCCCGCCACTATACTAACGCGATTGCTGTTTACCTGAAACTGGTAAGCTTCTTCATTTACTCCGTGAGTAAGCACATTTTGACGCTCCAGTATGATTTGAGGTTCACCATTGTTGAGTACGTGGTCAGAAATTTTGGCGATTAGTCCTTTTTGCAGCATCAGCTGTTGCAGGCCGACTGCTACACTTCTAAACATCGTATCCGTTACCACTATATAGTGGCATCTGTAAAGCGGGAAGAGATCATTTGTCCAGTTAATTGACCGGGGCAACGGAACAATAGATGGTCGGGCTTGCAGATCGTATACATAGGGATAGATCAGGTGTTTCCACAACATATAGCCTCTGCCCTTTTCATGCAAACCATCATTGGTAAAAGCCGTATCCAGTTGCTGCTGAGCATTAGTAAACGAGGGGTATAGGTTAATAAATGTATATTGATGATCAGCGGCTCCTTTTTCAAGCAGCAGGTCCACCTGCTTTATCTGCTCTTCCTTATTAACATGGCTGGGGAATTTATTAAAAGTATTGTTAACCGGTAGGATGCTCTGTACGTATAGTCGCGTATCGGGCGATTCCCGGTGTATCCTATCGGCGATCAGAAAAATGTTCTTTGCAACGCTATCCGGAGCGCGGCCTGCGGCAAGATCATTAACGCCAATAAGCAAAAATATTTTCGACGGCTTACGGCTGGTAACTTCATCAAGCCGGTTTAAAACACCTGCAGTTACATCACCGCTGATCCCCCTATTTTTTATCGTTTGATCACTAAATAATTCACCCCATTCACTTCCGTTGGTTATGCTGTTCCCCTGGAATATAATATCATTTTTTGTTTCCGGAAGCACCCTGAAAAGTGAAGACCGTTGCTGATAAAATGTCGGAAAAGATTGATCATACTTACCTTCCGGTTTAATCTGTCCAAAGGCATAACCACTTACCGTTAACAATACCAAAACAATAATTCGTTTCATTTTCGCTTATAACTTAAATAAGATTAGACGCCGTCATCCAAGTCACACATATTTTGAAAGCGGAGTAATCACGCCCGGATAACCGGCAGTGAAAGTAGTAATAGGAACTGACAGTCGCTTATTTGGAGCCCAGATTTCACCAGACAAACGTTTGCATAGCGCCATTTAGAAGCTGTTTAAAATGATAAAGTATCGTCATTGCGAGGAACGAAGCAATCTATATACTTTACAGAGCTACTCTATAGATTCAGCACCTTTCTAATCGTCTTGCCTATGTAGAGATTGCTTCGTTCCTCGCAATGACGCTTTGTTTTTGTGTTTATATAGAAAACATTCAATCATTTTTAAACAGCGTCTAAGATGAACATTATTTTGCAGGTAATCCGAAAACCTGCGGTTGATGACCGTTAGCTTTCCGGACAAAAGTTTGATTAAGGATTGTAAACTTGTTAAAAAAGCCACCATTCTTTAAATAAAATGCCCCTCCGTTCAATCCGCCGCCATAATCTTTTCGGTATTTCATTTTTGCGGTAGCATCGCCTGTAAAGGTCGCTTTTGTCAGTTCTTGCCAATTGCCGTTCCGGTCACCAATCCACTGATTATTAAAAAAGGCCATCCTCGTCTTATCCCCTTGCTCAGGAATAAAATTTTCAACAAAGGAATACAGATTTGTTAAGCCGGTAACCGTTTGCGGCCGACTGAATCTTGCAACCAAATACCATTTATTTAGGTTGATATCTTTAAAATAAGCTGTAAAGATGGTCGATTTATGTATTGTATCAGGTTCTGCACTTAATAAAAAAGCATAGGTGCTGCCAGCTACCCACGGATAGATCATGTAGCTTTGTCCTCCCGATCCCTCATTGCCAAATTCCCCGATATGAGTTTGGCTTCCTTTTTTTATCAACTTAATACGCATACTATCAGGAATGCTTTTGGGATCCTCCGTATTGAAAGGGCTCCAAACAGAAAATAATATCCTCCGCTCAATTGTTGAATTAACCTGCATCCCAAAATATCCCTGACCAAACCCATCAGCCTGAAAATAGGATCCTATAACATCCATCCCGACGGGAACAGTCACCTCATTATAAAACCAACGGACCGTATTAAACTTTTTAGGTATACCATATCGTAGATGCACAGAGGGCCCCCGCCTGCCATAGTGAAAAGAACTCCCTGTTGCTACATAGCTAATTCCCGTATCGGCCCTAGCCGCGTGTATGATCAGATCTGACACATCAGCATAAACCTCCCCTGTTTTACTAATACCTTTAAGTTCAACCGTAAGATAACCGGGATCGCTCACAAAAAAGCCTCCTATTTTCACGGTATCATACGCCGTGTTAGCTACCTGTTTAATAAAAGTTCTGTTCCCAACCTTTATTTGGATGGTGCTTTTCCCTTGGGGTACACGTAACCGTAAGGCAACAGCAAGATTTTGCTTAACTGAAACCTTAAAATAAATTTTGCATACAGACTGTTGTTCTTTCCAGTTCATCAAACCGGCATCCACTATTGTTGCTGGGGCATTTACCCAGGCA
Organism: Mucilaginibacter sp. L196; assembly: GCF_009765905.1. Taxonomy (GTDB): domain Bacteria; phylum Bacteroidota; class Bacteroidia; order Sphingobacteriales; family Sphingobacteriaceae; genus Mucilaginibacter. Next base: position 686,696 of record NZ_LMUO01000009.1, on the reverse strand, counting down.
TTGCCTCCCAATGGAATAACAATATTGGGCTTTATCTGCAAAGTATCAGCAGCAAAAACCCTTGTATCAATCAACAGCATGCAACCGATAAACTGGCAAATGATTATTAGTTTTCTCATAGTTTATAATTAACGCCGCACAAATGTTTGTCCTGATGTTTTAGATAATTACTGCTGATAGCTTGATTGTCCTATTACTCAACTTTAACCTCATCAACAAAAAGCCACGCTTGATTTCCTTCTCCCGGAGAACCTTTTGGAATAAGCCCATCGCATTTTGCAACTATCTTTACGTATCTCGCGCTTATATGCCCTAATCCTGTCTTTAAAATATGGGATCCATCTTTGGTTGTTTGCAGGTCGGCCAGCCTTGCTACTTCTTTAAAATCTACCCCATTATCCGAAACCGATATACTTACCCATTGCGGCATATAAACCCAATCTGATGGTTTATTAAAAAACCTCGTTGTGATGGTATCCATATATTGCGATGTACCCAAATCAATTGTTCCGTCAAAATCCTGTCCGTCCCAACCCAGCCATTCGCCGTCATTAAACCTGCTATCGCTTCCCAAAATTCCATTATTCCAGGCATGTTCGCCACCTTTATTGTAGGACTTACTCGGTGGAGTTACTAATGTGGATGGATGCCCTGTACCCTTATTTATGGTAAATGCTTTGTTCACCTCGTCAACCAGTATACCATTATAAATTACACCAGCATTTATTTCAGCATCTTTAGTTATGGTGATAGGGCCTGTATATTTAAATGAATTAACCGTTGGATGGGAACCATCTGTGGTATAATACACATCATAACCCTTCGGAATGCCTGCTAGCTGTGCCTTCACCAACTTTGTTACCGAATCAACTGAAGTAGTCATTTGAATGTCGAACATATGGCGTGAATAGTTGACGTGATAGTAATCCAACCTTTTGATATAAGACAAAAGCCTGCTCAAAAATTGATCATAAGGTTGTTTATTGGTAGTCCATGCTACTTCGGCCAGTGCTATAGCCCTCGGGAAATACATATATTCAGCATGCTCAGGCGTTGGTACAGATTCCGTCCATAGATTACCCTGGGTTCCGATTATTAACTTTGCCTGTTCTGGCGTTAAACCATCCGGCACTGGATGATAACCATAAACAGTGGCAAGGGTAGTTAAACCCTCAAATGCAGGAGGTTCTGAGCTATCGGCAGACTGATAATGATCAAAATAACAATAGTCGCCTGGTGTCATTATTACCTGGTGGCCTAATTTTGCAGCATCAATACCGCCCTGTTCTCCGCGCCAGCTCATAACGGTCGCGTTGGGTGCTAAGCCGCCCTCTAAAATCTCATCCCAGCCAATAATCCTTCTTCCTTTTTGGTTGACAAATTTTTCAATCCTTTTTATAAAATAGCTTTGCAGTTCATCTACGGAATTTAGATGTTCATCTTTCATCCGTTGAAGGCATATCGGGCATTTGCGCCAATTTTCCTTAGATGCTTCGTCTCCGGCTATATGGATATATTTAGATGGAAAAACATCCATCACCTCGGTTAGTATATCAGTCAGGAAAATAAAGGTCGAATCCTTGGTACAAAATTCATTCTGTATTTGCGATGGATATGGGAATGCCTTGCCTGTACTATCTAAACAAGCAAATTGGGGATAAGCGGCAAGCGCAGCCTCTGCATGAGCAGGCATTTCAATTTCCGGAATAATGGTAATAAATTTAGATTGCGCGTAAGCAACCAGCTTGCGTAACTGATCCTGTGTATAAAAGCCGCCGTAAAGCGTATCATTCGGTCGTGACGCATAATCATAGGTGGTGTTGAAAGCCGTTCCTTTACGGTAAGCGCCAATTTGTGTAAGTTTTGGATACTTCTTACTCTCAAAGCGCCAGCCCTGGCTATCTGTTAAATGCAAATGCAGGGTATTCATTTTTTGCATAGCCATCAGGTCAACCATTTTTTCCAGGAAACTGTATGGCATAAAGTGTCGCGCCACATCAAGCATTAAACCACGGTAAGCAAATGCCGGAGCATCATCAATTATAACTGCCTGAGCTTTCCATTGTACATTTTTCACCAGCGTTGGGCTCTCTATTTCTGTTGGGAGTAATTGTAATAATGATTGAACAGCGTAAAATACCCCCGTAGGTGTTCCGGCTTCAATCTTAATACTACTCGGGCTGATTTCCAGATGATAACCTTCCGGTTGTTTTATGTTATCCGTTAGCCTTACAAGAATATCATGGCTACGTAATTTGCCGGTAGTTTTCAGTTTGATGCCGCCAGCTTTTTGAAATTTTAGAATCAGCGGACTAATAGCTACAGCCAGTTCTTTATCCTGATGATTATAAATAATGCGCGTGGCCTTGGTTATAACAAACTCCCCGGGCATAACCTTAACAGCATTGGGATACGGAATAATATTTATAGTTTGACTAAAAGCAGTTTGGAAAAAGCTGATGACAAGCAGTAGAATAATCAGGGTAAGAATCCGTTTTGATAAATTTACAATCACTTTAATACAAATTAGATTAAGATACCGCAAGTTAGCAATTAGCCTATAATGACCCGTAAATTCGAGTTATTAACCCTACGCAAACGTTTGTGTTTAACTGTAGCAGCTATTTTGTGGTTAATGAGCATAAAATAGTTAATTTCGTTTGTATAAAATTACTTACTACTAACACTGCTAAAATTAATATGAATAAAAGAGTTGTTTGCCTGCTATTATGTTGTTTACTTGCTTCAAAAGCCTTTAGCCAGGTGAAGCATACTTTTGAAGTTAGTGATGGCGCGTTTAAATACGACGGAAAAACCATCCAGATACATTCAGGGGAAATGCATTTTGCACGTGTGCCTGCACCTTACTGGCGTCATCGGTTAAAAATGATGCGGGCCATGGGCCTTAATGCTGTTGCCACCTATATATTTTGGAATTACCAGGAAACAGCACCCGGCGTTTGGGACTTTAAGACAGGCAATCATAACATCAGGGAGTTTATAAAAATTGCCCAGGAGGAAGGTTTAATGGTTATACTCAGACCGGGGCCATATGCCTGCGCCGAGTGGGAATTTGGAGGCTACCCGTGGTGGCTTCTGAAAAACAAGGATCTGGTGATCAGAAGTAATAACCGGCAATTTCTTGATTCATGCAAGGTATATATAAATAAACTGGCTGATCAGGTCAGGGATCTTCAAATCACACATGGTGGACCCGTGATTATGGTACAGGCAGAAAATGAATTTGGATCATATGTAATCCAGCGAAAGGATATTTCCTTAGCGGATCATAAAGCTTACAGCGCTGCAATAAAAAAACTATTGATCGAGGCAGGAATAGATGTCCCTTTATATACATCAGATGGCAGCAACGCGTTTGAAGGGGGGGCCATTACCGGCACACTGCCCACCGCTAATGGCGAAACAGATATACAACGGTTAAAAAAATCGGTTAACCAATACCACGGTGGCAAGGGCCCTTATATGGTTGCCGAATACTATCCCGGCTGGCTGGACCACTGGGGCGAAAAATTTGAAAAAGTCACGACAGAAGGTGTGGTTAAAGATTTAGAAGCTTACTTAAAAGACAGTGTATCGTTTAATCTGTATATGGTACATGGCGGCACTAACTTTGGTTTTACAAGTGGTGCAAATTACAGCAAAGAACATCAGTTGCAACCCGACCTAACCAGTTACGACTATGATGCACCTATTTCAGAATCCGGCTGGGTAACGCCTAAATTTACAGCCATACGTAACTTATTAAAAAAATATGTGAGTTATCCTGTTCCTGCTATTCCTGAACAAATTCCCGTTATACAAATCCCACCGGTTAAATTAACGGCAACTGTGAACTTACTGAATTTAGTAAACCATATGACACCTGTGGTGGCTGATACCCCTGAAACATTTGAAAGCCTTAACCAAGGGACCGGGTATATTTTATACAGCCGTAAATTTAGCCAACCAATAAATGGCTCGTTGGATATTGAGGGATTAAGGGACTACGCTACCATCTATGTAAATGGACAAAAAGTGGCTGAACTTAATCGCCAGCAAAATAAATTTACCTGCGACATCAATATTCCGGCTAACGCGCGCCTTGATATTTTAGTTGAGAACATGGGCCGCATTAACTATGGCAGCGAAATTATCCATAACTCAAAAGGAATTATAAGCCCGGTTGTAATTAATGGCAAAAACATCACCGGAAACTGGAAAATGTACAAATTCCCTATGAGCAAAACGCCGGTTCTGAGCCATAGCGCTATAAACATTAAAGGAAACCCGACAATTTATCAGGGTAGATTTAAGTTAGCGGCCATTGGGGATACATTTTTGGATATGCACACCTGGGGAAAAGGTATTGTATTTGTAAATGGACACAATCTTGGGAGATACTGGAACATCGGCCCTCAGCAAACACTTTATTTACCCTGCTGCTGGTTAAAAAAGGGCAACAATGTAATTACTGTTTTTGAACAGCAAAATGATAATCCACAACACGAAATTGTGACGGTTAAAGCACCGGTACTTGATGAATTGCGTTAAATAATTCAGTAACAAACCGGATGCTTTGGTGCTGAACGTTTGTTAGATATTTGTTTGTTAGATATTTTTTATCAATATTGCATTATGTATAACATAATGCAATATTGATAAAATGTATTCAAAGCCAGCTACCATAACAGAAATTGCCTCCCTTTTAAATATTTCCCCATCAACGGTATCAAGGGCACTTCATGATCATTCAAGTATCGGGCAGGCTACAAGGGTAAAAGTAAGGAATCTGGCAACGCAGCTTAATTACGAGCCTAACCTATCGGCTATATCTTTTCAGAAAGGCAGAAACTATACCATTGGTGTCATATTGCCGGAGCTTTCAGAATCATTCTTTTCTACCGTAGTTAACGCCATTGAAGATACTGCCGCGAAACAAAATTATACCGTATTAATAGCCCAGTCGCATGAAAATACGGAGCATGAAAAGCAATTGGTAAAAAGAATGAAGGATCATCGTGTAGATGGATTGCTGGTTTCCATTGCCAAAAACACAACAAATATTGATCATTTTCAATGCCTGAAAAATTATAACATTCCGGTGGTGTTCTTTGATCGCGTTCCTCCAATTGCACAAACGCATTTTGTGGGCTGTAACATCAAAACCGGGACCATTGAAGCGATGAACTATTTATTAAAAAAAGGCCATCGTGTTATTGGAATGATCAACGGGCCAAAAACATTATTTGCATGCGAAGAAAGGCGTGAAGGATATATTGAGGCCATGACAAAAAATCGGTTAAAATTTGATCCATCAATGATTGTTAATTGCGACCTGACCGAACAGGGAACACTCATGGCCTATCGTGAATTACTTGCTAATAAAAGAAAACCGACAGCCATCATAACATTTAATGATTACCTGGCTTTATTCGCGATCAATTATTCGCGCCACTCCAACAACGCAACGGATAAGGATATTGAGTTTGTTAGCTATTCAAATCTCCCGCTTGTTCACTATATGGATGTTGTACCGGCCGCTTCTGTCGAACAGTTTCCATATTTACAAGGGCAGAAAGCAACAGATATTCTAATGCAGCTGCTGGATCAGAAAAACGAAAACAACCATATACCGCTGGGGTATTACAAAGTAAAAATAGAGTCGCAGTTAATGGAATCCGGAAAATCACACGCGATAAAAGCAAGCAATAAACTTGCTGATACCATAGCCTGATAATAGCCCACTAAATCAATGTTTTAGCGGGCTATGTGGTATTGATTACTGATTTGTTTCGACAATATTGCCTTTTGCACCTTTAGCCGAAAGGCCTGTACGATCGGTCACCTTGCCACCAGAAATTTTGACGGCGATCCCTTGTTTTGATACCGCCGAAATATTGGTTAATGGTGTTTCCCCATTATTGGAAACAAGTACAGCAATTGAATCATCGCCATTGGCAGCTATATCTCCTTTAACATTCAATTCGTGTACAATTCCTCCCTCTACATGATAAGAGGTTACATTGTTACCATGAGTTGTAATACCGCCTGAAATTTTCAATTGCTTAATCTCTCCACCAGGCTTAACACTAATGGCATTGGCAGGCAAGGTCATAATTACCCCTTTAACAAGCGATTCCCCTACAGAGCCATTGGTAACAACTCCGTTTTTTACTTCGATACTGCCTACCGCTTTGCTAAACTGCATCCCGATAGAACCATTTCCATGCGTAATTATAGAATGGAAAACGGCCTTTTTAACCGTACCATCATACTGGTTAAAGCCACGTGCACCTGAACCAAAAGTTTCAACTTTATCTTTGGCTTCAAACTCATCAACAGTTCCAAAGTTTACAAAGCCAATACCGCTTGGCCCGTACGATGTAATCGGTTTTTCAGCCACCCATTTCTCTACATATCCCCAGGTATCTAATACCATATCATTTACCCCATAAGTGGTTACCGAACCTTTGTGTGTCAGGCTTTTTACTTTAACGCCATTTACAATAAAAACACCGGCGGTTATCATATCCGGTTGCCCAAAAGGCAGCATCCCGTTCGAGTAAATATCGCCTGTAGTTATCGTATCCGCTATTACCCAGCCGCCATTGTCGCCAAACCCGCAAATAAATAAGCCGGAGCCAATTACTGGAGCCCCCTTTCGCCCTAAGCAGATGTTGGTTAAAGTAGCGTTGATTACGCTATCCAGATCGCTGTTAAAGTTATAAACCGTAAAAGCACCCTGATAAACATTAACACCATATTTTTGTGGCTGTTCTGAATATCTGCGGGCATCGCAAGCCACAATATCAATGTTATCGGCAACCAATTTTGTTTTATTGGTACCCGTCCTGGTCAATATTTGAACCTGGCCTGTAATAGTAAGGTTTTTCAGGGATAGTGTTCCTAAATCAGGATGGTTGCTTAACGTATAAATGGCCCGGTTATTAGGATTGGTTTGGATGGTCAAATTGCTAACTTCATTATCGGCAGTAAGGCCAATTCCATCACCATTGTTAAAACTAATAATGCAGCGTTCTTTATTAACCCCCGTAATGCTAAAACCAACTGGTAAATTAATTGAATATGGGCAAAGAATAGAGGTTTGTATTTCTAAGTTTTGAGGTGCATTGTTATTCAATGCAACCATCAAATCGGCTAATGAATTGATTGCTGTTTTCATGTTTTCTATTGATTGGGGTGTTTTAATTAGTAAGCAGATAACGCTTAAAGATATACAATGTTTCCTATTTGCATGGTGCAGATATTTTTTCCAAACAACCTATTCACAATATCGTTACATGTATAATTCGCGCCTGAATAATATTAATTTAGTGATTAAATCAGATCTCATTTTATTAACCAAAAACTATAAGCCATGAGCAAACAAGTAGCAGATCAACTGGTAGAAATGCTGGTAGAAAACGGGGTAAAAAGAATTTATGCCGTTACCGGCGATAGCTTAAATCATTTGAATGATGCGGTAAGGCGAAGTGGCAAAATAAAATGGATACACGTAAGGCATGAAGAGGTTGGCGCGTACGCAGCAGCGGCGGAAGCAGAGCTGGAAGGGCTTGCCTGCTGCGCGGGTAGCTGCGGCCCGGGGCATATACATCTTATCAATGGGCTTTATGACGCGCACCGTACCGGTGTACCCGTAATTGCTATTGCCTCAACTATAAACACACCTGAATTCGGTCAGGATTATTTCCAGAGCACCAATACTATAAAGTTGTTTGACGATTGCAGTTGCTACAACCAGGTGGCAACTACCGCTGCGCAGGCCCCGCGTATGTTTCAGGCTGCTATTCAACATGCCATTCATCATAAAGGGGTAGCTGTATTTGGCCTGCCGGGCGATGTATCATCCATGCCGGCAGAAGAAAGCATTGCCTCCCGGCAAAACTTCAGCTGTGAAACGATTTTAAGGCCTGCCGACAATGAATTGCAAGGCCTGGCTGATATACTCAATAAATATCCAAAAATTACCATATTTTGTGGCTACGGCGCCCGTGAGGCACACGATGAAATTGTACAGCTTGCTGCCGCGTTGCAAGCCCCTGTAGGTTATTCTTTCCGCGGTAAAATGGGTATGCAATATGATAATCCGTACGAAGTGGGTATGACTGGCTTGCTGGGCTTACCTTCTGCATACCATAGCATGCACGAATCTGATGTTGTTTTATTGCTGGGTACCGATTTCCCTTATGTACCTTTTATGCCGACTAACAACAAGATTATACAAGTTGATGAAAAACCAGAAAGATTGGGCAGGCGGGCCAAACTGGAGCTGGGGCTATGCGGGAATATCACAGACACAGTAAAAGCATTATTGCCATTGATCACAAAGAAAGAAGATGATAGTTTTCTGAAAGCACAGCTGAGCTTGTATGATAAGGTAAAAGATCACCTGCAAACCTACGTGAATAATGTTGGCGCGGAAGATATGATCCAGCCCGAGTATGTTGCCTCCGTAATAAATGAGCTGGCCGCAAAAGATGCCATCTTCACCCTTGATACGGGGATGAGTTGCGTATGGGGTGCCCGGTATATACACGCTACAGGGCAGCGAAAATTCCTCGGTTCATTTAATCATGGCTCAATGGCTAATGCTATGCCTATGGCCATTGGTGCCGCCTTATGCTATCCGGGCAGGCAGGTAGTTGCATTGTGTGGTGATGGGGGGCTATCTATGTTACTTGGCGACCTGGCTACCATTAAGCAATATAACTTGCCAATAAAGTTAATCGTATTTAATAACCGGGCCCTGGGGATGGTAAAACTGGAAATGGAAGTTGATGGATTACCTGATAATGAAACAGATATGATTAACCCCGATTTCGCTCTTGTAGCCCAGGCAATGGGATTTAAAGGCATTTCTGTTCATCATCAAAGCGAGGTTAAAGGTGCTATTGCACAAGCTATAAAGGAAGATGGGCCTGTACTCTTAAATATACTAACCAACCCCAATGCTTTAGCAATGCCCCCTAAAATAGAGTGGGAACAGGCAAAAGGATATGCCATAACCATGGGCAAATTAATATTGGGCGGCAGGATGGATGAGGTGCTGGATATTATCAAATCTAACTATAAACACCTTTCGGATGTGATCTGATAATTTCCAGTTGGGCAAATTTTATTTTTTAGAATAAGCATCTAATGAGATAACAGAATAGCAAATCTATTTTTATTAATCTGATGTTTTTTCATCTGCATAAACAGGCAGGTTCCAATGATAGCGGAGCGCCAGCAAACGTAATGCGAAACATGTAATTAAAGCAACGATGGAAACCCAGTCGGCTGTTAGCCATTTTAAATAATCCCCTAAAACCACAATTAAAGCCCCAACAAGGGCTGCTGATGCATAAATTTCTTTTGCCAATATAACGGGAATGCGATTAAGCAAAATATCGCGCAATACGCCGCCGCCAACTGCTGTAGTGATACCCAGAAGAACGGCAACCTCCCCGTTATGACCATAAGCAAGCGCTTTTTGCGCGCCAGTAACAGCAAATAACGACAGGCCCAATGCATCAAAAAACAGCACCGGATGGTTAACCCGTTGTACAAAAGGGTATAAACCAATGGTCATTCCGGTAGCTAAAATCGCGACAGCCAAATAATGCCAGTTAGCTAAGCCCGCTGGTGGGATGGCCCCGATACACACATCACGAATAATGCCGCCGCCACAGGCTACTGTAAATGCAATAGCGCAAATCCCGAAAAGATCCAGGCCTCTTTGTTTTGCCGCCACCGCGCCGCTTATGGCAAAAGCAAAAGTCCCCGCCAAATCAAGCAAATCGTAGAGCCAATGTAATTTATCCATCTAAAATCTATAAGTGGCTAATTGAATATGATGACTTCATTTTTTAAAAACAGAGGCTTACACCAATACCGTTTCAATAACAATAGGATGGGTTAATATTTTATGAATAGGGCAGGCATTAGCAACGGCTAATAACCGGGTACGTTGTTCCTCGTGAAGATTGCCTGTAATCTGCAGTTTCCTGATTAATTTAGTTTGCCCTTCTTCGTCGATAAGCTCAACTGATGCTTCTACTTTTTCCAGATCCCAGGCTTTGCGATCGGCATACATGCGCACTGTAGCACAGGTGCATGCACCGAGGGCCGATGCCAGCAATTCTTTAGGCGAAAAGCCTTTGTCCTGTCCGCCTTTTGCAACCGGTTCATCAGCGATAACCACATTGCCTGTTGGTGATTCAATCTCAATCTTGTAAAGTTCTGTGCCGATACTTGCTTTAATTGCTGCCATGATTATTTTTTGTTAAATATTGGATAAGGTACAAATTCTGTTTCATCTCCTTTTATTTTATCAAACGTTTGTGCTATCCATTTTTGTTTAGCGGCGTTGATCAGCTCCTTATCGGTAGCAACAAAATTCCAGTCAATAAAGCGTTCCTCGGCAAAGGGCTCGCCGCCAAACAGGTAAATGGTGCTGTCGGCGGCTATAGTAAACTCGCACAGGGCGCTTTCCTTAGCTACTAATAATTGTTTGGGGTGATAAATATTTCCTTCACTTTCAATATTGCCCTGGAGTATGTACAATCCTACTTCTCCATATAGCTCATAGCCAATATTAACCGTTTGTTTGGTTTTGCTTTTAATCTCAACCATAAACAGCTTGCTATAAACCGGAACGGGTGATTTATGGCCAAATGCTTCGCCTGCTATCAGCTTAAATTGCAGATCACCGGATGCCCATGCCGGCAGCTCCGCTCCATCAATATGAAAAAACTCAGGTGCCATTTGTTCCAGTTCCTTTGGCAGTGCAACCCATATCTGCAAACCATGCATTATCTGATCTGCATGATGTATATATTCTGGTATCCGTTCAGAATGTACTATTCCCTTACCCGCTGTCATCCAGTTTACAGCCCCAGGTTTTATTTCAACAACATTCCCTAATGTATCCCTGTGCATTATGCTGCCTTCGAATAAAAAGGTAAGTGTAGAAAGGCCGATGTGCGGATGCGGCAGCACATCAAAGCTTTGTCGCTCTATTAGTTTTACCGGCCCCATGTGGTCAATAAAAATAAAAGGGCCAACCATTCTTTTTTCCCGGAATGGCAGTAGGCGGCCAACCATAAAATTACCAATACTGGCTGCTCTTTCTTCAATGATGAGATTGATATTTGACATAACCGTAATTGTTTATTGCTTCAATTTTAATTGAACTGTTTGTTTTACCATTTTTATAACGATAGTGAGCCAGGTAGCCAACACAAACGGGAATGTTAGCACAGGCAAGTTCAGATGCCTCATTTGGATTGTGATCAGTACGGACAATACAACCGACATTAATGTCATTAAAACATCCTCTGCCTTATTACCCGCAAAGGTAATGGAACAAATCACCGCGTTATAACTCAGTAAGCCTAGATAAATATCATGCATAGGTACTTTTAATTGGTAGGCCAGCATAGCGCTTAATGCAGTGCCAACAATAGCATAAATCGCGGCAATTGGGCAGCTAATAAAAACCCCAATCATAAAAAGTATTCCGGCCCAAATGTTATCTTGAAAGTTAACCTGCCCGAAACCACGGGAAAATAATGCAAGATAATTATTTGCATAAGTAGCGGGGGACGCAGGTTGCAACTGTATTAAAGCCGGGAAATAGTGGAAAACACATAATAGCAACCAGGTAACCAGGATGAACGGAAAAGTATAAGCGGGGACTTTTTTTACAATAAATAAATGCTGTATAATAGTTGCCAGGGCTGAGCCAATAAGAATAGTGATCCAGACTATAATAGATGGTTGAAAAAAACAAATCATAGCAACACCCACCAGCGTTGGACTGAAGCCATAAAGCCCGCTATTGATTTCATCTTCGTCATATTTTAATAGCCTTGCAGTAAGGGTTCCTGTAATTACAGCTATTGCTGCGCCAAGCCCCATCATTAATGAACCACAGCTTATTCCGGCAAGAAAAAACAGACCCGTCCATGTACTGTTCTGCAACATAATTTGCCCAATACCTTTCAAGAAAGGGCTTACTATACCTAAAAAGTTTTGCTTTTGTTTAGTCATTGGTAACAATAAAGATGAGGAGAATGTAAGAATTTTTCACGATTTAGGAGTAAATATAAAATGAAACGTCAATTGTCTGAACCTGAATTTATTGAATTAAAGAATTTCCCGAATTCTAAAAGTTCAACAAATTTCAAAAAATTTGAGTTCAGACAATTTCGCCCTTCGCTCGCAATTGACGATGGCTTTATCATTTTCAAACAACTTTTAAGTAAATTTTTACAATTTATAACTCCTGGCAAAACGAATAAATAATTCAGTTAATGATGAAGGTTGCCCATAATGCTGTATAAAGTTAAAAGGACGTTCAATAGTAAGGCCTTTTACATCAATTATACGGCATTCGTTATTCTTTAATTCCTTTAATATGGAGTGGATGGATAAAAATGCGAGACAATTGCTATGCAATAAATATGATTTTATACTTTCAGTACCACCCAACTGCATTTCAATCTGAAGGTCGGATAGTTTTAAATTGTGGGGCTTTAGTGCATGAGCTATCACATCAAGCGTACCCGATCCGGGCTCGCGTAATAACAATGGATAATTTGGCAGCTCTTCTGGTTTAATAACATCCTTCTTAATAATTGGATTATTAAGAGCACTAACCAACACCAACTCATCATTTAAATATTCCTCGTACCTAATTTGCGGGTTACGAGATATACCTTCAATAATACCAAATTCAATCTCTTTATTTAATAAAGCCAGCTCAATCTCCTCCGTATTCCCGGTGATCAGCAATACCTTTATATCCTTAAATTTTTTATGAAACTGCGCCAAAATCGGCGGTATAATATATTGCGCCACCGTTGTACTGGCGCCAATGCGCAAAACACCGCTGTGCTGCTTAACCAGCAGATTCATATCATAATCCAGCTCGCGGTAAATTTCCAATAACCGTTCTGCATATTGCAGCAGCATTTCGCCGGCTGGGGTTAACAGTATCCGCTTGTTACCACTACGCTCAAATAACGAAACCTTAAACTGCGCTTCCAGTTCCTTAATATGCTTGGTTACGGCAGGCTGGCTAATATAAAGCTCGGCAGAGGCCTTAGTGAAATTAAGCCTTTTGGCAACCGTATAAAATACCTGCAAGCGAAAGTCGAGCATAAAAGATTGTTAAACGATAAATGTAATAATTTATCAAGAAGGATTAATTTTCAGAAATCATCTGTAATGTAGTCCTATCCTTTTCTCCGTCAAAAAACTTATCCAAGACTGATTGAAATACAGGATTAGTTTTAGATAAAGCCGCAAAAAGTGTCATGGATGATTTAAGCTTTCGGTCATCAGGTTTGCCAAAAATTTTATTAGCATCGCTTTCTCGCAGGTCAAGTAATGCCTTGCAAATAGCAACCAACCTATCGCCTAAAATAGGGTGATTCAAAAACGAGTGAGCCTCTACAATATCCTTTATTCCGTAATACTTCGAGGTTTCGCTAAAACCCAGACCATATATCTGCGGAAAAATATACCACATCCAATGGCTGCGTTTCCTGCCATTTTTTATCTCAGATAGCGCAATAGCATAATCTGCCTTTTGAGCATCTAAGAATCTTTCGAGCTTATTATCAAAAACCATACTATTTAAACTATTGTCTGATAGTATGGTTTTGAATAATTATTTATGCCTGCTTCCCATAAAGAATGTGATCTCGCCGCCATTCATAATATCAGCATGGGAGATAAAATATCCATCCAACGGCTTGCCATTTAACAGAATCTTTTGGATATATACATTTTTAGGGCTTTGGTTTTTAACGTTGATGGTAAACGTTTTGCCATCCTCTAAATTAATCACAGCCCCATTAACCGCCGGGCTGCCGATAGCATATTGATCCGATCCCGGTGCAACTGGGTAAAAGCCCATCGCGCTGAATATATACCAGGCGCTCATTTGGCCGGTATCATCGTTACCACCTAAGCCATCGGGGGTTGGCTTATACATTTTAGGCAGTATCATACGTATTTTGTCCTGTGTTTTCCAGGGCTCATTCGTCCAATCGTATAAATAAGCATCGTGGTGCGATGGCTCATTACCATGCACATAATTGCCAATAATACCGTCTTTGGTAATATCTTCTGTTTCGGCAAAATATTTATCCGGCAGGTTATAACTAAACAAGCTGTCTTCGTAAATAATAAAACGCTTATCTCCGCCCATCGCCTTTATCAGGCCTTTTGGATCTTGTGGTACATACAGCGTATAGTTCCAGGCATTGCCTTCAATAAAACCCATACCTATTGTGGTAAACGGATCGAATTTTGTTTTTCTCCAGGTGCCATCTGCCTCTTTTGGATGCATAAAGCCCGATTGTGGATCAAATACATTCTTCCAATTTTCGGAATATTTGATAAAACGATCATATACATCCATGCGGTTCAGCTTTTTAGCCATTTGGGCGATGCACCAATCGTCATAAGCATATTCTAAGGTTGATGATACCGAGTTATCGTCCTTTTCATCCGGGATGTACCCCATATCCATAAACAATCCTGTGCTTTGGTAATCACGATGGGTGGCAGTAACGATACAGGCATCCAGCGCTTTGTTGGCATCAAATGGCGCATTCCCTTTCACCACGGCATCAGCAATTACCGATACACTGTGGAAACCACTCATACACCAGTTCTCATTAGCAGAATTGCTCCAAACCGGCAACATATGCTCCGGACTTTGGTCGTAATGGGCCAGCATTGATTTTATCATATCCGCATTGCGGTCAGGTTCAATAATATTGAACAGCGGGTGCAGCGCACGGTGGGTATCCCATAAACTGAAAGTAGTGTAATTGGTAAAACCATCCGCTTTATGTATGTTTTGGTCGAGGCCTTTGTACTGACCATCCTCATCCATATAAACAGTTGGATTGATCATGGCATGATACATCGAGGTATAAAAATTCACCTTATCATCATAACTCGCGTTAATTACAATTTTATGCAGTTCTTTTTCCCATAGCGCCTGCCCGTCATTCTTCACTTTGTCAAAATCCCAGCCCGGTATCTCGACTTGCATGTTGTTTAATGCGCCGTCCATACTAACCGGCGATAGCGCCATTTTTATTTTGATCTTTTCGCCTTCCTCGGTCTTAAAGTCGAACCAAAGTTTTAATTGTCTTGCCGCTATTTCCGGAAAATTCTTCACGTGGTTAAACTTGCCCCAGAATCCTCCATAAACTTCATGCTTCGAAAAGTTTTTGTAACCCATTTGGATGAAGGGCTTATTAAAAGTCATGGCGAAATAAAGTGTACGGGTACGTGCCCAGCCATTGGTTTGGCGATAACCTACAATGGTGCTATCGTTAACCATTCGTACATACGTCCACACGTTTTTGTCGGGATAGTTATAGATACCAGCCATCAGGTCGAGAATAATATGCGCGTTATCTGATTTCGGGAAGGTGTATTGATGAAAACCAACTCTTGCGCTGGTCGTCATTTCGGCAATAATACCGCTGGCATCCAATTTCACTTTGTAATAGTTGGCTTCGCTTACCTCATTAGCATGTGAGTATGCCGAACGGTAACCACTACCCGGCTTATCTGCCGTACCGGGATTTAACTTCAGCTCGCCAACAGTTGGCATCACTAAAAAATCACCCAGATCTGAGTGGCCTGTTCCACTAAAGTGGGTATGACTAAAGCCTACAATGGTTTTATCCTCATACTGATAACCCGCGCAGTATTTATATACATCGGGATTATAATGGCCATTCAGATCATAACTCGGCGTATCCGTCTCCGGACTAAGCTGCACCATCCCAAAAGGCACAGTTGCACCCGGGAAAGTATGCCCCATCCGTTCCGTACCGATGATGGGTTTTACGTATTGAACTAAGTTATTGTCAGATTTTTTTTGCGCATTAGCCATTAAAGCAGCGCAGGCGAAAAGTACGGTCAGCGTTTTTTTCATCAGGGCGAGGTGGGTGTCAGTTAAAACACAAATATAGAACGAAAACTATATGCATTCAGCTTTTGTATTGTAAAAGTGACCTCAGCCCGGGAAACTAAATTTTCCCATTAAAACCGCTGGGTTATTGCCAATTTTCATAGGCTCGCCACATAAAGCTTCATTACCTAATAAGGCAAATAGGATCGCTTCTTTTGCATCGGGGTCAATCCCTAAAGCGTCTGTATTTTTAATGGCTGCATGCGGCAGATATTTTTTTAATTGCGCTGCGATAAAAGGATTCCGCGCACCGCCCCCGCTAAGAAAAACTTGCAGATCATCTACCTTAAACTTAGCTTCAATAAATTGAGCAATTGATATTGCCGTAAGCGCACTCAATGTACTTATTAAATCTTCGGCACTAATAGCTAAAGTATCCGATCTCTTTTGCGCATCTGCCACGAAATCCAGATTAAACAATTCCGGCCCTGTTGTTTTAGGTGATAATTCTTTAAAGAAAGGATTACTAAACAATTCATCAAGGAGAGCCTTGTTTACGTTACCCGAGTAAGCGATTTTCGAATCTTCATCATAAGGCTTATCAAAATATTTGCGACAGGCCGCATCAATCAGCGTATTGCCCGGGCCAATATCGGTACATAAAATATTTTGGTAATTGCCATCGGCAGGCAGGTAGGTTAAATTAGCAATACCACCAATGTTCAGTAATATTCTGTCCTCGCCGGTTTTGTTACCTAATATTACATCGCCGTATAAAGCTAATGGTGCGCCCTCTCCACCGGCCGCGATATGCTTTTGCCTGAAATCGCTAATGGTTAATATCCCGGTTTTCACCGCTATATGGTCGCCATCACCAATTTGCAGGGTAGCGTTTGGGTAACCTACTTTTTGATGCAGCCTTTTTGGTGCGTGATAGATAGTTTGCCCATGGCTGGCTATAAAATCAACAGTTTCAGGTTCGATATTCCACTCGGCAAGGGCTTGCAAAACTAATTCCGCATGGTAAGTACCAATGTACTCATTCAGCAAAACAACTTTTTCCAGGTCGACCGTTTTTTGGGCGAACACCTGCTGAACATCTGTTTTAAAATCAGCGGGATAAGGTATCGTTACAAAATCCTCCAGCTTAAATTTAGTTGTGAGGCCGTTGCCGCTAAAGCTGCACAAAGCAATATCCAACCCATCAAGCGAAGTGCCCGACATTAAGCCTATGCCTAATCGCTCATCTTTGCAGGCAATGTTAAAAAGCTTTTGCAGGTTGTGGTTAAACGCTAACATAGGCCTATGTTAGCTTAACTATTACACTTTTTGCCATTATCGGTGTATTTTTTTTTACAATAACGTGCCATAAGTTTATTAATAATTATAAATTTAATCGCTTTATAAATTTAAACTATTACAATGGAACCTGAAGTTAAAACCAAACAGCCGCGTTTACTCTCGCTCGACGTATTTAGGGGAGCCGCAATGGCCGCGATGGTTTTAGTAAATGACCCGGGAGATTGGGGACATATCTACCCGCCGCTGGAACATTCCAAATGGAACGGCTGCACACCAACCGATCTTATCTTTCCATTCTTCCTATTTATGGTAGGGGTATCTATCGTTTATGCGATGGAAAGTAAAAAAGCCCTTGTAGAAAATCATGGACAAATTATCATACATGCTTTCAGGCGTATGGTAACGCTTATTTTTATTACGCTGCTAGTACAACTTTTTTACCATCCGTTTCCGGGTACTATTCAATGTATTGGTATAATAGTGCTTATTGGGTTAGTGTTGTACGTTAATACCACTCAAAAAACGTTAATATGGGCGCTAACCTTGGTTGTAATAAGTGTATTGGCTTGGTTATTCTACCACACACAAGTGGTAACACTACGCCTACCTGGGGTTTTGCAACGGATAGCTATAGTTTACTTTATTGGCACTTTGCTTTACTTAAAAACATCAGCCAAAACCATAAAATGGGTATTTATTGGTTCATTGGTGGGGTACTGGATAATTATGTGCTTTATACCTGTACCGGGAGTGGGTTATGCTAACCTTAACCCTGAAACAAATATGGGTGCATTTATAGACAGGCTTGTATTTACTACTAACCACCTTTGGAACGAAGCTCATACCTGGGACCCTGAAGGTTTACTAGGCACATTACCCTCATTAGGCACCGGTTTGTTTGGGATGATGGTAGGCGGCTGGCTAAAACGTAGAGATCGTGATGATACAACCAAGGTTACCTGGATGTTTATTTATGGCCTTTTAGCCGTTACTGCTTCGCTAATATGGGATTTATTTTTCCCGATTAACAAATCATTATGGACAAGCTCTTTTGTACTGTATACAGGCGGTTTAGCTACCATGACATTAGCTACATTATACTGGCTGATAGATGTACAAGGCTATAAAAAATACACTTCGTTTTTTGTGGCCTTTGGTATTAATGCCATAACAGCTTATATCTTGTCTGACATTGTACCCGGCACTATCGCATTGATAAAAATAAACTCCGGCGGAAAAAACATTGATGCTTACAGTTACATTTATCAAACCGTGTTTGTACCGCACTTCAGTCCGGTTAATGCTTCATTAGCTGGCGGGATAGCCTTTACATTGCTTATATACCTAATGGTTTGGGTATTATATAAGCGTAAAATAATTATTAAGGTGTAATCGCTTTAATGCTTACAATACTTTGAAACTAAAAAATACGTTTTGCACTTTAGCACTAAATATATTCCTATAATTTAAACTAATGAATTTTAACAAGAACATCTCCGTAGCGGTTTTGGCTTTGCTGATGGCTTCAGGCGGAGCATTTGCCCAGGTAAAGAAAAAGCCTCTTGCTCATAAACCAATTACGGCTCCATCAATAAATGATGTCGACCTTTTGCCTGTCGATCATAATGTTATCATCGGTAAACTACCAAACGGTTTAACCTATTACATACGTGCTAATACCGAACCTAAAAACAGGGCCCAATTATATTTAGTTAACAAAGTAGGCTCTGTTTTAGAGACCGATGCGCAGCAAGGCCTGGCTCACTTTACCGAGCACATGTCATTTGATGGCACACGCGATTTTCCTAAAAATCAATTGGTTGATTACCTGCAAAAATCAGGCGTAAAATTTGGCGCGGATTTAAACGCGGCCACAACTTTTGATGAAACAGTTTACGAACTGCCATTACCAACTGATAGCGTAGCTGTATTTGAAAAAGGCTTTAATATACTAGCCAACTGGGCAGGATACGATACGTTTGACCCAGCCGAATTAGACAGAGAGCGCGGTGTTGTTTTAGAAGAAGCGCGCCAGCGTGGTAAAAATGCACAGGAACGCTTACAGCAACAAATTTACCCGGTATTGTTTAACAACTCCCGGTATGCTACCCGTTTACCAATTGGTAAAGAAGAAATTATAAAAACAATAAGCGCTGACGCTATCAGAGAGTTCTATCACGATTGGTACCGCCCGGATTTGCAGGCGGTAATAGTTGTGGGCGATTTTGATCCGAAACGCGTAGAAGAACTGATCAAACAAAACTTTTCATCACTTAAAAATCCACCTGTTGAAAAACCAAGAATCATATATAACGATCCACCAAGCCCGGGAACCAGCATTGTTGTAGCCACCGACAAGGAGTTTCCGTATACTTTGGCTGAGATAATAGTTAAACACCCCGAAACTATTGTTAAAACCGGTTCGCAATATTTACAAGGCGTTAGGGTAGCTTTATTTAACCAGATGCTAAACGCCCGCATAGGCGAACTTAGCCAAAAACGTAACCCGCCTTTCTTATATGGGCAAGCATCATATGGCCCATTTTTGGGCAGGCAGGATGCTTTTATAACTGTAGCGGTATCCAAGTCGGATAGTGATTTGGAAGTTGCTGTTAAAGCAGTAGCAACAGAAACGGAACGCGCGCGCAGATTTGGCTTTACTTCAACCGAGTTAGAGCGTGCAAAACAAAATGCCTTGCAGCAATTACAAAACGAATATAAAGAAAGAGGCAAAACCGCATCATCAGATTACGTTGAAGAGTATGAACAACACTTTTTAAAGGGGCAGGCGATACCCGGGATTGATTTTGAATACAATTTTTATGTAAACAACATTGGCAAAATCACGCTTGCCGAAATGAACGCGATGGCAGGTAAGTTTATCAGCGATCAAAATAGAGTGATTGTAATTGAAGCTCCTGATAAAGAAAAAACCACCCTGCCTAACCAGGCAACTGTACTTAGTTGGTTAAGCGCTGCCGGTAATAACTTAACACCTTATGTTGATAATGTTAGCACCAAGCCCCTGTTGGATAAACCACCGATACCAAGCACAACTGTTAGAGCCGCAAGCGATGATTCAATTGGTACTGCAACGCTTACCTTAAGCAACGGCGTAAGAATCATACTAAAACCAACCGACTTTAAAAACGACCAGATATTGATCAGCGGTTACGCCTTTGGTGGTACATCATTAGCAAGCGATGATGATTTCACATCAGCAAACCTGGCAGGTGATATTGTTGGCAGCAGTGGCGTGGGTAATTTCAACCAAATACAGTTGGGAAAAATGCTGGCAGGCAAAAATGTTAGCCTAACACCTTATATCAGCGATAATGCACAAGGAATAAACGGAAGCTCATCTCCACAAGATTTTGAAACCGCCTTGCAATTGCTTTACCTGTATTTCACCCAGCCACGTAAAGATCCGGACATCTGGCAATCAACAATTACCCAGGCAAATGCATTTTTAAACAATCGTGGCCTTGACCCTAATAATGTTTACAGGGATACCGTTGCTGCTGTTTTGAGCAACTACAATTTCCGCGGCATGACGACCACCCCAGGCAGACTAAATGCAGCCAGTCTTGATAAAGCTTACAGCTTTTACAAAGACAGGTTTGCTGATGCAAGCGGATTTACATTCACTTTTGTAGGTAATTTTGATATGGGTAATATTAAGCCCTTATTGGAAACCTATTTAGGCGGATTACCATCAACCAATAGTAAAGAAACTTATAAGAATTTAAACATTCACCCACCTGCGGGGCAAATAACCAAAACTGTTTATAAAGGCATTGGCGATAAAGCCACCGTAGAATTGGTATTTAGTGGCAGTTATGATTATAACGAGCTTAACAACGTGCAAATGGATGCGCTTGAGGCCATAATACAACTTAAGCTGATTGATCGCCTGCGCCAGGAAGAAAGCGGCGTTTATTCGCCGGGAGTTAGGGCTAGTTACGTAAAAATACCCGACAGCCGTTATACTTTTACAATATACTTTACCTGCGCCCCTGCAAATGTTGACAAACTGATTGCCGCAACCCTTGACGAGATCAATAAAATTAAACAAAGCGGTGCCCAGCAAACAGATATCCAGAAGTTTACATCTGAGGATACGCGTTCAACCGAGGTACAGATAAGGCAGAATGTTTTTTGGGCAGGATATTTAGCAAGTGGCAGTCAAACCCAGGCTAATCCGCATCGTATTATAAATTATATTAAAAATTTAAATACAGTAACCATACAAAGCACCAAGGATGCAGCTAACAAATACTTAAGCGGTGATAACTTTATAAAATTTATATTGCTGCCTGAGAAAAAATAAATCATTTTTTTAATAAAAAAGCGTCTTTGTTAACATTACAAAGACGCTTTTTTTATGCTGATTAATTAATTTTATTGAAGCTAATATCACGGGCATCACTCGTTGAAAGTTCACAACCTACAACTTTATTTTGGGGGTCTCTTTTAAAAAGAATATTTATCCGTAAAGGATTAAGGTCAGCATCTGATTTAATATTAAAGTCAAAATCCTGGCTATATGTGGGCAATAGTGTTGCATCTTTAATGTTGTCCTTTTCTATCATCAGCTTACCATCTTTTAATACAATGATGAAATTACTTTCAGTTTCTGATGAGTAGTAATTACCGGTAAAAGCCTGTAAATATTTGACGGTTATTTCACTATTCTTTTCTTTGGTAAATAACAAGTTCCTTTTATCTTCAGTATGTAAAACAAAGCCTCCCGAACTATTGAATCTCAGTGATGATGATTTATAACTAAACGATGAGTCATTTATTGGCATCAATGCGGTATCATTAAAATAAAGCGTATCCTTAATTAATGCAATTTTCGTACCCTGGTTTGTTTTGGTGTATCGATACCATCCTAAAAGTTCTTTAGCTTTTCCTAGTTTTAAATGTGATGGATTTCCGGTTTTAACATCTGTATTAGCTGATATATTTTTAATAAATAAATTTTCAATATGTTCTATTTCATCAAATAATCCGGATTTAAATTCGGTTGTATTACTAAGCCAGGCTATCGATAAATGTAAAGCCGGAAAACTTTCAACAATAC
Source organism: Mucilaginibacter sp. L196 (assembly GCF_009765905.1). Classification (GTDB taxonomy): domain Bacteria; phylum Bacteroidota; class Bacteroidia; order Sphingobacteriales; family Sphingobacteriaceae; genus Mucilaginibacter. The sequence continues at coordinate 664,359 of NZ_LMUO01000009.1, read as the reverse complement.
CCACATAACCGGCAGTTTGCCCATCATGATAAATTTCTTTTACACCATTCAGTTTGTCAACAAATAAGCCAGCTGCATAATGTGTTTCCGCCCCTCCTATTATTGGTTCAATAGTTAATTGCTGTTGTAATAAGCCCGGGTTTCCTAATTTATTATTCAGGTAAAAATCATTCCATTTCAATAAATCTTCTGTTGTGGTTAATAAACCGCCGGGGCCATAAACGTTTTCATTAGGCATATTTATGGTATAAATACCATCATTTTTCGAGTAGGCTATCGCCCTGTTTGGCACCACCTTTTTATAGCTATCACGCCACAAGGTATGCGTCATCCCGGCAGGGTTAAAAATATATTTTCGGGTAAAATCGGGCAGTGTCATTCCGCTTACCTTTTCAACTATCATTGTCAACAAAACATAGTTAGAATTGCTGTATATAAATTCCGTTCCGGGTACGTTATTTAACTTCTTTTGCCGGCAAAGCATCTTTAACACATCTTCGTTAGCGTACGCTTTAGTGGTTCGCGGCCACCCGGCTATTGCAGCTAAGTCGCTCCATTCGCGTAACCCGCTGGTATGGTGCAAAAGATTTTCCAACCTAATAACCGAACCATAATTGGGTAATTGAGGGAAATACTTTCTTACATCATCATTTAATGATAGTTTGCCTTGCTGTGCTAACAATAAAATTGATGCCGCGGTAAATTGTTTAGATATAGAGGCCGCCTCGCTTACCGTTATGGTTGTATACGGCACATGATGATCAAGATCAGCCAATCCCCAGGCTTTTGAAAAAATCAGCTTTTCGTTTTGGCTGATGGATAATTGTCCACCCGGGTTTTCGGGTTGATAGCGATGAAATAAATTATTTATACTATTTACAGTATCGCTTAAATTTTGCGCAGAAGCAGGAAGATAAATTGCGGTTAAGAGAATAAGTAATGGTAATCTTTTCATAGCTTAAATATGATACTTTATCATAATACAAGCCATACGCTAATTCATTTATTAACAATTAATAACATTTGAATAATTTGTTAATGAACATTTAAATAAGTTGCCGAGCTATCGTTTGGAGCGTGTATATATACTGCCAAACATTTACCAGTTGAGTCAACTTCAAAACCTATGCCTGCCTGGTAATTATCATACAACCAAAATTTTTTGTTGCCGGGAGCACGATGTTTTTTTAGCTTGTATAATTTTATAACATCTTTAATTTCCGAACCTGCTCCACCATAATCGGCGGTTTTAAAGCTGGGCGATGTTTCGCGTATTTCTTTTACATAGTTTGCCTTTTTATTTGCAGCGCCCATATTACGGTCGGCATAAATACTGGTTTGATGTACATTTTTACCTTTTTTATCAAACCAAGCCATAAATGATGCGCCCATTGCAGCATCACGCCAATCTGGCTTGCCCAATTTTGCCACTACGCTATCCACGTTTTCATTAATATAAATATTGCCTATCCGCTTACCAGGCACTATCATTCTAGCAGGTTCAATGGTTTTTAAAGGCGTATCGACAGCGTGTATGCTATCGGCTAAACTTTTGTGTGTCGACATGGTATTACAGCCAAGTATCAATAAGGTAATGGCTGGGATAAAGAGGTATTTAAACATGACTACATTAAATATTTTATACTATAACTAAATCTATTCAATTTTGTTATTTGCAATATGATTTCTGTTGGACAGCAAGTTATTCGCCGTTGGTACAAGCAAAAAAACTGGGAGCAATTCGCATTTCAGAGCGAGATGGAAGCAGCTTATTTGAGCGGATTTTCGGGCCTGTTAAATGCTCCAACCGGCAGTGGTAAAACATTCGCTTTATTTTTGCCTTTTTTAGCAGATTACATCAACAAATATCCGGATAGTTATACGAAAAATAAAAACAATGGTTTGCTAATGCTTTGGATAACTCCATTGCGCGCCCTAACCAATGATATAAAAAAGGCAATGCAGGAAGTTTGCGACGAAATTGGCATCCCCTGGAAAATAGCTACCCGCACCGGCGATACCCCGGCAGCCGAAAAAGCGGCACTAAAGAAGAAACTGCCGGAGGTGCTTTTAACAACTCCAGAAAGCCTGCACCTGATGCTCGCCCAAAAAGAATATCCTAAAATATTCAACGGCCTGCAAGTGGTAGTAATTGACGAATGGCATGAGCTTTTAGGCACCAAAAGAGGCGTGCAGGTAGAGTTGGGGTTATCGAGATTAAAGTGGGTGGCGGGGAGTGAGGTGCGAAGTGCCTATAATGGTCAATCACTGAAAACCGCGCTCCCCGCTCAGTATACCTCGCTCCGCATCTGGGGTATCTCCGCAACCATCGGTAATCTTGAACAAGCCGCGGAAGTTTTGCTGGGCAATGATTTTCCGGCGGATAGAGTAACCATGGTTCGTGCCAACCTGGAGAAGAAATTGCTGATCAAATCCATCATTCCTGAAAATATTGAAAGCTATTCGTGGTCGGGGCACATCGGTATAAAACTATTGCCGCAGGTGATGGAGATCGTCGCTAAAAGCAAAACAACCTTAATATTTACCAATACCCGTTCGCAATCGGAGATATGGTATCATGCTATTTTAGATAATTACCCAGAGTATGCGGGCGTTATGGCCATGCACCATGGGTCATTAGATAATGAGTTGCGCAATTGGGTAGAAGCTGCCTTACATGCCGAAGCCTTGAAGGTTGTGGTTTGTACATCGAGTCTGGATTTAGGTGTTGATTTTAGACCTGTTGATACGGTTATACAGGTAGGCAGCCATAAAGGTGTCGCTCGTTTTATGCAGCGCGCCGGGCGAAGCGGCCACCACCCGGGAGCTGTATCCAAAGCATATTTTGTGCCTACGCATTCCCTGGAATTATTGGAAGGCGCTGCATTAAAAGAGGGTATCAAAAAAGGAATCTTCGAAAGCCGCGACCCGATGCTACTGACCATGGATGTGCTGATACAGTTTATGGTTACGTTGGCAGTATCCGAAGGATTTAGTGCTGACGAGTTATTTAAAGAGGTAAAAACCACTTTCGCTTTTGCGGATCTAACCCGCAATGAATTTAGCCAGCTTTTAGATTTCATCACCAACGGTGGCAAGACCCTCGCTCAATACGATGAGTTTTTAAAGGTTGAGCTAGATAATGGTTTATATAAGGTAAACAACCGCCGGGTGGCTATGCGGCATAGGTTAAGTATAGGCACCATTACCAGCGAGTTAAGCATCCGAGTTAAATGGTTAAGCGGCGGTAGTTTAGGCACTATTGAGGAGAGTTTTGTATCCAAACTTAAACCGGGCAACACCTTTTGGTTTGCAGGCCGCAGCTTAGAGTTTGTGAGGGTAAAGGAAATGACGGCTTATGTTAGGAAATCAAATTCAAACAAAGGCCTTATCCCAAGCTGGAATGGTGGGCGAATGCCATTATCATCTCAATTATCTGCGGTATTTCGTGATAAACTGGATGAGGTTGCCCATGGTATTGAAAAGGATGAAGAAGTAATTGCCTTAAAGCCGCTATTTAAATTGCAGGAGGAGTTATCGCACCTACCGCAAAGTCATGAATTTTTGATCGAGTCCTTTAAATCCACCGAGGGGCATCATTTATTATTTTATCCTTTTGAAGGTAGGTTGGTTCATGAGGGCATGGCTTCGTTATTGGCCTATCGCATCAGCAAAATCAGGAGCGCCAGTTTTTCCATCGCCATGAATGATTATGGTTTTGAGTTGTTAACCGACGATGATGTGCCGATTGAAGAGATATTGGAGGATGCCAGTTTCTTCTCCATTGATTATTTATTGGAAGATATTCAGCACAGCTTAAATGCTAATGAGATGGCTCGCAGGCGATTTAGAGACATCGCCCATATTGGCGGATTGGTGTTCACCGGCTATCCCGGCCAGCAGGTGAAGAATAAACATTTACAGGCATCGACTTCCTTACTTTTTGAGGTATTCAGTGAATACGAACCGGACAATTTGCTGGTGAGGCAGGCTTATAATGAGGCATTAGCTTTTCAATTAGAAGAGTTCAGGCTCCGCATGGCTTTGCAGCGCATCGAAAAACAAAGCATAATACTAAAAACCATTGAACGCCCTACCCCATTCGCGTTCCCAATTATGGTTGATAGTTTAGGGCGTGAAAAGTTAACCACAGAAACATTTGAAGAACGTATAGCCAAAATGGCCCGCCGCTATGGCGCCGAGGGTCTTCCCGATGCTGAAAACAAGCGCAGCCGCAAACCGGGAATTGTTAGGAAAAAAGGGCTTTAGTTATGTTAATTGTTAATAACGATTTCGGTAAATCTTTTACATTTACTCTTATACTCCTTGTCTTGCTGAGGAACGAAGCATCTATCCACTAATCTGCAAGCGGCGAGCTTATCGATAGATTCTTCACTACGTTCAGAATGATAAAAAGATAAATATTAAACATTTTACTAAATAAATTAGCATTTATAAATAATTACATTTACATTTGTTTTGAATTATTACAAAGATGAACGCAAACGCAGAAAAATTAAAAGCATTACAGCTTACTTTAGATAAGCTGGAAAAATCATACGGAAAAGGTACCATCATGAAATTGGGTGATACTGCCATTGAAGCTACTGAGGTAATATCAACCGGTTCATTAGGGTTGGATATAGCTTTGGGTGTTGGCGGTTTGCCTAAAGGCCGTGTTGTTGAAATATACGGCCCGGAATCATCAGGTAAAACAACCTTGGCTATTCATGCTATTGCTGAATCGCAGAAAAAAGGTGGCATTGCCGCTTTTATTGATGCGGAGCATGCGTTCGACCGTTTTTATGCTAAGAAATTAGGTGTTGACGTGGAAAATCTTTTGATCTCTCAACCCGATAACGGTGAGCAGGCTTTAGAAATTGCCGATAACCTGATCCGTTCAGGCGCTATTGATATTTTGGTAATCGACTCTGTTGCTGCCTTAGTGCCAAAAAGCGAGATTGAAGGCGAAATGGGTGATTCGAAAATGGGCTTACAGGCCAGGTTAATGTCGCAGGCATTACGTAAATTAACCGGTACCATCAGCAAAACCGGATGCTGCTGTATATTCATCAACCAATTACGCGAGAAAATCGGCGTAATGTTCGGTAACCCGGAAACTACTACCGGTGGTAACGCCTTGAAATTCTATGCTTCGGTACGTTTGGATGTACGCCGTATATCTCAGATAAAAGATTCTGATGAAGTGTCAGGTAACCGTGTAAAGGTTAAGATCGTTAAAAATAAAGTGGCACCGCCGTTCCGTATTGCTGAGTTTGACATTATGTTTGGCGAAGGCATATCCAAAGTTGGTGAGATCATCGACTTAGGTGTTGAGCATAACATCATTAAAAAAGCAGGTTCATGGTTTAGCTACGGCGAAACCCGTTTAGGCCAGGGCCGTGATGCCGTTAAAACTTTATTACTTGACAATATTGAACTAATGGAAGAACTAGAAAACAAGATTAAAGAAGTAGTAACCGGCGAACATTTAGCCGAAGTTTAGTTTCTTTTGATTTCATAGATTTAAGGTGTTATTGCACCGATATTGAAAACCTTCTCTTAAACAGAGAAGGTTTTCTTGTTTGACGGATGCGGCTATATAGTTCCTTAAGTTTGCTCTTTCCTGTTCATTTTTATATATTTAGTGGATATTTACTATCTAAGTATGAAAACTAAACCAACTTTATCCCTAATTATATTCTTAATGTTTTCATCAAGCTTTACCAACTCTTACAATACCAACAGATCAAATAAAAATACTAAACGGCCTTCCGAGAATATTAAATTGATTCATATTTTAAAGGACAAAAAGGGTAATAAATTAGGCGACGTTTATATCGAGAACTTTAAGAATGACATTTTCAAAAGATTACTAATCACAATCGTTAAAGCTGGTAAAATAGATACTTTGTATTTTATCAATGAATGTCAATTTATCAATCCAAAAGGAATTAATATGAAATATCCAAAAGAAAACTTCAACGGATACAAGATTGATTCTTTTACCGATGATTCAATTCAACTATTTGGATTGGGCAAAAATTCTGTTGGGACTTCTGATCCAATAATTATTAAATGGAATATTAAAAAAAGATTATTCGAGATATTCTATACTTCTGAGTAATCATTCTCCAATTGTAATTAACCAATTTTAAATTACCATGATTTAATTACTTGGTTCATAAATCCAATAAAATGTATATTCGAATAATATTTTAACAAGATGAATTTATATCAAATTTTACTACAAGCGCATTCGGGTTTCCGGTTTATTGTAATGGTGTTGCTATTGCTAGCTATTTTGCAATCATTGGCAGGCTGGTTTGGTAACCGCCCGTACACTAATGTCAACCGAAAAATAAATATGTTTACCATGATATCGGCACATATCCAATTGCTGATTGGCTTGGGCTTGTATTTCGTTAGTCCGCTGGTACAGTTTAGCAAAACCGCTATGCAGGATCATGATACCCGCTATTGGACGGTTGAGCACATCACCATGATGATATTTGCTATCGCATTAATAACAGTAGGCCATATCCGCTCTAAGAAAGTATTGGCGCCTGCGGCTAAACATCGCACCATCGCTGTATTTTATTTATTGGCGCTGTTAGTCATTGTATTAGCTATTGTACAGAGTATGCGCCCATTTTTTGGGGTGAGCCATTAAAATAAATTGAGAAAAAGTTTGCAAATTCAATTTTCTTTATAAATTTGCTCCCGCTATGATCAAAATCAACCAAACTAACCTGTGGTGGCACCAACAAAATTGGCAGCCGGATACTATTTGATCTTATAGATTAACCAATTGTAAACCTATTTGGAACCCGGCGAATATAATTCACCGGGTTTTTTTGTTTTAAGTCGATAATATAAAGAATGAAAAAGTTTAAAATAATTACCACACATAAAAAGCTACTTGCTGATACTACCACGCCCGTAAGCATATATTTACGCCTGCGGGATGTGTTCCCTAATTCGTTATTACTGGAAAGCTCCGACTACCATAGTCGCGAAAACAGCACCAGCTACATTTGCTGCGAGCCTATTGCAGGGCTACTGCTGAATGACGGCGAACTAAAAAAGAAATACCCCAATGGTACAACCGAAACCTATAAACTCGGTGAATTTGAATTAATAGACCAGATCAACGGTTTTTTAAGCAGCTTCGAAACGAATGAAACCGGGTTGAAGATCATCTCGAATGGCTTGTTCGGTTATTTCACCCACGAAGCAGTTGAACATTTTGAAACCATCAAACTAAAAAAGACCGACGACGACAGCAAAAAAATCCCGGAGATGCAGTACAATATGTACCGCTATGTTATCGCTATAGATCACTTCAAAAATGAGTTATACATCTCTTACAACCAACCAGAAGGACAGGATGCGAGCAATGGCATCGAGAAAATAGAATACCTGATCAAAAACAAAAACTTCCCGGAGTATACTTTTAAAAGCGATGAGGCTGAACAATCTAACTTAACCAACGAAGGCTTTATGGCGATAGTGGAAAAGATGAAGCAGCATATCTATCGCGGCGATGTTTTCCAGATCGTACCGTCACGTGCATTCTCTAAAAAGTTTTTGGGCGATGAGTTTAACGTTTATCGTGCTTTGCGCTCTATCAACCCGTCACCTTATTTGTTTTATTTTGATTACGGCAATTTCAGGATCTTTGGTTCATCGCCGGAGGCACAGATCACTATTAAAAACAGGGTTGCCAGTATATTCCCTATCGCGGGCACATTTAAACGTACAGGTGATGATATTAAGGATGCTGAATTAGCGCAAAAACTTATTGAAGATCCAAAAGAATCTGCTGAACACGTAATGCTGGTTGATTTGGCCCGTAACGACCTGAGCAGGCATTGCGAGCAGGTAGAAGTTAAAGCATTTAAAGAAGTACAATATTATTCACACCTGATTCATTTGGTATCCCATGTTAGCGGTAAGTTATTACCAGGCGTGGCATCATTCAAAATTGTTGCGGATACCTTCCCGGCCGGTACATTAAGCGGCGCGCCAAAATACCGCGCCATGGAGATCATCGACCAAAACGAGAAAACTAAACGCAGCTTTTATAGCGGCGCCATTGGTTACTTAGGCTTTAACGGCGATTTTAACCATGCCATCATGATCCGCTCGTTTTTAAGTAAGAATAACACCCTGCATTATCAGGCAGGTGCGGGCATTGTTGCCGGCTCGATAGCTGAAAGCGAGTTAAAAGAAGTTGATAACAAAATTGCGGCTTTAAGAAAAGCCATTGAATTAGCAGAGGAATTATAAAAATGAAAAATATATTAATAATAGATAATTACGATTCCTTCACCTACAATTTGGTGCATTTGGTTAACGAGATTGGCCTGCAATGCGACGTTTGGAGGAATGATAAGTTTAATATCGACGATGTGGATGCTTATGATAAAATCATCCTGTCACCGGGCCCGGGCATACCTTCTGAGGCTGGCTTATTGCTGGATGTGATCAAAAAATATTCGTCTACTAAAAGTATTTTTGGCGTTTGCTTAGGTCAGCAGGCCATTGCCGAGGTATTTGGCGGGGAGTTGTATAACTTAAAACAGCCTATGCACGGTATCGCCACCCCAATAAAAGTAACTGACAAAAGCGAAAAACTCTTTGTTGGTTTGCCGGAAAACTTTAAAGTAGGCAGGTATCATTCGTGGGTGGTGGATGAAAAATCTATCCCAGATGTATTAAATGTTACTGCCATTGACGAAGAAGATAATTCGGTTATGGCGTTAAGGCATAAAGAATATGATGTACGCGGTGTACAATTTCACCCGGAATCGATATTAACAGAATTTGGTAAAGAAATGATGGCAAACTGGATAGGCGCATGAATATTTTAGATAAAATAGTAGCCAATAAACTTAAGGAAGTAGCAGCGGCTAAAAATAAAACATCTTTTACCCAGCTTGAGGAATCAGAGTTTTTCTCACGGGAAACGTATTCATTCCGAGACTTTTTATTAGCTCCTGACCGTACCGGAATCATTGCGGAGTTTAAACGCAAATCGCCGTCTAAGGGAATCATTAACGATAAAGTAAAGGTCGCGACAGTAACCAATGCTTATGCTGAGGCTGGTGCATCTGCGTTATCGGTATTAACTGATAAACAGTTCTTCATGGGTCGTAAGGCGGATCTGATCAGGGCGAGGCAGGCTAATACCATCCCCGTACTGCGTAAGGATTTTATGATTGATGAGTACCAGTTGATAGAAGCCAAAGCTTTAGGCGCTGATATTATTTTGCTGATCGCCGCGATATTGACGCCCGCGCAGATTCAGCAGCTGGCATCATTGGCAAAAAGTTTGGGCTTAAATGTATTGCTGGAAGTGCATAATTTGGAAGAATTGGAACGAAGTATTAATCCTAACGTGGATGCCATTGGTGTAAACAACCGTAACCTGGCTGACTTTACGGTTTCGGTAGAAACCTCATTTAAATTGGGAGAACATATCCCAAAAGAGTTTTTGAAGATCTCGGAAAGCGCTATCAGCAATACGGATGTTATAAAGGAACTGAAGAAAGCAGGCTTTAATGGTTTTTTAATTGGTGAAAATTTTATGAAGCAAGCTGATCCGGGATTGGCGATGAGGGAATTTGTTGAGGGATTGAAATAAGTGCAATCTGTCAGGAATAGTTTGGGTTTAATGACATTTTAGGTTATTATTTTACCTAAATTTAACTTGGCAATTGATTTGATATACAGTATTTAATGAAGCAAAAATTTTATGATACTGCTGTGAAGCAGGAAAGGGCTGTGCTGGTTGGTGTGATTACTCAATATGAAACCGCTGAGCAGTCTAAAGAATATTTAGAGGAACTACAATTTTTGGTGGATACCGCCGGAGCGGAGACTGTTAAAATTTTCACCCAGAAGCTTCAAAAACCCGACAGGTCTACTTTTGTAGGCGCGGGGCGTTTGGAGGATATTAGAGCCTTTGTTACTGAAGAAGAAATTGATATTGTAGTTTTTGACGATGAGCTTACGCCATCGCAATTACGTAATATAGAGAATGTGTTGGGTGTAAAAATACTCGACCGCAATAACCTGATACTGGATATTTTCGCTGGTCGTGCGCAAACAGCGCAGGCTAAAAGCCAGGTTGAACTGGCCCAATTGCAATACTTGTTGCCCCGATTGACCCGTTTATGGACTCACTTAGAGCGCCAAAAAGGTGGTATCGGTATGCGTGGCCCGGGTGAGTCGCAGATTGAGACTGACAGGCGTCTGATCCTTGAAAAAATATCTTTACTCAAAGAAAAATTAAAATTAATAGACCGTCAAAACGAAACGCAGCGTAAAAACCGCGTAGCTATGGTTAGGGTGGCATTGGTGGGTTATACCAACGTTGGCAAATCAACCATTATGAACATGATCTCCAAATCGGAGGTTTTCGCGGAGAATAAGCTATTCGCTACGCTGGATACTACGGTTAGGAAAGTAGTGATTGAAAATGTGCCATTTTTATTATCGGATACTGTTGGATTCATTCGCAAACTGCCTCACCATTTGGTAGAGTGTTTTAAATCTACTCTGGATGAAGTGCGCGAGGCTGATATTTTGATACACGTGGTTGATGTTTCGCACCCGAACTTTGAGGATCAGATCAGGACGGTTAATGAAACATTGAAAGACCTGGGTGTTATTGATAAACCAACCATCACTTTATTTAACAAAATTGATGCTTATCAACCAATACAAAACCATGAGGGCGAAGAGGTGGAACCTTTAACGCTTGATGATTTTAAACATAGCTGGATGGCGAAAAATAATAGTCCAGCAATATTTATATCGGCTACTCAAAGAGAAAATATTGACGAATTCAGGAAATTGTTGTATGACATGGTAGTTGAAATACATGCGGCGAGGTATCCGTATGATCAGTTGTTATATTAATATTAAACTTGTCAGACTTACGAAGTTTTTGAAACTTAAGTCTTTAACCATTTAACTGTGCGTTCATTTGTAACGAGCACTTAAAATACTTCAAATCTTTTTAAGCACATAAAACACACTTTGAGGCGCTATACGCTGCATTTTGCGCGTGGCGTGGTAGCGTAAGTTGCGGTAAAATATCTTTGATAACCATTTATCCAGCAGTATATAGTTTTTATATGTATAAATAGGTTGCTTTGAAAATTTGATCCATATACGCTGCAAAAAGGCGGTTATGGTAAAGCATAATCCTTCGTTTATAATTTGTACTGGTTGCTTCGCTAAAATATCTCTGAAAATATTTAAAGGGATACCTCTTTCATTGGCAGTTAAGCCTTTGCGTGGTTTTGTCCAGTCGCCCATTGAAATAACGGGCTCGCGTATTAATATATAACCGCCCTTTTTGGTAATGCGGATTAATTCCGAAATCACATAGGAAACATTGGGAATATGATGAAGCGTACCGAATGATGTTACCAGGTCAAAGTCTTCATCAGGGTAATTAATAGTTCCGGAAATTTCTGGCGCAGTATAAACAGGTTTTATGCTGCCTATCTTTTCGGATCGCAAATGCTCAGAGGGTTCAATGATATGTAAATTACTTATCCGGTCAATAATTATATCAAATTCGTGCCCCCAGGCTGCACCCAGGCCTAGTACATTAGTAAAATGCTCGCCTTTTAAATAACTAAAGCCATGTAAGTTGTTTAATGCATGGTAGCCGTAGGTATACGTTTCGGAGTTTTTGCTCCCCAGGTTGGCATAAGCTTCTTTTTCTTGGTTGTACCAGTTTTCTATCTGCTCAATAGTAAAATCATCGCCGTATAATACTTTATCGTTAAGGTATGGGTCCATCAATCTAAGGGTTAATTGATGGTACTACGTGGCATTAAACCCAAACGCGGGGCTAAAAACTGCGAATGGGGCAATATTTAAATTTTAATTTTAACCCAGCGTTTTAGGGTTTATTTACGTAGCCGGGGATAAAGTGTACAGATTCTTCGCTCCACTCAGAATGACAGGTAGTTTACGAATTTCCCTTTTTAATATCCCGAATAACTTTCTCCAATAGCAAGTTAAAATCCGCCGGGGCTTCTATCATTGGAAAATGCCCGGTACCGTGTATATACAGTAACTGATAAGGGATTTTATTTCTTATTAACCCGGTAGTGCCTGCCGGATGCACATCACTATTGATAAGATACAATTTCATTTTTACCTGATGAAGCTTGGCAAGTTCATCAAAACTATTGCCTTGCTCCAATGCGGCTGCGGCGATAGTTGTATCCGCATGGGCAACATCGTTAAGCACTCTTGCCTGTATAGCAGTACTTGTTGTTTTTGAAAAGAGATCCTGTTTAAAATAGGGAACAGCAACAGATTTGAAGTTATGCTTTAATACTGCAATGGCATCTGCAAAATCTTTTTTGGAGGCTGCATTTTCTATGTGGCCAACGTTTTTAAAATTATCTATGCCTACCAATCCAATCACTTTCGGATTGTTAATTGCGGCCTCTAATACGATATCGCCAGCCATGGAATGGCCTATTAATATTACATTTGTTAATTTTAACTGGCTGATAACAGAATCAACATCCCTTCCATAAGCGTAGGTCGACCAATCTGTACGGTTTTTACCTGACCCGCCAAAGCCGGGCATATCAAATGCTACTACTCTATATCTTTTGCTAAAATAGGCTACCTGGTTACTCCAATAGCTTTTGTTAATGCACCATCCATGTACAAATAATAAGGTAGTATCACCTTTACCGGTATCGGTATAAGCTATATTTACTCCCTGATCGTCAACATCTTTATGTTCGCTATGATTACAAGAGAATATTGTTGTCAATAAGATCAAAGGCAATAATCGACGGGATATTTTTTTCATGACAGGTGATTATATAGTGCAACTTAACACTATTCCCTATCAACAGAAAATCCCCTTTGAAAGCTTAACTTTATTTAACAGCTTGTCATTCTGTGCATAGCGAAGAATCTATCGATCGGCATTTGCGCCATCTATAACGGATAGATTCTTCGTTGCACTCAGAATGACAAAAGGGATTATATCCCTGTTAAGAACAACTCATCCTTAATCTCCGGGATCACATTTTTCTCTGCCGCGGTATCAAATAATAGCTTGATGGCTTTTTTGCCTTCTTCGCCTAATTCTACGGAGTATTTGTTTACGTAAAGATCAATGTGTTTGTACATTACCTCTTCGCTCATTTCCTGGGCATGTGAGCGGATGTATTCGAGGCCTGATTTTGGGTTGGAGAAAGCAAACTCTACCGAGCGGCGCAATACACGGTTTATTTTATGCTGAACATCTAATGGTAAAGTACGGTTGGCTACAATGCCGCCAAGCGGGATGGCTAAGCCGGTTTCCTTTTCCCAGAAATCACCTAAGTCGATGATTTTTTTTAAGCCTTTATCCTGGTAAGTGAAGCGGTTTTCGTGGATGATGAGGCCAATATCAACACGCCCATCTAATACTGCATTTTCAATATCTGAGAAAACTAACTCTTGTTTATTAAGCGCATTCGGGAAAGCCAATCCTAAAAGAAAATTAGCAGTAGTATATCTTCCGGGGATGCCGATTTTGAGTTGTGTGTTTGGTTTTGCCAGTTCTGCACGAAGTTTTTCGGGATCATCTTTACAGATCAACATCGGCCCAACGCCAAAACCTAATGCGCTACCTGAATCCAGCAGCACATAGCTATCGGCCACATAAGCAAAAGCATGGTAACTTAATTTGGTAATATCCAGTTCGCCACGGAAAGCTTTTTGGTTGAGGGTTTCTACGTCATCATAAAAAACTTCAAATTCTAAACCTTCGGTGTCAATTTTATGATGGATAAGCGCATCAAAAATAAAAGTATCATTTGGGCAGGGGGAAAAACCGAGCGATAGTGTCATGGTGGTGAGTAGTTGATTTTGTTGATTAGGTGAGTGGTTGATCAGTCAAAACAAAAACCATTTAACCAATCAACCACTCACTATTTACTAGTTCAGCAGCAAATGTATTCAGATTTTTTATGGCGAGCCCTATTTGCCAGGCATCGCGGTTACGTTTTTCTACATAATTTGACACTGCCCTGATTTGCATGCAGGGCACGCCCATCTGCCGACAGGCATGAAAGAATGCGGCACCCTCCATACTCTCTATTTGGGCATTAATACGGCTGCCTAATTTGTAAATGGATGCTTCGTTACCATGCACGGTATTCACCGTAATGGCATTGGTTTTTCTCAGGTTAAATTGGGCAGGCAGAGAGTAAGTTGATTTAAAACTACTCTCGCCAAAGCCTAGTTGATCAATCGTGATAAAGTCATCATCATCCTCAGCACCTAACTCAGCAAGGGTATCTTCGGTAATTTCAACCACATCACCCAAAGCAATGCTGCGGTCGAAACTACCGGCAATACCTAAATTTATAGCTAGGTCATATTGATTTGTTACCAAATGCTTGCCTAAAGCGAAAGATGTGGCTACCATGCCAGCGCCGGTGATTAAGAAGTCGATGGTCGATAGTCCATAGTCTATAGCCTTACTTTCAACTTTTGACTTTAAACTTTCGACTTCAAACTTAGTAGCTGCCACGATTAATATCCGCATTGTCAAATATTTTTTGACAGCTAAGATAAAACATATGCCTTGTTTTTGTTTTGTATATTTGCACCCACAATTGTTATGATGATACATATAACGCGCAAAGAACATTTTAATGCGGCCCACAGGATGTACCGCGAGGAATGGAGCGCCGAAAAAAATGATGAGGTTTTTGGCAAATGTGCCAACCCAAACTGGCATGGCCATAACTATAACCTGTTTGTAACGGTTAAAGGCCACGTTACCCATGCGACAGGTTATCTGATTGACCTAAAGGAGCTTAAAATAATTATTAATGATTATGTAATCGAAAAACTCGACCATAAAAACATTAATAAGGATGTTGACTTTATGGCTGGCAAAATGGCATCAACAGAGTTGCTTTGCATTGAGATATTTAACCAGTTGAAGGCTCCTATCGAGGCTTACGAAGGGGTGTTTTTGCACTCTGTTAAATTGTACGAAACCGAAAATAATTCCGCTGAATATTTCGGCGAATAATCTACTATAATGATTAACGAAAACAATATTCCTGATCGCGAAGACGATATTGAAGGATATGTAAAAATTGACAGGTATAATCCTGAACTCATCACCAGCCTATCAGAAAATTATCTGAATGTTTTAAAACACATCGGCGAAAAACCTGAACGCGAAGGCTTATTAAAAACTCCCGAGCGTATGGCTAAAGCCATGCTGTACCTGACACAGGGTTACGACCTTGATGCTAAAGAAATAATGGAGTCGGCTATGTTTAAAGAGGAATATAGCCAGATGGTAATTGTAAAGGATATAGAAGTATACTCGATGTGCGAGCACCATATGTTGCCATTCTTCGGCAAGGCGCATGTTGCTTATATCCCTAACGGGCATGTAGTAGGCCTTAGTAAAATACCACGTGTAGTTGATGTTTTTGCCCGTCGCTTACAGGTACAGGAACGTTTAACCAACGAGATCAGGGATTGTATTCAGGAAACTTTGAACCCACTTGGCGTAGGTATAGTAATTGAGTGCCGCCACCTATGCATGAGCATGCGCGGCGTACAAAAGCAAAACTCGGTTACCACTACATCGGCATTCACCGGTGCATTTTTAAACGAAAAAACCAGAACAGAATTTCTAAATTTGATTTCAGCGAAGTTAAGTTAAGTGGTGAGTAGTTTTAACTTATTCAACTCGATCAACCACTTAACTCAATCAACTAATAAACCAATCAACCAAAACAATGAAAGCATATATTTTTCCGGGGCAGGGTGCCCAGTTTGTTGGAATGGGTAAAGACTTGTATGAAAAGTCGGCACAAGCCCGTGAATTATTTGAAAAAGCTAACGAGATTTTAGGATTCAGGATAACTGACATTATGTTTGATGGCACCGATGAGGGCCTTAAACAAACCAATGTTACCCAGCCTGCTATATTTTTACATTCGGTTATTTTAGCCAAGGTTTTGGGTGATGATTTTAAACCAGAAATGGTTGCCGGTCACTCTTTAGGCGAATTTTCTGCTTTGGTATCTGCCGGGGCATTGTCATTTGAGGATGGTTTACGTTTGGTTGCGGCCCGTGCCAATGCCATGCAAAAAGCTTGCGAAATACAACCATCAACCATGGCTGCTATTTTAGGTTTGGATGATTTTACTGTGGAGGATATATGCCACCGCATCAGCAATGTAGTTGTACCCGCGAATTACAACTGCCCAGGCCAGTTAGTTATATCAGGTACAATTGCCGGTGTTGATGAGGCTTGTGAATTGATGACTGCTGCCGGAGCGAAACGTGCTTTAAAACTTAATGTTGGTGGCGCATTCCACTCGCCGTTAATGGAAGCCGCTAGGGTTGAGCTGGAGCATGCCATTGTACATACCGAAATTAAAGCGCCAATATGCCCTATCTACCAAAATATTGATGCTAAACCATATACCGATCCTGCGCACATCAAGCATAACCTTATAGCCCAGTTAACCGGCCCGGTGAGGTGGACACAAACAGTTGTACGTATGCTTGAAGATGGCGCAACCTCATTTACAGAAGTTGGCCCCGGAAGTGTACTACAAGGCCTTGTAAAAAAGGTAAACAGGCAAATTCCTACCGAAAACGCCGAATTACCGCAATAATATTACAAACATCTGTGCTATACGGGTGTTTGTTAATGTAATTTTACCTAATTGAAAACACAGGCACTTTGAGTACATCCGGGAAAATACGCTTACTGTTGGCTTTATTGTTTGTCAGTTTATTATTTACTGCAACAATAGTTCAAAGTACATACACGCCCGTAAATAACCTCGATCAAACTGCCACCATCCTTGAAAACAATCTTCATACCAAGGAAAGGGATGTAACTGCATTATTTAATAACAAGGCATCCTTTGACAACCTAAAAACGCTCCAGAACCGCCCTAACGAAGCTTTAAGATTTATAAATGATTATACAGTAGATAAAGGTATATGGCTTATAACGTACACAAATGATAGTGTTAGCTTTTGGACTGGCGTAAAGGTTATCCCGCAGGAAAATAACCATATAAAAGAAGGCGTTTCATTTATACAAGGGCCTAACGGCTATTATGAGGCCATTAAAAAAAGCGCCGGTAATTTCTCCGCCATCTTTTATATTAGTATCAAGGTAAATTATCCATTTCAAAATCAATATCTCCAAAACAGGTTTGCAAGAAACTTGCTGAATGATAATAATATTGAAATAGCTGATTTTACCGACAGCAACGTTTATGGCATACACAGCTGCATTAATAATCAATACCTGTTCTCGGTTAAATTAACCCATAACGAAGTTAACCACCGCTTTTTTTATTTTGAGCTCATAGCCTGGCTATTAACTTTTTTAACCTTATGCGTATTAATTCACACTATTTGCAAATACTTTGTAGTTAAGGGTAAAGTTTATATCTCATTAGTAATTTTAGGGGTATTTATAATTATAGTGCGCTATGTATCGCTGCATTATAATTGGCCTCATTTTATTTACGGCCTAACTATTTTTGAATCCTCCATATACACGCCGGGGCATTCGCATCTTTCATTAGGCGATTTTTGCCTGAATATATTATTCGTTTCGTGGTTTGTGGCGTTTATTTATAACCAACGGCGGTTACTTTTAACAACATCAGTAAGCAAAGCAGCAAGCTATTTAATTACTATAGCCGGTACAATTATACTTATTGTAACATCAACCATATTACTTGACCTTTTTTATGGGTTGATAGCAAATGCCAAAATAAGCTTTGATGTATACAACGTTTTCAACTTGTCGCGCTTTAGTTTATTAGGCTTATTAATGCTATGCTTTTGTTTCCTGATACTGTTTTTAATAAATGATACATTTTTATATATAACCCACAGGTTACAAATACCCGAGAAGCGTAAAACCGTTATCTTCTTATCGGGCATAATAATAGCAACCGCAGCCACCGCTTTATACCAGGAATTTAGTCTGTTTTATATCCTCCTGGCTGTTGCGGTTTTCATCAGGGCTTATGCATATAAATACAATTCCGGCAAAATAGATTCTACAAGCTTTATTATTATTGTTTTTGTTTTTGCCTTGATCTCCTTTTTAAAATATCAGCATGTAGAAGCTGTTAAAGAGGCGGAAACCCGGGTAGCGCTAATTCAAAAATTGGAGATTCCGGATGATGTAACCGCGGATATTATTTTTAACAGGATAGAAAAACAAATTATAAACGACCAGACTATTGTTAATTATTTTAACGACAGCCTGCATTATAGTAACCTGAAAAGTCGTTTCCAAAAGATATATTTTGATGGATATTTATCCAAATACACTTATAATATTCACGAATTTAATGAGAATGGGCAGCCTGTAGCTGGCGACAAGAATTACCCGTTAAATGTGTTTAAAGACCTGGTACTTTACAGCTCATTTAAAGTATCCGATTATTTCTACCGGGAAAACGAATCTTTTGGCTTCCAAAATTATTTTGCCATTCTGCCTGTTTCCAAGAATAACATGGTTGTAGGAACCATAGTTGTTGAACTAAAATCAAAGCCTTTACAACCTTCCGGCTCGTTCCCAGATCTGTTGAAAGACGATAACATACAGGCCGATGACCGGTTTAAGGATTATTCATTTGCATTTTATAGCGATAATAAACTAGTAAGCAAAAGCGGCAGCTATAGTTACGACCTAGTGAATACTACTTTTAAAGGCCACCTTAAAAATTACACTTCCGTAATAACACAAAGCAGCCATCCCGATTGGTATAAAAATTTAATAACTTATAGTCACTTAATCTATCAGCCAAGCGAACGCACACTAATAGTTGTAAGTAAAGAAGAGAATACTCTTTTTTACAGCATATCATCGCTTACTTTCTTTTTCATACTGCTGCTTTTGTTCAGTCTTATAGTTATTGTTGTACGGCTGCTCTGGGTACGAATTAAGATCCTGAGTATAAGCGACAATAGCTTTAAATGGATATTTAAAATAAATTTCGAGAAGATCCTCTATAAAACACGCATCCAGTTTTCTATTATCGCGGCTGTTGTGGTTACGTTAATATTTGTTGGCTTTATTACTTTCCTTTCGCTAAGCACTCAATATAATGAGCAGCAGGAGAATATGATCCGCGATAAAATAAGCCATATTACCACGGCCTTTGAAAGCGGCTTGTTTGATAAATATTTAGGCAATATTAATGAAGAAAGCCAGGCCGATTTTGATGAACTGGCCAGCACCTACTCTACTGATTTGGTTTTGTATGATCAAAACGGCATCCCATTGATTACTACGCAGCCCAAAATTTATGATGATGGCCTGCAATTCCGCCGGATGAATGCACATGCATTTATTTACCTGAGTAAGTTTAAAAGATCGGAGTTTGTGAATGATGAAACCATTGGCGAGTTACATTATAAAGCCGCTTATGCCCCTTTAATCAATTCAAAAAACGAGACTATAGCTTACTTACAATTGCCTTATTTTTCAAATCAGGCTGATTATAACGCGCGCATTATATCATTATTAAATATAATGATTAACGTTTACGCCTTGATATTCATTGTAGTAGGTTTATTTGCCGTAATTATTGCCCGGCAGATAACGGCCCCGCTTAGCTTTATCCAGCTTAGCTTAAGCAAGATTATTTACGGTAAAAAGAACGAACCTATAAAGTGGGAACGCGATGATGAAATTGGCGCGCTGGTGAATGAGTATAATAAAATGATAGCGGCCTTAGAGAACAGCGCCCAAAAACTTGCCCAGTCTGAACGTGAAAGTGCCTGGCGCGAGATGGCTAAACAGGTTGCCCACGAGATAAAAAACCCGCTAACGCCGCTTAAACTCGGTTTGCAATTACTGGAGAAATCGTGGCGTGATAAAGACCCCAAGTTTGATGCAAAGTTTGAGCGTTTCAGCAAATCATTTGTAGAGCAGATTGAGAGTTTATCTTCCATTGCATCGGAATTCTCCTCGTTCGCTAAAATGCCCGATACCCATATTGAGCGCATTAGTGTTTTTGATATGCTTAACCAGGCGGTTACCATTTTTAACCAGATGGATAACATTAAAATAAATTACCAGGCACCCGCTGATCCATTTTACATTAATGCCGACCGCGACCAGATATTGCGTTGCTTTAACAATCTGTTAAAAAACGCGATAGAAGCTACGCACCAGGATAAGTTGGGTGTTATTGATATTAGTTACCTGATAAGCAGCAAAAGCATATTGCTTAGCCTAAAGGATAATGGCAATGGCATACCTGAGAATATGCGCGAAAAAATATTTGAGCCTAATTTCACTACAAAAAGTTCGGGTACGGGTTTAGGGCTGGCCTTTGTTAAAAACTCTATTGAAAATGCGGGTGGCAAGGTTTGGTTTGAAACCATACAAGGCGTAGGTACTACATTTTATTTGAGCTTGCCTTCGGCAGATGCGCCTGATAAAAATAACAAGGCATAAAAAATTCCCCTCTTTTTGGGAGGGGATGATCATCAGCCTAGTGGCTAAATATTATAATATCTTTATACAGAAAACGAAGTACCGCAACCACAAGTGCTGGCAGCATTCGGGTTGTTAAAGGTAAATCCACGAGCATTTAATCCGTCGGAGAAATCAATTTGCATACCTGCAAGGTATAAACCATGCGCTTTGTGCATGTATACCTTAATATCGTTAATATAATAGGTATGGTCGCCTTCCTTTGGTTGGTCGAAGCCTAAAACGTAGCTCATACCTGAGCAACCGCCGCCTTCAACGCCAATGCGCAAGCCAAAATCATCACCTAATTCCTGCTGATCTTTCAGCTTTTTAAGTTCTTTAACGGCGCCTTCAGTAAAGGTAACCGGTGCGATATCAACAACAGTACTCATCTTATTTTTAATTAACTACACAAATATAATGTAAAATGCAGATTTTTGTTGCAGAGCCAATTATTTATGACCTCTGCATAACATTCAACTATTATGGCAATGTATCCGTATTTATTAGATATAGTAAAATATACCATTTCGGGCCTTGGCGTGGTTTGGATAGCGTTCTATCTGATCAAACCTTATCTTGATAAATCGGAACGCATCCAACTGCTTGAATTTAAAAAATCTATAGCTAATCATACACTTCCATTGCGCTTACAGGCTTATGAGCGTATTGTGTTATTTATGGAGCGCATCAACCCGCAAAATATGCTGGTGCGTTTAAATGCGGGTAGCCACAGCGCAACCGAATTACACAGTATTATTATAGCTGAAATACGCAGCGAATATCAACATAACATCACCCAACAAATTTATGTAAGCAGCAGGGCCTGGGGTGTAGCCAAGCGTGTTAAGGATGATACCTTAAATATTGTAACCAACGCCATGAAGAGCCTGCCCGAAAATGCAAGCGGTTTAGACTTGGGTAAAGTTATTTTGGTACAACTAAGCCAAATGGAACACGACCCCTATGAATTGGGTGCAGAATTATTGAGAAAAGACCTGGAACAATTATTTTAGATAAAGATGCCCGATAAAAAATTTACCACCACTTCCGGAATTGAGATTAAGGAGGTGTATACCGGGCCGTCTGAAATGAATGAGCTGCCGGGCGAGTTTCCTTACACGCGCGGCATCCAAAAAGATATGTATCGCGGCCGGCCGTGGACCATGCGCCAATATGCGGGCTTCTCTACCGCCGAGGAATCAAACAAGCGTTACCATTATTTACTCGGCCAGGGAACTATGGGTCTGTCAGTTGCTTTTGACCTGCCGACGCAGATTGGTTATGACTCAGACCATGAGCTTGCAGAAGGCGAAGTTGGCAAAGTTGGTGTGGCTATAGACTCACTAAAAGATATTGAGATATTGTTTGATGGCATCGAACTAAAGAATATTACCACCAGCATGACCATTAATGCTACCGCGGCTATATTATTAGCCATGTACATCGCGCTAGCAAAAAAACAAGGTGCTGACTTGAAGCAGATCTCTGGCACTATACAGAACGATATATTAAAGGAGTATGCCGCGCGCGGTACTTATATATACCCGCCGCAGCCATCCATGCGGTTAATAACTGATGTGTTTGAGTATTGCAGCAAGGAAGTGCCTAAATGGAACACTATCTCTATATCCGGCTATCATATCCGCGAAGCGGGATCGACCGCGGTACAGGAACTGGCATTTACCCTCGCCAACGGCAAAACCTATTTAAAGGCAGCGCTCGACAAGGGGCTTGATATAAATGTATTCGCTAAGCGGTTATCGTTTTTCTTCAATTGCCATAATAACTTTTTTGAGGAGATTGCTAAGTTCAGGGCTGCGAGGCGGATGTGGGCGCATATTACAAAAGAACTGGGTGCTACCGATGCAGGTGCGCAAAAATTACGTTTCCATACCCAAACTGGTGGCTCTACCTTAACAGCGCAGCAACCTATGAATAACATAGTACGGGTGAGTAACCAGGCACTGGCGGCTGTGCTAGGTGGCACACAATCCTTACACACCAATGGCTACGACGAAGCACTATCGTTACCAACAGAAGCCGCAGCTAAGATCGCTTTACGCACCCAGCAAATCATCGCTTTTGAAAGTGGCGCTACGGATACCGTTGATCCGCTGGCGGGATCATACTTTGTAGAATCATTGACCGATGAGATAGAGAGGGCTGCCCAGGTTTATATTGATAAGATAGATGCCATGGGCGGATCGGTAAAAGCCATTGAACAGGATTACATGCAGCAGGAGATTGCCTCATCAGCCTACCAATACCAAAATGATATTGAAAGCGGCGACAGGATAATTGTTGGCGTTAACAAATTTACCCAGGAAGAAGCGGCCGCAACCAATGTTTTCAGGGTAGATGATTCCATCCGTATCCATCAGATGGAAAAATTAGACCGTTTGAAAGCTGAACGGGATAGTAACGCGGTTACTCAAGCCTTACAAAACCTACAGCAAGCAGCTAAAGGCAAACAAAACCTAATGCCTTATATATTGACAGCGGTAGAGTGTTATGCAACACTTGGCGAAATCTCGGATTCGCTTCGCGCTGTTTTTGGGGAATACTAAAAACCCTCCTAAACAATTTTCATTTTATTTCACTCAGTAACATACTTTTAAAATTTAACAGTTGTTTCAGCCAAACTATCGGGGTTTTAAAACGTATTAAGAGTAAGGGAACGCAATGTTTTTAACCGAATTTATTATCACGAATATTAAAACGCAAAAAAGTTTCTTGAAAGTATTTTTGACTGATATTGGTTACGAAGTATACTAATTTAAGTTGAACTTACAATAAAAATAGGGTTAATAAACAGTGAATATATTTGATAAAAAAGTGAAAATATAATTTTTTTATCCGCTTTTTTTTAGAATATTCGATGTTCCGTAGCAGCCTCAAAGGATGTTTCACTGGGGGTTGGAAATCAACTTTTTATAATAATACATATGGAAAAAACTTGTACTAACGTTTGGAATAGCTGTCTCCAGATCATAAAAGATAACATACCGGCTCAAAGTTTTAAAACTTGGTTCGAGCCGATAAAAGCTTTGAGGATGGAGGGCAGTGTATTGACCATACAGGTACCAAGTTTATTCTTTTACGAATGGCTTGAAGAGCATTACGTGGGCCTGTTACGTAAGACTATAAAAAAACAATTAGGTGATGATGGGCGTTTAGAGTATAATATTGTAGTTGAACAGTCATCTGCAAGCAAACCATATACAACAAACATGCCTTCAAACGGAAACGGAGCGGAATCAAAGAATCAGTCGATGCCGATACCTATTTCTATAAATAAGGATATTAAGAACCCGTTCGTAATACCCGGTTTAAAGAAATTAAATGTTGACCCACAGCTTAATCGTAATTACACCTTCGAAAACTTTATTGAAGGTGATTGCAATCGTTTGGCCCGCTCAGCAGGTTACGCGGTAGCTGCAAAACCGGGTGGTACCTCATTTAACCCATTAATGATATATGGTGGTGTTGGTTTAGGTAAAACTCACTTAGCGCAAGCCATCGGTAACCAAATAAAACAAACACTGCCGGATAAGCTGGTACTTTATGTATCATGCGAGAAATTCACCCAGCAATTTGTTGATGCCCTTAAACACAATAACATAAACGATTTTGTGAACTTTTACCAGGCGATTGATGTACTGATCATGGATGATGTACACAACTTTGCCGGTAAAGAAAAAACACAGGATTTCTTCTTCCATATATTTAACCACCTGCACCAATCAGGCAAGCAGTTGATCATCACATCGGATAAAGCGCCTAAAGATTTGGCTGGTTTAGAAGAACGTTTGCTTTCAAGGTTCAAATGGGGACTATCCGCTGATTTGCAGATTCCTGATTTGGAAACCCGTATGGCGATCCTGAAAAACAAGATTTACCAGGATGGTATTGAATTATCAAACGATGTGGTAGAATATGTTGCCCACAATATAGATAATAACGTACGTGAGCTGGAAGGTGCCATGGTATCGTTATTAGCACAATCAACCTTGAACCGTAAGGAGATAGATTTGAATTTGGCTAAACAAATGCTGAAAAACTTTGTGAAGAACTCATCGAAAGAAATTTCGATGGAGTACATACAAAACTTGGTTTGCGAGTATTTTGAAGTGCCAATTGATATGGTAAAGTCACAAACCCGTAAACGCGAGATTGTACAGGCAAGGCAAATATCAATGTACCTGGCTAAAGCGCATACTAAAAGCTCATTAAAATCAATTGGTAGTTTCTTTGGTGGCCGCGATCACTCTACCGTGATATATGCATGCCAAACCGTTGAAGATTTGATTGATACTGATAAGAAGTTTAAAGGCTACGTTGCCGATATTCAGAAGAAATTGAAGATGTCGTAAGGCAATTCGGATTTCGGACGTTAAGATAATGAAAGGCGCAAGGGATTGCGCCTTTTTCGTTTGGCAGCGGTTTTTCTCTACACCCGTCATTGCGAGCGAAGCGCGGCAATCCCCGACTTTGCATATTCGCTCTGTATAGTTTGGGATTGCCGCGTTCCGCTCGCAATGACGTTAGAGACCTAATTTAGACTTACGAAGTTTTTTGAAACTTCGTAAGTCTAACAGGCAATGTTTATAAATAGCTTTGTCATTCTGAGGGACGAAGAATCTGTACAGTGTAAACTACTTTACAGATTCTTCACTTCGTTCAGAATGACAGGGTGTAAAATTAATGTTGGCTAGCCCCCATCGGCGCTGTAAAGCCTGGGATTGCCACGCTTCGCTCGCAATGACGCTTCGGGGTGTAAAGTTGCCGGACTTGATCTAAGAATTGATTATTTAATCTCCCCCAACTTCATCAACGCGTAAAATAAGCCGGTGCAATGCAGAGCCTGAATTATCTTATTATCAGCTAAGAGTTGTTTTATTTCGGCGATGGTGTATTCTTCAACTATTAGCTCTTCGTGCTCATCAAGATCTTGATCCTGCACTTTTTTGCCGCCTTTGGCCAGGTAGCAGTAGGTATGGTTGTTGGCAGTGGATGGGTTGGCGTAAACTGTGGCAATCAATTCAATATCATCAAACTGATAGCCTGTTTCTTCCAGCAATTCGCGGCGCATGGCCACTTCAGGTTTTTCGTCGCCATCAATTACACCTCCGGGTATTTCTAATGACACAATGCCTGCCGCATGGCGGTATTGGCGCACCATCAGTACTTTATTATCTTCAGTAATAGCTACGGCATTAACCCAATTTGGGTATTCGAGTACATAATAGTCGTCAACTATGCGCCCATCCGGCATTTCGCATTTATCGGTTCTTAGGGTTGCCCAGGGGCCTTTGTGTATATATTCGGAGTGAAGTATTTTCCAGGTAAGAGCGTTCATTGTTGGCTGAAGTATTTATATATCGTCTTTCGTTTATCAATATTTTCGAAAGACTCGTAATGATGTTTTTGTTCTAACAGATCGAAAATTGCCAATACCTTTTTTAATAAAAGTTGTATTTTCTCATCTTGCTTAAAAGGCTCTGCAAACATATATAATAGTTGGCTAAGAGCATTTAATTTTTCAATGCTGTAAGTTTCAGATCGAATACGTTCGGCAAATTCAATTTCACTTAAAGCCAACAAATTTCCCAGGTCAGTATCATATTCCTTTTGCAGAATGCCACTTAGCTGATGATCAAACTCCGTATAGTTACCTTCAGCCTTTAAGCCCATCAGTTTAGCCAAAAACTCGGCAAATTTACGAGCTTCATTCAGCATAAAATCTTTTTGAAACATAACTACCAGGTTTACCAGCTGCCGCTGCTGCCGCCGCCGCCGAAGTCGCCGCCACCGAAACCGCCAAAGCCGCCACCACCGCCGGAATCTCCGCCGCCGAAGCCACCGCCTCCGCCCCAGCCGCCACCACGACCTGAGCTGCCTAACATATCACCGGCTAAAAACCACCAGAACGGACTTGCTCCGCCCCTGCCACCGATGATCTGTCCGCCGCCGCCACGGTTACGGAAAATCATGATCAGGATAAAAATGATGATCACTATAATTATACCTGCTGCATTGCCATTATTACTGCCATGCTGAGGCTTTTTACTGGCCTTAAATTCGCCTTTTGTGTATTTGATGAGGTCGTTTACCGCCGCGTCTAATCCGCCGTAATAATCGCCTTGTTTAAAACGAGGGGTTATATCGTTTTGAATGATCTCATGGGTAATTACATCCGGAACAGCACCTTCTAATCCATAACCGATCTGTATAGTTACTTTATGCTGATCCATAGCTGCCAATATCAGCAAGCCATTGTTGTTGCCTTTTTGACCTATGCCCCATTTGCGACCAAGTGCCGCGGCGTATTGGTCGATGTCATAATCGCCTACTGATTTCATCAGCACGATAGCTATCTGTGTTGATGAGGTATCATTAAAAGCCACCAGTTTATTTTCCAGCAATTGCTGATCGCCGGGAGATAACGTATTGGTATAATCCGTTATTAGCGCATTGGGCTTAGGTGGAAAATCCTGTGAGAAAGCGGTAAAACCACTTGCCAGCAGAACAAAGAAAAGTATAAGTTTTTTAAACATGATGTTTGTTTTTATTCGCCGTCCATAAAGGCAATGTCATCGGATAATTCGTTAGTATCATCGGCATTATGCGGGAAAAATTTCTGCAGGTGATCGCCAGCTATTTTAAGGCCGGTAACAATACCTTCCACCAAATCGCCTAATTTAAAATGCTCCAGCATATCCTCTTTGGTACTATCCCAAAAATCAGCAGGAACCACTTTATTGATCCCGGCGTCGCCTATAATAGCAAATTTGCGGTCGACAGTAGCCACATATACCAATACCCCGTTACGATGCTTGGTTTTATGCATATCCAGCTTATGGAAATATTTTGCTGCGCGATCAAGTACATTCTCGCTACAGTTTTTTTCGAGACAAACCCGTATTTGCCCTGAAGTATGCTTTTCGGCATCTTCAATCGCGATACGTATGCGGTGTTGCTCTTCTTCGGTAAATAAAGCCATTGTTAGTTGATTAGAGATTGGAGGTTAGAGATTAGTTATTAAAGGTAAAATTAGAGACTGAAGTTACTAATCTCCAGCCTCCAACCTCTAATCACTAAATTAGAACTGGACAGTAGGCACCTTGCTTGCACCGGCATCTGCCTGAAAATAACCTTTTTCGGTAAAGCCGAACATTTTGGCGGTTATGTTTGCCGGGAACGAACGGATCTTGCTGTTATATTCCTGCACCGCGCTGTTAAAATCTAAACGGGCAATATTGATACGGTTTTCGGTACCTTCTAACTGTGCCTGTAATGCGGTAAAGTTATCATTAGCTTTTAATTGCGGATAGTTTTCTGATGCTACCAATAAACGACCTAAGGCGGTGCTTAACTGGCCTTGCGCTGCCTGGTATTTCTGGATTGTTTCCGGTGTAAGCTTAGTTGGGTCAACCTGTATTGATGTTGCCCTTGCACGCGCGTTGGTTACATCAACCAAAGTACTTTTCTCGAAGTTGGCTACGCCTTTAACGGTGTTCACTAAGTTAGGGATCAGATCGGCACGGCGCTGGTACTGGCTTTCAACGGCGCCCCATTTGGCTTTAACGTTCTCGTCCATTTGCACCATGCTGTTGTAACTGCACGAGCTTAAACCCATAACAGACATTACTAATAATATTGCTGTGAATAGCTTTTTCATTGTTTTTGTAGATTGATTAATTATTGTTTGATTTTAGAGTACAAAACGTATACCGTTGTTACAATTTGGCCGCTAAATGCCATATTGGCAAGGTATTAATTGCTTTGCCGGATAAATATAGTTAAACGAATTGATTAACAGGCCATCAGTATGATTGCCGACAGATTCAAATTTCGGAAATTAGAATGAGATTTGTGCTGACAGTATTTTGTCAGTAGGAGCCCCCACTAAATCTCCCCCGGTAGGGGAGACTTAAAATTATGTCGTAAACCTTTAGAGAAATAAGAATTAAAAATCATACACCTTAGTATAAGGCGCAAACATGTGTTTATAATACATGTAGATGACAACCATAACCACCAACCCTATTATTACGGCAAGGCCTATCGTGCCTTTTCTTTTATCCTGGCGTACCAGCCACACTAAAAATGCTATTAAGGGGATTACGAAAATTATCCAAAATATGTAGGCGGCTCCGTTCATGCTGACCCCCCGACCCCCTAAAGGGGGAGTTGAAGGAATGCAAAGTTAAAATATTTTTCAAATGTTCCCCTTTTAGGCTGAGGGATTATAATGGCATCCTGGCCAATGGCGCAACATCCTGACCAACAAATTCGGCTTTCAGGTATTTGTGGTAACCGGCGATGGCTATCATCGCGGCATTATCGGTACAGTACTCCAGTTTGGGGATGAAGCAGTTCCAGCCGTTTTTATTTCCCATGGCCAGCAAGCCTTCGCGTAAACCTGTATTAGCTGATACGCCTCCCGCAAGGGCAATATCTTTAATACCGTACTCATCAGCGGCTCGTTTAAGTTTGTTGAGCAGAATGGTGGCTATGCGCTTTTCTACCGAGGCGCAAATATCGTTCAGGTTTTCCTCAATAAAATTGGGGTTAAGCTTAACGTTGTTCTGGATGAAATATAAGATCGACGTTTTTAACCCGCTAAAGCTAAAATCCAATCCGGGTATCTGGGGCTCAGGGAATTTATAGGCGTCAGGATTACCTGAGCGGGCATGTTTATCAATCAACGGGCCGCCAGGATATGGCAGGCCTAATATTTTGCTGGTTTTATCCATTGCCTCGCCTGCTGCATCATCAGTAGTTTGGCCGATAACCTGCATATCGAAATAATCCTTTACCAAAACGATCTGGGTATGTCCGCCTGAAACCGTCAGACATAAAAAAGGGAACGATGGCTTTGGATCACCTATAAAATGAGCCAAAACGTGGGCCTGCATGTGGTTAACTTCTATGAGTGGCAGGTTTTTTGCCAAGGCAAAAGCTTTGGCAAATGACACCCCTACCAAAAGTGAACCTAAAAGTCCAGGTCCGCGGGTAAAAGCTACCGCAGTAACATCATTTTTACTTACTTTTGCGGCAAGTAATGCTTGCTGAACCGCAGGGACAATGTTTTGCTGATGAACACGCGAAGCAAGTTCGGGTACAACACCGCCATAAGCCTGATGAATGGTTTGATTAGCAATAACATTGCTTAATATCACACCATCGGCACAAATGGCTGCAGAGGTATCGTCGCAAGAGGATTCAATGGCAAGTATTATGGGCATGGTAAAAAGTTAAAAGTCGAAAGTTAAAAGTCAAAGTTGGGATGATATTTACGCGGTGATAAAACTTTATTTTGAACCTTGGGTTAAAAACAAAGTCAAAACATCCGCATATAAGCTTCAAAAGTTTTGAATTTTTACTTTTAATTTTTGAATTAAATACAAAGTTATTAAAAAAGTACTCAAAATAGCGTTAGGATTGGTGTTGCTCGTTTTTTTGACGCTGAGCATACTGTTACTTGTTTTTCAATATAAACCCGTGCAAACCTGGGCAGCCAGGAAGGGTGCAGCCTATCTATCTGAAAAATTGCATACCAAGGTTAGCATAGGTAGCCTCTACCTGGAACCATTCTCGTCTATAGTATTGGAAGATTTTTATGTGCTGGACCAGAAAAAAGATACGCTGGTTAACATGTCAAAATTAACCGTCGACATCAACGCGTTTTCATTATTCCACAGCATAAAACAGCATACCCTTGATTTGAGCCTGGTAAAACTGGATAACAGTTCTGTTTATTTAAAAGAATATAAGGACAGCACCAGCAACGTTAAATTTATTGTTGACTTTTTTAGTTCCCCCGATACTTCAAAATCAACCGGTAAGCCGTGGAATGTAATTTTCGGGAAAGTAGCGGTTAATAACCTCCATTTCCGCTATAAGAATTACACAGTAGATACCCTGATAAAGGGGGTAAATTTTGATGATGTTGATGTTAAAAAGTTCAGTACGGTGATTGACAGTATGGACGTTATACACCACTTGTTTAAAGGTTATGTACACAACCTTACCCTGCACGAAAAAAGTGGCGCATATATCAAGAACCTTACCGCCGACGCGACGGTTGATACCAACCTGATACTCACCAAGCACCTGTTTTTGCAAACAGCCAACTCCATGGTTAAGGATTATTTCAGGATGAAATTTAAATCCTTTGATGATTTTGCAGACATTGAGGATAAGGTGATGATGGATGCCGATTTCAAATCGTCGCATGTATCGTCAAAAGATATTTCCCTTTTTACAGATGGCTTAGATCATGTGCATTTTGAGCTTGGGGTTGATGGTAAGATACATGGTATGGTACGCCACCTGACCGCTAAAAATTTATTGATAACCGGCGGACAGGCAACCTACATTCGCGGGGATTTTAGTTTGAGAGGGTTGCCTGATTGGGACAATACCTTTTTGGAACTGAAATTCGACCAACTATCAACCAATAAAAAGGACCTGGATTATTTATACAGCAACTTTACCGGGACGAAAGGCGCGAAGGTGCCTGACATGATAGGCAAATTTGGCAACATTAATTTTACCGGGAGATTTACAGGTTTACAGAATGATTTTGTGGCGTTCGGCACATTTAAAACTAAGCTGGGCCGCTTCGATCCGGATATTAACTTAAAGATCGACAAAAAAGGAATCCCTGCATATAGCGGCAAAATAAGCACCTCAGACTTTGATTTGGGTGGCTTGCTCGATAACGATGCCATTGGACGCGCTACCCTATCTGCCAACGTTAAAGGAAGCGGTGACGAGCTTAAAAACCTGACCGAAAATTTAGATGCGCAGATAGGCTATATCAACTATAATGGTTACGATTACCATAACCTGAATGTAAAAGGCACTTTTATAAAGAAAATTGCTGATGCCAAAATCAGCATTAATGATAACAATGTTAAGCTAAACATGGCGGGAACAGTGGACCTGAACCCTGCTTTAACCGCTTATAATTTTACCGCGGATATTAAAGATGCGCACCTGCATACGCTTAAACTGTTGAAAGATACTATCACTTTAACAACAGTACTTAAAACCAAATTCAGCGGGAATAGCCTTGAGAATTTACAGGGACATATTGAGCTTACACCGATCAGGATAATTGATCCGAGAAATAATTACGTGGTGGATTCCATTGATCTTTCAGCTCATGGCAAGGGTGACAACCGCATATTGGCACTAAAATCAGACATTGCGGAGGCCAATATCCATGGTTCGTTTGACCTGGCTACGCTCCCATCTTATTTTAAACAGATCGCTAAGAAATATATCCCATCGTTAAACATAGCCACCGTTACTCCCAAACCGCAGCACTTTGAGTTTAACCTGGCGCTTAAAAATATGAGTCCGCTTTTGGCGCTTTTTGATCCGGACCTAAAAATACCTGACCAGGGAACTTTTGTGGGTGAGTTTGACTCATCAAATGAAACAGCTACATTAAATGGCTATGTTAAAACCATCCAATATGGCACGACAGTGTTCCATGACCTTATTTTGGACGAAAGTACAACCAATGGTCAATTAGGGCTGAACATTTCTTTGAGCAAAATAAACATTACGGATAGCCTGTTCATCAAAAATATTGACATATCAAACGCACTTAGAAGAGACAGCCTTAACTTCAACATAAAACTGGCTGATAAAGACGCGACTAACCAGCTGGATCTTTACGGTTTGGTTGAATTTGGGCGGGATACTACGGCTAAATTAAAACTGCTTCCATCGGATGTTATTCTGGAGCATCAAGACTGGAAACTAACCGACCAGGTGAGGATAAAATTTTTGGATGGTAAAACCGAGATTGATGGTTTTCAGCTATCAAATGGCCCGCAAAAGGTTAAGATAAACGGGTTTATATCCAGCAACCCGGAGGATAAACTGAAGCTGGAGTTCGAGAAATTCAACATGAACACATTTGACCAGTTAACCAAAGTTTCAGGTGTATCCTTAAAAGGATCGCTTAATGGGAATGTGACATTTAGTTCTATTACAAATACGCCGGGGATAGACGCGCATTTAAACATCGACTCGCTAAACATGAATAAAACATTGGTTGGCGATGTAAAAATTGAATCAACATTGGGTAATGACCGTAAGGAAGCTGATGTAAAAATGAGTATCAACAACAATGGCACCGAAACCATGAATATTACCGGGGCTTACAATCTTACCAAGGAGGCCGAGGCTAACGCGCTTGATTTTAAAGTAAAAATGGACCATGTGCAAACGGTAATATTTGATCCTTTTATCCGCGACCTTGTATCAGACCCTAAAGGCACCGTATCAAGCGATTTGTCGCTTACCGGCCCGGCATCTAAGCCACAAATGAATGGTACAGTTACTTTGGATAATACCGGCGTTACTGTTAATTACCTTAAAACCGCATTTACAGTTAGTGATAAGCTAACAGTAACCAATAGTGTTATTGATGTTGACGGCATGGTATTAAAGGATGCGTACGGAGGCACGGGAGAGGTAAAAGGTAAAGTTGATTTGAATAACTTAGATAACCCCGATATAGAGGCAACAGTAACCGCTAAAAACTTGCTTGCTTTAAATACTACATTCAGGGATAATCACCTTTACTATGGCAAGGCTTACGGTACGGGCACATTCTCATTCAATGGCCCTGTTAATACCATGAATATTAATATTAAAGCACATACGCTTGCAGGTACGGTGTTTAACATACCGCTGAACACTTCAACAACCGCCGGAGATTATGATTTCATAAGATTTGTAAGCCATAAAGACAGCACCAAAGTAGTAGCGCCTAAAAATGCTTTTGATGGGGTAACACTTAACCTTGACCTTACTGTTGATGAAAAAACTATAGTTAAAATAACTACGGATTACGGCGTGTTAGAAGGTAGCGGCACAACCAATAACCTAAATCTGAATATTAACAGTCTAGGTGATTTTAACATGTACGGCGACTTTTTAATATCGACAGGAAAGTTTGAGTTTACGGCTAAAAACTTCATCAGTAAAAACTTTACCGTGAACCAGGGCGGCACCATACGCTGGACAGGCGACCCGGCCAATGCTGACATTAACCTGAATGCTATTTACGAGGTGCGTACAGACATTTCGCCACTTTACCAGGCGGCAGGTTTGGCATCACCAAAAGGAGCGGAAAACGTGCTGGTACAGGCTGAACTGATCATCACCAAATCGTTATTACACCCAACTATCGACTTTGATTTTAACTTCCCTACAGATCCATCAATTAAGGATGATTTGGGAACTTATCTTACCGATTATAATAACCGTAGCCAGCAGGCATTAAGTATTATTGTGCGCCGGAATTTTGCATCAGGAACTCCAAATAGTTTAACTAACCAGGTATTTAGTACAGCCGGCGAAGCGGTGAGCGAGTTCGCGTTTAATAAATTGAACACCTTTATCTCACAATCAAACATCAAGAATTTCGACTTAAACCTGCGTTCATTTAATGACGCGAGCGCATCATTAAGATTATTTAACAGCAGGCTGGTATTTAACGGGAGCTTATTTACCACCACCGGCAGTAATGACCTGTTTAACAACTCCACACAAAACAGTTTATTCAATTCAAATTTTAACAGCCTAACCAAGGATTTTGAAGCACAATATTTGTTGCGCAAGAGCGGAGACCTTACGGCCAAGTACTCCTACCGGGTATTAAATACCACCACCTTAAATACCATTGACCAGTTGAGCGTTCAATATGTAAACGGTGTGGGCCTTACCTATCAGCGTGATTTTGATACCTTCGGAGAGTTTTTCAGGAACCTCTTTAGAAAAAACAGCGGCAGTAAGAGTAAGAGCAAAACACCTACTCCAATTCCGCCTAAGACAGATACCCCCACCTTAACAGAACCACCCAGCCCGGGCTCAAACAGCAATGAAAAATCCGACGGGGATGATAATTAATGATCGCGCAGTATAGCGTGGTTCATTTTATCTCTTTTGGTTAACAGGTAAGCCTCGTTATGTGGGTTAGGTGCTATTTCTATTGGTAAGTTCTCAACAACCTCTAAACCATAACCAATTAAACCAGCACGTTTTTTAGGATTATTTGATAATAAACGCATTTTTGATACACCCAGGCTGCGCAATATTTGCGCACCAATACCATAATCGCGCTCATCCATTTTAAAGCCTAATTTTATGTTGGCATCAACAGTATCAAAGCCGTTTTCCTGTAAATGATATGCTTTTAGTTTGTTTACCAGACCAATGCCACGGCCTTCCTGATTCATGTATACAATAACACCTTTACCTTCTTTTTGGATGATTTCCATGGCTTTATGCAACTGAGGGCCGCAATCACACCTGCATGAGCCAAAAATATCGCCGGTAACACATGAACTATGCACACGCACCAGTATCGGTTCATCAGGCTCCCAGGTGCCTTTAACAAGCGCCAGGTGGTTTTCGCCGGTATCAATTTGGGTATAGGCTATCATATCAAAATCGCCCCACTCGGTTGGCATTTTCACAGCAACCTCGCGGGTAACCATTGATTCTGTAGCCAAACGATATTCTATCAGGTCTTTTATAGATACTATTTTAAGATCATGTTCTTTAGCGATAATTAATAGTTCAGGCAAACGGGCCATTTCGCCATCCTCCTTCATAATTTCGCATATTACACCGGCAGGCTCAAATCCGGCTAAAACAGCCAGGTCGATAGCAGCCTCGGTGTGGCCTGTACGGCGCAACACACCACCATCTTTTGCTATTAGCGGGAATATATGACCCGGCCGACCTAAATGCTCAGGCATAACAGCAGGATCAATTAAAGCCAATACTGTTTTTGAACGATCGGAAGCAGAAATGCCGGTAGTACACCCTTCCAGCACATCAACCGAAACGGTAAAGTTTGTTTCGTGCGATGTGGTATTATGGCTCACCATCGGTTCCAGATCAAGCTCACGGGCACGTTGGCGGGTAATAGGCGCGCAAACCAAACCACGACCATACTTTACCATAAAGTTTATAGTCTCGGGTGTCGCATTACGGGCGGCGGTTAAAAAATCGCCCTCGTTTTCCCTATTTTCATCATCAACAACTATTATGGTTTTGCCGGCTTTTATAGCCTCTATCGCTTCAAGTATTGTATTTAACATGGTTGTACGGTTACGTATCGGCAAGCTGCAAAGGTTGCCTTTGTATTAAATTTGAACAAAGTTACAGGATAATAAAGTTAATAGGGTCGGTGCTTTGTAAAATATATTAAGCCTCTGCCCGGCGGAATATCCTCTTAAAAAACTTTTTATAAGAGTCGGCATCAAATATAGCTGAATCAGTTATCGCCTTGTATGATAGGAAAAGCCCTATAGGTGTTAGAATAATAATGGATATCCACATACCTAATATTGGCGATACATTACCATCTTTTACTGATTTTTCGCCTATGGTTGATATGATGTAATATATCAGGAAAAATGCTACTGATACAACCACCGGCAGGCCTAAGCCGCCTTTACGTATAATGGCTCCAAGTGGGGCACCAATTAAAAACAACACCAGGCAAACTGCCGATAGGGTATATTTCTTTTGATACTCAACCAATGATTTACGGATATTTTGGGCATTATCGTGATTACGGGAATCGTTATCTTTTACCAGGCTCTGGATAGAGCGTGCTTCACTGGAACCATTAGATACAGCGGCAAGTTGTTCGCTAAGTGTTAAACTTTTATTGGCGATGGCAAGGGCTGGTGCTTTTGCGGTAGTTGTTTTTTTAGGAAGATTAAAATACCGCATGTAAGGTGTTATCATACGATAACCGACCTGTACAGAACTATCAATAGCATGCTGTGTATCTTTTTTGTACTTGCGTAATTGTTTTATGTTCATCATCTGGAACGCAGACTTAAACCCATTTTCGTCCGTACGGGAAAGCTTAAAGCCCGAAAGGTCAAACTTCAGTTCCATATCTTTAAAACGGAAGCGCATTAATCGTTGGCGGGTGTTATAACCAACATCTCCTGCCGATTCTTCATAGCGAACGCCATCCTTAAGCTTTAACACCAAATCCTTATCGCCGGGAGTACGGTACATTCTACCTTCTTTGGCAAACAGTACCGAGTTGTTTTCTGAATTCTGATCTTTTTTATAGATCATAACGCCATATAGCGCCTGGCCATCGGCTCCTTTTTTTTCAACCCTGATGGTAAAACCGGGGAAGCTGTTGCTGAACACACCTTCGGGTAATAACGTTGCCGAGCGCTGCTGCCTTACATCATACAAAAGAGAAAAATACTTTAAGTTGGCCACCGGCAACATATAATCGGAGAAAATAAACGCCGAGACACTGAGTATGGATACGATAATGATCATGGGGTACATGGCCCTGCTTAGCGATATACCGGCCGCTTTTATAGCCACCAGCTCATAATTTTCGCCAAGGCTGCCGTAGGTCATGATGGTGGAGAGCAGTACAGATAAGGGCAGCGCCATAGCCACATTGGTTGCCGATGAATACAACATCAGCTCCAGAATAACGTACCAGGCGAATCCTTTACCTATAAGATCATCGATGTATTTGAATAAAAATAGCATCAATAACACAAACATCACTATAATGAAGGTTGATAGAAAAGGCCTTATAAATGATTTAAGTATTAAAAGATGAATTTTTTTCATCAGGATATATCAGCGTTTTGGGAATAAAATGCACGATGCCTAATTAAGCACAGTGCAAATTTAAAAACGTAAAATTAAGGAAAATTGTATTAGCTCAGGCACCTAATACGCTAATGAGGTATTCAATTTGATTATCCCAGATGAGTTTACGCTCATCAATAGTTTCTTCGGTAGCAAAATCGGTTATACCCAGGGCTACATCATTGGTTAGCTCGTCCTGCAAAATTTCCATCTCGAAATAATACTGCGGATCATCATCAACCCAACGAAATTTAACCAGCTTGTTTTCTTTAAGCATTAGCAATTTGGCGTTTTGCTGTTCATCATCCCAGGTAAAAGTATACACCTGGTCGCGAACGGTTACGTCATCAGCAAACCATTGTGTTAAGCCGTTTGATTCGCTTAAAAAGCTATATAGAATGCGCGGAGATGATTTTATCTCATACTCCATAGTGAATTTTTTCTTTTCAGACATACCAGGTTTACAATAGAATAACGCGATTAGGAGTAAATGTTAACATTTTTTCTAAAGAAAACGAATTTCTGCTATATTTGCAAACCTTTTTAGGATGTGTTATTAACAATACAGCAACCGGCGTTACCATACCGGCAGCAATAACACAAATATAAGGCGGGGTAGCTCAGATGGTTAGAGCGTAGGATTCATAACCCTAAGGTCGGCAGTTCGATCCTGCTCCCCGCTACGCAATCGGCGAAAGCCTTGAAAGTCGAACTTCTCTATTGAGAGTCAAGCACTTTCAAGGCTTTGTTGTTTTTTACGATTGATCTTAAATTGTAAATTTTAGTAAATAATTGATATATAGATATTTACATGTTCGATCTTGCTTCGATTAACCGAATCGGTATAATTTATATAATATACTCATAACCAACATGGTTAAAGGTTCGACCAATCTTTTATCAAAAAACATAGTCATTAACCTCGAGATTCCGCTCAAATTTACCACCTTATTCCGGTTTAAAACTTTGTCGTCTTTCTTAGATTGAGTACATCTAAGTTGCCTTATTGTTCGATCTTGCTTAGAGATTTAACAATGGGCATGAATTTATTTGAAGCAGATCGCGAAAAAGAGACCTTTATCCGCTATCATACCCAGAATGTCGCGAAAATTAATTATTCAAATATCGCAATAATTTACGCAATTTGGTTTTCAAGCGAATCTTAACGTTTTTGACGTACACTGCGGGTTTCAACACCCCGGAATGTCTATACTTAATGGCATTTTGTCAAAATCCAGTACTGTATAAAGCAACCGTCAACTAATCTTTTACGCTTATACTATAGCTAAAAAATATCGATCAGTTATAATAAATCCTTTCCCAATCAAACAGGTTTTTTATAAAACGATTCAGACTCGGTCTGTAAACAACCAAGGATTAGCTGTAATAATTTATTTGAATAGTATTTTTTTATGTAACAAGAAGTGTAATACTTAGTCGAATAAACAAAAATAGCTGTCTATATTGAGCCCTTGCGAGTCTAAAGTAGGGGATTTACGTATTTATCCACCTTTATTACTCCATGAAAATTCACGCTGCCTTAATTTTTACCGCTTATTCCTTGTTTAATCCGAAACCGCAACCAAGTTTCGACACATTTACCCATAGTTTTGTTATTGGTTACCATGCTCTTCCTATACCAGGATTAGGAATGGGCTACATCGATGATCTGCACGAGATAGAGCCAAAGGATACCATCAAAAAAGAAATCGTATTTTTTAATAGTATCAAAAATCAATTGCGTCAATATAAACTGTCTACACTTTCAGCCGTTCAGCAACAGGACTATCTTCAGATAAAGTTCGAAACGACGATGAACCTGGAAAGGCTGGAATTGGAAACAAAATGGTTAACCTATTCTCCGGCGACAGTGCCCGACAATAATATAGCTGCAATTCCAGACGGCAAAGCATGGTACGCTTATCTGTTAAAGAGGTGGCTGGGTGCAGATGTTACTCCGGATGAAATTTTTAAGTTTGGATTGAATGAAGTAGATGATGCAAATACGCACATAAACTTTATTCGCCGGCAAACAGGACTGGATTCAATTGCTTTTTACCGTAAAATTAATAGCGCCGAATTTTTGATAAATAATCCGGAGATTATTCAGGAACGTTTTGAACAGACCCGGGAAAATATAGACAGCAGGTTGAACGTCTTGTTTTACCCCCATCAAATCCCGGTAGTAAAAATTAAACAGGGGCCCAAAGAATTGGTGGTGCACACGCCTGGTTTTTACAGAGACGGAACATTTTATTATAACTTATCCGGTAAGCCCTATAACAGCAGGCAGTTCGGATGGCTTTTTCTTCATGAAGCGATACCGGGGCATCATTATCAAACTTCCATAAATGAGAAGGAGCCGCATAGTAACGTGCAGGACCTTTTTTTTTACGTAGGTTCTGCTGAAGGATGGGCGGCCTACGTGGAAAGATATGGTAAGGAACTTGGTGTTTACAAAACGCCTTATGATGAGCTCGGCCACTGGGAATGGGACCTGGTAAGGGCGGTAAGAATCCCAATGGATATTGGAGTGAATTATTATGGATGGACGGATCAGCAAGCGCTGGCGTTCTGGAAAAAGCATGTAAATAATCAGGATGACATTGCCATGCGCGAAATTCAAAGGGTAAGGCACTGGCCGGCTCAGGCCATTACCTACAATTACGGTGCTGCACAAATAGCCCAATGGAAAGCCGAATTACAGGTCAAATTAGGAGATAAATTTAATATAAAGGATTTTCATGAATGGGTTCTGGCAAACCTTTCATTGCCGTTTGCCATCGCTAGAGATGGTGTATTTAAAGAGGCTGCATTAAAAACCAGTAACTAGGCCATTTTTTTAGCGATATAGAAAATAAAGCCCAATGCGCTTTGAACCGGTCATTTTTTTGTAGATATAGGTTTGATATTTAGAATTGTTTAAAGGGCCAATTGTGCCCCCCGATTCTCCAATGAAAGGATTAAACCCCATTAATTTTTCAATTATATTTTTCGCATTTATAATCGCCTCAACATCAATAACAAAAGCCGCCCAATTGCGTGTCCCTTCTACAAACGAGAAAGCCTCAAGTCGAAAGATTTGAGGCTTTTTTGCGTTTGGGGTAGTCGGAGGCTATATGCATAATGTTATCCATAGATATAATCTACGGATAACAGAGAAAAATATTACTGTTTGGCGCAAGGGCTTGATTGGATTGGAGGAGATGTCTTCGATGATTACATTCGATTACCATTAAACGTCTTTTAAACATGATAAATTAGTCCACTACCTTTATCTAGCGATTTGATAGTTGTCATATCATCGGAAGACAACTCAAAGTCAAATACATTGAAATTTTCATTTATCCTTTTCATATTTGCTGATTTCGGAATAACCACGACTTCTTTTTGAATTAACCATCGTAGAACCACTTGGGCAATACTCTTATTATATTTGCTTGAAATCGCTTTTAAAAGTGCATTATTAAAAAGATTGTTTTTACCCTGAGCAAAGGGGGCCCATGACTCCAACTGGATGCCTTGAGATTTCAAAGCTTTCTGCATTTCTGTTTTTTGGGAAAATGGATGTGTCTCCACTTGATTGACTGCTGGTATCACACTATGCTGCTTAAGTAAATCCTGAATCTGATTCATATTGAAATTACTTACACCTATAGCCCTTACTTTACCTTCTTTATATAATTCTTCCATTGCTGTCCAGGAGGAATTGAGGTCTCCCTGCGGGATATGAATCAAGTATAGATCAATATAGTCAAGACCCAATTTTTTTAGTGATGCTTCAAAGGCGCGCTTTGCTTTCTCATACCCGGGATCCACTGGCAAAAATTTTGTGGTCACAAAGATTTCTTCTCGTTTGACATTACTTCTTTTAATCGCTCTGCCCACCGATTCCTCATTATTGTATGCCGCGGCTGTGTCGATCAGTCTGTAGCCAATATTTAAAGCATTTAGCACAGACTGCTCACACTCTAAACCGTCTCGAAGCAAGTAAGTGCCAAAACCAAGCAGTGGCATTTTTATGCCGTTATTTAATGTTATATTCATCACTTTATACCTATCTACTTTAGATTACTTAATTTTGTATGCAAGCTGAACTATTTATTCAATTCCGGTTGCGGCGGTCCATAGAAATTAGAAGCCATATCACCGGGAGTATGGCTTGCTTACCTGCCTTGCAGGTCTGCCATGCTTGTGGGATAGCGTTCCCCCTGAAGGCTGATGTTGTCCAAAGCCTTGTTGACATTGGCTAAATCATCATCGCTTAAGTTGATGTATGCACCACCTATATTTTCTTCTAAGCGAGTCATTTTTGTGGTTCCCGGAATAGGTGCAATCCATGGCTTTTGCGCCAGCAGCCATGCCAATGCAATCTGCGCTGGCGTTGCGTTATGTTCTCCCGCAATCTTTGTTACAAGGTCAACAATGGTTTGATTCGCTTCGCGGTTTTCTTTGGTAAAACGAGGGAAGATATTTCTGGCATCGGTCTTGTCAAATTCAGTGTCCGCATTCATCTTACCCGTTAAAAACCCTTTGCCCAACGGGCTAAACGGAACGAAGCCAATGCTCAATTCTTCAAGCAATGGAATGATTTCTTTTTCAGGTTCGCGCCAGAACATGGAGTACTCGCTTTGCAGGGCTGCCACGGGTTGTACGGCATGCGCTCTGCGTATACTTTGCACGCCGGCTTCACTCATACCAAAGTGTTTTACTTTGCCTTCGGCAATCAAATCCTTTACGGTTCCGGCAACGTCTTCAACAGGCACATTCGGGTCCACACGGTGTAGATAAAACAAGTCGATATAATCGGTTTGCAGATACCGGAGCGAGTTTTCCGCCACCTGCCTGATGCGTTCCGGGCGACTATCCAAACCATCTGTATTCTTGCCGTTTTTAAAGCCAAACTTGGTAGCGATGATTACTTTATCACGTACATCGTGCAATGCTTTTCCTACCAATTGTTCATTGGCGCCTTGTGCATACACTTCTGCGGTATCAAAGAAAGTAATGCCCAATTCATAAGCTTT
Organism: Mucilaginibacter sp. L196; assembly: GCF_009765905.1. Taxonomy (GTDB): domain Bacteria; phylum Bacteroidota; class Bacteroidia; order Sphingobacteriales; family Sphingobacteriaceae; genus Mucilaginibacter. The sequence goes on along the minus strand of NZ_LMUO01000009.1, from coordinate 622,104 downwards.
TTTTATGAGTGCAATGGCATCGCTTTCATTTGTTGCCGGACCATAACCATGGCTTAATCCCATGCAGCCGAAACCAAGTTCGGACACTTCTAATCCTGAGGTTCCTAATTGTCGTGTTTTCATTTTGTATGTTTACTGATGCAAAATTGCGGAAGAAGGGCGAGCCGTTTTGTATACAGATTACGGTTTTTCTTACCAATAACACTGATTGGGAAGGCCGGTATCAAAAAAGCTTGCGAAAACCTGTAATTTTGTAGCGATAAAAGAACAAGGTATGGAAGAGATTGTAAAAATCAGCAGCATCGCGCAATACAATACCATGCGGGGCATAACTACCAAACATCCGCTGGTTGCGGTGATTGATCTCTCGAAAGCGCAACCGATGCCCGCCAAATCATTCAACATTGGTTTGTATGTGGTGGGTCTGAAAGAACTGCACTATGACCAATTACGCTATGGAAAAAGGCACTATGACTACCAGGAAGGAAGCCTGATATTTGTAGCGCCCGGACAGGTGATAGGTGTGGAACCCGGCGTTGAACTATTTGCCCCGAAAGGCTGGGTATTGCTCTTTCATCCCGACCTGATAAACGGCACTCCATTAGGCAAACACATTCAGGATTATTCTTTCTTTTCGTATGATGTAAATGAAGCGCTTCACCTGTCGGATAAAGAGAAAAGTATTGTGATTGATTGCTTCGCAAAAATCGAGTATGAACTGGATCAAAATATAGACAAGCACAGCAAAGGACTGATTGCATCCAACATCGAGTTACTGCTCAATTATTGCATCCGTTTTTACGACCGCCAGTTCATTACGCGCGACAATGCAAACAAAGGAATCCTGGAACGGTTTGAATACTTATTGAAAGGCTATTTTTCATCCGATAAACCGCAGAGCGAAGGCCTGCCTTCCGTAGCTTATTGCGCCGAAATCCTACATTTATCACCCAACTATTTTGGTGACCTGGTGAAGAAAGAAACCGGCAGATCTGCTCTGGAATACATTCAATCAAAAGTGATAGATGTGGCGAAAGAGAGACTGTTTGACATGAATAAATCTGCGAGTGAAATTGCCTACGAATTGGGCTTTAAATACCCGCAGCATTTCACCCGTTTATTTAAACAAAAAGCAGGCGTTACGCCGAATGATTACCGGATGATGAATTAAATGAACTCATTTAAAATTTCATCTTTAGGGATTTTGAAACTTTCGTGCCAGCCCGATCATTACTCTTTAATCTTACAGGCAAACTGATACTCACCCGCTGCCGCCGTTACAACACTCCATTTATTTGTAAGCGCAGCATCAGCAGATTTTATTTACTTCAATCCCAAAATCATCCAAAAAAGTTAAATGGCATAGGTGTTGAATAGTACTCTCTCCTTTTCAAACGAAAAGAGTTAAACTACGTTAATTCTTTCAATTATATTTTTCGCATTTATAATCGCCTCAACATCAACAACAAAAGTCGACCGATTGCGTGTCCCTTCTACATAAAAATCAGCCTGTTACATTTATTTGCAATGGGCCTTTTCATTCTTGTTAACGTATTGTTAACGGTTCTTAGCTTGACTTTGACTTGATTAAGCTTACGAATAATCAGTCGAATTACAAAGAAAATCATACGAGTAACTAATCCTAAAGATACTTCAGAGCATTGCGGCGCCGATTACTTTATTTGTAAGCCACCAGCGCCGATTACCGCTCCCGCAGGTTAAAGCCTGTGGTAAGTAGCCTGGAATTATTTAATCGCCAGCAAGTTTACTTTTTCGATTATCGGACTTGTAGCCAGCAACTCAGGTGCTTTAGCCATCAGTGCTTTGGCGATCTCGCCGCCCAGGTGCGCGTTGCGGCCGGCCTCATCCGTAAAGGTGTCGAAAATACCGAAAGTAGATACCCCGATTTGAAGAGCGTACCAACGCACAGTTTCTGTTTCGGCTTGAGCCAAAGGTAAAGCGCTTTTTATAAAATCAGCCACTTCCTGTTCTTTGCCGGGTTTAGCTTCCAGGCGTGCGAGTAATGCAAATTTTTCCATGATGTTTATTTGTTGAATGCGTTAAAAAAAACACTAATCAGGATCAGCCCCAATAGCAGATAACAAAACTACCCAACCTATCCCTCAAAAAAGGTGAACTGGTTCACAAAAAATGCTTCCCGAAAAATGCGTTAATTTGTAATTGAATACCATGGAAGACCTGTCGCCCTTTATCGAAAACATAAATCATAAAACCCGCCTTTCGCCTGAAAATATGGAGCGGCTGATCACCGCATTCCAGGTGGTGAAGGTCAAAAGAAAACAATTACTCATCCAACCCGGTTTTGTCGCCAAATACCGGATTTACGTCTTGAAAGGCGCTTTTCATTCTTATGTGATAGATGATAAGGGAAACGAACATACGATACAGTTTGCAGTTGAGGACTGGTGGCTTTCGGACTATAACAGTTATATTCACCAAACGCCGGCCACGCAGTTCGTAGAAGCCTTAGAAAATAGTATCATTCTCCAGATTGATCACCAGGCCGAGCAGCAACTCAAAGACTCCAATTGGGAATTGGCGACACTGTTCCGGGTGATGGCCGAGCATTCGGCGGCTTACCTTGCGCGGCGCATCGTATCTAATTTAACGCAAAGCGCCGAAGAACGTTATAATGAATTTGCTGCCAAATACCCGCAAGTGGTGCAGCGCCTGCCGCAATACGCGCTCGCCTCTTATCTTAATATGACCCGCGAGTTCCTGTCGAAGATCCGTAACGACAAGGTGCGAAAAAAGTGAACCAGTTCACGTGTTTTTCTTAAGCTAGTTCATCGTTCTGTAAGTACGATTGTCCTCAACTTTGTGGTCTAAAATTTAATATTATGCCACAAAAATTGAACAATAAAGTAGCCGTTATTACAGGGGGTAGCAGCGGTATCGGTTTAGCCATCGCCAAACGTTTTGCACAGGAAGGCGCTAAAGTCGCCATTACCGGCCGCAACCAAAAAACTATAGATCAGGCCATCGCCGAGATCGGCTCCAACGGCCTCGGCATCCAGGGCGATGTTTCCAAACCGGATGACCTGACCCGAATCTATCAAACAGTAGCAGACCATCTGGGTAAGATAGACACGTTGATTGTGAATGCAGGTGTTTATGTTTTAGCGCCACTGGCGAGTTTTACTGAAGAACAATTTGACCAAGTAAGCGATATTAATTTCAAAGGCGCTTTTTTTTCGGTACAAAGAGCACTTCCGGTATTAAAAGACGGCGCGTCGGTGGTACTGATTTCTTCGACAGTCAACGGTAAGGGTATTCCTAACCATTCGGCTTATTCAGCAACCAAGGCCGCCGTGCGTTCACTGGCCCGCAGTTTTTCTGCCGATTTGCTTGACCGAAAAATACGCGTTAACACATTAACGCCGGGGCCTGTAGATACACCGGTGTTCGCATCGGTCACCGGTAACGCAGAAGAAGCCAATGCAATGAAAGAAGCTATGGGAAATTTCACACCGATTAAGCGCGTAGCTATGCCGGAGGAACTTGCGGCTGCAGCTCTTTACCTGGCCTCGGACGACTCTGCCTTTATGCTCGGTGCCGAGCTATTGCTGGATGGCGGTCTCAGGGATCTCTAATGTTTCCTATTTTGACAGACTTATAGAATTACAAATCATCTAGCTGATTCAAATTTAGCACGAATGGTTCGTAACCATTATTGCTCCGCCACAAAGTTAAAGCCTCAAGTCGAAATATTTGAGGCTTTAATGAGCTGTAAACCCACAGTAAAATTTTAATGACAGATAAACCTATATTCTATTACTATCGTAGATTTGACATAACAACATAAGAAATTAAAACCATCTGCTATGATCAAAAAATATTATTGTCTGTCTTTGTTAATTTTCAGCATTTCACTCCTAACAGCCCTTTCTGGTTTTGCCCAATCGAAGATGTTGGAAAAAGGAGATGCAGCACCTATATTTACTGCTAAAGCCAGCCTGGCAGGTAGTGAATTTAATTTTTCATTAAAAAAATCCCTGGCCAAAGGGCCGGTTGTAGTCTACTTCTATCCTTCTGCCTATACCGGTGGCTGTGATGCGGAAGCTCATGCCTTCGCTGAAATAAAGGATAAATTTACAGCGGCAGGAGCCACTATTATCGGTGTTTCCGGAGACGATATTCAGCGACTGAATACATTCTCTGCCGATCCGAATTACTGTGCGGGCAAGTTCGCAGTCGCGTCAGACGCCGAAGGTAAAATTGCGGCAATGTACGGCCTGCTAATCAATCCACCAAAGCTTGGAATGAAAGACGTACGCGGTATAGAGGTTAACCACGGTTTCATCCCGCGCACCACTTATGTAATTGGTAAAGACGGTAAAATTATAGCGGTTTTTTCATCAGAAAACGACCACATTTCACCTACCGAGCATGTCGAAAAATCACTGGCGATTGTAAAAGGATTATAATTCACGGGCCTGGATTAAAATTTATCCTACTACCGCTACCTGAAAGAAAGGCAGTTACTATATAAAGTAGCTGCCTTTCTTTTTTGCTATTAACGTATTGTTAACTGTCTTTGGCTTAGTTAAATTTGCGAATAACAAGTGTAACTACGGTAAAGTTATTTTAAGCAACAAAAAATCCCTGTTTCCGGAAGAAACAGGGATTTGAAAGAAACTTATACTTTTGAAACAATTATTTTTTGCGTTTTGGTGAAACCATCGTCAACCAATAATCCCGTCTTATTGTCTTTCAGATTGGGGAATTGTACACCGAAAGAAAATTGTCGGGAAATAATGTTCGTTCTTTGTTGGGTGTTGAACTTCCCGAGTAAATTTTGTGTCTTTATTTATTGCTTATTTACAGCGGATTATAAGCAATGAAAAAAGCGGCATACGGGAATTAAATCTGGATTTTGCCGCTTTAGCCTGTTTAGTAGAAGGAACACGGAATCGGTCGACCTTTACAGTTGGTACACAAAACCATCAAAAAACACCCAAAACGACCTAAAAAAGCCTGTTTTTAAATCCATTTTAACGCATTTTATGGGTCAAAAACGTCTATTTGGGCTCAAAAACCATTCATTTTTTACCTTTTCCACTCGTTTTTACCCGTTAATTACCGCATTTTCCATCAAAAAAGAGTCACATTTTAATACCACCGTAACATATGTACAGCTACGGTGTCAGTTTATAAAACGTACCTTTAGAGAAACAAGATCCCCTATGTCATTCAAGAAAATTTCCGTCAATATCATTGCGGCGTTATTCATTTGTTTTGTGCTGATCCAATTTATCCGCCCGACGATCAGCCACCCATCGGGTACAGGCGACATCCAGGCCCCTGTACAGGTCAAAGCCATATTGCAGCGAGCCTGTTATGATTGCCATTCCAACCAAACCGACCTGCGCTGGTACGACCAGATCCAGCCTGTATACTGGCAGGTGGCAGCCCATGTAAAAGCCGGGCGTAAAGGCCTGAATTTTTCAGACTGGAAAAGCATGGCAAAACCCGACCAGCAGGCCAAACTTTGGGAAGCGGTTAACCAGATTGCCGAGGGTGCCATGCCCATTAAGAGTTACGCCATGGTTCATCCTTCAGCCAAAGTTTCGGCAGCCGACTTGCAGGTTTTGAAAGCCTACCTGCTCACCATGGTAAACAATAAACCTGCCGACACCTCCAAAACTAATGCGCTGGAAAAACAATATCTGCAACAACAAAACCCACACCCGGCCACTCCCCTGCCTACAGCGCTTAATGGCATCACTTATATACCCGACTATAAAAACTGGCAGCCCATCAGCACTACAGATCGTTTTGATAACGGCACCATGCGGGTGATCTTCGGCAACGACGTAGCCGTTAAGGCAATTAAAGACGGGCATATTAACCCCTGGCCAAACGGTACTATTTTCGCCAAGGTTGCCTGGGATAAGCTATCGGATAAAGATGGCAATACCAAAACCGGTGCTTTTAAGCAGGTTGAATACATGATTAAGGACGACCAAAAGTACGCCTCGACCAAAGGCTGGGGCTTTGCCCGTTTCAAAACGCCAAAAATGGTGCCTTATGGTAAAACCGTAATGTTTGCCACCGAATGCATAAACTGCCACCGCCCAATGAAAGACAATGATTTTGTATTTACCGAACCCCTAAAATTTTAAGCCATGAAACCGTTAAATTATAGCATATTATTCATTCTCTCGTTATTCGTGGCCGCCTGTTCAAACCCGCCGGGCAACCCGCTAAATCAGGAGGCATCCTTCCCGCCATCGTTCGATCTTACCAAAATGGGGCTCAAGGTAATTACCTCGTCCATCAACAAAAAGCAGGCAACCATGAACACCCTGTATGGTAACGCGGCTGCATTAAAAGACGCCACCGACAGCACCCAACACCAACCCGGCGAAACGTTTGCCCTGGTAACCTGGAAACAAAAAGCCGACGGCCACTGGTTTGGCGCCAACATCCCCGGCGACCTGCAATCCGTCACCATGCTCAAAACCAGCGGACAATCCGGCGCAATAACCCTTAACTGCCAAAAATACACTGGCAAAAACTTAACGATGTCTGCTGATACGGTAGGCAATTCAGCAATCACGAAATTTATTTTAAGTGAGCGGGCTTCGGTGATGCCTTGAGATTGTTTGGGCGTTTTCCGCTGATAGAAGTGGGCAGGGTTATCCACTCATACGCCTGCAAGGCCTTAAACCTACCTGAACGTAGTCGAAGAGCATTGTAGGCTCTAACGCATGGGCTTTACACTCACCACCCTGTCATTGTTGTGAGTACCGAAGACAACCGGCCAAAGGGGCTCATTAATATCGATAAAACAAACACATCTTTAATAATCGCGAAGATTGCATACTTCGCCTTGCTTTCGTGCGGTTGCTTTGTTCCTTACAGCAATGACAAATTTTTTAGTTTTCCACACCCGCTGTTTGTGTCCTCACAAACAGCATTAATTCAGCCGGTCTTCGGTGTTTTCACCATAAATGTTCAAAAGATGAAAAAAGAGTGTTATGCTGGTACGAAGCATCTGGACACGCGTAAACCGACTTACAGATTTTTCGAATTTTAAAATGGATGATTGAACTTTTACAGCGTTAATTGCTATAAATAAATCGCACGTATCAGGGCAACTTATAATACCTTTATGAACTAAAGTGAAACATGATCAGCTTTAAAAAGTATAAGAATGGATTATTATCGTTGACCGATGTGGTGGACCAACTAAAAACAACAATTGTGAAAGAAGACTTCTTTAGGTTGTCAGACACAGAACTTGCCTATAAAGCGCTGCGACAGTTCAATTTTAAGAAATTGGAGGCAACCCAAGAATCTATTTCTCAATATGCGCAAAGGGTCATTGATGTGACTGGCTTTTTAAAAAACTCTGATAACCCTACTAGTTCCTTCTTACGTATCTACCTTAATCTTGGATCAAAATTACTTCAAGTAAAAAATCAACTTGAAGCAGAGGCAAAAAAACATTTGAAGCAGATAAATGACTTGCTTAACTATTATGGGACACTTCCTTTCATTATTAAATATAAAACGGAGCCCACTGCTCCCCGCAATAATGAAGAACGAAAGCAGCTTGAGTTTTATAAAAGGACGCTTGTAAAAAAAGAACAGATTATCGCCTATCTGCTGGATGGAATTTTGGATCGTGCACTGGAAAAATCAGCCACTGTAGTCCGAAGCGAATGGGGTGAAAACCTTAAAGATATTATGGCAGAAATAGAGAAATCCGAAGACTTCCCATATCTGGATTTTATATATGGCCTGGAGTATAAGCATGCCCTTGATATGGAAAGACTGGATTTCCGTCAAATAAACCCGCTGAAAAATAAGTTTCAGTGGATTGACAAGGCGCTATTGGAGGCTTCATCTTATACATCAGAAATTGACGAAGGTTTTGAACGGCATATACTGCCTGTGATTTTCTTTTCCAAAATGATCGTTAAGTTGAAAGACATCCCTATAGTGAAAGATAGACTGAGCATCTTCGAGGAAATGGACGATCTTTTTACCGCACAAAAATGGTATGCATTATACGCACTGGCATTACCACAAGTAGAAGGCATTTTCACTGAAATGCAAGAAATGACACCCAAGAAGAGAGTAAAAAACTCATTGACTGAAAAGGTAAATAATTTGCGTAGTGTTTATGAAATGGCACAATACACTTTTGATTATTATGAATTCACACTTGCTGATTTGCGAAATAGCTTTTCACATACCGGGAAAATAGATCAGCCTAAGAGGAAATGTTACCACCTGTTGGCAGATATCTGGTACTTACTTGAGATTTGCACAGAACTCGATACGCCACTGAGCAAACTTGCCAAACTCATAAAAGAGGGAAATACTTCGTTCAAGCATATAGGGAACTTCAGTGGTTTTATTAATCTGCTCATGGAGATCGACAAGAATAGTCAATTAGCTCTGATTAAATCGCAGGCGGATGAATTCATTTATAAGGATATAGTCAAGAATATTAATCTTAGAAAGCTCATCGATAGTTTAGAAAAAGATTTTGAAAAATCGGTAGCTAATTTTAATACAAATATGGCTACCCTCATGCAAGTAATGGGTGAAAAGCCGCTAGTCCTTTTTGCCGCCTCCATCAAAGACATCCGACCCAGAATAAGTGCTATTGAGTCAGCCTTTAATAAATTACCGATTTTGGTAAATGAAGATCTGAAATTGCTGCTCGACAGCAATAATTTCCTGCATCATTTTGTCAAAATCTTCCCAAAAATCCACAAGTCGGTAAGGGATAGGATTGAATTGTTTCGCTCCAAACATAAGGACACACTAAAAATCATCAACTTTTTGAACGAACAGGTAAAGCTGGAAGTTCCAGATGATTTTCTCTTGTTTACCAGAAAACTGGAACATTATATTAAGTAGTGCCAACACTTTTTAATTCTCGCAGGGCCTACCCTGCGCTTCAAATTCCACGGTTCTGTACAGCAAAGAGATTGCTTCGTTCCTCGCAATGACAATCGTAAAAAAAGCACAAACCCTCCGTTAACCGCAAAAACCGGCATCGTCTGGTTCGGCAACCACGCCAGAAGTAGTCGCACTAACACTAAAAGAAGCAGGCGCAGCCGGGAGTTTATTCACAAGTTTTTTTGTTTTTTAATGGTGTTCATGAGGTCGCTCCGCTTAGTTTCTTTTGGTTACTTTCTTTTGCGGAAAAAGAACGGCGGAGCCCTCTTGAGAGCCGTTGAAAACAAACAATCGAAAAACGTGACGCCTTAGCGGCCAGCGATACCAAAGAACAACAAACGGATACAACAATAACACACGTGCTTTAAGAGTTAACATCGCACTCTTAATCCGGCTAAAAAACTTCTTTGTTGCTGTTAAAAAACCAAGACTTTAAAATAATAACCGGTTGCCAGGAGCAACTTCATAGGCATCCCTACCCTGTTCAAATATCCTTGAACCAAATAAACCCTCGGTGGTGACGGTTTCGCCTTGTACCCTGATCCAGCTGCCTTCCCGTAATCCAATTACTGGCATGGCATGCTGTGTATGAAATTCCTTAATTCGCGTTTCCCTGGTTTCGCCATTATGCTTCGAATTAGGATCGGGATCAAGATAATGTGGATTGAGGTTAAACGGAACAAGCCCCATAGTATTTAAGCTTGGCGGCAAAACAATAGGCATATCATTGGTAGTATGCATGGTTAGTCCGCCTATATTGCTACCCGCGCTTGTACCGAGGTACGGCGCGCCTTTTTCCACAGCCTCCTTCAATGCATTCATCAAGTCCCGTTCGTGCAAGGTTTTTACCAATAGAAATGTATTACCGCCACCGGTAAAAAACCCTTTTGCTTTGCGAACGGCCGCCGCGGGATCCTCGAATGTATGAAGCCCGGTTACACGAATATCCATAACAGAAAAAGCGTCCGCAACCTTTTTAGTATAATCATCATGCGAGATACCACCCGGACGCGCAAAGGGAACAAAAATAATTTCATCAGCTCCGCTAAACAGATCGGCTATATATGGCTTAAGATAAACCAGGTAGTCTTCACCAAACAATGCAGAGGTGCTGGCAAGCAGGATGTTTTTCATATCCCGAATTTAAGAAATTTAAGATCATGATTTTGTTTGTAGCTAACCACGATCGTAAAAATCTGTGTTTCGGGTAAATTTTTATTGCACCCAATTTATTTAAGTATGAGCAGCTTTTTTTTACCATTTGAGATAAACAACAAAGGCCGGTGATTAGCCGGCCTTTGTTGTTACCTGTGATGTTTAACAACAACTACGTGACGCCTAACAATTACGTGACGTTTTTTGTAATGTCTTTTTCTAACGTGATGAACCTGCGCGTTAACCGCACCATAACTAAATACCATTAGCATTAATGCTACCAAGATTTTCATTGCTTTCATAAGTGAATTGTTTAATAAGATTCAAGGTATCTATATAATAATAGATGCCTAACTGTGTAACATTTATTTTACCCAAACACATTTAAAATCTCCCGCTATCCTAAGTTTATAAATCGGACACGATAAGTTGGTAATCTGCTACACATTACAAATCCTATTTTTAAACTTAACCTTAATCGTACGCTAAGGATGAAGACAATTCCCGGTAACTATCAGTCTGCTCCTTAAGCGTTACAACCACCTGATCGGCAGTGCCAACAGCATCTGCCCCGGCAATAAAACGCAGCGGTGGTTTTTCTTCGTTCGCGATGGTAAGAATGGCTTGGGCAAGTTTGGCAGGGTCGCCGGATTGTTGTCCGTTCGCACCTTCCCAAAACGTAATTTGTTGCTTTCTTCCCTCGTCATAATCTGCTATAGGCTTATCGGCATATTGTGTTGATTCTTTGGTGAGTAATTCGGTACGAAAAAAACCAGGATTCACAATCGTAGTTTGTATCCCGAATTGTTCTACTTCGCTTTGCAACGATTCCATCCAACCATCCGTGCCAAACTTAGATGCAGAATAGGCCGAACAAAAAGCATAACCAACTAAACCGCCAGTTGAAGAAATTGTAATAATATGCCCCGAACGTTGCTTACGCATTTGTGGCAATACCGCACGCGTTACTTTCATCGGCCCGAAAAGGCTGGTCGAAAATTGCAGTTCGATTTCTTCCATAGATAATTCCTCAAAGTAGCCTGCGTAGAAACTGGCTGCATTGTTAACCAGCACATCAATTTTACCAAATTTTTTAATTGTTTCCGCAACAGCGGCTTCGGCTTCGGCGGAATTTGTAATATCCAACTTTACAACCAAAAGATTTTCAGATGTACCTATTGCTTTAGCAACCTTATCCGTGTTTCGGCCTGTTGCTACTACTTTATTCCCCGCAGCCAGTGCAGCCTTCGCTATATCAAGGCCCATGCCGCGCCCGGCGCCGGTGATGAACCATACTTTATTATTTTCCATGATTTGTATTATTATTTAAATATTTACTTGTTGCCCAAAGGATCATATTCGGGCTTTTTGTATAACTGCTCCCAATGGCCAAGTATATCCGGCTTATATACCTTCTCGGTCCAATCAACTTTTTCAACGTCTTCAATACTTATCGAGATATTGCCTTCTTTAGCTCCAACTGCATTTACTACAGCTTTAGTAATCTCTTGGGCTAGCGCTGTTTTTTCTGCTTCAGATTTACCAACTATTTTAACATGTATATGTGGCATATTCTTTTTGTTTATTATTTATACTGCGCGTCTGTAACATGTTCCATCCAGTCAACCGGTGAGCCGTTCAGTTTTTCCTGTATAGCGATGTGGCTCATCGCGGTAGTATCGGTTGCACCGTGCCAGTGTTTTTCATTTGGGAAAAAATACACAACATCTCCCTGAAAAATATTTTGTTTTGCTTCGCCTTCGCGTCGTACCCATCCCGCGCCTGCGGTAACAATTAAAGTTTGCCCAAATGGATGAGTGTGCCAGGCCGTACGCGCGCCAGGCTCAAATGTTACCAATGCCATAGACACCCGTGATGGTTCCGGTGGATTAATAAGCGGATCAATCCGTACTGTTCCTGTAAAATAGTCTGCGGGGCCTTTGCCCGATGGCTGAGAGCCATTTCGTATAATTTCCATATTGATCGTTTTTTACTAATTACTTACTTGTTAAATTACTGTATGCTATAACCACCATCTACCATTAATGTGTGACCTACCACCATACTGGCCGCATCGCTGCAAAGGAAAAGAACGGCACTCGCAATTTCCTCCGGGCGACCAAGCCGGGCTACCGGTACTTGTTGTAGTATGGCATCCAAAGCTTCCTTCTGGCCTTCTGCTATCATTTTGTCAGACATCGGCGTTTGAAAAAGACCCGGACAAATACTGTTTATCCTGATACCTTGTGCAGCATATTCCAATGCTGCGCTTTTGGTTAAACCAATAACGCCATGTTTTGCACCATGATAAGTTCCGCGTTGCGCACCGCCCAAAATACCCCCGATAGACGAGCAATTCACAATAGCGCCGCTACCCTGTTTGCGCATGTGCTGTAGTTCATATTTCATGCTGCTCCAAACACCGCCATAGTTAATAGCGGTAACACGGTCAAAATCATCTCTTGTCTGGTCAGCCGCATCTTTCAGCTCATTTTGTACACCGGCATTATTATAAGCGGCGTCTAAGCGGCCAAATGTAGCTATCGTTTTGCTTACCATTTCTTCTACCTGTTTATCATCAGAAACGTCACATTTTATAGCAAGCGTTTGATAACCTTCGGCTGCCAGTTTTTCCGCCGCGGCTTGTACGGCTTTTTCGTCCCAATCCGCTAATGCAACAGCTGCGCCAGCTATGGCAAATGCCCTTGCTGTAGCAAATCCTAATCCCGATGCTGCGCCTGTAACCAGCGCTACTTTACCTTTCATTAATTCCATAACTTAATTCTATATTTTAATTGATAGTCTTGGATGTTATCCTTATGTCGATACAAAGGTCCTGTCATTTAAGCAATCATCGGTTACCCCGGTTACGGATGTCCCTACCATTTTTACTGATTTGCCAGATATGAATGGCTGAGCTAAGAATAAACGGTAAATTTGTATCAACTAATAAGTTAAAGACATGGACAAAGTTTTGAAGATTGATACCGTTAGCGAACACGACGCTTTCTATCAACAGGAAAATTTGCACCCGCTGGTTAGTGTTATCGACTTTAAAAACACAGCACCTAAGATATTGGCAAGCCGGATGAATTTTGGTTTTTACGCGGTATACTTAAAAGATGTACAATGCGGTGACATTAAATACGGGCGTAATACCTATGATTACCAGGACAGGACATTAGTATTTGTAGGCCCCGGACAAGTGATTAATGTTAACATTTACCCCGACTATAAGCCACAAGGTTTCGCGCTTTTGTTTCATCCTGATTTGCTCCATGGCACTCATCTGGGTAAACATATAAATGATTACTCTTTTTTTTCCTACGAATCAAGGGAAGCCTTACATCTGTCTAAAAAGGAACGGATAATTGTTTTGGATTGCTTCGCGAAGATCAAATACGAGCTAGAACAAGGAACGGATAAACATAGCAAAAAACTTATCGCCTCAAATATTGAGTTGTTCCTTGATTATTGTGCGCGTTTCTATGATCGTCAGTTCATCACCCGGAACGATGTAAACAAGGATATTTTAGAAAAATTTGAGGATATACTAAACAGCTATTTTCAATCGGATAAGCCGCAAACAGTTGGCTTACCCGCGGTAAGTTATTGTGCAGACCTGTTGAATCTTACCCCAAATTACCTTGGCGACCTTATAAAAAAAGAAACCGGTAAAACGGCTCTGGAATACATCCAGTTAAAGGTTATGGGCATGGCTAAAGAAAAAATATTGGACACCAATAAATCGGTTAGTGAAATTGCCTATGAGTTAGGGTTTAAATATCCGCAGCATTTCACTAGGGCATTTAAGAAAAACACGGGCTACACACCCAATGAATATAGGATGGTGAATTAGCAGGATATACTTACAATATCAACCTGAATAAATAGGTTTAAACTGTTTTTTCATCTACTTTTAAATCTTAATCAAACAGCGCAAAATAATCAGTCGTGCAGGAAGGGATCAAAAATAAAGAATTGCTTTTAGCACATATGAGTTCGGCTTTTTCCTTAACAGGTGACGAGATAGAAGTACTGATCTCGCTGTTTGCCGAACGACAAGTAAAAAGACGTGGTTTTATACTCCACCAGGGCGACATTTGCCGGCATTTTACTTTTGTTGTTTCCGGATGCTTTAAGATGTATACAATTGATCGCGGCGGCAAAGAATTCAACCTGGAATTTGCCGCGGAAAATGAATGGATAAGTGACCTCAACAGTTTTTATGCTGAAAAGCCCACAACTGTTTACATTGAAGCGATAGAACCCTCGGTTATCCTTCAAATAACGAGGCAGGACCTTATCTATCTTTATGGCAACTACCCAAAGTTCAACAGCACTTTCCGCATTATCATTGAACGCAAATACATGGAGCTGCAAAACCGTGTGCTGCAGAATATTAGCGCAACCGCAGAAGAACGGTATAGCAATTTCTTACACCAATTCCCAACACTGGCTGCGCGGTTACCCAACACCCAAATCGCCTCATACCTGGGAATCACTTCAGAATTCCTAAGCAAGGTAAGGAAAGACCTGGCCCATAAACGCTGAACCCTTAATATATATTAAGGGTATTTCTTAAGATTGTTTATTGGTGGTTGATCCTCCCGATACGGACATTTGTATTGTTATTAAAAACAATATAAAATGGACGAATTAATGAAAGCAATTGTGTTGTCGAATGATATTTTGACCGTGCAAAATTTTAAGAAACCAACCACCACAGAACCCGGTCATCTCATAGTTAAAATGAACTCTTCTGCTATAAATTCCGGGGATAAGTTTTTCCTGAAACATCCCACGCCTCCTGGCGCGCCAAAAAGCCTTTATGATATTAAAGGCGTATCAGGCGCAGGTATGGTATTACAAATTGGCGAAGGTGTGCCGGAAGAATACTTGGGGAAAAACATTACTTTTTATCGCCAATTAAAGTATAGTGAAAGTGTGGTGGGTTCATGGAGTGAATATGCGCATATACCTTTTTTGGATTGCGCGATCCTTCCCGCAGATGCAGATCCCCAAGATTATTCAGGTTCAATGGTGAATATCATTACGCCTTTTGCTTTCTTAAAACAAATTATTGGTGAAGGACACAAGGGCATCATCAGTACGGCGGGTAATTCAGCAACAGGTATTGCGCTGCTGGGTTTTTGCCTCACCCATAACTTCCCGCTGATCTCCATCGTGCGAACCGATGAAGGCAGGAAAGAACTGGAATCACTTGGCGCCAAAAACATTATTGTTCAAAGCGACCCGGATTTTAGTGGACATTTGTCCGATATAGCTCAAACCTTAAATGCAACAGCAATTTTTGATGGCGTGGGCGGTGATATTTTAAATAAAATATTAACCCTGATCCCAAGAAGTTCGGTCATTTATACCTATGGTTATGTTGGTGGCGACGTGCCATTTACATTTCATACCAGCATTTTAACCCTTAAAAACATAATAATAAGGCCGTTTTCCAATCTTAATACCGAGACAGTTAAAAATCCAGGAAATTTAGAAAAAGCGTTAAAAGAAATAACTGCGCTGCTTCATATGCCTCATTTCAAAACTAAAATAGGAAAGAAATTCCGCTTGGAGGAAATTAATGATGCATTAACTTACGCCGGAGGCAACGGCAAAAAAGCTATTCTATATCATAAATAATTTTAGTTCCCGCAGGGTTTCTCGAAGAGAACCCTGCGTTCAAGTTCCACGAATCAGTACAGCAAAGAGATTGCTTCGTCCCTCGCAATCACAATTTAAGGGAAAATCTGCATAAAATGTCGCTGTCCGAAATTTATAACTTCGGATACAATAAGCTTGTAGTCTGCGACTACATTACAATCACATCTGCGCTTTCAAATAATATGCGATTACTTTAACAGCCAACCCTTCAGCATTTAGCTCAACAGCATCCAGTACCTGGTTATTGTTTTCCCGATGATAAAGTACGGCATAACCATTTGGCGACCATAAAATCTGGTCCACTTCAAAACGAATTTCCGGGGCCAGTTCCAAACCTTTTGCAAAATGTTTTCTTAATTCAATTTTGCCTACAAGCTTTCCGTCAGTTTTACCCCACCTTGCAACAACAGTTTGAGCAGTGAACTCAATTTCTTCCGCATAGTGGGCCATTATCCTGTCAATGTCATGGCAGTTCCAGGCATCCAGCCAGTCTGCAATAATTTCATTTTTTTCCATAGGATACTTAAAAAAGATAATTTACATAGTCAATAAAGATATACATTGAAAATAAGGACGATCGTTCATCATGTATTTAAAGTTTGTAATTTGCACTTGGTATAATTAAGATTTAGAGATGTGGAAGAAATTATCGTATGAACTAAAAACGCCAACGGGCAACAGGCAACTCCAGATTTATTCAAATTTTCAAAAAGATGATGATGAATATTTGGTAGACAAAGGGAAATATACCGTAAAAGAGAACTCAATTAAGCTAGGTGATTTGCATATCGACCTTTACATTGGTGACGGTATAACCTGGGAGGGTAAACCAAATGAGTTTACTACTGATCAGTTAACAGAGATTGCAAATTATATAAAGGGCCATGATTCAGGCGATGAACTCGAGTGACATATAAATAGAATTGTCATTATGAGAAACGAAGAAGATGGTATCTTTGAAAATGCAGCATCAAGAATTTGAACCTCCTGAAGAGCTACGGGATACCATAAAGTGCTTTTGGTACAACAGAAGAGATTCCGGAGAATTGCAATCGAGTTATGAGGTAGTACCTGATGGCTACGCCGAAATTATTTTTCATTTCGGAGGTGACCTTAGCATTTCTTACAATGGAGGTTTGCAGCCATTACCATCACCTTTTATGATGGGGCTGCTTAATCAGCCTGTTATTTTTCACACAAAAAACTGTTTAGAAATCATTGGTATCAGGTGTTTTCCCTGGACCGTATTCGATTTGCTCGGACTGCCGTCCGGCAAAGACGGTGTGCACATATTTGAGCACCCTATCGCCCAGCTTCAATCCGCGTTGAATAAGTACATTGATGCTGGTAAGATAGATGAAGCACTCACCCAGGTAAAACAATACTTCTTGAATGCACGGTCGGGGATTGCTAGTGAGAGTATGTTATTCAAAGCGGGAGTTGCTATGACTAAAGCAAACGGCACCCTGCCGGTAAGCCTGGTAGCGGCGGCGGCTCATGCCACGGTTCGTACATTGGAAAGGAAGTTCAAGCAATCGTCTGGCTATACTGTTAAAGATGTATCTGGTTTGATGCGCTTTGAGCAGGTACGAAACCAATTATGGCTTTATCCGGATGCTGACATTGCCCGCTTAGCTTATGAGCTGGGCTATGCAGATCAATCCCACCTAAGCAAGGAATTCAAACGCTACAGCGGCACTACGCCAGCAGCATTCGCGCGAAAAGCAAAGAAAAGGAAACAGGTTATAGACAGCGATTTTGTCGCGTTTGTACAATCCTAGCGCAGGAGCATTCCATAATTTTGTGTTTCAATCATTCTATATGAAAGCAACACTTGAAAACAATAAATCCGCACAAGATAATTCTATCCACGATGTAATTATTTCCGGCGCAGGGCCTGTAGGCCTGTTTCTCGCCTGTGAACTGGCCCTGGCCAAATGTTCAGTACTAATACTGGAAAAGGCCGAGAATCCGCACTCGCCATTAAAACAACTTCCTTTCGGGATGCGGGGACTTTCGGCCCCAACTATTGAAGCGCTTTATCGCCGTGGCTTGCTAAAAGAACTTGAGCTACATAAACGACTTAAAAACCCCCACCAAAACGCCATACAAGGCCCCCGTCGCCAGGTTGGTCATTTCGCTGGCATTCCACTTCATGAAGGCGATATTGATACCTCGCAGTGGAGTTATCGACTGCCAAGCTCGACCGAAACCAGCTTAATTTCAGAACTGAAAGAACTTGAAACAGTGCTGACCCGCCGCGCAGAAGCCTTAGGTGTAGAAATCAAGCGCGGATTTGCTATTACCGGCTTTCATCAAACCACGGACGGGGTAACTGTTCAATCAGGTAACCAATCGTTTCAAGGTAAATGGCTTGTGGGTTGCGATGGAGCCCGTAGTGTTGTTCGAAAGGCGGGCGGTTTTGAATTCGCCGGTACCGAGCCGGAATTTACGGGTTATTCTGCTAAAGTTGATATTGTCGACCCGGAGAAACTAAAACCCGGCCGAAACGTGACACCAACAGGCATGTATCTCCAATCGCAGCCGGGCTACCTGAATATACAAGATTTTGATGGCGGGGCTTTTCATAGTTCAGATAAGCCAATCACGCTTGAACACGTACAGGAGGTGCTGCGCCGTGTCTCGGGCACCGACGTTACGATCAACGCCCTGCACATCGCAACCACATGGACTGACCGGGCACGGCAGGCCACAACCTACCGCAACAGACGGGTACTTTTAGCCGGCGATGCCGCGCATATCCACGCACCGTTGGGAGGCCAGGGGCTTAACCTTGGGCTGGGCGATGCCATGAACCTGGGCTGGAAGCTCGCCGCAACTATCCATAAGGAAGCGCCGGAAGGCTTGTTGGACAGTTACTATACCGAACGGCATCCAATTGGGGTACAGGTCCTGGATTGGTCACGCGCCCAGGCTGCAATCATGGGATCAGAACCACATGCCCGTGCGCTGTATGCGATTATCCGCGATCTAATGAATACGCGCGATGGTGCCACCTACTTTGCAGGAAGGGTGTGGGGCGTTTCCACACACTACAATTTCGGTAGCAACCACCCGTTGGTCGGCCACAGCGTTCCCAACTTTGAGTTGGAAGATGGCACAACGATTGGCGAGTTAATGTATGATGGCCAGGGGATACTGCTTGATTTTGATAAGAATACTTCACTTAAAACTTTGGCGGGTGAATATGGCAACCGAATCAAATATATTTCAGGCAATGTAAAAGACCAATTAGGCTTGAGTGCTGCACTGATACGCCCTGATGGGATTATCGCCTGGGCTGCTGACAATGACCCCGATTGCAGCGAACTCCAAAAGGTTGTCGCTCGCTGGTTTGTTTTGTAATTAAGCTAAAATTTATTTTGAGTGAACGTGCTTCAGCGATACCTTAATATTGAGATGGGCGTCTCCCGCCTGTAAAAGCGGGAAACGCCCATTAACCTATTCTTCAGTAAAAACCTCTTTCCCTCTGTAAAATTATGGATATATCATAAACACTTATACATTACCAGCATAGTTGACCGTTAGATTGATTTTAAACCAACAATTTGAAAGCTTTCCCCTTCCTGGTAGTCGCGTTATTGATTCTTGCTTCGTGCAGCAGTATAAAACCCGCCGCACCTGATTTGCCGCTATCTCAACTTAACGAAACCGAGCTCCCCGAGTCAAAAATTGACATACCGGTCAGCATCAATCTTCAAAATGTTTTAAACGATTATAGCGCTAAAATCCCATTGCAAATTTCGGGCGAAGGTAAGCTTGGCCCTGGTAAATATACATGGCAG
Organism: Mucilaginibacter sp. L196; assembly: GCF_009765905.1. Lineage (GTDB taxonomy): Bacteria > Bacteroidota > Bacteroidia > Sphingobacteriales > Sphingobacteriaceae > Mucilaginibacter. The sequence goes on along the minus strand of NZ_LMUO01000009.1, from coordinate 602,524 downwards.
GTAAACAGGCAACCTTTTCAATTAAACTTTTTGGGCGATACCATGCATATTGCTGACGATGCAGGGTTTAACATCAATGGCTTTATAAAAAACCCCTTTAACGGGCAATGGAAAAATATAGGCCACTGCAATGCTACGCTGAATATTGGCTTAAGCACCAACTTTGGTATTTCCGCGAATTATGGGTTGTTTAAAAACACACATCTAACGCAGTTTGACTTGAATGCCTGCAACCTGAATATTGCCGGGCTAAATATTACACCAGCCATAAAGCCACAGGCGAAAGAAGTACTTAGCAGGATACTTGACACCCTGGGCAATAGAATAGATAATTATAACTATAAGCAATTACTCCAACCCATTTGGTCATCGCTTAATAAGCCGGTGAAGATTGGCGACATTGGTTATATCAACATTAACCCTTCAGCAATCAGAGTCGGACAGTTGGCAACATCGGGTAATACCTTAAGTTTGGTAGCTGGGATAACAGCAAAACCTGTTTTTTCGCTTGCTAATCCGGCTAAAAACACGGGCTCCCCTTTACCTGATCTCCTTACAACCGATGCGGGTGGTAATGGATTTAACTTGCATATTGATATTCATTTAGATTACCAGCCCCTGAACCAATTACTGAATAACACGATAGCGAACAAAGAGATAGCGGTTGGCGCCAAAGGGCATCTTTTAATAAAATCAGCAGAGATTTATGGCACCGGTAATGAGCATTTATTGATAAAAGTAAACTTTACCGGCCGCCAGAATGGGATACCCTATCACGGCTTGCTTTACTTCACCTGTCTGCCGGTCTATCAGCCCGAAACGGGTGATCTATATGTAGAAAATATCGACTTTGATGCCAATACAATTACCCGGTTAAAAGAGGGGCCGACTGTATGGCTGCTGGATGCCGGAATAAAAAAATATTTACATGATCAGCTCCACTTCAATATCTCCAGTCAAATAAACACCTTAAAAGACAAACTCAACCAAGCTTTAAACCAGCCAGTTAATAACAGGCTGGTACTAAGCGGGCATATAGATACTATTAAGGCTGATGGCTTGCTACCGCTGAAAGATTATGTATTATTGAGGGTAAGTACTGTTGGTAATTTATCAGTCAGCGTTAATTAAATTACGCCGGATTGAGTTGGCCTTCACAAGTTAAGGGAAAATATCTTCCAATGCTTTTTACCCTCTTTTTTGCTTGCAAAAGAGAGGGTGGTCGAGCGAAGCAAAGACCGGGTGAGTAAAATATACGAGCGGCATTAGCGCAATTGCCCGGCGCATAGTCGACTCACCCCGAATGCGCTGCGCTCTTCGACCCTCTCTCCGGCAAACCGGAAAGAGGGTGAAAATATTTCTCCTTAACTATCCAATTCCCAACCATACTAATTTAGATAGCGAAGCTATTGGCTCGCTGCCTCTTCTAAATTAGTCTCAGCCCCGTGCGGCGTAAAGTGCGGGCAACTATCCCGTGCGGAAAGGTAAATCTCATTATAACTACACAAACCGTCCCGGTCCCGCACCGAGGCGAACCCCGAGCTCATGACCGTAAGCCCAGGATAGGCCGCTTCAATGAGAGACGGATCGTTTTGAAAATAGGTACATTGCTGGCAGCTCGGCCCGGAATTACCTAACCCTATCGAATTAAAAATCTTCATCCGTTAATGCGTCACAATAGATGACCAGTAATGGCCGAATACAACTACTGACAGAACATATCCCAAAGCCACGTTTACCACCACCCCGAAAGTAAACGCCACAAATGGCTTGAAACCTGTACTCGCCAGATCACGGAACCTTGTCGTAAGTCCGATACTTAAGAAACTAAAGGTGAACGCCCAGGTCCGCAACGCCGTGATGGGTAATATAAGGGATGGTTTTACCAGTTTGTTGTAATCGGCCAGTGAATTGCCATGGACAATCAGTGTGGTAACCACGGAAGCGATCAGAAATCCGATTACGAATTTCGGGAAGCGCCACCAGATCTGCCCCACCTGTACTTTTGAATCGGTTTCATTGCGTTCCCAAACGGTAACGGCAATGAGCGCCAATACAAACGACCAGATACCGATCCAAATATCCCGCCCGATAACTTTGATCAGCGTATAAGATGCAAGCGCCTGGTCTGCTGTGCCTGCAATGCCCAGGTGATGGCCTGCTAAATTACCATAGGATTGGGCAGCGGCCAGGCCGGCAGCATCCGCAAATTCCGATGTACCGATCCAGGCACCGGCTACGCCTGTAGGTAAACCAAGTGCGCGGCAAACCAGTGGCAACACGAAGATAAGGACGATAGCCCACAACACTACCAGGCTTATAGCAATTGGCGGATGCTCCTTTTTAGCCCTTACAGCACCAGCAACTGCAATCGAAGCGGAAACACCGCACACAGCGCCACCGGCTCCTAATACCGCTGCAAGGCGGTGATCTAAACCAAGTTTTCTGGCCGTAAGGAAAATTACAAAAAAGGTAACCAGCGAAACAATAGAAGCCTGTAAAATAGCAACAGGACCAGCCCAGATAATTAACGTGAACGGCAAAGTGGCCCCCAACAGCACAATACCCAGTTTAATATAAAATTCCACCCGGAAACCCGCATCGAGCCAGCGGGGCAACCCGATTACATTGGAGATGATCAGCCCCAGCAGGAGCGCCACCAGCGGTGGTTCCAGGTTATAGCGATTGGCCTGATCCCAGGCACCTACAATGTAAATGATTGTTGAGAGTATAAAGATAAAAATGAAAGACTTGATAAATGCCTTTGGCTTTTGCCCGATGAATGAGATTACGATGGTAAAAAGGACCAGGAAAGCGGCGAGCAAAGCGAGGTACTTAATGCCATTCTTTGAAAGTTGCGCGCCAAGCTGTGACAAGGTCGACCATTTGCCCGGAGCTACCGCGATCCATGAAATGCTGGAACCGGCAAGATAAAAGATATAGGCCAGCGCCACAATGCCCAGCCCTAGCCAAACCGCCCACCAGTCTTCCTTCGACCAGAATTCCTGCCAGCCGGAGGTTTTTACACCTGTTGTTTCAGTAGTGTTTGTTGCCATAATGAGTTTTTTGTTTTATTAATTATGTAAGGTTGATTGCTAAAAGAAAAATTGACAGGCATATTCATAAATGCCATTTAAAGAAGCCGGTAAAATATCAGCAGCCTTGTTATTTACAACAACAATAAAAACATTCACTTTGAAAAAGTGCTGTTGGGTAAGTAGTAAAAGATCCTCTTTTTTGAGTAAAAGAAGTATTCATTGCATTAATTTTTAAGCCATTGTAAATATATAGAATATATTACTATAATTCCTATAGATAATATAGTAATTAATTAAATTGGGCTTTTATTTATAAAATACGATTTATGTTTCCCTATTCATCCACCACCAAAACCATCATATACAAAAAATGCTGCCCTGATAGGCAGCATTTTTGCGGTTTAGTATTTTTACTGCTGATAGTCTGAGTTCTGTCGCCGCGCTGCAAAAATCTCCTAATTACGCCAGTTTCCATTCAGGCCTTTCAAAGTGACAGGTATACCCATAAGGATGTTTTTGCAGATAATCCTGGTGTTCTGCTTCGGCGTTCCAAAAATCAGTGGCAGGTGCCACCTCCGTAATTATTTTCCCCGGCCATTTGCCTGATGCTTCCATCTCAGCAATTAACGCTTTGGCGGTTTCCTGCTGTATTTCATCGGTATAAAAAATAGCTGAACGGTAAGACGAGCCAATATCGTTGCCCTGTCTGTTTCTTGTTGTCGGGTCATGGATCTGGAAAAAATATTCCAGCAGTTTACGATAGGATAATTGCGCCGGATCAAATACGATCTCAATGCCTTCGGCATGTGTTCCGTGGTTTCTGTAGGTTGCATTCAGCACATCACCGCCGGTATAGCCAACCACAGTTGAAATAACACCAGGCAATTGCCTGATCAATTCTTCCACGCCCCAAAAACATCCGCCGGCCAAAATAGCTTTTTCAGTATTCATATATTATCTTTTGTTTCTGTATCGTCAACGCTTAATTCCTTAGAAAAGTTTTCACCCATGCACTAGCGTAATCAACCTGAAAAGTCATCTATCATGTTAAATGTCGGCACAAAAAATAAAGTGCCGGTTTTAGCTGTGCTGAAATCTAATATCCTGTCATAATTCCCTTCAGACGAACCAATAAACATGTTATTCAGCATTTTTTGCACCGTAGTAAATGTGCTTGCATAAGCTATAAAATAAGTCCCCATTTCATTGGTAGACATATTACCAAATGGCATATTATCACGAACAATTTTAAAGTCGTCGCCAACATTGGCCAAAGCTATGTGCGAGTTAGAAGGTTTTACTTCGTCCGACATCTCTATATCATTTGCCTTATACCTTCCGATTACTTTTTCCTGATCTTCGATAGTGAGGTCTTTCCACGCTGATAAATTATGGATGTATTTCTGCGTAAAAAGATAACTTCCACCTTTATAGTCTGCATCTTCATCCCCTATCATACTAAATAGCTCCCTATCCTGCCCTTGAGGATTTTCAGTACCATCAACAAAACCTAAAATGGAACGGCTATCCCAATACCTAAACCCATGAATCTCTTCGGTACTAATGGCCACAGGACTTAAAACATCCGAAATAGCCTCTGCCATATCGTAGCATATACTGGTAGTATCTGCCCTGATATGAAAATGCAGGTCTCCTTTGGTAGATACCGCGGTATGTTTCCCGCCAACGATGGGAGCAAAATCTGCCAGTTCCTTAGGTAACGGAACAGGGAGTTTCAGTTTAAGCCAGGCATCATAGCCAATCCCCATTACACAGCTCGCCCTCGAAACCGGAAAACGGACATTAGCCGAATTATTAAGGTTGATAATCAATTTGCAAAGCTTGCTAAAAACTGCCCCAACCTCCAGGTTGTCCCTAAAACTCCAAACCATAAATATGGTATTGTTATTGGTGTAGTCTGTTACATTTTGTGAATCCGGATTCATAAGCTTATGATGTGTTTCTATCGTGAAAAGCCCTTTCAGTAAAAACAGGAGCTTTTTGTTATTTTGATAAATATCCAAAAATAAGTTTTTAATATATAGATTATCCGATTATTTAGTTGCTGATGGATAACAACCTATGATGCGGTGAAGTTCGGAAGATCAAAAAAGGTGTCATAAAAAGGGTGTCATGCTAAGCGTAGTCGAAGTATGTGGGCGGGCCTCTGCGCCAACCCGCTGCTGTACGAAGTTTTAATCTTTACCGGACAGTAATAGTCCAGACTATAGGCTTTGTGAGTTCGTAGACATAGTCTACGAACAGCAATCTTAATTAAAAAAAACAAAGAGTATATTAGATACCTATTATGATTAAACCCAACCCTTCTTTAATACTCGGCTCCATAGTTTTAGGACTACTTATGATATGGGCCGGTTCATCCTTTGACTTCGCTAACTCTTTTAAAATCACATTACTATTTGGAGGAGCTTTATTAGTAATGGCTGCCTGCGGATATTGCGGGTATCAACTTTACAAAATCATATCCGGCAAGTTTTAATCTATTAAAATATCGCCTCAGCAATCTTTTTAGTCGGGCCAGGATTACTCATGGTATAAAAGTGAAGCACAGGTACACCAAAAGCCATTAGCTCTTTACATTGATTAATCATCCACTCAATACCTAATTCCTTGACTTCCTTCTCTGATTTACAGGCGTGTACAGCATCGCTCAAATCCTCCGGCATATCTATATGGAAAGTTTTGGCTAAACCTGTTAATTGTTTTGAGCCGGTGATAGGTTTTAAGCCCGGGATAATCGGTACATTAATACCATTAGCCCTGCAATTATTTACAAAATCAAAGTATCTCTGATTATCGAAGAACATCTGGGTCACGATAAAATTCGCCCCCATATCAACCTTTTGTTTCAGGTACTTAAAGTCAGTTTTAAGGTTTGGCGCTTCGAAATGTTTCTCAGGGTAACCGGCTATGCCTATACAAAAATCGGTTCTCAGGTTTTCATCGCTATGCTGCTCATGCAGGTAAACACCATTATTCATATTTACCACCTGCTGTAACAGGTCGGTAGCATAATTATGCCCGTTAGACGTTGGCACAAACGAAGCATCACCACGACGGGCGTCACCACGTAAAACCAGTACATTTTCAATACCTAAAAATTGCAGATCAACCAAACCATTCTCGGTTTCATCCTTAGTAAAACCACCACACAACAAATGCGGAACGGTATCCACCTTATACTTATTCATGATAGCAGCGCAAATAGCAATAGTACCAGGGCGTTTGCGATAACTCAATTTTTCGAGCAAACCGTTAGGATGTTCCTTATAAATAAAATCCTCACGCAACGATGTTACATCAATAAACGGTGGTTTAAACTCCATTAACGGATCGATAGCATCATAAATCCCTTGTATGCTGTGGCCTTTTAATGGCGGTATAAGCTCGAAGGAGAATAAGGTTTTGCCGTTGGCGTTTTTGATGTGTTCTGTGATTTTCATTTAGCGTTGATATATAAACTCTATATTTTTACCGTCATTGCGAGGTACGAAGCAATCTCTACATAAGCAGATCCGCTTTGTAAAGCATAGAGATTGCTTCGTACCTCGCAATGACGTTTATTTTTCATATTAATAGTTCAAATTCGGCCCCAGCCATCTTTCAACAGTTTCCAAATCCATCTTTTTCCGCTTAGCATAATCCTCAACCTGATCCTTACCAATCTTACCCAAACCAAAATAACGTGATTGCGGGTGAGCGAAGTAAAAACCACTTACCGAAGCAGCCGGTGTCATGGCAAGGCTTTCAGTTAAATGCATATGGGCATTATCTTCAGCTTTCAACAATTCAAATAATGTTGTTTTTTCGGTGTGATCCGGGCAGGCAGGATAACCCGGTGCCGGGCGGATACCCTGATATTCTTCTTTGATCAGTTCAACTGTATCTAATTGCTCCGTTTTCGCGTATCCCCAGTAATCCTTGCGGACAAGCTCATGCATTTTTTCGGCAAAGGCCTCCGCAAAACGATCAGCGAGTGCTTTGGCCATGATGCTGTTATAATCATCATAATCCCTTTCAAACTCGGCCACTAACTCATCACAACCTATGCCCGTAGTCACGGCAAAACCACCCCAGTAATCAGGTACACCGCTATCTTTTGGCGCGATAAAATCTGCCAAAGCATAATATGGTTCTCCTTTAACTTTTTCGCCTTGCTGGCGAAGGGTGTATATGGTAGTTAATACTTGCGTACGCGTATCATCGGTATACAATTCTATATCATCACCAACGCTGTTAGCAGGCCAAAAACCAATTACTCCATTTGCTTGTAATAGCTTTTCTTCCACTATCCTTTTTAGTAGCTGTTGCGCGTCATCATATAATTTCTTCGCCTCAACCCCTACAAATTTATCATCAAATATTTTGGGGAAACTGCCGCGCAATTCCCAGGTATGGAAAAATGGCGTCCAGTCGATATACGATATTAATTCTTCCAACGGATACGCCTCAAAAACCTTTGTACCGGTAAAGGTTGGTTTAGGTGGCACCATACCGTTAAGGTTGATCTGGCATTTTGAAGCGCGGGCCTGATCAATGCTCACAAAACGTTTATCCGATTTTTTATTCAGATGCGCTTCGCGTGCTTTGGCATATTCATCTTTTATACCTTGTATATATTCATCCCTGCCTGTTTCGCTCATTAAACTGCTACAAACCGTTACACTCCGCGATGCATCCAGCACGTGTATAGCAGGCCCTGAATAATTCGGCGCTACCTTTACGGCAGCATGTATGCGGGAGGTGGTTGCTCCACCGATGATCAATGGAATAGTAAAGTTTTGGCGCTCCATCTCTTTGGCGAAGTGCACCATCTCATCTAATGATGGCGTGATCAATCCACTAAGGCCAATGATGTCAACTTCTTGTTTAATGGCTTCTTCAATTATTCGTTGGGCTGGTACCATCACCCCCAAATCAATCACCTCGAAATTATTACAGGCTAAAACAACGCCGACAATATTTTTACCAATATCGTGTACATCACCCTTAACTGTCGCCATTAATATTTTACCGGCATTGGCACGTGAATCAGCCGCAGTATCCTCGCCGGAGGCTAAAACACGTTGTTTTTCCAATTCGATAAACGGCAGCAGGTAAGCCACAGCCTTTTTCATTACACGGGCCGATTTTACCACCTGCGGCAGGAACATCTTACCCGAGCCAAACAAGTCGCCCACAATGTTCATACCATCCATCAGCGGGCCTTCAATCACCTCCAGCGGACGGGCATATTTTTGGCGAGCCTCTTCGACGTCATCATCCAGATATTCAATAATACCCTTTACCAAAGCATGCGATAATCTTTTTTCAACCGGATCTTTACGCCATTCCTCATCACGCACAATTACTTTGCCTTTGCTTTTGATGTTATCGGCAAATTCAACCAATCGCTCGGTAGCGTCCGGGCGACGGTTTAATAGTACGTCTTCAACAAGCTCTAATAAGTCTTTGGGAATTTCCTGGTAAACCTCAAGCATACCGGCATTCACAATACCCATATCCATACCTGCTTTAATAGCGTGGTACAAAAATGCGGAGTGCATAGCCTCGCGCACCACGTTATTACCGCGGAACGAGAACGAAATATTACTCACCCCCCCGCTTACCTTAGCATATGGCAGGTTTTCTTTTATCCAGCGGGTCGCATCAATAAAATCAACCGCGTAATTGTTATGTTCTTCTAAACCGGTTGCTACAGTTAATATGTTTGGGTCGAAGATGATGTCCTGCGGTGGGAAACCAACCTCGTTAACCAATATATCGTATGACCGCTGACAAATCTCTTTACGTCTTTCCAGTGAATCAGCCTGACCGGTTTCATCAAAAGCCATTACCACCGTGGCAGCGCCATAGCTTAATATTTTGCGGGCGTATTCTTTAAATTTCTCTTCGCCTTCTTTTAGCGAGATAGAGTTAACGATGCCTTTACCTTGTAAACATTTCAACCCGGCTTCAATAACCGTCCATTTAGATGAATCCACCATGATGGGCAGCTTGGCAATATCAGGTTCAGAAGCTACCAGGTTCAGGAATTTCACCATCACCGCTTCAGAGTCGATCATCCCTTCATCCATGTTGATGTCGATCACCTGCGCACCGCCTTCTACCTGTTGCAAAGCAACGGCAAGGGCAGCTTCATAATCCTCACCCAAAATCAACTTGGAGAACTTTGGCGAACCTGTAATATTTGTACGCTCACCCACATTCATAAATACACTTTCGGGTGTTAGCGTTACCGCTTCCAAACCGCTTAAGCGCATATTGGGTTGTATTTCGGGTATTAACCTTGCGGGATATTGGGCAGCTTTATCAGCAATACATTTGATATGCTCAGGCGTTGTACCGCAGCATCCACCAACGATGTTCACCAAACCGACTTGCATAAAATCATCTACCTGGTGGGCAGTTTCATGCGCGGTTTCGTCGTACTGGCCGAATTCATTCGGCAAACCTGCATTGGGATATGCTGAAATAAATACATCAGCAATATTTGAAAGCTCCTCTAAGTGCGGGCGCATTTCTCTTGCACCTAAAGCGCAATTCAAACCAACAGATAACAAATTTGCATGGCGGATAGAATTCCAAAATGCCTCAACGGTTTGCCCCGATAAAGTTCTGCCCGAAGCATCAGTAATCGTACCGGAAATCATGATCGGCAAATGCTTGCCGGATTCCTCAGCATATCTATTGATCGCAAATAATGCCGCTTTGGCATTCAGCGTATCAAAAATGGTTTCAACCAAAAGCAAGTCCGAACCACCATCAACCAAACCCCTAACCTGATCGTAATAAGCCTCTGCGAGGTCATCAAAAGTAACGGCACGGTAACCCGGATCGTTAACATCCGGCGATAAAGATGCGGTACGGTTTGTAGGCCCAACTGCACCGGCTACAAAGCGTGGTTTTGTTGGATCTTTTTTGGTGTATTCATCGGCAACTTCTTTTGCTATACGTGCACCTTCAAAACTTAGCTCATAGGCCAGCTCTTCCAGGTGGTAATCAGCCAATGAAATTATTTGCGTACTGAAGGTATTAGTTTCAATAATATCGGCGCCGGCATCTAAATACTCGGCGTGTATTTCTTTTATAATATCGGGGCGTGTAATATTCAACAGGTCATTATTTCCCTGCAGATCAGATAAATGATCACGAAATCTTTCCCCACGAAAATCCGCTTCGGTTAACTGATACCGCTGTATCATGGTACCCATTGCCCCGTCAATTACGAGAATGCGTTTTTCTAATTCTTTTCTGATATCCATTTTTTAGTATCAAGTAATTAGTATCAAGTATCAAGTACTAAAACAGCCTTGATTTGTAACTAATCCATACAGCAAGCAAATAATCTTGCTACTTGATACTAGCTACTCGATACTACTATAAAAACATGCTTATGTCGAAAAGTCGGCGATATATTGACTTTCGCTTATCTTTCCTAACCCTTTGTATTTGAGTTAAGTAGAATGTAGCACCTTGTGAAGCACAGGTTGCTAAGACATCGCAGGGTCTAATCCCTCCGTCTTTCTCTATAAGCAGTGCAAATGTGCGTAATTAAGTTGTAAAATGCAATAGGACATATATATCCTATTGTCATTTCGAAGTGAACTGTAAGACTTACGAAGTTTTTAAAAACTTCGTAAGTCTGTTTACTATTTCTCTCTCCGGTCGAGATGGTATTAAAACAAAAAAAGCCGTCTCTCTTGAAGACGGCTTTCAATAAATGTTTCTTTATGATTAGCGTCTTCTACCGAAAATACGCATCATTGACATAAACAGATTTATGAATGTAGTATACAGTACAAATGCACCGATAATTACTAATTTTTTCGATTGCTCGTTACCATACTCAATACCTGCGCCAATGCGTTTCAGCATTTGCATGTAGTAAGCGGTTAAACCAACCATAATAGCTATAAATAAGAAGCTAATGATGTAATCCAATTGAGCGCTTCTGAAAAGGAAGTTAACTAAACTTGCTACAAATACACCGATAAATACCATGAACAAGATAGAACCGAATTTACTAAGGTCCATTGAAGTTCTGTAACCGGCGATGGCCATTATACCAAATACAAGTGATGCGCTTAAAAACACGCTGAATATAGAACCTGAAGTGTAGATCAAGCCGAAGATACTAAGCGTTATACCTATAGCAACCGAATACGCAAGATATAAAACCACCATTGCCACATACGACAAGCGGTTAAAACCAAAATTTATCACCAGTGAAAATGCTAATGGTGCAAATATGGCCACATAACCTAAACCTGTAAAACCACCTGCAACCGGATCAATGATCAAACTCAACAAGCTTGGTGTCAGGAAAAACTCAAACGCGGTAAAAGCTGAAACACCTAATGCCACAAACATCCAGGCAAAAACTTTTGCCAGATATTTGCGCGATGCGGTTTCGCTGTCGTCTAATTGTACTACACTATTATACGTGTAGTTAGGATTATTACTTTCCATTTTTAAATTTATTTTCTTTTTGGGTTATACAATTATAAATATTAGATATGATATTTTGAATAGTTAGATACCAATATCCTGATATAGTTTAATCTCAAATGTTATACCGTAGTATTAATTAAGCCTTTTTGTCAGTTGTTCTTCAATAAGCTTGAATACTTGCAGTGGTTTTAACCCACGCCAGTTCAATTCATCAAGCGCACCGCCAAAGTTTATATAATAATCAATGTTGTTGCGTTTAAACTCTTCGATCACATGCTCCCGGAAATTGATACCCGCTATCCAGCCATCCTCAACCTCCTGAAACCACTCCTCATAATAACAATCATCGGATGAATGGAAGTTAAGCACATTTTCGCCGATCAATATAAAACAGTTAATACCCTGATCTATCATCAAATCGATCAACTCCCGCTTCATCAGCATAATATCATTATTGATGGCGTCGTTCCATTCACCTATAAATTCGATAATGGTATAGCCGCGATCATAATCAACAAACAATACTTTTAAATATAAAGTATTTGAGCCGAAAGAATCCCATTGCGGGTGCAGCAAATAGTTATATACCTGCTTATCAAATTCAAACTCACTGTACTGCGTAGCGTAAAAAGGCGAAAATTTGTCCTCCGATGCTACGTAGTCATCTCTCCAACGGTAATATGGTTCTATTTCGTGCATTAAATCTAATTCAAAATTCTAAAGTCAAAAATCACTTTGTTGGACTTAAACTTAATTTATAACTATCAACGGCTTTTCTAACACTGCCATATTGCTTTAACAGGTCGGCTGCGGTTGGTTCATCTAATCCTGTTTCGTTCATTACCATGTGGGTACCGCGATCTACCAGTTTGTTGTTGGTGAGTTGCATATCCACCATTTTATTGCCTTTCACCCTACCCAGCTGTATCATCACCGCGGTACTCAGCATATTCAATACCAGTTTTTGTGCCGTACCCGCCTTCATCCGTGTAGATCCCGTTAAAAATTCAGGTCCGGTCACTACCTCAACCGGGTATTGTGCCTCGGCAGCAACCGGGCTGCTACTATTACATACGATGCAACCCGTTGCAATATTGTTTTGGTTAGCCATTTTTAGCCCCCCGATGACATAAGGCGTTGTGCCCGATGCCGCGATACCTACCAAAACATCTTTATCATTAATGTTATACTCCTGCAGATCCTTCCAGGCCTGCTGGGCATCATCTTCGGCAAATTCAACCGCTTTACGGATGGCGCTATCCCCACCTGCAATTATTCCAACCACCATATCAAAGGGCACTCCAAAGGTTGGCGGGCATTCCGATGCATCAACCACACCTAAACGGCCACTGGTACCTGCACCAATATAAAATAAACGTCCGCCAGCTTTCATTCTATCAGCAGCAATACTTACCAGCTTTTCAATTTGCGGCAAAGCCTTGGCTACCGCGAAAGGAACAGTTTGGTCCTGGTCATTTATATTTTGGAGGATTTCTGCAACAGACATATTCTCCAAATCATTATACAGCGAGCTTTTCTCGGTGGTAAGTTCCATTTCGGGCGATGTTTTTACAAAATTGGTTAAAAATGAAACAGGATTATAATTTTTTTAGTATGCGTTGACTAATAAAACGAAAGGATCAACTATTCTGCCAAACATTAAGAAGCTGTTTAAAAATGACAAAACTATCGTTATTGCGAGGTACGAAGCAATCTCTATACTTTAGAGAGCTGCTTTGCAGGTTCAATGCCTTGCCTATGTAGAGATTGCTTCGTACCTTACAGCAATGACGGTTTGCTTTTAGATAAACACAAGATTTAGTAGTTTTTAAACAACTTAATAAAATTTAGCAAAAGTTAATTTTATAATTTTTTCTGATCGCGGCAATTGGCTAACTTTGTGTGTGACAATTTAGTATGAAAAAGGGCGCGGGCATCATCTTCAGATCTGTTATTTTAATTTTAATAGGTGTAGCTATTGGCCTTCTTATCGGCGATAACGATTTTTCATCGAGATATCTTGATGAACCTACCGTAAGAAACGACAAACTGGCTAAAGTGCTGCAACTGGTACGCCAAAATTACGTCGACTCCATAAATGTAGATAGCGTTGAAGGCGTAGCAGCCAATAACTTGTTGCAAAATCTCGATCCACACTCAGTTTACCTGCCCCCAAAACAAGCGCAGGCGATTAATGAAAAACTGGAAGGCGGCTTTAATGGTTTCGGCATTGAGTACCAGCTTTTGCGCGATACACTTTTCATCACCCAGGTTTATCCAAACGGACCGGCTCAAAAGGCTGGTTTAGTTAGTGGCGATGCGATTATCGACATTAATAATAAAAAATTTGCGGGCACCAATCTTACTACCGATAAGGTTGACAATGTATTTACCGACGAAAATAATAAACAATTAGCCTTCAACGTAATAACACCTATCGACCAGCATAGTAAAGCATTCACCGTGAAGCGTGGCTATGTTGACCTGAGCAGTATTGATGCTTATTATATGGCAATACCAACCATTGGCTATGTTAAAATAAGCAAGTTTGCCTCCACTACCGATAATGATTTCAGGCACGCCCTGATTGACCTTAAACAAAAGGGGATGAAAAAACTGATACTGGACATCAGGGGCAATGGAGGTGGATATTTAAACACCGCTACCGCTATGGCCAACGAGTTTTTAACCAAAGGCCAGCTGATAGTTTACACCAAAGGCTCACATGAGCAGCGTACAGATTACTTCGCTACAGATTCGGGGGTATTTCAACAAGGCAAAATGGCCGTTTTGATAGATGAGTATTCTGCTTCGGCAAGCGAGATATTGGCGGGAGCCCTACAGGATTTGGACCGTGCAGTAATCATCGGCCGCCGTTCATTTGGTAAGGGGTTGGTACAACAGCAATTTCCGTTTGATGATGGCTCAGCAGTTAATTTAACGGTGGCGAGGTATTATACTCCTTCAGGCAGATCGATACAAAAATCATATGCTGGTGGCATTGATAATTACCATCAGGAATTATCAAACCGGATGAAAAAAGGCGAACTATTTTCGGCCCAGAGCAATATGAATGATAGCCTTTTCAAACAGCAATCGCCTTACCATACCTTGAGCGGAAAACAGGTTTACAGCCACGGTGGTATTATGCCAGATATTTTCATACCTGCGGATAGCTCCGAGGACACCCAACTGGTACAGGAATTAGACGACAATCAACTTTTTTCTGCTTATGTGCTGGACAGAATGCAGCCAGTATTGGGTAAATACACCTCAGCAGAAGATTTTATAAATCACTTTACAGTAACTGGAAACACGTTTGATGATTTTATCATCTATGCATCAGGCACTATAAAAGAGATGGACCCGGGAGATATTATCGTATCCAAAACAACCATAAAATTGCTATTGAAAGCCTACTCCGCGCGTTTTAAATGGGGTGATGAAGCCTATTTTGAAACCGTGAACAACGAAGATGTCGGGTTTAAAACTGCAGTGAACACGATTAAATGATGAGAACCTGGATTAAACGGATTTATTAGATTTACAGGATAACAAAGCACTATCCTGTAAATCATCTGTTTAATCAAATAAATCTTGATTCACCTATTTTTGTCTGAACCAAATCTGCACAGGTGCGCCGGTAAAATCGAAATGCTCTCTTAGTTTATTCTCAACAAAGCGATAATATGGTTCTTTAACATACTGCGGCAGGTTGCAAAAGAACGCGAACATTGGCGATGAGCCTGCAATTTGGGTGATGTATTTAATTTTAACGTATTTGCCTTTTATTGACGGTGGCGGCATAGCATCGATAATCGGCAGTAATACTTCGTTTAATTTTGATGTAGGGATGCGTTTAGCACGGTTTGCATAAACTTCGTTAGCCACCTCAATAACCTTTAACACACGTTGTTTTTCGGTAACCGAAGTAAATACGATAGGTACATCAGTAAACGGCGCGATCTTCTCGCGGATCATTTCCTCAAATACTTTAATGGTTTTGTTGTTCTTCTCGATCAAATCCCATTTGTTTACTACAATAACAACACCTTTTTTATTCTTCTCAGCAAGGTGGAATATATTAATGTCCTGCGACTCGATACCTTCAACAGCATCAATCATCAGGATGATCACGTCCGCCTCTTCAATCGCCTTAATGGTACGCATAACCGAGTAAAATTCGATATTCTCCTTTACCTTGGT
This sequence comes from Mucilaginibacter sp. L196, assembly GCF_009765905.1. Lineage (GTDB taxonomy): Bacteria > Bacteroidota > Bacteroidia > Sphingobacteriales > Sphingobacteriaceae > Mucilaginibacter. The sequence goes on along the minus strand of NZ_LMUO01000009.1, from coordinate 586,805 downwards.
TTTTTTACGCATCCCGGCAGTATCAATCAACATAAAGTCATGACCGTACTGGTTGTAATGAATATGGATTGAGTCACGGGTTGTACCTGCTATCGGGGTAACAATATTACGATCCTTACCAATTAATGAATTGATGATTGATGATTTACCCACATTTGGGCGACCAACAATCGCATATTTTGGTAAAGTGTTTACTTCAGTTGGCTCGTCATCAAAATGCTTAACAACATCATCCAATAATTCACCTGTTCCTGAGCCGGTCATGGATGAGATATTGTATAACTCGCCCAAACCTAAACTATAAAATACCATTGAATCAGACAATAACGATGTGTTATCCATTTTGTTAACCACCACAAATACTGGTTTTTTGCCTTTACGCAGTAATGCAGCAATTTCATCGTCTAAGTCGGTGATACCTGTGGTTACATCAACCACAAATAAAATAACGGTAGCTTCTTCAATAGCGATAACCACCTGCTCGCGGATGGCGGCCTCAAATACATCTTCAGAATTTGCTACATAACCGCCTGTATCAATAACGGTAAAGCTGTGATGCGTCCATTCAGATACACCGTAGTGCCTGTCGCGTGTTACGCCGCTTACGTCATCAACAATGGCCTTGCGGCTCTCAGTTAAACGGTTATATAATGTTGATTTGCCTACGTTGGGCCTGCCCACTATGGCTACTATATTGCTCATATTCTATTTTAGATTTTAGAATTACGATTTACGATTTTAAATCGCCTTCATAATTCCATGCTAATTTACTAACCCTATCAGTTAAATCTGAAATCGTAATTCGTAAATCGTAATTAACTATTCGTACCCAAATTTTTTCAGGTAATTTTTTTTGCTGCGCCAGTCGGGGATCACCTTGACAAACATTTCCAGGAAGATCTTCTTTTGGAAGAAGTCTTCCATATCGCGGCGGGCGTAAGTGCCAACAATTTTAAGCATGCTACCGTCCTTGCCTATCAATATATTTTTCTGCGAATCGCGTTCCACAATAATCTCAGCACTTACACGGTGAAGCTTTTCGCCCTCAACAAATGCGGTGATGATTACCTCGCTGCTGTATGGAATTTCTTTTTTGTATTGCTTAAAGATCTGCGCACGTATCATCTCCGAAGCAAAAAACCTGTCGTTACGATCAGTCAAGGCGTCCTTTTCGTAATACGGCGGATGCTCAGGCAAATGCTCAATAACAAAATTCATTACCGCCAATACGTTATAATCCTTTAATGCTGATATTGCAAAAATCACTTTTGGATTTAGCTTTTCTTTCCAAAATTCAACTTTAGCTTTAACTGTTTCCTCGTCAGATTGATCTACCTTGTTGATCAATACAGCTACCGGCGCTTGCGTGCCTTCCAGCTTTCTTAATACGTCGGCTTCATCATACTCCTCGTAGATGTCGGTAACCAATAAAATCAGGTCAGCATCAACTATAGAACCATCAACCTGGTGCATCATACTTTCGTGCAGCGCATAATGCGGTTTAATAACTCCGGGGGTATCAGAAAACACAATCTGGTAGTCCTCTTCGTTAACAATACCTAAAATACGGTGACGTGTAGTTTGCGCCTTTGGGGTAATGATTGACATTTTTTCGCCCACAAGCGCGTTCATCAGTGTTGATTTACCTGCATTTGGCTTACCTATTATACTTACAAAACCTGCTCTGTGGGCCATAAAAAAATAAATGAAATAATATTTGGACTGCAAAGAAACGAATTATATCTTTGCAGTCCAATTTAAACAGGATGTAAATTGCATTTTTGGTTTAACTGGAACACTTTTAGCAGTTATGAGCTAAGAGTTATAAAACAAACACAGTGCGGGATGGAGCAGTTGGTAGCTCGTCGGGCTCATAACCCGAAGGTCGTAGGTTCGAGTCCTGCTCCCGCTACCGAATCGGACAGCTTAGATAAATCTAAGTCTGTCCGATTTTTTTTTGCGCCTAACTTGCTGTTAATCAAAAACATTAGTTGTGCCGCTTGATTCGTTTCAGCGGTTCGATAAGCAGAACCGTCAAAACATAGCTTTTCTGGATATATCGAACCAATGATGGCGCGTTTACCAGTAGTGTCAGAACTGGTGTAAAGCGTATTTAAGCGGGATAGGTTATTCAATGCCTTATTTGTACAGTCATTCAGATTAAATACCTCTGGCTTAACAAAGTCAGATAGCTTTGCTTCAAGTCTCAATAATTTGGTTTCGCATTCTGCTTTGATCAGTTTGTAATCAGTGCTGTCAATCGCATCTTCCAGCAATAGTTTCCTTGCCTTTGTTACTTTGTCATTCTCAACCTGCATTTGATTCAATAATTCTTTGCGCCCATCTGTATATGGACTTGTCTGCTGATTGAAAATATCTTTAACTACCAGCTTATACAATTCAGCAATTGCTGCTGTTTTAGGTACGAATTTATTTAGCTCTTCTATAAAGGCTTCATTAGCCTGCTGTGCCTTAAAGCGCATACCACATGAAGAAACACAATGATAGTAGTAGTAATAGCTATGTCTTCCTTTAGATGCACTTCCCGTTAGCTGTTTGCCGCATTTGGGGCAAAGTAAAAATCCTCTTAAAGGAAGTTGCTGCTCGGTTGTGGTCTTTACAAGCTGAACCCGTTTCTTGCCATTCAGAATATCCTGCACTTCATAGAATAATGATTCACTGATAATAGCGTCATGCTGCCCTTGGACAAGCTGCATTTCTTCATCCCGGTAAGCCGGAACTACAATCTTCCCGCAATAAACAGGATTTCTTAATAGCGTATAAAAGTTGCTTTTACTGCAATTCAATCCTTTACTGTTAACCTCGCGTCTGATCTCATCGATATGATACCGCTGCCTGGCAACTTGCTCAAACGCCCATTGAACAATACTGGCTTTCGACTCCACTGGAACAATCATTTTTTTTCCACCCTCTGTAGTGCGGTTGATATAACCATAAGGACCGGTTGTCAGATACCTGCCTTCCTTTCTCGCTCTGCGCATACCATAAAAAGTATTAAGCGCTCTCCTGTCATTCTCAACCTCGGGTGCTGCAAGGTAGAAAGCCAGCATCATCTTATTTTCAGGTATCGAGAGATCGAGCGGCTGTTCCACAGCCTGCGGGTCGATACCGCATTTACGGAGTATGTTAATCATTTGATAAGCATCACCCGCATTCCTGCTGAACCTGTCCCATTTGGTAAAAAGCAATAAGTCGGTCGATTTACCTTTCTCCTTTTTAACTCGGTTAAGCATTTCAGTCCACGCTGGCCGATTAAAAGTTTTGGCAGAATAATCTTCACAAATTACTCTTCCAACGGAAATATTCTGAATGCTGCAGTATTTACGCAATACTTCTTCCTGGCTACGAATGGAATAGCCTTTATCTGCCTGCTCATCAGTACTTACCCTCACATATAGATCTGCTTTTTTCATAGGAAAACAAGTGATTATTTATAATTAGAAACCTCTTTAATGTATTGTTCTACAGACAATTTAGCAAAAAAATACATTAAATCCAAGAGCTCTTTGGCTTCTTTTTCAGTTACTTCTACACCTTTTTCAAGAAGTATTTTTTTTGCTTTTTCAGGAGTGATGCTCCTGTTTTCCGATGTTCCGGCTTTCATGAGCATTCAATTAAGACGTTAATGGGTAACGCCGGAAAGCATCAGACACCAGTACAACTCCAGGTGCGTATCTCCCGACGGTTTACATAGTCCCTTAACATTTGTCTTAATCCGGTGCTTACAGGAAAAGTACAGGCTTGTGAACCATGTAAAACTTTTTGTAAACACCGTACGCTTCCTGCAAGAAAATCCGCAGGTGGTTAGAAGTACAGTAACAAGGTGGTGCCTTATTATACATTAGACGCTCGTGCTTTCATTTTATTACACCATCATAAAAGATAATTTTTGTACACACTATCCCATTGCTCCGCTTAAACAACAGGCAGCAGCAAACAGCAAAATTGTCAAGGCTGGGCTAAAAAAAACAAACACCGCCCATTTACATGGCCTTTATAGTTTTGCTGTGCGGCTAATTTTGTGATTGCGGTGCAAGGGGACTTTTCCTGCTTTCTTTTTGCAGGTGTAAAAACGAGGTACAAGTTACTCCTGCATTTGCGGCGAGGCTGGCGGAGAATGAATATAGCGGAACGCGTGATGTAATGAACCGCCTGCCGCAGCCGCTTTTTACATCAGCTTTTATATATTTTTTACCATAGTTTTCAACTCCGCATTCAATTGCCTGAGCGCCTCGTTGTCTTTTTCCAGTTCATATTGCCGGAAAACACAATGGTTCAATTCAACCTGAAGAGAAAGTGCAGTATTCCCGAGATTTACAATATGAAAAAGGTGTTGTGGTGGCAGGTCATTCAATATCCCGCTTTGTTTAAAGGTGGCAATCTCGTCCATCGCAAATTTTACCAAACGTTGTTCCCGCCCCTCTGTATAAATAAACAGTTCCGCATCAATATTAAAAAGCTTCGCAGCCCGCAGGGCAATGGTTGCCGTAACATCTGTTAGGGATGCTTCTAATTCACGGTAAGTGCTTTCTTCTATTTGCAAAGCTTTTGCCACCTGTTTCTCCGTAAAACCCTTGGCTTTACGTGCTACATAGAGTACCTTATTCATCGTAAGCGTATTAATGTTAATGCAGCTATGCCGATAGTTGCCTATCTGTCTATACCTATAGATACCTATTCCTTTAGCTGTATACAAATTAAAGGCAGATTGGTGCGGTACTAAACCCAAAGCATTGGTATTTTACTCACGAAAGCGTTATTTTTACAAGCAAGAAAATTTGTATTTTTGAGATATGGAAACAACTGCAAAACCATCAAATACACATATCGGCCGTAAGATTTGCCGTATCAGGGAATTACGTAGCATCAAACAGGAACATCTTGCTTCTGAATTAGGCGTAAGTCAGCAGACCGTTTCGCGTATGGAACAAGCAGAAACCATTGAAGATGATGTATTGGAAAAAGTAGCCGGGATTTTAGGCGTATCTTCTGAAGCTATAAAAAATTATAGCGATGAAGCTGTGATCTATAATATTCAGAATAATTACGAAGGTTCAGTAAGTAATTACAGCGGAATATATAATTGCACATTCAATCCTATTGAGAAAATAGTTGAATTATATGATGAAAAAGTAGCCCTACTTGAACGCCTGTTACAATCTGAAAAAGAAAAGGTCGAATTATTAAAAGGCGGTAAATAATTATAATCAGAGTTCCTACCAGGGAAACCTCTTGTCTGGATATTTAGGCTTATCGTACCTTTTAAACTGCTCATATAGCCGCATTTCCACCCGTTCAACGGTAATTCCGTCCGGGTCGCCTAAAGGAACACCCTCCAGTGCCTCATACCATAAATTAAATTCGCCAAGTTGTTCAATGCTGATGTCACCTGTTTTCCAGCATTGGACCAAAGCGAGAATACGCTGATCGTAGGTTAATGACATGACTTTTTATGAGGTATATAAACGATAATGGTATTACAAACATAGATTTTCCATTGATAAATTCAAGCGATTTATCTGAATCTACCGCCCACGCCCCCTGCGACGGCTTTTCCCATATACCGCTTCGTCATCCACATCATCGCTTATTTGCGGGAAATCAATATGATCATTGCCGTAATACTCATGATCAGCGGAAGCAGGATAAGAAAGATCAGCATCCTGACCTGTGTCCAGTGATCTTTCTCTACCCGGGTAACCTGCTGTTGCAGTTTCCTGATCATCGCTCCATTCTCCTGCGCCAACTTCAAAATCTCCTGCACCGCCTGTAAGAAGTTGATCACTTCCGCTTGGGATGCGATGTCCTGTAATTCGTTCACCTGCTGATGTTGCGTCCCCGTATATTGCTCTTGTCCGGCTATTCGCTTCGCTAACTGCCTTGCAGTCTCTAACTTGTTCATAGTTTATTTTTTTTAGTAACTCCGACCATTTGAACTGGTTGCCCAATACTTTTCCTTTTATCTTAAAACCGTTATGGAAATAGGTAATTCCGGTTATCCTTCCCGTCGATGCCTGATTAAAAAGAAAATGAATACCCTGCGCTTCTCCCTGCTGAATTAAAGTTTGTAGGTATATATTCTTTTGACTAGTCAGCTGCCGGAGCTTTTCCTGTAACAACATCTTTTCAGATGGCTTGCCAGTGCGAAGGGCCATCTCTATTTCATCCTTTTTTGCGGCCCTTTGTGTGACATCTTTGCTGGGTGCTACTGTTGTCAAATTATAGCGCAGTTCTAGCTTTCTTAAAATAGCTTCGCTTTTTTGATAGTTATTGCTGTCCGATACCACGCTGCCGTCAAAACGGATACGGTTGACCAACAGGTGGACATGCGGGTGCCCGGCATCGTAATGCCGGAATATCAAATACTGGTTATTGTTAAAGCCATTTTCTTCGAGGTATTCCTGCGCGATTGCCAATAGTTTTTCATTACTTAAAAATGCTTCATCTTCTACAGTAAAGTTGAGACTGGTATGGTAAACATAGCGGTTAAGGTTCGGTCTTAACTCCCTCAGCAACTCTACCTCTTTTTTCACCTGTTCCAAGGTGTCACAATCGAAATTCGTATCCAGCAGCTCCGCCCGCCGGTTAATGTCCGGATGGTTCATCTTTTGGAGATTGTAGTTTAATGCCCCCATAAAGCTTTTACCTATTTTCTGACTGGCTATCATGGATGAGTTGATTGATGATAATTTCCTGCTGCTGTTTAAGCTTCATCAGGATAGGCAGCAGACCTGTAGCCAAAAAACCGGAATTGACCTTTTTTGTCAGCTGGTTCAGATTGACACCGATCTTTCGTAGTTCCAAAAAGGTATGCAGGTCGAGCTTCGCTGTTTTGGGTTCAGGAAACCTTCCCCTGAACAGTTTTACCCGCACAATGGTGCCAGGCGCTTTACCGCAGGCTTCTGCTGCTTTATTCAGCCGGTTCAATTCATCCTCGGTCAGCCGGAATATAAACCGCCGGGATAGTTTCTTATCCCTTTCCATCTTTGGCCTTCCCATAGCTTAAAGGCTCGTTAATAAAAAGAAAATAATACTGCTTCCAAAGCTATTACCGCTATGTGAATAGTTTAAAAACGGCTTAATAAAACGCTCTGGCTGGCCTTGCTTTTCCCGAACAAGCGGCAGCAGATAAAAAAAGGTAAAAAATAAAAGGGTGTCCATAATGCATTAATTTTTCAGTAAAGTAAAAATTGAGGCTGCGAAAGACATTCGTTCGCATTATGGAAAATTGATCACAACGGGCGGTTGCCGCTGCGGTGATTCAAAGATAAATAATATTTAAATGGATCGCCATACGCGACAAAAAAGATTTTTCTAAGGATTGAAGATTGATAACAATATTTTGTGCCGGGGTACTTTGTACCGAGATTTTATACCGGGGTACTTCATACCGGGGTACATTGTAACGAAGGCAATCTTTTATACCGGGGTACTTTATACCGGGATAAAATCTATATCATACCGCGAGACTATATACCGCGAGACTATATATCGCGATATAGTTTTACCCCATGCTAAACGAAGTGCGGCATAGCGGGTTCGGGTGTCCCGGCAAGCGTTTTGGTATGACCAAAACATGGCTTGCTTACTTAGCGTCACATTCCTAATCATCCTAATTATTGATCGCGATAATTTATTCAGGTTTAATTATTTGTTTACTGAATATTTAAGATTGTCGAAAAATCTTTGAATTAGTCTACGGTCATTGGTTACTATCTCTGCCGTTCCTTTGATCCCATATTTGAATTCGAGCTTTGATCCATAATTCGTTTCCAAATTCTCCGGTAGTTCGATATCAACTAAATAAGTATCCAAGTTATTTTGATTGACTTTAGTCAGATTAGTAATCAACGAAATTGAAGAGACTTTGCCATTTACATAACCATACTCTTCATATGGATAATTATCCAATTTAATAATTACCTTTTGTCCTACTTTTACTTTACCAGCCCCATGTGCTGGAAGCTGAACATGTCCAATAATTTTATTCTGCTTGGGAACTATTGAAAAAATTTCCTCATCCGCAGCAACAAATTCGCCATCATTTAAAAATTTTAAAAATTCGACTTTACCGTTAAATGGAGCTTTAAAAACATAGTGTTCTTCCCAAGTTTTTATGTTGTCTTTAAGATCGTTATCAGCGGATAACAAATCCAGGTTCATTTGCTGTTCTTTAACTTGCTTTTGAGTAATTAGTTGCTCTAATTTACTTTCTTGATCTTCTATTTGTTGTTGAGCAGAGTTAATTTCATTGTTTACTGTTTGGTAACTTTCCTTACTGTTCAAAAAAGTCAGCCGGCTATGATCGGCATCGTCTTCAGCAATAACCTTTTCTGAATACAACAATGAATCACGTTGAAATATCTTTTTTGATGTCTTATAATCTAATTCTTTAGTATTTCTTAAGCTTTCATCGTTTGCAAGCGATTCCTTTAATTTTGATATGGTTACATTTATTTGATCTTCCTGCTCCTTGAAAAGATCTTTGGTATGATATGTATATAATTGCTGTAATGCATTTAAAAAACCATAATACTTTACGTTTATATCCCCCAATGACATTTTCGATGGAAAAGAAGTAAACGATTTGTACAAGTCGGTTCGATTACTATCAAAAGACTTTAAAAGTCCATTTAACTTTATTACATCATTGGTGCTCGATGAATTTTGGATAATTGCTATGTAGTCTCTCTCTTTGACGTCATCTTTAGATTTGAACCCTAGTAAGCTAATTTTTCCAGGCGAATTAGCTACTAATTTTACCGGTGCATAACGCGAACTGATTACTATCTCACCCGTTGCTATGTCAGGATATTTGATTAACCATCCAAATACAAATAATAAGGTGACAATTAAGAGAATAACTCCGGTCACCCAAAATGCAAAATTTGTAGGCATTTTAGAGATAATATCTTGAACCTGTTCTCCTCTTTCAGCACATGGTTCACTAGCCGGTTTAAGTGTTTCCATTATTATATAAGGTCAGAATATTTTTCCGCATTTTCGGATGCAGCAAGTTGCTGTTGAGGAACCAGCTGAGCGTCTAAAAATTGGGTTTTTGTAAGCTGATAGTATTGACCCTTCCTTTGCAATAATGATTCATGATTACCAATTTCCATAATTTCACCCCCTTTCAAGACAACTATTTGATCTGCTTTACGGATTGTACTTAGCCTGTGCGCGACAACAATAACTGTCTTATTATAAAATGCCTTTTCCAGAGCATTCACAATTTTAAGTTCATTAATAGTATCTAAAGAATTTGTCGCTTCATCGAAAAAAAGATAATCAGGGTCTTTATACAAAGCCCGGGCTATAAGTATTCGCTGCTTCTGCCCACCGCTTAATCCCCGCCCCATTTCACCCATAACCGTGTTATACCCCAAAGGTAATTGCTCTATTTCGTCTGCAATATTTGCTGTATCAACGGCTCTTTTTAGCGTGTCATAATCAATATTCTCGTCGTCTAAAACGATATTATTCATGATCGTATCATTGAAAATCTTACCGTCTTGCATGACGGTTCCACATTTATCGCGCCATTGCCGAAGACTGATATTATTAATATTCATTCCGCCTATCAAGATTTCGCCGTATGTTGGTTTGTAAAGTCTCAGCAACAGTTTTAATAGTGAAGTTTTACCGCTACCACTATCGCCAACGAAAGCGGTGACTTTACCTTCCGGAATTATAAGACTTATGTTTTTTAATATCAGAGCACCATTCAAGTTATATTGGAATGAAACGTTTTTCACCGTCAGGCTCTTGTTGGCAGGTAATGTGATATTGTTTTTTTGATCGTGTTCTTCTTCATCATCCATCTGGTGTATTTCGTTCAATCTTAAAAAACTGATCTGCGCATATTGTGCAGAAATTATAAAAGAAATAAACTGGTTAATTGGCCCATTAAGCATGCCGATGATAAACTGAACAGAAATCATTACGCCAAATGTTATCTCGCCATTAATAACAGCCTTAGCGGCGAAAAATGTTATCAATAGATTTTTCATACTATCGATACATTGTCCCCCTGATGTTTGCCAATTGGTTATAGTTAAAACTTTTTGATTAAGCTTGAAAAGTCGGGCCTGTATTTTCTCCCATTTCCATCTTTTTGCCTTTTCATAGTTGTTCAGCTTTATATCTTGAATAGCAGAAACAGTTTCTACCCAAAAACTTTGGTTCTTTGCGGTTAAGTCGAAATACTCCCAGTCAAGCTTTCGCCGGATTTTCAAAAATGCCAAAATCCAGCATACATACAAGACGCTTCCAATAAAGAAAAATAAAAAGATGATTTTATTGAAAATGAGTAATATAACGCTAAAAATTAAAAAGGTTATTGTTGAAAAAATAAGATTTAATGAATTATTTGTAATAAAACTCCTGATACGCTCATTATCATTAGCCCTCTGTAATATATCTCCCACCATTTTATTTTCAAAAAAGGTAACTGGCAATTTCATGATTTTTACTAAATAGTCCGAAATAAGTGCGATGTTGACTCTGGAAGTTATATGAAGAAGTATCCAATCACGAAGAGCGTTGGAAAATGTAATACTTAAAATTATAACGATGTTGGCTATTAAAACGATATTGATGAAACTTAGATCGTTCGTATGAATGCCCACGTCAATGACAGCTTTAGAAATGAATGGCAGGGTAGCTTGTAGCAAGGTAGCGACAAGCATGATTACAAATAGATTTATGAAACTAGATTTATAGGGAGAAAAGTAGCCAATAATGTTTTCCAGTTGTTTTTTTCTCTCTATCTTTTCGCCTTCCTCACGTTGTTTGAAGTCGGCTTGCATTTCTAAAACCAATGCAGAACCCTGCTGGCTATTTAAATAGTACCAGTTATTTATAAATTCTTTTAGTGTATAAGTAATGAGCCCTTTTGCAGGATCAGCAACATGAACTTTTTTTTCGGTAACTTTATATACTACTACGAAATGACTGTTAGCCCAGTGTATTACACATGGCAAGGGCATGACTTTTAATTCGCTTAATGATATCTTTAGTGCAAGGGTTCTGAATCCTATACTTTCAGCCGCATAGCTCAAATCCAAAAAAGAAACTCCTTCCCTGGTTGTTCCGCATTTGTCTCTTAAATACTGTAAAGAATAATACTTGCCGTAAAATTTAGAAATCATTTTAAGACATGATGGACCACAATCAATCATGTCCAATTGATAGTCAATAGGAAAACTTTTTAACAAAATCTGGAACTATTCGTAGTTGAAATAATTAATAACTCGTAACATCCTCTCCATCAATATCCTCTTCTACATATTCCGGGAAGTCTTGATATGCCGATGAAGACGGAAGATCGTTTCCATACGGGTCTGTTGGAGGATTATAAGTAGGTATAGCATAATCTGAGCTACTGCTATCATAAGCGCTTGCATTGCTGCCAAAATAGTCCAAATTAGCGAAGTTTTGGCTATTACCTGCACCCGCAGGTACATCGTTGTCATCAGCCGGATCATTACCCCCGTCATTTTCACTGGGGTTAATCGTAGGACTGATGTAATACACTGTTCCCGGAGCATAATCTGGATTTTGCGTCATCCATTTATAAACATTTTGTGTATATTGACTACCATAATCCGCATTAAATAATTTATAAAGACTATTATTTGAATTTACACCTAAAGGTACAGATGAACTCAAACTTCCGACGTAGGTTGTGCCATTGACGAAGTTATTTAGCATGTTATTATAGTCAGCTAATGTACTATTACCATTCTGTAACACATCTTTCCAGGCGGCATCGAAAGCTGTTACAGCAGCAGCTGTTTCATGAGAATTAGTGCCAACCGGATTTGAATTATCCATGCTAATATGGGAATCGGGGGAAAATATACTCAGATTTGCCTGAATATCAAATTGTACATCAGCCATTGCAGCGAAAAGTGATGCGTCTAATTCATTCTGAACGTTTGGTGTGCTCATATTAGTTAAGTGCAATACATCGTTTTGATAGGCATGGAATAACTCATGTGCTATAGTACCAAAATCTGTACAATTTGAGCTATAACTAGTATCCGTAGGCAAATTCCCCAACAGCACCGTATTTGTACTCGACTGGTACGCAGCCAAGGCACTAGTGTTAACTGTGCCATTTGGATTAAGCGGTTTACTATCAGTTATTTTGATAACTGTTTTTGAGTTTAAAAGTCCATTCAGTACGTCTGCTCCAATGGCTGTTTTTGCTAAATCAGTTACTTCCTGAATAAATATCTTCGCATATGCAGATGTTGCCCCTAATTCTGACAAATCAAAAATTCCTTTATTTCCTGCAGTGCCAAAAAGTTGCTGAACCAAATTCGCAGGAATTGGTCCATTTATAGGTGTTACACCGTCTCCGCCTTTTATAAGGCGCTGCTGGTCGGCATTAATAACACAATGTTTTTCCTGTTCTATCTCAAAAATTGTTCTTTTTGTATTTTTCATAGCTTATGGATTTAGATTTGATTAGTGAATGGAGGATAATATGTCTAATAATTTCTCCTGTTTAACAAATTCCGGTATTGACAACAATGAAGGCTTGGTATTCTCACCGATTGAGTGGTAAACAATATTTCTAATTTTATTGTTGTATTTGACCTCATAAATAACCATAGCCCCGTCAAGCTTTAAATAATGGCTAAGTGGGAAATTAGCGGTCGTCAAATGATATTTTCCATAAAGGGCAGCTTCGCTCTGAAGTGAAAAAAGCCCGTTGGCAATTAAACCATTCATTATCTGCTCCCAAGATTCTTTAGGTTTTACAAAATACCTCCGGGTGTATGTATTTCCCCAAGAAGGGATATGCCCAATAAAAGTTAAGCCAGTTTTTGGCGATAGTTTATTGTCTGTGTGTGTAATGGAAATTACTTTAGCTTCCATTTTATCCTTATTACCCGATATCACAAGGATTCGGGCCATTTTTGAAACGTTGTAAAATGTATAACAACGAATCTCCAACTCATTTTGAGATTGAGTTATCGGTTCAATAGCGCCTGTTTTAACTTGGTCATTAAAAACTGAGACAGCGGTGTCGGCAACAAATGGAATGTTTTTGAGCGATGATAAGTCATAATGATCTTGACAAAACCCATTTAACGCTGAAAATAGTAATAAGAAGAAAAACGAGAGTTTTAAAGTCGGTTTAGGTATCATTTTTTATATTGTTAGACAATACGACTAAATTAAAAAGAAAAAATAACTTTAGAAATTAATTTGGAAATAATGCTGGGAAAAGAAGAAATAGGTCAGATAATAAAAAATTGTGCTAAGATTTATCCCAATTCAAAAGGCTTAATGCTTACTGGCAGCCAATTAAATAATGAAAAAATTAATGAGCATCACGATATTGATATTATAATTTTCGGTACGCAGTTTAGTGTAGTTTCCCCGTTTACCCTGACTATTGATAATGTCAAATATGATTTCACCCAATTTCCATATACCGATATTTTCAATACTCTCCTCAATGAATTTGCAGATCCTAGGGGAACGTTACTTTCAATGATCGTAAAAGCAACTATTTTGAAGGACTCGGATACTGAAATATTGCATACTGTTCAAGTAATAGCTAAACAATATTATGAACAAATTAACCCTGCAAATTATGAAGATTTTCGAGCTAGCCTTAAGGAGTTAATCAAGATACGAAAGGATATGGATCGTATAAACGACAATCATCGTAGATTTTTTTTGATCACTGAATTCGCCACGCTTATTAGCAGTGCAGAACTCATTAAGCTTTCTAAATGGAATAACCTCGGCAAGCATAAAGCGGACTTCTTAAAAGAATTTAATCCAAGATTTATAGATAAAGTAAGTGCACTGGTAGAATATTCAATAGTAAATAATACATCCTCAGCTTTAACCCGAATTGGCACATTCATTGACTACTATCTCTCTCTACCAAATAAGCTTCATCACCCTTCTTTGATAAAAAAGAGGTTGATAATCGATTTTAATTACAATGAATTGAGTTATGAATCTTTTATCCTAGACTTGCTGCCATTGTTACAAAATGACGAAAAGCTCTGGGGAAGTTATAAATACTTTTATCTTTCTCCTGCCAACTACAAGAGAATCTATAAGCGAGTGCTAAGTATCGTTTTTGAGATAGAAGAAGACGAAGAAAATTTCGTGAAACAATTTAAAGATTTGATTTTACAGGTAAAGACAAACGTTAACACATCCCTACTTCCAGGCTATTATCAAGTATATAAACATAGTCAGCCGTTTGATCTTTTTCTCGAACCAATATTAATAAAAACAAGCAATATGGTTCGGCAGTCTGTCCACATGAATCGAATATATGATGGGAATCGAATGATATTTACAACCATAATTATCATGTCCTCACTTATTAGTATCATGGGATTGACCGAAGCAGAAGGGCTGAATGTTTGCAAATATTTATTAAACAGGTACTTGTTTACAAGACGAGAACAGGATCAAATAGGTAATCCTATTAAGTATAATGGAACACTGAAAAGTAAATATTCAGCATTAAATGTATTTATCGCAACTCATATCGACGTTATAAAGCCCTGCTTCGAAAAAGGAGTCGAATACGAAAACATTGAAAAGGAACGGCTATACTTTCCGGTAATTGAAGCAATACGTGAGGCAACGGAAAGATATAAAGAAGATAAAAATAACCGTTTCGATGATAATAACCTAACAGGAAAGATTCTTTTTAACGATTACGGCATTTCACAATTTAATGAGGGTGTCACGGCGTGTACAATTTATGAAAACATTATTCAAGGCTTGCTATTGTCCCCTTCACAAAGTGCGTGTGCTCTCTTTTCTGTAATGCGCTTAATTGCAAATAAACAAGATGTTCGTCAAAAATCAATCGAGGTGCCATTATAAAAATTGATGACTTTAGCTTTGAATATAAAATCATATTTAGCAGCGATCAAGCTAAATTTTGCAGAATTGAGTTGAATAAATGCTTGATTATAATCTGTAAAGTTCGCATTTCCAGCGTTGTATCGCTTGTTCATATTTTCAAAGATCTCTTTTGCTAATTCAAGTGATCGCCCTGCCGAAAAATAAGTTGATTTGGCCGCATCTAAATCAGATTTAGATTGCAAAATCACTTTATAAAGCTGACTTTTAGCTATTTCCAGATTTATCAATTGGATCTCTTGATTTATTTTTGCTTTTTTCACGGCAATCTTTGCGCTACCATTATTAAATATGGGAATAGACAAATTCAAGCCTAAATAGCCATATCTATTGTCTCTAAGTTGATAGAAAAAAGGAACTTGTGATGTCTGGAGATTAAATAAAGTAGGCTGGTAATGAAATTCATAAACGTAATTGCTAGCTAAAATACCTGACATTGACAAAGTTGGATAATAGGTGGAATTGGCAATTTTGGTTTGTTCAATTGATGCTCTTAGATTATAATCAGCTTTTTTTATTTCCGGAAGGTTTCGGCTTGCGTAGTTATATAAATCCGAAATATTGGGTTCGATAAAATCGTGTAAATCACTAACCGGTTCGACAACATTAAATTGCTCGTTACTTTGAAGATTCATTAATTGCGCCAACTGGAGCATTGAATTGTTAAATTGATTATTTAAGTTTATTATGGCAATATCTGCTTGCGAAGCCAAATAGCTGTCTTTAGCCGTATCAGCCTGAACTTTTTTACCAACAATTAACTTTTTAGTGTCAATATCTAGTTGTTGTAATGCCAAATCCTTTTGTTGCTTGCTCGCGACTAATTGATCTCTATAACTGAGTATTGATAAATAACTTGAAACTACTTGAATAGTTAAATCATTCTTCAGTTTTTCAGTACTACTCTGGTCACTTTCAAACAAATATTTATTTTGAGCTATTTCATGTACTTTTTCATGGCCCTGGAAAAGTACAACAGTAGAACTGATATTGTCAGCGGACGAAATGGCGTTTTGATCCAAATATAAATTGGTAGTAGGGTCTAAGGTTCTCCCGAAGTTTGCGTTTCCGCCAAGATTAGCGGATAAATTGGGGTAAATACTGATCTTAGATTTGTACAAATCTAAATTAGACGAAGATTCTGTTAATACAGATTGCCGGATTTGTGGATTATCTTTTAGCATTTTCTCAATAGCCTTTCGTAAGGTAATCGTTTCCTGACCATTGCATATTAAAACTTTTGATAACACAAAAAGTATTAAAATTAAAATTGTTTTCCGGTGTAGGTTCATCATTTTCGAATCGCAAATTATGATTTTTTTGTTGCGAAAAAAACTAAAATACGAGCTTTAAACAACCTTATGTTGGTATTCAAATAAAAATTATACGTTTGTACAGCTAACTGCCAATATGATTACAGAATGTTCTCTTTTCTCAAAGGGAACCGATTTTCAATTTATATTCAAAAGGTCCGAACTTCCCGTTATTGTATTTATGTTTCAGTTTATAACGAATTAAACATTACTGTCGCTTTCGGTTCGATTTTATTAAAGCTCGTTTCATCAAATGGTTACTACGCCTATGACTTATATAATATACTGATATAAAGCCTTCTCTTTCATTTTGCTTATAAAAAATATGGCTTGCTTAAACCTTTTTACAGATTAAAAATTATTGTTGGATATAACGGATCGAACTCCTGCTTTCAAGACGCTATTTTTCGTAAGTCTTCCAGAAAATAGTTCGAGAACTGCCCAGTACGGGCTCGAGAATATAAGAGCCTGTAACAGGATCAAACTAAATAAGTTGGGTAAATAATTTCAAATCTTGCATAAAGCGGTTCGAGTTTAGTCCGATTGGGGCTACCCAAGTAATGGAAAAGCCTTTTAGAGTGATCTGAGAGGCTTTTCCTTTTGAGAAAAGTGAGGGACAGGGTATACCTAGAGGTACACACCCTAAAATCTCGAGGTACACAATAAATTCTTTACAAAAGCCTGTATACCAATAAGTAGTATCGGTACTCTGATTTTTCATTTTTTAAATCAGGACACAGTGGTCCTCCCGCCCCGGTGATTCCAGTCAAATTTCTCTTCGTCAACTATTTTAAGATTTTGGCAAGATGCAAAACAGCATGATAGCAGTATTGATAATACTAAAAATGCATTTCTCATATTATCTCATAAAATAAACCTCTATGCATAATTTACCAACCTCGGAAACACACGCTTTGGAATTAAATTTATTGTGCCAAGTAAATCTCACCCTTTGCTTTTAAACGCTCTGTATTTTTGGTTTGGCTTTTCAAAAATATACGATAATGATCATTACCAGGGTTTATTTGAACAGTTAGTTCTGCCTCCTGCTTAGGATTATCACCATAAACTTCTTTGTAAGCATTAAATATTTCCTTTTCATCCATATTTAATTCCAGTATATATTTCTGCTTTTTTCCCGCCCAGTCGTCCATCCATTGAAAAGCTACCTTTTTTATTCTTGCCCTCGGCGAAAATTCATTTTTCAGAAGTTTATCTAATACCAGATCGTCCTGTTCACCATTATAAAATTGCATATAAATGCTACTTGTTTTGGCGTGATGAGATTGATCAAAGATCATTACAGGCCGTATATTAAAGCGTTGTCTATAGCTATCCCACAAGCCCAGCTGCAACCCTTTTACTTTAAGGTTTTCTACCGCCGCAGGCTCGTCCTCTAATGTTGATTTACAAAGTGCAGTACGATCATGCGTCATATCTGATGAGAAACCTTTGGCGGCTATGTATTCCCCCATCGTCATATTTGATTCTTTTGCCTGATATCTGCCTATTTCTAACTGATGATTTATTCCCTGTATCCATACCACAACAACCCCACCTGGTGCCATACCCACTGCAATACAATCATAGGTAGCCGGTTTTAAGGTTACCGGATCGGTATACCCCTCTTTAAACCATTTAATTATACTATCTTTTGGCAGATCAAACCTGCCTGAAAAAAACTTATTCTCGGTGTATGATAACCAGGTTATTTCTAATTTTACTGGTACGGGTTTAAACTCGTCTCCAATAATGGCCGTTGACCCATGTTTACCCCACCCGTTTTTTATAGGATCGGCACTTGGTATTGAAATTTCATTACCATCTTCAAACAGCAGAAAGCCTTTGGCAATGTTCATAGGGTATAATTCAGGTGCGCACTCGGTGGGCAACCATTGAAATTTTTCTATAGTTTTTTTATTTTGGCAAGATGCAAAAAAGTATGATAGTAGTATTGAGCATACTAAAAATGCATTTCTCATATTATCCAGGTAAAACTAACCGTTCACGTTTTCCGTCTACCATTCTTGGATAGTTGGGCATCACGCGGAGAGTAGCTCTGTCATATTTGGCACTGAAATGCAGATAACTATATCTCAAATTAATCAAGTCCTTATCTTCCGGGCTTATTGTATTGGTCATTAAAACTTGAGGCTTAGCATAAGTATTATCTATTGCGTTATTAGCCGACTGACTGTGCTGCGCGATTTCGAAATGCGGCTTCGTATAATGCAACTGGACTGGGTCGCCATTTTTAAACGCATACTTATTTAATCTGTCGTATATTTGTTCCAACAATTTGTTCCCTTTTATTGAAGTTTTAGCATTAGTTCTCAACCCGTCTATATCAAAAGGGATGGGGTTCGTTTGCGCATCTACCTCTAATGCAAACTGACACATTATATATAGCGGAATAAAACTATATGTATTAGGCAGTGCAGGCTTTGTACCCGATAAACAGTGTTGCACAGCAAGCAAGCCCCCTCCATAAACTGTATGCTTACTTAAGTCATTCCGTTTATACCATCCTTCTTCTACAAGCCATGCTGCCTGTTCATCTAATTTGTCATTAAAAATCTCTTTTGCTCCATTAATAACATTGGCGATGGGATTAATCGCATTGTAACCGTCTATTTGCATTAGCCGCTCAATGTAATCGTTATCCTTTTCATTTTCATATGAGCCACCAACATCACTATGAACACCCGGCAGACTAAGTTGTATGCCCTTTCTGCCGGTACTGTTAATATTGGTAAGTGGGAAATTTGCCCTATGTTCATCAGCCGCAGATAACTGAACTGCTTTGCGTGCCAAAGCAACGGCATTAAGCTTAAGTTCTTTAGTATCATCAGTAAATGGCTTCGGGGTATCTGTTGGGGATGTACTAATTACAGCTGACGGGATTAAACTTTCAGAATAAGATGCCACCGTATCGAACAAGCCTGCAAAACGGATAGCAACATTATTTATATGGACTTTTTGTTGGTTACAGTAAGCCCCCAAGTATCCTCTCATAGGAAATTCTTCAAAAGGAGTTTCATTATGGTATTCATCAGTATAGTAGGTAAAACCAGGATCACCTTCTCCTGCTGATACAATTTTAAGGTTTGATTTATAAGCAGCCTTTGTTATTTCATAAATAAAATGCCTGGCGGCGGCGGCACCCCGGCTAAAACCAAAAACATCAACCGTTAATGTACCAACTTTCTTTTGTCCATTAATTTTTGGTACAGCTTTTAAATTATCAGTTACGAGCTGACAGGCTTTGGCTACACGGGCGGGAATACCGCTCTTTCCACGGCCGAGTCCTTCGCCATTCAAAACATCATCAGGCTCATCTTTAAACGTACCCATCCCTTCAATATAAACACCATAAACAAAGGGTTTTTTAGATTTATAATTTTTAAATAACCTTGCTACATTAGAGTAGGCATTTTCATAACTGCTACCCTCATCAAATTTAGTGCCTTTCGGTGCATTACCACGTGTATCGGTATTATACATATTATTACCGGTTCCGTCAAAAAAAACTGTAACGGTAACATCTGTAAGTGGTGTAACTTTTACCTTTTGATTTCCTGTCCCAGATTCTATTTTTGCTAAACCCATAATTGTTAATTTGCGTTATACAATGAAAATTCCCCTTTTTGTTTTAACAACTCCACTTTTTTATCTCCTACTTGTAAATATATTTTATAGTGATCGTTCCCCCGGTTAATTTCAGTTATTAGCTCACCTGCTTGATTTGGATCATCCCCGTAGGCTTCTTTGTAAGCTTTAAACATTTCGGCTTCATCAAACTTAACTTCTAAAATGTAATATTGTGATTTTCCTCCCAGCGAATCTGTCCAGCCTATGCGCATATCTTTAACCATAGCACGCTGTTTAGAATCATTTTTTATCCATTTTTCAGCAAATAAAGTTTCCTTCTCTCCATTGTAATAATTCAAAATTGTATTATCAATTCCTACATGGTGATTTTGGTCAAATTTTATAATTACCTGCTGGTTAAATCGCTTGCGATATTTATCCCACAAGCCAAAGGGTATACCGTTTTTGTTAATATTGTTAAGAACGTCTTTTTGTGTGGATAGCTCTTGCTTTACATATGAATTTTGATCTACCTTAATATCGGTTCTTCCGATAAAATCCTCCATATTCACTTTTGTTTCCACAGCCTGGAATCTCCCCACCTCTACATTAACATCGCCTCCGTTCACCCAAACTACAACTACCCCGCCGGGTGCCATACCCGCTATTATATTATTATAATCCATACGTTGTATTGCTAACTCGCCATTATCTTCGCGAACCAGCTCTTTATGGCCTTGCTTAAAAAGTTGTAAAATTTTATCGTGCGGTAATTGAAAATGACCTTTATAAAATTTATTTTCGGTATAAGAAAGCCAGGTAATATCTAACGCTACCGGTATTGGTTTCATCATTTCGCCCACTGCTGAACTGCCGTTTTCCTGCCCCCAGGTACCATCTTCAAGATTTGGAGAAGCAGGGCTTACCCCGTCGCCATCGGGATAAATATAAGTACAGCGATAAAGCTCCATCGGGTATAAATGGGCCGCACCAACTCCCGGCGACCATTCAAATGTTTCTTCCATTTGTTTATTTGTTATTTTTTCTTTTTTATCCTGGCAAGCTACCCAGCTAACTGAGCAGCACAACAGTATTAATATAGATAGATGTTTTATTTTCATATTGCCTTTGCATTAACCAGAGGATTTATTTGTGCAACAGAATTTGAGGCACTTTTTTGAACATCTTGCACAGCGGGTGATGCAGTTTGCCCATGCCAGGTTATCGTGATGCAATCCTTTGCTCCTGTAGGACAAGTAGCTTTGCTGCTATCAATCAAGGGATGACCACCGGTTTCAATGGTTACTTTATCGTAAAAATCACTCCACTCGGTTACATTTACTTTACATGCGTTGTTATTCATTTTACTGCAATCACCAAAAAATGGCGACTCAAAGGGTTGCCCTAATTCTTTATGTGTAGCTAACAATTTTTCGCCGCCCTGGGGATCATTTATATAATGCTTCTTTTGAGTGAGCACTTTAAACTTGGCAGGTGATTTGCCAAATTTGCACTGGCACATTGCGCCGGCACATACCATAAATCCTGTTTTATTACCCATGTTCTTTTCTAATTAATTACTAAAAAACAGACCACCAACTTTTAGATTTTGCATCTTCCTTTTCAGGTACTGGTGTTTCCTTTGTTTCAATTTGATAACCGTTTAACCATAAATGATGTTCACCTTTATCGGTAATAACAGTTGCATGGCAGCTAATGTTTCTGATAGTATGGCCTGGAATATCTATATCATACGTTGCTTCAAGTTTCCCGCTTAAAAGTGTTTCGCCTTCAATTATGGTTGTGCCATCCAATGCAGTTTCAACAATTAATGCCTGTGACTTATTATCAAAGTTGGGTTTATCTATCCTGATTGTTCCATTAAAAACCAATGACTCCTGAAAACCAAAAAACGGGAGATTAATTGATAGCGGTTTTGCCTTTCCAATATTATACTGGCCGATAATTGGGCTGAAGAATAACGAAAGCCAAAGATCTGTTGTTATTATTTTTTTTAATTGCTGCGGCTGATTTAATGCCTGTTCAGTTGCATCAATATATTGCAATGCTATATCGCCACCAAAATCCCGAAACAGAATCTCTTTAGCTTCTGCAAAGCGTTTTTTTATTATTTCAGTATTAAGCAAACTTTTTATAATTCCATCCTTACTTGCTGCAAACTCAAAAGGGTAGCAGGGTTCCGCACAGGCAATAGCTAATAATTCAAGAGGCCCTTCCGGCCTTATATTATCTAAGTAGATATTATTTTTAGATATTTCCCAGGTAGCAATATCATCCTTTATCTCCTTGCAATGCATCGCCATATCATAATACATACTTTTTTCACCCGAGGCAGATTGCCAGTTTACCTGCACACCATAGATACGCTGCATATCCGAATAATGCCACTGTACCACAGGACCTCCACCTCCCCTTTCATTGGGTTTTTCACCAGGATTTAGTATTGTGTCTGTTATAGCTGTCATTTAAATAGTATATTGGGATAAATCATAAACCTATCTTTCTTATCCCTTTAGGTTATTACTGTAAACATTGATCGCTAAAAGCGTAACGACTTTAGTATTCCACTATATAATTTATCATCCAGTTTCACACCATCCGTGTAAATTTTTATGGTGATCTTTCCGTTTGATAAATAGATATTCTCACAGCCATCTAACAACTCCGATATAACATCGCCATTACTTTTCACAATGCTTTCGCCCCGACAAACGTGTACCTCCTGTAGGCCTGTCCATCCGTTACCACTTATTTTATTGGCTTTCAGGCTATCGTCTGTTGGAGTGTTGAAGTAATAATCACCATTGGCCCGTTTATCATAACCGTAAATCGATAACGTCGAATCTAACGTCAATTTACTAATTTCCATAGTAAATATATATCCTTTATTAGCAGCGTATTTTTTCCGGGCGTCCGGTGTGACTGCTTTGCAATTATAGTAAGACTCATCGCTGCTTGGAGTTATTTTTAGATAAGCGGGTATTGAAAACGAAAAGCCATACTTTTTGTCAAAATAGGTATTAACCCGCGAGTTACGATTACTGGTATTAGCCAGCGCAACCGCGTTGCAAAAGAACAGCGCTATTATTGTAGCGAGTAGTATAAACTTTGTTGAACGATATGACTTATAATGATCTTTCATATTAATTACAACGGGTTATTGTACAAAAAGGTCATTTGTTAAAAGACCTGCGGTCATGTACCAGATGAAAATGTAAGCCGTTAAAAAAAATGCACAGCACAGAATAATTAATGCCGACAGATATAAGGTCCAACGTATTTTAACTTTTTTATATAGCGCATATATTATCAGGTATGAAATTGTGGCTGGGGTGCTTAGCACAGCTCCATAATGTATAAAAATATATACTATTGAATTGAAAGTAATATGTGGGACGGATGATCCTATATTCAATACAAACCAAAGGGTAACAATTATATCTGACAATAAAAATACAATTACACTATAGCCAATTATTTTATATATATTTTTCATAGTCTTATTTTTTGCTGGTGGGTTTCCCAGAACTAAAAGCGCTTTTTAATCCTTCTTCAACCTCCTCTATTCAAAACCATGTATGAATTGAATTATGCTATGAAATTTAAAAACGAAACAATGAACTTACAAACGATTCTTTATCTTCAATATGATAAAATATCATATGCAAAATAAACCAATAGGATATAAAAATAAATAATATGAATATCAAAGCCATAGATAGTGTTGATAGAAATAAATTTTTTATTCTTTTCAATAAAAAGACAACCACTAAAAACATTAAAGTAGTAATTACTCCAGCTGGTAGTCCTACTTGAGATAATATTTTTATAATAGATTTGGTATCAAAATTCATTAGAATATGATCGCTTATATACCAAAAAGTTATACCAATCGAAGTAATTGAAAACATTATCAAACTGATGATGGTTATTTTTTGAGAATTTTTCATAATTATTTCTTTTTATAACCAGGATTCACTCCTGAACTAAATGCGCCTTTTAACCCGCTTTCAACTTCAGGCCAAAACCGAGTATGGCTCAAACTATGTGATACCATAGCTAAATAAGGTATTGTCCCAGGTCTTTTGCCTATATCCTTAATTTCTTTTTCATCTTTTTCGGTAACTAAATTTGCATTGTATTTAGTAACAAGTAATAAATATTTTTTCAAATTTCCCTCTAAAATTTTAAGTTGTTTATCTAAGTCACCGGTTACAATATATTCAGCATAATTCACATAATCATAAATCTTTGATATTTGAGACGGTTTAATAAACTGACTAAATAACCTCATTAACAGATCTTCCAAATTATTACTATGTACAGCATTTTGTGTTCCTTTTAAAAAAGCATCAAATTGATCTTTTTTATTGCGAGAGTTATATGGGTCGTATTTAAAGATAGGTACATCTAAAATAGATAGTTCTTTGGTTTGTTTTTTGGGATTCCAAGATGTCTCATCAATACTGTCAGTAATTCCTTTGCTTTCACCAAAAATACCGGCCAATAAACTTAATATATAACTATCCTTAACACCACTTTTAATATCAAATAGAATATTTAAGACTTTTAAACCTTGAGTCAAATTTAAATTTTCCACCCATGTTACTTTATCGTATTTTTCTTTTGAACTACTATAATTTTCATGTACATCATAACTCCATTGAAGGAGATTATTTAAAAGATTGACGAATGAGTTTTTTTCTTTTTGCAGATTAGAATTATCAATTTTTAGTGAATTAATATACTTGATAAGCTCTGAGGTTATTAGGTTAATGCCAAAGAAAGCTTTTGTCATTTCTTTCCATGCCAAAATTGCTTTTTCATCAGAATACCAGCCTTTTAGGTAATTTGTAATAGCATCAGTATTTACACTTTTAATTGTTCTTATCCCTTCATCAAATTTATCCATTTGGAAGGATTTGAGCAGCACTTCCAAATCCACCAAGCTGAAATCGGCTACAAGCTGTTGTGTTAAATCATATTCATTGTGTACGTTAATAATTTTGCACTCTTTATGAAGTTTTACATGATTTAATTGATGCTTTTTCTGAAAAAAAGGAGTGGATAAATAAGTAATACTTTTAATTTTCCATAGTTTAGGGAATCTTTTATCTGTTACAATCAGGTTTGTAAACTGGTTGATTACATTTCCCCCATGTGAGTGCCCTATTAAATGAAGATGGGTTTCGTGATTTTTATAAGCAGGGTATACTCTCATCAATAAATCCAACAAACGATCTGCCGCTTTATTTCTTTCGTCTGTATTGTTAGCACCAGACCAGCTAAAAAAACTACCTTCTATATGCAAATCAAGATACTGCGGCGCTAATTCCTTTGTTTTTTCCCAAAAACTTTGCAGGCCGTCTTGCCAATAGCTTGTATTTGCTTGATGTTTTAAACCGGCGATGTTTATAGGATCGGTAGTTCCTGCAACAAACATTACAACATCAACAATTCCTTTTTTATGCGGCGGAGACTTAGGCGCACCAAATTTAACCCCTTTGTTTGCTCCGGATTCAAGTACGCTTTTGCCCGCCGTATTTATAATATGCCGGCCTGCATAAATATTGTAGTCGCCATCAACGGTTTCTGTAATGGAGCCGCCGGCTGTTTCCGAATAATTGCCTCCAGCCATAATTAATTATGTTTAGTGTTTTGGCCGCTGTTATTTTGTAGTTCCTCCTGCGCGTGCTTATTAATATTACCGTTTGTGCTGGTAATCTGCACATCCTGACCGGCCTGTTTACTCACCGATTGCCCCTGTACACTTATATTGCCGGTAGCTACCTTCTTAATATTTGCCGCTTGCAGGCTATAATCCTGTACAGCATTATGCAGCATCATTGCTCCGGCGTTATCTGTAATATCAGCTCCCGCGTTACTGGTTATATTTTGCCCGGCATTGTTGTTAATAGCTGTTCCTGCGTTTGATAATATATTAGCGCCTGCATTTAATGTGATGTCTCCGCCTGCTATCACCGTGAAGTTTTTAGGCGCGGTAACGCTGATGTTTCCCTGGCCATCCATATACCATATATTCCCTGACGGATCTGAAATAGTGATGCTGCCCTGACTATCTGTATCATTAAAAAGAATAAGACAGCCGCTGCGCGTACTAAGGCTTTTAAGGTGATTATTAACCTGCTGAATGCTATCGCCATTGTTATTATGGTACACACTACCCATAACTACAGGCCGCGCTATATTTCCTTCTTCAAAACCTACCAGCACCTGATCGTTTAATTCGGGTATGGCTATAAACCCACGGTTATTTTGTCCCTGGCTATTGTTACCGGCACTTGGGGTAACTATTCTTAACCATTCCGTATCATCATTTGAGGTACATTGCCATTTAAATTTAACCTTTATCCGGCCTTGCTTACCAGGGTCGTCATTGTCAACCACGGTAGCAATCTGCATGTCTGGTTGTGGCTTTTCAACCTCTTTAACGGGCAAGCGTTCTGTATCTGAGGTTACACCTTCAAATGTGTTTTGATAGTGGCCTACGCCATCTATTTGATGATAAACGGCAGTAACCAAAAATTTACCGAACTCCTGCACCTGGAAACTAACACCAGTTCGTGTACTCATGCTAATATTAAGCACTTTGCCCAAGCCAACCTGTGGGTTATCGCCATTGCCCACAATGCTCACCAAATCTGACACAAGCGCTTTTTGTTCGTTATTTACAAAATCATTTATCTCTTTAGTAGTATTTACCCTAACAGATAAAGGCTCGTTATATATTTTACTGAAAACTTTATTTGAGGCATCAATCGCGTGTGAACTGTCGGGGTTGCCGCCCATTGCTGCCTGCGGTTCAGCATAAAGCAATTCGTCCAATGTTGGGCTATATGCAAATTTGTTTTGTTTAAGGGGCGCTATCTGTAAAGCATATTGCAAACTATGCAGATCGCGACCATAAATAAGGTTCACTTCGTCTAACTTGTCCGGCTTACCAAAATTTAGTTTAACCCCATCGTAATAAAACCATTCATAATACTCGGCCGACAAGCGATTGATAAAATCATAATCACTTTCGCGATACTGGATTATGTAATCAATAACAGCGCCATTGGTTGGTTGTATATTAAACTGAAGATCGTTTTGCGGGGCATCCTGTGTGGCTAATTGTACAATACTTTTTAAATTTTTATTCAAGTACGATCCCAAATCCGGCCCTCTATCCAGCAATATACCCGGGCTAAAACCACTAACTAATATATCGCCATTAAACCCATGGCTTTGCGATAGTTCAACTTTGGTTACAATACCACTAAATACATTGTCACCGCCGTCGGCAGTTCCAAATTGTACCGTTATATTTTTACCTATAAAGCTTTTAGATTTATCCAGCGTTACCGCATTATACTCCTCAACCATATCATGGTTAAAGCGTAATTGAAAGGTGTGATGCTCGTTAAAACGCTGATCAAGGTTAAAGTTTGAAAAATGCGTTATAGCGGTACCTTCAATATTTATTTCTACATTCAGTTTCTTTTCCATAATTCAGCATATAATCCATTAGCTTTTAACAGGCCATGGGCAGAAATAACTGATAACTTTATAATGGCCTTTTACTTTGCCAAACACAAACCCATATGAAGTTTCTTTATTATTGACTTGCACATATTGCTGCTGCAATTCATATAATGTGCTGCCTTTATCAGTTACAGCTTTTAATGTTTTATAATAACTCTCATTCGTATTATTATCAATTTGAACCAGGTTGTCTTCGGTGCTTGCAGGTATTAACCTTATGGCATCCTTAGTAAAAATATTCCCTGCATATTGCGGATATTCCTGCTTTGTAATTAAGCCATCCGCAGGGCTTATAGTGGTTGCTTTTAAATCTTCATTACTCCACTGGGGCTGTGTTTGTAATGGAAAGTTTAGAAATGTACTTAGTTTTTGCTTATCACCGTTTTTCACTCCTTGTTTAAACGCCTTTAAAAATTGCCTGAACTCCTTTTCATCATTGTTTACAGTTTGGTTTTCAGTGTTTTTTTGTTGTTTAACCTGCGCGGGCTTTGCTTCGTTGTTAACTGAAGCGCTTCCTTTGCATCCATTGTTTAACAATAGCAGCCCGAAAAAAAGCAAGCCCGAAAAAAAATATGTATCATTTCTTTTCATTTTAATTTCGCGGGATACTGATGAGGGCCCTATCTTCCATTCGCTTAAGTATCACAGCAGCTCCCATTTGTTCTGATACGGCATTGGCACTGAAGGTTCTGTCCTTTGTATATTTACCTTTTACATATTGATTAGAATAACTCCATAAATAAGGCGAGTTAATCCCCCTATTGGTGTAACCGAAACCATTGTACCCTTCTAGTTTTTGCAATATAAATGGCAGGCTCCAATTGGTTACTTTATCGTAGTTCATTAACTTTAAAGCATCAACAGCACTCTCTTCAAATGTAAACGGAGCGCCATGACCTACTTTTGGTCGATGAACCGGTACGTGTATTGTGTAACCGGATAGCGGATCACCGTTATGAAGGTGCTTTTTAAAACTGAATGAACATTCAAGGTAATGCACACAAGCAATAAAATACCAGGGGATAGTTGAACCACTTGAAAAATAATTGTTTATGCCCAGTATACTGCTGTTTTGCAAGGTACTGCTGTCAAAAAAACCTGTATTATTCAAATAATTACCTGTATCCCTAAGCACCGGTGCTGTATTTAATATGCTTACAGTTTGCTGGCCTGACTGAACCGATGTTAAAGAAGAACCTGAATTATAACGATCAAAAAAAGGTGTATAACCCGAAGCGAATAGTCCCTGGTTTAACGGAAGGTTGCCGTTGCCCAAGCGCACCAGATTGGCAATACTTTCATACCGACTGCGGTTAACAGTAATATTCTCATCAATAGCTTTATCAACCTGGGCTAGCTTGTGCTTATTAATCTTGCAAGAGTTAAAAAGCAACAAATATTCCATAGCCGTAGGTATCGATGACTTTATTACTTTTTTTTTAACGGTAGGTAAAACATGGCCTATTATTCTTTTTTTCTTCTTCATAGGTTTAGTAAAGAATGAAATAAAAAGCTTTGACAAAATATGGAGAAAGCATATCAATACTTTCTCCGTATTTACTTGTGATCTAAAAACTTATTGTGGCCAATCGTTTTCATGTTGCGCATTACCAATTTTAAGGGTGCGCGCGGAAATAACGAAGCTTAAAGTCATTGGATTATTACCCGTTATAGAAATACCTTCATTATACTGGATAATATATCCTTCTGTAAACGAAAGCTCTTTCATTTTTGCATCTTCGTCAGATTTTTTGAAAGTTATAGTGCCATTGATGGGCTTGTATTGGTTATTAACCATTGATTCAATAACCGACGTATCTTCTGTTGATTCAACTTCTACCTGAATTGTACCGCCATATACACCTGATGATGGACGGCCTTTGGCGTCAACATCCCTGTTTAATGCATAACTGCATTGCAGTACATCAAACGTTTTTGCGCCTAAACTAATTGTTGCTTTGAAAGCCATGATTTTTAAATTTAAAAGTTAAATAATAGACGGACCTGTACAGGCCGACCCAATTTTGATCAAAAATAAATTAATTAACCTTTCCAGGCCAATCATTTACATGCTGCGCATTGCCTAATGTGATCTTACGTGCCGAAATCACAAATTTTAAGCTCATTGGTGAGTCACCTGTAATATCCAAACCTTCCTGGTAACTTACAATGTAACCATCTTCAAAAGATACTTCTTTCATTTTAGCATCTTCATCCGATTTTTTAATTTGTAAGGTGCCTGCAATCGGCTTGTACTGGTTATTCACCATTGCTTCGACGATAGAAGTGTCTGCGGTCGACTCTATTTCTACATCGATTGTACCGCCATAAACGCCTGAGGATGGGCGTCCTTTTGAATCAACATCGCGGTTAAGTGCATAAGAGCAAGTAAGAACATCGTAATCCTTGCCCGAAAAATTTAGTCTTGCTTTGAAAGCCATAACGATAAATTTTGAGGTTAATAATAAATAAATGGATATTGCTTCTCAATATCTGTTTATTACAACGAATGAACTTTTTTTTTGTTTTACGAAATGTTTATTATTTTTTAGATAAGTTTCAACCCAAAGGAATGTAACTTTTGAAGCCATTTTTTGCTATACTCGTTTTCCAGGGAGTATAAATGGCCAATAGTACTGGTGTGCACCGGGGTGATCTGCCGTTTCTCGAGCATATTTTTTTTAATAGCCAAATAGGTGGGGTGTTTATTGGCTTGCCAGTCTGTCCAGGCAGGTTCATCTAGTATGGATATTATCCTCGCAGATCTTCCACCGAAATGATTCATCGTGCTTCTTTCATTACTGATAAACACCTGGTCGGGCATAAATACACGATCAAAAAAGCCTTTTATTTTTGTGTTTATCGAATCTTTATAAACTGGGCAAAAAATAGCAATATGCTTTGCCCATTTTAGTAAGCTGATGGCTTGTTGCAGATCGGGCTCATTTTCAGTAGCGTGTAATGAAAATTGCCTATTGGAGTTAAATTTCATATCGGCTATGATAAGTTCTTTTATCATAACCTGTGAAGTTGTCGCGCCGCTTTTATAAGCGTTAATTAATGCCGCGGTGGTTTCACTTTTATCTATGTCTGCATTGATAATTAATAGCTGGCCCATTTGTTGCAAACATAGGCAGTATTTAACAATAAATAAAGTTGAGCATTAAGTTAAATTAACACAAAAACAGATCAGCCATATAGTTGATACGGCTGATCTGTTTACAACAATTATTGTTGCTTGTATTCTGTATCCCAGGTGGTGCTTTCGTCGTCACCTTTTTGGCCGTCAAGTTTTACCACAAAACTTTTTGCCGGGAAATAAGGGGTAATATTAATATCCAGGTGTATCCTGTCTTTTTGTTGTTCATCCCGTTCAAAACGAATAATTTTGAACCGTTCGATCAGCCTGTCTGGGCCCTGAATATTATCTAAGAATTTTACTATTTGAGAACGTAGGTCCTGTTCGGTTTTTGAGTTCCAGTTTTCAAAAGCTCGCCTGTTTAAAAAATCAAACAATACTTTAGTTATGTAATCAAATACCCGCACCACCGAGTAGGTTTGTAAGCCAATATTATCCCCATTAAACAATGTTTTGGCAGAGAAAGCCATCACCTTACCGTACTCATTAACCATTGGTACAAGGCCTATGCGTTCAAGGTGCGAGATCTCACTTTTTTTCAAGTCAAAACGAACACCATCAACTTCGTTCACTGCACCGTGTTTTTTACCTGCGGTAACCTGCGACATTAAGGTATAATACATTTTACCTGCAAGCGCTGCTGAACCTGGTACATACAGGTCTTCTTCTTCACCCGCTTCTGCAACCTTCCCACGGCCTACAAGCCAGTTACAGGTCATTATCGTATTAGATTTAAAGGCATCCCCACCAGTTAAATTGGCAGATGTAAAAAGGTCTATTACATCATCAGGCTGTTCCAGATCGGCAAAATCGGTAACCAGCATTACCTTATTATCAAAAGCTATTTTTGACCAGCGCTCAACCACTTTGTTTGAGCCCAGATAGCCGGGTATTACCAGGATTGAATAATTTTGTCGCAGATCAAGCCTGTCATAATTTTGCTTTAACTCGTTAGCGGTATATTCAATAAACCTTGGGTTATCCAATTCCTTTAACTGATCAAGCGAGGCATTCATAACCACCAGGTTCTTTAGCTTATCAGTTTCGGTATTTTTATAAAAAAGATGCACAGAACGGTAAGCCTGCTCAAGCTCGCGCGTCGCCTGCAGAGTGTTAAATAAATTCTTACTTAAATTTTCCTCAGCATTTTTCAAGCTCTCGGTGCTTTTTTCAATAGTTTCACTTACTGATGCACCTTCTTCCAAGGCATTTATCCATTGGTTAAGCTTTAGTTTTAGCTCTTCGCGTTCACTTTTCTTTTCATCATCTGTTAAAAAGATCTGTTTACGGGCTTTGCGCTCAGGATTAAGATTTTGCAGTCCATCTATCGTTGCTTCTAATAAATCAAAACCACCTACGCGCGAAAGTTTATCTAAACTATCCTGTAATGATGTTTCCCTGGTACCTTTAGCTTTATAGGCCTGCTCTTTGCTATTTTCATTAAGTGACTGGTCATTTGCTGTTGCCATCGTCTATTTTTTTAATGTTTAGGATTGTGATTAAAGCGCTGTTATTGCAACTCTTTAACTATACTTTTTAATACATCAATAAATGCCTCTTTAGTTTCGGCATTATCAAGTGTTGACTTTAAAGTTTTATTTGTTTTAAGCTGCTTAATGATATTTGAATACATTTCGCGTTGCAAGTTTAGCTTGCGCAGATAGTCGCTTTGTACTATCAGTTTTTTAGGGCTAAAATCTCCAAGTGTTTCAAAGTGCAAGGTTTCACTTACATTTGATCCATCTTGTTTTTCCATAGCAACCCTAACCTTAGGTTTATAGTGCTTAAAAACTTCTTCAACATTTTTTAGCCCTTCTACCTTTTCAGGCTTCAGCGGTTCATTGTCTGTAAGTTTTTGAATAAACAGTGTTTTATTTGGAGCAATGTCACCAAATGCTTCTGAGGTATCGACCTTTTTTTCGTTTCCTCCTATTTCGTAGTTAAACATAATTTTCTATATAAAATGGATAAGTTTGGAGTTTATATTAATAATGTAATTAATTGAAAATTGTTTTAGTTACTCTGTTTCAGTTAAAAATTAACTAATCACCCACAACAATTCCTCACTATTTTCTTTAATGTTAACAGCTATTGTATTACCTTTTTTTAATTCGCCAGATATAATGTAACGTGAAATGGGGCGTCGTAATTTATTTCGTATTACACCGGCTAATTGCCTCGCACCATATTTTGGTGTAAACCCGCCTAAAGCTAGCATGCTTTTAACTTCGGGGGATATGTTGAACCCGATACCCATCCTATCAAGCGCCTGTACCAGGCTCGTTAATTGTATCTCAAATATTCTGACTACATTTTGTTCAGATATTGGTGCAAATGGTACAATCTCCGAAAGGCGGGCTAAAAACTCAGGTCTGAAATTTTTGCCCATTACTTCCATTAATTGACTTGATGTAGGCATTGAGCCAGCTTGTATTTGCCCTGCAATCCATTCACTGCCAATGTTTGATGTAAATAATATAAGCGAATTGGAGAAATCGCCTTCTTTTCCCAATCTGTCATGTATTTGCCCTTCATCCAAAATTTGCAAAAAGATATCAAACACAGATGGGTGCGCTTTTTCTATCTCATCAAATAATACTACAGAATAAGGCTGCTGCCTGATTTTATTAACTAAAAGGCCGCCTTCTTCATAGCCCACATAGCCCGGAGGCGCGCCGTATAATAAAGCTGCCGAATGCTCTTCTTTAAACTCCGACATATCAAACCTTATCATGGCTTTTTCATCGTTAAATAAAAACTCTGCAATTGATTTGGCCAGTTCAGTTTTACCAGTACCTGTCGGACCCAACAAGAAAAATGAACCTATCGGCTGCCCTTTTTTATTTAGACCACTCCTTGATTCAAGTATGGCATCTGATACCGCTTTTAGCGCCTGATCCTGGCCTACAACTCGTTTTTTCAAAAAACCTTCCATGTTCAAAAGCCTTTCTTTTTCGTGCGCTTGTATTTTACCTAAAGGGATGCCGGTTTTATAGGAAATAATTGCTGCGATATCAAATTTGTCAATTACTTCTGTTTTGCTTTTGGCCAGCGTTTCCAGGCTTAATAAATTTCGTTCAAAATAGCTGATGTACTCCTGCGCGGCCTCAAAGCTGTCAACTTGTGTTTCATCTTCAAGCCTGCCTAATAATACTGCGCTAATTTTATTCCGCAATAATGTATATAACCACTTGTATGATGTTATAGTATCTGCATCATCTTCTGCAGCTTTGATCACATCAAATTCAGACCTCAGCTCCACCAGGGATGCATCGGTTGTATCATTCATTAAGCGGATAGCAGCCATTGTACGGTCCAGCAAGTCAAACGCGGCATCAGGCAGGCGCTTATCTTTAAGATACCTTTGCGCTAACCGCACACATTCTTCGGCAGCGTTGTCATCAACTTTTAAATTATGATGCTCCTCATACCGCGGAATCAACCTTTTAAGCATTTTAATTGCGGAAGCGGTATCGGGCTCATTCACCTGTAATACTTCAAACCTTCGGCTAAAAGCCTGGTCAGGTTCAATAATTTTACGATACTCATCAATGGTGGTTGCGCCAATAACTGTTATTTCGCCACGAGCGAGTTCAGGTTTTAAAAGGTTACCTACCCCCCCGCCAATCGGTCCCTTATTATCCAGGAGGGTGTGTATCTCATCAATAAATAATATAGCCTTATCAAACTGCTTTATTTCACGGAGAATATTTTTAAGCCGGTCTTCAATTTCGCCTTTATAGGATGCGCCAGCTATTAATGAACCTAGATCTAACTCAAATAATTGTACATTTTTTAATGAGTCGGGTACCTGTCCGTTTATAATATCAAGGGCAAATCCATCAACTAAGGCGGTTTTACCAACCCCGGCATCACCCGTAATCATAACATTGGGTTTGGTGCGCCGGCTAAGTATTTCCATTACCATACGTGTTTCACGTTCCCGCCCTATAATAGGGTCTAACTTACCTTCACGGGCAAGCTCCACACGATCTATGCAGTATTTTAATAATGCGCCTGTTTGTTTGGCTGTTCCATTAACCCCATCTACCGCAGGAGGTAATATCGCTTGTTGTAATTCCTCTTCCTGCAAATACACATCAAGCAATTCTTTTTCCTTAACCGGGAAAGATTTAAGCTGGTTTACATCAAAACCAACATTAGGTTTCACCAGGGCCACTAAAACACAAACCGGAGTAATAAGGTCCTGCCCTAATTTTATCCGTACATTATCAGCTTCCTCAAAAACTAATCTTACCTGGCTATTGCCCAGCATTTCGTCAGGAACAGTAATTGATGGTTGATAGTCTTCAATGCGCACATCAGCCCAATCACTAACATAAGTGGCATCCTTACCTATCGCGAGTAACAAGTTTTTTAGGCCCACTTCCTGGTACATCAGTCCTTTTAAAAGATGCGCCGGGCCAAACTCCTTATGATGATACTCTTTTGCTAAGGACTTTGCTACACGTACCGCCGTTTTAACCGCCTCACTTAAATTTACTACTTCCATCTTATTTCAGGTTATCCTGAGTTATATAAACAAATGTTTTTCCGTTTGATGTAAAGTATTGATTAACCATAACAGCATGCTTAATCCGCTCATTGCTATGTAGCAAAAAGCTGATATAGGTTTCAAATGCTTGTTGTGGCATAGAATCGGTGTGCTTAATATCAATTACCTTATGATTTGCAAAATCCTTCCCATCCGGTAAAGGCAACCCTGTAACCTTTTTAAAATATGCGCCCAGGGTCATATTCTTAATATCGCTGCGTGATGCCTTTTTCTGGTTTAAATTCTTTCGAATAATATTCAAATAGTTTTTAAACAATTTACTGCGATAATCAGACGCGTCCTGCTGCAGGTTTTCTCCAATCATTAATGACAGTATATCACTAAGCTGTTTGTACTCCTGCTCGTTTAAAATAAGTAGGTATTGCAACCGGCCGGGATGTGCACTTACAATGTTTGCAGGTACTTCGGCGCTTATATAATATTTAAAAGCGTTATGCGGCATATTGTTTCCCAACTCACTTGATGCCGGGTTCAATTGCAAACTCACCACCTGTTGCACATACCGGTTTTCGCGGCCGGTAAGTCTGAAAGCGCTATCCAAACCACGTATTTGTGTATGTATATCAGCATCTGTTTCATGCATAAACCTATCAATCGACAACCGCATATCCTGGTTTGATTTTATCACTCCCTTTGGCGGAAAAACAACCGCGCCTTGTATCAGGCTATTTTTAGGATAATCCAGGTAAAATGAAACGGAATCTGTAAGTGAAGTACTAAATTGCTGAACATTAGATAATCCTTCGCCTGTTATCATGCGCTGTTTTTTTCGATCCGCAAGTTTTATAGCTGCCTGCGAAACCATTTGCCTGGCCTGTATTACAAAATCATTATATATTGAATTGTAATCGCTGTATAACTGTATAGCCAGCATGCGTGCATCAGCACGTGCTATATTATCAGTAATCGCGGCAATGTCTTCTGTGGTGTAATCAGGCGTAGTAGTTGTGCCTATTAATACAACTAAATTGGTTTCATTATCATGCCCTCTGAACATATTTAAGCCGGCATTTATACCATCAAGTACGGGCTGAGGTGCGATATTTGTTGAGCAGCCAGCGGTTAATGCTGATTGTTTATCCAGATATTGCACCAAGTTACGGTAATCTGTTGTAAAAGGCATACCTTGTATCTCACCTGCGGTACAATCAGATGGGTTACGATATACCACTGCGCTATATTTTAACTGATTACCTTTGTTGTGCGTGGTAAAGGATTCTTCAAATGATTGTATCGCACTTGTAAGTCCTGAAAAATAGTTATGCATCGTGCTGCCGCCATCAATTACAAATACAACATTAATATGATGTATGTTTCTACGGATCTTTAAGTAATCAACGTATTTAAGGTGGCCGCCTTTAATGTTGATAATAGTGTTATTGGTTTTATCATAAACATCTGTAGCCAGGCCAATTTTTAAATTTCCGGAGGCGGAAGTGTCGG
The DNA here is from genome assembly GCF_009765905.1 of Mucilaginibacter sp. L196. GTDB lineage: Bacteria > Bacteroidota > Bacteroidia > Sphingobacteriales > Sphingobacteriaceae > Mucilaginibacter. The sequence goes on along the minus strand of NZ_LMUO01000009.1, from coordinate 550,240 downwards.
AACCACCTGATATTACAGGCAAACTACGCAGCAATGGTTCATCATAACCAATTAACGGATCATATACAAAAGCTCCTGAAGAGCCATTGTCAGTATGTATTGCCTGGTTTATAATTGCCGCGGTAGAATCATCAGATTCAGCACTGCCTTGTTTTTCAGAACCAATATATAAACGATCCCCCCAGTTATGAATAGCATCCGCAGCTACCCAGCCGTATACGCTCTTTGCAGCACTATCCGCAATGAGCTGATTGTCTGACCCAACTAATAACTTGTTGCCGTCATCAGATTTTTTATAAACGTAAACTATGTTATTTAAGGCAATTTTGCTTTTTTTATGATCCAGATCGGGCGATGTATACACATACATCGAGTCTGTTTTATCATAATAAAAGTCAGGTATCGTTAACGGATTTTTGCCGTTGATTATAGCAATATATTTTGCAGGGTAACCGCGTTGGCCAACAAAGGATGACTGCCAAAGCAATACTTTTGATTTACTTATCCATCCGTAGCTTTGGCTGGCCTTTCTGTTAACAAGTTTGCGACCCTGCACCATACCCTGCTCATATTTTATTAGTTTGATATAGCCATTGTTTTCTTCGCTTACATAAAACGGCTCCATAAAATGGATTTTCTTCATAACCAACATTCCGCCGGGCGATGTATAGGTGTAGTTTTCGTCGCGATCTGAAAAAACCACCCAGGGTAAGGATGTTTTTTTCTCTTCATCGTAACTGTTTGTATGTTCATTAGGTTTTTCAAATGCAGCAGGCAGGGTTACCACCTTTTTGCTTACAGAAACAGGTGATTGGGCGTTTACAACAAAACCTATGCATAATAGAGATATGGTTAATATATTTTTCATAATGGCTTTTGCAGATAATTGAATCATGATAATATTATTGTTGGGCCTTTTTTGTAGCCGGGTTTGAAATTGACGAATGTTGTTTCACATCAAGCATGCTTGAGCAATTTGATTTTGGTTTTAAGGTCACCTGCGCCTGATCAATACTAACGCCGCCACCAAATGTGAGCCTCATGCAATACGAATAAAGATCCGTTTGCTTGCTTTCGCCGTTGGTTTCCAGGTTCACAGCAACTTTTTCATCGCCGCAAAAGTACTTGTTAACCAGGTAGTAGTAATTGGCGTTAAAATCGGCCCCATTGGCAATGGCCTGAAGATGCGCCCGGATGTCATCAATTTCCTTGCGTTCACCTTCTCCGGGAGTTACGATCTGGTTTACAGTAGAATCGGGATTGGTAACATACATTTTGTGGTATATTGGCCTGCTGCTTTTATCGGTACTAAGCCTAATAATGTATATACCAGGATTATGATAAGTATAAAGCGCGGTAGGTCCTTTGATATCTACCCTGCCAGTCTCGCCGAATGACCATTCGTAAATTCTGGCATTGCCTTGCGCATCAAGCCTAACCTGTTCATTAACCAATGCCTGGGTAGGGCCGTTTATAGTTACCAAAGTATCAACTACGGTTGCAACAGTATCCTTTACATTTACCGGAAATTGCTGTTGCAGGTTCCCATCAACAGTAACCCTTATAATATAATCCCCGGCCTTGTTAAAACGGTAACTACCGTTTTGCTGGGTGGATTTATCGCCATTGCCAAACTCCCATAACCATTTTTTCGCACTAGCGGTGTTATCGGAATAAACAAGGTTCTCGTTCAGGAAAATTTCGTCTTTTAATATTCTGGCATTAACTACTCTTTTTTCAAACAGGGAACTTTTTAGTAAAATGATTAGCCCTGCTATTAACAGTATGCCCAACACTATATATAAAAAAATAAAGGTTTGCCTGTTGGTGTTAACAGATCGGCCATTGTTGTAGTCTTCTTTCATTGGATTTAAGGTTATTTTTTATTGTTGCTGAAATATTGTAATTAATGATTTACACCTAAGCTTTGTTGGAGTTGCCTGGTAGATAATTTACATTCATCAAGCAGTTTCGTCATCCTTGCGATGTCATTACCGTTGCCGGCTAACTCGCGTTTATCGTAAAATAGATTTTCGTATAGTTTTGATGCATATAAAAAAGATTGGTAGCGGCTATCATAAGGCCGACGGTAATAGTAAGATTTTATGGCTCCTATTGAACCTTTGATATCATTTTCAAGAAATAGAGCCTCTACATTCGGATTGAATTTTTCAATCTTGGCATATGTTGTATCGGCTGTAGGTAATGCTTCGGCAACTAAGGTTTCAAATTCTTCTTCTTCATTAACTTTTCTTGAAAATTCAGTTTTTGAAACGGTTACTTCATCTCCATAATTATAAAATATGGCTGTGCATAATATAGCCGAGGTAATCAAAAACATTCCTAAAAAAAATAGGAATTTCTCTCTTTTTTCTTTTAAGCTAAACTTTATCATAGATTGTTAATGTGCAAAGGGGCCGCTAAGTTTATGCATTGCTGCTAGATTTATTTTGTTGCATGACTCTAATTGCGACCGCAGGCTCTCAATTTGGTAGCGTGTGGTAAATAGCGAATCCTTAATTGTAGCGATGATTACAACATTGTTGCTGAGTTTTTTATACAATTCAAAGCTTTTTAATGGATATGGATTGTTTTGTAATTTTTCCTGGATGAGCTGGTTATCAGTTTGAATATCATTTAAAAGGATGGTTTGATTGTTCAACTCATCTGAATTCATTTTTGAATATTCTGATAGTTGCTGCATCTTTAGTAGAATGACCTGGAAGTTTTTATTTATATCGTTACGAACGGTAACCAGCTGGTCTGTTTCTTTAACCTTAGCATTTAACAGGACTACTTCTTTATCAGAAGTAGAAAAGAAAAACAGAATTGTTAGGATGCTAAAAATTAACAGTATAACAAAATACAGTAAGAATATTAAATAAGAGTGGTTCAGATCCTTAATATTTACAGGCTTCATTTAATTATTGTTTAGGCGTAAACCCCAACCACACGTTAAATAAGTATTTATTTAAAATAAGTATTTTTATTTAACCAATAAGAAATTATAGACGCCTTTACAACGTTTATAGCTAATTATTAAACCTTTGCAACATTACTACAACTATTTTGAAGAAAAATTGTTTAACAAAAAAATACAAAATTTCACATAGCACTTAATAATTGGAGTTTTATGCCTACTCACTTATATTCAAAACCTTTAAATTTTTCGAACATTGGCAAAGGGCATGACCTGGAAACTCAAGACCTGGGCGCGTCAATTTCTCAATATATTGAACTGATAATATTTACAAGATATGGTGAGCATAGATATAATCCACAGTTTGGCTGCGAGATTTGGGATATGGATTTTGAGCTGATACGTAGTGAAAGTATATGGGAGGAAAAGCTTCGACAATCATTAATTACCTCAGTAATGAATTTTGAAAAAAGGATATATGATGTTAATGTTGATGTCCATATCAGTGAGATTAACAAATTCTATCCTTTAAGGAACGTAAGTGAAATTAAAAAACGGGTGGAAATTGTTATTAAGGGAAAATTAAACAAAACTGGCGAAACCTATGTTTTTTCTACCGCATTGTTTCTTAGCCCTTTATCTTCATAATTATTTTAGTACTAAATATGAATAACTTATTTTCTAATTCAAAAGAAGAGATTAAAAGCAGGATGCTTAAGCATGCTATGGACTTTTGGGGTACTCTTAATGTTAACGATATTGACCCAATGGTTAAGCTGTTGGTTGAAGCACTTAGCACAGAATTATTCAATCTGTCAAACGATGTAAAAAACCTTGAAAACAGGGTTTTAAATAAAATATCGCGCATACTTGCTTCCGATTATCTTACAGCCCCACTGCCCGCGCACGCTATTTTAAAGGGCACCCCGGTTGAGATAACAGAAACACTGAATGTAAAAAATCACTTTTATTACCGTAAGAATATTACACCTGATACTGCTAAAACACCGGATGAACCCATTGATATTTTTTTTACCCCAGCTGGAGAGAATAAAGTTTTTAATGCCGAGATTAAGTATACATTAATTGAACGGCAGCTTTTTGAACACACTTCGCCCACATTAAAAAATCAAATTAATACTATTGCCCCCGATGTAATGATTGAGAACAATACCTTGTGGGTGGGTATTGAAACTTCGCCAAAACTTAACTCGCTTAAAGATGCAGGGATTTATTTTGAATGGCCGGGCTACACTACCAACAATAATTTTTACAACCTTTTACAGGTGGCTAAATATTATTTAGACGAACGAGAAATAGAAATAACGCAGGGCCTGGTATACCAGGAAGATAACAGCCTTTTAAACAAACCTATATTTTACGATCAGGATATTATAAATCTTATCACCCGTGATATTAAGGCTTATTACCACAACCGTTTTATTTCATTAACTGATGATATATTCGAAAACCTGTCGGATTTTAGAAAAAATCACCCCGATCAATTTCTAACCTTGTTTAACCCCGCCGATATTGGAAAGCTGAAGCCTTGTGTTTGGATAAAAATTGTTTTTCCGGCGATGATCTCTATTGACGTCATCCGCGAGCTGCAGTTAAGTTTAAATTGTTTCCCTGTAATTAGCCGAAAATTGCACGATCAGAAATTCAGAATCAAGGAATTAAATAATATTATTCCTATTAAGCCTGCCGTTCAAGACAGTTTCTTATCTGTATATAAGTTGCATGATGATTTGAATATGAGCTATAACGAAATACCTTATAGCCAGGCCGGACAAAATTTTGAAGGTAGTTATTCGATAAGAAATGGTGGAGCCGAACGATTCGACTCACGTAACGCGCAACAAATAATTGAATACCTGTTTGAATTACTACGCGATGAAAAGGCAGCATTCGCTGCTTTTGGTAATGATTTTTTAACCAGTACCTTAAAAACACTTGAGCAAAATATCGCCCTTATTGAAAAAAAATCAAACCTGACAAAGCATAACCATGAGTTGATAAACTATCTGATCTTAAAACCCCAAAACAAAGCAAGCATGTTATACTTGCAGTTTTGGACCACACTCTCAAATACTGCCAATAATGTACGAAAGGGATCGAGGTTACAACAATTTGAAATGGTAAAATTAAAAGCAGATAGCTTACGCCTGGTTACCACTTCTGTTGGTGGCAGAAACAGCCTTGGAGCTACAGAACGTATACAGGCTTACAAGTATGGGATGACCACTAAGGACAGGATTGTTACCAAAGCCGACCTGGTTAGTTTTTGCCAATATGAGTTGGGGGCAAAATTGAAAAGTATCCGGATAAGCAAAGGTGTTACCATCTCGCCCGACCCCAAGGAGGGTTTTAGAAAAACTACCGACATTTATTTTAAACCCGATACCGACAATAAACTTTCTGTGAGCGAATGGGATACTTTATTAGGGCTTTTGGAAACAAAATTACAGGCTAGAAGCATAATTAATGCCAACTATCGCTTATTTATTGAGTCGTAATTAGTTGCCCAGGAAAGTTGTATAACCCAGTATTGCGTTTGCCTGTTTACTGCCAATCACTAATTTTCGTGAATCTGTATTTGAAATCAGGTTTAGTTCTGTACCCATTTGCATAGGTATAAAATAAGATAATAAAACATCAATTGCAGTAACTGCATTGCTTCCCGGTAAAAAGCTCACCATTTCGGCTGCGCTAACAGGCCCTATATTTACCTGCAAACTCTCTTCAGCCTCAGCTAAATTCCCTGCAATAAAGTTCACCCCTAATATTTTGCCTCCCGCCGGGATATCCGTTTTAGTTTTATTCGATTTTTCTTTAGCATAACTAATTTTATAAGTGAGTTCTACAGGTATTTTAAACATCATACTTAAAACTTTGCTTACAAAATCAATGTTATTTCTTTGTTCATGTATTATCGGTAATACATGTATTAAGATGAGCATTTGCTTATTAGTAAAACATGCAAATTCGCTCCATTCCTTTAAAAATATGTTTATCAACTCGTCATATTCATTCTTTTTATCAATCCTGTTTTCGTAAAGTTCAATTGTGGTTTTTAAATAATTAATTTCAGCTTCAAAGGGGGCAAAAAAGCGCCTGGCCTGCTTTTCTTCGGCCCGTCTTTCTTTAATATCCCTTATCATGTCCTCTTCAGTAATCATTACACTTGAAGCCGGCCCTTTATGGAATAAACCTTCGGGAAGCATATCATATATGCCGTCGCGGTTTACATTTATATAAGTGATAAGACTATCGTTGCTATCCGATTGTTTTACAGTAATACCTGCAATTTCCTTGTCATAAGCACGTTTTTGAGGGCCAACGGGCAATACTAATAACTCGTTAATCGCAACCGAATCATTTTCAATTAATTCCGCAGCAATTGTTACTGCTTTAAAGTCTGTATCAATTTTGTTAGGACTTTTATTCTTCATATTCGTGTAAATTGCTTGCCATAATAAAACAATAACCCTAATTATTCGTAATTGATTATGATATATCAAAATATATTTTGAACACTACCAAAACCGAACTTACTTTTGACTCATGGACGTAAAATCGTTTTTTATACGTTATCTAATTTTTCCTATAATTTTTGTTATTGCCACAGCAATAATGAGCATTATTAATAAGAAGAATAAACTTTTAAGCAATGCCCGCCTTATAGTTATTGTACTTTTAACAGCCATAACATTAGGCATACCCGGGCTATTGGGGTTTTTAGACATCCAGTTTATGCCCTGGGGGTATCTGTTTTGCCAGTTCATATACCTTATTTTAGGTATAGTGTATGTTTGGCTGGCCGGTAAATATTACGAGAATGAGCTTATTAATAAAAAAGCGATGTTCTTGTTTTGCAGTTTGATCTCCTGTTTACTCGGGTTTTATCTATTTAAACTCGGGTTTGATTGGTTAAACAACCTTAAATATGGGTTATGGGCAGCCAGTAGTATGTTTATATTTTTATTGCCGATGTTTTTTTGGTGGGCCTACGTTGCATTTTTAAGCATACCCGTTGAAATATATAAAGTGTGGCAATACCCCACTATTGCAGAGGATATAAGCATGGAACATTTAGACTTTGACAAGCTTTTAGTATTGGAAATAGACCTTTACAAAAACACCAAGGATAGCGAACCTTTAAAGGTTAAAGCCAAGGCGCCTGCTAATATGAACTTTGGCTTATGGGTACAAAAGTTTATTGATGATTATAACCTAAAATTCCCTAATTCGCCGATACAGTATAAAATTGATGATATTGAAAATTATCAGTGGATATTTTACATAAAATCTTCCTTTTTTAAACAAAGGCAATTTATTGACCCGGATTTAAGTATCGAGGAGAATAATATTATTGAGGCAAACACTATATATGCTAAACGTGTTTCTGAAATTGTGAGCGAACCCGAATACTCCGCCGACCATGCCGTATATTTATAAAACATTGCTAATTTAATGATATGCTTAATCCATTAAAACATAAACCGGTAAACTGGATTGATGGGATGAAAATTTCCAGTGACCATTTTATCAACACAGATAATTTCATACAGGATATTGTAAGGGATGGAAATTCGCTGCAATTAAATAATAATAATTTCGGCTTGCTTCCACCTGCTTATAATGAAACGACTTCGCTTGATATACAAATTACCGAAAGGGCATCAAGTTATGTTGAAGTGAAGATAAACAAATGCAATGCTATTACAGCAGAAGGGTTAAGGATAGATATTAGCCAGGCGGAACAGGCTATCACATTTAACCATTATTTTACCCAGGATACCGCTATAGAAAATTCAGAAACCTATTACGTATTATTAACTGTTAACCCGTTTGAACGTGTTACATCAGGCATGCCTGACCCCGAAGAAACACCAATAAGGCACCCTAATGTTGATAAGCACTACCAAATAACCATATCCCCTGCTTCGCAGATCAATAATAAGAACTCACAGTTCATGGAAGTGGACAAGTTTATACGTAACGGCGCTTCTCTACAAACTGATATTAACTATATCCCGCCTTGTACGGCAATCGTAAGTCACCCCGAACTTATTAAATATTATGAAGATTTTAGTAATCAACTAAACAACCTTCAATTGCTATCATTCCGTATTATCGACAAAATCACCTCTAAGGATTCTGTTTCAACTATCGGAAAAAACGTAAAGGTATTATGCGAAAAATTGCTCGATTATATAGCAAGGATATACTTCTCTTACAGAAATATTGTTTACCAGCAACCGCCAATACATCTTGTTGGCTGTTTTTCAGAAATGGCTCATATATTTTTTAGCGCTGTAAAAAGTATTCCGGGAGCCGAACGTGAGGAATTACTAAAGTATTTTTATGAATGGAAAGACGTAACACCAGGGAATTTTGAAGAACTTTTAGCCCGGTTAATTGAAATAGTTTACAACCATCATGATATACGTTCATCAATGCTTACTGTTGAAGAATTTTTAAGAGTAATTAATGCGTTATGGAACAAGTTAAGCTCATTGGAATATATTGGCCAGCGGAAGGAAAATATTGTTGTGGCGGAGCAGCAAGTAATTCAAACTGTACAGGCCAAAAGAACCTGGACTTTGTTAGATTAGTTATTTCAAAGTCAGATGAGGTACTGGCAACTAGCCTTTAATCGAAAGATTAGAGGCTTTTTTGCGTTCAGGACATATTGAAAGTTTAACGCTTTTAGTTGATCATTAAGCGATATTGGATAAAAACGGTTAAATTATTGATTCGGAAGGCTTTTTAGTTCATTTTTGTTTATATTGGATCGCCAATATTCCTCATGAAACCGCAATTATTAAAAATATCGAAAGACCAGGTCAATTCCTTTTCCGCACGTAAGGACGTTATGCCCGATATAAATAATCGTTGGCATTATCATCCAGAGGTGGAATTGATCTATTTTAAAAATGGTAGTGGTACACAGTTTATTGGGGATAGTATTAGTCCTTTCCTGACAGGAGATGTTGTATTAGTGGGCGCTAATCTTCCCCATTTCTGGCAATTCGACAATAGTTATTTTAGCGGGCAGGAGGATATATCTGCAGATATTAATGTTATTCATTTTAATGAAAGTTTTTTGGGGGAGTCATTTCTTGCCTTACCAGAAAATCAAGTCATCAAAACTTTACTTGAAAAATCAAAACATGGCATACAGATAAGACAAACATCTGGCACAAGCATTGGCGGTTTGATAGAAAGCATCATTAATACCGATGGACCGCGCAGGATTATGTTATTATTAGAAATATTAACATCCATCTATGAATGCCAGGAGTATAATTTACTGTCTTCACTTGGTTTTCGGAATGATTTTAATGCGTCGGAGAAGGATCGTATAAATACAATTTATAATTATTTGATTGAAAACTTCAAAAAAGAAATATCGTTAAAGGAAATAGCTGCCGTTGGTAATATCAGCCCAAATTCCTTTTGTAAATTCTTTAAATCGCGCAGCCGGAAAACCTATACGCAATTTGTAAGAGAGATACGAATTGGACATGCCTGTAAGCTACTGATTGACAATAATTTAAATATAAAAGAGATTTGTTATGAATCTGGCTTTAATAATTTTTCAAGTTTCCATAAGCACTTCAAAATTATCAAGGGAAAAACTCCTTTGGAATACCAAAAGAACTTTCTAAAAGAAAATAAATAACACCATAATCATCTTACTAAAAGATTAATGATAATAACTCTCCGGCGGACCAAGGTATGAGGGGCGCTCAGTACCTGAATCAATCACTATCTTTTGCAAAACAACCGCGGGATTAACCATCCAGTATTTCAAAACATGCGCTCCGCTTTTGGTGATATGGAATTTAGATTCCATAATCTTTATATTATCACTAACGTCTTTGCTCCACGCTTTTGTTGATTCATCGGCATTAATGTTAATTATTTGCGGTTTTTCATTATCTATGGATATGGCAAAATGCAGCCCGTTTGAATTTGTAAAGTCGAGCGTTGGCGATATATAGGTTTTCACGCTCACCCATCCTGTATCAACCATATTAACAACATACTCCAAATGCGGACTGTTACCACCCGGCACCTGAGCTTTTGCCGTAACAGGCGCAGGCATTACACCCGATAATGTGCGGCCATAATCAGGGATTACTTCCCATTTAATATTAGCAGAGTTGACAGCTTTATTATAATGCGCCGCTTCAATGCTTACATAACCATTATTTTCATTAAAGCCGGTGCCATTCAATAGCAGCACATTATTGACGATTGCATGAATAATGATCTTACTATTATCCAACCCGCTAATAGTGATGGGCACATCTGTAACACCTTTAGGTGCTTTTGCCCAGTTTACATTTATCCATATACGTTGCTGTAGGCTAACACTTCCTTTTTGCGGTGCGATAGTAATGTATGGCGATGAACTTGTCGCTGTAAAATTAAAATCGCCTTGTCCCCGATTGAATACTTCGATGTAATGACCTTCACAGCCGGGATAAAATCCGGGCAAAATGGCTTTGGATTGTTGCTGCGGCCACCACAATTCAGAACCTTCAATAGCTATCCCCATTTGAGGCTGGGCGGAAAGCTGAATATTTTGCACCGCAGGCATTTTATTAGCCCGGGGCTCTTGCCAGTAGGTATAGCCAATATGTGTCTGATCCATCATATGATCCCACTTACCATTCGCCATTATTTTATCATAATAATGCGATATGGCAGAATCCTTTTTAAACAACTCTTTTACATCAGTCGCCATTAAATTGGTTGCGGCCCTACCCTGCGCGGCGTATAATTTATTCTTTGCGGCATCAAAATACAACTCATTTAGATTGGCACATGCCTCAACGGGATGAAGCACTAACTGATAATAAGCATCCTTATATTGTTGCGGCAAGGCATTATATAATCGCCTCGCCTTTACTTCCAATTGATTATAATCATTTACCACTCGCTCAAATTCACGGTAATTAGTTAAACTATAGGTATTTTGATCAAGTTGTTCAGGCTTGCGCCGGCCATTATACTTGGTATATGTCGTTAAAATATCTGCAATCTCAGCAGCGTGAGTATTTCCAAATTGCTGGGCTGCCCATTGGCGGGTATATTCATCAAGTCGGCTTGCAGGCCATTTATCCGGCGACCATGCATAATCTAAAAAGAAACTAATAGGGAATTCCATCGGCTTCAAATCGCCCACATTTACTATCCACACTTGCTTGGCATCATACTCGTAAGCAAGATGCATTTGCTCCCATGTTTTACTAATGGGGTTTGTATTTAACCATTTATAATTACGCGGATCGCCAACATAATCAAAATGATAATAAATGCCATAACCACCTTTTCGGGCAGGTTCATTTAACTTGGGTAGCTTACGAATGTTGCCCCAGTTGTCGTCGCAAAGCAATAAAGTCACATCATCGGGCACACGCATACCCTTATCATAATAATCCTGAACCTCTTTATACAGGGCCCACATTTGTGGCGTTTGCGAAGCATCTTTATGGGTTACATCAGCAATTATCGAGCGTTGATCAGCTACAATTTTTTCCAGCAGGCTGATGTTACTACCATCAGTCATCGGTTTATCGCCATCGCCGCGCATGCCAACAGTTACTATGGTTTCCTTGTTATCCATATGTTCTATGCCTTTTCGCCAGAAACTACGCAAGGTATCAGCATTAGTTTCATAATTCCACGGGCCTGAGCCATATCGTTTCCATTCCTGTTGCGCCCTGTCCATTGGTTCATGGTGCGACGTTCCCATCACAACCCCATATTCATCAGCCAGCATCGGGTCAAGTTTATCATCGTCATTAAAAGCATTCCCCCACATAGCTGGCCACAAGTAATTGCCTTTTAACCGTAGAATGAGTTCAAACATTTTAGTGTACACCAAATGATTAACACCACCGAATTTTTCCTTAGCCCAGCCCGAGAATGACGGTGCCTCATCATTAATAAAAATACCGCGATACTTTACCGCAGGCCCGCCATCCACGTATCTTCCGGGAATCACATACAAATTTTGCTGTTGTTTTACCGGCACATCGGCCCACCAATACCATGGCGACACGCCTATTTGTGTCGAAAGATCATATATCCCATAAATTGTACCCCGTTTATCGCTGCCCACAATTACAAGTGCCTGCTTAACTCCCGGGAAAGGATTGTTTATCACTTGCGTGATATGTGCCTCCCACTTGCCCTTAATGTTACTGACGTTCAGCTTTTTTTCGCTAACAAGTCGATCGATCAATTCATTTTTACCCAGAGTACCGATGAGTATGAGATTTTTTGTTTGAGCGATATTCCCCGTTAACAATAAAGCTGAATCAGTAGTAACTTTCCTGATATCCGCTTGCAGACTTTTCGAAGCGATCATCACGCCGGGATAATCGGTATCGGCAGTATATATGGGTACAACTTTACCTTTTACCGCTAACGGAAAATACCCTCTACCATTATTTGAAGATATATAAGCTTTATCGCCCGGCGCCTGGGCAAAAACCATACGGGGTGTTATTAATAAACCTAATGTTGCCACAAGCAGGCAGAAAGAAACTTTTATATTACTGCGATTCATATATAGTTGTATATTATTGTTTAAAGTCGACAACACTCCAATAAGCTTTCTTACGCTGTAGTTGCTGATCGAATAATAACGGATAGTTTTTGCGGCCCGCAACCGGGTAATCATCAAGCCATGTACGTTTGTCGGATATATTCCAAAAAGTAACACCCGATATTACATTTTTATACTCTCTGAAAATTTTAAATACCTCCGCGTATCTTTCATCTTGCTTTTTCTCCAGTTCAGGTGTATATGCATCTTTCTCTCCCGGCCTTAAAGCTCTTTTGTTTTTTTCCCATGGGTAGATAGATATATCCAGTTCGGTAACTTGCACCTTTAAACCCAATGATGAAAATTTCTTTATCGTAGCGATCAGATCCTGTTGCGATGGTTCATCTATTGACCAATGCGCCTGGATGCCCACCCCGTTTATAGGCACCCCGGCATCAACCAGTTTTTTCAATAAACGATAAACACGCTCCCGCTTTTCCGTTCGCTCGGTGTTATAGTCGTTGTAAAATAAAACAGCTTTAGGGTCGGCCTCGTGCGCGTATTCAAATGCCTTGGCAATAAAATCCTCCCCGCATATCTGGTACCATAACGAGTTACGTAAAAACTTGGTACTGTCATCGTCAATGGCTTCGTTTACTACATCCCAGGCATATATTTTTCCTTTATACCTATTAACTACTGTAGTAATATGATCTTTCAATCTTTTCAACAAAACATCTTTAGTAACCAGTTTACCGTCTGTGCCTTTAAATAACCAGGGCGGTGTTTGTTCATGCCAGCAAAGGTTATGCCCCCTTACCCGTAAACCGTTTGTCTGTGCAAACGCCACAATGGCATCGGCATCTTTCCAGTAATACCTGTTTTCTTCAGGATGTATAGGCCCCATCTTCATGGCATTTTCAGGTGTAAGGCTATTAAACTCATGTAATATAAGGTTAGCTTCCGCGGTATCCTTAATATCATGCGCCGAAACCGCTACACCAATAGGGAAATAGTTTTTATAATAATCTTTCAAGCCCTGGGCCGACTTTGATTGCGCCTTTAGCTGGATCACACTGCATAACTGCAGTATTAAAAGAAAACATAATTGTTTCTTTAACATATTAATGCTTAAATAAATTGACAACAAGCGGTGTTATAATGGCAGCTAAAATCGAACAACGCGATTTCAGCAATCGATTACAAATATATGAGAATATTTTTTGAAATATTTTGATTAAATTGATATGTAGCAGTGATTTTACTATTCTACCAGATCAACAAAATCGCTAATATTTGCTCAAACTATCTACAAATTATTTATATTTTATAAAAATGTAGCTATTCCACCAATAGCTATAAATACAATATTATCAAACATTTGTACACTTTTTTAAAAAATAAGACATCAAAACATTGCTATAAATAAAAAATATGTAAACCACTAAATAGGTTAAAATGTTTTTTTGGAAAAAAGTAAAAAATCATTGCAATCGATTGCATTTTTAATTTTTTGTTTCTACTTTTATTCCAAGTTAATAACCAATTATAACTTCAATAAACTGCCCAATAAATTAATTACCTGGCCGTACTGGTGCTTGCCAATACTTTCGGACGATTTTTTTTGAGTGCAAAAAACTTACAATCAATTTATAACCCATAAAACCAATCAAACTTAAATGAAAAATCATGATGAAAATTCAACTTAACTACCTGCCTGTATTTCTATCGGGCCAAAATAGCTTATCAAACTAGCATAAGCTAACCATTGCAATAACATCAATTAAACAAACCATTACACCAATTAATTAAATTATGGAAATACTTAAACCTATTAAATATTGGAAAACCATGCTTTTACTATTGAGCATAAGCATACTTTCCGTATCGGCTTTCGCGCAAAGCTCAACCGTTACCGGTAGAGTGCTTGATGAAAAAGGCGAACCGATTCCTGGCGCGACCGTAAAATTAAAGTCGCATGAGGGTGCTACATCAACCGATATAAAGGGCAAATTCAGTATAAATGTGCCTGAAAACGAAAATACAATTGTTATATCTTTTGTTGGATACAACAAACAAGAAGTGCATGTAACTGCAAAAAGCATCAACATTAGAATCGCACTTACGGTAAATAACAATAACTTAAACGAAGTTGTGGTAGTGGGCTACGGCACGCAACGCAAGCGGGATGTTACCGGTGCAATTTCAACCATTAGCGAAGAATCCTTAGCGGTGGTACCGTCTGATAACGTTGTTGACCAATTAAAGGGCCGCATGGCCGGTGTTGATATTGTGAGTAACAGCACCCAACCGGGCGCCAGCAATCAGATCAGGATTAGAGGTAACCGTTCATTAGGTGCATCACAATCACAAAATGATTCTCAAAATCAACCTTTAATCATTTTGGATGGTGTGCCATTTGTTGGCGGCTCTATTAACGATTTAAACCCGGATGACATTGCCAGTCTTGATGTTTTAAAGGATGCATCGGCAACCGCGATCTACGGATCAAGAGCATCGGGAGGTGTAATTTTAATCACCACCAAAAGAGGAAAAGCAGGAAAAGCGGTAACTACGTATAACGCTACTTATGGTATCAGCCACATTACCAGCGAATATCCTGTATTCAATGGCACAGAATATGCTGCGTTTAAAGCAGAGGCATCCGCTGGTAATACAGTTAATCCAAATACATCTGCTTATGCACCTACCACCGCCGAGCTGGCAGGACTTGCTAACGGAACAAATACCAACTGGCAAAACCTTATCTTTAGGCCTGGATATACAACCGACCAATTATTGGGAATTTCCGGAGGATCGGAAGATACACAATATGGCATAAGTGCCGGTTACCACAAGGATCAGGGTACGGTTTATGGTCAGGACTTTGAAAGATATACCTTACGAACCACCATCGACCACAAAATAAATAGTCGTTTAAGAGTGGGATTAAATAGCCTTGAGAACGTAACTACCACTAATGGCGGAGATTTATATCCTTTGTATAACACTATCAGCCTTAGCCCGCTTACTTCACCATACAATGCAGATGGATCTATAAACTTATTGCCTCTAACCGGATCAATTGATCAAGCCAAAGTTAACCCTTTAACTATACGTAACCCCGCCATACAGGATTTGAGCAGAAGGTTGAATACCTTTAATAGTCTTTATGGCGAAGTTAACATCCTTAATGGTTTAAAATACCGCGCTAACGTTGGTTTAACATACGGCCAAACACAGGGAAATCAATATACCCCCGTAAGTAATTTTTATAATACCGCGACTGCTACTTCGCAAACAAGCGAACAAGTAGCTAATTCACAGAATTATACCTACTTGGTTGAAAACTTATTGACCTATGATAAGACTTATGGTAAAAACCATTTAACATTAACAGGCTTATACAGTATTGAGAAAGATCATAACGATGGATCGACTTTTAATGGTGTTGGTTTACCTGCAGATTATATCCAAAGCTATAACCTTGGCCTTGCGAATTCAGTAAGCGCAACCAACGGAACATATTCCGAAAAAGGGTTGATCTCTTATATGGCCCGTGCAAATTATTCATTTGATGATAAATACCTGTTAACAGCCACTGTTAGGCGCGATGGCTCATCTGTACTTTCTGCAGGTCACCAATATTTAACCTACCCGGCTTTCGCTTTTGGCTGGAATGCTGACAGAGAGGAATTCCTGAAAGATGTTTCATGGGTATCAAACTTAAAGTTAAGAGCAGGTTATGGCGTAACTTCTAACCAATCGGTAGCCCCTTACTCAACTTTGGGTACATTAACCAATAATGCCTACAATTTTGGCCCGACTGGTTATAATGGCTATCTGGTTACCAGCTTACCTGATAATTTAAAATTTGAAACGACACAAAACTACAACCTTGGTTTAGATTTCGGGCTCCTGCACAACCGGATAAGCGGTAGTATTGATGTGTATGATCAAAGAACTAACAACATTTTACAAACCATCAGCTTACCGCCAAGTAACGGGGCCGGGTCAACCTTAATTAATGCGGGTAAAACCAAAGGAACAGGTTTAGAAATAAGCTTAAGCAGCATTAACGTTAAAACAGCAAGCGGCTTTACCTGGAATACTGATTTTAACATCAGTTTTTATCGTGATGCGATTGTTGCTTTACACAATGGTTTACAGCAAGACCCTTTGAATGGATGGTTTGTTGGGCAACCATTTGACGTTATTTACGATTATAAAAAAATAGGCATCTGGCAAACAAGCCAAGCCACAGAGGCAGCAAAGTATGGCGAAAAACCGGGTCAGATTGAAGTTGAGGATGTAAACCATGATGGTGTAATAAATGCAAGTGACAGGCAGATAATAGGAACCTATCAACCAAAATTTGAAAGTGGCATAACTAACCGTTTCTCCTACATGGGTATTGATGTTACATTTGTAGCATTCGCACGCATAGGTCAAATGGTAGCAGTACCTTATTTAGGCAGCGATAGCGGCGCATCAGGTTATCCGTTTTTCAACACCGGCCGTGTTAACCAAATTAAGGTTGATTACTGGACACCAACCAACCCAACCAATGCATTCCCTCGTCCGGATGCAAGCGGCACGTTCCCTTATGCGTCAACACTTCAATATCGCGATGGTTCATTCATCAAAATGCGTAGCATCAACTTAGGTTATACCATTCCTTCCAATGCGCTTAAGAACTCAGGGATCTCTTCTATAAGGGTATTTGCAACCTGCTCTAATCCATTTATTATCTGGTCTCCGCTTACAAAGAGTGGTTTAGGTATTGATCCGGAAGGAAACGGTTACGGTGGCACACTTACAGGTGCATCCGGTTATTCTTCTAACGCACTTGGCCGGGCCGTTACTGTTGGTTTAAATGACCCGCTAACCCGTGCATTCCTGTTGGGCGTAAACGTAAAGTTTTAAATTTTTAAAGAAATTGACATGAAACTATTTAAGAAAATATCGATTTTAACTATATCACTTATATCAATTAGTGCTGTAAGTTGTAAAAAGCTACTGGTTGAAAATCCCAGGGCAAATATAACCCCGCAATTTTCCACAACTCCGGGTGGTGTTTTGGGAGAAATAATTGGTGTATACGGTGATATGCGTAATTTATGGGGAACCGAAGGTTTTACCAACATTACGCTTGCCGGTACCGATGAATATCTTGCCGGTGGTAGCGCAACGTCATCTACTGTACCATTTTTCACCTATACCAATTTAGTTGGCAACATAACCGCGTATAACGCGGTGTCTATTTTTGGTGTTGCCTACCAGGATATTAATACATTAAACGGTGTATTACAGTATGGGCCGTCTGCTTTCCCGGATGCAGCAACCCGCACAGAGTACCTGGCCCAGGCCAAGTTTTTACGCGCCTTGTATTACTTCTACCTCGTTCAAACCTTTGGGCCGGTACCTTTGCATACTGCATTTATCACCACGCCAACAACGTCTGATTCCCGCGCCGCAATCGCAGATGTATATACACAGATCATCACCGATTTAACACAGGCATCAACTGAATTACAAACTATACCCGGCGAAACCATATCATCAACCGGTGCAGCTTCTCCATTTGCAGGGAAAGCAGCTACCAAAGCAACTGCACAATACCTGCTGGCAAAAGTTTATTTAACACGGGGATGGTCAACTGCTGCCCAGCCTACTGATTTTGCCATGGCACTTAGTACTGCTCAAGCCTTAATTAGTAATGCATCTGCTTACAAGCTGGGTTTATGGCCCGATTTTGCATCAGCTAACGCACCGGGCAATGAATATGGACAGGAAACACTTTTTGTAGTTGATGAAAGCAATAGCACCAAATATGGTAACTATGTTGCAGGTGGTGCAGGTGGATCGTATAACATCACCAGCAACCTATTCAGGCCCAACTACCCTACAGTGAATGCCAATTATCCTGCATCCGGGGGATCAAGCGTAATGACGAGGGACATTGCAAACGGGCGCCCTTTCATCCGTATCAGGCCAAACCCTGCTTATGTAATTGAACAGGCTTTTGCTGAGAAGGTAAATGATTCACGTTATTATAAAACGTTTCAAACTACATGGATCGCTAACACTGCAGGTGTAACCACTCCAAGAGGAACACTTACCGTTGGTGCTGACACAGCAATCTGGATGCCTCCTTATGATCCTGGAGCCACTAAAAGGGCTACCTTTAAAGGCATAATATTAACGCCACCTGAAGATAACGCGCCAAACCCGTATACCACTGTATTTTTCCCATCTATGAAAAAATATGATGATCCTAACAGAACTGGTGTTAATGATCCATCGACCAGGCCATTTATATTGTTCAGATATGCGGATGTTTATATGGTTGCCGCAGAAGCAGCATTTAAAACTGGTGACTTAACAACAGCTGCTGCCATGATTAACGTGATTAGGAGCAGAGCTGCTTATCGCTCGACCAACACACCGACGCAAAACACAGCTGCTGTAGCCGCCATGCAGATAACCCCGGCACAAGTTACGCTTGACTTTATATTAGACGAGCGCAGCAGAGAATTTTATGGCGAGTGCCAGCGCTGGTATGATTTGGTGCGTACACAAACAATAGTAAGCAGAACACAGAAATATAATGCTGAGGGTGGACCAAATATCCAATCTTTTGAAGATTTGAGGCCTATACCACAAACAGAAATTGATTTGGTAACAACAGGGCCAAAATTCCCGCAAAACCCGGGTTATTAATAATGGTTAACCAGTAATTGTTTTACTTTGGCAAAGGGTCGTAATAGCGGCCCTTTGCTATTTTGATTAATTTAAAACAGTATGAAAAACTTAATTTCATTTTTCCTGATAGTGTTTTCTTTTACAAATGTTTTTGGTCAAAATAATACCCCCACTTATGCGCCGCCAGTAAACTTTACAGCAGAGCAAGATCATCAAAACATGATGGATCAATTGCATATTAAATCACTACGCCCGGGTGCAGACGGCAACAATCCAACGGCTCCAAATGCGGCCAATTATGATGAAGCTAAAGCAAACCCATATCCCAACCTTCCTAACCCGCTGGTTATGAACAATGGCAAACCGGTAAACACCGCTAAACAATGGTGGAACAAACGCCGACCTGAAATTGTGGAAGATTTTGACCGGGAGATATATGGCAGGATGCCCGCAAACACCCCTAAAGTTAACTGGGAGGTGATTAGCATCACCCATGAAAAAATTGGTGATATCCCCGTTATTACTAAAAAACTGGTTGGGCATGTAGATAATTCGTCCTATCCTTTGGATACGATTAATATACAGTTAACGCTATCAACACCAACTAACGCCACTGGCCCGGTACCCGTAATTATGCAGTTTGGTTTTGTATTTCCTCCGGGATTCCATTTTCCAAAGCAACCTAATGTAAAAGCACCGGCTATGCCTGCGGGGCCAAGCTGGCAACAACAGGTTTTGGCTAAAGGATGGGGGTGCGCCATTATTTATCCAACCAGTGTGCAGGCCGATAACGGAGCAGGATTAACCAAAGGCATTATCGGCTTAATGAATAAGGGACAGCCGCGCAAGCCGGATGATTGGGGCGCGTTAAGAGCATGGGCATGGGGCGCCAGCCGTGCCCTGGATTATTTTGAAAGCGATAAGGCGGTAAATGCAAAGGAAGTAGGACTTGAAGGGCATTCGCGCTTTGGCAAGGCGACTTTGGTTACAATGGCTTATGATCAGCGATTTGCTATTGCTTATGTAAGTTCTTCGGGCGAAGGCGGTGCTAAACTGTCGCGCCGTAATGCCGGGGAGTTAGTAGAAAATGTAGCAGGCGCAGGTGAATATCATTGGATGGCAGGCAATTTTCTAAAATACGCAGGGCCTTTGCATTGGAACGATATGCCGGTTGATGCGCACGAATTAATTGCGCTTTGCGCGCCAAGGCCGGTATTCATTAGCGGAGGACAGAAAGGTGATGGCTGGGTTGATGCCAGGGGAATGTTTATGGCAGCCGTTGCCGCAGGGCCAGTTTACAAACTGTTGGGTAAAAAAGATTTAGGCACAACCGATTTTCCACCTGTTGAAACTTCGCTTACCAACGGCGATCTTGCTTTTCGCCAGCACAGCAGCGGGCATACCGATGTACCTAACTGGCCTTTCTTTATTGATTTCGCAAGCAGGTATTTTAAGTGATACAACTGTCGTCATTGCGAGGAACAAAGCAATCTCTATACTTTACAGAGTTGCTCTACAGGTTCAACCCTTCTAATCGCCCTGCCTATGTAGAGATTGCTTCGTTCCTCGCAATGACGCTTATTTTAAACATTTTCTTAGAACTCAGACAATACTCCTTTTAATCCCCATCTCCAATCCCCTCAATTCGGCTAGGCCTTTTAATCGCCCCGCTACTGAGTAGCCCGGATAAGTATCGTAACTAAAATCATCTAATATCTTATGCCCGTGATCCGGGCGCATCGGGATAGCAATATCTCCACGACCGCTTGCAACCCGCTTTTGTTGTTCCAAAATCACGTTTTTCATAATGGCGTACATATCATTGCTACCACCTAAATGATCAGCTTCGTAAAAACTGCCATCGGCTTCCCTTTGCACATTTCGCAAATGTAGAAAATGGATATGCTCACCCAACCGGCTTACTATACCCGGCAAATCATTATCGGGCCTTGCGCCTAACGACCCTGTACAAAAAGTGATACCATTATTCGGCGATGGGCAAGACGCGACAACATCGGTCAAATCTTTTTCCGTACTAACCACCCTTGGCAAACCCAGTATCGGAAATGGCGGATCATCCGGGTGGATACACATTTTTATGCCTGCTTTTTCTGCGTGAGGGATGATCGCCTTTAAAAAGTAAGCAAGGTTTTCTTTTAGTTTATTCGCATCGGTATCTTGATATTTTTTAAGATGCTCTTTAAATTCATTAATCGTAAACACCTCATCGGTACCGGGTAAACCAGCCATTATGGTATTAGTTAACAGTTCTTTTTCTGCTGCGCTGATACCATCCAGAAAAGCTTTCGCGGCTTGTTGCTGTTGTTCACTAAAATCAGCATAAGCTCCTTCACGCTCCAAAATATACAAATCAAAGGCTGTTACTGCCGGTGCATCATACCTCAACGCAGACGCATCATTTGGCAGCCGAAAATCAAGATTGGTACGTGTCCAGTCGAGCACGGGCATAAAATTGTAGCAAATTACCTTAATACCTACGGCGGCTAAGTTGTTAATGGTGGTTATATAGTTTTCTATATAATGATCTCTTAAACTACCGGCTGTTTTAATACTTTCATGAATATTAACACTCTCCACTACCGACCAGTTAAAACCTGCCGCTTTAATAATGGCATCACGTTGTTTAATTTCATCTACGCACCATACCTCGCCGCAAGGGATATGATGCAGGGCGTTTACAATACCAGTTGCGCCTGCTTGTTTTATGGCGGCTAAGGTTACCGGGTCATTCGGGCCAAACCAACGGAAGGTTTGTTCTAAATTATTAAACATATACTTTATAAATTATATTCTTTTTAGGTTGATAAAATAAACACCGTTTCCAGCATCGGGAATATTCCTGTTAGCTCATCAGTCTAAGATCTTTTTCGTGCTTATTTAAATTTTTAACATTTTACTTGATTGAAGATAGAGATAAAAAATATATCTTTAGCAATCGATTGCATAAATTTAAAAATAAACTTATCCAGTCTAATTATTAATGTTAATTTTAATAGTTTTTTAACATATAATACTTAATATTTAGCATTATATGCGCTGTAACCGATTGTAATTATTTAAATCAACTGTAATAATGAGTAACCCCGAAAAAGAAGTTACCATATATGATATTGCCCAAAAGCTGAATATATCCGCCGCGACGGTGAGCAGGGGGCTAAAGGATCATCCTGGAATAAACAAGAACACCAAAAAGAAAATACTAGCAGCGGCAGATGAAATGGGCTATCGTTCCAATTCATTCGCCAGCAGCCTGCGTACCAAACGTGGTAATGTCATTGGTGTTATTGTACCGCGGCTGAACAGTAATTTTATGTCGGATGTGATTGCGGGGATTGAAAAGGTAGTTAATGAATCGGGGTATAATCTATTCATCAGTCAATCGCTGGAGACCATGGAAAAAGAGGTGAGCAATGCCAAAGCCATGTTTAATAACCGTGTTGACGGATTACTTGTTTCGCTGGCTTACGATACCAATAACATTGATCATTTTGAGGCATTTATTAAAAGGGGTATCCCGGTAATATTTTTTGACCGTGTGGTAGAGCATGAGCATTGCCCAAGTATTTTTATTGATAATTATAAGGCGGCCTATAACATCACCACACATTTAATTGAACAGGGTTGTAAGCGCATTGTGCATATTAGCGGCAACCAACTGCGCAATGTTTACCGGGACCGGTTTAATGGTTATAAAAAAGCATTGGAAGATCATCAGATCGCTTTTGACGATGACCTGCTTATTGTTAATGACCTCAGTGCACATGCAGGTATACAAGCAGCCCAACAAATAGTACAAATGGCGGTAAGGCCTGACGGGGTGTTTGCTTCGAATGATCTTTGCGCGATCAGCTGTATGCAGGTTTTAAAATCGAAAGGAATAAAAATACCGGAGGATATTGCCTTCGCGGGCTTTAATAATGATCCTACCTCTTGTGTAATTGAACCCAATTTGACTACCATAGATTACAAAGGATATGAAATGGGCGAAGTGGCCGCCAAAGTATTAATTGGCCACCTCGATCATAATAACGACCTACAACAAACGCATAGCCTGATATTACGTTCGGAATTGATCGTGCGTGATTCATCAAGGAAAAAAGGATAGTATATTAAATATTTAAATGGATACTGAATTAAAAATAGCCATCGTAACCGGTGGTGCATCGGGGTTGGGGTTGGCGACTGCCACTAAATTGGTTGAAAATAATATCAAAACGATTATTATAGGAAGGAATGAACAGAATTTAAAAGAGGTTACCGCAAATCTGGGCGAGCTATGCCACTATAAAGTTTGCGACTTAAGTAACCTAAAAGCTATACCTGAACTAATAGCAAACATCGTAAATGAATACGGTAAGATTGATATACTGGTAAACAATGCAGGTATCAACCTTAAAAAAGCCTTTACCGAAGTAACTGATGAAGAATTTGAATTAGTCATTAAAACTAACTTAACCTCGGTTTTTGCTTTAAGCAGAGAGGTAGCCAAGGCTATGTTGAAGGAGAAATCGGGGAGCATAATAAATATAAGCTCCATGGCGGCGCAATATGGTATACCTTATGTAATTGCTTATACCGCCGCTAAAACCGGGATTGAGGGGATGACAAAAGCCATGGCTGTTGAATTATCGCCGGAAGGCATACGGGTAAACTGCGTGGCACCGGGATTTATTGCCACCAACATGTCGGCAAAAGCATTGGACAGTGACCCGCAGCGTAAACAAAAAGTTTTATCAAGAACACCGATGGGCAAATTAGGATTGCCAGAGGATGTTGCCGAAGCTATTGTTTACCTATCATCAGATGCTGCTAAATATGTAACCGGTGTTATTTTACCGATTGACGGAGGGAACTCTATCGGTTTTTAATTGCATTTCGGTCTAAGTAAAAAAGCGATGAGTTATAAAAACCCATCGCTTTTTTTATTTAGACGTTATTTATACTACCAGAAGATAGTGTAAAGTGCTGTCAGAATAACGCAAATTACGATAGCGCCAATTGTAAAACTTTTATTGGTTTTGAACATGGATGCATCCACTTCCAATCCGTTTGTACGTAGGCCTTTTGAGTTTTCAATCATGGAGATGATATACATCCCAACAATACATATTATAAATACAAAGCCCATTCTATCCAGGAAAGGGATTTCATATACACCATCGGCATTCAATTTTGAAAAACCGTAAGGCGACATAAAGGAAAGGTTGGTCCAATAAGGCAAAAACTTGAATACAATAGCGAATGCCAACCCGCCTATAGTAGCGAATAATGCAGCATTTGAAGTTGCCTTTTTCCAGAAGAAACCCAGAATAAACATGGCAAATATACCCGGTGATACAAAGCCTGTATATTCCTGGATATATTGGAAACCCTGTTTGCCTTCGCCCATCAGCATATCGCCAATAACAAAAGATAACAAAACGCCCAATACCATGGCAACCACTACGGCCACCTTACCTGTATTTACCAGGTTTTTTTCTGTTGCATCTACCTTTATCGCCTTTTTGTATATATCCAATGTAAATATGGTAGCTATACTATTGGCTTTACCCGCCAGCGATGCTACAATAGCCGCTGTTAAAGCCGCGAATGAAAGCCCTTTAAGATAATTTGGCAATAAATTAAGTACCGAAGGATAAGCCTTATTAACATCTAAAACACCTTTAGAACTCATCATTTCCTGGTGGAACATACCCTTTTGATAAAGCACGTACGCGGCTATTCCGGGTAGTACTACAATCACAGGCATCAGCAACTTCAGGAAAGCAGCGAATAACAAACCACCACGGGCGGTTGGCAAATCGGCACCAAGCGCCCTTTGGGTAATGTATTGATTACAGCCCCAATAGTTAAGATTAGTGATCCACATACCGCCAATAAGTACGCTAAGGCCCGGCAGATCCAGGTAATTGGCATTATCCTTTTTAAATATCATATGGAAGTGATCCCCGGCATCTGCCCTTAGCAGCTTAAAGCCGTTCCAAAGCCCCGTAGTACCCGATTTTTCACTTATCAAATGCAAGGCTATGTAGCTGGCTGCCAGCCCTCCTAATATCAGGAAGAATACTTGTACAACATCGGTATAACCAATAACCTTCATACCACCCAGGGTAATAATTATGGAGAAAGCCGCCAACATTACAATTACTAATTTTAGACTTAGCCCTGAAATACCCGCTATAGCAACCCCACCTAAGTAAAGTATCGACATTAAGTTTACAACAATGTAAAGCATTAGCCAAAATATAGCCATTATCATAGCTACAGTACCATTGTACCGCTGATGCAGGAACTGCGGCATAGTGGCTATTTTATTTTTCAGATAAACAGGAATGAAAAATATAGCTACAATAACCAGCGTTAACGATGCCATCCACTCATAAGTTGATATGGCTAGTCCCATTTTAAAGCCGGAACCACTCATACCCACCATTTGTTCGGCAGAGATATTTGAAGCGATTAGTGATGCACCTATTGCCCACCATGTTAATGAACCTTCGGCTAAAAAATAGCCTTTGGATGTGGCATCGCTTTTGTTTTTACGCTTGTATACCCACCAACCATAAAAGGATACTATTATAAAGTAGATGAAAAATACGGCGTAGTCACCATTGCTTAATCTGTTAGTCATAATCAGGGTTTAATAATTAAAAGATGTTATTTTGACGGTTATTATTGGTAGATGCAATAATAAACTATATAAATCTATTTATCAAATTTTCTATATATTCCTGTTTACCACTTATTGTGGCTGGTTCGCCATTGGCAATCGCGTAGGCTTTTAGCTCTTCAAGCGTTAGCTTGCCGTTCTCAAAGTCTTTTCCTTTACCTGCATCAAATGAAGCGTAACGATCTGTACGTACTTTTTTGTAATCAGATTTCTTCAGGATGTTATCAGCGGAGATCAATGCGCGGGCGAAAAGATCCATACCGCCAATGTGGGCATAAAATAAATCTGCCGGGTCTGTTGAGTTACGGCGGATCTTTGCATCAAAGTTTATACCTCCACCTGCAAAGCCACCTGCTTCTAGTATAATCAGCATAGCTTCAGTAACCTCATTAATATCGTTAGGGAATTGGTCGGTATCCCATCCATTTTGGTTATCGCCACGATTTGCATCTATCGACCCTAATAAACCCGAGTCAACAGCCACCTGTAATTCATGCTGAAAAGTATGGCCTGCTAATGTAGCGTGGTTAACTTCCAGGTTTAACTTAAAATCATTTAACAAATCGTATTTCTGTAAAAAGCCAAGCACTGTTGCGGCATCATAGTCGTACTGGTGTTTAGTTGGCTCACAAGGTTTTGGTTCGATAAAGAAGTTACCTTTAAAGCCTTGTTTGCGGGCGTAATCTTTTGCAGTATGTAAAAAACGTGCAAAATGTTCTTGCTCGCGTTTCATATCGGTATTAAGCAAGGTCATGTAACCTTCGCGTCCACCCCAAAAAACATAATTTTCGCCGCCAAGTGCTATGGTAGCATCTATCGCCGCTTTTACCTGGGCAGCTGCATGGGTTAACACATGAAAATCAGGATTGGTTGAAGCACCATTCATATATCTTTTGTTGCTGAACAAATTGGCAGTACCCCACAGTAATTTTACACCGCTAGCTGCTTGTTTTTGTTTAGCATAGTCAACTAAAGCCTGTAAACGTCTGTCGTTTTCATTCACGTCATTGGTATAATCCACCACATCAACATCATGGAAACAGTAGTATTCCATCCCCATTTTGGTGATGAACTCAAATGCTGCATCCATTTTGTCTTTGGCGCGTTCAACAGCATCAGCCTTTGCATCCCACGGATGAATGTGAGTAGGTTCGCCAAAAGGATCGGCACCGTTACCTACAAATGAATGCCAATAAGCGCAGGCAAAGCGCAAATGATCTTTCATTGATTTGCCACCAACGATTTTATTTGCGTCATACCACCTGAACGCTAAAGGATTGTCAGATTGTAACCCTTCGTATTTGATCTGTCCGATCTGTTTAAAAAACTCTTTGTCACCTGTTACTATACTTGCCATTTCAATTATATTTATTTGTATTTATTAATTATTTAAGAGTTGTGTTTTAAGCAATGCCTGCCATTCCTGGTAAAAAGGTTCCAGGTGTTGTGATTTTGATGGTTCAATAAGCTGAACAGGGTGCATATTTTTAAATGCTTCGGCAGCAGATGAAAAAACAGACGCGCCAATACCCGCGCCAAGCGCCGCGCCAACACTACCATCATTTTTATAAAGCTCAACGGGTACGCCTGTCGCGTTAACAAATGTTTCGGTAAAGAGCTCGCTTAAAAACAGGTTATTTTTTCCTGCGCGGATGACCGTTGGCGTCATTCCATTCTCGCGCATAATATCAAGCCCGTACCTGAATGCGAAGGCAATCCCCTCCTGCACAGCCCTGAATAAGTGAGCTTGTGTATGTAGGTTCAGATCGATATTATGCAAATGCGCGCCTACTTGTTTGTTATTTAGCATACGCTCGGCGCCATTACCAAAGGGTAATACCTGTAAACCATCAGAGCCAACAGGGGCATTAACCGCATCGATATTCATTTGCATGTAGCTTAAGCCTACCCCAAAGCTATTTTTGGCCCAACGATACATACTACCGGTGCCATTTATACATAGTAAAACACCTAAACGTTTTTGTTCCTCTGTATAATTAACATGTGCAAAGGTGTTTACCCGCGATTGTTTATCATAAGCTAGCTGATCACTCACACCATAAATAACACCTGAAGTACCTGCCGTAGCGGCTACTTCTCCCGGGTTTAATACGTTCAATGATAGCGCGTTATTGGGCTGATCGCCAGCTTTATAACTTACCGGGATACCGGGTTTTAAGTTTAGTTTTTGGGCTATAGAAGCCTGTAAATTTCCGTGAACAGAAAATACCGGTTTTATTGTGGGAAAAAAGGATTCATCAAAGCCAAAATACTCGACAATTTCTTTAGACAATCGATTGCCGATAAAGTCAAAAAAAATGCCCTCGGATAAGGCAGATACAGATGTAGTGATTTCGCCGGTGAGTTTCATCGCGATGAAGTCGCCCGGAAGCATTATCTTATTTATTTGCGCATATATTTCCGGCTCATTCTCTTTAACCCATGCCAATTTTGAGGCGGTAAAATTACCAGGGGAGTTTAAAAGGTGACTAAGGCAATTTTCCTCGCCGATGGAATGAAAAGCTTTTTCGCCAATTTCAACCGCGCGGCTGTCGCACCAAATAATGCTGTTTCTTAGGGCTTTCTGATTTTTATCAACTAAAACCAAGCCGTGCATTTGGTAGGCAATACCTATTGCACCGATATTAGCGGGATTGTATTTACCTGTGTTATTGCAGATAGCCAGGGCCTGCTGAGCCTGATCCCACCACGTCTCGGGCGACTGTTCTGCCCAGCCGGATTTAAGGGCCAGTATAGGCGCTTCAATATCGGGATATTGCGCGGAGGCTACGGTTTTTTGCGTAGTTGCGTCAATAACGCTTACTTTTGTTGACGACGTGCCTATATCTATGCCTAATAATAACATATACGCTGTATATAACGGTTTATATTAAATGAATAATTTAGTTTATATCTTGGTGAAGATTTCTAAAACGAAATTATATAAAATTTTGTATTCTGCAATCGATTGTCGAAATTATTTTTATTATCTTACCTAAAGATGAAAAACAAGAAGAGAACCACTATCTATGACATAGCTGAAAAGCTGAATATTACTGCCTCATCCGTTTCAAGAGCGCTGAATAACAGCAATTATGTAAATGAAAACACCAAAAAGCTCATCCTAAAAACAGCTGAAGAACTAAATTATAAACGTAATACACTTGCCTCCAATTTGCGCAAGGGGCATTCAAAAACTATTGGCATTGTAGTACCACGCATTAACCAGAATTTCTTTTCGAATGTAATAGCCGGGATTGAGGAAGCGACATATCAAAAGGATTACAATTTAATCATCTGCCAATCCAGCGAATCGCAGAGTAAAGAAATTAAATGCGTAAACACGCTGATTAACCAACATGTGGATTGCATTGTAATATCGGTATCGGTTGACGGAACTGATTATCAGCATTTGCAAAATGTGCTGGACCATGGTATTCAGTTGATACAATTTGACCGTGTAGCGGATGAACTGGAAACCCTGAAAGTTATTAATGATAATGAGCAAGCATCCTTTGAGGCGGTTTCGCACATGATTGAGCAGGGTTATAAAAGGATTAGTTTGTTGGAGGGGCCGCAAAACCTGCAAATTTTCAGGCAACGTAAAACCGGTTATCTAAATGCTTTGAAAAAATATGATCTGCCAATAATTGACGAACTTATTGTTGAAAATGCATGGACCAAAGAATTGGGCGCTGAAGCAACAAGAAAAGTATTAAGTATAAGTGAACCACCGGATGCCATATTTGCGTCAACATCAGATTTCTCAGCGCTGGGTGTTTTGGAGGTAGCTACAGCAATGGGATTTAAAGTACCCAGTCAATTAGGCATTTGCGGCTACTCGAACGAGGCATTTACGGAGTTAACCAGCCCATCCATCACTACCATCGACCAATTCAGTAGCTATATGGGTAAAACCATCGCCAATCTTTATTTTCAGGAGATGGAAAACAAAGAGGAGATTGAGGTTGTGCCTAAGATCATCAGCATTAAACCAAAACTGATCATACGTTCCTCAACAAAAAAGAACGGCGACTAATTTGCTTAATACCGGTTATCTTATTGATCTGGGTCTGTAGAAAATGGTGATGCTGGCAATCCATCAACATTGTATAAGTTGGCGCCTTCGGGATTATCGGCCCAGGCGTATCGTACATACAAAGGGTGACTAACGGCATCGCCCCAAACAATTACCTGGTTGTTTTTAATGATGGCGTGCGCCCAAACATATTTTTTGTCGGCCCCCGCAATGGCAAATTGCGTTAACTCATTGCCGTTATTTATTTTTAACCCGTGACCCACACTGGTAAAACTGATGATGATTTTATTGTCCTCTATTTTAGCGGATTTATAAATGGGCCCAGAGCTCACTATAGCCGTATCGCCGTAGGCTAAATGCTCCGCAGCTAATGCCAGTCTATCGCCTACATCTTTTTTATCTAAAGGATGTATATCGTTCCATTCGCCAAGCCCGATGTTAACTGTCATTGCCGTATTGGGCATTGATAACGCGTGTAGTTGAGCTTGCCTTAATTCGGCCCAATGACTTTCCGACGGTGAGTATTGCACTTCCATAAAATTAGGCAGCTGCACGTAAATGAATGGAATATTACCTTCATTCCATTTTTTGCGCCAGTCGGCGATAAGTGCAAGTAATAATTTCTTGTAATCATTAGGCTTGTCGGTATTTGATTCACCCTGGTACCATACTATGCCTTTTATTTTATAAGGAATAACCGGTGCAACCATGGTGTTATAAAGTCCCGCAGGCTCATTTTGCGCTACAAAAGGCTCATGAGCTGATGGGTTTTTAGGTAGCTCAAACACCTCACCCACCTGGTATTGCCAATCGCCACGAAGATCAATGGTATCTTTTCCAACGCTTAAAAAATAGGGCTTATCCGGCACAAAACCACCTTTGCCAGCGGTATTACTTATTTTTGTGACGATGATGTTTTTGCCTGCTTTTAAAAGGCCTGCAGGTAAGATGTATCTGCGGGGAGGGTATTGGTATGTTGTTGAACCCACTAATACACCATTTACATAAGCATCATCCGCATCAACAATACGTCCCATAAAAAGCTTTGCCGGCTTACCGGCCATGGATGCAGGCAGGTTAATTTCCTTGCGGAACCACACAATACCGTTCAGACCTTTTATGCCCTGATCTGCCCAGTAGCCTGGCAGCCAGAAATGATGCCAGTTTAAAGCTTTATAGGTAGTATCAAACCAAGGCTTTTCGCCGTTTAGCCCTTTATCGCGCAGGTTTATTTGCCTGTTCACTTCTACATCATTTACTCGAGGTTGCTGCTGAAGCTGATGCAGATAAGCAGCATCCTGTAATTGGATAACCCGGGTGTGGTAAGTTGGCAAATCGTTCAATCCGTTGGCGCTTATCCATGCCTGTATCGGTGTGCCACCAACACTGGAATTGATGATGCCGATTGGGATGTGGTATTTATCAAACAATCGCTTTGCGAAAAAATAACTCGCGGCACCAAATTGAAGCACAGTATTAGAATCACAAGCGATCCATTTGCTTTTAGGAAGATCCTCAGCAACCTGACTTACATTGGATATTGTGGGAATAAAAAAGTTCCTGATCTCGGGATAATTCGCTTTCGCTATTTCCTGCGGATATTTCTCTTTAACCCGTTCTATCGGCAACACCATGTTCGATTGTCCGCTGCAAAACCATACATCCCCAACCAGAATATCATGAATGATGATATGATTAGATGCGCTGATGTCCATGGTATAAGGCCCCCCACTTTTCATCGCGCCAATAAATACCGACCATTTGCCATTGGGTAACGTGGTGGTCTTATAGTTTTTTTGATGGAATTTAATGTTGACCTTTTCGCCCGGTGATGCCCATCCCCAGATGTTTAGTTTGGTATCCCGCTGCAAAACCATGCCATCACTAACCAATTGCGGCAAGCGCACCTGCGCCAGTGATAATTGGTTAATGCATAAAACTATGCCTATTAAAAACAGTTGTTTAACATCGATTTTCATTCAGAGTAATTTATGACGGTTACCTACTGTGGTTATAATGGTATACCCGGCAAATATCAATAAAAATATTAGAAATGCAATCGATTGCAGTAAATTACAAATAGGTGATAATTATTTTACGATTTGTACAAGTTCCGGAAACTGGGAGATAACTATTTCAAATTATTAGATCGCTTACACAACTTAGTAATTATTATCCAAAATCTTTTGGAGCACGGCCTGCGACTGGTTAACCTTTCCGCTTTTGATTGCTTTATACAATTGCTCGTGAAGATGGTGGTTCATCGCGAAGTGACTAATACCCTGTACCTCTCTCGCAGAAAAAAAGCTACGAAGAATAAGCGTAAAACTATAATATAACTCAGACAACACCGTGTTGCCTGCAGCATGGGCAATAGCCATGTGAAATTTAATATCAGCATCCGCGGTTTCCTGGGGATTTTCCGCATGTATAGCGACTTTACGTTGCTCCAGCGCCTCTTCAATCTCAATTATTTGAGCTTGGGTGTGGTTTAGCGTAGCCAGCTTCACAATTTCTTTCTCCAGCAAAGCCCGCACTGAATTTATTTCATCAAAGTCAGCCCGGCGTAAACGCTGTTCAATGCTGACATCCTGAATATTGGTGTTAACAAATGTGCCGGAGCCTTGCTGCACCTGAAGAATACCCGACATAGCCAATGTTTTTACGGCCTCCCTTATGGTTGAGCGGCCAACGGTATATAATTTCATCAGTTCAGGCTCGGCAGGTATTTTTTCACCTGCTTTAAATTTCCCTGTATTGATATCCTCCTTTATCCGGCTGACTATTTTATCGTAAAGTTTCATAAGCTGCCTTATATGTATGCAATACCAAACATACGATGTTTTATGTTCAGGCACAAAAACTCAATTCAAAAACATTTCTACATCTATAATACTTTTTGAATTCATCCCATAATAAAACTACACTGATTCTGTCATTTCAATCCTAAAATCCTATTATTAACTCTATTTTAACATTCAGATTAAAGCAAGATTAGAATTTACAATTTCATCATATGATTTAATAAAACATATGATGTTTAATTTTTATTTTCAAACTTTGTTCTCTACGTTTGCTTTATATTAAATCAAAAAATCATGGAAAACTCAAGACGCAAGTTTCTCACAACAGCATCCTTATCCTCAATAGGCTTGGTTGCAGCAGCAGCCAGCATTGGCACCTTCATACCCGAAAATCTAAAAGCAAAGGGCTTATCTCCTGCTCTGGCTAAAAAAACAATCGCGAAAGTGCAGGAACCACTGGAAGATTTTGTTTATGATATTGAGAATGGAAGCACTGGCTATAAAAGTGAGGGCGGTTCAGCAAAAGAGGCTACTGTTGAAGAGTTTCCAGTTTCTCAGAGCATAGCGGGTGTATCGATGTATTTACAACCGGGCGCGTTTCGTGAGATGCACTGGCATTCTATCGCTGCTGAATGGGCTTATATTTTGGACGGCCAAGTACGCACGACCGTCATTATCCCCGACGGCACCACCTCAACCGATGATTTTGAAAAAGGTGATATCTGGTATTTCCCAAAAGGACATGGGCATATGCTACAATGCCTTGGAGATAAACCATGTCATTTTTTATTAGGTTTTGACAATGGTCACTTCTCTGAATTCGGTACCTTTAGTATTACGGATTGGGTGAGTCATATTTCTCCGGATATTATGGCCCGCAACACCGGATTACCGGCCAGCCTTTTTGCTAATCTGCCTAAAAAGGAATTGTATATTGGTGTTGGCAAAATTGCTGTAGAACCAAGGCCAAAAAACATTAACCCGGCTATTCCTTACAGTAATTCTTCGCATAAGTTCCGCATGGCTAAAGACGGGGTTTACCAACAATTCAAAGGTGGATCGGTAAAACTAGTTTCTTCTTTGGAATTCCCTATACAGCAAACCATAACTTCTATGTTAATGGAAATTGAACCGGGAGCAATGCGGGAGCTGCACTGGCACCCTAATGCCGACGAGTGGCAATATGTAATGGAAGGAAAAGGAGAGGTAAGCATTTTTGGTTCGCACGGGCGTGTAAAAACAATGCCTTACAGTAAAGGGATGGTTGCCTTTATAAAGCAGGGCTATGGCCATTATATTGAAAACACCGGGACAGAAACTTTAAAATTGATCGTACTATTTAACAGTCCTATTTATCAGGAACTATCGTTGAACGACTGGATGACTTCAAATCCACCTCAATTAATAGCTGATCATTTTGGAATGACGCTCGAGCAGGCAAATTCGCTTATCAACCATAAAAACGGTATATATTAATTTTAATAGTTCAGCCTATATCAAGGCTATGCTATTACATTCGAACGAATAGAAAAATTAGCAAGCCTTCGATTTAAAAATTGAGGGCTTGCCTGCGTTTAATAGCAAAATAATATTGGTTAAAAACTCTCATAACGATTTATTTAAAAACAATTAAACGTCAATATCTATTGATTAGGAATGATAACAGTGATCGGAATATTTAAAGATTTCAATTTGGCCGAAGATGCGAGTTTGTACCTCCTAGCCAACGATTTTGAAAATGCGAATATAGATCTGCATTTAGTTGGTAAAGACGAAAAAGTGGCGGATTTTTTCAAACATCTTTTTGAAGATAAAGCAGAAGCCAAAGCACACGTTGTTGCTGCACAAAATGGCACTATTCTTACTGTTCATGCTCTATCCATTCGGGAAGCACAGGAAGCAGCAGATGTGCTAAATAACTACGGTGCTGTTGATGTAAGCATCCCCGGCAATAAAGAAACACTAAGCAGAATTGTGGAACAAGCGGTGAATGAAAATATAAGGTTGAGAGGATAATTATTTAACCTGGGCTATCAATGAATCACTTGAATTATTAACCTGCCATTATAGAATTTCTATTGGCCATCCCATCAAAAAATAAAAAGTAAAATAAATTTTGAGTTAATAATTTAATCTCTACATTTGCAATGTCTATAAAATTGGTAGACATTAATTAAATGATCCAACACAGCAAAATAAACACCGCGATCTCAATCCGAATATCCTTTAGTCCGAAGGGTATGTATAGCTGTTGTTGTTGTTAAATTTTACCTGCATAATTAATTAGCTTATTGCTATAAGTAGTATTTTATTAGGTCAGATGGCCGAGCGGTTAGGCACAGGTCTGCAAAACCTGATACAGCGGTTCAAATCCGCTTCTGACCTCAATTATCTAAGTGGAAATAGATAATTAGTTGATTTATAGTTTTTTTTAGTTTGGTTATTCAGCAAGAACAGTGGAAGGAGCATAAATTGCTGCTGCCATTTACAGCTCCTCCCCTGTTTTTCTGAATTATTTTTTAATAAAAACCCTAAACTTTTAAACAATAAGGCGGAGTGGCCGAGTGGTTAGGCGGGAGTCTGCAAAACTTCTTACAACGGTTCGAACCCGTTCTCACGCCTCATTTAAGTTGAAAATGCTTAAATTTGTAAATGAGCCCTGATTTTCTTCATTATCCGGCAGCTCCTGTTGCGTTAAAGATGGCTGTATCGGTTGGTATAGGCATGCTTGTTGGGATGGAGCGAAAATGGTCGCACAAAGAAGCCGGCATCCGTACGTTTGCTATTGTTGCTTTGTTAGGCACATTATCAGCCTTAATTGGTACTGAGTTTATTATTACTGCGATGGTAGGTGTTTTTCTGCTGGTAATAGGCATGAATACCCGCAGTTTAATTGTCGAAGAAACACTTGAGATCACAACATCAGCGGCATTAATTGTAAACTTTATATTAGGTGCTTTAGTAGGGCTTGGGCACATGTTCACTCCTGTGGCCGGAGCCATCATCATGACCATGCTATTAGCCTGGAAAACGGAGCTTAATCGTTTCGCAGGCGGGCTTCAACCCTCAGAGATCCGAAGCGCTATTTTATTGGGATTGATTGGCTTTGTAATTTATCCCATTTTACCGAACAGGTATATTGATCCCTGGCAATTATTTAACCCAAGTGACGCCTGGATCAGCATCATCGCGATAGCTGGAATTGGCTTTGTTAACTACGTTTGCCTACGGATATTTAGTACCAGTGGACTTTATCTGGGTGCTATTTTCGGTGGATTGGTGAATAGCAGCGCTACCGTTGCGGAGGTTAGTTCAAGGGCGCAATCGTCAAATTTGTCATCAAAAATGACATCCCTTTGCCTGCTTACCACAATAGCCATGTTTGCACGGAACCTGATTATTGCTACAATTTTTGTACCGGCATCATTAAGCGCTACGCTAATCCCACTCGCTGCCATGTCATTGGTTGCATTCTTTTTTATTATTAGAGATAAGGTTTTGGAAGGTAAGCTAACCAGCAATGACGCCCCTTTAGCTTTAGATTCACCCATATCTATCAAGAAGGTTTTAGGCTTCGGTAGCTTATTTATTTTAATAGCCATCGGCGGCACTTTGCTCAACCGTTTTTTTGGCAGTTATGGATTGCTGGCAACCGGCTTATTTGGCGGGTTGGTAAGTAGCGCCAGTACTACAGCAGCCGCGGCAACTATGGCCATGCACGGAAAGATCACGGCTTCCCTTGCCGGAAATGTTGCTATTATTTCGTCTTTGGCAAGCGCGGTCATTAATCTACCTCTTGTTTGGAGAAACATTAAGGATAAAGCCGTGATCAGAAAACTAACGATAGAACTATCGGTAGTTATCGGAATTGGCATTGCTTGTGTTGTTTTAGATCGAATATTCAACTTCTCTGATTTTATTATTAGTCACCTTAAATAACTTATACAATATATCAGCGGTGTAATCTATTTCTTCCGCAGTATTAAACTTACTGAACGAAAAGCGGACGGTATCTTTTAATCTATCACTTTTTATAGCCTGAAGCACATGCGATGCAGACCCAGTTGAACATGCGCTGCCGCCTGATACGGAAATATTATTTTGATCAAGCAAAGCCAAAAGATCAATACCGGTTGAAGGAAAATTCACACTCAACACCGTGTAAAGGCTATCTTCAGTAGCCGACGTACTGTTAAATGTGATACCAGGTAGATTTTTCAACCTTTCAACAAGCCGACTTTTTAAGCCTTGGATATGTTGCTTATGTTCATCTATACCCCGACAGGCAATCTCAAAAGCTTTAGCAAGGCCGATGATACCGGCAATATTTTCCGTCCCGGCACGCAATTTTCGCTCCTGCGAACCGCCATGTAATAACTGTGATAAATTTGTGCCCTTACGACAATACAAAAATCCCACTCCCTTTGGACCATGAAATTTATGGGCCGAACAGGTAATATAATGAGCCTTTAATTTTTGCAGATCGTGGCGATAGTGTGCAATGGTTTGTACCGTATCGCTGTGAAAAATCGCACCGTAGCTTTCACACAACCTGCCGATAGCCTCAATATCATTAACAACCCCAATTTCATTATTGGCATGCATGATGGACACGAAAGACGGCACACCATCACTAAGTAAAAGTTTCAGTTCTGTCAGGTTGATTTCGCCTTTATTGTTTACAGATAGATAATGTGGTTTGTTTAATGCATGCAATACCGCATGGTGTTCTAAAGGTGTTGTGATAATCCTTCTGCCTTCGGCTGATATTAAAGCGGTATTATCGGCTTCGGTACCTCCTCCGGTAAAAATAATTTCGGATGGATCAGCATTAATCAGGCTTGCTATAGTATTTCTTGCTTGTTCAATAGCCCGTTTAGCCTCGCGGCCATGAGCATGATGCGAAGAGGCATTGCCGTAATGCTCTAATAAATATGGAGTCATTGCGCTAAATACTTCAGAGTCGAGTTGTGTAGTTGCTGCGTTGTCGAGATAGATTTTCATGTTGCTGTGCTTTAAATTAAATAAAATACTTACCACAGCGAAGCAGGAGAAATACCCATTATTAGGATATTAAATCTATCATCATCTTATCTTTCTTCGCAAGCGAAGCAGGATTTAGCACCTTGTAAGGTTACAGGTTGCTAAGACGTCATCGGGCCTTTCCCTCTGTCTTTCTGGATAAGTATTAAAGAACTATTATGATGCAAATATATCAATAAACTACTAGTTCCATAGAAATTATATTTATTTTTTGAAAACATGGGTTACCTTTTTAATTTTGAAGTATTAACTACTAAAACAGGGCAATTAAAAATGGGAATACAGGCTGTGCAGGGGACGTTTTTTTAAAGCCAACAACGATAAATAAGAAATAATTAATCACAATTTATATACACAAAAAACAAAAAAACATGAAAAATTCAATCAAAGTTAGCGTTTTAGCTATCGCTATCGCTTGTTCATTTGCAGCTTGCAAAAGCAAATCATCAACTGCTGCTGCAGATTCTTTAAAAGCTGCTGACTCAGCTAAATCTGCTGATTCAGCTAAACTTAAAACTGATAGCACTAAAGTTGACAGCGCTAAAGTTGATACTGCAAAGAAAGATACCACTAAGAAGAAATAATTAATTTTTTTTAGTGATTTTTAGTTTTTAAAAGGCTCAAAGGTCAATCATTATTTTTTTAAAATCGTGAATTGGCTTTTGGGTTTTTTATTTTATATCTCAAGCCGCTCTCGTTATTCTAATGCTTTTTCAAGCATCCCCCAGCAGTCGATAAGAACTTGTTTTTTGAAAAGAAGCTGATTAAACAAGGCGAAAGGTAGTGTATACTTTTGACCTGGACGGAAAGAGATTTGAGTTATCCCGAACAAA
Source organism: Mucilaginibacter sp. L196 (assembly GCF_009765905.1). Lineage (GTDB taxonomy): Bacteria > Bacteroidota > Bacteroidia > Sphingobacteriales > Sphingobacteriaceae > Mucilaginibacter. The sequence goes on along the minus strand of NZ_LMUO01000009.1, from coordinate 511,634 downwards.
CGGAAAACAGATATTGGATAGCGGCGACTGTTATTTAATGGTCGGCTCACAAAAAGTAAAATTGAGGTAATAGATTAAGTAAAATCTACCATGAGTATTGTTTTATCAATACATAGAAAGCCTTTAATCGAAAGATTAGCTGCTTTTTGCTACATCCTTAAACGCAAGGAAACTGACCGGCCTAAAGCCTGTATCAACTCCGAATCCAATTCCTGAGCGCCTTCTTTCTGTTTCCAAACCAGTTTTATATCTCTTACAATACCGATTTTTTCACCGTTGAGTAATAGCTCAATTTCAGTAGTATTATGATTTATATGTTTACTATCAATTATTTGGTAAACGTAATCATTGTCTTTAAAAGTTATTCTTAACGGTAATCCCATTCGCGTAATCCTCCGCCGTAAAGATATAAGTTCAAAGCTTATGACAATGGAGTATTGAAAATATATTCTACTTATTTCGTTTAACTGCCTTAAAATATTTCAGTATAGCAAATATTTAATCTATACTATATTTTCATTTACTTATTGATTTTTATCATTTTGACAATTAACAATATTAAGATGCCTAATTTGACATTAACAACCTAAACTAATCATTAGCCAGCGGCTACTACCAATTAAACCATAACCTAAAATTAATTCATTATGAAAACTAACAAAAAAGTAATCCAGATTAAATTCATCGTTTTATTAGTTACCTTGTTTGTATTGATATTTAATATTAGTTCAGCAAACAATAGTCTAAAATCAGGCAAAATCAATAGCATCGACAGTAAAACAGTACTCGCTTCCGCTAAGTTACCCAATGCATCTGCGTACAATCCTTTGTGGTATATCCCATTCACTAACCCCACCATTACTTATACTTTTGAGGTTTCGGCTGAACATTGGGTTACAACCCTGTTTACCATATCCGTAAATGGTGTAAGTATTTCGGGTACTGAAAGTGTGATATCAGGCTCCCCTGTTTATGTATACGACTTTAACCCTGTTTCAAATGGCTCAACAGTAGTGGTAGATGTAACAGGCGGAGCAATGCCGGGACAACCTATTGTGCTGGAAGGACCATTCGCGGCAATACAGGGGGTAGTTAGTGGCAGCACTATTACATTTTCAGACGTGCCGCTAAATAATGGCTACGATTCATGCGGTCTGATCTTCAACTAAGTTTAATAACAAAGTAAAGCCGCTTAAGTAATAGATGCCTTTAATCTTTCAATTAAAGGCATCTTATTGAAGGCAGTATTGATTGGATCAATTAAAACGCCTCATTCAAATTCAGGAAGAAGCCTCTATTGCCAAATCTGCCGAAAGCATAATCAAGAGCCAGGTTAGTTCTGGTTGCTTTGTTAAACAACACCCTTAAACCGGCACCATAACCCGGTTGAAATACCTGGAAAATTTTTGTGCCTTGCTCATCGTTACCGGTTTGCGCGCTAACAAAGGTAACGCCGCTTATAAATTTGTTCGCTAAAATAGGGAAGCGATATTCTAATTCGGTATCATTAAACTGTGTGCCTTTAAAGTATTGGGTAGTATATCCTCTTCCGCTCCTAAAAGTTATATCCCTTGCGGTGCCGGGCAATTCCAGGTAAGGAATATTACCGCTTATAAGATATGAACCCCAGTTCCAAAAAGCCAGCACTTCTTCAGGGTTGCTATCAGAAAGACTAAAGTATTTCCTGAAATCAGAGTTTAATTGTACCTCGTTTTTGGTACTGCCTATCCAGGTTTGGTTAATGCGCAGGCCCAAATCGGCGTAAATACCTTTGTAGGCACGATTAGGGTTATCACGAGAGATATATTCTGCATCAAATAAAAATCCATTTGATGAATAATGATCTTGAGGGAACCCATGCTGGTTATTATATACGCTGGATGGCGTAGCATTATTCACGGTATCCTTATTTGTGATATTACGCCTGATAGCAAAATCAAGTCCCGCGCCTAAAAATAAATTTTTCGCCACATTCTTGTATACTTTTTCTCTAATATCGTAATACATGGAGTGTACGGAGTAAGCTTTGTGTTCCGGATCGGCAAGTATATCATCTGCTGCACTACCTCCTGTAATACCACGGCCTATCCCTAAGCCATAATCAGGTATTACCGTTTTTGCAATGACAAGGTTACCCTGAAAATTCCATTTATTGCCGGGGGTAAATATGTTATGATTTACGTAAAAATAAATGATCCCTTTACTGGTAATCGAAGCTGATGTAGCAGCAACCGATAAATAGGTATTAGGGTCATTACCTAATCTTCGGCCTGCTACGGCTTTAATGCCAAGCTGTTCGCCAATGGTAGGATTAGCAGCAACATTAGGCACTACTATAATACCCGAACTTTTTTTAAGGGTATCAGCTTTTTTGTGCGGATGAATGACATTCCGGGTAAGATCGCCAAAATCATACTGTTTATTAATATTGTTGGCTATTTGCATTTTTTTGATGCTCTTAGCATGTGCCGAGTCGGCCTTGATCGAATCCCTTGTTTCCTGAATCTGGCCATAAGCCAAGCCCTGCATACTGACAAACAGCACGAAAAAAGTAAATTTCAATAAAGGAAATCTTTTACAAGACAGCCTGTGCTGTACTGCTTTGGTATAAATGTTCAAATTCAAATGATATTAGCTGTAATAAATCATTTGTTAAACTCACAGACTAGCTAAATGTTTGCCTGCTAATGTATATACACCAGCAGGCTCTTAAAGATTGGCCTTTACTGGCTAATTTTTATTAGTCTGTCTGTGCCCCTAACCAATATACCAGTTACCTTTTTATCCGTGTCCCGAAGAAACTTTACCGACCAGTCATAGCCAATGACGATGAAATCATCGTCGTGTAAACGTTTAAACTGTACTTTGTTTCCATCCCATAACTGTGTTCCCACCAAATCGCCATTAACAACGTCAATATGAATATAAACCTCACGGTCGCTAAATTTATACTTTCCTATGTAGTTAGCCAATGAATCATTTTGGGTTAAACAATATTTGTTATTGGCTAATTTTATGTTTGCAGCGTTGCATAGTGATTGTGTTAAAACAATCAGGGTAAATGCGATTAAGTATCTTTTCATATTTATTGATATTAATTGAGTTTGTTATTTACTACTGATAAAGGTTTGCCCCTGTTTAATTTCGGTATAAGCTATGTGCCCCTTGAGTTGTTCGGGATAAAACCAGGCATCACGGAGTTTTTTCTCCGAAAATAGTTTTAGCTGATCGCCATTATGCGGCGAATTTGCCTGCGATGAATTACCATAGCCTAATAACACTTTAGCTTTAACCCGCTTACCGAACTCGACTATAGTTACCCACGAATCCCCCGAAACAACATTAGCCGTTTTTCCTAAAACCTGTGGATTAGCTACCCTGAATACGCCGAGCGCACTCTCAGTCCCGTTCGCGGGCAAATCAATACCATTTCTGTTTAATCTACTGAATGTTCCCCACGGAACGGCAAGATCGCCATAAACACTTTTAACCTGCAAGGCTGCATGTTCAAGCAATCCCTCACAACATTTCACGTCCCGTAAACCCATAGGGGTTGTATTAGGTTGATCGTGATTCCACATAACCCTGTAATTATAGTCATTAAAAGGATGGAACGCCATTGCCCAGGCATAAAACAGTACCATTCCTTTGCTGTCGTTCTCAGCATTCCGATCCCATTTACTTAGCACCTGTTTTGCCTCCTGCAATATGGGCGATGATGTTCTATCAATTCCGCCAAGCAAATCACCTAATACCCGGTCAGCAAGTTCAACGTGGGTTGATAGTTTATAGTCAATAAGGTGTTCAAAAGTAATTGAGCTATCAGCCAAAATCATATTCGCAGCACGTTGCGGGCGTAATTCCATTCTATCCGGTGCTATATAGTCTGGATAATCTTTTTGATTCAACTCCCTTGGCAAAGTCACTGTCCAAGGCGGGTCATTAGCATTTTGCAGCCAACCCGAAGCCGGATTTTTTAACTTTGGTAATTCATCATATTTTAAATAGCTGCTCCATATTTTTTTGGATGAGTCGCCATCGATAATAGTGTCCCAGTATTCGTAAGGACCATGTGGCCTTTTGGGCACGAGGCCGTTAAATAAATAAAATATATTATGGGCATCATCAGCATATAAAACATTCCAAAACGGGAGTTGCTGCATTTTTAATGCTGATTCAAACTCATTAAAATTCCGGCTGGTAGCCATTTTCCACCATTCGAGCAAAGCGTTAGGGCTGTCTGTACCGGCTACTTTTAATGCCAGCGCTTTGCTTTTGCCCATTTTCATCACATTACCAAATGCAGAATTATAAAATTTAACTGGTTTAGCTAAAATCTTTCCATCGGCTTGCTTTACCCATACCGTGTCGTTTCGGGTAGTAAACTCATGCTTTTGGCCATCCATCAAATAACCACCATCCTTTAGGGTTAATTCAAAGCTATCGGCATTATCTAAAGTATTGTCAGTATGTGTCCAGCCGAGATGTTGATTAAAACCAATAGCTACTCCCGGGAAACCCACCAAATCCGCACCGTAAACCGCATTGCCATTTAAAGTAAGCTCTGATTCAAAAAAAGTAAATTCACCGCCCCAGGGCAAATGCGGGTTGGCAACAAGCATCGCGTTGTGTGATGCTGATCTTTTAGCACCGATAGCATAGGCATTTGATCCCATATCCTGCCAATCAGGAATAATGCCAAATTCTTTACCACCCGTAAAGCGTAGTACAAATACAAACAGACATTGCAGGTTTACATCATTGGGCGTAATGGGCAAAACTATTTTTTTATCGCTGTCGATAGCTTCGGGATGGGCTTTGGCGTAAGCATTCATACCTGCTATAAATGAGCTTATAATTTGTCTTAGTTCTTGATTTTGAGTTTTACTTTGTAAATGCGCGATGTGCGAAAAGTTCATGCTATGCACCAGCATATCCGACTGTTCATATTTATCGCCCCAATAAGCGGCGGCCTTGCCTCGCGCCGCGCCATATAGTTGAAGTACTAAATTAGCATGCGCCTGCATCTCGGCCCAGCCCTGGGCAAAGAACAGGTCTTTTTCATTATTGGCCATTATGTGGGGTACGCCCCATTCATCCCAATCAATTTTGGCTGATTGCGCATGAGCCTCCTGACAGTAAAATACGGCAAAAAGTAAAAGCAGTGATAAAAGGCGTTTCATTCGGGTTTAGTTTAATGATTTGTACAAATAATTGGCACTGGTTTTTTTGTACAAAAGAGCCTTTTACAATACTACTTGCCTACTCAAATCGGGATTTGAGTAGTATTTACCTGCAAGTCGACTGAAGAAAATCCATTTTGGTATTTACTGGGTGTAGTACCTGTAAACTGTTTAAAACAGCGTTGAAATGTAGCCAGCGAGTTAAAACCACATTCGTAGGCAATAGCGGCTATGGTAAATTTATTGAAGGCTGGGTCCATTAGTTTGATTTTAGCTTCTGCTATGCGATACTCATTCACAAAATCATTAAAGTTTTTGCCGATATGCTGATTTAACAAATTGGATATTAATTTTTCAGGTATATTCAATTTGGCAACCAGTACGTCCAGCTTTAGTTGCGGATCTAAATAAAGTCTGTCTTTTTCCATCAGCGCAACCAGTAACTGATGGTATTTTACCGCCTCATTATCTGAATAATAAACTTTTGCCGGGATGGCATTATATTGCAAAACATCGTCGCCGTACATTTTGGTCTGCCTAAAATAGGTTGACATGCCGACCCAATAAATAAACAGCGTTACTGGTATGTACAAGAAATACGCTATATAACCATTCCAGCCTATTGTGGCTATTAAAACAGTATTAAATGTATAGATTACTACCAGGGCAAAAAAGCCATATAATAGGTTTTTCACCCATTTTAAATCGGCAAGTTTGTATTTTGATAAGCCGCCACCAGCAATTGCCTTGTTAACCATGCGATAACTTAATGTAGAATAAATGACCAATGATAAAAAAGTTGGCAGGTTATCAAATATAGTATGGTTAAATAAAAAGTTTTGCGTTTGCGGAAGGAAATAAAAATCAGTTACCGCCGGGATTGAAAGAATGCCTGTAATATATAGCAAGTAAATTATCTGTGGTTGCATATCCAGCAACACCGGCAAAAATTGGATGTAATCCTTAAAACCTAATTTCCTATCGCCGTAGGTAAGGCTACGTGTATAAAAATAAAGCAGCGGCCCTATAGCTAGTCTTAAAACCAACATTAATGGAATTAGCTCCGAATGTTTTTGCGATAACCCGGAGTATTGAAACTCCATAAACAATGTAGTTTCTGCTACAACCAAAATAAAGTAGGCGATCCATCGGTTACTGCTTATCTTTTTTGATGTATATAATAACAAGGCCGCCAATACCAATCCCTGTAACACCAGGGCAAGTATAAAAAAGTCGGCGAGGCCTAATGAAATCTTCATGTATGAAATTTGATTATAGCTGAATTGATTAGATAACGTATATGGCTGCCCTAATTTAATAATTAAAAACAAGGAAAAACTGTACTAGAAATATAATACTGTTTACAGTAAGATTGTTGGCGAAGACTTTTTAATCCCGGGCGATTGTATGGCATATTTTTTAACCTGCGAAAACAGTTGTTTGGGATGAAATGGTTTGGAGACACAATCCTCGAAACCAACCTCAATTAACCTGGCCAGCATCTGTCCGTCTATTAATGAAGCGGTAAATGCCACTACCGGAATATGAGGGTATAGTTTTTTCATTTCTGTTACAACCTCATACCCGTTCATAATGGGCATTTCAAGGTCGAGCAGTATAATGTTGAAGTTCTTATTTTTCTCGAGTATCTCTAACGCCTCTTTACCATTATAAGCGGGTGTACAGGTGGCTTTATAGCCTGTGAGCATTTTACGCGCAATGGTCATGTTGATTTGGTTATCCTCAACAATCAATATATTTAAACCTACTAAACCTTCGTTTTCATTATAACTGCGTTCAACTTTATGGGTACGTTTTTCAGCCTTGTTAAAGGTTAGTGAAAATGCAAAAGTAGTCCCCTTTCCTTTTTCGCTGGTTAATGTCAATGTACTATCCATCAGGTTTAATAACCTTAAACAAATATTTAATCCTAAACCGGTACCGGTATGTTTACGGGTGCTTTCGCTATATACCTGTTCAAATCCGGCAAATATGCGTCCCTGATCTTCTTTGTCAATACCCATGCCGGTATCCTCTACAATAAAATTGGCTTTAACTGACGTTGCGGTAACATTTTCGCAGGTAACATTTAAGCGGATATATCCTTCCTCGGTAAACTTTAACGCGTTTGAAAGCAGATTATTAATAATCTGGATTATCCTTACATCATCAGCCAAAACAATGGCATCAAGCTGCGGGTCGAGCTCAACCTTTAATTGTAAATTCTTTTCTTCGATATTATTATAAAAAGGCAGCGTAGAGTTTGATAACAACTCTTTTAAATTCACTTCGACTAAATGGATATTTAATTTACCTGCTTCTATCTTATTAAAATCAAGTATATCATTAACCAACTGCTGCATATGGTTTGAGCAGTATTTAAGTATCTGAAAATACTCGTTTGTTGCAAATTGAGGCTGCTCATCGGTGAAAATATTCAATGCTCCTATAATGCCGTTTAATGGTGTCCTTAACTCATGCCCCATTGTTGAAAGGAACTTAGTACGCTCAGCAATAGCGCGGTTTTTTTCTTCAACTAATGCCCTGATGTATTTCCTTTCATAATAAATATAAGCCAGGGCAAAATATAGCGTTAACAAAATAGCACAGCTTGCATTGGTAAACATCATTCGGTTAGCAACATCCGCTGGTATATTTTCGACAGGAGGTATATTATGGCCCACATAAAAGTTGACAAAAAACGTCACTATTCCCATTAAAAAGTAGGCCCCTAGTTCAATAAAAGAAGATTCTTTGTAATTCACCACTATCGGTATAACCACAATTACTGGAAAAAAATAGAAGTACTGCCCAGTTACCGAACCCTCAACAAATGAACTAATAACAAGTAGGACACATATGGATGCCAGCAATAGTGGCTGAACGTTTTCCATTACGCGATATAACTGCAATAAAAGAATTATGAGCACGCAAAAGCTAAAGCAGCCAACCATTAAGGCCGATACTTTTAGCCCCAATGCAAAATAATATACTGATATGCCAAGGCTTAGCATCAACACAATAAGGCTTAACTGGCTTGTCCTTCTGGCAATACCTTTAAACTTAAATGATTCGTTATTAGTTGTTTCGTGGTTAATCACTATATGCTTTTACGAAAACTCACAAATATAGTTTTCATGATAATAAGGTTAATAGCAGTAAATACTACTATCCTGTTTTTATATTGCTGCTAAGCATATTTCAAACAGGTAGGTATATATCGAAATTTTACTCCAAAAAGATTTTTAAAAAAGATATATTATGTGAATGTAATGAAAAATCAATTAAATTACCCCATAAAATAAAGCATTTCCTTTAATCAGGACATCGACCAAGTCCATTAGAATGCAGCTTCTGTTGTTTAAATATACTAAAAGTAATAAAGATAATAATGCAAAAGAGTTGCAAATTTATGCCAGATTAGCCAATCGGAAAAGGACATTCATAAATAAAAGCATACCAAATTAGTCGGTCATAAATGCGCTAAAAATCACAAAAACCGGCCAAAATTGGTCTGTTTTTATTGGATTTCTATCCTATCCAGGCCTCAAAAAGCACCTAAATGGATATTTTAAATGCTTTTTCACCACAAAATCTTATCAAAATGGTATATTTTAATATTTAAAAGAAAGAAACGAAAATTAAACTACGATTTTTTTTAAATATAGGCTGATTATCCAAGCTGGGCGAAAAAATTATTGTAAAAATTTGCAGATTTTCTTTATAGGTAAAATACAACATTCTCTTTTACAATTAATTACAAACACCAAAATGACAAATCTAATGATTTTCTAATTTCATTTTTCAAAAATATCACGTAGATTTGTCGCTTCATACAGCAGATGTTCTTATCTGCTTATTGTGATAAGGTTTAGGTTTAGGCCCCCAAACAGCGAGTGTGAGGGGGTCTTGTTTTTTTTAAAGGATTTCATACTTCCGTCAATTCTATCCATACCGGCGCATGGTCGCTGGTTTTTTCCCAACCTCTAACATTTTTATCTACACCACCTGCCATTAATCGCTTGTCCAATTGTGGGCTTAGCAAAAAATGATCTATTCGTAAACCTGCATCTCGGCCATAGGCATTGCGGAAGTAATCATAAAAAGTATATATTTTCTGATCGGGGTAAAGTTTTCGGATAGCATCCGTCCATCCCTGCCCAACTAAGGAGTGAAATGCCTCACGTGTTTCCGGGCGGAATAGTGCATCCTCAAGCCAACGCTCCGGTTTGTAAACATCCAGATCGGTTGGTATTACATTATAATCCCCGGTAATTACAACGGGCTTTCCTGATGCGAGCAGATCAATAGCATGCAATTTCAATCGTTCAAGCCAACGCATTTTATAATCAAACTTTGGGCCCGGTGCGGGATTGCCATTTGGCAGATACAGGCAGGCAACAGTAATACCATTAATCACCGCCTCAATATAACGGCTATGCTCATCCTCAGGGTCGCCGGGCAGAACATGCCTTACTTCCTCAATCTCTGCATTGCGGGCCAATATAGCCACGCCATTCCAGCTTTTTTGTCCATGCCATATAGCATTATAGCCAGCATCCTTAATAGCCTGTTCGGGGAATTTTTCCTGCGGTGCTTTAAGTTCTTGTAGGCACGCCACGTCGGGCTGGGTTTCTTCCAACCAGCGCAGCAATACCGGCAGCCGGGCATTAATGCTGTTTACATTGTAGGTAGCTATTTTCATATATATTAAATGCTTTTATGGATAAATCGTTATTACAATATATGTTATTCTCCTTTAAATTTTAGGCCGATGGTTTCTCTTACATCATCCAACATGGCTATCATTTGCCTTGAAATTTGATGTGTAATAATTGGGCTTTCTATTAAACCTGCTTTTATCAATTCACAAAAATGTTCGGTTTCATAGTTAAGTCCGCCTGCTGTAAATGGCTCATCAAGCTCAACAATTCGCCCATCTAAATAATTGATGGTAGCGCGGGCCGGGTTCCACCAGTTTTTGTGTATGGTGATATGGCCCAATGTACCACAAATCAACGCATCCCCTTTACCATGTAAATCAAATCCGCAATAAAACTGTCCGTAACCTTGTTCATGCTCAGTTTGAAAGATGGAGAACATATCGATCTTATTATAGCCAAACCGCCCCATTGCCTGTACTTTTTTAGTGTCGCCAAGCCACTCAACCGCCAGATATGCTTCGTATATGCCGATGCCCATAGTTGCGCCACCTACCAACTCATAACTAAAATTAGGATGATCCGGACTGATGTCCGCAACTGATGATCCTGCCCGCACATAACCCACATTGCCGATAGAATCAGTAAGAAGATATTCTTTTAAGCGTCTATATAAAGGAAAGAATGGCGGTTTCATGCCTTCCATAAATAATAGTTTCTTTGCTTTGGCTACTTTAAGTATAGTTTCCAAAATATGCAGGTTGATAGCAGCGGGCTTCTCGCATAACACATGCTTACCGGCATTTAATGCGGCAATACTGTATTCGGCGTGGCTATCAGGCAAAGTAGCTATATAAACGGCATCAATATCGCCAGCAAGCAATTCCTCAACACTTTTACAAGCTATGCCACCATATTGCTCAACAAAAGCGATCACAGTTTCCGGCCGCCTCGACCACGAGGCTACCAGCACACAATCAGGCAATGCGTTTAAACCCTGCATAAACCGGTGTGCAATACGGCCGCAACCTATTATCCCCCAACGGATCATATATTATTTTTTTAGGTAGACGAAAAGTAATAAAATACAATTGCCGGTTTATTAAAAACCAGCCATCTAATATCCTAATTGATTTGCATTAATTCAATCCAAAAAACCAATTAAAAACCAAAACGGCCCATAAAGGGCCGCTCGGTAAAAACAACAAAAAACTAAGATTATTCAACAGCGTCACCCTGCTTAATTTCATCAGACGCGTGTACCAATATTTTATCATTCGGTTTTAGGTCACCGAACACTTCGGTAGAATCATTACCTACCAATCCTTCTTTAATGTTCACCAGGTTGGCTTTACCTAAACTATCCTGAATCACATACTCATGTTCTGTTGAACGGATGATAGCCGCGTTAGGCACAAGCATAGATTTCGCGCCTGAAAGCAATGGTATATTTACCTCGGCATACATACCCGGCTTTAATTGGCCGTTTTTGTTTTCTACGTCAATTTCTATTGCTTCCTGCTGCATGCTGCCTAATGAATTTGCCGAGCGGCTGATCTTAGCGGTTTGTGTTTGACCCGGCATAGCATTAAATACAAACGATACCGGTTCTGAAAGATCAACCTTGTCAACATAATCTTCAGGAATATTTACAGTAAGCCTCATTTTATGAATATCCTGCAAAACTAACATAGGTTGATCGGTTGCTTTTCCCGGTGCAACCAAAGCGCCCGGTGAAACATTACGATCGATGATCATGCCATCAAAAGGAGCTGAAATTCGTAAGTAAGAGTTCATTGTTTGAACAGATTGCACGTTTGATCCTTGTGCCTGCACCATAGCTTGGTCGGCTTTCATTTTGGATTGAGCATCATCTAAATCCAATGGTGAAACTGACCCAGGTTCTTTAGCGGCTTCTTTTAAGCGTTCATATTTTTCCTTGCTTGCCTCCGCGTTTTCCTTAGCCTGATCGTATTGGGAAGTAGCAGCAGCCAATTCGGATTCCATTTCGGGTGCTTCCAAAATCACCAATAGCTGGCCTTTTTTTACTACCGAACCGCGATCGACAAATAGTTGTTTCACAAACCCGTTAACTTTTGGGAATATATTCACCTCATTAAACGGTATTAACTGCCCCGGTAATTGCGCCGAGGTTGACAGCACCTTTTCGGATACTGTTGCATATTGATATTTATTGGCTTGTTTAACCGATTGTGCTGTAAGATCAACCGGTTTTTGGTTGCCGCTACAGGCTGCAAAAAACAAGCATATGGTTATTAAACAAATTAGGTATTTCATGATATAGTTGTATTTAAGTTTTCAGTATCGTTAGCTGCCCCAGGCATTAGTGAAGGCTCGAGGTAAGTGGTTTTTTCCTGTATCCAGGCAAACATTAATGGTAAAATAAACAAGGCGGCCAGCGTTGAGGCTGCTAAACCACCAATAACCGCACGGCCTAATGGTGCAGATTGCTCTCCGGCCTCGCCCATGCCTGATGCCATCGGGATCATACCGGCTATCATGGCAAAGCTTGTCATGAGTATTGGCCTTAACCTGATGGATGCACTGGTGATAGCCGCACGGGTGGAATCTTTAAACTCCAACCTGAGGCTTTCGCCATTGGTCACAATTAATATCGCGTTAGCAACAGATACACCTGTTGACATGATCATCCCCATATAGGATTGCAGGTTAAGCGTTGAACCTGTAAGCAACAAGGCTGTAATTGAGCCCAAAATTACTGCCGGTATAGTTACCAAAACCGTAAGCGATAGTTTAAACGACTGATAATTGGCCGCCAGCAACAAGAAGATAACCAGAATCGCGAAGCCCAAGCCATTTTGCAAACTGGTTAACGTATCTGTTAACAAATTCGACATACCCTCAATAGTTGCTACCAATCCTTTTGGCGGTGTACCTAATGATTTTACAGCCTTTTGCACAGCTGCGGTTGCTGTACCCAAATCCATTTTACTGATATTGGCACTTATCGTTATAAATCGGCGAGGGCCGGTGCGGTCATACTCGGCAGGGGTATAGCTTTGTTTAAAGGTAGCTACATCCGCAAGGGTTGGGCTGCTTTGACCTTTTACCAACGGGATCTCCTTTAACGCACTCATCGAGTTCATTACATATTCCGGTATTTCTGCCTGTACCTGGTAGGTATAGGAGTTGTTTTCATCCAGCCACAAGTTCTTCGTTGTAAAACGGCTTGATGAGGTACTCGCGGTAACAGATCTCGCGACATCGCTCACGTTTAGCCCCAACTGTGAAACTTTTAAACGATCCAGCGTGATGGCAATTACCGGGTAATCCAATGGCTGGTTGATCTGCACATCCCGCAAGTATGGAATTTGCTTCAGCTTGGCTAATACCTTATCGCCATAGGTTTTTATTTGTTGCAGATCTTTACCTGCAACCTGAACCTCAATTGGCGTATTAGCACCTTGGCTCATGATCTTTTCCGTCATGTCAATAGGCTCGAAGCTGATGCTCATTTCCGGAATTTCGGCTGCGATATTTTTTCGCAGCGCATCCTTTAAATCATCCATATTAACATGGTAGTTCTCATCAAGGTTCACCTGTAAAACGGCTTCATGTGTACCCGTGTTAAACACATACAAGTTACTACTACCAAAACTACTTGGCACCAAACCAATATAGCCCGAAGTGATCTCTACGTGATGATTTACCGTTTTATCGATGATTTGCAATACCTGTTTAAACTTATCTTCGGTAACCTCAAGCCGGGTACCCTGCGGTTCATCAATCCTCATCTGGAACTGCCCGTTATTTAGTTTTGGCATCATATCCTTACCAATAACCACAAATCCAACACCCGCTAAACCTACAACCACCACCAGGTATACTAAAATAATCAGCTTTTTATTGGGCATCAATTTGTCCAATATCAATATAAAGCGCAGTTTAACCCTTTCAAAAAAGTCGTTCTTTTCAGGCTCAGCTTCTTCTTTTTGCAGATGCTCGTTTACTTGTTGCTCTTCCGCTAAATCAAAATCTTCGCCGGCATGGGCATGTGGTTTGCCGTGGTGGTACTGGTAACGCTCGGCTTTTATCATCCAGTTACTTAAAATTGGCACCAATGTTTGCGCCAGGATGTATGACACGATCATGGTTAAACCAATCGACATTGAAAGCGGTAAAAACATCGCTTTCGGTACGCCATTCATCATAAACGATGGCGCGAATACTGCCAGTATACACAACAAGATTAGCAACAATGGGAACGAGATCTCTTCACACGCATCATAGATGGCCAACCGCTTGGGCTTGCCCATTTCCAAGTGCTGGTGGATATTCTCGATAGTTACCGTAGCCTGATCCACGAGGATACCGATAGCCAGCGCCAACCCGCTCAAAGTCATAATGTTGATGGTTTGCCCAAACAAGCTCAGCAGTAAAACACCAATTAATATAGATACCGGTATGGTGATCACCACAATTAAGCTGCTTCGCCAATCGCGCAGAAATAACAATACCATTAAACCGGTAAGCAATGCGCCTAAACCACCCTCTGTCATCAAACTTTTCACCGCGTTTATTACGGCAACCGATTGATCAAACTCGTATGATATTTTCACATCATTGGGTAATAAATTCTGCATCTCGGGCAGCTTGCTTTTTAAATCCTTTACTACCGACCATGTTGAGGCTGATGCAGTTTTTACCACAGGGATATAAACCGAGCGTTTGCCATTTATAAGCGCGTAATCCACCGTAATATCGGCGGCATCACTAACGCGGGCTATATCTTTTATGTAGATAGGCACACCATTTTTGGTTAGCACCGGGATGTTACCAAAGTTGGCTGAGTTTTTAATCTGCGAATTAAGCGTAGTTAAAAACATAGTATTATCTATCCTGATATTACCTGACGGCGACATTACATTGTATTTTGCCAGGGCATCTACAACCTGATCGGGTGTAAGATTAAAGCTCCGCAATTTATCAGGGTCGATGCTGAGGATGATTGACCTCGCGTTTGAACCGAACGGTGGCGGAGCCGATAATCCCGGAATGGTTGCAAACATTGGCCTGATGCGGGTAGCCGCCAAATCATAAATATCTTTCAGGTTTTCTGTTTTACTATCCAGCACCAGTTCACCAACAGGTAATGATGAGGCATCATAACGGATTACCTGCGGAGGCAACGCGCCCGGCGGGAAGAAACTTTGTGCCCTGTTTACCTGCAATGCCACTTCGGCCGAGGCCTCAGCCATATTGGTGCTTTCGTAAAAGGATATTTTAACAATTGTTAAGCCCTGTATGCTTTTACTGCTGATGTTTTTTACACCATCAACATATAAAAATTGATTTTGCAAACCTGTGGCAAAAAAGCCCTCCATTTGCTGCGGCGACATACCACCGTAGGATTCGATAACATAAATTGTAGGAAGATTAAGCTTCGGAAAAATATCTATCGGTATATTGATTGCACTGAGCACTGCAAAAATCAAAAGGCTCATGGTTATCACCACTACGGTGATAGGCCTTTTCAGTGCGGATGTGACCATTGACATAATTAATTATTTTAATAAGTTTAAAACTGTATTTACCTGGTTCTCGGTAATCGCTTTCTGGAAAAGCGCATTCGAGTAATCGTATTTGGCCTGCATATAATCTGTTTCGGCACGATAAAGGATGTTTAAGGAAGCATCCAGCGTAATAATATCCGATAAACCATTTTTATATAATGACAGGTTCTGCCTGTAACCGTCGTTTGCCGCTTTAAGCTGTTTTGGAATTTCCTTTAGCCGGTTTATAGCCGTCTCCATTTCCACATTGGCCTGGCTGGCGCTTATATCAAGCAATTGTTGTTGCTCCTGCAGTTTTTTCAACGAATAATCAGTACTGGCTTTTTGTGTGCGGAGTTTTAATTGCTTTCTGCGCAAATCAAATAGATTATAGGATATCCCTATACCCACCAAATAATTAGCGCGTTGAAAACCATATCCTGTTGAAAGGCTGTTATACTGCCCCGCGCCATCGATACTTGAGCCGCGATCCCAAGCTGCAGCCTCCAATGATATTTTAGGATTATATTGCTTTTTCACCAAATCTTCCCGTTGTAAACTATTTTGATAAACAGAGCGGTAATAATTTATCAACGGGTGATTCGTAGTATCAGCAGGAAATAAATAAGCAGTCGGCTGATCGATTAAGGTCATTTCCACTGTAGTATCGGGCACTATTGACTGATATGGGAACCCGCTAACCGCCGACAGCTGCAATTGCACCTGCTTAAGCTGATTGCCGACTTCGATGTAGTTTAACCTTGCTTTTGATAGCTCGGCTTCGGCTATGCTGGTATCTACCCCTGCCCGTACTCCACTTTTAGCCAGCGACATAATGGAAGTCAAAATTTGCTGCGTGCGGGTAATATTGCGGTATTGAATACCCAACAGATCCTGCAAACGCAGTAATTGCAGATAATTACTGATGGTATATGCCCGCAAATCATATTTTGATTGGGCATATTGGTTTTGCTGAACCGTAATGTCTGAATTGGCTACTTTATTTTCAGCGTGGTATTTACCAAAGTTATAAACCTCCCAATTAAGGGCCGCAATACCCAGATTGTCTGACACCGCGCTGGTTACACTGGTTGTATGGATGCCACCTGAACTTGATGGGATAATCCCGAACCCGAAATACGGGCCAGTAGTATTGTTGCTGGTACCAATATCGGCTTGATAGTTTAAATTCAGATCGGGCAGCCAGTTACTTCTTACCTCGGCAGCCTGATCCTGTTTAATTTTGATGATGGATGAATCAGTAAGCAATTGCGGCGCTTTCTGATCAACGTTATTTAATAATTGCTTAAGTGTAATAGCAGATTGTTGCGCATTTGCTGTTATTGCAAACCCTAACAATAAAACAGCACTAAAGCATCGTTTTAAAATATACATAATGATTTTATAAGTTCATTTACAATCAGTTACCCACATAGAGATAACCCATTTGAAAGAAAAAAGTTCAATAAATTAATTGCACTTAATTAGTGAATTAACATAATGATGATTGAGCCTGCTGTAAAACAGCTAGGGCAAATGAACTTTGATCAGATCCGGAAGGTGCAAAGCGTTAAATACGCGTATTGGTGGCTAAAAAAAGAATAGGAATCAGTGAAAACTAATTTCCGTTTTCTTCTTAAGGCTTCAAAAAAGGAGATTAAGAAAAGAAAGGAGATGCATAATGGAAAGAATACTGAATAAAAGCTTATCGTTTTATCATTGATAATAACCTTATCCATGCGCTGAAGTATCAAACTGCTTGATGCTGGTGCAAGTTCCTTACGTTTAAAAATAGAATTGTGTGATTGGTTGATGGAAAAATTTTGGCTGCTATAAGATGGCAGCAGCGTAATGTGTGTTACAGTTATAAAAGCATAAACAAACAGGACTAATATTATATTCCATTTTATTTTTTTTATACTGTTGGGATTCATCACAATAAATAATATATGCTATTTATAATAATACATAACGCAATAACCATGCAAATGTGCTAACAAATCAGCGGCTTAACCAAATGTAACACAAAAGTTGCACTTGGTTGTACAAAAAACTCCCGGCAATAATACCGGGAGTTTAAAAAAAGCTTTATTAATTTATTATCTGTGCGTTAAGTCCGTCATTCGTTTATCGTTTCCTTTTACAACAAACTCAATACGCCTGTTTAACTGCCTTCCATCGGGATTGTCTTGCCCGCCAGGTAAAGAGTTAGGTGCAATTGGCCTGCTTTTGCCGTAACCTACCGCTGAAATCCTTGTCGCGTTGATTCCTTTGCTTATCATGTAATCAACGCATGATTGTGCTCTGTCTTGTGATAATTTCAGGTTATAAGCATCGCTACCTACCGAATCTGTGTGCGCGCTTAATTCAATAACAACTTTCGGGTTATCTATCATTGTTTTAACCAAGCCATCAAGCACCGTGATTGATTCGGGCCTTAATGTTGCATAACCATAATCATATAATATGTTATTAATTACTATTGGTTTATTAACAGCATAAGCTTGTAAGCGTATAGCAGGGCTAACAAATGCACCATTTGCTATTTTGCCGCTTTTTGCTAATTCCTGTGATGTAGGGCCATTAGCCGATGCATTACCAGAATCACCGTTTGATGAAGAAACATTTGATGCGGATGGTGCAAAACCTGATGATGAACCACCAGCAAATGACCTTGTTGCTGAACCGCCAGTTGTGTTTCCTGATGCTGATGAATCTGTTGCCGGGCTACCTGCTAACAATCCTGATTTAGCTGCTGCATCTGAAGCCGCTTTTTGTTTAGCCAATTCACGCTCATGCTGCAGATGCAGTTTATAATATATTGAATGCTTGTAACGGCTCGAGTGTATGTATCTCATATATCTGGCTGATAAATGATTACCTGTTGCACCTATACCAGTTATTGCGCCATCTGTGACAGCCAATGAACCAGTTGCTGCTGCTCCGGTTGTTGCTCCATTATTTGCAGAGCCATTTGCACCATTACCATTAGCAGAGCTGCCTGTTGTTAAACCTACGTTTGATGACCCGCTATTTGCAGATGATGAATTATCAGCAAATAGTTTTCCGGCTGATGCTGCTTCGCCTGTTAAGTTTTGTGTAAAGAAACCATTCTTTTCAACTTTTATACCAAACGGGCGCCTATCAAGCACATTAAACTCATAACTACCAGTTGTACTTGTTAATGTTTGTTTAACAACTTGCTGGCTTGCTGAGTCAACATAACTTACAGTGGCGCCAACTACACCTTTATGGGTGTCGTTATCAATTATAGTACCTTTAAATAAATATGGTTTAAACAAATCTGCAGTGCTTTGAGCCGGAGTTGGGGTTGGTTCCGGTGCTTCAATTTTTGGAGCATATATTTGGTTGTAATCATTAAATGCCGCTATAATACCCTTTGTTTCTGCACGTGAGGTGAATATTGTCCTGTTGCAAATTTCTGATAGCCTTGTAAACATTGAACCATCAACGTCTGGTTGATTACCGTAAGCGCCGGTTGAATATTTTTGTAATATCTGAGGGGTATCTTGAAAATACGATGCTAAACCATAGCTATATGCATTAACAAAATGCTTGGCATTATTCTTTTTAAAGATGATCCTGTATTTTATCATCGCGTTGTCGTTTCCGGCAGGTTCTGTTTGATCACCTTTAGGATCGGCAAAGAAATAATCGAAAAATTCAGGAGGATATGAATAGTACATATAGGCAACAAAACGGCCGTTTGCTACTCTTTCCAGCATCCATGAATTTGTATAAAGATTTCTTAGCTTCAAATCAGCCTGATCAACGTAGGTTACTTTAACAAATTGGCGTGTGCCTACCTGATAAAATTTCATACCAGACGCGTAAATCTTTTTTGCGCTTACATTAGGATTTGCTGCCAGGGCTGCTGAATCTTTTAACCAAATGAACCGTTGATTTTTCCACGGAGCATTTTTATATAGCTTTATCTGACCGCTAACGCGTTTACCGCTTTTAAGAATAACGAAACCGGGCTGATAACTATCTGCCTTGCAAATAGTTAAAGAAATCGTTAATAATAAAATCGCTAATAAGTAAATTTTTTTCATGTTAATGTTTTGGTTGATCACAATTATTTACCTGATTTATCTACCAGGTATTAATTAGTCCATTTTTTACGTGTATCACAACCCAAAAGTTTCCCACGATAATTATTTAACTTGAATAGTATTTTTTTATAATCCTATAAATACTCAAAACACAGCCTCCATATATACCCCTTTCTGCACTTTTTATACTTGATTTATGGCCGAAACCCCAAATTAGCCCCGAGTTGATATTTGATGATAAAAGGCAAAAAAAATGTTGAAAATATTATTCAAATTCATTTGGCACTTGCAGACAATTTGATTACTGATTGAAAGAAACGCCAATTTTTACCATAAAAAAGCCCGCCTTTTGTATAAAAGCGGGCTAAAAGGAGGCATTCGTCAAATAAAGCAAATGATTAAAGAATCATAGACATAAACTTCTGCAGTTATCCTATTAATGTTTTATCTGAGGGTTTTTACTAGCTGCTATTGCATAATCCATTGCCTGCTGAAAAGTAGCCACCCAAATCTCTTTGCGATGTTTTTTAAGGTAGTTTATTAGCTCCTGGTGTGCTTTAACAGAGGTGGTAATGTAATCGCCACCAATCCCATGAAACATAATAACACCCATCCCTCCGGTTTTCTCGGCCAGTTTTACAAAGGCTATCAGTTTATCGCCCGGGGTATTATCATCCAAACCATAAGATGGTATTTGCAACGGATCAAGATTTTTAAAATCGGTTACCACGGCATCCACATCACCACCAACACGGGCATATTTAACAAGGCCATATTTTCTAAGCGTATCTACATAATCTTTACCATTGCCCACGGTAGTTTCGGTACATGGATACGCGTAGGTACGGGTATTTTTACCATCAACGGCGAATAAAAAATGGTTCATTACATCTATTTCCTTAATTATGCCATATGGGGTATAATCATCAGAATGTGTAGGATTATCATCGGTGCTTAAACAGGGATGGAATATGGTATGGTTACCTAATTCGAAACCCTTTTTACTCAACGCGCGCCATCTTGGGATAGTTTCGCTATTAATATCGCCGGTTAAAAAAAACGTAGCAGGAAAATGGGCCGCCTCTAATTGAGGAACTGCATTATCTAGTTGTGATTCGAGCGCATCATCATAGGTTAATACTATAACCGCTTTTTTATGGTGCGGCCAGATAATTTTTTGCTGTGCCTGGGCGGTAAAACCTGAAATTAAGAAAAGGAGAATGGCAAGGTATTTCATAGGGACATTCATTATTAATATTCGCTTTTTTATTTTAGTCTGATGTATTTTTCAATTATCACCCTATCGATGTTTTCATTCTCAACCTTCTCCGCTCCTTTTTGAATCAGGGTATCGCCTTTAATTTGCACGGTAAAGTTAAACGCTTTGTTTTCCCAATTCTTATCAGCGTAAAAATCTAAATACTCGGTGTATTGATCGCCTTTTAAAGTATAACGACCACCACCTGCATCAAAATGATTGGTTGAATCCTTTTTGCTATTTATATCATGTTTTAAAAAGGCAAAATGGGTGTCATTTATAATTTTTATCATTTGTTGGCCTTGGGTATAATTAGTGATGGTGCTTACCTCTTTTGTTATGGTTGTACCCGATATTAACACCCACGTACCATTTAGATTAGTGGTAGA
The DNA here is from genome assembly GCF_009765905.1 of Mucilaginibacter sp. L196. Taxonomy (GTDB): domain Bacteria; phylum Bacteroidota; class Bacteroidia; order Sphingobacteriales; family Sphingobacteriaceae; genus Mucilaginibacter. The sequence continues at coordinate 490,533 of NZ_LMUO01000009.1, read as the reverse complement.
ACGCTGGCGAGTTTTCACCAATGTAAATGATAGTAGTAAACCAGTAGCCAGCACCGCGATGATAAGTTTAAATTTCATGAATAGGTTTTTTGCTAAAATAATTATTTGTTTAAGGATTTAGATAGTTATACTATTCAAGATTATTTTGCCTGATACACAGCTATATTTTATTCAGCAAATTAGTTTATTTTTGGTTACTATTAAACCCTGATGTTCAACGCTAAACCCACTAATCATTACCAAATACTTATTAAGGGCTATAGCGTTATTTTATTATTCGCGTTAATATTTAATGCTAAACTAACATATGCCCAAACGCCAAATATTAGTTACACTACTCCCCAGGTTTATACTGTTAATACTGCTATTTCACCATTAATCCCAGCAAATGCAACCAATTCACAAGTTACAACATTTGCAGGCACTGGTGAGCAGGGGCTTATTAATGGCCCGGCATTAACTGCTGAATTCTATGAGCCATCCGCCATAACATTTGATAATAATGGCAATTTTATAATTGCGGACGAGGTTAATAATGCCATCCGTAAAATAACTCCGGATGGCATTGTTAGTACTATCGCAATTACCACACAAAGACCGAGCGGGGTTGCTGTAGATTCTCATGGTAATATATATGCCAGTGAATACACCCTTATTGACAAAATAGACCCTACTGGTAAACAAACGCTTTTTGCAGGCGATTTATCAGCAACCGGTTACGTAGACGGATTGGGAACAACCGCAAGATTTAATAGTGTAAATGATATTGTTATTGATGCATCCGATAATATTTATGTATGTGATTTTTATAATTATACTATAAGAAAGATAACCCCTGATGGCAACGTAACAACATTTGCAGGGAATGGTACACGAGGCCAAAACAATGGGCCAGCTAACGTGGCAACTTTTAATTCACCCTACGGCATTGCCATTGATGCAGCCAATAACTTATACATTGCCGATCAAACTTTAATAAGAAAAATAACGCCGACAGGCACCGTTACTACATTTGCCGGGAATGGATCACAAAAGGATGTAGATGGCCCGGTTGCTTCTGCAAGTTTTTATGGAGCCATTGGCCTTACCGTTACTAATAATGGTGACATTTATGTATCTGATGAGGGATATGTTCCACCTAACGGGAACCGTATCAGAAAAATAAGTAATGGCATAGTATCAACCCTTCAGTTATACAATGATCCAAATTCTATTCAAACCTATATTGATTCACCAACGGGGATTATTATGGACAATACTGGTAATTTATATGTCACTAGTGACAATGAGATAGAAAAGATTGCCGCTATTACCTATTCTATTGACAAACCGTTGCCACCAGGATTAGTATTTGATACAGCAACAGGAATTATTAGCGGTATACCTACCCAGGTATGGCCAAGTACAAACTACACCATAACTGCCACTAATTCAGGTGGCAGCAGTAGTGCTGTTGTGAATATTACAGTTATTAAAGCTGCCGTAGCGTTGCCTCCAAACCCACCAAATATAAAATACCAAACGCCACAAACCTATACTGTAAATACCACCATTAACCCCTTACCGCCAGTTAATACAGGCGGTGCAGTGCCCGCTACAATTTACGGGCAGGTAATAAACTTTGCCGGCAGTGCTACCCACGGCAGTGCAGATGGTAACGGCATAGCGGCTACTTTTAACAACCCCACACGCGTTGCAGAAGATGCAACCGGCAACGTATTTGTTGCTGACAGGGATAATGGATCTGTAAGAAAAATTACACCAAGCGGTACGGTAACTACGTTTGCCCAAGGCTATAGCCAACCCAATGGCTTATGTGTTGACCCGGCCGGAAATGTGTTTGTTGCCGATGCAGGAAGCAATTCTATAGAAAAGACAAGCCCGGCAGGTGTAATTACTAATTTTGCATCAGGCTTTAATTCTCCTTATGACGTTACAATAGATGCCTCTGGAAACTTATATGTTGCTGACGGAGGAGATCACCAAATACGTAAAATAAGTACGGCGGGTGTGGTTTCAACACTTGCCGGCAGCGGTGCAGGAGGGAGTACCAATGGCGCAGGCAATGTGGCGAGTTTTAATGCGCCTAACTGTGTTTCGTTAGATGCATCAAATAATATATACGTAAGCGATCCTGGAAATAATGATATAAGAGTGGTAACCCCTGCCGGTGTGGTAAGCACAGTTGCAGGAACTCCCGTTGGCGGATCATTAAATGGCCCTGTTGCTGTAGCTACTTTTTCCGGCCCGTGTGGCGTTGCAAAAGACATCCCGGGTAATATTTATGTGGCCGACTTAAGCAATAACTTAATACGTAAAATTGACCCGACAGGTATCGTAAGCACGCTTGCTGGTTCAGGCAACCCGGCAGCAGTTGATGGCGTGGGTTTAGCGGCAAGTTTTAACAGGCCTAATGATGTACAAGTTGATCCGAATGGTTTTTTATACGTGGATGATTACGGCAACAATATTATAAGAAAAGTAATAATTACCGGTTATACCATTAATAAACCACTACCCGCTGGTTTATCATTCGACCCTACAACGGGTATAATTAGTGGCACGCCGACAGCGGCATCTCCTGCCACCAACTATACCGTAACCGCTTATAATACTGGCGGAAGCAGTAGCACTATTGCAAATATCAAAGTAATTTTAGCTGCCCCGCCCCTTATTTTTGGGCCTTTGCCTAATGAAACCGAATGTTCTTCGGATTTCGACCCGGGAGCTACAGGCGGAACCGGTACTTACACTTATAGTAGCAGTAATACTGCGGTAGCAACCATCATAAACAACAAAATACATATAACCGGCTCCGGCGTTACTAATATAACCGTAACCGATGGTGTTAACACATTAACACAGTCATTAACCGTTGTCGGGGCTTTAACAATAACGGCTAATATTGTCCAAACTAATATTGCTAACTGCCCAGGTGAACCAAATACCTACATGGTAAATTATACCAATGGCATAACCCCCACAAATTTTCAATGGCAGGTAAATAATCAAAATGCGGGTGGAAATACCTCTACATTTAGCACTAACACAGTTAAAAACGGTGACATTATTACTTGCATAGTAACTGATGCCGCCATTTGCACAACCGGACCGGCGACATCCAACAGCCTAACCGTAATGTTTAAACCAACCGTCACACCATCAGTAACTATTCAATCTTCCGCTGTAGGATCTGTCCCGCCGAATACCCCCATAACCTTTACCGCAACACCTGTCAATGGCGGTTCCTCCCCTTCATACCAATGGATGATAAATGGCATAGCAATAGCAGGTGCCAACAACCAAACTTATACCAATACCTGTTTAAATGATGGCGATATAGTTGATTGCACTTTAACCAATAATGATGCAACTTGTGTTATAACACCATCTGTACAGTCCAATAATATTACAATAGCAATAACAGCTGCAACAAACCCCGCAACAGTTACTATTACACCATCAGTAAATAATGTTTATGCAGGCACGCCTATAACTTTGACAGCCACGGTAACAAATACCAATGTAATAAACTATCAATGGCAAGTAAATGGTAAAGACAATGGCAATAATAGCTCTATATTTAGTAGCTCAACATTCCATAATGGCGATAAGGTAACTTGTATGATTACCTCTCAAAACAACTGTAATACATTAATAACTAGCAATACAGTTGTGATTGAGTTACTACCGCCTTTGGTGCTTACAATTCCAAATACATTTACACCCAATGGCGATGGGATAAATGATTTGTGGGAGATTCCTGGCCTGGCTTTTTATCCAAATTGCGAAGTAACTGTTTATAACCGTTACGGATCATTAGTTTACAAATCGAAAGGTTATTCAAAATCATGGGATGGCAATTACAACGGAGCACCATTACCGTCATCAACGTATTATTACATCATCGACCCGGGCAACAAAAACCCTAAAGTAAGTGGATATGTGTTAATATTAAGATAGCAGCATTAAATATCAGGTTATTACACAATATTTGATTAAAGTTATCAGTTATACAGATTCAACCCAGTCTAATGACAATTCCCGGTAAAAGTCAGCTTAAACTAGTTTTAGTATTTTATAAAAGCACGTTACTTTTTAGCATAGCCTGCGGGGTAATGTTAGGTGCGCTTAATTTTCCGCTATTTTTTGTGGCATTTGGTTTTGGCTTTTTATCCGCCGGTACGGTAATTACCCTGCTATATAAAGAAATCTCAAAGCAGCACGAATACTATTTTTACTACAACAAGGGCATAACTAAACAAACCTTGATTTTAACCTGCATCCTTACCAATTTGGTTATTGGGATGTTGCTCATCATAATTGGCAGCTATGCAAAGCATTCTTGAGATTGACAGCGTAATGCAATCGTTTGATGGGCGAAAAATACTATCAGACATCTACCTGAAATGCGAAACCGGCGATATTTTAGGCATGCTGGGCCGCAATGGCAGCGGAAAATCAACGCTGTTAAAAATATTGTTCGGCGCTATGAAAGGAGATCATAAATTCATCAGGATTGATGGAAAAATTTATAATAAACCTTTTAAAACTCCCGGCCTGGTTTGTTACCTGCCACAACACAGCTTTTTATTAGGGCATTTAACTGTTACAGCTACGGTAAATATGTATTTAGATGGCGTAGGGGTTGATGCTTTTTTGGATGATGAACTCCTTGGCAAGCTTCGGGACAATAAAATAAATTCCCTATCTGGTGGTGAATCGCGGTATCTTGAAATTAAGTTATTACTCAATATGCCATCAAAATTTGTTTTGCTTGATGAACCTTTTAATGGTGTGGCGCCGGTAATGATAGAACAACTTAAAACCATGATCGTCCAGCATTCGGTAACCAAAGGCATTATACTAACCGACCACGACTATAATAATGTGATGGATGTTGCCAACAAGTATTGCCTGGTTTATGATGGCGGTATTAAGCATATTGAAAGCAAAAATGATTTAGTTAGATGGCAATATTTAACAGTGAACAGCCTGGATTAAACCTTTACGTTATTGGGTTGCGAGCCTGCAATTAACAACGCTATTCCTGAAAATATTAATACAACAAACATGCTTGTCCACTCCGTTTCGGTATGCGGGCTGGCAATTACCCGTGGGATATGCAGTATGCAGAACCATATAAAAAACATAAGTGCCAATAACGATGTTGATAGCCTCACCAGCACCCTGAAGAACAGGCTGATGGAAGCCGCAAAGAAAGCGACCATAACTACATAAGCCCAAAACAATCTGAATGGTAGCCATGCCGGTATAAGTGTCACTATAAAATCGAGATATTTTAGATGCAGTACCGCAAATACGAATATGGATACCGCGAAAATATAACTGCCAATAAGTATTAACCTGCTACTGTTTGTTTTAACGCTGCTATTGCCTATTAGTATTAATGAACCTGCAAATATACCTGCAACTTCAAATGTTGGTGTCCACTCACTGGGTGAGTTGTAGGTAGTGATGAGCTTAGGCAGATGTACTATCAACAATAATATGAACCATATAACCGAAGCTATATACGCGCCCGTATATTGATACTTTTTAGAGAAGATCAATAAACCGATAATGACAAGTAACACTCCGTTTATATAAGCAAGGATACTTGCTGCAGGGAATTTCGGATCAACAAATAACAGCCCTGAAGGAAAATGCCCGGTAACTAAATGGATGATTCCGATAGTCAGAATAGCCACGGCAAAAAACAGCTTCCCAACAGCTAAGTAAGTATTATTGTTCATGATAAAGATTTATAATCAACGGTTTATAAATCTAATATATGAAATATTTAAATTATCAATCAACCGTTTAACGTTAATTTCGCAACCTCCTCGCCTACCAAACTCCCCATTGCTACGCCCATGCCATTACACCTTACCGCGCAAAACACATTCGGTTCTACTTGTCTAACTATGGGGCTAATATCCTCGCCAAAGCCCATGATGCCGCTCCACCAGTAATCAATTTCAGCATTTTGATCGGGTAAAATTACTTCATTTAGGTAAGTGGTTAATTGCTGCTTTACTTTTTCGGTATGACCAAACTCCCAGGTGGCCTCGGCATCAAAATCAATGTTGCGCCCACCGCCGAAGAGGATGCGGTTATTGATGTTCCTGAAATAATAATAGCCCTGGTTAAAATGATAAGTGCCTTTAAGTTTTAACCCATCAATTGGTTTGGTTACCAATACTTGCCCACGGCCGGGGATTACTTTCAGCTCCGGAAATAATTGATTGGCAAAGGCATTCGTTGCTAAAATTACTTTAGTCGCTTTAAAGTTGCCCTGAGAGGTTATTAGTTGAATCCCGGTATCGTGTTGCTCGATACTGGTTACAGCGCAAGAATTCAGAACCAAAATACCGGCGTCATAAACTCTATTCAGCAAAGCCCGCATCATTTTGCCGGTGTCTATCTGTCCTTCAAAAGGGTTATAGATCATCCTGCTGACTTTATCAAAACCAAAATCAGCAATTTTGTTATTAGCAACCGAGTAAATATTATCTGTGCCAATGGCTTGCTTTAGCAAATTGTTCAGGTAAGATATTTTTTCGATTTGCCTATCGGCATGAGGTTTTTCATCAGCCATAAATAGCTCATATCCGCCATGCTGCTGGTAATCGATATTGCTATCGCCCAAGTTTTGTCTTAAACGCTGCAAACCTCGCCATTTGTAATTTACAAGGCGGGCAACATCTTCTTCGGATGAATGTTGTAGTAATTCCAATTGTTCTGATACCGTACCAAAACAAGCAAAGCCAGCATTTTTAGTGCTTGCCCCCGATGGCAGAAAGCCGCGTTCTAACACCAATACCTTTAACGAGGGTTCATTTTTCTTTAAGTACAGCGCCGCGCTTAAGCCAACTAAACCGCTACCGATGATGATCACATCAGCATTATCAATAAATGAGCTGCGCTCCCAGTATGAAAATTGTGGTTCCAAACTCAAATGTAAATAATAGGATTTCAAAAACTACTTGATTTTCTAATGCAATTCTAATCTAAACCTTCGAACTTAAATCCTGTCACATTGTAGTTACATAAAAACAAAATAATCACAATGAAAAACTTCGCAAAAGCATGCTTACTTATGATGGCCGCCTTTTTTATGGCGCCCGGAGCTCATGCACAAATCAGTATTGGAATTTCTATTTCGGCGCATATTGCGCCACCCGCGTTGCCGGTATACGTACAACCTGCCTGCCCAACAGATGGGTATTTATGGGTTCCCGGCTATTGGGCCTATGATAACGACGCCGAAGACTACTATTGGGTACCGGGTGTATGGGTTGCCCCACCAAATCCCGGCCTATTATGGACACCCGCTTATTGGGGATATGATGGTGGCGTTTATGGCTTCCACACAGGTTATTGGGGCCCGCACGTAGGTTTTTACGGTGGTATTAATTATGGTGGCGGTTATGGTGGTGTTGGCTTTGGCGGTGGTGCATGGTCTGGCGGTTCATTCCGTTACAATACAGCAGTTGTTAATGTTAACACTACTGTAATCCATAACACCTACGTTGATCGTAGTGTTATCAATAATAACGTTACCGTAAATAACCATACCAGCTTTAATGGGCCGGGTGGTGTAACTGCACAGCCACGCCCGCAAGAATTGGCGGCAATGCATGATCAACACGTAGCACCAACCAGCCAGCAAATGTCGCACCAGCAAAATGCACATATGGATAAAACCTCGTTTGCCTCAGCTAACCATGGCAAACCTACCAATGTAGCTATGAATAAAGTTGGTGGTGCCCATTTTAATCCACAGGGACAAAGAGCGCCACGTGCTAATAATGCAAACGCAAACAGGCCAAACACAAACGGCCAGCCAAACCAACAGCAGCATACGCAGCAAGCTAATGACAATGCGCACAACGATGCCCAGGCACAGCCGCAACAACATAATGCAGCACAGCCACAACAGCATAATGCCCAGCAGCCTAAACAACAACATCAGCAGCAAAGGCAGCCACAGCACAAAGCAGCGCCAAAACCTCACCCTCAAAAGCAAGAACACGAGAGGTAAGAGTTGATCTATAAAGCAAAAGCCCCGCCTGAAAATCAGAGGGCACTGAAAAAGTGGCTATTTATTAAAAGGGGCTGTTTTCAATATTGAAAACAGCCCCTTTTTCTTTGATATATTCGGATAGGTGGTGGAGAGCACCTTCGTACAGACGATTCTCAGCGCCTCTATTTTCTTTGAAAAACCACCTCTTTAACTTTAAAGGACTTTTTCAGTGCCCTCGAAAATCAGGTGGGGCTTTTTTATTATTACGGTTCCTGCTGACAAAACAGTGTCAGCACTTATTCCAATTCAATTTCCGAAATTTGAATGTACCGGTAATACTCTTGTGAAAGAGTGAAAATCAGTTCTTTGAAAATTTAAACAATTGTGGTCAGATAAAGCAACGGCCTCGTGCGATTCCCTAATTCATCCTGTACGGAGTGATCAAATAAAATTCGGGGATTTTTACGTTGAAGATGGAATTATCCATCAGGCGCATCATTTGGTATTCGCCTTTCATGCTGCCCATGTCAGTTTTCAGGTTACAACCTGACACATATTCATGCGACTGGCCGGGCTCTATCATCGGCTGCTGACCAACTACACCCTCGCCTTCTACTTCACGTTTGGCACCGTTAGAATCAAAAATATACCAGTGTCGCGCTAAAAGCTGTACAGCATAATCTCCCATGTTTTCAATTTTTACCCGGTATGCAAACATAAAATGATCATTACCCGGATTGGAGTATTCGGGTTGATAGATCGTTTCTACTGAAACTTTTACACCATCGGTAATCGTTGTAACCATTGAGGACTGTTGTTATAAATCAAATATAAATACATATAGCAAATTTTACGCCATTGTAAACGCATAATTTTCATTTATTTGCGATAAAATATCATATAATTCTTCTTGTGTGCCCGCTTTAACCAAATTCATGCGGTATTCTTTAAAATTCTCTATCCCTTTAAAGTAATTGGAGTAATGCCTGCGCATTTCAAAAACACCTGTTTTAGGGCCTTTCCATTCAATAGATTTACCTAAATGGGTTTTGCAGGCATCAATTCTTTCGGCGATAGTAGGTTTATCTAAATGTTCGCCGGTTTTAAAGTAGTGTTTTATCTCGCGAAAAATCCAGGGGTAACCAATTGCTGCCCTGCCTATCATCATACCATCCACACCAAACTCCATGCGCCAGTCGGCAGCCTTTTCGGGCGAGTCGATGTCGCCATTCCCAAAAATGGGGATTTTAATCCGCGGATTTTTTTTAATGTCACGTATCAATGCCCAATCGGCAACGCCTTTATACATTTGTGCACGGGTACGGCCGTGTATCGTTAAGGCTTTTATACCTACATCCTGTAAGCGCTCGGCAACTTCGTAAACGTTTTTGGTATTATCATCCCAGCCTAAGCGGGTTTTAACAGTAACAGGCAAATGCGTGGCCTCAACAACGGCTTTTGTCATGGCTACCATCTTATCAATGTCCTGTAATAAACTGGCACCAGCGCCACGGCAGGCCACCTGTTTAACCGGACAGCCGTAGTTAATATCCATCAGATCCGGACCAGCTAATGAGGCAATTTCAGTAGCCTCACGCATGTGGTCAATATCGCTACCAAAAATCTGGATTCCTATAGGGCGCTCGTATTCAAAAATATCTAGTTTCTGACGGCTTTTGGCGGCATCGCGAATTAAGCCTTCGCTGCTGATAAATTCGGTATACATCATATCGGCCCCATGTTGCTTGCACACATAACGGAACGGCGGATCGCTCACATCCTCCATCGGCGCTAACAACAGCGGGAATTCGCCTAAATCAATATTTCCTATTTGTACACTCATGCCTTATATTCGTTGCAAAAATACAAAATTTACACCGGATGATAAATACGCCTGATAAACATGACATTAAGCAGAATGTAGGCATACACCCGTTCTTTCAAATGCTCATACTTTTTTCTTTGCTGATAGGCTTGGTTATGGTTGGCTTCTTCGTGGCAAGTGCTATAATCACCGCGAAATACGGCGCTAATACGATGACCGATGTAATGGCTTACAACATTAGTAACGCTCATGCATTAAATGGCTTGTGGATATTGCAAATAGTAAGCACAACCATTCCCTTGTTTATTACACCTATATTTTTTGCATGGGTAATTGTTCGCGAACCGCATGAATATTTAAGGGATACCCCAAAGTTTCCGCTCGTTTTACTGGGCATCGCATTTATCATTATGTTCTTTTCTATGCCGTTGATAGAGCTGTTAAGCAATATCAACCAATCCATGGTGTTCCCTCATTTTTTAAAGGCAGTTGAAGACTGGATGCGCAGTACCGAAGCCTCAGCACAAAAAGCACAGGACGCTATGCTGAAAATGAATACCCTTGGCGATATGTTTTTTGTATTGGCAGTTGTAGCTTTTTTGACCGCCATTGCCGAGGAATTTATGTTCAGGGGATGCTTGCAGACGATCTTCGTAAAATGGACAAAAAACCAACATGCGGCCGTATGGATTACTGCGTTTTTATTTAGCGCTTTCCATTTTGAATTTTTTGGATTTTTACCAAGGATGATGCTGGGCGTATTATTCGGTTACTTTGTGGTATATAGCGGTAGCATTTGGCCTGCAGTTGTAGGTCATTTTGTAAATAATGGCACCGATGTGGTGATAACTTATCTATCGCAACACAAAAAAATAAACATCAACCCTGACGACCAGCATGTATTTAATTACGCGGGCTATATCATTAGCCTTATAATTATATTATTTTTGTTTTGGGTATACCGCAACATTGCATTAGGCAAAAAGCAGGTGCTGCTATAGATGGAAAAAAACTGGGTCAAAATTTACAAGTCAACAAATTTTTATCAGTCGGAGATTGTGAAACAGATGCTTTTACAGCATAATATAACAGCCGTTTTGCTTAACAAGCAGGATTCATCGTACCGCAGCTTCGGCAATGTGGAGGTTTACGTTCACCAGGAGGATTTTGACCATGCTATTGAGCTGCTTATCCTCAATCAAATCGAATTATGAAAACACGTGCTATAACAGGCTTCTTTTTTATTATTGTTATGCTGGCATCAGTGCTGTTAGGGCATTGGGTGTTCGGTGGCTTTTTTTTACTACTAAGCCTGTTTTGCTTAAATGAGTTTTACTCGCTTATTAAACAAACAGGCATCAGCCCAAACCAAGCAACCGGGATGCTTAGTGGCCTTGTTATTTATACGGTATTCGCGCTTTTTAGCTCCGACAGTTATAACCTGCTATACCAAAAATTAATCTTTTTAATAGTGATCGCGATAACAGCCGTGTTTGCACAGGAACTTTTCAAAAAAACGCCTGCTCCGTTCACCAACTTGGCTTATACTTTTTTAGGTTTGATATTAACTGTTGTCCCGTTCACTTTTTTCCATGCATTGGCTTACATCCAGCTTGGTTTTAATTTCCATTTCCCGTTAGCCTTTTTGCTGATGCTTTGGGCTAACGATACCGGCGCTTACCTTAGCGGTATGGCCATCGGCAAGCACAAACTATTCGAGCGTCATTCACCTAAAAAAACATGGGAAGGCTTTATTGGCGGCGTAGCCATTAGCGCCGGTGTAGCTTTTATCATCAGCAGGTTTTTTATTGAACTGCAATGGCAGCAATGGGTAATCATGGCAATTTTAATTGGCACCGTAGGTACTATGGGCGATTTAGTGGAATCCATGTTTAAACGCAGCATTAACGTAAAGGATAGCGGTGGTATACTGCCCGGCCATGGTGGTTTACTTGACCGATTCGATGGGCTATTTTTAGCGGCCCCAATTGTATATAGTTACCTATACTTAATTTCAAAATAGTAATTTTGCATAATTATTGCTCTCATAACTTATCTTTAAAACAAAAAAACTGACTAATGACCATCCATAAAGAAGGATACACTTCCCTAGCCATCTGCATCCTGTTCATATTTGTATTGAATGCGGTAATACAGTTTTATTATCCCGAAGCACATTCGTTAAAATGGTTTGTATACGTTTTATCGTTCCTGCTTTTTGTTATCATACTGCAGTTTTTCCGCAGTCCATCAATCAGCATCGCCCAAAATGAAACACATGTACTTTGCCCTGCTGATGGTAAGGTTGTAGTAATTGAGGAAACTACCGAAACTGAATACTTAAAAGATAAACGCATACAGGTATCGGTATTTATGTCGCCGATTAATGTGCACATTAACCGCAACCCTATAAGTGGTGTGGTTAAGTACTTCAAATATCACCCGGGCAAATACTTGGTGGCATGGCATCCAAAATCCTCTACCGAAAACGAGCGCACAACTGTGGTAACCGAAAACAGCGTGGGCACGCAAATCTTGTTCCGCCAGATTGCTGGTGCTTTGGCCCGCAGGATTGTTTGGTATGTGAAAGAAGGTGATAAAGTAGAGCAAGGAGACCAGTTTGGCTTTATTAAATTTGGATCGAGGGTTGATGTTTATCTACCGCTGGGCACCGAAGTTAAAGTTGCCATTGGCGATGTTGTAAAGGGCGGCAGAACCGTTTTGGCTGAACTGGCCAAGGAAGTGCCCACCAAGAAAATTAAAGTTGAAACCGCGGTTGAGGTGGATCAAGCTTTTATCGCCACAGATGTACCCGTTAAACCGGTTGTGGTAGTTGAGACTGATAAGAAAGCCCCTGCCAGGAAAGCGAAAAAAGATATTTCTTAATAGCGAAATACATTTTATATAGAAAATCCCATCTTATTAAAGGATGGGATTTTTTTTGCGCCTGTTTAAAAATAATAAAACCGCTTGGTGAGTATTATTGTGCGTAAAGGCTGTCATACTGAGCGTAGTCGAAGTATGTGGGCAGGCCTTTGCGCGCGTCCTTCGACTACGCTCAGGATGACAGTCACTCCACAACGGTAAAGAATCTAACAAAGCCGACCTCCAAATCGGGGATTGCCATGCTCCGCAATGACGATTTTTAAATCGCTGCCCCACTTTCCGGCCCGACAATAAAAAATCAAACGCACGAAAAAGCCTTTACAGAAAATCTGTAAAGGCTTTTATATTTTATAGGCATTCCCCATAACAGGGAACAACAGATATAATTAAACTCTTTTTGATTTAATACGAGCGGCTTTACCTGTAAGGGCACGCAGGTAGTAAAGTTTAGCACGACGCACTTTACCGTGGCTGTTAACTTCTACTTTATCAATGTTAGGAGAGTTTACAGGGAAAATACGCTCAACGCCTATTCCGTTTGAAACTTTACGAACAGTGAATGTTTCGTTATTACCAGTACTGTTACGTTGTATAACAACACCTTGATAAAGTTGGATACGTTCTTTGTTTCCTTCTCTGATTTTATAATGAACGCTCACAGTATCACCTGCCTTAAATGAAGGAAATTGTGTTGCTACTACTGATTGCTCTTCTACAAATTTTACTAAATCCATGATTTTAAGCTCTTAAAGCGATTTTTAACCCGTAAAAATCGGATTGCAATTATAGGGATTTTATTTTAGAATTAAAAATGGATTTTAAAATAATATTTATTCCATGCGATTGGAAAATAACCACCTCCGTTATTTAACAAATATACAACTGGCGTTACTGCCGGCAGGCCCAAGGTTTGTAATTGTTCCGTTTTTCCAGTAAACGGCGCTTTCTGCCCCATTGGCATCAGTTAAAGTACCAGCCACATAAACATCTCCATTATATACAAATATCGAATTGGCCGCTGATGTTTGTGTTGATAAATGGGTGGCTACTCCGTTTTTCCAAACTGTTGCTACACCATTACCTCCGGCGGTCAATGATTCAAACCCGGATACATACACATCGTTTTGATAAACAAAAACACCCTGTGCAAAACTGCCAACTTGCTTACTTAGCATAGTAACTGTGCCATTTACCCATAGGGTGGCGTAGTTAAATATTCCCTGGCTATCATAACCGTAGCCTGCCGCGTAAACATTAGCACCTGCAACATATAGCGATAGTATAACACCACCAACATTGCCGGTACTGATATCTACAACCGAGTTATTCTTTTCATACATAGCATCCGAAATAGCGTTACTGCCGTTATAATTGCTATTCATCGTATAACCAGCAAGGTAAACATCGGTTCCTGAAACAAACCCGGTAATGGCCACACTGCCAGCATTTACATAACCATTTTGCTGTCCGTTCTTCCAGTAAACAGCATGCGGGTCATCATTTCCTTTTTCAATTAAGCCTGCAATATATACGTCGCTACCGGAAACCGATATGAAGTTAGCTACTACATACGCGCCACTATCCGTCAAAAAATTAGCTTGCCCGTTTTTCCAGTAAGTAGCTAAAGAATTACCCGACGTTGCTTCCGAACCGGCTACATATACGTCATTATTAGGTGTTACAAAAATTGAGCTGGTAGATGCGCCCTGTCCATTATTAGTTAAGTGTACTTCCGTACCGTTCTTCCAATAAACAGCATCCTTATTGTCTAAACCGGAAATATATACATTGGCAACAGGCGATACCTTGCCTGTTATTTCGCTTTTTTTGCAGGATGACAGTATGAATAAAAATGAAAAAAAAATTAGCGTGTTTTTTAAGATCGGGCGCATCAGTTCAGGATTTAATCAGGCTAATATAACAAAATATTGCCAGCGAATTAATCTCCCTCTAACAAATCAGGCCTGCGTTGTTTAGTACGCTCTATAGCCTGCTCAAAGCGCCATTTTTCTATTTCGGGTGTGTTGCCGCTTAATAGTATCGCGGGCACTGTATGCCCCTTCCAATCTGCTGGGCGGGTGTAAACCGGGGCATCAAGCAGGCCATCCTGGAAAGAATCAGATAATGCTGATGTTTCATCCGATAATACTCCCGGGATCAATCGTACCACCGCATCTACCACAATAGCCGCGGGCAACTCGCCCCCTGATAATACATAATCGCCAACAGAAATTTCCTTAGTTACAAACAGATCCCGTATGCGCTGATCGATACCTTTGTAGTGGCCGCAAAGAATGATAAAATTCTGTTTGATGGATAGTTGGTTAGCCATTGCCTGGTTAAGCGTTTCCCCATCCGGCGACATGAAGATGACCTCGTCATACTCACGTTCCGATTTTAGCTTTTCAATGCAGGCCGCAAAGGGCTCAATAGTCATTACCATGCCGCTGCCGCCGCCGTAAGGATAGTCGTCTACACTTTTTTGCTTGCTGGTGGAGTAATCCCGCAGGTTATGCACATGAATTTCGGCAATGCCTTTTTTTTGCGCACGCTGTAAAATGGAGTGAGCAAAAGGACTTTCTAATAAACCGGGCAATACAGTAATGATATCGAAACGCATGGGGCAAAGATAGGTAAACCCCCCAACCCCCTAAAGGGGGAGCAATTAAAAAATTTTGCAATTATTCCCCCTTTAGGGGGCGAGGGGTTACTCTAAATAAATATCCAGCAAACCATCCGGCAAATCAATGAATACTTCATTCTTCACCACATCGATAGCCTTGATGATGCTTTCATTTAGCGGAAAAAGTACATCACAATCCTTATAATTCACCGTAGCGATTAATTGCTGCGGGAATTCGTTTATCTCTGTAATAACGCCTAATTCGCCTTCGTTTTCATCAATCGCTGTAAAGCCTAACAGATCTTTTAAAGTGAACTCACTCTTTTTCTTTTTAGGTTTTAGTTTGTTGGGCAGATAGACATCTTTTTTTACCAACGGCGTGGCTTTTTCAATGGTATCAATATCCTCTACATAAATATAGGCGATGCCTTTTTGTGGATATTTTATCGATTCAACAAAATAGGGAACCAGCTTACCTGCCATATCAATAAAAATGGCTTCGATATTTATATCGTGCAGGTTTTCAAAGTCGATATACAATTGCAGTTCGCCTTTCAGGCCTCTGCTTTTTAATATGGTACCTACCCTGAAACAATCTTCGATTTTCATAAAAATGCAAATTTAAATGCTCGCGTTTTTATCCCCTCCGTCTCCTTTTAGTCGACACCTCCCCCTGATATCAGGGGGAGGCCGGGAGGGGGTAAAAGCAAAAGGCGAAGAACCTTAAACAGATCTTCGCCTTTTGTATAAAAAATTAAAAAAATTATTCAGCGCTTTCTGCTTCTGCTGAAGTTTCTTCAGTTGCTTCTGCTACCGGAGCTTCTTCTTCTGGAGTTTCTTCAACTACAGGAGCATTTTTAGCTGCAATTGCTGCTGCTTTTTCTTCTTTCTTAATAGCTTCTGCTGCTAACGCTGCTTTGCGGGCTTCGTCTTTTGCTGAAACTAAACTTGTTTTTTTACCGGTAATCTTACCTTCTTTGTGATCTAACCATTCCTGGAACTTAGTAGCAACTTGTTCTTCAGTTAAAGCACCTTTCTTTAAACCACCTTCTAAGTGTTTTTTGTACAATACGCCTTTGTATGAAAGTATTGCGCGACAGGTGTCAGTTGGTTGTGCACCGTTATTAACCCAATCAAGAGTTTTGTCGAAATTGATGTCGATAGTTGCTGGGTTAGTGTTAGGGTTGTATGAACCTAAACGCTCAATAAAACGTCCGTCTCTTGGAGCACGTGCGTCTGCCACTACGATGTAGTAAAAAGGTTTTCCTTTTTTACCGTGTCTTTGCAATCTGATTTTAGTTGCCATTCTTTAAATTTTTTATGTGTTCAACATTATCCCCGGAGTTAACTTTCAGCGGGGCTGCAAAGGTAGGTAAAAAATATATAATAAAAAAATTATGTGAAAAGCTTATAAAATATTATCTATACGGTAGATAAACCCTAATTATAATTAAACTTTTAACCTTTAACAATGAAGAAATTCAAACCTCTTATTGCTTTATTATTAATCATTTGCACATTATCAAGTTGTGCTACCGTTTTTGGTGGCCATGTAAATGCCTACCAGCGCACCAAACCGCTTGCAGGGCAGCGAACTCGTCCGTTGCGCGTAGGTGCTTTTATCTGCGACCTGGTTCTATTTTGGCCGGGACTGGTTGTGGATTTTGCCACATGTGCAATTTACAGGCCTCATTCTCCTGACGCACCTGAGGCTACACCAGTACCTGTATCTTCAACACAAGGAACAAGTAACTAAAATAACATTGGAAGCCGGGTAATCCGGCTTTTTCATTTTCTATTATCCATCCAACAAAAACACAAACAGCTCCTTAGGGCCATGGGCACCTAAAACCAGTGTTTTTTCAATGTCTGATGTACGGCTTGGACCCGTTACATTGGTAATCATTGAGGGTAGCTGATGACCGTATTTAGTTTTGATGAGTTTAAAGCCGTCCTTTAAATCGGTAACCAGCTGCGAGGTGTAGGCCAAAACAATATGTACCGGGGGATAAATACTTAACCTGCGGCCTGCCATATTAGCGTTTGATAGCAAAATACTGCCATTACGTGCAATTAATGCTTCGCAAAGGGTAAAGCCTACCTGGGCTTGCTCAAAGTCTTTATCGGTTTCAAAGTAAGGATACTCGTATTGTGTTAGTATTTCCTGCAATGGTGGTTCCCAGCAGTAAATTTTGTGCCATTTGCGTTCCTCGGCAAGGGTCAATAGGTTTTCTATAAACTGGATCTCGTCCTCACAAAAAACAAACTGGCCCGCTATGGCGGTAAACTGCTCAGCAAACAGCACTTCCAGCATCTCCTCATTAGGTGCATACATCGGCAGGTCCTCTAAATTAGGATAAGGGTTATCCCGCTTCTCAAGCAAGGCCTTACGTATCTTTTTTAGTAGTTTCTCCTTAGATGTAGTTATATCTCTCATGGTAGAAAGTTTAAAAGCCGAAAGTCCAAAATCACCTAATGACTTCGGACTTTCGACTCAAGACTTTGGACTTAAATTATTCTTTATCAGAACTTGCGTCGTTCTCTTCTGGTTTTCTTTCGAATGTTCCTGAATGATCACCAACACCTTCATGCACTAATCCTTGTGCCGCAGGATCCTGGTTTGATTCAGCAGGTGTACCGTTCACAAATTCGTCGTAAGTAGTACGATTATCAAACGGACGCTTGCCTAATATTTCTTCCAGATCTGATTGGAAAAGGATTTCTTTTTCAATCAATTTGTTAGCTAAAGCTTCTAAACCTACACGTTTCTCAGTTAGCAGTTGTTTAGTCCGCTGATATACCGCATTGATCTGGTTACGAACTTCGGAGTCAATTAATTCAGATGTTTTTTCAGAATATGGCTTATTAAACTGGTATTCGCCTTGTTGATCATTAAACGATACGTTACCAACCTTCTCATTCATACCGTATATTGTAACCATGGCGTAAGCCAGTTTGGTTATACGCTCCAAATCATTTTGAGCACCGGTTGATATTTTACCGAAGACAATATCTTCAGCAACACGGCCGCCTAACGTCATACACATACCGTCTTCCAACTGCTCAATGGTATATAAGAATTGTTCTTTGGGTAGATATTGGGCATAACCCAAAGCTGCAACACCACGCGGAACAATAGATACCTTAACCAATGGATCAGCATGCTCCAGGAACCAGCCTGCAATAGCGTGGCCAGCTTCGTGATAAGCTACAATGCGTTTTTCTTCCGGAGAGATGATCTTGTTTTTCTTTTCTAAACCACCAATCACACGGTCAATCGCATCCTGAAAATCCTGCATGTCAACTGCCTCTTTGTTCTTACGGGCGGCTATCAAAGCTGCTTCGTTACAAACATTGGCAATTTCAGCACCAGCAAATCCCGGGGTTTGTGCCGATAATTTTTTAGCATCAACACCTTCTGCCAGTTTAACCGGTTTTAAGTGTACTTTAAATATCTGCTCACGGCCAATTAAATCCGGTTTATCGATAGATACTTGTCTGTCGAAACGTCCCGGGCGCAATAATGCTGAATCTAGTACGTCAGGACGGTTAGTAGCCGCTAAGATGATGATACCTGAATCGGTACCGAAACCATCCATCTCCACCAATAATTGGTTCAATGTGTTTTCGCGTTCATCATTACCACCTACAATATTGTTTTTACCACGGGCGCGGCCTATCGCGTCAATCTCATCAATAAAAATGATACATGGCGCTTTATCCTTAGCCTGACGGAACAAATCACGAACACGTGATGCACCTACACCCACAAACATCTCCACAAAATCAGAACCTGAAAGGGAGAAGAATGGCACCTGCGCTTCGCCTGCAACGGCTTTAGCCAACAATGTTTTACCTGTACCCGGCGAGCCTACCAATAGAGCCCCTTTAGGTATCTTACCACCCAGGTTAGTGTATTTTTTAGGGTTTTTAAGGAAATCTACAATTTCCATTACTTCCTGCTTTGCTTCTTCAAGGCCAGCAACATCATTAAATGTTACAGATACCTGGGCCTCTTTATCAAACAAGGTAGCTTTTGACTTACCAATATTGAATATCTGACCGCCCGGGCCACCGCCTGAACCACCTGACATGCGGCGCATTACAAACAGCCATAAGCCAACTACCAAAATAACCATCAGTACAATTTGCACCAGCGGATTTGAGAAAAGGCTGTCGTTTGGTTTGTATTCTACACCGATCTTCTGTGTATCAGGCATGCCTGTTTCAGCAGCTAAGATGGCTTGGTTTAAGCTTTCTAATGTAGGGTATGTGAATTCATATTGCGGACTGGCACCAGACATGTTTAAAGTGCCCTGATCTTTAGCTACATCAGCATACTGCGATTTTTTTAACGCTGCTTTTGTAAGGTAAATATCAGCGGTAACAAAATCACCTGTTTTTGATGCTACAACCTTATCTACATCACCAGCCTTAAGCATGGTTGAAAATTGCTGAAAAGTAACTGTTTTACCGGGTATATCATTCATCATGTATACAAAGGCAAACATTGCAGCTAAAATAATTCCGTAAATCCACATAAAATTGAATTTAGGTGGCTTCACAGACTTTTTATTCGATATTTTCCGTATTGGTTTGGGTTTTTCCAACTTATTATCTTTAGTATCTTTCATTTCTTTACAACAGCAAACTTACTATTTACAATTTAACATTTAAAAGGGGCCTTAAACGCTATTCTATCAGGCGCTTTTATAAAATTTAATTTCGGCATCTCCCCACAATTCCTCTACACCATAAAATTCGCGCTTGTCGGTCCTAAAAATGTGTACAACAACATCTATATAATCCAGCAAGATCCATTCACTATACTCCAACCCTTCCTTGCGCCAGGGCTCCTGTTGCGTAGCTTTAAAAATCTCTTCCTCAACACTGTTTGCTATTGCTCTAACTTGCGTAGTCGAGTCAGCATGGCAGATCACAAAGTAATCAGATACTGAACTGAAAATATTACGGAGGTCTAACCTTACAATCTCATTTCCCTTCTTTTCCTGCATGCCATGTATGGCAAGTTCAGAAAGATAAGCGGATTCCTTTAACGTTTTACTTTTTACCATCAAAAAGAGTTAGTTTTGAACGACTTTGATTTACAAATATTATATTAATATACTTTGCAAAATAACATTATTTCAGGATTATTTGTTGGACAAAATTTAATCATCCTCAAAGAAGTTGACTCCACCAACAATTTCCTTAAGAATACCTTGTCAAATTCCAAGCCATTGCCTGAGGGAACGGTCATTATGGCAGAAAGCCAATACGCAGGCCGAGGGCAGCAACAAAACCGTTGGCATAGCGATGCAGGGAAGAACTTAACATTCAGCATTCTGCTAAAGCCCTCTTTTTTAGCTATATCCGACCAGTTTAACCTTACCCGTACCATAAGCTTAGGTGTGTATGATGCACTTTATCCACTGCTTGGCAAGGGCTTAAAAATAAAATGGCCAAATGATATTTATTACAATGATATGAAACTTGGCGGCATGCTGATTGAAAATGCCATACAAGGCAGCCAGATAAAACACTCCATAATTGGCATTGGTTTAAACATAAACCAGGATAGTTTTCCTGAAAGTATACCAAATGCGGCATCAATTAAGCAAATCTTACAACGGGATTACGATTTAAGGCAGATATTATCAGACATTTGCAGCCATATTGAAGCATGGTATCTTAAATTAAAAGCCGGGCAGGTTGATGTTGTAAGGAAAGAATACTTATCCCGACTATATTGGTTGGGAGAGAATAAACGTTTCAGAAGCGCGACAGGTGATTTTGAAGGGGTTGTTAAAGATGTGTTAAATAACGGCCTTTTGGTTGTTAAAAACAGTTTTGAAACAGAATTAACGTTCAATTTTAAAGAAATAGAATTTTTAAATAAATAATTTAGATCTACAATGAAGAAGTTATTATTGTTGGCATTTGTATTGGTGATGGGCACAAGCGCATTCGCGCAAATTGAAGCGCCTGTAAAATGGGCTTACGCCGCGAAAAGGATCAGTGCTACCGAAGCGGTAGTTTTTATCAGGGCTACAATTGAACCTGAGTGGCACATCTATTCTATTAATCAAAAAGATGGTGGCCCGGTTAAAACCTCGTTCACCTTCCCTGCATCTAAGGATTATGCACTGCTTGGCAAAGCATCAGAACCAACACCCGCTACCAAATTTGAAAAAGCTTTTGGTATTGATGTAAGCTATTTTGAAAAGACAGTAACCTTCCAACAAAAAATAAAATTGAAAACACCGGGAGCAACCGTTGTTAAAGGCAGTTTAGAATACATGACTTGCAACGATCGCAAGTGCCTTCCACCGGATGATGTTGATTTCTCTATCCCAATCAACGCTAAATAATTATATCCGGCTGAAAAGATGAAATTTTCCAAGAACAGATTTGCGATCAGGTTTATATTAATGGCTTGCCTTGCGGTTGCGTTTTTTTTAACCACACAAGCTAACGTTTACGCCAAAACCGCTGATACCGCATCATCAAGCGATGTACAGTTTACCAGCATACCCACCGCTGCCGATAGCATGGCTGCCAGAAAACAGGCACAAGCCAAATTAGCAAAAGCTAAACCACCCACCATAAATAAAACTGCTAATACAGAAAAACCAAAAACACTTTGGGCCATTTTTTTAGCCGGACTTTTGGGTGGATTCACCGCGGTTTTAATGCCTTGCATCTATCCCCTTTTACCGTTAACTGTTAGCTTTTTCACTAAAAAAGCAGGATCGAGGGCTAAGGGTATTTTGCAATCCTGTATATATGGCTTGTCAATTATTGTAATCTATGTGGCGCTGGGTATGATCATATCGATCGTATTTGGATCAGACGCATTGAACGCGCTGGCTACTAACGGCATTTTTAACCTGTTCTTTTTCTTATTACTGGTTGTTTTTGGCATATCATTTTTGGGGGCATTCGAGATCACTTTACCAAGCTCGTTAGGCAATAAGCTGGATGCTAATGCCGATAAAGGTGGATCTGCCGGTATATTTTTTATGGCTGCAACTTTGGTTGTGGTATCATTCTCCTGTACAGGTCCAATTATTGGAACGTTACTGGTTGATGCCGCATCAAAAGGTGATCGCCTTGGGCCAGCAATTGGTATGCTTGGTTTTTCGGTAGCATTGGCATTGCCGTTCACAATATTTGCACTGTTCCCATCAGCCATGAAAAGCCTGCCAAAATCGGGCGGTTGGTTAAATAGCGTTAAGGTAATACTGGGCTTTTTGGAATTGGCTTTTGCCCTTAAATTCCTTTCAAACGTTGACTTAGCCTACCATTGGAACTGGTTTGACCGCGAGATATTTTTATCATTGTGGATAGCGATTGGCTTGATGATGGGTTTGTATCTGATCGGCAAGATCAAATTTTCGCATGATAGTGATACGTCTTATTTATCAGTACCAAGAGCATTTTTATCTATCATCGTATTCGCGTTTGTTGTTTATATGATACCGGGTTTATGGGGTGCGCCATTAAAATCCATCAGCGCGTTTTTACCTCCGATAGCTACGCAGGATTTTGATCTTTCACAATCACCGGGCGGTAACTCTGGCGGACCTGCGGATACCGCATCTGTAAAAAACAGGAAATACGCCGGTAACTATGACCGTATAAAAACACGCGGACTAGATGCATGGTATGATTATGACCAGGCTTTGCAGGAATCAAAAAAAATACACAAACCGATTTTGATAGACTTTACAGGTTTTAATTGTGTTAACTGCCGTAAGATGGAAGCTAATGTTTGGAGCAATCCGCAAGTTTTCAATCACCTGAAAAATGATTTTGTACTGCTGCAATTAGTGGTAGATGATAAAGCGGCATTACCAGCCAGCGAACAATTTGTATCTACCTACAGCGGTAAAACTATCACCAATCTGGGTGGCAAATGGAGCGATTTGGAAGCAAGCCGCTTCAATTCAAATTCCCAGCCATTTTATGTGATGCTGGATAGTGATGGCAATTTGCTTACTGACAAGAACGGCGCTACTATCAATCCATCCCCTGCAGATTATGATATAGCTGATTATAATAAATTTTTAGAATCGGGTATTGCGGCTTACAAAAAATAAAGCACCCCAAACTCACGTTAAGTTTAAAAAACAAAACGCGCTCACAAAAATTTAATGTAAATTCGCCCGATTTATAGATTGTGGTTTAACCATAGCTTATAAAACCGCAGATTGATTATTTAACGCTCAACAGCGCCCTTTTTAAAATGACGCAGATTAAAAATATAGGATTATACACATCAGGCGGCGATGCGCCGGGCATGAATGCTGCCATTAGGGCAGTTGTACGTTCAGCATTATACTATGATATTGAAGTTACGGGCATATTACGTGGCTACGAAGGAATGGTTAGGAACGATATGTTCAAGATGAACCGTAAATCTGTTTCCAACATTGTTCAGCGTGGCGGTACTATTTTAAAAACTGCACGTTGCGATGCGTTCAGAACTCCTGAAGGCCGCAAACTCGCTTATGATAATTTAAAAAAGAATAATATTGATGCCCTTGTTGCCATTGGCGGCGATGGTACATTTACAGGTGCTAAAATCTTCGGGCATGAGTATGATATACCTATTGTTGGCCTGCCGGGAACCATTGACAATGATTTAATGGGCACTGACTTTACCATTGGCTACGATACTGCTATAAATACGGTAGTTAATGCGGTGGATAAGATCAGGGATACAGCAGAATCGCACGATAGATTGTTTATTGTTGAGGTGATGGGCCGTGATTCAGGCTTGATTGCTTTGAGGACGGGTATTGCGGCAGGTGCAGAGGCGATATTGATCCCTGAAAATAAAAACGGCATGGCAGGCTTGCTTGACAGGCTGGAGAATGGCCGTAAAGACAAAACATCAAGGATTGTTATAGCGGCTGAAGGTGATGATGCCGGTGGCGCTTTTGAAATAGGAAGAATAGTTACCGAACGTTTCCCGCATTATGATACCAGGGTTTCCATACTGGGGCATATACAACGTGGTGGCAAACCAACTTGTATGGACCGTGTATTAGCGAGCCGTGTGGGTGTAGCCGCTGTTGAAGCATTAAGAGACGGGCACCGTAATGAAATGATTGGCGTTATTCACAACGAAATTTCATACACGCCGTTTGAGCATGCCATTAAACATGATCACGAGATCAGTAATAATTTCCTGAAAATTGTGGAGATACTATCGCTATAAGCGTTTTATTCACTTATAAAGGTTTTGTTAACTATAAGGCGTATAACATCGTCTATCTCGTTACCAACAACCAGCAGGTGATTAATTATTTCGATATTCTCGGGACTGCTAAAGTTTTCCATGTCAATAATATTAAGGAGGCCGAGCATGGTTGCCACTGGGCGGCGTAATTCATGTGAGCTTAACGATGCAATATTCCGCAGGCGCTCATTTTGATCAATTATTGATTTACTGGTATTAATCCGCTCGGTAATATTTCGTGCAAAACACCCCATACCTGTTATTTTACCTTCAGCATCAAATATTGGGTTAAAACTTGTTTCGTGAAAAACCGATTTGCCTGTATTCGGATCCAAGAGCTCTTCTTCAACAACAAAAGACTCTCCATTGAAACCCCTGGCATAATGTTCCTTCCATTTTGTTAAAACTTCATCACCAAAAACAGTATGCATTGCGCTATCTCCAGGTTGCGGCTCTGCTCCTGTTTGCGCGCTAATTGTATTTTTATATGACTGGTTCAAATATAAATAGCCAAAGTTACGATCTACAGACCAGATCAGATCTTCCGTATTATTGATAATAGCCTCCAGGCTCTTTTTCGTCCAGCTTATTTCTTTTTGGTTGTTTATTTTATCGGTTATATCCTGCCCCACCCCCTGTATACCGGTAACTTCCTTACTTTCATTGGTAACCGCAATAAACTCCCATTCCACATCATGCAAATTGCCATTAACATCCGGTTTTTTATGGATGAGATGAATTATTTTACCCGGGTTATTAATGCAGGTATAAAAAGCTTCTTCACATAAATAAACTTCTTCGGGCAGAGCGGTAGTACTAAAATGTTTACCGATAATATCGACTTTATTGTACCCAAGAATCTTCATAAAACGCTTATTAACAAACGTATATTCTCCGGCCATATTTATCCGCACTAAAAAATTTGTTTGCGAATCTATAAGTGAGTTAAGGAACTGCTCACGTATTTTTGCTTCTTCCTGGTAATAAAGCCTTTCGGTAACATTTGTGGCAACTGTTAAGCGGCAATCATAATGTTTGTATTGAATGGTATCGCCATACATTTCAGCATGTATCAGTTCGCCGCTTTTGGTTAAATGCCGCCAGATGCCCGAATTGCTATACCCTACAAATTTAGCTTCGGCAACGCCCCTGTCCTGCAAAAAATCATTCAGCGCCTTTTGATCCGCTTTAGGGCGAATATCCTGAATAGTCATGGTTAAAAACTCTGCTTCACTATAACCGTAGGTTCTGATAGCAGCACCATTTACTTTTAAAAACCTAAGCGAGGACACTTCATATATCCACATAGGGTTCGGGTTATTATCAAATAATATTCCGTAACCGCTTATAGCTTCTTCCTTATTGTATCGATCCTCATCTTCACGCTCCAGATCTTTAATAATGCTCAGTAAAACATTTCCTCCATGTTCCTCTGTATATAAACATCGCTTCTCGTTTATCCACTTGGTTTTTCCTTCGGCAGTAGTAATGCGATAGGTTATACTGGTTGATTTATCGTTATCTAATGGCTTGTCATATAAGTCTTCAACCTTTTTAATATCCCGCGGATCGATAAGACTAAACCACAAGGATGCGTTATTCTCAAACTTAATAGGCTCATAGCCTGAAAGATCGGCTATATTGCTACTTATATACGAGTAATTACCTTCATCCTGATTAAGGGCAAAGGCATAATCATTTAAAGCCGCCAGTATATGATTGAGCATAAGGGGTGCAAACGTGAATTATAAAGTTAGGTAATTTTACAAATAATAAGGGATATAGCTATACGTGGCTACATAATTTTCAGGTCTTCAAGCTTACTTTCTTCTAAAATAACTCTTTCACTTTCCTTTCCATGTATGTAACGCCATTTTATCAGCCTGATGCAGCCATCTGCAATTTCTATCCCGGTAATATCCCCGTCATCAAAACAACAACATCCGCTATTAAAATAGGTATCCAGGTATCCGGTAAAATCGGGTAATTTATCCCCTTTACTTTTCCGTTTGCCAATTTGCTTCTGCAAATCAGTTATCGCATTTTTATCATTTGCTTTTTCAGCTAATCCCAGTTCGTTGTATAGTTTTTCGATATGGGTAAACGATTTAAAAACAGGTTGATGGGTATGCCCGGTAATCAATAGTGTATTTTTTCGTTTCGAGCTCCATTGATACATCATACGGTTATGGGCAGTTTTTAAATCATCGTTATTAGCGGGTGTATTGGGGTTAATCCGCAGGTACGACTGGAAAGGCGCCCAAACATCAGAAACAAACCATTTGCTGAACCAATTACCGTCGCTTTGCAGATCGCCCTGGTGACCATGAGTCATGTAGATGGAAAGTGTTTTATCTTTTATTT
Organism: Mucilaginibacter sp. L196; assembly: GCF_009765905.1. GTDB lineage: Bacteria > Bacteroidota > Bacteroidia > Sphingobacteriales > Sphingobacteriaceae > Mucilaginibacter. Next base: position 463,559 of record NZ_LMUO01000009.1, on the reverse strand, counting down.
TAGTTTGAAGGATAGCACCTTCATAAATTTTCACGCGTTCGCCATATATCTGCAACAAACTAACCGGCGCCAGCGGATCATTGGCCCAGTACAAGTCATGATTGCCAAATATTTTAATAAATGTCTTACGATGCAGAAAAAGTTTCTCCTTTTCGAACGTGGCCTTGTTATGTCGCTTTACGGTGATGAACAGATTTTCCCAAAGTTCTTCGCTATCACCTAAATTGATGTAGAAGAATTCATTTTTATGATAATGATCCAGCGCAGCCAAATAGTTTTTAGCCGCTTTGGCAAAAATGTCCATACCATCACGCGCGCCTTTATGCTGATCGGACAGAATGATGAATTTATCTTTTTGAGGGTCGAAGTTTATGATCTGGCCTTTATCTCCAGGATGGTCTGTAATATTTTTGTATAGCTCACTCAGCGCAGCATCCACGCGTTTCCTGTCGGGCCTTGAAGACAAGGTATTAGCCAGGCTAACAACCCGTTTAGTTAATAAACGTTGCAGGAATTTGCGCATATAGGTGATAACGTTAAACATAGTTTTGTGTTTTGATTCGTCTCTCCTGCAGGTGTTTGGAAGATCAAGAAAGGGTCATGCTAAGCGTAGTCGAAGCATGTATATGGGCGGGCCTCTGCGCAAATTAACGCTCTTCATAGACTAAAGTCTACGAAGAAATTATGACTGTAGTCTGAGACTACAGTCATAGTCGTCCGAAGTTGGAAACTTCGAACAGCTAAGGGGCCTCAGCATGACACCCTTTATACATAACGTATTGAAGTATAATTCAGATTAGATAATCTTCCGAACAACTATGATCTCCCCTCAAAAATCTTGATAAATATTTATCATACTCATATTGTAATTTACTAAAAATATTAGCAATTTTGTTTTATGTCGCACGAGGATAATGAGGAGTTTTTTAAGGGGAGAGGTGCCCAGGTTAACACGCATAACAAGTTCATCAAAAACAAATATGTGCGTGAGCATATTGAAGGACTGGATGAACCGCTGCTTGAAAACATTGCGACCCAGCTTTTTGAGGAGAACCCTAAAAAGATAGTAAGCGAATCAAAAAGTCCTGACCTAAGTCACATGTTCTCCATTAACCCCTACCAGGGTTGCGAGCATGGTTGCATTTATTGTTATGCCCGCAACACGCACGAGTATTATGGCTTTAGCGCTGGGCTCGACTTTGAGCGGAAGATAATTGTAAAACGCAATGCCGCCGAATTGCTGGAACAGTACTTTAATAAGAAGAACTATAAGCCGGTTTGCATATTGCTGTCAGGCAATACAGATTGTTATCAGCCGATAGAGCGTAAGCTGAAGATAACCCGCTCGCTGCTACAAGTGTTTTTGAAGTACCGAAACCCGGTGAGCGTCATCACCAAAAACAATGTGATACTGCGTGATTTGGATATTTTAACCGAATTAGCCGCGATGAACCTTGTGCATGTAAATATGTCTATCACTTCGCTAAATGAATCTTTACGGCAAAAATTAGAGCCTCGTACGGTAACCGCGACAGGGAGGCTGGCAGTAATTCAAAAGTTAACTGAAATTGGTGTGCCGGTTAGAGTGATGGCAGCACCAATCATCCCCGGATTGAACAGCGAGGAAGTACCGAACATTATTAAAGCCGCTGCAGACAGAGGTGCTTTAGCTGCAGGCTTTACTATTGTAAGGCTGAATGGCAGCATTGCTGAGATATTCAACGACTGGATATACAAAGCTTTTCCTGACCGTGCGGAGAAGGTGCTGAACATGATTAAGTCCTGCCACGATGGCAAGCTTAACGATAGTGAGTTTGGCCGCAGGATAAGCGGCGAGGGGCCTGTGGCGGAATCAATACATCAACTATATCGGATGGCTTGTGTCCGCTTTCTTTCAGGAAGAGAGATGCCGCCGTTTGATTATACTTTGTTTACACCTAAAGGTGGTAAGCAGACGGATTTGTTCTAACTATTCATTGTCGTTTTAATACATTTGCAACATGAATTCATCCGCCCTTTGGCCTGTATTAAATGGTTTAGTTGCGCTTACAGGTATTGCCCTGATCTATTTTTTCCTGATAAGACCTTTGTTAAAAAAATAGCCGAATCACCTGGTTTTATAGATCATTATTACTGAATCCTTAGTGGCTTTACTGCTATCACTTTTAAACAGGATGTACAAGCCTAATTCATTAGCAGTTAATTTAATGATTTTGTAAGCGGCATTATTATTTACAAAAACGGTATCGTGCAAGATGTGGTAAGCGTAAGTTGTTGGCTTATCTTTTACGGATTGATAACTAAAGCGCAGTGTGTCTTTATTGGTTAAATCGAGCAGGTTTTTGCCTATTAGTCCGGGATTCTTCGCGACTGATCTTACGGTATCATATTTCCATAGTTTATGGATAGAAACCGTATCGGCATTGCTGCTAGCCTGTTTTTTATTGTTGGAACAGCCTGCGATTATTGCAACTATCAGAAAAAATCCTAACCCGTATTTCATTTATACAAGTTAGGATTTTTCAGCAATATTATATCAAATCAACACTAATCGTATCGAACAGATTTTTAGTGCCCGATGAGTCTACCGTTGTGATTACAATCGTCAACTTACTTTCAGTAACAGTAACGGTACCATAACCATATGTAGACAGTGATTTATCGAAAGTGTGTGATGAAGGTACTGTTGTAGCATCGGTAGTTTTAACACCGTTAGCTGAAGGTACATGAGTAACCGGGCGACCGCCGCAACCTAAAATTACATAAGGTATTTGCACCTCTTTGCCATCAACGGTTATGTAGCGGGTATAACATTGGATATTATGCGAATGCCCTGAAAGAAATGCATCAGGAAAAATAGATGCCTGCGTACAGCTGTCATCAATATCTATCAGCATATCGGTACTGGATGAGTGGCTGCCCGCGCTAAATGGCGGATGATGCGTAGCAATAAGCAACGCCTTACGCTTTTCGGTTTTACGGGCAGTGGCAATGGCTTGTAATGTTTGGGTTAACCAGTCTTTTTGCGCTGTGCCGATAGTTGAGCCGGATATATAGCCGGGGTTTTCAGCAATATTCGAGTATAAACCAATAATATCCGCAAATGGTGTATTCAAATACCAATAAACGGCTGGTTGACTGATCATTTCTCTATAAATAGTTCCTGCAGCAGGTGGCACACCAGTTACTGCCTGGCAAAAATTAGCCTGAAATTCTTCTAATGTTGTTGTTTGGCCTGTGCTTACCCCGTTATATTTAAATATTTCACCATCGTGATTACCCGGTATGGCTATTATTTTGCCGGGATAGGTTTTATATGGCTCATAAAATTGAGCGTGATAACCCTGGTCTGTATTATCATAATAATCCACATCGCCTAAATGAAAAAAGAAAGCCGGTGAAGAAGCCGGTTCAGCAGCATTATAATCAGCCGACATGGCATCTGCAACCAATTGTTGGGTACTCCCGGTTTCAATTCCGGTATCGCCAACGGTATGAAATATCAATGTGCCGGCTTGTTCAATTTCAGTAACACCCGCATCACCAATAATCTCTGAGAGCATCATGATTGGGTTGCGTATTGGGGCAGGTATGGGTAAAAGCTGTGTTTGGACGTAATCCGTCATCCTGGTACCTATTCCGCTTACTTCGCTTCTTTCAGCAATTGGGGTTGGAGTGTAAAACGGATGCGCGAAGCGCAAAACCTCGCTAGTTGATTTTTTCTGAGTTGGATTTAGTTCAGCTGCCATAATAAATTAATAAAGTTTAGGCTAATAACAATTAAGAATGACTAGTTGTTATTAACATTATGATATGTTTTTATTAAATTTTTAGCTTATGGTTGGCGTTTCTACGTGCGATTGCTTCGTTCCTCGCAATGACAAGCGAGTATCAACAAAAAAGGCGCTCAATGAGCGCCTTTAAAATTTTGTATAGCTTTCTTAGGGGAAAGGGCTTAAACTGTTTCGGCTTCCAATGCCATTTGCTCATCAACCAAAATACGGCCGCAGTGTTCGCAAACGATAATCTTTTTACGTTGACGGATGTCCGACTGGCGCTGTGGAGGTATCTGGTTAAAGCAACCTGAACATGAATCACGCTGGATGGTTACTACTGCCAAACCGTTTTTAGCGTTGCCGCGTAAACGAGTGTAAGCAATTAATAAACGCTCATCAATTCCTGCTTTTGCTTTTTCAGCTTGTGCAGTTAGTTCGTTTTCTTCTTTTTCAGTTTCAGCAGTAATAGTACCTAGTTCAGCTTTTTTAGCATCAAGGTCGCTTTTACGTGCATCTAAATCAGCAAGCGCTTTTTCGTAAACCTGTGTTTTGGTAACGATTTCGAAACCAAACTCACGAATTTTTTTCTCACTTACCTGTATATCCAAACCTTGAATCTCAACTTCTTTCGAAATTGCATCATACTCACGGTTGTTTTTAACCTCATTAAGTTGCGTTTCGTACTTTTTAATGTTCGCTTGCGACTCTTTAATCAGGTTTTTACGGGTAACTATATCATCTTCCAAATCATCCAGCTCAGATTTGATTTTCTGAATGCGGGTTTCAAGGCCTGCAACATCATCTTCAAGATCTGCCACTTCCATAGGTAATTCACCTCTTACCTGGCGAATTTTATCAACTTTGGTGTGGATGGTTTGTAGCTCGTATAAAGCCTTTAGCTTTTGTTCTACGGTTTGTTCCATTAAATAAAATATTTGACGGGGTTTGTATTAATCTCTGTTAAACGGACGGCAAAGGTAGTAAATTTTTTTCTAATTATTTCATACAATAATTGTTGCGTAAATTGCTCACTTTCAAAGTGCCCAATATCCGCTATTAGTATCTTTCCTTCGGCATCAAAAAACTCGTGATATTTATAATCGGCAGTGATAAAAATATCTGCTCCCGCGGCTATGGCCTGCTTCAATAAAAAGCCACCGGCGCCACCGCAAACAGCCACTTTGCGGATGTGTTTACCCGTGAAAGCAGTATGCCTGATGACATGCGCCTTCATCTTATCCTTCACCTCAACTAAAAAGGCATCTTCAGGCATTGGATATTCCAGTTCGCCTATCATGCCTGCGCCAACCTGTTGATTTTGGTTGGTAAGGTTAAACAAGTCGTAAGCAACCTCCTCGTAAGGATGCGCTAATATTAGCGCCATTAATATTTTGCTTTCCAGGTTGGCGGGATAAACCACCTCTACCCTAACCTCATCTTCAGTATGCCTTACGCCTATTTCGCCAACGTAGGGATCGGCATTTTCATTGGCTGTAAACGTACCTTTACCCTGGGCGTTAAAACTGGCTTCGCTATAATTCCCAATATTACCCGCACCCGCATGGAATAACGCATTACGTACCTGCTCCGCCTGTGCAAGCGGCACATAGGTAACCAGTTTTTTAATAGTGTTATACTTTGGGGCTAAAATGCGGGTATTGGTTAAGCCTAAAGTTTCGCAAATGCGGGCGTTAACACCCGTATGCATATTATCCAGATTGGTGTGGATGGCATACAGCGCGATATTATTCCGGATAGCCTTTTCAACCACACGCTCTACATAGGTTTTACTATTGAATTTTTTAAGTCCTTTAAAAACGATGGGGTGATGGGATATGATCACCTGGCAATTGTTAGCGATCGCGTCATCTACCACAGCTTCGGTACAATCCAAGGATATCATCGCCTGAAAAACTTCCTGATCAGGCTTGCCTACTATCAACCCGCAATTATCATAATCTTCCTGATAGGCTAAAGGCGCCAGGCTTTCGAGGTAATCGGTTAAGAGCGATAGTTTCATGATATTGGCTAAGCTATAAAATTGTGAATAAAAGTGAAAAAATAAAATTGTAAATTTGAAATTATGGGAACATTAATTGTACATCCTGAAAACAAAGAAAAATTAGATGCATTAAAAGCATTTATGAAAGCGTTTAAAATTCGCTTTGAGGAAAACAAGTCTCCTTATGACTCCGAGTTCGTGGAAAAATTAAATCGTAGTAATGAAGATTTTAAAGCCGGGAATTTTACGGCGATAAAAACTGAAGACTTATGGAAATAATTTATTCAGAAGAAGCACAAAAGGATATTGAATACTGGAAAAGATCAGGCAATAAAATCATTCAAAAAAAAATCACTCAACTATTAAATGCCATTGAGGAAGATCCTTTTGAAGGAGTAGGAAAGCCCGAACCTTTAAGGTATAATTTATCAGGACTGTGGTCGAGACGAATAAATCAGGAGCATCGCATTATATATCAAGTCTCGGACGGATCGACTCTCTATAAGAGTTCATTCCTTAAAAGGGCATTATTAAAAAGCTTAACGGGTTTTACTCGTTAAGCTTTTTAATAATTATAGTCCCGCCTGCCCGCCCATTTGTGCTATATGGTAGCTTTCATAAGCCATCCTTTTATTATATTCCAAAGCAAGCGATTTGTGATTAATCAAATCAACAAGTGTACCTATCCCGCAAAAACCACCTGTAAATAAAAAAAGAAGCCCCATACCTATTTGCCCCATTGCAAATCTTTGAATTCCGGCAACACCAAAGAAGCCAATAGCTGCGAATATTAGTATATCTTGTGGGTTCTTTCTTTTGCTTGAATAAACCATAAAGAAGTATTTCTGCTGATTTTCATTCAAGCCATTAGTTGCCTGTTGTAAAAAGCCAATTTCTTCGGCAGTTACTCCCGGAAGAGTTATGTAAGGATTTTGAAAAGGGTCCATTGTAATTCTTAGTTTGGTTATTGTGTTGTTTTAATTGTGATGTAAAACTAAGATAGGCTTAAAATTTTGACAAATCAAAACTGGCGGAGACTTACAATAAGTCGGTAGGTGGCGCAATAATAACGGTGAATTACAACGGCTTGCTAAGTATATACAATGGCTTTGATATGTTTTGCCTGATTAAATCACAGATGCGATATAGAATGATGATGAGCGCAGGCAATCCCAACCAATGAGCATGGAATGAGTTGATAAAATCGCCTTGGAGTAAAAAAGCAATAGAGTGCCCCAGGCCGCAGCCAGGGCACCAGTTTATGCCCATTAATTTTAACGGGCATAAGGTAAAGTGTGTTGCTTCTGTTGGATGGCTTACACCCAGCGCTATCAGCGCGGTTACCCAAAAGGCTAATTCAAAATACTTTAAGAAAAACGCTTTAATCAACTTTGTTCGACTTGGTGGTGAGTATTAATGACATGGCTAATGAGCTTAATACGCCGATCAATAACGCGGCAAACATACGGCCCGAAAAATCGCGGGCATTGTTACCTGCATCTACATAACTAATGTATAATATCCCGGCAAAAATGGCAATAATACCGGCCAGTATTAATATTTTAAAGCACTGTATTAAAGCTTCTAAAAAACCCATATTACCGCCAAGATCATTATCACGGTAGCTTTTCAATCCAAAAAACAAACCGGCGATAGGGATAATTACAGATACATATTCAAAAGGGGAAACCTGGTCTTTAGTTAAATCATACCCGGCAATGTGCATAACGAATAGCCACAAGCCGCTTAAAACTCCGATGATAACTCCGGTTATAAATGCGTTTTTCATTGTAATATAATTTGGTTTAACAATTTAGATTTAATAGCAATTTGGTGTATTAAATCTATGATTAAAAAGTAAAAACCAAGTATATTGTTTTATTATTTGTCATAATTTGTGTTGGCGTGGGTAAAAGTGCTTTTTTGCGTATCTTCGCAACGTTTTGAACATCCGTGATATATTAGAAAAGTATAAAGCTGATGACAGGATTAAAGCATTGGCGCAAGCCTTAAATGCTTCAAAAAATCCGAGAATTCAGTTACGTGGGCTAGTGGGGTCGGGCGATTCTGCTATGGCGGTAGCTTTGTATTTTTTGCAGCATCAGCACATGATATTTGTGTTGCCCGAGCGCGAGGAAGCCGGTTATTTCCAGGCCGATTTAGAAAACCTCACCGGTAAAGAAGTTTTACTTTTTCCGTCATCATACCGTAAACCATTTGAATTTACCCAGCCCGATAGCAGCAATGTGCTTGCCCGTGCCGAGGTATTGAATGAGCTTAATCATTCTTCCGAATTTGGCCAGCTGATTGTTACTTACCCCGAGGCTTTGGCCGAAAAGGTGATTGACCGCGCATCGCTCGAAAAAAACACACTGGAGATTTCTGTTAATAACAAACTCAGCATTGATTTTATCAATGAGTTTTTGGTGGAGTATGATTTTGACCGGGTTGATTTTGTATACGAACCGGGCCAGTTTTCTGTCCGTGGCGGTATCGTAGATATTTTCTCTTTCTCGCATGAATTGCCTTACCGTGTTGAGTTTTTTGGCGACCTGATAGAATCTATCCGGACTTTTGAGATTGAAAGTCAGCTTTCGGTTGAGCAGGTGAAGAGCATCACGATAGTACCTAATGTTCAGTCTAAATTTTTGACAGAAAGCAATATTTCTTTATTGGAATATGTTGATGCCGGTACGCAGGTTTGGATAAAGGATGTGCAGTTTACTTTGGATATTATCCAGAGCGGTTATAAAAAGGCAACAGCTCTGTGGAAGGCATTATCCCCTGAGGAGAAAAACCAAAACCAGGATTGGATTGACCCGAAATTTGGTTTTACCGATGAAAAACTAATTGCCGACCAGTTAGCCGATTTCCCGATCATAGAATTTGGCAAGCAGTTTTTTTATACGCCTAACGAGACTATTAACTTCGAAATGCGCCCGCAGCCATCCTTCAACAAGGATTTTAGTTTGCTGATACATAACTTTAAAAATAACGAGGCAGAGAGGATAGAGAACTTTATTCTTACCGATTCGGCCCGTCAGGTTGAGCGGCTTTATGCCATTTTGGAGGACCTGGACAAAACGGTAAAATTTACGCCGATAAGCGTTTCCATCCGCGAGGGTTTTGTGGATAGGGAACAGCAAATCGCTTGTTATACCGATCACCAGATATTTGACCGCTACTATAAATACAAACTAAAAAAGGGCTACCAGCGTTCGCAGGCCATCACCCTAAAAGAATTGCGCGAGCTTAAGCCCGGTGATTATGTTACCCATATCGACCACGGTATAGGTAAATATATGGGGCTTGAGAAGGTGGAAGTCAACGGCAAAATGCAGGAAATGATCAGGCTGACTTATGCCGATAATGATTTGCTTTATGTGAACATCAACTCTCTTAACCGCATATCAAAATACAGCGGCAAGGAAGGTGCCATACCTAAGATGAACAAATTAGGCACCGACACCTGGGAGCGCCTGAAGAAAACCACAAAAAAAAAAGTTAAAGACATCGCCCGCGATCTGATTAAGCTTTATGCTGTGCGTAAATCGCAGCAGGGTAATGCTTTTTCGCCCGATAGTTATTTGCAGACCGAGCTGGAAGCATCCTTTATTTATGAGGATACCCCGGACCAGGAAAAAGCAACCACCGACTTTAAAAGAGACATGGAGGCGCCGCACCCAATGGACAGGCTAATTTGCGGTGATGTGGGTTTTGGTAAAACCGAGGTGGCCATCCGTGCAGCTTTTAAAGCTGTGGCGGATAGTAAACAGGTAGCTATTTTAGTGCCTACAACTATATTAGCAGCCCAGCATTATAAAACTTTCTCGGATAGATTGAAAGGTTTTCCATGTAATATTGATTATGTGAATCGCTTTAAATCGAGCAAGCAAATTAAGGATACTTTAGAAAAACTTAAAGAGGGTAAGGTTGATATTATCATCGGTACACACCGCTTGGTGAGCAAGGATGTTAAGTTTAAGGATCTTGGTTTGATGATCATCGATGAAGAACAGAAATTCGGCGTATCAACCAAAGAAAAGTTGAAACAAATGCGTGCCAATGTGGATACGCTGACGTTGACGGCTACGCCTATCCCGCGTACGTTGCATTTCTCACTGATGGGTGCGAGGGATTTATCTATCATATCCACCCCGCCGCCAAACCGTCAGCCTGTTGTTACCGAGCTGCATGTGTTTAACGATAAGCTGATCAAAGAAGCCGTTGAATTTGAACTGGAGCGTGATGGTCAGATATTTTTTATCCATAACCGGGTAAATGATTTACCGCAATTAGGCGGTATGATCCACAAACTGGTGCCAAAAGCAAGGATTGGTATAGCACATGGGCAGTTAGAAGGTGATGCATTGGAGGATGTGATGCTGAAATTTGTGAACCACGAGTACGATGTATTGGTGGCTACCACCATTATTGAGGCTGGTTTGGACATTCCGAATGCTAATACCATCATTATTAACCACGCGCATATGTTTGGCCTGAGCGATTTGCACCAGATGCGTGGTCGTGTAGGGCGAAGCAATAAAAAAGCATATTGTTATTTGCTGAGTCCGCCATTATCAACCCTGACTAATGAAGCCCGTAAGCGTTTGAGCGCTATTGAGGAATTCAGCGATTTGGGTAGCGGCTTTAATGTTGCCATGCGGGATTTAGATATCCGCGGCAGCGGTAACTTACTGGGTGCCGAGCAAAGCGGTTTTATTGCCGAGATAGGTTTTGAGATGTACCATAAGATACTGGATGAGGCCATACAGGAACTAAAAGAAGACGAATTTAAAGGTGTTTTCCCGGATGATAAACCACGGCCGTTTATCGCGTTCACGCAGATAGATACCGATCTGGAGATATTGATACCAAACGAATACGTAACCAGCCTCTCCGAGCGGTATAATTTATATTCAGAACTATCCAAACTGGAAAATGAGGTTGAGCTGGATGCTTTCCAGCAACAACTACACGACAGGTTTGGCCCTATCCCGCCGCAAGTAAACGACTTGCTGAATACCATGCGCCTGCAATGGCTGGGTAAGAGTATAGGGTTTGAAAAGATCTCGCTAAAAAAAGGAGTGCTACGTGGCTACTTTATTACCAACCAGCAATCGGCTTATTTTGAAACGGAGATGTTTCGGCAAGTGCTTGGTTTTGTGCAGTCTAACCCTCGTCGTACCAATTTAAAGGAGGTGAAAAATACGCTTCGTTTGAGTGTTGAAGGTGTTAGGGGAATTGATGAGGCTATTGAGTTGTTGGGTGGGATTGTGGAGGTGGTTACTGCCTAAGGTGCCCATTGTCTGTGTCCCCACGGGCAATTATTGCTGTTTGTGAGGACACAAACAGCGGGTGTAGAAGAGCAATTTTCTCCGTTATGTCATTGCGAGGAACGAAGCAATCGCGAATAAGCAAGGCAACCTTGTATAGCATGAGATTGCTTCGTTCCTCGCAATGACATGATGGATAGCAAATAGTACTTACACCTTCTTATAAATATCTTTCAAATTCCTGCCCATTTCTTTATAATCCAAGCCGTAGCCTACCACAAAATGATTTTCAATTTCGAAGCCTATGTATTTAAGCTCATCAACTTTTTTTAGCAGAGATGCTGGTTTAAGCAACAGGGAGCATAATTTGATGGAAGCGGGCTCTTTTAGCTTCAGTTTTTCTATGAGGTAGTGGGCGGTGTTGCCGGTATCTACAATGTCTTCAATTATAACAATATCGCGGCCTTTTAGGTCAACGCTGATGTCAATATCATCGCGGATCTTCAGGGTGCTTTTGGTACCGCCGTAATAGCTGGCCAGTTTGGTAAAGGTGATTTCGCAGGGAATGTCAACTTGTTTTATCAAGTCGGCGATAAATAGGAAGCTACCGTTTAGTACGCCTATAAATAGCGGTTTGGTATCTTTGTAATCCTCGCTAATCTGCGCGCCGATGGCTCTAACACGTTTCTCAATAGTATCGGCATTTATTAGGGGTTCAAAATCGAGGTCGGCAATTTTCATGTGTCTAATTTAGAATAAATAGACTGAATCCACTAAAAAATAATTGTAACTTATATAACTATCTTTGCCCCTCATGATCGACTACCAGGTTCATACTTTAGCTAACGGCATCCGCATACTTTTTAAGCATTCACCGTCAACCATTACACATTGCTGTTTTGTGGTTAATGCCGGCTCACGCGATGAGCCTGAGCAAAAAGAAGGTTTGGCGCATTTTATTGAGCACCTTGTTTTTAAGGAAACCGAAAAGCGCAGTACCAGTCAAATACTTAATCGGCTTGAATTAGTCGGCGCCGACCTGAACGCCTATACCACCAAAGAATATACCTGCATACATGCCTCCCTGTTAAAACAGCATTTGGAGCGCACTATTGACCTGTTTGAGGATATATTATTCCACTCTACGTTCCCCGAGGATGAAATGGAGAAAGAGCGTGGTGTGATATTGGACGAGATCGCATCTTATCTCGATCAGCCGGAAGAAGCTATACAGGATGATTTTGAGGAATTATTATTTAAAGATCATCCCATCGGGAAAAACATATTAGGCACGCCCGAAACGGTAAGCGCTTTTGATAAGGCGGATATTAAGAATTTCATGGCGGCCACCTACAATACCTCCGAAATGGTTTTTGGTGTTTTTGGTGATTATGATCTGAATAAACTCATCAAACTTTTCGAAAAATATTTCGGTTGGATACCTGCTAATAATGCTGTTAAAACCAGGATAGCGCCAATAGCAAATGCAGGTAAAGAGCTGATATTGCATAAACCCATCTCACAAACACATTGCATTACCGGCAGCAGCGCCTATCCATCAAAACATGAAAAAAGATACGGCTTATTGCTGTTGAACAACCTATTGGGTGGCATGGGTATGAGCAGTAGATTAAATTTGGAGATCCGCGAAAAGCATGGCATCGCTTATACTATTGAATCCAACTATACTTCGTTTTCCGATACCGGGATCTTCTCGATTTACTTTGGTACAGACACTGAAAAGGCTGATAAAGCTATGCGCCTGGTGAATAAAGAGCTGAAGAAATTACGTGATAACAAACTCGGCACCTTACAATTACAGCAGGCCAAACAAAAATTCATCGGGCAGATAGCTTTAGCCGAAGAAAACAGGATGAGCCTTATCATCGGCATGAGTAAAAGTCTGCTTGATTTTGGAGAGGTAGATAGTTTGGAACAAATATTCGCAAAGATTAATGCGGTTACTGCCGATGAATTGCTTGATATAAGCAACGAGATTTTTGATGTTAGTAGTATGACAACCTTGCTATTTGAGCCTAAAGAATAAACCTGTATTTTTGCAGTTATGAAGTACCCGATTATAGCTTACGGCGATCCTGTTTTACGTAAACGAGCGACATCCATTGAGCCGGATGAATATCCAAATATTCAACAGATCATTAACGACATGTACGAGACCATGTATGGTGCGCGCGGTGTCGGGCTGGCGGCCCCTCAGGTGGGCTTATCTATGCGTTTATTTGTGATTGACGCATCTGTATTCGCCGACGAAGAACCAGGCTTAGAGGGCTTTAAAAAGGCCTTTATCAATGCTGCTATCTTAGAGGAAACCGGCGAAGAGTGGGCTTTTAACGAAGGTTGCCTGAGCATCCCTGATATTAGGGAAGATGTATACCGCAAACCGGTAGTTAGATTATCATATTACGACGAGAACTGGAAACACCATGAAGCTACCTTTAAAGGTTTAGCCGCGCGTGTTATTCAGCATGAATATGACCATATTGAGGGTAAATTATTTACCGACAAATTGAGCCCGCTACGTAAACGCCTGATTGAGAAAAGGCTTAACGGCATATCAAAAGGTGAAGTGGACGTGGAATATAAAATGAAATTTCCTGCAGTTAAAAAAGGCCGTTAATTATCGTAATTAGTGGCATTAGCGTTTGCACGAGCTTTATCACCCTGGGTTATTTCATTTATAAAGCTACCCCATGCAAGTGGGTTCAATAACGGGTTTGGTGTTAGTGAATGCGAGTTTTCTATAGAAGTATTCAGGCCTTGGTAAAGCGCGTCCTGTATTTCCTGTCCATCACGTGGTAAAGTGGCAACTAAAGCCATTAGGGTTGTACGGCTAACATTCTTTTTGGCAATCTCCAAATCATCATCTGCAACTTTCAGCGCTAAAAAATCCTTTTTGAACTCATCGGTAGTAGCCCAAGGGAACACATGAAAAGTTGGCAGGTTGATAATGATCGGCTGTATCATTACCGGTATGGTATAGCTCTTATTTTTAACATCGGCCGGTATAACAACCCTTGTAGTTGCATAACCAACGCAGGTAAATATTAAGGTATCTTGTTCATGCGCCACAAATGAGAAATAACCTTCGTAGTTTGATGCGGTGATTGTTTTGTGTGTAGCAGCATTGGTAATGTTCACATATGGAACTATAATTTTCGCGCTATCGGCATTATGCACAATACCCGTGAATTGCACCAAAGGTTTCTCTTGCTGCTGTTGCTGTGCAAAAGCTGCTGTGGTTGCTAATAAAAAGAATATGCCAATTAAGTATTTCATCCTGCTCTAAAGCCTTTCTGTCTTTCTATATCAAAATCTATTCCGAAAAACAAAACAAAAATAGTTTATTCATATTGCTATGCATGTAACTTTAACAATACTTAACACTATCGTAAATTTTCAGGGAGTACGGCGTTCGGATCGTCGATATCCGTTAGGTTTATTGCCTCAATACTTGTAATCTCGGGAACAGCCTTCATTATAGCTTGCTCAATGCCAGCCTTTAACGTCATTATGCTCATTGGGCATGAACCGCATGAACCCAGCAACTTTAATCTTACAACATGATCAGGAGTGATCTCCTCGATAGAAACATTCCCGCCATCAGCCTCCAAATACGGACGAATACTGTCCAGTGCTGCTTCTACCTGCTCTAATAAACTCATTTTTACTAATTTATATAAGTAAAGTTATTAATTATTTGCAACAATTATAATTGTTAATAGTGTTTTTACACGACAATGAAATTATCATAAACTAAATTACTGACTAACAACCGGCCTGTTCAACACTTTTGCATTGGATATTGACACCTGCTGCGCCACTCTTTTTGCCATATCAATAAAGGCTTTTGATTGTACCGAATCTTCATCCAAAACGATCGGCGTACCTGCATCGCCTGAATCACTGATGCCTTTTACCAACGGAATTTCACCCAGGAATGGCACATCCAACATATTAGCTAATTTCTCGCCGCCGCCTTGTCCGAAGATGTAATATTTATTCTCTGGCAATTCGGCCGGGGTGAAATAGGACATATTTTCCACAATTCCCAAAATAGGTACATTAATGGCATCCATCATAAACATGCCAATTCCTTTTTTAGCATCGGCCAAAGCCACATTTTGAGGTGTAGTAACGATAACCGCGCCCGTAACTGGGAAGGTTTGTGTTATGGTGATGTGAATATCACCTGTGCCTGGAGGTAAATCGATTACTAAATAATCCAGTTCGCCCCAATCAGCATCATTAAACAATTGTTTTACGGCCGTTGAAACCATTGGCCCGCGCCATGGCACAGGTTGATTTGGATCGGTAAAGAAACCTATGGATAACAGCTTAACACCGAATTTTTCTATAGGTTCAATTCGGGTTTTGCCGTTCTCTAACTTACTGGCTTGGGGGCGTGCATTCTCCAAACCAAACATGATCGGGATTGAAGGGCCATATATATCGGCGTCAATCAAACCAACTTTAGCCCCTGTTTTTACCAAACCCAAAGCTAAATTGACCGCCACAGTTGATTTACCTACACCGCCTTTGCCCGAAGCAACGGCAATAATATTTTTTACGCCCGGCACACCGGTATTCTTCTGTGTGGTAACATGCGAAGTCATATTGATATGGATGTCGGCCTCCTTGCTGATAAAGTGCAGGATGGCATTGCGACAAGCATTCTCAATCATTGCTTTTAGCGGGCAAGCCGGGGTAGTTAATATTACTGAGAAACTAACGCGGTTGCCATCGATATGTATATCCTGGATCATATTAAGGGTAACCAGGTCCTTTTTCAGATCCGGTTCCTCAACATTACTCAGTGCTGCTAATACTTGTTCTTTAGTGATAGTCATATATTAAAGCAAATTTACTAAAACACGGGGGATTAGTGTCATGTGAATGATAAAATGAGGACATTCAATCGCAAGCTGATACCATCAACTCATTACACTGTACCGCGGTACAACTGGAACAGGTGGTACATTTGGTACACTTTTGTCTCAAAAAACAGCGTTTTTGTATATAAAAAGACGACTTTTACATCATTTTCAGTGTCGTTTTCAGGGGAAAAAGTGCGTTTTTAGATCAAAAAAGAGTCAAAATAAGCAGTTTTTTAGGCTTTTTTATCCTAAAAAGTACAATTTTAACCCAATTTTAAATTACCACCACTGGCTTCAGTCTGCGACTGAAGCCTAACAAATCAGGAAGGTTTATAACTTTCTTTTAATACGCCTGTTGGTATTGCCAGTCACAGACTGACTTTATCTGTGTACTTCAATTACAAACTGAAGCCCGTTAGATGCAATAATGCATTATTCATCAATAACCAGAGAAACATTTTCCCAATCTCCACGTTTGTCTCCTATAAGATTTAGTTTAGTTTTGGATAAATTTTTATAGATGCAGCGCCTCAAGCCTAAATATATACGTATTGCCGGTATTGTTATAGTTTTATTAGTTATTGTGATTTTAATTGGTGGTTATATCGCTTATACCAAGCGCGAAGCCATACTGGAAAAGGAGCTTGCCAAAGCTGAATTAAAAGCAAAAACAGATTATAACCTCGATATAAAAATAGGTTCAGCCAGCTTTACTGGGCTTAGTACGGTAGCTTTCTCCAATATCACCATAGTGCCCGATGGGCGCGATAGCTTATTGAAGATAGACAAGCTATCCATCACCGTAAAACTGATGCCGCTTATTTTGGGCGAGGTTAAATTATCTGACGTCGCGCTTGAAAACGGACACCTTAACCTCATAGACAGCAATAAGGTTAAGAACTTTGATTTCCTGTTCAAAAGGAAAAAAGACACTACCGCTACTACTTCAAAAACCAACCTTGCCGATTTGGCCAACAACCTGGTTAATCAGTTCTTATATAAAATCCCGGACAATCTCGACCTAAAAAACTTCCTGATAACTTTTAAGGGTGATAGTAGCACCATAAAAATGCTAACCACTACAGCCAGCATTCAAAATGGTAATTTAACCTCAAACATTATTGTTGATGGAGGCGTGGCAACCTGGCATTTTGTGGGTAAAATGCACCCATCAGATAAAGAAATTAATGTTAAACTTTATGCTGATGGCAAAAAGATTGAGCTGCCCGTTTTGGAAAACAAGTTTAAAACAAAATTCAGTTTTGATACCATTAGCACCCAATTAATCAAAGTTAAGCGCGAGGGAGGTGAAACACAGATCTACGGCTCGTGGTCGGTAAGCAATTTACTGGTTAATAACCCACGATTATGTGAGAATGACATTATTGTACCCTCGGCATCAATTGATGCCAACGTATTTGTTGGGCCGAATTATGTGTCGTTGGATAGCTCATCAGTTATCCATCTAAAAAATATTACTGCCAATCCCTACATAAAATACACCCTTAGCCCTGTTAAGATATATGAGCTCAAGCTTAATACCGGGTGGGTAAACGCGCAAGATCTTTTCAACTCCTTCCCTACCGGATTGTTTGAAACATTCCAGGGCATACAGGTTGCGGGCAAAGTGAATTACAGCCTGAATTTTTACCTGAACACTGCAGCCCCTGATGATGTACAGTTCAGCTCGCAATTGAATAAGCAGAATTTTAAGATCCTAAAATTCGGCAAAACGGATTTAACCAAGCTTAACCGCCCATTTTTACAACAACCGTACGAAGTAAAATCGCAACCGCCACCTTTTATGGTAGGCCCGCAAAACCCTGATTTTACGCCACTGAGTGACATCCCCGCAGACACCCGTAACGCGGTAATGACTTCGGAGGATCCATCATTTTATACCAATAATGGGTTTGTGGAGGAATCAATCCGTAAGTCTATCGCTACCGATTTTAAAAAGAAAAAATTTAGTCGTGGTGGCAGTACCATATCCATGCAGCTGATCAGGAATACTTTTCTTGATCGCAATAAAAACCTGGCCCGTAAAGTTGAAGAAATTTTAATTGTGTGGATGATAGAGAACAATAACCTAATGAGCAAGGACCGCATGCTGGAGGTTTACTTTAATATTGTGGAGTTTGGTTATCACATTTACGGCATTGGCCCGGCAGCCCGCTATTATTTTGGCAAAACACCATCGCAGCTTACGTTGGGCGAAAGCATATTTTTAGCGAGCATTTTGCCCAACCCTAAAGCTGGTTTATACGCCTTTCAGCCTGATGGCACATTACGGCCCGGCCTGCACGGTTACTTTAATTTGATTGGTAATTTAATGGCAGGGCATGGTAAAGCCCAGCGTGATAGCAATGCCTATGGTTTTTATAATGTGCTACTTAAAGAAAGCCTGCGCAGAGGCGTTGCCAATATTGATACCGCCAAGGTTGATAGCCTGATGCAGCAGAACGATGATGATGATAACGGCGCTGTGCCGGTAATAGAGCCTGAAAAGAAATTAACCTTCTTCCAGCGCTTATTTGGAAAGAAAGATACTACCGAGAACAAAAAGGTTATTAAGAATAATAAGCATTCAACAGTGGTTGACTATGGCAACGGCATACAGATTGACACGGCCGGAAAGACAAAAAAAGAGATAAGGCAGGAGAAACGGGCCTTGAAACAACAGCAAAAAGAGCTGGAGAAAGAAAATAATCCGGGCGGTTGATAACGATTATATCCTTTTAGCAATTATTTTTTTAGTATAAATAAAATAAAACGAACATTAATTGCATATTAGGCTAATAATAAAACAACTTTATTATATTTGGTGTATAAACAAAATACAGGGCAGAATAATTTTGCCGTTTAAATTAAAGATTGATGAACATATTTGTAGGAAGCCTTCCTTTTAAGTTAGAGGAAGCTGATTTAAAAGAACTTTTTGAAGCGTATGGCGAAGTAAGCTCCGTTAAGTTAATTAATGACAGAGAAACTGGCAGAAGCAAAGGTTTCGGATTTGTAGAAATGCCTGATGATGAAGGTGCACAACAAGCTATTACAGCTTTAAATGGCAGCGAAGTTGGTGGCAGAACTATAGCTGTAAGCCAGGCTGAAGAAAGAAAACCTAATGATCGCAAAAGCTTCGGCGGCGGCGGTGGAAACCGTGGCGGCGGCGGTGGTTACGGCGGCGGCGGAAACCGTGGCGGTGGCGGCGGTGGCTACTCTAAAGACAGCAGAGGCGGCGGTGGTGGTGGCGGCAGCCGTTGGTAATCTTTTAAACAAGATTCCTTATATATAAAAAACGAACGCCAGAAGTTTATTCCGGCGTTCGTTTTTCTGTACTTGTATTTTCCTAAACTTTATTATTGGTATTTGCTTTGTTGATTTATATCAAGGGGGATTTATACCGTTGTGTTAACAGAAACCCGGCAAATCAATTAAGTTATAAATAGAAAGCCCATCAAAATTTGACGGGCTTAAAATCATAATGATTTTAAAATAACTTACAGAACATGATGGTGATCATCTTTATTTGTTCTTAAATATTCCAGTAAACCATCTTCGTTTACATATAAGTTGCTTTTTTCAGCAGCAGTTTTTTTGGCTTTAGTGTTTTTTGGGCCGGCTAGTGGTAGTACTATAACTGTCAGTAGCGCACATATCTCAAACACCAGGTAAAAGGTTGACATTGCTTTAGTATTAAATTATTGAATATATATATTTAATATCAATACGCTAAATACATGCCAAATATTTCAAATTCCAAAAAATTGCTTTCGCAGATGTATAATCACCCGAAACTTAACAATTCAATTACTAAAACGGCACTTGTATTATAATTTTTGCAGGAGTTGAATTATCAAAATGAAACGGGGATGTATACAATACCTTTCAGTTTGATAAGATCCCTTTAAGGTTATTACACCCAAAGCCTGGATCAAGAACCGGTTAAAACCATGCCATTGCTGTAAGAACGACATGGCAATACCCGACTTACATAGCAATCGCTACAACTTTATCGTCATTGCGAGGTACGAGCAATCTCTATGCTGTACAAAGAAAACAGGCAAGACTGATCCGCCTACATGAGATTGCGTTGCTCCTTACAGCAATGACATTTTATTATTCCCCCTTGTCATTCTTCGCTGCCGCTCAGAATGACAAGGGTATTATTGAAATAAATACATTACCCTGTAGCGCTTCTACTATTTGTTTCGTACTATCTATATGTAAACTTAAATTTTCAGGAATGAAACATAAAATCTTACTACTTATAATAAGCGGCATATTATTATGTATGGTTAGTTGCAAAAAATCAAACACAGGCAACAGCTATGCATTAACCGGTAAATGGCAGGAAGTAAAGTTAAGGACGTATACTTTAGATAGCAGCAAAGTAACACATGATACGACTTATCTGAGCTCATTTACTAAGCTGGATTATGCGCAGTTTAACGGCAGAGGTACTTGTGAAATATCTACCTTAAGATATTATTATACACCTCAGGGTGTTTATATAAATCCTCAAAGTATTGATACCACCCATTACACTGCTATAGGTAATGGTAAATTCACTTTAAATACTCAAAGCACACTTGTTACACCCGGTGGTTTTGTTACAGCAGATACTGTATCTGAGATTAATACTAATAATATATTAATTCATAGTGTATTTTATTCACATGTGCCCGAATATGAATCCATAACTGATGCTTATTATCAAAAATAATTATGCCCGAGAAGAATACTAATGCAAATTATACAGGACAAACCATCTGCCAGGTTTCGAGGATCAAGATTTATGAATACGACTTATTTTATATAAAAAAATAAAGCCTCCTCGCACTCGCTGCTTGGAGGCTTAAACCTAAACCTTATCACAATAAGCAGGCAGGAATGCCCGCTATTTGAAGCTATAAATATAGCTATTTTGAATTAATATTTTTGCTTAGTAACAGCATTTTTAACTTAGCTGATTTACATGTGCTAAAAGCTTTTCATAAGCACCTGTTTCATGGCTATAATCGCCGCTATTAACTGAGGAAATAATATTATTATTTTCAAAATCGAAATCAATATCTGCGGCATATATATATGAGGCATTACCTATCATCCTGCCACTCAAATCATCATTTACCAAACATTTGGTATAACCACCCTTATTAAATAAGGTAATCCATTCACCTTTTTTAACATGGCCACCGTTCACGGCAGATAGCGTGGTCGCGAACATCCCTGTTCCGCATGAGTAAGTTAGCCCAACCCCGCGTTCGTAGGTAGCAACGTATATACTATTATCACTTATTATTTTCCCGAAATTAACATTAACACCATTCGGTAATATTTGCGGTGATGAGTTAGCTTTTTCGCCCAGCGTACGCAAATCCTCCTCTACAATATCATCCACAAAAGCAACAATATGCGGGTTGGGTAATGATAATGCCGTGAATTTTATGGTTGATGATAATTCGGGGATCAAACCGTTTATTAACTCAGTACTGTTATTTTGAATAAGGAAATTACCCGAATCAAAATTCGCTTTAGGGAATGCTAATTCAAAAGCGGTAAGCTCCGGATAGAAATCTTCAACCAAATTAAGCGGGTAAGGGATGCCTGTTTTATTTTCAATAATAACCTGCGGTTTTTCCAATAACTCCGATACATAGCGGGCCACAATTCTTATCCCATTGCCACACATCTCAGCTTCAGAGCCATCAGCATTAAATATTACCATCTTACCATCACCAACCGCACTGTTATCCACGTAGAGTATACCATCGGCCCCAAAATCAGAGTTCCGGTTACATAAGTGTATTGCAAGCTGTTTTTTCATGGCATCCGTTACAGTGCCATTATAATGCCTGATATCGATCAGGAAAAAATCATTACCAGATCCCTGGCTCTTTAAAAGTGAAAATTGCATATCAATCGTTCCAAAAAGCAATGCCTCCCATTGCCGCAGGTACAAAATTACATTTTATACCCTCAAATATCGGATACCACGTATTATTTAATGTCATTCATAAACAACATTCAATATAATTAATACATTTAGGGAATAAACCTAAGCAACTATGAACAAGAAACTTAAACTTACTTTATCTGCTATCGTTATACTAGCGAGCGTTGTATTTATGGCTTACCACGGATACCAATTTGGGCAATGGTTTAAAACACATGATCTTTTTTAGGTATTCCCTTAACTTAACTAAGCAACAATAATTTGCTTTCCTGCTTTCTTAGCCTTGCCGGATATCAGCACAGCCAATACAAAAAGTAAAATAATCCTGGTAGCCTCACCCGCTGTATATCCCGACATATAATTTGTCATATAACCACTATTGCCTTTATAGGTAGCAAGTGAGTGAAAAAACTTAGGTATTGTACTTATAGCTGTAAGCAATGCCCAAATACTAAAAACAAATAATAGTGTGGCCGAAGGTTTACGCATGATATTAGGTTTATAAAGCTAATATACTGGTTTAAAAACCTTTATCCAAACAACATTATTCTTTCCGCACAATTTGGCTGTTTACCTCAATCTCGTTTAACAATCCCGGAGATTTTACTGTGCTGCTAAAGCTTCTGTCAGTATTGGTTTGTGATATTTTATCCAGATCGATATTGGTTTGATCCAGTTGCTTTAACAGGGTATTGATCTCCTTTAGGTGCGAGTTAAAGAATTTCACTTTATTATTATACGTATCAATTTTATAATTGCTGGCCGTGGCCGAAGCCTGTTTTGAAGTATCAGGCGCCATATAACTATAAGGCGATAAATTATTTATAGTAGTTTCAATAGGTACGAGCGATGGTGTCGCATCTTTCGGATCGATGGCCTGCAAGCTAAGCCTTACCGGGTCGGGGTTATAGGCTACCAGGCTTTTATACTCATCAACAATGGCATCAGTAATTTTGTGCTGATTGGCGTAGGTTTCAGCAATTATCTTATTTTTCACATTGTTTTTGAAGCCATTAAACAACAGCGACGTTAAATCATACGCTTTCGTTCGCAAAACAGCGCCTTGTATCGAATAATAATTACTAAGCGTTTTGCTTTTGGCATACATTACGCCCAAACTGGTACTAATAACCTGTGCGGGCGTGCTTAACGACAGGTCGGCTTCATTACCGAAATTATAATACTGTCGGCCATATATCTCCAGATCATCGATCCGTTCATAGGATGACAGAAAATACAACCGATAGCGTTGATATTCTACATCCGGGTTGTCTATCTGGGCATAGCAATTCTGTAAAAAGTCGTCTACTGCTTTATCGTTAAAAATCTGGTATATATCAGCACTTGCCGTTGGTTTCCACCGGATGAGCGAAAGTTTACCCTTAAATTCAAGCTCAGCGGTATTATTTACATGCAGCGAATCGAACATTTTGGCAACAAAATAAGCTACCTGCGCATTAGCCATTCCCCGCTTATCTTTATCAACCATGGCATATAAACTATCCTGAATGGTGAGGTAATCTTCGCTGTTATTCCAGAATGATGGTTCTAAAGGTGGCAACAAAAGCCGGTTGGTTTTGGTATCTACAAAAATGAAAGTCCCCAGCGGATAAACGTTTTGAAAATTATTCTCGATCATGGATAAGCTGCTCATTGAACTTGAATCCATCTTCAATAAAAAATTAAGCACTTTGTTATGTTCCAGCTTAACGCTTAAATCTTCGAGCGACTCAAAATTTGATGCCTGTTTTTCGGGGATTATGATCGGTATATAGTATACCGTTTTTTTGTTTTGAGATAATATGGTGAAATCCTTTTTCACCAAAACCGAAGTTTCATCTTCCGCGTCCTGCCCATAAAAAGCAATCGTATCGCCTTTATCAACCGAAATATCTTTGATTTTTTCTTCGCCCGGTTTAAGGTTTAATAATGCTTTCAGCTTAAACCCGCCGGATTTTTTATTGATACGATAAAAAACCGCGACATTGGTTTTAGCGGTATTTTTTATTTTGAATTTAAAGCCTGTTGCATAGCTGGGTAATGCCAAACAGCAAAAACAAATGCCGAAGAATAATAATTTGATGATAGATTGTTTGTGGTTTGCCGTTGGCGTTTCAGATGTTTTCATTTTCGGGGTAAATAACAATAACGCCCTAAGCCTTGCTTTAGTTTGTATTAATTAATAAACCAGTATTTGTTAGCTATTTAATGGCAAGGTAAACCAGAACGTACTTCCCTGGCCTAAGGTGCTGTCAACCCCAATTTGGCCGCCATGTTTGCGGATGATCTCGGCGCTAATATACAGACCTAAACCCAAGCCTGAATTATTAAACCCCGCTGATTGCGCCTGGTAATAACGATCAAACAAAAAAGGGAGTTTTTCCGGATCGATACCCGGCCCAGTATCTTTTACAGAAACTTTTACCGAATCACCTGTTTTTTCAACCTTCATGGTAATCACCAAAGAATCAGGCGCGTATTTCACCGCATTATTAACCAGGTTTACCACTACCTGATCAATAGCATGCTCATCTGCATTAACTTTTAAGTGCAGATCGCCTTGTAATATAAGTTCATATTTACCGGCAACCCTAACGTGATTACAACAGTTATTAAGTAACTCCGCTATCAAAAACTCTGTTTTGTTTAGTGTGAGATGGCTTTGTTGTGAACGGCTAACATTAAGCAGATCCTCAACCAAGGTGCTTATTTTCTGCATGCTTTTTAACGACTGATCAATAAGTCTCGGTACCACTGGCGCTGTTGGGTTATCTTTCAATTTTTCGAGCAATTGCAGTGATGCCTTAAGACTGGTGATAGGTGTTTTAAGCTCGTGGCTGGCAATGCTTATAAAGTCGTCCTTTTGTTGCTCCAGGCGCTTAAATTGGGTAATATCGAGCAGTGTACCTAAAATTCTTTGCGGTTTGCCCGCTTTATCATAATACACATTGCCATGTGCCCTTATCCAGTGTATTGATTGGTCGACATAAATCACTCTGCCCTCATAAAATAGCTTTCCGCTAACCAATGCGCTCTTATGTGCCGCATCCCGGCCTGCCCGGTCTTCAGGATGTATCGCATGGGTGTACAGTGCCCAATCCACATGCTTATCGAACCCAAAAATCGCATCAAACCTTTCAGAGGTAAGCATTTCTCCGCTTACCAGATTTAAGTCAAAAGTACCAATCTCTGCCGCTTCTACAGCTAGTCTTATACGTTCTTCTACATCCTCTATACTGCGCCTTGCTATCACTTTATCCGTTACTTCGATGGCCAAAACCATAATAGACTGAACCTCATTATCATTTAACATCGGCTCGTATACAAAATCTATAAAAACCACTTCAGGAACACCGTTCCTTATCAGTTCCAGTTCATGTTCCTTTGCTATAAAAGCTTCGCCGGTAATAATCACATTATTCATTATGGGCCCATAAGTTTCAGCGGCCTCTGGCACAGCTTCCCAAATAGTACGCCCTTCAATTTCATTCCGCGGCTTACCAACCAATTCCAGATAAGCAGTATTTACAGCCTCAATAAACAGGTCCTTTGCTCTTATAATACATATGCCAACCGGCGCTTGTTTAACCATGTTACGGAAATAGGCATCACTTTCTGCCAGGTCCTGATACAGTTCCATCAGCTGTTTCCGCGACTCGCTTAATTCTTCGTTTGAAGCGGTGATCTCTTCATTGGCGGCACGTATCTCCTCATTAGCAGCCGTAATCTCTGCGTTAGCGACTGTCATTTCTTCATTGGCTGCACGGATTTCTTCGTTAGCTGCCCGTATCTCTTCATTGGCTGATAGCAGCTCCTCATTAACGGTTCTTAACTCTTCAATCAGGTCCTGCTCCCGTTTTCTGCCTAAAACAACATCGGTAACATCCTTGGCCATGTGCAAAATGCAATACGTTTCGTCGTTAGCATTTTTTATGGCGCGATATTCAAAATTAAAATAAAAGGTTTGCAGCTCACCATCTACAACAAGGTCGGCCGCAGTTTCGGTTCCTTTGATGGTAACCCCTTCATTCCATACCTGCTTAAACAAATCAATAAATGGCTGGCCTTTAAGTTCCGGAAGGGCATCTTCCAATGATTTACCAAAAACGTCTCTTCCCTTACCCCAAACAGCCAGCATGGCATCATTCGCATATTGAATAACCGCATCTTCGGTAACATGAATAGCAGTTGCATCTGTGGAGAAAGCTAAAACTTCTAATAACTGTTTATCGCTTAAAAGGTAGTCCGTATAACTCATTTATGGGTTTTATCGAGGATAAAGAATGAAATATAATAACTTATCAGGCTAAAAAATGTTTGAAAACGTAACTGGTAATTTATATTGCGATAATACTATTTAATTTTATGAAAGAAGAGAAAAATCAAACCATAGCCAACCCATCTGATCATTTGGCTAATGAGCGTACTTTTTTGGCCTGGATACGTACCAGCATCGCCATAATGGGCTTTGGGTTTGTGGTGGTAAAATTCTCGCTTTTTGTCAGGCAGATTGCGCTGGTATTAAAATCGAACCTGGATATATTACCTGAAAAAGGCTATTCCGCCCCAATAGGGATATTACTAGTTGCGGTAGGTGCTTTTATGGCGATGTACTCGTACTTAAGTTACCGAAACACCGAAAAGCAACTGCTGAACCAGGCTTACAAACCATCGGTATTGCCCGCCTTGATTTTAACCATAGGCATTGTGACCGTTGGGACTTTGTTGGTGATATACCTAATACCGGGATTATAGCCAGCAAAAAAGCCTCCCCAAAATTGGAGAGGCTTTGAACCTTTAACTTTATACTTTTAACTTATTAAGAAGCCATTTGTTTCCTGATGATATTTAAAGCGCCGCCTGCTTTAAACCATTCTATCTGCTGTGTATTGTAAGTGTGGTTTACCGCAAATGATTCTGTTGAACCATCTTTATGGTGCAATACAACGGTTAACTGTTTGCCCGGGGCAAAGGTTGTTAAACCGGTGATATCAAAAGTATCGTCTTCCTGTATTTTATCGTAATCGGCATTGTTGGCAAAGGTGATGCCTAACATACCTTGTTTTTTAAGGTTGGTTTCGTGGATACGGGCAAATGATTTTACCAGTATGGCACGTACACCTAAATGGCGGGGTTCCATAGCCGCATGCTCGCGTGATGAACCTTCACCGTAGTTCTCGTCGCCTACTACGATAGTACCAATGCCATGCGCCTTATAATCACGCTGAGTGGCAGGTACCGGACCGTATTCGCCGGTTAATTCATTTTTAACGCTATCGGCTGTATTATTAAAGTAGTTAATAGCACCAATAAGCATATTGTTAGATATGTTATCCAGGTGGCCACGGAATTTCAACCATGGGCCAGCCATAGAGATATGATCCGTTGTACATTTACCTTTTGCTTTGATAAGCAATTTCAGGCCGGTAAGGTCTGTGCCTTCCCAAGCTTTAAACGGTTCAAGCAATTGTAAACGTGCTGATTTTGGATCAACAATAACGCTAACCGCGCTACCATCCTCTGCCGGTGCCTGGTACCCTGCATCCTGTACAGCGTAACCTTTAAGCGGCATTTCAATACCTTCCGGTTCATCAAATTTAACTTGCTCGCCTTTATCGTTGGTTAACGTATCAGTTAACGGGTTAAATGTTAAATCACCTGCTATCGCGAACGCGGTAACAATCTCCGGCGATGCAACAAACGCATGGGTATTAGGGTTACCATCCTGACGTTTCGCGAAGTTACGGTTGAATGAAGTAATGATTGAGTTTTTGCGAGTTGGGTCATTAGTATGACGCGCCCACTGGCCAATACAAGGGCCGCAAGCGTTTGCCAAAACAACACCACCCATTTGCTCAAAAGTGCCCAGATAACCATCACGCTCAACAGTATAACGTACCAGTTCCGAACCCGGAGTGATGGTAAATTCTGCTTTTGTTTTTAGATGTTTATCGGTAGCCTGTTTAGCAATAGATGCCGAACGGGTAATATCTTCGTATGATGAGTTGGTACATGAACCGATCAAACCAACCTCTAATTTAGTAGGCCAGCCGTTTTCTTTAACCGCAGCAGCGAATTTTGAGATAGGCCAAGCCAAATCCGGAGTAAACGGACCGTTTACATGTGGTTCTAATTCGTCAAGGTTTATTTCGATAACCTGGTCAAAATATTGCTCAGGGTTAGCGTAAACTTCATCATCACCGGTTAAGTGTTCTTTAATAGCGTTTGCTAACTCAGCAATATCTCCGCGTTTTGTACCGCTCAAGTAAATTGCCGCTTTTTCGTCGTAACCAAAAACTGAAGTAGTCGCGCCGATCTCAGCACCCATATTACAGATGGTTCCTTTACCTGTAGCAGATAATGAACGTGCACCTTCACCAAAATATTCAACAATAGCGCCTGTACCACCTTTTACGGTTAGGATACCTGCAACTTTAAGAATTACGTCTTTCGCCGAAGTCCAGCCTGATAATTTACCGGTTAATTTTACACCGATCAGTTTAGGGAATTTTAGTTCCCAAGGCAAACCTGCCATCACATCGCAGGCATCAGCACCACCAACACCAATCGCTATCATACCCAAACCACCTGCATTAGGTGTGTGTGAGTCGGTACCGATCATCATACCACCCGGGAAAGCATAGTTTTCTAATACTACCTGGTGAATGATACCCGCACCCGGTTTCCAGAAACCGATGCCATATTTATCAGATACAGAAGCCAGGAAATCATAAACTTCCAGGTTCACATCTTTCGCTGTCTGCAAATCAATATCAGCGCCAACTTTAGCCTGTATCAAGTGATCGCAATGCACCGTTGAAGGGACAGCAACCTGCGGACGGCCTGCTTGCATAAATTGCAATAGTGCCATTTGCGCTGTTGCATCCTGCATCGCTACGCGGTCTGGTGCGAAGTCAACATAGTCAACGCCACGACCAAATGCCTTTTCAGCATCACCTTCGGAAAGGTGGGCGTATAATATTTTTTCAGTTAAAGTAAGGTGTTTACCGGTCGCTTTACGGGCAGCAGCCACACGGGTGCTGTAGCGATCATAAACCTTTTTGATCATATCTAAATCAAAAGCCATGGTATCGATCTTTTTAGGTAAAATAATATTTCAAACACAACAAACAGCCAAGCGACTGCCGCTGAGCGGCGAATTTACAAAAATTGCAGGGAATATGCTGTCAGCCAAATACGTAAATGCTATTTGGATAGGTTCTAAATAGGCGATTGGGGATTTGAGGTTGGAGATTATGTCTGAACCATGATTTATAGGATTTATGGATTGCCATGATAAAATCAAGAAAATCCATAAATCCTATAAATCATGGTTCAGAC
Source organism: Mucilaginibacter sp. L196 (assembly GCF_009765905.1). GTDB lineage: Bacteria > Bacteroidota > Bacteroidia > Sphingobacteriales > Sphingobacteriaceae > Mucilaginibacter. The sequence goes on along the minus strand of NZ_LMUO01000009.1, from coordinate 434,310 downwards.
ATAATGCTAGCAAGGCCGGGTGATTAAACTACTGACAAAACAGTGTCAGCACTTATCTCAACTCATTTCCCGAAATTTGAATGTCCCGGTAACATGCGTTTGTGAAAACGTATAAAATGTTCTTTGAAATTATTTTAGCGCCTATAGATCTGTCGTATCCATTCACCCTTATCCATTTTTGTAGTATCGATTGAAGTTTCGATTTTTAAAAAAGGTGTTATTGGCCTTAAGACAACAGTTTCATAATCCCCGGGTTCTGTACCACCGCCAAATGCCCCTTCGTCAAGAAAACGGCTAACTATTTTAAGGTTTGGGTTACTACTGCTTATGTAAATAGTGGTGGCGTCACTATAATGAAACATAAAGCTGAAAAGAGTAAATACTCCAAGTATTAATGACACACCTAAACCAACAATAAAAGATGAGGCTATTGAATATATTTTATTCCTTTTTCTGGCTTATAATTACGTTTAAAACAGACAATGAAAATAGAGCCCAGGGTCAAAAGATGAATTACCAGGTAATAAATTGCTTTAAATTTTTCGTTCTGAAAGTAAATCGGTAAAAATCTACCTATTGTGAGTGTAAACAGACAATATATCATCAACCAAAATAATATACGATAAAATAAACTGCATTTAGGTTTCTTTTCCTTCACCATACTAATTTATTGTTCTACTCATTTATTGATGTAACCGCCACCAAATTGCATCTTATAATTATTCTATAAATTCAGGTTCAGACAATATAGTCAGACATCCAAACTCAAACCCCTTCTCACTCCACACCTCCATCGCCCTCGGCAACACATATTCCAACCGGTCAAACGCCTTCAAACTATCATGAAAAACTACTATTGACCCACTCTCTGTATGCTTCAAAACATTTTGCAGGCATTTTTCGGGTGATAGGTTAATATCGAAGTCGCCGCTGAGCACATCCCACATAATAATTTTAATATCGGGCTTAACACTTTTTAACAACTTTATTTGCGATCTTTTGATGCGTCCATACGGCGGGCGAAAAAGATTGGTTTTTAGCTGTTCATTGGCTTTTAGTGTGTTTTCTATATAGATATTATCGGCTGTTTTCCAGCCTTTAAGGTGGTTATAGGTGTGGTTGCCGATGGCATGGCCGTCGTTTTTTACCTGATTGAAAATGTCGGGGTGTTTGCTTACATTGTCGCCAATACAAAAAAAAGTAGCTTTGGCATTATACTGCTTTAAAATATTTAATACAAAGGGTGTAACAATGGGGATAGGTCCATCGTCAAAAGTGAGATAAATGCAAGGTTTATCGGGTTTTACATCCCATATTAACGAAGAATAGTATTTTTTTAACAGCCGGGGTGATTTAACCAGGTACATACAACAAATATAACCTTATGACTTTATATATATTAAATTTTAAACGGCTAAGCCTACTCGGTATACTGCTTGCGGCAACATTGGGCTTTAATGCCCATGCGCAGGAGGTGATTACCCTGCAAAAAGCGATAGACCTAACCTTGCAGAATAACCTCACCATTAAACAGTCAAAAATAAACGAGGAGCTAGGTACCGCGGATTATCAGCAATCAAAATACAACTTGCTGCCAAGTTTAACGGTTAACCCGCAGGCATCATATAACTTTGGCCGCAGCCCTAACTTAACTACGTATTCTTACACAAGCCAATCGTTTTTATATGTTAACGGGCAGGCATCGTTATCGTTAACGGTATTTCAGGGTGGCCAATTGCGCAACCAGATATTGGCTAACAAAATCACACTCGATGCTGATAAAACCACCACCGAAAAAACCAAAAATGATTTGGTATTAAACGTGGTTACCGCCTATCTGCAAATATTAACTAACCAGGATTTGGTAACTGCAGCTAACCAGCAAATAGGTATCGCCAAAATAACGTTAGACCGCGCACAAAAAAACTTTGATGCGGGCAATCAAACACTCGCCGATCTGTCACAAGCAAAAGCCGGGCTTTCAACTGATGAATATAATTTGACCACGGCGCAAAATCAACTGGATATATCCATCCTGGCGTTAAAACAATATATGGAAATGGACCCTGCTACCCAGATTACTATAGACAGGCCTGATGTATCAAAATTAACCAATATTCAAACCGCTTTCGCCGCGCCCGATGTTATTAAAACAGCGCTTGCCATTAACCCCGACATTAAACTTGCCGAAATACAACAAGATGGTTATCTGCAAGCCATAAAAATTGCTAAAGGAAATTACTATCCAACGGTATCGTTATTTGGTGGTTTAGGAACTAACTATTCAAGTATATCGCAAAACGTTATTGGTACTACTACCGTGCAAGCACCAATTGGTGTGGTACAGGGCACTAATACACCGGTTATCGGGCAGTATGAGTCGGCGGTTTATTCAAAATCTTATTCTATAGGTAGCCAGTTCAACAATAACCTTAACGAATCGTTTGGTGTGAGTGTGCAGATACCGATATTCAATAAATTCACCGCGCATACCGCTGTAAAAAAGGCCAAACTGAATTATGAATACGCGCAGCTAAGTACCCAGCTTGCTAAAAACACACTAAGTAAAACCATTACTCAGGCAGTACTGGATGTGCAGGCTGCCGAAAAGCAATACGTATCGGCACAACAAACTTATTACGCCAATAAAGAGGCTTTTAACGTAGTACAACAGCGCTATAACGTAGGGTTGGTTAACTCACTTGATTATAATACATCGCTTACCAACTATAACAAAGCTGAAACTGATATGATCGAGGCGAAATACGCGGTAGTATTTCGTAGCAAGGTGATTGACTATTATTTGGGCAACCCGATAACATTATAAAAAGTCAGAAAAGTCCGGTAAGTCAGAAAGTCGGGCCCATAATAAAGAAAAAAATAAATACGAAATTGAACATCCGAAACTCGAAATAAAAACATCATGGGAAAAACTACTAAATATATATTGATAACGCTTGGCGTTTTTATACTGCTTTTAATAGTGCTGAAAATAGCAGGTGTGATTGGCGGGCCGGGTAAAACGCAGGTGGCAACTGAAAAAGCTACCGAACGCGAAATTACCGAAACGGTTACCGCCAGCGGGAAAATAAAACCGCACCTGGAAGTGAAGATCACGGCCGAGGTTTCGGGTGAAATTGTTGAGTTGCCGGTAAAAGAAGGCGATGTGGTTAAAAAAGGCCAGTTACTTTGTAAGATCAGGCCGGACATTTTGAAATCGGGTTTTGAGCGCGCGGTGGCATCATACAACTCACAAAAAGCAACCGTGGGCAACTCTAAACAAATGTTAGCGCAGGCACAGGCAACTTATGATAACCAGGCATCAATTTACCAACGCGATAAAGCACTCTTAGATAACAAGGTACTTACTGTAGCCGAGTTTGAAGCCGCCAAAGCCAGCTACGAAGGCGCTAAAGCCGGGCTGGAAGCTGCAAGGCAGAATGTGATCGGATCAAACTTTGGGTTGGCACAGTCGTCAGCTTCGGTGCAGGAAGCGCAGGCCGATCTGGATAAAACCAGCATCTACTCTCCTATCGATGGTGTGGTATCCAAATTATCAGTTGAAAAAGGCGACCGTGTGTTAGGAACCATTCAAATGGCGGGTACTGATATTATGACAGTATCTGACCTAAGCAAACTGGACGTAAACGTTGATGTGAATGAGAACGACATTAACCGTATCGACCTTGGCGATTCATCAAATATTGATGTGGATGCCTTTGCCGACAAAAAGTTTGATGGCGCGGTATCGGAAATAGGTAGCTCGGCAAATGTGGTAGGCACCAATGCCGACCAGGTGACCAACTTTACTGTAAAGGTGAGGATCAACCCGGAATCATACATAAACTTGTTGAAGAAAACAGCGGCTAACCCATCGCCGTTCCGCCCGGGATTGACCGCGACTGTTGATATCAGGACCAACCAGGTAAAAGGGTTATCTGTTCCGATCCAATCTGTTACTACTCGAGAGGAGAAAAAGAATACCGGAAAACCGCAGACAGATGATGATTCGCAAACCGTAAAAATGAACGCGCCTGTAAAAGAGTATGTGTTTGTTTATAAAGCGGGCAAAATTAAACAGGTATTGGTAACTACAGGCATACAGGATGATAGCTACATTCAGATATTATCAGGCCTTAAATCTGGGGATGAGGTGGTTTCAGCGCCTTACGCAGCAATATCAAAAGACCTGAAAGATGGCATGATGGTTGAAAAGGTAGATAAGTCGAAGTTGTTTGATAAGCCTGCTAATTAGATATGAGATTGGAGATGTGCGATTGGAGACAACTTCACATCTTCTTAATAAATTATCGTCATTGCGAGGTACGAAGCAATCTCTACATAGGCAGGTCGGACTTGCATGTTTTCGCTGCATAGCATAGAGATTGCTTCGTACCTCGCAATGACGTTTGTTTGTATTTAATAAAAATCTCACGTCTCCTATCTCCTATCTCATATCTATTCCCATATATTTGTCCTGCCACTGAAAAACATTTTTCGCTGGCGGGACTTTTTATTTGGAATGGACACGCAAAAAAAAAGAATAGCAGTTGTTGGTGGTGGTAGCTGGGCTACAGCCAATATTAAAATGCTAACTGATAATATTAGGCCTAAAGAAGTTTTTTGGTGGATGCGCAACACGCATGCCGTTGAGCATATCCGCAAATTTGGGCACAACCCCAATTATTTGAGTTCGGTGGATATTAAGCTGCCTGCTCATAATATCTCAACCGATCTTAAACACATCATCCATAATTCCGACTTTATTTTGCTGAACGTGCCTGCCGCGTTTTTAAAGCAAGCCTTAGAAGGCATTACGCCAGAGGACTTCGCTGGTAAAAAAATCATATCGGCCATTAAGGGTATCGTTCCTGATGAAAACCAGATCATCGGTGAGTTTTTGAATCAGCACTACAATATATCTTTTGATAATTTCCTGGTGATCAGCGGGCCGTGTCATGCAGAGGAAGTGGCGCTGGAGAAATTATCATACCTGACTATTGCATCCAGCGATATTGAACTGGCGACTGAATTTGCCGGGATGATCAATACCCGCTACATCAAAACCAATGTATCCGACGATATTTATGGCACCGAGTACGGCGCTGTACTTAAAAACGTTTACGCTATTGCCGGTGGCATTTGCCACGGTGTTGGTTATGGCGATAACTTCCAGGCGGTGTTGATTTCAAACGCTATACGCGAGCTGGAACGTTTTGTAGATACCGTACACCCTATCGATCGTGATATTAAAGAATCTGCTTATCTGGGCGATTTGATGGTTACCGCTTACTCCCAATTTAGCCGTAACCGGACTTTTGGCAATATGATAGGTAAAGGGTATACCGTGAAATCGGCACAATTGGAAATGAACATGGTTGCCGAAGGTTATTACGCCGTAAATTGCCTCCACGAAGTGAATAAAAACTACCATGTACACATGCCTATTTGCGATGCAGTATACAATATTCTCTATCAAAAGCATTCTCCGGCAATTGAAATGAAACATTTAGCCGAGCATTTGAGTTAATATTTCAATCAACAATTGAAATATCATGAAACACACACTCAAAATTGCTTTATTGGCAACGGGATTATTCGCCGTTACCCAAGTACATGCACAAAGTACCATTAGCAAAGATGCTCATGCCGTAGGCCACAAAACATCAGAAATTGCCGCTAAAAGCAAAGCTACTATTGTAGACAAAAAATACAGAGGCAAACAAGGCCCCGGCGGCCAAACTGTTTATATTGATAAATACTCACATTACTATTATGTAAACTCAAGGGGCCATAAATATTATCTAAAAAAATCTCAGATAAGAAATAAATAATATGGTTGGTTTATAGTAGATTCAGCTTTTACATTGCCTGAATATGAAAATAATAACTTTTGTAATTATTGGCATGGCCTGCGCCATGATGCTTTTATCTGTTGCCTGTTCGCCGAAGCAAAAAACTGACCCCAACCTTATAGGTGAGTGGAAATCAACCGCAGATGGCAGCAAGCTCAATATTACCGATAAAAGTTTTATGATGACAAGTGATTCGCCGGAGCCGGAGGATTATTTTGTTAAAGGCGATACGATCTATACTTCATTTGAGGGCAACCTGCCTTACACCAAGTATGCTATTAAGCATTTGGATGAGCATCAGCTAAAGCTATTTACCCCTGATTCAACGTTGGTTGAATTTACCAAATAAAAAAAGCTCCCGGTAAACTACTCCGGGAGCTTAACTAAACTAACTAAACTAATTGCATCCGGTTAAAGATGCGGTATGAAAACTAAAAAAAACTAAAATCTTTTGCGACGCTCCGGGCGATCTTCACGGCGTTTGCCAGAGAAATCACGGAAACCACCGCCGCCGCCACCTTCACGTCTTTCGCCACCTGCATTGCTGCGTTCACGGTTAAATCCGCCTTCGCGTCTTTCACCACCACCGCTGCTACGGTCGCGGTTGTAACCGCCACCACCGCCAGATCTGCCACCGCCGCTGTAACCACCACCTTGGCGTCTTTCGCCTTCAGGACGGGTTGTGCTTGTGCCTTCGCCAGATACTTCAATCCTAACTTCACGGCCTTTAAAGTCGATGCCTTTAAAGCCTGTCATTACTTTTTCAACATCTGCATTAGCTACTTCGAAGAAAGAGTAAACACCCTTAACATCGATCTTGCCAACAGTACGGCCGCTTATTTTGGTATTGTTGCAAATGTAACCCAGCAAATCGCCACGGTTAAATTCATCAACAGAACCCAAGTTTATAAATAAACGTGTAAACTCTGCTGAACCAGCGCGAGGGGCACGTTCACCGCGTTCTCCTCTTTCGCCACGCTCACCACGTTCGCCTTCAAACCTTACACGGTCATCAGCAGGCGCGTTCAAATCCGGCGCGTTTTTGTAATATTCTAAAAAGCGGTTAAACTCTAATGATGCAAAGCGTTTAATAATATCTTCTTTGCTCAGCTCCTTAAACTCTTCCATTATACGTGGAACATATTGTTCAATTTGCTGCTCGTTAACCTCAACATTATGTACTTTATGTACCAGGGCAAAAAGTTGTTTTTCAACAACATCAAATCCTGTTGGTATTTCGGCTTTAACAAATTTCTTACCGATAACACGCTCTAACTGGCGTATTTTACCAAGCTCTTTACCATTGATGATAGAGATAGATACACCTGTTTTACCTGCACGGGCTGTACGGCCGCTACGGTGAGTGTAGTTTTCCATTTCATCAGGCAACGAGTAGTTAATAACGTGTGTTACATTATTAACGTCAATACCACGTGCAGCAACGTCAGTAGCAATAAGCAACTGTAAGCTACGGTCGCGGTAACGTTTCATTACTTTATCGCGTTGTTGTTGCGATAAATCGCCGTGTAAAGCATCAGCATTGTAACCATCTTTAATTAAAGATTCGGCTATATCCTGAGTTTCAATTTTTGTACGGCAAAATACGATACCGAAAATTTCAGGATTGAAATCAACGATACGTTTAAATGAGGCATACTTGTCACGTGCACGGATCACATAGTATTCGTGCTCAATGTTGTCATTACCTGTGTTTTTTGTGCCCATAGTAAGCTCATGCGGATCGGTCATGTATTTTTTCGCGATCCTGCGAACTTCGGCAGGCATGGTGGCTGAAAACAGCCATGTTTTTTTCTCGTCGGGTGTTGTAGATAGAATACTGTCAATGTCTTCCTGAAAGCCCATGTTGAGCATTTCATCAGCTTCGTCTAAAACTACAAATTTCACCTGCGAAAAGTCAATCGCTTTACGATTGATAATATCAAGCATACGGCCAGGTGTTGCAACAACAATTTGCACACCACGCTTAATCTGGCGTAATTGATCAGAGATACTTGCTCCGCCATATACCGCAACAACGTGTACGTTGGGCATATTTTTAGAGTAGTTATTCAGATCGTTCGTAATCTGTAAACAAAGTTCGCGCGTTGGACACAATATAAGTGCCTGCGGATAATTTTCTTCGAAATCCAGCAGTTCTAATAATGGTAGGCCAAAGGCAGCAGTCTTACCGGTCCCGGTTTGGGCTAATCCGACAAAATCGTTGCTGCCTGTTAACAATACCGGAATTGACTGTTCCTGGATTGGCGTAGGGTTTTCGAACCCTAACTCAGAGATGGCATTAACAATATCATGACGGATTCCCAGTTGAATAAATGGGTTCATGAATTTAAATAACGAATTTGACAACATCGTCAAATCGGGCGCAAAGGTAGGGTTAATAATCCACAATTCAAAGGGTGTATTTACAGTTTAAAATAAAGACGATTTTTAACCCCTGATTAATGGGTGTTAAGCTTTATTACATTAACACCAAATTCATTTAAACTTAACCGAAACTTATTGCCAGTCACCAGCGGTTTATTCCCCATTAAGGCTGTAATATAGGTTTTATTATCAGCGTTTATATCAACTATCACATGCTGTTTTTCGGCTGATAGGTTTACTACTACAATAAACTTTTCATGCCCGTTATATCGCATAAATGAAAAAACATGATCATTATTATTCACCAGGTTTGTATAAGTGCCGGTTGTAATTATTGTATTATTTTTTCGTAGGCTGATGATTTCACGGTAAAAGTTCCAAAGCGATTTGGGGTCGTTTTTTTCTTCTTCCAGCGATATGCCATCGTTGGGGATATCGGTATTATTCTCCGTCCACCAGAGGCCGTTTTTATACCAGTAGGCCATGCCCGGGCCTTCATCGCTTTTATACCATTCAAATGCCTGCCTATCGGGGATGTCGTTTGCATCAGTCATGCCGAAGCTTCCTTTGTTGCCTTTCATGCCCAGCTCCTGTCCGTAGTAAATTGATGGCACGCCACCCATTAATAAATTCAGGGCACAGCCTACCTTTAGTTTACCGGGGTTTCCTTTTACTGCATCGGCAAAGCGTTGCATATCATGGTTCTCTATAAACACCACCTGCTGCTTATTTGCCGGGGTTTGCAGGAAGGTTGAATCAGCCACCAGCATCAATTCCTTTTTGTTAAAGTTGCGGATAGCAAATGCCAGGCGAAAAGCGAATACCCTATCCACGCCACCCGCTTTTAAATTATCAATACCGAATGAACCCCACTCAGCCTGCTCGGCTACAATTTTTATTTTAGGGTTGATGGCACGGAGTTTAGCTAATAATGGCCGCCAGAATGTGGTGAACAGATGCGGCAGTCGGTTAGCATTATCCAGGTTATCCATCATATGATCTAATCGAAAGCCATCTACCCCATCATCAAAATTACCATCATGATTAGGATCCATCCAAAACTTAAACAGGTTATAATTAAATTGCTGTACCTGTTTATTATTCAGGTTAACCATTACCAGTTTACGGGTAACGCCATCATAGCCGGTAAAGTCCGTTATGCCTGCGACTATTGATACGGGTTTTTTGTTGCCTTTATCAGCATAAAAAATATAATCGCTGTATTTTGATGCAGGTTTTTTATACGAATCCCTGAACCATACGTTATCGCTGGCTACATATTGGGTTTCCATATCCATGTAAAACTTCATGTGCCTGCGGTGGAGTTCTTTTATCAGCCTTAAATAATCTGCCATGGTGCCGTAGCGTGGGTCTATCTTATAAAAATCGGTAGCGAAATAATTATGATAGTACATGGATTCATACAGCGGCGTTAACAAAATAGCGGTAACGCCTAACTGCTGCAAGTAATTGAGCTTTTGATAGATGCCATTCAAATCGCCATGATTATCGCCATTGCTATCAAAAAAACTACGCTGAAAAATATGGTAGATGATCTCGGTATTATTTTTTGGACCAGCAGCTTTATCATGCCGCATGGCCTGCCCCTGCGCGAACGGCAAGCACAGTAAAAACGCGAACAATAGTAATTTGAGCTGTTTCACAGGCTTAAATTGGTTTACCAAAGTACAAAAAATATCACATCCAATTAAACCATTAAGATAATAAACAAGTAATGTTATTAACTCAATATTATCATTTTACTGTCAGTTTGAAATTTTTTTAACGGTACATATATCCAAACGCACAATTTTTTCGTTTGTATTGGAGTATGTGATTCTTACATACATTGTGATAAGGTTTAGGTTGAAAGCCCCCAAGCAGCGAGTGCAAGGGGGCTTTTATTTTTTGATACCTTCGCAAATCAATATTCAGCATAAACTAAATGTCCAATATCAAACAAGAACTTTATAATAAATGTGTTGCCTACGTACAAAGCCGTATGGATGCCGCCGAACAGGCTTTTAAAGCAGCTGAACAGGCATCAAACGATGATACCAAAAGCAGCGCGGGTGATAAATACGAAACCGGCCGTGCCATGATGCAGCAGGAAAAGGACCGCAACACCATACAATTGAATGAAGCTAATAAATTGATGGTCGCTTTAAACTCGATAAGCACCAAAGGCGCATCTGATATAATTGAAACAGGGAGCTTGGTGCTGACTAATGGCGGTAAGTTTTATATCGCTATCAGCGCAGGGACTTGGGTGGTTGATAATGAAAGTTATTTCGCGGTTTCGGCAGCGGCACCTATTTGTATGCAGATGATGGGGAAGAAAGCGGGTGATGAGTTTGTGGTGAATGGGAAGAAGTATGGGATTGAAGGGGTTTTATAGTTTATGCCGCCCTCTTTGTCATTCTGAGTGGAGCGAAGAATCTATCGATAGGCTCACCGCTTGCAGTTAGCGGATAGATACTTCGTTCCTCAGCATGACAATAAAGTTTAAAAATAAAAATGGTGGAGATTACTCTTCTACCATTTCACTATTTGGGCTACTTAACTCAGGCACTTCGTGCTTGAAGTAGCGTTTTTGGAATATCAGGATGGCGATAACACCTACTGAGATCGCTGAATCGGCAAAATTAAATACCGGGCGGAAGAATATATAGTCCTGCCCACCCCATATAGGCACCCATTGCGGGAAATTGCCGGACAGCAGTGGAAAATAGAACATATCAACTACGCGACCATAAAATATCTGCCCATGCTGATATAATACACCATAAATGGTTGAATCAACAATATTGCCTAATGCCCCGGCTAAAATCAGCGCTACGCACATGACTAAACCACGGTGATATTTGTGTTTGATTAAATATACCAAACCATAACCGATAGCCACCACAGCCGCGATGCGGAACATGGTTAACACCAGCTTACCAAAATCGCCGCCCAGCTCCATGCCGAAGGCCATACCGTTATTTTCGGTATAGTGCAGCATGCCGTGGTCGCCTAAAAAGTGGATATCCTGGCCGAGGTACATGTTTGTACGAACCCAGGTTTTGATAATCTGGTCGATTAATACAATAAAAACAACAATTAAAAACGGTTTTAAATACGCCGGCTTCATTATTGTTTTAACTTGGCCTCCATGCTCAGGGTAGTGTGTGGAACCGCGCGTAAACGCTCCTTAGGTATCAACTTGCCAGTTTCGCGGCAAATACCATAAGTTTTATTTTCAATACGTACTACTGCAGCTTCTAATTGCTCAATAAATTTCTTTTGGCGGGCAGCTAATTGGTTAATCTGTTCTTTCTCCAATGTTGCTGATCCATCCTCTAAAGTTTTATAAGTACCCGCGGTATCATCAGTACCGTTTGCATTGGGTGAACTTAATGATGTAGCAAGCGCGTTTAATTCTTCGCGTGCAATACGCAGTTTATCTAATAAAAGGTCTTTAAATTCTTTTAGTTCGTTGTCTGAATATCTGGTTTTAATAGTTTCGTTTTCCATTATACTTTACTTATAGCAATAAAAATTTCAGTTTCGTCAATTAGTGTTTTCTCACCTTCATTTAGTTGGTTATCAAGCAGTACGCTATCAGCCAAAATTTCGGCGCAAATATATGTTAAATTACTTTTCACAGCACCGTTAATTAGCGGGTGGTCGCTTAACCTTACATTTATCCTGTCGGTAACCTCAAATCCCTTTCCCTTACGCAGATTCTGTATGCGGTTGATCAATTCTCGTGATATACCTTCCTGTTTAAGTTCGTTGGTAATCGTAACATCTAAAGCCACGGTTAGTTTTCCTAAATTTGCAACTTGCCATCCCGGAACGTCTTCCGCGATGATTTCTACATCAGATACTAGTATCAAGTACTTAGTATCAAGTACAGAAATGCTACCTTCTGTCTCTAATTTAGTGATCTCATCCTGACCGAAATTTGTGATGGCTTCGGCTACGGCTTTCATGTCTTTACCTACTTTTGCTCCTAAAGCTTTAAAGTTTGGTTTTACCTTTTTGGTGATAAAACCGGCTGCATCGGTAATGTACTCAATATCCTTGATGTTAGTTTCGGATAATATTAAGTCTTTTACCTGCTCAACCTGTTGTTTAAAGCTCTTATCTAAGATAGGTAATAATATCTTGCTTAATGGCTGCCTTACGTTTATTCCTACCTTTTTACGCAACGACAACACTAAGGATGAAATGTCCTGTGCCATTTGCATACGTTCTTCCAGCCCTTTGTTTACCAATGCGGCTTCGGTAGTTGGGAAATCAGCCAAATGCACTGACTCGAAAGTTTCTTTTCCAGATACTTTATTCAGATCATTATATAAACTATCAGCAAAGAATGGCGCAATTGGCGACATTAATTTAGCTACCGTTGTTAAACAAGTATATAAAGTTTGGTAAGCAGATAGTTTATCATCAGAGTTATCCGACTTCCAGAAACGGCGGCGGCTTAGGCGCACATACCAGTTGCTTAAATGCGCATCCACAAAATCCTGGATGGCACGGGCAGCTTTGGTCGGCTCAAAATCAGCGTAGAAAGCATCAACCTCTTTGCTTAAAGTATTTAATAAGGAGATGATCCATTGATCGATTTCCAGGCGGTTACTTAATTTAATTTCCGCTTCGCTGTAAGTAAAGCCATCAATGTTGGCATACATGGCGAAGAAATTATAGGTATTATAAAGCGTACCGAAGAATTTGCGGCGCACCTCATCAATACCATCTAAATTAAATTTCAGGTTATCCCAAGGGGATGCATTGCTGATCATGTACCAGCGGGCAGCATCAGCGCCATATTGTTCAATGGTGGCGAAAGGGTCAACGGTATTGCCTAAACGTTTAGACATTTTATTGCCGTTTTTATCCAGCACCAAACCGTTTGATACCACGTTTTTAAACGCGACGCCTTTATTACCTATCTTCTCATTTATTTCTTTTATCTCGTCGCTTGCTTCGCTCAACAATACCGCGATAGCGTGCAGGGTGAAGAACCAGCCACGGGTTTGATCCACACCTTCGGCGATGAAATCGGCAGGATAAGCATTAGTAAACGCCTCTTTATTTTCAAATGGGAAATGCCATTGTGCATAAGGCATGGCACCGCTATCAAACCAAACGTCAATCAAATCAGGCTCGCGTAACATTGGCTTACCGTTCGACGACATCAAGATCACATCATCCACATAAGGGCGGTGCATGTCGATCAGCTCAAATGCCTCAGGCATTAAGCCCGCCGCTTTGGAGATCGCGATTTCCGCTTCTAATTCTTTTATGGAGCCTATGCATTTTTCTTCGTTGCCATCAACTTCACGCCAGATCGGCAGCGGAGTACCCCAATAGCGGGAACGTGATAAGTTCCAATCCACCAAATTCTCCAGCCAGTTACCGAAACGGCCCGTGCCGGTTGATTCCGGTTTCCAGTTGATGGTTTTGTTTAGCTCCACCATTTTATCTTTAACAGCGGTGGTTTTTACAAACCAGCTATCCAAAGGATAATATAATATCGGCTCGTCCGAACGCCATGAGTGCGGGTAGCTGTGCTCATATTTTTTTACGTCGAACGCCTTATTTTCTGTTTTTAGTTTGATGGAGATGAGTACATCTGTGGCTTTAAAGCCCGGTTCGGCACGTTCTTCGTCGCTATAATATTCTTCTTTAACGTAACGACCTGCATAATCGGTAACCTCATCAACAAACTTACCTTGTTTATCAACCAAAGGAACTTCCTTGCCTGCTTCATCCTTCACCATTACCGATGGCACGTTGTTTTCCTTACATGCCCTAAAGTCATCCGCCCCAAAAACAGACGCTGTATGTACTATACCGGTACCATCTTCAGTCGTAACGAAATCAGCAGGGATAATGCGGAAAGCATTTTCCTCTAAGTCGGCATTGGTTACATATGGCATTAACTGCTCGTAGTGTAAGCCTAATAATTGCTTGCCTTTGTATGATCCTTTTACTACCCACGGGATGATTTTATCACCGCCTTTGTATTCTTCAAAAGATGCATTTTCGCCTTCGGCCTTAAAATATTTACCTACTAAATCCTTAGCCAAAATAACCGTTATCCGCTCGTAAGTATAAGGGTTGAAGGTGCCGATTTTAACATAATCGATTTTTTCGCCAACAGCTAAAGCACAGTTTGATGGCAGTGTCCACGGGGTGGTTGTCCATGCTAAAATGAAAACATCGGTATCAACACCTTCAAATAAAAATGCTGAATCTTTATCATTTTTAACCTTAAATTGCGCAACTATGGTGGTATCCTTCACCATTTTGTAGGTGCCGGGCTGGTTCAGCTCGTGCGAGCTAAGGCCGGTGCCTGATTTTGGCGAGTAAGGCTGTACAGTATAACCTTTGTATAGATAACCTTTATTATAAAACTGCTTCAGTATCCACCAAAGCGATTCGATGTATTCGTTTTTGTAGGTGATATATGGATCTTCAAGATCAACCCAGTAACCCATTTTCTCGGTCAGGTCGTTCCAAACATCGGTATAGCGCATTACTTCTTTGCGGCATTCGGCATTGTAATCTTCAATCGAGATCTTTTTGCCGATGTCGTCCTTAGTAATACCTAAAGCTTTTTCAACAGCAAGTTCAATAGGCAAACCATGAGTATCCCATCCGCCTTTACGTTTTACCTGGTAACCTTTAAGAGTTTTGTAACGGCAAAAAATATCCTTTATGGCGCGCGCCATTACGTGGTGGATGCCGGGCATACCATTGGCACTCGGCGGGCCTTCGTAAAATGTATAGGGGTTATTGGCCGGGCGGCTGCTAATACTTTTTTCAAAGATATTTTGCTTTTTCCAGAACTCCAATACTTCCTTACCGGTATCCGATAGATTTAACTGCTTATATTCCTTGTATTTCAATTTTTTACACCTAAATTTTAGAGGTTGCAAAAATACGGAAATTATGCTTAAAAAATTATATGGAATGTTGAAATTAAAGCGTCGATAATGTCTGAACCTGATTTTTTAGAATTAAAAGAATTTTCAGGATTCCAAAAATTCTTTTAATTCTAAAAAATCGAGTTCAGACACCCACGCTGTCGTTAATAATTAATATCTTGAGCCTGTAACAAACCCGTACAAGCCTAAGTCTTATACAGGCAACCATAGCCATCAGCATGCCGGTAAAAACAACTTATAAAGAAAACATAGCCATTGCCTTAACCTCTATTAAGGGGAACAGGTTGCGTACGTCGCTTACGGCGCTGATCATCGCTATTGGCATTATGGCACTGGTGGGTATTTTAACAGCTATTGACGGCATCAGACAGCAAACTAATAACGCATTTGCCGGATTAGGCGCAAACTCCTTCACCATAGCTAATACCGCCGATCTGGGCTTCGGGCAGGGTGGCCACCAAAAAATATATCCACCGATAACTTATGAGCAGGCCGTTAGTTTTAAAAATAAGTTTGCCTTGCCTACTGTTATCACCATTAACTTGAATGTGACGGGTACGGGCATTGTAAAATACGGGAGCATCAAAACCAACCCCAATATATCAGTAGCAGGCACTACAGATGGCTATATGGCCACCACCGGGCATAAAATGGCTTATGGGCGATTTTTTTCTTCGGATGAGTTACTGCACGGGGAAAACGTGGTGGTTATTGGCGATGAGATAAAAGATAAGCTTTTTAAAAAGGATGACCCGGTTAATAAATCAATTTTGATTGGCAGCAATCGTTTTAAGGTTGTGGGTGTTTTCGCAAAAAAGGGATCGAGCATGGGCGCGGGTGATAAATTTTGCGTGATACCTGTTTTAAAAGCGAAACAGATTGACACGGTTAGCAACCCTACATTTAACGTTACAGTAATGGTTGCCAGTCCGGAGGCGTTGGATGCTACGATTGGTGAGGCGACATCGTTATTTAGAAATGTACGCGACCTGCATATCGGCAAAGAAGATAATTTTAATATCCAGCGCAGTGATTCTATTCAGAAACAATTGGCGGGCCAATTAGATGGTATTACTTATGGTGGTATTGCCATTGGCGTTATTACATTGATTGGTGCAGCCATTGCGCTAATGAATATTATGCTGGTATCGGTTACCGAACGTACCCGGGAAATAGGCTTGCGAAAAGCTATCGGCGCCACGCCATCCATCATTCGCAAACAGTTTTTAATTGAGGCTATAGTAATATGCCTGATTGGCGGTGTTTTGGGGATATTTTTAGGAATGTTGATTGGCAACATGATCGTTATTTTAACCCAGGGTAGCTTTGTAGTACCTTATTTATGGATAGGCATCGCACTAGTAGTTTGTACCGGGATCGGGCTTCTATCGGGCTTTTATCCTGCCAATAAAGCATCAAGATTGGATCCGGTGGAATCGTTGAGATACGAGTAATAGATTCAAGAAGTAAGAATCAGGAATCAAGGTTTTGCATTGTGATAAAAAAGATTTGTCATTCTGAGCATCGCGAAGAATCTGTAAAGTAGTTTACGCCGGATAGATTCTTCGCGATGCTCAGAATGACAAAAGGCTTATTAAGATCGAAAGGCGTAAATTTTATTTTTTAGCCTTGACTCTTGTTTCTTGACTCTTTCACAAAAGCATTATATTCTTAAGCGGGTATTCAAAAAGCAGTTTTTCTACGTAAGTGGTTTTCAAAGCATCATAAAACGCGGCGGCATGTTTCAGGTGGTGCATATCGCTTGAAATGTAGTCGATCAGTTGGTTATCGATCAGGCTTTCGGCGGTGGCTTTGGTTTCTTTGCCGTAGTAGCCGGTTAGGGATATGGTGTTCAATTGAAAATCGCAACCCCAGGAGTGTACCATTTTGTATTGATCCATGGTCATGTATGGGTAGCGCTCGGGATGGGCCAAAATTGGCTTGTAACCCAAATTGACAAGTTTTTGTATTACCTGTATGTAGTTTGGCGGCAGGGTGATAAACGAGAATTCAAAAAGCACATGGTTATCGCCAAATACCATCAATTCTTTTTTATCGATACGAGGATCAAAGGTTTCGTCGAAGTAATGTTCGGCGGCGGCTTCAATATCAATATCAATTTGTTGTTTTTTTAGTTCTGCTTTCAGTATTTCTAGCGCACTACCAATTGTTTGGGCATTGTTGCGGTAAAAATCAACCATGATGTGCGGGGTGGCAATTATTTTTTTAATACCCAGCGCCATCATTTTTTTTACCAGAGCAACCGAATCCTCTACGGTTTGCGCGCCATCATCAATCCCCGGCAAAACATGGGAGTGCATATCTACAGCAATCGATTCGTAATTAAAAGTAACTTCCTTTTTACTATCGTTCTTCTTTTTAAATAACCCAAACATGCTGTTTATACTTTACCCATAATAACCATTAACTAACTTAATGGGTTTTGTTTTATATATTTTTCCCACTCCCAGGCAGATTGCATCATGTCGCCTATGCCTAATTCTGCAGTCCAGCCAAGCTTTTGGGTCGACTTAGTTACATCGCCCCAAACCTGCTCTACATCACCTTCGCGACGGGGGCCTATGCTATAATTCAGCTTAACACCCGTAGCACTTTCAAATGCGTGGATGATTTGCAATACGGTAGTCCCCTGCCCTGTGCCGATATTGAATACATCATAACCTTTAAATTCAGGCTGTTCCATTAATTTTAACGCGGCAACGTGTGCCTTAGCCAAATCAACTACGTGGATGTAATCCCTAACGCAACTGCCATCGGGTGTATTGTAATCGTTGCCGAATACAGTGATTTTTTCGCGTTTTCCTATGGCAGTTTGGGTGATGAATGGCACTAAGTTTTGTGGTACACCTATTGGCAATTCGCCAATTAATGCAGAGTCATGCGCCCCTACCGGGTTAAAATAACGTAGCGAAATAACTTTATAGTTACTACCAGCCGCGACCATATCTTTCAAGATCTCTTCGGCAACCTGTTTGGTATTCCCGTACGGTGATTGTGCCGCTTTTACAGGTGCCTTTTCGGTAACGGGCAATTCATCGGGCTGGCCGTAAACGGTGCAGCTTGATGAGAACACAAAATTTAAAGGTTTTCCGTAATAGGCTTCCAATAAATTCAGCATCGAAGAAAAGTTATTGCGATAATATTTTAGCGGCTGCTGAACGGATTCCCCCACAGCTTTGTAAGCCGCGAAGTGGATAATCCCGGTAACATCGGGCTCTTTTTCAGCCAGTTGTTTTACGGCTTTTTCATCACAAAGATCAAGCTGATAAAAGGATGGTTTGTAGCCAATGATCTTGGTAAGCTGATCTAGTATTTTAATATCTGAATTCGACAGGTTGTCGATAATAACAGGTTCGTAGCCTGAATTTACCAGTTCAACCACGGTGTGTGAGCCGATAAATCCCAGCCCGCCGGTAACTAATATTTTAGCCATTATTTATTGTAGTAGGTAAAGTCTTTATGCAGAATTTCTTTTTCAGGCAATGATTTAAAGTATTCGTAAGTGATCTTTAAGCCTTCGCTGCGCGATACTTTTGGCTCCCAGCCTAAAATAGCCCTTGCCTTGGTAATATCAGGGCGGCGTTGTTTTGGATCATCTGTTGGTAAAGGTAAGCTTATCATTTCCTGATCGGTGCCTGTTAATTTGATAATCTCATCGCCAAATTGTTTAATGGTGATCTCGTCAGGGTTACCGATGTTCATTGGTTGCGCGTAATCGCTGTGCAATAAACGGAAGATGCCTTCAATCAGATCATCTACATAACAAAAAGAACGGGTTTGTGAGCCATCGCCAAACATGGTTAATGGTTCGCCCCTTAAAGCCTGACCTATGAAAGCAGGCAATACACGACCATCATTCAGGCGCATACGCGGGCCGTAGGTGTTAAATATACGTACGATACGGGTTTCTAAACCGTGGAATGTATGGTAAGCCATGGTGATCGCTTCCTGGAAACGTTTAGCTTCATCATATACACCGCGAGGACCAACAGGGTTTACATTACCCCAATATTCTTCGGGTTGCGGGTTCACGTTCGGGTCGCCATAAACTTCGGATGTTGAGGCGATTAGCATACGCGCTTTTTTAGCACGCGCCAGGCCTAACAAGTTATGGGTACCTAATGAACCAACTTTTAATGTTTGGATAGGAATCTTTAAATAGTCGATAGGGCTTGCAGGCGACGCGAAATGCAGGATATAATCCAAATCGCCGGGTACATATACAAATTTGGAAACATCGTGGTTATAAAACTCGAAATTTTCCAGTTTGAAAAGATGTTCGATGTTGCGCAGATCACCTGTTATCAGGTTATCCATCGCGATAACTTTATAGTCCTCTTTTATAAACCTGTCGCATAAATGCGAACCTAAAAAGCCGGCTGCCCCGGTAATTAATATTGTTTTACGTGCCATTTAGCTAACTACTTTTCTGCCTATACTGTTATAATAAAACCCACACTCTTTTACCCTATCCAAATCGTACAAATTACGACCATCAAAAATAACAGGCGCTTTTAATTTTTCTTTGATCAGATCAAAATCCGGTGTGCGGAAAACCGACCACTCGGTGATGATCAATAACGCGTCAGCACCTTCAAGCGCTTCGTAGCGGCCGGTAGCGTAGGTTATTTTATCGCCTAATAATTTTTTAATATTTGGCATACCTTCAGGGTCGAAAGCAATTACTTCGGCACCATCTTTTAACAACTCATCAATAATGTACAAAGCAGGTGCTTCGCGTATATCATCAGTTTCTGGTTTAAACGCTAAACCCCAAAGCGCGAATTTTTTGCCTTTTAAACCATCTTTATAATAATTCCTTAGTTTTTCAACCAATACTTTCTTCTGGATCTCATTAACATCCATAACAGCATTCAGGATCTTGAAATCATATTTATTTTCTTCGGCTGATTTTGCCAGCGCCTGCACATCCTTCGGGAAGCAGCTACCGCCGTAACCAATACCCGAGAATAGGAAACGTTTTCCGATACGCTCATCAGCACCAATACCGCGCCTTACCATATCTACATCGGCACCAACCAGTTCGCAAAGGTTAGCAACCTCGTTCATGAATGATATTTTGGTAGCCAGGAATGAGTTGGCAGCATATTTTGTAAGCTCGGAAGAGCGCTCGTCCATAAAAATAACCGGGTTACCCTGGCGTACATATGGAGCATATAATTCAGCCATTAGCTTGCGGGCACGCTCGTCCATAGTACCAACTACTACACGGTCGGGTTTCATGAAATCCTCAACAGCAACACCTTCGCGCAAAAACTCAGGATTTGATACTACCGCGCACTCCACGGTTGTATTCGCTTTTAAAACAGCGGTAACTTTATCGGCAGTGCCAACCGGTACGGTTGATTTGGTTACGATAACTTTATAATCCTTAACCAATTTGGCAATATCCTTTGCCGCGCCTAATACATAGCTTAAATCGGCAGAGCCGTCACCCCCCGGAGGAGTTGGCAGTGCCAGGAAAATAATTTTGGCATCAGCTATCGCGTCTGCAAGGTTGGTGGTAAACTGCAACCTGTTTTCACTTATATTACGATGAAAAAGTATCTCGAGGCCGGGCTCATATATAGGCAACTTGCCTTCTTTCATCATTTTAACCTTTTGTTCGTTTATATCAACGCAGGTTACCTGGTTGCCCGTTTCTGCTAAACAGGTGCCTGTAACTAACCCAACGTACCCTGTTCCTACAACAGCTATTTTCATAAAGATGTATTGTAATTATTGTTATACTTTTATACCGACGAAGATAATCAAATCAAAATAATGCTGCTAATATATAATATAGGTATCAGTTTATACTTCTGCGCTATATACGTTGCCTCATTTTTCAATAAGAAAGCCAAACTCTGGCTCACAGGTCGGAACAACGTTGTTTACAAAAAGTTTGAAAAAAGTTTATGGTTTCACTTCGCCTCGCTGGGCGAGTTTGAGCAGGGGCGGCCTTTGCTGGAGCATGCAAGAAAGAATCAACCTGAAACAAAAATCGTGGTAACGTTCTTTTCGCCATCGGGTTACGAGATCAGGAAGAATACGCCCCTTGCCGATACCGTTTACTATTTACCGCTTGACACCGCGAGCAATGCCCGTGAATTTATTGAAGCTATAAATCCCGAAGCAGCAATATTTACTAAGTATGAGTACTGGTATCATTATTTTAACGAACTGCATAAAAGAGAGATCCCGCTGTATGTTATTTCAGGGATATTCAGGCCGGAGCAGGTATTTTTTAAGTGGTACGGGGGCTTGCACCGCAAGATGCTGGGCTTTGTAACGTACTTTTTTGTGCAGGATACCACATCAAAAGAATTACTGCAAACCCTTGGCGTAAGCAATGTGGAAGTTAGCGGCGATACCCGTTTCGATAGGGTTTGGGCGAATGCGCAGCATCCTACTGAGTTACCCGTAATCAATCAATTTAAAAACGATCATAAATTATTTATAGCAGGCAGTACCTGGCCCGATGATGAAGCCTTGGTAGCTACGCTGGTGAAAGATTACGCGGATTGGAAATTCATTTTCGCGCCGCATGAAATTGGAGAGGATAAAATTGAAAAGCTGATTAGTTTATTGCCATTAAATTCGGTAATTCGGCATTCGCAGATTGCGGTGAAAGCCCCACCCAACCCTCCCCAGAAGGGAGGGCTTTTAATAACTACTGATACAAAAGTCTCCCCAACCGGGGGAGCTTTAGAGAGGGCTTATCAAACATTGATTATTGATAATATTGGGATGCTGTCATCGCTTTATCAATATGCTGATGTGGCTTTTATAGGTGGTGGTTTTGGTGTGGGGATACATAATACTTTAGAGGCTGCGGCTTTTGGTTTGCCGGTGATATTCGGGCCAAATTATGATAAGTTTAAGGAAGCTAAGGATTTGATCAGCATTAAAGGTGGTTACAGCATTAATGATGAACCCGAGTTAAAAGCTACCGTAGCTTATATTACGGAAGATATACAGCGCTATAATGAAACCTGCCGGGAGGTGAAGGATTATGTAATGCAAAATACCGGGGCTACGAAAACAATAGCGGATCATATACATTTATAATCGGTTATGATCTACCCAAAACAAAGCAGCATCCTATTTTGGTTTTTTAAATGGTATGTAAAACGGATAGTTAGCAGGAGTTTTGATGAAGTAGTTTTTGACGAAATTAGTCTTGATCCTTCAAAATCCATCCTTTTAATAGCCAACCACTTTAGTTTTTGGGATTCGCTGATCTTATTTTGTGTGAATGAACGCCTGTTTAAGAAGAAAGCATATGTAATGGTTTTGGAAGAGACCATGCGCAAGGATCGTTTTTTAAAATACGGCAGGGCGTTTTCGGTAGGGAAAAAGCCAAGGGAAATAATTGAATCATTAAACTATGCCGCTGGGCTATTAAATGAGCCGGGGAATGTGGTGCTGATGTTTCCGCAGGGTAAATTATACTCCAATTTTGTGGAGCAGGTACATTTTGAAAAAGGGGTGTTAAATATCATCCAAAAAACAAATCCGGATGTGCAATTGGTGTTCGCCGCTACATTTGTGCAGTACTTTAAACACAAAAAACCCACCGCAACCGTTTATTTAAAACAAGAAACGGTAAATTATGCCGATAAAACCATTAATGATTTACAACAGGCCTACCAGCAGCATTACACGGCATCAAAGCTGCTGCAAACCGAAATAGATATTGAACAGTGATAGTAGCCATTTTTATAACTTTTATTTTTATTGTATTACGGTTCACGGTTACGTTGTTCAACTTCATGTCGAACCCCAAATTGCCGCATGTAAAAAGGCCTTATACGCAACTTGTATCTGTTTTAATACCGGTACGTAATGAGCAGGATAATATTTTAACGCTATTGCAATCAATTTATGATCAGGATTATATTGATTATGAAGTGATCATTTTGGATGATGGATCTGATGATAATACTTATAGTATCTGCGAAGAATTCGCGGCAAGGCACCATCAATTCCGCGTTATTAAAGGTAAAAAGTTACCCCATACCTGGCTGGGTAAAAACTATGCCTGCCACCAATTGGCCGAGGAGGCCAAAGGCGATTACTTTTTGTTTTTAGATGCTGATGAAAAGGTTAATAACAGTTTATTGAATAGTGCTATTCATCGTATGCGCCTATATAATCTGGGCTTGCTGAGCCTGTTTACCAACCAGCAGATGGATACTTTTGGTGAAAAATCGGTTGTGCCGTTAATGCATTATATTTTATTGAACCTGTTACCGCTTCGGCTGGTTTATTTGGTTAAAAACAGCACGGTAGCGGCAGCAAGCGGGCAATTTATGCTATTTGATGCTGAAATCTACCGAAAAAACGAGTGGCACAAACAAGTTAAGGATCGGGTGGTTGAGGATGTAGAAATTATGCGGATTGTAAAAGCGTCGGGCTATAACGGTGAGGCTTTGCTGGCTAACGGCATGATCAGCTGCCGCATGTATAAAAGTTATACTGAAGCGGTGAATGGCTTCAGCAAGAATTTTTTGGCGGGTTTTAATTATAGCATTATTACGCTGCTTATCTACTTGGTTATTATTATTGGCGGACCGATGATTGTTATGATGACCCTGAATTTGCAGCTGATCGTATTTATGATCGGCTTAATTATATTAACCCGTATTATGATCTCATTATCTGCAAGCCAGAATGCCTGGTTAAATGTATTGCTCCATCCGCTGCAAATGATCAATTTAACTATTATTGCATTTATGGCGATACAAAAACATTTAACCAGAACAACGGTATGGAAGGGGCGCCAGGTTTGAAACTAAACCCGCACGAATCGACCCGAAGAGAGCAAGGCCTACTTATATTGGTTATTATAATATTTCATGTTGTTGGTTTAATTGGCTTTGCGTTTCCAACTATGCGCCCACTTTTTTTACAGATAGTACCCTGGCACATATTATTAATGCTGGTGGTGATTATTTGCAGTCACCGCCCAATGGAGGGTAAGTTTATATTATTTGCCCTGCTGATATTTATAAGCAGCATAATTGTGGAGTGGTTGGGCGTGCACATGCACTGGATCTTTGGCGATTATAGCTACGGGCAAACATTAGGACTAAAAGCAGATGAAATACCTTTAATAATTGGTGTGAATTGGTTTTTGCTGATCTACTCGGCAGGGGTATTGATGCAACGCACAAGGATCAGAAGTATATTAATAAGAGTAATTTTTGGCGCCATTATTTTGGTGCTGCTGGATTTGATTATTGAGCCCGTGGCACAACACTTTGATTACTGGCACTGGACGAATAACACTGTTCCGCTTAAAAATTATCTCAGCTGGTTTTTGGCTAGCGCAGCAATGCTTTTTGTTTTTGAAAAGTTTGGTTTCAGAAAGCAGGGTGTGGTTGCACCGGTATTTTTATTGGTGCAGTTTGTGTTTTTTATGGCGTTGTTGGCTATTTAACTCACCCCGACTTCGCTGCGCTGGTCAACTCTCTTCTCCTTCGGCGGAAAGAGGGGAAAAAAAAGTTTTCACTCCCTCTTTGTCGCGCAGCGAAAGAGAGGGAAAGGTTGAGCGAAAACCGGGTGAGTCAAAGCGCTAATGGATTATTGCTTAGGGGCGATAACTCTACCTTGAAAAAGATTTAAAAACCAGGAGGAGAAATCAACATCCCGTTTAAAGATCATTTGCATTTTTACTATTTTAGTGCCCTAAACCAATCACAACATGAAAATAACAGTTACTTTATTATTGCTAATTTGTTTCTCTTTTGTTTGTAATGCGCAAAAATTAACAGAATACAAGGCCGTTAATGGCATTACCTACAAGCTGGGCGATACGGTAAGATTGGGAAGAGGATCGTCGCCAAGTGGTACCTTTCTTTATCTACAAATGGGAGGCTGGGGAGCTGTTTTAAATTATGATGCAAATGCAGGCCCGAACCAATTAAATATAGGGCGTGGCTATGCTAATACCGCTGTTATAATTAAGAAAATAAAAACAGGTAAAATACAAGGCATTGTAAAATATTACTTTACAGTTGGCGGTGGCAACATAACCAATTATGTTTTAACCATTGATGATGCTATACAAGCTTGCGAGGTAGTTCCGTGTTCTTCAACCGATAACATGGCAGTTGTTCAACAATCAGACGATCAGTTTGATAAATTAAAAAAGCTGAAAGGCCTTTTAGATAGCGGCGCCATAACGCAATCTGAATATGACACTCAGAAAGCTAAGCTACTAAATGAGTAAAATCCGAACTGAGACTAGAGTCAAAATACGTAATTTATCATATAAATATTTTAACGTAATTTTGTAATACTATGGGTGCACATAATTTACAGGTAACTATCGACCAGGATTCGGGCTTTTGCTTTGGGGTGGTTTATGCCATTGATATGGCGGAAGAAATACTGGAAGAAGAGGGCTACCTGTATTGCCTTGGTGATATTGTACATAATGACGAAGAGGTTGAACGCCTGAAGGCAAAAGGCCTGCGTATTATTGAGCATGACGCGCTGAAGGATTTGCGTAACGAAAAAGTACTCATCCGCGCGCATGGCGAAGCTCCTGATACTTACCGTACTGCTTTAGAGAATAACATTACACTGATTGATGCATCCTGCCCAGTGGTATTGAAGCTGCAAAATCGCATCAAATCATCATTCGACCAAAACGAAAAAATATTAATATTTGGCAAGCATGGCCATGCCGAGGTTATAGGTTTACAGGGCCAAACTAATAATGAAGCTCTGGTTTTTCAGGATATTGCTGAGCTGGATAATGTGGAACTTCCGCAGAACATTACGCTTTACAGCCAGACCACCAAAAGCATGGATAAGTTTTATGGCGTAAAGGATGAATTGATTGCCCGTGGCTATAACCTGAAAGCGAACGATACCATTTGTCGCCAGGTGAGTAACCGCGATAAGGACCTGCCTAAATTTGCCCAAAAGTTTGATAAGGTTGTATTTGTATCGGGTCGTAAATCATCAAATGGTAAGGTGCTTTATGAAGTATGCCTGAAGAACAACCCTAATACATACTTCATCTCATCATCCGGCGAATTGGATGTTAATCTGTTTACACCGGGTGATAGTGTAGGTATAGCCGGCGCTACATCAACCCCAATGTGGTTGATGCAGGAAGTTAAGGCAGCGCTGGAAGCGTTTTAGGTCTACCCTTTCCCCTTTTATTTAAGCTTGTCATTGCGAGGAACGAAGCAATCTCACGTAGAAAAGGGCTCTGCATAGTTCGCGATTGCTTCGTTCCTCGCAATGACATATTATATAGATCATGCAAAAATCACTCTCCAATATTGGTTTATTAGTTGCCTTAATGGTACTGGGGTGTTGGGCTGTATCTATTATTTTGTTGATGCAGTGGCGGGTCAATTTTGCTAATCCTTTACTTTACATGTTTATTTTGGTGCAGATGCATTTGTATACCGGTTTATTCATCACCGCGCATGATGCCATGCATGGCTCGGTATCACCCAACAAAACTTTGAATAATTTAGTGGGTTATGCTTGTACTTTGCTTTATGCATCATTTTGGTACCCTAAATTATATACCAAGCACCATCAACACCATGAGCATGTACATACTGCCGAAGATCCGGATTATCACGGAGGCAACTTTGTGCAGTGGTATGTACGGTTTATCCGCAATTATTTATCGGTTTGGCAAATAGTGGTGATGGCGGTGCTGTTTAATGTTTTGAAGCTGTGGATTCCGCAGGCTAATTTGCTGCTGTTTTGGGTGATGCCATCATTACTAAGCACCTTGCAGCTGTTTTATTTTGGCACATACCTGCCCCATAAGGGCGAACATAATAATAAGCACCAATCGCGCAGCCAGGCTAAGAACCATGTGCTGGCATTTTTTTCCTGTTATTTTTTTGGCTACCACTATGAGCATCATGATGCGCCGTGGCTGCCGTGGTGGAAATTGTGGCGAGCTACCTCATCCACAACCACCTAACAGTATTTATTTAGTGCCTTAACCTGTTTGGGTTGTAAGCAATTAAATATTGCAAACCGCTTTCGGTTACGTTGTGGGTACCCGCTTTTTCGGCATTGTATTTTACGTGTACCAACTGCGATTTAACCTGGTGAAATAACTCAGATAAAAACTCAGGCAATACTTTAGCAGATATAGTTGGGAAGTATTTCTTTTCGAGAGCTACCTTTTCCAGATCAGTTGCCAGGCTAAATTCCCATGTTTCATCGGGTTTAAAACCATTTTCAGTAGCGCAGTTGTTCAAATCGTATACATACATTTTCGCTTTGCGTTCAATCGTTTCGTTTATCATTATTTTTTCTTTTTTGTCGGGGGTGCAATTTCAGTTTTAGCCGTCGAGGTTTTACCAGACTGATAGTCGGATGGCCCCTTTTTCCCTACCGGGTTGGGCATATTTTTTTTGTCTTTACTCATGATTTTTCAATTAGCATAAAGCTTAAATATTACCGTAGCAGATTAATGGCAATGCCTAAGTGGAGAGGGTTTTAAACCACAATTATGGGTTTTTTCTAAGTTAGTTAATATAAATGGCTTAACAGCAGGTATTGGATATTATGACAGTTGCTGGTTTTAATGAAACCGGAAGTAAATATTAACCCAGGTGACAAAAATTTTATTTTGAAGGCTTTCCCCTCTGAAACAATCAAAAAATATGCATTTTTTCAATTTTTACAATGATAAAGGTCGTTTTAAGTCATTTTTCATAAAAAAGGTCTTTTATTGGGGTAATTAACAATGAATATTATATTTTTTTGAGTGATTTATGCTTTAAACCGGGTTGATTTTGTTGTTTTTCAGCAACTTTTTTGTTAAAAAATGTAAAAAAATTATACAAGTATTGTTTCAAATTATATATTTGTGCTATTGTTATTATCGGTCTAACAAGCTTGTTCTTTATGATATAATAATGAGGTCAGTTAAAATGAAAAAAAGAGACAGTCTGAAAGCTATCTCTTTTTTTTTGCCCAAAATTTCGGGATCAGCTCAAAACCTCTTCGAGCACGGCCTGGGAGCGGATATTCCCGAAGCTTTCAATATGCAAAGCATAATACTCTAACAACTTATTCAGCAGGTAGCGGCGGTCGTCGTTAGTTAACTTTAATTGGGGGCTATTCTCAAAACTACATTCCAGCAGATTATAAAAATTGCGTGTATGCGGTGGCGACAGATACGAAAAGCTATCCGGTTTGTAACGGGTAAAAACGCCGTTCTTCATATCAAAATATTCGGCATTGGCGGCAAATGTGGTATCGGGGTAAAAGCCCAGGTATCGCGTAAGCTGAATTAAAAACAGTAAGTGCAAATTCGCCAAACCTTCCGCCTGGTGATCCAGCCACTCTATCGAGCTAAAAACAAAACCAAATAAACTTTCATCTGTGCCTTGCTGCTTAACAGCTTTGTACAGCACTTCGTTCAAAAAAATAGCTATACAGCTTTTTATTACATCATAAGGCAGCGATAATAATACCGGCGAATTCTTTAACTCGGAGATCCGTTGTATGCTGTTGTTATTTTTATGATAAACCACTACATCCAGCAAATGCAGGGGCTGCAGCATATTGCCGGTTATTTTGGCGCGCGGCTTTTTTACACCATTGATGATGTAGGACTGTATTCCAAATTTTTCGGTAAAAAGCTGAACGATGACACTGCTTTCGCCGTAATCGGTTGTTTTAAATACAATAGCCCGCGTTTTATGCAGCATGATGAAAAACAAGGATGAGTTTAGGCAGAAAGATTACGATACCGGCAATCAGCGCGAAACAGGCCGCCACAACTACCGCCCCGGCACATATATCTTTCACATGGCCTGCTTTCTCGTTATAACCTGGGGATACCAGGTCGGTTAGTGTTTCGATGCCGGTATTGGTGAGCTCGGTTAGTAAAACTATAGCAATGCTCAGCGCAATCCATAGCCATTCGGTTGTTGCTATATTTAGAGCGAACCCTAAGGCAATTGCTATAACTGATGCAAATAAATGTATCCTGAAGTTGAGTTGACTTCTGGTTGCATAAGCCAAACCTTTAAATGCATAGCCAAAGCTGCGGATCAGTTTTTTAATCATTGCATCAAATTTAGTTAAAAAAGAATCAAGAGGAAAGCATGGTGACGATTGACTAACCTGGCTACGCTGCGCTAGCCGACCTCTCTTCGCCTGCGGCGTAAAGAGGTGAGGGAAGTGTCTATAATTATTGTTTGGGAAATGTATCTTCGCTTATGGCCTTTGATATTCACAATCCCGGTAAAGTCCTACTAACAAACTTAATTCACTTATTGGGCTTTTATATATGCTTGGAAATATCAGCAATTATAAATATTATTTGTTACCATGGATTTGATAGCTGGCTCGGGACAATTGGGGGATTATTATTGGGTATACCTTTTTTCCTGCTTAGCTATGGTTTGATATTTATAGCTGCATTTATGTTAGCCATAGTTCTGTTAGATTTAATCCTTTTTTCATTTATAAAAAACAACATCTTACTTGTAATGGTAATTGAATGGTTGGTAATAGTTCCGATATTTATTTATTGGGCCTTTATTTATGAGTATTGGACATGGATATGGCTATCGGGGGCGTTTTTAATTACTCAATATATCAGAACCAAGAAAATTGAAAAACTACTAAACAAGGCTTAGGTAATGGATTTAAAACTCACCAACAAAGTAGCTATCGTATTAGCTGCCAGTAAAGGATTAGGCAGGGCAATTGCCACCATGCTATCCGCCGAAGGCGCAAAGGTTATTATTGGCTCGCGCGACGTGGATGAGTTAAATAAAACTGCCGCCGAAATCAAAAAGCAAACCGGTAACGAGGTAGTGGCTATCCCGATTGATGTGAGCAAGAGTGAGGATATTGAGGCCTTTGTTAAAAAAGCCGCTGCTGCTTTTGGGCGGATAGATATTTTACTAAATAACGCCGGCGGGCCACCATTTGATAAGTTTGAAAACTTTGATGAAAGCGCCTGGCAAAAGGCTTTTGAGCTGAATTTACTGAGCGTAGCGCATATGAGCAGATTGGTTTTGCCTTATTTAAAAGAATCGGGTAATGGGCGTATTATTAATATTGTGAGTGGGTCGGTGAAGTCGGTATTAGCAAATTCGGTGCTATCAACCAGTATGCGAATGGGTATTGTTGGGATGGCTAAGTTAATGGCTGATGAATTCGGGCCATATAATATTACCGTAAACAATGTAGCGCCGGGCTTGATACTAACTGACAGGATAAAGCATACCGTTCCTAAAGGCGTTGACCCCGATGCGGCCTTAAAAGAAAAGGCCAAAGCTATTCCATTGGGAAGAATTGGTAAGCCTGAAGAACTTGCTGCAATGGTGGTATTTTTAGCTTCGGAACAGGCTGCCTATGTTTCGGGGACTACTATACAGGTTGATGGCGGGGCGAATAGGAGTATATTTTAGGGTAAAGAATTATTATTGAACATGCTTTCAAATAAAATTTCAACTTTCAAAACAAACTCACGCTATAAATTATTAATTTAGCAGCGTTATTAGTAAATAAAAATAAAAAGCAGAATGAAACCATTCATTTCACTATCAACTTACGGAGTTATCAACTGGTTAGCAGTTGTTTTGTTATTAGGCAGCCCATGGGCTTTAGGTTTTTATAAATTAGGCGGCGCGGCTTTATTTTTGCCTTTGTTGTTTGGATGGATAGAATTTATTATGGCTGTTTTCAGCAATAATAAGCATGGGTTTATTAAACAAATGCCAATGGAAATGCATTTATTTTTAGATGTGATTATGGGTTCGTTCTTGTTGATGTCACCATTTATTTTCCATTTTTCTGATAAAGTGGTTTGGCCACAAGTTTTAATAGGCGGATTGGTATTTATTGCCGGTGCATTCACTCACAAATCTCCTTTTACTGATAGGTTCCGTCATCATTTACCTGAAGGACAATTACAGTCGATAGATTCAGAATAATATTTCTTCTGAATTTCACCGATTTTTGAGGTGATTTCATAGATATAGAAAAAGGCAATTGGAGATGATCCGGTTGCCTTTTTTTGTTTGTTGCTTCTTACCCTCTTTGTCGCGAAGCGATAGAGAGGGTGGTCGAGCGGAGCTAAGACCGGGTGAGTAAAGCATACAAGCGACATTGACGCAAACCGCCAGGCCCACAGTTGACTCACCCCGAATGCGCTGCGCTGTTCGACCTTCTCTCCGGCAAGCCGGAAAGAGGGTGAAAAAATATTTTTCTTAACTTAATGATATTGGCCGTAGGTGCGCAACCTATTAATTTTAAACATTGGAAAGTGTCTAAAAACAATAAAACTATCGTCATTGCTGTAAGGTACGAAGCAATCTCTATACTTTACAGAGTTGCTCCGCAGATTCAATACCTTTCCAAACGCCCTGCCTATGTAGAGATTGCTTCGTTCCTCGCAATGACGTTTGGTTTTTGTGTTTATATAAAATGATATTCAATAGTTTTTTAAACCGCTTCTTAGCAGCTCATTTTGTTTACACGGTTGGCGTGGCGACCACCTTCAAAATCGGTGCACAGGAACATGTTTATGATTGCTTTTGCTTCGTCGATAGAAATAAACCGGGCCGGGATACAAACAACATTGGCGTTATTATGCTGGCGTGCAAGGCAAGCTAATTCGGTATTCCAGCAAATGGCTGCACGGATGCCCTGATGCTTATTGGCGGTCATGGCTACACCATTAGCGCTGCCACAAATCAGTATACCTAAGTCGTAGTCGCCGCTTTCTACAGCGAGGGCTACAGGGTGGGCAAAGTCGGGATAGTCAACAGAATCGACGGAATAAGTGCCAAAATCCCTTATTTCGATGGCGGTAGTTAATGCCGCTGCTAAAGGTTGTTTATAGTCGAATCCTGCGTGATCTGCACCAATGGCAATTCTTAGTCCCTCTTTCATTTTAGTTTGTAATGATTAAGGGGCTAAGATAAATATTTTGCGAAAATTAGTGGCTTATGATTCCATTATCTCTTCGTGCTTTTTAAGGCGACGTTTTTCGACAATAGAGGCTACTACTATACCTACCTCGTACAATGCAAACAACGGTACTGTTGCTATCATGGTAGTCAGAAAATCTGGCGATGGCGATATAATAGCGCCGACAATCAGCAGAATAACTATCGAATACCTGCGGGTTTTACGCATGAATGTACCTGATAATATACCTATTGAGGCAAGAATATAGATTAAGATAGGAAGCTCGAACACGATACCAATTATCAGGGTAATTGTGGCTACCATAGAAAGGTAGGAGCTGATGGTAAACGTGTTATGAATGGTAGGGCTAACAGTGTACGCGGCCAAAAAAGAAATAGATTCAGGGGCTATAACATAGTAGCCGAACAATATGCCTATAATAAAAAGGATAGAGGCATAAAAAACAAAGCCGCTTGCAGCTTTGCGTTCCTTATCCAGTAAAGCGGGTTTTATAAAACGCCATATCTCCCATAAAATGTATGGAACAGCCAATATGATGCCTATTAATATGGAGGAGTTTATTTTAAGCATAAACTGCCCGGCCATTTCGGTGTTTATGATAGTACCGTTAATATGGGTGATGCAAAATCCGTTGCCGAACTTACACATCATACGATACGTCCAGAAATCGGGATGCATTGGGCCCATGATGATGGTCCCGAAGATAAAATCATAAAAATACCAAGCGACACCAGTAAAAACAACTACACCAATAGCTGAGCGCATCAAGTGCCACCTTAGTGCTTCCAGATGGTCGAAGAAAGACATTTCAGATTCCATTGTCTTTCCTTTGTCCTTTATTGCCTGCACTATGTTTTTCTCGCTCATCTGATTTTTTGAATACCGTGTAGTAAACGTTATCTACGTTTTAACTTATTGCTTCAGTTTTAATTATTCTGAATATTCAAAAGTTTCCATGAATTTGGTGGTGAAGTTACCAGCACGGAAATTAGGGTCCTGCAGTAATTTCAGGTGGAAAGGAATGGTTGTTTTTACTCCTTCTATCACAAATTCGCTTAAGGCGCGTTCCATAGTGCTCAGGGCTTCTTCGCGTGTTTGCGCAACGCAGATCACCTTGGCTATCATCGAGTCGTAGTTAGGCGGGATAACGTAACCGCTGTACACATGGGTATCAATACGCACACCGTGACCACCCGGAGAGTGGAAGTTGGTTATTTTACCCGGTGACGGGCGGAAGTTGTTAGCAGGATCTTCGGCGTTGATGCGACACTCGATGGCGTGCATGGTTGGCTCGTAGTTTTTGCCTGATATCGGGATGCCTGCTGCAACCTTTATTTGTTCTTTTATTAAATCGAAGTTGATTACTTCCTCAGTTACGGGATGCTCCACCTGTATACGGGTGTTCATCTCCATAAAATAGAAGTTGCGGTCCTTGTCAACCAAAAACTCAACCGTACCTGCCCCTTCATATTTAACAGCTTTAGCGCCTTTGATGGCAGCCTCACCCATTTTTTTACGGAGTTTTTCGGTCATGAATGGTGAAGGAGATTCCTCAACCAATTTTTGGTGACGGCGCTGGATAGAGCAATCGCGTTCAGATAAATGGCAAACTTTACCATACTGATCGCCAACTACCTGGATCTCGATGTGGCGAGGGTCCTGAACATATTTCTCCAGGTACATGCCATCGTTACCGAAAGCGGCACCTGATTCTGCTCTAGCTGAATCCCAGGCTGCTTCAAATTCTTCATCTTTCCAAACAATACGCATACCGCGGCCACCACCACCGGCAGTTGCTTTAAGTATTACGGGATAGCCTATTTTTTTAGCGATGGAGATACCTTCTTTTACGCTTTGCAACAAACCTTTGGAACCCGGTACGATAGGTACACCAGCTTTTTCCATGGTTTCTTTAGCCGAAGCTTTATCGCCCATGGAATTGATCTGCGCAGCAGTAGCGCCTATAAATTTGATGCCGTACTCGGCACAAATAGCGGAAAATTTAGCATTTTCAGATAAGAAACCGTAGCCAGGATGGATTGCATCGGCATTGGTTAACTCAGCGGCTGAAATGATATTCGGGATATTTAAGTAAGAATCGCGGCTTGGCGGCGGGCCAATACATACGGCCTCATCGGCAAAACGTACGTGCAGGCTATCGCGGTCGGCAGTAGAATAAACAGCTACGGTTTTAATACCCATTTCTTTGCAGGTACGAATGATTCGCAGGGCAATTTCACCACGGTTAGCTATTAATATTTTTTTAAACATAGTATGATCTTTATTGCCTTCACCGATTGTAATTGACGTCACAGTTTTTGTGTTTAAGAACTAATGAAATTAATTGTCAACAATAGGTGTTGTGCACCTATTATTAATATTATTTAGGCTCAACCAAAAATAATGGCTGGTCGTACTCAACAGGCGATGCGTTATCAACCAATATTTTAACAACACGGCCTGATATTTCAGATTCGATCTCGTTAAACAGTTTCATCGCTTCAATAATACAAAGTACAGTGCCAGTGTTTATCTCGTCGCCAACATTAACCATCATTGGTTTATCAGGGCTTGCTGAACGATAGAAAGTACCGATCATTGGTGATTTGATAGTTACGTATTTTGAATTGTCATCAACAGCAACAGGCGCAGCAGCATTAGCGATAGGATCTACAGGTGCAGGCGCGGCAGCAGCAGCCAAAGGCTGGTGGGCAACAACAGGTACAGTTGCGTTAACATACGTTGCGGCCTGGTTAGTTTTAATGGTTATTTTAAACTCATTCTGCTCAATAGCAACTTCGTTTACTCCTGATTTGGCAACAAAGCGAATTAGGTCTTGTATTTGTTTAATATCCATGCTGAGGAATTGATTTTAGTTATCTGCAAATGTGCGGATATGCAAATGTGCAGATTTTTAATTAGTTAGATTTAATTAAGTTAGTGAGTTACTACAAACAAATAAACAAAACATTTTTAATAAAGTTTATTTGTTTGTTTTTCTATTTGCACATCTGCATATCAGCACATCTGCACATCAAAAATTATGAATTATAGGCCCATTTTAAATAAAGTGAACCCCATGTAAACCCGCCACCAAAAGCGGCAAATAACAGGTTATCGCCTTTTTTAAATTTATTTTCCCACTCCCATAAGCATAAAGGGATGGTGGCATTGGTGGTATTACCGTATTTTTCAATATTGATGATAACCTTATCGGCACTTACACCGGTACGGTTAGCGGTTGCATCAATAATACGTTTGTTGGCCTGGTGTGGCACTAACCACGCAATATCATCTGCTACAAGGTTATTGCGTTCCATTACTTCGGCAGCAACATCGGCCATATTGGTAACCGCGAATTTGAATACTGCCTGACCTTCCTGGTAAGCATAGTGCTCGCGGGCGTCAACAGTTTCGTGGCTGGCAGGTTTTATTGAACCGCCTGCTTTTTGGTGCAGGTAAGGGATACCCGCGCCATCGCTTTTTAATACAGAATCGATCAAACCGTAACCATCGGTATTCGGCTCAAGCAGGGCACAGCCCGCGCCATCACCAAAAATAATGCAGGTAGCACGATCCTGATAATCTATCATGGCCGACATTTTATCGGCACCCACTACTAATACTTTTTTGTGTTTGCCGTTCTCGATAAACTGGGCACCTGTTGTCAGTCCAAATAAAAAACCTGAACAAGCGGCCTGTAAATCAAACCCCCAAGCGTTTTTAGCGCCAATTTTATGGCCTAAAATGTTCGCGGTAGCAGGGAAAGGTAAATCGGGTGTGGTGGTGCAGAAGATGATCAGGTCGATCTCTTCGGCGCTGATGCCGCGTTTTTTTAGTAAACCTTCAACAGCAGGAACTGCCATATCCGATGTACCCAGGCCTTCGCCTTTTAGTATGCGGCGCTCTTTTATGCCTGTGCGGCTCATGATCCACTCGTCGTTGGTATCCACCATTGTTGCGAGCTCGTCGTTAGTTAGAATATATTCAGGAACGTAACCGTTTACAGCAGTAATAGCCGCATGAATTTTACTCATATATATATTTTTTATTGAAACGCCTGCGTGATCTTATCAACCACACCACTTTCAAATACTGTTTTTGACAAAAGTACCATGTTTTTGATAGCCTCGGGCGGCGAAATTCCGTGGCCTACAACCACCGCGCCGTTCACCCCTAATATTGGGCTACCACCATATTGCTCATAATTAAACATATCGAAAAACACATCATTGATGTTTTTACGACGGGCAATTTCATAGAAAGATTCGGAAAGTTTGATAATGGTATTGCCGGTGAACCCGTCGCAAACCATTACATCGGCCACATCATCAAAAAGATGGCGGCTCTCCACATTACCCACAAAGTTTAAATGGCTCGCGGCCTTTAACAACGGGAATGTAGCTTGTGTGAGGATATTACCTTTTTCTTCTTCCTCGCCAATGTTTACCAAACCAACCCTTGGGTTAGCAATTTTGTAAACATACTCCGCATATAATGCGCCTAATGTGGCAAACTGGACCAGCATATCGGGCTTGCAATCGGCATTGGCGCCAACATCAAGCAGGATACCGAACCCACCTTTAACCTGAGGAACGATAGAAGTAATAGACGGGCGCAACACACCCGGGATAGCTTTTATGCTAAACATGGAACCAACGAGCATAGCACCGGTATTACCAGCAGAAGAAAAGGCCTGTATGGCTCCTTCCTTCAACAGTTTAAACCCGACGCTAATACTAGAGTCGGGTTTTTGAACAATGGCTTTTGTGGGATGCTCGCCCATGCCAATAACTTCGGTTGTGTGTACAAACTCGAAATTATCGGGGTTATAGTTGTTTTCCTGAAGAATTTTTATGGCGCTGTCCTTATCACCTATAAGCACTAGCTTTGGGCCGGATAAGGCTTTATGGGCCAATATCGCGCCTAAAACGGCTGCTTCGGGGGCAAAATCACCCCCCATAATATCTAAGCCGATCTTCATTTGCAGAAAATTACTTAGGCTACAGCTGCTTTCTCAATCAGTAATTTACCGTTGTAGTAAACGTTACCATCAACAGTATATGCTCTGTGTGGCAAGTGTACCGCGCCGGTAGTGCTACAAGTTGTTAAAGTAGGCGCTACAGCTTTGTAATGGGTCCTGCGTTTATCTCTTCTTGATTTGGATATTTTGCGCTTTGGATGTGGCATAACTTAATTTTATTATTATTTAATTTTTTTGAGCGCGTCCCACCGTGGGTCCACTATCTCGTCTTCTGGTTCATTATTTACTGCAAGCTTGTTAAGGCTGTCCAGCATTTCTTTATCACAATACTCGGTGTTACCCTCGTTGCCGCAACTGGCTACAAAAGGCACCGCGACGTTAATATATTCATAAATCAGCGGGGCTATGTTGATCTCGTGATCACTTTTACCCAACGTGATGATCTCATCGTCCTCATCAATCTCCTCTTCACTAAACTTCGCTATCTGCTGCTCGCTTATATCAAGCGGCTGCGGATATGGCGCCAGGCAACGGTCGCAGGCTAAGTCGATGTGGCCGGTGATACGGAAGTCCAGGATAATTAATGTTTCCTGTTTTTCCAGCTCAACAACACATTTCAGGTTTGCTTTTTTTACGAGAGAGTAATCAAACTCATCAAAAAAACTATCTGTAACATCAAACTCAAACTGATGCTTGCCTAACTTTAAACCTGTAAAAGGAATAGCGTATATCCTAAGCGATTTCACTGAGCTACAATTAGCCCGCAAATGTAAGGGAAAAAATGGATATGTGGAAAGGGTTTTTAAAAATAGTGTTGATAAGTGTTAACAATTGTATTTGAACACGAAATTGGCCGGCTTGTTGTCACTCCCGCCTCTGTTGATGTTCGGAAGATTGCATCTTCGTTTTTAATCCCCTCTTTTTTGCTTGCAAAAGAGAGGGTGGTCGAGCGAAGCAAGGACCGGGTGAGTAATTATACGAGCGACATTGCCGCAAATGCATGATGAACAGTCGACTCACCCCGAATGTGCTGCGCTGTTCGACCCTCTCTCCGGCAAGCCGGAAAGAGGGTGAAGAATTATTTCCCCTTAACTTAATTATATAGTCCCCAGCCCAAGGCGGGAATCGCACAAGGCCAACGCTTCCTTTTTTCCATCTTCCGCACACCTATGTGATGGAAACAACAAAGACGAAACATTAATTTGCAGGCTTATTGTTGCCCCCCTGATTGCTCCTCATCAATGGTTTGATGAATTTGCTTTACGTCAGTCATCTCCTTCATTTCTTCCAGCTCTTTATCTTCTTCTGTTTTCAGGCCGAGCTTTTGATGGATCTCGTGCAGCATATTCAGCATCATGGTAATCTCGCTTTCGGCACGAACATTTACTTCAAACTCGACCTGCTGGCGTATTTTATCCATATGCCCCTGCCGGTTTTGGTTAATAAGCACGGTTACCGACAGGATGATGGCGAACAGGGATACCACCATCTCCAGTACCGGGAAAGGAAAACGGTCGAACGAGTTGGGCACGAACAGGTTCCAGATGATCCATGCCGCGAAAAAAGCTAAACTACACAGCAGAAAAGTCATGCTTCCTAACACATTGGTAGTAAAAATGGCAAACTTGTCGGTAGGTGTTTTCGTAAACTCTAACGAGGACTTAAGCTGACTATCAGGTGGTGGGGTTTGCTTTATCATATATCATGAACAAAAATCAGCCTTTAAAGTTGTACCCAATAATGCCGCGTTTACGTATTACCTATAATATTGTGACACAGCAATTAAACTAATTGCTCAAATAATCGTTATATTTATATGTGTGTGCCTGTTAAGTATTGCATTTTACTTTTTATGCTGATAGTTTTTGCCGCAGGTAATACAAAGGCACAAACCTTAAAAGAAGAGGAAAGGATTTGTGGCAAATGGGAGTCGACAGATAAGGAGCTGGATATAAAGGTTTACATGCATGATAATGAGTTTAGGGCAGAAATAATTTGGTTTAGTGATACCGATGGCAAGCCACTGGATTACTGGAAAGATATACACAACCCCGACCCCGCGTTACGCGACCGTAAAATTTTAGGCATGAGTGTTTTAAGCGGCCTTAAATACGATACCGATACCCATACCTGGGAAGATGGTATGGTTTATGATTCGCGGCACGGGAGGGAATGGAACGCGTCGGCTACGATTGATAAAAAGGGCATGTTGCATGTTAGGGGTTACTGGCATTTTAAATTTATTGGCAGAACCATGAATTTTGTAAGAATTTGATTAATAACAAATTGCAACAGCATTGTTTATAACTATTGAAATGTGATAAAAAACCCGCGACTAATTATTAACTATCCGCGCAAAAAATCGTAAAACGCGTATGTTTTATGTAACTTTTAAGCGTTATAACCCTGAACCGCACAATGAAATTTAGATAAAATATATGCAAAGTGAATAGATAGATCCTCAAAAACAAGCAAAAATGCCTTAAAAGCCCGTTTTTTACAAATAATATTCGGATGACACAGGCAGTTATTTAATTACGTTCAATCCACATAACTTTAATTACCTTTGCAGCAATAATATGAGACAACTAAAGATAACCCAATCGATTACCAACCGCGAATCACAATCACTTGATAAATACCTGAGTGAGATTGCAAAGGTAGATTTGATAACTGCGCAGGAAGAAGTGATACTGGCCCAAAAGATACGCGAGGGTGACCAGGCTGCTTTGGAACGCCTTACCAAAACGAATTTGCGTTTTGTGGTGTCGGTAGCCAAACAATATCAGAACCAGGGCTTAACCCTTGGCGACCTTATTAACGAAGGCAACTTAGGATTAATTAAAGCGGCAAGGCGTTTTGATGAAACTAAAGGATTTAAATTTATATCATACGCTGTATGGTGGATTCGCCAATCAATACTTTCTGCTGTTGCAGAGCAATCAAGAATTGTGCGTTTACCATTAAACCAGGTAGGATCATTAAGTAAGATACGTAAATCGCACTCTAAATTAGAGCAGCAATTTGAGCGTGAACCAACGCCTGAAGAAATGGCTGAGGATTTGGAAACTACTGCTGATAAAATTTCGGACGCGTTATCAAACGCTGGTCGTCACGTATCGGTAGATGCTCCTTTTATCACCGGTGAGGAAAACACCTTATTAGATGTTTTACAAAGCGGCGATGCAGGAACAGACAGCGACCTGATCACAGATTCATTATCTCAGGAGATTAAACGCTCATTAGGTATTTTAGCTGAACGCGAAAAACAAGTATTAGTATTGTTCTTCGGTTTAAACAGCACCGCGCCACACTCTCTTGAAGAAATTGGCGAGAAATTTAACTTAACCCGCGAACGTGTTCGCCAGATAAAAGATAAAGCGTTATTACGCTTAAGGCAAAATTCAAAATCAAGGTTATTGCAATCTTATTTGTAATATTTTGATTTGCTGGGTGTAAACTTGATGTAGAACACACCCCCTGCCACTCTCAAGAGGCAGCTAAATAAGCCATCCGTTAGTTAACGGATGGCTTATTTAGTTATAGACGAAGAACGAATGGCAAAATTGATTATATTAGATGCCTTGATAATTCCAAATGGATCAACGAGACCGATACTTTTTATTTTTAGATGAAAGTGGCGATCATGGATTAATAACCGTTGACCCGTCATTTCCTGTCTTTATATTGTGTGGAGTACTAATACATGAAAATGATTATTACAAAATAAGAGACGCTATCAACGAACTAAAAAATAAATTATGGGGCAATAAATTAGTTGTATTTCATTCGAGTGATATACGGAAATGCAATAAAGAATTTCAAATATTATTTGATTTGGAAGTCAAAAAAGAATTTTATGAATCGTTAAATAATATTATAAAACAATCTGATTATACAGTATTTGCATCCGCTATAAATAAAGAGGAATATATTGCAAGATATGGCAAATTGGGAAATAGTGTCTATGAAATATCCTTGTCATTTATAATCGAAAGAACCGTTTTTTATCTTGATGATACACCTACTAATAATAATGTTCAAATCGTTATAGAAAGGCGAGGTAAAAAAGAAGACAAGAAATTAACAGAGCACTGGCAAAAACTAATGGCACGTGGAACTGGATATATCTCGCCTGAAAGATTAAAATACTTGGGGTTGAAATTAAACTTTAGAAGTAAGAGTCAGAATGTAAATGGACTTCAATTAGCTGATTTAATTGCATATCCAATAGCAAGATTTGTAATAGATTCAAAAAGAGCTAACCCTGCTTATGACCTTATAAAAGGCAAAATATACAACAAAGGGGATAAAAACTTTGGTCTTAAGATTTTCCCATAAACAAAAAGCCAATATATATTTCAATATTGGCATTCTTGCCGACCAGGTGACACCCCAATCCAATACAAATGTAATACTTATTTTGATATAAACAAACAATAATTACTAATAAAATTAGTAAAAAGTCGCTGTATTATGACGTAAAAAGCCAGACGAAATCGCCTGGCTTTTTTTGTTTAAGCTTTTTAGGCTTATTTCATATTATCTTTTATTTTGTTGATAGCGTCCAGGTGCATTTGCACCTTTGGGGCTGTTTGGGCGGCGAACGCTTTCAATGTACTGTCTTTACCATTTTTAGCTTCGTCGTTCATCAGATCTAAAGTTTTCTTATGGCCATCAATCATCGCGCTTACATATTGTTTGTCGAAATCAGCTTCGCTCAATTTGCTTAAATCATCAGCTTTTTTCAGGTGCGCGCTATCCGGTTCAGCAGGCAGCGTAATATTTTTGGCTTTGGCAATGGCCGCCAGCTGATCATTTATCTTACTATGATCGGTGACCATCATATTGGCAAAATCTTTAATAGCCTGGTTGGTAGTTTTGGTAAGTGCTAATTTACCTAATGCAACTTCGGCAAGGCCACCGTTTGCCGCTGTGGTAGCAAATTTAGCATCATCGCTGGTTACCGCTATCCCGCCTGTTGCAGCAACATTAGTGGTTGTGTCTTTAGTTTTGTTAAGGCTGTCGGCGCTATCTTTTGCGTCTTTTGCACCATGGTTACATGATTGGAAGGCTACTGCCGCCGCCGAGATCATGAATACATAACTTAGTTTTTTCATGTTAGTGGATATATTGGTTTGTTGTAAGTTAACATATTATTTAATAATAAGTTTCATTATAGATACTGATGAATCCCGTTTTCGGTTGCCCGTGTCAATAATTAACAAGCTTAATTTAAATCACGAGGCGCGCAGCATGGGCAATGTCATTAAGTTAAGGGGGGCATATAATTTAGCCCCCTCTAAATCTCCCCCAGTAGGGGAGACTTTAAATCATTCTTTCTTAAAGGCCTCCCTTCCGGGGAGGGTTGGGTGGGGCTAGCCTTCCTTTTATTTCGGTAGAGAAAAACATTTTTACTTTTAATTTATTATGATGTATTAAATCCCCCACATCATATGAAATCAACCTTTACCATTATCGCGCTATTGTTTTGCAGCTATGGCTTGCTTGCTCAAAATGCAGTTTCGGCTACAATGGGTAAAGCAATTTTATCGCATGGGTCAAATCCAAAAACCATAGCGGGCAAGGATACCGTGATCGAATCGGACACAACGAAAGAGAATAAAGAGCCGCAATACTTTTATCTATCGATAAATACGGATGTGTTTGTAAATACAAAAGGTGGCGTTGCCAAACGTTTTTCGCCTGCGCTGGAGTTTGGGCGTACCTATGGCATATTTGATATAGGTTTAGCCACAGGCGTCACCAACACGTTAAGCCGGGGTAATGATACGGCGCACTATATTGAATTCAGGCCGACGATTAATATATTTAGTAAAGGCCGCTTTAACGAAGGCTTATGCCTTGGCGGCGGATATGTATTTAATGCCAAGCAAGGCTTAATGACCGAGATTTGTAACAGCATCAACTTTAATGTTACTACAACGGTAACGGTGGCCGTAACGCAGGGCTACTACTTTTTTGATGGCACTAATAGCAGCAGAAGTACACAATACATGGGATTTTCTGTCACCTATAACTTTCTGAGGGCGCACAGCACCAACAAAAGGCGCAAGAAGGCCGCGATAATTAGCGACAATTGATAATGAGTTTATACAGGGTTAACAATTTGTTACAATTAGCTATATACTGATGTGCTTATATTAGTGACCATTTTAATTTGATCATGAAAAGATATTTGTTGAGCTTTGCTGTTTGTTTATCTATTGGTTTGCTATCATGGGGCGTTACGGGGCACCGTACCATTGGCGACATAGCCGAACGCCATCTATCGCCGGAGGCAAAAACAGCTGTTTATAAATTACTGGGGCATGAAACCATGGCTGAAGCCAGTACCTGGGCCGATGAGATCCGCAGTGCTAACCCGGAAACCGGCGCATGGCACTTTATAAATGTGCCTCTAGGTTTATCCTTCACTGATTTTGAAACACAAGTAAAAGGCGCCGCGGGCACAAATGTTTATAGAGCCCTGCTTAATGCCGAGTATACATTGAAGGATAGCAAATCTGTAGAACGGCAAAAAGTGGAAGCACTCAAATTTATTATACACTTTGTGGGCGACATGCACCAGCCGATGCATGTAAGTCGCGCCGAAGATAAAGGAGGCAATAGCATACAATTAACTTTTAATGGCGAAGACACCAACCTGCATGCCCTATGGGACAGCAAACTATTGGACCATGAAGGCCTGAGCTATGATAAACTGGCAGATAAGTATGACCATGCCACACCTGAACAAATAACCAAATGGCAAAGCGACCCTATTATCATATGGGCATGGGAAAGTTACCAGATCAGCACGATATTGTATGGTGAGGTTAACAACGATGGCAGTACCAAACTGGATAAGGATTATTACGACGCGCATATACCGGTTGTAGAATCGCGGATTGAAAAAGCGGGCATACGTTTAGCCGGTTTGCTTAACACGATTTTTGCTACGCCAACTCCTACCAAAACACAATAAATAGATAATACAGACTTAACAACTAAAGGTTAATATTTGTCTTGAAAACAAAAAAATATAACCTTTATGAAATTAAAACATTTACTTGCACCACTCGCGATTGCGTTAATGCTGGCCTCGTGTCAGAAAAATGAAACTACACCTTCTGCGGAAAAACTCAATTTAAGCTCTACAAACAACACAAACGGTAGCTATGCCAGCACACAAACCTTTGACGAAGGATTTGAATCGGCAGGTAAAACAGCTTATGCTGATGCCGACGTAACCTTCACCAGCGGATCATGGGATCTGAATTCTGCCCTTGTGGGTACCAGCGCATCAGATGCAAAAGTTGGGAGTCACTCTATTCGTATTGAAAATACCGGTACACTGGGAATGAACTTTGATGTAACAACAGGTGCATCTACCGTTACTATGGAATACGCTGTTTTTGGCAGCGAT
The DNA here is from genome assembly GCF_009765905.1 of Mucilaginibacter sp. L196. Lineage (GTDB taxonomy): Bacteria > Bacteroidota > Bacteroidia > Sphingobacteriales > Sphingobacteriaceae > Mucilaginibacter. Next base: position 389,742 of record NZ_LMUO01000009.1, on the reverse strand, counting down.
GGCTCATCGGCATTCCAGTTATGGGAATCGACAAATGGCGGCAGCACCTATACACAGGTAGGTACAACCTCTATCACCGCGAGCAGCACCACATTGGCTACAGCAACTTTTACGGTTAATGTGGCAGGTACCATCCGTTTCCAGGTGCGTAAAACAACAGGCGGGACCAACCGCATCAATATAGATGAATTCACCATCAACAGCTACAGCAGCACAGGTGGCGGCACAGGCGGCGGCGGAAGCTCAACAGCGGATAATACCAATTTGATGCTGGGTAACCCAAGCAACGCTACAGCCGACATCAGCAATTTTGATAACTATTTGTATGATCATACCTATTATGTAGAGTCGTACAATCGTGATAGGAACGAACCAAACTGGGTGAGCTGGTATGTAGGTTCAACCAGCCTGGGCTCGCAGGATAGGGCAAATGATTTCCGTGCAGATCCTAACTTGCCTACAGGATGGTACGAGGTTCCTGCTACAGCTTACAGCGGCAGCGGATTTGATCGCGGACATAACTGCCCATCGGGCGACCGCACGTCTACCGTGGCGGCTAATGAAGAAACTTTTTTAATGGACAACATGGTTCCGCAGGCACCGCAGAACAACGAGCAAACCTGGGCCAACCTGGAAGAATACGGTCGCTCATTAGTTGCCGCGGGCGACGAGATCTACGTGATCATGGGCAGCTACGGGTCTGGCGGTACAGGATCAAGCGGATCGGCTACTACGGTTGATGGTGGTTTGGTGGTTGTGCCATCAAACATCTGGAAAGTGATTGTGGTATTGCCAAACGGCGATAACGATTTAAGCCGTATTACCAGCACCACCCGTGTTATAGCGGTAAATACGCCTAATATCAACACCATCAGTTCCGACTGGACACAGTATATCACCACGGTTAAATCTATCGAAACAGCAACAGGCTATAGCTTGCTAACCAATGTACCGGCTAACATCCGTACGGTATTGGAGAATGTGAAAGATTCGGGTACTGGGAATTAAGCTAAAGGAATAATTTTCACCCTCTTTCCGGCCTGTCGGAGAGAGGGTCGAACAGCGCAGCGTGTTCGGGGTGAGTTAACTCTGCGATTGACATTTGCGCCACGGTCGCTCGTATAATTTACTCACCCGGTCATTGCTTCGCTCGACCACCCTCTCTTTTGCAAGCAAAAAGAGGGTAAAAACACTAGCCTTTTAAATAGAAACGCCGGACTTTACAGTCCGGCATTTTTTTGTTTTTGGGTAGAGGTTAAGCTGGAAGCTTAAAATATTTTAGGTCGAAGTTTGTAAACTTCGGACAGCAGTTTGTAAACCTCAACTAGCGTGCATATTCGCCTACAGGTATTTTTTTCATTACATCTGTTTGTACGAAGTTTTAAAACGTTAATTTAACAGCAATTTTACATAAAGACCTCTTATTAAAAAACTGACTTGAAATGAACTACAAGTTTTACCGATTAACATTTATAGCCGGGTGCTTTTTAATGCTGATATTTTTCCAGCTCACCGCATCCGCGCAGCGCCAAAAAACACACTGGGCTCCAGATGGCTACCAATATTACCGCAACGTTAGCGGTTCAATTGTTGAACTGGACACCCGCGATTCCAGCAAAAAAACGGTGATATTGAGTGCCGAAATGCTTACACCGCCGGGGAAAGATGCGCTCAACATAGCTAATTTTACTTTTTCGGAAGGCCGGACCAAGGTGCTGATATTTACCAATACCAAAAGGGTATGGCGCTATAATACCCGAGGCGATTACTGGGTGTATGATCTGGCTGCCAAAACATTGAAGCAATTGGGTAAAGGCAGGCCGACATCATCGCTGATGTTTGCTAAACTATCGCCGGATGGCACAAAAGCGGCCTATGTGAGCGAGCATAACCTGTTTATTGAAGACCTGGGCAGTGGCACCATTAAACAATTAACCTTTGATGGTACGGATAAGCTTATCAACGGCACGTTCGACTGGGCATACGAAGAGGAGTTTGGTTGCAGGGATGGGTTTCGCTGGTCGCCGGATGGCAGGGCATTGGCCTACTGGCAAATTGATGCCAGTAAGATCAAGAAATACCTGATGCTGAACACTACGGATTCTATTTACCCTTTTGTGGTGCCTGTAGAATACCCCGTTGCAGGCGAAGACCCAAGCGCGTGCAAAATTGGTGTAGTTGATGTGAGCACCGCCAAAACTACCTGGATGAATATTCCCGGCGACGCGGTACAGCACTACATCCCGCGTATGGAGTGGACCACCAGCCCTAACGAAATTATTGTAGAGCAGGAAAACCGCGCGCAAAACCAAAGCCGCATTATAATTGCCAATGCATCAAATGGAACGGCCCATGTAATACATGAAGAAACCGACAAAGCCTGGATAGACGGCAAAGAACGCTGGAACAGCGGCGACCCGATGGGCTGGGAGTGGATAAATAAAGGCAAGGAATTTATTTGGCTAAGTGAAAAAGATGGCTGGCGACATATTTATAAAATAGACCGCGATGGCAAAGAAACCTTAATTACCAAAGGGAATTACGATGTAATTACCTTAAGCCTGATTGATGAGGCCAATGGTTTAATTTACTTTTTGGCTTCGCCAGATAATGCTACGCAGAAGTATTTGTATAAAATAAAATTAAGCGGCGGTAAGGCCGAGCGTGTAACCCCAACCGATGAGCAGGGAACCAACGGTTACGAAATTTCGCCAAATGGGAAGATAGCGCTACATAGCTTTAGCAATATTTATACCCCGGGTGAAAACGAAGTGGTCAGTTTACCAAATCATCAGCATATAAGTGGTAAACCTATTAAGCTGAACATAGATGCCAAAAACAAACCGGAATTTTTTAAGGTAAAAACGGTTGACGGCGTGGAGATGGATGGCTGGATGGTTAAACCCACCAACTTTAACCCGGCTAAAAAATACCCGGTTGTATTTTATGTATACAGCGAACCGGCTGGCGCTACCGTTACCGACTCGTACGGCACCGGAGCCAACCGCGAATACGTAGGCAGCATGGCCGATGATGGTTACATCTACATTTCGTTGGATAATCGCGGCACCCCTGCGCCCAAAGGACGCGAATGGCGCAAATCCATCTACAAAAATGTAGGTATCGTAAATATTGAAGACCAGGCCATGGGCGCGAAAGAAATTTTAAAATGGCCATTTGTAGATAGCAGCCGTGTGGCAGTTTGGGGCTGGAGCGGTGGCGGTTCCTGCACGCTTAACCTAATGTTTCAGCACCCGGAGATTTACAAAACGGGGATAGCGATTGCCGCTGTAGGCTGGCAGTTAACCTATGATAATATTTACCAGGAGCGTTATATGGGCGTACCTATTGACGATGCCAGTCGTGAGGTGTTTATTAAAGGATCGCCGGTTACTTATGCTAAAAACCTACGGGGCAATTTGCTGTACATACATGGTACCGGCGATGATAACGTGCACTATAAAAATGCCGAAATGCTAATAAACGAGCTGATCAAATACAACAGGCAGTTTCAGCTGATGTCGTACCCTAACCGCACGCATGGCATATTTGAGGGCGAGGGTACCACCTTGCACTTGCGCACCCTGTATACCGAATACTTAAAAGAGCATTGCCCACCGGGAGGTAGATAGGCAACTAATATTTATGAGAAAGGCGGATGATTTTAAGAGTCATCCGCTTTTTTTGTGGGCGTTGGATATAATGGGGGCTGTAGTTGCAAACTACAGTCTTAGTCGTCCGAAGTCACAGACTTCGGACAGCTAGAGCAGCGCTGAACTCCTAAAGTAGTCATTTCAACATAAACATTAGACCGCGGCGAGCTTAAGGTATTTACATTGAATATCTAAGAGTTGATCTGCGAATTCTTTAAAACTTGGTGAATTATCATAAATAATCGATGGATCTGCATTGAGGAACATATCTACTCCATCAGTTGTTTTGCCATATGAGCCCAGTATCTCTTTTATTTTTGAGCATCCATTTATACCGTCAGTATCATCTGGTTTTGGCAAATCAGTCGAAACTTTATCCCAATCTGCTAAAATCCAATTTTCAATCATTCGATCTGCTACGCCTATTTTTAACTCAATATCGTTGATACCCTCATTAATAATTAATTGACGCAATTGAGAACACATTTCTTCAGTTGTTAGCTCTCTATTTTCTTTATCAACAAGAATAATTATAGGATAATTCCTGTTATTGAATAATCTGATTAACGAAGCGATTTTCTTCGCCATTGCTAATAAAGTCACGTTTTTACCATTCAAATCAGTTCTACTAATTGGCTTACCAGGACATATTGACTGAATAATATTTCTTTCTGTAAAGCCGTCTACTATAAAAGCAGGATTACTCATTGCCGAAAGAATTAGAAAAATAAAAGCTTCCTAAACCCATACCCGTTTGTGAAATCTCACTTTTTAGCAAATCAATGTTAGGTATCTTCTTAGCTACTGTTTTACCTTCTATCAAATCAACTAATATAATTTCTTCTGCATTACTATGATTAAGTAGAGATTCGCTATGGGTAGTCATAATTACAAATGATTGGTTGTTTTTACTGTCAATATGTTCTCGCATGATATTTACAATTTCAGCCTGCATCCAAGGATGCAAAAAGTTTTCTGGCTCCTCTATTGAGAAAATCGTCTTTGAGGTTAGAATTGCGGTGATTAATGTCAACCATTTAATTGTTCCGTCAGACATAGATGACAAGGGCAATACTGCTTCGTAATTACCTGTTTTTATAAAGATCTTAACTATCAATTTATTATCAAACGGGTCATTTTCTACATCTAAATTTACAACTGTTTTATTCGCCAACTTTAGATATGAAATTATCTTACTTAAAGTTTTAGGGTCATAGTCAGTTTGAATTCTCTCAATCATATAATAATAAATGAAATCAGATTGGGATACTGGCTTGCTCTTTTTTAACGCATACAGCGTGGTTGAAAGACCGGACCCATCTTTCTTAATCCCAGGGGGCTTTGCTGCATCTTCTTGTTCCTTAACCTTACTTGGCACCACGTTAAAGGATTCGCCTCCAAGTATGTCATTCACAATTATATGAGTATGTTCGATTATTGGGAAGAGGGCGCTTATAATTATTTGAGTAGATGGATCATTTTTTAATATGAAGTCTTTAAACGCTTTTTCAATCTCAGCTTCATTATTTGTTGAATTAAGAATATATCTCGGTTTGAATTTTTTTTTGTTTAATTCATGAATAATCAACTCTGGTTTTTCACCCTGATAATTATATTCTAAATTAAAGTCCCATACCGTTTTTCCTCGAATGTCGTCTGGATCTTTCCAGAATTTCGTCGCTGTTCTGACTTTGACTTCTTGCCTGCTAAAATAAATATCATCTTTTTCAAAGGATGATTTTATAATCGCCGAAATCTCATAAACAAGAAAGCTGTTCTTTTCCTGTTGTAACGCGCCATAAATTTTAAAACTAATTGTATCTTGGTACTCTACCACCTTTAGCTTCTTAAAGATAGCACCAGCCCCTCCCACTGAACTAACAGCATGCGCAATTGGATTTCTCACCATTTTAGATATGAATTCAAAAAACAAAATGATGTTTGTTTTGCCTGCACCATTTGGTCCAACTAGAATATTAAGACCTGAATTTAGTTTTAATTCAAATTGTGATAGGGACTTAAACCCATCGACTTCGATCTTGGTTATCATACAATTAAATTACTTATATAACTCCGTTTATAATTTACTAATGTAATAATCTTATCGAGCTGCAAATGAATGATAATTAGACGTCTTAGTGATGATAAATGGATTTGATATTAACTAGGCCTATAATAACAAACTAACTTCTTTCGTTGGTCGTTAAGGTTTGGTTTCAGCTAATATAAAAAAGAATCGTTATTTTTGCAAGTTAGGGATTGCCGCGCTATCGCTTGTAATGACGCTCGGAGAAAGACATTCAGTATCTTATCAGCAATTACGGGATCGGTTTGATACGGAAGGATTGAAATTAAAAAAGCCACCCGCAATTGAGCTCGTTTATAACGAGTACTTAACTCTTATTAGCATTTGTAATGCGCATATGATGATTTATCGAGGCGATGCAATCGCAAACTCATTTTAAACCCTCATTACAAACGAACACAAGTAATCTAACTTTCAAAGAACAATTCGCGCTCCTTCTCAAGAGCATTGTACTGGTACATTCAAATTTCGGGAAATGGTTTGGGATAAGTGCTGACAGTGTTTTGTCAGTAGGTGCGGTAGCGAGGGCTAAGCTGAACGCTTAAAACAGTGCGAGAAACCCCGCAATAAATTCCAATTTATTGTTATTTTTGTGACAAAATCTAAACCCGTTACATGAAAAAATATCTACCTCTGTTACTTATTGCAATGATGGCTTACAGCTGTAAAAAAGACGGACTAAACCCGGCCGAAAGGCAGCTAATCTCGTCGGAAACGATAACCGATTATTACCCTGCAGATTCTACTTTTAACTTTGTGGTAAACATGCAATATGATAATAACAACAGGCTTACCACTGTTACCCACAACTATGGCCCGCGGTACTATATTAATACAAGCAACTACAGTTATGATAGTAATGGCAATATTGTGCAATTAAGTTATTTACAGGGGAGCAACCCGAATGGAACTTATACTTACAGCTATAAGAACGGTGTACCTTTAAGCACATCATACCTGGCACCAAATTCAACGAACGCTGTAGTTGAGGCTATTTATACTGTAGAGGGTAGTAAAGTTACCGGGGTGACTTTTCCACTCTCGTCTGATTTGACGGAAACACTTACTTATAAGGGCAATAATTATAATGTACTAAGCTACAATGACGGCAGCACCAACACGTATACTTACGGCAACCATACAAGCCCATTTTTATATACCGGTTTAAAATATTGCCTGTACGGGCTTGGTTATGTTATAAATGATAATGAGATACTGGAGATTAAAGCAGTTAACAGCACAGGCGGGGTAACGGATCAAAAAAATGTGTTTACCTATAATACCGAGGGCTACCCTTTAAAAGAACAAACCTATACCAATGGCACACTTACTGAAACAATAGTTTTTAGTTACACCGAAGTTAAGTAGTAAGTACGAGGCGGTTTCAGCTTGGATTTTTTTCATATAAACACGTATGAGTTAAGGGCTTTTTTGTGGGCGAACCTTTTGCTTGCCGCTTGTAGAAATACACCCCTAACCCCACCCTAGCGAGGAATTTGAATGCCTGGTTATTTGGTGGTTGTTTTAAAATTGAGGCCGCCTTCTGTCATACCATCTACAAAGCCGTTTTTTATATCTCTCCAATGGTAAACTGCGGATACAAGCAGACAGATGATTATTAGCTTTTTGGTGGTTATTTTATTTGTTGAAGTGGTTAGGCTTTGCATAGTATTTCAAATATAGCGTTAGGCGGCGAGATTTACAACAGGGTTTGCATTGGCGTGTTTACCCCTCCCTACACCCTCCCAGGGGAGGGAATCGCACAAAGGCCGGGCTTTGATTTTGAATGATGTGGGACACACCTCTACCAATCTCAAGAGGGGATTAAAAAACTGTTATTTTGGGTCAAAACCGGTATTTTTTGTGTCGAAAATCGCCAAAAAGCATCAAAAAATAGCTCTTTTTTAGCGCTTTTGGGGCTAAAATTGGCTTTTTGAGGCCTAAAAACACATGTAAAAAGCGCCAAAACAGGGCATTTTAGTTCGATTTTAGTTCGAAAAGTGTACCAACTGTACCATGTGTTCCACTTGCATTGTGGTACAGTTTGGGCTTAGTCCCTATCGCGGCTTAGCTTGGTGAAGGCTAGCGGATTTTCGTTTAGTTCGGCGGTTTCACGGCGGTGCTTTACGATGTGTATAGCGGCAAATAGCGCCTCGCGGAAGGATACCTCGGAGGCTTTATTCTTGCCCGCAATATCAAACGCGGTACCGTGATCAGGCGAGGTACGCACAAAGCTCAAGCCTGCCGTAAAGTTAACCCCTGATTCAAAGGCGATCTGCTTAAAGGGTATCAGGCCCTGGTCGTGATACATGGCTAATACTGCATCAAATTGCAGGTAGGTACCATTGGCGAAAAATCCGTCGGCGGCATATGGGCCCATAGCCAGTATATCGTTAGCGCGGGCTTCTTCAATAGCAGGGGTGATGATGTCGGCTTCTTCGTTGCCTATCAGGCCGTTATCGCTTGCATGGGGGTTAAGGCCCAGCACGGCAATTTTAGGTTTACGAATCCAGAAATCATTACGCAGGCTGGAATCCATCATGCGCAGTTTGGACAGGATCTTCTCGGTAGTGATGCTTTCAGCCACTTTAGCAATCGGGATATGCCCGGTTACTACACCCACGCGCAGGGTATCGCTCACCAAAAACATCAATGAATCGGCAGCATCGCCACGGAATTGCAGGTATTCGGTATGGCCGGGGAAATTGAACTCCTCGCTTTGTATGGTGTCTTTGTTAATAGGCGCTGTTACCAACGCGTCGATATGACCTGCAAGCAGATCGTTAGTAGCCCGCTCAAGGGAAAGGAAGGCATATTTGCCTACTTCTTTATTGAAAATGCCGGGCTCTATCTTCACATCCTCGCTCCAACAGTTAATCATGTTGACACGTTTTGGCAGTGCTTGTGAAGCTTCGGCAATCACGTTAAAGTTAAGCTCATTAACTTCGGTGGCACGGCGATAGAACGATGCTACCTTGGTATGCCCATAAACTATCGGTGTGCAATAGTCGAATATCTTGCTATCGGCAAGCGTTTTGATGATGATCTCGAGGCCGATGCCGTTAACATCACCAATGCTTATCCCTATTTTCAATTTGTCCATTATTCTATATGTTGATTACGCTGAAAATCGGTGAAATCGCCGATTTTCAGGTAAGGTTATAATTACGCTATGTGCTAATAAACACAAATAAAAAGATTTGTTCCTTAATAAAGCGCAAATTATGATTTAATTTGCTTAAATAATCCATTATAATGACATTGGTAAGGGCAAAAAAACATCTGGGTCAGCATTTTCTTACTGATAAAAATATAGCAGCCAAAATAGTAGAAAGCCTGCGCCCCGAAGGCAAATACAAACAGGTGCTTGAAGTTGGGCCCGGCATGGGTATATTATCCGACTTCCTGCTGCAAAAAACAGCGTATGAGGTTAGTTTGGTTGATATTGATACGGAGTCGTACCTGTTCCTTCAAAAAAAATATCCGCAACTGGGCAGCAAATTATTAAATGCCGATTTCTTGCAAATGGACTTCGCGACACTGTTCGATGGCCCGCTGGGGATTATTGGAAACTTCCCTTATAACATATCGTCTCAGATATTATTTAAAGTATTGGACAACCGGGCACAGGTGGTTGAGGTAGTGGGCATGTTCCAGAAGGAAGTGGCCGAGCGCTGCAGTGCCGAAGCGGGCAGTAAGGAGTATGGGATATTAAGCGTTTTCCTCCAGGCATATTATAAGGTGGAATATCTGTTTACGGTGAAAGCAGGTGTGTTTAATCCCCCCCCAAAGGTATTGTCAGCAGTAATCAGGTTGACGAGAAACGAAACTGCAGAGTTAGGCTGTGATGAAAAACTGTTCTGGCAGGTAGTTAAAGCAGGGTTTAATCAGCGAAGAAAAACCTTGCGCAATGCGGTATCATCGCTCATGAACAAAGAAAAAATGACCGACGAGCCATTACTTGATCTGCGTGCGGAAAGGCTCACTGTTGAGGATTTTGTAAAGTTAACCAACTTGATAACAGCTAACAGATAACCTAAACAATATACAATTGAAAAATCTACCTTTCGACACAATCAACTTAAGCGGAGATGATGTACAGATATTGGAAGATACGTACGACGCCCTTAAAGCAAAATTTAATATAGGAATAGATTGCGATATCCATTTTGATGTTAAAAAATTCGACTCTACCGCAAATACTGAGACGACGATAGGCGGAATATTATCAATTAACTCTTCCAGTCCGTTTTATCTGATCTTTTTAAAAACACACTATTCTAGTTACGGCTTAAAATCAGCAACTAGGTACGATTGGTATAAATACACGGTTTGGGCTTACATTAACCAGACTAAAGATTTTGGCAGGATATTAATCAGACATGAAACTTTTAATGACAGGTTGGTTGCATTACTACATCCCTGCGAAATGAAGTTTGAAGACGATAAACCTTTCGACCATAAATTTTATGTCGTGACTAATGACGATCAAAAAGCGCATCTGGCCATGAACTGGAATTTTAGAAATGCAGTAATGGGCATGGGCGATAATATGGTACTGGAAACCGAGGGCAAGTCATTAATTATCGGCTGTCCGTTAGACATAAATACCGGGCAAACGATTCAACTGGCTGAGTTTGCCAGTAAAATTGCCGCGCTGAAATAGGTAATTGCGATTGATTATATTACGATTGAACTACTTTGGGTTTTGATAGCTTATTTTTGATCCATTCGGCGGTCAATAGCATCTTTCCTGCTACCAGCATCATTACATGAATGATCATCGAACCAAAAATGTAGCCGCTAAATTCAATATTTCTTAGCCATTTGTGTTTTACAGCCGGTAAAATTTCCAGATGGGTCGCTTTCATTTCGACTAAGCTAAGTGCATCAATATCTGCTTCGCTCAATCCATCTGCCATATAGTATAAATTCCTGCTCCTGCAGCCCCGGTAAAATGCATTAATTACTTTGGTTGGGCTGAGTATAAAACCTGTCGACAAAGCAAAAAGGTTCATTATGGTTATCAAAGGCTTGCGGCAACTTCTTGAACCGAGTTCCCATGCGCTAATTTCACTTTCGCCAATCCTGTCAATTCCATAACCTGCCATAATGTGGTGCAAGTCATGAAATTTTAGATATTTTTTGCGTGCATTAATATTCGGGACGGGAGCCAGAATACATCCAATGTAAACACGCACACAATGCGATTCAAAATCTTGGGCAAGATTTAAGCTGTTAAATTTGTAAAAACCTATAAGTGCTTCTTTAACAGTCATTCCGAATTATATAATCTATGGAAATGTAGGATTATAAATGCGGATATGCAAAAAAATGCTGCTACGTAACAATAATACTTAAAACACCTGTATTACCGCCGGCTCCAATTGCATTTTCTTCACCATTTTGGCCATGCGTTTAATGAATAAGTAGTTTGTTGTGCCCCCAATCGTAGCGCCAACTAAGGGGATCAGACGTTCTGCTGTTCGTGTCCCGAAGATCATTAGCATTTTTTCGGCTACACTTTCCATCATGGTTTTCGTGATGGTTACACTGGCCTCTACTTTAAGCGATGTGGCCACCAATGCCATAAATTCATCAAAGCCAATACGGTACGTACCCCTGTTTCGGTACATTATGGCCATAGTAACCCTAAATTGTTGGGTTATCAAGTTTATAAAATCAAATGGCATACCTATTATCATGGTGAATACGCCGCCGCCCCCCGAAATAACACCTGAGCCTGCTGCCAGGTAAGCGCATTGGTCTATAAATTTATCAAGGCCAAGCCTGTCTACCCCCTCTTTAATTTTAAATTGGTCTATATGGTTAAATAATTGATGAAAGCCATCTTCTGAAAGCCCCCTGCCGTATTCTTTTATATTGGATGTTATATTTTTTAGCGGTTGCATAATCTTCGTGTTTGTTAATACTACAATTAAAACGATTTTAGGTTTATGAATATTGCTTCAGACAATATATTGCAACGAAGTGTTATAAATTTCCTGCCGTATCAATATGTTTGTAATTGATATGAAAAAAAACATTCTTATTGTTGATGATATACACCCGGTATTTATTGAACAGGCTGAAGCGCTGGGTTATACTTGCGACTATCAGCCTTTCATAAAAGCTGCTGAAGCGTTAGAAATTATCGGCCAATATGCGGGCCTGGTTATCCGCTCAAAATTCAATGTCGACCGCAAAGTAATCGATGCGGCGAAGCAATTACGCTTTGTTTGCCGTGCCGGTGCGGGGATGGATAATATTGATGAGGTTTATGCGGCTGAAAAAAAGCTGTTCCTGATAAACGCACCCGAAGGTAATATGGATGCCGTTGGCGAGCATGCGGTTGGTTTATTACTATCGCTGATGAATAACTTCCGCAATTCGGATATGCAGATCCGCAATGGCGTTTGGGATCGCGAAGGCAATCGTGGTTACGAATTAAAAGGTAAAACCGTGGGCATCATCGGCTATGGTTTTATGGGCAGCAGCTTCGCGCGTAAGCTTTCGGGCTTTGGGGTGAATGTAATTGCTTATGATAAATATAAAACCGGCTTCAGCGACCAATTTGCGCGTGAAGTAAGCATGGAAGAGATTGTGAAACACAGCGATGTACTCAGCATACATGTACCATTAACCAAGGAAACCGATGGCTTTATAAATGAGGAATACTTCTTCCACTTTAAAAAGCCAATATTCTTCATCAATACATCCCGTGGTAAAACAGCCAAGGTTAGTGCTGTGATTGATGCTGTTAAAAAAGGTAAAATTTCAGGTGCAGGTTTAGATGTATTGGAAGTTGAAAAATTCCCCGCATTAGCCGAACAGGAATGGTTTAATGATTTAAAACAATCGGGCAAAGTATTGCTTACTCCTCATGTTGCTGGCTGGACATTTGACTCGTACCGCAAAATTAGCGAGGTAATGGCTGAGAAGTTGGGTAAATTGGTTTATTAGTTGAATTGGGGTGATTTAGTTGATTCTGACATTTCATCAACCCCTCTATCCAACATTATCAATCATTTAAGTTTGCGACAACAAAAATTTGGATATTAAAATTTAAATCACTTATCTTCGTTTTAGACAAAACAAGACTATGTAGGCAATAGCCAATATGGTCTTGTTTGTTTTTACGGTAACTGCGTCCTTCTGTGAACGGGAGGGCGGTTTTTTTTGGTAACCATTATAAATTAAAAGTTTTAAAATTAATTCGTGCGTTATGGCAGAGGTATCATACTATACCAAGGAAGGTTTAGAAAAATTAAAAGAGGAATTACAATATTTAAAAACAACGGTTCGTTCAAGCATATCAAAACAAATTGCTGAAGCCCGCGATAAAGGTGATCTATCGGAAAATGCCGAATATGATGCCGCAAAAGAAGCACAAGGCTTGCACGAGGCTAAAATAGCCCAAATGCAGGAGGCGGTAGCCAACGCGAGATTGCTTGATGAATCAAAAATTGATACATCCAAAGTGCTTGCATTGTCGATTGTGAAAATTAAGAACGTTAAAAACGGCGCAACCATGAGCTACCAGTTAGTATCAGAAACGGAGGCCGATCTGAAAACCGGAAAAATATCCGTAGCGTCCCCAATAGCTAAAGGCCTGTTAGGCAAAAAGGTTGGCGATACAACCGAAATTATGGTACCTGCAGGTAAAATGGAATTCGAGATATTGGAAATCACAAGATAAGTTGAATGGGTTGATTGAGTGAGTAGTTGATTTAGTTAACTACCCACCCAATCAACCTAATAAACCACCCACCAAACAATGAGCATTTTTTCAAAGATAATATCAGGCGAAATATCAGCCCACAAAGTAGCCGAAAGCATTGACTTTTTGGCATTTCTGGATATTAGCCCGCTAGCTGAAGGTCACGTGCTGGTAATCCCTAAAAAAGAGGTTGATTATATTTTTGATCTGGATGATGAAACCTATGTCGGCCTGCAGCTTTTCGCTAAAATTGTTGCTACGGGGTTAAAAAAAGCCATTTCGTGCAAAAAAGTTGGTGCAGCTGTTATCGGGCTCGAAGTGCCGCATGTGCATATCCACTTAATACCTATGAATCGTGTTGATGATATGAATTTTGCAAGGCCTAAATTGAGCTTCACTACTGAACAGCTGGAAGCTACTGCTGAAAAAATTAGAGAAGCGTTAAGAGGATAGGTACGGGTTTTCGGAGCATGCGACGCGGTGTCATGCTGAGCGTAGTCGAAGCTTGTGGCAAAGGCCTTTACGCTAATGCTTCGACTACGCATGACAGGCCCCAACTTATTTCTTTACTTTTCCAATACCCGCTACCCTGCTGGTATTTTCCTTCACAAAAGTTTCCCAGCCAGAATAAGACTTTTTACTGCCGCTACTATTGGTTTTACTGCCTGCCGGTTTACTCACATTAATTTTTTGGAACGAATGACAAACAGCAACCGCCAAACCATCTGTAGCATCTAAAAATTCAGGCGTTTCGGTAAAATTCAGCAGCGTTTTTAACATAGCGGCTACTTGCTCCTTGGTCGCATTACCGTTGCCTGTGATTGATTGTTTTATTTTGCGGGGAGCATATTCAGTTATCTCGATATTACGCGATAGTGCTGCTGCCATCACTACACCCTGCGCCCTCCCCAGTTTGAGCATTACCTGTATATTTTTGCCGTAAAACGGTGCTTCTATCGATAGGCAGTCTGGTTTATAATTATCAATCAAACCAACTGTTTTCTCAAATATGCGCTGTAATTTCAGCATATGGTCATCTAGGTTATCCATTTTGATGATACCCAGGCTGATGAGCTCGATTTTTGAACCGATCTCCTTAACAAGTCCATAACCCATCACGGCCGTTCCGGGGTCGATGCCTAAAATAATACGTTCTTTATGGATGGTTTGCAGCATATTTATTATTGTCCTTCTCCTTGATTGGATTGTTATTCTGATCACTTTGTCATTCTGAGCAGAGCGAAGAATTTTCTGCAACATGCATTGTTCGCCATGTAAATCGAAGAAGATTCTTCGCTCTGCTCAGAATGACAAATCTTATTTTAGAATGATTTTATAAAGTTAAAGCTTTCCTCAGCCATTATCGCGCAGCAACATCATATATTCTTCGCGGCTTATCATCTGTGCCCCCATTGATTCCAAATGGCCGGTATATACCTGGCAATCTATCAAGTTATATAATCCCGACTGGCATAGCCATACCAAAGCTGTTTTGGATGCATTGCTTGCGTTACTGAACATACTTTCGCCGCAAAAAATCGAACCTATCTGTACGCCATAAAAACCGCCAACCAATTTGCCATTTTCCCAAACTTCAACAGAATGCGCATGACCGCTTTTGTGAAGCTGCCCATAGGCCGTCTTCATTTCATCGGTGATCCAGGTACCATCCTGCCCTATCCTCTCAACAATTGAGCAGGCTTCTATAACATCAGTAAAGCACTGGTTTTGGGTGATGATAAATTTACCGGAACGCAAAACCTGGCGCATGCTTTTGGATATTTTCAATTCATCCGGAAAAAGCACAAACCGCTCATGCGGCGAATACCACAAGATGGGCGAATCATCGCTATACCAAGGGAATATGCCGTTTTGATAAGCAAGTAACAAACGTTCAGTTGACAAATCGCCGTCAATTGCCAGCAATCCATCGGGCTCTGCCAATTCGGGATCAGGAAATATTAAACGTTCATCAAGCCTGAAAATCATCAGGCAAATTTACGCCTTGTGGCGTATTACCAGTTTTTTATTTTGAGCTTTTGCAACAGCATCCAGATATTGCTGCATTTCATTATATTTTGCAGCTGGAATCACCTGGTTTGTAATATTAAATTTAGCTGTGCTTATTACTTGATTTTTCGCGGCATTGTAAACATAACTTATTTCGTAATTACCATAAGTAAACTTTAAGTTTTGATTTGCAGGCAATGCCTCTACTTCGTAGTTTGCAGGAAGATCAATAGTGGTTACACAAGTTTTTTTCATGGGAGCTTCGAAGTAATAATCGCTATTACGTTTCTCCAAAACAGGCACGGTAAACGCGCACAAATCAAAGACCCTTGGCCTGTAAAACTGCTTACTACCTGCCATTATATCGCAAAACCTATCATATTCCAGGTTTAAGTTAACCTCTCTTACACCATCTTCATCTTTACCTTGGGTAAAATCAAATACCGAAGCCTGTTTTATATTTAGTGCCTGCATTAAAAATTCTTTTTGCTCATCTGTTTTTTCATAAGACAACCCTATGTAGTCATCACGATAAACTCCCGTGCCTAAAATCTTTACCCGGGCCTTTGCACTTCCATCAGAATCAATAGCTAAATGCACTTCGCTGGTAAATTCATTGTCATCAGCTATACTTTTAGGGGTATTGACTAATTTGCCTCCTTCGGGCGTGATAAGCAACGCATTACGATTTTCTGTAAAAGAGCCCAATTTGCCAAAAGGCTTTGTGCTACTTGTGCATTCCAGCCAGGTTGTATCACTTTTAAAAGGTATGCATACAATTATATGGTTGGTTATATCAAAGGGGAATGATGGGTCAAGCGGCTCTTCATTGGGTTCAGCATGTACGATTGAATAATATGCTGGAATATTTACCGCCTTTAATAAGGCACACATATAATTGGAGAAAGCCTTACAATCACCATATTTTTTCTGATCAACAAATGTTGCCGAGAACGGCTTTAAACCACCAATTCCTAAAGTTACTGCAACATACCGCATATTCTTTTGCATGTATTCATACAAAAATTTCGCCTTTGCCTTATCCGTCTTAATGGTGTCTGTCATTTTTTGTATCTCAGCAACACGTTGTGGGCTAAGGTCGCAAACATCAGCGTTCAACGTTTGTTGCCACTTGCCGAAATTTTGCCATGTGCTAAAATCACCGTTAAACCCATAATATTCAAACTTGTTAACGCCAATTTTTAATTCCGGCAGTACACGCCATGGCATAGCACCTTCTTCCACTTTTATTGCCTTCTTATTGGCTATATTCCATATATATGTGTCTTTTCCGTTTGCACTTGTTTTATTGGGCGTTAAGCTGATATTTCTTGTCTGGTATCTAAGCCCAACTTCAGGGTTTACCGTTATTGAATACTTTGCGGATTGTATAGACTGGTCTTCCCCCTGAATATCCCATTGAAATTGTATAAAGCTTGTCTGGTTTTCTTCATATTCAACTTCGATAGTTGTTGGATAGCCCGACACCACGTGTCTTACTCCCAGTAATCGGTCGTCACTGATTAAAATTTCATCATCTAATGCTGCAACGTCAACCATATCACCCTTATGATATTTTTTGATTAAAGTTCCGGCGGCATCATAAACATGTATGCTAATGTCGCTAACTGTAAAAAATTTCTTATTATACGGAAGTACAATTATTGCTTGCTTATCTGCTTTTTCATTTAAAATGGTAACAATCAAGTGGTGTTTAACAACAGCCTTTCCGGCCCCTTCTACAACCACCTCATCGTTGGAATACCTTACCACAGAGTTAGCGTCCTCTTTTAATGAGTCAGGAATACCGGCAGCACTGTATAGTTCTTTGGGCATATCCTGACCATACGATCTAATAGTAAAAAGGAAAATTGCAACAATAGCTAATGCTAAACAGTTTAAATATTTTCGCATACTCAGGATTTTTTTAAGGCAATAGGTTCATTAAGCATTTGGAATAACTGCTTGAAAAATTCATGGAAATCAGCATAGTTTTCTTTAAAATATATGCTTTTGTTATACGTAACAACGTAACGCACTACTATAGTACCATCCTGCTCGCCTATTATGCGTTTAAAAGTAATGCCTCTATCAGGCATGGTCATGCTGATGTTTTTAGGCAGCGCGTCAACCTTGTATCCTGCCGGCTCCTTGTATATGCCGTTTATTGTTAAGGTTGATGGATAACCAAAATCAATATCGCTGCTGCGCGTTTCGTTTAAAAAAGGATTTTTATGTAATGAACTAAACAAATTCGAATTAAAATAAATGTAGTTGTCGTCAGAGCCCGTAAGGTCGAGATTAAACTTTATGTTCTGCACTAATGGCAATGAATCCACATCCATGTTATCCATTTTAAGAGAAGATATTTTCAGATTATTATCGTCCTCTCTTAAATTATCAATATATTTTTTTTCGCCCTCGGTGTTATAATCATCTATATCGCTCATCCTGTTATAACTTAAGCTGCTTATCTCGGCATTCCCCTCAATTTTACCTTCCGGCTTTATTTCGGCAGTTATAAAAATAGACTCCCTGATGGGTGTTTGCTTCTGCAAAAAAACAAGGTCCTCTGTTTTATTATCTATATCAACATAAAAACCGGATGAATTAAGCAGGTTGTAGGGTATCTCGTTGTACATATTATACTTGTTCGATGCATCAAGAACATACAGTTTTGTACTGTCGACAGGTATGTATACCACCGCGCGGTTAAACTGGCCCAGATAAGGGAATGACGGATTAGCCCTGCCATGACCACGCGTGCTAACGATCATTGGCATAGCTGCTACTCCGGATTTCTTAAGTAAATGATACAGAATAAGGTTAATCTCTGTCGCGTTCCCGGTTTTGGTATCCCAGGCACTGCTGGTGCCAACGTTTGTATACCATCTATCTTCGTCATTCCATTTCATGGTTGTTTTAACTTTATTGAAAAGGAAGGCTATTTTTTCATCATCTGTTTTTAGTGCTTTTGCCTGGCTAATAATAACATCCTCACCAGCCAGTTTCCTTTTAAGCTGATGCCCGAAGTCATCATCATCAGCCAGAACACTACCAATTTTAGCCCATGTATCGGCACGGCTTTTTACAAACCCATTTATAGGCTTGATAGAAGTAAGTATAAAAGATATAGATGCCTGGTTATCTGTTTTTGAGCTCATATAAGGCTCATCATTCAATGATGGGATATTGTCCATTTCACGCTTAGCACACTCGTTGGTATAACTTACAGCGTCCTGACCAATACCAATACTGCCCGATTCTTGAGATGTAGAGTACTTTGTTAAACGCAATAATGATTTTACACGCGTATTAAAGTATAACAGATCCGGCAGTTTGGTATCCAGCTCGCTATATCGTACAGGTATATCCTCCTGGTATGACCATGATGGTACATATCCATAATCCACACCATTCCAAACATACTTATATTCAATTATTGATCCGGATTTCACATTGGGGAATGTAAATATCATTTCCGACTTAACTTTGTCAATATTCTTAATGTATACCTGCTTTTTATCAAGCTTGGTTATTTCAACTTTACCATCAACCAGGTTCACCGTTTCTGCCTGTAACCCGGTAATAAATTCCGACCGGTCTCCGCCATCAAAAGGAATAACAATATCGGCATTGCTTTTACCATTATCATTAAAAATCTTTATCCTGCGGTGTACCTCTAAAACCACGTTAAACGTTTGGTCATAGTATAAGTCGCCTTTATCAATCAATACTTCTGCATTCGCATCTTTTTCAAAATCACAGGCTTTCATTTCAAGGTCGGCCTGATCAATTTTTCCATACTCTTGATTTAAGGTGGTAGCTTGCTGGGCTTTTACAGCAAGTGTAAGTGCACATAGCGCTAAAGTTGTAAGAAATTTATTCATTGCAATAGGTTTAATCGGTACTAATATAACAATATTAGCTTTTCTTTAGTACAATCTGCTCATTTAGCATTTCGTACATTTTTTTATAGAAATCATGGAGACTTTTATATTCCTCTTTGTGGTAAAATAACTTCTTCCGCGAAATAATATAATGTAATTGTATTACATCGTTGCTCGCTTCAAAAACTCGTTTAACACTCATGCTTTTGTCTGCCAATGTCAATAGTTGGTTTTGGGGAAGGGACTCAATTTTATAGCCTTTGGGAATTGTATATGTCCCGGTTATGGTGTAAGTGTTATTGTAAGTGAAATCGATATCGCTGAATCGTTTCTCGCTTAAAAAGGGATTCGGATCAAGCTTAAACATGTACGGAGTAAAGTATATATAATTCCCATCTGACGAAGGCAGGTCTAAACTAAAATTGAAATGCTGTGTTAACGGAAGCGAATCTGTTTCCATATTATCTATTGTTAAAGCCGATATTTTTAAGGCATTATTTCCACCTGTTAATGATTTTATATAGTCTTTTTTGCCGAGCCTATGATAGTTTTTCATATCAGCGTCCCTGTTATAATCATTGCTAGTTACCTCTACCGTTCCGTTCAACTTACCGTCAGCTAATATGTCGGCTTTTACAGAAACTAATTGCTGCGAAGGTTTGCTATCCCTTAAATATACTATACCATAATTTTTTTTATACATAACAATAAACCCGGCTGTATTAAGTAATTCTAAAGGTATTCTATTGTAAACATTATGCTTATTACTGGCGTCCAGGGTATAATAGTGCGTAGTATCCAATGATACCATTACTACACACTTATTAAATTCAAATAAACTTTCTGCAGTAGGATCGGCAACGCCGTAATCGGGTGTGCTTATTAACATTGGGTAGGCTTCAATTCCTGCACTTTTCAATAATCTGCATAAGATCATGTTTATTTCTGTCGAACTTCCTTTTCTGTTGTTCCATGCATCCTGAGCAGGATCGTCAACATACAAATGGTTAATCCCGTTAAATCGCATACTATCCTTAACAAGCGTAAAAATGGAATCTATTTTATCGTCATTATTTTTTATCGAATCCGCTTTTTTTATAATTGCTTTTTCATTTTTTAAGGGAAAGTCAAGCTGCCCCCCGAAAAACATATTTACTACTAAACTAATATTAGCCCTTTCCCACCAATTTATTTTTGATTTAAAACTCACACGTTGTAGATTAACGAACTCAGGAGTCATATGAGGTTCTTTTACAAACGAGTGAATATTTTTTAAAATAAGAATAGCTTTTGTACCAGAATCGTGGTTTATGGAAAATACCGTATCCTCTGCAAAAAATTGGTTAACAACCGTTTCAAGCTTTATTTTATACGTATTGTCCATTTCAACATTTACTTTCGAATAACGGACGGGGATATCTGACTGAAAAAACCAGGGAGGAATAGATAAAAGCGATTTAAGCTTCCACGTATATTGTATTTCAATAACTGAACCTGCTCTTACATCCGGAAATGCAAAAGTTAGGTTTTTAATTTCCTTGTTTACTTTTTGCTTATATATCAGCTGCGGATCTACCTGCGTGTATTCTATCTTTCCGCCTGTTAAATTAACGGTTTCAGCAACTAAGTCTGTTATCTTATCAAAATAAGAAAGATCAATATTTGCGTTGTCTTTGCCGTTAGTATTAAAGATTTTTATCCTTTTATGCCTCATGAAACTAACTGCACCATCCCAATTAATTTTAATATCGGCCTTATCAAAAAGCACCATTGCATTGGCGTCCTTTTCAAAGCCGCAGCTCTTTAAGTTTAACTCGCTGGTATCAACGTTACCATACGGCCGTACTTGATTAGTGTCGGTTTTAATAGATTGGGCTTTAACTGAAAAAGTGAATAAGGTTAGTGCTAATAGCACAACAGGGTTAGTCATTTGTGAGGTTTAATCGCATCTAAAATAATAAAAATAATTAATTAGCAATTAACATTAAACCTATTGAGAATCAGATTGTCCTATTATATAAGCATGAAGGACATTAAACAAATTAAACACCTGTTTGCAAGGGCCGGTTTCGGGATGCGTTTCGAAGATTTAAGGAAGTACAAAAACACTTCTATACATAAAGCGGTGAAAGAATTATTCGAAAACAGTGACAATGATGACCCAATAGCGGTTGTTACACAACCTGTTGATGACATGATGCTTGCTAAGGCCGACGCTGACACCAAAAAGAAATTTTTCCAGATGGAGCGTGAACAGGAAAAAAACCTGAACATCGGCTGGATAACCAAAATGAGCACTACCGATGCCATACTACGCGAAAAAATGACCTTGTTTTGGAGCAACCATTTCTCGTGTCGCGATGGGAAAGCAGTTTATATACAGCAGTTAAATAACATACAACGAGCCAATGCCTTGGGTAACTTCCGCACATTGCTTATACAGGTTTCGCAATCACCCGCTATGCTGCTGTTTTTAAATAATCAGCAAAACCATAAAGGGCACCCTAATGAAAATTTCGCACGTGAGTTGATGGAGTTATTTACCATTGGTCGCGGTAATTATACCGAACAGGATGTAAAAGAATCAGCGCGAGCATTTACCGGTTGGGGGTTTGATAAAGATGGCACATTTAAAATGCGGCCTTTTCTGCATGATACCGGCGTAAAAACGTTTATGGGCAAAACGGGTAATTTTCAGGGCGAAGATATTATTGACATTATCCTATCTAAAAAACAAACAGCCCACTTTATCAGCACCAAACTATACAAATACCTGGTTAATGAAACCCCGGACAACACGCATATTAACGCGATGACCGATGTATTATTCAATGCCAATTATGAGATAAAGCCACTGCTTGAATTTGTGTTTACAGCCGATTGGTTTTATGATGATAAAAACACCGGCAACCTTATTAAATCGCCGGTTGATTTTATAGTGGGGTTAAACAGGCAGTTTTATGTCACCTATCAAAAACCAGATGTTTTGTTATTATTTCAGCGTGCGTTAGGGCAGGAATTATTTTATCCGCCAAATGTGGCGGGATGGCCGGGCGGGCGAAACTGGATAGACAGTTCATCACTCATGTACCGGCTTAAAATCGCTTCAACAGTTTTAGATCAGGGCTTGATTGATTTTACCGGCAAAACCGACCCTGAAGATGAGGCTTTTTTGGCAACGGTTCGTAACCAGCAGCATGTGGTAAATACCCATGTACAAGCCGACCCCGATTGGGACAAGTTTTTTAGTGACATCCCAAAAGATATGTCGAAAGTTGAGATAGCGCAGTTTTTATTAGAACCGCCATTAAACGGTACGGTACAAAATACAGTAAACGAGGATAATGATTTAAAAATAATGGTAGTTGAATTGGTTTCAACACCGGAATACCAGCTTTATTAAATATCAGGATCATGAGGAGAAGAGATTTTATAAGGACCACGGCTTTAGTATCAGGCGCATTTATGGTGCCTGCGTTTTTAAAGCCGCTTGAAGCCATGGCCATGAGCGGCTTAACCGGGTATAAAAACTTGGTGATCATCCAGCTTTCGGGCGGTAACGATGGTTTAAACACCATTGTACCTTATTGCAACGATATTTATTTTCAAAAACGCAACACCATCGCCATTAAAGAAACCGATGTGATCCCTCTGGATGATATGCAAGCCTTTAACCCTAACCTATCGGCATTAAAAGAAATTTACGATCAGGGTTATATGAGCATTATCAATTCGGTTGGTTATCCCAATCCAGATCGCTCTCACTTCAGGTCGATGGATATATGGCAAACCGCCAGCGATTCCAACCAGTTTTTAACCAACGGCTGGATAGGCCGTTACCTGGATGCCAATTGCCAAAACATCAAAAACCCTTACACCGCTATTGAGGTTGATGATACCCTATCATTAGCTATGAAAGGCGCGAAAATGAAAGCCATCGCTGTACAAGACCCGTACAAGCTATTCCAAACCACTCGTGAACCCTTTTTTAAAGACCTGGTGCACAGTCAGAATTCTGAACATCTAAATGAAGACAATTTAGGCTATCTGTACAAAACCATGATAGAAACCTATTCTTCGGCAGATTATATCCAAAATACATCCAAAACTTATAAAACCTCTGCGGTATACCCGGCTACGCAATTTGCCAATCAACTAAAAACAGTATCAAAGTTTATAAATTCAGGCTTGCAAACCAGGGTTTATTATGTATCACTTAGCGGGTTTGACACACACGTTGGGCAACAAGGCCAGCAGGGCCGGCAACTAAAAATTTATGGCGATGCCGTGGCCGCGTTCATAAAAGATTTAAAGCAGACCAATAAACTGGATGATACGCTGGTGATGACCTTCTCGGAATTTGGCCGCCGTGTAGAGCAAAACGCCAGCAACGGAACCGACCACGGCACAGCTAATAACATTATGCTATATGGCGGAAAGTTAAAAAAAGCCGGTATTTACAATCCCCCGCCCGATCTTTCAACCCTTGATAATGGTGATCTTAAATACCAAATAGATTTTAGAGATGTTTACGCCACCGTTTTAGATAAATGGCTTAATGTAGATAATAGCCTGGTACTCAACAAAAACTTTGCAGGCTTACAGTTCATTTAAGCAATAAACAGCATGGCGAGTTCGTTTTGTTAACCTGTTTGATAATTAGCATTAATTTTATAATTTTAATGCAACCAATTAGCATGGTTTTATAAAGCGTTAAACTATTCATATAATTGTTCGTCTATATTATTATACATCATATAGATGTGCAGCTATATAAATCTTACTCGTCATGAAAAACATAATTAAATCATTATCATATTCGGCATTAGCCGTTATGACAGGTTTGGCTTTAAGCTTACCTGCAAATGCTCAGCATCGAGATGGCGGTGGTGGTGGTGGCAATTCACGCCCTGCACCTCAACGCTCTGCTCCGCAAAGCGCCCCAGCCAGGAGTTTCACTCCTCGTACCAATACGGCTAGCCCGCAACGAAGCAATGCAGGCCAACGCAACTATAATAATAACCGCCAAACTACTACACAAAGAAGCACTAACGGTATAACACAAACAAGGCAATACAGCGGCCATGTGCCAGCCAACACCCAATCAGGATCAACGGCGCGAGGTTATCGTCCGTCTGCGGGTTCTACCCAAGGTTCATACTATGGCCGTACCCACAACAGTGGTTTTTCAGGCGGCGTAAGTGTGCGTGCAGGCTTTACCGCGCGTGGCAATACCTATTATCACTATAACCATGGTTATTATGGCTCATACTATGCGCCAAGGCTTGGGTTTAGCATAGGTATTTTGCCTTATGGCTATTATCCGTTTTATTATGGTAATGACCAATATTTTTACAGCGGCGGTTTGTTTTATCAGTTTGATAACGACCAATATACCGTTGTTGAACCCCCTGTAGGCGCCGAAGTAACTACATTACCATCAAATGCGCAATCAATTGTAATTAATGGCCAGCAATATTATGAGGCTGATGGTGTTTACTATGCACCGATAACTAAAGATGATGGCACACTAAGCTACCAGGTTGCAGGTAAAGATGGCGAGTTAAATACTACCGATGACCCGTCGGTTGATAATACTCCTCCGACTCCGCAAATTGGCGACATCGTTAACCAGCTGCCGCCTAATTGCAGAAAGATTAGCGTTAATGGTGATAAGCTATACCTTTCTCCTGATGGCATTTATTACAAGGCACAGGTAGATCAAAATGGCAATAAAACCTACAAAATTGTAGGCTTACCTGAAGACGATGATCAGAACCAACCCGATCAAACAAGCAACTAATACAATCAAATAATATTTTAGGGCGATACTTACCAGTATCACCTTTTTTGTTTATATCAAAATTAAAGGTTGATGATTAAATAGCATCCGTACTAAATTGTATATTAAACGCTCAAATCGGCCCCTTAAACCCATTAATTATAAGTACCTTTAGAAAAATCCGGTACTTATATGATTTTGTTCTCAAAAAGAAATTTGCATTATTCCGATTACAAATGGAGCGCTTATCCCCATAACGATCCGCATGTATACGGAAAACCGGATGCAACGCCATTTGATAAAGAAGAAGGTAACGAAATGGTTTACCTGATAAACCGTTTAATGATTCTTTGGGACTACCGTTTTGCCAACACCGGCAACAAAATTGAAAAATTAATTCATGACCAGCTACCCGCAGATATTAGTGCCCAGGAAGAAGTTCAAACCTGGGTTAAAACTAATCTTAAATTTTAGTTCTCTATTTTTCTTGGGGTAAACAATCTCTCGTTCAGCGTTTATTTAAAAACAAACGTCATTGCTGTACGAAGCAATCTTTACATAGGCAAGGCGGTTAAAAAGGTATTGAACCTGCAGAGCAGTTCTGTAAAATATAGAGATTGCCGCGCTATCGCTCGCAATGACGATAGTTTTATTATTTTCAAACAGTTCCTTCGGATTAACCAATCTTTCGTTCAGCGTTTATTTAAATGCTGATTACTCTTTTTTTGCAATTCCTTTGTAAAAAACCTGTACATTTTATCTTAAGAAAAACAAAATCACCACTATTGTATTCTAATAGTGTTTATTTGCCTGTGCAAATAATATCATTTTTAGTAATGATTTATTATTAAAAGTGTGATATTTGGGTCTCGTTAACTGCCCACCTGATATATATTTTGTTTATCAACCTTTTCTTAAATGAAAAACACTTCTGCCATTGTTAAAATCCTTTCAATTGATATTGGAGGCTCCCATATTAAAGCAACCATCCTTAATGACAAAGGCGAATTGCAAAAAACTTATGATAAAGTCATAACCCCAATACCGTCAAACCCGGAGAATGTTATCGCTTCTATTAAAAAACTGGTATCAGCTTTTCCTGATTACGATCACGTTTCAGTTGGATTTCCAGGGTATGTACGCGACGGTGTAATAAAAACAGCGCCTAATTTAGGTACGGAAGATTGGAAAGACGTTGACTTTGCTGAAAGATTAACCCAAGAATTAGGCAAACCCACCAAAGTAGTAAATGATGCCGACATGCAGGGCTTAGGTGTAGTTAGCGGTAAGGGTTTTGAAATGGTGCTTACTTTAGGTACAGGTTTTGGTACTGCCCTATTAATGGATGGCCGTTTATTACCGCATTTAGAGGTATCGCATCACCCTATTTCAAAAAAAGAAAATTACGACGAGTACATAGGCGAAAAAGCGCTTGAAAGAGACGGCAAAAAGAAGTGGAACAAACGCATGGAGAAAGTTTTTGAAGTTTTGAAAACAGTATTCAATTACGACACTTTATATATAGGCGGCGGTAATGCGGAGAAACTGACATTCAAACTGGATGATAACATGAAAATTGTCACCAACGAAGACGGCATAAAAGGCGGCTCGAGACTATGGACATTGGAACATAATACTAAAACAGCAAACCCTTCGGCATAGGGAATTTATAAAGCAACCTAATAATACTACTATATATTTTAAAAAATGGATACAATAGCAATCCCAAGCATTGAGGAACTGGGCATAAATACAGTTCGTATTTTATCAGCAGATGCTGTACAAAAAGCAAATTCAGGACACCCGGGTACTGCCATGGCCCTTGCGCCAATGGGCCACGTACTTTGGAAAGAGTTCATGAACTATAATCCTAAAAACCCACATTGGGCAAACCGCGACAGGTTCATTTTGTCGTGCGGACATGCCTGTATATTACAATACAACTTTTTATACCTTACCGGATACGATTTATCCCTGGATGATATTAAAAATTTCCGCCAGTTAAACAGTAAAACTGCCGGTCACCCTGAATATGGCTTGTGCCCGGGCATTGATGTAACAACTGGTCCTTTAGGCCAGGGTTTTGCAAATGGCGTAGGTTTTGCTATCGCGCAAAAACATTTAGCAGCACGTTACAACAAACCAGGTTTCGACCTTTTCAATTATCATATCTATGCGATCACCAGCGATGGCGATATGATGGAAGGTGTAACTTCAGAAGCAGCTTCATTAGCTGGTCATCTGGAGCTAGGTAACATCATTTATTTATATGATGATAACCACATCTCTATCGAAGGTGCAACCGACATCACATTTAACGAAGATGTAAGCGCGCGTTTCCGTGCATACGGATGGCACGTACAAGAAGTTGCTGATGTTAACGATGTACATGCTTTAGAATTAGCGCTTACAAACGCAAAAGCAGAAACACAAAAACCATCATTAATCCGCGTGCGTTCGCTGATCGCTTATGGCAGCCCTAACAAGGCAGGAACAGCAGGATCACACGGTTCACCACTTGGCGCTGATGAGATTAAATTAGTAAAAGAGTTTTTTGGTTTCGATCCGGATAAATCATTCAACGTACCTGCCGAAGTGTTAGAATACTACCACAAAGTCGGTTCAAGAGGTGAAGATACCGAAGCTAAATGGAATAAATTATTTGCCGATTATAAAGCACAATACCCTGAGCTTGCAGCAGAGTATGAAACAGCTGTTAAAGGCGAATTACCAAAAGGCTGGGCAGATTCATTACCTGTATTTAAAGCATCTGATCCTAAAGTGGCAACACGTGTAGCATCAGGTAAAGCACTAAATGCACTTGCTGAAAAGATCCCATATTTAATTGGCGGCGCTGCCGATTTGGCACCATCAACCGAAACTAACTTAAAGAATTTCGATTCTTTCACCTCTGAAAGCAGAGCTGGTCGTAACTTCCACTTCGGTATACGCGAGCATGCTATGGGTGCCGCAATGAATGGTATGGCTTTAACAGCAGGTGTTATTCCTTTCGGCGCAACGTTCCTGATGTTCTCTGAGTACATGCGCCCGCCAATCCGTTTGGCATCCATCATGAAAATAAGCCCGATCTTTGTTTATACACACGATAGTATTGGTTTAGGCGAGGATGGTACTACTCACCAACCGGTTGAGCAATTAGCATCATTACGTTCTATCCCACGCATAACAGTTATTCGCCCTGCTGATGCAAACGAAACTGTACAGGCATGGAAAACAGCTGTTGAGCACAAAGATGGCCCGGTTGTATTAGTATTCACCCGTCAGGGCTTACCAATCCTTGATCAGGATAAATATGGAAAAGCAACCAACCTTGCAAAAGGCGCTTATGTGTTATCAGAAGCCAGCAAAAATCCTGATTTGATTTTAATGGCAACTGGTTCTGAAGTTTCTTTAATTATGGAAGCTCAGGTTAAACTGGAAGCAGAAGGTATTTCAACCCGTGTGGTAAGCATGCCATCATGGGAATTATTTGAAAAACAGAGTGCCGCTTACAAAGAGTCGGTTTTCCCGAAAGCTTATCGTAAACGTTTAGCTGTTGAAATGGCATCACCAATGGGATGGCATAAATACACTACCGACGAAGGCGATATGTTAGGTATGGAAACCTTTGGTGAATCCGCACCGGCAGAAGAGCTATACAAACACTTCGGCTTTACTGTTGATAACGTAGTTAAAAGAGCGAAAGCTTTATTATAGAAAGTACTTAGTAGCAAGTATCGAGTAGCAAGACATGCTGCTTAATACTTGCTATTATATGTTATAAAAAGTCTTGCTACTTAATACTAAATACTCGATACTAAACAATGAACTGGCAAAGCGACATACTTAATACCCTTGAATGGTCAGGAACCATTATCAACCTTGAAGGAAAACAAAAGGTTGCTGATGAAATTGCCATCAGGGTTAAAGATGGCGATATATTAGGCGTAGGTTCAGGTTCAACAGTTTATGTAGCGCTGATAGCTATTGCGAAACGGATAAAAGAGGAAGGGTTAAAGGTGAAAGCTATACCAACCTCGATTGAAATTTCGCTGTTTTGCGCCAAGCTTGGCATCCCATTAACTACCCTTTTCGAAAACAAACCCGATTGGTTGTTTGATGGTGCCGATGAGGTTGATCCCGACAAAAGTTTAATTAAAGGCAGAGGTGGCGCTATGTTCAAAGAGAAACTGCTCATCAGCTCAAGCCCTAAAAATTATATTATTGTTGATGACAGTAAGCTGGTAAAAAAGCTTGGCATTAATTTCCCGGTACCTATAGAGGTTTTCCCTACGGCCTTACTGCATGTAGAAGAAGAACTAAAAAAACTAGGTGTAAGTGAATTACAGTTAAGGCCGGCAAAAGGTAAAGACGGCCCTATTATTACCGAAAATGGTAACTTGATTTTGGATGCACGTTTTCATAATATTGGTAAGGATATGGAGCAGGCTATAAAATCAATAACCGGGGTAATTGAAAGCGGCTTATTTATAAATTACAATGTAGAGATTTTAATGGCTTAAAAATATGACATTAGCCTACAGACGGCACAAATAGGTGGTACACTTATTGACGCTAAATACACAAAAAAGCACTAATTAATTAATACATATATTCATAATGGAAACTAACAAAGTAAAACAAATACACAGCTTTGGTCAAAGCATCTGGCTGGATTTTATAGATCGCGAAATTATTGCATCAGGTAACTTGCAAAAACTTATCGACGAAGAAGGCATCAGAGGTGTAACCTCAAACCCGGCAATTTTCGAGAAGGCTATAACCAGCGGTACCGATTATGACAAGGATATTGTTGAACTGGCAAAAACGCATACTGATAACGAAGAGATCTTTTTTGGTCTTGCGGTAAAGGATATTCAAAATGCTACAGCATTGTTTGAAGGCGTATACAACGAATCAAAAGCTGAAGATGGTTATGTAAGTTTAGAGGTATCTCCATTTTTAGCATTAAAAACTAAAGAAACGGCTGATCAGGCAGAAAAACTTTGGAAAGAAGTTGCCCGCAAAAACGTAATGATCAAAATCCCTGGAACACAACCAGGTTTAGCGGCAATTCGCCAATCTATAGCAAAAGGTATTAACATCAACGTTACTTTACTTTTTGGCTTACCTCGTTACGAAGCAGTAACCGAAGCTTATATCTCAGGTTTAGAAGATCATTTGGCAGCAGGCCACAAAATCGCTCACATATCATCGGTAGCTAGCTTTTTCTTAAGCCGTATTGATGTTTTGGTTGATCCATTACTTGACGAAAAAGGTTTAGGTGACCTGAAAGGCGAAGTTGCTATCGCGTCAGCAAAAAAAGCATACGAGATTTACAAAAGAGTATTCAGCGGCCCACGTTGGGAAAAACTAGCAGCAGCAGGCGCTCAACCGCAACGTTTGCTATGGGCAAGTACCAGCAGCAAAAACCCTGCATTTAAAGATACCAAATATGTTGAAGCTTTGATCGGCCCTGATACTGTTGATACCGTTCCTTTGGAAACTATTTTAGCATTTGCTGATCATGGTATTGCTGCCAATACATTAGAGCAAGGTTTGGATAAAGCAACCGAAACTTTAGACAGAATTAAAAAAGCAGGTATCGATATCGACCAGATCACCCAGCAATTAGAAGACGAGGGTATTGATAAATTTAACAAACCTTTCGAAAAACTGTTACAAGCTATCGAGGATCAAAAAAATAAATAATCTTGGTGGAGACATTAGCCATAAAATTCCTGTTTTTTGACATTGGGGGCATTTTGCTTACCAATGGCTGGGGCCACGAATCCCGCGAGGAAGCGGCAAGAAAATTCGGGCTCGATTATAACGAGGTTAAAGAACTGCACACCTTTATTTTTAATGTGTACGAAGCGGCTGGTGTTGACCTTGACGAATACCTGGACACGGTAGTTTTTAATCATCCGCGCGATTTTACGCGCGAAGATTTTAAGAACTTCATGTTCGAGCAATCAATAGAATTACCTGACATGCTGGCTTGGTTAAAAGAATGGAAAAAGGATTGTGGTTTCAGAATAATTGCCATCAATAACGAGGGCAAGGAACTGAACGACTATCGCGTTAAAAAATTCAAACTGCACGATGTATTCGACGCGTTTGTTTCTTCGTGCGAAGTCAAAATCCGTAAACCTGATCCCGCTATATTTAAGTTAGCAATGGGCATAGCAATGGCTCAACCACAGGAATGTGTATATTTTGACGATAGGAAAATGTTTGCGCTTGCGGCCAAGAAATTAGGCATGCGCGCGTATCAGCATACCGACTTCAAGATCACAAAAAAAATACTGGAAGATTTAAAAAAAGAACAAACTCAAACAAAATGAGCGACACAACAGATAAATACGATTTTGGCATGATAGGCCTTGGTACCATGGGCCGTAACCTGCTGTTAAACATGGGCGACCATGGTGTTAAAGGTGCCGGTTTTGATAAAGATGCCTCAAAAGGCCAATTATTAGAACAGGAAAGCACGCATAAAAACCTTAAAGGTTTTAGCGAAGTTGAACCTTTTGTAAAAAGTCTTAAAAGTCCGCGCGCTATAATGATGCTGGTTCCGGCCGGTAAAATTGTGGATGATGTAATTGCTGAACTATTGCCTTTGCTTGATAAAGGTGATATTTTGATAGATGGCGGTAACTCTCATTTTACTGATACCAACCGCCGTGTTGATGAGCTGGAAGCTCAAGGTTTCCATTTCTTCGGTATGGGTATATCAGGTGGTGAAGAAGGCGCGCGCCGTGGCCCGAGCATGATGCCGGGTGGCGATAAAGATGCCTACAATGTAATGAAACCGATATTGGAATCTATCGCTGCTAAAGTTGATGGTGCTCCATGCGTAACATACATTGGCCCCGGTGCATCAGGTCACTTTGTTAAAATGGTTCACAACGGTATCGAGTACGGCATTATGCAATTAATTGCTGAAACCTATGAAGTGCTTAAAACTGGATTAAAACTGGACAACGAAGCCATAGGTAAAGTATTTACCAAATGGAACGACGGTCGTTTAAGCTCATTCTTATTAGAGATCACTAAAGATATATTCCACTACAAAGCTCCCGGAACTGATCATTTATTGTTAGATGATATTAAGGACGAAGCTAAAGCAAAAGGTACCGGTAAATGGACATCACAAGTGGCTATGGACTTGCAGGCACCTATCCCAACTATTGATACAGCGGTATCCATGCGCGATCTTTCTAAATATAAAGAAATGCGTTTAGAAGCTGCTAAAGTATACAGCAAAACCGCTCCAAAACTGGATGTTAGCAATACTGATGAGTTTTTAGAGGCATTAGAGCAAGCGTACTACTTCAGCATGGTTATTACTTATGCGCAGGGTATGTTCATGCTGTCAAACGCATCTAAAGAATATCAATACGATTTGCATTTAGACGAGATCGCTAAAATTTGGCGTGGTGGTTGTATCATCCGTTCAACATTCCTGAACGATATATACAACGCTTACAAAAGCAATGCGAAACTATCACATCTGTTATTAGATGGCGGAGTTGAAAAATTAGTTAGCGCAGCAGTACCGGGTGCAAGAAAAGTAATTTCTTCTGCTATTGCTGCTGGTATCGCTGTACCGTCTTATGCTGCTTCTATAAGCTACTTTGATAACTTCCGTACCGGAAGGATGCCATCAAACTTAACACAAGCGCAACGCGACTATTTTGGCGCGCACACTTATGAATTGGTTGGCAAAGAAGGAACTTTCCACACCCAATGGGTACCTAAAAGCGATCATTAATTAAACTTTAATTAGCCGATAGAACATAATATCATGGAATCAACTAAAAATCAACCTACAATATTTATCATTTTTGGAGGTACAGGAGATTTGAATGCCCGTAAACTGGCACCTGCACTTTACAATCTGTTTTTGGACAATTGGTTGCCAAAGCAGTTTGCCATAATTGGTACAGGAAGAACTAAACTTACCGATGAGGATTTCCGCAAAAAATTATTGGATGATATCAACCAGTTTTCGCGCAGTGGAAAGGCTGAAAAGAAAAAATGGGATGAGTTTTCAAAAAACTTGTATTACCAGGTATCAGACATCAATGATTCTGAAACTTATAAAGAGTTTGGCAAACAGGTAGAAACCCGCAACGCGGAGTGGAAAACTAAAGCCAATGTAATTTATTACATGGCGGTATCACCAAACTTCTTCCCAATCATTGCTTCTAATATTTCAAAAGCAGGTTTGGCCGAGGATAAAGAGCGTACAAGAATCGTTATCGAAAAACCTTTCGGGCATGATCTGGAAACCGCTAAAGAACTAAACACTTTATTGGCAGGTATTTTTGATGAAAAGCAGATCTACCGCATCGACCATTATTTAGGTAAAGAGACTGTACAGAATATAATGGCATTCCGTTTCGCCAACTCCATTTTGGAGCCGATATGGAACCGTAATTATATTGAACATGTGCAGATTTCTGTAACTGAACAACTGGGCGTTGAAGAACGCGGCGATTACTACGATGGCGCCGGTGCTTTACGCGATATGATCCAGAATCACTTATTACAATTACTGTGCTTAGTAGCGATGGAAACTCCGGTTAATTTTAGCGCCGATGAAATACGCAACCGCAAAGTTGATGTACTACATGCCATGCGTAAATTTTCGCCTGATGACGTACGTAATTCAGCTGTACGTGGCCAATATGGTAAAGGATGGATGGAAGGTAAAGAAGTTACCGGCTACCGCGATGAACCTAAAGTCGACTCAGACTCAAACACTGAAACCTTCGCCGCTGTTAAATTTTTTGTAGATAACTGGCGCTGGCAAGGTATCCCTTTCTACCTGCGTACAGGTAAAAGGCTGCACCAATCATCATCAGTGATCACTATTCAGTTTAAGGATGTACCACACAAGGTATTCCCTACCGAAGCAGCAGAAAGCTGGCAACAAAACAGGTTGATCATCAGTATACAGCCCGAAATGAGTATCCGCTTACAAGTACAGGCAAAACGCCCGGGCTTGGATATGATATTAAATACTGTTGATATGGTATTTGATTACAAAGGCACTTATACCAGTCAGGCTCCTGAAGCTTACGAAACCCTATTGTTAGATACTATGCTGGGCGATCAAACGCTATTTATGCGTGGCGACCAGGTAGAAGCTGCATGGGAGTTGATCATGCCGATATTAAGCACCTGGACTAATAAGAAGAGCTTGAACTTCCCTAACTATTCTGCCAATTCATGGGGACCTGAAAGCGCTGAGGCTTTAATAGCACGTGATGGTTTTACCTGGTTCTCATTGCCGTTAAAGGACAAAAAATAAGCTATGAAACTAAATATTTTCAATACACCCGAAAATGTACTGGTTAATCTGGCTACTTATTTTGTAACCCTGGCAGAGCAGTCTATAGCTAAACATAGTAACTTTTCGGTAGCCTTATCGGGCGGAAGCTCGCCTAAAAAATTGTATGAGCTTTTGGCTTCAAACGATTTTAAAAATAAGGTGGACTGGGAAAACGTGTATTTCTTTTTTGGAGATGAGCGTAATGTACCGCAGGATGATAAAGACAGCAACTATTTAATGGCAAAAACAGCTTTGTTTGATCCATTGCAAATTGATGATTCTAACATTTTCGCTGTTGATACATCACTAAGCCCTGCTGAGGCCGCGGCTGAATACAAAAAAGCTATTGATCTGTTTTTTGACGAGCAGTCTTTAACGTTTGATCTGATCCTGCTTGGTTTGGGTGACAACTCGCACACTGCTTCATTATTTCCATACACGCCGGTTCTGAATGAAAAAACGGCTACTGTGAAAGAAGTGTTTTTAGAAGATCAACAAGTTTACCGCATCACCTTTACTGCCCCATTAATTAACCAGGCACACAACATAGCCTTTTTAGTTTATGGCGAAGGTAAGGCGATAGCCGTTCATCATGTATTGGAAGATGCCAGGGATATTGAAAACTATCCTGCGCAACTAATTGCCCCTACCCATGGCAAGATACGTTGGTACTTAGACGAACCGGCAGCAGCAGATCTGAAGAATAAATAGATTATTCATTAAGTATTTATGTTAAAGGCGATAAGATGATCTTATCGCCTTTTTATTTAACTAAAGTATAGGTGGTTTTACGGTCGTAGTAATTGATTGCTTCTACAAGCAAAAGATTAGGTATCCAGCTTAAAAATGCGATGATCAGGTAATTATTCGGAAAGCTTACACCATTGCCAAATATGGTGAACAACCATATATAAAACCTTAAAGTAACTGCCGCAAAAGCCAGCGCATAACTTCTCCGCATCATACGCACATGCTCATCTACTTTACCATTCATAATCAGTAGCCACGCACTTAGCGTGAATATTATCCAAAGGGTATTTTGGATAAAAAAAGAAATAAATACGCCAGTGCCACGATTGATAAACAGTGTCATAATATAAGCGCCCGGCGCTGCGAAGAACAGTACGCCAAACACATATATTTTCCCTAATACTTTATGTAACCTGCGATTGCTGTAAACCTTTTTTGAGAATTGAAAAAATCCGGCTAACAGAATAATACTGCTGCCAAAAATATGGCAATAAAAAGCAGGTAGATAAAATCCGGTTTTAACTGCAAATTGCTTTAAGTGTAGAAAATTATAATCCGACTTAAAATTAAGGTACTGCAGCGTCCCGGCGCACAAAATAAAAATCCAGAAGAAAGCAATTATCCTAAGTGTCTTTTCAACCATTTATCTCGATGCCAGTTTTTTTGATTCGGTAGCCTTTAGCTTTTGATTGATCCAGTTGATGTTATATTTATCAATTTCAGTTAGTGAATCGTCAACGGATTCATTTTTGGCTTCGTAATTGGCAATTGATTCTGCAAATACTTCGTTCCATACAGAGTCTTTAAATTTATAGTGGTAATCCGCGAATATTTCATTTTTCATGTACTGAAGCACATCTTTTCGTAAATGATCACTCTGCTCTTTTTTGTATTTTCCCCTAGCTATTGACGGCTTAATCAGATACAAATAACAACCTTCCAGATAAGAATCATCCATCTTCCGGAATTTAGTAAACGAAAACTTGCGGTTTGTACTAGCTTCCGCCATTTTCCCATTTTTTAAGGTTAGATAATGAAATACAGGGGCTTCCTGCAAATAATCGCCATTGTACAATAGTATGCTTATCGCACTGGTAACCTTCATTTCAAGTAAGGTATCGTTTAATGGGTTTAAATTATATTCGTTACATAAACCGGTCATACCTTCTTCCCCCTCTTCCATGCTCAAGTCCGTAATAATTTCTTGTCTGTAAACCTTGTTTCTTTTCTTATCTACAATCACTAAGTTTTTAGTATCATAAAATTCAGATCTGCCACCTAAAAAATAATTACGAATTGAATAAAACGCTGTCTCAAAAATATTATCGTTCTTTTCAACTGTAGCTTTATCACTAAGCTTTATATTAATTTTAGCACTTACATCTTCAAAATCAATGTTTCTTCGTAGTGGATTTTTAAACTGTTCTATAGTTGAAAATATTCCCAGGTTAACAAGATAGGCCGGTGGTATATAAACCGATCCGTGTTGCTCGTGTGAATTAAATTCAGTTACATTATCAATATTGCTAC
Source organism: Mucilaginibacter sp. L196 (assembly GCF_009765905.1). Lineage (GTDB taxonomy): Bacteria > Bacteroidota > Bacteroidia > Sphingobacteriales > Sphingobacteriaceae > Mucilaginibacter. Next base: position 352,978 of record NZ_LMUO01000009.1, on the reverse strand, counting down.
CATCTTGGTTAAAATTACCTAAACGACTTGTTTGCGCTAATACCTCACTAATACTGATGTTAACCTTATTTGAAATAGTAGAATCCTTATTCAACCAATAAAAATCGTCGCCTTTTTGCAATGCCGCCAATGCATTATCATTTGTTACCGGGTAAATCTGGTCATATTCTACGGGTACAATTATTTTTCCCTGCAGATTATAAAAACCGTGTTTATTGCTCTTTTCAACCTCAATTAATCCATTTATTGTCCCGTTAATATTATGAATCAAATCATAATCAACTGGTATCAGTTCTTTCAAATCCGGCCCGACCAATCCCATTTTATAGGTTTTAGCTGAATCTCCGGACGCGAGGTCCAAATTCCATTTATCTTTAACCACGAAAAAATAAGTTTGTTTATTATTAATGTGCTCAAACCAAATAACACTATCATATTTGGCTTTTAACTGTTTTGCCGTTTCAAAAGCCTTTAAAGTTATTGGCGCATATATGTCTTTGTCGGTAAGTGTTTTACTTTTTACAAGGTTTTCATAGGCGATATAATCCGGTAAAAACCTGGAAACATTTATAAATGATATCCTCATTTTGCCGTCCTTATCATTAATAAGTTTCAATATTATTAATGATTTAGCGCTTTCGATGTTGTTATGTGAAAACAAAACAGGTATTGAAACTTCAATAATTCCATTGGGCGATGTTGTTATTTTACTATCATCTGTTATTAAGTCCAGCCTGAAAATAGTAGGAGACTGCTCCACTATTCCGCTTTTGCCTGCCAATATTTTAGCAATACGGTCAGTTTTAAGGCCCTGTTCTACAAAATATGCTTTAATTGAATCGGCATTGCCTGCCGATACAAATCCATTAAACTTCGTTAAGAACTGCTTTACAGCAGCACCATCTGCGCTTGCTTTATGCTTACAGCTTAGGGTTAAGATACTAGCACTTAGCAATATAATTGCGGTTAAGACAAATTTAGGTTTCATGCCACAATATAATAATTTTCATATGCAGCAGTAATATAATTTTTGAAATCAAAACTATAGATAAAATCTATATATCATAGAAAGTATATATCTAATAGCTATATAGTTATTTGTATATTTGCAACAAATAAAAACAAAAATTAAAAATATGATTACTATAGGACAAGAATTTCCGAAATTCTCTAAAACTGCGGTTGTTAGTATCGAAAAAGGAAAAGAGTTTGAAACTATCAACTCTGATTATTTTACTAACGAGGATAACGTTTGGACTGTAATGTTTTGGTGGCCAAAGGATTTCACTTTTGTTTGCCCTACCGAAATAGCTGAATTTAATAAAGCTTATGGCGAATTCCGCGATCGTGATGCACGTTTAATTGGTGCTTCAACTGATTCTGAATTTGTACACGCTGCATGGAGAAGAGATCATGATGATTTGCGTGATTTGAAGTTCCCGATGTTAGCTGATACTTCAAAATCATTAGCGGAAGAGTTAGGTATATTAGAGCCGAATGAAAAAGTTGCTTACCGCGCTACCTTCATCATCGATCCTACCGGTATTGTACGTTGGGTTTGTGTTAACGACTTAAGCGTTGGCCGTAACGTTAAAGAAGTATTACGTGTACTTGATGGTTTACAAACTGACGAGCTTTGCCCTTGCAACTGGGAAAAAGGCCAGGAAACATTAACTGTATAATTTGTTTGAATATTGATAGTCCCCGTGCCTTTGGCGCGGGGATTTTTTATGCATTACTAAACACAAAAAGATGAGTGAAGTTACCGAAACTATAAACGAGCTATTGCAAAGCATTGGCCTGGATAGCGACTATCGTACCGAAAGCCTTACCTTACTTGAAAAAGGCGAATCGCGCTATATACGCGACTTTAAATTAAATTTCAGCAGTACATTAACCTCTGAACATTTAAGCGCTAAGGAATGCGCTTTATTAGGCCTAAGCGTTTCCATAAACAATACCAACAACCCGCTTACCCAATATTACACCAAACATGCCGAAGAACAAGGTGCAACCGCAGCAGATATTGCTGAAGCTGCCGCATGTGCATCCTTACTGGCATCTAATAATGTATTTTATCGCTTCAGACATTTTACCCAAAAGGATAAATACAATCAGATTCCGGCACGTATCAGAATGCAGATCATGATGAAACCTGTAACAGGTAAGGAATTTTTTGAATTGATGAGCTTAACTATTTCGGCCGTTAATGGTTGTGAATTATGCGTAAACGCTCACGAAGATTCATTAATAAAGATGGGGACTACCGAGGAAAGAGTTTTTGATGCGATACGAATAGCATCATTAGTTACAGCAAGTGGAAAGGTTATTTATTGATATTGACGAAAAAAGCTGCTATATAATAAAATTTCATAATTTTTTCATTTTGTGTTTTTTATTGCATCACAAAGTTGTTTTTTACAATTAAAAACTATTAATTTTATAGCAAGATTAAACACCCCCGCTCCCATATATATTTAGTAATAAGCATTTGTGATTTTGTGGGGCTTATACCAAATTTTTAATTGTTAATTTTTTTTGAGAAAGCCGCCCTATGTAGTAACAGGGCGGCTTTATCTTTTTAGTGCGCGTCTACCGCGGCTTTTTGGCCTTTTTTGAATGGCTGCAAGTATAATAATGGTATTGAGAATAGCATTACTAAACCCGATATCCAATAAGCATCAGCATAAGTTAGTAGCAACGTTTGCTTAATTACCATACCTTCAATAGCCTGGTAAGCCATTTGTGTAGCATCACTTAATGATTTACCTTTTGATTCAAAATTTTGTATCAAATTATTAAAGCGCAATGTAAATGCATTATTATAAGGGTTAATATTGGTTAATAGGTTGTTGCGGTGTACCCCCTGACGTATGTGAATTATGGTAGTTAAGGTAGCTATACCAAAAGCACCACCAAGTTGTCGCATCATATTATTTAAACCAGTACCCTGTCCTATTTCCGGCCCTTTAAGGTCGGCAATTGCCAATGTGGTCAACGGTACGAATAATAATGCCATACCTACACCCCTTATCACCAATGGCCAAAAGAAATCGCCTGTGCCTGAATTAAGTGTTGATTTACTCAACATAGTGGTAAATACAAAAAACAGGAACATACCTATAGTAGCCATAAATTGTGCCGGAATACCCTTATTGAGCATCTTACCAATAAATGGCATCAATATAATGGTACACAATCCACCCGGGAATAAAATTTCACCCGTTTGTTGTGCTGAGAAGCCTAACAAACTTTGACAGAAAATTGGGAATACGAAAACCGAACCATACAAACCAAACCCGAGCACAAAGGATGTAAACATCCCCACCGCGAAACTTCGATGCCGCATAATGGCAAAGTTTACTATCGGGTGGTCGGTACTTAACTCTCGCCAAATAAACAGCAATGTTCCTAATATGGCGGTTATAGTAAGTATAAGTATATATGTTTTTGAAAACCAATCTTCTGACTCACCTTTTTCCAATATGGTTTGTAAACTACCTACTGCAAGAGCAAGTAATCCAATGCCCCACCAGTCGATCGGCTTGTTTCGCCCATCTCGCGGCGTTGTTCGCACAAAGGTGTAAGTCAGGAATAGTGCCAATGCACCAACCGGAATGTTTACATAAAATATCCATGGCCAAGAGTAGTTATCTGTGATCCAGCCACCAATTGTTGGGCCCACTGTTGGGCCTACAACCGCACCTAAACCAAATAAGGCGGTAGCTGTACCAATTTCTTCACGCGGCCAGGTTTCAATCAAAATAGCTTGTGATGTTGATATCAAACCACCACCTGCAATACCTTGTATAATACGGAATAGTACCAACTCATTTAAACTATGTGCATTACCGCATAAAAATGACGCGATAGTAAACAATAGAATAGACGCCATGTAGTAATTTTTACGCCCGAAGAAACTACCTAACCAACCCGACATTGGCAGTACAATTACGTTTGCCACAGCGTAACCGGTAGTTACCCATGCAACGTCTTCAAGTGTGGCCCCCAGGTTACCCTGTATTTGGGGCAGGGATACGTTTACTATCGTGGTATCAATAAGCTCCAACAATGAAGCCATGATCACCGTGATAGTAATGATCCACTTTCTAAAACCTTGTTCAGCCATTATTAATTAATTAGTCTTTGTAGATTACTGAAACATTCACGCTCATTCCCGGGCGTAACCTGTCCATAGTTGCTTTATCAGCTTTTATTAAAATTTTAACAGGCACACGTTGTACTACTTTTACATAGTTACCGGTAGCATTATCAGGTGGCAATAAAGAGAATTTTGCACCAGTAGCCGGTGAAAAGTTAAATACTGTACCTTCTAATTTCATTTCAGGGTAAGCATCAACCTCGATGTCAACTTTTTGGCCTGAACGTATTTTATCTAACTGGGTTTCTTTAAAGTTGGCAGTTATATAAATGCTGTTATCATTAACAATAGAGAACAATGTTTGCCCGGCTTGCACCAATTGACCTAATTGAATGTTCTTTTTTGAAACAAGACCACTTGCAGGTGCAGTAATTGACGCGTATGATAATTGAAGTTTTGCAAAATCAACATCAACCTGGCGTTGTGTAACACTGGTGTTGGTTACTGTCAATTGGTTTTTTGTAGTTCCAATTTGTTGCTGTGCTGCCTGGTATTGATCCTGTGCTGCTTTATAATTTGCCTGCGCTACTTCAAGATCGGCTTTTGCCTGATCAAATTGTTGCTGGGTTACTGATCCATCTTTTACCAGATTAGCATAACGCTGATAATCTTTTGATACCTGATCAAGCTTTGCACCTGCTGATACTACACCAGCTTTTGCAACAGATGAGTTTGAAGTAACACTATAGATTTGTGACTGACTAACACCTACACCAGCGCTTGCGCCTTTTTGTGCGGCTAGTGCCTGCTCAAGTTTTACTTTGTAATCGCGGTCATCCAGTTTAACCAATAACTGGCCTTGGTTAACATGTTCGTTTTCCTGAAAATATATACTGTCAACATAACCACCAACGCGGGCAACAACAGGGCTTATATCGCCATCTATCTGCGCATCATCAGTATCTACGTGTTTGCTGAAATATATATATTCTTTTACGCCGAAGATGATACCGCCAATTAGTACAATTATTAATATGATGGGAAGTACCTTATTCGGTTTCTTTTTTGGTTCTTCTTCTTCTGAGTTGTGTTTTTGTGCCATTGTAATTTCTGTTTGTATTATTTGTTAAGTTTTCCGGTTGATTTCAATAATGTGTAATAAGCAAGTCCTGCATCAGCTTTAGCAAGTTCCAGGTTTATTTGGGCTTGATAAAGTAGTGTTTCAGCGTCAGCACGATCGGTAGCTGAAGCTATATTGCTTGCATATTTGTTTTGTAGAATAGTGTTGTTTTCACCGGCTTGTTCAATCGATGTTTGTAAAAGCTGTATTTTGCTTAAAGCAGTAATATAGTTCTGATAATCCTGGTTTACTTCATTCCTTACATTATCAGAAGTTATACCCTTATTGATCTCCACTTCGGCTTGCTGAATTTTAGCCTGTGCCACTTTGTTCTTGTTAGTCCAAAGCGCTGAGAAATCCCATGATAAAGTTAAGCCAACTGTTATAGGCGTAATATCATTACCAATTTTAGGTATTGGGTTACCTGCAATGCCAACATAATACCCCGCTGCTGATGCTGCAAGTGTTGGGCTTAAATTAGCCTGTATACTTTTAATATTAGTTTGGGCAACACGGTTACGCAAATCCAGTTCTTGTAATTCCTGGCGAGTTGTTAAAGCGGTATCTATATAATCGCTTAAAGGGCCAACCGGTTTAGCGGCATCGGTAATCTCATCAATACTTAAATTGGTGGTTTCAGGCAAGCCTAATAAAATATCCAAATTGTAGTTAATTATTTTACGATTGCTTTCCAAATCGATACCATTTAATTGTATGTTAGCTTTCTGTAATTCAAAACGTAACACATCGTTTTTTGTAACTATGCCCTGATCAAAGAAACGTTGTGATTGATGTATTTGCGCATCAACAGTTGCAATGTTTTGGTTTACAACCTTTATGCTCTGTAGCACTTTATACAGGTTATAATATGCACTGATGATATCGTAAGTTATCTGATCTTTATCGGAAGAAGCACTTAAACGCGATACCTGTGTTAACAAATCGGTAGACTGGCGTGCATATCTAAGTTTGTTACCTCCGAAAATAGTTTCGTTAATTGAGGCTATGCCTAAATAAGCGTTAGCGCTGGTTGGTAATGCGATGGTTTCTCCACCAAACCTTAATAAGTTTTCCGGTATCTGCGCACGGTCATAAGTAGCACTTACCGAACCTGTTGGCAGCGATTTATCTTTTGCCTGATTGTATTCAGATACAGCTTCATCAATTTTAGCCTGCGAATATTTTAACGTTTTGCTGGTTTGTAAACCAAGTGAAATTGCCTCGGGCAACGTGATGGTCCTGTCTTGTGCGCTGGCTGCATTTGCCAGTACACCAAGTATAACGGCTGTTATGCCGTACAGTTTAAGGGGTTTTATTAGTTTATTTAACATATGCAGGATAGGTGTTTTGTGTTTTGTCATTTTCCTTAACTAAATAAGCTCTCAGTAATTTCTTTTGATAAGCTTTAATACGTGGTTTGAATTTTTCCTCCAGGTTATTTTCATCTAAAATGTCATATCCCAACATCATTGATGTTAACTGAGGTGCATTAATAATAAAGTTTTTTGTTCCGTAAATAGTAGCTGTAACCATCTCAAAATCAACATCCTCATTAAACTCGCCGTTATCTACCCCTTCTTTCAAAATTTTATGAAACTCATTCACATTTTGCATAAGGATTTGGGTAAGGTTCTCGGAAAGTTCCGTCCGCTTATTCATTGACATTTCCTGATAAAGCATTTTTTGGAAGCAGTTATTGTTCACCACCCGCTCTGCATACATATCAAGATACGTTTCTACTTTTGCCCATGAACTTAAATGCTCGTCATTTCCGAGGTCTTGCAACAGATCCTTAAATGAATTAATTTTCCTGTTGAATACAGCTAAAAACAAACCTTCTTTTGAACCGAAGTAATAGTTCAGCATAGCCATATTAACCCCAGCCTCGCCTGATATAGAACGGGTTGAAGCGCCATCATAGCCTTGGTCCGAGAAGACTTTCTCGGCTACGTCAAGGATATGATCTTTCTTATCTATTTTATCTTTGTCCATTGTTTTAACGGCACAAAATTAATCAAACGATTGATTAATGTAAAACTTTTTTTGTAATTTATTTGTAATATGCTCGTGTTTAGATATAAATATTCAATCAAAAGATTGCTATCTATATTAAACAGATAATCATTTAATTGTTTTTTTATTGATACAATAAATATGCCTGATTATCTTTCATTTATATTTGTTTCTATGAAGCGTATTATATCTTTTGCCTTATTCATATTTATCAGTAGTTCCGTATTTTCACAAACTGCTCCCCCATCCGATCTTATAACCATTGAACAAAGCTTTAAAAAGCTGGATGTATTGGGCAGTGTGCTATATGTTGCCGCACATCCCGATGATGAGAACACACGCTTACTGGCATATTTGGCACAGGAAAAGCATTACCGTACCGGTTATTTATCTTTAACTCGTGGCGATGGCGGCCAAAATTTGATAGGAAATGAACAAGGTGAACAATTAGGACTGATACGGACCCAGGAATTATTGGCAGCCCGAAGAATGGATGGCGCTGAACAATTTTTTAGTCGCGCCAATGATTTTGGCTTTAGCAAAGGGCCCGGCGAAACATTAAAAATCTGGGATAAGGAAAAAGTATTGAGTGATGTGGTGTGGGTGATCAGAAAATTCAGACCAGATGTGATCATCTGCCGTTTCCCTACAACCGGCGAAGGTGGCCATGGGCATCATACCGCATCGGCAATATTGGCACAGGAGGCATTTACCGCGGCAGCTGATCCAAGCCGTTTTCCGGAGCAATTAAAATATGTGAAAGTTTGGCAGGCGAAACGCTTATTGTGGAACACTTTTAATTTCGGCAGTGTAAATACCACAAACCCCGACCAATTTAAATTAGATGTTGGCGTATACAACCCAATCATCGGTAAAGGATACGGCGAAATTGCTGCGGAAAGCAGATCTAATCATAAAACACAGGGATTCGGGTCAGCCAAGCAAAGAGGTGAAGCTATTGAATACTTTAAAACCATTTTGGGAGATGCCCCAAAAACAGATTTAATGGATGGCGTTAATACCACCTGGGCGAGGGTTGGTGCAGAAGACATTTCAACTGATCTATCTGCAATACAGAAGAGTTTTGATATTGACCGTCCCGATAAATCGGTACCGGCATTGGTTGATTTGTTGGATAAGGTTGAAAATGTAAAAGATGGCTATTGGCGCGAACAAAAAACAAAGGATTTAAGCGAATTAATTGCTGCTTGCGCGGGAATATGGATTGAAGCATATGCAGAAAGTCCGATTTATGCCCTTGGAGATACCGTTTCTGTTATTTCACAGACATTAGTTAGATCTGACCTTAATATTAGTCTAAAGGCGACAAGTTTTCATAGCCTAAAGCATTTTATTGAACCACAAATACGTGCGACTCATCCATTCTTACAAAAAAATAGAATATCAGAATCTGAGGAAAAATTCCTAGCAGATGCCATAACGCAACCATATTGGTTAGTATATCCGCATTCAATGGGATCATATAACACTGATTATTTGGACAATTATAATGATGACCAAAAAACACTTCCTGAAAATACACCACATTTTTATTATGCCTATTTTAAGATATTAAATGCAATTATTGAGCTTAGGCGACCGATAGAGTACAAACACGTTGATCCCGCCCGCGGCGAACTTTATGAACCTTTAGTTATCGCGCCGCCAGTAACTGCAAATGTTAGCGACAAGGATTACATCTTCAACTCCAACAAATCGCAAAACGTTGAGGTAAAACTACAAAGCTTTACTACCACTAGTGGCAGCATCAGCATAAAACCAATAGATGGCTGGAAAATAAGCCCGGATAAGATAGATTTCGCGGACAAGAAAAAGGGCGAAGAATGGACCGTAGATTTTAAAGTTGAACCTACTGACGACAAACCAAAAACAAGTGTATTTGAAGCTGTGGTAACCGCAAATGGCAAAACGTTTTCAATGGGGATAAAAACCATCGCTTATAATCACATCCCTACTATAACTTATTTCCCACCCGCACAGGCCAACCTTATCAATATTGATTTGAAAACTGCCGGTAAAAAAATGGGCTATATAGTTGGTGCCGCTGATTTGGTGCCCGATGCTTTAAAGCAGGTTGGTTATGATGTACATATTTTGACTGAAAACGAGATCATGAACAGCGACCTATCGGTTTATGATGCCATTGTAACTGGCGTACGTGCTTTTAATGTGGATGAGCGCCTACCATTTGAGCAACCTAAATTGCTGGAGTATGTAAAAAACGGCGGCAACCTGGTTGTACAATACAACAATAACGCAGGGGTGCTTGTGCCGCAAATCGGGCCATATCCATTTCGCCCGGTTAATCAGCGCGTAACGGATGAAACGGCTAAGGTTACTGTTTTAGATCCAACTAACCCGGTGCTTAACTATCCGAATAAAATTAATGATGCCGATTTCGACGGATGGATACAGGAACGTGGTTTGTACTTTGTAAGCGACATTGACCCTAAATATCAAACCCCGCTGCAAATGAATGATCCGGGTGAAAAGCCTAATAATGGCTCGTTAATTGTGACAAACTATGGTAAGGGAAGGTTCATATATACATCACTGGCGTTCTTCAGGCAGTTGCCTGCCGGGGTACCGGGAGCCTATCGATTATTTGTTAATTTATTAAGTAACCCTAAAAAGTAAGATGCCAACATTGTAATTTCTGCGTCTTATTTTTATTAATTGAATAATTTTTTTGATACACATATTGTTATACATCAATTAATCACATACTTTTGCGGTCTGCAATAACAAGATTATGAAACATCAGCAAGAAGAAGAAAAAAGCTACGACTTTGTATATTACCTGTTAGGCCTGGTTACAGGTGTATTTACCGGTGCTATATTAGATGTAGGAATGATATGGGCTTTAGTAGGCGGCGTTTTAGGCTTACTTTCAGCAGGCTTATTCCTTAATGTATTAGTTAAAGGTCGCGGCGAAGAGGCATAACCTCTACTAAGCGCATACTATATTAAAACCAGTTTATGGCATTGCCGTATACTGGTTTTTTGTTTTTACAGCTGTTTGTTTTGTTGTAATTGTTTGTTTAGCCTGCGGTGAGCAACCGCCTTGGCTGGTTTGGGTTTCTTTCTTTTACCTAACCAAATTACAAAGCCTGTTATGGGTAAGCTCGCACAAATCAGGCTGGCTAAAAAGGCTATTATCTTCCCACACAAACCTAAAGCCTGGCCTACGTGTATGTCGTAATTCAGGTCGTTTAGTTTTAGTCCCAAGCTTTTTTGAGCATTAGGCATATGCTGCAACATCTTTCCTGAATATTTATCAAACACAAAAGAATCGTTATTGCCATAGCGCAAACTTTGCGCATATGCGGTTACGCCTATAGTCCCCGCCTTTGTATCATCCTGTGAGATCAAAAACATTTGTGCCTGCGGCGATTGTTTTTCTGCCGTCAAAAACGCCCGGTCAACAACCGGTTTATCTTTAATGGCCGATTTGAATAACGAATCAGATTTAAAAATCCGGGTTTCATTGGCATAGGTTTGCCCCAGGTTGGCAACCTTATAAATTCCCTTATCCATCCAATCAAAATCAACCCCTAAGCCTGTAATGGCTAAAATAACCACAATGGCGGTGGCATAAAAACCAAGCACATTATGCAAGTCGTAATTCACCCGGCGCCAGCGGCCATTCCATTTGATGGTGAAACTGCGTTTACGATCGCTTTTACGTTTGGGCCACCATAGGACGACACCGGTTATCATGATCAATACAAACAGGATAACAGATATGCCAACCACCAAACTACCAATATTGTCGGGCAGCAATAGGTAAAGGTGTATATCCTCTATCACCGTAAAAAAATTATCCTTTAAGCCTTCGGCATGCAAGACCTGCCCGGTGTAAGGATTAAGGTAGATGAAGGTATACCCTTTTTGAGGAACATTTGCTATAACCGAGGCTGGGCGATTCACCCCAAAGTAATACATATAATTGGCCGTAGCACTGGGATATTTACTCAGCGCGATACTTTTTAACGCAGATGGTTCAAGATATGGCCGCTCTACCGGAACAACCTTGCGCCATGAATGCACAGCATCCTGTATCTCATCCTGAAAACAAAAGATACAGCCTGTAATACTCACTATAAACACCACTAGCCCGGTTATAAAACCGAGCCAGCGATGTAAAAAGAGTATGACTTTTTTAAAAGACATGTTAGAATTTGAATGCAACGCTTCCTATTACTTGCCTTAACATTTGCGGGTCTACCGTTGTATAACCGATATAATACTCCTTGTTTGCAAGGTTATTTACATTAAGCGACAGGCGGTATCTTTCTTTGTTATAAAATACGCCGGTGTTTAAAATAGTGTATGATGGCAGGTAAAACTTACCGGTATAAGTATCATTTATTACATAGTTATTGCTAGCGTAGTTTCCGCCGAAACCAATACCAAGGCCTCTTGCTCCACCATTTGCAATAGTATAGCTCATCCATAAATTAGCTGAATTTGGCGGGCCAGCTGTTTCTGGCCTAAGGCCATTGTTGTATGATGAAGCGTTAGTCATTAAACTATTGTTATGTGAAAAGCCCGCTAAAATATTAAACCCGTTGAAAGGATTAGCGGTAAGCTGCACTTCAATGCCTTTACTTTTTTGTGTGCCATTTTGTATTGATGCGTTAGCATATTGAGGGTCGCCTATTACTTCGTTACTTACACTAATATCATAGTAACTAACAGTACCGCTTAGTCTGCCATTAAAAGCATTTGCTTTAATACCACCTTCAATTTGGTTTGCTTGCTCTGTTTTAAATAAAGTTGGCGTTAAGCCATTGGCGGTATTAGGTGTGTGTACGAATCCACTTCCGGGATTGATGAATCCATTGGTATAATTACCGAATAACGAAACCTGGTTGTTAAATAATTTGTAAACCAAACCAAATTTTGGTGATAAGGTAGTTTGATTAAACGCCTTAGTTGGGGCAATACCTGTTGTAGGGTCAATAATTGCTTGTGAATCGTAATTATCAATCCTCAAACTTGCCATAGCCAATAGGTTGTCGGTTATATTCAATACATCTGATACATACGCACTATAAGTATAGGTATTGGTATGACTGGTAGACGTAGTTATCGGGAATTTTTGGAATAAAGAATCTACTTTACTTTTGTTAAAATTATAATAATTAGGTATAGCTCCTTGGGTATTAATTACATCAAAAGAATCACTACCATTATTAGGGTTTACATATTTAATGTCTTCGCTTTGGTTCAGGAAATCAACACCGGCTACCAGCCTATTTCTCAAATTTCCTATTTTAAAATCGCCTACAAAGTTTTGTTGTATTTGTAAGGTACTACCGCCACCGCTAACACTCCAAACGTCGCGCGCTATAGAATTATTTCCTGGTAACAGGTAAAAGAATGGGCCATAGCCGCTTGAACTATTACTGGTTGAACTAATGTTAGTTTGCGATCTCCAGTTATCCGACATTTTATAATCGGCTTGTGCAAAGAAGTTCGCAACATTTGATGTTGTGATCAGATCACCGCCCTGGTATGATTTTCTGTAACCTATATTTAAATCATTTGCGTTACTAACACCTAATTGGGCAACTGTTGTATTAAAATAATATATGGATGGGGTTGGTGCTGCGCTATGGCTTATCTCCACATCAAATGATAATGTTAAGCGGTCGTTTACTTTATAGCTAAAGCTTGGGTCGAACACGAAGCTGTTGCTTTTACCATTATCCTGGAAACTACCGCTGTTGGTATATGCTGAGTTGATACGTAATAATGCTTTTTTAGCGGTATCAATCGGCGTATTATAATCAACACTTACACGGTTTAAACCGTAGCTGCCTGTAGAATAAGCAATTTCACCGCCTTCGGTATCAAAAGGTTTTTTAGTAACGCGATTAATTAAACCGCCAAATGATACTAAGCTGCTACCGTATAAAGCGCCTTCAGGGCCTTTTATAACCTCAAGCGATTCAAGGTTAGCAGCATCTATTGAGCTGGTGACATTGCCAGATAGGCCATTTCTGAGTGATGTTTGAACCGAGAAACCTCTCAATGTAAAGTAAGAACCGCCATCGCCGGCACGCCCGGTAGGGCTCCATAACTGGGTTAAGCCCGGAACGTTTTGAACAGCAGCATCAGCTGTGAACAAGCCTTGCTCCTGTATTAATTCTTTACTTACAGTAGTGTAAACCTGTGAGTTTTCAATGTTATCCAACGGCATCTTGTTAACATAATCGCTCTTTTTTATAGCGAATTTGTTTGCCTTATTAGCATTGATGGTAACCTGTTGTAGGGTGCTGCCTGTAATACTTATAGTTACTTCAGGTATTTGTGTAAGCTCATCTGCCTTTATCGTAACTGGTAGCTCCTGCGATTTCGCGCCAACATGGGTGAAGACTAAGGTATAAGATCCGGCATGTACCTTTAACTTAAATTTGCCTTCTTCGTTAGTTTTGGTGCCGTAGTTGGTGCCTTTTATAGCTACTGATACATTCTCTGCCGGTTTATTGTTACCGGTAATTACAGATCCCGTAATAGTACCTTTATTTGTTTGTGCCGATGACCAATTATAATTGAAAATAGTTATTGTGAATAACAGTAGAAAACAGAGTGTTTTGTAAGGAAGTTTGATACGCATATCTTATTAAGACTAATTAAAAATTAGGCAAATATATGCACAGAATTGGGATTGTTTAGAATTATTATAAATAAGATTGCAAGCGGCTATATATCAATAACTTCTTTTTTCTTTTTAGTCCGCATTCGTTTGGGTATGAGCTCTAATATCTCATTTCTAAGGGCATCAACCATTCTTCTTTTCAAAAAATTGTGCTGCACAACAATGCTTACTTCCCGGGCCGGTTCGGGTGAACGGAAGTAGCGGACCTTATCCAATTGCTTGTCAGTAAGATCAGATAAAGCTAGTTCAGGGAGTATAGTGGCACCGTTGTTTTGATCAACCATGCGCTTGAGTGTTTCAACGCTCCCGGTATTATATTCAAAATGCTGAAATCCTTTTGTTGCTTTACGTCGTTGGCAAATGTTTAACACTTGTTCGCGCATGCAGTGGCCTTCGTTTAGTACCCATATCTCCTCCATATCAATATCTTCGGGGCATATGTTTTTCTTTTTGGATAGCTTACTATTCTTAGATACATAAGCCACAAAATTTTCATAAAAAACGGGGATCTCTTTCAAATTACCCTCATGTAATGGGGTTGATAGGATACCACAATCAATCGTACCGTTTTTTAACTGCAAGATGATCTGCTCTGTGGTTTGTTCCCAAACGATCAATTTTACCTGGGGATATTTTTCGACGAAGCCGCGCAATATCTTGGGTAAGATGTATGGCGATACCGTTGGAATGATGGCCACCTTCAATTCACCTGATAATTCTTTCTGTCTGTCGGTTATAATTTCTTTGATCTTTTCGCTTTCGGCAAGCAGTGTGCGTGCTTGCGCGATAATATCAATACCAATCTCTGTGGGCGATACGGGTTGTTTGCTGCGGTCAAAAAGCTTTACGCCAAGCGTGTCTTCCAGCTTCTGCACTTGCATGCTTAAAGTGGGTTGTGTAACAAAACATTTCTCGGCTGCCAATACAAAGCTCCGATAAGTATCAACAGCTACAATATATTCAAGTTGTACAATGGTCATATATAGATAAAATCTATACAAATATAGTAATTATTGATTTTTTCTATTGAATATTTATAGTGAAATTTGTTTATACAAATACCGAAACATTTATGGAGAACAATAAGAAAAAACTAACTACGGCATCAGGTATACCGTATGCGGAGAATGAAAATTCCATGACCGTCGGCCCTCGCGGACCAATTCTGTTACAGGATTTCATTTTACACGAAAAAATGGCTCACTTTAACCGTGAACGTATACCTGAAAGGGTGGTACACGCTAAAGGATCGGGCGCATATGGTACTTTTACAGTAACACACGATATATCAAAATACACCAGGGCTAAGCTATTTAACACCATAGGTAAAGAAACAAAGGTTTTCCTTCGTTTCTCGACCGTAGGTGGCGAGAAAGGCTCGGCAGATACAGAACGCGACCCTCGTGGTTTCGCGGTTAAATTTTATACTGAAGAAGGTAACTGGGACCTGGTTGGTAACAACACCCCGGTATTTTTTATAAAAGACCCCAAAAAATTCGGTGATTTTATCCATACCCAAAAACGCGATCCTTATACCAACAGTAAAAGCGCTACCATGATGTGGGATTTCTGGTCGCTAAACCCGGAAAGCTTACACCAGGTAACTATCCTGATGTCAGACAGGGGAACACCATACGGTTATCGCCATATGGATGGCTTCGGAAGCCATACTTTCTCTATGATCAATGCGCATAATGAAAGATTTTGGGTGAAGTTCCACTTTAAAACGCGACAGGGTATTAAAAACTTTACAGATGCAGAAGCCGCCGAAATGCGGGGTAAAGCACCTGATTTCGCACAGCATGATCTATTAACTTCTATTGATAATGGCGATTTCCCTAAATGGAGCCTAAAAATACAGGTAATGCCCGAAGCGGATGCTAAAACTTACCATATCAATCCATTTGATTTAACTAAAGTTTGGCCACATGGCGATTACCCATTGATTGATGTGGGCACATTAGAATTAAATGCAAATCCTGACAACTACTTTGCCCATGTTGAGCAAGCTGCCTTTGCGCCAGCACACGTAGTTGATGGCGTTGGTTATTCACCTGATAAGATGCTACAAGGCCGCATTTTATCCTATCCTGATGCACACCGATATCGTTTAGGTGTCAACTACGAGCAGATACCTGTAAACCGTTGTCCGTTTGAAGTTAATAACTACCAGCGCGACGGCCAGATGAGGGTTGATGGCAACCATGGCAACAAGCCAAACTATTTTCCTAATAGCTTTGACGATATAGAAGCCGATCACTCATATAAAGAACCAGCATGGGATTTAGGTAATACTAAAGCCGATTGGTATGATCGTAACGCAGAAGGTGAAAACGACCATTATACTCAACCTGGTGACCTGTACCGTTTAATGAGCGAAGACCAAAAGCATGATTTGATTGCTAACATCACCGGTTCAATGAAAGGTATTGACGGACCAAAACGCGACATTATTGTTAACAGGCAACTATGCCACTGGTTCAGAGCTGATATGGGCCTTGGAATGGCTATAGCTAAAGGTTTAGAATTAGACCTGAATGAAACTATGAAGCAAATGCCACAAACGATTTAAATACTGCTTATACGTTTGATTATAACAAGAAAGCCATGTAGAGTTTCTGCATGGCTTTCTTGTTATCTTACTTATAGATGGGATTTTTAAATCACGATTACCAATCGTTTACCGCCGGGTATTTCTTTGTGCCATACGGCTTCAATGTCTTTTAGGTTGGCCGTTTCTGTATCGATCTTAAGCTTTCCATCAGCCGCTAATTGCAGCATATCAGGCAACAGCTCAGTAAAAAGTTTATTCATGGCATCGACATCTAAACTACCAAGCCCTGAGCCTGAGATTTCAATATCAGAGCTTCTTAATGTTCCGGATGATAATTGGATTTTATCGCCTGCCATACCACCCACAGTAACATATTTTACTTTGTGAGTTGTACCACCGGTGCCTCCTAATGCAGAAAGAACTAACTCGGCAGGATGTCCCCATACATAATCCACCACTGAGTCTATCGGCGTGATTTTATGAATTTCTTTAATCTTATTTATAATCAGTTCGTCCTCCTGTTTAAGCGAGATCGCTTCATCTGCTCCCATGGTAAGCAAATGGTTTAAAGCATCTGCATTTCTACCGGTAACGATCACGTTTTTCGCACCGTAATGTTTGGCTATTTGTACCGCGACTAATCCGGTAACGCCGGTAGCGCCATTAATTAACACCACATCGCCTTTTTTTACATTAGCCCTGAAATGAAGTGCCGCTCCTGCTCCCATCACAGCATTTGGTAATGCAGCTGCAGTTATATCATCTATTCCATCCGGGAGTTTAACTATTCTGTTTTTATCGATTAACGCCTTTTCAGCTATCATACCAGATACACCAAAACCATAAACTCGTATACCATCATCCAATATACCTACCCCATCCACGCCAGCTACTTTAGGTTCTGTGCTGCCGCCACTTGAATAGTGATGACCGCTAACTATGCCTTTATCCAGATTTTTAACCGCAGCCGCTTTAACTGTGATCACTACTTGATTTTCGTTTTGTGGGATAGGGTCTGCAAAATCTAAATATTTAGGCGTTTGGCCTGGGATATATACTGCTGCTTTCATAGGTTTTATATTTAATAATACATCAACAATCAAAGGAAAACAATTGTTATCATTTCTATCTAAAAATAAGGCAATAAAAAAGCGATGATATGCTCATCGCTTTCTGGCCTCTCAGCCTGATATTTTAAACCTGCTTATAAATATTTTGTAAGTTCAGGAGACATTGGGGTTACGGGTGAGCGGAAACGGTGGATTAATTTGCCGTTCTCGTCAATCAGGAATTTTTCAAAGTTCCATTTTATTTCGCCTGTAAAATCAGGGTTTGGTGCTTCGGTTAAATATTTAAATAGCGGGGTGATATCGTCACCCTTAACACTTACTTTTTCGCTAAGCGGGAAAGTAACACCAAAACGTTTTTGGCAAAAGGTCTTAATTTCTGAATTTGTACCCGGATCCTGGTTGGCAAAGTTATTTGCGGGGAAACCTACAACTACAACTTTGTCTTTGTAAGTATCGGCAAGTTTTTGCAATTCAGCATATTGTGGGGTATAACCACATTTTGAGGCAGTATTTACGATCAAAATCTTTTTGCCTTTATATTGGGCTAAAGAAAAGTTCTGTCCGTCAATATCTTTTAATTTGAAGGTATACAATTCGCTGCTGCTGCTAATAAACATAAAAGCGAAAATGAATGCTAATGTTTTCATGATAATAATGCGTTTTGAGAGATTTATCAGATAAAATTAGCTAATAAAAACCCGCTTATTTAAATAGAAATCCTCTTTTTGTGTCATTTTTTGCTTGTCGGCAGGTGATTTATCCTTATAGCCTAACAAATGCAATGCGCCGTGAATTATTACACGGTGAAGCTCGATGGTTTCAGTAACATTAAACTTTGCCGCGTTTTCGCGGATGCGCTCTATCGAAATAAAAATATCACTTACAATCTTGCCTTCTTCCTCAGAGTTGTCGAAGGTTACAATATCGGTATAAGTATCATGATCTAGATATTGCCGATTGATTTCCAGCAAGTAAGCGTCGGAACAAAAAATATAATTAAGCTCTTTTAGCTTGAAGCCTTCGGCAATAATGGTATCAGTTATCCATTGCCTTACCTTAGCTTTATCTTTTAGCGTGAAGCTGATGTCTTCTTCAAAAAAACTAATAGTAGGCATTATATTTTAAAATGCAGTTCAACTTCGTTACCTGATGTATTAAATATGCACTGATCGGCAAGATGTTTCATAATGAATACACCGCGGCCTGTAAGGCTTTCCAGATTTTCAGGCGCAGTTGGATCGGCAAGATGTACATAGTCGAAACCAGACCCTTCGTCGGTTACAGTCCAAATAATACGTTTGCCATCAACTTCGGCATTTATAATAACTTTTTTAGCGGGGTCCATTTTATTACCGTGCTTAATCGCGTTAATTAACGCTTCGTTTAAGCAGGTCATCATATTGGCAAAGGTATCTTCACCGACATTGTAGGCATCAGATAAGTTTTCTATCAATAACTCTAACTGCGTTATGCTTTCCTCTTTTGAGGGTAGTTGTAACGTATATAGTTTTGCTGCCTTAACGTTTGCCTCTTCCATACTATTTGGCATTGATTTGATCAAAGTAAATGTTGATTTTTTGTTTGTAATATAAGTTAAGCGCCGGGGATTCTGTTTTGATCTGCTCTGTTTGTTTAGCCTTGACCTGCTGATAATCCTGCAATGCTTTAATATATCCGGGAGGCATATCCTTGCCCGTATTACTTTCTCTTTTCTGATCCTGATCACGCTGTTGTTCAGCCTTTTCGGCTTCTAATAAACGCGTTTGGATCTGCTCCTGTCTTTTTAATGCCTCATCGGTAATATGCTTGTTTACGAGATCCCGCTCGTTTTGTTCCATTTGTTGCGAAATTTTATCAAGATTACCCAAACCTTTGGTTCCATCCTTATTATCTTCCTGGTTAATTTGCTGTAACGTTTCACGTATCATTTGCTGTTCACGAGCCATACGGGCCAACTGTTCACTCATTGAGCCACCCTGACCGTGTTTCTGGCCAGATTGCCCCTGTTTGCCTTCTTTTTGCATTTGCTCACGAGCTTTTTGCATATTTTGGTTAAGCTGCTGCTGCATTTTCGCTAATTCGCCCAGCGTTTGCTGTTTTGATTTGCCTTTGCCCGAACCATTTTTAGCTTTTTGCAATTGTTCGAGCGCTTCGCTCAACATTAGTGCCAAATTATTCATAACGGTCATTGAATATTGTTGGTTGCTTCCGGCTTCGGCTATTTGCCTGTCGCCTAAATTTTGCAACGCCTGGTCAATATGATCATTTATACTGGTAATTTGTTTATTAACTGTAGATTGTATCTGCGGTACACGGCGACTTATCGCGTACAGACTATCCTCGGCAGTTTTTAAATTATCCTTAATATCTTGTTGCTTTTGGGCCAGGGCAATATAATTCGGATCAGTCGTATTTGTTGTTTTTAATGTTTGCATTACCGATTCTTGCTCAAAAGAGCTATTTACAAGGTTTTTCAGCAAAGCCCGCAATTGCTGAATGTCAATTGTGCTCTGGTTATCTTCGCCTTCCTGATCTTGCTGCTTCATTTTATCGGCCATTTGCTGCATTTGTTTAGCTGCTTGCTGTTGCGATTGTGATGCTTTTTGGCTGTTATTCTTTTTCAAATCATCACTACTTTGCTGCATTTGCTGGTCGATACTTTTTTCCTCTTTTTCTGGATTTTGAAAATCCATTTTCCGGTCGTTTTGCTCGTTTTCTTTATTCAGCTCATCCAATGATTTTTTCACTTCCTGAAAATCATCACTCAACTTTTGCTGTTGTTGCTGTGCCGCCTGGGGGGTAGCGGTTGACTGCTTTGTTTGATCAGCTAATTTTTGTTGTTGCTGCGCCAATTGGTTCAACTGTTTAATGTTTTGATCCAATTTTTGGTCGAAAGCCAGCTTTTTGTAAAGCTCCAACATTCTATCTAACTCTTTTTTGAGCGATTTGTTATCTGACTGCATTTTTGAGAGATCTTCCCTGGTGGCATCTTTCTGATCCTGTTGCAACAGTTGTTGCAGATTTTGAAGCAGTTGCTGCGTTTTAGGATCGAGCACATTGTTAAATAATTTCTCCATTTCCTTTTGTTTTTCGGTTATGGATGGGTCCTGCTGTAGGTTTTCCTGGCGGTTAAATTCGTTTTTGTGGTTTTCGTCTTGTATTTGTTTTACCAGGTCGTCCAGATCTTTCTTCTTTTGCATCAGATCGGCTATCTGTTTCTTTTCATCAAAGGAGAGATTATTTTTATTCAGTAGTAGCTCATTCAGTTTTTGCGATTCGCGCTCCACCTGCCCGGCCAGTTTAATTGCCGACTGCATTTTTTGCTTTACCGCCTCGGTGCCCGTGTTTAACTGTTTATTTATCTCGGCAGCATCAGGCATATTTAAGGTATGCTCGGCGGAGCGTACTTTCTTAGGGCCATTTACGGCATCGTTATCGGCTACTTCAAAATAATAGGTTACCTGTTCGCCGGGTTTAATACCTATCTCCTTTAAATTCCAGTAGTAGAAAAAATCAGATTGCGTTTGGTTCAGATCGGCCTTTATCGCTTTTGAAAACACATGCGCATTTTTATCCGTGCCTATCTTATAATAAAACACCAATGACGAAAACCCGTGATCGTCCTGTATCTTACCATTAAAATAAATGGCTTTATTGCTTACCGAATCCGGCTTTTCTTCCACATTGATAGTCGGTGGCTCATCGGCAATAACGGAAATACGATAACTTGCCGAATCGCTGTTTTTTACTAGTGTATTTAGCGGGTTAATTTTATAAGCAGTGTTTTTAATTATACGTTCACTATGTTCAAAAACATCAGTTTTAGCAGGATTAAGCAATTGTGTTTTATCCCCCAAAGAAAAATATAAGCCGGTAGCATTTTGCGTATGAAAGGCCCAGTTTACAGATGTACCCGCAGGAATGGTTAAATCACCGGCATTGGCTATGGTTTCATTTTTTTTGTGCAGATAGGCGGGATAATTCAGTTCCACATCAAAATGCAATAACGACGGGCGCAGGTTAACCTTTATTTGATACGGCGCAGATGTAACCCCGTTTGCCGTTAACCTGAAAATCTGGTTTTGTTGAAGGTTAGAGAATACATAATGAAAACTGGAAATATTTTCTTTATCCAGCTTAAATGTGTTGCCGGCTGTTTCTATATAAACATCTGCAGGGAACTTGTCGCCGGTTAATTTTAGGTCGAGTTTAAAATCCTGCCCCTGAACAGCCGATAAGGCTTGATTTTGAACCACGAATTGAAATGGTGATACGGGTGCAAAATATTCGTTATGCCTGATGAGCCTTTTAGTACTTTCGGTTAGTATTGATGGAGCGGCAAGCGCGATCACACAAATAACAACAATCGGGGTAATGATCCATTTTAAATACCTGTTGTTTTCGCGGATGTTGATTGCCGAAGGGAAACTAACGGGCTTTAACACTTCTATTTTTTGGTCGATACTGGCTTCAATTAGGGCGCGATGTTTTTCATCATCGATAGCTTGTTTCTTTAGCTGAAGCGTATTCAATAATTTATCATTAACACTGCTAAAATGTTTGCCTATAATTTCGGCGGCTTCATCATGTGTAAGGTTCTTGCTCAGTTTCAGCCAGGCAAATAAGGATGGGATTACCAACCAAACAATAAGCCCTAAATTCAGCAGGATAAAAGCATAAAAAAGAATGGTGCGAAAAACGGTATTGAAGTTGCCAAAGTATTCGCTAAGCGTAATAACAACATATGCCGAAAACAAACCCGCACCCAAAAATATCAATCCCCGTAAAAGATTATTTAAATAATACTTACGGATGAAGGTATTGATCTTGCTGATTAAAAGCTCGTAGTTTTCGGTAGCGTTCATTTGGCAGCATTTATTCCTGATACCTTATTAACACCTGTTAGCGGTATATCAGGGTGTTCAAGATAAAGAAATAATATTTACCCTTAAAAACATTTTAAATTTATATAACATTAAGATGATAAGTGATTATTGCACGACTGGTAAAATCATTGTATATTTGTAAGGTAAACTTATTAGTTTAATTTATTAAAATGAGCGCTAAAGATCTTCAGTTTGCATCAGACCTGCGTACGGTTGTAACACGGCTGGTAAAAAAACTGCGCAAAAAATCGGTAACCGGGCAACAGCTGTCGCTTACAGAGCGATCAACCTTGTCGTTACTACTATCCAGCGAAAACGGCATGCTGCCCAGCGAACTTGCCGCTATGGAAAAAATAACCAATCAATCCATGTCGCAAATATTGAGTAGCTTTTTGGAGAAGGGATTTATTACACGCACAGCTTCGGAAACTGATAAACGCAAGGTGATCATCTCCTTAACCGAAAAAGGTAAGGCGATAATTTTGCAGGTGCTTAGTGAGCGAGACGAGTGGCTGAACGAGGCATTACGTGAAACTTGTACAGAAGAAGAAAGAGAACTCATTAAAAAAGCACTTGGGCCATTAACCAAATTGGTTGATTTTGAGTAAAGAACAGATTTGATAATTTTAGAGGGTGATAGATGAACATAAGCACATTCAGGGCATTTAAAAGCAGGAACTATAGGTTATATTTTAGCGGTCAATCCGTATCGTTAATAGGCACATGGATGCAGAAAACGGCGGTGAGCTGGGTTATTTATACGCTCACACACTCTACCCTGATGTTAGGGGTTACACTTTTTGCCAGTCAGTTCCCTTCGTTTTTATTTTCACTGTATGGTGGCGTGGTCTCCGACAGGTATAACCGATATAAGGTTTTACTCACCACACAAGTACTATCATTAGTACAGGCGGTTTTGTTAGCGGTTTTGATACTATTGAAGCACTACGAAGTATGGGAAATACTTTCGCTAAGTGTATTTTTAGGTATCATCAACGCATTTGATGTGCCTGCCAGGCAATCACTGGTTTATGAAATGATTGATGATAAGGATGATCTTCCGAATGCACTGGCGTTAAATTCCTCTATGGTAAATCTATCCAGGCTGATCGGGCCCGGCATCGCAGGTATCATTTTGGAAAAAGTGGGGGATGGAGCCTGTTTCTTATTAAATGCTTTAAGTTTTGTGGCTGTAATAACCTCTTTATTAATGATGAGGCTGCCAAAATATGTAAGCAAACCGCATACAAAAAATGTGTTTGGCGAACTTAAAGAGGGCTACAGTTATATCAGACGCACACCGGAAATATTATTTGTAATTATTATGCTGATGTTCATCAGCTTGTTTGTGTTGCCATACAGTACGCTTATCCCTTTTTATGCAAGGGATGTATTTCATGGCACGGCATCAACCTTTGGTATAATTGACAGCTTTATAGGGCTTGGCGCTTTTTCGGGTGCTATATTTTTAGCATCAATAAGGCCGGGGCATGACCTTAAAAAAATACTCGCTATAAACACCCTGGTATTTGGCGCGGGGCTGGTTTTATTCTCTCACGAAAATCATTATATCCTCGCGTTGCTATTCTCGGCGCTGGCAGGCTTTGGTATGATGTCGCAAATAACCATCAGCAATACTTTACTGCAAACAACAGCTGATGTAAAAATGCGTGGCAGGGTGATCAGCTTTTACGCTATGGCCTTTTTCGGGATGCAACCATTGGGCGGTTTGATAATTGGCTATGTATCTAAAATAATCGGCACAAAAAACACCATGTTAGGCGAAGGCGTTATTGCTTTAATAATTGGCCTGGTACATTTTATGTTTTTACGCAGGGCCCGACTAAAAACAAAACGAACCTTAATCATTGAGCCATCTGCAGTAGATTCCACACATATCCCTGCTTAGACACTGTTCAAAAAAACTATCGTCATTGCGAGGTACGAAGCAATCTCTACAAAGGACATGCGAACCAACAAAAGCTCTCTGTACAGCATAGAGATTGCTTCGTACCTCGCAATGACGCTTTGTTTTTGTTTAGATAAAAACAATATTTAATAGTTTTTAGACGCCTTCGAAAGGTTAAATAAAGCATGCAATATTGACAGCTTTTCTTAGCCAGTAAAAAAATTGATGTATAGCATTGAATGAGCTAACAATTTTTATATTGCATCACAATTTATAGCCAATTATAAATCAGCCAGAAATAAAATCTGTTATGCAAAACATTAAAACAAGTAAACTATTTGTCGCCAGTTGTTTGTCGTTATTAGTAACCTCCTTGTCATTCGGCATCAGGGCCGGTATTATGGGGCAGCTGGGCACGCAATTTGATTTGAACGCGGGCGAGTTATCAACCATTACCGCCACGGCGTTTTGGGGCTTTCCGCTGGCTGTAGTAATTGGGGGTTTTATTGTTGACCTGATTGGCATGAAACGATTGCTGGTGATGGCGTTTGTTTTTCACCTATTGGGTATCGTGCTTACCATTTTTGCGCAAGGATATTGGACACTCTTCTTCTCGACATTGTTAATCGGAATTGCTAACGGAACGGTTGAAGCCGCGTGTAACCCACTGGTAACAGCTTTATATCCTCAAAATAAAACCACACGGCTTAATTACTTTCACCTTTGGTTTCCGGGCGGCATTGTTTTAGGGTCGTTGTTGGTACTATTACTTAGCCATATTGGCTTAAACTGGCAGGTACAAGTTGGTGTAATGCTGATACCTACAGCTATTTATGGCTACCTATTTTCAAAACTCGACTTCCCGGTTACAGAACGCGTTTCCGCAGGCTTTACCACTACAGATATGTACAAAGGGGTACTTACTCCGCTTTATCTTTTCATGTTGGTTTGCATGTTTGGCACCGCTATTACCGAGTTGTTTACCAACCAATGGACAGGCGTGCTATTTAAAACAGTAACAGACAATGCCCTTTTAATACTCACCTTTGTAGCTACTATACAGGTAATATGCCGCGCATTTGCCGGGCCTATAGTACATAAGCTGGCGCCTCAGGGCGTTTTGCTTATATCAACCATATTATCGGCATTGGGCATTTACTTGCTAATAACCCTACACGGCGAGTCCATATTTTTTGCAGCAGTAGTATTTGGCCTTGGTGTAGCCTTCTTTTGGCCATGTATGATAGGCTTTGTAGCCGAGAATATTCCTCAATCGGGTGCATTAGGCATAAACCTGCTTGGCGGCGGCGGCATGCTTGCGGTTTCATTTTATACTATTTACATGGGTGGCTTTTATGACAGGCACACCGTGCAACATTTGACAACAGGTGCGGTGTTAGATAACTATCAAAAGGCAGCTACCGGCACACCAATGGCCAACGAGCTTGCACATGCACAAAGCCAGGCCGGGTTTGATGTATTGCATGTTACCTTGATTATTCCGGCAGTGCTTATTCTTGCTTTCGCCGGGTTGGTGTTTTATATGAAAGCTAATCGAAAAAAAGCAGTTGCAGCAAATTAAAAGTTTCGAACAATAGCTTTATACAGCTTCACGCCGGATAATTTGTTATTTAGATTTTGGGAGATGCGGCCTGATGGTAATCCGTTGATTTAATATACTACAGAAATAGCTTATGATCCTTTAATTAATACCATTCAAAAACAACGAAATTACCAGCAATCGCAAGTTGATTTGTAATATTTTTGCTAGACAGGTTTAAAAGTCACCAGGAATGTTTCGCTTTGCGCTAAATGTATATTTGCGCTAAATGTATAATTTACATAAAACAAGGGCGTTATATTATTAGTTATTTATGTGGTTTCCTAAGAATAGTTGTTTGTTAGGAAAGTTATCTATAGATTCACATACTAGTTGTGTAAAATGAATAAATCTGCTAAAAAGATCGTCATCTTTGATGACGACGAGGATATTCTTTCCATTTGTGTTTATATTTTGGAAGAGCAAGGATGGGAGGTGTATACATACACAAATTGCAATAATATTGTTGAGCGCATTAGCGAGATAAAACCTGATGTTATTTTGATGGATAACTGGATACCGGACGAGGGGGGCATTATTGCTACACAGACTTTAAAGAAAGAAGAATCATTGCAACAGATACCGGTAATCTACTTTTCGGCTAATAGCGATATCCAATTGCTGGCAGAGCACGCTGGCGCTGATGGTTACCTGGCAAAACCATTTGACCTGGAAGAACTTGACCGCGTTATTGGAGATGTAATGGTAAAATAAAGAACACATACATACCAGATATAACAAAAGAGGCTCAACTCAACTAAATTAGTTGAGCCTCTTTTGTTATAGGAATATTAAAAGCCCGGGCCACCGCCGGGTCCGCCGCCGCCAGGTCCGCCACCACCTGGGCCGCCGCCTGAACCATTACCATTATGCCTAAAATTATGCATTGATGGATCTTGATTTGGGGCTTTGCCTGCAAATTTTTGCAAACGTAAAGTGAATGTTCCAAGATAATAACGTGCAAGCCTGTTCACACGGGTTTCGGTAATAGAGCTAGCTGTTTGAGAACTGGTAAAACCTGTGTTTTGGTTAAACAAATCAAATACTGATAAACGTATAGTAGCGGCGTTGTTTTTCAGGAACCTGCGTTCAAGGTATACGTTTAAAATATTGGGGTTAGTTGCATTTACTGAACTGGCATAACCATAGTTAATAGTCTTGGTGTAGTCATAGCTAAATGTCCAGTCATTAAAATAGTTTTTCCCGTTTAAACCAATAGTCCATGTGCGGATATTTGTATTACCGCTTGTTAACGAATCTACAACACTATTATTTGTACGATTGATGGCGTAGTTTGTTAAAAACTGGGCATCAATCACTTCCGGAAGGTCGACCCTAAATTTCAATCCAGGAGTAACCTGCAAATTCTTAGAGATGTTTTTTTGTGTAAGCGAATCGGCAGTGGTTACATCGGTTAAATAGCCGGCTGTTGAAGTATACGCGATAGCTGTAGAAAGCGATAGTGTAAATTTGCGCTGTTCCCAAGGTTTTGCGTAAACAACGTTACCCGACACGCTAGTGTATCCAACACCGGGAGTATTTAAATACTTGGTTAAAATGGTATTTTCAAACCGTTTTTCGCTCGGAAAACTAGCAGGGTAAGAAATAGTATTAGTAGTTATATAATTGCTTATCTGCTGAAAAGCTAAATTGGTGAACAAAATATTCCCTGAAGCAAAATCAAATGAGTTGTACCTCATAGAAAAATTGTTGGTAAACTGGGGTTTAAGATCAGGGTTGCCTTCAACAGGATAGAGCGCATTCGAAAAATTGACCACCGGCTGTAATTGTGTAAAGCTTGGCGAACTGCTTGATCCATTATAATTTAAGCTAAAAGCATGGCTCCTCGAAAAATTATATACAAAACGGGCGGTAGGTATAACATCAAAAGTATTAATATGCGTTTGTACACCTGTTACCAAGGAGTTACCATCTAATTCAGCCGGTTGAACAGCAAGCCCTAATGTGTAGTTATATTTTTTCTGTATAAAGCGATAATTTAACCCAATTCGGTTAGTTAAAAAAGAAAAATTATACCGGGTACTTAAAGCACTATCGGGTAAAAGCAATTCATTTGGTGGTATAGTTAAGCTGGTGTCCGTTATTTGATTATTTGTTGTTGCAGCATAATTAATCGCGTAGTTTAATTCCAGGTATGAATATTTACCTACAGGTGCGATGTAGGACAATGTTGCGCCTACGGAATTTGTACGGCTGTAAGTAGTTATAACTTGATCTGCCGCTGTTGTTGGCACACCAACAATATAATCAGTTATCGGATTTTGATATTGATTACTAACGGTAGAGCTTAAAGTAATATATGCGCTAAAATTATGCCTGTGCGGTAATTTATGGTTATATAAAATATTTAAGCCATAACTAGGTGCAGAAGATGTTGCGTAGGTGTTAGAATGCGTTGAATCCACAACTTTCCCGTTTCTTAACAGTGTATTCGTTTCATCATCAGTGGTATTCACACCCGCATAAGAAAATGTTGGGGTAATTTTTAAATAGTTGATAGTATCCGGAGTATACTCCATATTCCAGGTAAACCTATGGTTAATATCCCTGTCTGTTTCATTACTTGTTTGGTTATTTAAGCTTGGATTAACAGACGAGAGATTCTGTTGACTGTTTATACTGTTTGTAGTAACAGTATTATCGGCAAAACTATAGCTGCCATATACCGCAAGGTGTTTCCCCCATTGATCGCGGAAATTTGCACCCAGAGAATGCGCATCGGTTATACCGTTTTGAGTAGTGGTCAAACTTCCTGAATTTTGCGAGCCTCTCGCCGCGTTACCACGACCGCCGCCACCACCACCACCGCCGAATCCACTGCCACCACCACTTGAGCTTGACCCAAAAGAAAAGGTATTAACATTGGTGTTGTTTACGCTTCCTAATAATGCTATTTGCTGATCGCCGTTGAAAATAAAACTATTTAAGGTGGTTAAATAACGATTGTCATCCGGTATTCCCTGGCTTTTAGGCAAAGCGTCTTCTCCATCACCAGCCGTTCCCTGTAATGTATAACCGTAGTTTTTATCTTTCCTGATGGTGATATTTAATATTTTATCAGGTTCACCCGT
Organism: Mucilaginibacter sp. L196; assembly: GCF_009765905.1. GTDB lineage: Bacteria > Bacteroidota > Bacteroidia > Sphingobacteriales > Sphingobacteriaceae > Mucilaginibacter. The sequence goes on along the minus strand of NZ_LMUO01000009.1, from coordinate 323,944 downwards.
TTTAATACCTGTTAAATTGGCCTGATCGCCATAATCATCAATTATCTGAATATTATCAGCAACATCAGCAGGCAAATTTTTGGTGATGGACTGTACATCGCCCCCCATAAAATCTTTACCATTAATGCGCACTTTAGTAATTTGTTTGCCCTGAGTTGTAATATTGCCATTTACATCCACATCCACACCCGGTAGTTTCTTAATAACATCTTCAATCGGTGCATTATCGCGCACCTTATACTGGCTTACCTTATATTCTGTTGTATCTTCTTTAAAAACAACTGCCTCTGTAGCCACAATATTAACTGTTGCAAGCGTATTTGTCTCCGCCTTTAAAATGATTGGCGGCAACACCACTGGTTTGGTATCGGCGTCAAAAGTAAAATGCTTGCGTATTGCCTGGTAGCCAATAGATTTGATGCTGAGTGTAAATTTTGTGCCGCCAACAGCAGGAAAATCAAACTTGCCATTGGGGTCGGTTGCGGTTAATGAGCTATCACCTTTATCAGAAACAACCTTAACAATTGCTCCGGGAACGGATTGTTTGGTAGAATCTATAATTGTGCCGCTTACTTCGCGCCCATTTTGCGCACGCGCGTTAATAAAGAAGAAAAAAAGAAGTGATAAAGTTAGTAAGGATGACTTCATAAGTTAAATAATATTCATTGAGTTGTATTAATACAACTGTACGTCACAAAGGTTGTATTTAAATATTATAATTGATTAATAATCATAGCATTGTTACACATAAAAACAAAAAAGGGGCAGGATATTATCCAGCCCCATAAATAAATATTATTGAATATTAGTTACTTAAATGTAAGTATGATGTTACGCTTTGCAAGCTGTTAATATCAATACCAGGATGCGTTACTTGTATACTGTTAAGTGATGTACCAGGTATAATAACTATCCTGAATTGCGCGCTGTTGTTGGTAATATTTTGATTTGCCTCAAGCAATACATATCCAACACCATACGAATCAAAGCTTATTGAAAGGCCTGATGAATTAGTGAAAGGTAATACGGACCAAGCGCTACCACCCATTGGCCTGTAGTATACTAACACTACACCATTATCAACAATATCTTGTGTTATAGCAGGAACCACATATGGAGCGGATACTGTAGATACATTTTGATTAGATAGGGTATAACTTGATGCGCTCGCACCTGTAGCACCTGTTGCTCCAGTTGCACCTGCTGAACCAGCAGCACCTGTTGCACCATTGGCACCCGTTACTCCATTAGCACCTGTTACTCCATTAGCACCTGTTGCTCCATTAGCACCTGTTGCTCCATTACTTCCATTAGCACCTGTTGCACCGGTAGTACCATTGGCACCTGTTGCGCCGGTAGCGCCGGTTGATCCTACACCTGTAGCTCCGGTAGCTCCGTTACTACCATTAGCCCCTGTTGCACCAGTAGCGCCGGTTTTACCAGTACTTCCTGTTGCCCCTGTTGTACCAGCACCTGTTGCTCCGGTTGATCCGGTAGCGCCGGTATTTCCGGTTACACCTTGTGCTCCAACACCAGGACCAGTGGCTCCTGTTGCACCGGTAGTACCAGCATCTCCCTGTGGGCCGGGAGTTTTGTCTTTACGACATGCACTTATTGTGAATGCAATTACAAATAAGATTGATAAAGTAAGTTTTAGTTTTTTCATAGCTCTAATTGTGGCTTAATGAGCTGTTCTACGAGAAACGATTGAATTAGTTACAATTTTTTAATATAGATTAAAAATTCAACAAAGTTTTCCACAAAAATCTTAACATTTGTTCGAAATACATTTCGCCTTGGTTGAAACACTTCGCTATATTTTTCGTTAGTGTAAATAAAACATTAACTCATGAACAATATTAGTGTAAACCTGCATTCCCGTGTGCATAACTGGATAGACAGCATTGGTTTCAGACTAAACACCTCGCAAACCAATAGAAAAAGCAAGATCACTACTAACCATTATTTTTTTGAAACCTTTAATTTTTTTGAGCGCGCCAAGAATAATGACTTACAGCATTCAAAATTTTTATGCTTTGATATGTATGGCGAAAAGATAAATGTGCGTTCGCTGTTGGATTTGCAAACCGCGTTTTTTGAAAATATAAGCCAGTTAAAGTAATCGGCCGGGGTATATAGGCTATTTTAATCTAAATTCTTCTTTTTAAAGTAAGTATAATATTATCGTACTTATTATCGTGATATACTTCGAGCAATAAACTGCGGCCGTCTTTTGATTTAAAAATAGTATCAATATCCTCTAAACTCATTTTTGAAACCGGCATCAAGTTAATTGTTACAATTTCGTCGCCCTTCTCCAATCCAACCTCGTCTGCCGGCGACCCTGGTTCAACTCTACTTATAATAACATGTTTATAGCCTCCGTCTGAATAATATTCCAGTCCGCTCATATCGTGTTCAAAGGGTTCTTTATACAATGGCCCGGGTTTTAAGTATATGGCATTATCAGGATAATCAAAAATCACTTTAAATTTTTTAAGCATCCCAATGCCCAGGTTTCCATCCCTAGGTACCGAGGTTTCCACTTGTTTCTTTGTATCATCAGGGAATGACGCTAATACGTTCTTAACTTTATATTTTCCAATTTGTATTTCATCTATGCGGCTTAAATAGCCATCAATAGGGCCATTTAACCCAATCCCTAAATTAGCCGCTATAAATGCTTTAGGTAAACCATTGTTTTTAACCATATTTTCAATTGAAACCGGGTGGCCCGCTCCTATATCAATAACTAATTTACTATCTGTTTTTTTTCCATTAGGGAGTGTTATAATAGCATGCAGATATGGTTTTCGATCTTCAATGGTTATAGGAATTTTATTCCCCTTTCTAAACGGGTGTAAATCAGCCGGCCTGCATATATTAAGCGTACTGTCACTAAAATCAATACTAATAGCAAGATTGTCAAAAAACTCATACCCCAATAAGCCATCAATAGGCATACCCGCATAGTTGGAAAGATTAAAATGATCTTTTTTTAATATCGCTGCATTTACATCATGGCTTACCAAACCCGGAATCTGCACATTAAGTGCCGAGGTTATATATGCTTCTGCATCATCCCCCTCTCCCAATCCAGCTATTTTTACAATTCTTTTTGATTTCAGGTTGATCGAGTCAACCAAATCCGGCTCTGTAATTATCATCAATCCAACACCGGTATCTAAAACAAAATTAAATGGCCCCTTATCATTTATATTCAGCTTTATAACAATCATATTCCTAACCAATCGAAAGGGGATTTTTATATGCTTTCGATTTTGTGGTAGATCAAAATACTGGGCATGTGCAGATGAAAAGCAAAAAACAAAAATAAATACGGGCATTAACAAATGCACCCGCTTTAATTTATTTAAGAGATTACGCGACATGTGTTATAATTGGTTGATTAAATCTACATAAAATAGACCGCTAAAACACAATGATGTTACATCCATGATAGTGAAAAGAACCCGGTTATAGCATTAGCTTACCCGGGCTGTTTCAAATTGTCTTTTATATCAGGATGTTGAGTAGGCAACTTGGCTACTTCCATTTCAATCTCTGTTTGTTTTATGGCTACGGCATACTCCGCCGGTTCAATTTTGCTCCCCATTGCTTCCGCATAAACCTGCGTAAACTCCGCACCTATATATAATATAGCCGAGGTATAATATATCCATGTAAGTATTACTATGATTGAGCCCGCAGCCCCGTAAGCAGAGCTATTGGCGAAATATTTAATATACAAGCCTATTAAATATTGCCCCAACATAAATAGTAAGGCGGTAAATATCGCCCCCGACCTCACATCTTTCCATGAAATTTTAACATCGGGAAGTACTTTAAATATAATAGCAAAAAGCGTAGTGATTACTATAAACGTAATGGCAAGGTTAACAACATATATTATAATATGTATACCCGGAAAAAAATACTGTATCTTATTGCTCAAAGCAGAAATTAGTATATTTATAATAAGCGATACAACTAACAAAAAGCCAAGGCTACCAACAAGCGAGAATGACAAGAACCTATTCTCTATTAATTTTAACCACCCTTTTTTAGGTTTAGCTTTAACCCGCCATATGATATTTAAGGAATCTTGTATTTCGACGAACATGCTGCTTGCGCCTATCAACAATACAATAATACCTGAAACCAGTGCCGGCCCGCTTTTGCTGTGCATGCCGTAGTTTTTAATAACATCTTTTATTTGAATAGATGCTTGCATCCCCATGTAATGTTCTACTTGTACATATAGCAAATCCCTGTTTGCGGGATCTCTTAAAAATATCCCGATAAGCGCTAGTACCAATACTAATAAAGGCGCAATAGAAAATATGGTATAGTATGCCAGCGAAGCACTTAATTTAAGTCCATTATCATTTATAAAGCCCATAAATGTGGTCATAATTATTTTCCACCATCGTTTTAGGTATGCTTTTCTTAAAATCTTCATTCGTATCAAATATATTTGTAATAAAAGTATATATGCTTTATTATGATAGCTTTATGTAATAGAACAAGCCGTGTATAATAGCCATACTTAGTACTAAACTTTAAATCATAACTCCATGATAAAAAAAGTGTTTTTTTTGAGCAAACTATTAATACTTATACCTTTTGCTTTATTCCTTAGCAATTTTAGTGCCTTAGCACAAAAAACTAACGTTTGGATAGTAAACAATGCGGAGAAGGCTAAAGGAATTGATGCATTATCAGATACTGGCAAGGAACGAGCGGTTGACTTGTTTAAGGCACTTAAACATGATGACGTGCAGGTTATTTACATCACCCCTAAAAAAATATCAGCAGAAACCGCAGAACCATTGGCTACGCGAGATAAAATTTTACCTCGTGTATATACCGATAGCGTACAAAAGTTCGCACAAATTATAAAGCTGAACTTTATTGGCAAGAATGTGCTAATAGTGGCTAATTACGATACAATTATTCCATTAATATCGGCACTTGGTGGTGAAACGCCGTTTGATGAGCTGGATAAGGGAGACCATGACCAATTATTTTGTTTAACCATAAAAAGTACAGGTGATGTAGATTGCACAGTGCGATATTACGGTAAAAAGCATCATATAAACGAGATACCTCAAAGTTATATTTTAGAAAATTATTCGCAGGGGATACCGGGGCGATAGTAATTAGATGCTGTCCAAAATGATAAAACTATCGTCATTGCTGTAAACGAAGCAATCTCTATACTTTACAGAGTTGCTCTGCAGCTTCAATACCTTTCTAATCGCCTTGCCTATGTAGAGATTGCTTCGTACCTCGCAATGACGCTTTGTTTTTGTGTTTATATAAAAACAATATTCAATCGTTTTTAGACAGCTGCTTAGAGATCTGAAAAAGGCACGTCAAGCAGTTCATAATTTTTCCATCCTTTAAAATCAAAATGCCACCACTCGGTTGGTAATTCGGTAAACCCATGTGCTACCATAACCTTTTTTAACAGCGCTCGATTTGCGATCTCCTGTTTTGGTAAGTCAGTATTATTTGATGCGGCTTTTTTGCTGAAACTGTCGAAGCCGGTTGGCATATCCAGTTCTTTACCTGTTTTCAGGTCTATCAAACTCAAATCAATGGCACATCCGCGATTGTGTTTAGAGCCTTTTGCCGGGTCAGCAACAAAATCAGTATCGCGTATTAACTCATAAAACTTTACGGTAACCGCATATGGGCGATAAGCATCATAAATTTTCAAACCTAGGCCTTGAAGTTTTAATGCCGCCTCCACCTCTTTTAATGCAAGCACAACCGGCAGCCTTGCATAAGCTTTTGCCTGCGGATACATTTTTTGATGCGCAAAGTTGTTAGTGGTGGCATAACGAATATCCAGCACGATACCTGGTATATATTTTTTTATTTCTACAAGACGTTTTTCTGAATCGGCTTTAATTTCGTTTTGATAAGCCACATTTGTACTTATTAATAATGCATGGCTGTAAAGTTGTACCTGCGCGGTTGTTTTACTTATCCAAAAGGTGCTTATTACTATTGCTATTAAAACAACCCGAACTATGCGCCTAATATTTTTCATATGACTTAACTATCGATGTGAAACGATAAGCAGATCAAGGTCCTTAGTGGGAATAGAGAACCGCTCACCAATGTATTTACTGGTTAAATGTCCCTGGTAAATATATACGGCATTGCGCACACCAGCATTTTGCCATATTACATTTTTAAGGCCGCCTTGCTCGCCAATGTCCAATAAAATAGGAGCGAAAATATTAGTTAAAGCATAAGTAGCGGTACGAGCAACACGCGATGCTATGTTTGGCACACAATAATGTATTACATCGTACTTGCGGAAAACCGGATGGGTATGATTTGTAATCTCAGATGTTTCAAAACAACCACCCTGATCAATACTTACATCAATAATTACCGAGTCGCGTTTCATTTTGCTAACCGTTGTTTCTGATATAATACAGGGACTGCGGCCGTCTTCGGCCCGCATGGCGCCTATAGCTACATCGCAAGTGGTAATAGCTTTTTCTAAAACGATGGGCTGCACTACAGAGGTAAATATCCGTGTACCGATATTATTTTGTAAACGACGAAGTTTATAAATTGACGGATCAAACACCTTCACCTCGGCACCTAACGAGATAGCTGTTCGGGCTGCGTATTCGCCTACTGTACCGGCACCTAATATTACAATTTCGGTGGGTGGTACACCGGTAATGCCGCCAAGCATCAGGCCTTTGCCTTCAAAAACATTGCTTAGGTATTCAGCGGCGATCAGAATAGATGTTGCGCCAACAATCTCGCTCATGGCGCGCACTACGGTTAATGATCCGCCTTCGTCCTGTAAATGCTCAAAACAAAGCGCGGTAATTTTTTTATTAAGCAGGGCCTGTAAACACTCTGGCCTTAATGTCGAGAGTTGCAGCGCTGATATTAAGATCTGCCCGGGTTTCATCATTTCAATTTCACCCAAAGTAGGTGGGGCTATTTTGATGATGATATCGGCTTCGTAAATTTTTCGGGTATCGTGAACAATTAAGGCCCCTTGTTCGCTATAATCCTTATCCGAAAAGTTGGCGGCCTGCCCGGCATTGCTTTCCAGCATTACATTATGCCCGTTGTTTACCAATAACGCGACGGACAAAGGTGTAAGCGGAATACGGTTTTCCTGAAACGAAACTTCTTTTGGAATACCTATGTATAATTGATTTTTTTGAGCCTTAACCTCCAGCATCGACTCCTGCGGCTGCATCATTGCCTGCTTGGCAATATCAGAAAACCCACTGTATTTCCCTGAACTCATTTTGGTCTATTTTCTGGATGTTGAAGATAGGAAAAAAAAGGATTATTGTTAAACTAAATATGCTTAACAGTTATATATCTGGCACCATCCGCAACAACCTGTATGTTTATGCTGATATAGTTTTCAGGTAACAACTCAGGCACTTTTTCCGGCCATTCAATAAAGCAATAATTACCGGAGTACAGGTATTCTTCAAAACCCATATCCATGGCTTCGATTTCTGTTTTAAGGCGATAAAAATCAAAATGATAAATGGTATTGTTTGCCGCCCTGTACTCATTTACAATGGCAAATGTAGGGCTTGAGATATTATCGGTAACGCCTAATGATTTGCATAAAGATTTTATGAGCGTAGTTTTACCTGCACCCATATCGCCATAAAAAAGAAAAACACGGTTGTTAGATGCAAAAGATAAGATAGATGCTGCTGTTGCATCCAATTCATTGAGGCTATTTATGAGCAGTTCCATGCGCCAAAAATAAAAAAACTTAACTAAATGTCATTCTGAGCGAAGCGAAGAATCTTCTTCGACTTACAAACGAATATGCTTGGTGCAGAAGATTCTTCGCTCCGCTCAGAATGACAAATGGTTACTGGCTATTGCCTATTTAGGCCCGTAGGTGGCAATAGGTATAATCATTTCTTCTAATGAGATACCGCCATGCTGGAAAGTTTCGTTATAAAAATTAACAAAGTGGTTGTAGTTGTTTGGGTAAACAAAATAACCGTCTTCCTTGGCAAATACAAAGCTTGAGCTTACATGCAGCTTAGGTAGCATCGCATCATGCGGGTTGCGGATGTGAAATACATCTTTAGCGTTAAAATTTAAATTACGGCCCTGTTTATAGCGCAGGTTGGTGTTGGTGTTTCTGTCGCCGATAATTTTACTTGGTTTTTTTACGCGGATAGTGCCATGATCGGTAGTAATAACCACACGAACTTGTTTCGATGCTAAAAACTTAAGTAGCTCAAACAGTGGAGAATGCTCAAACCAGGAAAGTGTTAATGAACGGTAAGCCGAATCATCACTCGCCAACTCACGGATCATTTGCATATCTGTACGGGCATGAGACAACATATCCACAAAGTTGTAAACAACCACGTTCAGGTCGTTATTCATCAGGTTATTTACCGATTCATTCAACGCCCGACCTTCGTCAATATTCAGGATTTTGTGATAAGACAGTTTGATGTCTTTACGAACCACGCGTTTCACCTGGTCGGCAATAAAATCCGCCTCAAATAAATTCTTACCGCCTTCGTCCTCATCATTCTGCCACATTTGCGGGTAACGGCGTTCCATTTCCAACGGCATCAGGCCGGAGAAAATAGCATTACGGGCATATTGCGTTGCGGTAGGCAAAATACTGTAATAGGTATCCTCTTCCTCTAATCTAAAGTATTCAGAGATAATCGGGTTAATGATCTTAAACTGATCATACCTTAAATTATCAATCAAGATAAAAAACACCGGGCCTTTACCATCCAGTTTAGGGAAAACCTTCTTTTTAAATAACTGCGGCGAACTTGTTGGCGCCGTATCCGGATTTTTAATCCAGTCCAGATAATTACGTTCTACAAATTTGCAGAACTGGGTATTGGCTTCGGCCTTTTGCAGTGTTAAAATTTCATGCATGCCGTTATCCTGCAATTGTTGCAGCTCAAGCTCCCAATAAATTAGCTTTTTGTAAACATCAACCCACTCCTGGTGGCTCAAGTTATCATTAAGCGTCATGCCCAGGTTACGGAACTCTTGCTGGTAAGCCATGGTTGTTTTTTCGGTTACCAGGCGCTTGTTATCCGTAAGTTTTTTAATGGTAAGCAATATTTGCTTGGGGTGTACTGGCTTTATCAGGTAGTCATCAATTTTGGAGCCGATGGCATCCTCCATTAAATACTCTTCCTCATTTTTGGTAATAAGAACGATTGGTACATCATTATTAATGTTTTTAATTTGCGATAAAGTTTCCAATCCGGTTAAGCCGGGCATATTCTCATCTAAAAAAACAAGGTCGAAAAAATTATTTTTGAAGGCTTCCACAGCATCCATACCGTTAGTTACGGTGGTTACTTTGTATCCTTTTTCGTTTAAAAATAAAATGTGGGGTCTCAACAAATCAATCTCGTCATCCGCCCACAATATGGTTGTATCTTGCATGGTATATAGTTAAAGTCTGAATCAGAATTAATATGATTCAAAAGTTTACAGCGTTTTTCAATTCTATAGCGCTATAAATTCTGATCTTATAACCTTTAAGCAGGGCATTTGTTGTTGCTATTAAAGGTATTAACAAAATTTTAACAAATATAAGACAACGTTGTACCTTTACTTCACATTTTTGCAGGATATATAAATACATTGAATAAAAAGAAAATTATAAACGATCCGGTTTACGGGTTTATCAGCATCCCCTCAGATCTGGTGTTCGACCTGATAGAACATCCTTATTTTCAACGCTTAAGGTATATCAAGCAATTGGGCATGACGCATTTGGTTTACCCCGGCGCTCTACATACCCGTTTTCACCATGCTTTGGGCGCGTTGCATTTAATGAGCCTGGCTGTTGAAACCTTGCGCTATAAAGGGCAAATAATAACCGAAGCTGAGGAAGAAGCCGTTAGCGTAGCTATATTATTACATGATATTGGCCATGGCCCGTTCTCACATGCTTTAGAGCAAATCATAGTTGATGGGGTTTGGCACGAGGATATATCGAAACTGTTGATGAATGAGCTGAATAAACAATTTGATGGCCGTTTAACCATGGCGATTGAAATATTTAATGGCACTTATTCAAAAAACTTCCTGCACCAGTTAGTATCCAGTCAGCTGGATATGGACCGGATGGATTATTTGAACCGGGACAGTTTTTTTACCGGGGTATCCGAAGGCGTCATCAGCTCCGACCGTATTATTAAAATGCTTAACGTAGTTGATGACCATGTTGTGGTTGAAGAAAAGGGTATTTATTCGATAGAGAAATTTTTAATTGCCCGCAGGCTAATGTACTGGCAGGTATATCTGCATAAAACAGTGATAGCCGCAGAAGTGCAGCTAACTAAGATATTAAAACGTGCCCGTGAAGTAGCCTTAATGGGCGACCAACTAAATTGTACCCCGGCATTAAACCATTTCCTGGTAAACAGCATCAATAGTGAGGTGTTTATTTTGGAGGATAAGAACCTGCAAACTTTTGCCGGCCTGGATGACACTGATATTATGGCCGCGATAAAGGTTTGGGAAGGCAGCAAAGATTTTGTTTTATCGAAATTATGCCGTGATCTGATACAAAGAAATTTATATCACGTAGACATAACGAATGAACTGCCGGACCAAAAAAGAGTAGACGATTTGACGGCTAAGGTTGCTGAAAAGTATAGCATAAGCGTTCATGATGCATCGTATTTTGTTTTTACAGATGACGTGCGCAACAATGCCTATAAAACCGGAGATGGAAGCATACTTATTTTGATGAAGAACGGGACCGTGAAGGATATTACAGCTGCCAGCGATAACTCAAACCTTGAAGCATTGGCTAAAACTGTAAAAAAATATATTCTATGCTATCCAAAGGATTTAGTTTAAGGCTTCCGTCAAAAGCTCCCTCTAAATCTCCCCCGGTTGGGGAGACTTTGTCTTCCGTCTCTATTAAAAGCCCTCCCTTCCGGGGAGGGTTGGGTGGGGCTTTTGGATAATATTTAGTTTAAACTTTGATTATCTGCGATTTAACTATCTGATAAAATTAAATTATCTGCATTAATTAAAGCATAAACAGGCCACTTAACCACCCAATTATAAATTTGCCACTTTAGTTTTAACCCTTAAATTTGCCGGATGCAATTTACTGCGCAACAGATAGCTGCTTTGCTTAACGGAACAGTTGAGGGTAACCCTTCGGCTGCGGTTAGTCAGCTGGCTAAAATAGAAGAAGCTACCGAAGGCTCGCTTTCGTTTTTAGCGAACCCCAAGTATGAGCAGTACCTGTATACTACAGATGCCTCGATTGTTATTGTTAACAATGATCAGCAATTGGCCGAAAAGGTTAAGGCAACACTTATTCGTGTTGAAAATGCCTATACGGCTATATCGGTATTATTAGAGATCTATAACAAATTTAAACTCGACAAATCAGGTATTGAAGACCCTCACTTTATACACCCAACCGCCAAAATTGGTAAAGATGTATATATAGGCGCTTTTAGTTATATCGGCCCGAATGTAAAAGTTGGTGATAATTGCAAAATATACCCCAACAGCTATATAGGCGACGATGCTATTTTGGGTGATAACGTTACACTATTTTCTGGCGTAAAAGTTTACTTTGACTCCAAACTGGGTAACAACGTAATTATCCACTCGGGAGCGGTAATCGGGAGCGATGGATTTGGTTTTGCACCTACCGCCGATGGATCGTACAAAAAAATTAGCCAGATAGGCAATGTTGTGATAGAAGATGACGTTGAAGTAGGCTCAAATACAACAATCGATAGGGCAACCATGGGCTCAACCATTATACGCAAGGGTGTAAAGTTGGATAACCTGGTACAAATAGCGCATAATGTTGAAATTGGTATAAATACCGTTATTGCTGCGCAAACAGGGGTATCGGGCAGTACTAAAATTGGCGAGCGTGTTATTTTAGGCGGCCAGGTTGGTATTGTTGGGCATATTAATGTGCCAAACGGCACACAAATGCAGGCACAATCCGGCTTAAGCCGATCGATAAAAGAAGAAAACCAAAAATGGGCGGGTTCGCCAGCCTCAACATATAGTTCGCACATGCGATCGCAGGTAGCTTTAACCCGTTTACCTGAATTGGAAAAAAGAGTTTTAGAATTAGAAAAGATTATTGCAGAACTGCAAAAAAGCAAAGACTGATTAACCTTGCAGTTAATATTTAAGTTATGAACGTAAAACAAAGGACTATAAAAGCGCCTGTTTCAGTTTCGGGCACAGGTTTACATACCGGCGAAAAAGTAACCATGACCTTCAATCCCGCAGAGGAGAACCATGGCTATAAATTCAGGAGAGTAGATTTGCCGGGCTCGCCAGTTATTGATGCTGACGTAGATAATGTTACCGATACCTCACGCGGAACAACCATTACCGAAAATGGCGCCAGCGTAAGTACTGTTGAACACGTATTAGCGGCCCTGGTTGGGCTTGAGATAGATAATGTGATGATTGATCTGGACGGACCGGAAACGCCCATTATGGATGGTAGTTCTATCAAATTTATTGATGCCATAAATGCAACCGGCTTTATTGAGCAGGATGCAGACCGCGAATATTATCATATACCTTACAACATACATTATACCGAAGCTGACCGCAAGGTTGAAATGGTTGCCATGCCTTTGGATGATGACTACCGTTTTACTTGCATGGTTGATTATAACTCGCATGTATTGGGTAGCCAGCATGCCAGTATCTCTACTATATCTGAGTTTGTGAAAGAAATCGCCTCATGCCGTACATTTTGCTTTTTGCATGAGTTGGAAATGCTGCTTAAGCATGACTTGATAAAAGGTGGCGACCTGAACAATGCGATTGTTGTGGTTGATAAAGAGGTAGATGAAGCTGAATTAGCACACCTGGCTAAAATATTTAACCGCAAGGATATAAAAGTAGCACCACAAGGTATACTTAACAATATCGATCTGCGTTATCAGAACGAACCGGCCCGCCATAAACTGCTGGATATGATTGGCGATCTTGCTTTGGTGGGTACGCCATTAAAAGGTCACATCATGGCAGCAAGACCCGGCCATGCCGCAAACGTAGCCTTCGCTAAAAAAATCAAAGCGTTGATAAAAAAAGAAAAAAGCAAAAAACGCTTTAAAGCATATGACCCTAATGCCAAACCCGTATATGATACGGTAGACATTATGGCCAAATTACCACACAGGCAACCATTTTTGATGATCGATAAGATAATGGAGATCTCAAAAACCCATGTGGTTGGTGTAAAGAATGTTACCATGAATGAGGATCTGTTCCGCGGGCATTTCCCTGGCGCACCTATATTTCCGGGCGTATTACAGATAGAAGGAATGGTACAAACAGGTGGCATCATGGTATTAAATACCGTTCCTGATCCGGAAAATTATCTTACCTTGTTTTTAAAGATTGAGAACGCCCGGTTTAAAAGTAAAGTAGTACCCGGCGATACTATAATTTATTATTGCGATCTTACCTCGCCAATACGCCGTGGAATAGCGCAAATGAAAGGTGTAGGTATGGTTGGCGACAGAATTGTTGTAGAGGCCGAGCTAATGGCACAAATAGTTAAAGTAAAAGAAACAGAAGCATAGCATGATACAACCGTTAGCATATATACATCCTCAGGCTAAAATAGCCGACAATGTAGTGATTGAGCCATTTGTTACTATACATAAGGATGTAGAAATTGGCGAGGGTACCTGGGTCGGCTCAAATTCTGTTATTATGGATGGGGCAAGGATAGGCAAGAACTGTCGTATTTTCCCGGGGGCTGTAGTATCTGCACCACCACAGGATTTGAAATATCGTGGCGAACCAAGCACAGTTACCATCGGTGATAATACCGTTATCCGTGAGTGCGTTACCCTAAACCGCGGTACCGCGCTTGATAAAAACACTACTACCATAGGCAACAACTGCCTGTTAATGGCTTATGTACACGTAGCGCATGATTGTGTTATAGGTGATAATGTTATTATAGCTAACTCGGTACAACTTGCAGGGCATATTAATGTATACGACCATGCTTTTATTGGTGGGACATCAGCGGTGCATCAGTTTGTTGAAATTGGCGCGCATTGTATGGTATCCGGCGGGTCATTGGTTCGTAAGGATGTTCCTCCGTTTACAAAAGCTGGTCGTGAGCCGTTATCTTACATAGGCATAAACTCTGTTGGCTTGCGCCGCAGGGGATACTCGGCAGAAACCATTAACGAGATTCAGGAAATTTACCGTATCATCTTCCTTAAAAAATACAACATCACCAAAGCATTGGATATTATTGAAGCCGAATTTAACCCAACAGTTGAGCGCGACGAGATCATCAATTTCGTATCCAACTCGCAAAGGGGTATTATGAAGGGCTTTGGTAATAGTTAGTTGTCTGAACCCGGATTCATTGGATTAAATAGATTTTTATGATGCTTCCTTTTCATCTTTTTCACAAATCCTGTAAATCCCATAAATCCGTTTAATCCCGGTTCAGACAAATGAACATCACCCTCCAAAACATAGGTCGCCGCTTTAACCGCGAGTGGATATTCAGAGGGGTAGAATATACCTTTAAGGCAGGCGAAAGCTACGCCATTTTAGGTTCGAATGGCTCTGGCAAATCAACGCTATTGCAGGTATTAAATGGCAGCTTATCACCATCCGCAGGGACTATAAGCTATGAACTTAACGGAAAAGGAGTACCCGTTGAAGATGCATTTCAATACCTGAGCCTTGCCGCGCCATATATGGAAATGATCGAGGAGTTTACGCTTGCTGAAATGATCGACCTTCATTTCAAGTTCAAAAGCTATAAATCCGGCATGGATAACAAAACGGTTATCGATCTGCTGGCTATGGATACGAATAAAAACAAGCTCATCAGATACTTCTCATCCGGCATGAAGCAGCGGCTTAAGCTGGCGCTTGCTTTTTGTTCTGATACACCCATATTAATGCTGGATGAACCCACCAGTAACCTCGATGCGCAAGGAGTGGAATGGTATCTGGATCTTGTAGAAAAATTCGCCCTGAACAGGCTTACCATCATCTGCTCCAACCAACCACATGAGTATGGTTTCTGCGGGCATCAATTGAATATTTCGGATTATAAAAAATAGTACTGTACCACTGAAACAAGTGGAACACATTGGTACATTTGGTACACTTTGGGGGCAAAAAACAGCATTTTGATGGCAAAAACAGCATTATTACATCGATTTTTAAGTGCTTTTGGGTTGAATAATGGCGTTTTTTGATGAAAAAGTAGAAAAAAACCGTCCATTTTTGCCTGCTTTTAAGTCGATTTTATTCGAAAATTAGCGCTTTTTCATCGAAAAATGATCCATTTTGTTTCATTGTGAGACACCTGCCCCTTATCATTCTGAACGGAGTGACAAGGAGGAACGAACAAAACGTCACCACAGGTTATAGTTGCTAATAACACTTGAATATTTAACTTAGTGACATGAAAATTCCAACTATCAGCGGAATAATAGACCGGCGCATTTTAATTAATTATGCCGTTGATCCTGCTATAGCAAAGCAAATTGTACCTGCACCTTTCTCACCTAAAATTATTAATGGAAAGGCAATAGTTGGAATATGCCTTATCCGATTAAAAAACATCAGGCTAAAAGGATTACCGGCTATTTTTGGATTTGGTTCAGAAAATGGAGCGCATAGAATCGCCGTTGAATGGACAGAGGGCGATGAACAAAAGGACGGTGTATATATACCCAGAAGAGATACTTCTTTACGTTTTAACGCCTTAGTAGGTGGACGTCTATTTCCGGGGAAACATCACTATGCAAAATTTGATGTTAAAGAAGATGGACAGCATTATCACGTTGCATTTAAAAGTTCAGATGATACCCTCATCAGTATTGATGCCCAATTAACCGATTCCTTTAATCCTCAATCTGTATTCAAAAATTTATCTACTGCATCAGCTTTCTTCAAAGCTGGTTCTTTAGGGTATTCGCCTAATAGCAATAAGTATGACGGGTTGTTATTAAATACCTTTAAATGGGAAGTTAAACCGTTAAAAGTTGACAACGTTGTCTCAAGCTTCTTCGAGGATGAATCTATTTTTCCTAAAGGTTCTGTTACGTTTGATAATGCCTTATTAATGAAAAACATAGAGCATGAATGGTCATCTGTTGCAGACAAACCATTCTGCTAGTTTTTTTGTCATTCTGAGGAACGAAGAATCTTCTGCTCCACGCATGTTCTGTATGCAAATTGAAGAAGATTCTTCGTTCCTCAGAATGACAAGGGGGGCTATTTTTGTAACGGGCCCTAAATATAATGTAGAATCAGAGCGACTCCAAATACCACAGCCATAACCCCTCCACCTAATAATTTAATATCAAATCCAAGACTATCCTGTTCTCCTTTCTTAAAAACAATTACTTGTTTTACAGTGATCCATATTCCAAGGACCAAACATGCAAATCCTCCAATTATGTATAATGCGTTCATATGGTGACTTTAAAACTCCAACTCCACCAACATCGGGCAATGATCAGAATGCTTAGCCTCCGGCAATATCGCCGCCCGTTTAATATTCCCCTCTAACTCCTTACTGGCCATCGCATAATCAATACGCCAACCTAAGTTTTTAGCGCGGGCGTTAGCACGGTAGCTCCACCAGGTATAGTTGTGCGGCTCCTTGTTTACATGCCGGAAAGTATCCACAAAGCCTGATTCAATAAACTCTTCCATCCAGGCACGCTCTTCGGGTAAAAAGCCGGAAGAGTTGGCGTTTGATTTAGGATTGTGAATATCAATAGGGCGGTGACAAATATTATAATCGCCGCAGATAACCAAATTGGGATGCTCTACTTTTAGCAGCGTAAGGTATTTACCAAACTCATCTAAAAAACGATATTTAAATATCTGTCGCTCATCGCCGCTTGAGCCTGATGGAAAATAAGCGCTCATTACGGATACATCATCAAAATCAACACGGATACAACGGCCCTCGCGATCAAAATCGGCAATGCCGCAGCCGTATTCGATATGTTTTGGCGTTTGCTTACAAAAGATAGCCGTACCGCTATACCCTTTTTTCTCCGCCGGGAACCAGTAGTGCTGGTAACCCAATTGCTCCACCAATAGCAATTCTTTTATATCCTCTTTAGTAGCTTTTATTTCCTGCAGACAAACCACATCAGCATCTGTTGCCTGGAGCCATGCCAACCAGTCTTTATTTATTGCAGCTCTTAGTCCGTTAACATTATAGGTGATTATTTTCATATGTTTTGTTTCTTTTTGTCATTCTGAGCGCAGCGAAGAATCTATCCGTTATACATGGCGCAAATGCCTATCGATAGATTCTTCGCTGCGCTCAGAATGACAAAGGGTTTTATAATTAGACTGTGTTATGCTGAGGAACGAAGCAATCGCACGTAGAAAAGCGGATCTGCATAGTTCGCGATTGCTTCGTTCCTCGCAATGACAAATGGTAAAAACATTACAATTGCAGCAATTTATCCATCTGCTTACATTCCTTTTTGCTGAGTACTTCAACAGTCATCGGCACATCAACTAACGGGCGGTCATTCGCGTCTTTTTTTACAGCCGCTATCAAATCCACCATATCCAAACCGGCTACCACTTCGCCATAAACAGTATAGTTGCCATCTAAATGTGGCACACCACCCACGGTTCGGTAATACGCACGCTGCCATTCCGGTATTTTACGCCCGCTTCTTTTCTCTGCTTTGTTGATCATAGTATCTGTCAGCCGCTTACCCTGCACAATATAAAACTGGCAACCGCTTGATGCTTTTTTAGGATTATCATCCCGCGCTGCGGCTAAAACCCCTTTTTTATGAAACAGGCTGTCGCGAAACTCGGCAGGGATCGTATACCCAACATCGCCATTACCTAATTCAACATTGGGTTTTGCATTTTTCGAATCAGGATCTCCGCCCTGTATCATAAAATCCTGTATCACCCGGTGAAAAAGTGTCCCGTTATAAAACCCTTTTTTGGCCAGCTTTATAAAGTTATCGCGATGGAGCGGAGTTTCGTTATATAAACGGATAATGCATTCACCATAACTGGTATTAATACGCACATATTGATTTTTTGGTGGTTTGGCGAAAGCCGCCGTTACAGTGATCAGTAAAATGAATAGGGGGGAAAGTTTTTTCATGTTATAGAATTTGTCAGTTAAAATATCTTTAGTAGTCCTATCAGTACCTTACCTAAATTTCATTAAGTAAAGATAGATTTTTATGTTTTTTTTTACCCTCTTTTTTGCAAGCAAAAGAGAGGGTGGTCGAGCGAAGCTAAGACCGGGTGAGTAAATTATACGAGCAGCATTGGCGCAAATGCCGTGGCGCACAATCAACTCACCCCGAATACGCTGCGCTATTCGACCCTCTCTCCGGCAAGCCGGAAAGAAGGTAAAATATTAGTTATTTTCCATCCCCTCAAAATAATCAATCATCAGTGATTTTAACACCATTTCCTGTTCAAGCAAGGTATAATTAGGGATTACACCAACACGTTTCCAGTGTGGCCAGCCATCCTGATCCAGGCCCTCTAATTCATAAAAACCCATCATGCTAAATAATTTGCAGTTGGCAATATGCATCAGCTCTTCTTTTTGGCGTTTGCTGAATTTTCTAGGGCCCTGTCCCAGCTCCTGCACGCCGATGAGGAATAGCATCACTTTCAAGTCGGGTTTTTCATTATCAAAATCCTCAGCAATACGTTGCTGAAGCATGCTCCATTTCAAATTAATTTCGGCAGGTGTCATGCAACAAAGATATGAGCAGTTTGCTGTTTGCCGTCTTCAGTTTGCATTTTTTTACCCGAAACTTACTGCCAACAGTAAACTGCCTGCTGATTATATCTTAACATGAAGTTAATTGCAACTTAATTGCAATTGATGCTTGTTTAAAGATTTTTTTATCTACTTTTGCCTAAAGCCGCTAAATGGCCTGCTGACTTGAAGAAAAACAAATCCCATATAATCCTTACCTGGATGCTAATGCTTTGCTTTGTTGCAGGGCAATATATGGTGTATTCGCATACCCATGCGGTAAATACAACAAGTAATAAAGCAGCATACCACAGCCCTCATACACAACCCAAGCAAACCGTTACCGAAAACTGCCAATTGTGCGATGCCATGCATCATAACGCTATGGAAGTATTTAGTGCAGTTTATTTTGCACCGGTTACCGTAAGCAGTTATTATTACAAGGCTGTTAAACACAATTTTATAAGCCTCGCCCTCGTCCTATCCGCAGGGCGTTCTCCTCCAATAGCTTAATTTTCATACTTAAGTATTCTTTTATTATTTATTCCGTTTAGGTTTTGCGCTGATAGCACGTATCGGAATAAATTTTGTTAATAACAATTGACCCCATGGTCATTTCCCGGATTTTTACTTGTTTAGATTTTTTATGAAACTTATAAAGAGACTCTCATCGATATTTTACATACTGCTTTTTCTATCGACGGCGGCAAACGCTATTGATAAATCACCACCTGTAACTAAGGGCACAGGCACACTAACGGGCATAGTAACTGATAAGGCATCAGGAACCACTATTCCGGGCGCTACGGTTTCTATACCGGATTTGCATACCGGCACATCTACCAATGTAAGTGGTAAATATACTTTAAGAAATTTACCTAAAGGGGTGTATCTGGTATCAGTCACTTTTGTTGGATATGCCTCATATACCCAAAAGATTGATCTTTCAACAACAACAACTTTAAATATTGCATTGTCGGTATCTTCAATAGAAGAAGCTGAAGTTGTTGTTACCGGCGTAAGCCGGGCCACTGAATTAAAAAGAGACCCCGTGCCAATGGTAGCCGTAGGAAAAACTTATATCGACCAGCACTCCGCATCAGGAAACGTAATTGATGAAATTGCAAACTTGCCGGGTATTAGCGCGGTTACTACAGGGCCAAATATTTCAAAACCTTTTATACACGGCCTTGGCTACAACAGGGTAGTAACTTCTGTTGATGGTATTCGCCAGGAAGGGCAACAATGGGGCGATGAACATGGCATTGAGGTTGACCAAAATTCGGTTGACCGTGTAGAAATCATAAAAGGCCCGGCCAGCTTAAGTTATGGTTCTGACGCGATTGGCGGGGTAGTTAACTTAATATCGCCGCCTCCGGTTGCTGAGGGACAGATTTTAGGATCGGTGCAGGAAATATACGGTACCAATAATGGTTTATTTAACGAATCATTGAGATTGCAGGGAAATAATAACGGTATCGTATGGGGTACCATTTTATCAGATAAAATGGCCAAAGATTATCAGAATCAACATGATGGCCGCGTATATGCAACTAATTTTAAGGAAAAAGATGCAAGGGCTATGGTTGGCTTAAATAAATCATGGGGATATTCTTATTTGAACTTTTCCCTGTTTGATGATGAGCAGGCGATACCTGATGGTAGCCGCGATTCGCTTACCCGCCAGTTTACCAAACAAATATCTGAGGCTGATACCTATAGGCCAATTGTACCCGAATCGGAGTTAAATTCTTATTCTTTACCAACACTACACCAACATGTACAATTATATCGCATTTATGATAACAGTAATTTTATCATAGGTAGCGGTAACTTAATTGTGAACCTTGGTTATCAATACAGCCACCGCCGGGAATTTACACACCCTGATAGCGCAAACGTACCGGGACTGAACTTACAATTAACCACCTGGACATATGACGTTAAGTACGACTTTAACATTGGCAAGGGCTACGAAACTACCGTTGGTGTTAACGGCATGTATCAAGTCAACTCCTTAGGGTTTAGTACAGATTTTCCTATACCAGCGTATAACCAATTTGATATCGGGTCATTCTTTATCATGAAAAAAAGCTTTGGAAAGCTAGATCTTTCAGGCGGTGCCAGGTATGATACACGGTCCTTTTCAGGAAAGGCCGCATATATTGATACCGCTAAACAGTATTTCCCGACATTATATACCGGACCAAACCCAACAGGTACTGCTAACGTAACCCAACAGTTTGGCGCATTAAATAAAACATTCTCAGGTGTTTCAGGAAGTTTAGGCGCTGCATATAATTTTTCAGATGCGTTTTTATTGAAAGGAAATATAGCACGTGGATTTAGGGCCCCAAGTATTGCTGAGTTATCAGCCAACGGCGCTGATCCCGGATCGCAAATATATCACGTAGGAAACAGCAACTTTAAACCTGAATTTAGTGTTCAGGAAGACCTTGGCGCTTTCCTTACTTTGCCAAATGTTTCTGCAAGTGTGGAGGTTTTTGATAATCATATCCAGAATTATATTTTCCAGGAGCAGGTACTTGATGCTAACGGAAACCCTGAACGCGTTGATGCTAATGGCGACAGTAATCCAAACGGACAATACAGCAAATTTACTTACGTACAAAGCAGGGCGCGTATTGATGGCGGCGAGTTTAGTTTAGATGTGCACCCGGTATCGTGGTTACATTTTGAAAACGCGCTTACCTTAACTTATGGTACTAACTTAGGTACAGGTGCTAAAGTACCTGATAGTTTAAAATATTTACCTTTCATCCCACCGTTGCATACCCACTCCGAACTACGTGGCACTTTTGCAAAAGGCTTGGGAAAAACATTTAAAAACCTGTACGCTTTTGGCGGATTCGACCACTACTCTGCTCAGAACCGTTTCTTTTCGGCCTACGGAACAGAAACCTATACCGCGGGATATAACCTGTTAAGCGCAGGCATAGGTGGCAACGTTGTAAATGCAAAAGGCAATAAGGTGCTTGAGATATTTATTGAAGGAACCAACCTGGCCAATGTGAACTATCAATCAAACATGAGCCGGTTGAAATATTTCGATAATGCAACAGTACCAGCAGGTGTACAACCGGGTATATTCAACATGGGCCGGAACATCAGCTTTAAAGTTGTAATCCCTTTTGATCTATCGCCGAAAGAGAAAGCGATTTAATTTTTTGTCATGCTGATGAACGAAGCATCTGTACAGGTGTAAACTACTTTACAGATTCTTCACTCCGTTCAGAATGACAAATTGAAAAAGAATCCTCAAAAACAAAAAACCCGGCCATAAGCCGGGTCTTTTGTTTTGAAATTATTAATCACATTTATTATTGAACCTGGAAGGTATTGCTAAAGCTGGTACCATCAGGATATAGTCCTGAGATCACTAATAAACCATTACGTGTATTAGTTATGGCGGTATCCATATCAGCAATGCTGGTTATGGCATGCCTGTTTATGCTGGTAATAACCGAACCTACAGGTATTTGGGTATCGTCAAACAAACGGCCCGGGCGAACTTGTGTAACCACCACTCCTGATTGAACATGGAATTGTGCTTTTTGCTCTTTGGTTATCGGCATAAAGCTTGCCCCTAACTTATTAAACAATTCAGATGCTGATTTGGTAACCGCTGCTGTATGTGTAGCTGTCGGCAAATCACCTTTTAAGGTTACGGTAAAGGTTTTTTCAGCTCCATCGCGCAATACAGTTAAATGTATTTTATCGCCCGGCTGCAATTCGCCAACACGTTCCTGCAGATCCGATGATTCGTAAACAGGTGTACTTTCAACCTTAACAATTACGTCACCGGCTTTAATACCGGCTTCTTGTGCGCCGCCACCCGGTACAATATCTCTTACATATAAACCATTGGTTACGCTTGTTTTTAATTGCTCTGCAACATCAGGGTTAAGCTCGGTAAAGCTAACACCAACGTAACCACGTTTAACCGCTCCATATTTTTCAATATCATTCAATACCTTTTTAGCAAGGTTAATAGGTATAGCAAAACCATAACCTTCGTAAGAACCGGTTTGTGAAGCAATAGCTGAGTTAATACCGATCAGTTCGCCTTTAGTATTTACCAATGCGCCGCCGCTATTACCCGGGTTAATGGCCGCATCAGTTTGTATGAACGACTCTATAGATTTATTAGTTCTTGGACCATCGTTACTTGTACGGCCAAACGGGTTTTGATTCTGATTATCTTCGCTGCCAATAATACCAATGTTACGGCCTTTAGCGCTAACAATACCAGCTGTAACGGTAGATGTTAAGTTGAATGGATTACCAACTGCCAATACCCACTCGCCTACTTTAGCATCATCTGAATTACCTAATTTAACAATTGGGAGATTAGTCGCGTCAATTTTTATCAGCGCCAAATCAGTATTTGGGTCAGTACCGATAACTTTAGCCTGGAAAGTACGGTGATCGTTTGTATTAACCGTGATCTTGTCCGCTTTTTCCACAACGTGATTGTTGGTTACGATGTAGCCATCAGGCGAAATAATAACACCTGAACCTGATGCCTGTTGCACACCTTGCGGGCGCATTTGCTGGCCAAACATGTTACCAAACATTTGTTGTAATTCGCTTTGTTTGTCATCACCTGCATCATTTTGATAGGTAACGCGGATATAAACTACCGCGGGTGTAACCGCAGCTGCCGCTTGTGTAAAATCAACCTCGCCTGCCGAAGATGTAATCGGTGCAGACGGATTGCTGGTGAAATAAACTTTTTGGCGATCTTCAAAACTCATGTTGTCAGCATATTTGTTTTCAATCACCTTGTAAGTACCTAAGGCCATGGCCCCGCCAATAAAGGCTGTTAATAGTGTTAAACCAAACTTTTTCATTTTCTCTAATCTGTTTTTTAATGGTAATGAAGCTATTATGAAATTGGTTAATTTTAACGGAAGCTCATAATGGTTTCATATTATTATTCACTTTTCTTTTGCGTTATTTATTTTAACAATTCAAATATAATACCATATAGACTGCAATGTCAATAAGATGTTATTTGCTGTTTTGTTAAAAAATGTTAAATCAAAAATTGCTTTAGGGAAAGTCCTGCTAGCCCCACCCAACCCTCCCCGGCAGGGAGGGCTTTAAAGTTAAAGTCTCCCCTTCCGGGGGAGATTTAGAGGGGGCTAAAACCACCTCTACTTAGCTGAACGTCAGTTATAAAGTTACCACATAAAAACGACAAATTTAATTGCGTAGTATGTTGCCTATTGTCAAAACTTCAGTTGTTAAATAATGGTAATAATATTATTATCCGCATCCAAAATCAAACACTTAACAAATATTTAATATTAAATGCTTTCAATTGCTGTAAATTCTGTTTACGTTTGAATTTTTTGTTGATGTAGCTTCTATAAATTTTTGATAGAAACGGATGCTACGAGTTGACAGTACAAAACCTTGCCAGATAATTTATGCTATAGCACGGCATGAGTACCTGTCGTTCGTTATCGAACCGCATATCGTTCAGCTTAATCCAAACGGCGAATTTTCCCTTACCTACCAGCGCTTATTCTCAAACACAGCCAAAGAGTTTACTAATTTTATTGATGATACCGACATCAAGCTGATTAAGATGCTGGAGGAGATTGAGCAGGGTAACGTCATCAAAAAATATTATAAAAAACCCATCCGCCCATTTGAGTTTTTTACCAAGATATTTACCGATCAGCTTTTTGATACCATCCGCCCAAAAATGGAAAAACGGATTGGCGAAGCGTTGATATTGCTCGGGAATAAGCCCATTTATTTAATGAGCAAGGAGGGCTATCCCGCGGAGCGGAAACTGCAAATAGCCACCGAAGCGGCAACTGTACTATTCCATTTCAGGCGCGATGCCGAGGAGATCAGGTATTTCCCCACCATCAAATACCAGGGCATGCGCATTGAGTTCATGTTCAAAAATGCCGAGATCATCAGCAACCACCCCGCCTGGATGTTGCTGGAAGACACGCTATATTATTTTGAAAAAGAGATAGAGGGCAAAAAGCTACTCCCGTTTTTAAACAAACGCTACATTGCCATACCCCGCTCTTCCGAGCAATCTTATTTCGAGAAGTTTGTAATCCCGCTGATAGAAAAGCACAGCGTTTATGCCGAAGGCTTTACCATCAACACCGAGAAACATGAATCGCAGCCTATCATAAAACCTATTTATGTAGAAAATGGCACGTCTCAGTTGCAGCTTTATTTCAAATATTCCGGCTATACTTTCCCTTATGGGGATGGGCGGCATGTTTCGGTAAGGATGGAGAAGGATGGCGATGAATATATGTTCCACCGCATCAAACGCTCCCTCACCTGGGAAAAAAACAAGATGGCTGAGTTAGAGAAGATGGGGCTTAAAACCGCATCATCACTTTTCCAGAACCTCGAGGTTGATATTAAGGATGAGGACGCCGACCGCTCATTCTCGATATTTGAGTGGCTCAACCAGCATCACGAAGAACTCTCGCAGCTTGGTTTTGAAATAGAGCAACCCGAAGGCCAGAAACGCTATGTTTTCGGCACCAGCAAAATAGACCTGGAGGTTAAAGAGAATAATGATTGGTTTGATATTTACGCTGTGGTATATTTCGGACCATACCGCATACCATTCATACAGCTAAAAAATCATATCCTAAACCATAAAAAGGAGTTTACCCTGCCGTCAGGCGAGATTGCCGTTATTCCCGAAAAATGGTTTTCGCAATACGGCAACCTGTTACATTTTAGCGAAGGCAATGCCGAACTTAAGTTACGCCGCCAGCATATTGGCCTGGTAAATGAATTAGCCGAGGGCGAACTGGCCAATATCACCATGACGCGCAAGCTGCAAAAGCTTACAGACTTTGAAACGCTGGAGGACATTGACCTGCCTAAGCACTTTAAAGGCGATTTGCGCCCTTATCAAAAGGCTGGCTATAATTGGTTTCACTTTTTAAAGAGCTATCATTTTGGCGGCTGCTTGGCCGATGATATGGGTTTGGGTAAAACCATCCAAGCGCTGGCCCTATTGCAAAAACACAAGGAAGATACCGAAGCCGGCGGCACCAAAAGCACATCGCTGGTTATTATGCCAACCTCGTTGATATACAACTGGCTTAACGAGGCCAAAAAGTTCACACCAAAATTAAGGTTGATGGTGCATACCGGTACCATGCGCTATAAATCGCCTGAAGTATTTAGCAATTATGATGTGGTGATAACTACCTATGGCATCAGCCGAATAGATATTGATTTGTTTAAAGAGTTCTTTTTTGATTATGTGATTTTGGATGAAAGCCAGAACATCAAAAACCCATCATCAAAATCATATCAAAGTGTTCGCCAGTTAAAATCAAGATTTAAGCTGATATTGAGCGGCACGCCGGTAGAAAACTCAGTTAATGATTTGTGGACACAGATGTCGTTCATTAATCCTGGCTTATTGGGCATACAGCAATACTTCCAAAACGAGTTTGTAACCCCGATAGAAAAGAAAAAAGATGAGGACAAGGCCCGCAAACTGCAAGCCTTAATAAAACCTTTTGTTTTACGCCGTACCAAGGAACAGGTAGCCACAGAATTACCACCCAAAACCGAAACCTTGCTTTATTGCCCAATGACCGAGGAGCAATCAACGGTTTATGAAAAGGTAAAATCAGAATATCGTAACGAGTTATTGAAAAGCCTTGAAGATGGCACTTATGCCAAAACCCAGATCCAAGTTTTACAAGGACTGATAAAATTAAGGCAGATAGCCAATCACCCATCAATGGTTGATGCCGAATATGAGGGTGATTCAGGCAAGTTTGAGAATGTGGTGCATACGCTTGCCAACGTACTTGAGGGCGGGCATAAGGTGCTCATATTTTCGCAATTTGTTAAGCAGCTAACCATCTACCGCAATTACTTTGATGAAAAGCGCATCCCTTACGATTACCTGGACGGCAGCACACAAAACCGTGGCGATATTGTAAAGCATTTTCAGGAAGACAAGGATACCCAGGTATTTCTAATATCGATAAAAGCAGGCGGCGTTGGCTTAAATTTAACCGAAGCCGATTATGTATTTATACTCGACCCATGGTGGAACCCGGCAGTTGAACAACAAGCCATTGACCGCACGCACCGTATCGGCCAAACCAAAAATGTATTCATCTATAAATTTATAACTAAAGACTCGGTTGAGGAAAAGATATTGGCCCTGCAGCACCGCAAGTTAAGTGTAGCCCGTGCCTTAATAACTACCGAAGACAGCTTTATTAAATCGCTATCTGCCGAAGATATTAAAGAGATTTTACGATAACAACGTATTTAGCGATGACAATATGGGAGTTATTACAGTTCCCCTCTTGAGAGTAATAGCCCAGCCTTGAATTTAACGCTTTTCAATAATTTCAATCGCTAAACGTATACAGTAACAAATTTTTTAAGCAACCGGAGGCATCGCTTTTACGAACCGCGAAACAAGAAAGGCAAACAATCCCTGCAATAAGCCGAAAGCCGCTCCGAATACCGGGCAGAGTATCAGCATTAATAACCTGGGGTGGCTTGCTAAGAAGTGCATATTTACCCCCATCGCCGCAACATCAGGATGTTTAGTCGCATATGTTTTGTAAAAATAAATATGCGCAAAAGTGATCCAAACACTGTTTATCATACTTAACCAAAAGCCATGCAAAAACTGTTTCTCCGCGCATTGTTTCGCGATCACAAAGGCGCAAAAAACAAATATCACTATCCAATAAATAATCTCGGTTCTTTCAGGAATTAGCGATACGGTGCCGAAAGCCATTATCAACCCGAAGAGGGACATTTGGAAGATAAGTTTCCAGTTCATGATTCAATTGGTTGTGTAAATAAATATAACAATTATTTACACAACCAATTAACACAGATGCTGTCTAAAATTTATTTACTATTAGTAGTAATAGTAGCCGCCGGTGGCAATGGGCCTTTGTATGACTTTGTAAATATTAGTATCACGCCATTCTTTCCTTTTGAGCCATATTGTGTTACGGCTGCTTTATCTTTTAAAACGTAAATACTATTTATATCATTCGGGCTTACTAGCGACTTGAAATCTGCCGATTTCATTTCCTTACCATCAATAATATAAATGGGGTCAGCCTTTCCCGGTGGCACCAATACAATGTCAATTGGTTTTTTTCCTGTATCCGCATTAGCTACAGTACCGGCTTCTGCATCTGACAAACTAAACATTAGTGACGTTGTAAATTGCACACGCACGGCTTTTCCGTTTTGATAACCCGGCTTCCATTTAGGTGATAAAGAAACAACTCTTACAGCCTCTTCATTAGCGCCATAACCCGGCCCCTTAAGTGCGCGTAAATTACTTAATGAACCATCTTTCTCTACAACAAAAGTTACAATAACTTTTCCTTGTATGTTATTAGCCCTCATTGCCTCAGGATATACCGTATTCCTGGCTAAAAATTTATAAAAAGCATCCGTTCCTCCTGGGAAACTCGGCGTTTGCTCTACAGCTGCAAAAATCTGCGAATTATTTATAGTCACCGTATCCATTAGGTCAATCGTGCTTGTTTTTTTTGCTGTTGGGGCTTCAGGTTTTGTGATGGTTACAACATGAGCAGGTTTTTGATTGGATAGATCTGTGGGCTTGTTAGTCATCGTACTGGTTATTGCCGGTGTTGCCAACACTTGTTCTGCCTTCAGATTTATAATTTTAACAGCCTTGCTGTTGTTTACCGTTGCCGAAGATAACACCAGCATCAAAACAAATAACGGGGCAGATAGCCCGTACTTTATCAATTTTATCCGCTGTGATTTATTTTTTTGAAGCATAACGATACGTTGTTTTAATAGGCTATGGTTAAAAAAATGGTTAACCAAATTATGGGTTGGCACTTCAAACGCTTTGGTAAGTAATAGCATGGCATAATCTGCCCTATTATCTGCTGCTTTAATAGCATGGCTATCCGCTATAAACTCATGCACATGCTTTATAGCCCTGCGATAAAAATACACCACCGGGTTAAACCAGTTGATAATCATTACTGCTTCAATTATAAATACATCGGCCGAGTGCCATTGCCGGGCATGTACCTGCTCATGTGCATTGATGATGGAATTGTTATCCGCGTGCTGGTCAACTTTTATCTTTTTAAAAAACGAATAAGCTACCCCCTGTTGATCGCCCTTGATGATCTTATTCAAAACAACCAGTTGCCAAATAAGCCTTCCCACCAAAAACAAAACACCAATAAAATACAGGCAGGCTAATACCTGGCCAATGCTAACCGGCACATTTGCTACCGGCTTTAATTGCACAATAGTTATTTGGCTACCATATACCGCATAATGTACTTCCTGGGTTATAAACAAGTTTTGCACCCACCCCGCTTGTATCACCGGTATAAAAAATGATAAGGCCGAAGCACTAACCAAATAAACACGGTTAAGCTGAAAAAAGGTCTCCTTACGTAGGAGCAAAGCATAAAAACCGTAAAACAGCACCAGGTAAATATTTACCAGTAATAAATATTGCCACCAGTTCATAACTATTTATCTTTAAGTTTTTCAATCAGTTTCATTATCTCGTCGGCTTCCTTCAGGTCTATCTTCTCTTTCTTCACGAAATAAGAAAACATATGCTTTACCGAGTTATCAAAATAGCCGTTCATCAATTTATCGGTAGCAAAATTCTGGTACTCATCTTTGCTGATGATCGGAAAATACTCGTGGCTTTTGCCATAAGCCGTATGATCAACAAATCCTTTAGTCTCCAATATCCTGATGATAGTGGAGACCGTATTATAGGCAGGTTTAGGTTCAGGTAATTCCTCTATAATATCTTTTACATATCCTTTTTCCAATTGCCACAATATTTGCATCAATTGTTCTTCCGCACGGGTTAATTCTTTTATTTCCATGATTAAATTGTATCAGCCATAAACCAACTAATTATTTAGTTTTATAAAGTAAAGCTATAACTAAATAATTAGTTATGCAAATAATATTTTAAAAATCGAACATTTTACGATAGGTTGCGGTTATAAAAGCCTATATCTAAATTATGCATATAACTTTTCATGGCGCCGCCCGTGTTGTTACCGGCAGCAAACACCTGCTTCAATTAAATGATGGCACTACAGTTTTATTGGATTGCGGCATGTTCCAGGGCATGGGCGAGCAAACCGAAGACCTGAATGAGCACTTTGGCTTCAACCCAAAAAAGGTCGACCACATGATCCTCTCTCATGCGCATATAGATCACTGTGGATTAATACCGAGATTAGTAGCTGAAGGCTTTGCCGGGCAGATCTACTGCACATCCGCAACGATGGATCTTGTCAGGATTTTACTGCTGGATTCTGCCAAAATTCAAATGCAGGATACCGAGTACAGCAATAAACACCGGGCGAGAAAAGGACTGCCGCTTTTAACTTCGTTATACACAGAAGATGATGTAACTGCAGCCTTCCACTTGTTTAAAATAGTTGATTACCATACTGAATTTGAGATCTCTCCACACATAAAATTCCAGTTTACAGATGCCGGGCACATTTTAGGCAGCACTGCAATGCATCTAACCGTTTTGGAGGATGGCAAGGAAACCCATATAACTTTTAGCGGTGATGTTGGCCGCTACGGCGATATGCTGCTTAAAAACCCGCAACCCTTCCCGCAGGCCGATTATATTTTGCTGGAGTCGACCTATGGCGATTCTCTGCACAAAGAGTTGGCACCAATCGAAGATGAATTGTTAGCTATTATAAAGCAAACTTGCGTAATTAAGCAGGGTAAAGTCATCATCCCGGCGTTTAGCGTTGGCCGCACCCAGGAATTGCTGTATGCCCTAAACGCGCTTGAGCTGAAAGGCATTTTACCGGAGGTGCCCTATTATGTAGATAGCCCGCTATCAGAAAAAGCCACCCGCATTTTAATGGACCATCCCGAAGAATACAATAAAGCGGTTACCGAGGTGTTAAAAACTGACCCCAATCCTTTTGGATTCAAAGGCTTGCGTTTTATAGAATCAACAGAGGAATCAATCGCGTTAAATAGTGATCCCAGGCCATGTGTTATCATATCATCATCAGGCATGGCCGAGGCCGGCAGGGTTAAACATCATATTAAAAACAATATCGGCAATCAAAAAAACACCATTTTGATGGTGGGCTATTGCGAGCCAAGCTCATTAGGCGGCCATTTAATAAAAGGCGACCATGAAGTTTATATTTTCGGTGAAAAATATGAAGTTAAGGCGGAGGTACACGCCATTAAATCCATGAGTGCGCATGGCGATTACGAGGATCTGTTGCATTTTCTATCCTGCCAGGACCCGAAGAAAGTTAAAAAGCTATTTCTAGTCCACGGAGAATATGATGTTCAACAGCATTTTTCCAAAACCCTAAAAGACCATGGCTTCGAAAATATTGAAATACCGTATCAGCATCAAAGGGTAGAATTGGAATAATTCGAGATACACATTCAATATGATATTGCTTATATTTGAAGTATGAGTTCGTACAGGTTAGATAGAACAGCCTTTAAAGCACAAACAGCAACAGAAGCTGCTGATCATGCTGCATATTATCGTAACCTAACCTGGCAGGAACGCCTGCGTATTGCAAACTACTTAAATAGCATCGCCTACAATTATCCCGAAAACGAACCGCCAAAAATGGATAAAACTGTTTTTAGTATGAGGGGACGAAACTAATTTATCAGCAACTTATATCCCCTACCATGTACGTTGATAATCTCCACATTCTGATCATCTTTTAAATATTTGCGGATCTTGCTTAAAAAAACATCCATGCTTCGTCCGTTGAAATAGTTATCATCGTGCCAAATGTTCAATAACGCTTCTTCACGGGTCAACACCTCGTTTTTGCGCAGACAAAGCAGGCGCAATAATTCTGCTTCCTTGGTTGAAAGCTTTTGATGATGATCATCAATAGATATGGTTTGGCCGGTATAGTCAAACTCGTAGCGGCCAACTTTAAAGTGCGATTGCTTCTCTTCTTCTTTTTTCTCTGAGTTTTCTGTTCGCTTTAATAACGCGTTTATACGCAGCAGCAATTCCTCAATACGAAATGGCTTGGTGATATAATCGTCGCCGCCTAAATTAAATGCCTGCATTTTATCCTCAATCATTCCCTTAGCCGTAGCAAAGATGATGGGTACATGAGCGTTTATCTTTCTGATTTCTTTACCTAATGTAAACCCATCCTTTTTGGGCATCATCACATCCAAAATCAGCAGGTCAAAAATTTGTTTGGTAAATGCCCGTAAGCCTTCTTCCCCATCCTTACATAAAACAACATCAAATTTTCCTTTTAACTGCAGATAGTCCTGCAGTAGTAAGCCAAGATTGGGGTCGTCCTCAACTAATAATATTTTTTTCATGTTGTTTATTTATTATTGCGATAAAGCGGATTAATCTTTCGGACTTACGGTCTTCCAGACTTCCCGACTATTTTTATGCCAGGGGAAATTTCAATTCAAAATCCGACCCTTTGTCTTTTTCTGAGCGTACGCTTATTACGCCATTAAGGCGTTTTACAATGGTATTTACATAGCTTAATCCTAAACCAAATCCCTTAACATCGTGCAGGTTGCCGGTTGGTATGCGATAAAACTGTTCAAATATTTTAGTTTGCTGGTCGCGGCTCATGCCAATGCCTTTATCTGCTACCTTTATTACTATCTGGTCGCCTTTATTATCCGTACTGATGGTAATTTCAGGGGTTGAGGTACTGTATTTTATAGCGTTGTCAATCAGGTTGTATATCAAGTTACTAAAATGCAACTCATCTGCCAAAACAATAGCATTTATAGCATCCAAATGCAAGGTTAACTGAACATCATGTTTTTGCAATTTAAGCGACATGCTATCAATCACTATATTGATCATTTCATTTACATCAAGCGGTTTTTTCTCCAGCTTAAAGTCGTTCTTTTCAATACGTGCCACATTTAACACCCTTTCTATGTGGCTACCTAAACGCGCGTTCTCTTCATAAATTATATTGGCAAGCCTTGTAATCCGCGCCTTATCAGCAACAATTTCCTGATCCCTTAACGCCTCGCTTGCTATCATAATGGTTGATACCGGAGTTTTAAACTCGTGGGTCATGTTGTTAATGAAATCGGTTTTCATTTCCGATACCTTTTTTTGTTTGATAATGGAGAAAATGGTATACCCCAGGCAAAAAACAAGGACCAGCAATAACCCGCCTGTTGCAGCCATATTAGCAGTCATCTTGCTTAATATCAGCGAATTCTTATCCGGAAAGGCTATTCTAATTTTCCCCGGATCCCTAATCACATCCTTACTAAAAATAGCCGTCTCGTAAGTATTTGCTTTAATAAACACAGGTTTCTCGCCCGCCATATCCATCGCCTTCGAAAAAATGAGCGAATCATTGTTCGCGGTTAATACCTCAAAGCTATATGGCTGGTATATCCCCTGGTTATGCAATTCAAACCGTAACAAAGTATCAATAAAAATAGCGTTCAAGCGGCCTTTTAACGGCTCGCTAAAAGTTTGGTATTCCTGGGCCAGGTTTTCAATAACAGCAGCGTTACCGGTTTTAATATTTTGCATCGAGTCGGTAGCCAATAGCTTCTCTACCAGTTTAAACTGCTTTTCGCGGGCTTTGCGCGCCTGCTCTTGTTGCCATAGCGGATTTAATTGCGGTACAGAAATTATTTGTTTACCAAACTGCGGGTCGCTGTATACATAATGCAGTGTATCGTATTTATGAAGTACCCGTGGCCTTTTTATTTTAACATTTTTCTGGCTGCTCCTAACAATTTCGGGCGTAAACTGACCTCGTACCACCCCAAACTCGTCTGTATATTCGTCAATCCTTATCTGAAATTTGATCGAGCCATTTTGGAGCATCCCTTCCAGCTCATCATCCATTTTTTTATTGGCGATCATTCTTTTCAGGCTATCCCGCAATAAGGCAATTCGTCTTTCTCTTAGGGTAAGCCTTTTATTTTTCTTTTTTGTAGGTTTAAATAATACACTGGCGGTAGTATCGGCATTTTTAAGCATGTTATAATGCACCCGCTTTTGCTGATCAATTTTAGCCTTGTCATTTAAAAAATTAACAGCGTCCTGCTTAGTAACTTTGTTAACTACATTGTTAAGAGCCTCGTTAACTGAACGATCAAAAAGCTCTGATTGCATAAGGTAAGACTGCCTTAAAAAATATAACTGCATGGCTACCACGCCCAAAAGCGCCACAGTCATCAATCCTATTATAAGCCTAATGCTTCTCTTTTTCATCTTTCAAAACAAAAATATTTTAAATAAACCGACAATGCGTTCTTTTAACAATTTTTAACACAATATTTACCTTTATAACGTTGTTGTTACAAGTTGAGAAACAACACTTTACTACCTTTGATATTAATTAACTAAACATATTATGAAAAAGCGATCATTTAAACCCGGTTATGAATTTATTTTCTCTCTTTGTATCCTGGCAATTTTAGGATTACCCCCGCTGGTTTCTGCACAAAGTAGCACTAAAGATATGGATATTACCATTGTTAATGGCGATACAACTGTAAACGGAAAAAACATCAGAGATCTTTCAGGGAAAGACCGCCGCGAGGCCTTAAAGAATATTGGTAATATTTCATCTGTAAAAAGACAAGACGTCACAATAGATGCTCCGATGGCTAACAATGGTGATATGATGCACAGACATAAAAAAGGTGACTCAACTTTTGCCCTTCAGTATAAAATGCGCATAGAGGATAAGCACCATGTAGAAATGCATGAATACCACCCAATGGAAAGCGGCGACCATGACAGAGGCGACCGTATGGGATTTGATCGTAAGAACACTCAGAATTTCATATTTACCAGTACAGATAATGAGGGCATAAGCACCCATGTAACCTTTCATGTATCAGACCATTTTGGCCGACTGGATGCTGATGCGACAAATCATGAAAACTTACAAATGGAGATGCTTGATTTGATGGACCTGACACTGGCTCCCGAGTTTTCAAGCGGGAAAGTGTTATTGATGTTTAATCTGCCATCAAAAGCCGTAGCAGAAGTAAAATTAAAAGATAGCAAAGGCACCATACTTTGGATTGCAAAAGCTACTAACGGCAAATTTAGCACAACATTTGCCATGGGCCTAAACGGCACTTATTATCTGCAAGTAAAACAGGCGGGTAAAGTAACGGTGAAGAAAATAGTTAAAGAATAGGTTGATTTGCAGTTGCCGGTAGAGGTTTGCAACATTTTCTAATTCTAAGTATACGAGAAAGAGCCTTTCAGAATGTCTGAAAGGCTCTTTTATTTTGACTGTTATACAATGCAAACTGCTAACCAGCAACTGCAAACTAATTAGAAAGGCAAATCATCCTCATCCGGCTGTGAGCTTATATCAGCAGGCGGAGCATATGCAGGTGTGCCGGCTGTAGCGCCTGCGCCTGATAATACATTCACTTTCCACAACTGTAATGAGTTGAAATATGTTTTCTTACCCGCTTTATCTGTCCACGGGCGGCCTTTAAGGTTGAAGAAAACTTCAACATCATCGCCAACTTTAGTATTATCCAACAAATTACAGCGATCCTGTATCGCTTCAAACTTCAAATATTCAGGATATTGAGGGTTCTCAATATATTCAAGTATCAATTCTCTTTTCTTAAGTGAATCTGTAACCTGAACGGTTGGAGACACTTCATGTACCTTACCTTTAATTTCCATAGCTTTAAAAAGTATTAAAATGTAAAGTTAATGGTATCAAATTAATTTGGGCATTATTTGATCCATAAATTCCCAATAATATTGCTCAAGTTTTCCACAAACGCGCTACCATGTCAGCAATAGCTATTGGTAAGTATCAACGTGCGCAAAGGCTGTCATGCTGAGGTACTCGAAGTATGTGGGCGGGCCTTTGCGCTTATGCTTCGAGTACCTCAGCATGACAACCCACACCTGACGCACGACTAAGTTTATCTGTATAGCTTAGAGATTGCTTTGTTCTCGCAATGACGTTTAAACTTAAAAGCACAAGCCATCGTTCACCTCAAAAACCGGCATCGTCTGGCTCGGTTAGCACAGGCCCAACTAAAAGCACTAACAATAACAGAGGCAGGCGCAGCCGGGAGTTTTCTTTGGTTACTTTCTTTTGCGGAAAAAGAAAGTAACGCTTAGCGCAGCGATACCAAAGAAAGGTAAACATGGAAAAAGTAAACGGTATACCCAGTATATCTATGAGTTGCATCTTCGTTCCTCCCCGCAATTACAAAACTTAAAAAGCCCACCCAACATTCACCTAAAAAGGATTCTCCTGCTCATTTCTTTTACGAATCGCCTCCTCCGTTCTCGGGATAAAATTTTGTCTCACATTTAATTCAGCTATGGCCTGAATCTCCTCAATAAACGGACGTAGATCTTTATTGTAATCCTCAAATGCCAATTCAAAATCACCATTGTTTTTTACTAAAGCATCCGCCAATGCTGCGGCCCCGCTTATTGACAACGATGCACCCATCCCAGCAGCAGGCGAAGCGCAATAACCGGCATCACCCACCAACGCCACCCGCCCTTTTGTCCACGATGGCATTTTTATCTGGCAAAATTTATCAAAGTAAAAGTTTTCCAAACCCTGTACTTCTTCCAATAATTCGGTGGTTCTCCAGCCCAACCCGGTAAACTGTTCTGCAATAATTTTTCTTTGCTGGGCGATATCACGATAATCATATGAGATCTCATTTTCGGAGAAGAAGCAAAAAATAATATCGGTTTTATTGTTGTAGGCATTCAGCATAACCGATTTGTCGGGCTCATTATACATCTGCATCGTTTTTTGTTCTATCAGTAATTTATTTACTGTCGTGATGGAGAAATATGCGTCAAGAAAATGCGTGTATTTGCTTTCCTCGCCAAACCATATTTTTCGCACACCCGAATGTGAGCCGTCGCAACCAAACAGCAGGTCAAAAGATCGCTCTGCGCCACTTTTAAAAGTAACTTTTATATCGTCTTCTGTTTCCTCTAACGTGGTGATGCTGTCGTTAAAAATAAATTCAACATCATTTTTCAGGTCGTTATATAAAATGGTAATAAATTTATCCCGTTCAATTTCGATATCATCATCGGGCAGTTCCGCATCCTCGTTTCCCGTCGGCATCGAGCGTGCTGTAGTATCGTCTGCATTTTTAAACTCTATTAGCTCAACGTGTAACCTGTTCGCTTTTAATTCATCATAAATACCCATGCGTTTAGCAATGTCCGCGGTTTCTCCACGTATATCTATAGCTGCACCATTAATTCGGGGCTGACTGGCAATTTCAACAACGGTCACCAGATAACCTAATTTGTTCATCCAATAGGCGGTGGATAATCCGGCTATGCTTGCGCCCGAAATAAGTATTTTTTTATCTTTTAATGATTCCATTTTTATACGAGTTAATTTAACACGGCAAAGGAACATCACGCAGCAACAAGAAAAAATGGCAACACAGCGTAAGTATTGGACTAATCGAAGTTTTTATTCCGGAAAGACAAGGCTGTCATTCCTGTAACCTTGGTAAACAGTCGTGAAAAATAAGGATAATCATCATAGCCTAATTGTATAGCAATTTCTTTTACCGATTTATCCGAATAATAAAGCAATCGTTTTGCTTCTAAAATTACACGCTGCTGTATATGATACGAAACAGGGTGGCCCGTTGCGTTTTTAACACATTCGTTCAGGTAGGGCGTAGTTATGTTCAATTTTTCGGCGTAATCTGCCGGGCGTTTGGTTGTGGTATAATTACGTTCTAATATTTCCCTAAATGTCTTGGTAACAATTTCAAACCGGGAAAGCCTATCAATTGGTTTTGCTGATTCTAAATATTGCGAAGCAACTAACGCAACTAACGCGTTGCAGCTATCTTTTAGTAAGGAGTGAAATAGCTTATCGCTTTTTCTTTCAGCAAATTTCATAAAAAGCAATACCGCTTCGGAAATAAGGGAAAACGTTTCTTCGTTTAACACCAACGGTTTTGCGGGAGTAATGCTTTCCAGCAGTTTCAGGTATTCCGGGTTCAGGTTTTCATTGGTGATTGCCCAACTGCATACGGTCATATTGTCAAATGCCGTGGTACGATGTACCTGATCCGGGTGAACGTAAATAATTGACGGTGCCGTAATGATATACTTTTGAAAATCAATTTCAATATTAACAGTCCCTTTTTCAAGCAGAAAAAAGGAATGACTGTCGTGCCGGTGTGCTAATTTTGCTTCGTCTGAAGAGTTTAATCTTGCCTCGTCTGCAGTGCTTAAAGACATTCTTTCAATAGAAATACCTGCGTCAAAATCATCGGCCATTGTATTTACAGGAATGGATTTGTTCTTTTTACGCATTAACTTCAATTGACTGTGTAAATATAGCTTTTGTATTATTCTGTTGTGCGGTGATACCTGTATAGATGATGAATATCATCGTTCGGCCCCTTATAGAATTGCAGGTTAACTTTTATTAGCTATTTTTGCAATTCATTTATAGTTACTTATCATCGAAAGGCAACAGGAGAATGAATATTAATAACTGATTATTTGGTTGATTCGTTTATTAATGTACTTATCCGTTACTCGTCTAATTTAAGTAGTTGAATAACAACGCCATGTCAGTTTTCTCCACCGATAGTAAAATCATAATAACCTGTAATAAAAGGCTGTCGCCATACCTTCAACAAGAGGTTGAGGCGCTGGGATTTATACCCGACCGTGTTTTCCCCACCGGCATTGAACTTACAGGAACCGTAAACGATTGTATCCCGTTAAATCTTAACCTGCGCTGCGCAAGCCAGGTGCTTTATTTATTAAAGAGCTTTACCGCCGCCGATCCGAAAGAGTTATACGATGGCCTTGTTGAAATTGAATGGGAAAAGTATATCGATTTCACAGGTTACTTCTCCATAACCTCAAACGTTAATAACGAGCACATTTTAACCCCGTTGTTTGCCAACGTTAAAGTTAAGGATGCCATTGTCGACCGTATCCGGTCAGTAAAAGGCGTACGCCCAAATTCAGGTGCCGAATCAAACAAAACTGTTATCCACCTGTACTGGCAGGATGATAAGGCTGAGATTTTCCTGGATACCTCCGGCGAAACATTGGCCAAACACAGCTATCGTAAAATACCCGGCAAAGCACCAATGCTCGAAGCCTTAGCGGCATCAACTATCATAGCAACTAATTGGGATAAGGTAAGCACCTTTATTAACCCCATGTGTGGCTCTGGCACATTAGCTATCGAGGCTGCTTTATTAGCTACCGATAAACATCCCGGCCTATTCCGTATGAATTATGCCTTTATGCATATTATGGGTTATGACGAGCAGGTATTTTTTGTTGAAAGACGCAAGCTTAAGGATAAAGCCAAGAAGGAAATTAAATTTAAAATTATAGCGACAGATATATCACAAGATGCCATCGACATCTCACAAAAAAATGCAAATACCGCAGGGGTAGAACATTTGATAGAGTTTGCTGTTTGTGATTTTGAAGATACCGAAGTACCTGCCGAGCCGGGCATAGTAATGTTTAACCCCGAATACGGCGAGCGCCTGGGTGTACATACTAAACTGGAGATCACTTATAAACGTATTGGTGATTTTTTAAAGAAAAAATGCCTGGGTTATAGGGGTTATGTTTTTACCGGCAACCCCGATCTGGCAAAGAAGATCGGACTACGGGCTTCAAGAAAAATTGAGTTTTACAACGGCAAGCTTGATTGCCGCTTATTTGAATACGAGCTTTATGAAGGCACAAAAAGAGACCCAAGGGAATAAATTTTTTATAAAAGGCGGTATTATCATTGCCTTGTTTCTGTTAACATCCGTTTATAGCAAAGCTCAGGACCAGTTGATCTTCCCATTTCAGGGGGGCGTTACTATTATGAATCGCTTTTTTAAGGATAGCTTAACTGTATCTCCGGAGATCATACAGAAAAAGGCTACCGGTACGGTAGTGCTAAAATTCACTGCCGATCCTAACGGAAATGTTAAAAAGATCATCATTTATTATGCCGATGACTATATGCTAACTACACCAGTAATCGAAGCACTAAAAAAATCTAACCATAAATGGATAATACCCGATCATGAAAAACTGCATGATTTTATTATCTCGTTTACAGTTAACTTTAACCCTCCCGCTATTGAAAGCGCGGCATTGGCAAAAGAAGTATACCGATATTATAAACAACGCCACCCAATTGTATCTGTAAACCAGGTGCCAATTGATGATGTTACGTTGTTGCCGACTATACAGGTTGATTACAACCTACCGCAATAGGTGTTCGTAAGATTAAAAAGGGTGTCATGCTGAGGCACTCGAAGCATGCGGGCAAAGGCCTTTACGCTAATGCTTCGAGTGCCTCAGCATGACACCCCGCTCTTTTTTTCTCCATTGTTTGTGTCCTCACAAACAATTACCCTTTCACTCGCTCAACATAGCTGCCGCTTCCGGTATCAACCTTCACCTTATCTCCAATATTAATAAACAATGGAACTTTAATTTCTGCCCCGGTTTCAACAGTAGCATTTTTTAATGCGCTAGCTGAGGTATCACCTTTAACAGCAGGTTCAGTATAAGCTATTTCTAATTCAACAGAATTTGGTATCTGCCCCATTATCGGTTCATCGCTTTCAAAAGCAACAACCACATTCATGCCTTCTTTCAGGAATTTCACCGCGGTACCAAATAATTTTTTAGGCACATTGTGCTGATCGAAGGTTTCATTATCCATAATCACCAAGGCATCGCCATCTTCATATAAATATTGGTAGTTGCTGGTTTCTACACGGGCTATATCAACCTCCTCATCCGTACGAAAACGGTACTCTACCAATTTGCCCGACTTAACATTACGCATACGTGCCTGGTAAAACGCACGTAAGTTGCCCGGTGTACGATGTAAAAATTCTTCAACCTGCACTAGCTCGCCGTTAAAGCGAAGTATATTACCATTTTTTATATCAGATGCCTTAGCCATAATATTTTATTGAGGCGCAAAATTAGAAAATAGATGTGAGATTTGAGAGAGGAGATTTGAGATTTTAAGCCAAAAACAAATCGTACTCATTAGCTATAAACAAGATAGGAGATCAGCTACAGAAAAATTTTTCTGTAGCTGATCTCCTATCTCACGTCTCAAATCCAAAACTACAACGTAGCTATATCGATCACAAAACGGTAACGCACATCGCCTTTAAGCATGCGCTCATAAGCTGTACTAATATCTTTAATATCGATCATTTCAATATCCGAAACAATGTTGTGTTCCGCGCAAAAATCAAGCATTTCCTGAGTTTCGGCAATACCGCCGATACCCGAACCTGCAAGGCTTTTCCTGCCGCCCAATAAGCTAAACGCAGCAACTTCAGCTGGTTTAGATGGCACACCAACACATATCATGGTACCGTTGGTTCTTAATAACGATAGGTACATATTAAAATCATGCTCTGCAGAAACAGTATCCAATATAAAATCGAATGTTCCTTTAGCCGCTTTGATCTGTTCAGGATCAGATGTTACCACAAAATGGTGGGCGCCTAATTTTTTAGCATCGGCTTCTTTACTTGGCGATGTACTTAATACAGTAACATCAGCGCCAAAAGCAACACCAAATTTAACCGCCATGTGGCCTAGTCCGCCTAAACCTAAAACGGCTAATTTATGTCCTTTTCCAACTTTCCAATGGCGTAATGGCGAGTATGTGGTAATACCTGCGCATAATAATGGCGCGGTAGCGGCCAGATCCAACTTGTCCGATATGTGTAATGTAAAATCCTCATGTACTACTATCGAGTTTGAATAACCACCATATGTTGGCGTTTTATGGTCCTGCTCTAAACCATTGTAGGTTTGTGAGCTTCCATTCAGGCAATATTGCTCCAAATCTTGTTTACAGTTTTCGCAAACACGACAAGAGTCCACCATACACCCGGTTCCGGCAAGGTCGCCTACTTTAAATTTGGTTACATGCGAACCTACTTTTACCACACGGCCAACAATTTCGTGACCAGGCACCATCGGGAATATACCCGGGAACCAGTCATTTTTTATCTGGTGAAGATCAGAGTGGCAAACGCCGCAAAATTGAATATCAAATTGCACATCGTGAGGCCCTACTTCACGTCTTTCAAAATTCCAGGGCGCAAGATCTGTTGTCGGCGATTGCGCCGCATATCCTTTTACAGGTATCATAAAAAATAATTTTAGGTAATGTTTATTAAAATAAAGGTAAGTCAATAGATTTTCCTCGGGAAACCAGAAATGTCCGTACAATGCAATTTTTGAAATCTCAAACCTTCCACAATCGTCATCGAGCGAAGCGTGGCAATCCCCTACCTATAGAGCCGCTTAAAAAACTCTTCATCAAATAAAATTGTCATTCTGAGGAACGAAGAATCCGTACGGTGCAAACTACTTTACAGATTCTTCGCTATGCTCAGAATGACAAAAACTACTGACAAAACACTGTCAGCACTTATCCCACCCTTATTCCCGAAATTTGTATGTACCCCAAGCCCGAAAGCCCCCAAAAAGGAAGCATTGGCCTCGTGCGATTCCCGCCCTGGGGCGGGGAAGGGTGGGGTTTATCAGATTGTCCGCTATTTAACCGCTTCCACCCAACAGCTCTTGAGAAAAGAGCAAACCCTGTTCTTTGAAATCTTAATAATTAAGCAAAACCCCCATCTTCTCCTCCAGCCTGCTTTTAGCCATAAACTGATCTTCCAGCTCCTTATTCATCGGGATGGCCGTATCCAAACTGGCGCATCGTATTACCGGAGCATCCAGATAAGCAAAACAATGCTCAGCCAAATGTGCTGCTATCTCCGCACCAAAGCCACTTGTTAAAGTGTCCTCATGCAAAACCAAAACGCGTCCCGTTTTTTTAGCGCTCGCCTCAACAGTGCTTTTATCCCAGGGCTGTAAACTGCGCAAGTCAATAATTTCCAGCGACAACTCCGGGTGTTTAGCCGCGTATTCTAAAGCCCAATGAACGCCCAACCCATAAGTAATGATGCTTGCTTTTGTTCCCGACTGAACAATTTTCGCCTTGCCAATCTCAACAAAATAATCGCCTTCCGGCACATCGCCCGAATTACTGCGGTATAAATATTTATGCTCAAAGTAAATTACCGGGTTAGGGTCATCAATAGCTGCCATCAATAAACCTTTGGCATCTGCCGGGTTTGAGGGGTAAACGACTTTTAATCCAGGAGTTTTGGTAAACCAGGCCTCGTTACTTTGCGAGTGAAACGGCCCCGCCGACGTACCGCCACCGGCCGGCATCCGGATCACCACATCAACGTTCTGTTCCCAGCGGTAATAAGTTTTGGCCAGGTTGTTAACAACCTGGTTAAAGCCGCAGGTCACAAAATCGGCAAATTGCATTTCTACAACCGCCTTGCCGCCGTTTATGGCCAATCCCATAGCAGCCCCCACAATAGCCGATTCGCAAATAGGCGTATTGCGTACCCTGCCTTTTCCAAACTCCTCAACAAAACCTTGGGTTATTTTAAAGGCCCCTCCATACTCAGCAATATCTTGCCCCATAATAACCAGGTTCGGGTATTTCTGCATGCTCAGCCTTAAACCATCACTTATGGCGTCAATATATCTCCGTTTAGTGCTGTCAACAGATGAAGCTATAACAGGCATTTGATATGCTTGGTACATATCCGCTATCTCAATATTTTCATCCGGTACAATGTCAGGCTCGTTGAATGCCTTCTCTATTTCAACATCAATAACCTTGTTAAACTCATTCCTGATATATTGCGGCCATTCCGGGCGAAGCACAAATTCATTAATTAAATACTTTTCGAAATTTAACAACGGGTCCTTCGCTTTCCATTCCGTAAATAACTCTTCAGGAACATATTTTGTACCCGATGCTTCTTCATGGCCCCTCATTCTGAAAGTCATACACT
This sequence comes from Mucilaginibacter sp. L196, assembly GCF_009765905.1. GTDB lineage: Bacteria > Bacteroidota > Bacteroidia > Sphingobacteriales > Sphingobacteriaceae > Mucilaginibacter. Next base: position 280,185 of record NZ_LMUO01000009.1, on the reverse strand, counting down.
CCACCAAAACCGGGCGCGGGGTTACACGAATATCTTCTGCTATACCTTTAATCGTATGATAAACTTCGAGAATATTATTCCCATCAATCCGGCGACCCTCCATACCATAACCTACCGCTTTATCAACCAAACGCCTACAGGCATATTGTTCTTTAGTTGGGGTAGATAGGCCGTACCCATTGTTTTCAATAATAAATATTACCGGCAGGTTCCAAACCGCGGCAACATTTAACGCCTCATGAAAATCGCCTTCGCTGGTTCCCCCTTCCCCGGTAAAAGCCAGGGTTGCTTTTTTTCTATTATTTAAAACATCAGCCAGCGCTATCCCATCTGCTAAAGCCAATTGAGGGCCTAGGTGCGATATCATACCAATTATCTTATATTCCTGTGTGCCGAAATGAAACGACCTGTCACGTCCCTTTGTAAAACCCGAAGCCTTACCCTGCCATTGGCCCATCAACCGGGCTAATGGTATTTCGCGGGCGGTAAAAACGCCCAGGTTTCGGTGCATGGGTAGTATATACTCGTCCTTTTGCATGGCTAATGTGCAGCCCACGGCAATGGCTTCCTGCCCTATCCCCGAAAACCATTTGCCAATGCGGCCTTGCCTTAACAGGATCAGCATTTTCTCTTCAATCAGCCTTGGAAGTAACAAATTCCTATACAAAGCGATTAAATCGTCATTATTTAAATTTTTTCGGTCAAAATTCATATAGCTAAACTACTGATGTTTTTAAAACTTTGTATGTTTACAAACTCAACTCCTTTTATACTATGAAAAGTATTCGTTTGTTACTTTCTATATTACTTGCCTCGTCAGGTTTTATTGCTCATGCTCAGAATTATTATTTAATACCTGAAAAGTTTTTTCTGCAAAAAGGCGACAAGCTTGATATGCATATCATAGCAACCGATGATTTTACCAAGCAAACCGACGTTAAGTTTCAACAAAGCAACACACAAAGTGTGTTTATGTATGAGGGAAAGAAAAAATTCGATCTGAATGGCGTTGTAACAGGTGCCGATTCGGCAGTAAGCTACCCGATTAAAGAGGATGGATTAACCCTAATCTCCATGACAACTAAACCTGCGGCCAATGAAATGAGCAGGAGCAAATTTTTAAGATCATTAGATGCTGATGATCCGGATAACATTGCTGATAAGGTAAAAAACAGCAACCAGCTTTTTTATAAGGAAAGATATACTTTTTATATGAAAACCTTAGTTCAGGTAGGCGATCCGGGTGGTAAAGCATTTGACAAGCCGTTGAATGACGATTACGAGATTATCCTTAAAGACAATCCATATAAATTTAATTATGGCGACGACATATCGGCACAGGTAAATTTTAAAGGCAAACCCTTAGCCGTGGCTACAGTAATGCTATACGTTAAAACAGTAGGAGGAAACGTGTACCCCCAAAAACTGAGCAGTGACAACGCCGGTATGATTTACTTCAAGCTTAGTCGCGAAGGGGTATATATTTTATCATCACGCCATTCAGCCCAGATAAAAGATAAAGATGCTGATTTTGAAAGCTGGCGTACCAGTTATGTATTTGCCTTCAGCAGCAATAACGAAATGCCAAATACTTATAGAGAGTTTGGGTTCGGTAACAAGCACTAATTAGAGATCAGAGGTTGGTGATTAGAGATTAGTTGCCGCACCGACCATAATTGTTTGGAAGATGACATTTGCTTCTTTTTAAGATTTTTTTTATAAAAATGATTTGTCATTCTGAGCATACCGATAGCTGCAAACTGCCTATTGCTCTTCTTTATGCTTTTCCTGCCATTGCTCGGTAAACGACTTTTCGGCTACTTGTGGTAATTGCCTCAGATTACCCCAGGTTTTTTTGAAGAAGGTTTTAAGCAGAAAGTTTTTGGTGTTCCCGCTAAAGTAATCCTCCAATTTGCGTTTAAGCATGCCCTTTTTCCAGATTGCCCAGCCCCAGCGTTCTTTGGTGGTTACCAGGTTATCTTTAACCGAATCACGACGGTTAAGCAACAACATTTTATGTATGTCGATTTTAACGGGGCAAACTTCGGTACATTTTCCGCAAAGGCTGCTGGCGTAGCTTAGGTGCTTAAAATCTTCCATGCCGCGCATGTGCGGGGTAATCACAGATCCGATGGGGCCGCTATATTCCGTATTATAAGTATGGCCGCCAATGTTTTTATATACCGGGCAAGCGTTTAAACAAGCACCGCAACGGATACAGTACAAACCCTGCCGCTGATCTTTTTGTGCCAGCAAATTCGTGCGGCCATTATCCAACAATACCACATACATTTCTTCGGGCCCATCCGTTTCATTGGGTTGGCGCGGGCCGCTTAAAATGGTATTGTAAGCCGTCAAATTTTGCCCCGTACCATGTGTAGACAACATCGGCCAAAACAAATCGAGGTCAGCAAGGGACGGGATCATCTTCTCTATCCCCACAATCGCTATGTGAATTTTGGGGAAACTGGTTGTTAAACGGGCATTACCCTCATTTTCAGTTATCGCGATGCTGCCTGTATCCGCAATCAAAAAATTTGCTCCGGTTATACCGGCATCGGCCTGCACATATTTATCGCGCAATATCTCCCGCGCTTTTTGGGTGAGTTGCTCGGGTGTAGAATCAAGCGGGGTGCCGAATTTTTCATTAAACAGCTTCGCGATATCTTCTTTAGATAAGTGCATGGCCGGTGTCACAATGTGATAAGGCTTCTGCCCCAGCAATTGCACAATGTATTCGCCAAGGTCGGTTTCTAAAGATTCAATTTGGTTATGCTCCAAAAATTCATTTAGCTGAATCTCTTCGGTAACCATTGATTTGGATTTTACAACTGTTTTTACGCCTGCCTTTTTTAGAATATTGAGGATTTCGCGGTTAGCTTCTTCGGCATCACTGGCCCAAATCACTTTGCCTCCACGCTTCTGAAAATTAGCCTCAAACTCGGGTAAAAACTTATCCAGGTTCTCCATCACCTTCCATTTCAGCACATGCCCCTTACGCTTATTGTTTTCCAGGTTGATGATCTTGGATAATCCGCGTGCAAAGGCGGCATCATACTTACCAATGTTATAATTGATAATGCGGCGATGATCTTTATCAAATGCCTTTTGCTCACTCGCAACCAGAAACTCCTCTGCTTTTACACCCATATTATCAGAATCCAGAGCCAGGAATCAAGAGTCAAGACAAAAGTCTTACACTCAGTTCCCAGCGTTTATGATAACCAAAGATACAAGAATCGGAGTTGAGAAAAATCTTGACTCTTGATTCTTACACCTTGATTCTATTTCCCCGCTTCCATTCTCTCCAGTATGGTAATAATTTTATCCAACTTGTCCAGCTCTATTTTGTTCAACAAAACCTGTAATTCTTCTATTTCCTTTTTAGCCTCTACGTTGGTTCTAAAATCTTCATCAGCCTGCGCACGGTCGCGTTCACCCTGGCGATTTTGCGCCATCATGATAATTGGCGCTGCATAAGCTGCCTGTGTTGAGAAAAGCAGGTTAAGCAAAATGTATGGATACGGATCCCAATGATCTAAAAAAGCCACCACGTTTAAAGCCATCCAGGCAATAACTATAACCGTTTGAATGATGATAAATCGCCATGAACCCATGCCTGTAGCCACAGAATCGGCCAGCCTTTGCCCGAAGGTCATTTCATTTTTATGCTTCTGATGCCAGTTTACTTTTTCAGCCATAATTTTTTTTATCGTTTCTAAGCTAAACATACTAATTTAATTGAAGCTAACGACCTTCATTAAATAAAGATGTTGCGGAAAAGTTTGATGTAAACGTAATTATCGTAACCTATCGGCTGATTTGATCAGCTTTTCATCACGCTGTATGCCTTTTATCGCCAACAACATAAAAACTATCGCCAAGGGGCAAAGCAACATGCCAATACCATAGTTATTGGTTTGCAGCGTTATATCACCCACAACCGCTTTTGAAGCTTGCGCTATCCAAAAACTATAACCAATAACTAGCAGCATAGCGCTATAACATAAAGCTATTTGCTGTTTACGATTTTTGAACAGGAAAATAATCACCAATGGAATAAGCGCTGCAACACCGGTAACCGCTGTAAGCGCCACAAAATGGTCAATCTGAGTTTGCTGGCCGTTCACATCCTGGTAAGTACCGGTAACCATAACGGTGGTAGGTTTATTATCCACATAAACATTATGAACCAGCGGAAACAGGAAAAGAGCGAAAATAGCCAGTGCGGCTAAAAAAAGATATATGCTTTGTATGCGTTGTAACATGGTTAATTTTATTGATAAGCAAATATAGAATTGTTTAGTTAAATGATAATCACATAAAATCATTTGAATTAGTTTTGGTTAACGATATATGTTAAGTAAATTCACAATACAGATGGGTATTGTAATAATTATATTATTTATTGTGTTGTTTGCAACTGTATTCCCTGTTTACGGTTACGTAGGCCGCAGATTAAAAAAGAATTACATCCTTTGGGGGTTTATAGGCTGGGGTGTAATATTGTCCTCTTCATTGGTATTGTTCCCTTTTATTTTTTTATTTAGAGATACTGATTCCAGGCTTACCTTTTGGACGGCTGTTAAATTTACGAGCCCTACGGTTAGTTTATTTGTCGCATGGTATATCGCCTACCGCAATGGCTTCTTAAAGAAAAAAGAGCAACTGGCTTAACCGCGCACAGTGAAATCACTTTTAAGAATTTATGTAGTTTGTAGATGGTTTCAATCTCCAAAAGTATAAAGTGCGGGCCATGTGCGATACCTTTCCATAGAATAGGGAAAGGAGGAGGATAGGGTAGATATGCGACATTCTCATTCTTTCGGCGGTTCAAAAATCCATATTTTTGCACCGTGGCAACCCAACGCTTTTTTCTCGAACTCGCTTATGATGGTAATAATTACCACGGCTGGCAATTGCAGCCCAATGCTATCGGTGTGCAGGAAGTTTTGAATAAAGCATTAAGTACTATTCTGCGGGAACCGATCGAGACATTAGGTTGTGGGCGGACCGATACCGGCGTACACGCTAAACAATTCTTCGCGCATTTTGATACCGGGAAGTTAATGACCGATGGGATATGGCAGATAGATAAAGGCGGTTTCCTGCGCAGCCTGAACTCTATTTTGCCGCATGATATTGCCGTAAGCAACATATTCGCTGTAAATGCCGATGCTCATGCCCGGTTTGATGCCACTTTACGATCGTACCAATATCATATCCATTTTAATAAAGATCCTTTTAAACATGGCTACTCCTGGTTGCTGCGCGATGAACCGGACCTCGAGCCAATGAACCGTGCGGCTAAAATCATTATGGAGTATATTGATTTTAGTTGTTTCAGTAAATCAAACACCCAGGTAAAAACCAATAACTGCAAAATATCCAAAGCGGAATGGGTTAAAACTGATAGCGGAATCGTATTCCACATCTCTGCCGACCGCTTTCTCCGCAATATGGTTCGGGCTATAGTAGGCACGCTGATACAAGTCGGCAAAAAAGAAATTGAACCGGAAGATGTACATATCATCATCCGCAGTAAAAACCGCAGCAACGCGGGCACATCAGTACCTGCGTGTGGGTTGTATTTAACGGAGGTGCTTTACCCCCCAGCCCCCTGAAGGGGGAGCAATTATTCAGTTACTATTTTACCCTTTGTTGGTGTCCCAATTATATGTGTTCGGAAGATTGTGTAATTTCAATTGTACTCAAATAGGTTATGTGTCGCGGGGTCATCCTGAGCGTAGTCGAAGGGTGAGCGCAGAGGCCCGTCCGCATGCTTTGACTACGCTCAGCATGATCTTTTTGATCTTCAGAACCCTTTGTTGGTGTCCCCACCATAGGTGTTCGGAAGATTATTCAGGGGAGATTTTAAGATAGGTATTTACCTTATGTGGGTCACCACCGCATAGTACAACAAAGTCTTTCATTAATGATATTTCCAGGTCATTAATGAATTTTTGCTTCACAATCTTATATCCTTTTAGACCGTTAAGCTCTTTATAAGCGAGTAGCAATATTGCCGCTATCATAGTACAGTACAACATCACTTTAATCCCATTCTCACTTCTGTTTATTAGGTGGCTGAAGTTCAGTTCTTGTTTAAGAAACTTGAAAAACACCTCAATATCCCATCTGTGCTTATAAAGCATAGTAATGTCCTCTGCACTAAGCTCTTTGATGTTTGTAATAAAAGAGATCGCCTGACCATCTTGTTTTCGGGTCGCATCGATACATCTCACAGGGTAAACTGCTTTTACTGCCTTATCTTTAAATAGGTAAACGGAGTAATCACTGTTAATATTCAGCGTTGCTGTTTGTATAGTTTTTTGTAATTGGTTACTGATATGGATTTCCCGCTTACTTTTTACATTCATCCTGGAAATGAATGGGATATTCTTTTCTGTGAGTTCATCATAGGTTTTACGGGACGATATCCCCCTGTCAAAAACCCGGATCACTCCGGCTTCGGTCGGTTTAAATGATAAAACGGCCTGTTTTAAAGCTGCGTTTTCACTGGTATAGATTTGTTCCGTAAAAAAATGAACGGCTATAGGAAGATTAGAAAATCCGATAGTGAATTTCAACTGCCTGACGTGGTCTGCATCTCCTCCTTTGAGGTGATAACCTACCTTTAATAACTTACCCGATAAAGCCACTATAGTTGAATCAAACCGGATTAGTGGGGGTTTAGCCGGTGCTAACAGATTGCGGTATGTTTCAATACAAGTATTATAGAGTTTTTCAAAATAAGCTGGATCAATAACAGAGAGCCGCTCACTAATGGAGCTGAAACGAATCCTTTCACTTTTCCTTTGTGCATTTAATAACTTAAATGCCATGGATTCATAAGCCGATTCCATCGTTCTAAGGCTATTATCTTTGTAAGACAGTATGCAATGCAATAATAACTTGAAAACTAGTTCACCATGTAGCTTTTTAGCATATTTGTCAACTTTGGTCAACAATGCCAACTCACTTAGCGTGCTTTCTGGTAACAAAGAAAGTAACTGACCCACTTCCATAATGCAAAATACCCAATAGGTCAACTCAATTTCTCTGAAAATTACTCACTTATGGGGATAAATAATAATCTTCCGAACACCTATGGTGTCCCCACCAACAAATATCCCGACCAAATTGTTGACAGCATTAACCTCCACGCATGCTAAAATAAAGTCAATTTACACATTGCGATTTTTGATGTTATAATTATAACTTACCTTTGATTTAGTGAGCGAGAATAAACAAGATAATGACACAAAGACAGCAGCACCCAAAGTGGCTGATCAAAAAGCTCCCACTTCAGGGGGCAGGGCGGTTACCGGCAAAGCGCTCGACTGGAAATTACTCGGCCGCGTAATGCACTATGTTAAACCCTATAATAAAACCTTTATTATAGCGCTTTTCCTTACTATTTTCTTGGCGGGCGTAGCCATCATCCAACCTATTCTCATCCAAAAAACAATGGATGATTATATTTTAAAGAACAACTACACGGGTTTAGTTTTTATGGTGGAGCTGATGATCACTCAACTCATTGTACAAACCATCGCCCAATATTACCAAACATTTATTACCAACTGGCTGGGCGAATCCGTTATCCGTGATTTGCGAATTGATATTTTCAACCACATTACCAGCCTGCGTTTAAAATATTTCGATCGTACCCCGATAGGCGTTTTAATTACCCGCACCGTATCCGATCTGGAAACCATTGCTGATATTTTTTCGGAGGGATTGATTTCCATTATGGGCGATATGCTGCTGCTTTTGGCGGTTATTGGCTATATGCTTTGGGTAGATTGGCGACTGGCTTTGATAACATTAATCCCGATGCCCTTCCTTTTCGCATCAACCTATGTATTTAAGGAGGCTATCAAATCATCCTTCCAGGAAGTGCGTACCCAGGTAGCGCATTTGAATACTTTTTTGGCTGAGCATATTTCGGGCATAAGCATCATCCAGCTATTTGCGCGTGAAGAGCAGGAGATGCGCAAGTTTGTATCCGTAAACAAAAAATACCGCGATGCCAATATACGCTCCAACTGGTATTACTCCATCTTTTTCCCGGTGGTGGAAGTTTTGTTTGCCATGTGCATAGGCTTATTGGTTTGGTACGGCAGCAAACGGGTATTATCCGATCAGCAGCTAACCTACCTCTCAACCACTGGCAAACCGGTTACGCCGGGTACTATTTTGGCGTTTATTGTTTATTTAAACTTATTGTTTAGGCCTATACGCCAGCTGGCCGATAAATTCAACACCCTGCAAATGGGCATGGTAGGTGCCGACCGTATTTTCAAAGTTTTGGATACCGACGAAGTAGCCGTAAACACCGGCCATTTAAAACCCGCCCGCATTAATGGAAACATCGAATTTAAAGATATTTGGTTTGCTTATAACGATGAAAATTGGGTATTAAAGGATATAAACTTTACCGTTAAACCCGGCGAAACATTGGCTTTGGTTGGCGCTACCGGCGCAGGCAAATCATCAACCATCAACATACTGAACCGCTTTTACGAAATAGGCAAAGGAACGGTAACCGTTGACGGACACAATATACAGGACTACGATGTAAACTACCTGCGGGCACAAATTGCTACCGTGATACAGGATGTTTTTTTGTTTACCGATACCATTGCCAACAACATAAGCCTGAATAACGAGGCGATTACCCGCGAGCAAATTACCGCGGCAGCAAAAGACGTTGGCGCGCATGAATTTATTGAACGCCTGCCGGGTGGTTATGATTATAATGTTATGGAGCGCGGTTCTACCCTATCTGCCGGGCAAGCGCAATTAATTTCGTTTATACGGGCTCTGGTTTATGACCCGGCGATTTTGGTTTTGGATGAAGCTACTTCATCGGTTGATACCGAAACGGAAATATTGATACAAAACGCCATAGATAAACTGATGGATGGCCGCACATCTATTGTTATCGCCCACCGCCTATCTACCATTCAAAAAGCGGATAGAATTATCGTACTGGATCACGGTGAAATCAAAGAAACCGGCACCCACCAGGAATTGCTGAAGATTGAAGACGGTTACTATCGCAAATTATACGACCTGCAATTTAACTCGGCGGGGATTAGCCGGTAGTCTAAAATGATCGTCATTGCGAGGTACGAAGCAATCTCTACATAAGCAAGGCGATTAAAAAGGTATTGAACCGGTGAAGCCGCTCTGTAAAGTATAGAGATTGCTTCGTACCTCGCAATGACGTTTTGTTTTTGTGTCTATTTGGTAGGCTTTAATCTCAGCTTAACTTTACACTTTCGACTTTAAACTCTAAACTCAATCAGGTCACACTTAACCCTTTTCAATTGGCGGTTTAGTGCCCGGACCAACCGGTTGCTCCTCTTTCTCATGTTTCTTAGCGATGTCCCCGCCATGCGGTTGATCGGCTCTATATTCTTTATCTGATTTTTTAACCACACTTTTATGGCCGTTATCATGCGACCTCTCGGTTGGGGTATCTGATGGGGACGGTTTATCTGTCGAATTTGCTGGCTTTGTCATTTGTATGATAATATCTCTGTTGATCATTTAACCAACAAACTTGCCTGTTTGTTTAAAAACCATGTTATTTTGTAATAAATTGATTACAAGGTAATTTTGATGCCCCTGATTAGTCGAACTATAAACTCATATCACCTTAAGCCATTAAAAAATGAAAAATCTATTATTCCTGCTATTATTATCATTGCCGGTTTTTTGCTATGCGCAAACGGACACCACTGTTTATCAAAAAAAGATAGCTTACTGTACTGTTGAAATTGCTACTCGGGGATCATATTACCTTGTTTCAATAGATGATGGTACAACAACAAAAGCCAGCGATATGGAAATAAAAGATAGCAAAGGCAAACAGATCAAATTTACTTCAAGGATCGCCGTTCTTGATTATGTGACACAACGGGGGTGGAAATTGGTTTCTTCTTATTACGTAGACGACAAGTTCAATAATACATTGGGTTTGATTTGTGAGAAACCAGTTGTCACTAATGTACATTAAGGCCAATTGCTTGTTAAATTTTGTTAAACCCAGCTGCCTTTAATATACTAAATCGCAATTAATCACATATAAACTTTTACCTTTAAGGCGTGTTTGTTAATTTCGCACAAACCCAAAGGCATCTATGGAAGAATTTGAAGCAAGCGAATCAGCAAAAAAAACCAAGACGATATATATATCTACCGTTTTTGGGATAGCCATGGTATTACTGATGGTTGGGCTGTTGGGGCTTATACTGGTACACGCCAATAACCTAAAACGCTACGTTAAAGAAAACATAGTGCTTAATATTTTTGTGGATGATGCCGCACACGAAACTGATGTATTGCAATTGCAAAAACAATTGGAAACAAATCCAATGGTTAAACAAACACAATATGTAAGTAAAGAACTAGCTGCACGTAACCTGCAAAAGGATTTGGGTGAAGATTTTGTAAAGTTTTTAGGTTACAACCCTCTTTCGCCATCACTTGATGTTTACTTGAAGGCAGACTACGCAAATAATGCAGATATAGAGAAATTCAAAGCCGAATTGCTCAAGAACCCTTTAGTAAAAGAAGTTAAATACCAGCAATCATTGGTTGATGAGATGAACCAAAACATAACCTCTATAAGTTTGGTTATTTTGGTTTTCGCGGGCATATTTGTGATATTATCGGTAGCGCTGATTAACAATACCATTCGGTTAGCAATTTATTCGCAAAGGTTTTTAATCAAGTCGATGCAATTGGTTGGAGCCACAAAAGGGTTTATCCGCAAACCATTTTTGTTATATGGTATATGGCACGGCTTGCTGGGCGGCCTTATTGCTGTTATGATTTTAATCGGAACATTATATTTTGCCGATAAACAAATACCGGATCTGATCATATTACAAAGCTATACCGAGTTTGGTATCGTGTTTTTAGGCGTAATAGGATTAGGCATTTTCATATCCGGTTTCAGCACGTTTTTAGCAGTAAACAAATTTTTAAGATTAAAGATATACGACCTTTACAGGTAATCGCTCATTAATAAATCAACATTTAAAATAGTATAAATGGCACAAAAAATAACCCAACCGGCTAGCACGGTTAAAAGTTCTGCAAAAAGTACCGCAGAGTCACAACCTGTACATTTTGTTTTTGATAAAAGCAATTACACCTGGCTTATTGCCGCGGTTATTGTTGTTATTCTCGGTTTCTTCCTGATGTCGGGCACAACAGATATTTATAGCAATACTAAAATCATTTTAGCTCCGCTTACCGTTTTGGCGGGATTCGGCATTGGTTTTTACGCGATACTTAAAAAGCCCGATACCAAAGCATGAGTATAATACATGTTATTATCCTCGCAATTATTGAAGGGATAACAGAGTTTTTGCCGGTATCATCAACCGGTCACATGGTTATTGCCAGCTCGTTAATGGGCATCAGCAAAGATGAGTTTGTAAAACTGTTTGAAATTGTAATACAGCTTGGGGCCATACTGGCCGTTGTTGTATTATATTTTAAGCGTTTCTTCCGCTCGCTTGATTTTTATTACAAGTTAGTTGTAGGGGTTATCCCCGCGGTGATATTGGGCATGCTGTTAAAAAAACACATTGATAAATTATTGGAAAGCCCGCTTGTTGTGGCTTATGCATTTGTTATCGGTGGGGTAATCCTCCTTTTTGTCGACAAATGGTTCAATAAACCAACGGTGACCAAAGAGCAAGACATCAGCTATTTAACAGCCTTTAAAATTGGGTGTTTTCAATGCTTGGCGATGGTTCCGGGCGTGTCCCGATCTGCTGCTTCTATCGTAGGTGGTATGTCGCAAAAATTAAATCGTACCGCCGCGGCTGAATTCTCTTTCTTTTTAGCTGTGCCTACGATGTTTGGTGCAACCCTAAAGGATCTTTGGGATTTTCACAAAGATAATCATCTTGATTCGGCAACACTTCATCATGATATTATCTACCTGCTAATAGGTAGCGCGATAGCATTTGTAGTGGCTTTATTAGCAATACGTACATTTATCACCTTTTTAGAGCAAAAGGGTTTTAAGCTATTTGGCTTTTATAGGATATTGGCTGGCCTGGTCATCATAATATTATACTATTCAGGCAACGCTTTGCATAACATGTAAAATACTTATATTAAGTAAAACAAAAAGGCCTCGATAATCGAGGCCTTTTTGTTTTACTTACTTTCCGGTTGTTGCCCGGCAGCATCCTGCGCCTTTTTTATCGAATCCTGCTTAGCTTTTAACGCTTTTTTCTTTTTGTTAAAAAAGCCCTTCAACAAAAAGTTATGCTGGGCGGCGGTAAGATCCTCATTTAAGGTAGAGGTGGTTTTATGTACATTGGCCATAGTGCTTTTGGCTTGTTTAACAGTAGCATCCAGGTCATTTGCCATTTTATCATTATTCAACAATCTACCTAAACTACCTTTACCGTTATTCACTTTCCCTGTTATATCTGATAGGTTTTGTATCAATGTACCTGCATTATCTGCAATTCCGGTTAGTTTGGCAATAATTTTATCAGCATCAACTGGAGGTACTGATGGTAATTGATCGCCATTAGTTACCGGCAACTGACTGGTTATACCACCCGGCGCAATTACAACCAATTTGTCCCCCATCAAACCATCGCTACCAATACTAATCTTCGAATCCTTTTTAAGGAACTTCTTCACATCATCATTTAAGGTCAGGTCCACACGTACTGTTGTGTCATTTATTATAGTGATGTTTTGTACAATGCCCACAGTTATACCCGCAAACCGAACGTTGTTGCCAATAGCGAGGCCATTAACATTTTTAAACGTTCCGTAAACGCCAAATGTGGAACTAAACAGATTTCTTTTATTGCCAATTAAAAAAATAATGGCAATTAAAACCGCTAAACCAGCAATGGTAAACAGCCCTATTTTCATTTTTTGTGATCCCGTTGTTTTCATGATATATCTTTAAAAAATTCCCTGGCTATTTCGTTTTTTGATTTTTGAAGGCTTTCAAATGTTCCTTCGGCTATATATTCCCCATCATCCATAATCACTACCCGGTCTGATGTGATGCGTGCGCATTCCATATCGTGGGTTATAATGATCGAGGTTGTTTTATATTTCTTCTGCATATTCAGTATCAGCTCACTTATTTCTCGTGATGTAATCGGATCTAAGCCGGTAGTTGGCTCATCATACAACATTATTTCAGGTTTAATGATCAATGTACGGGCCAATCCAATCCGTTTACGCATGCCTCCGGAGAGATCTGAGGGCATTTTGTCTACCGCGTCAACCAAACCCACCCCCTCCAGCACTTCGTTCACCCGTTCATCTATTTCGCGCTGATCTTTCATCTTTAAAACCCGGGTTAATGGAAATTCCAGGTTTTCTCTCACCGTCATAGAATCAAATAAAGCACCGCTCTGAAACAGGAAGCCGATCTTCATCCGTAATTCCTTCAGCTGGTTATCATTCATATCGGTAACCTCGTCGCCAAATACTTTTATTGATCCGCCATCGGGTGTTAATAAACCTACTATACATTCTATCGTAACCGATTTCCCCTCACCGGATTTCCCCAGTACAACCACATTTTCTCCACGATCTACTTCAAGGTTAATGTCTTTCAGTACCTTTTTTTTACCGAAAGATTTTTTCAATCCTTTTATCACGATAATTGCCTCTTTTTTAGGCTTTGCTGTGGCTTCCTTTTTTTCCTTTACCGCTTCCATATTATTTGTAGAATAAAATACTGGTTACCTGTACAGCAATCGCGTCAATAACAAAAATCCACAGTGAAGCGGTTACCACAGCCGAATTTGCTGCCAAACCCACGCTCTCTGTCCCTTTATTTGAGTTGAAGCCTTTATAACATCCCACAAAACCTATCGCGAAGCCAAAAAAGATGGTTTTAACAAAGGCTGGTAAAAAATCGGAAAAGTCAATTGAATCCACACATTTGTGCAGGTATAAGGTATAACTAACGCTGTCTTTAATATTCAGTGCTAAAAAGCCACCTGCCAAGCCGATAACATCACCAATAACAGTTAGTAGCGGCACCATAAGGGTTACCGCCAAAATACGTGTAACCACAAGGTATTGTACCGGGTTAGCGCCTGATACTTCCATAGCATCAATTTGCTCGGTAACCTTCATACTACCCAGTTCAGCGCCTATACTTGATGATATTTTACCGGCACATATCAGCGCGGTAATCACAGGGCCTATCTCGCGGATAAGCGAAACGGAAAGTGTTTTGGGCAACATCCCCACCTGGCCAAATGACTCTAACGATGGCCGCAATTGTAAAATTAAAACGGCTCCCATAATGAACGAAGTTATACCAACCAGCATCATCGACCGGTAACCGATCTCGTAACACTGGCGAATAAACTCCGACCACTCGAAGCCGCCTTTAAATATATTCCTGAAAAACCTGGTAAAGAAAACGCATTGATCGCCAACTTCGGCAAACCATTTTTTCCAACCTGTTAGTTCTAATTCCTGCTCCGCCATAAGGTGTTTATTAATTGACTGATACAACAAATAGCAAGCTATTTGTTTTTTAGTCGCTCAAATAAATCTCACCTTGGCGTTAAAGCCGGTTTACATCATTGGTATTTCCATCAAAAGCAAACGGGATTGAGCTTCGGTTTCAATTGTAAGTGAACTTAAATCATAAACACCCAAAGCATCTCTTTTGTTTAATGTGTGCCCATCAATCTTAGCAGCACCTTCAATAACGAATATATAAATGCCGTTTCCCGGAATTTTTATATCGTAATTAATGCTCTGCCCTGGCTCAAAATCACCCATGGAAAAAACAGCATCCTGGTTAATCCAAAGCGTATCTGCATCTTTATCCGGCGATATAAGTGTTGCCAATTGATTGGGTTTAAGTAGGTCGTTAAAGTTTTTTTGGTCATACCTTGGCTTGATGTTTCTTTCTTTAGGGAATAACCATATTTGCAAGGTATTAGCGTCTTCTGTTTTAGAATGATTATACTCAGAATGTGTAATACCGGTACCTGCCGACATGATCTGAACTTCGCCTGAATGGATCACACCCACGCTTCCCATGCTATCTTTATGCTCTAAAGCACCTTTAATTGGAATGGTGATGATCTCCATATTATCATGCGGGTGGGTACCGAACCCGGTTCCTCCTGTAATAATATCATCATTCAAAACTCTAAGCGCACCAAAGTGTACTTTTTCAGGATTATAATATGGGCCAAAGCTGAATGAGAAATTAGCTTTTAACCAACCTATGTCATTGTGTCCCCGTTCATTAGCGGGATAATATATACTTTTCATAATCGTTTTATTAATTTACATGTTTAAACATTCAATTTTTATTCCACAAATTTATTATGCGTATTTTTGCGAAAATAGTTGTGTATAATGGCATATAAAGCAATAATAGCAGGCGCAAGCGGACTAATTGGCAGTAGTTTATTAACTATACTGCTAAATGAGCCCACTTATGCTGAAATTACTGTTTTAGTGAGAAAAAAAACTGGCATCACGCATCCAAAGTTAAGGGAGATTATTGTTGATTTCGATAGGCTTGATGATTTTGCCGGGGATATTAGCGGCAATGCTTTATTTTGCTGCATCGGTACTACTAAAAACAAAACGCCAAACTTAACCGATTACTATAAAATTGAGCATGATTATCCTGTAAAATTAGGGCAATTAGCGGTTAAAAATGGCGTTAAACAATATCACTATGTTTCGTCTATTGGGGCCGATAAAAATTCTGCTGCCTATTACACCAAGTATAAAGGTCAAACAGAATACGATTTACAGCAGCTGAATTTGCCGTCGCTTCATATTTACCGGCCATCAATATTAGCTGGGGAAAGAAAAGATCATAGGCCAATGGAAAAATTCGTTAACGGACTAATGTATATTATCAATCCATTACTTATTGGCAACTTAAAAAAACACAGGAGCATACCTGCAAAAACCGTGGCTATGGCCATGTATAAACAATCAATTAATAGTGAAGAGGGCGTTTTTATACATCCATCGGATCAAATAAAACAAATAGCGTGAGTACTTATATTTCTGCCGAAAATCTTGGCCATTCTTTTCATGATAAATGGTTGTTTAAAAATGTAACCATTGGCATTAACCGTGGTCGCCGTGTAGCCCTTGTTGGCATCAATGGCGCAGGTAAATCAACCCTTTTAAAATTATTAGCCGGTGAGTTTCTACCTACCGAGGGCAAAGTTGTGCGCAGTCGCGACCTGCGTTTAGGTTACCTGGAACAAGATCCGCACTTTAAAAATGCAGTTACGATAAGTGATTATATTTTCCATGAAGACAATGTGCAGCAACAGGCTATCCGTAAATACGAAGAGCTTTTAGAGAATGACCCCGATAATGCCAAAGCGATTGATAAAGCCATGGAAGAGTTGGGCGATGTTGATGCCTGGGAATATGAATATAAGATCAAAACCATTTTAGGCAGATTGGATATTCATCATTTAAACCAGCATATTGATACCCTATCGGGCGGACAAAAGAAACGCCTTGCATTGGCAAGGCTGCTTATTGAAGATCCGGATATTTATGTTTTGGATGAGCCAACCAATCACCTGGACATTGATACGATTGAATGGCTAGAGAAATTATTGACCGATGGGGCAAAAACCATATTGATGGTTACGCACGACAGGTATTTCCTGGATAATGTTTGTAATGAGATTTTGGAGATTGACCGGGGCAAGATGATACCATATATTGGCAACTATGGCTATTATTTAGAAAAGAAGGCCGAACGCGAAGCGGTTGATGAACTACAATTCCACAAAAACTCCCTCCTTTTAAAGAAAGAATTGGAGTGGATGCGCCGCCAGCCACAGGCTCGTGGTACCAAATCAAAAGCTCGTATTGATGCTTATTATGATCTTGAAGACAAAACTAAAGGCGGTGGTGCAAAGGAAAAAGTAGAGTTGAGCGTTAAAACGGCTCGCCAAGGTAATAAGATCATGGAGTTGCACCATATCAACAAAGCATTTAATGGTATTACTTATACTGATAACTTTAGTTACGTTTTCAAAAAAGGCGATCGCATTGGCTTAGCCGGCAAAAACGGAAGCGGTAAATCCACCCTTCTGAATATGATAACGAACGGTTTGCAGCCAGATTCAGGCGTTATTGAGCGTGGTGAAACAACGGTAATGGGCTATTTCCATCAATCGGGTATTGCTTTTAAGGATGATGAACGTGTTATTGATGTAGTAAAAAACGTAGCGGAGTTTATTACGATGGCTGACGGTAAAACCATTTCAGCTTCTGCCCTGCTCACGCTGTTCTTATTCCCTCCTGCTAAACAGTACGGCTTTATAGCTAACCTGAGCGGTGGCGAAAAGAAACGCTTGCAACTGATGAGCATCCTGATGAAGAATCCAAACTTCCTGATACTGGATGAGCCCACCAATGATTTAGATATTGATACATTAAACGTACTGGAAGAGTTTTTAACCAACTACGGTGGCGTATTAATGATGGTATCGCACGATAGGTATTTACTGGATAAATTAACTGATCAGCTATTTATTGTAGAAGAGAAAGGCCAGGTTATAATATATAACGGCAACTATTCCTCGTACAGAATTGAGCAGGAAGAGGCCAGAAAACAAAAGCTGAACCCTACCCCCGTAGCTACAACAATCAACACTCAGCCTAAAAAAAACAAGCTAAGCTTTAAGGAAACCAAAGAGCTTGAAACATTGGAAGCAGAAATTGCGAGCCTTGAAAAGCAAATTAAAGACTGCAACAATCAATTAAATGCTGTTGGTATCGATACTCATTTATTAAATGAATTGATAGATAAATCAGCAAGATTAAGTATTGAGCTTGATGAAAAAAGCTTAAGGTGGCTTGAATTAACCGAGTTAAAAGAAATGTAATATGAAGGAATCGGATATTATAGCTACTGTAGGTGTTGTGATTTTATTGATCGCATTCCTATTGAACCTATATAAAAAACTACCCGCAAACAGCATCCCCTACACCCTAATGAATTTTATAGGGGCGGCAACTTGTGGCTATTCATCCTATCTAATAAAATTTTATCCGTTTGTGATATTGGAAACCATTTGGGCGCTGTTTGCATTGGCGTCCTTAATCAAGGTTTCACGTGGAACATCCGGAAATTAACAATAAAAAACTACACGTTCCACGTGGAACGTGTTAAATAATTTAATGGTTTAAGCCATGTTTAAGAAGTATAATGTAATAGTTGTAGGTGCCGGGCATGCTGGTTGTGAAGCCGCTGCTGCTGCTGCCAACCTTGGTTCATCTGTTCTATTGGTTACCATGAATATGGGAACTATAGCACAAATGAGCTGTAACCCTGCTATGGGTGGTGTTGCCAAAGGGCAAATTGTTAGAGAGATCGATGCTATGGGAGGATACTCTGGTATCATCACAGATAAAACATCCTTGCAATTCCGCATGCTGAACAAATCGAAAGGCCCTGCCATGTGGAGTCCTCGTGCACAAAGCGACCGCGCGCGGTTTGCTGAAGAGTGGCGTTTAGCATTGGAAAGAACGCCGAATGTTGACTTCTGGCAGGACATGGTGAGCTCGCTACTAGTAAAGAACGGCACCGTTTGCGGGGTACGTACATCAATTGGCGTAGAGATAGAAGCCGATGCGGTAGTGCTAACCAATGGGACTTTCCTCAATGGTGTTATCCATATTGGTGAAAAACGCTTTGGTGGAGGAAGGGCTGCAGAACGCGCAGCTACCGGGATTACTGAGCAATTAATCGAATTAGGATTTGAATCAGGTAGGATGAAAACCGGTACCCCCCCGCGTGTGGATGGCCGTAGCTTGAATTATTCTTTAATGGAAGAACAATGGGGAGATGAGGAAAGAGGGCGTTTTTCTTATACCGATGTTGAGCTATCAAACGATCAACGTTGTTGCTGGATTACTTATACCAATACCAAAGTTCACGAAACATTAAAGGAAGGTTTTGAAAAATCACCAATGTTTACCGGTAGGATCAAAGGCTTGGGCCCGAGATATTGCCCATCTATAGAAGATAAAATAAACCGCTTTGCAGAGCGCGATCGTCATCAAATTTTCGTTGAGCCGGAAGGTTGGAATACTTGCGAAATCTATGTAAATGGTTTCTCGACTTCGCTACCCGAAGATATCCAATATAAAGCATTAATACAAATACCGGGATTTGAGAGCGTAAAAATGTTTCGTCCTGGCTACGCGATTGAATACGATTACTTCCCACCTACCCAATTAAATCTGACTTTAGAAACAAAACAAATCAGTAATCTTTATTTTGCCGGGCAGATAAACGGAACAACTGGTTATGAAGAAGCGGCATCGCAAGGGTTTATTGCCGGGATAAACGCGCATCAAAAAACACATGATAAACATGAACTGATCTTAAAAAGATCGGAATCATATATCGGTGTATTGATTGATGATCTGGTAACCAAAGGAACCGAAGAACCATATCGTATGTTTACATCAAGAGCAGAACATAGGTTACTACTTCGCCAGGATAATGCAGACATAAGATTAAGCCCGATCGGCCATGAACTGGGTTTAATAAATGATACGCGATTAGATAAGGTTAATGACAAGATTAAAAACTCGGATGACATTGTCGCTTATACCAAATCTAAGTCGCTTAATCCCGAACACGTAAATTCGTTATTGGAATCCTTGGAAACAACTCCGATATCACAGGGCGCAAAACTATTCGCTTTATTAAGCAGGCCCCAGGTTAATTTTAACGACTTGAGAAAAGCAGATAGTGCTCTGGATGAATTACTCTCGGCCTACGATAAAGAAACTATTGAGCAGGCTGAAATAAAAATCAAATACGAGAGTTATTTTGAAAAGGAATTGGATATTGTTGAACGCATGAAAAAAATGGAAGACCGCGAGATAAATACAGAATTTAATTATCATAGCCTGAGCTCGCTTTCAAAAGAGGCCCGGGAAAAGTTGATGAAAATTAAACCACGTACTTTAGGGCAGGCATCGCGTATTTCTGGCGTTTCACCGTCGGATATATCGGTTATAATGGTTCACATGTCAAAATAATAATATAAAATGTTGATTATTAATTAATTACAACAATTTTGGTTTAAAGCGATTATTTTTCATTTCGAATATCAATCTTCATCAAAAAGCAAAAATCGTTTATAGCTCATAAAAACTATGTTAAATAAAAAATCGCCTTTTTTCTGCACTTTTTTATCGTTGATAACACTATTTTTCATGTTTTCAGGCTGTGCAAACATCCAAAGGCCGATGGGCGGACCAAAAGACGTTACCCCTCCCCGACTTTTGAAAGCGACGCCACCAAACATGAGCCGAAATTTTAATTCCAAAATTATCCAGCTTGATTTTGATGAATATTTTAAATTATCAAATCAGTACACTGAAATTTCGATGAGCCCCGCTCAGGACAAATCACCGGAATATAAAATCAAATCTAAAAGCCTGGTTATTGTTCTTAAAGACACGCTTCAGAAAAACACCACCTACGTTATAAATTTTGGCAAAGCAATTGCCGATGTAAACGAAGGAAATATTTTAAAGAACTTTACTTACGTTTTTTCTACCGGCCCACATATTGATTCATTAAGCGTATCCGGAACGGTTACAAATACCTTAACGCAAAAAAGGGAAAAAGATGTAACAGTAATGCTTTTCCCGATTGAAAAGGATTCGTTGTATTTTGGAAAGAAAAAACCTTCCATTTATGCTACTACCGATACCGCGGGTAATTTCTCTTTAAACAACCTGCATGATGGCGATTACCGCATATATGCACTTGAAGAAAAAACGCCTGATAGGATTTATAACAAGGATGATGAATTGATCGCTTTTCAAAAACAGCCTGTACATTTATATGCCGATACATCGGGCATACAATTATATTTGTTTAAACAAGAACCCGCTAAATTTCATTTAGCAGTGAGGAAGTTCGACCAGGACGGTAAGTTATTTTTTGTTTTCAATAAACGCTTAAATAACCCTTCAGTAAAAATTATTTATCCGCCAGCATTAGATGATCAAAAAATAGTAGAGTTTTCGCCTACAAAAGATACTGCAAACATCTATATGAAAAACATGGATTTCGATTCCATCAGGGTTGCCTTTTTTGATAATAATAAACCGTTAGATAGTGCCTCGTTGTTAAAGGGCAGAAAGGAGAGTTTCACAAAAAACTACACATTTAGATTAAATTTAAGCAGTAATAATAAATTAAAGCCTACATCTGATTTGATGGTCATCGCGTCCTATCCTATTGCTTCATATGATCCATCGCAGATAACTTTATATGAAGATTCGGTAGCTGTAAACAATCTAAACATCATAAAGGATACAACCAACCTTAAGCGGTATATTATAAAGTATAAATGGAAGGAAGATTCCAGGTATATATTTGTTGCTGATGAAGGTGCCTTTACTTTTGTTAACGGCGATAAAAACAAGAAGTATCAGAAGTCATTTTTGGTTGATAAAATTGAAAATTATAGCACGTTAACCATAAAAGTTACTGTTCCTGATACTTCAAAACAATACCTTGTTGAGGTTTACCAGGATGCTGATCATATTATACGAACAGACAAAGTAACTAAGAATGCATCTATCGTTTATAAAAATTTCCTGACCGGTAAATATTCATTTAAAGTAGTTTATGATGATAACCACAATGGCAAATGGGATAGTGGGGATGTGAAACAAAAAAGATACCCTGAAAACATATGGGTTGACCCTGTACAGATCACCTTAAGGCCAAACTGGGATGCGGAAGAAAAACTGGATATACCAAAAGAACAGATATTACCATAATATCTATTACTTAAACCAGCTGGAATACATAATGTAATTATTAGGCAGGCGTTTAAGCATTTCACGCTGTTCATCGGTAATTGGTTTTATTTTTTTTGCGGGGATACCGGCGTATAGATAGCCTGATTCGCAAACGGTTTTCTCCAATACTATAGCTCCTGCTGCTATGATAACAAAAGGCTCAACAACGGCGTAATCCATCACAATTGCTCCCATACCTACTAATACGTTATCGTGTAAAATACAGCCATGTACAAGCGCGTTATGGCCTATAGAAACATTATTACCTATATCTGTACCTGCGTGCAAATAAGTACAGTGTATCACAGCACCATCCTGTATATTGGTATTATTACCTACTTTAATATAGTTTACATCGCCACGTATTACCGCGTTAAACCATACTGAACAATTATCGCCCATTATAACATCACCAACAATGGTGGCATTTTCAGCTATATAACAATCAGATCCCCAAACAGGGCTTTTATCTTTTACTGGTAGAATGAGTGGCATTATTTAATTTTTAATTATATGTTTGATAAAATTTAAAAAGCGGAAATAGCTCAGCTGGTAGAGCATCAGTTTCCCAAACTGAAGGTCGCGAGTTCGAACCTCGTTTTCCGCTCTTAATTAAAATACCGTATCCTCTATTACCTCAGCATGCACTGGGTAATCCGTGGTATAATGTAATCCCCTGCTCTCTTTACGCAGCATTGCTGATTTTACTACAATATATGATACCTGGATCAGGTTACGCAACTCGCAAAGCTTTACTGATAATTTGGTTTTCTTATAAAAAGATTCTGTTTCTTCATATAATAAACCTAAGCGGCGCATCGCTCTTTCCAGCCTAAAATCAGAACGTACTATACCCACATAATCATTCATCAGTTTTTGCATTTCACGAACATTGTGCGTTACTAATATATCTTCGTTTGATAATTGTACACCATGCTCATTCCAATCAGGAATATTTTCAGGTAATACATTTTTTTCAAACTGGCCTATAGAATGCTCGTAAATACGATGCGCAAAAACCAAAGCCTCTAATAATGAATTTGATGCTAAACGATTAGCACCATGTAAACCGGTTGAAGAGCACTCACCACAAGCATATAAACGATGTATAGATGATTTACCTACATGATCAACCAATATACCACCACACATATAATGGCAAGCTGGAGCAACCGGAATCATATCCTTGGTCATATCAATACCGATCTCTAAACACTTGGCATAGATATTAGGGAAATGGGCCAATATATCTTTTTTATTCCGATGGCGAATATCAAGATAAACATAATCCTCCCCTGATTTTTTAATCTCGGCATCAATGGCACGGGCAACAATATCACGTGGCGCTAATGATTTACGCGGATCATACTCCTGCATAAATTCTTCACCGTTAGTTCTTTTCAATACACCACCAAAACCACGTACCGCTTCTGATATTAAGAATGATGGATATTCACCTGGATTATATAAAGCTGTTGGATGGAACTGTATAAATTCCATATTCCTAACTTTTCCTTTAGCACGATAAACCATCGCTATACCGTCACCGGTTGCAATAGTTGGATTAGTAGTAATTGAATAGATATGACCAGCACCACCCGATGCCATTACCGTTACTTTGGATAATATCTTATCAACAGTATTAGTATGTGTATCTAAAGCATAAATACCATAACATATAATATCATCGCTTGACTTATTCACATAATCACCTAAATGATGTTGAGTAATTAAATCAACAGCAAAATAATGCGTTAATATTTCAATATTAGGGTTCTTATGTATCTGCTCTAATAATGATCTTTCAATCTCAAAACCGGTTATATCTTTATAATGTAATACCCTGAATTCTGAATGGCCACCTTCTTTTGCCAGATCATAAAAACCTTCATTGGTTTTATCAAAATTAGTTCCGTAATCAATAATTTCTCTAATTCTTTCCGGACCTTCCTCAATTACTATTTCCACAGCTTCTTTATCACAAAGGCCATCACCTGAAATTAGGGTATCATTTATGTGTTTTTCGAAAGAATCTTCCTTTTTATCCACAACCACCGCGACACCTCCCTGGGCGTACTTAGTGTTAGATTCATCTTCATTTGACTTGGTAACTATCAGAACCTTACCATGTTTTGCAGCCTTTAGTGCAAAACTTAATCCTGCTATGCCTGATCCTACAACTAGGAAATCAACTGTTCTGGTCATATACGTGCTATAATATGTGTAAAATTAGTGCTTATGTTAGTAATAGGCACTAAAGATGTTAATTTTGTGTAAGTAAATATTTAATAAATAAACAGAATGTTGATAAGTGGCTATTTAATGACAAAATGGTTTAAACTTTGAGTTACTTATGAGATCAATATTCGCAGTAACTAACATTTAATTAGCCAATGAAATATTAACAATATTATTTTGATAAAATTAGTTGTTACTGACATGGTATTATAAATCAACCCTATATAAATTAATAACTTTTAAAATAGTGTGGATAAAATATTAAAAACAACTTTTACCCTAAATAGTTCAACAACTTTTTAACATAACTAACACCTTAATAACAACTGTTTCTTTATATATATATAAACTAATTATTATTAATTGATTTGTGGAATGGATACCTTAGAGGAAATAAATTTGAAAGGTTTTGTTGACGAATACATCGACCCAAAACTTGACCTTTTTGATGAAATTGAAAAACTTAAAAAAGAAAAAAATGCTGTCATACTTGCTCACTACTACCAGGAAGGCGATATTCAGGATATCGCAGATTATATTGGAGATAGCCTCGGATTATCGCAACAAGCGGCAAAAACAGACGCCGACATTATTGTATTTGCCGGTGTACACTTCATGGCCGAAACAGCAAAGATCTTATCACCAAACAAAAAGGTCTTATTACCGGATTTAAAGGCAGGATGTTCATTAGCAGATAGCTGCCCGCCACATTTGTTCAGGAAATTTAAAGAAAATTACCCTGATCACCTGGTAATAACTTATGTGAATTGTACAGCTGAACTAAAGGCTTTGAGCGATATAGTTTGCACCTCGAGCAATGCGGTGCAGATTGTAGAAAGTTTACCTGCAGATCAAAAAATAATATTCGGCCCTGATAAAAATTTAGGTGCTTATGTGGCTAAAAAAACAGGCAGGGATCTGGTTTTGTGGAATGGTGCCTGTATGGTCCATGAGATTTTTTCGAGAGAGAAAATTACTAAATTGAAGGAGCGTTATCCAAATGCAAAACTATTAGCGCACCCTGAGTGTGAGGATGTTATTTTGCAAATGGCTGATTATGTAGGCTCAACTACAGGGATACTAAAATATGCTACCAACAACCCTGCAAAGGAATTTATAGTAGCGACAGAAGCCGGTATTTTACACCAGATGCAAAAAGAAAACCCTGATAAGGTTTTTATACCTGCACCCCCTAATAACAATTGTGCTTGTAATGATTGCCCGCATATGAAGCGCAATACTTTGGAAAAACTATACCTGTGTTTAAAAAATGAATCACCGGAAATAGAAGTTCCCCAGCATATAATTGAAAGAGCTGTAAAACCTATTGAACGAATGCTGGAAATATCAGCACAATTAGGTTTATAAATACTTTATGTCATTGCGAGGTACGAAGCAATCGCGAACCTTACAAGGTGGCTTTTCTACGTGCGATTGCTTCGTACCTCGCAATGACATTGTTTTATAGAATTTTATATACCCGAATCCTTTTCGCCTTCTAAAGCTGTCCTAACATTGGTAGGTAAAGCTGTTAATAAACTATAACCTGTTGCTGTTTCAATAGCGCTAACAGTAGTTATGTATTGAGTCCAGTCTGAATTAATGGTGTTGATATTTGGAGTATTAACCGCAATAACCCTGGTTGTAGTAGTAACACGGTTTAAATCACCATTACCAATCGGGATAATTACAGCTACTTTCCAAACATTACTAGGTACATTAACATGTCCGGCATCAACTGTATTAGCAGTACCTACTGATCCTGTACCGCCTGTGCCATAACTACCCATGATAATATAAACCTCGTTACCAGCTGTAACTTGCGTACGTAAATAATTTTCCAGATTACCCCAGGTTTGTTGATTATTTTGAGGTGCCTGTGGTATCATATTGGTCATTAAAAAAGTAGCATCATTGGCATTAGTAGAACTTGTTCTATCGCCTGAAGGGCAATTGTGTCCTCTATCAAAACCTGAACCACTATACCCGGTACTTTGCACTTCAAAAAATCCGGTTGGTAAACCACTAAAAGCCGCAAAATCGTTTTGACGGCCTGTAGACTGTGTTATATTAGTAGCATCTAAGTGCCAGCTTACCCAGTTTGGTTCGCCTTTGGTACTATTGTATGATTCTACGTAATAACCCTGATCTATTAAATAATTATCAGCCATTACAATTGCTGTTGTTGCATTTGATGGGTTACCAAATAAAAGGTTGCTATTATCACCGGTTTCCGGTGGGGCATCAGTACCAACAGTTACACCTCTTGGGGTTGCTGCCGATGATGATGCAGAAGTATCGGGGCCGCTAGTTGGTGGAGCTACAATGGTTACACCTGAATTTCCGCTTCCTTTAAAGGTAATATCATCAACATCTATACGGGTAGTACCTGCTTTTACTATTCTAAATCTTACTTTACCGGTAACTGATATTTTAAATGAATCAGTTACTAAAGTTGTGCTGGTTTCAGTAATATTAGTACCAACCTGAGTGTAAGTAGTACCACCATCTGTTGATTGTAGTAATTGCCAGGTAGAAGTTGCATCAGTGCCATATTTTGCATGCTTAATGCTAATTTGTGTAAGTCCGGTAATATCAAAATTCATGGCAAGGTCGCCGGTACGTAACCTAACGGAATTATTTCCGTCTTTTACATCTGCTGCCAAATTACCAATTAAAGCGTCGTTAAAGTCCCATATACCTGTACCTAAAGTTACATTAGCATCAGCATAACCCGTTTTTGAACCCTCTTCAAAAGTTTCGGTAATGGAATAAGCTTGCGGTTGAGTGGTACCAGTAGTTCCTGTTGAACCAGTAGTTCCAGTACTTCCGCCAGATCCGGAATTAGTGTTTGCTGCATTATCTTTTTTACAGCTTGCAATTGCCAGTATAAGGCTTGCATAAATAAGTAGATTTCTAAACTTCATATATTATTTTTTTACAAATATGCCAACTCATTATTAATCTAATGTTAATATTAATATTGTTTTGATTAACCTTTCTGAGTTTTTTATGAAATTTAACAAAGTCTTTGTTTTTAAGCTGTTATTAAAGAAATATTTGACCTGAGCTTTTTTGTATTTTTGTGATGTTTAAAAAAGTACCATGGCATTATTTGATAATAAAGAGAAAACTAACATAGATAACTTGGGTGAATTTGGTTTGATAGATCACCTTACAAAAAATATAAAGCTAACCCGCGAAAACACTACTAAAGGTGTAGGTGATGATGCTGCCGTGCTTGATGCTAAAGGAAAAAAAGTATTGGTATCAACAGATATGTTGCTGGAGGGTATTCATTTTGATTTAGCTTATACACCATTAAAGCATTTGGGATATAAGGCCGTACAAGTTAATTTGAGTGATATTTATGCGATGAACGGTACTGCTACGCAGATTACCGTGTCGATAGGTTTATCCAGTAAATTTCCTTTAGAGGCGGTTGAAGAATTATATGAAGGCATCTATTTGGCCTGCGATAAATATGGCATTGATATAGTTGGCGGTGATACTACTTCATCAAAACAAGGCCTGGTTATCAGTATAACTTCTATTGGTTATGCTGATGAAAAGGATATTGTATACCGCAACGGTGCTGAAGAAGGTGATTTAATATGTGTATCAGGTGATTTAGGCGGTGCATATGTTGGCTTACAGTTATTGGAACGTGAGAAACAAATTTTCCTCGAAAACCCAAATATTCAACCCGATTTAGAGGGTAAGGATTATATCGTTGAACGCCAGTTAAAACCGGAGGCCCGTGGTGATATTATAGACTTGCTAAAAGAAATTGAAGTTAAGCCAACATCGATGATTGATGTTTCGGATGGATTAGCTTCTGAAATTTTGCATATATGTAAGCAAAGCAATAAAGGTTGTAATTTATACGAAGAAAAAATACCACTTGATCCCATGACTTTTGAAACAGCAAGGGAGTTTAACCTCGACCCAACAGTTTGCGCTTTGAGTGGTGGCGAAGACTACGAGCTGTTATTTACCGTAAAACAAGCCGACTACGATAAGATTAAGTTTAAAATGGATATTACCATCATCGGCTATATAACAGAGCCTGCGGTGGGCTGTAATTTAATAACCAAGGGAGGTGTTGTTCATCCATTAAAAGCACAAGGGTGGAATGCATTTAAAAAAAATGATTAAATTGGCTTAATAAACTTTTATCTCATGAAAAAAATTCTGTTTGTAAGCTTTTTAGCATTGTCTTTTAGTTTTGCAAAAGCCCAGGATAGTGTTTTATTTAAAATAAAGTATTTGCCAAATCATACCTACCAATTAGCAGGAAATACTTCTATTTCGTTATATGCCGATCTGAGTGGGAATAAAGAATTGGCCTCAAAACTGGCTACACAAGGCATTGCCCAACCCATGAATGTTATAGTACAATTTAATACTAATGGAACAACTACAACGTCATCAATTGGCGCAGAAAATTCATTCGCGGTAGATATGAAAGTAAGTGCGCCAACAATGAGCGGCACACTTAACGGAAAGCAAATACCTATACCTATAAAAAAAACTAATACAGAATTTTATGGCCGGGTTAACAGCGAAGGTAAATTAAGTATAGATTCTTTAAACGGACAAAAATTAAATGACTCTGCGACGATTGCGGCAAAGAAAATGATGAATAAGATCATGGGTATGGTAAATTTTCCGGAGCATGCCATAAAAGTTGGCGATTCTTTTACGCAGGATATTCCGTTTGATTTACCTGTGGCTAAGGGAATGACCATAAATATTGAGATGACCTATAAATTAATAAAAATAACTGACGGCAAAGCTTATTTTGATATAAAGCAAGGGCTAGATATGCAAATGCCAATGAAACAAATCAATATAAGCATTACAGGTACAGGCTTAGGGAAAATGGTTTATGATATTAAAAACAATTTCCCTGTAAGCTTAAACAGCAATATATTTATGACCATTAATTTAAAATCGGATAAATTTTCAGGCGGGGCAACTGCTAATATAACCACCAACAGTACTTACACCATCAATTGATCATTCTTCGCTTAAATATTTCTGATCAATTTGTTTATTAGCTTTGGCCCCAAGGCTTTTTATTTTTTCGGCTGTTTTGGTAAGGTTACCGTTGCCTTCAGTTAATTTGCTGATGGCATTATCATAAGCCGATTGGCTTTGTTTAATGTTTTTGCCAATACCTTCCATATCGCCCACAAAGCCGACAAATTTATCGTACATCGCACCACTTAACCGTGCAATTTCCAATACGTTGCGGTTTTGGCGCTCCTGTTTCCAAATACTGGCTATGGTACGGAGCGTTGCCAATAATGTTGATGGACTTACAATTACCACCCGTTTATCCCAGGCATCACTGAACAGTTCAGCATCAATTTGTACGGCAAAGCTGAAGGAGGATTCTATAGGTATAAACAACAGTACAAAGTCCGGTGAATTGATCTGGTGCAGGTCATGGTAATTTTTTGCGGACAACCCATTTACGTGGCTGCGGATAGATTCCACGTGTCCTTTTGAAAATAACTTGCGCTCCTCTTCCGTTTCACAGTTAACCAGGCGCTCGTAAGCGATTAATGATACTTTGGAGTCGATAACAAGGTGCTTGTCATCCGGCAGATCAATAATAACATCGGGTTGTAAACGACTGCCATCATTACCTGTAAAACTCGTCTGTATGCGGTATTCCTGATCTTTAACCAGGCCTGAACGCTCTAAAACACGTTCCAAAATAACCTCGCCCCAATTACCTTGTTTCTTATTATCTCCTTTTAAAGCTTTGGTAAGGTTTTGGGCCTCATTACTGATCAGTTGGTTTAACTCCATCAGCTGTGTTATTGCACCTTTTAGGGTATTACGCTCGGCAGCCTCCATGTTGTAAACCTTGTCGACTTTTTCCTCGAAAGCTTTGATATTTTCTTTCAGCGGATTTAAAAGTATATCCAGGTTGGCACGATTGGTTTCTACAAATTTTTGAGATTTTTCATCGAGTAGCTTATTGGCTACGTTCTGAAATTCTAATTGGAATTTTTGCTGTATATCTTGAATAGATTTTTCCTGCTCCATTAATCGTTCGCGCTGTGCTTTGAATGATTCTTCAGCTTTAGCCATCCGGTTTTTTTCGGTTAGCAGTTCCTGGTTTAGTGTAGATACAGAAGCATCATATCTTATGCGCTCGTCCTGTAATAACTTATCGGATTTATTACGTTCAGCTATTAGGCCTGATGCGCGCTCTTCGCTACGCGCTACGGTAATTTTAAGCTGGTCGCTTTCTGCTTTTAGGCGAAGCAGTTCCTCGGCAGAAATATTATCGGCTGTAGCGGGTTTCTTCAAAAAGAAATAAACAGCAATCACCAGAATTAAAACGGAAACAATTAAAAAAGCGACACTCATTTTGCAAAAAATATTAGCAAACTAAGGTAGGGATTTACTGGTTTTAAAAAGAAAAAAATAGTAATTAGCTATTTACAATATTTATTAATATTTCCATCCGCTTCGGCAGAACCTAATTCTTTGGCTTTATTAAAATCAGTACAAGCAGTTTCTTTATTATTACTCATATATTCAGCATACCCGCGGTCATTATAAGCGTCAGCATTTTTTGGATCGATAGTGATAGCTTGTGTATAATCAGCAATGGCTCCTTTATAATCATCCTGGTGCCTTTTAGCTAGGCCCCGGTTTATGTATGCATACAAGTAGCTTGCATCTATACCAATTGCAACATTGTAGTCCAATATCGCGTTCGCATAATCTTCCAGGTTGAATTTGGAATTTCCACGTCTATAAAATCCGTCAGCATCTTTAGGAACAAGTGAAATGTATTGATTATAATCATCTATAGCATCAGTAAAATTATTCATGTTATCTTTTGCAAGCCCTCGATTATAATATGCATTGGCATATTTAGGGTCGCCTTTTATAACCACATCATAATCAGTAATTGCACCGGCATAATCATTAATATGGTATTTAGCCAAGCCGCGATTATGAAAAGCATCCAAATATCCCGGGTCAAGGGTTATGGCATGGTTAAAATCATCTATAGCCCCATTATAGTCTTCCAGTGATTTTTTGGAAAGACCACGATCATTATAAGCCTCTTCGTTTTTCGGATCTAATACAATTGCCTGGGTATAGTCCTCAATTGAACCTTTATAGTCCTTTAAATTATATTTTGCTAAACCACGATTAGTATATGCAATTGGAAATGAAGGAAGTAAGGTAATTGCTTGTGAGTAATCCTGAACCGCTCCGGTAAAATCGTTTAAATTTGCTTTTGACCGGCCTCGATTATAAAAATAGTCTTCGTCTTTTGGATCTAATTTTATAGCCTCATCATAATCGGCAATAGCTCCTTTAAAGTCTTCAAGGCTGTGTTTTGCTATTCCCCTATCATAAAAAGCTACTCCGGTAGGTTTTATAGCAAGCGCAGCGGTATAGTCGGCTATTGCGCTTTTATAATCTGTTAAAAAACTCCTTATGCGCCCGCGATCAATATAAGCATCGTCATATTTAGGGTTTATGACGATAGCTTTGTCCATATCGGGCAGTGCTTCATTATATAGCTTAAGATCTATTTTGGCATCGCCCCTTTTATAATATGCGGTAGCATCATTAGGGTTTGCCGCGATAGCTTTAGTGTAATATTTTATAATATTTACGTTTTTAACACTATCGGTATTTATGGTTTTTGCAGCAGGGGTTTGGCTATATGCAAACAGCGGCATTAACAGAGCGGATAGAAATAGTTTTCTCATTGATTTAGGCGGTTCATCTGCCTAAAAATAAAACTATCTAACAAAGAATCAAAATTTATTGAGCTTTTTCAACCCTCAACCCCACATCGCTAACTTCATGTAAAGGATTATCGCGCATATTTTGTTCAATGGCGAAATGGTAAACACCTTTTGCCGGGAACATATAATTTGCCCTGAACATCATTTGGTAGCTATATAAGTTACCCGAACCTACGCCCAGCCATTCGCCGTCGGCGTTGGCTAATTTAAATTCGTAGCGGTTAACATCGTTTTTTACGCCCGGGCCATTTTCATGCATTAAGATAAAAATGTTGGAATACTTATAATCACCCGTTACCCGCAGGTTAAAGTACAGGTTATACGGGATCTTCTCATTGTCGATCTTCACATCATACTTAACCTGGTTAACGTATGACCAGTTGTGATTATCGATCCCGGTATTTTTGTCAACGATAGCATTAGGATCTGAACATCCGCCAAAAGCTAACGCTATCAGTATAACGGGTAAAAAACAAAGTATTTTATAAGCACGCATCATTACTTATTATTCTGCTGATGGCCCGGGGTTATTACCAGGGCGGTTTTGATTATTTTGGTTTGGCCGACGATGTTTATGGCGACGGTTTTGATTATTTCCTTGCGGCTTAGCCCCTTCAGGGCGCGTGCCTTCAGCGCTATTTCCATCTACGGGTTTATTGTTTTCCGGACGGGGTGCCTTTGGCCTGTTCCCTTCAACCGGCTTGCTGCCTTCGGGGCGTGGCGGTCTGTTGGTTTGTACAGCACCTGCTGGCCTTGGCTGGTTTGCCTGCTGTGGGCTTTGGTTAGGATTTTTAGTATTCCTGTTTCTATTTTTGTTCTTGTTTTTATTATTGTTGTTATTACGGCGTTCATCCAAGCGGGTTAAACTATCCTGGCCAACAACATTTTCATAATCCAGCGCTTTAGCCGGTTTGGTTTCTAACTCAACCGTTTCACCCAGATCCGCAGGGATTACACCATCTCTGTTTTGCTGCTGAATTTCCTTAACCTTGCTTATCGGCAATGGGATCCATGCTTCTTCGCGAGGATAAGCAAACCACATTATTTTTTTAAATATGTCGGTTTTTTGCAGGCGGGCATCACCTTTTTCAGTCTTTAATACATTTACATTATCGGGGATGTGCTTAAGCGCATCCATGTAAGTATCCAGCTCGTAGTTTAAGCAACACTTTAATTTACCGCATTGGCCAGCAAGCTTTAACGTGTTTAAAGATAGATTTTGGTAACGTGCCGCTGAGGTAGAAACTGTTTTAAAATCAGTTAACCAGGTTGAGCAACACAGCTCGCGACCGCATGAACCAATACCACCTAAACGGCTTGCTTCCTGTCTCATACCTATCTGCCGCATCTCTATCCTGATACGGAATTGCTCCGCCATTTTCTTGATCAGCTCACGAAAATCGACACGGCCTTCGGCAGTATAATAAAATGTAGCTTTGGTTTTATCGCCCTGATAATCCACATCACTCAGCTTCATGCTCAGGTTAAGCTCCAACGCCAGCTTGCGCGATTTATGCATGGTTTCCCACTCCATATCTTTGGCTGCTTTCCATTTTTCAACGTCAGCAACGGTAGCCTTGCGATAGATCTTTTTGGCAACGTCGGCTTCTTTAACACGGCGTTTAACCATCTGCATCCTAACCAGTTCGCCGGTTATGGATACGTGACCAACGTCGTAGCCGCCTGTGGCGGTTTCAACAACCACAAGCTCGCCTGCTTCCAGGTAAATATTATCACTGTTAAGATAAAATTCTTTACGTGAACCTTTAAATTTAACTTCGATAACCGGAAACGGTTTATAATTTGTCGGCATGTCCATGTGCGACAGCCAATCGTATACATCTAATTTACTGCAACCGCTTGTTAGGCACGAGCCATTACTTTTGCAGCCTGCCGGTGAGCATCCGCCCCCCGTTGAGCAACTTCCACATCCCATAATTAATTCGGTATATATTGTGTCCCCTGCGGGATCGTTTTAAACTTTAGTATCTTTATAATCTGTAAAGATACATCTAAAAATAAAATTTTCGGGTTTGCATTTCGTTCTACGTGATAATGTGTCTTTTCAAGCTCGGCACTTATAGCCTGGGCCTGGGGGATATTCATCACATTAGTCATTTTTTGCGCGGTTTCCAATTCCTGCGCAGGCAGGTGAACCAGGTTACCGGCGCCAGCCATCAGCAGGCAGCATTCCCGTATAAAACTCACGCCGTAGCGTAAAAAATTCTTTTGATTCTCGCGACCCATCTTAGCCAGTTGATCAACAAAAGGCAATATTTCCAACCCTTTATTACCAAAACATAAGCGTAACCAGTCGACGAATAATTTATGGTATCCTTTGGTATCTTGCTGCAGCATTATCAGCGCGTCGGTTAAATTGCCATTGCTTAGATAAGCAATTTGCGCGGCAGCATCTTCAGTTTGATTATATTTTTCGACCAAATGATCCTTAACCTCATTATAACCCAATGAAGGAATTTTAATCAGCTGAGTGCGCGAAAGGATGGTATTTAATATTTGATCTTGATTTTGGGCAACCAATAAAAACAGCGTGTTGGGTTGTGGTTCCTCAATAATTTTAAGCAGGGCGTTGCCTTCTTTATCCAAATATTCAGGCAGCCAAAGGATCAGTACTTTGTAGGTAGATTCAAAAGGCTTAAGGCTAAGTTTTTTAATGATCTGATGGCATTCGGCAATATTGATATTGGCCTGTTTGTTTTCGGCATCCAGGTAATCACGCCAAATATCCAGGCTTAAATATGGATGAGCGATAAATGCTTCGCGCCATTGTTCAATAAATGTTAACGAAGTATCATCCTTATGTTTAGCGAAGAAAGGATAGGAAAAATGCAGATCGGGGTGCATCAGTTTTTGATACTTCCGGCATGAGGAACAAACCCCGCAGGAATCCTCAGGTTGTTTATCCTCACATGATAAATATTGCGCGTAAGCAACAGCCAGCGCCAAACTCCCCGAACCTTCGGGTCCTAAAAATAATTGGGCGTGACTAACCCGGTTTTCATTAACCGAGTTCATTAACCGTTGTTTTATCGCGGCCTGGCCTACAATGTCCTTAAACTGCATTGGTGCAAAATAAGAATTAGATTTGAGATGTGAGATATGAGATGTGAGACTGCGGTGGTTTTTGACAAAAATCGGCGAGTTTAACCCCACCCGGCCTCCCCCTAAATTTAGGAGGAGGTGTCGACGAAGGAGACGGAGGGGGTAAAAAACGTTTGCAGATGAACTCACCAAAATTAATTTATCTTTGGATATGTTAATCTCATATCCCATATCTCATATCTCATATCTCATATGAGATTAATGGCCTTTGACTACGGAACCAAACGCATAGGCATCGCGGTTACCGATCCATTGCAGATCATCGCTACGGGCTTGGATACTATACATCCGCAGCATATTGTCGAGTACCTGAAAAAATACTTATTAACCGAAGAGGTTGAGCTTTTTATTGTGGGTGAACCAAAGCAAATGGATAACACCCCATCACAATCAGCGGTGCATGTAAAGGGCTTTCTGACGATATTGAAAAAAAATTTCCCCGGAATTCCTATTGAAATGCTGGATGAGCGATTCACCTCCAAGATGGCATCGGCAACCATTGCGCAAAGCGGTATGAATAAAAAAGGGCGGCAGAATAAGGAATTAGTTGATACCATTTCGGCAATTATTCTGTTGCAGTCGTGGATGGAAAAACGAGCATTTTAAGGGCATTAAGCTTTGATTAAGAATTTGTTATTGACAATAAAAGTCAAAACAATTTCCTAATTTAACCGGATGGAAACCTTAGGTGCAGCAATAAAAAAATTACGCGAAGAACAGAATATCCCTTTAAGAAAAGTTGCCGCTTATATTGATATTGATCAGGCGATATTAAGTAAGATAGAGCACGGCACTCGTCGGCCCAAACGCGAGCAGGTGATAGAATTAGCTAAATATTTTAAGGTTGATGAAAAAACGCTGCTTATTAAATGGCTGGCCGGAAAAATACTGGAAGAAGTAGATGGCGATGAATATGCTGTTGATGCCCTACAGGCGGCAAGCCAGATGTTAAAGAGGATAGTAGAGGAACCCAAAGAAGATAAGCCGAGCATTTTAGATTATTTAAAACTGGGCGAATTGCCCGGTATGGAAAAAATGTTTCATAGCAATAAGCTACCCAGCTATATTGAGCTTGCGCGCTATTTGTTTAAAACAGCCACCGGCAAAAAGTTTGATGAAGATCAGCTTGATACCCAAACAAACTTTATAGGCGAAGACAAAGAGTATGAATTATACCTGTTTTATATGCCGAACCAGGAGTGGCTGAAGAACAACGCCTTAACACTAAACATGATCAACAGGCTACCTGATTATAAGGGTAAGAAGCGATTGATATTCGCATCATTAAAGTATGTGGATGACGAAACTTGCGTAAAACATCATATTGAATTTGCTAAAATACCTTATTGACCACCTATTGTTTGAACCATGATTTTCCTGATTAGTTGATTGCTTGATTATAATGAAGATCATATCAGGAAGATCCTTAAATCCGACAAATCATGGTTCAGACAAAATGTTTATCTTTGCACCATGGAGATTTTGGATCCAAACCTTCAGGAATACTTAGATAATCATTGCGAACCCGAGTCGGAGCATCTGCAAAAGATTAACCGGGACACCTATTTAAAGGTGTTGAAACCGCACATGCTATCGGGCCATTATCAGGGCCGTTTGCTGAGTATGCTCAGCAAAATGATGCAACCCAAACGTATTTTAGAGATAGGAACATTTACCGGCTATGCCACGCTTTGCCTTGCCGAAGGCTTAACCGAAGACGGTATAATTCACACCATTGAGGTTAACCGGGAGCTGGAGGAAATGCTTAATTCACATTTTAAATCAACAAATGTGGAAAACAAGATCCAATTGCATTTTGGGCCCGCAGAGCTGATTATAAACGATTTAGCTGCAGAAATTTTCGATATTGTGTTTATTGATGCCGATAAAAAGAATAATTTCACTTACTTTGAGTTAATATTTGACAAAGTCAGATCCGGAGGATTAATAATAATTGACAATGTTTTGTGGAAAGGGAAGGTATACGGCCCAGAAAATGACGCCGATACAGAACGAATTCGCGAACTAAATGATCGGATTTCCGTAGACAACCGTGTAGAGCAATTAATTTTGCCAGTGCGTGACGGGATTCTGGTTATCAGAAAAAAATAATTATGAAGAAAATCTTACTGATTACAACACTGCTCATATCCACCCTTGCCGCTTCGGCACAAAAAAATACATCAGAGTCGTATATCGAAAAGTTTAAAGATGATGCCATCCGCATTATGCATGAAACAGGCGTGCCTGCAAGTATTGTTTTGGGTGTAGCCATGCATGAATCCGCTTGCGGAAACAGCTCTATCGCTAAAAACTTAAATAACGAGTTTGGTATGAAAGGCGGCGGCTCTTCGGTTTATTACAAGCATAACAAAAAAGTAAGATCGCCATACAAACAATACGGTTCGGTATTTGATTCTTTCCAGGATTTTGCCCGCATCATGACTGAGCGTAAGCAATTTAGCCACTTAACCGATGAATTTACCCACTATGATTACATCGGCTGGGCAAAAGGAATACAACGCAGCGGTTATGCCGGAAGTAAAAAATGGGCGGCGCAGGTTTTGGGCATCATCAACAAGTACAAATTAAATTCGCTTGATGAAACTCCGGCCGATCAGCCTCAATTAGCAAACAAACCGCAGTAAAATACATTTTTAGTATTATTTTGGCCGAACTATTCTATTACCTCAAGTTTGGCTATTATGCGTAAATCAGGATTTTTATTACTCCCCATATTGGTATTCGGCGCATGTGCGCCGCACAGGATGACCGCCGCATCAAACGTCAATACCGTAGGCGACCGTGAGGCACATCGGAATAACCAGGAAATACAAGCGGAACACCGCGACGCGATTAATAGTTACCAATCCTACACATCGTTACAATATATTGAACGCTTCAAGGCCATTGCCATACAGGAAATGAATTTGTACGGCATCCCGGCGAGTATCACTCTGGCACAGGGTTTATATGAATCGGGCAGCGGAAACAGCGAATTGGCAAAAAACGCGAATAACCACTTCGGTATAAAATGTACCAGCGATTGGAAAGGTAAAAGCTATTATAAGGATGATGATAATAAAAATGATTGCTTCCGGGTGTATGACAGGCCGGAGGATTCCTTCAGGGATCACTCCAACTTCCTGAAAAGAAAAAATTACGCCCATTTATTTGAGCTGGATAAAAATGATTACCAGGGATGGGCATATGGTTTAAAGGCAGCGGGTTATGCCACCAACCCCAGGTACCCGCAATTGCTTATCGGTATTATTCAGAAATATAATCTTGATCAATATGACAGGCCTGAGGGTACCGTACAGAAAATTAAACGTGAGGATAGAGTGCTTACACAGATAGATCAAAATATAGGGAAAGCTAATCAGGATTCAATAGTGCAGGCTACGCCAGGTAACAAATTATATACAGTGCAGACGGGTGACACACTATATAACATATCAAAGCGTTTTGGTTTAACTGTTGACGAGCTGAAAAGCCTTAACAGTATGGCAGATAATAATATTAAGATCGGCCAACAATTAGTAGTGGCAAAATAGCTTGTTAATTTGTGTTAAATAGAATGAGGTTTGTACGGCAAGCATGTAGTTTTGGCATTGCTATGAGATTTGGACTGACGGTGTTGTTGTTAGGGAGCTGTTTTTGTGCTTTTGCGCAGGATAAGGTTGTTGACGGAATTGTTTTTGATAAAGGTACCAATGGCCGCATAGCCGAAGTAAACATTTTTAACACAGGCACCGGGAAATCGGTATATAATAACCTAAAAGCAGAATACCAGATTGCGGCAAATATTGGAGACATATTGATATTTACCAAGCAGAATTATTTTAGTGATACCATTAAGATTGAAAATTATAAATCATTAGCGGTTTATTTAAAACGCAGTGCCATACAATTACAAGAAGTAAAAGTAAACAGCGTTGTGATTAACCCGGAACAAAAACTGGCCGCTACCAAACGCGACTATACCAAAATATATGGCGTGCTTGCAGATAAGGATATCCTTTCGGTATCACCAGGTAGCGGGGCGGGAATAAGTATTGATGCACTTTATAATATGTTTAGCCGCGAAGGAAGAAATGCCGAGCATTTACGGCAAACTATACAAAGCGATTATTACCAGGATGTAATTGATTACCGTTTTAATCGTGAATTGGTTGAGCGAATAACTGGATTAAAAAACCCACAATTAACCGAATTTATGCAGCGCTACCGCCCGGGGTACTATTTTGTGGTGGCGGCAAGCGAATATGATTTTATAGCGTCGATTAAAGCAAATTACCGCAGATACCTTCGTAGACCGAAGGCATATGCATTGCCCGTGCTTCAACCGGCTAAGTAAAATAGGTTCAAGCCATTAATTTTTTCTTATTTTTTATTGAAAAAGCAGATTTTAGCTTTTCTTTGTAGCAGTATGGTTATAAAAAGTGTTTCGGGCTTAATTTGCTCTATTCTGTTACTGTCGGGTTTGTCGGCATCGGCACAAAAAACCGATACCGTTAAAACCGACAGTATTAAAACAGATACTACACTTTTAAACAAACTGCGGATTGAGCCTGTTAAAAATGCATTGCCCGTACGTGTAAGGCAAGTACAAATAACCCCCATAACCATACCTGTTTCCCTACCCGATTACCAATTTAGCTATTGGCATAAATGGACCGTTTTCAATGTTAATTTTAACCAATCCGGGTTTACCAAAAACTGGACTGGTGGTGGTGTAAGCAACCTGGCTTTAAATGTTAACTATGATTTTAAGGCCGAGTACAACAAATCGCCATTAGATTATACCACCGAAGTAAACCTACTTTACGGTACGTCGAGAATTAAAGGTGAGGGTTTGCGTAAAACCAACGACCGTATATTTTATGATAATAAATTAGCGACCCAACTATCAAAGCATTGGTTGTTTTTCGGGGCATTAACCTTCGAGTCGCAGTTTGATAATGGATATACTTACCAGGATCCCTTACCGCCATTGTTGATCTCAAAATTTATGTCGCCGGGTTATTTAACGGAGTCTGCCGGGGTGGAGTTTAAGCCCAATAAATGGTTTGATTTGCGTTTGGGTGCCGCAACAGCCAGGCAAACTTTTGTATTGGATACCACCATATACAAAAACCAGACAGATAACTATGGAGTAACCCAAGGCCATACTATTTTTAACCAGATAGCTTTTCAGGGAGTGGCTACGGTTGATAAGGACTTGATGCCAAACCTGCATATTACAGCGCGTTATGCCTTATTTATACCATATACACAATCATTGGCCTATATAAGCCACCGCGTTGATGCCACATTAACCGCTAAAGTAAATAAGCTGATCGCAGTTACCGTTAACGGGTCATTCTTATATGATAAAAATACCGCTCCGCAGGCGCAGGGTACTGAGGGTATGGGCTTGGGTATGATCTATAAATTCCCGTGATCAAATCGCGTTTAAACCAATAGGTTTAAAATCTTAACTTTGCATTCTTAATAACGATTAAAGAGCTGAATAATAATGTTTGAAAATCTTTCGGATAAACTCGACAGGGCGTTTAAAGTCCTGAAGGGACAAGGAACTATTACTGAAATAAACGTGGCAGAGACCATGAAGGAAATACGCAAAGCCCTTCTGGATGCCGACGTTAACTATAAAACCGCTAAAGCATTTACCGATGATGTAAGGCAAAAAGCATTAGGCGAAAACGTATTAACAGCAGTTTCGCCGGGTCAGTTGCTCACCAAAATAATGAATGATGAGCTGGCAGCTTTAATGGGTGGCAGCACTGCAGAATTGGAATTTTCGGGCTCGCTAACCATTATATTAATTGCTGGTTTGAACGGTGCGGGTAAAACTACCTTTACCGGTAAGCTTGCCAATTATCTAAAAACACAAAAAAATAAAAAGCCATTATTGGTGGCTGATGATATTTACCGCCCCGCGGCTATTGACCAATTAGAGGTTTTAGGTCAGCAGATCGGTGTTCCGGTTTATTCAAACAGGGAATCAAAAGACCCTATCGCGATAGCAAAAGAAGGTATCGCGTTAGCAAAACAAAATGGCCACAATGTAGTGATTATTGATACCGCCGGCCGTTTATCAATTGATGAAGCCATGATGGTGGAAATTGAGCAGGTAAAAGACGCGGTTAAACCACACGAAATTTTATTTGTGGTGGATGCCATGACCGGTCAGGATGCGGTGAATACGGCTAAGGTATTCAACGATCGTTTGAATTTTACCGGTGTTGTGTTAACCAAATTAGATGGTGATACCCGTGGTGGTGCAGCGCTATCTATCAAATCGGTTGTTAATAAGCCTATTAAATTTATTGGTACCGGCGAAAAGATGGAAGCGCTTGACGTTTTCCACCCTGATCGTATGGCATCAAGGATCTTGGGCATGGGTGACGTGGTTTCGTTGGTTGAACGCGCGCAACAGCAGTTTGACGAGAAAGAAGCGGCTGAACTGCAAAAGAAGATCCGCAAAAATAAATTCGACTTTAACGATTTCTACAGCCAGATACAGCAGATCAAAAAAATGGGTAACATGAAAGATCTGATGGGCATGATACCGGGTGTTGGCAAAATAATGAAGGACGTTGAGGTTGATGATAATGCCTTTAAAGCTATTGAGGCTATTATTCAATCCATGACCCCGCACGAAAAAGAGAATCCGGATAGCATCAATCAGAGCAGGCGCAACCGCATAGCAAATGGATCGGGCACAAACCTTGCCGAAGTAAACCGCCTGATTAAACAGTTTGATGATATGCGTAAGGTAATGAAACAAATGAGCAACCCCGCAGCCATGGCCAGCATGATGCGCCGTATGCCTAAAATGTAATACATGCAAAAGCACCTTTTATATTTCGGGTCTATATTTTTTTTATTTTCGGCATCAGCAGCGAAGGCACAGGTTACCTTTCGGGATATGGATGTACAGCACTATACATTTGCTATAGGGTTGAATGACGCGAATGATAATATAAAAGGAAAAGCAGATGTTACCATAAAGTTTACAGGCAATGTTAATGAACCCGAATTAAACCTGGTTAAAAAGAACAGTACCGGTAAGGGTATGCTGGTATCATCCATTGATGAAAATGGAAAGGCTTTAAAATTTGTACAGGATAGCGATGTGATTCACATTCTATCGCCTGCAAAAATTAATACCACACATACCTACACCATCAATTACTCGGGCATACCTGCCGATGGATTGATTATATCTGTAAATAAACACGGGCATCGTACGTTTTTTGGGGATAACTGGCCAAACCGCGCCCATAACTGGCTGCCTTGCGCGGATTACCCAAGTGACAAAGCATCGGTTGATTTTATTGTTACTGCGCCTAGTCACTATCAGGTGGTATCTAACGGCTTAAAAGTCGAGGAAAAAGAATTACCGAATCATCTTAAACAAACTCATTGGAAAGAAAAAGAGCCATTGGCACCCAAGTTAATGGTAATAGGTGTTGCTGAGTTTGCGATCCAACAATCAGGTATAGTAAATGGTGTGCCGGTTTATACTTATGTTTTCCCGGAAGATAAGATTAATGGCTTTAAAAATTATGCTTACGCGCCGGACATTTTGAAATTTTACGATGCTAAAATTGGCTTGTATGATTATGAGAAGCTGGCTAACGTACAATCCAAAACCATATATGGTGGGATGGAAAATGCCAGCGCTATTTTCTATTATGAAGATTCGCCGGATGCTGGCAGAGCCGATGAAGAGCTGCAAGCCCATGAAATTGGTCACCAATGGTTTGGGGATGCGGTAACCGAGAAAAACTGGGAAAATTTATGGCTAAGCGAAGGCTTTGCTACCTACATGACCAATTGCTATCTCGAAAATAAATATGGCATCGATACACTAAAAAAACGTGAGGCTATTGATCGTAACAAGGTGATCAAATTTGAACGTCGCCGCTATACACCTGTGGTAGATACTGCCGTAACAAGTAATTACGTACAATT
The DNA here is from genome assembly GCF_009765905.1 of Mucilaginibacter sp. L196. GTDB lineage: Bacteria > Bacteroidota > Bacteroidia > Sphingobacteriales > Sphingobacteriaceae > Mucilaginibacter. The sequence continues at coordinate 237,166 of NZ_LMUO01000009.1, read as the reverse complement.
ATTAAATGCCAACAGCTACGAAAAAGGCAGCTGGACATTACATATGTTGCGCCGTAAAATAGGCGACGACCTGTTTTGGAAAGGCTTACGCACCTACTACGCTAAATACAAAAACCTTAATGCCAATACTGCCGACCTGGAGCAGGTAATGGAACAAACCAGTGGGCAGGATCTGCATACCTTCTTTAACCAATGGATTTACAATGCCGGCCATCCGGAATTGGGTATTGTTTGGAATTATGATGCGGATAAAAAAGTGGTTAATATCGCTATCACCCAAAAACAGAGCAATTTATTTGTGTTTCCATTGCAATTGGAGATAGGCGGTAAACTTTATACTGTTGATGTTAAGGATAAAGAAACTGCCGTCACTTTCCCCGGCAATGCAAAACCAACAACAGTAATAGCCGATCCGAATGTTGATTTGCTGGCAGGGTTTGATGTCAAGGAACAATAATAATCGATACTATTTTTGCAATTGATGATATAGTAAAAGGAAGAAATCAACTGCCTGGAAATAAGCCTTGGTGTTTTCCATAATTAAGCATAAATTAGTGTTCCAATACCTAATCTTATTATGAAAAGTATAAAGCATATTATCATTTTAACATCAATGCTGATGATTGCTGCGACTGCATGCAAAAAGGAAAGCAACTCTAAATCAATCATACAACTTAACGGATTGGACAACGGAAAATCAGTAATGGTTACACAAGGCGAAAAAATCAATATAACCTTGGGAAACCCGGGCGACGGTGGTTATGTATTTGGCTCCTGGCAATATGATTCAAGTATTTTGCAATTGAATTCACATATACGTGTTACTCCAACCAATACTTCAATCGTTGGCGATTTTGGTTCGGATGTTTGGCTGTTTACAGCATTAAAGAGCGGCAAATCGGCATTATCAATTACTGTGTCGAGAGGTTCGGCAGAAATACAAACTGAATTTGCAGATACTGTAAAGGTTCAATAGCATTTGCCGGTGTGATCAAACGCATATCCGATTTTATCCCTCAAAATAAAATCTATATCTTTCGGTTTGAATAAACTTTATCATAGTGTTAGTTAAAACGTTCGGCAGTGCGGTATATGGCATAGAGGCTATAACAATTACAATTGAGGTTAATATTTTGCCCGGCACCAAATTTTTTATTGTGGGCCTGGCAGATATGGCTATTAAAGAAAGCTATTTCCGTATAGAATCAGCCTTAAAAAGCTCAAACTATAAAATGCCGCGGCAGCAGGTAGTGGTGAACATGGCTCCTGCCGACATCCGTAAAGAAGGATCATCCTATGATTTAACCATAGCTACCGCGATTTTAGCGGCATCAGGACAAATAGAAACCGAGGAACTGGATAAATACCTGATTATGGGTGAACTTTCGCTGGATGGCAGCTTGCAGCCTATTAAAGGCGCTTTGCCTATTGCCATACAAGCAAGAAAGGATGGTTTTAAGGGTTTCATCCTACCCAAACAAAACGCCCGGGAAGCCGCCATTGTGAACGACCTGGAAGTTTACGGCGTTGAAACTATAAAACAGGTAGCTAATTTTTTTAATGGTGATGCAAAACTAGAACGTGAGATTGTAAATACCCGCGAAGAATTTTACGATAGCCTTTGCAATTATGACAGCGACTTTAGCGAAGTAAAAGGTCAGGAAAATATTAAACGGGCGCTGGAGATTGCCGCCGCAGGCGGGCATAATGTGATCTTGATCGGTCCGCCGGGGGCGGGTAAAACTATGCTGGCACGGAGGCTGCCATCTATATTGCCTCCCCTGAGTTTATATGAATCATTAGAGACTACCAAGATCCATTCCGTAGCGGGTAAGCTGGCTGCGGCTGATGCATTGGTAACAATAAGACCGTTCCGGTCGCCTCACCATACTATTTCTGATGTCGCGCTTGTAGGTGGTGGAACAAATCCTCAGCCGGGTGAAATTTCGCTCGCGCATAATGGTGTTTTGTTTTTGGATGAATTGCCAGAGTTTAAACGCAGCGTACTGGAAGTAATGCGCCAGCCGTTAGAGGAACGAAAAGTAAATATTTCTCGCGCTAAGTTTTCGGTAGATTATCCCTGCAGCTTTATGCTCGTCACCAGCATGAACCCCTGCCCTTGCGGCTATTACAATCACCCGGAAAAAGTATGTACTTGTCCGCCAGGGGCCGTACAAAAATACATGAGTAAGATATCCGGTCCGCTATTGGATAGAATTGATCTGCATGTGGAAGTTACGCCGGTAAATTTTAGCGAGCTATCCAGTGATCGCCTTGCGGAAAAAAGTGAGCTGATCCGTGAGCGGGTAATTACTGCCCGTAATATACAGATTGAACGATTTGGCGACAGACCAGATTTGCATGCCAATGCCCAAATGACACCACAAATGGTACGCGAAATCTGCAAGATAACCGAGGCGGGCCAAACTCTGCTTAAAAAAGCGATGGAGAAGTTGGGATTATCCGCCCGTGCCTATGACCGGATATTGAAAGTGTCCCGCACCATAGCCGATCTTGCCGGAAGCGAGGATATTAAAATGGAACATTTGGCAGAGGCGATACATTTCAGGAGCTTGGATAGAGAGGGTTGGGCTGGGTAAAACGGACAATAGAGTAGAAGGTAAAAATATAATGGATCAGATTTCAAAATTCGAGATAGTGTTTTTGGTGTTTAATACCACTTCATATACTATTGCAGAGGCAATTTCACCTAATTCCCCATTCATAAATAATACCCATATTAAAGGCACTGCATTCCTTTTTGTAATGCTTATTGATTATGCCGCAGTTGATCTTCTATTTGGCCAGCTAATGAAAACCACATTTAACGAGGTGACAATAATCAGTATTTTATTTATGGGAATTTATATTTTGTTAGAGGTGTTTTATAAAGAAAAAATAGAAGTTATAGCCAAAAATTACGGGTCTTATTATTCGTTTTTTATTCCCATTTTATTTGTATTGTTTTCTATTGGCAGTGCGATATATATTTTTACCAGGGCTTAAATGAAAAGTACCCCTACGACAGCGAGAATAAAAGTGGTGCGATGAAAACACCCCCACAAGCTAAAGTAAATAAAAGAATACGATCTGCTATGAAAAACCATTACCTGCTTTTTATTTTTATTTTCTTTTCGGCTACCTTAGTTGCCCAAACACCTTTACGTACAACTAATCCGGCATTGGTTAAGCTGGTTACTGATGATATTCCACGGTTTTGGGTTGCTTTTGATTCGTGTAAACAAGATACAGTCGATAGAACCGCTATTTTAACACATTTATATCTTGATAAAGGGACACCTGGATTAAAAAATTTTAACCAGATCAGCATTAACGGCGCTCAGAAAATGGCGCACTCTTTGCAGAAATACCAATTGTATTATCAATCGATACGGGCAAATACATTTAAGGTTAAAACCCTGGAACCACAGATACGTAAATCATTATTTAAACTTAAGCAGATATATCCCGAGGCACAATTTCCGGATATTTATTTCCTGATAGGTAATTTGAATTCGGGCGGTAAATCGGATACCACGGGGCTGTTGATCGGTACTGAAATAATGGCTGCCGATTCGAATAGTAACTTCGAAAACATGTCACTGCCATTTCAAAAAGTACTTGTATCATTTGGGTTAAGAAGTATACCCCTTATTGTAGCACACGAACTGATCCACTACCAGCAAATCTATTTAAACAGTGATCTTAATCTGCTGGGCTCGGCTATTAAGGAAGGCAGTGCCGATTTTATTGGTGAATTGATCTCGGGCGAGAACACTAACAAGATACCTTTTATTTATGGAGAGCAGCACCAAAAGGAGTTATGGCTACAATTTAAAAAAGAAATGAATGGCAGCGATATCAGTAATTGGTTGTATGACAAAGCTACCGTTGACCGCCCTAAAGATCTTGGTTATTACATGGGCTATAAAATTACGCAGGCGTATTATGCAAAAAACAAAAATAAAAAACAAGCCATATATGATATACTGCATATAACCGATTTTAACCTATTTTTGGTTCAAAGCGGTTATGGCGATAGATTTAATTGAGGTTTTTGATATAGGTTTAGCTCCAAAACCGACTTCAGTTTGTAACTGAAGTCCATAGATAAAGTCAGTCTGTGACTGACAACAGAGTTGGTCCGGGTAATGTTTGTCGAGACGCAGTCTAGGGGCATCGTGGTCGATAGTTGGAAACTACAAACAGCAATAGAAACAATTCTACTGTTTAATTAAAGTTATAAATTGAAAAAAGCGCTAGATTTTTGCAAGGATTTATTTTCAGAAGTTGATCACATTCCCGAGATGTTGAATCATTCTTATTATAATTCACTTGATGGAATAAGGGCTGTTGCTGTAACTATTGTTGTTTTGTTTCATTGCGACTTAAGCAGAAATTACTTTTACACAACTGTTTTTAATGGTGCATTAGGTGTAAACATGTTTTTTGTATTAAGTGGGTTTTTAATCACAACCCTATGCCTGAAAGAAAAAACAAACACATCAAACCTCGCCTTAAAAAACTTTTATATAAGGCGCATTTTCAGAATTATACCAGTAGCATACTTGTACATAGGTGTTTGCATTGGGCTCAATTACATATTAAATAGCCAGGCAAGCCACATAGCATTTGCTTTTGCGGCTTTATTTCTTGCAGATTTTTCTTATACCAGGCAATTTAATAACCCTTATGTAGGGCAATATTGGTCATTAGCAGTAGAAGAACAATTTTATATCATATTCCCTTTTTTGCTAAAAAAAAGCTTCAAGTTATTTTTTGGCTCAATCATTTTTATAATAGCCATATTGCCGTTAATTATTACCGTAGAATTTTTATTGCCCGGTAATAATACAATGCTTTATTACATTACCCATTTCTTAATAAAGTTTCAAGGAATAGCAACTGGTTGTTTGTTCTCAATCCTTGTTTTTAAAAACAAATTAAACTGGAGTTTTTTTGAAAGAATAAGGGTTTGGATAAGCTTAGCGCTCATTATACTTATATTTTATTTAGGTTTTGAGGCTTGGCTATCTATTGTTAATATGTATAAAGATTTATTAATCTCAATACTTATAGCCTGTTTTATTGTGCTTAATATTAATCCCGGGAATGACTTTATTTATAAATTTCTGAATATAAAGATCATCCGTAAATTGGGTCTGCTATCTTACAGCATTTATATATGGCAACCTATGTTTGTAGCTAAAATATACGGAATACCGAGTGTTTTCTCAAAAGCTCCTTATAACTTTATATTCTTGTTAATTATTAGTTGCGCATCGTTTTTTTTATATGAGAAATACTTTTTAAAGCTTAAAACTAAATTTAATAGTGCCGGCAAATCAAAAAGGGGTGAAAAAATGTTAGAAGCGAATGGGCTTGTGTCTGCCAAATAATCTCAAAAGTTGAGATAACGGATACCTTCAGGCCGCCATTAGCTTCAGTTTGTAACTGAAGCCCATAGATAAAGTCAGTCTGCGATTGACAACAGGAGGTTGGCCCGGGTAGTGATTGTCGAGACGCAGTCTCGAAACTTTATCGTATGTAGTTGGAAACTACGCACAACAGGAAACTACGTACAGCAGGTTCGTAGTTAAACTACAAACTACGAGCGATCCTGCTAAATCATTTTTTTAATTCTATAAACGATTGTTAACTTGTACGCAAACTAAGTGTTTCGCATAACTTTCATTTGATATGGATAAACCATCAACCAGCCTACTGCTTGTTTTTTTATTTCTGCTAAAAAATAGCTATGCGCAATTACCGCCCGTTTTTGCAGGGACTCATTTAAAGGATGTTCAAACGGAAGAAACTGTTCGCCGCTATCTTTCGCCGGTGAAAATACTGTGGGAAACACCCGATGCATCAACCCATATCATTAATGCCGAAAAACTGTTAAAGCCAGGTGACGGACAGGCTGATCTTTCAGGAAAAGACTTGTGCGTTATGCATAATGATGCAAAGGGCAAAGCCGGAATATTGCTTGATTTTGGACGAGAATTGCAGGGTGGGTTACAATTGATCACAGATCAATCGGCAGGAGGAAAGCCAGTCCGCGTACGTATCCGCTTTGGCGAATCGGCAAGTGAGGCCATGAGTAATATTGATACCATACATGATGCCACCAATGACCATGCTATGCGCGATTTTGTTATTTCATTACCGTGGCTTGGTAAGCTGGAGGTTGGTAACACGGGTTTCAGGTTTGTGCGAATTGATTTGGTTGATAGTACCGCTGAACTTAAATTGAAAGAGGCGAGGGCGATATTTGTGTTTAGAGATATTCCTTATTTAGGGTCATTTAAATGCAGCGACACGCTATTGAATAAAATTTGGCTCACCGGCGCTTATACCGTACAGCTAAATATGCAGGATTATTTGTGGGATGGTATAAAGCGCGACCGCCTGGTTTGGGTTGGCGATATGCACCCGGAAACATCAACTATAGCGGCTGTATTTGGGTATAATGATGTAGTGCCAAAGAGCCTGGATCTGGCAAAAAGTATAACACCGTTGCCGCAATATATGAATGGTATGGTATCCTATTCCATGTGGTGGATATTGATTCAGCATGACTGGTATATGCATACAGGGGATAAGAAATACCTTGACGAGCAAAAAGCATATCTTATACCGTTATTGAACCAGCTGATTTCCAAAATAGACAATAATAACAGCGAGAACCTGAATGATGGGACAAGATTTTTGGACTGGCCCTCAAGTACAAACCCCAAAGCCATACACGCGGGTTTACAAGCTATGTTGGTATTAACTTTACGGGCCGGAGCAGAGTTATGTGATGATTTGAACGATCACACGATGGCCCTTAAATGTAAAGCAGCGGTTGAACGGCTAAAAAAAAATGTACCTGATGCCAATAACTCTAAACAGGCGGCCGCCCTGCTTTCATTATCAGGGTTGATGCCTGCTAATAAGGCTGATAGTATTTTATCATTAGATGGTGTGCATAATTACTCCACCTTTTTTGGTTATTATATGCTTAAAGCCAAAGCAAGGGCAGGTGATTACCAGCGCGCCATTGACGCTATCCGCAATTACTGGGGGCCAATGCTTTCGTTAGGGGCAACTACATTTTGGGAGGATTTTAATATTGATTGGCTACCCAATGCATCGAGGATAGATGAGTTGGTGCCTGCCGGTAAAAAGGATATCCACGGAGATTACGGCGCTTTTTGTTATAAAGGCTTTAGGCATAGTTTATGCCATGGTTGGGCATCGGGGCCTACGCCTTGGTTAACACAATATGTGCTGGGGGTTAATATTATAGCCCCGGGATGCAAGGTGTTGAAAATTGAGCCACATTTAGGAGACCTTACTTATGCCGAAGGCAATTACCCTACCCCTTTGGGTATTGTTAGCATTAAAGTTAAAAAACAGCCAAATGGAAAAACGAGCATAATTGTAAGAGCCCCCAAAGGCATCACAATAATAAAAGCCGGTAGTTAAAGCCCCCACTGGCTTCAATTTGTAACTGAAGTCTATAGATAAAGTCAGTCTGTGACTGACAACAAACACAAGCCATCCAAGCAATGGCATACCTACAAAACCTACGCTATAAAAGAAAGCTACAAACGTTCTTGATTTGTTAGGCTTCAGTTACAAATTGAAGCCAGCGGAAGGGGGCTTCGTAGTTTAGTACCTTTTAACAATTTTATAATTCTGATATTCGCCTATACTCCAGCCAGTTAAATCAAAAACAAATTGTAAGAACCGGCGCCTAAGGGTATAGTCTTGTTGTAAAGGTTTTTCTTTAAAATCAATTTTCCAGTTTGTGGCAGCAATACGCTCATGCATTACTTGCGGGTGGGTTCCCTGAAATTTTTTGATACGGTCGGCATTGTCATAAGCAAATTCAAAGGTCTCCGTCATGTGTTGCTGGTTCCATTGCTCATCATGATAGAATTTGTTGAAATTCCTGGCCTTATTGGTTAACCCTTGCGGCGGCCTGGCCCAGCCATAATGGTAGATATAAGCATCAATCAGTTTAACTTTTATTTTTTCGCCGTTAAGTTTAAAGCCTTGCGCATCGCGGAATGATGACATGCCGGGGATGTTTTTTATGATACGGATTTCGCGACGGTACCATCTGCGGGTATCGCCATAATAATCATACGAGGCATAAAAGTGGACGTATTTAAACAAAAGACCTTCAATTTGGGCATCATTCAAGTTGTCTACCATTTCTTGACGGATAAGGGGCAAATACTTTTCGTGTACAACCTCATCGCCCTGTATATAAAAGGCCCAGTCGGTATCGGGTGAAATGGCTGCCAGGGCTTTATTGGTTTCGATGGCAAATACTCGCCCGCTTTCTGTTATCGAGGTATCCCAAACAGTATCAATAATTTTTATTTTGGGTGAATTAATGTTTTCGATCAATAGCCGCGTATCATCATCCGATTTGCCTACCGCGACAATAAATTCATCACATATTGGCAAAATAGAGGTTATGGCTTCAATAATTTGGTAATCGTTTAAAACAGCATTTCTGATAAAGGTGAATCCGCTAACTTTCATAAGGCTTAATATTTTCAATATTACAAAAAAGACCTTAACCGTATATATTGGGCTAAAGTCTTTTTTATAAAATTATTTATGTACGAGTGTGTTTATTTCTTAACCCAACCATCCTTTAAGGTAACGGTGCGGTTAAACACCAATTTATCGGCAGTGGAGTGCTTATCTAAAGTGAAATAGCCTTTACGCATAAACTGATAGCCTACGCCAACTTCGGCTTTAGCAAGTTCGGGTTCAATGTAAGCTGTTTTTATGATGTGTAAGCTATTCGGATTTAGGTAGTCTTTAAAATCGCCGTCTTCATTCGATGGGTCTTCTACCTGGAATAAACGGTCATACAAACGAATCTCGGCTGTTTTAGCATGCGGAACGCTCACCCAATGAATGGTGCCCTTTACATTGATGCCACTGGTGTCATTACCTGATTTTGATTCGGGGAGATAAACGCAATGCACTTCAGTTACATTACCGTCGGCATCCTTAACAAAGCTTTCGCATTTAACGATGTAAGCGTTTTTAAGGCGCACCATCAGCCCAACACCTAAACGGAAGAATTTTTTAGGTGGCTCTTCCATAAAATCCTCGCGTTCTATCCACAATTCATTGCTGAATGGGAATTCTCTGCTGCCATCGCCATCTTCTGCTTCGGGGTTGTTTTCGCCGTGCATGGTTTCGGTTTGGCCTTCGGGATAATTGGTTAACACCAGTTTTATCGGATCAAGTACTGCCATACGGCGCCAAGCTGATTTATTCAAATCCTCGCGGATACAGAACTCTAATAAACTTACGTCTATCATATTCTCGCGCTTGGCAACGCCAATACGCTCGCAAAACTCGCGGATAGATGCCGGGGTATAGCCCCTGCGGCGCAAACCGCTTATTGTTGGCATGCGTGGATCATCCCAATCTTCCACATGGCCTTCGGTTACCAGTTGCAGCAGCTTGCGCTTGCTCATTACGGTATAGGTCATGTTCAGGCGGGCAAACTCGTATTGCTTTGACGGGAATAAGTCCAGTTGCTCAATAAACCAATCATACAAAGGCCTATGGGGAATAAACTCCAATGTGCAGATTGAATGCGTGATCTCCTCAATAGCATCTGATTCGCCGTGGGCAAAGTCATACATTGGGTATATACACCATTCATCGCCCGTACGGTGATGATGGGCATGTTTTATACGGTACATTAGCGGGTCGCGCAAATGCATGTTTGGCGATGCCAGATCAATTTTTGCACGCAGCACTTTTGCGCCATCCGGGTGTTTTCCGGCTTTCATTTCTTCAAACAAAAGCAGGTTTTCTTCAATACTGCGGCTGCGGTATTCATTGGGTGTACCGGCTTCGGTTGGTGTACCTTTTTGCGACGCGATCTCTTCAGGGCTGCTGTCATCAACATAAGCCAGTCCTGATTTTATAAGGGTTACCGCGAAATTATATATGATATGAAAGTAATCAGAAGCATACAATTCATTTGCCCACTCAAAACCAAGCCACTTTACGTCGGCTTTTATACTATCGACATATTCGGTTTCTTCTTTAGTTGGGTTGGTATCATCAAAACGAAGGTTGGTTGCGCCATTGTACTTTTTGGCCAGCCCAAAGTTTAAGCAAATGGATTTGGCGTGGCCTATATGCAAGTAGCCATTAGGCTCAGGCGGGAAACGGGTAAGTACCCTACCGCCGTTTTTGCCGGCAGCAATATCCTCTTCAACTATTTCTTCTAAAAAATTTAATGATCTCTCTTCGCTCATAGGGGAGCAAAAATAAGAAAAAATGGGGTAATGTGCAGGAGTATGATTTGTGTTGTTTACCCCCACCCGGCCTCCCCCTAAATTTAGGGGGAGGTGTCGACGAAGGAGACGGAGGGGGGTAAAATAAAGGTTCTTGGTATTAGATGGATTATTTTATAATTTTCCTTCATGAACCTTGTCACCGAATTTTGTCGCCAACTACGAAACAATCAAACACCCGCCGAAAAGTTGTTGTGGAATGAATTAAGGCGACGTAATATTAACGGAGAGAAGTTTTTACGTCAGTTCCCATTATTTACTATAAGTGGCTTTGGTAAACGATCATTTTACATAGCCGATTTTTATAGCGCAAAATCCAAATTGGTTATTGAAGTAGATGGGCCTATCCACCTGTTAAAAAAAGAATATGATGCTAACCGGGATTTGGTGATGCAAAGTTGGGGGTTCAATATACTGCGCTTTACCAATGATGAAGTTGTGAATCATCTTGATAGTGTTGTTAAAAAGATTGATGATTATTTGTCGATTCTCGCCAACAATTAACCTCACATTTTCTTCTTACTTTTATCGAACAAAATAAATCTCGGTTTTACTATGAGTAATACCTTTAACCGGCCCATTCGTGTATTAGTTGCTAAGGTTGGCCTTGATGGGCATGATCGCGGCGCACGTATTATTGCTACATCGCTGCGCGATGCTGGTATGGAAGTGATTTATACCGGCCTGCGCCAAACCCCTGAAATGGTAGTGAATACTGCTTTGCAGGAAGATGTGGATGCCATTGGTATATCAATATTATCAGGAGCACACATGACCGTTTTCCCTAAGATCATCAACCTGATAAAAGAAAAAGGCATGGATGATGTGCTGGTTACCGGTGGCGGAATTATACCGGCCGAGGATATGACCGCTTTACAAAAATTGGGTGTGGGCGAGCTTTTTCCACCGGGGACTACCACACATGATATTGTGGATTACATAACCAAGTGGGTGCACCAACACCGGAACTTTTAATTTGATTTTATGGCTTTTGAAAATATTTTAGTTGAGTGTAAAGGACGGATCCAATACATCACCATTAATCGTGAAAGCAAGTTGAATGCTTTGAATAAGGCGACACTGGCTGAACTGCATACCGCTTTAACTGATGGATTTAGTAATAACCAGATTGGCGGCTTGATTATAACCGGAGCGGGACAAAAAGCTTTTGTTGCCGGGGCAGATATTTCGGAGTTTGCATCTTTTGATGCAGTGGCGGGCCGGGCGTTGGCCAGCGAGGGACAAACCAAGGTTTTTGATTTGATAGAGAATGGTCCGAAACCAGTAATTGCAGCGGTAAATGGTTTTGCTTTAGGCGGAGGGTTGGAATTGGCGATGGCGTGCCACATAAGAATAGCTTCCGATAATGCTAAAATGGGTTTGCCCGAAGTTACCCTGGGCTTAATACCCGGCTATGGTGGTACCCAACGGCTGACAAGCTTAGTTGGCAAAGGGAAAGCTTTCGAAATGATAATGACCGCTGATATGATTACTGCCGCGGATGCGATGGAGTTTGGTTTGGTTAACTATGTGGTAAGCCAGGAGGAATTGTTGACGAAGGCAGAGGAGTTATTAAATAAGATGCTACAGCGTGCACCGCTTGCTTTGGCCTCAGCTATTAAGGCTGTTAATGCAGCAGGAAAATCCGGTGTGGATGGTTTCGCTATTGAAATAGAGGAGTTTGGTAACTGCTTTGGAACTGAAGATCTTAAGGAAGGTGTAAATGCATTTATGGAAAAAAGGAAAGCCAATTTTAAAGGCAAATAGTCATTAAAGTGTCATACAGTTGTTTTAAAATCGTTTTAGCTAAAATTTATCTTATTGTTAATCAATCGATTGAATAATCCTGACATTTGGATGAAAAAACTTAGATGATTTGTACCGTTACTTTGTACTGTGTTAACAAACACACAACAATTTAATAACATAGAAATCATGAAAAGTTCAATTAAAATTTCAGCATTAGCATTAGCATTTGCTGCATTCACATTCAGTGCAAAAGCACAATCAACTACCCCAACAAGTACAACTACAGCATCAGGTATCCGTTACAGCATTGGTGTTGACGCGGGCATCCCAACCGGAAAATTATCAGATTCTTATAACTGGAACCTTGGTGGTTCATTACAGGTAGATATTCCTGTTGCCAACAAATTATTTGTTACCGTTAATGCCGGATATGATAATATTTTTGGGAAAAATGTTACTGTTGGAACAATAACATCAAAAGCACAAAACATTGAATTATTGCCAGTTAAAGCAGGTTTAAAATATTTTGTTGTAAGTAACTTTTATGTACAAGGCGAAGCTGGTGCTGCATTTGTGTTAGACAAAACTAAAATTGATGCAAACAACTCAGCAGCTTTTGTTTATGCTCCACAAATTGGTTACCAGTTTCAGTTAGGCGGTAAAAACTATATTGATGCCGGTGTACGTTACGAAGCAAGCACTAAATTAAACAGCGATGTTGATGACAGCAAAGTTAATTTCTTTGGTCTGCGTGTAGCTTACGGTTTCTAAGGAAGCTTACTTAATTAGAAAAAAGCGGGTGCTGATTGATCAGTACCCGCTTTTTGTTTATATGGAATTACTAAATAAATTAACATTTCAGCAAATAAATAATTCGCAATTTTATTATTACAAAGCAGTTTATGTGAAAACTGATATTAGCTTTGCATAAAAATTGTATTATTGCCTGCATAATTATTTAAAGGCTGGTATACGTTGTAATTGTATTGTACGTTTTAACAGCATTAATCTAAACATAGAAAATGGAAATCACTTTTAAAAAGGGACTTGTTTTATTGGCATTTATATGCTTTACCTTGGGTGCAAAAGCACAATATAGCGCTGTTCCTGATACTGCGCGTTTAAGCATTGGCATTGATGGAGCGGTGACATCAGGTGGATTTAAAGACGAATATAAGTTTGGTATAGGCGCATCGGTACAATACGATCTGCCATTGACTGAACATCTGTATGTTACAGCAAATGCCGGTTACCTTAACCTTTTTGCAAATAACAGCAGCTCAAACCCTAATTACATACTAAATGTAAAATCGTCAAACATGGCTGTTGCGCCTGTAAAAGTTGGCCTTAAGCTTTTCATAATCCGTACATTCTATATACAAGGTGAGGCAGGCGAAGCCTTGTTGCTAAATAAAAACTCGGTATATGCCATTAACAGCACCGCGTTTACTTATGACGGGCAAATGGGTATATTATTCAGGCGAAAACAAAAAAGCTATATTGAGGCAGGTATAAAATATTCACTTCAGCAAAGTTATTTCGGCGATGGAAATTACGGTATTATGTGGGGTGCCCGCATAGCTTATGCCTTCAACCTGAAATAAAAACACCGCATTTTTTACAAAAAACTACAGGATTTCACAAAATTGTGTAATTTAACAGCTTAATACATTTACCTGTTAACAGTTTTGTGATATGAAAAAAATACTCATCATTGATGATGAAGTTAATGTTGCGCTGTTATTATCAAAGTTTTTAACCCGTAACGGGTTCGACGTTCAAACAGCATCAAATGGTACCGCGGGTATGGAATGCCTGAAAAATGGTGAGTTCAACCTGGTGCTTTGCGATTTCAGGCTGGAAGATACCGATGGCCGCGAAATGTTGAAAAACATTAAAATTCAATACCCTAAAACCGGTGTTATCATTATTACCGGTTATTCTGATATAAAAATGGCTGTGGAGCTCATTAAAATGGGCGCTTATGATTATATCACCAAGCCACTATATCCCGACGAAATTCTGAATACAGTAAACAAAGCTATTGAAACTCAATATGCTTTGTTGGAGGCAATACACGATAATGAGCCGTTAGTAAATAACAAATCAAAAGAACATAAAAAAGCGGTACAGTCGGGCGAGTTTGTGTTTGGCAATAGCCGTGCATCAAAAGAAATTATACGCCAGATAGACCTTGTTGCCCCAACTAACTATAGTGTAATTATTATAGGTGATAGTGGTACCGGGAAAGAAGCGGTTGCTAAAAGCATACACATGAGCAGCCCGCGCCACAACAACCCTTTTGTGGCTATGGATTGCGGATCATTAACCAAGGAGCTTGCGGCAAGTGAATTTTTTGGGCATGAGAAGGGCTCGTTTACAGGAGCATTGTACACTAAAATAGGCCATTTTGAAATGGCTAACGGCGGCACTTTGTTTTTAGATGAAGTAGGTAACCTATCATACGATATACAGGCCGCTTTACTAAGAACAGTGCAGGAGCGGAAAGTTAAAAGAATAGGCAGCACCAGGGAAATAGACCTTGATGTACGCATAATTGTAGCAACAAACGAAAATCTTCAGGAAAGTATACAGAAGGGCCGTTTCAGGGAAGACCTCTATCATCGCTTTAATGAATTCAGCATTTATATGCCGCCTTTGCGTGACCGGGGAAACGATATTATGCTATTGGCAGAGCATTTTTTGCTGATAGCGAATCAGGAGTTAAGCAGAAATGTAACTTCATTTTCGCAGGAGGTTATAGAGTGCTTTATGAGCTACCGCTGGCCGGGAAACATCCGCGAGCTGAAAAACATTGTAAGGCGGGCTACCTTACTTACCGAAGGGAATGTGATAATGATGAAGGCCCTTCCGCTTGAGATCTCAAACCGGATGATGTCGTTTGATTATAGTGCCAATAGCGGTAATCATACCTCTGTTAATACGGAAAACGGTGAAGTAAAGGAAAATAGGCATGATTTAAAAAACGCGGCCCTGGAAGCAGAATATGAAACTATTTTGCAAGTGTTGAAAGAGGTGAACTTTAACAAAACCAAAGCAGCGGAAATACTAAAAATAGACCGAAAGACCTTGTATAATAAAATGAAAGCCATTAACCTTAAATAAAATGGAAGAGCCACTGAAAGAAAATACTGAGGATCGTAACGAATCTGAAAATTTGAAGCACGATATCAGGAACCAGCTTTCAGCCATACAGCTAGCTATTGAACAGCTGCGCTACGAAATTCCATTAGATTCAGCCGATGGCGTTTTTTATCTGGATACAATTGCTGCCAGTTGTGTTGTAATTAATACCTTATTAAAAGATAAAAACCAAATATAACCTATATAAATATTGTGAAAAAACGCTAAAAACATTTTAGTGTTTTTTTGTTTATGGAATAAGTCTGTCTAAATATCATCACGTGTCAATTTTTAATTATAAGCAACGGAACAATATCATATTGGTCAGCATAATTTTGCTGGGTTGCTTTTTGTTATATGCCCTGAGCGGATTATTCAGTTCAATACTCGGCGCAATTGTATTGTTCACCATATTCAGGCCATTGTATTTATTTTTGGTTGAAAAAAAAGGCTGGAATAAATCACTGGTAGCATTACTTATTATTTTTAGTTCGCTTATTGTAATTGTTATCCCTTTCCTATCATTAAGTTTTATGGTGATAGATAAAATAGCATCTATCAATCATAACACCTTCCCTATACAAGAGTGGCTAACTAAAATTGATGCATTTGCCGCCCAAAAGTTAAATCAGCAGCATTTTGCAGAAAATACGCTTCAAAAACTAGGCACTTTGGCTACCGATCTGTTCCCTTCGATACTGGGCAGCGCAGCAAGTATAATTTTAACCCTGCTGGTTTTGTATTTCCTGCTTTATTTTATGCTTACCCAGCGCAACGAGTTTGAAGCAGGGTTGTTAAAGTACGCACCATTCCGCGAGCAGCATGCCCTAAAGTTTGCAGAAGCAATGCGCAATTCAACTTACTCCAATGTGTTAGGCCAGGGAATTGTAGCTATTACCCAGGGATCATTGTTGGGTTTGGGTTTTTATGCATTCCAAATCCCCGACCCTATATTTTGGGCGGTGATAGGCACCTTCATGTCGTTTTTACCGGTAGTTGGCGCGCCAACCCTGTGTATACCGGCAGGTATCATATTTATAGCTAATGACCATACCATAAAAGGGGTACTAATAATAGCTTACGGTTTATTATTTATTGGCAATATTGATAACGTGTTAAGGGTTATTATAAATAAGCGTATTGGCAATACGCACCCTATCATATCGGTTATTGGGGTTTTTATAGGTTTGCCGCTATTTGGGATACTAGGCCTGGTTTTTGGCCCGGTATTATTATCGTATTTTTTGCTGTTGCTTGAGATATATGAAACCAACAGATTGGCAGCAGACAGGTTGGAACGAATACGGACCAATACCGAAACATAAAACAAGAATGCTTATTTTTGGATATAAATGGTGAAAAGTTGTAAAGACAATTTGTCTTATTACAATACTTGGCAAGATTTTTAGCCGTTTATAAAACAATTAGTCAACTTAAAAATTATAATAGTATGAACGATAACTCAAAAGTAGTAATTGCATTGCTGGCAGGGCTGGCAGCAGGTGCAGCGTTAGGAATGTTGTTTGCTCCGGAAAAGGGTAGCGAAACACGCGATATGCTTTCAGAATCATTAAAAAACCTTGGTGACTCTATAAAAGAAACTGCCGCTAATGAAATTAATAACCTGGTTGGTATAAAAGATAAGGTTGTTGAAAACATCAAAACTAAAATTAACGGTGCTGAGGCAGAATACCAGGACGATTTAGAGCACGCATAAACCAAAGTATCGCGAACATAAGTGCCGCGATCGTAAATAAATTATATGGAAGCCAATAATAAAGAAACACCTCCCCCTATTATCGATCAGCTTACGGAATATGCTGAACTGCGGTTTAAGCTTGCTAAACTGAGGGCGATTGAAGGGGGAACATCAATAGCAGCCAGTATTATTGCTGATGCTGCCGTAATGGTGTGTATGGTATTGGCTTTCATATTCGCTAGTCTCACGCTGGCTTTTTTTCTGGCTGCAGTATTTAACTCCGACTGGGAAGGCTTTGGTTGTGTTGCGCTTATTTATTTACTGATAGCGCTTATTGTAAAAGTTAATAAAAAGAGGCTGGAGAAGCCTATTGTTAATGGGTTTATAAACAAAATATTTAAATAAGTAAGATGGACCCGATTATAAAAAACAGCTGGGATTTAAAAGAAGAGATAGTAAGGCTAAGAGCGCAGGAAAGGGTGCAGCTTGCAGCTATACAGGAGCGTTTTAGCAGTCCGTCGGCTATTTTTTCTACTGTGTATTCGGCATTTCCGAAAAGTAATCATACCGGCGAAAACAAATCGAACATCTTTAATCAGGATTTTGTAAGTATTATATCCCGTTTCCTGATACCGATAACCTTAAATAAAACACTGTTTAAGCATTCCGGCTTTTTAGTGAAAGCACTGGTTGGGTTGGTATCTCAAAAAGCATCTGGGTATGTTAACGAAGAATCTGTAGGTGGGATTTGGGATAAGGCAAAGGCTTTAATTACCAATTTTACTAAAAAAGATAAAATCGAAAAAAGATACCCTTACAGCATGTAAGAAGCTGTTTGAAAAAAGATAAACTATTTTTTTATCATTTTTAACAGCTTCCAATACGGTATAAAATAAATTTCGCCCCAATAAAGCTGGAAAAGTTATTTTTGCGCTTTAATTTTAAAAAGTGGGAAAAGATAAGATCAGGCGTTTCGCCGAAATAGATACATTCAGCAATGTTTTGCAGTTAGATGCAGGTAAACCATATCAGGGTACCTGGGCAAGTCATTTCTTCAAAAACAATCATCCTGTAGTATTGGAGTTGGCTTGCGGTAAAGGCGAATATAGTGTAAGCCTGGCCCGTATGTTCCCGGATAAGAACTTTATCGGTATTGATTATAAAGGTAACCGCATATGGCGCGGCGCTAAAACCGCTTTAGAAGAAGGCGTGAATAATGTTGGTTTTTTACGCATACAGATAGAAAACCTGCTGGATTACTTCGCTCCCGGCGAAGTAGAAGAAATATGGATCACCTTTCCCGATCCGCAACCACAACTTGGTCGCGAAAAAAAGCGGTTAACATCTCCCCGCTTTCTCAATAAATACACACATATCCTGAAAAATGGCGGCTATGTTAACCTTAAAACGGATAACGATGTATTGCATGCCTACACTGCCGAAAAAATTGGCGAGCTGGAGCTGGTCCTTCACGCGAAAACAGAAGACCTGTATCATTCGCCATTTGCTAATGATGTGCTGAACATCAAAACCTATTATGAAAAAAAATACTTAAAGGATAATAAGAATATTAACTACCTTAAATTTTCATTTACAAATAATGGATGATATTAACTTTTTTGATAAAGTTTTCCAGGTAGCAAGGCTGATACCACCGGGCCGCGTAACTTCCTATGGTGCTATAGCGGGTTATTTGGGCACAAAAGGTTCATCCCGGATGGTTGGTTATGCCATGCAGGCTTGCGGAAAAGAACAGCCACCGGTTCCGGCACATAGGGTAGTAAACAGACAGGGTCTGCTTACTGCAAAATTTCATTTCGGTGGCAGTTTGATGGCTGAACTATTAGAAAGCGAAGGGGTAAAAGTTGTTGACGACCAGGTACAGGATTTTAAAAATGTATTTTGGGACCCCGTGATTGAGTTGGCTTTATAGGTTAATCCTGGATATATTTATTACCATGATAATCAGAAAATAACCAGGTAATCAAAACAGCAAACCCAAAAGCGATATAAAATATCTTACCTGTTGCGCTATCTTTAAAAAGGGTGAATCCCAATGTAATTAATACAACACCTACTACTAATTCTATTATGCCATGTAATGGCAAAGAAATTACCTTAAGCAAACCTGCACTAAAGTCAGTTAATAAAGTAAGTGTTAAATGCACTATGGCGAGTGCGTATGTAAATACGGCCACAAAGCCGCTCAACCCAAAAGACATCGGCGAAGCCAAAAGAAATAGCACAACCAAAAAATCGATAATGCCATGTATCCTTGGGGAAATGAATTTCATAATTATTGCGTTGAAAGAGGTATAATATAAGATACGCTATTCGTACCGGATAGGTTTTATAAATCAATCTTTTGCAGCAGCTCTATCCTATTTCCGAACGGATCTAAAAAAGCAAAACGACGCCTGCCCGGTATTATAGGTTCTTCCAAAATCTTTACTTTATTTTCAAGATAGCTTAAGGCCGCGTCTACATCCCCAACCTCAAAGGCGGTGTGTCTTGTCGAAACAGGTAATGGGGTTTCTACGCCAATATGTAACTGGGCATCGCCAATATTAAACCAATAGCCGGGCGTTTTAAAAAGATGATTTGGGCGATCGATTAGTTCAAGGCCTATTACTTCAGTATAAAAAATCTTAGCTTCCTCCAGTCGTTCAGGTGCAACGGCTATGTGGACATGATCGATACGTTTAAATGTTATCATAGCATCAAATTATAGGTAAATTTATCAAATAGAGTACTTATCAGCATAAAGATTTATACTTTTAAAACTCTGAAAAGAAATCCATAAAATATATCGCCATGGGAAAACTTATAAATGATTTTGAATCCTATCGTACTAAAATGAACGACAGGATAATGGAAACGGCCAATACTAATATTAAACGGTTTTTCGCTTTAGATACTACCACCTATGCCCAAGGTTCGCTTGATGTAAAAACCAAGGAAATGCTGGGACTGGTAGCCTCGATGGTTTTGCGTTGTGATGATTGCATCAAATATCATTTAGGTAAATGCCATGAAGCAGGTGTAAACAGCGATGAAATGAACGAGGTGTTCATGATCGCTAATTTAGTAGGTGGATCGATAGTCATCCCGCACTATCGCAGGGCGGTTGAGTATTGGGATGAATTGAATGAGGCTTAACAACCATATTAAATATACATGAAAACACTAAAACCTAAACAGCACATTGTAGTGGTTGCTTTTTTATTGGCGCTATTGATGCCAATATTTACTAAAGCGCAATCCAAAAATATTTTTTCCGGTAAAGGCTGGATACCTTTCTCGTGGGAAAGCATGAAACTTGGCAACAGGACATTTGATAAAGCGGCCATGATTGTTCCGTTTAAAATAGATGGTATTGATGCTGATTTTACGCTGCAATTCGATCTTGGCGCAACCAGTTCGATGTTGTATGGCAATAGTATCGACTATTTTTTGAACGAGAACAGTGTGTTAAAAGCAAAACTGGACACCACTACTAAACGCTTTTTTATACAGAACACTAAGAATGGAGGATTCAGGAATCTCGATGCGTGTTTAGGGAGTGTAAAATATATTTTTGATGATATGGCCTACTTTAAAGGCTTTGGCGATACGCTAACAGTCGATTCTATAAAAAAAGGCAAACCAATAAGAATAGGCACACTTGGCGCACCATTTTTTAAAGATAAAGTGCTGATCATTGATTACCCCCATCAGCGTTTTTTAATATTGGATTCGTTAAATGAAAAGACTAAAAATGATTTTGATTTTGTAGATGCGCGGCTCGATATGGGCACATTAAAAATTCCATTTAATATTGGTGGAACACCCTACTGGATGATGTTTGATACCGGTTCAAGCATTTTTGCAATAATGACTGATCAGCAGCATTATAACACATTTACCGGGAATACGCAGGTTGATTCTTTGGGGATTAGCTCCTGGGGGCAAATTAAAATGGTTTATGGAAAGCAAATTAATAAGCCTGTAAAACTGGGCAATACAGTCCTGCCCAATAATTATGTTTACATGATGCCGGGAAACGATTGGGATGATTTTTATAAACAGGAGAAGATCGTAGGTTTAACAGGTAATGCTTTTTTCTTGAATAACGTGGTTGCCATTGATTTTAAACAGTTAAAATTTGGCGTTTATAAATATAAAGTAACTACTAAATCTAAATAACAATGAGTGAAATAAAACGCTGCCGCTGGCCCGGAACAGATGAACTCTACATCAAATACCACGATGAAGAATGGGGAAAACCGGTTCACGATGATAAAATTTTATTTGAGTTTTTGATTCTCGAAGCAGCACAAGCTGGTTTAAGCTGGATAACCATACTGCGCCGCCGCGAAAATTATCGGAAGGCCTTTGCAGAGTTCGATTATAAAAAAATAGCGGATTTTAATGACGAGGATGTGCACCGGTTATTAAATGATGCGGGCATTATCCGCAATCGCTTAAAAATTGGCGCGGCTATCGGCAGCGCTAAGCTTTTTATGGAGGTGCAAAAGGAGTTTGGTTCGTTTGATAAATACCTGTACAGCTTTATGCCAGAGGGCAAACCGATTAACAATACATCGGGTGCAACACCTGTAAATACCGAAATATCCGATGCGATTAGTAAGGATATGAAAAAGCGTGGCTTCAAATTTTTTGGCACCGTAATTTGTTATGCTTTTATGCAAGCTGTTGGTATGGTGAATGATCACATTCCGGAGTGCTCATTTAAATGATTTGGCCGATAGGTTTTAGTAAATTTGCCTACTTTTATAAACAATGAAAAAACTATTTCTTTTGGATGGCATGGCCCTGATATACCGGGCTCATTTTGCGTTGAGTAAGAGCCCGAGGTTTACTTCGGGTGGGTTAAATACATCGGCAGTTATGGGTTTTACGAATACCCTGCTGGATGTGCTGAAAAAAGAAAAGCCAACCCACATGGCCGTGGTATTTGATACCGAAGCACCTACCGATCGCCATATTGAATACGAAAAGTACAAGGCACATCGTGAGGCTATGCCGGAGGATTTATCTAAGGCATTACCCTATATTTTTAAGTTGGTACTTGGTTTTAATATCCCGCTGATCACGTCTGATGGTTACGAGGCTGATGATATTATCGGCACCCTTGCCAAAAAAGCAGAGCAGCAAGGCTACCAGGTTTACTGTATGACGCCGGATAAGGATTTCGGTCAGCTGGTATCGCCTAACATCCACATCTACAAACCGGCCCGCATGGGTAATGAGATGGAAATACTGGGTGTGAAAGAGATTTTAGCCAAATGGGAAATTGAGCGTGTTGACCAGGTTATAGATATTTTAGGTTTATGGGGCGATGCGGTGGATGGTATCCCCGGTATCCCCGGTATCGGGGAAAAAACCGCCAAAACGCTGATCAAACAATATGGATCGGTTGAGGAGATTATCGCGCATAGCCATGAGCTGAAAGGCAAGATGCGCGAGAATGTGGAGGCCTTCGCCGAGCAGGGTTTAATGTCGAAAAGACTGGCTACCATCAACCTTAATGTTCCGGTTGAACTGGATGAGGCCGGACTGGAAATGTGTGCCCCAAGCAAAGATCTGCTAGAGCCGCTTTTTGCTGAACTGGAATTCAGGACATTGGGCCGGCGTGTGTTTGGAGATGATTTCAGCGTTACGGAAATGAAATCGGTATCTATTCAAACCGACCTGTTTGGCAATGAAGTGGCTACCGGACGTACTACGATGACTGTTGACATTGCAGACATCGGTCAGCCTGAAAGTTCGGTTGCGCCTTCAAAAAATATAGATACTGTTCCGCATGAATATCATTTGGCTGATACTTTTGAAAAGCGCGCTGAATTGATCAAGCTGCTGAAACAGCAAAAAGATATATGCTTCGATACAGAAACTACTGGTACCGATGCTAATTTTTGCGAGTTGGTGGGCTTGTCATTCGCAATAAAAGCTAATGAAGCCTGGTATGTGCCCGTGCCTGCCGAGCAGGAAGAAACAAAGAAGATAGTAGATGAATTTAAGGGATTGCTTGAAGATGCTTCTATCGGCAAAACAGGCCAAAATCTAAAATTTGATATTCTGATGCTGAAATGGTATGGCATTGAAGTAAGAGGCAACCTGTTTGATACCATGATGGCTCACTATGTGCTTGACCCGGATACCCGCCATGGGATGGACATCCTGTCGGAAAATTATTTAGGGTATAAACCGGTTTCAATCACTTCACTCATTGGCGCCAAGGGTAAAAACCAAGGCAATATGCGCGATGTGGAAATCGAAAAGATAAAAGAATATGCTGCAGAGGATGCAGACATCACGCTGCAGTTAAGAAATATTTTCGAGCCAAAGATTAAAGAAGCTGAGGCAGAAAAACTGATCAATGAAATTGAGCATCCGCTGATTTATGTTTTGGCTGATATAGAATATGAAGGTGTAAAAATAGATCATGATACGTTAAAAGAGTTTTCGAAAGAACTGGAAACTGATGTAGCTAAGTTGGAGAAAATCGTATTTGAAAAAGCTGGAGTGCGTTTCAACATCGCATCGCCCAAACAATTAGGCGAGGTGCTGTTTGAGAAACTAATGCTCGATCCTAAAGCTAAAAAAACCAAAACCGGTCAGTACCAAACCGGCGAGGATGTTTTAGTAGGGCTTGCCGCGAAAAGCGATATTGTACGAGATATTTTAGATTATCGCCAACTGCAAAAATTAAAATCGACTTATGTAGATGCATTGCCGCAGCTGGTAAATGCTAAAACCGGGCGTGTGCATACCTCCTACAACCAGGCGGTAGCAGCCACCGGGCGTTTAAGCTCAACTAATCCAAACTTGCAGAACATACCCATCCGTACAGAACGTGGTCGCGAGGTGCGTAAGGCCTTTATCCCTCGCGATAGCGGACATGTTA
Source organism: Mucilaginibacter sp. L196 (assembly GCF_009765905.1). Classification (GTDB taxonomy): domain Bacteria; phylum Bacteroidota; class Bacteroidia; order Sphingobacteriales; family Sphingobacteriaceae; genus Mucilaginibacter. Next base: position 213,330 of record NZ_LMUO01000009.1, on the reverse strand, counting down.
TTGTATCTGCGGATTATTCGCAAATAGAACTGCGCATCATCGCCGAAATAAGCAAGGATGCGAATATGATGGAAGCCTTTGTGCAAAACCTGGATATTCACACTGCTACGGCAGCCAATGTTTATGGTATCGGGTTAGATGAGGTAACCAGTACGCAGCGCCGTAATGCCAAGGCGGTTAATTTTGGTATTATCTACGGGCAGTCGGCTTTTGGCTTGTCTCAAAATTTAGGCATACCGCGTAAGGAAGCTGCCGAGATCATCGATAATTACTTTGCCCAATACCCCGGCATAAAAACCTATATGAGCGATACGATGAATTTCGCCCGGGAGAACGGTTATGTTTGTACGCTGATGGGCAGACGCAGGTATCTGCGTGATATTAATTCGGCCAATGCAACGGTGCGTGGTTTTGCGGAGCGAAATGCTATAAACGCGCCAATACAAGGTTCAGCCGCAGATATGATCAAAATAGCGATGATCAATATCCATAAAGAATTCCTCGCCCAAAAATTGGATGCCCGCATGACCATGCAGGTACATGATGAGTTGGTTTTTGATGTCCCGCATCATGAGGTGGAAATTGTTAAGCCAATCATTTTGCACAACATGAAGACCGCCATAAAAACAACCGTACCTATAATGGTTGAAATTGGCACCGGCGCTAATTGGCTGGAGGCGCATTAATAGAAAAACAGACACCAACTACAGGCAGGCACTTGCCTTTATGTCATTGCGAGGAACGAAGCAATCGCACGGAGAAAAGCGGCTTGTATTGTTCGCGATTGCTTCGTTCCTCGTAATGACATGGAGTAGAGAGGCCCTTCGGCAACATTGTGTTTATTTACAATATCTCTCTATCAACTCATCCAAGCGCCCTCTTTTGATAGCGGCTTTAGCAACAATCTTAAATAGCGGCGCGGCTATTCTCTGAATCCCTACCATTTTTGAGTTGTTTAGGTAAACAAATAGTGCTAAGTCTGAAAAGCTTTTTGGGGTTCCGGCATCGCTTGCCAAGCCATCTTTTGCAAGCCCTTTTAAAATGAAAAGGGCATTTTCAAAGTTTTTATTGCCTGGATTTAGGGTTGTGGTTACAATACATTCTTCGTTAGAAGTATTATGAAAATAATGTTTCTCATTCGGTTCTATAGTAGCAATGTCTCCCTGTTTTAAATGGTGAATGTCTTTACCTCTCCCAACTTCAAGTGTGCCTTTTAAGACTTCAAAGGTTTCTGAAAAAAGTGTGTGATAATGCCATGGTGTATTTTCGCCCGGAAGAATATTCATCTCCAATACACTGTTTTTATGGGTGTCGACTGAACTGATCAGTTTTACATATGATTGAGTTTTCATAACGCTTTTTGTGTTTGTTTGGCTGCCAATAGGATTATTCCGAATACGGAGCAAATGATGATAGCGATGATGTGCGGCATAGCTTGAGAGATGCCGTTATAGCTTTTGCTGAGCACAATAAGCATATCGTTAACTGGTATTATTGTAGCCGCTAACAAGGTTACGCCAAGGGCGCGCCTTTCATTCATCAGCACAAAGGCGCAAACAAGCAGCCCGGAAAATATATCCCTGATACCTTTTATATGGTCAAAGGAATAATCGCCATTTGCATTAAAGTGGATGCCGAACGCGGCTGTTGCTACCTCCGGAGATATAAAAAAGCGGACCCCGAGAAAAATTATTCCCAACCCGGTTAAAAATGCGATCGCATAAGAAATTTTTGTTGTCATGATATTTTGTTTTTAAATGATGACACAAAATTATCAGGACGGCAACCGGTATTAATGCACCTGGGTTAACAAATCAAAATTGAGTAAAAATTCTTTTACGGATACGGCTTAAGGACTGTGGTTTGACGCCGACATAGGAAGCAATGTGGTATTGCGAGATCCTTTGTTGCAAGTCGGCGTGGTTTTTTAAAAACCTTTCATAACGAAGTTCGGGTGTTTCTGTATAAAATGAACTGATATCCTGCAGTAATTGTAAAAAAACGGCCTCAATGGCTATCCTGCCAAAACGTTCCCCTTCACGAACGTTTTTATAAAGTGACTGCAGGTCATTATAGGAGATAACGAAAACAACACTGTCTTCTAAAGCCTGAATGATTTTTGAAGACGGTTTTTGTGACAGAAAACTTTCATAGTTACATACATATTCATTTTCCTGGGAGAAGTCGTATATTTTTTCCTCCCCGTCATGATTAATGTAGTATCGCATCAATCCTTTTGCAACAAACCCCACGTGTTTACAAATTCGCCCTTCTTCTAAAAAAAAATCTCCCTTTTTATAGGTCTTTTCTTTAAATAAAGTTGTTACGATATCTGCCTCCGCCGGGCTTATCGCTATCAGGCTTTGTATGCTATTAATTAAGCTATCTATCATTATGGGCCGTAGTTTTAAATTATTGGCAGGGTATGTGTTTATCAGGGTACCTAAACAAAAATAAATAATAAATCCCTTCAAGGAGCACGAATGAATATTGATTTATACTAATGTGCGCAGGGTGTCATCCTGAGCGCAGTCGAAGGGTTAGCGCAGAGGCCTTTACCCACATACTTCGACTACGCAGCATGACATCCCTTTTAAAAATCTGCCGCACTAAAAAGCCCATCTCTTTAATAAATGTTGAATTATCAACTTAATGTTATTTTCTATTAAAATTTCACAGTATTTGAAACACATTTTTTAAAAAATGTGTTTGCTTATTGAGTTAAATGTTTCCTAAATTGAGCCATTATATATACCTGTATGAGAATCTACCATCTTGCCGCCGAATGTTACCCTATTGCCAAAGTTGGCGGCCTTGCTGATGTGGTGGGCGCATTGCCTAAATACCAGAATCTTGCCGGCATGGATGCCGCGGTTGTTATCCCATTTTACGACCGGAAGTTTACCCGCGAAAATGAATTTGATATTGTTTTTAAAGCGGGAACGCTATTAGGCAACCGCAGGTTATATTTTGAGGTATGGAAGGAGAAAACCAATAAGCTTGGCTTTGAACTGTACTTGATTAAAATTCCCGGATTATTAGACCGTGAAGAGGTTTATATGTACCCTGATGAGCGGGAACAATTTATCGCGTTTCAGTTGGCGTTTTTGGATTGGATAAGCTATTCGCAGCAAAGCCCTGATATTATTCATTGTCATGATCATCATGTGGGATTGATACCATTTTTGATGTATCATTCAAAGCTGTATACCCGCCTGGCTAATATACCAACCGTATTTACTATTCATAACGGGCAGTACCATGGTGTTTTGAGCTGGGACAGATTTTATTATTTGCCGGATATAGACCCAGCCAAAGGTGGTTTGCTAGATTGGGCAGGCGCGATTAATCCATTGGCGGCGGCAGTAAAGTGCTGTTATAAATATACCACGGTATCGCCAAGTTATCTGGAGGAATTAACCATTAGCTCCAACGGATTAGAATACCTATTTTATTTAGAGCAAGCAAAAGGCTCAGGAATTATCAATGGCATTGATACCGAGGTTTGGAATGCCAAAACTGACACCATGATCCCGGCCAATTATACGGTGACCAAGGTAGCGCAGGGTAAACAAAAAAACAAAGAAGAATTATGTGCCAGGTTTAACCTGTCGCCGGAATTGCCTTTGGTATCATTTATTGGCCGGTTGGTATTGGAAAAAGGAGCCGATTTACTGGCGGAGTCCATAGCAAGAACCATCGCCAGCCATCCGGATAAAGTTAACTTCCTGATATTGGGAGCCGGTGACCCACTAATGGAGCAGGGTTTAAAAGAATTAAAAGAGCTGCTGCCGGAGCAGTGCAATATATTTATTGGATACGATGAAGCACTGGCGCATGTAGTATATGCCGGGTCGGATTTCTTGCTGATGCCATCGCGCGTTGAGCCTTGCGGGTTAAACCAGTTATATGCATTGCGTTATGGCACCGTGCCGATAGTTCGCAGCACGGGTGGATTAAAAGATACTGTTATTGATTTTGGAGAAGAAGGTGGCTATGGTATACGATTCAACAACATATCGGTAGATGATATTTGTGGCGCAGTTGACAGGGCATTAGTATTGTATGAAAACACGCAACAACTTAACCAATTGCGTAAAAGAATGATGGCGCTTGATTTTTCGTGGGACAGATCGGCCAAAGAGTACATTAACCTTTATGAAAGTTTAAAACCTAATATATGACCTCAAAAGTAATCTGCATTGTACTTGGCGGTGGCCAGGGCAGTCGCCTATCGCCGCTTACCGCAACTCGATCCAAACCGGCCGTTCCAATTGCCGGTAAATACCGTTTGGTTGATATACCTATCTCCAACTGTTTGCATTCGGGTATAACACGTATTTATGTGTTAACGCAGTTTAACTCGGCGTCGTTAAATAAGCACATCAAAAACACCTACCATTTCAGCAGTTTTAGTGAGGCTTTCGTGGATATTTTGGCTGCGGAACAGACACCAACCAGCGGTGGATGGTACCAGGGTACGGCCGATGCGGTTAGGCAGAGCTTACACCATCTGGCTGTTCATGAGTTTGACTATGTGCTGATCTTATCGGGCGATCAACTATACCAGATGGATTTTGAGGAGATGATAGAGAATCACATCCAGGCAAATGCTGAAATATCTATCGCGACTATTCCTGTACATGCCAATGATGTGCCGGGCTTTGGTATTTTGAAAACGAACGAGGAAAGCATGGTTACTGCTTTTATCGAAAAACCAAAAACAAATTTTGAAAATTGGGCATCAGAGGTTAGCGATGAAATGAAGGCTCAGGGCCGCTTGTACCTGGCGTCAATGGGTATTTATATATTTAACCGCGACTTGCTATATGAGCTTTTGCAAGGTAATGAGCGCACTGATTTTGGTAAAGAAATTATTCCACAGTCGATTGATAACCATAAGGTTTTAAGCTATCAGTACGAAGGGTATTGGACCGATATTGGTACCATCCCATCATTTTTTGACGCTAACTTAGGGCTTACAGATGATATCCCACAGTTTAACCTGTTTGATAAAAATTACATATTTACCCGTGCACGTATGTTGCCGCCATCAAAAATGAGCGGTACACAAGTTGATAAAGCCATTATTGCTGATGGTTGTATTATAAATGCGAGCCATATTACACGGTCGATTATTGGCATACGCAGCCGCATAGGTTTGGATACCACTATTGAAAACTGCTATGTGATGGGTAGTGATAATTATCAAACGCTTGAACAGATAGAAGAATCAAGGCTCAGTAATTCACCAATAATGGGTATTGGCGACAGGTGTACCATCAAAAACGCCATCATCGATAAAAACACTTATATTGGTAATGATGTAAGCATTAATTGCGGCGAAAAGCTGGAAGATGGTGATTATGGTACCCATACCGTGCAGGATGGGATTGTGGTTGTTAAAAAGCGGGCAATGATTCCACACGGCACTGTAATTTAGTTAGAAAGAAATTAAAAACAATTGATGATTAATTTTGTGTTTGTATAGAACAATCTATTAAAAACTAAAAATTATCATCATGAGAAAATTGTTTTGTATGATTGCTTTAGGAGCGATCTCGTTCGGAAGTGTATTTGCGGCGGTACCAATGCCTAATACAAAAACCACGATGCAAACAGATACCGGTAAAAAAGTGGATACCGGCAAAATGAAGAAAAAGTGGAAGAAAGGGAAGATGAAGATGAAAATGAAAGACACCACCAAAATGGGGTCATAATAAAAGCCTCGTTAACATTTGTTAGCGAGGCTTTTATTATGTGTTACGACTAATAGGAATCGATACCTACCTGAAAATCCAAGCTGTTTCCAGTCACATTTCCTATATCTATATTACTATATATGAGATCGTCGCCATCGCCTAATTCATATTCCCCTACCCACGGGCTTTGTGTATCACCATTGCTGTCTTCGTAGGTGAAACCCACGTCATAATGATACTGGTAACTAGTGGTGATATCAACGGTATAAACATCCGGCACTATATGGGGGTAAAAAGTGTAAGTACTGCCATCAAAGTTATAATTACTGTCCCACGTATTAAACGAATAACTTTCGCCGTTGGCACCTGTAAGTGTAATCAGGTAGCCTTCGTTCTCGCCATAAGGCTCGGTAAGTGTTACAGGTATAGTACCGGTAGTCGCGGCAGTAATCTGTTTTGTAAATACTTTGTGGTTGGTTTTAAACGGGAATATTTGTTGCAGCATATGAGCTGCTTCCCTTTGCCTTAGTCTAAGCGTATTACTCAGATCATTTGCTTGTGATACATCAGCGAATACAATAGAAAATAGCATTGCCAATGGCAGAATGGTTTTAAATGGTTTCATAGTAATTTGGGTTTTGGTTTCTAATTACTGTAAATCTAAACACCTATTGAGCTATTAACCTATACGATATTGCCTTATCTTTTTAATATATTAGCCTTGCCGTTTATTGCCGTTGTCAACTAAGATGATAGCCTCAAAACCAATGGTTGATCACACGCAATTTGTATTTACTATCAGCGCAAACCGATCAAAAAAAAATATTACCGAATAAAAAAAGAGGCTGTCTCATATTTATGAGACAGCCTCTTTTTTTATTATTTTACAACGATAAGCTTTCGCCAATTGCAGGTAGTTTTAAATTGAGGCCTGCTTTTACGAATTTCGCCATTACCTCGTCTTTATCTATCTTAATTACCGGGAACGAATCATAATGTACACCAATCACGTTTTTGCAATTGATAAAATCGCAAGCCTTAATGGCATCATCGGCACCCATGGTATAGTTGTCGCCAATTGGTAAAATGGCCCAATCCAGGTTATCATCAGCCAATAGCTTCATATCATAGGTAAGCGCGGTATCGCCTGCAAAATAAATCGCTTTTCCTTCAGTATAGATAACAAAACCAGCGGGATTGCCCCCATAGCTGCCATCGGGCATTGAGCTGGAGTGGATAGCGTTAACCATTTTAACACGGCCAAAGTCGAAGTTATAACCGCCACCTATGTTCATGCCGTGCGCTTCAATATCTTGTTTACCTAGCCAACCGGCTATCTCGGCAATACAAATAACTTTTGCACCGCTATTTTTTTGGATGGTTATCAGGTCGGCTACGTGGTCGCCGTGCCCATGTGATACCAGGATATAATCCGGTTTCAGGCTGTTAATATCAATATGGCTCGCTAAGGGATTTGGCGATATAAATGGATCAAATAATAGTGTTTTGCCGCCTGCTTCTATTTGAACGCAGGATTGACCGTAATAAGTGATTTTCATGATGTTTGATGTGTTTATGATAAAAGTAAGAAGCCGTGGTATAAGTTTTCTTAAAGTGGAGTTTAATGACCAAACTTTTACTTTTATCTTGTTGTTTCGAATGCTCTTGTCATTTCGACGAGGTACGAGGAGAAGTCTTCTACAGCATGCATTGTCGCCTTTGCATGCTGTGTTGAGGCTAGTGAGATCCCGACTTGATGCGGGTGAAGGGTTTCATCGCTTTAATAAACCGCTTCCTCCTTCCCCGGGGAAGGAATCGCACTGCCCCCGGCTTTTTATTACTTTCCGAACAATCCGCCTAAGCCACCAAACATTGGTTGAGTCATGGCTGCCATTTCGCTTTGGCTTACGTTTTCGGCTTGTTCCATAGCTTTGTTTATGGCTATTAAAAGCAGTTCTTCCAATTCTTCTTTATCGGCATCAACAAAAAAATTTTCATCGATATTGATGGATTGAATTACTTTATTGGCGTTGGCATTTACGGTTATCTTACCACCTTCGGCAGTGCCGGTTACGGTTATGGCGTCCAGGCGCTTTTTTACTTCACCAGCCTTTTGCTGGGCTTCCATTATTTTATCAAACATATTTGGTTGATTAAGTTGATTTAGTGAGTGGTTGATTGGTTACTTAACAAGGTAAAAATGCAATAGTTTGAGCGTTAAACCACTCACCTACTCAACAATTCACCAATCAACTAAAAATTACTGGTCCTCTTCTGTTTCGCCATTACCCGTATAAGCGCTTTTACGAACTATCGGCATACCGGTCAATTTAAACAGATCATCTAAATGCAGTAAGCTGCCATTGGCCATATTGCCAAGCAATACTATGGTTACATCATTTTTCATATCACGCAAAAATATGTGCCTGAAACCATGCCACCAGCCGGTATGATAAACCACTTTTTGTCCGGGAGCCTCAAATAACCGCCAGCCATAGCCATAGTTAAAGTGCCCGTGGATCATTGGGTTACGATCGGTATAGGCAGAATCCTGGGTTGCTGGTTTAAGCAAGCGGCCGGCTCTTAATGCTCTATCGAACAAAAACAGATCGGCAACGGTACTGTAAACACCATATGCGCCAACCGGGCCATCCAAAAAGTTTGGTGCTACCGAATATTTCCAGCTATTACGATCATGCCCCAGCACAAAGGTTGGGATTTTGTCATATACTGCTTTTGAGTATACTGCGGTATTCGCCATCCCCGCAGGGGTGAAAATATTTTGTTTCACATATTCGGCATAACTCATGCCTGTTACTTTTTCTATTATCGAGCCCAACACCATAAAGTTGGAGTTGTTGTACAGAAAGCGTTTATCGGGTTTGTTAAAAGGAGCCGGTTTGTATTGGGCGATCATATCCATGGTTTGTTGGTTGGTGATACCCTTGTGCTGGTCGCGGTGCTCAGCACGGTACACGTCATCAACAAAATATACATAGTTCATCATGCCCGAACGATGGGTAAGCAACAACTTTATAGTAACACCCGCATATGGGAAATTCGGGAAGAAATCGCGTACATCCTGGTTCAGTTTTAGCTTCCCACGCTCCATTAGCTGTAAAATAGCCGTCGAGGTGATGGTTTTTGTTACCGATGCCAATTGAAATTTGGAGTTAATATCTAAAGCATGCTGGTTAGGATAATCAGCCCAGCCGAAGCTGCCTTCATAAATTATTTTACCTTTTTTTGCTACCAGCACATTGCCGTTGAAGTTTGCCACCTGGTGTAGGTGTTTCATAAACGCGTCGATCTTTTTGTCGGCTTTTTTAGGATCGTACTGCAGGTATTGTTTGGAGTCGAAAGGCTTGCCGACATCGGGTGTGGAGGAGACCCCGGATTTGTCTTTTTTATCTTGAGAACAAGAAGCTAAACATAGCAACGAGAGAGAAATAGTAAGAATGTTTTTGTATAATATCATAAGCAGCAGTCAATCACTTTAACGATGGCGAAATTCAGAAATTATACAATCGCTAACTATTTTAAGTTTTAAACATTTGGATAATATTATGAACGATTTTTGGTTTTGACTGTATAATGAATAGAAAATATTAATTATGGGTTTATTTAATCGAGTTAAACTATACTTTCCGCTAATTGTTGTTATGATTCTAGCGGTTTCGTGCGCGGTAAAGAAACCGGTAGAATACGATCCACAGCCACAAACAGAAGCCGAGGTTATCACAACCATTAACAATTTACCCGAGGTTATAAAAGCCAATGCATTGGATAAGAAAAACTCACATGGTAAAAAGCACCTCGTAGCCTACATTACCGGCAGGCCTTCAGCTTCGCAAAGTTTTTATTCGGTAAAGGTTTCTGAGTACTCCAATCCCCCCGGTGATACTTGGTTTAGCTTTATTGTATATCCCCAAACCAACAAAATTTACTATTTAGATACTAAAAAAGCAAAATACATCCCGCTTGTGGTTTGGCGCAGGCAAAGAAACTATAACCCGATAAAGTAATTAATCGGATACAGGTATTGGTACGCTTTTAATTTCGGGGTTGTCATCTTTAGGGAATGATCGCGCTATAGCTTTTTTGCAATTGGCTATCGCATCTGCAAGCTCTTCTGCTTTAAATGCTTTTCCGCTGAACATCAGGTTTTCCTCTCCGGATTTTTCCAACTTATTGAGCGAAGTACCATTCCACAGGTAATGATCGTGATGTGGGGTGGTGTATATGATGTTGTATTTGGGCATGGTTAACGGATTGTTAAATCATTAAACATCGCCAATAAGGATTAGTTTTTTGTACCAAAAAGATTACCCTTTTCAGTTTATATCCTCCATATAAAACATAACTTTGCGCAGCAAAATATAATACAATGAGTTTCAGAACTGAACATGATACCATGGGCGAGGTACAGGTACCTGCCGACAAATACTGGGGTGCGCAAACCGAAAGATCACGTAATAACTTTAAGATCGGCCCGGAAGCATCAATGCCTAAAGAAATTATTGCCGCCTTTGCTTATTTAAAGAAAGCAGCAGCTTATACCAATACCGATTGCGGCGTATTGCCTGCCGACAAACGCGACCTGATCGCTCAGGTTTGTGATGAGATATTAGCAGGTAGCTTAGCCGCGGAATTTCCGTTGGTAATTTGGCAAACAGGCTCAGGCACGCAATCAAACATGAATGTGAACGAGGTTATTGCTAACCGCTCACATGTTTTACAAGGAAATAAACTGGGCGAAGGCAAAACCTTTATCCACCCGAATGATGACGTGAACAAATCACAATCATCAAACGATACTTACCCAACAGCTATGCATATCGCGGCATACAAAATGGTGATTGATGTTACCATCCCGGGGATTGAGAAATTGCGTGATACACTAAAAGCGAAATCAGAAGAATTTAAAAGTGTTGTTAAAATTGGCCGTACCCACTTAATGGATGCTACGCCGTTGACTTTAGGTCAGGAATTTTCGGGCTATGTATCGCAATTGAACCACGGCTTAAAAGCTTTGCGCAATACGTTAGATCACTTATCTGAACTGGCGCTTGGCGGTACTGCTGTTGGTACCGGCATCAACACCCCAAAAGGTTATGATGTTAAGGTTGCTGAGTACATTGCTCAATTTACCGGTCTTCCATTCCGCACCGCGGAAAATAAATTTGAAGCTTTGGCTGCGCATGATGCTATTGTAGAGAGCCATGGTGCTTTAAAACAGATCGCGGTATCATTAATGAAGATTGCTAACGATATCAGGATGCTGGCTTCTGGTCCGCGTTCAGGTATAGGTGAGATCCATATTCCGGATAACGAGCCGGGATCATCCATAATGCCAGGCAAAGTTAACCCAACCCAAAACGAGGCGGTTACCATGGTAGCGGCACAGGTTATGGGTAACGATGTTACTATTTCAATAGCGGGCAGCAATGGCCATTATGAGTTGAATGTATTTAAACCGGTTATGGCAGCCAATTTTTTACAGTCGGCGCGTTTAATTGGTGATGCATGCGTATCATTTAATGATCATTGCGCTAACGGTATCCAGCCAAACTATGCCGGTATCAAAAAACATCTGGAAAACTCGTTAATGCTGGTTACCGCGTTAAACCCGCACATCGGTTATGAAAATGCCGCTAAAATTGCCAAAAAAGCGTTGAAGGAAAACCTTTCATTACGTGAAGCAGCTATAGGCCTTGGCCTGGTAACTAACGAGCAGTTTGACCAATGGGTTAGACCGGAGGATATGATTGGTAGCTTAAAATAGTTCCCCAATAAAAATTGTCATTCTGAACGGAGTGAAGGATCTGTAAACAATGCATCAGCGCTATGTATAACGGATGGATTCTTCACTCCGTTCAGAATGACAAAGAGTTAAGACTTACGAAGTTTTAAAACTTCATAAGTCTAGTACTCGACTCAGCGTGACAAAAAGATAACTAAATGCAAAAACTGACTTTCGCCCTTCTTCTTTTAACAATAACCTTATTCCTCGGCTCCTGCTGGATGAACCCCAATATGCAAAAACCGGGCGTGAAAGAATTTCAAGGCGAATGGCAGCAGGATTCAGTACCGATGCAGAAAAAACTGCTGACGTACTCGCTGTACCATTTTAAGTTTACCTGCGACTCTTTTTTTGTATCGATAAAAACATTCACCAAAGTAAACTACGGTGCCGATAGCTGCATGAAAGCAGGCCATTGGGCCGAATACACCAAAGGCAACTACGGCCAGCGGAACGACTCCCTTTTTTTAAAGGGCGAGTTTTGCAACCCTGATTTTACACTGAAAGAAAAGCCCGATTGCTTCCGTTTCGGGATGTATGAGGAAGTGTTTAAGATCACCAAAAAAACCGATTCTGTTTATCAATTTTCAAGCACATCGGCTGTTATTCCTATCACGGCACGATTAATAAAAAGAACTATTTGTATTGTAAAACCACTTTAAGCAAATGAAAACAACATTCTTTAAAAAAGTACTTATTGGCGCGGCACTGCTTTATGCGCCAATGCAAAGCATGGCATGGGGCACTATTGGTCACCGTGTTTGCGGGCAAATTGCCGAAAGCTATTTAACACCAAAAGCACGTGCTGCGGTACATGCTATTTTGGGTCATGAGTCGATTGCTTTAGCCAGCAACTGGGCTGATTATATCAAATCTGATCCCGCTTTTAGTTATTTATCATCATGGCATTATGTTGATCTGAACAAACTATATACCTACCCGGAGTTGGTTATATTTTTGAAACAGGATACCAATGTTGATGCCTACACCAAATTGAATTACCTGATAGGTGAATTGAAGAAAAGAGGTAGCTTGTCGCCAAAAGATAAATTGCTTGATCTGCGTATGCTGATACACATTACCGAGGACATACACCAGCCCATGCACGTTGCCCATGCTGATGATAAAGGCGGTAACGATTTTAAAGTAACCTGGTTTAACGCGCCAAGTAACCTGCATTCGGTTTGGGATTCGCAATTGATAGACTACCAGCAGTTAAGCTACACGGAGTATGCAACAGCCATTAATTTCACCACGCCTGCGGAGGTTAAAGAATTGCAAAGCGCACCGATAAGCCAATGGTTGTTTGAATCGAACCAGATAGCTGAAAAATTGTATGTTGATACTAAACAAGGCGATAACCTGAGCTACAGATACAACTTTAACCACATTGATACCCTGAACCGTCAATTGCTTAAAGCGGGTGTTAGGTTAGCAGGGTTATTGAACCAGATATTTGGATAGTTTTTTAAGGAAAAAGGCGAAAGGAAAAAGGTGAAAGGTCAATCCCATTTTCCTTTCACCTTTTTCCTTTCGCCTTTTTCCTTTAACCTTTCACCACTTCTACACAATGAAAATACTAATGGTTTGTCTGGGTAATATTTGCCGTTCGCCACTGGCGGAGGGGATTATGCAGGATCTGTCGGATAAAAACCACTTAGGTTGGGAGATTGATTCGGCAGGGACAGGCAACTGGCATGTTGGCCAGGGGCCAGACAGGCGCTCGACCCGCGTAGCCGATGTTCGTGGCGTGCCTATCGGTCACCAGAAATGTCGCCAGTTTAGATTAAGTGACTTTGAGGACTTTGATCACATTTATGTGATGGACAGAAATAATTTAGCTGATGTGCTGGCCATGGCCCCTAATAAGCAAGCCGCCGGCAAAGTAAAGCTGCTATTAGGCAATAAAGAAGTCCCCGACCCTTATTATGACGATACCCAATTTGCGCCTGTTTTTGATTTGATTGAGGATGGTTGCAAAAAGATCGTTAAGGAATTGCACGATGACAGATAAGTGATTATTTCGTTAATTCAAAGAACGGCAATTGCTCTTTCGCAAGAGCGGAAGTACCGGTACATTCAAATTTCGGAAAATGAGATGGAATAAATGCTGACACTGTTTTGTCAGTATAGGAGCGAACTTGGCGCTTAGTTCGAGGGGTGCGGTTGGAGGTGAAGTGACAGGGAGGGGTTTAGGCGCCAAAAAATCTGTTAAACCCCAAAATGTTTTTATAGCCCCACCCAACCCTCCCCGGAAGGGAGGGCTTTAAGAAAGGATAATTTAAAATCTCCCCTTCCGGGGGAGATTTAGAGGTGGCTAAATTAAACTACCCTCTCGCTTTTCTAAAAAAAGCCAATTCCAACCCATCCCTGACGAAGTTGTCGGCTCGTTTAAGGCCTGCTTTCTCTAACACACGTTGCGAGCCGATGTTTTCTAATACAGTTACGCCAACTATTTCATCAACATTGGTATCCAAAAAGCCGTGTGCTATCATGGCTTCAGTCATTTCAGTGCCGATGCCTTGTCCCCAGTATTTTTTATCCATGCTATAACCCACTTCTAAGATTTTATCATCTCCATTAAAAGGCCTTAGGAGACAGCTGCCGATAAACTCACCAGTCTGTTTGTTAAACATGCCCCAAATGCCAGCTTGTTTGGTATTTGCATAGTTGGCTAATGCTGTTTGAAAAATGTTTATACGCTCATCCGTAGTGCGTTTGGGTAAATAGAGACAAACCTCCTCATCTGTAAAATGATGGAGGTAGGTTTCCTGTTCGTCCGGTAAAAACTCGCGGATGATGAGGCGGGGTGTTTGGGTGATGATATGCATGGGGGTAAAAATAATAAAAAGCCCCCTCTAAATCGCCCCCGGTAGGGGAGACTTTTTTTAAGCCCTCCCTTCAGGGGAGGGTTTGGGTGGGGCTACCTTTTTTGTACATTTGCCGCATGGCATCCATCAAACCATCAACCCCCAAAGGCACCCGCGATTTTTCACCCACCGAAATGGTGAGGCGCAATTTTATTTTTGATACGATTAAAAGCGTTTTCCGCAAATATGGCTATCAGCAAATAGAAACACCTGCGATGGAAAATTCATCTACTTTAATCGGGAAGTATGGTGATGAGGGTGATAAATTGATATTTAAGATTTTAGATAGTGGAGAGTTCTTTGAAAAAACAGAAGCTATTAAAACACTTGTAGAAAGATTACCCGAATTAATAGATATAACAATTGATCAACGAGAACGTCTAAAAAAGGCGGATTCAATTATTGATACTGCAAGTGACGAATTGAAATCCCAGATGAACGAGGTCAAACAAGATCAGATCAAGGTTGAGCAACAACTATTTTCTTTTATTAAAGAATCTTTGACCTCAAAAAAATTAGTTTCTCAAATCTCAGAAAAAGCCCTCCGTTACGATTTAACTGTTCCATTCGCCCGGTACGTGGTGATGCATCAGAATGAGATCACCTTCCCGTTCAAGCGTTTCCAGGTGCAGCCGGTTTGGCGTGCCGACAGGCCTCAACGTGGCCGTTACCGTGAGTTTTATCAATGCGATGCAGATGTGGTAGGTTCGCCATCGTTATTGAACGAGGCGGAGTTTATTATGATCTATGATGAGGCCTTAAGTAAGCTGGGATTAAAAGATTTCACCATAAAAATCAACAACCGCAAAATATTATCAGGTATTGCCGAGGTGATTGGCAAGGCAGATAATATCATCGACTTAACTGTTGCCATTGATAAGCTGGATAAAATAGGCTTAGACGGTGTAATAAAAGAGCTATTAGAAAAAGGCTTTAGCGCTGAAGATATTGAAAAACTAAAACCGGTTATTCTACTGGAAGGATCGAACAGCATTAAACTGGAAAGCTTACGCGATGCTTTGAAAGATTCGGCAACGGGTTTAAAAGGTTGTGATGAAATTGAAACCGTATTTACCTATATCGATAGCTGTAAACTACAAAACGCCACCCTGGAGCTGGATATTACACTCGCACGTGGCTTAAACTACTACACTGGCGCCATATTCGAGGTTAAGACTAATGAGGTTGCCATGGGCAGCATCGGCGGCGGCGGTAGGTATGATGATTTGACCGGTATGTTCGGTTTAAAAGACCTGACCGGCGTTGGTATCTCTTTTGGTGCCGATCGTATTTACGATGTGATGGATGAGCTAAACCTCTTCCCTGCTGATACCAATCAAACTACCAAGGTGCTGATCTGCTGTTTCGACAGTGATGGCGAAAAATATGCTTTGCCGTTATTGCACAGTCTGCGCCAGCATAATATCAATGCGGAACTTTATCCCGCAGGAGCAAAAATCAAAAAGCAAATGGAGTACGCCAATAACAAGCATATCCCCTACACCATATTAATTGGCAGCGATGAAATGCAAAGCGGTTTGTTAGCTTTTAAAGATATGGAAAGCGGTTTGCAGGAGAAATTGGATGCTAAGGAGATTTTGGAAAGGTTGAAATAATTAAGATTGTCATCCTGAGGAACGAAGTGAAGAATCTGTAAAGTAGCTTACATGTGTACAGATGCTTCGTTCCTCAGCATGACAAATCTTTTTATGAACCCATTTGTCATTCTGAACGTAGTGAAGAATCTTCTACAAGATGCAAAGCGAAAATACAGGGCGAAGAAGATTTCTACCGATGGTCGAAATGACAATAAGGAGAAATAGATCTACAATAAATTACTCGCCTTCGCTTGTTCAAGCACTTCGGCATAATAGTTTTCGTATTGCGGTAAAATATTAGTCAGGTCAAATTCCTTTGCACGGGCAAGGGCATTGTCTTTAAATTGAGCAAGCCGTGCTTCATCTTCCAAAATATAGATCGCTTTTTCGGCCATGCCGTCAACATCGCCAACATCTTTCAGGTAACCGGTTACACCATCCACATTTAATTCAGGCAAGCCGCCCGCATTTGAGCTGATTACCGGCACTTTGCAGGCCATAGCCTCCAATGCCGCCAAACCAAAGCTTTCAGACTGTGATGGCATTAAAAACAGATCACCTACTGATAGTATTTCCTCAATAGCATCCTGTTTACCTAAAAAACGCACATTGGCGCTCACACCCAAATCGCGGCACAGCTGTTCACAATCAGAACGTTCACCACCATCGCCCACCATTAACAATTTGGAGGGTATTTTTTGAATCACTTTAGCAAATATCCTGATCACATCTTCGGTACGTTTTACCCTGCGGAAGTTGGACGTATGTATCAGTATTTTTTCTCCTTCGGGAGCAATGGCTTTTTTAAAGTGGTCCTTTGCTTTAAGGCTGAAACGGGAAAGATCAATAAAATTGGGTATTACTTTAATATCGCGCTCAATTTCAAAAAACTCGTAAGTATTATCCCTTAAATTTTGAGAAACGGCTGTTACACCATCTGATTTATTGATAGAGAATGTTACTACGGGTTTAAACGTACGATCCTTGCCAACTAAAGTAATATCGGTGCCGTGTAGGGTAGTTACTACCGGAATGTATATGCCGTAGGTAAGCAATATTTGTTTTGCCATAAACGCTGCCGAAGCATGTGGAATAGCATAATGCACATGCAGCAGATCCAGCTTTTCAAAACGAACAACATCAACCATCCTGCTGGCCAGGGCAAGCTCGTAAGGCTGGTAATCAAACAATGGATATTTAGATACCGAAACCTCGTGGTAAAACAGGTTGGCCGAGAAAAAATCGAGTCGGGCGGGTTGATTATAGGTGATAAAGTGAACCTGGTGCCCGCGATCTGCAAGGGCCTTGCCAAGTTCGGTGGCTACAACGCCGCTACCGCCAAAAGTTGGATAACAAACAATACCTATTTTCATTATTACAAGGTTAACAGCAATTTATTGGAATAGTGTTAAGCGGATGTAATAATTTTGGTACGGTTTGGCCTCTATTTGTCATTGCGAGGAACGAAGCAATCGCTTGCTATATAGAGGAAATTGGATTCCTTTTCTCGGGTATCGCTGACGCTAAGTCGTCACTTTTTTCGGTTGTTTGTTTTTAAAGACTCTCAAGAGGGCTCCGCCGTTCTTTTTCCGCAAAAGAAAGTAACCAAAGAAACTAAGCGGAGCGACCTCATGAACACCATTAAAAACAAAAACATCTGTGAATAAACTCCCGGCTACGCCTGCTTCTGTTAAAGTTAGTGCTAATTGTTCTGTTGTGCTACCCGAACCAGACGATGCCGGTTTTGGGCGGTTAACGGAGGTCGTGCTTTATTGGATTCTTATTGTCGCAGCATAAAAAATCCTGTCATTCTGAGGTACGAAGAATCTGTACTGGTGTAAACTACTTTACAGATTCTTCACTCCGTTCAGAATGACAAAGCGGGGTTTACCCCCCTGTCAATTTATTACGCTTTCTCTTCCCAAATCATGCATAAATGCAGGATGGTTTCAACTGCTTTTTGCATGTCTTGTACCGATACCCACTCCTGCTTGCCGTGGAACGCGTGTTCGCCGGCGAAGATATTGGGGCAGGGTAAACCCATAAATGATAATCGTGAGCCATCAGTACCACCTCGGATGCTGCACAGTTTGGCATCCATACCGGCACGTTTAATGGCATCCATGCCGTATTCAACAATTTGCGGGTGTTTCTCTAATACGCCTTTCATGTTACGGTATTGCGGCTTAATATCTATTGTACGGGATGAATTCGGGTATTTTTTTAATACTTCATCTGCTATATCACGGATAACTCTTTCATGCTCTTTTAATTTGCGTTCATCAAAATCGCGAATGATAAAATCAATGGTGGCTTCCTCTACATGCCCGGAAATACCAACCG
Organism: Mucilaginibacter sp. L196; assembly: GCF_009765905.1. Taxonomy (GTDB): domain Bacteria; phylum Bacteroidota; class Bacteroidia; order Sphingobacteriales; family Sphingobacteriaceae; genus Mucilaginibacter. The sequence goes on along the minus strand of NZ_LMUO01000009.1, from coordinate 195,014 downwards.
GGTGAACGAAACCCTGCATACCACTAGTGCCTTCTGGTGATAAATTTAAAGGCAGTTTCGCTACAATTTCACCAGCAATTTTAATGGCGCTTTCCATTTTACCTTTGGCAAAACCGGGGTGCGCACTAAGGCCATGGATGATGAGTTTTAAACCATCGGCACTAAAAGTTTCGTTCTCCATATTGCCTGCGCTCTCGCCATCAATAGTATAACCCGCGTAGGCGCCTAATTTTTTAATATCCACCTTATCAACACCACGGCCAATCTCTTCATCGGGGGTAAATAATATACGGATATCGCCATGCTTAATTTCCGGGTGGTTTATCAAATGGTAGCAGGCATCCATAATCTCGGCAACACCGGCTTTATTATCGGCACCCAGTAAAGTAGTGCCGCTGGCGGTAATAATATCGTTCCCTATCTGATTTTTAAGGTCGGGGTGTTCGCTCATTTTTAATATCTGCGTAGCATCATCAGGCAAAACCAAATCCTGCCCCTGGTAATTTTTGTGGATGATGGGTTTTACATTTTCGCCGCTGCAATCAGGCGAGGTATCCATATGCGAACAAAAACAGATCACCGGCACATTAGCTTTATTGGTATTCGCGGGGATGGTAGCATAAACGTAACCATATTCATCTATATGTGCATCGGCAACACCTATTGCTAATAATTCCTTAACCAGCAAGTTACCTAAGTTTTTTTGTTTTGCTGTGGATGGACAGGAATCGGATTCAGGGTCTGATTGCGTATCAATTGTTACATATCGCAAAAAACGATCGGTAACATTAAATGATAATATTGCGTTTAAAGTCATAATGTAAGCTTTTTTTCGGGGGAAATCTTATTTTTACAGCTTCCCTGATTAAACTGTCATCAAAATTGATAAATTATTGAATTAAAATAGGACTATTGAAAAAATACTTTTTACTTTTTGTTTTAATACTTACTTCAGTAATTGTAAAAGCCCAGGGCGACTATAACTTTAGCCCGTATGGCATCGGCTTTGGAGTTAGTACCATTCGCGGTTATACTAACGTAGCCAAGCAAAACAATACATTGGCGGCCAATATTAACTTTACTTACAATTACAGCCCGTATGTGCCTATAACGCTTGAACTGGAAGATGGCAGGTTATGGGGTGGCAGCCGGGTTACCGACCCCAGCAAACGCGAATATGAAAATAATTACATAGCATTATATGTACATGCCGATTTGCAATTGGGCCAGATTATAGATTATGATTACAGCGCTTTTAACGAGGCCATTAAAAACGTATATATAGGCGGTGGTTTGGGGTTTGTTAATGATAATGTACAAAACCAGCGCACTAATCTTGTTGGTAGTCAAGATTACCCTATTGGCACCTATGTTTACCCCGGTAGTGATAAGAGCTTAAACTTAGCCATACCACTACGTTTAGGGTACGAGGTTAAAATTTACAATGAGTATGATGAGCCTTGTGTAAGGATTGATTTTGAATACCAGCACAATATTGTTTTTGGCGAAGGTTTGGATGGATATGATGACCCCCCGAGCCAGTTTAAAAACCAGCACCCTGACCAATACCGCGAAATAAGTGTTGTGCTTAAATACAATTTTGGTACGATACGAGCGTTTACAAAACGAATTAGAGGGACAAGTTTTTGAACGTAGAGGAATTACGCGATTATTGCCTGCAAAAAAGCGGTGTAACGGAAGGGATGCCCTTTGGCGAGGATACTCTTGTATTTAAAGTCGGCAATAAAATATTTTTATTGATGAGCCTTAATACCGGCAACCGCTTTAACGTAAAATGCGACCCGGAACTAGCCGTTGAACTACGCGACCGCCATACCGAAGTGATACCGGGTTTCCACATGAATAAAGTGCACTGGAACACCGTTTATACGGATGGGAACCTTACAAATAAACAACTCTGCGAAATGATTGATCATTCCTACTCCTTGATTTTAAAGAGCCTGCCTAAAGCAGTACAAGCCGAAATTACAGCAATTAAATAACCCTGAAATGATCGAAATTTTAAGAGATACGCCCGTAGCGTCGCTCATATTTATTATTACCATAATTACTACCGTGATGGCATTCAATAACCAGGAATTGCTATCGGAATTAATATTACACCCTTACAGCGTAGCCCGCAAAAAACGTATTTATACTGTTATTACCAGCGGCTTGATACATGGGGATTGGATGCATTTGGCATTCAACATGTTCTCGTATTATTTCTTCGCTTTTAATTTAGAGAAAGCAATGGGGCACTGGCAGTTTGGATTACTGTATATCGCCAGTTTAATATTGAGCGACCTGCCAACCGTTTATAAACATAGGGACGATTATCAATATCGCTGCCTTGGTGCATCGGGCGCGGTTAGCGCGGTGATATTTGGTTCCATATTATACAATCCAACGGCTTCAATGTATATTATGCCAATACCTTTTGCTATAAATTCAATAGTGTTTGGTATACTATATTTGATCTATTGCCATTTTGCATCTAAACATGCACGCGATAATGTAAACCACGAAGCACACTTATTTGGTGCTTTAAGTGGGCTTATTATCACTATTATATTGCATCCAGGTGTTGTTAATACCTTTGTACAAGGCTTTAATGAGGTAACCCGATCGTACTTTCATTAACAAATTCGCCATTGGCGTCAAACAAAAAGCTCATCGGGTTTTCCGGGTTCTTGATGATTTCTAGCAATAGGAATCCCCAGTTTTTCCAGAAACTTTCCAGTACTTGTCCGTAAGTTTTATTGTTCCAGGTATCAAACAAGGGTTTGGTACTCGTGCCTCGTAATGGCATCGCTTCTAAGTAAATAGTATCATCAACAGGCAAAATATTATACTCGGGCAGGCGGTTAAAAAGGTAAGCTGAGTAAAATACACGCCCGCTGAATTCTTCAAACTGTATGGGGTGCAGCGTTTGGTTGCCTATTTTATTTAAAACTTCTTTATGGTATGATTTATTCGCGCCGTTATCCTGCAAGGAGATCACCAATCCAAAATCACGTATCCGCAGCGCGAAGGTCATGGTGTTAATTTCATCGCGGTAGCCAAACTCCTTTTCGTGGTTATCTACCTTAAATAAAAAAACGCTGTAAGGTTTAAAATCGTCGAACTGCAATGGCAGGTTGATGCTTTGAAGCATTAAATGCAGGTGACTGAACTTATGAACAATAGAATGCGAGATATTAAACTCCTCGCCCTGTGAATGCTGCAGCTTTATACCGCTTTGTATCTCATTAAAAATAATACCATACAGCAATTTACCCGCCCATTGGAACAGCTTTAGCTCGTCGATATTTTTAAGGGCTTCGTAGCCGATCTCGAAGGCGGCGGCAATTTCGGCTTCAAGTGGTTCTAACCACTTTTCATTTACCTCTGCGGCGCAGGGGATCTTTAAATCCTTGTAGGTGGCCATGCTTTCATCAAGCAGTTTAAAGGGCTGGTCTTCCAAACCGTAGCGGCTCATGAGCCATTGGGGGAAAACCTGGATCTTTTCTTCGGATGATGTTAATTTTTGTCCGCTTAAAAAGCAAGTGGTATTACTAAAGTTAGTGATTTCGAACGGATGGTAAATTTGTGCCGGCATGGGTGCAAAGATAGGTATGAAATTCGTTTTGAAAATTTTAGCTTTGAATTTAACATGGAACTGACTTATCAACCTTTCGAGCTGCAGTTAAAGCACACGTTTACCATCGCCAAATTTTCGCGCACATCAACGCCTGTAATGTTGTTGCAAATAGCGCACGAGGGCCATATTGGCTACGGAGAGGCATCGATGGTGCCCTACATGAGCGAGACTTATGAAACCGCCTTTGCATTTCTGAAAAAGGTGGACACTACTCAGTTTAAATACCCATTTAATTTTGCGGAGATCAGTGCATATTTGGATAGCCTTGCACCGGGGAACACGGCAATTAAGGCCGGAATTGATATTGCCCTGCATGATTTGGAAGGCAAATTGCAAAGCAAACCCTGCTGGGAATTATTAGGAAGCAACCCTGCCCAGATGCCGGTAAGCAGTTTTACCATTGGTATTGATACGCCCGAGATTATGCGCCAAAAGGTACAGGAAGCTGCCGAATATAAAATTATAAAGGTAAAACTGGGCCGGGATAATGATAAGGAGATCATCCAAACGATACGCTCGGTTACTGACGTGCCTTTGTATGTGGATGCGAACCAGGGCTGGACAGATTTGGAGAAAAGCCTTGACCTTACGTATTGGCTTAAAGAGCAGGGCGTATTATTAATAGAGCAACCGATGCTGAAGACAGACCGAGACAGCAACGCCTGGCTGACGGAGCGGAGCCCGCTGCCGATTATTGCCGACGAGGCCATGCAGACTTTTGATGATGTGGAGCGGGCGAAAGGTGCTTATCATGGTATTAACATTAAACTGATGAAATCTGCCGGAATGTATGAGGCAAACAGGATGATTTTAAAAGCACGTGAACTGGATTTGAAGGTAATGATAGGTTGCATGACCGAAACGAGTTGTGCCGCTCTTGCCGGTGCTGCTCTTGCACCACAATGTGATTGGGCTGATCTTGATGGGCCCTTATTGACGAGTAATAATCCTTTTGTATTGCCTGAGTTTGTGGATGGGAAGTGGGTTTTGAGTGGGGAAAGTGGGCTGGGGTTACATTTATTATAATAAAATGTCATTGCGAGGAACGAAGCAATCTCTAAACTATACAGAGTTTGCCTTTGGTATCGCTGCGCTAAGCATCACTTTCTTTTTGGCCGTCAAAAAGAAAGTAACCAAAGAAAAACCCCCGGCTGCGCCCGCCTCTGTGAATGTTAGTGCTTTTAGTTGGGTCTATGCTAGCCGAGCCAGACGATGCCGGTTTTTGGCGGTGATGGGCGGGTAGTGCTTTTCTTTATTTTAGGAGTGCTGTAACTTCTTCATAAAGTTTTGGCAGATGCTTAACAACAATCGCCCAAATAATTTCGTTGGAAACGCTATCATATCCATGGATGATCCTGTTCCGCGTATCAATTATTTTTTTAATATCTGTTATAGCAATATCTGGTAATTGTTTTAAAACACGGTTTGCGGCTTCGCCAATAATCTCTACGTTTCTTTCTATCGCACGTTTGGTTTTGAGATCTTTTTTAAACTCATAGAAGTTCTTTTGATCGGGAAGAAAATCATTGATCTCTGTAATCGCCTGCCTAATATCCGCAAGCCACGTTTTTATTTCATCTTCCATAAACAAGCACTTTCGTATTGTCGATTTGTTGTTTAAGAAATGGGTTTTTAACGGAGTTACTTTCTAAAAGATCAATTTGCCTTTTAAAGATTGCCTCAAGTTGAAATTTCAGGTCGAAATAGTTATCTGAATAGGCAATTGGGTCTGAATTTTCTATATCGACTACTAAATCTATGTCGCTATCGCTATTCAGTTTGCCAGAAACAATCGACCCAAAAGCAAATAGCGATTTCACATCATGTGTATTACATAATTGATCGATTTGCGCTATATGGTCTTTTATTTCTTTCATTATAACAAAGTTACGTATTCAGTTTGTTAATCGGGTTCGAAATTATTCATAATAAATACACCGTCATTGATGTAAGGAACGAAGCAATGACGATATAGAATTATATTTTACTACTTATCGCTCAACATAATAGGCGTAGCCTTGCCACTACCCATGATGATAATTTTGGTATTTGGCGAGGTGGCGATTGCTTGTTGCGCTAAGATGGATTGGTACTGCAATTGTTTGTCGGTTAGGCCTGTTGAGATGATCTTTTGGTAATCGGCTATACCTTGAGCTTCTACGCGTTTACGGTCGGCTTCCTGGCGTTCTTTTTGGAGAACAAATTGCATTTTCTGGGCATCCTGCTCGGCTTGTATTTTTGATTCGATGCTGGCACGAACGGTGGCAGGCAGGGTGATGTTACGAACCAATATCTGCTGCACTTCTAAACCATTTTTGGCGAAGTTATCGCTGATGGTTTTATTGATCTTAAACTGAAACTCTTCGCGTTTGGTAGAATACAAGTCAACCGCCTGATAATTTACCGCGTTATCACGGATTGCGGTACGGGTTACCGGGCGAACGATCTTATTTACATAATCTTCACCAATATTTTGGTAAATGAAAGGGGCCTTTGACGGGATAACCCTGTAAAGCACCGAAAGATCAATGGTAACTTCTAGCCCATCGCTGGATAATACACGTATGGCATCATCGCCTTCAACCTGGCCTTCGCTGCTTTTGGCGCTCATGGTATAGTTTTCGGTTTGTACGCTGAAGGTGGTAACATCAACCAAAGGGTCGATAATGTGTAAACCGCTTTCCAGTACATCGCCCTGCACCTGGCCAAATAGGGTTTGCACACCTACTTTACCCGGGTCGATTATTTTAAAGGCAGCGGATGAGATCCCTAAAAAAATGACTAAAGCGCCTACAATGGTAGCGATACCACTAAAATTGCTGGCTGGTTCGGGCGAGCGTTTCATTACTATTCCTACGATAAGAATAATAACACCTAAAATTGCGATAAGCATGGTTGGTTGGGGTTATTGTTTGGGTTTGGGCATGTTTTTAATCTGTTTCATGAGCTTTATTTTTTGCATCACGAAAAAGACAAGGGCAAAAATGGCAGGAAAAACCAGTATAAAGCTTTTCCTGTCGAATGCCATATAGCCAACAGCAAGGCTTCCGAAGATGCCGATGTTGTACATAAAATTTAGCATTGCTTTTTTAAACATCATAGCTTAGTATACGCTAAGTTCAGGGTCAATTTCAGCTGCCCATGCTAATATGCCGCCTTGCAGGTTTGATAGGTTGGTGTAACCCAATTGCTCCAGTTGCATAATAGCTGCCGCGCTGCGTTTGCCACTGCGGCACATTATTACAACAGGTTTATCTTTTGATATTTTATCAGCCTCAATTAAAACACCACCTAAGGGGATAGATACACCGCCCAGGTTTGATACTTCGTACTCAAAATCTTCCCTTACATCAATAAGTTGAAAATCCGCATTGGTATCCTGCAATTCTTTTAGTTCCAGTACACTTATTTCTTTCATGATATTGTATTAATAAAAATCAAAGTTAGCTTTTTCTGTATTAAATATTTAACCGATTATTTTGTAACATTCGCTAGTTAAGTGCGTTTCATATATGTTTGCAGTTATAACACATAATATATAATGAGAAAAGTTACACGCTTTTTCTGGTTTTGTTCAGGAGCGCATATAGATACATTAAAAAAGTACCCCATCGAGCATAATAAATATGTGGGTATTGGGGCCACTATATTTTTCACAGCCTTGTTTGCTTCGCTATCCGGCGGGTATGCCATGTACTTTGTTTTTAGCGGGGGCGGTTTTGCCGTAGGTTTTGCCATTTTGTTTGGGTTGATATGGGGAACCGCCATTTTTAACATGGACAGATACATCGTATCCAGCATCAACAAAGAAGGCAGCACGAATCAGCAGATATTACAGGCATCGCCCCGTATTTTACTGGCGATCATGATCGGCGTGGTAATTTCCCGCCCTATCGAACTTAAAATATTTGATAAAGAGATCCGCAACAAGCTAAAAAACGCCTATATCAAAGGTCAGCACCGTAAGATTGATACGCTGGAGAAAACCTACAACCAAAAATACGCTGTGGAGATGGGCAAGGATATCGACTATAAAAAGGAAAGTGACTCCCTTACCAAGGATATTAACCGCACCCGTTACCAGTTGAACCAGGAAGTTTTTGGCGATAAATCGGACCAAACATCGGGAATTAAGGGTTACGGTACTTATGCCAAGCAAAAAGAGGGCTTTTTACAGGAGAAAGAGGACCGCCTGAAACTGGTGACACAAAATCAGGATAAGATGGACCAGTACCTTGCCCAACGCAAGGATTACGAAGGCTTAAACACGCTGCGTTTATTCTCCGACCATCAACTGGACAGCCTGGCCACCGTTGCCGGTTTCGCCGATCGTAACTGGGCATTAGGACAGTTGGGCTACAACGATGATGGGACGCGAAATTTGGATACTTATCTGGCCGAAACGTTTATCAGCTGGCTGTTTATTTTGTTTGAGTGTTTACCGGTGTTTGTTAAGCTGATGTCGCCTAAAGGGCCGTATGATGTCGCGTTAGCAAAAACAGCTGAAGCTAATATGTACTTTGCCGAGAAGGATAAGGAGCGGGATGTTGCCGTTACCGATGAGGTTTATGATCATCATTTAGATGAAGACGTGGCGAAGCGAAAGAAACTGATCTCCGGGCAATCGGAGTATGATTTGGGTAATCATCGGTACGATTAAGCAGACCTGCCCCCTCTAAATCTCCCCCGGTTGGGGAGACTTTTCGATTAGCAATTTATTTTTAAAGCCCTCCCTTCCGGGGAGGGTTGGGTGGGGCTAATTATACTTCTTATACACATTATACAACACATTCAGGTCTAACTGGGAGAGTTGCGGGCTGTTGTCTATTTGTACAAAGTGGCGTTTAAAGGCTACTATGGCGGCGTTGATGTCGTGCGTATCGTAACCGATCAGGCGCAGGGCAATGGCAGGGTCGAAACTATCGGGTGGTACTTCCAGCACATCATCACTCCAATAACCAAAACCATGCTGGGCTAACACTTGCCATGGGAAGTATGGGCCAGGGTCGGGTTTGCGGCCGGGGGCTATGTCCTGGTGACCAATGAAATTGGTTGTTGGTATATTATACAGTTTCTTTAATCTCGCCAGCAAAATCAGCAGACTATTGATCTGTTCCTTGGCGAAAGGCTCGCTGCCATTATTATCCAGTTCGATGCCGATGGAGCAGCTGTTCATATCCGAAATGCTGCCCCACTTGCTTACTCCTGCATGCCAGGCACGCAGGTAATCGTTCAGCATGTGATATACCTTGCCATCGCGGCTGATGACATAATGGGCGCTGACCTGTGTTTTAGCACGTACAAAAGTTTTGAGGGTTTGCACCACGCTATCCTGCGCGGTAAAGTGTATAATAACGTAATTGGGCTTGCGGATGTTAAAGTTAACCGTCCCAACAAATTCCGAAGTGATGTCGATCCCGGCAGAATCTTTTAGTGCAAGAGGGTCGCGCACGGCAATGATTTTTTTTATGGAATCAACCTGCCTATGATATACCTTGTTGCTCAATACGTATGGCCCCTTTGGGGAACATGCCGCAAAAAGCATTACAAATGGTAAAAGCCGGAGAAGAATACGCATTTTCATTATTGGATTAGTTTTTACGGTTAAAGTGGCTTAATGTTGCTGTAAATGGGGCTGTTTTACACTATTGTTACAGTTTAATATAAGTTTGTATCACATTGTTTTAGTGGTAGTTAAATTTGTCATTTGGGTTAATCATTTCTTTCATTTCAGTTGAGTAATTGGGCGCATATTGTTGGTGTTTTAATATCCTATAATTGAGAAACGGATTAACTTTACAAAAAACAGCAGCATGATCACAAAATTGAACCACGTCAGCATCTTTGTTTTAAACCAACAAAGCGCTTATGAGTTTTATGTAAATAAATTGGGCTTTAAAGTACATACCCACGAGGAGGTAGCGCCGGGGATGCAATGGATAACGGTTTGTCCACCCGAACAACCCGAGCTGGAAATTTCGCTGATGTCGGTTGAGGCGGGGATGATGTTTAATGAGGAATCGGGCAAGCTAATGCGCACGCTGGTAGAGAATGGTACCTTCGGTTTCGGCGTTTTTGAATGTGATGACTTGCTGGCTACCTGCGAAGAGCTAAAAGCCAAAGGCGTTGAGTTTGAAAAAGAGCCAACCCAGGAGTTTTATGGTTTCGAGGCGATATTTAAAGATGATTCGGGGAATTGGTTTTCGTTATCTGAGAGGGTGAAGGGGTAGATGGTTTTTCCTCACGTCATTGCGAGCGAAGCGTGGCAATCCCCGACTTACAGAGCGATTTGCTGCGCGCTGAGCTGTCACACTGAGGCACTCGAAGCGCGGTGCGGTGGGGCTTGGACGATGTCTTCGTTTTAATGAAGTATTCTGTCCCGCTCATTGCCGCGGGGGCTACTACTTTTGGCTTGATCCAAAAGTAGCAAAAGATCAAGACGGAAAAAACCTTCTACCCTCAGGCCAACTCCTGGCCCGGTTTTCCGTCAGGCGTTTGCGCGCTTTCTTTTCTTCAATTGTCATTTCGAACGAGGTACGAGGAGAAATCTTCTGCGATATGCAAAGTTCGATAGTTTTGGTGTAGAAGATCTCTCCCTGCGGCCGAGATGACAGGACGGATAGTGTTTTTGTTAAGCGTTTACGTGCTTCTTCTTTTGAGCTTTATTACTTCTTTGATCCTTTTGACGCTTTTTTCTCGTCACTTTCTAAACGACGCTCTAACTTTTTTACGTCTTCGGCAGGAGGCAGTGCTTCGGGCTTTACACCTCTTTGTAATAGAATGTCTCTTACGGCTTTGTTATTGTCGACATGCTCTCTTGAAATTTGGTTATTATTATTCAGGTCTTTTTCAATAACATTATGGCTTGTTAATTCATTAGCAAAGTCTTTTGCTTTAATGGTTAAGGTAGGTAAAAAATCAGCTAATGGTTTTGTAGCTGGTATACCCAACTTTTTCTTCATATCATTAGTGCTAAACCCACCAAATAATGCTTGGTCGCCTTTAGAACGAATAAGCGCAAATCCTTGAGCATCTACACCGCGTTCATATAAAATACCCGACAGCTTCTTTTCTGATTTTGTTAGCTTTTCACGTGCAGAAACACGCTCAACATCAATCAGGCGTTGCTCAATAATTTCCTGTTTACGGGTTTGTACAGCAAAATAGGTTTGGGCGAAAGCAATGGCGGGTTTGGATGGATCGCCATTTTGCGCGATAAGATAACAGGCATATCGAGTTAAAGCAATATCTTCAACCTCTCGCTGTGCCCCCTTTGCTATCGTGATCATTTTACCGACATCGGCAAAATGATCTGAAATACTTGAACCGGCGTTTTCACATGCCTTTTTAGCTTTATCAATGACATTTAAAAAATTCACCCATTTGGTATAACCTAATATTTCCTGCAATTGGCGTGCACTCCAGCATTCAATGCCGTTATACGTGTAGCAAGCCTGTTCAAACTTGCTGAATAATTCTAATATGATTTCCTTTTTCAACTTTATAAAGCGGTTTAGTTATAGGCTAATTTATGAAATTGTTAGTGAATGCGGGTGTGTTATGAAATAACTCTTTTGCACGCCTCTGCTTTTTTATTGTCATTTAGAACGAGGTACGAGGAGAAATCTTCTTCGATCTGCAAAATTCTATAGTCCTGGTGTAGAAGATCTCTCCCTGCAGTCGAGATGACTGGATGTTTAATGTACTTGTACAAGGTTAATAAATTCCATTAACGTTATTTCTGTGCTTGGCGCCTCGCTCGTGTATTCGATGCTTTCAAATTCATGCCAAGTATGATCAAATTCATTGTTCCATGTACCGAAGTGTAGGTCGGGTAAATGCCATTGGTGTACGTAGAACCAAGTTTCATCAATTAGCTTTGCTTGGATAAGTTTTAGTAGTGCATCGAGGCTGATGCCATTCGGATTCCCAAATATTACTGAACTGAAATTTTTATAGTTAGCGCTGTCGCGGTAGAGATAATTGAATTTGATATTTGGCATGCGCCAAGCTATATCATTTGCCTTTTATTGGCAATCGGATATAAGTGAATTTTAGCCTTTAAAACTTTGGTTGTGAATTTTTAGAAATTCGGTATCGGGAAAGAATTTTTGTGGTTCGATAAGTGATTTTCCGTCGTAATCGATGAAGTTTTGTTTGATGCTGAGTATATCCCGATTTTTGAGAAACGAGGATGCTACCTTTATTTTCAAATCTTCGGTTATGGTGAGTAGGCCGCAGTCAAATGCTTTGTCGTGCAGGTAGTTTAAGGCTAATCCGTTTTTAGGGTTCAGGCGATCTGCATGGTGTTTACTCCAGGGTAAAATATGGCTGGCTACCAGTAATTCTGTTTGTTTAATGCCGGTGATGCAGCATTGATTGTTAAAATTGGTAAGCACTATTTTACGGAACAGTGATTGATTAACCCTAACCGTTACTAAGCGTTCCCGCTCCTTGCCTTGTATGTCTTTTAAATTATCGAGGTCGATATGGTTTAGTTGCTCAATGGTGGTATGCTTCTTTTTGGCTAATAGTTTTTCACTTTCGATGAATTGCTCATCCCAATTTTGCATGTATTCGTTCCAAATGTGTTTATCCAGTTTACTGGCATTTTCCAAACCTTTTACACCACGCGCCCTGAGTTTCGGATCGAAACTGGCGAAGTTACCCAGTTTACGGGCAATGGAACTTGGCGACCTATCAATTAACTGAGCCAAAGCGATAACATCAGCATTGCGGGAGTGCATTTGGCCGAAAGGAATTTTACAGTACAGATTAATGGCTAAAATTGATTCTTCTTCAGTCCACAGCCGTTGGCCTTCTTTCATTTGTGATTTAGTTTTCTACCTCTAAAACTACGTGTTTACCGTCATTATAAACTAAGCACGTTTGTGATTTAAATTTAGTTCTTTATTTATTTCAGTATCTAATTCAGCAGCCTTTAGAGCATTATTAAGATCAATCTTAAACTTTGAATTACTCGAAATTATCGCATTTAATATTGCCATTGCTTGAGTAATATTTGAGTCTAAGATTAAAGGGGTAGCAATTAAAGAAGTTATATAAGACTTCATATAGGATGCATTGCTCCAATTATCTCCATTTTTAAATAAAAAAGCTACAATCCGAGCGATGTGAAATGAAGCATTTTTTGCTAAATATCTAATTGTATCATCCGTCGAACTTGCAAAAGAAGCTTGAATATACTCACTTGTTTTTCTAAAAATAAGTACAGATAATAAATACGGTTCCACCGTATCCACGCCTGAAAATATTTTGGAATAAAACTCATCCCATACTTTGTATTTTCTGCTTCTTGCATCAGATGGTTTGCGCAAAACAATGCCTAAATATGCTACAGCTAATTCTTCATTAGGTACTATATTATCTTTCGTTATTATTGTGCTTTCATATTGTCTTGGTTTTCTCTCAAGCGAATAACCATATAATAAAAATCCCTTTTCCAGGTCGAATTGAGTTTTATCATTTGCCCTTAAATTTCGACCCGTTATTTTGTTTTGATTATTAGTAGTTAATACAATTTTATCTACCAATTCGAGATCGTTAGTTTCATAAATTCTTAACAGCAATTTAGTATCTGGTTGGAGATGACCTTCTCTCAATGCATTTGCTAAACTTGTCGCTGTTTGACAACCATTAACAATTTGCATGTTCTCTATTTTTACTTTCGCATCGTCTGGATCTGTAACGGGATCAACTTTATCGCAAACAATTGTTACCCCATTGTTTAAAAACCAAAATAGATTACTTAAATTACTATTGGTACACGTGTTTAAAATGTCCTTATTTACTCCTCCGAGTTTTCCTAAATATTTTCTTATGTTTAAATCGAATACAAATCCATTTTTGTCATTGTTAACAACTGTAGCTATTTCAAACGCGGTAGCCGAACAAATAATCCCTTTTAATCCTTGACTGTGGTATTTAATCAATGATGGATTATTAGTATCATAAAGAATTTTTATTTCACAATTTATTTTCTTGTTCTTCTTTTCTTGAGCGTTAATTATGTCGACTAATTCAGCGGAACCTATTATATCAAATGTAAAACTTGAAAAAGTTTCATTGTCATAAGTATCTGTAATGGTCTTTATTTCTTGTATACATTCATCGGAAAGCTCACTGCTTAAACCATTTGTAATGTATGCCACTTTAATATTAATATTCGAAGGACCTAAGTTCGATTGTGTTGCTCGATAATCTTTAATTTTATCTTTAAACTTAATATTAGTAATAGTATTAACATCATTAATAGGCTTTTCAAATAACCATTGTAAGCCATTTCTAATATGAATTATTCGATTTGACGAAAAACTATCTTCATTTTTTACTTGAGTAATGTAAATCGTAGCCTCATCAGAACTCTCTTCAATTGTGATAGAATCTATTTGTTTATCTTGTCCACCATCTACATCGTCGTTAGGATTAAATGAGTGAATACTATTATCAGTAAAGATACTATGTCCAAATATTTGGAAACCTTTATCATTTGAAGTATTTAACTTACTTGCAGTTTTTTCAATATGATCTACTATAATTTGCTGTCTGAGATTCATTGTTGGATTAGGTTTAAATTTCTCTAATTTATAACAATTAAGCTTACACATTTACATATAATAAAATAGTTCCTGAGACACTTCATTTTTCACTCCAAAATCCTCATTTTTCCATCCAAAACCACTCATTTTTACTCAAAAAAGCATCAAAAATAGTCCATTTTAACCCATTTTTTGCCCATTTTAGGCCTTATTTTGGTGTTTTTTGCCTCATTTTCACATCTGAAAACCGCCTATTTAAGTACTTTTCGAGCGTTTTTAACCCTAAAAGTGTACCAAATGTACCAACTGTTTCACATGTTCCGTGGTACAGTACAGCGCAAAATCGAGTGATTTATCACCCTCCTGCCTAAAGGCTTAATTTTGTACTTTTGTGCATGCTTAAAGTATTCCCCAATAACCCATACCAGGAAAACACCATCGTTTTGTATGATGACAGCCTCGAGTGCGCCATCATCGACCCGGGCATGTACACCGCGGCAGAGCAGAACGCGGTGGTTAACTTCATCCGCGATAACAAGCTTAAACCGGTATTGCTGCTCAACACGCATTGCCATATTGACCACGTGCTGGGCAACAAATTCGTGTTCGACCAGTATGGCCTGAAGCCGCAGTTCAACATTGGCGAGCAGGATATACTGGATGCAGTACCTGCCTATGCGCCAAGCATGGGTTTCCGCTATGAGGTATCACCGCAACCTGAGATTTATTTGCCGGAGACAGGCACAGTTAGCTTCGGTAATACTGAGCTGGAACTGATCTTTGCGCCGGGGCATTCTCCCGCTTCGTTGTGCTTTTATAACCGTAAGGATAATGTTTTGGTAGGCGGCGATGTGCTGTTCCGCGGCAGCGTGGGGCGTAGTGACTTGCCGGGCGGTAATCATGCTCAGCTGTTGAAGAATATTGAAGAAAAACTGTTCACCCTGTCGGATGATTGCACGGTATATCCTGGTCATGGCCCGGAAACTACTATAGGTTACGAGAAAGATACCAATCCCTTTTTTTAACTTAGGCCATTAATCACCAGGTTTGAATACATCGGTCTACATAGCTAAGCGGTACCTTTTTTCGCGTAAGAAAATGCATGCCATCAACATTATTTCGGGCATCAGCATGCTTGGGGTGTTTGTGGGCAGCGCCGCACTAGTGATTATATTGTCGGTTTTCAATGGCTTCGAGAAGGTAATATTGGGCCTGTACAGCAACTTCACCCCTGAACTGAAGATAGAGCCCCGCTTCGGCAAAACATTCGACCCAAATACTACCTACTTTATGCAATTGCATAAGGACCCGAGGGTATTCTCGTACACAGATGTGCTGCAGGAAAAGGCGCTGATCATGTATAATAACAAGTCGTTTATAGGTAACATTAAAGGTGTATCGGCTGATTTCCTGAAGAACAAGCAATTAGACAGTACCATACAGGATGGTTCATTCACCCTGCGAAGCGATAGTATTAATTACGCGGTTATTGGTGGTACGGTGGCAGGCAGCTTGTCGGTTAACTTAAGCGATCCTACACCGCTGCGCATTTACGCGCCCAACCGCACTGCCATGAGCAGTGCCGACCCGCTGAATGAGTTTATAGTGCGCAATATATCGCCATCGGGGGTATTCAGTATACAGCAGGATTTTGATGATATAGCGGTAACACCTATCGACTTCGCACGTGAACTGCTCAACGAGCCAGTGAATGTATCATCGATAGAGATCAATTGTGTAAAAGGAACTAATGTTGATGGCTTTCAGCGGGAGATTATAGACCAGGCAGGTGGTAAATACGCGGTAAAAAACCGTATCCAGCAAAATACCGAATTATATAAAACTTTAAACTACGAACGGTGGTTTATATTTATGATATTGGTTTTTGTACTCATCATCGCTATATTTAACATCATCGGCTCGTTAACTATGCTGGTGATAGATAAGCGTAAGGACATAGCCATACTAAGCAGCCTGGGGGCAGGCAAAAAGCTGGTACAGGGTATTTTCTTTTTCGAGGGGATGATGATATCGGGTATTGGTTGCATAGCCGGGATGGTAGTAGGCTTGATATTTTGCTTGTTACAGCAGAAATATGGTTTTATAAAAATGGGGGCCAGCATGTCGGTTATTGATGCTTACCCGATAGAGCTAAGGGTGAAGGATTTTGGCCTGGTGTTGTTAACAGTAGGCTTTATAGCGGTGATGGCATCGTGGATCAGTTCGAGACTGAGTATTAAGAATCTGGATGATATAAAGGGCGATTTGTAATAAGTTAAAAGTAAAAGGTTTAAAGTTCAAAGTTGCTTACTTTTACCTTATTCGTCCCTTCAACATAAATAATTAATAGTGAATTGTGGAGTTACTTTTAACTTTAAACTCTTTACTTTCAACATAAACTAACCTGATAACAACATGGAATCAAAACGTCAGCAAAAATTCGCCGGAGTTATACAAGAAGATCTTGCCGCTATCTTACAGCGCGAAAGTAGTAGTTACCTCCCTAACACCATGGTTACCATTACCAAAGTACGTGTAACCCCCGATTTAGCTATTGCCCGTGTTTTTCTGAGCTTTTTTAGCAATAACAACAATCAACTGGCGCTCCAAACCATTAAACAGCATGCATCAGAGATACGTTATAAGCTGGGTTCGAGAATAAAGGATCAGGTGCGTGTTATCCCTCAACTAGAGTTTTTTATTGATGATACCAGCGAATATGTTGACCGCATGGATAAGATCTTCGACAAAATAAGTAAAGAGGAACGCCAGAAAGAGGAAGAATAGTTCCTGTTTATGGATGCATCCGCTCGTTTAGCAGTCGCGTTAAAATCACACCCGCAAAGTATTAGTAAGGTGATTGATTTTGATGAGGCTGTAGATCGCCTATATCAATTCGACCTGACAAAAAACAACACTGAACTTAGTTTTGAGGTGGTTAATGATGTAGCCAAATTCAGCCATTGGGTTGATCAAAAGCTTGCTGATAATCATTGCCGTTATGGTATTGGGGGCTATATGGAGCTGCGCACCATTTACGATAACCGTGAGCAATTTGAAATCAGCGGTGAGCAACGCCAACTACATTTAGGTATTGATATTTGGGCCGATGCGGGTACGCCTGTTTATGCGTCTTTAGATGGCGAAATACACAGCTTTCAGGATAATGCACATTTTGGGGATTACGGGCCAACTATCATCCTCAAACATCAACTTGGCGAATTAATATTTTACAGCCTTTATGGCCATTTAAATAGGGAATGCCTTACCAGTTTAAGTGTAGGCAAATCAATACAAGATGGTGATCATATAGCCAATTTTGGCACAGCGGAAGTTAACGGCGGCTGGCCGCCGCACTTACATTTTCAATTAATGCTGGATATGGAAGGCAAGGTTGGTGATTATCCCGGTGCTTGCCGTAACGCTGATAAAGCAAAATATCTGCAAAACATTCCTGATCCGGCTTTATTACTGCAATTTCCGCCTGCTATAAATGTGTAACACAAATTATGTTTAATCAATGTTATAATGGCATGCGCAAGATGTTGATTATATTAATGTTGATGACAGTCGCCTTTGCGGGCTATGCTCAACAACCTACTTTTAAGGGTGGGCAACAAGCATTAGATAATTTCCTATCGCAAAAAATAGTTTACCCTGAATACGCTAAGCAAAATTGTATCTCGGGCACTATAAAAGTTGGGTTTGTGGTAGATGAGAATGGTAAAGTTATCAACCCAAAAGTAATACAAGGCTTAGGCATCGATCTGGATGATGAAGCCTTGCGGGTTGTTAAATTGACTTCGGGCAAATGGGTTATTCCAATTAATTACCAGCCTTTGAATATTGTGCTGCCGGTTCGATTTGAGGCAGATCAAATCGTTTGCGGTATCAGCAATAATGATATGAATCTGGCCATCGCCAACTATAAAAGCCAGCAGAATCTGGAGGACGCCGTAACCAATTACTACAAATCTAAATACTTGGGTAAGTCAGATACTACGCATGAAGCTGCCATTATCAGCCTAAAAAAGCAATTGGGTTATGATGACAAATTCATCGATGATGTATTAGAACAAGGCCAGGAAAAGCTAAACCAGGGTGATAGCGAAGGTGCCTGCCACGACTGGACATTCATCCGCAACATAGGCAGCAATAGAGCCGATGATCTGCTTGCTAAATACTGTAAATAACAGCGCTACAAATAGCTCAGCCACCATTGTTTGTGAGTTTGCTTATACTTCATAAACCAGCGGCACGGGAAATATAGGATAAGCACTACCAACAGCCAAACAATGTACACCGTACCTAATGGGAAGCTGTAACCATGTTTTTTACCCATTATAACAAAAGTTAAAAAGCATAATAAACGCGCCAGGTAAAGGTGCAGAATATAGTAAAACAAAGGAACGCGACCATATACTAAAAATATGGAAGTAACACGACTGTGTACATTTTCCAGTGCGGCCAACATCAGCATAACCGGACCGAGCGTTATTAATAGATAGTCGAGCGAGGGCGGGTATTTGCTTACATCAATAAATGAAAGAACATCGCGGTACCAACTATATTGGTTTGTCCAGTTGCTCGGGTCGCCATAAAAATTAAATGACCTGATGGCTATAAACATAACTATAGCACCAATACCAAATGTGATCAACAGCTTTCTGCGTTTGGCTTCATCTATTTTAAACAGGGTGCCGAAGCAATAACCAAGCGCCATTACACCGATCCAAGGGATCAACGGGTAAAAGAAAAGCACGTTAACATTGCTGAAGCTAACTATGCCCCCTACGTGTAAAATGTCCCAAATATCTTTTGCGGCAACACTAAAAGTCGCAGTTGAAAGATTATCAAACAAATCATGCCCAAAAACCAATATAAAACCGATTGCGGCTATTGCAGATAAAGGCAAATATATCAAAGCGGCTAATACAATCATGCTGATACCTATTGCCCAGATTACCTGCAGGAATATAAAGTGATAATCCAGATTCATAACCCAGCCAAACCGAACAATGGTCAACTCTAAAAATACAAGCCATAAACCACGGCTCAGTAAGAATTTAGCAGCCTCGTTTTTGGTTTTGCCCCGGCTGATAGATAGAAAAGCGCTTGTACCTGCTAAAAACACAAAAGTTGCGGCGCAGTAATGCGTTACAAACCGGGTTAAAAATAAAATGCTTGATGCCTTCGAAAGATCGGTCGGATCGTAATTAAGATGGGTTAAAAAATCCCGGCAATGGTCGAGCGCCATTACCACCATCACTATACCGCGTATTATATCAATAGATTCAATACGCTTTTTGGCTGGAACAGCTACTGAGGTCATCTTTGAAATTGTGATTTGTGCTATTAAGATACATCAAATCTGTCAATTACAAAAAAATTAATCAATAGGCCTCAATACCCTACTCCACCTGATCCTGTTTAAGAAATTGGCGCCGCTATCCACACTTAGCCAGGTAAAAACGGCTTTGCCAACAATATGATCTTCGGGTACAAATCCCCAAAAACGGGAATCCTCGGAGTTATGGCGGTTATCGCCCATCATCCAGTAGTAATTCATTTTGAAAGTATAGGTATCGGTTTTCTTTCCATTGATTAAAATATCGTTACCTAATACCAATAATTTATTGTTTTCGTAAACCTGTATAGCCCTGCGGTAAATAGGTAGGTTTAGGCTATTCAGTTTTACTGTCCAGCCCTTTTTCGGGATGATAACAGGCCCATAATTATCAACGTTCCAACGCAAACGGGGATCACGTGGAAATATATCCGGGTCATAAACGCCATTAAGCTGGTTGTATTCTTGTACTGAAGTTATATGTGTTGTTGCTTTTAACTTGGCGGCCGCCTGGCGAGTCATCAGCAACTCAAAATCGTGTGTGCTAAGCTGCTGACTAAACGTGATGTTTAATTGATTTATTAATTGCTGACTTATACCAGTGCTATCCGTATGCACTAAAAACGATGGCTGACTGTATTGAGGAATGGCCTCGGGTTTACCATTAATGTAGACTTGAGCATCCCTGATACTTAACGTATCTCCCGCAGTGCCCTGGCAGCGTTTAATATAATTCTCTTGTTTATCAATGGGGCGATAAAATGGCGAATCAATATCCATAGGATAATTAAAAACCACTACATCGCCCTTTTTAACTTCGCTAAGGCCCGGTAAACGGAAGTATGGTAGTTGTATGCCATCCCAATAAGACTTAGTGCCTGAGAACGGCATAGTGTGCTGCGAGAATGGAAAAGATATGGGTGTGATTGGCATCCGGGCACCATAATTCACTTTGCTTACAAAAAGAAAGTCGCCAACCAAAAGCGTCCCTTCCATAGATCCGCTGGGTATTACAAAAGCTTCGATAAAAAGGCCGCGTATAAGTATAGCCGCTATTACCGCGAAAAGGATAGCGTTAGTCCATTCGCGTACTGCGCTTTTCTTCTTTTTGGGTTTTGATCTTTTTCTTTTCCAGAATCTCCAATTCATCAATGCTGCCGACAAATATTAGTGTATAATATTGAACAGCCTGCCCCATCTTATTTTATGCATGAAACTTGCGTTATCATCCCAGCTCATCCAAATAAATATGGCCTTGCCAACAATGTGGTCCTCTGGCACAAAACCCCAGTAGCGTGAATCTTCTGAATCATGGCGGTTATCGCCCATCATCCAGTAATAATTCATTTTAAAGGTATAGTTGTTAGTTTTTTGTCCGTTGATGTATATATCGTCGCCTTTTACCTCAACTTTATTATGCTCATAAACCTCGATACAACGCTCGTATAATGGGAAATTCATACTATCCAGCTTAACTGTCCATCCTTTTTTGGGGATGATGATTGGGCCGAAATTATCCACATTCCACCCATATCTCGGTAACCTGTTATGCAATTTAACATCTATTGGATATTTCAACGGGAATACCGGATTGTATATATCGGCCTCATCTTTGATACTGATTACCGGCATCAGGTTTTTAACATTAGAGTAAGTACTTAACTCATGTGCTGATTCAGCGGTCATAGTAGGTACAGTTGGCCTTCCCGGGTCATAATAAGATATATGGAGTTCATCCATTATTTCAGGATTTACCTCTTCGCCTGTTGTAGTATAACTGTATTCGGTTTGTTCGCCAGGCGGGTTTGGAGCTTTTTTGCCATTTACGATAACCTGGCCTTCAACAACACTTAAGGTATCGCCTGCAGTACCCTGGCAGCGTTTTATATAGTTTTCCTGTTTATCAACTGGCCTGTATAGTGGTGAATCAGCATCCATTGGATAGTTAAACACCACTACATCGCCCTTTTTAACCTCGCTAAAGCCTGGTAAACGATGGTAACCTAATTCCCATCCATCCCAATAAGCTTTAGTGCCTAGTAGTGGCATGGTATGGTGCGCGAACGGAAACGCTATCGGCGTCATCGGCGTACGTGCGCCGTAATTAAGCTTGCTTACAAATAAAAAATCACCAACCAGTAACGACCGCTCCATTGATGGAGTAGGTATGGTATAGGCCTCGATAAAAAAAGTACGGATAAGTGTGGCTGCGATAACCGCGAATATGATGGCTTCGGTCCACTCACGTGTGCCGCTTTTTTTCTTCTTCCCGGGTGTCCTACTTTTCTTGCTCCAAAATTTCCAGTTCATCTTTTCCTTATCAGTTATCGCGGCGACAAATTAATTATTAAATACCAAAGTCAAACATGTCCTGTACCGAGTGGAAGCCTTTTTTATCCTGCAACCATTCTGCGGCTAACACGGCGCCTAATGCAAACCCATTACGGTTATGCGCTGTGTGTTTAAACTCTATCGAATCCACTTCCGAATCATAAATTACAGTATGGGTTCCCGGTACGCTATCAATACGTAACGATTCGATCAGCAATTCGTTTTGATTAATATTGTCTTCGGTATTATTATCATCGGTAGTTAAAACATTTAACCAACCTTTTTTAGCATCAATATTTTCAATTATGCCTTCGGCGATGGTTATGGCTGTTCCGCTTGGCGAATCCAGTTTTTGTGTATGATGGATCTCTTCTACCTGGACATCATAATACGGGTAGTTATTCATTAATTTGGCCAGCATTTTGTTTATTTTGAAGAAGATATTTACCCCTACACTAAAGTTGGTGGCATATAACAGCGTACTGTTATTTTCTTCGCATTGCTGTTTTATATTTTCCAACTCATCATACCAGCCTGTTGTACCCACAACCACCGGCGTACCTGCTTCAAAGCATTTAGCAATGTTACCTAATACAGAACCGGGCATGGTGAATTCAATAGCAACATCCGCCTTTTGTAAGTTTTCGGCAGTTAGCTCATGCAGGTTATCATGATCAATTTTTAATACAATTTCGTGTTTACGGTCGGTAGCTATTTTTGCAATGATTTTACCCATTTTACCATAGCCTAACAATGCGATCTTCATCGGTATAATTGTTTTTAGTGGTGATGAACCAATTTATTTATCTGAGGGTAAAGGTAAGTTTTATCCCGGGAATTATTGGGCTATTTGAACTTTGAGCATACATAGGTGATTGATTGATGATAGTGGGATCAACATTGTAAGAAAAATCAGTATCCATAGTATATGAGTGCTTAAACTTAGCATCAATATAGGCATCAACCATTTGCACTCCCCAAAAAGCTGCAAAGCCCATTATGCTCAAATCCCGGTCGCGACGAAAAGCATCCTTAATATTATATATTGTTTGGGGCTGCTCACGCCCGAATAACATGTAATCACTATAATATTTATCGCCGGGCTTTGGCATCTTATAGTGAGCAACGTCAATTGACAAAGCTAAAAACTCTTTATAATAGTGCTGATTATATACAATAGCATCAGCTAACAATCCTAATGCTGTATAAATTATAGGAACTTTCCACCACTGATGATTATAAACCTGCCCCAAACCCGGAAGTATCAAAGAGCGGATAACCGCTTTGCGCGGGCTGTGCAAACTATCGGGATGATACTTTTTATGATCTTGTTTTACTTTAGGCGCAAATGGTTTTGATGTAACCGAGTCCTCATGTAAGTTAACATCGTCTTTGGATGTTTCTTTAAGTCTCGAATCTTGATTTTGAGCTTTAGCTGATAGTAGAGTGGAAGTAAGTAAGGAAAAAATAATAAGGTGTTTATACATATGATAAGGTCTGTGCAATAACTGCACTTCCTTATTAACGTATTACTTATTGAGGTATTATCAGAAAGACAGTGTAAGTTTTAACCCCGGAATCATTTGGCTACCTAAACTTTGGGCAAACATGGGTTGTTGGTTCATAATTGTTGGTTCAATTTTATAACTAAAATCGGTGTCCATGGTATATGAATGCTGAAATTTGGCATCAATATAAGCATCAACCATTTGGATACCCCAAAAAGCCACAAAACCCATTATGCTCAAATCTCGGTCTCGGCGATAGGCATCATTAGCATCGTATATGGTTTGATCTTGCTGGCCCTGGTATAAAATATAATCGTTATAATATTTACTACCCGGCGCAGGTGAGGTACCATGTTCCCTATATTTAGATAAGGCTAAAAATTCCTGGTAATAGCCTTCGTTAAATACATAAGCATCGCCCAATAAACCTAATGCTGTATAAATTAAAGGCACTTTCCACCAACGGTGATTATAAACCTGCCCCCATCCCGGTATTATCATTGATCGTATTACCGCTTTTTTCGGGCTGTGTAAACTATCCGGATGATATTTTTTTTCGTCGTGCTTTATTTTGGGCGCAAAAGGTTTAGACGTAACAGAATCACGACGTAAATTAATACTATCCCTTTTGGTTTGTTTGTTGTTTAAATCAGGGCTTTGTGCCCTGGCTGCTAAAGCAAAACCACCAACCAATAAAAATACAAGCAGGAATTTATACATTTTTTACCAATCCAACATTTCAAGGATACGGCCAAGGTCATCCTCTGATAAAAATGGTATTTCAATACTGCCATTTCCTTTGCCGTTAACTTTAAGTTTAACCCTTGTACTAAATTTCGAAGCCAGGTCGTCCTCTATCTTTTGCATGTGATAAGGAATGGGCTCGGGTTGTTTGCCTTCTTTTTTTACAGGCACCCGTTGCATCTCGCGCACCAGCTCTTCAACCTTACGAACGGATAAACCTTCCTTTATAATATGCTGATGAATAAATAATTGTTTAGCAGGGTCATCAACGGTGATCAATGCGCGTGCATGGCCCATAGTTAATTGCCCATCACGAATAGACGCCTGTATAGCTGGTGGCAATTTAAGCAGGCGCAAATAATTGGTAACCGTTGAACGGTTTTTGCTCACGCGATCACCTAGTTCTTCTTGTTTCAGGCTGCATTCATCAATCATTCGCTGAAAGCTGAGAGCAACTTCAATAGCATTCAGGTTTTCACGCTGTATGTTTTCAATAAGCGCCATTTCCAGCATTTGCTGATCGTTGGCGGTACGTACATAAGCCGGGATCTGCGTTAAACCTGCCAGTTTTGAGGCACGTAAACGGCGTTCGCCCGATATAAGCTGGTAGCTATGCGCATTAACACGCCTAACGGTAATAGGCTGTATAAGCCCTTGTAGTTTTATAGAGTCGGATAGCTCCTGTAATGCCTGCTCGTCAAAATCAGTACGTGGCTGAAATGGATTAACCTCAATTTCGGCTATCTTAATTTCGTTAACAGAACCCATGCTGTTAACCTCGGGCGACAAAGCGACCCCAGAGGAACTATTTTTATCAGGATTTACACTTGCAGAATCATTAAGCAGCGCGCTTAACCCTTTACCAAGGGCATTTCTTTTTTCTGTGCTCATTTATTAAGCTGTTACTGTGGTTTCCGCGGCCGGGTTTGCAATTAAACCGTTTTTCTGTACAATTTCGCGGGCCAGATTCAAATAATTTATAGCGCCTTTACAAGTGGCATCGTGCATAATTACCGATACACCAAAGCTTGGCGCCTCACTTAAACGTGTATTACGTTGTATAATAGTATCAAACACCATATCCTCAAAATGAGTGCGCACTTCTTCAACCACCTGGTTACTCAGGCGAAGGCGTACATCATACATCGTTAACAAAATACCTTCAATTTTAAGTTCGGTATTTAAACGGGTTTGAACAATTTTTATAGTGTTTAACAATTTACCCAAACCTTCCAACGCGAAATATTCACATTGCACCGGTATAATTACCGAATCGGCAGCACTTAACGCGTTTATGGTAATTAAACCTAACGATGGCGAGCAATCAATAATAATAAAATCATACTCATCGCGCAGGCTGTTAAGCACATGCTTCATTTTAAACTCGCGGTTCTCCAGGTTTATCATCTCTATCTCGGCACCCACCAGGTCAATATGGGCAGGCAACAGGTCAAGATTTGGGGTATCTGTTTTTTGGATAGCATCATGCGGATCAATATCATTAATGATACACTCATAAATGCTGTTTTTTATATTGCGCGGATCAAAGCCAATACCCGATGTGGAGTTGGCCTGCGGGTCAGCATCAACAAGCAATGTTCTGTATTCTAATACGGCTAAACTTGCGGCCAGGTTTATGGATGATGTAGTTTTTCCTACGCCGCCCTTTTGGTTGGCTAAAGCAATAATTTTACACATTGTATATTAAAATTTATTTTGGGGTTTATTCATAACGAAAAACAGAAACATAAATTTCTACCTTCGTGAAGTTAAACGGTGCTAATATACAAAGTTAATAATTGCCTGCATTTGTATGATGCCGGTTATGGCGTTTAAGCTATAATTTTACTCACATTTTTGGCTCACTTACACACAATTTCAAGTATAAAAAGTTTAAAACCCGCTTAATAGCATTGCAAATAAAAAGATGATCAGTATAATCTCATCAACCAACAGGCCGGGCAGCAACACCTTTAAAGTGGCTAAGTATTACCAGCAAATACTATTGCAAAAAGGCCAGGAGGCTAACATATTATCGTTAACCGAATTGCCCGACACATTTATAGCCACCGATTTGTACGGAAAAAGAAGCGAAGCTTTTAAACGGATATTAGATGCGGCGATAAACCCATCGGATAAATTCCTGTTCATTATCCCTGAATATAATGGCAGCTATCCGGGTGTTTTGAAAGTGTTTGTTGATGCCTGCGATTTCCCTGAAAGCTTTTATGAGAAAAAGGCAGCTTTGGTTGGCATCTCATCAGGCAAATATGGTAACATACGCGGCGTTGACCATTTTACAGGCGTTTGCCACTATTTTAACCTGCACGTATTACCGCTAAAACTTCATATAGCCAATATAAAAACAGAATTTGACGAAAACGACAATTTGTTTAAAGAAGACACCGTTAAGTTTGTAAACGAGCAGACTGATAAGTTTATAGCCTTTTAATTAAAACCCACCATTAATTAACTTAGCCATAATAAATGCCGCCGCTGCCGCAAGTGCACCTATAAATAACACTTTTAACGCACCACTAAACGCAGGCTGACCTGTAACTTTACTTTTAAAGTATCCAAAAATAAACAGGCATATCATCGTTACCCCGCATGAGTAATACAACGCCATCTGCGAACTCGGGGTAAAAAAATAGGGAGAAAGCGGAATAATACCCCCAACAACATAGGATGCGCCGATTGTTATTGCGCTTTGCGTAGCGCGGTTAGCTAGTGGTTCTTCAAGGCCTAATTCGTAGCGCATCATGAAATCAACCCACTTGTGTTTATCTTTTGCCATTTCATCAGCTACCTGCTGTTGCAAGGCAACCGATAACCCAAAATCAGCGAAAACTTCCATCACTTCTCTTTTTTCTTCCTCAGGTACACGCTCAACCTCATCATATTCGCGTTTTAACTCAGCAGCATAATGATCGGCTTCTGTACGGCCTGCCAAAAAGCCCCCAAGCCCCATCGCAATTGAGCCGGCAACAATCTCAGCTATACCTGCTGTTACTACAATGTGCGATGAATTTACCGCGCCGCTTAAACCTGCCGCCAAGGCGAATGGCACGGTTAACCCGTCAGACATGCCGATTACAATATCGCGGATAGTATCGGAGCTTTTTAAATGATGTTCATGATGCATTTTTAAAATTACCTCCAATTACCGGATCATATCATATTTATATGCAGTTTATTATTAGTCTGAATTAATTTCATATATTTACAACTGATTAAACCTTATTGAATGAAATATCTATACTTATTTGTTACCCTGATTTTTTTAACCCCATTATTTTCCTCCGCTCAAAACAACTACAAACCCGGCTATGTAGTAACCTTAAAAGGCGATACCCTAAAAGGATATATCGACTACAAAGAATGGATTCAAAATCCTCGAGGAGTTAATTTTAAAACCGACGCGGGTGCAAACCAAACATCGTATTCTATTAATAATTGCAGCGCCTTTGGCGCAAATGGATTTGAATATTACAGAAGATACATTTTACCTATAAGCCAGGATAAAGTGCAAGTATCAAACCTCACAATTGGTGTTGATACAACTACAACAACTGACACCGTTTTTTTAAAAACGGTAACCAGCGGAAAAAACATAACCCTGCTTACTTATAATGATGGTATAAAACGTAGGTTTTTTGTAGCTGAAAATAATGCTGTCGCAACAGAACTTATACAACATTTATACCTTGACCCTCAGGAAACATCAAGAATTGTCACCCAAAAAACTTATACCAGGCAATTGCAGCAATTAGCGGCCCAGTATCAGCCGCAGGATGATAAATTAATTAAAGATATCCCCTCAGCCAATTATAGCGGAAAAGATATAAGGAAGATTGTATATGAAATAAACGGTGCAACTAATTATGAAACGGTACAATCCACTACAGGTTCAGCAACACGCTTCTTCGCTGGAATAGCATTAAATGATGCTATGTCAAGATTTACACCACCCAATGGCACATCTAGTTTAAAATCATCATCAGCGTTTCCTCAAATAACATTTGGCACCGATATTCTTGTAAATAAAAACGTGGGTGATCTTTTGGTTCGGCTCGAGATAGGAGCAACGGGAAATAAAGCTAACTATGCATTTAGCGGGCAACTTGCAAATTCAACAACTTACACAACCTTTAAATATACTCAATACCAGGGTTTCTTTAATCCTCAATTATTGTATAATTTTTATAACACCAATGCATCTAAAGTTTACGTTGCAATTGGGTTCCAATTAAATTATGCTACTTATGCCAATAAATCTTACGCTACCCGTTACACATTATCAGGAGGATATTCACAAACCAGTGATGATACATTCCCTGATTTTAAACCATTTGTTGTTAATTTAACCAGTAAAATCGGCTATGTAATAGGTAGTAAACTCGATATTTATTTAGGCTATAATCCTTCAACCAATATTAATGACAATGAGGGGTATTCATTAAACACAGCATCCTTTAAAGTTGGCATTAACTACTTGTTTGGGGCGAAATAAATATATGCGGACTATAATCCTAAAACGAGTTTGAATAATAACACTCAATTCTCAATAAACGAAACATTATTTACAGTAGGCGTAAACTATATTTTCGGCCGGTAATTAATCACTACCTGACTACCAGCACCCACCCCGATATTTTGGGTGTGTTATTTTTTAGATCCAAAACATAATAATATGTGCCAACCGGTACCGGTTGGCCATTATATTTTCCATCCCATGGGTTGGCGTAGCCAACGCTGCGAAATACTTGCTGCCCATATCTGTCAAACACCAGCATCAGGCTTTCCGGGTAGGTGATCAGCGCGTCAATGTCCCAATAATCATTTCGTCCATCGCCATTGGGCGAAAATGTATTGGGAATGGTGATTTTTTTATAAACCCTAACAAAAACATTGCTGCTATCTGTGCCGCAATTAGTTGTTGAGTTAACATGTAGCGTATAGGTTATATCATCAGTCGGACTTGCGAAAGGATTAAGCACATTTGGATCACTTAAACCGGTAATAGGCGTCCAATAAAACACGTTGCCATATTTTTCACTCGCGGTAAGCCTTACCGTTTGGCCTTCAAAAATAACTTTGTTGGTACCTGCGTTAGCAATTGCCTTTTTTAATGTGTTAACCGTTACTGTCTTGGTGGAAAAACAGCCGCTGGCATTACTTACCTTAACTGTATAAGTTGTAGTATCTGTTGGAAAAGCAACCGGGTTTGATATAGTTGAATCAGATAAGGTTTTACCGGGTGTCCATAAATAAAATGCACCGCCCGACGCGGTTAAGCTGGTGCTGTCACCAGCACAAATGGTAGTCGCGCCTGTTGCAGTTGCCACAGGTACGGGATTTACATTAATTTGTGTGGATGTGGTTGAGGAGCAATCGTATTGATTATAGGCAACCACCGTATATTGCCCGGCATCAGCCGCGCTGATGCCATTTATTGTTACCGGGTTGTTAGTAGTAGCAGGCAAATTTGGGCCGGACCATTGATAACTCGACCCGCCTGTTGCATTAAGCACCACGGTATCGCCTACACATTGTTGCATAACCGGGTTTACTCCCTGTACTACCGGGTTTGGCGATACGTTAACCGTTAATGGCTGCGAGTATACACGGCAACTTGCTAAAGTACTGGTGCCATTGGTTACACCCAGGCGGTACTGATAAGTACCCGGTATGGCATTTACAAACTGAACATTAAGCGTATTGCTTGTTTGCCCTACAGTATCAACCCATCCCCCGTTGGTATGGTAAGATTGCCATTGGTAGGAAGGCGTTGTATTACTACTATTATCAACCTGCGCCTGAAGTGTATAATTAGCGCTTTGCCCCTGGCATAATGATTGTGTAGGCGATCCTGAGATTGACCCAAAACCGGTTTCAATTACCGGCCCGCACGCTCTGAAAGTAATATCATCCAAAATAAGGTCATTTCCATTGCCACCGGGTGCGTTATTGGTCATTTTAACAATTACTGATGACACTGAGTCTGGAGTGGTGAAAAAAAGGGTCTTTTGCACCCATGTAGGATCGGTTGTTGGAGGGATGGTGCCGCTTGAATCTATAGCCAATACCTGACCACTGGCCGTTTCTACTGAGAATGTGATATTAGGCTCGCTTACACGGGGCCCACTGGTTTGCAGTGTTATCAAATTTAATATATAGGCCGAGAATTGATAGGTAGTGCCGGGACAAAGCGTTGGCGCGCTTTGAGTAAAAAATACATTGGGGGCAACTGATGCGTTAACAATCATCATGTATCCATTAGGATTACCTGTATGATCTGATGTTACATTATGCCATGTGGTGGGGTGGCAATTGTCGGTACCCGTTAAACTATTGGCAATGGTATATTGCCCATCAGATGGGCAACTATTATTAACATAAATTAAATTGGTAACCCCTGCCGCAAGTGGAGGGCCGGGGTTTGAGCCGGAACCAAAGTCCTGATTGATCACCGGATCGCCCAGGCTACCATTACAGGTGGCTTGTGGCCCAGTTTGTGTTTGAGCGTTACATGTTAGGGATACGGCTATAATTACCGGCAAAATGAAAATAAAAGCAGCTACTCTAATCAAAGTTTTATCCGGTTAAACAATTGGCTTCCAAAAGTAAAATTTTTAACGGATGCCACACATATTTAGTTGATAATAACGTGTTTATTACAAAGCCATTCCATAATAATCATCCATTTCTCCCAAAAACAAAAATCTTTATAGCGGGCTGTTTTAATATGTTGGCTGATAATAATTTCATTATATATATACTATTGTTGTGGCGATAAAATTTTTTGGATGCACGCGAAACCATGTGAACTGGAATGATGCCGCCATTATAACCAATTCAAGCAAACAAGTGGTTAATCTGCCACCACCATCACATGACAGAACTATATATAATTACAACAAGTCTTCGCAGGGTCCTCTG
>NZ_LMUO01000009.1:155096-163930 GCF_009765905.1 Mucilaginibacter sp. L196 | reverse complement strand
TTGGAAAGGCTATTCCTTCTTTCAAACCATTGCTATCGGTTACAAACACGCGAATAACAGCCCTTGATTTTGTGGGTTAACTTAAACTCGAAGAGAGCCCTGAGGAAAACAAAATATCTCATCAATTAGTAATAAACTTTTGCACCACCCCATAAGCAACTGCCGACGGGTTATACATACACTGCAATTTAGTGGGGCCACTTGTAAACTGCCCGCTCATGGCAACCACAAGTTCATAATCCACCTCCGAAATACCACGAGGTAGCGATTCGGCAAATGTATCCAAACCGGTATCCCTAACTGATTTGTAGTAACCAAAGCCATTGCTGTATTGGTAACCGCTAATGTTGTCCGCAGGTTCAAACGCCGCGGCGCGCGGGTCACTGATATGCACAAAGGTTAACCTTGATGCAGTCTCAATAGTCAACTTTACCTTAACCTTATCGCCAACATTTAAAACGGCACCTGGCGCTAAGGCTACCCATCCCTTAACTTTATCACTAACATAAAATTGTTTTTTATGGTGATGGCTTTATTAAGGGTATCTAAACGGTTGGGTTCTGCAAAATAATACCAGGTTACATCGCTATCAGCGTATCGACAAAAGCACTGTTCCGAAAATATAAGCTATCTTCCGCACGCAGATCCTTAATTGCCATCAAGTCTCTCAGGCTGCGGCAAAACATAACGTCATCCTTCAAGTCGGCTGCCTGTTGTTTAACTACTTCTAAATCCTGTTTTACTTGCTGCAGGTCCTCTTTTTTGCTGATCGCTTTTTCAAGCTTTTCAATTTTAAGGCTGCTTAATGTATCTGCTTTATCCTGCCCTTTAGCTGTTAAAGTATAAAACGGAATTAGCAGGAATACGAGATAAGGTAATAATGGTGATTTAGATATCATTTGTTCAGGCTTTTGGGATTACTAATATATATGTTTTATTAGTATGATGCAGAAATACCCCATATTCCATAACCGATGATTGTGAGTACAGAATATCCCGCAAAAAACTACTTCTTTCAAATCATTTATTTAGGTTTGGCAATACTTAATAACAGCAATAATGTTTTGGTATGAAGATGAAATAAAGCGTTTAGAAAAGCAGCGCACCGATATGAATTATCAACCGGAAACGCTGTTTTACGGAAGTTCTTCTATCAGACTATGGACTGGACTGACTGATGATTTCCACGACTTTAAACCTGTTAATCTTGGGTTTGGCGGCTCTACGCTGGCTGCATGCACCTGGTTCTTCGACCGCGTTATGACTGGATATCAGCCCAAAAGGTTGGTTTTGTATGCCGGGGATAATGATTTAGGGGATGGACGGCACCCGGAAGAGGTTTTTATTTTTTTTCAGGAGCTTGCTGAAAGAGTAACACGGCGATTTGGTTCATTACCTTGCTATTTCATCTCTTTAAAACCAAGTATTAACCGCTGGCCCATAGTTAGTCAGTTCAACTATACTAATGAAATAATTGCCGCTGAAATCAAAAACAATCACCCGGATTGGCGATGGATAGATATTTTTAGCGCGATGCTAAATGCCGACGGCCGCCCTAATGCCGAATATTATTCAAACGATGGCCTCCACCTAACTGAAAAAGGTTACCTGATTTGGAAAAACATCATCCAAAACGCGCTAATAAGCAGATAATTAACCTATTATTGATCTCTAATTAATATATTAGGGGGATATTTCGGGAAAATTAACCTAACTTATGAACAGGGAATATCACCGGTGGTATAGCAACCATCTCGGGCGGGATATGGAGCTACTGGTTTTTGGTCACGCGGGGAGAGCCGTGCTGTTTTTCCCACCGCGTATGGGCCGCTTTTATGATTATGAAAACTGGGGCGTTGTTGCCTCGCTTGCTGATCGTATAAACGATGGTGAACTACAACTCTTTTGTGTAGACAGCGTAGATGAGGAAAGCTTTTATAACGGATGGTCGCACCCCGACGCGAGGATCAACCGCCATTTACAGTACGAGCAATATATTCTGTGCGAAGTACTGCCCCTCATGAACACCAAAAAACCGGATAATGATTTCGAAGCCGCGGGCTGTAGCATGGGCGCTTACCATGCCGCTAACATCGCGCTAAAGCACCCGCACCTGTTTAATAAACTTGTTTGTATGAGCGGCAGGTATGACCTTACCCGGTCGGTTCAATGTTTTAGGGACTTATTTGATGGTTACCACAATGAAAACATTTACTTTAACATGCCCCGCCAGTTTGTAGCCAATATGCACGATGAATGCTTGCTGGCAAATATTCGCCGGCTCGATATGCTGCTGGCAATAGGTGAAACTGACCCTTTCAAAAATGACAACTATGAATTTAGCGAATTGCTTGGCTGGAAGGGTATCAACCACCAATTTCATACATGGCACGGTTACGCGCATGCCCCCCGCAGCTGGCGAAAGATGGTGCAGCTTTA
This sequence comes from Mucilaginibacter sp. L196, assembly GCF_009765905.1. Classification (GTDB taxonomy): domain Bacteria; phylum Bacteroidota; class Bacteroidia; order Sphingobacteriales; family Sphingobacteriaceae; genus Mucilaginibacter. The sequence continues at coordinate 161,491 of NZ_LMUO01000009.1, read as the reverse complement.
TCTGTAAAAGTCTGTTATCTAACAGTAAGTCTTGATACCACTTAATGATTTCTGAAGAATATAATAGGTAATAATTTGGTTACCACTTGTTTTCGGGCGAAATTGGGGATATATTTATCGAATGAGAAAACCCCTACTTGTCCTTCTGTTGCTGTCGTTCGTAATAACGGCAAAAGCACAGCAGAACAATAAACCTACCGACGCCGCATCCGGACAATCCCAAAACGCAAACCTGGAAACCACACCCGAGCCAACGGGAGGAATCGACGCGTTAATGAAGTATATGAAAAAGATTGATAATCGCGAGTATAATGGCGCCCAAACCGGCAAGGTAACGTTAAGTTTCGTTGTTGAAAAAGATGGCAGCTTAACAGGCTATAAAGTAGTACACTCACTTAATACTGAGGCTGATGCTATAGCTATCCAGGTTTTAAAAGACTATAACCAAAAGTGGAAACCGGCAACCAAAAATGGCCAGCCTGTAAGTGCGCAATATACGATTGAGGCACCATTTGGAGTAAATTAACTGTACAGCATTATAACTCATCACTGGTCGAAGCTTATAGCTTCGATCTAAAATATTTTAAGCTTTCAGCTTACAAACGCTGTAGCTATTTCAACTTCTAGTCGGCATTTTCACCATAAGTGTCCTGTAGATAAAAAGGGTCATGCTGAGCGTAGTCCGAAAAAATCCAATCACACACTAAATACTTCCCATAACTTTATATCTTTGACCGCAAAATTTACAATCGTATTCTCATGGCAAAAGCATCTGAAGTTAAAGTAGGAAATATATTACGTTTTAACGGCGAACTGGTAACCGTTATAGAAGTTTTACATCGTACACCGGGTAAAGGCGGCGCATTTTATTTAGATAAATTCCGCAACATAAAAACCGGTAGAATTGTTGAAGCCCGTTTAGCTACCGACGAACAGGTTGAAATTTGCCGTGTTGAAACCAATGATTACCAATACCTATACGAAGAAGGCGATTTTTTTGTAATTATGGATAACACCACTTACGAGCAATTTAACATACCGAAAGCGTTGTTTGGCCCGGCTGCTAAATTTCTGAAAGAAAATATGGATGTTATCGTTTCATTCGAAAGCGAAGAACCAATTATGGCGCAAGCCCCTAACTTTGTTGAGTTAGAAATTACTTACACCGAACCGGCTGTTAAAGGTGATACATCATCGGGCGCGTTAAAAAATGCGACAACCGAAAATGGTATAGAAATTAAAGTACCTCTTTTTGTGAACCAGGGTGATAAAGTAAAAGTAGATACCCGCACCGGCGATTACGTTGAGCGCGTTAAATAAATAATTACAGACAGCATTTAAAGCCCTGCAAATTTGCGGGGCTTTTTTATTTAAAGGCGGTGCGGTGAAAATACCGATCATAACTAAAATCCCCTCCCTTGGGGAGGGGTGCGGTCAATGTCATTAAGTTAAGGGGGCGCCAAGCATATAGCCCCCTCTAAATCTCCCCCGGAAGGGGAGACTTTAGCTTCGCCCGCGTTTGTTTTTTTAAGTCCTCCCTACCGGGGAGGATTTAGGTGGGGCTTAACTTAATGACATTGGGGGTGCGGTCGCATGTGAGGTGGCAGGGAGGGGTTTATACACCAAGCAATCTGTTAAACCCCACCCTTCTCCCGCCCCAAGGCGGGAATCGCACAAGGCCAATGCTTTTTCACCTTCCAAACACCGACCACATCTCCCAATTATTTGAATTTCGCAAATAACCGATTGAATCCTTCAAACAAACAATTCAATTACTGCCCACCTTTGTATTATAATTTTAATACAAGATGGAAAACAAAAATAAAATAGCCCTTGTAACCGGCAGCAGTCGCGGGTTGGGTAAAGACATGGCTTTACGCCTTGCAGAAAAAGGCATTGATGTCATCATCACCTACAACAGCCAGGCACAAGATGCACAAGCTGTAGTAGCCCAAATACAGCAGTCAGGCCAAAAAGCCGCGGCACTGCAATTAAATACCGGCGACATCAAAAGCTTTGCTACTTTCGCCACGCAGCTACAAGCTGTTTTGCAAAACACATTTAACATAACCCACTTTGATTTTTTAGTGAATAATGCAGGTGTTGGCGGCTACTCCCCTTTTGCTGATGTAACCGAAGAACTATTTGATCAAATGCTGAATATTCATTTTAAAGGCGTTTACTTCTTAACACAAAAAATGATAACGCTTATGAACGATGGAGGCGGCATTGTTAACGTATCTTCCGGCCTTACCCGTGTTACGGTGCCCGCTTCCTCTGCTTACGCATCTATGAAGGGTGCTATAGAGGTTTTCACCCGCTACCTGGCTAAAGAATTGGGCGCACGCGGTATAAGGGCAAATGTTGTAGCTCCCGGCGCAATCATGACTGACTTCGGCGGTGCCCACCTAAGAAACAGCGAAGAACTGCAAAAATTCATCAGCAGCGTAACAGCTTTAGGCAGGCCAGGCGTGGCAGAAGACGTTGGCGGTGTAGTCGCTTTCCTATGTACCGAAGATGCGCGCTGGGTAAACGGACAGCGTATAGAAGTTGCCGGCGGTATGGCACTCTAATCTATAAAACACAAACAAACGAGACTAATCGATAGAAAATTGCTTTTAAGAATTCTAAGCGCTTTGTAGAGGGCTTTAATACCTCAATATAAAAGCCAGGCCCGGGCCTTGTGCGATACCTTTCCCTAGAATAGGGAAAGGAGGAGGATAGGGTAAAACTTTAAAAGCGATTTTCCTGGGCTAATCAAGCCTCGTTTGTTTGTATCCCTACCAAATGCCTAACTTTGAATATTACAAATACCGATGATCACTAATACCTCTCTCGACGACTTCTATAAAAGGAACGCGGCTCCGCTACCCAACGGCATCACGAAGGAGATAGGCCATTTTAATGTATTTGAAGCCGAAACCCTGTTCGATAAAAAAACAGGAACACGCATCATGCCTTACAGCCGCCGGGCATACTACAAAATAAGCTGGATACGTGGTAAAAGCAGGGCCGAATACGCCGATAAAGTAATTGATATTAACGAGAGCGCACTACTGTTCGCGACACCTAAAATACCCTACAACTGGATACCTGCCGACAGCGATCAAACCGGGATGTTTTGCATTTTTACCGCCGATTTTCTAACACCTCATAAAGCAGGTGTTAGTTTGGATGATTTGCCTATCTTTCAGCCTGGGCAGTTGCCGGTGTTTCAGCTTAGTGCGGAAGAAGTAAAGGAGATTGAATACATCTTCCGTAAGATGCACAAAGAATTAGGTGCCGACTATAAGTTCAAATATGACCTGCTGCGCAACCTTGTATTGGAACTCATCCACTACGGGCAAAAGCTACAGCCAATGCAGGCCATAAGCACTGCGCAAAATGCATCAGAACGCATCTCTTCCCTGTTTATTGAGTTATTGGAACGACAGTTCCCGCTGGAATCCATGAACCAACGCTTAAACCTGCGTACCGCCAAAGATTACGCCGACCGCCTGGCCGTACACGTTAACCACCTCAACAAGGTATTAAAGGAAGTTACCGGCCACACCACCACGCAAATCATCAGCAACCGGGTAATACAGGAAGCCAAGATCCTGCTTAAACAAACCAATTGGAACATTGCCGAGATCTCATACACTTTGGGTTTTGATGACCTTTCGCACTTTTCAAACTTCTTCAAAAAACAAACGTCCTTCACCCCTGTAACATTCCGGGCTTGATCTGTAATCTACGCGAATACTAACTGATTTGCCAGCTCAATCTCTTCACGTAAAATAGTATGCGGGCGGCCTTTAAAAACTTTAAGACTAACATCTGCACCTAAATTTTTCAATACCGATACACTTTCTTCCACCCTACTCAAAGGCACATGCGGATCAGGGTCACCTGTTGTAATTAGGATCGGCGTAGCAGCAAAATCACCTTTGTAGTTGTCTGTTACCAACTTTTCGCCTATTAATCCGCCTGTAAAAGCTACAGCGCCTCCAAAGCGTTTAGCATTGCGGGCAATATATTCCAAAGTCAAACAAGCGCCTTGCGAGAATCCGGCGAAGTAAATCTTATCAACAGAAATCCCGGCAGCAATAATATCTTCCACTGTTTGCCCGATAACTTCTAAAGCTGAATCCAGCGCGGGCTGGTTTTCTTCCACCGGTGCCATAAAACTATAAGGGTACCAGCTTTGATTAGCGGCCTGTGGCGCAAGAATCGCGAAATCAGTTAAATTAAATTCTGATGCAAGCGAAATAATGTTACGTGCCGTGCTGCCACGACCATGCAACATAACCAGCGCCCCCTTAGCTTGAGCTAAAGGGGTTCCGGCTGTTATAATTTGTTTTTGATGTGTGTACATGTTAAACTAGTGAAGGTAAAACTTGCTCTATCTGGTTGCGCTGCACTTCGTATTGTGCGGGCAGCATCAGGTGTGTACCTAACTCCTCTACAGATTCATCTACTGCAAAACCCGGGTTATCGGTAGCAATTTCAAACAAAACGCCTCCCGGTTCGCGGAAATAAAGCGAATAAAAATAATTCCTGTCGATCTTATCAGTAATATGCAAACCTAGTTTCTCAACACGATCTCTGTATTCCATCAAAGTTTTTTCATCCTTTACCCTAAAGGCCACATGGTGTACCGATCCACCTGCAACATGGCCTGCTACTTCGCCTGCAACCTCTACCAGGTCAACAATATTGGCGTTGTCTACATTATCATTTATAAACCTATAACGGTTCACATGTTGCTCCAGTAAACGGTAACCTAATACACCGGTTAACACATCGGCAGTCGGCTGCATTTTATTGGTGGTGATGGTAATATTATGAAAGCCTTTAAGCGCGTTCTCTGCTTTGATTTCGTCGGTTTCCCAAGGCAAACGGTTATCTTGTTTTTTGGCTACGGTCAATTCCAATTTCAACCCATCAGGATCTAATAATGATAAATATTGCTCGCCGAATTTTTCAGAAACTTTATTATAGATCACATTATGGTCTTCTAAACGTTTCAACCAAAAATCCAAACTATTTTCAGGCACAGAGTAACCGATCTCGGTAACCTGGCGTGCACCCCTCCTTCCAGCAGTAATGCCTTCCCATGGGAAAAATGTAAGAATAGTGCCGGGGGTGCCAACTTTATCGCCGTAATACAGATGATAAGTATTAGGGTCGTCAAAATTGACTGTTTTTTTAACCAGGTGCAAGCCTAATGTTTTAGTATAAAAGTCTACGTTGCGTTTTGCTTTTCCTGCAATCGCGGTGATATGATGTATTCCGTTTATTTGATTTTCCATTGTTTTATTGATTGATTGTTGATACAAATTTAAGCCAAATAACGCCCGGCAAACTTGATCTAGGATAAGAAATGATTTGGTTAGTAATACGCCACAATATTCAAAAAGTGCGCTTCATCCCCTCCCTTGGGAGGCGACTGGATGTGCGGTGGCAGGGAGGGGGTTATCCGCCAAGCATCAAACCCTACCCTCCTCCCGCCCCAAGGCGGGAATCGCACAAGGCCAATGCTCCTTTTTAATTTTCCGTACTCGTGTGGATTTAACCCCCCCATTTAGCTAATCCAAATTAAACCCGTATTTTAGTCACAATGTCAACCAACTTGATAATAGAAAGCATTACACGCCATATCCGGCTATCGAATGAAGAAAAGGAACATTTCATCAGCCTGCTTCAGCCTAAAATATATAAACGCAAGGATTTTATTTTGGAAGATGGCCAGGTTTGTAAATATTCCTATTTCGTAACTGCGGGCTGTTTGCGCGGTTTTACGGTAGACCATAATGGCTTTGAGCACGTGCTAAATTTTGCGCCCACAGGTTGGTGGATTGCTGATATGTACAGCCTGCTAACCCAAAAGCCTGGCATTTTAAATATCGAAGCTTTGGAAAATACCGAAGTGCTGTTGCTCTCCAAATCCCGGCAGGAAAAATTATATCACGATATACCACAGTTTGAACGGTTCTTCCGCATCATTACTGAAAATTCACTCGTATCTTACCAACAACGATTAATAGATAATTTAAGCCTTACGGCTGAGGAAAGGTATCATAACTTTTGCCGTCGATACCCAAGCCTGATCAATACCCTACCTAAAAAACAGATAGCGGCTTACATAGGTGTCACCCCTGAGTTTTTCAGCCGTATGCAGCGACAGATGCTGACTAAAGGAAAGAAACAGCAGGATTAATTTCTTATCCTACATCAAGTTTGGGGTTAATACATAGCGGTATATTTGGATTATAATTTAACAGATCATGGCACAAACCATTTATCATCTTGCAGCATCACGGGGTTTAGTAGACTTGGGGTGGCTTAAAAGTTACCATACTTTTAGCTTCGGCAATTATTACAACCCGGCTATGATGCACTTTGGCGCATTA
>NZ_LMUO01000009.1:34799-155086 GCF_009765905.1 Mucilaginibacter sp. L196 | reverse complement strand
GACTCGCTTGATGGAGGTAAAGGTTTCGGCGACCACCCGCATGATAATATGGAGATTATCTCTATCCCACTATCCGGCGATTTAAAACACCAGGACAGTATGGACAATATTGCAGTGATAAGCGATGGCGATATACAGGTAATGAGCGCAGGCACAGGCATCTTTCACCAGGAACATAACGATGATGAAGATGAAGTGGCAAAATTCCTGCAGATCTGGGTTTACCCTAACAAACGGAATGTTGAGCCGCGATATGACCAGCTAACTTTAAATAAATCGGCCCGCCACAATAAACTACAGCAAATACTATCGCCAAATGCTGACGACGAAGGTGTTTGGATTTATCAAAACGCATGGTTTAATTTGGGGAATTATGACAAAGGGTTAAGCGTCAATTATCGGCTAAAAGCCAAAGGAAACGGTGCCTACATATTTGTGATAAGCGGTGCTGTAAAAGTTGATAGGCAAGTATTACACACACGCGATGGTTTTGGTATTTGGGGAACTGATGAGTTTACCATAGAAGCGTTAACCAATACTGAGTTCCTGATTGTGGAAGTACCGATGATATTTTAATTTTAGAAGAATCATGAAAGAGATCAACATATTGGTAGTAGGCACCCATCCCCAAATAATGGCGACCATTCTACGCCTGTTAAATAACAAACCCGGCTGGCAAGCCACAGGTGCGGGCACTTTGCCGGACGTTATAAAACTAGCTAAAGAGCAAAAATTTGATGCGGTATTAATTGGAGCAGGCATCAACGAAGAGGAGACTTTACAAATCAAACAAGCATTCCAGGAGATACCGGTAGTACTGCATTACGGCGGCGGAAGCGGCTTGCTTTATGCAGAAGTTTACCTGGCGCTTAACATTACACCCGAGTAATAACCCAGGGCAATTTTAATGCAATTGTCATACCTCCTTTCTCCTATCATTTTAAGGTCATATCGCTTAATGGCGTAGCATAATAGTTAAGGATAAGCCTTAAATTTATTCATGCTTAATTATTCAGTACTTGATCTAGCTACCGTGGTTGAAGGCCACTCCATAGCAGACACCTATCATAGAAGCCTTGAAATTGCCAAACAAGCCGAGGAGCTGGGATATACCCGCTATTGGTTTGCCGAGCACCATAATATGATGAATGTTGCCAGTTCGGCAACATCGGTATTGATTGGCTATATAGCCGGTAATACCAAAAAGATCCGTGTTGGATCAGGTGGCATTATGCTGCCCAACCATGCGCCTTTAGTAATAGCCGAACAGTTTGGAACGCTTGCCACTTTATACCCCAACCGTATTGATTTAGGCTTAGGCCGCGCCCCCGGAACCGACCAGGTAACCGCCAAAGCCATACGCGGCGAAAACATGAATGCACCCCATTACTTTCCGCATGATGTTAAAAGCTTGCTTACTTTTTTCTCTGCCGATAATCAACACGCGGCCGTTCGGTCCATACCGGGTGAAGGTGTTGACATACCGATATGGATCTTAGGATCGAGTACCGATAGTGCGCATCTTGCTGCCGCGATGGGACTGCCCTACGCTTTTGCAAGCCACTTTGCGCCTACTTATTTTAAGGCGGCGATAGAAATATACCGTAATAACTTTAAGCCATCACAATACTTACAAAAGCCTTATGTTATGGCTTGCGTAAACGTAGTAGCGGCTGATACTGACGAGGAAGCCGAATATTGGTCGACCTCCGTTAAACAGTTTTTTATGGGTGTGATCACTGGTAAACGCCAGTTATTGCAACCACCGGTAAAAGATATGAACGAAATTTGGAACCCTATTGAAAGAGACCACATTCTGGGTATGCTGGCCTATGCATTTATAGGCGGCCCCGAAAAACTAAGCCGCGAACTACAGGAATTTGCCGACGAAACAGGTATTGATGAGATAATGGCCACTTCGCATATTTTTGATCATCAGGCACGCTTAAAATCATACCGCTTATTTGCCGAGGCTGTGCATAAGAGCAGCTTCGCCAAAGTTTAATTTTTTTTTGATTGATTGTTTTTTAGATGGGTTATCGTTGTAAACGATAGCCCATCTTTTTTATGACATTAGTCTTTAATCCAAATAATCAGGCGGGAACAATTGTTGCCCGTATTTTTCGGCTGTCTGCTGGAATTTTTTCAATGTTTCCGGGTCGAGGTGCGGTGGTGGTAAAAAGGTATCCGCTTCAACAGGTGTTCCTAATTCTAAAAACATCTCTTCCAGTCCCGATGGCACTACAGTACAAAGCAAGTGAGCCATTTTATCGCTCTTGTTTTTAAAACAGTGTATAATGCCCCCTTTGGGGATAGTGATAAACGAACCCTTTTTGGCCGTATAACCTCCAGCTTCTGATTTAACTTCAATCTCGCCATCAATTACATAAAAAGACTCATAGATGTCGGGATGAGCATGCGGGCCCGGCCCACCACCGGGCGGAATAAACATATCGATCGTCGCGAATTCGCCATTAGTCTGGTTTCCGGTGATCAATACCCGGTAGGTATCCCCCACCATTGAGATGCTTTTGCCATCTTCGGCTCCAAGGATGATTGGAGCAGGTTTTTCGTTTTTCATAGTTTTTATAGATTTAACTAAATATAAGAACTATTTTGACGAAACTTAAGTATTCCTTCCACGGATCATACTCAAAAATACCGGTGTGATACCTAAATAGGAAGCAATTTGCTTTTGCGTTATTCTTTGTTCCAGTTTGGGATATTGTTTTTGGAAAAGTGTATATCGCTCCTCGGCAGATTTGGATAAATTCGAGGTGATGCGCTGCTGGTACAAATGAAAGCCGTTTTGCGTTAATATCCTGAAAAAACGCTCCAACTTAGGTATCGCTATATAAAGTTCTTCAAGCACGGGGTAACTCAGGTAGGAAACCTCGGTATCTTCCAAAGCATCAATATTATAAAACGCAGGCGTTTGATGAGAGAAACTGGAAATATCCACCGCCCACCAATTCTCCGGGCAAAACGATACGTTGTGCTCTTCACCCTCGCCATCTACATTAAAAATACGCAGGCAGCCCTTATTTACAAAGTATATGTTTCGGCATATAGCCCCGGCGCTTAGTAGTCCCGTCTTCTTTTTAATGGTTTTGGATTGTAGGCGGTATTTTATCTGCTCAATTTCGGCGACATCAAGTTTAATATGCAATGCGAAATTGGCAAAAATGAGCTCGTACATTTTCCTTTTTTGGTAAAGATAAAATGTACCGCTCATTTTCTCAGGTTGATGATGGATTATTTCGGCTGTTTAAAAAAAGCTCACGATCCTCGTGATCTTGTGCTCGTCATTAAACTCAAAATAATCAAATCCCTCTTTGGTTTCTTCCGGCAGTACAACATTCCAATTGTAGCGGCCCACGTTGTGGTGATATTCGGGTTTGGTGATCACGTTAAACTTCCTTATTGGAATTTTCTCCAAAGAAGACTGCGCTAAACCCGCAATGCCGCCCACGCCTTTTACTAATTCAAAATTCGGGTCGGTGTAGGTGGCATCCGCTGCCCAACATTCCGCGAAGGCTGCTTTAAATTCTTCCAAATTGTTTTTGTTCCAGGATGCAACATATATTTCGATCATTTCTTCAACTGATGGTATCATTTTTATTTAATTTTAGTGTACTGCAAAACACGGGCAATTCAGCCTGAATAAAATTAAAGTAGTTTAATAAATGAAATTTGCTTTAGGTTAAAAGATGTGGCATATTCGTAAATAAACCATCACAATATGTACTCCACTCAATTTCTGTTTCGGGTTGCTAAAACAATTGCAGTTACTGCAATAGGCTTAATGTCGCTATTGATTGTTTTTGGCAATACCACCGATTACTTTACCAATTACCACTTTGTGGAGCATGTAATGAAAATGGACACGATTTTCTCGGGCAGCATGGTATACTACCGACATATTGGGGTTCCATTTCTGTATCATACTGGTTATATCTTATTAATCGCGCTGGAAGCTGTAATGACATTTTGCTGTATAAAAGGCAGCTGGCTACTTCTCAAAAACTTAAAATCGGATGCAGTATCTTTCCACGCGGCTAAGAGCTGGGCGGTGGTGGGCATTACTATCGGCATTACCATTTGGTTTTTAGGTTTTGAGGTGATAGGCGGCGAATGGTTCGCTATGTGGCAAAGTCAGGTTTGGAATGGACTGGGCGCGGCAGAAAGAATTGTAAGCTTTTTAGTGCTGATACTAATCCTGCTTCATTTTAAAGAGGAAGAACTCATATCAAACCCATAATGAAGCCAGCGCCGCGATAAGCGCCAGCGTCATCACTATACTGCCCAATTTTAAAAACGCCCATGCACTAATGGTTTGGCCCTCGCGTCGCAAAGCCACCAGCCAAAGTATAGTAGCCAGCGAACCCGTGATGGAAAGATTTGGCCCGAGATCTACCCCAATAAGTACCGCGCTTTTAACCATTTCTGGAGCATACCCAACGTTAATTACATTACCCGCAATAAGGCCGACCGGTAAATTATTCATCAGGTTGCAAACTACGGCGGTAGTGCCTGCGCCTATCCAAACCGTACCGGTTATTGATTGCGATATACCATGATTAAGTATCATAGTAAGATGCTGAATTAAACCCGTTTTATTTAAGGCTTCAACAATTACAAATAATCCCGCCACCAGCGGCAACACCGCCCAGGATACATCTCTGATCACCACCAAAGGATTCTTTTTTGAACGGATGATAACGATCCCCGAGGTTATAATCCCGGTAATGGCCGTTGGTAAACCCAGTTGAAGACCGTATGCCGATGCGATCAATAAAACAACAGCAGTTATGGCAATACCAATCAACGCGGTTTTACCGCCCTGTGGTAAATGTGGGATATTGATGTTTGTCTCCAATTTTGCTTTAAAATAGCTGCGTTGTGTAAGGCGCAGCGCGAAATAAGTAACCACAATAGCGCAAACTGATGGCAAACCATATTGGCCCAACCAGTGCAGCAAGGCAGGCATACGGCTGCCATAAATAACCAAATTAGCCGGGTTGGAGATAGGTAATACAAAAGATGCCGCATTGGCTATAAACGCGCAGATGAGCAAATAAGGCAATGGTTTTTCAACCTTGGCGGCTTTAACGGCGGCGGCGACAGCTGGTGTTAATACCACGGCAGTTGCATCATTGGATAAGAATATGGTTACAATTACCCCTACCAGGTAAATTAATAAAAACAACCTGTTAGCCGATCCTTTAGCCATTACTGTAGCATGCGCGGCGAGCCAATCAAACAGCTTTTCCTCCCGGGCGGTTTCTGCAAGCAGCATCATACCTATCAAAAACAGGTATACATCTAACCCTTTTACAACGCCTAACCATGCGTCGCCGGGCTTAATCAATTGAAATATCAGTAGTATTATAGCACCAATTACAGCATATATGGCTTCTGTTATTTTAAATGGCCTGATGATAACTCCGGCAATGGCCAAAAACGAGATGATACAGATAGCGATGTTCATGTAGTTTGTTTAGAAGTATCACAAGCCATTCTAAGTGATTTTGCGAAAATTAGCCATAATAAAATTGAGATCGTAGCAAAGCTACCTAAAATTAAAAAAGTGGAACTATAGCCAAAACCCTGCGCTATCCAGCCACCGATAGCGGGGCTTAAGGACGCGCCTAAGCCTTGAACAGTCATTACTGCACCCTGGCCTATATTTACCCGCCCTGTTCCGTTTAAGATGTGTGCTACCAAACCCGGCACAGCCACACTCTGTAAGCCAGCGCCTATACCATCCAGTATTTGAACCGGATAAAGCCCCGTGTGATTGATCATATGCGAAGCGATCACCCCCCTAACAGGCAGTGCCAAAAATGAAACTAATAAGACAAGCCAATAGCCACTTTTCTCAGCCATACGCATAGCAATCAGCGATACAATAACCATTACTACCTGTGCAATTACAATCGTCATGGCTACAAACATGATCGGATTACCCTGATTTTTGGTGGCGGCAGCTAACCCATATAAAGGCAGCATAGCGCCATTGCCTAAATGGAAACAAGCCAGTGCAGCGGCCAGTATAAGTAGCGGTTTACAATGCAGTAATACTTTTAGGCCGCTCGCCTTACTATCGCCTCCACTCTCTTTTAAACCTCTGGCGGCTCTGTCATCAATGCTTTTGGCGGGAACCATTAAAACAGATATTATCGAAAGCACTCCAAAAAGCGCTGCCAGGTAAAATACTGCCGGCATACCAAATTTCATCCCTAAATAGCCCGATAGTGCCGCACCTGCCACATTCCCGGCATGATTATAAGCTTGGTTATAACCGTTTTGCCGGTTAAAGCCCGCTTGTTTTACTATGCCGAGTGTAATGCCAACAACGGCTGGCCCAATAGCTGAGCCCGCGACAGCTGTGGCTATCTGCGAAACGCTTACCAACCAAAAGTTTTGGGATAGCAATATAATAGCCGATGCCAAAATGGTAAAAATACCGGGGATAACTATATATAAACGCTTACGTTTCGTTTCATCTATTAATGCTCCGGCCGGGGCGGTCATTAGCATGCCTGCAACTCCGCCTATGGTCATTACGGTGCCAATGGGGCCGCTTTTCCAGCCATTGGCTAACAGAAAGACACCCAGAAACGGACCAATTCCTGCCTGCATATCCGCCATGAAAAAATTGAGTGATTGGAGTGGCCAAATAACCCAATGATTTTTCGCAATAGTGGATTTTTGCTTTCCCATCTTTTACAATCAACATTACTATATATCTATTGTTTGCCAGCTATCAATTAGCATAACAATCATAATAGCAGAATTTTGATTGTAAAAGATGATTTATCAAACCAAAATAATTTCCCCGCGAATAGTAAAAACATCCACCCAGACAGTTAATTTAGAAGAAACTTAATGACCGCATAAACGTATACCACTTAACAACCAATTCATACCTTCATTCCTAAATGTTGTATCGGGATACGAAACGTATTTTATTTTTATTGCTGATAGGCCTTTTCGGCTTATTAAATAAAAGTTATGCCCAAAATATAAGCCTCAAGTTTCAGCATGTTGGCACAACCGAAGGTTTGTCGCAAATTAATGTGAACTGTATCATGCAGGACAGCCGGGGTTTTATATGGATTGCCACCCGGAACGGCTTAAACCGTTATGACGGTTACCATTTTATAACCTACCGGTATGACCCTACTGATAGCACATCCCTCAGCAATAACATGGTTACCGATATTGCCGAAGATAAAACCGGCAATATCTGGTTGGCTACACTTGGTGGTTTAAATATGTATCAACGCAGTACAGGGCGTTTTATACGCTATGTACATAACAGCCATAACAACACGAGCATTATTGATAACATTATAAACCGCATTACATTTGATGCTGATAATAATTTGTGGATAGCAACGCAGGATGGCGGCCTGGATTGCTTTTATATTTCACAAAATAAATTCGTGCACCATCAGCACAATAAGCAGGATACTAACAGTTTAAGCGACAATAACCTTCGTACGGTTTATCAAGATAACGAGCACCGCCTATGGGTCGGAACCGAAAATGGAGGTTTAAACCTTTATAACAAGGCTAATAATACCTTTACCAAATATCAATATCATAACCCCGTTACCCATACCGTTATTGGGAATGACGTTATATGCATTTTTGAAGACAGGCAACAACAAATATGGTTTGGTACGCAGGATGACGGGCTCTTCTCCTTTAATCCGCAGCAAAAAACATTTAAACATTTTGCTTTCGATAAAAAGAATCCGAACAGCATATCATCCAAAACCATATACAGTTTAAACGATGATAAAAACGGCAATTTATGGATAGGGACAGAAAATGGCGGCTTATGTATCTTAAACAAGCACACCGGCAAGATCAACGTTTATCAAAATGATGAGGTTGATAATAACAGCATTAACGGCAACTCGGTATACGCCATTTGCCGGGACAAAAATGGCAATATGTGGGTGGGGGCATTCGGTGGTGGCATAAATCTGTATAAAAAAAGCACTTCAAGTTTCTCACTTTATCGCCATAGCAGTTCACCGTTAAGCTTATCAAACAATTATGTACTTGATTTTGCCGAAGATAAAACCGGCAACATATGGATTGGTACCGATGGTGGCGGCTTAAATAAGTTTGATCCGGTTAAACAAACTTTCATCCATTACAAAAAACCCGATGAAGGCAAAAATGGTATCGCTGGCAACTATGACCTTGTGGTAAAACCCGATGACCAGGGCAATATTTGGATAGGTACCTGGGGCGATGGTTTAAGCATATTTAATCCTTCAACAAATACATTTAAAAACTTTAAGGTTGATACCAGCAAACCTAATAGTATTGGCGGCAACAGCATTTACTACCTGTTACATACCCGCGACAAAAAAACCTGGATAAGTGCCTTTAATAACGGCGTAGATTGTTACGACCCGGCAACAGGTTTATTTAAACACCATAATTTTAATGCAAATGATCCCAAAAGTATAAGCAGCGACAGGGTATATGTAATTTATGAGGATAAAGAGGGCAACCTTTGGTTTGGAACAGCCGACGGTGGCCTTGACCTGTTAAACCGGAGTAACAACACATTTACAAGTTACCAGCATAACGAAAAAACAAATAGTATAAGCAGCAATTCTGTAACAGATATTTTTGAGGATAGCAAAGGGCGGTTGTGGTTAGCCACATTATCAGGCCTTGATTTATTTGACCGGAGGACCAAGCATTTTACCGTTTATACAAAAAAAGATGGCTTGCCAAGCGATATTATTTATGCCATAAGGCAAGGCAACCTGGGCAAATTATGGATAAGCAGCAATGGCGGGCTAACAAAATTTGATCCGGAGGAGAATACCTTCACCAATTATACTACCGAAGATGGCTTACAGGGAGACGAATTTAAACCACACTCGGCTTTGGTTACCCACGATGGCGATATATATTTTGGTGGCATTAATGGATTTAATGTTTTCTCGCCAGATAAGGTTTTAAAAGCTCCAAAGTTCGCGCCGCTGGTTATTACATCATTCCAGTTATTTAACAAGCCGCTCACCATTGCGCAAGGCCCAAATGATAACTCGCCATTAAAAAACGATGTAACCGATACCCGGAAAATAACCTTATCGCATAAGCAATCAGTCTTTTCGATTGAATTTGCGGCGCTTGATTATGCCTCGCCTGATAGAAAACAATATGCCTATTTTTTAGAGGGTTTTGATAAAGAATGGAATTACATCGGCAGCCATAACGCGGCATATTACACTAATCTGCCCCCCGGTAATTACACCTTCAAATTAAAATACAGGAATAGCCAGGGGGCATGGTCACCGGTAGCATCGCCACTTAATATAGTTATAGTACCACCATTTTGGTTAACCTGGTGGTTTGAAATACTCGCAGTAATATTTATTGTAAGTGCTGTTATCGCCTTGTTCAGATACAGGTTACGTGCAATTGAAAAACAAAAAGAAGAATTAGAACAACAGGTGCTTGAGCGTACCCAAAACATTTTGCAGCTTACGCTTGAAGAACGTAAATCGCGTGAGATTGCCGAAAAGGCAAAAGAGGAAGCTGAAAATGCCAACAAAGCCAAAAGCATATTTTTAGCTACCATGAACCATGAAATAAGAACACCAATGAATGGTGTTATAGGTATGGCTACTTTATTGGCAGACACTAATTTAACCCCCGAACAAACGGAATACACCGAGATCATTAAAAGTTCGGGGGATGCGTTGTTAACCGTTATTAACGACATCCTTGATTTCTCAAAGATAGAATCGGGCAATATGGAGCTTGATGAACATGAGTTTGACCTGCGGGAATGCATCGAGGGCGTTTTGGAACTCTTTAAAGAAAAAATACACCGTTCAAACCTCGAGCTACTCTATCATATCGAACCCAATGTCCCAGCCAATGTAATCGCGGATTCTACCCGTCTGAGGCAGATATTAATAAATTTGGTTGGGAACGCTGTTAAATTTACCACCAAGGGCGAAATTTATTTACACGCGAGCGTTGTTAATGTTGTTAATGAGGAGTTAACCCTAACTTTTGAAATACGCGACACCGGGATTGGCATACCCGAAGATAAGATAGCGCGATTGTTTAAAGCATTCTCTCAGGTTGACTCAAGCACCACCAGGAAGTATGGCGGCACCGGCCTCGGTTTAGTAATATGCGATAAACTGGTGCAACTAATGGGCGGCAATATTTCTGTTGATAGTAAGATCAATCAGGGTACTACATTTACGTTCACCATAAAATGTGGTATCGCAACCGGCGTTACCCAGCCACCCGAATACCTACCCACAGCTGCGTTAGAGAATAAGCACATCCTTATTGTTGATGATAATAATACCAACCTCAACATTCTTAAAGCCCAGTTAAGTTACTGGAATTTCATCCCGGTATTAGCAAGCTCGGGGCTGGAAGCTTTAAGTATATTATCAACAGGGAGCCCTATTGATATAATAATATCGGATATGAGTATGCCCGAAATGGATGGCATCCAGCTCACAAAAAAAATAAAACGCATACGTCCAGAAGTACCTGTTATTTTACTTACTTCGGTTGATAGCCAGCAAATTGGGCCCGACTCTGCTTTATTTGATGTAATACTGAGCAAACCTGCCCGCCATAATGTGTTGCTTAAATGTATCGTCGACTTGTTAAAACATAAGGATGAAGCAGTTAAAAATGTAAAAGCTCAAAAAAGCCACATATCAACCGAAATGGCGCTAAAATATCCAATGGAAATTTTAATTGTTGAGGATAATTTGGTTAACCAAAAAGTAGCCATGCATATTCTTGGCAAAATGGGGTATCGTCCACTAATAGCAAACAATGGCCTGGAGGCAGTAAATGCTATAAAAAACAATCGTTTTGATTTGGTTTTTATGGATGTACAGATGCCGGAGATGGACGGCCTGGCGGCCACACGGTTCATCAGGGTAAACTTTACCGCCCAACCTTATATTGTTGCCATGACGGCTAACGCAATGACTGAGGACAGGGATATATGCCTACAAGCAGGCATGGACGATTATCTAAGCAAGCCCATGAAATTAAATGAAATGATAGCCGTACTTGAAAAATATGGTGAGCTGATTAATTTGAAGAATAATTAGGGATGTGTTATCGTCCCAGCGTGAGATTTTTTACACTCCTTTGTCATTCTGAGCATAGCGAAGGATCTGTAAAGTAGTCTCTCTACTATGTCATTGCGAGGAACGAAGCAATGACAAGGCGTTTTATTTTCCTTTATTGTCATTCTGAGCATAGCGAAGAATCTGTAAAGTTGTTTGCATCAGTACAGATGTTTCGTTCCTCATGACAAAACTTTTTTATCACCTTGCGCTTACAATAACGAGGGTTGAGTATAACGTGCGCAAAGGCTGTCATACTGAGCGTAGTCGAAGTATGTGGGCTGGCCTTTACATTCATGCCAAGCTCCTCCATCAATAAATAACGGTTCACTTATCGTCTTAATAGATGACTAAACAATGTCATCAAACTTTTGATTAAACACTGGGTCAATATCGCTAAGATTACTAATCCAAATGCATATTGAAGAGTATTTTCGTACTTGCGATTTCCTACTGGCATAATTTATAAGAAAATATTAATTATAAAGATATTAAATATTATATAAATGGAAATAAGTATGAAAATTATTTTTTATTAAGTGCAATACGGTAGCAAAAGCGGTAAATGATAATTTCACAAAATCATATTTAAATTACTGACCATCACTATATTTGTTATAACTAACCAATCATCATCATGAAAGCTAACATCACCATTGTATACAACGGGCAAACCGAAGAGGCTTTTAACTTTTATCGCTCCATATTTGGCGGCGATTTTGGCAGACTATCGCGCATGAGCGAAACACCCGGCGCACCGCCCTTGCCGGAGGATCAGGCAAACAAGATATTATTTATGGATCTGCCTATTGGCGAGAACATGTTAATGGGTATGGACTGCCCCGCAAGCATACCGCCAGTAAATGTGGGTAATAACTTTATGATAACCATTGATACCGCCAGCGAAGTGGAAAACACCCACCTGTTTAATAAACTTGCCGAAGGTGGAGATATTAAAATGCCGCTTGCCCACCAGTTTTGGGGCGCGTTCTTCGGCATGGTGACTGACAAGTTTGGCATCACCTGGATGCTGAGCTACGTAAACCAGGAACAATCCTAAAACAAAAGAACCCGGACCAATAGATCCGGGCTCTTTATAAAATGGCGTTTTTATTAAACACCCAGATCCTGCATAATAGCGGTTATCTTGTCGTCTAATTGCTTGTCTGTTTCTTTATAAACAGCGGCGCTGGCTAATTTGCCGTTAACACTGCAATAGAATTTTATCTTAGGTTCAGTGCCTGACGGGCGGGCAGATATAATGCTACCATCCGCGGTGATAAACTGTAATACATCCGATTCAGGGAAATCCAGTTTTGTGGTTGTGTTTGAAGTCAAATCAGTCTCCGTACCTTTCTCATAATCCTTCAAAGTAATCACCTTCGATCCACCCAAAGTAGCAGGTGGGTTGCTACGGAATTTTTCCATCATAGCTTTAATTTCTTCTGCACCGGCTTTACCTTTTTGGGTGATGGAGATCAGCTTTTCTTTGTAAAAACCATACTCGATATAAGTATTCAATAAAGCTTCAAATAAGCTGCTGCCTTTGTCCTTGTAATAAGCGGTCATTTCCGCAATAAACGCGCTCGATATTATGGCATCTTTATCCCTTACCAGTTCACCAATCAGGTAACCATAGCTTTCTTCGCCTCCGCCAATAAAGGTTTGTTTGCCTTCAAATTTGGTCATCAGCTCGCCAATGTATTTAAAGCCGGTTAGGGTATTGTAAAACTTAACGTGTTTGGCGTTAGCAATAGCCTCGATAAGGTTAGTGGTTACAATGGTTTTAACAATGTACTCGTTGCCGGTAAGTTTGCCTTTCTCCTCCCATGCGGTAAGCAGGTAATTTATAAGCATGGCACCGGTTTGGTTGCCGTTAAGTAATACAAACTCGTTGTCGGTGTTTTTTACGGCGATACCTACACGGTCGGCATCAGGATCAGTAGCTAATACTAAATCGGCATCAACTTCCTGCGCTTTTTTAAGGGCGAGGGTTAAAGCTTCTTTTTCTTCAGGGTTTGGATAAACTACCGTAGGGAAATTACCATCAGGTGTAGTTTGTTCATCAACCAAAATCACATTCTCAAAACCAAAACGTTTTAATGCCTGCGGCACTAAAGTAATCCCGGTTCCATGTATTGGAGAGTAAACTATTTTAAGGTCTTTTTGGCGACGGATAGCTTCTTTTGATACCGATAGTTCGGTGATCTTATCCAGGTACAGGTTATCTATCTTCTCTCCTATTATCTCGATGTTAGCATCAACCCTGTTGAATTTTATTTCATCAATACTTTTAATTGCCGCTACTTCATCCATTACAGCCTTATCCTCTGGCGATACAAACTGACCACCATCGGCACCATAGGCTTTGTAACCATTGTATTCTTTGGGGTTGTGTGACGCGGTAAGCATTACCCCGCTTTTGCAGCCTAAAGTACGTATGGCGAATGAAAGCTCTGGCGTTGGGCGTAAAGCCTCGAAAAAGTAAACATATATATCATTAGCCGAGAAAACTTCGGCGGTGATGTTTGAAAACAGATCGGCATTGTTACGGCTATCATGCGCTATAGCGACTTTAATTTTTTCGCCGGGATAGCTCTTTTTCAGGTGATTAGCCAGGCCTTGTGTAGCTGCTCCAAGGGTGTATTTATTAATGCGGTTTGTTCCCGGGCCCATGGTACCACGTAAGCCGCCGGTACCAAATTCAAGGTCGCGGTAAAAAGCATCAGTTAGTTCAGTATAATTTTTATCATCTATCAGTTTCTGAACTTGTTTTTTAACATCATCATCATAACTGCCCTGTAGCCATGAGTTCGCCTTTTGAAGAATGGCGGGATCTAATTCCTGCATAAGTACTGTATATTGTGTTTATTATTGATAATAAGTAGTGCCAAATATGATAATAATATCGGATACTATGTAGCAACCAAACAACAATAAACGCTTTGGGTTTTGCATAAATTAAATTGGTTACCCGCTAATTAACCGGAACGAAAAACCGGCTCTCCTGCAACAATCTTGTTAATCATCAACCTTATAAAACTTAATGATATGCTTTTTTGTAAATTAGTATAATGACAAGAGAAAGCACCACCTACTTACTGGCCCGCCTGCCCATAGGCATGAGCTTTTTAGGCCACGGATTACAAAGATTGCCCATCCTGACAAAATTTAGTAATGGTATGGTGACTAGCTTCGGCAAATCTTTTATCCCCGGTGCGTTGGTACTACCCTTTAGCTTCGGCTTGCCCTTTGTTGAGCTATTGCTTGGTATTTTATTATTATTAGGGCTTTTCACCCGTTTTGCCACCGTGTTGGGGGTAATTACTATGCTGGCGTTAATTTTCGGTTCAACATCGCTTGGGCAGTGGGATGGTGTGTTTATACAGTTAATGTACAGCGCTTATTTAGTTCTGCTGTATTACTTTTTGCCTTATAATACTGTTTCTATTGATGGCTGGCGCAATAAGTAATCTTTAGAAGCTGTTAAAAATAGTTCAATGTTGTTTTTCCACAGGCAACCATCTTAATATTCCTCCCGTAAATAGCTTATAATCAAAGCGCTTTATTTAACAGTTATATAAAATAAAGATTTTGTATATTTACAGTAATTACCCCTATTAAAATGAAACTAAGATTCACTAAATCAGGCATTATCGTGCCTAAAAAAAAGCCCTCGGCTAATTACTACAATAATTTACACTTTACTGGTTGATCGCTTTCTGAATAATGCTTTGTGTGCCTTTTATCATTGATGATAAAAGGCTATGATATTTTTATTGAAGAATTACTGATATATACACATTAAATACCCCTCATTAATGAAAATTGCCCATTTAATATTGGCACATAAAGACCCTCGTTTGGTTGAACGGCTGGTTAAAAAACTGCAACATAAGGATGCTGACATCTATATATTGCTGGATGCGAAATCGGATATAAATGAGTTTATTTATATCGAAAATATTCCGAATACCTGTTTTGTTGATAAAAGAATTAATACGGTTTGGGGCAATTACAGCATCATCGAATCCACTCTTAATGGTTTTGAATACATCCTTAAGTCGCATAAAAACTATACCCATATTAATTTATTAAGCGGGCAGGATTATCCATTAAAACCTATTGACGAAATACACCGTTTCCTGTTTGCTAACAGCGATAAAACGTTTATGCGCCTGCTATCCATTAATGATAATGAATGGGATCAGGGAAAAGAACGCCTTTTAAAATACAGCTTTGGCGATTACCATTATATATTTAAGTATAGGCTTCAGTATTTGGCAAACACTCTTTTACCGCAACGTAAAGTACCATTAAAACTAAGGCCCTATGGCGGCTCGCAGTGGTTAACTATCACACCACAGTGCGCGCTTTATACTATAAATTATCTAAAAAATAATCCGCAGCTAAAGCGCTATTTCAGGCGGACATGGGCTATTGATGAAATATTTTTTCAAACCATATTGATGAACTCCCCATTACGGAATAAACTCGTTAACGACAATTTAAGATTTATTGAGCAGTCGGGTAATACCCGCCCAACAATTTTCACCATGAATGATGCCGAAAGATTAAACGCATCAGGCAAACTTTTCGCCCGTAAATTTGACAACGATGTTGACACCCAAATATTAGATTACCTGGATACAATTATTGATGAGCCGGTAAAACAAGGGCTACTTTAATATCACCTTGGTAGCGCCATAACCAAACTTCTCTTTACGGGCATCCATAAAGGTTTGTATGCGGTTATTCTTGCTTAACAATTTATGCAATTCAAGTCTTAATGTACCGTTGCCCGATCCGTGTATAAAAGTAATATCAGGCAATTGATGTACAATAGCGGCATCCAGCGCCTTGTTAAAATATGTCAGTTGAATATTCAATATTTCGGAGCTTTGTAAAAACTGGTAATCATCGCGCAGTTTTTCAATATGTAAATCCACCTCACCGGTTGGCTTACTTATTTCCTTTTTCTCTTCTGCGGGTTTATGAAAGCTTTCTTTAAGTTTTTGCGCATCGATAACCAATTCGGGTTCATCAAGCTGTATTAACCAGCCTTGTGCATCAAGCAAAGGCAGTTTCTTTTTGGCACCGGCTAAATCTTTCGCTTTTAACTTTTCGGTTATTAGTAAAGGCGCTTCGGGTTTAATATTTTGCGTGGTATAAAAAGTGATATTAAATATAAACTTAGGCCATACCTGCATATCGGCCAATTGCGCCGAGTATATTTTTACCGCTTTTTTAGGCCCGATGATCTCCGCATGCTCGCCTTTGTATTTCTGCTGATCTTCGGTAGTTAAAGCTGCCAAAAGCTGGAAAGAAGTATCGTTTATCAGATAAAAATGAATAACAGAATTTACCTTCGCATCATTCACCAGGCCCAGATAAACCCCTTTGCTAATAAATTCCGCAGCAGGTATTTGCGCGATGTTTAGATCAGAAGCTGTACTTTTTGTACCATTGTTTTCGTACCCGTGTACAAAGGTTACTTTGCTGGCCAAAACCGGTATCTCAAAATCATCATCACCTGTAACACCAATCATTTGCTCATCAATAATGCGGGTTACAAAACCTTCCATTTTCTCATCAACAAACCGCACAAAATCACCTAATTTGTATTTCATATATTATATTATCTACTGCAAATGTACCCTATATTACCGCTAACCGGTAAAAATAAAACATACTATATTATCAGATTATTAGTTTTAATTTTGAGCAGATTAAGCACCTTACATCCATACATGCAACTGTTAGAGCACATAAACATAAGTGCTTGCAGCATGTTAAAATGATAGCCCCAAAATTAAAGATGAGAGAAGCAAGCCAATTGCTTACTGAATGTTTTGATGAATCAATAGATAATGATCATTTATTCATGCTAATATCTAAAGAATACATAGCTATAGATTAATCGCTATAAAAAAAAGAAGGCCATCTACTAATAGCAGATGGCCCGATATAGTTATTTAATACCCCTATTAAAATAACTCCTCAAAAATAGGAAAATATTTAATACCAAGCAAGCTATTTTAATTGTTGTAATATACTTGTTACCTTTTTTACTAGTGCTAAAACGTATTTTCGTACTTAATTTTAACTGACTTAATAAATAATTGTAACGTAATGAAGTATTTCATTTTATCCATGTTATGCTGTGGTTTTTTATTGCAGGGGCAGGCTCAAAGCTTGTACATCCCGCGCGATATTAAAAAAGCATACGAAAAAGGAACACGATCCGCAGACGGAAAACCCGGAAAAAACTATTGGCAAAATACCGGCAGGTATAACATTTCAATAACGGTATTGCCACCTAACCGTAATGTACAAGGCACCGAGCAAATAACCTATTTTAACAATAGCCCGGATACGCTAAAACAGCTTAATATGAAGCTGATATTAAACATCCACCGCCCCGGCGCAACCCGCTACGCCAACACCACTCCTGATTATTTAACCCAGGGCATACAGGTTGATTCCATATTTGTAAATGGTGCTAAAAAAGAATGGGATAACGCCAAGGCTTTAGGCACTAACCAATTTATAGCGCTGGGCCAGCCATTAATGCCCCATGACTCGGTAAAACTAAATATCACCTGGCACTATGAGCTATCGTTAAAAAGTGAACGCGAAGGCATGATCGATCCTACCACATTTTATATAGGTTACTTTTACCCGCGTGTGTCTGTTTATGACGATTATAATGGATGGGACAGGCTGGAGTTTAATGATCGTCAGGAATTTTATAACGACTTTAATGATTATACTTTAAAGGTAACCGTACCGAAAAACTTTATTGTTTGGGCAACAGGTACCTTGCAAAACCCTAACCAGGTTTTACAGCCGGAATATGCTAAAAGACTGCAACAATCAATGACAAGCGATGCGGTAATGCACATAGCTACTGCTGATGATCTGGCTAAAAAGAACATCACCGCGCAAAACGATCTGAATACTTGGGTTTGGACAGCTAACGACATCAGCGATCTGGCCGTTGGCGTGAGCGACCATTACGACTGGGATGCAGGGAGTGTTGTGGTTGATGACGCGACCCATCGTCGAGCCAGCATGCAGGCTGCCTTTGCCGATAATTCGGCAGACTTTCATTTAGCTGTTAAATGGGGATTGCATGCGCTGGATTATTTATCGCATGGCTTACCGGGTGTGCCCTACCCCTTCCCAAAAATGACGGCCTTCCAGGGCTTTGCGGATATGGAGTTCCCGATGATGGTGAACGATAGTCACGAAACTGATTTGGCCGATGCCGAGCTTTTGCAGGACCATGAAATGGCGCATACCTACTTCCCTTTCTACATGGGAATTAATGAAACCCGTTACGGCTATATGGACGAAGGCTGGGCAACCACGTTTGAACTATTTTTAGGTTATACCGAGGTAGGTAAAGCTGCCTCAGAAGAAGTTTATAGAAACTTCCGTGTGAAAAAATGGATATTCGACCCATCAACCAGCGAAGACCTGCCGATCATCACCCCAACCAGCGAATTAACCCGTGGCTATGGTAATAATGCTTATGTAAAACCATCATTAAGCTATATCGCTTTAAAGGATATGCTGGGCGATGAAGGCTTTAAAAAGGCATTGCACGTTTACATGAATAACTGGAACGGCAAACACCCAATTCCATGGGATTATTTTAACTCGATGAGTGCAGGATCGGGTAAAAATTTGAACTGGTTTTTCAACAACTGGTTCTTCACCAATAACTATATCGACCTTAATCTACAAAGCGTGAGTAAAGATAAAACCGGTTATATGTTAGCCATACAAAATATTGGTGGCTTTGTTATACCTTTTGATGTTAAAGTAACTTATGCCGATGGAACCACAGAAAGCCTGCACCAAACCCCTGCAGTTTGGGAGTATAACCAAAAGCAAATATCCGTTCATGTAAAAACCACCAAAGCTGTACAATCCATCTTTTTAGATAATGGTATTTTTATGGATGCGGATATTAGTAATAATAAGTGGGTGAGTAAGTAACCCGGCAGCGGGCAACCCTTTAAAGCCCTTTGTCATTCTGAGCGAAGCGAAGAATCTATCCGTTATACATGGCGCAAATGCCTGTCGATAGATTCTTCGCTCCGCTCAGAATGACAGAGAAGATTTAACATACAAACAAAGAAACCCGGCTTATGGCCGGGTTTCTTGCTTTATAAAAGCTGATTCAATTAGTTATGAACAATGGTGTTCAAATCATCAAGATTACTTTTTGCCTTTGCTTTAACATTGTTAAGGGCATCCTCGCCGTATGCTTTGGCCTGATCGGCAACATCACTTGCTTTTGATTTTATATTGCCGATTACATCATCGCCAACTAAGTCATTAATTTTTGTTTTGGCAGTGTTATAAACGTTATTGCTATAATCTTTAACGCCGCTGGCTGTTGTTTGCGCCTTATCTTTTGCTGATTCTATTAAATCATTAATGTATTCAGCTATACCGTCCCGGGTACTTGCTCCGCTATCTGGTGCTAATAATAAACCCAGTGCAGCGCCTGCTGCAGCACCAACTAAAAGTGCTGCTATAATCTTTGTTTGATCTTTCATATTCGTTTTCTTTTAGTAGATGAATAAATAAACAACACTATTTAACGTTTTAAGTTTAAACTAATTGCAAAAAAAAAGAAAGTATAATACAAAAAAAAAGCACCCACTCTGATGAGTGGATGCTGTACGATTGATGATTATATTATAATTAAATAACCTTTACATTTACCGCGTTCAAGCCTTTTCTTCCGTTTTCAACTTCGAATTCAACTTTATCGTTTTCACGAATTTCGTCGATTAGGCCTGTAGAATGAACAAATACATCCTGACCACCTGCATTAGGTGTGATAAATCCGAATCCTTTTGTTTCATTAAAAAATTTTACTGTTCCTTCTTTTTGCATTATATTGTTTATTAAAGCGCGCAAGTTAGGTATAATATTCCAAATACACTAATTATTGCAAATCATGACGTATGAGCGACTAATCACAAGACCCATAATTGAGTTTGAAACTGTTAATTATTACAATTTATCCGGCGCGAAATCCAATGATATGGAGTTCATACAAAAGCGTTTATAAGTTGGCGGCGGCCCGTCGTTAAATATATGGCCCAAATGCGAGCCGCACCTGGCGCATATTACTTCGGTACGTTTCATACCGTACGAATCATCTTCCCGGTATATCACGCTCCCCTTTCTAACCGGTTCAAAAAAGCTGGGCCAGCCGCAGGTGCTGGCAAATTTAGCATCTGATCGGAACAATTCATTCCCGCAAACCGCGCAATAGTACGTTCCCTTTGCATTGCTGTTCCAGTATTTACCAGTGAAAGGCTTTTCTGTATCTTGTTTTCTCGCTACAGCGTACAAGTCGGGTGGCAATATCTTTTTCCATTGGGCATCAGTCACCTTTAATGGTTTGGTATCTGTATTAGAATAATACGGGTTGTTGGCATGCCCTTTATCTGATTTAAGTTGCTGCGCATTTGTCAGCGTAATTGCACTGATGAAGATGCCGATGATAATTAGTGCTGATCTCATTTATTTTAGTTTGTCTTTAAAAGCGGCTTTAAATTTATCAAGCTCGGGTTGTATCACATTTTCGCAATACGGCTGGTGGGAGTTATTGTTAAAATAGTTTTGATGATAATTCTCTGCCTTGTAAAACGCTGTGTAAGGTACAACCTGGGTTACGATTGGTTTTTTATATGCTTTTACCGCATTTAGTTTAGCAATGTAATAGTTGGCTTTTTGTTTTTGTATAGCACCATGATAAAATATGGCGGAGCGGTATTGTGTACCCACATCATTACCCTGCCTGTTTAGTTGTGTTGGATCATGTGATACAAAAAAGGCTTGCAGCAATAGCTCAAATGATATTTTGGTAGGATCATAAATAATATTGCAGGCCTCGGCATGGCCGGTGGTGCCGGTGCAAACCTGCTCATAGCTTGGATTAGCCACATGCCCGCCCGAAAAACCGGAAACTACTTTTACCACACCACGTAATTGCTGAAACTTTGCTTCGGTACACCAAAAACAACCGGTAGCAAAGGTGGCGGTATCTAAATGTGTGCTTTTTATAGGATGATTGGGTTTATTATTGCTGTGTGCGGATGCGCTTAAGCAAATAGTAAGCGATAGAAATAATAAAAGGGTTATTTTTTTCATAGAATGTTAAAGACGATGTGATTTTTACCGGTTAAATATATAAACGTAAAAAGTGTGGTGAGCTATTATATTGTATAGAAAGTGATGCATTGGTGACAATAGCCCCCTCTAAATCTCCCCCGGTAGGGGAGACTTTAGTTTCATTCTTCTTTAAAGCCCTCCCTTCCGGGGAGGGTTGGGTGGGGCTAACATCATTTTTATTTTAATAATATTACCGATAACTCTTTAAAAATCCTATTTTTAGCGCCGCAAAATTGGTATGAGAATATCAACACATTATGGTATAAATTAACAAAAATGAAAGTTTTAAAATTTGGTGGAACATCAGTAGGCAGTCCCGAAAGGATGACGAAACTGTTGGACATCATCGATCCAACCGAGAGGCAGATCGTGGTATTGTCGGCAGTATCCGGAACAACAAACAATTTAGTGGAAATTGGCCAGGCTTACCTGGCCGGTGACAAGACCAGGGCCACCGAATTGATAAAGACGCTGAAGGATAAGTACGAAATTTTTATTAAGGAACTTTTAACCAAGCCTGAGTTTTTAGCACAAGGCAAGGAAGTGATCGACTATCATTTTGGCTTGTTAAGCAATTTAGCTAATGATCTGTTCACTACAATTGAAGATAAGATCATTTTAGCGCAAGGCGAATTATTATCGACTACCTTGTATCATGTTTATTTAAAACAGATCGGCGTGCCATCGGTATTATTGCCGGCGCTTGATTTTATGAAAACAGATGAGGATAGCGAACCAGTGGTTGATTATATCACCGAAAAGCTTACCCCGCTGTTGGCGAAACATCCAAATAACAACCTGTTTATTACCCAGGGATATATTTGCCGCAACGTTTTTGGCGAGATTGATAACCTGCGCCGTGGTGGCAGCGATTATACCGCGTCGTTAATTGGTGCCGGTATCCGCAGCGAAGAAGTACAAATCTGGACTGATATTGATGGTATGCACAATAACGATCCGAGGATTGTTAAAGGCACCAAACCTATCGCCCAGTTATCATTTGATGAAGCTGCCGAGCTGGCTTATTTCGGCGCGAAAATATTGCATCCGCAAAGCGTTTTCCCGGCACAAAAATACAAGATCCCGGTTCGCCTGTTAAATACAATGGACCCGCAAGCTGCTGGTACCTTAATTACCAACGATAGCGAAAAGGATAAGATCAAATCTATCGCCGCTAAAGATGGCATTACCGCTATCAAGGTGCAATCAAGCCGTATGCTATTGGCGCATGGTTTTTTACGCAAGCTGTTCGAGGTTTTTGAGCGTTATAAAACCTCTATCGATATGATCACCACTTCGGAAGTAGCGGTATCATTAACTATTGATGATACTACCTATTTAACCGAGATCAAAAAAGAGCTTAACGCTTTTGGTAGTGTTGAGATTGACGAGAACCAAACTATTATTTGTGTGGTTGGCGATTTTGGTGTTGAGAAGCACGGTTATGCCGCTAAAGTTTTAGAGGCGGTTAAGCATATCCCGTTGCGTATGATTTCATACGGAGGCAGCGATCATAATTTATCTATACTGATAAAAACTGAAGAAAAAACTGAAGCGTTAAGAAGCCTGCATAATAGGTTGTTTTAACAGCCCCTCCTAAATCCTCCCCGGTAGGGAGGGCTTTAAAATTTGGAGGAAATAAATTTATTAGATACCATTAATCATTATAAGTCTCCCCTACCGGGGGAGATTTAGAGGGGGCTTATGTTCAATACTACTATAACAAATAAATTCAAAGACTTAGAAACCCCATTCTACTATTATGATATGGGTGTTTTAAGGCAAACCTTAGAAGCCTGTACCAATGCTTCGGCTAAGTACGGCTTCCACGTGCATTATGCCATGAAGGCTAACTTTAACCCAAAGGTGCTGGATATGATCCAGTCTTTTGGTGTAGGTGCCGATTGTGTGAGTGGTAACGAAGTTAAGGCTGCTATTGAACATGGCTTTGATAAAGGCAAAGTAGTTTTTGCCGGGGTTGGCAAATCAGACAAAGAGATAAACTTCGCTTTGGATGCTGATATTTTTTGTTTTAATGTAGAGTCGGTACAAGAATTACACATTATAAACGATCTGGCGAAAGCCAAAAACAAAAAAGCTAATGTAGCCATCCGTATTAACCCAAATGTTGATGCTCATACCCACCATTTTATTACCACCGGGTTGGACGAAAATAAATTTGGTGTAAACATTTGGCAATTACCTGATGTGGCTAATGCATTACGCGAATGTACTAGCCTCCAATTCTTAGGTATCCATTTCCACATCGGTTCGCAAATAACGGATATGGAGGTTTATAAAAGCCTTTGTACCCGCATAAACGAAATGCAGGATTGGTTTGAAGACCACGGTTTCCCGGTTAAAGTATTAAATACTGGCGGCGGCTTAGGCGTAGATTATCATAACCCCGACACTAATGGAATGGCTGATTTTGAAAGCTATTTTGAAGTGTTTAAGAACTTTTTAAATGTAAAACCTGGTCAGGAAGTGCACTTTGAGTTGGGCCGTGCGATGGTTGCTCAAAGCGGATCATTGATTTCAAGGGTATTATACGTTAAAAACGGACAAAAAAAGAATTTTCTGATCTTAGATGCAGGCATGACGGAGCTCATCCGCCCTATGTTGTACCAGGCTTATCATGATATTGAAAATCTGAGCAGAGAATCAGGACAAAGCATAAAATATGATGTGGTTGGCCCAATTTGCGAAAGCACCGATTGTTTCCGTAAGGATGTTGACCTTCCTGAATCTTTCCGTGGTGATTTGATAGCCATACGTACAGCAGGCGCTTATGCCGAAGTAATGGCTTCAGGATATAACCTGCGGGATAAAGTGCAAAGCGTTTATTCAGCCTGATTACTTCAGGATTTTACTATCTGCTAAATACTAAAAAGCATAATGCTACAATGCTGATAGCTTCAAAAAGGTAGCAGATCACCGTTAGGGCTCGGGTTACAACTTTATTGGTTAAGGATATTGTTAAAATATTGAGCACTAAACCTGTGAATGCGACTCCCATTATCAGCATATCATGTGGTTCCACAAATGTGCTGTCAAGGGTATCGGGGGCTATCATCTTGTTGGCTACATAAAGCCCCAGGCATGCCAGTATAAAAATCCAGAAGGATGGTTTATTGATGGTAGCCATCCGGCTTAGCGGCAATGGTTTTTCGTCCTTCATTATCACAATCGAATAAATACTAATGTAGTGTTAATTCAAAAAAAACGACATATATTTTTAAGGTGTAATGAGATTATTAACTACAATAATTATTCATTAATTAACCCAGGTTACCCATAAGTTAATTTTAAATAAATTTTTTGTTTTTGTTTGAAAAACAACAACTAATAAATGGATATTTACGTTTACTGGAATGAAAATATTAAAAAAATAAAAATCGACCTGCAAAAAATATCGTAGTGTATTTAGGTATGTCATTTACTACTAAAATGGGACAACGTTTAACCGCTTACTCTATAATGTGCTAATGGATCGGGAACTTCACCGCCTGGAGGCTGTTAAACGTTTTAAAGAACTGGAACTTGATCCTGCCATCACGCAGGATTTAAATGATATAGTGGAGCTGGCGGCTCAAATATGCAACACACCTGCCGCACTTATAACTTTATTAGATGAGGATACGCAATGGTTTAAAGCCACTACAGGTATAAATATATTTAGCACTTCAAAAGAAATATCATTTTGCCAATTTGCTATTGAAGAGCAAGGTATTTCAATAGTTGGCGATGCCAAAGCTGATGATCGCTTTGCTAATAATCCCTTAGTTACAGGTGATCCCAATATTCGTTTTTATGCAGGCGCCCCATTAACCACCAAAGATGGCTTTAATGTAGGGACATTATGCGTAATGGACTTTGAAGCACGTGGGTTGGATGCACATCAACAAAAATCGTTAATGGTGCTATCAAAACAAGTAATTAATCTGCTTGAACTTAATTGGAGTTTGCAGGTTATGGCCCAGCAAAACGAACAGCAGCAGTACAATAAAAAAGCAATTGAAGACTCGGAAATTAAATTAAAAGCAGCCTTTGACAGTTCGTCAGATGTTCACGTTTTAGTTGGTAAAAATTTAGAAGTATTAGCTTTTAATAAACCTGCATCATTCTACATCAGAAGCATTTATCAGTACGAAGTTACTGTTGGCGATAGGATACTAAACTACGTCGACCCCAAAAACAAAAAACATTTCGCTAAATATTTCGACATTGCTTTTACAGGCAAAACCATCAAACATGATCTCTTAATACGACCGGGAACCCGGTTTGAATGCTGGCGCGAAATAAAACTGGTACCCATTAAAAACAACCATGACGAGATCATTGGCGTAGCGTTAAACTCGGCAGATATAAGCAGACGCAAGCAGCAGGAAAAACAAATTCATATTCAAAACGAGGCGTTAACCCGTATAGCCATTATACAATCGCACGAATTGCGCCGCCCTGTAGCTTCGCTACTGGGTTTCATGCACTTAATGAAGATAGAAGAATTAGAGTTTGACTATTTTGATATGATGAACTTGACCATTAACGAGCTGGACGAAAAGATCCGCATTATTGTAGCCGATTCCGAAAAAACGATTAGCAGCCCGCTTTCTATCGTAGCATAATCAAAACCAAAACTAAGCGTCTTCAGCTTGTGGTGGTGTTTTCACCGCACCACTTATTATTTACTTGCTTATTACGTAGGGCTGGTGCGGTGAAAACACCAACCAGAAGCTAAAATAATCCCCCTGTTTTAATTCAGAATAAAACCTTATTTTGGGCTATTCATTTTAAAGCCTCTTCATGAAATTTATCAGTACAACTTTAACATTAGTTTTAGCTGCATCGTTATTTACCCAAGCGCAAAATAAACGCAGCATACAGGTAACTGTAAAGGACTCCACCATTGAAAAAAGGGATACCATACCCGGTAAACCCGTAGTTACCTATCACCAGGTTACGGTTGATGGCAAAACCATCACCTACAAAGCCACAGCGGGCTATATGCCGATGCACGATAAGGATGATAACAAACTGCTAGCCAAAATATTTTACGTAGCCTATACCGCAACCAACAGCGGGCAAACCAAAGAGAAACGCCCCGTAACATTTGTATTTAATGGCGGACCAGGCTCGGCATCCATATGGCTGCATATGGGCGGTATATCGCCGGTTAGGGTAAAGTTTGCCAATGATAAAGGCGATGCTCCCGGAGCACCTTACGAATATGGCGAAAACCCAAATACCTGGCTTGCTTTTACGGATTTAGTATTTATCGACCCGATATCAACCGGTTATAGCCGCGCTTATAAGGGTGTTGATGTTAATCAGTTTCATGGTTATAACGAGGATCTGGCATCTGTTGGAGATTTCATCAGGCTATATATCACCAAGGATGAACGTTGGGCAAGCCCTAAGTTTATCGCCGGTGAAAGCTATGGTACAACCCGCGCCGCTGGCCTTTCGGGTTATTTAGCTGATCGTTATAACATCTATTTAAATGGTATCACCTTAATATCTTCGGTATTGAATTTCCAGCTGATTGATTTTAAGAATGGTAACGATATGCCATACATTTACTTTTTACCAACTTATGCTAACACGGCCTCGTATTATCATAAATTAACACCTGAACTGGAAAGCCTTACCCCTGCCGAGCTTACTAAAAAATCGGAAATATTTGCCAATGGCACGTACGCAAGATTTTTGAGTTTAGGCGATCAGGTTCCTGCTGATTTGACTAATTTGGTGATTGACTCCCTGAATTACTTTACAGGCATACCTAAAGATTATATCAGGAAAACTAATGAAAGGATTACCGATTCCCGCTTTTTCAAGGAAGTATTACGTGATGAAGGCAAGATTGTAGGCCGTTACGATAGTCGCTTTAGTGGTGAAGATATTGATGACGCGGGTGAAAACCCATCATACGACCCAAGTGATGCCAACCTAAATGGTTTATTTGTTGGCGCATTTAACGCTTATGTGCGTAAAGATTTAAACTACCGCAACGACATTCCATACGAGGCAATAACCAACGTATGGCCATGGAACTACAAAAATACAGAGAACGCTTACCTTGATGTATCAGAAACGCTGCGTAGCGCCATGACACAAAATCCGCACTTAAAAGTGAACATGATTTGCGGTTATTATGATTTGGCCACCCCGCTTTTCAATGCGGAATATGTGATTAATCACATGGGGTTACGTCCTGATTTGCGTGGCAATATCATTGTTAACTATTACAAAGCTGGCCACATGGTTTATGTAAGTAAAGAAACCGATGAGAAGCTTAAGACCGATGCGGAAGTATTTTATAAAAGCGCATTGAAGTAATATTCCTTTTGTCATTCCGAGGAACGAAGAATCTATCCGCTAATAACCATGCGGTGAGCCTATCGATAGATTCTTCACTCCGTTCAGAATGACAAGGTTAAAAAGAGGCTTGATTTTAGAACCAAGCCTTAATATTCCTTTTGTCATTCTGAGGAACGAAGAATCTATCCGCTAATAACCATGCGGTGAGCCTATCGATAGATTCTTCACTCCGTTCAGAATGACAAGGTTAAAAAAAGTCCGGTTAGAAACCGGACTTTTTTATTTAGCCCAAACTTTATTTTCAACACTGATTCTTACCGTAAGCATTATCGCATTTAATACCGTAAAGACAATAGCGGTATAATACAAATGGAATACCATCGGGATAATAGCTATCTCACATACTACAATAAAATAATTAGGATGCTTAAATAACTTATACGGTCCTTTTTTAACCGGACCAGCGCCGGGCACGCGGAATATTTTGGTATTCCAGTATCTACCTAATGAGGATAACGCCCAGAACTTGAACAACAGTAATAGCGCGAATAGTATCAGGAATACAAAATCAATAGGCGTATTGCCACGCAGTGTGTATTCTACAATAATGGAAATGATAAACAAAGTATGCAGCGCTACAATGAACGGGTAATGCTCTTTACCGTACTCTACTGCGCCCTGAGAGCGCAGCCATTTTTCGTTGCTTCTGGCGATGTACAGCTCTGATAAACGCTGGATAATGACGAATAGAATGAAGATGATGAAATACATGTTATTTATTCTTCATCTTTAATAAAACCATCTCGCTCGAAAAACCTGGGCCCATGGCCATCATTAATCCGTAACCGTCTTCAAATCCCTGCTCCATGAATTTTTCCAGTACATATAGCACCGTAACGCTCGACATATTGCCGTTATCGTTCATCACTTCGCGGGTTTTCTTTAAAAAATCGCCGTCAATAGGCAAAGCATCGGCATAAGCATCCAATACTTTTTTGCCTCCGGGATGAAAGATAAAATTCTTGATGTCACTTAATTGCAGATCATGTTTTTGCAGGAAGAGGGTGATATCTTCCAAAACATGCTCATTAATAAAGGTTGGAATATCTTTAGAAAATAGAACCTTAAAGCCCGTATCCTGAAACTCCCAGCCCATTACATCCAGCGAATCATAATACAGTTTGCTGCTGGCATCAAAATAAGTTACCGCTTTATCAATACCGTGATTATCGCCTTTGATAATACAAGCCGCTATACCATCCGAAAACAAGCTCGACCCTATGAAATTACTTTTACTGTAATCGCTTTTGATGAGTGTTAATGAGCAAAGCTCAACCGCTACTAAAAGTACAACCGCATCAGGGTTTGCTTGCGCTAAAGCATTGGCCTTTGCCATGCCCGATACGCCACCCGCACAGCCCAAGCCCCATATCGGCATACGGCGGATGTTGGGGTTAAGTCTCATTTTGTTGATGATGAGTGCATCCAAACTTGGCGTTGCAAGTCCGCTGGTTGAGAGGAATATAATGTCGGTAATATCATCTTTAGTGATGCCTGCCTTTTTAATTACATCCTCCACTGCCTGTACCGAATACTCTAATGCGGTATTGATATATTCCAGGTTACGCTCCTCAAATGTAGTTGTACTGGTGTAATAGGAAAGCGGTTTGCAAAAATTACGGGTTTTGATCTCGGTATTATCAAAAGCGAATATCAGCCTGTTGGTTTGGGGGAAGTTAGCTGAGAACATTAGCTGGGCTTGTTCTTTTACTTCCTGCTGAGATATTTTATAGGGTAGTTCAATTTTAGAGACTGCGGTTATAGAAGGCATATATTTTTTTATATAAGTACGTTTTTATAGCACATGTCGGTTGCCTTGCTGCTAAGAATGATTTATGAACCGGCCGTAAACAACTAAATGTAAGTATATAAGCCAAATTAACAGCTATTGTTTGCAGATTGTTACTGAAGCTTATCCCTAAAAAGACAGCTATAAAATAGCATAAAATAAAAAATGCCGCACAATGTGCAGCATTTAAAATTCTTTATATTGTTTTAATTTGAACCGGTAGACGATTAGTTATAACGGCGAGCTTTTTGCTCCCATGATGACATATAAAGGGTAAGACCCATTAAAAATACTACACCTGCGCTATAAGTAGGCCATGGCACAGATACAGCACCATACATATATGCCCAAAAACCTCCTGAATCAACTGCATTATCAGTTATAGGGTGATAAAACATGATAGTAAACACGATCATGGCAATTGCTGTTATTACCATTATAGATAAGCCTGCTTTTTTCATATGCTGTATAGTAGTATTATGCCACAAAGTTAAAAATGTTTACGATGTTTCATAAACAAAAATCATCAGTATTATTAAATACTTTTCAGGGTGATCACCGTAATCTCGGGCCAGATACCTACCCTACCCTTAAAGCCGATGAAACCAAAGCCACGGTTAACATACAAATATTTTTCGCCGCGTTTATACAGGCCTGCCCATTGCTCATAAACATATTTCACGGGGCTCCATTTAAAACCAAACAGTTCGATACCAAACTGCATGCCATGTGTGTGCCCCGCAAGCGCCAAATTGATATGCTTTTCATGCTCTAAAGTTTTTGCTTCCCAGTGCGATGGGTCGTGCGACATCAGGATCTTGAACTCGCTGTCATCCAGATTGGCGGTAGCTTTAGTCAGATCGCCGTATTTTTGGAAACCGCCTTTACCCCAGTTCTCCACTCCTATCAAAGCGATTTTCTCACCACCTTTTTCAATATTTACGGATTGGTTAAGCAATAATTTAAAGCCAATCTCTTTATGAACCTCTTTAAGGCGGGCGAGGTTATCTGCTTCATCCTTTTTTGAAGGCCACTTGGAATAGCTACCATAGTCGTGGTTGCCTAATACCGAGTATTTGCCCACTTTGGCTTTCAGTTTAGCGAAAGATTCTATCCAGGGATCCATTTCTGAAGCCAGGTTATTCACCAAGTCGCCGGTGAACAGCAAGAGGTCGCTGTTTTGGGCGTTTACCAGGCTAATACCTTTTTCGACGCCTTTTTTGCTGCTGAAGCTACCAGAATGAATATCCGATAACTGTGTTATAGTAAAGCCATCGAAAGCCTCCGGCAGATCAGTGAATGGCAAGGTAATCCTGTGCACTTTGTAATTGTGTCGCCCGCCGATCATCCCATACAACAAACTAAAGAACGGGATTGCTGCGACAACGGCAGCCAGCGCGCTCACCCAAAACTGCCTTGGCGGGAAGTTGAGGAACAGGCGGGCAATATCCTCGACCAGTAAAACCGGGAGTGCCAAAATTTTCGGTACAGCCGATAGTAGCAACCCTGCCATCAATATGGATATAATCGCAGGGTTGCGGCCTATGCTGCGTATAAACATAAAGAGCATGATGCCGCCAATCAGCAATACATCTATCATCCAGTAAATCCAGGTGGCAATGGCTGAATTATCAGTCATAATTTTAACTGCGTGAAAAAAATAAACGTCGGCTATAAGCCAAATGAGTATAATAAGGGGGATTCTTTGTTTCATGTTATAAATACCTAAGGCTATTGGCCTTACAATGTTTCGGCAAAGATTAAACTTAATAATTTAACTTAAAGCCAATTTTACCGCAAGAACCGGGTTTTTACACAAGGATTACTGTTCTACTTTTGTGCTATGGAGATAATTAACAACGATGGCATCGTAAACTATTATGGTAAAGTGATGAATAAGCATGAAGCAGACGCGTATCTCAAAAATTTGCTCGATACTATTGAATGGAAAAATGATGAGGCGATCATCTTCGGCAGGCACATCATTACTAAACGAAAAGTGGCCTGGTATGGCGATGATGGTTACTCCTACAAATATTCGGGCACTACCAAGCAAGCGTTAAGCTGGACACCGGAATTACTGGAACTTAAAAAGCTAACAGAACAACTAACCGGCGAATCATTCAACTCCTGCCTGCTTAACTTGTATCATGATGGCAACGAGGGCATGGCCTGGCATAGCGATGATGAAAAATCGCTCGGGAAAGATTCGGCTATTGCTTCATTAAGTTTTGGCGCGGAGCGAAAGTTCAGCCTGAAACATCGGGTAACTAAGGAGAGCCACTCCGTATTGTTGGAAAACGGCAGTCTGCTTATTATGAAGGGTGCAACACAAACCAATTGGCTGCATTCGTTGCCAAAAAGCAAGAAGATTATTTTGCCGAGGGTGAATTTGACTTTTAGGCGTATGATGGGGTGATACTGTAGTTGCAAACTACAGTCTTATTGGTTCGAAGTCAGAGACTTCGAACAGCGAGATTCATACATTATTTCACTAAGATAGTATTATCCAACTGTTTTAAATACCATAATTGCGCTCGTTTGCAATAAGTGCAATTATGGAATATTTTTTAATGCTTTTACCCTCTTTGTCGCGCAGCGATAGAGAGGGCGGTCGAGCGAAGCAAAGACCGGGTGAGTAATTATACGAGCGCCATTGGCGCAAACGCTTGGCGCACAGTTGACTCACCCCGAATGCGCTGCGCTGTTCGACCCTCTCTCCGGCAAGCCGGAAAGAGGGCGAAAATTATTGCACGATCCTACAAACAGGACGCTGCTGTAGCATGAGAATAATAAGCTTATTTACTTAAAATTTAAACCTTAATAAAAATAGCTTGTTAAACTGATATGAAAAATCCATTTGTAAAACAGAACAACACGGGCCTTATTGCTGTAGCTTCAGTAGTAACGGCTGCAGGCGCAGGTGCGCTTGCCTATTTATATTTAACTGAAAGCGGTAACGAAGTACGTAACTCCATATCGCATAAATTGAAAGATGAATTTAAAAACCTGGTATCAAGATTTATCAGCGGGAAAACCGGCGTTTCTAAGGATAAAGTAAAAAAGGTGGCCGATCATATTTCTAAATAGGTTACATATTTGTGCTATTCTTCATTAAAAAAGCCTTGCTAAATTAATAGCAAGGCTTTAATCATAGATGTAGGATCAGAAGGGTGTTGTTTTAGTACGATGTTTCATCGGCACCAATATCAACCCTTGAATTTTGAACGCGTGCTTGTCCGTCAATATCAAGTTCGCCTGTTGCTGCTACATAACCTGGCAACCCTGCATTTATACAAACTGATGTACTACTTAAGTGTAGATTTGGCGTTGGTAAGCTGGCGGTTACAAAACCCGGAATGTTGTAAAGACCATGTGCTTCTGCATTGGGAATCACTGTTTGGGCCTGGAAATTCGCGAATGAATACCAGCCACCTGCTGTGCCAAAGTCAAATGTGATGGTGCCTGATGATGCGCTCAGGGTATAATAGTCATCATAATCCATGGTCAGGTTTGTTGAAGTATAGCCTGATAAAGCGATAACCACCACATTGCTGCGCGACTGGATAATGTTATCAAACACATTTAAGTGATCGGTATTTTGGTACTCCACCTCGCCACCGTAACCACCTTGTGAAAAGTTATCATAAAATGTATTGCCGGATAACGTTGAATAAGTAACCTTACTGCTTGCCTGGTTTGAACCGTATATAATACCGGCGGTTACGTTATTGTAGATAAAGTTATCACGCACATTAATTTCAGTAGCGGTGTAACCGTTGTTTTCGCAGCCTACGGTAATACCCGCGCCATTAGCATAGCTGGTATTACCTTGTATATTAATATACGAGCCGCCATCTACATAAATACCACCTGAGGTTGCAACTTGCGATACGCAGTTGTATACGGTATTATAATTTACGTTTCCGCCCCTTGCATAATTTACGCTATCAGGTGCGCCGGTATAGCTGTAATGGCCCGACATATCAATCCCAATATTTGGAATATCATGCACAACATTGTGCTCTATTAAAAAATTGCTCACATTACCCGCCATGGTCAAGGCCTCACTGTAACCGGTGGCGCAATCGTAAATAGTATTGTAGCCAACATATACATTGTTATAAGCTAATGCACCTGTTGCACCCGTACCTTCCACAAAAATTGCATGCGCATTGTTTGATGATGATGGAACAGCTGTCAAACTGGTTGTCCAGCCTACATTATCTACGGTACAGTTGCTTATGTCCACATTAGTACCCGATCCTGTAACAGCAATACCATTAGCATACGCCATAATATTATTTTGAATGGTGATACCATTAATGCTAATGTAGCTTTTGCTTGCTACAGTTATCATATTGGCGTTGCTGCCGGTATTGGTTGTACTTCCATCTATAATAACAGTGCCGCCATCGTTAACTACAGTTATTGGCGCAGCAGATGATGCCCCTGAATTTGGGAACGTTATTCGTTCATAATAAGTGCCCGGTAATACATTAATAGTTGCAGCTGCACCCGCGGTGGTTTTGTTTAAAGCCGCCTGGATAGTTTTTAACGGTACGGATGTGGAAAGACCCGTATTTGAATCACTCCCGGTTGAAGTATTAACGTAATAATTAGTACCGGGCCCGGTAAGAGAACTTTTTACATTCCCGGTTGAACCAAGGGCTGGTGAGGTTGGTTTCACAACAGATTTGTTGCAACCGGCAAGCAGTGCTGCAGACACCAAAAACAAGGATAATTTTTTCATAAGAAAAGAGTTTGGTAAATAAAAATGGTGAATAATGTGTTCGGGTACGCAAGAAAGTTCAGGTCAGTTAAAATACTTATACATTGATTTACAATCTAAAATACCTTTAAATCAAATATATAAAATAATTATGCGTGTACGTACACATATTTTTAAATTTATTTTCTACTTTATTTTTAATCTATGATTAAAAATCCTTTTAGCAGTCACCAAATGGCATTTTCGCAAAACCGGAGTGGTATATTATTTTTTTACACTTCAGTTTTCCTACAAACTTTAGGTCTATCTTTAAGTTTAACAGTTGGTGTTGATATTAACCCCCCTCTCCTATTTCCATGACTGAAAAATCAGACGCTAAATTTGTCATTCAAAAGATTCAACCCGGTTTGCTTGGCTTAATGGATGGCTCAGTATCAACCCTTGCCCCTATTTTTGCAACTGCCGGTTTAACCGGGCAACCTATAAAAGCTTTTTATGTAGGGTTAGCGGCTTCGTTGGGCGCGGGTATCAGCATGGGCCTGGCCGAAGCGCTATCTGATGATGGTAAAGTTACCGGCCGCGGCAGCCCGATAACGCGTGGTGCAATTACGGCATTTGCCACCGCATTGGGCGGAATGTTACATACACTGCCTTTCCTTATACCTGATTTACACCGGGCATTGCACTTTGCATACATAGTGGTTATATGTGAGCTGCTTGCAATAGCTTTTATACGTTACAAATTCATGAAAACACCTTTGTACTCCACCATATTACAAGTTATTGTGGGCGGCGGAATTGTTTTTGCCGTTGGCTTATGGCTGGGAAGCGCCGGATCTTAAAAAATTACATACAGAATACATCTAATTTATGACAATCATTGAACCAAAACGCCGGGACGTTCAACATCCGCAGGAAATAAAAAAACATTCACCGTCTTTACGCTTGTGGCATTGGCTTAACGCTATTGTTATAACCGGATCATTATTAACAGTGCTTTTAAATTCAACCCTGTTAAAAACAAAAAAGAACGCTGTAGCTATTAAAGCCAATTTAGCTCACTCGGGGATAACGGTAACCGATGGACAGGCACGGTCGGTAGCGCATGAGCTGAGCAATAAAGTTTGGATGATACATACTTACTTTGGCTATACCTTAGCCGCGCTGTTACTTTTCAGGCTGCTGGTGGAGTTTTTCCAATTAGCCGATCAGAAGTTTATTCGTAAACTAAAAAGCGCCTATCATCAATATCAAACCACGAAAAAACACCGTGAGCTTGCCAAACACGAGTTTTGGATTAAAACCATTTATGCTGTTTTTTACCTGATGCTGATAACAATGGCGCTAACAGGTTTGTGCCTGGCTTTTGAAGATGATGTGCCTTTGCTTAAATCAATTCATGCTTTTAGGCAGATACACGCTTTTACCATGTATCTGATACTCGCGTTTATTATTGTTCATGTGGTCGGCGTTTTACTGGCTGAGCGGAAAGATAGCCAGGGCATTGTATCTGATATGATAAACGGCGGTACAGATTCGTAGACAGAGACATCCATTATGTTAAACTTATGTTAAATGGCGAAATTTCATGCTAGCTACAGAATGTTAAGTTAACATTGCGTTAAGGTATCAGACATTGGGTTGGGTGGAAAAAAGGCCATTCATCTATACGTTTTCTTGCAGAAAGAATGATTTTGGCTCATCAGGTTTGTTTGAATGATAGGAATTAAAGACGTTTTTAAAAGAGCTTGTAAATTAATGGGCAACCGCTTTGAACTAAGCGTAGTTGCTGATGATGAGCAGTGGGCAAATGAAAAAATTGATGCTGGGGTTGCCGAGATACAACGCATTGAAAAACTGCTTACCACCTTTAGCGATGATAGCGAAACCAATCGGGTAAACTTAAATGCAGGCATAAAACCTGTTGAAGTTAGTCGGGAAACGTTTAACCTGATACAACGCTCGCTCAGGATATCGGCTTTAACCCAGGGCGCATTTGATATTAGTTATGGTTCGATAGATAAACGTTTATGGAACTTCGACCAGCAGATGACCCAATTACCGGATAAAGAAACAGCTAAAAAGATGGTGAGGCTGATAAACTACAAAAACATCGAACTCGATGATGATAAATGCACCGTGTATTTACGCGAAAAAGGTATGCGTATTGGCTTTGGGGGCATAGGTAAGGGCTACGCCGCCGAGCGTGCCAAACAAATAATGAAACTACAGGGAGTAGAAAGCGGTGTGGTTAATGCATCAGGAGATTTAACAACCTGGGGGTTACGGCCTGATGGCAAACAATGGACCATAGCCATAGCCAACCCAAATGCAGCTCACGAAGCATTTTCATACATGAATATTAGCGATATGGCCGCGGCAACATCAGGTAATTATGAAAAATTTGTAATGATTGATGGCAAGAAATACTCGCACACGATTGATCCGTATACGGGCTTGCCGATAAGGGGCATTAAAAGCGTAACCATAATTACTACCAACGCCGAGCTTGCCGATGCCATGGCAACACCAGTAACCATTATGGGTATAAACGCCGGTCTTGATCTGATCAATCAAATGAAAAACATTGAAGCTATTATTATTGATGACGATGATAAGCTTTATACCTCAAAAAACATAGACATTAAATAGCCCCTATTATGATAAAACGATTGATAAACGGAGCAGCATGCGTAGCGCTGATAATAACGGCTACATCGTGCGTGCATTTAAAGGAATATCAGAAAAACAGGCTCAATGATTCGGAAATGGTGCTGGGTAACCGGAAGGTTGAAAAGAATGAGTTGAACTTTGAATCCTATCGCGAAGCGGCATCAGGCGCTAACGCGGGGAAAACGGGTGGCGGTTGTGGATGTAACTAATCAGGATAAATAAAAACATGAAAAAAATATATTTATCCATAGTTGGATTTTCAATACTCTGCCGTTTAAACGCGGTGGCCCAGGTTGGCAATAACAGCCTGGCCGACAACAAGGCACCTTTTACTATATCAACCCCTGCAGTTACTGATACCGGTGATTACAAGTTAAGAAAGATACATATAGATGAGGTGGATTTTGTAACCAGCTACTATAATCAAAACGGCGATCACTCAGCAATTACGGGTGGTATCGGCACAGAAAAGGTTACCGATGTTGCCAATAGCCTTACCTTAAACTTGGTTTGGCTCAACAAATCGAATAATAAAAATACCTTAGAGGTAGGCCTCGGGTTTGATTATCATACCGCGGCATCACAGGCTTTTGTATCTAAAACCGGTGCATCATCTCCTACCGGCACAAGGATATATCCATCATTAGACTGGACAGTTGAAAACGCAAAAAAGGGAAATACATTTGGTGTAGGAGCTTATTATTCAGGCGAATTTAATTACCAATCCTTAGGTGCTGATTTGCATTTCTCGCAAAAAACAACAGATAAAAATGGCGAATTCAGCGCCAAACTTCAAGGTTATTTTGACAAGGTTACACTTATTTATCCGTCGGAGTTTGAACCGGCATCAACAACTGATTACAATGGAAATGGAACTGGTTCTGGCGATGGTAGGAGCCATCATAATTACGGCAGCAGCCCCCGTACAACGCTTGCTGCATCGTTCTCCTACTCACAAATGATCAACTCGCGCTTACAAGTTATGCTTTTAGCCGATGTAGTTACGCAAAATGGTTTTTTAAGCCTGCCCTTTCACCGGGTGTACTTTAACAACGGAAAAGACACTATTGAGCGGTTACCTTCTTCGCGATTTAAGCTGCCTATTGGGGCCAGGCTGAATTATTTTCTGGGTGATAATATCATCATTCGTACCTATTACCGTTATTATATTGATAACTGGGGCATACGATCAAATACGGCAGGCCTCGAGGTGCCATATAAGGTTACACCGTTCTTTTCAATATCACCTTTTTACAGGTTTTATAATCAATCGGCAAGTAAATATTTCGCGCCTTATGAAGAGCATAGCCCAACCGACCAATATTTTACCAGCAATTATGAGTACGCGAAATTTGAAAGCAGTTTTTACGGCATAGGTTTTAGACTAGCGCCACCTAATGGTGTATTTGGAATACAAGGTTTACACGAAATGGAGATTAGATACGGGCATTACACCCAAACTACTGACCTGGTATCAAACGTGGTGTCGGTAAGCTTAGGCTTTAAATAAAATACAAAATCATGAAATTACTAACAGTATTTATAGCAATGTTTTTGATGACCGGGGTTACCTGGTCGGGAGATTTTAGCGCGGCTCAAA
This sequence comes from Mucilaginibacter sp. L196, assembly GCF_009765905.1. Classification (GTDB taxonomy): domain Bacteria; phylum Bacteroidota; class Bacteroidia; order Sphingobacteriales; family Sphingobacteriaceae; genus Mucilaginibacter. Next base: position 116,549 of record NZ_LMUO01000009.1, on the reverse strand, counting down.
AAGAGGCTTCGCAGGAGCATAAGTTAATATTGATCAATTTTTCAGGATCGGACTGGTGCGGCCCTTGCATCCGTTTACGAAAAGAAATATTAGAATCATCAACATTTGAAAGCTACGCGTCGGACCACCTGGTTTTAGTGCGTGCCGATTTTCCGAGGCAAAAGAAAAACCAATTGAGCAAAGATCAGGTAAAGCTTAATGAGTCACTTGCCGACAAATATAACCCTGACGGTAAATTCCCTTATACCTTATTGGTTGATGAAAACGGAAAAGTTTTAAAAGACTGGGACGGTTTCCCGAATGAAACGCCTGAGCAATTTGTATCGCAGATTAGCGCGGAGAAATAATTTAGAGTGGTACGGTGAAAACACCGCCCTCAAGCCGATTTTTTCATCCTCTTTTTTGCCTGCAAAAGAGAGGATGGTCGAGCGAAGCAAAGACCGGGTGAGTAATTATACGAGCGACATTGGCGCAAATGCCCGGCGCATAGTTGGCTCACCCCGAACGCACTACGCTGTTCGCCCCTCTCTCCGGCAAGCCGTAAAGAGGTAAAAATCCCTCTTTACTTAAGATGTCGTTTAAATAGAAGTTATAATCTTTTTTCTGTAAAAGTCGTTTTAATCAGGAAGCTTAAAACATAATAGGTCTATTTATACTTTGTTATACTATATACCAATAGCTGAAAAAGACGTATCTAAAAGAATAATAAACGATATACGGCTTTTAATGCATAGATTACCAAAATTATGGGCGCGAAAGCTTGTGTGAAGTGGTTTGCGTGCTAAAAGAATGCCCTGGTCAAATTGGCCTCCTGTATTAATTACTCAATATTATTTGCTCATCTCCTATTTATGGAAACCAATAATTTAGCAGAGCTGTTAACCATTGCCAATCAGGACAAGATTAATCTTGCCGCGGCGCTGGAACAGGCTAATAGCGAACTTGATCTTCAGAACAAGGAAAAAGGAAAGCGTGCGGCAGAACTCATCCTAGCCAACGTCGAGATGGATCTTCAAAATGAAGAAAAGCTGAAACTCGCTATGGAATTGGTCATCGTTAATAAGGCGCTTGATTTTCAAATTGAAGAGAAAGCAATGCGGGCCGCAGAGCTGATCATCGCCAATAAAGAGTTACGGTTTCAAAATGCAGAAAAGGAAAAGCGTGCTGCCGAGCTGGTTATTGCTTATAGCCAGCTGGATGTACAAAACCGTGAGCGTGAAGCGCGCGCCGCGGAGCTCATTTTAGCTAATACTGAACTGATCTTTCAAAATCAGGAGAAGGAAAAACGTGCCGCCGAGCTAATCATCGCCAATAAAGAATTGCTTTTTCAGAATGAAGAAAAGGAAAAGCGGGCAAACGAGCTGATTATCGCCAATAAGGAACTGCTTTTCCAGGCAAAAGAAAAGGGAAAACGTGCAGCCGAATTAATTATTGCCAATATTGAGTTGAATTTTCAGGACAGTGAAAAGGAAAAGCGTGCCGAGGAACTGATCAACGCGCTTAAGGAGCTGGATTTTCAGGATGAAGAACGGGGGAAACGTGCCGCAGAACTGCTCATTGCTAACCGGGAAGTATTGGTTCAGAAACAGGAAAAGGAAAGGCGTGCTGCTGCCGAAGCTAAAAAGGATGAATTTTTCAACATGGTTAGCCATGAATTTAAAACACCATTAACTAATATAAAAGCTATTAACCAGCTGCTGACCCAAAGGATAAATAAGGCGGATAATATTTATCCTTTTATTGCAAACGCTAATAATAGCATTAAACGCCTGGAAAAACTGATAGAAGATCTGTTAGATGTAACCAAAATTAATTCGGGACAAATCGACCTGAATATTGCAGCTTTCCATTTTTCGGATGCCCTTACGAACAGCATTGTTAATGTTCAATTAACGGCACCCAAGCACGACATCTTACTCGAAAATTCCATTGACTTGTTTTATACAGGCGATCAATTCAGGATAGAGCAGGTATTGATCAACTTACTGAACAATGCTATTAAATATTCGCCGGATGCGAGACAGGTTATTGTAAGGGCCAAGATTGAAGCGAACAACCTTGTAGTAAATGTAGAGGATTTTGGAATTGGTATCGCGAGAGAAGATATCGATCAATTATTCCAGCGCTTTTACCGCGTGAGCAAAGTAGCTATGAATTTTCAGGGGGTCGGGCTTGGCTTATACATCGCATCTGAGATTATCAAAAAACATAACGGCACATTTTCCACAATAAGTGAAGTTGGCAAAGGAAGCATATTTTCCTTCAGCCTACCACTAGACCATCAGGTATTTAATTAAACGGAGATAATACTTAGAAATGGCGTGTGGTGTCGCCCTGAGGCTCGCGAAGGGTTGGCGCAGAGGCCCGCCTCGCATACTTGGACTACGCTTAGCATGGCACCTTTTTCTACTTTTCCGAAGACCGATCGTAAAACACCAACCACAGGCTAAATAATATTAAACCCACCTTCGTTTTCGCGGATAACATTTAATGGTATCTTAGTGATATTAAAAACCTGTTACCTTTTTAGCGATGAAAAAACTTATTTACCTGGTTATCTGTTTAGTTATAGCGGGACAGCAAGAACTTCTCGCGCAGCAAGACACCAGTAACCACAAGAATGACTCTACCCACAATATAGCACTGAACAACCAGCTGTTGAATATCCAAAAGCTTTCAGCAGATCGTTTGTCCGATTCATTAAAGAGACAGCAACTGGAGAAACAGGTAGCACAACTAAGCAGTGCCGATAACCTAAAAAGGCTGGACCTGTTAAAAGAGGTTAACGCCATTAAGGAAAAAGACTCACTCCGGCTAGTACAGCAAAAACACCAGATCGATTCGCTCCGGAAGTTTGTGAAGGGGTTTCCGGTTGTGCCGTTCAGAGACACATTGTTTTCACTTTATACCAGGCAGGGAAGTTTTACCGCACAGGAGCGGGCAGAGGCCATCGCCGGGCGTATTGAAAAATTAAGCAGCGACTATAACTTCAGGCCCGACTCGCTAAAAATAGTCGACAATGAAACGACTACTGATATAGTTTTTAAGGATCAACTGCTAATGGCTGTATCAGAACCCGACGCGTTATGGCAAAACACCGACAGGCAGTCGCTCGCCATAAAACTGAAATCAAGTATCGGGGCAGCAGTATTGCAGCACCGGGAAGAGACCCGTTGGCAAACTTTATTAAAGGAGTCATTACTGGCATTATTTGTTATTGTTGTTGTAATCCTGCTTATCTACGGGGTTAACCGTTCATTAAAATGGTTGCTGAACAGGATAAGGGGCAAACAACGTTGGTTTACATCGGGTATAAAGATCAGCGATTACGAATTGCTCAATGCCGATAGACAGGTTTATCTGCTCGATTTTATATTCAGGATCGTTAAATGGTTCCTCATCATCCTGATCGTTTACCTTGCCTTACCCGTACTGTTCGGGATATTCCCTTTCACACACGACCTTTCAGACCTCTTAATAGGTTACATCACCAGCCCTTTAAAGAGTATAGCAGTTTCTATTTGGGATTATATTCCTAACCTGATCACCATTCTGGTTTTATTCGTTATTTTCAGGTACATCCTACGTTTTATCCGTTACATAAGGGATGAAGTAGCAAAAGGCTCACTAACCATTCCAGGGTTTTACCCGGATTGGGCAAGCCCTACTTACCAGATCGTACGCGTGTTGATCCTTGCCTTTATGCTGATCGTCATCTTTCCCTATCTGCCGGGTTCAGATTCGGCCGTATTTAAAGGGGTTTCGGTTTTCGTTGGGGTCTTATTTACCTTTGGTTCGGCAGGCGCTTTGGGAAATATCGTTTCGGGCGTAGTTATGACTTATACACGCGCCTTTAAACTGGGCGACCGTGTAAAAATAGGTGAAGTGACAGGTGACATTATTGAAAAAACAATGCTTGTTACCCGTATTCGTACGGTTCAAAATGAGATTATTTCCATACCGAATTCAACGGTTATCAGTAACCATACCATCAACTACAGCAGCGATGCGCCCGACAAAGGCTTGATTATCCATACCACGGTAACCATTGGCTATGACGCACCGTGGAGACAGGTACATCAATTGCTGATAGATGCCGCGCTGGATACGCCAATGGTTGAAAAAGAACCACTGCCCTACGTATACCAAACCAGCCTTGACGATTATTACGTGAGTTACCGTATCAATGCATTTACCAAAGAACCCAACCGGCAGGCGGCCATTTACTCGGCGTTGCATGCCAATATCCAGGATCATTTCAATAAAGCTGGTGTCGAGATAATGTCGCCGCATTATAAAGCGCTAAGGGACGGTAATGCAACTACTATCCCGCCAGACTATTTACCAAAGGATTATACCGCGCCCGGCTTTGTTACGCAAACCCGCAAACCGGAATAATGCGGGATGGATAACACCAAATGATTTATTTTTGATTATCATATATTAGCATGATTATTTAATCAAATCACAGGCAAAATTAAACGCTATGCCCGACAAAATTCTGAACTTATTTAAGATCAAAGTATTATCGGAAGTTTGCAAAACGAACAGTTATCGCATTGCATCAAAAAATCTATATATCACTCCTTCAGCGGTCAGCAAAATCATTAAAAGCCTCGAAGCTGAGTGGAACCTTCAATTAGTTCAGTCGACAGGAAATAGCATTAAAGTTACCCCTCAAGCGAATCAATTGGCTGGCCTTGCAACTGATATTCTGCAGGCAGGCACCAACTTCGCTGAGCAACTATCCGTTTTAAATGGGCACAATAGTACAGCAGCTTTGCAAATAGGTTCGGGAGGCTCACACTCGAAAATCATTATGAACAAGTTGCTGGAGTTCTTTGAGCGCTCATTCCCGAAATTGGAATATGACGTGGTAACCAATAACTCAGCTGAAATATTGAATCTTGTTGAGAAAGGCGAACTGGATTGCGGCATCGTATCGGGAATAGTACCCGATCATGTGGATAAGGAATTGATTTATAATGACAATATATCCTTATACGCCTACCACAAACATCCGCTGGCGTCCGCCACAGTATCATTAAAGGACATAACGTATCCGATTTGCCTACGGGAGAAAGGATCGTCAACAAGATTTTATGTAGAACAATTTCTATTTGAAAATCACATCCAGCTTCAAAATACCAAACAAACAGGAAAGAATGATGAATTGACGGACCATCTGTGCAAAACACAGGATGCATTACAGTTTATATCTGATTTTTATTACCGTAACAGCAATTGGAATAAAGAATATGTAAAAATCCAATGCAGCGAAGTTCTTATCCCCATTTCGGTTTATTTCATTACCCGTAAGAACTTTCCTTTTCTTAAATTAAGGAAACATATGCGGAGCGGGGCTTTCCAGGAGGAATTTTTGGCACCCTAAGTAACTTTTTTTCGCTTTGTTAGCCACAGCTTAAGATTTACGTTTGTTGTATGGATAGCGTAACCACTCAACATATCAAACATGATCCTTTTGCATCGCTACGTTTTAAAGATTTCCGTTCATACATTGCCATGAACTTCTTTTTTACGTTCGCTTACCAAATGCAAACCATTGTTATCGGTTTTTACATTTACCAGTTAACTAAAAGTGTTTTTGCATTAGGCATGCTTGGCCTAAGCGAAGCCATTCCTGCTGTAGGGATTGCTTTATATGGTGGCTATATTGCAGACAAATCTGAAAAAAGAAAGATGTTGTTGTGGATCTATAGCGGTGTAATTTTATCGTCAGCTATTATGTATACGGTTACGCTAAAAAGCATAGGCCCTTATCTACATGCAGGCTGGATAGTGCCAATTATAGATGGCATGATATTTTGCAACGGCGTGGCGCGTGCGTTTTTTGGCCCGGCAACCTTTACCGTGTATGCCCACAGTATCCCAAAGGAACTTTATCCTAACGGCACTACCTGGACCACCTCCACCAAGCGCTTAGCCTACATATTAGGCCCGGCAACCGGCGGCCTGGTGTATGGCTTTGCCGGTATAACAGCAGCGTTTTACGTGATCTTGTTTTTTGTGGCGGTTGCACTGATACTTGTTTATTTCATGAAGGAATATCCGGCAGTATTCAAACCGAAGGAAAACATTTGGTTCAGCCTTGGTGAAGGTGTAAGGTTCGTATTTAAAACCAAGATGATGCTGGGTGCCATGAGCCTTGATCTGTTCTCGGTATTTTTTGGCGGCGTAGTTGCTTTATTACCGGCTTTTGCCAATACATTGCTAAAAGTGGGCCCCGAAGGACTGGGTATTATGCGTGCAGTATTCTCTACCGGATCGATAGTAACCATGCTGATTATGTCAAAGTATTCACCAATGAACAGGTCGTGGCGTAATTTATTGATCGCTGTTACAGGTTTTGGTATCTCTATTATTTCCTTCGGGCTTTCGCGAAATTTTTACCTTACTTTATTTTTCCTGTTTGCTCAAGGTTCATTCGATAGCATAAGCGTGATTATCCGTGGCAGTATAATGCAGTTACTCACTCCCGACCAAATGAGGGGCAGGGTATCGGCAGTAAGTTCAATGTTTATCGGTTCATCAAATGAACTCGGTGACTTTGAATCAGGCACGGCAGCAAGTATTTTGGGCCTGGTACCGGCTGTAATTTTCGGCGGATGCGTCACGCTGACGGTAGTAACCGTTACCTATTTCAAAACAAAAAACCTGCTACCACTGTCAATGGAAGATATTCATAGTTCTGATATAGCCGCCTAAAAAGTATTCGTTTTTATGTTCTGATACCAGATCTTTTGGAATATCACCTTTCAGCCTGTGGTCGGTGTTTTCACCGCAGATGTTCAGAAGAATAAAAAAGGAAGCACCGGCCTTGTGTGATTCCGGCCATGGGGTGGGGACAATGTAACTTAGTTAATGGGGAATAATTCTTTACCCTCTTACCGGAGAGAGGGTCGAACAGCGCAGCGCATTCGGGGTGAGTCGACTGTTCGCCAGTTATTTGCGCCAATGTCGCTCGTATACTCAACTCACCCGGTCTTTGCTTCGCTCGACCACCCTCTCTTTTGCAAGCAAAAAAGAGGGAATTAAAACGACAATGTAAACTTCCGAACACCTATGGTGTTTTCACCGCATCATAAAAATGGCCTGATCAGCATGAAAAAGCAGTTTTTTTCAACTATCAATTTCGAATTTGCAATTTGATCCCATTAGTTGGCTTTAGTAAAAAGATAGGTAACTCCCCCCTGATTTAAAGAGAAACTATTTTTGGCTGGGTCGAATTGTACGGTAATGTTGGCATAAGTGAATTTATCACCTCCTTTGGCTTCCAGCGGAAATGCCATCTGACCAGTGGCTTGCGCAAACAGCGCTGTATTATTTTTAGTAATAGCAATTTTTAAAGGTATTTGGGTACTGGAATATTTACCGACATATTTATCGAGATCAGCCGTGCTTAGGGTAATTGTTTTAAATTCAGGAATTGTAAACGGCTTATTAAAATAGATGCTTAACGCACCTGTGATTATATCAGTAGTTGAATATCGCACCCCGTTAGCAGTATAAGCTATCGCTAGCTTCTCTTGCGGGAAATAAATAAGCCAACTGGAGAACCCGTCGATGCCCCCGCTGTGCCCATAACCTTTTTTGTCATAAAACGGAATCGTGATCATGGCCATACCATAGTTATCCTTCATCGTTTTCATAAGCTCTAAACTAGCACGGTTAATGAGTTTTCCTGCAAAAAGCGCATTTATAAATTTAACCAAGTCCGTCGGTGTGGATACAATAGCGCCAGCCCCACCCGGAATACTCATATCCGTTTCTGGCATTTGCGTCCATTGCCCTGCATATTTGTAGGAGTGTGCTTCGTTTTTGGCTGTATTGGTTTTAGTACCATAATAAGTATCTGCCAAGCCAATTCGGGAAGTGACGCGATTTTTCAATTCTTCGGCATAGGTTTTACCGGTTAATTTTTCAATAATATAACCCAGCAACACAAAATTGGTATTGCTGTATTCGGCCTTTGCATCCGGTTCAAAATCGGGTTTCTGCCTGGCAAAAATGGCAGTCATTTCAGCTTCTGATTTAGGGGTAGCCATATATGTGGTATAAAGCGAGTCACTCGTAAAGTTATGAAGGCCACTGCGGTGATCAAGCATTTCTCCTATGGTGATATTTCCAGCATTAGGGAGTTGTGGAAAATAAGTAGCCAATGGTGTTTCAAAGCTAAGCTTACCTTCATCAATCAGTTGAAAGATCATAACCGCTGTAAACATCTTACTGATAGAGCCTATCCGGTATTCAGTCTTAATTGTCGCTGGTGTTTTTAACCCATCGTTTACCTGACTGTAACCGATGGCGTTTTGGTATACGACCACACCATTGGATGTTATAGCAATACTACCCATGTTTTGGCCATGCGTGTTCAGCGCGACAAAAAAACTGTCTAACTTGGCTTTGTCGAAGGTTTGAGCATGAGTGCAACTTTGCAAAATAAGGAGCAAGAATAAAAGATTTAATCTTTTTTTAGTCATTGCGTTAATGTTTAGAAGATAAAGTTAGAATTTAATTAGGTGATAGATGCTATCTACTGTTAGATGCCAGATCAATTGCCATGGAATTTCCAAAAACATAAATTAAGAAAACATTATTTCTACAGTTATTGTTAAGGTAAACATAACTTTAAACAATCATATAGGTTTCCTGAAGCTGTTTTAAGAATATTTTTTCAGGTTGATGTACCGTCGGGAAAACAAGCATCCCGGAAAATCAACAATTATAGCTTTAAGTGCAACAAAGAAGATATGCTTTTAATACCGCCTGCTGGTACTTGTTTTTATATTGAGACCCTGATTTTTACAGCTTAAAAGTTAATTGTTAAATCTCTAATTTTTAATAAAATATGAACAGAATAATTTTAGCCCTCATTTTGTTATCTGCTAACCCGTTGCTTAGCCTTGCACAAACTTCTCAACCAGACATGACTGTATTTGGATATAAATTGGGTAAAAAAATACCCATACCGGAATGCCCTTGTAAGATTGTTGAATCGAAAAGAGTAGGTAATTATGGAGTTTTAAGCATTACACACATTAAAGGCTATCAATATGTATCAGGATTAGGAACTCCCGTTAGCACCACCTGTTTTGAACGTTTAGACATAGATAATTATAAAGTAAAAAAAAGTGACCAATTAAATCCGTTACCTGCAGTTACAAATGGAATTATCAACGTTCGATTTGCACCGCAAGACGCTCCCTCAAAGGAGATGTGCCCTTTAGGCTCATTTAATGCATCTATTGAAGATTCTAAATTGACGGCTGTTACCTTTACGATATATGCTGGTGATGCCGATAATATATTTGCGGCACTGAAAAAAAAGTATGGAAATAATGCAGTTGTAAAGCCCTATACAATACAAAATGGTTATGGAGCGTCGCTTAATTATTATGTGGCTATTTGGGCCTTCCCTAATTTAGGAGTAGTATTAGAAAGTTCAATGCATAGATCACTTTCAGAACAATTTGGTACCGTAGCCATTGAACTACCGAAAAAAGGTGAAGCACCACCTCAAAATCAACGGAAATTATAGAACCGATTTCCAGATATGCACTTTGGTGAGCGGATTAGAAGACATTCTGTTACCGATGACTTTAAAGCTTAAACAAGTTTGTGACAGTTTGAAAATTCCGGTCACTTATATCATCCAGCCCGGAGATCATAATGAAGCTTACTGGAAGAAAAGCATTCAGTCTATCGTCGGTGTTTTCACAATAGGTGTTTTCACCGCACCATAAAAATGGCCCAATCAGCATAAAAAAGCGAAAAAACAATCCTTACTATATCCATTTTATCAAATGATATATAGTGGATTAAGCTTAACAGCTATTTACTTTTTGTTCAACACCTCGAATGTTGTTTTTATCGTATTGCCTTCTGAATCCACCAAAGTAAGAGTATGCACGCCCTGAGATGGGTTTAAGGCTATCTGATGATAGTCTTTTGTAACACCGATATACTGATCATCCAGGTGCCAAAATATCTTCATCCCGGCCTGGCGGTGCGCGGCATTGCATATCATCCGGCCGCGCTTGCCATCAGCTTCCAGCGGTATATAAATTTTAGCACCTTCTTTGGGGTAGATGAGTTCCATAGGTTGTATCTTATCCGTTGAAGCGCAATCAGCCCTAAATGGCGGTAAACTATGATATTGATAATTCTTTGCTTTGTAATAGTATTCCATGGCAGGCGGCAACACAAACCAGCTGCGGTTTACTATCTGGTCGGGCGCTACGCAATCACTGTTAACCTGCCACTGCCCGGTCTTATCTAAATGCACCAATTGGTGATAAGGACAAACAGGCGATCTTAACCCAGCTTTGGGGACATACATCTCATCCGTATCGGTACAATACTCACCTGCACGGTAGCCACTTTGCCTGCAAACGCTTATCCTAACCATTTCGCCGGTTGGCATATCAAACCAGTCGCGGGTCACAGGTAATAGCCGGAATATCTCAAATAGCGCCGGGGCTGCGGTGTTGATGCCCGTTAAACCTGAACGGCCCTCGCCTGATGTATTGCCCACCCATACCCCAACTACATATTTTGGTGTTATACCAATAGCCCAGCCATCGCGAAAACCAAAACTTGTTCCCGTTTTCCAGGCAATGCGTTGTGTTGAGCCAAATTGCTGCCACAACATTTCTTCGCCGGGCCGCATCACTTCTTCCATGGCTTGCATGGTGTAATAAATTGATCCGGCATCTAACAAGCCTGAGTTTTCTAGTTGTGGTTTTGAAACAGGCTTATTGGCATATACAGGAGAGTGATAATCCGCAGGATCATATTTACCCCGGTATTTATCGTAGTGATTAAGCACCCGCGCCATATCCGCGTAAGCGCCGGAAAGCTCCCACAGCGTATTTTCACCACCGCCTAATATTAGTGATAAGCCATAATAATCCGCGGGTTGTTTTAAGGTGGTGATACCCACCTTCTTCAAAAAATCATAAAAACGTTCGTATTTATACTTTTGCAGCATTTTTACAGTAGGCACATTAAGCGAACGGGCCAATGCGCGTGAAGCTGGTACCGCGCCATCATAACCCAGGTCGAAGTTTTCGGGATGATAACCCGCTATTTGGGTAGGAATGTCGGGCATTAAGGTATTGGGCAATATATAGCCGTCATGCAGCATAGCAGCATATAGTAGAGGCTTCAGGGTACTACCGGGACTGCGCGGCGCATTAATCACATCAACATTACTTTCCATGCTGGTATCTTCCGGGTGATAAATATTACCCACATAGGCTATCGTGGCGCCGGTTTCTACATCCAAAACAATAGCTGCAATGTTGTTGATGTGATTGGCCGCTAATACCTGGTGATGCCTTTCTATAATATCGCTAACCTGCTGTTGCAATTCTGCTTTAATAGAAGTTGTGATACGGGTTGGGCCAACGTGAACGCCGCTTTGGCAATCTTGCTTAAATCGCTCTAACAAATGCGGGGCAAGTATGGGCAACGGCAACGGCTTATCGGGCATAGGCTCTAGCTTGGCAAGGTAGGCTGTGTTTTTATCGATAACACCTTGTTTGTTTAGTTTATCAAGTAATAGATTTCTTTTCTTTAACAGGATATTCCTGTTTTTACCGGGATGCACCAGTGAAGGCGAGTTGGGCAGAACGGCTAATGCAGCCATCTCTCCCCATGACAATTGATTAGGATCTCTTCCAAAATATCGCCACGACGCGGCATCCAATCCCACCACATTACTGCCGAAGGGTGCATTGCTGGCGTAAAGTGCAAGTATCTCTTGTTTGCTATAAGTCACTTCCAGCCTTAGTGCCATCACCATTTCCAGTAGCTTATTAAAAAACGTACGGTGATGATGGGTAGCTATCCTGATGACCTGCATGGTTAGGGTACTGCCACCGCTGCTAATATGTCTTGATCTGATGTTTTGCACGATCGCCCTGCCAAAAGCTAAAAAATCAACACCGGGATGATGTTCAAAACGCTTGTCTTCAAACGCGATTATACATTGCTTAAACTTCTCGGGCACCAAAGTATCATATGGAAAGCGCCACTGCCCATCGGGAGCAATAGCCGCCCCCAGCAATTGCCCTTTATCATCATCAATAATGTACGACGTAGGGCTATTAAATAACCTTTTGGGCAGGCAAAACCAAAAAAGCAGGAACAACACCAGCAATGATAAAATCATCACCAGCCTTTTATTGCTAAGCCAAACCGGCCGCCTTTTAAGCAAATACATACATCCCTACTTTACAACCTTTACCCATTTGCCTTTTTGCAGCGCATTAATTGATGAATTATACATAGCCTCGCAATATGTCGCCGGTAAATAATATTGCCCGGTATATGCGGCGTTAAGCATTACATAATAAGTTACTTCCTTCCCTTCATCCAAACTAAAATAAGTGTTGACGCGGTCATCCCGAATATCAATATAATCGGATGGCGATGATTTAAATGCCTCGTCATTATTCATCATCCGGGTGTTTAATATTTCCCAACCCGAAGGGAATATCTGGGTCAGCGCCATGTTTTCGTAATTGCCTTTATGCCCCGGGTTTTTGATGGTTACCTGCGCCACGAAATCTGTACCTTGTTTAATGCTGGTAACGCTTAGCGGTTGGCCTTTTAGGGTGATGTAATTCACTTCCATTCTTAACACATCGTCATTATTTACACTTGCCGGTTCTTGTCCGGGTGCAGGCTGGCCTTGTTGGGTTAGCTTTAGGTATAAAACATTATTACCCCTATTTTTTATGCTGATGTTGCCTCCATTAACAGCAAGCGGCGATTGCCACAAATAATAATTGGAGTTAACCGCGGCTGTACCATAGTTAAATATAAGTTTGCTGCCATTTTTGTTTTGCCCGCAATATTGTGCTACAGCCAGCAGCGCATAAGCGGTAGTTTGGGTGCTGTACCAATCATCTTTGGATAAATGAGCGGCTACAGTTTGCAGCATCGCGGCTGCTTTGGCATGCTGCCCCAATAAAGTCAGCGTTTCCAGAATCATGGCTTCATCACGCAGATCAGAACCATAAGTTCCATATAATTGATCGTAAGGTTTAATGGTGGTTGGCAAGCCGTTTATCATTTGCAAACCAATCTCCGGCTGGCCTGCCAACTTGTATGCTGCCGCCAAACGCCATTTGGCCTGCGGACTGATATATTTAAATTCCTTCAGCCTGTTCATGGCACCCAATTCAGGTACACGAGCCAATGCTAACAGGTATAAGCGATAAGCCTGTACCAAATCCGCACCGTAGAAGCTGCGGGTATCAGGGGCCCAGTTAACCGCTTTTTGTTTTTGGAAACGCTTCCAGTTATCTAAAAAGCCAACAGGCAGGGTATAGCCTTTGGCCTGCGCTGCCAGCATAAAATGCCCGGCATAATCAGTACACCACTCATCTACATCACTTTCGCCCGGCCAGTAGCTTAAGCCGCCCTCCTTAACCTGGAAACTACTTAGTTTGTTAATAGCTAGCTTGATATTCCGTTCTGTTTCGGCCTTTTGGCGGGCCGAAAGATCAACCAACTGATCCAGATATAGCTGCGGGAAAGCAGACGATGTGGTTTGCTCCACACAGCCATGCGGATAATCAATTAAATAGGCTAAACGTTTAGCCAGGTTAAGCGCAGGTACCGATGAAACCTCCAGCATAGCTTTATTGGTGCCGCTCATGCCAATTGGCGTGTAGCTGGCATTCCAAACTTCGCCTGGTTTAATTTCCTTCTGGAAGGTTTTGGTAATAGGCGGATTTGCGTTGCGGACATTCAGCTCCACATCGTAATCGGCAACCTCGTTGCCACTTCTAGCGGTAATCTTTACTTTGCCGATGCCTACAAAATTCTTAACGTCCAAATCAAAAGTAACCATTTGATCGCCGGGCGAATTGAAGGTAAGGGTTTGCTTATCCGCGCCCTGTAAATTGCTAAAGGCATTTGATTGTACCTGTACCGTAACCGTCTTAATGTTTTTCTCCATCGCGAACACCGTTACCGGTAGTTTAAATTTTTCGGTTGGGCCTAACACACGCGGTAAGGTCGCTATCAGCATTAATGGTTTTTTAACAGCAACCGCTTTTTCCGTGAAACCATAAGCACCATCGTGCCCGGCAATTACCATGGTACGCACCGAACCAATGTATTGCGGTAAGGTGAATTTATGTGTTTGCTTTTCGCCGCTGTTTAAGTGGAACGGACCTAAGAATTTTACTACCGGTTTAAAGCGGTTAACGGATACATTCTGATTGTTATTCAAGGCTTCATCGCCGCCGATACTTAGTATGCGTTCCAGTTCGCCGCCGTAAGCACCAATTACATAATCGTACAGATCCCAGGTTTTAACGCCCAATGCTTCACGGGCATAAAAAGTTTCATGCGGATCAGGTGTTTTAAAGTTGGTGAGGTCTAACAAACCCTCATCAACAATAGCAATGGTATAGGTCATTTCCTTGCCGTTAGCTTCTGAAACGGTTATGGCCGAGGTACTCTCAGGCCTGATCTTATCCGGTATATTAATAACCGGCTTTAACACCGTCCCGGGATCATTCACAATTAGCGGGATAACACCATACATGCGTATAGGCAGGTCATTCATCGTTTGCGAATGATGCTGCAACATGGTCACGTTAACAAAAACGTTTGGCGCCATGCTGCCATCTACCTTAAAACTATAAATTGTTTGGCCTTGATGGGTGTCTATCCAAACTGAGCGGATAATTTTGCTGCCGTTTTCAAAGCTGATAAGCGCGCGTCCATCATTACCTGTCGGGATGGTGAGGGTACAGGTTTCGCCCACTTTATAACTCTTTTTGTCGGACGCAAAGGAGAGCATGGTGGCATCAGTCGCGTTGCCTTGCTGCATGCGTTCGGCATAATCCACATATACAATTTTACCGGTAGAGTGCCCGGTTTGCTCATCTTTTACACGAATGAGGTATCGGCCCCAATTATTTTCACTTAAATTCAGGTCCCATTTACCCCGGCCGTTCACCAGTTGAACGCTTTGGGTGCTTACCAAACTGTTATATTGGTTTTGGGTGAAGTTGCTCAGGTCATTGCCAGTTTGATCCCACCACCAGCGCCATTGTATCTTGTACAATTCAACGGTTACATTGCGGTTTCCGGAGAATGGGTTTCCGTTTACATCTACATCGGCAATATCAATTGGGTTATCGTGATTGGTAGGCAACATGTCGGTATATTCGCCGCCATCGGGTGTTTTAATGCCAACATAGCCGGTGTAAGCATTGTAAGGTAGCTCGACTTGTTGTATACTGAAATTACCGCCCGGTTCAAAAACCTTGATCAAAAAGTTAGCCCTTAACTGGCCGGGAGCCTGCTTATCTACATGAATATTGGCGTTTACCGTGGCTACACCATCAGCATTTAAACGGTTATCAAAAACAGTTTGTGTTTGGGTGTTAAAAGCAAGCGTAGGGTCATCAAAAACATAATCATTAAAACCTTTAAAGCGGGTTACCTGCGGACTAACAAAGGCATCAACCTTAGCTTTCAAATTTTGCGCCGCACCACCGAAGAGCCAGGTTGCTTTTAGTGTACCACTAACATCGCTGCCTTTGGTAAGTGCCGTTTTGCCGCCGAAGTCCAGCGCTATCTTCATGCGGTTCGGCATAATGGTTTCCACCTTCAGGTTCTTATCAAATTCGGCACCACCAACTTTTACTTTGGCCGTCCAGGTACCAGTTGGCGATGATGTTGTGGTAGCGGTATGGAAACTATAAAACCCATCAACTGAGCTGGTGCGCGTAATGCGTTTGTATAATTGCCCGGCAGGATTATAAAACTCAAACTGCACAGGATGATCCGGTGGCAGGGTTTTAAGCTTGTCCTCCAAAATAAAAGAAACGAAAAGCGAATCACCGGGGCGCCAAACACCGCGATCGCCATAAATAAAACCTTTTAAACCGTTTTGAATTTGCTCACCACCTACATCAAATTTTGATAGTAATAGCGCACTGCCATCATCCAGTTTTAAATAGCCGCGTTCGTCGCCTTTTTTAGCTACCAGCAAAAAAGGTTTATGTTTAAGGCTGATATTAGCAAAGCCATTAGCATCAGATATGGCTCTGGCCACCATCTGGTGCTGATAATCGAGCAGGGTAACTTCCACACCCTGCATCGGCGCGGCATCCATAATATTAGTTACCGCAACAAGCATATTATTGTCGTTACCTTTTTTAGCGATGAGGCCAATGTTTGAAGCGATGATGTTTCTTACCGCCCATTTATCTTTAGTGTAAAAAGAGTTTGTGCATGGATCGTCTTTATCCTTCCAATTGTAGCCATCAGGATAATAACTATCATATCGAGCCCAAAAGGTATCATCATCATCTAAACTTGTTCCTGATGAATTACCGTTACCGCCGTCTTCTTCGCCTTCGTCATCACTCTCGTCAGTATCGGTTTTGCTGACGGATGTGCCACCGTTCACTTTGCAATTGAATAAGGAATATTCTTTGCGGTAACCTATGATCACCCGGTAAATAGCTCCCGGCTCGGTATGCATCAAATGATCCAGATCAAGCATAAAACGGTTAGTCTTGGTTAGGTCGATATTTTTATCGTCATCCAACCTAATGGTAGTTTGCAGCACGGATTTACCCACCTGCCTTAGGCCGTCTTCGCCGGTCAGGTCGTTATTCTGCAAAAACTGGGGTACGTTGTTTTCATATATCTTGATGATACTTACATCCACTGCCTTTAAATTGGACGCTTCGAACGGCAAAGTTAACCTGCCGGAATCGGGCATAATAACACCTTTACCGGGTATGGTTACCGTAGGCAAACGGTTCTCAAAAAACACATTGGCGGTAAAACCCTGCGTTATTTTATTGTGGCTGATGTCGCTCACGCCCTCGTTAACAAAAGCGGTATAGCTGCCCTGCAGATGTTCGGGGGCATATATTTTAACCAAACTGCCATCAATAGTATAGGCCGCATCGGCAATATTATTGATGCCGGTTAAGCCGGTTAATTCCTGCCCGATGAGTATCGGGTTTGAGAACTGGACCTCCACATATTGATCTTGGTCCTGCACCGCGCGAATATTCAGTACCTTAAATACGCCTACGGCAGGTATTTCAAAATCCTTTGTGCCTTTGGTATCGATGTTTAAGCCTGTACCATCCCAGTTTACGGTAAGCGTGGATGAGCCTTTTAGTGGCCTGTTGATATTATCAATGGTAAAGGTATGCGTGTTATTGGCATCATCATGCTGCCAGGTGATCAGCACGTTGGATGGATAATTCTTGCTGATGATCCGCTCAATACTTAAAGGCGCTTCTTTATCAGCTGTTTTGATCACGCCGGTCAGCTTCATTTTATCGAGCGAGGTGGTGGTAGCGGTTTGCAGGCCATTAAAAGTAATGGTATAATCGGGGCGGATGGTTTTGAACCAAAATGTGAAGTGATCCATATCAGGCGGCACGCCGGTTACCTTACTTAAGTTAAAATCAGCCTCGTAATACTTGCCCGGGTCCATTTCTGTGGCCGGTTTAAATTCGATGGTTTGCGCATCAACCCAGTAGGCTTTTCCTTTTATAGATGGAGAGAAACTGAATGCATCATCACTCAACGCTTCGTTCTTCACGTGCCCCGTTTGTACATCGCCTGAGAGCTTGATGCGAATAGTACCCGTGCGGGATATTACACCCGAGGTATAGGATTCCACATACTTACCAAACGCCGGGTTTACCTTGTTTTTATGCTGATGCCTGACCAGCAACACCACGGCGATTACAAAAACAGCAAAGATAACAGCCAGAACAACCAGCCGTTTGCGAGGGTTTGAGAAGTAAGGTAAAAGGTTCATATTTATAGGCTCTGCTAACCAAATATAACTATGAAAAATGATGTTTTTGAGTTTTGAGAGGGTTTGCGAAAAATAAATATTGAAGAGTGCTTTTGGTAAAAAGATAAATTATTTTACAACTGACATACCTAATATGCCTGTAAATTTCGCTATGTGCCCTAACCGCTACCTAATAATAGCAAGCCATCCCGAAAAAACTGCTTGCCCATTTTTAGGGTCAATAATATAATAATAGGTACCCGAAGGTAATACAGTCCCTTTATAGGTACCGTCCCACGGGGTAGGATATCCTATGGACGAGAATACCTTTTGCCCCCAGCGGTTAAATATATTAACGGTCGATTTAGGGTAGTAGTCAAGATACTTTATCTCCCAGGTATCGTTAATCCCATCCCCATTTGGGGTAAAGGTATTTGGGATAGATAGTGCGGATAAGGATGGTTCTATGGTTAAAATGCCGGAGATATACGTAAAAGTATAATTAGGCGATACGGCATCGCTAATCGTGATAGGATACTGCCCGAGCGGCGATTGGGTTAAGGCTGTTGTGGTTACCACTGGTTTTGAGGTAAGCTGCGCAGGGCCATCGTTATTAACAAAGCCTGAATATGTTACCGTTAAAGGCGGATTAATTGCGCCAAAGGGCTTGGTTGTGTTATTCGCGGTAATTATTAACGGTGCCGGGCTTACCGTGCTCAGAGGGATCAGCACATTGACATTGTTAGCACTATTGGTACCTATCAAAATGCCGCCAGTATAACTCCCTACCGGGGTTGTTGCAGCCAATCTGATATAAACCGGCGCCGATGTGATTGTGCCATTACCATTGATTGTAGTTGTACTGTTGTAGGTTGAACCATTATTACTTACTTCGAAACCCGGGGATATAGTTATTGTTATGCCACCGGTAATATTTGTACCCGAAAGAGTGAAGCTTTCTGCTGATGACGGTGTACCGTAAATAGTTGCCAGCGGACTAAGGTTAGCCGTTGCTGTTAAAGTAGACGGCGCAGGTGGGTTTACCGTGATGGTAAATATAATGGGTGTGCCGCTACAGCTTGTACCATTTAATGGCGTTACGGTGATAGTCGCTGTGATTGGGTTATTGGTATTATTTACGCTGGTAAATGAAGGGATATTACCCGTCCCGTTTGCAGCCAGCCCTATGCCGGGCGAATCATTAATCCAATTATATGTAGCTGCTGTCCCGCTAAAATTAACCGGCGAAGTCGTCGCGCCGTTTGTCAGGGTTTGGCCAACTACTGCATCTACGCTTGGTATAGCATTTATAGTATAGCTTACAACAACTGCCTGGTTTGTAGCGCCCGCTGATGTTAGATCAACGTTGCCCGAAATGCTTCCGGCAGGGGCTGTGGCTGCTGCCCTGACATAAATAATGGTATTGCTTACCGTGCCGTTGATTTGTGTTAGTGTAAGGCTGTTACTAAAGCCGGTTGTGGCGTTAAGCGATATTTCAAAGTTTAAAGGGGCGGTTGCTGTGATGTCGCCAGTTAACCCGCTGCCTGAAACTGTAAATTGCCGAACGTCTGAAGAAGCTGTTCCCTCGCAGCCGGTAATATTGCCTGTTACTGTGCTTGCGGTAATTGTTGGTATGGATAATGGATTTACGGTAATGGTAAAGGTGGTTGGGATACCTGGACAACCTGAGCCGGCTGTAACAAAATTACCCAGTGAAATTGGACTTGTACCCACTTTAACCGTGGCTATAACCACGTTTGTTGAAGTGTTAATTACCGAAACATTATTTGAGGTTGCATTAGTGACATATACAAAATATCCATCAGGGCTTACACATATCGCTTCGGGATTTGAGCCTACTGAAATCAGGGATAATACCGTATTTGTAGATGTGTTAATCACTGAAACATTACTTTGACCTGTAGCTACATAAGCCCTGGTTCCGTCAGGACTCAATGCTATTACACCCGGGCTGGCGCTTACAGGGATAACCGCTATAACACTATTAGTTATGGGGTTAAGAACAGATACGTTATTTAAGTTTGAAATCGGCACATATATATTACCATTCGGACTTACAGCTATATCCGGTACTGAACCTAAGATTAGATTAGCTGATATATTATTTGTTTTAGTATCAATCACTGAGATATTGCTGGTATATGTAAATGCTACGTAAACCTTGCTTCCGTCGGGACTTATAGCTATACCATAGGGATTTGACCCGACCTGGATCACAGCAACAACAGTACTGGTTGCAATATTAACTACTGATACGGTACCTGTAACGTAGTTTGCCACATATAGCGTGGTGCCATCCGGGCTCACTACTATACCTGTAGACTCACCTGATGAACTTACAGGTATGGTAGATATGATTGCATTAGTTGTGGTATTTATAATGGTGACGGTAGATGAACCGTCGCTACATCCAATATATGCCTTGCTACCATCGGGGCTTATGCAAACGCAAAAGGGATCATGCGGAGGCATGATCGTGGATACGATTGTATTGGTAGCGACATTGATTACAGAGATAGTACCATCGCCGCTATTTGCTATATATGCGAACCCTTCTGACACAGGAGTAGCCGTAATTGTCGCGGTAATCGGGGTGTTCCCATTGTTAACCGCTGTAAACGAGCCAATATTACCCGAACCTGTTGCCGGTAAGCCTACACCAGGGGTATTATTAACCCAGGTAAAAGCAGTGTTACCAGTGCCGGTAAAATTAATTGCAGTTGTTGCTGCGCCATTTAATAAGGTTTGATTAGTTATAGTATTTACCGTTGGCAAGGCATTTACAGTACCCAATACTGCTACATTTTGATTTGCTGCACCCGGTGAACTTAAAGCTACATTGCCTGATATTGGGCCAACTGCATCACCTGTTGCCGACCGTACATAAACGGTAGTACTACTTAAACTACCCGATGATTGGTTAAGCGTTACGCTGCTGGCATAGCCTGTTGCTGCGGTAAGCGATACTTCAAACCCGGTTGGCGCTGTAGCCGTAATTGCAGAAGTTAAATTACTGCCTGAAACGGTGAACTGCTGGATATTTGGGCTTGTAGATGCTGTACCAACGCAGGACGTGATGGAGCCGGTTGCCGCACTTGCGGTAAGAGCAGGTACAGTAGTAGATGATGGATTTACCGTTATTGTAAAAGTGATGGTTGAACCGGTACAGCCTGAGGGATCTGGCGCGATAAAATTACCTAAAGAAAGCGGGAAGGCCCCAACAGGTATAGTATTGGTGACTGAATTGGTTACCGTATTAATAACCGAAACAGTATTTGACCGGTAATTTGTCACCATTAAAATACTTCCATCTGCGTTTAGCGATACCCCTTCCGGCTGGTTACCTACCGGGATAGTGGCTACAACCGACTGATTAACAGCGTCAATAACCGAAACATTATTCGTGCCCGCATTTGCTACATATATATGTTTGCTGTCTGGGCTTACCACTATACCGTATGCAGCATTTACAGTTATTTTATTGGTGATGTTGTTTGTAGCCGTATTTACGACATATACATATTGTTGAGCAGTAAAATACATGTTATTGCCGTCGGGGCTAACTGCAACATCTTCGATATTTAAAACCGGTGAAGTTATTGTTGTCGATACGGTATTGGCAGCAATATTTATTACCGAAATTGTTGAAGAAGCACTGTTTGTAACATACACGGTTGATCCGTTGGGACTTATAGCTATACTACTCGGGCTTTTTCCTACTGCAATGGTTTTTATTACCGCATATGTTGACGTGTTAATTACTGAAACTGAATTTGTGGAGTAATTTGCTACATATAAACGGCTGCCATCAGGGCTAACACATAAAGAATAGGGTAATGCGGAAGGGAACGTTTTAATTACAGTATTGGTTGCCGTATTAATAACTGAGATGGTACCTATGTTAGCATCGGCAATATACGCGTACTTACCATCCGGACTTATAGCTGCACCCCAAGGCCCGGCGTTTGACGCAATAGGGATAGTTGATATAACCTGGTTATTACTGACATTGATAACAGATATAGTACCGTCGGATTCATTGGTAATGTATGCGAACCCACCAACGGCAGGCTTGGCTGTAATGGTACCCATTATTGGAACAGTGCCATTATTTATACCTATAAAAGAGCCTATGTAACCTGTTCCACTTGCTGGTAAGCCGATAGCAGGATTATCGTTTACCCAGTTATAGGTACAACCTAATCCTGAAAAATTTACAGCTGTAGTAAAGTGACCATTAGCCACTACCTGATCAGATTGCGCAAATGCAGGCAATACAAATGAGAAGGAAAATGCAATAAAAGTTACAGCAAGTAAAAGTCTCCTCATGCGGTCAGGTTTGGGTACATTTCTAATCAATAGTATCCAAATTTACAACTATTTGGTTATCCTTAATAAAAACAGGTTATAATAAGCTGATACTATTTTAAAAGCACTACACATTAAACAAATAAATGAAAGAGCAATAGTCAGCGTGTGTCTTTCAGGATTTTTCGCACCCGCAGGCTAAACACGAACCCGCTCAAGAAATTGTTCGAACCTGCCCGCTTATGCGGTTTCACCAGCGAAGTATCACACACTTACGGCATCTTTCATTATGTTTTAAAAAAGGGCAAAAAGCAACTGGTGATTATAATTTTGACCACTGCAATAAATTGCAGGCAGAACTCGAATCTGCAGCTTCCGCCATTGGGCGGACGTTATACCGAAGTATCACCTGTTTACGGCACCTTTTAGGTTTAGGTATTTTTAGATAATCCGGTAAGCGTGTTAAACGTGGCAGGTTGAAGTAACGCTTACTTACGGCATCTTCTTAATTTCTTAAAAAAGGGTAAAAATCAATAAGTGACTGTCTACTGTGCTCTAACCATCTGAGCTACCTTTTGTAAAAGGGCCGGACTCGAACCGACGACCGCAGGGTTGGATATCGAAGTAACACTTATTTACGACACCTTTTTATGTTTTAATTTCTTTAAAAAGAAGGGTAAAAGGCAATAAGCCATTCATGTCCGTCCGTAAGCAAGCCCCGACAACGGATCCAAAGCGAAGTAAGACTTATTTACGACACCTCCTTTCATGTTTTTATAAGGAGCAACGGGCGAATGCGGGACGGGGGAACGCCTTAGGGACTCGAACCCTCAGCATGGCTTGCACCACACTGCCCCCCCCTGAGCGGTGCGAAGTAACCCGTTTCTACGGCATCCTTATATTTTAATTCCTTTTTAAAAGTATGGGGATGTTTAGCTTACCCATACTTGGTTATAGTTCTATTTCGTTTATGGCATCCAGTGCCGAAGCTCCATTTTCTAAGGCTGCTAACACCTCGAAAACTTTATCGCTCCAGCCTGCTACCAGGTAAACGTCGTTGCGCAATAATTGCATTGGTGCTTGTCCGTAGCCCTTCAGGGCTACGCAGTGTATTTGCGCAGATGGAATTATTTTTAATTATTTAAAAATAATTCCATCTTTGACCTAATTCCACGGAAATGAAAACTACGTTTATCTGCATATAATCTCTTCGCACACTGTCTTATAAAGGCGGAACAGATTTCTATTCTAAAATTTTCTGTTATTGCACCAGCCATTTATGGCCCTGCTTTTTTGTGTTCCAAAAAGGGATATATCTGCCAAAGGCGGATGAATTTTTCAATCAACAATTTTTATGAAAAATTTATGCAGAAGTCCCGATGGACACACAAAATTTACCGTATCGCTTAAAATCGGCACGAAGAAAAAAACGCCTTCAGAAAGAAGACCGTGATAAACAATTATTAAAATTACACAGGGAGCGGGAACGTATATCAAAAGATCCGGAGTTCCTTACTGTAATACCTTTAGATGAACCCTACCAAAAAGGCTGGAAGCGCTTATTTGTGCTGAAACCGGAAGTGCAAAAAAGCAGTAAAGCCGATTTTTATCAGCACATACTGGATAGAATTACCACGGTACAGTATCATTACGACAGAACGTTTAAAAAGCCTAAGCGCAGACAATGGCAGCGGTTTAATTATGAGGCTATGCCTTATTTAAACAGTATTTACCGTAATGATTGGGATAATAACAGGCACCAACTAAGCGAAGAGCAGCGCACCTGTTTTGAGCGTGTTGAATTTTGGAACGACCAGCTTTATGCTATGGACTACCGTTACCAATTTGCAGAACCGAACTTGTTTAAAATTGCCGTGTTGCCACATATTATTGATACCATAAAAATTGGTGATGCCGTTTTGGAGCAACAATTAGCCTGGATCGATAACCATATGACTAACTACCATTTATATAGCCGACTGAGCAAACTAACACACGGTAACCGCTACAAAGGCTGGAAAGATGGCTCGGAAAAGCTAAAATATACTAACCCGTTGAAGAATAAACAGCATTGGGATATTTTGGAGTATTAGATTTGTTTTCGCAGGGTCTCTTTGGAATTTAAGTTAACCCACAAAATCAAGGGCTGTTATTCGCGTGTTTGTAACCGATAGCAATGGTTTGAAAGAAGGAATAGCCTTTCCAAAGTATTTGCCAGCCGGGTAGCCCTTTGCTTTTGTAGCCCTGATGCCCACCCATCCGACCTAATAATAACACCCACCAAAGTACAGAATAGGGTTCGCATAATTGTCTGTCAATTGGCATCAGGTATTTATCTGCAAGTGTTTTCGCTAACGCTTGCTCGTGTTTATCTGTTACAATTATTTCGAAGGGTGTATGATGTTCCAGTTTTGAAATATACCTGCTTCTTAGTAGAACAACAGCCGTTATTGCCAATAAACCGATGCCGGTAAGCAGTGATTTACGAGAGTTGAACTGCCGTTTTTCAATGCTGCACCCCGTTTTATAGCATTTGTGAAAGTCTTCAACCGTCCAACGCCTCGAATATATCTCGGGTACTTTTTCTGCATCCGCCTTATTACTAATTTCTTTGTTGGTGAGTAAAAACCACTCTGCCGGACGAGTACCTTCCGGGCAACCCCGTTCCCTGATCCATACACAATTTATAGGTTCATTAATACCTCTGAACTTAAAGGAGTGATAGCTCATATCGCATTCAGCTCTGTATTCCCTTCCTTTCTCATTTCTTAACGTCCTGTTAATGGTAATTGAATCGGCCAACGATGGCATAAGGCTGAACATCCTGAACAATTCAGGGCTCTCAGCTTTATCTTTTTGCGAAGTGGTTAAGATACTACGGTCATGCCTTGCTCTAATGATAAAGTATTGGTCTGTCTCGACACATTTATTGATCACATCTATAATATCCGCTTCACGATCCATTACATGGATCAATCCACGCCCCGTTTCTTTACTAAAACGGATACCCGTTTCTATGCCTTCCAGCCATTTATTTGACTCTTTCTCAGCAGTTGGTTTACTTTTCCACTTTGAAGCCTTCCCGAAATCACTTCGTTCGCGATGAATGATCTGTTGATGCAGCAGCCCTAAAGGCAGATAGTTCTCATCCAATAATAGGCCGTGGTGTAGTAAAAAGCCGTTTGACCGCTCGGTTTGTGTATAGCCTAAGTCGAGGTTCCGGCTATTATAATCGGTCAGCATCGTATCTTGCACCAATATCCAGGGATCATCAATGCTTTGCTCTTTCGAATAAGCGATCAAACCTGTTTGATACCCTGAAATAAAGGTGGAATGATGCACTGATTTATTATTCATTAACCGGTAAAAACCTTTTAATTGGTGTTGATTCTTGAAAAGATCGGGAAAACTTAACGATGCGTTAGATGTGTTTATTACCGAAATCACCTTGTTATATCGGTCTTTTCTGTCCAAATGGCCGAATTGAATTCCCTGAATCTGTAAAGTTATACACCTTGATTCTTCAAATATCCCCATTAGGGACACTAAGATAACTTTTTTATTTTATGGGTTAACTTAAACTTTGGAAAGGCTATGCCTTTTTTCGGTCCTTAATGATCGGCTACAAATACGCTAATAACAGCCCGTGATTTTATGGGTTAACTTAAACTTTCAGAAGACCCTGCGGGGACTGAAAATTTTGCGGGGACTGAAAATTTTTCAGCCCTTAATAGTTAATAGATTCATATAAGCCCTTTATTGCCGCATCTATACACCACTGGAGTGGGTCAAAAAATTATATTTCAAGGCCGTTATCCTATGAGTAGTTTATAAAGCACATACGGCATGCATACGCCAGCAATAGGGCAAATGCCTAACATTACCGCGCAACTATTTTACACGCATGGGCTGTTTCTTTGCCTTTCTGCCCCCGTACCATCGCATTATTATTGTAAAGATTAAAATACCTAAAATGGAAAAGCTGCTACCTATGTTTTTGCCACCGTTTTGCCATAACAAGATGATAGCGGAACATATATATAAGAATACGCCTGCTATACCTATGCCGCGTAATATTTGTTTCTTTAGCTTTTGTTTCTTTCGTTTTTTTTGCCACGCCTTATTATAGGCTTTGTTGATCATTTTTACATCAGCTTCTTTTTGTTTTATTATTTCTTCAACCCGTATGTTTATTTGCGGCCATTGCCAATGGTTGTGCAGGTTGAAAGCCCGGTAAGTATTTAAAAAAGCGTGCAGATCTTTTTCCCGTTCATCCTCGCTACGGTTGTAATATGGGTAATCATCTTCGTATACATAAAAATTGTCATGTTCAAATGATGTTAAGGGTTGGTTTTGTAAGGTGTAAACTAATTTTGACGCATCCTGAAACCTTATCTCACCATAAAACAACAGCTGATATATAAGGCCCAGTATTACCCGGGCAGGTATATAACTTTCCTGAAGGGGGATGTTGCGGTCTAATATTTCTATCAGCTCGTTCATAGTGCTGCTTAACGATAGCTCGATAAAAAAATAATCGGGGTCGTCGGTGCTTTTTATAATATCATCAGCCCAGGCAATAACTTCATCCCGGCTAACCAGCCAGCGCACCAGCCCCAACCGATATACTTGGAGCAATAATGTAAAATCTCCTGATTTAGGTGCTACCATGATTTATGTAAAGTAGTTAAATTTGTTAAAATATCGCGGATATCTGTTTCATTTTCCGCACAAAAAGCTGTAGAAACACTTCATTTTACATCAAAAACGGGCAAAAAATGATCAAAAATCAATGATTTTTAATTGTTTTTTACCATAAAACAGGTGTTTTCACATCAAAAATCACTGAAAAAGTGATGTAATAATGGCGTTTTCAGGAGGATTTCGGGCGTTTTTGGGGCTAAAAGTGTACCAGGTGTTTCACTTGTTTCGTGGTACAGTAAATAAAAAAGCCTCAAGTGTTAAATTTGAGGCTTTTGATTTAAGTGGTGATCCCATCTGGATTCGAACCAGAGACCTACAGATTAGAAATCTGTTGCTCTATCCAGCTGAGCTATAGGACCCCGCAATGCTTGCTGCTGCAAAGATGCAAATTTCTTGCAAAAAACTAAATTTTAAATACAAGTTGTTAATTAACGGGTTATAAACTACTTACCTATCTTTTCACCTTCGGCTACCCAAAACAAAGTATTTATAATGAGTTTATCTTCTATTGTATTATCTAAAGTATGCGATAATTCTTTATTGGTATGGTGGTCGTAGTCCATATCGTTATGGCCCATATTCATGTATACCATCTTGTAGTTTTTATTGGACCATACAACCGGATAATATCCACTATGCCATATTTCGCTTTGTTTGGGGCCTGTGCCCAGCGGGAAACTAGTTGAATCAATAGATAGCAGTATAGTAATATCAGGATTAGTACGCAGGTCTTTTTCCCAGCGATACCATTCGTTGGGCTGTGATTTCCATAGTGTTGGCAGGCCCTTAGTAACCGGATGATGCGGATCTTCGACCCTTAAAAATGCTGATGTAGGGTGCCAGGTATTACTTACATACTGCCCCGAACCTAAAAATACGTTATGGTACCAATCCCAATTCGCTGGTACATCAGACGGGGTTAGCGCGAATGCCGAGAAGTGAAACCCTATCCAACCGCCGCCGTTTTCCATATATTTTTGGAATGCTGCGCGTGCTGCCGGGTCTTCGGGGCGGGTGTCTAAAAATATTACTGCCTGGTAATGTGAAAGGAATTCGGCATTCATATTACTCCAGTTTGAGGTGGAATCGTAGGCGAAATTGTACTTCTTCGCCATCTTTGGGAACCACTTGTTAGCCTCGTGCACAAAACTGATGTGCGCCAGATCATTTTTGCCAGTATAAAAGGCTATTACATTAAACTTTGGCTTTTTGCCCTGTGCTTTAGCGCTTGTAAACGCAACTAATAACAGGCAAAGGCTTACTAATAATCTACTTATTTTTTTAGGTGACAACATAATTACAGGTAATGGTTTATGGAAGTAAATATAGGGGCTTATATAACCGAAACCATTTTTAACAGGCCCTACAAATACCCTACTGCAAACACAGTGCTAAAATAAATATCAAAGCATTCTGATGAATAATAAACCAATTGATAATTTATTCCATTCAACCCAAACAACTGATATTATATTTTGTCATAACTAAACAATTTCCGTTTGCTTAGGCTAAAAATATCAAGCCAAATACATATAATTGTATTTTAATAAAAACTGACCTGTACTAGTAAAACCAATTGTGAGCTATCTGAAAATCGATTTTGCAAATTGATGTTTGTTTTTAATAGCGATATTGTTGTTTTAAGTAACAATTTTATTGCTGATACCTATTACGAATATTTTTTTAGCTCCAATTTTTAATTTTAATAATACAAAGTGTTCTTTTTACAATAAGTAAATCATACTTTTAACCGATTTTTTTAAAAACATAATTTATGATCATAATTGCTGACGGTGGCTCAACTAAAACAAATTGGTGTTTAGTTACCGAGGAGGGGAAAAAAGTTTATTTTAATACAGAGGGTTATAACCCATATTTCTCAGACGAAGAATATATTATCCAGTCGTTAAAGGAAAACTTACCTACAGATCTGGATTTAACCGCCATAACAGAAGTGAATTATTACGGCGCCGGATGTTCAACTGCTGATAAGCGCCAGATTGTTGAAAATGCAATGCAGGCTGTTTTCACCTACTCGAAAATTAATGTAGGGCATGATTTACTTGCTGCCGCAAGAGCATTATTAGGTAATACCGAAGGTTTTGCCGCTATTTTAGGTACAGGTACCAACACTTGTATTTATGATGGAAAAGATGTAGCCAGCAATATTGATTCGGGTGCTTATATTTTAGGTGATGAAGGAAGCGGCTGCTATATCGGTAAAAAATTATTAACCGATTATATCCGTGGTTATATGCCTGAGGCTGTTCGTAAAAACTTTTGGGATACTTTTCAGCTTACACCTGATGATATAAACGAGCGTGTTTATACCCAGCCACGTGCAAATCGTTTTTGCGCAAGCTTCAGCAAGTTTGTTTATGATAACATTGTAAACATCGAATATTCAAGAAACATCGTTCGTACATCGTTCGAAGATTTCTTCCGCAACCTGGTAACACATTACCCTGATTATCAAAAATATACTTTTAACTGTATCGGTTCTGTGGGCTACAATTTCCGCAATGTGCTGGAAGAAGTTGCTACCGAAAACGGTATGGTCGTAGGCCGCATCATCCGCTCACCTATAGATGATCTGGTTAAATATCACTTAGAACTTGCTCCGTCGCATTCGTAGTTAGTTAACCAGAGATTAGAGACTGGAGATTAGTTTTCATGAAAAGAGCGATGAATAAATTCATCGCTCTTTTTTGTTTTTATAAAAGTTGAACATCCAATGCCTAATCTCTAACCTCCAGTCTCTAATCTCTAACTCGCTATTTCATTCTGAAATATCTTAGCATACTTGCGCCTGTCGAATTTATACAACTTGGCTGCACGGTATGATACGCCTTTTTGTTTCTCGGCCAGCTCCTTTAAAAAGCCATAGCTCAACATCTTTTTACGGAAGTTTCGCTTGTCGAGCTTTTTATCCAGCACCGCCTCATACAATAGTTGCAGCTGGGTAAGCGTAAATTTCTCAGGCAATAGCTCAAAAGCTATTGGCTCGTAATTTAATTTGGCGCGTATTTTTTTAAACGCCCTATTAAATATTACGGTATGATCGAATGCCAGTTTAGGCAATTCGTTTACCGGATGCCAGAATGCTTTGCTGGCAACCTGGGTTATCGGGTTTAATTCTTTTTGGCCGATGATACGTATCAATGCGAAATAGCCGATAGAAACCACCCTACCCTGCGGATGGCGGTTAACATCGCCAAAAGTGTGAAATTGCCTTATAGATATGTCGCGAAGCCCGGTAAGCTCATATAATATGCGCTCCGCGGCATCGTCAATGCTTTCATCGTGCTCAACAATATAGCCTGGCAATGCATAACTATCTTTAAAAGGTTCTTCGTTACGCTCAATCAATAAAACCTTAAGCACTCCGGCATCAAAACCAAAAATCACGCAATCAATAGAAAATACGGAGTCGAAATGAGGAAGTTGTAAGTCCAAAAGCTGTAAATTTTTAAATAAAATTAAATATATAGGGATATTTTCTAATCCAAAAATAAAATAAAATTTAATTGTGTAATTTATACACACTATCTTCGTCTTTATAATTGGTTTTGTAAAGATGCATAAAATTTCAAAACTTGCGGTTCTCACTTCCGGCGGCGACGCCCCCGGCATGAACCCTTGTATACGAGCAGTAGTAAGAACAGCCATATATAACAATCTTGAGGTTGTTGGGGTAAGGCAGGGTTATAAAGGACTTATTGAAAACGATATGTACGATATGGCTCCACGATCAGTAAGTAATATACTTAGCCTGGGCGGTACCATATTAAAAACAGCCCGCTGTTTAGAGTTCCGTACCGATGAAGGTATGGAAACTGCCTATCAAAATATAAAAGCCCAGGGAATTGACGCTATAGTTGTTATTGGCGGCGATGGAACTTTTACCGGAGCCTTGCGCTTCTCAAGGAAATATCCTGACATAGCCGTAATGGGTGTTCCCGGTACTATTGATAACGATTTGTGTGGCACAACCTACACCCTTGGTTTTGATACCGCTACCAATACCGTTATCGAGGCGATAGATAAAATACGCGATACTGCCGATGCGCATGATCGTTTATTCTTTATCGAAGTGATGGGGCGTGATTCAGGCGCGATAGCGCTACGTGCGGGCATTTCCTGCGGAGCGGAAGCTATTTTACTGCCGGAGAAAGAAACTGCAATCAGCGAGTTGATTGACGGTTTAAAAACAGGGCACCTTAACAAAAAATCATCAAGTATTGTGATTGTTGCTGAAGGCGATAAAAATGGTGGTGTTTATGATATTGCCAAACGTGTTGAACAAGAAGTAAAACATTACGATATTAAAGTTACCATATTAGGCCACCTGCAACGCGGTGGCAGCCCATCAAGCTTCGACCGTATTTTGGGTAGCAGACTTGGTTTTGCGGCGGTAAATGCCTTAATTGCGGGCGAAACACAAAAAATGGTGGGTTTAGAGGCCAACCACATAGTACTAACCAGTTTAGAAAAAGCATTGAACCAGCAGGAATTCAGGCTGGAATCGGACCTGCTACTAATGGCCGATATATTATCGATATAAATGATTGCAGTTGTATATAGCGGATCGCACTACGCGCATTGGCGTTTGGCTGATAAAGGCAGAACTATTGCTTCCTTTAAAACCA
Source organism: Mucilaginibacter sp. L196 (assembly GCF_009765905.1). Lineage (GTDB taxonomy): Bacteria > Bacteroidota > Bacteroidia > Sphingobacteriales > Sphingobacteriaceae > Mucilaginibacter. Next base: position 85,043 of record NZ_LMUO01000009.1, on the reverse strand, counting down.
ATGGCATCAATCCCTATTTTAATGATGAAAAATTCATCGTACAACTGCTTAATAAAAACATCAACCTCATCCATCATGCTGAAGAAATAAAACGCATTTATTTTTTTGGCGCGGGCGCTTCAACTGCTGATTTGAAACAGGTGATCCAAAATGCACTTTCAAACTTTTTTAGAAACGGAAAAGTTATTGTTGATCACGATATTATGGCTGCCGCTATTGCCTGCTGCAAAAATACGCCAGGCATTGTAAGCATTTGCGGCAGCGGATCAAACGCGGCGTGGTATGATGGCCGCAAGGTTAAGCCAAACAACTATGGTTTGGGTTATATCCTGGCTGATGAAGGATCGGGCAACTGGTTAGGCCGGGAACTTATAAAAGGTTTTATGAACGAAACGCTGCCTGTGCCACTCCGCAAAAAGTTTGTACATAAGTATGATGCTGATCGCAGTAATCTTTTAGAGAAGGTTTATCGCCAAAAGCAACCGGCTTTATTCCTGAGTTCGTTCAACGATTTTTACCTGGAGAACCGGGAAGATGTTTATCTACAAAATGTAATAAAAAAAGGATTTAGCAAGCTAATAAACACATATTTGTTACCTTTACATAAGCAATATCCCGAAGCTGCTGTTCACTTTGCAGGCTCAGTTGCAGCCAACTTTCAGGATCACCTTATAGAGGTTGCCACCGAATCAAAATTAACCATCGGAAACATAATTAAAGAACCTATAAATAATTTACTAACGTACTATTCTAACAAAAATTAAAAAATCATGAAAATAGGAATTAACGGCTTTGGCCGTATCGGTCGTTTAGCTTTCAGAGCTGCAATAGAAAGATCAGACATTGAAGTTGTTGGTATCAATGACCTTGTTGAGCCGGATTACATGGCTTACATGTTAAAATACGATTCAACTCACGGTCAGTTCAAAGGAACTATTGCTGTTGAAGGCGGCCACTTAGTGGTAAACGGTAAAACCATACGTGTTACTGCCGAAAGAGACCCTGCTAACCTTAAATGGAATGAAGTAGGTGCTGAAGTGATCATCGAATCAACAGGTTTATTCTTAACTCAGGAAACTGCTCAAAAACATATTGACGCAGGTGCTAAAAAAGTAGTAATGAGTGCGCCTGCAAAGGATGATACCCCTACTTTTGTAATGGGTGTAAATCATAAATTATTAAAAGCTGAGCAAACTATCGTTTCAAACGCTTCATGTACTACTAACTGCCTTGCACCTATCGCTAAAGTATTAAATGATGCTTTCGGTATCGAAGAAGGTTTAATGAGCACAGTACACGCTGTAACTGCAACTCAAAAAACTGTTGATAGCCCATCAGCTAAAGATTGGAGAGGTGGCCGCGGCGCTTACCAAAACATCATCCCTTCATCAACTGGTGCAGCTAAAGCAGTAACTTTAGTTATCCCTGAGTTGAAAGGTAAATTAACAGGTATGTCATTCCGTGTACCGGTTGCCGACGTATCAGTAGTTGATTTAACTGTTAAATTGGTTAAAGGCGCTACATACGAACAAATCAAAACTGCTATGAAAGTTGCTTCAGAAGGTGAACTAAAAGGAATTTTAGGTTATACCGAAGATGACGTAGTATCTGAAGATTTTAAAGGTGATGCACGCACATCAATATTTGATGCAAAAGCTGGTATCGCTTTAAATGATCACTTTGTTAAAGTGGTATCTTGGTACGATAACGAGTGGGGTTATTCAAACAAACTGATCGACTTAGTACAGGTTATCGGTAAGTTATAATCAAATTGCTTGTGAGGACACAAGCAATGGAAATAAAAAGACCTTTCTGTATATCCGAAAGGTCTTTTTGCTTTATCAAACTGGGATTTCTCTTATTTACTCCGTTGTTTGTGTCCTTACAAACAACTATTACCCATTAAATTATTCTATATTATTTCTTGAGCTTACGGAATCAACACAATTTTACCATGTGTATGATGCTTCTCCAACTCTATATAAGCATCCTTAACCAGGCTTAGCGGATATGTTTTTGCAATAGGTATTTCCAAGCCACCATCATTTACCATTTGTGCAAGTTCACCTAATACCTGAGCCGTTGATGCCGCTGCACTACCCTCGGCTTTTATCTTATATTTTTCAACCGCTGCAAAATCAATAATAGTATTGATCCTGTCAACAGAGATACCCAGCTTTATGGCTAATTCTACGTAACCTTTCCCGGAGGTATCGATAAATGCATCGGCTTTTGATCCGCTAAGGGCTATTTTTAAACTTTCTTCGATATTTCCATCATAACTAACAGGAATAACATCATGTTTTTTTAACCAATGATGATTAGGTGCACTGGCAATACCAATAACTTTGGCACCGCGTTTTTTAGCTATTTGAACTGCAAGAGATCCCACTCCACCTGCAGCACCCGATACGATTACAATATCTCCTTCTTTCAGCCCAACTGCCCTTACCGCGGCATAAGCTGTAGTGCCTGCCACAAACAATCCGCCAGCCTGCTCCCATGAAACCTTTGGCGGTTTTGATACTAATTGATCTGGCTTTACCACAACATATTCTGCCTGGCTGTTACGATTGTTGCTGAAGCCTATAACTTTGTCACCCGGTTTAAAAGCGGTTATATCCGCCCCAACGCTTTCTATTACACCAGCAAAATCAGTGCCTTGTCCGGACGGGAAGGTTGAAGGAAATTGTTTCTCCAGAAACCCTTCTCTGATTGACGCTTCACCGGGGTTTATTCCAGCAGCCTTTACCCGTATTAAAACCTCTCCTTTATTTGCAGCAGGTTTCGGTAATTCAACAATATGTAACACATCAACATGGCCGAAGTGCTCATAACGTACAGCTTTATATTTATCTTTATTTGCATCCATGATTAAATAGTTTTGACTATTACTTAAACCAAACGATGCTCCTATTGTTCCAAAGATTATTTATTTATGATTTACTTAGATCGGCCCCCATTTATGCTTGTTTATAGCCATAGATTGTTAAAACAGTATTAATCGGCATGGCTGCCTTTCTGTAATTTTATACACCAATTTATAACCCGGTGAATACACAAAAGCTCCTGTTTACATTTTTATTACTAACTGCATCCATAACCTGTTTTGCCCAAAGTGGTTTTGTTAGGGTTGAGGGAACACAATTTACTATCGATAGCAAAGCCTACCGTTACATCGGCGCAAATTATTGGTATGGCGGCCTGTTGGCTACCAACGGCGAAAAAGGTAAAACCCGCCTTAAAACCGAACTTGATTTTCTGAAAAAGAACAGCGTAACCAACTTACGTATTATGGTTGGTGCCGAAGGTTTAACCACCTACCCTTACCGCACGCCAAGTGAAAAATCATTACAACCTGAACCGGGAAAGTTTAATGAGAAGATAGCTTACGGCCTTGATTATTTGCTGAATGAATTAGGCAAACGCAATATGAAAGCCGTTTTACACTTTACCAATACATGGGATTGGAGCGGTGGCTTAGGTCAGTATTTAGAATGGAACGGTTATGGCACGCAGCCTCGCTCAAAATATGGCGGCTATACCTGGAACGAAAACCAGCATTATACCAGTCAGTTTTACGCTTGCCAAAAATGTATGGATGAGCTGGATGCTTACATCAAATACATTTTGCATCGCACCAACAGCATCAACGGCAAAAAATATATAAATGATCCGGCAATCATGGCATGGGAAATCATCAACGAGCCACGTGCCATGGAGCAATCGGCTACTCCTGCTTTTGAAACCTGGATGCAGCATGTATCAACATTGATTAAATCAATTGATAAAAACCATCTGCTTACCACTGGCAGCGAAGGCGATATTGCTTCGGATAATGATATATCCGTTTTTAAAACCATTCACGCCGATAAAAATATTGATTATCTCACCATTCACATCTGGCCGAAGAACTGGGGTTGGTTTAAGGATACTTCTATTGTTGCCGGTTATGCGAACACCATTACCAATGCCACCAATTATATAAACCGACATGTGGAGATCGCTAAAGAATTAAATAAACCTTTAGTAATTGAAGAATTTGGCTTGCCGAGAGATAGCCAATCATTCAGCATCAGCTCAACAACTTATAACCGGGATAATTTCTACGATTTTATATTCGGGCAGATGATACAGCACCCAATAATTGCTGGCGCTAACTTTTGGGCTTTCGGTGGTATTGCACGACCTAAACCCGGACAAATATTCTGGAAAGATGGCGATGAATTTATGGGTGACCCAGGTGGTGAAGAACAGGGTTTAAACTCTGTATTTGATACGGATGCAAGTACCTGGCGGGTAATCAGGAAATATGCAGAGATGCAATAAAATCAGCATATTTGTATATGGATGCTGCCACTGCACTTATAATATACAAGACATACCTTGAAAGATATGTAACCTTCAGTACAGAAGAATGGGAAACATTCACCCAGCACGTAACCTTTACCAAGCTCAAAAAGAAACAACATTTTGCTACGGCCGATACCGTTTGCGATAAGTTTGGTTTTTTAGTTTCGGGGTCAGTTCGCTATTATCACATCATTAATGGCGAGGATATCACCAGCTACTTTAGTTTCGAACAAGAGTTTACAAGCTCCTATAAAAGCTTCCTGACCCGAACACCCACCATAACTTACATACAGGCATTGGAAGAAACCCGGCTGATCAACATTAGTTACGATGCATTCCAAAAAATGTTGGCCAATCCTATTTTAGCACATAAAATGGAACGTTTCGGCAGGTTAGTAGCCGAGCATTATTTATGCTGTTATGAGGACAGGGTAGCATCGTTCATCACCCAATCTCCCGAAGAACGTTATTTGCAGCTATTACAAACAGGCAGGGATATTTTACAGCGGATGCCGCAACACTATATCGCGCATTTCTTGGGTATTACCCCGGTTTCTTTATCGCGTATCCGTAAGCGCATTATGGAACCGGTGGTAAAATAGCATCACACTCAATTTCTTATCTTTTGTTAACGTTTTGACTATCAATCACACGATAACTTTGTTATAACAAAAACGAAGAAATCATGCACACTATATTAGGAGCCGGCGGACCGGTAGCAAACGCACTTACACAAGAGTTATTAAACCATAACGAAACTATCAGACTGGTTAGTCGCAAGCCAATTAATCCAACAGGCAAAAACATCAGCTGGCAAAAAGCTGACCTGTTAAATTACAACGAGGTATTGGAAGCAACCAAAGGATCAACTGTAATTTATTTATGCGCGGGATTGGTTTACGACGCCAAAATATGGCAGCAGCAATGGCCTATTATTATGCAAAATGTTATCAATGCAACAAAAGCAGCAAATGCAAGGCTGATATTTTTTGATAACGTTTATATGTACGGCCTGGTTGATGGCCCAATGACCGAGGAAACACCGTACAATCCTGTCAGTGAAAAAGGTAAAGTGCGTGTGAAAATCGCCGACCAATTAATGGCTGAAGTTAAAGCAGGGAAAATACAAGCCAGCATTTTGCGCGCTGCGGATTTTTACGGCACCGACTCTAAAAATAGTTCTTTTGATATGATGGTACTGGATAAATATGCCCAAAAGCAAAGCGCCCAATGGGTAGGCGACCCTAAAGTTAAACACAACTTTACTTACATTCCTGATGCTGGCAAAGCGATGTACCTGTTAGGTCAGAATCCGCAAAGCGATAACCAGATATGGCACGCCCCTACCGCTAAGACACTTACCGGGAAAGAATTTATTGAGCTGGCTGCAAACATCTACCATGTAAAACCAAAATTTATGCGGATTAATAAGTTTATGCTGTGGATATTCGGGTTGTTTAATAAGCTTGTTGCTGGTGTTGTAGAGATGTATTATCAGTATGATCATGATTATGATTTCAATTCGGCTAAGTTTGAAAAGGCGTTTAATTTTAAACCGACCAGCTATGAGGATGGCATCAAGCACATGTCGCAAACTTTGTATAAAGCATAGTTCAACACATTCAATAGCAATGTAAAATCTTATTTTTTCGTGGTGAGCGGCTTTTCTACCTCCGCACTAATCCGCATATTTGCACATAAGCATATCTGCACATTATAAAACCATGATCCACAAAAAAACAAGAACATATATACCTGCCGACCTTGAAATGAACTGGGAAGCACTAGAACCACTTTTTAAAGAACTTTGCGATCGCCTTATTGATTCTGCTGAAGAATTAGAAAATTGGTTAAAAGACCGCAGCGAGTTAGAAGCTGCTATTGAAGAAGATTTTGCCTGGCGCTACATCCGCATGACTTGCGATACCACTAACGAAGAACTGCTGGGAAAATTCCAATATTTCGCTACCGAGATCGAGCCAAAGATTGCGCCTTATAGTAATGATCTGAATAAAAAGTTGGTTAGCAGTCAATATCTTGATGCGCTTGACAAAGAAAAATTCTTCATCTACCTGCGTGGCGTAAAAAAATCGTTAGAACTATTCAGGGAAGAAAATATCCCTATTCAAACGGAGATTCAGGTTGAACAACAGAAATACCAGGGCATCAGCGGTGCGCTATCGGTACATATTGACGATAAGGAATATACTTTAGAGCAGGCTGCCGTATTTTTAAAAGGCACCGATCGTGCTAAAAGACAGGAAGTTTGGGAAAAGATAACTTTTCGTCGCTTGCAGGATAAAGATAAGTTGAATGAGTTATTTGATCACCTGCGCGAGTTAAGACATAAAGTGGCCTTGAATGCAGGTTTTGAAAATTTCAGGGATTACATGTTCCAGGCTTTGGGCAGGTTTGATTATACCCCGCAGGATTGCTATGCTTTTCACGAAGCGATTGAAAAAGAAATTGTACCGATATTAAGAGAGCAAGCCAACAAACGTAAAGCCGCTTTAAGTTTAGATTCGTTAAGGCCGTGGGATATGGATGTTGACGTATCGGGCAAACCTGCTTTAAAACCTTTTGATGGTGGAGCAGAGCTGATCGAGAAATCAATCCAATGTTTCCGGAATATCAACAGCTATTTAGGCGAGCGCCTGGAAATCATGAAAGATAACGGCTTGTTTGATGTGGAGAGTCGCAAAGGCAAAGCTCCGGGTGGTTATAATTACCCATTGTCTGAAACTGGCGCTCCTTTCATTTTCATGAACTCAGCTAATACTTTCCGTGATCTGACTACGATGGTTCACGAAGGTGGCCACGCGGTTCATACCTTTTTAACTGCTGATCTTGAACTGAACGATTTTAAACATTGCCCATCCGAAGTAGCGGAATTAGCGTCCATGAGCATGGAGCTGATCTCGATGGATAACTGGAATGTTTATTTCGATAACGAAGAAGATTTAAAACGCGCCAAACGCGATCAACTTTTTGATGTATTAAAAACATTGCCATGGGTAGCCGTGGTTGATCAGTTTCAACATTGGATATATACCAACCCGGGCCATACTGATGCTGAACGTACCGAAGCTTGGATACAGATTTATGAGCCATTCGGCGCAGGCTTTGCAGATTGGAGCGGTTTAGAAGAAGCTGAAGCTAATCTTTGGCAAAAACAACTGCATATTTTCGAGGTGCCGTTTTATTACATCGAGTACGGCATGGCTCAATTAGGCGCTATCGCGGTTTGGAAAAACTACAAGGAAAACCCTGAAAAAGGTTTACAACAATATATGGATGCCTTAAAATTAGGTTATACCAAAACCATTAAAGAAATTTACGAAACCGCGGGTATCAAATTTGATTTCAGCGCAAGCTATGTTAAAGAACTGGCTGAGTTTGTAAAAGGCGAAATGGATAAATTATAGATTAATACACCTCCCCATCGGGGGAGGTGTATTAATCTTTGGCTAAATAGATTAAAACATAATTTCACTTTATTAGGTAGTATAATTATAATGGGATCATTCGGAATATCACAAGTTCTAATCTATATTGGCGGCACCATAATTATGGTGGTTACCATATATATGGCCATTAGCCGCAAAAAGAAGTATGATGATGAGGATATAACTGATTAACGATCTACTCCCCTTTTTGTCATTCTGAGGAACGAAGAATCTTCTGCAGCATACATAGTTCGCTATGCATATCGAAGAAGATTCTTCGTTCCTCAGAATGACAAAAAATTTTAAGACTTAGTTTTGAAAACTTCGTAAGTCTACTTATATAGATTAACCTTTATTTATCAATCCCCTATTCCATTTAGCTGATCTTAAAAACTGCACATTAGCCAGCCACGTTATTAAACACACGGTTGTTATTGTACCAATTACTGATCCTGCTGTAACATCTTCAAAAAAATGTTCGCTTAAGTACATGCGTGAGTAACCTACGCACATCGCCAAGATCAATAGCGGTAACCCCCAAAATTTATTTTTTGCCCAGTAAGAGAACAATACCGCGGTTGTAAATGCGCTTACCGTATGGCCTGATGGGAAACTATGCAACCTCAACATTTCAACCCCTTTTACAAAATGAATATGTGCCAATTGGTTCTGGAAATATAATGTCGGCCGTGGAGAATCAAAAATATGCTTTACTATTTGAGCAACAATTGCTGTTACCGCATTTATTAATATCAACATAAAAGCCCTCGCGTAGCTAAACATTACTAATATCAGCGATAAAACTACTACCGTCCAAAAGTTACCCAGGTCTGTTAAATATGGCGCGATAAAATCGCCTAAAGGAAAATTACGGCTATTCACCGCAAAGTATATTTGCTCGCGCGAAAACAGGATCTTTATTAACAAACACAGCATTAACACTAGCAAATAAGGAACAAAAAACACCCTTATTTTAAACAATACATCTTTTATGCTTATATTCATGGGTGCAAATTAAGCATATACTTATTGCCTGCAAAAAAATGATTATGTTTGAATCCATTGACCGACCCCATATTTAATTTATGTCGAATAGTATATTCCGTAAAAAATCTATCAATAAAATCATGGCCGATGTGGCCAGCGGCCTTAGCGACAGCGAACATTCAGGCAATCACCTTACCAGAGCACTTAACGTAAAAGACCTTACCCTGATGGGTATAGCGGCCGTAGTAGGCGCGGGTATTTTCTCAACCATTGGCGAAGCCTCCTTTCAGGGTGGGCCAGGTGTTACCATATTATTTGTGATTACAGCCGTTACCTGCGGGTTTTCAGCACTTTGCTATGCCGAATTCGCATCGAGAATACCGGTTGCGGGCAGCGCTTATACTTACGCTTATGCTTCTTTTGGCGAATTGATCGCCTGGATCATCGGTTGGGATCTGTTAATGGAATATGCCATTGGTAACATAGCGGTAGCTATATCATGGAGTACCTATTTTGTGAATTTACTGGAGCTTTGTCATATCCATATGCCAAGGTACCTGATAATGGATTACTTTTCCGCATTTACAGCGCACGAGCAAATACAAAAATTAACGGCAAGCCATAATTTAGCAGGGATTACCGACGCTATTAAAGAAGGTGCATTAGCCTGGGATTCCGCGCCGGGGATTGGCGGCTTTAGGTTAATAGCAAATACCCCTGCGCTGCTTATTGTTATCATTATTACCTACCTGGTTTATATTGGTATACGTGAAACTAAAAGAGCAACCAACGGTATGGTAATATTAAAAATAGCCATTGTATTAGCTGTTATCGCTATTGGATTTTTCTATATAACGCCTGCCAACTGGCACCCTTTTATGCCGAATGGTTTTAGTGGTGTTATGAAAGGGGTTTCGGGTGTGTTCTTCGCTTATATTGGGTTCGATGCCATATCTACCACGGCAGAGGAATGCGAAAACCCGCAGCGGGATTTACCTCGCGGGATGATCTACTCATTAATTATCTGTACGGTATTATATATACTTATTGCACTTGTATTAACCGGCATGGTTAATTACAAAGACCTTGCCGTTGGCGACCCATTGGCATTTGTATTTAACAAAGTTCATTTACCCGGTATTGGCGGTGTTATTTCATTTAGCGCGGTTATAGCAACCGCGAGTGTATTATTGATATTCCAACTTGGGCAACCCCGTATATGGATGAGCATGAGCCGTGATGGTTTGTTGCCAAAGGTATTTTCACGCATCCACCCTAAATTCCACACACCATCATTTGCTACTATTGTTACCGGTTTTGTGGTTGCGATACCGGCGTTGTTTATGAACCTTACCGAGGTAACCGACCTTACCAGTATAGGCACCTTGTTTGCATTCGTATTGGTTTGCGGCGGTGTACTGCTTATCCCGCGCGAAGCCGCGGTAGCAGGCAAATTCCACCTGCCATACATCAATGCCAAATTTATAGCCCCGGTACTATTTATTATTGGCGCTATATTTTTCTGGAAACCGATGATCGCTTTATTTTCAGGAGAGAACGCGCATGAGAATTTCCCGTTCTTTCTGTTTATTATCCTGTCGGCTGCACTTACGGTAATGGCATTTATTAAAAACTTATCGTTAATACCTGTTTTAGGACTTTTAAGCTGTTTTTATTTAATGACACAGCTTGGTTACGATAACTGGATACGTTTCCTTGGATGGCTGGTTATTGGCCTTGTGATATACGTTAGCTATGGCTACACACACAGCTCATTAGGCAAAACAGCTTCGCCTGCACATAAATCGTCATTATGGTTTGGTTTGGTTGGGGGTATATTATCTGTTATAGCCGTTAGTGTTTTAATGCCCGATCATAGCGCGTTAGTTTTAATATTAGATGGAATTGTAGCAGGATGCTTAGGCTTTTTGGCAGTGTATCTAATCGTATCATCTTACTTCCTGGTAACAAAAAAGGGTAAGCCCACCACATGAATACAGTAGCGATAATAGGTTATTTAGCAGCCTTCGGCACCACGGTTTCGTTTTTACCGCAGGCTGTTAAAACTATTCGTACTAAAGATACTTCGGGTATATCATTACCCATGTATTGCTTCTTTACCGCCGGGACTTTGTTATGGTTGATCTATGGTATAATGGAGCCCAGCTTACCGGTGGCTGTAGCTAATGCCATAACACTTATCTTTGCTAGTGCGATCCTTATCTACAAAATAAAATATAAGTAATTGTATTTCTGATAAATCCTAATGTCATTTCGACGAGGAACGAGAAGAAGCTGCCTTTTAAGCATGTGTGCTCGTAAGATTTAAAAAGGATGTCATTCTGAGCATAGCGAAGAATCTGTAAGTGGGTTTACGCGTGTACAGATGCTTCGTACCCCAGCATGACAAATCATTTTTTATTCATTAGGAAAGAAGCACTGCTTATCGAAATGACACCGTTATTTGAAAACTATTTATTTTTAAAACTGCGCGGCGAACGAAAGACCTGGCGTACCGTTTTGATAGGTAGGCATAACCATAGTGCTTTTGCCATTTTTGCCTTTATGTGTTAGCGCATTACGCAGGTATGGGTATACCAGGTAAGCAGCTTTGGTTGATAACACACCAAACCCGGCACCGGCAACCACATCGCTAAACCAATGATCGCGGTTATAGAGCCGGAAGATACCAGTGGTAACAGCTACGCTATAACCGATTACAGTATATACCGGTGATTTATCAGAGTATTCCTGCGCTAAAAATTCAGCACCCATAAAAGCTATGGAGGTATGCCCGGATGGGAAAGACAGGTAATCACTTTTATTTGGACGAAGGCGGTGGGTTGTATATTTGGTAATATAACCGGTTAAACCTAATATACCGCCGGATAAGCCAAGCAATGCTGTACGGTCTATAAACGTATTCTTACCTTCAACCCCGATCAGATCAAGACCGTAAACCATTACAATTGGCGTTACTAAAAAATAGCTTTCTGCTTTTGAGCTGAAGGTTGGATTTGTTTTCTGGATCTCTCCCTCAACATAATAATCTACACGGCGTATAGGGTGAATAAAGAATGATGATACGCCATATACAATAGCTATGCCCGGCGGAATAAGTGACAGCGGATTACTATGCAATTTCTTAACCGTATCGGGAGCTGTGAAAAGATCTTTCTTAACGGTATCAGCAATATTTTTTTTGGCGGTGTCGGGTGTTGAAACCTGGGCACTTGCCTCAAACGAAACAAAACAAAATAAGGCGAGTAGTATCTTTTTCAAGGTAGCGTATAGATTATAATTACTAATATCCAACTACAATCTGTAGCAAATCTGAATTTGTTAACATTAATTTAACACCGACGATATTAAATTACTTAATTCTATCAAGTTCAACGGTTTCCGGAGCGGCAAGCATCAGCGGTACTTTTTCAACAGTAACAAAGCTTAAATCCAAACCGAAGCCACGTTCTTCAGATAAACTGACCTTTTTGAGGTATACATAATAGGCCATAATGAAACGTTCGTAAAGCGACAGGTTATGCGATCTGGAGATCACTTTTTCGATCACCACAAAACGAAAATCGCCAACTATTTTATGTTTGTTAAGGGATGTGTATTTGCTGGTAATATCAACCTCGCCATTTTTCACCAATTCTTCAACCACTTTCCTAAATAGCAGGTTTATTTGCTGCTCAACCCTAAACCCAAGTTTAAAGTCGATCCGGATCAGCTTATTCGGCACTAAAAAATCAACCTCATACTCGCGTTTATAAGGTTCATCAACCACATCAACGTGTACCAGCCAATAAACATCGGCACGTTTGGGTTGTTTTTGGAGGATGGAGTAGATGATCTTCGATTCAATTTCCGAATCAAAGTTAGCGCTGGTTAAATAAACCAGCTGCGATGCGTATTTAGGTACGCTTTCATCATCGCTTAATTCTTTTATAATACTGAAATAATCTTCTATCTCAATAAACTTAACGTAACGGTTACGGATCTTGCGCGCGGTATGCCATGTCCACATTACCGAGAAAAGCACTGTACCAACACTCAGCGTAAACCAGCCGCCATGGATAAATTTAACCAGGTTACCTGATAAGAATGTAGTTTCGATAATCAGGTAAACAACAAGGAAAATAGTGATAATATAATCCGGATACTTTTTCTTTTTAAGAAACTTAGATACTAATATGGTAGTCATCAACATGGCTACGGTAATACTTAAACCGTAAGCGGCGGTCATGGCATCAGATGTTTTGAATAGCAATACCACACCAATACAACCGGCACAAAGCAACCAGTTAACGCTCGGCACATATAACTGGCCTTTTTGTTCCGATGGATAATTTATCTTCACCTTTGGCCATAAATTAAGCCTTACAGCTTCGGCTATCAGCGTAAATGAGCCGGATATTAACGCCTGGCTGGCAATAATAGTAGCAACGGTGGCAATACCAATACCGAATATCAGGAACCATTGCGGCATAATGGCGTAAAATGGATTAAACTTATCCATATCAATTACTTTACCGTTGTGCTGCATCAGCCATACGGTTTGGCCTAAATAATTTAATATAAGGCAGGTTTTTACGTAAATCCAACTGATTCGGATATTTGATCGCCCGCAATGGCCTAAATCAGAATATAAAGCCTCGGCACCTGTTGTACACAGGAAAACCGCCCCTAAAATGATGAATGCATGAGGGTCAGTAACTAATAGCTTGATGCCATAATATGGATTCAACGCTTTAAACACTGTAGGATCCTGTATAATAAATGCCAGGCCTAAAACGCCCATCATACTAAACCAGATAAACATAATTGGCCCGAAAGCCTTACCTACCAGCGATGTACCAAACTGCTGTATAAAAAACAACGCGGTAATTATTACAATAACAATTGACATGGTAGGTATATGCGGGTAAATGGGCTTTAACCCTTCAATTGCTGATGAGATGGAGATTGGCGGTGTAATGATCCCATCGGCCAAAAGCGCGCAGCCGCCAACTACTGCCGGTATTACCAGCCATCGCGCCCTCCGCCTAACCAGGGAAAACAAAGAGAATATGCCACCTTCGCCTTTATTATCCGCCTGTAAGGTTATTACAACATATTTTAAGGTGGTTTGGAGGGTTAACGTCCAAATGATAAGGGAAACACCACCCAGTGCCAGCGTATCCGTAATAGTTTGGTGACCAACAATAGCCTTAAAAACATATAAAGGTGAAGTCCCTATATCGCCATAAATTATTCCTAAACTAATTAATAAGCCCCCGAAAGTTAATTTTTGTAGATCTTTATGATTTGACACTGATATGTTTTTAAAAATGCAAAAATATTATTTTTTTTCACTAACACCCTTTTTGATTGCATTTGCGTATAACTTAATAACATTTACGAAACACATGTGTGTTAAATTTTGTTAAAAAAGAAATTTTGCGCATTTGTTTATAAAATCATGCGCGCTTTATTTATACTTTTGCAGCAATAATAATAAAGGATGAGGCGAATTTATACTAAATACTATTCATGGAAAATATGCATCGCAATGGCGGTGTTCATGAATTTCGCCCTGGCTTATGGTAGGCCAGTTATTAAAGATACCATTTATCTGCACAGTAAAAAAGTCAAAGCTAAGCAATCATACCTTAAAAATGGGTTGCCATTCTCATTGCCTCCTGTTAAGCCCGGCGTTACTTCCTATGTTAAATTCACAGTTAATCATCAGGATGATAAGCTATTAAGCGACGTAGAAGTATACCCAAACCCTGCTACCGACCAGATCAATTTAAAATACGTAGTATCCAGAAACACCAACGTAAGCATTAAAATAATGGATGTTTTGGGTAACGATCTGCTTAATGTGTTTCAGCAAAGGGTTGATCTTGGCGAACAAAAGTTTTCGTACTCCATCAGCAACAAATTGAGCCGCGGCTTTTATTTTGTTAAGATAGTAGCCGGTACCGAGTCGGTTATTAAGCGTATATCTATTTTATAAGCCCCACCTAATCCTCCCCGGTAGGGAGGACCTCAAAAAATCAATCAATATTAATAGTCAATGATTAGTCAATTGCCAACATAACTATTTTTAAAAAAGTCTCCCCTACAGGGGGAGATTTAGAGGTGGCTTATTACCTTTACGGCATGAAAATCATCGCTATTGGCCGCAATTACGCGGAGCATGCAAAAGAACTGAATAACCCTGTACCTACCATCCCAGTTATTTTTATGAAACCGGATACCGCGCTTATAAAAGATAACAAGCCTTTTTACCACCCTGAATTTTCGCAGGATGTACATCACGAGATAGAACTGGTATTGAAAGTTTGTAAAGAAGGCAAACATATCAGCGAGAAATTTGCCGGAAATTATTTTGATGAGATCGGCCTCGGTATTGATTTTACCGCACGCGACATCCAAAATAAGCATAAAGAAAAAGGGCTGCCCTGGGAACTGGCCAAGTCATTCGATGGCTCTGCTCCTGTCAGCACATTTATACCCAAAGCAGATTTTGAAGATTTGTACAATATTGATTTCAAACTGGATATAAACGGCGAAACCCGGCAAATTGGCAATACTAAGGATCTGATCTTTTCTTTTGAGCGCATCATAGCCTTTGTATCGCAATATATTACCTTAAAAAAAGGCGACCTGATTTTTACCGGCACGCCCGAAGGTGTAAGCAAGATTAGCGTTGGCGACCATCTGGAAGGTTATCTTTCAGGCAATAAATTACTTAACTTTTATGTTAAGTAAGCATGTTTAAAAAGTTACTGGCGTGTACCCTACTAGTTATTAGTTTTGGATTCACTGCTTTTGCACAGGACATTGTGCAAACCCGCCAATACCCAAAAGATTATTTTCGTTACCCGCTTGATTTGCCGCCGAGTACGGCTGGCTCATTCGGCGAGCTAAGGCCAAACCACTTCCATGCAGGGCTCGATTTCAGGACCAACCAGCGCGATGGCTACCCTGTACACGCGGCAGCCGACGGATTTGTATCGCGCTTAAAAGTGCAGTTTGGTGGCTTTGGTAATGCGGTATATATTACGCATCCCAACGGTTTTACCACCGTGTACGGCCACCTGCAAAGTTTCAGCCCTGAACTGGCTAAACTGGTGCACGATTATCAAATTCAACAAAAAAACGATTTGGTAGATTTTAACCTGCTGCCCATGCAGGTACCTGTGACTAAAGGACAGGTGATCGCCTTATCTGGCCATACTGGTGCCGTAGCCGGGCCACATGTGCATTTTGAAATACGTGATACCCAAACCGAGCAAACTATTAACCCGCAATTATTTGGTTTAACTGTGCGTGATGATATTCCGCCTGTATTAGGCACTGCCTGTGTTTATCGTTTTAACGATGGACCATTTAACGAAAAAACTCAGCGCCAGCTTTTGGGTGTGGTGGGTGCTTCGGGGCATTACCGTTTGGCTAATCCGGCTGTTATTGATGTAAGCGGCAATACTGGTTTTGGTATTACGGCTTATGACATGAACAATACTTCGGCTAACCATAATGGTGTTTATTCCATCGAACTTAAGGTAGATGGCAAAACGGTATTTACCTTCTCTGTCGAACGTTTCGCTTTTGATCAAACACATGCCATAAACGCGTTGATTGATTACCCTGAATTTTTAGAATCAGGCCGTTTTATTCAAAAATGCTTTGTGCTGCCGGGAAGCAAGATCACACTTTATCCGCAATCCATCAACCGCGGTGTGGTTACTTTTAGCGACGATTCACTGCATGATGTGCAATATGTAGTCAGGGATATAGCGGGTAATACATCAACCCTCAACCTAAAAGTAAGATCGCACAGCAAAACCATACATACTGTTGAGTTATTTAAAATGCTGGGGACATTTTTCCCTTACGACAAAGACAATCAGTTTAGCAACGATAAGGTTAAAATTAATATACCGGTGGGCAATTTGTATGATAGCATGAATTTCACCTTTACCGATCTTCCTAAAAGGCCGGGCGCATATTCGGATACCTACCAGTTAGGCGACCGCTTCGACCCGATAAATGACACTTACGACCTTTGGATAAAGCCCGACAGCACGGCACCCGGCTGGCGTGCCGATAAAGCCGTTATTGTAAATGTGGATGGCGACTGTATCGTAGGTAATTATGAAGATGGTTATGTAAAAGCTAAAGCAAAAGGCTTTGGCAGTTATTATGTGAAGTTAGATACCGAAGCGCCATACATCCATCCAATAAATATTACCGATGGCGCTAATATGGCCGCTAAACACGCTATTTTTGTTAAGATAGGTGATAATCTATCGGGCGTTAAAAACTATTATGGCTATATCGACGGGCAATGGGTGTTAATGCATTGGGATTTTAAAACCAAGGTATTAAGTTATACTTTTGATGATACCATAGCACACGGCAAACATACTTTTAAGTTAGATGTTACTGATCAGAAAGATAATACAGCTACATTTAAAGCAGATTTTTACAAATAACCATGGCAACACTTAAAGCAGGCGACAAAGCCCCGGATTTCACCTCGAAAGATCAAAACGGCGAAGAAGTTTCATTGGCAAACTTTAAAGGCAAAACCGTGATATTATATTTCTACCCAAAAGATGACACCCCGGGTTGTACTGCCGAGGCTTGCGATTTCAGGGATAATTATCAGTCGTTAATTGGTAAAGGATATGAGGTGATCGGCGTTAGTACCGATGACTCCAAATCGCACAAAAAGTTTGAAACCAAATACAGTCTGCCTTTCCCGCTTATTGCAGATGAGGACAAAAGCATTAACGAAGCTTATGGCGTTTGGGCAGAGAAAAACAATTACGGCAAAAAATATATGGGTACCGTCCGTACTACCTTTATTATTGATGCTGATGGTATTATAAAGCAGGTTATTGAGAAGGTAGATACTAAGAATGCATCGCAGCAGGTGCTGGATTTGGTATAGATATATGAAGCTTTATACACGACCCTATATGGGTAAAACGTATTATAAAGTTGTTATCCGCTTTTTTATAATTGCGGTGGCTTTTATGGCTATTATGGGGATTTATTTTACTAAGAAAGAGAAGAAAGAGAGCTTATCCTATGAATTTAATGGCAAAGTCGATAGTGTTTCTTATGACGTGAAAGGTGAAGCTACGGTCTACATTGATACAAGCTATTACTTAGGTGATCCCAATTGGGATTTCGATCACAACAGGATTCAAAAAGGAGATTCTATGATCAAGGAAAAAAACTCAATGATTATTAAACTTATAAAACCTAACGGTAAGGTCATTATCGAGGGAGAAAATTAAAATGGTTAAAGACTTAGTTTTTAAAACTTCGTAAGCCTGACAGGGCTATTCTTTCCCCTTGTCATTCAGCTTGTGGTCGGTGTTTTCACCGCACCACTATATATAATCACAAAAGTAATATGCACTATATTCGTGTAATATAAAATAATACTTATTTTCGTGCGAATAGTTTGAGTATCAGGCTGACCTCTATAAATAAAATGGCTTGATACTTTTTTTAATACATAAATTAAATATATGTCGGTACAGGTTGTTGAGGATGCGGAGATTTTAAGCAAGTTTCAGGATGAGAAAACCCGGAACGAGGCTTTTAACCTGCTGCTGAAGAAATACCAGCAAAAGATTTACTGGCACATCCGCCGTATGGTGATAGATCATGATGATGCCGATGATATTGCACAGGATGTATTTGTGAAGGTTTGGAAAAACCTGCCAACTTTTCGTGCTGATGCGCAATTGTATACCTGGATGTACCGCATCGCCACTAATGAATGCATTACTTTCCTGAACAAGAAAAAAGCGAAAAATAATGTTTCTCTGGATGATGTGGACTCTACGCTTGGCGATACTTTAGCGGCATCAAGTTATTTTGATGGCGATAAGGCACAACGCAGATTACAGGAAGCACTACTTACCCTACCCGATAAACAACGCCTGGTATTTAATATGAAGTATTATGAGGATATGAAGTATGAGGAAATATCTGATGTTGTGGGAACAAGTGTAGGTGCGTTAAAGGCATCCTTTCACCTCGCGGTGAAAAAAATAGAGGCGTTTTTATTATCAAAAGATTAATTTAAAAAAGTGATTAAACCTTTTCATCTAAATTTCATCAAACACTCGATATGAAAAGCGAAAGTGGAAATAGAGAATGGCTGGATGAATTCATGTCACTTAAACTGGTTAATCCCCTGAACCCGTTTACTGTGCCACCAGGCTATTTTGATGAATCGGAACAACAGATCATCTCGGCAATTAAGCTGGATGAGCTAAAATCCGGTAAGGGGTTAACTGTGCCTGAAAATTACTTTGACGAGTTAAGCAATAATATACAAAGCCGCATCAATTTAGAGGAATTAAAATCCAAAGAGGACTTTACCGTACCTCAAAATTATTTTGATGAATTAAGCAGCAATATACAAAGCCGTATTAATTTGGAGGAGCTTAGGTCGGAGAATGAATTTACAGTGCCTCAAGATTACTTCGACGAATTAAGCAGTAACATACAAAGCAGGATAAATATTGAGGCTTACGTAAATAATGATGCCCACGGCCATGCAGTGCCCGAAGATTATTTTAACACCTTTGAGCAACAAATAAACGCACGCGTCCTGATTGAAGAAACCGTTGGCGAGGAAACCTTTAGCGTACCTGCCGATTATTTTGATAAGCTTAACAATGCTATATTAAACAAAACGGTTAACCAGGAGATAGTTAAGCGCAAAGGAATAGTTAGAAGAATGTATGCTACCAATACATTCAAATACGCGGCTGCAGCTTGTTTTGCAGTGTTTGTAGGCACCGGCTTGTTACTAACCCGGTTTTCAACGCCTACGAATGATCATAACAATTCGTTTTTACATAAGCAATTGTCTACCGTTTCAACAAGCGATATTCAAAGTTATTTGCAGGATGATGTTGACGCGAATGATACACAACATACCGTTATTGATGAAAATACACCGGTTAACACTAACAGTTTAACCAACGCATTACAGGGTAACGCTGATGATGATACCAACAACTAATAATGACTAAATTAGCAAAGCATATATTTTTTCTTTTCTTCGTACTATGCGTTGGTAATGCGTTTGGACAGAGGGGGCCGTATAGGATGGGGCCTCCAAGACCCTCCTATTATAATAGGCCACCCAATAACCAAAACCCGGAACGACGGGTAGAGAATGTTAAAGTAAATTATTTACGTACAAGGCTAAATTTACCATCTGATCAAGCTTCTAAATTTTTTCCCTTATATCAGGAATATCAGCAGGAACTTTTTAATGTCAGAAAATTAAAAAGGCAAAATAATTTAAATGCTGCTGATGGCCAGGAGCAGGTGAATAAAGAATTGATGTACGAGAACGAGATCGTTCAGATCAAAATAAAATTCAATAACGCTTTTCTTAAAGTGCTCACACCTGATAAAGTTAGCGAGCTATACAAAAGCGAGCGCGAGTTTAATGACGAGCTGGTAAGGCAATTATCAGAGCGTAATAATCGTCCCGGCCCTCCTCAATAGGCCCTCTTATTTTAACGTTAATACGCTATTAGCAGCTGTTTAAAATGATAAAACCATTGTCATTGTTCTAAGGACGAAGCGATCGCATCTCCGCCATGTCATTGCGAGCGGGCCCATGAAGAGCCTGTGTAGCGAAGCAAACTCGTCGCGTTCAACTGCATGATACGAGTTTGCTTCGTCGTTCCTCCTCGCAATGACATGGTATTTTTGTGTTTATATAAACAACATGGAATCGTTTTTAGACAGCTTCTTAGGATTTTGGCTTACTTTTGTGCCATGCCAACATTACGCCAACTTTTTTTAGCCAACAATGCCCAAACTACTGATTTTCCGCTCCTGCTTGAATTTGAACGAGCGGAAGGTATCTACTTGTACAATAGCGAGGGAAAGGCCTATATCGACCTTATTTCGGGTATTGGCGTAAGCAACCTGGGGCACAGCAATCCTAAAGTTATAGCGGCGATAAAACAACAGGTTGATAAATACATGCACCTGATGGTTTATGGCGAGTATGTGCAAACCCCGCAGGTTAAATTTGCTGAAAAGCTAATATCCATCTTCCCAAAAAATCTGCAATCTGTATACTTTACCAACTCGGGCACTGAGGCTGTTGAAGGGGCTTTAAAATTGGCTAAACGCTATACAGGCAGGCAGCAAATCATCGCTTGTCATAACTCCTATCATGGCAGTACGCATGGCGCTTTAAGCGTTATGGGTAACGAGGAATATAAACAAGCTTATCGCCCCTTATTACCGGGCGTTAACTTCATCCGGTTTAACAATACTGACGATCTGAGTCAGATCACCGAAGAAACTGCCTGCGTTATTATAGAAACGGTACAGGGCGAAGCAGGTATACGTGTGCCTGATATTGCCTATATCCAAGCCCTTCGTGCTAAATGTACCGAAACAGGTACTTTATTAATATTAGATGAGATACAAGCCGCTTTTGGCCGTACAGGCAAGTTATTTGGCTTTGAGCATTTTGGCATAGTGCCTGATATATTATTACTTGCCAAGGCGCTTGGCGGCGGCATGCCTGTGGGCGCTTTCGCGGCATCGCATACAATTATGTCGGCATTAAAGGAAAATCCGATCCTGGGGCATATAACTACCTTTGGCGGGCACCCGGTATGCTGCGCGGCAGGCTTAGCTGCGCTGGAGGTTTTGTTAGATGAAAAACTTTGCGATCAGGTGGCGGAAAAAGAAGCGCTTATCAGGTCGTTATTAGTTCATCCATCTATCAAACAAATTCGCGGCAAAGGGTTGATGCTGGCCGCTGAATTGGAAAACTTCGATCTAAACAAAAAAATAATTGACCGTTGTATCGAGAACGGTGTAATTGTAGACTGGTTTTTACATTGCAGCAATGCCATGCGCATTGCGCCACCTTTGATCATTACGCATGACGAGATCAGGAAAGCCTGTGAAGTGATATTGGAAGCTGTAGAATTCTATAGTTAAAAATCCAGCGGGCCTAGCCTGCGCATATTTTTCAAGATTAAATATTGCCTGTGATGTACATAACTGCTCGGGTTTGTCGGCGACCATTTTAACGGGTCGGGGAATATGGAGGCAATTGCCGCGGCCTCGTGCTTATCTAAATCCTTAGCATCTTTATGGTAGTAGGTTTGCGCGGCCGCCTCTACACCGTATACGCCATCACCCATTTCTATCTCGTTCAGGTAAACCTCCATAATGCGTTTTTTGCTCCAGAACAGTTCCTCCAAAATAGTAAAATAGGCCTCGAAGCCTTTACGGATATACGATCTGCCCGGCCACAGGAAAACATTTTTTGCTGTTTGTTGCGATATGGTACTCCCACCAATCAATTTGTGGCTGTGGCTATTTTTATCGATAGCTTTCTCCATCGCCTTAAAATCGAACCCAAAGTGATCCAGGAAACGCTGGTCTTCGGCAGCAACGGCGGCACGTTTCATTGGGTCGGAAATATCATCGAAATTCACCCATTTTTTGTCTATTTTCCAATCTTTACCGTCTGATTTGCGCTCAAAACCACGCTCAATCATCAATAAAGTAACCGGAGGGTTAACAAAGCGGTATAATAGCACCCAAAAAATAGTGATACCGAAGTAAAAAATAACGAAAAGCTTAAGAAAACGGAGGATAAGTTTTAGCATATCGCGTGCAAAAATAAGAGTATTTGGTATGCGGTATGTTTGATTTTAGAATTATTTTTTTGTGGCGATATAGAAATAGAGCGTCATTGCGAGGAACGAAGCAATCTCTACGTAGGCAAGGCGATTAGAAAGGTATGAACCTGCAAAGCGACTCTGTAAAGTATAGAGATTGCTTCGTACCTCGCAATGACGATAGGTTTATCATTCTTAGTTTCCGAGCTATTTATACTTCCACATTCGTGATTTACCTTCGATTAACCAATCAATGGTAGTATCTAATCGTTTTTGTCGGGTAGCATCAGTTTTGGCTTCAATTATCCATTCCAGATATTCTTTTTTATGCGAATAGCTGAATTTTTCAAACGTTTCTTTGGCTTTAGGATGCTCATTCAGTAATGCTTCAAAATAATCAGGAACAACAAGTTCTTTCTTTTCGACAGTTGCTTTTTTAACAACCGGAGCTTTCTTTCCTGATTCGTTGTTTTGTATTGCCTGCAATACAAAATGGATGATGGTTTCATCAGAGGGAAGATCGTCAATTGTATTTATCCGTCCGAAGCTACCTGCAGCGGCCTCCCCTATTTTTAACAAGCCTTGTGGGTCGTCCAGTAATGATGCTTTCCAAAAACCAAATGCGCAATGCTGTTTAAAAGCGGCCATCTGGCAAATTGATCCTTTATATTCAAAAAAGGGCATGCCCCATTTTATAGTTTCTGTAATTAATGGCGAAGACGAGTGCACCACCTCGCGAATGTGATTAAGTATGGGTTTTGCAAATGGCGCGGCTTTTTGGATATAGTCGTGTACATCCACATTATATTGTTCCATAATTAAAGTTAGCGTTTTTTGAGAAAAAATAGACGATCAAAAAGATTGTCATTGTGAGGACATGGTGGAGATGAAAGTCGTAGAAGATTTCTCTCTACGTTTGAAATGACAATTTGGAAGGAGAATCAAGAGGTTTGGCGGCGATTGACTCACCCGACTACGCTTCGCTGGCCGACCTCTCTTCGCCTGCGGCGGAAAGAGGTGAAAAACACTTTTCTCATTGCTGTGAGGAACGAAACAATGACTGGAGGATTAATCTAGTTCACTTTGAACACAAATACTACAGTGCCTTGCTGGGTATCAGGCGCGGTTTCAACTGCGTTAATTTTGGCGCTTCTAACAGCGTTCTCGCACTTTTGTATCAGGTCATAATCTGTCATGGTAGTACCGCGGCCAGATTCAGCATAAATAACGTTACCGTTTTTATCTACATGTATATCAATAACAATCTTTCCGGTTCTCCGCTTTTCATCAGTAACTACCGGGCGGGTAACAAAGCTACGTTGTCCAAGGCTAAGGTTACCACCATTGCCTGATCCTGTGCCATTGTAGTTGTTGGTTAGCGTGCTGCCTGTAGGCTTACCCTGGTTACCGGGAGTATTGGTAGTACCATCGCCAGAGCCGGTACCGTTGTTGGTTTTACCTTTGTAAAGCGCGTTTTGGTTAACCACAGGTTTGGCTACTGTTTTAGTTGCCTGCGTTGCTACGGTATTGCTAGGCTTTTTACTATTTGTAGTTACCGCGGGGGCATCCTCGTTATTTTGGGTGACTATCTTTTTGTCGCTGTTATCAACCTGTGTTTTTTGCTCGGTAGGTGGCGCAGGGGTTGCTTTGGTTGGCAGGGTATGATTGGCCTTTTCGGCTACCGAGGGTTGATCTACACTCATGTAATCGTCTCCCATACCGGCATCTGTTGTACCATAGTTAACCAGGATGCCGCCTGTGCCTTCATCGGGCTTTGGCGGCGGGGTGAATACCATAAAATAACACATAGCCATTAGTGCCGCCAGGATAATGCCTGTTGCTAAAAATGCTTTGGGATAGTTATTTTCTTCTCTGTACTCCATGTTGGTATCAAGTAGCTAGTATCAAGTAGCTAGTACAGTAGCCTTTTGTCTTGCTACTTGATACTAATTACTTGATACTAAACTCTATTTCGGTTCTGTTGCCAGTACCAGTTTTATATTCATTTTTTGTGCCACGTCCATTACCTGCACCGCGTTTTGTATGGCTACTGTTTTATCAACGTATAACACAATGGTTAAATCAGCATCAGGTGTTTTAAATGCTGATATTGCGGATTGCAGGTCATCAACGCTTACTTGCTTTTTGTCAACATAGTATTTCAGATCGCCGGTAATAGACACATTAATGGTCTTTTTAGATTCCGACTGGCTTGTTGACGATTTTGGCAGCGTTAATTTAATAACGTTAGGATTGGTTATTGTTGACGCGATAAGGAAAAACAACAGCAGGAAGAACATAATATCGTTCATCGCTGAGGTTTGTACTTCGGCAGCAATCCTTTTTTTCCTGTTACTTAAATTCATTTGCTTGGCTCCTCTAACAGGTCAATAAATTCAATGGCGTCAGTCTCTAATTTTAATATTACCTTATCAACCATCATATTTAAAATGTGGTAGAATATATAGGCAACCATCCCCACAAACAAACCTGCGGCAGCTGTTACCATCTTCACATACAAACCACCGGATATAACACCAATACTCAGATTACCTGATTGCGCGATGTCATAAAATATTTTAATTACACCATAAATAGTACCCAAAAAGCCGAACATTGGGGCAATACCTGCAATAATACCCAGGATACCGATATTCTTATCAAGCTTGGCAACTTCCAGTTTGCCTATATTTTCAATAGCGCCTTCAATATCTTTTATCGGCCGGCCTATCCTTAACAAACCCTTTTGCAACATACGGCCAAGCGGCGAGTTACTGTTTTTGCAGATAGCAACAGCTGATTGTAAATTACCGGTAAGTATGCTCGAACGTACCTGCATTAACAGGTTAGCATCACTTTTTGAAGCTTTGCGGATGGTGAAATATCGTTCAAAAAATATAACCAAACCTAAAATGGCCAAAAGACCAATCGGTATCATGATGACGCCACCCTTAACCAATAAATCGCCGAAACGAAGGGTATCACCCGTTGTGGCCCCGCCGGTTTGTGAAAGATTCTTTACTGTGTCTGCTATCTTGTGCGCGGTATCTGTTACCTGTAGTAATAAACTCATTTTTTGGGATTATAGGGTTGTATGCTTATCTCACTAATTTTTCCGGTCTTTTGTATGGCATGCATAGCATTTATTGCATCATCAGTTGTAAAATACGTACCTAATGTTACTTTGAATAATCTACCGGGGGCATTTTTAACTATCCTGGCTTCAAAACCAAGTCTTTTATAATTTCTAATCGTTCTGTTGGCTTCTGCAATGGTTTGGAACGCACCGCCTAATAATTCATACCTAACTCTGGAAAAAGTATCAATTGGCGCTGCTGTAATAACCGGAGCTGCTGTATTAACGTTCATCGGTTTTGCCGTAGTATCAGCTATTACTTTTTTTGTACTGCTAGCAGTCGAATCCGCTTTAATAACCGGGGTTATTGTTTTTGTGGTGTCGTGTTTTACCGGTGTTTTTAATATGATTGGTGCAGGTTGTTGGATTCCAATTAGCCTGTTATATACAGCCGGGTTAAATTTATACAATGAAAATACACCGATTATTCCTAATAGAACAACTGCCGTTATGGTTATCCATATCCAGTTATTGTTTTTTTCTTCTACTTCTTCGTCTGAATATCCTCTGCCACTAAATATAAACTCTTCTTCCTGCGAAACCGATGGCTCTATGGTTTGCTCCTGTACAGGAGGTGTGCCTATTGAAACAATCGGTTCAGGGCGTGGCATTTCTTTTTCCAGTTGTTCATGGAATGAGGTACCGTCCAATTTGCTGATTTCAACCGGTTGATAGCCATAATATGCGGGATCAATGGGTAAAACTTCGGCAGGTTTAAAATGCAACCTGGTATCCTCAAAATGGAGCGTACCTAAATCAGCCAGAGGTACTTCCTTAACCATGGCCTCCTGCCTTAAATTATCAATAAATTTAGCGGTGAAGTATTTTGATGATGCCAGCGAAATTCTCTTTTTATCGGCTATATATTGCAACAGCACCCTATCATCATCGTATTGCTGGTCGAATTGTATTTTACTAGTGGGCGGATAGAATTTATTTTGCGTGTTATCATAATAGCCATCAACTTTTAACTGCACAAAATAACCAAGGCCGGGTACATTTACCTCGCCATTTTGCATTAACAGTTCGCTTAAATAATAGGCTACATCCATTTTGCTAAAAGTAAACTTAATTATAAAATTTACAAAGTTTGTTTAAAATGATAAAAACCATGTCATTGCGAGGTACGAAGCAATCGCGAACCTTGCATAGTTCGCCTTGCTTTCGTGCGATTGCCTCGTACCTCGCAATGACATGGTTTACATCTGCAGAGCCGGGGATTGCCACGTCGTTACACTCCTCGCAATGACGCTTTGTTTTTGTGCTTAGATAAAACAACATGGGCTCATTTTAAAACACTTTTTAAAAAGCAAAACCAACTCCACCGAATACATTAAATCCATAATCGGGGTAATATAGCCAGGTTGCATTTGAGCGATCAAGGATGTTATTTACTTTTACAAAAATGCTGATCTTATTGGTAGCCTTATAATTAACACCACCGCTTAAATCAACAAAAGAGCCAATTGTGGTTGGTGTAACCGTGCTTTTGGGTGTTAAAGCATCAGCATAAGGGATATCATAAGTTGTACCACGTAATAATAACGAACCTGTAATATCAACTTTACGGTTAATATGGATGGCGGTACCGGCGGTTAATTTAAACTTCGGTAAGTTCCAGGCTTGTACCTGTTGTGCCATCTGGTAATCTTTAAACTCTACACGGCCAAATACGTCCACATCGTCAGATGCTTTGTAGTCCAGCTCGCCGGTAAACCCGTTAACGCGCGAATCGCCGTTATCATAAACAACAGCAAACTTATTACCACCCGGGCCAAAATTGCTTACCATTAGCGGCATATACTTAACGCTGTTGCGGAAAATAAAGGCCTTAAAGCTAAGTCCCGGCGCTAATGTTCCTTTTAAACCAGCGCTCAGATCCAATTTGTCGACCGAATTTTTGATGTCGATATTTTGACCGATAAAAGGGTTAACGGTTGAAAAATCCAATAAGGTAGATTTATTTACATCGCCCTTGGCTTCAACAAATAAGCGTACATATTTTGGTATAACCTGTAACTCCAATTTTGCTGCCGGGAATATGTAGAAGTTGCTGCTAAAGCCAAACTGATCAACAATGTTAACACCTGCATCTATCTTATACATATCACCCTGAAATTTGATATATGGGTTTATACGCAACAAGCTATTGTTATAATTATACAGGCTATCTTTTTGGGTAGTGAGATCTAACGAACCGGCTACACCTGCATAAAATTGTTTAACGGTTTCATTTACAAAGCCTGATAATACCACATTACTTTCGCGGGCATCGTAAGCATCGCTATAGGTATAACCTTTAAGCTTTAGGGCGTAAGTAAAATCATTAGGTACATCAGCAAAGTTTTTTGCCAGGTCACCTTCGGCGCTTAGTATGCTGAAATGTTGTTTACCCGGGGTAATTTCAGTTGTTGGATCCGCCTGATCGTAACCATAAAAATAATTGCTATTATATTTATAGTCGATACGGCCGTTAAGCGAGTTGGTTGCTCCTACGCTTTTACCAAATATGCCAACCTCGTTAGTGCTTTCATTTTGTTTATTAAGGCTACCCTGCTCGGCAAGGTGCTTAAAATAACCACCTGCTTGTAGACCCTGATCAGGGCCGGTACTGAAATACCCTTCGCCGTAAGTGGTTTTCAAGTTCCCCAAACCAACCTGTATAAAGTTATTTGTTGGAATAGAATCCTGCTGGGCAGGCATTTTCATGGCATCTAACTGGCGGATGTCGCTATTTTGCTCCAATCTAATATCCAGCGGCGTATAAGTTAAAGGCGCTTTATAAGGTGTAGCATCTTCCAGATCAGGGTTACGCCTTATTTTTACCGCATCGGCCAAAACCGGTTTGTAATCGGTTGTAACTACAATCTCCTCCGACAGGCTATTGCTGTTTTTATTAGGATTATTACCTCCTGATTTTGCTGTATCCGCAGCTGAATTTGTTTTTGCTACGGCATCGCCAATTCTTTTCGCATCCGATTTTTGGGTAGATGCAGTTTTAACTGCTTTTTTTGCAGGCTTTTTAGCAACAGTTTTAGCAGCAGCTTTTTTAGTCTTGTGTTTGGTTTGCGCATTTGCCGGGGCAAAATACAGCAACGATATTAAGGTAAGCAGCGTATATATATAGCGTAATTTCATTACTTGTCTCGTGTTTGTGGTCATCATCCTGTTAATTACCATTGCCTGCAGGTTTAGTAGTTGTAGTGTCCGGTTTAACGTTTTGTGTAGTATCTGGCGCTGCTACAGGCGGCTCATAAGTTTTACCACTCAACGCAGCCAACTTTTGTTTAGCGGTTAGTAATATATCGTCGTTGCCTTTGTAGTTGTCAATTATACTTTGCAGTGTAGCTTTTGCCTGGAAGTTATCCTTTAACCCGGTATAATCATCAGCCAGTAAGATATAGGTTTTGGCGATCCAATAATCGTAGTTAGGAAAATCCTTAGCCAAATCGAAACATGTTTTTTGTGATGTTTTGTATCGATGTTTCAGGTAATCAATATAGGCTACGTTATATTTTGCCTCGGCAGCGGCAACCGTTTTGGTATTGCTTATAGTGTAATCAAATTCGTTAATAGCACGGGTGGTATCACCTTTAGCCAAATAAGCCTGACCAGCGTATAAGCCTGTTTTAAACTTATCTTCCTGTGATGACTTGTCGTTTGCACGTACTTGCTTCACATAGTTAAGTGCATCATCAGCCATACCCATTTGCGCATAGCACAATAACAGGTTATTTATAGCGAAGGTATAATCCTCTTTATACTCGGAGTTTATTTCCAGCTTTTTCAAAAACACCACCGCGTCATTATATTTTTGCTGCGCGATATAAAGCTTAGCCATGCTGATGAGTGATTTCTCGGTATAAGTGCTTGTCCAGTCGTTTAATATTACGTTGTAATCAATTACGGCATCGGCAGGTTTACCAAGAGCAACCAAACTTTCGGCCCTGATGAACCTTGCTTGTTTATTGTAGATAGGTTTGGTTGGGAACTTATCAAAATAAGCATTTACCGCATTTACGGTGCCATTCCAATCGCCACGCAGGTACAGGTTGTTCGCTGCGGTGAACATAATATCTTCCTGCTCAGCACTGGTGTAGTTACCTATAGGTGTGGTTGCCGCATAGGTTATAAAGGTTTGCGCATCGCCTTTATCGGTATATATTTTCTGGATCTGTTTCAGGGATTGCTTAGCCTCGTCTGTCGAAGAGTAATCCGCGATTACTTTTTTGAATGATTCAACAGCCAGATCATCATTACCGGCATTGTAATCTATCAAACCTATTGTCGCCAACGCCCGTGGCACATAGCTGCTATGCGGATATTTAGCGATCATGGCCTCCAGATCAGTTTTAGCTGTCGGACCATCATTTTTAAGGAAATAAGCATAAGCTATTTCAAACGATGCATCATCAGCATAATCGGAGTTAGGGAAACGGTTAAGCACTTCGGTAAGGGTGGCTATCTTATTATCCTGCGACCCCTGCAAGCCTTGTATTATGCCGCGTTGAAATAAAGCATAGTCTTCGCTTGAGTTATGCTTAGCTATGATCCTATCATAATATGTTAAGGCATCGTTATAGCTTTTTAGCACAAAATAACTATCGGCCAGGCGTGCTATGGCATCATTAGTGGTGGCGGTATCTTTTTCGTCGCCTGCTAAAAACTTCTGGAAGTAGGTAGCCGCCGTTCTGTATTTTTCGCCGCCAAATGCCGCGTAAGCCAAAGCATAATTGGCGTAGTTATGAACGTCTGTTTCCCTTGACTCTGGCATATCTAAAAACTGCTGGAAAGTCTCAACCGACTCATCATATTTGCGCACCTCATACATCGCCTCGGCCATCCAATAAGTGGTTAAAGCCGTAATTTTTGAATCTTCCGGGAATTTTAATGAACGAAGGAATATACCTATCGCGTTTTCAAATGCCCTTTCGTTGTAAAACTGCAAACCTCGGTAGTAAGCAACCTTTTGATAGGCGATACGCGCGCTTTGAGACTTGTTTTGTATCGGCTCCAAAATATCAACCGCTTCGGCATAATTGTGGGAGTTTAGTAACTCTTCGCCTAATAATATTTTAACTTCTTCGGTACGGGTTGACCGTGGGTAGTTCTTTAAGTATTTGCGTGTAGCGTTAAGCGCCTCTAAGTTAAAATCAAGCTCGTACGATAGTTTGGCGTATTGATAAAGCGCGTCTTCCTGTAACTTATAATCGAAATTTAGCTTAGATGCACCAAGGAAGGCGTTGCGGGCGCTTTGCTTGTTACCCATTTGAAGGAAAACATTACCAAGGGTATAATCACCACTTTGGCTGTAGATGTCATCGTGATCAACCAGTTTTTCCAGTTCAACAGCCGCTTTGGCATTGTTGCCGACCTTATAATAAGTATAACCAATTTCGTAGCTATCCTGTGTGCTTTGGGTTTTACCCTGATCTTCATCCTGGAAACGGCTGAAATAATTAACCGCTTTATCATAATCAGCCTTAGCAAAATAGGATGAGCCAACTATACGCAGCATTTCGGTTTCGTGCTGCTGGTGCGTGGTATTCAAGATTGGGATAGCGTAGGCAAGTACATCATCATAGCGCTTATCTAAAAAGTAAACGGCCGTGATGTAATATGGGTAGCTATCCTCGTATTTTTTAGAATTCTTTAATTTTTCAAAGTTCACCAATGCTAGATGGTAGTCTTTATTTAAATAAGAAATATAAGCGAAATAATAAGTAGCGTCTTCTGTGTATTTTGAATGGTGGTTTTTCACCTCAGCAAAAAGCTCCTGCGCATTTTTGTAATCGTTTATGGAGAAATACGCATAGCCTTTTAAAAACTTGTATTCGGTATTTTCGCTACCGCTTAACTCTCCTGCTTGTACCTTATCAAACCAGCGTAAAGCATCCTCATATTTTTGTTGTTTGAAATATGATTTACCTATCTGGAAATAAGCCAGCTTAGCTAAAGGGTTTTCGGGATATTCCTTTATAAAACGCAGG
The DNA here is from genome assembly GCF_009765905.1 of Mucilaginibacter sp. L196. Taxonomy (GTDB): domain Bacteria; phylum Bacteroidota; class Bacteroidia; order Sphingobacteriales; family Sphingobacteriaceae; genus Mucilaginibacter. Next base: position 53,434 of record NZ_LMUO01000009.1, on the reverse strand, counting down.
AACATGCTTTCGGCATCATCATTGCCTAATTGCAAGGCGCAGAAGGCCTCGTAATATTGAGCGTTTTCTTTTAATAACGATATTTCGGATTCAAACTGCTTTTGGGTGGTTGTTTTATATGTGGCGTTCTCTACCTGCCGGAATTGCTCGGCAGCCGATGCATATTTACCGGCATTTAGCAGATCGGTAGCTGTGCGGTAAGTTTTGTTTACCCAATAAGCTGGCGATTGCTGGGCATTTGACGACAAAACAAAGAATATGGATAATACAAAAGTGAGGTATTTGAGTTTCAACATAAGATGCGACTTACAAGTTGCTAAAATAGCGTTATCGTAAAAATGTAATCCACATTAGTAATTCACAAATGTGGATAAACAACGTTTTAACGATGCTAAATTACAGGTTGGTATTGATGTGGAAAAGTATTTTTTTAAAAGATTCCATATATGAGTTTACGGGAATCATAAAAGCGGGGCAACATTTAAATATACGAAAAATATGATTAACGTACAATGACTAAATTATTTTATGCTGCAGCTAACTGACGCTCAATAGAATTAAGCAATACATGCATATCAAATGGTTTTGCAATAAAGTCGTCGGGCGCGCCATTTTGTTTCATGCTATCAGCAATATTATGGCTTGCAGAAACTAAAATAACAGGAATATTATGGGTTTCAGCAGCTTGTTTAACGTTTTTACATAATACGCGGCCATCCATATCGCCAAGCATAATATCAAGTAATATTAAGTCGGGATGGCTTTTTTCTATTTGTTTGAATAGATCATGACCGTCGCTGAGTGTATCTACTTCATAACCTGAATCTTCTAAAATATAACGTAAAACATCTAAAATATCCTGGTTGTCATCCACCGCTAAAATCCTTTTCATTTCTATTACGTTATCGCCGAAATCATTTCCTGCTGCTTCCATATTATTATATGTACAATTCCTGTACCAAAATCATATAAATACCTTATTTTTAAACAGACAGGGGACTTTACCGCTTTATTGTGCGTATTATATACTAAATTTAACTTTTAATATATAATTTAAAGTATAAATTATCAGTGGGTGAGGCATAACCAGGGCAGTTATTCTGATTTTTTATAAGTCGGACGAAGTTTTATCCAATTTAATATTATAGGCTTTCTTGCATTTGGCGCAGAAGAAACGTCGCCTCGGTTTAACTATGGATATTACTTTTGCAAGAGAGCTGCGGTGCAATTGATAATGAAAATGAGATCCACATTTTGGACAAACGTAATCTTTGTAGGAGGTTAGATATTTATTCAAGCTTATATCGTATAAAAAATACGAATTACGCAATTTTTATTCGACTTATTAAAAAAAATCAACAATGTAACTAATTAAATACAAGCCTAGATTATGAATAACGTAATTAATTTATACTAACTACAAACCAGGCAATAATTTATTTCGATACTAAATTATTTACCTTTTCAATCAATTCGGTTAAATCAAATGGTTTGTTGATTATGGCATCGCAACCATAGGCTAAAAGCTCACTATCCCTGTTGATATAGGCTGAAAAAATAATTACCGGGATTGTATTAAATTTAGGATGCGCTTTTATTTGTCTGCATATCTCGCCACCGTTGGCTCCGGCTACACGATAATCCAAAATTACCAGATCAGGCAAAAATTCCTGAACCATTGGCAAAACATCTATGCCGCGTGTAACGCATTTAACATCAAATTGCTCATAAGCCAAGGTTTCCTGCACAATATCAAGGATATCCTGATTATCATCCAATACTAAAATACGTTTTAACATAGATTTTAAGTGACGACAAACAGGGGTGAATTTCTTATAAAGAATGATATTATCCTATAAATAAAGAGTATCAGGCTAATCTATTTGTGCTAAACAAATATAGTATTTTAAAGCACATTATTAAATATATGCAAAACAATTGCAACTATATAACAATCAAATAGTTATCTACATTTATTATATAGAAGTAAATATTTAAAAAGCCTCGCCAAGGTTTATAAGTATCGCCCCATAGTTTTTACTGAAGCCATAATCCAACGCAATATTTGTATTTGATTTTTTGTTGAACTTAATTCTGAGGCCTGCACCACCAGCCGGGTGCCAGTACACAAAACGGTTTGTATTTATCTCGCTGGTTGAGTTTATATTGGTAAAAGCAACAAAGCCTAATAGCCCATTGGCGGTAATGTCGCGGCGGTATTCGGCCTCAAAGTAAAATAAGCGCTGCCCGCGGTAACGGCTCTGCTCAATGCCCCGGCCTGATCGTTGATAAGGGTCCATGCCGATACTGGGCAGATCAAGATAAGGCGTGCCGGGTGTAAGCGAAGTCCAGTAATAGGACCAAAATGCCAGTATATTTTTAGGGCCGTTATTAGTAATTGCTATATACTTACGCAAATCGATATACAGGGATTGCCAGCTATTATCGCTACCCAACGGCACCGAGCTATAACGATATATTAAGTTGGCATAAAAGCCAGGCAGGGGGTTAAACAGGTTATTATCCTTACGGGTATCATATAATAAGTTAAGGGTTGGGCCCGAAGAAAAAGAGTTTTTATCGGCAGTTGTCCCATACTGATAACCCGTATAATTTCTGAAAGCATTTACATCTGTAGGTTTAATATCCAAATCGAGATAATAATCCAGATCGTAACCTATACCAACATAAAAATCATCATCAATACGCTTAAGCACACTTTGATAAAAGCGCACGTACTTATAATTAAGTAAAAAACCATCGCTTTCAGGTTTATTACCCGTTAGCCCCCATGTAGTAACCGGATATACCAAAAATCGAGTATCGCCCTGTATATTCCAATTGTCATTCTTTAACCAAATATTGGAATGAATAGGTATACCATATCGGCCTTTAAAATTAAAATAGGGTGTAAAACTTATGGTTGATATGCTGGTATTATCTTTATTACCCAAATAAAATGCACCGGTGGTTGATGTAATAAACGCCTTGCCAGGCCCCTGTACAACAGAACTACCAACAGGTAAAAACGAAAAATAGAAACGTTTTTTTTCTTCGCCCAAAGGGGGGCGGCTTTTGATTGTGAAAACGGAACGAAAAATATCAATCACATCACGTTGGGGGATGGTATCATCAGTAAACCGGGAGGTATCTATACTCCGATAGATGTTTTGTGCGAACAAAAGGCCAGGCATCATACAGAAAAAAAATACGAGTACCTTTTTTATCATTACTTATTAAACGGGGTTTTACAATTACTGTTTAGGGTATACATAATAACAGTTGAAGTTTTAATTAAGTATAATTAAACAAAAAAACACTCCTTTGCTGGGGAGTGTTTTTTGTAAACTTAAATATTTTTATTCGTTTACTGCCTGTTTGCAGCTACTAAATCGCCTTTACTATTAAAATATAGATTTTCGGTTTCATCAGAACCTACATTTTCGTAAGAAGTATTCCCGCTATGGTTATCAATCTGAACCATATAAATGTTGTGCATTGGTGTTTGAACCTTCGCAAGGTTATCAATGTGCCAACTTGCATATTTACTATGTTTTAAATATACCTGGGCCGGCATTGGCAGGGTTGATATGTGTTTAACATTTCTTTCGGTTTTAATCCAGTTTCCAGCTGTCGTGTAATATGCTTTATAGTGCCTCTTGTCCATATTGAACATAGCAATACAGGTATCATTTTTCATTTTCCAGTTCTTTAATTGCGCAGATGGGTATCTGGCCGAAAACGCGTTAGATACAGTCATTGGCTCCTTACTTTGAGCCATTGAGCTGTAAGACATAAACCCCATTACTAATACAAAAACAACTGTTTTTACGATTCGATTTTTCATGGCATTTTAATTTAATAATTACTAATATTCGTACATGAAACATGCCAAATACTATGTTTTTTATATTATTAAATTGTTACCCGCAATTAATTATTAAAGAATTATTTAACAACCAGATTAAGCAGTAAAACACCGGCCAGGCCAATAAATGAGACTAATGATTCCATTACCGACCAGGAACGAAAGGTATCCTTAACCGTTAGGTTAAAATACTCCTTAAACAGCCAAAAGCCCGAATCGTTAACATGCGAAAAAGCTAAGCTACCCGCCCCTATCGACAATACCATTAAATTAGGGTTTACATGGCCTTGCAGCACCAATGCCGATACAATACCGGCAGCGGTTAAACCGGCAATGGTTGCCGAACCTATACAGATCCGGATGATGGCAGCTATGAGCCAACCCAAAATAAGTGGCGACAGCGGGTAGGTTTGCAGCGCATTTGCAATTTGGGTTGTTACCCCGCTATCGGTAAGCACTTGTTTAAATGCACCCGAGCCACCGATAATAAGTAATATAAGAGCAATATCTTTTAGGGCATCGCCATAAATATCGCCCAACTGTTTCATGTTTTTTTGTTGGGTGATACCTAATGTAAAAGTTGCTACTAATAGCGATATGATCATCACTATGGCAGGATCGCCTATAAAAGACACTATTTGTAATAGTGGGCCTTTACCATGAATAACAAAAGGCAACAATGCCGTAAGCATTAGCAATATAACCGGAAGCAAGGCCGTAAAAAAGCTTTTGAAACTCCCGGGAAGTTTATCAGGTGGCAGTTCATCAGCCACGAACGTTTTTAGCGGCTGTGAAGGAATATTTTTAAGTGTTTGAGCAAATACCGGCCCGGCCAGTATAATAGCGGGTATGGCTATCATTAAGCCGTAAATAAGCGTAAGCCCCATATTGGCATGAAACATCACCACCAAGGCCGTTGGCGATGGGTGCGGTGGTAAAAAACCATGCGTAACTGACAATGCCGCCAGCATAGGTAAACCAATATAAACCGCAGGCAGTTTATATTTATAAACCACCGAAAAGATGAACGGTACCAACAACACAAAACCTATCCCGTAAAACAAAGGTATCCCCACAATAAAGCCTGTAACTACCATAGCCCATTGGATACGCTTTTCGCCAACGGCACTTACCATGGTTTCGGTAATTTGTTGAGCCGCGCCGCTAACAGCTATCAGCTTGCCTAACATAGCTCCAAGGCAAATGATGATGGCTAACTGGCCCAATGTATCGCCCAAGCCTTGTTGAACAGAAGCAATAACCTTACCCATAGGAATGCCCAATAATAAGCCAGCCAAAATGGATACGATTAAAAAGGCAACAAAGGGATTAAGTTTTGCCCAGGTAACCAGTATTACTAACAGAACAAGACAAATTAAGATAGATAGTATAGCCATTGATATTTATAAATATTTAATAAGCAAAGTTGTCAAAATAACTTCGGCAAAAGCCCCACCCAACCCTCCCCGGAAGGGAGGGCTTTAATAAAGACTGAAGCAAAAGTCTCCCCAACCGGGGGAGATTTAGAGGGGGCTTTTGCCGAAGCTTACACATCCCCCGCCTAAAGTAATAACAATTGTTGATTTTGAACTTTTTGCGGCCTACTATTTTATATTGTTGCAATGCTTAAATTGCATACATGAAAAAAACTGAAAACAATTCCCGACGCGACTTTATAAAGAAGTCGGTTACCGGGGCAGTTGCGGTCGGTGTCGGATTAAACATGTCTGACGTTTTTGCATTACCTAACCATCAAAAAAAAACAATTATGAGCGATCAACAGAAATCTCAATCAAAAAAAGTAACCGGCATTGGCGGTATATTTTTTAAAAGCGACGACCCGAAATTAATGAGGGAATGGTACGCCAAAAACCTTGGAATAGCGACTACCGACTACGGCGCCACTTTTGATTGGCTGGAAAAGGATGACCCTAAAAAAGAAGGATCAACCAGCTGGAGTCCGTTTAAAGAGGATACTAAATATTTTGAGCCTTCAAAAAAAGACTTTATGATCAACTACCGGGTAGAAGACCTTGAAGGATTAGTGGCGGATTTAAAAAGCAATGGGGTAACCATAGTAGATAAAATTGAAGACTCCCCCTACGGCAAATTTGTACATATACTTGACCTGGAAGGCAATAAAATTGAATTATGGGAGCCTGCTAAATAGCACCCATTCTATCAAACTGCAATTGTTACCTTTGTGCGCAGCTATTTATTAATACATGACCCGTAAACGTTACTTCTTTCTTATCCTGATATTGGGTCTGTTGACCGCGTTGAGCCCTTTTAGTATTGATATGTACCTGCCGGGTTTCCCGGCTATTGCCAAAGCCTTACATACCGACATTGGCCAGGTTGACCGCTCCTTATCCAGCTTTTTTATAGGCCTGGCATTAGGGCAGTTATTTTATGGGCCGATGATGGACCGTTTTGGCCGCAAGAGGCCATTATATTTTGGCTTGGCGCTTTATATTATTGTTTCGGTTGGATGTTTTTCTGCAACATCAATCAACACGCTTATCATACTTCGTTTTGTACAGGCATTGGGCAGTTGCGCCGCTGGTGTAGCCTCCATGGCTATGGTACGCGATATTTTCCCGGTTAAAGATAATGCCAAGGTTTTTGCTTTGCTGATACTGGTGCTTGGCGCATCGCCAATAATTGCCCCTACTGTCGGTAGTTACCTTACAGCGGCTTTTGGCTGGCAATCGGTATTTATTATGCTGATGAGTATTGCTATATTAATATTGATAGCAGTAATTTTCGCCTTGCCTGAGAGCTATAAACCCGACCCCTCTTTCTCCTTAAAGCCACTACCTATCATCAATAATTTTATATCCGTAATTAAAGTGCCGCAGTTTTATACTTATGCTATAACTACCTCACTGGCCTTTGCGGGGCTGTTTGCTTACGTAGCAGGGTCGCCTGCTGTATTTATGGATTACTTTCATGTAAGCGGCAAGGTTTACGGTTGGATATTCGCCTTCCTGTCAATAGCGTTTGTCGGCTCAAGCCAGCTAAACAATGTATTGCTGAAATACTTCAGGAGCGAAAGGATAGTGATCGTCGCCCTGATTGGCCAGGTTATAGTGGCTATACTTTATTTAATTGAATCACTAAACGGTTGGTTTGGATTGACCGGAACACTGGCAATGATATTCCTGATATTATGTGGTGTAGGTATCATCAACCCAAATGCTTCAGCGCTATCATTAGCGCCATTCTCTAAAAATGGAGGCACGGCATCATCATTAATGGGCGCTATGCAGTTGGGTATAGGGGCGCTGGCAACTTATTTTGTTAGTTTATTTAAGAACATTTCTCCGCTATCAATGGCGGTAATTGTTACAGCATCATCAGTTGTAGCTTTAGGCGTGCTACTTATTGGCCGAAGGTTTATTGTTGAGGAGATTAAACCGGACGCATCAGCGATGCCTGTGGGGCATTAATTTTTAATTGCGTATTCATTAAGCGCAACTAGCTGCGCTCGTCTGCTTGCAATTTCATTATCTATCCGAAGCGATATATAAGAACGTATTGACAAGCTTGCTGGCATCAGCAAGCTCTTTTACATTAGGATTCCTTTGAAATGAATAATCATCATATATAAACCTACGATAGTGTTCATTAACCTTAATGTTGAATAGCATCGGACTACAACAGTCCATTATAGCGGCCTTTTGAAGGCTAACATTCTTCTTCCTTAAGTTCGATAAGATTACATCCATACTTGGTTGGGTAAACAAACCTAAGTGTATAAGGCTATCAATAACAGAATAGGAACCAACAGCTATTGAATTTCGCTTAATAACTATTGACAGATATTCAGGAAGAGAGCCGCGACCTTTGCCTATTTCGATATATCTTGTAGCTACTGGGGCACGTCCTGTTGTTCGCTGAATAAAATACTGCTCCCACCAGAGACTGTCTTTATCGGCTTTTAAAACATTGATTTGATACTCATTAGTAGTCATCCCCGAATAGGAACACCTTACTTCAAACTGACAGAGAGACGATGACAATGGTTCAAGTATGTGATAACTCATATACATAGAATCTATCCTAAGCGTAAACGAATCATCTGAAGAACTAACAGTTTTATTGAATTTTGGTATTTTGTGTGTTTTACCAGCTAGCTTAATACTTAACTGAGCTGATGCAGAGGTTGTGATTACTAGTGCAACTAATAACCAGACAAGTGATAGGTAGGTCTTAATCATAGTTAAAAGTAGAAAAATAACTTTTTAAGTAATCACAAGATAAATAATAAGTTACTCTTTAACAGCCGTAACCCTTGTCCCCTCTTCCCCGAGTGTTTCAAACACTAAGTTTTTACCATCTATTTTTGAAATATAGAATGGGAATGTCCTTGATAAACCATCAGGCAGGTTTTCTGTATAATTGATGTTATTGCCATCCATGCGGAATTTACCATGTGTTAGCATCTTACCACCCCAAATAATGATCAGGCTATCGCTTTTAGTAAATTTGATATAAGGCGCCTGCACCTGCAGCTCATCTTGCGGTACACTACTTGGTGGTTTTTCATTAGGGTTTTCAACCTTTAAATACTTCCAGGTACCGTAAAGATCGGAAGATTTTATAGCTGGTTTACAAGATTGAATCAGCAGTATAAAGGCAACAAAGGGCAATATATATTTCATGTTAGATGATAATAATAATTGCCTAAATTAATAAAGATAGCCTTATAAATGCTTACGGGTGGCTTTAATTGTTTTAGCCTCGGCCTGTTTTACCTCATCTTTTTCGCTGATGGGTGGTTCGGTTTGTAGCTTAGTGGTATCAGGCTTTGCAGTTTGTTTTGCATCACCCTCTTTAAGTGGAGTTTCCTTCTGTTTCATAACTGCCTGTTTGATGAGTCAACAGTTTAGGGTAAAAATGGTTTGTCGCTGTTTTACCCTATCGCATATTGACCCTATCCTCCTCCTTTCCCTAGTATAGGGAAAGGTATCGCACGAGGCCCTGCTTTATCATACAAAGATTGTTTTGAGTCCTGTCGTATGATCTACCCTATCCTCCTCCTTTCCCTATTCTAGGGAAAGGTATCGCACGAGGCCCTGCGCTTTATATCGGGGGGAATTGCTTTTAAATTTCGATAAAAAACAGTGTAAAATTGATCAAAAACGAGCGAAAAACAACGCTTTTTTGACTGTTTTTGGGTGAAAAAACACGTTTTCAGGTCAAAAAAAGAGGTAATTTGGCACCTAAAATTGGCTTTTTAGTGCTTTTAAAGCAGTTTTTGGCCCCAAAAGTGTACCATTTGTACCAGGCGTACCATTCGTTTCGTGGTACAGTACGGTTAACAAATTATTGTTTGCCGACTTTCTTTAGGCTATCTGCTTTTGCTTTAGCCCGGTCTTTAAAGAAACCTTTTAAGAAGAAGTTATGCTGTGCGGCCTCCAGGTCATCATTCAGCTTAACTGAGCTTTGTTGCAGGTTATCAATGCTGGTTTGCACTTTAGCTGCACTGGCTTTGTCGTTTAATAAAACGCCCAAAACATTATCGGTGCTGTTTAACTTATTGCTGGCGGTATTAAGGTTATCAGTTAAGGTTTTGGCGTTGTCGGCAGCGGCTTTTAGCTGTGCAACCGCGCCTTGTATCCTGTTAAACGTAACAGTATCGGTAAACATCTTATCAGCAAGGCCGCCTTTAGTACTTAGTTTGCTGCTGAATTTGGTCAGGTTATTAGCCATTACCGCCGCGCTTTGTGTAGCAATTTGCAGGTTATGCATCGATTCCTTTAGCTGTACGCCCATCATACTATCGGCTAAAAGTGTGCCTACTGTTCCTTTGCCTTGTAATATTTTATGACTCAGTAATTTAAAATCGCTGGTTATGGCTAACAGGTTCTCGTTATTTTGCTGTACGGTTTTGATAATATCATCGGTAGAAACAATCTTCGCAGACTGCAATATGTCACCCTCACGAATAATAGGTGCTTGCGGGCTTCCGCCATCAATAACAATGATCTTGTTACCGATTAATCCGTCGGAACCAATGTGTACCTGCGCGTTATCATGAATATACTGGCGTGAATTTTCGTCAACACTCATTTTAACATCAACCTGCGATGGGCCGGTAAAATGTATATCGCTTATAGTACCCACTTTTACGCCTGAGAACCAAACGTTATTGCCTTTTTTCAAACCGGCAACATCATCAAACACGGCGCTTATATGTACGCTTTTTGAAAAGCTTTTTGACTGACCGCCTAATGTAAATACGCCTAGAATGAATACAATTAACCCAACGGCTAAAAATAATCCGACTATTACCGCGCGCCTGTTTTCTCTTAAATCCATAATATTATGGTAAATATCTATTTTATAAAATTATAATCAAAAAATGGTTTTATCCGGGCATTATCCGTATCAAAAACATGTTCAAACGAACCTTCCCGTTGAAATTTCCCATCAAGTAACATAGCAATCCTATCGCCTGTTTGTTTAGCACAGGTTAAATCGTGCGTAATAATGATGGATGATGTTTTATAACGCTCCTGTACCTCATTTATCAGCTCGTTTATCTCGATGCAAGTAATCGGGTCAAGACCTGCTGTTGGTTCATCATACAGCATTATTTCAGGGTTCAATATCAACGTACGGGCAATACCAATACGCTTGCGCTGCCCGCCTGATAGCTCCGATGGCATTTGGTTGATGGTTTGCGATAAGCTTACCGCTTCCAAAACCCGTTCAACTGATGTATCAATCTCCTTGCGACCAATCCCTCTGCGGTTACGCACTAGCGGAAACTCCAAGTTCTTCCTAACCGTCATACTATCATACAAAGCACTGTTCTGAAAAGAAAACCCGATTCGTATACGCAATGCCTGTAATTCCTTAGTAGTTAGCTGGTCAATCTTCTGCCCTAATACCTCAACAGTACCAGCATCAGCCTGTAATAAGCCTGATATTACTTTAATCAATACCGATTTACCTGTACCCGACCGACCCAGCACCACCAGATTTTCGCCCTGATATAATTCCAGGTTGACACCACGTAATACTTCATAATCGCCAAAAGCTTTTTTAAGCCCATGCACACGTATTACCGCGTTTTTATGATCTATAGGTGCTTTTTGCTTTTCCATATTATCTGAACCAGCTGGTTATTTGCACAATGGTAATTTCTTCAATAAATATTAAAAACATAGCTGTAACTACAGCGCCGTTGGCTGCTTTCCCCACTCCCTCAGTGCCACTGCTTGAATTATAACCTTGATAGCAACCTACAATACCAATAGTAAACCCAAATACAATGGATTTAATTAAAGCGGCTGTAAAGTCAATAAAACTTAATGGATCGAAAACCTGGCCTATATAAGTACGGTAACTGGTACCCTCATTTACATACACGTTTAAAAAGCCCCCAAGGATGGATATTAAACCAGTATAGGTAGCCAAAATAGGAATGGTTAACGTGGTAGCTAATACCCTTGTACAAACCAAAAACTTAAAAGGGTTTGTACCCGATACTTCCATGGCATCAATTTGCTCGGTTACCCGCATGGAGCCTAATTCGGCACCAATACTTGAGCCTACCTTACCCGCGGCAATAAGCGCGGTTACCAGCGGTGCAAGGGCACGCATAATGGCTATAGATACTAACGATGGCAACCACGATGTTGCACCAAACTCAGCCAGTGAAGGGCGTGATTGTTTGGTAAATATCAACCCGACAATAAAACCCGTTAGTGATATTAGCGTGAATGACCGAACACCTGTTTCATAACATTGCCTTATAATTTCTTTAAACTCATAAGGGGGCAAAAAGGCTTCTTTAAAAAAGCGGATTATGAAGCTATTGATATTATAAAGACTGGCAAAAAAATCAGTCAGGCTTTTTCTAATGCCTGCAAATCGTTTTTGCTTCACGGGTTCTGGTATTATGGGTGTGGTATCAGTTGTATCCATCAATTGGGGACAAAGGTATTAATATGCGAGTAATGATTAAGTAATCTTACAAAAAATTAACCCATATTGTTTGACACGAGTGTATATTTTAACAATTATTATAAAAATATGATAATTGAATATTGACATAATATTAAGATTTACCCACTATACTCCATATTAAAGTATTTATAGTAAATTGGGGAGTCTAACATTTACGCATTGGAAATATATCAAATAATATCCGTAATCATTTTCCTTACTGCCGTTTTTGCCTATGTTAATGAGCGGTGGATTAAATTGCCGGGAACTATTGGGATAATGATATTGGCTATGTTTTCATCGTTGCTTATTGTTTTAGTCGGCAACTTAATACCAACATTTTCAACAGAAGCACATAAGCTTGTAGCCAATATTAATTTTGAACAGGTGCTGATGAAAATAATGCTTGGCTTTTTACTATTTGCCGGGGCGTTGCATATTGATGCTAATAAACTTAAAAATGAAATATGGCCTGTAATTATCCTATCTACAATTGGCACATTTATTTCAACCTTTTTGGTAAGTATCATGGCTTATTATCTCTTTCAGGTGTTTCAATTCGCCATACCTTACATCTATTGCTTATTATTTGGAGCATTAATATCGCCCACCGACCCTATTGCGGTTATGGGGATACTCAAAAGAGTCGGCATACCAAAATCGCTCGAACTTAAAATTGCTGGTGAATCATTATTTAATGATGGCGTGGGCGTAGTAATCTTTTTAACAATACTGGAGATTGCCACAAATGGCATGGACAAATTCTCCATAAGTAGTACAGCCTTGCTTTTTGTAAAAGAAGCCGGTGGCGGAATAGTTTTTGGTGGCGCAATAGGTTATTTAGCTTATTTTTTGATTAAAGCGATAGACAATTATAGTGTTGAAGTGCTTATTACCCTAACCGTGGTAATGTGCGGGTATGCGCTGGCGGATCATTTTCACCTTTCGGGGCCATTGGCTATTATTATTGCCGGTATTATTATTGGCACAAAGGGTAAGCGCGAAGGTTTTTCTGAAATTACCCGCGACCACCTGCTAAAGTTTTGGGATATGCTGGATGAAATATTTAACGCGATTTTATTTTTGTTGATGGGCCTGGAAATGCTGGTGATAAAAATTGATCCAACTATTATGCTCATTGGCTTTATAATGATATTTGTAGTTTTATTTGCTCGATATATTTGTGTGTTATTGCCAATAGTTGTTTTGCGGTTTTGGATAAAATTTGAAAAAAATGCTATCGCGATGTTAACTTGGGGCGGATTAAGGGGCGGCCTTTCGGTAGCCATGGCATTATCATTACCCGAAGCTATGCACAGGAATGAATTTGTATTGATTACCTACCTCATCGTAATTTTTTCAGTAGTTGTGCAGGGCCTCACCATTGGAAAACTAGCAAAAAAAAGCAATTAATCACCTGCAGTATAAAACCATTCGCGCGCAGATTCCTTAATAAGAATAAATTATCTGCTATGAATTTTTATCAGCAAAAATGGATCGACACCCTGAATCATGCTCATTTACAGGGTTGGAAAATCAGCCCACAGGGTGATGATATATTTATTGAGATGCCCAACATAACCGACATTAAATTGATCAGGGATAATATACCAACCGCGCTTGGGGCCATGTCTTTAGATATAGAAGAAGGTAAACAGCGTATAAAGTTTATATTCCACAACGGGCACGAGCAATTTGAGTATTTGCTAAACCCCGACGAGGACGATTTAGACAAGGAATAGTTACAATTTGGCTTTGGTTGATAAAACAACTACGCAAGTGCCCATAAAAGCAATAAATACAAATGATGCCCTTAGCGTAGCTAAACCCGCAATAAACCCAATTATTGGCGGGCCAAACAGAAACCCGATGAACCCTATAGTTGATACCGCTGCTAAAGCCACACCAGGAGTCATAGTTTTTGACCTTCCTGCAGCGCTATACACCATGGGTACTACTGACGAAACACCCGCTCCCACCAATAAAAAACCAGCCATGGCTGTATAAAAATAGGGGAATATAACAGCAATTAATAAACCCGTAACGGTTAATGTACCACTGGTTTGTAAAATACGCCTCAAACCGTAACGGTGGGCAAACCAATCAGCAATAAAGCGACCACCGGCCATGGTACACATAAATGCGGTGAAACCTATACCTACCAAAGCTGTTGGGGCTAATACCACCTTTTTAAAATAGATAACACTCCAATCAAACATAGCCCCCTCACAAATCATGGAACACATAGCGATTATACCCAGCGTGATTAACGATTTATCAGGCATTACGAATACCGGGCCACTATTGGTTACTTTATCATCTTTAAGGTATTTGGCAGTTAAAATGATCGTCACTATCACAATCCCGGTTATCAATATAAAGTGATGCAGCGGCACAATTCCGTTAGCTATCATAAATGTACCAATGCCCGCACCTGTAAAACCGGCTAAACTCCACAAACCATGAAAGGATGCCATGATAGGCTTTTTATACATAACTTCGGAAGCAACTGCCTGGGTATTAACAGCGATATTTACCGTATTACTTGCAAAACCAAAACATATTAAACAACCTATTAGCTGCACTACATTTTGCGCCAGGCTTAAGCTGATTAATGCAAGGCTATATACAACAAGTGCTATGATGAGCAATCTTTTACTGCCGATAATGGTAATGATCCAACCGGAAAACGGCAAGGAACACATTAACCCAACCGGAAGCGAGAACAACACGGCGCCCAGGCCTGCATCAGACATGCCCATTGTTTGTTGTACCGTAACAATACGCGATGCCCAGCTGGCGAAACATAATCCTGCAAGGAAAAACATTACACCAACAACCAACCTTAGGGTAAGTTTCGATCTTTTATATTGAACTTCTATTATGTTATGTGTTATTATATCTTCCATCTACTAAGTGTAACAAGTACACTTTGCAAAGGTATTTAATAATATTTATATAGAAAGTAAAGAAACGGTAATGTTTTATATCATCGTTTTCAATTAATCATGCAAAATATAAGCGGTAATACCTGGAATAATAACTGATGAACCGCTCACCAGTTTGCCAGCATCGTCTACCTTATTGCCATCACTTACCAAAGTCCAGTTACCAGCCGGGATGTTAACAGTTTTTGCATCCTTGCTGCCATTCAATACTACTAATATCGTTTTCCATTTATCGCCATTGGCGTTGTCGGTTAATTGATAGGCTATGGTTGATGGGTCACCAGTTTCGATAAAATTCAAATGCCTGCGGATCATTCCGGCAGTTGGCATCCTGAATGCAGGATGATCTTTACGCAAAGCGATCATTTGCTTATAGTAGTTAAATACGTCGGCATACTTTGTTTTGCGGCTCCAGTCTATTTCATTGATATTATCGGGCGAGTTGAATGAATTTGCTACCCCTTGTTTAGTACGCAACAACTCCGCCCCTGAATGCAAAAATGAGATCCCTTGCGAGGTAAGTACAATCGCGTTGGCCAGCTTATCCATCTTGATCAGGTCAGCTTCTGATGCATCCGGGTTTTCAATCTTCAAGCGATCAAATAACGTATTATCATCATGACAGGAAGCATAGGTTATCGTACCATAAGGTTGCTTTGCCCATGGAGCTTTGGAATCATCAACTTTACTGTAATCTATCTGCGGGTGCTGCACCGATGCCACAACTCCAAACATCACGCTCATCTTTGAGTTTTGATCGCCGCTTACAAAGCCTTTAGCTTTTACATTGCTAAAACCACCTTTTAACCCATCGCGAATATCATCGCTGAAAGCAGCTACCTCATGCAATTTCAATACGTTCTTTTTAACAGCCCGTTTATCTTCAGGATAAGGGCTTTCCCCTGCTGTCCATCCTTCACCATAAATTACAATACTTGAGTTAATGGCGTGCAATGTATCGCTAATCGCATTCATGGTTTTAATATCATGTATCCCCATTAAATCAAACCGGAAGCCATCTATATGATATTCACGGGCCCAGTATAATACCGACTCCATCATAAACTTGCGCATCATCGGCTGCTCTGATGCGGTTTCGTTTCCACATCCTGTCCCATTAGAGTAACTACCATCGGGATTGTGACGGTAGAAATACCCCGGTGCGAATTGTGTAAAGTTAGAATGATCAATATCAGCTGTATGGTTATAAACCACATCCAATATCACCCGTAATCCGTTAGCGTGCAGGGCTTGCACCATCTCCTTAAATTCTTTTATCCTTACATTACCATCGTACGGATTGGTCGAATAACTACCTTCGGGTACATTATAGTTTAGCGGATCATAGCCCCAATTGTATTGCTTTTCATTAGGCTTGGTTTCGTCTATCGAGTTAAAATCAAAAGCGGGTAATATGTGTACATGCGTAATACCCAATTCTTTTAAATGAGCCAATCCTGTTGATTGGCCATCCGGACTTTTGGTATTGGTTTCGGTTAACCCTAAAAATTTGCCTTTATTTTTTATTCCTGAATTTGGATCGATGGAAATATCGCGGATATGTAGCTCGTAGATAACCGCATCTGTTAGTTTTTTAAGCTTAGGGCTTTTGTCCTTATTCCAACCTGTAGGGTCAGTTGCTTTTAAATCAACCACCATACCACGATGACCGTTTACGCCTACTGCTTTCGCGTAAATATCAGGCGCCTCTAACAACCATTTATCATCCTGCATCACCTGGAAGGTATAGTATTTATTTTTGACATTATGGTTGATAACCGTTTGCCAGCTGCCTCCGCTTTTTTTAACCAGATCGATTTCTTTTACGGGCGATCCACCTTCGCCGGCATCATACAAACGCAGTTTTACAACCGAAGCTTTCGGCGCCCAAACTTTAAATACAGTCTTTTTAGCTGAGTATTTAACACCCAACTCCCCATTATAAACAGGATATTTTTCTGGCTTGATAGTGGTTTGTGCTAATGTAATGGATGTAAGCGCCATAAATACCATAACGCCTGCTACTCCGGATTTTAAAATGCTCATAATTGGTTGTTAAGCGAATGAGCAAGTTTAATAAAAAATGTTTGAATTGGGAACGATTTCGGTTATGTTAACAATTTCCATCAGGGCCACAGCTATCGCCCTCAATAATATCGAGCTTCGGGTTTTCCTGTTGCCATTCGGTAAATGCTTTTTCAATGGTTTCCTCAAAAACGGGAACAGCTTGTGCACCCGAAATACCATACTTCCTATCCAACACAAAAAATGGCACCCCACGAACGCCGAGGCGCTGCGCTTCAATAATATCTTCTTTTACCTCGCCGGCATAAGCATCGCTTTCCAAAGTTTGTTTTACTTCGGCAGCATCAAGACCAATCGCTGTACCTAATTCAATTAGTGTGTTTATATCATCGGTATTTTTACCATCGGTAAAGTAGGCTTTGAATAATTGTTCTTCAGCGGCATCACCCAAACCGTGTTTCTTAGCCAGGTGACTAAACCTATGTGCGTTAAAACTATTAGCTACTATCGCTTTGTCGAAGTT
The DNA here is from genome assembly GCF_009765905.1 of Mucilaginibacter sp. L196. Taxonomy (GTDB): domain Bacteria; phylum Bacteroidota; class Bacteroidia; order Sphingobacteriales; family Sphingobacteriaceae; genus Mucilaginibacter. The sequence goes on along the minus strand of NZ_LMUO01000009.1, from coordinate 36,108 downwards.
ATAAGTTAAACCTGCCTCTGCCGCCATACCGGTAACATGGGCATTCATTTCTTCGGCTTGCTCTAAAGTCCAGCCTTTTGCTTTCGCGAGGTATTGATTGATGTTGGTGCCGGGACTGGTAACCATATCCGGATTAAGCTGAAAGCTTTTCCATTCAACTTCTATTTCATCTCTGTGGGGTGATTGTGCCAATGCATCCTCAAACCTTCTTTTGCCGATATAACAAAACGGGCACATCACATCCGACCATATTTCAACCTTCATATTTTTGCTGTTTATCTACACAAAAATAGGTTAAGCATACAGCTTTATAGTAAGTGAAAAGTAAAAAAGAAGGGCTCTTAGCTTTGCATTATGCGGTTGATCTCCTGCTCATCATAAATCGGGTTTGCACCGCGTTTACTGGTAACAAAAGCACCTACGGCGCATGCTTTTACAAGTAGTTTTTCCATTGGTTCGCTAGCTAAAATGCCTGCTACAAAAGTAGCCAGGAATGCATCACCTGCACCTACAGTATCTACCACATCAACCTTAAAGCCGGGATGTTCATAGTAATCGTGATCATGCCAGATGATGGCACCGTTTTCGCCACGTGTTATGCAAATAGTTTTTGGATGAAACTTAGCGCGGAATTCAGCAATAATGTCTTTCAACGAAGCACTGCTGCTACCACCGATTAACAGGCGGGCTTCTTCCTCATTCATTTTTACAACCGTGGCACGGGCCGCAAGGTTTTCTATAGTACTAAGCGTATAATGTGGGGCACGAAGGTTAACATCGAATATTCTTAATGCCTTGGTTTCGTCTAACAGATTCAGCAATGTATTGCGGGTAACATCGGTGCGGCAAGCCAAACTACCAAACACAATGGCATCTGAATTTACAGCGGCATAAGTAAGCGTTTCTGTAGTTTGAATATTATCCCATGAAACAGGTTGCGGAATGATATAAGTAGCCTGCCCTTTGTCGTCAAGCTGTACGGTAACCTCGCAGGTTGGTAAGGTTTCATCCCGCTGAATCGTATTTTCTGAATAAAGCCCGTTTTGCTTCAAAGCGTCTACCAGTTTATTGCCTGATTCGTCTATTCCTACACGACTTGCGAAGCCAACATTAACATGCTGTTGAACCAGATGTCGCGCTACATTCATTGGTGCGCCACCGGCTATTTTCTCGCTTCCAAAAGTATCCCATAAAACCTCGCCGAAGCATAGTACTTTCTTATTCATATATATCTGCAATTAGCAACGAGGTAAAGGTAAAGGGTTTTTATTATGTTTGTTAAACTAAACTTTTATTAATGCTTGGTGGC
>NZ_LMUO01000009.1:0-34789 GCF_009765905.1 Mucilaginibacter sp. L196 | reverse complement strand
TGAATCTGTAAAGTTATACACCTTGATTCTTCAAATATCCCCATTAGGGACACTAAGATAACTTTTTTATTTTATGGGTTAACTTAAACTTTCAGAAGATCCTGAGGGGACGAAAATTCACACCCCGGTTCCACTCGCTGGTGCTGGCAGTAATGCCCGTAGCGAAAGTTTTCGAACTCCTTTTTAATAAATCAAAACGTTTAACTATCCTTTAGTGCGTACCAAATATGCTTGCTCATTCTGAGCCCTGAGCCCAGACGCGAATCAAGCCCTTCTGATTAATAGTAAAGTGAATAGGGGAATAAGGCCGACATGCTACCCACATGCATCTTGACATTTAATAATACGTATCATAAAAAAAGGTAAACGATTAGACCAAATCGTTTACCTTTTAAAAACTAACCGGTTTTTACTTAACCGCAATTATTATCCTGTGTTTTTAATTACACGTCAGTTGCTATTGTGCAATCATACCCGCGTCGATGACATGCTCTGCGCCGGTGATGTACGAAGATTCATCAGATGCGAGGAACAAAACAAGGTTCGATACCTCTTTAGCTTGAGCTAAACGGCCAAGGGGTATTTGTGCAAGGGCGTCGCCACCACCTTCATTGGTTGCCTCTACCATCATCGGTGTATTAATGAATCCGGGATGTACCGAATTTACCCTGATGTTATTAGGGCCGTATTCAATCGCCGTAGCTTTGGTCATTCCCCTAACTGCAAATTTACTGGCTACGTAAGCCAGGCTCGGGAAACCGTAATTGGCAACAATACCAGCAATAGAAGAAATATTGACAATTGAGCCTATCCCGGCTTTAAGCATAGAAGGCAACGTTGCTTTCATACCATAAAATGCGGCGTGCTGGTTAATGCTGCATACTTTCAGATAATCTTCCTCTTTCAAATCTGCCGTTTTGGCTATCGGTCCTAATACCCCCGCGTTATTAACGAGCACATTGATAGCTCCAAATTTTTGTTCTGCTGTTTTAACTACAGTTGCCCATTGTTCTGGGTTAGTGGTATCGTGTTTGATGAAAATTGCATTTTCTCCCAGCTCATCGGCAAGCGCCTGGCCTGCAACATCCGATAAATCGGTTAAAATAACTTTTGCACCTTCGGCTATAAATGTACGGGCATGTGATTCGCCCATGCCGCGGGCTGCACCCGTAATGATGGCTACTTTTCCTTTTAAACGTTCCATTATTTTTATAATTTGATTACATCAAATTTATGGCAGAACAGGTTGAGTTGCCATGTCAGGAAGCTGGGTTTACATGTCAGTTTTCATGCGCGGCGGTTAAAGCATCCGCATGGTTACGATAGTGAGATGGGGAGTATCCTGTGTTTTTTTTAAAGTATTTGCTAAATGTGAATGGATCGCTGAAATTCAGGTCGGAGGCAATCCCGGCAAAGCTTGCTAAGGTATATCCAACCATGTACCTGGCTTCCCGCATTACCTGCCGGTTTATTAAATCAGTAGGTGTTTTACCACTGATTTTTTTGATGACTGAATAAAGATAGTTGGTAGTGACGCATAACCGGGAAGCATAAAACTCAGGCTTCCTGTTGGTTTTAAAATGAATGGTGACCAGAGCGTTGAACCTTGCAAACAACTCATCTTCTTTATTGGAAAGGATTTGATGCGTATCGATGTAATTTGCCAGGATGTCATCAGTTTCATAGATAAGTGCCGAGGTAAGGTTGCGGGCAACCGGTTCCCAACTGGATTTAGAGAGGTGACGAAGTATGGTAAAGATTTGGCTGAATAAGCTTTTTACTTTTTCATAATCAGCCGTATTTAATTCAATAAGTGATTGAATGCCCTGACTTAAAAAAGAGTGACTTTTTATCGAAAAAATATTTTCATTCAGAGAGTCGAGAAATTTCCTGGTAAACAGAACGAAAGAACCCATCGTGCCCTCGGCCACCCTGGATACTTTCCATAGCTGCCCGGGCCGGTAAATCATCAATGAATTTGCCGAAAGATTGTAAAGATTGTTATTAATGTTGATTTCAAGCAGGCCACCGGATATCATACCAAAACAATAATAGTCCGGTCTTACAAAATCAGATTCGAACATTAAGGGTACTTGTGTCAGGTACAAAAAATCCTTTGAATCGGGCCACGCTAATGAACGGTAATCTATAACGTCTTTAATAGTGTAATCGGGAATTGCGGCCTGACTCTTCATAACTCATCTATTCGTTAAATGTATAAACGTTTAAACGTTTAAAAAGATTTTACACCGATAAATTAATAAATCGGGCATCCACATTTGCAGCGAAATACGCCGGCTGGAGGATGAAATAGCTACAGCGTTTGTAAGCTGAAAGCGCAGTATATTCCGTAGCTACATACTTAATAGTGCTTTTCTAAATTAATCTGAACTCGAATTTTTAGAATTAATGAATTAACCGGATTTAAATTGATTTTGCTATTTCTTAAATTCCATCAATTTCGGTTCAGACGATACCGCTTGAAACTATTTGGTTATCCCAAAAAGATCCATCAAAAACTGCAAATTGTTTTCGGTGTGGAAGCCTTCTGTATTTCGCACGCTCTCTTCGGTTATGGGTGCGGAACGATTAAACATTTTTTGTTCGTAGGACGCGATGGCGTGCTCAATCGTTTCAAATTGACCGCAGCATAAAGCTTCGTACAAGTCGAGCGCATCTGCAAGTGCCTGGTTGGCTCCTTCGCCTGCATAAGCAGGTACCCGGTGGGCTGCATCGCCAATAATGGTGAGATTCGGTAGGGCGTCCCAATGCTGATCGGCCGGAAAATGATACCACGGGCGAGGGGTAAAAGTTGCCGCATCGGTGGCAAACAGTTGTTCCCAGTCCTTATTCCAACCGGCAAATTCTTCTTTAAACCATGCGGTGATAGAAGCCCTGTCGGTTAAATTAATACCTGAATTTGCCAGCCAATTTTCAGATTTTTTTAAGCCGATCAACAGCGAAAGCGTGCCATCGCCTTTGGTAATAAACTTAATGCTTTTGCCATTTTCCAGTGCAAATAGACTTCCGCCTTTAACCAATTCCCAAATTTTAGGCGTATTCTTCTCAGCGTTGAGAATAGTCCCTTCAATGTCGGTTACACCCGAATATACCGGGGGAATATCTGTGATATATTTTCTTAGTTTGGAGTTAGCTCCATCAGCTGCAATCACCAGGTCGGCATAGGCGCTGGTACCATTTTCAAATTGAATATCCCATCCCGCACCGGATTGGGTCATTTCAGTGAATTTTGCATCCCAAACAATATTTTCCGGTTTGAGGGAGGCTATAAGCATATCGCGCAGCGGGCCACGGTCTATTTCAGGACGAAAAAGCTCGTCGCCAAAATCCTCGTCAGGTTTTCCTTCATGTTCATCATATATGATGTCCATTTTACTGTTGAGGATCACCGCTTTATCAACTCCGGGGCGGTAAAGTTTTTTAAATTCATCCAGCAAACCCGCAACCGTGATGGCTTTGAGCCCCGTATCGTGGTGCATATCCAAGGTGGAGCCCTGTTGACGGACGTTTTGATCGACATCGCGTTCATATACTTTTACGTTGACACCCTGTTGCTGTAATAACCTTGCGAGGGTTAACCCTCCGGGGCCACCGCCAATGATGGCCACCTGTTTATCTTTTAATATCGTATTCATGATTTTTATCTTCTTATTGTATTAGCAAAATTATGTCTACTTTTACGAATAAAATAGCTATTAATGCTCATATAATAGTCGCAAATGAAAATATCGGTTACTGATAAACAAGGGTCTGGTATTACGCTGCAATTTGCCCGGGCTATTGGTGCAACCATTGACGGGCGCTTTATACGCATCCCGGAACGGAAGGGTGGGGGTTACCTTACCGGCTTTGCCTGGGAAAATGGGCTGCGGATGATGGTGCGCAATTATTACCTGAATGAGGAAGTTTTGCTTGAGCGGACAAATGAGCTTGCTGAAGGGCAGGATGATATTATATTTTTTATAGGTGGTATTTTTCCATTCCCGCTTCAACAGGAAAAACAGCTGATTCCAGAAGAAGCCAGTGTGTTTATCTGTACACATGCTATTTCTTCGGTGCTAACCATGCCTCCGAACACGTTTTTTAGAAGTGTGACCATCGCGGTTACGCGGAAATACCTGCAACAATTCTTTGGAAATATAAGCCACCCAGTGATAGTAAGCATTTTGGAAGCCAAAGAGAACTTCGCCTATGAAACCGGTATCTCACCCGAAATGATCCGGGCCGCCGGCGAAATTCTGCATCCGGCTGTACCGGAAAGTTTGGAAAGTTATCATAGCAAGCTGAAGTGCGAAGAATTACTTTGCTACATTTTTGCCCTGCTGATGCAACGGGAGGCCGTGCCGACAAGCGGTATGCATATTGACGATATTAAAGCTATTTATGCCATAAAATCTCGTTTGCAGTTGCAATTGGATGAACCTCCCGACATTGCTTCTCTGGCCAGAGAAGCCAGAATGAGCGCACCTAAAATGCGAAAGCTATTTAAGCAGACCTTCGGGAAGGGTGTTTTTGAATATTACCAGTCGATGCGGATGCAAGAAGCAGCAAGACTACTAAAAGAAAAGCGGCTGACAGTTTCTGAAGTTGGTTATCAGTTGGGGTTTACTAATTTGAGCCATTTTTCGAGGGTTTTTGAACAGCATATCGGTATGAAACCGAAAAAGTATTCGGCCACGTAGGCGTGATTTATGAAACGTTTATCCATAACTCAGCCTATGGCCGGTGTTTTTACCGCACCATATTCAGGAGCTTAACCCTTGATGTGTGCCATCTCCTAAAAGTAAAAGCTATAAAAACCTCCAATTTTCAATCAAAAACAAGCTAAAGAAGAGTAAAAAGCATTGTTTTTTACTCTTCTTTCGGCCTAAAAAGGGCATTTTTAGGTCAAAAAGCGTCTTAAAAACAATCTAAAAACCGCCTTTTCAGTACTATTTTTGGCGTTTTTTGGGTGAAAAGTGTACCAAGTGTACCATCTGTTCCACTTGTACCGTGGTACAATACGGGCGGAAAGGGCTTAAAATATAAGGTATAAAAAAGCCCTGTGGGCATTCATAAGTTATTAGCAGAACCTTCGGTTCAACTTCAATATGTTGCGGATAAATAACTCCGGCAAAGACTTATTCTATCAGCAATAACTTTACCCCGTGAGCAGGAACATCAAATGCATAATTATTTGAAGAATCGCCTACGTTTTTGTGCGACCAAATATCCCTGATTTTATGACGGCCATTTAATTTCAACCTGTTAAAATCCAATGTAATTTTAGCCGGATTGTCTAATCTGTTAAATAAAGCGACAGCATATTTTTTACCCGATACAGATTTTAATTTCTTAGTCCATACCTGTAACCCCGGAGCTTGTTCATAGGACAAAATGCCTTGCATTCCTAAACTATCCTGGCTAATAGCAATTACTTCCTTATTTTTCAAAATGGAAAGAACCTCCTTAGATACCGATCGCAAATCATTTCCCAGCATTAATGGTGAGGCGATCATGCACCACATAGAAAAATGGCTTCTCATTTCTTCAGTGTTCATTACCGCCAATCTTCCATTATCACTTCCTACACCAACCAACATCATATCGGCATCATTCCAATGGCCCGGCCCGGCTATTTCCGGATGTACGGCAGATAGATCCAACTCATAAATTACACCGTCCCATTGACTTTTTTCTTTTGGCGCATGATCAATATCAGGACCAACCCTCCAACTATTTCCAATATAAGGAGCCCAACTCTGATAATCTCTACCTCCCTGATTACATATACTAAATACCATAGGCCTGCCGGTTTTTAGTATAGCTTTAGCAACTTCTGTAAATTCTTTTTTATAGGCAGCGGCTGTACGCACCGGTGCAAAATTCACATCTACCTTAACGTAGTCATAACCCCACTTTGCAAACGTATTCATATCCTGCTGATAATATCCACCACTGGCAAGCGTAGGGTAATCAGCTTTTGAACCTATGTTAGTATAAATCCCGGCTTTTAATCCTTTACTATGAATGTAGTCGGCCAAAGCTTTCATTCCACCTGGAAACTTTGCAGTATCAACAATGATCTTACCATTTGCATCTCTGCCTGTACTCCAAAAATCATCTACGTTTACATATAAATACCCCGCATCTTTTAACCCGGTGGCTACCATAGCGTCAGCGGTTTGTTTAATTACAGCCTCCGTCGGATTTTTTTTCAAGGTGTTCCAACTACTCCAGCCCATCGGTGGTGTTAATGCAAGTCCATTATTTATTACGTCCGGCTTTTGCGCCATAACTGTTGCAAAAAAAAAGAAAAAGGCAATGGTTAGTAATATTGATAATTTCATTTTCATATTTCGATTTTTAAGATGATCTGGAACTGAAGCGTTATCGTAATTTATTTAATATTAAATTACAATCCATTAGGTTGGTCTTCGGTTTTTGAGGCCCAGCTTTTGCAGGGGGTATCCTGTAAGTATATGTCAAGCGTGCCGCCTTTTATCAAACTTTTATAATTAATATAATTTTTTGCATACATATGCCCATTCCATTTAACCGCGTTAATGTATATGGCGCTTATTGATTTTTTATGAGTGCAGATCAGTAAAGTTTTGCCTCCCGGCAGATTAATTGATACTTGTTTAAATATAGGCGAGCATAACAAATATTCACCAGATATTGGGTTGAGCGGATAGAACCCCATTGCCGCAAACATATACCAAGCCGACATTTGCCCCGCATCGTCATTACCACCAAGTCCGCCGGGGCCGTCGCTGTATTCGGTAGCTAAAATAGTTCTTACCTCTTTTTGCGTTTTCCAGCAACTGCTGGTATAATTATACATAAACGGTATCTGGTGCCCCGGCTCGTTACCGTGCCAATACTCATTTTTAATAAAAATACTGTCAAGCGCTGCCTCGAGTATTTTGCGGCCTCCCATTAATCGAGCAAGGCTTGGTACATCTTGCGGAACGTAAAAAGTATATTGCCTGGGCGTTCCTTCGGTGATATAAGTTTGCCGTACATCGGGGTCAAAAGTTTTAGTCCAATCGCCATTTTGCGTTCGCCCTTTTACAAAACCAGCAACCGGATCAAATACATTCTTGTAATTTTTTGCTCTTTTAATCAGTGTTTTATAATCTGCATCAAAGCCTAATTTTTTCGATAGTTTCGATAAGGCATAATCATCATAAGCATATTCCAATGTACGGCTTACCTGCTCCATTTTATGAAAAGCATTCTTAACACTATCTTCCAATGGTATATAACCATATTTTATATATGATATTAAGGCCCGCCTGCCTTTCCCATCTTTGTAATCCTGTTTTTCAGGTAAATCAAATGCATTCCTCCGCATTAAACGATAAGCCTCAGAAGTATGAGTAGTACTAATGCCCTTTAAATAAGCTGAAGTAATAATGGATGTTGTATGATCGCCGATCATCTCGCAAGTGTAGTTATTCCAGCATGGGAAAATGGGTAGCCAGCCTCCCTGCTCTCCCTTTAATATCAGCGACTGCACAAGATCATTAACCAGCCGGGGGCGAAGGATTTCCAGAAGCGGGATCTGCGCCCGGTAAATATCCCATAATGAAAAATCATCGTAATAATTACCGTTGCTGATCTTTTCTAACCGGTTAATACTTGCAAACCGGGGATAAACACCATCAACATCATTATACAAACGGGGATGCTGCATGGCATGATAAAATGAGGTATAAAATACACGCTTATCGGTTTGGTTTGCAGTAACAACTGTAATTTGTTTTAAAGCCTGCTCCCATATTTGTCTGCATTGCGCTACGGTATTATCAAAATCCCAACCCGGTAACTCCGCATCAAGATTTTTACGAGCACCCTGCAGGCTACTAAAAGAAGTGCCTACCTTTACACGCACCTTTTCGCCTTTTTTCATTTTAAAACCTATAAACGCGCCTATGTTTTTTTGCGCGCTTATGCTGTCTTTTATAAAAATATTGTCGCCGGTAAATGTGCCTTTACTGGCAAGTTCTTTATTTATTCTAATTACAAAATAGCCGCTAAAACCCGCAGGTTTGCCCCAACCCTGGTAAATACGATGTACAGGGTTATAACCATATATCTCTCCTTTTTTAGCATCTACTTTAATATATCCCTCTCCAAAATCGCTATTGGGTGTAATTAAAAGGTACAGGCTATCCGCCGTATCGGCTGTAAACTCCATCATACTGCAACGCGGTGTGGCGGTAATAGCCGCGTGTATTTTATATGACGAAAGTTTAATACGGTAAACATAAGGGGTTGATTGCTCATCCTGATGATTGAATTTTGCAGTATAGTTTACTGTTTTCAAATTGCCGGTTATCGGCATTATGGTTAAGCTGCCATAATCCTGCATGCATGAACCACTTATCCAATGCGAGCCTCTAAATCCACTAAAAAAATCATCCTTATAATAATAGGGTGGGGTACATTTTGATTCTGATGCTTGCGTTTGTGGCGTCCATTGCGTCATGGCAAAGGGGGTACATACTGATGGTATTGTATTGGCAAAGTTTTCCTGCGCCGAACCTAGTTTTAGGGTCGATGGTGTAGTACTGTTTGCTGTGCCTGATAACGGATTAACATATTTAACCAAGGATGGCCTCTGTGCAAATGCCCCTGTGCATGCTATAGATAAAAATATTAAAAAAAATACACGCGCATTTAGCATCCTTACTAATCGTTGTTAAGATTGGTTTTTATGATATTTTATTCAACGCCGTTTATTAAAAACGGCGTTGAATAAAACTTATAATTTAACGGTTGCCGGGAGGTATTTAGCAATCAGATCCTCATAATAAGGCTTTAGCTCCGAAACCACTGGTTGTACCGGGCTTTTTGAATACAGATCATACGGATTAAATTTATCTACCCATTTAAACATTTCATGATCATGCGCGCTAAGTAAATGATCATAAGCATGTTCACGGTGCTGTGAGTAAAACGAGTGATATCGGATCATGTACAGGGCTGGTTCGGGCAGGTAATCTTTTGTTAAATGATACAGATATTCGTCATGGCCCCACGATATATGTACATTGTCCATTCCGCAGTGATGTGAGTAAACACCATATTTGGTATTGTAGCGTTCGTCATGCGTATCGGGGTTATCCGCAAAAAATTCAGGATAAACTATCTTGTCCGAAAATTTACACCCTACCGGATATGAATCACCCACAACATTCCATTGCGGCTCGCCAAACAGGCAAAGTACTTTACCCAGGTCATGTATAAAACCGGTAAGCACAAACCAATCCGGATGCCCGTCGGCACGTATGGCTTCGGCAGTTTGTAATAAATGTTGTAACTGATCAAGCTGCAAGTCAGGGTCCGAATCATCTATTAGTGTATTAAGATACTCCATTGCCGACCACCAGGGCATTTCCTTCTTGTCAAACTTCAAAAAGTTGGCCTTTTTGGCTAAAACATTATCATAAGTTTGATATTTATGATTAAGCCGGTAAAATTCACGCACTCCGTCTATCTCCGGGCTGTCGTAGTTTCTGAATCCGTCTTTTTCTTTGGCTGGTTGTCCGGCCTCTGGGTATCTTTTGAGTACATCCTCATCCCAATCATCGAGGTTATGTAAAGGAGACATTTCCTCTTTAGTTAGTTTTGCCATAACTTTTTTATTATTTAATGAATACTATTTTTATTAATCGTTATTATTTTACCAAAAAACTGTATACAACGCCGCCAGGATACCGCAGATAATCACTGCTGATATAGTGAAAGCCGGTGTTACCTTAAACAATTTACTATCAATTTGCAGTATTTGTTTATTTTGCTTGCTGCTATCAGCTATTGTAATAATCACCATCAAAGCACTTACAATGAAGAAAACCCAGGTCATGCGGTTTAAAAACGGGATAGCGGCGATGTACCCATTAGTAAGCTGCGGTAAAAACTTAAACAGCACAGAAAGCGGAATGGTTATCACAGCCCCGGCAAGCGCTGCCCGCGAAGTTGTTCGTTTCCAGAAAAATCCAAGTAAAAATATGGCCAGTATTCCCGGTGATATAAAACCTACATACTCCTGTATAAACTGGTAAACCTGATCAAAACTGCGTAAGGCAGGTGCTATAACTATAGCAATAAGCGATGCTGCAATAACAACCCACCTGCCCACATTTACCATGCGTTGCTCTGATGCTCCTTTGTTTAAATATTTTTTATAAATATCAAGTGTAAAAATGGTGGCGATACTATTGCACTTACCGGCTAATGAAGCAACTATGGCAGCAGTAAGCGCCGCGAATGCTAATCCTTTTAAGCCGGTTGGCAGCAGGTTCATCAAAACAGGGTAAGCGTGGTCAGGTTTCAGAGTGCCTGCCGCATCCGTCATTTCATGGTGATAAAACCCATGATTATATAACACATAAACAGCAATTCCCGGTATTACCACAATAACGGGTACAAGTAATTTTAAAAAGGCGGCAAACATTAATCCGTTGCGGCCGGTTTTCAAATCAGCACCCAAGGCGCGCTGTATAATATACTGATTACAGCCCCAATAGTTAAGGTTATTGATCCACATCCCACCGGCCAAAACAGCTATTCCCGGCAAGTCATTATAATATTTATGCCCGGGGGGAAAGATCATGTGGAAATGATCACCGGCATTCTTTTTTAATAATGGCAGGGCCTCAAACACAGTTTTTACACCAAGTTTATCTGCTATTAAATGCAACGAAAGATAACAGGTAACCAAGCCGCCCATAATTAAAACAAAAACCTGTATCACATCGGTATAACCAATCACTTTCATACCGCCAAGCGTAATAACGATGGAAAATATACCCAACGCTACAATACAGGTGCTGAATGATATGCCAGTAATGGTTTCTATAGCGGCCGCGCCCAAAAAATAAATGGAAGTAAGATTTACAAACACATATACCAAGAGCCAAAAAACAGCCAGAACAGTACTAACCGTATCATTATACCTGTTTGCAAGAAACTGCGGCATGGTATAAATATGATTTTTAATGTAGATGGGCAGAAAGAATATGGCCACGATAATAAGCGTAGCCGCGGCCATCCATTCATAGCTGGCTATGGCCAAACCCATTGCAAAGCCAGAGCCCGACATGCCAATAAAATGTTCGGCTGAAATATTGGACGCGATGATTGATGCCCCGATAGCCCACCAGGTGAGCGAACCTTCGGCCAAAAAGTAATCTTTTGTTTTGCTATGTGTCGATCTTTTATTACGATACACCCAATACCCATAACTGGTAACTACAATAAAGTAAATGAAGAAAACAGTATAGTCGTAGCCCGAAAGATGGTTCATTTACAGTAAGGTTTTTTTTAATTGGATAATTTAAAGTTGATAAAATTTACAGCGATATATTATTTATCGCGGCCTTTTATTTACGTAATCGTTTACGTAACAATGGTTAATTCACAGGCTATTGCACCTGTATATTTTGTTTGGCGCTGCCAGGTATCTTAATATCTTTTAAAACCAAACCGCTTACTTTGTTGAGTAATACCGCCGGTTTAGTTTTTACCTGCGAGATGTTTAGCGCATTTAAGCTGAGCCCTTTTACATCATCGGCAATAAAAGCGGGGCGATAATCAGTTCCCTTACAGGTTAGTACCATGTTTTTAATTTTAATACCATCGGCATGTCTGATGTAAAAGCCCCAGGCAGGTAATTCGCCAAACATGGAAAATTCAGGGTAGTTAGATATTCTTTCGGGTACTCTTTCAAGACTATCTATGCCAAAATCAGCCACCTCTTTTTTTGCCCCTCCTGCATAATTGATGGTGATATTTTCAAGCGTGACATCCTCTACCCTGCTACCGGGTATCCCTGTAACAGATGATGGAAAAACATTATGCGGCGCCGAAACTATAGGCCCTTCCATAGCGTAACCAGCATCGGGTTTACCAGCAGGAACATCAACTTTTACATTACCAATATATACCCTGCGCAGTACACCGGCATCTCCTTTTTTGTTACGATGGCCTAGCCTTATTACAATTGCATTGCCGGTATTTTTAGCCACGATGTCGCGTATATCAACATCCTCAAGTACTCCGCCGTCAACCGTTTCAATAGCTATAGCCGAACGGTAAGTATCATAAACAGCAATGTGCCTAATGGTGATCTTCTTAAATCCACCCAATGATCCGGTACCCAACTTTACCGCGCTCGCGCTTGAGCGTACCCTGCAATTTGCCACGTAAACATTTTCGCAGGCACCATTAGGGTCTTCTGATTTAAGGCAGATACCATCATCGGCAGCGTTAAAAAAACTGTTGGTCAGCTTTACATTTTTACAGTCAACAATATCAATCCCGTCATTATTCCAGTAGGTAACATTTTCCACCTTTATGCTGTCAATCACCAGGTTTGAGCAACTTTTATAATTCTGTGTCCAGCATAAACCATTTTTAATAGTTATGCTCTTAATATGTATATCGTCACAGTTTTTAAATTCAATAAGTTTAGGGCGGTTATCTTCTGTTGGTCGCATCTGGTGCCAGGGATTAGGTTTGCGCCATTCAGTATCCTGCAAAGTACCGGCATTTAAGCGGCGATAAATATCTTTTAACAGCTCATGACCTTGTCCGTCAATAGTACCGTGTCCGGTTATGGCAATATGATGCTGATGATTAGATACAATTAGCGCCGAAGCTTTGCCTGCACCGTAATCGGTACGTAGCGTGCTTCCCAACAGGAATGCGTTTTTATCAAGATGCAGTTCAACATTCGATTGAAGATTTAGTACCCCGGTAACAAACTTCCCGGCAGGAACTAAAACCCGCCCACCGCCATTAGCTGACGCTTTATCGATCGCTTTTTGGATAGCTGTTGTGTTATTAGTTTTACCATCGGCAATGGCGCCATAATGCCTGATATTATAAGTTTTTATTTGTGCCGATACCGTTACGCTGATAAAACCGGATAACAAAACGGCAAATACTATTTTGAAAGAATATTTCATGTAAATAGAATGATATAATTGGTTAAACTTTTAAAAACAATTTATTGCGATACAACATGTATAAAAACAGGAGTTGTATCAGGGTAACACTTACTGCTGTCCATACGGCTTGCCATGCCAGCGGGGTTAAGTGAACAAGTCCGCCTAGCAGATAGTCGGCAGTATGCCCGAAATCAACCAGGCCTTCTGAACACAGATAGATCAATATAGAATTAGTGCCTATCCACACAAAAGGGATGGCCCACTTTTTGGCGCCTGCTACATCAATAACCAGGTAAAATATTGATAACAAGATCAGGCTCCAGCCGCCCACATATAACACGAATGAGCTTGACCATAAGCGTTTATTAATAGGAAACTCCGCATTCCATAACAAACCTAAGGCTATCAACACTAAACCTGCACCAAAAAGCAACAACCCTTTTTTATACATAGGCCAACGGGGCGATTGCCATTTTAAAAAGCTACCAGTAAATACACCAAGCAATGCTGTGCCGATAGCGGGTATGGTAGAGAGTATGCCTTCAGGGTCGTGTATTTTATCATGCAGCCTGCCGGGCAGCAACAACCTGTCTATATATGATTCGAGCGAGCCCCGCATAGTTAATACGCCAGCCCCATATCCGGGCACTGGGATAAATAGCATAGCCGCCCAATATCCGATCAAAATCCCTACAAACCATATTATTTGTCCGCGCAAATTGAAATTAAGGTAGATGAGGCCGGCAAAAAACCAGGCCAGACCTATACGACCCAATACGCTGGCAAAACGTGTATTTTCATATCCGTTAAATTTAAGCGCGCCATTTACCACCATACCCAGCAGTATTAATATCAATGTGCGCCGTAACATGGAAAGATAAATGCCCCGCTTAGTTTTTGCCGACAGTTGATTGGCTGATTGGACACCAGCTTTTGCAATTTTATTGCCCATGGAGTAAGGCATAGATACACCGGCGATGAACAGGAATAATGGAAAGATCATATCATAAAAAGTGATACCATTCCATACCGTATGGTGCAGCTGACCCGAAAACCATAAAAGCACCGGCCATTGCGTAACCTTTGCCAGCGTATGGACGATCTGCTCGCCACTCATTATCCAGAACATATCAAACCCACGAAGGGCGTCGAGAGAGACCAGCCGTTTAATTGGTTGTATGGGTGATGGCGTTGTCATTTTTTTAAATATTTCATTATTTATAAACCGCCCCTATCACTTTACGATATTTATTATAAATAGCATTGGCCTGGCTTATACTGTTACCACTGGCTTGCAACGGGTAATTTTTATGGCTGTTTACCCATTGCCATTCCCATTGGCTTATTGATTTATCAAAGCCCGTTATATCAGCTTCCTTCCCTTGTCGTAGCGCATTATCCAGTAAAGCGAAAAACTTCTCCCACCTAACTTTATAGAAATCATTGAGCAATCCACTCCATTGTCTGCACGAGTACTCATGCAGCGGACTATTGGCATTACCCCAAAGGGTAATCAGATCACGTGCATTGCGTTCATACAAATCCTTTTCGGTTATGGTATTACCTTGTTTACGGGCATCAGCCAGCCATGGGCCCAATAAAAAATCCTTACGGGTTGCTAACAGCGCATCCATATCGCTAATAAGTTGCAAATATTCCCGACTGTATTTTTCAAAATCAGCTCTATTTTTTTGGCGATAGGCATTTACCCACTTGATTTGCAATGGCAGTGCGTAGTTGGCCAGTGCCTGCCGGGTTACATCCACCAGGTCATAGCGGAAGCCATCACTGCTGCTACAGCTTGGGATAGCCTTCATCATCGCATCCCAGGCGGGCAAAAAATATTGGGGTTTATAGTTGAGAGTTGTATGTGTCCAAACGGTATTGGAATCAAGCGTTGGCCTACCGGTAATAATAGATTCCGACCCGTCTCTTATAATGTTTCCGCCGTTATAAACGGTATTGCGTAGTACCTTCCAGGCTTGTTGTGTGTATTTATTAATATGGCCATATCGGTTTACTTGGTACTGTTTTAACCATTCATCAAGATTAATGGGTTCATCCTGCCAGGTATTGCTGGTCATGAGCTCATAAAGCACTGGGTTTTGTTCAATAGCTTCCATTGTAAGGCCTATCCCCTCCATTTGCTTTGATTTTGGATCTTTCAACGCTGTTGCCGGACCATTGGCTACTTCGCTCATACGGCCAAAAAGTACAATGTTACCTCCAAAGTTGTGCAGCATATTCCATATCCAAGGTTTGCCGTAAAAGGCATCGGTACGTTTCCAAACCGGTTCAATCTCGGCAGCCAGATCAAGAATTATCATGTGCTCATTGGGTACAGCGTCCAGCAAAGCCTTAATCTGGGGGGCCTTCCAAAATTTCCTATCATTGTAAAACAACCATCCCTGCATTACCCATGTTGCTTTTGGGTCGGCATTGCTCATGGCCTGGTACACCCGTGCACTTAAAGCCGAAAGGTAGCTCGTATCATTGGTTGGCGGTTCGTTCTCATTAAAGGTATCGGCAGAATATAAATGATCTGTTCCGTAAAGTCTGGTTTGTGTTTCAATAAACCTGCGACCTATTTCGGCAAAAAGCGAATCTTTAGTATCTAATATATAAGTATCGGCAAAGCCGTTGTTCCAGTTAATTTTTTTAAGTTTTGATGCCGGAAAATATTTTTGGAATGATGGCGGTACATGCCCGGTGAAAGATTGTAGAATTGGTGTCATACCCAAGTCGCGTTCGCTCCGTAGTATCTTTTGCTGTAAATCACGATGACTTTGCATCCAGCTTAATGGCAGCGGACCACCCCAACCATCCAGATTCCCCATCCAGAACCATGAAAAATAAGCAGGGCCGCAGAAAAAATCCTTTAAATCAGCATCAGAAAAACCCATGCTTTTGTAAACTTCGTACCAGGTATATTCCTGCCCGGTGAGCGCCAGCGGCATGTTGATGCCGTGGAGGGCCATCCAGTCAATTTCCTTTTGCCACCTGTCCCAACCCCACCAGCTCATGCTGTAGTTAAAAGTGCAATAATTAAGGTAATAGCGGTAATTATACGGGGTTGTTTTATGAATTTTATGTGGAACAACTGGCAACACTTTAGGTAAGTTTAGATTAGTACCGTTCCAGGTTACCTGGCAATGGCAATATTGAGTAAGATAGTTATACAGTGCCGAGGCTACCGCGACACCATTATTACCTCTTAATATAATTTTATTGTGTTTGCTTTCGATTTCAAAATCATCTTTATCGCCAGCTGTAAGTGGTTCAACCATAAATGATGAATATCTTTGGGGGATTACCCTTTTAATGAGCGCATAAGATGCAGGAATGTTAAGTTGCGCCAATACCTTAGTATTACCTACAACAATTGCAAGCAAAACACTAATACTGAATTTAAGATAGTAATTATTTTTTTTCATAAACAGAGGATATAAAATAGGGTAGTAATAGGTTAGTATTACGCTATTAAATATCATTAAAAAATAATAGAATGCGGGTTGTAGCCCACATTCTATTATCAACACATATCAAACTTTATATTATATTCTATTAATAACCTGTGTTTTGCACCAGTTTAGGGTTTGATTGAAAGCCTATAGTAGGGATCGGGAAAATTTCACGATAAGTGTCTGTATTTGTTTTACCCAGGCCCCAGCTATCTTCGTAATGACCGAATCTGATCATGTCATTACGGTGCCATGATTCCCAGGCGAACTCTTTGCAACGTTCGTTATAGATATCGTTAAGCGTTACGCTGGCTAATGCCGGTGTAGTGGTACGAACGGCTTTTATCTGGTTGATCAATGACAGCGCTGTGGCACCTAAAGTTGCTGTGCCTCCTCTTAAAATCGCTTCAGCTTTCATTAGTATGATATCGGAATAACGGAAAACTGGTATGTCATTGTTCTGGTTCCTGCTGATCGTATTAGTATAGTCAGGAAAAAACTTGATGTTACGAATACCTATGTTCCAGGCAATTTCGTCGT
This sequence comes from Mucilaginibacter sp. L196, assembly GCF_009765905.1. GTDB lineage: Bacteria > Bacteroidota > Bacteroidia > Sphingobacteriales > Sphingobacteriaceae > Mucilaginibacter. The sequence goes on along the minus strand of NZ_LMUO01000009.1, from coordinate 17,823 downwards.
TACCCAGGTCAAATGATGTTGCCCCGTTGCGTGACCCATTATCTACCAACGGGGTTATGTTAAGCGCATAAGTATAACTACCGGATGGGTTACTACCGGTATAAAACTGGTTATATCCTAAATTGGTTGTATAGACCATTATGGGCGTACCATCAGCCCAATACTGCGGGCCTGTTAACCATTGTTTATTACGTATATCATTGGGGTCGTCAAAATGGGCATAATAGGAAGCTGTTGTCATTCGCGGCCCGCTTGGTTGATTATTTACCAAACCGTTACCAGTACTTTGGTTCAATACAGGGTCGACATAAGAACCTGCCGTTGAACCGGAATATGAGTACTTTATACCCAAGTTACGGTTTAGGTCATATCTTGCATAGAACATATAGCCGCTTGTTACCGATGCATCATAAGGTATTGCGAAAATGAATTCCTTCATGCTCGGCCCATTAGTAGGATAAAATTGTTGCAAATAGGTTGCCATCGGTTCAAGCCCGAAAGACCCTGAACTTATAACCTGATCGCAGGCGGCAATGCAGTCATCATTGCGGCTTGTCCCCGTGTAAACCTGTGCATTAAGATACATTTTTGCAAGCAGGGAGTAGGCGAACCATTGAGTTGGTTTACCATATGTTGTAGTACCTGTTGCGGTTGGTAAATATGGAATTGCCGCCTTTAACTGGCTTTCTATCCATGTAAATACTTGTGTGCGGGGCGTATTAGTATGTAACACGGTATTGCCATAAAGCGTATCTAACGGTACATTACCATAATTGTCCATCAGCATGAAGTAAGCAAAAGCACGCATGGTTTTTATTTCGGCTATACCCGTGTTTTTAGCACTGCCGGTTGGGGCAGAATTAAATATGGATAAGGTTTGATTGCTGACGCCTATGATGTTTTCGCAGTAAGTCCATAATGAATTTACCCAGGCGTTATCCTGTGTCCAGGTGTGGCGATGCAATTCAACATACTTATTACCATCAAGCCAGTTACCGCCGAATGTTGGTAGCACGGCTTCGTCTGTAGAAGCATCTTCGCAAAAAAAGTAAGATCCGGAGTAGTCATTTCTCACAGCAATGTAAACCGGGCCCGAGGCTTCCTCAAATTGTGCCTGGGTTATTGGAAATACAGACGGGGTAAGCTCCGAAGTTACCGGCACGTCAATTTTGTGGCAGGAGGAAATTACCAGGCAGATAAATAAAATGCCTGTTATTCCAAAAAATATCTTTTTCATGTTCTTAATCATTGTATTTAACATTATTGTAAAGAGATAACAGCGCCCACAAGCAGTGTACGCGTTTTAGGATAAAAGTTATTATAATCAATACCTGGTGATATACCGCCCTGGTTTATTTCCGGGTCAATACCTTTATAACCAGTAACAGTTAGTAGGTTGTTGCCGGTAAAATATACCCTGATGCTACTAACGCCGCTGAAAGGCATTTTGAAATTGTAGCCCAATGTGGCATTATCCAGTTTTACATAAGAACCATTTTCGACATACCGATCAGAGTAATAAGAATTCTTGGTATCAGTCATTTTGTCGTTTGCGGCTGATTCGAGCAGGTTATATTCCGTTGCACCGGTAGTATATGATAGGTCGGCACGGGTAGCATCAAATATCTTGTTACCGAATACTCCCCTCAGGAATATGTTCAGATCAAGGTTTTTATACCTGAAGGTGTTGCTCCAGCCTAATATTACTTTAGGCTGTGGACTACCCAGATAGAAATAATCTGTACCTATAGTTGGGGTGGTAGTAGTACCGCCACCTTTCTTATAAAATAAAGAATTGCCGTTTGCATCTTTACCAGCGTATTTATAAGCAAAGAATTCGCCAAGCGGCTGGCCTACCTTTAGTATTTGCAGTGTTGCACCAGTTTGTCCGGCTCCTTCAGGGTCTGAATATCGGATGGAGTCGCTATTGCCATAAGGGCTCTTTAAACTGGTAATTTTATTCTTATTGTAGCTGGCAGATAATGAGCTTGTCCAACTAAATACCGGCGAACTTACCGGGTTAGCTGACAGGCCTAATTCGATGCCTTTGTTGTTGATACTACCGCCATTTGTCCAGATAGAACCACCTGGCACCAGCGCTTGCGAAACAGAGTATTGAAACAACATATTGGTGGTATTTTTATTATACACATCAATATCACCGGAAAGCTTTCCTTTCAATATACTAAAATCCACACCGACATCTGCTGTTGCAGTACGTTCCCATTTTAAGTCAGGATTTGAACCTTGTATTGGCCCGTAAGCTGCTGTTTGAATACCATTGTCATAAAATGTACCACTGGTGCCATAAACAAGCTTAGCGGTATAAGCGCCAATGCCAGATGAATTACCTGTTACACCATAGCTTGCGCGTAACTTCAGATTATTAAATACCGACTGATCGTTCATGAAATCTTCTTTCGAGATAACCCAACCCAAACCAACTGATGGGAAGTAGCCCCAATAGTTATTGGCGCCAAAAACCGAGCTGCCATCACGCCTGATCGATCCTTGAAAAAGATACTTCTGATCATAATTGTAATTTACGCGTAAGAAGTCGGATATATTCAGAATAGTACCGTAAGTAAAGTCGCTACCTTGATTAATACGGTAGCCTGACACGGCATAAGGATTGGCTAAGCTCAGGTTTTCAAATCCGGTATTGTCAGTCGGGAAATTTGTTGATGATGTTTGAAAACCATCGCCATATATATATTGTTGATAAGAGTATCCCAGTACGGCGTTGATGTTATTCTTGCCAAATGACTTGTCCCAAGTCAGAAAAGACTCAATGGTTTTGGTGGTATTGGCATAGGTTTGCCTGTCGGCAAGGCCGTTTGTGCCAAAAGTAATAAGTGAGTGCGATATACCTATACCGGGATTTGGGTTGCTGTAAAAACCAGATGTTGGGTATTGGTTGAAGTAACTGCTATAGTATGTACCATCGTTCCAGGTGGTTTTCTCATAATCCAGATTGATATTGTATTTTAAACCGAATGGCAGTTTGAGTTCGGTATCAAAAGCGCCAAGCAACACGTTATAGTTTGACTTGTCTTGCGAGTTAGCAACCATTGCAACTGGGTTAAAAAGATTTGGAACTGAAAGATCCTCAAAATAGCTACCATCGGCATTTTTTACAGGCGACATAGGCAGGTGTTTTGCAGCTTGCAGCAGCACAATGTTTTCAAGTGGCTCATTGTTTGATGTGCTGTAAGAGTTGGATAGGTTAATGCTGAATTTCAATTTGTCATTCAATGCATATTGGTCAATGTTCAGGCGACCGATAACGCGCTGTAGAGAGCTGGCGGACAAAATACCTTCTTTATTAAAGTAATTCAAGCTGGCAGCATACGTGCTATGCTCCCCACCGCCTGTAAGCGACAGGTTATGATTTTGCGAATAAGCGGTGGAACGCTCAATAGCATCCATCCAGTTTGTATTTGCACCTAGGTTCTCGCCTGGAGTAGCGACAGCATTATTTGCTTTTAAGTATGCATTTAGTTGACTTGAATTCATAAGGTTAAGCGTACTGCTAACTTTTTCCATGCCTTCATAGCCACTGTAAGTTATCTGTGACTGGCCCTTTTTGCCGCGGCGGGTAGTAACCATGATAACGCCGCTGGATGCTTTATTACCGTAAATTGCCGTGGCTGCAGCATCTTTTAATACATCTATTGAAACAATGTCATTAGGCGCTACAGCCGATATGTCGGCGCCGGGAATACCATCAATCACATAATACGGTGAGCCTGGGCTGTTTACGGTTGAGGCCCCACGTAAAATTACAGCTGCTGTACCATTCGGGTCCCCACTGGCAGTAATGTTAAGACCGGGAACTTTACCCTGGAGCAGTTGCCCCACGTCGGATATAGAACCTTGGTTCATATCTGACTGTTTAATGGTGGAAATAGAACTCGTGAGTGTTTGGCGGCTGCTGGTACCATAACCTACAACCACTACGTCATTCAATGTTGTATGGCTTTCGGTAAGCGTTACATTAATGTGGCTTCCGTCGCCTACAGTTACATCAAGTGGCTGAAAGCCAACAAAGCGGAACAGTAATACATTTCCATTATTGGCATTAATAGAAAAATTCCCTTCAACTGATGTTGAAGTTGCTTTGTTACTACCCTTTAACTGTACAGTTACACCTGCCAACGGGTTCCCTTTGGTGTCCTTTACAGTTCCTTTAACAACGCCGGTTTGCGCACCGGCATTACTAAAGCAAAAGAACAATAACACGATACCAAACAGATATCTTGCCATAAATAGTTTTTGTCTAATTGTTATCATATTGGTTTATTTAATTGGTGACTTTTTTATAGCTTAATTAAAAGCAAAGTACAATACATTGGTTTAATATCTATAACTGTTTAACAAACACTTAATAGATGCGTTATTATTAAAATTGGTAGCAAAGGTTTACTTGATTACAAGTTGTCTGGTTAAATAAATGGCACTTAAAACTCGCTTTTTTGTGACATTCAAATTACAAGATTATCTAAAAGTGAAAATTTTAGAAATCGCTTTTATCAATTTGGTAGTATTTATTTACGTAAACGTTTACGGAATAATAGTATATTACACACTAATAAACCAATATATTATACTTATAAAAATGGGAGCAGTCAATATAAAAAAGCTTGCCTTTGAACTGAATTTATCAGCGGCAACAGTTTCAAGAGCTCTCCGCGATAGCCACGAGATTAGCCGTGAAACCAAGATTCGGGTGCATGAAATGGCCAAAAAGCTAAACTATGAACCCAATCCATTTGCCAGTAGCCTGCGCAAGCAAAAAAGTAAAACAATTGCGGTAATAGTACCTGAAATTGCCAATAACTTTTTTTCACTTGCCATTAACGGTATTGAAGAAGTAGCACGTGAACGGGATTATCATGTATTGATTTACCAAACGCACGAGAGTAGCGAAATTGAAGCATCCTTTCTGATGCGCCTTTTAAGCGGGCGCGTTGATGGTATTTTAATATCCCTTGCCTGTGAAAATGTTGACAAAGAACAGCTTAAAAAAATAAGCGACCAATTGCCGGTGGTTTTCTTTGACAGAGTACATGATGACATTGAAGGGGTAAAAATAACTACCGACGATTATGAAAGTGCCTATAATGCCGTACAACACCTTATTGAAAACGGGTGTAAAAAAATAGGATATTTATTGGCTCTTAACACCTTATCAACCGGTAAAAATCGGCTACGGGGTTATCTTGACGCTTTAAAAGACAATGCGTTCCCGGATGATAAAGAATTAATTATGGAAAGTGGCGCGAACGGTGATGAAAACTACTCGCTTATCAAAAAGCTTATCACTGAACAGAAACCCGATGGTATATTATCCTCTATAGAGGAGCTTGCCATGCCTTGTTATTATGCCTGCAAGGAACTGCAATTAAATATACCAAATGATTTAAAACTCATTAGTTTCTCAAACCTTGCCCACGCCGAACTGCTTAATCCGTCGCTTACTACTATTAACCAACCTGCTTTTGAAATAGGTATGGAAGCGGCAGGCATTTTATTTAAAATATTTAATAAACGATGGTATGAGCCGAATGAAACCATTATATTAAAATCCAACCTGATAAAAAGGGAATCCACAAGGGGCAGCTTTTAAAAAGAGTATCAAAACAATATTTTGGTAATGTATCAATCAAGCTGGTATGAGGCCCAATTTAATTTGTGGCTTTTTCGTTTATACCATGTCATCGTTGCTTTTTTATGCAAATTTTATGCAAATAAAAAACCCCACTCGCCAGAGTAGGGTTTAAATTATGATTTTCAAGCTCCTGAGCCTGGACTCGAACCAGGGGCCCTCTGATTAACAGCAAGAGCCTCAGTGTATATAATATCCTAATTGTCAGTATTTTATAACCTTAAATTATTTCACTGTTACGTATTTGTAACGCATTTTGATCTCGCATCGCCATGTTTCGCATATAAATCAAAATTACTAAATGTTCGCTGCAAGTGAAAATTATTAGCTTTTGCATAGTTAAAATTGCCCAGTTCGCTCCCGTTAGGCATTAATTAAATTTTCTGTGCGACAAACCATTCTATGTATTGCGCTAAAACTGTCGGCGGCGCCTAAAGTGATTTTGCCAATTGATGGTTCTTTTATTATAAGCGATTAGCGTGCAGTACTTGATTGCTAGTGATTAGGATCATTTTTCGCCACTTTTTTAAAGGTGACACCAGCTGAATTGAATTTTATTGTCACAGAATTAGGGTAAAATTTCAATTATTTTGTCACAGAATTAGGGTGAATGTATTAAAATTGATATTTAAAAAAAGTTAATATCCTGAATAGGTGGAGGTAACATTTTATCAACCGTATTTCATCATGAAAACGCAGTGATCTTTTAATAAATTCTTCTGAAACCTAATCTACTAATAACACAATTCACAAGCTCACGAAAAGGTTGTAACTTTATCATCTTAACTTGTTTAACCTATTGTTATCACATGAAATCATGGCTGCTTCGCCTGCTAGACAGGTTTATAAAAATTCTTCAAAAATATCGTGAGACAACTATTGCTGAAGATCAAAGAGTAAGTCACCCTTATCATTCGCTTTCGCCAATCGGAACCGTTGAGGAAGGGGAGTACACCGACGCACTATTGTGGGCATTACAAAACCGGAAAGAACAGGACATTAAGAATATTGCGCTAACAGGGCCATATGGCTCGGGTAAGAGCAGTATTCTCAAGACCTTTCAAACACAACATAAAAAGCAGTTCAAATTTTTAAATCTGTCTCTTGCCACTTTCAAAGAAGAACTTAAAGAGATTTCCAAACAAGGTAAAAAAACAAAAGAGATGAGGGATGAAAGTAAAGATTTACTTCGCCTCATAGAACTGAGCATACTTCAACAAATATTTTATCATGAAAAAGACAGCAAGATCCCAGACTCGAGATTTAAGAAGATCCGAAGCTTTAAAAAAAGTTACTTAATTGGAATAGCGTTAAGTATTTTAGTCCTTCTGCTTTGTGGTTTTAATCTTTTTACTAAAGAACAATTTTACAAGCTGTTCGGAATTTCGATAACTTCGGATCATCAAATTATTGTACATTATATCAGCCTAGCCGTTTTTATCCTCGGCGTATTTTATATTTTATATCGCTCTATACGACTACTGAATAGCATTAAGGTCAGTAAATTGAAATTCAAGGATGCGGAAATTGAAATTGATGAAGGCATCAGTAAATCAATACTTAACAATCATCTTGACGAGATTTTGTACTTCTTCGAAGTTACACCTTATGATGTTGTGATCATTGAAGATCTGGACAGATTTGAGCAAACAGAAATATTCACAAAATTACGCGAATTAAATCTTCTGATCAATAATTCAAAAAAGGTTAAAAAGGATGTGACTTTCGTTTATGCGGTGCGCGATGATATGTTTCAGGATAAGGACCGTACAAAGTTCTTTGATTTTATAATTCCAGTTATTCCTGTAATCAACTCATCAAATTCAAACAACAAACTACTAAAGATCGTTCAAGAAAACGAATATAATATTTCTGATGACCTGATCGATGATATTGGCTTATTCGTTGATGATATGCGTTTGTTATATAACATCACAAATGAGTATCATCTATACAAAGGATTGCTTGATAAAAAACTCAGTCAAAATAAATTATTGAGTATGGTTGTTTACAAAAATATCTTTCCAAACGATTTTGTCAAGCTCAGTAACCGGGATGGGGAATTGTACAAGATATTTGCAAATAAACAAACACATGTAGCAAGTTTACAAAAACAAATAGAAGAAGAAATTGAGGGGTTAAAAGAGGAAGTGAAACGCCTTGCCGAACTTAAAATTACCGACATAAAAGATTTGCGGATGCTATACTTGGTTCGCTATCCAAAGCATCTTCAATATTTTCACGGATTTTATCATATTGATAAGCAATATCCACTTGAGGATGTGGCAGATGCGAAGCTGTTTCAGTTACTAATTGATAAAAAACTGCGTTATAATAATTTCGGGTTTATCCAATGGAATAATTCATACAATCTATCAAATGCTTTGGCCGATGTTGATTTCAAAACGATTGAAAAAGAAGTCGATCCCAAAAAAACCTACGAAGAACGTGTAGCGGAAATCACCAAAGACAGTGACAGCAATATTGCCGCTTTAAGACGGCAAATAGCTGAAAAAGAGAAAAAGAAAACTGGCGCACGCCATCTTAAGTTAAAGGAATTGATGTCGACCGGGGCATTGAAAATTGAAATTGAAGACAAGAAAAAGTCATTATTGTTGAATGTTTTAATGAGGGCTGGCCACGTTGACGAAGAATACCTAGATTATATTTCCATTTTCTACGAGGGATCAATCACAAAAGATGACCGGGATTTCTTGTTAAATGTAAAAAGCCAAGTCGCAACAGACTTTGATTTTCAACTTCAGCATTTGGAAAAACTAGTACCTAAAATCGGCTTAAACGATTTTGAACAAGCTTATACTTTGAATTATTCTCTTTTAGATTTCTTGCTTACCGATAAGAAATATGATTCTCAAATTAGTGCAACTATTCATGTGCTCAAGCTTGCTTCTAAGGGAACATTAACATTCATTGATGGGTTTATAGACGTTTGTGAAAACATTGGTGGTTTCATCAATAAAACTGCAAAAGCCTGGCAGCAATTCTGGCACGTGATCAGTCAGCAAAGTGCTTATTCTGACGAGCAAAAATTCAAGTATTTGAATCTTATAATAAGTTATGCCGATTTGGAAGACATAGAAAAAATGGCAAAAGAGAGTAATCTAAGAAGCGCATTGATGAGCTGTCAAAACTTACTTTCTGATTTAACCCATCCTGAGAAACTGGAATCAGTTATCGTTGCCCTGAAAATAAAATTCTCCGATATTAACCTGGCAGATGCGCCACAAGGTCCGGTAGATTATATCTATAAACAAAATGCTTACGAACTAACAGAAACGATGGTTCGGAGGGTAATGCAAGTAAAAGGCATATACGATGAAAACAGTTTTGACAAAGCAAATTATGAAGCCATACAAACCTCTGAAGCTTCGTCATTAATCACCTATGTAAACGAAAACATACCCGAATATGTCGCCATGATTTATTTGCCTTTAAAGAGCAATACCTTAGAGCCCGAAGAAACACTCATCGAACTCCTCAATAAGGAAGATCTCGAAATCGAGGACAAAAAGGCTATTCTGGATAAGACAACAGCGATTATTTCTCGGTTGGGTCAATCTGGAACTAATGAACTCGACACACTTCTATTACACAATCTGCGCGTAGCGCCAGCTTGGAATAACATACTTAATTCTTTCGAAACCAATGAGAATGAATTAACGGATCAGGCCATTTTGTTTTTAAATCACTTGCCAAATGCGGAAGCCTTAAGCGAAGATTTAATTAAAAATAGCGAATCTTCCGTTGAAAGTGAAAACTTATTGATTGTCGCGTTACTTAAAGCACCATCAATTACAACTAAGGCATTCGAATTTTTAGTGAAATCAATAACGGAAATCGAACCGGAACCAGATTTCGCAGAAATGGATGAAGACCGTACAGAAATTCTGATTGATAATAACCTGGTGTTGCTTTCACCTGAAAATTTTGCTTCGTTAAAAACTAATTTCGAAAGCCAGCATATCGGATTAGCAGAGGGTCAAAAAGAATCATTTATCGCAGATATAGGTAGATACCCGTTGGATGCCGAAGATCTAATCAAATTACTTAAGTCGGACAAGTTTGATATTGGTCAAAAACTGGTTGTGCTTTATTCCGTAGAAGAAGACATCGTAATTGTGAATACAACCCTGCTTGCCGTCATAGGGCTTTTAGCTATCTCGAATACTGCATTTAAGTTAAAAAAGAGAACTTTAATGGCTATTTTAACTAAAACGCTAACATTACAGGATCGCATCAAGCTATTCAATATGAACTTTATTAGTTTCACGGCTGTCGATGTAACCACCATGTTGGAATTGTTACCACAACCCTATTCAGAGGTTGCCATAAAAGGCCGACGTCCACTATTACCCCATGGCGAAGAAAACAATTATTTTGTCAATAACTTAAAGACACTACAATATATATCAAAACGGACAGAAGAAAAAAAAGGCATCCGTATCTCGACCTTTCAAAAATAAACCTGCCTTTAAGCCTATTAAATATATGTTTGACTTTCGATCAACCAAGACAATTGAGTTAACTACTTGCACACCCATCGACAAGGATAAAGGAGTTTATAGCTTTACAGAATCGGTAACCGGTAAATATTACGTCTTAAAAGTATTTGAAGTTAAAAATTTCAATGACTACCAAATTGTCGAATTTAGGAAGCTGGCTTTATTGTCTGCCGAACCTGAGATTGCAACTGTTTATGGATTGGTTTCTGTCCAAGATGGTGAAAACACGTTTATCGGTTATATAATGGAATACATAGACGGTGATACACTCGAAAATGTATTAAAACCCGACGTTTTCATTTCTCTCAATTATTACAATAGTGTTTTAGAACAGTTGGCCAAAGGAATGGAAAAGGCGCATTACTTCGGCGTAATTCACGGCGATTTGAAATGGCATAACGTCATGATAGACGCATTTGGCAACGTAAAAATCATCGATTTTTTCTGGGCTGACAACGGTGCTACGGCTGCGGATGACATTGAGAATTACAAAGAAATCGCTTTTATACTCTATAATAAGCTTTCCACTTCAAATCAAAAGCATGCGGACGTAATTCATCAGTTTATTCAATCAATCACCATTTTTAAGGATGCGGATAGTTACATCGCAAGTTTGCAGGAAATCTCTTTCGAACTGGGCTTTCTCAGCCCGAAAGGCAAACTCCTTTTATCCTATCTTATTCATAACGAAGAAAGCGAATTAAACAGAGCAACTAAGTCAATGTGAATTAATTACTTATCGGCTTAAAGCGTGTATAACCAATGGATTCCCGGGCGACTGTGAATTAGTTGTATTTATCAATTTTCGAATTAAGTTATTAAAATGGCACCGATTGAATAAAGAGTTCGAATTCCTTAAAAATCCGGATGACGAAGGCTTCCTCGATCTCACTGTGAGCGACGATTGGGTAGCAGCTCCATTTGACTAATTTAATATTTTAATTGTCATCTACCATTACGTTATATTTTTCATACAAAGCAATAAATATTTTGTCAATCAAAATCAGAAGCGTAAACCTAACGAAATAATTATCGTCTTTAGGATTTGAGATAAATAGCGTTTTTAAAGTTGGTAAATTATCTTGATAAGAAAGTGTATTATGAGCACATCGGTTTCTATGCTTGTATAATAGCTCGTATTTTGGTTTGAGATTGTTCTCTAACAAACTACTGTTAGATGCAAATTGATTTGCAGGAATTACATTGTTATCATTTAAAAAATCGTGAAAGTTATTCTGAGCCCAGGTAGCTACATTAGAGCCTACAAAAAGTGCTTTAATCTCGGATAAAGTTTCGGCTGAAATTAAATTTCTGTCAAGTTCTGCTGTCACATCAAAACCGGGTTCATACTTTTTTATAAGATCTATCAAGTCTTTGTAAATGCTCATTTTTTCCGCGTAGTTTGAACACTCGCCAAGCCTTTGTTGAGTAAATCTAAAGTACCTGTATTCATAATCCACGGTTGCTAGTTCCCAGCATATGCATTTCATTTTTTGCTCTTGAAAACCTGTCATCTTAAGAAATACAGATTGTAGAACATATTCGCTTAACGGATAAGTCTCAATGCCATCTCCAATCCCAATATTTGCTGCCACCACTTCTTTTAATATACCAATGATAGGCGATAAAATAAAGTCTCTATGCTTGTTCATAGGTATAGTTATTATAAATGCCAATCGAGGCATCAATACGTTCTTTTAGATATTTAATAGCACTCGGTGCTTTCTTGTGACGTTCGTCGGACCTAAATATTTGCGTCTGCGCATCCAATGCCGCTTTTAGCCCATCCCGTGCTGCCACATCAACCGCTCTGTCCTCAAAAACTATTGAATAAATAAGGCCAAATAGGTACATATCTATTTCAATTATAGAACCAAACTGTTTTTGAATACCTAACGATTCAATCGCGAGGTTTAAATGTCCAAATCGCGCAGAGTAGTTACCATCGGGAAAAATATCATTAAAATTTTTAAACAACGGCGACGGTGTTTCCCCAACCATAGAATAAATATATTCTTCATAATACTTTTCCATCTTGGGCTTATAACCTCTTGCAACCCTGTCACTGTTGCCGTCTTTAGCATATTGGGACAATAAGGCTAGGAATCTGACAAAATCTGCTTTAGTGATGGTATTAAAATTTTTGATCACAAAATCTTTCATAAATGCCGGATCAAAGAATGGCACCAGGTTCTTATTAAGGAAATATAACGAGGCTCTGCTTTCTTGTGGAAGTAAAGATTCACCTTGGATGTTTATATTTCTGAAGACTGAAGAATAATATTTTTGTTGTTCCTGCTGATCGTCCAGATGCGGTACCAAATACGAAAAACCTAAAAAAGTATTTTTCAAAAAATCATCCGTAATCTCAAAGTCAACGATCTTGTAATTGCCTTCAACGATCTTATTACGTATTTCTTCTTTGTTTCTACCTTTTTCCGTGAGTTTCCGAAAATCCCAAGCTAAAATATCATCCAATTGCTCATCATCCTCTGCCTCATCATCATTTTCGTTAGCTAACCGTTCAACTGTGTTGTTAAAATATTGTTTATCGGGATATAGGCCAAGGTAAGCTAATAGAATGCTTGTTAATCTTTGTTGGCCATCTAGAATTAGATTTTCGTTTGTTTGCGCATTTTTAAAAGCGCCAATAGTAATAGGCGGCACAAATTGTTTCTTTTGAAATGTGTCAATGAGCGTTTTTACTTTGGTTTGGTTCCATACAAAGAATCGTTGGTAGTCGGGAAGAATAATGTTTTCTTTTAAAATAAGATCAAGCCAATGGCTTAATGAGTATTGTCCGTAATAAACGCGGTTATCCATTGATGAGTAAGGTTTAAATTTTTTTAATGCTATATAGGCAGTCAATAATAACTAAATTAATTCAGGGTTGATACTAGTTTATCCGTTTAAATACCAAATTGCTATTTTCCAATTTGATATTTTAACCCACCAGCTTCGGCTATACAACGGCCAAGTAATAATACTTTCCAAAATGATTAAACCATATCAAAGGATTTAATTACCTTGCTTATTTATTTTTAATAGTTTCGCTTAACCTATGCCCGATAAAAAGAGCCTTTCCGAACGTGATATTTGTACTAAATACATAACTCCTGCCCTTGAAACATCGGGCTGGAATAGACATACGCAGCTATTAGAAGAAGTTTCATTTACAGATGGCAAGATCTATGTTCGTGGTAAACTAACAGCCAGGGGTAAGCAGAAGCGGGCGGATTACATCCTTTACTATAAACCCAACATTCCAATTGCCATAATTGAAGCGAAGGATAATAAACATTCGGTAAGGGCAGGTATTCAACAAGCCTTAGACTATGCTAAGATATTAGATATACCATGTGTATTTAGCAGCAATGGCGATGGCTTTTTATTCCATGACCGTACAGCTACCGATGATAATATTGAAACGGAAATTGGTATTGATAATTTCCCATCCCCAGAGCAACTATGGGAGAAATATAAAACCTATAAAGGCATAGCTACACCAGCCGCCGAAAAAATAGCATCACAAGATTATTTTTTTGACGGTACAAGCCGAAAGCCTCGTTATTACCAACAGATAGCAGTTAATAGAACGGTAGAAGCTATTGCCAAAGGTCAAAACCGTATCATTCTCGTAATGGCTACCGGCACCGGCAAAACATACACAGCGTTTCAAATCATACATCGCCTTTGGAAAAGCGGAGCCAAAAAACGCATCTTGTTTTTAGCAGACCGTAATGCTTTGATTGACCAAACAAGACGTGGTGATTTTAAGCACTTTAAAGATAAAATGACGGTTGTAAAGAACCGGCAGATTGATAAAAGTTATGAAATCTATTTGGCATTATATCAAGGATTATCCGGTACAGATGATGATGCTAACGTTTACAAACAATTTTCGCCAGACTTTTTTGATCTGATTGTAATTGATGAGTGCCACAGAGGTAGCGCAAAGGAAGATAGTTCATGGCGTGAAATTCTATCTTATTTTAAAAATGCAACTCACGTAGGCTTAACGGCTACGCCGAAAGAAACTAAAGAAACCAGTAATACAGAATATTTTGGTGAGCCTGTTTATACCTATTCGCTAAAGCAAGGTATAGATGATGGTTTTCTTGCGCCCTATCGTGTTATCAGGATTGGTTTGGACGTTGATACTGAAGGATGGCGGCCGCAACAAGGCAAAACAGATAAGGATGGTTTTGAGGTTGAAGACCGGATATACAATCGAAAGGACTTTGATCGTAGTCTTGTTATTGAAGAGCGTACTGAATTAGTCGCCCAAAAACTTACAGAGTTTTTAAAGGGCTATGATCGTTTTGCTAAAACCATTGTGTTCTGTATGGATATAGACCATGCCGAACGTATGCGTACAGCCTTATCAAAGCAAAATGCTGATCTGGTAGCCGCTAACTATAAATATGTCATGCAGATTACTGGTGATAACGACGAAGGCAAGCGGGAGTTAGACAACTTTATCAATCCTGAAGAAAAATATCCGGTTATAGCTACTACATCCGAACTAATGACAACCGGCGTTGATGCCCAAACCTGTAAAGTAATTGTATTAGATACCAATATATCTTCTATGACTAAATTTAAACAGATCATAGGGCGTGGCACCCGTATCAATGAAGAACACGGTAAACTCTATTTTACCATATTAGATTTCAGAAACGCAACCGACCTGTTTGCCGATAAAGATTTTGATGGTGACCCTTTAAGAGTAAAGCCTGTTTCGCAAGATACTGACTTAGGTAACATCATTGATGAGGAAGAGCAAGATACCACCCCCATTATAGATGACATATCGGGCGATGAAATAGAAATTGTGTCGCCCGAGATCAGAAATTTAGTTGCCGAACCGGGTGCTGAGTATAAAAAGCGGGAGAAAATATATGTTAATGGCGTAGATGTTTCTATTTTAATTAGCCGCGAAATGTATTTTGACCAGCATGGTAAGCCGATTACCATAAGCCTGAAAGACCACACTAAAGAAATCATAAAACAGAACTTTGCCTCGTTAAATGATTTTTTAACGCAGTGGAATAATACCGACCGTAAAGAAGCAATTATAGCTGAACTCCAAGATCAGGGTGTTATGGTTGAGGCTTTGTATGATGCTGTAAATAAAGAAGTTGATTTGTTTGATCTGATATGCCATGTAGCTTATGACCAACCACCTTTAACCCGAAAAGAAAGAGTGAATAATGTTAAGAAGCGCAACTATTTCACCAAGTATGGCGACCAGGCTAAACAAGTTTTAGAAGCCTTGTTAGATAAATATGCTGACGAAGGCATAGGTAATATTGAAAGCATGGAAGTTTTAAGGGTGAACCCATTTGATGGATTTGGTTCGGCTTATGAAATTGTAAATGGTATTTTTGGAGGCAGAAGCAAATATCAGGAAGCTTTAAAGGAATTGGAACAAGAGTTATATCAAAGGGCATAATTATGGAAGTAAGTAAAGGCGGGTTATATGCTGATATTAAATCTATTTTAGAGCAAGCAAAGGGAAATGTCGTTAGGGCGGTTAATTTTTCAATGGTAATGGCGTATTGGGAAGTTGGGAAAAGGATTGTAGAAAACGAGCAACAAGGTAATGAACGATCTGCTTACGGGAAAAATACTCTAAAAGAACTCTCCAAAAAATTAACAGCAGATTTTGGACAAGGGTTTTCTATATCCAACCTTGATAATTTCAGGAAGTTTTATCAATTATTTTCTAATAAATCAATTCCCTACGCGGTGCGTGGAGAATTGGAAGAAGAAGCACAATCCATTGAAAACCAGATTGCAAGCAAGAAAATATCTGAGAACTCAATTCTCCACGCACTGCGTGGAGAATTGAGTTGGACGCATTATCGTTTACTGATACGTGTAGAAGATGAGGCAGCCCGAAACTACTACATGAATGAAGCGGCTGAACAGAATTGGAGCACACGGGTATTAGAAAGGCAGATCAATTCTTTGTATTTTCAAAGATTGTTGTCATCTAAAAATAAGCAACCTTTGATTGCCAAGACCGAAGCAGAGAACCAACAAGACCAACCAACTATCTTAGATTTTGTAAAAGACCCTTATGTACTTGAATTTCTGCAATTACAGCCAAATGCTACTTTGTATGAAAGGGAACTGGAAACCGAGTTGCTAAGTAAGCTACAGTATTTCCTGTTAGAACTGGGTAAAGGCTTCTCTTTTGTCGCCAGGCAAAAACGGATCTCGGCAGATCATGAGCATTTTTATATCGATCTGGTATTTTACAATTACATACTAAAATGTTTTATCCTAGTAGATCTGAAAGTTGGCAAACTCTCCCATCAGGATATTGGGCAGATGGATTTATATGTCCGTTACTATGAAGACCAAATAAAACAAGATTCAGACAACCCTACCATTGGGCTTATTTTATGTACCGAAAAAAATGAAACCATAGTTAAATACTCGGTACTAAAAGAGAGCAAACAAATTTTCGCCTCTAAATATAAGTTGTACCTCCCATCGGAAAAAGAGTTGATAGACGAGTTAAACGCTGAATTAGAGCAGCTTAAAAATAAAAAACTATAAATGAGTAATATAAGCGGATTAGTAAAGAGTATTCAGAACATCATGTGGCAGGACACCGGCTTAAATGGTGATGCCCAGCGCATTGAACAATTAGGCTGGATGCTGTTTCTAAAGATATTTTCAGATAAGGATAAAGAGTTAGAGCTGATTGACGATAACTATATTTCGCCTATACCAAATAAATTTCATTGGGTAAACGAAAAAGGCAACTGGGCTGGCGATGATGAGGGCATAACTGGCGACGAACTATTAGAGTTTGTTGACCGCCAGTTATTCCCGGCTTTGCGTAACCTTGATCTAAGCACAGGCAACAAACGTGCTATCATTGTGCGAGAAGTATTTGAGGGCAACAATAATTACATGAAAAGCGGGATTAATATTCGCAAGGTGTTGAATAAACTGAATGAGATAGATTTTAACGTAGCCAAAGACCGCCATGCCTTTGGCGAACTATACGAAACCATATTAAAAGAATTGCAAAGCGCGGGTAAAAGCGGTGAGTTTTATACCCCACGCGCAATAACACAGTTTATTACAGAAACAATAAACCCACAACTCGGCGAAAAAATATTAGACCCTGCATGCGGTACGGGTGGTTATTTAACCTGCGCTATTGAGCATTTGAAAAAGCAGGCTAAAAATGTAGAGGAACGCAAAAGCATCGAAGTAAATATTGCCGGGTGGGAATATAAACCATTACCTTATTTGTTAGCGACCACTAACTTAATACTGCATGACATTGAAGTGCCCAATATTAGGTTTGGCGATGCTTTAGACCAGCCTTTAAGCAACTTTACGGAAAAGGACAGGGTAAATGTAATATTGGCCAATCCACCATTTGGCGGCATTGTTGCCAACAGTAACGAAAACAATTTCCCGTTAACCTACCGTACTAGGGAAAGCGCCGACCTGTTTTTAATATTAATGATACACCTGCTTAAACAAAGCGGACGTGCGGGTATAGTGTGGGTATTCCGGGGAAGCTGACCATGTGATTCACTGGCAAAGAGAGCAGTGATTTAGCTGGCGGCAGAGTTCAGCAGATGCTGTAAAAGCGTTTTC
>NZ_LMUO01000008.1:23315-40293 GCF_009765905.1 Mucilaginibacter sp. L196 | reverse complement strand
CTGCTGTAGTTCCGGCCTTGCAATAATAGGTTGTTATGTATTTCCAGGGCCTCCCTGATCGCCTCATTCAATTCATTCAGAGAATGATAAACCGACTTCCTTAAAGGCGCGTAGATCCGGGTATACATGATCTTAACCGCACCTTCTACCAGCGCTTTGTCACGCGGGCGGTACGCCCGCGCTGCAAGAATGGTGGTGCCGTAGTGGTCTGCAAAGTCAGCAAAGGTTTCGTTCAGCGTGGGCTCATAACGGCTGCTTTTGGTCACCGCCGCTTTCAGGTTATCCGGGACGATAGCGTCGGGAACACCACCGATATAAAGCAGGGTATGCTCACAGGCCATAATAAAGTCCTCCTTTTGCTGGGTGAGCACAGCTTCCACATAGGTGAGCTGGCTCGCTCCCAGGATGGCAACAAAGACCTCTACTTCGGTGATCTCACCGGTATCCTTATCGGTGATACTTAGCTTTTTACCTGCAAAGTCCACATAAAGCTTATCTCCGGCTTTATGGTCTATATGCATCACCGGGTTTACCCGGGCCTTCCACTGGTTGAAGTAAAAGCAGAACTGGCTGTACAGGTAGCCGTCCGGAAACTCTTTATAATACTCTTTCCAGAGCATCTGCCGGTTAACACCGACACGTTTCAACTGTTTATCTACATAGGGGTAGCAGCGCAGCATAGACTGCATCCGGCTGTTGGGCGGATGCTCCTTGCTTTTACCAAACAAGTCCTCTAGTTCTTTGTCATTCAGCGCATTGACCTCATCGAACGTAAACCCGCTATCCTTAAAAGAGGTCAGGTACTTCTTTACCGTGTTCCGCGAAGCGTCCGCTTGTGCTGATATCGACAGGATGCTGCGCCCATGGCTGTGCATCCTTAATATCTTTCTAATCTTACTCATACTGATCGTAGTGTTGGCCATGCTGGGGAGGTTGTTTGGTACCTCACAAAGATGGTTGCTTCTACAGCATAAGCTGACTCGTCCGGGGTGGTCAGTTTGCCCCGGAATAACTGGTCAATTTGACCCGGAATAGGTGGTCAGTTTGCCCCGGAATGCCTGGTCAATTTCCAGCGGAATCACTTTACCCTTTACCTATGAATCTCTGGTCAATTTCAGCGGAATATCCACATAATGAACCAATTGCGCTTTACCCAAATCTTTCAATTACACAGGTTGGCGCAGAAGGAACGTACGTTTTTAATGGCAGCCAGTTTTCGGGCAAAGCAGCCTTTGAGCAAAGCGAAAAACAGCTTATCTCTGCCGGAAGCTTTATTATTGGAGGAGGCGTCTATTTATATAAGATGGGTTTGGACAGCAACATGTCAATTGCCGCCAACCGCGCTGTTCGTAATTTGCAGTTGGGCTTTAATGTGGGTTATGCCTATTCCTGGGTGATCGGAAATTATTGGTTACTATCAGGAATGGCAAAAATGGGGGTTAATGGTGGAAACGAACAGCATTTTTCAGGCGCCGGAAATGTTAAGATTTATCCAACTGCTTTTGCCCGGGGATCGGCAACTTACCAAAAAGCCACCTGGGCTGTTTCTTTCCTTATGCTGATTAATGATAAATCAGTATATGCTTTTCAGGATAAATTCAATGTAACCTCCATAAATTTTCAACTCGCATATGTAAAGCATTTGGATAGGATCTTCAGGAAAAAAAGTCATGTCCCGGCATAAAATAATTTACATCGGTTAGCGTAAAATTCTTGGCGTACAATTGACTCACCCCGAATGCGCTGCGCTGTTCGACCCTCTCTCCGGCAAGCCGGAAAGAGGGTGAAAATTATCTTCTCGAAATGTGTCAAGCGTTTAGCTTAATTTATATTTTTTTGCAAGCACGATGCTTGCTACATTTATAAGTCTATTTACACTTCGTTAAACTTAAACCAATAGCGTGTCACCATACTAATTCAAAGAGAAATATGGACAAAAAAAATCTATCAACCAGATTCATCGGTTTCCTGATATGTCTTTTGGCTATAATTATTGGGGTAATTTGGGATTCTATCACAGTTTTGACGATACCATCATTATTTATAATGGTAATTATTACAATAAGCGCAATTGTAAACTGGATAAGCAAAAAAGCACCCTGGTATGAATTTGTACTTTATTTAATAACGTTCGTTTTACTTGTTTTTCTTTGTTTGGTAGAGATCGCAAACCATTGGAACTACGGTGCGCCAAAGGGTTGGCATGGTGATACCACTACTATTAATAATAAAGGCACAACAAGTAAAGATAGTTTAAGTAATTAAGTACCTAATATTTTGTTTCCGCAGAGTCTCTTTCAGAAGCCCTTCCGGGAACTGAAAAATATACTATTCCTGGTAATCCTATATCAATATATGACTCCATCCACTAAAATTATGGCAAAATTGGTCTTTAATGATCATGCTAAGCAATTTTTCAATTTTCCGATCAGAAATACTATTCGTATTTCGTTTTGGAAGGGTGAAACCAAACCAACTTCCCCATGTGAAATAACATGTAAAGAGGATATGATCTTAAATTTTGAGAACAAAGTACATATCCAGTTTCTACCAGATTTGCTAAAAAGGCCAGTAAAAGTTCCTGATCTTTTTCATATCGGAACGTTTCCAATTATGATTGGTGAAGTAACTGTAGTTGAATTATTAGCAACTAATGGTAGTTTGTAATTGTAAAAGGCCGGTTATCCCTTTTTTGTTTCGACAGGACTTGTTGCAGAGAAACCCGTGACGATGGAAAGAAAGTACAGTTTCTCGCTAACATTCTATCCAAAATACATCAAACAATCGCCTCTCAATTTTAAACATTTACCTAAATTTGTTGCTGCTTATTTACTGACATCCCCTCTTATTGAACCTCAATGTCATATTCTAATCTTCTTATTAAAACAGGTTAGCCAAAAATTACTTTGCGATCTAACCAGATAATCCTATTAAATGCCTATTAAATCAATACTCACTACAATAGCTCTTGTCAGTTTTTACGCGGTGCAGAGTTTCGGACAAAAAACCATCGACACGACAGCTAAAGTGGCAGCAACAACAGCACTGTCTACGCCGGGCATGTCAGGGCCTCTTACGCTTAATCCGGAACCTTTAAAGTTCGGTGATATTTATTTGTCGGGTGTTGTAAGCGGCTTGGTGCAGTTTCAAAACAATGTGTCGCGAGGCGATAAACCGTTGCAAACGGATATTAGTAACGGGCAGATTTTCATTCAGAAAAATAGCGGTCTTATACAGTTTTTTGTCGAGGTAGGGGCTTATTCTCAACCAGACATCGGCGTTCCCTATTTAAATTCCAGCCATTCGGCAGCGGCATCTTACGGGGTAGTACCTCAAGGCTATCTGGAAATCGCGCCATCTGATAATCTCTCTTTTTTGGTTGGTAAGCTCCCTGCATTTTTAGGTGCCGAGTATACATTTTCATTTGAAAACATGAATATACAGCGGGGGTTGTTGTGGGATCAAAGTAATTCAGTGAACAGGGGCGTGCAGATAAATTATACTACAGGTCCGGTTGTTTTTGCACTCTCGTATAATGATGGCTTTTATTCCAATAAATATAACTGGCTTTCCGGCTCTGTTACGTATACGGCTAATAGCACCAACACCTTAACGTTAATTGGTGCCGGCAGTTTAAGCCGCACCAATATTTCATCCACGGCAACGCCGCTTTACCAGGATAACGAACATGGCTACAATTTAATATATACCCATACTTCGGGCGCATTCACCATTCAGCCGTATTTGCAATATACGGCAGTGCCGAGGGCTGCATTACTTAACACCTCTCAAAATGCTGCAACATACGGGGCTGCTTTGTTGGTTAATTATTCAGTGCCTCATTCAGGCTTCAGTTTACCGGTTCGCATGGAGTATATTACCTCTACCGGAAATACGGCGCAAGGTGCCCCCAACCTGATCTATGGCGCGGGCAGCAAAGCTTGGTCGGTTACGATTACGCCTACCTATCAGTACAAGCGCATTTTCGTGCGCGGCGAACTCTCATACGTTAAAGCAAATAACATAACAGACGGATCGGCGTTTGGACCATTAGGTAACGATGATTCACAAATGCGGGTGTTGATTGAAACCGGGTTTATTTTTTAGATAGCATGTGTTCGAGGAATAACAGTATTAATCCCGGGTATCACCATTCAGCTTGTCGGTGTTTTCCATAGGTGTTCGGAAGATCAAAAAAGGGTGTCATGCTGAGGTACTCGAAGCATGTGGGCAAAGGCCTTTACGCTCATGCTTCGAGTACCTCAGCATGACACCCCTCTCTTTTTTATAAAAAAATCATTAGAAAAGATATGGCTATTTTTCCGATACTCACGATTGTTTCCGCATGCTTTGTTTAACTTTTTCCCGGTGCTGTTGGCCCCAGGCGCTTAGTTCGCCCATTACGTTTTTTAGCGTCTGGCTATATTCGGTTGCTTCATAAATAATGCTTACCGGGGTGGTGGGGTATACGTTACGTTTGATAAAGTCATTCAACTCCAGATCTTTTAATTCTTTAGCTAATATTTTGGCTGATATGCCGGTGACTGCATGCTGAATTTCGTTAAAACGCTTTGGTGACTGCACCAGACAAAGGATCAAAGCCAGCTTCCATTTTCCACTCAGAACATACAGCGCGTCAAGCACGTTTTTTAGCGAGTCCGCGCATTCTGCATTGCCCGGAAGTGGCTCATTTATAATCATCTTCATCAACGCAAAGATAACTACTTACCTCAACGTAACCGCTTTCCTTTGGGTAAGTACTCACTTTTTGCCAGCTGCTAACCATACTTTTGCCTTTGATAATTCGGGCGGGAGGAATCTTTTATGGTTACACAAAAAGAAATCAGTCGAGCCCGAATTTAAAATTGATCATATTATTAAATAATAAATTATTTCATGAAACGCATCCTTCATTTAAAGTCGAGCCTGCAAGGCAAAGGTTCATACAGCATTAAGCTGGGTAACGCTATAGTCGAAAGAATCCAGGAAAAATACCCGGATAATACATTGGAAGAATTAAACTTGGTGGATATTGAAATTCCGCATCTTAACCCTGATGTGCTTCGTACATTTTTTATTCCCGGCGATCAACTCACTGTGGCAGAAAAAGAATCTATCCGTTTTTCTGACGAGGTGGTTAAACAGTTATTGGCTGCGGATATTATTGTTATTGGCGCGCCGCTTTACAACTTTACCATCCCTACATCGCTAAAGGCCTGGATTGATCATATTACCAGGGCCGGGATAACTTTTGGGTATGGCGAAAATGGCCCTGTTGGCATGGTAACCGGAAAAAAGGTTTATGTAGCCATGTCTTCGGGTGGTGTATTTTCAGAAGGACCGGGTAAAGTCAACGACTTTGTAGCTCCTTATTTAAAAGCTTTCCTTGGCTTTTTAGGCATGACAGATTTGACGGTATTTCGTGCTGAAGGATTAAAAGTGCCGGGCGTGAAGGAATACGCCTGGGAGCGGGCGGTTGAAAGTATTGAGATTAATTAAAAGCTTTCGGTTTTTGCAAGGGCTCTTTTAGAAGACCCTGCAAGGACTTAACGATAATTCACAAACCCGGGTGTTGATTTAACCCCGGGTTTATTTTTTAAATAGACCCTTGTCAGCAGGGATTAAGGATCACCTGATTTTCATTAAATTATAAACAACTGTAACAACAGCAATTGCAATATGATTGTCAATTAAATATACATTGTATACAATTTAATTGTATGCAATGTATATTTGTCCATCAATCAGTAGCAAATGGATTATTTAAAATTAGAAAATCAGGCTTGTTTCCCGGTATATGCTTTGTCGAGGGTGTTGACAGCGCATTACAAACCCATTTTGGATGAGATCGGCCTAACTTATCCGCAATACTTGGTGATGCTGGTGTTGTGGGAACATCAGCAGCTATCAGTAAAAGAAATCGGGGAAAAGTTGTTACTTGATTCAGGGACGCTAACCCCACTGCTGAAAAAGCTGGAAACGAGAAAACTGGTGAGCCGGACAAGAAGCATGGAGGATGAACGGGTATTGATGATAAGCCTTACTAAAGATGGTGCTGCTTTAAAGGAAAACGCGGTGAATGTGCCATTCTCTTTTAAATGCAGTCTTGGCCTCAGTGCGGAAGAGATGGTGTCGTTACGGGACAGCATCAATATTATATTGGACAGAACTAAACAAAATAATAAATAACAAAAACAACAAATATCATGTCAGTAAAAGCAATTTACACAGCAGTAGCAACCGCCACAGGCGGCAGAAACGGTCACGTAGTATCATCAGATAAAGTACTTGACCTTGAAGTAAGGATGCCAAAAGAGTTAGGCGGCACGGGTGGCGCTTATACCAACCCTGAACAGTTGTTTGCAGCTGGATACTCGGCTTGTTTTGATAGTGCGCTTAACCACGTTATTAAAAACGAAAAGGCAACAACAGGTGTTACCGCGGTAAGGGCACACGTGGGAATTGGTTCAAACAACGCGGGCGGTTTTGCTTTGGTGGTTAGCCTAGAAGCTAATGTGCCTGATGTTGACCAGGAAACAGCCAATGCTTTAGTTGAAAAAGCGCACCAGGTTTGCCCATATTCTAACGCTACAAGGGGCAATGTAGAAGTTTCACTTACTACCACTATTTTAAGTGCAGAAGCGTTTGCAGCTGCTAATTAATTAAAACATCACAACAATGAAAACTATTAAAATGCTATCAGTGCTGTTAGTTATACTAATAGGTACTTTAAATGTACGTGCACAATCAAGTACTAAACCAACTATTATTTTTGTTCATGGTATCTGGGCCGACGGTTCTTCGTGGGCTGCACAGATAGAAGCGCTACAAGCTAAAGGTTACCCGGTTATCTCGGTTCAAAACCCTATTACATCACTGGCCGATGATGTTGCCGCTACCAAACGCGCAATTGCCAGGGCAAAAGGCAATGTGATATTAGTAGGCCATTCATGGGGAGGCTTCGTGATCACCCAGGCGGGTAATGATCCAAAAGTTGTTGGCCTGGTATATGTAGCTGCATTTGCACCAGACCTGGGCGAAAGTGTACCTACGTTATCAGCAAATGGCCCGGCGAATAGCCTGGGCAAATATTTTGAGCCGCAGGATGGTTTCATCTTTTTATCAAGGGCTGGTGTTGGCGCTGTATTCGCGCAGGATTTATCGGCTAAACAACAGGATGTTATCTATGCTACACAAACTCCGGCATCTCAAACCATATTTGGCGACAAAAGCGGTGAGCCTGCCTGGAAAACCAAAGCAAGCTGGTATATAGTTTCTAAAAGCGATAAGGCGATCAGTCCGGATCTGGAACGCTTTATGTCCAAAAGAATGAAGGCCAAAACAACCGAGATCGACGCAAGCCATGTGGTGATGGTTTCTCACCCTGCAGCAGTGTTGGCAATTATTGAAGAAGCGGCTAATGCACCTGTTAAATAAAGTTTAATAGGCTTAAATGCGCTATGAAAAAGAGGCTGTTACCTGAAAGGGACAGCCTTTTTTAGTTTCCGCAGCGTTTACTTAAGAAGATCCTGTGGGGACTAAAGCGACAAACGTAATACGGGCGTATTCTGTAAGGCACTACTTCAGAATAAATAAATCTGCCCAATAAGTCGGGATAATGTAACGAATTGGTGGTAAGATGTGTCTTATAGCTATACCACCTGTTAAATGCGTAAATTTCTATTCTCGGCCGTGTTTGCATGCCTTATGAGTTTGGGAACAGCGCAGGCAAAAGGCTATGATCTTATCGGAAAATTGATGCGCCCAAGCTTTCCGGGGATTTCAAAACTATATCATCCAAAAGCGGCAAATCAGCCAAAGCTAAAATCTTTATCCTTTCCGGGAATTTCAACATTATATCCCGAAGCTCAGAAAAAAGCGTCATCCCAAGACCTGGAAAATATTTATTTGGTTGTTACCGACAATAGTTTTGGTTATGATTATACCATTCAAATTGGCTATTTAACAGTTACTACAGATGTATCTATGTTTACAGATAATGTTTGCTTATTAGGTCAACTTCCTGATGGAGAGTATGGTATGCTTTTCACCAACAACGATGGTATTGCATGTCAGGGTGATTTTTCCGATGTTAATTATTATGGCGATGGAGCAGCATATTCGGCTGATTATTCACAGGGCAGGGTTGATGGCATTATTGTTAACGGCCCTTCAACTGCATATAATGGATATGGCGATGATGAAGTTGATGTTTATCCTTTTGACTAATTGTTAACTAATTAATCATTATCAACACCTGTTTCAAGAGGCTGTCTCATAAATATGGGAACAGCCTCTTTTTCTTTAATTTATTCGGATAGGTTTTCCATATATGCAATTCTCAGAGCCTCCCAATCAAAAGTTATAAAAACCCTCAATTTTACATCAAAAATGAATTAAAAACGACCCCAAAACAGCATTTTTTTGTCGATTTTAAGCCTTAATTAGGTGTTTTTTGATCTAAAGGCGCTTTAAAAACAATCTAAAAACTGCCTTTTTATTGCTTTTCAGGGCTTTTTTTGAGTAAAAAGTGTACCAAATGTACCACCTGTTTCACTTGTACCGCGGTACAGCAGGGTAAAAATGGCATTTAAAGGCATAAAAAAAGGCCTTATTCTTACGAAAAAGACCTTTCAAAATGGTGGGAGTTACTGGGTTCGAACCAGTGACCCTCTGCTTGTAAGGCAGATGCTCTGAACCAGCTGAGCTAAACTCCCTTTGTTTTGGGACTGCAAATATAGAAGTATGAGTTTATTGTTCAAAATAAAAAATGAAATTCTATATAAATCATTGACTATAAGTAGTTAACAAATTGATTATGGGGTTAAAAAAGAAGCATCATAGGCAAAACCCCGCTTAAAGCTATAGTTTTCTTGTCCTTTGAGTCGCCGCTATTAGTGCAAAATGCAGTATCCACATGATTATAACAGCGGCGATTGATAATTTAAAACGGCTTTTGTAATTTTGATGTAACAAAATCAACCTATGCGAAATATGAAAACATTATTATTTTTATTCCTATTTATTGCTGTAAGCATAACGGGATACTCCCAAACTACGGCGACAATTGCCCCAAAGGATACTGCTCACTATTGGACAATACATGGCCAAAACACATTGTTAATAAACCAAAGTTCGTTTAAAAACTGGGCTGGTGGTGGCGTAAACGCTGCGGCCGCCAACATTGTACTTGACTATGATTTTGATTATAAAAAAGATAAATTGAGCTGGGATAATAAGGCTATATTAGGTTATGGGCTTAGTGATGTAACGGGTAGTGGCTGGCGCAAAAATGATGACCGTCTCATTTTAAATAGCCTATTAGGTTACCAGGCGGCAAAATATTGGTTATACACCTTTTACGCCAACTTTCAATCACAATTTACCAATGGATACGATTACAGCAGCAATGGCCGCACATTAATATCCGGGCCTTTCGCTCCTGCTTATATTACGTTCGGGCCTAGGTTTGCCTACAAAAAGTCGGATAATTTCAGAGTTAATATTTCACCTGCAGCGGGTCGCGTCACCCTTGTCGACAATGATTCGCTTTCATCAATTGGCGCCTTTGGTGTAAAACCAGGCAGCAAAAGTTTATTTGAATTTGGTGCATCGTTAGACGCTTATTACAAAATAAATATAGCCCAGAATATCTCATTTGAGAATATTCTTAAAATGTACTCCAATTACCTGAGTAAACCACAAAACATTTATACCGACTATACAGCCAACTTGTTTATGAAGGTAAATAAATTGGTAACTGTAAATGCAGGTGTAGAGCTGGTGTCCGATCCCTTAGCCAAAATACCTATTACCAATAATGGCATAACAGCATATCATTCGGTTTTGCAAATCAGGCAGATTTTTGGCGCCGGGTTAACCTATAAGTTTTAAGGTCAACAGTACATTATACCAGATTCATTCCTGTAATCAAACTAAATTGAATGATTACAGGAATGAATCATATGGTGACCTTTCAAATTATTTGATTTGCTAATCATCTGTTGGTAATAAATAAAGGCATATGCTTTTTGCGACAGCAAATTATTTACTTTTGCGGCTATAAGCATTATGAGTAAAAAAGGAATTTTACTGGTTAATTTAGGTACGCCCGATAGCCCTTCTAACGCCGATGTACGCAAATACCTGCGTGAGTTTTTGATGGATGCACGCGTTATTGATATAAATCCCATAGCGCGCAACTTATTGGTGAAAGGGGTTATTGCCCCAACCCGTGGGCCAAAATCGGCTAAATTATATCGTGAAATATGGGACGAGCAAACTGGCTCTCCGTTATTACATTATAGCAAACTCCAACAACAATTATTGCAGGATAAACTGGGTGATGAATATATAGTGGAATTGGCAATGCGCTACCAGAGCCCTTCTATTGAATCCGCTTTAGAGCGATTAAAGGCGGCTTTAGTACAGGATATTAAGGTTATACCCATGTTTCCGCAATATGCATCGGCAAGCACCGGCTCTGTTTATGAAAAGGTGATGGGTTTGGTGGGTAAATGGCCAACATCCCCTAATATCTCCTTCATTAACTCGTTTCATGATAATGAGTTGATGATACAAACCTTTGCCGATAACGCGCTTAAACATCAGCCGAAAACTTTTGATCATATTTTATTCAGTTTCCACGGTTTACCTCAACGCCAGCTTATCAATTCGGATCATACCCACAGTTATTGTTTAAAATCCAGCGATTGCTGTCAGACTTTGAACGATACTAATAAGTTTTGTTATTCGGCACAATCGCATCATACGGCAAAATTAATTGCCGAAAAACTAAACATTCCGAAGGAAAAATACACCATTTGTTTTCAATCGAGATTAGGTAGTGATCCCTGGGTTCAGCCCTATACCAGTGAGATCGTGGCTAAACTAGCAGCCGAAGGCAAAAAAAGGTTACTAGTATTTTGCCCCGCTTTTGTGGCAGATTGCCTGGAAACGGTATACGAAGTAACCCGCGAGTATGGCGATGAGTTTAAAGCACTAGGTGGCGAACAGGTGCAACTAGTGGAAAGCTTAAATGATTCACCAACCTGGATAGAGGCGTTGGCGGGATTAGCAACAGCTTAATTTTTATACAGCTTCTAAGCTTATTGTACTTTCTTAAACTGATAAGGCGTACGTTCGAGTTCATCGTCAACCTTCACCCTAACGCTTAACACACGGCCATTTTGCACCGTAAAAGGAAATACAGCTTTGCCCATTTCAGGATCAGAGAAAGTAACGTAAAAGCGATTGCCTCCCAATGATTGCATACGAGCATACATGGTAGGGTGATGCTCAAAACGCATAGATAGCTCATTGTTTTCGCCGGTTGTAATGGTCATATTGCCGTATAGTTCATTTGCATAATTGCCGGTGTAGGCGCTCATGGGTAATGATGGTAGGCGAAGCATAACTACGGAGTCGCGCAGCTTTTTGTCGATAGCATCTTTTTGATCTTGATTCTCTTTAAATTTTTTCAGATATGCATCACTATAATTTTGGTAAGGTAATTTAAAATAAGCATCCATAATTTCCCACCGCAGGGCTTCGTAAAGTTCATTTTGGTCGGTATTGGTAAGTATGATTATACCGAGATGTTCTTTAGGTACCAGGGTTACCGAGGTAACATAGCCGTTTACGCCGCCATCATGCATTACTATGCAGTGGTTCTCATAATCCTGTAGAAACCAACCTAAGCCATAAAGCTCATAATTCTCGTCGCCATTGAGGTGTTTTACGCTGGCTACGAAATCCTGAGGCTGGCGGGTAGCTTCTATAGCAGCAGACGATATTACCTGGTTAAAGCCCACTTTCCCGTCATTTAAAAGGGCTATAACCCATTTGCTCATATCATTAATCGACGATCCGATACTGCCGGCTGGTGCAAGGCCATCTATTTGGTTGTAAGGAATAGCGGTTAAACGCCCATCAACAAGTGTGTGTGGCGCTGTTTTATTAATAGCATGTGGGAAATCACGGGTTAAGGCAAGGGTGTTTCCCATCCCCAGCGGGGCAAAAATGTAATCCCTGATGTATGACTCCCAGGTATGGCCGGTAACCGCCTGTATCACCTGCCCGGCGGTTAAATAGGCGGCATTGGTATAGCCCCATTTAGCCCTGAATGGATAAGTCGCTTTAACCAAAGCCATTTTAGCTATGATCTGATCGCGGGTCAGGTTAGTGTTATAAAAGGTAAAATCCCCCTGAAACGTTGCGAAACCTATGCGATGGCATAACAAGTCTCGTATAGTTGTCATGTCGCCGGCTTCTTTATTATCCAGTTTAAAAGTGGGTATATATTTGGTTATCTTATCATCAAGGGATAGTTTCCCCTGGGCTTGTAGCATGCATAAAGCAGTGGCAGTAAATGCCTTGGTGTTGCTACCAATCATAAACAGCGTATTGTCATCAACATTGTCATTCAGCCCGAGCTCTTTTACACCATAGCCACGCATCAATACCACTTTGCCATCTTTTACTATACATACTGCCGCACCCGGTATGCGCCAATTGGTTAAAGCACGGTTTATATAGAGTTGTAAACTATCCTTTATAAACCTGCTCCGGTCAATATTTTGGGCGTTAACAATGCCTGAAAATAAAATACAGACAACAAAAAGAGATATTATTTTTTTCATTTTGTTAGATAGAGATGTTGTAAAACGCTTTAAAATTGCAAAGGGTTATAGGCTATAAAATTAAACCGTTAATATTTATTAATTGCAAAAGGTGAAAAATAAAAAAGCCTGCTTTACTAAGCAGGCCCTCTATATATTAAGTTTACTATTGGTTCAATTATAATATATCATCAGCATTTAAATCATCGGGCATATCAATGTTCGATTTTATTGTGCTTTTGATGTTGTCATCTTCAAAATCGCTTTTGCGGCCAAGTAATGTAAAGTTTTCGGCTACAATTTCTGTGGTGTATTTCTTGAATCCTTCTTTATCCTCAAATGACCGGGTTCTTAGTTTACCTTCAATGTAAACTAATTTTCCTTTTTGCAGGTATTTGGCGGCTACATCGGCAAGGCCACGCCACATTACAATGTTATGCCATTCAGTCTGTTCTACTTTGCGGCCATCTTTGTTATAACTCTCAGAGGTAGCAAGCGGAAAGCTTGTTACCGATACCCCTCCCTCCAAATAACGAACTTCCGGATCTTTCCCTAAATGGCCAACAAGTATTACTTTATTTATTCCTGACATAGGTTTGATTCAACATGAATTATTCTACAAGTTAAAAATATTTCTATAAAAATAAAAATGATTTTTGGCAATGCGAATTTTTCAAGATTTTCTAACCGAGAAAAAAACCAATTTTGTTGTAATTTCACCTCTGGTGCCTGCAGTTTTATAAAACGCACATGTAAGCGTTGGTGCGTAAGGATGTGTTTATAAACAGGTGAAATATTCTGTATTTCAATACTTTCACCAAAGTAATCTTTTATTTGGGGTAATGCAAGTAATTCATCTATTAAAGTTAACTCACTTGTTTCAATTAATGGCAAATCATACATGTTTGCCCATATGTCTTTTTCATCGCGCTTATTCAGCAATATTTCGTTATTGTTAATTATTAAAAAATAATTAAAAAAGCGTTCGCGTACTTTTATGGTTTTTAATTTTACAGGGAGCGAAGTAGTCGCGTTGTTTTTAAACGCGAAACAATCGGTTCGCACAGGGCAAATGCCACAAGCCGGATTTTTAGGTTTGCAAAGCATAGCGCCAAACTCCATCATGGCCTGGTTATGCAAACCCGGATGATCGTGATTTAATAACCCGTTGGCTAATATCTGGAAATCTTTTTTTCCCTTGGGGCTGTTTATAGGCTCATCAATACCAAAATAGCGGGCCAGCACCCGGTATACATTGCCATCAACTACCGCTTTTGCCTCATTAGCCGAAAAGGAAGAGATTGCCGATGCGGTATATTCACCTATCCCTTTTAGTTTAATTAGTTGGTTATATTGCTGCGGGAATACGCCATTATAATGTTCAGCAACCAGGCGAGCTGTTTTAAGCATGTTACGGCCACGCGAATAATAACCCAAACCTTGCCATAGTTTTAATATGTCATCTTCATCGGCAGCAGCAAAATCACTTACTGTAGGATACTTCTCCGCGAAGCGATAAAAATAGGGCATACCCTGCTCTACCCGGGTTTGTTGTAAAATAATTTCAGATAACCATATTATATAAGCATCAGTAGTGTTGCGCCAGGGTAGGTCGCGCTTATTATTTAAGTACCATTGTACCAGTTCTTCAGAAAAAATCATGTGTTACAAAAGTAGTTTATAACCTGCCCTTTTATCTATTAAATGTAAGTTTTATGATGCATTTAAGGGGCTTCCAAAAAAAACATGTTAATTATTTCACTCTTTATTTATAAAACGATACTTTTGCAACCCCAAAACAGTTAAGTAATTATATAATAAATAAAAGAAAATCAGATATGACTAAGGCAGAAATTATAACTGAAATCTCAACTAAAACAGGAATCGAGAAAGTTGATGTGCAGGAAACCGTTGAGGCGTTTTTTAAAGTTGTTAAAAGCTCAATGGTAGGTGGCGAGAATGTTTATGTTAGGGGTTTTGGAAGTTTTGTAGTAAAGAAAAGAGCAAAAAAGACAGCACGTAACATTTCAAAGAACACTGCCATAATTATCCCTGAGCACTTTGTACCGAGCTTTAAACCGGCTAAAACTTTTGTTGAAAAAGTAAGAAGCGGTAACAAAGACACAAAATAAGCCAAATAATTTATCATGAAACAAAAACAAATAGTCGTTATTGTAGCAGTAGTTGCTGTTATCGGCTATTTGTATTCATTACCTCCTGTTAAAGGCTCAACAGAGGCATCAGTAAAAAAAGGTACAGGCAGCGTTGCTCAGGCTGAGAAGCCCTCAACCAACGTTACCATTCAAACGGTATCTGCATCAGCTAAAAAATTCATTGGGGATACATTATCAGCAAAAATTGGCGGGTTGGAAGATCAGTTGAAGAATGCGGGTACTGATGCGGATAAACTGGCCTTAGAACAAAAGCTTGCTAAACAATGGGATGTGATCAATCAACCCGGCCCTGCGGCATTTTATTACCAGGCAATTGCCCGGAGCGAAAATACTGCTGAAAGCTGGATTGTTGCCGGTAACCATTTTAACGATGCTTACAAACAGGCCCAGGATACTACGGCACAGCCGGTATTTGACGCCAATGCAGTTGAAGCATTCCAGGTGGCTACCAAGCTAAAACCTGAAAGCCTTGACGCTAAAACAGGTTTAGGTATTGCTTATGTAAATGGTGGCGGGCCGCCGATGCAAGGTATTGGTTTACTGCTTGATGTAGTAAAGCAAGACCCTACAAACTACAATGCCGAATTAAATTTAGGTATGTTTGCCATGAAGTCGGGGCAGTTTGAAAAAGCCGTTGACAGGTTTAAAACTATCATAGCTCAAAAGCCCGGCATTGAGCCATACTTTTATCTTGCTGAAAGTTACAAACAGCTTGGTATGAAACAGGAAGCAATAGCTGCTTACGAAAAGTGTAAAACAATGATGCCTGATCCTACATTTGGTCAGAAAATCGACGAATACATAAAGGAATTAAAAAATTAAATAACATTTAAATTATTATTATTATGCCCAGCGGTAAAAAACGTAAAAGACACAAAATGGCTACCCACAAACGTAAAAAACGTTTAAGAAAAAATAGACATAAAAAGAAATAGGCTGCTTTTTATAAAGCGTTTATTTAACCTGCCAGCTATCATAACTGGCAGGTTATTTTAGTTACTGTTTTTTACCCTCTTATACACCTATAGCCTTTGGGCTGTAATTAAGAAATGGAGTAGCATTGATAAAGGAATTAATTATCGATTCAACCCCCAACGGGGCTACTATTGCATTATTACAGGATAAACAACTTGTAGAACTTCATAAAGAGCAAATCAGCAACAATTATACTGTTGGTGATATTTATTTGGGCCGCATTAAAAAAATTATGCCCAGCCTTAATGCTGCTTTTGTTGATGTAGGTTACGAGAAGGATGCCTTTTTGCATTATCTTGATTTGGGGCCGCAGGTACAAAGCCTGCTTAAGCTTGCCAAACAAGTGCGTAGCGGTGGTTATCAATCAAAGCTTTTAGATAACTTTAAGCTTGATGCTGATATAAACAAAGGAGGCAAAATCTCCGAAGTTTTAACTAAAAATCAGCTGATTCCCGTACAGATAGCCAAGGAGCCCATTTCAACAAAGGGACCACGCTTAAGCGCCGACTTATCCATAGCCGGGCGTTATGTGGTATTGGTGCCTTTTTCTGAAGTAATTTCCATCTCCAAAAAAATAAAAAGCAATACCGAGCGTACCCGCTTGCGTAAAATTGTTGAGAGCATAAAACCTGCTCATTTTGGCGTTATTATACGTACCGTTTCCGAAGGAAAAGGCGTAGCCGAAATGCAAAAGGATTTGCTGGACCTGATATCAAAATGGGAATCATTTATTACCCGTTTACCATCGGTTGAACCCTCTAAAAAGATTTTAGGTGAGATTGGCCGCACTTCTACCATCCTTCGTGATTTGCTGAATGCCGATTTTCAGGGCATTACTGTAAATGATAACGCGATGTATGAAGAAGTGAAGTCATATATCCACGAGATATCACCAGATCTGGAAAGCATTGTGCGCCTACATAAACATAAGGACCCTCTGTTTGAACACTTCGGTGTAGACAAGCAGATTAAAGGTGCTTTTGGCAAAACGGTAAATCTTGCCGGTGGCGCTTATTTGGTTATTGAGCATACAGAAGCCCTGCACGTTATTGACGTGAACAGCGGTAACCGTACTGCTAATAAGGAGAACCAGGAAGAAAACGCGTTCCAGGTAAATAAGGAAGCGGCTAAAGAAATTGCACGTCAACTGCGCCTACGCGATATGGGTGGTATTGTGGTGATCGATTTTATCGATATGCACAAACCTCA
>NZ_LMUO01000008.1:0-23213 GCF_009765905.1 Mucilaginibacter sp. L196 | reverse complement strand
TTTTTGATTACCTGCGTGATGAAATGGCACACGACAGGGCTAAACACACCATTTTGCCTCCGAGCAAATTTGGGCTGGTACAAATTACCCGCCAGCGTGTACGCCCTGAAATGAACATTGTTACCAGCGAGGTTTGCCCCGCATGTGGTGGCACGGGCACCATACGCCCAACTATTTTGCTGATAGATGATATTGAAAACAACTTCAATTACATACTAGATGAGCAAAACGAAAAAAATATTACACTTTGCGTTCACCCATATATTGAGGCCTACATTAAAAAAGGCCTGGTAACATTGCAAATGCGGTGGTACTTTAAATATGGCAAATGGATAAAGGTTAAAAGCAACCCAGCTTACCAAATAGCAGAGTTCCATTTCTTCAACGCAAAAGAAGAAGAGATAAAGTTATAATTTGCAATTGCAGAATATTGAAAAGTGCAGATGTTTGAAAAAGCATCTGCACTTTTTGTTTAACGTATCTAAAATAATTCTCCGTCCCCTTTCGGAGGCTGTTTATCAGACTTTGGTAAACCGGACTTAACCTCTCTTAAGTCTGGTGTTTGTTTTTCATTATCGACTTTTCTTATGTCAATTCTTTTATACTTTTCAATACTGGGGCTATCAATAAGCGTATCTTGAATTGCTTTACTTTTCATTAATGATTTAACTTGTTCAACAGCTGCTTGTTTTAACGTTAGTATCCTGTCGTATTGTTGTACGCCATTTCTGATCAATTCTGCATTTAAAGGTTCTAGGTTAGCTATCAATATTAGTTGATGGGTAGTTCCATAATCTCTAATGTTTTGCCCTTTTTTTACGAGGTCGGGATTCTTAGCATTCCACTCTTTAGCTGTAGTATCAAAAACTACTTTATTTAATACCTCGGCTTCTTCAGCATAAATTAAGCCCTCTAATTTTTTAGGTAGATTACGTAGTGGTATTAATACATCCTGTATTGCATCAGTTTGAATTCTATAATTAGCCTTGGTAAGGAATCTTCTAAAATCCCAAACTTGATCTATGCCACTCGCTTCTCTTTGTTTAAGATTTTTAAACTCACTAATTAATAGTAATTTAAATTCTGGGCTTATATAAGTACCAAATTCAAATGCAATATCGATTTGCGCCCAACTACCTCCATATCTACCTGCTTTAGCCTCTATTCCAATGGCATTGGTTTTTTCAATCCATTTTTTAATAGAGAGGAAATAACTTCCAGAACCTACGTTTTCTCTAATTCCCCGGAATTCCGGGGAATTAAAACTAGGGTTATATAATTGTTCCCAAACGCCCAAGAAATCAACTGTATTTTTACTATTTATCCATCGCTCAATTAATTTGTTTCCATCCTCAAAACCTGATACCATTTCGGTCAAACTGATATAGTCATTGCCATTTTTATTAATAACAGTTATTTGTGTTCCGTTGATATTTATTTTACTCATGTCTAATAAAATTTTTATCTTTTTAAATGGACTAAGAATTGAATTATATTGAATGAAATTACAGATATAATTAACATTCTAAAATCAAATATAGCTAATTTTATTAGTAAATTAAATTGTGATACGTAATAAAATCAGCACCTTTGCACTTCTATTATTAATTCTGTACATCTAGATGGCTAAATCCAAAATTGCATATTTTTGTCAGAGCTGTGGCTTTGAGGCGGCTAAGTGGCTGGGCAAATGCCCGTCGTGTGGGGCATGGAATACTTTTGTAGAGGAGATTATTGAGAAACCTAATTCTTCTGTCCCCGATTGGAAAGCTACATCATCCACCACCCAACAACGTGCCAACAAGCCAGTAGAGATTCCTGATATTACTTTCAGCGAGGAACATCGCATGCTTACGCCTGATAAGGAATTTAACCGTGTATTGGGCGGCGGTATTGTAGCGGGATCATTAGTGTTGATTGGTGGTGAGCCCGGGATTGGTAAATCAACCTTGATGCTACAATTGGCTTTAAGTATGCCCGCTATTAAGGTTTTGTATATCTCCGGCGAGGAAAGCGAGCGCCAAATTAAAATGCGGGCAGAAAGACTTGATCCTGCCGGAATAGAATCAAGAGTTAAAAATCAGGAATCAGGAGAGAGCACCTTAAAATTCGGCAGAAACTGTTATATCCTAACCGAAACATCTACCCAAAACATATTTAAACAAATTGAGCAATTGGAGCCTGATTTAGTAGTGGTGGATTCTATACAAACGCTGCATTCATCACATATTGAATCAACACCGGGCAGCGTATCACAGGTACGTGAATGTACTGCCGAATTGTTGCGTTTTGCCAAGGAAAGTTCCACCCCCGTATTCCTTATCGGCCATATAACCAAAGATGGCATGATTGCAGGCCCGAAAATACTGGAGCATATGGTTGATACAGTCTTGCAGTTTGAAGGCGACAGACACCACGTTTACCGCATTTTACGGGCGGTTAAAAACCGCTTCGGCTCAGCATCAGAGTTGGGGATATATGAAATGCTGGGCGAGGGCTTGCGCGAAGTATCTAACCCATCCGAAATATTACTGTCACAACGTGATGAACCATTAAGCGGCATTACCATATCCGCAACCTTAGAGGGCATGCGCCCCATGCTGATAGAAACCCAAGCATTGGTAAGTGTTTCGCCATACGGAACACCGCAACGAACCGCGACTGGTTTTGATACCAAACGTATGAGTATGCTTTTGGCGGTGCTAGAGAAACGCTGTGGTTTTAAACTCGGCATAAAAGACGTGTTCCTGAATATTACAGGCGGCATCCGTGTGGAAGACCCTGCAATTGACCTGGGATTAGCTGCCGCCATTATATCATCAAATGAGGATATTCCTATCCCATTCAAAACTTGCTTTGCCGGGGAAATTGGCTTATCAGGTGAAATACGTGCAGTTAACCGAGTAGAGCAGCGTATTGCCGAGGCTGAAAAATTGGGCTTTGAGCAGATTTTTATATCTAAATACAACCTGCCGTCTGGTGGAGGTAAGGATAAAAAACGTATTGACCTTTCGCGATATAAGATCGAGGTGAAAACTGTCGGTAATATTGAAGAGGTTTTTGGGCTACTATTCGGATAATTTCAACTGGCTGTCATGCTAAGCATAGTCGAAGCATGTGGGCAGGCCTTTACGCTCACGCTTCGACTACGCTCAGCATGACAGCCCCTCTTTAATCTATCGTTCTTATTGAATAGATGCAAACAAGAAGATTAAAGACCTACGAAGTTTTCAAAACTTCGTAAGTCTGACAGGGTTTAAACAAACATGTCATGCTTCAACTACGCATAACAAGCCCCTCCACTCTGCAAATCAATTCAAACTAAGCAATAAAATAATTGTTATCTGTTTAAACACCAGCAACATGAAAACATTACTGCTTGCTTTCGCTATATTATCTTCGAGCCTTGCCTTCGCTCAAAAAAAAGGTACCATCTACGGATCGAAACCAAATGGAATTGAAGCAATTGAAGCCAATAATCTGGATGCTTTTATGGGTACAAAACCCCGGATAAGTACCAGCATTAGGGGCGTGGTGGTTAAAGTAACCCAAACTAAAGGCGGGTGGTTTGAAATAAGCGCAGGCAACGGAAAGGTAATAGCTGCCCATTTCTCTAAATATGATGTTACCATACCAACAAGCTTAGCAGGCCATACCGTAATTGCCGAAGGTATTGCCGCAAGACAATTTGCAGCTGACGATAGCCAGCACCTGGCTGGTCAGAAAGCCCAGCATGCTACTAATTCTAAAGAATTAACCTTTGAGGTAACCGGGTTAATGGTAGAGAAATAGCCCTGCTGATAATATACTGTCGTTCAGAACATATATCTTTATTTGCTATTTTACATTTATAATAATAATGGGAAAGTTCACCATACCCGAACGGGTAATTTATGTATGTACCGGAAGCAAGTGTAGCAAACGCGGCGGAAAAGAACTGTACAAAAACGTAAAAGCTTTTTCGAAATATTACGGCGATAAAAATGATCTTGAAGTAATCCAAGTCGATTGTTTCGACCGCTGTAAATACGCACCAGTATGTAATATTCAGCCAGATAATATCTGGCTGAAGGAATACCATGAAAAAGAGGTACTAAAAGTACTACAAATAATTATGCAGGATCAACCTAAAGTTTAGGCCTCGCTATCATATTGTATCTTACCAATATGTTTGTCAATTTCCCAATGGCCGGTTCCTTGCTCACCAATAATTTCAAATAATTCAATAGCACGGCGGGCTTTATATTCTTCTTCACGCTGTTCTTTAAAGAACCAGTTTAAAAATTCAAGGGTTACATAATCCTGCTCTTTGTGGCAACGGGCAGCAATACTTTTGATGGATTGCGTAACGCTAATCTCCTGGTCAAGTGCATCTTCAAATATTTCGCGGAACGAATTGTATTCAATTTTCAATCCAGTAATATCAGGGGATACAGATGTACCGCCCATATCTAAAATATACTTAAAGAATTTAAGCTGGTGATGCCTTTCCTCGTCAGATTGTTTGAAGAAATAGGCAGCAGAGTTATCAAAACCATTCCTATCGCACCAGGATGCCATAGCTAAATAAATGGCAGATGATTGTGCTTCTTTACGGATCTGTTGGTTGATCAGGCTCTCAATTTCAGCAGAAATAAGGCATTTGGCGCGCATAATATCTTTCATAACACTAATTTTAAGTATAGGTTATAACAATAATAATGCTATAAATTGAGAAATCAACCTATAACCATCAATATGAAATGAGTCTAAATAAGTTTAAACCGCTAAGCGGTACAGGCGATCTTGAATAATATGGTTCAATTCAAGCATAGTAAATGTGCCTTGTAATAGTTCTTTTAAGGCAATAATTTCCAGTGTAGATAGCACATAAAAATGGTCGCTTGCGCAGATAAAAACGATTTCTATATCAGCTGATTTAGCATTTTTAAGCAGAAGGGCTTCGATGTCGATATTATAAACAGCTTTTTTGAGTAAAAGCAAGCAACGATAATCAAAGCGTGAAACCTTACCGGCAAAATCAATATACCAGCAATTTTCTCTATCGCATTGTGATACACTACCTGATTTTGTAGAGAATACCTCCTGTAATTTTACCTGGCTATCAATAGTTTCTATCACCTGCATCTATCTTTATAAAACAAAAGTCGGCATTATTTATAATCAATCCAAATAAAAGGAAAGGAAAATAAAATTTAAGCATTAGAAGCTGCCTGAAAAAACTATGTCATTGCGAGGAACGAAGCAATCGCGAACTTTGCATGGCGGCTTTTCTACGTGCGATTGCTTCGTTCTTCGCAATGACATGGTATGAAAAAAGGCCGAAAGATATACTTCCGGCCTTCTAATATTTACTCCTCCTTTAAGGGGTTGGGGGATTATTTGCTCAAATACATTGATTTCTCTTTGTACAAGTGCCTAAAGTATGGGTCCTCTAAGTTTGGTATAAAACGGATGGCTTCACCTGTTGATTTCATCTCAGGGCCTAGTTGTTTGTTCACTTCAGGGAATTTATCGAAAGAGAATACCGGTTCTTTTATCGCGTAGCCCTCCAGCTTGCGAACGATGGTAAAGTCCTTCAACTTATTAGCCTCTAACATGATCTTAGCCGCGATGTTGATGTATGGTACATCGTAAGCTTTTGCTATGAACGGTACGGTACGTGATGCGCGAGGATTCGCTTCGATTACATAAACCTTCTCATCTTTTATAGCGAACTGTATGTTTAATAAACCACGAACATTTAATGCTATCGCGATCTTTTTGGTATACTCTTCCATATGGCTGATCACATTGTCTGATAGATCAAACGGTGGCAATACCGCGAATGAATCACCTGAGTGGATCCCCGCAGGCTCTATATGCTCCATTAAACCGATGATGTGTACATCGTCACCATCACTTATCGAATCAGATTCTGCTTCAGAAGCACGGTCAAGGAAATGGTCGATCAATACACGATTACCGGGAAGATTTTTCAACAAGCTTACTACTGCTTTTTCCAGATCTTCGTCGTTAATCACAATGCTCATACCCTGCCCGCCTAACACGTAGCTTGGGCGAACTAGTACCGGGTAACCTACATGGTGTGCAACTTCCAATGCTTCTTCAGCACTTTCAGCAACACCGTATCTTGGATACGGGATCTCCAATTCTTTCAACAGATCAGAGAAACGACCGCGATCCTCGGCTATATCCATGTTATCAAATGAAGTACCGATGATCTTGATGCCATGCTCGTGCATTTTTTCAGCCATCTTTAAAGCTGTTTGCCCGCCAAGCTGAACAATTACACCATAAGGTTTTTCTAGCTCGATGATTTCACGTACATGCTCCCAATATACCGGCTCAAAGTATAGCTTATCAGCCATGTTAAAGTCGGTTGATACCGTCTCAGGGTTACAGTTAACCATGATGGCTTCAAAACCTGCTTCTTTGGCGGCAAGCAAACCGTGAACACAGCTATAATCAAACTCAATACCCTGGCCAATACGGTTAGGGCCCGAGCCTAATACAATGATTTTCTTTTTGTCGGATACTTTCGATTCATTCTCACCTTCGTAAGTTGAGTAGTAGTATGGTGTTTGCGCGTTGAATTCCGCAGCGCAGGTATCCACCATTTTATAAACGCGGTTAATGCCTAAGGCTTTACGGCGCTGGTAAACGTCCTCTTCGGTAACGTTACCTAATATGTAGGCGATTTGTGTATCCGAAAATCCTTTTTGTTTAAGGGTGAAGAAGAAATCTTCAGGGATATTATTCAGGTTATAGCGGCGAAGCTCAGTTTCTAAGTTAACCACATCAACAATCTGATTCAGGAACCAACGGTCAATTTTGGTAGCTTTTCTAACCGATTCAACTGGTACGCCTAAACTCAACGCATCATAAATATGGAATAACCGGTCCCAGCTTGGATGCTCCAGGCTGTGCATAATTTCTTCCAGGTTGCGGCTTTGGCGGCCATCGGCACCTAATCCGGCACGACCGATCTCTAAACTTTGGCAGGCTTTCTGTAAAGCTTCAATAAAGCTGCGGCCTATACCCATTACCTCACCTACTGATTTCATTTGAAGGCCTAACTCGCGGTTAGCACCTTTAAATTTATCAAAGTTCCAGCGAGGGATCTTTACAATCACGTAATCCAAAGTCGGCTCAAAGTAAGCGGATGTTGTTTTGGTGATCTGATTTTCTATTTCGTCAAGGTTATAACCTATAGCTAGTTTAGCAGCAATTTTAGCGATTGGGTAACCGGTTGCTTTTGATGCTAAAGCGGATGAACGTGATACACGCGGGTTAATTTCGATAGCGATGATAGATTCATCAGCTGGGTTAACCGAGAACTGTACGTTACAGCCACCTGCGAAATTACCAATGGCGCGCATCATTTTGATGGCTTGGTTACGCATATCCTGGTAGCAACGGTCGCTCAATGTCATGGCTGGTGCCACGGTGATCGAGTCGCCTGTATGGATCCCCATTGGGTCGAAGTTCTCTATAGAGCAAATAATAATCACGTTATCATTACTATCCCTCAATAGCTCTAACTCATATTCTTTCCAGCCTAAAACTGCCTGCTCCACCAAAACCTCATGGGTTGGTGATGCCTGCAAACCTCGGCTTAAAGCTTCATCAAATTCTTCTTTTTTGTGTACGAAACCAGCGCCTTTACCACCCAGCGTATAACTTGGGCGTATAACTAATGGAAATCCAATTTCCTGCGCGGCTTCTTTACCTTCTAAAAACGAGTTGGCAATTTTAGATGTTGCTACGCCCACGCCGATGTCCACCATTAACTGGCGGAAAGCTTCGCGGTTTTCAGTTTTCTCAATAGCGGCTAAATCTACACCAACTATCTTTACACCGTATTTATCCCAAATTCCACGCTCGGCAACCTCAATACAAAGGTTAAGCGCTGTTTGGCCGCCCATAGTAGGCAGTACGGCATCAATTTGTTGTTCCTGTAATATTTTCTCAATACTTTCAGAAGTCAGCGGCAATAGGTATACATGATCAGCAATAACCTTATCCGTCATGATGGTGGCGGGGTTGCTGTTGATGATAGATACCGAAATACCTTCGTCTTTTAATGAAAGTGCGGCCTGCGACCCGGCATAATCAAATTCGCAAGCCTGGCCTATAATAATAGGGCCTGAACCGATAATTAATACAGATTTAATGGAGTTATCTTTGGGCATAGGGCTTTTTTATATTAAAAAGTTCTAAAGATTTAAAGTTAAATTCATTTGAGAATGTAACCGTTTTCCTATGCGCTGAAAGCGAAAATTCCCGACCTCAGCGTCGGGGTGCAAAGATAGAAAAATAGAACCATTTGAAACTTAAAATTTTCATTTTTAATATAAGGAGATAAAAACCCTATTTTTAAACTATTATTGACATTAATAGTTGATATTTATTATCCAGTATAAAACTTGTGAGATATGACTAAAAAACGATTCCCTGTTTTAATTGCTTTGCTGTTTATTTTTAGCGGTTGCGGCATGTTCGAGTCTGTTGTTAAATCAACATTCCCATATACAACAAACCTTACTATTCCGGCATCATCGCAACCCGGAAAGCAGTATACAGCCGTAAACATAGCCACCAGCTA
Source organism: Mucilaginibacter sp. L196 (assembly GCF_009765905.1). Lineage (GTDB taxonomy): Bacteria > Bacteroidota > Bacteroidia > Sphingobacteriales > Sphingobacteriaceae > Mucilaginibacter. Next base: position 14,605 of record NZ_LMUO01000008.1, on the reverse strand, counting down.
TGATCAAAATTTTACTAAGGATGGAAATAATGCCAACCATGTTGGCGAAGTAATGGTTGTATCGGCCAAGCTAAGGTCTACTGATCCGGCCGGCTTTAATATTGGGAACTTAGAATATGTTAAGTTCTACATGGCTAAACATGACGGTAGCGATGAGATTTTAGTAGCCTCCAGAACCGACATTACCAAAGGTGTTGGCAATAGCATGGTATTGGATATTGATAACTCTAATTTTTTAGATCAACTAGTGCGCCAGCCTGATGTTAGGATACGTATGGTTTACAAACTACGCGATGGGGTTGATACCGATGTTACTGTAAAACTAATTTTAGGGCTGAGTGCCTATCCTAACAATTAGTTTATTTTATCAACTGATTATCAATATCCGGGAAGATAGCTATTGGTTGATAAGTGCGGGCCTCATCCATTTCCATGTATCCGTATGACATGATGATAACAACGTCGCCAACTTGTGCCAGGCGTGCTGTAGCACCGTTAAGGCATATAGTACCGCTGCCGCGTTCGCCTTTAATTACATACGTTTCAAAGCGGGCACCGTTGTTGTTATTTACTATCTGAACCTTCTCGTTGGCAATAATATTTGCCGCATCCATTAAATCCTCATCAATCGTAATGCTACCCACATAATTCAGTTCTGCCTGGGTTACACGTGCACGATGGATCTTAGATTTTAATACCTCAATTATCATGGCGCAAAGTTAATGCTTTATATTTCATACTTCATAATTCAAGCTTCATGCCAATGTAAACTCATCGGCAAGTCGCTCACTATCAGCCTATCAAAACATTGTCTATCAGGCGTGTTTTACCAACCCTGGCGGCTACCAACGCAACCACTTTTTTAGTGGACTGATTTGCCGGGTGTAAAGTATCTCCATCAACCAACTCAAAATATTCCAGTGATACACCATCCTCTGTATTTATAGCTTCGGCCGCTTTAGCCTGTAAGACAGCAATATTATTGCTATCGAAATTATCCTTAACCCAATTAAGTGTTTTTGATAGGATAAGCGAATGTAACCTGTCTTCAGCCGTTAAATGAATATTGCGTGAGCTCATAGCCAGGCCATCTTCTTCCCTTAAAATTGGGCACATAACTAACTTAACCGGTAGATTTAGCAATTCAACCATTTTGGCTATCACCATAATTTGCTGGTAGTCCTTTTGGCCAAAATAAGCCGTATCTGGTTTAAGTATATTAAACAGCTTATAAACTACTTGTGTTACCCCCTGATAATGCCCCGGGCGAAACGTCCCCTCCAATAAGTGCTCTATTTCACCAAGCGCTAAATGCCAATGCTCATTATCAGCATACATTTCGCTCACCTCTGGGTTAAATAAAATATCGCATCCTGCCTGCTCTAGCATTTGGGTATCGTGGGCTATCGGGCGGGGGTATTTTTCAAGATCGGCAGGATCATTAAACTGGGTGGGATTTACAAAAATGCTACAGATAACCAAATCGTTATCTTTTTTTGCCTGCTGGATAAGCGACAAGTGCCCTTGATGCAATGCCCCCATGGTTGCCACAAATCCGGTAGACAGACCTTTATTACGCAAATCAGCTAAATATTGCTGTATTTCCCGGGTTGTTGTAAATACTCTCAAGGCGTTAAAAATCTAAAAATAATCGGCGAAAGTAATTAACTAAATTAAAACAAGCGAATTTACTTGCATAATACGTTGATACTTCATATTATATTGATTATATTTGCAAACTCAAATTTTTTTGATTGCTTATATAATTTAATACTGATTTAAAGATGGGTAAAGCTAAGCTTTTGTTCATAACTCATGAAATGTCGCCTTTTCTGGAACTCTCAAAAATTTCTGAAATCACACGTCAACTCCCGCAGGCAATGCAGGAGAAAGGTTACGAAATCCGTATCCTGATGCCGCGTTTTGGAAACATTAACGAGCGCAGAAACCGCCTTCATGAAGTTATTCGGTTATCGGGAATGAATATCATTATTAATGACAATGATAATCCATTAATTATTAAAGTTGCGTCTATTCCGGCGGCGCGTATGCAGGTTTATTTTTTAGATAATGAAGAATATTTCCAGCGTAAACAGGTGTTTAACGACAAAGACGGAAAGTTTTATGCTGACAACGACGAAAGGATGATCTTCTTTTGTAAGGGCGCATTGGAGACTGTTAAAAAGCTGGGCTGGGCTCCGGATATTATCCATTGCCATGGCTGGATGAGCGCACTGGTACCGGCTTATTTAAAAACTACTTATAAAGACGATCCGACATTTAAAAACTCAAAAATAGTTTACTCTGTTTATGAGAATGATTTCGCGGAACAATTAGGCGCTGATTTTGCACACAAAGCGATAATGAGCGATATGACCGAGGCACATGTAGAGGCTTATAAACCAGGCACCAACTCTGCATTGTATGCCGGCGCAATTCAATATTCGGACGCGATAGTTTTAGGTAGCGAAAACATTGATCAGGATGTGTTAAATAATGTTAAAAACAGCCACAAATCGGTTTTGGAATTTAATTCTACATCAGATTTGGAAAATTATTACAATTTTTACGACGAAATAGCTAGTGAAGAATTAGCACAAGTTGTATAAAGCATTGAGATCATATATGAAATTTTTCCGGATAGACTTATTAACCCTGTTGATAAGTCTTTTTATTTTGAATAGCTGTAAAAACCAGGACACCGTGGGTTTTACCCTTGGTACGAAAGGCAATATAAGCGGCTCGCTGGTTGATACTGCCACTATTTTTACTAAAACAACAACTGATGATTCTGTTGTAACCAGTAGTATTGTTAAATGCCCGCTGGGATATATTAATGATCCAATATTTGGCACTACGCAATCAGACCTTATTACTGATTTAAATTTGCCCGGCATGACCTCAACATCAGGTAACGTGCCGTACACATTGCCTGCCGGTACTATAACCATTGACTCTGCAGTATTAATTTTAAAATACGCTCAGGGTTTTTATGGCGACAGCTCAGCTCACGGGACATCTAAATATGTTTTGAACGTTTATCAGTTATCGCAAAGGCAAGCTGATGGTGCTACTTATTATAGTAACACGGCCTGGGCTAATCAAGGTACTATATTGGGTAGTACAAGTATGTTAAAATACAATTTTGCTCCAAGGCCAAATACCAAGGTTATTATTGATAGCGCTGCAACTGGCAAAGCCCCGGTACCAGATACTATTTCTCCTCAAATCAGGATACCAATCAATGCAAGTTTTGTTCGTACTTCATTGTTTAGCGCGAGTTCGGCACAACTTAATTCAAACCTGATATTTAAAAACAATGTTAAAGGCTTGTATATTACTATTGACAAAACACAATCAACCGGTGTTGGCGGCACAATGATGATTTACGGTGATTCTGTATCAATGAACGTATATATTCGTTCAGCCAGTGGTACTGTTATTGATACTGCAGTTGTTAATTTGCCTGTAATATCTCATGCTTCTTATATTCATAATACCAGGTCCACAGTTTTCCAAAACGCAATAACTAATAAAACAACACTTACTGATAGCGTGGTTTATTTACAAGGCCTTGCAGGTAGCAGGGTTAAAGTAAGCTTCCCGTATCTTGATTCACTATTTAGTAATAGAAATGTGGGCGGTGTTAATAATGTAATTATAAATCGTGCGGAGTTAGTAGTTACTATGAAGCCGGTTAGTGGCGATATTCCGGGATATTTAACACCGTTGCCGCGACTTAGCTTATACGAGCTGGATATCGCACACCAACGTGTTGAATTGCCCGATGCTACAGGTTTGTCAACTGCGGATGCCGTAGGAGCTTTCGGTGGGTTCTATTCAATATATACCAAGCCCGCTAATACCTATCATTTCCTGGTTACTTCGTACTTACAAAACCGAATCACCAACAAGTTGATAGATTACGGCACCTATTTAGCGCCAATTGATACTACAAATACAACCAGTGTTGATATTACTCCTTCAGCGCAAGTGGGGGCAAGAACTATTGCAGGCGGCGGTTATGTAAATACACCAGCAAAAATACCAGGGGCCAAAAATTCGGCTTACAGCATGAGGCTTAACGTTATCTACACCAAAATAAAACCATAACAACATTAACCCCTTAAATTTATAATAGATTTAAGGGGTTAATTGTATAATTTGTATTGGTTATTATATAACGTCTGTTTACTTTTACCCAATCAAAATCTAATATTATGTGCGGAATTGTTGGCTATATAGGCTTTAGGGATGCTTACCCAATTATAATTAAGGGCTTACAACGTTTAGAATACCGCGGCTATGATAGCGCAGGTATTGCTTTGTTGGATACCGAACTTAAAGTTTATAAAAAAGCTGGTAGAGTAAGTGATCTGCAAAATTTTGTAAAGGATCTTAATTTAAGCGGAACAATTGGCATGGGCCATACCCGCTGGGCAACCCACGGCGCGCCAAGTGATCGCAACTCACATCCCCATTCTTCTGGCGACCGTAAATTAACTATCATACATAATGGTATTATTGAAAACTATGGCATTATAAAAGAGGCCTTAGTAGCAAAAGGCCATATTTTTAAAAGTGATACTGATACCGAGGTTTTAATCCACCTGGTTGAGGATATTATTCATGAAACCGGCTTAGATTTACAGGAAGCTGTTCGTATTGCCTTAAATAGGGTGATAGGGGCTTATGCCATTGTGATTATGAGCGCTGATGAACCGGATCTGTTAATCGCGGCACGTAAAGGCAGCCCAATGGTTATTGGCGTTGGTCAGGGTGAATATTTTATAGCATCAGATGCTACCCCAATAGTAGAATATACCAAAAACGTAATTTACCTGAATGATAACGAGATCGCTTACGTTCGTCGTGAAGATTTACTGGTAAAAAACATTGATAATACGGTACAAACCCCATACATACAAGAGCTTGATTTGAAATTAGAGATGCTTGAAAAAGGCGGCTATGATCATTTCATGCTAAAAGAAATTTACGAGCAACCTCGTTCTATACGTGATTGTATGCGTGGAAGGATTTATCCGCAGCAAGGTAAAGTTCAATTAGGCGGGATAAAGGAATACGCTGAAAAACTAAAAAATGTTGATCGTATAATTATCGTAGCCTGCGGAACCTCATGGCATGCTGGCTTGGTTGGCGAATATTTGATTGAGGAATATGCACGCGTACCGGTTGAGGTTGAATACGCCTCTGAATTTAGGTACCGTAATCCGATTATTACTGAAAAGGATCTGGTTATAGCCATTTCACAATCAGGTGAAACTGCCGATACCATGGCAGCCCTTGAGTTAGCTAAAGAAAAAGGCGCGACCATATTCGGTATTTGTAATGTGGTTGGCGCCTCAATACCACGCACTACCGATGCCGGTGTTTATACCCATGCAGGCCCGGAAATTGGCGTGGCATCAACCAAAGCATTTACCGCGCAGGTTACGGTGTTAACATTAATGGCATTTTACATCGCGCAGCAACGTGGTACTATCACCCAAAGTAAACTGGTTGAATACTTAACTGAACTTGATCAGGTGCCTGAACTAGTTGAAAGAGCGCTTACCTCAAATGACCATGTTAAGGAGATCGCTGAACGTTTTAAAGATTCTACCAACTGCTTGTTCCTTGGCCGCGGAAGTTCGTTCCCTGTGGCATTAGAAGGCGCTTTAAAGCTTAAAGAAATATCATACATACACGCCGAAGGTTATCCTGCTGCCGAAATGAAACACGGCCCTATCGCTTTAATTGATGATGCTATGCCGGTGATATTTATCGCCACTCAAAATTCATCATACGAAAAAGTGGTTAGCAACATACAGGAGGTTAAAGCCCGTGGCGGACACGTAATCGCTATCGTATCGGAAGGTGATGTACAGGTACGCGATATGGCCGAATATGTGATTGAAATACCACAAACCAGCGAAGCTTTTGTACCATTACTGGCAACTATACCATTGCAGTTATTGGCTTACCATATCGCGGTAATGCGTGGTTGTAATGTGGATCAGCCGCGTAACCTGGCAAAATCGGTAACAGTAGAATAAGACTTCTTAAATAAAATTAACGTGTGAACGGCAAAGGCAACTAAAAATGTACCTTTGCCGTTTTATTATTAAATAACAAATTTTGGACGCTCAGCACATCAAAAATAAGGACTTCGATTTTGCCTCCGGCGAATTGTTATTGGTTGATAAACCAGTTGGTTGGACAAGCTTTGATGTGGTGGGCAAACTGCGCAATTCATTTAAGCCGTTAAAGCTTAAAGTTGGCCATGCAGGTACACTTGATCCATTAGCTACCGGTCTGCTTATCATCTGTACTGGTAAAATGACCAAGCAGATAGATACCTTTCAAGCCGAAGAAAAAGAATATACCGGTACCATGATTTTGGGCGCGACAACCCCATCTTATGATATGGAAACCGAGCCGGATACCCAATTCGGCATCAGCCATATTACTGAAGAACAAATAAAAGCCGCTTGTGAGCAATTTACAGGTGATATACAGCAATACCCGCCCGCGCATTCCGCTATAAAGATTGATGGTGAACGCTTATACGAGAAAGCCCGTAGGGGTGAAGAGGTTAAACTTCGCTTACGCAGCGTTACCATATCCGAATTTGAAATAACACGTATTGAATTACCCGAAATTGATTTCAGGGTGGTTTGCAGCAAGGGTACTTATATCCGCTCGTTAGTGCATGATTTTGGTAAAGCGTTAAATAATGGCGCTTACCTGTCAAAACTAAGGCGTACACGCAGCGGTAATTATAAAGTTGCCGATGCCTGGGAAGTGATGGAATTGGTAAGCCTAATTAGAGAACAAAAAGCACCTAAATCCGAAATCGAAAGTCCGAATTCCTAAATATGAAGATCTATCATAACATCAGCGAATTTAAGGCCGTGAAAAACGCGGTAGTTACCATCGGCACTTTTGATGGTGTGCATTTAGGGCATCGTAAAATTATTGAAAGATTAAAGGAATTAGCCGACGAATGTGGCGGTGAAACGGTTATTCTTACTTTTTTTCCGCATCCGCGGATGATATTGCATCCCGAAGATGAAAGCCTTAAACTCATCAATACCATACACGAAAAGGCTGCTTTGTTAGAGCAACTAGGCATCGATCATTTAATTATCACGCCTTTTTCAAGGGATTTTTCAAATCAAAGTCCAGAGGCTTATATCCGCGATGTATTGGTTAATACCATCGGCACAAAAAAAATAGTGATTGGTTACGACCACCGTTTTGGGAAAGACCGGGCTGGTAACTTTGATGACCTGTTAAAGCTGTCGACAACTTACGGATACGACGTGATAGAAATCCCCGAACAGGATATTAATGATGTTGCGGTAAGCTCTACCTTGATAAGGGAGGCATTGCTAAACGGTGCTATTGAACTGGCCAATAATTTTTTAGGCTATCCCTTTTTTATAACTGGCAAAGTTGGTCGTGGCGATCAGATTGGCCGTACCATTGGTTATCCTACAGCCAATATCATGATAGAGGAAAGCTATAAGTTAATACCTGATGATGGTATCTTTTCGGCCAAGGTAATTGTTCGTGGTGTAAGCCATAAGGGAATGGCCTACATTGGTTCGCGCCCCACTATAAACGGGATTACCCGCAATATTGAGGTTAATATTTTTGATTTTGATACCGAAATTTATGGCGAAGAAATCAGCATGCAGTTTTTTAATTACGTGCGCGGTGACGTAAAGTTTGATGGTTTAGAGGGCCTAAAAATACAATTAGCTAAAGACCGGGATGATGTTTTGGCACTGTTAAGGGACCAATAGTCAAATAGCAGGGTGGTGCTTAAAAAATATCAGGTAAACCTGCTTTACTACATGGTATGCCGCGAAAGCGAAGAATAATATGGCTATAGCTGTATTAATGAACCTGGTGCTAAGGGCAAATTTACTTTGTATGTACTTGGCAAACCGGGCATATAAAAACAAACATAAAAAAGCACCCGCTGCCGATCCTATACTAAATATCACCAGGTCAATCCTACTAATAACTATCCATTCGTGGGTTATTAAATAAGTTCCGGTAATCATCCAGAATGGTATCTGCATTGGGTTTAAAAAACCTAAGAGGATGCCATACCGGATACTATCACGGTCGGAATAGGTAGTTTCAGTTGGTTTATTACGGTGTAACCAGGTAACAGCGCCCATTACTGTAAATAAAATAACCATCACCCAATCAATGGCAACATCCAGATTTACCTGGGCTGCAAGCCATTCGGCGGCATTCATGATAAAATACGTAAAGAAAAATTCAACGCAGGAAAAAGCGATAATAAAGTGCACTGCTTGCTTCAATCCGCGGTTTATGGTTATCTGTACCAATGTAAGATTGATATTTCCGGGTGGGATATAACCAACAAAATTCGCGATAAGGCCTATAAAAAACGTTAAAAGTATCATTTATGCAAAGATAGGTTTTGGATGCGTAGATATGCAAGTTTCAATTGTGCAGATGAAATTAACAAAATATTAAGTTTAAACGAGCATCATTTTAAAGCGGCTTCATCATTAACACTAAAAATCCGCACATTTGTACATTGCACATGAATAATAAAAGAATAATATCCCTGTTGCCTGCTGCTACCGAAATAGTTTGCGCCCTCGGCCTCGAACAAAATTTAGTTGGCCGCTCGCACGAATGTGATTTCCCGGAATCGGTAAAAAGTTTGCCGGTATGCTCTGAAGCAAACTTCGCGGATGATTTGAGCAGTTTGGAGATAGATATTAAGGTTAAAGAGATCCTTACCGAAGCCCTATCGATTTATACCGTTAAGCGTGAAGTAATAAAAGAGCTTGCTCCCGATGTGGTAATTACGCAGGCACAATGCGAAGTTTGCGCGGTATCATTAAAAGATGTGGAAGAAGCGTTGGATAATTATCTGGATAAAGAATCGCATATCGTATCGCTGCAACCAAATAAGCTGGATGATATTTTTGAAGATATTAAAACTGTTGCCCAGGCTTTAGATGTAACCGATGCGGGTAATGTTTTGGTGGAAGATTTGCAGGAACGGGTTGATATTATCCGTCATAAATTAAAATATGTAGAAAGCACGCCAACTGTTGCCTGTATTGAATGGTTGGAACCTTTAATGGTATCAGGTAATTGGATACCCGAAGTGGTAAGCACCGCAGGCGGCAGTAGCATTTTAGGCGAAGGCGGCAAACATTCGCCATTTGTTAAATGGGAGGATATTCAGCAAACTAATCCCGATGTGATTGTAGTAATGCCATGCGGTTTCTCCATAGAACGCACCATGAAGGAAATGAATATTTTGTTGGACTTACCCGGTTTTGCAGATTTATCCGCCGTGAAAAATAATCGACTTTATATAACAGACGGCAATCAATATTTTAACCGCCCCGGGCCAAGAATTGTTGACTCCATTGAGATTATTGCGGAAATCATTCATCCTAAATTATTTAATTTTGGCTATGAGGGTAATGGGTGGATTAAGTTTTCTTTTTAAAATATTTTAGAAAGTATTGTATTGATCTTAAAAATTGTATTTTAGTTTTTTGATAAACTAATTCCAATTAAAATGCGCCGTTTACTTACCATATTTTTTGCCACTATATTTACCCTGCAGGCATTTGCCCAAGCGGATAATTCAAAGTTTGATGCACATGCTATATCCATTACATGGGATGTGGTACAGAACAATTATCTTAACAAAAAACAATCGTTAAGCGCGTTAATAATAACTAATAATGGCAAACAAACATTGCCTGCATCAGGTTGGAAATTCTATTTTAACTCTGCACGTGATATTGCGCCTAATACTGTGAGCGGCAATGCAACCTTTGCCCAATTAAATGGTGATTTGTTTACCTTAACCCCAACCGCTACATTTCCCGAATTAAAGCCCGGCGCATCTGTTCGTGTAGAATTTACCGGCGACATAGTAGTTAACTTTACAGATTCCCCAGATGGTTTTTATTTAGTTTGGGATGCGCAACCCACTAAAGGATATGCTTTGGGCGACTTTAAAATTAATCCTTTTAACCCATCATATCCTGGTTTAGTTACTCCGGCTATCATCTACAATCAAAATAAAATAATAACTGATGTGCCGGAAAATCAGCTAACAAAAATATTCCCGACACCGGTAAGCTATGCCGAAACTAAAGGCTCTTTTACGTTAACCAATAAAGTAACTATCACGACCGACCCCGGTTTTAGCACCGAGGTTATGGATATGAAAAATGATCTGGAAAAACTGTTTGGTAAAGCCTTGCAAACCTCAGCCTTAAGCGAAACTATCGCGCTTAAACATGTTGATGGTATGGGTGCCGAAGCCTATAATTTAAGCGTAAAACCTTATCGGATCACCATTAGCGCATCAACTTCAGCAGGAATATTTTACGGAATCCAATCATTAAAAATATTAATACCGGCATCTGCCTACGCACATTCTCAAAAAACAATACAAATACCTTGTGTTGAGGTAAAAGATGAGCCGCGTTTTCCATACCGTGCATTTTTGCTGGATGTGGGGCGTAATTTTCAAACCAAGCAACAGGTGTTGAAATTTTTGGATGCGATGGCTTTATATAAGCTAAATGTGCTTCACTTTCACTTAACTGATGATGAAGGATGGCGCATAGCGTTACCATCATTACCTGAACTGACAGAAGTAAGCTCTGAACGGGGACATACATTAGATAACAAACATTTCTTACAGCCTTCGCATGGTTCAGGGCCGGATACAGGCAAACTTGCAGGCAGCGGCCATTATTCCCGTGCTGATTATATCGAGATATTAAAATACGCTACTGCAAGGCACATTGTGGTGATGCCTGAGATTGAAACTCCCGGTCATGCCCGGTCTGCTATTAAAGCAATGGATGCCCGTTATAACCGTTTAATGGCGGAAGGCAAACAAGCAGAAGCTTCAAAATATTTACTTCGCGATTTAAATGATAAATCAGTTTATAATTCGGTACAATATTGGAATGATAATGTGATCGATGTATCGCTGCCATCAACCTATACATTCTTTACTACCGTGATTGATGATTTGATAGGCATTTACAAAGAAGCCGGTGCACCATTAACTACTATACATTTTGGGGGCGATGAAGTACCTCCGCATGTTTGGGAAAAATCACCATCGTATTTAGCGTTAAAAGCGCTTCATCCTGAAATTACAAATACAGGCGATATGTGGTATTATTTTTATGGAAACATAAACCAGCTACTTAAAGCCCGCGGTTTAACCCTTGCCGGTTGGGAAGAAATGGGCTTGCGTAAAACCATGGTTGACGGCAAGCCTGATTATGTGCCAAACCCCGATTTTACTCCATACCATTTACAAACTGAGGTTTGGAATAACTCCATCGGCAGCGGACAAGAAGATCTGGCGTTTAAGCTGGCTAATGCCGGTTACAAGGTGGTGCTGTCATCAGTAACTAATCTTTATTTTGATATGGCGCATTACAAATCATTTGATGAGCCGGGTTATTACTGGGGTGCTTTTGTTGATATTGATAAACCATTCTCTTTTATCCCTTTCGATTACTTTAAGAACACGAAAGTTGACAGGGACGGCCTGCCGATAAATAAAAGTATTTTCATAGGTAAACAACGCCTAACTGATTATGGTAAAACCAACATAGCAGGCTTGCAAGGCTGTTTATGGGGTGAAAATATTAAAACACCAGAACGTATGGAATACATGATATTCCCATCGATATTAGGTTTTGCAGAGCGCGCATGGGCGCAAAACCCGCAATGGGCAACAGAGCCCGATACCACCAAAAGCGAAGCAATGTATCAACAAGCATGGTCGAATTTTGTGAATATATTGGGTAAAAATGAATTGCCGCGTTTAACTTATTTAAATGGTGGTTACGGCTACCGCATACCTAAACCGGGCGTTATTTTGCAGAATGGTAAGTATTTGGTTAACATGCAGTTTCCGGGTTTTGTGATAAGATACACCACAAACGGTAAGGATCCGGATGCCAAAAGCAAGATTTATAACGATGCTGTTACCTTGCCATTAACCGGGGTCAAATTCCGCGCGTTTGACAATAAAGGCCGGGGAAGCAACGTTTCAGAAGTACTTCTATCAAAGTAGAATAAAGCAATAAGCATAGCTTTTTCGTGAGCTATGCTTATTGCTTGTCCATTCTCAACGAAATCATTGTATATACTTTTTTGTCATTTCGACCGCAGGGAGAAATCTTCTACATTATGCATAGCGGCTAAGCAAGTCGAAGAAGATTTCTCCCTGCGGTCGAAATGACAATAGGAGATTATATCGTAACCTTCAACCCTACATAATAATTACGTAAAGCAGCGGCGTTATAATATCGGTTGCCTACAGCGTTAAGGTCATCGCCCAAACTATATTTTTCATTTAGGATATTCTCAGCACCGGCATAAATCTCAAAGTTTGATTTGCGGGATAATTGATGCGCCCAGCCCACTTTAGCAGCCAGCAAATTATAATGAGGGGCGAATGCGGTATTTGCATCATTCAGCGGGATTTTGGCGGTATAGCTATGCTCTACATAAACAAAAACCTGCTGTGGTAATTTTAGCTGTAAACTGGTGATATAAACCTGCTCCGGCACCCCGGTAAGCTGGTTATGTGTAGTACTGAAAGTGAATCTATCAATAGTAGCTGACTCGTTAAACTGCAAACCTCTAACAAATAGATTTGTATTTTGGCGAATGATCCAATCGGTAAAATAAAGCTCGAACCCGGGTTGGTTAGTGCCGCCGGAGTTGGTATAATACTCGTTTCCGTTAGCATCTTCGTGACTGATTATCGCATCATTCAACTTATAATAAAAAACAGAGGCATCCAGATACATGGTTTCATCGCTGTTGCGTAAGCGGAAACCTGTTTCGTAGTTCCAGCCATATTCGGCATCTAGTCCGGTATTAATGGCATGATCGGTTGGGCGAATCTCGGCGGTTGTAGGTGTTGAATATCCCCGACTAACAGATGCCCGCCATGCAAAATCATTGGTGAGTTGATAGGACAGCGCTATCCTTGGCATTAACTCGGGTGTAAATGGCCGGTTGGTAAAATTCGTTTCATCATTCGGGTATACATTCCTGAATTTGTAATCGTAAAAGTTTAAACTCAATGCGGTTTCTATGTGCAGTCTCCTGTTAACATCAGCCACATAGCGGGCAAACATAAAATGTTGGTTGGTGTTAATTTTATCCAGCGTTTGGGCGGTATCCCGTACACCTAAATGATTCCCATAGTTGTTAATGTCGGAGTTTGTTTGCTGCCATTCTACTCCGGCGTTAACTTTCCAGCTATAGCTTTTTCTTTCTGAACCCGTGTACTCAAAATAAGTACGGAAGCCTAAAGTGCCCTCATATCGTTGCTCATAATCAGTTAAAAAAGGATTTGTAAAGTTTACATAAGTACCAAAAACGGATAATACGTTCCGAAGATTATCGGTGATGTTTACTTCGTTTACCAACCCGCCGAAAAGCATTTTTTGGATGATACCACTATGCTGTTCAGCAGCGCCGGGTACGGTAGCCGTCGGCGGTCTTGCCGATTGTGGATCAACCTCAAACTGACTTAAAGTTAAGCCGCCCGGGGTTTGGTAATTTAAGTCGGAGTAAAAACCTAATATTTTAAGGTCATCCTGTTTGGCGTAAGTCCATTTATCCACCGCCTGGAAGTAATTGCGGTACATGCTGCTGTGTTGGCGATAGCCGCCATAAGTTTCGTATGCCTGATTGATATTTAACTGATTATTCGCCTGATGATCCTGATAAGCTACATTTTCATGAAAAAGTGAATAGGAACCACCATTAACTTCGGCAGAAACAAAATTGCTATCAGCATACCGGGCAACCGGGCTTACCAAAACCACGCCCCCCGAATTAGCGCCGAATAAACTACCATCCGGGCCTTTTAACACTTCAATATGTTGAATGCTGTTCATATCAATCGCATTCAGGTAGGTATTGCCTCCGGCATCGGTTAAAGGGATCTCGTCATAATAAATCTTTACATCACGGATACCAAAAGGCGAGCGTAATAAACTGCCGCGGATTGACAAGCGATAACTACCCGGCGAACGTTCCTCCATCCGCACACCCGGGACAGTATTTAATGCAGATACCAATGAATTGTCAGATTGTACGGCTAATTGTTCGGTGCCTAACACATTTACAGATGCAGGCACATTTAAAATAGGTTGGTTGGAAAGATAGCCCCTGACTATTACAACGTTTAAACGTCGAGAAGAATCTCTTTTTAAAGAGTCATTTTGCTGCGCTGATAAGCACAATGTACAAGTAAAAAGCAAAAATAGGGTGGAGTAGATTTTTATCACAGGGGGTTATTAATGCTATAAAATTACGATTTGTTACGTTATTTTTTTACAGGTCTTGTGCGATTCCCCTCTTAAGAGTAATAGCCCATCACATGACAGGTTGGTTATATGATGGGCAGTTTTGTCACCGCAGCGATCTCTCGCAGATTTAAGTTAACCCATAAAATAAAAAAGTTATCTTAGTGTCCCTAATGGGGATATTTGAAGAATCAAGGTGTATAACTTTACAGATTCAGGGA